>NZ_JBBOUO010000008.1:0-8672 GCF_038006105.1 Bacillus sp. FSL H8-0545 | reverse complement strand
AATTTAAATTGAAATCTAATGTGAAATATGAAACAAATGGATATTTATATCAAACGGATAAACCAGAACAAACTGAGAGAGCTTCTGGAGAATTAACGTTAGAGATGGGAGAACGTAATAATAAACATCAGTTAACTGCTGGTGGGGAAGATAGAGTTAAGGCTCCTTTAACATCTTTATAGCAAGGGAATGCTTGTAGACTGATCTATACTGCATTCCCTTATTGTATGTATGCTATATTCTTATTCGCCTTTTTCTAACAGTAGAACCACGAATCTTGGCGAAGACATTGGTTTTTGCCCTGTCCTGGGGTCCGTCCTCGCTTTTTATTCCACGGTTCCCTTGACCACGAGCCTCCGAACCCTCAAACTCCCAAAGCTAACCCCAGCGGGCAAAAACCGCCCTTCTGGGGCCACCCCTGGCGAGTTTGCATGAGGGTTCCCCTCATCGTCAAGGAACTTTCGCGGCATAAACGCCAGGACTCAGCGATTCCACACGCACGGCAACCACAATTCCTTTTAAATACATTTTTTATTTATTGCTAGCAATAAATAAAAAGCTAATTTTCTATGGAAATTAGCTTTTTAACTTTAATATTCACATGAAATTATACCTATAATTTCACTTACCGTATTTTAGAACTTCTTAATAAAAAACAGAATATTAAAGTGTATTATATTTTTTTACTTGTAATGGGATAGTTACAACATATAAATCTACAGCATAATAAATAATCCAAATCCCTTTACCTTCAGCATCAAATCTTGATTGGAAAAACTGTTCTGAAATTGTTCTTTTCCCCCATTTTTTAGGAAGCCATTGAAATACCTTGGGAACATTATTATTCATACTAATTATCTCCTTAAATCCTTAACAATAAATTCTTTACCAGATCTCAAAAAATCATTTTCCAAATAATCTCGCGAAAAAACCTTTTGGTTCTGTAGATGCCGTTAATAATTTTGTTTCTTGTACTTCTCTAATTGTTTCAAGTAACTTCTGATCACGTTTCTCTAACTTATTGTCAATATAATCTTGTTGTTTTCGTAATTGCTCAATTAGCAATTTATTAAATTCCTCTTGTTTCTCACTATATTCTCTAAGTCTACTAACTTCATTTTTTAATGCTTTTAATTCCTCAGCTAAAATTTCTCCAACTTCTTTACTAGGTACAGGCTTTATACTTTCTCCATCTGTAGCAAAATAGTGTTCAATTTGTTTTATTGAATAATTCTGTTCTCTATGTAATTGTTTAACCATCTTCATTTGCTCAAGAGCTTTTTCATTAAAAACATTGTAACCCGACTCATTTTTCTCCAAAGGAATATACGTCCTTAATTCTTTCATCCAATTTCTTATAACATTTGGCGATTCATCTACACACAGTGCAACTTCTTTAACGGTCATTGCTATATAACCTGGTTTTTCTTTACCTAGGTTTTCACTTTTATCCATCTTTTTACCCACCTTTAAAACCTAGATAAAAACCTAAGTTTTTTGAATATCAAGGGTTATTTTCAAAAAAATCAACCTTGATACCTAGGTATAAAACCTAGGTTTTTACTAATTCATTTTACTAAGGTTTATATCCTTCTGTCATATAAAAATAAAGAATTTCACCCCTATCCCCATCCGTACTTCATTTCTTTTTTAACATATGATTATTTAATCCACACAGCGAAGATCATAGCCGCGCCACAAAAATTTTCTAATAACCTTGCAACAAACCACAATTAAAATTACATTCTTGTTTTTTTAACATAATAAAATCCAGTTAAAAAATAAGTCATTTTATAAAATTGGAAATTCAGAATCAAAAAAGAGAGAAGAGCATAAGGGGTTTTTGGGCCCAACTAGGGGTTGGGACTAGGCAGAGCCTAGCTTAAACGTGGGTACACGAAAATTCCCAGGATGTCCACTCACTGACGACACAAAACCCTCCAAATGTCCCCCTTGTGTCCCTAGATGTAGACTCAGTGAGTACACAAAGTCCCTTTGATGTCTCCATATGAGTACTCACTAACGACATGATATTTTTAATAAATTGCAATCAAACATTACTTTAAAATACTAAAAGAAAACAATTGGCATTAAATAAATATAAATCCTCAATCTAGAATCAAATAACAACAAAATACAAAATGCTATTTAAACGCTTCAGAATCCTTTTTAAAAGATATAAATCTAAAACAATACTATTTGTCGTAAAAACAAAAATAAACGCTTAAAAAGCAAAATGAACAGGTTTAAAAGAAGGTTTTCCTTTGCTTTTGGGGTTGAGGCTGGTTCGTCGTGTGGGGACGAGCCCCCACGTATTACGTATCTACCAATCTGGTAAGTGAAATTATTAAGCGAAGGCGCTAGCGGTTCGGCTCGTATAATAGCAATTCAAGCCGATGATCCCAAATAGTTGCTTTTGGATGTATCGGCTTGGTGATATCCAAACTCGAGCCGAAAAAAGTTTTGCAAGGATGTAGCAAAGCGAAAAGGGTGGAGATTTTTTGTAGCAAAGCGAAAGAAAATACGACCCGTTCCTTGCGGAACTTTTAGCTATATATATAAGAGTGAGAAGAGCAAAGTGAAGAAAGTCAGTAGTATCAAGGGTTTATAGAAGATGGAGTGTCACTTTTTTTTGACACCGGTGTCAAAAAAAAGTGACACCTAAAAAAAGGTAAATAACAAAAAAAAAAAGAACGCAAGTTTTTTTGCGTTCTTTTAAAATAAATAAATAGGTAGTTTATGTTTTTTCTTTCCTTGATCTTCAACTTTAAAATTTCTTAATGAATCTCTAAAAATGTGTTGAGTTGCTTTATCTATTCCATCTTTAGGAGAACAACACATAACATTTGGATTTACAAACCATGTACGACTAGTACAAACTCGTCCATCTTCAGTTGTAACACCTGATTGTGCAACTGCTAATACTCCCTTTTTTAATAAACCATTCATGACACTAGAAATACTTTGACGAGTCATTTTAAACTTTTCAGCTAAATATGTAGGTGATGCTGGATTATTTGTCTCACGTTCTACAAGAACATTAGTTTTAAACTCTACAGATGAAGTTAATTTAAATAAAAAGGCTTCTTCCTTACTACTTAAATAACCTATTTCAATCAAATAATCTACATTATCCATTATAATTTGCACAAATCTCACCCGATCTGTAGGCTTTTTCTTTTTACCTATGAAATATTCTTCCCCACCAGTCGTCTTACTTAACAACTGCAAAAGCATTGCTTTCTCTTCTTCTGAGTAACCACCAGCTTGCAACTGATCATAAATACTATCAATCTTACTATCTCTTATTTTCGCTTTTTTTTCAGCTTGTCCAAAATCTACAACTTTTGTCATAAAATAATTCTCTCCCTTAGTGGAAGAAATCAACTTTTATATGTTAGAATGTATATAGAATATATATTGGTTGATTCCAACCTTATTAAGAAAAACCGCCTGCCGTCCAAAGCATGGGCGGTTTTTCTCATTTATACGTCTTTCTTTATAATAACATGAAACACCTTGTTAAAGCTTTCCATCTCTTGCAAAAACACAACATTCGAACTCCCCAGCCCCTCAACTCCTTGAGGGGCTACCTCGCCGGTCGGCAGGAACAAACAATAGTTTGTTCCATGCCAAGAGGGTTTGGGTCTAGTCCAGATGGTCAAGTCAAATACTCCCTTCGCTTCGCTAGGCCCGTTTTGATTGACCAGCACCCGTAACCACTTCTCCCTCAATTCATTTGATATACTAAACATTATCTTCTTCATTCACTGTAAACTTGATTTGAATTATTTTTCCGATACTATATTTCTTTATTCATGCAATCTTGCATGAAATCTTGTATACACTTACTATCATTTGGTAGTCTAATAAAGTAAAAACAATGTTTGTCGAAAATAAACCATCTTAACTGTAATAGCCAACTAAAGAAAAGGGGCAGAATCTGGATTCAGATTCTGCCCTTTTCTTTTTCACCTACATTCCAATCTAAAAATACATATCCCTACAAATATAAGAGCAATATTTATAAAAAAGCCAAAATCATTTTACTTCATCTAACTTCTCCATTTTTCTACGTAACTTAGTTTTTTATATATCTCTAGAAATAATAAATAAAACTAAGTTAACCAAAGCTAAAATTGCATCTATACAAATCACCCAAAAATCACTTTTTATAAAAGAGTTAGTCAAAAACAATATTAATAAGCTAATTCCTGAAATTAAACTCACTTTGTTTTGTTCTATTTTTAACATAAAACCATCTCCTACTAACTATATTACACTATCCTTAATGTGGTTAATTTAAATATTAAATAATTAATATGTAGTGAGCTCTTGAAAGTGAATTTTTGAATATTAGTTTACTGTCAATAGTAGGAGTAACACCATATGCCCAATTCATTCCCTATAATATGCAATATTACATATAAAAATTTATTGATATAAATGTAAGCGCTTACTATAATAAAAGTATAAAGATAAATCACATCTTAGCAACAACAAAAGAGGAGGAAATAATATGACAATCGCAATGGCAGTTTTAAAATTTGTAGGTGGAATACTTCCATTTGTACAAGAACTTTTAAAAACATTTATGTAAGTTCACTATTCCGCAATTATTTATAAAAATTATCATACAAATGATCTGTATATCAAAGATGAATTGATGTGCAGATCATTTGTGTGAGCAAAGTCCCTTTAGCCTTATTAAGGGACTTTTTTAAATTTCTACATACTTGAGGTTCCATCACATCAACATCAAATTAAAGCACTTTAAAAAAATTAAAAAGTGCTTTTTATTTATTATAAATACGAAAGTAAACTTTTACATATTAGTTTACTTTCAGTTTCTTTAATTTATTGGTTTTATTGCACTTTACTCATTTTATCTAAAATCACTAACGAAAATATACATTCAAAACACTATAAATAAAGAGGTTTAAATCTATGAACAAAAAAAGAAAAAGCTAGATCCATGCTAGCTTTTTTACATAATTTTCGTTATCGGCAATCAAAAATATTCGAGTTCTATTATGTTGCCTTCAAAATTTAGCTAATGACTTGTAATTTTCTTAAATAGAGGTAATACCAGTAAACCCACATATAAGGGATGATATAGGAGAAAAATGTCCAAATAATATTCCATCCGTTACCATATACGATTTTCCCACTTAAAACTAATGTCATTTCAAAAAGAGTAGTAAATAGCGATATAAAAAAGACCATCAAGTAAGGTCTTTTGGTTTTCTTTATAAAGAATATCAAGTAGCTTGCCAAAATCGGATAAATTCCTATATTAAAAGGTAAGCCAGACATAGTTTTTTGATCAAGGAAAGGAGCAATTCTCCAAAAACCACAATAAAGGCCGAATTCATTTACGACAAAAGCAACGACACAACAAAATGAGCCAATTAGAGGTATAATTCTTCTTTCTTTTTTGTAAAGGTGAAAAATTCCAACAGTCCAAGGTAACACAAATGCAATTAGAATATTAAATAGCATTTTGACTCTACCTTCCTTTCTCTATAACCATCTTCACCTTACTCCTTATAATTTAAACTAAAAAAGTTTTCCAAACCAACACAATATGATAATTACAATCAACTAAGTTATGATTAAATTATAAGACTACTTAACTCTTATTTTGTTTTCAAAAATATATCCCATATACAAATCTAATTTACATAACCCCACTTATCAGCAGTCAATCTATCTAGAAATCTAGAAAAATCGAGTATTGTTGAAAGTTTATCTAAGTATAATGCAACAACCATTGTTGATCAGGACCCATAGACAAATGATTGATTCGCTTCTCTTCAAAATAACTATATAAGTCTTTCCAACTTTTTAATTCCTTAAATAAATTTGCCGTTAATTCAGAAGCAGAAAAGACATATTCGATCAGGTGCTCATACTCATAGAAATAATAAACAAATTCATAATTTATATCATTTATATAACCAGCAACCCCATAACTTTTAGGAAAGCTGTTCATTTTAATCTTAGTAGCTCTTACAAAAGATTCTGGTAAATAACTTAATAATTCATTTTCGTTTTCAGGGATGAGGGCGTAAATATAACACCCTGAAGGATATATATCTTTAATTACTCTAATAAACATTTCTTTTGTCATTTCGTTTTCTAAATCAATCTCGATGACATCCAAAATATCATCTCCTAGTTCACATAATTTTCGTTATTGGAAGTTAATTAAATCCGTCTTATAAAATAAAATAATAAAGATGCTAAAATAATAGGGCTGCTTTCCACAAAGTCCTGAATAGTAAAAGATACAGATATAATATGTTTCCCAAATATTATGGTACGGATTAAATAACCATAGAAAACTCCTAACAATATAAATAAGGGGATTCCGAATTTTAACTTATAACTCTTTTTTATTTTTCTATAAAAAAATTCTCCTAATAAACAACCTATAAAAACAGGAATACTTCCTAATATCACATACATAATAATTGATACCCAAATCGGACCCCATGTTTCTTCATAATTGGGTTCTTGATAAGCTAAAATATTGATAGAAATAGAGAAAAACATCAAGCACGCTAAATAGCTAACAACAAATTTTTTCAATGTAATTATCCTCACGATTTCCTAATTTTACTTTTATTATATGATAGTTACCATTGTGTAAGATAGATAAAATGTAATATGTATATTGTATTCAAATCGGGTCAACATAACGTCCTATTATCGGTAGCAAATACTTTGGTAGAATTCCTGTTTTTATAAGGTTTCTTGATTATATGTCTATTTATCTTTTATACATAATTTTATACATTGTTGATATAGCGAGGATTCTAGGGATCCCCGCTATTCTTTTTTTGCATAAAATCTTGTATAACATTCCCATAAAAATCAATGACGGGATTTGTCATTGGTCTTTATTTGTATTTTATAGGTAAGAAGCCAAAATCAGTCACATGGCATCATCATCAAGAGACTGGTAAAATGCAACTTGTTGATTACTATGAACATCAGGTTGCGGGTCATACAGGTGGTAGAGCAATTTGGGGTGGTGGAGATGACGGTAGAACAGGTAAACTGAAGAAAATTATTTTGGAGATGATAAAATGAGCCGAGTAACTTGGCTATTTACGGATGGAGCGATAGATGAGCAAGTAATTATTGCTGTGGAGAATTCATTTGGTGTCAGATTTCCAGATGATTACCGTGAATGCATTAAAAAAAATAACGGTGGTTATCCTGAGCCTAATATTTATGATATTAATGATGATGAGGGTGGAGCAGTCTTTGATTGTCTATTAAGTTTTACAAGCAAAGATGCAAATATAGAAGTTGTTTATGAATTAACTTCACTTCCGGAAGGTATTATTCCATTTGCAAGAGACCCATTTGGGGGACTGATTTGTTTTAATTACTGTGATACTAAAGATTCTCCGTCAGTAGTTTTCTATGATCAGGAATCAGTGAATGAGGATGAAATTAAATTAATATGCGATTCTTTTTCTGAATTGATTGAGAGATTATACTCTGATTGAGCAAAACAAAATGAACAGAAAAGAAGGTTAATTGTATGAGGAATTTAGATTTTGAATATACTTTTACCTCTATTGGCATTGAAGATATCGAAGATTTCGAAAATAAGTATGGTATATTGTTCCCTGATGATTATAAACAATTTTTGCTGTCTAAAAATGGAGGGAAAACTGAGCAACGAAGATTTAAAACTAATGATACAACTAAGAAAGGCGTAATAACATCGTCTGTTTCAATGTTTTTTCCTCTATCAATAGAAAATGAAATAAATCTAGAAGAGAAATTAAGAAGTTATAATTTGGTGCAAGTGGTACCAAGTAATTTGCTTCCAATTGGAATTGACCCAGCTGGGAGTTTGATTTGTTTATCAATTGATGGGAAAGATAGAGGTAGTGTATATCATTGTGATATGGATTACTTTGAAGAAGATAACGAGTTAAGAGAGGAATACATCCGACTAATTTCTAAAAGTTTCTCTGAATTTGTGGATAATTTATATATTCCTGAAAAATAATGATAGGATTTTATTGATTCGAATTAGTTAATAGTTGGTTAATCTCTTTAATTTAAACGAGGCTTTCTTTATGGTCTAACGACCCAGAGAAAGCCTCTTCTTTTTCCCCGAATTATTTAAAAGTACAACATAGGGGACGGGTGAAGTTCCTAAAGTTAATCCGAAAATTAAAGTGAATTTTAAGACTGGTTATGATAAGCATTTAATTGAAGTAGAAGGTTTTAAAGCAAAACCGACTATAGGTATAAAAGGTGGACACAACCTTGAAAACTTTGAATAGTACATTTTAGACAACTTCGGTGATCCGATAAAGAATATTAATCAAGGTGTAACAAAAACGCCACACCCGGATATTCTAGGTATTTATGAAGTTAAATACAAGCTCCCTGTTTATGACGGAATGAGCACGGCTAACGGTGGAAAAAGGAATATCAGAATGTTCCAATTCCTGTTAAGGTTAGGCTTAGTCAAACGGCTGATTTATTCGGATTGAGGTCCCTCCAAGTTGATACGGAAAAGCTTGGAAATCTAATCAGCAAGTTCGAAAGGAAAGTCGATGAAGTTCCTAAGGGTACGGGTAACACTGTAAGCGATTATCTTGATGGTGTAGTCAAAGATGGTAATCACTTTTTAGATA
>NZ_JBBOUO010000007.1:0-9325 GCF_038006105.1 Bacillus sp. FSL H8-0545 | reverse complement strand
CCCAACATAAAATGCCACCACTTTCCCTAGATTAATTGATACCATAAGTCTAGCAAAGCGACGAAATGGAGTCAATTAGAGTAACCCTATACTTATTTTGACGCTAACGCATCAAAATCAATAGGGGTCTGCGACGCTTTTCGGCTCCGCCGAGCCATGCATAGCATGGCAAAAAGACCTCGGACTTTGTCCGAACCTACAAGGGGAACTCTTCCCCTTGACCCCATCAATCCAACTCCCCACCCCCTCAATCCTTGAGGGGCTCCCTCGCCGGTTGGCAGGCCAAAACGGTAAACGTTTTGACAATCCAAGAGGGTCGCATAGTGAGTGTGTCAACTCCTTATCCTCCCGTACCCTTTCGGGTTCGGTCCGGTACCGTTGACACACGCCATGCAACTACCTCTTATCTATTTCAGTACTAGCCCCTTTTAATACTCAAATAGATAACACAAAAAGGACATATCCCTTTCAGAATTGCCCTTTACCTTAAGAATGTTTCTTTTATCATAGTTAATTTATTTTCTTGTATAACTTAATCCTCTCTAACTAAATAGCTTTTATTCTTATCTTCCCAGTATCTATACTCATAGAGTACTTGTTCATCAAATCGCTGTAAATAACCTCTCCAGTTATTCGGAATATATTCTTCAAAAGATATTGATTCTGGATAATTAGAATAAAAAATTAAACGTTCAAAATCTATCAAGAAACATGGATTATAATCATAATAGGCTTCTTCTCTATTAGTTCTTAATTCCCTTAAAAATTCTAACCTAATATCTTCTGTAAATCTTTCATATTTTTCTATTCTTTCTAAAAAATGAGCTATTGTAGTCTCATTTAAAATACTAATGCCTTTTCTTTCTTCTGGATATTCACTAGGAAAGTACCCAGCTTGATTATAATCTAAATACCATAAATCCGGTTCAGTTATATACCAATTGAACTTATTTTTATATTTTACACCTACTATAATATTTTCTACATATAAAGGCTTAATCATTTAATTAGTTCTCCTCTCTTACTTAATAAGTTTAGCATTTTGACCATATTCTACCAACCACTGACTAATAGGATCAGGTAATTCTTATGCAACACCTTCAAATCCATATTTATCAAAAACACCCGAAAGTAAACTTTTCAATATTAGTTTACATTCGAACCTTTGGTTTTATTAACTTCATTACAACTTACTCATTTTTCCCAAAACCACTGGCAAAAGTATACATTCAAAACACGATAAAACAAGGAATAAATAACCAACTAATAAATATATTTTTTCTGAAAACTTATGCTATAATTAATCTGTACAAAGGTTGGTATCCTTTTACTTCTAATATTGTATTGATTTATATGTAGTACCCTACTACTTAAATATGGATCTACAAACAAAAAGAACTAGTATGATACTAGTTCTTTTTGTTTATTTAAAATAAATAAAATTTTAAAAACACATGAATATTCATGTTACCATATATTATGACACTCAATTTTGTTTACACCATACAACAAAATTAAACTAATCCCTTATCTATTATAGATAAGGGATTAGTTTGTATAAATAATTTTTATTTAACAATTTTAATCCTGTCCAAAAATTAAAAACCATATTAAAAGTTTACATAACCCCACTTATTGGTAGCAAAACAGAAAAGGAACTGACTCATAATCTTATGAGTCAGTTCCTTTTCCACTCTTTTTTATAATATATGTAGAATTTCATAATAATAAAAAACAATATTTCTAACCTGTCCATAGTATCGGCCCCACCTACGCCAGATACCCTGATAGCCACTCGTGCCATCCAACCCATTATTATTATAAAAGAAAACGCTTACAATGTAAAGAATTTCCTAATTTTTTATGTTTTAAAAAACACAATTACTCTTATCTAAAAGATAAGAGTAATTGTGTTTACATAAATTCCGTTATAGGAAGCTAATTTTTAATATTACAGCAATCTCCTCTCTTGTTCAGAGATAAGTGTAATCCACACCCATTAATCATTTTCACCTGAATACACTTTTAAATCTTCCATTGCTATGGCTATAGCATGTTTTTCTGTATCAATTAACGATATTCCCTTTTTAATAGGAGCCCAATATTTATATCCGTAATCCTCAAACCACGCAAAAACTTCTGTAGTGAAAAAGCGATTATTTCGTTTGATAACTTGAACCTTGTATCTTTTGTTTGGGGAAACAATCTCTTTAATGATTTCTTTCATTGTCTTTCTCCTTCTACCTTTTATCCAGATTGTACCACATCAAGAATATAGATAATGAAAGGTATTTTGATTGCATAAAGTATTCATTTCATGTTTACATAACGTCCTATTATCGGTAGCAAAGAAAAAGGGGAATCCTTACTCTCAGAAAGAATCCCCTTTTTCTTTGCTATAACGCTATTCATCTTTTTATACATCCCTATCCTGGTATGGGTTTTAGGGTTCTCGTTTGTTACTGGATTAGCCGAAAAACTGTATAAAATCTTGCATGCTCTTAGCGTGGGTTTTTTCCAAAATGCTGGTGGTACCCCATTATTAAGAAGATAAATCACCATAAAATGCTCCGCAACAGATCATTGCATGCCTTTTTTATAACGCTACGATGCGTTTCTTACTATTTAACATTAGAATAATTAAAGTAATTAAAGGAGGTACATATATGGACATTGGAAAAAAAATAAAACATTTAAGATTAATAAATAAAATGACACAAGAAGATGTAGCCAGCCAATTATTTATTTCAAGACAAGTTATATCTAAATGGGAACTAGGAAAAAGTCTTCCCGATCTAACCAATTTATTAGCCTTAAGCAATCTATTTAATGTTTCAATTGATTCTTTATTAAAGGAGGATTCAAATTTGCAAAATCAGATAATAAAACAAAGCAATTACAAAAGATATTTATTAATAGCTTCTCTCTACATATATTCTTTAATTACTATTATTGTTATATTTTATTGTCTCATTGCCTTTTTACTTATACCAAAGGATATAAAAACAACAGATCTAAAGGTTATTAATTCCCACTTTTATCAAAAAAGCGATAAAAGAGAAATTCTATATATTTATAGTAAATTAACACCTTTCTTCTCCAATTATTCGGGAGATTATAGCATTGAAATAAATGATCATGAAATAAACATTCATGCTAATCGAAATTCAATTCCTTTTAGAAATAAAGACGTTTTATTTTCAATCGACAAAGATATAGCTCACGGGATAGATTGGCAAGAAAAAGATGTTTACATTGTAGACGAAAACAATAACAAAATACTTATATATAACCATAAAAATAAACAACTATATTATCAAACAAAAAATTAAAGTAGGTGATCAAAATTAAAAACATCTATAAATATACTTTTATAATAACTACATTTATCCTTAACATAATCAGTACTCTACTTATTGCAAATACCGGATTTACACCAAACGTTATAGTATTTTCTATTAGCTTTTTATTTTTCACCATTTTATTTCAATCAATCACAATTCTATTCATTATCTATATGATTAAAAATGATGCATCTAAAAAAATAAAAATAATTTTATACGTTTTTTTAACACTAAATATATTTATCTTTTTATCTTTACTATACATGGCCTATATCGTAATAACTCAAACTCTATAAAAAAATAACATACTAATAGCAAGGGAATGCTTGTAGACTGATCTATACTGCATTCCCTTATTGTATGTATGCTATATTTCTATTCTTCTTTTTCCGACATTAGAACCCTACAAAAATATCAATCATATTTATTTTTTAAACAAACCGAAAAAACCTTTCCGTTTTTGTTTCTGATTTTGCTTCTGCATATCTCTAATGTTTTCAAGCAATAACTGATCTCGCTTCTCTAACTTCTTCTCTATAAAAACTTCTAATTCACTGTTTTTACCTTCTACTTCAGTTAACTTTTTCTCCGTATTCGCTAAATGTTCTTTTGTCGTAACCAATTCATTCGTAATTTCTTGTAATTTTTGAACAAGTGCTTGATTGAATTGATTTTGTAACTGCTGATTTTCTAATACTTCATTCAATTTCTTTTCTAATTCTGATTTTTCTTCTTTTGAAACAAACGAATCAAGTTCTCCGTTTCGCCATGCTCGAACTTGATCGTAAGACCATTTTTGCATCTGTATTTTTTCTTTTATTGCTTTTAATTCTTCTATATTTTCCTTCGAGTATCTACGATGCCCTCCCTGGCTTCGCTCCGTTTGTATGTTAAATTCGTTTGACCATACTTTTAGCAAATCGGGTGTGATCCCTAAAAGATCCGCAACAATTTTCGGTGTATGCATTTCCGATTTTAGTTCCAATTTTCATTCCTCCCCCAAAAACGGAATACGTTTTTCACTTAAAAAACACGATTAAATCAACATTCCAATCAAAATCGGAATGTACTTACAACCGATATGAAAACCGATTTTAAAAACGATTTAATTTCGAAATACATTCCGATTTTAACACCGATATGTATTACTTCTCGATAATAACATCAAAATCTTTTTTATTTATACAAGATTTTATGCAAAAAAAAGAATAGCAAGGATCCTTCGGATCCCCGCTATATCAGCCATGTATAAAATCATGCATATCAATTTTACTAGAAAAGAAAAAAGAACCCCATCAAAACAAGGGTTCTATCAAAATATTTACTACCGATAATAGGACGTTATGTTGACTGAATATGTATAGAATATGCATGTGTATTTTAAATTTAGTTTTTAAGTTGTAGTTTTGGAGTTACTTAATGTTTACTTTTAAAGTTGTCCTTCTACATAAAAATTTGTCATAATTAAATCTTTAGAGTTAGGTAATTTAAACTCACCAACTTTTTCATAAGAATCTAGTTTAAATTTATAAATAACCTCATTTTCATTATCATTAAAACTAGCGACATACAAATATTTATCAGTATTTTTGATTGTCATGAGAACATGAGGGAAATCTAGTTTTTTCTTATTGATAACTTTAAACCCCTTATCTATTTTATAAACATAATAACCTTCATTTGGGTCTCCGCTAATTAAGCTTATAGCATCTTTTTTTACTTCTATGACATTTACATAATTTTCAGTGAAGGGATATTTATGTATACTCTTTTCATAAGATACTTTGTTAAAACTAATAATTTTATCGTCCAAAAATATTAGTACTTCATTATTATTTAGTCTAATATCTTTAATAGTATTTTTTTTACCTATATCTTCACCACTAATCTCTATACTGGTAGATAGAGTACCTAGTGACCTATCTATAACATGTAATTTTGCACCTGGTCTGCTTCCGTAAATTTCTATGGTATAAAAATATTTATCGTCTGAAGCTACCTCTTTTAAAAATGAACCTAATTTCAATTCATATTGTTTATTATACTTATGATCATTAACAATTAATAAATTTTCATTTAATGAGACATTACGTGATAAGACTAAATAATCTTTTTCATTTTTCAAAAATGTCGTAGATTCTTGTTGGGGTAATTGTAAATCGATTACTTTTTTCTCTTGAGTAAAAAAATAATCTTCTTTACTATATCCAGAGGGCAAATAAAATCCATTTTTCTCTTTATCATAAACAATATCATAAATACCATAGCTATTAATTTTATGAGTTTTACTTATTTTTCCATTATCAACTTCAATAATCTCACTATATGGAATAATGTAGCTAGAAGAATATACAAGTTTCATCTCTTCTTTTAAAATATTAGTAATCTTACTTGTTGTTTTTTTGTTAGAAAGAAATTTATGATTATAAAGAACATAGCAAGTAACAAATGTAATAATTAACATAAAAAATATTAAATAACCTTTATATTTAGACATAAAGTACACCCAATCAGATTAATTTTTTAAAAATGAGAAAGGACTACTTAATTAGAAATTAAGCAATCCTTTTGTAAGAATGTAAGCGATTTCCTTTTAATTCGAAGTACTATAATAAGCAGTAGTTTTATTAGACATATGTATTTCTACTGGTAAAACAAACTGATTTAGCAATGCTTTATCTGTCACACGAGTACCACCAATATTAGAATCTAAATCAAATCCTTGTTTTTGCCATGCTTGCCAAACTAACTTAGAACAATAATAATCACTTTCAGACCATTTAGTTGTCCATATTGTGTATGGTGATCCTTGTTTACTAAGTGCAAAATCCACAGCATTTGTAGTTTGACCACCTTTAGCACCATTTACAATTAAAGCTGCTTCAGTTTTATAGTTTCTCCATTTATTTGGTCTTCTCTTAACACCATATGTAGGAGTAGCATCAATCATATAACTTCTATCCCAATCTACAATAGCTGTATGACCATGATGAAATCCCCAAGTATTTGAATCATAAGTAATTAAAATGTCTCCAGCTGACCCTAAAGCATCTCCATAATAAGGACTCATATTGGCAATAGAAGATTGTTGTTTTAGTCCTTTATTATTAATTTTATTTGATTTAGTAAGATTTGAAAGGTATTCATGTTTTTCTGGATTTTCTTCTTTTAATCTCTCTACTTCTTGGTTTAAATTTGGAGAGTTTTTAATTGAAAAACCATCTTTTTTCATTTGTGATAAAACTTCTTTTTCTTGTTTAAAGGCTGTTTCCTCTGAGGCTTTCCAAGCTTTTTCTAACAATTCCTTATCTTGATTACTTAAATTATTTGCTCCTTCTGAAGAAGCTTCAGCACTTGTGAAACCAGAAAATAAAATTCCGACTGCTACTAAACTACTTAAAACCTTCCTGTTATTTAACAAAAAATCCCAACCCTTCCTTTTTATTGCCCCGTTGACAATTTTACTATGTTTTACCAAATTATTCACTATTTTTTTGAAAATATTTCCTAATCAGAAAATAAAGACTATAAAAGAAATAAATAATTACATACAAATACCCTATCATTGTATATATAGCCCATATATCAAATTGTTTTAAAGAATACATAAAATGATCATATTCGTTACCTTTTCGATTAATTGAATTAAGCAAAGAAACAAATGGAATTGAAACAATAAAGATTAAATTCAAGATATTTAATTTCATTTTGAGTTTATCTTTTTTAAATTGATAACAATTAAAAATACCAATGATTAAAAAGATAAATAAAACACTATAATATATTCTCCAAAAAAATACAGGTATAGCCTCTACATTAGTTCCATCAATCATAAAATTACTCCTCCTAATATAATTTATTTATTCGTATCAATGACATGAGGGATTGGAATATTTGTTGAAGTTTGTCTATTTTTGTATTTTAACACAATTTTTGACTTATTTTTTGGGTATGAGCGCAGAATGAATAATTCTATTGACCGTATTTTAGAGAAGATCAAGAAAATTAAAGAAACACTAAACGGGGAGCTAGTTGTTTTTTTGTTTTGATCTGATCTTTTCCCCTTGCTTTTTGTTTAGAGTGCTGGCTCGTCGTGTGGGGGGCGAGACCCCACGGTTTGAAACGTAGGCATTACAACGGATAAAAGCAAGTCTAGGACGAATGATCTAGCGGTTCGGCTCGTATACTTGCTAGTCCAAGTCGAGAACCATTGTATTGCTTTTTGTCCTTCGGCTTGGCCAGAAAAGCAAACGAGCCGAAAAAAGTTTTGCAGGGAGGGAGCAAAGCGGACAAGGTGGAGATTTTTGAGCGTTCTTTGCTCAAAAATACTACCTGTTCCTTGCGGAACTTTTAGCCCTTATATAGAGAGTGAGAGTATAAGACTTATTAAAAGTTAAAAAAAGGTTAATATATCAATGGTTTCAGAGATTTAGTACCGTATCAAATTTAATACGGTACCGTATTAAATTTGATACGGTACTAAATAAAAAAAGAGCCATTAAAGGCTCTTTTTTAAAATAATTTTTGAGGTAATTTTTTAAGTATTGAATTATTCTTCATTTGTTTTTTAAACATCAAAATCAAATGTTCGTCTATATCGTCTTTATCACCCACATAAATAATATTTGGGTTAATAAATAGTACATAATCCTTGGCTTGATTAAAATTGTTAACATCGCCTGACCCTGAAATAGCTTTAGCCAGAATACCTTTTTTGATTAAAGCATTCACTACTCTACTAACCTTTGTTCTAGATGTATTTAAACAATCAGCTAAACCTTGAATTGTTAAAGCATTTGCAGGCTTTTTCATTATGTCATCTACAATAGCATTTGAATGCATACTAATATTTGATTGAACATCAGTTAAAAAAATTTTTTCTTCACTCGTAAAATACTTCTCATTTCTTAAAAACTCCCAGTTCTTCTGCAAGAATTGAGCAAACCTTACTTTCGATTGTGGAGATTTCTTCGTACCTATGTAAACTTCTTTACCTCCAGTAGCTTTACTCAATACCTTTAAAGCTTCATCTACTGTTTTTTGATCCACTCCATCATGTTCTTCTTCAAAATGTTTCCGTTCAATTTCTAAATCACGTTTTCTTGCTTTTTGTTCAGCTTGTCCAAAGTTAATAATCTTTTTTGTCATACGTTGTTGCTCCTTTCATAGTACGAGCACCAACGCAAATACCTTAAATTTCTATTGGACTATCAATCAAATTATGATAATCTATTTAGGAAAACAAGTTTATGGTATTTACGCTGAAATACCCTTTGAAACGAGCCATGTTGGAGCATGGCTCGTTTTTTAATTTTATCACACATATTCTCTCAAAAGGTTGTCAAACAAAGTTTCCCTAAAAAATTTACTAGCTTTGTCAAAGAACCTTCTAACGCTCCATGTCATATCTTCTCTGTCTAGTCATTTCTCTCTTATGTTCACACTCAAAATGCTCAATTAACTTTCTTCCCGTTCCCTCTACACCTTGTTGTTGCAAGACTCTATCCATTCCGACACGCTTCGTTAATTCTCGACTACTTTCGAAATTCGGTACATAGTTAATATGTAAATGCGGATTGGCTTCATCATCATGTAAAACCATGTTATAGACTGCTAGATTTGGATTCCGCCCTTAAAACGCCTCAGCATAGCACTTCAGTGCTTCCTTTTTGGCCTCCCTATACTTTGGGTCGTCTTTGCCTTCCCCAATCGCTACAACGAGTTCTCGTTGCTCATGCGTCTTATCGTCTTTATGTATTTTGTCATAGTAATCCTCAATCTTACGGTCATTCCGTTTTTGTTTCTCATTATACTTGTCCACCGCTTCTTGAAAGATATCCTTGTATACACTTCGGATGTCCTTTTGAACAAAGTAAATATCCTCCTCTGACCTGGCTGGATCGATGCCAGGATTTCCATGAATATTTTCTCTGTTATTGTGGCTCAATGAACTTTGGTGAGATTGATTAAATGAGATAGAA
>NZ_JBBOUO010000006.1:0-13040 GCF_038006105.1 Bacillus sp. FSL H8-0545 | reverse complement strand
ATAGCTAATTCACTTAATCTATGATTATCAACAATTAAATAAGGGTGGGTTATTTTTTAGGTAACCCACCCTTATTTAAAAACTAAAGAATCTGCGTTAGTTCTGAATTCAAAACTCGTTGTGCAGTAATAATAACATTACCAGGTGCTATTCCGTAGACACTGTATAAACCACCGTTTTGATTAGGAACAATTTCAACTTCATATTGAAGTGCTTGTCCCAAAGTAGAGTGAACTAAACTGAGATTTATAAATTCAGAAGCATTAGCAGCCACATTAAAGTTTATCTGTTCGATTAATGTTCTTGTACCGTCAAGTCTAAAAGATCTAACTACCCCAGTAAGTGGACCTGCAGTACGATTGAGAATTTTAACCCTAGCTCTAGTTGCATTAGTAGGTTGATTTCCTACGTTTTCAATAGGACCAGTAGAGAAAGGCATTTTAAATTCACCTCCTACTAAATTAAAGGATTAATAACCTATAGATTACAGTTTCATAGTATTCAATATTTTATTAAAATGTTCCAAATCAATTAACCAATTCGTTTTAAAAATAAAGTTTACATAACACCACTTATTCATAGCAAACCAACAGGAACTAGAATACTATATCTTTTTTTGATGTACATTTTAGTTAATTTAAAAAATAAACAATACAATTATTAAAATAAATACACTACCAAATCCATATTTTTATAAAAATAAAAAAAGAGTGCTGTGAAGAAACACACTCATTGAAAGAAATTTACCAATCCCGACGATGATCATGATCACGGTCATGATCATGATTACGTCTGCGACGACATTCATCACAATCACAGTCGCGGTCACGTCTACAACGACGATCATCACAATCTCTATGTCTGCGTCTGCAAAACATTAAATCATCCCAAAATCTATTACAATCTCTGCAATGTCTGAAATTACAATTACATCCCATAAATATGATTACCTCCTCTTAACAATAGAATTCCTCATATTCTATGATTAAAAGTTAAAAACAGCTTGTTTACTAGTCTATGTTTTGCATTTTAAAATAATAAGATATTTTGCCCTTAGCCGATATTACCGACAAATTTCACATTTCAAAGGTATTTCGTTTTATCATGTATAATGTAACTTTAGGAACGTCAATTGGAACATTAAGAGGAGCGTGAGGAACGATGTCTGATGGAACGCGGAATGGTATACAATCCGAGCCACTCCCGGCTTTCCTAACCAAGGAAGTAGCAGAAATGTTAAGTATTAGCGAAAGCTATTTACGTAAATGGTGTTTAGAGTTAGAAAAACATGAATACATCTTTATAAAAGTTCGTGATCCTAAAAGTAATCGCGAGTATCGAACCTTTAATTCAAAAGATATAAAAGCTTTGAAACAATTTCAAACACTTATGAAAGATGCCGGATATAACAAAGCCGATGCTGCCAAAACCGTAGCAATAACCATAAATAATGAAAATTGGAACACGAGTGGAACGTCCCATGATCCAATAAATTCCCAATCCTTGCTTATTACGAGAGATAAAGAAATATTGGAACGCGAAAACAACACTAATTTATTACGTGAATTGTTGCGTGAGGAACGCGAAGAAATAACAAAAGAACTCCAATCCATGAGAGAAGAACTACGACGAACTCAAGAAGAATTTCAAACTTTGAAAGACGGTATACAAACGTATCAAAAACACCATGAACAATTGTTACAAGAAAGAGATGAGCAACTATTACATAACATACAATCTATTCAAGAAACTAAACAACTAGTTGCTCCTACTACAGAAAATAAACATCATTGGTGGAAATTCTGGAAATAAAATAAGCCTTGCTTATATGCAAGGCTTATTTTATTTCTTTTCACTTTAGAACATAGTAATTCCACTATTTTTTATACAAGATTTTATACAATTTTTTGTACTAATACAGGACATTCATAAGCCTAAAAAAACCATCATCTCTGCAATCTATAAAATCATGCATAGAATGATAACCAAAAAAAAAGCGAAATCTATTGATATAAATAAAGAAATCGAAAGACTCAAATACACAAAAATCATATCACTCTTTTTATTATAATAACATTTCATTAATTTATTTATATATAAAAAAATATAGGTAATCATAGATTATTGTCTGTAGTTCATTAATAAACTTCAATAAACAAATTGCAAAAGCTGTTATACATACATATACATAAATGAAAAAAATAAATACATGGGCATTGAACAGTTGTGAACTACTCGCCACTTAGCAAAGCTTAAAGTGGGAGCTTCTCAGTTCCACGACGAAAGTAACCTTTCGTCTCCCTGAGCGAGCGTTACTTCGGGGTGTTCCACCCCTAGATGTCCAACGCTTGGACGCTCTCTTGGTACGGTTGATATTTTACGCAGGAACCGAATGGCTTGGTTTTCGCACTCTATTTTCTTCCTGCAACCTCATATATCAAGTTATCAAAAGTTTTTGGCTATGGCCAAATCAAAATTCATCTCCCACCTACCGTTGGGCTATCGCCCTTCACACGCTTGAGGAAGGAAAATTCTTTCTGTAAATTCGTTAAAAATCTAAAGTAATTTCAAAAAGGAGATTAAAATAACATGAGTGAACAATGTCCAATTAATGCATCATGTCAGGTGGTAGGACAAACTCAAACATCATTAAGTAATAGAATTGCAGCACCAATTATTACTACAGAAGCACCGCTTGTACAAATACCAGTTGTATTAACTGAAAGAACAATTCAAATTGTTGTAGAATCCAATACTTCATTAAATCCTCCAGCAATTGAAATTAAACGTATCTTAAAAAATGACGTATTTTTGACACAAGGTAAGTTAATTCCTCTAGAATTTACTCCAATACCAGGTACAAATTACCGCCTAGTTACAAAAGCTAAACTATTTTTACAAGGATATATTCGTAAAAATATTGAATATATAAATGATGAATATAATAGAGTTATATATAACCGCATTGCCAATGTTCCATTTTCTGGTTTTGCAAATCTAATAGAGGATGATTTTCTATCTCTAGCTTTAATAGCTGCTTCCTCAGATACTACATCTCATTTTAATAATCCTAAAAACGGTGATTTACCAAATTTAGAAAAATACCTCTTCGAAAATACAGTTTTTTATAACAAACAACCATATTGCGAATTAGTCAGTGCTCAATTTGTTGAATTAGACTTTTCTCCTTATCTAACAGACTTAAACGAACCATTTGATACTCTTCGTGAAAAAATGGTATTAAACCTTACTTTAAAAGTTTTACAAGTACAACAAGTACAAATTTAAAACAAAGAAAACTTCTTATTTTTCAAAACCAACCTACTTAAAAAGAACACCAATGCCCGTTGGTGTTCTTTTTAAAGGAAATTATAAAATAAAATGAGATGAAATAAGTGAGCGAAACCTATTCCAATACTACAATATATGTTTGATTAACATTTATAGTGCTAAAAATTCAATATCATTATTAATAATAGACAAAAAACTCACTTCTTATCTTTTTTCAAATAAAAAGCAAGAATCTCTTTATCATTAGATTTTAATTTTTTTACCAAACAGGCGACTCCAAAATGACTTCTTCTGTTCTGAAGCTGCTATTAAGCGATTGCTATCCTGTATTTCTTTTAATACCTGCATTAATTGAACATCTCTTTGTTTTTCTCTTATTATTCGTTGAGCATCTATTTCCTGTAAAAGTTTACTTTGTTGATCCAATCTTTGAATCAACTCTAAATTAAGTTGTTCCAATCGTTCTATACGTTCTACTAATGTTTTTATGTGTTCTGTGTCTGCTACGCTATCCGTAGCAACTGTTGCTACCTCATTTTCTTCAACACTTGATATCACTAAATTTACAGCGTGTTCTAGTGTTATACTCTTCTTGTTCATAGCTGCTATTAGCCGTTCTATAGTTGCTACGTCTTTATGAAAAAAGACTCTAGAATTATTTATTACCTCGCTCAAAAGGATACCCGGCTTCTTCCAGGGCAAGACAATATTTACGTAAAGTACTTGAACCAATCCCTAAGTTCTTGGCTACCTCTGATCCCCAATAAGTTTGAGCCATAATTTGTCCTCCCTCTGCTCTAAGCTGTTCTTTAGTTGCTATATAGTGTTTTCCTTCTTTAGAAAGGTAACACCTTTTTTTCAAATTTAAAGAAATGTTTTTATTACCTTTTACAGTCACTAATTAATATTTAAATATTAGTTTACTTTCAAATCATCTAAAACAATATCCATTATATTTAAAAAAGAAAGGAAACCTATTAGTAACTTCCTTTCTTTCCAAGGAGATTTCAATAAAAGCATAAACAAGTGCACCACTACTCGTCTCACACTATAATTTATGTTTTCTTATTCAAAATAGTGCAATTGACTTTAGTATTATTTATCTTTTTTAAAATATAAGAAAACCTACCAAAATTTTAACAAAAACACATACTAAGTAAAATCTAATACAAAAAACATTAATTTTATTAATCTAATTTAGCTTGTTATATTTCAAAATGAGGAAAATAACTATTATACAGGCCCTCACACAAATAGATATATTAAATATTATATTAAAGCGAATAACTTTAAATAAAAAATAAACGGAGGTTTTTTTAATTGAATAACCAAGAAAACTATCATTCAGATGATCACCACAAAGATTGTAAGGTTAAATCAGAAACACAAACTCCATTCAGTGATACTCCAGCAACACCTGTTCTTACAAACAATCCAATAGTTAAAATTCCAGTTGTATTAGCAGAAAGAACGCTTCAAATTGTAGTCGAAGCAACAATTCCACTTCATCCACCAGCAGTAGAAATTAAAAGAGTATTAAAAGATGTATTTTTACAACAATGTAAACTAGTACCTGTTGAATATGAGCCAATTGATCAAACAGGATATTTTCGAGTAACAAGAGCAAAATTGTTTGTAGAAGGTTTCATTCGTAAAAATATTGAATACGCTGCTAAAGACTGCAATGGCGTGATTCATGATAAAATTGCAAAAGTTCGATTCTCTGGTTTCGCTGATTTAACTGCAGGTGACTTTCTTTCTAACCCAATATTAGCCTTTGCTTCGGAAAATAAAGCTCGTTTCATTAATCCAAAAAATACTGATGTTCCTCGTCTAGACAAATTCTTCTTTGAAAATAATGTTTTCTATAATGAACAACCATTCTGTGAATTAATTAGTGCAGAATTTTATGAACTTGATTTTTCACCATGTGATCATGATGATGATTTTGATTATGGTCATCATGATTCATGTGAAAAAGATCATGAGAAAGAATTTGACAAATTACGTGAAAAAATCGTTCTTGATCTTACTTTAAAAGTATTACAAACTCAACAAGTACGAGTTGGTCGCTGCTAATTAAAAATCTTCATGCACTAAAAAGAAAGAAGAATCCTAAAAAATTCTTCTTTCTTTTTTTATTAAATTTATTCACTAAAAAAAACAACTTTAAAATGATTTCTTCTGTTCTATGTCTGCTACGCTACCTATAAGCAACAGTTGCTACGTCAATTTCTTCAGTACTTGATATTGCTAAGTTTATAGCCTGTTCTAGTGTTATGTTCTTCTTGTCCATAGCTGCTATCAGCCGTTCTATAGTTGCTACATAACGTTTTCTTTTGCATCTACCAATCTAGTAATTTATACAAATTTTTATACAAAAAAACAGAAAAAGAAAATAGCAAAGATCGCTAGAATCCTTGCTATAACAACAATGTATAAAATCGTGTATAAAAAATAAAGCAAGGACAAGAGAGAATCCTTGTTTTAAAGCGGATTCCCTCTTGTCCTTGCTACCGATAATGAGACGTTATGTTAACTAAAATTGTATACCATATACAGCTTAAAAACAGAAAAAGACTACCTTTTCCCAGTTAAAAGAAGTAGTCTTTTTCTATTACGTAATTGGGTTTCATGAGTGATGCCTTATCGCATTTTGGATAGTTTGCTCAAAGGATATTTCCCACGATTATGGAAAATATCCTTTGTTTGTTAAGTTTATTGTTGGCTAGATTGTTGGTTCTTTTTAGCTTCCGCTTGAGCGTTTTGTTGTTTTACTGCTTGTACATCTGTTTCACTAGCAAATTCCGTTCCAAATTTGTTAGATGCAGATGCAGCATTTGTTCCTACAGAAGTTTTGTTTGGTTGTTTGTTATTATTCATTACAATCACCTCCATAAAAATTAATGTTCCCAATAGGATCGTAACTATCCCAAAAAGCTTTTAACAAATATACGATTGCTAATAATAGGACGTTATGTTAACCGAGCATGAATGCGATATACATAATAGAATCTGATATCATTTAGATTGTAAGAGAGATTTAGGGAGGAAAATGAATGTCAGATAAAATTATTGTAGTTCCTTATAAAAGTGAATGGTCTAAAGAGTTTCAAAATCTAGGGGATTCATTAAGAAGTGTTTTAGGAGACGTTGCCATAAGAATTGATCATATCGGCTCTACATCAATAATTGGTTTAGCTGCAAAACCAATTATTGATATACAAATTTCCGTAAATTCTCTAGAGTTATTTGATTCTTTCAAGAAACCCTTAGAAAGTTTAGGATTTATTTATAGAGCAGATAATTCAGACCGTTCTAAACGTTATTTTCGCGAAATTCCTGGTAACAAGAGAACTCATATACATGTGAGACGTGAAGGGAGTTGGCCTGAACAACTTGCTCTCTTATTTAGAGATTATATGCGTACTCATCCAGAAGACTGTAAGCAATATGGAGAATTAAAATATAGGTTAGCTGAAAAACACACAAATAATCGACACATGTATACCGAATCAAAAGATCCTCTGATATGGGAGATTCTACGAAAAGCTGATAAATGGAGCCAAAATATTGGTTGGATTCCTCAAGGAACAGATGCTTAACTTCCAATAACGATAATTATGTAAATAAGCTGTCCATATGGACAGCTTATTATTTTTTTACTTAACGTGGTTTTGGTTTGAAATTTGCTTTTTGGCTAGAGTGCTGGCTCGTCGTGTGGGGGCGAAACCCCACGTATTACGTATCTATTTTTAAAATAAGAACTATCTTGGGACGAATGATCTAAGCGGTTCGGCTCGTATACTTGCTAGTCCAAGTCGAGAACCATTGCTTTGCTTTTTGTCTGTCGGCTTGGCGAGAAAAGCACACGAGCCGAAAAAAGTTTTGCAAGGACAACATCAAAAAGAAAAGGCGGTAGCCTTTAGGTGAGGATTAACGAACCGATTTTTTGATGTTGAGGGTGGAGATTTTTGAGTGGTTTTTTCAAAAATACGACCCGTTCCTTGCGGAACTTTTAGCTATATATATAAGAGTGAGAAGAGCAAAGTGAAGAAAGTCAGTAATAGCAAGGGTTTATGAGGTAGGGGGTGTTGCAAAAAAGCAACACCTGTGTTGCAAAAAAGCAACACCTAAAAAATGGAAAAACACATAAAAAAAAAGATGTCAATGACATCATTTCTTCTCATTCCTAAAATAAATAGACTGGTAATTTATGTTTTTTACCATCTTCAGCAACAAAATTTTTAAGAGACTTCTTAAAAATTCTTTGTGTAGCTTTGTCTACTCCATCTTTTGGAGAACAGCACATAATGTTAGGATTTATAAACCATGTACGACTCGTACAAATACGTCCATCTTCTGTTGTCATTCCAGATTCCGCAACCGCCAATACTCCTTTTTCCATTAAAGAATTCATCATCATTGAAACCCTTGAACGATCTCTCTTCAATTCTTTTGCTAAATAACTAGGTGTAGCATTGTCTGAATCAAATTCATTTTCCTCATTTGCTCGTTCTACAAGAATATTCGTTTTAAATTCTACATAAGGCACTAAATCCATTAGAAAAGCCTTTTCAGCATTTGTGAGATAGTTTATTTTTGCTAAGTAATTATAATTATCCGTAATCATTTGCACAAACTTCACCCTATCCGTAGGCTTTTTCTTTTTACCAATGAAATATTCTTCCCCACCAGTCGCCTTACTTAACAACTGCAAAAGCATTATTTTTTCTTCTTCCGAATAACCACCTGCTTGCAACTGGTCATAAATACTATCAATCTTACTATCTCTTATTTTCGCTTTTTTTTCAGCTTGTCCAAAATCTACAACTTTTGTCATAAAATAATTCTCTCCCTTAGTGGAAGGAATCAACTTTTATATGTTAGAATGTATATAGAATATATAAATGGTTGATTCCAACCTTATTATGAAAAACCGTCTCGCCGTCCAAAGCTAGAGCGGTTTTTCTCGTTTATACGTCTTTCTCTATAGTAACATGAAACACCTTGTTAAAACTTTCCGTCTCTTGCAAAAACACAACATTCAACCCTCTTTTTCTTCTTCAAACTCATGCAATTCAATGCTTTCATCATTATCACTCCTATCTTTCTCTATCAAAATCTCGATGTCTGCTTATTTCTCTCTTATGTTCACGTTCAAATTGATTATCTATTCCCTTGCTACCCAATTCATTTTTAATAAGCCCTCTAAACGCCTTAAATTGCTCTTTAAAAACTTCTTTCGTTTGTACATACAAAACTCTTATATTCGTCTGTAAATCCTTTATATGAGCTTTTAATGAGCTGATTTCTCTATTTAATACACCAACTTCTTTTTGCAACTGATTTCTTTCTTCTTTCAATGTTCGATTATCTTCCATCCATCCCTCTGCATACACTTTTAAACTCTCATTCTCTTTCACAAAATCTGTCTTTTTCAAACTCTCATAATCCTTTTTAATAGTAACCGCTGCGTTCACTTGTTTTGTAAATTCTTGATATTGTTCTGGTGATAACACATAATTTCTTGTCTGTTTCTTCGTGATTTCAGCTTTCCCAATCATTTTATCCTGTACTTGTGTTATTACTTCTCTACGCAAAAACGGAATCACAACAGGTTCATTTGGTACTTGATCCGTAGCACTATCTAATTCTATTTGCATTTGTTCTACTCTTTTTTCTAACTCTACATGACGCTGGCCAATTAACTGCAGCTTTTCACTTTCACTCTCTACTTGTTGTTTCACTATCTCTAATTCTTTGTACTTATCAACGACATCACTTTCCAAACTCTTTTTCGCTACTTGTAACTCGTTTGTTTTCTCTTCAACGTTTTTTAAATGATGATCAATCGTTTGTAACTGCGTTTCTTTTTCTTGTACTTGATTCTTAACAATTGATTTTGTTTCTGCATATTCCTTGTATTGACGGACTTTCATGTACTTATGTGAACCTACATTAGCACGTTCAAAATTCGGAATGTGCTCTTTAGCCAATTGCTCAATATAGGCCGTTTCTAATTCTCTCCAATGTGCAATTAACTTTCTTCCCGTTCCTTCTACACCTTGTTGTTGCAAAGCTCTATCCATTCCGACACGCCTCGTTAATCCTCGACTATTTTCGAAATTCGGTACATAGTTAATATGTAAATGCGGATTGGCTTCATCATCATGTAATACCATGTTATAAACTACTAGATTTGGATTTCGCTTTTGAAACGCCTCAGCATACTGTTTTAACGCTTCCTTTTTTGCTCCCCTATACTTTAGGTCGTCTTTACCCTCTCCAACCGCTACAACCAATTCTCGTTGCTCATGTGTCTTATCGTCTTTATGTATTTTGTCATAATAATCATCAATCTTACGGTCATTCCGTTTTTGTTTCTCGTTATACTTATCGACCGCTTCTTGAAAGACATCCTTGTATACACTTCGGATGTCCTTTTGAACAAAGTAGATATTCTCGTCTAACCTGGATGGATCGATGCCAGGATTCCCATAAATGTTTTCTCTGTTATTATGGCTTAATGAACTTTGGTGAGATTGATTAAATGAGATAGAGAACAACATAAAATACCACCACTTCCCCTAGATTAATTGATACAATAAGTCTAGCAAGGCGACGAAATTGTGTCAATTGACGTAACTCTATACGTATTTTGACGCTAACGCATCAAAATCAATAGGGGTCTGCGACGCTTTTCGGCTTCGCCGAGCCATGCTTAGCATGGCAAAAACAAACCTTGGGCTTTGCCCAAACCCACTGGGGAAATCTTCCCCGGCCCCCATCTAACAAACTCCCCCAACCCCCTCATTTTCGTGTGTATTGTTTTCGATACACACGAAAAACATCATAAACCTAGTTATACCAACCTTTTATACCACTTTTAAAACTCTCTCTCTTCTCACTATATATATATAGGCTATAAGTTCCGAAAGGAACGGGTTGTATTTTTGAGAAGAACACTCAAAAATCTCCACCCTCACAATAAAAAAGTCGGTTCGTTCATCCTCACCTAAAGGCTAATGCCTTTTCTTTTTTATTGTGTCCTTGCGGAACTTATTTCGGCTCGATTTGCTTTTTTCGCCAAGCCGACAGACAAAACGCAAGATAATGGTTATCGACTTGGATAAGCAAGTATACGAGCCGAACCGCTTAGATCAATCGCTCAAATATTGTTCTTATTCAATACATTGATACGTTTCATACGTGGGGTCTCGCCCCCACACGACGAGCCAGCACTCTAGCCAAAACGCAAGCTTTAAACTTATATAGTATTGTTAGGAATTAACTTGGAAAAAGTTGCAAACCAATTTTTATATATATAAATCTATAAATCTATAAATCTATTTAAATATAATTAACATAACGTACAATTAGCAAAAATTTTTTTTAAAAAAACAATTAATAACAATTTACTGACATACAACATTATTAATTCAAATAACATATTAAAGTAAGTTTATCTAAAAGGAGGTAGTTCTTTCATGAATAAAAATCCACCAGATAATTTCAATAATGAAAATCCATTAAATAAGAATATACCAAAACCAGAAGAACAAAATAATACACAAACCCTAGAAGAATGTATGATACAAACACATGTACATGAATTTACAGCTAGTACTAAGTTAGCGGAAGAATGTGATGACAGACATAATCATCGTTTTGCAGGTGTTACTAGTGAAGTAATACCAATGGGCGATAGTCATGTCCATGCAATATTTGTTAATACTGATTTTTTTAATCATCATCATGAAGTAGCAATAACAACAGGTCCTGCTATCCCTGTCGGTAATGGAAAACATATACATTTCATCAATGGAACAACTACATTAGATGATGACCACGTTCATGAATTAGAATTCACTACTTTAATTGACCGGCCTCTCTTATAAATTTATAAGATGTGCAAATTGCACATCTTTCCTAATACTAAATAAAAAATTGTAAAAGTCTAATTATCATAATTTATCATTATTGATAGCAGATAAAAAAATTCCACCAAACATAAATTACCAGTTTATTTATTTTAAAAAAGCCTGACTTTTAGTCTTGCTTTTTTTGTTTTATTTTACATTTTTTAGGTGTGATCAAATGATCACACCCTCCCCCCTTTACACCCTTGCTATTACTGACTTTCTTCTCTTTGCTCTTCTCACTCTTATATATAGAGCTAAAAGTTCCACAAGGAACGGGTCGTATTTTTGAAAAAAGCACTCGAAAATCTCTACCCTCAAAATAGAAAAGTCGGTTCGTAAATCCTCACCTAAAGGCTAACGCTTTTTTTTTTGATTTTGTCCTGATAAAACTTTTTTCGGCTCGATTTGTTTGTATCGCTAAGCCGATAGACAAAAAGTAAAGGGAAGAGATAAAAACTTTAGCGAAGCATAGGGAAACATGTATACCGAATTCATATCATGTTTACATAACACAAATTATCAGGAGTCAATCTATCTAGAAACCTAGAAAAGTCCCTTCAGAAGATCTGAAGGGACTTTTCGTTCACATAATTAGAGTTATGTGAAGTTAGATTAATTTTATCAGCTTTTAATTTATATTATTGGAGATGGAAGTCTCGTAGCTTCAAAGCGTGTAGCTGCACGATTTGAAACGATTGTACCAGTTGCGGTACTTGTTACAAATACTTGTACCTGATCTCCAGCTTTTAACTGAATGTTAGTAGAAACAGATACAATATTATTTGTACTTACAGCAAAATGTTCATTATCACTGGCTACTGCAGTACCACCTACCGTGATAGATATTACTAAATCATAAGCGACAAAAGTAGCAGCACTAGAAAGAAATTCAACACTTGCAATAATATCATATATACCATTAGATTTTGGAATAAATGTGGAGGCAGGAATTGCAGGAGGTCCAATAATAGCAGTAGTAAGATATTCATCTCTTAGATCGTATTGTTCAGTTTGATATTGAACTTGAGTATTAGCAGCGTTAACAGTTTGAGGCGTAAGAGCTGTACTAACAGCTCTGAATGCTGAATATATCTTAGGTTCTGGTGGTTCTGGAATAGGATAGGCACAAGGTAAAGAAAACTGACTACATTTATTGTATTTTTTCACTTTTTCACCCACTTTTTAAATATAGATAATTCTATTATTAATTTAAAACTTAAATGAAACGCTTGTATATTTTATGATAAAAAAAAACAAATGCTCTAGTAAAATTACCTCATTTTTATTCTTATCATTAAATTACTTGTACTAAGGATCACGCCCACATTTTAACTAAAATATACGCTAAACAAATTTCGACATAAAAAAATGTTGATTTTACTACTCTAAGCGATATCATCTATCTCAAAAACATAGGTATTTTAGAAAAAAACGCTTCAATGTAAAAAGTGTTGAAAATAGCTTAAATAATGTCTCAAAATTCATCTTTAAATCAAAATCTCAATTCAAATTCTGTTAATGAATTTTGAAAATCTTTTAAAGTATAAAAACGTTAAAATGTGCGTGCTACCTCAACATAAATGAGTTAAACAAAAAACCTAGTGATTACTAGGCTTTTTGTTTATAAAAAAATTATCATTTTCATTTCATCTTTAGATTTTACATTACTTTATATCAATTTCAATTGTAAGTTCCAATGTAAACTTTTAGATATTAGTTTACTTTCAAACCCCTGAAAACATTAACTTCACACCAAATCTCCTGATATCCTCAAAATACACAACAAAAGTATACATTCAAAACACTACAAATAAAGAAGTAATT
>NZ_JBBOUO010000005.1:0-13273 GCF_038006105.1 Bacillus sp. FSL H8-0545 | reverse complement strand
CCCAACATAAAATGCCACCACTTTCCCTAGATTAATTGATACCATAAGTCTAGCAAAGCGACGAAATGGAGTCAATTAGAGTAACCCTATACTTATTTTGACGCTAACGCATCAAAATCAATAGGGGTCTGCGACGCTTTTCGGCTTTGCCGAGCCATGCTTAGCATAGCAAAAACAAATCTTGGGCTTTGCCCAAACCCACTGGGGAACTCTTCCCCAGCCCCCCTCCATCGAACTCCCCAACCCCTCAATCCTTGAGGGGCTCCCTCGCCGATTGGCAGGAACAAACGGTGGTTTGTTCAGTGCCAAGAGGGTTCGGGTGTAGTGCGGTCGGTCAAGTCAAATACTCCCTTTGCTTCGCTAGGTCCGTTTTGATTGACCAACACAAACAACTACCTCTAATCTAGTTTTACATACATCTCTGCTGAAACCTATTAAAGATATACAGATAAAAATCAGATTTTTTAAAAATTTGTTTCTGATTAAATATAGATAGTACTTTATGCAAAATTATAGTGTCAAAATATTCGCAATAAGAGAATGCATATAGATCGATATATAAGCATTTCCTTATTATAAATATGTTATTTTTTATATATTAATCTATTTTTGTGATAATTTAGAATAATGTACAAAATTAACCATAAAAGTGTTATATTTGAATTGTGGGGAAAGGGATTACATATTGGGGAGGAACAAGAAATGAAAAAAATGAATCGAATTTCTATTGCTTTGACGGCAGCTATTACTTTTGTAATTCCTGTTGGTTTTGCTTCAGCTGCATCGGTAGCAGGTGGAGAATTAATTTATAAAGGTGGTCAAAATGACACTTATGTATACTCTGATATTAGAGATGCTAAAAATAATAATAAATACTATAAAGTCTGGGCTGCTGTAAAAGTTGGGGGAAGCACTTATAATTCTGGTTGGCAAGACGATAAAGCTTATAAACAAGCAAAAAGATCGTTTTGGAGTGATGAATCTTCACATTATGATTATTACCAAAGATAGTCTTTAAAAATAAATTTCCTTTCCCCCTTTATTTTTAAATCAATATATTTTTTATTTGAATTATGTGTAGGAGGATTTATGAAAAAGTTACTAGTTGTATTTTTAATAGGACAATTATTACTCTTGTCTTATATTTTTAATAAATCTATTTATGAAATATACGAATTGAATAATGTAGGTGATTCTTCTCTTAATGAATACATTATTGAAGATTTTTCTGGTAACAAATTGAATGAACTGTATGAAGAAATAAATTCTATATATTTATCAAATAAAGATTTTCAATTACAAATTGTAAAAACACCTATCTCTAAAGATAATTATTTTATTTATGATATTTATCATAGTAAAGTAGATAACATTAATAAATATAAATCTATTTCACTTAACAAAAAATTCAATTATCATTTATTAACAAAAGAAGATTTTGTTGATAGTAATGGAATATTTTCTACTAATATAAAGTTAGATGATTTAAATAAATTATCCGAGAAAATTGGGATTACAATTAAACCTTATAGTGAAGATGTTTCTTATAGTAAAATTGTAAATTTAAGTAATCTGAATTTTGTTATCCTTTTAATTCTTACACAATTAGTTTTATTTATTTATACATTTACTAGAATAAAGGTAAATGCAATAAAAAAGATGTTAGGTTATTCAAATTTTAAAATGGTACAAGCTTCATTTAAAGATTTTATATTGATAGAAAGTATTTTGTTAATTATTACGTTATGTGTTCATTTTTTATATTATTTATTTATTGATAATGTTGTATTACGTTATTTTTATTTATTAGTAGCATATTTAATAGTTATTATTTTAATAAATATTGTTATGTTATTATTCACTCAATTTAGTTTGAAATTTATTGATATTAGTTTAATGATAAAAAATAAAATTTATTCGAATAAACTGAATTTTATTTTATATGGTGTTAAAATACTCTTAATATTTGCAATTACACTATCAATCTCTTCATTTATGTCTAGTTACATTGATTATAAAGATAAATTAAAGACATTAGATCAGTATAAACAACTAGAAGGCTACTTCACTTCAAATGGATTTAACTATGATGAAGATACAAAAGCACGTAAAAATCCTAATATAATAAAAGAGTATGGTGATTCAGTTAAAAAGATTTATGATCAATATGATAAAAAAGAACAATTATATGTAAATAATGCTTATATTTTAGAATTATTATCACCAGGATATTTAGAAATGAATGGATTAGAAAAAGAGGATGTATATAATTCTATAAAAGATAATCATATAGTTGTTAATGAAAGATATATAAAAGATTTTATGCATCTTAAAAATGAAAACGGAACAAAAATAACAAATTTACATGTAGAAAAACCGACTATTTTAGTACCGTCAAAATATAAATCACAAGAATTTAAAGTAAAAGAAATATATATTAAAAAATATAATGATTTGTTGAATTACAATAATCATTTTAAAATCTCTAATTCTGAATCAAAAGAAATTAATGATCTGAATATTATATATATTGGTAACAATCAAGAATATGAATTGTTAGGTCAAATTCATGAAGATGATTCATTTGTTAAACTTAAAGATACAATTTTAATAATTGATCAAGGGAATTTTGGTAGTTTATATTATTATGATTTATTAAATTCAGGTGATCTTTATTTTAAATTAGAACAAAGAGATGATTTTAGTCAAATACTTGCAAAATATCAATTAGATAAACTTGTTAATGTTGGTACACTTTTAACACCTTATATGGATGAATTACATTCTGTAGAATTTATAATGCACAATTCTTTTGTTTTTTCAATACTTTTCTTGTTCACATTAATATTTGTAATTTGTATTTCTAATTATGTAGATGTAATTTCAAATAACAGACGATATGCAATTCAATATATTTATGGGTATAGTTTTATTCCAGTGTTTAAAATTCATATAATTGTATACCTATTATTACTTGTTGTAATGTTTATTAATTTGTTTATTGATTTTAATATTATTTTCTACATTACTGTACTAGGAATAGATTTTATTGTTTTATTGTATCTATATCAAAAGATTATCAAAAACGACATTCATAAAATTGTTAAAGGTGGATAAAAATGCCGATTATAGAACTTTCAAATGTTTCTAAAACATATGAAAAAGAAGGAATTATTAATAATCTAAACTTAACTGTTAAAAAAGGTGAAATGATTGCAATTATTGGTGAAAGTGGAAAAGGTAAAACTACATTACTAAATATAATAGGCTTAATTACTAAAAAGGATGACGGAGATTTGCTGTTATTTGATAAAAAAAATCCTTCTATTCATTCTAAAACAGCTATGATGTTAAGAAGAAAAAAAATAGGTTATTTATTTCAAAATTATGGGTTAGTTGATGATGAAACTGTAAAATGGAATTTAAATTTAGTTTTAGAATACAAAAAATTAAATCGAAAACAAAAGAATGAGAAGATTGATACTCTTCTTCAAGAATTTGGTTTATCACATTTGAAAGAAAAAATGGTTTACCAATTAAGTGGTGGGGAACAACAAAGAATTGCGATTATAAGACTTATTTTACAAGATAGTGATTTGATACTTGCTGATGAACCAACTGCTAGTTTAGACACTGTAAATGAAAGGATAATATTAGAATATTTAAAACAACTAAATAAAAAAGGTAAAACAATAGTTGTTGTCACACATAATCAATCAATATTATCTTATTTTTCACGTGTTATCAATTTAAATGAATTATAATAAGTAACAATAAAAAAGTTACTCTTTATATGAAAATATATAAGAGCAGCTTTTTTATTGTATTTAATTTTAGATTTATTAACCAAATAGACGACTCCAAAGTGATTTCTTCTGTTCTTCAGTTGCTATATATTGTTTTCCTTCTTTAAAAAAAGGTAACACCTTCTTTTTTAAATTTAAAGATAAGTTTTCAATTATCTTTTGAAATTAGCCAGAGTAAAACACAGTAGTAATCAATAAAGAAACCATTAATCTAATGGATGTAAACTAATGGTTCACATATTTAAATCCCCACTAAATCCCCCTTTACATTCAATTAACACAATATTATCAGAAACTAAAAAAAGAATCCCATAAACATAGGACTCTCTTTTACTTTCATCCGATGTAAACTTTTAGATATTAGTTTACATTCAAATCCTCTGAAATATTGACTTTTCACCAAATTACCTGATATCCTCAAAATACATAACAAAAGTATACATTCAAAACACTACAAATAAAGAAGTAATTATAGCTAAACATAAATAGCTAATTCACTTAATCTATGATTATCAACAATTAAATAAGGGTGGGTTATTTTTTAGGTAACCCACCCTTATTTAAAAACTAAAGAATCTGCGTTAGTTCTGAATTCAAAACTCGTTGTGCAGTAATAATAACATTACCAGGTGCTATTCCGTAGACACTGTATAAACCACCATTTTGATTAGGAACAATTTCAACTTCATATTGAAGTGCTTGTCCCAAAGTAGAGTGAACTAAACTTAGATTTATAAATTGAGAAGCATTAGCAGCCACATTAAAGTTTATCTGTTCGATTAATGTTCTTGTACCGTCAAGTCTAAAAGATCTAACTACCCCAGTAAGTGGACCTGCAGTACGATTGAGAATTTTAACCCTAGCTCTAGTTGCATTAGTAGGTTGATTTCCTACATTTTCAATTGGACCAGTAGAGAAAGGCATATTAAATTCACCTCCTACTAAATTAAAAGATTAATAACCTATAGATTATAGTTTCATAGTATTCAATATTTTATTAAAATGATCTAAATCAATTAACCAATTCGTTTGAAAAATAAAAATAGAGTTTACATAACACCACTAATCGGTATTCAATGTATCTAGAAAAAAAACCTTCAGTTTACTTGGCTAAAAGGGTTTCGTATTTACATAATTTCCGTTAGTGGTAATAAACAAGAAGGATCATCCTTTATGAAAAGGGATGATCCTTCTCTTTATTTATCCAACCATGTCATAGGGACATTTTTCTCCTCTAATATTTCGAATTTAATTTCTCCATTTTCATAATATATCCGATTTATAATTGATATAGTTTCCATTTCATTTTCTTTTGCACTATTATAGTGATTTTTTGTTTCTATATGAATGATATTCATCAGACATACCTCCTTTTTATCCCAATATAAAACAAAGAACACATTTTTCTCACAGTTGTATATGTATTCTCATATTGCTTGTTCAGATGACTGTTTAGATGTTCAGGTGTTAAACTAGTTGTATATTATCTAAACAGCCATCTGAACAGAAAAACAAGGAAACCCTTGTCAGCTAAAGAATTGTTTAATTGTTTGAATAGTGTTTAGTTCAGATGTTTAGAAGGATGGTGACCTAAACAATGCAACAAAAAGACTGGTTATCAGCTGAAGAAGTAGCCAAAGAAATAAAAGTATCAGCTATGACTATAAAACGAAACTGTCAAACCTATGGTAGTTTTTTAAAATTCCAACAAGGCGAAAAAAACAAGTATTTAATCCATCGAGAATGTATACCTGTTTTTCAATTTATAGCTAAAATGAGAAATAAAAGAAACCTTCAAACAAAACAAATTATTGAGCTCCTCAGTAAAGAAAGATTCCCTGAATATATAGACATTGAACCTATCCAAACAACTGAACAACAAACTGAACAAACCCAAGTAGGACAAGGAGTTGTAGCTATTCAAGAGTTGGATAGAATTGTTACTGAAAGAGTATCTGAACAACTAAAAAAACATGAGAAAAGTTTAAAGGAATGGTTAACTGAACAGCAAAAACAACAACAAGAATTCCAAAGAATAGTGCTTCAAAAAATAGATGAACGTGACCAAAACCTAATGTCTATGATCCGTGAAACCCAGGAGACAAAAAAATTGATTGCAGCCACTCAACAAAAAAAGTGGTGGCAATTTTGGAAATAGAAAAAGCCTTGCTTATATGAACTGTACCCTATAAAATGGACAGTTTAATAAAAAAGCCCTGAAAAATCAAGCACTTAAAAGGTGATTCCGATATTCGATCGGAGCCATCTTTTTTAATGTCCACTGATAACGATTATAATTATACTCCTCCATATAATCCTTTATGTTGAGCTCAAGGGATTCAAAGGTTTGACAATCTTTATAATCTAATTCATCTTTCATATGACCAAAAAAGGATTCCATTGGTGCATTGTCTAAACAATTGCCCCTACGGGACATAGATTGTCTGATCCCCATTTCTCTTACACGTTTCTGAAATTCAGGGTGTGTATAATGAATACCTTGGTCTGAATGTAGAAGCGCTTCAGGATGAATGACTTCTCCTAATCTCTCTTTCAAGTTATCTAATGTTTGATAGACGATATCCATTCGTAAAGAGGAAGAGACATGATAGGCTAAAATCTCTCGTGTTGCGCTGTCTTTTACACATGATAAATAAGCCTTCTTTCCTTTTCCATAAAATAAATAGGTAATATCCGTTAACATACTTTTTTCAGGCTCTTCTTGATTGAATTGGCGTTTTAAAAGGTTCGGACATGTTTTATGTTCTTGTGTCGCTTTTGCGATGTGTTTATAAGGATTCGCTCGGCGAATCTTTGTCACAAGGTTATATTTACGCATAATACGGTAAATACGCTTGAGATTCATACAAATTCCTTTTGTCTTTTCCAACACCATTTTGATAGAACGACCACCACATGTTTTCCCTTTTCGATTAAAAATTTCTTGGATCCATTCATAATCTGTTTCATCATTGCGTTCTTTTTCCAGCTGTTTATCTGTCTGATGAAGCCACGCATAGTATCCACTCCGACTTACCCCAGTCAGTGTGCAAAGGTAACGCACCATACGTGGGAATTGGAATCGACGTATGGTTTGTTCAATCAGTGTGTATGTTTCTCGTGGTGTTAACGCTTCTTCTGTAACGCCTGCCTTTCGAGTTCGTCTAACTTTTTTAGGAATGTCAATTCCGCTTCTAAAAACGCAATACGTGCTTCCGCTTTCTTTAATTTTTCATCAGAAGAGAGGGGTTTTTCCGAAGGGCGTCCCGTGCTTCCTTTCCCACGGCGTTCTGTATAAAAGCCTTCCTCACCAAATTGTTCAAAGGTTCTTCGCCAACGTTTCAAGCATTGTTTTGGTTTCTTCTCACCGATCACAGCTAAGTCAAACCCATTCTCTAAAAAGATTTGGCTAGGACCTTTTCCTTGTTGATTTTCTTTTACCGCTCTTACTTTGAAATCTGAACAATAGCTAATCGAACGGTCCGACGCTTTTAATACATTTTTATTTTTTTCTAGCTGTTTCATTTGAATTTCGTTAAAAATAATTTTACTCATTCTCCGTACCTCATTTCTATCGTTGGTTCCATTATAACGAGGTTTTTTGATAAAAATACACAAAAACCCCGAATCATGGGGCTTTTTTTAAGTGTCCATGATTCGGGGTACAGTTCAATATGCAGGGCTTTTTTATACAAAATTCTATACAGATTTTTGTACTAATACAGAACATTAATAAGCCAAAAAAACCTTAGTATCTCTACCATGTATAAAATCATGCATATCATGATAAACAAATAAAAAGCAAAATCCTTGATATAAAAAGGATTTTGCTTTTTATTTACTACCGATAATTGTGCATTATGTCAACCTCACATGTATATGGTATACAACATTACTTTATATTGAATAAATATAGACAAATATACAAGAGAAACATGTTCATTTTACATTACATATAACAGATATGATAGTAAAGGAGTTTGATTGTTTATGTCATCAAAAAATAGGAAATACTTCAATCCTTGTAATATTCCTTGTGCCTTTCCTGTTCCTATTCCAGAACCTTCAGGACCAAGTTCCACATGTTCATGTAACGAGTTATTATCTGATATAAAACTCGAAGATTTTGTCATCGTTAATACGACTTGTGGAACAGAATCCGGCATATTGAAATCAGTGTCTTCAGGAGTGATTCAGATTAAAGAAACGACTAATAATTCTGGTACTCTAAACACCATAAATATTTGTTGCAAAACAATCTGTTCAATTAGAAAAGTTTTAATTAGCAAAATCGCCTTTGTATCCAATCGGGACGCAAACCCTGAGATCTATGTAATGAATCCTGATGGGTCCAACCAGACACGCCTTACCAATAATCCAGCTGGTGACTTTGAGCCTTCCTGGTCTCCGGACGGACAAAAGATTACCTTTACATCCAACCGAGATGGAAACCCTGAAATCTATGTGATGAATGCCGATGGATCTAGCCAGACACGCCTTACCAATAATCCAGCTAATGACAGTGAGCCTTCCTGGTCTCCGGACGGACAAAAAATTGCCTTTGTATCCGATCGGGATGGAAACCCTGAAATCTATGTGATGAACGCCGATGGATCCAACCAGACACGCCTTACCAATAATCCAGCTAATGACAGTGAGCCTTCCTGGTCTCCGGACGGACAAAAAATTGCCTTTGTATCCGATCGGGATGGAAACCCTGAAATCTATGTGATGAACGCCGATGGATCCAACCAGACACGCCTTACCAATAATCCAGCTGATGACAGGGATCCTTCCTGGTCTCCAGACGGACAAAAAATTGCCTTTACATCCTTCCGGGACGGAAATCCTGAAATCTATGTGATGAATACCGATGGATCCAACCAGACACGCATCACCAATAGTCCGGGTAATAACATTGATCCTTCTTGGTCTCCAGACGGACAAAAAATTGCCTTTACATCCACCCGAGACGGAAACGGTGAGATCTACGTGATGAATACCGATGGGTCAAACCAGACCAACATTACCAATAATCCGGCTAGTGACAATGAGCCTTCCTGGTCTCCTTTCATACGTCCATAAATAACACATTAGATAAAATGTCTTTACTCAATCCCTTGAATAATGAAAATTCACTATTTTAAGATCACCGTCTTGTTTACAATCAAGACGGTCTTTTTTTATGTTTATAAAGTTTTCTGAAGGGAATTTTTGTAGATTTCTAGATACATTGAATTCCAATAATAGGACGTTATGTTAACTAGACGTGTATGAGATATACAATCAAACAAAGTTATTTTCCATTTTCATTCTTATTTTGAAATAGATGCACAATCAAAAGTCCACCAACAAATAAGATTGAAAATCCTACGACTATATATAATCCGTTTTTTGGTATTCCTAATATAATTGCAAGATAACTAAAAGAAAAAGCCCATAATGCTAAAATTATGATTTCTAACATCTTCTTTTTCGTTAAAAGTTAAGCACCCCAAATCCCCTTAAAAAAGTTGTATTCGGAATATTGTAACAAAATCAAAAAAAGACCCTACAAGAGGGTCTTTCATCAGCTAATATTAAGCTTTTTGAACATTAGTAGCTTGTGGGCCACGTTGTCCTTGTTCTACTTCAAACGTTACACTTTGTCCTTCGTCTAAAGATTTGAAACCGTCGATTTGGATAGCTGAGAAATGTACGAATACGTCTTCTCCACCTTCACGCTCGATGAATCCAAAACCTTTGTCTGCATTAAACCATTTTACTTTACCTTGTTCCATAATTGTTGCCTCCTAGTGTGGATACCCACACATATGTTACTACCCTTGCCCAAATACCTTAGACGAAAAACAAAATTTATTCTTAATCTCAAACCGAACAAAAATAGGTCTTTCTTAAATTAACATACTTTCTAAAAAACAGCAAATTTCAAAAATAATTCCTTATGGTAATTAGCCACTAATAGTGGTTGCTGGAGAAAAAGTCACTATGATAGTCATCACAGCAAGAAGTTACCAAAAGATCTTAACAATATCATTGGTTTGATTTTTTTCAGACATTCAACAACTGATAAAATTAGATATTTTCGAGTTAAATTTCACTTCTAATAACGATAATTATGTAAATAAGCTGCCCATATGGACAGCTTATTTTTTGCTTAGCATGGGGTTTTTCCGAAATACTGGCGGTACCCCATATAATTCTATTTTTGCTTTAAAGTTCGAAATGCAATTGCACCCGAAATAATTTGTAGAATTACTGGAATTATTAAAGTGAATACTGACATAAATAATGTTACTAATGGAAGTATTATCATACAAACCCCATAGACTATATTGTTAACCTTATTTACCAAACATGCTAAAACTAACAGTCCTATTTCAATAATTAATACAATAGAAATATAAGTTAAAAGGGCATTGTCAGTGTAACCTTCCATACCATATATAGCTAAAGACATTACAATCACAGAACCTATAACCCCAAAAATACCACCAATTAAACCAAGTACAAATTCAGCTGTTCTTTTCAATTCTTAATACCATCCTAACTATTACTATATTATGTTTTTGATATCCAGTTATTTATATTAACAAATAATAATTAGAAATACTATGAATAAACACCAAAAATTTCTTCTTTATCTTTGATCTAAAAATTGCGTTTTGGCTAGAGTGCTGGCTCGTCGTGTGGGGGCGAAACCCCACGTATTAAACGTATCAACATATTAAATAAGAACAATTTTTGAACGTTTGATCTAAGCGATTCGGCTCGTATACTTGCTTATCCAAGTCGATAACCATTATCTTGTGTTTTGTCTGTCGGCTTGGCGAAAAAAGCATATCGAGCCGAAAAAAGTTTTGCAAGGACACAATAAAAAAGAAAAAGCATTAGCTTTTAGGTGAGGATTAACGAACCGACTTTTTTTATTGTGAGGGTGGAGATTTTTGAGTGTTTTTCTCAAAAATACGACCCGTTCCTTGCGGAACTTTTAGCTATATATATAAGAGTGAGAAGAGCAAAGTGAAGAAAGTCAGTAATATCAAGGGTTTATAAGACATGAGGTGTTAATTTTTTTTAACACCTGTGTTAATTTTTTTTAACACCTAAAAAATGTAAAAACACACATAAAAAAAGATGTCAATATAAAATCGACATCTAAAATAAATAAATTGGTAGTTTATGTTTTTTCTTATTACCTTCAATTTTGATATTGCGTAGCGCTTTTGAAAAAATTTGTTGAGTTGCTCTATCAATATCATCTTTAGGTGAATTACATAATATATTGGGGTTAACAAACCAAGTTCTTGCTGAACAAGTCCTTCCATCTTCAGTTATTACACCTGTTTCTGCAACTCCTAAAACCCCTTTTTCAAGCAATTCATTCATTATTTTTGAAATAGAAGTCCTTGTTTTCCCTAATTTCTTAGCTAAATAACTAGGAGATGCCGTATTCGGTTTTATATCATCTTCTTCATTTTTTTCAACAATGACATTTGATTTAAATTCTAGAAATCTTGAAATATCAAATAAAAATGCCTTTTCTGGTTGAGCTAAATAGCCAATTTCACATAAATAATCAATATTCTCTGTAATCATTTGGACAAATCTCACCCGATCTGTAGGTTTTTTCTTCTTCCCTATAAAATACTCTTCTCCACCAGACATTTTACTTAATACTTGTAGCATAATGACTCTTTCTTCTTCAGAAAGTCCACCACTACCTTCAAGCTTTTCATAAATGCTATTAATTTTACTATCTCTTTCTTTTGCCTTTTTGTCAGCTTGTCCAAAATCAATAATTTTTTTTGTCATATCTAAGTTAATTCCTCCTTAATTGAGGGAATCAACAAAAACACCTATTTTTTGCTATTTGATTATAAATCAAATTATGATAATCTATAATCAGATAATTGAATTCTAGGTATTTTCGTAGAATACCCTATGAAAAGAGTCATGTTCCCGCATGGCTCTTTTTTTCATTCTATCACGTTTTCAATAACCTGGTTTACCGTTCCATATCAAATCCCCTAGGTTTATTAATTTCTTTCTTATGTTCATTCTCAAAATAATTATTAATTCCCTTTCTATCCAAATTTTCTTTAATAAGCCCCCTAAACGCCTTAAATTTCTCTTTAAAGACTTTTTTTGTCTGTTGATATAAAACCCTTATGTTTGCCTGTAAATCCTTTATATGAACCTTTAACGAGCTTATTTCTCTATTTAATACACCAACTTCTTTTTGTAACTGACTTTTTTCTTGTTTCAACGTTCGATTCTCTTTCATCCATCCCTCTGCATGTACTTTTAAACTCTCATTCTCTTTCACAAAATCTGTTTTTTTCAAACGCTCATAATCCTTTTTGATAGTAACCGCTGCATTCACTTGTTTTGTAAATTCTTGATATTGTTCCCGTGATAAAACATAATTTCTTGTCTGTTTCTTCGTGATTTCAGCTTTCCCAATCATTTTATCCTGTACTTGTGTTATTACTTCTTTATGCAAAAACGGAATTACAATAGGTTCATTTGGCACTTGATCCGTAGCACTATCTAATTCTTTTTGCATTTGTTCTACTCTTTTTTCTAACTCTATATGACACTGGCCAATTAGCTGTAGCTTTTCACTTTCACTCTCTACTTGTTGTTTCACTACCTCTAATTCTTTGTACTTATCAACGACATCGCTTTCCAAACTCTTTTTCACTACTTGTAATTCATTTGTTTTCTCTTCAACATTTTTTAAGTTATGGTCAATCGTTTGTAACTGCATCTCTTTTTCTTGTACTTGATTCTCAACAATTGATTTTGTTTCTGCATATTCCTTGTATTGACGGACTTTCATGTATTTATGTGAACCTACATTGGCACGTTCAAAATTTGGAATGTGTTCTTTCGCTAATTTCTCAATATAGGCCGTTTCTAATTCTCTCCAATGTGCAATTAACTTTCTTCCCGTTCCCTCTACACCTTGTTGCTGCAAAGCTCTATCCATTCCGACACGCCTCGTTAATCCTCGACTACTTTCGAAATTCGGTACATAGTTAATATGTAAATGTGGATTGGCTTCATCATCATGTAAAACCATGTTATAAACTACTAGATTTGGATTTCGCTCTTGAAACGCCTCAGCATAGCGCTTCAGTGCTTCTTTTTTCGCCTCTCTATACATTGGATCGTCTTTACCTTCCCCAATCGCTACAACGAGTTCTCGTTGCTCATGCGTCTTATCGTCTTTATGTATTTTGTCATAGTAATCATCAATTTTACGGTCATTCCGTTTTTGTTTCTCGTTATACTTGTCCAACGCTTTTTGAAAGATATCCTTGTATACACTTCGGATGTCCTTTTGAACAAAGTAAATATTCTCCTCTGACCTGGATAGATCTATACCAGGATTTCCATGAATGTTTTCTCTGTTATTGTGGCTCAATGAGCTTTGGTGAGATTGATTAAATGAGATAGAC
>NZ_JBBOUO010000004.1:0-14046 GCF_038006105.1 Bacillus sp. FSL H8-0545 | reverse complement strand
AAATGTTATCTAGTTTTGAAGGAATATACCTTCAATAGTTTGGTGATGATGGCAGAGAGGTCACACCCGTTCCCATACCGAACACGGAAGTTAAGCTCTCTAGCGCCGATGGTAGTTGGGACCTTGTCCCTGTGAGAGTAGGACGTCGCCAAGCAAGCTAAAACACAAGTCAAAAGACTTGTGTTTTTTTGTATATTTGTTTCGTTAGAAACAAGAGTGGAAATATTGATTGCTAAATCATACCAAATGGAAAATTATTTACAGAATCATGATAAAGGCGAAGTGTTTTCGCTATTTTTATTAAGCGTTCATTAAACTATATGTATTTCGTCATATGACCATTATTGGTCATATCTTCAATATAAGAGGAAATCTCTCTTCTTTTATAATTAATTTCTAAAAAATTTGGCGCATAATTGAAGCTTCTATGCTCTAAATGATTTAATGGTTTATGAATTGTATAGCTATTTTTCCTTGAAACCCTGTATGCAGTATCCCTTAACTAATAAACATTAGAGGTATTTCTGCCGGTAAATATTTCTTCTTCATGATTGGACATCTAAATCTTCTTCACTAATATACTTTTGAAAATAACTCCGTTCATAATTTCAATAATATAGATTTGTATAATTGCTTCCTTTGAGTTTGCAGTTTGCTAAATCTATTAAACAAGCCCGTCTATATAATTGCATTTTATATAGACGGGCTTGTTTAATTTTTTATTCTTATAATAGTAGCGTTTTGAGGGATATTTTTTGGTTATTAAGTATAGGGAAGTAGTACATAATCTATGGAAATAATACAGGTGCTTTTCAACTATTATGAGAACAGCTATATTATGGCTAAATATGTAGTGAGATATAGGAATGTTGAACAAGGAGCTCATTTACAATTAAAGTGTATATATGTGCATGAAATCTTCTTTGATTAGTAGTCGTAACTTCTTGAGGCATAAATTTTTGAATTCCGTAAGGTCAGTGCTACAATGATTGAAAAATAAATGTTAATGAGGTGTTCATATGAAAATTGAAGTTTGGTCTGATTTTGTATGCCCGTTTTGCTATATTGGGAAGCGTAGATTAGAAATGGCTTTAGAGCAATTTCCACATAAGAAAGATGTTGAAGTTGAGTTTAAAAGTTTTGAATTAGATCAAAATGCTCCGATTTACTCTGGAACGAGTATTAATGAAGTACTTGCATCGAAGTATGGAATTAGTGTTGAAGAAGCTGATCGTAATAATATACAACTAGGCAATCATGCAGCTAGTATGGGTTTAAGTTTCAATTTTGAAGAGATGAAGCCAACAAATACTTTTGATGCACATCGTTTGGCGAAATTCGCAAAGGATCAGGGGAAGGAAAAGGAGATTACAGAAAATCTACTTTTTGCATATTTCACTGAATCGAGAAACTTAAGTGATGTGGAAACACTAGCTAATATTGCTGAAGCTTCCGGTCTAGATAGGGAAGAGGCTTTAAATGTTATTCATAATAAAAATGCTTATGCCAATGAGGTTAGGATTGATGAATCAATTGCCCAACAATATAAAATTACAGGGGTACCTTATTTTATTGTTAATCAAAAGTATGCTATTTCAGGTGCACAACCACTTGAAACCTTTGTTGGTGCACTTCAGCAGGTGTGGGAAGAAGAGAATCCTAAGTCTGAACTTCAAGATCTTTCAATAAATAGTACAACAGATGATTATTGTGCAGATGGTAGCTGCTCGATACCTTCAAAGGAATAATATTTAATTCTTTCTTTCTATTATGGTGTACATAATGTAATGAGGGGATAAATTTTAAATGTCATATGTATATTAATGACATCTAAATACGAATAACCTACAGTGACTTTTATAGGTTATTCGTATTTAGTTTATTTTGGGGGAGTTACATTCAAGTGTATTATTATTGTGCTAATGGCTTGTTGGTATAGTTAATTCATATTTTTATAAAAAACTTATTTAAAACTATTGACGATTAACATACATAGGTGTAATATAGAACAAGTCGCCGATAGCAACAACGCAGAAAGCGACAAAAGAAATAAAAAAACTTGGTTGACATTGAAATATGAAAATGTTAACATAAGGGAGTCGCAAATGAGCGGCAAACAAGTTCTTTGAAAACTGAACGAAACAAACAACGTAAACGTCAATTTTTATTTTTAGATGCTAGACAAACTAACTTTATTGGAGAGTTTGATCCTGGCTCAGGATGAACGCTGGCGGCGTGCCTAATACATGCAAGTCGAGCGAATGGATTAAGAGCTTGCTCTTATGAAGTTAGCGGCGGACGGGTGAGTAACACGTGGGTAACCTACCCATAAGACTGGGATAACTCCGGGAAACCGGGGCTAATACCGGATAATATTTTGAACTGCATAGTTCGAAATTGAAAGGCGGCTTCGGCTGTCACTTATGGATGGACCCGCGTCGCATTAGCTAGTTGGTGAGGTAACGGCTCACCAAGGCAACGATGCGTAGCCGACCTGAGAGGGTGATCGGCCACACTGGGACTGAGACACGGCCCAGACTCCTACGGGAGGCAGCAGTAGGGAATCTTCCGCAATGGACGAAAGTCTGACGGAGCAACGCCGCGTGAGTGATGAAGGCTTTCGGGTCGTAAAACTCTGTTGTTAGGGAAGAACAAGTGCTAGTTGAATAAGCTGGCACCTTGACGGTACCTAACCAGAAAGCCACGGCTAACTACGTGCCAGCAGCCGCGGTAATACGTAGGTGGCAAGCGTTATCCGGAATTATTGGGCGTAAAGCGCGCGCAGGTGGTTTCTTAAGTCTGATGTGAAAGCCCACGGCTCAACCGTGGAGGGTCATTGGAAACTGGGAGACTTGAGTGCAGAAGAGGAAAGTGGAATTCCATGTGTAGCGGTGAAATGCGTAGAGATATGGAGGAACACCAGTGGCGAAGGCGACTTTCTGGTCTGTAACTGACACTGAGGCGCGAAAGCGTGGGGAGCAAACAGGATTAGATACCCTGGTAGTCCACGCCGTAAACGATGAGTGCTAAGTGTTAGAGGGTTTCCGCCCTTTAGTGCTGAAGTTAACGCATTAAGCACTCCGCCTGGGGAGTACGGCCGCAAGGCTGAAACTCAAAGGAATTGACGGGGGCCCGCACAAGCGGTGGAGCATGTGGTTTAATTCGAAGCAACGCGAAGAACCTTACCAGGTCTTGACATCCTCTGAAAACTCTAGAGATAGAGCTTCTCCTTCGGGAGCAGAGTGACAGGTGGTGCATGGTTGTCGTCAGCTCGTGTCGTGAGATGTTGGGTTAAGTCCCGCAACGAGCGCAACCCTTGATCTTAGTTGCCATCATTAAGTTGGGCACTCTAAGGTGACTGCCGGTGACAAACCGGAGGAAGGTGGGGATGACGTCAAATCATCATGCCCCTTATGACCTGGGCTACACACGTGCTACAATGGACGGTACAAAGAGCTGCAAGACCGCGAGGTGGAGCTAATCTCATAAAACCGTTCTCAGTTCGGATTGTAGGCTGCAACTCGCCTACATGAAGCTGGAATCGCTAGTAATCGCGGATCAGCATGCCGCGGTGAATACGTTCCCGGGCCTTGTACACACCGCCCGTCACACCACGAGAGTTTGTAACACCCGAAGTCGGTGGGGTAACCTTTATGGAGCCAGCCGCCTAAGGTGGGACAGATGATTGGGGTGAAGTCGTAACAAGGTAGCCGTATCGGAAGGTGCGGCTGGATCACCTCCTTTCTATGGAGAATTGATGAACGCAGTTCATCAATAAACGTTGACTTGTTTTGTTTCGTTCAGTTTTGAGAGAACTATCTCTCAAGTTTAAATGTATGTTCTTTGAAAACTAGATAACAGTGTAGCTCATATTTTTTTAATTTTAGTTTGGTTAAGTTAGAAAGGGCGCACGGTGGATGCCTTGACACTAGGAGTCGATGAAGGACGGGACTAACGCCGATATGCTTCGGGGAGCTGTAAGTAAGCTTTGATCCGAAGATTTCCGAATGGGGAAACCCACTATACGTAATGGTATGGTATCCTTACCTGAATACATAGGGTATGGAAGACAGACCCAGGGAACTGAAACATCTAAGTACCTGGAGGAAGAGAAAGCAAATGCGATTTCCTGAGTAGCGGCGAGCGAAACGGAATCTAGCCCAAACCAAGAGGCTTGCCTCTTGGGGTTGTAGGACATTCTATACGGAGTTACAAAGGAACGAGGTAGACGAAGCGACCTGGAAAGGTCCGTCACAGAGGGTAACAACCCCGTAGTCGAAACTTCGTTCTCTCTTGAATGTATCCTGAGTACGGCGGAACACGTGAAATTCCGTCGGAATCTGGGAGGACCATCTCCCAAGGCTAAATACTCCCTAGTGATCGATAGTGAACCAGTACCGTGAGGGAAAGGTGAAAAGCACCCCGGAAGGGGAGTGAAAGAGATCCTGAAACCGTGTGCCTACAAATAGTCAGAGCCCGTTAATGGGTGATGGCGTGCCTTTTGTAGAATGAACCGGCGAGTTACGATCCCGTGCAAGGTTAAGCTGAAGAGGCGGAGCCGCAGCGAAAGCGAGTCTGAATAGGGCGTTTAGTACGTGGTCGTAGACCCGAAACCAGGTGATCTACCCATGTCCAGGGTGAAGTTCAGGTAACACTGAATGGAGGCCCGAACCCACGCACGTTGAAAAGTGCGGGGATGAGGTGTGGGTAGCGGAGAAATTCCAATCGAACCTGGAGATAGCTGGTTCTCCCCGAAATAGCTTTAGGGCTAGCCTTAAGTGTAAGAGTCTTGGAGGTAGAGCACTGATTGAACTAGGGGTCCTCATCGGATTACCGAATTCAGTCAAACTCCGAATGCCAATGACTTATCCTTAGGAGTCAGACTGCGAGTGATAAGATCCGTAGTCAAGAGGGAAACAGCCCAGATCGCCAGCTAAGGTCCCAAAGTGTGTATTAAGTGGAAAAGGATGTGGAGTTGCTTAGACAACTAGGATGTTGGCTCAGAAGCAGCCACCATTTAAAGAGTGCGTAATAGCTCACTAGTCGAGTGACTCTGCGCCGAAAATGTACCGGGGCTAAATACACCACCGAAGCTGCGAATTGATACCAATGGTATCAGTGGTAGGGGAGCGTTCTAAGTGCAGTGAAGTCAGACCGGAAGGACTGGTGGAGCGCTTAGAAGTGAGAATGCCGGTATGAGTAGCGAAAGACGGGTGAGAATCCCGTCCACCGAATGCCTAAGGTTTCCTGAGGAAGGCTCGTCCGCTCAGGGTTAGTCAGGACCTAAGCCGAGGCCGACAGGCGTAGGCGATGGACAACAGGTTGATATTCCTGTACCACCTCTTTATCGTTTGAGCAATGGAGGGACGCAGAAGGATAGAAGAAGCGTGCGATTGGTTGTGCACGTCCAAGCAGTTAGGCTGATAAGTAGGCAAATCCGCTTATCGTGAAGGCTGAGCTGTGATGGGGAAGCTCCTTATGGAGCGAAGTCTTTGATTCCCCGCTGCCAAGAAAAGCTTCTAGCGAGATAAAAGGTGCCTGTACCGCAAACCGACACAGGTAGGCGAGGAGAGAATCCTAAGGTGTGCGAGAGAACTCTGGTTAAGGAACTCGGCAAAATGACCCCGTAACTTCGGGAGAAGGGGTGCTTTCTTAACGGAAAGCCGCAGTGAATAGGCCCAAGCGACTGTTTAGCAAAAACACAGGTCTCTGCGAAGCCGTAAGGCGAAGTATAGGGGCTGACACCTGCCCGGTGCTGGAAGGTTAAGGAGAGGGGTTAGCGTAAGCGAAGCTCTGAACTGAAGCCCCAGTAAACGGCGGCCGTAACTATAACGGTCCTAAGGTAGCGAAATTCCTTGTCGGGTAAGTTCCGACCCGCACGAAAGGTGTAACGATTTGGGCACTGTCTCAACCAGAGACTCGGTGAAATTATAGTACCTGTGAAGATGCAGGTTACCCGCGACAGGACGGAAAGACCCCGTGGAGCTTTACTGTAGCCTGATATTGAATTTTGGTACAGTTTGTACAGGATAGGCGGGAGCCATTGAAACCGGAGCGCTAGCTTCGGTGGAGGCGCTGGTGGGATACCGCCCTGACTGTATTGAAATTCTAACCTACGGGTCTTATCGACCCGGGAGACAGTGTCAGGTGGGCAGTTTGACTGGGGCGGTCGCCTCCTAAAGTGTAACGGAGGCGCCCAAAGGTTCCCTCAGAATGGTTGGAAATCATTCGTAGAGTGCAAAGGCATAAGGGAGCTTGACTGCGAGACCTACAAGTCGAGCAGGGACGAAAGTCGGGCTTAGTGATCCGGTGGTTCCGCATGGAAGGGCCATCGCTCAACGGATAAAAGCTACCCCGGGGATAACAGGCTTATCTCCCCCAAGAGTCCACATCGACGGGGAGGTTTGGCACCTCGATGTCGGCTCATCGCATCCTGGGGCTGTAGTCGGTCCCAAGGGTTGGGCTGTTCGCCCATTAAAGCGGTACGCGAGCTGGGTTCAGAACGTCGTGAGACAGTTCGGTCCCTATCCGTCGTGGGCGCAGGAAATTTGAGAGGAGCTGTCCTTAGTACGAGAGGACCGGGATGGACGCACCGCTGGTGTACCAGTTGTTCTGCCAAGGGCATAGCTGGGTAGCTATGTGCGGAAGGGATAAGTGCTGAAAGCATCTAAGCATGAAGCCCCCCTCAAGATGAGATTTCCCATAGCGTAAGCTAGTAAGATCCCTGAAAGATGATCAGGTTGATAGGTTCGAGGTGGAAGCATGGTGACATGTGGAGCTGACGAATACTAATAGATCGAGGACTTAACCATATAATATGAAGCAAATGTTATCTAGTTTTGAAGGAATATACCTTCAATAGTTTGGTGATGATGGCAGAGAGGTCACACCCGTTCCCATACCGAACACGGAAGTTAAGCTCTCTAGCGCCGATGGTAGTTGGGACCTTGTCCCTGTGAGAGTAGGACGTCGCCAAGCAACTTTAAGACGAGTCAGAATGACTCGTCTTTTTTGTGTTTAATGAAATAAGCTTGTTATCTATGGTTCAAGAAACCTATTGATAACAAGCTTATTTGTTTAAAGGTAAGTGTATTTATATAGGCTTCACTTTGTTTCTTACATCGATAAGCTCAAAACGTTCATGAGCAAGTAGCATATTGTTTATTTGTAATAGCTTTGTAGTTATTTGAAATCCACGGATCAATGAAGATAATAAACTGAATAAATATGGCTTTTAAACAAGTTCACTCCATTTATGAGGATCTTTTTCTTAGACATCTTTAATGACGGGATGTTTAATCTCTGAATTGTTTCGTATGATAATGGCTTTAATTCGTGAATAGCAAAGAAGCTACCACATGTTAAATTGAAGTGAACCCGAATAGTGGTACATGAAAAAGTTTGAAGAAAAAAGTTCATTGTAACAGGCTATTTGTTTCATTTATCCCGCTATTCGCCGGGCAGTAAAACTCCCACCTCAAAATTCAGCTGGAGCAAAGAAGTTAGGGGGGAGCCCTGCTGCCCGTAAACGCCCGATTGGTGAAGGCTAATAATCAGTGGGGGATCAACAAAACCCCCACTGATTAAAGTTTCACTTTATTTGTTTTAAGTAGTTATATGGTGAAAGTGGTGGAGTTAAAAAGATAATAGCGCGTGTTCTTTTTTCTGAATCTGGCTTTTGAAGAGCGGCGATAATTTCAAAATATAGTTCTTGAAAGTCTTATGTATTACTTTCGCATATAACATTTTGGATAAAGATGTGTGGATTAATGTTTAGACTCTATAATCTTTTTTATAGTTTGGATAGTTTGTTACACGAAATTCCCAAGAAAATTTTCGGGCGGGAAGATCAGTTATGAGTAGTAATATTTGAACTGCTCTTGTACATAGTGTTCAGCTTTTTTATAAGTTCTACTTGTTTCCTCTAGTAGTTGGATAAGAATCTTTTTTTGTGTAGCCTTATAAATAAGATAACTAAAGTATAGTTGGCCACTGGTTGCTATTTGAACAGCATATTTGTCTTTATTATCACGTTGATATAAATAAGTTGGAGGAAGAATGGGTTCATCGGGAATAAAATCAGTTAGTTTGTTTTCTTATATACTCTATTTGTTCTTCTAATGGAAAAGCTTACGGTTCTCTGTATATAGATATAGGATACAACTCTTTAAATTTTATAATTTTGGAGCTTTTATATAGAAGATAAGTGTAAGTGAAAAATTATAGTGTGATTACTTAAATGCAAGGAAGTAGTGGTGTATAACAAGAGGTTAGAACGTTTGTTCTTGAATGGTGTAATGGGCATACTCAATCAATTGAGGCGCTTATTTTCTATTGGACATATGTGTTTAAAGAAGAGCTGCCATACTAGGTTCGGATTTCCAGTATAGCTTGTAACTTTACATACCTTAGTGAGGTGGTTCTTCAGTAAAGTATATTTCAATTATTAATATTGGATTTATTGACACTCCCATTGCTAAAGGGGCAACCTGATTAACATCAGTGTGATTCTTGATACCAAAGGCGAAGTCCGCTGACGTGCAAGATTGTAGTGTGCCATCACTACTCTCACTATAGATCGTATAGGTTCGTGAGCCACGGTGCTATGACAGCTGCATGTTCATATGTTTTAGTGTCTTGTTCTTGTCTATAGTTGACGTGTATCAAAATAATGAGTGTTTTTCTATGAAAGTATCGTGAAATCTGTAAACGAACCAATTATTCTATTTCCAACTGGTTTTATGAAATAATCTACGAATGGTCCTTTACTCATCATAATTTTTAATATTAATTGAATCTAGTCTATAGTCGGTTCATTCTATTATGAATGGTTCAGGAGAGTGAAGAAGAGTGTGTGCACTGTTAGAAAGAGATATTGTAATTAAGTAAGATAAGGAGAGTAAATGAAGTTGCTAGAAAAGAATTTCTTGTGGAACCCAGTAATGTACGGGGGATAATCCTCTTGAAATAGAGAGGTTTGTTAGGGGAGATTAGTAGATAGAGGTAGACAATGATTGCTATTTAGTAAAGTCTTCGTGGATTCTTATGTAACCTTTACTAATCGGGAATTTATGGATCGTCAGGCTCACTACTAGCTTCTTTGCTTCAGCCGAACTTTGAGGTGGGAGTCTTACTGTCCGCAAATAGCGGGATAAAGTGGTGTGAACATATTAAATTAAATATCTTTATAAAAAGGTATTGACGATTAGCCTATAGAGGTGTAGTATAGAACAAGTCGCCGATAGCAACAACGCAGAAAGCGACAAAAGAAATAAAAAAACTTGGTTGACATTGAAATATAAAAATGTTAACATAAGGGAGTCGTAAATGAGCGGCAGATAAGTTCTTTGAAAACTGAACGAAACAAACAACGTGAACGTCAATTTTTATTTTTAGATGCTAGACAAACTAACTTTATTGGAGAGTTTGATCCTGGCTCAGGATGAACGCTGGCGGCGTGCCTAATACATGCAAGTCGAGCGAATGGATTAAGAGCTTGCTCTTATGAAGTTAGCGGCGGACGGGTGAGTAACACGTGGGTAACCTACCCATAAGACTGGGATAACTCCGGGAAACCGGGGCTAATACCGGATAATATTTTGAACTGCATAGTTCGAAATTGAAAGGCGGCTTCGGCTGTCACTTATGGATGGACCCGCGTCGCATTAGCTAGTTGGTGAGGTAACGGCTCACCAAGGCAACGATGCGTAGCCGACCTGAGAGGGTGATCGGCCACACTGGGACTGAGACACGGCCCAGACTCCTACGGGAGGCAGCAGTAGGGAATCTTCCGCAATGGACGAAAGTCTGACGGAGCAACGCCGCGTGAGTGATGAAGGCTTTCGGGTCGTAAAACTCTGTTGTTAGGGAAGAACAAGTGCTAGTTGAATAAGCTGGCACCTTGACGGTACCTAACCAGAAAGCCACGGCTAACTACGTGCCAGCAGCCGCGGTAATACGTAGGTGGCAAGCGTTATCCGGAATTATTGGGCGTAAAGCGCGCGCAGGTGGTTTCTTAAGTCTGATGTGAAAGCCCACGGCTCAACCGTGGAGGGTCATTGGAAACTGGGAGACTTGAGTGCAGAAGAGGAAAGTGGAATTCCATGTGTAGCGGTGAAATGCGTAGAGATATGGAGGAACACCAGTGGCGAAGGCGACTTTCTGGTCTGTAACTGACACTGAGGCGCGAAAGCGTGGGGAGCAAACAGGATTAGATACCCTGGTAGTCCACGCCGTAAACGATGAGTGCTAAGTGTTAGAGGGTTTCCGCCCTTTAGTGCTGAAGTTAACGCATTAAGCACTCCGCCTGGGGAGTACGGCCGCAAGGCTGAAACTCAAAGGAATTGACGGGGGCCCGCACAAGCGGTGGAGCATGTGGTTTAATTCGAAGCAACGCGAAGAACCTTACCAGGTCTTGACATCCTCTGAAAACTCTAGAGATAGAGCTTCTCCTTCGGGAGCAGAGTGACAGGTGGTGCATGGTTGTCGTCAGCTCGTGTCGTGAGATGTTGGGTTAAGTCCCGCAACGAGCGCAACCCTTGATCTTAGTTGCCATCATTAAGTTGGGCACTCTAAGGTGACTGCCGGTGACAAACCGGAGGAAGGTGGGGATGACGTCAAATCATCATGCCCCTTATGACCTGGGCTACACACGTGCTACAATGGACGGTACAAAGAGCTGCAAGACCGCGAGGTGGAGCTAATCTCATAAAACCGTTCTCAGTTCGGATTGTAGGCTGCAACTCGCCTACATGAAGCTGGAATCGCTAGTAATCGCGGATCAGCATGCCGCGGTGAATACGTTCCCGGGCCTTGTACACACCGCCCGTCACACCACGAGAGTTTGTAACACCCGAAGTCGGTGGGGTAACCTTTATGGAGCCAGCCGCCTAAGGTGGGACAGATGATTGGGGTGAAGTCGTAACAAGGTAGCCGTATCGGAAGGTGCGGCTGGATCACCTCCTTTCTATGGAGAATTGATGAACGCAGTTCATCAATAAACGTTGACTTGTTTTGTTTCGTTCAGTTTTGAGAGAACTATCTCTCAAGTTTAAATGTATGTTCTTTGAAAACTAGATAACAGTGTAGCTCATATTTTTTTAATTTTAGTTTGGTTAAGTTAGAAAGGGCGCACGGTGGATGCCTTGACACTAGGAGTCGATGAAGGACGGGACTAACGCCGATATGCTTCGGGGAGCTGTAAGTAAGCTTTGATCCGAAGATTTCCGAATGGGGAAACCCACTATACGTAATGGTATGGTATCCTTACCTGAATACATAGGGTATGGAAGACAGACCCAGGGAACTGAAACATCTAAGTACCTGGAGGAAGAGAAAGCAAATGCGATTTCCTGAGTAGCGGCGAGCGAAACGGAATCTAGCCCAAACCAAGAGGCTTGCCTCTTGGGGTTGTAGGACATTCTATACGGAGTTACAAAGGAACGAGGTAGACGAAGCGACCTGGAAAGGTCCGTCACAGAGGGTAACAACCCCGTAGTCGAAACTTCGTTCTCTCTTGAATGTATCCTGAGTACGGCGGAACACGTGAAATTCCGTCGGAATCTGGGAGGACCATCTCCCAAGGCTAAATACTCCCTAGTGATCGATAGTGAACCAGTACCGTGAGGGAAAGGTGAAAAGCACCCCGGAAGGGGAGTGAAAGAGATCCTGAAACCGTGTGCCTACAAATAGTCAGAGCCCGTTAATGGGTGATGGCGTGCCTTTTGTAGAATGAACCGGCGAGTTACGATCCCGTGCGAGGTTAAGCTGAAGAGGCGGAGCCGCAGCGAAAGCGAGTCTGAATAGGGCGTTTAGTACGTGGTCGTAGACCCGAAACCAGGTGATCTACCCATGTCCAGGGTGAAGTTCAGGTAACACTGAATGGAGGCCCGAACCCACGCACGTTGAAAAGTGCGGGGATGAGGTGTGGGTAGCGGAGAAATTCCAATCGAACCTGGAGATAGCTGGTTCTCCCCGAAATAGCTTTAGGGCTAGCCTTAAGTGTAAGAGTCTTGGAGGTAGAGCACTGATTGAACTAGGGGTCCTCATCGGATTACCGAATTCAGTCAAACTCCGAATGCCAATGACTTATCCTTAGGAGTCAGACTGCGAGTGATAAGATCCGTAGTCAAGAGGGAAACAGCCCAGATCGCCAGCTAAGGTCCCAAAGTGTGTATTAAGTGGAAAAGGATGTGGAGTTGCTTAGACAACTAGGATGTTGGCTCAGAAGCAGCCACCATTTAAAGAGTGCGTAATAGCTCACTAGTCGAGTGACTCTGCGCCGAAAATGTACCGGGGCTAAATACACCACCGAAGCTGCGAATTGATACCAATGGTATCAGTGGTAGGGGAGCGTTCTAAGTGCAGTGAAGTCAGACCGGAAGGACTGGTGGAGCGCTTAGAAGTGAGAATGCCGGTATGAGTAGCGAAAGACGGGTGAGAATCCCGTCCACCGAATGCCTAAGGTTTCCTGAGGAAGGCTCGTCCGCTCAGGGTTAGTCAGGACCTAAGCCGAGGCCGACAGGCGTAGGCGATGGACAACAGGTTGATATTCCTGTACCACCTCTTTATCGTTTGAGCAATGGAGGGACGCAGAAGGATAGAAGAAGCGTGCGATTGGTTGTGCACGTCCAAGCAGTTAGGCTGATAAGTAGGCAAATCCGCTTATCGTGAAGGCTGAGCTGTGATGGGGAAGCTCCTTATGGAGCGAAGTCTTTGATTCCCCGCTGCCAAGAAAAGCTTCTAGCGAGATAAAAGGTGCCTGTACCGCAAACCGACACAGGTAGGCGAGGAGAGAATCCTAAGGTGTGCGAGAGAACTCTGGTTAAGGAACTCGGCAAAATGACCCCGTAACTTCGGGAGAAGGGGTGCTTTCTTAACGGAAAGCCGCAGTGAATAGGCCCAAGCGACTGTTTAGCAAAAACACAGGTCTCTGCGAAGCCGTAAGGCGAAGTATAGGGGCTGACACCTGCCCGGTGCTGGAAGGTTAAGGAGAGGGGTTAGCGTAAGCGAAGCTCTGAACTGAAGCCCCAGTAAACGGCGGCCGTAACTATAACGGTCCTAAGGTAGCGAAATTCCTTGTCGGGTAAGTTCCGACCCGCACGAAAGGTGTAACGATTTGGGCACTGTCTCAACCAGAGACTCGGTGAAATTATAGTACCTGTGAAGATGCAGGTTACCCGCGACAGGACGGAAAGACCCCGTGGAGCTTTACTGTAGCCTGATATTGAATTTTGGTACAGTTTGTACAGGATAGGCGGGAGCCATTGAAACCGGAGCGCTAGCTTCGGTGGAGGCGCTGGTGGGATACCGCCCTGACTGTATTGAAATTCTAACCTACGGGTCTTATCGACCCGGGAGACAGTGTCAGGTGGGCAGTTTGACTGGGGCGGTCGCCTCCTAAAGTGTAACGGAGGCGCCCAAAGGTTCCCTCAGAATGGTTGGAAATCATTCGTAGAGTGCAAAGGCATAAGGGAGCTTGACTGCGAGACCTACAAGTCGAGCAGGGACGAAAGTCGGGCTTAGTGATCCGGTGGTTCCGCATGGAAGGGCCATCGCTCAACGGATAAAAGCTACCCCGGGGATAACAGGCTTATCTCCCCCAAGAGTCCACATCGACGGGGAGGTTTGGCACCTCGATGTCGGCTCATCGCATCCTGGGGCTGTAGTCGGTCCCAAGGGTTGGGCTGTTCGCCCATTAAAGCGGTACGCGAGCTGGGTTCAGAACGTCGTGAGACAGTTCGGTCCCTATCCGTCGTGGGCGCAGGAAATTTGAGAGGAGCTGTCCTTAGTACGAGAGGACCGGGATGGACGCACCGCTGGTGTACCAGTTGTTCTGCCAAGGGCATAGCTGGGTAGCTATGTGCGGAAGGGATAAGTGCTGAAAGCATCTAAGCATGAAGCCCCCCTCAAGATGAGATTTCCCATAGCGTAAGCTAGTAAGATCCCTGAAAGATGATCAGGTTGATAGGTTCGAGGTGGAAGCATGGTGACATGTGGAGCTGACGAATACTAATAGATCGAGGACTTAACCATATAATATGAAGC
>NZ_JBBOUO010000003.1:0-232940 GCF_038006105.1 Bacillus sp. FSL H8-0545 | reverse complement strand
TAAATGAGGAACAATGTTTAGGAAGTAGCTAGTAATTGTTGAAGTTCATTGTACGTTGAAAAGGCGGAGTCTCTTTGAAGACTTCGCCTTTGTTTATATAGGGCATGAATGGTTTCGATTCCTTTGATTGTACGTGAAGCATGACGAAGATTTTGAAATCCTGCGGATTTGACAAAACATCGCTTGATATGTCTATGGTCCTGTTCGATGAGATTATTGAAATGCTTAACGGTGCAATGTTTCGTATGCACATAAAAACCGTTATTTTTCAGTTTTTTGAACGCATAAAGTAGGGCTGGAGCCTTGTCTGTTGTGAGAACCGTTGGTTCTCCAAAAGTTTTCACTAACCTTTTCATAAACATATAGGTGGCTTGATGATCCCTTGTTTTACGAAGTTGGATATCCAAGGTGTACCCTTCTCAATCAATCGCACGATAAAGATAACACCACTCTCCTTTGACTTTGATGTAGGTCTCATCTAAATGCCATACGAAATGTGCTGATTTATTTTTCTTCTTCCAAATTTGATAAATTAAATCTCCATATTCATGAACCCAACGCATGATGGTTGTAGGATGAACCGATATTCCACGTTCTCTCAAAAGTTCAGATACATCGCGATAACTTAAAGAAAAACGACAATAGTAGCCTACGGCTACTAAAATAATACCTTTTTTAAATTGTTTTCCTTTAAAGTACCCCATGTATCATTCGCCTCATCTCAATTTCCCTACAGTTTAGCTCAGCTCAAAAAACTTTGCAACAGAACCGTTTATCTTTTACAAAGAGGAAATCAAACCAATAGGTTGAAAAATATTTTTTACAAACACATATAATGTCCGCTAATGCTTGTTGCGTGATTTTGTTCCGTTGCTACACATACCCCATTGTTTAACTGAAAAACAAAAAGAACATGTAGAAATCACTACAAGTTCTTTTTGTTGCTCTTACAAATACGAAAATATCCCTTTTAGCAACCAGTCATTTTCCGTTGTGAATTTTATACCTCTTAATAAAAATCATAATATCTTTTTAAAGAAAGTTTAGATTTAAACCCCATATAGTGACCCCTATGAATACATAAAAAAGGAAGAAAATTTTAAAAATTCTCTTCCTTTTTTATGTATTCATTAGCTGTTTAGTATATCGAAAAATGATGTAGAATTTAGCTATTCTATTATAACAGTATTAAGCATGATTTTAAGATGAAATATTGCATATTAAAATGTATTGATATGAGTTAATGCACTTAATATAATGAGAGTATAAGATTTACTACATCATAATATTAAAAAGGAGGAAATGATTATGGAAATCGCAATGGCAGTTTTAAAATTCATAGGTGGAGCAATTCCATTGGTTCAAGAACTTTTAAAAGCATTTATGTAAGTTTATTACTCCGCAGTTATTTACAGAAATTATCAGACAAATGATCTGTATATCAAAGATAAATTGATGTGAGATCATTTGTCTGATAAAACTTTAAAAAAGAAAAAGAGTCCCAGAAATCATAAGGGATTCTTTTTCTTTTTGTGTAATTATGGCTGTACCCCATGCCCATCAACCTAACAGAACAGGTTGCCCCAAAAACGATAAAAATGAACTTCGTTGCTATAAAAAACACAAAATTTTCGTTAAATGGGAACTTCAAAATGTTAACTTGATGGGCTGAACCCCTTATTCCCCCTTATCGAGGGGGGATTAGTGTTCATATATATATTAATTATGAACAAAATTCACCTATTAGTACTTAAAATATAGGTGGATTATTGCTTAGAAATAAATTTGTAATTGCTGGTGATTTTTATCTAGTTTACTGTAAAAATCACTATAGAAAGAGAGAACAGGATTGTAATGGTAATAAAAATAGAAGAGATATACCAAGAGATATTGGACAGTAAAAGGAACAGATTTCCCAAAGGTACATGGAGTGATGATCAAGATAATAATCTAGCAAAACGTGTAATCAAGTATTTTATAGAAAAAGTTTTAAAGTGGGATAAAAAAACAATTCTTAAGAGTTGGAAATCCCAATTAATTATTAAATATAAATTAGGTGGTTTACTTAGCGTTAAATATCATGATAGCCCATATGTAATGATAAGTGATGTTTATTCGAATTGTTTTAAAGAATGGGAATTTCAAATGACACCTAGGAACTATTGGACAAAGGAAAAGGCATTGGAAGCATTAAAATGGACGATAGAAAAAAAAGAAAGGTTAACAGATAATAAACTATTGGAGGTTTATAATGTTCGGTGGTTATCTAATCATAATTTGAGTTCGCCTTGCCAAATTTTTTGGGGAAATAGTCCTTACATAATGATAAATGAATTATATCCAGACCATTTTAAGGAATGGGAGTTTAAAAAAGCTCCTAGTCGTTTATGGACAAGAAAAAAAGCGTTGGAAGCATTAAAATGGACGATAGAGGAAAGAAAACAAATGAATAATGAGGAGATAAGAAAAAAAATTAGTGTAATTTGGTTTTCAGAAATAGGCTTAAGGACCCCATTGGAGAGATATTGGAATGATAGTCCATTTAGTATGATAAATGAGTTATATCCTGGATGTTTTAAAGAGTGGGAATTCCAGAAAACACCTAAAAACTACTGGACAAAGAAAAAGGCACTGGGGGCATTAAAATGGACGATAGAGGAAAAAGAAAAGTTAACTAATGAAGAACTTATAAAGGTCTATAGTAGAAGATGGATGATTAATCAAGGGTTAAGAACCCCATTAGATAGATTTTGGAAAAATAGTCCATATGCCATGCTACACGAGTTGTATCCAGGGAAATTTAAAGAATGGGAATTAAATAGGGCCCCTCGTGGATTTTGGACAAAGGAGAAAGCATTGGAAGCATTGAAATGGACGATAGAGGAAAAAGAAAAATTAACTAATGAAGAACTAATAAGGGTGTATAGTAGAAGGTGGATAATTAATCAAGGGTTAAGAACCCCATTAGATAGATTTTGGAATAAGAACCCACATGCTATGTTAAGTGAACTATATCCCAATTAATTTATAAAAAAGGCTCTGTTGCAAAGTTTTTATATAAACAAAAAGGTTCTGCTACAAAGTTTGAAAAAGCATAAACAGGTTGGTAAATGAGGAACAATGTTTAGGAAGTAGCTAGTAATTGTTGAAGTTCATTGTACGTTGAAAAGGCGGAGTCTCTTTGAAGACTTCGCCTTTGTTTATATAGGGCATGAATGGTTTCGATTCCTTTGATTGTACATGAAGCATGACGAAGATTTTGAAATCCTGCGGATTTGACAAAACGTCGCTTGATATGTCTATGGTCCTGTTCGATAAGATTATTGAAATGCTTAACGGTGCAATGTTTCGTATGCACATAAAAACCGTTATTTTTCAGTTTTTTGAGCGCACAAAGTAGGGCTGGAGCCTTGTCTGTTGTGAGAACCGTTGGTTCTCCAAAAGTTTTCACTAACCTTTTCATAAACATATAGGCGGCTTGATGATCCCTTGTTTTACGAAGTTGGATATCCAAGGTGTACCCTTCTCGATCAATCGCACGATAAAGATAACACCACTCTCCTTTGACTTTGATGTAGGTCTCATCTAAATGCCATACGAAATGTGCTGATTTATTTTTCTTCTTCCAAATTTGATAAATTAAATCTCCATATTCATGAACCCAACGCATGATGGTTGTAGGATGAACCGATATTCCACGTTCTCTCAAAAGTTCAGATACATCGCGATAACTTAAAGAAAAACGACAATAGTAGCCTACGGCTACCAAAATAATACCTTTTTTAAATTGTTTTCCTTTAAAGTATCCCATGTATCATTCGCCTCATCTCAATTTCCCTACAGTTTAGCTCAGCTCAAAAAACTTTGCAACAGAACCCGTATGAATTTAGAAGGGCCTGTATGCTTTAAACGATTTTAAATTTGATATACTAAAAGAAAAAATTAGGATGATAAGGTTATGCCAACAAAAGAATTCCAAGACACAGTACAGCATTTTTCTTCTTTCTTATTAGATAAAGGAAGAAAACCTTCCACAATTAAAAGATATGCCTATGATATTGAAGATTTTGGTCAGTGGTTGCAAGAATCTAAAAAGCTTCCATTACACAATATATGGACGACACTTAATACAGAGGATTATGAAGAGTATTTTAATGATTTAAAGAAGCAACGAAATTACTCGGATAAAACGATACATCGTGTTTATATTGTCCTAAGTAGACTTTATCAATATTTAGACCTACCTAATCCAATAAAAGATATAAATCTTGTAATTCAGCCTAATCGTGCGTTACGTGATGAAGACTTTATTTCTAATGCGGAAGAAAAAAGGTTAAAGTACATTTTAACCTCATTAGAAGGATTAACAGAAAAACAATGCTCCGTTCGTCCATTACTTATGGATCGTAACAATGCTGTTGTGCATTTACTCATTAATAATGGATTGTCCTTACAAGAACTTGTAGGTTTACAGATGAAGCATGTCCATTTTGAAAACAATACGATTTCAGTACCAGGAATAGTGGGTATAGAGAGAACGATTCTTTTAACTGAAGAAGATAAAAAGCGATTATTTAACTATTACAAAATGATTCCTGAACCTGTTCGTCCAAAATATCATAGCAATGATCCACTATTCGTAGCATTCGATTTTACTCGAAAAACTTATCATTGGTCATATGACAACGATGCTCCAAAAGCCTTAACAGAAATTGCTGTTCAAAAAATGATTCGACTTGAAGTTGAAAGAGCGAATTTACGAAAAGGAATTTCAGCACAACATCTACGGAATACCTTCATTTTACGGCTAATCGAAAATGAAGTTTTAGAGGGGCAAATTATAAAACAGGTAGGTTTTAAATCTAAACTTTCGTTAAAAAGATATTATGATTACATCGATTAGACCTATTAATCTTAAAAGCCGATTATCCCTTAGCGTACAATTTTCCCAGAATGATATAGTGACCCCTAATAGAAACCATTTCATTAACGTAGTTACTTTGCGCATTTAACAAAGTAAAAAACAAGGATTTTATCAAACTACAATCCATTGTACAATCCCATCGAACAGGATCGTAGGCATATCAAGAGAGGCTTTGCAAAACCGCAGGATTTCAAAACCTTCGTCATGCTTCACGTACGATAAACGGAATCGAAACCATTTATGCTCTATATAAAAGAAACTGAAGTCTTAGCTAAGACTTCAGTTTTTCAGCGTATCATGAATTACAACAATTACTAGTGGTCACATAATATTGTGGCATACATGCTTACTTATGGTTATCTCGTAAGAAATTTTGCAACAAAACCACTTCAACAATTACTGGCTACTTCCTAAACATTGTTCCTCATTTACCAATCTGTTTATACTCTTTTCAAACTTTGTAACAAAACCAATTTAATAATATAACATAAAAAAATCTAAAATTTTATGCAATATTGCATAAAATTTTAGATTGCAAGCCATATACTTTCTAAATATAATAAATATAAATATAGCTAAAATTTCTGAAAATACAGATATGTGTTTTGTGAAAGAAGATGAAATAGAGGAAATATCTATTTCATAGGTAGATTATTAAGTGTATTTATTTTTTGATACATAAATCACACTTAAAAAATTGATTTTTCGAATCATTTTTTAATAATATAAAATAATATTTACGCCAGTACCTTAGGTAATATCTTTAACAAATATCATGAACTCAATTAAACAATAAAGATCATCAGAATATATGACACTATAACATAATCTTTATTTATGCCCTGAATTTTCCGAATAATTAAAATAAACTTACTTTTAAAACAAGTACAATTAATATGTAGGATTTATCCTAAAAATTTGATGAATGGTGGGAATGAAATGAACCGCAAGATGTTAACAAAATGGTTTGGAATTATAAGTTTAATCATTATGTTGCTAGGAGTTTCTATTCCACAAGCAGCAGCCGAGATAATACATCAAGAGAAATTTCAAATGAACTGGAATTATATTAAATTCAAAGGTACTGAAGTAAAGGTAAAGTCAGACTTTCTAAGAACGTCATCAAAAGATGTTGCGTATTGTTTATCACCTGAGTTGAATTCACCTAATGGAGATGACCTTTCTGAAATTGGAAAAGAGGATGATTTTGTATATCGTGTCTTACTTTATGGATACCCTCAAAAAACGCCAGCAGAATTAGGGGTTTCTACAAAAGAGGAAGCCTACTATGCCACTCAATTAGCTATCTGGATTGCATCTAAAAAAATTGAACTCGCCGATTCAAAAACAGAAAACCAACAGATATATAACCTTGTAAAACATCTGGTAGAAAAAGCTTCTAAAGGTACTGAAGTGCAGGAAACATATTTGAATATAATACCTACTGGAAAACAAACTGTAGAAAAAAATGGAGACTATTTTGAAACAAATTTATATATGGTTCAATCAAATGCAGTATCTGGAGTATATTCCGTTCAAATAGAGGATGCACCAGAAGGAGTTCAAATTATAAATGAACAAGGTGAAAAAAAGAATGAATTCTCTATCAAGGAAAAGTTTAAAGTTCTGATTCCGAAAAACACACCAAGTGGAAATTTCAAGTTAAGAGTAAATACAAAATTGCAGAGTTTACAAGCAGTTATCTTTGATGGACAACAAAGGGTTCAAAATACAACTGCCTTATTACCAAGAACGAGCGAGAAAAGCAGTGCAGATATAGTAGTAAAATGGGAAACATTAGGATCCTTAAAAATTATGAAGGTAGGAGAAAATAGAGAAGTCTTAAAAGGGGCTGTGTTTGAGGTTGTAAGTGAAAATGGGAATTTCATAAAAGAAATCACTACAGCTGAGAATGGGATTGCTACATTAAATCACCTTCCTACTGGTACGTATGTTATAAAAGAAATTCAAGCTCCAGAGGGATATGTACTTGATCCTACAATAAAAAAATTGGAAGTAAAAACTGGCGAGATAGCGGAAATAGAAATCAAGAATCGAAAAATAAAAAGTGACCTAGAAATCAAAAAAGTGCATGCTACATATGAAAATGCTAAACAATCTTATGATACACAAAGTAAAGAGCACACAGAAGAAAAGGATCTTGCAAGTAAAGAAAAGCATTACCTGCCATCAGCAGGAACAAAGTTTCCAACTGCCCCATTTGTAGGACTAGGATTTATTATTTTAGGAATCTACATATTAAAAATAAGAAAATATCATTGTTAAAAGCTATAAACAATAAAGGTTTGTTACCAATGCTTAAAGTTAAATATGCTAAGAAATATTTTGTAAAAAATGTAGATTATAACTATTACCACAAATGAAAGCGTTTTCAAATAAATACGACTATTAAAAAAGGTTCTGTTGCAAAGTTTCTTACTATCAAATTAGATGAAATATTTTCCATTAACTATTATGAAACCATAAATAATTTTTGTAATTCACTGCACGTCGAAAAACAGGTTCTGGTGCAAAAATAAAACAAAAGAGAATAAAGCGCATATATTCCTAACGAAATCGTATCTTATGCTGAAAGTCCAAACAATTGATGGATGAATTCTTTCTGATTTTGGACAGACTGGTCCCGTAAATTAAGCTGTTCTTTTTTAATCATATGCATGGCTTCTACTCCAGAAAGAATGGATGTAGCTGTACGAAAAGACTTCAATCCTAACATTGAACGAACTCTCTTTTTAATAAAGCGATGATCTTGCTCTACAATGTTATTAAGGTATTTTACCTGCCTTATTTGGATGTCTACAGGCATTTTTTTCTCTTTCTTCAACTCTTCAATCACTATAGGATAGGCCGGGTTTTTGTCTACTGTTATCACACGGGGCTTTGAAACATGAAAAGACTGCAAAGCTTTCTTGAAAAAACGCTTTGCAGCCCTATGATCTCTTGTTTTGCTTAAATAAAAATCAATTGTATTTCCTTTTGAATCAACAGCACGATATAGGTACATCCATTGACCTTTGACTTTCACATACGTCTCATCGACTCGCCAAGAATCATTGGTTGATTTAAGATGACGTCGTACTCGCTTATCTAATTCAGGACCATATTGATGAACCCATCGCATGATAGTTGTATGAGCAAGGGATAACCCACGTTCTTCCATCATTTCGACTAAATTACGAAAACTGAGGTTGTACCGTAGGTACCATCTCACGGTTAATAAAATAATATCAGGTTGATAATGTTTCCACTTGAATAGATTTTGCTTTTCCATACCAATCACATCCTTTTTCAGAGTACTAGTATCAGTATGTCCAAGTTTAGGAGGTTACTTACAAGCGTTTTGGAGTGTTTGCACCAGAACCATTAATAATACGCACAAAAAATATCCCTTTATACAAAGGGATAAAGCGGTGCAACTTTTTTATAAACGGTATAACTTTCTTTAAAACGGTACATCTTTTTTATAAACAGTACGACTTTATTTCAAAGGTACATTATTATTGAATATTTTTCCAGCTTGGCCCCTCATACCCGGAATCATTTCCGTACCCCGAGTTGACAAATAGCTCAAAAAAAGAACCCAATTAATAGGTTCTTTTTTTGTTGCTGATTATTTTTGTTCTAAAATACGTTCAATCTCATCTATGCCTAATTTACTGGCTTTAGCAATCGTTTCAAGTGGTACACCAAGTTCATGCATACCTTTAATCATCTGTATTTTTCCTTGCTGAACCCCTTCTTGAATTCCTTCCTTTTTCCCCTCATTACGAGCATGAGCAAACTTTGCAGCCTCATCCATTAAAGCCTTTTCTCTTGCTTCATATGCTTGACGGAAAGATGAATCTTGACTCATACGTTCCCACTTATTCATTGCTTTTTGTAAAATCGGATCTTGGTTCATGGCAATGTCCTCCAATGTTTGTGTGAGATACTCATCTTCATTCGCTGGTAATAATAATAACCAACGAACAAACGAATCTTCCCACGGATTAACTTTCTCTTCGCGCCATTGCTGTAGTAACTTTGGAATCTCTACAATATGAACTTCTATATCGTCACTTAATAACTTTTGTTGTTGCTGATTCCAAAGGATTCCTGTTGTATGAAACGCTTCATATTCTGGAAACATCACAAAGTTTAACAAGTTAATGGTAATCGTTTTATGAAGTGAGCTATAAGGCATTCCTTTTTGCAATTGAGAGGTGTATAACCTTCCCCAATAATACAAGCTTCGTTTAATCATATCGTGATTGTTATTCAACTGTATTTCTACATTTACCTTTGTTCCTGTATTTAATGTAGCCGAAATATCTAAAATTGATAATTTATCTTCTTCATATTCTCGATGTAAATGTGGATCTTCTAATTGTAGGGAAACAATAGGTGATTCTAAAGAATCTTTTAAAATGGCATTTAAAAAAGCAACTAAAATATCTTCATTCCCATTTGTGCCAAATAACTGCTTAAATGCAAAATCGATACGTAAATTTACTAATGAATTGGACATGGTTTTCCTCTTCCTGTTTCAGACTATATCTTTACCTATATTGTACATAAAACCAAAGTCAACATGCAAACAATCTCTATGATTTATATAGAGGATGCATACAGATATACACAATAGATTATCAAAGACGATTTGGGGTCACCATATCATTTTGAGAAAATGGTACGCTAAGGAATTTATAACCGCAACAAACCTTGATTTCATAGGGATATAAGTATTTCCCTTAAAGGCATATATTTGGAACAAATGGATTGAGCGAAAAGAAATAAAGTGATACTTAAAATATTTATTTGAATAAAAATGTGAACTACAAGGATTCGACATTATACGACAAAACGATGTAATTTTTCGGAATATTGAAACAACCATGAGATGAGGTAACTATATGAATCTATTTCGAAAAAAATCTATTTCAGCATTATTAGCACAGTCAGAACAAAAAGAGGCATATTTAAAAAAAGAACTCGGTGCTTTTGATCTTACTATGCTCGGGATCGGCGCTATTATCGGAACTGGAATTTTCGTTCTTACCGGTGTTGCCGCAGCAGAACACGCAGGACCAGCACTTGTTTTGTCGTTTATTTTATCCGGTTTAGCCTGTGTATTTGCAGCATTATGTTATTCTGAATTTTCATCTACTGTACCGGTATCCGGTAGTGCTTACACTTATAGCTATGCAACATTTGGAGAATTGATCGCTTGGATTTTAGGGTGGGATTTAATTTTAGAATATGGATTAGCTTCCTCAGCTGTTGCATCTGGTTGGTCAGGGTATTACAAGGACTATTAAGTGGATTCGGTATTACATTACCTACTGCTTTAACAAGCGCATATAGTCCTGAAGCGGGAACATATGTAGACTTACCAGCAATCTGTATCATCTTTCTAATGACGTTGTTATTAACAAGGGGAGCAAAAAAATCAGCACGCTTTAACGCTATCATGGTAGCTATCAAACTCTTTGTCATCTTACTATTTATCGTTGTTGGAGCTTTCTATGTAAAACCTGAAAACTGGACACCATTTATGCCATTCGGCTTCTCTGGTGTAACAACTGGAGCTGCAACTGTATTCTTTACTTACATCGGATTCGATGCTGTATCAACAGCTGCTGAAGAAGTCAAAAATCCTCAGCGAAACATGCCAATCGGCATCATTGCTTCATTAACGATTTGTACGATTTTATATATTGTTGTTTCATTGATTTTAACTGGAATTGTACCTTACGATCAGTTAGGTGTGAAAAACCCTGTTGCATTTGCACTACAATACATTCAACAAGATTGGATTGCTGGTTTCATTTCTTTAGGAGCAATTACTGGAATTACAACTGTATTACTCGTTATGTTATATGGACAAACACGTTTATTTTACGCAATTAGCCGCGATGGCTTACTACCAAAAGCACTTTCTCGCGTAAATAAAAAAACAAAAACACCTGTTATCAATAGTTGGATTACTGCCACTATGGTTGCTTTCTTTGCTGGTTTCGTTCCTTTAAGTAAATTGGCTGAATTAACAAATATCGGTACATTATTCGCATTCAGCGTTCTATCAATTGGAGTAGTTATTTTACGTAAAAAACAACCAGAACTACCCCGCGCTTTTAAAGTGCCCTTTGTACCATGGATTCCGGCTTTAGCTGTTCTATTCTGTGGATACTTAGCATTACAACTCCCAGCAACAACATGGATCGGCTTTGCAATATGGCTTGTAATTGGACTTGTTGTCTACTTCAGTTACGGTTACAAAAATAGTACGCTACAAAAGGAACAAAGAGAAGGCGTGGCATAATGAAAAAGCTGTTGTCCCATTAGGACAGCAGCTTTTTCCGTTCTGGTGCAAAAAATAATGTCATTGTATACAATGACATTATTCATAAATAAAGGACGTGTACGACGATAAAAAAACAGTGGATTTTAAATGGAAGCATTATGAACCGGAGATTATTCTATTAGCGGTTAGATGGTACCTGCGGTAGGGGCACGAAAACGATTATAGGTTTCAAGAGTCACTATGGAATTAAAACTCTTAAGTTGATGGAGCCTTGCTTATCCACTTACTGTTGAAATATATCGCAATATATTTCCTGACTATTGGAAATTCATAATGATTAGTAAAACACACACTCTTTAATTTGTTTTAGTAAAAAATATACTAAATATAAATCATGCTAAAATAAAAACCTTAACTTCCAATAGGCCTCACCATACATGCCCATCAACTTAAGAGAATTTGTATCCATAAAACAAAAAAACGCCATCCCTCCTATTCTCTTTTTTTACCCTCCTATTATCTAAATTGTACTAAAAAAGTATTGTTCTAGGATACAATAGAGTCAAAAGATGTGATATTAGAATAGCTCGAACCATTGATATATCAATATTAATAGAGGGGGTAATTATATGATTCGTGAAGCTGAACCAAAAGACAGTAATGTAATTGAAAATCTATATAAAAAATTAGCACCACATAGTAAAAACATTAAGGTTTTACCAGAAAGAATTGAGCAGATAAGGAATGATTCTAATAATTTCTTATTTGTATATGAGGAAGATTGTAAAGTTAAAGGAAGTATATTTATGACTTTTTGTCTTGATCCTGGATATCAATTTAGACCATATACCGTTCTAGAGTATGTGATTGTAAATGAAGATTTTCGAGGTAATGGGATAGGTGAAAAGTTACTAAAACATGTAGAACGGCTATCAATTGCAAGGGGATCCACAAGAATTATCTTATTAAGTAGTACAACTAGAATAGAAGCACATAAATTCTTTTCTAAAAATGGTTATAATGGCACTATAAGTAAGGGATTCAAGAAGTATATACCAATTAATTAAGTTTTATATATAAGAGCCATTCTTAGCTATAGGAACGGCTTTCTTAATTATCTTTAAATTAACTAACACAGTTTAAAAGAAGTCAACGATGCATAAAGTTTTCGTTATGGGGATAATTCAAAACCTTAGGTTGGTAGTGATGTGAAGTCCCCCCTAAACGAAAATTTTTACCTATCGACAATTCAGCTCATTTTTTCAGTTTGGGGTAACAACGAATTCTTTGTACACTAGCATGATTTTTTGTTCCTCCTATTGATTTATACTTTATATTTCTTACTATTTCAGCGAAAATGAAAACTAGACCTATACCATCCATTTAAAACAGGAGGAAACACAAATGAAATGTTATCAATTGCACTTGGAATTAGTGGGATGTCCTTTCCCCATTTGGAGAAGAGTTAGTTTACCGACAGATTTATCCTTTGATGATTTACATGACGTGATTCAATGCTTATTTCAGTGGCAACACCAACATTTATTTGAATTTACTGTGGGGAAATATGTAATTTCATCTCCTCCTGATCCGAGCATTTCCTTTCATACATTGGCAATGACTACGTCGTCCCCGATGCTACATGCTGATAAAACTATGCTACACCAACATATCGGAAAAACGGATCAGGCTTTTCAATATGTATATGATTTTGGAGATCATTGGCTGTTACAGATTCATGTTGAAAAGATATTTGATCAACCTTCTGATGAAATAAAATGTATAGGAGGAGAAAATGCGGCGCCATTAGAGGATATTGGGGGCATTCCAGGGTATATTGAATTTTTAGAAGCGATAAAAGATTCTTCACACCCACAACATAAAATCTACGCAGAATGGGATTTATTAAATTTTGATCCTTCTTTCTTTGACATACACGAAATTAATAAAGGATTAACTTATTGTGATTAAGTACTAAATGAATGCTAGTTTATTTATGGGATATCGCCACATCGCTATCAACCTAACAAAACAAAATACCCCATAAAATGAAAAAATACGCTATTCTTTCCTATGATTTTACAGAAAGGATAACGTATTTTTTGCTTTATGGGTAGTGCTATCCCTTATATGACTTCTTGTGATTTCGGTGAAAGTCGTGATGGTACTTCATAAGCTTAGCTTATGCAAAGTCAATTTTAGACGAGATTGTTTCTTTTTTCTAAAGGGCAAGTGTAGTTGATTGAAAGATTTGCATACGAAATAAACCCTAGCGGGTTTCATTTTTTTGAATTAAGCGGCTTGATTATAAGACAGGGTACAATTGTAAACGACACCTAATATATCAAAGACCGTTTTTTTCTCATATCGATGAGATTTCCGCCCGTTTTGCTGTAGGAGATTGAACAGGCGAAGTAACACCTCTCCTAAACTTGGACATTGTAAATTTTTTTGTTTTTGGGGCGTTATAAAATTCTTAAGTTGATGGGCATGGGGTCACCATCAAGCTAAGAAAAGCAAATACCCCAAAACGAAAAAATGAGCTTTTTTTTTTTACAAGTTAGTACAAATTTTCGTTCTGGGGGTACTATAAAATCTTAGCTTGATGGGCATGGGCTAGCACCAAAATTTTAATGATTCGATTGTTATGTTTTCTTGCGTGTAAGCAATACCTTCTTTAGCAATTTCCTTTCCTTTGTTCAAGTCATAAACTTCAACTTTTTCTGTAATACCAGTGTGATAGTTGATAAAAAACTTTTTCATAAAGTAAGATAATGTAATATAATGTAATATGTATGTCCCATTATTTAGAAATTGAAAGGAGTCATTGTAATGATTATTTGGAGAGGTAAAGGAATGTTAGTAGCCTTAGCATTTATTTTAGGGTTTATGATAAATGCAATCCTTTTTAGTTTTTTGCAAGTGAACACGGAAGATAAACTTGGATTTATTTTGCAAGGAATATTTTCGACTATCTCTATAGCGATGATTAATTATTTTTTCACTAAAAAGTTTATATCTGATAGTGTACGAACATTCGTCGATGAAAAAACCGGAGAAAGAGTTCAAATAAAAGATAAATCTTCATTATTTTTCATTCCAAATAAGTATTGGACTTGGATTATTCTAGTTTTAGGTGTTGTAATTATTATTAATGTTAGTGCGCAATTATCATAATTTTTTTATTATATAAGGGATCACCTATCATTTTAAAACCCTGATCTTTTTAAAATCAGAGTTTTTTATATTAACTACTTTTAATAATTTAAATTACTTATATTCATAAATTGATTTTATTTAAAATAAAATTTTTATTTATAGGGGATCAGTGTAGATTATTTAAAAATTTGCATACGAAATAAACCCTAATTAATATAGGTATTACTACCATAATGGGTATTGTATGAAAAAAATATTTTATGAAAGCAAGTGAAGAAAAATGAATAATAAATTAATTCAACGTAAATGGGCATTAGTTGTAGCAATTTTGTTTACAATATCATCTATTATGCATCTAGCAGGAGGAGATATTAAGGTCGATCCTTATGGAATAGGAGAGTTATTGGCAGATTTTTTAATCCCAATATTTTTTTATGTTTTGGCATTTAAAAAGAAGAAAGAAAAATAAACTTCGATGCTATAAAAACACAAAATTTCCATTTAGGGGGTACTTTAAAATCTTAGCTTGATGGGTATGTGGCGATACCACATTAATTAGATGTAGTATGTGAAATTTTAAAAGAAGACACTCAATTCGAGTGTCTTTTCTTTTTGTAGATATTATTATTGAAGATTTACTCGAACTTCTTCTTCTGATAAGGAAATTGGTTTGAAGATTAATTGAAGCTTAGGATCTCCTTGTTTTGATTCGAAAGCAATAGTTCCAGTTATTTTCCCATTTTGTGCAAGTTTTCCAAAATTCAATTGAGTATCTTGGTTAATCATAGTTAACGTTGGGTCTACAATATTTCCTTCACTGTTTTGTAAACTGAAATCGTGAGCATTATAATGTATTTCTTCTTCGCCGCCATTTTCTATAGTTACATTAGCGATTAAAAATTCATGACCCTCTTTAGGTTTATCGAATTCTCCACCTGGAGACTTTTCAACATTTGTAACAGTTAATTTGTGATTTCCAAGTTTAATTGTTTCGCCAACTTTAAATTTTTTTTTCTCTTCTTTCTTTTCAGTTGTTTGTTCTGTTTTTGTATCATTTGATACTTTCTTGGCAGTTTCTTCTGTATCACTACATCCCGCTAGACTTATAGCAAGCGCTCCAGTTATAACGAGTGTACCCATCTTCTTATACATTTCGTTTCCTCCAATTATGTAAAATGTATGATTCCTGAACTATCATAACAAATATGGTTACAACTTTTTTGTCAGATTATGTCGAACATAAATAAAAAAAGAGAGCATAAGCTCTCAGATGGAAAATGTTTCTTCTACAAGGGGTCACCATACATGCCCATCAACTTAAGAATTCAGAACTATCCCAAAACGAAAAAATGAGCTTTTTTGTTATAAGTTAGCACAAAATTTCGTTCTGGGGGTACTATAAATTTTTAGCTTGATAGCAATGTGGCGAGACCCCTATAACGAATTACATGAATTATTAATAGTTTCATAAAACTGGTCCGCAATATTCCCCATCTCTTTATGTCTTCGGAAACTTTGCAACAGAACTAGAAAGAGGAATGTGACATTTTTTAAGATTTATTTTTCCTTCAAAAACAAAAAAAATCCTTTATCACTTATTAAAGTATCTTTTTTGTTTACATAATATAATTACCACCGACTTATATGAGAGGTAGTCTTCAGTGGGACTGGATTCCAACTTTGTTGTATTGTTTGCCATGATTTGACCGTTCCATCTTTACTTTTAATAAATGCTTTAAATTCTATATTTCTTTCAGCTGGCAACACAACATTTCCTCTCCAATCATTACTATGAGAATCATAATATAATTGAATTGGATACTGTTTCGTGTCCCAACTTCCTAATTCCGCACGATTCCCAGTAATATAAACAGTATCTCCTATTGTTGTAGGAGCATTTTTTACTACAATCGTTTGCATAACAGGAGTCACACCTAATAAATCTTTAAATTTCTCCATTAATGAATTGTTATACATTACATCTTGATACCGAAGTAACGTAAATCCAGCAAAATTATAATTAAAAGCCATTTCTGCAACTCTGTTATACTCTGCCTCATTTCCTAAACTTAAAGCATTTTCACCATTTAATACAATTCCCTTTTGATTAGCTAATGTTGCAATTTCTTGTACTAATGTTCTAGGCATTGAATATTCTGGATAACTACCTTTGTCTGTCATCTCTAGACAAGTAAATGTTACATCTAAATTTGCGCTTTTGAAAGCATCAAGTAAATGGCTATAATTATTATACCCTGCTGGCTTTTCTGCCCCGTGAGGTATAACCGGATTATTATATTGCCAATGTACTCCTGCAATCTTTGCGCCGATTGGTACTTGAAAACTTGGATCAAAAGCATCGTGTGCCAATTCACCAATTAATTTTGTATGACTTTCTAAAACACCTTGATACCATTCTAAATAATCTTTTCCATATGAAGAGTTATATCCATTCTTTAGAAACAGTTCCCCATCACTTGGTGGTAAAATTTCTGAAACAGAAGTAAATTTTGTACTCCACTCTTTGTTCACTTCATTTAAGGAATCATATTTATTTAATACCCATGAACGGAATTTTGATTTTGCAAATTCTGTATAGGCTTGAAACTTTCCACGTGATGGATAACCGCTTCCATCAGCAGATGTGTAGGAAGGATATCTCAGCTCTCCAGCTGGTCCCCCAGATAAGTATATCTTTGCGATTACATCTTTATACGGTTTCATAGCTACTGCGAATGCCGTATATAGTTCACCATATTCCTTTTGAATTACATCTGAAGCAAGTGGATTCAATGTTTCTTTATTAACGGTTCCGGTTTCAGATTTAAAGTAAAGACTATCATCATTTTTTTGATTCCAAACCCATGAAGGAATTGGTGTATTACAATCATCGCCAACATTTCCACCACACTGATGTGTAGAAATAATAGGTATCATTTTCATACCTGCATTTCTTACTGATTGAGCAAAACGCTGTGCGTATGAAAAATCAAATTGCTGATCCCCGTTCTTTTCCATATCTCCCCACCAAAAATCAACAGTAATAGCATAAAAACCATTTTGTTTTGCCCACCTTAAATCATTTTCAAATGTCTCCCAATTTGTTACTTCCGGAATCTTTTTTAATGGTGCCATTAAGTAAGCTTTGTAATCCGGATTCATTCCTTTTCCATTTACGGCTGCAAAACTTGCTTGTGGAATTAATAGAGATACAAATAACATCAAGACAGATAAAATGACAATACCATAATATTGAAACTGTTTTTTCATCCCTTTTCTCCTTTTCCTTTTTTAAATTTATAAAACACTTTTGTATCCGTTTTCATTATATACGAAAAACGCAATCGTTTGCATGAAAAATATTGCATAATATTAAACTAAAATAAACAAGCTAGATTAATTAACTTGTTTATTTTAAAATTCGATTACAGATTATTCGGTTCTGGTGCAAAAGATCTCTGAAATAAAATTCATTCCAACCATCTCAATACTTAACACGAAGATAATAAGCTGGATTCTTATCGACTGTTATAGCACGAGGATTTGAAACACGAAAAGGCCGCAAAACTCTCTTGAAAAAGCGCTTTGCAGCCTTCTGGTTTCTTATTTTTCTTAGGAAAAATCGATTCTGTTTTCTTTCGAATCAACACCACGATATAAATATATTCATTACCCTTTTACTTTGATATATGTTTCATGGACTCTTCAAGAGTCATTGGTTTGAGGTGACGTCAGATTCGTTTATCCAATTCAGGACCATACTGATATGGTGACTCCAATCAGCTAATGAAAAAACTAAAATAGAATCATATTAAATAATAAAAAGAACCCTTGTATTGATATGATCCCCTTATAGTAGATAGGAAAAAGAAAGCACATTAACCTGTTTACTATGGAGGGGATTTTTTTATGGGGAAAATTAGAGTCACTTACGATGTAGAATTTAAGAAAAAAGCTATAGATTTATACTTAAAAGAAGGTATGAGCTATAAAACCATTGCGAAAGAATTAGGTATTCATCACTCGGTTGTAAGTCGTTGGATGAAACACTTTGAAGCTGAAGGAATCAAAGGACTAGAAGAAAAACGCGGGAAAGCAAAAGGACCAGGTTTAGGTAGACCAAGGATTAGACCCGAAGATCCAGAAGCTAAGATCAGACGATTAGAAGCGGAAAATGAAATGTTAAAAAAGCTCTTAGGGATGTAAAAGGAGGAATGAAAGTCGTATCCAAAACGAAAAAATTCGAAGTCATCCATGAAATGACAAAAACAGGTTATACAGTGACCATTCTATGCGATATTGCTGGTGTAACCAGAAGTGGGTACTACAACTGGATAAAACGGCATACGACGCCTTCAAAAAAACAATCAGAGGATATCGAAATTAAGAAAAAGATATTGGCGTGTCATAAAAAATTAAGAGGAATTTATGGATATAGAAGAATACAAGTGTGGCTGAAAGCCACATATAACCTTCATTTGAATCATAATCGCATCCAAAGATTGATGTGTGAACTAGGTATCAAAGCCGTAATTAGGAAAAAACGACCTTATTACGGAAAAAAAGAAGCTTATGTGATTTCAGAGAACCATCTAAATAGGGAGTTTCAAGCTTCAAAACCGAATGAGAAATGGGTAACCGATATTACCTATTTGATTTTCAATGGACAGCGCTTGTACTTATCCGCTATTAAGGATTTATACAATAATGAAATTGTTGCCTATGAAACCAGTCGTAGAAACGACTTAAAACTTGTGTTAGATACACTGAAAAAGGCAAAGAAAAAACGAAATGTGAAGGGAATCCTCTTACATAGTGATCAAGGGTCCCAGTATACATCTCGTCAATATAATCAATTACTTAAAAAATATCAGATGAAGGCAAGTATGTCTCGAAGAGGCAACTGTTGGGATAATGCTTGTATGGAAAACTTCTTCAGTCACTTTAAGGCAGAGTGTTTTCATTTACACTCCTTCCATAAAGCGAATGAGGTCAAACTTGCCGTGCGTAAATATATGCACTTTTATAACCATCAAAGATTTCAAAAGAAATTAAATAACCTGAGTCCATATAAATATAGAACTCAGGTTGCTTAGTTGCGCTTTTTAAATACTGTCTACTTGACAGGGGTCACTGCATAGTGATAGGCTCCTTCTAAAAAATAACCATTATATATACATTGGAAATGGATTTATTTCACTAATAATGAATATGTTCCATTTCTGTTTTCCTCAGAAAAGAACATAACTAAGTAATACTTCCCTGGTTCTAATTCAATTTTCCCTTTTATATTATTTCCATCCACTTGGCCCTCAGCGACAGGATGTTCCATATCTGTTCCACGAATCAAATTCCAACCTATTCCAATTCCCTGTTCATCTATAACAGAAATATCTACTTCTTTTGGAGATGTGACTTCGAACGTATACATATACGCCATATTAGGCATATCCATACTTCCTTTGAAAAGCTTATTAAAACGAATTGCCTTTGCACTGTCAAATCCATGACCTGCTGGCTCATCTTTTTTTACGGTAACCGTTGTTTGCCCGCGATTTAATTTTCCTTTATCATCTTTCACTGTTAGCCTTGCAGTATATGCCCCCTCTTTTCCATATACATGAGTAGGATTTGCTTCTGTACTTGTTGTACCATCGCCAAAATCCCAGAGATACGAAACAATTTTTCCACCTGTGCTTTCTGTACCATCGCTATGAAACTCAACTTTTTCATTTAACATCTCATTGTATGGCCCATTCATATTTACTTTAATTGTCTGTTTTTCTTCTTCTCCCGTTGCAACGCCATGGAATACAACATCGTATTCAAATTGATTGTTCGCATTCACACGATAATTGACAAAATACGCTGTAACTGTTTTGTAGCCGCTCCATTCTTTTTGCGCTAACTGTTCCAAAGATTGATTGATTTGCTTGCTCATCGCTTTCCAATCCTCAGATTCCCCTTTTGTTACGTCGCCTGTATATGTTCCTTCTAATGTAAACGTATCAAAGAATTGAGACTTATGCTTTGTCATTGTTGTATCTTTTATGTTTGCTACATTTTCAATTTCTTTCTTTACATCAGCTAGTGGCTTTGGTGCATGTTCAGCTAAATAATCATCTGATACTTGTGGGGTATTATATGTATCTTGATTATCAATTAACTGCTTCATATAGTCTTGGTATTCTTTATTTAAATTTGGATCCTTACTTAAAGCTTCACGATATGCATCGTAACCCTTCACATCATTTGCACGAATTAAATCTTGAATCTTATCGAAAGTTTCAAATTGATGAGTATATAAGTAAGACTGCAGTGCAAAAGAATAATTATAAAAATCCCATGATCCATATTTCGAAAATAATGTTCGTTCTGCTGTATAACGTTCCGCAGGATTAGATGATAATCCTCTAATTACACTTTTGCGCGGAACAACATTATTCGTACGAGTAGATCCCGCAAAAAATTCTGCATTGCCTTCATCAAACCAAGTCATACGTTCATTTTGATATAATTCTCCTTGTCCCCATGATCCTGGAACTTCGTATCTTGCCTGTAAATAATGTGTAAATTCATGACGGAACAATTCTTCTAAAGTATAACTACTTTGCTGCGGTGTACGTTCATATGTAAAGAACGTTCCTTTTCCTTCAATGTAAATGCCACCATTATTCGTGTCATATCCATATAATTGGCTATTTCGTTTATATTCATATGGATCATTATAAATTACGATTGTCAGTACATCATCAGCTTTCCCTGCTTCTAACGCTGCATCATTTCCAATTACACGATGATATTGCGCTTTTACTTCTTTAGCAGCCCAATATAGTCTCTTAACCTTTTCTTCCGTTACTTTATCTCCTGTTTTAAATACAATAGAACCGTCATCGAATGTATACGTTTTTGGTAAGTACTGCTGCTGGCCTTCTTCACGGATTTTCTGTAAATCTACTGTATTCCCGCTATAATCTTTTCCACCATAGTTTGTTGAAATTTGCTCTACCGCATTAAAATAAGCCTCACTTAAACGAGGGTACATACGCATTGCCTGTGTAAGTATTTCTAAACCTTTATCTGGATTACTATGGAATTTCCCAAAACGGCCAGTATAATACACACCATTATTAATTAACCAACTATTTTCTGTTGTCACTTGATTCAGAAGCGCCATTCGACTGACTTCATTTATGAAACCATCAATTTTCCCATACCATATTGTTTCATCCGCTTTTTTACCGTAAGATTGTATATCGTTATCAATCGCCTGTATGAGATTATACAAGGCGTCTCCTTTATTTTTATCACTTATATATGTAGAAATATTATCGTTATATTGCTTTACTATTTTCGCTGCATATTGAACTGTTTCAGCATCACAAGAAGCGTTACTAATTAATTTACCGTATGAAGATACCACTTTATCCTGTTTATTTGTACCAAGTTTAAAATTCGGATTTTTTGCAATTGCTTTTAATGCCGGTAAACATTTATCATGGAAGCTTCGCTCATTTAAATAGTTTAATTCTTTATTATTAAACCCTAAATAAAAACCGCAATACAATACTTCAACAAACGTCTCAATTCCTTTTGTATCATCTTTTGTAAATGCGCTCCCGCGGCGGCCTAATTCATCAATAATGACTTGTATTCGCTCTTTATTTTGATAAAACGCTTTTGTTTCTTGATTAAATTGAGATAAATCTGTAATTTGATTCCAACTAACATTTCCCAATGTATCTATTAATTCATCATTACTCATTCTATTCAGCTCTGCCACAGAATACTTTTGCTGAAATTGTTTTGCCGCTGCTCGTTTCACGACCGGAGCTGGACGTTGTGAAAAATCGTTCACTTTTAAACGTTCTTCATAAGACAATGTTTCGTCTGCTTTTGTAGAATGTGCAATTTCATCTGTTGAAGTTTCTATCCCAATTGGTTTCTTTTGTAACACATTATAAGGTGTGTTTTCTTCCGCTGATACTTGTGTTTGAATACTTCCAAATGATAAGGCCATTGTACTAATACCGAGTATCATTTGAGTAAATTTTGATTTCTTGTTCATAACATTTCCTCCATTTATAAATTACATTTAAAAAACTAATTATTATCATAAAATATTTTAAAATGCAATATTTCTTTGGTATTTCTGTACACAGCGATACCATATCAAAAAAAGAAATTGATATGTTTAGATATAATTTGAACAAAAAAAGCACTCTAATGAGTATCGAATGAGTGCCTTTCTGTGGTTTATAATCTTATTTTTTAAATTAAAATTGAATATGCTAAATGATAAACACTTTGTAAATAACTTGAGCCTACTGATTTAATACGACCAGGTTCATTGTAGTAATATAGATCAACTAGATCATATCTGTATGTGAATCTACCAGAGTAAGAATAGTCATCTCTATATGCTAGTGATAATGAAGCTGATCCTGATTGTCTGTTTTTACCTAGATGTAAGAATTAATAAAATATCTACTGCGTAATCCTATGCTTCTCTTAATTTAGATTCATGCAACCTCTCTCTTTCTTTTATCATTTTTACAAGAATGCAAAAGATGAAATTATACTGTACATTGCTTATACTTTTTGAAATAAAATCACCTTCGATATGTACATCTTAGTTTAAATACATTTCAATTTACTTTCATAAATGTTACAAAAGTCTTTCAGAGGTCTGAATTCTTTTCTGATGAAACTAATAAACCAAAAGGGAAACCTGCATGTTCATTGGCTTCATAGATCTTTCATTCGATAATATATATATATGCAATTTTACATATCGTTATTTGTAAATATTATTGCGAACGCTTACTATAATGAAAGCATAAAGATGTACCACATCTAAACACCAAGAAAGAGGGGGGAATATTATGGGAATCACAGTGGCAGTTTTAAAATTTGTAGGTGGAGTACTTCCATTCGTTCATGAACTTTTAAAAGGGATATCGCCACATCGCTATCAAGCTAAGATTTTGAAGTACACCCTAAATAAAAATTCTCTTTCTCTACAATTAGTTAGTTTGAGAATTTAGCTCATTTTTTCTTTTTTGGGATATTTACTTTTCTTAAGTTGATGGGCATGTATGGTGAGCCCTATTAGCTTAATAATTATCTTTAGAAAAAAAATTAATTTTTTCTATCCCTCGTGAATTTCTTTAATACTTTTTCCTTCTAAAAATGCATGTCCCGTTTTAATTTTTTCTACTGTTTCAAATCCATACTTTTCATACACTTTTTCTACTGTTTCGTTAATTGGGATCACCCAAAGATTATCTAGTCCTCTATTCATTACTTCACTTTGAATAAAGTGGATAAGTTCACCTATTAACCTTTTACCTCTAAAATTTTCAATTGTAGCTACACTTTCCATCCGGGCCTGTTTTTCATGTTCAAAAATACAAGCGATGGAACATGCTACTCCATTGTATCTAAGTAGATAGTGAGTGAATGCTGGATGTTGGAATTCATCTTGAAAAGCTTTTTTTCTAACTTCGCCTCCTAACTCTTTTATACTACATTCAATATCTAAAGCTTCTTCAAAATTTAATTCAGATACCTTTTCAATAGTAATTTTTTCATTTTTATCTTTTTTAGTTAATTTCTTATTCCATAATTGGACTGGACTTATTAATTCTTCAAATCCAAAATTCTTTATTTGTAATTCAGAAATCAGTTTTTCTTGCATATCTAAGTTGTATATATATAATCTAGGTACTATATTTTTAGTCTTATAGAAATGGACTACTTCATCTACTATCATTTGTGGATTTAAACTTACTACACTTACATGTGCATGATTTGTATCATAATAATATGGGTTACTTTCATTACAAAATATAGAACCCCATGATTTCTCTATTCGGCTAGTAAAGGTTTCAAGATATGCAAAATCCAGCTCAAGAACATTTTTTAAACTAGTCATACGATATTCCCTCTTCTCTATTTATTTCTTCAATATCTTCTGTGCTTTATTATACATTTAAATATTTTAATTTTCAGTTTTTTCGTTAAAATATATCTCATACCCTTCAAAAAATATTTTCAAGAAAAATGAAAGTAAACTTTTGAATATTTGTTTACTTTCATTGATAGAAGTAGAACCACATACCCATCAACCCAATATTTTGGAGTACCTCCAAAAAAATTCACCTCAGATACAACAAAAGAGCCTTACCTCTGTAGGCAAGACTCCACTAGTGTAGTTATATAGTATTTACATAGTAAGTAAGAAACATAAAACATATAATACCAAGTAGCAGAACCCTAACATTCCGCCTATAGCTAGTACCTGTTTAACCCAGCTCTTGATTTTCAGATTACTATCAATAATCGCTTGCACTCTTTCCATATCCGTTTCCTCCTATTAAGGAGAACCCTTAAAGACTCTCACCTCGCTATGATACCATTAAGGAATGACTAATAGAGGTCTAATTTTTGTCTAAATATATAAATATGCAATATTGCATATAAGAATGTATTGATAAAAATGTAAGCGCTTACTATAATAAAAGCATAAAGATAAATCACATCTTAGCATCAACAACAGAGGAGGAAATAATATGACAATCGCAATGGCAGTTTTAAAATTTGTAGGTGGAATCATTCCATTTGTACAAGAACTTTTAAAAGCAGTAATGTAAGTTCATTATTCCGCAATTATTTATAAAAATTATCATACAAATGATCTGTATATCAAAAGTGAATTGATGTGCAGATCATTTGTGTGAGCGAAGTCCCTTTAGCATTATTAAGGGTCTTTTTTGTTATTACCGAAAGTAAACTTTTGAATATTTGTTTACATAAAATAAAAAGAAGATCAAACTAGAAAAACAATCTAGTTCGGTCTTCTTTTTATTTTAAATTCATTAATGATTGCTTTTTTTACATCACTATATAATACCATCATCAGCATTCCCAATATAGTTATAAATAAAGAAATTCCTTCAATTCCAATAAATATCCCTATAAATATAAGAATAATACCTATAAAAAAGCCAAAATCATTTTCATCCTCATCGGGTTCTGGTGCAAAAAGATAATAAAGCGCATAGATTCCTAACGGAATCGTATCTTATGCTGCAAGTCCAAACAATTGATGGATGAATTCTTTCTGATTTTGGACAGACTGGTCCCGTAAATCAGCCTTTTCTTTTTTTATCATATGCATGGCTTCTACTCCAGAAAGAATGGATGCAGCTGTGTCAAAACATTTGAACCCTAGCATAGAACGAATTCGCTTCTTTATAAAGCGATGATCTTGTTCTACTATGTTATTCAAGTACTTTTGTTGTCTAAGTCGCATACGACCAGGTATGCTTTTTTCTTTTTCCAACTGTTCAATTGCTATAGGATAAGCTGGATTTTTATCGACTGTTATAACACGAGGTTTTGAAACATGAAAAGACTGCAAGGCCTTCTTGAAAAAGTGTTTTGCAGCCTTCTCGTCTCTTGTTTTGCTCAGGTGAAAATCGATTGTATTTCCTTTCGAATCAACAGCACGATACAGGTACATCCATTGACATTTTACTTTGATATATGTTTCATCGACTCTCCAGGAGTCACTTGTTTGTTTAAGGTGACGTCGGATTCGTTTGTCCAATTCAGGACCGTACTGATGAACCCAACGCATAATCGTTGTATGAGAAAGGGATAAGCCCCGTTCCTCCATCATTTCCACTAAATCACGAAAACTAAGGTTGTACCGTAGGTACCATCTTACCATTAATAAAATAATATCAGGCTGATAATGCTTCCATTTGAATACATTTTCCTGTTCCATACCAATCACGCACCTTCTTTAGATTAGTATATCAGTATGTCCAAGATTTATAGATATATTGCAATTGTCCTGAAGTTTTTGCACCAGAACCCGGTAACATGCGTAGAGATGGAAAACGTATCCTTACACCTAAGTTAGGTGATGATAAAGGTGGCCGTGTGTTTGAATTTAGTAAGAAAGAAGATTTAGAGAAAGCTAAGAAATACTACGATGAATTAAGCAACTCAGCTCCAATGCTATTCTCACATACATACGCTAAAGGTAATTTCCTTGTACAGATGAATGGTGATATGAAAGATGAAGAGTTTAATAAGTACAAAGAGGTTATGGATAAAGTTGTGAAATAAAAAATATAGATTTGAATCATATTTCTCAATGAGGTCTCGTCGACAAAACGCAAAAACTATATGTTATAATATTTATTGGAAAACAGAATCATGAATTCTTTACGCTAAGGTAGATATTAACCGAAAACGAAAGTTTTTGGTTATACTTATTCACAATATTTGTATTAACGTATAAAATCCGCGAAATGACGGCAGTACCCCATGCCCATCAACTTAAGGATGGAAACAAAATAAACTTTCGTTCAAATGAACTAAAAAACTCTTAAAATACTTTTTGTCCTTAAAAATGAGTATGCCAAATAAACCTTGGTAGGTATAGTTTCAAAAATTATGCTGCTTTCTTTTGTTTTTCCAATCGATTATACTCATAGACAATACCCAGAATATCAAAGACTGTTTTCTTCTCATATCGATGAGATTTCCGCCCGTTTTTCTGTAGTAGGGTAAACAGGCGAACTAGGATCTTTGTTATTCTTTGGGTGTTTTCTCGTATAGCTTGATACAAAATGTATAAATGATCTTGGATCATTCCAATCGCTTTATATTCACTCAATTCTTTTTGTTTTTTTTGTAGAATTAGTTGCCGCATTTTAAACATTGTAGAGGAACAAAGAAAAATGGCAATCAATTTTCCATAAACATGGCATTCTAATCGTTCTTGTTTGATATCGTGCCAATGGTGGATTTGAAATAATGATTTCCAAGTTTTAAAGATAATCTCAATTTGCCAACGGAGCGTATAATAATCATGTACTTGTTCCATCGGAACAATTTCCCAAGGTGTATTGGTAATATATATGTTAATTCCAGTTAATCGTTTGCTCTTTTCAGAATACGTAATTCCCTTCTTACTCTCGGTATACACTTGCTTTTTTCTACGTTCATGAAGTTGTTTTTCGGTTAAACGATAGATGATAACTCGTGTGAATAATTTTTTATCCCTTCCAATGTAAGCATTTTTCATTTCATAAACTTGCCCTGGTTGTAAGGTATTCATAATGTGTTCTAAATCGACTTTGATGTGTTGAGACTGTTTTTTAACTGTCCCATTTCGAAAGTATTCAGGAAACTCATTTTTGATATATACCATATTGTTTAATTTAAGCCGTGATATATAATACACACCACGTTGGTCCATTTGATCTAAATCTTCCAGTGAATAATAGCCTAAATCTCGAATACAGAGATCCCCTGGCCGCAAAGTCGTTAAACATTCTGTTCCAAAGGTCTTATCATTATTTTTCCCTGGTTCAACTTGAAAATTTAAAAACTGTCCACTATGTAAATCATATTCTAATTGAATCTTTATACCGGCTGTTTGGGCACAACCACCCGATCCAGGATACACGCTAGCTAAATGTTTCGGCACTTGGAAAATCGTTGCATCTAAAATACGAATTCGTTGAAAATGGGTTAATGATGAGCTTGAAATTACTGATGTTTCGCAAACTTTACTTTGCCATAATGCAGAAAAAATATGTTTTAAAAACTTAACAGCTTTTTTATTAAAGCGCTTATTGAGTCCTTCAGGACTCATGAGGATTCCTGTGGCTGCATGTAATTGGCTACATAATCGAACGAGAGAATCGCTCGCTATCCGTTGACTCACCCAAATACAAATTGTAGCTAATTCATTCCCTGAAAACTTTCGTTTTCTTTTCACAAAACCCAATTCTCTCGCGAGTTCTTCCAAAATAGAAGGTGTTAAATGTTGATGAAGCTCTTCAGCAAATAGTTGTAATTCATCTTGAATCGAGAGATTCATAAAAAACGTCATCCTTTCTCAATCAGCTTGTTTAGAAAGAATAACGTTTTTTTACACTTGGAGGTAGTGAAGATTTTTAAGTTGATGGGCATGTTTCCTTACCCCTATTAAATAATTTATTTTTGCACCAGAACAAAAAAGATGCCACTCCTCTTGGGAGAAATAGCATCTTTTTTAAATAATGAGGTTTAATTGACTATTGCAATAGCTATTGTTTACACATTATGATCGCGTAAATTGTAGAATAAGCAGTTTAGATTTTTTTACTTTAGGATCACTGTCTAAAATATATCCAATTTCATCATTTTTTCTGTCGCCACTATGCTGACTAATTTGGAAACTACCTGGTGATTTATGTGTAACCATTAAACTGTGCCATTTACGGCCAGTTTCATCATTGCGATATTGAATAACGTCCCCAACATTAGCATTACCTTCTAATGCTTTAGGGCTATAAGTCTCATAAGTTGGTACTCTAGAAGACCAGTAATTATAGAAGTTTTCAACCACAGTCCAAGTATGAGAAGCTTTAAATACCGAACGATTTCCAGTTGCATTTGGCACAACTACACTGTACCAATATGTATTACCTGGTAATAAATCAGCAGTTGAGAATGAAATGTTGTTTAATTTATTCATACCTTTACCACCAGCATTTACAGCTTGTGAAACGAAATTTGTGCAATCTCCGCCACCGCCAAAAATACCACCGCTATAATCGCCAAAGTTAGGGTTTCTGCCCTTTGCCCATTTCACTGCGTAACTAGCAGCTGCGCTTCCACTATATCCTGAACGTGCTGCAGCCATTTTCGGAGCTCGGTTTACTTGTTCTATTTTTGCTGCTGCTTCTTCTGTTTGAACTTCTTCTTTAATTTGTCCAATTGTTTTCTGTGCCACAGGTTTCATGCTAAATTCTTTCGGGTTAGACTTAGCCGTTAAAGACTGAGTTTTTGACGTATCCGCAGTAGAAGCTGCATATAAGGATTTTTCATGTAAATACTCAGCAGCATATCCTAAAATTTGATCATATTGAAGGTGTTTTTCCAATTCTTTATCTTTATGGTACATTAATTGATTAAACAGATAGGCCTGAAATTCTTCGCTATTTACTTTGAACGAAAGATTGTGTTCTCTAAAATAATCAAATAAAACGCTTTCAATTTCACCTAAAGTATAATCATCTGCTTTTTTTTCCTCAGCACTTGTAACTGACATTTGACTAAATATCAAACCAAGTGATAATGCGGCACCAACTAATACTTTGTTTAATTTCATGAAAATCCCCTACCTTCTAAATATTCTTATAACACAAACATATGATATAATTAATAACGATGGAAGGAAAGGGTTATTTTTCTATTTATTTAAAAAAGAGGAAAATAAAGGAGGGTGAAATACGATGAGATGGAAATTATTATTTACGATAGCAGTAGTAGTTACAATCGGATTTATAATTTTCTATAATCGAACAATTGAATCAAAGATACAGGGATTCCCAGTACCTGCTCGTGCGGAATATGTACAACAGAAAGAACATAAGGACTATGAATACAAAGGATCATGTTTTTCAAACGGATTATCCATTGATTATAAGGTAGGAATTTGGTTAGCTGGATGGAAAACACAGGAAGAAGAAGGCGCGATGATTAAATATAAAAAGAATGATAGAGTCGTTGTTTTAATACAAGGAGGGAATGCAATTTATATTTACGAGGAAGGCAGTAAAAAATAAAGCTAGATTTTGAATTTATTTAATTGGGGTACCGCCACATCGCTATCAAGCTAAGGTTTTGAAGTACCCCCTAAATGAAAATTTTCTTTCTCTACAGTTAGTTATTTTGAGAAGCCAGCTCATTTTTTTGTTTTGGGGGTGTTTACTTTTCTTAAGTTGATGGGCATGCGGCAGTACCCCTAAAAGCTCGTGACGGTATAACGGGTAAAGAAATTAAATTAAAAGTAGAATAAACTTTAAGGAGTATTAAAATGAAAAGAACAACTGAATTTGTATTAGGACTTATTGGTGGTATTTTGGGTATTTTATGTGCTCTGATTGCACTATTTATAGGCGGTCTAAGTTCTGCTTTAGATTCTGATGGAGCGAACACCATTACCGCTTTAGGATGGGGAGCTGTTATTCTATCTATTTTAGGAATCTGTGGATCTATTCTGGTAAAGACTAAAGCAAAAATCGGTGGCACTATGTTAGCGATTTCTGCGATTGGTGGATTAATTTGCATTTCATTCTTTTATATTTTACCCGCTATCCTGTTATTGATTAGTGGATTAATGGGTATTTTCCGTAAAGAGAAGGATATTGTACCTGAATAAAAAAGGCACTCATTAGAGTACCTTTTTTATTTTTAATGTTGATTAGTCCAAAATAGTGATCCTTCTGGCGAATAAGAATAACTAATATGTTTTAATAAACCACTTCTTATATCTTCTCTAAGATTATTAATCATACTTAAGTTGTTAGTTGCCCAACCATTATAAACACGCCATTGATACATGTCGCGTCCTTTCATATTGTTATAACTATCCATATCATATCGTTTTTGATTACCCTCTATATTCAATTGATACAATATTATCAGAAACTAAAAAAAGAATCCCATAAACATAGGACTCTTTTTTAATTTTCTCGAATGTAAACTTTTACATAGAATTTTACTTTCAATTTCACTAGAAAAAAGCCAAAAGATGACATCAAATAAGTCATCTTTTGGCTTCAAAACATCTATAAAAATTTTATTATTTCTCCTGATTTTCTACTTTCTCAGTTTTAGAACTGAATCCACTTTTAAATCCATCCGCAAAATCACAACCACCTAATGAAAAAACAAATACACATAATAGACCTATCATAATACCTTTTTTGTAGTTCACCCTATAACATCCTCCATAAACACAACTTAATATTGTAATTATAATATGTAAATTAGAAATATCTATGAAAATAACCTTAAATTAACCTTAAATAATTAGATTGTTGTTATCATTTATGAAAGTAAACTTTTGAATATTAGTTTACTTTCAGTGATAGAAGTAGAACCACATGCCCATCAACCCAATATTTTGGAGTACCTCCAAAAAATTCACCTCAGATACAACAAAAGAGCCTTACCTCTGTAGGCAAGACTCCACTAGTATAGTTATATAGAATTTACATAGCAAATAAGAAACATAAAACATATAATACCAAGTAGCAGAACCCTAACATTCCGCCTATAGCTAGTACCTGTTTAACCCAGCTCTTGATTTTCAGATTACTATCAATAATCGCTTGCACTCTTTCCATATCCGTTTCCTCCTATTAAGGAGAACCCTTAAAGACTCTCACCTCGCTATGATACCATTAAGGAATGACTAATAGAGGTCTAATTTTTGTCTAAATATATAAATATGCAATATTGCATATAAGAATGTATTGATAAAAATGTAAGCGCTTACTATAATAAAAGCATAAAGATAAATCACATCTTAGCATCAACAACAGAGGAGGAAATAATATGACAATCGCAATGGCAGTTTTATCATTCTTAGGTGGAGTACTTCCATTAGTAACAGAACTTCTAAAAGCAGTAATGTAAATTCATTATTACACAATTATTTATAAAAATTATCATACCTTAATACGAAAAAAGAGGAGGAAATCATATGGCAATCGCAATGGCAGTTTTAAAATTTGTAGGTGGAATCATTCCATTTGTACAAGAACTTTTAAAAGCAGTAATGTAAGTTCATTATTCCGCAATTATTTATAAAATTATCACATAAATGATCTGTATATCAAAAATAAATTGATGTGCAGATCATTTATGTGAGCAAAGTCCCTTTAACATTATTAAGGGACTTTTTTAAATTTCTACATATGTTGCTTTGGAATAAAGCATCGCATCTTTTTTATAAACATTGTTAATTTAGAATTAATTTTGACCATATCTGTAATTACCTGTAAAATGTTATGCATAGAAAGGTATTTTAGGATAAATATAGAAGTGGTATGTTTTTTAGTTTTAAAGGGGCTAAAGCGCATCTATTTTATGTTTTGAGAGGGAGAATTGGAAAATCATATGAAGAATTTTAAAAAAAGTACAGGTAAAATTTTACTAGCATCTGGATTAGTAGTTTCTATGTCAGCTTGTAGTGTAACTAGTTTATTTGGAGACAAAGAAAAAACAAATGCTGAATCTGGTAAACAAGAAAGTAAGGAAACTAAGACAGAAGGAACAAGTTCAGCTAAGTCAGAAAGTAAATCATCTGAAACAAAGGAAAAATCAACTAACTCGAAAGAAGAAAGTAAAGATGTTCAAATGGTTCGAGTTTTAGCAGAAGATTATCCACAACTTATGCTAGACATTGAACAAGATATGTTAAAACGCTTTGATTACTATGATTCTTCTGTAAGAGATTATCATAAAGGAAGTAAATCAAAAGTAGAGGTTCAAGATGCTATCAAAGACTTAGATAAAGTATTCGATAAGATTGAACATATAGATGCACCTGCTAAGTATAAGGAAGACCATAAAGAAATCGTAAAAGCCGTTGGAAAGTTAAGAGAGACTTTTGCAGAGATATCAAAAGCATTTAAAACGAAAGACTATGCTATGGATAATGATAAAGAAATTTTAGCGAAAGCAAACGAGAAGTTAAGTGAAGCAAAACGTATTTGGAAACCAGTATTTGATAAGCTAAGTGCAGAAGCAAAAGGTGGTTCAACTAGTTCTACAAGCAGTTCTTCAAATTCTTCTAGTCCTTCTAAATCACCAAGTCTAGCTAGTGGTAATGAAGTGCAGACATACAGTAGCCAAGCTAAAACTGGTATATTCAAAGGGCAGATTGATACACCTGATGAGAGTTCCGCTAAGTTTAAAAATGTACAGAACAACTATAAAGATGGTACAGAACTTATAGGTAATTGGGGTATTGATTACGGAAACGGAGTAAAAACTACGTTAGTCCTAAAAGCTGATAAAACATTTGAAACATATGCAAATGGTTCTTATCCAAACAAAGATAATTACTTAACAGGAACATACGATGCAGACGTTGCTTCCCATCAGTTAACGTTAGTAGTAGAAAAAGGAACTCAAAATGGTCAAGAAGTGAAGCTAGAAAGACCGATTTATTCATCATATGAGGTTAAAAACTTAGATGGTAAAACATTACAAATCTTCCATATAGACGAACAAATAACAATTTGTTATATAAAACAATAAATAATTAGCGAAAAACTCTGTAAAATGATTTTTACAGAGTTTTTTTTGTTAGTTCTAATTTATTATAAACGATCAGACTTTTTTATAAATTACCAAACTTTATTTCAAACCCACAACATACTTGAGGTTCCGTCACATCAACATCAAGTTAAAACCACTTTTAAAACATTAAAAAGTGCTTTTTATTTATTATAAATATGAAAGAGGCAATAAAAAAACAGTAGTGCATAAAATCACTACTGTTTTTATTTTTTTTTGTAAGTAAATTATTTTCTATATAATTTAAACGAATAAATAGCTCCAACGAAGAATACAAAGGCTTCAAATCAAATTTTATTTTTTAATATGATGTAACATAATACCAATTCTTTTCTACCTTTATGATTTCTTTAAAATCACTATTAAAATCCGACTTAATTGGTTTTATATCATTAAGCGAATATATAAAACCTGAAAAATTATCTAATATACCACGATAAGTATAGAAGAAAATTAAAGTACTATTTTCTTTTTCTTGAACCAATATATCCCCACCATTTTTAGAAGTTGATACAAATTGTTTAGGTAAATGAATCATTTTATTGTTATACTCAACATTTGGAATTAACTTTTTTTGTTCTATAAGTTCTATTACTTGTTTACGATCTTCTTTATAAATTATAAAATCTAGTTTCATATATATTTTTACAAAAGGCACATATATACAAATAATAATTATGATTAATTGTATAACTAAAGGTTTCCAGTTTTTACATTTTATAAAGTTTATAATTCCTATAATAAATATTATAAAAAATGACCCATAAATTGCGATACTAACAAACGGCATGAAAAATGGTGTAACTAATTGAACTAAATACCATTTAGTTAAATTATTACAATAATACCGCTTATCATTGTAATTTTAGTTAATTTTTTTTTCATATTTTATACGCCCTTCCAATTTTAAATCGTATTTCTAAATCATCCTATATATTTAATTAAAATAATATCATCAAAAATCGAAAAAAGAGTTCTATATTTCTAGGACTCTTTTTTCGATTTTTGAAAGTAAACTTTTAAATATTAGTTTACATTCATTTTCCCATAATTATTAACCTTATCTCGAATCCCTTAATAATCTCAAAATCAACAACAAAAGTATACATTCAGGATGTTGATTTATCTCTTTTCTTTAAAGACGATAATACAAAGAAATATAAAACAGCTGGTATTATTCCAAAAAGAGCATTCCATACTAAGCCAGGTACCATAAAAACAAATGAAAACAATATACCTAATGAAATTACGCCAAATATCGCATAAATAAATAGTTGAACTAAATGAATTTTTTTAGGAGAATTCAGTTTACTTAAGACCTTTTTTGTAAACCAATCAATCAATAATGAAACTGGAATTCCAAATAATATAAATATAGGACTAATGTAGATTATGGCTATCATAAATATATCTAGAAATGAAAATTGATACGGCTTAGCGAAAACAAAATCAAGTATTTCGAATGAAGTAGATATAATTAATGCTGACAATATAGCTGCTATCAACCTTCTTAATAAATACACTGTTTTATCTCCTTTCATAAAAATTCAAAGTAAATACACTTGTAATATTTAGTTACCATAACTTCCGTTATTGGGAGTTGATTAATATTAGTTATATGAAGTTATCAAAGTTATTCCATTAAACCAACTATATCAAGAAAAATTATAGTAGTTATCATTGCGATAACTGCTATAAGAAATTTAAATCTGAATTTAATCTTAATACCTAGCTTATCTGGAATAAAATATATTCCCAAACCCATACTAATACGTCCTATTAATAAATATAATTGATATAAAAATTCGTTATTTATTTTTGTCTTAATATACACTTTACTGTAATCAAACAATAGGAAATATATTGAAATTATAATTAAGTAGAGAATAAATAATTTCACATAGTTTCTCAGTTTAGTTTTTCTCAAAATACCCCATACTCCTTTTAGATGTTCAATCAACTTATAAAATTTCTTTTATTAAATACCAATCTGATGTGAAGTTCACATAATCACCGAGGGCGGAAGTAATTCTGCTTGTATCTTTTGAAAGGAGTTGTGTTGTGGTTTGTTATATATTATTCTTCCCACCACTCATTTTCAATTGCATTTTCAATTCCCTCTAATAAGTGTTCGTAAAAGTTGTCTGCTTCTGGATAGATACCTTTTTCATGGGCACTCCAGTTTACAATAGGACATTCATTGTTCATCATTTTTTCCGTATCTAAACAATAGGAATACTCATCGCAATGCTCAATAATAATATATCCTTTCGGAATGTTGAAGGACTTAAATCTGTCATGGTAATACAAAATATCGTTGCAGCCGTTCACATATACACCATTTCCTCCTCCGCCATATTCCTTTAGAAACCATCGGTAACTGCCCGGAAGCTTTACGTTCAGTCTCTCTTCAACTTCTTGAATGGTTTCTTCTTTCTCTTTATAGAAATGCTCCCTTAAATTATTGAATTCAAGTAGTTCTCTAATTTTACTGCGATACAACTCCATTTATGTTCCTCTCCTTTTTTCATCTCAACAGCAAACCCCTCCTGTTTGGAGGGAGGGTCAATCTTTGTTTTGTTTTTCTAACAGTTGAATAACTCTATCTAACTTTTGCTCAACTGGATCTTGCTTTTTGCGATTGCTGGTATGCCGAATTATACGTATAATCCCGCCAAACAGTGCACCGATGATTATTGCAATAATGATGTAAGAAATAGTGGTTCCTAAAGGCATTATTTAGAACCTCCTTTTTCCCTATTTTACCATTTAAAAGAATTGATATGTTGTTTAATTTTGGTTGTATATTCTATACATATCTGGTTGACATAACGTCCTATTATCAGTAGTAACCCAATCCCCGAAATCTATTCATACCAAGAGTTTTCTAGCTTTCCGGTCCCTTTCTGTATGCAAGATTTCATACATTCCTGTCACAACAGCATTTGGCAGTTCAAACCGTTCTCGTAGCCTGCATGAAATCCTGCATATTCTTAGCGTATAAAATCCGCGTTTTGCCGTCAATACCCCATAAAGAAAAGACACTCTTATAAGAGTGTCTTTTCCGATAGTTTTTTAGCAGAAGCAAGAAGCTCCAACAATGATTAATAAAATAAATAATACAACTAATAAAGCAAATCCTCCAGCAAAACCGCAGCCTCCGCCGCAACTACCACCAAAGCCCATAATTGTTCCTCCTTTAGATAAGAGGATAAAACAAGAGGTCACTCATGTATTTTAACGGATTCATTTTACTTTATGGTTTTACGCATTAATTGAGCAGGTCCTTTTGAAAATAAAGAAAAGACACCCTAAGGTGCCTTCCTCCGACTTGAACCACTTCAATTTTAAAAATGTGTATTGGACTCCCATCCAAATATTATTTTACCATGTTAAGTTATGTTGTTCATTAAGAAATATGGTTCAAATCTATATTTCTCATTTACTTGATTACATCACCAGCAACTCCGGACATTGCCATAATATCAATTATTTTATCTGATATGGTGGCTTCTTCTCCGCCTCCATAGTAGGCGTTTAATGCATCAATAAACCAATATGCATCGGCCGTTACTGATCTACCTGAAGATTTCATGGATTCAATCACAGTTTGAACATATATGAACTTATCATCAAAAGACAACTTAACCCAATCCCTACCGGTTGCAATTCTAATCTTTTCTACTTCTTCATTAGCTGATGAGGAAGTACTAGTTGAAGGTGATGGATTGCTACTTTCAGGTTTATTAATTGTATCAGGTTTGACAGGTTTGATATATTTTCCATCTTTAGCACTTGCATCGTAAATGATATTATTTTCAGCAACACTTTTGTCTTTATCATCTAAGTGAAGCCACTCTCCAATTAAGCCAGGTAGATCATAATTTGCGTAGTATTCGTGTTTCTCTGTTTTTAATACAACATTTAACAATTCACATTTAACGCCTTTTCCACAGTATAACTCTCCCTCACCATCTTTACCTTGCGGTGTTCCGCTTTGTTTCTTGATGATTTTACCTATGGATACTAAGTATTCATATTGTTCTTTAGGTTGTAAGTTATCAAATGAATCGTTAAGGTAAACTACGATATCATAATAATAATATGGATTTTCATCATTTTGATCTGATTTTTCTACTTCTTTATATGTTGCGGATATTAGATGCTTTTTAATCTCTTTATCCTTCGGTATTTCGAAAACAATACTGTCTAAATTCTCAGTGGTATGTTCTGGTCCACCACAACCTGCTAAAACTAACATTGCCGTGATAATAGTTAAAATGATTCTTTTCATAGTTGTCCTCAATTCTTGTTGTTTTTCCTGGATGCAATCTACAAAATAAAAGCACTCTTTCGAGTGCTCACTTTTAAGCAGATACAGAAGCTTTTCCTTTACGGAAGATGCCCATTAATCCGCCGATCAATAATAATACTCCTGGTAATAAGTAAACAATAGAGATACAGATGAATCCACCAATAGCAGCAACTGTCATCATGATACCGCCAACTTTAGCATTCTTTTTAACTACTACGCAGCCGACAATTCCTAAGATTGATAGAGCAACAGCTCCCCAACCTAAACCAATGATGCTGTCTGCACCTTCAGCTTCAAACGCTGCTCCCATGCCGCCGATCATTAAAGCGATAAAAGCACTAATAATACCAAAAATACCACCAATAAGTCCTAATACAAATTCAGTTGTTCTTTTCATTTCATTACTCCTTAAAGTTTACTCAACTTTTAATTTAATTTCTTTACCCATCATACCGCCGCGAGCTTTTAAAACTAAGCCTTGTGCGTCAGCAGGAACATCAAAGATGACTTTGCCTGTTTGAGATAAACCAGGATTAAGTTGTTTTAAGAAGAAATCAGAGCTGCTACCGTTACCTACATCGAAAGCAGTTTGAGCTTGTATAGAGTACGTAAACTCACGATCTTTATTATCAACTAATTTGAAGCTGTTAGCATCAACAGTGATAGCATCTTTTTGATTGTTTGTAATAGTAATTTCAACTATTTTAAACACGCCTTGTGCTTTTTCTTTTAAATATTCGCCACCAACAGAATCTACTGATTCAACAGATCCTACAGCGATTTTAACTTTAGAAGACTCACCTTCTTTAGAAAGTTCCTTTTTAGGCTCTTCTTTTTTAGGTTCTTCCTTCTTAGGCTCATCTTTCTTCGTTTCTTGTTTAGCCTCTTGTTTTGATTCAGTAGAAGTTGTTTTAGCTTCTTCTTTATCTTTATCACTATTACCCGCAGCCCCAATTACTACGATAACAACGATAAGCCAGAACCACCATTTTTTGTAGAACGGTTTCTTCATGTTTGTTTCCTCCATCTGTCTGATATGTAAGATTTCCGAAACTATCATAACAGAAACAGTTACAACTAGTTTGTCGTAATTTGTCGAATAGAAATTGGAAATAATTTCTTTTATGATGAAAACAATAGAAGCACAACATGACATTTTCATCATAGAATATTTTTGTTGTTTTGCAGCATCTTCACGTACAAAGAAACTTGCTTAGCAAAACGACCTTGCTGACGTCCATCAAGCTCCTCATAAGCTCTTTGATGTCGTTACAAAATGTAAAATTTCTTACCAATTGTAAAAAAGAAAATATTGATGTATTGCCGTAAAAAAAGACACCCTAAGGTGCCTTCCTCCGACTTGAACCAAACATATATTTTTAAATTTTAGGTATAACAAAAGGATGGGTTTTAGATAGTATTCCTATTTCTTTTGCGAATTTGATTAAATCAAGCTCATATTCAGGTGCTATAAGACTAATTATTCTCATCGTTATGCTTGTAAGTAATACTCTTGTGAGTTTAACAGTTTCATCAGTTATGTTATTGCGTATAGGTTGAAGTGCAAAATCTTCGTTTGTTAAGTCTCTGTGTTTTACAGCGCTTAATGCTTGATATCCATGAGCTTCCATAGATAAAATCCCATAAAGAAGATTCGTATCTTTATCTGCAATTTTATTAACAAGTTGGTTAACTGATGTAGGTCCATTGAATAATGAATACCATTTAGGTTCGTATCTAGTTTTTTTGTTAGTAAGCTCCCATTCATTCAACACTTTTTTAAACTGTCTTTTATTTAATATAGATTCAATTTCTTTTATATCCAGTTTGGAATCTTCTTCATTCTTAAATCCATTTGGATTGTCTGTAGTTAGAGGATTATTAGCAATTTTTAATTCTGCTTTTAAAAAACCAACATAATAAGAGAAAGCTCTGTCTTGAATTCTTCTTTTTTCTTGAAGGATATATATTAAAGATAAGAAAGTCTCCATAGCTGATCTCAATAAGACTCTAGCTGGTCCTTCGAGTTCGTGATCCGCTAAAATATAATTACCGTCAACTTGTTCAAGTAATTTTCTATAAAGAGCAATAATTACTTTATGCTCGATTGGTAATTCTTTTTTTCTTTCTAGGTTTTTGAGCGTTTCGTCTCCAAACTGGATGCTTTTACTTAATACTTCTAAGTATGGCTTCATAATTTTCAATTATCCCTTTCTATAAAACATAAAAGCACTCATTAGAGTGCTGATGTTTATTTCAATTTATTACGAATCGCTTTTAATACTCCATCGACATTGTAATCTGGAATGTTACTGATTGTACGTTTCTTTGTTCCTAACATTTTCTTTACTTTAAGATAAATAATCCCTGTATTCATAAGAGAAATCCCGAATAGACCTTGTGCAATATCGAAATCAACCTCTTTGATATCTTTATACTTCACTACCTCAGCTTCAGCGCCGCCAAATAAGCCGCCTTTCATCATTACCAGGTATAAGTTATGTCCCCCCACAACAATGAAACCAGTTTTTGTTAGTTTAGGATTAGCAACTTCAAAGTAGTGAATCGCTTCTTTAGCTTTCATAACCTTCTTTAAAGCATCGAAAGCATACTGATAGTAGTTACGTTCCGTTTTTGGAAATTCCTTTGATATTTCAACCATTTCTGCAAGTGTAACCGGGTATTCGATAACACCAAACCGCTCATCGATTTTAGTGTACTTTGGATTAGCCATATAATATCCCCTTTAAAATGTAAGATTTCTCAACCCATCATAACAAATCCAGTTACAACTAGTTCGTCACATTTTGTCGAATGAAAATAAAAAAAGAGAGCCGAGGCCCTCACTTTCAATGAATGGAGAGTAGAGATGCCTCAATTATGTATCGATCTGGAGCGTCTCCTATATAATTAAAAGGATAACAAGTTGTTAATGTTAATGTTGGTTCGCTTTTTTCTACAATAACTGTTCGATCTTCTGAATCTGTTATCCAATGCTTGTTAATTCTATATGTATATGTTTTATTTTCATATTCCACAATAAGTTGGTCGTTTTCCTTTAGTTGGCCAAGCTCGGTAAAGACAGTATCTCTATGCCCACTTAAAACTGTATGTCCGTTTCCAGATGGTGTAGTAGTTAAGTCACTAACAAACATACCTACACCCTTTTTTAGTACTTTATCATCAGCTCCCCAATATACAGAGTATTTCTTTTGTATTTTAGGGATAATTAAATATGCTACTTTATCTCCTAATTGATGGTTTACCTTTGAAGTGGGAATTTGTACAGGTTCTTCAGGTTGTAATGAAGTCTCAGTCTTTGTCTCTATTTGATTGATGTTTGTTGTTTCATTTTCTTTAGAAGGTGTGGAGGTCTCATAGTGCTTCGCTTCGTTAGTCGTTAGTGACTCTGCTGATTGTCTAGCACCATACCATTCTAGAAAATAATAGGAAAAGATAGTAAGTCCAATAACAATTAAAAATAAGCCTATCCATTGTTTTTTATTCATTTTTATCACTCCATTTGAAAACGACAGGATTTCTCCTGCCGTTTTAAGGAACTATTTTATGCGTTTGTCTTTTTACGACGGAACATTAATACAGATCCAGCTAATGCTAAACCTAAGCTTGCTAACATCATTGTAACACCGTTTGATGCTGTATTAGGTAATTTTTCACCTTGTTTTTTAGTTTCTTTTTTCACAACTGTATTAGTATTTTTCTTTGTTTCTTTTGCAGTTGTTTGAGGCTTAGTATTTGTTGTCTGGTTATTATGTTTTGAATTCTCTTGCTTAGTGTTTTCTTGTTTAGCAGGTTCTTGCTTCGTGTTTTCCTGCTTAGTATTTTCTTGTTTAGTTTGTTCTTGAGGTTTAGTAGTTTCTTTATTTTCTGTTGTAGTATTTGTGCTTGTTGGATACTTATAATCTTCACATGGAATGCCATCTTTATCATTGTCTAAACGATGTGGATCATTTCCAACACCATATCCGTTTTGATCCCAGAATGCTTGAGCATCTTGTTGGCTTTTAAAATGTTCACAGTTTTTTGTATCATTAGGACTTTTTGCTGCAAATGCAGAAGAACTGTACCCCACTGTTAATAATGTGACCGCTGTTGCTGAAGCTAATAGTTTTTTCATGAATTTCTCCCTCTTCCCAAATGATATGTAGTTACATTGAAATATTTTACATTCAAAAAAAATTAAAAATAAAGCAATAATTTGTTGTTAAATGTAAGATTTCCAAATGATAATAACAAATTATTAATTATTATATTGTCATATCATGTCGAATGAAAAAAAAAAAGAGAGCCAAAGCTCTCACTGGAAGGAATGGTAAAATTTTTCCTCTAGCAAATGGAAATGATTTCTTCTAAAATCATATCATAGTATGTCTTTGTTATCGCGTAACATTTTGACATACAAAGATACCTGCTTAGCAAAGCGCCCTTGCTGACGTCCATCAAGCTCCTCATAAGCTCTTTGAAGTCATTACAAATAACAAAGAAAACATTAATATAATTACCGAAAAAAGACACCCTAAGGTGCCTTCCTCCGACTTGAACCACTTTAATTTTAATAATATGTATTGGACTCCCGTCCAAATATTATTTTACCAGGTTAAGTTATACTGTTCATTGAGAAATATAGTTCAAATCTTTGTTTTATAAAAATTAATGATTTGTACGTTTACTTGTATTTTATAAAACGCCAGACTTGTTAAGGAGTATCATGTAGTCACTAACGAATTCGTGTGTGTCTTTTTCTAGTAATTCGATGCTACTAATATCCTCTTCTGTAATGGTTTCGTTTTTGATTATTTTGTTGCTGATATCAGTAAATAGACCTCGATACTTAGCATCTTTATATGGTATTTTTCTGATGAAAATATTAAATTCATCCATATAATCCGGGTGGCAAAATCCTTTATCGTCAATGTGACGTTCTTTAATTAGGTCTAATGATGTTTTTATTGTGTTGAATTTCATATTTATTATTTGTTTTTCTTCTAATTCTTCAATTTTTTCTTGAGCAACGGTTGCTATATTGTTAGATTTATCGATTAATGAGTTTAGTTGCTCTGTTTTTAAATCTGATTCGGTTAAGTGAGTTTCAGTTTGTTGCCTTGCAATTGCGATTTCTGCAAGCTGTTCTGTAGCTACTCGTAATGTACTTTCTGCCTCTTCGATTTTTTTGTTCGCTTTCTTTTCTAAAGATTTTATATAGGCGTAAGCTAAAGTTGCTAGAGCTGTAATAATCGCGACTGCTATAGAAACACAAGTGATTAAAGTAGAAATCTCTCCTTGTAAGAATGTTATTTGGCTATCTTTAGCCGAAATTATCTTATCCTGTACGTCTTTTACAGTTTCTAAAGATTCAACTTTCGTTTGTAATTTGCTCAATTGTTCTTTAATTTGTTCGTTAGATATTGTAAATAAAGTAAGTTTCATTGTTTCTCTCCTCGTTCGTATCATTTCATAAATAAAAGCACTCATTAGAGGGTTCTGGTGCAAATACTTAGGAAAGATATAAAGAGGCGAAAAGTTTCCTAGTGGAATCTAGTCTTAAGCAACAATTCCAAATAGTTGATGGATAAACTTCACTTGATTTTGGACAGACTTGTCCAGTAAAATAAGTTGCCCTTTTTTTACCATATGCATAGCTTCTATTCCAAAAATAATGGATGTAGCTGTGCGAAAGGATTTCATTCCTAACATCGAACGAACTCGCTTTTTAATAAATCGATGATCTTGTTCCACTATGTTATTGAGATATTTCACTTGCCTTAGTTGGATGCCTAATGGCATCTTTTTTTCTTTTCTCAATTCTTCAACTGCTATAGGATAAGCTGGATTCTTATCGACTGTCACGACACGAGGCTCAGAAATATGAAAAGACTGCAAAGCTTTCTTGAAGAATCGCTTTGCAGCCTTGTGGTTTCTTGCTTTGCTTAGGTAAAAATCAATGGTATTTCCTTTCGAATCGACAGCACGATACAGGTACATCCATTGACTTTTCACTTTGATATATGTTTCATCGACTCTCCAAGAGTCATTGGTTTGCTTGAGATGACGACGGATTCTTTTGTCTAATTCAGGGCCATACTGATGAACCCAACGCATAATCGTTGTATGAGCAACGAATAAGCCCCGTTCCTCCATCATTTCCACCAAATCACGAAAGCTCAAGTTGTACCGTAGGTACCATCTTACTGTTTGCAAAATAATATCATGATGATAATGTTTCCACTTGAATAAATTTCGCTTTTCCATACTGATCACGCACCTTTTTTAGAGTAATAGTATCAGTATGTCCAAGATTTAGAGATTACCTGCAATTATCTTGAAGTTTTCGCACCAGAACCCTTTTTATTATGTATCCTTGTATCTAAAGATAAATGTATCTTTTTATTTTAAGCAGGCAAAACAAATACTCCTGCTTCTCTCTATGTGGTATAAACCCTAACCAGAACCCCCACTAGCTCATTTACATAATTATCGTTAACGGAAGTTTCTACGTACTAAATAAAAAGCTAAGGACCCCATAATAACAGGTGCAACGAAATAAAAAAAATGTGAAAAAGAAAAAGTAAAAAGAAAAAGAAATGGTGTAAGTGTATAGATAACTGCTAGTCCTATAAATACAGGAATTCCAAATTGAAACTCTCTACATCGTTTGATTTTCCTGTATAAGACTTCCCCGATTAGACAAGCTATAAGAGCTGGTATACTACCATAAATGACGATCGTTTTAATAAATCCAAATAAAACGTTCGGGTGAATAAAGCTAGGATTAAAAATATATGAAATCAAGAACCATCCGAAAATAAAAGCAAACAGACTTGCAGCATAACTAATTACAAATTTTATCATTTTAGCCAAGAAGACTCCTTCCTCAAGGAACGTGAAGGGTCGCAGCCCAGTGAGTAGGTGGGAGATGAATTGGCTTCGGACAAGGGGTGGCATGAAGCCATCTTAATTGTTCGACATATGTAAAGTGTTACTGGGTAATTTGTCATTATCACTTCACTACCTATCGAATGTATGTTTGTTGTATAATAGACACATGTCGAACTGGAGGTGAAACGAATGATTATCAATAAAGCATATAAATTTCGTATATATCCAAATAAAGCACAAGCAACGCTAATCAATAAAACGATTGGTTGTTCTCGTTTTGTATTCAATCATTTCCTATCTCTATGGGATAACGCATACAAAGAAACAGGAAACGGTTTGACATATGGTACATGCTCTGCCAAACTTCCTGCCATGAAGAAAGAGTTTGTTTGGTTAAAAGAAGTAGATAGCATTGCTATTCAGTCGTCTGTTCGCAACCTTGCGGATGCTTATACACGTTTTTTCAAAAAATAAAACAGTGCTCCGCGTTTCAAATCTAAGAAGAACAATGTACAATCTTACACCACAAAACAAACAAATGAAAACATTGCCGTTGTAGGGAACAAAATTAAATTGCCGAAACTAGGTCTTGTTCGATTTGCCAAAAGTCGTGAAGTAAATGGACGTATTTTAAATGCTACGGTTAGACGGAACCCTTCTGGCAGATACTTTGCGTCATTGTTAGTAGAAGCAGAAGTGCAAGAACTTCCGAAAACACATTCTTACATTGGAATTGATGTAGGACTAAAAGATTTTGCCATTTTGTCAGATGGAAAAACCTATAAAAACCCGAAGTTTTTTCGATCATTAGAAGAGAAGTTAGCCAAAGTACAGCGTGTTCTTTCTAGAAGAACGAAAGGATCTTCTCGCTGGAATAAACAACGAATAAAGGTTGCTAGAATTCATGAATACATGACAAACGCTAGAAAAGATTACTTGGACAAAATCTCAACTGAAATCATCAAAAACCACGATGTTATCGGTATAGAAGATTTGCAAGTATCGAATATGTTAAAGAATCATAAGTTAGCAAAAGCGATTAGTGAGGTATCATGGTCACAGTTTCGAACCATGTTGGAATATAAAGCAACATGGTACGGTAAACAAGTCATTGTCGTATCGAAAACATTTGCTTCAAGCCAATTATGTTCTTGTTGTGGATATCAAAACAAAGACGTTAAAAATCTAAACCTACGTAAATGGGATTGCCCTTCTTGTAGTACACATCATGATAGAGATATTAACGCAAGTATCAATCTAAAGAATGAAGCGATAAGGCTTCTAACCGCAAGGACTGCGGAGATAGCCTAATAAATTAGAGTTCGATAGAACTCTTTACTTAGGAATCCCCCACTTCTAAACGAAGTGAAAGTGGGGGTAGTTCAACAACGTAACCATCCTCACAATTTCCTAATATAATCTTCATTGTATGACATAACGTCCTATTATTGGTAGCAAGAAAACAGCGGATCCCTACTCTCACAAGGAATCCGCTTTTTCTTTTTCTACAACTCTATTTTTATACGTTCCTACCCTGGCTGGCGGTACCTCTTCTTGCTCTCGACTGAACCCTTTTTTATTTGTGCTCTACATAATATTACGATGTGAAATTTTCTTATTTGTTGTAATATTAGGAAGAACTTACTTAAAGGAGTAGACAGATGAAAGTGTTAAAAAATTCATGTATCGCAATTGGAGCAAATATTATATTTTGCATAGCTTTATATATTTATAATGCTTATATGTATGAACTTATTTATCCCGTCCCTGGAAGATTTTCCACAGAAGATACTATTCGTGATCTTACTTATATATTTTTTGCGTTTATCATTCCACTAACTATCGGCGTTATTTTTTCAATTAGGGCCTTACGTCAAGAGAAATACATAAAGATATTATTAGTTCCAAATTTAATTTTTTCCTTAATATTTTTAACATTTGCTGGTTGTTTTTTTATTCTATTTTCTTTAGTCGAATTACATATATATTTTCGCTAAAACTCTGACAAGCTACTAGTAACGTGGTAAGAGGAACATTTTGTCCTGTTTTATATTTTTCTAACAAAATATAAAAATATACAATCATGAAATTTCCTATTCTACTAATGAAGTTTATAAACCACATAGGGAGTAGACAGATGAAAAGATTAAACAATACAATTTTTTGGATTGCCGTAGGAGCGAATTTCATATTTTGCATAGCTTTGTATGTATATTTTGCTTATCATTATAAACTTATTTATATTCACCCTGGTGAACCATATTTAGATACTGGACGTGATCTTACATATATAATTTATGCCTTAATGATCCCATTAGCTAGCGCCATTATCTTTTCAACTATGGCATTGAAAAAAAATAAAGATCATGCAAAATTTTTGGTTCCTAATATACACTTTTCCATAATATTTTTGATATTCACTACCGCCTGGTTTCTTTTTATGTGTATTTAAGGTTAAGCGCTGCATATCTTACATTGTCCCTTTTTATTTTCTTTCGGAAAAATTACTTCTATAGAAAATATTAGTAAGTAGAAAAGCATACCTTTCTTACTTTTCTACTTACTTAGTTTTTAAGATTTTAATTACCAGAACTTCCACCACGGCTTTTTCTTCTCTTTCGCCGCTGCAACTTCATCACGATATTCCTGCATTAATTTCTTTGTTTCCTGCATCTCACGTAGTGTCTTCATAAGCGTCTCGTCTCGTGCTTCCAATCTCTTTTCCACTCGCTCATTATGCGATTCTATACTCGCTTTGATTTCCTCATTGCTTTGCTTTGCCTGCTCACTTAATCGTTCTTCCATCGCTAACATACCCTGATGCATTTCTTGCGCCATAACGCTGTATTGTTGTTGGAGTTGCTGTTGAATGTGGAATGGGATTAAACTCTTATCTTCAGGTTCTTCTTTAATCAGATCCGGATTAACTTTTTCTATTTGCTGTGCAATCATCTTCGCTGCCTTCTCTAGCGTCATACCGTCATGCTTGCTGAGTTCAATTAATCTCTCAATAACTATAATGTCGCCTTCTGAGTACTCCCGTCTGCCGCACTTATCTTTCTTTACTGCAAATCCCTCTCGTTGTAACACTTCCATGTACTTTCTGAGTGTACTATCGGATATTCCTAGCCTTTTGTATACTTCACTAGCAGAATAAACAATCTCATCCGTCATAGCGTCACAACACCTCCTAGTGACAGTATTCCATGAGGGTTAAGAAATTCCTGCAAATAAAAAAAGCCATGTATACACATGACTTTCGTAGCATAACCACTTCTATATTCAATAGAAATTAAAGTGAATTATATTTCTTTACTGTTAAAGGAATAGATATCACATATAAATCTATAGCATAAGTAATAATCAAAATCCCTTTTCCTTCATCAGCAAATTTTGCTTGCAGAAACTTTTCTGAAACTTTTCTTTTTCCCCATCTCTTTGGAAGCCATTCAAATCCTAAGAACATAATAATAGTCCTCTACTTATTAACTTAGCTACTTTTCTTTTTTCCATGATATTTCAAATTCCCCACCATGTTCTTCTGTTATAATTTTAACTTTATATGTATCATCTTTAGACACTTTAATATTATTTTTACCGTTTCCACTATTAACTTCCAGTATTTTATTATCATTTGAATCTAAAACATAAGCCTTTATGGTTCCTTGCTTAGTTTTATCATCAAAAGAGAATATTAAGCTTTCACCTTTTTTTACGTTCATATCTTGAGTTGCAAAACCAGTGAATTTTTTATACTTCCCATCTATACTATTTGAACCTCCATGAACTTTACCACCAACAATCGTTCCCTCTCTTGTAAAACAACCACTAAGAACCACCAAACATAGAACAAATAATAGTGTATTTTTAATAGTTTTCAACATCATCCCCCCTTATTTCTATGGTTTCTAATTTAATATTAGAGTTACACATTCATATAATTACTGTTTTTTCTAAAAAAAATCAAGACAAAAATCATATTATTTGGAATTTAAAATCACCCTATCCATGATGGTTAAAAATTTCCTACAAAGAAAAAGCCCTACAAGTGTAGGACTATATAGCTTTAGCAATTTAAACAAGCAATCTCATAAACAGCGGAATCATTTGGACCACTATATAAACAATTTCAGCCCTTGAAATAGGTGAAAATCCCCGTTCCTGGCTACCAACCATAATGAACAATCCACCGCATAACGCTACAACGGATGCAATTGCACTGATGCTTAAGTCCTTCCCTAAAATAAAAATTCTCTTATTCTGCTTTTACAGCAAGACTCTCCACGAAATTGCTAATTGAAGACAATTGAAAAAAGACGCATTTAGATTGATGCGTCTTTTGGCGATGTCTCTTTTGTGAAATCATATAAAGCTATTGCACCTAAAATAACAAGTATGCTTTCAGGAACATCTATCAAAATAGTTTTCCAAATCTCTGGTATTACCCATTTAATATCTGCTGCTGATTCAAGATATGTTTGAAAATAACCGATTGTAAAATCAATTACAGATAAACATACAAATAATGTTAGACAAAATCGAATTAATTTCTTATTTTTAAACATGTAACACCTCTCAAAATTCATTGGATATTCCTACTTGTGGTTCATTATATATATAAATCCCTATATTTAATTTTAACATACAAAAAACTCAAATAAATACAATATGCATATTTACATATCCTATTGACACCTTGGGGTACCGCCACACATCCATCAACTTAAGGATTTAGACTATTCTTAAACTTAAAAGCACGTTACTATTCTCTTATGTTAATGAGAAAGGGTGACGTGCTTTTTATGAATATGCATCAAAAACACGAGTTGTCTTTATTTGCCGAAGAGTTATATCGATATATGTCTCCCGCTACACTTAATCAATTAGCTATAGAAGCAGGTGGAATGAAACGAAAACGTAAGTGCCATGGGCACCATTTTTTATCTTTGTGTGTATGGTTAAATCAACAAATCGCTACAACCTCTCTTACTCAACTTTGTAGTCAATTAGAAACTTCAACAGGAATTTTATTAAGTCCTGAGGGACTGAATCGACGATTTAACTCGGCTTCTTTAGCCTTCTTTCGAAATGTATTTACTACACTTCTACAAGCTAAAATTGGAGGATCATCTACAATTTCTCATTCTCTTTCTGCTTACTTTGAGCGGATTCGCATCCTTGATTCTACAACCTTTCAAGTTCCAGATTGATTCGCAGCTACTTATCCTGGTGCCGGAGGCTGTAGTCATACAGCTGGTGTGAAAATTCAATTAGAGTATGACTTGTTGAGTGGAGAGTTTTCTGATGTGAAAATTGAACCAGGAAAACGAAGTGATCAGGCATATGGGACGACTCGAATGGACATGACACAAAAGAATGAACTATATATTCGTGACTTAGGGTATTTTCGTTTACAAGACTTTAAATCGATCCAAGATAAGGAAGGGTATTATTTATCGCGTCTTAAATTACCAACTAAAATATATAGAAAAGAATTCGAAACAGTGGTATTTAAAACAAAACCTGCTCAATTGAGACCGGTATATATACAAATTCATTTGGAAGACATCATGAACCAATTACAACCTGTCCAAGTGTATGAATTACATGATGTATATGTAGGGAGCAAAGACAAACTACCCACTCGCATTGTGGTTTATAGATGTACAGAGGAGCAAAAACAGAAACGTCTACATGATCGAGCTATTCGTGAAAAGAAAAAAGGGATTACATATACAGAGCGTACGAAACTTTTACAAGGAATTACGGTATATATGACAAACATTCCTACGGAATGGGTACCGAAAGAGAAAATCTATGATTTATATTCACTGCGTTGGCAAATTGAGCTGTTATTTAAAATATGGAAATCTTGGTTTCGAATTCATCGTTGTAAATCTATTAAACAAGAGCGATTAGAATGCCATCTTTATGGACAACTCATTAGTATCCTATTATGTTCTTCTACTATGTTTAAAATGAGAGAACTCCTGTTACGTAAGAAACAGAAAGAACTAAGTGAATATAAAGCGATGTACATAATTAAAGATTATTTCTTACTTTTTCATCAAGCACTACATAAAAACACCCAAGAATTATCAAAGATTCTCCTTCGTCTGTTTAACCTCCTACAGCGAAACGGACGAAAATCTCACAGATATGAGAAAAAAACAGTCTTTGATATTTTAGGTGTTGTGTATGAGTATACCACTTCTGCCCATCAGGTAGCATAGCGAAAATTTGAAACCCGTCAGGGTTTATTTGATGTGCCTACTTTTATAACATCTATAAAAGATAATAAAAAACTACGTGGAAAGACCGCATTTTGTATAAAAATATACGTTAAGTTGATGGATGTGGGGTAGCACCACATGCCCATCAAGTTAATGAAACTAGTTACTCCAAAACAAAAAAATGTATATTTTTACCTGAATATGCCGATTTTCTCGTTTTGGGGGTATTTGCCTTTATTAGCTTGATGGCGATGGGGTCTCGCCAACTAAACGCGAATTTCGTACGCTAAGGAATTTCTAAGTTGAAAAACTTGGTTTTACCATACGTTAACAAAATACCATAAACGACATTTAGTGTTTGTTATGGTACTTTGTTTTTGATAATGAGTTTTGGAACTGGTTTTTGACCGTATTTCTTTCAGTTTTATTAGAACTAAATAGAGCTCCTTAAACGGTCGTTTCTGGTTCTTTTTCAACGTTTCAAAATTTGTATTGAAAATAGTAAGTCATAGAAGTATCATATACATATTCAAACATTTGAAGATGTATATGATGTTTTTGGTTTTTAATTATAAATAAGTACTAGAGGTGTTTTAATGGGAAATGAAATGCAACAATTTAAAGCTGATTTTTTTAAAGCCTTATCACATCCTCTGCGAATAGGTATTCTAGAACTATTGTCAGAGGGTGAAAGAAGTGTAAATGAAATTCAAACCATCCTTAACAAGGAAGGTTCAGCTGTTTCTCAACAATTAAGTGTACTACGTTCAAAAAACATTGTTGTTGGTACTAAAGATGGAAAACGAGTTTTATATTCTCTACGGGACCCTATGATTGTGGACTTACTGGTAGTTGCACGGAAAATTTTTAACAACCATTTAATCGACACGATTTCAATGTTAGAAGAACTAGATGAAGCAGAACGTGAAACGATAGTTAAGGAGGGTTAAGTTGAGCATTGAAGTTAAGAAAAAGGATATCATTCAACATGGAATGGAAATATTTCGCTCAATAGGAGCTCATCACGTTTGTAATGTTTGTATTAAAAGTGGAAATTCTTGTTGTTTTTCATGCCAGCATTTACAGGATGGAGTTGGATGTCAAAAGAGAAATACAGCTTGTACAGCTTGGTTATGCGGAATTCAAAGTTTTTTATTTGATCAAATAGGGGTACTGGACGAATGGAATAGTTTCTGGAGTGAAATTCCAGGACAAATGTTTCGTAGAGATAGTACCCCAGATAACGTAAGAATTAAATCGTTTATAGATATGAAAAAGCTAGATAGTCGAGGTGGATTACTTCTAGTAGAAAGGTTAAATTCCTACATACAAGAAGGAGGAGATATAGGTAAATTAGAACGTCATTTAAGCAAAACGTATAACTAATATTAGATTGATGCTCTCTTATAAAGAGATAAGAAGCGTCTGTATAAGAGTATGAGAAATGCATTTGTAACTCAAATTTATCAAAAGAAAATATTCTTTCAGAAGAAGTAAGATTTATTAAAAATAGAAAAGAAGGTTTTGTAATGAAAGGGTTATTTACGGGAAGATTTGAAGGATATTCATTGGGACATTTTCAAAAGGATCTTCTTTCAGGAATGATTGTTGGAGTTGTTGCGATTCCGCTTGCTATGTCTTTTGCTATAGCCTCTGGTGTTAAGCCAGAGTATGGGATTTATACAACATGTATTGCCGGGATACTTATTTCGCTATTTGGTGGTTCAAAGTACCAAATTGGAGGGCCTACAGGTGCTTTTGTTCCTATTCTTTTAGGGATTGTAATTACCTATGGATATGAAAATTTACTACTTGCTGGTTTATTAGCTGGAATTATCTTATGCCTTATGGGAATTTTTAAACTAGGATCTTTAATTAAATTTATTCCACGTCCTGTAACAATTGGCTTTACGTCAGGTATTGCTGTCAGTATCTTTACGGGACAAATTGCTAGTTTTTTAGGTTTAACAGGTATAAAAAAGCATGAGGAATTTATAGCGAATCTGAAGGAAATTTTTACTCATATCGGTACTACCAATTCTTACAGTGTCATAATTGCTTTGATTTGCTTTTTTGTTATACTCATAACACCAAAAATTTTCCCAAAAGTACCAGGTTCATTAGTAGGTGTTGTTATTTCAACTTTAATTGCAACTGTATTTTTCTCAGGTCATGTGCCTACTATTGGTACAGCATATGGTACGATTCCAAATACACTTCCTCAGTTTGGTATACCAGAAATCACAGTAGAGCGTATAAAACAGTTAATTGGCCCTGCATTTGTTATTGCCATGTTGGGTGGTATTGAATCTCTTTTATCCGCTGTCGTAGCAGATGGTATGACAAATAGTAAACACAACAGTAATAAAGAGCTGATTGGTCAGGGAATTGCCAATATTGTTACCCCGTTATTTGGAGGAATTCCGGCAACTGGAGCGATTGCCCGCACTGCAACAAATATTAAGAGTGGAGCTGTATCTCCGATATCGGGTGTTATTCATGGAGGATTTGTGTTATTTACACTTCTACTAGTAGCTCCATATGCTTCACATATTCCGCTTGCTAGCATGGCTCCTATTTTAATGGTAGTAGCTTGGAACATGAGTGAGCAAAAACATTTTGTTCACATACTTAAAATGAAGACAGGAGACTCTCTTGTATTACTGGTAACATTTCTGCTCACTGTATTTACTAGTTTGACAACAGCTGTGGAAATCGGTCTTATTTTAGCTATTATTTTATTTACAAAACGTATGAGTAATATGCTTGTCATATCTAAAGTGCTTCCTGATCATACAAAAAAGAATGAAAAATTGCTACCACATGTAGTAAATAAAGCTCATGATTGCCCACAAATTAGTATTTACACAATAGAAGGTCCATTATTCTTTGGGGCTGCCCAAACATTTGAACAAAATATTTTAGCAACCATTCATTATAAACCCAGAGTTTTAATTTTACGTATGGGAAAAGTTCCTTTTATCGATACAACAGGAGAGTCTTACTTTAGGAATATTGTTCAGCATTTTAAAAAACAAGGTGGCGTACTTCTCATTTCAGGAATTCAATCAGAGCTAAAAGCAACTCTAGATAAGAATGGATTGTACGCTGAGATTGGGGAAGAAAACTTTTTTGACCATACCGGGGAAGCAATTAACTGTGCTTTAGAACATTTGAATACAAAAAAATGTATAGGGTGTAAGCATTTCGCTTTTCATGAATGTACCGGGCTTTCTCAGCAATCCCAGGAAGGGAATACAATAAATAATAAAGCAAACGCATTAGATTTTTAAAAAATTTACTCAACATACAAAGTTTGTTTGATTTCTAAGAAGAAATTCATTATAAATCATAAATATAAAGGAGAATGAACAATGTCTGAATTTAAAGATCAAGTATTAAATATTTTAGAAGAAGTATGTGAAAATGATATCGTAAAAGATAACCCAGGTGTGCAATTATTTGAAGAAGGGATTCTAGATTCTTTTGGTACAGTATCCTTATTAGTAGAATTTCAAGAACGTTTAGACATTGAAGTCTCTATTTCTGATTTCGATCGTGATGAATGGGCGACACCAAACATGATTATTAAAAAATTGAAAGATATGCAATAAAATAGATGTTTGAGAAACAAATAAGAAAAGGAAATTGAAAATAATGCTTATATATTAGAATGAATGATAACGAGTGGAGGAAATAAAAATATGTCTAATTTACCAAATTGCCCAAAATGTAATTCAGAATACACTTACGAGGGTTCTGGTGCGAAAACTTCAAGATAATTGCAGGTAATCTCTAAATCTTGGACATACTGATACTATTACTCTAAAAAAGGTGCGTGATCAGTATGGAAAAGCGAAATTTATTCAAGTGGAAACATTATCATCATGATATTATTTTGCAAACAGTAAGATGGTACCTACGGTACAACTTGAGCTTTCGTGATTTGGTGGAAATGATGGAGGAACGGGGCTTATTCGTTGCTCATACAACGATTATGCGTTGGGTTCATCAGTATGGTCCTGAATTAGACAAAAGAATCCGTCGTCATCTCAAGCAAACCAATGACTCTTGGAGAGTCGATGAAACATATATCAAAGTGAAAAGTCAATGGATGTACCTGTATCGTGCTGTCGATTCGAAAGGAAATACCATTGATTTTTACCTAAGCAAAGCAAGAAACCACAAGGCTGCAAAGCGATTCTTCAAGAAAGCTTTGCAGTCTTTTCATATTTCTGAGCCTCGTGTCGTGACAGTCGATAAGAATCCAGCTTATCCTATAGCAGTTGAAGAATTGAGAAAAGAAAAAAAGATGCCATTAGGCATCCAACTAAGGCAAGTGAAATATCTCAATAACATAGTGGAACAAGATCATCGGTTTATTAAAAAGCGGGTTCGTTCGATGTTAGGATTGAAATCCTTTCGCACAGCTACATCCATTCTTTCTGGAATAGAAGCTATGCATATGGTGAAAAAAGGGCAACTTGTTTTATTGGACAAGTCTGTCCAAAATCAAGTGAAGTTCATCCATCAACTATTTGGAATTGCTGCTTAAGACTAGATTTCACTAGGAAACTTTTCGCATCTTTATATCTTTCCTAAGTATTTGCACCAGAACCGGATTTATACTATTCAAACCCCTGTTTTTTTCTGGGAACACCATGTACTTTTTATAAAAGCCAAAAATTGCAAGCTAACACTCCTACTATACTAGTTTTATCTATATACCCTAGACCGTTTCGACTATCCATACTTTTATAACGATTATCTCCCATTACAAATAATTTGCCTGAAGGCACTTTCCTCTCGCTAAAGTTGGAGAGAAATTCAGTTTTATTAATTAAATCTTTGTAAACATAAGGTTCTTCTTGTTTCTCCCCATCTATATAAACGGAATCGTTAACCATTTTAACTGTTTCATTGGGCAAACCAATTATTCTTTTTATGTAATAATTGGAATCATTCGGTATTTTTATAACAACAATCTGCCCATGATATAATGGGCAGATTGTTGTAGCTGCTCTATTTACTAATATATATTCTTGATCTTGTACAGTGGGGTACATGGAATTTCCTTTTACTTTATAAAAATCAAAATTGAAAAATAACAACAAAAACATCAACATACCAAATAGAAAAAACTTTAAATTAAGATTATATTCTTGTTCTTCAGATAACATATGGTTCCATTCCTTATTAATAATTTCATAAAAAATGCCGCCTACTAAGTTTTAATGTAGGGGGCATTTTTTTATTATCTTCATTCGCTTTATTTAGTTTGTTTGAGAAGGGGGATTATCCCCTGTATCCTTTTTTAATTCAAAGTATGCATCTAAAATGTCTCTACCAATCATTGAATTAATTCCACCTTTATCATCATATACCCATGGTACAACAACAGAAAATGCGACTTCTGGGTTATCATATGGAGCATATCCTGCTAAAGTTAAATTATAACAACGGATTCTTTTCCCTTGTTCATCTCTACCAACAGGATCATCTCCTCCATAAACTGTTTGTGCTGTTCCTGTTTTACCAGCCGGTTTATAAGAAGCTTTTTGGAAATAATGCACGCCTGTTCCATCACCTTCTTGAAATACTCTTCTGAAACCTTCTTGTACTCGATCAATATATTCTTTTTTCATATCTACACGGTTCAATACAACTGGCTCCATGGATTGTACAACTTTTCCAATCTCTTCTTCTTTCACTGTATGCTCTCGAATCTCTTGCACAATCTGTGGTTTCATTCGATATCCCCCATTTGCAATAGTAGAAATGTATTGTGCTAACTGCAATGGTGAATACGTATCATACTGTCCAATAGCTAAATCTAGTAAGAAACCTGGCTGATAATTTTCTTTACTCATTTGTCCAATATCTTCATTTGGTAAATCTATACCTGTTGGAACACCTAAACCAAATTGTCCAAAATAATATCTCATTTTATCAAATGTAGCTGCTGTAATATTTAATGAGCTATTAGGTACATAATTTATGCCTGCAATTTTTAAAGCTGTATTGAACATGTAAACATTTGATGAAACTTGTAACGCTCGTAGGTCATCAATACTTCCAAAATCCTTCCAAGATTTTTTGGGTTTTGTTCCTTTAAAATGCATTGGTGCATCATGAAAATATGTTCCTGGCGTTATGGAACCTGTCTCAAACCCTGTTAAAAGTGTAGCTCCTTTTACGGTAGATCCAAGCTCATAAGAGCTAGTCAATGTACCTAAAGCATAATCTTCTACTTTTATATTCCCATCTTTTTTCACTAATTTTTTTCCAGCCATGGATAAAAGTTGACCTGTTTTTGGATCCATCATTACAACAAACGCTCGGTCTAATAGTGGTTCTGAACCTTTAAACTCTTTTAAACGCTTTTCAATAATCTCTTCAACCTGCTTCTGTAATTTCATATTGATTGTTAATGTTAAATTTTTTCCGTTCTTCCCGTTGGAAATCATTTCCGTTTGAGTAATATTTTTTTCTTTGTCAGTAATATTTCGAACTTCAGCTTTTTCTCCATGTAATACGTCTTCATATCGTTGTTCAATATAACTTTTTCCAATGCGATCATTACGATTGTAACCACGCACTAAATAAGAGTCTAAATTTTCTTTTGGAAGCCCTTCTTCAGCACTTGTAATATTTCCTAATACCGAACGGAATAAATCCCCATTTACATAATTACGATCCCAGTCTGTTGTTGCATCTACCCCTGGGAATCTTTCTAAATTCTCACTTATTATTGCGTATTCTTTCTCGGTTGCGTTCTTTTTTATAACTTGAGGTGTCATTTGATATCCTGAACTCATTTTACTTTTAATAGCTAATACTTTTAGGTCTTCTGGCGTTAATTTACTTAGTTCTTCATCAGTGACACGTTCTCGTCTCAATTTTTCTATTTTATTATCAAACCCTTTTCCCTCAATATTTTTTGCTCTAAGTTTTTCTTCGTCTTGTTTCGTTATTTTTTTTGGGGCCTGTTCTTTATTCATTTGCATCCAAAAATCTTTTCTATCTGTTTCAGTTAATTTATTTATATCTTCTTCGGATATTTCAATTATATTTGAAAGGTCTTTAGCTACTTTCAGAATATCATCGGATTGTATACCTTTCATTCTTGTGTACGTTATGACACGAATAGCGTTATTGTTAACAACCTTTTCACCTTCTCGATCAAAAATCTGTCCACGTGGAACGGGGACACTAATGGTTTCGTTTTCTTGTTTTTCAACTATATTTTTATAAGATTCTCCATCAACGAGTTGTACTTTTCCTAACTGAAGAATAATAGTTGAAAATAGTAAAAACACACAAAAAAACAGTGCGTTTAATCTAAAAGTAACTTTATCTTTCTTTGTTTTATTGGGCTTTTCTTTGCTCATGTAAACCTCCGCTTTAATAATATTAAATCCAATACTTTTACTTAAAATATATTAAATAATATATAAGGATAAGTAAAGTTAAATAAATTTAAAGAATTTCTAAAGTATTACCTGATTTTATTAATATATATTTTTTAAAAAAGAGAGCACTTATACATGCAATCAACTTAAGAAACTTTGATACCCCTAAAATACATCTCATCCCTTCAAAAGGTACACCTTTGGGTGCATTTTTTATTACTACGTATTCAAAGACGTAAAGAACACTTGATATGTCTATAAAAGTATACCTTTTTAAACATAAGGTTTTTGAAACTAGAAAATGTGTACCTTAAGTGAATTTGAAAGTAAACTAATGGCTAAAAGTTTACATTCGGATTTTGAATCATTTATAGCTAATTTTGTAATAAATTTCTCAATATTGATATACTTGTTAATTATGGTTTTAATATTCAAAATTAACAAAAAATAAAGTATAATAAAAATGTGATGGTTATCACTTATGTTTACTCCTTGTGCTGAAGATAAGATCGTATTCTCCGATCTTATCTTTTTTTGTTTGTAGAAATTTAATGCAAAAAAATAGAATCCTTATTATAAGGATTCTGCAACAGGAAATAACAAAATTTATAAAATATAAGCATTTAAGTATCAAATTTTAAATTTGAATTACGCCCTTTTCCCTTAAGGGTCTTTACTATATTAATAAAGAAGATTAGTCCTACGGTAAAGAATGTAAGTGGATGTAGCCATGTTCTAAAATTAACCAAAGTTACAATAATCATTATTATAGAAGCTATAAAGCCTATAATATCAATGCTAAAAGATAGTTTCCCTTTTGTTGTTTTCATTTATAACATTTCCTCTCCAGATACAACTTTAATTTTAAATTCCCTATATAATAATAACACGGGCTTAGATTTTTAACTATTTTTTACATTAAATTACTTTCGTTGGTTCTGGTGCAAGAAATACTGTCATTGTGTACACTGGGGTATCTACCACATCGCCATCAAGCGGAAATTTTATAGTACCCCCAGAACGAAATTTTGTGCTAACTTGTAACAAAAAAACTCATTTTTTCGTTTTGGGGGCGTTTATTTTTCTTAAGTTGATGGGGATGTATGGTGACCCCAATTAGGAATTACCGCGAGGTGCTGAATATGGTTTCTTACTTTATTCAGTTGTTACAAATATAGTTTCATTCGGATCGGAAAATTGATACAGTTTCCTTGCGAACTTTAAAATATCTTCTTCGCTACCAGTTAACATTTTGAAGTCTTTCTCAATGTGTTGCCCATCTTTTTTTAAAGAAGATAATTCTTGCTTTGCCTTACCCATCATGATTTGTTTTTCTTTAATACTATCTTGTTGCTTATTAAGGGAGTATTGTACACCAAAAATCACAGGTAATATAAAAGCTAAAGCAGCTATAACACGGCGTCTTATTTTTTTATTATTAACTTGGTACGTATTAGGGTTCACTTGCTGTGATGGTATTTTGGGGTTCGATTGTTCTGATACTACTTTTGGGATGTTTCCCATTAAAAAGGCCTCCATTACTGATTGTAGAATTTAAATCGTTTGAAAGTATTATATATGTTCAATGGAAACTTTGAAACGATTTTAGTGAAAATGAGTTTTATAAAGTTGAAACAAAATCGTTATTGGATATCTTTGTCCATCCCCTCGAAATGGGGGAATAGCAAGCGAACTATAAACAAACCGCTTATAAATAAAGGGTTTTAACTACTTTTAATAATCTACATGTCAAAACATATACATTTTAATTGACATATTTCAAATAAGCATAAGTTGTATTTTTGAAATGAAAAATTCTAGATTTTTAGCTATGTCATAAAGTGTACTTTTTAACGTAGTGCATAAATTTAGCTAATTCCCCCTTTTCGGGGATTTGGGCAAAAACAACCTGTATAAGACTTCAGATCATTACAAAACGTTTACTGAAATAAAGTAGAAAGGAATTTAGTTATGGAAAAAATATATTTAGATGGACGGATGTTTACAAGTAAAGATGCACTGCATAAAACATTAAAGAACAAATTAGATCTTCCAGATTACTATGGTGAAAATGCTAATGCGTTGTGGGATTGCTTAACTGCATGGGTTACTCTTCCCTTAACAATAGAATGGGAATTTTTCAAAGAAAGCCAGAATATGTTAGGACAAGAAGCAGATTTGATTTTAGAAACATTTCAAGATGCTCAAGAAGAAATGGCGGATGAATTCTATATTGTTGTGAAATGATTAAATAAACTTAGGTAAACATAAAACCGTAGAAATAATTAATTTCTACGGTTTTTATTGTATTTATTTGAATATTTTTACAGAGTGGCCCCTCATACCCAGAATCGTTGCCGTATCCCCTTTACAATAATGAAATCGTTGCTTGGAAACTCTCACATCGCAATGATTTACAACTTGTTCTAAAAACATTAGATTTAGCAACACAAAAAAGAGATGTGTATGGAACCATCATCCACTCAGATCAAGGATTCCAATATACATCTCCTGCTTATTGGCGTATGCTTCAACAGCTAGGCGCCATCGGCAGCCATTCCCGCAAAGGAAACTGCCATGACAATGCTTGCATTGAATCATTCTTCTCTCATTTTAAATCTGAAATGTTTTATCTTAATGACTATCAAACAAAGGGAGAACTAATTCAAGCAATTGAAACATACATCTATCATTATAACTACAAACGATTCCAAAAACGACTCAATCATCGAGCTCCGATCGAATATCGAATTTCGATGGCTGCATAGTCTTTTTTACAGTTGTCTACTTGACGGGGATAAGTCCAGGAAGTCTGTCCAAAATCAGAAAGAGTTCGTCCACCGAGTGTTTGGACTTATAGCATAAAATACGATTCCGTTAGGAATCTACTATCATCCATGTTCTTCTTCATATATTTGCACCAAAACCAAATTTCTTATATTTATAAAACAAAAATCCACTTACTTTACAACTACTTTTTGTTGCGTTTGATAGAACGTATCTATCAAACGATTATACTCACTTCTCGTAATTTCTTTGTTATACAGCTTAATTAATAACTCTTTATGTGTTTTTGAAAACGCCATTTTGTCAATGAACTTAGGATACATATAACGATTCGCTCCACTTCCGATAAATAATTAGGTTTAGTTAGATTATTCCATTATCATAATATAAAGTTTTCAGGGATGCAAATATTACATTAAAATAAAGTGAGTTGATCGTAGCGTATATCGTTCTCCACTAGGTGCAATAATTGTATATCGAATCTGATAGTTGCGTTGCGAGTCACACACTCAACCATTTTTCCCTCCTAAAATTAAGAATATCGTTGTTTATTATACAATTTTACAACTCTAGGTTCGCCCCACTAATTTTTGCGATATACTTCAAGCAATCTATAACAGGATATCGAATTAAAGATTTAGATTGTGCGAACTGAATTCCTTCTTTTTCAAGCAAAGAAACGAGCTGTTCAATGCTCATTTCTTTGCGTTGTATTTTGTTGAAATGTTGTAACACAATACTTTTCCACTTATATGATGGACTATGGAAATATGCTTCTCCGTTCACTGCATGATTAAAAATACGATCCATTTTTTGTTTCCTCTTTTTTTCTTCTAATTGTTTTTCCAGTGTATTCAGGTTCCTCCTGTTCCACCTGTTCGTTAGAAACCTTTGTATACTTCCCATGACGTACGACTTGTCTATATGCGTATCAAATAGTAATCACCGTTAGTATTTTAAATAAAGCTGAATTAGAAAATAGTGTTCTTAAGATAAATATCTTGAGAACACTATTTTTTTAGAGCTACTATTGTCATCACTATAAAGTAGTATACAATCTTTAAAACAAAAAGGGCTTAATCAAACATAGAAATTTCATTTTGGGGGCAACTTGTTCTGTTAGGTTGATGGGCATGTATGGTGACCCCTAATAGATAAATAAGGTGGTAAGGCAATGGATAAACAGCAGCGAGATAAAGAAGAACGAGAAAACATCATCAAAATGATACGAGATTTAAAGGCTAGAGGAGTACATAACAGCGCGGAAGCTATTGTAAAACATCATGGATACATCGTTTTAGCGGAGTTAATTAAATAGAAGAGCCCCGAGCAAAGGGATGTTGAGGGATTCGGGGCTCTCTAATATGAGTTGTACCGAGAATGAAGGGACTCGGTAAAGTTATATTATCATAATTTTCAAAAATAAAAAGTGGTAAATGTGTCCAATTGAAAAGTCCTTAGATGAGTATATCACTCTAGCTAAATAGAGAGGGGAATGGGAATTGAATAAAGATGAATTGAATCTAGAGAGTTTTGGTCAACAGCTAATAATTACTGGTCTTGCGAGATTAGTTGAGGAAGAAGATTATACGCCACATGAAGCATTTCAACTGTTAGAAACGATTAAAAGGGTTCTGGTGCAAACACTCCAAAACGCTTGTAAGTAACCTCCTAAACTTGGACATACTGATACTAGTATTCTAAAAAGGATGTGATTGGTATGGAAAAGCAAAATCTATTCAAGTGGAAACATTATCAACCGGATATTATTTTATTAACCGTGAGATGGTACCTACGGTACAACCTCAGTTTTCGTGATTTAGTCGAAATGATGGAAGAACGCGGGCTATCCCTTGCCCATACAACTATCATGCGATGGGTTCATCAATATGGTCCCGAATTAGATAAGCGAGTACGACGTCATCTGAAGTCAACCAATGATTCTTGGCGAGTCGATGAGACGTATGTGAAAGTCAAAGGTCAATGGATGTACCTATATCGTGCTGTTGATTCAAAAGGAAATACAATTGATTTTCATTTAAGCAAAACAAGAGATCATAGGGCTGCAAAGCGTTTTTTCAAGAAAGCTTTGCGGTCTTTTCATGCTTCAAAGCCCCGTGTGATTACAGTAGACAAAAACCCAGCCTATCCTATAGCGTTTGAAGAGTTGAAGAAAGAGAAAAAGATGCCTGTAGGCATCCAAATAAGGCAGATAAAATACCTGAATAACATTGTAGAGCAAGATCATCGTTTTATTAAAAAGAGAGTTCGTTCAATGTTAGGATTGAAGTCTTTTCGTACAGCTACATCTATTCTTTCAGGAATAGAAGCGATGCATATCATTAAAAAAGGCCAACTTATTTTACGGGACAAGTCTGTCCAAAATGAAATGAAGTTTATTCATCAACTATTCGGAATGGCTGCATAAGAATAGATTCCATTAGGGATCTATATACCTCTTTCAAATAAATGCAATCTTTGCACCAGAACCAAAACACTTAAGTCTCAATAGATTAAACCCTATTGAGACAAGGTTTTTTTCTTAACGTTGTTAAATCCGCATAAACCGGACGCTACCTCTTATATAACAAATGACAGTTTTGTACATATCCTTTATAAGTTAACAGTAATGGAATTCTGGAATTCCCCTCCATTATACAAGAGCTGTAATGGCATGTAATTAAAGAAGTTACTTAATAGTTGTTGTATAATTACCTTGATTTCATAAAAACTATCAATGATTCATTTTACCAATATGAGTCATTTGGACATTTTAAAAATCCTCATGAATTGCTCCTGTTTTCATGTTTAGAATATTCCCCTTTTATTAACATTAGCTTTGAATACAGGTATCGCAACATAGCTATCGACGTAAGTCTTTAACCTATTCTTAATGAGTTTTGTTAAAAATTTGTTATTTTTAACTTAAAAAAAGGAAAGCAATATTTATTTATAGAAAATTTTTAAGGATAAAAATGAGTGTAGAAATAGAATGACTATCTATGATAAAAAAAGGGGGCACTTATGTATGCTAACAAATGATTTAGATTTCCGATTAGAACCACGTTTAAAAGAACTGTATGAACAACATAAAATAAGAGCGCAGAAGATAGACTGGGGTTATCATGAGTTTTTACCATGGGATAAGGGAATGGACTTTAAAAGAGTTCCTTGGGATGAAAGTCAAGTTACTCTTCCTTCTGGTGTAATTACGGCCATTGAAACAGCTTTATTAACAGAAGTGAATTTACCATGGTTTACAACGTATTTATCTGCGACTTTTAAAGGGTCCCTTTCTGTTATTACAGACTTTATTCATACTTGGACTTCAGAAGAGGATCAACATTCGAATTTATTGGAGACATATTTACTACTCACTCGAAGTGTGAATCCCAAACGATTACATGAATTAAGAAAGTCAGTCGTTGAGGGGGGATTTGAGCCCGATTTTCACACACCAATCGAAGCAATGACGTATACGACGCTACAAGAACTTGCAACGATGGTGTTTTACAATAATGTAGCTAAGGTTGCAAGTAAGCATGATCCAGATCTTGCTACATTATTACGCCGTCTTGCAAAAGATGAAACTCTTCATTATGCGTTTTATCGAGACGTTATTCGAACACATTTGGAATTGGAACCTAATTATTGCTATCATATTGCCAATGTGATTATGAATTTTAAAATGCCAGGTGCTGTCATGCCTGATTTTGAAAATCGAATGGCTGTGATTGCAAAAGAAGCTAACTATGGGCCACTACAATATTTTGATCAAGTACTTGATGTAGTGGTTGATTATTGGGGGTTAAAAGACTTACGACCAATTGCACCTCTAGCTGAAAAAGCAAGAATTGAGATTTTGGAGTACCACACAAGATTGAAAAAAATACGGGATCGATTTGGTCGTTTTCAAGGGAAAGCTGATCTACGTTAATGAGTAGAGGTTTCAGAATATACGCGGGGAAATTCCCCTTTCCTTTATTGGAAATCTGACACGCTCCCTATTGTTTTGGTGCTGTTTTTATTTAATTTGATTTTTAAAGAAAAAGTAGTTGACACCAAAAATAAATTTATGATATTATAAAATATTTGATAAAAAATCACATATATGTTAAGGTTAAGAAGGTTACCATATATGGAGGTGGATTATATGTTTCAAATTGGCGATAACATTGTTTATCCAATGCACGGAGCAGGTATAATTGAAGCCATAGAAGAAAAAGAATTCTCAGGGAAAAAACAACAGTATTATGTCATAAAAATGTCAATCAGTAATATGCAAGTCATGATTCCTATGGGTAAAATATTAAGTTCGAGTATACGCCCAGTTACTGATATACTTGCATTAAAACACATTATACACATTTTTCAGCATGGAGAATCAGATAGATTACTGCCATGGAAACAAAGGTATAAAGTGAACACGGACAAAATAAAAACGGGTGAAATACAAGAAGGTGCTGAAGTTGTACGTGATTTAATGCGTATGAAGAAAGAAAAAGCACTTAATACAAGCGAAAAAAAAATGTTGGATAACGCACATGAATTTTTGATTAGTGAACTAGGATTAATTAAAGGGATCACTGAAAATCAAATAAAAAGTTTCGGTTAAGGTTCATTATAGATAATGTATTACATCCCCCGGAAATATCCTGAATTTTTCGGGAATATGATTATTATTAAAAATAAATCATTTCAAAGACATTCAACTTCTTCAACTCACTTTTAGAGTAGGAACCTCTTTTGTTATTACTTCAATCTAATCCATTTTTATTTTTAAATTTCTTTTACGAACGTTCGAAGTTTCATCAAATAACTCGATTAAATAGTCACTTGATTTTTGCAATCCTGATTCACACTGGCACGGACAAGGAGCCGTAAGGATGAAAGAGAGGTAGGGCTTTCATTGTTTTAGGTAATATATTATCTAAGTCATTATTTCTAGAAGAAAATACAATCAATCTCACCGCTATCTTTCAGAGTTCCTTACATCTACTGAGACAGTGAATAGTAATTGTTTATCTTCTTTACGTAAAATTGATAAACGAACTGGTAACACCATATGGTCAACTACAAAAAATGGTTTCCAGACCAGGAAACCATTTTTAATTTTATTTACATAACAATAGTAAATTAAGCAGTAAGAAGGAGTGCACACATGAAAAAAATGTTAACAAAAGAATTAAGTAATGAATTAAAGAAGCGAGAAGGAATCATTTCTATTACAGTTGAGCCTTATGAAAAAATCGAAGTTGGTGGAATTCGTGTAGATGGACCAGCTGTTATTCTAATTAATCAAGAATAGCTAAAAATAGTTGTATGAACGAAGAAAAGGATCAGCCTTTACGAGAAGGGAAGATCCTTTTTGTTTGCTGTTGATAATAATAGGATATACATATATTCCATCTGATGTGGTTAAAAGGAAGGAGAGGGTCGCGATTATCATGGTGGAAAGCTTAATATTGGTAGGATTTCTTTTTATGTTATATACATTAGTTGCTTAAAAACACTAATTATTTGAAATGATAGATTGTTTTCTTTTTAAGGGCGAGATTTATTTTATAGGAAAATTGATAATTTTAAGGAGGAATTTAGATGGATGCAAGGAAACAACGCATAAAATACGAGAAGATGTCAAAGAACTATGAACGTATTTCTTTAGTTTCGTTTCTCCTATTAATTGTACTTGTTTGTAGTAGTGTGATTATCATAGGAGCTACAGGGGGAAAATATGGCGTGTTTTTGTTGTTAGCAATTTTACTTAACGCACGTATTACTAAAGAATCTCAAAAAAAGTATGAGCAGTATTCTAATAAAGGGCGTATTTAAAATGATACATATCTTGAAAGGAACAACCTGGATGTACATTCAAAATATCCCTATATCATTACCTATTAATGAGTTTTTTGGAGGGAAATGACTTTAGCGAACAAAACATGGTAAGTGTACCTAATCCCTACGTATATCAGACATTACAATCAACAATTGGTAAATATGTGGTTATTGAAACTGTAAGAGGAAAGTTAAAGGATGCGAAACCAGATCATTTGCTTATTGAATATACGGTACCGTATATTGTACGTATTCAAAAAATTGTATGGGTTATGCCAAAACAATAATCTAATTTGATTTATAACAGATTAGCGTCATAGACGAACAAGTAAAAACACAGGGTTTTATCTCTGTGTTTCTTCAAATTTTCGTTTTTGAATATATGCTTGAGCATGAATAATTTCTTCCTGAAGCTCTTTTAATTCTTTCATAGATTCTGATTCAATAGCCATGTAAGTAGTAACTAAACTGATCATCATATCCATCTTCTCTACTATATTTTGAATGACTTGTTCAGATTGCTCTTTTTTAGGGTGTTGTATTGCTATTAATACATTTTCCATATAATTGTTCTTTCTTTGCTGGATATCATAAATAAACTGTTTTGTGTTTGAGTTCATTTGTCGTTCCTCCGTTTTGCATATATTTCCATTCTATCATATTTGAATAGAAAATATTGGATTCCTTTAAATTTACACCTGTCTCGCACATTTCCTCAAATATACAAACTAACTCCTTAACATACAGGGAACTAATCAAAATGTGTCGATTTTATGTCTAAACATACAATTTTCTTTTTGGAGCATGGTATGGTGACCCCATATAGATATATCAAATAGCTATAATGTGTAAACAAATTGTATGGTCTATACCCCTAGCATATAAAAGAGAGGAGGTAACACTTTATGGAAAACAGCATAGCAATAAGAAACCCTGAACTAGCTAAACAGTGGCATGAAACTAAAAATGGAAAACTAACTCCTTTCCATGTTACAGTTGGTTCCAATAAAAAAGCATGGTGGAAATGTGAGAAAGGACACGAATTTATCCTTTTGCTGTACACTATATCAACAATATATGTATTTGAAACAGATAATTACAGAACACAGTAGTAAATCAACCAATTCCAATCATATAAGCATTGCTTAAAAAGAAAATTTTTATTACGCACATAATCTATTTAGGTTATGTGCTTTTTTGTCGGAATTAACAGATATAATTTTCAGAAATATTATTGATCAATCACGAAAACGCGATAAAATAAAAACATAGAACATCATGTTTTCGTGATTAGAGAGGAGGAATATAATGACTGATAAGAAAAGTTCTGTAGAAAAAAATTTTTAAACTCCCCACTTTCCAATGTTTTTACAGCAAGTGAAGCCGAACAGAAGTGGGGATTAGAAAAAGGTACCGTGAGATCGTCATGTGTACGTGGTAAATTAAAAAATTACGTGGAATTAGGATTAGTCAAGAAGTCAGGAAATACATGGCTTCTAACTAAAGAGGTTATGACTAAAGTTTACGGATCTCAAAAGAATTAGGGATTACCCATTAAAAATAGACACGAAAAAGCCCCCACCACCGCCAAGTAAGTAAGGGCTTTTCCAGATACATTATAAAAGAAAGGCTGATTCTAGAAGGCAAATATATACCTAAAAACTCATCACAGCAAGAATATTTTATCACATTTAACTAAAAAAGAAAAAATGAAAATTATTATAAAAACCAATTTAAATAAGCGATATAATGTCACTTGTAAATGGTTTGGTATAGATAATTGTATTACCTCCCACATTTGCTTCTTCGGTACATTTGGAATATCTATTTTTATGGTTGTAGCTACATATATGATCTCTGGAGTATATTTTGGGTTTTAATTCTAATATCTTTCAACCTATATAATTAAGGAGGAACTATTTTATGAATAAAAAATCTGTAAATGTAAAAATTGGTGATCCTGTACAATTCCATTATCGTCATGATTCTTCAGTAACACTAATTGGTTCGGTAGTTAATGTATTAACTAATACCATTGTTGTGGATGTCTCCGATTCTTCAAATAAGATCCCTGGACTAGAAAATCGGCAACTAGTAAAGTTTGGTCAGTTTAAAAAAATTCGAAAACAACATTTGCTCTTGGCGCACTAATTTTCCCTTATAACTAATTACTTTTAGGAGGATATAATATGAGGCCAAAACGCGGTGAATTTTTCCACTTTTCAAAAGATAACACTGTATACTTAGTTTTAGGTTACGCAAAAATGTTCGGTAATGAAGAACACGACTTTATTAACCTTAAAAGAATAAAAGACTCAACTACTATAACGCTTAGTGCAGATTTGTTTTTGCTCTATATACAAGCTGAAAAATTCGTAAAAGATAATGTACTAGTAACTAGTTAATGAAGAACACATTTAAACATATCTTTCCCACCATATTTTCTTTTTTCAATAGTATGGTGGGAAAAACGTAAAGGGTGAGAGAAATGAAAGGGAACGAAAGGCTTTTTTGTATTTAATAAGAAACATGGGAGGACTTATGTTTACTTAGTACGTGCTACTTATAAAAATCAAAAGAAGAAAAATATCCCCTTGTTTTCATTTGGTCGATTAGAGGATGCTCTCAATAATATGTATGATTGGCGTGATAATTTCGATTTATTTCCTGTAATTTTATCTGAGCTAGGATACTCCTGGGAAGATTTACACGAATGGATCTTAACTTTAGAGACTGGTTATAGCAAATACGGAAGAAAACTTTGCATAGCTAACGATTAGGAGGGGTATGTAGTATGGAGAACTTTTTGAAAGAAAAACATCGAAGAGAAAAGTTAGAACAAATTTTCAACCATACAATAAAAGGACAAAGTTATTTCCAATGCGATTCTTTCAAGTGGAAAAATATCGTATTTAAACATTACAATAAAATTAAACGAAAAGAAATGAGTATAGAACAACTCGTTTCAATAATACAAAAAGAAGGAATAACATTTACACAACATCCTTCGTTAATAACATATCCGATAATTGATTTTATAAAGTATATAGCGAAAATCTGTAAAGAAACAATAGAAATTGAGTCCTGTTAATACAGGACTTTTCTTTATAAATCATTATTGAAATACACATGAGGGAGTTTTTGATAATGTCCGAAGGTATAAAGAAAAGGAACGGAAATTCAATTACACATGAACAGTTCCTAACTAAAATTTATAAATTAGTAGGGGAAGAATACAAGGTTTTAACTACTTATACTTCATCAAAAGAGAAAATGGAGCTATAATTCCATAAGAAACATCGCTATAATGGTTGCCTTAAACCCCTTGTTATCATGGCATTAGACAAGGGGTTTTCTTATTTTATGGTGTTTCTTGTAAAGATACAATTCTAAGGGTGATTTTAAATACTTAATTATCTTGAACTTCATTTAATATATTTATCTCACATTCAAGTTCTTTTGTATCTATATTTAAAAAGTCCATTGTCATTGCAAGAACTTTTCCATCTTTATTTCTCTTAGATCCCCATAAACGAACAGCCCTATTGATTTTACTATCTTCATATATAATTTGAACTGTTCTTAATTCTTCTCCATCCACAAATTCACGATGTATCCAACACTCTTTAAATTCCAAATTCTCATCAGATTTATGCATGTTATACTTCAACATTACTTCTTCTAATTCTGGAAACCCCAAACCTTTTTTCTCCAAACAAATATACTCAAAATCCCAAAACTCTATAAAATGATAGATAAGCTCTTTTTGACTTTTCATCATAACTCCCCCACCCAAGGATTTTTAAAGCATTATATATATTTGATATCTGTTACATGATAAATTTTTATATATAGTACATTATCATGTTGGTTCCTAAATCTTAATTCATTACAAATCATATCGTAGTAATGAATATAACCCACTTCCAAATATGCTTTGTTTTGTTTTTGATATGAAATGCTTACTTGCTTGTTTTCAGCAATTGCACAACACACAATATCATTTATAAGATCTAATTTTTGTTCATCTAAAATAGGCATCGGTACTTCATTTTGCTTATCGTATAATTCATTTAGTCCTTCAAATTGTTCTTTTATTGCTGAAAATGGAACCCAACGCATCATACCTCTATCAATCATGTTCTGTATTCCTCCTTATGCTTTATGCCCACCTATTTTTCCGTTTCTATCCCTTTGTGTAGCCCCTTTAATGTAACTGATACCTCTCATAATTAAATTCTTACCATGTTTATGCCGTATACTATCCATTGTTTTTGCTAATTTCCTTTTAGTATCTTTTTGGGAAGTATCTTCGAACAATGACATTTGAATTGCGTCATCCCTGGTCAAATTTTTCAGTGTAATATGTATTTGGCGTACCGGATGACCAGAATGAAATCTTTTTAATATTTGTAAAGAAGCCTCATATACATCTTCAGTTAAGCAAGTAGGTTGATCCAAGGTAATCGCTCGTTTAAATCCTCCACCGATGTATTTGCTATAGCCTATAGAAAGCTCAACCGTACGACAGCATTTATCTATAGATCGTAAACGAAAACAAGTTTCTTCAATTTGTTCTAGAAGAAGTAATTTTAATTTCTTTGGGCTAAAACAGTCCTCTAACAAGATTTGTCCTTTTGTTATAGAGGTACTTTTAGGAATGTATTTATTAGCAATACGGCTCTCATCAATACCGTATGAGAAACGATATAACTCTTCACCTTTTACTTTGCCAAATCGCTTGATTAGATGTTCTTTAGGCGTTCTAGCAACATCCTTCAAGGAAAATAGCCCCATGCTGTGGAAAGCTTCCTGAGTCGCCGTTCCAATTCCCCATACTTTTTGTAGGGGTTTAATATTCCATAATTTCTTCGAAACATCTTCGTATGACCACATTGCAATCCTGGAATTCGAATGTTTACTTTCCACATCTAGAGCAACTTTTGCAAGGAACAAATTCGGCCCAATTCCGATGGATGCAGTTATGCCCGTTTTATCGTATATTTCTTTTTGAATCCTTTTAGCAATTACAATTGGATCACGTCCGAAAAGATGAGCGGTTTGTTGCATGTCTAGAAAGCATTCGTCGATTGAGTAAACGTGTAGATCCTCTAACGCTACATACTTTGTATAAATTTCTGTGATTTGATTTGAAATTTCAACAAATCTTCTCATTGTTGCATTTACGATAATTATATTTGGATCTTTTGGCACTTCGTATAATCTGGTTGCTGTGGAAATGCCCATTTTTTTCAATTCGGGAGTGGCGGCCAGCACAATAGATCCTTTTCTATTTACGTCACCAACAACAGCTAATTTTACTTTTAATGGATCTAATCCTCTCATGACACATGCACAGCTAGCAAAAAATGAACAAAGATCAATGCAGAAAATCATTCGATTCATGCATTTCGAGTAATCAAACATTGTTTACCCTCCAGAAACAGAACGTTTGTTCTTATTATAAACCTTTTGTTTTACGTTATACAACCGTTTAGAAAATATTTTTTAATTATCATTATGGTACGTGAAATTATTAATTTAATTCTTCAACATTCGACCACTCAACAATATGATATCTCTTATTTTATTAAACTTGTTTTCATTACTCCATGAATTAAGAAAAGCCTAAACCCTTGTGTATCAATAGGTTCAAGCTTTTAATTTTATAGGAATACCCTTTGCAACAAGTTGCCATTAGAATAGTGTATCAGCAACTTGTAGCTATTACTATGAATGCTATATTACGCAAAATTATTACAGTTTTTTAGTTTTCTATTTTTATTATATGCTCCATTTTTACATTTATTCTTTATTTCGAAGTTTGAAAAATAGAAGTTTTGGACAAGTTATAACTAAAAAACAAAAGAGGTGTATTATATGTCATGGTTTAAAAAACCCCGTTCAAAACTTGGAAAATTCATAGATAAACACGATTTAAAACAAGTAGATATTGCTAAAATTGGTGGACTAAGAGAATCAACTGTTAGTCGTCTAGCAAATATAGAAAGTGTTTCACCAAGTATGAAAAGTGCTAATAAAATCGTTAAAGCTTTACGTAAACTAACTGGTAAAAACGTTAATAACACAGATTTTTGGACTTAATAAGGGCTACTAAACTATGTAGTCCTTTTTAACAATTCAGTTGCAGAGAAGAAAGCCTGTGGAACTACAAAACTTCTTTTAATAGAAATGTACGTACATACACATTATATTTTATTCCAAAACTCTCTAACTTCTTTTCTCGATAATCAGATATTGTAAAAAATAAAATGTTTGGTACGATATCCCTTTGCTTTTTATATAGCTTTGCAATTAAACTATAATACTGTATTTTTTCTTCATTATTTTTCATGTGTTGCAGCCTATCAATTTCAACAAAATGTGGGACTTGATCTACTAAATAATAAGCATCTGGTACAATTATTTTTTCTTCATTTTGGTATCTGAATTTTATAACTTGCTCTATTTTCCAATCGGGAAATCCAAGCCACATCCAAGCTTCATTTCTTAAAAGTATATGTTCAAGTTGGTGTTTCTTTTTTCGTTCATTGGGTTCTAATCCTAGCAAGGCACAACCTTTTTTATTGAGATAATATACATATTCCCGATTATGCGAAGTGACATGACAATATTGCCGGAGATCCTTCAGAACACGATTTGCATTTCGAATACTCCCTAGACAGTGGATGGCTTGCAATTGCCTCCTAGAAGCAAATTCCAGCTTATTTAAACTCGATAAAATCTCGATTTGTCTCGCTTTCTGTTTGAGTGTTTGATGCCTCATTTTGCTTCACCACCTTATATTGCTTTAACAGCTCCCACATATCTGTATCCTTTAAAAAAGGTACCTGGATTTCTTCTGTACGATCTGTCTTAAATAATGCTCTTCCTGGAAGGGAAGGCAGATCCTCCAGACCTGGTTCATCCAAAGCAACTTGTGAAGCGACCGCCGTTGGTAATCGAAAGCCTATTTTCGCATCAGCATTTTGTTTAATTTGTCTTGGTAATGTATCAGAAGTAGGATATTGCGTACAAAATATGAGCCGGAATCCTAAACCACCTCCTATTCTTGCAATTTCAGATAACATCTCCTGGCACAAAAATAATACATCCCGTTGTTTTTTAGGTAATCCTTGTGTAGGACATAGATTTGCTCCTTCATCTACTATGATGAAGCAACGTTCTTTAATTGATGTGTCTATGATATTGGTAAAATAGGACTTCTTCATCATTTCAATCTGTCTTACCATCTTTTCACGTACCCTCATCAACATTTCTAACGCCTGTTTCGGATTTTCAGCGACCTCTACAACTTGAGACAAATTCTTGTAGGGGCTAAATTCTAATCCTTCCTTCAAGTCAATAATAAAAAAACTTACATGTTGAGATTGTTGTAAAATCAAACTCGTCATCACATTTTTTAGAAATACTGTCTTTCCAAACCGTGTCATACCCGACACGCACATATGCGGTGTTTTCTCGAAATCATGATACACATGTTTATCTAACGCTTTCCCCATCATAACTCTCCATGTATGCTCTTTTAATAGATCCTTAGACCAATTCCACATTTCAGGTATCTGTTGCTTAAATACGCGAATATGAAGCTCTCTTTGATGGAACGATATTTTAACAGGTTTATATAGGCCTTCTTCTAATACTTCAGCTAATTTTTGGATAAGTTGACTAGGTACACCAAGTGGTAACTTGTAAACATAATTCATACTTATATCATCCTTAATTTCTTTTATAAAAATGGGGTATTGTAATTCACCTTTATGCTGGACACATATCTTTGCAATTTCAAAAAACGTTGCAATTTTTTTCTTATCACTCATTCCGTTACTTTGATAAAAATACGCTACAGTTATAAAGGTTGCTGGAATTAATAAAAGTGACAACATTCCCTCCATACCTCCTTAAGGTAGTTGAGCCTGTATGGAAGCTTAGAAAAAGCGGTTTAAGATGCGCTATTATAATCACTTTCAACTACCAGGTGTAATACTAACGTAGAAACACATCTAGTATATCCATTAGAACGTACCAAACACTCCCAATCAACAAGCATTTAAGACCCGCACGTAGCAACCAACCTGGAAGATAAAGACCTTTCTTCTTCAGCAATTTTATTCCTAAAACTGAAGCTCCGGTCACGCCATATACAATCCCTAGCTCTCCAATGATTGTCATGTTTATCTCATCCTTTCGGTTTGATAGATAAATTCCCCTTACGATCTCTATAAAGTTGATAATCATCCAGTAGCTCATTCCATGACAATGCATGTTCTTCGCCGTATAACTCCTCTTCAATCTTTTGACTTAAATAATAGTAACCTCGGTATTGTTGGTCCAGATATACTTCGTGACGTAACATATGCTCTTGTATAGCACATATGTTTTCTTCATTCTTATTAGCTTTGTACATTTGATTCAATGTTCGAGAAGAATACAGATAAGGTGTACTATACAGCATTTGATATTGACTCATATGTCTTCACCATCCATATAGAATTCTAGATACACTAAATACATATGATAATGATAAGGATTTTCGAATTTGTCCCTAAAAAAATACGTCATTCCAAAATAGGAATGACGTTCGACAAGAATCTTAAATTCTTTGAATCTGTGTTAATAACAAGAAAACCACCCTTTCTTCACGCCGTCGCAAGCAGAAAAAGAGTGGTTTTCGTAAAAATAAACGATAATTGATAGCCACCACCTGACGGTAGCAGTTATCAAAAGAGGAGCACATGTTGGTAGCATGTTGCTCTCTTTTTTATTGTATGATTTTTTAATCAGGTATATACCTTAGTTTGTATTTACAGTATACCATTAAGAAAAAGATTTGCAAGTGAACTACTCGCCAATTATTAGCTCTTATGAGCTTACTTGAAGTAGGAGCTTCTCGGTTAGTCATTACTTTTGATAGCTAACAAATTAGTCCTAAGACAGTCGAGCTAACCCCCTTGCTCCAACGTTCTGAGCCTTTAACACGTCTTGCTAATCCTCGTTGTACCTTTGCTAATTGTTCTAACATTTTACGATAGAACTTAGGAGAATTGGTTTTCTCATCCTCAGAACTAACGTATAATCCATCCATTGCAAAATCTAATCCAACAACTGTTTCTACTTCTTTTTGTACAGTCTCTTTTTCATATTCAGTCAAGATCGACACGTAGCATTTACCATGAGGCGTCATAGAAATCATATTCGTTAAAAAAGGTTGTTTTTATATTAGAAAATATCCTTATTTTTTGTATATGAATGGAATATTTTTCAGTCATTTTAGTAACAATTTGAGACTCCCACGACTGAAGTCGCAAGCCCTAATCCTTACGGACTAACGGGTGGGATTCTTGAATGACTAAGCGTTCGCAGTCCATTTCTGTTTTGAACAGACTTCAAGATGAGGGCATCTCATTGCCCCTCCTAAACCAGACCATATAGGTGCTTAGGCTGATTGACTGTTACCATCAATCACAGTTGCGTAGCGAATATTCATCGCCCCAACGATATCACGATGTTTCTCAAACCCACATGTACAATTGTATTTTCTGTCTTGTGCCTTGTTCTTTTCAGAACATTTTGGACAGGTTTGACTTGTATAAGCAGGGTTTACATATTCGATCTTAATACCAACTAATGTCGCTTTGTACTCGATAAATTGTGCTAAACGATAAAATGACCAAGTATGTAGATTTTTTTCGTTTTTACGGCTTGTTCTTGCCGTCTGTCTAATATTCGTTAGTTGTTCTAATCGAATGACAGAAATATTATTATATATTGCAAAATCAATAATTTTACGACTTACTTTGTGATCTTCGTTTTTCATCCATCTTTGTTCTTTATCATTATTTTGGCGAATAGCATTCAATTGCTTACCTTCTCCTAACTGCTTGCGGACACTACGAAACTTACGTTTCATATATTTATTTCGTCTTCCGTTTCCGAAGAAACGAACCCTGTCACCGTCTGTTACTGCAACAGCGGGAACTTTTAGCCCTAAATCGACACCCATTATCTTTGTTCCTGTCTTTTCGGTTGTAGGAATTGTAACAGATATTTGGGCAATCCATTTGTGAGATTTTTTTGTGATGCGGAGTGTACCTAACTTGTGTTTTAACAAATTATAGTTACGATTATTCTTATCTACTAATAAAGCACGTATTTTCAAACGAGTTGATTTTCCGTTCACCATAAATGGAATCGAGATGTGTGTGAAGTTAAATGAATAATTTTGGTTATTCCATACGCAAACGGGTTTCTTTAAAATCGGAACGATTTTGTATTTACTTTTTTTCACCTTTGTAGAAAACACACTTTTCGCATCTTTAATCGCTTGATTCTTAACCGCACTTGGTAGGTTAGCGAGAACATCTTTTGTACTTTTCTTAGTGCTTTTCTTTAACTCAACCATTTCAGATACAAGTTCATTAATGACTCTGATATATTCTTGGCTACTTTGTTCCAATAAACAGATCTGTTCTTTTGTTGGAAGCAATTTAACTTGAACTGTTATGGTTTGCGACATAAGTTTCACCCCCTTGTTTTTTGATTTTCAACATAATGTTTTATTGTCTCACTTGATACATTTCCAGCAGTAGAAACAAAATAGGAACGTGTCCATAGACTTGGCAAATGCATAAGGTGAGGAAATTCTTCCCTCAAACGCTTTGATGTTACCCCTTTAATTTTTGCCATTGTATCGGCGGGACTAAGTATTGGCATTGTATTTAAAAACAAGTGAACGTGGTCTGTATCACATTCCATTGCGATAATAACAATATCCAGTCTGTTACATATTTCTTGAACCAACATTTTGAAACGTTCTTCTATTTTTGTGTTTAGAAAAATCTTTCTTCTGTATCGTGGACAAAACACAAAATGATAGTTAATGAATGATACGATTGGTTTAGTTCTTCTATAATCATTTATCATGGTTATACTGTATCAGTTTGTTTATGAAGATTAGTTAATAAAATCTAATATAAATATATATCTTATATATATTAAAAATATAAAGATAAAACTTATATAGGACTGAGAAATGTACGTATATCCTTACTGTAACAAAGCCTTTTATCATTTCATAGCGTAAAAAATCATAAATAGTAGAATCTAACAACGGAAAATTAGGTATTATTATGATTTAAAATCTACAAATAATCATAAATGAAATTTAGTATTCCTACATAAAAAATGAAACAAATTAATACATTGTTAAACATATTTATTCAATCGTAAAATTTCATGTGAATTTACGAAATCTCCACAATCTTATTGTATTTACCCACAAAAGATTCACATTATGTGTTATTTAATCAACATTGTCAAGGCTTAGCACATAACTCACATTAATATTGATGATTTTTGATAGATTAAGGCGTTTAAGCTATTTATATCAATGATCATCTCACTAAATTATTCACATTATGTGTTATTTATCTACTTATCCACGAAATTTAATTTTTTTCTTATGATTTCTTGTAGATATTTGAATATATTTAGACAGCTTATAACATGTTTTTATGGAAATATGTGTGGAAATTGAGATAGGTACCATACTATTTTTGTATATGATTGCATAAAAAAAGACTCTATTTTGAATAGAATCGAGTAAATTTACTTATTGTGAAGAATGAGTAAAAGCCTTTTAAATAAATGTATCAACACGAATAGCCCTCTATCTTGAATTTTTTTCAAAAATAGAGAGCTGATTAGGATTAGTTCGTTTTCATTACTGCGAGTACTTGCTCAGCTGTTGTTACTGGAATACCAGCGCGTATTAACTGTTCAAAGGCACGCATAAATGTAACTAAATTGAAGCTATCTGGTACTTCAATAACGCGAAGCTTTTCTTTCGGTAATCTATCTATCTTTTCAATGAACAATTCACGAACATCACTAGGAATAAAGCGCTCTTTATGTCCTCTTGCTTTTAAGAGTTCACGTATTTCTATTTCTAAAGCCATATAAGCGTTTAGGTTTGTACCTTGTTCATAGGCATACTTTCTAAACAACGTTTCTTCTTGATACTTTAGATAGTTGCGGTGATATGATTCCTCTGTAACAGGTACAGCAAATTTGTAGTTTAGTAACTCATACGTTTTGCGGAACAGCTTTTTGATGTTTCGAAGAGAGTACATAGAGAAATGCAATCCGAAATCAAATACAGCTTGTTCTTTTTGTTCTTTTGGAACATGTTGTGTAATCAGAGGATAAATACCCTCTTTAGCTGCGGTATCAAGAATTTGATATTGTGATGTTTGATTTAATAATTTTTTCAGTGTATATACTAATTTGCTTGGATACTCTTCATTACGATCTATCATGTCACGTAAGCTATGAATTACGCTTCGAATTTGTCGATGGCATGTATATTTAAGTACATGGATAAACTTGTTCATGTCTTGTGTAAATTCACCAATATTCATTTCTTGTAGTACGGATTCGATAAAACGAGCTTTACGAGCATAAGTAAGCTTTGGTGTGAATGGATCGCGATACTGTACTTCTCCTGTTTCTTTTGCACATAAGAAATCCGTATGTAAGGATAGATATAGAGTCGTATATCTTTTTTTATTCTTAACCCCTTTTTGTAATTTACAAATTTTGAATAGTGGAGTCCCTGTACATGGTAATGCAGTTGTTAATTCTGTCATAACTGCGCGGATTTGATGTGGATATTTTTTATGTAAAAAGCGGTACATCCCACCAAAATGAGTTCTATTTCCTCGTTCATCTTGTTTATCTAAGGAACGTTTTAGTGTAGTCTCACTGTGCTGTTGCATAGCAATATCTAAGAATAGCTTCTTAGCTGCAACTGATAGCTCAAAGAAAGCTTTCGTAAATACCACTGGGCTAATATAAACATATGCATTGGCCTTTTCAGTTTCCTCATTCATAAAATGAGTTAATTTAATGGTATATCGGCCATCTAATTCATTTTCAATTGTAATAATGTTATGTAGGTTTAATTTTTTTAATGAAATATAAAATTGGGAATGCTGTATGTAAGCAAATTCTTCTTTATATAGTTTATAATCTTCCCACATCATATGTATTGTTACATTTGGAATGACTCCATTCGTGTAACATTTTTTATGTAGATATAAGAAGACTTCCAAATCTGCGTTTGTAATGCCATATAATTTATGCTTTCTTCCCATTGTTTCCGAAATAGCAGATAGTGTACGACGTGAAAAAGATGGTTTAGCCTGTGCTACGAAGCCATCCACATCGGCAATACGCTCCTCATATGTCATATGATCAACAATATCCTCAAGGTATGTATCTTTATAGCTGTAGTATTTCTCTTCGAAAGTTTCAACAAGTTTTTGCCAAGACTTCAGTGTTACTAAAATTGCATTTGTAGATTGTCCATTTAGACTACGTTGATTACGAATAATAAATGATTTTCCCATCTTTTTCACCTCCTACCTATAAATTCAGAAATAAATGCCAAAACACTATAAAATATACCAATTTTGATTATACCAAATCGAAATTTGTTGAAATGCGTCCCTTTAAGAGAAAAAATAAAAAGATGAAACGCCCTTTAATCCCTTGTGTATCAAGGGGTTTCAGGATTCTTGAAATTTTTTTTATGGACATGATGTGGCTATGAATTTTCATATTGGTAGAAAAGAAGGAAAATAGCAAAAAAACCTTGTAAACATGATTAAATCAACAGTTATATCGATTTTTTAAAAATTAAAAGGGACATGATATGGCTATGAATTTTCATGTTTATAATTGTGAATTAAACAGATGAAACCCTTTAAACAGTGATGTTAATGGGCTTTATCTGTAATTTTACAATTATAAAAGGAACATGAAGTGGCTAGGTGGGTTTTCATGTTTGGTTAAAAAAAGGGACATCATACAGCTATCGATTTTCATGTTGCATAAATACGTGAAAATAGGGTTATAAACGTGTAAAGCCTTAATATAAAAAGGTTTATGGGGTTTTCATCTAAAATAAAAGGGACATCATATAGCTATAAATTTTCATAACTAATAGTATAGCTGTAATAGAAACGCTTATATATCAAGCTTTAAGCACTTTTAGAAAAAAATTTCGAGTTAGTAAAAAGAGTTACATAATGTCATTTTTGTTTCATGTTTTGATGGAAAGGGGAATGATATGACTATAAATTTTCATTTTTGATGAATTTGGGGTATTCGAAGTAACATATATATTTTCATCTTTACATTTTTGGCTTTTACTTCTCTGTTAAATGTAAGAGGAACTTTAGGGAGATAAATATGAATAATAGTACTGGAAATCTAATAGAAAAAGAGTTAATGAATGAAAGATAGGTTATTGTATAAGTACTTGTATAATTGCTATTGGGATTTTACAAATTGATTGAGTCTTGTATAATCAGTTACAGAGAGGGCTATAAGTATGCAAAATAGAGCCCTTACCATGTTAACAGTGAAATGAAAGAATGAAATATTCCGACTTTATTTCTAGTTTTATAAAAAGGAACATCATATAGCTAATTATTTTCAAATTAAGATCAATAATAACTAAATGTATATAAGGAGCCGAATTTATATGGAAGACGTTCTACAATTGTTTAGAGATGCACTATCAATAACAGAACCACTGTATAAACAAGATGAGCAATTGTGGCATAAATGGGTTTCCTATTATGTTGAGGTTGAAGCAGATAAAAGTAAAATTGTGACTTCAGAATACCTTTCTCCATCATTTTCAATGCTTGTACAGTGGTTAGAGCGACAACAAAGAAAAGGTGTTTCTTCTCTAGATATATTTAAAAATATAGATACTTACAGATTAATTATTCATGAGAAAATAGGTGTCTTTATTGAACAAGAGTTTCGTGAAAATCAGACAGCTAGTACTATAGTGCATACAGCAACAAGTGAATCAGATGCGAACATATTGAATGAAAACTATTTAGAAGTAAATAACTCCGCGGTCTATTATAAGTTAAGAGATGGAATAGCTAAAAATCAATTTGAAGAAGATGAAAACACACGGTTAAAATCTTATCCTATTGAAACAAAGGATAGTAATGGAGTGGCACAGCTTTCCTCTCATAAAGATGAAGATCTAAAGTTAACGAATATTGAAGAGACAGCAAGATGGAATACATTAGTAGATGGCGTAATGAGTAATATGGATGATTTAACTGCAGATTGTTTAGATACGATCACAATTCAATGGTTGAATGAAGCAAAATCGCCGGATGAATTTATTGATTTTTCATATGAACAAGTTTTAGAAATGTGCAGTATTTCAAAAGCTAAGGCAAATGGTGTCGAATACTATAGAGTGGAAGATAAAATTAAGGTAGCGAAGCGGATTGCGGTCTTAGCGAGTATTTTTATATATCTAAATGATGATAATGAAGTAGTCGTATTAAATGATCGTGCTGAAACAGGTAAGCATTACGAAGTAAAACGCGAGGTAATTAAAAGATTATTTGTATTAGATTCCGTAGTTCTATGGAGAGATAAAAACACAAACGAATACATGGGGATAGAATCGTGCCGAATCAAACCGGGAAGTTTCTTATCCGGATATATATATGGATCTAATAGTACTACCGCATTATTATCAAAAAAGGCACTTGAATATAATAGTTATAGACACAAATATCATAAAAGATTAATTCGATATTTGACATGGCAATGGAGAATACGTCAAATGTTTTCTAGCTTACAAAGACCTTATTCTATAGGTGGAGATAAAGGTTTGTTAGCAGTTATGGGTATAAACCAGAAACAAAAACCTAATCGTATCCGCGAACAATTAGAAAATGTGCTTATTGATTTAGAAAAAGAAGAAGTAATTTCTCATTGGGAATATCATAATGGCTTAGAAGAAGAAAAACTGACAAAGAAGAATTGGTTTAAAAACTATTATTCACAGTTAGGAATAGTAATATTGCCACCAAAAGAATTAATTAGTTCAATGGAAAACTTAGCGAAAAAGAAAACAATTGATACAATACATGAGGAAAGTCATCCAATAAAAATTGTAGAAAAACCATTAGATACGAATGAAAATGAACAAGTAATCAGGGAGAAAATAGAGTTTATGCATATGAAAAAGAATATAACTATGCGAGAACTTTCAATAGAGATAGGTATATCGCAGCCTACTCTTTCTAGATTCTATAATAAAAAAACAAAACGTCTCTCTAGTACCGCGAGAAGCAAATTAAATCAATGGTATAAACGACAAATGATCATCGATAAAATGTAAGTTAAAGCTAAAAATTAGTATTAAAAAGAGTCCTAGAAATAGGATTCTTTTTAATGTAGTTATTGAATTTGCCTGTTTTAAAATACACTAATACATATAGAAATATCCCTATTTAGAAAAAGGGATATTTCTATATGTATTGCTAATAATTTAAATTCTCTTTTCTTTTCAAGAGCTAATTCATTTTCTACATAATGATTAATTAGTAAACTAATTATTTCATGAGTATATTTCCTATTAGTGAGTTTCATTAGTGCTCCAGGCTCTTTCTTAGATTGACTAGAAATTTAAAAACTGTCCTGTAGGTTTTTAAATTTGTTTTTCTCCTGCAGATTCACTTGTTTTTGCTAACTATTAGGTGAAGAAACAGGAATATCTTCGCTATTTTTGCTAACAATAGTAGGGATATTTCTATATTTAAGAAGGGAATCAAAGCAATGATATGTGGTACTTGTAATAGATTTAAAAGATAATGCATAAAAAGAAGGGCGCTACTAGCTCAAAAACACTGGGGTGTTAATACTGATCAGTAGCTTAGTACAAGAAAAATATTAAACAGTTTACTTTAGAGAAAAAACCATTGATGAAGGAATATCATGAGGAAGTTGCAACGGCGAGAGAAAAGAAAAAGTCGTGGAGAAAGTTCTAGTGATGCAATTTTTAAACTGCAAAATATAGAAATATCTGTTAATAATTTAAATTTCCTTTTCTGTAACAAAAGCAACGGGATATAGAAATATCCACTTATAGAAATAGGGATATTTCTATATTGAAAAGGAGATTATAGTAGTGATATATAGTATATACAATAGAATCAGTAATTTATATTATTCCAGTAACTTTTCAAAAGCTCTCTTCTATATCTTCATTTCTGTAACAAAAGCAACGGGATATAGAAATATCTACTTATAGAAATAGGGATATTTCTATATTGAAAAGGAGATTATAGTAGTGATATATAGTATATACAATAGAATCAGTAATTTATATTATTCCAGTAACTTTTCAAAAGCTCTCTTCTATATCTTCATTTCTGTAACAAAAGCAATGGGATATAGAAATATCCACTTATAGAAATAGGGATATTTCTATATTGAAAAGGAGATTATAGTAGTGATATGTGGTATATACAATAGAATCAGTAATTTATATTATTCCAGTAACTTTTCAAAAGCTCTCTCCTATACCTTCATTTCTGTAACAAAAGCAATGGGATATAGAAATATCCACTTATAGAAATAGGGATATTTCTATATTGAAAAGGAGATTATAGTAGTGATATGTGGTGCATATTATAGTATTAATGGATAATATCTAAACCATTGATGTCAAAAGAGATTAACTACATTGAACTACTCACCACTTAACGTCCTTACGGACTGTTTGAAGTGGGAGATTCCTGCGAACACCGATGTATCCACCGGCTATCTTAGCAGGCTCTGCCCGTAGTCCCTACGGTGAGAACATAAGTATCTTGTACGTTGACTCACCACGCTTCCTACTTTAGCTTGGTTTTCGCAACTTCGGCAAGCGTGGGGCGATAGAACGTTGAAGATTTTACGGTTGCAACGTTTTTCTGCAACCAACCTTATATCTTCAGTTTTCAAAGAGCAATCTGTACAAGTATATGGTAGCAAACATGTTGGCTTACGCCAACCGACATTCATCTCCCACCTAAAATTGGTGTTTCTCACCTTCACATTTTTGAGGAATGAGTCTTCTGCCGGAAAACGATAAAAATGAAACTAAAGGATATTCCAGATTTTGAAGAGATAAAAAGAATGGCGTGTTAATACTGATCAGTGGTTTAGTGTTATTGTAGCCAAGTATAAAAAAGATATTAAATAGTTAGCTTAAGAGACAAAGCGATTGATGAGGGAATATCATAAGGGAATTGCGGCGATGAGAAGAGGGAAGAGAAAGTCGTGGAAGAAGTTCTGGTGATGATATTTTTTCAACTACAAAAAATATAGAAATATCCCTATTTCTAAGTAGGGATATTTCTATATTTCTAAATCTCTGTTAATAATTTAAATTTCCTTTTCTGTTCAGGGGTTAATTGATTTTCTACATAATAATGTATAAGTAAATCAATTATTTCATGAGTATATTTTTTATTAGTGAGTTTCATTAGTGCTCCAAGCTCTTCCTTAGATTGACTAGAAATTTTAATACTGCCTTGTTGGTTTGTAAATTTCTTTTTCTCTGGCTGATTTACTTGTTCTTGTTCATTTTTAGGTGGAAAAGTAGGAGTATCTTCGCCACTTTTTGTTACAACTGAATCCTCGTTTGGGATATAAGGATCTATTGGGTCAAAATTGCTCTTTTTTCTGCCTAATAATCCAGGAGTTCTTGCCATGTTATACACCAACCTTCATACTTTCAAAAACATTGATACGAGATAATAATTCATCACTAATTTTTTCGTATAGTTCTATTACATTTAAATCATGTCTATCATTTTCAGTAATACCGTTAACATCAAACCTTTTAATACGTTCCATCTGTGGAACGATATTTTTAAATAGGTTTTCTTCACCAAAAATTTCACGAGCATTTTCCATAATGTATTCATCCACTTTACCATTATTTTTTAATAGCACTGGAAGAATACCTACAACTTCAATTTCAAGATTATATTGCTCTTTTAATTTTACTAGTTGGTTAATGTAGTTTTCTGCACCTGTAAGAGAACGTTCTTGTGTTTGTAGAGTTATAAGAACATAATCAGAAGCTACAACTGCATTTTTTGTAACTTCAATTGACATAGGTGGAACATCGATAAATATGTAATCGTATTTATGTTTTATTTTCTCAAGTAATCCCTTAAAGTAGAAATCTTCCTCTTCTTCCGAAGAACACGATTTATATAGAAATTTTGCGAAATCTTGAAAATCAACATAAGAAGGAATTAAATGTAAATTTTCCATTATTTCAACTTCTAATCCATCTAAATTCCCCTCTTGAATCCCTTTCATCAATGTTTTAGTTAAAGTTACCTTTTCGTCAGGATTAAGGATAGATTTTGTTAACATAAGAGATTTTGTTGCATTACTCTGTGGATCAAGGTCAACGAGTAAAGTTCGTTTCCCCTTTTTTGCGAATTCATAAGAATTTAATACAGCATTAGTGGTTTTACCAACGCCTCCTTTGTAATTTCCAACAGTAATTGTAATAGCCATTTATACCACTCCATTTATTTTTTAGAATATTTCCCTATATCCCTATTCCTATATTTTAGTGAAAGGGTTAGAAATATAGGGAAATATCTAATTATAGAAATAGGGATATTTCTATGTTATAAAGAAGATTATAGCAGTGATATGTGGTACATGCAATAGAATCAGTAATTTATTAAAAGCTCTCCCCATACCTCCATTTCGGATAACAAAAGTAGAGGTATAGGGAAATATCCAATCATAGAAATAGGGATATATCTATATTAAGAAGAAGGTTATAGCAGTGATATGTGGTACATGCAATAGAATCAGTAATTTGTTAAAAGCTCTCCCCATACCTCCATTTCTAATAACAAAAGTAGAGGTATAGGGAAATATCCAATTATAGAAATAGGGATATATCTATATTAAGAAGAAGGTTATAGTAGTGATATGGGTACATACAATAGAATCAGTAATTTGTTAAAAGCTCTCCCCATACCTCCATTTCTAATAACAAAAGTAGAGGTATAGGGAAATATCCAATTATAGAAATAGGGATATATCTATATTAAGAAGAAGGTTATAGTAGTGATATGGGTACATACAATAGAATCAGTAATTTGTTAAAAGCTCTCCCCATACCTCCATTTCTAATAACAAAAGTAGAGGTATAGGGAAATATCCAATTATAGAAATAGGGATATATCTATATTAAGAAGAAGGTTATAGTAGTGATATGGGTACATACAATAGAATCAGTAATTTTTCAAAAGCTCTTCCTATCCCTTCATTTCTAATAACAAAAGTAGAGATATAGGGAAATATCTAATTATAGAAATAGGGATATTCTCCTATTACAAAGAAGATTATAGTAGTGATATGGGTACATACAATAGAATCAGTAATTTGTTAAAAGCTCTCCCCATACCTCCATTTCTAATAACAAAAGTAGAGATATAGGGAAATATCTAATTATAGAAATAGGGATATTTCTATATTGTAAAGAAAATTTTAGTAGTGATATCAGGACTACTTCATTTTGACATTCCCATCCCTAAAGGGGAAAGATGACTTATGTCAGTGGGATTCTTGCTACCAAAACCAAGTCTATTTCTAGATATCAAAAAAACAAAATAAGATTGTGATACCGTACGAATTTCGTATTAACCGTAGGAACTATGGGATTAGCCTACTAGGATAACCGAAGGATACTTTGGTGTTCGTAGGAATCCCCACTTCAAACAACCCATAAGGGTGTTAAGTGGCGGGTAGTTCAATTCAACAGACTTTAGGTCACATAAATATAAAAAGACCTTAGGATTATACCTAAAGGTCTTCTATGCTAGTTAAAAATCAAGTTCTTCGTTATCTTCTTCAGAAATCCCACCAAGTACTACCCTAGCGTCAATAATTTTACCTTCTTGCAATATGGGCTCCTCTGCTTTTAAATCTTCTTGTCTCTGTGCGGGAACAAATCCATTAGTAAGTAGAAGCTCCAATTTATTTTCAACTGTATCTAAAAGATTTAATCTCTGTTCCACATTATCTAATTTCTGCAGTAGTTGCGCATAATGTTTTTCATTTTGTACCAGTTCAACAACAAATGCTGTTAATTGTCTACCATTAGCTTTTTCATTAAGGATTCTATACACATCTTCAGGCATATTATCAGCATGTAATGCCATTTTTCTATTTTTAGCCATTATCAGCACATCCCTTTATTTTAAGCTAACTGTCCCTTCATTTCATCAATTACTTTTAATTCTAATGCAGCTAGATTAATTGTGCGTGAAGTTGGAGCAAATACTTCTTTTTCGCTATTTTGAATAATATCGTTCAAGAAGAAGTGATTGTTTTTAGCAGCCATTTCAGACATATGATTCAATAAAGCGAGACGGATGTATGGTTCTAAAACGGGTGCTTCGCCTCCGATATAAATGAATTTCAATACTGTATTCGTACTAGATGGGATGAATACATCAAGAATTTTAGCAACTAAAATTCTTGCATATTCTTTCAGTGCCTCTACAATTTCATTTGTAAAATCATATTCTTCACCAGTATTTTCATTCGATAGTACATACTTTTGTACTTTATATTTATTAACTATAAATTTCTCTAATGTTCTTAGATCCTTAAAGTATTGAATCAATTTTTCTTTTCTAAAGCGTTCTAGGTATCCTAAGAATGGTTCAATATCGATAACTTGGAAAGAATCTCTGTGCTTAGGTGTAGTAAGTCCTTTACCTAATCGCACAGCATCTGTAGAACCGCCACCAATGTCAGTTAAAACTACTTCATAGTCATCGAATCTCTCAGATTCATATCGCTTTTCAATACTAATTACATTTGTATTCTGATCTTTTGAAACCATTTTATATTTTAAAGAATGTCTGGCAACTTCTGATTCATTTCTACATTTTGCTGAATTGACTGTAATAGTTAGTTCTTTCTCCATTCCTGGTGTTAACACTTTAACTTTATGTTCACCGATAAATTTTTCTTCCATTTTTTTATGGGCAATGCTAAATTTCTCTTCGCGTTTTAAAAGCCAAATTGGAAGCATCATACTCATGTGTTCAATTTCAACTTCATTATCTTCTTGATCAGCGTTAAGGGCATGATAATATGCTATTGCTCCTAAAAAGCTTACGTATGGGATAGGACTATTAATTTTATCGTGCATCTTATTTACATGTGAGTTTGCCAACTGATTATCTTCAGCTAATTGCCCAACTAAATAGAAAGACTCTTCACCTTCGATTTCAGTGGAAATTAGTAATCTATCCAGTAAATCTTCTGGTCTAGAAATACGATCAACAAGTAAATCCTCGGCTTTTTTCTTTGAAATTTTAACTACATTCGTTGCAAGTTCAATATAATAACCATCAACCATGAAATTATTAAAACTATTTCCGAAATCTGCTACTTTTCTTCCAATTTTCATTTATAATTCCCCCTTTATACATTAAGTACGACTTAAGTGCTACTTTTGATTATGCTTTAGCATATTTAATCAAAAATAAGAACACTTTAAATAATAAGTACGACTTGAATCGTACTTATTATTTAATTAACCTATACACTTAAAAAATTCAAAATAAACAAGGAAATACCTTCTTTCAAACGAATTAATCACATAACAGTTAGACGCCGACATGTCGAACATAAATGATGATGAATAACAGTAAAAAAACAACATGACCGACATAAATGATGGTCAACAACAATGTAATGACAACATGACCGACATGGATGATAATCAATAACAATACAATGACAACATGACTGACATGGATGATAATCAATAACAATACAATGACAACATGACCGACATGGATGATAATCAATAACAATGTAATGACGACATGTCGGACATCGATAATAACAAATGACGATGGGGGAAGGGCGATGAAATGGATAGGGAAGAACCTTATAAGAAAACATATTCCCTTGCAGATATAGCAAGGATGCTTGGGAAGCCACGGACAACTCTTCAGGCCTGGCGGGATCAATTCAAACCATATTTACCAACCGTCGCTGGGACGAAGGGGCGAACGCTGAGATATGAACAGGAAGCATTAGAGCTTTTTAAATTAATTGCTAATATGAAAGATGCACAAGAGCCACCAGAAATAATAGAACGGATGTTAAAACAAAATGTAGATTATATTGTAGTAGAAGAGAGCGATGAAGACGACGAAATCACGAAGCCAATTATTCAGACGATGTATGAAAGTATGAAAGAGGTTTCTATATATTTTCAAGAGCAAAAAGCCATGAACATGGAACTTTTACAGCGCATAGATCATTTAGAACAAACTAATCATATGTTATTGAATAAGATTGATGAACAACACAAGAATATTGATGGGAAAATAAATAACAGGGATCAACAGCTATTAGAAGTAATTCGTGAAATACAAGAAACTAAGAAGTTAGTTGCATCTACTCAACAAGAAAAATCATGGTTCGCTAAATTATTTAAAAAATAACTTAAATAATACAAAAAAAGTAGGGAAGCTTGTAAAAACATACAAGCTTCCCTACTTTTTGTAAATTTGATATATTTCCTCAAATAATCACAAAAATTAAGAGGGAGTCTTCTGTCAGAAAATGATAAAGAACATACTTATAATGTTTCCCTTTTAGGATAGAATACTGTATTTATTAAATCTTGTTTAAAAAATAAAATCATTATAAACATTAGAATCTATTTTAGAGGTGCTAGGCTATATGTATCAAGGGATTCAAGATTTTACCTTAGTAAATTACAAGGTTAATTTGTGAGTAAATGATAGAAATTTCAGTTTCATATGAGTGGAAATTTCATAGCTGATTAGTTTAGAAAAAGAGAAATAATTATAAGATCTGAGAGGTGTTTTGAATTTCTTTTTTGGGAAAAATAGTACGTTGCTTGGGGATTATAAGAATACATGACAAATAGCCTTGCTAATTATATTATTTTTGAGCAAGGCTAAGTTTTAGATGTTTTTTTATTAGGGCCTTAGAACACCCATTTTTTGCAGAATGGAATCTATTTTCTTGTTATTAAGCCAGTCTATAATTGGAAGTATGCTTTCATATTTTTGTGCATGTTCCATATTAGTTAAGGCTTCTTTCGCTTCATAATCGTTACGCTCTTTTCTTTGTTTAGATTTTTCAGCGAACATTTTCATAAAATGAGCGGGATTACTTATTTCAGCTTGATTATATTCAAACCATTCAACGCATTTTTCAAAATCCCATCTTTGATAACGATCAATTTTTTTCGGCATTCTTAAGGCTATAGTATAAGCGTCCTGTTCTGTTAAATATGTTACTGGTTGACTTGTTATATATCGATATGCTTTTTTCTGATCTTCACTTAAATAATCATTTAAATCTTGTAATCTATCAATAGCGTTTTGTGAAATAGTATTTGATCTTTCTAGTTCTTCAAAATTTAAAATATCTATGCCATTAAATAAAGTATTCTTTTCCTCATGTTTGGATTCAACAACTTCTTTAAAGAGTTTTTTCTTTAAAAGTTTAGTAAAAGTAGAACAGACATCAATTGCTACAGCCCATTTCAGCTTGAAATATTCAATGATTTTTAAATAATTGTTATGTAAAGTTAAAATGTAAATTGAAGGGGCAATTTTACCATATCTTCGTACTTTGATTTGTTGGCACACTCCCAAGTCTTGTAACCAATTAAACACGTAGTTAATAATTGGTTTTGAAATCCCTGACTTTTTGCTGATATGATCTTGCTTTACTTGGGAATAACCTTCTTGTACTAGGTACGATAAAACTGTTTCTACAGCTTCATATTTACGTTTTGTGAGGTAATCCTTCGTAGTAACACCCTCATATTCTAGGACAATATTATCAATGTAAGTAATAACTTTCTTAATTGATTGATTAATAGCCCCGGTTTTCTTTGATAGGTGATTGATGTGGGGACTTAATTCGGCTTTCGCTCGACTGAGCAAAAAATTGTGCAATAACACAGAAAAAACCTCCTAATTTTCCCACCACAAATAAACAGGAAAACAGAGGTTTTATATTCACATTGTATGCAACTTATGGTATAATTTTAACATCAAGTATGACATTAAAGAAAAACACATACATTTATAATGTGAATTTAAAACCCTATCCAGAGGAGTTTTTAATTAGTTCGAAGTTTGCCGACCTAGACTAATTAAAAACCGTGCGGTGGGGTTTTATTTTTTTATATAAACTTAATAATAGTATCATTAATTGAACCGTTTTTAATATAGGTAATTAATAATGTCTTTGTAAACTATTTTACACATAGTTTTTTGAAATATCAACTAAGAATAAGTTAGAAGTTGAATAAGAAAACGCGTTATTTTTATTGAAAATTCTGAAATTTATATAGAAATATAGAAAAATGTATATTGGAACGAAAGTTTCACTAATTTCTGGTAGAATGTATTTACAGAATATTCTATACGCATGTATTTTCCCATACATTAGCATTTCAAGAGGATGTGAGAATATACCATGATTCTAGAAAAAATCCATAAAGATCTAAATGATAAAGGTATTACTAATAGACAGCTTGCAGCAATGTTTGATACCAGTCATTCTAAAATAAATGAGTCATTTACCAGGAAAAGGGAGTTTGATTTTTATATTTACACTGAAATATTGAATATGTTATACCCACATGATTATAATTTTAGGAAAACGGAAGTACTGAAATATTGTGAAAAAGCAAAGCGTAAAGTGAATTTGAGAGTTGCTTTTGAATATTTAGATATGTGTGGAGAATTAGATGTATTACAGTATTTAATTGATAAGGAAAAAGAATCTAACAATATACTGAATCGTAAATTTGCAAATGCTTATGAATTACTTCATTTAAGAAATGATGGAAAAATAAATCCGCAAACTTTTTTAAAAACAGTAAAAAAGAAAATGGAACAAAGAAAGAGTACAGATGATATTAGCAAAATCCCAATGGATTTTTCACTAATCTACGCTTTTTTTGATTATCGAAATTATAATTTGGTAAGTGAATATACAAATGATTTATTATCACAAATTAAAAATTTGAAAAATCCATTTTTACGTTCTTCTTATGAATTACGAACTATGGAATTGCTTGCTACAAGTTATCATAGGAATAACGAGCTGGAAAAGGCAAGAGAATTATGTAATGAAATGATTGCTAGACAAGGGAGAGTAGCTTTAATACCAAAAGCAACAGCATGCTGTATCATGGGTGAGACATATATACTAAGCGATTATGAATTATCTAAGTACTACTTGGATAAAGGGTTGCAACTTATGATATCCCCAAATAACAAAAAGATGTTCAAGAAGAAACAAATGATACAAACAACTCTAGATTTTCTTAACATACATCTTGAAAAGAATCTAGATAATATAGAACCAAAAAATCCGGCAGAACTTGCATATTTGTATGTCAAAAGAGGTCTGAATCAACAAGCAGATAATCTTATTGAAGAAATCAAAAGGAAAAATGGTTTCTTGACACCGTTACAAGTTTTCATTCAGGCTCTTGCAAGAGATGATATGAATTTAATGAGAGAAGCATTATTGGCATTTGAGAGAAATAACGACTTGTTCTATGCAGAACTTCCTAAAAATGTACTAAAATTGAAGTAGGAGTGGTACAAGTGAAAAATTGGACAAAGAAAACTTATTTGCTAATTACAATAACAGCATTAGCAATGCTCCCCATGCAAGGGAGTATTGCTAAAATCATTCAATATATGATGGTAGATCCTGGTGGCGGTGCTGGGTGATAGGCTTGTTAAAAGATGACACTACAAAACATTGTAGTGTCATTTGTTGTTTAAGGGGTGGAACATTTGTTGGTAATTTTTAATGTTTCGTTCCACTAATGCGTAAAAATAGGAATTTATAAAAGAAAATCCATTTTACAGGAGAGTGCCTATTTGATGAAAAAGAAAAATATATGTAAACGAGTTGATTACGATTTCTTGGTATCGGTGTTGTCACAAACAAGTAATTATGTTGAACTACATAGTAAATTACAAACTTATATACAGCAAAATAAAAATTCAAAATCTAGTCTAAGAAAGAGAGCAAATTAAAAGGCAAAGGATTTATTTCTTTGTTTTTTTGACTTTATACCCAAGGAACTCTATGTACTCTAATAATCCTTTTTCTATTTCTTGACGTTCATCTTCGGAGACTGAATTAAGGTCTTCATATAATTCTTTTGCTAATCTACTTATTTCATTTTTATTAGAATCACCGTCATTTCCAACTAAATAGTCAACTGATACACCAAAAAAGCGTGAGATTTTTACTAGCATTTCATAATTTGGCTCAGCTCCTGAATTTTCCCAATTGGAAATTGTTGTTTGAGCAATCCCTAATGCTTTTCCAAGAGCGGTAGCGCTCATATTTTTTTTGTTTCTTAATTCTCTTAATCTTTTTCCAAACATGGTTTTTAGCTCCTTATAACTATATTTGTGTTAAAATTTAAAAAAGTTAACATATTAAGTGTTGACTTTCGGCTTAAAGACTAATAAACTGTAAAAAAAGGGGGGAGATATTTGACAGTTCTAAGAGAAATTCGTGAGTCAAAGGGTTATACAATTAAAGAAGTTTCAAAGGGTTCCAAAATTCCTACAAGTACTTTATACGATGTAGAATCAGGGAGAAAAGGTTTAATTTTTAGCAGGGCAAAAAACATTGCGGATTTTTTTGAAGAACCAATTGAGAACATTTTTTTTGCAACTTACTATCGAGCAAAGTTGGAATAAACCATTTTCACAAAAAATAATTATACATTTATATTGTAAATGAACCATGTAAAAAAGGTACAATTTTATTGTTATTTTTTAAGTTTTTAAATCAGAAAATTCAGATTAAATTGTTCTTTGAAAACTGCATATCATTTGAGGGAGCTGTTAGTATGTTGAAACGATCGTATCAAACGTTACTCATTGTCATGAGTATGCTTCTAATTGTCTTAAATTTTGTATTTCCACTTACGAAAGCGAGTGCTGAAGTCATTAATCGTGAGAAATACGAAATAAATTGGAGTTTTAGTCCCATGTACGGGAAAGACCTACGGACAGAATTATTGAAGAATGCGAATGGGCAAATTGCGTATTGTTTAACTTATGGGAAATTAAGTCCCAACGGTAATGATCTTCCAGAGATGGGGCGCACAGATGATGTTGTGTATCGGGTTCTTCTAAATGGATATCCGCAAAAGAGTCCACAAGAATTAGGAGTTTCTAACTGGAATGAAGCGCATTACGCTACACAGCTTAGTATTTGGGCAGCGTTGGGTCAAATTGACATTAACGAAGTTCAGCATCGTAATGGGAATGTTGCGAAAGCTGTAAAAGCTATTATTGATAGTGCGAATGCAAGCCAGGAAACACAAGATATGTACATGAATGTAACGCCAACAGACAATCAAGAAGCAAAGTTAAACGGTGAGTACTTTGAAACGACAGTGTATCAAATTGAAAGTAATGCTAAGAACGGTGTGTTTACAGTTCAACTAGCTAATGCACCGAATGGAACGAAAGTTGTTTCCACAAAAGGTGAAGCGAAACAACAATTCAATTTAGGAGAACAATTCCGTATTTTGATACCGAAATCCTCTCAAACAGGTAACTTTTCCTTAAAAGTAACATCTAATCTTTCTAATTTGCAGGCAGTCGCTTATCAAGGAACTGATAAAGTCCAAGATGCAACAGTCCTTTTAGAAAAAAATGAGGAAAAAGTGAGTGCCGATCTACAAGTAAACTGGAAATCCCTTGGTGGATTGAAAGTAATAAAAGTAGGAGAGCAAAAAGAATTGCTACAAGGTGCAGCATTTGAAGTCATGAACAGTGCAAATGAAAAAGTAGGCACAATGACTACAAATGAGCAAGGTTCAGCAAGCCTTTCTGGTTTAGAAATCGGAACTTATACTCTTAAAGAGGTAAAATCACCTACTGGTTATGTACTAAATGGGCAGCCACAACAGATTGAAGTTAAAACAGGCGAGGTTGCTACGATTGCAGTACAAAACGTAAAAGTAAAAGGAAACATTGAGATTAAGAAATTAAGTGATAGCGGAAAAAATCTTCCAAAAGTTGAGTTCACAGTGTATACAGCAGAGGGAAAAGAAATCACAAAAACAACTACAAATGAACAAGGGATTGCACAAGTGAAAGATCTTCCATATGGTAAGTATTATTTTGTTGAGACAAAAGGGGTAGAAGGATATCTTCTTAATCAAACAAAATATCCATTCGAGATCAAAGAACAAGGAAAAACACTAACATTTACAGTTGAAAATAAAGAAGTAAAAGGAAACGTGCAACTTCTTAAAGTGGATGGAAAGAATCCAGATAAAAAATTAGAAGGTGCGGTGTTCATTCTTCAAGATAGTAAAGGAAAGAAAATTAGCGAACACAAAAGTGATAAAAACGGTTTGGTTGAAGTAAAAGACTTACCATTTGGTGCATACTCATTTGTTGAGAAGCAAGCGCCAACTGGCTATGTGTTAACAAAAGAGCCTATTCCTTTTAGTATCTCGGAACAAGGAAAGACAATCATGCTAACAGCGAAAAATAAGCAAATCACAGGAGAGTTGGAGATTAGCAAGGTAGATATTGCGGATGGCAACAATAAGCTTCCAAATGCTGAATTTACCATCTTTAACGAAAAAGGTGAAGAAGTTGTAAAAGGAAAAACGGATCAAAACGGCATAGCGAAATTTAAGCTTCCATATGGAAAGTACACATATAAAGAAACATTCGCACCAGAAGGATATTTACTAAATGAAGAAATATTCTCTTTTGAAATTAAAGAGGATGGTCAAATCATTAAGCATACGGTGAAGGATCAGAAGAAACCGACGCCACCTACACCAGAGACACCACAACCACAGGTGCCGGAACAACCAAAAGTAACCGAAAAACCTGTCATTCCACAACTAGAGCAACCACAACAGATTATTATGAAACCACAACTAGAACAAACACCAAAGAAAATCGAAACTTATCTTCCGACAACAGGCGGTAAAGCCGAAAATCCATACATAAAATGGATTGGTCTTGTATGTGTCGCACTTGGCTTAATTGGAGCTGTATTTGCAGTAAGAAATCGAAAAAAAGCTCAATCGTGAAAGGACTAATAGTATATGACAAAATACCAATCTCATTTTAGTAAAACAGATGAAAATCCGCTTGGTTTTGCTATTGGATTTCGTAATGCATGTATACTCGTAATTCCCATTTGGACAGTTGTTTTTTGGATAGGGAGCAAGATATAAGAAACCGAGAGGGAGATGAAATGAGATGTCAGAAATCTACGTCGGTAAAACGAAAAAATTAGGGAAACTTGGGGAAGACGTTATGCAGCGCAAAAGTGCTTGGCTTGCTGAAGAACTGATGCAAGCAGTTTCGATCGCTCAAACTGTCATTAAACCATTAAAGCAACATGATTATTGGATAGAATCCGCTACAAAATTATTGGCAGGAAGTATTTTGTATCTGGATCAACGACATAAAAACCTATATTACCTAGATGTGAAACAAGTAATTGAGTTCACGGAAAAAATATATGAGAGTGAAGCAAACTTGGTAGAAGTAGTGGGTTCGCTTGAAATTGAGCATCCAGCTTATCATATCTTCCATGAGCTAGGTCTTTATTCAAAAGAAATAAGGGATGCGATAACTATCACTTTGTTATACATTCTTGAAAAACATCAACGTGAAAAGCAAGGGGAACAAAAAGAGTATTTTTGGTTTCAGTAGTAGTTATAAGAGGGAAATGAAATAGGAAGGAGTGCAATACATGTTAGGCGTAGCTAAGAAGTATACAAAAGTGATTAGAGCGTTGAAAGAGATGAATGAAAGGGAAAAGGTTGCAGGTGTGATAGAAGCTCGATTTGGGGCTTATAAATCGGTCATAGAAGGTGTAAAAGAAACAAACGATGATTTTATTTTCATTTTTGATCCGAAAGGTATCTTTTTTGAAGACACATACAAAGAGAAACAAGAGCAAGGGTATCACATACTGAAGCATGATCTATTTGTTGGTTATGAAACACTTCAAATTGATAGGTATCAAAAAGTAGTTGTTTATATTCGTGTAGAAACAGAACAAAGCACTTATGAAGAAAGAGGGGAAGCGTTATCGAACTTTCTTCAACATCTAACAGAATGCAAGAATATAAGACCAATTCACCTGGTATTTCATCAATATGATTTGTACCCGATCCCTCATATGGAGCAGTTTTTAAAAGAATGCGCAACATACCACATTCATCATTCAATCGTAGTTGAATCTCAATCCGTATTACAGCAGATATATGGAAAAGAGGCAGCACAACGCATTATCACTTCGTACAACACAACAATCCTAGCATGATATGAAGCACTCGTTTACTATTTCATCCTATCTAGATGGCTAGAAAACTATACAAGGGAGAAGCGTTTTTCTCCCTTCTTTATCAAAAATAGGAGGCGTTCATATGGGAAAAGAACAAAGGCTCACATTCTATGATATTGCCGCATCACAGGCTCATAGTGTTAAAACTTTTGATGGAAAAACATACGAACTGAAAGGTGCCATCGCAATTGAAAATAGAACAGGAAGCATCGAAAAGGTAGCTCAAATTTATTATCAAGTGCGCTCGGTTAGAGATGAACATCAAAACTTAATTGCCAAACGGAAAAATAAAAAAGCGGAATTAGTAGCTGTAAAACAAAAGTGTAAATAAAAAAGCGATTTTGAAGTGTGCTGAGAACATAGCACAAAGTAATTTGCTCTTTGACAATTTAGATATATATTGCGTATATCTTCCTTTCAGTAATGATGTAGAAGGATGATATACGGCTTTCAATATATATGCGTGCCTCCCTTGAAACGGTCACTAGAGGGGTTTGGTATACGATTATCGTTAGAAGAGTGCGTACGTAAAACTCATATCTGTGACCATTGGAAATGCATTGTATCAAAAATCTGTTTGCGCTAGTGATCGTGAGGAATATCCCATTTTGACATTCTAAAGAAGCGATAAACCATACAAACAGTAGATACATAAGGTTCTACGTTCATGCCAAAATACGTAGTGCGGTATTGGGCATATAGAAGCTAGGTCGGGGTTAGTTTCTATACGCATACCAATACAGGGTTCGTCATTCCAGCCATAAATGATATTTCCATTTTCTATCCCACTTTCCTTTAAATGTTATAAAATAAAGACAGATGTTGAAGTTTAAACGTGTCTCATCACACTTCAAAATCGCTTATAAAAATATGACATAGGGAGGAACATGTATGAGTCGTAAAGGGTGGATCATTTCCGCTGTAGTTGGACTGTTAATGGCAATTGGTATTGGTTCAACATTTGTCTTTAGCTCGGGAAAAGGGGAAGTAATGGAACTTAGTCCGTTAGAAATGAAGAAGTTCATGAGTGAGGATGGCACAGGTTTTGTTATGCTAAATTCCACTAAGAAGAAAAGAGAGAATTGGCTTCATATTGTAAAAAAAGTAGCGCAGCAAGAAAAAGTTCAGATACAAGAGTTAGATGAAGAAAGTGAGGAGGTTCCACCTTCGAGTAATCCTTATGATTGGGGATTATCACAAAGAAGAGATGCGCTTGCTTATTATGAAAAAGGAAAATTGAAAAAAGATATTGATTTTTCCACATTTAAAGAATCCGAACTTGAAAAAGAAGTTACCTATTTCGTTCAAAATTGCAAAGAACAATATCAGAAGTAATCACATAATCATTGAAAGGTGGTGATACAGTGACGATTACACAGAAGGAATTAAAAAAGGAAAAAGAAATGGTAGCAAATCTATTAAAAGCCAATGGTCAGGATTATAACCATTGGCTTCATTTACATCATCAGAAATGTATGGAAGAAAATCAAGATTTAGTAATGAAAGCTTTACAAGCTTATAAGGCAACACCAACAGAAGTAAAAGAAGACAGCAAGCCGAATGAGTCAAGTCAGCTTAGTAACGTGTGAGCATCTAAAAATGAAAAGGGAGTGAATGTATATGTCTATGATGGAAACAGTAGCTCAAATGTTAGTGTTAGGTGATGCGATGGATGGTCTAATTAATACGGGGAATTCATTTATTACATGGATGCAAAGAGGAGCAATGGTGAGTACAGCTATTGTGTTTTGCTGGGGTGCTTACCTCTTAATTTGGGGTGGTGAACGAGGAAGACATAAATGTATTTGGTGGTTTATTGGTGGGGCAGCCGGACTCGTTATCGTAATGGGATGCCAATACTTAGCAGAGAGCGTAAATAGCAATGTAAAATTTGGTCAAATCTTATTCCCATTTCTCTGGATGAAATAGTGAAAAAATATAAATAAGGCAATGAGGAGGCTATGCAAAAGGTATGGCTTTTTTTGTTGCCTTTTTTCATTGGAATTTAAAGTAAATGTGAGAAAGGAGAAGCTATGTTTGTCATTTTTAAGAGTAGTAATGGAACAGAAATTGAGTCGAGTAAGCAATATTCGTTTCATGAAGCTTATATCTTAACTAAGCGATTAGAACGAGTTTATAGAGAGGCAGGGCGGCAAGAACATATTGATTTCGATTTGTTAGATGGTCATGCTAATGAAATTTATAACGGTACGTTATCGCTTGGTTCGAGATATGCAGATCACATTTTTGATCACATTTCTAAAAAAATGAATGTGATGCAATTAGATCCAGAACAAGAGGAACAAAAGAAGGAGCTGTTAGAAACGTTAGAAAGGGAAATCAATGATTCTCCTTTTCATGAAGAATATGAATATCAAGAAGAATTACCAGAAAGAAAGGAGGAACCCTCCTATAGTCCATCGGATGAAGTGAAAACACAAGTAAAGCCTGGAAAGGAAAATAGAAAAGGATTCAAGATGATTGCGAGTGTTATAGGAAGTGTGGTGTTAATTGGAGCTGGTGCCATATTTGCCTTTAAATTATTCTCTTCCGAGCCAGTTTCGAGTGCAAATGCTGGCTCGGAACAATATGTAGTAAAAGGATTACAACAGGCAGCCATTCAACAGTATGGAGAAGCTGTTAAATACTTTGATAAGGTCAATTACACAGAATTAGATAAAGATAATCAGAAGGCAGTTTTATTTACTTATTTATTAAATGGAAAGGCAAATAAGGCACTACAGTATGAGCCGAAATTTGCAGAGAGTGTGGTTGCTTATTTTATCGGGATAGACAACATGAATAAAATCAAAGAGATTGATGTCAAGAATGATGTGATCGACTTTGAAAAGGCAGCACTTAATAAAAAATATGAAGAGGTAATTAAGCTCAAAGGGAAAGTCAATATGGATGGTAGACGTGAAAAGCTCATTGTTGAAGCTTTTGTAAGTTTAAAAAAATATGAAGATTGTTATTCTTTTGCCAAAACGCAAGGAAATAAAAGCTTGATGAAAGAGGTGAAAGAATTAGAAAAGCGAGATGTTCAACAATCTACGATAAGCGAAGAGGAAAAGAAAGCTAAGATTGAAAGAATTGATAAAGATCTAAAGGACATCTAAGGGGGAAAAAATAACATGCCATTAAATTATGAAAATCTGTATAAAAAGATGGGAATTGTTTTTCTTGGTGGTTCATTAATATTGGGTACTACTGGATGCAGTTGGTTTGGAAGCAAGGAATCCTCAAAAAGTAAGTCAGCTATTACAAAAAAAGTAGATAAGAGTAAGCCAGAGGAAAAGAAAGAAAATCTGAACAAACAAGATTTTGAAGCAATGACAGAGAATGCAATTCAAAGTAAAGATAATGAGGTTGCTTATGTACTAGAAGAGCTTGATAAATCAAAAATTAATTTTAAAGAAAAGTCCATTGTAAGTAATCTTCAAAATGGAGATGAAACCACTTCTCGTGTTCTTGCACTCTTTGATAAAGAAACAAAAGATAAAACACTTCAAGATACAACAAAAGATAATGTGATGGCAGCTATTACAGATAATAAACCACAAGTAACCCTGAACGGAGATCATTTTGCTTTTGGCGATCAAAATATTGAATCTTCAGTAGCGAGTATAGGAGATATTCTTCCACCAGTTACACCGGAAGGTGAGAATGGTAATACGGAAAATACAGGGACAGAAAAACCGAAACCAACAGAACCAGAGGAACCAACAGATCTAGAGAAACCAAAACCGCCAGTAAATCCACCAACAGAACCAGAGAAACCAAAACCGCCGGTAGATCCGCCAGTAGATCCACCAACGGATCCAGAAAAGCCAAAACCGCCAGTAGATCCACCAACGGATCCAGAAAAGCCAAAACCGCCAGTAGATCCACCAACGGATCCAGAAAAGCCGAAACCGCCGGTAGATCCGCCAGTAGATCCACCAACGGATCCAGAAAAGCCGAAACCGCCGGTAGATCCGCCGGTAGATCCGCCGGTAGATCCGCCAACGGATCCAGAAAAGCCGAAACCGCCAGTAGATCCACCAACGGATCCAGAGAAACCGAAACCACCAGTAGATCCGCCAACGGATCCAGAGAAACCGAAACCACCAGTAGATCCGCCGACGGATCCAGAGAAACCGAAACCACCAGTAGATCCGCCAACGGATCCAGAGAAACCGAAACCACCAGTAGATCCGCCAACGGATCCAGAGAAACCGAAACCACCAGTAGATCCGCCGACGGATCCAGAGAAACCGAAACCACCAGTAGATCCGCCAACGGATCCAGAGAAACCGAAACCACCAGTAGATCCGCCAACGAATCCAGAGAAACAAACAGAGCCGAAGAAACCAACAAATCCAGAGAAGCCAACAGAATTAAATAAACAAGAGTCAAAATCAGATGTAACGGTTTAAAGGGGGATTCGCTTACCCATGTATAAGGATAAAATCTCAATTAAATATAAGTTAGCTGAAAAAAAAGTACTCATTCCATTGAGTACTTTTTTATTTTTTGGAATGTTTTTAATCGCTAATTTTTTACTCAGCTTATCTTTAGAGCTGATAGAAACAACATTTAGTGATTTATTACACCCAAAACCATTTCATATGGAGGTAGGATTTCTTTTTCGGATGCCAATTGCAGAACATCCGATTTATTACATGCTTGTTTTCCTTGTAGTAATTGGAACCATAGTAAGAACAGTGTACAAATTGAAATCTTCCTTTAAAAACTTAAATAATCATCAGAAAGGATCTAGTCGCTTTACAACAGTTGAAGAGTTGAAAAAGCAGTACCGAGCTGTACCAGATCGAGAGGAATCATTTAAAGGTGGCGGTGGTGTTGTTATCTCTCGACTAGGTGACAAGGTATTTATTGATGATAGCCCGGTAAACAATTTAATCATTGGTACAACACGCTCTGGTAAAGGGGAAACTTATGTATTTCCTACAATTGATGTTTATTCCAGAGCGGAGCATCAGCCTTCTTTAATTATTAATACACCAAAAGGGGAACTATTTACGGCATCGAAAGATACCCTGGAAGAACGAGGGTATCACATTGAAGTTTTGAACTTGTTAAACCCACTTGATTCTATGAGTTATAACTTATTACAGCTTGTCAAAGATGCCTATAAAGATGGGGATTATTCAACGGCACAGGCATTATGTAAAACACTCTCTCACACTTTGTATTACAACCCAACTGTCAAAGATCCTTTTTGGCAACAGTGCGCTATGAGCTTGTGCAATGCCATGATATTAGCTGTTACGGATAAATGTATTGCAGAAGGAACAGAAGAAAAAATCACAATGTATGCAGTAGCAAATATGTTATCAGAACTTGGTTCAAAAGAGGTAATCGTAGATCCGGAAGCCGATCCACAAAATGCATTAGATTTATACTTTGAAGGTTTGCCAGCAGATAGTGTTGCGAAAATGCAATATGCAACCTCAAACTTCTCGAAAGGAACGACACGAGGCGGAATCTTCACCCAAACAATGAACGGACTCTCTATCTTTACGTTTGATGAAATCGCAAAAATGACAGCAAAAAACAGTGTAGACTTAAAGCGTGTAGGTTTTGGGAAAACCATTAAAGGAAAAGCAATACCTAGAAAACGAGTGGAAATTATATTCCCGGATGGTTCAAAAGAATCTGTAAAAACAGATATTATAGGGCGTTTTGTATTGGATTTTAAACAAAAAATAAAAGTGAAGGACACAATACAAATCATTGAAAAAGGGAGTAATAAAGAAACAATAGTTTCTATTACGAAAATAGATGATAAGACAGGGGATACAGAGTTTCAATTGGTAAAGAAACATGAAGATATACAGGTAACAAAGATTGACTTCTTTGATAAGCCAATTGCTATCTTCATGATTACACCAGACTATGATTCTTCGAATCATGTCATTGCTTCTATTTTTGTAAGACAGCTTTATTTCATATTAGCGAAGGGGGCATCGCTTGCTCGAGGGGGAGAATGCCATCGTGAAGTAGTATTTTTACTCGATGAATTTGGCAACATGCCGAGTATAGAAGGAATGGCGAATATTATTACGGTTTGTCTCGGTAGAAATATTCGCTTTAACCTTGTTGTTCAAGCATACGCACAAATAAAAAACAAGTATGGAGATGATGCAGATACCATTGATGGAAACTGTGGGAATACCATCTACATTCTAACAAACGATCAAGAAACAGCAGAAAAAGTGTCCAAAAAGCTTGGGAATAAGACAATTAACCTACCTTCTCGAAGTGGAAAAGGTCTTTCTACTGATAAAAATAAAACGGAAGGTCTAGATCAACGACCATTGTTAACATCAAATGAACTGATGAGTTTTAAAGAAGGAGAAAGTGCCGTTATTCGTGTAATAAAACGTCAAGATAATAATCGAAAACGTATCAGACCACGACCAATATATAATACGGAAGAAATAGCCTTAAAATATAGATGGGAGTACTTAGGAGTAGAGTTCGATACGGATAAATCCATTTTAGATATAGATATTGATTCTCTACATGATGATGTAGATCCGAAAAAACTCATTGTAGATTTTTTAGGAGAAAGAAAGGCAGAACAAACCAAGAAAGAACCACCAGAGCCAGAACAGGAAACCTCTTCACCAGTAGAGCCACCGCAGCCAACAGAAGAACCTAAAATGATGGGGATTGATGAAGACATTCCGGAAGAGTCATTCCAACAAGAAGACAGTCCATTTAATCCACTCGCCATTGAAAATTGGAAGACGAAAACGGTTAATGAATTTTTCGAATCTGATTTAGCGGTTTTAAAACTAGTTGATAAGTTCTTTATAGCACAGTTAGGTAAGGGAATAGATGAGGTTGAAAATCAAGAAATGGGCGAGTTTTACAGTGAATTTCAAATGTTAGCTCACAATGACCACATCGACAAAAGTGTTTATCAAGCAGTCGAAAATAAGATTAATCGAATCTTACGTGATTTAGAAGAAAAAGAACAAGTGACGAGTTAGAAAAGCACTCAAATGATTGAGTGCTTTTTTGAATCTAAATATAAAGGAGGAAGAGGGAATGTGCGTACCGACAATAACGGATAAAATGCAATTGATTTTAGATAGTTACTTGCCATTTGTAACAGAAGAAAATGAGGTCATTCTTGGTCTAGAAGATGCGGTTATTTTCCTTTCAGTAGATCGGGAACAAAAAGGGAAATTGATTATTCGTATTGACAGACTGAATGAAAGGGTGAATTGGACAGCAAAGGAAGTATTAGGACAGTAATACGCATGAGAGGAGGATAAATGGTGAAAGATGAAGAGATTTTAAAAACTATAGAAGCGTTCTCGGATTATCTTCAAGTAGGAGACATCGTGAATTATGTATTGCGTTGGTTAGGATGGTTCCTAATTGTAGGCTTATCTTTAGTTGTAGATGCTTTAGAAGGTGTGACAGATGCCATTCTGGGTATTAAAGGATTCTTTAATTCACCAGAAATACAAAATTTTGTTGATATGTTATATCCATTGTTTGTAGTTCTTTTAGCCGTATCATTTTTATATATTGGCTACATGTTCATTATGAACAAACAAATGAACCGTTCTCAAATTATCATCAATATTTTTGTAACACTGAGTGTACTTTGTTTATTAAGTACTGGTATGACAAAGGTTGATAAGTTCACCGATGATGCCATAGCGGTTGTAAAATCAGAACAAAAAGGCTCTTTGAGTGATGAAATTATTAAGAAGAACATAACGGATATTGCAGTAATAGATGAAAATAAATGGAAAAAGAAAGAAGACATGAATCCTAAGAATCATATTCCAGAAAAAAGCATTAGACAGATAGATATTACTGAAAAAATAGATAAAGATTTTGAATTCGCAAAAGATAAAAAGTTATCAGACGAGGGACAAAAAATATTGAAAAATAAAAGAGTGATGGATGGGATGGGAGTCGCATCTCTAGCAGAATTGAAAGATGGTTGGTTTGATTTCTTTCCAGAAAAGTATTATCGCTGGCATTGGAATTTTTGGAACATATTCTTTACGTTACTAATAACTGGCGCAACGTTGTTATTGGTGAGTATTAAATTAGCTAGATTATTTTATGAATTGGCATTTAACTACTTGTTAGCCAACATATTAGCACCAGCCGATGTTGCGAATGGTCAAAAGTTAAAAGCCGTGTTATCCAATATCCTCAATATATTTATAGCAACGATTATGATATTCCTATCTTTGAAGCTATATATAATGGGAACGACGTTTCTCCATGACAAATTAAATGGTGTACCGTATCTGATTGCATTAGCCGCATTTAGTATGGCAGTTCTAGATGGCCCGGCAGTCGTAGAAAGATTATTTGGAATAGATATTGGATTAAAGAGTAGTTGGGGCATGTTAGCAGGTGGTATAGCAGGTGGTTTCGCACTTGGTAAAGGGATTGGCGCTCTGGCAAATTCAAAACCAATGAAGGGTCTAGGAAATATGATTGGAAAAGGAGCGAAAGGTGCAGCAGAAGGAACTGGTGTTGCAGCAGCTAAAACAGCAAGTGCGGCAGCGATGGCAACAGGTGGAATGGCTGGTCTCATAAGTGGCTTGAAAAATGGAAATGAGTCTGAAAATAAAGAGTCCTTGCAAGATCAAATGAAAAAAGCGGATCAAAAAAAAACACAAGGTAATGATGTAGCAAATAAAGAAAAAGAAAAAGGTAACTTAAATAAGGAAGAAGATAAAAAGAATGGTGGTAATCCATCTATTCAAGAAGATATGAAAAAAGAAGGGAATGAAAAACCAGAGGTAGCAAGTGGGCAAGAATCAGGAACAACAAGTCTTCAAGATGAAATGAAGGAGGCTGGAAAAGTAAGTGGAGCAAGTGAAGGAAATCAAGCAGCAGGAGGAGTAAGACAGGGAGCAAGTGAAGGAAGTCAAACAGCAGGAGGAGTAAGACAAGGAGCAAGTGAAGGAAGTCAAACAGCAGGAGGAGTAAGACAAGGAGCAAGTGAAGGAAGTCAAACAGCAGGAGGAGTAAGACAAGGAGCGAGTGAAGGAAATCCAATACAAAGACCGGTAACAGGTGGAGGTAGCCTGGCACCAGTGGAATCACCAAGACCAGTACCAAGCGGAAGTAGCCCGACACCAATGGAAACATCAAGACCAGTACCAGGTGGAAGTAGCCCGGCACCAATGGAAACATCAAGACCAGTACCAAGCGGAAGTAGCCCGGCACCAATGGAAACATCAAGACCAGTACCAAGTGGAGGAAGCCCGGCACCAGTGGAAACATCAAGACCAATACCAAGCGGAAGTAGTCCGGCACCAGTGGAAACATCAAGATCAGTGCCAAGCGGAAGTAGCCCGATTATTCCTTATGAAAGTGATAAAGAAGTGGCAGCAAGTAGTAGTCATGAAACACGTACATTAGGACAATATGCGACGGATACAGTTAAAAAAGGTTATAACTCCACTACATCATCCGTTAAGCAAACAGTAAGAGGGGTTCAGGAACGAATCAATAATTCAGAAACGGTACAAAATACAAAGCGTTTTTATCAAATGGGTCAAAATACAGGTAAAAGTTGGAGAGATATTGTGAGCAAAAATAATACAGATAAAAAATAAGCGTAATCGTGCGCTTATTTTTTATTGTCGAAAAGGAGGGAATCCCGATGAGAAGCTATCGGATTCCGAAGGAAATCAGTACAGAGTTACGGATTAATAAAGTGCTTTATTTAATAGATTTCTTTTTATTAATTGGTTTATTAGTTGTAACGATGATTCTTAGGAACTTCGTACATGATTCCTTTCAATTACCATTTGTTATTTTCATGGCAGCTATTGCAATTATCATGATTTGGCGACCAAGTACGAATCCTCAAAAACGAATGTATGAAGTGTTGATTATTACATTGCTAAGAAGAAAAGGCGCATATTGTGCCATTGATAACGATCAATAAGGGAGGGATCACATATGGCGTTATTCAGCGAAAAAGATGTAGAGAAACAAGAGCCAAAACAACTAGAAAGACCGAAGAAAAAAGCATTTCGATTTAACGAAAAAAATGTAAAAGAATCACTTTCTGAACCAAAAGAAATTGTTAAGGTGGTACCCAACAAAAAGAAAGAAGAAGAAAAAACAAAGGTAGAAAGAAACGTAAAAAAACAGAAGAAAGAAAAGCCAAAGAAAGATGTTTCGAAAAAGAAAAATCCAAAACTTTTAGGTTTTTTATCTAGAAAAAAGAAAGAAGCACCACCAAAGGTAAAGAAAAGTATTGCGGAAATTATGCAAATCGTAGATATGACGGAGGATGGCATATTTGAGCTGAAAAATGAGGAGTTTTTAGAAATTCTTCAAGTTGAAGGTGACGATATGTTCTCTAAGAATAGCGATGAACAAGCATTTGTTATTTTCTCACATGCGTATTTTTATCAAGCCTACAAACAGTCCATTAAACTCGTTTTTTTAAACTTCCCATGTCAAACTACTGAACAGCAACGATATATAGAGAAGAAAATTAAAGAGTGTACCAGTCCTTTGTATGAACGAATTTTAAATCAGAAGTTAAAAGAACTTCAGTTTTTAGAATGGGGAAGAACAAATCGGGAAGCCTTCTTATTTATTTATGGAGAAACGGAATTAATCGTAAAAGAACGTGTGGATGCAGCAAGGCGATATATCAAACGCTCTACCGAACTATTAGAGGTGGATGAAGAGAAAAAGCTAGAGCTTATGTTTAAATTGTTTAACCAAAATGCAAAATTGGGAACGAAAAATATATGGTAGTAAGGGGGAAACAATATGTTTGCGTTCAAAAGTAAAAAATCAAAAAAGGAAAAACAAGAAGAACTAAAAAAGAAGAAAGGTTACAACCCTTATTTAGTGGCTAGAGTTCAGCCACAAGGAGGCGTAAGTTTTAAAGAAAGTTATGTTCAAACAGGTGATGGATTTTCTACTTGTATCCATGTTTTTGATTATCCAACAGAAGTAAATGATTTTTGGTTAGAGCAAATTATGAATATGCCAAATGTGATCACAACATTAGATGTAATGAGTGATGATCGAAAAGAAGTTGTTGAATCGATTAATAAATCCATGAGTGAACAAAGTGTTCGGCATGATACAGCGAAAGATAATATAGATCGGATTGATGCAAAAAATGAATTTTTAGAGCTGGAAGCTCTCTATACGGATTTGAAACAAGGTGAGGTCATGAAACGTATTCATATCCGTATCTATGTTTCCGCTAGAACTTTAGATGAGCTAGAAAAACAAGTAAAAGAAATCATGGAAACATTAGAGTCTTATAACTTTCGAGGAGCTGTCTTTTTAAATGAACAAGAGTATGAATGGGATGCACTTGTAACGAGCTTTGATACACAAAAAAATTATGTGAACCGAAGAAAAGGAAAAGAAATTCCGGCAGTCAGTTTGGCTGGTGGATGTCCATTTCACTATTCTTATTTGAACGATCCATACGGTACGTATTATGGGACAACGAAAACAAAAGGAAATGTTATTTTTGATATTTTTCATAAAGACGAACAAAGAAAGAGTTATAACGGTGTAATGGTTGGAAAGCCTGGTGCTGGAAAATCAACCTTACTGAAAAAGAAAGCTGTGGATTATGCAAGTAAAGGACATTTTATCCGTATTTTTGATATTGTAGGTGAATTTGAGGAAACAGTACGTGACTTGAATGGGAAAACAATTGCATTAGATGGATCGCAAGGTCAAATTAACCCACTTCAAGTGTATAAGACAGCAGAAAGTGAGGAAGTTAGTTTCATTCAGCATTTATCTAAAGTGACAACTTTCTATCGCTTTATTGCACCAGAAGCAAAAGATGATGAAATTAAAGAGTATGAAAATTTGCTTCGAAAATTATATATTCGTATGGAATTATGGAATGATAAAAAGGGAGCAACAAATGAAATTACAACAAGAAAACCAAAAGAATATCCTATTTTCTCTGATTTTTTAAATTTTGTTCGTAAAGAGTTATATCAAGATGTAGTAAGTAAAAAGCACCATGAAAATTTAGGAGACAGTAGAATCCATCGTTTAGAATTAATTGAATTAAATCTTATGAATCTAGTAGAAGTGTATGCACAATTATTCGATGGGCATTCTACAATTGAAGATTTCAAGAAAGAACAAGTTGTATCTTTTTCCTTACGGAATATATCCAGTTCTAAAGCAGAAGTGTTTCAAGCGCAAATCTTTAATGTGTTAAATCTCCTATGGGATGAAATGATATCAAATGGTGCGCCTCAATTAAGAGCCTTTAACAAAAAGCAAATTGCTTTTGAAGATGTCATTCGATATTTCATTATTATTGACGAAGCACATCATATAATTAACACAAGAAAAGAAAGTGCTCACGCTTTACAATTTTTAATAAAATTTAGCCGAGAAGACCGAAAATATTTTGCAGGTCTTTTATATGCAAGTCATACGATCCGAGATTTTGTACCGGAAGGATCTTCACAAGAAATGATTGATGAAATCAAAAAGCTCTTTGAACTTACACAGTACAAATTTATCATGCAACAAGATAACAATAGTTTAGATATGTTAAGAAAAGTATTTGCAGGACAGTTAAGTGAAAGTGAGATTGCAGCCATTCCGCATTTGCCAACAGGGGATGTCATTTTAAGTATTGGGGCTGTAAAAAACATTCATTTTCATGTAGAAGTAACAGACGAAGAATTGATGTTATTTGGGGGAGGTGCTTAATACCATGCATCTAGTTTTAAAGATTATACCAAAGAGATGGCTCATCACTTTAGCATTAATTGTGATGGGTCTTTTTTCTTTTCTTTTACTTGGAGTTATGAGTATTTTTATTGCGGCAATGGGTGGAGAGAGTGGAACAGACACGGGTGATATCACGTATACAGGTGAAGGGCAAGTGATGAATGTTTCGCCCGAAGTTTTGAAATGGGAACCTACGATTCGGAAGCATGCGAAAGCCTTTGGCGTGGAACCGTTTGTCGCTTTAATGCTTGCTCAAATGATGCAAGAAAGCGGAGGGCGTGGTAGTGATCCGATGCAGAGTTCTGAAGGGGCGTTTAATACGAAATATTGTAAATCACCAAACTGTATTACTGATCCAGATTATAGTATTTGGGCTGGTGTACAGGAGTTTAAACATGCGATAGAAAGAGCCGGGGTAACGAGTCCAGGAGACATGGATCATATCAAAACAGCCCTCCAAGCTTACAATTTCGGAACAGGATTTTTTGATTTTGTTAATTCAAATGGTGGTAAATATACAAAGGAATTAGCCATAAAATTCTCACAGGAGCAATACAAAAAAGTAGCCCACACGGGTATGTATCATTGCCTTAGACCAGAAGCCGTACCGTATCAAGCGTGTTATGGCGATATATTGTATGTTGATGCGGTTTTAAAATATTATCAGCCGGGTTCTGTTGTTTCTGGTGGAGGAGGAAATCCAGGAAGTGGAGGAAGTAGTGGTTCAAAAGTTGCCGATGTAGGTCGTCAATGGATAGGGCGTTCTACCTATGTATTTGGTGGAGGACGTAACACAAATGACATTGCAAGAGGAATTTTTGATTGTTCAAGTTTTGTACGCTGGGCATTCGAACAAGTAGGGATGTATACCAGTCCGATAGGAGCTGTAAGTACGGAAACATTAAATAAAATCGGTACAAAAGTATCAGCAAATGATATGAAACCAGGTGACGTTATTTTCTTTGATACCTACAAACATGACGGACACGTTGGCATTGTAATTGATAAAAATACTTTCATTGGTTGCCAAACTAATAAAGGTGTTTCTATTGAAGATTTAAATAATCCGTATTGGAAAAAAGTCTTTTCCGGTCATGTAAGAAGGTTCTAAAAACCGAAAGAATAGGAGACTAAAAGAATGAAAGATAAACGAAAATCTTTGTTTATTGTGTTTGTCATTTTAGTTGTAGGTTTGACAGCTTTTAATATCTATTTGAGCAAAAAATCAATGAGTGATGGAAAGGAAAAACAGTTAAAACTTTCAAATGAATTACTAACAAAACAAAATGAAGACTTAAAAAAACGACTTGATAAGGTGCTTCCATCCGCACAAGAACAACAGAGAAGGGCGTACCTATCGACAGCCGAAACGTTTATACAATTATCATTTCACCGAGAAAAAGAAGGGTACAATGAGCGAAAAGAAAAGGCAAAATCTATTATGAGCGAAGAACTTTTACAACAATTCTATCCGACTGACAAATACGAATTAGGAGATACGTATAAAACAAAACCAATAGAAATGAAGTTTTATTTACAAGAAAATGAACCCGATAAAGAGGAGGTAAATGTGTTAGCTGAATTTATAAATGTCACGACAGATTCAACGCAAAATCGAGAAGAAAAAGTAAACAATGTGTTGCGAATCATCATAAAAAAAGAAAAAGAAACATGGCGAGTTACAAGTGTGGAAGAGTTAAATATGAAAGTTTTATAACGAAAAAGGTGGGGTGAGAGTGTGATAGGTGCAATTAGTAAGAAGAGTGAAAGAATCAATCTAAGAAAAAATAAGTCGTGGATCTACTTAATGATTATCAGCTTTCTATTTTGGGGTTTTTTCGCTTTCTTGACATCTAAAATTTACATGCCAAACGATGAAAAACTATTCCATACAGAGACAAATAAAGTAATTAAGTTGTCGGGTATGGGGAAATTGATTGTAGAACAAAGGGAATACAATCCACACAAAAACTTTATACAAATTCGCTTTCGAATAGAAGGGTATGAGGAAACAGGATTTACGTTTAAAGCACAAGAAAAAGCAAAGTCTGGTGTTCAATTACCTGTCAAAGTGTTGTATGAAGAGAACGGAAATTATGTGGTGGAAGTAAAAGAGTTATCTCCGAATTGGGGAGCGTTAGCTTTCGATATTTACAATAAAAACGGTGAAAAAGAACAAATGGATATTCGAAAATTCACGCAAGATGTTAACGAATATGAAGAAGAAAATGCATCAACAAAAAGTCCGAATAAACTCGTTCAAACGATTTTTACCGATCAGAGAAAAACAAAAGCAAATGATGAATTGTTAGCTGAAGATAAAAAAACATATGAGCTAGATTTTATAGAGAGAGACAAAAAAGATATAGAAACAAAGATCAAAAATTATGGGAAAGCAATCAAACTGGAAGAAGAAAATGCGAAGACAGTTTATGAGAAAGTAAAAGAACTAAAAGATGAAATGAAGTACCAAACCGAAGCGGAAAAAACGGAAACGCAATCGAAAATAGCATCTCTAGAATCCAAAATAAAATCATCAGAAAAGAACGTTGAATTGTTTAAAGGAGAACAAAAAATTGCACAAGATAAGATTAAAAAATTAGAGCAAAAAGCACAAGAAATTAATAAAAAGTGAAAAAAGTCATGTCGTCAGTGAGTACTCACCAGTGAAATTTGAGTACTCACCGAGTGCTCATTTGGTGGTTTTTGTATCGTCAGTGAGTACTCATCAGTTTGATTTGTGTCATCAGTGAGTACTCACCTAGAGGATTTTCTTGTTCCCATCGTTTTGCTAGGCTCCGCCTAGCTTCACACCCTAGGTGGGAACAAAAACCCCTTATGCTCTTCTCACTATTTTTTGATCTCTACCCATAATTGCAGAAAGGAGAGGGAAAAGTGGAAATTAGAATTAGAGAAGTAGATCCAATTGCCGTAAAGAAAATAGATGAAATTGCAAAGAGGAAAGGATTATCCAGACAGAAATTTTTGAAAGACCAAATTGAAATGCTGGCATTTTTTCAGCAACAAAATAAAAGAGAAATGGAATTAGAAAATATCATTCAAAAGAACATCCATATGATGAATGATTGTTATAGCGAAATGAAAAAAATGAATGAGTTTATTCAAATGATGATGCAGGATGATGAAAATGAGTAATGGGGTTCCTGTTCAATCTTCCAGTACACCGGGTGTTGTTTTAAAAACAAAATTTGTGTTACCAAGTTCGGATGCCTTTCAGAACTATATTGAGTATGTAGACCGAGAAGAAGCACAAAGTGAAGTGAAACTGAATCCGAAAATGTTTGAAACGTATCAAGAATATATGGGAAATCCAGAAAAGACATCGGCGCTGTTTACGGAACACGCAAATCGTTTATCAGAAAGTGAGAAAAAAGCCTTAAAGGAAATGTTTAAAACCGCTCACGAAAATGGAAGTATCATGTGGCAAGATGTCATTTCTTTTCATAATCCTTGGCTAGAGGAACAAGGCATTTATGATGAGAAAACAAAAACATTAGATGAAAAAAAGTTAATGGATGTGACACGGCTTGCGATGAAAGAAATGCAAAAAAGGGAGGGGTTAGAAAAAAGTTCTACCTGGTCGGCAGCCATTCATTTTAATACGGATAACATTCATATTCATGTGGCAACTGTTGAACCATTCCCAACGAGAGAACGTGGCAAAAGAAAACCAAAAACCTTGGATGCAATGAGGGGAAAAGTCGTAAACAATTTGTTAGATCGTAAGCAGGAACAAAAACAAATTAATGATCTGATTCGAAACAACATGGTGGGAAGTAAAAAAGAAGATTCCGTTTTTGATTGGCGCAATCAACATTTGAAACCATTGTTTTTACAAATCTATAAACAGTTACCAAGTGATAAAAGACAGTGGCAATATAGTTACAATACCATTCAGCCATTGAAGCCGGAAATTGATGAATTAAGCAGGCGATATATTCAACATCATCATAAAAAAGATTACGATCAGTTTCTCCAAAAGTTAGATAAAGAAGTGCAAGTTTTTAAAGAAGCATATGGAGAAGGAAAGTATGATAAGAAGCAATATGAAAACTATAAGTCGAATAAAATCAATGACCTGTATAAAAGAATGGGAAACGCTTTTTTACAAGAAATGAAGGCATATGATAAAGAACAAAAGAGAATCCATCACATGAAGAAATCAAAGCCGTTTCAAAAATTTCAACAGAATGTATCTATTCAGTATTCTATGAGGAAAGTGGAACGTGCTTTTAAAAGTGAATATGAAAGCTGGAAGAACCAAAAGTATTATGAGCGTATGCAAAAAGAAAGTGCATATCAAAATGAAAGGGGTTATTAAATGAGTACAATTAGAAGACAGGTAACGATGGATCAAGCGACAGAGGATTATATAAAGGATTATATGGAGGAACACGGAATTCGATATACAGGGGAAGCAATGGGAAGAATTTGCAAGGAGCATGAAGCCGCAAAAAGTACAGAATGGTCACTAAATTATATAACGGAAGTGGTATCGAATAACTTACACGATGTGTTAAAAAGTGAGCTAACAAAAATTCGTCTTGGTGCAAATAGTGCGGATCGAAATACACAAGTTTTAATTGAATTAATGAATGGATACTTTTTTGCCAATGACTTAGATTTAGAGAGTATTATTACTACGGATAAAATAGAAGTCGGTGGCGTGAAAATGGCAAAGGAAGTCGTAGCGGAACGAATTAGTCATGCGAGACAAAAACGTATAGATCATGAGGCATCAAAGAACAATGTAACGTAAGCTACATTGTTTCTTTTTATAAAAAAATAGGAGGTTAGTAGGATGTTATTATTTCATGAAGATATCGCATTAGGAGTCATTAAAGCAATTGGAGAAGGTGAACTAATTTTACTTGTAAAGGATAAAGAATTAACAATTAAAATTACAAGAGAACAAGAGGAAGAACTTGCAGTTCATGTTATGAATCAAGAGAATATGTTAGTTCCGGTTAACGTAAAAACAAATGCGCTTTTCTTTGATACAACGGAAAGATGGAATGAAGAAGATATGGAGGAATTGCAAAGAGCGAGTGAAAGAGTAGGAGAAGATCATGAGTAAAAGTTATAAGAAAAAGTATCAAACGAAATCACCAGAAGAAAAGAAAGAAGCGGTGCAAGCTTTAACAAAAAAGATGAAAAAAAGCGTAGAAGGTTATTTTCGTACACCGGGAGATTTGAAAGAGTATTTAACGTTTATGGCAAAGTTTTATCACTATTCACCATCTAATATTTCATTAATACAGAATCAATTCGAGGGAGCCAGTGCAGTTGGTTCCTTTTCTTTTTGGAAAGAAAAAGGGTTTGCGGTTAAGAAGGGTGAGAAAGGAATCCAGATCCTTGTTCCAAACCGAACTGTAGCAAAATTTAAAGACAAAGCAGGGACATGGAAATCCGTTACAAAGGCAAATGACGAAGAGAAAAAACAAATTGAATCTAAAAGCGTAGAAGTGAAACCAGGTCGTTTATATTTTGCTGTCGGTCATGTGTTTGATGCGTCTCAAACGAATGTAAAAGCTGAAGATCTACCACGTATTTTTCCGAATCGTTGGCTAGAAGGAAGCGTAAAAGATTACAAGAGTTTGTATAGAGGGATGGAGGCTGTTGCGGAAAAGAACGGTGTGAAAATTATTGAGCCGAAGCAAGAACTTGGGGTCGCAAAGGGGGTTAGTTACACCTTAACAAAAGAGGTTGCCTTGAATCCACGGAACAGTGAATTGCAAAATGTAAAAACGTTACTTCATGAATTGGCACATGCCAAACTTCATACAGCAGAGACACATATGAATTACACAGCGCCAGAAAAAGAGTTTCAAGCAGAAATGACCGCTTATGCAGTTTCTTCTTATTTCGGAATTGATACAAGCGAATATTCGTTAGGATATTTGGCGAGCTGGACACAAGGAAAAGAAATGAAAGATAAAACGAAGTTGTTGAAAGAAGTACATGAAACTTCCGTTGAATTCATCGAAACGATTGAAAGCAGTTTGGAAAAAGAAAAACAACAATTAAATGAAAAAGAGGTGGGAAGTATGGCAAATAGAAATGAAAAACAAGATGAAAAAAATATTTTATTGGTGGAATATATGAGTTTAAGTAAGACGACACAAGAACTCGTTTCCGTTAGCCAGTTAAGGGAGCAAGTAGATAGAAACCGAGCGTTTGAGCCTGTAGAAGGTGGAGAACAATTGAGTGATAAAGAATTTATAGATGCATTTAACGTGGCAAATCAAGAAAAATATGCAGCACTAAATCAGAATGACATTACTCGTTCAACTATGTTAATTCAATGGAGTGAAAATGAAAATTTTACAAGTAATCAATTGATCCCATTTGGAGAAGCCAATGAAAAAATGTCTGAAGTCATTTCAAATATTGAAAAAGCAAAAGAAGAAGCAAAGGAAAGAGATGAATACGTACCATATGATAAAACTCGTTATCATATCGCCATTCCAAAAGAAGTAGATAGGGATTTTGGGAGAATGGAGCTTGTGAGTATGGATCGTTTGGATCTTGGAGATGGAGACTACAAGACGCCGTATGAACAAGTATTAAACGAGAAAAGATATCTATCGGATGAAGTGAAACAAGCGTTACGAGATGAAGTAGTGAATTATAGAAATAACAAAGAAATGCCGATGGAAAAAGTACATGAAAATACATTAGAAAACATAAAAGAGACACCCAATCATTTAGTTACAATTGAAGTGTTAGATAAGGATATGCAGGATGAGGAAGTAGCTAGAATACACATGATGGACGGTGTGACAAAAGAAATCAACCATTTATCAATATGGAATCCTGATAAATCTGATCGAGAAGACTTATATGTTTCTTTAATGGAGAAAAACGGTAATCGAGAAAATGTCTATTTGGACAACATTTTGAAGACAGATTTATATGAAAAAGTTCAAAATTCCATCTTTGACGGAAAAGGCAATCAATCGTTTGTTGTTTATGAAAAGGATGCAAATATGAGTCTAGATGAAATTGTAAAAGATGAACGATATGGAATCTTAGTTGATAAAGCGGAAGAACAAAAAGATCCCTCATTTAATGAAAAAGAAGTGGAATTGTATAAAGAGATGAAGAAGGAAGGATATGCACCTATTGCTTCTTTAGATCAACAAATTCAACCTTCAAAAGAAAAAGAGTCAGCTACTTTAGATAAGGATTTAAGCCGGAAATACGAAGCATACAGACGCTCACAATATGAAGAAACACCAGATAATATTGATAGTATTGTAACTCGTGTAAAAGCTGAAGAGCGGTATTATACAACAAAGTATGTTTCGATTGATAATGAGCTGGTAAGCCAGGAACACGTTGTGAAATTAGAAAGTCAGGTGGATGAGAAGCTTGGGAAAGAAGGAATTACGGTGAATCAGTCTACAACATCAAGTGAATTAGATATGGATAAGAAATTTCAGCCGTTACATCAAAAGCAAAATCAAAATAGTAATAAAGTAAAGGAGCCGGATCCTATCGCACAAGGCAATGTAGAGCAGCCGAAGGCTACAAAAAAATCAAGCAGAAAAAAAGAAACAATGGAAATGGAACGATGAAAAATTATATAACAGGGAAACCAGATTGAATCATTTTTTGTTACTCAATTGAGAAAACGGAAAGTGATTTTTTTATGTCTAGAAATGAAAGAGGGTACATGTAAAGCCCTCTTTCTTGCTTTTAGAACGAAAGGAGTGAAAGAGAATGGGAAACATTGTGGAAATCGTAGACATTGATTACAAGGGCGTTTGGGCAGAAAAAGGAGATCCAAAAGAGCTTATTTTTATTTCTTTGTCTAACGAAGAAATTCAAGCCGTACGTGAAATGCTGTCGGAACAAAAACAATTATATGTGTTCTTACAGAAGGAACTAGAATGGAAGGTTATGTCATGAATGTGTGGCTGTTTGCAGGCTGTATGCTCCTTGTAGCAGTCTTTTTGAACACGCTGTTATTATTCGGTCACAGAATGATGAAAAAGCGCAGAAATAAGAAATGGAAGCGTAAAACTGAAATTGCAGATTAATAGGAGGTATTACGTATGGGAAAAACATTGTTCATTGCAGAAAAGCCGAAGGTAGCTGTTGAATTATTAAAATCACCTAGATTTAGAAACTCACAAAAACATCCAGGAAGCAAACCATATTATGGCTACTATGAAAATGAAAATTACATTATTAGTTGGTGCCGGGGGCACTTATTAGAGTTAAAACATCCGGAAGAAATGGATGAGCGATACAAAGAATTCAAATTTGATCACTTGCCAATTATTTTAGAGCCGGAATATAAAGAGAAATCGGATAGTCTCGAACAAATTCAAATATTGGTTAAGCTGTTAAATCGCCCCGATGTGGATCATGTGGTCAACTCCTGTGATGCAGATAGAGAGGGTGAGCTTATCTATCGTGAATTATATGAATATGCAGGTGTGAACAAGCAAGAATCACGCCTGTTTATCTCTTCTTATGAAGCCGCAGAACTAGAGGGAGCCTTGAACCGATTAGAACCAGGAGCAGATTATGATGGGCTTGCACAATCCGCTAAAGCAAGGCAATACCTGGACTATATTTTAGGGATTAATGTTACAAGGGGTTGTACATCAAAACTAGCAAGAAACCAATTCTTATTGGCTTCTGGTCGTGTTCAAATGTGTATCTTGAATGAAATCCGTCAAAGGGAAATTGCAATTCAAAACTATAAAGAACAAACCTACTACAATTTGAAGCTACTAACCGAAAATGGTTTATCACCGGTGATGAAAACAGAAGAGCAACTGATAGATCCATCGCCACTACAAAAGCTTGGAGATAGCTTGAAAGAAACGAATGTAATCGTAACGGAATTTAAAGAAAGTACGAGAAAAAAGAAACCAAAATTATTATATAACTTAACGGATATCTACAAGGATGCCCACGCTAAGATGAAGATAAATGCAGAAACAGCAAAAAAATATATTCAGAGTTTGTATGAAGAAGGCTTTATTACTTATCCTCGTTCTTCATCCAGGCATTTACCTACAGAGCAAGTGGAACGAGTGAAAGAAGTAATGGCAGCATTAGAAAAAAGCTCCTATGCAAATCTCGTACAACAAGTAATCCCATCTTCTATTATAAAAAAACACACTACATTTAATGATGAATTAGTCAGTAGTCACTTTGCCATCATCCCAACAACAAAATTATATGTCGGGACCAACCGAAATCCATTAGAAAAACAGTTATATGAATTAATTGTAAAACGATTTATCGGGAATTTTATGAAACCAGCAATCTACCTGGTAAGAGAAGTACATTTTATAGATCAAGAGGGCAACACATACAGTACAAAAGAAAAGATCCTACAAGAGAAAGGGTTTCTAAGTGTGTTTCAAGAGGATATAGAAGAGGGATCAGTTGAAGCATTTCAGATACCTATTTTACGAGAAGGAGATTCTTTCAGAATCGTTCAGTATGACTTGATTGAGTCTCGAACAAAGAAACCAGCCTTTCATACGGAAAGCTCCATTTTAACCTTTATGGAGACGGCAGGGCGTAAATTAGATGATGAACATTTGAAAGAACTTATGAAAGGAAAACGGATTGGGACAGTCGCAACGGAAGAAACGTTTATTCCAAAACTGTTAGAGCGAAGCTATATTGATGTTACCAACAGTCAGATTCGAACCACTCATATTGGTCGTGCGTTTATAGATGCTTTTCCGGTAGATGAAATCAAAAATCCAGCTTATACGGCTGAAATGGAAGGGATGATCTACATGATCGAAAAGAACGAAATGAAATATGAGGAATTTGTAGAGAAAACAAATACGTTTGTAAAGGATACGGTGGAACAACTAGGCGCAATGGATGATAAGGTGTCGGATAGCATTATTAATACTTGGAATCAACAAATTGAGGTGTGCAAATGCCCTTGTAAAAAAGGAAAGATCCTTCATAAAGGCAACTTTTACGGGTGCAGTAATTATCCGGAATGTGAAATCTCCTTACCGAAAAAAATTAAAGAAAAAGCGATTCCGGAAGCGCAAGCGAAAAAGCTGTTTGAGGATAAGAAAACGGATCTTTTAAAAGGATTTAAGTCCAATGAGAAGGAGTTTTCCGCTTATCTAGTGTTACATGAAGGGAAAGTGAAATTTCAGTTCCCAACACAAGAGGAGCTGTCATTTGGTAAATGCCCAAAATGTAAAAAAGGTGAGATCCTTCATCGTAAAACGTTTTATGGATGCACGGAGCATAAAAACGGATGTGATTTTATGTTACCAGCAAAGATGAAAGGGAAAGCAATCCCTAGTAATCAAATGAAAAAGCTTATTCAGTATAAAACAACAGATTTTATAAATGGCTTTGAAGGGGAAAAGGGAGAATTTACGGCAGCTATCTATATGGAAGCGGACGGAAGTCTGAAATTCCGTTTTCCAACAACTGAAGATCGTACAATTGGCAAATGCCCACTATGCAAAAATAGAGTTCTTGTAGGAAAAAGTAATTACTTATGTGAGCGATACAAAAAGGGCTGTGACTTCATCATTTTTGGTACATTCTCTGGTAAAAATCTAAGTAGTAACCATGTGAAAAAGCTATTAGAAAAGAATGTGACGGATCAAATCAAAGGGTTTATCTCAAACAAAAACGGGAAGAAATTTGATGCTCGTTTATCATACAGCGTACAGGAGAAGCGATTAAAATTCTTATTCGGCAAATAAAAATGAAATGTATCAACTATAAGTAGCAAAAGAGGACTCGGAAACGGAATAGTCCTCTTTTTTATTTCATTTTATAGAGTAAAGGGGGGATTCCGTAATGGCACATGTCAGTACGGAGGATGCGATGAAAGCAAGAAAAGTTGACTTGATTTCATATCTGGAAGCAAAAGGAGAAACGTTTAAGAAAGAAGGAAACTATTATCGTCATACGGAACATGACAGTCTCATCATTAAAGGGAATCAATACGCCTGGAATAGTCGAGGGGAAAAAGGATATGGAGCGATTAGCTTTGCCATGATGTACTATGACATGACATTCCCTCAAGCCGTGATGGACATTCAGAAGGGGGACTACAAAGAGTTTGATCGTTCAAAAGCTGAAGAGGAACGCAAAAAAGAGCAGCAGCCTTTTAGTTATCCCAAACACTTAGAAGTAAATAAGCAAACAGAGATTAAAGAATATCTAATTGATGAACGGAAAATAGATCCTCGCTTGGTGAACTGGTTGATTAAAAAGGATCTTATCGCCCAGGATAAGAAAAACAATGTCGTGTTTAAATGGAGAGAAGAAGGTGGCAAAGGGCAAGTAATTGGAATGAACCGTCAAGGTACTGTCAAAATGGAAAATAAAAGAGGAAGCTTTAAACAAATTGTCCCGAATTATGAAAAAATCCATGCAGGTTTTACGGTTGATGTAGGTAAGCCGGATAAGATGATTTTTTATGAAGATCCAATCGACATGTTATCTCATTGGAGTATCAAGCAAAATAAAATACAAAACGCTCGCCTGGTTTCTATGCATGGATTGAAGTCGAAAACAGTGATTCAATCTTTAATGGATGCGAAAAAAGAAGGGCACGATATTAAAGAAGTCATTATGGCAGTTGATAACGATAAGGCTGGTAAAGACTTCATTCAGACGATGAAATGCTTTGTAGATCTTAAAGAGGATATTCCAACGAATGAAAAAGATTGGAACGATGTCCGGAAGAAACAAGTGAGTGAACAACAGCCAAAAGAAACACCTCAACCAAAGAAAATAAAACAAATCAAAGAGGTGGAAAGAAGTGTCTAATCTACCATCTATGCCAAACATACTACAGATTTTGATTTATAGTTTTATCCTTTATGTTCTTTTTCATATTTGTAAATTTGTGTACCGGAAGATCCAGGAGCAAAGAGTGCTGAAGCGAATGGCAAGGTCTGGTATTCGCTATATAGACAAAATGGACGGACATCAATTCGAATTGTACCTGAAGGCTCTCTTTCGAGAGCTCGGTTATTCCCCAATGGTCACAAAGCAGTCAAATGATTTCGGTGCAGATCTTGTATTAAAGGGGAAAAATCGTATAGTAATCCAGGCGAAACGATACGGGATGAAAAATAGAGTGGGCATCAGTGCCGTACAAGAGATATATGCAGCGCAAGCTTATTACAAAGCACATGAGGGCTGGGTTGTAACGAACAGTGTGTATACAAGGCAAGCGAAAGAATTAGCGGAAGCATGCCATATAAAACTAATAGATCGTGTAGAACTTCAGAAATTGATTAATAAAATTAATCCCGAATATTCGGCTGAAGATGTGTATCAAGGGGTAAAACCTGTAGAACGGAAATGCCCAACATGTAAACATGATTTAGTGGTTCGTAATTCAAATAAAACAGGAAATAAGTTTTTTGGCTGTTCTCAATATCCTACATGTACACATACAGAACCAATCAGTAAATGAGCTGTGATGAAAATCCAGCTCTATTTCTTATTATTTGGCTCTGTTAAACTAAAATGTTGATATTTGGACATAAAAAAAGACTGTTTAAAATAACAGTCTTTTATATTAAAGAAATACGTTCTAGATCAAATACATTGATTTGTTTCTCTTCGAATAAATCTTCTAAAGCATCTGCTCCATATTTTTCTGCATATTTTTTTTCTCCTTCTGAAATAGGGACGGTCATTAACCAAGAAACTTGTTTTTTCTCGAAACTTACTGTTTCAAATTTATTTTCCCATAAATAAGGATTTGCAAATAAAATATGCTTCATAGAACTATTAGGCAAATACATACTAACTACATTCTTGAATATAGCTCCTGGGAAACATTTATAATTAGAATTAATTATGTAAAATGCACACGTACTCAGTACATTTGGAAAACATTCAAAATCACTTGCTCCTACTAATTCCATCCTTATTGGTAATTCGTTGCTTTCATATCCAATAGAATAATCTGAAAGACCAAGTGTAGAGAACGAAAATACATCATCGTCAAATTGATTATCATTGGATAAAAGAATATCTATTGAACTTTTTTTATTATCATCCCAATATTTAGTAACTTTAGGCTTACCTCCAAATGCTTTTAGTGCTAACTGAGCAATTTGTTTGTTTTCTGTTGATACGCTCATTTTTATTCCCCTTATTCTAAATGCTTTTTCTCATTTTATCACATATTCTTATAGAACTAACGCATGCTTTAGTTCTATAAGAATTCAAAAGGGCTGTCTAAATTTCACAGTCCTTTTTCAATGATTAAATATCAACATTTTACTTTAACAGATCCCATTATTTAAAGAATACATGAAAAAATTGAGGTTTAATTAAAAAACGACCTTTCAAATGACGAACAGTGTATATACAAGGCAGGCGAAAGAATTAGCGGAGGCATGCCATGTAAAACTAATAGATCGTGTAGAACTTCAGAAATTGATTAATAAAATTAATCCCGAATAATCGGCTGAAGATGTGTATCAAGGGGTAAAACCTGCGGAAAGGAAATGCCCAGCATGTAAAAATCATTTAGTCGTTAGAGATTCAAATAAAACGGGAAATAAGTTTTTTGGATGTTCTCAATATCCTACATGTACACATACAGAGCCAATCAATACATGAGCTGTGATAAAAATGTTAAGTAACAATAAAGTTGTTTAATTTACAATAAAGTCGTTTAAAGAATAATAAAGTTGTTTAAAAAACGCCAGTCATACTATTGAACAAAAGGGCCAGATTGTAAAGTAAGATTGTACAACTAACTTGGAGGTTAGAGAAGGATTTCACGAAACTAAAATAGAATTTCACACTAATACTTTTATATGATTTATTGGATAGATTCTCTTTATTTTATGAGTAATAAGATATATTGCATGAGTACTAATGAGATCAACAAACATACGAGGTGTCCAAACATGAGTTTTTATTTTAAAGAATGTAAACAAAGTGATATTGGGGATTTAATCCAAAGATATGTTAGCACATTAAGCTCTCCTATTGATTCCGTTTTAGAGGAGCACATTCTCAATTCCGTATTTTATACAATCCGTTACAACTCCGAAGTTGCAGGTTATTATGCCATACAGAGTAACCAGTCCCTAACTCAATTTTATTTAGATTTATCATACTACAAAAAATCCCAAGAGGTTTTTGAAAATGTTCTTAAGGATCATTCAATTCGGTCAATACTGGTTCCAACATGCGACGAACTTTTTTTAAGTTTGGTATTAGATCATGATTATAAGATCGAAAAACAAGCTTACTTTTTCCAAGATAACAAAGTGGAAGTTCCAAAGGAAAAATTATTTAAAGATGGGGAATTCAGAGCTGCGGTGCCTAGCGATGCTACAAAAATAACTGAGGTTTGCCAGGACTTCCTTGATAAAGTGGAGGAACGTATTGAAAATAGGGAAATATTCACCTACACCAAAGGAAGTATTCTGCTTGGAATAGGGATTATCGAAAAAAGTAAGTTACTTGATAGATATGGAAATATGGGCATGTTTACAAATGAACAATACAGAAAAATAGGAATAGGCAGAACAATAATTCATCATTTAAAGGAATGGTGTTATGACAATAATCTAAATCCGATTTGCGGTTGTTGGTATTATAACACTCCCTCGAAACAAACGTTAGAAAGTGCTGGTATGGTCTCTAAAACAAGATTATTAAATATCAAAGTCCTATAGATTTTTAAATGAATGAATTTATAGCTAATCTTGAGTTAGTCAAGAATCAGGCGCGGTTGTTGAATAAGACTTAGATTTTAAACGACTTTATTGTTATTCAATTTAAGTAATGTAATTCACAATACAGAGATATTAAACAACTATTAAAAACACCGTCTAGGTTAACTGGACGGTGTTTTGTGTGATTATAAGGGCAGAATTAAACATCTTTATTGTAACTGATCAGAAAATCCAGCTCTTTTGTTATTTTTAGGAATTAAATTTAAAAAATCATACTCTCATCAAAAAACGGCTTCTCAGATTTCGATATAACCAATGTTTATTTGAAAGTGAATGACATAAGACCTAAATAACAAAGGATTTGTTGTAAGTGAAAATAAGCGGTTTAAAGTGAGTTAAGGATGTTAATAAGAATTTTTTATAAAATATCTGAAAAACAAACATATAACCTTGTAAGGTTGGGTGTTTTGTTATAAAATAACCTTATAGGGTTATTTTATAAAGGTAAGGAGTGAAAATATTGGAGAATACAGTAAAAGAAATCATTGATGATTTAGAGTATCTGTTCAGGAATGGAGAAATTGGCATGGAAGTAAGTAATCCGGCTTACTATCAGAGGTTTTGTAAAGTACTGGATGCAACAGATATGCGCTATGATTTACACATTCACGAATATGATGAGGATTCCCTAGTTGTTAAATTAGTGTAAAATACAAATGTTTTAAGGGGTTAATTTTCTTGAAGTATAAAAAGGGAATGGGGAGGAAAAGGATATGAAAATAGGTACATCTGAATGGCTTTCTCTTAGTAAGGATATTAAGCTGAAGTTGATCCGTTTGGCTGTCATAGATAGTAAATTTAAGCAAGCAAAATAAAAACCCTTCATTTGCTTAACAGCAAACAAAGGGCTTAGTTAATGAGTGACTGAAGTAGAAGGAAATCTAGTCCATTTCCTTCTTTATTTATTGTAACATAAAAGGAAAAGCACAAACAAAGGAGAATTCCCATGAAAGAAATTGATAAATACATGACACCATCTGAAGCAGCTTTTTATTGGGGGATTCCTCGTGAGACAATTAAGAATAAATATAGCCCCTCTCTAATGAACAAGAAGCAAATAAATGATTTAGAGCGCATGTTACAAGAAGGTTTAGTGAAATATTTTTTGCATCCTGAAGGGAAGCGTAAGGAATGGATTATAAGCCGACAGGCAATGTATGAATGGTTTGGAGAACCAAAAGACAAGTAGGAAAGGGGGATAATAATGCAAGAGGAAACATTTTCTCTCTGGGGAGGATTCAAGAGTGCATTTCGTTTGATTATTTGGTTTTGGATCGTTATGTTTTTGCTATTTGGTGAAAGCTTGCTACAATAGAATCAAGTCGAATGTAAAATACCCTTAGGCAGCTCTCATAGATTTATGTTCTATGGGGGCTTTTAATTAGAACTTATAATAATTTCACGTACCGTATTTATTAATAAAAAATATATAAAACAAAATACTAGTCCACATTCAATTCTTATCTCTATACATGGGGGAGCACCACATTCCCATCAACTTAAGGTTTTAATGTCCCCCCACAACGATAAAAATAAACTTGGTTGCCATAAAAGACATCACGTTTTTATTCTGAAAGCATTATAAAAGTTTAACCTAATGATTATATAGCAGGTACCGATTATTAAAGGGATACCGCCAGGATAGGAATGTATAAAAAAATGCATTGAGTCATAGAAAAAGAAAAAGGCGGATTCCTTGTGAGAGTAGAATTCCGCCTTGTCTTCGCTACAGATAACACTGATTATGTTAATCACAAAAAAATGCCTTTTTAGGCGTTTTTTAGTTTTTAAATAGGGTGTTTTTGCCCATCCCCCCGAAAAGGGGGAATAAGGGCAAAGTACACTCTATTCTTCTTCAAATGAATCTTCTCGTGCTAACCTGGTTAGAATATCAGCTTTCTTGATGTTCTTAATGATTGCATCCAAATTTACTACAGTTGGGGATTTACTAAATTCATACCGACCATAAAAATTGATATGTTGCCATGCAACCGGTGAAATATACTTTAGTATGTTCATCTCGATACCTTTATCCTGGGATTTCGTTAATAAATTCGATAATATACTCGCATTGTAATAAATAATACAATTGGTGAGTAGCCTACTACATTCATTCCAGATATGCTGATCTTGTTCAGTCTTGAAACGAAGTTTCCCAAAGTTTGCATAAGATACAGACCGACGTAATTTATGATAACTTTCCCCACGGTTTAGCGCCTTTTGAACATTTTGACGTAATGATAGTGAATCAATATATTCTAAAAAATATAGGCTTTTGATGATATTATCATACTCCCATAATGCACATTTGGTTTGATTTTTTCGTGCATAGGAACTTAACTTTCGAACAATAATATTTTGAGTAGTCGTTTTTAAAGCAAGAGATAACATAATCCGTTTAATATTGTCCCCTTCCTTAATAATCAGCTCTTTATTGATTTTCCGTAAAGGTTTGATAAGTAATTCTTCATATTGGTTTGGATGCTGAAAACCGTATAAGTTTCGGGATATTGTTGCATGGATATCCTTATATCTTGGTGCAAACTGATAACCAAATAAATCTAAAATAGCAAAATTCACCTCATTTGTTCCGTGTGTATCTGTAGAATGAATATTAGGTTTAATATCAGTTGTATTATTATATAAAATATCGAATACATAGTGGCTTTCATGCTCATTAGCACCAATAATTCTTGCTTGAATCGGAATATGGTTGGCCACCATTGTATAAGAGGTAATTCCCTTATTCATTCCAAAATATTTAGAGGAATGACGGGACTGTAGCGTATGAATCTGTGTTTCGAATCTTTGACCGTCGCTACTCGAATGGATGAAATCATCAATATTATAATATTGAACAATAGGAAGTTGACTTGTTGCATTACTAATGCAGTCATTTGCATCTTTTAACGTTTCTAATCGAATAAAATTAGCTGATGTAGTTGCTAATTTTGAAAAATCTATATCAGAAACTTCTCCCATTCTATATAATCCCATATTTGTTCCCCAGGCTATTAAACATGGAATGAGAATATTATAATTTGTATTTTGTTTTGCATACCGTCCCAGGATATGTTCAAAGTTATCAAGGAAATTGCATTGCTGATTTACAAAATACAGAATACTTCTTATATCAATTTGTGGTAATACATCGAAAAACGAATGATTAACAGGATCTGAAACTCGAGTATATGGAAGTGTCCAAGAGTTATGATTTTCATGCTTTTTCACTTGAATATATTTGTTTTTTCCTGAAATAATCTTTTTATTGATTTCGGTAATACGAGTTTCCAATCTGTTTTCAAGTTCTTTTAAATGTTGTTCTATAGGTTGCTGTAGCGTAGTTAAATGTAAATCTTTAATGAGAGTCTCTTTTTGTTCCCACTTATCTTCATCGATTAAATCATCTTCGAAGCTTCTATACTGTATACTATCTCTACAAAAAATATCTCCTGATTGCAAATGATGCCATAAGGAATAATAAATTAAAAATTCATATCGATCTATTAGTAAACGTTTTGAATGAGACTCATCTTTAGTGTAAAGATAACGTTTATTGCTATTTGTTATAAAGACTTGAGGAATATCTTCGATATCATATTTGGTTAAGGTTTTTCCTTTCGTAAAAACCTCTTTTAGGAAAGTTATTGCATCCATAAGAGAGTCATCCGTACCAGTTGTAACAAAATCAACCATCATAAAAATAGGACGGATTTGTCGTTTAAACTGTAAAGCTAATGTATCAATACGTTCCCAACGGAACGCTTTTTCATCTATTTTCGTATTATCCAGGATTTGATTTGCTAGTTCAGTTAATTTTGGACGGTCTAGGATAGAAAATACACGTTCTTGAATGTCTTTAAATGCGGTATTATCAGAAATGTTTTCATCTACTATAACTTGTAAAACTTCGCCTACTTTCTTGAAATTCCCCTGATTTTCTGTGTAGTAGGTATATACCTCATCTTTAGCAAAGGATAGTATATCATCGTTGTATTTTCTCATTTTATAAATAAAACTATTAATCAAATTATCATTCATTCTTTGATAGCGATGACAAATAAAGCAAAGTAAATAAATATAAATAAGGGATTCATCAAACCGTTTTAATTTATATACGGAATAATATTCTACTAAAGAAGCGTAGTATTTAATACTTTCATTAGAGATTTTTAGTTTAGGCAAAATTGTATTGGCCAGTTGAAAGAGAGAATGAATGTCTTTCCCACATTCAATTTCACGTTTAATTTCATTCATACTAAAATCTTTAGGTTCATGTTTTATCCGAGTAATCTCATATAATCCAGAAGAATTATATAATAATTCTTTTAAATGCTGTTTATCGGTTTCAGATAGTTGATTTTGTATAATCATTATGAGGCGTTCTTGTTCATATGTAATAGCATTGCCTACAACCTCTTGCATAAAGCTATAACCAGGAATAATAATACGTTTGTTAGTTAAGTAGTTTATTAGCTCACGAAAAATAAAAATAGGTTTACCACTTACAGTCGCAGCCCTACGGGCTTGTTCCTTTAAATCTAGTCGAGACTGTGAGTCACAAAGACGATAATTAAATCGCTTAAGAATAAGTTGTTGTTGATTAAGTCTAGTTTTTTTATCAATGGATCCAAAATCCGAGAATTCAGCACCATTAAAATGGACTTTGAGAATATATTGAATATCTTCTTCCACTTCGCATAAGTTAAATCGAAAAAATAAGTGTTTTGATTTAAAGTATCCAAGTTGAAGAATAAAATAAATCTTAGATTTTATTGAGCGTAATGTATATAATAATTCATTTTCCATTTGAGAAAGGGAAAAATATTGCACACGCTCTTTAGTTGTAAAAAGGGGCCTACTATAAAGTTGATTTATTTCATCTGTTGTTAAAATAGTTAATCGTTTTTGAATATTCATATTTATTTGTTTTTACATCTCCTTATAGATTATATTTATAATAGGCGTCTTGCCGACAAAACGCGGATATTATACGGTAAGACATTTTTTAGAAGGTAAAACCCTAGCTTTTCTACGCTAAGCGTAAAGTTAGTTAAATAAGTTACCTATACTTAATAATTTAAACCTATGCTAAGCGTTGCAAAAATCAACATATATGCAACACTTCCCTTGGGCTTGATTTTTATAGCGTCACGACGTTGCATATATTATGTTGCAAATTAATCCCCCGAAATGATACGATATTTGTAGCAAAATAGAAAAACAGACTTATGCAACGTTAGGAGAGCAAAAAATGAACTACGCATATATTCGAGTATCTACTCCACAACAAGATTATACATTTCAGAAAAAAGAAATTCTTACATATTGTGAAACTAACAAAATTGAGTTGTTAGAAGAATGTATTTTTGAAGAAAAGCAAAGTGGAAAAAATATGGAGAGAGAACAATTCCAAGTTCTTATGCAGCGACTAAATCCAGGGGCCACACTTATTGTCTATAAATTAGATCGTTTAGGAAGAAATCTTTCTGATATGATCCGTACTCATGAAAAACTTATCAAAAACGATGTTGGGGTCATTGCTATTAATGATAACATTGATACTCGGAAAAAAGATGACATGACTACTAAAGTAATGGTTACAATCTTATCTTTATTTGCTGATATTGAACGAAGCTATATACTGGAGCGAACACAGGCTGGACGTATCAAGTATGTAGAAAATGGCGGGAAACTGGGGAGAACTCCTAAAATCAATAAGTCTAAAACTGATTTGATACTTGAGTTACTTAATCAAGGGAAAACGAAACAGGAAATTGCTGATTTTTTAAACGTTGACAGAACCACTATCTATCGCACATTGAAACGAAATGGTTATTAAGAAAATTATTCATAACGAGTGCCATCTATACTTCTATAGACTATGTACATTTTTAGAAAAAATCTTTGTTTTTGCCTAAAGACTTTATCATAATAAAAGGAGCTAGATTCTATATCTTAGCTCCCTTATTTGCAAATTATTTAATTATAAAGGCTACGATTGCTAAAACGATACACACAATCCCACTTAATAATTGTCCTATTCCAGAACTCTGTCCATTAATTAGCAAGTTGAAAAGATTTTTTCTGGTTTGAGTTTTTCCTACGAATGCATCATACTTCTTCATTTTATATACACCCGATAAAATTAATGTTACACCAATAACGATAAGTAATACTTTTAAAGCCACTATATTTACCTCCACTTATTATGTATATGTTGAATTTTTCTCAATCATTTTTTAGTTGTTATTATAATCGTGAACAACACTCGTCTATAATTTCTAAAAAATCATTATCAATTTTTATAAGTTAATTATTACGTTTTAACATTAAACAAACTATCTAATAACCTTACACAAAGATGACAGTTCTGTAAGGATAGAAGAAAACAAACAAGCTATCTACAAAAGTCTTTTTTCTTGTTGTTGATAAATATACTTTACTTTTCCCATTTCTCTTTTACAAGTAAGATCACTACTTTGCGGTCTACTGTCACTACCCCACATAGCCATCAAGTTAATAAAAATCCTCCAGATGCTGAAAGCATCTGGAGTTCGTGGCGATCTCATTTAGCGATTCATATTTATAAAAAATAGATTTTTTTTGGATGATTAATAACCTTTGTGTCCATGACTGTCAAATGTATAGGTTTTTCCGTCAATTTCAACCTTGGTATCTGTATAAATTGAACCATCCTGTTTAGCATAATACGTAAAGTATCCGTAATTAGGGAAATGGTAGCCACCACCAACTTGGAACCATCCTATCTTAGCTGCTCCAGATTCATCGAAGTAATAGCTTTTACCATCGATTTCTTGCCAGCCCGTTTGCATTTCGCCTTTATCGTCATAATGGTATATCTTACCATCAACTTTATCAAATCCTGTCAGCTTAGCTTCTCCGTCATGATTAAAATAATATCTTTTTCCGTCAATGGTTTCATGACCATCGAAAGTATAGTGCGCGCCGTCTTTGAAATGATATTTCTTTCCATCAATCATTTTCCAACCAGAATAAGTAGCTCCTTCTTCTAAGCTGTAATATACCAGTGCAGGCTGCTCTTTTCCATCCCATCCAGGTAAAGAAATTTTAGAGACCCCATTTTTTCTAATAGAACCGTCTTTTCCAAATACTAACACTTTGTCATTGAAATTAACAGTCTCCCAATTATTATCTAGCGCTTCTCCATTGAACTTAGAAGCTCTCTCAAGTACACCTTTGTCAGAAAAGTGAAGAATTCTTTTTTCATCTTCTATACGTATTTCATTTTTAGTTGCATTGTAATTTTGGAAATAATAAATTTTACCATCAATTTCCCGCAAACCTTCTTTAATAATTGCTCCAGAAGCATCAGAATAGTGTAGACCATTTTGATCTTCCTTCCATGCTGATCGTAGCACAGAACCATCGTCATTGAAGTTGTAGTACTTCCCATCAATCTGGTATCCATTTGTATTGATTAATCCTGTATTCAATTCAAAGTAATATGTCTTTCCCTCAACTTCATGCCAACCTGTCAAGAGAATTCCATCAGAGCCTGCATAATACTGATTGCCATTTCGGTTCACCCAACTGTTCTTTATTACGGTTCCAGAAGAATCTTTTGCAATCAATTTAGTAGAATCCTTTTCATCAGATATTATCTGTATTCCATCATACTTCTGTCTCTCATTTTTTTTACCTGGATACCACTCTTTTAACCAGTTATGAATTTCATTGTTGCTTTTTGCAGTGAAATGAATTTCGGAGTTGAAACTCGAATCAGTACCAAACTGTTGAATGTTAGAATTACCAGCCAAACTTACTCCATTCTTGTTTTTCAAATGGAACTGGAATTTATTATCAGAAGAATTACCAGTCTGAACAAGTTCAAACACTTCATCATCACCAATCGAATCAGAATATTGAAGTGCATTTCCTTCTTTCCCTGAAAGATATTTTGAACCTGTTTTTACGATTACTTTATTCGTCCCTTTTTTATAGGGGATAATTTGAAAAGGGTTACCGTTATTTAGTGCATTAAATGGTAGTGCAATAGGTGTCTCTAGGATTTTTGTAGAGTCCGCCAATATATCAGTTGAGCGATCATTAAAATCTGCAAGAGCCTTAGGGTTATTTGTAACATAATTCGAAAGAACTTCTCTGTATACCGGATGAGAAGTCATTGTTGCAACTTTCTTTTGTTCTTCTGTTAAATAAGAGAAACGATCCACCCCTAAACCTTTAAAACCATCAAGGGAATTTTCTCCAAATCTCTTCTTATAAAAGTTGTCAACAAGAATGCTATTTTGACCAGATGTTTTTTCTACATATATAATAATAGATTGGTTAAGCGCAACTCCGGTTTTCCCTTCATTCAATTGCTCTTGTGTAATGTAAAGAAGATTGTGTTCTGAAGTAGATTCTGCATCAGGATTTAGATCTACAATTGTACCCGCTTCTGTAATCTTAAGCTGTTGCCCTGATTTTAATTTGTGAATTTCGCTTTTTCCATTTGGATAGAGCACTTTAACCGGTCTAGTAAAATTCGAATCATCTTTCGTATGATGCATAGAAAGATTAAATTCTCCAGATTTAAAACTAGGAGCTCTGTAAGATATATTTTCAGCATAAGGACCAGTGTAACCTGTTAAGTCAGGATCCCCCACCTCTATCCCAAGTCCTTCATAAATGTCTTTCACTATACCTAATGAAGTAATCCCCACATCGAGTACGGTCGCTATACCTGCGCTAGCCTTGTTTTCTGCAATAGGTGCCATAGAAAAAAGAATGCCTAATGCCGCTGCAGTAGGAATTACTTTCTTTCCAATTCCAATTGTTTTAAATTTTTTCTTCATTTTTGTTGTCCTCTCTTAGTAAGATTTAGCCTAGATTACTTACATGTAACACTGTAAAAAACAAACATATAAATACTGTCGTATATTGATTTAAAATATAAAATCAATATTTATAAATTCATCTTAGTTTAAAAACCTTTCAAATTACTTTCATAAATGTTACAAAAGTCTTACATTAATATATTATAAGATTTTGATTTTTTCGATATTCTATATTTTTTTCAGCTTGGCCCCATGCTCATTAAGCGAAGATTTTTAAGTATCCCCAAAACAAAATTTTTATTTGTAAAATGAATGAAGTAGTAAACAAGAAAGGCTGGCAAAATGCCAACCTTTCTTGTTTTTTGGGTCTCAATTTTTAATTTAATAAGATATATCGGTGGTTTACTTATGTATCAATCCTTTTATTTCTATCGGTATTTCCAAGTTTAAGAAATTACTTGCAAGAGTCCTGACGTGTTTGTATGAGAAGCAATGAAAGGGTTTTGTAACATTTACGAAAGACTTTTGAGAGTTATTTAAATTAAGATAAACTTACCGATGTTAATTTAAATATGTTGGAAACAGTATAAATTAGAAAGTAAGGAGCACATCCATGAAGGAAAAGATAAAGAGATGTATAAAAAAAATCCCCCCTGTAGGAATAGCGATGGGGATTGTATTCAGCTTGAACCCATTTACAAAACATAAAGCGAAAGCAGACGTTGATACAAGAGAAACGATTCTTACAACATTTGGAGATACCTATGATACGTTTCTAAAAGAGCCTTTTGTTATTTTTTTATCAGAAGAAAGTGCTAAAAATGATTATACAGCTAACAATGAAAACCGTGCTTACAAATCTCCTACTTTTAACAAAGGAGAATTTGGTATTAGTGTGTATGATTATAATAAAAACCAAAACTTTTCTAAGAGAATTAAAATTTTCTATAAAGATGGGAAAGTTGAATATAAAACGATAAAACATGGTCAACAAATTCTCATTAAGCAAGCTGGTATCATAGTGGACTTAACTCCTGATGCCTCAGATCCATATGAACATGATATGTATTATATTACACAAAAACAATTAGATGACGGGAATACTGGTATTGCGCTTACGAATTGGCAAACATATTACTTAAAAAGTGACAATAGTGGTCAAATGAATGGTCCTTTAGCTCTAAAGTATATTAGACAGGAGTTTCCAAATATAAAACCAGGTAGTGCTTCTTTTGACCTAATGAAACTTTTTCATGCACTACCAGAAGAGAAACGAAAACTGGCAACATTAACTTCGAATCCAGTAAAAGAATCTGATATTTTTAGTTATACCTCTGATGAGCTTGCTGAGATAAAGAGACATAAGCTTGCTGTCGTTACACAGCATAAAAATGAAGAATGTTCTTCTATTTCTGTGAAAATTAGAAACAGGGATAACGTCTTGCGAACATGGAAGGATAGTACGAATATTTCTGCTTCATCTAATTGGATCCCAGAAGATAGGAGCATATTTACAATTATTCCAATTGAAAAAGGATCTAACAAGGTGTACATAGAAGCAAATGCAACCTATCTTACATCTGCAAGTGGTGAGCTGGGCGTTACAGGATTTCGCGCTTATGGACAAGTATGGACACTTGTTAATTATGGATTTGAAAGCTTCTCTTTAAAAAATAACCACGGACAATATTTATCTGTTAATGATACATCCGTGTGTCTTACTGACAAGCCTGATAAAAACACTATATTTGCCATTACTATTCAAAAAGATAAATGGAATGAGTGGCTAGCTAAATGGTATTCTAGCAAATAAAATGCAAGTTGATATTACCTCTAGAAGCTTTACAAACATTTTTAACGAGTAACGAACCAACAAGCCAATTTTCTGTACGTTAAGGAAATCGGCTACACAGATCCCTAAGTTGTTTTTAATCAAGCTTTATTTCAAACCAAAAATAATTCGCCCTTACGTTGAGTATATGTATTCAACGTAAGGGCCCTTTTAAATTCATATTTTAATTTTCTTGGTTAAGATAACGTATATATCTCGGCTGAACCCCTTATTCCCCCTTTTCGAGGGGATGGGCAAAAACACCCAAAATAGAGTCGGCATCAGTGCCGTACAAGAGATATATGCAGCGCAAGCTTATTACAAAGCACATGAAGGATGGGTTGTAACGAACAGTGTATATACAAGACAAGCAAAGGAATTAGCGGAGGCATGCCATGTAAAACTAATAGATCGTGTAGAACTTCAGAAATTGATTAATAAAATTAATCCCGAATATTCGGCTGAAGATGTATATCAAGGAGTAAAACCTGAAGAACGGAAATGCCCAACATGTAAAAATCATTTAGTCGTTCGAAATTCGAATAAAACAGGAAATAAGTTTTTTGGCTGTTCTCAATATCCTACATGTACACATACAGAACCAATAAATACATGAGCTGAGATGAAAATCCAGCTCTTTTGTTATTTTTAGGAATTAATTATAAAAATCATACTCTCATCAAAAAACGACTTCTCAGATTCCGTTATAACAAATGTTTATTTAGTAGTGAATGACATAAGACCTAAACAACAAGAAATGTGTTAAAAGCGAAAATAAACGGTTTAAAGCGAGTTAAGGATGTTATTAAGAATTTTTTATAAAATATCTGAAAAATGTGGATTTGAAATAAAGTTTAATCGTTTATAACAAAGTTTAACCGTTTTGAAAAAAGATTAACTGTTTATAAAAAAATTGCACCGTTTTACCCTTAGGATTTAGTATTTAAAGAGGGGTTATTTATTTTTGATAGGTTTTATAAGGATTACAGCTATTTTTCAAGACTAAAAATTACTTTCTATTTTGTATATTAATTGCAATTATACTGCGCCCTCCGCTATGCTTAGGTTGTGACATAATAAGAGGACGTTAATTATGAATAACAAAATTTTTAGGTAGGTGTGAATAGTGTTATATAGAGTGGATAATTTCAACTTTTCCGGAAAATACAACTGTTGGGGTGGATCTATAAACGTAAATTGTTCCGTTTCGTTTTTTGAACAAAAAAAAATTGAGATAGAGGGGGATTTAGAAAGTAACCAACCTTTAACAAAAGAAGCTTATAATACGCTATGTTATTTAAAGGCACACTTTGATATTGTTTATGAAAATATACTAAAGGGTCTATTTGAATTGCAATTTAAAGATTTAATGAGATACGAGATATATAATGAAAATGACGACTCCTTTAGTCCTATTACTTTTAATAGTATGGAAGAAATCCACCCTTATATAGGAACTCCTACATTTGAGATTTTACCTGATTATACGAAGGACAACTATGCTTATTTTACAATTTCATTTAATAAAGGTTGCTTGCTATCTATTGAACATGGTCTTACAGCTTTATTTTTTAAAAATGATATGATTCATATTCAGCCTTCTGATTCATATTGTATGCTTCAAATGCTTATGGGTTACGAGGAAGACTGTGCAAAGTGGCAAAAAGATTTTTGGTTAGTATGTTTTGAACTAGCTAAGAACAATTTATTTAACGATAGAGAATTGGTTAGAGATAATTGGTTGAAAAGTAAATAACCCTCTTAGTTTTTAAACAGAAATCTTGAAAACAAAACTGATGATAGTATAAATTCATGGACACATCTAAATGAGTTCCTTTTCTTTCTACTAAAATTAACGTTTGTAGCATCTTTTTAATCAATCTTTATTTCAAACCAACAAATATTCACTGAAAGGATGATAGGTTTTATTTTCTATTATGTCCTCTTGTTGATTTAAAAGAAAGTTACGATGAGTTATACGCTGATTCGGTTGGTACAATTGTATACGCAAGCACTTCTTTTAAACCATCTTCACAAATGCCAACAGCGATGTATACAGCTTTCGTCATATTTGAAATGGTTTGAGGCGTGTAGTGATGGCCGTACATTTTCTCAATTAAATGTGCGATTTTCGTCATTGTAATTCCTTTTTGAAACAGATGGATAACGGTTGCCTTCTAACGTATCATTTGAGCGCTGGTAAGGTGCCACCGTCTGTTGTTTAAATTCACCGTTACGGTCACTTATAAAAAGTCTCTTCCTTTTTTCTAACACGTAACCATTGATACCTTATCGACACCAAAACCTGCTGTTATTATCTAATTTTGAGAAAAAGACCTTTATTTAAAAATAAAACAATGTTATTTTGATGGCGGATTTCAAATTAAAATGCATTTTTATCAAAATAAGGTACTAAGAAGCTATATAGAAAAATAGATAGCAAGCAAAAAGGCAATACTACCTACCAAAAAAATAAAAGATATGGAACCAACTTTAATTGCTTCTTTTTTCATGAAATATCTTTCATCATTTGTAGTCAAGGTAAAATAAGAAGCTAAAAACCAAAATAAACAGGTAACTAATACTACAAAACTAGCAATCATTATAAAAAAAGCTCATATTATCAAATTAAGCACTTTATTTCCTCCATCCTTATAAACTATAAAATATGTTCGGGTATGTAGTGAGGTATTGTACTGTTTAATTAACTAAGAATTTTAAGTGAAATAGATAACTCTTTTATTTTACGCTGTCGAATATACTCTATCCAAACGATAACACGTTACTACCTCTTTTCATGATTCTTATTAATTAATAACTAGTTGTCTTCTCTTTATATACACTTGATACTACTCTTTATCTAAGTTAATTTTCTTATTTTTAGTTTCTCGATTCTTTTTCAGTTTTTTAATAAAATGACGAACCCATAATACCGTAAGAGCTACATACCCTAATATTGCTGTTGGATTGATAATATACGCCTTTATAAACTCATGCGTTTTTGGAAATTCATCATAGTCTTCTAATAAAATAACGTGCATCATAATCCACATAGACGTGTTAAATAAAAAGCCACAAAGTAATCTAATGTTATACTCGTCTTTTCTATCTTCCATTATAATTCACTACTTTCTATTAGATAATTTAAATGAAATAGTTTAAATATACCATAAATAATAAAAACACTTGGATTTGAGTCAATATCTTGGACACAAAAAAGTTAAGTCTATGCTACTTCTCTAGATCTTCTATTGCTTGGGGTGCTACTATGAATTCTCTTGCGGTTATACCATCCCTCGATGTATTGAAATAGTGCTAAGTTTGCTTGTTCAAATGTGACATATTTTGTACGATATACTTCTTCTTTCTTTAAAGTGGCATGAAACGATTCCATACAAGCATTATCATATGGACACCCTTTTTTGCTGAAAGAGGGTTTGATTTTATAATTCGTCTGAATTTGAAATAGAGTCACGATGTTTGTAAGAAAGACGCAAAGTTTTGAATAAAGTTGCGATGCTTTATCTCTTCAATCAAAGAATTCTAAATGGGTTTTGATCAAACTTTTTTATAAAACTGAAAGTTCATTTGAAAAGAAAAGGATTCAGTTTGATTAAACTTTATTCAAACTGAATCCTTTTAATTTACTATAAAATACGTGTTTATAAGATGCTTTTAATCAAACTTTATTTCAAAGCAACAAAAAAAACAACAAATAACCTTGTAGGGTTGTTTGTTTTGCTATAAAATAGCCTTACAAGGTTATTTTATAGAGATAAGGAGTGAGAATATTGGAGAATACAGTAAAAGAAATCATTGATGATTTAGAGTATCTGTTCAGGAATGGAGAAATTGGTATGGAAGTAAGTAATCTGGCTTACTATCAGAGGTTTGCAAAGTATTGAATGCAACAGAAATGCGCTATGATTTACACATTCATGAATATGATGAGGATTCCCTGGTTGTTAAATTAGTGTAAAGTACAAATGTTTTAAGGGGTTAATTTTCTTGAAGTATAAAAAGGGAATGGGGAGGAAAAGGATATGAAAATTGGTACATCTGAATGGCTTTCTCTTAGTAAGGATATTAAGCTGAAGTTGATCCGTTTGGCTGTCATAGATAGTAAATATAAACAAGAAAAATAAAAACCCTTCATTTGCTTAACAGCAAACAAAGGGCTTAGTTAATGAGTGACTGAAGTAGAAGGAAATCTCGTCCATTTCCTTCTTTATTTATTGTAACATAAAAGGAAAAGCACAAACAAAGGAGAATTCTCATGAAAGAAATCGATAAATACATGACACCATCTGAAGCAGCTTTTTACTGGAGGATTCCTCGTGAGACAATTAAGAATAAATATAGCCCTTCTTTAATGAACGAGAAGCAAATAAATGATTTAGAACGCATGTTACAAGAAGGTTTAGTGAAGTATTTTTTGCATCCTGAAGGGAAGCGTAAGGAATGGATTATAAGCCGACAGGCAATGTATGAATGGTTTGGAGAACCAAAAGACAAGTAGGAAAGGGGGATAATAATGCAAGAGGAAACATTTTCTCTCTGGGGAGGATTTAAGAGTGCATTTCGTTTGATTATTTGGTTTTGGATCGTTATGTTTTTGCTATTTGGTGAAAGTTTGCTACAATAGAATGAAGTCGAATATGAATACCCTTAGGCAGCTCTCATAGGTGTAAGATCTATGGGGGCGTTTTTAACAAGGGGAATATAAAATTTCACGTACCATAATGTTTAATAAAAAATAAACTACATAATCAATAGTCTACATTTAATTTTGTGCCTAATTAATCCGCTTAATGGATTCGGTCTCGTCTGTTTTGGATACTATTTTATGTGAAATGGAGATATTATTTTTATTTCGGATAGATTTATTGCGAAATATGTACCTAGACCAGTATTTAAATTTAAATACTTATCAATTGAAAAGTAGAACTGTTTGGTGTTATTTTTAAATAAAGTTACAGTGTTTATAAAAAAATTGCGATGTTTTGTCCCTTTGGATCTGTTTATCTAAAGGGATGTTTTTATAGTGAAAAGAAGATCTGAACTGAAAGGCGGATTAAGGAACTGTTGAGTAGCAATAAAGTTACTCCACTAAAGGGCCATTTAATGGAGGAAGAATATTAAGAAAAATTGAATACTTATGGTAATGATAGTATGGTGTTTGTGAAAGATGTACTTAAACAAACGGGCAGGATAATGAAATAAAATAAGGGGAGGGTTTTTATGTCGGAATTTTTAGTAAATCTATTTCAAATCAGAGATACTTCATTTAATATTGGATTAAAGTTCGGTAAGTATTTACATAATAACCCACTGTTAAAAGTCTTGGATTCAATAACAAGACCAGAGATAGACTATAAAAATTTGAAATCCATTTATTCGGCCTTAGCACCTCATTTACTTGAAGAGTTAGATGGACTAGCTAATGGATTAGAGATTTCTACCAAAAAGTCTGCTTCTTTGTTTAGTGGCTATGATGTACCAAGGACAGAAGCTATGGGATGTTCTGCAATTATTACAAAAGAATATTATGTTAGGAATTATGATTTTTCTCCCGCTCTTTATGATGGGATTTTTAGCTTAGTTCAATCTGAAGAAGCCTTTGCAACAGCAGGATATAATCTTCAAGTTTTAGGAAGGCATGATGGAATTAACCAAAAAGGGTTAGTAGCAGGATTGCACTTTGTAAGTAATAATAGTTACTCAAAAGGTATATCTCCATGGACCGCGATTAGGATGGTTTTGGATATGTGTTCTTCAGTTGATGATGCAATTCAAATGTTGAAAGAAATCCCTCATGCAGCGTGTTACAACTTTTCACTTGGTGACAAAAATGGCAATATGGCAGTAGTTGAAGCTAGTCCAGAGAAAGTAATTGTGAGGCTTGGACAATCATCATTATCTTGTGTTAATCATTTTCAGGACGAGATGCTAAAAAATAAAAACAGAGTATCTATTGATGGTTCGGTTAAACGCAATAGTTATCTTCAAGAAATTTCCAATAAAAATCTCGCACATCAAGAAATGTTTGATGAATTTAAAGATAAAAATTCACCATTATTTTTTACTGATTATGAAAACTTATTTGGAACCCTTCATACGTTATCATACTCTTATCAAAATTCTAGAATCATAACCACCATTGCACAAAGTGAGTATGTCTTGGATTTTAACTTTCAAGATTGGGTTGATGGTGAGAATGTAAAAGAACAAATGCTAAGAGGTATAATAGATTAAATTTTATTTATTATTTTGTGAATATTATTAAGCTAACGCGTGCTTTAGCGAAAGAAGAAATAATTGATTTTATAATTGAGATCCTATTTTAGTTATTCCATTATCGGGCGCTTTAATTGAGCAAGGATCCCAAAAATTATCAAACTTTTTTATAAAAGGATGATTCAATTGAATATAGAAAAAGCGTGTTTTGATCAATCTTTTTTCAAAACACGCTTTTTCTATTTGCTCTTTTATCAAGGTTCATTAAGTTAATTTAATCAAACTTTATTCCAAGGCTACAATATACGTCATTTAATTGTGGTAAAATTTAGTTAATTTATTATATTAAAGGGGATTTGAACATGTCTATATGGAAAGGGTCAGCAGCAATTTGTATAAACTCAAGAGATGAAATACTAATGGTAGCACAGGAGAAACCAAATGAGCCTGAACTTTGGTCTGTTCCTTCAGGTGGAGTAGAGGAAAAGGAAACATTTGAAGAGTGTTGCATTCGTGAAGTTTGGGAAGAAACGGGCTACCAAGTGCAAATTGTTCAAAAAATACATGAACGAGATGGAATTACATATGGCGTAGATGTTCATGTTGAATATTTTGAAGTTGAACTAGTTGGTGGAGAAAAGAAAATTCAGGATCCAGATGAGTTGATTCAAGATATTTGCTGGAAGCCAATATCTGAGATTAATAAACTTAAAATGCTATTTGAAAAAGAGCGAGATATATTACTGAATTACATACAAGAAAGAAAAGGTTAGAATCTTAATTAACTTCTAATAACGATAATTATGTAAATAAGCTGTCCATATGGACAGCTTATTTTATGTTTTTGCTTAGCATGGTTTTTTTCCAAAATGCTGGCGATACCCCTCCACTTTCCTATAAGGCGTATCGCCAACATTTTTGTTCAAATTTTTTAAAACCAACAATTACGCCATTGTTTTCATTCTCATAATTGTTGTTAACCTGGCTAATTCTTTAAGATAACAATATTCGCATATTTTTTGATTAGATAGTTGTAGAGTTCTAATTTTAATATTCTTCATTTCCTTTTTATCAGTCTCTTCAAAATCTGTAGCAGCTTCCTTTAATTTTCTTAATTGCATCCGATTAACAGGCTCTATTTGTTCATTACATAATAAACATAATTTCATAATTTCACTCCATCGTAGTTAAAGATTTTATTTAATTTTCTATTAATCCATTTAACTTTCCTTACTTTCTCTCTTCTTCTTAGCACGTAACAAAGTACTTTCACTGATTCCTGTCATTTCCGCCACCTGTGTATAAGAATTAGTTTTTAATAATTCAAGTGCAAGATCTATCTGTTTCTTCGTATATTTCTTTGGTCGTCCTTCTTTAAAATCTGGTTTCAGCTTAGCAATTGCTTTTCCTTCTTGTGTTCTTTCAAAAATCATATCTCGTTCAAATTCTGCAAAGGCACTCATAATAGTAAATATTAACCTACCTGTTGGTGTATCTTCTATCACACCCATATTTATTACATGTACCTTGATTCCTTTTTCAAATAATATTTTAATTGTTTTCATTCCATCAATAGTTGACCGGGCAAAACGATCTAATTTTGTAATAACAAGCGTATCACCATTTTTCAACACTGAAAGTAGTTCTTGAAATTTTGGCCGTTCAAATTTAGTTCCAGTAAACTTTTCTGAATAAATTTCTTCACAACCCTCTTTTTTTAACATTTGAATTTGTGACTCTAAATCCTGATTCAAGGTACTTACCCTTGCATACCCATATTTCACCTAAAACTCTCCTTTTTTTCGCTTCACTTATGAATACCAGTTATGACGGTGGTTTATATACTGATTTTATCACACACCCAAAAAATTACAACACCACCTTCAAAACTTTTAAGTTATGAACATCTCAACTTCATAACCTTTACTCCAGTAATTACGAAATCTACACAGATAACTTTATTATGTATACTCAGGACGCAAAAGAACACTTAAAATTAGTGCAAATTATCTCCTAAAGTGACATATATGTTTACGATATTTCGTAAACCCTTAAGGGCGTAGGCTTGGGCTAAAAAAAGTTTCTAAGGCAAGTGTCTATAGAGAACAACCACGCATAAATTTGACTAATTTCCCTTACAGCAAGTAACAGCTAGATACTTCTATTTTGTACAATTAGAGATAATAAAAAAGCATCCAATTAAGGACGCCCGTACCAGTCACCTGCATTAGCCTCTTCATATTCAGCTTCAAGTCTCATCTCTTCAAGGCTCATATCTTCGTAATATATTTCAGCATATATTTCAGCTTGTTGTTCCTCATATTCTTCAGTAGTAAGTTCAAAACGTGAATCTTGAATTATATCATCTAAATCCTCAATGTGTTTTTCAAGAAATTCAATCGTTTCTTCATAACATATTTGTAGCTTTGTAACCAAAGTTTCTGTTTCCTGTTCATCTAATTCCACTTCATAGTGCATGAATTGGTTACGAATTTTATTCACATATAAAATAGATCCCCTAAAGTTCTCAGGAATATCAATATCACATAGGTATTCAACTCTTGTTAACGCTTCAAAAAGACTAACAGTCTTCAATTTTTTATTTATGTCAAATACTGTTTTGGCATCCTCCTTCTTCTTCAACTTTTGCTTTGCCTCTAAATATTCATTTATTTTATCAAACATTAAAGATGGACTATGTTTTTTTAGGATTAGCTTAAGAAGTAGTTCTACCCCATGATTAAGGAAGATAACAGAGTCTTTTAACCTATGTTGCCCTCCCTCAGCTATGTTTTTTAATGTTTCTAAGTTTTCATATGCTGACTTTAGTGAATCAGCACCATTATCAAGTAATGTAAATTTCAACAACATTCATCTCCTTTATATATCCAATTATTCAATTCGACAAATCACCCTATTTTACTGTTCAATAAGTATCTGTGATTAACAAATTACCTAATCTTATAACTAATGATACATCTCTAGTTCATTAAGGTTAATCCCTGAATTTGTGACTTTAACAAAGCCAGTCATATCAAGGGGTTTTGTTAATCCCTAAACTTGTGACTAATAATCACCTGTAAATGGGTACTGGTTGCCACACATATTATTGTGAAGAACTGATAAATAAACACTATAACAGTAATAAAGATAAAACATTACCTCACTTCGTTCGGTGCTTCGCAAAATACTTAAAAGAGTAACTACTATATCTTAGCTATCAATAGTTATATACTTATAGTTACACTGAATGAACGTAGTGAATGAAGTGGCGTAAGCAATACTCTTTCATATAAATTTAATGCCACCTTAAACAGTGGTTCTGATAATAAACATAATTCCATATCTCCATACTTTCCCCTACTGATCTTAATTGATTGGTAGGGGAATTTCTTGTTTATGCAAAGAATTTACTATACCCATGTTCATGTGCCCAATGTTTAAAATTATCTCTCCAAATTAACTTAGCACAATCCTCCGAACAACCTCTATCAAAATTATCAACTTTAAAATTACGGTCATATGCTGAATAGTAACCTTCATCAGTCTTACTAGATACTTTCTCACCACACCAATTACACTTAAAAGACCAATTTCTTTTATCACTATTAAACTTCTTATATGTATACCTAGCCTTAGGAATCAAATGTTTACCCGTTTCATCTTCTTCTAACGAAATAGATACACACCTCATATAATCTAATAACTGCATATGTTTATTGTAATCATCTATATTAGGCATATCTTCACGCATATAAAACTCTTTAATTTCCTCAAACAATGCTTTTACATCTTCTTTTGAATAAACAGTGCCTCTTTCATCAGCTAAACAAGAATATTCTTTAGATTCCCCATTATCTTCTTGTACTTCTACTGGAATAACACGATAAAACTTAGGAAATACCCTTCTTATATCAATAGCCATTTATTTCATCCCCCTTAGTTTTAATAAATTTCCCCTTTTATAATGATAGCATTACATACAAAAAGAGAACATGGATTATCTCCACATTCCCTTTTCGTTTTTCCCCTATATAGGTCTTATCTCTCAAAAAATGTCTTAGCGTATAATATCCGCGTTTTGTCGGCAGAACCCCATATAGGAAAATATTCAAATGGATACTATGAATATAAACAAAAGCCTATCTGCGGATAAGTTTTTATTTTTCCTTTTTATATTATTTATTAAAAGATACAATAATTATTGAGAATAGAAGAAATTCGTCAAGAATGGGGGAATGTATGATGAATAATCGTATTAGTTACAAAGAGTTTAAAAGCTATCCTGATTTCGAAAATCGAGAAGAAGCAGCTAAGTGGCTTAAAGAAAAGTATGGAGAAGACTTCTTCTTTTTAAGAGAGAGCATGGACGAAGGGGAACCGTTGTATCATTACGATTACGTGCTTGATAGAGAAACATACGATAGAATGCAAGAGTGGAAGGAACGAAACAAATCTGTACTTTTTCCGCCTTGGGCTCCTGAAACTAAAGGGTTCACTGACTCTTTCCAAGAAATTCTTATTTGGGATGATGGAAAAGTAGAAGTAAAAGGTCCTAGTAATTAACAGCCTTCATTGGCTGTTTTTGTTACAAGTTAGTACAAAATTTCGTTCTGGGAATACTATAAAATTTTAGCTTGATTGGCATGAGGGGATGGAACATGTCATAATTCTAAAGATTACTTTGCTATATATTGTTGCTAATTTCTGATGGATATTCTTGAAAAGGGAGTAATGTTGTATGAAATCAATAAATGTAAATGGGAATATATATCATATTGAATGTGTTCCTTTTGAAGATAAGAGTGAGCAGGACGAAGAGGGATACTACGAATATTTTTACAAAGGACTCCATTTATCGTTTCACTCTGACAAAGAAATAATTAAAGCCCGAATTTATGACGACGAAGAAGAAATAATATATTTCTTAAAAAATCCAATTCTTGCTTTTGGTAAAGATTTTGAAGCGATAAAGGTATATATAATTAAAGAATATGATGTAAATAAATTTAAGATTCCAGGTGGGACAAAAGCCTATATAGAGTTATAGCCACAATCGATTTCTGTCTTTACCATGATACATTAAGTGCAATAGGAAGCATAAGATGACAATAAAACGGTCATTTTATGCTTCTTGGGGTACGGAAACGATTATGGGTTTCAAGGGCCACTCTGGAATTAAATACACGTTTCAATTTTGATAAGTGTATTTGAGAACCTCTAAATCCTTTAAAATCAATAACTTGTAATCTTCTCAATAGAGTACGCCCTATTGAGAAGATGGAAATGCAATTATACATATTTACATTTATTATTTTAATAGTAATAAAATCTAATATATAATTAAAAGGTTTTTTAACGAATTAATAAGGAGATGCGAGTATGAAGAAAGTAATAGGACTTATATTATCATTATTTTAATTATTTTCTACCTATGCACCAATGTTTACAGAGGAAGCCGAAGTTTTAAATAAGTGCTGATTTTGAAATTATATCTTTAACAATTGAATAGGAGGTCTATTGTGAATACAATTAAAAAATTATTTTTGAGTTCTATGGTATGTATTTTATTATTCAGTACATTAGGAACAGCTTATGCAGAACAAAATAATCAAGAAACTACATTATCCTTTATCGATGTGCCAAAAACACATTGGGCGTATAAAGAAATGATGTACATGGCTGAAAATAAAATCATTACTGGTTATGGAAATGGATATTTTGGTGCCACGGATCAAATCACACGCGAACATTTTGCAGCCTTTTTATATAGGTACTTAAAACCGCAAGACAGTGATAATAACCCATTTTTAGATATCAGTGAAAGCAATTTTAAAAAAGAAATTTTGGCTCTTACAGCACGGGGGATTTTCAGCGTAAATGCTGAGAAAAAATTCAATCCGAAAAATAATATGACGCGTGCTGAAATGGCTGTTGTGCTAGTAAAAACATTTGATTTAAAGCCGCAAGGGAATTTTGAATTTACGGATATGAAGGATCACTGGGCCAACGAATATGTCAACATATTAGCTGGTAACAAAATAACAAGTGGTACAGATGACGGCAATTTTAATCCAAATGGAATTGTCACAAGAGAGCAATTTTCTATGTTCTTATATAGGACGATTATGACAGTGACAGATATGAAAAATAATGAATCGGTTGGCTGGGTGAAGGAGAAAGAGAATTGGTACTATTACGAAACAGATGGAAGTAAACAAAGAGACAACATTACTTTAGATGGAATAGAGTATTCCTTTTTTAAAGATGGAAGGCTATACGAAGGGAAAAAGCAGGCAGGGAAAGACACTTTATATTATAGTGAACCTGGTAAATTAAAGACCGGATGGAGTTTTTCTGCAACTTCATGGAGTTACTTAAAAGACGGGAAGTATGTGACAGGAGCATTTACCTATCAAGGAAAACCATTTGAAATTAACAAATACGGGGATATGGAAAAGGGATGGATTACCCTTCGTTCTGCTGTTAAAAGAATCTATCCAAAGCCAGAAACAAAATTTCTATTTAAATCTAAACCTGTAAAAGATGGAGATGTTTTAGAAGTCATCTCAAAGCAGGGCTTATGGTACCAGGTCAAATATCAAGGGGAAATCGGATATGTCCGGATACTAGAGTCAGTTATAATTGGTGAATCACCAGTTAGTTCATGGGATGTAACAAAAGAAGCAACGAATTTGTCTCATTTTATGATAACGGAGTATCATAAAGATCCTGAAAAATACTTTCCGCCCAATATTCAAAAGAAATTTGATAAACAACTAGATAGTGATTTAACTCTTCTAGCGAATGGATTAAAATGGATTGATCAATTAAAAGAAGCACTCTATTTAGACAATAAACAAGGATGGGTACAAGAAGAAGGAAAATGGACGTATTATAAAAAAGATGGGCAAAGAATAACAGGTTTTCAATCAATTGATGGAAAACGTTATTATTTTGGTACCGATGGTTTTATGCAAACTGGATGGGTACATACAAATGGATACGATTATTATTTGGGAACCGATGGCGTGGTACAAACTGGAATCCAACATATTGACGGAAAAATCTATTACTTTGGCCCGTTAGGTCCTGTACAATCAGGATTTACACATGTTGATGGGAAACCGTATTATTTTGATGCTTCTCATGAATCAAGAAATGGTTGGATGAAACAAGAGTTTAATTGGTATTTACTACAGCCTTCAGGTGCATTACAAACAGGAGATTTTACATATAAAGACAAGAAATTCTCCTTTAATCAAGACGGAGAAATGATTAAAGGGTGGGTTACATTAGAATCCCTTGTTAAAAAAGTATATCCTGAGCCAGACTTGAAAAAAGCATTACGTGCAAAAAGTGTGAATAAGGGTGAAGTGATAGAAGTAGTGGGGAAAGTCGGTTCTTGGTATGAGGTTAATTACCAAGGTGAAAAAGGATATGTGCGTATTCATGATGCTATTATCTTTGATCAGGAGGCTAAAAGTCCACTTACTTTGCTTGATGGAAAAGTAAAGATATTTGAAGGTGTATTAGATTATTTAAAAAGTGACGAACCATTCATAAATAACACAATTAAAATTTTAGAAGAATCAGAACAAGGGTTGTTAGATGCTACAGAAAACTGGGAAAGTATTTCCAGAAACATAAACAATGCAAAGCAAGATGTACAGTATAAAAGGCAAGTAATCAAAGAAGCGCATGATAAGTTAGAAGAATTAGTGAATGCAATGAAAGGTGACATTAAAAATTTAACGGTCACTCAAAGAAAAGAGCTATTTAAACTGCTTGGAAATACGAAAGAAGATGCTCTAGCGTATGGAAAAGAGTGGATGGGATTTAGTGCTGATGTATATACTACTATACTCCAAAACTATGTATCGCTTAATCAAGCCTATGCTGATTACTACAAAGCATTAGATGTGGTTGCGGGTAAAGCACTTGAAACCCAAAATGAGATTACTAAGGGTATTCTTCAAATTGAGGAAAATCATCGTAAGTTAGCAGAAGGACTTTCTGGTGTCGTTAAAGACTTAGGACCAGTTGTAAATAGTTCGATTCGCCTAAAACATTCTGTAGATGAAGCGAAACCTCAATTGGAGGAACTTGTACAAGTAACAAGAGAAAACGCTCCAATTATTGCGAGAGACTTACAAGCATTGGATGCGAAAGTCCCGGGATTCTTCACAGATTTCAATATGGGAATAGATCTTGCAAATACATTTATGGATTCCGCTAATAAAATAGCAAGTTATAAGATTGATATACCTGCAGCAGCTAGAAATATTGGGAATATTGATTTGGGTAATGCTTTCCGTGAATTTGGAGTTACACCAGGAAAATTGGAAGAGGTTGAACAAGCTAATCGAGATACGACTAAATTCATGAATGTCACATTGGATGCTTGGCCAATTATTAATGTGCCAAAAGAAATCATCCAATTGGTACAAGGGCATGAAATGGGTGAAACAGAAAAATACAAATCATCAGATTATGCCATGGGTATCGCAACAGTATTTTCTGGTGGAACCGTAAAAACAATAAAAACTATCGGTAAGGTAGTTGGTACCGTCGAAGACATTGAAAAGAAAGCAAAAAATCTTGAGAAGGCTGCAAAAACAACCAACTTTACAAAATATCCTACAGGTTTTGATGAGGTTGCTAAGTATGTCAAAGAACACAAAAAGTTACCAGATAATTACATCACAAAAGATCAAGCAGAAGCACTAGGTTGGGTGAATAGAGATGGCAATCTGCATAGAGTAGCTCCTGGAAAAAGTATGGGTGGCGATATTTTTGAAAACAGAAAGAAGCAACTACCCGACGTTCCGGGTAGAACTTGGTATGAAGCGGATATTAATTATATTTCAGGTTATCGAGGTAATGATAGAATTGTCTATTCTAGTGATGGACTAATTTATAAAACCTCGGATCATTATAAAACATTTACTGAGATAAAGTAGGAGGAGTTTTTATGGAATTTTTAAATTTAGATGGTCGACAATTTACAAGTGAAGAAGTTTTACACAAAGTATTAAAGGAAAAATTGGATCTTCCTGATTATTATGGGGAAAATGCTGATGCACTATGGGATTGCTTAACGGCATGGGTCATTCTTCCGTTAACAATAGAGTGGGAGTTTTTTAAGGAAAGTCAAAATATGTTAGGTCAAGAGGCAGATATAATTTTAGAAACATTTCAAGATGCACAAGAAAAAATGCCAGGTAAATTCTATATTGTTGTAAAATAATTAAAAGGGCCTTACGTAAACATAAAACCGTGGAAATATTTAATTTCTGCGGTTTTTATTATATCAATTTGATTTTCTTTCATAGTGGCCCCTCATAACCTGAATCGTTTCCGTACCCCTATAAGAACAACCGACAATACAATTATTGATTTGTGTATCTCTGATTTTCCAGAAATCTTCGCTATTCATAAAGGATTTAGCGATAAGCAAATTAGAAAAATTTATAACTGGAACTTATAAGTCTATATAAATAACAAATTTAATTAATGGAGGAATGAAGAATGAAGATTGCTGTATCGGAATGGAAAGCATTGAAAAAAGAAACAAAGTTAAAGTTATTACGCTATGCGATGCTGGAAAGCAAGTATAAGTATGCAAAATAAAAGCTCTTCATTTGCAAAAGCAAACAAAGAGCAAAGTCATGAGTGACCGTCTAGGAAAGAAATTGGCGGATTTCTTTCCTCTATATTTTAACATATTAAAAGTTGTAGAGAAAAGGGGCATGTAGAATGAGAGAAGGTCGTATTTCCTTTCAGCAAAGGTTTAAAGAATTTCTTGTTATGATCGTTAGCTTTTGGATCATTATGTTTCTCATTTATGGCGAAAGCCTGTTACAATAGATCTAAGTCGAATAAGAAATACCCTTAGGCAGCTCTCATAGTTATAAGATCTATGGGGGCTTTTATAACAAGGAAATATAAAATTTCACGTACCGTAATGTTTAATAAAACATATGTCACCAAACAATAGTATACCACTCCACCCTAATCACCGAGTTTGATACTCTTGAGAAAGAGCTTGTATCTTATGGATAAAGGGTTTGTCTTTATTTATTATTATGGACAGTGATTTAGAGAAATAAACATACTCGGTGATTAGGGGATAGGTAACTATTTCAAACATGTGAGAGCTCGGTAATTGGGTAAATAAAAAATGCCTTATCATTCTCCCTGTAAGGAGGCATGAGGGGGCACCATACATACTCATCAACTTAAGAAAAATAAAGGCCCAAAAAAAGAAAAAATGAGCCGAACTCTTATGAATAACTGTGAAAAGATAAAATTTTTGTTATGGGAGGTTTCTGAAAATCTTAGCTTGATGGGCATGGGGTACCGTCAGCATTTTGGAGAAAAACCACGCTAAGAGCATGCAAGATTTTATACAGTTTTTCGGCTAATCCAGTAACAAACGGGAACCCTGAAACCCACGCCAGGATAGGGATGTATAAAAAAATGAATAGAGTTATAGAAAAAGAAAAAGACAGATCCCCGCTCTTACAAGGAATCCGCCTTTTTCTTGCTACCGATAATGAGACGTTATGTTAACTGAACGTGTATAGGGCATATATAAGGACCTTCTGAATTTTAGTTTTTATCCAGTATGATATAATTTAGAAAATATGGTTAATTAATGTAATAGGAGGGTGAATCATGTATGCTGTCGTAGCTTTTTTTGATGATTCAACGGAACAATACTTAGAGGAGATATGGAGAGAGCTACGCGAGCAATCCATTTCAAATTACTCAATAGAAACTAAGGACAAGAGACCACATATTACCCTTGCAAATTATGATTGTCTTGATAAAGAAAGCTTTATGAAAGATATGGATATATTTTATGATTCAAAATCTAGAGTTGATATTGTATTTAGTGTATTAGGGGTGTTTTTAAATACAGGAACACTATTCATCTCGCCGACTTCTTCAAAAGCATTACTGGACTTTCATAATAATCATCATCAACACTTTAATACATATAACAATGATCCAAACTCTTTGTATATTTCTGGGAATTGGATCCCTCATTGCACAATCGCCAATAGGCTAAGTCCAGATAAGTTAACAGAAGCTTTTACATATTGCTCCCAAAAAATTGATAAATTAAAAGCCCAAATTAAAAAGGTATCTCTTTTGGAATTTGTATATGAAGATGATGTATTTATTGGAGCACCATCTATTTTTACAAAAGAACTAGAATAATTGTCTTTCTACATCGGTGATTATGTGAACTTCACATCAGATTGGTATTTAATAAAAGAAATTTTATAAGTTGATTGAACATCTAAAAGGAGTATGGGGTATTTTGAGAAAAACTAAACTGAGAAACTATGTGAAATTATTTATTCTCTACTTAATTATAATTTCAATATATTTCCTATTGTTTGATTACAGTAAAGTGTATATTAAGACAAAAATAAATAACGAATTTTTATATCAATTATATTTATTAATAGGACGTATTAGTATGGGTTTGGGAATATATTTTATTCCAGATAAGCTAGGTATTAAGATTAAATTCAGATTTAAATTTCTTGTAGCAGTTATCGCAATGATAACTACTATAATTTTTCTTGATATAGTTGATTTAATTGAATAGCTTTGATAACTTCCTGTAACGAATTTTATGGTAACTAATCAGTAAGGAGGAAATAAAATGGTTCAAGTAAGAATTGCGACACTTAATGATCTAGAAGATGTAATATCTATTGATTCTGAAGTTATTGGTAACAGGAGTAGAGAAGTTGAGCTAAGAAAGTCTATTGAGGAAAATAGATGTTTTGTAGGACAAATAGATGATCAAGTTTCTGGTTTTCTAGTGTATCATAAACATTTTTTCAATCATATTTTTATAGATTTAGTAATTGTGCGCCCGACAGTACGAAGACAAGGTGTTGCAAAAACACTTATGAAACACGTGGAGAATATTTTCTCAGCAGATAAAATCTTTTCATCAACGAACAAATTAAACGAAAAAATGCAAAAAGTCTTTTGCTCACTCAATTACGTTAATAGTGGATACATTGATAATTTGGATGACGGTGATCCAGAGATTATATTTTTCAAGAAATTTAATAACTCCCGATAACAATAATTATGTAAATAAGCTGTCCATATGGGCAGCTTATTGTATTTTTTGCTTAGCGTGGTTTTTTTCCGAAATGCTGGCGGTACCCCTACAATGAATTAACTTTGTATAATTTTCTCCCCAATAAGGAATATTAAAGTTGATTGAAATTTTTTAAACACAGAAGGGAATGAAATTAAATGGAAAGATTTGATGACATGGAAATAAATGAAAAAGATGGTGACACCCATACACGAGGAACCTATATCATTTCAAAAGATAGAGAATTTTATGACATACATATAGGGATTAAGGTTATAAAATCCGGCATGGCAGGTACTGGATACGGATCTGTTTTTATGGTTGTTGAAACAACAGACGGAGAAAAACATATATTTGGTCCGCTCACAAAAACGGTAGGAGCAAAGATTCCAGAGGGTGTAAATAAAGACGAAGGAGATAATCACTACCGTACAAAACTTGCATTTGATGATCCAAACGAAGTTATTTCATGGTATTTAGTAGTCGGAGCGTCAAATACCCGCGGTTTTCCAGACAGTATACCTAGTCTAAAAGAATCCATTCTAGAGAATGCGGAATTTATACATCAACTTTCAGAAATCGGCGCGGGAAAAAGTCAAAATATTGAAGGTCTAAACGTCACACGTACAACTAAACGATAAAATAATTATGACTGTAATAATCAACATGAAAGATGAATTGCAGTGGCTTAAAAATTGATAAAAAAAAGATTCTACATTTTTATTAATCAATAAATACGTTGTATTTATAACAGTGCTTACCATAGCAAATATAAAAAAGTCAAAGAATACGTATATAGCTTAGAAAAAAGCAAACCTTCTTAAAAGAGAAGTTTGCTTTTTTCTTATTACCCCTTTTCGAGGAGATGGGCAAAAACACCCACCTAATAATTCCTTAGCGTATGAAATTCGCGTTTTGTTGGCAGGCCCCCATCGCTATCAAGCTAAGCTTATGCAAAGTCAATTTTAGACGAGATTGTTTCTTTTTTCTAAAGGGCAAGTGTAGTTGATTAAAAGATTTGCATACGAAATAAACCCTAGCGGGTTTCATTTTTTTGAATTAAGCGGCTTGATTATAAGACAGGGTACAATTGTAAACGACACCTAATATATCAAAGACCGTTTTGCTGTAGGAGATTGAACAGGCGAAGTAACACCTTTGATAACTCTTGGATGTTTTTTTGTATAGTTTGGAATAGAAGAAGAAAATAATCTTTAATCATATATATGGCTTTATACTCACTAAGCTCTCGTTTTTTCTTCATGAGGAGCAATTGGCGCATCTGAAACATGATAGAAGAACAGAGTAGAATGGCAATCAACTGACCATATAAATGGCACTCCAATCGTTCTGGTTTTATCTTTTTACAATGATGAATTTGAAAGAATGACTTCCACGTTTTAAATAAAATTTCGATTTGCCAACGCAAAGAATACCAGTCATGTACCTGTCCCATCGGGACAATATCTGTAGGGGTGTTTGTCATATATACATTGATACCACTGAGTCGTTTACTACGAGGAGAATACTTCATTCCTTTCTTTTTTTCTCTTACAGCTTGATCTTGTAATCGTTTTTGTTGCTGTTGTTTTGTTAATCGATGAACAATTACACGAGCTGGCACTTTATCATTCATTCCTACATAAGCATCAGCTATTTCACATGTTTGTCCTGGTTGAAGGGAGTTCATTAACGTCTCCATATCTATCTGTATATACTCTGTGCCTTTCTTAATTCTTCCATCTTGAAAATAATCAGGGTTAGGATTTTTTTGATACATACGTGTGTTCGACTTGATACGAGAGATATAGTAGGCCTCTTTATCTTGTATATATTGAAGGTCTTTTAAATGAAAATAACCTAAATCTCGGATACATAAATCATTCGCTGTCACAGTTGGGGCACACAAAGAGCCGTAAGTGCGATCATGTTGTTTACCTGGACCTGTATGAATATGAAGGAACTGTCCACTTAACAAATCATACTCAAGTTGAATTTTTATCCCAGCTGTATGGCTGCAGCCTCCTGCACCTGGATAAACCGATGAAAATACATCCGGGAGTTGAAATGCAGTTGAATCTAAAATACGAATACGCTTGAAAACAGAAGTGTATGGAGAAGAAATCGGCATAGATACGGCCAATTTTTTGCTTAGTAGTTCGGCTAGTAGGTGTTGTAAAAGTTGGACGGCCGCCTTATTAAACCGTTGATTCAGTCCTTCAGGACTGATGAGTACTTCTGTTGATGCTTCTAAACAGCTAGATAACTGAGTTAAAGAAGTCATAGCTACATTTTGGCTCACCCATACACATAAAGCTACTAAATCTTTTGCTTGGTACTTACTGGTTCGTTGTACAAAACCAACATCTCTGGCAAGATTCCGTAAGGTATTTGGAGATAAAAAGCTTTGAATCTCTTGAGCAAATAGTTGTAATTCGTCAGACACAGAAACAGACATAAAAAACGCCATCCTTTCCTATGATTCTACAGAAAGAATAACGTATTTTTTCATTTTAGGGGGCACTTCTTTTTATTAGGTTGATAGCTATGTGGCAGGCCCCCTATATCTATATTGAGAAGTTTATTGCAAAATTAGTTATAAATGATTCAAAAATCCAATGTAAACTTTTACCCAGAAGTTTACTTTCAATAACAGGTTTAATCTATTGGGATGTCTTTCGGAATATTACTTTTAATACAAATGTTGTGAATGTAGCTTTTGAATAAAGTTTGATTAAATTAACTTAATAGACCTTGATAAAAGAATAAATAGAAAAAGCGTGTTTTGAAAAATAATTTGATCAAAACACGCTTTTTCTATATTCAATTGAATCATCCTTTTATAAAAAAGTTTGATAATTTTTGTGATCCTTATTCCATTAAAGCGCCCGATTCTTGAATAACTTAAGATTGCTATAAATTCAATCATTTAAAAATCTATAGGACTCTAATATTTAATAATCTTGTTCTAGAGACCATACCAGCACTTTCTAACGTTTGTTTCGAGGGAGCGTTATAATACCAACAACCGCAAATCGGATTTAGATTATTGTCATAACACCATTCCTTTAAATGATGTATTATCGTTCTGCCTATTCCTTTTTTTCTGTATTGTTCATTTGTAAACATGCCCACATTTCCATATCTGTCGAGTAACTTACTTGTTTCTATAATCCCTATTCCAAGCAGAATACTTCCTTTGGTGTAGGTGAATATTTCCCTATTTTCAATACGTTCCTCCACTTTTCCAATGAAATCCTGACATACCTCAGTTATTTTTGGAGCATCGCTAGGAACCGCAGCTCTGAGTTCCCCATCTTTAAATAATTTTTCCTTTGGAATTTCCACTTTGTTATCTTGGAAAAAGTAAGCTTGTTTTTCAATCTTATAATCATGATCTAATACCAAACTTAAAAAAAGTTCGTCGCATGTTGGAACCAGTATTGACTGAATTGAATAATCCCTAAGAACATTGTTAAAAATCTCTTGGGACTCATTATAGTATGATAAATCTAAATAAAATTGTGTTAGGGACTGATTACTATGAATGGCATAATAACCTGCAACTTCAGAATTGTAATTGATTGTATAAAATACGGAATTGAGAATGTGCTCCTCTAAAACGGAATCAATAGGAGAACTTAATGTACTAACATATCTTTGGATTAATTCCCCAATATCACTTTGCTTACATTCTTTAAAATAAAAACCCATGTTTAGACACCTCAGATTTTTGTTGATCTCATTAGTACTCATGTAATATATCTTATTACTCATAAAATAAAGAGAATCTATCCAATAAATCATCTAGAAGTATTAGTGAGAAATTCTATTTAAGTATCGTGAAATCCTTCTCTAACCTCCGAGTTAGTTGTACAATCTTACTTTACAATCTGCCCTTTAGTTGAGTAACTTTATTGCTACTCAACAATTCCTTAATCCGCCTTTCAGTTCAGATCTTATTTTCACTTTTCACTATAAAAACACACCTTTAGATAAACAGATACACAAGGCCAAAGCATCCCAACTTTTTTATAAACGTCACGACTTTATTCAAAACATCGCGTCTTTTTTATAAACACCGTGACTTTATTTAAAAGCGACATAAAACCCACTCTAAGACATTTTCTGTAAGGGGTAGCACCACATCGCTATCAAGCTAAGCCTATGCAAAGTCAATTTTAGGCGAGATTGTTTCTTTTTTCTAAAGGGCAAGTGTAGTTGATTGAAAGATTTGCATACGAAATAAACCCTAACGGGTTTCACTTTTTTGAATTAAGCGGCTTGATTATCAGACATGGTACAATTGTAAACGACACCTAGTATATCAAAGACCGTTTTTTTCTCATATCGATGAGATTTCCGCCCGTTTTGCTGTAGGAGATTGAACAGGCGAAGTAACACCTTTGATAGCTCTTGGGCGTTTTTTTGTATAGTTTGGAATAAAAGAAGAAAATAGTCTTTAATCATATATATGGCTTTATACTCACTAAGCTCTCTTTTTTTCTTCATGAGGAGCAATTGGCGCATTTGAAACATGATAGAAGAACAGAGTAGAATGGCAATCAATTGACCATATAAATGGCACTCTAATCGTTCTGGTTTTATCTTTTTACAATGATGAATTTGAAAGAATGACTTCCACGTTTTAAATAAAATTTCGATTTGCCAACGCAAAGAATACCAGTCATGTACCTGTCCCATTGGGACAATATCTGTAGGGGTGTTTGTCATATATACATTGATGCCACTGAGTCGTTTGCTACGCGGAGAATACTTCATTCCTTTCTTTTTTTCTCTTACAGCTTGATCTTGTAATCGTTTTTGTTGTTGTTCTTTTGTTAACCGATGAACAATTACACGAGTTGGTACTTTATCAGTCATTCCTACATAAGCGTCGGATATTTCACATGTTTGTCCTGGTTGAAGAGAGTTCATTAAGACCTCCATATCTATCTGTATATACTCTGTACCTTTCTTGATCCTTCCATCTTGAAAATAATCAGGGGTGGGATTTTTTTGATAAATACGTGTATTTGATTTAATACGAGAGATATAGTAAGCCTTTTTATCTTGTATATGTTGAAGATCTTTCAAGTGAAAATAACCTAAATCTCGGATACATAAATCATTCGCTTTCACAGTCGGGACACACAGAGAACCATAGGTTCGATCATGTTGTTTACCTGGACCTGTATGGATATGTAGGAACTGTCCACTTAATAGATCGTATTCAAGCTGAATCTTCAACCCTGCTGTATGACTGCATCCTCCTGCACCTGGATAAACAGATGAAAATACATCGGGAATTTGAAACGCAGTTGAATCTAGGATACGAATACGCTTGAACATAGAAGTGTATGGAGAAGAGGGCAGCTTAGTTGAAAATAACTTTTGGTTGAGAAGTTCGGCTAACACTTGTTGTAGAAATTGCACGGCTGTGGCATTAAATCGTTGATTCAGTCCTTCAGGACTGATGAGCACTTCTGTTGACGCTTCTAAACAGCTACATAACTGAGTTAAAGAGGTTTTAGCAACATTTTGACTAATCCATACACATAAAGCTACTAAATCTTGTGCTTGATACTTACTGGTTCGTTGTACAAAACCAACATCTCTAGCAAGATTTCGTAAGAAATTTGGAGATAAGAAATTTTGAATTTCTTGAGCAAATAGTTGTAATTCATCTGATACAGAAATAGACATACAAAAACGCCATTCTCTCGTTTTGAACTTATACCGAAAGAATAGCGTTTTTTCCCACTTTTAAATAGTCTATTAAGAGTTGTTTCTTGAAACGAATATATGACTTATTTGGTAAACGATAGGATATAAGAAAACCAGAAAAATTAACGGTTTATTATGCATATGGCTAAAATTCCATGTTCCTTCTGATAAAAATAAAGTACCTAAAGTTAATACATACATTACAAAACAACAAATTGATAAGCTTTTCTGTCTGATATGTAAAAACATTTCATCAATAAAATTCTCGCTCTCTTTTTTACCTTTCAAAATTCTCTTCATAAATAATGATTGCAAAATGATTGTTGCTACAAATAACGAGGTTATAGAAATCTGTTGTTTCTCATACCATTCAAAAGCAAGTAACCCCATAATCACAATGTATAAACAAGTAAATAAGATATTAATTCCATTTTTCATTTGCCTCTACTCCATATCTAGATTTTATAAATAAATAATTGATCAACCGTTACACCAAGGGATTTAGCTAAATTAAAAGCAAGTTCCAATGTAGGATCATATTTGTTATTCTCAATCGCATTAATCGTTTGTCTTGAAACATGACATAATTTAGCTAAATCGTCTTGGGAAAGCTTTTTCTCTTTACGTAAAATACGAATTATGTTCTCCATTTTTATGAACATCACCCCTGATTTTGTCAAAAACTTTTTACATTCTTAGTTTATATAATTCTGTTATAAATGTCAAAAGTTTTTTACATTTATAAAAATAAACGATACTCCTCCTACATCTTAGATAGAAAGAATACCGTTTTTTCGTTTTGGAGGTACTTTAAAATATTAGCTTGATAGCGATGTGGCGATACCCCATATCCATCAACTTAAGAAAAATAAATGCCCCAGAACGATAAAAATGATTAGAGACCCTGATTTTTTTATACAAGTCAGAAAAATCAGGGCTATTTTTAAAGGATTAAGGATTATTGAGTAAACAATAGTTAATTGATTAGGCCAGTATTTTTATTCTTCACTAATAAAGGGAGTAATTATTTTTTTTTCATAAGAAGATAACACGATATTCGTTGAAGGCGTACCATATTGCATTGTATCATCAATAAATTGTTCTAAACTTTCTACTGAATATGTTGCTAATTTGACAATATAGCTAATTTCCCCTGCTACTCTGTAACATTCAAGTACATCTGGATGATTATAGCAAAAGTTAGCTAATGATTTACAATCCTTTGATTTAAACAATATAAGTGCAGAAATTGGACGGTTTATTTTTTTTAGAGAAACATGTGCATGGTAACCTTCAATAATTTGTTGCTCCTCTAACTTCCGTACTCGCTCAGTTACTGACGGAGAAGATAAGTGAACGGCTTCTGCTAAATCCTTCATTGAAATTTTTGCATTTGACTGTAATAATCCCACGATTTTTTTATCAATTTGATCCATAAATTATCCAACCTTTTTTTATAAACTAGAATAAACTAAATTCTTTATATAATAAAGCCAAACAATCGAATATCCTTATTAAACTTATTTATCAGCCTTCTATATTTGTATAAAATATGGATATTAGGAGGCGATTTACGATATGAAAAAGATTTTATTATTATTAGCTGACGGATTTGAAGCAGTAGAAGCTAGTGTATTTACAGATGTACTAGGTTGGAATAAATGGGAGGGAGATGGATCAACCGAGGTTGTAACAGTTGGTCTTCGGAATAAATTAACCTGTACTTGGAATTTTACTGTCATACCTGAAAAAACAGTTGATGATATTCAATTAGATGAGTTTGACGCACTAGCTATTCCAGGAGGATTTGAAGAAGCTGGTTTTTATCGAGATGCATATAGTAGAGAATTCTTACATGTTATTCAACATTTTTATGCCAAGCAGAAGCCTATTGCCAGTATTTGTGTTGCATCATTAGCGCTTGGTAAAAGTGGAATTCTTACAGGTAAAAAAGCTACCACATACAGTCATCCAACGAGTAAACGAAAAGAGCAGTTAAAGAATTTCGGTGCAATAGTACAAAATGATTTAATTGTTCAAGATGGAAATATTATTACATCTTCAAATCCAGGTACAGCTTTTGATGTTGCATTTTTATTACTCGAAAAACTAACATCTAAACAGAACGCTAAACATGTAAAGGATCTTATGGGATTTTAGGCATTGATCTTCAATAAAGGGGCAATTTATGGGCTTTTGGAGCTTGCTAGAAATAATGTGAAAAATCGCCATGCTCTAGTTGGGGTACTGCCACATTGCTATCAAGCTAAGAAAAGCGAATACCCCAAAATGAAAAAATTGAGAACGAGAAGTGATTTTTTATTGGCCTATATCCTTTATGCAGATAGTCAAAAGAGTTAATATGTATAATATATAAACTAAAGAATAGTTGTTATAAAATTCGTAACAAAAATTCATATGGAGGGTATTAAAAGTATGGAGAAAAAAATCTTATCTGAGACAGTAAATGACATGATATTATCTGGTAAGAAAGTTGATACAATTAAAAATATAGATGAAATTAAAAGAATATTTGCCAATGAAGGAATACCCATTTTTGATAAAGTAATTGATTTTCAAGTATCATTTGGTGGCATTTGGTATAAAATTGGTGAAAGATTTTATACAGGTTTCCGAATGGATATGTTTTTCTTCAATGAATTTGAAGAAAAATATGAACTTAAATTTTTTGAAAAAGAAAACGGAAAATACTATGTTCAATGTATGGATTATCATTATGCAGGAGATTTTGGACCTTGTATTGATGAGGATGGGAAAATATATGATTTCTGCATGGGACGTTTTTTCATTAGAGCTGACAATATAGAAGAATTTTTAGACGATGATGCAATTAAATATTATATGGTTAATAAGCATAAAACTTGGCTAAAACGTGGGGCTAAAATTAGTGAAATTGATGAGTTTAAAAAAACAAAAGCTTTAAATAAAATTAAGAGAGAATCATTTTCAGATAAATATTTTGAGTGGTGGTGCAATACCGAAGAAACAATTTTTGTAAGAATCGATTTAGTAAATAAATATGGTTATGCAAAAGTATATTGTAAAGATCAAAAGGTATTAGAGCAATTGTATAAGTCGGACATACCAGTAAGTGTTTTTCCACCTAATAACTGAAAATAAATATTAATATTGAGCCAAAATAGTTTATTTTAGAGGTCCGGCTACATCGCTATCAAGCTAAGATTTTACACTATCCATAAAGCACAAAAGACGTTATCCTTTCCTATGATTCTACAGAAAGAATAGCGTATTTTTTTATTTTAGGGGGTATTTTGTTTTGTTAGCTTGATAGCGATAGGGTAGCACCACATGCCCATCAAGCTAAAGTTTTATTACACCCCCAGAACGAAATTTTTAGGCTTTCTTGTAACGAAAAAGCTTATTTATCGTTTTGGGGTATTTGCTTTTCTTAGGTTGATAGCGATGTGACGGTATCCCTAAACGTATCATTTATTTTCACTTAAAAACTCCAGAACTTTGTTAAAGGTTTCTAAACCTGCTTGGGTATTCATTTTAAATTGAAATTCATGTGCTAACTCACCAGAAATATTTTTATCAAAGAAAAGACTATCTACAGGCACTCCTTTACTTTGTAAAGCAGAAGCCAATGTTTTACCTTGCTCTTCGAATGATCCAGTGTTCCCATCTGTGATAAATGCTGGTGGATAATTATTTGTAACATGATTTAAAATCGAAGCTATTTTTACTTCTGATGATCCTTCCCAATTTTTTTTGCCCAAATAAGCCCAACCAGTGGTACGCATAAAATCTTGTATTTCTTTAGTTGATTCTATCTTAGCTAATTCAGACATATTATATGGACCGCAAAATAGCAGTACGCCCTTTATTGTAGACGGATCAACAATAGCGTCAATCTTTGTTAATTTTGCATACTCTTCAGATGTCTGAATATTAACGAATTGACCAGATATTTGTGCTCCAGCAGAATCTCCTGCAAAATAAACACGATCTAGTTTTAAGTCATATTTCTTTACATTTTCTTTTATGTATTCATAAGCTTCACCTAGTTGGAGTACTGGCGTAGGATATTCTCTTTTAGGAGCAAGAGCGTAGTTTATATTCACCACTGTATAACCACGAGCAGCTAATTCTACCGCATATCCAGTAATATCTGATTTATCTCCCCCCACAAATCCACCTCCATGTACCCAAAAAATAACAGGAGTTTTTTCTGTATGATTTTTCGGATAAACGATGTCCAATGTTCCATCTGGAAATTTAGATTTATAATTGATATCTCTAACGATTCTTGTTTCTTTTAAGGCATTGTCATAGTTATCCGATTGAACAAATGTTCCTCCTTCAAAAGCTTTTTTAATCAAAAATGCCTTTGGAGCTGGTGAAAGATTCCAATAACTGACTCCCACAAGAGCCAATCCGAAAACTACTATAAGGGATATAAGCATCCTTTTTTTCCATACACTTTTAGATTTTGGTTTTGCTATTTTCATTTTCAAAGTAACTCCCTTCCTTTGAAACTATTTTTGATAAATCTGTGTCAAAAGCTAAAGTAGAATATTATGAAATTTATGTTTCTTTATTCCATATATAACTTATATTAATTAAAAAGAACTTTCCCAATGACCATAACTAATACTCACTATATATCCTTCTGCATGCGATATCTTAAGTACGTTTCTTTACAATTCCTTCTCTATATTAACATATATATCCAATTTAGTTTCCTTAAAAAGAACAGAAAACTGTGAATTTGAAATAGAGTCACGATGTTTGTAAGAAAGACGCGAAGTTTTCACTATCCCCAGGTATAAAAAAACGTTATTCTTTCTAAACAAGCTAGCTCAGAAAGGATGGCGTTTCTTTATGAATCTTTCGATTCTTGATGAACTTCAGCTGATTGCTGAAGAATTACAACGACATATGTCTCCTCATGTTCTAGAACACCTAGCCAAAGAAAAAGGATTCGTTCAGCGAAAGAGTAAATATCAAGCACAGGAGTTAGTTGCTTTATGTGTATGGCTTAGTCAACAGGTCGCAAGTACATCACTCACACAATTATGTAGCTGCCTTGAAGTATCTACAGGTGTTCTTATCAGTCCTGAAGGACTTAATCAACGATTTAATGTTTCCGCAGTACAGTTTCTTGAACAAGTTCTAGCTAACCTTTTAACTCAAAGAATCCATTCAACACAAGAAATGATTCATCAATATACTGCGATATTCAAGCGCATTCGGTTTCTAGATTCTACAACATTTCAGCTTCCAGATAAGTTTTCTTCACATTATCAAGGTTCGGGTGGAAGCAGCCATACGGCAGGAGTTAAAATTCAATTGGAGTATGACCTATTGAGTGGAAAGTTCCTGCACGTTTATGTAGGAGAAGGAAGAGAAAATGATAAAACTTTTGGTTCAATAAGTCTACAAGCCATGCAACCAAAAGACTTGTGCATAAGAGATTTAGGGTATTTCGACTTACATGATTTACAAAAGATCCATGAAAAGGAAGCCTACTATGTCTCACGTTTGAAATTAAATTCTCGAATCTATCGTAAGAATGATAATCCAGAGTATTTTCGAAATGGGACCGTGAAGAAAGGAACACTATTTACTCAGTTAGATATGGAAGAACTCATGAATCAATTGTCACCTGGTCAAACAATGGAGATTTCAGAAGCATACATTGGGCAGTATCAAAAAATACCAGCTCGTGTTATTATTCATCGATTAACAAAAGAACAAACAGAGAAAAGACTGAAGGAACAAGCCAAAAAAGAAAAGAAGAAAGGTATTACCTACAAAGAACGAAGTAAAAGGTTGAGTGGAATCAACGTGTATATAACGAATCTTTCTGCAGAAAATGTTCCAACGGAACATATCCATGACTTGTATTCATTACGCTGGCAAATTGAAATCTTGTTCAAAACATGGAAATCTTTCTTTCAAATTAACAAGTGCAAAGAAATCAAGAAAGAGCGTTTAGAATGCCATTTATATGGACAACTCATTAGTATTTTACTTTGTTCATCGACGATGTTCAAAATGCGTCAGTTACTCTTGGATAAGAAAAAGAAAGAGCTAAGTGAATACAAATCCATCTATATGATAAAGAATTATTATCTATTGTTTTATGAAGGATTACAGAAGGGCATCCATGAATTATTAAAAGTTTTACTGCGTTTGTTTTATCTTTTAGAGAAAAACGGGAGAAAATCTCACCGGTACAAGAAGAAAACAGTCTTTGATATCTTAGGCGTCGTATATGACTTTACTATGTCTCACAATCATGTAGCATAATCAAAAAAATTGAAACCCAATAGGGTTTATTTAGTATGCAAATCTTTAAAGAACTTACACTGGACCTTTAGAAAAAAGAAAAAATTCTACGTAAAATTAAACTTATATAAGCTTAACTTGATGGTGATGGGGTAGCACCAACATTTCGCAGATTCTGTACGTTAAGGTAAAATCCCTTGATATAACAATGTTTTCGTTATGGGGTTCAGACGAGATACGTGCAAAGTTACTTGATTACAAACAAAAATTAATATTTTATTTTTATAAAAAAGACTTCTACTTTCACGTTTGCGTGATATAATAGGACTACAAATCACGCAAACGTGAAAGTTAAGGAGAGAAAACGAATGATTGCAGAAAGAATTTATAAAGGAATGAATCCAGAAAAAACATGGGATCTAGCTATATTTAAAGTAAGGGAAGGTCTTTATTATCTAACATGGGAGAACCCCAAAAAAAGTTTTAAAGGCTTAGCAGATAGTGAATTTTTAAGTGTGGAAGAGTTGGAAATTTCATGGGAGAATTCTAATATAAATAATCTTATAGTTTTTAAGGGTGATGAGAAGATAATATTGGATGAATTACTGTATAACATGGAAGATTTTCCTTTTAGGGATGTAAACTGGGGAGATCTTGATTTATCAAATAATGAAATTATGAGTAGCACTGAAGCTTGCGAAGAATGGGGAATAGATTCATCTACTTTACGTAAAAGAATAGGTGATTTTCCTGAAGGTACGATTCGTAAGATCTCTACCACATATGCAGTTACTAAATTTGGCATGAGATGTGTTTTTGGGTCAAAAAAATAGAAGGGGTTCAGACGAGATACGTGTAAAACTAGTTGAGTTATACAATAATTATAACGATTTATTATTGTTAGTTCTTGTTGCAGAATCCTTATTGGGGTAGCACCACATCGCTATCAAGCTAAGCTCATGTAACGTCAATGATAAGCAAGATTGTTTTTTTTTCGAAAGTCTATATGTAGATACTTTAAAGATTTGCATACGAAATAAACCCTAATGGGTTTCATTTTTTTGATTTAAGCCGCTTGATTATCAGACATGTTACAATTGTAAACGACACCTAATATATCAAAGACTGTTTTCTTCTCATACCTATGAGATTTTCGCCCGTTTTGCTGTAGGAGGTTGAACAAGCGAATTAGAATCTTTGATAGCTCTTGGGTGTCTTTCTGTATAGCTTGGAAAAGAAGAAGAAAGTAATCTTTAATCATATATATGGCCTTATATTCACTCAGTTCTCGTTTCTTTTTTATAAGAAGTAATTGCCGCATTTGAAACATGGTAGAAGAACAGAGTAGAATGGCAATCAGTTGCCCATACAAATGACATTCCAATCGTTCTCGTTTTATCTTTTTACAATGATGAATATGAAAGAATGATTTCCACGTTTTAAATAAAATCTCGATTTGCCAACGTAAAGAATACCAATCATGTACTTGTCCCATCGGGACAATATCTGTAGGAGTATTTGTCATATATACATTGATACCGCTAAGTCGTTTACTACGAGCAGAATACTTCATTCCTTTCTTTTTTTCTCTTACAGTTTGATCTTGTAATCGTTTTTGTTGTTGTTCTTTTGTTAGTCGATGAACAATCACACGAGTTGGGACTTTATCAGTCATTCCTACATAAGCATCGGATATTTCACATGTTTGTCCTGGTTGAAGAGAGTTCATTAAGACTTCCATATTTATCTGTATATACTCTGTACCTTTCTTGATTCTTCCATCTTGAAAATAATCAGGGTTGGGATTTTTTTGATAAATACGTGTATTCGATTTGATACGTGAGATATAATAAGCCTTTTTATCTTGTATATATTGAAGATCTTTCAAATGAAAATAACCTAAATCTCGGATACATAAATCATTCGCTATTACAGTTGGGACACACAGGGAACCGTAGGTTCGATCATGTTGTTTACCTGGACCTGTATGAATATGAAGGAATTGTCCACTTAATAAATCATACTCAAGCTGAATCTTTACTCCCGCTGTATGGCTGCATCCTCCTGCACCTGGATAAACGAATGAAAAGGGATCTGGAAGTTGAAATGCAGTTGAATCTAAAATACGAATACGCTTGAAAACAGAAGTATATGGATAAGAAATCGGCATAGATGAGGTCAATTTTTGATTTAGTAGTTCAGCTAATAGATGTTGTAAAAATTGGACAGCCGCTTGATTAAATCGTTGATTCAGTCCCTCAGGACTGATGAGCACTTCTGTTGATGCTTCCAAACAGCTAGATAATTGAGTTAAAGAAGTCGTAGCAATATTTTGACTCATCCATACACATAAAGCGACTAAATCTTTTGCTTGGTATTTACTGGTTCGTTGCACGAAACCAACATCTCTAGCAAGATCTCGTAAGATATTTGGAGATAAAAAGCTTTGAATCTCTTGAGCAAATAGTTGTAATTCATCAGATACAGAAATAGACATACAAAAACGCCATCCTTTCCTATGATTCTACTGTTGGTTTGGAATAAATTTTGATTAAAATGGAACTACAAACGCTGAATTTATAACATAAGAAAAACTCACATTTTGACAAAGAGTGATCAAAATGTGAGTTCAATTTGTTATTAGATGATTATTTTTTATAAAAACGTTTGATCACTTTTAGGTACATTTTATTGAATATTAGCTCCCGTTAGCGGAATCACACTGATTAATTTTTCTGGATGTAAATTTTTATAAATAGAAAATCGTTACTTTAATGAAGTATTTTTGGGTTTTATAACAGAATCTTTTTTCGGCATTAAATCACCATTTATATCTTTAAAAAATAGAGGCAGTCCTTCTGCTAAGACAGGGTGTATAACTTTAGTTGGATCTTGTCTTTGATGATGAATATGTAAATGAGGTTCTGAGGATGAACCGCTATTCCCAACACGTCCTAAGACGTCCCCTGGCTTTACATGATCTCCTACTTCAACAGAGACACTATCTTTTTTGAAATGGTTAAGTAAAAGATAAGTGCCTGTTTCTTTTATTTTTATGTACACATGGTTTCCTTCCATTGAAATAAAATTTTCTGAGCCTGGTTTAATGTCAGCTTCATCATCCGAAACAGCAACTACTATTCCAGAAACCGGTGAATAAATTTCTTTATTCCATATTCCATAATCTTCATTACTATCACTATCACTATTAATATTATATGGTTCCATTACTAAATCATATGCCCATCTCTCAGATGCCCATGTTGCATGAGGTATATTATCTTTGACACTATTACCGCCCCAACCAACAACGGTTTTTTCAGTTAAAGGCCAACTTACAGTTACAGATGGCTGAGCATGTTTAATACTGTTTGGGTAAGCACAAAGAATAATATTCATGGTCATTAATATTGGAAAGATTAATACTATGTTTATCATTACATTAATAAACAACTTTAAACTTCTTTTCTTTTTAACAATTAAAATGATAAACATGACAAAATTAATTAATAATCCGAGTGCTCCTATGATAGGTAAAACTAATTTGAGTATTGTCCATGAATACGCACCAAATATATCACCAATAAAAAAAACACTGAGCCATAATAATAAAATGAACCCTATTAACACACAATTTAGATAACCAATCTTTCGCAATAATTTTTTAAAAATAAACTACTCCTCCTTACTTAGAACTAATAAGATTAATATTTTAGTAGGTTCCTAACCAAATCCGTTCATTTATTGCCAAATAATATGAACCCCCCTCCTTAAATATAACAATTTAAGGATAAAATTTCCATTCAACTTTAGGTGTAGATTCAGTTCGTTATTATTTTCTAATTAAGCAAACCTACTCCTATAGTAAAAAAAGGAACTTATCCTTAGAAAAAAATTATCTAAAGGTAACCAAATATCACAACATTTTTTTACGTCGTGACTTTATTCAAATCCACATCTACAGAAAAAATAGCGTATTTTTTCATTTTAGGGGGGATTTTGTTTTGTTAGCTTGATAGCGATGGGGTAGCACCACATGCCCATCAAGCTAAAATTTTATAGTACCCCCAGAACGAAATTTTGTACTAACTTGTAACAAAATGCTCATTTTTTCGTTTTGAGGTATTTGCATTTCTTAGCTTGATGGTGATGGGGTGGTACCCCTACTAGAAAAATTGTCTCCGCGTGAACGTGAAGAACTTGAAAAATTTAAAAAAGAAGCAATGGAAGAACCACCGGATTTCTTTGAATATATTCAGTCTACCGAAAAAGATAATAAATGATACATAATGCCTCCAACAGAATATTTATCAAATTGATAACATAAGTATCCCTTTCGATTTTTACAGAAATTGTAATAATATAAGTATATGCATATAGAAGGGGAGGCATAGGTTCTATGAAAAATGTTAAGTTTTATGGGTTCATTCTAGCATTCATCTTGCTACTGGCAGCTTGTAGTAGTAATTCCTTTGAAGATTATACATCAAAAGCTGATAAGAACATTAAGGATAAAAAATATAGCGAAGCTATAAAGAATTATCAAGAGGCTTTGAAGTTGAAGGATGATAAGAAGATTAAAAGTAAGTTAGAACAAACCGAAAATTTAAAGAAAGCGCAAGATGCTTTTGATAAACATGAAATCGGGAAAGCTATGAATAATGTTCAAAAGGCAAAAAGTGATGAAAATAAAGAATTAACAAAGCAAGCCAATGCATTGCAAGGTGAGATTCAACAAGAATTTTTAGCTACATTTAATAAGTTGAACATGAATGATATTACTGGCGATGTAAAAGAAGCCCGTAAATCTTTAGATGATTTTATGGCTTGGATACAACAATCTGACCTATTAAAATCTCAAAAGGATTTTGTTGATACGTTACCTGAAAAAGAAGCAAGTATCTCTAAACTAGAGGAAAGTAAAAAATAAAGAAAAGAGGTTGCCTAAAAGTAACTATTCAGCGACTTTTGGGACAACCTCTTCTTTTTGTTGTGGATTTTAAAGAAAGTTTAGAATAAAATAAAAATATAGCCATCTACCTATTATTCACTAATGAAAAGAAAAGGGGGTAGCGAAATGCACTTGAAGTATGGGAGGCACATTAATATATTATCTATTATTCTAACTTTGTTCTCTTTTTTAGCAATTGTAAGTTTCTCTACCTGGTTGAGTAAATATTCAATTCCCAACCTTTCTAATATGCTTAAGGTAACGATGTTGAGTGCATTTATTCTTGGAATTATAGGGTTTAGACAAGAGAAAAGCGCACTAGCGATTATTATTATGGGAATATGTGCCTTTGCTCTAGTCGTTCTATATACTTATGCGGTTATAAGTTTTCTTGAGCATTGAACACCATGAAAAAGAAACGAACATTTTTGTTCGTTTCTTTTTTTTGGGATGATTATTATAAAATAGCCTCTTCTAATGATTGAGTGCTGAATCCAAGAATTGATTTTTGAGTGTTATTTTCATGATCTTTTACAATGATATATGGAACGCCCTGTACGTTAAAGGATTCAAACTCTTCTTTTCCTTCTGGGGTATTAGAGGTACCACCCACATTTTTTACTGAAAAAGAAATTGTATTTATAAAGCGAAAAAAACGCTATTCTTTTTGTAGCGATATGATGATACCCCCTGTAAGTGAGAATTAAAGCTGTGTTTATGTTTGATGTTTGAATGTAAACAATTCATTTTCAGGTACCTGCAAAACACTCTTATTAGTATTTTTAACAGAGATACTGCCAGTTCTGTTTCTTTCTAAAGAATCTTGAATGCTATTGGTTATTTTATTCGCAGCCAGAACAGTTAAACTAAAGAAAATTATCGGAATCATTGGAATCCAAGTGTCTGAAGACAGAGAAGGATAGTACATTCCAATTAACCCAGTCCATTCATGTGTTACGGAATCTACTTCATCTCCATAAAGAACCGTTCCACCAAAAAACAAATTTAGTAAACCTAAATGAAGCAACAATGTTAGTGTTTGTACAAATTGTTGCATAAGCATAATTATAAATGTTGGAACTAGATGAGGAAGAATATGCTTAACCACAATGTATAATTTCCCGCCACCAAGTATCTTTGCGGCTTCAACAAACTCTTCAGTTTGCAATTTTCTTACTTCATTTGCAACATATAATGATAGGGTGGGAACACTTAAAAGAACAATCACAGCCAATTGGAATAGAAGTCTTTGGTAAAATGGAGCCGGTATCGTTCCATTATCATAAATAAGTACTTCTGATAATATAAAATAACAAATCATAACCATTGGTACGATTGTAAAACTATCAAAAAATGCTTCTATTTTTTTAAAACCTCTTTTAACATATGCACCAAGTAAAAAACCAACTATGATACCTAGCATCATACGTAAAATGGCTACTACTATTGCAAACCCAATAGTCCATTTAGCCCCCTCAATTATCAGATTGAGTAAGTCGTACCCTGCTCTGTCGGTACCAAATAAAAATTGCATTGAAGGTGGAAATGGAGGTACTTCAGGATAACCAGTTTTATCATATTGAAGGATTACTTTGTGTATATGCCCATCATTAAAAATAGTATTTCCTATACTTAGGACCATTAATATTGTTAAAAATAAACCACCTAACCAGAACCTTTTATCGTGCTTTAAATAACTCCACATATTAAATTTTCTCCTTCATCGCAGTAGGTACAACCCAATGAAAACATTTAAAAATCAAGAATATTGGTAAGTAGATTAGCATTAATCCAACCGTAAAAACCTCTATACTTTGGTAAGTTTTAATAAATACAAAGAATCCAAGAGTATTGAATATCGATTCTATTATGTATAAGTTAGAGAGCATAAACCATATATTAGCTTTTACAAAGAACAAAGTGCTTAATAGTACGTTTCTTAGTACATGGCGGTTTAAAATATGAAGACGATCCATCCCCTTTGCAGCAGCGAACAATACATAATCCTTTCTCAACTCATCCTCAAATCTTAGAAGTAAGAACTTAACAAACATTATAATGGTAGGTATACAAAAACAGATAATTGGTAAGAGTCGCACCTTCTGATCTCCAATTCCTGCTACTTGTGCTGCCATAACACCAGTTTTCTGGAATATCCATACCACCAACAATTGGGAACCAACAATAAACAATATGTCAGGTAAAGATTGAAGAAATAACATGATTTCTTTAATCCTATTCTGCCATTTTTTGTTAACCCTTAAGATTACGTGTACTAGTATAAATGACACTATTAATGAAACAATCAGTGAAATTGAGAGTATAACCATCGTCTCTGTATAGTGAAAAAATATTTGTGGGAACAAATCCTTTTTAATCTTCAGACCATACTGCATAGATGAAGCATGTAGTATTATCTTCTCGCAAATGTTATAAATACTACTAAAATACCCTGGAATATCTATTGAAAGCCCTTTGAATAGAATTGGTAGAGAGCCAACCGCTAGTATACCGACAAACGACAACAATAGATGAATAATTAGCTCCCAGCCTGATAGAATGATTTTCTTCGACACAGAACCACATCCTTCTTACTTAATTTTCCACTATTAATAATAGATTTAATTTTCAGAAATGTAAACCCTTATATCGGTATAGGTAAACTTTCAACGGGGCATTGCAAAAAAATACAACTACCCACAATGAGATTTTGTGCTAACTGTAATAAAAAAGCTTATTTTTTCGTTTTGGGGGTATTTGCTTTTCTTAGCTTGATGGCGATGTGGCGAGACCCCTTATAATAAGGATTCTATTTTTTTGCATTAAATTTCTACAAACAAAAAAAGATAAGATCGGAGAATACGATCTTATCTTCAGCACAAGGAGTAAACATAAGTGATAACCATCACATTTTTATTATACTTTAATTTTTGTTAATTTTGAATATTAAAACCATAATTTACAAGTATATCTATATTGAGAAATTTAATACAAATTTAGTTGTAAATATTTTCAAAACCCGAATGTAAACTTTTATCCATTAGTATACATTCAAAATATTGATTTCATTATTCTTATCCGACTTTATCTATTTTTAGCAAAATCAATAACAAAAGTATACATTCAAAACACTATAAACAAAAAGGTCAAGGAACCTGTAAACAAAAAGACAATTCATTAATATAAAAAAGAATACCACCTTTAAAGGCGGTATTCTTTTTTATATTTTCATCTAAGCAACTAAATAATTAAGTGCCATATATATGGTTAGAAATACACCTACTACTAACTCAAGACCAATAATTATATATGAAACATTTAAATACAAATCTCTTATGCTTCTATATATAAACATAATCCCTAATAAGAAGAATGTAACATATAAATATTGACCGATGCTAAAAGCTAAAGTACCAGATAGTAAAATTAAAATTAGAAACAGCTTGTCTATTGTTTTATAATTAATTATTTTTTGTCCAACAAGTGGTTGCATAAATTCCCTCCTAATATTTATTTTCCGAATTATGGATATTATTAGGTCTATTATATAATGAATTTTCTGTTTTTTTGTGTTGTAAATAAGCTATTTATATAAGTTTACATAACATCAATTAGTCTTGAAACTTACCAAATTCACTTATAACACACACCATATATGAGTTAAATGAACATTATAGCCAAGAAAATAAAAACAGTAAAAATATGGCTAAACGTAAACAGTATGCTTTCATTTGTAATTGAATGCGAGAGCTTGGAATTATGACGAATAATTTTTTTCATTATAAAGCCATATAGGATTGAAATTACTGTAAGTACAAATAGTATAGTTAAAAATTTCATCCTATTATAGTCCACAGTTGTTGCTGTAATAATAGCAGGTTTTATGGCAAAGAAATATGCCATTAGATACATAAAGACATTCAAAGTACAATATACAGAAAAATTTATAATTTTTTTGTTCAAATTGATCCTCCTCATAAATAATCTTGTTTACAACATCTCTTTCAGGATCATTTGGTATGATAACCTTTATACCATTAGATTCTAAATATGATTTGTTACCACCCTAATCTAGAATCGAAAACACTGTTACACCTCACACTTTGTAAAAAATATACATTTTCATTTCTTGTGAAATCCGCCGTGGAAATATATGCAATTGTTGATTTGAAATAAAGTTTAACCGTTTTGAAAAAAGTTTGACTGTTTGTAAAAAAATCTAATCGTTTATAAAAAAGTTGCACCGTTTTGGTCCTTTTCGATTAAAGAATTCTAAATGTGTTTTAATTAGACTTTTTTTGAATTTATTTTCTGTAGATTAAGGATCTGTAAGTTGTTTTAATCCCTTTAATGTGTTGTTCCAGAATCGTGCATATTGCCTAATTTACTATCAAATGCTTGCCGCCAGCCCTGTCCCGTCTCTCCTGCTTCTTGTACCTTATGTATATTCAAAACAAATTACTGCTTTTCTTAATTCTTTATTAAAGAATAGGTATATACGATCCGCACCATAAGCTTGAAAGTAATAGCCTGTAGCAAATCCAACATATGTAAATGGATGGCCATCTTCATCTTTTGGCACATACAGTAGATTGGTATAGTCAAAAATTTCGTCTTCGCTAACGCAATCTTCCAATAATTCTTGCCCTTCTTCTGTCATAAAACGTATATCATCCAGGATTCCATTTACCTTGGGATAATCTAATCCCCAACCATTTGTTTGTTTTTCGACAAACTCTTGCTCTAATGCTTCTACGGATGTAAATTCTTTTTCAAAGCTAGAATAAGGATGAATTTTCTGATTACGTTGGAAAAATTCTTTACGGATTTGATAGTCTTTTTCATTACGCACATAGGCTTTCTCTACAATGTGGGAAGGATTTTTCTCAAATTCAAAGTAATTCCAATTTGCTTCAAATTTATACTTTCCTTCAACGACATCAAAGCCTAACGTATCTTCTTTCGTAAAATTCGTGTGAAACGGTTGGGTAAAATCGCCAACGCACCCGTCGTGAATTTCCTTTGCTGACACAATATGTAACCATTCGTTCCATTCAGGTTCAATGCATTGTAAGTTTATGGAGCAAATGGGTAAAAAGTGTTTTTTATGCTGTTCCAAATTATCATAAAATACTTCTTCATATGCAGGAAACGGTTTAATGAATTGTTTAGAAATGTTCATCTTTTTCCCCACCCTTATACGCGGTTTTTGTTTAATTTTATCATTTTATCTGAAATGTAAACACAAAATAGCTCCAAAATCTACATTTAATTTTATGTTGAATTATGGGGAAGACTCACATTTTAACGCTTTTATACGCTATAGGATCATCTTCTTTTTCCTTGAAGATAATCCTATAGGTAATAATGGGCGTATTTTCGCTGGAATCATACCCCTTACCAAACTTCTAAATGAAATATATGGCTTAGTAGTTACCATTTTTCTTACTTTTATATACTTCAAATACAGGATTCAAGGTAAGGTGCAATAACGTCTCTACTACAAGTCTATCCTTTTCAAATGCTGCCCAATATATATTCATTGTCCCCTCTCTTTCTTGGAAAAATTGTTGCCTGTAACTAGGTTTGGAAGCAAATAACTTTTTATAATGACGTTTAATTCTTTCTTTTACCTTCCCTTGCCCCACATACAATACTTCTCCGTCACTAGTTTGAATTACATATACTCCAATAATACTACTGGGCACACTGTTATTTATCATTTTATGTGTTATTTCCTTACATCCCTTCTTAAAATCCACCTGAAATACTGACCATTTAGAAGAGCTTAATGGTAAAATTTCTTCAGATACTAAAAGTTGTTCTAATTTGTCCCTCATATTCCCTATTTCCCCCTAAAAAAGTTAACTAACTGGACCATAATGACCTTCTCCAAGTGCCTTATCAAGCAGGACCTTAAATAATCCAGTTCTATTTTCATTTGTTTCTTATAGCTGTCGTATTCTTTCTTACCTTCATCGGTTAATTAGTAAAGGATGTTTTCTTGAAAATCTACACCCTTCTTCCCTTTTATTTCAATAATATCATTCATAAAGTATAGATGGTGAACCGTGCTTCTTGTATAAGGTATTTTACCGTATACAAAATTGCATATTTTCTTTCTGCTTTTCCTCAACAACATCATAAAACAATAGTCAAAAGTGCGTGGAAATAACTACATAATGCTCTTTTTCATACTAACTGTTAGGTTGCATTGATAAGTCAGAAGTTACTAAGTCTAAAACCTCAAATTAGAGCATCTAACAACACAAAATCGTGAATATTGACTGTTAAGAGTCATCAAACAGAGTAAAAGACGTATCTAACAGAGTAAAAAACTCACTTCTACTCACTTTTACTCAATGTCTATAAACCTTTCTTGCTTCTGATGTACATAGGATATGTTCATCATGAAAGGAGGGATATTGTGTTATTTGCCAAACTTTGTTTTCTTGTCTTTATTTCTGTAATGTTTGCAGCAAAGGTTTCAAATCGCTTTACTAAGTGGGGTCCCGCCAACCAAATGACATAAAACCCACGCTAAGCAAATTTCGACAAAGAAAAAGCCGGTTTTTCCACGCTAAGAAAATCGGCTGTCTAATTTTTATTTCCGAAGTGGTCGCAAAGATTCTAAGGTAGTGGACTGTTTAAAGTTAAATTTATATTCACCAAGGAAGTTAATATGCTCCCAACCTAGTGGTGAAATGTGCTGTAATAGCTCTTCTTGAAAGCCACTCTTCTTTTTTCTGTATTCAATCGCTTGGGTTAAATACACTGTATTCCATATGTTGATAGCATTGATGATAATATTTAATGCACTAGCTCTTTGGAGTTGATCCTGCAATGCACGGAACTCTCCACGCTTACCAAAAAAAATAGATCTAGCTAGAGAATTCATAGCTTCCCCTTTATTTAATCCACGATGAACTTTTCTCCTTAATGCTTCACTTTACAACAAAAAATCAAAAAGTAGAATATGAAGATGCTGTTAATTTTATCATTTTAGCCAAGAAGACTCCTTCCTCAAGGAACGTGAAGGGTCGCAGCCCAGTGAGTAGGTGGGAGATGAATTGGCTTCGGACAAGGGGTGGCATGAAGCCATCTTAATTGTTCGACATATGTAAAGTGTTACTGGGTAATTTGTCATTATCACTTCACTACCTATCGAATGTATGTTTGTTGTATAATAGACACATGTCGAACTGGAGGTGAAACGAATGATTATCAATAAAGCATATAAATTTCGTATATATCCAAATAAAGCACAAGCAACGCTAATCAATAAAACGATTGGTTGTTCTCGTTTTGTATTCAATCATTTCCTATCTCTATGGGATAACGCATACACAGAAACAGGAAACGGTTTGACATATGGTACATGCTCTGCCAAACTTCCTGCCATGAAGAAAGAGTTTGTTTGGTTAAAAGAAGTAGATAGCATTGCTATTCAGTCGTCTGTTCGCAACCTTGCGGATGCTTATACACGTTTTTTCAAAAAACAAAACAGTGCTCCGCGTTTCAAATCTAAGAAGAACAATGTACAATCTTACACCACAAAACAAACAAATGAAAACATTGCCGTTGTAGGAAACAAAATTAAATTGCCGAAACTAGGTCTTGTTCGATTTGCCAAAAGTCGTGAAGTAAATGGACGTATTTTAAATGCTACGGTTAGACGGAACCCTTCTGGCAGATACTTTGCGTCATTGTTAGTAGAAACAGAAGTGCAAGAACTTCCGAAAACACATTCTTACATTGGAATTGATGTAGGACTAAAAGATTTTGCCATTTTGTCAGATGGAAAAACCTATAAAAACCCGAAGTTTTTTCGATCATTAGAAGAGAAGTTAGCCAAAGCACAGCGTGTTCTTTCTAGAAGAACGAAAGGATCTTCTCGCTGGAATAAACAACGAATAAAGGTTGCTAGAATTCATGAATACATGACAAACGCTAGAAAAGATTACTTGGACAAAATCTCAACTGAAATCATCAAAAACCACGATGTTATCGGTATAGAAGATTTGCAAGTATCGAATATGTTAAAGAATCATAAGTTAGCAAAAGCGATTAGTGAGGTATCATGGTCACAGTTTCGAACCATGTTGGAATATAAAGCAACATGGTACGGTAAACAAGTCATTGTCGTATCGAAAACATTTGCTTCAAGCCAATTATGTTCTTGTTGTGGATATCAAAACAAAGACGTTAAAAATCTAAACCTACGTAAATGGGATTGCCCTTCTTGTAGTACACATCATGATAGAGATATTAACGCAAGTATCAATCTAAAGAATGAAGCGATAAGGCTTCTAACCGCAAGGACTGCGGAGATAGCCTAATAAATTAGAGTTCGATAGAACTCTTTACTTAGGAATCCCCCACTTCTAAACGAAGTGAAAGTGGGGGTAGTTCAATAATGTAGGGTTACCATTTCAAAAACATCTAAACAAGCCAATTTCTTAGCGTACAGGAAATCGGCTTTTATTTTGTCGAAATTTGCTTAACGTGGGTTTTATGTCATTTGGTTGGCGGGACCCCCGATATATCTTATTAAATTAAAAATTGAGACCCAAAAAACAAGAAAGGTTGGCATTTTGCCAGCCTTTCTTGTTTACTACTTCATTCATTTTACAAATAAAAATTTTGTTTTGGGGATACTTAAAAATCTTCGCTTAATGAGCATGGGGCCAAGCTGAAAAAATATAGACTATCGTAAAAAGTTCAGAATTTTATACGATATTAATGAAAGACTTTTGTAACATTTATGAAAGAAATTTGAAAGGTTTTTAAACTAAGATGAATTTATAAATATTGATTTTATATTTTAAATCAATATACGACAGTATTTATATGTTTGTTTTTTACAGTGTTACATGTAAGTAATCTAGGCTAAATCTTACTAAGAGAGGACAACAAAAATGAAGAAAAAATTTAAAACAATTGGAATTGGAAAGAAAGTAATTCCTACTGCAGCGGCATTAGGTATTCTTTTTTCTGTCGCTCCTATTGCAGAAAACAAAGCTAGCGCAGGGATAGGTACGGTAATAGATATAAGTATTACTGTATTAGGTGCTGTAGCAAACACTTATGAAGCACTTGGAATAAGCCCAGGGGATCGAGACCCTGGCACTCACATTGATGTATATGCAGAAAACGAAACTTACCAGGCTCCTAGTTTTACATCTGGGGAATTTAATATTTCCATGTATCATACACAAGGTGATTCGAATTTTCTTAAACCAGTTAAAGTACGCTATCCAGATGGAAGAATCGAAATTCATCAACTAAGATCTGGGCAGCAGCTTAAAATTACTGAAGCAGGTGCAATTATAGATTTAAACCCTAATGGAGCAAATGTCTCAGAACACGATCTTCTTTACATTACACAAGCACAATTAGACGAAGGAAAGACCGGAGTTGTGATAAATCAAGGCCAACATGCATTTGTAGAAAAAGCATCTGGTAAAAACCCAAGATTTCTTGGTCCACTTTACAAAAAATATTCCGGCGACTCCTTTGGCGATTGGACGGTGATTGCTAGAAATTCGGATTACCTATATGGTCAGATAGAAAATAAATTATCAGATAAGCAAAAACAATTGATAACATTGACTTCAAAGCCAGTATCTAAAGATGTTCTTGACAATTATGTTAATAATGAGCCTAAAGCTCGTGCAGATTTTTATGATCGATTATCTGATGTATTGGCGGAGCGTGTTAACGTCCTAGAGACATCTATTGCACTACCATTTACTACACTAAATGATGGTAAATCTTATCAAATTATCCCTTATAAAAAAGGAACGAATAAAGTAATCGTAAAAACAGGTTCAAAATACCTTTCAGGAAAAGAAGGAAACAGACTTCAATATTCCGATTCGCTTGGCGATGATGAAGTGTTTGAACTTGTTCAGATAGGAAATTCTTACGATGATAAATTTCAGTTCCGTTTGAATAATAAAAATGGGGTAAGTTTGGCTGGTAATCAAAATATTCATGGATTCGCTACTGATTGGAGTTTCAAATCTGAAATTCGTTTCCCTGATAAAAGCAACAATGAAATTCATAATTGGTTAATAGAGTGGTATCCGGGTAAAGAAAATGAGAGACAGAAGTATGACAAAATAGAGACTATAACTGATGAAAAGGACCCTACTAAATATCTTGCAAAAGATTCCTCTGGAAACGTGATAAAGAACAGTTGGATAAATCGAGGTACTGGTTATTCCTTTGCAGATGCTGATGGAGTCATTTTGACAGGCTGGCAAGACATTAAAGGGAAGACTTATTATTTCTCACCGCCTTATGGCTACATGGTTACTGGAGGTGGAAGTGATTCACTGATTGATGGGAAGTTCTATAACTTCAACGACTCCGGTGTTCTGCAACGATCAGTCTGGATAGGTAATAACTATTCCGATGCTTCAGGAGAATTTGTTAAAGAAGGCTTGAAAGATATAGACGGTAAAGTTTATTATTTTAAAGATTATCATCCTACTACAAATGAACTACCTATAAAAGATCAAGATGTCACTCTTCACTTTTCCGACAAAGGTGTGATTGAGAGAGTTTCTAAGCTAAATGGAGAAGCTATAAACAGCAGTGTTAATGTTAAGCTTGACAAGAAAACATTAGCATTTAATCAAGACGGTTCGATTTTAAAAACAGGAATCAACAAAAATACGAATACAATAGCATATTATAGTTTAGAGGATGGACCTTCCTATACCGGTTGGAAAATGATAGACGGTAAAAGATACTATTTCACAAATGGCCTCAATGATACGTTCAATGATTATAAAAACATTGACGGAAAAAAATATTATTTTCATGAAGACGGATCAGTTAACCGCGCAGGATTTGAAAAAACAGATGGTAAACTATACCATTTTGACAATAACGGCGTAGCACAAACGGGCTGGCAAACTATCGATAATAAATATTATTACTTCGATGAGAATGGAGCAGCTAAAACAGGATGGTTCCAAGTTGGTGGTGGATATAGACCTTGGCCTCTTGCATACGGATACCTTTGGTATTGTGCTAGAGAAGATGGTTCACTTTATTCAGACGGTTGGTTTAAAATCGACGGTAAAGATTATCACTTTGACCAGTGGGGACATAAAATGTAAAGTAATAACATAAAAATAACAAGGGAATGCTTGTATGCTGATATGTACTGCATTCCCTTGTTGTATGTATGCTATATTTAGCTCGAAACGACAAAAAAATATTGTACGTTAAGGGAAAATTTCACATACAAAAAAGACGATTCAAGTATAAATGAATAATAAGATTATAAAAAACGAAAATAAATTTTTAGAGATTATAGGAGTGTGTCAGCAATGATCGTAACAACAACTAATACTATTCAGGGTAAAGAAATTATTGAGTATGTGGACATCGTAAACGGTGAAGCAATTATGGGTGCAAATATCGTACGCGACATCTTCGCTTCTGTTCGTGACGTTGTAGGTGGCCGTTCTGGTGCTTATGAAAGTAAATTAAAAGAAGCTCGTGACATTGCGATGGAAGAAATGAAACAACTTGCAACGCAAAAAGGAGCAAATGCAATTGTTGGTATCGATGTAGACTACGAAGTGGTTCGTGACGGAATGTTAATGGTTGCGGTAAGCGGTACAGCAGTACGTGTGTAAATAGATAGAATGTGGATTTTTCTATAGCTGTTATGTATTTTCTATAAATATAGATGCATTATGTTTATGAACACATCACAAAACATAAAAAAGGAAGAGAATTTTTATAATTCTCTTCCTTTTTTATTTACGAGAAATTTCATGTTCATTAGCTGTTTAGTTCATCGAAAAATGCTGTAGAATTTACCTATTCTATTATAACAGCATACAACATGGTTTTAAGATGTAATATTGCATATCAGAATGTGTTGATATATATATAAGTACTTACTATAATGAAAGCATAAAGATAAATCACATCTTAGCAACAACAAAAGAGGAGGAAATAATATGACAATCGCAATGACAATTTTAAAATTTGTAGGTGGAGCACTTCCATTCGTTCAAGAACTTTTAAAAGCATTTATGTAAGTTCACTATTTAGCAATTATTTATAAATAATTATCATACCTTAATACGAAAAAAGGAAGGGGTTGAATTTTTTGAAAATTATAAAAAGTGTTAAAGGAATCAAATTATTAGCATGTTTATCAATTGGCTTATGCACTATTAATTATTCTTCTATTTCCTTCGCTGAAACAAAAACAAGTAATTCAGCTGATGCAACAAAAAATGCTAGTGGTATTGATACTGGCATAGGAAATCTTAAGTATAATAATCAAGAGGTTTTAGCAGTAAATGGTGATAAAGTAGAGAGTTTTGTTCCGAAAGAAAGTACAAATTCAAATGGTAAATTTGTAGTAGTTGAACGCGAGAAAAAATCACTTACAACTTCACCGGTGGATATTTCAATTATTGATTCTGTGGCTAATCGTACTTATCCAGGAGCAGTACAACTTGCAAATAAAGCTTTTGCAGATAATCAACCTAGTTTGTTAGTAGCTAAGAGAAAACCTTTGAATATTAGTATAGACTTACCTGGCATGAGAAAAGACAATACAATTACTGTTCAAAATCCTACATATGGTAATGTGTCTGGAGCAGTAGATGAATTAGTATCTACTTGGAATGAAAAGTATTCAAAAACACATACGTTACCTGCAAGAATGCAGTATACAGAATCTATGGTGTATAGTAAATCTCAAATAGCAAGTGCTCTTAATGTTAACGCTAAATATCTTGACAATTCACTGAACATTGATTTTAAAGCGATTGCAGATGGAGAGAAAAAAGTGATGGTTGCGGCATATAAGCAAATCTTTTATACCGTAAGTGCAGAACTACCTAACAATCCATCAGATCTTTTTGATAATAGCGTTACTTTTGATGAGCTAACTCGTAAAGGGGTAAGTAATGCGGCTCCGCCTGTTATGGTGTCAAATGTAGCTTATGGTAGAACAGTTTATGTGAAATTAGAAACATCATCTAAGAGCAAAGATGTACAAGCTGCCTTTAAAGCCTTAATTAAGGGGCAAGGCGTTGAAGCGAGTGGACAGTACAAAGACATTTTTGAAGACAGTACCTTTACCGCTGTAGTATTAGGCGGAGATGCAAAAGAGCATAACAAGGTTGTTTCAAAAGATTTTAATGAAATCCGAAATGTCATTAAAGATAATGCAGAATTAAGTTCTAAAAATCCAGCATACCCAATTTCATATACAAGCACTTTCTTAAAAGATAACGCAACTGCTGCTGTTCATAACAATACAGACTATATTGAGACGACAACTACAGAATATTCAAGTGCTAAAATGACGCTTGATCATTACGGTGCATATGTTGCTCAATTTGATGTATCTTGGGATGAATTCTCATATGATGAAAATGGAAAAGAAGTATTAACCCATAAAACTTGGGAAGGGAATGGCCAAGACAAAACGGCTCATTACTCTACAGTTATACCGCTTCCACCGAATTCAAAAAATGTAAAAGTCGTAGCGAGAGAATGTACAGGTCTTGCATGGGAATGGTGGAGAACAATTATTAATGAACAAAATGTTCCATTAACAAATGAAATAAAAGTTTCAATTGGAGGAACGACATTATACCCAAGTGCTAATATTAGTCATTAGGTAAAAGGGGCACGGCAACGATTACTTCTTTTTGGGGCCATTCAAAAAACAGATAGAATTCAAAGAACATATTGAATTCTATCTGTTTTTTATTTTTTTACATAAAGAACATTGAGGTTGCTTATACTCTTATCAGTCAGATGGTTTACTAAAACATCATCATAACAGAAATAAAAACTTTTTTATTTAATTAATATACAAATACTTTTGATGAGTTTTCCTCTAACAAACTAGAATTATAATTAGGTGCTAGTACGATGTTTGTATATGTCCCTGTACCCGAAAGGTATTTGTACCTATGTTTTAACCCCGATGGAATAAAAACAGATGCTGGACTTTCAATTATTTGCAATTCTCCTTCAATTTCCACTTCACATAAGAGGCCTGTACCATCTATTCTATTCCCCCAAAAAATAAAGGCACTATCACAATGATGTGCGTGAGTATCTACATGTCCTTCTAAGTTCTCATCCATATGGGCGTCGTAAAATACACGCTGTATTACATAAAATGAAGCACGTTCATCAGTTCTATAATCCATCTGTACCCAACGCTCTCCTGGACCATCACGATGATATAAAAGCTCAGATGCTCCTTTTACAAATGGTTTACTAACTCGGAGAGACTTTGAAAGCCGAGGCCCTTTTCTTTCTATACGTTTTTGTTGTATGTTCCTTACTCTGCCTATCATTTCAGGTTGAATACCCTCATATGCTGAGTAATTCTGCTGAACAGCTTTTATATGATAGGATGCAGTATGAGTAAATATATTCTTTCCAATAATCGGTCTCCAATGATCTACTTGACAACCAGTAGCTAATTGGAGAGATTGCGTTAATTCAGGAATCATCTGTAGTTTAAAGCACTGTAGATTACGCTTTTGAGATAAAAATACTGATAAATTTAGCAAATCAACAATCCCAGCACGTTCACCTATTCCGCACAATGTAGCATCAATGACAGATGCCCCTGAATCAATTGCAGCAAGAGCATTTGCCATGGCTAATCCTAAATCATTATGAAGATGAACTTCAATCTCACAAGGGAATGTCTCAACAGATTTCTTCACAATTGTCGCACACTGACCTGGCTCCCAAATTCCTACAGTGTCTGCTAAACTGATTCGATCTGCTCCAGCTATATGTGCAATCTGTCCAATGTAGGCGATATCTTCCCATTCCGTTCGTGAAGCATCTTCAATAGTAAAACGGATTTTCATTCCTAAAGATTTTGCTTCTTCAATAGCATGTTTCACCTGATTAATAACATACTCTTTTGATCGATTGGTATACTTTGTTTGTAAAGAAATAGAATTAATAGACGCCCAGATTCCTATCCAATCGGCACCAGCACGATAAGCCGCATGAACTTCTTCTTTTTTCGCCCGAGCATGCATAAGTATTTCGGCGTGCTTTGCAGATGCTGCAACTTCTCGGCAAATCTCTTCTTCTTCTTCAGAGATGCCAGGGTGTCCAACTTCAATAAGACTTACTCCAAAATCCTCTAACATGTGAAGTAATGTAATTTTGTCTTCCTTGGAGAAACGAATACCACATTGTTGTTCTCCTTCACGTAAGGTAGCATCTAATATTGTTAAACCCTTTTTCATTCCTGTTTGCCTTCTTTCGCTTCTATAAAGTTTAATGTTTGTTCGAATAGGGTATTACGATTCTTTTCATAAACAGCCCAGTGTGTTGCATCGGGGATTACTACTTCTTTTTTTTGTTTTGCACTTGTTAATTTTGACATCATATTTCGGTCTGCAAATATGTCATCTTCCCCGTAAATGACAAGTAATGGAGCGGTAATCTTAGATACATCATATAGAGGCTGATTTTTCCAAATATAAAATAAATCTTCAAGTGGACCAACTGGTCGACGAATCGTTTGATTATTTTTCTTACTCATAGGATCTGAATCAATAAAAACTTGTTTTACGGCATCCATTGCTTCGTTTGTAACAATTTTTTTATTTCCCATCATCATATGCCAATGATGCATTCCTTTATCAAAATCTACGATTTGATAAGCTGGTGCTTCAGGATTAAACTGATTAGGGTGTAGTGGGTTTTCGAAAGGTTGTGTCATCATAGGAAGTGTGAACCCGTGCATATACCCATATAAAATAAGTTTATTAATATCTTGAGGATGGGATATTGCATAATTTCCAGCCACAACGCCTCCATATGACCATCCAACAATATGAATTTTTTTTACGTTTCTCTTCTTTTTAATCCAATTTACAATAGTTTCTAGATCCTTAGTTGCATCATTCAAATGAATAACCGGACGGTTTTGGGAAGAAGGATCTGACATTTCTTTAGGGCGAGAAGAACGACCAAACCCTCTGAAATCCATAGCCCAAGTATCATACCCTTTTCTGGCGTACTCATCCATCCACGAAAATTTTGGTACATCAAATGCTTGAGCTGTAGGTACACTAAATGGTTCTAAAAATAAGATAATTTCATCAGATGTATACTGTTTTTTATTATTTAAGTTTTTATGAAGTAAAAATAATTTTTCTTCTCCTTGCTGAATTTCTAATTCTTGTTTTACCACTTTAGAAGTTTGATCATTTTGAGAAGTTTCTTTGATATTAGAACAACTAGACATAAGTATTATCAAAAAAATCCCTACTAAACTAATATGTGTCCATTTTATCTTCATTTAGAATATTCCTTTCATTTCATAGAAATGATAGCTATGATCCCAGCCGCAATAATTAATCCGGCTGGTAACCCTTTTGTAAATAATACGGCAATAAGAGTACCTATTAAGACACCTAACAATATCGTAGAATTCATAGGTAGAACTCCTACACCTTTTCCTCCTATGTATGACACAGTAAAACCTGCTAGAATGGATCCTAATCCGATAGGAGAGGTAATTAATTTTATTACATTTTCACTTGTAATCTTTCCAGATGTGATTGGTACTAAAAGGAATAGCATCAGAAAGAAAATACCAATTGGAAAAGAATATTGTTGAATAAGATGTAATAAAGTTTTTTGTCCAACAGCAAGTAAAACTCCTAATAAACAAGCCGCACCAGCTAGCGCATAATCCTTAACAAGTAGAGCGAGTGTAACAATAATCCCCAGTAACAAAAAAGGAAGCATATTCTCTTACCTCATCTATAATGTTGTATAATCCCAACTATCATTTTCAGGTACAGACACATGTACCATATTTTGATTTGCAAGGTTAATTTGTATTAAATTTGGACTTATTACAGGTTTTAAGTCTTCTCGATTTATTATAAATTTAAATGCTTCAAAGCTTGCCAGAATGCCTACGATATTCGCAACGGGAGACAGTACAGCCCATGGACGATCTTCTTGTACATAATTATTTGCCCATTGCTCATCCGCACCATGCTTGACCGAATGAAGAGCACGTCCATCTTTTAATTTATGAATTTTATTTTGCATTTCTGGTGTTAGTTCTTGTTGATAAGACGGATATCCTAACGCGATTTCATAAGGCGTAGAGTCAGGAGTTAAAGACATGACGCCACCTCTAAAGGGAGGTGTAACTGCAATCCAAATAGAAGGAATCCCTAATTTTTGAGCTGTACGATGGATAATTACTCTCGCTACTAAATTATCAGTTGCATCTATAATGACATCTGTATTCGTTAGAAGTTCTAATGCATTGTCCTCGGTAACAAATTCTTTCGTTATCTCTATTTGTAATAATGGATTAATGTCTTGCAAAACTTCTAAAGCAACATCTGCCTTCGGCTGTCCTAATTTACTGTTGGAACTTAGCATTTGTCGATTGATATTGCTTGCTTCAAATACATCTTGATCAATAACATGTAAAGAACCCACACCCATTCGCGCCAATTGGATGAGTGTAATTCCTCCTACGCCCCCTGCTCCAACTACAGTAACTCGAGAATTTTTTAATTTCTCCTGCTCCTCTACAGAGATAACACCAATATTTCGCGTAAAACTTTCTTCATATATATTTTGCATATCATTATTTTTTGTTAACAAATTATATTCCTCCTTACAGTGTTTTATAATCCCATCCACCCTTTGGGACTTCTTTTACTTGAACCGGGATATGACTATCTAAATCCATTACAATGCCTTTAGGCGCTCTAGCTAGAGGTTCACGACCAGTTAAAACTTGTATTGCTTCATGAAAGCTAAATAGTGACAATAGATGAGCACGCATCGGTGTGATAATCCAGCCTGCTTTTCCATCACAAAAATCTTGCGCCCACTCTTTTGGTGCGCCTTTCTCCACAGAATACCAAGCTCGACTTTTCTTTATATCAGCAATCTGTTGTCTTAATTCTTGATTTGTTAATTTGCATCCGACACTTGAGATGTTTAATGCTTCTTCATAAGGAATTCCGGTTGGAAAAAATGTAGAAACAAATCCTCGTGTTGGGGGGCTACCTGACATCCCCACACTTGGTATGCCTAATTCTCTAGCTGTTCTATGTATAATAACTCTTGAAGGCATATCATCTACGGCTTCTACTACAATATCATGCCCTTTTATAAGCTCGATTACATTATCTTCATCTACTCTTGTTTGTATAAAATTTGTTGATATATAGGGATGTATATCTTTTACAACCTGTTCTGCAACTTTTGCTTTTGGTTCACCTATAACACTAGAAAGCGCTAACATTTGTCTGTTAATATTAGAAACTTCAAATTCATCGGGATCAACACCGGTAATATGCCCTATTCCCATTCGCGAAAACAGAATTGCTTCATATCCACCTACTCCCCCTAGTCCAAAAATAATGACCTTCTTATTTCGAAGACATTCTTGTTCCTGTTCAGAATACACACCAATATTCTTCTTAACCATTTCCCAATAATATGAATCCATATCCATTTTGAAGTCTCCTTTATATGTAGTAACCATTTCAAAAAATAATTCCTCTATATAAAAATAGTCTAGAAGTATGTCATTTTTGTGTGCTATTTGTAAAAAAAATAAAAAACTTTCAATTCTTATTTTTTTAATAAATGAATATATATCCATTTATTAAAGAACTAAATAAATATGGTTCTGGTGCGAAAACTTCAAGATAATTGCAAGTAATCTCTAAATCTTGGACATACTGATACTATTACTCTAAAAAAGGTGCGTGATCAGTATGGAAAAGCGAAATTCATTCAAGTGGAAGCATTATCATCATGATATTATTTTGCAAACAGTAAGATGGTACCTACGGTACAACCTGAGCTTTCGTGATTTGGTGGAAATGATGGAGGAACGGGGCTTATCCGTTGCCCATACAACGATTATGCGTTGGGTTCATCAGTATGGTCCTGAATTAGACAAAAGAATCCGTCGTCATCTCAAGCAAACCAATGACTCTTGGAGAGTCGATGAAACATATATCAAAGTAAAAAGTCAATGGATGTACCTGTATCGTGCTGTCGATTCGAAAGGAAATACCATCGATTTTTACCTAAGCAAAGCAAGAAACCACAAGGCTGCAAAGCGATTCTTCAAGAAAGCTTTGCAGTCTTTTCATATTTCTGAGCCTCGTGTCGTGACAGTCGATAAGAATCCAGCTTATCCTATAGCAGTTGAAGAATTGAGAAAAGAAAAAAAGATGCCATTAGGCATCCAACTAAGGCAAGTGAAATATCTCAATAACATAGTGGAACAAGATCATCGATTTATTAAAAAGCGAGTTCGTTCGATGTTAGGAATGAAATCCTTTCGCACAGCTACATCCATTATTTTTGGAATAGAAGCTATGCATATGGTAAAAAAAGGGCAACTTATTTTACTGGACAAGTCTGTCCAAAATCAAGTGAAGTTTATCCATCAACTATTTGGAATTGTTGCTTAAGACTAGATTCCACTAGGAAACTTTTCGCCTCTTTATATCTTTCCTAAGTATTTGCACCAGAACCATTCATTGTATGTTGAAAAAACGCAGTTTGATTGCAAACTGCGTTTTTGTTATAGATTATTTGGATTTCTTTGAAGGAACATGCAGTATGACAAAGACTTTTGAATTCCTTCTAAATTGGCAAAACATTGCTTTACACATCTATGCTCTTGCTCTATGACATTATTCAAATGCTCTCATTAAATTTTTCATAAAAACATATGCAACCTGATAACCTCAATTTTTAAGAAGTTGAAAATCCAATGTGTACTTTCTACCAATTACAAAATAGATTTACGACTATTCCAATTAAATTTTTATTTAAATCTTATCTAATTTCCAAAACGACTGTAAATTTATATTTTTCTTCTTCTTCCAAAGTTTTATGAACACTAATAATAACCTTAAATTCACTTAATAATAATTGATTTTATTTCAGGTGCAACTAACCCACTAATTCTCCACTTTAACATTAGTATGTTTATGGCGCATTTTAAAATATATTGGGAGACCTAAACCAGTTAACCCTATTCCACATAATGCTAGTAATGGTTGTGTAAATAATGTATTTAACACAATAAATGCCCCACCAAATAAAGAGATTATTGGTATAACTGGATATAATGGTACTTTATAAGGACGTATAAGATCTGGCTCTCTCTTACGTAAAATGAAAACAGCTAAAAATGTCATTGTATAGAATATCCATATAACAAACACTAACATATCTGTTAAAGTATTAAACCCACCAACAACCATCATAATTACAGAAATTAATAAGATAAATATGCCAGAATTATAAGGAATTCTGCTTTTATTAGATAATGTAGCAAACCATTTACTAAAAGGCAGTTTATTCTCTAAGGCCATTGCATAGGGAATTCGCATTCCAGTCATAATATATCCATTAATTGTTCCAAACACAGAAATTAAGATACCGATACTAACTAATTTACCACCCATTGTACCAAAGAGAATTGTTGCTATTTCAGATGCTGGTGTATCAGTACCTGCGAGCGCAGTTGCAGACATGACCAGTAGAAATGCAATGTTAATTAGTAAATATACAATCATAACAATTGTTAAACCTAAAATAATAGCTTTAGGTAAATCTTTTTTAGGATTTTTCATTTCTCCAGCAATATTCCCAACATGTATCCATCCATCATATGCAAACATTGTTGCTAATAAAGCAGAACCAAGTGCAGAAATAAAAGACTTATCGGATCCAGCTTCAATTGGGAATAATTGAAACGTTACATCGCCTTGATGTAGTAACCCGAAAATAATAAGAAGTCCTAAAGGGAGTAATTTGCATATGGTAGAAGCCATCTGAATTCCACCAGCAGCTTTTGCACCTAAAAAGTTCATTAAGGTTACAAAAGTTGCAGTAATAATAGCAATTCCAACTATAAGCATTTGATTTTCATTAGGATTTAGTCCAAACAGGTTAACAGTTTGAGTCCCAAAAATAATAGCAAGCGCTGCAATATTTGCTGGAAAGTAAATGACTGTTTGTGCCCAACCTAATAGAAATGCTGTTAGATTTCCATAAGTACGTTTTAAATAGGCCATCATGCCACCTGTTTCTGGGATAGCTGCTGATAATTCAGCAGCAGTTAATCCAGCACATATAGTTAAAATTCCACCTATTATCCATGCAAGCAATCCTAAGCTTGCCGTGCCAGTTGCACCATATACAGCAGTTGGTTTGAAGAAAACACCAGCTCCTATAACAGTACCAATTACAGTAGTTAAAGCAGCAAAGAAACCGATGTCTTTTTTTAGTTGTTGTGACAAAGTGATCACTCCTCTTTTATAAGAATAGATACACTCTCTAATGAATTTAAATTTTTGTTTAAATACTCTTCCCTATTTGTTTATAAAATATTTTTGCTAGTGAAATTTTGAACTTTATTATAGAAAATTAAATAACATAGCAAAATGAACAATTGTAGATACTTTTGTGAAACATTTCACATGTTTATCTGCAATTATATCTTTAATAAAACATTCAGATAAGAACATCTATATCCAACATAAATTTATATAATTTCCAGCTTGTAGTGTATAACCAAAATTTCTTTAAATTCAGAAGAGATGCTATTCGTGACAAAGTCTAGCATACAAAAAAATAGGATTCAATCATTATTTTGCAATAGGTTTTTTAAACCTATAAATTAAAGATATTTTGTGAACTATTTCACAATCAATTGACATAACAATTTGAATGTTGCTATCGTATAGTGGCAATCAAGCGATAAAAAATACCATATATGGCACCATAAATATATTGTGTTTAATATTACTCACTCGTAATCGCTGGTATTGTTTGAGAAATAAACTCGTTTTGAAAGGACGTGTTAGTAATGAAAATTGGAATAGTAAAAGAGATAAAAAAAGGAGAAGCTCGTGTAGGGATGACTCCTGAAAATGTTAGAAAGTTAGTTAAAGAAGGTCATCAAGTTTTAGTGCAGAAAGATGCTGGTTTAGGTTCTGGATATACAAATGATGAATATACAAATGCAGGTGCAAGTTTAGTAACGCAAGAAGAAGCTTGGGATGTTGATATGGTAGTAAAAGTAAAAGAACCATTACCTGCAGAATATCATTACTTTAAAAAAGACCTTATTGTCTGGGGGTTTTTACATCTAGCAGCTTCTAAAGAATGTGTGGAAGCAATGAGACAAGCAGGGACTACTGCAATTGCTGGAGAGACAATTAGTGAAGATGGTGTTTTAGCACTATTAAAACCAATGAGTGCGATTGCTGGTCGTCGCGCAGTCTTTATGGGAGCTTATTATCTAGAAAAACAACATCAAGGAGAAGGAATTTTATTATCAGGAATTGAGGGAATTTCTGCTGGAAATGTTGTCATTTTAGGTGGAGGAAATGCAGCTATTAATGCATGTGATATGGCAATTGGAATTGGTTGTCATGTAACAATTTTAGAAATAAACAACACACAAATTGCTTATATAAAAGAAAAATATGCGAATGATTCTGTGCAAGTTATTGAATCTAATACTGAAAACTTAGAAAAACATATAAAAGAGGCAGACTTATTTATTTCGACTATCTTAATACCAGGAGCTAGACCACCGAAAATTGTAAAAGAATATATGGTTCAATCTATGAAACCTGGTAGTGTTATTGTTGATATTGCAATTGATCAGGGTGGAACAGTTGAAACAGTTGATCACTATACAACACATGATAACCCTGTATTTATTAAGCATGATGTAATTCATTATGCTGTACCAAATATGCCTGGTGCTACCCCACGTACTTCGACCATGGCTTTAGCAAATGGTAATATTGAATACTTATTAGCAATTGCTAAAGATGGATTAGAGAATGCAATTATCAACAAACCAGCTTTGGCATCTGGTATAAACATTTATAAAGGTACGATTACCTATGAAAATTTAGGATCAACATTAGAGTTAGATTATAAACCATTGAAAGAAGTGTTAATATGATTAACAAAGCTTTACCACTTAACATTGGTGATATAAAAAAAGCTCAACAAATTCTTTTTGGAAATGTTCGTAAGACTCCGCTTGTTAAATCTTTCTATTTGACAAGTAAAACCGGTGGAGAAATATATTTAAAGTTGGAAAATATGCAGTTAACTGGATCATTTAAATTTCGTGGTGCATTTAATAAAATTTCAAATCTAACAGACGAAGAAAAAACAAACGGTGTAATTGCTTGTTCAGCTGGGAATCATGCACAAGGTGTTGCATTATCTTCTCATTTGCTTGGAATTAAAAGTAAAATTGTTATGCCAACTTCTGCACCACAAGCTAAAGTTGACGCTACTAAAGGATATGGTTCTGAAATTATTTTACATGGAGACACTTTTGATGATGCTAAGGCTAAATGTGAAGAAATAATACAGCAAACAGGTGAAACATATTTACATCCATATGATGATGTAGAGGTAATGGCGGGTCAAGGAACAATTGGTTTAGATATTCTTGATGATATGTGGGATGTTGATACTGTAATTGTACCTATTGGTGGTGGTGGTATAATTTCAGGAATTGCAGTTGCACTGAAATCATTTAATCCGTCAATTAATATTATTGGTATTCAAGCTGCTAATGTCCATGGAATGAAAGCTTCTTATGATGTTGGAAAAATTGTATCACACTATGAAGCGCCTACAATAGCAGATGGATGTGCGGTTAAAATACCAGGAAATTTAACCTTTGAAATTGTAAAAGAATTAGTAGATGATATTGTAACGGTATCAGAAGATGAACTAGAGGTAGCCATGAAAGATTTACTACAACGTGGCAAAGCTGTCGTAGAAGGGGCAGGCGCATTAGCTACAGCTGCACTTCTTGCAGGAAAAGTTGATCAATATATAAAAGGTAAAAAGGTAGTAGCAGTTATTTCAGGTGGAAATGTAGACTTAAAACGCATTTCCAGTGTATGCGAGCATTTCTTTGTTGCAAATGAAGTGAAATAAAGGTTTAGATAACCTATAACATAGATTGATTTTATGAAAGAAGAGCTAGGAAGGATATCTTAGCTCTTCTTTCATAAAAGGAGGCATGTATTTTGGCCAACTTATTACGAAAAAAATCTGTTTCGAAATTGTTGGGAGAAAGCCAAAGTAAGACTTTGACAAAAACACTAGGGGCATTTGACCTAACAATGCTAGGAATTGGTGCGATAATTGGTACAGGAGTTCTAGTATTAACTGGATTAGTGGCAGCAAGAGATGCTGGTCCAGCAGTTATTTTTTCATTTATGATTGCAGCAATTGTTTGTGGATTTGCAGCTTTATGTTATGCAGAGGTTGCATCTACACTTCCTGTTTCAGGTAGTGTGTACACATATTCATATGTAACGATTGGTGAGTTTGTAGCTCATTTAATGGGATGGACATTATTGTCAGTATACGTTGTAACGACTGCCGCAGTAGCTGGCGGATGGACTGGTTACTTCCACAACTTAGTAAGTGGATTGGGACTTGAAATTCCAAAAGCGCTGTTAACGATTCCGTCGCAAGGTGGTATGGTGAATTTACCAGCAGTTTTCGTTACGTTAGTTATAACTTGGTTATTATCACGAGGTACGAAAGAAAGTAAGCGTGTGAATAATATAATGGTATTAATTAAAATTGGTATTGTTGTTTTATTCATTGCTGTTGGTGTATTCTACGTGAAACCAGAAAACTGGATACCATTTGCACCGTACGGTTTAAGTGGAGTTTTCACGGGGGGAGCAGCGGTATTCTTTGCTTTCTTAGGTTTTGATGCATTAGCAACTTCAGCAGAAGAAGTAAAAAATCCGCAACGTGATTTACCGATTGGTATTATTGCTTCGTTAGTTATTTGTACAATCATTTATGTTGTAGTTTGTCTTGTTATGACTGGTATGGTTTCTTATAAAGAATTAGATGTACCAGAAGCAATGGCTTATGTATTAGAAGTTGCTGGACAAGATAAAGTAGCAGGAGTAATTGCATTTGGAGCTGTAATTGGTATTATGGCTGTAATTTTTGCCTATATCTATGCAGCAACACGTGTATTCTTTGCGATGAGTCGTGACGGATTATTGCCGGAATATTTTGCGAAAATTAACCAGAAGACAGAAGCGCCGACATTTACAACTTGGTTAACAGGAATTGGTAGTGCTTTAATTGCTGGCTTTATCGATTTAAAAGAATTATCAAATTTAGCAAATATTGGAGCGTTATTAACATTTGCCATGGTTGGTGTATCAGTCATCATTCTTCGTAAAACACATCCGAAATTACAACGTGGATTTATGGTACCACTTGTACCAACTTTACCGATTATTTCAATTGTGTGTTGTTTATTCTTAATGCTAAATTTACCGTTAATAACATGGGTATACTTTGGTATTTGGTTAGCAATTGGAGTAGTTGTATACTTTGTTTATTCGAAAAAACATAGTCACCTAACAAAAGAAGAAACCTCATAGTGGGGTATGTGTAGCAATGGAACCAAAACTTACGTTAAGTATTAGCGGACATTCATTTTACGGGCTATTTCGTATGTTAGTGGACATGAAATAACCATTTTGTGTATTGTGATGTCCGCTAATGATACTTATCGGACATTATCAGTGGAATATGTTCTTGATCTTTTTACAAAATCGAATTTTTCTGTTTCAGAAGAATGAAAAAGTATCTAAAATTAAGCTGTTTTCATATAAAAAGTGTCACTTTAGGAGTTATTTTGCATCTATTTTTAGTGTTATTTTGCACTATAAGTAAATATAAAAAAGCCCAATTTCTCAATTTTAATGCTGAGAAATTGGACTTTTTTGTTACTCCGGAAAAGCACCCTTAATGGAAAATCAATATTTGTAATAGATTATTTAATTTTCAAATGGGAATTTAACTTAAGCCCAATCCTGTACTTCCTATAGAAGTTTTTAATTAACCACCTCTAAAGAATTAATTTCATTCTCCACAAACTCCATTAAATCTTTAATATTTTGTTCGGATATATTAAATTCTATTCCAGCGACTCTATAAATCTCACTTACTGACTTTGAAGATCCTAATGATAACGCTTCGGTAAATTGTTTAATGGTTTTCCTTGGATTCTTCTTAAAGTTTCTGTATAACTGTAAGGAACCCAACTGTGCAATTGCATATTCAATATAATAAAATGGAGTTTCAAATAGATGAATAACATCTAACCATTGAAGCTTTTTCCATTCCTCGACGCCTTCCCAATTCACTTTATCACTCTCATATTTTTCTAGAATCCTCTGAAATGTTAGTTTCCTGTCTTCATGTGTATGGTCAGGAGTTGTATATAACCATTGTTGAAACTGGTCCACTACAAGAGTAATAGGGATGAATTCAAGGATTTGTTTAAATAGTTCCTTTTTAACGTATTTAAACTCTTCCTGATTTTTATACATTGATGCCCAGTTTTCTAAGGTGAAAAGTTCCATGGACATTGCGGCGAGTTCTGCTGTTTCCATTGGTAGCTGTTTATATTCACTTAATTCGATATCACTCATTAAATCATGGTGTATACAATGTCCCATTTCATGAAGAAATATTGGTAGATCATCTTTTGTATTAACTAAATTTAACATAATAAATGAGGATTTGGATGATGGAAAAAACTCACAAAATCCCCCCGAAGCCTTACCTATACGGCTTTCTAAATCTAAACAGTTGGTTTCTTTCATTCTTTTCAACAATTCAGAAAAAGATGGCGATATATTATTTAACAGTTCCTTCACCCTATTAATCATCTCCGAAACACTTTCATAAGGAACGGAAATATTGTTTTCACTACAATCAACCCTTGTATCCCAAGGTTTCAGACAATCTAGTTGAAGTTTATTTTTCCTTTCTATATGGAATTTATTAATTAATGGAAGCACATACTTTCTTACTGATTCACCTAGATTTTCACAATCTTTATGCGTGTAATTGAATCGTTCATATTTTTTAAACATATAATCCCTATAGTTTTTTAATCCCACATTTTCTGCTTTTTGTGTCCTTAAAGCAATCATTTCGTCAAGGAGTAACTGAAGTTCTTTTTCTTTTGAGGAATATGTCCTACACATGAGCTTTAGAGCTTCTTCTCTTAATTCTCTTGAATCATCATAGAGAAACCCATATAGCTCATCCACGGGGATATCTTCACCTTGCCAATTTACAATCATCCCGCCCCTTATATTAAAGTAATTTATAATCAAGTTATCCTCAATTATTTCAATTTCTCTATTTTTATCATTTATTAGCAAAAAGGTATTTTCAATCCTTTGACTTGAACTACCCCCACTTTCACTTCGTTTAGAAGTGGGGGATTCCTAAGTAAAGAGTTCTATCGAACTCTAATTTATTAGGCTATCTCCGCAGTCCTTGCGGTTAGAAGCCTTATCGCTTCATTCTTTAGATTGATACTTGCGTTAATATCTCTATCATGATGTGTACTACAAGAAGGGCAATCCCATTTACGTAGGTTTAGATTTTTAACGTCTTTGTTTTGATATCCACAACAAGAACATAATTGGCTTGAAGCAAATGTTTTCGATACGACAATGACTTGTTTACCGTACCATGTTGCTTTATATTCCAACATGGTTCGAAACTGTGACCATGATACCTCACTAATCGCTTTTGCTAACTTATGATTCTTTAACATATTCGATACTTGCAAATCTTCTATACCGATAACATCGTGGTTTTTGATGATTTCAGTTGAGATTTTGTCCAAGTAATCTTTTCTAGCGTTTGTCATGTATTCATGAATTCTAGCAACCTTTATTCGTTGTTTATTCCAGCGAGAAGATCCTTTCGTTCTTCTAGAAAGAACACGCTGTGCTTTGGCTAACTTCTCTTCTAATGATCGAAAAAACTTCGGGTTTTTATAGGTTTTTCCATCTGACAAAATGGCAAAATCTTTTAGTCCTACATCAATTCCAATGTAAGAATGTGTTTTCGGAAGTTCTTGCACTTCTGTTTCTACTAACAATGACGCAAAGTATCTGCCAGAAGGGTTCCGTCTAACCGTAGCATTTAAAATACGTCCATTTACTTCACGACTTTTGGCAAATCGAACAAGACCTAGTTTCGGCAATTTAATTTTGTTTCCTACAACGGCAATGTTTTCATTTGTTTGTTTTGTGGTGTAAGATTGTACATTGTTCTTCTTAGATTTGAAACGCGGAGCACTGTTTTGTTTTTTGAAAAAACGTGTATAAGCATCCGCAAGGTTGCGAACAGACGACTGAATAGCAATGCTATCTACTTCTTTTAACCAAACAAACTCTTTCTTCATGGCAGGAAGTTTGGCAGAGCATGTACCATATGTCAAACCGTTTCCTGTTTCTGTGTATGCGTTATCCCATAGAGATAGGAAATGATTGAATACAAAACGAGAACAACCAATCGTTTTATTGATTAGCGTTGCTTGTGCTTTATTTGGATATATACGAAATTTATATGCTTTATTGATAATCATTCGTTTCACCTCCAGTTCGACATGTGTCTATTATACAACAAACATACATTCGATAGGTAGTGAAGTGATAATGACAAATTACCCAGTAACACTTTACATATGTCGAACAATTAAGATGGCTTCATGCCACCCCTTGTCCGAAGCCAATTCATCTCCCACCTACTCACTGGGCTGCGACCCTTCACGTTCCTTGAGGAAGGAGTCTTCTTGGCTAAAATGATAAAAAAGATGTTAAAAAGTTATACATTTTTATCTTTAGTAATCGGTTTATTACTTTGTTATTTTGGTTCTGGTGCAAAGATTTCATTTATTCGAAAGAGGTATATAGATTCCTAATGGAATCTATTCTTATGCAGCCATTCCGAATAGTTGATGAATAAACTTTATTTCATTTTGGACAGACTTGTCCCGTAAAATAAGTTGGCCTTTTTTAATGATATGCATCGCTTCTATTCCTGAAAGAATGGATGTAGCTGTACGAAAAGACTTCAATCCTAACATTGAACGAACTCTCTTTTTAATAAAGCGATGATCTTGCTCTACAATGTTATTAAGGTATTTTACCTGCCTTATTTGGATGTCTACAGGCATTTTTTTCTCTTTCTTCAACTCTTCAATCACTATAGGATAGGCCGGGTTTTTGTCTACTGTTATCACACGGGGCTTTGAAACATGAAAAGACTGCAAAGCTTTCTTGAAAAAACGCTTTGCAGCCCTATGATCTCTTGTTTTGCTTAAATAAAAATCAATTGTATTTCCTTTTGAATCAACAGCACGATATAGGTACATCCATTGACCTTTGACTTTCACATACGTCTCATCGACTCGCCAAGAATCATTGGTTGATTTAAGATGACGTCGTACTCGCTTATCTAATTCAGGACCATATTGATGAACCCATCGCATGATAGTTGTATGAGCAAGGGATAACCCACGTTCTTCCATCATTTCGACTAAATTACGAAAACTGAGGTTGTACCGTAGGTACCATCTCACGGTTAATAAAATAATATCAGGTTGATAATGTTTCCACTTGAATAGATTTTGCTTTTCCATACCAATCACATCCTTTTTCAGAGTACTAGTATCAGTATGTCCAAGTTTAGGAGGTTACTTACAAGCGTTTTGGAGTGTTTGCACCAGAACCGGATTAAAAATGAAGGCTATATTAAGAAATATTGTATCAATGGCTCTCGTACTCGCTTTGTTTACAACTCCTTTCGCTGGAATCTCCAAAGCTCAAGAGATTAATAGTGAAGAAGAAAAATTAGTACAAGAAGTAGCTGCTCAATTGAAGTTTGTTATGGAAGAGGCTGCAGTTAAAGATAAACACGGAAGAGTAGTAGATATTGATATGATAGAAAACAAATATGGTAAAACTGAAGAATTAGAACAATTGAGACAAGAAATCCAACGTGTAAATACACCGCCTGGCTATGAGGATCCATTCAAACAAGAAACAGAAGCTGTAGATAGATGTATAGAAAGAAAAATTGTAGCTAATTTCAAAGAATTTCTATCAGTAGGTTTTTTAGGTTCTATTATTGCTAATATTACTAACAAAGAATATGAATTAGCAGCTAGAAAAATGATAAAATTAGGCGTCAAAGGTAATTTAGTTAGTTTAGCTGGTCAACTTGCATGGTATTTTGGTACATGTTTATATGAAGAAGAAGGCTGGACTGGAAAAACATGGTGAGTGATAAAAAACAACCTCTTATTTTCTAGAGGTTGTTTTTTTTGAAGAAAATAACCACATCATAATTTCAAAAAACACTACTATAAATAGTGTTTTTATAAGGTTTTCAAACCAATTAAATTGATTATGATTTGCATAGTTAAAAGCTATCAATACAATATACAGTAGGACTATAAAAATTAACGGTCTCTTATATGTGAAACTCAAATTATTCACCCCTTAAATACTTACTTAGGAAAGTTACCTTAATACTATGTTAACCCAAAGCGCAATCACTTTCGATGATTTTCTATATTTCTCCACATTTGTAGCAGCCCCCCTTTTTTTAATAACGCGTTCTCATAATAAATTCTAAAACACATTTACCGAAGTTAAACTGAACATGGCTCTAATGAATTCTAATATTAAATTATAAAAATATTTTTCCAAACCTTAAATCATTTCATACCTTAACACTTCAAAAGGTACACCTTTTGAAACACACTTCTTCCCACAATAAAACCACATCCCCCTATAAATCTGATAGAAAACATTATTCAATATTTGGGTTCTGGTGCAAAGATTTCATTTATTCGAAAGAGGTATATAGATTCCTAATGGAATCTATTCTTATGCAGCCATTCCGAATAGTTGATGAATAAACTTTATTTCATTTTGGACAGACTTGTCCCGTAAAATAAGTTGGCCTTTTTTAATGATATGCATCGCTTCTATTCCTGAAAGAATGGATGTAGCTGTACGAAAAGACTTCAATCCTAACATTGAACGAACTCTCTTTTTAATAAAGCGATGATCTTGCTCTACAATGTTATTAAGGTATTTTACCTGCCTTATTTGGATGTCTACAGGCATTTTTTTCTCTTTCTTCAACTCTTCAATCACTATAGGATAGGCCGGGTTTTTGTCTACTGTTATCACACGGGGCTTTGAAACATGAAAAGACTGCAAAGCTTTCTTGAAAAAACGCTTTGCAGCCCTATGATCTCTTGTTTTGCTTAAATAAAAATCAATTGTATTTCCTTTTGAATCAACAGCACGATATAGGTACATCCATTGACCTTTGACTTTCACATACGTCTCATCGACTCGCCAAGAATCATTGGTTGATTTAAGATGACGTCGTACTCGCTTATCTAATTCAGGACCATATTGATGAACCCATCGCATGATAGTTGTATGAGCAAGGGATAACCCACGTTCTTCCATCATTTCGACTAAATTACGAAAACTGAGGTTGTACCGTAGGTACCATCTCACGGTTAATAAAATAATATCAGGTTGATAATGTTTCCACTTGAATAGATTTTGCTTTTCCATACCAATCACATCCTTTTTCAGAGTACTAGTATCAGTATGTCCAAGTTTAGGAGGTTACTTACAAGCGTTTTGGAGTGTTTGCACCAGAACCATTAATAATACGCACAAAAAATATCCCTTTATACAAAGGGATAAAGCGGTGCAACTTTTTTATAAGCGGTATAACTTTCTTTAAAACGGTACATCTTTTTTATAAACAGTACGACTTTATTTCAAAGGTACATTATTATTGAATATTTTTCCAGCTTGGCCCCTCATACCCGGAATCATTTCCGTACCCCGAGTTGACAAATAGCTCAAAAAAAGAACCCAATTAATAGGTTCTTTTTTTGTTGCTGATTATTTTTGTTCTAAAATACGTTCAATCTCATCTATGCCTAATTTACTGGCTTTAGCAATCGTTTCAAGTGGTACACCAAGTTCATGCATACCTTTAATCATCTGTATTTTTCCTTGCTGAACCCCTTGCTGAACCCCTTCTTGAATTCCTTCCTTTTTCCCCTCATTACGAGCATGAGCAAACTTTGCAGCCTCATCCATTAAAGCCTTTTCTCTTGCTTCATATGCTTGACGGAAAGATGAATCTTGACTCATACGTTCCCACTTATTCATTGCTTTTTGTAAAATCGGATCTTGGTTCATGGCAATGTCCTCCAATGTTTGTGTGAGATACTCATCTTCATTCGCTGGTAATAATAATAACCAACGAACAAACGAATCTTCCCACGGATTAACTTTCTCTTCGCGCCATTGCTGTAGTAACTTTGGAATCTCTACAATATGAACTTCTATATCGTCACTTAATAACTTTTGTTGTTGCTGATTCCAAAGGATTCCTGTTGTATGAAACGCTTCATATTCTGGAAACATCACAAAGTTTAACAAGTTAATGGTAATCGTTTTATGAAGTGAGCTATAAGGCATTCCTTTTTGCAATTGAGAGGTGTATAACCTTCCCCAATAATACAAGCTTCGTTTAATCATATCGTGATTGTTATTCAACTGTATTTCTACATTTACCTTTGTTCCTGTATTTAATGTAGCCGAAATATCTAAAATTGATAATTTATCTTCTTCATATTCTCGATGTAAATGTGGATCTTCTAATTGTAGGGAAACAATAGGTGATTCTAAAGAATCTTTTAAAATGGCATTTAAAAAAGCAACTAAAATATCTTCATTCCCATTTGTGCCAAATAACTGCTTAAATGCAAAATCGATACGTAAATTTACTAATGAATTGGACATGGTTTTCCTCTTCCTGTTTCAGACTATATCTTTACCTATATTGTACATAAAACCAAAGTCAACATGCAAACAATCTCTATGATTTATATAGAGGATGCATACAGATATACACAATAGATTATCAAAGACGATTTGGGGTCACCATATCATTTTGAGAAAATGGTACGCTAAGGAATTTATAACCGCAACAAACCTTGATTTCATAGGGATATAAGTATTTCCCTTAAAGGCATATATTTGGAACAAATGGATTGAGCGAAAAGAAATAAAGTGATACTTAAAATATTTATTTGAATAAAAATGTGAACTACAAGGATTCGACATTATACGACAAAACGATGTAATTTTTCGGAATATTAAAACAACCATGAGATGAGGTAACTATATGAATCTATTTCGAAAAAAATCTATTTCAGCATTATTAGCACAGTCAGAACAAAAGGTTCTGGTGCGAAAACTTCAAGATAATTGCAAGTAATCTCTAAATCTTGGACATACTGATACTATTACTCTAAAAAAGGTGCGTGATCAGTATGGAAAAGCGAAATTCATTCAAGTGGAAGCATTATCATCATGATATTATTTTGCAAACAGTAAGATGGTACCTACGGTACAACCTGAGCTTTCGTGATTTGGTGGAAATGATGGAGGAACGGGGCTTATCCGTTGCCCATACAACGATTATGCGTTGGGTTCATCAGTATGGTCCTGAATTAGACAAAAGAATCCGTCGTCATCTCAAGCAAACCAATGACTCTTGGAGAGTCGATGAAACATATATCAAAGTAAAAAGTCAATGGATGTACCTGTATCGTGCTGTCGATTCGAAAGGAAATACCATCGATTTTTACCTAAGCAAAGCAAGAAACCACAAGGCTGCAAAGCGATTCTTCAAGAAAGCTTTGCAGTCTTTTCATATTTCTGAGCCTCGTGTCGTGACAGTCGATAAGAATCCAGCTTATCCTATAGCAGTTGAAGAATTGAGAAAAGAAAAAAAGATGCCATTAGGCATCCAACTAAGGCAAGTGAAATATCTCAATAACATAGTGGAACAAGATCATCGATTTATTAAAAAGCGAGTTCGTTCGATGTTAGGAATGAAATCCTTTCGCACAGCTACATCCATTATTTTTGGAATAGAAGCTATGCATATGGTAAAAAAAGGGCAACTTATTTTACTGGACAAGTCTGTCCAAAATCAAGTGAAGTTTATCCATCAACTATTTGGAATTGTTGCTTAAGACTAGATTCCACTAGGAAACTTTTCGCCTCTTTATATCTTTCCTAAGTATTTGCACCAGAACCCTTATCAGAATTGAAGCGTGGTATTTAATTCCAGATTGGCCTTTGAAACCCATAATTGTTTCCGTACCCCTTTGGGGGGACATCAAAATTTTAGCTTGATGGGAATGTACGGTAATCCTTATTAGTTCAGTAATGACACACATTATCCGTCACAAATAACCAGAAATAGACTGTAAATTTAAATTTACAGAAAAAATTTGATGAAATATATTCTTCTGTTTTTTCGACACGATTAGACAAACCATTCCATCTTAATATGATATTTTATGATATGCGAGGTGGAAAATATGCAAAGTAAAGAAGAAATGATAGAGCTTTCGTTAACGGAAGGATTAATTATACCGGCTGCGATATTATGTGGTGAAGGTCATGAAGAGGAGAAAGGACAGGTTTTTTCTGACCTACCATTTGAATATTAATAGGGAGACTATCCCTAGTGCTATCAAACTAACGAAAATATGAAAGTTTTTAACTACATTAAAAAGAGAGTATTTCGGTTCTAAAGCAAGGTTTTTAAACTTAAAGAACTGCATTGAGAATGGTCGAATAATATGAAACTATTAATAATTTCTGTAATTCATTGCGCGTTGAAAAAACGAAGTCTTTCCCAAGACTTCGTTTTTATCATTTTATCCAAGAAGACTCCTTCCTCAAGGAACGTGAAGGGTCGCAGCCCAGTGAGTAGGTGGGAGATGAATTGGCTTCGGACAAGGGGTGGCATGAAGCCATCTTAATTGTTCGACATATGTAAAGTGTTACTGGGTAATTTGTCATTATCACTTCACTACCTATCGAATGTATGTTTGTTGTATAATAGACACATGTCGAACTGGAGGTGAAACGAATGATTATCAATAAAGCATATAAATTTCGTATATATCCAAATAAAGCACAAGCAACGCTAATCAATAAAACGATTGGTTGTTCTCGTTTTGTATTCAATCATTTCCTATCTCTATGGGATAACGCATACAAAGAAACAGGAAACGGTTTGACATATGGTACATGCTCTGCCAAACTTCCTGCCATGAAGAAAGAGTTTGTTTGGTTAAAAGAAGTAGATAGCATTGCTATTCAGTCGTCTGTTCGCAACCTTGCGGATGCTTATACACGTTTTTTCAAAAAATAAAACAGTGCTCCGCGTTTCAAATCTAAGAAGAACAATGTACAATCTTACACCACAAAACAAACAAATGAAAACATTGCCGTTGTAGGGAACAAAATTAAATTGCCGAAACTAGGTCTTGTTCGATTTGCCAAAAGTCGTGAAGTAAATGGACGTATTTTAAATGCTACGGTTAGACGGAACCCTTCTGGCAGATACTTTGCGTCATTGTTAGTAGAAGCAGAAGTGCAAGAACTTCCGAAAACACATTCTTACATTGGAATTGATGTAGGACTAAAAGATTTTGCCATTTTGTCAGATGGAAAAACCTATAAAAACCCGAAGTTTTTTCGATCATTAGAAGAGAAGTTAGCCAAAGTACAGCGTGTTCTTTCTAGAAGAACGAAAGGATCTTCTCGCTGGAATAAACAACGAATAAAGGTTGCTAGAATTCATGAATACATGACAAACGCTAGAAAAGATTACTTGGACAAAATCTCAACTGAAATCATCAAAAACCACGATGTTATCGGTATAGAAGATTTGCAAGTATCGAATATGTTAAAGAATCATAAGTTAGCAAAAGCGATTAGTGAGGTATCATGGTCACAGTTTCGAACCATGTTGGAATATAAAGCAACATGGTACGGTAAACAAGTCATTGTCGTATCGAAAACATTTGCTTCAAGCCAATTATGTTCTTGTTGTGGATATCAAAACAAAGACGTTAAAAATCTAAACCTACGTAAATGGGATTGCCCTTCTTGTAGTACACATCATGATAGAGATATTAACGCAAGTATCAATCTAAAGAATGAAGCGATAAGGCTTCTAACCGCAAGGACTGCGGAGATAGCCTAATAAATTAGAGTTCGATAGAACTCTTTACTTAGGAATCCCCCACTTCTAAACGAAGTGAAAGTGGGGGTAGTTCAAAGGTTTCTACTAGTTCCAAACATCGATTTGGACTAGTAAGAGAATGTATAAAGAGCATATCACGTGTTGTTACCGAACCAAAAGAGATCCCTTCACGGCTCACCGATAATAACTCTTGAATTTCCTCTTGATCCATATTTGTTTTCTTTAGGTAATTATTCATATCAATGAATGTAGTGTAACTCCATTTCATATTATCATAATCATTTTCTTGTAGGATCATTTCACGATAAGATTCCATATCTTGTATGAGGAAATTACGAATCGCATCTATAGAAAATTGCATGTACCAAACTTCCTTTACTGTATAGGGTATGTGTGAGTTTTAAAGTTCCTTAAAAAAAGTATTCTCCTAATATGTAGGGAAATACTTTTTTACTTTATCATATATTTAAGTTCTTAGCCTGTTTTAATAGCTGGTAATTTTGAAGAAAGAATCGTCATCGCTTCTCCTTTTTTGGGGTTACGACCGTTGCGCTCTGCAAGTTCCTGGACTTCGAATGTCCTCAAAAACCAAGCAACTGTACTTTTTCTCCTTGCTGTAAAGATTTTGCGATTTGGTCCAATATTACTTGTATCGCTGAATGTCACTTTAGGAGTTATTTTGCACCTATTTTAAGCGCTATTTTGCACTATAAGTAAATATAAAAAGCCCAATTTCTCATTAAAATTGAGAAATTAGGCTTTTTTCGTTGCTCCATTAAAGCGCCAGATAGTTGAAGAAGGTTCTAGAAATTTAATATGAAATTACTTTTTGAATCTGATCATTAATATTTCCTTTACTTAATCCTCCGTGGTAACATACATCTATCATTATAACTACAAACGATTCCAAAAGCGACTCAATCATCGAGCTCCGATCGAATATCGAATTTCGATGGCTGCATAGTCTTTTTTACAGTTGTCTACTTGACGGGGATAAGTCCAGATCCCGTAAATTAATCTGTTCTTTTTTAATCATATGCATAGCTTCCACTCCTGCAAGAATGGATGTAGCTGTGCCAAAAGACTTGAACCCTAACATAGAACGCACACGTTTCTTAATAAAACGATGATCTTGTTCCACTATGTTATTGAGATATCTAACTTGTCTTAGCTCTATGCCTTCAGGCATATGCTTTTCTTCTTTCAACGCTCGAATTGCTACAGGATAAGCGGGGTTCTTATCTAATGTTATCACACGAGGTTTAGAAACATACGAAAAAGCCAAGGCTTTCTTGAAAAAGCGCTTGGCTGCTTGTTTATCTCTTGATTTACTAAGAAAAAAATCAATGGTGTTCCCTTCGGAATCTACAGCACGATATAAATACATCCATTGACCTTTTACTTTGATATAGGTTTCATCAACTCTCCATGAGTCATTTGTTGATTTAAGATGATATCGTACTTTCTCTTCTGATTGAGGCCCATATTGATGAACCCAACGCATAATGGTTGTGTGAGCGATTGATACTCCTCGTTCTTCCATCATTTCCACCAGGTTACGAAAGCTTAAATTGTACCGCAGGTACCATCTTACTATTAATAAGATGAGTTCAGGCTGATAGTGTTTCCACTTGAATAAGTTTTGCTTTTCCATACTAATCACGTCCTTTTTTAAAGTACTAGTATCAGTATGTCCAAGTTTCGAAGATTCGTCACATGAGCCTTATAGTTTTTGCACCAGAACCGTTATAAACTTATAGGCAAAGTCGAGATCATAGCTACAAGTTTATAAAAATAGATTATACTTTATTTAATTTTTTATAAATGAAAAGGAGTGATATTTATGCAATTAAAAAATGTAACACCTATGGGATTAAATGATGAAGTGTTCAAAACAATTATTAATAAAACTGAAAATACATGTCCAACATTTTTTTTTATTAACCCATCAGGTAGTGTTGTCATACCAAAACAGTTGAACAAGGATATATGTATGTATGTAGTTTTTGGTGAAATAATGGCTATAATTGATAATGAAATCGAGATATTAAGGCATCAACAAATATTGTATCTCAATGCTAAGGTATACATTGAATTGAGAAATAATACAACTGACAATGTAATTGTATACATTGATTGTGTAAATAAGTAATTGTTGATTAGAATTATTGTATTATTTGTGAAATGTTTCACAAATAATACACAAAAAAAATTAGTTATTTCATGTATAGTAAGAGTAGTTAAAAACTTCACATTATTATTTGTGAAATACTTCACATTATTTAAGCTTTTACTTAATATGCAAGAGGAAAATAATAAGTTCCAACATTTTAAATCTATTTTTATAGTGATCTGGAGGCTTTAATATGACAAACAAGACAGATGAAAAAGAAGTACAAGCAATGGTCAATGTAGTAATTGAAGATGGAAAAGAAGTACAGGAAATTGTTAATACTTTAGTTGGAAATGGAAAAGAAGCACTAAAAGCGCTGGAATCTTATACTCAAGAGCACGTAGATCATATTGTTCATGAAATGGCACTATCTGGATTAGATCAACATATGCCATTGGCAAAAATGGCGGTTGAGGAAACTGGCCGAGGTGTGTATGAGGATAAATGTACAAAAAATATATTTGCGACTGAATATATTTGGCATAGCATAAAAAAAGATAAGACTGTAGGGATTATCCATGAAGATCCACATGAAGAAGTTATTGAAATTGCCGAACCAGTGGGTGTAGTTGCTGGTGTGACACCAGTAACTAATCCTACCTCAACTACTATGTTTAAAGCAATAATTGCAATGAAAACAAGAAACCCAATCATTTTTGCTTTCCATCCATCTGCGCAGCAATGCTCTGTTGCAGCGGCTAAAGTTTTACGTGATGCAGCAATTAAGGCAGGGGCACCAGAAAATTGCATTCAATGGATCGAAAAACCTTCTGTTGAGGCAACAAAAAGATTAATGAACCATGAGGGGGTTGCACTTGTTCTTGCAACCGGAGGTGCTGGAATGGTGAAATCAGCATATTCTACTGGGAAACCGGCTTTAGGAGTAGGGCCTGGGAATGTACCTTGTTATTTAGAGAAATCGGCACATGTAAAACGCGCTGTAAATGATTTAATCTTATCAAAAACATTTGATAATGGTATGATTTGTGCTTCTGAGCAAGCGATTATTGTAGATAAAGAAATCTATAATGGTGTAAAGAAAGAAATGCAAGACAACAATTGTTATTTTGTTACAGAAGAAGAGAGAAAAAAATTAGAGAAGCTTGTCATTAATGAAGATACTTGTGCAGTAAATAGTGATATCGTTGGGAAATCAGCACATTATATTGCATCATTAGTAGGCATTAAGGTACCAGAAGATACAAAAATACTTGTAGCTGAAATTAAGGGAGTGGGTGCAGAATATCCACTATCGCGTGAAAAATTAAGCCCAGTATTAGCTTGTATCAAAGCAAATTCACGAGAAGAAGGATTTAAATACTGTGAGGAAATGTTAAATATGGGTGGCTTAGGGCATTCAGCGGTTATCCATTCCACAAATAAAGAAGTACAAAAACAATTTGGTTTACGAATGAAAGCTTGTCGTCTTATTGTAAATTCACCGTCATCACAAGGTGGAATTGGTGATATATATAACGCATTTATTCCATCTTTAACATTAGGGTGTGGATCATACGGTAAGAATTCTGTTTCACAAAACGTAACAGCTACACATTTAATAAATGTAAAGCGTTTGGCGAATAGAAAAAATAATATGCAATGGTTCAAATTACCGCCTAAGGTTTTTTTTGAAAAACATGCGACACAATATTTAGCTAAGATGCCAAACATTTCACGAGCATTCATTGTAACGGATCCAGGAATGGTAGAACTAGGATATGTAGATACAGTTACACATTACTTACAACAACATTTAAATGATGTAAAAGTAGGTGTTTTCTCAGAGGTAGAACCAGACCCATCAGATGAAACAGTTTTCAAGGGCGCTGAGATGATGAGAAGTTTCAAACCTGATGTAATTATTGCATTGGGCGGAGGTTCAGCGATGGATGCAGCAAAAGGAATGTGGCTATTCTATGAATATCCAGAAACAAAATTCTTTGGAATAAAACAAAAGTTTTTAGATATTAGAAAACGTACATGTAAATTTCCAACACTAGGGCAAAAAGCACAATTTGTTGCGATTCCAACAACGTCGGGAACAGGGTCAGAAGTGACACCATTTGCAGTTATTACAGATAAAAAAAATAATATAAAATATCCACTTGCTGATTATGAATTAACACCAGATGTAGCGATTATCGATCCACAGTTTGTCATGACAGTGCCACCTCATGTAACAGCGGACACTGGAATGGATGTGCTAACACATGCGATTGAAGCATACGTGTCTATTTTGGCAAATGACTATACAGATGGGTTGGCTTTAAAAGCAATTGATCTCGTATTTAAATATTTACCGAGAGCATATAAAGATGGAAATGATGAAAAGGCACGTGAGAAAATGCATAATGCTTCTGCAATTGCAGGTATGGCGTTTGCAAATGCATTTCTTGGTATTAATCATAGTTTGGCACATAAGCTTGGACCAGAATTTCACATTCCGCATGGACGCGCTAACGCGATCTTAATGCCGCATGTAATTCGATATAATGCTATTAAACCGAGAAAACATGCATTGTTCCCAAAATATGAGCACTTTGTAGCAGATGAACGTTATGCAGATATTGCAAGAGCACTGGGATTGCCAGCGAGTACCGTAGAAGAGGGTGTGGAATCACTTGTACAAGCAATTATCAGTCTTGGGAAAGAATTAAATATTAATATGAGCATTGCAGGACAAGGGGTAAAACAAGAAGCATTTGAAAATGTTGTGGATGTTTTATCAGAAAGAGCATTTGAAGATCAATGTACACCAGCAAATCCGAAACTGCCATTGATTTCAGAATTAAGAGAAGTATATAAACAAGCATATCAAGGTGTGTAATAAATTCAGTGTGTATATCTTTTTTAGTTCATAGATTTTGTATTTGATGTCTGAAGAAATTCCGCCTTGATGACCTTTATTTAGGTAATATGGGAGTGTATAAAAAATATGTCTAATTGTAAGAAGTTAGATCAGGTGATTGAAAAAAAAAAGAATTGATATCGCTTGTTAAACAGTATGGATTCACTCATGAAAAGGTACTTTTTTTTAGTAGGGAATTAGATTCTTTACTAAATGATTTGATAAAATCTAATAAAAAAACAAAATAAATCAGATTTATATAAAAAAGAAATAAAATATAAATAATTAAGATATATAATAAATGAAAAAATACTCTCCTAAAAGTAGGAGAGTATTTTTTCATTTTAAGGAGACGGTTTTCTTCAAATTTGGGGGTATCTACTCGGATTAATCGTATATGCGCTTCTGTTGTATTTTATAAACACACAAGCATTGAAAAAATTTAGGAAACTATAAGGTTTTTCTAGGTGGGGGGACCATACATGCCCATCAACTTAAAAAATTGGTTGCCCCAAAAATAGAAAAATGTACATTTCACCTAGAGATTTCAATTTTCTCGTTTTGGGGTATTTACTTTTCTTATCTTTATGACGATGTGGCGAGAACCCTAAAAGAACTTGAATAAAGTTCTTTTTAAATTTGTAATTAAATCCCAGAGTGGCCCCTCATACCCAGAATCGTTTCCGTACCCCTACAACTGATGAATACTTTGTATTAATACCCCTTTTTCGGGGGATGGGCAAAGTTATCCTATTTCCTGTTGCAGAATCCTTATAATAGGGGTCACCATACATGCCCATCAACTTAAGAATTCAGAATTACCCCAAAACGAAAAAATGAGCTTTTTTGTTACAAGTTAGCACAAAATTTCGTTCTGGGGGTACTATAAAATTTTAGCTTGATAGCGATGTCGGCTGTACCCCTATACCATAGCTAATCCTGAAGCTTTTCATCGACAACAATATCCAATTTCAATCCCAGAGTTTTTGCAAGTAATTGTATTGTATCGATACGCGGAATTACTTTAGCGCCTTCAATTCTCGCGATAGCTGACTGTTTTAATCCGGAAGCAAGGCGAGCTTTATATATAGCAGTACAGTGTGGCTTGCGCAAAGGAAATAATGAGCGAATCAAGGCCTACTATGACAAGAAAAAGAAAGAGGGCAAGCCCTACAAGGTGGCCGTGATCGCCTGCGTCAACAAGCTTATACATCACGTTTATGCCATCCTTACCCGAGGCGAGCCCTATCGCACATAACTAATAAATTCCATAAACTTCCACGCTGATGGAGGTTAATTTGTCATTTCCATAAACATTATAACAAAAAATCTTTTAGGTACCAAGGCAGATCTGCTTGACAAACATTAGCTGGTTTTTGTGCTTGTTTAGCAGGATGAAAATATGTTAGCTACCAATTTTTCTGTAGCAGGGCTGAGGACTTTATTTTTTTTGCGGATTAATCCAACAGGTAAAGCGAATGAAATATCATCGATGTCACGAATAACGTATTGAGGTGAATTGGCAACGAAATTGCTAGGTAGCATAGCAATACCAAACCCTTGTAATACAAGATTTAAAACTATCTCCATGTTTGCTGCATCGTAATTAGAGTGTAAATGAAAGCCATGATGAAGAAATACATGCTCTATTTTTCGCCGATAATCACACAATTGTCCAGTTAAAATGAAATTTTCATCTTCCAAATCACACATGTAAATTTTTTCTTGTGTAGATAATGGATGGTCGATTGGCAGTATCAAACAAAGCTTTTCTTCATATAACGGATAAAATTCAAGATTTAATTCTGGTGATGGAGGGGGACATAAGGCAATATCAAGTTCGTTAGCGATAATCCGTTGACTAAATTGTTGGGTTACGCCACTTTCGATGGAAAGACAAATTTGTGGATGTTCTTTCATAAATGTTGTTAGTACGGAAATCAAATTTGTTTTGCCAATGGAATCAATTGCTCCAATCCGAATAAGTCCTTTCTGACCGATTGAAAATTCTTTTGCGGTTTCGGTGATTACATCCACTTGATTTAATAAAATATCTGCCTGTTCTTTCACAAGTCTTCCGGCTTCGGTTAGCACCATTTGTTTTCCTTTACGCTCAAACAGTTCGATGCCGAGTTTTTCTTCTAATTGATTGATGTGTAGGGTGATGGTAGATTGTGCGTATTGCAGCAGATTTGCTGCTTTTATCTGACTACCACATTGGACAACAGCTTGAAATGTCTGTAACAAACGAATTTCCATAATTCATTCCTCCTGAAGAATAGTTCATTTTTGTTCATATTGACCAATATATCATCGTGAATTATTATTTGTATAGAAGGAGATGATAACATGAAAGATTTATTTTCCGTTGATATCACAAACAGTGAGTGGAAATTTGTTATGGATGGTATAGAACAAATTCCATTACGAGATGAGAATGGTGAACTGCGTTATGTCGTGCGATTTGCACCGGGGGCAAAATTCCTTCAACATACGCATAAGGATACCGAGGAATTATTCGTATTAGATGGAGCTCTTATCAGCAATGATGTTGAGTATGGAGCAGGTTCTTATCTCTGTTATGGACCTAATACAGAACATGAACCATGGTCTGAAAAGGGTTGTTTGGTTCTTGTAATGGAACGTAATGCTGGATAGTGGTTTTCTGTTTCTGTTTTTTTGTGTAGGAAATTATTAATTTTTATTGTTTTCATGCAAACATTGCCACATAGAATGGATAACCTTCATTCTAAGAGGAAACCGCTTGAAAAGGAGCGGTTTTTTTATGTTGTGTGCCGAGCAAGCCGTTAATTGTTAGTTGGTGAAAGTCCAACCGAGGTACGAGCCAAGTCGCCTCGTAGCTGACAGGCAACTGGTGGAGAAATCCTAAGGTTGAAGCCCTGTGACCAATTTGGACACTGACTATATTTTAGTTCCTCAAGCAATTAGGCCCAGAACCAGCAACCAAACGATAAACTATAATTTTACCAAAAAATGGAATAATCGAAATATAAACGTTCATCGCACTTGAACGCTTAATTCGTTTTTTCATGACAATGCCCTTCTTCTTCTCTTTTAACGCCTGGTTTTCCCAGCGTTTTCATGTTTGTTCTTCTGTCAATCGATGTAGGACCACTCGAGTTGGAAGCTTTTGATACAATCCGATATAGGCTTTATGAATTTCGTGGGTTTGTCCTGGTTGTAGCTGCAACATGAGATCTTCCATGTCTAATTGAACATACTCCGACTTTTTTTTCATTCGTCCGTCCGTGAACTACTCGCCACTTAGCAAAGCTTGAAGTGGGAGCTTCTCAGTTCCACGACGAAAGTAACCTTTCGTCTCCCTGAGCGTTACTTCGGGGTGTTCCACCCCTAGATGTCCAACGCTTGGACGCTCTCTTGGTACGGTTGATATTTTACGCAGGAACCGAATGGCTTGGTTTTCGCACTCTATTTTCTTCCTGCAACCTCCTATATCAAGTTATCAAAGAACTTCATATAGCTAGTTTATCAAAAATTTTTGGCTATGCCAAACCAAAATTCATCTCCCACCTACCGTTGGGCTATCGCCCTTCACACGCTTGAGGAAGGAGAATTCTTTCGGTAAATTCGTTAAAATATTCTGGATTAGGATTCTTCTGATAAATTCGGGTGTTTAATTTTAAGCGAGAAATATAACAGGCTCCTTTCTCATCCATTTGATGGAGATCTTCCAGGTCAAAATATCCTAAATGGTTGTAGTTCATCTTGTATCGAGAGATTCATAAGAAAATGTCATCCTTTCTAATCTAGCTTGTTTAGAAAGAATAACCTTTTGAGGCTTTTGAATAAAGTTTGTTAATGTATAATAAAAATTGATCGTTTGTAATAAGGTTTGGTTAAAATCCCATAATAAAAATTTGGAATTTTCACTCGGTTAAACTGACGGGTGAAGGATAGTTAAAAGAGAATACATGAGAGGGTGTTTTATATGTTTTTTGTTCAAATGTCAGGTTTCCCTGGCTCTGGTAAGTCAACACTTGCTCGAAAAATCGCTAAGAGAACAGGAGCAGTTATTATTGACCACGATATTGTAAAAACCGCTTTATTACTTTCCATTGCGGAGGCTCCAATTGATGTAAAGCTTGCTGGTAAGATTTCATACAATATTAATTGGTCTTTAAGTGAATTTCACTTATCAGAGGGACAGGCTGTAATATTTGATAGTCCTTGCTTGTATGAAGAAATGGTTGAAAAAGGAACAGATTTATCAAAAAAATATAATGTTAAATATAAATATATTGAATGTTACCTAGATGATAGCAATGAAATAAATTTCAGATTAAAAAACCGTGATAGAATGCTAAGCCAAATTAAAGAGATCCAGTCTGAAGAATCTTTTAAATATACTATCAAGAATAGTAAAAAACCTCCTGAATATAAGTGTTTAGTTGTAGATACTAAACAGCCTTTAGAAAGTTACATTCGAGAAGTTATGAATTACATACATGAATAACATTCTCTTTACTCAGGTAAAGGGTGCTAATGCTCAACAACATATACTCCAAAATATTCATTTTTTCAAAATTCGAATTCATTAACTTATCAATGGTTGTTAGCACATAATTGATAAAACTTTATTTTAAAGAAACAGATTTTTGGGTTCTGGTGCAAAGATTGCACCAGAACCTCTTTTTTCATACATTGTAAAAAAAAAATGAATCCTCAGATTCATTTTTAAGAGGCTTTATTAGCCTATTAAATAGAATAGTACTTACGGTTAACAATGTTGATTTTAAGTCTATATGAGAGATATTCCATGAGTTTGATGGGAATTTTGTTTGGAAATATATTTTTAGTTACTAATTTTAAAGAATTTTTATCATGCTAGATTTTAGTTTAATATTATTTCTAATTGACAAAATTCCTTTTTCATTAATATATGTTGTTTTGATGGGGAGATTTTTAGCGTTTATACAACATATGTTGATTAATTTTATCTCGGATTGCGCTTGCAATAAATTCTTCAATAGAACTGTTCGTTTCTTTTACAATTTTTGTGATTGTATGGTATTCATTGCTTGTAATGGTTACTGGCTTAGTCACACTGCTACTGTCTAAATATATACTATTATTGACACGCTGTGTTAGTTTTCCTTCTATTATATACGGCGTTAGGCTTTCAATCCATTCTAATTGCATCTGCATTGGTAATTGAATAACAGATTGGCGAATATCGAAATACCAGAATCCATCTTCTTCAGATACTTTTATGTTTCGTGGTGAAGCATACTGTAATATTAAATCAATCAAATGAAAGATATTACTACGTAATTGATTTGATTTGGGAAAACGAAATTTTATAAACTTTTGATGATGACTTCTGGGTTTATCGGATAAAACATATGAAGGTTCATACCCCATATTTATTGCATCTTCCAGTGTCATATTGTTTCCAAATTCATCAAGAAGAACAATATCCCCACGCTTCGGAATGGATATAATGCGTGCTAATTTATTACCCTCCATAAATTTTTGGAACAACACTACGTTATGCTTTTGTGAGAATGTATAGAGAGTATTTGTCTGATCCAATTGCTGTACCAATCCGTGTATTTCTTCCTCTTTTACAAACTTCGTTTCACGATTACGATGTTTCTGTATAGTACAAGTCAAATCCCCTTCTTCTATCCACTTTTCAAGCTGATACATACTCACATTATAATCTTTGGTTGCCTGATATAAGGTAATTCCTTCTGTTTCACGTTCTTCTTTTAATTTTTCTATATCTTCTCGCTTAAATAAAAAACTGCCATCTAAACGCCAGGTATCTCTATTAATTGGATTTAATTGACCTTTCTTCATAAGAGTATTGAAAATGAAGCCACTAATTTCTAAATAAGCCTTTACTTCATTCGTATTCATATTCATTTCTTGCATTTCAAACATTATCTTTCCTCCTACGATTATGCTGCCTTTATGTGAAATTTATAATATTATTATGTAAAGTTAAATTACTAAAATATATGATTTAAATTAATTATAACACATTAAACAATTAAATTATTTTAAAAAATATGCGAAAGATAAATGCATTTTCTAATTAAATTACCTATTATATAATTAGAAAACATATAAAAGATAATATTAAAAAATAATTTAATTAATACCATAGAAAATGTGAGTTTTTCTATGGTTATATAACACTTTCATTTTTATAAAATTTAATTTTGATATGTAAATAATTTTGAATGTAATTCAGTTATAATAATAGATACAAAAGAAATTTATAAGGAGTTGAATGACAATGAAATTTGAATTGATTACAATTCATAGTGAAACTTCTTTAGAAAATATAGAGAAACAAAAACAAAATTTCGCAAACATAATTGCATTATGGAATCGTGATTATATAAATGAAGCTGAATTTAAAAAGGAAAATAACGAAAGAGAAGATTCATATACATATGAGGGATTTTCAGATGAAGAAATATTGTACTACTACTTAAATCGGCAAACACATTTTGACCAAGAAAAACGTATAAAGGATGCATCCAGGACTCTATATGCACGTGATCTAAGCCAGTTCTATTTTTTCATCAAACAAAGCACAGAATTTCTGCAGCAAGATGTTAAAGATTATGTAATTGGCCAAGTTTGGAGGAACTTAAGAAAACGACATATCCGAAACTACCAAAAGTGGTTATCCCAGGAGGCAATCTCCTATCAATCAAAAGAAAAGTACAAAGCATCTACGATTAGTAGAAAACTTGGTGTAATCCGCTCTTACTTGAAATGGTTGTATGAAATTCAATATATCCAGGAACCTCTTCATGTAGAGATTCTAAGTACGACCGTTAATAAACAACATAAACCAAAACGCGAGTTATCATATGAGGAAGTGAAGCATCTGCTTCATTACTATAAGGACAATGAAATCAATTACGCTTTATTATCGGTCCTGGCTACTACGGGATTACGTGTTGCAGAAGTCGCTCATGCCAAATGGGAAGATCTTGAGTATGACGCTATACGTGGACGTTACTATTTAACAGTTGATACAAAGGGAGATAATGAACGGATTGTTTCTATTAATAAGGACATTTTTAATCGTATTGTTGCATTTCGAATCCGGAGAAGGTTACCTGTAAACATTGGGACTAAAAATGGTGGGACTATATTTCAAACAAAGAACCATACTGCTTATAGAGAGAATTACTTGTCACAATATATTTCTAAAATTATTAAGGATACCAAGTTACTTTTTACAGAGAATATACGAATTACCCCTCACTTCTTTAGACATTTTTATGTACAGTACTTATATGATTATAAGGGGCTAGCACCTCATGTCATAGCAGCTGCAGTTGGCCATAAAAATGATAGAACTACAAAAGAAAATTACTTGAAGCAAAGACTTACAAAGGATAATGATGTAGGAAATTTAATTGGTGATGATGAATTTTAATATGTAATTAATATATAATAAATTCGAGATAGGACAAGGTTAAACAAATATCCCGTTTCACCTTGTCCGTTTGAATTGTTTTAAATATTTATACTGCATAGACTTCAATTTTTGTAGGATTAGAAAAGCGGCGTTCTAATTCTTTTTTGATTTTTTCAATCGCAAAGAAAGCTGAAGATGCATATACAGTAATCACTTTTTTTATAAAAGTATTACCTGTTATTAAAATGTATCTTACTGAATATGATGAAATCATACTCTCACCCTTTCATATATCTATTGTGTTTAAGATATATGCCGATAGGTGTGAATATATTCTCAAAAAATATAAAGTGATATTGTGAGCAGAATGAAAAATATCAAAAAGTTGATTTAGAAAAAGCACTGCCAAAGTCTTCAGCAATGCCTTTCGATTAGACGTACTAGGATAATGAGCGTCTACTTTCTTCTATACGTTTGCTCATGAATAGAATACAAATTTGTATTTAACATAGGTTCTGTATGTACTTTTTTAGCATAATATCGATATAATTCTATCTCTCTATCAAATTTAAAGTTTCACTTCGAAGTGTACTATTATCTTTAAATATTCCTTTATATGACGAAGTTATAGTCATTGAACCAGGTTTTTTCACACCTCTCATTGTCATACACATATGCTCAGCTTCAATTACTACAATTACTCCTTTTGGCTCTAAAGTTTCAAAAATTACATTTGCTAATTCATTGGTTATTCTTTCCTGCAACTGTGGTCTTTTGCATATGGTTTCTAAAGCTCTAGCTAATTTGCTTAACCCAGTTACTTTTCCATTATTAGGAATATAACCTATGTGGGCCCTTCCAAAAAAAGGTACCAAATGATGTTCACACATAGAATAGAACGGAATTTCTTTAACTAATACCAATTCTTCATGATTTTCATTAAATATTTTTAACAAATGTTCAGAAGGGTTTTGACCTAAACCTTGAAAAACTTCCTTATACATTTTTGCTACTCGCTTTGGGGTTTCCAAAATACCTTCCCTATTAATATCTTCTCCAATTGCTTCAAGAATCATTTTTACTGCTACTTCAATTTTGTCAGTATCTATTTCTACACTTTGGATTGTTTTTAAGCTCATATATTATTTCCCCTTATCAATTTATTCATAAAATGCTCTTATTTATACGCCTCGTTTATTTCCCCACACTAAAGCATGAAGTTGAGGTAATACTTTTGCATCATTCATTTCTTTACACTGTACAGCTTTTTCAATCAACCGTTCATATTTCTGTAATAAGTTTTTAATAAGCGCTGCATCATCCACCGTTTTCGTATCATCGTTCCCAACTTGTAAGAAAAATGGTACTTGCGGATATCGCTTGTGCACCTTTACTGCATATTCAAAATCGTAATCTTCAAATACAACTACTTTTAAACTAAAATCTTTTCTTTCTAATTTATGAATAACAGAATCTAGCATCGTAAAATCTGTTTTCATCTTCGAACTTGGTGGTTTAGGCGAAATTGTCACTTCTTCAATTTGAAGTAACCATTCTTGCCACTTACTCCCTTGCGTCTCAATCGCTGTACGAATTCCATTCTCTTTTAATACAGTAAGAAGAAACTGAATATTTTTCAGCAAAACGGGATTCCCACCTGAAATTGTAACGTGAGAAAAATTTTCTCCACCAATTTCAACAAGTTCATTCCAAATTTCTTCTGGCGCCATTTGTCTAACTTGTTCTTTTGCTGAGCCATCCCATGTAAAGGCTGAATCGCACCAAGAGCAGCTATAGTCACAACCTGCTGTGCGAATGAACATCGTTTTTTGTCCGATAACCATTCCTTCTCCTTGAATGGTTGGGCCAAATATCTCCAACACAGGAATCTTACTCATCGAGTATCCACTCCCGTCTTACTTCTGCATAACTCGTTGGTGTTTCAAAGAGACGTACGAATTCGACACGAGCTCCTTTATATTCTTCTGCTCGATTCCCTTTTGTTAATGCTTCCGCCATCTTTTCATAAATCCAAACAACCATATTTTCCGCAGTCGTATTCATCACTGGTAATGTCTCATTTAAATAGCGATGATCCAAATAAATCTCTATTTCGTTTTTCCAAATTTCTTTTATATCTCCAAAGTCAATTGCAAGTCCAATGTCATTTACATATCCACTAATACCAAATACAACTTTGTATGTATGACCATGTAAATTTTTGCATTTCCCTTCATAACAGTGCAAATGGTGTGCTGCATCAAATGTAAATTCCTTGCTGACCATTACTCTTTTATTATGGTATTTTAATTGCTCACGCTGAATATCCTTGTCCATTTTTTGCAAATTTTCTACAATGCGAAATCCGAAAAAGTTTTCCATTATTCATTCCCTCCTTCGCGTTCTTGTAGGTACGTATCTAATCCTGTTTTACGAAGTTGACATGCTGGACATTCATCGCAACCATCACCAATGATTCCGTTATAACAAGTTAATGTTTTTTCTCTAACAAACTCGAATGCTCCAAGTTCATCAGATAATTTCCACGTCTCTGCTTTATCAATCCACATAAGTGGTGTGTGAATGACAAACGGATAATCCATGGATAAATTTAATGTAACGTTTAACGATTTTACAAACACGTCACGGCAATCTGGATAACCACTAAAATCAGTTTCACATACACCCGTTACAATATGACGTGCTCCAACTTGTTTTGCTAATACAGCAGCAAATGATAAGAATAGTAAATTCCGCCCATCTACAAATGTCGATGGTAATTCACCTTCTTCGTGTGTAATCTCCATATCTATTCTTGTTAACGCATTTGGAGCTAGCTGATTTAGTAGGCTCATATCTATCACTGTATGTTTAATGCCAAGCTCGTTCGCAATTTCCGCTGCACAATCAATTTCTAACTTATGACGTTGATTGTAGTTAAATGTTACAGCTTCCACCTCCGCAAACTGTTGCATTGCCCAAAATAAACATGTTGTGCTATCTTGTCCACCACTAAAAACAACTATTGCTTTATCATTAGAGTACATTTTATTCTCCCCTTAACTACTTGCACTGTTATAATATCTTAAGGCAAACTTCCAAAAATAAATTGAAATAATAAAAAATCCAATAGAATAACCCATTAACACGAATACATCGTTTAGTTCTAATCGACCAATTAAAGCATAAGTTGGAATATTACTAACAATAACAATAGGAAAAACAAATAAAAAAACAAATCGACTTATTCCTTTATATAAGGAAGATGGGTATCTAAGTAATGTCATAGTACCAAGAAATAACTCATGCATACCTTCAACTTTGGTTAACCATATAGATAAAGTCATTACAATAAACCACAGAGAATACGAGAGCATAATCCCTAAAAACAATAGACCCAAGAAAGAAAATCCATTTACAATACTAACACTCTCTCCCTTTTGTAATAATGCATAACTAATTAACAGTACGGCTGGTAAACAGTTCCCTAAATTCCCTAAATCAAGCTTTCTTAATGAAACTAGAAACTGACTATTAATAGGTTTAAACAATATCTGATCTAAACTTCCTTGGTTAACTAAACTCGGTATATACGGTAGATTATTAATAAAAAGAGTAAACATCAAAGATTTTATCAACTCACTTGTTCCAATTAACAAATAAATATCATTTGTGTTCCAACCATTAATATTACCAAAACTATCAAATATACTATTAAAAAATACTAATGTAACAATGAACCAAACAACGCTATCTAATATATTTAAAAAAAAGTTAACTCTATACATCATAATATTACTTAAATTAATTTTAAGAATTGCTTTTAACATTTTTAAATATCTAATCATATTTATGCACCAACAGATTCATATTTATTTAACCCCTTCTTCCAAAGTACTCTAATAAGGACATAGAAAACTAAAGACCATATCACTTGTGAAATTAATCCATTTACAATTTCAGTGCCACTTAAATTTCCTAAATATACATTTACCGGAAAGTGAATTAAGTATGAAAAAGGTAAAAACTGAGTTATTGTATTTAACGGAGCTGGTAAAAATTCAAGCGGAATAAGCGATCCAGATAATAATTCTAATACTATATCTACAGTAAAGAAAAAGGATGATATCTCTACAAAGTAAAATGAGAAGAGTGATATCAAATAATAAATCATATAATATAGTATTAATGCTCCTACTATTGAAAGAATGAACAGGAAAGTATATTTTAAAGTAGGCAAAAGGAAATAATCCCTGTTCAGGAATATTATCGGTATTATCGGTATCACTGACATCAGTAAATGAATAATTTTGTTACCTAAATTATGACTAAACCAATATCCAAAATATGAAAATGGTTTTATAAGATATTTTGATAATTCACCGGATTGTATTTCCTCATTTATCGACCAGTGCATTTCAGGAATTAGTAAAAGTTCAATTAACTTAGCAATTATTACATAAGTAATCATCATTTCAAGAGTATAACCTTGAATATTGCTTTGTGTTTCAAAGAGAGAATGCCACAATAGTATTAAAGCCACAAGCGGTATTAAACCAAAAATCATATATAATACAACATTCATACGATACTGAAAAACCGCTTGAAATGAAAGCATCATTGGTTTTAAATACTTCTTCATACTGTTATTTTCACTCCAGTCGATTCCATTGAATAAATATCTTCAATGAGGTCTTGTGATGACATTTCAGTCAAATTGTAGTCAATAACATTGAATTCTTTTAATATGCTAGATATGGTCTCGTTCACTAACTTATCTTGAACTTTTATTGTTACACTAAATTTATCCGATTCTTTAACTTCTCCATATTTCTTAAGATTTTGAGAATTTATTTCATTTTCAAAGCTAAGATATATATATTTATAACTCTTAATTTCTTCTTTTATTTTTTTGAAATTGTTATTAAAAACAACTTCTCCATTCTTCAATATTATTAATTCTTCACATAACTCATATATATCCGGGAAATAATGGCTAGTTATTACAACTGTTGTATTTCTTTCTTTGCAATAATTCTTGAGAAAATTTCTAATATTCTTTTGAGCAAGAAAATCCAATCCAATAGTCGGTTCATCTAAAAATAATATCTTAGGTGAGTGTAAGATTGAAGCAATTAACTCACATTTCATTCTCTCTCCTAACGATAGATTCCTTACTGGCGATTTAAGAATTTCTGATACCCCAAGATTTTTAGCTAATTCATCTACATTCTTTCTAAACTCTGTATCAGACAGTTCATATATTTCTTTATGTAATAAAAATGTTTCGTAAGGGGAAAGATCCCACCATAGCTGATTTTTTTGTCCTAAAACAACGCCAATTGACTTTAAAAAATCTTTCTTCTTATCATGGGGGTTAAATCCATTTACCAAAATTCTCCCGGAAGTTGGTTTAATTAACCCAACCATTGCTTTCATTAAGGTAGACTTACCAGCACCATTCGCGCCAATAAGCCCTATTATTTTACCTTCTTTTATTTTGAATGACACATCACTTAAAGCAGTAACCTTGACCTTTTCTCTTTTAAATAAACTCTTGAAAGAGTTTATTAATCCTTCTTCAATTTTTACTCTTTCAAAAGTTTTTGATACATTTTCAATTTCAATGATATCCATCTTCTCTCTCCTTTTTACTACTTACTTACCACTCTAAAAACTTCTGCAAATTGCACTCCTGCCTGCATACCCCTATAAGAATTTAGCCCCAAAACTCCATCAACCAAATTTAATGTTTTAAGTTGGGATTCATATTTTTTAATTGATGCTTTTTTCAGTTCAATAAACCTGGTAATATCTTTTACAACCTGATAGTTTTTCATGGGAGTCCATACTTCATACTGTAAACACATCGGAGCACAATTCTCTTTTAAGAACCCTGATTGACACAGGAATATTGCTTCTGATACAACTTCATTTACTATTCGATGATCCCTATCACTTTCCATATCATGGGGGAAATAAATAAAATTAGGCTTATATATAGAGATTTCGTGAATAATTTCTTCCACAAAATCTAAAGAATACACAAGTGATCTGTCTGGTTTCTTTAAAAATTTAACATTTCCTTTTTCTATCCCTAATGTATTACAAGCATTTATACACTCGTTCTCTCTATTTGAAATAATTTCATTTAAATCCCCTACACCTCCAGATAAATCTCCTTTTGTAATTATTATTACTTTTATATGTTCACTCTTACTAATAGCTTGAGCAATTGTTCCACCACAGCCAATGACTTCATCGTCATGGTGTGGCGCTATAACTAAATGTTTTTTTACTATATCCTTCATTCAGCATCACCTTTATTGAACAGGTAAATCATTTACCTATTATTTTAATTAAAAATTATTTACTCTGAAGTATACTAACTGGATACATTTTATTTCCACTAGAAAAATATACTTTTTTAACGAATTTACCGAAAGAATTCTCCTTCCTCAAGCGTGTGAAGGGCGATAGCCCAACTGTAGGTGGGAGATGAATTTTGGTTTGGCATAGCCAAACACTTTTGATAAACTAGCTATATGAAGTTCTTTGATAACTTGATATAGGAGGTTGCAGGAAGAAAATAGAGTGTGAAAACCAAGCCATTCGGTTCCTGCGTAAAATATCAACCGTACCAAGAGAGCGTCCAAGCGTTGGACATCTAGCTAGGGGTGGAACACCCCGAAGTAACGCTCAGGGAGACGAAAGGTTACTTTCGTCGTGGAACTGAGAAGCTCCCACTTCAAGATTTGCTAAGTGGCGAGTAGTTCACGAGCGTCTATTCGCACTGTATATCATTAAAATTTCCCCCTTGCTTCCTACATTCATAAACCATAAATTCACTATTCCTCCCAAAAGGATTTTTATTGTAATCACCATGAAAATTTTTTATATTGAATCCTTCTATTTCTAAGAGATACTGCATTTCGGATGGTAAAGTATATTTTGAAAGAAATCTGAATTTTTTTTCACTTAAGAAATTATCTGCTATGTCATACACCTCAAAATAACAAGTGGTTTCAATTATTTGCTTATAATGATCTGCTTTTACGACATCCCATGATTTAACTTTATAATTTTTAAAATTCTCCCCTTTAATAGGACTATTTCCTCCATCACTCACTCTCTTAGAATAAGGAAGAATAGTTGGAGGTGTAATAATATCGAAAACAAAAATCCCGCCTTCTTTTAATAGTAATTTAATATTTCTAAGAGCTAATTTTTGTTGTGACGATGTAAGTAAATATTCAAATACGCCACCAGACATAAATATAAAATCAAATTTTCTTTCAGACTTAAAATCTGTAGCAGAAGAAACCTTAAATTCTATTTTATCCTTAATATTTGGCATCTCATCTAACTTCTTACTAGCTTTTTCAATCATTCCTGCTGATATATCAACACTAGTTACATTAGCGCCTTTTTCAGCGAGAATAAAAGATAATCTACCAGTACCGCACCCCAAATCTAAAACTTCATCATTTGGTTTTACCAAACCACTGTAAAAATCAAAAATACCATCAGGTTCTGGGATGATAATGTCGTATAATTCAGAAATTTCATCGTATTGTTGCTGCATTGTTTTCCTCCTTAATGTATTTCTTTTTCATATCCCCTATAAAAGGCAATCTGCCAAAATATGAGATAGAAAGCAGTTAAATAACCGTATTTTTTTTTGATATACTTATATGAGTTAATAATCGACCTCGTTTTATTTTTAGGTTCATAATAACCATTTTTTTTGTGTAAAACCCCACGTGCATGACCTACCCCATAATTAAATGAACTTTTCAAATCTTGCTTAATGCTTAACTCTGGATGAATAATTCTTGCATTATCATCATATAAAATCTTAAGACTTGCAGATTGAACTCTAATATCAAAATCATAATCCTCTGTCCAAGATAAATTCTCATCAAAATAATATCCATTTACCTTCGCTAAGATTCCTTTATTAAATGCCAATGGAGGTGAATATGCATTTTTTTTGCAAGTATGTATATGTCTTGCACGTGCAATGATTTTTCCAATTTTGCTGTTAAAGGAAAACATCACCCTTCCTTTAGCCAAAGATCCTGCATCTAATAATTTATATAATTTATTGATGGTACCTGGCATAAAAACACAATCTGAATCCATAATTAACACATTATCTTTACTAGAAATTTCAATTCCATAATTATAAGCTTTTGCTAAATTAGGTGTAGGTAATTCCCCAATTACTGCATCGCTAGAATATGCGATTTTTTTAACTTCTTCTGTTGCACCATTTAAGACAACGACTACCTCTACATTTTCATCAATACTTTTTAAACACTTTTCCAATCTAATATCGTTATAAGCTGGTATTACAATTGTTAGATTCAACATATCTACTCACCTTATTTAAACAATTATCCATACTATTCAAAACTTCATCTAAACAATAAAATTCTCCTGAATCCTTTAACTCGACTAATTTACCTTTATTATTTCTATATGTTTCTATATCTGGGGTTAAAAGAAAAGCAATTCCTAGATCCTTACAAATATCTTTAATTGCAGGAGCCATTGAATATTTTTTTACCGGTATACCATATTGTACTACTACATCGTATGAATTTGATTCCAGGTATCTCCTAATTCTTTGTATCAATATATCCCTATATTCTTTCATTAATGCTTCGTAATTTACTGGATCCTCAATATCTTCCATCCAATCGTACGCACAAAAAGTAGGATTCATTTGGTATTCATATGGTATAATTCCCGCATTTGATAGAATAATTGGATGAACCATTGGGTATTTATTTGTAACTTGTCTAATTTTTTTACCAATATATGAAAAGTCATATGGTTTAGCCCAAGAACAAACTTGTAAAAAAGCAATTCTTTTCCCCTGAGGCTTTTCGTAATAATCCCCACAAAAATATTCCTGCCATGTATTGAACTCTTCATGATGAATATACTTTGAGCAAGCCCCTCGTTTAAAAATTGTTTCCTCTTTTATTAAATCTAATAGTATATATTCTGGGTAGTAAGGATAACTTTTTTTATTAAGTACCAAATCCTTTATCCCTTCATCTTGTAGATTAGAATAATTTCTATTTCTCAAAATCTCTCCTCCTTTATTTAAGAATCAAAAATGAACCTAATAAAAGGGCATCCAACTCTGATCCATAAAATGACCTAATAGCATCACTTGGGTTACATATAATTGGCTCTTTTCCTACATTAAACGATGTATTCATAACTGCAGGAATTCCTGTTTTCTGGTAAAAGTTATAGATTGTTTCATAATAATCAGAATTCATAGCCCTCGTAACTACTTGAGCCCTTGTTGATCCATCAACATGAACTATTGCTGGAACTAAATGATGTACCTCTTTTTTAACAGTAGAATTTAACAGCATATAAGGGTTATTTATTTTTTCTTCTAATACTACAGAAGCGTTTTCATCTATGATGCTAGGGGCCAATGGTCTCCATTGCTCTCTTTTCTTAATGGTATTTACTTTATTTAACATATCCCTCCTTTGAGGGTTAGCTATTATGCTTCTATTTCCTAAAGCTCTAGGACCGAATTCCATCTTTCCAGAAAATCTTCCTATTATCTTATTTTGAATTAATAACTCGGAACATTTATCATATTTATTAGAACCTAATTCTATATATGATAGATTATATTTTTTTAATATATTTAAGATACTAGAATCAGGAAATTCCGGACCGGAATATACATGATCTTCAGTGAACATAGGCGCTATACCATTTTCGGCAAGAAACCATGCAGCTGCTCCAATACTTACCCCACTATCTGAAGCACCTGGTTGAATGTACAAACTATCCACTTCTGGTAAATCAGCTATAATTCTATTCGCTATACAATTTAATGCTACTCCTCCCGAAAGACACAAATTATCTATTCCAGTTAGATTAATAGCTTTTTTTACAAGCTTAACAATTGCTCTTTCCAAGGCTGCCTGACCTGAGGCTGCAATATTTTTATACTCCATTACTGATGAATTCATTAATAGTATTGAATCTATTGGATTATATTCATATTTACTATAATTAGGAGCTATCTTTGTTATACTATTAATAACTTTTATCCAATCTTTTAATACCGAAAAATATTTACCATTCATACTAACTGTATTTTTATTTGGTTTCAAAGGATTTTCCAGTATATCAGGAAATTCAAATATTTCTTCCCCATATGAAGATAGGCCCATTAACTTCCCTTCATTATGCCTCCCTAAACCTGAAAATACAGTTAATGCTTCATAAAAAATACCTAAAGAATGTTCCAACGGGTATTTTTCTAGTACTTCTATTATATTACCTTTTCCTTTTGCTATCGTTATTGACTCTTCTTCTCCACTTCCATCAATAACTATTATGGTGGCTTCATTGAATCCCGAACTAAAGAACGCACCAGAAGCATGTGCCAAATGATGAGAACACATATGAATTTGAGGATCTTTATCTCTCTTAAAAATTCTCTTCGGAAAAATTTTTTCAAGACAATCATCTTTGTTAAGATTCTTTGAATACTTCTCAAAATATAATTGTTCTACATCCCAGCCCATAACAATATGATCTACTTCATTTGGAGTAATTTCAGCTTCCTTTAAACAATAAGCTATTGAATTATATGGAATTTTATCTAATGCCTTTTTTTGACGAATAAATCTTTCTTCTTCAGCTGCAGCTATTAATTTACCATTATAAAATAAACACGCACTTGCATCATGAACATCAAAGTCCCACCCATTGACTCCTAAAACATACATTATATTACCTCGCAGTTATTTTATATTTTTCTTCTAATCTCATAATATTCTTGCGGAAAAAGGGTTGGTTTATCTATTAATCGTACAAAAACTAACATATCTGTTTGAATATACAAATTATGGAATGTATCTTTAGAAAAACCAATGCCATCTAAGTCCTTTTTTATTAATTCTTCATCAATGTAAGGCTCTTCAGCCACTTTATAAGAACTTAAATCGTGAATAATTTCTTTTAAATAAAAACCTAAAGATGTCAAGAAATTCTGCAAATAAACCGCCCTATTACCTAATCTTTTAACACTTATATTTAAAAAAATTAAATCACCCTTTTGACCTTTTAATAATTCATTAGCTCTATTTAACCACAAATCTAACCCTCTACCATCATCTATAGGGTCACAATGTATTGCATCATACTTATTCCTTAAATCTTCCATAACTTCATTTCTAACATCAAAATTATAAAACTCAATATCATTGTTTGTATGTTTAAAATATTCAATCAGTTCTTCATCAATATCTCCTACACTTATTTCTCTGTTTTTATATTGTTTAAGGGCCAAACTTGTATAATCATCATCTCCGCAAAAAAAGATATTTTTATTAGATGATAACTCTTGATTTATTATTTCAGCTCTCCTCAACGAACTATCCCAAGTAGCTTTAAATTGAGCATATTTTTTTTTGTTTATTTTATTCTCATATCCTGTATTAGGAAGAGAGGTTGGTTCATATAAAATACTACTTGTTAAATCTTGTGAAAACCTTATTTTATTTTCTATAATTTCAACTAAATTTCTTTCTTTTAATACTTTTAATAATCTTAAAGCCAAACTTAAAGTCCCAGTTATTTTGACTAGATCATCTAAAGTATCTACAGTATTAATGGACTTCCAAATTATAAATTCGAATTGTTTTTCACTAATTTCATACCATTTTTTCCAAAAATTCAAAAGTACCCCTCTATTTTTTAATTTTGGTACTTTATCTAACTCTTCTTCATAGTCTAATTCAATAAATCTTTCATATAATAAAATAATCTTATTTTCTTTCATACTGTATACCCTACCTTAAAAAAAGTTACATATACAGTTAAACTGCATATGTAACCTCCTTATTTTAAAACTTAACCTAATGTCTTGCCTGCACGAATTAGTAAATCCTCTTCATCTAATTCAAGATCTTCAAGCTCTAGCATTTCTTCATGAATATATTCCTTTTCCATTTCACATTCCCCCTTATATAGATAATTGTGTAATTCAAATATTTGCAACAGAGCTGCACCACCAATATTAGCATAAAAGTAGAATTTTCTGATTAATAAATAAATTATATTTGTAGATAAAATTTATTCAGAAAATTAAGTAAAATTTTTCCTGATAAAACAATACTAGGAATAATTATGGGTATTTATATTATTTTAATTTTTATATTAGGATTTTCAAAAAACCTAGTATAGAGACTTTTTTTTAGAGATTTTTGTCGATTTTCCTTTTTATAAATTTTTCAAAAAATGTTTATTTTCGGGGGTTATTGGGGGAGGTCTATTTTGTAAGGGCACGGCAATTTGAAGTGCCTCCCATAAATTAGATAGGTTATTTCATTAGGTAGCTTTTTGGGTTCTGGTGCGAAAATATTAGTTAGAAACATAGAGTAGCAATTTTCTCTTCATTTCTATCTTATGAAGCTAAGCCAAACAATTTATGAATAAATTCTTTCTGGTTTTGGACAGACTTTTCCGGTAAAACAAGTTGCCCTTTTTGGTTCTGCTGCAAAGTTTGAAAAAGCATAAACAGGTTGA
>NZ_JBBOUO010000002.1:0-354736 GCF_038006105.1 Bacillus sp. FSL H8-0545 | reverse complement strand
TGGTTGTACCATCATGGGGTACTATGTGTAATGATAGAATAGAAAACGAGGTTCGAGATTAGGTAAGATGACGAATTACTAGGCGATGAATATAAACGCATGGAATGAACATAAAACCAAAGAACTCGTACAAACTCGTACAAACTCGTACAAACTCGTAAGTTTTAATGCAATACTTGTCCCGATATATATAAGGTGTCATACTGTTACTACAAGACCTACAAAATTAACGATACTTAAAAACAAATGAACTTAGAGCACTTGATTGTCTATGATAGGCAACAAGTGCTTTTTTATTAATTGGGGACCTATAGATTCATAAAAGTATTTTTTATAAATTAAGGAAAATACAAATTGCTAGTATAATTAAAATAGTAAAAGCAGCAGACAACGTATCCACCACCTTTAAAGGTGTAGATTTATTTTTTAGTATTAAGGAGGATATAAATGAAACCTAATTATTTTTCAATTTCAATGTACCCCACAGTATCTTTTAACGAGGAAGAGATACTAGGGCGTCTTTTGGATGTGTTTGAGTCAAATGAAAAGTTTGCTCCTACTCATTGGGGCAACTGTGAAACAATACGGGTAGAATATAATCGTGAGGAAATTATTGAAAAAGTGATTTCGGAGCGTAGGGTATCTGAAGTTCACCTCTATCGTGATAAATCTGTTAACTATAGAGGGAGTTTTAAAGTTAACTTGAGCCATGGCTCATTTTTGGAGTTTGAGTTTCAAAAATCTATACCCAAAAAATTGTGGCCAGCTTTTTTTGAGCTATCTGACCAAATCGCAGAAATTGGGAAACCTCGTTTTGGAGTAGCTCAAATTTGTTGGCCAGTACCCTATCCGTGGAATACGGAACGGGAACGTTTACTTATGTGGATGAATATATCTTCACTACCTATACCAGTCGAGTTTCGTCCCAACGGTCCCTTGGGGCTAGGAGCTAGAACATATTTTAGTAGTCATGTTTTGGACATGTTTGATAAGGAATTATTACTAAATAGTCCAGCTGTGGTATCGGAACTGAATTGGGGTGGTATTTGCATAGATCTTTTAAAGAACCCATTAGAGGCTGATGGTGACATATTACTTGATAGTTGGTTACATGTAATGGAATATTTAGAACCAGCTCAAGTAATAGCTATACCAAGTTTTGATGAGGATAGGATGGGTGTAACCTATTCTCCAAATGCTGCTTGGAAGGACCATCTGAAAAGCTAAATGAAAGGAGGTAGTAATAATGAACGAGAGGAATAATGATAGAATAAGAGTCATGGAAATATTAAATCGATCTCAATACAATGATGAGGTTATAGATGGGCTAGATATGAGTGATTTGGACCTTACTTTTTCAGACCTGTCAGAGGTAATGGGAGATCGTATTATGGCAAAACGGGTCATGTTAAGGGCTTCTTCATTAATGAGAGCATCGTTTCATGATTGTGATTTTGAGTTGGCTGATTTCAGAAGTTGTAATTTAGAGGAAATACATATTGCAGATTGTAGGTTTGGCGAAGCGGATTTCTCTAAAGCAAATATGAAATATGCAAAATTGAATATAAGTAGTTGTTTTGAAACACGTTTTGATGAAGTTGATTTTTCATATGGAGAACTAGTTGGAACAATTTTAAATCATGCTACTTTTCGCCATGCGAATTTATCTGGAATTGATGCTACACAGGCGTATTGCACTGGAACGGATTTTAGCAGTGCCAATCTTACAAATGGTAAATTTGAAAAGACGGATTTGGAAAATGCAAATTTATCAGAAGTAGATGCTAGAAATGCAGACTTTACAAATGCAGATTTAACAGGAGCAACCCTTTTAAATGGGAATTTTACGGATGCGGATTTTACCGGTGCTACACTTGACAATGTAGTTTGGACAGGAGCAAATGTAGAAGGAGCTAAGTTTGACGAAAATGTGAAGGAACAAGTGTTGAAAATGATATAGAAGTTGATTTTGAATCGTATGTAAACTTGGCAAATAAGTTTTAAAGTATTATTTGTCACAACATATAAAGGGTGTCATACTGTCACTATAATACTTGCAAACTTAAAGCACTTGATTGTCAACTAAAGACAACAAGTGCTTTTTATTTTAAGATTATAACATAGTAAAAATACACTCGGTAAAGTAAAAGGACAAGACCATGCAGGGCATTTAGCAGGTGATAGGTTTGGAGGCCCGCCTAAAGTTGACAATTTAGTTTCGCAATTATCTGATGTTAATTTGAAGCAATATAAGAAGATTGAAGAAGAATGGGCTGCAGCTTTGAAAGCAGCCCCCCCTAAAGAAGTAACAGTTGATGTTGAAATAATTTATTCTGGAAATGATATACGCCCAAAGGAATTTATAGTTAATTACACTATTGATGGTGAATTGGGCTCTAAGTTTATTGAAAATTAATCTTAGGAGTGGAAAAGTAGAATGAAAGAATTTGAAGATAGATTTAGTGAATTACAAGCCGATATGATATCTATATGTATGGAATATATTGAGGATAGAGCGGATAAATTATATGTTTATGCTTCTTGTGAAGGAAATATTATTTCGAGTAAGTTCTTTTATTTAATTAACAATAAGTACGTAAAATGTCATAAAGTGAATGATGTATTGAAGGATGGAGACGAAAGATACGATGTGTCTCCAAACAGAATGCTCATGGTATTGAACATAATAAATGAAGATATTGAAAAAGTAGAAGCATTATGTAAAGAATATGAGAGAGAGATGCCGACCGAGATGAAATTAATCTATAATGTTCAAAGTGGCAACTTTAAAGCTGAATACAATTATGATTTGGTATATACGAATGAAGATGTTAAAACGGCAAATCATATTGCTGATGAGTGGTTTGAAGAAGTGAAAAATAATAATCTTTAAAAGGTTTACAGTAATAGTTATATCTAAGTTGAATGGATAACTCATGGTGGTTGTACCATCATGGGGTACTATATGCAATTCTAGAATAGAAAACGAAGTACGAGATTAAGCGAGATGACGTTTTAAGCACATGGAATGTATATGAAACTAATGAACTCGTACAAACTCGTAAGTTTTAACGTAGTAGTTGTTATGGCATATAAAAGGTGTCATACTTTCATTATAAAACTTACAAATGTAATATTACTTAAAAACATATGAACTTAAAGCACTTGATTGTCAACTAAAGACAACAAGTGCTTTTTATTTTGGGATTATAACATAGGGTACGGGTAAAAGTAGTGCTGAAGTAAGTGAAGTTAAAACATTAGTGGACAAAGGAAACATTTTACAAACGGAAGAAAAAATAGGTTAAAACCGAATATTAGGTATAAAACAGGGGAGTACGACTATTTTTATGAAACCGATAGTCTTGGAAGAATTGAAAAATTTGAAACAGATAAGCTAGAATTAACTGAAAGAGAAAAGAGATTATCACATAGTAAAAATACACCCGGTAAAGTAAAAGGGCAAGACCATGCAGGGCTTTTAGCAGGTGATAGATTTGGAGGATCACCTAAAATTGATAATTTGGTTTCGCAATTATCTGATGTTAATTTGAAGCAATATAAGAAGATTGAAGAAGAATGGGCTGCAGCTTTGAAAGCAGAACCCCCTAAAGAAGTAACAGTTAATGTTGATATAATTTACTCTGGAAGCGATATGCGTCCTGAGAAATTTAAAGTTCTGTATACCATTGATGGTAAAAGAAACTTAAGAGTTCTTGAAAATTAATTTAAGGAGTGAAAAAGTAATATGAAAGAATTTGAAGATAAGTTTAGTGAATTACAAGCAGATATGATATCCATATGTATGGAATATGTTGAAAATAGGGCTGATAAAGTGTATGTTTATGCTTCACGTGAAGAAGGAGTTACTGCAAGCGACTTTTTTTATTTGATTAATAATAAGTACGTAGAGCCTCATAAATTGAATGATGCGTTGGAAGATGGGGATGAAAGATATGATACATCAGCAGAACGAAATTTTATGGTACTAGATATCCTGAGTGAGGATATCGGAAAAATTAAAGCATTGTGCCAAGAATATAAAAGAGATATGCCTACTGAGATGAAATTAATATATGATGTTAAGAGTGGCAAGTTTAAAGCTGAGTATAAGTATGATTTAGTATATACAAATGACGATGTTAAAACGGCTGGGCATATTGCTAATGAGTGGTTTGAGGAAGTGAAAAATAATAACCTTTAAAAGGTTTACAGTAATAGTTATATCTAAGTTGAATGGATAACTCATGGTGGTTGTACCATCATGGGGTACTATGTGTAATGATAGAATAGAAAACGAGGTTCGAGATTAGGTAAGATGACGAATTACTAGGCGATGAATATAAACGCATGGAATGAACATAAAACCAACGAACTCGTACAAACTCGTAAGTTTTAATGCAATACTTGTCCCGATATATATAAGGTGTCATACTGTTACTACAAGACTTACAAAATTAACGATACTTAAACACAAATGAACTTAAAGCACTTGATTGTCATTTATGGCAACAAGTGCTTTTTTCATAGATATATTAAGACTCGATAAACAAATAAAATATAGATTGTATATACGGATTGATAAATGAAATAAAATAAGTCGTGAATATTATATAATTGAAATTAAACTAGCAAAAATTGTGGACAACATATTCCCCTTCATTAAAGGTGTAGAAATATTACCTGATGGAAGCGTAAGTAGATACGGGGGAACAAATTCTAGGGAAAAGTAAAAGGAGCACAGTGGCATCTCTAAAGCGAGTATTCAGGGTAGAACCTCGAATTTGGAGAGTGGTGGTGTTAAGGGTACGGGTAATAGAGATGCTGATATTCCACCAGCCTTCAAGCAAGAGGAATTTGCTAGTACATATGATTCAAGATTCAAGCAAACACCCGCAGAAACGAATTTAAATGTCGTTTTTGAAGGGGCTAGAGGAAATACTGCTAGAGATTATAATTTTAAGCAAGCAAATGAAAGGTTAGCAGGTCAGCTTAATAATTCACCAGAATTGGCAAACCAATTTGGAATGGAAGCTGGTGGAATTACGGCAAAAGATATAGAAAAATACCGAGTGAAAAATAAATTAACATGGCATGAGTTAAATGATGGAATTACTATACAACTTGTGCCAACAGAAATAAACGCCAAATTTGGACACCTTGGTGGAGTTGGTGAAATAAACGCAGGAGCTTTTGAACCTGGAGGATTTGCAAATAAATAATAAGGAGATTATAAAATGACAATAAATGATAAAGTTTTTGGAGAACTTGATTATCAGTATACATGGGTAGGATACAGAACCATAAAGTTTTTAGGAAAGGACACGGAGATAGCATTATTAATTGGAGGAGAAGATGATGGTAAATTTGATGAAGGTCAATATGTGGCATACAATTCAATACTGGATAATTGGGAGAAAATCCAACATAACATATTACAACCAATTTTAAATTATTATAAACAAAAAAGGCATGAGCTTGGTTATGATGTTGCATGTAATGAAGACTATCCATCAATTGAAACAGTTGATCAATTAATAGAACATATAACATTAGTAGGTATTTCTGTTCCGTATGATTTCCTTCGCGATGGACGTGATGTAGGGGTCTCGTTTGATTGTTCATGGGATGAGGAAAATGGTTTAGGAATTCGTCTTATAAATGAAAAGGTAGATGAAGTAGGTTATCAAGATGTTGCTATTTAAAATAGGGTATTAAAAAGTACAGACCTCATGATGGTTGTACCATCAAAGGGTATTATGTGCAATGATAGAATAGAAAACGAAGTACGAGCTTAGGCGAGATGACATTTTATTAGGCGATCAATATAAATGCATGGAATGTATATTAAACTAAAGAACTCGTACAAACTCGTAAGTTTTAACATAATATTTGTCACAACATATAAAGGCTGTCGAACTGTTACTATAAAACTTACAAATTTAATGTTACTTAAAACATATGAACTTAAAGCACTTGATTGTCTACTAAAGGCAACGAGTGCTTTTTTGCGTTTAAGGGTAGAAATGAGTAGGCGCATTATAATTTTATAACTTGTCAAAGTTGTACAAATATTATATTGGAATTTAGAGAAAAGCATCCTAATATAAAGTTAAATATCTTTACAAATAATACAGTAACTCCATAGAGGAATAGATTTAAGGAGGTTTGTGCTATGAATAATAATGTTGATTATGAAAGTATCAAAGATTCTGTTGTATATAGTTTTGAAGAATATGTAGAAGATGATGGATTTACAGCACTCCAATCTGCAGCAAAAGTATTTGAAGAAGATTGGAGAGAGCTAAACTATAATGATTTTACAAAAACTGCATACTATATTTGTGTTGCAATTGAGTGTTTTAAACTAAAAGAAATACCAGATTTTATATATGGAAAATTAGATTTTTATATCAATAGTATTGAATTTAAAGGTGATGCTAATAAAGAAGATATAGAACAATTATTGCAAGATATAAATAATTGTAGACAGTTAATGAAAAGTAAAGATTATAAGGTTATTGAATCAAGCCTTGATGCAAAATCAAGAATTGAATATATTCTTAGTTTGAAGTCATAATTAAGACAAAACGAAAAATATTAAAATATTACAATTGGAGTTATCCATAATGGTGATCTACTAATTCAACCTAAAACTTCAAAATGAATTTCAGAGGTTCCTATAAAATGGTTTACAGTTAGGAAGAGTATGTAAATAAGGTCTACACTGAATATAAAGAATCTAAAAAAATGAGTAATAAGGAGGCGATTGCAAGAGCTTTTAATGAATATGATATCATGCTCGTTGGTTTAAAGATAAGATTAATAATGAATTAATTTATATAGCTAACTAAAAAGTACTTGATTGTCTATGAAAGGCAACGATTGCTTTTTGTTTTAGCATGAAAAGTGAAAAGAGCGTTATTTTCCAATCTCCAACCCAAGAAATATGAAATAGATAGTCGCATCTCTTATATTTACAACAGCGTAAGTGATTTGATTTCATCGAGTATGCCGAAAAGCCAGTTTGATGAAAAACTGGTTGCAGCCAGCAAAGAACTAGAGGATACGATTCAAAAAGTACAGCAATTTGAAAGCAAAAAAGAAAAAAGCAATGCGGAAAACACTCTTGATACCCTAAACAAACAAGTTCAAATTGCAGGGAAGATGGGTAGTTTATCTCATACTGATCCGCAACTGCAAGCCTTCTTTGCGCTAGATGAGTTGGCAAAAGGCATTCATGAAATGGATACACAAATCACGAAAGCGGAAAAAGAAGCGCAACTTAAAGCTGAAAGAGAAATGAAGAAAAAGCAAGAGGAATGGGCGAAAAATCATCCACTGGAGGCTTGGCTTCAAAACTTTTCCAATAGTGCTGGTGAGAAATGGGATGTATTGAGAAAAGGTACAAAATGTTAGGAAGGATTATCTTGAAGCATCTAAACAATTAGAAATTGATATTAAAAGAATGACTTCGGAAGGATTTTCTAAAGAAGACATAGCAAATCATGTTGTTAATGCACGTAATTAACAGAAAATTACAGCTAGAGCAGACATGACAGCAGAAGAAAGAGCAGGACTAGAAGCGAGGGATATGGAAAAATATGATAATCCAATAGGTCCAGATTCACAATGGTTATTTAGTAAAACTAAGAAGAAATTAATTAAAGAAGGCACATAAATAAATGACGACGGAATTTGGAGTAGTATTATTAAAAAATCCATGAAAAAAGATGATGTAATAAATAAACTATTAGGGTTAATTCATTAGGAGGAGTTAGTTATGATATTTTTAGATAATTATTCTAAAAAGAACACATATATTAATATAACACCAGAAGGATATTCACTAGTTGATGCAAATAGTATAAATGATATAGAAAATGGAGAAGGTGGATTTAGTGAAGATGGTGAGCTATTAGGGCTATATATTGACGATGGTAAATTATATTTCCAATATAATGATAAAAGGTATGAAACTAAGCCAGATGAAATAAATTGCACAAATGAAATACTGGATGATGGTAAGTGTAATTTCAGAATGAAAATAAAGGAAGTCCCTGTCTGTAATATTATATACAAACCATATATAAGTCCATTCATTTTAACCTTCGGAGATGATGAAGATGAATTTGATTTTTTACTTTATTTAAGTAATTTAATGGCAGATGAAAATTCTATTAAAAATTTTATTAAGGGCATAAATAATTTAAAGCAATATTATTCTAATATCTAAGAGAGAGAAATTCTATTTTACAAATAGTTTTTTACTGCAAAATTAAGTAGTACCTAGATGCATAAACTAATAAAATTAATAAATGGTATAAAAACTAGGAGAATACTATATATAAATGAATTCATAATTGTAATAATGCAGTGAAAAGATTAAATGAATCAGTTGAAATATAAGTAGGCTGATTTATTGTTTTTTTAGTAGTTAACATATGCTATAAATATGGACAGTTTCATAAAAGAGTTTTTAAGAATATGAATGAAAAATGACTTTGGATTATTGTTCCAAAGTCACTTTTACATTTATGCAATTGAGAAATGACTAGTTAAAAGTTATTAGATTATAACTCCAATTTCAGAATGCTAACAGATAAAAAATTGGCATAGAAATCATATGAGATTTAACGATTGATAAATATAAAACTGGAAATATCATCGGCATGAAAGAAACAATTGCTGTTCCTATGTCCAAATGACAGAGCGCTTCAAAGACAAAATCACTATGAATGATATCTTCATTTCCAACAATGTGTTTAACGGCCATTATGATAATTTTATGATTAGAACGGAAAACCTACAAGGTGGTTTTGCTGAACCTTGTGATAATTGTAGTAGAACGTTTTTTGATTTCTATAACATTGATTACTAGGAGGAATGAAAATGGAAATATCAAATAAGACAATAAAAGAATTAAAAAAAGCGGGATGGTATGAGGGTAGAAAAATAGATATATCAGAAAATGTAAAGTTTTTGGAAGAAAGGGGATTTGAGGTTTTTGAAAGTGCCAAAAAATTTATGGAGGAGTTTGGAGAATTACGATTCAATGTTGAAAGGGTTTGGCCAGATGGGGTTACTAAGGACATATCTAAACATACTACTTGCATTAAGAAAGTGATAGGTGTGTTAGATAGTTCGTGTTTTGGTTTAGAAGATTATATTGATGATAAAGTTATTCCTGTAGGTTCACTATATGATTTCGGGCTAAATTTATACATATCGGAATCAGGAAGAATATTTAAAGCAACAGGTTGGGCAGGAGATACTGTTTTAGAGGCATTTGATAATATTATTCTTGAAAAAGGAGCAATGATTTGGGGTAAATTTAAAGGGTAATAATGTTTTTCAATGCAAAATTATGTCCTAACCTACTGCATAATTGTAATGAAGCAGTGCGTAGGTGGAGGAGCAACAATAGACTTATGGGAAAGGTGGTTTAATAAATTATGAAGTATGGAATTCATACTAAATTAGTTGAAGAAGTTATTCGATTTGCAAATTCTATGCAAGATATTCAAAAGACAGTGGTCCCTGAAGATGTTGCTATTATTAATGATTTTATTGAGGCGAAAAAATTTGCTTTTTATGAGATTTTTGGTGAGGATGAATACACATGGTCAGATATTAGGCAAATTGAAATGGGGAAAGTTAAGGGGAAATTGTATAAACTAGACCCTAGTCAAAAACCTAATGGTTTAGAGGAAGTGACAGAAGAAATTGCTAATGGACTCAGAAACCAAATTCCGGACTCGTATAGTGATTTTTTTGAGAATGTTGTGGTAGATTTAAGAAATTGCGCGATAAATCGCGCGATAAATGGTCAAAGTGAAAATTTTTACGAACAAATTTTCAATATTTACAAAGCTGGTGGTTTTCCTTGTGGCTGGAAAGGCGATTATCCAGACAACGGAAAAATAATTGCTTATTTTGTATAAATTTGTTATCTAAAGTAGCTTTGTTAAAAATACAGATATTTATAAAATACTAAATTAATAAACTTAAAGTACTTGTTTCCTACGAGTGAACTGTACCCCGAATCATGGACACTTAAAAAAAGCCCCATGATTCGGGGTTTTTGTGTATTTTTATCAAAAAACCTCGTTATAATGGAACCAACGATAGAAATGAGGTACGGAGAATGAGTAAAATTATTTTTAACGAAATTCAAATGAAACAGCTAGAAAAAAATAAAAATGTATTAAAAGCGTCGGACCGTTCGATTAGCTATTGTTCAGATTTCAAAGTAAGAGCGGTAAAAGAAAATCAACAAGGAAAAGGTCCTAGCCAAATCTTTTTAGAGAATGGGTTTGACTTAGCTGTGATCGGTGAGAAGAAACCAAAACAATGCTTGAAACGTTGGCGAAGAACCTTTGAACAATTTGGTGAGGAAGGCTTTTATACAGAACGCCGTGGGAAAGGAAGCACGGGACGCCCTTCGGAAAAACCCCTCTCTTCTGATGAAAAATTAAAGAAAGCGGAAGCACGTATTGCGTTTTTAGAAGCGGAATTGACATTCCTAAAAAAGTTAGACGAACTCGAAAGGCAGGCGTTACAGAAGAAGCGTTAACACCACGAGAAACATACACACTGATTGAACAAACCATACGTCGATTCCAATTCCCACGTATGGTGCGTTACCTTTGCACACTGACTGGGGTAAGTCGGAGTGGATACTATGCGTGGCTTCATCAGACAGATAAACAGCTGGAAAAAGAACGCAATGATGAAACAGATTATGAATGGATCCAAGAAATTTTTAATCGAAAAGGGAAAACATGTGGTGGTCGTTCTATCAAAATGGTGTTGGAAAAGACAAAAGGAATTTGTATGAATCTCAAGCGTATTTACCGTATTATGCGTAAATATAACCTTGTGACAAAGATTCGCCGAGCGAATCCTTATAAACACATCGCAAAAGCGACACAAGAACATAAAACATGTCCGAACCTTTTAAAACGCCAATTCAATCAAGAAGAGCCTGAAAAAAGTATGTTAACGGATATTACCTATTTATTTTATGGAAAAGGAAAGAAGGCTTATTTATCATGTGTAAAAGACAGCGCAACACGAGAGATTTTAGCCTATCATGTCTCTTCCTCTTTACGAATGGATATCGTCTATCAAACATTAGATAACTTGAAAGAGAGATTAGGAGAAGTCATTCATCCTGAAGCGCTTCTACATTCAGACCAAGGTATTCATTATACACACCCTGAATTTCAGAAACGTGTAAGAGAAATGGGGATCAGACAATCTATGTCCCGTAGGGGCAATTGTTTAGACAATGCACCAATGGAATCCTTTTTTGGTCATATGAAAGATGAATTAGATTATAAAGATTGTCAAACCTTTGAATCCCTTGAGCTCAACATAAAGGATTATATGGAGGAGTATAATTATAATCGTTATCAGTGGACATTAAAAAAGATGGCTCCGATCGAATATCGGAATCACCTTTTAAGTGCTTGATTTTTCAGGGCTTTTTTATTAAACTGTCCATTTTATAGGGTACAGTTCAGAGCAACAAGTGCTTTTTTAATTGATTGGTATGCTTTAACTTCATAAATAGTTGGTAAGTTGGAGGGGATAATGGAAGAAATGGTAAAATAAAGAGAGACATAGCAAATCGAGTTAGGGAGTTGTTTTCATGAGAAGAATAACATGGGAGCATACACATGACCCTATTACCGAGCAGATAATTTCAAAAGTTGAAGAGAAGTTTAATGTGATTTTTCCTCAAGATTACAAAATTTGTGTAATGAAATATAACGGTGGTCATCCAGTACCGAATATATTTTTCTTTGAAGATGGAGGAGAAGGAGTTTTTGATTGCCTACTAAGCTACACGAATGAATATATTAGCATAACAGTTACTTATGATATTATCACACCATACATCCCAAAGGGAATAATACCCTTTGCTACGGATCCATTCGGTAATAAAATATGTTTTGATTTTAGAAATGATAAACACTCACCAACAATAGTTTTTTATGATAGCGATGAGTGTGATGAACAAGCAATTGAATATATTTGCAGTACTTTTACAAATTTAATAGATTCGTTGCATTTTAGTGAAAACGAATGAGTCGGAGGTCGATGAATTATGAATCTTAATTTTGAATATACTTTCAAACAAATTAAAGCCGAAGATATAGAAATCTTTGAAAGACTTAATGGATTAGAACTACCAGAGGACTATAAGAGTTTCTTATTAAGAGATAATGGTGGTAAATCTAATAGAAGAAGATTTACTACGAAAGATGATGTAGTTACGTCATCAATTATGATGTTTTTTCCACTATCAGAGGAAACAGAAAATAATCTGCAAAATTCTTTAAATTATTATATTAAGGGAAATAAATTGCCTTCTAGACTTATTCCAATAGGAAAAGATCCAGCTGATAACATTATATGTATGTCAATCCATGGTAGCGATATAGGTAGTGTTTATCACTGTCATACCTATCAGATAAAAAATGAAGCGGAATTAGAAGCAAAGTTTATTAGGGAAATAGCTTCTAGTTTTACGGAATTTATTAATAAACTTTCTGAGAAATAGAATTGTATTGTCAGAGGGCGAATTTGTAAAATACCCACATTAGGTACCGTTGGTTGAGTAGGTAGAAAAAGAGCAGTGACGGATTGTACAATCCATTATTTGAATCAAAGTTAAATAACGTTATCGGTATCGAATGAACCGATCACTCAACCAATAACACATATAACCTCTTTGTAAAGTACAGAAAAAATAGACAGGATTTACATCATGACAACAAGAACATACAATCAACAAATCAAACCCTTTATAATTTGATTTTTAAAACGAAATGTAATTTCGTATTTTACTAACGTAAATAATATAATTCCACAAAAAAGTGTACCTTCATTTGTTCATATAGTATGTTACGATCTATATAAGATTTTTCTCATTTATTTTTCTTAAAGCATCTCGACTTCCCACGAGATGCTTTTCCCTTTTTAATGATTTTTGGTATTAATTCATCCAACGAATAGCAGTAATTTCGTATAATTCTAAAAAATTTGACCATTTCTTAATCTTCCCTTAACATTACCTTATACATATATACGATATAATAAGTAATCCTCTTTATCTAAACTCTATATATTTATTGTTTCCTGTTGCAAAATCCTTATGATAAGGGTTCTTTTTTGTTCCATTTGGTTTGGGATCTATTCAGAAATCTGTGGTCTTTTTCTTATTTCATTTTGGACGGATATTTCCAATCATGTTTTTTCTTAGAAACAGTTGAAGAAACTACCCGGGGATCAGTCGGGATACGTGTCATTTAGAGTCAACCATTATTTTATCAGAACTATGTGGGATATATATTTTTAAAAGTATTGATGAAATAGTTAGGAGTTCGCTGTTTTTTTTCGCATAAAAAAAGAAGCCACTATAAGATGGGTTCTTTAGGAGATTGTTTCGTTTAAAGAGTGATATGTCTAATAAACATATAAAAGAAGATATAGGTTACCACATATATGTACATTAAGAATTTCAATAATGGATTTAGGGCGATGTTGCCGTGCCCCAGAAAGAGAGGCGGATTAAATGGGCTTTCATGTAGATTTAAAGGAATTTCATGAAGTACTGGAAAAACTTCAAAAAGACACCAGTAAAACAAATAATCAACTTGAACAAGCCAAACAAGCATTGAATGGCATTATCCAGGCCGATGCCATGCAGGGTGCAACAGGGAAAGCGATTGTCAACGACATCAATAATAACCAAAATACAGTTGTGATTGGATTGAAAGATACCAATGAATTACTTAGTATAGAAATGGCGCAAACCTTACAGGATTTTCAGTCAACAACGGGAGAAACTGATGAGAATGCGATTATTCTGGAAGATGCATTACTGCAAGCACAAAACAAACTTTCCAATCTCCAACCCAAGAAACATGAAATGGATAGTCGCATCTCTAATATTTACAACAGCGTAAGTGATTTGATTTCACTGAGTATGCCGAACAGCCAGTTTGATGAAAAACTGGTTGCAGCCAGCAAAGAACTAGAGGATACGATTCAAAAAGTACAGCAATTTGAAAGTAAAAAAGAAAAAAGCAATGCGGAAGACATTCTCAATACCCTAAACAAACAAGTTCAAATGGCAAAGGAAATGAGTAGTTTATCTTATACTGATCCGCAACTCCAAGCCTTCTTTGCACAAGATGCGTTGGCAAAAGGCATTCATGAAATGGATACACAAATCACGAAAGCGGAAAAAGAAGCGAAACTGCAAGCTGAAAGAGAAATGAAGAAAAAGCAAGAGGAATGGGCGGAACATCATCCAGTGGAGGCTTGGCTTCAAAACTTTTCCAATAGTGCCGGTGAGAAATGGGATGTATTGAGAAAAGGCACAAAATGGGTAGGGGAGAACATCCCTTTCCTAAAAGGACTTGCTGATGATGCCTTGGTGTTGGAAGGTTTTTTAGGCGCGGCAGGTTCCGCTATTAGTGGGATAGCGATAGGTGCGACGAAGCTAGGGAGCCTAGTCTTAGAGCTTGGTGAGTGGGGCTTTAACTCGATACGTGGCGTAGAAACAGAGCAATGGAAACTGGACGATATATATGGAGCAGGTAATACGATAAAAAGTCTTGGACAAGCCATCATCAGTTGGCAGGATTATCCTAAGTATGGTAAGGCGCTATTTAACTCCGTAAAAGGTTATGTGGAAAAAGCATTGACTGACCCTTATGCTCTTGGTGGCGCGATATTTGATATTGGTAGTTGTTTTGTCGGCGTTGGTGAAGTAACCGCCGCAGTGAAAGGAACAGCTGCATTCGGAAAACTCGCAGAGGGTAGAAAAGTCTTTCAAGTAGCCGAGAAAAGCGGTAAAATAGGTGGTAAGTTGGAAGAAGTAGCGGCATTCATGAATAAGTTGCCGGGTAGTATGAAGAATGTCGGGGAGAAGATTAAAAATATTGAGATCCCGAATGTATTCCCTGAACCTTCGGCAGCTGGCGTTGGGAATGTAGGAGAAAGAAAAACACTTGGAGAATTATTTTCTGTTGTTAAGAGTGAAACTAAGGATACGAGTAATGTTGGTAAGGGAGCTAGTGAGGCTGGGAAACATGTAGATGATGTGAAAATCCCTGAAAATATAAAGAAATGGAATTATCCACCTAGTGAAGAATTATACAAGAAATATGAGGATGTATATAAGAATCCAAAATACTATGACCAAGAAACAGGGGAAATTCATTGGCCGCCTAATGATGGATTTGTTTCGGGAACTCAAAAAGTGGAAACATTACATCCCGGAATGAAGTTGGATAGATATGGTAATCCAGCAGGTTCTTTTTTAGCTCCTGAAAGTGATTCGTTCCCAAGTAGAGCTTTGGCCCCGCATAGTGAACAAGCGCCTTATTATGTTTATGAGGTTATCGCTGATTTTGAAGTAACTTCAGGGAAAATTGCTCCTTGGTTTGATCAGCCAGGTGGAGGAACGCAAATTATTAAATATAAACCTAATGGCCGAACTTACTCTATAGAAGAATTAATAGAACTTGAAATTATTAAACAAATAAAGCCATAAAGGAGTATAAAATATGGACTTAAGTGGTATATATAATTTAATTGAAACAGAATTTAAAGTGATTAAAAGGGAAAAAGATATTATTTGTGTTGCACCATTAGGTGGGGAAGATTATCCTGAAACTATTGTTAAGTTAACTTTTAATAAAGTAAATAATCATTATGAGATTTTTGAAGTTGTTAGAGGAAAAGAATACAAAGTAGATACATTTTCAGATAAATACAAATCAGCATTGGCTTTATATATTTTTTCGAAAAGTAAGTTAGAAGTAAGAAAGTATGATACAAATGTTCAATATGAGATTAGGAGTACAACATCATTAAATAATATTCAAAAGATATTCAAAACTTTTTCAGATGAACAGTATTATTCTTTTTTCGAACTTAAGCCTGATAGAATAATTTTAGAAAAAAGCACAAATGATAGATATAATGTTTTATTTTTAGGAAAAAGTGACTCTAAGATTTATATAGATAAATCTAGGGAATTGAATAGTGCCGCGGTTGTTCTATACAATTTTTCTTTTAAACTAAGCCAATTTTATGATCTTATTAATATGATTGAAGTAAAGACGGATTCTGATTTTATAGAAACTCTAAAAGAATTATATCTTTTGGGTTGAAGAATGCAAATTTGTATCTTTGAAGGCTCTGTAGCAAAGTTTTACAAGAGATAGACATAGGTCAGCGTGTATAATTAAATATGGTTCTGGTGCAAAAATTCCAAGACTCTTGCAAGTAATCTTCTAATCTTGGACATACTGATAGTATGACTCTAAAAAAGGTGCGTGATCAGTATGGAAAAGGAAAATTTGTTTAAATGGAAGCATTATCAGCCTGAACTAATCTTATTAACAGTAAGGTGGTAGCTACGGTACAATTTGAGCTTCCGTAACCTGGTGGAAATGATGGAGGAAAGAGGATTATCAATTGCTCATACAACGATTATGCGCTGGGTTCATCAATATGGATCTCAATTAGAAGAGAAAGTACAACATCATCTTAAATCAACAAATGATTCATGGAGAGTCGATGAAACATATATCATAGTAAAAGGTCAATGGATGTACTTATACCGTGCAGTCGATTCAGAAGGGTATACAATTGATTTTTATCTAAGTAAATCAAGAGATAAACAAGCAGCCAAGCGCTTTTTCAAGAAAGCCTTGGCTTTTTCGTATGTTTCTAAACCTCGCGTGATAACAGTAGATAAGAACCCTGCCTATCCTGTAGCGATTCAAGAGTTGAAAGAAGAGAAACATATACCTGAAGGCATACAACTAAGGCAAGTTAAATATCTCAATAATATAGTGGAACAAGACCACCGGTTTATTAAAAGGCGAGTTCGTTCTATGTTAGGATTCAAGTCGTTTAAAACAGCAATCTCTATATTGAGTGGTGTTGAAGCCATGCATATGATGAAAAAAGGGCAACTTGTTTTACTGGATAAGTCTGTCCAAAACCAGAAAGAATTTATTCATACATTGTTTGGCTTAGCCTCATAAGATAGAAATGAAGAGGAAATTGCTACTCTATGTTTCTAACTAACACTTTCGCACCAGAACCCTTGATTGTCTATGGCAGGCAACAAGTGCTTTTTTAATTGATTGGTATGTTTTAACTTCATAAATAGTTGGTAAGTTGGAAGAAGTAGCGGCATTCATGAAGAAGTTGCCGGGTAGTATGAAGAATGCCGTAGAGAAGATAAAAAATATTGAGATCCCGGATTTATCCCCTAAACCTTCGTTAGCTGACGTTGGAAATGTAGGAGAAAGAAAGACACTTGGTGACTTATTTTCTGTTGCTAAGAGTGAAACTAAGGGGCAAGGGCAAAACGAGAATCGGTTATCTGGAGAGAAATTCGATAATCTTTCACTTAATATAGAGAAGAAAACATCTGTAGGGAATGAACCTTTGTTTGAGAAAAAGCCAGCGCAGTTTTTTGATGGGTTGAATTTGAAGAGTGGTCAGAAAGTTCCTCCAGAGGGGTTAAGTAATGCTGAGCTAAATACCAGTAATAGTATTAAAAAACTTATTAATAATAGTGGGTATTCAGTAGATAAATTTGTTGAGTTGTTACATCCAGATAGGGTGTTAAATGCTAATGAAAAGACGGTAGTTGATGCTATAAGAAATGAAATTGGAGTACCTAATGTTGGTACAAGGATGACAAAAGTAATCCCGCAAAGTGATATATATAAGTATTTATATGACGAAAACTATACAGGTGTAAGAGGATTTACTGCAGTTGATGAGCATAGTGCAAATTTAAAAACACTGTTTGAAAATTATGAAGGGGCTAGGCTTGACTATGATGGAACGATGTTTAAAGTAGATGATGGAGGAAATGGTGTATCAACACCAATTGGTGCACCAGATAAGTTTTATCGTTTTCTGACAGAAGACTCTTTCCTCAAAAATGTGAAACACCAATTTTAGGTGGGAGATGAATGTCAGTAGGCGTAAGCCTACGTTTTTTGTATACTGTAGATATACTATGAAAAAGTGAGGTGCAACCTATGTTAGTAAATAAAGCATATAAATTTCGTATCTACCCAAATAAGAAACAAGAAATATTAATTGCTAAAACGATTGGTTGCAGTCGCTTTGTATTTAACCATTTTCTTGCTCTTTGGAATGATACGTATAAAGAAGCTGGAAAAGGATTAACCTATCCTTCTTGCTCTGCCGAGCTTACGCAATTAAAAAAACGACAAGATACGCTTTGGTTAAAAGAAGTAGATAGTACCGCTCTTCAATCCTCATTAAAAAACCTCGCAGATGCTTTTTCACGTTTTTTCAAGAAACAAAATGATATGCCACAATTCAAGTCTAAAAAGAATAAAATACAATCCTATACAACAAAATGTACGAATCATAATATCGCCATTGTAGGTCATACAATAAAGTTACCGAAGCTCGGTTTCGTTAGATTTGCCAAAAGTCGTGAAGTGTCAGGACGTATCCTAAATGCCACGATTAGACGAAATCCAAGCGGTAGACACTTAGTGTCTATTCTTACAGAAACAGAAGTGCAACCAGTAGAAAAAACAGGTTCTTCTGTTGGTATCGATGTGGGGTTAAAAGATTATGCCATTCTTTCAGATGGCATAACATACAAGAACCCTAAATTCTTCTGTACATTAGAAGAAAAGTTAGCGAAAGCACAGCGTATCCTTTCTAGAAGAACAAAAGGTTCTTCGAACTGGAATAAACAACGTGTGAAAGTTGCGCGAATCCATGAACATATTGCAAATGCAAGAGCTGATTACTTACATAAACTTTCTACTGAAATCATCAAAAACCACGATGTTATCGGTATGGAAGACTTACAAGTCCGTAATATGCTCAAAAATAGAAAGCTTGCAAAAGCGATTGGTGAAGTATCTTGGTCACAATTTCGAACGATGTTGGAATATAAAGCAAAATGGTATGGCAAAAAAGTTGTTATGGTATCTAAAACATTTGCTTCTAGTCAATTATGCTCCAATTGTGAATACAAAAACAAAGACGTTAAAAATCTAACCATTCGTGAGTGGGATTGCCCTTCTTGTGGCGCACATCACGATAGAGATCGAAACGCAGCGCTCAATCTTAAAAACGAAGCAATTCATCTCTTAACCGTAGGAACTATGGGGATAGCCTAATGAATTAGAAACCGTTAGGTTTCTGTACTTAGGAATCTCCCACTTCAAACAGTCCGCGAGGATGTTAAGTGGTGAGTAGTTCAAGGGGCTATTGAATATATAGAAAATGATCCATCAAAGTTGACGATTCCAAGGTGGGAAGCTAATGCCGATAATTATCCATTTACTGCAAGAGGGTTTACAGGAATTAAGAATATTGCATTACCCGAATTTTCATATGAAAGGGGTTATGCAAGAGCTTTCCAAGATGGAGATATATTGAATATTATAGATTCAGAAACTGGAAATGTAGCAACAAAATTTGAATTCAATAAAAAAATTGGATGGGTTATGGCTGATTAGGAAGGAAGTATAATAAAGTATGAGTGACTACGCTATTTATAAAAATAATTTGTATAGATTAGATGTATCGGATAATAACCTAGAGCTTATAAGTAATTCAAATGAATCCATAAAATATGGATTTAAAGAATTAAAATTTGAACAAGGATTCGTTTCAAAAGTAATATATATAAAAGAGGTTGATATTAATGAAATAGAGATGGCTTATAAATTGAAATACAAAGTAATATATAAAGAAAAAGAATTTGTTCCATGGACAATAGGTAAGTTTATACTAGAAATAAATAAAATTACGCTAGGTACAAGTGATGAAAAAGAAGCTAGAAATTATGGATTTGAAAAGATGGAACAATTTGTTTTTAAAAAAGAGGTTCCAATAGAGGAAGTAGATGCTTTAATAGAAATTAAGGAGTCTATTTTGAAATTTCAAAATATGGATGAAAAGGTCACTAGAATCGAACAAAAGGGTATAAGAAGTTATTTAAAGAACCTTTTAGAATAGATAATATTTAATTATATTGTATTAAAAGGAGAAAACATGAAAATGAGTAGTGTATCTATACAAGAAAAAATAAATGAAATAAATTAGAAAAACTTTTTAGTGAATTGAGTGTAGTATTAGAGGAAAATAAGAAAGGTGATATAGATTATCAGATATCTGAAGTTAGATATGTAATTAATATTTTAAATGAATGCCCAAATAATAATTATATAGACTTTGATGATGTTATAAATGAAATAAAATTAATTTATAGTAATCTATATCCACCAAGTGGAGGATTATCTGATTTCTTTATATGGAAGGCAGATTTTAATGAACGTGTTAAAGCTAATGGGCCTTTAGGGAGAATTGGGGATGAATTGGGGGAAATGTTAAAGGAATTAATTGTAAAGGAATAGAAAATAATTGGTTCTGTTGCAAAGTTTTTTAACAGAGAAAAAGTTGGTATGATTGTAGATGGATTTTATGCAATCGTTAGTAATTGTTGTAATTCATTATACGTCGAAAAAACGAATAAACTAGCTATATGAAGTTCTTTGATAACTTGATATATGAGGTTGCAGAAAGAAAATAGAGTGCGAAAACCAAGACATTCGGTTCCTGCGTAAAATATCAACCGTACGAAAAGAGCGTCCAAGCGTTGGACATCTAGGGTTGGAATACTCCGAAGTAACGCACAGGGAGATGGAAGGTTGCTTTCGTCGTGGAACTGAGAAGCTCCCACTTCAAGCTTTGCTAAGTGGCGAGTAGTTCACTCAATGTAATCACTTCTTCCTGCAAGAATCAGTTTTTTATGTTATTAGAAGTGGATTCTTCTAAGTTCAACAAATACCTTATATGTAAATAAAATCCCAGGAAATCATAGTTCCTAGGATTTTTGATCAATTTGGTTAAGAAGCATAGCATGATTTAACTTAAATCTTTAAGTAGATTATTTTCCCATGGAACAACACTCAATAGAGTTTTTTTATAATCAAACAAGTGCGATACGTAATTAATATTATACTTATCTTTATTTATGAATTCTATATCATTTGCGTTAAAGTGGCTGCCGATACGAAAGGCGTTAAAATACTCGTGCCAATCTGAATAAGAATGTTGTGAAAGTCGTGCAGCCTGTATCATAAAGTTCTTTGCTTCCTGTTTTGATAAATAACCGAGTCTTCTACCGACCCGACATAAACAGATACACCATGCATAATCAAACGCTGCAATTCCGGAATCCGTCAAAATATGTAATCCGTAATTAGCAATATAAAGTTTTTCATAGTCAGGATGGTCTTTCGATAATTGCTTTCGCGCTGCTTCGGAAAGAGGCGTCAATTGATGGCGTATACGATTAAATTCCTGCCGTGTTCCTTCTTCAAAAAACCAAATGATTTTCTCTTTTAACTCCTTTGAATTTTCAATCTTCCATGTCCATAACACGTTCTTCAAAAAACGTTTCCCAATAAAGCGGTCTCTGATAAGGGTGAATTCATATCGGGTAAAGTAGTTTGTAAGATAAAAACAATTCAAAGAAACGGAAGACAGACAGCGGAAATATAGTTCGAGCTGTTTCTCTCGTTTTCTTTTATATAAAACAGGCATTCTGTCTCCTCCTTATGCTAATGTTTTAAGCCTAACGAATTTCCATGCTTCCCAAATAAGTGGGAGTAGGAGAAGTAATGCATATTTAGATGGTAGTGGGGTCAAAACAATAAGAATCATAAAGATCAAATAAACCCAGGTGCGGCTAATAAATAGAAATAAAAGGTATAGCGCATAGCCGATAATAAACTTCGTATTTATTTCTTGTTTCTGTCTCTTCTCTGGAATTTCAGTGTGAATACGGACACTGTATGAAAAAAATTCTGCACGCTCTGGATAATGTTTTACCACATCCAACACCCTAGTGGTTGCAGTTTCTATATCACCTGATTCGAACGAATACTTCACTATTAAGAACTGCGCGTCCATATGCTCCGGCTCAATCGAAAGTAGATGCTCACAGTCCTTGATAGCATCTGCAAATTGCCCGCGGTCATAGTAAATCTGGGCCCGATAAAGTAAACCACCTGGGTCATCCGGGCAAATGACAAGTATGTCATTGAATGATTGTAACGCACGTTCTTTACTTTCTATGCGCAAATAATAAATACCCTGCATGCGTAAAAGTTCCGGATCTTCTTGATAAAGCTCGTATGCAAAATCGAGTGCACTTTTTGCCGCTTCTAAGTTATTATTCATAAGTGTGAGCTGGACTTCTTCACGTAAATGAAAATACGCTTCAAAATCTAAATCATCACTTTTCTTGAAAATATCATAACGCATTTCCTTCTCGCCACTCATTCTCTCTAGCAAAAATTGTACCGTTTCTTCACCGTATTCAAACTCTAACTCCTCTTTTTGCTCACTAAAGCGAAATACATTGTCGAGAAGTTCCCAAATCGAGCGGGGGAAATGGTAATGATATTGTAAAAATTCTATTAATCTATCTTGAATCACCGCCGCATGTTCTACGTCCCATATCACATCGGAACTTAATAAGTCTTCCCAATTTTTCGGCTCGATTCGTGCAAAGTAATCGTTATACAGCGTCTCGATTTTTTCCGTAAATGCATGAACGGGATGTTCTGAAACGAGAGTAGCGGTAAGTTCAGCATCACCATCCATCCATGTAGGAGAAACAGGATGGATATAGGAATTTCCTTCGTTTTCATCTGTTTTTTCTAGTTGAGAGGGAGGTGCGGTCTTCATTTGTTTTGCGCTTTTTATCGCTTTATCAAATGCTTCTCTCAGTCTCTGATATCCTTCAGGATCGTCTTCGGGATGATAAATCTTTAGAAGTTTTGCATAAGCCTTTTTAATAGCTGCAATATTATCGGTAGGCTCAATTTCTAACGTTTCCCAAATGCTCATGAATGACTGACCCACCTTTCAATATTCTCTAAATGCCCTTTTAATATATGAGCAGCTTCTTTCACTTTTTTATCATTTTGCGTTGTGAGCGCATTTTCAAATTGCTGTAACAAGATAGCGACTTTCTGGCGTTCGTCACCGAGTAATTCTTCATAGAGCCGTTCGCCTTTTGCGAGCAGCAATCGGTTTTCGGACCGGTCTCGTGGATGAATTTTAATTTTTTTCAATTCTAGTAGTCTAGCTTCAATTTCTTTTTCTGTAAGATTTCCGGCATTTTGTTGGATAATTGCTCTTTTTTTCTCTCCAGTCGTTGTACTTATTACCTCGACTTCGAGAATGCCATTTATGTCATATGTATAACGAATGTCAATCGCCTCTTGTCCAGCAGGAGCAGGAGGGACTTTAATTTTAAGTTCGCCAAGTTTTAAGTTATTTTTAACCAAGCGGTTTTCTCCTTGATAAACATCGACAAGTATGGAGTGTTGTCTATCATTGACAGTATAAAGTCGTTCCACTCGACTTACAGGAATTGGTGTATTTCGTTCAATAATCGGGAAGAAGTATCCGGATTCTTGTTGTCCATTTCCGAACGCTTGAACAACACTAGTTCCTAACGTATATGGACAAACATCCGTTAAGATAACCTCTTCTAGTGCTTTGTTTCGTTCTTTTAAAGCAACTTGAATCGCAGCACCTAAAGCAACCGTTTCATCAGGATTAATATTCGCATGAGGCATGCGTCCGAACATTTTAGAAATGACGGATTTGATAAGCGGCATCCTTGTCGCCCCGCCAATTAGAATGACAGCATCTAAATCCTTAGGGTTTAGCGACGCATCGCGAAGTGCGCGTTCAATCGGATAGCGAAGCCGTAAGAGAAGCGGGGTTACTAATTTTTCAAATTCACTTCTGTTAATGCGAGTTTCATACGTCTCATTATGAATAACGACTTTCATAATCGCGGCAGGCTCATTACATAATGTAAGTTTGCAACGTTCTGCTTGTGCATAAATTAAAGATAGCGTTTTTGAGTCAAGGGAATCGGAATCGAGTTGGTGTGACTCTAAAAAAAAGGACATGAGACTGTTTGTGAAGTCTTCGCCTCCAAGATAATTATCGCCGGCAATCGATTTAACATCCATCACTCCTTCAAATAATTCCAAAATGGATACGTCAAATGTTCCACCGCCTAAATCAAATACAAGAAATTTTGTCTCTGCCGCTTCCTGATACAGTCCGTAAGCGATAGCAGCTGCCGTTGGCTCACTAATGAGACGTTCAACTTTTAATCCAGCAATTTCAGCAGCTCGTTTTGTCGCTTTGCGCTGAGCATCGTTGAAATAAGCAGGTACGCTAATGACAGCACCAGTAACCGCTTCGTTTAAATAAGCTTCTGCATCTTGTTTTAAAGATTGGATGATAAAAGATGAAAGTTCTTCTGAAGAAAATGTATACATACCTAACTCGTATTTTTTCTCTGTTCCTATAAATCGCTTAAACGTTGATGCTGTAACGTGCGGATGGGTAATCAGCCGTTCTTTGGCGATGCGTCCGACTAAAACTTCACCGCTCTCGTCAACGCTGATGACAGATGGTGTAAGATATTCGCCAAGTGCATTGGGGATAAGGGCTGCACCATGATCCATCCAATAGGCTACTAAACTATTCGTTGTTCCTAGGTCAATTCCAATCGTTGCCATAATAATCTCCTCTCGTTTTTACTCTATCATACTATATATTATTATAATAATATATAGTATAGGAAAAAATGGAATTATAGGGTTTTATTTCTTGAAGGAAAGGGAGAGAAACAGATAGTTTAGTAGTGTTGAGTTTGTTATAAGTAAAGAGGTATAATTTCATCAGAATGTTTTTACAAACATGGGGAAATTTTATGTAAAGGGGGGTAAAGAGGTCAGATGATAATTGGAATTATATGTTTGATTTTAGGAATAGTGTTAATTTGGATGAGTGGAGGAGGACTTTTATTATTGGTGCCTGGCATTCTATTTACAGTGGCGGGCGGTGTTATATGTGTGATTTTTAGACGGTTAGAAAAAGAGAGAAGAAGATTAAGTAAGAATGCTTAGAAGTTACATATTGTATAGTTTGTACTTACATGATTAGGCGGAAGCATCGAGTCTAAAATATCTCTTATATTTTATAAATTATAAAAAAGAACCCTAAACCTCTTGTTTTAGGGTTCTAATCATGAAAGAATCGTTATTCTATATGACTAGTTAACAAATAGACAATATATCTATTTTGTCGCTTTTCGTCCTTCTAATATTCAGTATAGAGATAAACTGAAAAGGGCAATGAGTACGAGAATGAATAGGATATTGCTAAACATGGAAACGTCCGCATTGTTTGCAATTCCTAGGAAGCTTTGGCGCATTGCGGAATGGTCCATCATTGCTGCTGTATAGGTAATACCGATTGACATCGCGACATTGAGTGTTAAATTATAAAACTCGATTGCTGTTCCTGTTTTTTCTTTCTCGATTGTACAAATGCAAGAATCAAGTAATGGTGCATACATGAATGCAAATGAACTAGAGAATAGAACTATAGATATGACGAATACAATGGCAATTACCAATGTCCATTGTATATTTGGAGGAATTTAGATTTATAAAAGAAATTAAATAAGTAGGAGGTTTAGAATGAATATTAGTGAGTTAAAAACTAGATTGAATGAATTAGGAATAGAAGAACATGAATACAACTTAGGTGATAAATCTATTGGTGAATTGGAATTAGGTATATTAAAAGAAGAAAAAGTATGGAAAATATATCAATCGTTAGAGAGAGGTGGAATGAATATTATAGATACTTTTGAAAATGAAAATGATGCTTGTGAATTGATATTAAAATATTTGATAATGCGAAAGAATCGAAGAGAGAAGAAAATAATGTTTTTCTCCTAAAAAATACCTAGCATTAACCATAAAGCGATAAAATCAATTTATGGTTAATGCTAGGTATTTTTTGTTCTGAATTAAAACAATCAACTTGTACGACCGATGAATTACATGTTTACTTAAATAATATTGACAGTAAGTTAGCAGAAGAAGTGGAGAAAACAGGGAAATGGCCAGAAGAAGTACAAATTCCAAAGAATTCTGATGTCTTAAGGGCTGATGGACACATTGATTGGGGGCAAGTACCAAACGGTGGGTATGTTGTAAATAAAGATGGGAAAGTCATGAAGGATGAGTATACACTAAAAATAGGTGAAGTTATTGACCGATATGGACCGTCAAATGGTACGTATACATCACCTGTGGTAAATGGAAACCTTATAGTTACGGCGAGAGAGCTCTTCCGTATTTGGAAGATGTGAGCAAATACCATCAATATGAGGTTGTAAGTGATTTCTCGAATATAAAAACCTATATTGATAACTGTAGTGACCCTACACTAAAAGCACAGGTAGATGCTGCTATTCAAAAGTACTATTGTGGTGATTATAGCAAATTAAAAGCACAAATTGGAGAGATAGCCCCAGGTTTTGGGACCATAAAAGGGGGAACACAATTACAACTTCCTTTAACAGTCGAACAATTAGAAGGATTGAAATTATTGAAACAAATAAAATAAGGAGGATAATTTTAATATGACAAGAGATGAGGCAAAACGAATCCTATCAGAAGAAGGACTAAAATATTATAACTGGTTTCATGAAAAAGATGTGGATCCGGATGAGGTTCTAATTTATAAAGAGGATAATAAGTGGGTTGTTTGTGCAACTGATGAGAGAGCGAGTATTGTAGAAACCTCAATTGCTCATTATGGTAATGAAGAAGAGGCATTAGATGATTTTATTAAACGAGTAAGATTGGAAAAGATAGTAAAGCCATAAAGATAAAAGGTTGAATTAATTATTTTTAAGTTAGTCCTCAAAGTCATCAAGGTTATAAGTTTTTTCTCAATAACTTTCCCATCATCATTTAGCTTGACTTTCGTTCATACTTCTTGATCGTAAGGATTAGGATGTTTGTTCCCATCAAGTATTTCTCCAAATTCATCGTAACAGAAGTAATCATTATATCGATTTTACAATCTTTTTGAGCTTCTGATCTGAGACGGCTTTTTTAATCGAAAGTATATTTTTCACTGTCCGTTTTGAAGAGTTAATATGTACTCTCGAAAATGTTTTTAAAAAAATCCCCCCACTCTTCTTGGATTAATCCCGCCTCATATTTATCCCATTCTAAATTTAATATCAAGTCCATGAACTTTCGGTGGCTGGCATTGGGAATGTGGGAGAAAGAAAAACACTTGGAGAATTATTTTCTGCTGTTAAGAGTGGAACTAAGGGGACGGATGATATTGGAACACCGCCTCGATACGGGAAAAGAAGAATCTCAAAGGAATTATATGATGAATTAAGAGATGGAACGCCTATTGCAAAGTTACGAGAAAAAGTTAACGAGGGCATTGAGGATAAAATAGGAACGCCTGACCCTGCTTTACCTGGTAAGTATATTACAGGTAGACTTCAAGCTGATCATATCGTATCAATGAAAAATATAGCGAAGATGGAGAATTTTGATAAACTAACAAAAGAACAACAACTTAAGGTTTTAAATAATGAAGGAAATTTTTTAGTATTAAGTGAAGCAGCCAATAAATCTAAGGGGATCTAAACCTTATTCTGATTGGACAATTTATAAGAAAGAAAATATTGAAGTTGACCCTAAGTTTAGAGAAGAAATGATAAAGAAGGAAAAAGAATTAGAAATGAAATTACAAAAACAAATTGATGATTTTGTTGAAGGAAATAAAAAAGGATATAGATAAATAAAGGAGATGACATAGCATTATGGAACAAAAACTTGGGTTTTTAAGAAAATATAAAAGAAATGCACAACTTATATCATGCCATGAGATTAATAAACTTGATTGTGGGAAAATACCAAATTCATGGTATGGATTGTTTCAAGAAGAAAACGTAGACAAGAGAGTTGAGATTATTTTATCGATATGGAAAGAGCAAGTAGGGGGGGAATTAAGAAACACTATTTCTTATTTGTCTAGGCACCTTGAAGAAGTAGAGCTTATGGATATAAACGGTAGATATTCAATTTTATACACTATTAAAACAGATAATGGTGAAATTGAATATTATGAGGGGGGAAATCCCAAAGATGAGTTTAATAATGAAGAATTAGAAAAATCTTGGGATAAGTTTCCTTCAACAATACGAAATTTTTATCAAACTGTTCATAATGGTTTCTATTTTTATGCGAGCCAATCTATGGGGTTAGTTCCTTTAGAAGATGTAACTTTTTTTGATGATGATGAATGGGGTATTATCGAGGAGTTAGAAGAGCCTTTACAAATTGATTTACAAACTACTTTTGGTTTCTTCAAAAGTGGTATGGGTGGTTATGTTGCAGTAGATTATAAGAATTCTAATAATGATAATGCGACTTTATGGTGGACGAATAAAGAGCCTAGATATAATATGAATTTTTGGGACATAGTTGATGAATGGATAGTAATTGGATTTGAAGTTTAGTTTAAATAAGGATGGCTCTGTTGCAAAGTTTTTATATAAACAAAAAAATCCTAATTTAGTAGGTAGAGTTTATGCAACTTTGAATAGTTTCTCTAATTCATTGTACGTCGAAAAAACGAAGTTTGGTTGTTGCAAACTTCGTTTTTGTTTATATAGGGCATGAATAGTTTCGATGCCTTTCAAGGTACGTGAAGCATGGCGAAGACTTTGAAATCCTGCGGATTTGGAAAAACGTCGCTTGATATGTGTATGATCCTGTTCGATGAGATTATTCAAATGCTTGATTGTGCAATGAATGGTATGCTTATAAAAGCCTTGCCTGTTGTGAGAACCGTTGCTTCTCCAAATGTTTTTACTAGTCTTTTCATAAAGGCATAAGCCGCTTGATGATCTCGTTTTTTGCGAAGCTGAATATCCAATGTGTGTCCATCTTTATCAATTGATTGATAGAGATAACGCCATTCGCCTTTCACTTTGATATAGGTTTCATCCAGGTGCCAAGACAGCTGCACAGATTTGTTTTTCTTTTTCCAAATCTGATAAATGAGATTTCCATATTCATGAACCCATCGCATGATGGTAGTGGGATGGACCGATACACCACGTTCTTTCAAAATTTCAGATACATCTCGATAACTTAAAGAAAACGATGATAGTAGCCGACGGCTACCAAAATAATATCTTGTTTGAACTGTTTTCCTTTAAAATATCCGATTTATGATTCTCCTCATTCTGTTTTGCAAAAGTTTAGCTTACTTTTAAAAACTTTGCAACAGAACCATAAAAGTTCTACTGAAATTGAGTTAATTCCAACAGATTTCCATGCTAATATACCACATATAGGCTCAGCATCAGATTTAAGAGGAGGAAAATAAAATGAACAAAATAATAAAGCAAGTATTAAATGAAATAATTGATTCGGAAATGGTAGTCTCAAAAAAAGAAGATGCATATAAGTCAATCGAAACAATTGAACGAATATATGGTGTAGATTTACCATTAGACTACAAAGAGTTTTTGCTTGAATATGGAGGGTGTTTTATTAAAGATAATAGAATGTATCAGGCAATTGAAGTTACCCCTGTAACCCCCGAGGATGGTTTTGATTCGATAGGTGGTTTTTATGGTATTACTAATGATGCCTATGAAATTGAATCAATCATTCAAACTTATAAGGATATTTTAGGAAGTATTGTAATGCCTATTGCAGATGCTGACGGGGAAGATTTAATATGTATAGGCTTAAAAGATAAATACAGGGGTAAAATTTATTATTGGTATCATGAAGGTAAAATACTAGACGAAGATGGAAAAGAATATTATTATCTTATAGCAAACTCTTTTGAAGAATTTATTTTAAAATTTTCAATTCATGAAAGAAAAAATGTAAATTTAGATGACATCGAACTCTTTTTAGACGAAGATTTATTAAAAGATTAAATAATACCCAACAGTGAAAAGCAGCAGGTATTAGAAGAAAAGTAAATACAATCAAACCAGGGGGCGCATTTCATGTTTAATTTACAAGAAGATATGTATGAACAATTGAAAGAGAAAAAAGGGGAAGTCACTGTATTTTTAAAAAATGGCGTTCCAGTACGTGGGCAGATTCTTGCAACAGATAAATTTACCATTCTAATGATGGTTCATGGTAAGCAACAGCTAGTCTATAAACAAGTCATTTCTACAATTGCTATGTAATACATACTGGATTTATGTAAACATTTCCCGATATTATATTATTACCATATAAACTATAATATAAGTAATTCTTTTTATTATTTATATTTTGTTATTTCCTGTTGCAGAATCCTTATTATAAGGATTCCTTTTTTGTATCAAGTATCTACAAAAAAGAGATAAGATCGGAGAGTATGATCTTATCTTTGGCTTACCACCACACTGCCATCAACTTAAGAATTTTATAAGGACCCAAAACAAAAGAATGTACATTTTCCCCTGAAGATGTCAATTTTTTCGTTTTGGGGTATTTGCTTTTCTTAGCTTGATGGTGATGGTGATGGAGTGACAACTTTGTAATCTTCTTGTAAGGAAAATATATATATTTAGAATCTTCCGTTTATTGTAGAGTGAAGGAGTACAAGGTTAATTTTACCCCGCATTAACGGGCAGTAAGACCCACACGGATTAAAGCTTCACTTTATTGTTGGTTTTTTGTCATTGGTAGAGATGATAGCTGTGTGGTTAGTATGAAGCAGCAAACAAACAACCAGCGATACAATATGAATAGAAGAGAGGAATGCCTTATGAAAACACGTAGTCAAATTACATTTGCAAGTCTGGCTCTTTTAATAACGGGAAGTTCCCTGCTATACACATCGCCAACCTCAATTGTAAAAGCAGAGCCCACCCAAAATGTATCTAGTTTGTCACATACAAGCACTCAACGAGATCGTAATTCCGTCAAGCAAGCAATGCGGGATACATTGCAACTTGGATTTCCGGGGATACTTGCTAAAACTTCTGAGGGTGGAAAAACGTGGGGTTATGCCGCTGGGGTAGCGAATCTGAGCACCAAGAAACCAATGGAAACAGATTTTCGCTTTCGTATTGGCAGCGTGACGAAGACATTCACCGCAACGGTTGTACTTCAATTAGTTGGGGAGAACCGCCTGAATCTAGACGACTCCATCGAAAAATGGTTGCCTGGTGTCATTCAAGGAAACGGATATGATGGTAAACAGATTACTATCCGGCAGATATTGAACCATACAAGTGGTATCGCTGACTACTTAAATTCAAAAGACGTTGATCTGATGAATACAAAAAAAACATATACCGCTGAAGAAATAGTGAAGATTGGGCTTTCTCTGCCTCCAGACTTCGCCCCTGGAAAGGGCTGGTCTTATTCAAACACAGGATACGTATTACTGGGTATCCTTATTGAAAAAGTAACCGGAAACAGCTATGCGGAAGAGATTGAAAATCGGATTATTGAACCGCTTGAGTTGTCGAATACATTCCTACCTGGCAATTCAAGCGTTATTTCAGGCACTAAGCATGCCCGTGGATATGTCCAACCAGACGGAGCAAGTGAGTTAAAAGACGTTACTTATTATAACCCAAGTATAGCTAGCTCGGCTGGAGAGATGATTTCTACTGCTGACGACTTAAACAAATTCTTTTCTTCCTTGCTCGGTGGCAAATTACTGAAGGAACAGCAACTAAAACAAATGCTTACTACAGTTCCTACAGGATTTGATGAAATCAGCGGATATGGTCTTGGAATCTATGAAACTAAGCTTCCAAACGGTGTCTCGATATGGGGACACACAGGTAGCATTCCAGGGTTTGTTACTCTTGTTGGAGGTACACTTGGGGACAAGCATACGTTGACCATCAATTTTAACAGTACGGATAGAGCTAACAGTCCTGATCCTTTTAAAAATATTTTACTTGCTGAATTTAGCAAGTAAGCAAAAAGGAAAACAGGATAAATTTTGTCATAGTTTTTATAGGTGTCACGCAATAACTTGAAAACTTACAAATTTATGCTATTTAAAAATATATGAACTTAAAGCACTTGATTGTCATTTATGGCAACAAGTGCTTTTTTCATAGATATATTAAGACTCGATAAACAAATAAAATATAGATTGTATATATGGATTGATAAATGAAATAAAATAAGTCGTGAATATTATATAAAAGATAAGACTTACTTAGGTAATATAGATAAAGAGTTATACAAGAAGTTAGACAAAGGCTCTAAAATAGAAGTACTAGAATATAAAGGAAAGACAATCATGTATGATAGTTACGATGTAAAGTAAGGGGGATTATATTGAAAAAGAAACGGTTTAGAATTGGTTGTATTGTAGTGTTTCTAGTGTGTACGTTCCTACTCATAGGGGTAGGAACGTACAACGAGATACAAGTCAGACAACATGGTAAGTCAAGTATAGCGGAAGTCGTAGATATGAAAGAGCACACACCTAGAGGGTTTAAGACTTATGAAATCAAGTACAAAGTAGATGGTGAAACGCACACAGGTAGCGTAAGTAAGAAAGTATACAAACGTTTAGACATTGGTTCTCGTATTGAGGTTGTTGAGTACAAAGGAAGGACTATGCTATTTGAAAGTTACGATTCAAAGTAAGGGGTATGAATAGTGAATCATAGACGTAAGAAAAAGAAGAATCCAATACACGTAGAAAAGTAACAAGTTTGTTGACATTCTCCTTGGTATTCTTCTTTTCCCAATTATTATATGGGCAGTATTAGAAGGTTCTAGGGGAAAGTTAAGTAAAAAGGCAACTCTTGTGGTTATAAGTGTTATTGTTTTCATCTTAGTTGGGGTAGTGATAATAGGAAACAAATAAAGGGGTATGTTATGAGTGAAAAGAAATTCATAAACTTAGAGAAAGACCTAGAGTATGTAGACGACTATGTTGTATTTAAGAGTACAAAGTTTGGAAAAACCTACTACTTAGATTCATCTGTGAAAGAGTATACAGAGTATGAACTTGAAGAGTATATCATACTGAAACACCCTACTTTAGAGTTGTTTGACAATAACAAAATGAAAAAGATATGGGTGAAACAGGAACTTTACGATAAGGTATATCCGACTGACAAGGTACGAATCATTGAGTACAAAGGTGAAGTTAAGTTAGACCCTAGATATGACGATAAAGACTTAGTCATACAGAAGTATAAGTTTGGGAGGTAATTGTAATATGGTTAAGTAAGGGGCATTTTATCATTTTAGCCAAGAAGACTCCTTCCTTAAGGAACGTGAAGGGTCGCAGCCCAGTGAGTAGGTGGGAGATGAATTGGCTTCGGACAAGGGATGGCATGAAGCCATCTTAATTGTTCGACATATGTAAAGTGTTACTGGACAATTTGTCATTATCACTTCACCACCTATCGAATGTATGTTTGTTGTATAATAGATATATGTCGAAATGGAGGTGAAACGAATGGTTATCAATAAAGCATATAAATTTCGTATATATCCAAATAAAGCACAAGCAACTCTAATCAATAAAACGATTGGTTGTTCTCGTTTTGTATTCAATCATTTCCTATCTCTATGGGATAACGCATACAAAGAAACAGGAAAAGGTTTGACATATGGTACTTGCTCTGCCAAACTTCCTGCCATGAAGAAAGAATTTGTTTGGCTAAAAGAAGTGGATAGTATTGCTATTCAGTCGTCTGTTCGCAACCTTGCGGATGCTTATAAACGTTTTTTCAAAAAACAAAACAGTGCTCCGCGTTTCAAATCTAAGAAGAACAATGTACAATCTTACACCACAAAACAAACAAATGAAAACATTGCCGTTGTAGGAAACAAAATTAAATTGCCGAAACTAGGTCTTGTTCGATTTGCCAAAAGTCGTGAAGTAAATGGACGTATTTTAAATGCTACGGTTAGACGGAACCCTTCTGGCAGATACTTTGCGTCATTGTTAGTAGAAACAGAAGTGCAAGAACTTCCGAAAACACATTCTTACATTGGAATTGATGTAGGACTAAAAGATTTTGCCATTTTGTCAGATGGAAAAACCTATAAAAACCCGAAGTTTTTTCGATCATTAGAAGAGAAGTTAGCCAAAGCACAGCGTGTTCTTTCTAGAAGAACGAAAGGATCTTCTCGCTGGAATAAACAACGAATAAAGGTTGCTAGAATTCATGAATACATGACAAACGCTAGAAAAGATTACTTGGACAAAATCTCAACTGAAATCATCAAAAACCACGATGTTATCGGTATAGAAGATTTGCAAGTATCGAATATGTTAAAGAATCATAAGTTAGCAAAAGCGATTAGTGAGGTATCATGGTCACAGTTTCGAACCATGTTGGAATATAAAGCAACATGGTACGGTAAACAAGTCATTGTCGTATCGAAAACATTTGCTTCAAGCCAATTATGTTCTTGTTGTGGATATCAAAACAAAGACGTTAAAAATCTAAACCTACGTAAATGGGATTGCCCTTCTTGTAGTACACATCATGATAGAGATATTAACGCAAGTATCAATCTAAAGAATGAAGCGATAAGGCTTCTAACCGCAAGGACTGCGGAGATAGCCTAATAAATTAGAGTTCGATAGAACTCTTTACTTAGGAATCCCCCACTTCTAAACGAAGTGAAAGTGGGGGTAGTTCAACATCGAGGTACTAGGATAGCAGTAACGGTTGTGATAATACGAATGATAGTAACTTCCGTAACTTAGGAGATGATGAAAGAAATTCAAACATAAATTAGTTTGTAAATGATTGGGATGCGTGAATTGAGAAATACATAATACGATTCTTTCTGCAATGAAATTAGACTATGTTATTCATGATATTAAAAAGAGACGACAAGGGGTATCAAGTTTTTGAGTTGTCTCTTTTTTATCGTTAAATCACCGCATCAAAATCATTTAAATTGGTAAACGTCAAGTAACTCCAAAATATACAACAAAGGTTGATTTTAGAGTTACTTGACGTTTACTTTTTAATCAAACTTTATTTTAAAGCTACAGTGATGAATCAAATACAGGAACGTGAAATTTGGATTCCTTATGGTGAAGTAAAAAGATATTATCTAAGCAAAATAGGAAAATGGTTTAGAAAAATAGAAAGTGAATGGAAATCACAAATACCTACAGTGAAAAGCAGCATGTACTAGAAGAAAAGTAAATACAAACAAAACAGGGGGGCGCATTCCATGTTTAATTTACAAGAAGATATGTATGAACAATTGAAAGAGAAAAAAAGCGAGGTCACTATATTTTTAAAGAGTGGTGTTCGCATACCTGGGCAGGTTATTGCAATGGATAAATTTACTGTTCTTATGATGGTTAATGGTAAGCAACAGCTAGTCTATAAACAAGCCATTTCTACAATTGCTACGTAATACATACTAGGTTTATGTAAATATTTCTCAATATTATACTATTACTATATAAACTATAATATAAGTAATTCTTTTTATTATTTATATTTTGTTATTTCCTGTTGCAGAATCCTTAATATATTAAGGATTCCTTTTTTTGTATCTAAAATCAACAATTAAAAAGATAAGAGCGGGGAACACGATCTTATCTTTAGACAAGGAGTAAACAAGAGGAATAACCATCATATTTTTATTATAATTTATTTTTTGTTAATTCTGAATATAAAAGCATATTTTAAAAGTATATCTATATTGAGCAATTTAATACAAATTCAGTTGTAAATATCTTTAAAAACGAAAGCATTGAATTCACACCAATCCCCCTGATATCCTCAAAATACACAACTAAAGTATACATTCAAAACGCTATAAATAAAGAAGATATTGAATAAAAAATCAATATCTTCTTTATTTTATCTATTATATAAAAAGTCTATCCCAAAACAGTATTAATAATTAAAAATATAAACTGTAAATCCTCTCAAATTCCAAACCATTGTTCTTTTTACTTTTGTTTCGGGAGATAGTACTCCAAAATACATGGTTCCTAATAACCCAAGCGGTGCTAATACAAAAATAACCTGATTCATTACACTATATTCAAGTCTAAATCCATTTACTATACAAATAAAAGAACAAATTGATACTAATAAACACGCTAATGAAATATAGCCCCAAATTTGCTTCATCTAGCTTCCTCTTTAATACATTTTATTCCATATTAACATTATATATTCTGCACATATAATGTTACCATAACACCACTTATCGGTAGTCCATGTATCTAGAAATCTCAAAAAGTCCCTTCAGATCTTCTGAAGAGACTTTTTATTCATAAAACTATTAGAAAAGTTACTTAAAAGATTTTTTCCAATTTGAATAATAATAAATGAACTGAATTAATAAAGTTATTACTGCAATGCCAGTAAAGGTTACAAAATAAGTTAATCCCAAATCTAATAAATATATGACTATTAGCGTGTTAACTACTAAAGGAATTGAAGCTAAAACATTATAAAAACGTTTTTTATAAAAAAGATGATCTTTTTCATTTATATAATTATTGACCATAAAAATCCTCCTCGTACTGTCCACAAGTGCATTATCTCTTTTCGAATATGTGTTGCATATCCCATGTAAATTTACCACATAATTTAATGGGACTTACAGATTGCTCTTCAACGAAAATTATACCTCATTTTTTTGTAAAAAACATACAATTTATACTTTTCGTAAAATACATAATGGAAACATCTGTTATACGAACGTATTAGAATATTATAGTCATCTATACCTATGAATGAATATTATTATGATGTAGATATTGTTTTAAAGGGTTTTATACGAAATGAGCAAATGGATTTTTTAGGAAGCGGAAATGATATACCATTTTATTTTCTTAATTCACATAATTTTCGAAATTAAAATCTACGGATGTTAATATTTGTTATATAATTTATTTATCAAAGCATTACCCCTGTAGTTTCTAAGATGAACCTGTAAGATAGTTTGTTTGTCCCGTATATTCACCTTAAACAAAAAGAACTTGTAGTGATTCCTACAAGTTCTTTTTGTTTTTCCGGTTAAATGTTGATTTGAAATAAAGTTACTATTTTTTGAGGGGGAAAAGTAAATGTTTGTAAAAGCAGAAAGATTATTAATACTAAAATTTGAGTTCAAGGATTGGCAAGCTGTCCATGAGTATACATCAGATATCAATGTTATGAAATACATACCCGAAGGGGTTTTTACTGAAGAAGATACAAGAAACTTTGTGAATGAAAACATTGGTGAAAATGCTAAGAACTTTCCTGTGGTATTAATAGATGACAATATCCTAATTGGTCATATTGTTTTTCATAAATATTTTGGTGAACATACTTATGAGATTGGTTGGGTGTTCAATTCTAAATATTTCAATAAATGATATGCTTCTGAAGCAGCACAAGCTACATTGAAATATGGGTTTAAGGAAATGAAATTACATAGAATTATAGCTACATGTCAGCCACAGAATACCCCATCATATCGAGTGATGGAGAAGATTGGAATGAGAAGAGAAGGCTATTTCAGGAAGTGTATACCACATGGAAATGAATGGTGGGATGAGTATTATTCCGCTATTTTAGAAGAATAGGGTTCTGGTGCAAACACTCCAAAACTTGGACATACTGATACTAGTACTCTAAAAAAGGAAGTGATTAGTATGGAAAAGTAAAATCTATTCTTTCAGGAATAGAAACGATGCATATCATTACAAAAAGGAATCCATAACGGGTTCCTTTTTTACACCCTTCAAAAGGTACACTTTTTAAACGCATAGCACCACAGCTCGATTCAGAAGCACATAGTAGCATCTTTCAAGAACCAAATAAAAAATAGTAGCTTAAGCCAAACGATCAGCTCACGCTACTATTTTTATTTATGTTGAATCTCTTAAGAATCTTAGTGTATGGATTGAATCATCTGGCGTAAATAATTTCTTCTTATAAAAGATTAATTAGACCTAGAAGGCAAAGTAGATATAGGAAATGGATACTTCAGTATAACTGATTTATCATTTTAGCCAAGAAGACTCCTTCCTCAAGGAACGTTTAGTGAGTAGGTGGGAGATGAATTGGCTTCGGACAAGGGATGGCAGCAAGCCATCTTAATTGTTCGACATATATAAACTGTTACTTCACTACCTATCGAATATACGTTTGTTGTATAGTAGACACATATCGAAATGGGGGTGAAACGAATGATGATCAATAAAGCATATAAATTTCGTATCTATCCAAATAAAGCACAAGCGACCCTAATCAATAAAACGATTGGCTGTTCTCGTTTTGTATTCAATCATTTCCTATCTCTATGGGATAATGCATACAAAGAAACAGGAAAAGGTTTGACATATGGTACATGCTCTGCCAAACTTCCTGCCATGAAGAAAGAGTTTGTTTGGCTAAAAGAAGTGGATAGTATCGCGATTCAGTCGTCTGTTCGCAACCTTGCGGATGCTTATACACGCCTTTTCAAAAAACAAAACAATGCCCCGCGTTTCAAATCTAAGAAGAACAACATACAATCTTATACCACAAAACAAACAAATGAAAATATTGCCGTTGTAGGAAACAAAATAAAATTGCCAAAACTAGGTCTTGTTCGATTTGTCAAAAGTCGTGAAGTAAAAGGACGTATTTTAAATGCTACAGTTAGACGGAATCCTTCTGGCAGATACTTTGTGTCATTGTTAGTTGAAACAGAAGTGCAAGAACTTCCGAAAACAAATTCTTACATTGGAATGGATGTGGGACTAAAAGATTTCGCCATTTTGTCAGATGGAACAACCTATAAAAATCCGAAGTTTTTTCGATCATTAGAAGAGAAGTTGGCAAAAGCACAGCGTGTTCTTTCTAGAAGAATGAAAGGATCTTCTCGCTGGAATAAACAACGAGTAAAAGTAGCTAGAATTCATGAATACATGACGAATGCTAGAAAAGATTACTTGGACAAAATCTCGACTGAAATCATCAAAAACCACGATGTTATCGGTATAGAGGATTTGCAAGTATCGAATATGTTAAAGAATCATAAGTTAGCAAAAGCAATTAGTGAGGTATCATGGTCTCAGTTTCGAACTATGTTGGAATATAAGGCAAAATGGTACGGCAAACAAATCATTGTCGTATCGAAAACATATGCTTCAAGCCAATTATGTTCTTGTTGTGGATATCAAAACAAAGACGTTAAAAATCTAAACCTACGTAAATGGGACTGTCCTTCTTGTTGTACACACCATGATAGGGATATTAACGCAAGTATCAATCTAAAGAATGAAGCGATAAGGCTTCTAACCGCAAGGACTGTGGAGATAGCCTAATAAATTAGAGTTCGATAGAACTCTTTACTTAGGAATCCCCCTCTTCTAAACGAAGTGAAAGTGGGGGTAGTTCAACTACGGGACAAAAAAAGATATATTAAATAAAATGATCAAACTTTTTTTAAAAAAATGAATGTGGGTAAAATGCCAAAGAGCTAAATTTTGATCAGACTTTTTTCAAAATTTAGCTCTTGTTTTTTGCTGAAAAAACAATACGTCACACAAGGTTTTGATCAAACTTTTTTTAACACCTACACCTTGTTCCATGCCGCCTGGCGAATTCAAACGGCAAGCCGCTATTCGCCCTAGATCTATCACCCCTGCCACAGCGCAGGCTTTGTCACCATGAACCATAACATCGCCATTAAAAGAACAATGTAAATCCAAACAGAACGCCGCAACAATTGAATCAAGGCGTTCTTGTCTTGGCCCGTTTCGCTGAATTTCCGAATGGTCGGAGAAAAGGCGCGGGCCAGGAAAAATATTGAACTCGCCATGAGAATAAGGGTCATCACAATCCAAGGGGTCTTCCAAGTCCAAGGGCCCGCCAGTACAAGCAGAACCCCGGATGCAACCAGCACATGCCCGGCATGCTTGGCCAGCCTGACCGAAAATCGGAATACATCCAGATAAGCCTGCTGTGTTCGGGCCTCTGTAGCCCGCAATTTTTTGATGAGCGGAAGCAATACAAAAAACGGGCCGATGGATAAGATTACACTAAAAATATGTATATACAGAAGCAGTCGATATAACATGTCCATCCTTATATCACATTAACCTTCGATGAGACGGAACTCATGAACCCAAACTCTCATATTTGGCAGCCACGGCATGCCAGGGTGAAGAGACAGGATAGATTGCTTATATTCCTCCACATTCGCATAGCCTTCTTGACGGGCATGCTCATCAGTCAATTCGCCAAGTGACTGCGAATAGACCTTCTCCACAACATACCGGTGACCTTGAAGCTCCATCACTTCCCCGACATCCGCATATCTCCCGTTGCGGCGAGTAGCCGTTTTCTGTCCTGCAAGCACTTTTTCAATGTCCTCCTGAATCGTGATGAGACGTTCAATCGTACATGTTTTTGGCGGTAAAGCGTTCGTTTCATTTTGGTTTGTCATCTGGGTCACTCTCCTTTTTTCATTTAAGCATAAGCCCACTTTATCATATAAAAAAATTATTCTATATAGCAAGTTTCTACTTAATAGGGATAACAAACTTTTGATGTTATCCCCTTAAGGTAGACAGTGTAAAAAGACCATGAATACACATGGATGTTACACTTTTACTTGGAGGCGATTTTATTATGGTTAAAAAAGGGGATAAATTTCAAACTTATTCAGATAAATTAAAGATACAAGTTGTAAAAAGTTATTTAAATGGTGAGGGTAGCCAATCAGCTATAGCGAAAAAATATAAGCCTAGAAGTAGAACACAGTTAATGAATTGGGTCCGAGAATATCAAAAAACAGGTGATATTTCAGACTTGCGGGGGCAAAATGGTGGTAATAACAGCTTAAAAACCTCTTAAAAGGTCGTCCTCGTACGAAGTTCGATAGTATGGAAGAAGAATTGGAATACTACAAGGCGCAAGTGGCTTACTTAAAAAAGCAGTATCCAAATCTATAGGAGGTGTTCTTGCTCAAACGGCTAAGTACGAGATTATTGAAGAACTACGTTCTCGGTACAAAGTAACCTGGCTTGTCGTCATTGCGCAGTTAAATCGCTCTAGCTACTATAAGTGGCGTTCAACATGTAGTCATAGGCAATTACGCCTTTCAAAGGATAATACATTGCATGAACAGATTCAAGCAATTCACATAAAACGCAAGGAATACGGTTATCCTCGCATGACAATCGCCTTACGAGAGGCTGGATTTTTCGTGAACCACAAAAAAAGTATATAGACTTATGCGAGAGCTTCACATTCAATCTATTATCCGTAAAAAGCGACGCTTTTTCAAAGGAAAATCCTCAAAGATTTTCCCAAATGTAGTAGAACGACAATTCCAAAACCGCAAACAAAATGAGGTACTTGTCAAAGATATCACTTATTTGCCATTCAAAGATAAATTTCTCTATTTATCGGTCGTTCAAGACCTTTATAATAATGAAATCGTTGCTTGGAAACTCTCACATCGCAATGATTTACAACTTGTTCTAAAAACATTAGATTTAGCAACACAAAAAAGAGATGTGTATGGAACCATCGTCCACTCAGATCAAGGATTCCAATATACATCTCCTGCTTATTATCGTATGCTTCAACAGCTAGGCGCCATCGGCAGCCATTCCCGCAAAGGAAACTTCCATGACAATGCTTGCATTGAATCATTCTTCTCTCATTTTAAATCTGAAATTATGGCTAGAGCATATTACACCTTCTCGGATCAAGTAAAATAAAAAAGTACGCCATCTTATCTCAATGGTGCACTTTTTTATACAAATCATTTAGAAGAATGTATTTATTCCATGCCGTGTATGTAGAAGCCCTGAGTGAATCAGGGTAAGGATGGTGTTTCATTTTTTCTTGTATTAAGTTAAATTATTGTAAAATTAGTATTTTACAGACTACTAAAAATAGTATAATGAATATAATCATATTTTAGAAAGAAGGTATTCCCTTGAAGAAGATTCACGTTATTCATGAAAACACAGAGTGGACAAGACATCTAACGAGAAGATTAGAAGAACTCGATCTTCCTTATGAAGAATGGCATTTGGACAAAGGGAATGTTGATCTTTCGTCTGTTCCGCCGCAGGGCGTATTTTATAACCGTATGAGCGCTTCTTCTCACACAAGAAATCACCGTTTTGCACCAGAGTTTACGGGTGCTGTCCTTGCTTGGTTAGAGAGGCATAACCGAAAAGTGTTCAACGGAAGCAGAGCATTGCAGCTTGAAGTAAGTAAAGTCGCGCAATATATGGCACTGAATGCAGAAGGAATCCGGACACCTAAGACAATTGCAGCTGTTGGTAAGGATCATATTATAGAAGCGGCAACGCAATTTGAAGGACGTCTATTCATTACGAAGCATAACCGTGCTGGAAAAGGACTAGGTGTTCAACTGTTTCAGTCTGTTGCTTCTTTACAAGAATACGTAGAAAGTGCAGCATTTGAAGAGCCAGTAGATGGTATTACATTAATTCAAGAATACATTCAATCTCCTGAGCCTTACATTACACGTTGTGAGTTTGTAGGCGGGAAATTTGTATATGCAGTTCAAGTCGATACGTCCAAAGGCTTTGAATTGTGCCCAGCTGATGCTTGTCAAATTGGAGATTTGTTCTGTCCTGTTGGAGAGAAAGCCCCGGAAAAACCGAAGTTTCAAATTATTGAGGGCTTTGATGACCCAATTATTCAAAAATATGAGGCTGTTTTGGCTGCAAATGATATCGCCATCGCGGGCATTGAGTTTATTCGAAATGCCGATGGTGAAATTTTCACTTATGACATTAATACAAACACAAACTACAATGCTGACGCTGAAGCAGTTGTTGGAAAATACGGTATGCTAGAGATTGCGAAGTTTCTTGGTAGTGAATTAGAGAAAATATAATAGATAGGGAGAAAGCTGCTGATGAAGCAGCTTTTTTTTGTAAGTTCAATTTGAGCGCAAATTGTTAATTTTGTATTTAAAACTAAATATAGGAAGCACCACACATGCCCATCAACTTAAGATATGGATATGAAATAAAATCACGATGTTTATAAGAAAGATGCGATGTTATATCTTTTCAATTAAAGAATTCTAAATGTGTTTTGATCAAACTTTTTTATAAAAATTCAACATCCAGTCACAAAGAAAGACTCTATTTTGATCAATCTTTTTTCAAAATGGAGTCTTTTTGTGTAACACAGAATGTGGATTTGTAAGAGGTTTTTAATCAAACTTTATAAACAGTATGTTTTTTATCTTAAATCAATTATATCCATAAATTTAAGAAAAATTCTGTTATAAGATGCATCAGTACAAGTTATTAAATTTTCTATCGGATTTATGTCAGTTACAGTCATATATCTAGTAAGCAAATGATCATCTCTATAATAAGTAATCAATTTCTTCTCTTCAGAAAGAAATGAACATAATAACATGTTTTCAATACGTTCTTGTTCGTCTTGGGTTAATGTAGGGCGCTCCACTTTTGTCTGCTTTTTAACAATCTTACGAATACCAGCGGATTGCTCTGGTATAGTAGTGAATGGAGTCTGTTTAACCATTCCTCTTTCTTTTGGCATATTTGTATAGTTCATGCTGTATATCCTCCTAATTGCTATTAATAACTGTATCATTATATCAAACTTTAGTTATATTAGGATTAATTATGTGATTATAAAATAAATATTTAGAGGTTTTTGGCTCCTTATAAAATCAAACCAATTTAACTAAGCATGATTTATATATATAATAGGAGAAATTACTATGGAGTCCCTTTGTAGGTAAGTGTGTTGTTGCTGGTTCTGTTGATGCAGGATTAGGATTTACTATTTTGTTACGTAAAATAGTTTTCTTTAGATACAAAAGTAACTGTCAATGGATCATCACAATATAAAATACACAACAGCAAAGAAAAAGCTAAAAGGCAGGAGTCCGGTACAATACCGGACCCGTGCCCAAGAAGCTGCCCAATGAAATAACGTGTCTAACTTTTAGAGTTAAAATTGTCTTTTTTTAATGAATTAATTGATCTTCAACAATTGGGCCATTTTCTGGAATAAAGCGACTGCTCAAATTACAGAATTTTGAAATAATTGTTATTAAGTTAAATGGCAGGATTTTAGAATATGACCGAAACATATTGTATATAAAAAAATTAACATTAGTTTCTTAATTCTTTTTATTGGGAGGAAGAGTCGGATGGAAATAAAATGGATAGGTGTTAGCGTCCTCACCGGATTCTTTCTACTGGAGCTTGGTGCAATGGCTGCGTTCAGTTACTGGGGTTATCATATCAAGACAGGGGCAGCGGTCAAAATTATACTCGCGGTTGCCACGCCACTAGTCATAGCCACTCTATGGGGTATGTTTCTCTCCCCGAAGGCGTCGCTCCCCATCTTCTCCTTCCCCATACGAACTACGCTTAAGCTGGTTGTGTTCATTGTTGCTTCCGCAGCTTTGTACGCAAGTGGGCAAAGCGCGTTCGCAGTTACTTTTCTGACGGTGTCCCTTTTTATCGTGGCAGCAGTCTTCATCTTGAAGCTTCATAAAGTAAATATGTGAAGTGGATTAGTCTAAAACCGAACTTCAATAATCGGGCGCTTTAATTGAGCAAGGATCACAAAAATCATCAAACTTTATTCAAAAGCTACAACAAAGCATATAAATTTCGTATCTATCCAACGAAGGAACAAAAAATATTAATTGTTAAAACCATTGGGTGCAATCGCTTTGTATTCAATTTCTTATTGAGCGAATGGGGCAGTTTATTTAAAGAAGTAAATCAAATCGCATAGGCTACAAAAAAGAAAGCAAACTAAAATCGTGGGTGCTGATGACGAAAAAACACAACTCCGCTATCTGTATATAGTGTATTTATTATAGTTGGCATCCTTGAAAGAATAACTAAATCAAGCTACAAGGGTGGTGAAAAAATGGCTAAAAATAAGAATAATCAATTGAAGAACAATAAAAATGCTGTACCAAAAGCAGATGTAGAATTTGCGGGAGAAAATGGACTTGAAAAAATCGCATTAAGAGCCCAAAAAAAATCAAAATAAGTAAACAATAGGGGGCAGTAAATCTGTCCCTTTGTTCCTCAAAATTAACATAGTTCTTCAAAAAAATAAGCATCTTTTGTTAGCATAAAACCAATGTATTGCAAAACCTGGAAAGTCCCCTCAGAAGTTCTGAAAGTACTTTCCATTCACATAATTAGTGTTATCGTAAGTCAATGTTATTGTTAGTTTGGATTCGACTTTTGTATAGTTGACGAAATTTGATGAAAGAGATAATTCTCCAAGGTAAGATATATCCCAGTGCTACAGTCATAAATAGTGCTGCTTCTGTTTCTGGACCTAGCCATTTTAAATAATCACGAAGTAAAAAACGGATAATAAGTACGATGAGAAAGGTAATAATAAAGCTCTTGTTTCTTACAGCATAAATATTCTGATCGAATCGGAGTTCATAGTGAGTGGTCCAAATAAGTGGAATTGACAAAAGAAATCCAAAGATAGCTGCACAAATCCATTCCCAGCCAGCGGCATGTGCTTTTGGATTTAAGATGATGTGAATGCAGGGGAGTAACAAAAATAGTATGGGTAAGAGAATGCGGGTTCCGTTTCCTTTAATAGGGCGATACATTGCCAAAGTTCTACGCCATATGACTAACGCAGCAATTATGATTACAATAGAGTAAAACGAAGAAGAATCCATGATTTCACCTCGACACATAGAATATTTCAATTATATGGAAAGTACAGATGGTTGGATAGTGGTATTCATCCTGATTGGGGAAATATAACATTAATTTGTGATATCATATATAGGTATTTGCCATTACATACTATTGCAGGTTCTGGTGCAAAAAGATGATAAATAAAAAAGAATCAAGGATTCCTAGCGGAATCACCTGTTAAGCAGTTAATCCAAACAGCTGGTTGATAAAAATATTCTGATTTTGGACAGACTGGTCCTGCAAATCAATTTGTTCTTTTTTGACCATATGCATGGCTTCAACACCACTCAATATAGAGGCTGATGTTTTGTATGATTTAAATCCCAACATAGAGCGTATACGTTTTTTAATAAAACGATGATCTTGTTCTACTATGTTATTTAAATATTTTATCCTTCGGATTTTGGTGCCTGTTGGTATCCTTTTTTCTTTCTTCAACTGTTCGATAGCAATTGGATAAGCAGGGTTCTTATCAACCGTGATGATACGAGGTTTTGAGACATGAAAAGACCGCAAGGCTTTCTTGAAGAATCGCTTTGCAGCCTTATGATTTCTAGATTTACTCAAATAAAAGTCAATCGTGTTTCCTTCAGAATCAACAGCACGATATAAATACATCCATTGTCTTTTTACTTTTATATATGTTTCGTCCACTCTCCATGAGTTATTCGTTTGTTTGAGATGACGTCGAATTCGTTTATCAAACTCCGGTCCATATTGATGCACCCATCGCATAATCGTTGTATGAGCAACGGATAAGCCCCGTTCCTCCATCATTTCCACCAAATCACGAAAGCTTAAGTTGTACCGTAGGTACCAACGTACAGTTAACAAGATGATGTCTGGTTGATAATGTTTCCACTTAAATAAATTCTCCTTTTCCATACTGATCACACACCTTTTATAGAGTAGTACTATCAGTATTTCCAAGTTTGATAGACCATTTTCATCTACTTCAAAGTTTTTGCACCAGAACCCTTAATCATGTTGTTACGGCAAGAAGTAGAACGTAGAAAACTAGCAATTATTCGTAAATTATTGGGATTAGGATTAGCTGAAATTAACGGACAAACATTAGATCAACTAACGTTAACGCAGCTTGAAGGAATTTTAATAGCAAGTTTACAGGTGTTGGAGGGAACAAGCGATGACAAAGCAGCTAACAATCTTTGATGTTGAACCAGTTGTGTCATTTGATCCTAAGAAGGCTCATGTTCATCGGTTAAATTCTAAACTACGTTTTGCTGACGTTGTTGTACAAATACCACGCCAAGCAAAGGCGATTGACGAATTAAAACCAACGACAGCGCCAGATGATCGTTACGAATTATTTGAGGATTATACAATTGGGATTTGGCGTTATAAGCGAGTGGAGGATAAACAGTTTGATTGGGAAGAAGCTGAAGAGATATGTAAGCGAGCAAGGGATAGCAAAGAGCCGATTCCAATACGGCTTCATCTATCCTTGGAACAATCATTTGTTCCGGAGAATGTTGTGCAGTATTTATAAGCAAATAAAAAAGTAATTCGTATTGAAAAACGAGAATCAGAGTTGATTTAGCCTAGCTTTTATTTTTTCAAACAAGTTGGAAATTGGGGTGATAATAAACTTTGAATTTTGTTCAGGATGAAGACTCAGTGAACAATTAATGAATAAAAGGAGAAATCCCCGCGGGGGCAGGGATTTCGGAGGGGAGAGGCTATTGTCGTACTATGTCGAAATTTGGCGTATTCGACGAATTAATATTATCACGAATTTTCAAGTAATTGTGATGTTCGATGTGTCAAAAATGTGTACGAATTTCACATGAAAGCGTTATTTTGTAAGTATCAAAAAAGAGCACCCAGTATAGGTGCCGGAATAAAAATTATTCAATGATCAAGATAATCACTTACCACCATTTTATTTATATGTTTTAAATAAAAAAATAGAACAAGATCCTGATTTGAAAAATAGAGAGCTCTTTTCAAAGAGCTCTCCGAATAAAATTTATATTGAATATGAATACAAACGATATTGTATGCGTGCTATTTAGGTAGGTGCAATTTTAAAACAAAATCCTTATTTGAATAGTGAAAAGAAAAAAGACAACAACCGGAGGGCTTGTTGTCTCAAAAAAAGTGGAATGGCACTAAAATATTAGTTTAAGATATAACAGGTTATTTAAAGTATATGATTTGCGTATAAAAATATACATCTTTCAAACAAAAGCGTTATTTCATAGCAAATACAAAAGAGCACACAAATAAGCGTGCTCTTAGATAAGAAAGGTAAGAATCTTATGAGTGGAGAGTCTCCATACAATAACATATGCTTGTCTATTTTAAATGTGAAAGTTTTTTAATAAATACGCTATTTAATCAATAGGTTATGGAGACAAAAATAGTGCACAAAGTTTTTTGTGCACCACTATATATAAACTATGTCTTGTCTTGTTAATTATATGTCCACCTCAGAAAATCGTGAACAGATTAAAGCGGAATTTAAAAAGAGCAACCTTAAAAGGTGCTCCTCGACCAAAACTTTATTTGATAAAACAAAGCAGTCAGCTTAATTAGCTAACCACTTGTTGTACAAAAGAAATTAGGCCCTACAAGCACAGATATGTAACTTGAAGTTACAGCTATAGTATAAACGTAATTGGAAATGTTATACGGGGACAAAAAGGAATCTAATAAAAATTTCATTTTGTATAAAAAACTAAAAAGAGCACTATCAATTAGTGCCCTTTGTAAAAATAGCGTAAGTGGCCAGCTCACGTTATAAAGAAAGGTAGAATTTAATATATTCAAACCCTGCTTAAATGGTGAAAACAAAAGAACAGCTAGCAAAAGCTAACTGCTCCATTGCAACTTGTTAAAAAAAGAAAAAGGCTGCTATTCAGGAATTGAACAGCTTGTAGATATTATGTGGAAGTTTTGGAATTTTATTCAGATAAATTTAAAAAAGCAGCTAGCAAAAGCTAACTGCTTAGCCCCGAGGAAGAGAGAGGGCGCTTTATTAGGTCTAAGGCTGAAATAAGGGTTTTAGATGTTAAGACCTAAGACCTAAATATAGTATGGATCTCACTTCAGAAATTATGCATATACTTGTATTCCTACAAAAATGGTTAAAAAACAAAGCAGCTAGCTCAATTAGCTAACTGCTCGGTATCTCCAAGGGAGAACAAGGAGAAAATCTAATGTCATATACAGTATTGACGGGATGTTTATTAAATAATCATTCACTTATGGTTGGTTCCAAAAAAGTGACATACCAACAAAATATAAAATTATTAAAAGGACAATTGCTATGAGGATAACCAGAGAAAAAGTTTTCCATGATTTTTTCATCAATAGACCTCCTTTATGAAGAATTTTAACATCTATTTTTAAAATGAGTTTTTATACTGGTTGTACCTTTGTTAGTAACTGCACAATCAACATCGATAGGTATAAGTGAACGTATCTGTTACTAAATATTTACTTGCTGTTGAAAAGAGAATAAAAAATTCTGCTTCGATGAAAAAAACGGAAGATGGATATAAAAACAAACACAACACAACTTCGCACGAAATACCAATTTTACGCAGAATAATACGATTATATAAAAATCAAATACAGTAACTAGGGATTTCAAACCCAAGTGCATGAATCTTAGTATATTGGTATACGCCATATAATTGATATTTTATATAAGAATAATCAAATGCTGAATTACTCATAAACAATTTTTATAGTGAATTACATTTTAATTTATAAGAGCTTTTCTTGTGTTGATCTAACTAACTCCTGATTAACCTTGATTAAATTAACCAATTCACATTTTATAACGACTTTTAAACTGTGTTCATGTATTCATTTTGTTAGAATTTATATTTGAAAATCGTTTTATTTTATATACATATATAATTTTTATCGCCAAATATGAATTTATCACTTGGTTATCTATAACTTTTATTAGAATAATTACACTTTCCCATTCAATTTCTAGTGAATTTTAGTATTACATAATTTAATTATGTAAATAAGTTCGTGTAAAAATTGAATTTAACGCGAACTTGTGTTCGTGTGTCTTTTCTGTTATAGTATATATGAGGTGATTTTTATGGATTACAGCAAGCAACGTCAAAAATCAGTCCATCGTAAGAAATTATACGAGAATTTAAATGAAATGCCCTTTTACATAGAAGAATTTGTGGAGTACAAAGAATTGCATGATGCCTCTCCCTCCACCCTACTGAATTATGTATATGATTTTAGAGTTTTCTTTAATTGGCTATTATCTGAACAAATTATTGAATTTAAGCCCATTAAAGACATATCCTTCTCTGATTTGGAGAATTTAAAGAAAAAAGATGTTGAGAACTTTATGAGGTTTTTAAAACTACAACAAAATATGCAGAATTCCTCTGTTAACAGAAAAATTTCAGCCTTAAAGTCTTTATTTAAGTACCTTACCTCCCTATCAGAGAATGATGATGGAGAATGTTATTTTTATAGAAATGTAATGGCTAAAATTGAAATACATAAAGATAAGGAAACATTAAATGCCCGTGCAAAACGTATGAGATCTAAAATATTTCATAATGATGACGATCAAGAGTTTTTGAATTACATTAAGTACGAACATGAAAAATCTTTAACAAAACATCAGTTGTTCTATTTCCTAAGAGATAAAGATCGTGATGTAGCTATTCTTTCCCTCTTTCTTGGTAGTGGTATTCGTGTAAGTGAATTGGCCGATCTTCGTATGGAAGATATAAACTTAAAAGAAAGACTAATTGATGTAATACGAAAAGGAAACAAAGAAGATTCTGTATGGATTACCCCAATTGCATTGAATGATCTTGAAAAGTATATGGAAATTAGAAATAACAAATATGCTCCGGGGAAAGAATTAAAAAATGTATTCTTATCGAAGTATAAACATACTGCACAGCCTCTTTCAGTTAGGGCTATACAAGATATTGTAGAAAAATATACTAAAGCCTTCGGTAAAAAAATGTCTCCTCATAAATTAAGACATACATTAGCAAATAAGTTATATATGGAAGAAAAAGACTCGTTACAGGTGATGCAGCAACTTGGGCATACTAGTCAAGATACAGCGTTGTTATACACTCAACTTGGGGAAACAACTATTAAAGATAGTTTAGGAAGAATTGGAAAGAATAAAGAATAAAAGTTCAGCAATTATGGATTGCTGAACTTTTATTCTTTTCCCTAACTAGAGTCATAAATGCTATGTATTATTTGCTTCATATTAAATTCTATTGTGTAAAAAATACATAGTTTAAATTCTAATTTAATTGGTGTATAAAAACCCTCCCTTGATAGATATAAATAAAAATTTGAGATTCCTACAATTGTTGTTTACGTTAAATGTGAATTTAACGAACACTTGAATAGATGTAAGTAAATCTCTCCTCTTACATGTACAAAGACAAGAAAGTGGATACTTCTGTTTCTGTTATTGTTTTTGGACAAGAAAATAGGTAGTAAGCGAATCTTTTTTTATTGGTAATTCGATATTGTACGTTATAAAATTAGTATCCAGCTTCATGTCTTTATACATAAAATAAACATACTCATCTTTAAATCTAAATAAATCTAAATAGCTAGAGTGCTAGTTATCTACCAATGCTCTAGCTATTTTTGGTTTACACAACCTACCATTATCAAAACTTAGCTTTTTGAATGCATCAAACTTTTTGTTTTTAAGTATAGAATAATTCTTCTTATACATTCATCTGCTGCAATAAAGCAAAAAATACTATTCGTTACTAGCCCTAATGCATACTGACCTGTTCCTGTGAACTACCCGCCACTTAACGTCCTAACGGACTGTTTGAAGTGGGGGCTTCTCGGTTAGTCGTTACTTTTGATAGCTAACGAATTCGTCCTAAGACAGCCGAGCTAACTCCCTTGTTCCAAAGGTTATTTTATTGCTATTTATGCTAACGCTAATAGGGGTCACCATACATCGCTATCAAGCTAAGAAAAGCAAATACCCCAAAACGAGAAAATTGACATCTCCAGGTGAAAATGTACAATTTTTTGTTTTGGGGGGCGTTATAAAATTCTTAAGTTGATGGGCATGTATGGTGACCCCACATCCATCAACTTAAGGATTTAGACTATTCTTGAAGTTAAAAGCACGTTACTATTCTTTTATATTAACGAGAAAGAGTGACGTACTTTTTATGCATAATTTCAGTGTACACAATGACATTATTTTTTGCACCAGAACCGGATAAACTACTGGTGTGCTATATTAATCTCCACTTTCCTCGTTATTACAAGCTAATAATGGTTCATACATCATTATAGCGTGATTCTCCGTTACATATTGATCTTCTACAAACTGTTTCTGTTGGCTATATACTCTACGTTGAATAACATTGTGTCGTATATAACCACCCCAGTATGCAGATTGGATTGAGTGTTCTTTTTCATAAACTTCATATTGATAAAGCTGCGGATAGGCTGTTCTCCATTCACCAACTAAATGTTTATCTGTGATATAAAGGTGAAGTTGATACGATTGGTCCGTTTCATTTTTAATTTGCAAGTCCAAATAGTTATAGGAACAAGTCGCTCCGCTTCCAAACGGCTGGGTCCGCTTGGAATCAGGAAAGACATCAAAGCTATGACGATATCGCTCTGTTACTGTCAGTGGTGTATGTAAGGTCATCCAATATATTAAATTTGAAAGCTGACAAAGCCCCCCTCCAATGCCTGCTTGAAAAGATCCATAGTGTAATATCATACCTTCTACATACCCTTTTCTCCTAGTAGGCTTACCTATTAAACGCCAGTAAGAGAATGTTTCTCCCGGTCTAATGACGATACCATCTAGCTGTTTAATGGCAATCTTTAAATTAACAACTTTATTCTGTTGATACCACATATCTACATCCTTGAGCTTACGAAGTAGTATCGTTCGGTGCTGAATCGCTGTACAGGGTAAATTTTCTTGTTGTAAAGTTTTTGCGTATGTTTTTCCGTCTGCTAACCACTGGATGTACCTCTTTGTAGAGTAATACCATGTTCCTAGCATAATACGATACTTAGACCGCTGTTTAGGACGTAAGTTCACTATATTCATTTTATTTTCTCTCTCTATCGTTTTCATATTTTGACCTGGTCAAGAAAAACTAGAACACTATTTTCTATTTCAGCATGGAAAGCATAACCTTTTCTAATTCAGCTTTATTTAAAATACTAACGGTGATTACTATTTGATACGCACTTTTTCCATCTTTCGCAGGAACAATCATCTTCATTCCTGTTATATTACTATCACTGGACTTACCAAAGGTCACTTGGTTTCCACCAATCATCTCCATACCTTGTACAAACTGTAGTTCATATTCTTCAAACATATGGAATCCTTTTCTATTCCAAGGATCTTTTTTCGCTCCTAGGACTTCTGATTGTTCGATGATGATTTGACCATCATCTCCATCTATATATTCAGTTCTAACTACAGGATTTGGTTTCTCTATTGTAATGTCTGAGTCAACCTGTTCTTTCACTAGATGGTATCCTTCTGGCATATAATTTGGTTTTTTTATCGGAAAATCAACTAGTTTTTTCGCATCTTCTATTGTAGATGGGAAATGTTTTCTAACTTTTTCCCAAAGTGGACCTTGAGAATTCCCGTTTGTTTCTAGTTTATTTTGTTCTTCTTCATTTAACATCTCCCCTAAAGCTATTTCTTTTTTTTCGAGAGTAAACCAATCTTCTTGCAATTTCACTAATGTATCAAATTCTTTTTTTGTCAAAAACTTTTCAGCCGCTGCTATTTTGTTAATCATTTCTTTATATTGGTCTTCTGAAATCTTTAATTCTGCATGTGCCTGTTCTTTTGTACCGACTATCTTTTCTACAACTGTATGAATAGAAACATCTTCTTCTTTTTTGGTTTCTTTTGTTTTGATTTTTTCTAATGTTTGTTCTTTCTGATGCTTATTTGACTCATCTGCACGTGCATTTAATAAAGAGAAGGATGATACAGCGATAAAAGCAACAACTCCAAATGCAGACCAACGATAAGAGTTCTTTTTGAACTTTTTAATCATAAGAATTCTCCTTTTTAGCGTTCGTTTATTTCTACTTAAATTAGCTAGATTCGGTGCTTGATAATAACTTGAATAATGTTCTAAAAGAGTAATAATTGTATGTCCATATGCAATTTGTTCCTCTGATTCTATAAAAGTGAGCGCAAATGCATCACAGGCTAGTTCTTGATCTTCCCGCATACATGAATAGGCATACCAAAGAATCGGATTAAACCAATTTAAAATGATTAAACTATACATAACCCAATTTACAGCTATATCTCTTCGTTTAATATGAGATAGCTCATGGTAAAAAATATATTGTAGTTGTTGCTCATTCAATACTTTCATATGTCTGCTTGACAATAATACTCTTGGGCGAAAGAATCCAAAAACAGTCGGACTTGAGATTTTTCCAGCCAACCGTAATGGAATTTTCTTCTTAATTGCCATAGATTTTTTACAGTTCTCAAAAATCCCAACAATTTTTTCATCCGTAATATTTGGTTGCTTTTTTATGTAAGAAAATAACCGTCTATTCATAATACAAGTTATCGTTGCTAGAATGACAAATCCAAAAATCCAAATATATAAAGTGACTTTATAAACGGAAAATGTAGTATCTTCTTTCTTTTTATTACTTTCTGTTTGATCACTCTCTTTCACTACATTTACGGAGTTAGATTTATAACTATCCTCTTTTGTAGTTACTGTATGATTCGTTTTATCTTCTGACACGCTTTCTTGTGGTATAGCAGAAGTAGTATTCTTTTGAAAAACCTCAGACACACCAGGGCTATATGAAAGAAGGGAATAAATACTGTAGGAACTATCTGGTGACCATGGTAATAGAAGTCTTACAATTAAAATCATCCATAACATGTACTGCCATCGCGGGGTTAACTTGTTTCTAAGCAAGATTTTGACACATAAGATTAAACCAACTAATATACTTGCCATAATAGATGTTTCTATCACCCAATCAAAAAATTGAGGTAGATAGACGTTTACAAACATATCTATCATCATTATCTATCCTTCCTCTGATTTTCCTCAGTCTTCTCATCCAGAATACGTTTAAGTTCATTAATGTCTTCTGAAGATAATTTTTCTTCTTTTAAGAAATTCACAAGTAAAGGTTTAAATGCCGCACCATAGAAACGTTTTAGGAGGGATTTTGTTTCTACTTGTAGATAACTATCTTGCGACACTAAAGGATAATATGCATACATACGACCTTTATCTTGCTGGTAAGAAACAGCTTCTTTTTGGACTAATCGATTAATAAGCGTTCGAATCGTTTTTGGTTTCCAGTCCATTGTTGCCTCTAGCACTTTAATCACTTCATTCGCTGTTTGAGGAGATTTTGACCAAAGAACCTTCATGATTTCCAATTCAGCTTCCGATATTTTAGGTAATTCTCTCATTATATAAAATTTCACTCCTTGTATTACATTTGTAATCAATAAGTTGATATTACAAATGTAATCCTTAATTGTCAACCATATTTTGGGTTTGAAAATACATTTCCATGAAACTTAAGAAATTAATCCCCAAAAAATGAATATAGTTATATAAGGGTTATCGAAAATTAAGAAATATAATCCAACTGCACACAAAAATATTAAAATTAAATACGCCAATTCTTACCAACCTCCCTAGTCTGGAACCCCTACATAAGCTAAAAACGACATCATAAGTATAAGCCCTAATACCATTAACGAAATACCCTCAGTAGTTTCAGACATCCGATGTTTTACTACCCCTAACCACGCCATAAATATATTCATACTTTTATGTTCCTCCCTTCTTGTTTAGGTTTTTAAAGCCTGTTTTACTACTTAGAAACGGTTTCTTTTATAGTCTGTAAACCCTTCAATTAACCACATGATTAACTTTAAAGAACATTATTCATGTAAATGGAATTAAATTCTCAAGGTAAAAGGTCATCCGCTAAATTTAGCGGATGACCTTTTATCTTCCCCGATGTTTTGCTTTTCGCTTTTGAATTTTCATTTGTCGTTTTTTTTCTTGGAATTCTTCTTTCTTTTGACGCGTAATACATTGTTTCATTTTCTTTTTTGGTTCTAGTTCTATTCTCATCACTTCATAAGATTTGTTAGAAACCCCTTGATTTTTCAATTCTATGGCTGCTAATTTTATTTCGATCTTCTTTGCACCCAATCAGCAATATCATTTATAACATACTCAGGAATATTTGCAGGACTATAATATTCATCCGGTTTACTTAACTCCCCATCTCCTTCTGTGAAGAAGTGATTTAACTTTGGATATAGTCGATAATCAACGTTATCTCGCTCTTTTAATTGTTCTTTCCAAAGAGGAATTTCGATTTTTGATTGAACTTGATAGTCTCTTTCCCCTTGAATAATAAGAAGCGGTGTCTTTTGTTCTTTTGACATTTCTGCTGCTTTAATTTTACGGATCGAATCCCAAAATACTGGTGATCCTAAATAAAAATCTTTTGGAGGATTCTGACTAGAGAAATTGGGATCATTTAATATTTCAAATTGCGATTTATAAAATTTATATTCTTCAGGTTTCATTGCTCCAATAGAAAATAGGTACTCAAATTGACCTAAAACAACGTCTTGGATTGTACGGGCTGGTCCTCCCATCACGATTGCCCCAGCAATATTTTGATTTTGGTCTTTTTCGATCATTTTCGGAAGCATCATTCCACCTTGACTATGACCAAGAATATAAATTTGATTCTTATCTATCATAGGTTCATTTTGAAGAAAATGAGTCACAAGAAGAGCATCATCTGTTGTCTCTTTATCAACTGTATAAAAAGGACTGAATTGTGTTTTCAATCCATGTTCATAAGTTCGTTTATTATAGCGAAGGACAGCAATTCCCTTCGATGCAAGACCTTCAGCTAAATCGCGAAATGGTTTTAAAGCAAACGCCGTTTCATCCTGATTGGTTGCTCCAGATCCTTGCACAAGAATAACCACTGGGAAAGGACCTTTTCCCAGTGGAACAGATAATGTTCCTGGTAATGGAAACGCACCACTTCCAACTACTACTTCTTTATCAACAAATGATTCAGGCTTACTATATGATGGACGCTCTGCAACAGGACTAAACGACATGCTGAGTTGAAAATCATCTATTTTTCCAGATGGATCTAGCTTAATTAGTAAAGGTACTGTAAATTGTTCAAAAACTAATTTAATCTCTACATTTGTATGAACAGAATTTGTCTCTTTTTGGGTTACCTCTCCAATTCCCTTAAAAGAACCTGCTTGTAATTGCGCAGGGAGTCCCTTCCAATAGCTTTTCAGCCATTCTTCGGATATTACTTTCTGTAATGATCGAGAAGTTAAATCAATTGCAGATTTATAATCTTCTGTATCCATATAACGGATAAATGAAAGGATAGTAGCTATAACAGGGTTTTCATCTTCAGTATTGTCTATTTTTTTTATATTTTTGTTTGTTTCCTTTAATGTCGAAATAAATTGGTAATTGAACGGATTTTTATATGTACCAGGATATAAGCTTGCTTTCAATACATCCGTATTCCGCCCCTCATACAAACTTGAAGAATTCGCGAAATTTTTAGGTGAAATTACTTCCTCCGCATATGAAACTGAAGGAATAGCTATTGCACAAATTGCACTGACAAGTAATAACTTATTCCCTATTCTTTTTTTCGTGCTCATATTTATTGATTCTCCTTTCAAAATTAAAAATTTTTAATACAGCATGCCATGTACTATAAGGAAAATAATAATTATCAAAGAAATTACTAATCTACTTTACGATCCCCCCTAACAGGTTAAAAAGCTATTATAAACAAACTTCAATAAAAGATGCCTTCTCCCTCTTTTTTTATGACTGGATTTTTTGAGTGGATGTGACCCCTAATAAACATTGCAGTTTTGTAATATTAATGTCACTAAAATCAATTTCTTCACTATAAAAAATTCACTATAATTTCCATATACAAAGATAAAGAGAGTAATATGAAAAACATTATATATTATTTGCACTGTTTTCTAGATTTTGCTATAGAATATGTGAATACAATAGATATGTTCGATATAGATCTGCACGAATAACTCTTGAGGTAGAATCAACCAATCAATAATTTTTACGTTGTCATTTAAACGTAAACAAAAAATAGCTCCAAAATAAATAATAATAGTTGATTTTGGAGCTATTTTTTGTTTACTTCACTTTTTTTCGACACTCTGCATCAAGACGCTAAATCCATTGACTACGGTAAGACTTTATTTCAAATCCACACAAAAAAATAGATTACCTGCACACTAAAAAGTATAGTGAACAGGTAATCTAGGTGTTTTGAGATTAATAAAAAACTAGTTTATTTTTTGAATTCTCCCATCAATAATAGTCTGAATTGGTTCTTTTGCTTGTTTTATATAATCTACTAATGCTTCAAAGTCAGTTGGTCCTGTTTCAGCGTCTTTCCCGTTTTTAAAGGACACAAAACCATCTCCACCTGAAGCTAGAAATGCGTTCGCAACGACGCTGTAAGTTTTAGAAGGAATAATTTCTTCTCCATTTGTTAAGCGAATACTTGTGACTTTTTCTCCATTTGGCTTGTTCGCATCCCAAGTGTATTGGATCCCGGAAATTTGAAGCATTCTTGTTATGTCTTTTTGCCATTGTTGATTTAAAATATCACGAATGTCTTGACCTGTTAAATTAACTTTTACTAATTGATTTCCGAATGGTTGAATGCCATATACCTCTCCCCATGTAATATCACCAGCATCTAAGTCATTACGAATACCACCAGGGTTCATAAGAGCAACTTGGGATTGCATTGTTGCACGTTGGGCATCAGCAACTAAATTACCGAGATTAGATTCACCAGCCGTATTTAGTTTGCGATCTAGTGGAGCGGTAGACTTACCAACAACTTCATTGACAAGAGGTGCGATTTTTTCTTGATATTTCTCCATTTTCTTCTTTATTTTTTTATCAGGCTCTATGCCTTCATGGTAAGTTGTAACAATTTCTGCTTTTTTCTCAACAATATCTTGTGTCTTACGATCAATCTTTACATCAACATCAGCAAAAGCCATACCATAAGAATTTGCTTGTACGAGAAGTTTATTATTAACAGTTCCATTTACATAGGTGTGGCTATGCCCTCCAAAAATAACATCGACTTCTGGATCAGTCTCATTTGCTAATCGGGCGATATCACCATTTGTTATACCGTTCTCATTTGTTGTACCTCCGTTATGCGCAAGAACAACGATAGATTTAACGCCTAGTTTTTTTAATTGCTTTACGGACTTGTTAATGGCTTCAACTTCATCTGTAATTTCTACATTCTTTAGCATAGTAGGCATAACAAGGTTAGGAACATCTGTTGTTACGACTCCGATAAAGCCAACAGGAACTCCTTGTACCTTTTTGATAGTAAATGGTGGTAAAAATAGACGACCGGTGGATTTATTATAGAAATTTGCGGCTACATATGGGAATTTTGCTCCTTTAAAATTCCCTGTTTTTTCATGGTATCCACCATAAATTAGGCGCTTCATTTCTTCAATGCCTTCATCAAATTCATGATTTCCTATGGTTCCAACATCAAATTTTAAATCATTTAGAAATTCAATCGTGGGCTCGTCTTGTAATAATGCTGAAACAGGAGGACTTGCTCCAACAGCATCGCCAACTTGAACCTTTAATGTATTCGGATTTTGTTTTTCACGATCACGTAAATAAGCCCCTAAGTACTCGATTCCCCCTGCATCTTTATTATTAATTTTCTTTACAGTGTCTAGTTGCCCATGTAAATCGTTAATACCGAGCATTTGTACATCTATGTAGCGGTTTGGTTCTGTACTTGCTTGAGCTGAAGGCGCAGCAAATACACTTGAAAAAGTAACTGTACTTAATGCTAAAGCAACTGGAATGATTTTTTTCAACATAAAATTTTCTCTCCCCTTATCACAATTTGACATTATATGATATAATCTGACATTATACGATATAATTTTAATAGATTAAGAGGATTATTTCTATAAAAATTCTACTAATTATAAAAAATAATAAGATTTTATTGTTTTCCGACAAAAGACTGCTTCCTCAAAAATGTGAAGATGTGAAACATCAATTTTAGGTGGGAGATGAATATCGGTAGGCGTGAGCCTACGTTTTTTGATTAGGATATAAAGAAAAAGTACCACCGGCACTCCAAACATATATATATAATCAAAACGCACACCATTAGAACCAATGGCATGCGCTACATAAATTGTTAGATATTCGCACACATCTGTTTTACAAACTATTCACAGGAAAACAGATTCATATGGATGAAATGACAGAATCAGAGTAAACGGAAGGACGTATAATCCAGAAGTGGGCCCTGTTTGATTAATGTCTCGATTCATAAATTTTTAAATAACCTCCGATTTCACTGTAAACAGATTAATTCCTGTTCCAACATTCTTTATACCTTATATCAGGATATTAAGTATAGGACGCTTGCTTAATATCTAAATTTACCAATCATTGACCAAAAAATAAAAAGACCTTATCTTTGATAAGTACCTTTGAATGAGGTCTTTCTATAATAAAAAATGGTTAACTTCCACGGTTCTGGTGCAAATACTTAGGAAAGATATAAAGAAGCGAAAAGTTTCCTATTGGAATCTAGTCTTAAGAAGCAATTCCAAATAGTTGATGGATGAACTTCACTTGATTTTGGACAGACTTGTCCAATAAAACAAACTTGCTCGTTGTAATTGATCTTGAAGAGCACGTTCACGGAACTCTCCATGTTTCCCAAAAAAGATTGCTCTTGCTAAGGAATTCATTGCCTCACCTTTATTTAAACCTCGTTGAACTTTTCTTCGTAGATTTTTGTTCGAAAGGTAGTCCAGGATAAAAATAGTTTTTTCGATTCTTCCCATTTCTCTCAAAGCCTTCGCTACTTTATTCTGCCGGGTATAGGAACCTAATTTCCCCATAATAAGTGAGCCTGATACTTTTCCCTCTCGAATGGAATGAGCGATACGTAAAACATCATCGTAATTTTCATAAATTAATTTCATATTTACTTGCCCTCGGATAAGTCCTTCTATATTCAAAAACTCCTTAGGAGAACCAATTGTATATAATTTAGAACTTGATATATCTCTTAATCGTGGTGCAAAACGAAATCCTAATAGGTGTGTTAGACCAAATACTTGATCTGTATAGCCTGCTGTATCTGTATAATGCTCTTCAATCATTAAATCTGATTCGTGATGAAGCAATCCATCAATTACGTGTACAGCATCCCTTGCGTTTGTATTAATCACTTTTGTATAAAAAGAAGAAAATTGATCGCTTATAAATTGATATATAGTTGCCCCTTTTCCAGTTCCATAGTGTGGGTTAGAACTGGCGTGTAATGATGAAACACCAATTTGTACTCGCATTCCGTCTGATGATGAAGTGGTACCTTCCCCCCAATAAGAAGCTAGAGGAAGTTTTTGTTGAAAATTAACCAACATCGCTTGTGCTCGATTTAATGCATCATCATACATTCTCCATTGACTTGCATTAGCTAATTGATGATATGAGATACCAGGTGTAGCTTCTGCCATTTTCGTAAGTCCAATATTCGTTCCCATAGCCATAAGTGAAGTAAGAGAAATGACAATTTCTTCCCCTTTAGGTGGTTTGTTTGTCGATGCATGAATAAATTGCTGTTCAAACCCTGTCCAATGAGCTACCTCTATTAGTAAGTCTGTGAGTTTAATTCGAGGAAGCATATGATAAAGTTTGCTACTTAATTGCTTAGCTGTTAGTGGGGTATCCTTATCTAAACGCTGAAGATGCAGGGTTCCACTGCTAATATCTACTCCATCTAAGGAATGAACATTTTTAGAAAATGTTGCAATTCGTTCTAATAGAGTTTTTGTTCGCTCCGCTATATACTCATCAGCATGCATAGAAACAGCTAGGCGAACCCCGTTTTCTTTGCTGTAGTTCCACTCGTTGATAGGTATTAAATATTCATCAAAATCTTTATGTTGTCGACTTCCTACAATAGAAATATCGCCAGAACGTACATAATTCCGCAGTTCCGTAAATGCGGCTAGTTCATAAAAATGCCGATTAATATTTCCATCTTCATCATGTATATATTTCTTCCATCTATTTGTCACAAAGTTCAATGGTGCACCATTGGGTACTTTTCGTTTTCCCGATTCGTTTAATTCACGTATCGTTTCTAAAGCTTCTAATACGTATCTGGCATAATTAGTAGATTGAAATTCTAGTGATCTAAGCAATGTGGGAGTATATTTACGTAGATAATTATATCTACTCTCTAACAAATCAAGATAATCATAGTTCATTGGCCGTGATAGTTGCTTTGCTTCCTCTACAGATGCTACAAATTTATCCCAAGGCATAATGGTTTCTAATACTATAAAAGGGGCTACATTCTCTTCTTTTGCTTTTATTAAAGCCATTCCTAAATCTGCATAATGAAGGATTTTTTCATTTAGTGATTTACCATTTCTTTTGTGCAATTCTTCTTGTTGTTTTCTACCTTTTAGTTGAAGGTTCATCATTTGTTTATCATGAATTTCAAAAGCCTGATCAATTAAATCTTGTGTTAAATCAAGTAAATAAGCTACCAATATGGCATACTTTTTTATATCTTTAAACCTTCGAAATGAATAAGCCTCATAGCGTGCCCCAATCCGAGATAAGTGTCGTAAACGATTAGGATGTCTACCTTTTGTATCAATATTTAACTGTAAGCCTTTTATATACTCTAAACGCTCAATTACCTTTAAAAAGGATTCTGGTGAAAATTGGCCAGGTATTTCTTTTAACCAAGCTAAATATGTTTTTGAAGAATTAGGCATAAAGTGAAGTAAACTGCTTATTTTTTCTTTTTGTAAAAGAGATAAAGAAGATGTTAGCGTTTTAAATATAATTTCTTCAGCTCTTTTACGTGTTTCCCATATTGCTCTTTCTATTACTGACATTGAAGGAAGTATAACTTGCCAAGTACGTAATTCTTGTAATGCTGTCTCAATGAGATATGTAGTATTTCCATTATTTAATGCATGAAATTGAAGAAATTTAGATAATCTTCGATAATCAGTAGTTGTAAAGTTACGAAAACCATATTCTTTGCGAATTTCTTCTACATGTTCATACCTTGTAGCTTCCCGCTGAGCATATAGCCCCCAGTCTTCTATACTTACACCAATTTGTTTCGCTACAAATTCTAAAACTTCACTAGGAATGTGTTCAATAACTGATAAAGTCCAGCCTAAATACCGTAAAATACTTAATTGCATAGAAAAACCCAGTCGATTATAATCCCTCCGATGGCGATTAATGATTTGTTTATCATGCTGACTGAAGGTAAAGTATGTACTTAATGTCCATTCGCTAATATCAGAGGGGATTTGCATATAACGCTTTCGTTCTTCTGCTGTAAGAAGTTCTCGTACCCTCACATACATTAGAATTCATCCCCTTTCTAATGATTATAAAGCTATGATATTCGATTTTAATTTTACAGAATTTCTATTTGATTGTCCCCTATTGTCAAATCCATAAAATAATAAAGTCTCAAAAACATTAATGTTTTTGAGACTTAGATGAATTATACATATAAACGTTTCAACACTTGTTTCATTTCTGGTTTAATATTAATGCTTGAACGAATTTCTATTGCTTTTTTTTCAGCCTCTTCCACGTTAGGTGCATACCCTAATTCTACCAATAATCCCGTTGCAACCGTACCTGTACGATTACGTCCACCGGAACAATGGAAAAATACTTTCTTATCTTGTTCAACAGCTTCTTTGACAGCTGCAATTGCAGTTTTTACTGATTCATCTTGTCCCTCTACACCTTCTACAATCGGATAAGCATGACGTATAGTTTCTGTTGGAAATCCTTCTGGTTCTTCTCCTCCGGCACGTAAATCAAACACCTCAGTAATTCCATGCATTTGTACAGCTTCTTGTATAGCGTCTACTCCACCAATATATACTTTTTCTTTTACAAGTTCGTGATAGTTAGTCATGTTTGATAGTCTCCTTCAATTATTATTTAGCAACAATTCGATCCGCCACTTATTACAAGGCCTGCACCTTGTTGATCTTCTACATAGTCTAGTGTTAATGTATTTACAATTTCAACAACCTTTGGATCCATAGCAACTTCAATACCATTTATTGTTTCTGTTACATCATTTTCTTGTGCTTCCCCTAAATTAATACCGTAGCTTGGTCCGCAACACCCAGCACCCTCAAATGTAAAACGTAGTGTTGTAACACCGTTTTCTTTCATAGCAGTTTCAATAAACGCTTTTGCTTTATCTGTAATATTCATTTTCATTTCTCCCCTTCATAGTAACTGATTAAAAATGTTTTATTTTACTAAATCTTTAAGCTTCTCATATCCCACAATATCATCCGATTGCCAAGGGATGATAGCACAGTTATTTTGTGATTCCTTTTGTACCGCTTGAATCCACTGTATTTCAGACTGCGCTCTTCCTCTTAACACTAAATCGCTTGTATGTGTTGCATAAAAACTTTGATTGATAACCCACCATTTTGGAGTAATATCCGCACGTTTTAAGTCTTCTTGTAGACGGCTTGCTTCATGAACTGGTGTCGCTTCTGCAAGCGTTACAATTACAACACTTGTTTCTTCCGGATTACGCAAACGTGGTAATAAGTTCTTCACAGACTGTGGTACTTCACCGGAAGAACGCGCAATTTCCTTATGATACGTTTGTGCCGCATCCAACAACAATAACGTATGACCCGTTGGCGCTGTATCAATAACTACAATTTCATCATTTGCTCTTTCAACAATATCCGCTAAAGCACGGAAAACTGCGATTTCTTCTGTACAAGGAGAACGTAAATCTTCTTCTAAATACGCTAAACCTTCTTCGTCAACCGTATCTTTTGCTTGCTCTATGACTTCCTTACGATAGTTTTCAACTTCTACTTTTGGATCAATTCGGCTTATCGTAATATTCCCTTGTTCTCCATGCATGACATAATCAATATGTGCTGCAGGATCAGTTGTAGTTAAGTGTACATGGTGTCCTTTTTCAGCCAGACCAACTGCAATTGCAGAAGCTACCGTAGTCTTTCCAACACCACCTTTTCCCATTGTAAAAATTACTCGTTTTCCTGATTCTGAAAGATTAGTAATCAATGTCTGAAGTGAAGGAATAGAGACGGTATTTGCTTCTTCATTCGAAATCGAGAGATCTTCCATTGGTTGAACCAGTTTCCTCATATTCTCTATCCCAGTAACATTAAACGGTACTAATGGAATTTCATAAGTAGGAAGATTCTTTAATTCTTCTGCCATGTTTTCTAACGCACGTGATTGTCTCTTAAACAATGCATTTGAGACATCATCATTTTGCACATAGTCTTTCAAGACCCCATTTACTAGTAGAAATTGATTACTAACACCAATTTCTTTTAATTCATGAGCTGCTCGTTCCGCTTCTTGCAATGGAGAACTATCTGGTCGTGTAACAAGCAATAACATTGTTTGGTTCGGATTAGATAGCGCCTGAACCGTTTGACTATATAACTCTTTTTTATCACCAAGCCCCGCTAATGGTCCTAAACAAGAAGCTCCATGAGTACTTTCTTCTAGGAAACCACTCCAAGCCGTAGGAAGTTGAAGAAGACGTAACGTATGACCTGTTGGCGCTGTATCAAATATAATGTGATCGAATTTCGATGTTAATTCTTTATTTGTAAGTAACGTAGAGAATTCATCAAATGCAGCCATTTCTACTGTGCAAGCTCCAGATAATTGCTCTTCCATCGTTGCAATAACGGCATCAGGGAGCTTTCCACGGTATGGACCAACAACACGTTCTTTATATTCATGGGCTGCTGTTTCAGGATCTAAGTTTGCTACTTGTAGATTTGGAACACTTGGAATTTCTTTAGGTTTATTCGTAAGTTCTATTTCGAACACATCTTGTAAATTAGAAGCTGGGTCAGTACTTATTAATAAAACTTGTTTCCCCATATCAGCTAACGTAATAGCTGTTGCACATGCAGTAGATGTTTTTCCTACTCCGCCTTTACCAGTAAAGAATAAAAATGGTGTGAATGCTATTGTGTTTGGGTTATATACGTTTGTCATTGCCTTTCACTTCTTTCTCTATTTTTTCACGTTTAACTTTAAACGTACGACTGGCTTTTGACTCAACTCTTCTTTGGTTACATCTGTTAACTGTGCAAGCTCTTCATTTGTCAGGTGACTTTTTTCTTTTACTACTTTTCCATCCACCAAAGTTACAGGCAACACGTCTGGTCCTTTATCTGTTAATAGTTGACTAATAACAACATTATTGGCAAATGCATCTGGTTCACTTGCCAAATTATAACGAGTCACATCAATTCCTCTATTCTTCAAGTTGTTAACAGCAACTGAAATACGAATTAATTCCGGATCAACACTTGGTCCACAAACTCCAGTAGAACAACACATTGCAGGATCAAAAATTTCAATCTTTTTCATCTCTGATTTCTCCCCTTCTTTATAAAATAAGCCGAGAATCTTCTCGGCTTATTTTGTTTTCAATTATTCTCCTGTTTCAGCAAACTTTTTAATACGTCCACCAATCTCATCGCGAACTTTTTGGAATACAGACCACTCTTGACCAGCTGGATCATCAAATCCCCAGTGAACTCGTTTTACATGTGGTGGTGTTGTCGGACATACATCATTTGCGTGACCACAAAGTGTTACAACTAAATCTGCTTTGTCTAAAATGTCACGGTCAATGATATCAGATGTTTGGTCCGTAATATCAATGTCTACTTCTTTCATTGCTTTAATTGCATTCGGGTTTACTCCGTGCGCCTCGATACCAGCAGAAAGTACATTCCATTTGTCACCTAAATATTTTTTACCCCAAGCTTCTGCCATTTGGCTACGACATGAGTTTCCTGTGCATAAAAAGTAAATTGTTTTCTTGTTTTCCACGATAATTCCACCTTTATTATGAATATTTATTTGGGTTGTGTTTGAAAGTATTTACGCTGGAACCAAAGTGCCACATTTACAAGTGCTATCATAACCGGAACCTCAACTAAAGGTCCGATAACTGCAGCAAACGCTGCACCAGACTGGATTCCAAATACACCTACAGCTACTGCAATCGCTAATTCAAAGTTATTACTTCCAGCCGTAAACGCTAGTGTTGTTGATACCCCGTAACTTGCACCGATTTTTTTGCCCATAAAGAAAGAGACAAAGAACATGATTACAAAATAAATGAGTAATGGAATTGCAATACGTACAACATCAAATGGTACGCTAACAATCACTTCTCCTTTTAGAGAGAACATAACAATGATTGTAAATAGTAATGCGATTAAAGTAATTGGACTAATCTTTGGAATGAATACTTTTTCATACCATTCTCGTCCTTTCGTTTTTACAAAAATCAAGCGTGTTAGCATTCCTGCGATGAATGGAATTCCTAAATATATAAACACTGATTTTGCAACCTCTGCCATTGTTATATCTACAACAGCACCTTCAATTCCTAACCATTCTGGAATAACTGTTACAAACACATAAGCATATACTGAGAAAAATAACATTTGGAATACAGAGTTAAATGCTACTAATCCTGCCGCATATTCTGTATCACCTTTCGCTAAGTCATTCCATACGATAACCATCGCAATACAACGAGCTAAACCTATCATAATTAAGCCCACCATATATTCTGGCTTATCCGGTAAGAATATAACAGCCAAAGCAAACATCAAAACAGGACCAATAATCCAGTTTTGCACCAGTGATAATACTAATACTTTTACATCTTTAAAAACGCGTCCCATTTCTTCGTAGCGTACTTTAGCGAGTGGCGGGTACATCATTAAAATTAAGCCAATCGCAAGTGGAATAGAAGTTGTTCCTACCTGTAGACTATTCATTCCATCAACGAATCCAGGGGATAGATATCCAACTCCAATCCCTACAGCCATCGCAAGAAAAATCCAAAGAGTTAGATACCGATCTAGGAAAGATAGGCGTTTTTTCCCCGTGTTGCTCATCCTTCTCACTTCCCTTTCTAACTATTTATTAACAACCACACCGGAGTGTAGGATTGCTCTTCACAATTTGTTTGATTTTCTCTGTTTGGTCTGGTACATGTGCTAAAATAACTTCTAAAAGCGTGTATAAATCACTTGCTTGATTTAAAGAATAATAAATCCACTGACCTCTACGCTCTTCCTGCACTAAACCTAAATCCTTTAACTTTCGAAGATGCTGACTGATAGAAGGTTGGCTCATATCAAATACTTCGAGAAGTTCACAGACACAGCATTCACGTTGTTTAAGGATTGATACAATTGTTAATCTTGTTTTATCTCCTAATAGTTTCAGTAATTGGGATGCTCTTGTTACCTCTACAACTGTTTTTTCCATATCTACACCTACCTTGTTATAATTACATAAGCATATGCTTATATGTTGTGTAAAAATAAAATGTATTATTCCTTTAAGTTACTTTATTTCCACTTTCGAAATAAGTATATAACTATCTGCTTATATATTCAACTGAAAACTCTCACCTTTACAGAATCTTTACATTGGATTTCCTTATTTAAAATTTGTACTCTTTTTCTTATCCCAAAAGATATAAATGATAAATCCTATAGGGGGTCCCCCCCACATTTTAACGAAGATATACGCTAAGCAAATTTCGACATAAAAATAGCCTGATTTTCTACTCTAAGAAAAATCAGGCTATTTTTATATCACAGTATACGTTATGTTTAAATTCAGCATTATTCTGCCCTTTGTAAAAGAATAATTTTATAGTTTCCTTTAAATATAGAAGGTTCCTCATATACAACCTGTATCGGTAAATCTTTGCAAATATCACTAAACCTCCGATTAATATCTGTGCCAAGAAAGGAAGTAATGGTGTTGATAATGCTTCTGCTTATACTGGAAGACGATTCTTCAGGTAAAAATTTATCAAAAACTAATAAGAATCCTGTCTGTTTAGTTACCCGAAGAGCTTCAGCTAAAGCCTGCTTTGGATTTTCAACAACGCTTAAAATGAGATTTAGAGATACTACATCAAAAGATTCATCTGGAAACTGTAATTGCTCTGCATTCATTTGTAGAAGTGTAGCCTGATTTTCCTGTGTTTTAGTTTTAGTTTTTGCTTTGTTTAACATATCTTGTGAAAGATCAATCCCTGTAATATGGACATCTGAAGGGATAAAACGAAAGTCTTCTCCAGTTCCGACACCAACAAACAAAATATGCTGTTTTGACTTAAGGGAAAGAAGAGAAAAAGCTCGCTCCCTTGCCTTTATAAATAATTTGTTACTCATTAAGTAATCATAAATTTTAGAAATAACTTTATACTTAAGTTTATTCGTATGATTTTTCATCCCTTTACACCTCTTAATAGTTATAGAGAAGTACGAAAAAGACAAAGACATGCATTTTGTTTTTTTGCATGTCTTCTAATTTGTAAGAAATATATCTTATGTACTTGGCATTGGTGTAGGAGTGACCTTTACATCTTCTTTTTTGTATTGTTTATCTATATATTGGCGAATTTCTAGAGTTGATGCTCCGTTTTGCTTCATTAAAACAGATTGAAAAGCAATATCTACACAAGCCGCATGCTTCATTGCATGAGAGCTCCATTTAACTTCTCCATTCTGCTTTACTTCACGGATAAAGCAATCTTTATTGCTTTTATGTTGTGAATTTGCTCCACAACCACAGTAACAAGGAATCCATTCTAATAGTTCGATGTTTTTTCCTACCATTCCATAAATTTGAGAGACCTGACCATTTTTAGATGATGATAGGAAAGAAGGAAGTGCTTCTACACTATTTGTTGTTTCTAGGACATCGTCTTTGTAATGATCATCGCCACTTTTTTGTTCTTTTTGTTGATTCTGTGTCGCATTACTCTTACTAACTGATGAATTCTTAGTAGAACTACAACCAATTAGTACTACAAATAATAGGCTTACTAATAAAACTACAGGTATGATCTTTGACATCATACTGTCTCCTCTCTGTAGAAATACCTTTATATGTAATAGCACATTCCACACATTACTTATTAATCAATTCATTTCTTGATCTTGTTAACACCATAAACAAAGTAATCAAACAAAAAGCTATTAGAGCTAAGAAGGGAATTGTGATAAAACCTAGCCAATTAATATAATCTACATTACAAGGAACCCCTTGGACACATGGTTTAATCTCTGAAAAACCTGGGACCTTTTGGATTGCATAGTGATAAAGTGAAATACTACCGCCAATAATAGAGAGCGGCAACACATATTTCTTAATGCGCTTTTCGTTATAGAATGTGGCAACGCCTAAAATGATACTGAGTGGATACATCATGATTCGTTGGAACCAGCATAGTTCACATGGTATGAATCCACGAACTTCACTGAAGTACAAACTTCCCAATGTAGCAATCATGGAAACGATCCAGGCCATATATAAGGTATAGTTACGCCATTCAAAGTTTTTTTGTACTGTATTCATCATTTCTTTTCCTTCAATGATTTTTCAATTAATTTTTTAATTTGTTCGTAATCATAAGGATCGGATAGCATCGTTCCATTCACAACAATACTCGGGGTTTGCTGAACACTATAATCCTCTACAAGCTTCTCGTCTTTATTTACTTCCTGTACTGTTTCTTGACTTTGCATATCACCTTCTAAACGTGCCATATCTATATTCGGTGCCTTGCTCTTGACGATATCCATAAGTTTTTGCTGTGTAATCCATGCATCATCATGATTTTGCGGTTGCTGATTAAAGACTTCCTTGTGGAATGCCCAAAACGCTTCAGGATCTTGCTTGAATACAGATTCACCGACCAAGGCAGCCAACTTTGATTCCTCTCCGTGGAAAAGAACATTCACATAAGAGAATTTCACCTTTCCTGTATCAATATAATCTTTTTGCAATTGCGGAAGAATACGCTCCCCCCATGCTTTACAGGCAGGACACTTATAATCACCGAACTCTACAATAGAGACCTGTGCATCTTCTTTTCCTAAAGTAGGCTGATTTCCTACAGAAGGTAACTCTTTCATAACTTTGTTCCCTGTTGCTTTTTCTTCTTTTTTATCCATCACAACAAAAGCTGTAACTGCAGCAAAAATGATTAATGTGGTAATTAGCAATAATTTCATGTGAGAGCCTTGCGTTTTCTTCATGTAAACACCACGAATTTTTAGAGTTTAATAGGAACATAATAAGAAGTTTTTTAGTTATCGAATTCGTTTAATATCACGGACGATATCCTCATATGGTGTGTTTTGAAGACCTGAATATTTTTTTACAACTTTTCCATCTTTGTCCACGAGATAAAAGCTTGTACCATGTATTACTTGTGTATTATTTTCCGGTTTGGTTACAAGGGTTTGAAAGTTCTTTTTTGCAAACTTTTCAATGTCTGGTCGTGTATATCCTGTTAGGAAATGAGTTCTCTTTTTATCCATTTCATAGACTTTCATAAACTCTGTTATTTTTTCAGGTGTGTCTACCTCAGGGTCTACACTGAATGATACAAACTCTACATCTTTAATTCCTTCTTCATGTAACATTTTTTGAAGTTTTGCCATATTGGCTGTCATAGGTGGGCAAACAGTTTGACAGCTTGTAAAGATAAAATCAGCTACCCAAACCTTTTCTTTTAACTCAGATGAACCAAACTTTTTCCCATTTTGATCTGTAAATGCAAACTTTTCTACATCCCAATTTAGTGAATCTCTTAGTTTATTATCACTACATGCTCCTAAAATCGTAATTATGGAAATAAGTATAAGTAATCCAATTACACGCATTTTTTTCATATGTATACCCTTTCAAAATATATTTAAGATACGGAGCTACTAGGTAGCTCCGTATCTTATTATTTGTTTCGTAATAAACGCATACTGTTAAGTATTACAATAAGCGCAGCCCCTGTATCACTTAGTACAGCCATCCAAAGAGTAAGCCAACCTGGGAAGATAAAGGCAAGGGCAATAAATTTAATAATCAATGAGAACCATATATTTTGTTTAATGATGTGCAATGCTTTTCGACTTAGTTTCATTGTATAAGGAAGTTTTTCAAGATTGTCTGCCATCAATACAATATCTGCCGTTTCCATTGCTGTATCAGTTCCTGCACCGCCCATGGCAATACCGAGGTTTGCGGTAGCAAGGGCAGGGGCATCATTAATACCGTCTCCGATCATAGCTACTGTTTTCCCCTCAGATTGAAGTTGTTTTACAGAATGAACCTTATCTTCTGGAAGTAAGTTAGCAAAATAACGATCTACTTTTGCTTTCTGTGCAATGTGTTCAGCTGTTCCTTCATTGTCTCCTGTTAACATAACAGTTTCCCGAATACCTGATTGTTTTAATTCTTGAATTGTTCCATAAGTAGTAGAACGAATGGAATCTGCTACTGAAATCATTCCTAAAATAACTTTGTTCGTTCCAACAAGTATCACGGTTTGACCAATTCTTTGCATCTCCCGAATCGGTTCGTTCCACATTTGAAGAGAAACTCCAAACTCTTCATATAATGCTTTATTTCCAGCGTAGTATGTTTCGCCATTTATCGTTACTTGCGCACCTTTTCCTACAATTGCGCGGAAGTCAGTTCCACTTTGAATAGAAGTTTGATGTTCTTTCGCATAAGCAGTAATTGCTTTTGCAATTGGATGATTAGAATATTCTTCAATTGTTGCGGCAATTGATAATAACTCATCTTCAGTACAATCTAAGCTTCGTACATGCATTACTTTTGGTTTTCCCTCGGTCAATGTACCTGTTTTATCAAATGCAATAGCATTTAATGAACCTGCGATTTCTAGAGCGGTACCACCTTTAATGAGTACACCGTTTCTTGCTGCATTTCCAATTGCAGATACGATAGCGACTGGAGTAGAGATAACTAAAGCACAAGGACACGCAACAACAAGAAGCTCTAATCCCTTATAAATCCATTCCATCCATTCGCCCATACCAAGAAGGGGCGGGATAATCATGACGCCAATTGCTAATACAAAAACGATAGGGGTATAGATTTTGGCAAAACGATCCACAAATGCCTCAGTGGGTGCTTTCTTTTCTTGTGCTTCTTCTACAAGATGAATAATTCGAGATAACGTAGTATCTTCAACGAGTTTAGTTACTGTAATCTCAAGAGAACCTTCCTCATTAATCGTTCCTGCATATACGGAATCGCCAATTTGTTTATCAATTGGGATAGACTCACCAGTTATCGGTGCTTGGTTTACAGTAGAAGTGCCTCCTATAACTGTGCCGTCTAATGGGATTTTTTCACCAGGTTTTACAACAATCGTTGTATTCACTGCAATATCATCTACAGATTTTTTTATAAGTTCAGTTCCAACTTTTACCCAAGCTTCTGATGGTGCTAAATCAATTAATCCACGAATGGATTCTCGTGTACGTTCAATTGATTTGTTTTGTAGCATTGCTCCTAATGCAAATAACCAAACAACTGTTGCGCCTTCTAGCCATTGACCAATTAATGCAGCACCAATAGCGGCTGATATCATGAGAACGTTCATATCGAGCGATTTACTTCTAATTGCATAAAAGGCACTTTTAGCAGGTTTATAACCACTAATACCAATGCTAATAGCATAGAGAAGTGTAATAAGAAGAGGGGATATAATTGTAAAACTTCCTCCAAATCCTAAAGCTAAAAATAAACCTGAGAGAATCAAAGTTGTATTTTTAGTTTTTTGAACAGGTGCTGTACCTCTACGATTTCCTGCTAAGGAAGCTCCAAAGCCTGCATTAGATACTTCTTTAATAATCTCATCTGCATTTCGATTATGACGAATTTGCATTTTTCCTGTAGCGAAATTAACTCGAACTTCCTCTACGCCAGAAACATTTTGTAGATGTTTTTCGATTGTTAAGGCACAAGCTCCGCAGTCCATGCCATCGACTACATATGTTTGTACGTCATCACCTTTTATTTTCGAGGTATCAAGAGGAAGTGCCGTGTCTTTGCATGAGCTATCACTACAGCAAGAAGCTTTTGATGTCGTTTCTTCTTTTTGGAGGGCTAATTCAGATGGGCAACAGGAAGAGCTGTTTTCTGATTTAGGTTCACAACAAGAATCGGAAGTTTTATTTCCTTCTTTCACTGTCTCGGTTTCACCACTGCAACAAGAGGTTTTCTTAGTAACCGGTACAATTGTAAGTTCTTTTTTAGAGGAACAACATGACGATGTTTCTTTTTCTAATTCTTCTTTTACAGAAGTCGATGAAGAATTTTGACAGCAGCTTGTTTGCTTATTATTCTCTTTCTTATCTGTCATGACAGTTCTCTCCTTTTTGAGATAAACAAGCATTGTTTTCATCACATGATGCTACTTCTTTTTGCACTTCATGAAAGACAACATCAAACATTGTGAGTAACTGTTCAATTTGTGCATTTCGTAAAAAATAGTAGACATACTTCCCTTCTTGTCTACCCAGGATGATGCCGCATCCTTTTAAGCAGTTTAGATGCTGGGATATGTTTGATTGATTCCCTTGGATTATTTCTACGATTTCAGATACTGTTTTTTCACCATCCATCATACATTGAAGAATTTGCAGCCTTGTTTTATCAGCAAAGCCACGAATGAATTTGGTTTTTATATCTAAATCATTTGAGTTGCACAATGGTATCCTCTCCATTCGTATTAGTCATCACTAATATGTTTTGTTCTTTATTCATATTAGCATTGACTAATATGTGTGTCAAAATTTTTCAAAAAAGGCGATTTCCTTTATGTGCAGGAAATCGCCTTTTTCTATATAAAAAATCGCTTAGCGTATATTATCAAGACCTAAATCCAAAAAAAACTTAAAATATCAAGCTCCTAACATATTGTATATGACTAATATGTTAGGAGCTTTTATTTTTGGTAATGAGTTTTGAAACTGAATTTGAATAGTATTTTTCTCTATTTGGGTAGAAAAAAAAAAGTCCCATAAACGGTCATTTTCGGAACTAAAAATGATTGCAAGAAAAAAACTATTGACCCTGTATCTAGGTACAGGGTTTATACTATATGGGATGATGCAAATTCGTTTTCATAACAGGAAACTGAAATGGAATGAATAAAGGAGGTAATAGAATGAATCAAGATTATATAAATACATCCTTACCTGGGTTACTTAATAAGGTAATGCAAACCCTTGACTTACCAGAAGGAGGATTTAAAGAAAAAATAAATTCCTTATCTCCGACGGAGAATATGATTCGCTTGGCTATTCTTTTTAAATTTTCAGAGGGTAACAAAGTAAATGTGGCTGATCTAACCCCTATAGGGAAACAACTAGACGTAGATATTCAATCAATTTCAGAAAAATTTAGCGAATTAGATTTGATTCATTGGGATACGAATAGTGGTAACGTGACAGTAGCCTATCCTTTTTCAGGGAATTCTACTCCGCACAGGGTCACATTGTCCGAAAAATCACCAGCTTTTTCAATGTGTGCAATTGATGCTCTTGGCATTCCATCGATGTTTGAATCGGAGGCACTAATCGAATCAGAATGTGCCTATTGTTGTAAAAAGATAAACATCGATATCAAAAATAATATTCCTGTTTCTAACCCCGATACTGTTGTAGTCGGCATTGGAACGGTTGCTGATATAAATACATGCTGCGATTTCTCTAGTGAAACAGATTCTAAATCGTTCCTTTCCACTAGTAGTTGTCCTACCATTCAATTTTATTGCTCTAAAGAGCATTGGTATCAATCTAATGAAAAAGATTTAACTAAGACGGGGGATATGCTCACTCTTATAGAAGCCTTCACAGTTGCTAATGAGTTGTTTGGCGGTATGATGAAGTCCAAACCCATGTCGGATTGCTGCAATGTACAGCCCTCAACACAAGAAACAGCCACGGATTGTCAGAAGATTACTTCTGTAACCACGTGTCCGATGTGTGGTGGGAAAGGAAAAGAAGTCAAGATTTTGACACTTAAGAGCATACTTGTGCCTAATGCTCTAGAAATACTTGATGTGCATCAAACATATCGTTTTTGTGCATCGGAAAATTGTGATATAGTGTACTTTGGTCATCAGGGAGCACAATTTACAACAAATGATGTGCGAATCTCTGTTTTTCAAAAAGATCAAGGCCAAGATATAAATGTCTGCTACTGCTTTGGTTGGACTAGGTCAAAAATCACTAATGAGATTTACACGACTGGAAAAAGTACTGCAGTACCGTCAATTTCTGCTCATATGAAAGCCGAACGCTGTGGCTGTGATGTCAATAACCCGCAAGGTTCATGCTGTTTAGGAAATGTGATGGCTACAGTCAAAGAAGCAAAACAACAAGTCAACATACCTAGTGAATAAAGCAAGTTTTCTGTACTAGAATACATTTAATTGGAAGAACAAAATTATATATTGACCCTGTACTGAAGTACAGGGTTTATACTATGTATGAGGTGAAATCACATGCAGTTTCGAATTGGAGAACTAGCCGACAAGTGTAGCGTTAACAAAGAGACTATTCGATATTATGAACGAGTAGGTTTAATTCCTGAACCCATTCGTACGGATTCAGGATATCGAATGTATCCTAAAGAAGCTATAGACCGTTTACAATTTATTAAACGTATGCAGGAATTAGGGTTCACACTAAATGAAATTGATAAATTATTAGGTGTTGTTGATCGAAATGAAGCAAAATGCCTCGATATGTATGATTTCACGGTTATGAAGTTAGAAAATATACAGCATAAAATACAAGATCTCAAAAAAATTGAAAGAATGCTCATTGACCTAAAAGAAAGATGTCCCGAAGACAAAGAGATTTATGAATGCCCCATCATTGAAACATTGATGAAAAAATAAGTTTACAACGATTTCAATCCATACTTGTAAACTTTTAGCATCCACCTCTTTACTCTCTTTTCGATTACTACAAACAAATTAACAGCAAAAAGCCGATTGACTCTTAGCGTACGAAACTCGCGTTTTGTTGAACTTTTCCCTGCATAGCTTGAAAAACAAGTATTCAACTAATTATAGTTAAACACTTGTTTTTCAAGCTATGCTATAAGTTTTTATGTTTTTTCACCCTTTATACTTTATAACTTAAAAGCATTAGCACTTTTATACAACGTTATTTATTCTACAGATAATAATTTCTCCATAATCATCACATCAACATGTTCCCCGTCCATTACACCCTGCTTTTCAAACACTCCTACCTCACGATAACCCATTTTACGATATAACCCTTGACCTAGATTATTAAAAGAAAAAGTAAACAAAACAAATTTATAGAATTCATTTTGCTGTCCGGTCTTTTCTAAAGCTAAAAGTAACTTCTGTCCCAAACCTTTTCCACGATATTCTCTCTTTATGTATATAGATAGTTCCCCTACACCCCGATAAGCGCATCGATGACTATATGGATTAATGGAAGCCCAACCGACAATATGAGAATTCTCTTCCATGACAATTACCGAATATCTTTTTTTTCGTTGAAATAGCCATTCCATCACATATTTATCTGTTTTTATTTCTGTCTCTAAAGTCGCAATACGATCCTCGATACCCTCATTATAAATAGTCATAATTTCTTGTGCATCTTGTTCGGTTGCTTTTCTAATCTCCATACTTATCGCTCCCTTTTACCCCTTATTTACCTCATATTTTTAAGTAGCTTATTAGCTGTCTCACAACAAATTTAGCATCTGATCCAACTCCCCTTAATGTCGCAGAAGAAAACGAACGCTGACCTTCCAAGCCAACATAATACACCCCTTGGACTTCTGTACTTACACCACCTATTTGTAAAGGTTTTCCTTTTGAATCCAGTGCTCCAATAGCATTGAAGTAAGAGAGATTAGGATGATAGCCCGTTGCAAAAATGACTGTATCGATTGACTCCTTCTTCCCATCCGGCCAAACTACACCATCAGTGTAAAAAGATGTAAACATAGGCTTTTGATCTGGATTTCCCCTAGCTAATCGTTCCTTGTAATCACCTAAATCGATGACTCCACCTGAACTCGGTGCCATTTTTCCAAATCTCCAAAACGGAAAGGTATCTATGCCTAATACCTTAAGCCAAAAATGTAAATCCTTCCCCCATACTTTTTGTTTCATGAGTTGAACAGGCTTTCGTACAGCTAAAGATACTCTACTTACATCAGCCAGTTCAAGCGCAATTTGGACAGCTGAATTTCTTCGCCCCACCACCACTACTCTTTGATTGATATAATGATTCGGACTCCGATACATAGCGGAATGTATAATATTCCCCTTGAATTTCTCTTGATCCTTTATTATCGGATTAAACGGACTGTGGAAAGAACCAGTTGCATTTATAATAGTTCTAGTCAGAAATGTCTTTCCAGAGACTGTTCGAACTTTAAATATTTCGTCTTCTCTTTCTACAGATTCAACTCGCTGATTTGTCATTACTGGCAGTTGGAAATTTTTCGCGTAATTTTGCAAGTAATCAATTACTTCCTTCCTCGTAGGATAATCATCGGGATGCGCTGGGAATTTCATTCCAGGTAACGATGAAAAACATGCCGGAGAAAACAATTTCAGGCTATTATAATAGCTAGGCCAAGATCCTGCCGTCTGTTCACTCGCTTCTAATATTAAAAATTGTAATCCCTTTTTTTGAAGGTGATAACCGGATGCAAGACCAGCTTGCCCTCCTCCGATTACAATGGAATCTAATATTTCTTTCATCTTTATCCCACCTTTTGATTTTATTTGCATTTTGCAACTAATAAAGAAAAGGAATTATTTCTCTGAGAACTTACAGCATAAATTGAATTCGATATCGATGCGCTCAACGATAAAACGATGACAGTCTCTAAATTCATTAATATATGAGAAAATTCCATGTGAATATTCATTTACTTGTCAATCAATTGTCCGTGTTGCATAAGCCCCTTTAAAATGTATTTAATTAGGTTGTTTCAATTCCTGATAAGCTTCAAGGAAGTTCTGATAAGTTTCCTCTCCTAAACTATTAACTTGGAGTCCAAACATACTTTGGAAAAGATAATCTTTTGCTTTTTCAACGTTACATTGGTGAGTATTGATTATTAATCGCATATAGGATAAAAAATAACTCTTTTTCAAATTACCTGCATGATTAATAATCATTTCATTGTGTTCTCCTTTCAAACTTAATTATTCTGTAAGGAGACGTAATATAAATTACTACTCCTTACAGGTACTTTCCTTAAGAACACGAATCTGTTCCACAACATGAATCATTTACTTTGTTAGAACTTAAATTTACGCTACAAACACCAGTCTCCGGCAAATCAAGTTCAACCTTTTCTGCTGATTCATAGTCTCCAGTAAGATATGCGACGATAGATCTAACTTGTTCATAACCTGTTGCCATTAGAAATGTCGGTGCCCTACCATAACTCTTTGAACCTACAATGTAGAAGTCTTTTTCCGGTTGGCGAAGTTCTTTTTCACCGTGAGGTCGAACTGTACCACAGCTATGCAAATTAGGATCAATAAGTGGTGCTAATGTTGCTACGCTTTCAGTAGCAGAATCAATAGAAGTACGTATTTCACTTATTATAGATAAGTTAGGACGATTACCAGTATTTACAATCATCTCATGAACATCATTGATTTTTATTTCTTGTTCTTCTTGATGACCTACAATGTCCATTCCATCCTTTGTTCTAACTACGTGTTGGATTTTATATGGTGTGATTACTTCCACACTTCCTTCATCAACTAATTGATGAATACGGCTACCTAAGGCACCACGTGCTTCAAGAGCATCTTTTTCCTCTCCACCATAGGCTTCTTCCGCACGTTGTTTCCTCATGATCCAAACAATATCAGTTTTTGGGTTGGATTCTTTTAATTTAGCTAACTCCAATAAAGCATTGATTGCGGAATGACCACTTCCAACAACAGCTACTCGCTTATTTGCATATCGTTTTTGCTCTTTCCCTAAAATATCTGGAATCCCATAAAAAATATGTTTTTTGAGAGATTGTTCTTCTTTCAGCCAAATACCATTAGAATTTGCAGGATTCGGATTTCCCCACGTACCTGAAGCATCTAACACCGCTCTAGCTTCATAAATTTGAAGTACACCTTCTTTTTCTGTATAGATCATGAATGGCATTTATTCACGATTCGCTGTTTTCATTTTATCTGTGTCTTTCCTACCTATAGATAGTACTTTAGTATCCAAGTGAATAAATGGTTTGATTTTTGGAAGGTTCGCAAGCGGCTGCAAGTATTGTTCTACGATTTCTTTTCCTGTTGGTAATGCTTTTATGTCTGGTGATTCCCAGCCATGCTCTTCAAGGAGATCCAAAGCCGCTTTATCTATGTTATATTGCCAAGATGAGAATAGTCGCACATGACCCCATGTAAGAATGTTTGATCCTATATTTTCTCCAGCTTCTAATAAAATAAATGATTCATCATGTTTTGCTAAGTGTGCTGCCGCTGCCAACCCTACGGGTCCGCCCCCAATAATGGCTATTGGTAACTGTTTTAATCTCTGCATATCAGTATTGTTTTGTAATGTTTGATTTTCCGTTCCGCAACACTCTTGTACTTTGAATGAAAGTTGAATAGGTTTCATGAAAAAATCCTCCTTATTTTATCTAAATTTGTAAGTGTAGTTCCTTAATTGGATTCTTTAAATCAAAAAAAATTGATTTAAAAGCCAGAATGATTATTTGAGTTTGATCGTTTATCAAAAAGTTATATTAATCAAAAAAAATTGATTTAAAATATATTAAAATGCTCTTTCGTCCCAACCAAAATTATGACATAGGACGAAATATACAGCATAATTGCTCAGATAATAGTGCATCTACTTCTTTTTTATTAATATTATAGTAACTCCATGTTCCTTTTGTTTCTTTCGTAATAAGGTTCGCATCAAGTAAAAGTTTTAAATGATATGAAAGTTTTGATTGTGGTAATTCAAGAACACCTGTTAAATCACATACACAAGTTTCTCCACGCTGACACAATTCGTACAAAATGTGTAACCTTTTTTGATCTGCCAATGCTTTGAACTTCTTTTCATATGTTTCAAATGATTGGGTAGTTAATTGATTATACAGTGTTAGTTCTTTCATACTACTTCTCCTTAAATCAATTTTTATTGATGTTTATATTATATGCCAATGTTTACGGTTTTACAATTATTAAATCAAAAAAAATTGATTTAATAATTGTAAAATAACATTGTTTATAAGGCTGACGAGCATTAATTTTATGAAAACGGAGTGGTACCTTTATATAAAAAAATACATTATTATTAAATAGTGATGTACTTTCATTAATGAAATGTGTAACATCTTATTAATATTACCGAGTAGTTCAAATTATGTTCTTTTGTTATTAAAGCCTGTAACTTTGATTTAAGGGAAACAGGTTAGTTTTTTGTCTATATCCTCTACAAGACTCTTCATATAACTAGAACAATCACTTGGAAAATAAAAGCTGATGTTTTCGTTCTTCTCTAAAGGGATTTTAACAAGATACATAGGGAAATCTGTATTCGGATAAAGGAGCTTAAACTCCTTTGGATGATGCATTACTTCTAACCCTTTAATGTAACGTTCAATTAATAGATATGATTTAATTCTGTTAACAACATAGTTTATAGCACTAATATTATATTTTAATAAATAATATCCTTACTTATCTTGGATAGACTTAAAGTCTTGTAAACGAAAATATCCTAAGTCACGGATATATAGCTCATTCTTTTGTGTCACGCCTGTTCGAATCTCACTATATGCTTGATCACTTCGTTTTCCAGATTCAATTTTTACATCAGAAAATTCTCCGCTCAACAAACGCGTATAACCATTTTCCAATATTTTTATAAATATGATAACCTTGATTTAATTTACAATAAAATCGTTTAAAACATAATAAAGTTGTCTAAAAAACGCCAGTCATGTTATTCAACAATCGGGTCATTTTGTTGAATAACAATAAAAAAATGAAGAAGATGATTTGCTTAATAATAACAGATTATCTTCTTCATAGTACAATCTAAAAAATTATTTATGAAACGAGTTTTAAACCTATTGCAGCACCTAAAACCATACCTATAAAAATAACTCTTTTCCAGTCTTTTGATTCGCCATAAAAAACCATGCCTAAAATTGCACCACCAGACGCACCAATTTCAGTCCAAATTGCATAAGCTGTCCCCATAGGTAGTGTTTCCATTGCGTAAGCAAGAAATATAAAACTTAATCCAAATCCGAGAATTAACAAAACTAATGATTGCCAATTTCGGTCTTTATGTAATTTATTTATCATAGCAACACCAAACATTTCAAACAGGCCTGCTAAGATTAAAGAAATCCATGCCATTAGGATTCAGCACCTTCCTGAGCTTTGTTATCTGTAACTAATTTCAAACCAATTACTCCAGCTAATAAAAATAAAATCAAGAGTACTTTTCCCACGTTAAATGGTTCACCAAAGAACAAGATTTCAGAAAAGACAGTTCCAGCTGTACCTAACCCTACAAAAACAGCATAAACAGTTCCCACGGGAAGCTTTCTTCCTGCCATAATCATTAAATAAAAACTAAAAAATATAGCAATGATAGTTCCCGTCCAAGTCCAAAAATCATCAGCATGTTTTAAACCAATTACCCAAAAAATTTCAAAGAAAGCAGCAACAAATACTTTAATCCAGTCTTTATTCATCTAAAAGACACCTCCAATTTTATTCTTACCAAAAAAAGCCTAAGAGAAAACTGTTAAACAGTTTCTCCCAGGCTTTTATCCTTCCGTGACACAGCAAAGCTTTGAGTTTTCTCTCGGACCAGACCAAAACTAGTGTATTGCGGAACTCTAAAAAACATTTAACATATACAATTACTTTAGATGATACATACACTTGAAAACTAATCAGTATTAAAATAGTAAGTTGTAGAAGTTATTATTCAGCAAATGGGCGCTTTAATTGAGCAGGGATCACAAAGATTATCAAACCTTTTTATAAAAGAATAAATCTGTACATTTCTACAAAAAAATAATAACATTTTCTGTAAATTATGGTTATAAATTCATCTTAGCTTGATAGCGATGTGATTAATCTCGTTATTGGAAAAATTTTTTCGTTATTTCATATAAATCACAATTAGCATCCATAATGCCAAAGCACCAAGGATAGCAAGTACTATACGAGTAGATAGTATCCGTACTTCAAAATCGGTTTTCTTGGATGGCTCAGGATATATGATTATGTAAATTCCCTTTAAAAGTGCGAGCCATGCAATAAGTGTAATGAGTCCCTGCCAATTGAATGCCCATATATTATGTAGGATAACAGTACCTAACCCTAAGAAAATCGATAAAAAGCCATACATAATCCCAAATCCTCTGTCTTCTACTACTAATTTTTTCAATTCACGTAGTACTGATGGCCGTACGAAAAGAATTCCTGATATGATAACCGTCGTCCATCCCCAAAACAGTCCTAAAAAGATGCTTGTTTCCATTATTGATCCGCTCCTTTCAACTATATTTATATTTCAAATATTTCCCCCTTAGAATTAAATCTATATATATTTTTTCATATCTTTTTTCTTTTAATTTGTTTCAATAAATGAAGTCATATAAGAGAGAAGTGCGTAACAAAATAGTTTATTAAGGTTAGTGTTTCATGTAGAACTACCGAGCCAAGAAAATACCTAACATATCGAATCAGATCAAACATAGCTTAATAATAAACAGTATCTTAAATATAGATTTACATGGTAATATAAAAAAATGACTTTTGTAATTAACAAAAGTCATTTTTTATATTTTATTGATATTTATATTACTCGACATCGAAATTATCTCGCTATTTTATCATGTGCTTTCGAATTTGTTTCTTCATTTTAATAAAACTCAATATTCCGTCAATGCTGCATATGACATTAGATTTTCTCCTTGTTCCCCCTTGGAGATGAGCAGTTAGCTAATTGAGCTAGCTGCTTTTTTAATTTATCTGAATAAAATTCCAAAACTTTCACATAATATCTACAAGCTGTTCTTTTGTTTTCACCATTTAAGCAGGTTTTGAATATATTAAATTCTACCTTTCTCTATAACGTGAGCTGGCCACTTACGCTATTTTTACAAAGGGCACTAATTGATAGTGCTCTTTTTAGTTTTTTCTACAAAATGAAAGTTTTGTTTCTTCACATTACCAGATCCTCCTTAGACATTTAAGATATACATATGCACTGTCAATGTAAAAGCTCACGGTAGACCACGTTTTAAAGAGCACTGTTATTTAGTGCTTTTTTATGAAAACTTGTGAATTAAATGAAGCTTTTATACTTCACCATCTTCTCTTAACAAAAATATATCTGTTACACCAAACTTAGGAATTGCACTAACATATTAGTACATAAGCCGTTTCACAATTTCAAACACAACATAGTATAAACTAGATGGACAAGCTTTCTGTTTGTTCAACTAAATAAAAAAGGAGTGAAAATAAATGCCTATCGTTAAACCCTTTATAGCTGGTAGAAGGTTTGTCAGTACAGCAGGAACAGGGACTGCGGCTGGGGCAGATTTAACTTTTGCTAATACTGACTTTACAAATGATGCAGGTGCTGTCACGACATTTCCAGCTTCATATGCGTATTTAAGCTTATATATTAACGGTGTGCTACAAACTGCAGATACTGTAACAGGAGTTACCACTACTGCAATCACCATTGTTGGTGGTGCTGTGCTTGATGGAGCTACTCCACTCATCATTGAGTTTGTTGTAACATAGTTAACTTTTTTGCAGGGGGACAAGTCACCCTGCCTTTTTTAGCCACCTACACACTAATTAATAATGATAAACTGTAAAACAATTGGTACTCCTTCAAAAGGAGGCTCCGGGCCTAATAAAGTCAATTGTCCAGCTGTAACTTGATATTCAGTTTGCGGTTGAATCATACCATTAATAAATAAATTCATATACGAGACTTCACCTGGTGGTAATATTTGAGTTGTTCCAAGTAAAGGTTTACCATCACTATTTGTATAAACCAGTTTCTGTCCGTCAGAAAAAGTAAAGTACATTAAATTTGTTGCTGGTATTGGACTTGGAATTGAAGGTCCGGGTGGCCCTTGAGGTCCGGGCAGTCCTTGAGGACCAGGAACAGGACAAGGAAAAGCAATCCTACATTGCCTCTGAAGTTCATGCAGACGGGATTTAGCCTTTTTATTTTGTTGCATATATATCCCTCTAATCTTTTATTTGTTTTTTATACAATTAGTTTTATTATATGAACAGACAAATCAATCGGACATAATGAAGATGTTTAATTATGGCCTTTGCATCTTTTCATATAATACCCACATACCTGTAAAACTTATGAAATACAAATATTAAAATTATATTTCTCTATCAGTCCCCTTTTTCTATAGTTGCGATAGGTAAGACTTTGAAGTTATCTCCATCTTTTCCCCCGCTTAACACTGTACGTGCGACTTTCATCGCATACAGCGCCCCATCTTATTCTTCTATACTAAAGCAACTAGATTACAAACAATGTTGTACTCACCAACGTATTAATTCCCCTTTCTTACGAAAGGTCACATCATCTTACTCGATCCTGTGAGTTACATCTAATTGATTTAGTTTTCAAAGAACAAGACTAGGGACTATCCCTCCACATTTATTACATGCTTCTTCGGTACTATGTCCCCACCTTCACAAGAATGAAGCAATTTCGGTTCGTTAGAACCTTATATGCACCTGTCTGCTAGTAGGCGTTGATGACAGTTTCTTGCTTACCACGTTCCAATTGACTTAGCTATACATATATCCTTAGATGCTTGCTGTAAGCCTGTTATCTTTACACCCTCATCGTTAGATGTCCCGAATTTCATACTATTTACTCTTACTTTTCGGTAGATAACGTCGTCATTAACGACATACATATTTCTAATGTATTAAATGTTTAGACCCGTACATTCGCAAGTTCGTCAGCCCGTTTGGACATTCTCACCATAGATAGTTTGTAGCACCCCGACCTATCCATTACCATATGATTTATCACTTAGGTTTTGTTCAGCCGACTTCACCTAGCTTCATACAATTTGTGACTACTATCACGCCTTGCATGTAGGAGTATTAGATAAGTAGTTTCAGCTCAACCTGACGGCTTTCATTCCTACTTTCAGTCAATCAGTTGTTGTTATCGAAATTGATAACCCTCCTATTTCGTGTTTACGCACTTATAAGGAAACGTGTCGCGCAAATAGCGTTTTTGTTTAAAATAATAGCTCTAAACCACTTAGACACATTTACCAGTTTATTTACCACAAAATTCATGTTAAAATCCCTTGTGAGTACGACATAACTCAACCATATGAAGCCCTGTAACATTTTCTGTGGGGCTTCTTTTTTCAACAAGCACTTAATTAATTGCGCTGACTACCTTGTTGTACAAAATGACGTTTTTGTTTAAAATCACTCGTAACCAATAATTTTAGTTTTCGTTTTATACTCACGCTCCGTATAACCTTTGTTATTACATAAATCACAATCTAGATATCTAATACCTTCTTTATAAACCCAACCGCTATCTGGCAAATCTGGTGGATATGCATTGTACGTTTCTTTAATTCGTCCTTCCCCTTTGCATTTAGGACATTCATAAATACAATTCCCCTTTTCGTATAATCTTTTTTATATCGTACATACTACCTACAAGCCGACTTCCCACGGCTTCACTCTTTTCAAATCGGGGCTCTCTCCTCCGTATTGTTTAAAAAAACAGCAGGTAACCTAGTCGATTACCTGCTGTTTTTACGTATAAACGTAAAAATCGTTGTCCATACTACTTAGAGAAAACATCTTAAGCCATTTGATGCGACCTCCAGCACAGGTTATTTGTACGGCCGTTCCGATAAAAGGAGCGGTCTTATTTATCTCAGCATTACTTTTCGACAAAATAACGCTTTTATATGCAAGTCGTACACATTTTTGACACATCAACCATCACAATTACTTGAAAACTCGTGATAATATTAATTCGTCGAATACGCCAAATTTCGACACCGTACGACAACAATATCTCTCCTATAAAATCCCTGTCCCCGCAGGGATTTTCTCTTTTATTCATTACTTTTTGTTGCACTAAATTCCCATCCTGAATAAAATTCAAAATTGGTCTTACTTTACTCCTGCCGATCCAAACCCGTTATTGCCTCTTTCACTATCCGATAACTCGTCCACTTCAACAAAATGAGCTGTTTCCACTGGCGCTATAACGCCTTGAGCAATACGAGTCCCCCTTTCAATTACATGAGCTTGCATATTTGCCTCTTTAGGTACTTCAATGTTATCAACTAGCACACCAACTTCTCATCTAAAACCACTATCCACAGTTCCAATAACCACGCGTAACTTTGTATCACACGTCATAGCACTATGCCTCCTAATCCAAATGCATTATCTCTTCTAAGGTTCTATCCGAAATAAACTTGGACCAGATCATCAGTATAGTTTAACGGATACAAAAATTATTAAAATTGAGCGAACTCAAAAAGGCACTTTTACCTTCATTGTAGTAGCTAAATATCGAACGTATACCAACGCTCATAATCCACCTAATCATGTTGTAACAATAACTTATAATGTTAATCCAAGTGGAGTAAAAGTTATTGATTTTAAACAAAAAAAAGAATAGAAAGAAAGTGAGTTCACACCTCACTTTCTTTCTAAATCAATAGGTAGAGTAACTGATTGGTTGTTTACCGAAATTGATTGCGTTATTATAATTGCTAGTAGTAGACTCTCCAAAATAAATATCAAACCAATTATATGTTACACCCCTATTACAATATACATCTCCCATGTCTTCTACTACAAATGTATTCTTTGCAGTACCGTTAGGCATTCCAAGGGATCTATTTGTACTAATGATAGTACCTCTTGGAAATCTAGTCCCAGAGTAAACATTGCCACATACAGCTGGATGAACTGCAGCAGTAGTATATTGACGTGGTGTTGTACCATGATAAGTTTTCTTACCTGCAGCAGCCACATATGCTGTTACAACCTCATTTGAATAATTAGCGAGTAGCTATGTCGAAATTTGCTTAGCGTATATTTTCGTTAAAATGTGGGCGGTACCCCTTATTCCATTAAATGGTCCAATACAAAAGAAAGAGCACAATTCTTATTAGAGAATTGTGCCCAATTGTTGAAAATCAATTAATTCATTTTTTTTTAAACTTCCCCCTATTAAATTTCAATAAGTATAGGTACAATCATTGGTTTTTTCTTAGTATGTGTATATACATATTGTCGTATTGATTTTTTTATTTGTTTTTTCATTACATTCCATGAGTTTCTATTTGCTTCTTGTAGCTCGTTAACAGTTTTTATAGTAAGTCGATTAACGTCTCTTCGGAGTTCCGAGAAATCTCTATCCACAAATCCACGAGAAATGGTATCGGGGTCAGAAATCAACGTTCCTTCCGCTTTGCTCATAGTTAAAATAATCATGAGCATCCCATCCTCTGAAAGTTGTTTGCGGTCTCGTAACACAATTTCCCCAATATTATCGACATCCCCCCCGTCTATGTAGGTATTCCCCACCGGTATTTTCCGGGTCTGACGGGCAATGGTATGTTCAATATCGACGACATCCCCATTATTGATGATAAACGTGTTTCCTTGCTCTACTCCAACGGATTCCCCTAACAAACGGTGATGGTGCAGCATTCTAAATTCACCGTGAATGGGAATAAAATATTTTGGTTTCATTAATGTAAGCATTAGTTTTAAATCTTCTTGATAACCATGGCCAGAAACATGCATTCCGGATGTACTTCCTGATCCATAAATCACTTTGGCTCCAAGGGCAAATAAGTTGTCTACGATACTCGTGATATTTCGTTCATTCCCGGGTATTGGACCTGCTGCAAAGATAACCGTATCTTCAGGTAAAATGTCGACACCGCGAAAGTTTCCTGTGGACAGGCGAGCAAGAGCAGCCAATGGTTCTCCTTGACTCCCCGTGCATAAAATGGCCACCCTTTCAGGAGCCATTTCATTGATTTCATGTGGGTCAATTAACATTCCATCTGGAACTGTTAAATAACCACGTTCCATAGCAACCGCTATGACATTAACCATACTTCGTCCAAGCAACGCAATTTTTCGATTTGTTTTTTGTGCTGCATTCACGACTTGTTGAACGCGACTAATATTTGAAGCAAAGGTAGAAAGAATAACTTTGCGTTCGGCTTTCATGAAAGTTGCTTCCACATGTTCACCTACTATTTGTTCCGATGGGGTCAAACCAGGACGCTCTGCATTGGTACTCTCAGATAATAGAAGCAAGACCCCTTCTTTGCCGATTGCAGCCATTTTATGAATATCCGAATTCTCATTATTCGCAGGGGTTAAATCGAACTTGAAGTCCCCTGTATGTACAATATTACCCTCTGGTGTGTGAAAGACTATTCCCAAGCAATCAGGAATACTATGGGTCACTTTGAAAAAACTTACCCTTATTTCTCCAATTGTCAAGTTTGAGTTTGAGTTGATTTCAATAAGTTCACTTTCTCTTAGGAGTTTATGTTCTTTTAATTTGATTTCAATTAATCCTAGTGTGAAGCGTGTGGCATAAACGGGTACATTCAATTTTTTTAAGAAGAACGGGATCCCCCCGATATGATCTTCATGTCCATGTGTGACAATTAAAGCCCTGACTTTATCTTTATTTTCTACTAAATAAGCTATATCAGGGATAATCAAATCAATTCCTAATAAACTTTCATCTGGAAACTTATTGCCACAGTCGATAATCACGATATTGTTTGAATATTCAATTGCATACATATTTTTTCCGATTTCATTCAAGCCGCCTAAGGCGAAGATAGATAATGCATTCTCTATTGTACTCAAATTTATAACCTCCCATTTTAAATATAATCTTAGTATGCCCTTTAGGTTTCCCTTTATCAGTAGGTTGAATGCTCGAGATTCCTAGAAAAAAGGGAACTTTAGACTTGTTTTTATCTAAATATACTGACTACAACATTGATGTCTTCGTTTCACACATTGTTATCGAGGTCTTTCCTCCAATGGAGACAGCTGCTATTGAAATCACTCATGGTTTTCAGTTCTTAATAAAGATGCAATTCTTTTTTAAGAAATGCGCCCGATAATGGAAGATCGTTATGCAGAAGTCATGCGGCACTTACATTGTAGAATAGCCCTCTAAAACAGAAGAAGCTCTCCTCATACTAATTGCATAGCTTAGGGTGAGAACAAATTCTTCTAAATCATATCTACGTGCATTGGAAAAAACGTTGTCTTCACCTTTAACACTGAATCCACATCTCATCAGAACCTTAAGGAATACTTCAAATTATTAGCTTGATGGACATGGGACGACACCCTAATATGCTTGGATTAAAATCATTGCAAACAGCTAAAAAGGTGATTGCAAGAATAGAAGTTATGCATATAATCAAAAAAAGGACAAACTCTCCAAGATGAAAAGTTTGTCCAAAACCATGATTTCTTTGGTTCAACAATATAAAATTCAGTTCCGCTAGGAATCTTTCGTTCTTTTTTCATATCTCACTATTTTTACATCAGAACTAACAATAGTGAATTAGAATAATGACTTAATACTTGCTAGGACAGTAAGGATACCTATAATAATGACAAATACATTGCTCATTTTCCCTCTATATTTAGCTAGTACAGGCACTTTACGAATTGCATACATTGGTAATAAACATAAGATAGCAGCAACTAACGGTCCGCTAAGGGCATCAATGATTCCAAGAATACTTGGATTTGCATAAGCAACATACCAGCATGTTAATACGACAAAAGTAAGGATCATTGTCTTAACTGTTTTTTCTCCTATATCTTTCCCGCGTGTTTTACCGGACTTAATAATCATGTCACGCATTACTTCATATGCTCCTATATAATGGCCAAGGAAAGACTTTGTAATAGCCACAAAAGCAATGATAGGAGCTGCAATCGTGATTACAGGCGAATTAAGCTCATTAGCAAGATATGATAGGATTGACAAATTCTGTTCTTTTGCCATCATAAGATCATTTGGAGTCAAACTCAAGGTACTGCTCCAAACAAAGAACATAACAACAGCGAATGTCATGATATAGCAAACTTTTTGTATTTGAGCACACTTGGCATCAGTAGCCTCTATTCCATACGTAGCTCTCTGTTTCATAACGAATGACGAAATCATAGGAGAATGATTAAACGAGAACACTATGATTGGTAGTATCATCCATATCGTTCCCAAATATCCTGTTCCTGTTGAAGCAGTAGAAACACTTGAAAAACTAAGCATTGACGTATTCCACTGTGGAATTAAAGATATTGAGATAAAAAGTAGAGAAGCTATGAAGGGATATACTAGCATGCTCATTATCTTTACAGTGATATCTTGACCAAAATTTAGTATAGCGATAAGACCGAGTACTAATACAAGCGATAAAATGGCCCTTGGAGGCTCCTGCATGTGCAATTGATGCACGATAAAACTACTTGCAGTATTTGTAAGTGCAACAGAATACATTAGCACGATTGTATAAATTGAGACGAAATATACTATGTTAAAAATGATACTTGCCTTATTTCCAAAATACTCTCTTATTGTACCTGTAATCCCCTCTTCAGCAGAATTGGAAGCATATATCATTTTAGCAAGCGCCCTATGTGAGTAATACATAACTGGATATGCAAGCAATGTAATTAGTAGTAATGATAATGCCCCCCCTGAACCTGCATTAATCGGTAAAAAGAGTACTCCTGCTCCAATGGCTGTTCCAAAAAGGCTCAATGCCCAGGTAGTATCCTGTTTATGCCACTTTGTAGGATCTGGATATTTCTCATTTTTTACTGCAGTATTTTCAGCCTGAAGTTCTATTTTTTTTGCAGTATTCCCATTCATATAATAATTCCTCCTTGTGTCCTATTCTTCCGTCTCTTTTTAAGGCTTAGGAATATAGACCGTTCTTGAAAAATGAATTGCTTACAAAGTGCGCCACATCGCGTGTCCTTCTTCTAAGTTGATCAAAATCGAAAAATTCGCTAGTCATCAACCTGATGGGTTTGTTAGCTCTTACAAAACACTTTAATTATATAGTAGTATATTTTAGTGATAATGGCTCTCAATATACAGACATCCTTAGGAGAACAATAGAGAATAGGATTGTTAACTATTTCACAATATTTCCGATAACTGTTTATTAATTTGATTGTTTCTCCCCAAAGATTTTATTTTTAATGGCAATCCCTGTAGGTGTGGCCGCAATTCCGCCTAAACCTGTCTCTCTTAATTCGCGAGGCATCTGTCTTCCAACTCTATACATCGCTTCAATAACTTCGTCTGCATTGATGATATTGTTTACGCCGGCTAATGCGATGTCTGCTGCTGCCAAAGCATTTGCCGTTCCAATGGCGTTTCTCTTTACACAAGGAATTTCTACCAATCCAGCGACCGGATCACAAACTAGACCGAGTAAATTTTGTAATGCGGTTGAGAAAGCTTCAGAAGATTGCTGTGGCGTTCCTCCGGCAGCTTCTACCGCTGCTGCAGCCGCCATTGCTGAGGCACTGCCTACTTCAGCTTGACATCCTCCGTACGCTCCTGAAATACAAGCGTTATTTGCGACTATCGTTCCAAATAACGCTGAAGTGAATAGAAAATGGATCATATCTTCACGAGTTAACTGCAACGTATCTTTAATACTATATAGGACTCCCGGGATCGTCCCACTCGCACCTGCTGTTGGGGTTGCACAAATAGCCCCTAATGCAGCATTTACTTCATTAACACCGATAGCACTTTGAATCCCTAACACCATCAAATCTCCAGAAAGAGTTTTCCTATTTTCTCGATAGTTTTTAATTTTAACAGCATCACCTCCGGTTAAACCGGTCGGAGAAAATACCCCGTCGCCCTCGATACTTTTATTTATGGCATTTTCCATAGTCGCTAAATTTCTTTCCATTTTACTCCAAGCTTCTTCATAAGAAGTTTTAGTTTGTTCGATTTCCTGTTCGATTGCTAATTCATAAATTGGCTTTTGGCTTTTATTAGCTGCATCCACAATTTCTTTTATGGTCATATACATATTTTTTCACCCCTTAAAGTAACTAAAGAATAATGATATTAGCTATATTGCTTAAATTTCCTAATTCCTTCTGAACATAACCAGGCAATAGCGAATCCAAAGCGAATGCATATAAATATTTTCTGTTTTCTTCTAAACTATGAAAGTTGTTAATTTCCACATCATATTGTTTAAAGATCCTGCGTAAGACAAATTCAAAGTCAGCTCTTTCGGAAATCGCAATAATAACTGGCAATGGCCCCTGCAGATCTAAGCTAAATCCGTCAATTTCAACATGTTTGACTTCAATTAATCCACCGCCGACCGAAATACCCATCGTTCTAATACTTCGGCTTTCATCCTCTAAATATACATCTGCCGTATTTGGATGACCAGCAGGACTATCACCCGCTTTTTCAATAAAGGTAATGTCAATTCCTTTAGATTCTGCTATTTTAATAGCATCTGGCACTTTGCTGTCATCGGCAGCAAATCCTAATAGCCCAGCAATAATTGCAAAATCAGTTCCGTGTCCTTTATGGGTTTCAGCAAATGATTCATAATACCTTACTACGACTTTTTTTGGAAGACCTTGAAATAATTTATTGGCAACTGTTCCAATAGCCAAAGCACCTGCAGTATGTGAACTTGAAGGACCTATCATTACCGGCCCAATCACATCAAAACAACTTTTGTATTTAACAACCTTTTTTTCTTTAATAGATGCTACATTCATGTTCATATAAGCACCCCCATAATTTATTATTTTTAATTGCAGTTGAATCTAAGTTATTAGAATGACCAATTCAAAATAAGATCAAGTTGATAACGCTTTCATTTTTCATGTTAATAAATTTCCCTTCTGATCACACACCTTTCTTAGAGTAATCGTATCAGTATGTCCAATTTTAGAAGCTTTCTTGCAAGGTCTTTAGAATTTTTGCACCAGAACTAGGTTTGATATTTTCTCTAGAGGTAATAGATTATCTCTCGACGCCCTCATTATAACTTGTATATTTATGAGTTTAATATTTTTTTATTTTCAGAAAGATTGAATAAACAGAATCTTGAATGGATAATAAATTACACTTGGCATGTAGCAATTGTGTCCATTGTTTGAAGCTGTATTAGTTAGTAGAAAAGCAAAAATAACACAGAGTTCCTTTCATTAACACATTGATTATATTGGAAAATCATTATAAAGATACTTATACTTTCCTTTGTTGAAACATCTTATTTTAGACGTGAAAGCTGTTGCAATAAATGATTAATGTAGATGGAAAGGAATAAATTAATGAAATATAAAATCTTCTTCGGATATTCATGATGCATTTTGCATTTATATACATTTTCAGAAAAAAGGAACTTCTTTTTGGGGGTATTTGCATTTCTTAGCTTGATGGCGATGTGACGCTACCCCTATTTGAAAAAGATCCCGATAACTTGTGACCAAGTAAAAAAGCACCCTATTTACAGGGTGCTTCACTTCTACCTAATGACTAATATTAGCAGTTGGGTATAAAGTTGTTCCTCCAATTGAAACTTTTATTTCATTTGTCAATGGAACATTTTGTTCATTAATAATTGTTCTCCACCATTCCCATGCAAGACCTGTACATTCTCTCGCTACGACTTTTACATTTTTTGAATTCGGTGGAAGTGGTATTACTGTAGAGTAATGAGCCGTTTTATCTTGGTTGTTTCCTTCCCAAGTTTTATGGGTTAATACTTCTTTCCCATTTCCATCATATGAGAATTCATCCCAAGATACATCAAATTGAGCAACATATGCACCGTAATGATCAAGCGTCATTTTCGCACTTGAATATTCTGTAGTTGTCGTCTCGATATAATCTGTATTGTTATGAACAGCAGCCGTTGCGTTATCTTTTAAGAAAGTGCTTGTATATGAAATTGGGTATGCTGGATTTTTAGAACTTAATTCTGCATTATCTTTAATGATATTTCGGATTTCATTAAAATCTTTTGTAACAACCTTGTTATGCTCTTTTGCATCTCCACCTAATACCACAGCAGTAAAGGTACTTTCTTCAAAAATATCCTTGTACTGTCCACTCGCTTCAACGCCTTGACCCTTAATTAAAGCTTTAAAAGCAGATTGTACATCTTTGCTTTTAGATGATGTTTCTAATTTTACATAAACTGTTCTGCCATAAGCTACATTTGACACCATAACAGGCGGGGCCACATTACTTACCCCTTTACGAGTTAACTCATCAAACGTAACACTATTATCAAAAAGGTCTGATGGATTGTTTGGTAGTTCTGCACTTACGGTATAAAAGATTTGCTTATATGCCGCAACCATCACTTTTTTCTCTCCATCTGCAATCGCTTTAAAATCAATGTTCAGTGCATTGTCAAGATATTTAGCATTAACATTAAGAGCACTTGCGATTTGAGACTTACTATACACCATAGATTCAGTATACTGCATTCTTGCAGGTAACGTATTTGTTTTTGAATACTTTTCATTCCAAGTAGATACTAACTCATCTACTGCTCCAGACACATTACCATATGTAGGATTTTGGACAGTAATTGTATTTTCTTTTCTCATGCCAGGTAAGTCTATACTAATATTCAAAGGCTTTCTCTTAGCCACTAATAAACTAGGTTGATTATCTGCAAAAGCTTTATTTGCAAGTTGTACTGCTCCTGGATAAGTACGATTAGCCACAGAATCAATAATCGAAATATCGACTGGTGAAGTTGTAAGTGATTTTTTCTCACGTTCAACTACTACAAATTTACCATTTGAATTTGTACTTTCTTTCGGAACAAAACTCTCTACTTTATCCCCATTTACTGCTAAAACCTCTTGATTGTTATACTTTAGATTTGTTATGCCAGTATCAATGTCAATAGCTTGTTTTGGTGCATTAGCTGAATTACTTTTAGGTGTTTCAGCGAAGGAAATAGATGAATAATTAATAGTGCAAAAGCCGATTAATAAACTTGCTAGTAATTTTTTTCCTTTAGTATTTTTTGTAGTCTTCAAAAAAATCAACTTCTTCCTTTTTTTCGTATTAAGGTATGATAATTATTTATAAATAATTGCTAAATAATGAACTTACATAAATGCTTTTAAAAGTTCTTGAACGAATGGGAGTACTCCACCTACAAATTTTAAAATTGTCATTGCGATTGTCATATTATTTCCTCCTCTTTTGTTGTTGCTAAGATGTGATTTATCTTTATGCTTTCATTATAGTAAGCGCTTACATTTTTATCAATACATTCTTATATGCAATATTGCATATAAGGGTTCTGGTGCAAATACTTAGGAAAGATATAAAGAGGCGAAAAGTTTCCTAGTGGAATCTAGTCTTAAGCAACAATTCCAAATAGTTGATGGATGAACTTCACTTGATTTTGGACAGACTTGTCCAGTAAAATAAGTTGCCCTTTTTTTACCATATGCATAGCTTCTATTCCAGAAATAATGGATGTAGCTGTGCGAAAGGATTTCAATCCTAACATCGAACGAACTCGCTTTTTAATAAATCGATGATCTTGTTCCACTTGAATAAATTTCGCTTTTCCATACTGATCACGCACCTTTTTTAGAGTAATAGTATCAGTATGTCCAAGATTTAGAGATTAATTGCAATTATCTTGAAGTTTTTGCACCAGAACCATGTAAATAGACTACCTTTTGTTAGATAGCCTGTTTACATTTCTTCGTCTTATCCCTTAGAACCTTTACAGTGACTTACTTAGGTTTTACCACGTCTATCTTGTTTCCGTCAGCATCCATCATAACTAAGGAATCCGATGTGAAATACATAACATCATAGTCTATAGATTCTTTCATTTGACTAGGGTCTGCCTTTTTACCGTCTTTTACATACTCATCTATTGTTAGTATGACTTGTTTCTTTTCTGCATTATAAGACCATTTACCTTGCATATGGGAATTTTCATACGGTGTGTTGTTTTCATCATCATATATGATGTATGTACCGTCTTCCTTGAATTCTAATCCTTTAGTAAATTTACCACCTAGCTTACTACCCCATTCACCTAGTAACTCTTTACCGTCTTTAGGCATGGATTCATTTTTGCTCTTTTCAAGGTTTGTTTTCATTGTCTTTGTATACTCGTCTCTCATTGTTTTGTAACCTTCATCCATGCAGTCTTTACCTTTTAATACTAACTTTTTTGATTCTTCTGTCGCATCTTTCGTAATAGAACCACTCTTTGCACGTTTTAATGTGTCTGAAAAGGTTTTATTATAATAGTCTACTCCTTTTAAAATCGTCTTATGTGCTTCTTCTAACTCTTTAGGTGGCTCAACTTTATCAAAATCAGCAATCGTTTTCTGTATTTCACCTATTTCTTCTTCTAACTTTTTGTTTAATTCATTTATGTCATTACTTCTATCTTTAGTCTGATAAGCTGTTTGCCCCATTTCAGCAATCTTTGAATTTAATTCATTCTCTAAAGCAAACATACGTGACATATAGTCTACTTTTGGTAATTTTTCCTTCACTTCTGCTTTTGCTTCTACTTTATCCTTTGCTTTCGTTTCTGCTTTATCTGTAGCACACCCTCCTAATAACATGATTGGAAGTGCTAATGTAATTAGTTTCTTTGCTTTCATCTTTACCTACCCCTTAAATAAGATTATTGTAATATTGCTTTACTGTATTCTTTACCTATTCTCTCAGTTGTTACTTCCCATAAGTTACCTGCTTCTGTTAAGGTCTCTAAAGCTTTATTTGAATTTTTAGGGTCTGGATTCTTTATATAGTCTATTCGATATTGAAAACCAGTACTGTACATCTGCATAGATTTATCAACGTCTTTGTGTACCTCTTCGAACTCTTTTGGTACTTTTAACTCTCTAGCTTGTACTGACAAGTCTATTATTTCTTCTGCTAGTTTTATGTACTTATGCTTGTTATGAAATGGAAGGTCTTCTCCTTGGAGTAAATTATCCATTTCCGTTACCTTATTCCCCATCGCTAAATCTATGTCTGTAAGAGAATTAATGTAGTCTTCTACTGAATAGTTACCTGTATCTACAGGTTTCACTTTATCTACCTTACTTTCTTGTAGTGGTTTGCTTTCTGATTTGATGTTTACTTTATCAGCGGAACAACCACTAAACAATAGTAGGAGTGGAATGGTAACACCTATTAGTTTATTAAACTTCATTTCTTCTACCCCTTAATGATTATTTACGTCTTTCCCCTGTTATTGTATTACCTTTACCGTCAGTCATTTTTAAAGAACCTGCACGTAAGAACTCAAGTTTATACTCTACAAATGCATTTGTATTCCTTGCATCTATCTTCTTACCGTCTTTTACAAACTCAGTAGGTAACAATGTGACTTGTTTCTTGTCTGCATCGAATATCCATGTTCCTGTCATATGGTTGTCTTCATAAGACGTTTTACCTGTATCATCATAAGCGGTAAATGAATTATCTTCACGAAAGTCTAAACCTTTATGGAACTCAGAACCTTTGTAACTACCCCATTCACCTAATAACTCTTTACCGTCTTTAGATACTTGTACATTTCCATCATCTGTTTCAGAAGTTGAAGGCTTATCGAATTGTACGCCTGTTTTCTTACCAATTTCGTTTGCTTGGTCTAATTGAGCGTCTTGAAGTGGTGCATAGCCTTTTTGCCAATACTCATTACCTTCTTTAATTAAGTTCATTGACTTTTGAGACTTATTTCGGTCTTCATCTGTAACTTTTCCTTTGCCTTTTATAATTTCAACTTGTAATGCATAGGCTTTACTGTAACAATCTACCGCTTTTAAGATTTCTTTATGTGAGTCTTCAAACTCTTTTGGCGGTTCTATTTTCTTAAACTTAGCAATACTTTTCTGTACCTCTGACTCTTCTTTCACTATCTCTTTTACTAAAGACTTTTCATCTTTGTCTTTATCCATTGCTAACTCAGTTATAACCGTAATTTTCTGTACTAACTCAGAAGATAAATTCGTCATACGTGTTGGGTACTTCTCTTTTGACAACTTCTCCTTCGTCTCTTCTTTAGACTCTACTTTCTCTTTCGGCTTTGCTTCTGTTTTATCAGTTCCACAACCTACTAACAACATGAAAGGTACTGCTAACGCTACAAGTTTCTTTGCTTTCATACATCATACCCCTATTTGAATGAATTTTGATTATTAGTTTGTTTTACTTGCAATACTCTTTGTTGCTTCTTCGAATAGCTTTGCACCTTGATTTGATTTTATAATTGATTCTTTCAGTTTACTTTCACTCTCCTCCTCTACTGCTTCTGAAAGGAGTTGGAATGCATCATAATATAAGTCCATTGATTCTTTTATCTTGTCATGCTCTGCTTTCAGTTCAGTTGGTGGTTCAAGATACTTTATTTTTCTTACATATGCTTGTGACCCACCTGTTACAAGTTGTATTTCACTCTTCTTTAAGCTTACTGATTTAATGTCTGATTTTGCTGAGTCTTCAATCAATCGTAGTGTTTCGTCTATTTTATTTGCATTGTCTAAAATATCTTGCTTGTATTTGTCAACTTCTGAACCAGTTACCTTACTAGAAGAGTTGGAAGAACTAGTAGAGTTAGAAGTACTTGACTTACTTGTCTCCTTATCTTCACCTTTCGCTACAGATAAGCTATCCTCTTTCTTGCTATCAGTTGACTTACTCTCTTTTTCAGAAGTCTTACTCTCTTTTTCTATCTTTTGCGTTTCTTCTTTCTTTGGTTCAGCTTTCTTACCATCAGTTTCAATTGTAATACAACCACTCAATAACATAACTGGTAACGCTAAACTTACTAATTTCTTTGCTTTCATGATTCCTAATACCCCTTTATTTGTAAAATTTAGTGCAAACAAGTTAATATACTTAACTAAGAAATTTTCCCCGAATAATTTCTTAGAAACTACTATCCATAGATTACCTGTATATTCATAATCTTTCTATATATATCATTTTACAAAGAATTACAAATATGGTCAAAGGTATTTATGTAGTCTTTAAAGGTAAATTTATTAGATGAAAAGAAAAGTTTTATTTTTAAACCTTTTCTAATACGATCAATTGTTCATTTTCTAACGAACAAATTACAAACGAAGGTTGAGTCGTGAACGTCGATTCATCTTTATTACAACAAAACAAAGGTGAAGAGGCGGATCAATAATGAAGAAAATTAACCTACTTATTGCCGGGGTGCTAACTTTAGGGTTAGTCGCTTGCGGTACAGAAGAAACAGAAGTCAAAACAAAAAAGAAACGAAGAAAGCAGAAGAACAACAATGCCAAGAACGAGAAAGATACAATAAAATAATAGTTGAATGGGAGTCCAATACATATTATTAAAATTAAAGTGGTTCAAGTCGGAGGAAGGCACCTTAGGGTGTCTTTTCTTTATTTTCAAAAGGACCTGCTCAATTAATACGTAAAAACATAAGGTAAAGTGAATCCATTAAAATACATGAGTGACCTTAATTTTCCCCTCCTACTCAAAGGAGAGATTAAAATGGGCTTTGGTGGAAGTTGCAGTAGTTGTGGTGGCGGCTTTGCTTTATTAGTTGTATTATTTATTCTATTAATCATAGTTGGAGCTTCTTGCTTCTGCTAAAAAAACTATCGGAAAAGACACTCATATATGAGTGTCTTTTCTTTATGGGGTACTGACCCATCGCCATCAAGCTAAAATTTTATAGTACCCCCAAAACGAAATTTTGTGCTAACTTGTGACAAAAAAGCTCATCTTTTCGTTTTGAGGTAATTCTGAATTCTTAAGTCGATGGGCATGTATGGTGACCCCTAGTTGTGAGAAAAAAAGTTTTTCATTAAAAATAATTGTTTAGGTGCCCAGAGAAGATTAGGAAACCGAAACATACGAAATGGAATGTAATCACAATTGCAAGGACATGCATGAACGTATTGTTGGGCCAAAATTTATGCTTCTTGTTTTTTCGTTCGAAAATATCAAATAAAATAAACAGAACAATATGATATAGAGCATAAATCATATATTGAGCAATATGATGACCAGTAATGTGCCAAATTCCCATGACAAAAAAGTTTAAAAAGACGCCAATATATGAAATCATATAGCGATTTTTAATGAGCTTTTTCTTTGTTGCAAAAAAGACAAAGCGCATGTAAATAAAATCACGGAGCCAGAATGATAAGCTCATGTGCCAACGATTCCAGAAATCTTTAATATTACGACTGATAAACGGTTTATTAAAGTTTTCTGGTGTTTTAATCCCCATCATATAACTAACACCGATTACGAATGCACTATAACCTGCAAAATCAAAGAATAGATAAAAACTATAGCTATACATGTAAATCATATTTGATAAAATTGTATCTTGTTGAGCGAATATCGCATCCATAATATGTTGTTTTATTAGATATGCAAGTATAAATTTATAAAGAAATCCTTGGAAAATACGATTAATACCCATGTATAGCAGATTTTGATATTCTTCAGCACTTGGTGGTTTTTGAATATCTTTTTGGAACCTGCGATACCGATCGATAGGTCCGGTCGAAATAGCAGGGAAGAACAAAATGAATTCCCAGAAATTAAAAAATGAGCATTCTTTAATTAAGCCATCGCGAATTTCAAATACCATTTGTACTGCCCTGAATGTTACATAAGATATACCAGTAAAAACAATGAATTTTAATTCAGGTACAAATGGTGCAATTTTTGCCAAAATTAGTGGCAAAATCGACAAAATAACAGCCATGTAAAACATGAACGTATTATTATTTTGTTTTCTTAGTAGTAAATAGCTTTTAATAAGGACAAATTGCCAAATAATAAATACTGCTAACATCATTGCTTGATTTGGTTTATCCGAGAAGATAATAGCAAGCATAATTAGCGTTAAGATAGCATTATATTTACGCAACATTTTACCTCTTAATCCAGCTACGATAGTAGGTATCAATAAAATCCCCACTATAGCAAAAAAATAAAATGATCCATATGCGATCATGCTGTAACCTCACTTTATAATGTTTTGCAATCCTTCATCCCATTTGGTGTCATGGAATAATGGATTGGCACATGAATTTGGAATTATATAGTTTAATAATCACTCATTGCGTTTTTTGGGTTACAGATACTAATGAATACTTTTTCTATAACCTCATATGCCGGAGCAATTTGTTCCTCTGAAGCCCCATGCATAACTTGTAACGCTAATCCATTCATCGAAGCCAATAAAGCCCTGGAAAACGCTTCTAAATCTGGGATTTCCACATTGGAAGTTTGCGCATATTCTTGAATTAGGTCTATCAGTTGGTTCTGTAGAACTCGAATTTCTTCCATAATTTTCGGTGACCAGGCTGCTGCTGCTAATAAACTAAAATACACTTTTCTCCATTCAGAACTTTTGAACTGGTGGTGTACTACAAATATTAATTTTTTCATTTTCTCTGAGAAATCTTGTATATTTGAGAGTTCCTTCTGAATTTCTTTAATCTGTTTTTGCATGACATAAGAGGTAGCGTTAACTAATAATCCCTCTTTTGTTGGAAAATAATAATGAATTAAACTTAAAGTAATTTCCGCTTTTGTAGCAATATCTCGTAATGTAATAGCGGTTGTACCTTTTTCAGCTAAGCATTCAAACGTAGCTATTAGTATTTGATCCCGAGTAGCTGTTTTTTTGGAATTAGACATTGTATTTCACCTTCTTATTTTTAGTTTGGTCAACCGACCAATAAATATAAATTTATACTACTCTATTAGAACATTATTTACAATATTGAGTACCATCCCCATGTCCACCAAGCTAAGGTTTTGAAGTACACCTTAAATGGAAATTCTCTTTCTCTACAGTTAGTTATTTTGAGAATTCAGCTCATTTTTTCTTTTTTTGGGTGATTACTTTTCTTAAGTTGATGGACATGTGGCGGGCCCCCATTTTTAGAGATTCATAAATAATCTACATAGTTTATCATATCTGACAAAGGAATTATAAATGTAACTTTAGTTCCTATATTTACCTTAGAGTCAATTATAATTTTGATGCCTAGCTTGGAACAAAGCTTTTCACATAGATATAAGCCCATACCTGTACTTTTACTAAATCTTCTACCATTTTCACCTGTAAATCCTTTTTCAAACACTCTATTTATATCTTTATCAACGATCCCTACTCCATTATCTTCTATAGTTAACACGACTGAGTTGGCTTTCTTAACTGAATATATGCTGATCATGGGCGTTTCACTGTTTGCATATTTTACAGCGTTCCCTATTATCTGATTGAGCATAAACTCGAGCCATTTCCCATCACTATATACAATTTCATTGATATTTTTTATATCTAGTTTAATTTTCTTATGAATGAAATCCCTATAATTTCTTTTCACGACATTCCTTACTGCATCATTAAGATGAATGGGTTTAATAATGTAGTCTTTGCTTACATTGTTACTTCGGGAATAATACAACACCTGTTCTACAAATCCCTCAATCCTATCGATCTGGAGGTCTATTTTATTCGTTAATTCATTTTGATTATTTTCAATAATTAGCTTTGTAGAAGCAATTGGGGTTTTAATCTCATGTACCCATGTTTCTATATACTCCCTATAGTCTGCCTGCATATCTTTGTAGTATTTCACATTCTCATGCATATCTCTACTTACCGGCTTCAGTATATGGTTTAGTTTTTCCCCATGGATAAAATGAGCTTCCTTTATTACTTCTGGAAGTAGGTATTTCTTATCTAAATTTTCTAATATGCTGTCAACTTCATCATAATATGCTTTAGCCTGTATACACTCTAAAGCCATATACGAAAATAAAGGGAAAAACCAAATACAAAACACAAAGAATATGAGAATGGCATGAAAATCCATCATAACCATCACAGCTGATAATATAAGAAACAGCAGCAGATTAGACATAATTACTACCACTTTGTCTTTAATAAATTCACCTATACTCATGGCATGATATACCCCAATCCCCTTCTTGTTTCGATTGCGTTTTCGATGCCAATCTCCTCAAGCTTTTTTCGTAATCTAGTAATATTCACAGTTAAAGTACTGTCATCTACAAAATAATCTGATTTCCACAAGTGTTCCATAAGGAACTCCCTTTTTACGATATTTCCCTTATTGTTTATTAAATAGGAAAGGATTTTCACTTCATTTTTCGTTAACTCTATCGCTTGGTCTTTGTACATAACGCTTGCATTGGAAAGATTTAAATGGAAATCCATGTAACTTAACATATTACTCGCCTTCGAGCTTTCATATGTTCTTTTCAAGATATTTGTTATCCTTGCTAATAATATTTCTGTATTATAGGGCTTTGTAATAAAATCATCTGCACCTAAGTTCATACTCATTAATTCATCTACTTCATTGTCCCTACTTGTAACTATTATAATTGGAACATCTGAATTTTTACGTATTTCTCTACATATATAATATCCATCGAACACAGGAAGATTTATGTCTAGCAATATAAGGTCTGCATTTTCGTTTTCAACATACTGCATGATATTATTATAATCTATAGGAGCTTTTACATCGTATCCATATCTTTGTAAAAAGTTTTGCAATTCTTCTCTGATCACTTCATCATCTTCAATAATCATAATTTTTTTCATAAAATTCCCCTCTTTGATCTATTTCACCTTCCATTATATTATCCCTTATATTTTATATAAATATACAGCTATATTTAACTACTAAATATGAAAGTACATATTTAGTTTTATCAGGAATTTTTACCTGTTAAATTCTTGATTATGTTAAAGAGGTACCTACTTTTCAGTAAGTACCTCTTTACATGAATACTTATTTAACATTTAACTTTTCTTTCACCTTTTCAGGTAATTGTTCCGCTGTTACCTCTTTATATGAGTTTATATCATTTGAATCTTTATTCAAGGGTTTAAATACATCAACAGCAAGATATGCATTTACTTTCAGCTTTTTTTGAGCCCAAAATTTCACAGGAACCTCATTTCCGTTTTTATCATATGCCATTAGATTATAATCAACGAATCCCGTCGAAGGGTTCACAATGCCTGATTTACTATTTTCTGTTATTTTAACGTAACATTTTTCATACTTCAGTTTATTATAACCGTACCAACCTCCAACTGCTGCAAATAACAGTCCACCTAAAACACTTAAAACAATTAGCGCTTTTTTCAAAATAATCACCTTTTACTTCTATTATTTTTACTGCTGAATTTTACTAAAACCTTGTCTACAATCAATCTCTTTATAAATTACTCTTAACAATATTTTTATATCCTATATATGTTGTAAAGAAATATCCTACATACACTATAATAAATATGAAAGCGGTCATTAGCGCTGGAAGGGTAATATCTAGTTGATACACATTACTTATCGTGGCACTCATCATCTTAATTCCCACCACTGAGTGAATCAATGCAAGAATAACCGGAAGACTAAAATATATGCCAGTTTGCATAAAAATTGTTTTGTTAATCATTCTTTCGTTTGCACCAATTCTCTTTAAGGCTTTATATCTTTCTATACTATCACTGGCCTCTGATAATTGTTGAAGAGCTAATACAGCCATGCTAGTAATTAAGAACACGATTCCAATATATATTCCGATATACAGCACCATAACTGTGAACCCCTTGGATTCTGAGTATGTTTGATCCTTTGATACTCCGTATGGGATACCTTCATCCCGATATCCAGCCGTAAAAAAGTCATGGGCGATTTTATCATATTTTTTATTATATTCTTCTCTGTTTTTATCTAAATAATTTACATTAAAAAATGACTTACGAATCTTATAACCTGATAAAAATTCATCATTTATAATGATTGTACATGCATTATCTGTAAAACCACTAGTAGTATGAAGATTTTCTTCTATAACTTTAGTTTGTTTTACCAAGTATTCTTTTCCTTTAATATTAAGTTTATTACTGTCTTTCAACTTTTTATTAATTGGTTTAATTACGGGACCTTTATCTGATGAGATTAAAACCTCATCCTTATTTAAATTTATTTCTTTTTCACCCTTTAATTGGAGAATTTTATTATAATCAGATACCTTAACAAAGCTTACGTTAAATGGCTGCAGCTTTTTATCTCGAGATTTCAACAATTCTCCTGCGCTTAACTCTGCATCATATTCATTGTAAACTATATATTTTTCATTTTTACTTATTTTAGATTTAATCTTATTTAACGTATCTTCATTGCTATTTTGACCATCATTGTACAACCTTACGCTAGCATCAAAAGGCGTTACTTGTTCAAGTCCTTCTTCAGTAGCTTGTTTAAAACTTATTCCAGTAGACAATATCCCTATTGTAAGAAATAACATTAAACAAATGAGAGACATGGATAAAAAATTCGTATTCACCTTACTATTTATTTGTTTAATTATAAAAATATTTAACTCTTTTAAATATACCTTTTTATTTTTCTTTACCATATACAAGATGAATCCAGATAAACTAAAGAAAAATAATACTGTACCTAAAATTCCAAGGATTATTGTTAGCAGGAGCATAGGATCATCTATATTGAAGCCTATCTTCAGGATTGTTTTATATGCATAGCCAAGTGAGATTACGCATAAAACAAATACTATTAGATGTATAATAGGATTTTTAAATTTCACCTCTTCATTTTTCTTACTTGCTGTTAACAAATCGATGATCTTGTATTTAGAAATAACAAATACATTAAAGATTATAACAAGTAAGAACATGATACCAAAGTACAATATAGTCTTACCTATAGCACCTGTCGAAACTGCGAATTTATATTTATTCATCGGTAAATCGAATAGCTTTAAAGTCAAGCTAGATAAGGCTTGTGATGCTGCAATCCCTAGTATAAGTCCGCTAATTAAGGATATAGCTCCAACTATTATGGTCTCTGTTACTAATATGCTAGATATTCTTCTTTTCCCCATACCTAAGGTCATATAAATTCCTAATTCTTTTTTACGTTTCTTTATTAAAAAATTACTCGCATATAATATAAGACTTCCTAATATGATCGATACAAATATTGATATACCAGCCAATGCACTAGTTAACGTTTTTATATATGATGAACCTGAATACTTCAGTTCAGTAAGCGCCTTTTGTGACTCTATTGAATTAAAGCTATAAAATATACAAACAGCTAATGTTAGTGTTAAGAAATATATAGCATAATCCTTAAAACTCTTCTTTACATTACTTACGGCAATCTTAGAGTACATTATTATCATCACCTCCAAGCAGTGTGATTACCTCGATAATTTTATTAAAGAATTCTTTTCGAGAATCATTTCCTCTTACTAACTCATTAAAGATTTTCCCATCTTTAATAAAAAGGATTCTACGAGCATAGCTAGCTGTAAAGGCATCATGCGTAACCATAAGAATTGTTGTCTTTAAATCTTTATTTAGACTCTCAAATCTTTCCAGTAATAATCTAGATGATTTAGAATCCAACGCTCCGGTTGGTTCATCCGCAAGGACTAAGGATGGATCTGTCACGATCGCTCTTGCTGACGCTACCCTTTGTTTTTGTCCACCTGACATCTGATAAGGATATTTGCTTAAAACTTCTTCAATCTCTAAATACTTTGCTACTGCTTTTATTTTCCCATCTATTTCTGAACTTTTTTCACCTTTAATTGTTAACGCTAAAGCAATATTTTCAAATGCTGTAAGAGTATCTAATAGGTTAAAATCCTGAAATATAAAGCCTAACTCATTTCGCCTAAATTTATCTAATGCTTTTGACTTTAACTTAGTAATGTCACTATTATTGATGATTATTTTTCCTGTAGTAATATTATCAATAGTTGATATACAGTTAAGAAGCGTAGTTTTACCACTTCCTGAAGGTCCCATGATTCCAACGAATTCCCCTTCATCTACTTTAAAGCTGATATTATCAATTGCCTTTGTTACGTTATCTTTATTTCCATAATACTTTTCAATTTTTTCAACACTTAATATGGTTTTCATTTGTAGCACTCCTTTTGGTAACGTTCCTTTTTTGACTTCGTCTTATGTAACTAATTTTATCCGGTTATATTTGTAGTATCGATGGAACTACATTACATTAACATTACATTTTCGTAATGTTTCACAAAAAAAACCTCGACTCATGAATAAGCCAAGGGAAAAATAATGGAAGAGAATTTTGTTTTAGGCACAGTTCCTAAGTAGAAGCTGGATTTGAGTTAATATTCTAGACACAGAAAAGTTAAATCTATGCTACTTTTTTAGCCATATCTTCTATTGGAGGTGCACTACATCTCTTAACGTACAGGAAATTGGCCTTTTCTTTATAAAATTTTCCGTAAGGTTCCTTCCCTACAACTTCATTTAGAAACTTATAAATTTATTAATTTTTATATTTATATATAAAGAAAATAGTTTGTATACAAAATTGTGTTTTTGCTAAGAGGATAAGTCTCTGGTGAAATAAGGGTACTACAATAAAAGATAAAAGGTTCTGGTGCAAAAATAAAACAAAAGAGAATAAATCGCATATATTCCTAACGAAATCGTATCTTATGCTGAAAGTCCAAACAATTGATGGATGAATTCTTTCTGATTTTGGACAGACTGGTCCCGTAAATCAAGCTGTTCTTTTTTAATCATATGCATGGCTTCTACTCCAGAAAGAATGGATGTAGCTGTGTCAAAACATTTGAACCCTAGCATGGAACGGATTCGCTTCTTTATAAAGCGATGATCTTGTTCTACTATGTTATTTAAGTACTTTTGTTGTCTAAGTTGCATACCATCAGGTATGCTTTTTTCTTTTTTTAACTGTTCAATTGCTATAGGATAAGCCGGGTTAAATCGTCGATTAAGTCCCTCAGGACTTAATCAAATTCCTGTTGAAGTTTCTAATTGACTACAAAGTTGAGTAAGAGAGGTAGTAGCGATTTGTTGATTTAACCATACACACAAAGATAAAAAATGGTGCCCATGGCACTTACGTTTTCGTTTCATTCCGCCTGCTTCTATAGCTAATTGATTAAGTGTAGCCGGAGACATATGTCGATATAACTCTTCGGCAAATAAAGATAACTCTTGTTTTTGATGTATACTCATAAAAAGCACGTCACCCTTTCTCATTAACATAAGAGAATAATAACGCGCTTTTAATTTTAAGAATAGTTTAAATCCTTGAGTTGATGGATGTATATAGTGACCCCTATTAAAGAAATTCCCCCCTAAAATTGAAGGTACTTGCAATTTTAGTATGAATCTTAGTTGAAATCATATTACTTAATCGTTCCCATCCCACCAATTTCTACATTTACCTTGACGTTTACATCGCCCTTTGCTAATGCCTTATTCCATTTATTTTGGACTTTTTTCCATTCTGGATATGTGTAAGTTCTTGCATATACCCCAAGCCCAATAGGGTCGATTTTGGTAGCTTGTGTTTTCTTTATTAATTGCTTGAAATTAGCTTCCAGTTTAGTTTCAATAGCTTTTTGTAATTTTGCTGCGTCCTTTCTTGTATTGAACGAAAAAAGTCGTTCTGTAATACTGATTCTCATCTTTACATCTATATTAAATATAAAATGATTATCATACTTTACCTTTGTCTTTACTTTAATATTTTGGGCACTAAAGCTTATCCAATCTTTATCCTTGCTATCCGACTTTAATTTAACTGCAATTGTAAATGGAAACTCACCTTTCGTTTCTTGTTGCAAAATGCGTAATAGCTTGTTTTCATCGGATTTTAGCGTTAATTTATACCTTCCTTTTTCATCCAACAAAGCTGTACCGGTCACCCATATTTTATTCTTTTTTTTCATCTCAGTAATACTTGCTGTTATCCCTTTGTCTGCTACTTGTTCATGTAATTTTTGAAGAGTTGTTTTTACTGCGATATTTCTTAAATAGGCGGTATCAATTAGTTTTGTTAAATATAAAGGAAGCCGCGGCTTATCTTTTGAGTGATAAAAGATGACGTCCGAAACAGGTCCATCTACAGCAACAACTCGTGTGGTAACTGTATTTTTGGGGTCTCGGTAAAATGGATCGAGGTAATTTTCCCAGTTTTTTCGTTTCATTAGCCGCTTTCCAACTAAAATAACTTGTGTTTTACTTCCCGAGGTTAGCGCCATAACTGTAGCGTCAAATTTCTCTCTAGAATTTCGAATCGTAACAGATTTCACACCAATAGTTTCTTCTTTTACCTTTGCTTCTTTATTAAAAACAGGACTTGACATGTACACCAATAAATTATTATTACGATCTAAATCGATACCAAGGATAAGAGTAAGGGAAACATCTTCAACATTTGTTTGATCAAAGCATCCAGTCATCATGAACACTGATAACAAAATACAACATAGTACCTTTCTTTTCAATGTATCCCCCTCTGGCGAGACTTCTCATATACCCAGCTATACATCCATAAAATGATAGGTGATATATACGTCAATCCTAATCCAGCATTCGATACTACCTGTTGCCAAGTTTCGGATTGATTCCAACTAGGATGAGTCCAAAATATGAAGCCGATAATGAGTAATAATAGAACAACAACATGAGAGGTGTGATCTTGTTTCCCAAGTAATTGGCTAGAACAAAATACAGCGCAGTATATGCAAGGAATCCAGGCTGTGGAAACAACGGTTAAGTAAACAGCTAATAAAATCATGTCAAAACGTTCTAAAAAACGAAATTCAATTACTTTAAGTAAATTTAGTACCGGCTGGTTAAATTCTGTAATGCTATCAGGGCTAAAATAGGAAAAGCAAACAATAGTAGCAAATAAATAAAATAACATCGTTAAAGTGTTTGCAATAACGATTCCATGGACTGCATACTGTTTTTTTTGTAAAAAGGGATATAAAAAGAACGCAATATCAAACCCTAAATAAGCAAAAATAGTGGTCGGTACAGCCGTTAATACCGGTTTCCACCCTTCTTTTAAGAGCGGAAAGAAAGGCAGCCAACTTCCGCTCTCTCTTAGCGGTATCAAAAAAAACAGCGGAATCCAAAGCATCATATAAAAATTAAGTTCACAGTACCGCCCTATAATACGAAGGCCGTTGCGTACAACAAGAAAGGTAGGAATCGAAAACAAAAAGATAATGATATAGTCAGGCGTTTTCGGAAGAAGCCATCCCTTAAGATAAAGCATAGCGTTCACAAGAATGGTACAAGAATAAAAAGCGAAGTATATCATGTAAATAACAATTAGTGCTTTCCCTACTATTTTTCCAAATAATCGTATAAGAATGTCGTAAAGCGTGTCCTCGGGATATCTTGCAGCTGTTTTCACGATAAAAATACCTGATATTGTGGAGAATATCCAGCCGATAAGTATAGCTATCCATCCATCTGTTCCAGCTTTTTCTGCAAGCAATCGTGGGAGAGATAAAACTCCAGTGGCCACCTGCATTCCATTGATTAAAAAAATATACTGCATAAGGGTGATGTCATTATAGGCATACTTTTTCATAGTTTCACCTTTTATTATGGTTTTTTCCTTGTCGAATAGATTGAGTGGCTCCCGTACCTTTAGAACGACTTCTCATCGCCCATAAAGGAAAGCGTACAAAAGCATCCTTCATATCTGCAAAGCGAAACGGTGCTAACGGCGTTCCGTAAGGGGTACCTAGCGATTCAAGACTGATGAGATGCCCAATTAATGTCATCCACCCGATAACAAGTCCTACAATTCCAAATAAGGCAGCTGATAGCATCATCGGAAAGCGTAAAAGTCTAACTGCCGCTCCCATATCATAATTAGGGATAATAAAAGAAGCGATGGCTGTAACAGCAACAACGATAATCATAATGTTGCTGACAATTCCAGCTTGAACAGCGGCCTGTCCAATAATAATTCCGCCTACAATTCCAACTGTCTGACCGATCGGAGTAGGCAGTCTCAAAGCCCCTTCCCTCATCATTTCCAATGTCATTTCCATAAGCAGTGCTTCCATAACTGGAGAAAATGGTACGCGCGTTCTTGATTCCGCAATAGACAAAAAAGTTCTACAGGAATGACTTCAAAATTAAAGGAAATAAACGCAACATAACTCGCAGGTAAAAATAGAGCAATCATAAAAGCGACGAAACGAAGGATACGAATAGACGAGGCAACTAACCAACGTGTCCCGTAATCATCAATTCCTTGAAAAAAAGATATAAAATTTGTCGGAGCAATTAATACACTTTGGGAATGATCCGTTACAGTTACAAATCTGCCCTGTAGAATGTGAGATATTGCCAAATCAGGTCTTTCCGTTAAAATAAATTGTGGAAATGGTGAGTACGGGTTATCTTCAATGAATTCAATAAGTTCACCAGTACTAGCAACAGCGTCGACCGTAATATTTTGAATCCGTGTTTCTAATTCCTTCAGTACATCTTCAGAAGCTACATCTTTCAAATATAAAATAGAAATCTTCGTTTTGCTTCGTATACCAATTATTATTTCTTTTATCATTAATTCGTGATGGGGAATATATCTTCGAATCATTGCGATATTTTGACTTCCAGTTTCTACAAATCCTTTATGCGCACCTTTTAGAGCTGTTTCGTTACGAGCATCTTCAATACTTCATTGTGGCCATCCTTTCGTATCCAATTGATGCACTGTTGTTCGGCCATGGATTAATAAAACACTATCTCCTCCAAAAATAGCATTTTCAATCTGACTCCACGTATTAATAATTTTAATATGTCCTAATGTAATTGGAAGTTCCATATTCGTATCAAAAACACCATTTATTAAAGGATTTAGAACGTGATTTTGAATCAATTGTTTATCTGTTAATCCAGACAAATACACTAAAGCTGCTTCTAATCCATCTGCTTGCATTTGAAATCGACGAATCACTAAATCTCGTGCTTGACGAAATACATTCTGAATATCAGCTATGTTTTTCGATAAATCAGTGTCTAAAAGGAAGTCCTCTATATTTTTTTCCCGGAAATGAGTATTGTCTCGTATTAAAAATGACTTCGGATTGCCTCTATATTTTAACCGTTTCAGAAATTTAGCCATGACTCCCTCACTTTCTACGTGCCTTCTATAGTATGTTTAGTATGCATATATTAAGAAAAAATATCCTAATAACCAGAGAGGTAACGCCAAAATTATTATTATAGAGTTTTTGGTGCATATTCATAAAAAGCACATCACCCTTTCTCATTAACATAAGAGAATCGTAACGTGCTTTTTACTTCAAGAATAGTTTAAATCCTTAAGTTGATGGATGTGGGGCGGAACCCCTATTAAAGACATTTCCACTTCTAAAATAGAAGGTACTTGCGAATTCCAGTTGAATTCGTGTTACTTAATCGTTCCCATCCCGCCAATTTTAATCTTAACCTTGACGTTTACATCGCCCTTTGCTAATTCATTATTCCATTTATTTCGGACTTTTTTCCATTCTGGATATGTGTAAGTTCTTGCATATCCTCCAAGCCCAATAGGGTCGATTTTGGCAGTTTGCATTTTTTGTATTAATTGCTTGAAATCAGCTTCCAGCTTGGTTTCAATCGCTTTTTGTAATTTTGCTGCGTCCTTTTTTGTATTAAACGAAAAAAGCCGTTCTGTAATACCGATTCTCATCTTTACATCTACATTAAATATAAAATGATTATCATATCTTGCCTTTGTCTTTACTTTAATACCATTGACAGTAAAACTTATCCAATCTTTATCTTGGCTATCCGACTTTAGCTTAATTGGAATTGTGAATGGAAACTCACCTGTAGTTCTTTGTTGCAAAATGCGTAATAGTTTGGTTTCATCAGATTTTAGCGTTAATTTATACTTTCCTTTTTCATCCAATAAAGCTGTACCTGTCACCCATATTTTATTCTTTTTTTTCACCTCAGTAATATTTGCTGTTATCCCTTTGTCTGCTCTTTGTTCATATAGTTCTTGAAGAGTTGTTTTTACTGTGATATTTCTTAAAGAAGCGGTATCAACTAGTTTTGTTAAATATATAGGAAGCCGCGGCTTATCTTTTGGGCTATAGAAGATGACGTCCGAAACAGGTCCATCTACAGCGACAACCCTTGCAGTAACTGTATTTTTGGGATCTCGGTAAAATGGATCGAGGTGATTTTCCCAGTTTTTTCGTTTCAGTAGCCTTTTTCCAACTAAAATAACCTGTGTTTTACTTCCCGCGGTAAGCGCCATAACCGTAGCATCAAATTGGTCTCTAGATTTTCGAACCGTAGCAGATTTCACACCAGTAGTTTCTTCTTTTATCTTTGCTTCTTTATTGAAAACAGGGCTAGATATATACACTAATAAATTATCATTACGATCTAAATCAATACCAAGAACAAGAGTAAGAGAAACATCTTCAACATTTGTTTGATCAAAGCATCCAGTCATCATGAACACCGATAATAAAATACAACATAGTACTTTTCTTTTCAATGTATCCTCCCCTGGCGAAACTTCTCATATAGACAGCAGTACAGCCATAAAATGATAGGTAATATATAGGTTAATCCTAATCCAGCATTCGAAAATACCTGTTGCCAAATTTCGGCTTCATTCCAACTAGGATGAGTCCAAAATATGATGCCGATAATGAGCAATAAGAGAACAACTACATGAGAGCTATGATCTTGTTTTCCAAGTAATTGGCTTGAACAAAATACAGAACAGTATAGGGCAGGAATCCATGATGTGGAAACAATGGTTAAGTAAACAGCCAATAAAATCATGTCAAAACGTTCTAAAAAACGAAATTCAATTACTTTCACTAAATTTAGTACCGGTTGATTATATTGCGTAATGCTATCAGGGCTAAAATAAGCAAAACAAACAATAGTAGTAAATAAATAAAATAACATCGTTAATGTGTTTGCAATAACCATTCCATGGACTGCATACTGTTTTTTTTGTAAAAAAGGATATAAAAAGAAAGCAATATCAAACCCTAAATAAGCAAAAATAGTGGTCGGTACAGCCGTTAATACAGGTTTCCACCCTTCTTTTAATAGCGGAAAGAAGGGCATCCAACTTCCGTTCTCTTTAAGCGGTATCAAAAAAAACAACGGAATCCAAAGCGCCATATAAAAAAAAAGTTCGGAGTATCGCCCTATAATACGAGGACCGTTACGCGCAACAAAAAAGGTAGGAATCGAAAACAAAAAGATAACGATATAGTCAGGCGTTTTCGGAAGAAGCCATCCCTTAAGAAAAAGCATAGCGTTTACAAGAACGATACAAGTATAAAAAGCGAAGTACATCATGTAAATAACAACGAATGCTTTCCCTACTATTTTTCCAAACAATCGTATAAGAATGTCATAAATCGTGTCCTCGGGATATCTTGCAGTAGTTTTCACGATAAAAACACCTGATATTGTGGAGAATATCCAACCAATCAATATAGCTATCCATCCATCTGTTCCAGCGTTTTCTGCAAGCACGCGCGGAAGTGATAAAACGCCAGTGGCCACCTGCATTCCATTGATTAAAACAATATACTGCATAAGAGTGATGTCATTATAGGCATACTTTTTCATGATTTCACCTTTTATTAGGATTCTTTCCTTGTCGAATAGATTGAATGGTTCCATTACCCTTAGGACGCCTTCTTATTGCCCATAAAGGAAAGCGTAAAAAAGCATCTTTCATATCTGCAAAGCGAAACGGTGCTAATGGCGTTCCGTAAGGAGTACCTAGCGATTCAAGACTGATTAGATGTCCAATTAAAGTCATCCACCCGATAACAAGTCCAACAATTCCAAATAAGGCAGCTGCTAGCATCATCGGAAAGCGTAAAAGTCTTACTGCCGCTCCCATATCATAATTAGGGATAACAAAAGAAGAGATGGCTGTAATAGCAACAACAATAATCATAATGTTGCTTACAATTCCCGCCTGAACAGCCGCCTGTCCAATGACAATACCACCTACAACTCCAACTGTCTGACCGATCGGAGTAGGTATCCGTAAAGCCCCTTCTCTCATCGTTTCCAATGTTATTTCCATAAGTAATGCTTCCATAACTGGAGAAAAGGGTACGCGCGTTCTTGATTCTGCAATAGATAAATACAGCTCTACAGGAATAACTTCAAAATTAAAGGAAATAAACGCAACATAACTCGCAGGCAAAAATAAAGCAATTATAAAGGAGATAAAACGAAGCATCCGAATAGACGAAGCAACTAACCACCTTGTACCGTAATCATCCACTCCTTGAAAAAAGGAAATAAAATTTGTTGGAGCAATTAACACATTAGGCGAATGATCCATTACAGTTACAAATCTGCCCTGTAGAATGTGAGATACTGCCAAATCAGGTCTTTCAGTTAATATAAATTGTGGAAACGGTGAGTACGGGTTATCTTCAATGAATTCTATAAGTTCCCCATTACTAGCAACAGCGTCGACTGTAATATTATGAATCCGTGTTTCTAATTCCTTCAGCACATCTTCAGAAGCTACATCTTTCAAATATAAAATAGAAATCCTCGTTTTGCTTCGTACACCAATTACTATTTCTTTTACTGTTAATTCACGATGAGGAATATACCTTCGAATCATTGCGATATTTTGACTTCTAGTCTCTGTAAATCCTTGATGCGCACCTTTTAGAGCTATTTCGTTATGAGCGTCTTCAACATTTCTTTGTGGCCATCCTTTCGTATCCAATTGATGTGCTGTTGTTCGACTGTGGATTAATAAAACACTATCTCCTCCAAAAATAGCATTTTCAATCTGACTCCACGTATTAATAATTTTGATTTGTCCTAATGGAATTGGAAGTTCCGTATTGGTATCAAAATCACTATTCATCAAAGGACTTAGAACATGATTTTGAATCAATTCTTTATCTGTTAATCCAGACAAATATACTAAAGCGGCTTCTAATCCATCTGCTTTTATTTGAAACCGGCGAATCACTAAATCAGGTGCTTGACGAAATATATTCTGAATATCAGCTATGTTTTTCGATAAATCAGCGTCTAAGAGGGAGTCTTCAATATTTTTTTTCTGAAAATGAGTATTGTCTCGTATTGAAAATGACTTAGGATTGTCTCTATATTTTAAACGCTTCAAAAATTTAGCCATGATTCCCTCACTTTCTATGTACCTTTTATAGTACGTTTAGTATGCATATAGTAAGAAAAAATATCCTAATAACTAGGGAGGTAACATGAGAATTATTACTATAAAGTTTTTGGGGCATATTTGGGGTCACTATACATCACCATCAAGTTAAGATAAATTTGTATCCATATAGCGAAAAAATCGCTATTCTTTTTGTAGAAATATGCAGAAAGGATGGCATTTTTTATGAATCTTTCGATTCAAGATGAACTCCAATTATTTGCTGAGGAATTATATCAATATTTTACTCCTTCATTTTTAGAAGAGCTTGCTAGAGAGTTAGATTTTGTTCAACGAAAGCGCAAATTTTCAGGACATGACTTAGCCACTATCTGTGTTTGGATGAGTCAACGGATAGCGAGTGATTCTTTAGTTAGACTGTGTAGTCAACTACATGCAGTTACAGGAACTCTTATTAGTCCAGAAGGACTAAATAAAAGGTTCAATAAAAAAGCTGTTTGTTTTTTAAAACATGTTTTCTCTGCATTATTAAAAAATAAAGTTTATGCAACTTCAGTGATTCCAAGTTCTTCACTAACCCATTTTCAACGAATTCGCATTTTAGATGCAACGATTTTTCAAGTACCAAAACACTTAGCTAGTGTGTATCCCGGTTCGGGTGGTTGTGCACAAACAGCAGGTATAAAGATTCAATTGGAATATGATTTACATAGTGGGCAGTTTTTAAATTTTCAAGTTGAACCAGGGAAGAATAATGATAAAACCTTTGGATCAGAATGTTTAGCGACATTACGGCCTGGCGACCTTTGTATTCGAGATTTGGGTTATTATTCACTGGACGATTTAGATCAAATGGACCAACGTGGGGTATATTATATATCGCGGCTGAAATTAAATAATATGGTGTATATCAAAAATGAGTTTCCTGAATACTTTCGAAATGGGACAGTAAAAAAACAGTCTCAGTACATCAAAGTTGATTTAGAACACATTATGAATACCTTAAAACCAGGACAGGTCTATGAAATAACAGATGCTTATATTGGAAAGGATAAAAAACTATTTACACGCGTTATTATATATCGATTAACTGAAAAACAACTTCGAGAACGTAAGAAAAAACAAGTGTATACCGAAAGTAAAAAGGGTATTACGTACTCAGAGAAAAGCAAACGATTAGCTGGTATGAACATTTATGTTACCAATACACCTTTGGAATGGGTTCCGATGGAACAAATACATGATTTTTATTCTCTCCGCTGGCAGATTGAAATTATCTTTAAAACTTGGAAATCCTTATTTCAAATTCATGATTGGCACAATATCAAACGAGAGCGATTAGAATGCAACATTTATGGAAAACTCATCGCTATTTTTTTATGTTCTTCTACTATGTTTAAGATGCGACAATTAATTTTACAAAAGAAGAAAAGAGAATTAAGCGAATATAAAGCCATTGGAATGATTCAAGACCATCTATACATTCTTTATCAAGCTATACAGCAAAACACCCGAGAAATAACAAAGATTTTAATCCGCCTGTTCCATCTTCTACAGAAGAATGGACGAAAATCTCACAGATATGAGAAGAAGACTGTCTTTGATATTATGGGTGTTGTCTATGAGTATAATGGATTGAGAAAACAAAAAAAATTGCATAATTAAAAAAGTGAAACCCGTTAGGGTTTATTTGGTATGCGCATTTTTAAGAATATACTTCTATTTTAAGAATGTTTTAACCTGGCTGAACAAAAGTTCAGTTTGGTACACTCTTAAGTTGATGGGCATGTATGGTGACCCCAAATAGTTGTAATTCGTCATACACAGAAACAGACATATAAAACGCCATCCTTTCCTATGATTCTACAGAAAGAATAGCGTATTTTTTCATTCTAGGGGGCATTTCTTTTTATTAGCTTGATAGCGATGTGGCGGTACCCCCGGTATAAAAAAAACCGGAACGAATCCGGGTTAAATGAAAATGTTGTCCCTTTTTATTATCGATCCCAAAACGCTGGCGGTTCAATCCCAAGTAACCGTAAGTAAATAAAACCTTGGCCTCGATGGTGGATTTCATTTTCCAACGCATAATGTAGACGTTCGAAATGACTCATTTCGCCACCAAAAAAGGGATCTTTTTCTACGGTGTGCAACCGTTCCTCGGTGATTTTTGGCCACCATTTTTGCACAACCTCCTTTGTTTCATGACAACCGTCTAAAAGTTCCTCTTTGGTCGAAACACCAGCAAAAGGTTGGCTATATTCCCATTCACCGAGAGCGATACCGCGTATATATCCGCGTTCAATATCTAGTATCTCTAAAATCATTTTTGAGAATGGCCGCAGCGGTTCGACCGGTGCAAAGGTGAATAACTTGTCTTCAGGAAAAGCCGCAATTGTTCGAATGGTTAAACGACGATTCTCATCCAAAATTTCGCGAAATTGCTCCAATGTCATGACCATCGTTGGTCGCCTCCTTAATTAGTTGTCCCTTTCATTTTAAAACGTCAACCCTGACAAAAGTAGTCAGTTAAAAGAAAGAATCCTAACCTTTTCAATATGATTCCGGTCAAATCCTTTAATGTTGTATAAAAAACGAATATTATTTTCCTGTTTTTGGGCAATTTGCGTTTCGTCATTTAATTGCTGGTTTTACCCTTTTTAGGGTCATTTGGAATGTCCGCTATTACTTGTTACCTCTTTTAGTTCCGTTGCTACACACAGGCCAGTTCTTGTTCATATGACCCTAAGCATCTTATCATTCTATCAACCTCCCCCCCCAACAAGGAACTAGCCCCTTCTAATTTCCCTTTCCTTAGACCTAAAACATGAAAGTAAACTTTTGAATAGAAGTTTACTTTCATTTTCGTCAATAAGAAAAACCACAGCAATCGCTGTGGTTTTGACTAAAACTATGTTGTAAATGCTCATAGCATTGTATGTTGGATTTCAATTATAAGTTCCAATGTAAACTTATTATTATTTGTTTACATTCAAATCCCCTTATTCATTGAGTTCAAACCAAACCCCCTGATATCCTCAAAATACACAACAAAAGTATACATTCAAAACACTACAAATAAAGAAGTGATTATAGCTAAACATAAATAACTAATTCACTTAATCTATGATTATCAACAATTAAATAAGGGTGGGTTATTTTTTAGGTAACCCACCCTTATTTAAAACTAAAGAATCTGCGTTAGTTCTGAATTCAAAACTCGTTGTGCAGTAATAATAACATTACCAGGTGCTATTCCGTAGACACTGTATAAACCACCGTTTTGATTAGGAACAATTTCAACTTCATATTGAAGCGCTTGTCCCAAAGTAGAGTGAACTAAACTTAGATTTATAAATTCAGAAGCATTAGCAACCACATTAAAGTTTATCTGTTCGATTAATGTTCTTGTACCGTCAAGTCTAAAAGATCTAACTACCCCAGTAAGTGGACCTGCAGTACGATTGAGAATTTTAACCCTAGCTCTAGTTGCATTAGTAGGTTGATTTCCTACGTTTTCAATAGGACCAGTAGAGAAAGGCATTTTAAATTCACCTCCTACTAAATTAAAGGATTAATAACCTATAGATTATAGTTTCATAGTATTCAATACTTTATTAAAATGATCTAAATCAATTAACCAATTTGTTTTAAAAATAAAAATGAAGTTTACATAACCTATCATTATAGGGATTCAATGTATTTAGAAGACTATTAAAAGTCCTCCAGATTGTTTAACTGGGGGACTTTCGTGTTCATATAATTCTCGTTATTGGAAGTGCATTTAAGACCATCATTAACTTAATAAGAGTCTAATAACTCAAGTTTCTTAGCCCCCACCTCACACTCAAAAACAAGGAAAATAACGGAACCTGGTAATACACCCTTTATTGTGGGCAGGGTTGCACATATTTATAAAAAAATACTCTTGTCCAATCCATTATCATTCTCTAGTCATTTAATATTACAAAGGGGGTGAGAACATGAAAAACAATGAAAAAATCACGTTTCGATATGTAAAAAATGATGGTGAAGAAATTAATTTGGGAGATCTTACTGATAAACGAAAAATTGTCATTGTCATTAATAATCAGATTACATTTGCACCAAATACAACACAAATTTCCAGTGGAGCCGGACAAAACAGTGCAGCAGGAAATAATGCAGCAATCGATTCATCGAATACCGAGCAGCAACAAACGGTGGGCGCTGGAGGCAAAGCGATAAATAAAGGAATTAGTGGGGAGCAGATTGAGCCGCATAAAATGAAAAAAGAAAATTCGGATGAAGAGGTAGAATTTGTACTTATCATCAATAATCAAATTAATGAAACCAGTGAGGAACAGGCTAGTGCTACTCAAGTGGCAAGTGGTGGTGGAGATGACAGTGCAGCGGGAACCAACGCTGCCATCGAAAGTTCTAATACCAAACAGCAACATGCAGTGGGAGGCGGAATGGATAGTTTAGCAAAAAACGAAGGTGAAGAAGGCGACCAAATAGAAAAATCAGAAAAATGCAAAAAAATGCAGAGGAAAATGCAAAAAACTCCGTGTCAAAAAAAATCTGGATTTGAAGATCCAGATTTTTTTTGACACGGAGTTTTTTTTGAACGTTTAAGTGAAGATAATCCAGATTCTCAAAAAGAATTATTTGAGGAAGCATATAGTTTTTTGAAAGAATAATATATACATATCTAGTTAACATAACGTCTCATTATTGATAGTATCCAAAAAAAGAAAAGGCACCCTAAGGTGCCTTCCTCCGACTTGAACCATCTTAATTTTAATAATATGTATTGGACTCCCATCCAAATATTATTTTACCATGTTAAGTAATATTTGGGTACCGCCAGCATTTTTGGAAAAAATCACGTTAAGCAAAAAATAAAATAAGCTGCCCATATGGACAGCTCATTTACATAATTCTCGAAAGCGGAAGTTAAAAGTTTTTAGTTTCTTGCTCAATTAAAGCGCCCGTTAGTTAAAGATTATGGATAATTAATTTGAAAGTGTTTTTATCTAAATACACCTTTTCTTTTGGAAAGCCAATCTTCTAAGGCATCTTCGTGTAGTTTTGTGAATAATTTCGGTATTTGGTCTATTGGGAAGTATTTTAAATCTAAAGTCTCAATACCATCTACAGTAAGTTCCCCGCCAATTGGCTTGCATTGAAAACAATGAGTGATAGTCTGAGCTTTATCTCCGTTTGGAAACTCACCAGAATATTTAGAGTAGACACCTATAAGATGTTCAACCTCAACATTTAATCCTGTCTCCTCAAGTATTTCTCGTTTAGCGGTTTCTTCAAGAGATTCTCCAAGTTCCATAGCACCACCTGGAAGACCCCACTCATTTCTATCTCCCCGTTTTTGTAAAAGAATTTCATTTCGTTCGTTATAAACAATACCTCCAGCAAAATTAAGAAATATTAAATCGTGCCCTACTTTTTCCCGAATATAACGAATGTAGTCCTTATTTGTAGTCATAAATTTCCTCCTATTTATATATAAAATACAAATTAATTATATATAAAAATAGAAGGAAATGGTAATAAAAATGATATTATTCCTTATTCAACTAACCTGCCATTTAGTTGAATAAGGAACAGTGTATATCCTATACATGTTAGGTTGACAGGTTCTGGTGCAAACATTTTTTGAAGATATAAAGAAGTAAAGAGATTCCTAACGGAATCCGCTTTTATGCTGGAATACCGAATATTTGATGAATGAGGTTCACTTGATTTTGGACAGACTTCTCTTGAGAGGTTTGTCCTTTTTTCATCATATGCATGGCTTCAATCCCAGCAAGTATCCATTTGGCAGTCCGAAAGGACTTTAAACTTAACATAGTACGTATGCGTTTCTTGATAAAGCGGTGATCCTGTTCCACAATGTTATTTAAATACCGAATTTGCCTCACCTTCACACCTATCGGCATGCTTTTTTCTTCATGTAATGCTTTGATAGCAACAGGATATGCTGGGTTCTTATCGACTGTAATCACTCGAGGTGTTACGGAATGACAGGAAGCCAAGGCTTTCTTCAAGAAGCGCTTGGCTGATTTAGCATTTCTATTCTTGCTCAGATAAAAATCGATGGTATTTCCTTCAGAATCCACAGCACGATACAGGTACATCCATTTCCCTTTGACTTTTACATATGTCTCATCGACTCTCCAAGAATCATTGGTTTTCTTTAAATAGCGTCGAACTCGTTTGTCTAACTCAGGGCTATATTGATGTACCCATCGCATGATGGTAGTGTGAGCAATGGACAGACCTCGCTCCTCCATCATTTCCACTAAATCACGAAAACTTAGATTGTACCGTAGGTACCATCTTACTGTTAGCAAAATAATATCAGGCTGATAGTGCTTCCATTTGAACGAATTTTGCTTATTCACACTGAACACCATCCCTTTTCTAGATTGATAGTATCAGTATGTCCAAGTTTAAGAGATTTTTTGCACCAGAACCGCTTTTGCTAGCTGCTCTTATTTTCTGTAATTGGTTACATTTACCTGATGTTTTTAACGTAATATTACGTTACGATATAAAAGAATAAAATATATTTGGCTGTTATACCATTACCCTAGGAAACTAGGGTTTTTTTCTGCAAAATGAAATTTTTATAAGCTTGTCACCATTTTATAGGACAAACATACTTTATAGATATAAGACGTGCTCACTCATCTGTCCTCTTATTAAAAGAGGACTTTTTTTATTAAACTCATCACTCTAACATAATTAACGCTTATATTGTTTTGATGAATGAAACTCACTGATTTTCATAAAAGAGCTTCCGACCAATAGACGGAGCTCTTTTTACTTTTAAATCTAGCTACCGTTGCGATAGGTAAAACTTTGAAGTTATCTCCATCTTTTCCCCCGCTTAGCACTGTACGTGCAACTTTCATCGCATACAGCGCCCCATCTTATTCTTCTATACTAAACAACCAGATTACAAACAATGTTGTACTCACCAACGTATTAATTCCCCTTTCTTACGAAAGGTCACATCATCTTACTCGATCCTGTGAGTTACATCTAATTGATTTAGTTTTCAAAGAATAAGACTAAGGACTATCCCTCCACATTTATTAAATGCTTCGTCGGTACTATGTCCCCACCTTCACAAGAATGAAGCAATTTTGGTTCATTAGAACCTTATATGCATCTGTCCGCTAGTAGGCGTTGGTGACAGTTTCTTGCTTACCACGTTCCGATTGACTTAGCTATACATATATCCTTAGGCGCTTGCTTTAAGCCTGTTATCTTTACACCCTCATCGTTGGATGTTCCGAATTTCATACTATTTACTCTTACTTTTCGGTAGATAACGTCGTCGTTGACGACATACACATTTCTGATGTATTAAACGTTTAGACCCGTACATTCACAAGTTCGCCAGTCCTTTGTCGGACATTCTCACCATAGATATTTTGTAGCATCCCGACTTATCCATCACCATATGATTTCTCACTTAGGTTTTGTTCAGCCGACTTCACCTAGCTTCATACAATTTGTGACTACTATCATGCCTTGCATGTAGGAGTATCAGATAAGTAGTTTCAGCTCAACCTGACGGCTTTCATTCCTACTTTCAGTCAATCAGTTGTTGTTATCGAATTGATAACCCTCCTATTTCGTGTTTGCACACTTATAAGGAAACGTGTCGCGCAAATAGCTTTTTTGTTTAAAATAATAGCTCTAAAATAATTGGATACATTTGCCAGTTTATTCACCGCAACATTCATGTTAAAATCCCATGTGAGTACGACATAACTCAACCCTATGAAGCTCTGCAATATTTGCGGGGCTTCTTTTTTCAACAAACCTTTAGTTAATTGTGATGACTACCTTGGTGTACAAAATAAGGATTTTATTTAAATTTCATAAAACCTATCTTTGCCTAAATAGGTTCAAAATTATCTATTTAGCATATATAATACTTTTAAGCAATTTAAATTCTATACATAAGTAATGGAGGCATTAAAATGGGGAGTGTCCCAAATTTACCACCACAACAATCAATCTCCAAAAAACAAATTAATCCTAACAAGAACCTACAAACGAATAAAAAGCTAAGACGTCGTCTTTTATTAGCGCTTGCTTTTATGCTACCTATGGTTATTTCTATTCAAATTTCCATTTATAAGCAAGAACAAATGATTCAAGAAAAACAAATTACACTTAATAAAGAAAAGAAAAGATTATCTGAATTAGAAATTACAGGACGTTATTTTGAAAACGATATTAAAACTTTAACAGAGAGTGAAGAAGGTATTTTAAAGTTCGCAAGGAAATTGTATGGATTCTCCAGACCTGATGAAACTATATTTCAAATAACTGAATAGCTTTTCAATACATAAGCGATTATCATTAATCATGGAACGATTTAATGATAATCGCTTTTTAACAAAATTCTATTAAATAACGCTTTTGTTCTATTTCATGCCTTTCCCAAAGCATTTTGCACAAGTCAACTTAACTCCATCTTCATATAATCCTCAGCCATATTTACCAACATCTTTTATTTTTGTTACTATGCTGAGTGTAAAACCCTTTCCATTACACGTTTTACATTTTCTCTTTTTCATATTCGCCCCTCACTTTTCTACAAAATTCAAAATTGGTCTTACTTTACTCCTGTCGATCCAAACCCGTTATTGCCTCTTTCACTATCCGATAACCACGCGTAACTTTGTATCACACGTCATAGCACTATGCCTCCTAATCCAAATGCATTATCTCTTCTAAGGTTCTATCCGAAATATAAGTGGTAATAATTTGTATCTTTCCGTATTTCTTTTTAGCCATTTCTATAGCTTCGCTCTCGGACTTCGCCTCAAACCAACGAAGCTTCCACTTTTCGTCTTTATCGTAAAACTCTACTGAGTACGTCATAACGCTATTACGCTTCAAGAACTTTTCCGCTGTACTTGTTGCGGTATAATCAAAACTTCCTACTACATCCTCAAGTGTTAGTTGTTTCATGCCCCTAACCCCATCGGACGAGATTTTATCTTGCTCTTATCCGCCTGGTCCATTATTAAAGCTGCAATTTCTAACTGATGTCTTCCCAACTCTACTGCAATTTCAATGAAGCTTTTATCTTCTTCCCACATTTCTTGGAATTGAATCACTTCACTCTCATCGAATAACAAGTCCAAATCTTCTAAAGCCACATACATGTTACGACGCGATTTCTTCATGTACTTCCTTTGCTGTGCTGCGATTGTGTAATCTTTGTGTAGAATCATAGGAAAGGATGGCGTTTCTTTCACTTTATAGATAGTACAAAAACTTAGATTGATATGGATACCAACTATCCCAATTGCCACTGTGATAGTTGGATTTGAAACACCTTTCAACGACTTTCCCAACTGTCAATATGTTAACAAGTAAAATAATTGAAATTATGGTAAATGATAACCTTTCTTTTTTATCAGATGTAATTTGGTATAATTATAATTAAAGAAATTATTGATGTTAGATAAAGGAAGGAATATAGAGAGTGAAAAAATTATTTCAGGCCAAAAAATTCTTAATATTAATTCTAACATTAGCTATAGTAGTCAGTATTTATTTTGTTCTTCAATCCACTACATCACTTGCAAGAGGTGTAACAAACCAAGACAATCCAATTCAACTTATAAGTGAACAACCCAAAGTGGAGTTAAGTAAACCAGTTCCTAATCAATTTAATGGCCAAGTAAGAAAAGTGGCATATCTTACATTTGATGATGGACCAGGAAAGTATACAGCTGAGCTTTTAGACATATTAAAACAACATAATGTTAAAGCAACGTTTTTCTTAACTGGTAAGTCTGTAAAAGCATATCCTGATTTAGTAAAACGAGAAAAAATTGAAGGGCATTATGTTGGTATGCACAGCATGACACATGATTTCAAAAAATTATATGCAAATGGTGACTATGTAAATGAAATGAAAGCAAACCAAAGTTTAATAGCAGACCTTATTGGTGAGAAACCTCAATTAACAAGACCTCCATATGGTTCCATGCCTGGATTAAACGAAGCACTTCGTAATAAAGTCGTAGAAAATGGCTTTAAAGTATGGGATTGGACAATTGACTCTTTAGATTGGAAATATAATAACTTGCCAGTAGAGGTAGCTTCCCTGAACATTACTCAAAATGTACTTACTGGTGCGACTCGATCTAAAGAAGTCATATTAATGCATGATATTCATCCTCAAACTGTTACAACCCTACCAACCATTATAAAAGGATTAAAGGAAAAAGGGTATGAATTTGAAGTTTACCAAGAAAATGATCACTTCTCTTTAAATTTCTGGCAGGATCCACGTATTTAACTTTTAAAGAAAATTATGTTGTATTTAAAAATGGAAGACAGTGATTTCATGGACGGAATTATAGAAGAAGTAAATGAGAAGTAACGATGCTAGTACCAGAGGAAGTGTAAGAGCAGGGCGCAGCACTCCCACAGAAACGGCAATACGTTTTTGTGGGAGGGGATGGTTTTCGTCCGAGATATCGTCGTTATAGATGACGACGTTTCCCACTCCGAACTTTTCTAAGATTATTTTTATTTCCTTATTAACTATCCTTACTATTATCTTTAACCCGCCCTAACAGGCAGTAGACCCTCACCTAAATGTTCAGAGGAATCAAAGAAGATAGGTGGGGGCATCACTGCTCCTATTTGTGCTGAACGCCCACAGGGCGAATCCCCACTATTGGAAGTTTCACTTTATTTTCGAGACATCTACTTTTTTACTGGTAAAGAAAAAGTTTCTTCCCTATTCATCTCGGTATGGATAAAAATAAACTGTTTAATCATTTCATTTAACCTCTTCGATGCTTTTGTAGGAATTTGATGCTTTACGTTATCAATGAATTTTAATTCATTATATGGCAATTCCCCATGCAGTAGTTTCGCGTGATCATAAAATGATTTATCTTTCTTACCATAAACCAACAAAACCGGAAGCTCAATGTTTCTAAGCTGCTTGGTACAATTATACTGCAAACTATAACAATAATACTGCTCGATATTTTTGGCATTTCCTTTTCTAGCTTCTTTAAACATCTTTCTGAACAATTTATGTGTATTTGAATTGCCCCATGAAATAGACAATGCTAAAAATGAAACTGCCCCTGTTTTCGCAAGTTTCACGCCTAGTGAAATCTTATTCTTTAGATATCCATCCCTCACTTCTGACATTCCCCCCATTAGAATACCCCCTAAGGCTCTTTCGGAAAAAGTCAACAAAAATTCTAATGCAACAGAGCTTCCGGTCGAATATCCGCATATGAATGCTTTTTTGACTTCCAAATGATCCAATAAACGTCTAGTATCTTCAACAATCAGTGGATAGGTTATCGGTTGTCTTGAATCCTGACTCCTTCCGTGTCCCCTAATATCAAAAGCAATCACTTTAAATTCTTTGGATAATTCCTCTATTTGGTACTCAAAATTTACACAAGTGAGTACAGGCGGATGAATAAAAACAATAGGAATTCCTTTTCCCTTAACGGTATAATACAGACTACTACCGTCCACATTCAACATTGGCATGTATTTAATCACCTCAATACTATGACATCATTCCTAACTCTTCTCTAAAGAAAAAAAGCAACTTTCAAAAATGATGTGTAATAAAAAATTGAATTATTATTAGATAATAAATATATTGGTATAAATGCTAAACATTTCAACCATTTGTAAAAAGATTAGAAATAGAAACAAATTCAAAATGGATTTAAATTTGTTTTCATTTTTCCTTTTGAATTTCTGTTACTATTATTTTGCATATTTTCAATGAAAAATACTTAGGAAATCTTAGGCTTTTTAGGAAAGAAAAATGAAGAGGTATTAGCATAAGTTGGCATCATAAATTTCTATAAAACAATGCAATATAAAGCATGTGAAATTGAACTTAGTACTTCTTTTTCCTAACTTTTTTACAGGGGGCAAAAAATGAACACTCTTAACTTCTTTATGTCATTATTCAATTCTGGAAGAAGAATTCAAAAAATGTTTAAATTGTTTAGAAATAGACGGAATAATAATAGAGGGTGGATTTGGGTTTCTTTACTAGGATTAGGAACGGTTGTTAGTGTAGTAGCAACGCGTAATTCAAATATGATGCGACCTATCCAACGTTTGTTCCAAGGTGTTCAAAATACAACAAGAACATTTATTCCATCCAAAGTAAACCTGACAAACATGGAATTTTCCAGAGAAATAGTTCCTATTAATCAAAAGAAACAAAGTAATCAAAACCAATAATTGTCACCTATAATAAAAAAGTTCGTCTCCTAGTGACGAACTTTTTTATTATCCTTGTTACTCTATAGTCGTAGCAAATCATTTTGTTCTTTCATTTATTATACTTATAAACCGATATCTTATTGTCCACAACCAAATAACATAGCTTGTTTTGTGCAACTAACGATTATAGTAACCACAGCTACTGAATCACTAACCATACCCTACTATAAACAAATTAGTAAATGATACACTTTCAATATTAACATTTAAATATTTTGATAAACAGAAAAAGTATTTTTATGATCATTTTATACAAATTATTCAAAACCTCTACAATTGGACTGTATACTTTGATACAAAGATAGATATCCTAAATTTTGAAGTTATATTTTCAAGGAGGAACCAATTTATGACAGTAATCACTAAACTCAAACAAACTATTTCTGGTTTGAAAAGTGCGCAAGCAAGTTTAGAAGGATTTGTTCTTGATACTGACAATCAGCAAGCAAAACAACTGTATCAAAATGCAGCCCAGCAAACACAGACAATTATTGATTCTTTAGACCCACGCATTCAGGAGGTTCAGCAAGAAGAACCCCAGTATAATCAATAAAATGCGGTGATTACTAGACTTTTGGCATAAGCAGCATCATGGTTGGATTTATATATCTAGAAAGTATTTATACTTTTTAGGTTAACTGAAAAGAGATGATACAATGTCATCCTTTTTCTTCAGGTAATAAATCAAGAAATAACAAATTTTTCGTATTTTATATAACAGTAAGCGAACTCCAATTTCTTTTTGTTAGCTATTATTAACATTAAAAAAACAACTTTTTTCACATTTAGAGGTAGTACCAGCGTTCCTACAACTGGGGGCAAAGTAGCATTTCCAATAGGCAAGATGCTACTTTGCTTCTTCATATTCCTTCATTATTTTATAAAACGTGTTTTTCTTTAGCTCTAACATTTTCATAAACATAACAGCTGTTATTTCGCCACTCTTCCATTTGGGATGAGTTTCTTCTATTCACTTAGATGGTTGGAATGGAAAAGCAAATAAGATACAAATGAATGAGGAAGTAAATCCAATTCTTATTAAAGGTAATAAAAAAGAATCATTTACAGTAATGTACATAGCTTTCACTGATAACGAACCTAAACCTTCTTCTGAGTCAAAAGGTCTCTTATTAGTATCACCAAAAGATGTTGAGTTGATTTGTAGTAGACAAATAACGTTAAATGAATTTATAAAACAAAATGGATTAGCTAAAATCAAAGAGAATTTTAATAAAGATTTGGTTTTAGAGCCATTCCCACAACTATTATTTTTATCATGGTTATTAAAACAAGAACTGGACAACATGAAGAATTTTATTAAATGCTTAAAATAAAGATAATACTCCATTAAGAGCGCGTTTATTTAGGAAACACGTCTTTTTTTGTATTGGCATTTTAAATGAGGTCAACGTCAAGAAGCATTAGAAAAAGCAGGACAATAATTTAAATTGGCTGCCATTCGCAGGAATTTAAGCCTTGCACTTATGACTATTTGGTTGAGCGATCGATATGTTGTGCTGAAACGTCAATATATCTTAAAAAGGAGCTCTCTTTATCAAGAGAGCTCCTTTTCTTATTTCTTCTTCTTTTCTGTCGGTTGGCTTTGTTTAGCGAAATTAGATGAATCATCGAAATTCGGTTGCTTTTTACCAGCATTATTACTTCTACCTTTTCCCATATGTAATGCACCTCCCCTCACCCTTACTATTCCCAATAAAAAAATCCTCTTGCATCCAAGAGAAGTTTTTATTTGGCTCTTATTAATAATGCCCAACTGTTCTCGTAGTACTTCCAACACTTCCATACCATATTGGATGCTTTTGACCATGGTGTTGATGGTGGCCATCATGCTGCGCTTGATAAAGAACAGCTTGCGGATGAATTTGATGTTTGCCATGAATTAGTCATGTATTATCCCTTATTTTTTATGACTTTTTACGATTTAGGTCTTGATAATTTATAAATGGTACATCTTTTTTATGAACGGTACGACTTTATTTCAAATCAACAAAATCAATCATTATATTTTCGACAAACCAAAAAGCACCTAAAATAAATTAGATGCAAAATGTATCAAGGATATTATCTTTTTCTTCCTTATTAATCCCGATGTATCTTAATGTGATTTGTGGCGTACTATGATTCAGTATTTCTTGTAACATAGCAATATCTTTTGTTTGCTTGTAAAACCAATATCCAAATGTTTTACGCATAGTATGAGTACCTAATGATTCTACTCCGGCAAAATCTCCGGCTTTTTGTAACTGTCGATAGGCTTGAACTTTACTAATGGGTTTATCACCTTTTCGAGAAGGAAATAACCAGGTACTTTTTAGATTTTCAGCGTATGGAAATACTTCCTCAAAAATAGAGGTAATATTTATGATACGTTCCTTTTTTGTTTTTCCTTCTTTAACTTTAAATTCTTTCCGCTTTTTTCTCTTTATTTTTAAAATCTCATGCGTTTCCATTTTAAGTAAGTCACTTACACGTAATCCAGTATTAATCCCAAGTAGGAATAAAATATAATCACGATCTGAACAATGACGTTTAAGAGACCATTTCATATCTTCGAGCTGTTCTTTGCTCCGAATTGGTTGTACATCAATTAAATGTTTCTTTTTCTCCACTCGTTTTTCAATCCTTTTGTTTTCAACGTTTTGAATGTAAACTTTTTTATCTTTTTTTATAATATCAATAAAAACAGATAAAAGTCAATGGTTAACGGGGGATGAAAGTAAACTTTCAGCTAAAAGTTTACTTTCATTTTTAAAAACATTTTTTGATGTACTGATAATATAGTTGCTTAATTTTATCGTCTGAAAAGCAATATCCTAAGCAGCCACTCATCTAATATGGGTATTTTTCACATAAAAAAAGACACCCTAAGGTGCCTCTCTCCGACTTAAACCACTCTAATTTTTATAATATACATTTGGACTTCCATCCAAATACCATTTTACCATATTTAGTGATTGAGTATGCACCTTCAATTTTTTGTTTATCTTTTTTATGAATATTCTTTTGTACATATGCGTTTTATATAGTGATTTCTAATAATAAGGAAGTAAATAATTTGCATACAAATAAAGCTTACTAATACAACAATTGAGCTTTGAATAACGGACATTTCCCTACTTGCTGTTTGTCCTAATTGATGCAGAGTAAGAAATGCAAAACTGCTGTGAACCATAGCCACTACAATCGGTAAGAAAAATAGGATCATCATTTGTCTTGTCACAATTTGCTTTAACTCTATTTGGCTTAAGCCTAATTTTGAAATCATCTGATATTGCTCTTGATCACGTTCTAAATCAGTAAATAGACGGAAATATAAAAAGCTTAGCGTAAATACGAAAAATAAAATTCCCACCAATACACTTGTAATAGAAAGTAATCCGTTTTGTTGTTTCAGTTCAAGCCATCTTAAATTCAAAGATGAAAAGATATAATAATCATCTTGACTCGTACCAATGAACTTCATAAGTTTTGTAGAAACTGCAGTTGTTTCAGGCCAATTTTTTATGATAAAACCGTATATGGTGTAATCTCGGAGTACGCTTTCTTGTTGAACATTTAGCACCTTACTGTAAACAGCATCAGAGACAATAACAGGTGTTTCAATTGCGGCGAATTCTGGGATATAAATTGTTTTTTGAACAGAAAGTGGTACTTCTAGTTCACCATGCATTAATTCAAATGTTTTTCGATCCTCTGCACTATTGCCGTTCTTCTTTAGTCGTATAGCGATACTTTCATTTTCATTTGTTAATTTCTCTATTTCATACCCTAATTTTTTAGCATATTCATTATACGTAGAAAGATTAATTAACACCAATCCGTTTTGTGCCATTTTAAATTTTGTTGCTACAAGTTTATAAGAAAATCCAGATTCTTTTAATTGTTTTTTTATCTCTTCAATATGGGATTTTTCTTGTGTATTCCCCTTATCCGATCGATAGGTAAATGCATATGGGGTCTCATGTTTTGCCAATTCAGGATTTGCAATAGCCGTACAAACTCCAATTGCTGTAAAAGATACAGCTGATATAATTGTAACTAAAAAGAACGTTCTCGCATTATCTTTCATTCGATACATTAAATCTGAGATAACAAGAAGATTGGTTCTTTTAAAGAATGTAGTTTCTTTATTTTTTAAAGTGTATATCACATATACACACAATTGAGTGAAGAAAAAATAGGTTCCAAATACGATAAATATGACACCTACTCCTACGAGTAGTAATAATTGATTCAAACTCATGTAATACATCGCGACGATACTGTGGTGGACGGAGGAGTAACCTGCTCCAATTAAAATAATTGCCAACAAGGATATCCAAACGGACGCTTTCGGCTCAGGTTTTGGTTTTTCCTCTGATTTTATGAGTTCTACAAGCTCATTCATTTTCACCATTTTTGATGTAAACAATGAAATGAGTAGAAATAAAACAAAAAAGGAAATAGCTGTTACTCCCATAGACTTTAATGGAAAGTAAAATGCTAACGTATGCTCTATTGCCAATAAAGACCCACTAATTAGTAAAACTAATTTAGAAAAAATCATCCCAATCCCAATGCCTGCTAGTATAGAAGGGATTCCAATCAACATGTTTTCGAGAAAAATTAATCGATGAAGCTGTTGATTAGACATTCCATGTAACATTAATAATCCAAACTCTTTTTTTCTATTTTTTAAAAATGCACTAACAGAATAGAAAATCAGAAAGAAAGAGAAAAAAAAGATTAAGTAATACGATAGTAGAAATCCTATTTTCCCAAATGTACTCATTATGGTGCTTGCGTTAGTCAGTTCGCCTTGTAGGTTCGGATGAAAGACAAGTAGCCCATAAGTAAAAAAAATCATTACCGCAAATGTGCTACTAAAAAAATGGCCGAGATATATTCGTTTATTCCGTATAACATTATTAAATGCGAGCTGCCGAAAAATCATTTTTGTTCCCTCCTAACAGAGAAAGACTGTCCATAATATTTTGATAAAATAACGAACGATTGTCATTGTAGAAAATTTCATTATATAACTGTCCATCTTTAATAAAAATAACGCGGTCACAGTAACTTGCAGCAATTGGATCGTGCGTTACTAACATCATTGTTGCCTTTTCCTCTTTATTTAATTGTGTTAATATCTCCATTACATCTTGGGAAGCTTTAGAATCTAAGTTTCCTGTTGGCTCATCGGCAAGAACCAATTTAGGATAATGAATGAGTGCACGGGCAATCGCTGTTCGCTGTGCTTGTCCTCCTGATATTTCATATGTTCGTTTATTTAAAATTTCACTGATTCCTAATTTTTTTGAAATAGATTCTACACGTTTATTTATTCTTTTCACATTCATGCCATCTAATACGAGCGGAAGAACCATATTCTCTTTTACTGTTAACGTATGCAACAGGTTAAAGGATTGAAAGACGAATCCTAATTCCTGTCTGCGAAATACGGCCAAATCATTGGTTGATAGTTGATAAGGATTTTTACTATTAATGAATACACTGCCTGATGTTGGCGAGTCAATAGTAGAAATCATATTCAATAACGTTGTTTTCCCACTACCAGATGGACCCATAATCCCAACAAATTCTCCTTCTGTAATTGTTAAATTAATATTTGAAAGTGCTGTATGTGAAACCTTTCCTGTGTATTCTTTACTAAGATCTTTTACTTTTACTATTTTCATATGAGAAATTCCCTCCAAATTTACACACTAAGAATGAGCGTTGATAGATGAAGCCTGCCAATATTTTTACTTTTTTAAAAATACGAGTAATTTACCATTAATTGGTGGTCTAGTTTCGTATTTCCTTATTTAAACTGTAATACTTGGTCGAATGTTTTAAGCACTAAAATAACTTGATATCGCATCACAGGTATTTCATGAATGTTTCTGTTATTCATTGTAGTAGTAAGATTGTTTTTCTCATATTGAATTGCCTTACATTTTACTTACATGCTTGTCATGTTTCTGAAAATACAGTTTATAAGGTCCGCAGCAATGATTCTTTTTTTGGGAGATAGCAAAGAGGGCTTTTTTATATGCACTTTACTATACTGAACTAGATTTCGGTATAGTTTTTTTTGCAATTCATTGTGTCTTCTTCACCAAACACGCATAAAAATCAATATTATGAAAGTAAACTACTGGGTAAAAGTTTACTTTCGATAAAATAGTGTATAGCTGGGCTGAATCTGAAAAGGATATAAATTAAGAAATTCATTTAATTTTAATAATATTTGCAATCAAAAAGCATCCGTATAATAAACGGTTGCTTTTTGTGTATCAATATTGACAATGATTATATGTTCAACATGAATAAATCCATCTACCACTTTATTACTTTCAAATGGTTAAACTACATGTAAATAAAAACAAGTAATGTGAATGAATAATAAAATTGTTTAATTTTGTTCTAAAAAATAAGAGCATTACTACATTTTATTGTAGTAATGCTCTTTAAAGTTGTTTAATTTTTATCCATTTAAATATGTTTGCACTCAAAATTTAATAATAAAATTGTTTAATTCTTGTTAAACTAACTGCAAAGTTGTTTTTTTAGCTCATTTATTTATTGAATTCATTAACTGGAAGAAGTATTCAGGTTTGTAAGTCTTATTTAGGTTATACCACGAATGTAATGTATCTGGTAAAAATACATCTATTTTTTTCAATACTTCCATCGCAAATTCTAGAGGAGCTACTCCTGATGCAGTAACCAAATTCTCACTAGCTACCACAGGTCCCATCTCATAAAATTTTTCTCCTTTATAATTAGGACAGACCATTTTAATATACTCTAAGTTATTGCTTGTATGCTTTCTAGAATCTAAGTATCCATTATTCGCTAGCCCCACAGTTGCACCACAAATTGCAGCAACTATAGTACCAAGATTTAAAGCTTCATCAATTTTTTTAAAGATAGGTTGATGAATATCTTCTCCCCAAGTATTCCCTCCAGGTAACACTACAAGATCTTTACTCTCAAAGGTACATTCATCAAGAGAAATATCTGGTTTTATACTCAGTCCACCCATCGTAGTAATAATTTCTTTATTCGCTCCTACTGTAATCACTTTTAAAGGTGCTAAATCCTTTTTGAAATATCTTCCTGAGTTTAGTTCTGCAATTAAATATCCATATTCCCAGTCTGACATTGTATTAAATACATAAAGATAAACTCTTTTTATTTTCATCCACTAACACTCCAATCACAATTTTCATAGTTTATTCTTTTTCGTATCAAAAGCTACCACATTAAAATAAAGAACATACGTTCCTTTAAATAAAATTATATACCACAATTAACCAATAGTCTATTTCTTATTGAGCTATCTGGGGTAGCACCACATCGCTATCAACCTAATAAAACAAAATCCCCCCTAAAATGAAAAAATACGTTATTCTTTCTGTAGAATCATAGGAAAGGATGGCGTTTTTGTATGTCTATTTCTGTATCTGACGAACTACAACTATTCGCATAGGAGATTCAGAGTCTTTTATCCCCAAATACCTTACAGAATCTAGCTAGAGATGTTGGGTTTGTACAGCGAGCAAGTAAGTATCGAGCACAAGATTTAATAGCTTTATGTGTATGGATAAGCCAAAGTGAAGCAAAAACGTCCTTAACCCAATTATGTAGTTGTTTAGAAGCATCAACAGAAGTGCTCATCAGTCCCGAAGGACTAAATCAACGATTTAACGCTGCAGCCGTGCAGTTTCTACAACAAGTATTAGCCAAACTTCTCAACCAAAAGTTATCTTCAGCTAAGCTGCTCTCTTCTCCGTACACTTCTATTTTCAAGCGTATTCGTATTTTAGATTCAACTGCATTTCAACTTCCAGATCCCTTTTCATTCGTTTATCCAGGTGCAGGAGGATGCAGCCATACAGCGGGAGTAAAGATTCAGCTTGAGTATGATTTATTAAGTGGACAGTTCCTTCATATTCATACAGGTCCAGGTAAACAACATGATCGAACCTACGGTTCCCTGTGTGCCCCAACCGTAACAGAGAATGATTTATGTATCCGAGATTTAGGTTATTTTCATTTGAAAGATCTTCAACATATACAAGATAAAAAGGCTTATTATATCTCACGTATCAAATCGAATACACGTATTTATCAAAAAAATCCTAACCCTGATTATTTTCAAGATGGCAGAATCAAGAAAGGTACAGAGTATATCCAGATAGATATGGAGGTTTTAATGAACTCTCTTCAACCAGGACAAACAGGTGAAATATCCAACGCTTATGTAGGAATGACTAATAAAGTCCCAACTCGTGTGAGTGTTCATCGACTATCAAAAGAACAGCAACAAAAACGATTACAAAATCAAACTGTAAGAGAAAAAAAGAAAGGAATGAAGTATTCTGCTCGTAGTAAACGACTTAGCGGTATCAATGTATATATGACAAATACTCCTACAGATATTGTCCCGATGGGACAAGTACATGATTGGTATTCTTTACGTTGGCAAATCGAGATTTTATTTAAAACGTGGAAATCATTCTTTCATATTCATCATTGTAAAAAGATAAAAAGAGAACGATTGGAATGCCATTTGTATGGGCAACTGATTGCCATTCTACTCTGTTCTTCTACCATGTTTCAAATGCGGCAATTACTTCTTATGAAAAAGAAACGAGAACTGAGTGAATATAAGGCCATATAAATGATAAAAGATTACTTTCTTCTTCTTTTCCAAGCTATACAGAAAGACACCCAGGAATTATCAAAGATTCTAATTCGCCTGTTCAACCTCTTACAACAAAACGGGCGAAAATCTCATAGGTATGAGAAGAAAACAGTCTTTGATATATTAGGTGTCGTTTACAATTGTACCATGTCTGAAAATCAAGCAGCTTAAATCAAAAAAATGAAACTTGTTAGGGTTGATTTCGTATGCAAATCTTTAAACTCCCTACATGTAGCCTTTAGAAAAAAGAAATAATCTCGCCTAGAATTGACTTTGCATAAGCTTAGCTTGATAGTGATGTGGTGCTACCCCATGCCCATCAAGCTAAGGTCTTGAAGTATCCCCTAAACGAAATATTTACTTTTCTACAATAAACTAACAAACCAAAGTTTATATACGTAAAAAGAATCGCTGTTGTTAAATAAGCGACCTGATTAATTATCATAATCATTCTTATGAGAAGTACAAAAAAGTTAATATTTTACTAGTTTTTTTGTGTATACATTGTTCGTGAATAATAAAGTTGTTCAAAAATATTGATTATGTAATGGAATTTCATTCCACATCTTTTGTATTATTGTTATTCGATTAGATATACTTATAAATTTTGATAATTAATAACTAATTTATTTATAGCAAAAAGAAGTCTATGCTTTATTTATAAATTCGTTTGAATGGAGTGAACCTATGAAAGTATTTGACACACATTTACATATTATCGATCCAGAATTTCCATTGTACGAAAATCAAGGGTATATGCCAGAGCCATTTACGTCTGAAGATTATTTACGCACTGTCAGCAATTTAAATGTAATTGGTGGTGCAATTGTCTCTGGTTCCTTTCAAAAGTTTGATCAAACTTACTTAGTAAATGCATTACAAACATTAGGGAAGAACTTTGTTGGTGTCACGCAGTTACCCTATGATACATCAGATGATGAAATTATTAAATTGAATGCGAAAGGTATTAAGGCACTTCGTTTTAACGTAAATCGAGGTGGTTCAGAGGATATATCACGTTTAGACAATTTTGCTAGAAGAGTATATGAATTAGTAAATTGGCATACGGAGCTTTATATTAATTCAAATGCCTTACCAGAGATAACTAATATATTAGAAAAACTGCCAAAAGTATCAATTGATCATTTAGGTTTATCAAAAGAAGGTCTCCCTAATTTATTAGCTTTAGTCGAAAAAGGAGTTCGAATAAAAGCTACTGGATTTGGAAGAATTGACTTTGATGCTGCTGAAGCAATGAAAGCAATTTATTCGATTAACCCTGATGCGTTAATGTTTGGAACTGATCTGCCTTCAACAAGGGCAAAGATACCATTCCGATATTCAGATATAGAGTTAATTAAAAACGAATTTGAAGAAGAAGCCATAAAAAAATTCTTTATAAAAACGCCTTTGACTGGTATTTAAAATAAGGGTTCGACCGCATCGTCATTGAGCTAACAAAACAAAATATCCCCTAAAATGAAAAAATACGCTATTCTTTCTGTAGAATCATAGGAAAGGATGGTGTTTTTTATGTCTGTTTCTGTGTCTGACGAATTACAACTATTTGCTCAAGAGATTCAAAGTTTTTTATCTCCAAATACCTTACGGGATCTTGCTAGAGATGTTGGCTTTGTACAACGAACCAGTAAGTACCAAGCAAAAGATTTAGTAGCTCTATGTGTATGGGTGAGCCAAAATGTAGCTACGACTTCTTTAACTCAGTTATCTAGCTGTTTAGAAGCATCAACAGAAGTACTCATCAGTCCTGAGGGACTGAATCAGCGGTTTAATAAGGCGGCCGTCCAACTTTTACAACACCTACTAGCCGAACTACTAAGCAAAAAATTGGCCGCATCTATGCCGATTTCTTCTCCATACACTTCTGTTTTCAAGCGTATTCGTATTTTAGATTCAACTGCATTTCAACTCCCGGATGTATTTTCATCGGTTTATCCAGGTGCAGGAGGATGCAGCCATACGGCTGGGATAAAAATTCAACTTGAGTATGATTTGTTAAGTGGACAGTTCCTACATATTCATACAGGTCCAGGTAAACAACATGATCGCACTTACGGCTCTCTGTGTGCCCCAACTGTGACAGCGAATGATTTATGTATCCGAGATTTAGGTTATTTTCATTTAAAAGACCTTCAATATATACAAGATAAAGAGGCCTACTATATCTCTCGTATCAAGTCGAACACACGTATGTATCAAAAAAATCCTAACCCTGATTATTTTCAAGATGGAAGAATTAAGAAAGGCACAGAGTATATACAGATAGATATGGAGACGTTAATGAACTCCCTTCAACCAGGACAAACATGTGAAATAGCTGATGCTTATGTAGGAATGAATGATAAAGTGCCAGCTCGTGTAATTGTTCATCGATTAACAAAACAACAGCAACAAAAACGATTACAAGATCAAGCTGTAAGAGAAAAAAAGAAAGGAATGAAGTATTCTCCTCGTAGTAAACGACTCAGTGGTATCAATGTATATATGACAAACACCCCTACAGATATTGTCCCGATGGGACAGGTACATGACTGGTATTCTTTGCGTTGGCAAATCGAAATTTTATTTAAAACGTGGAAGTCATTCTTTCAAATCCATCATTGTAAAAAGATAAAACCAGAACGATTGGAGTGCCATTTATATGGTCAATTGATTGCCATTCTACTCTGTTCTTCTATCATGTTTCAAATGCGCCAATTGCTCCTCATGAAGAAAAAACGAGAGCTTAGTGAGTATAAAGCCATATATATGATTAAAGACTATTTTCTTCTTCTATTCCAAACTATTCAAAAAAACACCCAAGAGCTATCAAAGGTGTTACTTCGCCTGTTCAATCTCCTACAGCAAAACGGGCGAAAATCCCATAGGTATGAGAAGAAAACAGTCTTTGATATCTTAGGTGTCGTTTATAATTGTACCATGTCTGATAACCAAGCAGCTTAATTCAAAAAAGGAAACCCGTTAGGGTTTATTTCGTATGCAAATCTTTAAAGCATCTACGTATAGACTTTCGAAAAAAAGAAACAATCTTGCTTATCATTGACGTTACACGGGCTTAGCTTGATAGCGATGTGGTGCTACCCCTAAAGGGAAAAATTAATACCTTTTTACAAATAACAGGAAATGATATTACACCTTGTTGGAGTAAATCCCCCTTCACTTCCTCTATTTAATTCTTTGGTAAGGATATATTTTCCTGATGATAATCATAACCTATATCAGAATTTCATTTATTATAGGAAAATTCCAAAAGGGGTGAATGTGATGGGTTTCCCGCCTCAACAACAAAGTAAACCTGGCATTGAATCATTAATGATACCTAGACCTATATTTGATAACCCCAATTACAAACCAGCCGGTAAACTTATAAATAAGGTAGCGCTTATAACTGGTGGGGATAGTGGAATTGGGAGGGCTGTCGCTGTAGCCTTCGCGAAAGAGGGTGCAGACATAGCAATCTCATACCTAAATGAGCATAGTGATGCAAAAGAAACGGAGTTCTATGTTAAAAAGTATGGCCGTAGTTGCATTACCATTCCAGGTGATATTGGGTATGAGCAGCATTGCCAACAAGCAGTAATGCAGACAATTCACCAATTTGGTCGTATTGACATTTTGGTGAATAATGCCGGTGTACTATACATAAGGAACAGTCTACTTGATGTAGATTCTAACCAACGAACAAGTACCTTTCACACAAATGTTTTTTCTCAGTTTATTTTGACGAAAGCTGCTTTGCCATATATGAATTCAGGGAGCTCCATAATAAATACAACATCCCTTAGTGCCTATCATGGAGATCAAGATGCAATTGACTACGCGGCATCTAAAGGAGCCATTGTTTCCTTTACACGTTCGCTGTCATCGTCACTGGCACCGCAAGGAATCCGAGTTAATGGTGTGGCCCCAGGACCAATTTGGACTCCATTAATTCCATCTTCCTTGCCTCCAGAATGGCTTTCCACATTTGGAGACCATGTTCCTATGAAGCGAGCCGGTCAACCGTTTGAAGTGGCACCTGCTTATGTATTCTTGGCATCCGAAGATGCATCTTACATATCAGGACAAATTCTGCACGTGAATGGTGGGGAAATTATAAACGGTTAACTATTTAACAAAAAATTACTTATAAATGAATTTGTATTATATTGGCTTAAGTATTATGGAATTAAAATTACAAAAAAACAAAACACCGTTTAACCACCCTGTAACCACCCATATAATATTTAATTCGCATCGATACCTATGTCATTGATGCGAATTTTCAAAGTGCTTACAAAGAAATCTAAGAGGTCATTTTTTTAGATTCACAATCATTATTTTGAAGTTTATGTAAAGAAAAGAAAAAGAATCCATTTTTAAAAAATGGATTCTTTAACTTAGTGTAATCTATATTCTCCTGTTAATTGTTCCTTGGCCATTCGAACTAAGCGTTTTGTAATTTCTCCACCGACAGAACCATTTGCACGCGATGATGTATCAGGTCCAAGTGTGACTCCTAATTCGCGAGCAATTTCATACTTCATTTGCTCAATAGCACTTGCAGCAACTGAAATATGAACTTCATTTGCATTATTTTCGTGTCTTTGAATATTCATCGTTGCACCTCCATTATATTTGTATATAACATGTGCTTAATTATGATATTTATACATGAGTTAACTATTTTCTTCTATTTTATCATTTTAGCCAAGAAGACTCCTTCCTCAAGGAACGCGAAGTGAGTAGGTGGGAGATGAATTGGCTTCGGACAAGGGATGGCAGGAAGCCATCTTAATTGTTCGACATACATAAACTGTTACTTCACTACCTATCGAATGTACGTTTGTTGTATAATAGAAACATACCGAAATAGAGGTGAAATGAATGATGATTAATAAAGCATATAAATTTCGTATCTATCCAAATAAAGCACAAGCAACCCTAATCAATAAAACGATTGGCTGTTCTCGTTTTGTATTCAATCATTTCCTATCTCTATGGGATAATGCATACAAAGAAACAGGGAAAGGTTTGACATATGGTACATGCTCTGCCAAACTCCCTGCCATGAAGAAAGAGTTTGTTTGGCTAAAAGAAGTGGATAGTATCGCGATTCAGTCGTCTGTTCGCAACCTTGCGGATGCTTATACACGCCTTTTCAAAAAACAAAACAATGCCCCGCGTTTCAAATCTAAGAAGAACAACGTACAATCTTATACCACAAAACAAACAAATGAAAACATTGCCGTTGTAGGAAACAAAATAAAATTGCCAAAACTAGGTCTTGTTCGATTTGCCAAAAGTCGTGAAGTAAGAGGACGTATTTTAAATGTTACAGTTAGACGGAACCCTTCTGGCAGATACTTTGTGTCATTGTTAGTTGAAACAGAAGTGCAAGAACTTCCGAAAACAAACTCTTACATTGGAATGGATGTGGGACTAAAAGATTTCGCCATTTTGTCAGATGGAACAACCTATAAAAATCCGAAGTTTTTTCGATCATTAGAAGAGAAGTTGGCAAAAGCACAACGTGTTCTTTCTAGAAGAATGAAAGGATCTTCTCGCTGGAATAAACAACGAGTAAAAGTAGCTAGAATTCATGAATACATGACGAATGCTAGAAAAGATTACTTGGACAAAATCTCGACTGAAATCATCAAAAACCACGATGTTATCGGTATAGAGGATTTGCAAGTATCAAATATGTTAAAGAATCATAAGTTAGCAAAAGCAATTAGTGAGGTATCATGGTCTCAGTTTCGAACTATGTTGGAATACAAAGCAAAATGGTACGGCAAACAAGTCATTGTTGTATCGAAAACATTTGCTTCAAGCCAATTATGTTCTTGTTGTGGATATCAAAACAAAGACGTTAAAAATCTAAACCTACGTAAATGGGACTGCCCTTCTTGCCTTACACACCATGATAGGGATATTAACGCAAGTATCAATCTAAAGAATGAAGCGATAAGGCTTCTAACCGCAAGGACTGTGGAGATAGCCTAATAAATTAGAGTTCGATAGAACTCTTTACTTAGGAATCCCCCTCTTCTAAACGAAGTGAAAGTGGGGGTAGTTCAATCATTGCAACATATCCGCAAAGGAAGTACCCACATTATTCTTCCGTTTCATATGCTTCTCTAAATAGATTTTTGTTGTTTGGATATTTTCATGCCCCAGCGTTTGCATTAAATGATATAGATCCGCATTTCCTTGTTCAACGGCCATGATTGCAAAAGCATGACGGAATGTATGCGCCGTTACTGGATTCTCACGATACTGTAGAAACTCTAAATTTGTCTTTTTTATCATATCTGTTACCTGACTCGATAACGTTTTTGAATTATAAAAGTTCCCCCTTTGATTTACAAATAAAGGACTTTCATCTCCTTGATCCAATACAGTTTGGAACCCTCTTCTTCGTCTCATTTCACAAATGCACTGATACAAATGTTCCGAAATGAAAAGTTCACGTACTTTATCCCCTTTGCCCGTTACTTTTAACCAGTGCTTTCCGTCATAGTGTAAATCTTTGACTCTTGTTGTACACAATTCTTGAATTCTTGCACCGGTACTTGCCAGGGCTAATAAAATTGTATAGTTTACTAAATGCCCTCTTTCTTTATAAAACCCTAAGATTTTCATAACTTCATCATACGATAGGTCCCGATTTGGTCGATCCTGTTCATTTACATTTGCACGCTGCAGTTCTTCATGAAGAGGTTTTTCAATATAAGCAAATACATGAAGGTGTTTTAAAAAAGAACGAATAAGTACTGTTTTCTTTGCAAGTGTTGCGACTGCATACGTGTCACTATTCCTACCGTTCTCTACTTGCTTCAACCAAGAATTATATTTACGAATATGCCATGGTTGTAATGTTTTCAGTAAAGAGGCATTTTGCTGTACCTCTTCCCCATTTAATTCGAACTCTTCTGCATGCTGCACCATGCACTGACAAAATGATAAGATTTCAGATACATAACTCTTTTTCGTATCCTCTTTTCTATTCTTCTTCTCATCCATATTTTTTTGTAAATGTACGAAATGATAAATGACTTCCAGATCACTTAAATACGTATATTTACTCTTTCCCTCTTTTTCTGCAACCTCCATCTTCTCTTCTACCTTATCTACATAATTATTGTTATGCAGGAAAGGAACGATATCACTTATATTCTCTAAATATGTATCTATATATTCACTTTGATTATTTATAATAGGTAAGTTTTCACTTCCACTTTTATTATCCATATTTCAAATTCACCTCTCCTATTGAAGATTATGAATACAATTCTCTTTATTAACTATACTTATCATTTTATTTCACTTCTATCAATTATACAAATGATAACTCATATTCTTTCTAGAAGAATGCTACATTCTTCTCTATTTACCTATACCTATATTTTTTTATAATTTATTAGTAAATAGATATTATTTAATAGCAAATGAAATAACTTTTATATCGCATATATAATAAAGTTCGCGATAATGATTGATTAAAATATAAAATAATTTATAAATATTCATAAAATATAAAAATACATATGATGTTTAATAAAATCTATTTCTTATTTTAAATATAAATCAGATTCTGATATGATATATACATATCTAAAATATTAGCAAACAATAATTAAGGAGGTATCCTTTCATGACACAAGATTTATTGTTTATTACGAAACCTACTGTAACGACAAAAGAGGCAGCCGACTTATTGGGAGTAACCGTACAGACAATATTAAAGAAAGAAAAAGATGGATTAATAGAATGTGTATATAAAAATAATTGGAAACAATTCGGTAGTAAAATTTTCTATTTGGAGGATATTGAACGCTTAAAAAATAATGAAGAGGTTAAAGGCCTTAGTACAAAAGAAGCAGCTGAAATTCTCAATGTAGCACCATCTACTATTTTTACATATATCAAATCTGGAAAATTACCTGCTTCAAGGATAGAAAAACGAGGAAAACAAGTATATGTCATTAGTAAAGAAGACCTAGATACTTTCCAGCTTGATTATGAAAAAACTACAACAAAAGAACGAAAAACATTTATTACTAAGATTCAAGATGAAGATATATATTTATATCAATTATTAACACATCAACATACCGGAAAAACAGCTAGGGTAATAGAGATCAATGGAGCAGATGGAAAGATTCTTACAGAGGATGAAGAAATTTTCCCAATATCCACTTATAAGGAGCATGATTATTCCTTTGAACCTTTCCAAAAACAAGCTGTAATTACAAAACGAGGGTATTTATCATTTTCATTTAAAAAACCTCAACTATTTAATTCCATCACTTACAATCTAATAAACTTATTTTATAAAGAGCTCGGTGTCACAAATATGCGATTGACTATTACACCAGATACTATCAATTTAGAAATTAAACCTTTCGTTTTACAAGTAGATCCATTGCAATTTCAAGAGGAGATTAAATATTTACATTCTCATATGAAATCCGGTTCAATACTTCCACATCTAGAAGGAATTTATTTTAAAAGTAATGTAGAGCCATTAACTTTTCACGCAGATCATGAATTTAAACAAAAAGTAATTCAAATGGCCGCGGATGCTGGTATGAGACAGGAAGAATTCTTATTGCAAGCTGTAAAATCTTATATAACAAATTTAGAACAGCAATAAATTTGTTATTAAATTTAATATACGGTGACTATAAATTATTTACTTCTGGACGTATTGACAAAATCATAAGACATGAAATAAAAAACGTCCTTCACGATGTGACACATAGAGTACTAGGATATGAAGTTCCTATATTTGACTATATAATTGCAGAAGAAGTTTTATCATTCCATATTCCATAAATGATCCTGAAGTGATGGGTATGATTGAAGAAAGTAAAACGATGCTAAGAGAAAATGGTTTCTTCACTACGTTGAAGGAGCCTTTTATTTTTCTGAATATTAATATTGTTTAGAATCTAAATATGTATTATTATAAATAATGGTAGATTAGTAAATTTTTGATACCGTTTCTTTTCAATTTGTAAAATATGATGCTTGGAGGCGTAGTAATGCGTAAAAAATGGAAAATCGGGCTAATGAGTACTCTTCTTGCCTGTACAACCTTTACATCTGTTGCATTTGCAGCAGAAAAACCAGTCGATCAACCCAAATGGGAGGAATGGCTAAACGGACATGCAAAAAAATTAAATGAACCAACTTCCCAAACAACAGAAGATTTATCATTTCTAAAAGAGGCCGTACAGGACAAGCGTATTGTTGTACTTGGCGAAAGTACGCATGGTGCGAAGGAAATGAATCAATCCAAAATACGTATGATTAAGTACTTACATGAGGAAATGGGATATGATGTGATTGCATTTGAATCAGGGCTTGCGGAAGCAGCAGCTGTTCAGCAAAATTTTGATTACTTAACCGCTACGGAAGCCATGGACCAATCTTTAGAGGGTGTATGGCAAACAGAGGAAGTTGAACAATTGTTTATCTATATGAAAGAACAAAAAGCAAAAGGAAAGCCACTCACATTAGCTGGTTTTGATATGAATTTGTTTTATAGATCTTCATTCCACTCGTATGCGAAAGACTGGTTGCAAAAATTAAGTCCTGAAGTGGCAACTGAACTAGATGAAGCAGTAACAGAGTTGATTAGACTGGATAAGTATTATTATAAACTTGTTGGTGGATATCCCTATGATCAATATAAAATAGATATACAGCCCGTAATCAACAAGTTAGAAAACGTAAGAACTTTTATACAGAATCATAAAACTGAATTGACTCAAGTTACACCACGTCCTACGTATGACGTGAATTTTCTTGAGAAATCAATCAATATACGTATCGATGCGATAAAAACACACCTAGATAGTTTTATGAAATTAAAAGGTGGCATCATCCCTTCTACCATTGCTGAATTCCCTGATTATATCCGAGATCAGAAAATGGCTCAAAACTTAGCATGGCTCACTGAGATGCAATATAAAAACAAAAAAATCATTGTATGGGGACATAATTATCATATACGGAAACAAAATTCGAAAATGATATTAGACTATACAGGGTATCAAAAATACAATTTTGTATGCCCCAATATGATGGATTATCTTCCGCAGCGCATTAAAAACCAAATGTACACGATTGGCGTATTTGCGTTTGGTGGAAGCAGTTGGAACAATCAACATGACAAAATTGTTCCTGTACATACAGAACATGAAGAACAAAGTGTAGAAAAAATAATAAGCACCGTTGGAAGTCCAAATGTCTTTGTAAACTTAAAGGGAGAAAGTAACCGACCAGAAACGTCATGGATGTTTACCCCAACTGCAGCAAGTTATTGGGGGGACAAAGAGAGAGAAGAAATCATGATTCCTAACGAACAATATGATGGAATTTTATGGTTAGAAAAGACTTCGCCATCCGTTCTTAAGTAAAAGAAAGAGCGTCCTTATATATTAAGGATGCTCTTTTTACGTCATGGTTGCACAAAAATCAAAATTGGCTCAATTCCTATAGAATTATAAAATGTCCCCTAGTAACTCGTCTTAGATACGCCCAGCCATTTAGAAGTTTCCATGGGCAAGTATAGGTATTCCTATTATTTGATTTAACTGGAATAAAGAGAACAATAGGTACGGTCAAATCGTCCAGCAACCAAATCGTCCTTACGAATAAAGAAGTGCAGTACCCCTGCGTCCCACCAGCAGAAGCCAACGTCATCATCAGTTTCCAACTCCAACAACATCTGCATATCCGCGACTTCCTGCTTCGCCTTCTCCTCATCACCACCGAAATGTGCCGCGAGCTTCTCCAATGTTTTATCCGCATTATACTCGTATTCTTCACGAGTCAGCAACATCAATGCTGCTTCGTATTCCGAGTCATCATGCTGTCCTATCGGATAACCAAACAGTTGAATAATATCGTCATCTTCTTCGTCTCGAATTTCATAAAGCAAATCATCATAATCATCTAAGCTAACTTTATCACTCTCTATCTGCTCATTATCAATGTAGGCGTAACCTGGCGGCTCCAGTGATAGACGCGCTTTCAATTCATAGCCAACATAAGTAGTTTCCAACTTAGTCTCACTTGGCGGTTCACGACGGACAACAGATAGTACCTCTGTTTCATCAAACCATATAACTCGATGTTCAATATTGTAAGCTGGCTCATCGATTCCGAGAAAAAAAGACAACATCCCTGTCTTTGGCAATAATGCGTTAGCATCGTTCTTCGCCACATCACACATATTTAATTGAACTAAGAAGGTCATTGGTGTCCCATCTGTTGTAAGCGGCCATGCAAATTGTGGAGGCAAATCTGGATAGCCACCAACACGCGAACGCTCCATCTTTGTGTAATCTGTCTCGCCCGCTTTTGCACAACGCACCCCTTGCCGCGATGTCTCCATCAAATAGTTTATTGCATGTTCAAAACCATTATCCTTCAATTGCTGCTTCAGCTTAATTCAATTCTGCTCCCGTAATTGCACGCTAATTCTCTCCCTATTCTCTCATCTAAATAAGTGCATCTACAACATATTCTACCATATCATACGACACTATAAACCATCAGATACGTGATAAAATTTACTCCAATAAGGGATAGCGTCACATCGCTATCAAGCTAAGATTTTAAAGTACCTCCTAAATGGGAATTTTGTGTTTTTTAGCATCGAAGTTCATTTTTATCGCTTTGGAGGCGTTTATTTTTCTTAAGTTGATGGATTTGTGGTACTACTCCTAAATTCAACATAATTTTGATTTTATTTTATTAATTGATGAAGCCCATGGAGTTTTTCCATGGGCCTTTTCACTATCAAGAGGATAAATAAAAATTTAGAATATAAGTAGTTTACATATTTTCAATGTTTGCCACTAACGTGTAGTACCCACCTTTTACTCCTTCAATTAAGTGTTTAATCTTGTTTAGGTGTTCAGAGAAGTCATTTTTTCCTAACCAATTTTTATGATATTCAATACTCTCAAAAGTAGTCATCATAATTGCCTTTTTATTATCAATAGAACGATGTCAACGACTGCTAATCCAACCAGGAATACCTTTTCTCTTAAAGTTAAGTAGTTCTTCAGCTTGGATAGCAACTAGTTCATCTAATTTACCTGGTTTGGCAGTGAATACATTAATCCACACTATGGCTTTACTAGATTCCATCTAAATAATCTCCTTAAAATAAAAATCGCCTTTCCAACATGGAATAACATAGATATCCGGAAAGTTGATACTGAAATCTAGGGTGTTCATAAATACTTCGTCTGTACTTCTAGATTCGTGTTACTTTCATTTTAATGGTGTTTCAAGCCCTTGACTTGATAGTGATGCGTATTCCTATGAAAGCTAATATACAAATAACATCAATAAACTTGTAACAATCCCGACCCAAATGCAGAGAATGAAACAATAACCCATGATATCTTTAATTTTCAATCCCAGCACTCCTAAAAGAGGTAGTGCCCAGAACGGCTGAATCAAATTTGTCCATGCGTCCCCCCAGCCTACCGCCATAGCGATAGTAGCCGGATCTACACCTAACTTCAACCCTGCCGGAACCTGTAGTGGCCCTTGCAAAGCCCATTGCCCCCCGCCAGATGGCGCCAATAAGTTCACCAATCCCGCTGACCAATATGTAAATATATCAAATGTATCCTTTGACGCAATGGATGCCATCCATTCAATGATTGTGCTTCCCAATCCTGAACTACCTAAAACAGCGATAATCCCCGCATAAAACGGAAACTGTAGGATAATTGGAGAGATGGATTGCGCAGATTCTTTGAATCCTTGTGCAAAGTTGCCAAGAGAACCATGCAGGAGCAAACCAAGTGATAAGAAAAACAAATTAATAATATTTAAATCTAAACTATGACCGTTCATGAATTCATAAACACAATACAACGTGCCGATTGCACCTAATACTATTCCTAGAACCGGTGTCCATTCCAGCTTTTCCGCAGTAGTTAAATTCTTTTGAGGAGGTTTTACAAAAGAATGTGTATCTGTTTCGAGTGCTTTATACCTGATAATCCCGCTTTTTGGAGCCATAAGTACAATAATAATTGGCATCGTGATGAATAGAGTGAAAAAAATAATTAGAGTAGAGTAACTAAAGATTGTTTGTGAGGTAGGAATAATTCCAATCATATCTACAAGAAAATGATCCTTTGTGGCAATTGTCAAGCCAATAGAACTAGAGAGACCTGCGCTATATAAGGCTGTCGGAGCATAAGCAGCTGCTACAAGTAATGGAAAATGTGCATTCGGATTCTTTTTCGCTACTTCCTTCGCAATGATCGCTCCCACAACTACCGCTAATCCCCAATTGATATAGTATGCAATCGCACTGATTAAAAATGTCATCGTATAAGCCTTTTGAGGTGTATCGGCTAACTTTGCAACTGACTGCAAGCCTCTATTAACAAACGGGACAGAAGCTAACGTCATCCCTGTAACCATTAGCAATACCATTTGCATTGTAAACGTTAAATAAGTCCAAAACCCATCCCCCCAGGATTTTACGATTTTGTACGGATTTGAGGGATTCATCAACAAAGCTATAATGAAAGTAAATAAAGTGAGCAGCACAGCAATAACAAAGGCATCCGGGACATATTTCTGAGACCATCTCGAAAATACATTTGCACACCGTGTAAGCAATGATTCTTTCTTTCCTGGATCTGTATTTGTCTCCAATAAGGAATGTTTCATAAATATTCTCCTTTCCAAATTTCCATAAAGTAAATATGAATAACATTCCACAAAAGAAAATAAAATCCTTTTGCACTTGCAAATCCTCCCCCAACTAGACTTAAGGAAACTTTTTATCTTTAGCTACTATTTACACCTCATAATTTACTTCTATATTTATACTAGAATAATTTAATTTATATACATTTTTTATACATTCCTTATGTATTCCTGTCCTATAATCTTAAATATTCTTTATGTTTAAATGTAAGTGAAATTATATTTTCACCCCTTCATCATGACCATAATTATCCAAACTTAATGTTTACCTTATAATTCTTCAACTTTTCCCCTAGTTAACTATTAATTTTCACACTAGTAATATCGATATACAAGGAGGATCGCTGGTTCTGGTGTACACAACGACAGTATTTTTTTGCACCAGAAGCTCCTTTTCCATACCGATCACACACTTTTTTTAGAATAATACTATCAGTATGTCCAAGTTTAAGAGATTACTTGCAATTATCTTGAAGTTTTTGCACCAGAACCTTGAACAGTCTATGTAGGTTTCTATGTCTCTATCAAATGATTTTTGCACCAGAACCCCCCTGAGCTTCTTATTAAATCTGAGTCTTGTGAACTCACAATAAAGAAAGCACCAATGGATTGGACAAAATTTTATTATCAAGGTAAAGAAATAGTAAGGTGGAGAATGAAGACATCAGAATGGTTTAAAACATACTTAGAGATAGAAGAGGATTCTCCTATACAAGAACCAGAATTTTTTACGAGTATTGCACAAAGTCTGTTTTATGTCGGTGAATAACTAACTTCCTACAACGATAATTATGTAAATGAGCTGTCCATATCGATGGCTTATTTTATTTTTTGCCTAACGTGGGTTTTTCCGAAATGCTGGCGGTACCCCATCGCTATCAAGCTAAGAAAATACAACTCTCCCAGAACGAGATTTTGTCCTAATTTGTAATAAAAAAGCTCATTTTTTCGTTTTGGGGTGGATTTGTTTTCTTAAGTTTATGGGCATGCGTCGTACCCCATAAAGGGAAAAAGAATTAATTTTCGAATATTTAACTATAATATACTAAATTTAGGAGGAGCTTATGAAAAGGATTTTATTGAAAAAAGCATTTTCCGCGTTATTATTGACCACAGTTTTAACATTCTCATTTTCTACTGCTGCATTTGGAGAATCCGGAACTACCCAATCACTTAAAATGAACAATGTTCTTGAAAGGGTTGTGACGGTTGAAACAAAGGGTGAATTTGATCATGAAGAGACCCAAAATATGGTTGGTCGTCTCTGGAGCATCCCAACTAATATATTGATCACCATGCATAAACAGGGAGTTCAGGTTAAACTGATTAATTTCCCTCTTACTGATTTGCCGGAGTATGAATATTTAAGGGGAACCGTCCCAAGGGGATGGGAACATACTCCATATACGTGGGATGATGTGCCAGGTGCAGGTGGGCAAACAGTTGTTGCTCGAATCGGTTACAGCTATAAAAAGATGCATAATTCTGTAAGCCTTGAGCTGCATGAAACAGCCCATTCCATTGATCGTTATGTATTTGACAATATTAGTTATTCGGATAAGTTTACTAAAATTCACGCTTTGGAGCATGATGATTTTAATGACAATCCATATTTCGATTACAAGGAAGAATATTTCGCCGAAGCCTTTGCCTATTTTTATGCTGGTCCAGACACGAAGGCTGAGTTAGAAGAAAAAGCTCCATTAACTTATAAATTTATTAATGAGTTGCAGCGGAATATCCCATCGAAAAAGCATTCAAATAAGTAGAATTATAGAATTTTTCCATAATCATGGGATTCCTAAGTTATAGAAACGGAATTCAAAAAGGAGTACGGCAAGAATTCCTTCTTTTTTGAGCCACTTAAAGAAAAGTCTTTTTATCCATTTAACGCTTGCTAGGTGTCAATATTTGTACGAAAAAAGCTGTGATCAGTGATTTTTACTTGATAAAATAATTTATTTATGCTATAATTATTTTTTATAATTTCAAGGTATATAATAGGATTTTCCTGGCCAGGGGAATCCTATTTTTTTGTTCTAAAAGGGGGCACGCTCCATCGCTATCAAGCTAAGAGATTCAAATACCCCCAAGAATTGACATCTTCATGTGAAAATGTACATTTTTTTGTTTTGGGGTGTTATAAAATTCTTAAGTTGATAGCGATGGGGTAGTACCACATCACCAACATTTTTGAAAAAAAACACGCTAGTCAAAAGTAAAATAATATCAAAAAAAGAGGACAAATCTCATAATAACAGGGTTTGTCCTCTTATTCTCCACCCTTTTCCTCTTTCTGATTTTAGAAGGGTTTTATGTTCTCTAAGTGTGCGTAACCATAGGGCTCTTTTTCCTATTTGATAGGAAAAATTAGTTCATTATTTCCATAAACTCCAACAAATCGTCTAAAACCTCTTGTTGGTTCTGCCATAGTTCAGGCAAGTTATCTAAGGGGAAAAATTTTAGCTGTAAGCTTTCTTCGTTATTAGTATGTAATGTTCCATGAAAATCTCTACAAATATAAGTCAATTTCACTAAGGCAACTTGATCACCGTTAGATAGTGCTCGTTCGTATTTTTTTCCAGAATACACATTAAAGAATTCAAGTTTCCCTAATTTCAAACCAGTTTCTTCAAACACTTCTCTCCTTGCTGTATCTTCAACTGTCTCACCAAATTCCATAAATCCGCCAGGGTGTCCCCACTTTCCATTATCAGATCGTAATTGCAGAAGCACTTCATTCTTTTCATTCAATACAAAACAACCTGCGACCACCATAATTACTTTTTCATGTCCAACCATATTTCTTAAATAACTAATATAATCCATGTATTTCAGCTCCAATATGAATTTACATTCATTATAAATAATTTCATAGAAATTTTTTTTGTCTCATTGCAGTACCGATTATAAGAAACCGCATTTCATAAAATATAATATATTCCATCTTATCCCTCCATTACCCTAATTGTACCATCAGCATAAGTAGTCAATAATGAATAGAAATCTCATTATGGGGGATTTTGATTCTTTAAGTTGATGGCGATGTGGTACTACCCCTAATATAAATAAGTGGAACTTTTTTATTTCTCTAATTTGGCGTTTCTAATCATTTACTCCAGTGTTACTTTATTCAATCACAATAATATATTAAAAATTTGTGATACCTTACATTGTTAACATAATATTTTTATCGTCCCTTTATGTTGATACCTACGCCTTAAGGAATACGGACACGATTCTGGGTATGAAGGGGCACTCTAGGCAAATGTTCAAAGTAATTCTATAAAATTCATTAATGATTTTGATACGTTTCCTTCAAAAAACTTACAGATTGTTTGATTAGCGCTTTTAGAACATTACTATCAATGTCTGCCATTTTATTAATATAAATACACGATTTTCCAGAGCTGTATTTTCCAAAGCTTTTTAATAGTTCCTCTCTCTTAGGATCACCAGCTGCAAAATATAAACTAATTTTAGCCTTTCTTGGGGAAAAGCCTACTAATGGAGCATTTCCCTCATGACCAGATGCATACTTATAATGGTATGTTCCAAAGCCGATAATGCTTGGTCCCCACATTTTTGCTGTATAGCCTGTTGTTTCAGTAAATATATCTAATAATTGATATGCGTTTTCTCGTTTTTTAAGATTTTCAACACTTTCAATAAATTCAATTACACTATTGTTAGTTTCTTTTGTTTTAAGTTTGTACATTTTAAAATCACTCCTTTTTAGATATTGTTTTCATAACATATATAATTATAATATAGGGCTCATCATACAAGTCTCTCAACTTTAAAATGCTAACTGCTGCCTTTTTTACCTTTCTGTCCATTATGGGGAATAAAGATAATTGAATCACTTAGAATCCCCGTATTACTGAATTTTTCTTATTAATATAAAATACGGTACGTGAAATTTATTTAGAATAGGAAATTATGATTTCAAAGTTCGTATAAAAACTGAAAGTAAACTTTTAAATATTGACTGCATCCAAATTCCCCTGATATTCTCAAAATCAACAATAAAAGTATAGATTCAAAACCCTAGAAATAAAGAGATGTAGAAACTCATGAACAAAAAAAAGGTTCATGATAGGCTATTTATATAGCTGGAATTATCGAAAGTTACTTTACTAAAACACCCGTTAGCCAATCATGAAGCCATTCCTCTCCACAGAAAATGAAAGAAAATATCGTTCTTACATGGTAGTAAAAATGAGTACCAACATTCTCCTTTAACTTAACCTAAATAAAAAAGAGAAGAAAACAACGTTCCCTCTCCATAGCTTTCTTTATTAGTGTCAGTAATATATTCTAATAAAATGCAGTTTACTACTCCTTAAAATAAAAATCCTTTGTTTTTACAAATAATACTCAAACATTTTTGCAACCTTTTCTTTCATTTTTTCTTTTATAGATAATTGATTGACGTCAGAGGATGTTACTCGTTTTGAATTTTGTAAGTCTGCATTAATCACTGGTTTTATTTTCGAAATATAGGCAGGATCGTGAATATAACAGTTCATTTCTTCATTTAAATGAAACGAGCGCGAATCAAAATTCACCGTCCCAACCATCAATACTTTTTCATCAATCAAAAATACTTTACCGTGTAACACCCCCTTTTTATAACCATATACTTCCATCCCCTGTTTTAATGCTTTTCGGATATATGGATACGCTGCTTCTTTAACTAACAGTGCATCCGAATGAGGGGAGAACAGAATTTTGACATGGACTCCCCTCTTTCTTGCATCCACTAATGAGTTCCAAATAGTTCTATCTTTGGGTATAAAATAAGGTGTTAATATAATGATGGATTCTTTTGCTTGTTGAAACAGCATAGCATAATCTTGCCCAAGTTCTTCTCCACTATAATATGCAGTAAATCGATGCGAGGTTGCTCCCTTTTCCTTTATCGCACTGTGTATCGGAATCGGTTCCTCTGAGTTTTTCTTCCAGTCTAACACAAATTGGTGTTCTAGATCTTGAACACCTTCTCCTCGTATTTGAAGGTGATAATCTCTCCAGTAACCAAGTTTTTCTTTTTCTCCTAAATACTTTTTGCCAATGTTAAATCCACCAATGTACCCAATTTTTCCATCAATAACTGAAATACGGCGATGATTCCGATGATCCAAAGTAGAAGCAAGATATGGGAAATCAGGCTTATTATAATACGTAAAATGCACTCCTCTTTTAACTAATAGTTCTCTTTCCCTCTTCTTTAGTAAAACTCCACCTAGCCTGTCCACTGCATAGTATACTTCTACACCTTCCTGACTTTTTTGCCTCAATAACTCTAGAAACTGATGACTTACTTTATCATCAGCAATAGAGAAAAAATTAATATGTACGTAATGTTTTGCTTTCTTTATATCTGAGAATAATTGATTGTTTAACTGTTTCCCATCTGTATACATAGTAATATCACTTTGACGAATAGGGTATTGGCTAGGCTGCTGGTCAAATCTCCCACTTTTTTCAGCTATTGTTCTGTCGATTTCACCCCAAACAAGCAAAACAAAACATCCGCCAATAAATACAAAGAGGAGTGATCGGAAAATTTTCCCTATCTTTTTCAGCATATTTAATCTCCTTTATATATTATCGTTCTTTTTCTGTTAGTTTTTGTTATCGGGACAAAACTATTCTATATCCATCCATGAAGCTAATCTTTACCATAGAATATGTAGGTCAATTACTTTCTTACATGGTAGATTTTTCTTGTAAATATTCTATTCAAGTTAACATAAAACCACTTAACGGTATTCCATGTATCTATTGACTAAAAAACTCCTCCTACAAATAATTAACTGTAAAATTTCTTATTCACATAACTCTAATTTAGGGTTATTATTTCCGATAACCCTAAAATTGGAAATCGTACTATGATAACAAAATAGGCATTCTATATTTTGAAATACATTTACAAGGAGGAAATATTACATGACAGTAAGCACTAAACTTAAACAAACTATCGCTGGATTAAAGGGTGCTCAAGCATGCCTAGAAGGATTTGTTCTTGATACTGATAACCAGCAAGCAAAACAATTATATAAAGGTGCAGCACAACAAACTCAAGAAATTATTGAATCTTTAAATCCTCGTCTTCAGCTAATTGAACAAGAAGAGCCTCAGTACAAGTAATAACATATTACCTTTCATATAGAATATCGGCACATGGAAGAGTGCTCAGCTTAGATAACGGTTATCAAAATGATGATTACAATTAAATGGGCTCACCACATCACTATCAAGATAAGAAACACAAGTATCCCAAAACGAAGAAAATGAGTTAAATTCTCATAAATAACTGCAAAATAATAAAATTTTCGTTTTGGGGACACTTAAAAATATTAGCTTGATGGACATGTGGAGGTATCCCGATTAAGAGAATATATCATTCCTGGATTAGTAAATTATGAAATGGTGATACTAATAAATATTGAACGTAGATGACAAAGGAATGAGAATATGATTTTTATTTACACTGATTATGGCGGAACACATACAACCTCACTAGCTGCAGCATATCATTTAAACAAACTACCAACTGATCGGAAATTAACGAGAGAAGAAATTTTAAATGTGGACTATTTCAATAAACTTAAAACTTCTGATATGGGGAAAATTATTTTTCATGGCCGAGATGAGGGAGGTAATCCTGTTTATACTGTAGGGTGCGGGGCATCAAAAGTTGTGGTACCATCTATGAAAAATCTAGGCGAAATTCTTCAACATCAATATCAAAACAACGAAAAAATCATTTTTTCAAATACGTCACCAACTGTTCCACTTCCCATGACGTTTGGTGGTTTATTCTCTAGAAGATTACATATTGATTTTATCGGTGTTCCATTACTTGTATGGGGTGCAAAGATTTGTTGTGACAATATACAAAGACTGGTGGATTATACAAAAGAAGGTGGTAGACTAACAAACGATTATGTTGTTATATTAGATAATAAGACTTTCAAATGAAAAAGCAGGATACATTGCTTTTATTAAAAGTCAAGATTATGATGAAATGATTTGATAGTAAAGAAGTAATAAATAATGTCGCACATTATATAATGGTAAAATAAAAGGATAGATCAAAGCAGAACTTTATCAGCTTTATCTATCCTTTTTGTAATATACATGTTTTCATTTGCTACAACAACTTAAAATTTACTACGATAAAATAAGAATTCGTTATTCATCAAAAGCGCCCGATTGTTGAATATTAAAGAATTCCAAAATAGTTACTCTATTAGTTGCTAAAGTCCCCGTTAGTACAAATAAAAAGGTTCACTTGTAACCAAATGTTACTATTATGACCCAAAATTACTAGAACTCATAAATAATAACCTAAAGAATTAATTAAAGTATAATACATTTATTAAGCAAAAAAATCACATCTTTTTATCATTATTTTATTATCAATTACTTTTTCAAAATAACCAAACTTGATTCGTACGATCCTTACGTTATTGAATCATGATTCCTCTTTTAGTAATAACATAATTCTCTGGTAAGCAATTTATGCCTGGATGATTTTCGCAACGTGAAAAAAGCTCTTTTAAATCTCGTTGAAAATCACTACGTGGACGCTTTGGTTCTGCAATTCCCCATTTATCCATGCACTCTAGAATCAAAGATTGAGCCTCCGGGTATATCCTTGCAGTTTCAAGAAGACAGCCGACCGCCACTGAGCGGGTAGGTTCCTCATATCTTTTCTTCAGTTTACCAACACAGCTTGTAGTCATATGCCAAAGCCATACGTGGTAAGTTAGATTACTATCAGGGATAGGTGTATCAAAGAATCCCCTGCGAATGCATGCCCATAAAGCTAGTATACTATTATTAGTGAGAGTAGAAGATCCTTGGTTATTAACATTGGTGACAAGTGAACTTATATGATTGGATATATTAATGCCTCTTTCAGCCAATCTCCGCCATATACTGCAAATGAACTCTTTTGTCGGTATATCATTTCTATAATAATCCGATAACACTAGCTCTACTACTTCCGGTGGCAACGAAACGTTTAAGGAAATTAATTCATCCAACATTACAGCTGCCCGGTACTGAACATATCGTTCAGAATCTAATTTATCTCGTTCCTCTTTGTCAATATACAATAATCGTGCGATTTGCGTAACGTATGGCTGCAGATCAGCGTCCCTACTCAGACTTTCATAAGCCACTTCTAATAAATCAGCAATTAATTCAGGGTTGTTCATTTGAGTGTAAACACCCTTATCATGCTTGTCATGACATAAGCTCTCGATATAGTTAACTATCCAATTTGCAGCTTTCGACGTTTCACCAGATGACAATATAAAATCAGCAAGGCTAGTCTTCATACTTTGGCGTTGAATAGATTCCCCAGAAACAAATTGCTGCAGCTTATCCAAAATAATATCATCTTTTAACATATCGAATACAGATCCCCCTTCACTGACCAGTAAAATTAGTTTTTTCAGATACTAAACTTATCGCTAGTCTCTCCATCCCTACACATTTTACCTTATTTTAGTAATTATTGATAGAACAACTAAATAGTAACACATATTGGAACAGTCCTGCCAAACAACCCCATGAGGGATAGCACATCACCCAATGTTTAATTAAGACACTCCCTTGCTAAAACGTCAGTTCTTTTTCGCCAACAATCTGAAAAGATACCATTTTTCTTTCAAACTTTGGTTGATGAGGTTTTTGATGTTTTTTCACATTAAATGTATGTAGATTTAGCCGAAGACTAGTTTGACAAACAGAGACAGCAATCAATTATTCGACATTCATTCCGAAGATTACAAAGTCTTGGATACACAGTTACGTCGCAAGAACCTGAAGCTTCTTAATCTAGTCAACTATAATAATTGATCAATGAATTAGACGCTTTCTTTTTAAAAAAATTGACTGAGCTTCGTCTATTTTAGTTTTGCCTTTTTCCTTTAATTACAGAAGTTTATTTTCATGTTAGTTTAGATACATTACTTCACAAACCTAATTGGATTTCAGCATGAATATCCAATTATTTCTTATTGAGTGCTATTCCATAAAATGGCCCAATTGTTGAATAAACCTTAGATTTTTAAACAACTTTATTATGTTTTAAACGACTTTATTGTAAATTAAATGTAGTGTAGTGCTTTGGAAATAAACTATAATCACCAAACATAGACAAAATCCCTGATTTCGATCAAAAACAGGGATTTTGGGCATTTTAATGGACTTAGGGGAAATGAATAAACTAATGTTGCTTATTCGAGAAAAGCACCCATTACTTAAAGAAGAAGATCATGTTGATATTTCTATCTAATACTTTACTAAGATTTTTAATGGGTTAATTTTCCTTTTGCTTAAATCTTCAAAGCATTGAATCAGTTCTTGTTTCGATATTTTCAACTCAAATATTTTATGTAATTGGGAACCTTTCCGTTTTATGTTCTCAAAATACCATTCCGAGTGTTTTTTGTAATCCCAACCGTCACTTGAACCTACGATTTTTAATTCTTTCTCATAAAACTCTGATTGTAATTCAAACTGTTCTTTATTTCCGTCCGATAGTATACAAATTTCACCGTTTACCAACAGTGATTTCTGAAGTAATTTAAAAGCATCATTGCGTGCTGAACACTCTAAACCATATTTATAGAAATTTCTTGGACATTCAGACTCATCATTAAAAACATTGTTTGCTCCTAAAAGTTTAGCTAATTCACCCCTTGATGCATTTGGTTCTAATACATCAATATGATGAACTTTCATATATTCCTTTAAAAAATAAAAAGTTAAAAGTCCCATAGTTCCCATACCTGTAACCAATACTTTATCAGTTTCTTTTGGACTGAGTTTTAGAACACCTTTTGCTGAGTCGCAGGACAGAATGGTTAGTAAGGCATCAGAATGGTTTATACCTTTTGGAACAGGTATAGCTTTATGCGCTTTAATTACTCCATAATCCTTATGCCCATAAAATGCTACTACTCTGTCCCCATTTTTAAAAGACTTCACTTCATTTCCTATCCCTATGATTTCACCGTAGCTTTCGTATCCCGTTTCTTTAGGGTAATTTGGTGATTTTTCAGTAAAATCACTTTCCATATACTGTGGCAATTCTGCTCCAATACTAATCGCTCCTGCAATAGTTTTTATTAAGACTTCATCTTTTTTTAGAGGAGGTAGAATATGTCGTGTCCATTTAAGTTCTTCTTTTCCATACAAAACGAGAGAATATTGTTCCATAACATTAACCACCCTTAAAACTAATTTAAGTCTTCTTAAATTAATCTGCTGCATTAATTCAATAATACAGGACCTTGCTTTTCTTCTAATTCATATACTTCATCCCAATCAATCCCACAAGCCGCCGCATGTATTTTAGGATCATATTTCTGGCTACTTTTTAATACCGTATAGATTAAATTTGCAATTTTACCACAAAGGTGACCGATTGCCTTTTTCTTTATCATTCCTTCTTCCACTTTACGATCATAATATGCTTTAAAAACCGTAGGCTTTCGTTTTCCATTTGCTAACATCATCATAGACATCTGATAAAGTACCCGACGTGCATCTCGAACACCACTATATGTTTGTTTAGTCGAGCGTACAGAAGTTCCAGATTGCGAATTTTCGGCTGATACACCAAGGTATTTCTTAAATTCTTTGTATGTATTAAATCGGTCTATATCACCTATAACACCGATTAGAGTACAAGCAATATTTTCACTTACAAACGGAAAAGAAAGAAGTAACTCCGTATATGGATGTGGTTCAATTTCTTTTTCAGGGTCTCCTCTAAGAAGAGAATGGATTTCTACATCGATAAGCTGAATGCTTTCTTCAAGCCGCAAGGCTTCTTCAATTACCCATTTCTGCCTTCCTACTAGATGTTCTACGGGTACAGCCACTGTATGGGGCATAATTTCAGATAGTGTTTTAGCAGCCTTTTTCGCTACATTCTTAGCTCCTGCCTTAGAAATTGCCTTATACAGTTCATCTTCAGATGAATTCTTCATGTGAAGACCCGTAGGATATTCTAATACTAATTTCATTACCGAAGAAGTACCCAATTTTTTAAATGCTTTATTTAAGTCTGGATGTGTTACTTTTAATAATTGTTGAACTTGATTTTTTCTTCGAGTTAACTGAACGTTTAAATACCATCGATCTCGCATGACCGTTCGAAATAGGGATTGTAAGACAGTTTGAGGTTTTATTAAAGTAACTCCCTGCATATGGGGATGGAGCTGTTTATGCCATCCCATATAGGACATTACTTTGGCATCCATTGAATCGGATTTCTCTGAGATACCTAAATTATTCTTACGAAATTCACCAACTGCTTTATTCTCTACTTGAAAGAGTTGATATTCTTCATTCAATAACACTTGCTGAACTAAATAGGAATAATGTCCACCAGTAGGTTCTAGAAGGATTAGGAAATCATCCCTGGTGATATTAAATTGTTCTTCTATTTGTTTTAAAGCCTTTAAAAATTCTGCGATTCCTGCGCTATCAGAATTAAATTTCATCGTTTTTGTTCGTTTCCAGGCAATTCCTTTAGGGTCTAAAAAAGCATCAAATTTAATACACGAAGCTACATGAAAGCTAGCTCCAATATCTATACCAACATAAAACTGATAAAACTTACGAATATCTTGACCTTTATCATCCGAATGATTCCCATAACTAAAAGGAGTAATCGTATTTTCCATGATTTCCTCTCCGAACAGTAAGCAGTATGACTATATCTGACCATCCAAGTTTCTGTTAGAGCTTAGGCCCAATGTAGCATGTTAGGATTATATCGCCAGATATTTAATCTCAGATTTAACAAAAGAGTCTAGACTCACTAGCTCCATACACTTTTAGAGTTTCAACTGCACACTATTCACTATATTTATTTTAAACTCTCTCTATATAGTCTATTAAACAGGAGTATTCGACGTTATCCATAATATTCCTTTTGAAATAATAAAAAAACCTGTCGAAATTGACAGGTAATCCGTTGTTTTATATTTAATTTAATGTGCAGTGCCATCTTTCTAATTGAATGGAGTGCCTCACATCAATATTAGAGGTCTATGAACAATAGCCCCAGTCCAGTCAATGGTCGGAATCACCTAAAGGTCACTGCACAATTTTATAATATCGCATCTAGTAAAATTAATAAACCAATGTCCCCAAACAACTTTCAAAGTTTCTATAAGAGAACTCACGTTTAATTCAAAGGTACATTGGTTCTTCTTAAATTATATATTAATTATTCTCCTTATTCATTATTATTCATCTTATAACTATAAATTATATGTAGACTTGAAATAAAGTTGTACTGTTTATAAAAAAGTCGTACCGTTTTGAAAAAAGTTTAACCGTTTATAAAAAAGATGAACCGAAATATCTTATTAAAGATGAGATTTCGATTTTTCTTATTGCACTAATGGGGTTTGATATTGATTTTGAAAAAAGTTTGATTATTTATAATGGGAGTTTAAAGATTGTTGTTTTATAACTAAAACACCATCAGGAACATACGTTTGTTAATTTGGGATTTTCTGTTATAATTATATTGATTAGGCTTAGAAAAGAGGGAGAAAATTGAGTGAGGTAAAAAACATAATTAGTAATTTTAGTCATTATTCATCTTGGTTAAGCACTTTAGAAGAAATCAATGAAACATTATGGTCTAAACCGATAGCCGAGGGTAAATGGTCTGTAAGTGAGATAATAGCCCATATTATAAATTGGGATAATTATCTATTAACAGAAATCTTCCCATCTGTTCAAAATGAACAGGGAATGGAGTTTCCAGATTTTGATACATATAATAAAAAAGCATCAAACTACGCAAAATCAGGCGTATCACAATCAAAACTTCTTGAAGAAGCAAAAGATACAAGGGGATTACTTGTAAAAGAACTTAATGAATTACCAACCGAAAAGTTAAAAAATCCATTAACTGCAAACGGTGTAACTCATTGTCCGAATACTGGAACATCTTATTCATTTATATATATTATTAAGGAATTTACAGATCACGATAACCACCACAAAAGACAAATTATACAATTCCTAGGGGAAAACAACTTGGGCTAATTGAATCATGGGTTGTGATTATGAATGATTCTCAAACATTGAAGAGTGCTTAAGTGACATATGAATCATTGAAATAATCAAACCTTTTTATAAAATTTTGTAGTATAGAATAACTAATCCCAATTATTTTGATTAATCTTTCTTCAAAATAATTGGGATTCTTTTATGATGAAATCAAATTTTTTAACTAGGTTTTAATTAAACTTTTTTCAAATCTACAGAACCAACAACGCAGATTAGTTACACATCAATAATTAAAATATCGGAACTTTAGGAAGAAGGGGGGATTATGATGAATAAAGAAATTCAAGAATTGTTTGATGATCTCAATTTATTTGCCAGACAAATTGCAAATGTACGATTGTCAAAATTATCATTTGATGTATATGAATTTAGAGATGAATATGCAATGCAAGTAGACTTAACATTCGCCAGAAAAGGTCAATTTGATAATATTCAAGAGGCATTTTCTGCACTATTTAAAAAGGAATTGTTCGATGGAGAAGAATGGGATATTAGTGATGAGCCAGACCCTTCAGACGAACAATGGCTAACGGCACTAAAAGATGGTTGGATTAATACATACTATTCAAGAGTATGTATTAGCATAGAGTCAGTAAACAAAGATGACTTTATAAGTAGATTTAAAAGGGATTTAGCTGATGTGAATGCACCAGAACAAGTTATTAAAGAACTCTTAATTAGATTAAGTCATATTGAAACAATACAAGTACAAAAGGGGTATGTTTATGATTGTATATTCGGACAATCTGATAGCTATTATTTTTTGTATGAATGGGGAATATATGATTAAAATCATTATAACGACTAAGATTGTGACGAAACGTACTTAAAGTAACGGGGGCGTTGGTGAAATAACGGATAACAAAACAATTAAACTTTTTTATAAAATTTTTATACTAATTAGCAAAAAAGGACTCCATTTTAACCAATCTTTTTTCAAAATGGAGTCTTTGGGTTTCGCGTAAAATCAAGGTGCATACAATATTTCTAATCAAACGTTAATTCAAACTTACATCTGTAAAAATCATTTTACAGAGTTTTTTGCTAATTATTTATTGTTTTACATAACAAATTGTTACTTGTTCGTCTATGTGGAATAGTTGTAATGTTTTGCCATCGTAGTTTTCAATTTTATAAGATGTATAAACAGGATTCGGTATCTTCGTCTCTTGACCGTCTTTCTTTACTTTATCCATTACTAGTGTTAACTGCTTTGAAGCAAGGTCTACAGTATATGTTCCTGTTAAAATGTTATCTTCACTTGGATAAGAACCATTTACATATGTAACAAATGTCTTATCTCCTTTTAGTACTAAAGTAGTTTTTACCCCTTGTCCTAAATCAATAGCCCAGTTACCGATAACCTCAGTACCGTCTTTGAGGTTATTTTGTACATTCTTATATTTACTTGAACTTGAGTCTGGTGTGTCAATTTGTCCTTTGAATATTCCAGTTGTAGCTTGGTTATCATATGTCTTAGCTTGATTATTACTAGCTAGTTTTGGTTTATCAGTACTACTTGAAGAATTGCTTGTTGAAGAAGTATCTGTACCACCTTTTGCTTCTCCTTTTAACTTATTGAAGATAGGAGTCCAAATACGTTTTGCTTCATCTAATTTGTTGCTTGCTTTATCTACGATTACATCATCAGTATCTTTAGGCGTTTTTGAGTAGTCAAATAACTGTTCTATTTCCTTGAAAGTCTCTCTTAACTTTTGAACAGCTTTTACTATTTCTTTGTGGTCTGCCTTATATTTACCAGGTGCATCTATACGTTCTAGTTTATCAAATACTTTATCTAAGTCTTTAATACTATCTCTTACCTCAGCATTTGATTTACTACCTTTTCTCCAATCTCTTACAGAAGCATCATAATAATCTAATCGTCTTAATAAATCTTGTTCAATGTCTACCATAAGTTGTGGATAATCCTCAGGTAAAACCATAATCATCTTAACATCTTTACTTTCTTCTTTCGAGTTAGTTGATTTTTCCTTTGTTTCAGATGATTTACTTTCTGACTTAGCTGAACTTGTTCCTTCTGTCTTAGTTTCCTTACTTTCTTGTTTACCAGATTCAGCATTTGTTTTTTCTTTGTCTCCAAATAAACTAGTTACACTACAAGCTGACATAGAAACTACTAATCCAGATGCTAGTAAAATTTTACCTGTACTTTTTTTAAAATTCTTCATATGATTTTCCAATTCTCCCTCTCAAAACATAAAATAGATGCGCTTTAGCCCCTTTAAAACTAAAAAACATAACACTTCTATATTTATCCTAAAATACCTTTCTATGTATAACATTTTACAAGTAATTACAGATGTGGTCAAAATTTATTCTAAATTAACGATGTTCATAAAAAAGATGCGATGCCTTATTCCTTCAAGTAAAAGATTCTAAGTGAGTTTTGATTAAACTTTTTTATAAAAATCTCATACTTAGTTAAAAAGAGTAACTCCATTTTGATCAATCTTTTTTTCAAAATGGAGTTTTTGTTATTGCTGTTAAATAAAGGTTTGTAACTTCATTTTTATCAAACTTTATGCCAAAGCAACATTATAGACTTAATTCAGTAGCATGTAATCCATTAAAATGGTGCAGTCATTTCCTTAAGCACTACAGAAACAACTTTATTATCTCTGTACATGTACAAGAGAAAATGGGGAAATACAGATTAGACTTTGCTATATACGGGACAAACGGGAAGAAACTGTGTATAGAAGTTGATGGTTACACATTTCATAACACCCCTGAAGCTAAAAGGAAAGATGTTATTAGGGATGCCTATTTGAATAAATTAGGATGGGAAGTTTTACGAATTAGTGATCGTCAACTGAAGAAAAATTTAAATATGTGTATGCGGAAAATCGAAGCAAAACTTTATGACATGGACCTACTTCCTGAAGGACACCCGAGCATGCAACTAAAGTTGCAAACTAAAAATGAGTAGAGCCTCTTATCAAGACTTAAATCGTAAAAAAACATAAAAGAAAAAGGGAAGATTCTCATTTTTATAAAAAGAACAAACAAAGAATATGTGGTACTCTATAGTTAGTAAATATTTAACAGCGAGTGAGTTGATATAATAATGTTACGGGATATGGAAGTAATTGTAACGGGAATTAAAAAGTATCATATTAAAAAATATATGCAAGAAGCGTTGAATTGCTATAATGCAAAATCCTATAGGGGATGTGTAATTATGTCCACTATCGCAGCAATGCATGATTTATATGAAAAGATAGATGGGCTAGCTAGTTCTATTCCAGAAGCAAGAACATTAATTAACGACATCGGTCAAAGGAAAGCTAACGGAGATAACTATGAAAGGTTCTGCTGCAAAGTTTGAAAAAGCATAAACAGGTTGGTAAATGAGGAACAATGTTTAGGAAGTAGCTAGTAATTGTTGAAGTTCATTGTACGTTGAAAAGGCGGAGTCTCTTTGAAGACTTCGCCTTTGTTTATATAGGGCATGAATGGTTTCGATTCCTTTGATTGTACATGAAGCATGACGAAGATTTTGAAATCCTGCGGATTTGACAAAACGTCGCTTGATATGTCTATGGTCCTGTTCGATAAGATTATTGAAATGCTTAACGGTGCAATGTTTCGTATGCACATAAAAACCGTTATTTTTCAGTTTTTTGAGCGCACAAAGTAGGGCTGGAGCCTTGTCTGTTGTGAGAACCGTTGGTTCTCCAAAAGTTTTCACTAACCTTTTCATAAACATATAGGCGGCTTGATGATCCCTTGTTTTACGAAGTTGGATATCCAAGGTGTACCCTTCTCGATCAATCGCACGATAAAGATAACACCACTCTCCTTTGACTTTGATGTAGGTCTCATCTAAATGCCATACGAAATGTGCTGATTTATTTTTCTTCTTCCAAATTTGATAAATTAAATCTCCATATTCATGAACCCAACGCATGATGGTTGTAGGATGAACCGATATTCCACGTTCTCTCAAAAGTTCAGATACATCGCGATAACTTAAAGAAAAACGACAATAGTAGCCTACGGCTACCAAAATAATACCTTTTTTAAATTGTTTTCCTTTAAAGTATCCCATGTATCATTCGCCTCATCTCAATTTCCCTACAGTTTAGTTTAGCTCAGCTCAAAAAACTTTGCAACAGAACCAAGTTATCTTAGGTTAATAGTAATGTGACGCTACCCCTCTATAAACAAAGACGAAGTCTTTAAGCAGACTCCGTCGTTTCGGCGTACAATGAATTAAATTTGTTATTAGCAACTGATTAAAATTTAACTTTAATTTATAAACCTACGTATGCTTTTTTTAACTTTGCAACAGAACCTTCCATTTTCTATAAAAATATATTAATTGAAAGAGCAATATAACAACAGAAACAAAAGTAATAAGCAAAAAAGTAGTTAATTCTAGTTGTACAGAAGATAATATAAATAAAGCTAAAGCAACTAAAGGGATTGAAAAAACGGAATTATAAAAACGTTTTTTATATATTGAATTATACTTTCTAGTTTCACACGTATTATTAACCACTAATGAATCACCTCAATATTTTTTATTATGTGTAAGTTTATTGTAAATATGGGAAAGTAATGTACATAAATATATTATCATATAATCCCCTTATTAATCTAAAACTTCCGACTATTTCAACGTTGCAAAGATTCTCAAACGTCGTTAAACTTTAGAAAAAAAGTCATGAGGAGAATACTACGTAGGATATTTTAAAGGAAAATAATTCAAATAGGATATTATTTTGGTTATTATTGGTTTGATAACCAATAATTAAAAATCTACAAACAAGAAAGGTTGGCAATTTGCCAACCTTTCTTGTTTACTATCAATCAATTTAAAATGCTCGTATTGCTGAATTTTTGATATTAATATAAAATACGGTGCGTGAAATTTTTCAACTCTAATATCACTGGAACACCCCCTATCTCATCCATGTATGTATTTACTCAACTGATGCTAAACGGTTCTGGTGCAAAAATAAAATAAAAGAGAATAAAGTACATATATCCCTAACAGAACCATGAATCCTTATGTATATGTGAAGTGAAAAGCAGAACCTGTATGAGCAAAGGTTCTGCTTTTATTTGTTGTAATTAATTCTCTTTATCTAGTGTAAATCCCCATATAGGTTTTACTTTTTCGATTAACTTAACATCAACTAGGTTTACAGTTTTTGAAAATTCACCACGACCAGCTGTAGACATTCCTAGCTCACGAGCTACTTTCTGGTCAATGCCATATATATCTACAGTCCCTTTTTCTTCATTCAATCCTATTACTAAAAATTCAATTCCTTTATATACAGCAAAAGGAGTAACGTCATAGGCTGTTTCTAAATCGGATTTTTCAACTACCTTAATAAAAAGATTGGGGTCTCGGTCATATGGTACAAAGCCGTTTTTTAAATCTTGTTCATCTCTAGAAATTAACTCTAGGTGGTTATCTATTTGTACTATTTTATATTCTTTTTCGTTATAAATTGCGTACTTATTACGTCTCATCTTTTGGGTTTCATCTCTTTAATTTTTAGCAGTAGCTGCAACGAATTTTTCATTACGTCCATCATATATCCCCACTAATCGTTCTTCACCATGTACTATTTCATATATTTCATCTCCGTCATTTGGTTGCAAGCCTTGTCCATACGGTGACTCATATTCATAGAAGAAACGTATCCTAAGTGGAAAAATAAAGAAATAACTGGGGTTCAATTTATGGAACTGTTAGAACTGAAGAAAAATACTTTTTACAAAATAATCAAGGAATATGAAAGTACACTGAATCAAAACCAGCTATGAGCTGGTTTTTTTTATTCCAATAGATAGTTAAGTCCACATAACCCTTTCAATATAAAAACGAATACAAAGTACAGGGAATCGGTTGAAATAAGTCTAAATTGTGTTTAAACTTACAATTTTCTTTTTTTGATATGGTGAATCCTTTTAACAAAAAGAGAGCAGATTATCTGCTCTCTTATGATGCCTCATTATGTTCAGAGGAGTGCTTAACACTCCCCATTCTCTTTAGTTTATTCCATCCTACCGCTACCCCTCGAATAGATGAAAATACAGATTTAATTACAACATAAGTCATAAATTGACGATAAATAAAGCGTTGTAAAATTAACCATGCTAATGGTTTAGGATTCTCTTTCTCTAATTTAAATGCAAAAAGAGAAGCGAAAAGATCCATTGCAAAGAACACAAGATAAAATCCTAAAACTTTTAGAGGATTACTACCAAACATCCCCATAATCATTAATATATCTGCTAAAGGAGCAATGAATTGCAGCACATATTGGAACAACCACATATTAGGTAATGCAACAAACCCTAATGTTTTATGCTTTGCATTAAACAATGCCTTTCGATGCTTCCAAAGACATTGGAGTGTACCATACGACCAACGATATCGCTGTTTAATGAGACTTTTCACATCTTCAGGCGACTCCGTATAAGCATATGCTTTTTCTTCATATACAATTCTATGCCCTTGACGTAAAAATGTTATAGTAAGATCCGTATCTTCTGCAAGTGTATCTTCACTTAAATATCCAGATTCAACTACATTCTTTTTACGCCATGCTCCAATAGCTCCAGGAACTACCGTGATACAATTCAACTCATCAAAAGCTCTGCGTTCTAAATTAAATCCTGTAATGTATTCAACATGTTGCCAAGTAGTTAACAAATTTCGTCTATTTCCCACTTTGACATTGCCTGAAACTGCTGCTACATTATGATCTTCAAAGTGTCTAATCATTAGAGAAATAGCATCTTGCGCAATAATAGTATCCGCATCTAAAGTGACAATGATTTCTCCTCGTGATTTTTGAAATCCTAAATTCATTGCGGATGATTTCCCACCATTTTCTTTCTGAATTAAACAAACTTTAGGATGTTTATGAAATGCTTCTTGAATTACTTTTGATGTACCATCTTTCGATCCGTCATCAACAACAATAACTTCAAACTCTCTATAATCACTATCCAAAATTGAGCGAATCGTCTTGGTTATAACCTTCTCTTCATTATATGCTGCTATTACAACACTAACAAAAGGCTGATAAGACGAATTAGTAAATAAACGGGATCTTGTTTTCCTTTTTTGCTTGAATGCAAAATAAATTAAAAATAAGAATCGGAAAATACCTAATCCAATAGCAATATAAAAAATAGTTGTTAATATATGCTTAGAATATCCCGCTCCTGAAAAAACAGCTTTATTGTAAAGTAAATATTGCTTATCCTCAGAAGAAACGAGAGGCATAACTTCATCTCGTTCTTTACCCATTAAATCTGAAATTGTTACAAAACTATATCCATGCTTTTTAAGGTCTTTAATAATAATTGGCAGCGCCTCTACCGTATGGGTACGATTCCCTCCTGCATCATGGAGAAGAATAACATTTCCCTCCCCCTTATAAATGGGGTTAACAGCACGCTTTACTAATTCATTTGTTGATGGCGTCGCCCAGTCCTCAGGATCAACTTTTTCTGCCACCATTGTATAGTTCATATTTTGTGCACGCAAAATAGGCAATATTTCATTTGATGAATCCGGGTCGGCATCTGCTTCATATGGTGGCCTAAATAAAACCGTAGAATGTCCAGTTATTTCCTGAATCAGGCGCTGAGTTGTATTCAGCTCTACTTTTGTTCGTAGTAAAGACGTATCAGCTACGTTAGGATGCTTGAAGGTATGATTGCCAATTTCATGCCCTTCATCGTACATTCTTTTAACAAGACTAGGATTTAGTTGGGCGTTTTCACCAAGTATAAAAAAGGCTGCTTTTATTTTATGCTCTTTTAATATATCTAGAATTTCCGGGGTGTATTTAGGATCTGGTCCATCATCAAATGTTAGTACTACTTGTTTTCCTTTTGGTTTTCCATAGCGCTGCACTTGATATGCAGATGGTAGTGATTGATACACTTCATCTGAAAGATAACCTTCTTTTCCTACTTTAAAATCTCTCAATCCATTTTGTCTTTCATTTTCAATCTGTAAAATTTCGCCTTGTCCAGAATAATTTACTTCATCTAAACTAGCGATTTTATGTAATGCATCAGGATTTTTTTGTACTTCAATAGGATCTTTTAAAGCTTTCCATACAGTAGGATCTTCTGCTCCTAGTCTCCATAATGCAAACCCCTTTGCATTATGGTTCATTGCGATTTTGACTTGATTATAAAGAGTAACACCATCTAAGAACCAAGCAGTATGTTCTTTCGCTCCTTTTTTATATCGAAAATAAGGGTTTCCACTGATCTTATCCCATTGAATTTTTATATTTGAATCATGAGCCATTTTCATAACTTCTGAGAAAGTTAAAGGCTCCGCAGATTTTTCACTCTTCACTTCCCAATCATATCCATAATTACCAAAAGCAACTATAAGTTTCTCGGAGGGAATGTTTAGATCATTGAGCGTATGTTCAAACCATTTATTTGAAGCAATTGGTCCTGATGTCCCTGCTCCATAGTGCTCATCATACATCATTACAATCATACGATCTATTACTTTGGCTAATGCACCATAATCAAAGGCTTTATCATTAGCAGGGACATCTTGCGTTACGAGCAAATGATGTTTATGAAAGACCGTAGTAAGTTCTTTCATGAAATTTGTTAATTTATCTCTATCGCCTTCAGGTATTGACTCAAAGTCAATATTAATACCTGCAAATTGATTCTCTTCAATTCGCTTTACTAAATCATTAATAAACTTTGTCTGTACATTACCTGGAGCATTCAGTAACTTATGAATAAGTTTACTATCAGGACCAGAAGCTTCTTGAGTATAGTTAGTAAGCAAAGGCATAATTTTTACATGATTTTTTTTTGCTAACTTTACAATCTCAGGTTTAATCTCACTACTAATTGTTAAGTTTTCTTTTAAGTGATACCATTCTGGAACTAACATTGTTAATGAATCAATATTTTCTTTTAAAGAAGCAGTACTATTTTCATCCCAGTTTACATAAAAACCATAAACTTCTTTAGGTTGTTCGCCATTGCCTGTTGGATTATCGGAATTTTCTTTATTGTTTATTTCGGTATTAGGAGATTTGAATTCTTCCTTCTTTAACTGCTGGTCGCTGAGTTTTTGATTAATAGGTACAAGTTTAGTATCTTGCTTTACAGAAGGATTCATATTTGGAATTTCTGGTGTTGAAAAAATACTTCGAAAGAAAAAATAAAATACAATACTTATGCTAACTATTGAGATACATAGAAACCAACTGAAAGCTATTTTTCTTCTTCCTTTAGGATCATAAAAAACGGGTTTTGAGTTATCTTTCTCTTGTTGAATTTTTTTCTCCATTATTTTTTTTACATACTCCTTTTCTTTTTATTCTATGTACAAACGCAAGCTATTTTAATAGATAGACCTTCTAGGGTTTTGGTGCGAAAATAGCTTAATAAGAATATAGAACAGTAATTTCCTGTTAACTTTGAGATCAAACGACTAATCCAAATATCTTATGAATGACTTCAACCTCATTTTGGGCAGATTTCACCCTTTGGTGAAGTTGCCCTTTTTTCATCATATGCATGGCTTCGATACCTCTCAAAATCAAGGTTTCTGTACGAAATGATTTCAATTCTAATTGCTTTCTTCACTATACATATTCGGAGGAAATAAAAATTTTATGGGGGTCAAAAAAATATTTTTTTATAAAAATAGATAAACAATTTTTTTCGAAAATAAACAGCTGACAATTTCATCATTTTTTTCATATATTCATATGTTAAAATACTTGAATTCATTTTATCTCGCTATTCGCGGGCAGTAAAACCCTCACATATCAATATTCTTTATACGGTTCTGTTGCAAAGTTACCCAAAACATAGAGAATCTAGAGTTGCATCGTTAAATGGTTATGCAACCATTAATAATTCCTGTAATTCGTTATACACCGAAAAAGCGGAGCCTATTTGAAGACTTCGCCTTTATTTGGGTTCTGGTGCAAAAACTTAAGGACAATTGCAATGAATCTATAAATCTTGGACATACTGTTACTATTACTTTAGAAAGGGTGCGTGATTGGTATGGAAAAGGAAAATGTATTCAAATGGAAGCATTATCAGCCTGATATTATTTTGTTAACGGTAAGATGGTACCTACGGTACAACCTTAGTTTTCGTGATTTGGTGGAAATGCTAGAAGAACGGGGTTTATCCATTTCTCATACAACGATTATGCGTTGGGTTCATCAGTATGGTCCTGAATTGGACAAACGAATCCGTCGTCACCTCAAACAAACAAATGACTCTTGGAGAGTCGATGAAACATATATCAAAGTAAAAGGTCAATGGATGTATTTGTATCGTGCTGTTGATTCGAAAGGAAACACAATTGATTTTTTCCTAAACAAAACAAGAGACCAGAAGGCTGCAAAGCGCTTTTTCAAGAAAGCTTTGCGGTCTTTTCATGTTTCAAAGCCACGTGTTATAACAGTCGATAAGAACCCGGCTTATCCTATAGCAATTGAACAGTTGAAAAAAGAAAAAAGCATACCTGATGGTATGCAACTTAGACAACAAAAGTACTTGAATAACATAGTAGAACAAGATCATCGCTTTATAAAGAAGCGAATCCGTTCTATGCTAGGGTTCAAATGTTTTGACACAGCTACATCCATTCTTTCTGGAGTAGAAGCCATGCATATGATTAAAAAAGAACAGCTTGATTTACGGGACCAGTCTGTCCAAAATCAGAAAGAATTCATCCATCAATTGTTTGGACTTGCAGCATAAGATACGATTCCGTTAGGAATATATGCGCTTTATTCTCTTTTATTTTTGCACCAGAACCGCTTTACAAATCCACCGACTTGTCCAAGTGAAGCTGAACCTCCAATATGCAAATCATGATCTGGAAATGGAAACAGCAAGCGGGTACACTCCACTTGCCGTTTTTTATAGCTTCGTATGTATTTGAATTTCTTTGGCTTTCTCTTCTTCACCCTTCACACGTACAATTAAATCATATGATCCGGATTTTGGGGCTTCAAAAGAAAGCAAACCTTCTTTTTGAGAAGTAACTTCTTCTTCATAAATGACCTTATCATCTTTTGTTACTTGCAATAAAATCGTACCTTCTTCAACAGCTGCTTCATAAGGAATTTCCACAATTCCTTTTTCAGCTTTAAGCGTTTGCACATCGTAATACCCTTGCAGGGAGCCAATTTTCAAAGTCGTTTCGCCATTTTTTTGAACCTTTGTGACTTTTGTTGCTGTATTGCATGCGCTTAACAATAAAACAAAAGTGAGAATGAGAACTGAACGTAATAATTTCATAGTGATTCCTCTTTCTTTTTTATCATTATAAAATTTTACCATTGCGGTAACTATTTTATTATTTTTTAATAAGCCTACATACTCATCAAAATTAAAAATTGTTATTTACCAATAACCTGTATGACACCCGCATCTCCACTGACGAATACTTTCCAATCAGTAATAAGTACAGAAACCTAACGGTTTCTAATTCAGTAGGCTATCCACTTTGTTCCTACGGTTAAAAGACGAATTGCTTTGTTTCTAAGATTGAGCGTTACATTTCGATCTCTATCGTGATGTGTGCCACAAGAAGGACAATCCCACTCACGAACGGTTAGATTTTTAACATCTTTGTTTTTGTATTCACAATTGGAACATATTTGTGTGATAAGAAAGTTTTTTGTTATATTCATTAGTCAGTTATTATTTTAATTAGATTCCTGTTTTAAAGGTCTAAATGCAAATGCACCTGAAATGATTTGTAAAACCACTGGAAGGAATAAAATAAATAAACCTAAAAACAATGAAATTATACTTAATACAATCATGCAAATACCATAAGTTTTATTATTTATTTTATTAACACAACAAGCTAATACTAATAGGCCTATTTGAATAATTAAGGCGATGCTAGAAGTAATGATAATATATTCTTCAATACCTCCAGAACTAGTATTAGAACTTGTGTAGGAAATACAACCAATTACAATAAATAAAGAAAGTAAGAGTCCTAAGATTCCTCCGATTAAGCCGATTACAAATTCTACAGTGCGTTTCAAATTACAATACCACCCTTCAAAAATATTATTTAAATTTCCCCTTATATATTTACTATGATTTTGGAATAGCTAAATATTTTAATTAGATTCTTGTTTTAAAGATCGAAACGCAAATCCACCAGAAATAATTTGAAGAATTACTGGAATAAATAAAAGGAATAATGACATAACCAATGTTACTAATGGAAGCAATATCATACAAAGTCCGTAAGCTATATTGTTAACCTTATTTACTGAACATGCCAAAACTAACAGCCCTATTTGAATAATTAATAAAATAGAGTAATAAGTCAAAACTTTATAATCAATATAACCATCCATAGTGGTAATAGCTATCATCAATATAATAAGAGAAGCTATTACTCCCAAAATACCACCAATTAAACCCAGTATAAATTCAGGTGTTCTTTTCATTTCTAATATCTCCCTAACTATTAATATATTATATATTTAATGTCCATTTATCTATATTACCAAATGTAATTTAGGAAAACTATACACAAATGTATTGGATTTAATATTATATGTAGTTTTGTTCCACAATAAAAGCAACAACCACGCTTCAGTTTCATTCGTAAAGTATCAGGAGTAATCCCCCATCGATCACTCACTTCTCTCGGTGTCATAATCTCATATAACATAAATAGCAATTAAAACCGCTTTATTAAATCGTTGATGTCTCTAAACAGCTTGATAACCGAATTAAAGAAGTCGTAGCGACATTTTGACTCATCCTTACAAATAAAAAAAACGCCATCTTATCTCAATGGCGCACTTATTTATACAAATCATTTAGAAGAATATATTTATTCCATGCCGTGTATGTAGAAACCCTAAGTGAATCAGGGTAAGGGTGGTGTTTCATTAAAAAAATTTTTTAGGCTATAGAAAAAAGGGTTCTGGTGCAAAAACTTCAAAATAATTTACAAGTGTTTGTGCACCAGAACCCTTTTACTCATGAATAGAATACAAATTTTTATTCTATTCATGAGTTCTGTATGTTCATATATATTTACTTTAATTTCAAGATACGTTCTATTTCCTCCACACTTAACTTACTTGCTTTTGCAATAGTTTCAAGCGGTACACCAATTTCATGCATCCCTCGAATCATTTGCATCTTACCTTGCTCAATACCTTTTTCCATACCCTCTTGTTCTGCATGCGCTAGCTTAGCTTGTTCATCTAGAAGTAACTTCTCTCGAGCTTCATATGCTATTCGGAAAGAAGAATCATGGCTCATATTTTCCCATTTATTTATTGCCTTTTGTAAAATTGGATCTTGATTCATTGCAATCTCCTCCAATGTTTGAGTTAAATGTTCATCTTCATGTGCTGGTAATAATAACATCCAACGAACAAATGTATTTTCCCACGGGTTTACTTTTTCTTCACGCCATTGTTTTACCAATTTCGGTATCTCTACAAAATGGATTTCAATGTCGTCACTTAATAGTTGCTGCATTTTTGTATTCCATAATTGTCCGATGGTATGAAATGCATCATCCTGAGAAAACAAAATAAAGTCTAATAAGTTAATGGTAATTGTTTTCCGAAGTGAACGATATGGCATCCCTTCTTGCATTTGAGATGTATAAAGTTTACTCCAATAATATAAAGATCGCTTCACCATATCATGTGTATTTCGAAGCTGAATTTCGATATTTACTTGCGTCCCATTATCTAACGTTGCTAATAGATCTAAAATCGATAACTTATCATCTTCATAAGATTTATGGAGATGTGGATCATCTAGTTGTAGTGATGTAATAGGTGCATCTAAAGATTCCTCTAGAATTGCATTTAAGAAACCCGTTAAAATTTCCTCATTCCCTTTCGTCCCAAATAACTGTTTAAAAGCAAAATCAATGCGTAAATTTACTAATTTAGTGGACATGGATTTCCTCTCCCTGTCTATATCATCTCTTATCCTTATTGTACATAAAAAAAGGTAGAACATGCAAACAGGCCCTTATGCTATCTCACATAAGAATCTGTCTAAATTCATAAAAACCAATACATCTAAAACGAGAGTGGGGGGTCTTTTCTACCAACCGGAGGAAAATGCTCGACTACCCGAAACTGCAACTATTAGGTGCTAATGTTCAACAACGTATACCGAAAATAATCAAACATTTTTATAAACCAACATAACGGACAGGAAATCGGCCTTTCTCTTGTCTAAATTTACTTAGTATACAGTGGTCATATATTTTTAAGAATAACGGAAGAATATATAGAAAATGCTACATAAATGTGAAGTTTTATCAACTTAAGGGGACAACCTTGTTCAATCAGATGGTAAAAGCTGTACCGAATTTATTTACGATCGGAAATTTATTGTGCGGTGTTTTTTCAATTACCATGAATATGAGTGACTATTTGGGAGTAACCTCCATTTTTATTTTCTTTTCAGCTGTTTTTGATCTTCTTGATGGAAGGATTGCGAGAAAATTAAAAGTGAACAGTGAGTTTGGTGTAGAATTGGATTCCTTAGCTGATATTGTTAGTTTCGGAGTTGCTCCTGCACTTTTATTTCATTCGATAGCAACACCATCTGTTTTAACTTCTTTGGCATTTATCCTTTTCCCAACGATGGGTGCTTTAAGATTAGCTAAATTTAGTATAAAATCAACCATTGGATATTTTAAGGGATTACCTATTCCAGCTGCTGGATTACCATTGGCTGGTATGGGATTGTTTTCATATAGCAATGCATGGATTATATTAATCCTGGCTCTCTTAATGGTAAGTCCAATTAGGTTTAAAAAACTTTAATTGGGGTCCCGCCCATCGCCATCAAGACTTTATGGAATATCGTTTATTTGAGTACGACTATAGAAATATTAAAGGGTAGGTTCTGTTGCAAAGTTTGAAAAAAGCATAAACTGGTTGGTAAATAAGGATCAAGGTTTAAGAATTAGCTAGTAATTATTGAAATTCATTGTACGTTGAAAAGGCGGAGTCTCTTTGAAGACTTCGCCTTTGTTTATATAGGGCATGAATGGTCTCGATACCTTTTATCGTACGTGAAGCATGACGAAGATTTTGAAATCCTGCGGATTTGGCAAAACGTCTCTTTACATGCCTATGATCCTGTACAATAAGATTGTTTAAATGTTTGATTGTACAATGGGTTGTAATTTGATAAACCGAGAGACCCTTTAGAATAGAAATCACTTTTGACACAAAATAATGATTTTATATGGTGTAGTTTGAGCTGGTATACTCATTGTTGTAAGACCATAAATAGCTATTAAATTTCGATTTACAAGATTACCTGTAAAGAATTGACCATTTATTAATAAAATTTGAGTAGAAGGAGAAATATTTAATTTTAATTTTCCATCACTACTCTCCAACTGTTCATTAAAATAGTCTACTTTTACATTTTGATGCGGTGTATATTTTGCCATAACAATTGCTTGAAATTGGGGTGGGAAAATGAGAGGAGCAGGAGCGTTAGCATCGTAAAACCCAGTTACTTTATCTCCTACTACTACCGTTGCATAGTCGATAAAATACGTATTTGGTTTCACTACAAAATTTATTAGATTCCCATAACCATTATCTACGGACATTAATTTATTACATCCTATTTCTTCGTTTGATCCTGTTACAAAATCGTTAATCATAGTTATTGTACCATCAAATGATTGAAATTTTTTCATTCAAATACCTCTTTTGTTTATATAATTAAACCTCTATCGTTCCTCTATAATTTTTAAAAGCATGTAAATGAAATAATCCTTCTCGTATCAATTCTAAAAATAACCCAAAACCTACCGTTCCATCTAAAACCAGCAACAGACCTTGGTCCTACAAAAATTGGGAAATGCCAAAACTGTTCACCATTACTAAGCCATATATAAGTATTTCGAAATAAACATAATGAAATTGCTCCTGGATCAACAGCAAATGGTGAAGCAGTTGATTGTTGAGGAATAAATGATGGGGAAGGAGATGTTAGAGCTTGTGAACTTTGCTGTCCTGGAAAACTTGGTACACCCGGAAAACCTGGCATTCCAGGTATACCTGGAATCTGAGGACCAGGGAATTAACAATCGAAGCATTGATCATAATTTATATAAGGAAAGTATGTTGACTCAATATACATTTAAAAACCACCTCTTTATTTTTAAAACCCTCTAAATTATTAATATGTAATGTTGTTCGTATAGGAAGCTTATTCGCTTCCTATACGAACAACATTTTAAACAAAGCAAATATCAAACAGGAAAGTATACCTATCCCCTTTGCTTTTCGGTATGAGGTAAAGGCTGGGGTAAAGTGGAGCGAGGGGCTAGCCTCTCCTAATGTCATAAAAAAATAAAGAGTGAGAGGAATTCATCACACCTGAAAATTACCTAAAATTAAAAAAGAATTACCCTTGGCCAAAAACAGACTGTAGGGATTTTCGTCTTTTTGTATTAATTACCCACCCAGGTCTTCTCCCCTTTTTTTTAAGTGTAAATGCAATAGCTGGGGTGAAACCAGGGGATAACCTCTTCTATAATGAATGTAAACTTTCAAATCACCTTAAACATTGGCTTTACACCAAAACTTCGGTTCTGGTGCAACCTCGAATGCTGTCAAAATATACACAAAAATATGAGAGTAATTACGAACGCTCAATCTTTACAAAGTATAAAAATACGGATTTTTATATTGATTTCCGAACAACTCATTCTCATGAGAATATAACATTCATGTTGGATTATCTACGTAATCATTTTTGCACCAGAACCGATGCATTGCTATGGGATGTCAAGCTTACAGAATGGAAAAAATAATGAATTGAAATCCACTAGTTTAGATACTAGCGGATTAAATCTCTGGTTTAATACTACAAATCGTACAAACTTACCTGAGACTATAGTCTCAGGTGTTTTTTTGTTCGTTGAGTTCGTTTGTTTTGTTACCCCTTATCATCCCTTAACAACAAATAAGACGCTAAACCGATCACGGCAGCGCCTAAAATAGTCATTCCTATATACATGTATGTTATAACCTCATCAAATGTCCATTTTGTTCAGTTTCACATTCATTGTGTAATTTCTATAAAATAAAAACAAAAGCACCCGAATGGATGCTTTCATTTTTAGTACATATAACCATCACTATTGAAGTAATATTTTCCCCCGTCAATTACCCTTGATTCACTTGTTGCAAGTCCATACTTTCCAGGAATCCAATACATCCATTCCGCATTCGTAGCAGAACTTTTAAAAACAGTAATGTAAGTTCATTATTCCGAAATTGCAATTATATGTAAAAAAATATCATACAAATGATCTGTATATCAAGAAAGAATTGATGTGCAGATCATTTGTATGAGCAAACTTTAAACAAGAAAAAGAATCCCAGAAATCATAAGGGATTCTTTTTTATTTCATTCAATTTTTTTCGAATATTACATCATCCTTTGTTAAACAGATAAACAAGGAATTGCAAAAGGCTCTTATTCATTACGATTCATCGTTATATAATTAAACGAATTTATTTTACTAATAATGAATATGTTCCCTTTCCATTTTCCTCTTCAAAAAATGAAACTAAGTAATACTTCCCAGGTTTCGCTTCAAAATTCCCTTTTATATTATTTCCATCCGCTTGGCCCGTAATGACAGGATTTCCTAGATCTGATTCGTGAAATACATCCCATTGTATCCCAATTCCCTGTTCATCTATAACAGAAATATCTACTTCTTTTGGAGATGTGACATTGAATGTGTGCATATACGCCATATTAGGACGATCCATATTTCCTTTTGAAAGCTTATTAAAACGAATTACCTTTGCATTTTGATAGTTATGACCTGCTGGCTCATCTTTTTTTACGGTAACCGTTGTTTGACCTCGGCCCACTTTTCCTTTATTATCTTTCACTGTTAGCTTTGCAGTATATGTTCCCTCTTTTCCATATACATGCGTAGGATTTGCTTCTGTACTTGTTGTACCATCCCCAAAATCCCAGAGATAAGAAACAATTTTTCCACCTGTACTTTCTGTACCATCGCTATGAAACTCAACTTTTTCATTTAATATTTCATTGTACGGTCCATTCATATTTACTTTAACAGTCTGTTTTTCTTCTACTCCCGTTGCAACACCATGGAATACAACATCATATTCAAATTGATTTTTCGCATTCACACGATAATTAACAAAATACGCTGTAACTGTTTTGTAGCCGCTCCATTCTTTTTGCGCTATCTGTTCTAAAGATTGATTGATTTTCTTGCTCATCGTTTTCCAATCCTCAGATTCTCCTTTTGTTACGCCACCTGTATATGTCCCTTCTAATGTAAACGTATCAAAAAATTGAGACTTATGCTTTGTAATCGTTGCATCTTTTATCTTTGCTACATCAGTAATGTCTTTCTTTACATCAGCTAGTGGCTTTGGTGAATGGGCAGCTAAATAATCATCTGATACTTGTGGAGTATTATATGTACCCTGATTATCAATTAACTGCTTCATATAGTCTTGGTATCCTTTATTTAAATTTGGATCCTTACTTAAAGCTTCACGATATGCATCATAATTCTTCACATCATTTGCACGAATGAAATCTTGAATCTTATCGAAAGTTTCAAATTGATGAGTATATAAGTAAGACTGCAGTGCAAAAGAATAATTATAAAAGTCCCATTTTTCGTCTCCTTCTCCTTCTCCATATTTTGAAAATAATGTTCGTTCTGCTGTATAACGTTTCGCAGGATCAGATGATAATCCACTAATTATACTTTTGCGCGGAACAACATTATTCGTACGAGTAGATCCCGCAAAAAATTCTGCATTTCCTTCTTCAAACCAAGTCAAACGTTGATCTTGATACATTTCTCCTTGTCCCCATGATCCTGGAACTTCGTATCTTCCCTGTAAATAGTGTGTAAATTCATGACGGAACAATTCTTCCAAACTATAACGACTTTGCTGCGGTGTACGCTCAAATGTAAAGAACGTTCCGATTCCTTCAATGTAAATTCCACCATTATTCGTATCATATCCATATAGTTGGCTATTTCGTTTATATTCATCTGGATTATTATAAATGACGATTGTCAGTACATCATCAGCTTTCCCTGATTCTAACGCTCCATCTTTTCCAATTACACGATGATACTGCGCTTTTACTTCTTTTGCAGCCCAATATAGTTTCTTAACCTTTTCTTCCGTTACTTTATCTCCTGTTTTAAATACAATAGAGCCGTCATCGAATGTATACGTTTTTGGTAAGTACTGCTGCTGGCCTTCTTCACGTATTTTCTTAAAATCTACTGTATTTCCGTTATAATCTTTTCCACCATAGTTTGTTGAAATTTGCTCTACCGCATTAAAATAAGCCTCACTTAAACGAGGGTACATACGCATTGCATGTGTAAGTACTTCTAAAGATTTATTTGGATTACTATGGAAATTCCCTAAACGACCAGTATAATAAATACCATTATTAATTAACCATTTATTTTCTGTTGTTACATGGTTCAAAAGAGCCATTCGACTAACTTCATTTATGTAACCATCAATTTTCCCATACCATATTGTTTCATCCGCTTTTTTACGTGTCTCAAACAAGTAAGACTGTATATCATCATCAATCCCTTGTATAAGCTCATACACGGCGTCCCCTTTCTTCTTGTCACTTATATATGTGGAAATATTATCGTTATATTGCTTTAATATATTCGCCGCATATTGAACTGTTTCAGCATCACAAGAAGCGTTTCTAATTAATTTACCGTATGCAGATACCACTGCATCCTGTTTATCTGTACCAAATTTAAAATTCGGATTTTTTGCAATTGCTTTTAATGCAGGTAAACATTTATCATGAAAGCTTCGTTCATTTAAATAGCTTATCTCTTTATTATTAAAGCCTACATAAGATATGGAACGTAATACTTCAGCAAACGTCTCAATCCCTTTTGTATCATCTTTTGTAAATGTGCTTCCACGACGACCTAATTCATCAATAATAACCTGTATTCGCTCTTTATTTTGATAAAACTCTTTTGTCTCTTGATTAAATTGATCTAAATCTGTAATTTGATTCCAACTAATACTTGCCAATGTATCGATGAATTCGTCATTACTCATTCTATTCAGCTCTGCTAAAGAATACTTTTGCTGAAATTGTTTTGCCGCTGCTCGTTTCACGACCGGGGCTGGACGTTGTGAAAAATCGCCTACTTTTAAACGTTCTTCATAAGACAATGTTTCGTCTGCTTTTGTAGAATGTGCAATTTCATCTGTTGAAGTTTCTATCCCAATTGGTTTCTTTTGTAACACATTATAAGGTGTGTTTTCTTCCGCTGATACTTGTGTTTGGATACTTCCAAATGATAAGGCCATTGTACTAATACCGAGCATCATTTGGGTAAACCTTGATTTCTTGTTCATAACATTTCCCCCATTTATATATTCCATTCAATAAATAACATATTATCCCGATGAAATAATGTAAAATGTAATATTGCATATTCTTTCTTTGTACATTTCTGTACACGGTAATGTCCCTTCATCCCAAATTAAATAAACCTTCTTATTATATTCATCGTAACAACTATTCAAATATGAAATTATTCATCAATTGTATTTATTTCAATGCACTGAGTTATTTTTGACCATTCAATACGTCCCCCTTGTGTAATAGAAAAATTAGTTTCAAAATTCATAAGAACCATTTCTTTTTCTTCTTTAGATAAGATTCTTATATTCTGGCCCAAAGTTTCAATACATTCCTCTAACAATGTTCCCATACTATCACCTACTTGTTTAAATGATTTAATAATGATATATAAGTTTCTTCGTTCCCCTCAAGTCGAACCTTTTTATCTGGTTGTAAAGAGATATGAGGAAAAGGGAGTGAAATAAATAATCGTATACAAGCACTCTCTTATTATAGATATGTTCTGTTTGTGAACATATAAAAAGGGAAAAGAATTATAAAAATTCTTCTCCCTTTTTACCTACTGGAACTTTCATAATCATTAGCTTTGCAGTACATCGAGAAATGCTGTAGAATTTACCTTTTCTATTATAACAATATAAGCCGTCTTTTCATATGAAATATTGCATATTAAAATAAATTGCTATTTATATAAGCGCTTACTATAATGAGAGTATAGAAATTCATAATATCTTAATATTAAAAAGGAGGAAATGATTATGGCAATCGCAATGGCAGTTTTGAAATTTGTAGGTGGAGTACTTCCATTCGTTCAAGAACTTTTAAAAGCATTTATGTAAGCTTATCATTTAGCAATTATTTATAAGAATTATCATACAAATGATCTGTATATCAAAGATGAATTGATGTGCAGATCATTTGTGTGAGCAAACTTTAAACAAGAAAAAGAATCCTAGAAATCTGAACTGTACCCCGAATCATGGACACTTAAAAAAAGCCCCATGATTCGGGGTTTTTGTGTATTTTTATCAAAAAACCTCGTTATAATGGAACCAACGATAGAAATGAGGTACGGAGAATGAGTAAAATTATTTTTAACGAAATTCAAATGAAACAGCTAGAAAAAAATAAAAATGTATTAAAAGCGTCGGACCGTTCGATTAGCTATTGTTCAGATTTCAAAGTAAGAGCGGTAAAAGAAAATCAACAAGGAAAAGGTCCTAGCCAAATCTTTTTAGAGAATGGGTTTGACTTAGCTGTGATCGGTGAGAAGAAACCAAAACAATGCTTGAAACGTTGGCGAAGAACCTTTGAACAATTTGGTGAGGAAGGCTTTTATACAGAACGCCGTGGGAAAGGAAGCACGGGACGCCCTTCGGAAAAACCCCTCTCTTCTGATGAAAAATTAAAGAAAGCGGAAGCACGTATTGCGTTTTTAGAAGCGGAATTGACATTCCTAAAAAAGTTAGACGAACTCGAAAGGCAGGCGTTACAGAAGAAGCGTTAACACCACGAGAAACATACACACTGATTGAACAAACCATACGTCGATTCCAATTCCCACGTATGGTGCGTTACCTTTGCACACTGACTGGGGTAAGTCGGAGTGGATACTATGCGTGGCTTCATCAGACAGATAAACAGCTGGAAAAAGAACGCAATGATGAAACAGATTATGAATGGATCCAAGAAATTTTTAATCGAAAAGGGAAAACATGTGGTGGTCGTTCTATCAAAATGGTGTTGGAAAAGACAAAAGGAATTTGTATGAATCTCAAGCGTATTTACCGTATTATGCGTAAATATAACCTTGTGACAAAGATTCGCCGAGCGAATCCTTATAAACACATCGCAAAAGCGACACAAGAACATAAAACATGTCCGAACCTTTTAAAACGCCAATTCAATCAAGAAGAGCCTGAAAAAAGTATGTTAACGGATATTACCTATTTATTTTATGGAAAAGGAAAGAAGGCTTATTTATCATGTGTAAAAGACAGCGCAACACGAGAGATTTTAGCCTATCATGTCTCTTCCTCTTTACGAATGGATATCGTCTATCAAACATTAGATAACTTGAAAGAGAGATTAGGAGAAGTCATTCATCCTGAAGCGCTTCTACATTCAGACCAAGGTATTCATTATACACACCCTGAATTTCAGAAACGTGTAAGAGAAATGGGGATCAGACAATCTATGTCCCGTAGGGGCAATTGTTTAGACAATGCACCAATGGAATCCTTTTTTGGTCATATGAAAGATGAATTAGATTATAAAGATTGTCAAACCTTTGAATCCCTTGAGCTCAACATAAAGGATTATATGGAGGAGTATAATTATAATCGTTATCAGTGGACATTAAAAAAGATGGCTCCGATCGAATATCGGAACCACCTTTTAAGTGCTTGATTTTTCAGGGCTTTTTTATTAAACTGTCCATTTTATAGGGTACAGTTCAATCATAAGGGATTCTTTTTCCTTATGTAATTAAGGCTATAACATTTTTTCTATCGATAATGATGCGTTTAACTGGACTTGTATAGTATATTCACTTAAAAAATATTACCTGGGGTCCCGCCACATACCCATCAAGCTAAAATTTTATAGTACCCCCAGAACGAAATTTTGTGCTAACTTGTAACATAAAATGTCGTTCTGGGGTAATTCCGAATTCTTAAGTTGATGGGCATGTGCCCTTTACCCCTTTATACTTTATTTGTACCAATAACCCATTACTTCACCTTTTCTAAAACCATAAAGAACGTACTATCCGGTAGCGCAACCGCATTCCCAGACTCATCTTTAAACTCGATTTTCTCGCTAAGATGGCTTGTATATCCATCCTGCAAATAGTTAATAGCTTGAACAATGGTTACTTTATCCCCAAAGATACCCTTTACGAAATCATTATAGTCGTTTGGCGTAAAGATTCCAAACTGCTCCTGTACCTCATGAACGAAGGAATCCTCGCCCCAGGTATACGTATATAAGAACTCCATCGCATCGTTAACAGGCATTTTGACTGTATTGTCTGCAAGTACCTCATATTGGATTATACGACCCTTAAATTCATGGACATACTGCTCTAAGAACTTCATTCCGCCCGCATCTTTAAAATGAATCACACGCATTAACGTTTTATCTTCGGTCATGATGCCATCACGAATGATAATACGACCTCCTGGCTTTAACACCTCGTAGGCACTCTGCAGACCCTTTTTAATTACTTCATGATTGAATTTCTTACCTTCATACTCGATATAAGAGAATAGTTCATGAAGGATAGAAGAATATACAATCGTATCAACCGATCCTTTATCAAACGAGCTGCTTAAGTTGATTGCATCCCCTTTAATGACGTCCCAAGAACGACCCTCGTTCTGCTTCTTCTTTTTCAACGTATCAATCACGTTTTCGGAAATATCGATACCGTAGATTCGTTTATCCTCGGTCTCTTCTTCAATCATGTCTAGCATGACACCACCACCGGCTCCGACATCTACAACCGTATCTCCCTTTATATAATCAAGAATAATTCGTTTATCATCAGCCGAACTATTCATATGCTCCAGATATACTTCTTCGTTATGGAATCTATCATACGCATCCTTACGTAACCCGAAGAAATCAAACAGCAGCACATTTGCCCGAGCATGCATCATATCTACCTTTTCCGCCTCTACACAGAAGGTAATTAACGCCTCACCTACAGCAGAAAACTGAAACGACACATACGCAGTCTTCATATCTTCATCGACTTTAACCTCAAAGGAAACATGCGTTGTATCCGGCTTCTCGTTCTCACGGTACTCCCGTAGATACTTCTCAATAACCCGTTTACGATACAAGTTGTCCTTCTTCTCGCCTTTGAAATCATAGTGCAACTGCTGCATCAATTTCTCGAAATGGATATGCTGAACCTTTCCAGTGCCTATCTCGTTCTTTAACATAACAAAAACTGTCCAAATATCCTCGAAGCTAAGAGCATGCATAGACGGTTCTACATACCACAAATCCTTATCAGATAAAAAGGTTTGAACGCCACTCTTCTCGCTCCCCATAATTATATCTTTTTCAAATGCTGACTCCTTATGTTTTGGCGTGAGTCTATGTATGCGAGAAGTAAATGGCTCCACATAGCCATCAAACAGACCATCAATTGTAATCTTCACATCGTCCTTTACTTCACTCCACAAGGATTTTGATACGCCCTCAATAATACATTGGTTAAGATAGTATAGAATCTCCTTTAACCTACCCTCTCCGTACTCTTCTTTATACGTGTTAATCAAATCAACATGAGAGTCCAAACGAGCCTCCCCGCGGATATACTGCCCGATTAATCCATGTGTTCTAATTAAATCTCGAACAAACAAATACTCAGTAGAGTTTAAGTTTGTCTCTATACGTTCGATAAACTGAATATCACTAAAGATATCAGCAGAACCTTCGTTATGTACCAATAGGTTAATCCCGTTTTTCTTCCATTGCTCCCGCTGCTTTAAAGAGCCTACCTTTGCAAGCTCACTATACGTTAGTACCTTTTCAATAATGCGATACGCTTCTTCATCTAAAGACAACCCATCTAACACTTGCAGCGTACGGTGTACATAGTACAACACCGCATCAGTTTTTAATGCACCAAGTACCTGTACATTCTCATAGTTTTGATGTATCTCCTCTGCCTCGATTAGATGCTTTAACCACGTAGGGAGAGCATCAGAAAACCCTTCAATGTATGTATTTAGAACTTCAATGTTTTTCAACTTATTTACCCCCATATATAATCAATATCCTCGTATTACCCTAACGCCCGTAACACATTAAGTCCATTCTCTGTTAGCTTTACCGCACCTTTTGGACAACCCTCACAACCTGTACTTTGCATTTAACCGTTTATTAAGCAGCGATTGTACCGTTTGTTGGGGCCCCATAGCTCAGCAGGGAGAGCGCTACCTTGACAGGGTAAAGATCATGAGCCCGAGCCACCGGAGTCATACAACTACTTTTAAAACAGTTTATAACTTTTAAAGTATAAGTTACATTCTAATATTTTATTGTTGATAACTGAAGGTATCATTATACAGCTTATTTAGAAGAATCATGTACATTTCGAAGAAGTTCTTCAATAAGTATTGTTTTTTCATTCACCTTTGTGGCATATGTGAAATCACCATAACAATATGGATACCTAAAATTATTTTTATTTCCACCACAAGTGTACATCGCTGGGTTTTGATCAACTTTCATCTTAGAAAACTTTTTGGCCGAATCTTCCGAGTGTTGTTTAACTTCTTGACTGGCAATAAAATCAATATACCCTGGCCCCATATTATAGCTTTGAATAATTGTATCCATGCTAACATCTTTTTCCGTTCCATATTTGTACATTTTAGCAAAGTGTTTTACCCCTTGTTTAATGCTCAAGCTTGTCTCTTGAATTTCATTTGGCTTTAATCCAAGTGATTCAGATGACTGCATAGGGTCGTTTCCCTCACCTCTACTCTCTTGGTACATAATTCCTAATAAAACTGCTGTTTTCCCTCCTAAATTATATTTTTCTAATTCTTTTTTCAAGGTAGGCTCATATTGCAATACACGTTTTTCGGTAGCGAGCGCTTTATTTTGTTGAATATTAGTTTTATGATTAAAATATAGTATTCCAAGCATTGTTCCTAAACCTAAAATACTAATAAGGAATACTTTAATAATTTGTTTTTTACTCATATCCTTCATATATTTCTCCTCGTATAAGAAATTCAATTTTTCAATGACGGTTGGTTATTTACAAAATATATAATAATCATCTATTTCTCTGCCCCTTTTAGACTCAAATTTATTTCTTTTAGGTTTTAAGTTTAATATAGAAATTTAAAAATAAGATAAAGATAAGATAAAGAAAATATAAAGTGCATTTTTTAGAGTACTTTAAAAAGATATTGGTACAAACGAATATGTGGGACAAGTTGTAGATATGAATGGATATAGTGATAATCGAGAGGTTATCATACAAGTTATTAATTATGGAGATATCATTCTAGAAGAAGTTTTACCCTATCTTTTTAATATACTTTATTACCATTTCATAACTTACTTTAAATTTACTTTGCTCATTTACTGCATTCTAACAATCATCATCACACATGACTTAATATATTATTGAAAAGAAAAAAGCTCTGCACTATGCAGGCTTTCTTTATGATTTCACAGCTAAATTATTCATAAAACTTTCTATAGAATTCGCCTGAAATATACGTAAATGATGAGATTGAACGTCGTAATGTTTGTCAGTAATGATAAGGATTGAAGGAAAGAATTTAGAACCTTTCGGTTGCCAGGATTCATTGTGCCATTCTTGGCTATGGAAGTATAACTCGTATCTGTTTATCTTATCTTGCATTATTTTTTTACTGTACACTGACTTTTGAACTTCAATAAAGAATGGTGATCTACGCCATATAGTAAAAGCATCCGGCTCCATATATTCTTTCCCATACTTTGGTTCAACTTTGAATAGTTTAGGATTTTCATAATGAACGAGTTGTTTGTATACGTGCACAATACCAAGGAAATGAGGAATTTTTTGACTTGTCTTTCTGATAGAACTTGGCTGCGGAAAATAAATGTATGGGTGCTGCAATACGTTAGCATCAACATAGCCGTCTCTTCTTAATCGTTTCATAACCGTATTACAACAAGTTACCGCATTCTTTAAGCCTTGAAAATGCAAGTCAATAATATCGTCACGGGACATGCATCTAAATCGCTTCAAATCATTCAAAATTCCTTTATCTCTACTCTTCATCATCTAACACCCCAAATAACGGAATTTCTTCTTGCGATGAATTCTGGAGTATTTTCTCCTCTTTAGACATGCGATATGGTTCAACAATCTGTTTCGCCTTACTTAATTCCAAATAAGGGGCTTGCACTTTCTTTAATCCATTTCGTTTTAAAATCATTTGGCCTGATTGCTCTAAATGCTCTGAACCAGGAGTACCCATGATATTACTATTAATTGCACTATCACATTTAAAGCCAATTCTTACGGTCATATTGAGCTTTAACTTACCATCTAACACTTTCGCATCTGGCCGCTGCATACTAAGCATAAGAAACACCCCAAGTGATCGGCCGACTGCTGAAATCTTTTCAATTGTAGTCATACACTCTTTTTCATCTTTTAGCATGGCCACTTCATCGATAGCAAGTAGAATATATGATTTTTGATAATTAGGATTTAATTTGTTGTACGCATCAATATGATCAACTTCATATTCTTCCATAAGTTTTCTTCGTTCTCTGATTTCCTTCCATAACTTTTGAAGCATTATTTTCATTTCAATTTCTTCCATACAAACTTCTTTCACATGCTTCACTCTACGCAAAAAATGAAATTCAGAGTTTTTTAAGTCACCAAGGTACAAATGCAACTTTTCAGGAGACATATATTGAATAAGTGTGGATAATACAACACGTACCATACTACTTTTCCCGCTTCCCGTTTCTCCTGCTATTAATAAGTGTGGTGTATTGGAATCAACCATATCATACGTAATCGTTTTTCCGAATTGGTCCCGGCCAACCACAACAGGAAGACGGTATTCTTTTAATAATGGCTGCCATTCTTTATGACAGTAATTGTATGGTTTTAGTCCAGCATCTGAACGGAATACATGTAGTACAAACTTTTTCACATCCCCTTCAATCGTAATATTCCGTCCTAATATTTGCTGAAAACAAAACCACTTCTTTTCAATCTTCTGTGGATCTAATCCGTTTGGTATGGTAAAAACATACCTCACGCTTTCTGCTGAAGAAGAAACATTATGTACCTTTGGATAAATAGGCACTTTCCCCCCACGGGTTTGATGTTCCGTATATAAACCTGCTTTTCCGAACACCTCCATAAGCTGATTCCTTAACCTTTGCGTACGAAGCCACTCCTTTATAATCCCCATTACTCCCTTCCCTCCTTAAAACATGATTACGATACGAACAAATACATATCCAATCAAGCAAACTCCACCAATTCGCGTGCCGTGATAAATACCTTCGCTTACAAATTTAGCTGCTGATATATAGTCATGTCGCACCAAGTATTTTTCTAACATGACTGCTCCGATTAAAATCGTTCCCATAACTCCTAATGCAATGTAAGTATGTAATACCTGATCCGACATATGAAGGAATGCGAAAGGACTTAATGAATTGTATTTACGGATTTTCTTTTCTTTATCTTTGTATGACCGATCCATAAACTCTCGAAAAGGAATTGTTTCTTTCCTAACACGCATTTAAATACCCCCTTTATAAACAGAATGAATAAACTTGATGAAATATAGGGTTTATACACTTATTACCTTGATAGCATTACTTTGCTAGTTAACGTGGTAGGTACTTTACTAGTACACAGGCTAGTTGATTTGGTATCTACTTTGATAATAAGTTTGCTAGATACTTTGATAGCGACCTTGATACATCATATTGTGGACGGCTTGTACATTATTAACACTTTTGTTTAAAAAAAATGAGCCTTGGCAAAGATAGAATTACACAAGTATAAAAGAATGGGAGTGTAAAAGGTGTTCGGATTAGGAAAACCTTCATCAAAGTTTGGAAAATTTCTTAAGAGGAATGAAATTACTCAAACAGAATTAAAAGAATGGAGCGGAGTAAACCAGAATACAATTAGCCGCATTACACGTTCTAATGAGAATAGGCCATCATTAGGTAATGGCCAAAAGATAATTAGAGCTTTGAAAAGAAAAGGATACCGCGTAGACTTTGAAGATTTTTGGATGTAAGAATCAGCTCGATAAATCGGGCTGATTCTTTTTTTGAGAAATTTATCATCCTTTTTGATTTTTTCAACACTTGTTTCTCTGTTATAAATAAAAGGGAAAAACAGAGAGGATTTTTTAATACAGATTAAATTCAATACTAACGGGAAGAAAATCAAATTCCATGCAGAGGTAAACAAGCCAACGTTTAAACTTAAACAAAAACACTGGTTAATGTTACTGGGGGGTTCGAAATAGATTCCTTCTTTCAATTTATTCTCATCATGATGGTTATAATTTTTACAACTTTTATGTTTTTTACATTTTGTCATAAAATTTTCTCTCCTTTCTTCTTTGATTTGGGGTGTCGTAGTATAAATATATGAAATTAGATTCATTTTTCTTGTATGCTTGTCCAACAAAATTTATGATATATACCATATTTAAACTAAAAAAGAGTCCTAAATTAATAGGACTCTTTTTTTACTTTTCTCGAAAGTAAACTTTAAACTATTAGTTTACTTTCATTTCCTTGATTTTATTGAATTTATCTCAATTCATCCATTAATTTAAAATTCACCAAAAAGTATACATTCGAAACATGATAAATAAAGAGATTAAAATACATATGAATCCTAAAGAACATAACTTTAATGTACAATTCATAATGAAACAACATATTTATACAATGAAAGTTTATAGATTTTGTCTTATTTTCCTCAAAAGAAACTGTTTTTCAGGTTCAGGTATACCTTCAATCAGTCTTGCAGCCATCACAGGCAATAACCACTTATCTATGCTTTCTCTAGAAATATTGGTTAACTTTATATAAAAATTTAAATAATATCTTGTAAACAATTTTCTTACGATTTGGATTAATAATTTTGTTACTCTTGGCATATCTGATGGAAGATAAGAGTACCGCATAATAATTAAAGTTCGTGCGACATCAGCACATGGATTCCCTGAAGTACCAGTCATCCAATCAAGTATCTTAGCTTGACCATCCATTAGCATAATATTGTCACTATGATAATCACCATGACAAACTTTATTATCTCCTGATAACTGTGATAAATGGCTCAAAATGAGTTCTTTTTCTTCTTTTCTTAACAAATTAGTTCCAGAGATATTTCTAGCAAGATATTCTTTTTGTAAAGGTAATTTATCCGTTCTCTTTTCATGAAATGAAACTTGTAATTCCGCGAAAATATGAGCATTTTTTTTTAATAATAATGGTTGAGAGGATAAAACTTGTGTAAAGCTTCTACCAGTTATTTTTTCATAAATTATCCCGCACGTATTGTCTATTTCCATAAATTCTCCAACATTAGGCGATGGAATACCTAGATGATTTATCACTTTACTTGTTTTATGCTCTTTTTCAATATATTCAAAAGAAATTTGTTCATAAAATAGCTTTAATACTTCCTTATCACTTAATTCAAATACTTCAGCTGTATTACCTCTACCAATTAACTTTCCCAATGACATTTAATCACCGTACTCTCTTTTTTGTAACTTTAATAAACTTATATTAACACGTCGTCAATCCATATAAAGGAAAAACCAAAACACGAATACAATGTTTATATTTGTACACATAAAGTTTACATAACACCACTTATCGGTATTCAATGTATCTAGAAACCTAGAAAAGTACCTTTAGAAGATCTGAAAGTACTTTTCTTTTACATAATCAGTATTCACATATATTGAATTTTGAGAATCTCTTAGCATATAAAAACGTTAAAATATGCGTTCTATCCCTTATAATCCTTAAGTTTCTTATCTTCCCTCTCGAATAAATCGTACCGCATTTAAACCGATCATCTGGGCAGGCATGGAAGTGTTGCCATCCGGTAAAATAGGAGCGACGGAAAGATCAGCCACTTTAAGATTTTTGGTACCAAAGACATTCAAAAAACCATCAACAACTCCTTCTTGAATATTCCTCCCCATTCTACATTGCCCTCCAAAATGGTCAAAATTTGTGTAAGAAGCCTTTACATAAGCAGCAATCTGATTTCTCTTTTCTTCTTCATTCGGCAAATTAAAAATATTTTCAGGAGGGAATACAACCTTATAAATGCCATCTGGATCCAATTCACGAGCTTTCTTCATAATATTAAAAGTTTCAATATATTGATCTACTACAAAATTTAGGTCATCCGGATTTTCGAGTGGATTGAAGTTAATCGACGGATAAGCTTCAGGATCGCTATGTGCTGCCGTTATCGTGCCCTTGCTTTTTGGGTTTAGGTCGACAATTGCGATACTCATGACATTGCTGGGTTGTGCCGGGTTAAATTGCCAGTGATTAATAAATACTTCTTGAATTGGAACAAAGTTGGATACTGGAAATCCTACTAATTGAAGGCGACGTCCAGGTCCATCTCCTTTTTTAAAAGCACCTAGCGTTACTGGTACAGGGTCAGAAGATATTACCTGTAAAAGTCGGTTTGTTTCTACTTCTATTCCCATTCCAACAAAATACTGAGTTTGAAAGTTGTGACCAACATTTGGGCTTTCTACCAAAGTTGGCACCCCAATTTTCTCCAAATCTATCGAATTGCCGATTCCTGAACGTTGTAGAATGACCGATGAAAAAATACCTGCTGAGACGATAATCCCTTTTCGAACAAAAGATCGTTGTGTCACTCCGTCTTTCACATATTCAACACCCACAGCAATCTTAACACCCTTTTTATACCCAAAAAGAATTTTATTTACTGTTGATTTGGCGTATATAACCAATTTCCTCCTACCAACCCCAAACTCATCCGGATCGGACTCATCCCCTTGTGTTACAATATTTTCATTTAAATAACCAGTTGCAGTAGACGATCGAATAAATATATCATCTTCTACTTCTTGTTGGAGAAGTTGTGTTTTGAAAGATGTAACATCTCTTATACCAGTATTATAATCCTCTTCAATTGGAATCCCTAGAACATCAGATGTTGCCTCAACTAAAGTCTGGATGAGCCCATTACTCGGTATGTTTTGTTGCCTAACAAAAATAGGCCCTTCTGTTCCCCTCTGATTAGGGCTTTGTGACGCTCCTCTATAAGTTTCATTTTTTTTAAATAAAGAACAAATCTTGCTGTAACTCCATTGATCACCAACAAGGGCTGCCCACTCATCATAAAGTTCACGGCTCCCACGAACTGCAGCCATAAAATTATGTTGTGAACTTCCACCAATTACTCTCCCTGCTCTTAATCTAATTTGACGTCCGATATTTTCTTGCGTTTGCGAAAGAATATTAAAAGACAGTTCATTATCATTCGCTCGAGCTTCTGCTGTTGCAATAGAAGGACTACTATTCTCCATATTTGTTCCCGCTTCGAGCACTAGTACGGAAGTATGTTTATCATCTGTTAACTTTTTTGCGATTACCCCTCCGGTAGTTCCTGCACCAATCACGATATAATCAAATTCATTTTCACAATGTGAAGACAAAATCAATAACCTCCTTTATTCATGATAGTATATTCAATGTGAAATAGACTGTTTTGCTTGTATGTTTATCTATACTTGTCCAACATAATTTGTAAACATGTCTTGGTAACAGTTCTTGCGGAGTTTTGTATATCGTATTCATGTGAAGTTAACATAACCTATCATTACAGGATGAAAAAAATGTCACTTTCAAAATTTAAAAATAAGCCCAAAGAATTCTATATTTCTTTGGACTTATTTTTTGTTCGAAAAGGTATACCTTTTGATGTGCGGAGTGCATTTTTTTCTAATTTAATTTCGAAATAATTTTTAGAATATTCCCAACTTGCGGTATTGCATTTTGACTACTTTTTATATAGATGTACAGTGACAAAAAAGTTGTTTAATTTACATTAAAGTCGTTTAAAAAATAATAAAGTTATTTAAAGAATGCGAGTCATTCTATTCAACAATCGGATCATTTAATGGAATAAGGTAATGTATAATACTCCACTTTTTTATACAGCAATGCAATGATAAAGAGTTAATAAACGCCGATCCCTGAATCGTATGTGGTTGTGGTTTTATTATGAAGGAGAAGAAAATATGGATATTGTATTTGCAAAAGAGAATTAACAGTTTCAGCTATTGTATAGAAGTAGAGCATATTCTTCTTCACAAAGGTATGGGAGTTACTTGAAGGTATTATAATCCATTACCTTTGTTTTCTAATCTTTTCTCCCAATCCCATTTTTAATGAATGATTGGATATCATTTACGAATTTTAAAGTTCAAAAAGAGCATAATAAAAGTAGGATTATTTTATTAAAAATTAAATAAGAATTGGAGGTAATTAATTTGTTTGGTTGGAGTGTAAATCTATGTATATACATAGTGCCCGGTTCCCAGGCGGAACAAGGGGATAGAATTTTTAACCATGTAAGGGATGCATCAAACATTTGGCAAAAGTGTAACATTACTATTTGCATTAAAAAAATACAATTTCTTACAGGTGCATTTCCTAATATAAATGCGGTAAACATAACTAATACAATCACACTGCCCAATGATTTCGTTAACTTATTACGTAACAATAGACAAGATTGCAATGAGGATGACATTGCTGTATATTACATACCTGGTAATGTTTACAATCCCCCTGGTGTTAATCCTTTAGATCAGCCTCAAGCTAGTTTTCATTTTACAGCTACACCACCAAGCGAAGTCCCCACTCAACATTCCATTATTATGTCTGACGGAGCAGTAGGAAGGGTATTGGCCCATGAATTAGGGCATGCTTTACTTCTACGTGAACGTGGAGCTCCTTGCAGTAATTTCCACATAATCCGAGATTCTAGGGGAAGGGAGATAGGACAATATATAGGATGGGGTAACGATGAACCTGACCCTAATAGTCGTGCTGCGGATTGTAAACATCATACAGACCCAAATAACTTAATGGAGCCACACGTAAATCCAGGAGAAACGACAATTACAGATATGCAAAGGGATATTGCTGTTCAAAGCCGCCTAGCTAGACATTACCCTTCAGATTTTAGAGTGGAATTTCAAATGATTGATGTTCATTTTGTTAACGACGGTTTATTTGATCAAGAACTTGAAAGCAATTGGATATTTAATGTTTGGCGCTTAGATGCCGGTAATCCAGAAAATGCAATCCTTGTAGGAACAGAAACATGGGATGAAGATCATTTAAACCCAAAAAGATATATAGTAGATAAGTCAATTCCTTTCTCTGCTGATATAGCGTCTGATGTTATCAGAATTGAGGTATTCGGCACTGATACAGATACAGTCTCGGATGATCCAATTCCAAGGATTGTCCGGGATTATGATTTTTCGACTAATTGGGGTAATTGGGGTGTTGGAGTAGGTAGTACAATGGAACCTCTGGAAGGACCTATTCGTGCAAGTAATGACCAGTTAGATTACAGCCTTCATTACAAAATTTTTAGTGTATAGATAAAAATAGAAATGTACATTATGGGGTTCTGGTGCAAAAAAATGATAAATAAAAAAGAATCATGGATTCCTAACGGAATCAGCTGTTAAGCAGTTAATCCAAACAGCTGGTTGATAAAAATATTCTGATTTTGGACAGACTGGTCCTGCAAATCAATTTGTTCTTTTTTGAGCATATGCATGGCTTCAACACCACTCAATATAGAAGCTGATGTTTTGTATGATTTAAATCCCAACATAGAGCGTATACGTTTTTTAATAAAACGAGGCTCTTGTTCTACTATGTTATTTAAATATTTTATCCTTCGGATTTCGATGCCTATTGGTATCCTTTTCCTTCCTTCAACTGTTCGATAGCAATTGGATAAGCAGGATTCTTATCGACTGTTATAACACGAGGCTTTGAAACATGAAAAGACTGCAAAGCTTTCTTGAAAAAGTGCTTTGCAGCCTTATGATTTCTAGATTTACTCAAATAAAAGTCAATCGTGTTTCCTTCAGAATCAACGGCACGATATAAATACATCCATTGTCCTTTTACTTATATATATGTTTCGTCCACTCTCCATGAGTTATTCGTTTGTTTGAGATGACGCCGAATTCGTTTATCAAACTCTGGCCCATATCGATATACCCATCGCATAATAGTTGTATGAACCAGGAATAACCCTCGTTACTCCACCATTTCCACCAAATCACGAAAGCTTAAGTTGTACCGTAGGTACCAACGTACAGTTAACAAGATGATGTCTGGTTGATAATGTTTCCACTTAAATAAATTCTCCTTTTCCATACTGATTACACACCTTTTATAGAGTAGTACTATTAGTATGTCCAAGATTTAGAGATTACTTGCAATTTTCCTAGAGCTTTTGCACCAGAACCCTTTTTCACGTGTTTTCAAGAAAAAAATGATATGCCACAATTCAAATCTAAAAAGAATAAATTTGTGTTTTCAATGGATTGGTGCCTCTAATCAACAATTCACTAAAATATTCAATGGTGCGAGACCAAAAGCTTTTATTTACATAATTACCTTAAACATCATATAGAATCAAGTTTATCTTATCTATACTATAATAGCTTAGTCCCTCACAACAAGAGAGGATAGCATTTACATTTCTCTTGTTTATTTTACCACTTGAACAGATACTGGTTTCCAACCCTGATTCTCTACCCAATCAATATCAACCTTATATTTTTTATTACTTTGCTTATCTCGTACATTACCGTAGGCTTTATTATTACCATTATTCCCAATAAAATCAAAAATCAATTGACTCTCTGGAACATCAACAGCATAAGAAATTGCTTTTTTCATCTCATTCCAATCTACTGTTCCTTCTTTAAATTTCATTGCAGGTTTTGCTCCTTGCTCTGTACCAATTGCCTTCCAGGAAGGATTAGTTTGAGAACCCTTTTCTTGAGATATCGTTTTTTCTCCCTCTTTATTTTCATTTCCGTTCGTTTTTACAGGCTCTTCTACTTTTTGTTTCTCTTCTAAATGTGCTGTTTCTTTATCTTTGTTTTTCTTTTCTTCTATCTTTGCTGCTTCTTTATCTTCGTTTTTCTTTTCTTCTATCTTTGTCGCTTCTTTATCTTCGTTTTTCTTTTCTTCTATCTTTGCCGCTTCTTTATCTTTGTTTTTCTTTTCTTCTATCTTTACTGCTTCTTTATCTTCGTTCTTCTTCTCTTCTATCTTTGTTGCTTTCTTTTCTTGAGCAATTGCTTTCTTTGATGTATCAGAAGTGAAAAACAACTGATACGTCACTATGCCAACTGTTACTAATACCACACTAAATGCGATATTAAATATCCCCTTATTACGACGATTTTGTTGTTTTTCTTGAAACCTGCTTCCTTGTCCCATTTTCCAAACCTCCGTGTTTATTTTCGCCACTAATCTTTACGTATTGTTCCTAAGAATCTTAATATTTTTATTAAATAATGAAAATATTAAGGTTTGTGCGTTTTCAAGTATCTGACATATGTTATTCAAAAATAGTTTAATAAATTAAAGATTAATAAGTTTCTGTACTTAAGTATACTTATTAACAAATAAGCCTCTTCTTCACCGATTTATAATTTTTAAAATCAACTGTCCTCTTTAGTTTGCGCTTTCTAATGGATATGCCGTGAAACCAAAAAAAGATTTCACCTTCTTTTCAGAATAACTTTCGTCACTAGGGAATTCTATTATTCCTAATCTAACCTTTAATTCGCTTTCATGACAACATGAATCTTTATGAAGTCCCCTTATCTTTTGTATAAAGCGCTTTTATTTTTTTCAATATAGAGCAATATTTCTTTGTTTATAACCTTCTTAAAAGCTTCTTCTCTACTGTAAAAGTTATTTAAACTATACAATCCATATCATTTAATATGTAACGTTTCTATTAATTCCACCTCATTTTCCAGACAATACTATTATTTCTGAATATTACATTTACTACGAATACACATTCCGGCTTACTTGAATTATAAATTGCGCTTATCTATAATACATTTTATTATTAATAACTTCAATACTACATATGTAGTATTGAATGGATGCAAAAAAAACATGGAAATTTAATTCAAGCCCTATCAAAATGAAAATAAAAAACATCTGTGATATACACAAAGTGCTTTTCTCTTGTCAATTTATCTATTTTCTTTTTATAACTCAACTCCTTCGAATCGTACTTTTCTAGAGTTTGCTGCAATTCATTTTGTTCATATGGAATACGTTTATCTGTCTGTACATCTTCAACATCTTCAACATTTTCTCCACCTGCTAATAATCTCCTGTACTTAAAAGAGTGCCCTGTTAATAATGGTGGAATCATTTTGTATGGCCCTCCTTTTGTTTGATTACTTGTATCATAAAACAAGTATCTGAAGTTGATATGTAGTCTACTTTACTGATAAAACTAACAAATAAAAAAGGAAACCTGCATGTTCGTTATAGTGATTTTTAAGTTATATATATATTCATACAAATTTATTAATATGTAATATTACATATTAGGAGTTTCCTGTATCTTCATGATATTGATGTATTTATAATACTTATATCTTCATATTTAGAAAGGAATAAAAAATGAAAAAAATCACATCAACACTATGTATAGCTGGAATGACTTTAACTATTTTAGGAGTAGCTCCTCAAAGTAGTTATGCTCATCTCGATCAAATTGATTTAACTGAGAATGATCCTATTACCGCTCGATGGTCTGCAGAAGCACCGTATCATTCTGATAAAAGTACACATTTATGGATTGCAAAACAAGCTATTGAAATTATGAAAACAGAATCTAATGTTGAAGCAAATAAGCAGGCTGTGGACTTCTTAAATTATCCGCAATATAAAGATCTATTTTCTAAAGGATTATATGATGCAGATTATAATGCAGAATTTAACGATGGTGGAACGGGAATAGGCGGCGTTTTTAAAGGTGGATGGAAATCCCATTTTTATGATCCTGATACTAAAGAAAATTATAGAGGAGAAACAGATCCAACTGCTCTTACACAAGGCAAGAAATACTTTTATGAATCTGGAGAACATTTACGAAATAAAGACTATGAAAAAGCTTTCTATTACTTAGGGGTAGCCACGCACTACTTTACAGATGCGACACAACCTATGCATGCAGCAAATTTTACCGCAATTGATATGAGAGCTATAAAATATCATAGCTATTTTGAAAATTATGTTACAACCATTCAAGATCTATTTGCAGTTAATAATGGAGGGAATTATAACGACTCTCTATCTACACCTGAAGAATGGATTGATTATGCAGCCCGAGTAGCTAAACCTGAAATTCAAAATATTGCTAATGATAAAACATTTGCGTATTACAATAGCGGTAAGGCGCAATTGTGGCAAGAAATGGTTACCCCAGCTGTGCAGCGAAGCTTAGGAGAATCTCAGCGTAATACAGCAGGTTTCCTAAATCTTTGGTTTAAAACGTTTACTAAAAATGTACAAGCTCCAAGTTTAGAAACTGCACAAATCTATGATATAGCAGGAAATGTTATAGAAGCAGGGAAAAACTATTATATCGTACCAAGTGAATCTCCTTTTCAAGGTCTAACGTTTGAATGGTATGTAGCAAATCGTTACGATTATGTTTTACTTGCAAATAAAAAGAATGATATACAATCTGGTACACCTATAGAATTTGTATTTTACAAAGATAATGATGCAAAGCTACACCACGGTGAAAGCGTATACCTTCGCATGAAGCATTCTAATTATGATCAATATCAATATTTAAATTGGTCGAAATATTCTAGTTGGGTTCACCTTGCTGAGAAATCTGATAGTTTAGCAGACTTTAAAATTCAAATTAACCCGGATAACCCTACAGAATATAATATTTTTACAGATGGTTATCCATTAAATTATGAGAATATAAATGCAGAGAAAAGTTGGATTGTACTAGGGGGAAAAACACAAAAACCTAGCTCATGGAAGTTTGTACCTTTCAAATAACCTAAACACACTCGTTCCTAATCAGAACGAGTGTGTTTTTTGTTTTGAGGTATTTGCTTTTCTTAAGGTAAATAAGGATCAAGGTTTAAGAATTAGCTAGTAATTGTTGAAGTCTATTATACGTTGAAAAGGCGGAGTCTCTTTGAAGACTTCACCGTTGTTTATATAGGGCATGAATGGTCTCGATACCTTTTATCGTACATGAAGCATGGCGAAGATTTTGAAATCCTGCAGATTTGGCAAAACGTCTCTTGACATGCCTATGATTCTGGTCAATAAGATGGCTAAAATTTTTGATTCTACAATGGATTGTAGTTTGATAAACCGAGAGACCCTTTAGAATAGAAATCACTTTTGACACAAAACAATGATTTTATATGGTGTAGTTTGAGCTGGTATACTCATTGTCGTAAAACCATAAATAGCTATTAAATTTCGATTTACAAGATTACCTGTAAAGAATTGACCATTTGTTAATAAAATTTGAGTAGAAGGAGAAATATTTAATTTTAATTTTCCATCACTACTCTCCAACTGTTCATTAAAATAGTCTACTTTTACATTTTGATGCGGTGTATATTTTGCCATAACAATCGCTTGAAATTGTGGTGGGAAAATAAGAGGAGCAGGAGCGTTGGCATCGTAAAACCCAGTTACTTTATCTCCTACTACTACCGTTGCATAGTCGATAAAATACGTATTTGGTTTCACTACAAAATTTATTAGATTCCCATAACCATTATCTACGGACATTAATTTATTACATCCTATATCTTCGTTTGATCCTGTTACAAAATCGTTAATCATAGTTATTGTACCATCAAATGATTGAAATTTTTTCATTCAAATACCTCTTTTGTTTATATAATTAAACCTCTATCGTTACTCTATAATTTTTAAAAACATGTAAATGAAATAATCCTTCTCGTATCAATTCCAAAAATAACCCAAAACCTACCGTTCCATCTAAAACCAGCAACAGACCTTGGTCCTACAAAAATTGGGAAATACCAAAACTGTTCACCATTACTAAGCCATATATAAGTATTTCGAAATAAACATAATGAAATTGCTCCTGGATCAACAGCAAATGGTGAAGCTGTTGATTGTTGAGGAATAAATGATGGGGGGGGAGATGTTGGAGCTTGTGAACTTTGCTGTCCTGGAAAACTTGGTACACCCGGAAAACCTGGCATTCCAGGTATACCTGGAATCTGAGGACCAGGGAATTGACGATCGAAGTATTGATCATAATTTATATAAGGATAATATATTGACTCATTATACATTTAAAAACCACCTCTTTATTTTTAAAACCTTCTAAATTATTAATATGTAATGTGGTTCGTATAGGAAGCTTATTCGCTTCCTATACGAACAATATTTTAAACAAAACAAATATCAAACAGGAAAGTATACCCATACCCTTTGTTTTCCAGTATGAGGTAAAGGCTGGGGGGGAAATGGAGCGAGGGGCTAGCCTCTCCTAATGTCATAAAAAAATAAAGAGTGAGAGAAATTCGTCACACCTGAAAATGTCCTTCTTTAAACTAATTTTCTCTGATAGCTAAATAAGAAAGAAACGAAGTCACAGACAGATTTCAATTCATCATAAAAAAACGGTACGACTTTATTTCAAAACTACACTTATGACTATTTGGTTGAGTGATCGATACGTCAATATATCTTAAAAAGGAGCTCTCTTGATAAAGAGAGCTCCTTTTCTTATTTCTTCTTCTTTTCTGTCGGTTGGCTTTGTTTAGCGAAATTAGACGAATCATCGAAATTCGGTTGTTTTTTACCAGCATTATTACTTCTACCTTTTCCCATATGTAATGCACCTCCCCTCATCCTTACTATTCCCAATAAAAAAATCCTCTTGCATCCAAGGTAATTTTTTATTAGGCTCTTATTAATAATGTCCAAGTGGTGTATACTTATCTAAAAATCTAAGGATTCATATATATGGCTAAAACAAAAGAAATGGCTGAGGTTTTTAGGATAGGATTACAAATTGGTTTATTTTCAAAAAATGAGGAAATAAATTTAGCCGAAGATAATATATATGGGAATCTAGAAGATATTAGCCAAGAAATAAAAGAGTTTTTATCTATTTATAAAGATTTTAGTATGTGTTTTCATTTACCTTATGGTGTGCTAAATGATGAATAAAAACAACAGGTCTCAAAGACTCTTAGAACTTCTTGAAGCAAATAGAAAAAAGCACAAACCTACTTATGGTGCTTTATATGACGAATGCGTCTGCGTGTTAGGTGCGGAAACTAAAGAATTATCCCCTGGAAGAGGATCAGAAATATACAAATTATTAAATGACTCTTACCCTTTTGAATGGTGGGGACGAATCAATTGGAATATGGTTGTCCTTAAACATGCCATTGACTCCATGGATCAATATCTCATCTTATCCCATTGGAAAGTAAAATCTATATCCTATAGAGTACTGGGCCTGCTCCCATTCTCTATGCAAATTCAAACGATATATTACGTAATATTGACGATGTTACGGCGGTTGGTAGCGACACTTATCTTTTTTGTCCAAATAATTTTGTTATAGAATTTTACCATGAAGGTGAAATCATCATTGGTTTTGGAAAAGACCGTATTTAATAGCCAACATACAAAGAAAATTGAAGGGATTTTTTTGTTTCTAGATATATTGATGCTGATAATGAGGTTTTATGTAAACTTAATATGAATACCTTATGCAATCAAAATACCTTTCATCATCTATATTCTTGATGTGGTACAATCTGGATATAAGGTAGAGGGAGATAGACAATGGAAGAAATCATTAAAGAGATTGTTTCCACAAGCAAAGGATACAAAGTTCAAGTTATCAAACGAAATGATGGTTTTTACACTACAGAAGTTTTTGCGTGGTTTGAGGATTACGGATATGAGTATTGGGCTCCTATTAAGCAGGGGTTATCGTTAATTGATACAGAAAAACATGCCATATCCATAGCAATGGAACACTTAAAAGTGTATTCAGGTGAGAGTGATTAGTGGGGGGCAGCCGAGATTTATTTCATTTATCAAGGTTCACTTTAGTAAATGAACAGGCCAGTTAGCCCTTATAATGGACTAACTAGCCTGTTTATTATTTTTTCCTTTTCACATATGTTTCTCATGCAATTTCCGTTCAGAGAATTCGATAAATTCTGCTAGCTTTTGTTTTTCTAAAACCGATACGAAAATATAAACTAACTAAATTTTTACAAAAAGGAATGGAATGGAATTGATTCTATTTTTGGTAAATATTTCTTTAAATATTACGATACATGAAATTACTATATTAATTTTAATAAAAGTCCCTTGAAAGGAGCCACTTATTTTACAAGGTACTGTTCTACTTCTTTTATTAATAGTTCTGCACCTTCTGGACTTAATGTTATCTTACCGTTTGCTAATGATATGTTACGATTTGATACCTCTCCTGTTAATGCACAAACACCACCGGGCTGATATTTCTGTAAAACAATGTCTTCACCTTCTACAAAGATCTCTAATGGTGATTTTTCTTTAATACCTAGCGTATTTCTAAGTTCCTTTGGAATTACCACACGCCCTAAATCATCTACTTTTCTAGTCACTCCGGTTGCTTTCATCGTGGAACTGAGAAGCTCCCACTTCAAGCCTTGCTAAGTGGCGAGTAGTTCACTACTCTACTTTGTTAGTTCAAGAAGAAATTGAGAACGTTGTTTTCCCTCATAACTTTTTGTAAACATCTGCGTAAGCTACTTTTTTATTTCTTATTAAATAATTTGATAAGAACTCCATAAACTAAACTTACTTGTATCTCATAGGAGTGTATTATTCGTGAAAAAAATTTGGATATTCCTCTTTTTTCTAATCATTTCTTTTTGTTCCACACCAATAGCCATATATGCTTTTACAGATAGTCGTAAGGCGTATGAAAAAACAGGGAAGGTAATTTGGGAAGTAAATACAAAGGAAAAAATAGTTGCAATAACATTTGATGATGGGCCTCATCCTGTTTTTACCCCTCAAATACTTGATATTTTAGCTAAATACAATGCGAAAGCAACCTTTTTCGTAGCAGGTAATAAAGTTAAAAGATTTCCTGCTATTTTAAAAAGGCAAGTAAAAGAAGGACACGAAATTGCTAATCATACTTATAATCATATATATGACAGAAATATTACTACCGCTAAATTAACAGCAGAATTAGATCAAACGGATAAAATTATCAAGCAAATCACTGGCTATAAACCAACTCTCTATCGTCCAGTTGGAGGCCTTCACAATGATTTAATTATTAATACAGCTATACAGAATGGAAAACTTGTTATTCTATGGTCATGGCATCAAGATCCTCAAGATTGGAGAAATCCAGCAGCTAGCAAAATTTCTAAATATATAACAAAAGGTGTGAAGCCTGGCAATATCATTCTACTCCATGATTGGAATGGCAGCGAATTTTCTCAGACATCTCAGACAGTTGAAGCATTAGAAAGTATCATGAGATATTTATACAGAAACGATTATGAATGTGTGACAGTATCTGAAATGCTCTATCGTTCCATAAAAATAATCCCCTCCCCTTTTGATCCTTTTTATCAGTGAATCTAGACTTATTTACTATCTATTTTTTTTAACGAATTCCTCGAAAGAATTCTCCTTCCTCAAGTGCGTGAAGGGCGTAGCCCAGCGGTAGATGGGAGATGCATTTCGGTTTGGCGTAGCCAAAAGGCTTTGCTTTTTAATGACAAAATTCATCAATGCTTATAAGAGTGCAAGCTCTCGACTCATTAAAAGAGATTTTCCACAAGTAAAAAAGAAACTTTGGAAAGAGATGTTTTGGTCAAGAAGTTTTTGCTTACTAACTACTGGTGGTTCACCAATAGACGTGGTAATGAAGTATATTGAAAATCAAGGTAAAAAGTGAGGTGAAATGATATGACAAAGCATAATAAAGCATATAAATTTCGTTTGTATCCAACAGAAGAACAAGCATATCTTATGCGTAAAACCTTCGGTTGTGTACGTTTCGTGTATAACAGAATGTTAGCAGAACGGAAAGAAGCGTACGAAAAATACAAAGGTGACAAGGAACAACTAAAGAAACAAAAGCTTCCAACTCCTGCGAAATACAAAGCAGAATTTGAGTGGTTAAAAGAAGTTGATTCATTAGCTTTGGCAAATGCTCAACTAAACTTGCAAACTGCCTATAAGAATTTCTTTAGTGGTCAAAATGACTTTCCAACATACAAAAGTAAAAAAGACAGAAAGTCTTATACAACGAATGTAGTAAACGGAAATATTATGTTGCTAAATGGTCATATCAAATTACCAAAACTGAAAATGGTACGTATCAAACAGCATAGAGAAATACCACAAGACTATATGATCAAGTCATGTACGATCTCCATGACACCTACCGGTAAATACTATGTGTCCATCTTGACTGAATACGAAAAAGAGATTGTACAAAAAGAAGTAGAAACAGTTGTTGGATTAGACTTTGCGATGGATGGATTATATGTTAGTTCTAAGGGTGAGAAAGCCAATTATCCTAAGTTCTATCGTAACATGTTAGACCGATTAGCAAAGGCACAACGAGTATTAGCAAGACGCAATAAAGGTTCTGAGCGTTGGAATAAACAACGTATTCGTGTAGCTAAGTTACATGAGAAAGTAGCTAACCAACGTAAGAATTTCCTTCATCATGAGTCTAAACAGTTGGCTACTAATTTTGATGTTGTAGCTATTGAAGACCTAAACATGAAAGGAATGTCGCAAGCACTTCATTTTGGAAAAAGTGTCGCTGATAATGGGTGGGGAATCTTCACTTCTTTTTTAGCTTATAAACTATACGAACAAGGAAAACAACTTATGAAAATAGACAAATGGTTTCCTTCCACAAAAACATGTAGCAGTTGTGGAAATGTAAAAAATATGTCATTGTCTGAACGAGTATATTCTTGTATATGCGGTGTAAATCTCGATAGAGATTATAACGCAGCTATCAATATCAAAAATGAAGCAATACGTCTATTAGCGTTAGCATAAATAGCAATAAAATAACCTTTGGAACAAGGGAGTTAGCTCGGCTGTCTTAAGACGAATTCGTTAGCTATCAAAAGTAACGACTAACCGAGAAGCCCCCACTTCAAACGGTCCGTTAGGAAGTTAAGTGGCGGGTAGTTCACGGTCTATCTTACTTACGGAAATTTATGAAGGTTGTCTCGAGGATAATTGTAGCTTTGAAATAAAGTTTGATTAAAAATACCTCACAAACCCATATTTTACGATAAAGAAAAAGAATCCATTTTGAAAAAAGGTGATATGCTCCACTTTTGAGATTGACTATTTATCTTTCATAAAAAAAGTTTGATCATTTTTGTGATCTTTCCTCCATTAAAGCGCCCGATTGCGGAAGATCAAGAAAATGATTATGATTGCTGATTATAGCTTGTTGAACTAACGCACCCGTTACTTTAAGTGAATTGATTCACAATCTTACTGGGAATTTACCTAAAAAAGCTGAATTAACTTAATAAAAAAAGGACTCCCTTTTTGGGAATCCAATTCATTCAGTGTCACTTTGGTTAAAGCCTAATCTTCTCGGTTCGCAACACTGTCATTAGCCTCATCGGCACCTTCGCCGACTTTGTTACCCATCGCTCCTCCTGCAACAGCTCCTGCAACGGTACCAAGTGGACCAAGAACAGAACCCAAAGCAGCTCCAGCGACAGCACCGACACCAGTTCCTACCGCTTCGCCAGCATCATTATCGACACGGTTACGTTCGTTTTTATCAGCCATTCATCTCACTCCTTATTTAGAATAGGCAAGTGCTTTCCAGCACAATACCTTACATATTTTGCCCTATAAGGACAGATTTATGTGAGGTTTAAATCTGTCCTTAAAACTTTGTAATTTTCACTATCCTTCACGTTGTACAATAAGAAAAGCTGCCATAATGACAGCTAGATCTTAAACTATTGCAACCTTTAGTTCAAGTAGTACTAGTACAACTTTTATTTATTCATCTACTCCTGCATCTATTTTGCAACTTCCGGATATAAATGATCTGGCCAATATGATATGCGTTATGAGTTGACACATTTCCAAGTATTGCCCACCATTTCACGTGTCCAGGATAACCATTAACCTCTCTCTCAACTTTTTCTTCAGATAATAACTCTTGCCAACGTAAAAGCACCTCTAATAGTTGTTTTTTTAAGGCAGCAAAAGTATGATTTTCAGGAATAATAAAGCTGTTATTATTATTCCCTATTGAAGGCACAGCATCAACGTGAGATTTTTGGTACCTTGTTTGCCATGTTTGATTCCAATATAGTAGATGCTGCACAATTTCAGCAATACTATTACTTTCTTCGTTTGGCGTCCAAAATGCATGTTCCTCAGACAATCTTTCTACTGAATCTGAAAATGGTAGGTACCAACTTGGATCATTAGCATTTGCCAACAACTGATCCGATAAAACATCTTTTGCATGAGCCATAACCAACACTCCTAATTGTATCTTTATAATAAAGTTTGATCAAAAATACCTCGCAAACCCATATTTTACGTTAAATTAATAGAACCCGTTTTGAAAAAAGATTGATCAAAACGGATTCATTCTATCCTCCTTACAGCCATTTCCGAACGAGAAAGCCCATCGCCTTTAGGCATGGGATGATAGTGAAGTTGGATACGGAGTACCATTAAAAATCGAAAGGTTTTTGGTACTTTAAATATCCAAAGTGTTGGTATCTTTTATTTTTCATCCTTTTTGTTGCAGTTAAATAAATAAACTGATACAGTATAACCATGATAAATGATTATAGAAGAACTAAAACAACCGTATCATTCATTAACTATCATTTTGTGTTTTGTCCACGATACAGAAGAAAGATTTTTCTAAACACAAAAGTAGAAGAACGTTTCAAAATGTTGGTTCGAGAAATATGTAACGGACTGGATATTGTTATTATCGCAATGGAATGTGATACAGACCACGTTCACTTGTTTTTAAATACAATGCCAACACTTAGTCCCGCCGATACAATGGCAAAAATTAAAGGGGTGACATCAAAGCGTTTGAGGGAAGAATTTCCTCACCTTATGCACTTGCCAAGTCTATGGACACGTTCCTATTTTGTTTCTACTGCTGGAAATGTATCAAGTGAGACAATAAAACATTATGTTGAAAATCAAAAAACACGGGGGTGAAACTTATGTCGCAAACCATAACAGTTCAAGTTAAATTGCTTCCAACAAAAGAACAAATCTGTTTATTGGAACAAAGTAGCCACGAATATATCAGAGTCATTAATGAACTTGTATCTGAAATGGTTGAGTTAAAGAAAAGCACTAAGAAAAGTACAAAAGATGTTCTCGCTAACCTACCAAGTGCGGTTAAGAATCAAGCGATTAAAGATGCGAAAAGTGTGTTTTCTACAAAGGTGAAAAAAAGTAAATACAAAATCATTCCGATTTTAAAGAAACCCATTTGCGTATGGAATAACCAAAATTATTCATTTAACTTCACACACATCTCGATTCCATTTATGGTGAATGGAAAATCAACTCGTTTGAAAATACGTGCTTTATTAGTAGATAAGAATAATCGTAACTATAATTTGTTAAAACACAAGTTAGGTACACTCCGCATCACAAAAAAATCTCACAAATGGATTGCTCAAATATCTATTACAATTCCTACAACCGAAAAGACAGGAACAAAGATAATGGGTGTCGATTTAGGGCTAAAAGTTCCCGCTGTTGCAGTAACAGACGGTGACAAGGTTCGTTTCTTCGGAAACGGAAGACGAAATAAATATATGAAACGTAAGTTTCGTAGTGTCCGCAAGCAGTTAGGAGAAGGTAAGCAATTGAATGCTATTCGCCAAAATAATGATAAAGAACAAAGATGGATGAAAAACGAAGATCACAAAGTAAGTCGTAAAATTATTGATTTTGCAATATATAATAATATTTCTGTCATTCGATTAGAACAACTAACGAATATTAGACAGACGGCAAGAACAAGCCGTAAAAACGAAAAAAATCTACATACTTGGTCATTTTATCGTTTAGCACAATTTATCGAGTACAAAGCGACATTAGTTGGTATTAAGATCGAATATGTGAACCCTGCTTATACAAGTCAAACCTGTCCAAAATGTTCTGAAAAGAACAAGGCACAAGACAGAAAATACAATTGTATATGTGGGTTTGAGAAACATCGTGATATCGTTGGGGCGATGAATATTCGCTACGCAACTGTGATTGATGGTAACATTCAATCAGCCTAAGCACCTATATGGTCTGGTTTAGGAGGGGCAATGAGATGCCCTCATCTTGAAGGCTGTTCAAAACAGAAATGGACTGCGAACGCTTAGTCATTCAAGAATCCCACCAGTTAATCCGTAAGGATTAGGGCTTGCGACTTCAGTCGTGGGAGTCTCAATAACTACATGACCGTGACTAATATTGATCCATTGAATTGTTCTATGTTATGTACAGATGCTTTTTATAACAGGATTACTCTTAAATTTATGGATGTTGTTGATGCAAAAATAAAAATAGAGGGTCTACCATACTTGGGAAGATCCTCTTCTTATTTCACATATGCAGAGTCCTAATCTTTATCAAATGTCTCTTGTTATTATATATTCTTTAATAAGAATTCTGTAATCTCTTCATTTAGTTCATGATGAAAATATTCTCGATTAAAGCCAGGTGGATCTTGTGATGGAAGAAAAGATGCATTCATCATTTCTTTTGGAAATGGGCTAAGAAAAGAAAAATGGCCTGCATTCTCAACTATTCTATGTTGGATTTTAGTATTGTCAGTTATCCCGTTAAATATAATTTCTGCATGAAAATAAGGTGTAAATTGATCTTTCTCCCCAACAAGCATTAAAATGGGGATGTTTATGCCTTCCAAAGCCCCTTTTGTTTTAAACCAAACTGAAGCTGGCGCTAAAAGAACTAACGATTTTATTCTGTAATCAGGTGTAACATTGATAAGATGAGATTTCTCATCAGAAGACTCATAAGGGAAAGAGGATGGTATTCCTCCTGATGCCGCCAATGCTGTGTACCCTCCCATAGAATGTCCGATAACTGAAACAGAATCAGGTTTTAAAAACTTTGTAAAATCTTCACTATTAAAGAACCAATCAATCGCCATAGAAATATGTTTTGGCCTAATAGTTAGATTATCGATTGTACCTTCCAATGTATTGTCGTTTCGATTATTGTATGGATGCTCAAGCATTCCCACAACAAATCCGTTACGAGCCAAGTGACGAGCAATCGTTCGATAAACTAATGGTGAACCACCAGTACCATGAGATATTAAGACCAATCGAAACACACCTTCTTGGGGTACAGCATTACTCGAAACATTCAAATGATAAGGTCCAATTTTTTCTAACTTTTCAGGAGTAATTGTTGGATACATAACAAACATAGGAAATGTTATATCTAATTGTTCATCAAAAAGCTCCACTCTTCTATAACCTGCGAACATTACATCATTCCTTCCTATTTCTTTATTCATTAAATTCCTCTCCTATTAAACTTAAATTTTTTATCCTTATAACCTTATTTGATAATACAGTAGCAATTAGTTAACTTACAATTCCAAGTTGAACTATCTACTTTTAACTCCAGAATATGGCCCGTTTGCCTAGCAAAAAAACAGCAATCATTAAACAATCCAATATATTGTTATACCACTAGTCTTAGGGTTCCTTTTATAGAGAGAACCAGTATGGTAGAATTAATGTAGATGATTTTTTTATTTGCTTCTCTAAAACGTTCTGTCTCCCAATGGTACGTTTTTATTTCTCAACAAAATTAACTGAATATTCAACCTTCTTTACTATCATTCTCAATGAAGCTCTGATAAAATATGAATTACATAACGAAATATCCCTTATTTGACACCTGTGCCTCCCCGTACAGGTTTTTTTATTCTATTTTGAGTTAGATGCTCTTCTTCATATGCTGGTAATAATAACATCCAACAAACAGCTTTTCCCACTGTTTCACAAGTCTAGAACTTCCTACAAAATAAATTTCAATGTCGTCACTTAAGAGTCGTTGCATTATTGTATTCCATTTAAAAAATCTATCTGCCTGGGAAAATTTCTCTAACTGGACTTCCTGATCTGTGAATCCTTTTCTCTTAGGATAGGGTACGATTACTAATGCTTGTTCGTCCTTTTTAATATCTTCCTTACAGTAGACGCATTTCGGAACTATCAATGCCACATTAATCCCCTCTTTCATCAATATAACGATTATATTTAAAAATCTCTTGTAGTCGATCTTGACCTTTAGTGAATTCCTTAATGGGGTACCGCCAGCATTTTGGAAAAAACCCACGCTAAGCAAAAAATACAATAAGCTGCCCATATGGACAGCTCATTTACATAATTATCGAAAGCGGAAGTTAAAAGTTTTTAGTTTCTTGCTCAATTAAAGCACCCGTTAGTTAAACAACAGAAGGTTTCTTAATCAAGAACCGCTCCAATCGTATTACGGTATTAAATTACCTATCATAAGGTTCGAGCTTCAAAATAAATTCTTCAACATCCTTGCCTCTTGCGTTGGAAAAACCCTTATCTTCAGAGATGATTTTAAACCTGCATTTTTCCAATACCCTAATGGAGGCGAGGTTATCTTTAGCGGCACGAGCATAGAGCGGGCGTACCTTAATATACTCCAGAAACTCTGACAACGCTTTAGTTGCAATACCATGACCCCAATATTCCTTCCCAATCCAGTAGCTTACTTCGGGTTCGCCGAACTGTTCAAAGTTCGAGACGTGTCCAGTGACAATGCCATTGAATAATATAGTCTTAATTGTGATAGTCTCGTCAGCGATAATTTTTTTCCAATGGTCAAAAAATGCGTCCTTATCAGTGGGGTCTTTAGCTGTAAAGGCAGCCATATAGTTCGCCGTTGAATCTAGTTGTTGTTCGAAAAAGATAGGAAGATCTTCCTCTGTGATATCTCGTAGCTTCACTTCGCTTTTGCTAATGGATTCCATATAATTCACAAGCTCCTTAACATATTTTTGAATATAAATTCTTCCAAGTTTAGAGAAATTCCTTCTTCAACTAACCTGCCACTTTAGTTGAAGAAGGAACAGTGTATATCCTATACACGTTAGGTTAACATAAAGCATCATTATCAGCAGTAACCAAATCCTAGAAAGCCATTCATACCAATAGTTTGTCAGCCTTCCGTTCCTTCCGCTGTATGCAAGATTTCATACAGCCCTGTCACAACAGCATTTGGCAGTTCAAACCGTTCTCGTAGCCTGCATGAAATCCTGTATATCCTTAGCGTATAAAATCCACGTTTTGTTGGCGAGACCTCAAAAAGAAGCGCGAAACGCACTTCTTTTCTTTGTAATCACTACACATCACATTATTAATATGATTACGGACAAGCCTTCTTGTTACTAAATAATGTTTCTTCAATTTTTGTTATCTAACCCACTCATTTTTCATTACTTTAAAATACAGCTTTTCAAATCCCCTAAAATACTTACTGTAAACGTCTAACGTTTCAATATATGTATTAATAACCTCGCCTAAATCAAAATGAACACCATCTTTAGCTAAGTCATAGCTATCATCCAGACTATATAAATCAAAATATTTAGCTTCCCAATACAATCCCCTGTTAACTAAAAGTCTAGTGGTACATTTAATTGATTCTTCAATCGTCAGTTCTTGTTTTTTTAGTTTTTTATGAATGACGGAAAGAGTTAATTTAACAGTGTATTCTTCATCAACTGTGCTACTAAACTCAAATAACTTCCCTTCAATATCATCTATCTTTGCTTTAGACATTAAGGATATCTCAATTATTTCATATGGCGGACTGTCACTTGCTTCAATCAATTTATCACACCATTGAATTACTTCGGCTTTACTCCACAACCCACAGCAAATCCCTAAGCCATAAATACGAGTTAATTTTCGAATTAAATCCAAAGTTTCTCACCTACAATTTTTCATATACATTTTTGTTTAATTTTAATAGATTATTATTCATTCATCAATTTATATATAATAAAGAACAAAGCACCCATTATAGGCGCTTAACTTTTCTATCGTAAAACAAAGTCAACGTCATCATCTTCATTAATACTTTAAAGTTCATCATACTCATTTCAGTAAAATAGTTTCAAAGTCCTTCATTGTAATATAATGGTACCTTAAATGCATTTTTACTTTATTTGGATATGTACTATTACATGAAATTATGTATTATTTCGTCTAAAAAAATCTTTTCATGTCGATTCATGTAGATTAAACTTTAAATATGATGGTTTTATATTTTTGATTCCCCCTCCTCATAGGAGAAATAAAGGGTTGTTGTCATTTTCATAATAGTAAGTGCTTATAAAATATCCAATCATTTCGATATGTAATATTTCATAAAACATTGTAGGTTTATTTTTAAAAATATTCAGGGGAAATAGACGAAATTCAACAGAATAATTTATCAGACGGGGAGAAAATGATTGTATGTATCCAAAATTTATTGATAAAATGGCGTTTTCGAAAGCGCATAAGGAGTTATTAATTAAACTGTATAATAAAGAAATTACAAGAAGCGAGTATAATCAATTGGTAGATGCTTTTTATCGTCCACAACAAAAATAAATATGAAGTACGTGTTTATTGTTTTATGTCTTTTATAATAACAAAGTTCGTTTATATCATTTTTGGGCAAGCTTTTTTGCTAGGCTGATGGGCATATGGCGGTATTCCTTCTTCAATATGTTATCTCAAACTTTTTGACACATTGTTTTTCATAGAAATCACACCATATCAAAAGGTGTACCCTTTGATACGAAAATAATTTACATGAAATTATTGTAATTTTATTTAAATTATTTAAAATATAACATTTACATATTAATGATAATCAATTAATTTTAAAGGATTCACAATGGTGATATTCAGTCTTTGTACAATTGGATTATGAAGTAATGTAGTGAAAATAATGAATGGCACAGCAAAAATATATAACTATGTATTATTTATATTTATCTTACCAGCAATAATTTATTCTTTATAAGCTTCTTATCAACAAGGAAAAAACACTAGCTTAATGACAGTGTTTTTTCCTTTATAATCTATCGGGCAATATATTTTATTTAACCCAAAAAGAGGATATTATGATTAAAAAAAATAGAATAGGTACAATTATATCGATTTTAATACCGGTTTTATTGATTTTGTCCATTGTTAATGTTGCATACAAATTTATTTTAACTGAATTTTTTGGAGTCTCTATATTTTTACCTGTATTTCTTTGTCCAATTGGATTTTTCCTAGCTATTTTTTCCTATCAAGTAGATAAAAATATTAGAGCGAAAATCGGGATAATATTAAATGTGGTAGTATTTTTGATTCCTTTTATTTGGGTGATCGGAAGAATTATGTAGTTGAAATGTAATCCGGACATATCTCCTATATCACTAAATCTATGAAGAAATAAAAAAGGAAGAGAATTTTTATAATTCTCTTCCTTTTTTATTTACGAGAAATTTCGTTTTCAATTGTTGTTTAGTATTTCGAAAAATGCTGTAGAATTTTTCTCTTTCATTATAACAGTATAAAAGTTGGTTTTAAGATGCAATATTGCATATAGAAATGTATTGATATCAATATAAACGCTTACCATTATGAAAGCATAAAGCTGCATCACATCTTAACACATAAGTAGAGGAGGAAATAATATGGAAATGGAAATCGCAATGGTAATTTTAAAATTTGTAACAGAACCTTTAAAAGCAGGAATGTAAGTTCATTATTACACAATTATTAGGAATAACTTTTCATACAAATGATCCGTATATCAAAGATGAATTGCTGTGCAGATCATTTGTGTGAGCAAACTTTAAACAAGAAAAAGAATTTCAGAATCTTAAGGAATTCTTTTTTTATGCGTAATTATAAATTTAATATTTTTTACAAATGATCTTAATTTTATTAACTAAACAAAAAAAACATACTACGTATGCCTTATTGTTTAGTTCAATATTGTTTGAACAGTAAGTAACCTTTCTCTTAACTATTTTAAAAAAAATAGCATGACTTAATCATTTTCATTAAGAGGTACAGCCACATATCAATCAACTTAAGATATATCTTTATATAAAGGTAACGTTTTTTAAGTAGTTTTTCATTACCTTTTACGGATATTTTAAATTAAATTCCACAGATGTAGATAATGTTATTTTTTCTAAAAAATGTTATCATTCTATTTGTCATAAAAAACTCACATTTAATGTGATAAAAAATTGAGGGGTTGGACTAACATGATCAGTGACTTAAAAAAAGAAGCCTTATCTTCAATAAGGGGCAATTGGGGATTAGGAGTAGGAGTAACGCTTCTTTATTATGGAATTCCTGCAATTGGTATGTTTATAATTGGATGTTTAATATTTATGCTGTTTAGCTTAATTATTGGAATGATAGATCCCGATAGTTTTGTAGAGTACTCGGTAACAGGAGAAGCAATAGCTGACTCATCAGCCGTCTTTTTTCTAGGACTTGCTACTGTAATTATGTGGGCTATTATATTTATTATTTATATTGCTACACAAAGCATTATGGGTTACGGCTATAATAATTTCACTTTGCGTTTAGCAAAAAAAGAATCTACTACAATTAGTGATTTATTTGAAGGATTTAAGAAAAATAATTTATTTAGATCTTTGAAGTTAGGTATCTTGCAGACTATACTTATCCTTTTGTGGAGTTTATTATTAATTGTTCCAGGTATTATAAAATTTTTCTCTTATTCTATGGCGTACTATATTTTAATAGAAAATCCAGAATATACAGCAAGTGAAGCGATTAAAAAAAGTAAAGAAATGATGCAAGGACATAAATTAGATTTATTCATAACATGGTTGAGTTTTATCGGATGGTTTATTTTAGGTTCTTTGGTAGGAATATTTACACTAAATATCCCATACCTTTGGATTAATCCATATTACACTACAACAATATCGCACTTCTACTTAAATTTATCTAAAAGGGAAAATAATATGGAAGAACTAAGAGTTAACTAGAAGCATCTGTTAGTTTGAATTAATTTAGAATTAATAATAGCTTACATATCTTCTCTAATGGAGTAGCACCACATATCCATCAACTTAAGCATTTTGGTTATTCTTAAAGTTAAAGGCAAGTTAATGTTCTCTTATATTAATAAGAATATTAACTTGCTTTTTAGATTTCAGTATAAATTATTTATGGTTTTATTGTATTGTTAGCTTTATAATATCCAAATTTATCACCTAGTTTTATAATTCAAGCACCTATTAATAGGAAAAAAGAATATTTTATACATTGGTTTTCTTCTAGAAATCCATTTAGACTAGTCATGATGAATAATCCTTTTAGTATTTTGTAATTAATTTACAGAATAAATAAAACATGAATTTTGCCCATGTTTTAAACCATATGTATGTTGGAGGAAGCTAATTTGATTTTTTCAAAACTCATTGATCGATACGCCTTGTATGATTTGCATAAAAAAAGAAGTGCAGAGTTTCAGTATGCTTCTCTTTCTAACACCTCACTAAGTGTAAAGGACATAGATTCCTTTTATAAAGTAACACCATATGACATTCATTTTGACATGAAGCATTCACAACAGGAAAAGGAATACTTAGTTGGACACTTCAAATATAAAAGTTCAGTTCAATCTGGTGATTCACGCAACGACTCTGTAACTGGAGAAGTATACTTACATAAAAATGAAGATACACCTCATGTCATCTTTGTTCATGGTTGGCGAATGGATTCTAACGAACGTGTAAAAAAAATATTTCACGACCATATGAACAGCTTGAGCTGGAATATGTATTATTTCACTCTACCCTATCATTTTGAAAGAGAACCTGAACAATCCCTTTTCAGTGGAGAATACATGGTAAGTGCCCATATTGAACGAACTGTACAAGCAACTAGACAAGCGGTAGCTGATTTACGAACTTTGATCAAATGGATTAAAGCAAATAAAAAAGGTCCCCTGATTCTAATAGGAATCAGTTTAGGTGGGTTTATTACTAACCTAACAGCTCTTGTTGAACCAGAGATTGATGTATTAGCATCCATTTTCTACGCGAATCGACTTTCTTATTCTATTTGGAAGACAAATCCAGGTAAATTTATTAAAGAAGACTTGGAACACCATGGTGTAACTTATGATGATTTAATAGATTATTGGAAAATCACTGAACCGAGTCAAGCATTACCAAAAGTAAAAAAAGAAAATATTTTATTAATTTCAGGTAAGCACGATCTATACGTACATTCTGAGGACACGGACTACTTGTGGAAATCCTGGGAAAGACCTACGCGATATATTTATACATGCGGACATGCTGGGATTGTTCTTAAACGTAAAAAAATTGCGACTGATACTATCAATTTTATTCAGAATCGATTGAACTACTCCCACTTACCTGCAAATTCACCCTAAAGTGGGAGATGAATAAGTACAGATTTTATCGGACTCTCTTTCATTATACTATCCCCATAATTCCTACGTTTAAGAGACGATTAGCTTCGACTCTTAGGTTTAGTTCAGTGTTAATATCTTTGTCTTGATATTTACTCCAAGAAGGAAAATCCCACACCAAATGATGTTATTTAAGGCATTCATGTTAAGTATTTTCGGCCTTCAAAATATTGTGTAGTTTTTCAGCAAACTCTTGATGAAGCTCTGAATTGTAGGCCCCATGATGCCCAGGAAACTCCACAAACTTTGTTCCCAATAGTTCTGTTAGTACGGCCGAACACCGGTAAGCAAAAAATTCTCGTGAGGCACTTCCGCCAGCTGGAAGCACTTGCATAGGTGAAGATTTTAATCTAGCCTTCAATGCATCAATGGCTAGCGAATAGTTTATTATCCCCGGAATTTCATGCTCAACAAAGTACGTTGAATTACTTAAAAGACGCTCTGTTTTCCCATTCTTCGAGTGGCCACAATTGTTAGTATCCACTTCTGAAATTGATAGTAACTTTATAACCTCATTTCGATGATTCTCCTTAAGATATTCCAAGAATTGTTTTGCCTGTACAAGCTCATTGTCATATAAAAACTGCAATAAAACCGGTTCGTGTGGGATAATCATCCGAATCTGTTCTGGATGTCGTATGCATAAATCAAGTCCGATGACAGCACCAGAGCTACTTCCAAATACGTACGCTGGTTCATCGGTCAGTTTAGCTAGTAGGCGGTGAGCATCATCACTGTGTGTCTCTACTTGATAATCCTCAGTTCGATTAGCGAGATTGCTACGAGAATGGCCACGTCGATCGTAAGTAACAACAGTATACCGGTCAGCAAGATGATTGGCGACATTATGAAACTTATCAGCATCACCACCTCCACCATGGATTAAAAGAAGGAGTGGACCTGCACCTCGTACCTCATAATAGATGTTTGCTCCAGGTACTTGCAATGTTCCATTTTTTACTACGCTCATTTGTAGATCTTCCTTTCTTCTGTCATCTCCCTTAACCTTACACGATTGGCGAATGGTATAAAATATAAGGATTAACTATGAAACAAACTCGCCATATGAAAAGGCGTTACTCATCATTTCACCAGTGGCTCCTTTTTATTGACATAAATTATTGTAGTTTAAAGATTAACCCTCCTTATGCAATATTACATATAAAAATCTTTATTGGGTCTGTTATAATTTTAAGAGTAAATTATTCATCCATTAATTTACTCTATCCATATCTATAGTTATGGAAACCCTAATTACATATAAAAAAAGAGAAGGACATTGGTGAGTTCTTCTCTTTTTTTATTTACTAAAGATTACTATTCAAAGTGCTTATTGCAATTGCTTTAAGCTGAATTTTAAATTATAAATTCTGATTTTCATACTTCTTCACGAGTCGATAAAAAGAAAAGAGTATCTGCTCCTTCAAAAATAAGTTATAAAAGAGTTTTGTTTTCCTGTAACACATTATTTATCCTACTATTCGCAATCAGTACGCTCCCGTACTGATTAAAGTTTCACTTTATAACCTGTTGGCAATATTTACACGTACCACGCCTCCGATAATAGTAAGCAATCGTAGCACCAAACAGAGCCACTCCCCAAATTGGCCATAATAACTCTGGACCTTCCAATGCCCATCCCCTATGATCTAGACCCCCTTTATTAATAAACCCCCGGATGTACATCAAACCTGCTGAAGTAACCATAATGGAAACCAGTGAAGCAGGAATAATTGCTAATGACAGAGGTACACGCCTACCAGCAATAAATGGAAACCAACGCGGGAAAATTTCTCCCCAGGGCTGAATAAGTCCCAGCGTAAGAATTGCCCCTCCGAGCGCTACGGTAGCTAAAGATGCGCCCATTAACCAAATTCCGGGTGAATCACGTTCAAAGGAATCAAGTAATTCTTTGGTAGTTCCCAGTGGAATGCCTAGCGCCCAACACCATCTTGTTATGGAATAACAGATAGGAATTATTATGGCAATGTAAGTGCACCATTTCCCCCAAGATGCTGCCGAGGATTGTGATGTCCATTTAGAGGGATTACTATTTCGGCCACAATACGGACAAGCATTTCGTGTTTGACGTTGATAGACTAAAGCAGTCGCACTCCATAGAAATGCTCCTAGCATACTAATATATTGATTTATAATCGTCCAATACATCATCTGTTCAAAAAATTTCACTCCATGCGGAAAATCAAATGGCGCTCCAATCAAAAAGATAAATCCATATGCTGCAGACGCTAAAACACGGTAGTCAATAACTGCAAATAATAGAATCGTTACTAACATATACACAAATATGAGTAATACTATTCGTAACAGGCCCTTGCCCCAGCCACGAATCATCATGACAGCTACAATGATCCCAATTAATCCAAAGCCAACCATTATAGGTGCACCAGTCTCAGGCCTCAAACCAGCTAGCATTGAGTATTCAGATTGTGGATCCCCTATTCCAAATGGAAACCCCTTTCCTCCCAACGCCCAATACTGACCTAATATCAAATACATCAACGACCAAACAACCGCCGTATAACCAATCCATTTGGGCCATAATGATAACCATCTAAAAATATGAATTCCGTTTTCGCTTTTCTTCTCAGTATTTGACATCGCGAAAGAACAACTCCTTTTTTTAGAAAGTGATAATGCTAGAACCTTTTACAATATTTACACTGCCCTCGCCTCCTTTGACAGTAAGAAATAGTCGCTAGCCCTAATGCTATTCCCCATGGAAGCCAAAATAGTGAAGGCCCTAATTCTCCCCAATTTCCAGTATTGATGGAACCGTCCAATATTTTTGAAATGATAATCGGACTTATTTTTAATCCTGCAAGAATAAGGAGAACAGATGCACATGTTGCTGGTATCACCGCGAACCAAATAGGAACACGTTTTCCACCCAAATAATAGAACCAATGAGGAAATTTCTCTCCCCATTTTTGGATAAGTCCCAATGTCAAAATGGCACCGCATATAGGTAATCCACCAAGAACAGCCTCTGTCATACGTTCTGAAAGTGACTGGCTACTAATTGACATTGCTGCCGTATTACTCATTCCCAATGGAATCCCTGCAGCCCACGCTAAACGGACAATCGCATAAGGAAGTGCCATAACGATAGCAATATAGGTCGCATATTTCCCAAATCTATTTCCGGAAATTGATATATCTTGAGTCTCTTTTTGTCGCCCACAATTCACACATGCTCCCCGGCTCCGCCGCTGATAAGCCAATGCTGTCGCTCCCCATAAAAATCCTCCTACCATACATAGAAGTTGATTTATTACAGGCCAATCGATTAGTTGAAAATGTAGCATGAATGAATAAGCGAAATTCTGTAATACCCGGACATCGGGAATCACAAACACTAGTGTGATACACATTATCCATGCGAAAATGAGCAGGATTGCACGTGGAATTATTTCTCCCCACATTCGGATTGTAGCCAATGCAATGATTGATCCAAGCCACCCGATGCAAGCGATTGTTACTCCTCCCACATCTGATTGTATATTTGCTAAAAATGATCCCATCATAAACCCTCTGGGATCATTTTCACCAAAAGGGAATCCTACGCCTCCTAAAGCCCAATAAGCTCCCATAAACCCGTAAGATATGGACCAAACTGCAGTTATATAGGTAATCCACCGATACCAATTTGATAGTAAAAAATTCCGCTTTTCCACCCTGTCTTTCAATGTACCTTGTGAATCGTGATCTTTCGGCCGTCGTATATGATTTAACTTAAAAACCATATTCTTCAACTCCCCAGTGTATATTGATGAATAAGTTCATATTATGATAAGAAAGCTAATTTGAAACGAATCCACAGAACTGTTTATAAACAGTTCTGTGGATTCGTTTAGTGTAGAAATTCCATAATCATATTTGTAAGGTAACAACCTGGAAATATTGAAAAATAAAAATACCAATTCCGCATAATGGAATTGGCACAAAAAATCTTCTAATCTATATTAATAATTTTTTTCTGATTCGGACGCATAAACCCTTGTTCCCAAGCAAAAACAGCAGCTTTCGTCCGATCAAGCATATGCAGCTTACTTAGAATGTTACTAACATGACCTTTAACTGTCTTTTCACTAATGAAAAGCCCTTCAGCAATTTCAGCATTCGTAAGCCCTCTAGCAATCAACCTTAATACTTCTAATTCTCGTTCACTTAGCTCAGAAAATGGATTAGGAGATGCCTGTTTCGTAGCACGAATCTCATTAACCACCCGTGCAGCAACCCGTGGATGCATAATTGATTCACCTTGTACGCCTCTCCTTACAGTTTCAACCAATTGATTAGGCTCAATGTCTTTAAGTACATATGATATTGCACCAGCACGTAATGCTGGAAAAATATATTCATCCTCATGATACGAAGTCAACACAATCACTTGAGAACGAGGACTAACTTGCTTAACTCTTCGAATCGCCTCTACACCATTAATACCTGGCATCACTAAATCCATTAGTACGATATCTGGCACAAGTTCAGTAGCTAGAGCCGTAGCCTTTTCGCCATCTTCTGCTTCTCCAACTACATGAAAATCAGGTTGAATTGTGAATAGAGCATTCAATCCTTGTCTTACAATGGCATGATCATCAACAATTAAAATCGAAATCAGATCTTCCTTCCCCATTATCTATCACCTCTTCTGAATTGCAATTGACATTCGGCTTGTTACCTTCTTGAATGTCTGGTTGCTTACACTGAACAGTAATTTTCACACCTTTCTCCATCTCACTTTGGATATCAATATAGCCCTTTAACATATGAATCCGTTCACGCATAGAAGACAGACCTACTCCTTGCCGATCTATCCTTTGAATATCAAACCCGCAACCATTATCATAAATAGAAAGAGTTACAACTTCTTCACACTCTAGATAAATCATCACCATATTTGCCTGACTGTGGCGTGCAACATTATTCAGTGCCTCCTGTGTGATGCGAAAGAATGTCTCTTCAATAATGGGTGATACTTGTCGCTGTCCATTTATCTCCAAATTAACTATGATACTAGTTTGTTCTTGCCACCTCGCCGTATAATCCTTTAATGCATATGCTAAATCCTTCCCCTCAAGTGCAACAGGACGTAATTCCTGAATCAATGCACTTAACTCGCGCCGGGTTTGATGTAACACATTCTCTGCTTTTAACAAATGCTCTTTAGCGTTGTCTTCGTCTTTTCCGATAAGGGATTTGCTAGTGTTCAGCCAGATTGATGTAGCAAATAGTTGCTGCTTAATACTATCATGTAGCTCACGAGCTAATCGATTGCGTTCCTCTAGTGTTGCTAAATCTTGACGGACTTTAAACAAAGTACGTAGTTGTTTCGCCATCTGATTCAGCTTACGTGCCAACTGCCCCAATTCATCCTTTGAAGGATCTTGTACAAATGTTGTGAAGTCTCCATGACTCCATTTATCTGTAGAATTTAATATTTTTCGGATACGACGAACGAGACTTCGAGACGTAATAATTCCAAAAGTAATACCAACAATTGCTGCACCAATAAAGAAAGCCAACATACTAAATCCAAAAAATTGAAAAGTAGCCTCCCAAAAATCAATGAGAGAAAAATGTATGTTTTCTGCTTTAACCACTAATACCCCACGAACATCCTTCTCATTTGCTAATGGAGCAACAATATATAAAATCTCATCCTTATAGTAACTATATGTTTTAAATTTACACGCTTCAGATGGTTTCAGTGACAACGCTGTATATATATGCCGAGAAACTTTCGAAGGAAATTCTGATTTAAAATCAATAAACTGGGGAACATCCTCTCCAGCACTTGCAAGTAAATTCCGATTAGAATCAATGACCGCAGAAAATCCATCAAATTTAGTTCCTACTTCAATGGGCCAATCATCTAATGCTTTCTTCAGTTGATTTTGATTAATAAATGGTCCGTTAAAGTTAGAAGATATATTTTGCGCTTGTATACTTATCTGTTGTTCAAACATTCGGTCCGCATTATATTTCACTAAACTAAGTGATATAAGAAATCCCATCACTTCAAGTATCAATAGTACACCAATGGTTGTTAAAACATAAAATAAAGTCAATTTCCACTGCAAACGGTGGAAATGTCGGACAAAACGAGATAGAGATGTCATGTTCTTTCCTTCCTAATTGAAAATGTAATGACCATCGTGTCGTTCAACTTTTACTAACCTCTCTCCCTTACTATATGATATGTTTTGTAATTTAATATTCCTCCCCTCAAGTGGCTTCTGTATATAATGCATTTTAAAATTAATTTTTCTTGATAAATCAAAGTTTTCCTGGAATACTCTTAAAAATATTTGTGCACAAATATAATCTCTCCGTAAACGTCCAGTAACTCCAAAATATACAAAAATTGAGAAATATAAAAAAGACACTCTTATGAGTGCCCTTCTTAACAACTAAATTCGCTGCAGCTAGATCCAACTATGATTAATAAGATAAAGAGCACAACCAGTAATGCGAATCCGCCACCAAATCCACAACCTCCGCTGCAACTACCACCATATCCCATATGAATCTCCCCTTTGAGTAAGAGGAAAATTTTAAGTTCATATTTAATTATTAAAATAAACCGCACCAAAGTTTTCATTAAATCTTTTACACCAAACAGAAACCGAACCATATACACTTACATCTATCCCTTCAGGAATTTCGTAGTTTTGGTCTCCTTTATTTCCCTTTAATTTTCCTAATTCAATATACTGATAGTTTTTCACGTCTTCATTATTTTTCAAATGGTTTGTAGGAACTAATACAACTCGTACATCTGGTCCATTAGATGTTGTAAAATCAGAAAGTCGCAAAACACGTTTTCCATCCGCTAATTGATGAATTTTTGCCGTTCCAGTTGTTTCATGGACACCGTTTTGAAACTGTCCTTCACTTATTACTCGATCACTTTGTTGCTTTGCTTCAGTTGATTGTACCTCTGTTTGTGGCAATGCTTCATTCACGTGCTTATCAATAAATAATTTCTCTGGTCGGAACAATGACCATAAAATCCCCAATACAATTATCAAACCACCTATAAACCATACATATTTTCTTTTCATAAAGTAAAAAACCTCCTGTAACATACTGTGTAGTAGTATGTTAGCAAGAAGGTCTTTCACTTTTATAACATAAATGTTACAAAAGTCTTTCAGCCGTCTTATTTTTTTCTGATACGATGGGAAGCGTAATCCAAAATTCACTTCCCTGCTTGCCGTCTGCGCGATCCCTCACACCAATTTCCCCTTTGTGCATTTCTATCAATGATTTTGCAATAGCTAATCCAAGTCCGGATCCTCCAGATTGCGAACTTCTTGATCGATCTGTTCTAAAAAAACGTTCAAATACGCGTAATTGATCATTTGGAGAAATTCCCATTCCTTCATCCCGCAAAGTGAATTGGACCTGTTGAGTTTGTTTATTTTCTTCTACAGTCAATTCAATTGTTCCAGAGATAGGAGAATATCGAATTGCATTATGTAATAAATTACCTATGACCCTTTCTATTTTACAAGGCATAATCAAAAGTCGAGGTAATGTATCAGGAACATCCAATTGCATATGGATTTGTTTGTCTCCTAATAAGACAGAATGTGACTCTAATACATCTAATAGGACTTTATCTAAATGTGTGAAACTTGGGTGAAAATCTACTTGCTCAAACTCTAACTTTGAAAGATCAAATAAGTCGTTAATTAATCCACTTAATCTTTCTATTTCTTTTAAAATCGTCGCTAAGTATTGCTTTTTCATTTCAGGATCTTCAATCAGGTTATCTTGTAATGCTTCTATCATCAATTGCATGCTAGCCATAGGTGTTCGTAAGTCGTGTGAGATATTGGTAATTAACTCCTTTCGGGATTTTTCCTCTTCCTCTAACTTAGTAAACCCTTCTTCTAACTTTTTTGCCATCTGTTGAAAGGCTGTTGCTAATTCTTTAAACTCCCGTGGTTCTTGCCCAATTATATACATCGTTTCAAAGTGTCTATCACTAAATTGTTTCGTCAATTTTATTAAATTTTGTATAGATCTCATGATAGGACGTGTCATTAACCAATAAATAAACGTTGAAATAATGAATGCCACAAATGCAATTACTGTTAATAACCGCGTTTGTTCCGGTTCAAGTAACATTTTCGTCTCACTATACCATATAGCAATTACCATAATACTGGTACTTAATAAATTCATGAGTAACAATTGAATACGTAACCTCATGCTTCATTTCCTCCATTTGGCTCAAAGCGATATCCTATACCCCAAACTGTATGAATCCAACGATTCTTTATTGTATGCTTCTCGAGCTTTTCACGTAAACGACTCACTAGCACAGTAACTGTGTTTGATGCCCCTTCATGTCCAAAATCCCAAATTAGTTCAAGAAGCTGCGAGCGAGAAAATACTTGTTTTGGATGCTTTGCCATGAGATAAAGTACCTCAAACTCTTTCACCGTTAACTCCACTTCCTTATCACAAACAAGTACATATCTTGTCTTTGGATATATTTTCAAATCTGGAAATTCTATCACTTCCAATAGGGATTCTTTCGCTTGTATCGGTACCTGGCTTCCTCTTCTTAGTATAATTTGGACTCTTAATACTAATTCACGAGGGGAAAATGGCTTTGTTAAATAATCATCTGCCCCCATTGTTAAGCCTAAAATCCGATCCCTTTCCTCTCCCTTAGCAGTTAACATAATAATAGGGACATTTGATTGTTGACGAATTTCCTCGCATAATTCCCATCCATCTTTTTTCGGCATCATTAAATCTAATATAATTAAATCTGGTTGATGCGTAAGAAATAAATCCCAACCTTCTTTGCCATTTACAGCGGTATATACTTCATATTCTTCTCTTTCTAAATACCGTTTGCATACTTCTCGAATATTTGCTTCATCTTCTACGATTAAAATTCTTTTCTTCATATACTATCCTCACTTCTTTTTCACCAATAACAAAAAAATTTATTTTTTCTATTATCCAATAAATATATCTTTATAGGTAAAGATGTAAAAACTGATCGCATCAATAAATCAGAATTCCAGATTTCGGCCTCTAAACGAATGAAAATTCAGAATAATGTTTATGTAATTCAGATAGTAATCTTAACATTTGATTACTTATATGACTAGATAAGCATTTAAAATAGTAGTATCTAAATCATATAAATTAAAAGGAATGAGTCCGATTCAATATCGAACTCATTCCCTATTAGTAGCCTAAATTTTTGTATCTAACTTTTCGGATTCAGTTCATTACCGGTTCTTTTTTCAAACTTAGCAACAGAACTGTTACCTATTATTGAGCTCTTGATAGATTCCATGCTATAGTATCAGTTCCATTCTCTCCATTACCATATTTCATATAATCGATTAAATATTCTACCTTTAACTTGTTACCATTAGATAGTATGTTCCATTGCTTATGGTGTCCAGTGAAGTTCTTTGGATATGCATGATTAAATTTAAAAGTACTTGCGTTCTGTTTTTGATCTAAATGGATATAACTATCTTGAAGTTTTAAATATGCATAATCTGAATAAATAGGACTTTGGAATTTAATTAATACCTCTTCATCCTTTTTAATTGGTTTTCCAGGTTTAGGTTGACCTACTCTTTCAATAATTACATTCACTTTTTCATCGCTAGATTTCTCAGCCCAAAGATACTCCCATTTATTCCCGGCGTGATGACTTCCCCAATAAGCTGTATTTCCATATGAAGCTACAGTATAAGGAACTCCTTCTGTAACAAATTCACCTGAATTATCTACTACATAATCTTCGAATTCTTTATTAACTTTAATCTCTGCATCAATCTTTTGTGTAGGCGTTAGATTGTGTGCGTCATTAATTTCAAATGTAACTTTTCTGTGCGCTGCAATTTCAGATTTAATAGGGTGTATATTTTCTCTAGACTCATATGTATATCCATTCTCACGTTTAACTAGTGTTACTGTTTGTGAAGGAGCATTCCATTTCTTGCTATAAGTAGTAGGGATTTCTTTGCTCACACCAAATAAACCAGGTAAGATTGATGCCCGAATCTTTTGCGTAACAGGATCATAACTACCCTCTACTAATGTTGGTTGCTGTAGTTTTGCAAAAGCACCGTGTACAGAGTCTTTATGTAAATAACTGCGATCCCCCTGCCCCGCTTTTAAAGCGTTCAATGCATCAGTTCCATTATTATCTGAAACCACTGATACTTGATTATTACTTTTAGCCTTGTTTACAATATGTTTTACTTTATTCGTATCTATATTAATATGCTGAAAAACTTCGTTATAGGATAAGACTGGCTTATCAGCAAGGGATTTATCTTTAGGAGTATATATCCTAAACTTTGGTATATTTCCTATATCTGTTTCTAATTGTTCTGTAGCTGCATTTACTCTAGATTCATATCTCCCTGAATCTCCTAAATGCATTACTTCTTCACCTTTTTCGATGGATAAATCCATTGTACTTGTAGGTAAAACTTCAATCGAAAGAAGTTCCCCTTGTTCAACAGCTTTCAATTCATCCAATGATAAGACAATATTCGCATCTGCTTGTCCCTCTAAACTGTCAATTACTACTTCTGTTTTATTCCGTCCACCTTTTTCTGTACTTAAATAGTTTGCCTTATAACGATCTTGTGTTGCCTTTACAGTATTAATAATTTTGTTTCCTAAACGAATATTAAAATGAGGCGAAACATTTTCAGCGGATGCTGTGCCTACATTCTTATATTCCAAATGTACCCGTAATTTTGCTGCGTTCGCTGTATCCACAGTTGTTGCGGTAGACCAATCAAAATTATTTGTATAACTCTCCGTTTCAGTAGTTGTTTTTGAATATCCGTATCCCACGTTTGCTGAAACACTTCCGGAAGGAACAGGACCGGCTGCTGAGCCTTCTACACCACCTGAACCACTTAGACCTACATTAAATGAATGTTGTGTAGATACGCTTTTTTCCCATCCTCTGCTAACTGATCCGCCATTATTATCCGTAATGGTTGCAATAGGAATCACTTCAATTCGTTTGACACCAATTTGTAAATTTGGCATATTGGCAACTATCGGATTGAAATTAGTATCAGAATCATTATTATAATTCTCAACCTCATACATATCAGTAAAAGGATCACCATCCGTATTTGCATTCATAGGATTCGATATAAATTTTGGTTTCCCTTTATCCTTCTCGGGATCCCATGCTTTCGCTTCATTTTTCCCAGTTTGTGAATTGAATTCAATTTTATATCCATTAATCTCTAAGTCGTTAGAAATACCATCTTTGTCCCAATCGTTGTTTGTCATTTCAATGTTTTGTGTAATGAGCGAACCTATTTCCCCATCAGATCCGAGCATGAAATTCTTATCTTCTTTTTTTGCATTTGCATTCTCTTTGAATATTTCAACTGTACTTCCTGGATTCGGCTGTTTTACATCTGCTAAAGCAGGAGATGCTAAAGTCAGTGCCATCGATACACTACCTAATACACTAAGTGCTGGCTTCAATTTTTTCATTGTTATTTTTCCTCCTTGGTTTCTAGGTGAGTTAGAACACCTACTAGTAAGATTAATTTCATCATATATAACAAATCTTTCATTTCTCTCTCATAATTGTTAAAAAAGTCTCTCGTAAATATTACAAAACACTTACAGAGCTTTGTAAGGCTATATAATCTGTATATGAAACATCAAAAAGCAGTAAAATGAACAATCAATTACAATATATACAAAAAAGCAGCTAGCAAAAGCTAACTGCTCACTAACAATAAATTTAGTTTTTGGATGTGCCTTAACTCGATAATCTTCTAAAGTGTTTACCGTAGCAGAAATCTTTTGTTGCTCATTACTCATGTTTATTCACAATTCCATTCTATAGTTTCTTATAAAATTTCAGTAAAAGAATGTATTAATTTTGAAATGTACAAATAGGGAGAGTGACTTCAACTATTGTTCCCTTATTCACTTCACTCTCAATAAATACCTTTCCCTGATGTGTTTCGATAATTTTATAACAGATCATTAATCCTAAGCCAATCCCCTCTTCCTTAATACTATAAAAAGGTTCTCCGAGATATGGTATACGTTCTTTTGGAATCCCGCACCCTTGATCGATAAAACGAATGCTTATTTGATCATTTTCAAGTTTATCAATTTGAATCAGAATTTCCCCTCCCGTTGGCATGGATTCAATTGCATTTTTTAAAATATTTACAAACACTTGTTTTAATTGATTTCCTTCACATGGAATCAAAGGAATACCAGTTGTAAAATCGATGCGAATTTGTATATTATTCATCATTGCTTGAGGTTGCAGTAGCATCAAAACGTGATCCATTAGCACACTAATATCATTGGGTTGTATCTTTACCACCTGTGGTTTAGCTACCGCCATAAATTCATTTGTAATACTTTCTATACGCTCAATCTCTGATGATACTATATTTATATAACACTGATTATTCTCATTTTCCGTTGATTTTAGTAATTGCATAAACCCTTTCATTGCGGTTAATGGATTATTAATTTCATGTGCCATTGCAGTCGCTAATTGTCCTACGACAGCAAGTTTTTCAGATTTTCGTAGTAATTCTTCTGTTTTTAGCCGTTCAGTGATATCACGAGAAATACTTAGGAAAACTTCTTTACCATTTAAGTTAAAAATACGGACACCAAACTCAGTTGTTATTATTTTTCCTGTTGGAAAAGCATATTCATCTTGCAAAGTGAAGGAAGTTTGTCCCTCTCTAATTTTTTCTAACAACCTTACAATCATTGGTGAATCTTGTGGTACAGCATATGGAAACGGTAACGAGAGCAGTTCTTCTCTACTATATCCAAATCTTTTACAACCAACAGGGTTTACCTCAATAAATCGACTTGGAACACGATCCTCATTCAGCTCTACTACATATACTGCGTCAGTTGCTTGTTCGATTAGTGCACGGTACTTCATTTCACTATCTCTTAATTGTTGGTGTAATCGATGCCGTTCTCTTTCTGCTTGTTTTCTTTCAGAGATGTCTCTACATATTGCTGATAAAGCTATCACATTTCCTCTTACATCCAGTATAGGAGAAACCGTCAGACTGACATCAAGAAGACTTCCATCGCTACGTTGTCTAACAGTTTCTAATCTAGTAACTATGGATTCTCTCGTTAGAATTTCCTGAATATTTCTGAGTGATTCATCCATTAAGAAATCTGGTACACAAGGTAATCTCTTACCTATGATTTCGTGTGATGACCACCCAAATATATTTTCATAAGCTTTATTGGCTTGTAAAATATGCCCTTCTCGATCAGATATGGTAATAGCATCTACATTATGCTTGATAAATGATTCCAGTAATTCTTTGGTAGCTCTTAATTCTGATTCTACCTTTTTCCTTTCGGTTATATCGACTGTAGAACCAACAACTTCAATAACTTGTCCATTTCGTTTAATCGGCCTAAGCGCAATAAGAATAATAGTTTTATCATTCGGCCAGGGTAATTCAAATATAATTTCTTTCCCTTCCCACGCCTGAAGATAATACTTCATTAATTGTGGAACTAAATGGGGAGGAATAATAGAAGCATCAATAGTACGTAAACTTTTTCCTACCACCCGTTCAGAATAAATTCCGTTTTGATAATAAAACTGTCCATCACACAAAGTGTGTATAAAATGTTTATCCACTTTTTTAAATTTAAAGATACCCCCTTGAAGCTCATGTAAGGTATCTTTGAGTTCTTGCTTCGTTTTTTTTAATTCCCGATTCATTTTAGATAAGTCCTGTGTTAAATAATACAATCTCTGGTAGGCTTCCATAAGAAATAGTCCAATTAAAAGTCCTAAAGCTATATATAATAAGCCTCCAGTGTAAAGTAATGCATTATTAAAGAATACACCAACTAACCATTTTATTCCGACAAAAACAGAAAAATATAAAGATGCACTTTTAAAAGGATGAAGGTTTTTAAAATATGTTTTAAAAGTAGCAAATAAGATACCCATACCTAAATAAGCAATCACAGGAGGTTCCCAATACCCTCCAATGTAAAAGATGCGCATTATAATAATGCTAATTAACGTAATCCAACCAGCAATGCGACCAAAGTAAATAAAAGATAGAATAAGAGGAACAACTCGAAGATCGTAGGAAAATCCCATGTACGGAAAAGAAAAGAACATCAAAGTAACTGCGATGATCCCCCCATAGAATTTTTCAAAATATCGCCTGGAATGAATCGTAAACACTTGAATAAATATTGCTGCGCTAACAAGTAAAGAAAAAATAGAAAGATTGATGAAATAGTCTTTAATAATCATGTAATGTCCCTCCTTGCATTAAGTATATTCGACAAAAAAGCAGAAAATCCTACAAATAGTATAAACGGTTCAGGTGCAAAAAATTCAAAATACATGTAAGTAATCTCTAAATCTTGGACATACTGATACTGTTACTCTAAAAAGATGCGCAATCGGCATAAATATTGAAGAATTTGTACTTCTTACAAAGATATTCTCCTTGAAGGATATCGACATGAGATTAACATTTCGCGAAAAAGTATCAAAATGCAAACCTAAACTGAAATTAACATATCAACAGACATTAACATGTTAACCTTCAAAAGAGTAAAAATGTTAACTTCATGTCACCCCTTGATACTAAGGATAACAAGAAACTAATACTACATGGATAAACCATAGGTTTATTAGAACAGAATTGAAATATAAAAATTTATAGAGGTTAAAAACATCAATAAATACAATGATTCCCTATTAAAATATAAAGAATGTTTCTCCATATTTTAATAAAGTATTTCGAACAAAAGGTTAATAGAACATATAGACTGTAAAGCAAAATTACATCCATTGTATCGGACCATATTTAATAAAGTAATATAATTAACATATATAGTTTTTTGTAACATGTAACTTAGAGATCTCCAATCCACTATTAGATATACAATTAAAGATTTAATACTTCTTACAAATATATTCTTCTCGCAGAGTATTGATATGAGATTGACATTTCGCGAAGCAGGATCGAAATACATAACAGGAATGAGATTGACATATCGATAGGTATTAACATGTTAGCAAACAAAAGAATAAGAATGTTAATCTCATGTTGACTATACTTAGCAGTAATGAAAATAAGACATTAACAAAACATCAATAAAACTATGGCTTTATTAGGACGAAAATTGAATTGAGAAAATCCACACTAGTTAAGAATTGCGCTTTATAAATTACTAGAAGTTTCAAGTAGAAAAATCACTAAGAAATACAGACTATCAAACAAAGCAGCGCTCATTATAGTTAATTCAATCAATAAAATAATATTAATATGAGCAAAATTACTTTGTAATATACGGCTTAGAGGTTTCGAATCTACTCTTGGGCGAATAATTAAAGGATCGTTATTTTAAATGTAGAAATCCTTTCTGTAAGTATTAACACGAGATTGACATTGTGCATACTTGGATCAGAATACTCATCATTAATGAGATTAACATATCAATAAACATTAACATGTTAATCCTCAGAACGATAAGATTGTTAATCTCATATCAAATATTCTTGATTATTGTGATAACAAGACATTGACAAAACATCGATAGGTATATGTCCTTATTAATAAAAGCGTTAATAAACCAAGATTCACAGCAGTCTTTATTGCTTATAATTAGAGACTGAATAGATCCTTCTATAAAAACTTTTTTCTTTATCGCAAACACTTAGAAATTAAGCATTACAGTTATTCAACAACAAAGCGAATGGGACCTTGTAGTGTTTCGAACTACTAATAGCCAATAACTCAACTAACTATTAGAATTTAACGCTCATATGAACCTATAATAGTTGTTATCTAAAATTACTTTACTAGTCTTGGAATCAGTTAAAAAGAGATACTACACTCTATTAGTCAAACAGGTATCTGTTATATATTCTCAAGTGTTATCTATGGAAAAGGCTCATACTACAATTATTAATAATATGGACCCTTTTAATCATATTTATACCTATTTTTTTGAAAGTTTAATACTATATCCTCATAATTTATTTACAAATCGGTTATATTTACTTATCATTAATGTTATGTGAATAAAACTGTCAATCTCATAGCAACCATTTAAAAGGATATGGGTGACAAAGGTACCTCATTAATCCTATATAACATTGATGCATTTCAAGTCCCAGTTAACAAAACATCAATATTTGGTGCGGATAGATAACGATCTGTTAATGTTCTGTTAATACTTTGAGTATAACATGTTAATCTTATCTTTCATGTTAATTTCAGATAAGAAAGGGATTCCTATTAGTACCGTCGAAAAACACTTAACATATCAATCTCACATTTCATGTTAATGTCATTTATCAGCGAAATTACATACTGCTAAGGAGGTAATACTATGATTAAGCAGGAAAATTACTCAGAACAAACCATGGTAGATGATGAGAACTCATTACACGAAGACGCTTTTGAAAAGTCCTGGCGAATAACAGAGTTTTCTAAGTTAGTAGGTAGACACCATAATACTGTTTATAATTGGTTTAATACGTTAGAAGAGAAGGGATTGCACGGGACTCTTAGAACCAATAATACAAATGAAAAGCTATATAATTCATTAGATTTAAATATAGCTCTTTTCATAAAGCAGAAAAGGGATGAAAAGTGGTCTTTAGATGCCATAATCGAACTTTTACCGCATCAATTCGAACTAAGGCCAGTATCTCCTGAAAACCACTCTAACGAAATATTATCTCAATTTGATTTTCAGGACGCAGCTGAGACAATCGAGAAATTGGTGGAACAAAAGGTTCAAGCACATTTACAAAACATCGAAATACAATTTCAAGAGAAATTTGAAAATGTATTAAAAGCATTACCTCAGCCTGAAGATCCAATTGCTATGAAAGAACGCCAAAGACAAGAAAGACTGGATAACATAATAATTGAACATAGAGCTCGTAAAGAATTAAGAAGACAAGCTGAAAAACTCTGGAATGAAAAACCTGAGGAAGAGCGTATGAAAAAAGTTGGTTGGTTTAAAAAAGAGGAAGATTTAGCAAAAAAACACCTATTTATAGAGAATTATTTAAACGAAAATATGATAGAGCATATGAAATCTATTATGACATCCGAATAAAAAAGAGGCCCGGGATATTAAAATGTACCCTATAGAATAGACACTGAAAAAAAGTCTATTCTATAGGGTATTTCTTGTATAATGAGAGAAAATTGGGATCGGAGAAAGTTCAAAATGACAAAAAAGCTATTTACAGAAAGAGACATTCAAATTCTATCAAATAACCCCTACATAAAATCTGTAAGTCAGAAAGGTATCACTTATACAGATGAATTTAAGCGTATTTTTATTGAGGAAAATGAGAAAGGAAAACTACCTCGAAATATTTTTGAAGAATGTGGTTTTGATATAGATATGATTGGAATGAAACGAATTATGTCATCAGGAAGTAGGTGGCGTGCTGCTTACAGAAAAAATGGTGTATTTGGTTTGCGAGATACACGCACCCAAAACGCGGGAAGAACTCTTGAGAGAGAGCTTACGTTAGAAGAGAAGTATGCTCGTTTAGAAGCCGAACGGAACTTACTAAAGGCAGAAAATGAATTGTTAAAAAAGATCAAACTTATGGAAGGGAGGATGAGAAGGAAATAACGTTATCACCTAGTCAGAAATATATCCTGATTCGTTCTGTCATCATAAAATATAACTTAAGAAATATGGTGAGTTATTTGTGTAAAGTAGCTGGTGTATCCCGTTCGGGATACTATAATTATTTTTCCATTTCATCTCAAGAACAACGGAAACAAAAGAACAATCAAGATGAAATCGTGAAAGAAATCATATTAAAAGCACTTCGATTTAGAAATCGAAAGAAAGGGGCTCGTCAAATAAAAATGACATTGGTGGGTCATTTTCAAGTTGTCTACAATTTAAAGCGTATCCGTAGAATCATGAAAAAATATGAGATTGTCTGTCCGATTCGGAAAGCAAATCCTTATAAAAGAATGCTGAAAGCTTCAAAAGAACATCGAGTAGTGCCGAATCAATTAAATCGAGAATTTAAACAAAACACCCCAGGAAAAACGCTTCTTACAGATATCACTTATTTAGTTTACGGTAAGAATAAAAGAGCTTATTTATCTACAATTTTAGATGGCTCAACCAATGAAATTTTAGCTTACCATGTTTCAGAACAGATGACATTAGACCTCGTAACAACAACTCTTCATAAACTAAAACGGAATAAGAGGATTCGATTGACTGAAGGTGCATATATTCATTCAGATCAAGGAGCCCACTACACAAGCCCTACCTACCAAAAATTAGTCAAAAAGCTAAAGCTCGGACAATCTATGTCAAGAAGAGGGAACTGTTGGGATAACGCTCCACAAGAATCATTTTTTGGTCATCTGAAAGATGAAGCACATATAAAACCTTGCGAGTCTTTTACTGAGTTGAAACAAGAGATTAAGAAATATATGACGTACTATAATCACTATAGATATCAATGGAATTTAAAAAAGATGACTCCTGTTGGATGATATGATCCCCTTATAGTAGACAGTTGAAAGAAAGTTACTTTACTGTTTATTATGGAGGGGATTTTTTATGGGGAAAATTAGAAGAACTTTTTCAATTGATTTTAAAATGAAAGCTATTGAATTGTACTTACATAGAGGAATTGGAAGTAAGCTAATTGGAAAGGAATTAGGAGTTACATATTCAGTTGTAGATAGATGGATTAAAAAATATAAAAATGAGGGTATTCTGGGCCTACAAGAAAAACGTGGAAGATCTAAACAAACAAATGAAATAAGTCAAGATGCTAGAATACAACGATTAGAAGCGGAAAATGCATACTTAAAAAAGCTATTAGATACGAAAAGGGGGATGAGATCAAAAAAAGTAAATCAGTAGAATATGAGGTCATTCATACCTTAAAACAAAATTTTTCAATTGTATTGCTTTGTGAAATTGCAGGTGTTTCAAGAAGTGGATATTATAAGTGGAAAAAAAGAATCAACAATCCCTCTGAAAAGATGAAAGAGGACCAATTTATCATGTCTAAAATAGGAGAATGCGAACGAGATCCAGATATAAATGGCAGCTATGGTTACCGAAGAATTTGTATATGGCTCAAAAAGTATTATGGTTTACAGGTAAATCACAAAAGAGTATATCGTTTAATGAGGAGAATGGGGCTACAAGCTAAGATTCGAAAGAAAAAGTGGCGGCATTTTGGTTTAAAAGAACAATGCGTCGTGTCGGAAAATCTGTTAAACAGAGAGTTTTCAACTACAAGACCAAATGAAAAATGGGTTACAGATATAACTTATCTTACCTTTAATAATAAGCGCATATATCTTTCAGTGATACTAGATCTTTACAATAACGAAGTTGTGGCCTACCAAATGAGCGAATACAACAATTTAAAATTAGTTACAGATACAGTCAATAAAGCCTTAAGAAAAAGAAAAGCCTGCGAAACAGTATTACATAGCGACCGAGGTTATCAGTATACGTCAAAAAAATATAACCAATTACTTAAAAAGCACAAAATAACTGTGAGTATGTCTAGGAAGGGAAATTGTTACGATAATGCATGTATAGAGAGCTTTTTTAGTCATTTTAAGGCAGAATGCTTTTATAGACATACCTTTTATGAAAAGGCAGAAGTTTTTAAGGCCACTAAAAGATATATAAGCTATTACAATAACAAAAGATTTCAAAAAAGATTAAACAACCTTAGTCCTATTGAATTTGGAACTAAGGCTGCTTAATGAAAAGGCACCTAATCTATTACTGTCTACTTGACAGGGGTAAGACCAGGATACAGAAATCATCTTCTTGATGTTGCCTAACTTTTTTAAAAATGTCCTTTACAAAGGGTACAGATTATATTCCCAGGCCTCTTTTTTATTATTTTGATGTACCAAACATTTTGTCTGGATCCATAAATGCAGCTAATTCTTCATCATTCTCAGCATCTGCTGATGGTTCCTCATTACTAGTTCCCATATCGATGTAATCACCGAAATTAATACTGAAATCATCGTCTTGATCTTGCATTTCAATTGTATTAATTTGAGATTTTTTAAACTGAATTTGATTTTGCTTCTCTTTAAATTCATTGAATTCTTCAACTAAACCTTTAGACAAACGAGACGGTAATGCATCAGTTTTATAGAACGTATACACACTGCCCATAAAATCATTTTTACTAATTAAATACCCATTAAATACCGTACCGTTAATTGGTAATGTATTTGTAACTTCTACTTTTGCATCATCCATAAATGAATCATCAATATTCTTTTGTTCGTCTAGAATTGCAAGCATTCCAAAATGATGCACCTTTGAGGCCTCCAACTCACCATCATCGTTCTTTTTCACTAATTCTATAGGATGGTGGAAAGAACTTCCTTTCAACGATTCTGTGAACATATCTACTATTTCTTTACTATTTTCAATTTGATTCATATTGCGGGAAATTTTATTAATAACTAGACAACCAGTTTTCTCTAATAAAATACGTTTAAAGTCCTGAGAATCTAAAATAACAGATGTTCCTGCGCCATTAGAAGCTGTATTTAATTCATGGATGATTTCACCAATGCGCTGATTGGCATAGTCTCGTGAATTAGCAATACCTTTTTTCTCATTTTCGTTTAATCCCTTAAATTCATCATAGAAATGTTGGTTATCCGCGAAAATAACGAATGCAACACCTTTTGCTTGGTCATTTGCTAACTTCCAAATCTCTTGAGAGAATTTATTTACTTGTCTTAGTACATCAGGCCCATCGGCTCTTACAGGGAGTGTCACAACAATACCCATTTTAATAAAATCTTTACGCTCAATTGCATTATTGAATGCAATTCTTGCATACTTTTGTTGATTTGCTATTAATTCCTCTCTAGGAATTTTCATTGCCATACTTTTAAGTTCTTCAGCGATTATAGGTTTATTATGAAAAGCCGAGAATTCTTCAATTGCTTTAATGATTGTAGAAGTACCTGTTCCACCGCCTAAGCCAGCAAAAAATAGAACCAATTCATCTGTTGGTCTTACACGCTCTGTGATGAATTCCTTTAACTTTTCTTTCGCTTCATCATTTGATTCTAGTACTTTTACAGCACGTTCTGGATTCTTCCCTAGTCCGCCTAATTTTAGTGATACTTGGTTACTTGTAGGCACATTTTTTAATTCGGCTAAATCACCATCGTTACTATTTAAAGCAAGACAGTTGTACACAGATGTTCCATCCGTATGCTTATATTCGGCAAATTTATCTACCATTCTAGTTCCAGCTTGACCAAAACCAACCATTGTCATTTTTACCGCTACTTCGTTTTTCAGAAAGTTCTTCGCCATTATTTTATCTCTCCTTTTTCTTATCTATTGGTTTGTTTACGTCTTCCTAGTTCAATTAACACCTGCTGTCCTCTAATTGTTGAGATTAAAAATTTATAAGGATGCATAATCTTTTCAGTTATTAATGACATTGAAGATAATGTACTAACACTTACCTCAGCTGATCTTCTTGATATATTGGTTCGTTCAACCTCTAATGAGTACGATTTTCCCTTTAATTTCTTAACTCTCCTGTCAATTACAACATTACCTACTATTTCATTTATTGAGATGCCTCTCATATATTTTGTCTCTTGGTATTGTTTATTTACCGCAGATCCTATGTAATGAAATACATTATAAAGTATTTCGTCTTCTTCAAGAATGTCTGCAAACATGTTCACAACTTCATCAGGAAATTTAATTACTTTATACTTTTCGCTCAATACCTCGTTCAAGTTGCCTCCCCCTTAAAACGTTGGTTAATTATTCCTACGAATATATTACATTATTATAAAGCGTATATCAAGTCATTATATATAGCACTTACATATAAAGCGTGTAAGTATTAAAGTAGGCTGAAATGTTGATATATAAACACAAATTTATACGACGTATATGTACGATGTATGTTGTATATGTCAATTATAGGTTTCATGTAATTAACAATACCGTCTATAAAACTATAAATTCATTATTTAATTTGACATTCTTTTGAATAATCCTTTATAAAAAATATCAAATTACAAACATTTCAAGTTAAAAAACTTCACAAAGTATTCATACGCTTTATTTATAAGCTGTATTTATAAGCCCTATTTATAAGATGTATATATAAACCTTTAAAAACAAAGGTTTTGTAGTTCCTATATCAATTTCATATTAACATATTTAACACATTTTCTTTTTGCACAGCTTATATATAGGCTTTGTATGTAAGTTGTGCATGTAAAGGGTGTATATAATATAAAAAATCATTGCTTTGTTCATATTAAATGGTTTGATATGAACTTACTAGTTTAATAAAGAGATCTTCCTATTCATTTTTCTTTATTAATGTTTTTTCTACCATTTATATCTATTGATAAAGGAGCTCTGTCAATGTCATGTTATAGTTTCTCTTCTCTGTTATTAACTCCCATATTTACAAATTCAGTATCTCAAGTGTTAGGCTCTACACATTCACTTGTTAATCTCATATGTACACCATCTTTATAATTAACATATAGAGTCAATGTTAATAAATTTAACTAAATTTATTATATTTTTGTGTAAGTATAGATTTACTAATTGAATTATACATATTACTGTAAGCTACCAACTTAACAAAGCAATAGATACATTAAATGACGATTAGTTCTGTTCAAGAAATTGGACCTGTTGTATATTCTGGCAAGAAAGGGGAAGGGGGGATTGCTGACAAAGTGGAAAGTGACTCAGGATACATCAGAAAGTGAAGAAATGTTAAATGGACTAATTTTGTACATTGGAACCTGTGAATCTAGCAATGGTTATTAAGTTTTAGTTTGAAGAGTTAAAAGTAAATCGTATCCAATTTTCAGTTAGCGTAGAGAATATACGTTCTCAAAAAGCTGTTGAACGAATAGGAGCAACAAAAGAGGGAACTTTTCGTAAACATAGAGTAAAGGCAGACGGAACCATTCAAGACAATATATTTTACAGTATTATTAATGATGAATGGGAGTCAGTAAAAGAAAGATTTATTTATTAGAGAAAGCATACTGTTAGCCTCACCTCTTCTTTTTTAACGAATTCTGTCATTGTACAAGGGAAAGATGATAAAGAAAGGGATGTATACTTTAATACTCGTTGCACCATTTGGTTAAAAAGGTATCTAGATGAAAGAGATGATGAGGGGCTGTATTCGTCGTGCTTTCACGCCTGAATATTCCGAGTTTCTCCGCAATAACATTGTCAGGTGCCATAGCTTTACGCGGAAATTTTCTTTTGATACAAAGATTCTCCTGGAACGAGTCGCTAAAGAAATCACTGGGGCAAACACGATACAGATTGTAGATAGGATCGGCCAAACACTTCGTGAAAAATGAAGCAATGCTAAGAGAAATAGAGAACAAAGCGGATGCATTTTTCGGTAAGAAAAACTTTCAAACGAGCCTTATGCAATCTATTACCATACTTACTACTCAATAGGAAAAAATGCCTGTCACTCCCTGAGAAATGTCGAAGCTACAAAATTCATTCGACATTTCCAGGATAATGACAATGGATTATTTTTTATAATTCTATTTTCTGGTCACCACGTTTTTCTAGATTTTTAGCAGTTTTACTTTGTGCAACATCCTTTTGGTCTTTAAAGGTGCCCATGAGAAAATCATAGGCTGGGTTCGTGACACCATACCAGTAATTTTCATTTTTGAAGTGATGCCATAAATGAACCTTTTTCATCCATCGCCCCCATGGTGATATTGGTTGAAGGGGGCGATGCGCGATATAATGCTTCCACTCATAAAATAATAAAAAGAGCATAATACCTGCAATAAATGCGTTTGTCATGACCAAGCTGGATGAAAGAAAATAAAAAATTGCTCCTGAAATTGCAATGTTTGGCACACTATACCATAAGGGTAAAAATAATAAATGTAATTCATTCGGATTTGTATGGTGGTCATAATGTAAGCGCTTAAGCATTTTTAATAAAAATGCATTCTTTGGTGGCTTTAGATGAAAAATAAACCTGTGAGTAGCGTACTCAGCTAAGGAATACATAATCATTCCCAAAATAAAAGCACCCAAAATTCCGATAGAGGTTAAATGTAAAATCATAAATCCAAAGCTAATGAGGAAAAGACAGCTCATGATCAAAATATCAGGATAGGAAAAATACTCTTTAAAATATTTTAGTTTCATTTATCACGCCTCCAGCTTTCTTTATTTTTTTCTATCTTTCCAGAGAGCCAAGCTTTTCTCCAATGTTGTCTTACACAATCTTTCCGCTTCAATTGCATCTCCCTTTAATGCAGCTTTTAATAAGTCGTGATAATAGTTGAAGGACAACCCACGATGATCTTTTACAGAAAAATATCTTTTCGCCATATCTACATAAATGGAATCGAAGCTATTTAAAATGAGTAGAAAGATCGGATTGGCAGCAAGCCCAGCACACCTTTTTTGCAAATACCAATCAAATGCTGCATAGCTTTCTGCACTATCTTCAAGTTGCTCAAGATTGGCAAGGAGAGCAACCACTTTAGGTTGATTAAACGTAACAGCATCACGAATATAAGTCGGAGTCAACGAACTTCTAAATTCTAATAAATACATAATAAATTCATCTGTAATGGTATGATGATTCTCAACAATATTAATAAGTGTCGTTAGATTCCCATTGCTCCAATAATCATTAATAATCGCTGGCATTCCTTTTCTTCCTGTTATCCATCCACTCCTTCCTAAACGTTGAAGCGCCTCCCGAATAGTTGGGCGACCAACACCAAATTCTTTCGCAAGCTCTCTTTCCGGCGGTAAAGTACTTCCTACAGAATAAACACCAGCCAATATGGATCTAATTAATTCATTCTCAATTTTATCTGAGGAGCGTTCCTTTTCTTTCAAGCCATCGTCCCCTTTATTTTATGGTAATACATGTTAAAGATATTGGTAATACCAAAAAATTATATAACGTGTTTGAATTTTCCGTCAATAGGATTCATTAAAAAAGAGGAAACCATTTTCAAAGTGGTTTCCTCCTTTTTTGCTTACATAGACTCGATTATCATTTGTCTTTCATACCATTTTGTTAACTTATCATTAACACTGTTTGAAATCCGTTTCATTTTCTTATTACAGAATCTCGATAGTGTAGCAGGGGATAAGCCTAACTCATCTGCTATTTCGCGCATTGTTCTATTTTGATGCATATGTTGGTGCATAATTTTCTCTCTAATTAGCTCCTCAGTACTTACTGTACTATGAGCTATCGTATTTATAATCACATTATTTTCTTGCTTATCCGGAGTATCAATTACCTTTTTCTTTGCCAAACTCCCGATATTATCCATTAACTCTTTTGGTGGTAAAATGATGATTCCTAATTTTGAGTAATAATTCTTAAACCAGTTCCGTTCTCCAATTCTTGATTCATCAATTTCCTCAGCGTACTCCCAATGTGAAATAACTTTTTCTTTTTCTAAATCTATTAATACATTTTCTAATTGCTCACGAATACGGTGGGGGCGTCCCTTAGCTATATTAATCCCCATAACAGACAATAGTCCTTTTTCTCCATCAATTGAATATGGTCTTTTTAAATTACTGTACTGTTGTCGAATTCTCCATTGCCAAGATAAATAGCGAATTAGTCGCTTATGGAATTTGTGTCGATAACTATTATACTCCAATGCTTTTTTAGATAATAACGCTGTTGTGCTACTAGATCCGTATAAATACATCGACAAAAAGCTACCTGGCTTTATTCTACAAGATTCAATACCTACGTAATCATTGGTATTTTTATCTCTCCAAAGAACTACAGAATCTAAAACGAAAAGTCTTTTAATTATTTCACGTTTCATTTCAAATTGCTCACCAGTTTCTGCACGATCATTTAAAACCACGACTTCATTATCGTCATTTAAATAAATAAAGATACTCGCCAAAGCAGCTATACGTTGTGCAATTTTAATTTTATCTTCTGCACGATAATACTCTATACCATTTGCTGATGCTTTTGGAATATTACACATATCTAGTACATTTTCATAGCTGAAATCAATAAAATCATCTGGAGATTTCGCTTGATTCAACCACTGTATTGTAATTGTATCTAAACAGTCTGCGGTAAGATCATCCATGTTACTAATAACACCATCGACTAGTATTGACCATCTTTCTGCTTCATTGGTGTTTACTAGCCTTAAATCTTCATCCTTGTGTGATGATAGCTGAGCAACTCCGCTTGTATTTTTAGTTTCTAATGGTAAAACAGGTACTGCTCCTACTTCATCTTCTTCAAAGTGATTCTTGGCTATACCATCTCGTAGTTGATAATATACCGCATCATTACTTACAGGATAGTAATCCTCTTGTAGATCAATTGAATGCTCTTTTAACTTTTCATCTGTTGTATTAGATATTATAGCCGTTTCAACTTCTTCAGATGTACCTCCAAATTCTTGCTCTATTATTTTATCGAGTACATTTCGAATCTCAATTTTATATTTATCTAGATTTGCATATATGTGCAATAATGAAATCCCTTGTTCTTGTTTCTGACCTAACCAAGAGACAAGTGCTGAAAATGAAGGGGATATATTAGCTGAAGTTACTACTTTGTCATGATTTCCTTGTACTTCCTCATAATATCTATTCCACTTTTCCCATAGCTGCGTGTTCTTTTCATACATTGGAGCAGCAAGTAAAAGGGCATCGCTAAACAACACTAATACTTTCTCCATATTAAAAACCTCCTTACTAAATTCCCACCAATTAGAAATATAAATTATAGAACTTGAGACGTTATAGCTATATGGTGGCAACATAGCATATAAGTTGAAACGTTATCAGAATAATCTATATCGAGAAATGATTTATCGAACAGTATTTGTCCTATCAAGTAAACATTCTTGTACTTGTATTATATAAGACTGTACTTATTTGTAAAATTACTACTTTACACCACAATCTCCATGCGGGAAACCCATTTGGCATTAAATAGTGTAAATCATACTTTTAAAGTGAAACGTAATTGTCCCTTTTCTTACAAATGAAATAAAACATTATAGCGATATGATAACAATTACTTTCTGATCAAGAAACATCGATGAAATGTCGGTTTCATCTAAAAAATTCTGAAAGTCACTCTATACAATGATGCAAATACCTCTACTTTTATGAAACACCATAGCTGCATTGTGGCAAGTTCTATTAAAAACTTGAAACGGTTTAGCTTTATGGTGGCAAGTATATTCTCAACAAAAAATGCAAATGGATTGTCGGGTTTTATCTAACAAGAATTAACGGTATTTCATACTTCGATACGAATACCTCTACTTTTTTGAAATCCCATAGCTACATTGTGGCAAGTTCTATTAAAAACTTGAAACGGTTTAGCTTTATGGTGGCAAGTATATTCTCAACAAGAAATGCCAATGGATTGTCGGGTTTCATTTAACAAGAATTAACGGTATTTCATACTTCGATACGAATACCTCTACTTTTTTGAAATCCCATAGCTACATTGTGGCAAGTTCTATTAAAAACTTGAAACGGTTTAGCTTTATGGTGGCAAGTATATTCTCAACAAGAAATGCCAATGGATTGTCGGGTTTCATTTAACAAGAATTAACGGTATTTCATACTTCGATACGAATACCTCTACTTTTTTGAAATCCCATAGCTACATTGTGGCAAGTTCTATTAAAAACTTGAAACGGTTTAGCTTTATGGTGGCAAGTATATTCTCAACAAGAAATGCCAATGGACTGTCGGGTTTCATTTAACAAGAATTAACGGTATTTCATACTTCGATACGAATACCTCTACTTTTATGAAACCCTATAGCTACATTGTGGCAAGTATGTTCTGAACAAGAAATGCTAATGGATTGTTGAATTTCATTTAACAAGAATTAACGGTATTCCATATAGCGACACGAATACCTTTACTTTTATGAAACATCATAGCTACATTGTGGCAGGTACTATTGAAAACTTGAAACGTTATAGCTATATGGTGGCAACAACCCTTTAAATATGAAACATTAACGCACTAAAATCTGTTCATATAAAAAAAATATTTTTTATTTAAATTAGTGCTAAACATTGATATAAAGCCATTCCTTAAAAAAACTAAAAAATCCCAATGAAATGCTATAGCTATATGATGGCAACAACTTTTTTTAAAAAAAACCTATGAATCCATATGTAACAAGGGTTTAGGTACATTTCAAGCGCAATGAAACATTGATTTCAAACATGAAACGGCATAGCTTTATGATGGCAACAATCTAAAAAAAACATGAAACGTATATAGCTATATGATGGCAATAATCCTTTGACGTAAATTAACATGAAAAGGCTATACCACAACATTTATGAATGAATTCTACACATTATTTAGTCATTTCAAAACTTGAAACGTTATAGCTATATGGTGGCAACAACTTTTAACCCAAAGCACTAAAAAACCTATTATATCAAGGTTTAGGTGCTGTTTCATTAATTTCAGATACGTTTCATATTCAAAATACCTTATAGCTTTATGGTGGCCAAAAGATTTTTTTTGTGAAACGTTGAATCCCTTGTGCCTCTAAGGATGAGGCTGCGTTTCACATTTTTGATTTTCCTCTTAAAGAGACACATTTCACCAAGATTCGATTTGATATAATCAAAATTGAATTTTTATATCCTATTTAGGTAAAAACTGAAACTCATAATAAGAGGAGGTGAAAAAGATGGCTAAACCTTTCGTTATAAAGAACAAACGTAGTTTAAATGGTGAAACAACAACTCCAGTATTAGTAACAATTAAAGCATGGCAAAAATTAGTGGAAGCTTTAGAAGGCAAATACTATAGCTTTAAAGATACATATCTAGAAGATATCGTAAATTCAATGTCTTACGAGGAACGAATTGCAGATGAAGAAGGGTTTGTTGAAAAAGCCAAACCATCTTTTTCACTTCAAATGAAAAATCTCTTCACTAAAGCAAATGGTAGAAAGCATAAGCTATATGGTATTACTAATGCAGATCTAGAAGTATTTCTATTTCTACATAAAAAATGTAATACCTATGGTGAACTTTCTCATGTTTCCATTCACATGCTTTGGGAGGACTACAAAAACTATAAAGAAGCATTTTCACATATTCATCATTCACAATTCTATGTTGCGTTGAAAAAGCTTAGCTTACACAACATCATTGAAATTGAGAATGAGTACAGTGGTAAATATAAAATTACATTAACTGATTTTATGAACAAGGAAACGAATAAAGCGAATCCTTACACGTTTATCAGCCCAATTGTATTTACAAAAGAGTTCTTCGATTTATCCATTGCTGCTAAAAAGCTATTTATTGATATCGCAATGCAGCAAAAACGAGAAACTACTTTGAAACGTTCACTATACAAATTTGATGAACAAGGACAACAGACTCATTTTGGCGGTATGTATCGCTTCTTACATAAGAAATACCCACATCAGATACGTTCTGTAATGGCTGAATTAACAACTAAATCTACTGCTACTGGATCTTCTTTGTTTAAAATTTGCAAATTAGAAAAAGGGAAAAAGAATAAAAAGCAGTATACAACACTGTATTTATCTGTACACCCTGATTTCTTGTGTAATAAGGAAGTAGGGGAAGAGTATCGCGATCCATTTACACCAAGACTTACATATAAACGTAAAGCTAAGTTCATTGAAGAATCGTTAGTTGAAATGAATATTGCAGAATTTACAAAAGATATAAACCAATTTGTAAATGTCTTAAAACATTCCTGTCATCGTCAAATCCGCCAAGTGATTCGTGGATTACGCGAAATGATTGATAGACAAGAGGGTTTCCCTAAAAATCTTGTTTATACACTAAGCAAATTATTAAAGCAGTCTTCACAATATCGCGTATTAGATACGGCTGCTAAAACAGGTATTTATTCTCTGATTACACATAATGTACCGAAAGAAAAGCAAGAAGATGCGTTATTTAAATTTGGTACTCACTTTGCTATATATTCATTGCAAAATGTTAAGAAGTTATTCTGTAAAGCGCATGACCTTCTTCATTCTACATATGCGGTTCCTGTGACTGAAGAAGCATACCATCGTAATTATATGCAGTATCAAGAAGAAACACTATTTAGGAAGTATGCTTTTGAGCAAGGAGTAAATGTTAACTCATATATTGCATTAGAAATTAAAATTCGTGAATTATTAAAATCTCATGGCCATAAAGAACATCATATTCCAAGTGATATTCGCGAACTGTTCATTGAAAAAATAGATAGATTGCCTAAGGAAAAAATCCGCGTAATTGAAGTTCCTAAAGACTTTAATTTAATCGATTTTCTTCATTCCTTAGAAGCTTATTACCGTAAAAATAGTGAAACACCATGCACGGTAGATCAGCTGCTTCCTGCAATGTAAAATTACATGCTCTCCTTTTTTGAAAAATCAAAGACGGAGGGCTATTCGTGCTGAAATTAGAAATTATATTCGTACTATCCAAACATAAAAGAGAGAGATTCTTAAATTTGAGTTAGAATACCTCTCTTTTTTTATACACTTCCATACAAAATTCCTAAAATATAATCAGTAATTCACAATTTCACTTTACATTTTTCTGAACATTCGCTCTCTTATTACGATTTAATCTACTAAAAATCGTAAATATATATATAAATTCAGTGGATATCTTAATAATATTGTCCAAATGTGTACAATAAAATAGCTCAAAGCTTTATTTATAAACGTTTTATATATAAAGCTACTTAAAATCAGAATGTTTTTTGTTAATAATGTTGATTTACTGAATTATGTCTATAACTTACTTCTAAATGTTAATAAAATGTGGGTTATTTTATAGCGTATGTGGAAATCATGTTATTAATTTAAGCTAGACTGCCATTAATCTTATATACACTTTTACGCATCAAAATGATGCTGATTATATGTAGGTTAAGTAATTCAACTTTATGATATTTTGTATATTTAGAGCGGCGTAAAAAGCAATAAATACATTTCCAATAAGTGTTTTTTTCGATTTTTTATGGTTCTATAACTTTGCAGACACTGTTATTACTGAGTTTGTAAGCCATTTTTCATAAGTATAATAGTTTTATCTTTATATTCTTTTTATATAAAAGATATATATTATATTAGGTTTTAACGTACTATCCGAAAAATGCGCATCTCTTGATTATCTAAAAGGTAATAGTCTTTCACTAAGTAAAAATAAATTTAAATACTTGAAGTTACTGATAGTATTATTTTATAAAAGATGTGTAATCAGTATGAAAAGGAAAATTAGTTCAAATAGAAGCATTATCAGTATGAACTAAAGGGAAGAGATGTATTAATTGCTCAGACAACAATTATACGCTGAGTTTATCCATATAGGCCTTAATTAGAAGAGACAATGCAATATCATCTTAAATGAACAAACAACTCATGAGGAGTCGATAAAACCTATATTAGAGTAAAAAGAAAACTTATTTTGTCGAACAAGTCTGTCTAAGATCAAAAACACTTTATGAATAAAGTGTTTGTTTTAGCTTCATAAGCTAAACATGTAGAAAAAATTGCTACTCTATGTTTTTATAATTTAATTTTGTATCAGAACCATCCAATATTAAATTATAAAAATTATGGAAACCATTTGAAGTTTACAAGATTCCCTTTGTATATTGAAAATATGCCAAGCTTTCTAAAGAAATGACAAAAAATATAGAATACTATATTTAATAAATCTTGTTTTAGAAATTAAAATAAATAAAAACATTAGAATTAATTTTTGATCTTTCATACTTACTACAGCAAGCTATTGAAGATTTAAGCTTAGTAAATTTCAAAGTTAATCCATTGGTAAATAAATGAATATTCAGTATCTATTAAATGTAATTTCTATAGTAGAGTTACCTGGAAACAAATAAAGTAATCAAGTTGTCGGGGATGGGAAAATTGATTGTAGAACAAAGGGAGTATAATCCACATAAAAATTTCATAGAAATTCGATTTCGGATAGAAGGATATGAGGAAACTGGCTTTACGTTTAAGGCACAAGAAAAAGGAAAGCCAGGTGTTCAATTACCTGTCAAAGTGTTGTATGAAGAGAATGGGAATTACGTGATAGAAGTCAAAGAATTATCTCCAAATTGGGGAGCTTTAGCTTTAGATATTTACAATAAAAACAGTAAAAAAGAACAAATGGATATTCGGAAGTTTACACAAGATGTTAACGAGTACGAAGAAGAAAATGCAAGTACAAAGAGTCCCAATAAACTTGTTCAGACGATTTTTACCGATCAAAGAAAAACAAAAGCAAATGATGAATTGTTAGCTGAAAATAAAAAAACATATGAGTTAGATTTTATAGAAAGAGACAAAAAAGATATTGAAACAAAGATCGAAAATTATGGGAAAGCAATCAAGCTTGAAGAAGAAAATGGGAAGACAGTTTTTGAGAAAGTAAAAGAACTAAAAGATGAAATGAAGTACCAAACCGAAGCGGAAAAAACGGAAACCCAATCGAAAATATCATCTTTAGAATCCAAAATAAAATCATCAGAAAAGAACATTGAATTGTTTAAAGGAGAACAAAAAATCGCACGAGATAAGATCAAAAAATTAGAGCAAAAGGCACAAGAAATTAATAAAAATTGAAAAAGTCATGTCGTCAGTGAATACTCACCAGTGAAATTTGAGTACTCATTGAGTGCTCATTTGGTGGTTTTTGTGTGCTCACTAAGTACTCATGTGTTTGATTTGGGTCATCAGTGAGTACTCACCTGGAGGATTTTCTTGCCCCCATCGTTTTGCTAGGCTCCGCCTAGCCCCACACCCTCGGTGGGGGCAAAAACCCCTTATGCTCTTCTCACTATTTTTTGATCTCTACCCTGAATTGCAGAAAGGAGAGGGAAAAGTGGAAATTAGAATTAGAGAAGTAGATCCAATTGCCGTAAAGAAAATAGATGAAATTGCAAAGAGGAAAGGATTATCCAGGCAGAAATTTTTGAAAGACCAAATTGAAATGCTGGCATTTTTTCAGCAACAAAATAAAAGAGAAATGGAATTAGAAAATATCATCCAAAAGAACATCCATATGATGAATGATTGTTATAGCGAAATGAAAAAAATGAATGAGTTTATACAACTCATGATGCAGGATGATGAAAATGAGTAATGCCGTTCCTGTTCATTCTTCCACCACACCTGGTGTTGTTTTAAAAACAAAATTTGTGTTACCAGGTTCCGATGCATTTCAGAACTATATTGAGTATGTAGATCGGGAAGAAGCAAAAAGTGAAGTGAAGCTGAATCCGAAAATGTTTGAAACGTATCAAGACTATATGGGGAATCCAGAAAAGACATCGGCACTGTTTACGGAACACGCAAATCGTTTAACAGAAAGTGAGAAAAAATCCTTAAAGGAAATGTTTAAAACCGCTCACGAAAATGGAAGTATTATGTGGCAGGATGTCATTTCTTTTCATAATCCTTGGCTAGAGGAACAAGGCATATATGATGAGAAAAATAAAACATTGGATGAAAAAAAGTTAATGGATGTGACACGGCTTGCGATGAAGGAAATGCAGAAAAGGGAGGGGTTAGAAAAAAGTTCTACCTGGTCGGCAGCCATTCATTTTAATACGGATAACATTCATATTCATGTGGCAACTGTTGAACTATTTCCAACGAGAGAACGTGGCAAAAGAAAACCCAAAACATTGGATGCGATGAGGGGAAAAGTCGTAAACAATTTGTTAGATCGTAAGCAGGAACAAAAACAAATTAATGATCTGATTCGAAATAATATGGTGGGAAGTAAAAAAGAAGATTCCGTTTTTGATTGGCGCAATCAACATTTGAAACCATTGTTTTTACAAATCTATAAACAGTTACCAAGTGATAAAAGACAGTGGCAGTATAGCTACAATACCATTCAGCCATTAAAGCCGGAAATTGATGAATTAAGCAGGAGATATATTCAACATCATCATAAAAAAGATTACGATCAGTTTCTCCAAAAGTTAGATAAAGAAGTGCAAGTTTTTAAAGAAGCATATGGGGAAGGCAAGTATGATAAGAAGCAATATGAAAATTACAAAACGAATAAAATTAATGACTTGCATAAAAGAATGGGGAACGCCTTTTTACAAGAAATGAAGGCATACGATAAAGAACAAAAGAGAATCCATCACATAAAAAAATCAAAGCCGTTTCAAAAATTTCAACAGAATGTATCTATTCAGTATTCCATGAAAAAAGTAGAACGTGCTTTTAAAAGTGAATATGAAAGTTGGAAGAACCAAAAGTATTATGAGCGTATGCAAAAAGAGAGTGCATATCAAAATGAAAGGGGTTATTAAATGAGTACAATTAGAAGACAGGTAATGATGGATCAAGAGACAGAGGATTATATAAAGGATTATATGGAGGAACACGGAATTCGATATACAGGGGAAGCAATGGGAAGAATTTGCAAGGAGCATGAAGCAGCAAAAAGCACAGAATGGTCACTAAATTATGTAACGGAAGTCGTATCGAATAACCTACACGATGTGTTAAAAAGTGAGCTAACAAAAATTCGTCTTGGTGCAAATAGTGCGGATCGAAATACACAAGTTTTAATTGAATTAATGAATGGATACTTCTTTGCCAATGACTTAGATTTAGAGAGTATTATTACTACGGATAAAATAGAAGTCGGTGGCGTGAAAATGGCAAAGGAAGTCGTAGCGGAACGAATTAGTCATGCGAGACAAAAACGTATAGATCACGAGGCAACAAAGAACAATGTAACATAAGCTACATTGTTCTTTGTTATAAAAAATAGGAGGTTATTAGGATGTTATTATTTCATGAAGATATCGCATTAGGAGTCATTAAAGAAATTGGAGAAGATGATATTGTGTTACTTGTAAAAGATGAAGAATTAACAATTAAAATTACAAGAGAACAAGTGAGAGAACTGGCAATCCATGTCATGAATCAAGAAAATATGTTAGTTCCGGTTAATGTAAAAACTCATGAGCTTTTCTTTGACACAACGGAAAGATGGAATGAAGAAGATATGGAGGAATTGCAAAGAGCAAGTGAAAGAGTAGGAGAAGATCATGAGTAAAAGTTATAAGAAAAAGTATCAAACGAAATCACCGGAAGAAAAGAAAGAAGCGGTGCAAGCTTTAACAAAAAAGATGGAAAAAAGTATAGAAGGCTATTTTCGTACACCGGGAGATTTGAAAGATTATTTATCGTTTATGGCAAAGTTTTATCACTATTCACCATCTAATATTTCATTAATACAGAGTCAATTTGAAGGAGCCAAGGCAGTTGGTTCCTTTTCTTTTTGGAAAGAAAAAGGGTTTGCGGTTAAGAAGGGTGAGAAAGGAATCCAGATCCTTGTTCCAAACAGAACTATAGCAAAATTTAAAGACAAAGAAGGCACTTGGAAAACAGTAACTCAAGCAAGTGAGGAAGAGAAAAAACAAATCGAATCTAAAAGCGTAGAAGTGATACCTGGTCGCTTATATTTTGCTGTCTGCCATGTGTTTGATGTGTCGCAGACAAACGCAAAAGCAGAAGATCTACCTCGTATTTTTCCGAATCACTGGCTAGAAGGAAGTGTAAAAGATTACAAGAGTTTGTATAGAGGAATGGAAGCTGTTGCGGAAAAGAACGGTGTGAAAATTATTGAGCCGAAGCAAGAACTTGGGGTCGCAAAGGGGGTTAGTTATACCTTAACAAAAGAAGTTGCTTTGAATCCACGAAACAGTGAATTACAAAATGTAAAAACACTTCTTCATGAATTGGCACATGCAAAACTTCATACAGCAGAGACACATATGAATTACACAGCACCAGAAAAAGAGTTTCAAGCAGAAATGACGGCTTATGCCGTATCTTCTTATTTTGGGATTGATACAAGCGAATATTCCTTAGGGTATTTAGCAAGCTGGACGCAAGGAAAAGAAATGAAAGATAAAACGAAATTATTGAAAGAAGTACATGAAACTTCAATTGAATTTATTGAAACAATTGAAAACACATTAGAAAAGGAAAAAGAAAAAACAAATGAAAAAGAGGTGGAAGGTATGGCAAATAGAAATGAAAAACAGGATGAAAAAAACATTTTACTGGTGGAATACATGAGTTTAAGTAACACGACACAAGAGCTTGTTTCCGTTACAGAGTTAAGGGAGCAGGCAGATAGAAATCGAGCGTTTGAGCCTGTAGAAGGTGGAGAAAAATTGAGTGATAAGGAATATATAGATGCATTTAACGTGGCAAATCAAGAAAAGTATGCAGCACTAAATCAGGATGAAATTAATCGTCCAACTATGTTAGTTCAATGGAGCGACAACGAAAATATTAAGAACAATCAACTGATCCCATTTGGAGAAGCCAATGAAAAAATGGCTGAAGTCATTTCAAGTATTGAAAAAGCAAGGGAAGAAGCTAGAGAAAGAGGTGAAACCATCCCTTACAATCAAGCTCGTTATCATATTGCCATTCCAAAAGAAGTAGATAGGGATTTTGGGAGAATGGAGCTTGTGAGTATGGATCGTTTGGATATGGGGGATGGGGACTACAAGACACCGTATGAACAAGTATTAAACGAGAAAAGGTATCTATCGGATGATGTGAAACAAGCGTTACGAGATGAGGTAGTGAATCATAGAAATAACAAAGAAATACCGATGGAAAAAGCACAGGAAAATACATTAGAAAAATCGAAAGAGACACCCCATCACTTAGTTACAATTGAAGTATTAGCAAACGGTATGCAAGATGAAGAACTTGCAAGAATACACATGATGGATGGGGTTACGAAAGATATTAATTATTTATCAGTATGGAACCAAGATAAAACAGATCGGGAAGATTTATATGTTTCTTTAATGGAGAAAAACGGAGAACGAGAAAATGTCTATTTGGATAACATTTTGAAGCCGGATTTATATGAAAAAGTTCAAAGTTCTATTTTTGATGGCAGAGGAAATTTGTCATTTGTCATTCATGAAAAAGATGCAAAAATGAGTCTGGATGAAATCGTAAAAGACGAACGATATGGACTCTTAGTTGATAAAGCGGAGGAACAAAAAGATCATTCGTTTAATGAAAAAGAAGTGGAATTGTATAAAGAAATGAAAAAGGAAGGATATGCACCTATTGCCTCTTTAGATCAACAAATTCAACCTTCAAAAGAAAAAGAGGCAACTACATTAGATAAGGATTTAAGCTGGAAATACGAAGCATACAGACGTTCACAATATGAAGAAACACCAGATAATATTGATAGTATTGTCACTCGTGTAAAAGCTGAAGAGCGATATTATACAACAAAGTATGTTTCGATTGATAATGAGCTGGTAAGCCAGGAACACGTAGTGAAATTAGAAAACCAGGTGGATGAGAAGCTTGGGAAAGAAGGAATAACGGTGAATCAGTCTACAACTTCAAAGGAAATAGATGTAGATAAAAAATTTCAGCCATTAAACGGAAAACAAACGAATAGTAAAGAAAAAGACAAGGAGCCAGATCCTGGTAATGTAGAGCAGCCAAAGGCTACAAAAAAATCAGGTAGGAAAAACGGAACAATGGAAATGGAACGATGAAAAATTTTATAACAGGAAAAACAGATTGAATCATTTTTTGTTACTCAATTGAGAAAACGGAAAGTGATTTTTTTATGTCTAGAAATGAAAGAGGGTACATGTAAAAGCCCTCTTTCTTGTTTTTAGAACGAAAGGAGTGAAAAAGAATGGGAAACATTGTGGAAATCGTAGACATTGATTACAAGGGCGTTTGGGCAGAAAAAAGAGATCCCAAAGAGCTTATTTTCATTTCGTTATCTAACGAAGAAATTCAAGCCGTACGTGAAATGCTGTCGGAACAAAAACCATTATATGTGTTCTTACAGAAGGAACTAGAATGGAAGGTTATGTCATGAATGTATGGCTGTTTGCAGGCTGTATGTTTCTTGTGGCTGTCTCTTTGAACGTATTGTTGTTATTTGGTCAAAGAATCGTGAAAAAGCTGAGGATCAAGAAACAGAACCATAAAGCTGAAATTGTAGATTAAGAGAAAAGGACTATGAAACGGAATAGTCCTCTTTTTTATTTCATTTTATAGAGTAAAGGGGGAATTCCGTAATGTCACATGTCAGTACGGAGGACGCGATGAAAGCAAGAAATATAGACTTGATTTCATATCTGGAAGCAAAGGGAGAAACGTTTAAGAAAGAAGGAAACTATTACCGTCATACAGAGCATGACAGTCTCATTATTAAAGGGAATCAATACGCCTGGAATAGTCGAGGGGAGAAGGGATATGGAGCGATTAGCTTTGCGATGATGTACTATGAAATGACATTTCCACAAGCCGTATTAGATATAAATAAAGGGGATTACAAAGAGTTTGATCGCTCAAAAGCTGAAGAAGAACGCAATAAAGAACAGCAGCCATTTATCTATCCAAAACACTTAGAGGTGCAGAAACAAACAGAGATCAAGCAGTACTTAATTGATGAGCGAAAAATAGATCTTCGTTTAGTGAACTGGTTAATTAAAAAGGATCTCATCGTCCAGGATAAGAAAAATAATGTCGTTTTCAAATGGAGAGAAGAAGGGGGCAAAGGGCAAGTAATAGGAATGAACCGTCAAGGTACTGTCAAAATGGAGAATAAAAGAGGAAGCTTTAAGCAAATTGTCCCGAATTATGAAAAAATCCATGCAGGTTTTACGGTTGATGTAGGTAAGCCGGTTAAGATTTATTTTTATGAAGATCCAATCGACATGTTATCTCATTGGAGTATCAAGCAAAATAAAATACAAAATGCTCGCCTGGTTTCTATGCATGGATTGAAGTCAAAAACGGTGATTCAATCTTTAATGGATGCGAAAAAAGAAGGGCACGATATTAAAGAGGTCATTATGGCAGTGGATAATGATAAAGCTGGGACAGACTTCATTCAGACAATGAAATGCTTTGTAGATCTTAAAGAGGATATCCCAACGAATGAAAAAGATTGGAACGATGTCCGGAAGAAACAAGTGAATGAACAACAGCCAAAAGAAACAGCTCAACCAAAGAAAATGAAACCAATCAAAGAGGTGGAGAGAAGTGTCTAATCTACCAGCAATGCCAAATATACTACAGATTTTGATTTGTGGTTTTATCCTTTATGTTCTTTTTCGTATCTGTAAATTTATGTACTGGAAGATCCAGGAGCGAAGAATACTGAAGCGAATGGCGAAGTCCGGTATTCGCTATATAGATAAAATGGACGGACATCAATTTGAAGTGTATCTGAAGGCTCTCTTTCGAGAACTTGGCTATTCTCCGATGGTCACAAAGCAGTCAAATGATTTTGGTGCAGATCTTGTATTAAAGGGAAAAAATCGTATTGTAATCCAGGCGAAACGATACGGGATGAAAAATAGAGTTGGCATTAGTGCCGTACAGGAGATATATGCAGCACAAGCTTATTACAAAGCACATGAGGGTTGGGTTGTAACGAACAGTGTGTATACAAGGCAAGCGAAAGAATTAGCGGAGGCATGCCATGTAAAACTAATAGATCGTGTAGAACTTCAAAAATTGATTAATAAAATCAATCCGGAGTATTCGGCCGAAGATGTATATCAGGGGATAAAACCTGCAGAACGGAAATGCCCAACATGTAAAAATCATTTAGTCGTTCGAAATTCTAATAAAACAGGGAATAAGTTTTTTGGCTGTTCTCAATATCCCACATGTACACATATGGAGCCAATAAATAAATGAACTGTGATGAAAATCCAGCTCTTTTTCTATTTTTGTAAGAACGTGTTAAAAAAATGAGATTTGATTTAAAAACGGCTTTTCAAATTTGTTTATTTTGCATTTTGATGAATAAGTTGATGTGATAGGTCTTATTAGCTATAAAAACGCATGTAAAGGTATATACAGGCTTTACATGCGTTTTTAGGGTTTTTAGGAAAAATAAAAAGGTTTCTCGTGTATGGTGAAAGCCTGTTACAATAGTAGAGAATAACTTGGGTACAAATTGATAAATGAAATGGGGAAAGATGCTAGATGAAAGCAACCGGAGTGACTAGAAAAGTAGATGAATTAGGGCGTGTGGTAATTCCAAAGGAACTTAGAAATACGCTAGGTATTAAAGAAAAATCACCATTAGAGATCTTTGTAGAAGGTGAAGACATTGTTTTACAGAGGTATCAGCCTGGTGGTGTTTGTGCGTTAACAGGAGAATTGTCAAATCGTAACATATCATTAGCAAATGGTAAGATAGCATTAAGTCCAGAAGGTGCAGAATTATTAATAAAAGAAATAGAACAATACCTTGTAAAATAAGAGGCTCCTTTCAAGGGGCTTTTTTAGGCTTAATATTATAATTTCACGTACCGTATTAATTAATAAAAAACAAAATCTAATTGAATTTTGACTCCTGTCGTATGGCTACTTCCACCTGAACCTGGATACTGTGAAGAAAACTTATCTGGAAGCTGAAATGTTGTAGAATCTAGAATCCGAATGTGTTTAAAGCTCGTGGTATATTGATGAATTATTTCTTTTGTTGAATGAATTCTTTGAGTTAGAAGATTAGCTAGAACTTGTTCTAGCAACTGTACTGCGGAAGCATTAAATCGTTTGTTAAGTCCTTCAGGGCTGATAAGAACACCCGTAGATACTTCAAGATGGCTACATAATTGTGTGAGTGATGTACTTGCAACCTGTTGGCTAAGCCATACACATAAAGCAACTAACTCCTTTGCTTGATATTTACTCTTTTCGCTGAACGAATCCTTTTTCTTTAGCTAGGTGTTCTAGAACACGAGGAGACATATGTCGTTGTAATTCTTCGGCAATCGGTTGAAGTTCGTCAAGAATCAAAAGACCCATAAAAAACGTTATTCTTTCTGTATATTTCTACAAAAAGAATAACGTTTTCTGTGAATTATGGATATAAATTTATCCTAGGTTGATAGTGATGTATGGTGACCCCATATACATAAATACATTTTGTCGAAATTATTAAACAGGGGAATTTTTCTATTTGAAGAACTAATAATTGATTGCCAATATGTATTAGAAATCTCAATCTAAACTAAAGGAGAACAAAATGGGACAAAACAATAAAGGTTTTTCTGAAACAGGATTGCGCAAAATGCGCAATGTACTGGCGCAGCATGTCGATTCTGGAAAGATTCCTGGGCTCGTCGCCTTAGTCAGCCGAAACGGCGAGACGCACGTCGAAGCGCTTGGAACAATGAGGCATGATGGTGGCGCACCAATGCGTCGGGACACGATCTTTCGATTGGCGTCCACTAGCAAGCCGATCGCAGTCTCACCGGTAATGGTTCTGCTCGACGAGTGCAAACTGCATTTGGACGACCCAGTAGACAAATGGCTGCCCGAACTCGCCGACCGGCAGGTGTTGAAACGGCCCGATGGTCCGCTGGAAGAGACCGTCCCAGCACGGCGTCCTATCACTGTACGAGACCTGTTGACCTCCACATTCGGGCTCGGAGTGGATCTCACGTTGATGGGTTCTCCGATCATGAACGCGTTCTTCGAGAGTGGGATATTCGACACGCCAGGGCAGGATATGCCCGATCCAGATGAGTTTATGTGTCGCCTAGGTGCACTTCCGCTAAGCTACCAGCCCGGAGAGCGGTGGCAGTATCATATCAGTATTGAAGTGCTCGGCGTGCTTGTTGCCAGGGTAACGGGTCAGACATTCGAGTCGTTCCTACGCGAACGCATCTTCGATCCACTGGGAATGAAGGACACTGGCTTCTACGTGCCTGAGCTCAAGATTGACCGGCTTCCACCTGCCTTCAACCCCGATCCGCATACAGGTGAGTTCATCGTGTGGGATGAGGGTGCAGGCGGACGTTACAGCAAACCTCCAGCATTCCAAGCAGGCGGTGGTGGGCTGCTCGCAACCGTCGACGATTATCACGCGTATTTGCAGATGCTGTTGAACAAAGGGATGCACGGAACCAAACGGATCCTGTCCCGACCTGCAGTCCAGCTGATGACCACCAACCGTCTTACTCCGGAACAACAAGTATACCGAGACGATTTGGCCAAAAACAACGTCCATTTGTCGTTTGGACAAGGGATACAAGGCGGCTGGGGCTTTGGGATGGCGGTGCGTACCTATCTTGGAGACTACGCGTCTATCGGTCAATTCGGCTGGGATGGCGGAACCGGCACTGCAGCTTACGCTGATCCAGACAAACAGTTTACTGGAATCCTGTTCACCCAGGTTGGGATGTCCACTCCGGACCCATCGCATCTTATCCAAGACTTCTGGACCACGGTCTACCAAGCAATCGAAGACTGAAACCGAACTTAGGTATTGTTTATTGGAATAGGAATATGCATCTTTCAAGGTATTAGTAGCATCTTGTGGACTAGATTCTTTCAATATGGGCCATTAGAGTGGCTATGGCGTAAATGTGTTTATAAAAAATAAGATGGATACGGGCAGGATATGTTAATCAATTCGCGAATACTTCAAATAATCATTAGCAAAGATTCTGCATGAACCATAAAAAATGGTATCCTTAAAAAAGTGAAGGGGCAGCATAGCCTTATGAAACTAGGACATATAATGATTTTCGTCAATGACATGACAAAGGCGAGATGGTTTTATTCTGAATTGCTGGGTTTGCAAACATTGTTAGAGCAAGAAAATAAGCTTGTATTTGCCCTTGACGGCTGTCAGCTTATAGCTTTTAAATGTGAAAAGACCAAAGAAATTGGAGATTATTCAAACGAGGCTAGAACAGTTTTGGTGTTTGAGGTCGTATCTGTTGAGCAAACTTATAAGGAAATGAAGGAAAAGGGTATTCAATTTTTGCATGATAAACCTACTCAAGGGCGATATGCTGCTTTCGTTGATCCGTTTGGTAACGTGCATGAAATCGCTGAATCGTTCGAATGAGAGTCGTTAACTTTGTTACAAACAACGTGGTGAAACATATTACAAAGGTATTGCACTAACGGGACACGATAGCGCAAAGATTGATTGCAATCAAAGTTAGACCGAAGATTAAGATCGTGGTTTGATACTGAATTAGCCCGGGGGTTTCGCGCCCCCGTCTTTTTTTATTTGTCAGCGTCACAAAGCGCCATATCGTCGCCACATAAATTGCGTATATTAAGTTGTTCGCTATACAAACGGCACAAGCGAAATCATAGAAACATTGATTACTGCGTCCTAATTGGGTGTGGATTTGAAATAAAGTTTAACCGTTTTGAAAAAAGATTAATTGTTTATAGGGGAGGACGCACATTTTAACGTTTTTATACGCTAAGGGATTCTCAAAACTCCATAACACGAGTTGAATTGAGAATCAAATTACATCTAATTTGATTCATAACAGATTGGCGTCATAGACTACCGAATAAAAACACAGGGTTTTATCTCTGTGTTTCTTCAAATTTTCGTTTTTGAATATATGCTTGAGCATGAATAATTTCTTCCTGAAGTTCTTTTAATTCTTTCATAGATTCTGATTCAATAGTCATGTAAGTAGTAACTAAACTAATCATCATATCCATCTTCTCTACTATATTTTGAATGACCTGTTCAGATTGCTCTTTTTTAGGGTGTTGTATTGCTTTTAATACATCTTCCATATAATTGTTCTTTCTTTGCTGGATATCATAAATAAACTGTTTTGTGTTTGAGTTCAGTTGTTTTTCCTCCGTTTTAGATATATTTCTATTCTATCATATTTAAATAGAAAATATTGGATTCCCCTAAATTTACACCAGTCTCATACATTTTCTCAATTATACAAACTAATTCCTTAACGTACAGGGAACTAATCGAAACGTTTCAATTTTGTGTCTAAACGTACATTATCAAGACCTAAATTTATAAATGCTTAAAATTAAAAAATTGGCTGTTGTCCCAAACGAAAAAGATGAGCTGAATTCTTGTGAAAAACTGTAAAAGGTTGGAATTCTCGTTTTGGGGACACTCAAAATATTAGCTTGATGGGCATGGGGTAGCACCACATCGCTATCAAGCTAATAAAAAGAAATACCCTCAAAATGAAAAAAATACGTTATTCTTTCTGTAGAATCATAGGAAAGGATGGCGTTTTTTTGCTTTATAGATAGTGCAAAACCTTAGCTTGATAGTGATGGGGTACCGCCGGTTCTGGTGCAAAAAATCTATAAAACTTGGACATACTGATATTACTACTCTAGAAAAGGTGTGTGATCAGTATGAAAAAGGAAAATTTGTTCAAATGGAAGCATTATCAGCCTGAACTAATATTGTTAACGGTAAGATGGTACCTACGGTATAATCTCAGTTTTCGTGATTTGGTGGAAATGATGGAGGAACGGGGCTTATCCTTTGCTCATACAACGATTATGCGTTGGGTTCATCAGTTTGGTCCTGAATTAGACAAAAGAATCTGTTTTCATCTCAAGCAAACCGATGACTCTTGGAGAGTCGATGATACATATATCAAAGTAAAAAGTCAATGGATGTACCTGTATCGTGCAGTTGATTCAGAGGGTAATACAATTGATTTTTATCTAAGTAAATCAAGAGATAAACAAGCAGCCAAGCGCTTTTTCAAGAAAGCCTTGGCTTTTTCGTATGTTTCTAAACCTCGCGTGATAACAGTAGATAAGAACCCTGCCTATCCTGTAGCGATTCAAGAGTTGAAAGAAGAGAAACATATGCCTGAAGGCATACAACTAAGGCAAGTTAAATATCTCAATAATATAGTGGAACAAGACCACCGGTTTATTAAAAGACGAGTTCGTTCTATGTTAGGATTCAAGTCGTTTAAAACAGCAATCTCTATATTGAGTGTTGTTGAAGCCATGCATATGATGAAAAAGGGGCAACTTGTTTTACCGGACAAGTCTGTCCAAAAACAGAAATAATTTATTCATAAATTATTTGGCTTAGCTTCATAAGATAGAAATGAAGAGAAAATTGCTACTCTATGTTTCTAACTAATATTTTTGCACCAGAACCTTTTTATATGCAATATTGCATAATATTATATATATTATTCATGTTATGTTTAAAAATTATAATATACTTAAAAAGTATATTATCATGAAAGGAGATACACCATGTTACCAAATACAACACGTAAACTTAACAAAAAGAAGAAATGGATTATCAGTGGGGTTATTACATTAATTGTTATCGTTGCAGCCATCAATATTTTTGTCATGCAAGGTAAGAAGAAGGGTGAGGCAAAGGCAGATGCTGTTAGCTTCGAAAAAGTAACAGAGCGTAAACTTAATAATACAAAATTGATTTCAGGGCAGGTGAAACCTGGGAATATTGAAAGCTTTTATGCAGATCCGACAAAAGGAAAAGTAAAGGATATTGAAGTGAAAGAAGGACAAGAAGTAGAGAAAGGAACGAAATTATTCTCTTATGATAATGAAGAAATTAATTTACAGATGAAGCAAGCTGAGCTTGATCAAAAAATGGCTACTATGCGTTATGATCAAGAGCAAAAGAAAATAGATTCCATAAAGAAAGAGATTAAGAAGGCGAAAGATAGCGGTGCTGGGAAAGAAGTAACAGATCCGTTAGAAGAGCAAGTAAGCGAATTAGAAATGGCACAAAAAACAACTGATCTTGAAAAAGAAAAAGGAAAGTTACAAAAAGAAGAGTTAAGTAAAAAACAGAAAGAACTTACGATTTATAGTAATTTTACAGGTGTTGTACAAAAGTTAGATAAAGATGCAGCACAAAGTTCATCTCAAGCTTTAGGTGGCCAAGGGAAAGCATTCTTACAAGTTGCTTCTAAAGATCCGTTCCAAGTTCAAGGGACTTTAACAGAGCTTCAAAAGTCACAAATTCAAAAAGACCAAACGTTTACTGTAACTGCGAAAGCAAATAATAAGAAGAAGTGGACAGGTAAAATTACAGAAGTAAGTGAATTCCCAACGAGTGCAGAGATGGCTCAAGCAGCTGGTGAAGGAACTCAAAATATGTCTCAATATACATATAAGGCAAGTCTTGATAGCCAAGATGGTTTATCTCCAGGTTATCACGTTTCTTTACAAGTAAATTTAGAGAATAAGACAATGATTGCTGTTCCAAGTAAGAGCATTGTAGAAAAAGGCGAAGATGCATTTGTTTATATCGAAGAAAAAGGAAAGCTTCGTAAGCAAAATGTGAAAAAAGGTGCTACTGATGGAGATTGGACAGAGATTGTTGAAGGCGCAACAGTGGGGCAAAAGGTGGTTAAAAATCCTTCCGACAACGTGTATGACGGAATGGAAGTGAAAGAGAAATGATTACTTTAAATAATATTGCTAAAACGTATTATCAAGGAAAGCTTGCGGTACCGATTTTGCATGGTATTAGTTTAACGATTCAGAGTGGTGAGTTTGTTTCAATTATGGGACCGTCTGGTTCCGGTAAATCAACGCTTATGAATATTATCGGTTGTTTAGATCGTCCAACAGAAGGCAAATATATGCTGAATGATGTGAATATCTTAACAGCAGATGAGTCAAAGCTAGCTTTAATTCGTAATGAATATATCGGCTTTGTGTTCCAGCATTTTAATTTACTGCCACGTCTTTCAGCGGTGGAAAATGTTGAACTTCCTCTCGTATATGGTGGGGTGAAGAAAGCTGAGCGCCGTAAGCGTGCTTTGGAAGCACTTTACAAAGTAGGGTTAGCAGATAGAGTGCATCATTTACCGAATGAGTTATCAGGTGGACAGAAACAGCGTGTAGCAATTGCGAGAGCGATTGCGAATAATCCAACGTTCATTATGGCCGATGAGCCGACGGGTGCGCTTGATACGAAGTCTGGTGAACAAGTTATGGATATTTTCACGAAGCTTAATGCAGAAGGTACGACGATTGTTATGGTTACGCATGAAGAAGAGGTAGCAGCTTATTCATCTCGCCGCATTGTACTGCGAGATGGGAAAATTACTGAAGATAGAAGGTGTGGAGTATGAGTTTACTAGATAGTATGAAAATTGCCCTATCTTCTATTTTAGCTCATAAACTGCGTTCAGCTTTGACGATGCTCGGTATTATTATCGGAGTAGGTTCTATTATTACTGTCGTTGCGATTGGGCAGGGCGGGGAAGCGATGCTGAAGTCGAAAATCGCTGGTTCTGGTAATAACCTTATGCCAATTCAGTTTAAGCCGGATATTAATGATGAGTTTGCTATGGGTGGGCATGAGGTACCAAAATTAACGGAAGAAGATATTCTTGAGGTGAAACAGGTAAAAGATGTTGCCCATGTTATTACGACGAATAGTACGATGGAAACACTTGATATAAACGATAAAAAAGCAATGATTAATGTTATTGGACTAGATAGTGAATATTTTCAAGTAAATAAAGTGAAAATGGTCAAAGGCCGTTCATTAAATGAATCAGATATTTCGCAAGGGAATAACGTTGTGATGATTAGTATGAAGGCAGAAGAGACGTTATTTAAAAATGAAAATCCAGTAGGGAAAATTATTGAAATGAAAGGACAGCCGGTGCAAATTATCGGTGTCTATAAATCAGATAATGAATTTATGGGATTTGAAACTGAGGAAATACTGATTCCTCTCACTTTATGGCCTATTTTATACGGAACAGATGAAATTCAAAGTATCGCAATTCAAGCTAAAAATGTAGACAATTTAGAATCAGCAGGAAAAAAAGCTGTTGAAGTATTAAATAGTCGTAAGCCGAGTGAAATTCCAGGTAAATATGAATTAGTGAACTTAAAAGAGTTCCAAGAAGGAGTTTCTAAAGTCACTAATATCATGACAATGATCATCGGTGGTATCGCAGGTATTTCATTAGTCGTTGGTGGTATCGGTGTTATGAACATTATGCTCGTGTCTGTAACGGAGCGTACGCGTGAAATTGGGGTACGTAAAGCACTTGGAGCAACGCGTAGTAAAATTTTATTACAGTTTTTAATTGAAGCCGTTATGTTAACGCTTCTAGGTGGTTTAATTGGAATTGGTCTTGGATATGGCGGGGCATATATTGTCTCCACATTCGCAAAATGGCCACCGCTCGTTTCGTGGGAAGTTGTTGTTGGAGGCGTATTATTCTCGATGACACTTGGTATTATTTTCGGATTAATTCCAGCAAATAAAGCTGCAAAATTAGATCCAATTGAAGCACTTCGCTACGAATAGTTTACTAGTGTAGTAAAGATAAATATCTTTACTACACATACATATTGTTTGAGTCAATTGTTTGTACCATTCTTTAAGAGGATTATATATATAGAAGGAGGCGCAATAATGGAAGCGAATATTAATACACAAGATGTAGGTGCGAAAAAGCCATCATTATTTGGAATGATTACATCTCCTGGAGTACAATTTGAAAGAATGAAAACAAACAAGAAAGTTTGGGGTATGTTCCTATTAGTAGCATTGTTACAAGGGCTTCTAGGTGGTTTAAATGCGTATGTTATGTATACCTCACCTGAGATGCTTAAAATGAAAAAAGAATTAGGTGAAATGGCTGGACAAAGTTCACTTACATCAGAAGTTATTTCTGGAATTGGAACAAGCTTTGCTAGTGCGATGGTTGGAACACTATTCATAGCAGCTATTTATAAAATGTTTATGATGTTCTTTGGTAATGATACGCCTTATAAAACCTTATTGAATATTGTAGCTTATACAAACATTGTCCTTATTATTGGTGAACTTATTAATTCTATTTTAAGTATAATCTTTGGTAGTGGAATGAGCCAATATACGAGTTTAGGGTTATTATTTACGAAAGGTACATTTGCATATGGAATTGGTAATACAATTGAAATATTCTATGTATGGAATTTAGTCTTAATTTGGCTCGGATTACACATTACAGCTGGATTAAGCAAAGTGAAAGCATCGATTCCAATTATTATTCTATTCATTATTAAAGCGGTATTCTTTGCGGCAATTATTGTATTAATAGCGAAGTTTTTACCAGGTATGTTAATGTAAATAAATTAAGTTCATTATTACTAAGTTTAGTAAAAGATTTGTAACATTAATAACCGGTTCCTTAACGTACAAGGTACCGGTTATTTTGTGTCCAAAATGTGTTCAAACGTACAATTTTCTTTTTTTGTATGGTGACCCCATTAAGATACCCCAAAGTACCAAAAAACGTTATTCTTTCTATACAAGCTAGATTAGAAAGAATAACGTTTTTTAATCCAATAGATTTAATTTCCAATAAACCTTGCAACAGAACCATCTTTTTTTATAATTGATTTTTACCATTTTTTATAATTTATACCTAATATGATCTATAAAATAAAAATTCATTATTAACAGTAATTTTCTCTAGAATAACTGAATTTAAATAACTGATTATCGACATTAAATTATGTAATTTTGCGTAATGTTACATAATTCCTTCATTTTTCTCTTTATTTCGATAGGAATAGACAGTATAATTTTATAGATTTAATATTTCAGAAAATTATACGAGGTAAATACCATGAAAAATAAAAAAAGAACAGCTACAGTTGCATTAACAACAGGATTAGCTTTAACAGCTGTAATACCATATGGAGTAGGTCATGCAGAGGAAACAGATCAACTACAAGTTCAAATTCAGGAGGATTCATTCCGTACAGGTGAACTTACACAACCATCACAAAAGGCACCAGAGAATGTAGTAAAAGATGCTCTTAAGGAGAAGACAGAGCAAGCTTTGTCTCCAAAACAAGTGAATGGAGAAACGGGAGTAGATTATAAGGTTCTTCAAAAACGTGGTTCTTATGATGGGACTACACTTGTGCGTATACAACAAACGTACGAAGAAAAAGAAGTATATGGGTATCAATTGACTGCACACGTAGATAAAAGGGGTGTTATTAAAAGTATTTCAGGGGATAGTGCGCAAAATTTAAAACAAGAAGATTTAAAGAAGCCTATTAATCTATCACAAGAAGAAGCGAAACGATATATTTATACGAAGTATGGGAACGATATCAATTTTATTTCTGAGCCAGAAGTAAAGGCAGTTATTTTTGTTGATGAAAATAATGGACAAGCTAGCAATGCATACCAAGTGACATTTGCTGCTGCAACACCAAACTATGTATCTGGAACTTATTTAGTGAATGCTCATAATGGTGATATGTTAAAAAATATGGTGCAAGAATCAGGTTTAAAAGCAAGTGAAAAACTTGTTGGAGCCCTAAAGGAAAGTAGAAAAAGTAATCTTACATCATTAACTGGAACAGGAAAAGATGATTTAGGTATATCTCGTACATTTGGTATTTCTAGACAAAGTGATGGGAAATATGCGCTTGCTGATTACACAAGAGGGCAAGGAATTGAAACATATGATGTAAATTACAGAGATATTAATAAAGAGGAAAGCTATTACCCTGGTACACTAGCAATTAGCACTTCAATAACATTTAATGACCCAAAGGCGGTAAGTGCTCATTACATAGCAACAAAGGTATATGATTTTTATAAAAATAAATACGGACGTAATAGTTTTGATAATAAGGGACAAAAAGTAGTTTCAGTTGTACATGCGTGGGATTCTGAAGATACAAATGATCCGAAAAATTGGGAGAATGCATTCAGTACTAATATTAATAATAGTAGTATGCTTGTATATGGAGATCCTGTGGTAAAGGCATTTGACGTAGCGGGACATGAATTTACACATGCGGTTACATCTAGCGAATCCAATCTTGAATATTCCGGAGAATCTGGTGCGATTAACGAGGCGTTATCGGATATTATGGGAACAGCTATTGAGAAATATATAAACAATGGGAAATTTAACTGGACAATAGGAGAACAAACTGGATCAGTTTTACGTGATTTGAAAAATCCATCTTCAATCAATTCTTCAGATGGAGTACCGTATCCAGATGATTATAGTGCATATAATGATTTAAATGGAGAGGATGATGGAGGCGTTCATTTCAACTCAAGTATTATTAATAAAGTTGCGTATTTAATGGCAAAAGGTGGCACTAATAACGGTGTAACTGTAAAAGGTATTGGCGAGGATAAAATGTTTGATATTTTCTATTATGCAAACACTGATGAATTAAACATGACTTCCGATTTCTCTGAATTGAGATCAGCATGCCTTCGAGTTGCAACAAATAAATATGGCGCGAACTCAACTGAAGCTCAAGCAGTCCAAGAAGCTTTTGATGCAGCAAAAATCAAGGTAACAGTGAAAGAAAAAGAAAAGCCTGCGGAAAACCAAGCGCCGGAGTTAACTGTACCGTTTACAACTACACTACATGTAGGTGATACGTTCGACCCGATAAGAGGTGTAAAAGCTGTTGATAAAGAAGATGGTGATTTAACAAATAGAGTAAAACATAAAGGCAATGTAGATACTTCTAAAACAGGTAAATACAGTGTGGAGTACTCGGTTGTCGATTCCCAAGGGGTTAATGCAACGGCTACACAGACTGTAATTGTAGAGGGAAATGGCGAGACTCCAGATATGGAACCTAAATTAACAGTGCCTGTTGGAGCAACAATGAATGTAGGAGATTCATTCGACCCAATGGCAGGAGTATCAGCTACTGATAAAGAAGACGGCGACCTTACTTCTAAAGTAACAGTTGATGGTAAAGTAGATACATCTAAAGCCGGTACTTATGTATTAACTTACACAATTACAGACTCTAAAGGTCATGAAGTAACTGCGAAACAAACAGTAACGGTTAGAGCTAGAGAAGAAGTTAAAGATGAAAAAACAGTACTAAAAGTACCTGCTGAAACTACAATTACTGAGGGTAATCAATTCGATCCAATGGCAGGAGTATCAGCTACTGATAAAGAAGGCGGTGACCTTACTTCTAAAGTAACGCATGAAGGAACTGTTGATATATCTAAAGCCGGTACTTATGAAGTAATATATAGTGTCAAAGATTTCGCAGGCAATGAGGTAACTACAATACAAAAAGTGGTTGTGAAAGATAAGGACAATGGTAACGGTTCTGATAACGGAAATAATGGCTCAGACAACAATAACGGTAATAACCCTGATAAAGGCAGTACTGGTACTAACAACAGCAATGCCTCTGATACTGGTAACAGTAAAATCTCAAACAATAGTACTTCTGATAAAAAAGAAGATACATATAAAGAGCTTCCAAAAACGGGTGCAAGTACAAATAACAGTGCAGCAATGGGTTTATTGATGGTTCTTGCGGGTATGGCTCTTTCTTTTGGTCGTAAATTTAGAAAGGTATTAAAATAATAGTAACTTATTGCAGTAAATTAAAAAGCACCTTCAAATATGCAGTGACCCCTGTCAAGTAGACAGTATTTAAAAAGCGCAACTAAGCAACCTGAGTTCTATATTTATATGGACTCAGGTTATTTAATTTCTTTTGAAATCTTTGATGGTTATAAAAGTGCATATATTTACGCACGGCAAGTTTGACCTCATTCGCTTTATGGAAGGAGTGTAAATGAAAACACTCTGCCTTAAAGTGACTGAAGAAGTTTTCCATACAAGCATTATCCCAACAGTTGCCTCTTCGAGACATACTTGCCTTCATCTGATATTTTTTAAGTAATTGATTATATTGACGAGATGTATACTGGGACCCTTGATCACTATGTAAGAGGATTCCCTTCACATTTCGTTTTTTCTTTGCCTTTTTCAGTGTATCTAACACAAGTTTTAAGTCGTTTCTACGACTGGTTTCATAGGCAACAATTTCATTATTGTATAAATCCTTAATAGCGGATAAGTACAAGCGCTGTCCATTGAAAATCAAATAGGTAATATCGGTTACCCATTTCTCATTCGGTTTTGAAGCTTGAAACTCCCTATTTAGATGGTTCTCTGAAATCACATAAGCTTCTTTTTTTCCGTAATAAGGTCGTTTTTTCCTAATTACGGCTTTGATACCTAGTTCACTCATCAATCTTTGGATGCGCTTATGATTCAAATGAAGGTTATATGTGGCTTTCAGCCACACTTGTATTCTTCTATATCCATAAATTCCTCTTAATTTTTTATGACACGCCAATATCTTTTTCTTAATTTCGATATCCTCTGATTGTTTTTTTGAAGGCGTCGTATGCCGTTTTATCCAGTTGTAGTACCCACTTCTGGTTACACCAGCAATATCGCATAGAATGGTCACTGTATAACCTGTTTTTGTCATTTCATGGATGACTTCGAATTTTTTCGTTTTGGATACGACTTTCATTCCTCCTTTTACATCCCTAAGAGCTTTTTTAACATTTCATTTTCCGCTTCTAATCGTCTGATCTTAGCTTCTGGATCTTCGGGTCTAATCCTTGGTCTACCTAAACCTGGTCCTTTTGCTTTACCGCGTTTTTCTTCTAGTCCTTTGATTCCTTCAGCTTCAAAGTGTTTCATCCAACGACTTACAACCGAGTGATGAATACCTAATTCTTTCGCAATGGTTTTATAGCTCATGCCTTCTTTTAAGTATAAATCTATAGCTTTTTTCTTAAATTCTACATCGTAAGTGACTCTAATTTTCCCCATAAAAAAATCCCCTCCATAGTAAACAGGTTAATGTGCTTTCTTTTTCCTGTCTACTATAAGGGGATCATATCAATATGGAAGGTGCTTTTTATCAACTTTTATAAACTGTACTTCATGATTCTAGGATGTATTTAAGAAGTTGAATAAGAGTTTTCTTTTTCAAGAGTAGATATAGGAAGATTAATATTAACTGTTGTTCCTTTACCTACTTCACTTTCAATAAATATCTTTCCTTGGTGCTTTTCAATAATTTTATAACAGATCATTAGTCCTAAACCGATACCATTTTCTTATAATACTATAAAATGGTTCTCCTAGATAAGGTAAACGTTCTTTTTCAATTCCACACCCGTCATCGATAAATCGAATGTTTACCAGGTTTTTATCAGGTACATATTCGATTTGAATTAAGATTTCCCCTCCCATTGGAGTTGCTTCAATTGCATTTTTTAAGATATTTATAAAAGCTTGCTTTAATTGATTACATTCACAAAGTATGAATGAAGTATCAGATGTAAACTCAGTTTTAATTTGTATGCAATTCATTATCGCTTGAGGTTCAAGTAACATTACAATTTGCTTCATTAATACATTCAGGTCATTAGTTTTAATTTCTAATGCCTCAGGTTTTGCTAATGTCATAAATTCATTAGTAATACTATCTATGGTTCCGGTGCAAAAACTTCAAGGTAATTACAAGTAATCTCTAAAACTTGGACATACTGATACTATTACTCTAAAAAGGTGTGTAATCGGTATGGAAAAGAAAAATTGGTTCAAATGGAAGCACTATCAGCCTGATATTATCTTATTAACGGTAAAATGGTACCTACGGTACAACCTAAGTTTTCGTGATTTGGTGGAAATGATGGAGGAACGGGGTTTATCCATTTCTCATACAACGATTATGCGTTGGGTTCATCAGTATGGTCCTGAATTGGACAAACGGATCCGACGTTACCTCAAACAAATAAATGACTCTTGGAGAGTCGATGAAACATATATCAAAGTAAAAGGCCGTCCTCGTACGAAGTTCGATAGTATGGAAGAAGAATTGGAATACTACAAGGCGCAAGTGGCTTACTTAAAAAAGCAGTATCCAAATCTATAGGAGGTGTTCTTGCTCAAACGGCTAAGTACGAGATTATTGAAGAACTACGTTTTCGGTACAGAGTAACCTGGCTTGTCGTCATTGCGCAGTTAAATCGCTCTAGCTACTTATAAGTGGCGTTCAACATGTAGTCAAAGGCAATTACGCCTTTCAAAGGATAATACATTGCATGAACAGATTCAAGCAATTGAAACATACATCTATCATTATAACTACAAACGATTCCAAAAACGACTCAATCATCGAGCTCCGATCGAATATCGAATTTCGATGGCTGCATAGTCTTTTTTACAGTTGTCTACTTGACGGGGATAAGTCCAACCAGTCTATCCAAAATCAAAAAGAATTCATCCATCAATTGTTTGGACTTGCAACATAAGATACGATTCCGTTAGGAATATATATGCTTTATTCTCTTTTGTTTTATTTTTGCACCAGAACCTTTCATTTCAACAAAGGTGTAAACAGGTAGTAATGCTGATAGTAAGTTTCTGGATCGTGATGTTGTTAATTTTTGGTGAAAGCTTGTTACAATAAAATAGAATTATATTGGATACAAAAGATAATGAAAAGGGGGGGAAAGCTAAATGAAATCAACAGGAATGACTCGAAAAGTAGATGGATTAGGGCTTGTAGTTATCCCAAAAGAATTGAGGGATACTTTTGGTATCAAAGAACAATCACCATTAGAGATCTTTATAGAGGGAGAAAAAATTGTTTTACAGAAGTATCAAGCTGGTGGGGCTTGTGTGGTAACAGGTGAGATTTCAGAACGTAATATGTCATTAGCAAATGGAAAGATTACGGTAAGCCCACAAGGTGCGGAGTACCTGGTTAAACAGTTGCAACAATACCAAGTTAAATAGGGAAATTCAAGGCTCCGCTATACAGGAAGCTTTTTTATCACTAATATAATAATTTCACGTACCGTCTTAATTATTATATTAAACAACACGAACCAATAGTCTACATTTATATATTGTTTCTCTCTTGGGATGCTATATCCTTACAAATGGATCGAGTTTGATATAATAGAAGGAAAAGAACAAATGGAACAGATGCGAAAATCTCTGAAAAACATAGAGAAACAAAGCCTAACTAAAAAAAGTGAAACCTCTTCGACTATTTCTAAAGGAAATCGCGATTGGAAATATCCCTCTAAAATGAAATGAAATTGTTACCTGTTAAAATATAAATTAAGTATTAAAGCAACTATCTGGAATCTAATTGTAATTCAGCTTTGTCGTTTGTCAGTGTATTAGTAGAATTACAATTTCCAGAGTAGATAGCTCTTGCTTCATCACACGAATCAGATTTTTCACATCCTATAAGCATTCCTAATGTTATAAACGATAATAAAATCTTTTTCATTATAATACACGCTCCATACTATTTAGAATGTTATGATGTTCTTAGACTAAGTGAAATTCAATACATATATTCCCATGACAAAAAACATATGTATTGAATTAAAGAAACTGAGGAAGGTCAGTTTTTGACCAATTTATATAATAGACTTCACCATACATGCCCGTCGACTTAAGAAGTGGGTTGTTCCCCAAACCGAAAAAAATGAGTTGAATTCTCATAAATAACTGTAAAATAATAAAATTTTCGTTTAGGGGCTACTTTAAAATCTTAAGTTGATGGGCATGCGGCGGCACCCCTATGTATAAAAAACTTTGCACCAGAACCCATAGATAAGTCAATGAGAACATACCAATTTTTTTACTTAGAAAAAGATAGACATTAACAAAAGTGTATACTGTCTACTAATTTATATGGTGCTACTTTGTTTTCTATTAACATTATCTAATCTGAATTTACTTCATTTAAAGATAGTTACCATTAGTCCTATTGTCGGCTATACACAAAAAGCGTATCTATGCAGATGCATTTTTTGTGTTATTATTCTTTTGTAAATTGAAATAAACTAATTGAACCTAATAACATGAATAGATTTAGAAGCATTTAATAAAGTTATTAAAATTGTTAAACAGTCAAAGTATTATCTTTAGTCTTATAGTCAGGTGCTTTTGGTGTTGGCTCATATAAAGCGTTTAATAAGTGATTATATTCACTTCGTGTAATTTCTTTATTATACAATTGAATTAATAAATCTTTATGTTTTTTTGAAAAAGCCATTTTGTTAAAAAACTTAGGATACATATAATTATTCTCTCCACTTCATGTCGGTTCTAAAATTTCATGTTGCTTTCATTTAATTCTTATAAAAATTACATTATCGTGACTTTATAACATCACTCCCTTTTCAAAAATATTCATCAGATATCAACATTAGGGTTCTGTTGTAAAGTTTTCTAAAGTAAGCTAAACTCTGTAAAAAACAAACAAGGAGCTTAATAAATGGGATATTTTAAAGGAAAACAGTTCGAGAAAGATATTATCTTGGTAGCCGCTCTGGCCACTATTTTCGTTTTTCTTTAAGCTATCGCGATGTGTCTGAAATTCTCAAAGAACGTGGTATTTCTATTCATCCAACAACTATCATGCGCTGGGTTCATGAATATCGAAATCTTATCTATCAAATTTGGAAGAAGAAAAACAAAAACACATTGTTATCTTGGCGTTTGGATGAAACCTATATCAAAATTAAAGGAAAGTGGTGTTATTTATATCGAGCAATTGATAAAGAGGGATAAACACTTGATATTCAACTTCGTCAAAAACGAGACAAACCAGCAGCATATGCTTTTATGAAAAGACTAGCTCGAACTTTTGGAGAACCAACGGTTCTGACGACATATCTCCTTCTTTAGCTTCCGCATAAGGAGATATGTCTTTACAAAAATACCTTTCTCGTACAATAAAGTACCTCAATAATATCATCGAGCAAGATCATCGACATGTGAAACGTCGAATTTCCCGTTCCTTAGGCTTTCAAAGTCTTCGCCATGCCTCACGTACTATTAAAGGTATAGAAACTGTCTATGCCATATACAAACAAAAGCGAAGTCTTCAACCAAACTTCGTTTTTTCGACGTATAACGCATTACATGAATTATTAATAGTTTCATAAAACTGGTCCGCAATATTCCCCATCTCTTTATGTCTTCGGAAACTTTGCAACAGAACCAAGAAAAGGAATGTAGTAAATAATCGTATACAAGTACTCTCTTACGATAGATATGTGAGGTGCATGAAAATAAAAAAAGGGAAAAGAATGATAAACATTCTTTTCCCTTTTTACCTACTGGAACTTTCATGCTCATTAGTTTTTCGGTATATCGAAAAATGCTGTAGAATTTCCCTTTTCCATTATAGCAATAAAACCAGTTTATGTTATATGCAATATTGCATATTAAAATGTATTGATAAAAATGTAAGCGCTTACTATAATGAAAGCATAAAGAGAAATCACATCTTAGCAACAACAAAAGAGGAGGAAATAATATGACAATCGCAATGACAATTTTAAAATTTGTAGGTGGAGCACTTCCATTCGTTCAAGAACTTTTAAAAGCATTTATGTAAGTTCACTATTTAGCAATTATTTATAAATAATTATCATACCTTAATACGAAAAAAAGGAAGAAGTTGATTTTTTTGAAGACTACAAAAAATACTAAAGGAAAAAAATTACTAGCAAGTTTATTAATCGGCTTTTGCACTATTAATTATTCATCTATTTCCTTCGCTGAAACACCTAAAAGTAATTCAGCTAATGCACCAAAACAAGCTATTGACATTGATACTGGCATAACAAATCTAAAGTATAACAATCAAGAGGTTTTAGCAGTAAATGGGGATAAAGTAGAGAGTTTTGTTCCGAAAGAAAGTACAAATTCAAATGGTAAATTTGTAGTAGTTGAACGTGAGAAAAAATCACTTACAACTTCACCAGTCGATATTTCGATTATTGATTCTGTGGCTAATCGTACTTATCCAGGGGCAGTACAACTTGCAAATAAAGCTTTTGCAGATAATCAACCTAGTTTATTAGTGGCTAAGAGAAAACCTTTGAATATTAGTATAGACTTACCTGGCATGAAAAAAGAAAATACAATAACTGTCCAAAATCCGACATATGGTAATGTGTCTGGAGCAGTAGACGATTTAGTATCTACTTGGAATGAAAAGTATTCAACAACACATACGTTACCTGCAAGAATGCAGTATACAGAATCTATGGTTTATAGTAAATCACAAATAGCAAGTGCTCTTAATGTTAACGCTAAATATCTTGACAATTCACTGAACATTGATTTTAAAGCGATTGCAGATGGAGAGAAAAAAGTGATGGTTGCGGCATATAAGCAAATCTTTTATACCGTAAGTGCAGAACTACCTAACAATCCATCAGATCTTTTTGATAATAGTGTTACTTTTGATGAGTTAACTCGTAAAGGGGTAAGTAATGCGGCTCCGCCTGTTATGGTGTCAAATGTAGCTTATGGTAGAACAGTTTATGTGAAATTAGAAACATCATCTAAGAGCAAAGATGTACAAGCTGCCTTTAAAGCCTTAATTAAGGGGCAAGGCGTTGAAGCGAGTGGACAGTACAAAGATATTTTTGAAGACAGTACCTTTACCGCTGTAGTATTAGGCGGAGATGCAAAAGAGCATAACAAGGTTGTTACAAAAGATTTTAATGAAATCCGAAATATTATTAAAGATAATGCAGAATTAAGTTCTAAAAATCCAGCATACCCAATTTCATATACAAGCACTTTCTTAAAAGATAACGCAACTGCTGCTGTTCATAACAATACAGATTATATTGAGACTACAACTACAGAATATTCTAGTGCTAAAATGACGCTTGATCATACTGGTGGATATGTTGCTCAATTTGATGTATCTTGGGATGAATTCTCATATGATCAAAATGGCAAAGAAGTACTAACCCATAAAAATTGGGAAGGAAACGGCAGAGACAGAACTGCTCATTTCAATACAGTCATACCACTTCCATCGAATGCAAAAAATGTAAAAGTTGTAGCAAGAGAATGTACAGGTCTTGCATGGGAATGGTGGAGAACAATTATTAATGAACAAAATGTTCCATTAACAAATGAAATAAAAGTTTCAATTGGAGGAACAACATTATATCCAAGTGCTAATATTAATCATTAGGTAAAAGTGAAGCGCCCTGTTTACAGGGTGCTTTTTTACTTGCTCGCAAGTATATCGGCGCTTTTTCTAATATATCATACTCATCAAATTGGAGAGTCAATTTAAGTAGAGGGACCGTCACATAGCCATCTAGCTAAAATTTCATAGTACCAAAGAACAAAATTTTTTGCTAACTTATAACAAATAGCTCATTTTTTCATTTTGGGGTAATTCTGAATTCTTAAGTTGATGGATGTGGGGTAGCACCACACAATAGCAAAGGCAAAACATATTACGTTACTGCAAATGAAGCCTATGTATATGTGAAATGATTTTTAAAACCATCTCCTTTTAAGGGACGGTTTATTTTATCAATGAATATACTATATTAAGAAATTTAAGAGGTGATAATAATTGGATTATTTAATTGAATTAAATCAGTGGGGCATAAAAGAAGGGTTACCTACTAAACCCTATGTAGATGCAGATTATATACAAGCTGATAAGAATATTCAGGGGATAAACAATGCGTTACAATTTGCAGCATCTAATAATTACTCTGAAGTTATTCTTCCAAAAGGCAATTACGCTCTATGTTACCCACGTGAGATTGTTATGGTTTCCGATTTGGATTTTAATTTAAATGGATCAACATTAAAAGTTATATACGATTCTAATAAAAAATCGCCATTTGACAATAGAACAACTACTGATTATTACAACTTCAAAGGGAATAGTATCGTATTTGGTAAAGTCACCAATTCTAATTTATTTGTTGGAACAATAATTGGATGTAGGGACGACAGAAGTTTCTCTAATCCTTTAGAAGTAGCAATGGAGCATACGTATGGTATTCTCTTTCAAAAAAGTTCAAATTATTGTTCTGTGAAAAATTGTAAGGTTCGCGATTATATGGGCGATAATATTTCATTTAGCTCAAACTCGATATTTGATTATGGAGAATTTGATCAAGGTCTTACTTTGAGTACCTTAGATTACAACACTGGACAACCTATTCCTTCTACGAATACACTCACAACAAAGATGTTAAACATACCTCAAGATTTAACACCAAAGATTACTTCCTTTCTTATAGCTGGTGCAGGATACGCTAGAACAACAAATTTAAATAGTAAAGACTTGGATATCTTCTTTTACGATAATAACAACAAATTCATAGGGGTTATGAAGAAAAGAAGAATCTATACAGATATTTCAATCCCAGTTAACGCAATGAAATTTAGACTTCAATTTTATAATGAAAACAATGTAAATAAGAATCTGCAATATACAATTATGTTTGGTGGTATCCCTCACCATAACACTGTTGAAAAATGCGAGGTTTTTAATGGTCATAGGGGTGGTATCACTTTAGGGGGGAATTACAACGAAGTTATAAATAATAAAATCCGCGATAACGGAAAAGGATTGGTTAGGTTTTTGGATGGGAAACCTATTTTCAACGATCCAACTCGTTATTCAATAAACATGGAAGATTCATACGGAGCAAGCTGTACCATAAAAGATAACGAAATTTACGGGAGTTATCACGGCATTTTAGTTGGTTGCTATGATGTCTTAATAGAACATAATCATATTTACAATATAGACTACCTAGCGATTAATCTTTATTCCTTAATGCATGCAACTATTAAGGCTAATTTCTTATACAACTGTCAAAATAACATTGGACTCATGACTTCTAATTTTAGTGCGGCATTTGTGAATATTATAGAAAATAGTTTTACAGGCGGTAATATGAATTTAACTAATGATTCGTATAGGGTTTCTTTATCTAACAATCAATACGTAAATCCTGATTTCGTTACATTGGGAGATAATTGCACATTTGATAATAATCACATTATTTTTACAGAAAATCCGACTACCACACCATGGATAAAAGCAAATAAAATAAGAAAATGTACCTTTAAATCGGTTTTAACACAAAGAGAGATGACGTTTAAAGTTAAAGAATATGATAGTTGTAAATTCGAAAATCTACGAGTCAGATCAGAAAACCCTAATACTCAAAATGTAGACGTTTGTGAGTTCACAAGGTCAGAATTTCTTAATTGCGAGTTAAGAAATCATTTGTTTAGTGGGCGTCCAATGAATATTAGAGTTACTAAATCAAAACTTATAGATACAACGTGCGAAGTTGGTATTACAAATGTGGATAATCAAGTACCATACACTACACTGGAAGACTGTGCTATCTCCATTAATACGAAAAATAATTTATTCTTATCTGATACAAATCGTCCATATACAACTTATATAGTAGAGAAATGCAATGTTACTATTGATAATCCAGCATTCGCTGCTCTCTTAGCTTCAGGGGCAGCAGCGGGAGTAAACGAGTTAATTTTAAAAGACAATGGATTTGTTTATACAGGAACAGCACCATTGAATTTAAAATATTACACAAATAAAAATCATATTCGTAACTTCATCAATTCGAATAACACCTTTACAAATATCAATTTACCTGCTGCGAATTAAAGCTGGCTCTTTCGAGTCAGCCCTTTTTTATTCTACATCCACAAGTTCATTAAGTTTAAATTCTGTATTCAATCCAAATGCATCCGTGTAGTATACCGTTTATGTTCTTATGCATGTGGGGTAACGCCACATCAGATACTTTAAAGGAAAACAATTCAAGAAAGCTATTATTTTAGTAGCCGCCCTGTACTACTGTAGTTTTTCTTTAAGTTATCGCGATGTTTCTGAAATGCTGAAAGAACGTGGTATTTCAGTTCACCCAACAACCATCATGCGATGGGTTCATGAATATGGAAATCTCATCTATCAAATTTGGAACTAACTTCTTCCGAAACATTGTTCCGCATTTACCAACCTGTTTATGTTTTTTTAAAACTTTGCAACAGAACCACATTGTTTTAATTAAATTTTATGTTATACTTCTATAGGCATCTGATTTTTATTCTATATAAAAGCAGGTGAAAAGCCCTTATCAAATCGATAATGGCTTTTCTATTTTTCATGAAGATCGATTATATGGCATGAGCAATAAATTTAAAGGAGAATTATAAAATGATTTTTCCAAGTAACATCAATACGTCTTATGAGTATTCAATTATAGAAATTCAATGTTTACCTTGTATTTCTACAGTACCTGATTTTTATGATAATTTTGTACTTATTTGTAGTACTTATCTTAATAAAAATGATAAAGCACATGGTCATACTACATTTGAAATTCAATCAATAAAAGAACTGTCTTATAATAATCCAAATGTAAAAAATGCTAAGAAGTTTGTATACCAAGGTGGGTCTTTGAAAATAAATGATTTTGTAACAATTACTCAAGCGGAATCAGACTATGATACGAAATTCATAGCGAGACTTTCCTATCAATATCATAGCGATCAAGAGAGGGAATATATACAAGAGCAAGATTTACTCTTATTTTCCATTTCTGAAGGGCCAAAGGGGCAATTGTCTAATATTCCTTATTTATATCTTCCTCCGGATTTTAAGAAGTATATAGAATATTATCAGGCTAAGCACGATTCTGAAGTTCTTCACACCGCTTACTCAATATTAGAACATTTCATAAAAGAACATGATTGTTCAGAATCTTTCATTAATCAATTTGAAATTTTAAAAGAAAAACAAAAGAATAAATCTCTTATCTTGTATGATAGCTTTTTACGGAATCAATATAAGAAAATTTGATTTATTTTCATAGAAACATCAAAAACCCTTTAAATATTATACAAAATACACCTATTTGTTTATAAAAATGAAGAAAATGCATAAATTCATAAAACTATATATGTATTTTGTAGTATCCTAGACCATATCTATCTAAAAGTCTTTCATAGTACATTTTTGACACTCCCACCCCTAAAGGGGCAAGCTGACATACGTCAGTGGGATTCTTGCTACCAAAGGCGAAGTCCATTTCTGGTATCGCTGACGTGCAAGATTGCGATGTGCTATCACCACTCCCATGACAGACCGTATAGGTTCATGGGCTAAGGGGCTGTTACCATACCGTACAGATTGTTTGGTTCTCCTTATGTTTTAGAGTCTTTTGCATGACTTTGAAGCCATTTTAACATGTTTTGCTACGCAAAAGCGATACTTTCATCCTATGCTTAAAGGCGGACTTAAGTCCTGCAGGGGCTTTCTCGTATCGTAAATCTGTAAATTTTAGTTAAAAGATACCACTTGTTTAATAAACTTAGTGAAGTAAAGTTAATTACTTTAATATATTATTAGGAGAGAATTTATGAGTAAAAAACTATTAAAATCAATAACATCATTAACGATGGTAGGAGGTGCATTGTTAGGAACAAGTAGTGATCCCGTAAAAGCTGAAGTCCAGTCAGGGAGAAATTCAGTTGTATTTAATGATGTTCCCAAAAACCATTGGGCAAATAATGCCATTACGAGCTTAGCTAATCGTAATATTATCGGGGGATATGGAAATGGAATGTTTGGCCTGGGAGATAATGCTACTCGTGAACAGGTGGCAGCTTTAATTTATCGTGTGCTAGCTCCTGCTAAAAAAGGAGGCACTCTTAATAAGGACAACTCTTTTTATATTATGCAAGATGGGTCTCAGCTTAAAAATCCATATAAGGACATTAATAAAAACTCAACAATGTTCCTAGAAGAGATTCTATTTTTGACAGACATAGGAGTCTTTAAAGGGGATCAAAATGGGGAATTTCGACCAAAAGAATCATTAAGTCGTGCAGAAATGGCACAGGTCATCAAGAATGCTTTTAAAGTTCCTGTGTTAAGTAAACATACTTTTAATGATGTACCAGATAATTCATGGGCGAAGGACGCTATTAGTGCCGTACAGTCGAATAAAATTGCATCAGGTACAGGTAATGGAGGTTTTGAACCAAATAAAACTGTAACTCGTGAACAGTATGCACAGTTTTTATTTAATGCATTAAATTATATGGAACAATTTAATACACAAAATCCTGATGTGACAAAACCAAATAATGAAGGTACGAGTGTACAAACTGAGGTACAACTATTAGAAGCTTATAAAAAAGACATGAAAAATTATATTAATAATCATGAAGAAGATATAACTATAACATATAAATCTAAACAATCTAATATTAGAGAAGTTATGGATACGCTTGTTAAAGCATATGATGAGACAGTTGATTCAAATGAATACATGAAATATAACATCGCAAATACACAATATTCTATTCGTGGTATTCCAGGAGATTATGTATTTACATTAAAAATTACATACCGTGAATCAAAAGAGCAAATGAACTATGTAAAGACACAAGCAAAATCAGTTATCACTTCTATTGTTAAAGCTGGTATGGATGAACATGAAAAAGTAAAAGCGATTCATGATTATGTCGTAAAACATGTTTCTTATGATACTTCTTTCCAGGCTTATACGGCATATGAAGCTTTAGCAAACCGTTCTGCTGTTTGTCAAGGATATGCATTATTAACTTATCAATTGTTAAAAGAGGCAGGAGTAGAAGGTCATATTGTAACAGGGACTGGAAATGGACAACCTCATGCTTGGAATCTAGTGAAAATTGAGGGGAGATGGTACCATCTTGATACAACCTTCGATGATCCAATTCCAGATGTAGAAGGACGTGTAACTTATTCATACTATAATTTATCTGATGAACAAATTGCTAAAGATCACCAATGGGATCGTAATCAATTTGCGAAAGCAACAACAATCTATAATAATGAGTTAACAAATAAAATTCAGATCGGTAGCCCGAAAGCAATGGGATATCAGAAAATATTAACGGATATCAAACGCTAATATGAATCTGTGTAGTTTATTAATAAAATAAAACAATGCACAAACGATTAATTGAGGTCTGTGTAACAATGGACCAGTACTAGATGAAAAAAGAATCCCATAAACCTATATGATATGGGATTCTTTTTTTTATTTTATTTGTTTTGTTCATCTGATGTGTATATTTACAGCATGTAATCATTTTAACTAAATTTAGGTAATTCCTCTCTCTCCTCAATTTGTATGTAGGTGCATGGCACCAACAAATAGGTGGGAGATGAATTACTTTTTTTCATAATAAAACATACGTTTTATTGTTATCATCTAGTTATGAAGTGTCCTTTAACAAGTGATTATATAAGGTTAAGTAGACAAAGAAACTGCGAAAACCAAGAAAATCCTTCCAATCGTAAAATAATCAAGGTATCTAAAGAATCTCCATTCGTTGAATATCTAAGGCAGGAATAGTCCGAAGTAACGCCCAGCTAGATGAAAGAGTACGTTCGTCATGGAACTGAGAAGCTCCCACCTCTAAGCGTTAGCATAGGTGGTGAGTAGTTCACCGAACTATATAAACTAACGAGATAGCCTAATTCATGATTAGTTCTTGTACTTGTATAGAAATAAACACGCAAGATAGGTGAATTTAGGAAGCGACCACTTCTAAACAAGCTGGAAGTGGGGATAGTTTAAGAAATTCATTTAGTCCTTATATGTGTTTTGTAAATAACGATCATATAAATCTTTTTCTAAAATACTTTGTTTATCTTGTAGTTCCTTAAATTGTTCAATGAATTCACTATCTTCTTTTGTGCTTCGACACAAAGTATAAAAAGCATCATGGAGAATTTTAGATTCTTGATGAGCATCATAGTAGTCTATGTAGGTCTTAAATTCTGGTGGTAGATAAAGATAAGGGACGTTAGAAAAAGAACCTTTGATTCCTACTGAAGTAGAAAATAGGAGTAAGTCTTTATTTTGTATATATTCCATCTCTTGATCTTTAGAATATTGGTAAGAAAGGTTTGCTATAATCTTTGTATCATAATCAGTTTTCACCTCAATCATGTTTACAAAATCATTAATCCTTAAAGTACCACCTTTGAATGCAAACTTTTTTGCTTCTTTAACGTGTGAATTATTATAAGATAATTCTTTTATAGATTGGATTTCAAATGTAGTATGACCATGTGCTTTATCATTTTTATTAAGATATGTACTACAAATAAGAACAAAGTCGTTTTGAAATTTTATTGTTTCAGAATTATAGGGTAAGCATCTAATTTCTATTATTGAATACTCACACTTACCGTTAACATTATTGGGAAAAGTCATTATTATTATAATTCTCCTTTATATTTATTTCAGGTGAAGAGTAGTTACTCTTCACTACCTTTATTTTAAATAAATTATATATTAATAGTAACCCTCAATTCCAGAAATTTATCATTTTAGCCAAGAAGACTCCTTCCTCAAGGAACGTGAAGGGTCGCAGCCCAGTGAGTAGGTGGGAGATGAATTGGCTTCGGACAAGGGGTGGCATGAAGCCATCTTAATTGTTCGACATATGTAAAGTGTTACTGGGTAATTTGTCATTATCACTTCACTACCTATCGAATGTATGTTTGTTGTATAATAGACACATGTCGAACTGGAGGTGAAACGAATGATTATCAATAAAGCATATAAATTTCGTATATATCCAAATAAAGCACAAGCAACGCTAATCAATAAAACGATTGGTTGTTCTCGTTTTGTATTCAATCATTTCCTATCTCTATGGGATAACGCATACAAAGAAACAGGAAACGGTTTGACATATGGTACATGCTCTGCCAAACTTCCTGCCATGAAGAAAGAGTTTGTTTGGTTAAAAGAAGTAGATAGCATTGCTATTCAGTCGTCTGTTCGCAACCTTGCGGATGCTTATACACGTTTTTTCAAAAAACAAAACAGTGCTCCGCGTTTCAAATCTAAGAAGAACAATGTACAATCTTACACCACAAAACAAACAAATGAAAACATTGCCGTTGTAGGAAACAAAATTAAATTGCCGAAACTAGGTCTTGTTCGATTTGCCAAAAGTCGTGAAGTAAATGGACGTATTTTAAATGCTACGGTTAGACGGAACCCTTCTGGCAGATACTTTGCGTCATTGTTAGTAGAAACAGAAGTGCAAGAACTTCCGAAAACACATTCTTACATTGGAATTGATGTAGGACTAAAAGATTTTGCCATTTTGTCAGATGGAAAAACCTATAAAAACCCGAAGTTTTTTCGATCATTAGAAGAGAAGTTAGCCAAAGCACAGCGTGTTCTTTCTAGAAGAACGAAAGGATCTTCTCGCTGGAATAAACAACGAATAAAGGTTGCTAGAATTCATGAATACATGACAAACGCTAGAAAAGATTACTTGGACAAAATCTCAACTGAAATCATCAAAAACCACGATGTTATCGGTATAGAAGATTTGCAAGTATCGAATATGTTAAAGAATCATAAGTTAGCAAAAGCGATTAGTGAGGTATCATGGTCACAGTTTCGAACCATGTTGGAATATAAAGCAACATGGTACGGTAAACAAGTCATTGTCGTATCGAAAACATTTGCTTCAAGCCAATTATGTTCTTGTTGTGGATATCAAAACAAAGACGTTAAAAATCTAAACCTACGTAAATGGGATTGCCCTTCTTGTAGTACACATCATGATAGAGATATTAACGCAAGTATCAATCTAAAGAATGAAGCGATAAGGCTTCTAACCGCAAGGACTGCGGAGATAGCCTAATAAATTAGAGTTCGATAGAACTCTTTACTTAGGAATCCCCCACTTCTAAACGAAGTGAAAGTGGGGGTAGTTCAAGAGGGTTCATAAAAAAGCGAGTCCATTCTATGTTAGGATTGAAGTCACTTCGTACAGCTACATTAATTTTAAGTGGCATCGAAGCTATGCATATGATGAAAAAAAGGCAACTTCACCAAAGAGTGAAATCTGCCCAAAATGAAGTTAAATTCATTCATAAATTGTTTGGATTAGCTGTTTAATCTCCTCGTTAACAGGATATTGCCGTTCTATGTTTCTAGTGAAGTATTTTCGCACCAGAACCGTTATATCAATATTGATAAATTTATTACAAAATTAGCTATAAATGATTCAAAACCCAAAAGTTTACTTTCATTTCCCCTTAAACATTGACTTTAATCTATTTTTATTGATATCCTAAAAATATATAAAAAAGTATACATTCAAATTAATGAAAATAAAGGGATTGAAAAGTAGATGAATAAAAAGCAACATTTAATTGATGTACAACCAATTCGAAGCAAAGAACAGCTCGAAGATATGAAATGGTCTCTTAAACGTCATTGTTCAGATCGTGATTATATTTTATTCCTGATTGGAATTAATACTGGGTTACGTGTAAGTGATTTACTTAAAATGGAAGCGGATGAAATTTTAAAACTGAAGCGAAAAAAACGGAAAGAATTTAGAGTTAAAGAAGGAAAGACAAAAAAGGAGCGTATCATAAATATTACATCCATTTTTGAGGAAGTGCTTCCATACGCTGAAGATTTAAAAAGTAACTGGTTATTTCCTTCTCGAAAAGGTGATAAGCCCATTAGTAAAATTCAAGCGTATCGACAGTTACAAAAAGCCGGAGATTTTGCAGGAGTCGAATCTTTGGGTACTCATACAATGCGTAAAACATTTGGGTATTGGTTTTACAAGCAAACAAAGGATATTGCTATGTTACAAGAAATATTGAATCATAGTACACCACAAATTACACTAAGATACATTGGAATTAATAAAGAAGAAAAAGATAATGTACTTGATACATTCCGAATCTAATTTGAATTTTTAATGTGGATTTGAAATAAAGTTGAATCGTTTATGGGGTAGGACGCACATCGCCATCAACCTAAGAAAATGGATAACCCCCAAGTCTTACAAATAGATAATAAAAGGCTTTCTTATATTGAATATATATTTTTATTAGGGGAGAACTCAAAAAAATATCTGCAGGAAATACAACGTTGTTTCAAATCTATAAAAAAGTTTAGATTGTATAAGTTACATTAACAGTGGTCTTCATTATAAATGATAAATTACAAAAGCCGATTTCCATAGTTTATAGGAGAACGGCTTTTTTCGTGTGGGGTACCTGGTACTATCTAATTAAGAGATATAATTCCCAAATCAAAAAAATGAAAAATTCTCAATTTTATCGTTTTGGGGTATTAATTTATCTTAGCTTGATGGGCATGTATGATGACCCCTAATATATGTATTAACGTGGGCTTTATGTTATTTGGTTGGCGGGCCCCCTCTAGTCTGGTGGGACTTTTTATTCACATAATTCCTGTTATCGATAGTATCCAAAAAAGCTAACTACTTATCTTTTTTCAGATAAGTAGTTAGCTTTTTCGTTTTGGTGACACTTTAAAATATTAGTTTGATGGCTATGTTGTGTAACTCAAAATCAAATGTTTATAAAATTAAGATTACCAAGGTATTTAGAGTTCGAGGCAGTTACACAAAATATAAGATATGGGTAAGTAAAGGAAAGAATTTTATGTTTTTTCAAATTCCTAAAAGAGTTCTATAGATCAATAAAATATGTTTTTTTGAAATTGTCACTTTCCTGTAACAAAAGTGATTTATTATATATTTTTGAAACATAATATAGAAAGAAGGAGAATTTATGAAGAAAATCATACCAATAATTGCATTAATGGGCATGATGAGCTTAGGGATGCAGGAAATGAATGTGAAAGCTGAAATTTACAAATGTGCAGATTCCAAAATGGATTTTTGGAATTCCAAAAGAACAGGTACTAATTTTATGAACAGTACTTCATTACCTGAGAATTATAAAAGTGCAAAGGAGGCCAATATTGAATATGTTCGTTTAGCACCGGATAAATGGGCAAAAGATAAAGATTTTTTATTTGAGGATAAACCAGATACTTCTGGAAAGGATTTTCTGATAGGTAATGCAGATGACTATCAGGGATTAGTAAAGGAGGATTTAGAAAAATTAAAAGAGGATTTAGATGCCGCACAATCGCAAGGAATGAAAGTTGTTCTTACAATGTTATCTTTACCTGGTGATCGATGGCGTCAATTTAATAATAACAAGAATGACGACAGAATATGGGAAGAAGAGAAGTATCAAGAGCAAGCAAGCCAATTTTGGAAGGACCTTGCGCTTGAATTAAAAGATCATCCTGCTGTGGTTGGTTACAACATTATCAATGAGCCACATCCAGAAACATCTAAGAATAATAGATATAATGATTTTTGGACGGAAGATTACGAGAAATGGTATGAAAAAGTGAAAGGAACGACAGCTGATTTAAATAGATTTTATCAAAAGGTCATTAATTCCATTCGTGAAGTGGACCAAGAAACACCGATTATTTTAGATTCAGGTTTATATGCTACTCCATGGGCCTTTAAATATTTAAAACCAGTAAAGGATAAAAAAACACTTTATGCATTTCATATGTATGAGCCATATGAATTAACGAGCCAAGGTGAAAAACAAAACAAGGAATATCAATATCCGGGATTTGTAAAAGTAGGGGATTTAGAGAAACCTGTAATGTGGAATAAACAAGGATTAAATAAATTCTTACAGCCTGTTCAAAATTGGTCTAAGAAAAATCATGTACCATCTAATCGAATCATGGCTGAGGAATTTGGAATTAATCGTACCGTTCCAGGAGCCCCTCAATATATGCAAGACTTAATTTCTATATTCAATCAAAAGGAATGGCACAAATCATTCTATGCATTCCGTGAAGATACTTGGACAGGAATGAATTATGAATTAGGAACAGGAAAAATAAAATGGGATGAAGAGGGGATACCAGTACATCAAGATAATCCACTTTGGGATGTAATAAAAAATGATTTACAATCAACTATTACTAAGTAATATAGGGTGTTAGGAACGTGAAGGGATACAGCTGTTGCTTTGAAATAAAGTCGTACTGTTTTGAATAAAGTTTAACTGTTTGCAAAAAAGTTGCACCGTTTTGCATCATTAGGTAAAGCTGTCACGGTAAAACTCCTGAGTTTCGATCAAACTTTATTCCAAACCAACATAAAAAAGGACTTCTATGTTTTAAAATCTTTTTTATTTGTAATCAGGATTTTTGCAAGACTTGTGAATTTCATAGAAAACAAAAGGGATATAAAGCAAAATGTTATTGTTTTGTACATTAAAGGTTATTTATGTTATTTAAATTATATTTTTGCGAAGGTACTAGAGGGAGTGTTATTATGTATAGTGTGCTTGAAACTGCAAAAGAGAACAATTTAAGTCCTCATCATTCTCTTCGATATTTGTTTGAAACGCTCCCCAATATCGATTTAAACAATTATGAAGAAAAATTTGTGTTGGATTCTCTTTCTATTGGTCTTAGTTGTGGGAGAAGCCCTAGTTTCGTGTTATAACTATAAAAAATCCTCATATATAAACATATAGATTTAAGTTGATTATATGAAATGAAAAATCAAGTCGTTATTTTGGGGATTCAGACTACCAATTATTTAAACTATTATTCACACTAAAAGAAGTACAAGGAGGAAGGTATATCTATTAAAATAGTGAGATATACCAAAGTAGAAATGAACATTAAATTTAACAAAAAAGTAGTAGCATTCACAGCAGGATTAACGGTATTATCTTTACCATTGGCATCATTTGCAGAGGAACAACAATCAGTAAACAATAAGCAACTTACAAGCGTTCAAGAACAAGGTAAAACAGACCAACTTCAAGCATCAGATGAACAGGCTTTAAAAAGTATTGAAGCTAGTTTTGAAGGGGTAGACGGACGTGGTGAAGGTACTGTCGATAATAAGAAAGCAGACAGCCTTCAACGTTCAGAAGGTATTCATGAAGAAACGGGCACATTAACTGTTCCTAACAATTCAAACAGAACAAAACGTAGTCTGTCTTCCGCATCATCTAGAATCTCTAGTACAATAAACGGTGTTCCATTCACTGAATGGATTGTTCCAGTAGGTAACGATAATATTCGTCCTCAAAACTACATGAGTCCAAAGTACATTACAATTCATGAGACTGATAATACAAGTGTAGGAGCAGGTGCTAGAAACCACGCTCAATATCTATATAACCAAGCAGTAGGGAACACAGACCGAGCTGCATCATGGCACTTTACAGTAGACGATAAAGAGATTTATCAACACTTACCATTAAACGAGAACGGGTGGCACGCAGGAGACGGTGATGGTTCAGGTAATAGAGAGTCTATTGCAATTGAAATCGCAGTTAATAGCGACGGTGACTACAGTAAAGCAGTAGATAACGCTAAGAAACTTGCGGCTTATTTAATGAAAGAAACTGGTGTACCGTTAAATAATATCGTAAAACACCAAAGGTGGAGTGGTAAAAACTGTCCTGCTATCATGATTAATAGTGGACAATGGGGTTCATTCGTAAATGGTGTTGAGGGGTATTATAATAACTTTTATCAACCAAAAGATGATATAACAGGAGGTTGGTATGAATCCGCTATTCGAGAGTTAAATAGAAGGGGTATTATGGTAGGGGAAGGAAACGGAGTTTTCGCGCCTAACAGAGCCGTAACAAGAGCCGAATTTTCTCAATTAATCTCTAAGTCTCTAAATCTGCCGGCCGGAGATGCATCATTTAAAGACTTAAATGATGCAAACCCAACTCTACGAGATGGTATTAAACGCACTGCAAGTGCGGGAATCATTAAAGGTAGAGGCGACGGTTATTTTGACCCGAACACACCAATTACAAGAGAAGAATCAGCGGTCATTGTGAACAAGGCTTTACAGTATAAAGGTCAATGGGGACCAGTTGCAAATTTACCATTTGTAGATAAAGACCAAATTATCTATAAGGAAGACGTACAAAGATTGTATGGCTTAGGAATCGTAAAAGGTAAAGAAAACAACCAATACGACCCTAAAGGTACAACAACTCGTGGAGAGACTGCAACGTTCCTATTAAATATGCTTCAAGTTATTGAAACTGGTAAAGTTCAAAATGTAATCGGAATGGCTCAAATCAACGGTATTGGAGTAAATATTCGAAGCGGAGCAGGTACAAACTATCCTATTGTTAGAAAGTCAAGTAAAGGCGAAAATGTTACAGTATATGAAGAAAAGAACGGTTGGCTAAGAATTGGGACAGATCAGTGGGTGTATTATGACTCTAGTTATATCAACTATAACAGATGATAAAAAACTAAATAGTTAAAGGGATAAGTCATATAGAGATATATGACTTGTTCTCAGGCTGTGGAGAAAGTCTTCGCCACAGCCTGTTTTTGTGTCTGAACTTTTTTATCTGTCAACACTGATAAAAAAGAAGAAAAGGAGAGATTTCTGATGAGGGGTGTGAGCTTGAAATAGAGTCACGATATTTGGAAAACATGTAAATGTTTATGATCGATTCACTGATTTAAATAGTGAACCGTGTTACCTTAATTATTAATGTATCATTTTCATTCTACAGTAGAATAGTAATTTGAAAGTTTCCCCACTTATTTTAGGGGAGAATTATCATTTTTCCGATATGGGTTCGTTTATTTTGTTACCCTTTATCATCCCTTAACAACAAATACGACGCTAAACCGATCACAACAGCGCCTAATATAGTAATTACGGTTCTGGTGCAAACCTCGAATGCTGTCAAAATATACACAAAAATATGAGAATGATTACGGACATTCAATCTTTACAAAGTATAAAAATACGGATTTTTAATACTGATTTCCGAACAACTCATTTTCATAAAAATATAACATTCATGTTGGATTATCTACGTAATCATTTTTGCACCAATGATGTAATTTTTGTTTGAGTCGTTTGGCTCCGTAAGTGTTAGGTGGAAATTTCATTTTCCCTAAAAATTCGAATACAATCACATCAGCATGGTGCTGTTCCGCAAAGTTTACGATGCGACGAGCTGTATCTATCATGATATGTTTTTGTAGACCGTTTATCTTTCTCCAAAGGTTAGGAGCGGAAATGTACCCATATTTCTTTTGTGCGATTTTTACGTTCTTACTCATTCGATCCATCCGGTCTTTTTCTACTGGCTGGTTAATAAATGTACGTCCAATGACAGTTCCATCGGAACGAATGGCAGAACATACCGCAGAATTGGTCATTCCAAGGTCCACGGAAATAATCGTTTGGTCTTTTATGTTTGTTTTATTTAACGGAATTTTCTTCTCATAGGAGATAGCTAGGTAGTATTTTTTACCACTTTTTATCAGCTTTGGATTGCATTCTTTCCAACCTAAAACGCCCCTCTTTTCTAAATCCATTGGTTTATATGTAATATCTACCCAAACCAAATCTTTTTTTATAAATAACTTTAATTTCGCTTCATGGTTACTTCCTTTTTCAAACATGTTACCACGGTAAAACACAGGAAATTCATTGTGTTTCAGTTGAAAAGAAGGTGGACGTTTTGAAAAACGTTTCCCTTCTTGCTTCGCTTGTTCTTTTTCTTCTACCCAGTTTTGGAGTAAGGAACGATAACTTTTCACTTTTCCGAAGGCGGAAGCGATAGCCGCGCGCCTGAAATAACTAGGGAACTTGTAAAAACGTTGGTTGAACTCTTTATATTTAGGAAGTGGGTTTGTTTTCGTCGCATGCGTTAACATTTCCACGGCTGGTACGATTCCTTTTGTGTTCCAATCATCCAAACTTAAAAATTCTTTATCAATAACATTCATAAAATACGAAAGTGCTTCATTAAAAATTTGAATCGTTGGTTCAAAGATGCTTGTTTGATTTGTTATTTTATGTTTTAACGTTTTAGATTTTATCGCGGACATCCAACAAATCCTCCTTCCTTTTCATATTTGAGCATGTTAAAATTTTAACCTATATTAATTTAGTTGTTGTTACAAAATATAGACATCCTTGTATCAATGAAAACATAAAAAATAGGCTCGAGGAAATTGCCCACAACCTATTTACAAAGTGGAATTGTACAATTATTGAAATGAACGGTGAAGAGGATCACATACATATCCTGTTTGATGCTCCGCCACAAATTCACTTGGCTAATGTTGTGAATAGTTTTAAAACAGTTACTTCCCGCTATATACGAAAAGAGTTCCCCGATGAATTGAAACCTTTTTACTGGAAACCGTATTTTTGGAGTAGAAGTTACATGTTACTCACAACGGGAGGCGCACCAATTGAAGTTTTACGTGCGTACATAGAGAATCAAGGAAAATAAATTACAGAAGGCTAACCTCCACTAAATCGAAGATTTTGAAGAGGAATGCGCCTTCTTATTTTTGGTTCAATTTCAAACGAGACATAAATAGGCTTCTTTGTCATGAATGGTCTGTATTGGGTAAGGGACGTGCTAGCTATTTCTTGACTATTCCATGCACAAAGTACAATCAATTCATCCGCGTGATATTTGCTCAATCGCTGGACAAAGTCTACTTGTTTGGCAATCTCTTGTAGTGCAGTTGGAGATACAAAGGTTTGTAGTTCTTGGGCGAAAAGATACAGTTCATCTGAAATAATAGACATAAAAAATGCCATCCTTTCTCGTAAACTTCTTACGATAAGCATAGCGTTTTTTCGTTTTAAGGGTATAATCTTAGCTTAGCTTGATAGCGATGTGGCGGTACCCCAATAAGATTATTCAATTATTTGGTGGTGCAATGATTGGTACGTTTGTAAAAGCCTTCTTCTTTTATTTACTAAATGCACAAAGTAATGCGAGTACCTCGTCTTTAGTGAGAACCGTTGGTTCTCAAAAAGATTTTATCAATCTTTTCATAAATACATATGCTGCTTGGGATGGGATTATAAGAGACTATTCAGTGTGAATTAAAAAAATTTATCTACCATTTTTATGTGTCGTTCTATTAAAAATTCCAAATTTGACCAATTTGATGCGATGAAATTTGGTCAAAGATAATGAAACTTTAAGAACAATAAGGTACACTAGTCAATGATTTTAGTTTAAAATAGATTGATATTGATATATGCGGAGGAAAGATGGATGGACAACAATACAATAAATGAATCAGTTGAAGAAGGTGATAAAAAACGAGTAAGATCAAGCAAACGTTTTACAAATTGGAAGCTTATCGCAGCGGGTGGCGGTATGATTGCACTTCTTATTGGGGGAATGAGTTATTATCAGGCAACCCACTTCAATTCAAATATTACGATTAACGACACAAAAGTCGGAGGTCTGAGCGCTGATCAGGCAATACAGAAATTAAAAACATCTGGACTAGAAAACAAAGTTTATGTCGGTCAACAAAAAATTTTAGATGAAGAAGATACGCAAATGGAACTTACGGAAAAAGATTTGCCTCAAGTTAAGAAACTATTAAAAAGCCAGTGGACATTTTTCCCTTCCTCAAAGGAAAAAAATTATTCACTGCTACCGGAAAAGGCGGATCAGTATCGTAGCGAAACGATGAAAAAAATTGTAGAAGAAAAGCTCGTCTCTATGAATAAAAAATTAAAAGCGCCTCAAGATGCGATGGCGAAGCTCGAACAAGGAAAAGTTATTATCCCGAAAAGCGTTGACGGAAAACAGTATGACGTTACTAGTCTACTGAAAGATTACGACAAGCAGAAGTATAAAAGCGAAATTCATCTGAAGCCTGCGTACATACAGCCTATTAAAGAAGACAATCCGATTGTCAAAAAAGAGGAGAAAGCACTACAGGATCTTCTTCAACAATCCGTTGATTATAAGGTACAGAATGAAGTTTATCCTTTAAAAGCGAAAGATTTAATTCAAAATGCCTCTATGTCAAAGGATATGAAAGTTACAATCGATGCGAGCGACATTAAGAAAAAGATTGCTGGAATTAATAATGCTAAATCAACATTAAATAAAGACTTTACATTTAAAACCCATTCCGGTTCGGTCATATCAGTAAAAGGACAAGGCTATGGTTGGGCACTAGATGTTGAAAAAGAAACAAAGCAAGTCCAACAAGCCTTTGAAAAAGGCGAAAAGTCGCTTACTGCTTCTAATATTCACGGAAATGGCTGGAGTAATGAAGGCATCGGTTATGAAACAACATCGAATAATGGCATCGGAGACACGTATGCGGAAGTCTCAATTGCAGAGCAACAAATTTGGATTTACAAAGATGGAAAATTAGCAGTCACAACAAATGTAGTAACTGGTAAACATAGCACGAGTGAAGATACATCACCAGGTGTGTGGTACGTCCTATATAAACGATCACCATACACACTCAAAGGCAGCGCAGTAGGTAAAGCTGATTATTCCGTTAAGGTAGATTACTGGGCTCCGTTCACAAATAGCGGCCAAGGATTCCACGATGCCGGCTGGCGAACAAACTGGGCAAATAATGCCTATTTAACTGGGGGATCAGGCGGATGTGTTAACCTTCCTCCTAGTATTGCAAAAACTGTGTATGATAATTTAAGCACTTATGAACCGGTTATCGTGTACTAGTAAATAGCAATCTCGCGTGCGGGGTGGAAAAACAGTTATATACGTTAATGTAAATACATAAAATCATAATCTCATGACTTGTAAAAAAAAGAGCATTACGTGGTGAGTTGTTAAAAAGAAAATAGCCTAATAGGGGTCACCATACATCGCTATCAAGCTAAGGTTTTGCACTATCCATAAAGCAAAAAAGACGTTATCCTTTCTGTAGAATTATAGGAAAGGATGGCGTTTTTTATGAATTTTTCGATTCTTGAAGAACTTCAACCGATTGCTGAAGAATTGCAACGATAAATGTCTCCTCATGTCCTAGAATACCTAGCTAAAGAAAAAGGATTCGTTCAGCAAAAGTGTAAATATCGAGCAAGGGAGTTAGTTGCTTTATGTGTATGGCTTAGCCAACAGGTTGCAAGTACATCACTCACACAATTATATAGCTATCTTGAAGTATCTACAGGTGTTCTTATCAGCCCTGAAGAACCACTTAGCTTCCGAAGGTGAGTAATTTTATACACAATTAAGTGAGCGTTTTTGTACATAGATTAGTTGACATTTATATAGGTTTCATCCATTTCCAAAGATAGTTGTGCTCTTTTGCTATTTTTTCTTCCAAATTTGATAGATAAGATTTCCATATTCACAATGTCAGTCCTTTATATGTTTGTAATAACGTATAAAAAAGTGTACTTTTTGACACACAGCATATAACTTTTTAATTAATTAAGCATATTCCCCTTTTTCGGGGGGATGGGCAAAAACACCTAATTTAAAAATTTTCACAATAGAACCAGATAACGTGATAAAGTGATAAAGTGTTAGTTACTGTGCGTGTAATTATAAAAAAGAGAGCCTTCCCAAATGATGTTTGTAATAGTTTAGCTTATATGATTTTAGGAAATTAATAGCATTTTATACCGCTATTATTTACCTAATTTCCAAGAAATAGAGGTGATTGTAGGTGACTAAACCTTTTAAAAAAAATAGTCGTTATATGGTTGGATTAGACAGTCTAAGGGGCCTAGCTATACTAGGTGTTATTTTGTATCATATTAATTTTAATTGGATGCCTGGAGGATTTTTAGGGGTTACTGTATTTTTTGTACTCTCAGGTTATTTAATTACAGATATTCTAGCGATGGAGTGGAAGAGAAATAAGAGAATTGATTTGAAGAAATTCTGGCTTAGTAGGGCAAGGAGATTGCTTCCAGCAATGTTTGTTATGCTCGTTATAACGTTGGCATGGATTACGATTTTTCATAGCTCTTTACTTGAAAAAATGCGTGGGGATTCATTAGCGGCGTTATTTTATGTTAGTAACTGGTGGTATATTTATCATAAATTATCTTATTTTGATAGCTTTGGTCAGCCTTCTCCGCTAAATCATTTTTGGTCGTTAGCTGTTGAGGAACAATTTTATGTGGTTTGGCCGTTCGTCATTAGTTTAGGATTTTATTACATAAAAAAACAATCACGCATGATCTTATTTATTTGTCTAGGAGCAATTGCATCTGCTTTAGCAATGGCAATTCTATATGAACCAGGCTCTGACCCAAGTAGAATTTATTACGGTACTGATACACGGGCTTTTTCTTTATTAATTGGAGCGGCACTTGCTTTAATTTGGCCAAGCAGTAGACTTGCGAATAAAATTATTCCGCAAGCACGTCTTATTCTTGATGTTATTGGGGGAGTTGCTCTTAGTATCATTCTCATTATGTTTTGGAAGACGAATCAATATGAGCCGTTTCTATACCGTGGGGGAATGGTCCTTTTATCAATTGCTACAGCCTTGTTAGTCGCTAACCTTGCGCATCCGGCTAGCAGAATCGCACTATTTTTGAGATTTAGACCACTGCGTTGGATGGGCGTGCGATCATATGGAATATATCTTTGGCATTATCCGATTATTACATTGACGACTCCGAAGGTAAATGCTGGAGAGTTTTCGATTACAAGAGCAATTCTTCAATTTCTTCTGATTATAATGATTGCGCAAATTTCATGGAAGTATATTGAAAAACCAATCCGACAAGGTGCGCTCCGAAATATTCAGTTTAAGAATTTAAGACTTCAAAATGTCGCTTTAGGTGTTAAGTTAGCTTTAATTTGTGCAGTATTCGTTTCGTCGATAGCCGTCTTTGGGTTATCAAAAGTTAGTAAGGCTAAGGAGAATCCTCAACTAGATAAGGTGGAAGCAGTACAAACACAACCGGCGAAACATCCAGTTGCAGTTTGGGAAAATCCAGCTCAAGAGACGCCTCAAACTCAAGAAGAATCAAAAGAAATAAATTCTGCGCAACCTAAAGATGCTCTCACCGTTACTGCAATAGGCGATTCCGTTATGATTGATATTGCTCCGTATTTAAAAAATACTTTTCCTGATATTAGGATTGATGCACAAATTGGTCGCCAGCTGTCAAAAGCGATTCCTGTAGTTGAACAGTTAAAGAATGAAGGGAATTTAGGAAACTATGTGATTATTGGATTAGGTACAAATGGAGCCTTTACTACTGAGCAACTTGTATCATTAATAAAATTAATTGGGAATGAACGTAAAATGATATTTATTAATACGAGGGTACCACGTCCGTGGGAATCAATCGTGAATGAGAGATTAAAAGTGACAACATCTGAATATCCGAATATAACTCTAGTCGATTGGTATGCAGCAAGTGCTGGAAAGAGAGACTACTTTGCACCTGATGGTGTGCATTTAACCAAAGTAGGTGCAGAAGCATACGCAGCACTTGTAGTCAAAGCGGTGAATCAATAATTAGATATGTTTTATTAACTTCTTTTGCAAAATTAACTGAAATGTAAAAGATATATGGTTGAGGAAAACAAAGTTTTTACAGTCATCAATAATTTCTGTAATTCATTATACATCGAAAAAGCGAAGTTTGGTTGAAGACTCTGTCTTTTTTATACAGGGCATGAATGGTTTCGATGCCTTTTACTATACGTGAGGCATGACGAATGTTTTGAAATCCTGCGGATTTGGAAAAGTGTCTGTCGCTTTACATGTCGATGGTCCTGTTCTGTGAGATTATTTATAGGAAGAAAGAATGTAACTTCCTAAATTTAAAAATAAGCCCAAAGAATTATTTAATTCTTTGGGCTTATTTTTGGTTCTGGTGCAAAAACTATAAGATTTATGTAAATAATCTCTGAAACTTGGACATACTAATACTAGTACTCTAAAAAAGGACGTGATCAGTATGGAAAAGCAAAACCTATTCAAGTGGAAACATTATCAGCCTGAACTAATCTTATTAACAGTAAGGTGGTACCTACGGTACAATTTGGGCTTCCGTAACCTGGTGGAAATGATGGAGGAAAGAGGATTATCAATTGCTCACACAACGATTATGCGCTGGGTTCATCAATATGGGCCTCAATTAGAAGAGAAAGTGCGATAATCAACAAATGACTCATGGAGAGTCGATGAAACCTATATTAAGGTAAAAGGACAATGGATGTATTTATATCGTGCCGTTGATTCAGAAGGTAATACCATTGATTTTTATCTAAGTAAATCAAGAGATAAACAAGCAGCCAAGCGCTTTTTCAAGAAAGCCTTGGCTTTTTCGTACATTTCTAAACCTCGTGTGATAACAGTAGATAAAAACCCTGCCTATCCTGTAGCGATTCAAGAGTTGAAAGAAGAGAAATATATGCCTGAAGGCATACAACTAAGGCAAGTTAGATATCTCAATAATATAGTGGAACAAGATCATCGTTTTATTAAGAAACGTGTGCACTCTATGTTAGGGTTCAAATCATTTAAAACTGGAATCTCTATATTGAGTGGTGTTGAAGCCATGCATATGATAATAAAGAGACAGATTGGTTTACAGAATCAGTCTGTTCAAAATCAAAAAGAGTTTATCCACCAAGTGTTTGGACTTATAGCATAAAATACGATTTCACTAGGAATCTACTATTATCCGCGTTCTTCTTCATATATTTGCACCAGAACCCAACGTAGAGTATATAGCCAACAGAAAGAGTTTGTAGAAGATCAATATGTAACGGAGAATCACGCTATAATGATGTACGAACCATTATTAGCTTGTAATTCAGAAAAATCCCAATCCAGGTTACTTTCAAGACGGAAGAATAAAGAAAGGTATGCAGTACATTCAGTTAGATATGGAGAAGTTGATGCATTCCATGCAGCCAGGACAAACCTATGATATAACAGATGCTTATGTAGGGATGAGTGACAAAGTACAGACTCATGTTATTGTTCATCGACTTACAGAAAAACAACAAAAAAACGTCTACAAGATCAAGCTGTTCGAGAGAAAAAGAAAGGAATGACGTATTCTCCTCGCTTTGTTTTGCAAAAGTTTAGCTTACTTTTAAAAACTTTGCAACAGAACCGAATTACTACTTACGCCAACATGATTTTATTGTTATATTTAAAATACGCGAATTTGTAAAATTATCAATAAGAACATTTATTAGTAATAGGAGGTTTTATTATCAAAGGAAAACATCGTAACATTACCCTCGCAATATTAGGACTATATTCCGTTCTTATTCTCTACTTTATGTTTCTTGGTTTCGATAGATTGGGATTAAAATATATTAACCATGAATATGAATTCCAGTTAATTCCGAGTAGTATTCCTTTGAGCTTGCCAAATATGGTAGATAGGGAAGATTTTAATCTATGGTTTTTTAATTTTGGAAATTTAACAGCATTCATACCTTTTGGGGTATTAATTCCTATGTTATATCGTTGTAGCTTTATTAGATTTATTACTTCATTCTGTATTTCTATTCTTATACTAGAAGTCCTACAAATGGTTACTTTTCTTGGTGGCTTTGACATTGATGATGTAATTGTTAATGCAATGGGTGCTACAATAGGATTTTGTGCATATAAAATAGGATTTCGCTCTAATAATACTTTGAAAAACTTTATTATTACAGGTGTAACAGCATTTATCTTGACATTAGGAGTACTTGTAGTTGTAGGCGAAATTAATAAATCATTAGAAAAAGAACAACAATCCCTAAAAAACGGAACCGATATAGCGCTAAATCAACTGACAGAAAGTACTGGATATGTACCGAAAGTTAACAATTCGACTAGCTTTGAAGTGGCTCATAAAAAAATTGAACCTAAATTAAATATGTATAGTAGTAAAGGGACAAATTCTCAGCAATTTAAATACTTGTTAAAAGGTAAGTATGCAAAACTTTCGGGATATCTCGGTATCCCTGATAGTGCTAGCAAACATTCCGGTAAGATAATTATTTCTATTGATGGAAAAGATGTACAAACCATTCGATTCTCTGAAGAAAGCAAATCTAAATCCACAAGTTCTTTTAAGATAGAGTTGGCTAAAGCAAATGAACTTAGTATTAAATTTATTGATACAGATGCATTGCTATGGGATGTCAAGCTTACAGAATGGGAAAAATAATGAATTGAATTCCACTAGTTTAGATACTAGCGGATTATTTTATATGTTCAAATATCTAATTGAACAATTCTTGCCCTGCCAAAAGTGTTTATGAAAGGATCTATGTTTAACATCTAACTCGGTTGAATCCTTTCTAGTTTTTTTATTTATCATTCTTTGAATGTATACTTTTATTGGTGGTTTTAGAGAGTATAGATAAAAATATTGACTATCGAAATATCCCCATCATTATCGTCATGACAAGTCTATGAGTACCAATTACAATTTTATGACCTTTAAAATTCGTTAAATAGTGTCTCAAAACTCATCTTTAAATCAAATTCTCTATTCAACTCGTGTTATGGAGTTTTGAGAATCCTTTAGCGTATAAAAACGTTAAAATGTGCGTCCTACCCCATGCCCATCAACCTAATATTTTGAAGTACCCCAAAACAAAAATTTTATCTCACCGCAATTATCTATAAGAATTCAGTTCATTTTTTTGTTTTAGGAAACAATCAATTTCCAATACATGTCTTAATGCGAAAATGTGATATTTCGTGACCTTACCCTCATATGCAATATTATATATAAAAATATGTTGATGTAAATGTAAACACTTATTATAATGAAAGCATAAATATTCAATACATCTTTATATAACAAAAAGGAGGAAATAATATGGAAATCGCAATGGCAGTTTTGAAATTTTTAGGTGGAGTAATTCCATTAGTTCAAGAATTTTTAAAAGCATTTATGTAAGTTTATTATTTAGCAATCATTTATAAATCATTATCATATCTTAATATAAAAAAGAATGGGATGATTTTTCTGAAAATTAAGAAAAATAACAAAGGAATAAAATTTCTAGCATGTTTATTAGTTAGTTTATGCACTATTAATTATTCATCTATTTCCTTCGCAGAAACAAAAACAGGTAATTCAGCTGATGCAACAAAAAATGCTAGTGGCATTGATACTGGTATAACAAATTTAAAGTATGATAGTAGAGATATTTTAGCAATAAATGGTGATAAAGTAGAGAGTTTTGTTCCGAAAGAAAGTATCAATTCAAATGGTAAATTTGTAGTAGTTGAACGTGAGAAAAAATCACTTACAACTTCACCGGTCGATATTTCGATTATTGATTCTGTGGCTAATCGTACTTATCCAGGGGCAGTACAACTTGCAAATAAAGCTTTTGCAGATAATCAACCTAGTTTATTAGTGGCTAAGAGAAAACCTTTGAATATTAGTATAGACTTACCTGGCATGAAAAAAGAAAATACAATAACTGTCCAAAATCCGACATATGGTAATGTGTCTGGAGCAGTAGACGATTTAGTATCTACTTGGAATGAAAAGTATGCAACAACACATACGTTACCTGCAAGGATGCAGTATACAGAATCTATGGTTTATAGTAAATCACAAATCGCAAGTGCTCTTAATGTTAACGCTAAATATCTTGATAACGGGCTAAACATTGACTTTAATGCGGTTGCAAATGGAGAGAAAAAAGTGATGATTGCGGCATATAAGCAGATATTTTATACCGTAAGCGCTGAACTACCTAACAATCCATCAGATCTTTTTGATAATAGTGTTACTTTTGATGAGTTAACTCGTAAAGGGGTAAGTAATACGGCTCCGCCTGTTATGGTGTCAAATGTAGCTTATGGCAGAACAATTTATGTGAAATTAGAAACAACATCTAAGAGCAAAGATGTACAAGCTGCCTTTAAAGCCTTACTTAAGAATAACAGCGTCGAAACGAGTGGACAGTACAAAGATATTTTTGAAGACAGTACCTTTACCGCTGTAGTATTAGGCGGAGATGCGAAAGAGCATAACAAGGTTGTTACAAAAGATTTTAATGAAATACGCAATATCATTAAAGATAATGCAGAATTAAGTCTTAAAAATCCAGCATACCCAATTTCATATACAAGCACTTTCTTAAAAGATAATGCAACTGCTGCTGTTCATAACAATACAGATTATATTGAGACTACAACTACAGAATATTCAAGTGCGAAAATGACGCTTGATCATTACGGTGCATATGTTGCTCAATTTGATGTATCTTGGGATGAATTCTCATATGATCAAAATGGGAAAGAAGTACTAACACATAAAACTTGGGAAGGAAGCGGCAGAGACAAAACTGCTCATTTCTCTACAGTCATACCACTTCCACCGAATTCAAAAAATGTAAAAGTCGTAGCGAGAGAATGTACAGGTCTTGCATGGGAATGGTGGAGAACAATCATTAATGAACAAAATGTTCCATTAACAAATGAAATAAAGGTTTCAATTGGAGGAACAACATTATACCCAACTGCTAATATTAGTCATTAGGTAGAAGTGAAGCGCCCTGTAAACAGGGCGCTTTTTCTAATATATCATACTCATCAAATTGGAGAGTCAATTTAAGTAGGGGGACCGTCACATAGCCATCTAGCTAAAATTTCATAGTACCAAAGAACAAAATTTTGTGCCAACTTATAACAAAAAGCTCATTTTTTCATTTTGGGGTAATTCTGAATTCTTAAGTTGATGGATATAGATTGTTAACTTAAAACATCATAATTTCAATTGTCTAAAGACAACGGTCTTTCATTAATATAATAAATGGAAGGTTGTTTGATTCCCTATATTTGGATATGTAAAATTGCATAAAAATATATGTTTAAATAAGACGCGCTTTTATATATAACTAGAGGTAGAGAAAGAAAATTATTGTTTAGGGTCTACTTAAAACTTTTAAGTTGATCGATGTGGCGGTATCCCTTTAAGAGAAAAATTAAGCAGTTAGCCTTTGCTAACCGCTCTTTTATTAGAGATATTTACCTGTTGATATTACGTTATTATGATGAATATTTGCATAAGAATCTTTATATTTAGAAAGGAATAAAAAAATGAAAAAATTCGCATCAACACTATGTATAGCTGGAGTGACTTTAACTATTTTAGGAGTATCTCCTCAAAGTAGCTATGCTCATCTCGATCAAATTGATTTAACTGAGAATGATCCTATTACTGCAGGATGGTCTGCAGAAGCTCCGTATCATTCTGATAAAAGTACACATTTATGGATTGCAAAACAGGCTATTGAAATTATGAAAACAGAATCTAATATTGAAGCAAATAAGCAGGCTGTGGACTTTTTAAATTATCCTCAATATAAAGATCTATTTTCTAAAGGATTATATGATGCAGATTATAATGCAGAGTTTAACGATGGTGGAACAGGAATAGGCGGCGTTTTTAAAGGCGGATGGAAATCTCATTTTTATGATCCTGATACTAAAGAAAATTATAGAGGAGAAACAAATCCAACGGCTCTTACACAAGGTAAGAAATACTTTTATGAATCTGGAGAACATTTACGAAATAAAGACTATGAAAAAGCTTTCTATTACTTAGGAGTAGCCACGCACTACTTTACAGATGCTACTCAACCTATGCATGCAGCAAATTTTACCGCAATTGATACGAGAGCTATAAAATATCATAGCTACTTTGAAAATTATGTTACAACCATTCAAAATCAATTTGCAGTCAATACTGGAGGGAATTATAACGATTCTCTATCCACACCTGAAGAATGGATTGATTATGCAGCCCGAGTAGCTAAACCTGAAATCCAAAATATTACTAATGATAATACATTTAAGTATTATAATAGTGGTAAGGCGCAATTGTGGCAAGAAATGGTTACCCCAGCTGTGCAGCGAAGCTTAGGAGAAGCTCAGCGCAATACAGCAGGTTTCTTAAATCTTTGGTTTAAAACTTTTACTGAAAATGTGAAAGCTCCAAGTATAGAGACTGCATTAATCTATGATATAGAAGGAAACGTCATAGAAGCAGGGAAAAACTATTATATCGTACCAAGTGAATCTCCTTATCAAGGTCTAACATTTGAATGGTATGTAGCAAACCGTTACGATTATGTCTCACTTGCAAATAAAGAAAACGATGCTTTATCTGGTACACCTATAGAATTTGAATTCTACAAAGAAAATGATGCAAAGCTACACCACGGGGAGAGTATATATCTTCGCATGAAGCACTCAAATTACGAACAATTTCAATATTTAAATTGGTCTAATTATTCTAGTTGGATTCACCTTGCTCAAAAATCTGATAGTTTAGCTGACTTTAAAATTAAAATTAACCTGAATAATCCTACAGAATATAATATTTTTACAGATGACTATCCATTAAATTATGAAAATATAAATGCAGAGAAAAATTGGATCGTACTAGGTGAAAAAAAACAAAAACCTAGCTCATGGAAGTTTATACCTGTTAGATAACCTAAAAAGAAAAACACTCGTCCTTAATCAGAACGAGTGTTTTTTATCCGTAAACGTCGAGTAACTCCACTTATTGGTAACAAACAAAAAAGCCCATCTCTTTTTTTATAAAAGATGAGCTTATTTATCTTTCTATTATTCTAAATAACCTGTTAAAAAGAATAAAATACAACCAAGTGTTAACCCCATGCCCATCAACTTAAGTGATTTTAATACAAAAAAACGTTATTCTTTCTAAACAGGCTAAAAAAAGTACTCCTAGATAAATCTAGGAGTACTTTTTTATGAAACATTCCTCTTTTTTTAATCAACAGTTGTATTTTAAAGCATCAATATTACTTCTCTACTAATACAATATCGTCAAAATAAGCATCACAGCTTTCACCGGAAGGAATATAAATGTAGACTTTTCCTGAAACCTGTGTATCTCCAGTAGTAAATTCAAAAGATTTTTGTTCATATTGTGAGGAAGTGAACTCCAGTGTTTTTCCACCTATTTCTGTCCCTACAATAACCTTTCGTCCCGAGGACACTATTTTTCCATTTGCTGATAATATATATGTAGTATTAGGCTTAAAAGTTGCATATCCTTCAAACCCACTATTTGATCCTGTTAAATGAATTCCTTTAGAATTATTTATGCCTACATGCTCTTCGATACTGGAATTTATATAACCCCATTGTTTAAGAGGATCTAAACTGGTATTTCGATCAAAATCAACGTTTAAAATATAAGATTTTTCCTTTAATTGTACATTATCAAACTTAGCTCTACCATCTCCTGTGAAAGCAAAATTCACTGCAAAGTTTGATACGCCTTCACTAGTTTCAAAATTAAATTCATGATGGGCTGGCTTGAAACCTGTATACTGATTTTTTATTAATGGAACTATTTTTTGATTTGAATCCAAATTGCCTACTGTTACTTCTGCTGGAGGTCCTATAATACCTGCTACATCAAATGATAATGTATATTTTGTGTTTGGCTTTATAGTAACAAGCTGATAAGCATTGTCTTCATGTATTAATTTCAAATAATGATTCCCCATTTCAGAAGTACCAATGTTCTCATTAGAAGAATTAGGATTAGACAACGCCCAATTATTTAGCCCATCTTCAAAATCTTCATTTGTAACTTGTTCAGATGCAGATAAACTATCCGCTGATACAATCCCTGAAAAACCTATACTAACACTTAATACGATTGCTGTAGAATATGCTCCTACGCTAAACTTTTTTATCATCTCCGTCATTCCCTTTTGGTACGTTTAAATTGTACTTGTTCATATTTCTATACAATGTTAGATAAACCTACCCAAAAATCCGCTTAAACATTATATAAATATTTAAGCGAAAATTCCGTCTAATCCTTTTGAAAAAATCTATAAATAGGTCTGTGATATAGGGATATCTGTAAAATTTTAAAATGGTACTTATGAAGGCGTATTTTTTTATAGCTATATGCTCATCTGTAAAAGTATTCCTTTGCAAACAAAATAGAACCCTTTGTTGAGTGACAATAAAATTGTTTAATTTTTCCTCTAAGGATACAATAACCACCTATCAAATTAACTGTTTACATATGCACCAATCAAATTATGCATATATTGGTTATATTATGTTAAAATGTTAATGAATATTTGAAAAATACTAATAGTTCAAACGACGGAAGGGACTTAAAGATGGGGAATAAAACAGCCAAATCAAAAAAACTAGTAGGATTTGTAGCAACAGCAACATTAGCTACATCTATGATTGCAGGGGCAAGTAACGCAAGTGCTCAAACGACAAGTACATTAAAAGCAAGTGAACCAGTACAGGAAAAAGCAAAAGACAAGAAAGAAGAACGTCCAGAAAGCTTATTTCCAAGCATAGATGTAAATTATGAAACCACAATATATGTAGGAGATCCATTTGATCCAATGGCGGAAGTGTCAGCTTATGATTCAAAAGATGGAGATATTACTGATAAAATAAACATAGCTGGTGAAGTAAATCCTTTTGAGCCAGGCACGTATAATTTAGATTACACGGTTGCTAATTCTAGAGGTTTTTCAGTAATTAAACAGGTATCTGTATTGGTTAAAAGGGGGGAGAAACCTACATTAAGATTGCCTTATAGAGTATCGATTAATGTAGGAGATAACTTTGACCCAATGGCAGGAGTATCGGCTATTGATGAAAAAGACGGTGACATTACTTCTAAAATAAAAGTTGATGGTAATGTAGATACTTCTAAACCTGGTACTTATGAGGTAACTTACACGGTTACTAATTCTAAGGGTCTTACAATAGTTAGGAAACAACCAGTTAAGGTTAAAGAGACGGAAGGAACAAAAAATGAAGCACCTGTATTAACTGTACCATTTACTACTACACTTCATGTTGGTGAAGAGTTTGATCCAATGGCCGGTGTGTCTGCAACTGATAAGGAAGATGGCAATTTAACTAATAAAGTTAAATATAAAGGTAATGTAGATACTTCTAAACCTGGTAAATACATTGTAGAATATTGGGTTGTTGATTCTAAAGGAGTTAATGCGACAGCTACACGATCCGTAATTGTGAAAGAAAATGAAGAAACTCCCGATATGGAACCGAAATTAACTGTACCTACTGGAGCAACGATTAATGTAGGAGATAACTTTGACCAAATGGCAGGAGTTAAAGCTATTGATAATGAAGATGGCGACATTACTTCTAAAGTAACAGTTGATGGTAACGTAGATACTTCTAAACCGGGTACTTATGAGTTAACTTACACAGTTTTAGACTCTAAAGGGCATAAAGTTACTGCTAAACAAACTGTAACTGTCAAACAAACAGTAGAGCCTAAAGATGAAGTCCCAGTTTTAACGGCACCTACTCAAGCCACTATCAATGTAGGGGATAAATTTAATCCGCTTTCTGGCGTTAAAGCTATTGATAAAGAAGATGGCGACATTACTGATAAAGTTATAGTTGATGGCAGCGTAGATGCTTCTAAACCTGGTACTTACGAGTTAACTTATACAGTTTCAGACTCTAAAGGGCATAAAGTTACTGCTAAACAAACTGTAACTGTCAAACAAACAGTAGAGCCTAAAGATGAAGTCCCAGTTTTAACGGCACCTACTCAAGCCACTATCAATGTAGGGGATAAATTTAATCCGCTTTCTGGCGTTAAAGCTATTGATAATGAAGACGGCGATATTACTGATAAAGTAATGGTTGATGGCAGCGTAGATGCTTCTAAACCTGGTACTTACGAGTTAACTTATAAAGTTACAGACTCCAAAGGACATACAGTTACTGCTAAACAAACTGTAACTGTGAAACAGAAAGTAGAAACAAAAAATGAAGCGCCTGTATTAACTGTGCCATTTACTACTACACTTCGTGTTGGTGAAGAGTTTGATCCAATGGCCGGTGTGTCTGCAACTGATAAGGAAGATGGCAACTTAACGAATAAAATTAAATACGAAGGTAATGTAGATATCTCTAAACCTGGTAAATATATTGTAGAATATTGGGTTGTCGATTCTAAAGGGGTTAATGCAACAGCTACACAAACCGTAATTGTAAAAGAAAATGAAGAAACTCCCGATATGGAACCAAAATTAACTGTACCTACTGGAGCAACGATTAATGTAGGAGATAAATTCAATCCACTTTCTGGCGTTAAAGCTATTGATAATGAAGACGGCGATATTACTAATAAAGTAATAGTTGATGGCAACGTAGATACTTCTAAACCTGGTACTTATGAATTAACTTATAAAGTTATAGATTCCAAAGGACATACAGTTACCGCTAAGCAAACTGTAACTGTTAAACAAACAGTAGAGCCTAAAGATGAAGTCCCAGTTTTAACGGTACCTACTGAAGTAACTATTAATGCGGGGGATAAATATAACCCACTTTCTGGCGTTAAAGCTATCGATAAGGAAGATGGCGATATTACTTCTAAAGTAATTCATATGGGCGAGGTTGATACATCTAAAGCGGGTAATTTCGAAGTGAAGTTTCTAGTTCGTGATTCAAGCGGAAATGAAGTAACGGCAACACAAAAAGTAATTGTGAAAGATATAGGCACAGAAAACGGTTCTGATAATAGTAATAACAACACTAATACTGGAAACGTCTCTGACAACAACAACAGCAACAATAACAATAACAATACTAATACTGGAAATGGTTCTGATATTAGCAATAACAACACTAGTAGTACTTTGGATAACAAAAAAGATACCATTAAAGAGCTTCCAAAAACAGGTGCAAGTTCAAATAACGGTACAGCAGTAGGCATATTAGCAATCCTTGCAGGTATGTTAATTACTTTTGGTCGCAAATTTAAAAGAGCACTAAAATAAAGATACTCAGTATAGCAAATAAAAGATGGTTTGAAATTCCAATTCACACCATCTTTTTAAATAACTATTTTATTTTTTAAAGGACTTTATTATTTTTTTAACAAATTTATTATTTGTATACACCCTTGTAAAAAGGATTCTTAAACAGAATACTATTTCTCACAAAATTCTTCGATTTGCTTCCAAATAACATTAATTTTTGTAGTTTCGAATCGTCTAAACAAAGTTGAAATACTAATTTGACTTTCCTCTTTTAATTCGTTGTAAGTTAATCTTCTATTGTATAGTCGAAATAGTTCCTCTTTACACATACTTAATTCAATAGGTTTCTTTCCACCTTTATAATCATGGCGAAATCCACACTCTTCTTTTAAATTTTTCATTGTAGAAAAATATTGACGATATATATCAAATGAAAATACAGTCCAATCGGTTAGCTCAGGAATAGTAGCAGCACGACCCAATTTTTTGCTAATCATTTTATATTCATCTTTAAGCAATTCCTTTGAAATTTCATCATACTTTTTTACTTCACTTAATTGATTACAGCACAATAAAATTTCTGGCCAACTTTGATTTAATCTTATTTTCAAAGTATCACCATAAGGAAAACGACTCTTATTTCTTTTACTGTTATAAATATTTTTCCTTGTCGAGCCTATACGCTTAAATTCTCGATTAAGTTCTTCATATATTATCTCTTTAGGGATGTACTTCAAATGATTATTAAGATCGTATAGCCCTGTATTTACAACAATTTGAGGAAAAGGCAAATTGAATTTTTTACGCAATGTTTCACTTGTATAATGCAGATCCCCTTTGTTGGCATCATATATTTCCGCAGTTTTAACATCTTTTTTTTCTAAAACTTCTCTTACTTGCCCTAATAAATCACTCTCACTATATATAATCTCTTGTCTTATTAGTCCTTTATCATTTTAGCCAAGAAGACTCCTTCCTCAAGGAACGTGAAGGGTCGCAGCCCAGTGAGTAGGTGGGAGATGAATTGGCTTCGGACAAGGGGTGGCATGAAGCCATCTTAATTGTTCGACATATGTAAAGTGTTACTGGGTAATTTGTCATTATCACTTCACTACCTATCGAATGTATGTTTGTTGTATAATAGACACATGTCGAACTGGAGGTGAAACGAATGATTATCAATAAAGCATATAAATTTCGTATATATCCAAATAAAGCACAAGCAACGCTAATCAATAAAACGATTGGTTGTTCTCGTTTTGTATTCAATCATTTCCTATCTCTATGGGATAACGCATACAAAGAAACAGGAAACGGTTTGACATATGGTACATGCTCTGCCAAACTTCCTGCCATGAAGAAAGAGTTTGTTTGGTTAAAAGAAGTAGATAGCATTGCTATTCAGTCGTCTGTTCGCAACCTTGCGGATGCTTATACACGTTTTTTCAAAAAACAAAACAGTGCTCCGCGTTTCAAATCTAAGAAGAACAATGTACAATCTTACACCACAAAACAAACAAATGAAAACATTGCCGTTGTAGGAAACAAAATTAAATTGCCGAAACTAGGTCTTGTTCGATTTGCCAAAAGTCGTGAAGTAAATGGACGTATTTTAAATGCTACGGTTAGACGGAACCCTTCTGGCAGATACTTTGCGTCATTGTTAGTAGAAACAGAAGTGCAAGAACTTCCGAAAACACATTCTTACATTGGAATTGATGTAGGACTAAAAGATTTTGCCATTTTGTCAGATGGAAAAACCTATAAAAACCCGAAGTTTTTTCGATCATTAGAAGAGAAGTTAGCCAAAGCACAGCGTGTTCTTTCTAGAAGAACGAAAGGATCTTCTCGCTGGAATAAACAACGAATAAAGGTTGCTAGAATTCATGAATACATGACAAACGCTAGAAAAGATTACTTGGACAAAATCTCAACTGAAATCATCAAAAACCACGATGTTATCGGTATAGAAGATTTGCAAGTATCGAATATGTTAAAGAATCATAAGTTAGCAAAAGCGATTAGTGAGGTATCATGGTCACAGTTTCGAACCATGTTGGAATATAAAGCAACATGGTACGGTAAACAAGTCATTGTCGTATCGAAAACATTTGCTTCAAGCCAATTATGTTCTTGTTGTGGATATCAAAACAAAGACGTTAAAAATCTAAACCTACGTAAATGGGATTGCCCTTCTTGTAGTACACATCATGATAGAGATATTAACGCAAGTATCAATCTAAAGAATGAAGCGATAAGGCTTCTAACCGCAAGGACTGCGGAGATAGCCTAATAAATTAGAGTTCGATAGAACTCTTTACTTAGGAATCCCCCACTTCTAAACGAAGTGAAAGTGGGGGTAGTTCAATTGTATGCTTCACATGTTACACCACCAATTTTAAGATAAGATTCATCGCATAACAAATAACTTATGATCTTATTATAATATAAATTAGAATTTTTAAAAAAGTACCAATATAATAGTTTTTGTTTTTCGACTCATAAGTTTGCCGTAAGAGGAAGCATAAATTGGCGTGGTGTATGGATGGTGCAAAAAATCTCTTAAACTTGGACATACTGATATTACTACTCTACAAAAGGTGTGTGATCAGTATGGAAAAGGAGAATGTGTTCAAATGGAAGCATTATCAGCCTGAACTAATCTTATTAACAGTAAGGTGGTACCTACGGTACAATTTGAGCTTTCGTAACCTGGTGGAAATGATGGAGGAAAGAGGATTATCAATTGCTCACACAACGATTATGCGCTGGGTTCATCAATATGGACCTCAATTAGAAGAGAAAGTACGACATCATCTTAAGTCAACAAATGACTCTTGGAGAGTCGATGAAACATATATCAAAGTAAAAGGGCAATGGATGTATTTATATCGTGCAGTCGATTCAGAAGGGTATACAATTGATTTTTATCTAAGTCAATCAAGAGATAAACAAGCAGCCAAGCGCTTTTTCAAGAAAGCCTTGGCTTTTTCGTACGTTTCTAAACCTCGCGTGATAACAGTAGATAAGAATCCTGCCTATCCTGTAGCGATTCAAGAGTTGAAAGAAGAGAAACATATGCCTGAAGGTATACAACTAAGGCAAGTTAGATATCTCAATAATATAGTGGAACAGGATCATCGTTTTATTAAGAAACGCGTGCGTTCTATGTTGGGATTCAAGTCATTTAAAACAGCAACCTCTATATTGAGTGGTGTTGAAGCCATGCATATGATGAAAAAAGGACAACTTCACTCACAGGTGAAGTCTGCCCAAAATGAAGTTAGGTTCATACATAAATTGTTTGGAATTGCATCATAATCCGCCATTGAACAGTCTATGTAGGTTTCTATGTCTCTATCAAATGATTTTTGCACCAGAACCCTGTAAAACACTAGAAAAAGGTAGCGAACTGGAAATTCTTTCTCTATAATAAAACATAGGGCTTATAGGGAGGGGAATATATCCAATCATCTGATTGTGTAGATTAAAAGTATAATAGAGGAAAAACAGGGGGCAGAGGAATGTCAAAAAAATTAATGTCTTTATTTTCTGTTGCGATGGTTACAGCTCTTATGATAACTGGTTGTGGTCAAAGTGATAAAGCAACTACCGAACAAAAAGAGAATGTGACAAAAGAAAATAAGGAAGAGAAAAAAGATTCACAAAAAGAAAATAAAGAAGAAAAAACGGATACATCAAAAGAAAATAAAGAAGAAAAAACGGATACATCAAAAGAAAAAGAATCTAAAGATACGAAAGCTAAATCAAACGATTATTCAAAGCTTATCTCATATATGGAAAAAGAAACACAAGGGAAAACGAAAGTCCTTTATGAAAACAAAGAACCTCAAGTACATAAGTTACAAGATGTTTCAGTATCACTTGACAACTACACATTAGTTGAATTAAATGATTTTCATACCGATTTTAATATCCCTTTTAACGACCAAACAAATGGTGGGGTTATTCTTGCACACTATACTGTAAAGAATGATTCAAATAAAGATGTTTATTATATGCCAAATTTAAATATAACATTTACAGGTGCTCAGAGAGATTACAGTAACTATAAGGATTTAATTCCAAAGGAAGAACAATTACCTACAAAGCTATCTCCAGGCAATAATTATTTAGTAAAAGCTGGTGAAAGCATTTCTGGTTATATTGCATATCCATTTGGTAAAGATGATTTAACAAAAATTTTAGAGCTATCAACAGTTTCAGTCAAAGTTCCTGAAGCACAAGCGAATAAAGGAAAATATGACACCCCAATTGGAAGTGCTGGAAATTTGGCATTAAGTTTAAATAAACAAGGTGATCAAAAAGTTACAACAGATAAAACTTTTTATCAAGATAAAGCAACAGCTGAAAACATGGGCGAGAAGTCAATGCTAAATGAGAAATCAAACATTAATAAAAGTGAACAATTAGGTGCTACAAAAGTTACATTAGATGGATATCAATTTACCAAATTCACACCAAATTCCGTTGAGGCCCCTCGATTTGAAAGTTTCAAAAATGGAATTGTTTTATTGACAGTTAAATTTAAACTCGATAACAAAGAGACCAAAGATATTTCGCCGTCTCCAATAAGTTCTAAATTAAGTGTTAATGATGGTGCACAATATACGCTTAACGAAGGTATGTTACTAAATTACAAATATAGTGATTCGATTAAAGCTGGAACATCTGGAGAGTTATTACAGGTTTTCATTTTAGATGGAGAGCAATATGAAAAGATTTGGAAAAACAAAAACTTTGAGATTGAATTAGGTCCTATGATGAATAAAGATGCAAAAGACATTTCAAAAGGACACAAAGTGAAATTTACATTACCAAAATAGAATAGATATTTTCCAACGGTTTCACACAAATTCACACAAAAAACTAAATATGTAGCTATAACCCTGAACCCTCTTCAAGCTGACGAAGAGGGTTCTTTACTTGTTGTTAGTTTAGAATAAAGTTTGATTAAAGCTTACTTATAATTCTTTAATCGAAAAGGAATAAAACAATGTAACGTATGACTTTATTTTATAGCCACAACAATAAGTCTTTTTTTTTTATATATTAGTAATGTCAAACATATTTCTTTCAATTTGATTCCAAATATCATTGATTTTTGTAGTTTCGAATCGTCTAAACAGGGTTGAAATACTAATTTGACTCTCTTCTTTTAATTCGTTGTAAGTTAATCTTCTATTGTATTTTTGGTATACCCGAACTAACTCTTTTTCACACGTACTTAATTCAATAGGCTTCTTTCCACCTTTATATTCATGGCGAAATCCGCACTCTTCCCTTAATTTTTTCATTGTAGAAAAGTATTGACGATATATATCAAATGAAAATGCAGTCTGATCAGTTAGCTCAGGAATAGTAGCAGCACGACCTAATTTTTTACTAATCATTTTATATTCATTTCTCAGTACTTCTTTTGAAATTTCATCATACTTTTTAACTTCAATTAGCTGGTTGCAACATAATAAAATTTCTGGCCAACTTTGATTTAATCTTATCTTTAAAGTATCGCTATAAGGGTATCGTTTTTTATTTCTTTTACTGTTATAAATGCCCTTTCTTGTAGAGCCTATGCGCTCAAACTCTTGATTTAGTTGTTCATATATTATTTCTTTAGAAATGTACTTTAAATGGTTATTTAAATCATATAGACCTGATTTAACAACAATTTGAGGAAAAGCTAAATTGAATTTTTTACGCAATGTCTCACTTGTATAATGCAGATCACCTTTCTTTGCATCATACACTTCCGCAGTTTTAACATCTTCTTTCTCCAAAACCTCTTTTACATGTTTTAACAATTCATTCTCGCAATATACAATGTCTTTTCGTATCATTATTGGTTCATTATTTGTATATTTCATCTCACACCACCGAACATTTGACAGTTTTCATTTCATAATAAATTATTAATAATTATATTATAATACAAATTAGATGAATTTTCGAAAAATATAACTATTGATTTGGAATAAAGTTTAATCAGAAATGTTTTACAACCTCTTATTTGATAAGTTACCATCTTTCGATATTTCGTATAAAGTGTCTAATAAAACACTGTTATTTTTGCTTCTGGTGCAAAAACGCTAGGAAAATTGCAAGTAATCTATAAATCTTGGACATACTGATACTACTAATCTAAAGAGGGTGTGTAATTGGTATGGAAAAGGAAAATATATTCAAATGGAAGCTGTAGCCTTGGAATAAAGGGCTCTGGTGCGAAAACTTCAAGATAATTGCAAGTAATCTATAAATCTTGGAGATACTGATACTATTACTCTAAAAGAGGTGCGTGATCAGTATGGAAAAGCGAAATTTATTCAAGTGGAAGCATTATCATCATGATATTATTTTGCAAACAGTAAGATGGTACCTACGGTACAACTTGAGCTTTCGTGATTTGGTGGAAATGGTGGAGGAACGGGGCTTATCCGTTGTTCATACAACGATTATGCGTTGGATTCATCAGTATGGTCCTGAATTAGACAAAAGAATCCGTCGTCATCTCAAGCAAACCAATGACTCTTGGAGAGTCGATGAAACATATATCAAAGTCAAAAGTCAATGGATGTACCTGTATTGTGCTGTCGATTCGAAAGGAAATACCATCGATTTTTACCTAAGCAAAGCAAGAAACCATAAGGCTGCAAAGCGATTCTTCAAGAAAGCTTTGCAGTCTTTTCATATTTCTGAGCCTCGTGTCGTGACAGTCGATAAGAATCCAGCTTATCCTATAGCGGTTGAAGAATTGAGAAAAGAAAAAAAGATGCCATTAGGCATCCAACTAAGGCAAGTGAAATATCTCAATAACATAGTGGAACAAGATCATCGGTTTATTAAAAAGCGAGTTCGTTCGATGTTAGGATTGAAATCCTTTCGCACAGCTACATCCATTATTTCTGGAATAGAAGCTATGCATATGGTAAAAAAAGGGCAACTTGTTTTACTGGACAAGTCTGTCCAAAATCAAGTGAAGTTCATCCAGCAACTATTTGGAATTGCTGCTTAAGACTAGATTCCACTAGGAAACTTTTCGCCTCTTTATATCTTTCCTAAGTATTTGCACCAGAACCAAAAATATTGTTGTTGAATTCATGAACATTAATTTATAATAGATTACGGAAAAATTTATACTGCAATGATATAGATTTTTCAAGTATACAAGGGCTGGGAGCAGCTCTTTTTTATTTTACTTGGGTTTTTTTTGTATGGCTTGATACAAAAGGTATAAATGATCTTGAATCATTCTACTTGTTTTATATTCGCTTAATTCCTGTTGTTTCTTTTTTAGAATCAATTGTCGCATTTTGAACATAGTAAAAGAACGAAAAAAAATGGAAATGGGTTCTCCATAAACATGACATTCTAATCGTTCTTGTTTAATATTTTGCCAATGATGGATTTGAAAAATTAATTTTCTAAGTTTTGTAAATTTATTGCATCAGAACCAAAATTAGTTTAGGATTAAATTATCCGTACGTAAGGATAGTAAAAAACAAGGAGATGATTTTATGGCAGGAGCTATTACAGTCACACCCGAACAACTAAAATCTCAGGCGAAAATTTATCAATCTGCTTCTTCACAAATTGAAGACGCTATTCGTAAGGTGAATTCTATGAATTCAGTGATTGCCCAAGAATGGCAGGGGGAAGCCTTTCGAGCTTACTTGGACCAATACAAACAGCTTGAAGGTAATGTGAAACAAATGGAAAATTTATTACAAAGTATTCATATGCAGTTGACCAAATATGCAGATACTGTCGCAGATCGTGATCGTCAGGATGCAAGTTCGTTTGGCTTAAGTTAATTTTTTTAAAAGGGGTCAGTGCAACTCATTGTGCTGACACCTTTTTTAATTTATCTGAAAGGAAGAAATGTATTTTGATAAAAAAATATAAGAGTTATTTTCCATTACTCGTCATTATACTTGGTGGATTATTTCTTATTTTGACATTCACTTATTTTGGTTTTAAAGATGATAATGTGTACCGGTCTACAAATCAAAAAGTATCCAAGGTTCAATATGTTTTAGTGAATGAAGATAAAGGGGCTGTTTTTGAGGGGAGGAAGTATGAACTAGGTGCAGACTTTGTTACTCTGATTAATCAAGATTCAAAAAATAGTTGGCAGACGGTCAGTAGGAATATTGCTAATGCAGGAATTGATAATGGTCAATTTGATGCAGAAATTATTATTCCTCAAGATTTCTCTGAACGTCTTTTGTCCCTTCAAAGTATAGCACCAGAACAGGCGACCATTAATTATCGTGTACGTAAAGGGCAAAATGAGATATCCAATCAAGCCGTTCAAACACAAGTAAATGATATTTTGAAAAATTTCAATCAACGAGTTGTACAGATGTATTTCTCAAGTATTGTAGGAAATTTATCAGAAGCCCAACTAAATGTTAATAAAATTGTTGGAGCAGAAACTGATGCTAAGAAATATCTGATGACAAATATTCAAGATCCATTTAAGGAGTTGTCGGGAGGATTTAATAATTTATCAAATGTTTCGAGTATTCTTGATGAAGATAATAAAGGTTTTCTCTCGGAACAACAAGCATTTGTATCATCCGTAAAAACTCTAATGGATGATAATAATAAGAGCTTAGAAGCAGGCAGTACCTCGACAAAAGAAGCCAAAAAATCAGTTACCGAAAATATCGATAAAACAAATGAAAAGTTAAAAGATTCCTTAAAGCAATTTGAGGATCAATTTAACCTACAAAAAAAGCAATTTGAGGATCAATTTAACCTACAGAAAACGCAATTAGAAAACCAACGGCAATCTGATTTATCGGGATATAAAGCAAAATATGATGGTTTGAACCAATCAATGTTTAAACAACTAGGAAACTTTTATACATCGGCAGCAGGTGAAGTGAATTCATCTGGGGTTTATACGGAATTCTTGCTAAATGCCAAGCTATTTCAAGAAACACAAACTGCTCGAATTGATGAACTAAATGATGAAATTAAGCAATTGCAATCGCAAGTTGAAACTCTTACTGATTTAAGAAAACAGATTGCACAAACTTATTATGGAAGTGCAGAAAAAAATCCGGATACAGCTTCTGAGGAGGATATTAAACAGGCGATTGTGAAACTAATGGCTGATTCAAAAGAAAATAAAGTTAATTTAGATAATCGTTATCGTCAAATGATAGAAGAAAGTCTACCACAAATTCCAGCAGACACTTTAGAAAATCTTTTACAAAAGTTAATTGCTGAGAATATTATAACTGATTCTCAATCTAAAAAATTCCAAGATGAGCTAACTATAGTTCGGCGTTATGCGAAAAATTTTGAAAAAGAAATAGGAAAGGAAGGAAACTTTTCCTATCTAGAAGGTAATTCTGAACATAACTCTATAATTCCTATAAATGGTAGGGAGGTCACTATATCTATTGATCCAACAAAAGATAATAGAATCTCTTTGAAGACAGACCATACAGAACAAGGAAGTTTAGGAATAAGAAATTTGACGGATCTTTTACCGGTGTTAAAAACAGAATTGGATCAAAAACTCAAATCATATGGGTACATTTCTGAGTGGAGTGAAGTTTCTAATCATGAATTCAGTATTTCATTGAAAAAGAACCCCACAGAACCAGAAAAACCAAAACCGCCGGTAGATCCGCCAACGGATCCAGAGAAACCAAAACCGCCGGTAGATCCGCCAACGGATCCAGAGAAACCAAAACCGCCGGTAGATCCGCCAACGGATCCAGAAAAACCAAAACCGCCGGTAGATCCGCCAACGGAACCAGAAAAGCCGAAACCGCCAACGGATCCAGAGCCGAAACCAGAAACAGAAAAGGATCTTCCGCCGTTACCTTCAAGTTTTAGCTTAACGTTTAAGGCGGATTTTGATTGGACCTTGGATGAAAAAATGAAGAAGAACTCTTTTGTCTCTGTTGATTATTCATGGATTGTTAATGAGCAAACTCAAGTGAATGCCAGCTATGCAGAATATATAGATGTAAATAAGAATTTAATATCTGACTTACCTGAGTTATTGAAACAATTTCAAATGCTTGATAGCACTGCACAGCAAATTGTTACCTTATTTGGAAATCCAGAAGATTCCATATCTATTGATAGCTATACAGATATGATTAACAAAACTGAAAATCAAGAGAAGACTCTCGAAGAGTTGGCAAACTCAAACTCTGTTTATCGAATGTATAACAATATCACAGGTGAACAAAAGATAGATGCTATTACAGAGAAAATTTATGAAGAATTTAAGAATAAAGGAAATCAACTCTATACAGATATTGAAGGCCAAATAAAAAATTTACAGGAAACAATTGGATCAACAACGGATAAAAATCATGATGGAACAAAAAATACATTATATGGAACTTTAAATCTAATGACTGAACCTCAGAAGTTTCTGAATGAAGCAGAAAAGTTAAATAATTGGTTTGTACAAGCCAATCAACAGATTAATGAAACGTATCAATCATGGAAAGAAAATGAAAAAATCCAAGAAGAATCTTTAAAAAGTGCAGAAAATCAACATCCTGCAGAAAATCAACATCCTGCAGAAAATCAACATCCTGCAGAGAACGATACAATACCAATTTCTTCAGAAACAGATAGCTTAGTAAAAGAAATGGAAGGTTTAGTTCAGAGTTCAAAGAGCTCGGCTGAAAGTATAGAAAAATCTGCAGCGAAAGCTCATGACATTTCTCCAAAAATTCAGGAGTTAAAAGAAAATACAGATAATGTTCAAAAAAATGCAGATACTGTTTTGAATAATTTAAATACTTCAGTCACTAAAATTCAAAAGAATACAAGTAAAAATGAAAAATACTCAGAAGAGTTTAGCAAAGTGCTTTCTAATACCAAACAAGGTGGAGCAGATAATTATAAAGTATTCAATTTTCTATCAGCCCCAATTGCTACAAAAGGAAGTTTTGAAGCTACTCGCCAAACGTCTATTATTCCTTACTATATGACGCTTGTTGGAGCTGTTCTTTCAGTCATTACCGGCATTTCCTTATGTCGTACTATTCAACGTAGAGAAATTACGAAAGATATGGTTTTTATTACACCTACAAGGGCATGGCTAAATGTTCCTAATGTTATGAAGGTAACAGGTGTCAGTCTAATTATCTCACTATTCTTTGCTGGAATAACTACTTTTAGTATTTTGAGAGTGTTTAATATCTCTTGGTTTAGTTACACGTTCCTAAATATTTTAGGTGGAACTTTATTAATAACAGGTTTTTCTCGTCAGTTTAAAAATATAACACTCTATGTTTGTGTTTCACTTTTAGGATTATATCTCATGTTAACACCATTATTAGGAATGCATACTCGTCCGGGTAGTATTGTCGATTTACTTTATCGTTTTTCACCGCTTCAAAACATAGAAAATGGTTATACAGCACTAAGCAATGGTATTCATGTTGGATGGGAAAGTTACTTGTTATTGGTAATTATTATTGTTGTAGGAATTGGTACGAATTTCATTGCTTTTCCAGGTGTGAAAAAGTCAGAGAAAGCTGAACAAGAGCAATAGCTTATGTTGTTAGGAGAAAGGATGTACGAATTTGGAAAAAATGATAAAACCAAAATTTCTCGTTTTTTCTCTTCTAATTTCTTTTTGTGTGACAAATCTTTTTACTAGTTTTAGCAGTCTAGCCTATGCTGAAGATGGAAAACTAACGATTCATAACAACGTGATTTATGAAAAAGAAAATCATAAAAATAATAATTCTGTTACAGGGATAGAAGATTTGTTTATAAAAGACAAAAACACAAAAAATAAGGAACTTGAGAAAGAAAATAGAAAGAGTACTTCAAGTATAAAAGAAAAAGTATTTCTTACCGATGAGAGTGTAGAAAAGAAACCACAGGATACAATTACCAAGCAGCTGTTTTCTAAAGACTACACAGCTTCTAATGAAAATGAAGCAACTGTGGAACATACCAATTATGAAATTCCTAGATGGACCTTCTGGATACTGTTAGGCATGGGTGTAACTGGAATATTATTTTTAGGTTGGTTATTAGGTAAAAGATTTTCAAACCTATTTATACGGAAAAAGGAGTAAACAATGGCAGAAAGAACAATGATTAATATCGAACTTCATGTTAATGAGCAAATACTTGATTTAACAATACCTAATCAGGTTTCTTCTAATAGATTGAAAGAACTATTGGTTGATTCATTATCTTTAGTAAATATAGAATTGCCCACTCATTTTTCATTGGAAGTAAAAAATAAGCCAATTCATTTAGATGAAAATGTTATATTGGCGAAATATCCATTGGCGGATGGTGATCAATTAGCAGTAAAAGAAATTATAGGGAGTTTGGAGGAACACTAGAGTATGGGGGAAATGAAAAATAGTTTGATAGTTATTAAAGAGGAAACTACATCTACTTTTATTAAAGTGCACTTAACAGCTAATCAATATTCTTTGTCAGGTGTAAAGCAATTCCAGTTATTTTTAAATAAAGCACCACACTTTTTGACTGGAAAGATAGAAGTGGCGAATGAAGAACAGGTCATTATCACTTATGAAAAAGATGAATTATCTTTTTCGCTTGAACAATATGTTAAAAAATTAGATGAATTTGATCGCCTTCTTTTAGCACAAAAAGTAAATTTCTTAAAAGAATATCTTAACCAACCAGTAACGCCATTTATCCATCCTAAAAATATCTTTATTTTTGGGGAAGAGTTGTTTATTGGTCATCGTGGCGTAATGAATACCGTTATTCCTTATCTTTCAACAGAAGAAGTATATCTAAAACAATACAAGGCATTACTTCTTTATATTTTAAATCCAAAACTGGATTTTGAGAATCTAATTGATGGGGCCGGTGCAGTCCGAGATCCTTTTTCCGAAAAAATTCAAGAATCTTCTTCGTTTGAAGAGATAGACAAGTTACTAATGGAAACAGTTGCGATTCAAAAGGAAAAAAGAAATGCTACAAGCATACTGGTGAAAAGTAGAAATTACACTGTTTTCAAGTGGGGAACAATTATTCTTGGTCTTGCAACATTAGGTCTTTCAATAGGGGTAGGGATATATTCATTAAATATTGTACCTCAGCAAAAACGAATCATAAGTGCAGAATCAAAGTTTATTTCAAATAATTATTCAGATGTTCTAGATTCTTTAAAGGAAGACAAACCAGAGAATCTTCCTAAAAGCGCACTATATGTGTTAGCAGTGAGCTCGATTCAACTAGATAGCTTGTCTAATGAGCAGAAAGAATCTGTATTAGGGACTATCTCCCAAAAATCAAATGATAACACATTACTTTATTGGATCTATATAGGAAAAGGAGACTTTGAAAAGGCCTTAAATATTGCTAAAAATATTGGAGATAATCAATATATTCTTCACGCCTATACAAAAGTTTATGATGTAACAAATGCAGATAACAAGATGAATGGTGCGAAGAAACAAGAATTACTTTCGAAATATAAGGAAGAGATGGAAAAGTACATGAAGTTATTGGAGGGTAAGACGGATGATCAGAAATCTAAACAATAGATTATCTAGTGAAGGTGTACCAATTGATGATCAAATTGTAAATAAAGCGTCTGTACTCTATGATATTTTTTCATTTGGTCATATATTTTCGCATCACGAACTAACAATGTCAAAGCCATCACTTAAGATTGGTAACCATGAAATTTCTTTTGATGGCACGCATTTGTTCTTGGATCAAGATCCATGGACAGGTGATATGAAGGACGGAATTCTCGCGTTACCTCATGAAAAATTAGAAGTTTTAACTACTATCAAGCCGAAAACAAATTTTGTGATTTCTTCTTCAAAGGACTCAGGAATCACCATTCCGACTAAGGCTTTTGCCCTGGTCACATTTAATGAAAAGAATGAAACTTACCAGTTAAATCTGTTTTCAAATGGGGTATTAGTTTACTTTAATGGAAAGAAAGTAGATCGATTAGAAAAAGTTTTGTCTGTAGGGGATCAACTTGTTATTGATGGTGTGCTTATTGAATTGAGAGAAAAACAATTTAAGTTGTGTAAGATAACCCAAGAATTTTCACTAAATTCTTGGGAGATTATTAACGAGATATTTATTCCAGAATACCCAAAAAATTTCCCTGAATTTAGACGTAGTCCAAGAATTCATTTACGAGAGCCTAAAGATGAGATAGCAATTCAACCTCCAAGAGCTGAGGAAACTGATGGGAGAAGTGATTTATTGCGTACGATTGTTCCGCCATTGGCAATGGTTGTTTTAAGTGGTGCAACGAGCGTATTAAGTAATGGAAACCCTATTATGATGTTAAGCATGGGGGGGGTAAGTTTACTCACGGCAGGGTTCTCTGTTTCAAGTTATATTACGAATAAGAAAGAAGTGAAACAAAAGAATCTTAAGCGAAGTGAGTACTATGAAAAGTATCTTATTCAAAAGGAAAAAGAATTGTCGTTGCTCTCTCAAAAGCAATTTGAAGCTTTAACGTATAACTTCCCTGATATGGATTCATTGTCTTTGATAACAAAAGAATACAGTCCACGAATTTATGAAAAAACTATGACAAATGCTGATTTTATAAGTATTCGTTTGGGTCATGGAGAGATTCAAAGTAGTTATAAAGTCAGTTATCATTCAAGAGAAGAAGATGATGCTTTAAGTATATTTGCAGAAGAAAAAATTGTTTGGCCACATCAAACGTTAAAAGATGCACCTATTGCCATCTCGACGTTAAATCAAACGTTAGGACTTGCAGGAACAAAAACAGTACTACGAATAGCTGTACAGACAATATTATTTCAGCTTTCCGTTTTACATTCTTATAGAGATGTAGAATTTGTAGCATTAGTTCCAGAAGAAGATTATCAAGATTGTTGGCATGCATGGCGTTGGTTGCCACATTTTCAAATACGGAGCTTAAATTTACGAGGAATTATTCATAATTCACAGACACGTGACATGGTTTTAAATTCGTTCTATCAGTTGTTAACAAAACGTCGGCAACAAGTCAAAGAGGCGGGCAATGAGAAAGTAACCTTTGCTCCGCATTATATGTTTACGATTTTAGACGAGAGCTGGCTCTCTGGGCATGGATTAAATGAATTCTTAGCTGAAGATATGAGTCAATACGGTGTTACGGTCATCTGGGGGAAAGACGCGTTAAACATGTTGCCAGAGACAGCAACCACAGTTATTGATTATCAAAGTAACGAATCCGCGGTATTAATTAACAATAATAATGAGTACGTGAATCAACTTTTTGTTCCCAACCATTTACCCAAAAGTTATCCAATTGAGCAAGCAATACAACGCATAGCTAATTTAGAACATGTAGAGGTAGAGAAAAATGCGATTCCAGAATCGATTGACTTTCTAGAATTATATGATGTGAAAAATGTTGGAGATTTACATATTGGTGCTCGTTGGGAAAAAGCAGACACTTCAAAGTCATTAGCTGTTCCTTTGGGTGTTCGAGGAAAAGATGACATTGTTTATTTGAATTTACACGAACGAGCACATGGCCCACATGGACTCGTGGCAGGTACAACTGGATCTGGTAAATCAGAAATTGTCCAAAGTTATATTTTATCTTTAGCAGTAAATTTTGCACCAGAAGACGTTGGCTTTTTACCGATTGATTTTAAGGGTGGAGGTATGGCGAATTTATTTAAGAATTTACCACATCTTTTAGGATCGATTACAAACTTAGACGGTGCAAGTTCTGCAAGAGCATTACAAAGTATTCGAGCAGAATTACAAAAGAGACAACGGAAATTTGGTGAATTTGGTGTTAATCATATTAATGGGTATACCAAGTTGTACAAACAGGGAAAAGAAATTGCTGATCCTGTAGAAAAGAAAAAATATCCATCAGAACCATTGCCGCACCTTTTCTTAATCAGTGATGAATTTGCAGAATTAAAAGCAAATGAACCAGACTTTATGGCTGAGTTAGTATCAACTGCACGTATTGGTCGTTCGTTAGGAGTTCATTTGATTTTAGCTACTCAAAAGCCAAGTGGAGTAGTGGACGACCAGATTTGGTCAAACTCACGATTCAAATTAGCATTAAAAGTAGCCGATCCAAGTGATTCAAATGAAATTATTAAAACACCTGATGCAGCAACGATTACTCAACCAGGACGAGCGTATTTACAGGTCGGAAACAATGAAATTTATGAACTGTTTCAATCTGCGTGGAGTGGAGCGTATTATAATCCAGATGCACAATATGAAGAAAAAGTAGATGAAAGAATTTGGCTAATTAATCAATTAGGCCAGCACGAATTGTTAACTACAGATTTATCTCAAGATGATGAAGTGTCCATGAAAAAGGAAGAAAAACAAACACAATTGGACGCGATTGTAGAAGCTATTGTGATTCATGCTGAAAAAACAAATGCAGTTCTTCCTGAAAAACCTTGGTTACCTCCATTACAAACAGAAATTGATAGTCCAAAGATTAATGTAGTAACTTCAGGGGATTCGAAAAGAAATCTTTCAGTTCCATTTGGTTTGATGGATATTCCATCAAGACAAGAACAAATTGACTTTTTACTTGATTTAGAAGAGTTGAGTCACCTTGCAATCTATGGATCTCCAGGCTTTGGGAAATCCACTTCATTACAAACTCTTGTAATGAATTTATCAAGAATTAACAATCCTGAACAGGTCCAGTTTAACCTATTTGATTTTGGTACGAATGGTTTACTTCCAATAAAAGATTTACCGCATGTGGTGGATATTGTTCGGTTAGAGGAAGAAGAAAAACTGATGAAGTTCCTCAAACGAATTCGCAAAGAAATTCAAAGCCGAAAAGACGCATTTACAGAGTATGGTGTCGCAAGTCTGTCTCAATATGAAGAGAAATCAGGAAAGCAGTTGCCAGGGATTGTTACCATTGTTGATGGTTTTGACTCAATTAAGGAGAGTCCTTTAGAGGAAGCTATAGAATCTGTGTTAAATCAGCTTTTACGAGAAGGAGCAAGTTTGGGACTCTATGTAGTTATGACGGTTCTTCGTACGAACAGCTTCAGAATGAGTATGGCGAGTAATATTCCATCACATATTGGGCTATTCCTTGTGGAAGAAGGTGCAATTCGAGATGTTGTAGGACGTGATGCTTTGATTTCGCAAGAAATTGTTGGACGAGCGCAAATCAAACTAGACGAGCCACATGAAGTTCAAATTTATTTACCAACTCATGGAAAAAATGATATTGATCGATTGAATAATTTAGAGCAAGAGATTGCACAGATGAATCAGCAATGGAAGGGCACACGTCCTACCAAGATTCCGATGTTATCTAAAACGATCTCTATGCATGATTTTTATACAAATCCACAGGTACAAGAGATGTTAGATAATCTACATCTACCACTTGCTCTAAGTAAAGAAACCACAAATGTCGTTGGTTTTGTACCAGAAAAACATGGTTATTTTGTGATTGGAGACGATACGCCACAGCAAACGGAATATATTGAGCGTATAATCGTTCAAAACTTCAAACATTTTGAAGGGAAAGCACAAAGAATTGTGTTTAATGGGAGCGAACGATTTGGCAGATTCAAAGAAAGCTTCGATGTGATTGTATCAGATATGGAGTACAGTACTTTTGTTAATGATCTAATGAGTGAAATTGAAGAAAGAGAGACACAAAGTGAAAATCAACCGATGTTTGTGTATATTCCAGATGCGCAAATATTTGGAGATAAAACATTTATTTCGGATGAAACATTCAATAAATATTTGAAGAATGGTTCTAAAGTAGGTGTTTATTTCATTTTCCACGGCAATCAAAAACAAATTGAGAACAGTTATGATGAATTTAATAAACGATTACGAGCAAATATTCCAGCTGGGATGATTGGAACGCGTTTAGCTGATCAAGGATTTATAAATGTGAAATCTAGTTATAGTGAACCTACAGTGGAATTAGATGAGTCTCATTTCTTTGTTGGACGAAATGCAGGACGAGTGAAATTAGTTAGTGAGTAGATCAATTTTATGAGCGATGATAAACGCAAGCAAAGGCTGCAGCAAAGCTATCAGAAGCAAGTGGGAAGAATAGGAATCGGACAAGAATTACATTTTAAAAATGTAGTAAGTCGTTACTACTAGACTAATTAAAAAGAGATTAGTAGTTGCTTTGAAGATGCGTTAGTGACAGTCCTTGCAGTTAATTATTTCTATACTGATAGTTTCTTTTATTTGATGAACTCTGATGTAAAACAAAAAGATAGTCTTGATGGGGAAACTAGATTTTGAGGAGGGAAAACATTATGGCTCAGGAGGAAGATAAAGCCAAAGAAGCTGCACGAAAAGCGGATATCCATGCACGTGTTGATCGATTTAAGGCAAGTTATGATAGTAAAATGGCTAGTCACAGGGCAAATGCCCAAAAGTTAGAGCGCTTAAAAGCCGCAAAGAGATCTTTACAGAGCGAACTTATTAATTTTGATTCTTATAAGAAAGAGTTTACCAATTTAGGCAGGAGTCTAACAACAAGTCAGTTCAAAGGAACACGTCGTGATAAATTCGATACAAAATTAGAAGAAATCACAACAGCGCTTGATGCAGATAAAGAGAAGCACAATGAAAAGCTAAACGCGATGAATAGTAAAATCATTCTATTAGAAATGGATCAGTCTATAATAGGTGACGCTATTGCGAGCATTTCAGCAAGTATTAGCGGTTTGCGTTCTATGTTATAGAAAAAGGAGAAAATACCAATGGGAAAAATAGGTATAGATAAAGGGAAATTTAACAGTGCAGTCGCAAGTGCAGAAAACGCAGTTAGTGTGATAGAGAAAGTTCCCTCACCGAACATTACCAAGAATAATCTATCTCGGTTAACGAGTTTTCAAAATTTAGTAGAGAAAGCCGGAACAACTTTAGAAGGATTTAAAGGAGTATCTTCTGCTGACACAGGCAAAATGAAAGACGTCGCGAACAAAATTGTCGATGAAGATGCCCAAATGGCGAATGTAATCCAACAAAACACAGTGAGGTTCAAATAATATGGTCGAATATAACAAACGAGAACTTTTAGAAGTTGTTTTACAAAATGACAAAACATTAGATTTAGAGATTACTGACGAACTATTACAAATGGGTAACTTGCTGGGGAATCAGCCTTCCCTTTTTCGTGAGGTTTACAAGGCGTTTCGAAATCAAGAAGATGTCTTTGAAAACAAACCAAAAATCGGTGCGAAATTCTCAGTGACGTTTGATTATCCGAATGAGACAATTCGTTTTGAACGATTAGAAACGCAATTAGACATTCCATTTTCTCAATTTTTACGTTTGATGGGTTTGATTGATGCGTGTTATAGCGAAATTTTGCCGCTAGGTACCGTTGTGGAATTGGACGTAGACATGATGCCAGAAGTAATTCAAAATATGTTCAAGAATAGTGAACTCGGAGAACTCGTGGTTTTAACAGGGCGCAAAGTACCGTTAAGAGAGGGATTTAACGATTATGTGGTAGATTATCTTGGTTACTTGTGGCCGTTTGGTGAAATGAGTAACACACCAGCGATTTATGTGTCCAATATGATGATTAAGCGAGTTGTTTCACCTGGGATGACGAATGAATGGGAAGAACAATTTGCTTTTACTTTCTTACGAAGTATGCAAGTAGCAAATGGCAAGCTATCCAGTGCCTTTTTACCACTAGATAAAGCGCTTGCCTTCTATGAAGCTGTTCATACTTCACCAGAAAGAGAGGCGGATTAAATGGGCTTTCAAGTAGATTTAAAGGAATTCCTTGAAGTACTGGCAAAACTCCAAAAAGACACCGGTAAAACCAATGAACAACTTGAAAAAGCCAAAAACGCATTGAATGGGATTATACAAGCTGATGCCATGCAGGGGGAAACAGGAAAAGCGATTGTCAACGACATCAATAATAACCAAAAGACAGTTGTGACTGGATTGGAACTCGCCAATAAATTCCTCATTATGGAAATGGCGCAAACCTTACAGGATTTTCAGTCAACAACGGGAGAAACTGATGAGAATGCGGTTATTCTGGAAGATGCATTGCTTCAAGCGCAAAACAAACTTTCCAATCTTCAACCCAAGAAACATGAACTTGATAGTCGCATCTCTAATATTTATAACAGCGTAAGTGATTTGATCTCACTGAGTATGCCGAACAGCCAGTTTGATGAAAAACTGGTTGCAGCCAGCAAAGAACTAGAGGATACGATTCAAAAAGTACAGCAATTTGAAAGCAAAAAAGAAAAAAGCAATGCGGAAGACATTCTCGATGCCCTAAACAAACAAGTTCAAATGGCAAAAGAAATGAGTAGTTTATCTTATACTAATCCGCAACTTCAAGCCTTCTTTGCACAAGATGCGTTGGCAAAAGGCATTCATGAAATGGATACACAAATCACGAAAGCGGAAAAAGAAGCGAAACTTCAAGCTGAAAGAGAAATGAAAAAAAAGCAAGAGGAATGGGCGGACAATCATCCAGTGGAGGCTTGGCTTCAAAACTTTTCTAATAGTGCTGGTGAGAAATGGGATGTATTGAGAAAAGGTACAAAATGGGTAGGGGAGAACATTCCTTTCCTGAAAGGACTTTCTGATGATCTCTTGGTGTTAGAAGGTTTTATAGGGGCGGCAGGATCCGCTATTAGTGGGATAGCGATAGGTGCAATGAAGGTAACTTACCTAGCCTTAGAGCTTGGTGAGTGGGGCTTTAATTCGATACGCGGCGTAGAAACAGAACAATGGAAACTGGACGATATTTACGGAGCAGGTAATACGATAAAAAATCTTGGACAAGCCATCATCAGCTGGCAAGATTATCCAAAGTATGGTAAGGCACTAGTTAACTCCGTAAAAGGTTATGTGGAAAAAGCATTGACTGACCCTTATGCTCTTGGTGGCGCGATATTTGATATTGGCAGTTGTTTTGTCGGCGTTGGTGAAGTAACCGCCGCAGTGAAAGGAACAGCTGCATTCGGAAAATTCGCAGAGGGTACAAAAGTCTTTCAAGTAGCCGCGAAAAAAGGTAAAATAGTTGGTAAGTTGGAAGAAGTAACGGCATTAATGAATAAGTTGCCGAGTAGTATGAAGAATGTCGTGGAGAAGATTAAAAATATTGAGATCCCGAATTTTGGCCCTAAAACTTCGTTTGCTGGCATTGGGAATGGAGGAGGCGGAGGATTAGACGCTCTGAAAGATGCTTATCAGTTTATGAAGGAGAATGGGGAGAAGGTTTTTGATAAGGATGCGGGTAAAGATAAGGTTGATTACGGTAAATTAAAAGAAAAGCTTAATAATAGATATAAGGATTTCGTAAATAAGAAGAACGAAAGAATTCCACAAACAAGTGATACATACCTTGAGAATGAATTGAATCATGGTAAATTTGGGGAGCTTCCAGAAGTAAAAGGTGACAACATTACAGGCCATCATATGCCATCTAATAAATATATGAATGATAAATATAGTATTGAGACAGATGAAAGTTATGCTATCAACTTAGAGCATCCACACCCGGGAAGGGGTGGAAGACATAGACGGACTTTTACTTATGGGTTGAGTTCAAGAACAAGACCAGAAGATTTTAAACTGTATATGTCTTTGAAACCACGAGATGCTTTAGCGTTTGATGTAAATGATTTACGAAGGATATTAAAAGAAGACGGCTTATACAATAAAGATTCGAGGGAAAGAATCAGAGAGTATATTGAATACTATCAAAACTATCGTAAGAATGATCAAGAGGATGGTTTGAAAATTTTTAAGAAACCTTAATTATGGAGGGAAATAATGTCTTTAGAGAATATGATATCAAATTTAAAAAAGATGCGTTTTTTGGCTCATGAAGATGATAGTATAGAAGTATTAGAAGAAATTTTAAATGAAATATCACAAACTGCTGATAATACAGTAATTGGTGATTTGTGTAGTGTTTTTCATGATGAAATAGATGAACCTTCCATTATTGGTGATTTAATTGAAACTATTTTTTATATTATTGAACGGAATGGAATTGAAGAGGGGTTATATGAATTAATTGAAGGAATGAGTTACATTTTACCACAAGCTAGATATTGTGCTAAAAGGCTTTATAGAAGTCTTTTAGCTACAGATGATTTAATTGTTCCATTTATTAATGTTTTGAGAAAGGTTACACCTTCTCAAAAAGCAGAAGTAATCAATATTTTGAAAGAAATAAGTGATAAACAACCAAAACAATATTTAGAAAAAGTCAATTTTATTTTTAAAGGAGTTATTTGATAAGCCATTTTGGATAATTAGAGAAGTAGGTGAATAAAAATATGGATTTACCAAAGATTATTTTAGGTATACCAGGGAATTGGATAAATAGAAATGATTTTAAAAATACGATGGCTAGAAATGGTGACGGATATATATATATGGGTAACCATGTTGGACGTTTAGATAATCCAGAAGAATTTTTCGAAGTAGATATAAGTGAACCGAATCCTTATATCGCTGAATTTATGGGAATAAACGGAAATGGATTGCTTGATATAGAAGATATAGAGAAGATAAAAACACATAAAAGCATAATCTACCTTATAAGTGAAGGTGGATCTCTTGAGAGGGTTCAATGCCTTATGAAGGCTGCAAGTGCTGTTCTTAGTGCTGGTGGTATTGCCGTGAATGTTGAATCTTCTGGAAGGGCATGTACCAAAGAAGCATGGATAGATGCGACAAACAGTAAGGATATAACAAAATTGTTTTCAGCATTTGTTCAAATGTCTCGAGAAGGGGATACTTTTTATACTACTGGTATGCAGAACTTCGGATTACGTGATATAAAAACTTCAATAGAAGGAATAAGTGGAAGAGAAGTTGCTACCTTATTTAGAGTGTTTTGTTTATATAATCTTGATGAAAATCCAATTATTAACGATGGAGAAACATTTAGTATAGATTCTAGTGGGCCTATATACTTATTGGAGCAAGAGAACTGTACAATGTTTGAAGAAGATGACCCATTTTATAATCCATATGGGGTATGGAATTTAGTTCGTCACCATCGGGCTAAAAGCTGAAGCTGTTTTTAATTAAAGGGCATGATGATGGGTTAATATTTCTCTCTTTCGGTTCCAAATCGTTTATAGTTTTTAATAACTTTAATAGTTTTATGATTAAAAACTCATGTTTGAATCAAAATGCCATGATGGTTATAACATTATGGAGTGTTGGTTTAATACTAAATAAGAAAGATGATTGAGGAATTGAGGAAGAAATTATAATACGGTGACGTAGGCACTAAACTAATGGGCTAGTATAGGCTCTGAGGACTGGTTAAGATACCTAAAGGATGTTAAACCGTTACTATAAAATGATAAAAATTACAAACTTTAAGAGGCGTTTATATTTAGAAAACATATAAACTCAAAGCACTTGTCTACTTATAGGTAACAAGTGCTTTTTTTGCATTATAGGATAGAAATGAGTAGGCACATTATAATTTTATAAGTGCACTAAGGGTACGCACCAAAAGATAGAGTATCTGATACAATTATACTTCACCATCATGAACAAAGAGTTGAGGGACCAATAATTGAGATGCCTAGTAGAGACCCTGATTTTGGAAACAAAAGACAGCGTCCATTTGGAAATAAAGGTGAGTTGGCAGTGGAGAAGCTAGGCGGGAATTCAAGAAATGGCGTAAAGAATATTGGAAAGCAAGATATACCAATAAGATGATTAAAAAGGGGGGATTGAATGAAAATAGAATTGTTAAATGCAATTGATGAAGAGCTTGAAATGTGCCCTGAAGCATTTGGAGGGACTGTTAATATTGAGGAAGTGACACAAGCTGAAGTTGAGCTAAAAGTGAAATTACCAGAGGACTTTAAAATGTTTCTTTTGAAGTATGGTTCGGGAGCAGTTGGTGAAGCGATTGTTTTAGGATTGAGAGAGGCAGAGTTTGTTGCTACACCATCATTTGTAAAGGAATCCCTACAGTTTAGACGTATTCTTCCTGAAGGGTATGAGAATTTTATTGTTATTGGAATAGACAGTGCAGGGAATCCAGTAGGTTTTAATTCCCCTAATACAGAAATCATAACATTTGACTTTGATTTTGGTGGAAAAGAAATTATAGCAAGCAGTTTTGAAGAATATTTAGAAAAAGCTCTTAAAGAAGAGATAAATATACATTTTTAATGAATTAGGTTACTATTTAAAAACATATGAATTTAAAGCACTTGATTGCCGACTAAAGGAAATCAAGTGCTTTTTTAATAGATAGGCATGCTATAAATTTTTAAAAATTATTTTTTATGAATTAAGGCTAACAGAAATTACTAGTATTATATAATTTAAAATACATTAGAAAAAGGTGTAGAAATATTACCAGACTGGGCAGAACGAACTTCAACGGAAAGCCATGATACATAGTTGGTAAGTTGTAAGAAGTAACGGCATTCATGAATAAGTTGCCGAATAGTATGAAGAATGTCGGGGAGAAGATTAAAAATATTCATATCCCGAATGTATTCCCTGAACCTTTGGCAGCTGGTGTTGGGAATGTAGGAGAAAGAAAAACACTTGGAGAGTTATTTTCTGTTGCTAAGAGTGAAACTAAGGGTACGGGTAATGGTAATAGGTTGAATTTAGAAGATATCACTAGTGGGATTTTGAAAACTAAACCAATGAATTCGCCTAAGCCCGATAAATGGTATAAGAAGGGTGGAAGTATCTCCATCGATGATAATGGCACTTGGACATATACTAACAAATCTGGAGTATCAGTAAATTATCCGAATGGTTACCCAGATTTTACACCTTATATGCATCCAAATATTAAGCCTGTACAAATAGAAGTCCATTCACCTAAAAATAATCCGAAAGATTTTGAAAATGCAAATATAGCAGCTAAACTTACAAAAGATACCGATCCACCAATAATAGATAATCAAAGGCCACCAGAAGGTTATACATGGCATCATCATGAAGATGGAAAAACTATGATGCTAGTGATGAAGATATCCACAGAGAGTTTAGACACATTGGTGGTCAATCAAAGGTTAATGGGAAAAATAAAAATAAGTAATGATATAGGAGTGAGAGTATGACAAAAATGCTTAGTGAAAATCCAAAAGTTTCTTTACAGGATATAAAACAATTTGAACAAAAGTGTGATGTTACACTACCTAAGCAATATGTTGATTTTTTATTAGAATACAATGGAGGATTTCCTCAAGAATCTAGCTTCAAAATCTCTGATGATGAAGGAGAAAGCTTAGTCAATAAGTTTTATGGAATTGGGGATATGAAAAGTAATCTAGGCAAAGTTTTTGAGGTTTTAGAAGGAGAAAAACCAGAAGATTTTATTTCAATTGCTAATGATCCAGCAGGAAATGAGATTTTATTAGGAATTAATGGAGATTTTCAGGGGAAAGTATATTTTTGGATTCATGATATAGAACCTGAAGACGAAATGGACAATATGTTTATCCTTGCAGATAGTTTTGTTGAGTTCTTTAATAACTTATATGAATCTGAATAATGGAGCTTGTGCCATTTGGTATTCATAATATCACTAAACATAATGGGGGAAGGACAAAAGGACATTGGGCAGACGCTCCACGACATTAAATAAATTAAAGGTTGAAATATTATGAAAATTAATAAAGAAAGTATAATTTATCCTATTCCAGATAAGGATTTAATTACACGCGTGGAAGAAAATTTTGAAATTAAGTTTCCCGTAGACTTTACAGATTTTATATTAAAAAATAATGGTGCTATTCCAATAAATAGGTTTTTTAAATATAAGTCTAATAGATATGTAGTTGATCGTTTTCTTTGTTTATTGGATAATCCAGGTGAAAATGACAGAGGTATGTACGATATAAAGGTTGTATTCAGTCAATTAGATGAAAGAATTATTTCGGATGAAGATTCTACAGGGGCTGAATTAGTACCCTTTGCAGCTCTGTTTGCAGGGAATTTCGTTTGTTTAGATTATAGCGAAAGTAAAACAAATCCAACAATTTGCATTTGGTATAACGAAGATTCAGGTGAGTTTGAACCAGTTACAGAAAAAATTGCAGATAATGTAAATGATTTTCTAAGTATGTTAGAGGAATAACATTCTCTGTAAAAAGATGGAGTGTTACGGGATTAAATTTGAATTACAATATAAAGAAAAAATCTACGATTTCTTTAAGGGGCAAATTAAAAGTTAGCATATAAACATAGAAATAAATAAAAGCACTTGATTGTCTATGATAGACAACAAGTGCTTTTTTAATTGATTGGTATGCTTTAACTTCATAAATAGTTGGTAAGTTGGAAGAAGTAACGGCATTCATGAATAAGTTGCCGAGTAGTATGAAGAATGTTGGGGAGAAGATTAAAAATATTGAGATCCCGAATTTATTCCCTGAACCTGCGCTAGCAGGTGGAGGGAATGTAGGAGAAAGAAAGACACTTGGAGAGTTATTTTCTGCTGGAACTGAGGGTACGGTAAATAGGACAGTAAATGGTACTGCTGGAGCAAGTGGCGTTAAAACAGTAGTTGGAGCAGGAGAACATTTTACAAACGGAAGAAAAAATAGGTTGAAACCGAATATTAGGTATAAAACAGGGGAGTACGACTATTTTTATGAAACAGATAACCTTGAAAGAATTGAAAAATTTGAAACAGATAAGCTACAATTAACTGAAAGAGAGAAGAGATTATCACATAGTAAAAATACACCCAGTAAAGTAAAAGGACAAGACTATGCAGGGTGTTTAGCAGGTCAGGTGATAGGTTTAGAGGCTCGCCTAAAATTGACAATTTAGTTTCGCAATTATCTGATGTTAATTTGGAGAAATATAAAAAAGTTGAAGAAAAATGGGCTGCAGCTTTGAAAGCAGAACCCCCTAAAGAAGTAACAGTTAATGTTGATATCATTTACTCTGGAAGCGATATGCGTCCTGACAAATTTAAAGTTCTGTATACCATTGATGGTAAAAGAAACTTTAGAGTTCTTGAAAATTAATTTAAGGAGTGAAAATTAGGATGAAAGAATTTGAAGATAGATTTAGTGAGTTACAGGGCGATATGATATCTATATGTATGGAATACGTTGAAGATAGGGCGGATAAAGTATATGTTTATGCTTCACGTGAAGAAGGAATTATTTCAGGCAGTTTCTTTTATTGTATTAATAATAAGTATGTAAAATGTCATAAAGTGAATGATGCATTGGAGGATGGAGACGAAAGATATGATGTGTCTCCAAAAAGAATGCTTATGGTATTGCGTATAATATGTGAAGACATCAAAAAAATTGAAGAATTATGTAAAGAATATGAAAGAGACATGCCAACAGAGATGAAGTTAATATATGATACTAAGAGTGGAAGGTTTAAAGCTGAATACAAGTATGATTTAGTATATACTCATGACGAGATTAAAACGGCCGATCATATTGCTGATGAGTGGTTTGAGGAAGTGAAAAATAATAACCTTTAAAAGGTTCACAGTAATAGTTATATCTAAGTTGAATTAATAACTTATGATGGTTGTACCATCATAGAGTACTATGTGCAATGATAGAATAGAAAACGAGGTACGAGATTAGGTGAGATGACGAATTACTAGGCGATGAATATTAATACATGGAATCTATATGAAACTAACCAACTCGTACAAGCTCGTAAGTTTTAACGTATTACTTGTTACGATTTATAAAAGGTGTCATACTGTTACTACAAAACTTACAAATTTATGCTACTTAAAACCAGTTGAATTTAAAGCACTTGATTGTCTATGATAGGCAACAAGTGCTTTTTTAATTGATTGGTATGCTTTAACTTCATAAATAGTTGGTAAGTTGGAAGAAGTAGCGGCATTCATGAATAAGTTGCCGGGTAGTATGAAGAATGCAGTGGAGAAGATTAAAAATATTGAGATCCCGAATTTATTCCCTGAGCCTTCGCTAGCAGGCATTGGAGGAGAAAGAAACGCACTTGGTGGAGAGTTATTTTCTGTTGCTAAGAGTGAAACCAAGGGTACGGGTAATAGATGATATTCCACCAGCCTTCAAGCAAGAGAGATTTGCTAGTACATATGATTCAAGATTCAAGCAAACACCCGCAGAAACGAATTCAAATTTCGTTTTCGAAGGGGCTAGAGGTGAATCTTTATGTACTCTAAAACCACCACCAGATCCTACGTTACAGAAAATCTTAAATGAAGCTGGTATTAATGGAATTGAGTATAAAAATGGAGTTCCTGATTTTTCACCTGTAGCAAAAGCACAATTTGAAATTGAATACATGTTAGGCGGGACTGGCAAGAACGGAACAAAAGCTAGAACTATTAATTTTAAACAAGCAGATCAAAAGTTGGCTGAACAACTTAACATTTCACCAGAGTTGGCAAGCAAGTTTGGAATGACTCCTGGGAAAATTAAAGCAGGAGACATTGCAGATCATCGAGAAGAATACAGGTTTACGTGGCATGAATTAAATGATGTGAAGACTATCCAACTTGTACCATCAGAAATAAATGGCAAATTTGGGCATCTTGGCGGCGTAGGAGAGATAAATGCAGGAGCGTTTAAGCCAGGAGAATTTGCCAATAAATAGAAAGGGGAAAATTCAAAATGAAAATAAATGATGCAGTTTTTGGTGAGCTTGAATATGATTATGTCTGGAGTAGAGATACTACCATTGAGTTTTGCGAAAAAGAAGCCGATATTGCTTTGATGATAGATGGTGAAGAAGATGGAGAATTTAGTGAAAAACAGTATGCTTCGTATAATTCTTTAATACAAAATTGGGGACATCTTCAACAAAGTATTTTGCAACCAATTCTAGATTATTACAAACAAAAACGACATGAGCTTGGGTATGATGTTTCATATAATGAAAATTATCCTTTAATTGAAACGATTGATCAGCTTCTTGAAAAGATCAGGCTAGTGGGGATTTATGTCCCATCTGCTAGACGCTTTGAAGGCAGATATATTGGACTAACATTTGACTGTACATGGGACATGGAAAATGGGGTAGGCATTCGTCTAATAAATGAAGAAATAGATAGGGTAGGATACCAAGATGTTGCAATTTAAGCATTACTATTTGTAAGGGATACACATAACAGAATATAAAAAATTGTTTTTTTGGAAATTGATAGCAAAGACAGCAGAGATAGATACTAGAAATCTCTGCTGTTTGTTTATGCAAATGGAAAAATTAATCTTGAAGGTTATTTCTATCGTACATACTATTGAGGTCTTTTACTAAAGATATTGAATTTGTAAATCCATCTGGTAAGGGTACGGGTAATAGTAGTAAGGTAGATGTCACTTATGGGACACAATTTCGTAAGACTGGTAACAAAAAAGAACTAAAACCAAATGTGAAGTACAAAACAAAAGAAGGATATACCTATGAAACCAACAACTTTGGTCGGATTGATAGTGTCGAAGCGGAAATACAACTCGGCAAAGGAAAGAGAAATCAATATACTCAAAGTAATGTAGGTGGAACAGACAGAATTAGAGGTAATTATCCAGGGAGAGATGATGGTGGTCATTTAATTGGTAGTCAATTTAAAGGATCTGGAGATATTGATAACTTAGTTCCAATGAATTCCTAAATAAATGAAGCTGGTGGGAAATGGCATCATCATCAAATACTAGGAAAAATACAATTAGTAATAAAAGAAGTTCATAGTGTGAATCATTTAGGTGGAAATAGATTATGGGGAGGCGGAATTAGATGAAGAATTTAGAATGGAAGTATGCGGATGATTTGGTTACGGAAGAATTTGTGGAAAAAATAGGTCAATCAATGGGAATCAAGTTTCCAAAAGATTATATCGAGTGTGCAAAGGTAAATCATGGGGCTAATGTAATACCATATTGTTTTGATGTTGAAGGAATAGAAAGAGTCTTTGGTTCATTACTTTCTTTTGATGAGGAGAGTAGTGATTATATTGTAAGAGATTATAATAACTATCGTGCTACCTTACCTAAAGATGTAGTTCCCTTTGGAATCGATCCAGCAGGAAATTTAATCTGTTTTGATTATAAAAATCATGAAGAGAATCCAATTGTTGTCTTTTGGGAACATGAAGATGCATGGGAAAAGGAAGCGCTGATGGAGAGCGAAGGGATTACGGCAGGAGAAGCAGAGAAAGTCGCAAGAGAAAATGTATTTTTTGTTGCTAATACTTTCACAGAGTTCTTAAGTAAATTACACGATTAATAGAGAGTTAAAATTAAAGGGCTATCTCATAAGTGGTGGGTTTCACTTGCTCATGAGGTAACCTTTTTATTTTATAATAGAAAGGTTATTTAACAGAGCGGTTCAACAAACTACTACCTATACTATTGCAAATTTTCATGTTTAAGTATGGAGAAATCCAGAATTTATAAGGGTATAAGCTTGGCGGAAAAATAGCCAAAAGCATAGATGATATGACAGCCAAATCGAAAAGCTTTGAAGTTGACGACTTTGGCCTAATAACATCTAAACAAGGCAGTACAGATTTCCATAGCTGGGTAAATAAGCATCATATAGCCAGTAATAAGATTATAGATGATGAGATAAAGGGTGTAGAGGCTTCTCTTGATAGTAAGGGTACTGGTGAAATCAATTATGTTCATTTTAATAAAACACATAAAGATTCCTTACCTAAGTCAAAAGGTGATGGTCCAAATGGTGGGAAATTACAATCTCATCATGGATTACAACAAGAATGGGCAAAAAATAATTTCAGTCAGTATGGTTATGATTCGAAACTTGCTCCAACAATAACTATCGAGACCGGAAAGGGATTACCACATACAATCATTACTAATGCTCAAACTGCGAGACGAAATGAACGGATGGCCTCAGGAGTAGGGAAATGGAGTACCACTTTACAGGAAGAATTACAATTCATGGTGGGTGATTTAACCAAAGCGGGTTTTTCACGTGATACTACTAGACAAGTTCTTGAACACCAATATAAGATGCTAGATAAATTAGGAGTTAAATATGAAAGGATTGATTATTAATGAATAGATTAGATAATATTAGTAGTGTGTATAAAATTGATGCTAAAAAATCTCCTTCGAAAGAAGAAGAAATTAAAGCGCTTCAGGATTTTTCAACAATAGATGTACCTACAGAATATATAGAAATAATTCAGCTAGCTTCAGATGTTGAAATTAATGTTAACGACCAAATTTATATTCGAATTTGGGGTGCTTTGGGGTGCATTGAAATGAATGAAACTTATGAAGTGCAGAAATATCTTCCTAATTCACTCGCAATTGGTGATGATGAAGGAGGTGGTGCATTAATCTATTTACAGGGTAAAGATGGTTTTGGAATATATTATAACAGGTTTGCAGATTTGGATATTGAGGAAGCAGTGAAAATTGCACCATCGCTAACCGAATTATTAGTAAATAATGTAGGTGTGAATACTTTATTAGACATTTAAAAAAACAACATATACATAAAAATTTATGTAATCAATTATCAGAAATAATGAATGAAAATCTTTAAAAGAAAAAAGTCAGTTTAGATACTGGCTTTTTTTGTGTAGAGAAACAGAGCGATTATGCCGCGAAAGTTTCTTGATGATGGGTGTTTTTGCCCATCCCCCGAAAAAGGATAATAAGACAGAAACTACCAAACGCTGAGAAAAATGCAGGGGCTTGGGGAAATGATCAAAAATATGCTGAATTATTAGAAAAAATATAGAAAAGTAAGGGTGATTATTTTGGTAATGAAGGATGCTATGAGCAAATATTTTAATTTAAGAAAAGAATATTTCGATAAAGGATTAGATTTTTTATTTAAAACGCCATATAATGAACAAGTTAATTCATTTATATATCAGGGTGAAATGGATGATGAAGAAGAAATTTCATGGAAACCTATTGAAAAAAATAATAAAAATGTTTTAACAACAATCGAGGAAAAGTTTGGAATTAAACTACACACTTCGATTGATGATTATTTTAATTCTTATTGGTTTGCTGATTTAGATGGATTTATTGATAATCATTATATTAGGTTAGAACCTGTATTACCAAATGTTGAATTGGATTCTTTCGAAAGTAATTTAGAAGGATATAAAAATAATCATATTAAGGTTGATAAGACTCCTATAGGTGTAGAGGGGAACGGTTTAATAGTTGTTTTAGATAATGTGAGTGGTAAGGTTGAATTGGAGGATTTTGAACGAGGTTCGTTTAAAGAGATTTCGGATAGTCTAGATAAGTTGATTTTTAGTTTAAGGTTACAAAAATAATATACTAAGAATATTTATATGAAAAAATATATGGTTTTTGAAAGTACATAATCTATGATGGTTGTACCATCATGAAGTACAATTTGTAATACTAAAATAGTAAAAGAAGTACGAGCTTATGCGATGTGACATTTTACTGTGTGACGGGTATAAAGACATTAATCAAATTTTAAAGTAAAATGATTTTATCTTTTTAAGTGAAAGGGCAATTCCGAAAGGGATATGCCCTTTTTGTATTATTTAGCTGTCTAAAGGAAGAGAAAGTATTAAAAGAGACAGGGTTGCTTGACAAAGTCGAAAATGTTGGGAAAGCAAGTGGATCTAAGGGTACGGGTAAGAATAATATAAGTAATGAAGCATTAATTAAACTTGATTTTGGTAAGTATCTTAAAGGACTAATAGGTGACCCACCTGCTGATATGATAAATCCACATGCACATCATATTTTATTTAAAAAAGGTTTAGGTGAGGCTCAACAAAAACTTGTTCAAGAAGGTCAAGAATTATTAAGAAAGCATGGGATAGAACCGATAATTGGTGACGAAAATCTTGTTTGGGCTCCGAATAGGGTTAAAGGTCAGCATGGTATTGAAGCACTTAGAAATGTTGTTGATAGACTTAGAAAAATTAGGGATAATGGTGGAGATAGGGATGATATAGTGAAGGAACTTAGAAAACTCGGCGATATTGCAAAAAGGAGAATATAATAGAATATGGATAAAATACAAATTTCAAAAGAGATTCGTTCGGCTATAAAAAGTGATAATCTTGAAAAAGTCGTTGAATTAATTGACTCTAATGTTGAAGTTTTAAATATGATAACCCCCTTTGGAACGTGGCTTCATGTCGCAGCTTCAAGAGGGAAATTAGATATAGTAAAAAAATTGATAGAACTTGGTATAGACATAAATGCATTAGGTGGAACATATGAAGGCGGAGCATTAAATGAGGCCGCTTCCGAAGGACATATTAATGTAGTAAAGTATTTATTGGCTTGTGGGGCCGATCTGGATATAAGTGATCCAATAAGAAACCCGTTGTTTGGGGCAATTAGTAATGGATATCCTGATATTGCAAAACTTTTAATCGAAAGCGGTATAGATATTAATGTTAAATATAGTGGTGAATCCGTGAAAGATATGGATGCATTAACCTTTGCAAGGGAACAGGGTCAAGTGGAAATTGTTAAGTTAATAGAAGGCCAAAAAGAATTGACTGCTACTGTAACCGAAGTAAATGGTAAAAATCAAGATTATCATGATGAAATCTTAGAGCATGTAACTAAATACTTTGGGACTATCCAAAATACTATAAGTGAGATTGTTCCTGGGAGTAGAGTTTCAGTCAATATTCATATAATTCCTCCGTCAATGAATAATGATTTTGTAACTCTAGTAACTACAGGTATGAGTGATGCACCTATGGATTATTCAAATGAAGAAAGTGAGTTTAAATATGCAGAATTATTATTGAAATTACCTTCAAGTTGGATAGTTGGGAAAGATGATATGGTGGATCAAAACTATTATTGGCCCCTTGAATGGTTAAGAAAAGTGGCCCATATTCCACATATTTATGATGGATGGCTTGATGAAGGAGTGATTCTTCCGAATGGAGAACCTCCACAGCCATTTGCATCGAATACAAAGTTATCATGTATAATGGTATGTCGTCCAAAAGAATCTGGACTAGATAAAGTTCAAGTTGAACAGAGAGATATAAACATTTATACACTCGTTCCTATTTATGAAGAAGAAAGAAATCTGGCGTTAGAAAAGGGTTATGAGTACCTACTTAAAAAAATGAATGAGAAAGGTATCTCCGATGTTTTAGATATAAACAGGGTAAATGTTGGTTTATAGTAAGATTTGTAGATACTATTTAACGCAATAATGCTACGTTGGACAGGTCGATTATAGTCAGATACCACTATGATTGGCCTGTTTTTTTGTTCATTTAACTTAGCGCTTGATTGTCAATTATGACAACGAGTGCTTTTTTGTATTTTAGCGTAGAAATAAGTCGGTACACGTATAATTTTATAAGTATACTAAGGGTACGGGTGAAGTTAATAGGCTTATTCCTGGTACTCCCGGAAAGGTGACAGGAGGAAGTTCTACAAAACTGGGGAAAAATATGTTTGAAGAAATGGGTTTGCCTAAAAATACAAAACGAACTCCTTATCAAGCACAACATATTATTCCTAAGAAATTAGAAGTCATCCTGTATTACAAAAAATAGGTATGGACATGGACGAGGCTTCAAATGGATTTTTTCTTCGAGTTCCAGATGCTGATGTTAGTGTAACTTCTAGACATAAAGGATATCACGCAGTTTATAGTAATTTTGTGAGAAAAAAATTGGATGAGATAGATATTAGACAAGATATATCTATAATAGAAAAACAAGTTTTTGAATTGCAACAAAAGTTAAGACTACTTCAAGAAAAGGGATTACCATTATACATGAAGGATAATTACCTTGAAAATGAACTTAAAAGGATTAAAGAAATTGGATTGGAACAATACAAAATAGAAAGAATGGACAAAGAAGTTGCGACTCCTGTATGGAAAAGAGGAGGAGGGGCAACAGTTGACCTTTGGGAAAGGTGGTATAATAAGTAATGAACTATGGTGTATTTAATAATTTAGTTGAAGAGGTAATTCAGTTCTCGAAAAATTTCCAGAGCGAACTTACTAATAATATTTCCAATGAGATTGTTATTATTAATGATATAAACAAAGCAGAGCATTTAGCTTATGATGAGATTTTTGGCGAGGATGAGTATAGTTGGAAGGATATCAGAGAATTGGAAATGAGTGAAGTTTGGGGTATTTATTACGCAATGTCAGAAAATGAAAAGCCTAAAGGATTGGAAGAATTATTAGAAATTATTGCTGATAATGTGAGAAAAAGCTCATTTAAATATAGTATATTTTATAACGATGTTGTAGCTGACCTTACTAATTGTGCCATCAATAGAGCGATAAACGGAAAGAGTAGTTCCTTTTTTTGAAGAATTGTTTGAGATATATAAACTCGGTGCTTTTCCTTGCGGTTGGAATGGTGATTATCCAGAAGGAAAAATTGTTGCGTTTAAATTGGATTAATGAAATTTGTCAAGACATATAGGGTACTATACTGTAATTATCAAATGATTGTACGTATAAGCCTAAAGTGACTAACGACTTATAAACTTAGAAAACACTTGAACTTAAAGCACTTGATTGTCTACGATAGGCAACAAGTGCTTTTTATTTTAAGATTACAACAAAGGGTACGGGTAATATAAAGAAGGTTTTCCTCTATTCAACTCTAAGGAAGAAATGCTTTTAGATAAATCGTTTTATTTAGAACCAGATAAAGTACGATTTCGAGAGTTATCGTTAAGGCTATACGAAAAGATACAAAGAAATCAAGATTTGGCATTGAAATTTACTCCAAGTGAAATAGAGTATTTAAAAAGAGGGAAAGTACCCAAAACATTGACTTGGCATCACCATCAAGATCCAGGAAGAGTGCAAATTGTTGATTTCTTTGAACTTGATGCAGCACCACATACAGGTGGGAGAGCAATCTGGGGTGGTGGCGTTCCAGGAAGGAAAGGTCATTTAGTAAAACAGATTTTGGAGGGAATTATGACATGGAAAAAGTAAATTGGCTATTTATAGAAGCATTAATTGATGAAAAAATAATATCTAAGGTAGAGAAATCTTTTGGAGTAATCTTTCCACAAGATTATAAGGAATGTGTAATGAAGTATAATGGTGGATGTCCGGAACCAGATAACTTTAATTTTGAAAATGGAGGAGAAGGTGTAATAAATAATCTATTAAGTTTCACAAGTCAAGATATGAATATAGAGATGTTTTACGATCCAATACAGCCTGAGATAGAGGGGATTGTTCCTTTTGCAAGAGATCCTTTTGGAAATCTAATATGTTTTGACTATCGTGCGGATAAACTATCACCGACAATTGTATTTTGGGATCATGAGGAACAAGGAGAAGCAGCTATAGAGATAATTTGTAATACATTTTCAGAGCTATTAGATGGATTATATGATGAGTGAAAACCTATTTATAAAAAGTGAAGGAGAAATAAATATGAACTTTGAATATACGTTTCCTCCAACAGACCAGAGAGAAATTGAAAACTTAGAGGAGAAATATAATATTAAGTTGCCAGATGAGTATAGACAATTTTTATTATTGAATAATGGGGGGAAAGCGGAGAAAAGAAGATTTGTTACAAATGATGACGGGAAAGAAGGTACTGTCGAGTCTTCTATTGTACTGTTTTTTCCTTTAACTACTGAAACGAATCTTAATTTAGAAGAAATGTTTAACAAATATAACTTAGGGGAAGTAGTTCCTTCTCATTTTTTCCCAATTGGTTATAGCCTAGGTGAAAGTTTAGTTTGTTTATTGCTCGAAGGAGAGGAGAAAGGTAATCTTTACTATTGCGATATGGATTATTTTGAACAAGATAATGAATTATTAGATGAAGATATAAAATTTATTGCAAAAGATTTTACAACATTTATAAAAGAACTTAAAGCACCACCGAAAAGTTAATGTGTTATATGATGGGAATTTTGTATTAAAAAAGGATGAAAAAATATTGTGAAAATGAGCGGGAAATGTATAATTATATATTGAAAATATATCTATAAAAAATAATATAAAAGAGTACATCAACAAATAAAACTGTTGATGTACTCTTTTTATGGATTTGAGAACCAAATCGATAGCTTATAAGACAATATATTTCCAATGATTAAGAAAAAGCATATTTGAATTTATAGCTCATCTTAGTAAGTAGACACATGATATTGAATACTTTACTTATATTCATTTACCAGAATGACAAAGCTCATGATGCTAAAGTTAAAGATGCACAGACATCTAAAACAAGTGAACGAAACAGAAAGGATTTTTGACGGGGGAGTAAGAGCACTTATTTGGTGTCCTATTATTATTCTATTAATACAAAAAATGTCTTTAACTATTAAAAAAAGACATCCATAATTTTTCTACGTGATTGAAATGTATTATAAAATTCAAGTGAGGGCAATTAAATGGAGTGGTGATTGTAATCATGAATGAGAATAGTAATGATAGAATAAGAGTCATGGAAATATTAAATAGATCCCAATACAATGATGAGATTATAGATCTGTTAGATATGAGTGATTTAGACCTTACTTTTTCAGATTTGTCAGAGGTAATGGGAGATCGTATTATGGCAAAACGAGTCATGTTAAGGGCTTCTTCATTAATGAGAGCAGCGTTTCGTGATTGTGATTTTGAGCTGGCTGACCTTAGAAGTTGTAATTTAGGGGAAATCAACATTGCAGATTGTAGGTTTGGCGAAGCGGATTTCTCTAAAGCAAATATGAAATATGCAAAAATAAATATAAGTTATTGCTACGAAACATGTTTTGACGAAAATGTGAAGGAATTAGTGTTGAAAATGGTATAGAAGTTTATTTTGAATCGTATGTAAACTTGGCAAATAAGTTTTAATGTATTATTTGTCACAACATGTACAGGGTGTCACGCTGTCACTATAAAACTTGCAAACTTAAAGCACTTGATTGTCAACTAAAGACAACAAGTGCTTTTTATTTTGCGTGCCCAGCTAAGCTGGGCACTGCTTGCTGGTGAAAGTCCAGCCTAGGTAAGAGCCAAGTCGCCTAGTAGCTGACAGGCAGCTGGTGGAGAAATCCTAAGGTTGAAGCCCTGTGACAAAGTAACTTCTACTAGAAGTGCGAGCGAATCAACAGACCGTAACATAAAGTGAACCTTGCCGCCTCGTTAAAAGCAACCTAGAAATAGGACAAAGGGAAGTCGAGCCTGGTGAATATGGGCGAAGACCATGGAAGATGTGAAGAACTTGGAAATACGACATCGAAGAATCCCTCGGGGTACGGAGGGCGGTATGTTGAGAAAGTAGTGTCTGGAACTGGGGAGACCCTCCTTTGCCCTTTCTTTCAGAAAGGAGAGAGGAAACCTATAAGCATATGCGAAATGGTGGACTGTAAAGAGGGAGTCGGAGGAGGTCATAGTACTGAATATCATAACGACAACACAACGTTATGTAGGGAAGGACCTCTACTTTGTTCATAAGTTGGAAGGAGGTAAGAGTGAGTGAATGCTGGAAAACTAGCTAACTACACCGATGTAAAAGCTCAAGAACTTTGGAAGACTTTATATCTTTGTGCCAAAGAAAGTTCAAGTCGTAGGTTTCACGCGTTGTATGACAAAATATATCGTCCTGACATATTGGCTGAAGCATGGAGAAGGGTAAAACGGAATCAAGGGAGCGGTGGAATTGATGGACAGACGATTGAAGAAATCGTGTATCAATATGGAGAACGAAACTTTCTCAATGAATTATATATAGAATTGAAAAGTAAATCTTACCATCCACAAGCTGTAAGAAGAATGTATATTCCAAAAGGTGATGGAAAACAAAGACCGCTTGGAATTCCCACGATCAAGGATAGGGTTGTACAAATGGCAACGAAATTGGTGATAGAACCTATCTTCGAAGCCGATTTTCAAGACTGTTCGTATGGATTTCGCCCGAAACGAAACGCACATCAAGCGATATCGAAGATACGGAAAGCGAGTAAAACATCTCATTGGATTGTAGATGTAGACATACAAGGATACTTTGACAATATTAATCATGACAAATTAATGAGGCTTGTAGAAAGAAGAATCAGTGATCGAAGAGTGTTAAAACTCATTAGAAAATGGTTGGAAGCGGGAATCATGGAACATGCGCAATTTCATGAAACGACAGTAGGTACACCACAAGGTGGCGTGATATCTCCATTACTTTCTAATATATATTTAAACTATATGGATACCATTTGGGAAAAGAAGTGTAAACATTTGGGGGAACTAATTCGATATGCGGATGACTTTGTCATCGTATGTCAAACAAAACAACAAGCATTAGAGAGTATTCGGATACTACAATCCATTATGAATAAGTTAGAACTTACAATCCATACAGAAAAGTCGAAGCTAGTGAATACGTGGGATGGAAACGAGGGATTTGATTTTCTAGGATTTCACCACCGAAAATACCCTAAACATGTGAAAGGCGGGAAGAAAGTGCATGTGATGGCACATATTCCGAGCCAGAAAGCCATGAAGAAAATGCGGGAACGCATTAAAAGATACACAGAGCCGAGGAACAAACTGTATTTACAATTGGAAGAAATGGTGAAAGGTTTAAATAGAATTCTGCAAGGATTCAAGAATTATTATAGCTTATCTTCAATTGGACAGAAGTGGCTCTGTAAAATAGACTGGTACGTCCTAGAACGACTTAACCTTTTTTTGGAATAAGAAAAGAAATATTCGAAAGAAACATGGTCGTATCAAGGACTTGATGAAGAAAACAACATATACACTCGTGAAAGTAGGAGGATAGAACAAAACTGAACGCCAAAGAAGGAAGAACATCGGAAAGCCGTATGAGGGAAAACCTCACGTACGGTTTGATGAGGGGAAGCTGAAACAGAAAAGGGATGGCAAAGCCATCCCTAAAGAAAATTTAATCTGTTTCAGTTTTCTACTCTACGAGATTATAACATAGGGTACGAGTAAAAGTAGTGCTGAAGTAAGTGAAGTTAAAACATTAGTGGACAAAGGTAAACAGTTTACAAACAGTAGAAAAAAAGGTTGAAACCGAATATTAGGTATAAAATAGGAGAGTTTGACTATTTTTATGAAACCGATAGTCTTGGAAGAATTGAAAAATTTGAAACAGATAAGCTACAATTAACTGAAAGAGAGAAGGGATTATCACATAGTAAAAATACCCCCGGTAAAGTAAAAAGACAAGACCATGCAGGGCATTTAGCGGGTGATAGATTTGGAGGCTCGCCTAAAATTGACAATTTAGTTTCGCAATTATCTGATGTTAATTTGAAGCAATATAAGAAGATTGAAGAAGAATGGGCTGCAGCTTTGAAAGCAGCCCCCCCTAAAGAAGTAAATGTTGATGTTGAAATAGTTTATTCTGGAAATGATATGCGCCCAAAGGAATTTATAGTTAATTATTCTATTGATGGTAAATGGGCATTTGAAGTTATTGAGAATTAATCTAAGGAGTGAAAAAGTAATATGAAAGAATTTGAAGATAAGTTTAGTGAATTGCAATCAGATATGATAGCTATTTGTATGGAATTTGTTGAAGATAGAGCCGATAAAGTGTATGTTTATGCTTCACGTGAGGCAGGAATTATTTCGGGAGGTTTCTTTTATTGCATTAACAATAAGTATGTAAAACGTCATAAAGTAAATGATGCATTGGAAGATGGAGACGAAAGATACGATGTGTCCACAAAACGACAGTCTATGGTATTGCGTATCATATGTGAAGATATTGAAAAAATTGAAGAATTATGCAAAGAATATGAACGAGACATGCCAACGGAGATGAAATTAATATATGATGTTAAGGGTGGTAATTTCAAAGCTGGATACAAGTATGATTTAGTATATACGAATGATGATATTAAAACAGCAGATCATATTGCTGATGAGTGGTTTGAGAAAGTGAAAAATAATAACCTTTAAAAGGTTTACAGTAATAGTTATATCTAAGTTGAATGAATAACTTATGA
>NZ_JBBOUO010000001.1:702500-4978767 GCF_038006105.1 Bacillus sp. FSL H8-0545 | reverse complement strand
AGGTGTCCCTCCTTTACAAAGATGGTAAAAGAATAAGGTTGCGCAACAATTGTACAACCTGTAAATATTTCTAATGCATATTTATACGAAACGTATTTTAAAATATAAAAACGTCGTTAGTATCCGAGATAGAGTTTTCGACAAAAAAACAAATGTGGACAACTATTTACCCACATGTGATTTAAACTATCCACATGTTATACACAAATTGTGGATAAAATAAAGGTGTGGAAAACTTATTCAAAGTGAAAACACAACTATAATATCAAAAAAAAGCAGCTATAGCAATGAATTTAAGAAAGTTATCCACAAAATCAATACCTTGTGGAATAAACTTGTCCACAATACGATATACTGTGTAAAAGTAAAAAAAGAGTTTGTGGATACAAAAAAGAGAAAATATATTTATCCACAAGGAAATATAGGGACTGTGAAAAAGTGTGTGAATAGGTTAAAAATGAATATTTGATGAAAATTTCGAGAACCATTGACATTTTCCTATTTGATTTACTATAATTTATTAGACTGTCTTTAACAGATATTCCTCAGGGAGGTGTCATATAATGAAAAGAACTTACCAACCAAATAAACGTAAGCGCAGCAAAGTACATGGTTTCCGCAGCCGTATGAGCACAGCAAACGGACGTAGAGTGCTAGCAGCTCGTCGTCGTAAAGGAAGAAAAGTATTATCTGCGTAGACCACTGATCGTTCAGTGGTCTTTTTTTCTAATAATAATGAGTTTCTGCTGATGAGATACAGGAGTGTCAAATGATATGAAGAAAAAAAATCGTATAAAAAAGAATGATGAATTCCAGGCTGTTTTCCAAAAAGGACAATCGAATGCCAATCGCCAGTTTGTTGTATACAAATTAGATAAAGAAAAACAGCCGCATTTTCGCATTGGTCTTTCTGTTAGTAAGAAAATAGGAAATGCAGTAGTTCGTAATCGAATTAAGCGTATGATTCGCCAATCGATTATAGAATTAAAAGATGAGATAGATTCTGGAAAAGATTTTGTTATAATAGCAAGGAAGCCTTGTGCAGAGATGACATATGAAGAGTTAAAGAAAAGCTTAATTCATGTCTTTAAACGCTCTGGTATGAAAAGAATAAAAAAGTAGCGTAAGGAAATGAATTACACTATATACATACCGAAACAAGGAGGAGCAGGCTTTGAAAAAGAAAATAGGTTTATTAGCCATGGTTATTATGCTAATGGCAATCGCTACCGGCTGTAGTGAAACAAATCAGCCGATTACACCGAAAAGCACTGGGATTTGGAATGAATATTTCGTATACCCGCTTTCTCAGTTAATCACGTATTTTGCAAATTTATTTGGTAGTAATTATGGTTTAGCAATCGTTGTTACAACTCTTATCATTCGTTTTGCATTATTACCATTAATGATTAAACAAACGAAGAGTACGAAAGCAATGCAGGCGTTACAACCAGAAATGGTGAAATTAAAAGAAAAGTACAGCTCAAAAGATCAAGCAACACAACAAAAATTACAACAAGAAATGATGCAGTTGTACCAAAAAAATGGTGTAAATCCATTAGCAGGATGTTTACCAATATTTGTTCAGATGCCTATCCTATTTGCTTTTTATCATGCGATTATGAGAACGGCAGAAATTAGTAAACATACATTTTTATGGTTTGATTTAGGACAGGCAGATCCTTACTATATCCTTCCAATCGTTGCGGCTATTACGACTTTTATTCAGCAAAAGCTTGCAATGGCAGGAACGGCTGGGCAAAATCCGCAAATGGCAATGATGATTTGGCTTATGCCAATTATGATCTTAGTCTTTGCAATTAACTTCCCAGCAGCACTATCATTGTACTGGGTAGTTGGTAATATCTTTGGTATCGCTCAAATGTATATGATCAAAGGGCCTGAAATTAAGGCTAGTAAGGCAGGAGGATCAAGCAAGTGAGTATAATTACTGCTAAAGGACAAACAGTCGAGCTGGCAGTACAAGATGCTTTAAGACAATTAAATGTTTCGAAAGATCGAGTAGATATAAATATTATCGATGAGGGTAAGAGGGGATTCCTAGGTTTATTTGGGAATCGCCTCGCTGTAGTAGAAGTTGTATTGAAAAAAGATCCAATCCAAGAATGTGAAGAATATTTAAAAAATGTTATTCAAAATATGGGTGTGGAAGTTGAGATTAGAAAAATTGTAAAAGGACGCGAAGTTGAATTTACAATTTCTGGTGAAAACATTGGTGTTTTAATTGGTAAAAGAGGTAATACGTTGAATTCTTTACAGTATTTAACAAAACTTGTTGCGAATCGTAATACAAAGCAATATATTGGTATTACACTGGATGCTGAAAACTATCGTAGTAAAAGAAAAACTACGTTAGAATCTCTTTCTTATCGATTGGCAAAACAAGTAGTGAGTACGAAAAAAAGAGTTGTTCTAGAACCAATGCCTTCTTTTGAACGAAAAATTATTCACCAAGCATTATCTAATCATCAAAATATCATTACAACTTCTGAAGGGAAAGAACCACATCGGTATGTTGTAATATCTTCCAAGTGACCGGTTACTCAATTGAGTGCCGGTTTTTTTGAGGAGAAAATAAATGTGGATAACTAAAAAACACTAGATTTATCCACTGTGAATAAGTTTAGTGTTTTTTACATAAGGACATAATAAAATGAGTTATTATTCTTTTGTAGATAGGTTCGTTATGGTATCCTAATAATTTAGTGACGGAAAAAATTCATGTTGAAATAGAGATAAATAAGCAAGTGAGGTGAAAGAACATGGAATTTGATACAATTGCCGCAATTTCCACAGCACTTGGGGAAGGTGCAATTGCCATTGTTCGAGTAAGTGGGGATGATGCGATTGAGAAAGTCGATCGTATTTTTAAAGGGAAGGATTTAACACAGGTTTCTTCTCATACAATTCATTATGGTCATATTGTCGATTTAGATACAAATCAAGTTATTGAAGAAGTTATGGTATCCATTATGCGCGCACCAAGGACTTTTACGCGTGAAAATATAGTAGAAATTAACTGTCATGGTGGGCTTGTTTCGGTAAATAAAGTATTACAGCTTATTTTAGCACAAGGAGTACGACTGGCAGAGCCTGGTGAATTTACAAAACGTGCTTTTTTAAATGGACGTATTGATTTGTCACAAGCAGAAGCTGTTATGGACTTAATCCGCGCGAAAACAGATCGTGCTATGAATGTAGCGATTAACCAAATGGAAGGACGATTATCTAAATTAATCGGCCATCTGCGTCAAGAAATATTAGAAACATTAGCTCATATTGAGGTGAATATAGATTACCCAGAATATGATGATGTAGAAGAGATGACGCATAATATTTTAATTGAGAAAGCTACACATGTCCGTGCTGAAATTGCAAAGATATTAGAAACATCGAAGCAAGGAAAGATTTTACGTGAAGGCATTTCTACCGCGATTATCGGTAGACCTAACGTTGGGAAATCATCGCTATTAAATAGTCTTGTTCAGGAGAAAAAGGCAATTGTAACTGATATTGCAGGAACAACTCGTGATGTTATTGAAGAGTACGTTAATGTGCGTGGTGTACCACTTAAACTTATAGATACAGCCGGAATTCGTGAAACGGAAGATATTGTTGAACGAATTGGTGTAGAGCGTTCGAAGGAAATGATGAGCCAAGCAGACTTAGTGTTAATTGTAGTGAACTATAGCGAGGCTTTAACAAATGAAGATGAGGATCTATTCCGTGCCGTACAAGGAAAAGATTTCATTGTCATTGTAAATAAGACAGATTTACCGCAAGAAATTGATATGGAACGTGTTACAGATTTAGCGGTAGGCAATCGTGTTATTACAACATCTTTAATTGAGGAGCAAGGAATAGATGAGCTTGAAAAGGCAATAGCTGATTTATTCTTTGAAGGAACAATTGATTCTGCGGATATGACATACGTGTCTAATGCGAGACATATCGGATTGTTAACACAAGCAGGAAGAACAATTAATGATGCAATTGAAGCGATAGAAAATGGTGTTCCGATTGATATGGTTCAAATTGATTTAACAAGAGCGTGGGAAATACTTGGTGAAATTACTGGTGATACTGTCCATGAAAGCTTAATTGACCAATTGTTCTCTCAATTTTGTTTAGGAAAATAAAGTAAAACTTTAATCAGAGATGATTTAGTAAGATAGAGGTTATTAGGAGGAATAAACAATGGGATACAATGCCGGTTCATATGATGTCATAGTAATCGGTGCAGGTCATGCAGGATGTGAAGCTGGTCTTGCGGCAGCACGAATGGGCTCAAAAACATTAATGTTAACAATTAACTTAGATATGGTAGCGTTCATGCCATGTAACCCTTCTGTTGGTGGACCAGCAAAAGGGATTGTTGTTCGTGAAATTGATGCATTAGGCGGAGAAATGGGACGCAATATTGATAAAACACATATTCAAATGCGTATGTTAAATACGGGTAAAGGACCAGCTGTACGTGCGCTTCGTGCACAAGCTGATAAATTCTCTTACCAGCATGAGTTAAAGAAAACAATTGAAGAAACACCAAACTTAACGTTGTTTCAAGGTCTGGTAGAGCGTTTAATTGTTGAAGATGGTGTATGTAAAGGGGTAATTACGCAAGCTGGTGCCGAATACACAGCGAAAACAGTTGTAATTACAACGGGAACATTTTTACGTGGTGAGATTATTATGGGAGATTTAAAATATTCAAGTGGTCCAAATAATCAGCAACCATCTATTACGTTATCTGAACACTTAGAGGAACTTGGTTTTGATCTTGTTAGATTTAAAACAGGTACACCTCCGCGTGTAAACAGTAATACGATTGATTATAGTAAAACAGAAATTCAACCAGGTGATGATAAGCCACGTGCTTTCTCTTTTGAAACGACAAAATTCATTATGGATCAAATTCCATGTTGGTTAACGTATACAAGTACAGAAACACATCGTTTAATAGATGAAAACTTACATCGCTCAGCTATGTATTCTGGTATGATTAAAGGAACAGGGCCTAGATATTGCCCTTCAATTGAAGACAAGGTAGTAAGATTTAATGATAAACCACGTCATCAAATTTTCTTAGAGCCAGAAGGACGTAATACGCAAGAAGTATATGTACAAGGCTTATCGACGAGTTTACCAGAAGATGTACAGCGTGCAATGCTTAGAACAATTCCTGGCCTGGAAAATGTTGAAATGATGCGTACGGGTTATGCAATTGAATATGATGCAATTGTACCAACTCAACTATGGCCAACACTTGAAACGAAAAAAATTAAAAATTTATATACAGCAGGACAAATTAATGGAACTTCTGGTTACGAAGAAGCGGCAGGACAAGGGCTTATGGCTGGAATTAATGCAGCGTGTCGTTCTTTAGGTAAAAAAGAAGTTATTTTAGGTCGCGCTGATGCATATATTGGTGTCTTAATTGATGATCTTGTAACAAAAGGCACAAATGAACCATACCGTTTATTAACGTCTCGTGCAGAATATCGTTTATTATTACGCCATGATAATGCAGATCTTCGTCTAACTGAGGTTGGGCGTGAAATTGGTTTAATTAAAGAAGATCGTTATGAGAGATTTACAAATAAAAAACTACAAATTGAACAGGAAAAGGAACGGTTAGAGAGTATTTTTATTAAACCGCGTCCTGAAGTTCAAGAATTAATTCGTAGTATTGGTGGAAGCGAATTGAAAGATGGAATACGTGCAAGTGATTTATTACGTCGTCCAGAGATGACATATGAGCATATTCATCTTTTAGTACCAAGTGAATTAGAATTAAATGATGAAATTACAGAACAAGTTGAAATTCAGATTAAGTATGAAGGATATATCGAGAAATCTTTACAGCAAGTAGAACGTATGAAGAAAATGGAAAATAAAAAAATCCCTGTGGATATTGATTATGATGCGATTTCTAGCCTTGCCACAGAAGCGAGACAGAAATTGAAAGATGTTCGTCCACTTTCGATGGGGCAAGCTTCACGTATTTCTGGCGTAAATCCAGCTGATGTTTCTATTTTGCTTATTTACATTGAACAAGGAAAAATTGCACGAGTATCGAACCAATAAATAGTAAGGAGATATTGCTAGATGAACATAGAACAATTTCAATCTATGCTAGAAGAGAAGGGTATTTCCCTCTCTTCTAGACAGTTAGAGCAGTTCGAAATCTATTTTGAAACGTTAGTAGAGTGGAATGAAAAAATGAACTTAACGGCTATTACGGAGAAAGAGGAAGTATACTTAAAACACTTTTTTGATTCTGTTACAGCGGCTTTTTATTATGATTTTTCGAAACCATTTTCTATTTGTGATGTTGGAGCAGGAGCTGGCTTCCCAAGTATCCCTTTAAAAATCTGTTTCCCGCACTTAAAAGTAACAATTGTAGATTCATTACAAAAACGTATTAATTTCTTAAATCACTTAGCGCAAAAGTTAGAATTAAGTGATGTTGCATTTTGTCATGATCGTGCTGAAACATTTGGGAAAAAAGAAGGTGTACGTGAAGCATACGATATTGTAATGGCACGTGCAGTTGCACGTCTTTCTGTATTAAGTGAGCTATGTTTACCACTTGTAAAAGTAGGGGGAACATTCATTGCAATGAAAGGTGCAGCGGCGAACGAAGAAATCGAAAATGGCAAATATGCTTTAGAGGTACTTGGCGGAGAATTGAAAGAAATGTCTACGTTCCAATTACCGTTTGAAGAAAGTGAGCGTAATATTTTATTAATCGAGAAAAAGCGCAAGACACCAAAGAAATATCCACGCAAACCGGGAACGCCCAATAAATTACCTATTGAAAAATAAATCTTATTAGACGTAAGATTAAATTATATAAATGAAAACGTAAATGTTTCATAGGAAACATTTTATGTAGAACAGTCAATAGGCCTAAAAGGTGGTGGAATATGTATGAAAAATACGTTTTCTCGTTTATTTGGCTTTGGAGATAAAGAGAGCGAATTCGAATTACAAGACGAAAGCCATGAAGAAATAGCTAAAAAGGTATATGAAGAAATACAGGAAATTCCGATAGTAAACATTACCCCTAACCGTTATCAACCACGAACAGTTTTTGACGATGCACGTATTGAGGAGCTAGCATTAACGATTCGTACACATGGGCTTATCCAGCCGATTGTTGTGAGACAGTATGAGGATGATAAGTACGAGATTATTGCCGGGGAAAGGCGTTTCCGCGCAGCAACAAAGTTAGGGTGGGAAAAAGTTCCTGCAATAATAAAGAATTTAAATGATACTGAGACAGCTTCTGTAGCGTTAATTGAAAATTTGCAGCGTGAGGAATTAACAGCAATTGAGGAAGCTGTGGCATATCAAAAGCTGATTGAGTTACATAATTTAACACAAGAAGCATTGGCACAACGACTTGGAAAAGGACAATCGACAGTCGCAAATAAATTGCGATTATTAAAATTGCCTGAAGAAATCAAAAGTGCATTATTAGAAAAAAGTATTACAGAACGGCATGCTCGCGCCCTTATTCCTTTGAAAAATGAGGAATTACAACTGAAGGTTTTACAAGAGATTGTGGAGAAGCAATTGAATGTAAAGCAAACAGAAGAACGAATTGCAAAGTTACTAGAAGAAGTAAAACCAAAGCGCAAAGCGAAGCAAAAAGCAGTAAGTCGAGATGCAAGAATTGCTATGAACACAATTAGACAATCATTACAAATGGTTGCTAACAGTGGTTTGAATGTTAATTCTGCGGAAGAAGAGTTCGATGAATACTATCAAATTACGATTAAAATTCCGAAGAAAAAATAATTACGTGCTAGAGACCTTATCCTATTGGAGAGGTCTCTTTTACTATATTTTCTTGTTAAAGCAAGAAGGAGTTTGGAAATAAATTTTGAAGTTTAATAAGGACGTAAAAGAAAAACTTTTATTTCATGTTACAATAAAAGTAATTGTTTCTAGAATAAGAAAGGTTGAAAGTAGGTGACATCGTGGGAAAAATCATTGCTATCGCTAATCAAAAAGGCGGTGTTGGAAAAACAACAACATCCGTTAATTTAGGGGCTGGATTGGCACAAGTAGGAAAAAAAGTCCTTCTCGTAGATATTGATGCTCAAGGAAATGCAACGACTGGTGTAGGAATTGAAAAGTCTGAATTAGATCAATGTATTTATAATGTTCTTGTGGAAGATGCAGATGTTCAAGGCGTTATACGGAAAACCGCAACTGAAAACTTAGATGTTCTACCCGCTACAATTCAATTGGCTGGTGCTGAAATTGAATTGGTACCAACCATTTCCCGGGAAGTACGCTTGCAAAGAGCATTACAGCCAATTCGTGATGAATATGAGTATATTATTATTGACTGTCCCCCATCCTTAGGATTATTAACGATTAATGCATTAACAGCAGCAGATTCTGTTATTATTCCTGTACAGTGTGAATATTACGCGCTGGAAGGGTTAAGTCAGCTATTAAATACAGTTCGACTTGTGCAAAAGCATTTAAATAAAAATTTAGCAATTCAAGGTGTATTGTTAACGATGTTGGATGCTCGTACAAATTTAGGAATTCAAGTTATAGATGAAGTGAAAAAATACTTTAGGGATAAAGTATATCGTTCGATTATTCCTCGTAATGTTCGCTTAAGTGAGGCACCAAGTCATGGAAAACCAATTATGCAGTATGACGCTAAATCAAGAGGAGCAGAAGTATATTTAGATTTAGCAGAGGAAGTGATTGCAGGTGGCTAAGGGATTAGGAAGAGGAATCAATGTGTTTTTTCCAGATTTAGATGTGAAAGAAGAAGAAACGATTCAGGAGATTATAGTAACTGAATTAAGGCCGAATCCATATCAACCACGTAAACATTTCAATAAAGAAGCGATTCAGGAATTAGCGGCTTCTATTAAAGAGCACGGTATATTGCAACCGTTAATTGCTCGAAAGAGTATTAAAGGATATGAAATAGTTGCAGGTGAAAGAAGATATCGTGCTGCTAAAGAGGCCGGACTTGAGAAAGTGCCTGCTGTCGTAAGGCAATTAAATGAGCAGCAAATGATGGAATTTGCTTTGCTTGAAAACTTACAACGAGAAGATTTAAATCCTATGGAAGAGGCAATGGCATATCAGATGTTAATGAACGAGCTAAATGTAACACAAGAACAATTAGCAAAACGTCTTGGTAAAAGCAGGCCTTATATCGCAAATTATACTCGATTGTTAAGCCTCCCTTCATTCGTTCAAGATATGATTGCAAACGGTCAGCTTTCAATGGCTCATGGAAGAACTTTACTTACAATAAAAGATGAAGAACAGTTGAAATCTTTATTGAAGCGAATTGAAAAAGAAGGACTGAATGTTCGCCAATTGGAACAAATTGTCCAGGAAATTAATCAACGTGTTTCACGTGAAACACAACAAGTGAAAAAAGAAAGAAATATATTTTTTGTAGAGCGTGAAACATTTTTAAGAGAAAAGTTTGGTACGGATGTAAAGATCAAAGAAACGAAAAAAGAAAAAGGTAAAATCGAAATCGAATTTTTTAATAAAGAAGACTTAAATCGAATTTTAGAATTATTATCAAAGGGAAATTAAAAAGCAAACCATCTTATTGTTTATAGATGGTTTGCTTTTTTTAATGCAGATAATTTTTGGTCTGTTTCTTTTATACTTTGTGCAATTACATCAGCCATCTTCATGACTAAACTTAGTCTTGTATTTTGAAGTACGAAAAACTCCATGAAACCATTTAAATTTACGATGCCATGAATATGCAAATCACCAATTTCAGGTAATTTCTTATTCATCGCAGCTCCAGGTTTACTGGGCCCCTTTCCGGTAGTTATAGAACCGATACTTTGAGATTTTCCTAAACATGCATCAACAGCAATAATAAATGAAGTAGGATTTTCTTTCTGTATATTCTGAATTTTATCTTCTAAGTTTAGTGCATGTATTGGTTCGTCTAGTGTGCCGAACACTTGAAGGTTTTTGATTTCAATTTGTTCTAGTTTAGTACCAACTAATGGACCAAGTGCATCACCGGTGGAACGGTCTGTTCCGATACAAACGAGAATGAGTGGTATATTAGTCTTAATGGGAATATGGGAAAGTAAGAAATTGCTGATTGTCTCAGAGGCTTCTAAGTCATGATGCATAACATTTTGAGTTTCTTTTTCAAAAAAAGGTAAGCGAAAACTTCTAATATTCATGAAGCACCCATCCTTTTGATAAATTTTCACAATATGTTATATGGTGTCTGAAATGGAAAATTATAAGTGCATACTTTTTGCAAACTGTGAATGAAAACAGAAATAATAGTACTAGTATATATATATTCGTTTCATTTTATACCTGAATGGAAGTTAACAAATGGAATTAAAGTCATAATTTTTTTTCAGAAATCAGAGAGAGTTCTGATACAATAATAAGGATAACTAAAAAGAAATTTTAGCTGGAGAGGTAGAGGGACATGGATGTAGCGTTGAAATGGTTTGAGTCCATTGATTGGACGAATATAGGTGTGAAATCACTAAAAATAATCGTTATTTTAATACTTGGTGCAATCGTTGTGCGAGTTGCGAGGGCAATTGTACGAAATGCGTTTCGTATGGGAAGCCGTTCGCCGATTCAAATTTCAGAACGTCGTACAGTTACGGTAGCGAAGTTGCTTGAAAATATTGTGGCATACGTTGTTATGTTCATTATGTTAATTGCAATTTTAGGTGTGTTTGATATTAATGCGTCAGGTCTATTAGCCGGTGCTGGGGTAATTGGTTTAGCAGTCGGTTTTGGTGCACAAAGTTTAGTTAAAGATGTTATTACAGGATTATTTATTTTGTTAGAGGATCAATTTTCAGTAGGTGATTATGTAAGAATAGGTCAATTTGAAGGAACTGTTTTGGAAATTGGACTACGTACAACGAAGATGAAAAGCTGGACAGGTGAAATTCATATAATACCAAATGGTAGTATTGTACAAGTAACGAACTTTTCCGTTAGTAATAGTGTAGCATTTGTTGATGTATCTATTTCTTATGAAAGTGATATAGTACGAGCGGAGCAAGTTATTGAAGATTTATTAGTGGAATTACCAGAAAAATATGAGAAAATGGTAACAACACCTCAATTGCTAGGTGTTCAAACACTGGCAGCGTCTGAAGTTGTATTACGTGTTATTGCTGAAGTTGAGCCGATGCAGCATGCAGTTATTGCGAGGGCTCTTCGCAAAGAGATTAAAAATCGTCTTGATTTACATGGGATTGAAATTCCATACCCACGTATGGTTTTATATAGTCGCGAAGAATTAGTTAGTGAAAAAGCAATTTAATAGTGGGAGGGATTTAGAGAATGGAGCAAAAGCAATATAACTTGTACGATGTTGTGGAAATGAAGAAAGCCCATCCATGTGGTGAAAATCGCTGGAAGATTATTCGTATGGGAATGGATATCCGCGTTAAGTGCGAGGGGTGTGACCATTCGGTAATGATTCCTCGAAGAGAGTTTGATCGCAAGGTAAAAAAAATACTTGTGAAGCATGAAGAATAGTGAAAAAGCAACAGCTGCAGTAGACAGCCGTTGCCTTTTTTCATTTGGTGGAAACTTGTCATTTTTTTCGTTACTATCTATAATGATGAAAGATTGAGACATAGGAGTGAAAAATATGGGATTAACGGCTGGGATTGTTGGATTACCTAACGTAGGGAAGTCCACTTTATTTAATGCAATTACACAAGCAGGAGCAGAATCTGCGAACTATCCATTCTGTACAATCGATCCAAACGTAGGGATTGTAGAAGTACCAGATGAGCGTTTAAATAAATTAACGGAATTGGTAGAACCGAAAAAAACTGTTCCGACTGTATTTGAATTTACTGATATCGCAGGTATCGTAAAAGGTGCAAGTAAAGGTGAAGGATTAGGAAATAAATTCTTATCTCACATTCGTCAAGTAGATGCAATTTGCCAAGTTGTTCGTTGTTTTGAAGATGAAAATATTACGCACGTTTCAGGAAAAGTAGATCCAATTGATGACATTGAAACAATCAACTTAGAGCTAATCTTAGCGGATTTGGAATCTGTTGATAAACGTATCGAACGAGTTGCGAAGTTAGCAAGACAAAAAGATAAAGAAGCTGTATATGAGCATGAAATTTTAGTTCGTTTAAAAGAAGCTTTTGAAGAGGGAAAACCAGCTCGTACTGTTGAATTTACAGAAGAGCAAATGAAGATTGTTAAAGGCCTTCATTTACTTACAACGAAAGAAATGCTGTACGTAGCAAACGTAAGTGAAGATGATATTATGGATCCTTCTGACAATAAATATGTACAAATGGTAAAAGAATTTGCAACAAATGAAAATTCACAAGTAATTGTTGTATGTGCAAAAATTGAATCAGAAATTGCTGAGTTAGATGAGGAAGAGAAGAAAGTATTTCTTGAAGAACTAGGTATTGAAGAATCTGGTTTAGATCAATTAATTCGTGCTGCATATGACTTATTAGGACTTGCTACTTACTTCACAGCTGGTGTGCAAGAAGTACGTGCATGGACGTTTAAACAAGGTATGAAAGCACCACAATGTGCTGGTGTTATTCATACGGACTTTGAGCGTGGATTTATTCGTGCGGAAACAGTTTCTTATGATGATTTAATGACAAATGGCTCTATGACAGCTGCAAAAGAAGCTGGTAAAGTACGTTTAGAAGGAAAAGAGTATATCGTAAAAGACGGAGATGTTATGCACTTCCGCTTTAACGTTTAATTTAATATTTCCTAGGAAAAATAAAGATATGAACTTGGCAAATATATTATATGTTTGCCAAGTTTTTTACGTATTGGTGAGTTGATTCATATAACTTACTATGATATAATCTAAACTCGTGAGTAATTACTATAAATTAATTGCTCCTTGCCCATTATGGGCCGTTTAGACCAAAAGGAGGTGAAAGTGTAATGAGAAAGTACGAAATTATGTACATCATTCGTCCTGGCGTTGAAGAAGAAGCTCAAAAAGCTTTAGTTGAACGTTTCGCAGGTGTTTTAACAAACAATGGTGCAGAAATCATTAACACAAAAGAGTGGGGTAAGCGTCGTTTAGCTTACGAAATCAACGACTTACGTGAAGGTTTCTACATGATCTTAAAGGTGAACTCTAATTCAGAAGCGATTAACGAATTCGACCGTTTAGCTAAGATCAACGAAGATATCCTTCGTCATATCGTTGTTAAAGAAGAAGAAAAATAATTAAGATATATAGGGAGAGTGGTTCGATTGATGAATCGTGTTATCCTCGTTGGTCGTTTAACTAAGGACCCTGACTTACGTTACACGCCCAATGGTGTTGCAGTAGCTACTTTTACGTTAGCTGTGAATCGCGCATTTGCGAATCAACAAGGTGAGCGTGAAGCTGACTTTATTAATTGTGTAATATGGCGTAAACAAGCAGAAAACGTGGCAAATTATTTGAAAAAAGGTAGCTTAGCAGGCGTAGACGGACGTCTTCAAACTCGTACTTACGATGGACAAGATGGTAAACGTGTATATGTAACAGAAGTTCTTGCGGAGAGCGTACAATTTTTAGAGCCGCGTAATGGCGGTGGGGAGCAACGTGGTTCATTCAATCAGCAACCATCAGGAGCTGGTTTCGGTAACCAAAGCTCTAACCCATTTGGTCAATCTAGTAATCCGGGTAACTCAGGTAACTCAGGTAACTCAGGTAACTCAGGTAACACTGGATTTACGAAGAATGACGATCCATTTTCGAATGTTGGTCAACCGATTGACATTTCGGACGACGATTTACCATTTTAATGGTATGAATTGGATATTTTTAACAAAGAATGGAGGGAATAGACATGGCAGGACGCAAAGGTGGACGTGCGAAACGTCGTAAGGTGTGTTTCTTCACATCTAACGGCATCACTCGCATTGACTATAAAGATGTTGATTTATTAAAACGTTTCGTTTCTGAGCGCGGTAAAATTTTACCACGTCGTGTAACAGGAACAAGCGCGAAATACCAACGCAAACTTACAGTTGCAATTAAACGTGCTCGTCAAATGGCACTTTTACCATATGTTGGTGAATAATAGCGTATGAAATGCACAGTAGAGTCGGACTCTACTGTGCATTTTGCTATGCTTTTCTTTTTTGAGAGAGAGGTTGAATGATGAAAAACACGAGATTTATTACTGAGGGTGCAGCGTTATTGGCTATATATGCAATTTTGTTGCTTATATCTATGTATGTTCCGATTTTAGGTACAATGGTAACGTTTGTGTTGCCGTTACCATTTATATTATTAACAGTAAGACATAAACTATCTAATATACTCGTTATTTTTGTAGCGGCACTTTTTATTACAGTTATTGTGAGTCAGCCGATTAGTCTCATAAAGACAGTGATGTTTGGATTAATAGGTGTTGTATTAGGGTATATGTATAAAAAAGGGAAAAAACCAGTGGAGATATTGATAGCTGGAACGCTTGCATATTTAATTGGTATGATGCTCATTTATGTTGGAAGTATAAAATTTTTCAACATAGATTTAATGAAGCAAATGCAAAATATATTTAGTGAAAGTATGGCGCAAAGTGAAAAGATAGCAACTGCTGCTGGTATGCCAGTTAGTAAGGAACAAAAAGAGTTATTTGCACAAATGAATGATATATTACAGACGTTATTTCCAAGTATACTTGTACTATTTTCTGTATGTTTTTCTTGGATCACAGTGCTAATATCAGGTAGTGTTTTGAGAAAGTTAAAGCACGACGTTACACCTTGGCCTAAATTTAAAGATATACAATTGCCAAAGAGTATTGTCTGGTATTACGTCATATTTATTTTGTTAGCAACTTTTATAAAAGTAGAACCAACATCATATTTACATATGGTATTTTCTAACCTATATGTAATCTTTGCTTTGCTGCTCGTATTGCAAGGATTAACGTTTATCACCTTTTTAGCACACAGAAAAGGTTTTACGAGGGGTATTCCTATTATTAGTTTTATTGTATGTATGTTTATTCCAATGCTGTTTCCTCTTGTGACAATCTTAGGTATAATTGATTTAGGGATTTCATTGCGTTCTAAAATAGGGGAATAAAATAATATTCCTTACACTATTTTAATTTGTTTAACTAACTGGAAGGTGAGTTAGTTTTACTTTATAGGAGTTGTATACATGCCTGAATTTTATAAGAAACAGTGGTTTTTATATCCTGTTTACGTATTGGCATTTTTTGTGTTGGTGCTAATCTCGATTCTCTGTTATTTCCACTTAATTATGGGGATATCTTCCTTTTTGGTTTTTAGCATCGTTTTCTTTTTAGTTATACGATTTGAACTTACCTTTCAAAGGAACTTTGAAAAGTATACGACAGATATGATTACTAGGGTAAAAAAAGTGAGTAACGAAGCATTCAACCAGATGCCAATCGGTATATTGTTATACAATAAGGAGTATGGGATTGATTGGGCAAATCCTTACTTGTCTTCATGTTTGGGGCAACACGCATTAGCTGGGTGGCATCTGTACGATGTATCAGAAACATTACTCCTTTTTATTAAAGGAGAGACTTCTGATGATATAGTATCTTTAAATAGTCGGAAGTTCCGTGTGTTTGTAAGGAAAGAAGAAAAACTAATTTATTTTTTTGATGTAACTGAGCAAACAGAGATTGAAAAAATGTATGAGGATCAGCGCACTGTTTTGGCTGTTATTTATTTAGATAATTACGATGAAGTTACACAAGGGTTAGATGATCAATTACGTACGAATATAACAAGTCTTGTGACGTCACGTCTAAATGAATGGGCCGTTAAGTATGGTGCATATTTGAAACGTGCATCTTCAGAAAGATTCTTCGTTGTACTAAATGAAAGTATTTTAGCGCAAATGGAGAAAGGGAAATTTAGTATTTTGGATCAAGTGCGTGAAGAAACATCAAAAAGGAATATACCACTTACATTAAGTGTTGGTGTTGGCTCAGGTGATTTACCTTTAGCGGAGCTTGGAGCGATGGCTCAATCTGGTTTAGACCTTGCATTAGGACGAGGAGGAGACCAAGTAGCTATTAAACAAGCAACGGGTAAAGTTAAGTTTTACGGTGGCAAGACGAATCCGGTCGAAAAGCGTACTCGTGTACGTGCTAGAGTTATTTCGCATGCATTAAAGGATTTAGTATTAGAAAGCAGTAATGTCATTATAATGGGGCATAGAGCCCCTGATATGGATGCGATTGGTGCGGCGATTGGTATTTTAAAGGTAGCTCAATTAAATGAGCGCAAAGGATATATTGTATTAGATGAAAATGATTCTGATAAAGGAATCAAGCGTTTGATGGATAAAGTGAAACAAAATGAAGAGTTATGGTCACACTTTATTACACCAGGGCAAGCGATGGAATTTGCAAATGATGATTCATTACTTGTTGTTGTTGACACGCATAAACCTTCAATGGTGATGGAGGAAAAACTGTTACATAAGATTGAAAATGTAGTGGTTATTGACCATCATCGCCGTGGAGAAGATTTCATTGAAGATCCATTACTTGTTTATATGGAACCGTACGCTTCTTCAACGGCAGAGCTTGTTACAGAGTTACTTGAGTATCAACCGAAAAATTTAAAGATGACAATGTTAGAAGCAACGGCATTGTTAGCTGGTATTATTGTTGATACGAAAAGTTTTACATTCCGTACAGGCGCTCGTACCTTTGATGCCGCTTCTTATTTACGCTCGCATGGCGCAGACACTGTAGTTGTACAAGAACTTTTAAAAGAAGATATGGGTCAGTATTTACGAGTTGCAAAAGCCATTAAAAATGCGTACATTTATAAAAATGGAATTGCGATTGCTAAAGTTGATGGTGATGAATATTATGACCAAGTACTTATTGCACAATCAGCAGACACATTATTGACAATGACAGGTATCATTGCATCGTTTGTTATTGCAAAACGTGGAGAAAATTTCATTGGAATTAGTGGTAGATCTTTAGGTGAATTGAATGTACAGCTAATTATGGAGAATTTAGGAGGTGGCGGGCACTTAACAAATGCAGCCACACAAATGAAAAATGTTACAGTAGATGAAGCGGAGGAGAAGCTTCAATTTGTTATTGATGACTATTTACAGGGAGGCACACAATCATGAAAGTAATTTTTCTAAAAGACGTAAAAGGTAAAGGTAAAAAAGGAGAAATAAAAAACGTACCAGATGGTTATGCAAATAATTTCTTACTAAAACAGGGGTTAGCTGCCGAAGCGACAAACAGCAGTATGAAAACTTTAGATGCTCAAAAGCGCAAAGAGGAAAAAGATGCAGCAGCAGAGCTTGAAAGTGCAAAACAATTAAAAGAAACATTAGAGAAATTAACTGTAGAATTAAAGGCGAAATCTGGAGAAGGTGGCCGTTTATTTGGTTCTATTACAAGCAAACAAATTGTAGATGCAATGCAAAAATCACACAAGATTAAACTTGATAAACGTAAATTTGAAATGGACGATGCAATCCGTGCATTAGGTTATACAAAAGTCACTGTAAAATTGCATCCGCAAGTAACAGCGGCAGTAAAAGTTCATGTTAGTGAACAATAAAAATAAATTAAGCAAGGAGGATTGCGCATGAGTGATGTACTGGCTGATCGTACCCCTCCGCATAATATAGAAGCAGAGCAGGCGGTTTTAGGGGCTATATTGATTGATCAAGATGCATTAACGTCAGCATCAGAGCTGTTGCTACCTGACTCGTTCTATCGAACGAAACATCAAAAGATTTTTGAAGTCATGCTTGGGTTGTCTGATAAGGGAGAACCAATCGACTTAGTAATAATGACATCAGCGATGGCTGATCAAGGGTTACTAGAAGAAGTTGGTGGGGTTTCTTATCTAGCAGAATTAGCAGAAGTTGTTCCAACAGCTGCTAACGTAGAATATTATGCACGCATCATCGCTGAGAAGGCACTTTTACGTCGTTTAATTCGAACGGCAACTCATATTGTATCGGATGGATACGAGCGAGAAGATGATGTGGATGGCCTTTTAAATGAGGCTGAGAAAAAAATATTAGAAGTATCACATCAAACAAATGCAAAAGCATTCCAAAACATTAAAGATGTTCTTGTAGATGCTTATGATAAAATTGAACTTTTGCATAATCAAAAAGGTGAAGTTACTGGGATACCAACTGGATTTACTGAATTAGATAAGATGACCGCGGGTTTTCAGCGAAATGATTTAATCATCGTAGCAGCGCGTCCGTCGGTGGGGAAAACTGCATTTTCATTAAATATCGCACAAAACGTAGCGACGAAAACTGATGAAAATGTAGCGATTTTTAGTTTGGAGATGGGCTCTGATCAGCTTGTTATGCGTATGCTTTGTGCAGAAGGAAATATTGATGCGCAAAGACTTCGTACCGGTTCATTAACTTCTGATGATTGGGCGAAATTAACAATGGCGATGGGTAGCCTTTCTAATGCTGGTATATATATTGATGATACACCAGGGATTAAAGTAAATGAGATTCGAGCAAAATGTCGTAGATTAAAGCAAGAACAAGGTCTTGGGATGGTTTTGATTGACTATTTACAGCTTATTCAAGGAAGTGGGAAATCAGGAGAAAACCGTCAGCAGGAAGTATCTGAGATTTCTCGTACATTAAAAGGGATTGCACGTGAATTGCAAGTACCTGTTATCGCCTTGTCGCAGTTATCTCGTGGTGTAGAATCTCGTCAAGATAAACGTCCGATGATGTCTGACATTCGTGAATCAGGAAGTATCGAGCAGGATGCTGACATTGTGGCCTTCCTATATCGTGAAGATTACTATGATCGTGAAACAGAAAATAAAAATACAATTGAAATTATCATTGCAAAACAACGTAATGGTCCAGTAGGTTCAGTAGAGCTTGCGTTTGTTAAGGAATTTAATAAATTCGTCAACTTAGAACGCCGCTTTGAGGATGGACATGCACCGCACGCATAAAGGCAGTATAAAAAAGAAACACATTTCTTATAATAAGATGTGTTTCTTTTTTTTTATATGAAAGATAGGGCTTTCATAAGGTGAATATGTAATTCTTACGAACGAAAACGTTTTTCGATAAAAAAATGTTCGCTTTTTGGTTGACTTCTTTTTCTGTTTTGGTACAATTATATTGTTTGAATAGATCGTTTGAAAATTGCGGAGGTGCTTTAATAATGTCTTCAGTAGTAGTTGTAGGAACACAATGGGGCGACGAAGGAAAAGGTAAAATCACTGATTTTCTTTCTGAGCATGCGGAAGTAGTTGCAAGATATCAAGGTGGAAATAACGCGGGACATACAATTGTTTTCGGCGGAGTTAAATATAAATTACACTTAATTCCATCTGGTATTTTCTATAAAGAGAAAATTTGTGTAATCGGAAATGGCTTAGTAGTAGATCCGAAAGCATTACTTGAAGAGTTAAAATACTTACACGATCGTGGTGTAAGTACTGATAATTTACGTGTAAGTAACCGTGCGCACGTTATTTTACCTTATCACTTAAAACAAGATGAGTTAGAAGAAGCGAGTAAAGGTGATAACAAGATCGGTACAACGAAAAAAGGTATCGGTCCTGCATATATGGATAAAGCTGCTCGTATTGGTATCCGTATGGCTGATCTTTTAGACCGTGAAGCATTTAAAGAGAAGCTTGAGCGCAATTTAGTGGAAAAAAATCGTTTGTTTAAAAAAATGTACGATACAGAAGGTTTCAGCGTAGAAGAAATCTTTGAAGAGTACTTCGAATACGGACAACAAATCGCACAGTATGTATGCGATACATCTGTCGTATTAAATGATGCACTAGATAACAATCATCGTGTATTATTTGAAGGTGCACAAGGTGTTATGCTTGATATTGACCACGGTACGTATCCATTCGTTACATCTTCTAACCCAATTGCTGGTGGTGTAACAGTTGGAACTGGAGTTGGTCCTGCGAAAGTTACTCGCGTTGTAGGTGTATGTAAAGCATATACAAGCCGTGTAGGTGATGGTCCATTCCCTACGGAACTTAATGATGAAATCGGTCATCAAATTCGTGAAGTTGGTCGTGAATACGGAACAACAACTGGTCGTCCGCGCCGCGTAGGTTGGTTCGATAGCGTTGTTGTAAGACATGCACGTCGTGTTAGTGGTTTAACAGACTTATCATTAAACTCTATCGATGTATTAACAGGTATCCCAACTCTTAAAATTTGTGTTGCTTACAAATACAATGGCGAAGTTATCGATGAAGTTCCAGCTAACTTAAACATTTTAGCGAAATGTGAGCCTGTATATGAAGAGCTTCCAGGTTGGACAGAAGATGTTACTGCTATGAAATCATTAGATGAACTTCCTGAAAATGCAAGAAAATACGTAGAGCGTGTTTCTGAATTAACAGGAATCCAATTATCTATGTTCTCAGTTGGACCAGATCGTAATCAAACAAATATCGTTCGTAATGTATACGAAGCTTAATTGATATAAAAAATTGATTCTTTTAAGAAAAAACTCATGTTTTCATGAGTTTTTTCTTATCTTTTATAAAAAAAAAAAAAGGTATTGCAAAAATGAAAGATAACATGTTATGATATGTCTTGTCGTCACGAAAATATGACGTTGGTGAGTATGAGCCATTAGCTCAGTTGGTAGAGCATCTGACTTTTAATCAGAGGGTCGAAGGTTCGAATCCTTCATGGCTCACCATTTTATTTTTCGTGGCCCGTTGGTCAAGTGGTTAAGACACCGCCCTTTCACGGCGGTAACACGGGTTCGAATCCCGTACGGGTCATGTTTTTTTATGTTCATTTTTGGTCCCGTGGTGTAGTGGTTAACATGCCTGCCTGTCACGCAGGAGATCGCCGGTTCGACCCCGGTCGGGACCGCCACTTTTGTTTATACCACCATTAGTGGTTTTATATATAGTTTTGGCTCGGTAGCTCAGTCGGTAGAGCAGAGGACTGAAAATCCTCGTGTCGGCGGTTCGATTCCGTCCCGAGCCACTCTCAGGATATTAAGTGGGCCCACTTAATATCCTTTTTATTTTGTCCAGTTTTACAAAAGTGGGTAGTTATTTTACAATAGAATGAGGAGCCTCTAGCAGTTGAAGCTAGAGGTTTTTCTATAGATCGTATAGGATTCCGTGTAAAAGTGGATGATACATGAGTCTATGAGAATAGAGGAGAAATACTTAGACTAAGATTGTTGTCATATAGGAACATACTATAGAAACACCAATATGTTTGAGGATTATTGATCATATTTTTATAAGGAGGAAATAGACGATGATGGGAAAGAAAATTTTAGTAGTTGATGATGAAAAGCCGATTGCGGATATTTTGAAGTTCAACCTAGAAAAAGAAGGTTTTGAAATTGTAATGGCGCATGATGGTGATGAGGCGATTGAAAAAGCAAATGAAGAACAGCCAGATATGGTTTTATTAGATATTATGTTACCGGGAAAAGACGGTTTAGAGGTATGTCGTGAAATACGTAAAAGCTCAGAAATGCCAATTATTATGCTTACAGCAAAAGACTCTGAAATTGATAAAGTATTAGGGCTTGAGCTTGGGGCAGATGATTATGTAACGAAGCCATTTAGTACGAGGGAGTTACTTGCTCGTGTGAAAGCAAATTTACGTCGCCATCAGCAGGGTGGTGCTGCAGAGAAAGAAGAAAATACCGAAATGGTTATTGGACCAATCGTTATCAATTCGAACGCTTATAGTGTAACGAAGCGTGAAGAAAGCATTGAGCTTACACATCGTGAATTTGAATTACTACATTATTTAGCGAAGCATTTAGGTCAAGTTATGACTCGTGAACATTTATTACAAACAGTTTGGGGTTATGATTATTTTGGAGATGTACGTACAGTAGACGTAACAGTACGTCGTTTACGCGAAAAAGTTGAAGATAATCCAAGTCATCCTACTTTAATTGTAACTAGACGTGGGGTAGGGTATTACTTGCGTGACCCAGAACAGGAATAGTATATGAAGAAAGTTGGTTTTTTTCAATCTATTCATTTAAAATTTGTGCTCATATATATGCTGTTAATATTAATAGCAATGCAAGTAATTGGTGTATATTTCGTCAGGGAATTAGAAAAAAGCCTTGTAAAAGGCTTTCAAGATTCCTTAACGCAGCAAACAAACTTACTTTCTTATAACCTGAAGCAAGAGTTTGTAAAAGAACGTCCTAAAACAGAATCAGTAGATAAAGCTATTAATGATTCGATTCAAAAATTCGCATCAGATCGTAAGAGAGATATTCAAGAAGTAAGTGTAATTGATTCTACTAAAAAATTAATGGCAATTTCAGATGCGTCTAAGCAAAATAAGGTAGGACGAACGTCAGCAGATACAGCTGTACAACGGGTAATGGTACAAAAGAAACCAGAGTCAAAGATTGAGAAAGATGGACATACAGGTCATCGAGTTCAAGTTATGATTACCCCTATTCTAAAAGAGCCGGGCGGAGATGTACTTGGCGTCATTCATATTGTTGCATCTATGGAAGATGTGTATAAACAAATGAAGGACATCAACCAAATTTTCGCAACGGGGACAGTAATTGCTTTATTAGTAACAGCTGTACTTGGAATTTTATTGGCTCAAACAATTACGAGACCAATTTCAGATATGCGAAGACAAGCAATTGAAATGGCGAAAGGAAATTATTCGCGAAAAGTAAAGGTGCATAGTCACGATGAGATTGGACAATTAGCATTATCTTTTAACAATTTATCTAAAAAATTACAACAAGCTCGTTCCTCCACAGAAAGTGAAAGACGAAAATTATCATCCGTTTTATCACATATGACAGATGGAGTAATTGCTACTGATCGAAAAGGGGATATCATTTTATTAAATGATCCTGCGGAAAAGATGTTAAATGTTTCGCGTGAAACGGCGCTAGATCAATCAGTGTTAGAAGTGTTAGGAATACAAGAAGAATTTACACTTGATCATTTATATGAAGAACCTGATTCAGTTTTATTAGATTTTAGTACGAGAAATGAACCATATATTTTACGTGCTAGTTTCTCTGTTATTCAAAAAGAAACAGGGAAGGCAAATGGTTTAATTGCTGTATTATATGATGTAACAGAGCAGGAGCGGATAGAACAAGAGCGCCGTGAGTTTGTTGCGAACGTATCTCATGAGTTAAGAACGCCGTTAACAACGATGCGCAGTTACTTAGAAGCACTTACTGATGGAGCATGGCAAGATCCAAATATTGCACCGCAATTTTTAACGGTTACACAAGAGGAAACGGAAAGAATGATCAGGCTTGTAAATGCATTGTTACAACTATCTAAACTAGATAGTACAGAACATCGCTTAATGAAGGAATGGGTCGACTTTACTGACTTCTTTAATAACGTTATCGATCGCTTTGAAATGTCTAAAGAGCAAAATGTAAGCTTCAAACGATCTTTCTCTAAAAAATCTCGATTTATTGATATGGATACAGACAAAATCACACAAGTTTTATATAACATTATTTCCAATGCACTAAAATATTCGCCAGAAGGTGGTACAGTAACATATCGCCTGCGTGACCGCGGGGAGTTATTAGAGATTAGTGTGAGTGATCAAGGAATGGGAATTCCGAAAGAAAATGTAGATAAAATATTTGAACGTTTTTATCGTGTAGATAAAGCGCGTTCGAGACAAATGGGTGGTACAGGTCTTGGGTTAGCTATTGCGAAAGAAATGATTGAGGCACATGGCGGCTCGATTTGGGCGAAAAGTGAGGAAGGAAAAGGGACAACTATTTATTTCACATTGCCAATGGCGACAGATGAAGAGGACGATTGGGAATGAGTATGGAAAACTTTAAAACGATAGTTCTAATTAATTTGGTTGTCATTAGTCTATTTCTTACTTTTAACTTATGGACATATGTTCCTGATTCCACTTCTATGCAAAATACAAAGTTCGTTCAAGGTAACGAAGAGATAAATCAGGTAAAGATTTCGGAGGTTGTTCGCCCATCCTCTGTCGTTATTCATAAAGAGAAAAATCATTATGTAAGCGAAAAGAAGGCAAATGTGGATTCAATCTATAAAATTCTTGAAAACGGAGAATTACATGATTTTAGGGAAATAACGGGGACAGTCCCTAAAGGTGATTTTCTGTCTTATGTACACGGAGAAGAAAAAATTGAATTTGTTTTCCCTACAAATATCCCGTTAGATACGATTAAAGATATGTTTAATATTAAAGATAAAAACATAGAAAGTAACAGAAGTTTTAATCGTATTATAATTGATCCTTCTAGAAGTACGGACCAAGAAATTAAAGTTAGCTTTGTTTCCTATGATACTCCTCATAAAATATATCAAGCAAAATTGAGCGGTGCTTATATAAAGGATATTATAAATGCTCAAAATCAACTTATAGCAGTAGCAAGACCATATTTTGAATATCAAATAAATGATACAAAAAAACTTTTTTTACCAGATGGGATTACGGAATTAAGTAAGGCAGAGTATATTACAGCTAAACTAGAGGTGGATACATTCAAAAATGCTTTATTTAGTGATCCACGTTATTTAAGTCCTATTTCTGAGAAAGAAAAGGAAACATTTACGGATGGCATCCGTTCTATGGAAATTGATAAGTTGGATGCAATGTTGAAATATAAAAATTCCGCTGTACATGGTGATAAACCTACGGATAATGCGGTGATTTTACAAAAAAGTTTTGACTTTGTAAGTGGGCATAGTGGATCCTTTAAGTCCTATCGTTTTGATTATATTAATGGGAGGAAAACTTCATTCCGTTTATATGAGGATGGTTTGCCTGTATTTAATGCCAATGGAATAGCGGAATTAAAACAAGTATGGGGTTCAGGTGAAATTATGCAGTATGAAAGACCCTTTTTTGAGTTCAGTATTACTTTGCCTAGTAAACAACAAACAACTTCTCTTGCATCAGGTCATACAGTGATGACATCACTAGAGAATAACCTGGAAATTGATAAAAAATCAATTCAGGATGTTGGTATTGGTTATAAAATGTCATTGGAACCTTCCATCAGTGATGGGAGTGGGAGAATCGCTGTCTTACAGCCGATATGGTATGTAAAATGTGAAGAAGATGGTAAGCAACAAATATATGAGTGGAGTGAGGGGGGACTAAATGGATTGGGATCGAATTAAAACAATATTTATTGTGACCTTTTTTGTTTTAGACCTCTTTCTTATCTTTCAGTTCATTCAAAAGCAAGATAGTAATCAATTAGAAATTGTGACGGAAACGAAAATCGATCAACAATTAAAAGCTGAAAAAATTACTATGGGGAATTTTCCTAAAGAACCGAAAAAAGAGTCATTTATAATGGCAAAAAATAAGGTTTTCAAAGAAGAAGATGTGCAATCTTTAAAAAATCAGACGGCGCATGTGCAAGACGAATATCAAATAGAGAGTAAATTAAAAGAGCCTTTTTTAAATACAAAATCATTGTCAAAAGATAAGTATAATGAGTTTTTGAAAAATTATGTGCTGGATGGACAAAAATATGAGTTTGGGGCAATAAAGGACTCAAAAATTTACTTCTTTCAAAAGTATAAAGATAAACCAATCTTCTACAATAATCGTGCGATGATTGTTGTAGATTTAAATGAAAAAAATGAGCTTATTTCGTATAAACAAACAATGTTAACGGATTTGAAGGAAATGGGCGAAAGCGAAAAGACGAAAGAACAAGAAATTATTACTGCGCAAACAGCTTTAGAAAATATATATTTGAAAAATAAAATTGCAGAAAATACGCACGTGAAAGAGGCGCAGATTGGATATGCGACTCTTGCGGAGTCTTCTTCTAATATACAAGTGCTTGCTCCAACATGGAACTTAAAGACAGAACAGAAAAAGGATTTTTTTGTGAATGCAATTGAAGGACAAGTTATGGAATTAGGGGAAACTCAAGTGCCGGAAGAACATAATGGAGTGAGAAAGAATGAGTATGCATTTTAGTGTACTTGCGAGTGGAAGTACAGGGAATATGTTATATGTAGGAACAGATGAAAAAAAGCTGCTCGTCGATGCAGGTTTAAGTGGTAAAGCGACAGAGGCTTTATTTAAACAAGCTGAACTGAATATAAATGACATATCAGGTATTCTTGTAACACATGAGCATAGTGACCACATTAAAGGATTAGGTGTATTGGCGCGTAAATATGATTTACCTGTTTATGCGAACGAGAAAACATGGAATGCAATGGAACATTTAATAGGTAATATCCCAACTGATCAAAAATTCATTTTCTCAGTAGGAGACGTGAAAACATTTGGAGATATTGAAGTTGAATCATTTGGTGTTTCTCATGATGCGGCGGAACCGATGTTTTATGCTTTTCATAACAATAATAGAAAGTTAGCTCTTATTACAGATACAGGCTACGTAAGTGACCGTATGAAAGGTGTTATTAAGGGAGCGAACGCTTTCGTATTTGAAAGTAATCATGATGTGGAAATGCTTCGTATGGGGCGCTATCCATGGAGCATTAAGCGACGTATTTTAAGCGACGTTGGCCACGTTTGTAATGAGGACGCTGCATTAGCGATGGCTGATGTTATTACAGACGAGACAAAACACATTTATTTAGCGCATTTAAGCTTAGATAATAACATGAAAGAATTAGCGCGTATGTCTGTATCACAAGTATTAGAAGAAAAAGGTTTTGGGGTTGGAGAATCCTTTGAAATACATGATACGGATCAAAAAATGCCTACGAAAATTCAATACGTATAATTCTTCATTTTAGTAAACAATAAAGGTGAATATAGTTGTTTTCAGGAAGATAGGTGAACAAATATGTCCTTTATTGATGAAGAAAAATATCGTATTAAACGCGCAGGGAAAAAGAAACATAAAGGTATTGTCATTTCTAGCATAGCGGGAACAATTGTAGGAGCTTCATTATTTGCATTTGGAGCTCCTTTATTTTCAAATCATGCAGGTAAGCTTCCGCAAGCTGAAGCAAGTGAAAAAAATATGGCTGAAGCTCAAAGTGGAAATGTTCCTGTTAAACAGATTAGCTTTGTAGACGCTGTTGATCGTGCTTCAGAGGCTGTTGTTGGTGTTATTAATATTCAACGAGACGATTTTTCAGAGGCTGATTCGGAAGCTGGTACAGGCTCTGGTGTGATTTATAAGAGAACAGATGGACATGCGTATATTGTAACGAATAACCACGTTGTTGCTGGGGCGAATCGTATTGAAGTGAGCTTAAGTGACGGTAAGAAAATTCCAGGTAAAGTATTAGGAACCGATGTAGTCACAGACTTAGCGGTACTAGAAATAGATGCGAAGCATGTGAAGAAAGTGATTGAAATTGGCGACTCTAATACCGTTCGTAGAGGAGAACCAGTTATTGCGATTGGAAATCCACTTGGGTTACAATTTTCCGGAACTGTCACACAAGGTATTATTTCGGCTAATGAGCGTATTGTTCCTGTAGATTTAGATCAAGATGGACATTACGATTGGCAAGTAGAAGTATTGCAAACAGACGCGGCAATTAATCCAGGTAATAGTGGTGGAGCGCTTGTAAATGTAGCGGGACAATTAATAGGTATTAACTCAATGAAAATTGCAGCAAAAGAAGTAGAAGGAATTGGACTAGCTATTCCAGTTACGAGAGCTGTGCCTATTATGAATGAACTAGAAAAGTACGGTAAAGTAAGAAGACCTTACGTTGGGATTGAACTAAGATCATTAAATGAGATTCCGAGTTACTATTGGTCAAAAACGTTACAATTACCAGGTAACGTAACAGAAGGAGTCTGCATTTTAGATGTGAAAAGTCCTTCGCCAGGTACGGATGCGGGTCTTAGAGAACATGATGTTATTGTGGCGGTAGATGGAAAAGCGGTGCACGATATTATTGGATTCCGCACGGCCTTATATAATAAAAAAATTAATGATAAAATGACTCTTACGTTTTATCGTGGTACAAAACGAGCGACAACAACGGTGAAATTAGGCATTCAAAAGTATTAAAAACAGGAGGGCCTACCTCCTGTTTTCTATTGTAGAAAAGTGAGGTGAAGAATATGAATTTACCTTGTTGTTTAGAACATGTTGAATTAGCATTAGATATCATTGTGGATGAGTGTGAAGTTGCACCGGTTATTAACAATGTGGATAACTCTAAAGAAGAGAAAAAAACATGTGAATTTTGTCAAAATGAGGCGACATATGTTGTATCGAACACAGATTCTCACACAATATGTGGGTAACATTTGTGGATATGTGGATAAGTCCTGTGGATAACGTGTTTGTAAGGTGGGGAATAGATGTGAATATCTCGATTATTTCAATCGGAAAATTAAAAGAAAAATACTTAAAACAAGGTATAGCAGAATACTTAAAACGATTATCTTCTTACGCAAAAGTAGAAGTAATTGAGTTACCAGATGAAAAGGCACCAGAAAATTTAAGTGCAGCAGAAATGTTAATTGTAAAAGAAAAAGAGGGCATACGTATACTGGATAAAATTTCTGATGATACGCACGTCATTGCGTTAGCAATAGAAGGGAAACAAAAATCATCAGAAGAATTTGCAGTAAGCTTAGATCGTCTTGCTACATATGGAAAGAGCAAAATCACATTTGTAATTGGTGGATCACTGGGGCTTAGTTCTGAAGTAATGAAGCGTTCAAATGAATCTCTTTCTTTCTCAAAGATGACATTACCACATCAATTAATGCGATTAGTGTTGCTTGAGCAAGTGTATAGAGCGTTTCGTATTAATCGTGGGGAACCGTATCATAAATAGTGGGTAATAATTGAAAGTTAATAATGCCCTATTTATTAAAATAAATTATAATTGGTTGTATATGTAATAAAAATATGATCAAAAAATTAGCACTTATCTTTACAGGATAGAGTGCTTTTTTCTATATGTAATTCATTATTTTAGATTTAGTCGATACATAATTAAAAGGGGAGATGTAAGTATTTGGTGAAATAAAGCATAATCAATATAGGAAAAAAGAAGTATTAGATGTAATTAGGGGGGCTTAACATAGTTAGGGGAAATATGAAAAAAGTACTTATATCATTACTAAAAAATCCATTATTAATAATTGGGTACTGGATTTTTTGTTATGAGTTAGCTTTGTTATGTATGTATGGGAGAATGAATAATAATATTTATATTCTGTTACTATGTGTAGTATTTTTAATCCTTATCATTATAGTTACTACAATTAAAGTTATAAAAAATGGGAAACATGAATCGTCCAAATTAATAAATATAAAAGGATGGAAATATTGTTCCGTTATCATCATTATTTTTATAACGCTTTTTTATGGGATGAAAATTTATAAAAGTGCAACAAATTATGGTGGTAGACTAGCATGGTTTATAGAAAGCGTAAAAAACGAAAGATCAGTTGAACTTGAGCGTGATAATATATATAAGTATGGTGTAGAGGGTATTTTTGAAGATATAAATAAGAAATATACTTTGCCAAAGAAGTTATATATGTCGGATGGTTTTGCTTTGGAATTTAACTCAGATGGAACAATTACATCATTTGATACTTTTCTTTATGGAAAAAATGCTGCTGGAAAAGAGGAAAGCTACTTAATATCTTATAATAAAAATAAATCAAAAGATATTTTTGTAGGACTAAATGGGTATATTAACGCTGATTATAATGAAGATAAATTAGTAAAACCTTTAATTAAAACAGTTCAAGCCATTCCAGTTAAACAAACTGTCAGTAAGTGGAATGAAGATAAATATGGGCTGGTTTATTATGGGAAAAGAAACTGGGGTTACAATAGAGAAGGAATTATTAATATTAATAAAGATGGGAAATTAGAGAAGCTTGAAGAAGCAAAATCCGAAATAATTGGATATACGGTATCTATATTTATCCCCGGAAAAGAGAAAGAGATAGTACCTGCTAGATATAATTTACTAGGTGACCCAAATTGGAGTAAGGAAAGTAGTTCTAAAAAGAAAAAGAAGGATCTAACTAATAATAATGAGCAATTTTACTTTTCAAAAGAAGTGGGTTATAAACTAAATGTTACAGATAAAGCATTAGGGAGTACCTTTTATTCACTAAGCAAGACGATTGATGGTGGGGAAACATGGGGAGTTATAAATGAAGATCCGTTCAATGAAACGGTTGGTAGTGCATCAGGAATCATCTTTTTTAATGAAAAGCTCGGATTTTTAAGGGCAGCCAGACCCTCTGGTAATGAAGGGAGGCTATACCGTACAGATGATGGTGGTATAACTTTTAAAAAGGTGAGCTATACGAATTATGAAGTGAAACTAGAAAGTGGACAGTTAATAAATCCGTTTGATTTTCCTAATATGCCTTATGAGAAGGACGGAGTTTTTAACATGCTAGTAGGGCAAGGAGCAGATGGAGACTACAATGGTAATAGTAGTATACTTTATCAGTCCAAAAACCAAGGTGAAACATGGGAATATGTAAAAGAGGTTAAAGGTAACTAATAGTGAGAAAGACCATTGGACAAAAATCACCGATGGTCTTTTAAATATTAATAGATGGTATGTAGATTTCCTAAAATAAGTATGTTTCTATTTCTAAAAAAATATGCTGTAATATGAAGAGGAAAAAGTATAAGTAGTCAGAGAAGTGAGGAATTAAAGGTGAAGAAGTTTAAGAAGTTTTACTTGGAGATTACGAGTGTATGTAATCTTGCGTGCAGCTTTTGTCCGCCGACGGAAAGGCAGAAGCAATTCATTTCTGTGGAGGATTTTGCTAAAAGATTAGACCAAATTAAACCCCACACAGACTACATTTATTTGCACGTGAAGGGTGAGCCGTTGCTCCATCCAAAAATAGATCAACTATTAGATTTAAGCCATGAAAAAGGGTTTAAAGTTAATATTACAACGAACGGAACGTTAATTAATAAGAGAAGGCATAGACTGTTAAATAAACCTGCGTTAAGACAAATGAATTTTTCACTACACAGTTTTGATGGACACCCAGGTTCGCAAGATAAAGAGGGCTATGTAAGAAGTATACTTTCTTTCATTAGAGAGGCAACGAGTCAATCGGATTTAATTGTTTCACTAAGATTATGGAATTTAACTCAGGATAATAAAACAAATGCTGAAATCCAGAAAAATAGGGATTTATTATCCATAATTGAAAATGAGTTTGATCTATCCTATCAAATTGAAGAGAAGCTTACACCAGGAAAAGGTATAAAAATTGCGGAACGTGTCTTTATTAATCAAGACTATGAATTCCAGTGGCCAGCATTACATGAAGAAGAGGATGATGGAAAAGGTTTCTGTCATGGTCTTCGAAATCAAGCTGGTATTTTAGCAAATGGAACGGTTATACCTTGTTGTTTAGACGGTGAAGGCATTATTAATCTTGGGAATATTAATGATGATTCATTTTCTAACATTATAGAAGGTGAAAGGGCACAAAATATTGTAGACGGATTTTCGAAAAGGGTTGCGGTTGAAGAACTTTGTAGAAAATGTGGATACCGTAAAAGGTTTGGAAAGTGAATATAGGATAAGCCCTCAAAGTGAGGGCTTATTTTTATTCTTGATAAGAACGCTCTAATTCATCAATTAAGGAACCAACGTAAGAAACAGCTTTGCGGATTGCATCTGGTTTTGACATATCTACTCCGGCGTGTTTCATTAATTCGAGTGGTTTCATCGTACCGCCTGCTCGGAGTACGTTGAGCCAGCGATCAACAGCAGGCTGTCCCTCTTCCTTAATCATTTGGGCTACAGCGGTAGATGCAGTTAGGCCTGCTGAATATGTGTAAGAATATAAGCCCATATAATAGTGAGGTTGACGCATCCATGTTAAACCAGCGCCTTCATCAATTTCTACGGAATCTCCCCAGAATGTCGAAAGGACCTTTGTTTTTATTTCAGTTAAAGTTGTAGCTGTGAGTGCTTGTCCTTCCTCTGCTATAGCATATACTCTTCTTTGATATTCTCCTTCAAGTAGATGGGTAACGAAGTTATGGTAGTACGTGCCGAGTAGTTGCAGAATAACCCATCTGCGCATTCTCTTGTCTTCCGTTGTCGCAAGTAAATGCTGAGCTAATAGTAATTCATTCATCGTTGATGGTGCTTCAACAAAGTACATAGAAGGACGTACATTCATAATGCGCTGATTTTTATTTGCTAAATAAAAATGACCAGCATGTCCAAATTCATGAGCTAATGTGAAACATCCGCGCATCGTACCCTGCCATGTAATTAAAATATATGGGTGAGAACCGTATGGACTAGAGCAGAAGGCACCTGTTGATTTTCCTACGTTATCTGCAAGGTCTACCCATCTCTCTTTAAATCCTTTTTCGATAATCGTATTATATTCAGGCCCTAATACTTTTAAAGATTCTTGAATTAATTTACCAGCTTCTTCGTATGTGATGGATGGATTAAATTCAGGATCTAAAGGTGCGTGTAAGTCACAGAAAAGCATTTGGTCAAGCTCTAATACTTTCTTTTTTAAATCTGCAAAACGGCGCATATGAGGCGCTAATTTGTTATAAATAATATCTAGTTGATTGTTATACATTTCAAGTGGAACTTTTTGAGGTTCTAAAAGCATATGGGTAACGGACTCGTACTTGCGTAAACGAGAAAGTGTCACTTGTTTTTTTACTTCAGTAGCATATGTTGTTGCAACTGTATTTTTATATCGTTTCAATGTGGAAACAAATGACGAATATGCTTTTCTACGTATATATGCGCTTGGAGAAAATTCATATTTACTTTCAAATAATGCAAATGATACAGGCAAATCATTTCCCTGTTCATCTTGTATAGGAGGGAAATCCATATCGGCTAATTTAGTCATGCCGTAAATTTTGTAGGGGGAACTATGAACTTCGCCGAGTGCAGCAAGAGTTTCTTCTGTTTCAGGTGAGAGAGTGTGCTGCCTCTTTTTAATTATTTCGAGTAACGATTTACGGAAAGGTTCGAGTTTTGTTTCCGCAGTTAAATATTTTTCAATTGTTCCTTCTTCAAATGAGAGGATTTCGTTATAAATAAAGGATAGTGCAGTATGTACTTTCGTCCCTAAAGCGGAAATTTTGGAAGAGTTCGCTTGAATAACTGGATCTGTACGATCAGCGGATTCTTTTAAATATGCATATGTGCTGAGCTTTGTTAACTTCATTAAAAGCTCTTCTTCTAAAAGTAGGCAATTTAATAAGGTAGCGGGGCCAGTGTGTAATTGTCCTTTAAATGCATCAAGTTTTTTTATATCGTCTGTTAATACACTTAGTGCAGTTCCCCACTCTTTGTCAGATTCGTATAAATCAAAAAGATCCCATGTCAATTCAGTAGAGACTTCTGCGCGAATAAGGCGTTTCTCAATTACATTTTTCATTTGTTATATCCCCCTTATTATAAGTATCTAAAAATATAATACTAAAAAATTCAGTTAAATAAAAATATTTAACGTTTTTATACGTGAAAAAGAAGGACAAGCATTTTTATGCTTGTCCTTCGAGTTAAATTTAGGAATTAATATACTTTATCGCCGTTGAAAATAGAGTTTTTCACGACTACATAATCTACAGTGCGAATTGCGTCTAATTTTGTTCCACCAGCGTAAGAAATAGAGGATTGAAGATCTTGTTCCATTTCGATTAAAGTGTCTTCTAAAGAACCTTTATGCTCAACGAACATTTTCTTACCTTCAACGTTTTTCTTCTCACCTTTTTGGAATTCAGAAGCTGAGCCGAAGTACTCTTTATAAAGTTTGCCATCTTTTTCGATTGTTTCTCCTGGAGACTCTTCATGACCAGCGAATAGAGAACCGACCATAACCATAGTTGCTCCAAATCGAATTGATTTAGCTACGTCGCCATGTGTACGAATACCACCGTCAGCGATAATTGGCTTACTTGCAGCTTTTGCACACCAGCGAAGTGCAGCTAGCTGCCAACCACCAGTTCCAAAGCCTGTTTTAATTTTAGTAATACAAACTTTACCAGGTCCAATACCAACTTTTGTTGCATCAGCACCAGCGTTTTCTAATTCTCTTACCGCTTCTGGAGTTCCAACGTTTCCAGCGATAACGAAGCTTTCTGGTAAATGTTTTTTAATATGTTGAATCATGTTGATCACAGCATTAGAGTGACCATGTGCGATATCGATTGTAATGTATTCAGGTGAAAGTTGCTCAGCAGCTAATTGTTGTACGAATTCGTACTCGTCTTCTTTAACACCAACGCTAATTGAAGCAATTAATCCACGTGATTGCATATCTCTAATGAATGAAATCCGTTTCTCTGGTTGGAAACGATGCATGATATAGAAGTAATTATTTTCAGCTAAATAAGTTGCGATTCTTTCATCAATAATCGTTTGCATATTTGCAGGTACGACAGGTAATTTAAATTTATGTTTTCCTAAAGTGACAGTTGTATCACATTCAGATCGGCTATTTACAATACATTTTGCAGGAATTAATTGAATATCTTCATAGTCAAATACGTTTTCCATCATTTACACCCCTAAAATACGAATATTTTACATAGTTTACTTAAAAATGTTCGTCCAAATGATAATTTACAGTATTTTTAGTAATAAGTCAAAGGTTTTAATGTTTATATTTGAAAATTGAAGTTTATTTACTCATATTGTGGCTTAGTATAGCTGAAAATTGTTTCAATATATTACAATTCAATGTAAAATTATGTATAGGTACAGATGGTTAAATTTATTAATTTAGGGGAGATTTGATGAAGCGTTTGGTATATATGGATTGGCTACGTGTATTAGCGACAATTGCGGTCGTTACAATTCACGTTGCTGCTGGTTATGTTTCTACGTTAGATGCAAATAACGTGTCGCGTTGGTTGGCTGGTAATTTTTACGACTCACTTTCGCGTGCTAGTGTACCAATTTTTGTAATGATTAGTGGAGCCCTATTATTAAAGGGAACAAAAGATACTTCTATTGGGGAATTTTTAAAGAAACGTGCAAGTAAAGTGATTATACCTTTTATAGGTTGGAGTGCTATATTTTACATCTATGGGGCTTGCGTAGGATATTTTCCGGCTTCTTTAAAGCAAGGGATAAAGTATTTTTTAACAAATAGTATCGGGTTACACCTATGGTTCTTATATATGATTGTAGGAATATATTTAATCGCACCTTTACTGAAAGTATTTGTGAAAAATGCTAAGAAGAGAGAGATAGAATATTTTTTAATTTTATGGCTATATGCATCTGTTATAGTTAAACTAGTAAACTATTATTATCCTATCAACTTTAATATTGAATTATTTTATGTTACAAATTATGTAGGATATTTTCTACTTGGTTATTACTTATCAAATTATGATATTGTGAAAAAATGGCGGAATATTTCTTATATTGGGGGAGTTGTAGGATGTATTGGTACATTCTTTATTACATACCATTATACATTGAAAGCAAATGGACAGCTGGATCAATATTGGTATGAATATTTTGCGCCAGGTGTTGTACTTATGGCAATTGGGTTATTTGTCTTTTTCAGATATGCTTTCCAAAATTCAGAAAGGCAATTGCCATTTTTATTACGTGGCATAAACCAAGCAAGTCTTGGGATTTATATTCTTCACTTTTTCTTATTAAATAATTATCTATACATAGTCCTTCCAAAGGTGAATGCACATGTACATGCAATATTGGCAATACCTATAAATGTAATTATTACACTTGTCCTTAGTATGGTAATAACGTTAGTATTGCAAAGAATACCAGTTGTAAAAAGACTAGTTCCGTAAAGATATTTTTTAATATTATGTAGGTGGGCAGACTTATTATTAAGGCTGCCCTTTATTATGTTGTTTTAAAAAATAATATAAAAAGAGTTATAATTAGGTTAAGTTGATATTTTAACGAACTACAAATATTAGTTTGATATATCATCCTAGTATAATTAAATGTAGGGGATAAAAAATATAATTATTAAATACAGAATAAAATGAGGTTATTACATGAGTAAAAAAAGTTTTGCTGATTATGCATTAAGTAAAGAAATTGTAAGAGCACTTACTGGTTTAGGATATGAACATCCAACGGAAGTGCAAGGAGAGGTTATTCCAGTTGCCTTGCAAAAGAAAGACCTTGTCGTGAAATCACAGACTGGAAGTGGAAAAACCGCTTCATTTGGCATACCACTTTGTGAAATGGTGGAGTGGGAAGAGAATAAGCCACAAGCTTTAGTTTTAACACCGACGAGAGAGCTTGCGGTGCAAGTAAAAGAAGATATTACGAATATAGGCCGCTTCAAAAGAATTAAGGCCGCTGCAGTTTATGGTAAATCTCCATTTGCACGTCAAAAATTAGAATTAAAGCAAAAAACACATATTGTAGTTGGGACTCCTGGCCGTGTGTTAGATCATATTGAAAAAGGTACCCTTTCTTTAGAGTGTTTGAAGTATTTAGTTATTGATGAAGCAGATGAAATGCTGAATATGGGTTTTATCGATCAAGTAGAGGCAATTATTGACGAATTACCTAAAAAACGAATGACAATGCTATTTTCAGCAACACTTCCAGAAGATGTTGAAAAGTTATCTCGTAAGTATATGGATTCGCCAACGCATATTGAAATTAAGGCTGCGGGGATTACAACAGATAAAATTGAACATACACTTTTTGAGATGAGAGAAGAGGAGAAGCTTTCACTTCTTAAAGATGTAACAACGATTGAGAATCCAGATAGTTGTATTATTTTTTGCCGTACGCAAGAAAATGTAGATCACGTATTTCAACAGTTAAAGCGGGTTAACTATCCTTGTGACAAAATACATGGTGGTATGGTACAAGAAGATCGTTTTGAAGTTATGGCCGATTTTAGAAAAGGAAAGTTCCGTTATTTAGTAGCGACAGACGTAGCTGCTAGAGGAATTGATATTGATAATATTACACATGTTATTAACTATGACATTCCATTAGAAAAAGAAAGTTATGTACATCGTACGGGAAGAACGGGACGAGCTGGTAATAACGGGAAAGCTATTACATTCATGACGCCGTATGAAAATAGATTTTTAGAAGAGATTGAGGAGTACATTGGCTTTGAAATTCCAAAGGCACTTGCACCTTCAAAAGAAGAAGTTATGAAGGGGAAAGCATTATTTGAGGAAAAGATACATGCTAAACCAATTATAAAGAAAGATAAAAATGCAGACCTAAACAAAGGAATTATGAAATTGTACTTTAATGGCGGGAAGAAAAAGAAAATTAGGGCGGTAGATTTCGTCGGTACAATTGCTAAAATTAAAGGTGTTACGGCAGAAGATATAGGAATTATTACAATACAAGACAATGTTTCTTACGTTGAAATATTAAACGGAAAAGGACCACTTGTTTTAAAAATCATGAAAAACACAACGATTAAAGGGAAACAATTAAAGGTTCATGAAGCAATTAAGTAAACAAAAAAACTATCCACTCTAACAGGTGGATAGTTTTTTGTTTACGATTCTTTGAGATCATCAACTAGTTTCTCTGCTAAACGTCTATACATATTACTCATAGTCACGAAGGATGTTAGTAATAAAAATTTTTCTAGTTTTGGATCTTCTAAGGAAGAAACCTCGTTTACTTCCTTAACACGGTTATTCACGTCTTGCTTAAAGCTTTCCACATTGGTGTCAGTAAGAGAAAGGTAATCTTTATATAGAGTATTTAATTCGAATGTATCATCGTTTATTAACGGTGCATTTATATTTTCTAAGGAGCTTTTTATATCATTAATGGAAAGAGCTCCTTTTAATTGATAAATTAAGCTGATTAAAATCATATGTTCTTTTGAATACTTTTTATTTTTGATAGGGATGAATAATTTCCCTTTTGCGTAATTGTTAATCATTGTTTTTGTTAATACTTTTTCATCATCAGTTCTCGTTGTATCTGCATAAGTATTCTCAAATAGTTGGACAACTTGGTCTACATATAAGTCGACATTTGGGATATCCTCAAGTTTAATGTTTTTTTCTAGATGTAATGATTCAAGTAATTTATTTATATTTTCCACGTAGAATCCCTCACTTTTATAACTTAGTGGAACTTAATGTTTAGTATATCTTTAAATATGGTATTACGAAACAAATGAAATGTAAATGTTGACCCGTATGAATAATGTGTATATAATTACATGTAGTTATGAAAACTACATGTAATTATATGAGGGGTGTTTATATGAATACTTATGTAAGAGAACCAGTTAATGCATTTACTCACTTAGGAGGAGCTGTATTATCATTTATTGCATTATTAGCTATGATTGTGAAAGTTTCTGTTAAGATGCCATCTTTTGCTGCAATTACAGCTGTTATTTTATTTGGTATCGGGATGATGGTCCTTTATATGGCGTCAGCTGTGTATCATAGTGTTGTAGCCAGTGAACGTGTTATTTATTTCTTTAGGAAGCTAGATCATTCTATGATTTTTATATTAATTGCAGGTACATATGCACCCTTTTGCTTAATTACATTAAATTCGGCAAATGGTTTACTATTATTTTGTTTAGTTTATGCAACTGCGATTTGTGGTATTGTTTTTAAAATGTTTTGGTTTAATTGTCCAAGATGGCTATCGACAGCAATTTATCTTCTGATGGGTTGGTTAATTGTTCTATTCTTTGCACCGCTAGCTGAGAATTTAAGTACAGGAGGTATTATTTTCTTAGTACTTGGAGGCATTTTTTATACAATTGGTGGGTTTATTTACGGTGCGAAGCCAAAATGGTTGGAGTTTAAATATATGGGACACCATGAAATTTTTCATGTTTTTGTATTGTTAGGTAGTCTTGCACATTTTCTAAGTGTATATTGTTACGTAATTTGATCAAAAAACGCCACGCGATGTCTGTTATGTGGCGTTTTTTTATTACCTAATTGGAATCGTATATTGTACAAAATAAGTATGGGATAAAATGTAAGTTTCTGTGTTCGCATAATAAACATATGATAAGAAATATGTGATATACTTTGATAAGTTTATAATGAATGAAATATGGAGGACTATAATTATGGCAATACTTGTAACAGGTGGAGCAGGATATATTGGTAGTCATACATGCGTGGAATTACTAAAAAATGGTTATGAAATTATAGTAGTAGATAATCTTTCGAATAGCTCAGTAGAGTCTATAAATCGAGTGAAAGAGATAACAGGAAAACATTTTAAGTTTTATAAAGAAGATATTTTAAATCGAGAAGCACTTGATACGATTTTTGAAGAAAATACAATTGAAGCGGTTATTCATTTTGCAGGCTTTAAGGCTGTAGGGGAATCAGTAGCAATTCCGTTAACGTATTATCATAACAACATTACAAGCACATTAGTGCTATGTGAAGTGATGCAGAAGCATAATGTGAAGAAGATGATCTTCAGTTCATCTGCAACAGTGTATGGTATTCCAGAAACATCACCAATTACGGAGGAGTTTCCATTAAGTGCAACAAATCCATATGGTCAAACGAAATTAATGATTGAACAAATTATGCGTGATGTAGCATTTGCTGATGCAGAATGGAGTATCGCATTACTTCGTTATTTCAACCCATTTGGTGCGCATGAAAGTGGGCGTATTGGAGAAGATCCAAACGGAATTCCAAATAACTTAATGCCATATGTAACACAAGTAGCAGTAGGTAAGCTAAAGGAATTAAGTGTATTTGGAAATGACTATCCAACAAAAGATGGCACGGGTGTCCGTGATTATATTCATGTTGTAGACTTAGCAAATGGCCATGTAAAGGCGCTTGAAAAGGTACTTGGCACTACTGGGATAGATGCATATAATCTCGGTACAGGTACTGGTTATAGTGTGTTGGAAATGGTTGAAGCATTTGAAAAGGTTTCGGGCAAGGAAGTTCCTTATAAAATTACGGATCGTCGCCCTGGTGATGTTGCAGTATGTTTTGCAGATGCATCGAAAGCGAAGCGTGAATTAGGATGGGAAGCAAAGCTCGGATTAGAAGAGATGTGTGCAGACTCTTGGAGATGGCAATCAAATAACAAAAATGGCTATCTAGAAGTTTAATAAACAGATAAAAAAAATGACCTTTGCATGAGCAAGAGGTCATTTTTTATCTGTTTATTTTCCATTAAGTTTATTAGTAAATTTAGTAAAGAAAGTTCGTCGTTTTATAGGAGCGTTTGACTGACAAAATGTATAGTAATCAATATCTTTAATATAAGTAAAGAGTCTAGAAATAGCATATAAGAATGTAATAGAAGATCCGAGTGCAAAACTAATACCGTAACCATTGAATCCAAATGGAAGTAGAAGAAGACTTAATAATAGGTTTGCAAAAAAGAACAGGGCTGATGTTCGAAATGCCCCTTTACGATCTTCAAAATATAAGAGTAGTAACGTGATAACAAGGACCATCCCGTTTGCATAAGCACCAATTATAGTCAGTTGCAAAATAGAGTATTCAAGTGTCACGTTCCCAGATTGTGAACTAAACATCCATATTATAAAAATAATAAGTAAAGAAAAAATACCTTGATTACGAAGTGTGCGTTCCATTTCTTGCTTTAGGACAAAGTTCATTGATTCTTTTAATTGTAAAATTGTATTTAATGTTGCCCCATTGTTAACTGAACCGAAGAACTTCTTATACCGTTCATAAAACCTTGTTTCAATGGATACTACGAATAAAATATAGGTTGGGATAATGCTTAAATAAGCCCAGAAAACAGAGGTATCATACATTTGATGATAAATAAACGTGTTTTCAATATTTCCTCGCCCTTCTCCGAACCAAATAACAAAGTTACATACCCAAATGCCAATATTGTAAAGTAAGCTTGACCAAAATAGTTCCGGATATTTATCTAAGTAAGAAAGGAAGGTAAATTGTTCGGTAGCATCACTATTTGGAAACATTCGTACAATAACTATACTTAACCACACTAATGTAATGAAAGTCCCGATTGTAAAAGAAATTAAAAGTAATAGGGCAAATCCATGTTCTATTCCAAGTGTTGGATGCCAGTAAGCGATAAGCGCAATTCCAGATAAGGAGAAAATGGAACCAATTAAAAATGCAAGAGCGATGGACTGATAATCTTTAGCTGCTGTTAAATAAATGGATTGAATCCAAATGATGTTTAAAGCTAAAAATAAAAATAGCATCACGATTTTATAATATAAGGCTAATGGTGTAAAAATTGCAAACAAAAGCCATAAGATAATAGCTAAGAAAAGTGTGATTTTCGTCATTCTTAAAAAGGAAGAAAATACTTTATCAGCTTTTTGCTCGTATAAAAGGTCAGCCACATATCTAGTTACGATGAGCTGCAAGGCACCATATATAATTTGAGAAAAAATAAAGCAGTATGAAATTGAAATTGTGAAAAGGCGCTGTTCCTCAATTGAAATAGAATGGAACAAACTTAAAATGTATCGAATAGCTGTTACTGCTAAAATAACGACTAACCACGGACCAGCTGTAACAAATAATGAAAATCCGTACGCTTTTATTCTTGAAGAATAGTAGTCTTCTTGGAATAATTTTTGTAAACGAAATCCTATTCCTGCCATGTTTTTTTACCTCTTTCTAAGTAAAGCTTACGATAACTATCAACGACACCTGATAATTGATAGTGCGCTTCAATACGATTGCGCCCATTATCCCCAAATTGTTGAATGGATTCAGGGTGACGATAATACCACTCTAAATGAATGGCAACTTGCTCAGGAGATACAGGTGGTACAACAAATCCACATTGCCCGTAAGGATCTTCGTCTTGCCCGTAAATTAACTCCCTACAAGAACCGACATCTGTAACAACCCAAGGTAATCCTGCTGCCATTCCTTCTAACATAGCTAATGGTTGTCCTTCAGATATACTTGTTAATACGAGAATATCTGTTTGTTTTAAGTAATCTTTAATATTTACTTTGCCGGTCATTATTACATGCTCTTCTAATCCTAATTGTTGAATTAAATCACGACATTCCTGAGCATATTCTGCTTCTTCCGTATCAGGACCTAGTAAGTAAAATATAAATGGAATATCTTTTTCTAATAATAATTTAGCTGCATAAATCATTGTTTTTACATCTTTAATTGGCACAACTCGTATAATAGCGGAAATGATGAGTTTATCCGAATTGTATTTTGGTTTACGTAACCCTTTATAGTCAGATAAAGTAACGCCATTTGGAACGATTTTTAGTTTATGGGCCGGGGCACCTAATTCTTTTTGATATGCACTATTTCGGCCGAACAACGTAATTACATCAGCGGCTTGCTCATATGCTTGATGAGACAAGTGATGAAAGAAAGAAACCCATCTTTTTTTGTATTCAATTGGTATCCAAGTAGATTGTAGTATTTCTTCTTCACGCTCCCGGGAGTAAATACCGTGCTCAGTTAGAATAAATGGTATATCAGACTTGGCGCTAATTGCAGCACCAAGCAGTCCACCATAACCTGTCGATACAGAATGAATAAGATCTAATTCAGGAAAATCAATTTGTAAAATTTGAATGATTGGTGTGAACATAGATCTCCACATCCAAAAGTAATTTAAGAAGGAACCACTACTTTCTTCATATAAATAGCTTTCTTTAACAATTTCATAAAACTCACGGCTTTCGAAGAAGGAATGGAGTGTTCCTAACTTTTGTTTATTTCCTAATATTTGTAATGCTGTTGTATCGTTGGCTTGAAATGTAAACCATATATAAGGATGGATAAAATTAAGAGAAATAAAATGATACTAATAATCCCGATATATATATTAATCCCCTTTTTCAATGTGTGCGCCTCCAAACTGCTTTACAAATAATTGATATTTACGCGGTAGTATATGAATTCTTTTTGCAGTTGTTAGATTATTGATTAAGTTATAGAGCTTGTCCCATAACTTTTGGTCATAATATATTTCAAGTAATCCAACATAGCCGTAATATGATTCAGGATAGAAATGAATAAGATTTAAAAATTGTTCTTCAGATTTTGCATATTGTTTTGTGTGTAGAAACAGGTTTCCAAGGTGGAAAGGGTAAAGAGATTCGTTAGGGAATAGTTCTACACTTTGTGTAATAAAATTCATAAATTCATCGATTATTTTTTCTTTTTGCTGATTAGAAAGAAGACCGCTGTCTATATATCTTAAATAGTTAGAAACCAATTCTTTTGCAATTTCATTTTGTGGATTTTGTAGAAATTGCTTATTTAAGTATTCGATCTGCTTTTCGTACCGTTCATTTAGTAAATTAATAGTAGTTGCTGCGTAATGTACAGTTTCAGGATCTTTATGGTGAATTGCTTCTTTCAATAAGCCTCCTTCATTAGAAATAGAGGAGGAGCTTAACTGTACAATGAGTTGTTTATGTAATTCAGGCTTATCTAGTTCTAATCCAGAAGAAAATGAAATTAAGTCCATATCTTGTTTTGCTGATTCTAAAATATCTTCGTAATTATCAACTTGAAAGGAAACATACTCAGAGTATTGCTGTAACCAATCGGTTTTTGATCGTCTTATATTAAGTAATAACATGATTACTGATACAATAAGTCCGATAAGCGGGAAAAGAAGAGAGATAATCAAGCAAAATTCAATAATTCCTTTTTTATCTTTAGCAATTAAACTTTTCGTAAATCGAAATAAAAGAAAAACCAAAATAGCATAAATAAAATAAAGAAGGAGTAAAATCATTAGAATATCACTCCTTTAGAAGAAAGAGCATTTTGTATACGAGTTTGAACTTGTAGTAAAAACCTTTCTTCAGTGCCAGGTAATAAAATCATAATTTTTTGTTCGGTCGTAATATAACCGAATATATCGATATCTCGTAAATGGTCTTTTAAAATATAATTTATCATTTCTAAAGAATCTTGCGGAGCATTGAACTCAAAATAGGAATATGGATAAGATAATGTTTCGTAACGTTTTTTTTCTATTTTTAGTAAATGTTCAAATTCATCTTCATAATAAATGCTTGTTTTAGGGAATGTGCGATCCTCTTGACTCGATAGCCAAAGATTAGAAGCGTTCTGTAAACGATCACCCATCCAGCGTAAATACCATGTGAAAAGTTCGAATTGCTCAGAAGTTACTTTTGAAAACTCGATTTCGTCTAATATAATGACGTATTGTACATCATCTTGGAATAGGACGGGACCAACTAAAAGTGGAGCATCTTGAAAATCTTCATCTGTACGGAAAAAAGGTCGATTATGTGCTAGAGCATTTTTGATGACTAACGAAGCGTTTTTAACAAAAATGGATTGAGATAATGTACTTTTACCAGTTTCGGATCTTAATTTAATACGAAGCGATTGTTTATTGTTATCGATGTGATAGATACCAATTTTTTTTTGCTCCAAAGTACATTTTTAATACATTTATTCCTTCATCGAGTACAATTTCAGGATGTGTATGATTTAAAGCTTTAAACATATGATACATTTTAGATAAATGGTTATTTGATTCAAGTACACGAGAACGTAGTGTAATACGTGTTGCATCCAATTGTTTCACAACATGTTTTAATTCTTTATTTTCAGCCTTCAGCTCATTATTTATCATATGTACATCTTCATAACGTTCTTTTTGTGAAGTACTCATTAGTCCACAACATAAACTAATAACAAGTAAGAAAATCCAACTTATCCAGTAATCTGATGAATAAAAGTACAGTAATACATCACTTTCTTTATATATACCGCTTATAAAAATATAAATCATTGCTTCCAGAAAGACGAAAAGGGCAATAGATATACCATACCGGCTGGAAATAATTAATGTAATAAATAAGAGTAAGAAGTATTCATACGTAGGTGTTAGAAAATCAGTTAGTATTGAGAGAAAAAATAGTGCAACAAATAAAACTGTAGGCTCAATCATTTTTTGGAATGAATTGGATTGCTTATAGTACATAAATAAATTCCTTCTTTCCTTTGCAAATTTAATTTTGAGGAATAGTACACTGAAATAAAATACATAATTTAAAAGAATTATTTTAAGATATATAATATATAAAGCCCAAATCATTTTATCAACAGGGATGTAGTAAATTCAAGTGAAATAAATTCTAATTTCTGTTAATTAATTGTATTTATTGGGATTTTTATAAAAATATCGAGTTTAAAAAAATGTTATGGAATTACTATGTTTGTATTAATATTTAAAGGTGTTAAAATTTAAAACGATAGAAAATTACAGTTGTATAGGGGGTAATATTACTATGGAGTGGAAACGTTCCATATGCTTTTTAGCTATATTTTCTTTTATTTTTTCCTCAAGTACATCCGCACAAGCAAATGTTGTGGAACCAGCTTTAAAAAATGTACGAAGTTATAAAATTTATTATGGTGAAGCAAATGAGCAAGTAATTGAGAGACTTTCAAAGTATGACATGGTTATTATAGAGCCATATGCATTTACGAAAGAACAGGTTCAGCAATTAAAAAAATCAGGAACGGTAGTCCTTGGTTATGTTAGTGTTTTAGAATTAGAAGCATGGCATAAATCGCAAGTAGTTGAATCAGACTATTATTATAGAGACGGTAAGAAAATGAAGATTGAGCAGTGGAATACATATATTATGAACTTAGCTGATGAACATTACCGTGGGATTGTTGTTAATAAAGTAAAACAGCAAATTATTGGCAAAGGCATAGATGGGGTGTCTTTAGATACAGCTGGTGATATTGATGACTATTTTTATGATCAGCCAGCTACACAAGGAAAATTTCGAGAAGCATATGTAAATTTATTAAAAGAAATTAAAAGTGTAGATTCCAACCTGCTTCTTATACAGAATTGGGGATTTGAAACAATCAAAAATACATCCTTGAATTTTATACATGGTGTATTGTGGGAAGACTTCAATAAACAAGTTATTGCGAAAGATGAATGGAGTCAAAATTGGATGCGCTATTTTAAACAACAAAGTAATAAAATTGTAACGTTTACCGTTACTCCAAATAACGTATCTAAAAAATATAGCTCTATAAATGGATTTATTCCTACAATTAATCCGAATGATATTTATGATAAATAGCAATTGTTCGGAATAAGAGACTATCAAGATTGACTATGACAGTTTAGGTCAGTAATACGATTGTCTTATAAAGATGAATGTATGACTGACCAGCCTATTTTATCCCGCTATTTGTGGGCAGTAAAACTCCCACCTCAAAATCCAGGTGGAGCAAAGAAGTTAGGTTGCCCGTAAACGCCCGATTGGTGAGGGCTGATTAAAGTTTCACTTTATAATATTCTATGTTAGAAATTAGTAGAGTGAGGTAGGGGAAATGCATCATCCTACTAATTTTTCATAGAAATAAAAAACGTAATATTGAAAAGAATTCCAATACTTGTATCATGGTTAGAGTACGTTTATAATCAAGGAATCCTATTTAATGTTCTGATAGGGTTATTTATTATTGAAAGCGTTTTAAATCTGTTCTTTTTTAAGGTAGGAAGTCTGACTTATTTGGATTGAAAATTATGTATGTAGTTTTAAATAGGAAGAAAAATAATAAAGGATCACTTTATATTGTGGGGAGGTTAAAAGTGTGAAAGGGAAAGACTTTCACACGAATATATATGGGTTATGTAGGATTATTACTTTCAGGTGCAGCTTTATTTTTAAATAGTCTTGTTATATTGGGCAAAGTAGAGATGAAAAGCGCAGGTGTTTTTAATTTATTTGTGGGGGCATTACAAATTATCATTCCGTTCTATTTGATTATGATTTCTGATCAAAGTAATTGGACGGTATATTCATATGCAGCTACTTTTTTATTTGGTTTAACTTATTTATATGTAGGCGTTACTTTTATTAAAGGAATGGATAGTAGTGGACTAGGCTGGTTCTGTATTTGGGTAGCAATTATTGCTTTATTCTATATGGTTGTTTCATTTGTTCAATTCCACGATGTTGTTAATGCGTTAACATGGTTTATGTGGGCATTACTTTGGTATTTATTCTTTGTGTTAAATGCACAAAAAAAGAATATCAATCAATATCTTGGCAGAATTGCTTTTGTACAATCATGGGTAACATTGACGTTGCCTTCACTCTTTTATTTTATGGGAGTATGGGGAGAGGGATTCGTATATGAACTATGGGTTTATGTATCAGTAATTTCTATTTTATATTGCTGCTATTGTATTTTTAAATATCGAGTACGTTAAAGTATCGTATGTAAGAAAGCATGGAATCTTTATAATGATTCCATGCTTTTTGTTTATATGTAAGTTTATAATTAAGATGATATTTCGCAATTTTCTTTTTATAAAATGGGGGATGATAAAGGTGAAAAAAGTATTGGTTCTAGGGGGAACAAGGTTTTTTGGTAAGCAATTAGTAGAAACACTTTTGCAAGAAGGATATGATGTAACGATTGCTACGCGGGGAATTACCGAAGATTCTTTTGGGGATACGGTAAAAAGAATTGTAGTAGATAGGGAAGACGAAACATTACTGGCAGAGCGTTTAGAAGGTAAAAGTTATGATATTGTATACGATAACTTATGTTATAGCCCGAACGCCGCGAAAATTATATGTAAAGTATTACGTGGTAGAGTGAAAGAATATGTTATGACATCCTCAATGGCGGTATATGAGCCGGCATTAAACTTGCAAGAAGAGGACTTCAACCCGTATGAATATTCGATTACGTATGGAGATAGAGGGGATTTCACTTATAGTGAGGGAAAGAAATTAGCGGAAGCAGTGTTGTTTCAACAGGCAGCATTCCCAGTCGTTGCGGTAAGATTTCCCGTCGTTATTGGAGAAAATGATTATACGAAGAGATTACAGTTTTATGTTGAAAATGTTATGAAACAAGAATGTATTGTTGTGGATCGTGTAGATGGACAGTTGTCGTTCATACATGAAAAAGAAGCAGGAGAGTTTTTAGCATGGTGCGGAATGGGAAACATAGAAGGACCAATTAATGCTTGTAGCAACGGGGTAGTTTCTACTGGAGAAGTTATTCATTTCATAGAAGAAAAAACGGGAATAAAAGCACTTATTCAAGAAGTAGGAGATAATATAGCATCTTATAATGAAGTGACTAATTGTACGTTACATAATGGAAAGGCTCGTGAATTAGGATTTTCATTCCGAGAATTAAATACAGAAATAAAAAATGTTTTACAGCATTACATAAATAGATTGAAGTAATTATAAATCCCCCGGTGGCAATCCGGAGGATTTAGGAGGATTTCAACAATACTAGTTTTACATTACCAAATTTACCTTACATGTATGATGAATGCTAATGTATCACACCAATGTATGGATCTAGTTCATCATAGTCATATGAAAGATTGGGCAATTGAAATGAAGACGTGAAATTACCTCCTTTCCACCTAAAAAGTTGGTCTAGGTAAAAAAAGTTTACTTAAGTAAAAAGTGCACTTATTTTTTTCGGAAGTCAACAAAAATTCTAAAAATTTTCTGAAAAATATTACGATAAAAGTAACACTTTTGATTTCGTTTGTGACTCGTATCCTTTTTGCTTATACTGTAAAGTAGTAGTGTCTTGTTGAGATAGAAGGAGATTGTTTATGAGCAAAACGAAACAATTAATAGAGGAAGCAAGTAATTTTATTACCGTTTGCTATAAGGAACTTAATAAAGAGAAATTAATAAAAGAGCGTATGAACGAAATTTTAATAGAGATAGAAAAGACTGGAACGTATGAGCATACATTTGAAGAGCTTGTTCATGGATCACGAATGGCATGGCGTAATAGTAATAGATGCATTGGGAGATTATTTTGGAGTAAGATGCACATATTAGATGCGCGTGAAGTAAATGATGAAGAAGGTGTATATAATGCATTAATTCATCATATTAAATATGCGACGAATGATGGGAAAGTTAAACCGACAATTACGATTTTTAAGCAATATCAAGGTGAAGAGAATAATATACGACTTTATAATCATCAATTAATTCGATATGCAGGATACAAAACGGAAATGGGAGTGATTGGTGACTCACACTCCGCCGCATTTACTGATTTATGTCAAGGTCTTGGGTGGCAAGGAGAAGGTACACATTTTGACGTATTACCGCTTGTATTTTCTGTTGATGGAAAGGATCCTGTATATAAAGAAATTCCTAAAAAAGAAGTGAAAGAGGTACCAATTGAACATCCAGAGTACCCAATTTCATCACTAGAAGTAAAATGGTATGGGGTACCGATGATTTCAGACATGCGTTTAGAAATTGGTGGTATTTCTTATACAGCAGCCCCGTTTAATGGATGGTATATGGGGACTGAAATTGGTGCTCGTAATTTAGCGGATCATGACCGTTATAATTTGCTTCCAGCAGTTGCAGAGATGATGAATTTAGATACTTCTAGAAATAGTACGTTATGGAAAGACAAAGCGTTAATTGAGTTAAATATAGCTGTTTTACATTCTTTCAAAAAACAAGGGGTTAGCATTGTAGATCACCATACTGCCGCCCAGCAATTTCAGCAGTTTGAGAAGCAAGAAGTTGCTTGTGGACGGGTTGTAACTGGCAACTGGGTATGGTTAATTCCTCCGTTATCACCTGCTGCAACTCATATTTATCATAAACCGTATCCAAATGACATTATCTATCCTAATTTCTTCCATAAGTAGTTTGTAATATAAAGGTATCAATCGTGAAATTTAAATTTTTTTTAATTCCTATTAGATAGCAGTTGGAAGCCTTTACTTCTAGCTCTTTTAGCACGCCCTTTTTTGAAACGGCCATTTCCTTGTGTTATAATCAAATTTCTGTTTCGAAGACCTTATAGAAATATAAGGTCTTTTGTTTTGCGTTTTTATGTAAGAGGAATAGAATATTCTTTTAAAATAAAGGATTTAGCATATTTTTAGGGACAACATAAGTGTGTGAAATCACCAAAACATTATACTTATATAATTATTGTGTGTGGAATATAAACAATAAAACATAATGAAGTTGTTTTTTTAGATTGCTGAGGAAGGAGGAAGGTAAATGAGGATGAAGAGTCAAAAAACTGATTGGCCTGTATTTCTTATTAGTGGTGGCTCACTTTTATTATTTGTAATTGCAGTTATTTTAAATAAAAGTTACGTAGAGGGAGTCATTAATAGCAGTTTTACAGCTTCAATTAAATATTTTGGTGCTTTTTGGCAAGTTTTATTAATTGGTACATTTGTCGTTGCGATGGGTATGGCCTTTTCAAAATATGGGAGGGTTAAACTCGGGGGGCTAGATAAGCCTGAGATTAGTACGGCGAAATGGTTAGCAATTATTATGGCTACGCTACTTGCTGGCGGTGGTGTTTTCTGGGCAGCAGCAGAGCCGATGTATCATTTTATGACAGTTCCGCCAATACATGAAGGTGTATCCGCTGGAACGCAAGAAGCAGTCATGCCTGCTTTAGCACAAAGTTATATGCACTGGGGTTTCTTAGCATGGACGATTTTAGGGACAATTAGTGCAGTAGTTATGATGTATGGGCATTATCATAAAGGTATGCCGTTAAAACCTCGAACGCTTTTATATCCTATTTTTGGGGAGAAATTGCGAAAGAGTTGGCTTGGAACAATGATCGATGTGTTTGCAATTATTGCGGTAGCTGCAGGGACAATTGGTCCAATTGGATTTTTAGGACTACAAGCAAGTTACGGATTACAAGCATTGTTTGGAACTCCTGATGTGTTTACTACTCAATTAGCCATTATTGTTTGTGTAGTAGCTGTTTCTACTATATCTGCGGTAACGGGGATTGATAAAGGGATTCAAATTATAAGTGATTTAAATGTTAGACTAGCAATTTTATTAATGGCATTCGTATTATTATTTGGACCAGGTGGATTTATTATTGATTCATTTGTTTCTTCGTTTGGATTTTATATACATGAATTTATTCCAATAAACACATATCGTGGTGATACAGGCTGGTTAGGGTCGTGGACAATCTTCTTCTGGGGATGGTTTATTGGATATGGACCGATGATGGCAATTTTAGTGAGCCGAATTTCAAGAGGAAGAACGATTCGAGAAATAATCGTTGCAATTGGAATTATCGCACCTATTATTACAACGTTTTGGTTTACTATACTGGGCGGATCTGGTGTGTTTTATGAGTTAATGAAGCCAGGCTCTATCTCGGTGGCATTAAGTGAATCTGGTATGCCAGCAGCTATGATTGCAATTACGCAACAATTACCACTTTCTAATGTTATCGGACCAGCATTTCTTTTATTAACAATTTTATTTGTAGTGACAACAGGAGATTCAATGGCCCATTCCATTTCAATGGCAGTGACCGGAGATGGAGATTCTAGAATTAGCTTGCGAATTTTTTGGTCGCTTATTATGGGCGCAGTTGCAGCAATTCTTTTATATATGGGTGAGAGAAGTATTAATGCACTACAATCCTTTATTGTAGTGACGGCTGTTCCTGTATCAATTCTATTATTCCCGATGCTGTGGCTAGCACCTAAAGTTGCAGGGGAATTAGCATTAAAGCAAGGAATTGTAGAAGAAAAAGATAAAACAGCTTTCTTATTCCAGAAAGCTAGTAAATCAAAGTAAATAATAAACAAACATTGAAAAGAGGAAGCATCTTAAGTGAGATGCTTCCTCTTTTATGCTTAATCTAACACTTTTCCCTTTGTTTCGGGTACACATAATAGCATCGTAATCAATCCGATTGGATAGATAATAAAAATTAGGGACAACGCTCCAAGTAGATTGCCGCCCGTAGCGAGTAATCCAATAATAACCGGTCCAAATCCAGCTAACCCACGCCCTGTGCCAAAAATAAAGTTTTCTGCCGTAGAGCGAGCTTCAGCAGGATAATTTTCAGCTAAAATCGCTCCGAATCCTCCCATCATTCCATTTGCAAAGAATCCAAGTAGGGCACTTCCCCATAACAATGATGTCGCATCTGTGAATAGGAAGAAGTAAATGAGGCAGTATATAGTACCGCCAATATAATATAATGAAAATGTTTTGCGGCGGCCAATTTTATCGGCTAGAATACCAAAGGTTGCAATTCCAATTAGCATACCAATAGTAGAAATGAACATCCAACCGCTTGCTTTTGCTAATGTATAGTTATATTTATTCGCTAAAATAGTTGGCATCCATGTGAAAATTCCATAGTATCCGAAGTTCTGGATAAATGACATGATAATAAGACCAATTGTTGTTATTGTTACTTTTTTACTTGCAAATAACTTTCGAAGTGGGAACTTTTTCATTTGTTTTAGTTGTTCTGCTTCAGTAGTCGTTAAATTACCTTCATCTTCTTTTTGTAACAATTCCTTTTTGTAGCGTTGTTTTTGTTCCCATATTTTCGGTTCACTTAAACTTTTACGTACATAGACAGCTAGTAAAGCTGGAATTAGTCCAAATAAGAAAACAGCTCTCCATCCAAAATGCGGGACGATAAATGCTGGAAGGAGTGAAGCAACCAGGACGCCAAATTGCCAGCCAAGTGCAACAACTGATGTCGCTTTAGCGCGCATTTCTTTAGACCATGTTTCTGTTACGATGGCCATTCCAATCCCGAATTCACCACCAACGCCCATTCCAACTAAAAAGCGAAGAATTAATAATTGCCAATAATCTGTTGCGAAATAAATAAGTGCGGTTGCTAGTGAAAATAGTAAGATTGTAAAGGCCATTGTACGAATACGACCGAATAAATCAGCAATAAATCCGAATAAATAGGAACCAATTAACATCCCAATTGTTGTGGCTAATGTTAAGTTCCCTCCCTCGACAGGGCTAAGGTGAAATTCTTTTAGAATGTAGACAAGTACGAAAGATAAGAGCAACATATCTAATCCTTCTGCTGCATATCCTAGCGCAGAACCAAATAATGTTTTATATCTTTTTTCTTTCGTCTCCTCTGTTGTTGGTTGTACATCAGTAGTAATGTTCATTATTACTCCTCCTAATTTTCTTCTACAGTCGCTATGGAAGAATAACAAAAGGCCTTCTCACCTGATATGATGAGAAGGCCAAAAAGCATACGTAGCCCCCTTATAAGAGAACATATGTATATTATATTCCGACTTCCTTCTCAACCTCACGGGGTTGGGTTAAAGGACTGTATTATATTACTTTATTTTTAGCACTCTTCTACTAGATTGTCAAATAAAGGGGCGATTGTTATGTGTAAAATATTTCAAAAAGCATTTCATTCTTCTTGACGCACGCTTCATTATTTTCCCATAATAAAACTAACTAATATAAAAAGGAATGAATCACAGATGCTAAATTTAGTACTTATGATGATTGAACGCGTCGGACTTATTGTTATTTTAGGATTTTTACTTTCTCATATTAAAACGTTCCGGCGTCTTCTTCATAAGCAAGACGGATATGTAGATAAGTTTAAGCTTATTTGTATTTTTTCAGTGTTTACAATTGTGAGCAATTACACAGGGATTGAAATAGCAGGAAATACTATTATGAATGAAAATTGGTTACAAGGTGTTTCATCATCCAGCACAATTGCGAATACACGAATTATGGGTGTGGGAATTAGTGGGTTGCTAGGTGGTCCTATCGTCGGAATTGGAGTAGGTTCTATTGCGGGTATTCATCGTTATATGCTTGGCGGGACCACGGCAGTAAGTTGTGCAATCTCATCAATTTTGGCTGGGATTATAACAGGTTATATTGGATACATCTTCAAAAAATATAACCGTACTATTACACCTAAATTTTCTGCGGTTTTAAGTGTTTTTATCGTTACTTTAGAAATGCTTATGATTCTATTAATTATAGAAGATGGACTTAGTGTTGTGAAAACAATTGCGCTACCGATGATTCTTGTAAATAGTTTTGGCAGTTTTATTTTACTTTCGATGATACTAGCTATTTTACGACAAGAAGAAAACGCAAAAGCTTTACAAACGCATAAAGTATTACGAATTGCTGATAAGACGTTACCATATTTCCGCCAAGGGTTAACGGAAGAGTCTTGTAAACATGTGGCACAAATTATTCACCGCTTTACAGGAACAGATGCGGTATCCTTAACAGATACAGAGAAAATCTTAGCTCACGTTGGATTAGCATCAGATCATCATATTCCTTCACACAGTTTAATAACAGGTTTATCAAAAGAAGTATTAAAAACAGGGGAAATAATGAAGGCGAAATCACGTGAGATTATTAATTGTCAACATGAAGGGTGTCCATTACAAGCGGCAGTTGTTATTCCATTAACTTCACATGGAAATACGATAGGAACATTAAAACTTTATTTTAAAAACTCTAATCAATTAAGTCGTGTTGAAGAAGAGTTAGCGGAAGGGCTAGCGAAAATATTCTCCACACAGCTTGAGTTAGGTGAAGCTGAGTTACAAAGTAAGTTATTGCAAGATGCCGAAATAAAAGCGCTGCAAGCACAAATCAATCCGCATTTTTTATTTAATGCAATTAATACAGTATCAGCTTTATGCCGAACAGATGTAGAGAAGGCGAGAAAATTATTATTGCAGCTTAGCGTTTATTTTCGTTGTAATTTGCAAGGGGCACGACAATTACTTATTCCATTAGAACAAGAGTTGAATCATGTACATGCATATTTATCGTTAGAGCAAGCGAGATTTCCGAATAAGTATGAAGTGAAGATGTACATTGAAGAGGCGCTAAAGGTGACTTTAGTTCCACCATTTGTGCTTCAGTTATTAGTTGAAAATGCATTGCGCCATGCTTTTCCGAAAAAGCAGCCAGTGTGCCAAGTCGAGGTACATGTGTTTGAAAAAGAAGGAATGGTTCACTTTGAAGTGAAGGATAATGGACAAGGGATTGAGATTGAACGTCTAGAGCAATTAGGAAAAATGGTAGTTCCATCAAAGAAAGGGACTGGAACAGCTTTATATAATATTAATGAACGACTTATCGGGTTATTTGGGAAAGAGACAATGCTTCAAATTGAAAGTGAATTGGAGCAAGGGACAAAGATCCTCTTTGTAATTCCGAAAAAAGTAGAGGAGGAAAAACGGAGTGTTAAAAGTATTAGTAGTTGATGATGAAATGTTAGCACGGGATGAATTGAAATATTTATTAGAGCAAACAAAAGAAGTAGAGATAATTGGTGAGGCGGATTGTGTAGAGGATGCATTAGAAGAATTAATGAAAAACAAACCAGATATTGTTTTTCTAGATATTCAGTTATCTGATGATAACGGATTTGAAATCGCAAATATATTAAAGAAAATGAAAAATCCACCTTCAATTGTGTTTGCTACTGCATATGATCAATATGCGCTGCAAGCATTTGAAGTAGATGCATTAGATTACATTTTAAAGCCATTTGATGAAGAACGTATCGTACAGACATTAAAGAAATATAAAAAACAAAAGCAAATAAAATTAGAAACAAAGCAAGATGTAAAAAGTATAGATGTAACGACCGAAATGCATAAATTAGCATTACCGATTGAGGAATCAATTGTACTTGTTAACATTGAAGATATTATTTATGTAGGGCTTGTAGATGGGAAAGTAACTGTAAAAACAATGAAGGAAACATATGTAACACATGATACGCTCGTCATTTTGGAAAAGAAATTACCACAAACAATTTTTATGCGTGTTCATCGTAGTTTCGTTGCTAATATTAATCATATTTCTGAGATACAGCCGTGGTTTAATTCGACTTATAACTTAATTATGAAAGAGGGATCCAAGGTCCCGGTTAGCCGTACATATGCAAAAGAACTTAAAAAGCTGCTTCGTATTTAAGAAGCAGCTTTTGTATTTCACCGTATGATTCTTGTAATTGGCTGTATATATTTGACACTCTATTATGCAAACGCTTACTTAGGTGTTTATATCCTATAAAATAAAGGTACCAAATCAAAAGAGGTGGCCAAAATGAGCACAAAAAAAGTATATGGTTTTCTATCACAAATATTCGTTTTTTCAGCTATTATGTTAGTTTCTAATATTATCTCAACCCATTTACCAATTCCGATGCCTTCATCAGTAATCGGGTTAGTCGTTTTATTTAGTCTGTTATGTTTAAAGGTTATTAAATTGGAGCAAGTTGAATCACTTGGAACAGCTTTAACAGGTATTATCGGATTCCTTTTCGTCCCATCAGGTATTTCAGTTATTAACTCTCTTGGTGTAATGAGCCAATATTTCGTACAAATTCTAACTGTAATCGTTGTCGCAACAATTATTTTACTTGCTGTAACAGGTTTATTTGCACAATTCATTTTAGGTAAAGATGACAAAGAAACAAAAGATACAAAAGAGTTGAAAGTTGTAAACAAAGGAAGCAAACACGAAAAAGTCGCGTAACTATTTTAGACCATACATGGTTAGGAGGTAATGAACATGACAAGCACAATGACTCCATATTTCGGAATCGTCGTTTCATTAATTGCATACGGAATCGGAACGTTTTTATTCAAACACTCAAAAGGATTCTTCTTATTTACACCATTATTCGTAGCAATGGTATTAGGGATTGTATTTTTAAAGGTAGGTAACTTTACCTTTGAGGAATATAATACGGGCGGAAAGATGATTAGTTTCTTCTTAGAACCAGCAACAATCGCATTTGCAATTCCATTATATAAACAAGTTGATAAGTTAAAAAAATATTGGTGGCAAATTTTATCGGCTATCGTGGTTGGATCTATTTGTTCAGTGGTTGTTGTGTTCATTGTCGCAAAAGCAATTGGTCTAGATACAGCTGTAATGAACTCAATGTTACCGCAGGCAGCAACAACAGCAATTGCATTACCAATCTCTGAAAGTATCGGTGGTATTCCAGCAATTACATCATTTGCAGTTATCTTTAATGCAGTTATCGTATACGCATTAGGAGCTTTATTCTTAAAAACATTTAGAGTTAAACATCCGATTGCTAAAGGTTTAGCTCTTGGAACAGCGGGACATGCATTAGGGGTTGCTGTAGGGATCGAAATGGGTGAAGTAGAAGCAGCTATGGCAAGTATCGCTGTGACAGTAGTTGGTGTCGTAACAGTGGTGGTTATTCCAATGTTCATGCCGTTTGTTGGATGATAAAACTTACTTAAAAAAAATATAAAAGCAAGCTATTTGTAGGACGGATTTCTACTGATAGCTTGCTTTTTATGTTACAGTAGTGGTAAGACCTATTGAAGAATAAAAGTTTCCTTAAATCTTCATTAATACTGTGCATAATGCGTTTTGAAATAGGTCATTGTATTGTAAAATAAGAAGTAACATAATATATAGCACAATTAACGAGCGGTTAAGGTTGAAGATAAATTGCTCGCAATGGCTTTAATATTAAAGGATAATTATAAGTAGAGAATAGAGAGAGCTACTTGTTAAAGTTTTACTTTATAGGACAGGAGAGAGTACTCGTCGATTATGCAAATAAAAAACCTGTTTCAAAGCAAAGGATTTCAGAGGTTAATCGTATTAGTATTACTTGCTCTCATATTGTATGGGATGCAAAGTATGTTAAATTTAATTTTAATTACGTTTATGTTGACGTATTTAATGGATCGATTCCAAAAGTTTATTTCTCGTAAATTAGATCATTTCATGCCAATTAATCGGAAAATTATTATAGCGCTTTTATATGTAATGTTAGTGGCAGGAATTGCCATTACGCTATTTAAATATTTACCGGTATTAACAATACAAATTTCACAATTGATTTATCAATTCAATGTATTTTTAAGAAATCCACCTGATAGTGAATTAATTAAGTATGCAGTTAATGCTGTTAATCATATGGAGCTTTCTAAATATGTAGGGCAAGGCGTAGACATTTTGTATAAATCTATTACGAATGTTGGGAAATTTGGCCTTCAAGTTTTACTTTCTGTAATTTTGAGCTTATTTTTCTTACTTGAAAAAGCACGTATTGTTGCTTTTACTTCGAAATTTAAAGAAAGTCGACTTGCAATTTTTTATAACGAAATAGAGTATTTCGGAAAGAAATTTGCACGTTCATTCGGAAAAGTAATCGAAGCACAATTTTTAATTGCAATTGTTAACTGTGTTTTATCTGTTATCGCATTATGGATATTAGGATTCCCGCAATTACTAGGTTTAGCATTAATGATTTTCTTGCTTGGTTTAATTCCAGTGGCGGGTGTTATCATCTCGTTATTCCCACTCTGTATGATTGCTTACAATATCGGCGGTATTATGTATGTCGTTTATATTGTAGTTATTGTAACAGTAATTCATGCGCTTGAAAGTTATGTATTAAATCCGAAGTTTATGTCGCAAAAAACAAATTTACCGATTTTCTATACGTTTATGGTATTAATCTTCTCAGAACACTTCTTAGGTGTATGGGGACTAATTATCGGTATTCCTATCTTCATTTTCTTATTAGATGTCTTAGATGTGACAAGTGATGAAATGGAGAAGGACGTTGGAGCGAAATAAAGTGAAGCAAGAAATGAACTGTGCCCTATAAAATGGACAATTTAATAAAAAGACCTTTAAAATTATGCACTTAAAAGATGGTTCCGGTATTGTACCGGGGCCATTTTTTTGAGTGTCCATTGATAACAATCATAATTATAATCTTGCATATAATCCTATATTACCTGCCTTTCGAGTTCGTCTAACTTTTTTAAGAATGCCAGTTCCGCTTCTAGAAAAACAATACGAGCTTCTGCTTTCTTTAGCTCGTCATCAGAAGATAACATTTTTGTGGAAGGACGACCAGTACTTCCTTTTCCACGGCGTTCCGTATAGAATCCTTCTTCACCAAATTGTTCATACGTTTTTCTCCAACTTTTCAAACGTTGATTTGTTTTTTTACCAATGATCTCTAAATTGAATCCACTCTCCAAAAAGATTTGATTCGGACCTTTTCCAGCTTTTATTTTAAAATCTGCACAGTAGGTAATAGAACATTCTGATACCTTCACGACATTTTCGTTCTTCTCTAGTTGTTTCATTTGTATTTCATTAAAAATAAGTTTACTCATTTCCCGTACTTCACTTTTATCATTGTTTCCATTCTAACGAGGAATAAGTGTGAAAATACACAAAAACCCCGAATCATGGACTTTTTTAGTGTCCACGATTCGGGGGCAGTTCAATTAAACAAAAAACTTCTTTTTTATTACCTTAAAGACAATTGAACAATTGAATCGATATTCATATATATAGTTTAATGAATATATTTTATAACCTTAAAATTAAAATCCTTCTGGAAATGCTCTTGCTGCAAATTTGAATGAACCAACACCGCCATTATCATTATATGCAGAGATGGTATATTTTCCACTTGATACCCAATCTGACCAACTATTACTAAAGTAAAGTGTTTTTTGCGCTCCTGGACTTATACTTTCTCGATAAAGCGTATGGCCTGCTGAATTTATAAGTTTATAGTGTAAAGTACTTGGCCCCGTGTTTTGAATCCAGAATTTAAGATCATCGCCAGATTTATTCCAAAAATAACCAGTTCCAGAGCCGTTATTAAAGGAAACTGTTTGACTTCCTAATAATATTGATGAATACATGATGATTGAATCGTTACCATTTCCTGGATTAATTTCTGTTACTTCAGGAGTTTTATTCATGTTCACGTTCGTTTCTGGTACTGATGTTGATGCTGCAGCTGTCCCTGTTCCAATTAAAGATAAAGCGATTGCTGGTAATACTAGTAACTTTTTCATGCCATTAACTCTCCTTTTAAAGTAAATTAATACATTTTATAGTTTTGTTTTCAACAAATGTATTTGCAGTTTTATATTACTAGAATCCAAACAAAAAGTAAATATTTAAATATATAAATATAAAGTAAATATTTATTTTACTATTAATAAATAACACTTTCCGTTTTCTAGATTTCTCAAAAACTCATAAATAAAATCCACTTGATCTAATCCATTATAGTCAAATACGTAAAAATCATAGATTAAATATGAACACTGATTTTAAAATGCCCTTTACAAGGGGTACAGATTAAAAAAGCATCGATATTCGATGCTTTTTCTTTTATAACATGGTGTTTCTTATGCCATACTGTAAGGAGAATATAGAATAGGGGTGAAATAATGGCTGTAAATGAAAAGGTAGAATTAGCTACATTTGCTGGAGGATGTTTCTGGTGCATGGTTTCGCCATTTGAAGAGATGGAAGGGATTATACAAGTTGTTTCAGGCTATATAGGTGGTCATACAGAGAATCCAACGTATAAAGAAGTGTGCTCGGAAACAACGGGACATTATGAGGCAGTACAAATTACATTTGATGCAAACAAAATGCCGTATGAAGAGTTGCTTCAAATATATTGGAGACAAATTGATCCGACGGACGTCGGCGGACAATTCCACGACCGTGGACAGTCTTATGAAACGGTGATTTTTTATCATAATGAAGAACAACATAAAAAGGCAGAGACTTCAAAAGAAGAACTTGCGAAGAGTGGGCGCTTTTCCAAGCCAATTGCGACAAAAATATTGTCGGCTACTACATTTTATCCAGCTGAAGAATATCACCAAGGCTATCATAAGAAAAACACATTCCGCTATGAGTTATACCGTAAAGGATCGGGGCGAGATGCTTTTATTAAACAACATTGGCCAAAGAATAATGCTCATTTAAAAGAAAGATTAAACGAGATGCAGTTTTATGTAACACAGGAAAATGGAACTGAACCGCCCTTTCAAAATGAATATTGGAATCACAAAGAAGAAGGGCTTTATGTAGATATTATTTCGGGTGAACCATTATTTACTTCTTTTGATAAGTTCGATAGCGGCTGTGGATGGCCGAGTTTTACGAAACCAGTTATGTCAGCTAGTGTGAAAGAAAAAATGGATGTTAGCCATAATATGACGCGTACGGAAGTGAGAAGTAAGGAAGGAGATTCACATCTAGGGCATGTATTTCCAGACGGCCCAGGACCAAGTGGTCTTCGTTACTGTATTAATTCAGCGGCGCTACGTTTTATTCCAAGAGAAGATTTAGAGAAAGAAGGATATGGTGATTTCCTAATTTTGTTCGGAAATAAAAAATAACCTCGCGGTCAGCGAGGTTATTCTTTTATTTTACTTTTTTCTTTTTAAATTTGCTTAGTGCTTCATAAACGATTGGAACAATAAGAAGTGTTAATAACGTTGAACTTGTTAATCCACCAATTACTGTTACGCCAAGTCCTTTAGAAATTAAGCCGCTACCTTCAAATCCTAATGCAAGCGGGATAAGAGCCCCGATTGTTGCAATTGCAGTCATTAAAATAGGGCGCAGGCGTGTTGTACCAGCTTCTAATAATGCTTCACGTGTTGATAGGCCGTCATTTTCTTTATGAATAACACGGTCAATGAGCACGATTGCGTTCGTTACAACGATACCAATTAGCATAAGAGCCCCAATCATCGCAGATACACTTAACGTTTCGCCAGAGATTAATAAGGCAACGAGTGCACCAATGATTGTGAATGGTAGCGAGAATAAAATTGCGAATGGTGCAAGGGCACCGCCAAATGTAACAACAAGAACGAAGTATACAATGGCAATCGCAGCTAACATCGCTAAGCCAAGTTGTTTGAATGATTCTTGAATATCTTGTGTAACACCGCCCATAGAAACATCTACGCCAGAAGGAAGATCCATCTTATCTACTTCTTTTTGAACAGCGGCAGATGCTTTTGAAACGTCATCAGATGTTAATTTCGCACTCACCGCCGCATAAACACGGCCATCACGATGTGTTACTGTGTTAGAAGTTTCACCTTCTTTTACAGTCATAACATCTTTAACAGCAACTTCATTACCAAGTGGCGTTGTAATTTTACGATTTGTTAAGTCATCGATCGTTTCATAGTTTTGTTTTTCAGTTTCTACATATACATTTATATCTTTACTGTCTTTTTTAATTGTTGTTAGAACAGGGCGATCATGTTGATTCGAAAGTCCCATCCCAATTTGAGCAGCAGTTAGCCCCATTTTACTTAACTTTTCTTGATCAGCGACTAAAGTATATTCTGCATATGTTTTTGCAACACTAGAGTCTACGTCTTTTAAATCTTTATTTTTCTTCATGATATTTTGAATGTCTTTCACGACAGGCTTAATTTCTTCAGAGCTATCTCCATAAACGTATAGCTTAATTTCGTTACTACCGCCACTTGCTCCGAAATCTTGGTTTTTCCATTCACCTTTTCCAGACATCTTTTGTAAATCTTTAACGACTTGTTCTTTCTCTTTTTCAAAGTTTTTCGTATCGTTATCATATTGAACGAAGAACATTGCTTGATTTGATTGACCAGGGCTCATTGGGTTTTCGCCACCTAATGAGAATTGAATTGTTTTGACGTCTTTTTTATCTTGGAAATGCTTCTCAGCTTTCGTTGCGATTTTTTCAACGTCTTCTAATGTTTGACCTGGCTCAGGATTGTATGTTGCAATGATCATTTTTTCTTCTTCAGATGGTAAGAAGCTTACACCGATAATTGGCACAAGTGCAAGACTACCAACTAATAGAAGGACAGCGATACTTGATGTAATAATTTTATGATTTAACGCCCATTCAAGTATACGTTTATAGCCGTTTGCTAATTTGCTTGGTTTTTCCTCATGATGTACTTCTTTTTCTCTCATGCTTTCCTTCTTGAATAAGGAATGTGCTAGCATCGGTACAATTGTAACTGCCACAAGTAAGGAAGCGAGTAGGGCAAAAACAATTGTTAAAGCAAATGGTAAGAACATTTCACCAATCATACCTTTTACAAGCCCAAGAGGTAAGAATACAGCAATTGTTACAATTGTAGAAGACATAATTGGGATAAACATTTCTTTCGTAGCTTCACGAATTAAATCTTTTCCACGTAATTTTTCTTCTGATAACGACATACGTCGGTAAATATTTTCAATAACAACAATGGAGTCATCGACGACACGTCCGATAGCGACTGTCATTGCTCCAAGTGTCATAATGTTAAGCGTAATATCCATTTGTTTTATGACTAAAACTGCAATTAATAGAGAAAGTGGTATAGAAACGACAGAGATTAGCGTTGTTCGAATGTTTCGCAGGAACAACATAATAATAACAATCGCAAAGATAGCACCGAAAATAGCTTTGCTAAGCATTGTTTCGACTGATTTTTCAATAGGCGCACCTTGATCGAATGTTGAAATAATCTCTAAGTCTTTATATTTTTTCTCAAGGTCTGTTACTTTATCTTTAACCGCATTTACAACATCAACTGTATTCGCATCAGCAGCCTTCACAATTTGAATTCCGATTGCTTCTTTTCCATTTGTTCGAGAAATAGACTCTGCTTTTCCGACTTCTTTAATATCAGCAATCTCTTCTAATGTAACCGTTGGTATGCCGTTCATAGCGGCTGGATTCATCTGTGATGTTTGTGTTCCAGCACCAGCGTTTTGATTACCTTGACCATTCGGTGATGAAGGGATAGCTGGAATTTTCAATTCTTTTAATGCTTTAATTGTTGTAATGTTACCATCGACAACAACTGATTTTTCCGTATCTTTAAATGTATATAAGCCAAGTGGTAACGATACGTCCGAACCTTTAATAATATTTTTTACGGTATCTTCACTTAAACCTAATTCTTTCATCTTATCTTTTTTGAAGACAAGCTGTACTTCGTCTACTTGTTGACCTGCGATTTGAACAGATGCGACACCATCAAGTCCTTTTAATCCAGGAACAACATTTTTTTCTACATTTTCTGTTAAGGCAGCTAAAGATTCATTTTTACTTGCTACGCTTAATGAAATAACAGGAAAGGCATTAAAGTTTACTCGTGAGACTTTCGGGTCTTTCACACCTTCGGGCAGTTTCACGTTTGCGAGCGATTCTTTAATTTCCGTTTCGGCTTTTTCCATATTTTTATCAAAATCATATTCTACCTGAATAGAAGATGCGTTTTGATAAGATGATGAACTAACAACGTTTACACCACTTAAATTTTGGAGTTGCTCTTCCATTGGTTTTGAAATTTTATCAGCTACTTCTTCTGGTGTAGCACCAGGATAAACCGTAGTTACTGTTACAATAGGCGTTGTAATATCAGGGATTGTTTCTAACTTCATATTCATCCCAGAATAAATGCCTGCAATGGTAACAATAATGGTTAGTAGCCAAACCGCGAACTTATTTTTTAATGAGAAATTGATGAGTTTGTTCATGTTTGCGCTCCCTTTTTATTGTATTGACCAACTGGTCAGTCTAATACATAATATAACTGACTGGTCGGTCAGTAGTCAATGAAAAGAGATGGTATAATGAAGTTAAACTGTAAGGGGGGAGATTTTTTACTATTCCTTACTGAATCATTAGCTTTTATTAATTGAGCTTCTATATAGATAATAGGCCTCAAAATAATTTTTTTGTCACGTTAAATTTTTGGGTAGGGGTCTTGCTACTTGCTAATATAAGATTAAATTGAATTTAAATTTACATAAGATGCGAAATTAAGTTTAGGAGAGAAGATATGAAAGAAAAAGAGCGCTTAATTATAGAGATGGCTATGAAGTTATTTGCGACTAAGGGTGTAAATGCAACATCAGTACAAGAGATCGTCACAGCTTGTGGTATATCAAAAGGGGCTTTTTATTTGTATTTTAAATCGAAAGATGAGCTTTTATTAGCAACACTTCGATATTATTATGACAAAATCCAAAAGAAAATGCTGGATATTGAAAAAGAGTCGTTATTACCACGTGAAAAATTTGAAAAACAATTATATTTTCAGTTTACTGATGTGCAAAAACATAAAGAATTTATTATTATGCATGCAAGAGAAAATGCGATTCCATTTAATAAAGAAGTAGAAGAGTTTATGGTGCGGATGAAGTTAGAATCTCATGCATTTTATCGGAATAGCCTACTGTCTATTTATGGTGAAAAGGTCAGTCCATATTTATTAGATTTGGTAATTATGGTGGAAGGGATATGCCACGGTTATTTACAATTAATTATTTTAAATGAACCGGAAATTGATTTCTCTCATGTTTCTTCATTTATTTTAAAAAGAGTAGACGATTTAGTAGAAGGGCTTCTAGAATCTTCGGAGGAGCCTGTTTTAAATGAAGAAAAGATGGGGGAGCTTTTTTGTAGCTCAGAGCTTATTAAAGAACAAGTGAAAGAGCATTTTTTAAATGAAATTATTATATTAAAACGAACATTAGCAGACCAACTGGAAAATGATGAGGTTTTAGTCACTTTAGATGTTTTAGAATCTGAAATGAGAGTTCAAAATCCGAGGATTCCAGTTATTCGAGGGATGCTAGCGAATTTGGAAGCGTATAATGATTTGAATGATTTTAGATTGAGGTTAGCCCGATATTACTATATAAATTGAGACTGTAATCAGTGGGATTCTAATCCCACTGATTACAGTTGAAAATAAGTTTTTATTTTACATTTTGAAATTTATACATGTCACCATAAACGTTGGTGTCATTGTATATAAACAATACAATATCTGCATTTTGTTCTTCTAGTTGCTGTTTCACACTTTTTCCTTGCGTGTAACGAGGATCAATAAAAGTTGTTTTAGCAAAATTACGTGCAAATAAAGGATATGTAGCATCAGCATACGAATCTTTTAAGATAACAAGGTGTAAATCGTTGTCTGCCTTTTCATTAATGATGTTTATTTCAGGGAAATCCGTTTGATAAAAACTAGCATATCCAGGAGCAGGAATATCTTTTTCTTTTCCGTAAAACTGAGCCATAGATTCCTTAGCAGTATCCTCTTTAATAGCACCATAGTAAACTGTGTAGTCGTCCCAAGATTCACCCGAATTATAATGGACATATGGAATTTGTACAGATGAAGTATCAATTAAGCGGTACAATTGATTATTCCAGCTACCAACAAACTTTCCTTTCGGTTTTTCCCAGTTAATGGTGTAGTCGTCTTTCTTTATTGGTTGTCCTTTATATTTGTTTGAATGAGAATTAATAAAATTCATCGTATCCTCATACGCATAAAAGGCACCTTCCATATTCCAATGATGGTCTGTAGTTAAATACATTCGTTCTAGTTCTTTGTTAGTAAATCTTTCTTGAAACATTGGTAATACATCAATAATAGGGAATTTCGTTTCTGCCAACTTCTCAGCAAGGTGATCCCTAAGTATTTGTTCGTACCCAAGATTTAGGTAAGAGGGAAGCTTATATTGTAACGCTGTTTGCTTACTAGGAACTAAAGAAAAATAGAATTCTGTTTGTGGAAAATCTTTTTTCAAAGTATTTAATTCATGAACCCCAGCATCAACATCGTTTAAATGATTTTCCATATTAGGTCTATTAAAAATAAATTGATCGTTTGTAACATGAATGTTGTTTACAAATGTTCGATTCATAGACAGTTGGAACTTTATATAACTTTCAAGAAAGAAATCTCTAGGTCCAATATGATCTGTAAAATATGTTTCGATACCTTTAAATAATTCTCCAGTTTTTATAGTGGAAGCGCTTACGTCAGGTCTAATTGCTAAGTTTCTGTTCTCAAATTCAGAAAATGTCTTTTTATCTATAAGGTTAACTTTTGCCGTCCAAATACCCACTCCAAAAATAACTGTAAGAAACCCCATTATTAAAGTGAGGTTTTGAAATTTTTTCATAGTGAACCTCCTTTAAAAACGGAAATAAATAAATGGATTATAAGTTGCATTTGTTAGGAATACTAAAACAATGACTAAAATACTTAAATAATAAACGGGCGATAAAATAGAAAATCTTTTTGTTGATAACACTTTTTGTAACCACGGAAATACGGGTGCTGCAGTAATAATAGCTAATAGGAAAACGCCCCAATAATTCATTATATAGAAATAACTATTAATATCTGTTAACTTACCGTTAAATCCGAACATGGATTTTAAAAATTCAAGGCAATAACTGAAATTATCTGCGCGGAAAAATACCCATCCAATAATAACTAAAAACATAACGTAAATATGTTGGAGAGGACTCCATAATTTTTGAAGTAGGTTTTCAAGTCCTGCTTTTTCAAGTGCAATTAGAACGCCATAATAAATACCCCAAATCATAAAGGTCCAACTGGCACCATGCCAAAAACCGGTTAATCCCCATACGATGAAGAGGTTACGATAAACTTTCCAAGTTGTAACGCGATTTCCTCCAAGAGGAATATAGACATAATCGCGGAACCAAGAACCGAGCGAAATATGCCAACGACGCCAAAATTCAGAAATGGATTTTGAGATATATGGATAATTAAAGTTTTCTAGAAAATCAAATCCAAACATCTTTCCTAATCCAATTGCCATGTCGCTATACCCAGAAAAATCAAAGTAAATTTGTAGTGTATAGGCAATGGCTCCCATCCAAGCTAATGATACACTCATATCAGAAGGATTCATTGCGAAAATCTCATCGGCTATAGCACCTAATTGGTTAGCAATTAAAACTTTTTTACCTAAACCAATAATAAATCGGCGAACTCCTTCAGAGAATTTTTCGGCATCAACAGTTCGCTGGTGTAATTGGTGAGAGATTGTATTGTAACGAACAATTGGTCCTGCTACTAATTGTGGAAATACAGTAAAGTATAAAGCCAAATCAAAGATATTTCGTTGAGCATCGACTTTTTTCTTATAAATGTCGATAATATAACTCATCGCATGGAACGTGAAAAATGAAATACCAATTGGTAAAGGTATTTTTTCAAGAATAATATTGGTATGGAAGATAGAATTAATATTATCCACTAAAAAGTTTGCGTATTTAAAATACCCTAAAATAGCTGTGTTCATTACAATTGCAAATGTTAATAATAGTTTTCTTTGCCCATTTGTGAAGCGACTATTCCCTAACAAGATACCAAACCAATAGTTAACAAAGATTGAGAACAGCATTAGGAAAACATAAATGGGTTCGCCCCAAGCATAAAATACTAAACTAAAAAATAATAAAACTATATTTTGTAGTTCTTTGCGTACAGCATAATAAATTATGAGTACAGTAGGTAAAAATAAACATAAAAAGACAAGGTTACTAAATACCATTTCAATTAATTCCTTTCCTATTTTATCTAAATGATACCAAAATTCTCTTCATAATGTAAGAATAGAAAATTTAGGATAGAATTTACATTTTTAATTTCTTTATATTGTGAGAGGTAGAAAAAAGTCTTTGTGTATAAAAAAGGGCCGTCCCTAAATATCTTTTAGGAACGGCTCTTTTTTACTGACATGAAATAATTTAGTTGTTTTTTTCTGCCCACTCTTCAACATTCCAAACTTTTGTTATCCAGTCTTCATAGAAGTCGGGTTCGTGACATACAAGAAGGATTGTCCCTTTATATGCTTTCAGAGCTTTTTGTAGTTCTTCTTTTGCTGTAACATCAAGATGGTTTGTTGGCTCATCGAATAGTAGCCAGTTACTTTCTTCACCCATTAGCTTACATAAACGTACTTTTGCTTGTTCGCCACCACTTAATTGATTTAGTGGGCGAGAGATATGTTCATTTTTTAATCCGCATTTCGCTAACATCGCACGAATTTGATGTTGGTCCATACTAGGGAATGTGTTCCAAACGTCATCAATTGGTGTTATGTTATCAGCTTTTACTTCCTGTTCGAAGTATGCTGGCTCTAGGAAATCACCAAGGCTTGTTTTACCGTTTAATGGTTTAATCTTGCCTAAAATTGTTTTTAGTAATGTTGATTTACCAACACCGTTACATCCAACGATAGCAATTTTTTCACCACGTTCAATTGTCATTGATAGCTTTGGTAGTAATGGATGTGTATATCCGATTTCTACATCTTCGCCTTCAAAGACGAAACGGCTACTTGCACGACACTCTTTAAATGAGAATTCTGGCTTAATTGCTGTTTCCGGGCGATCAATACGCTCCATGCGATCAAGTTGTTTTTGACGACTTTTTGCACGACCTGTCGTTGAATAACGAGCTTTGTTCTTTGCAATAAAGTCTTCCTGCTTTTTAATAAACTCTTTTTGTTTTTCATAAGCATTTATATGTTGATTTTTATTAATTTCGGCTAACTCTAGGAATTTTTCGTATGTCGCTGTATAGCGCGTCATTTTTGTAAATTCTAGATGGAAAATAACATCAACGCATTTGTTCATAAATTCCGTATCATGAGAAATTAATAAGAATGCATGTGGATATTCTTTTAAATAATTCGTTAACCAATGAATATGTTCAACGTCTAAATAGTTAGTAGGCTCATCGAGTAATAACACTTCTGGTTGTTCAAGTAATAGCTTTGCAAGCAATACTTTTGTACGTTGCCCACCACTTAGTGCTGAAACATCACGATCTAAACCGATTGCATCAATTCCAAGACCTCTTGCTGCCTCTTCAATTTTCATATCTAGTAAATAGAAACCACCTGCTTCGAGAGCATCTTGTATTTCCGCCATCTCCTCAAGAAGTGCCTCTAATTCTTCTGGTGTTGCAGTTCCCATTTTTTCGGCAACTTCATTTAAAGCTTTTTCTTTTTCAAATAAAGGTAAAAACGCGTCAGCTAATACATCACGAATTGTGCGACCAGGCGTTAAAATTGTATGTTGGTCTAAGTAACCGTAATTTGTACCAGGTGTCCATTCTACACGGCCCTCATCATGGATAAGTTGACCAGTAATAATATTCATAAATGTTGATTTGCCAACACCGTTTGCTCCGACTAATCCAACATGTTCTCCAGCTAGTAAACGCATGGATACATCTTTAAATAATGTGCGATCGCCAAATGTATGTCCTAATTTCTCGACTGCTAATAAGCTCATAGTGTCCTCCGTCCATTTCAAAATAGTGCCTTGAATCATGATACTAAATTCTTTCGTATAATGCTATCATTTCAAAAAGGTACATTATTCATTTTCCAAATCTTTATGGATAAAATACAGGAAATCTGCTTGGTTATTATGTTTTTATAGGTGTACAGGAGGAGTTCATTAATTGGAACAATGCGTTAATGTATACTGGAACGAACAAATAAAAAATAAGTATGTTGACACTGATTAGGTTACTGGGTAAGTAGATGAAAGAATTTGTAGAGATGCTATATTTAATAGGGGAACCTGTTATACTAAGTGAAGACTGGGAAAATACAAAGAATTTTATATTTGTGGCTTACAGGATACGGTTATATATATGGGAAATAGGTGTATTCGGTTTAAATGGAAAGGTGGGGAGCCTTTCTTGAATGGTGTAAAGTACCTATTATATAATATGAAAAAATTTAAAATCTTTTTTTGGAGGTCAACAATGCCTAAAATTACGGTGCTAATGCCTGTATATAATGGTGAGAAATACTTAAGAGAGTCTGTTGATAGTATTTTAAACCAAACTTTTACAAATTTTGAATTGCTGATTATAAACGATGGATCAACAGATAGTAGTATGGAGATGTTGAATTCTTATAATGACTCACGAATAAAAATAGTGACAAATGAAGAAAATTTAAGATTGATTAAAACGTTAAATAAAGGAATCGATTTAGCAACAGGAGAGTATATTGCTAGGATGGATTGTGATGATATAGCAGATCCAAAACGTCTAGAAATTCAATTGCAGTATATGGAGAAGCACCCTGATGTTGCGGTTTGTGGAACTGGCGTTAAGGTTATAGATCAGAATCGAAAACCGTGGCAAATTTCAGGTTCACCAGATTTAATTAGAAATTGTTTATATGTTCGAAGCTGTATGATTCATCCATCTGTGATGATGCGTACGGAATTTTTAAAAGAAAATAACATTTACTATGATTTGAATTATTTACATGCTGAAGATTATGAGTTGTTCCAGAGGCTAAGTGAGAAGTATAAGGTAGTTAACTTAGAGGAGCCACTATTGAATTATCGATGGTCAGAAACAAGTGTAAGTAGTCTTAATGCTTCTAATCAAGAGGTTATGGCCGCAAAGATTTCTACAGAGGCTCTCTCTCGCATTGGAATTGAATTTGATCGTGTACCATATGCAAGGAATACATTAACAAAAGAAGAACTACTAGAAGTAAAACGCCAATTAGAAGAACAATATTGTAAGGCCAACAGAGAGGATCAAAATATTAAACAAGTATTTCAATTTCTATGGCTTGATATGATTCTGAAAGGAACGCATCATGGTTTATGGAATATAAAAATGCTGTTTTCTCCTAAATTTTGTTCTATTTCATTGATGGATAAAGGCCTTCTGACACGTATAATTGCGAAAAGTTTACTGAAAAAATAATTGGAATGCAACCCAATGTTGATATATTACAATGAGAATAGTTTTTATAAAGTTAAAAATAAGAAAAGCGACGTGCTATTCAAGAGTGAATGGCACGTCGCTTTTTATTACGCCTTTAAGATTTTTTGAATTTGGATGTAAATTTAGAAAGAGCCATGAATAAGATTTCATCTTTTGTCAGGAATAACAATAGAGTATATGCAAGTCCATTTGCGAAAACTAATGCTAAAAATAAAGGAATTGTTCCTGATACGTATAGTTGAACTACATAAGAAATTGGTAAGAATGTAAGGGAGTATAATAAGTATTTAAAGTTGGCCATCGTAAACAGGCGATAGTTTACCTTTAAGGATTTTCTGATATAAAAATATATATACGCAACAAGCAATAGCGTTGCAATTGTTGTTGTCAAAGTTGCTGTCGTTGGTGTGAATAAATTGAGCTTCAGCAATATTACTTTAAGTATAATATTTATAACCCCAAATACTAATAGCGCACGTACTAGTATATGTTCCTTACGTTTAATATACATAATTTGGTTTCCAAGAATGGATTGAATACCTAACACAACCATATAAACAGAAAAAATAGCCAATGTAGGTCCAGCAGCTGCATATTGTGCTCCACCATAGATTACAACAATTAAATTCGAGACAATGATAAGTCCGATTGCTGCTGGGAATAAGGTAATGAAATAAAGTTGAGATATTGTATTTAATAATTTATCGTATGCTTTTTCATCATCACTTTCAGATAAGTAAGAAAGTCTTGGTAAGGTTACTTGTATAACGCTTAACATGAGTAAGTTAATAATAGACATGATTTGAAAAGCCATTACATAGAAGGAAACATATTTTTCACCTACGTATTCTCCAAGGAAGAAGCGATCCAAATGAGTATAAAGTATATGCGCATTTGAAAAAATGGCAATTAATAATAATGGTTTTAAATGTTTTTTGATAGTGATATTTGAAAAATCAAATTTTACAGTACGCCTTATATATATGTAACTAATAATATTGTTTAAGAAATTAGAAAGTACTAATAGTCCTGTAAATTGGTAAAAATCTTGAGAAGTTTGTACAAAGATAAAGAGCATTACGACGTAAATTAATTTTACAATGATGGTTTTCAATGTAATAAAGTCGAAATTTTCGTAGGCTTCATTTAACCACTCTACATAAAAAATATTTGCAATAAAGTTAAATCCGAATATAAGGAGGATATAAAACAGTCCTTTTTCCGCATATCCGAAGTAACTAAATAGTAAGTATGCCCCAAATGTTAATAAATTCGTAAAGATACTTAATATAAATAAACTAGTAAATAATTGTTCAGATTTCTTTTTATTATCTTTAATGGCACTAATTTCTCTTAATCCATATTGATGAATGCCGAATACAGCAAAGATAAAAAAGTAAGTGAAAATTGTTTCAGAGAAGTTCACTTTTCCCATTGAAGAGGCACCTAGTGTACGATAAGCATAGGGACCAACAAGAATTGGAAGTATGACATTGAAAACGTTTAATAAAATTTTGTATACAATATTTTTAGCAATTGATTTTTGCATAATAGAATCCTTCCACATATGTTTTTATTTGTGTAATAGATTAAAAATATCTATAGTTACTTTTAAAGTATAGGAGTAACCAGAAGAACATCTGTATAAGTTTACCGCATATAAACTTTATAACGCAACTCTAGGTATTTTATATGAAAAGCGTGTAAACAAATGCTTCATATAAAAAACCTTCCTTTTTGATTAGAAAAAAGGAAGGTAAATCAGTTATTAAATACTCCAAGGTTTATTCAAAGTTAACACTTCAGCCATTTCTTTACTTTTCAAACGTCCTTTTTTTCTATTTTCTGCACGCTCTGAACCAGTTGTATGTAGCCAATGTTCTTCCTCTGTTTCAGGAATTACTTGTGGTACAGATGAAGGTTTTCCGTCTTTTAATGCGACAAATGTAATGAAACATGTTGCGGCCATTCTACGCTCGCCTGCTAGTAGATCCTCTGCAATTACTTTTACGAAAACTTCCATTGAAGATTTTCCTGTATAACATACGAATGCTTCATAACAAACAGAATCTGCTTGGTGAATTGGAGTTAAAAAATCAACGGAATCGATAGATGCTGTTACGCAATGTTTACGGCTATGTCTTGCAGCTGCAATTGAAGCGATACTATCAATTTCGGCTAATAATTTCCCCCCGAAAAGTGTTTGGTGATTATTTAAATCGTTAGGAAAAACACGTGTTGTTTTAATTGCTTTTGATTCTCGCATGAATTTCTTTTCCATATATTCAGCCCCTATTTTCTGTTTTCAATCAGAGTGACATGTGTAAGTGGAGTACTCATATTAGATATTTAATGAAGTAAAGTGTTCCAAGAGGATTATCCCGCTATTTGCGGGATAATAGTCAGTGGAAGATGAACAACCCCCCCGCGGATTAAAGTTTCACTTTATTGAAATTTCTGTATTTGTATTCATGTAACTGAAAGAAAATTTATCGTATATAAAATGTAGTTTAAAAGAGGATTCGCTTACATTGCAAGTGAAAAAGTAATGACTATGTATTTGTCATAGAAATTCCCTATTAACTTTGTGCCTATTCATGATAGAATCGTTTTGTTATGAATGGAAATAGAGGTGCAATGGACATATGAATCATATACAAATAAATTTTCCGTCTTTCTTCAGTAAAATAATGATAGGTGCGATGCTCGCATTTTTTGTCTATAGTTGTTGGTCGGCTTTTGAAACAAGTAAGCAATTTTTTTGGGGAAGTACAACAAGTATAACAATCGTATTAGTGATTTTTGTTATTCTTATTTTGTTAGTAGCATCAATTTTGCAATATCGTTTTACAGATAAACAATTTCTTATTTTTCTTATAAGCATGTCTATAGTTGTAAGACTTATCACAGTTCTATTTGTAGATAGTCCAATGATAGGTGATATGAGGGCTATGTATGAGTCTGCAAAGCAGATTGCAATTGGCAATAATATAGAGAATGTAGCACAGTTACCTTTTATTATTTATGAATCGATCATCATTCGTATATTTGGTGATACGGTATTCGCTTTACAACTATTTAATATTTTATTTTGTACAGGAACTGCATTTTTCATTTATCGCATTGCTTCAATGGTCTTTGGAGAAGAGTGTGGTCGTATTGCATCAATGTTTTACGCTTTATATATTCCAAATATATTTATGAGTTCTATATTAACGGCGGAATCACTCGCAATATTTTTATTTTATTGTGCTTGTTACATATTTTTATATAAGGGATTAGATCATCCTTATATGTGGGTAATTTCAGCCATTTTATTCGCGCTTAGCAATATGATTTTCCCAATGGGGTTATTTTTACCTATTTTTATAGCTGTATATGTGCTGTTAATTGAATTATTTCAATCAACAACGAAACAAAAATTACTATTAAAAATGATAGGAATACTTATTCTGTTTTATAGTACTCATTTTGGTGTGAGCTATGGTATCAAGATGATGGGAATGTCACAGTATACGATTTCTAATCAGACTTATGTTCAATCTGTTTTAATTGGAAAAAGTCAAAATGAAGAAAAAACATCCAAAAATCAAAGTGTAAAAGAGCACATTGATCAAGAGTTAAAAGAAATGGAAGTAGAAAGATTTAAACTGTTAAGACCAGTTATTAACCAGTTTTCAGATGAGGGAATAAATTCTATTATTTTAAAATGTGAAAAGCTTATATATATAGTGGTGACATTATTTATGGCCATAGCTTTATTACATTTTCTAATTAAGAAACAGCAAAATGAAGGATATATGTTGTTTGTATTATTAATTACCGGATATGTATCGTTAAGGCTCTTTCAAGTAGATATGGCATATTATAATATTATTATGCCAGCTTTGTTTATTTTACAAAGCTTTGGTGTTTATATGAGTTATTTTTATTGCCAAAAAATATTTTTCAGAAAATAAAAGAATCCATTTCGGATTCTTTTTTTTGTAGATGGATGATAAGGATGAATACAAAGAAAGTGGAGACGAAGAATCTCCACTTTGTATCGGTTTGCCTTATCGGTTTAGTTCTAGTTGTAAACTATCCGCTGTTAAGGCCATTTTCGAGGAATCGTCTTGAATACTCTTCATTACTTGTGAAATAGTTTCTAATTCATTTTCAATTTTTTTATTTTGTTCTTTAGAGTTAGACATATATTTTACGATTTCTTGGAAATATTGATCTGTCGCATGCATACTATCTGTCCCTTCAGATACGAGAGAGCTTATTTGTTCCACGGAAGAAGAGACGTGTATAATTTGTTCATTCGTTTTTTCAACGAGTTTTGTAACGTTGAAAATTGATTCTTTCGTTTGCTCTGATAATTTTCGGATTTCTCCCGCTACGACTGAAAAACCTTTACCAAATTCGCCAGCACGTGCAGACTCAATAGCAGCATTTAATGCTAGCAAATTTGTTTGCTCGGCGATTGATTTTACAATATCAATGATTTCGTTAATTTTGTTAGAAATATCAAGAAGTTCACGAGTATCAGTAATAATAGTTTCCATATTCGTTTGAATACTTTCCATTCGTTTGTTTTGTAGATTTAATTGTTCTTTTCCTTTGTTGGCCTTTTCTTCTGATGTCGTAGCTAATGATGTACCTGTTTTTGCAATTCCTACGATACTTTCTGATTTAGATGTTAACTGTTGAATAGAAGAGCTTGTTTTTTCAGATACTGCCGCTAGTTCTGTTGCAATATGTGTAATCGTCATAGCGGTCAGCTCTTTTTCTTTTTCATGTTCTTTTTGAATTCTTTCATATTCGGATTCATAAGCTGCAATAACAAGTTCTTGTTCTAATGTGAATAATTTGTTTATTACATTTATAGAATACGAAAAGTCGTCTATCGTTGAAATTTTCGTTTGCAAAATCTTCATGACGGAGCGGAATAACTCTTGATAAGCAGCAGTATACCATTTTCTATGTAAACCAATTTGTACGTGCCTTTTCGCAATTCTAACACGTTGTTCAATAAAATCTTCATGCATATTCCCGCTGAACAATTCTTTAATATGTGTTTTTAAAGTTTGTTTTAATTTTGGAATAGAGCTGTAGCGTTCAATAACAGCAATTAAATTAGGTTGTTTTGTGATGTTGGTGTAGAATTTTTCTGTTATCCAATCTATTTCCTCATAAATAAACGGCTGTAATACTTTTACAATTTGTAAATCTTCCTTTGAAATATGTAGCATATCCATTTGAGTTTTTAGTTCAGAATTAGCAGGCACGTTAAATATGATTTGTTGGCCTTTACTTAATTCGATTATACTGGTGTTTGTTTTATTTCTTTTAAAAACCCCAAGCATCATTCTTCCCCCTGTTTATAAAACGTTTTCATTTATTTATTCTAATGTTATTATATATTTTTATATACAATTACTCTATAGTATGTGGAATTGTACATAAATTAAGAGAATTCTATGTAGAATTCTCTTAATGGCCTTTATTAATTTTTGCATGTGTTTTAAAGAAAACTGGGAAATGTACATTATATATTACGGTGACTACACGAATAACGAATGTTATTAATAAACAAACATAGAAAGCTAATACGTGTGCCCCCAGTGCATGTGTAATTAGGAAACTAACTGCTCCTAAAATAGAAGCAATTGCATATATCTCTTTTCGGAATACATACGGGATATCTTGAGCGCAAATGTCGCGTAAAATACCGCCCCCAATACCTGTAATAACTCCCATTGAAACGACTAAAAACGAGGCGTCAACGTGATGTGACATTGCTGCATTTGCACCAATAGCTGTAAATACACCTAAACCTACAGCATCAGAAAGCATAATAACGACTTGCAGTTTATTAATACGCTCAAAAAACATACATGTGAATAATGCTGATAGTACACTTACGAAAAAGTAAATGGGTTTTACAAATGCGACAGGAGGCAGGTTACCAATCATAATATCACGAATAATACCGCCGCCGAGCGCAGTAGCTACAGCTAAACAAAGGACACCAAATAAATCTAGATCTTTTTTCAAACCAACTAATGTACCAGAAATGGCAGCGGCGATAATGCCAAGAAACGTAAATATATCGATTAATAACATGGCTTTAATTCCTTCCTCTTAAAGATGTTCCAGAGAAAAAATATACACTAAAGTTTTGGAAATAACAATTACTTTTCGCTACATGTAGAAAAATGGATGAAATACATAAAGAAAGCGTTTGAAAGTGTTTAGAAAGTAGCAATTGATTAAATTGAAAAAAGTGTGGAAAGATTAATTTTGTAGTTTTTACCGTGGATTAGTTGAAGGGTGTTACAAATGGAATAATTTATATATTATTATAAAATGATAATAAGTATTTTGTTGTTGTCGAAAATGAGTCAAGGTGTGCTAGATAGTTTTTATTGGAGCAGGGAAGGATAGTTGAAGTACAATGTTTTCTGTTATTAATAATGCTTGATTTGACTTGTTTAGGCATAAAAAATAGTTCTCAATTTAAATATGAGTTATGTTATAATTGCTAGGTGTGTTTAAACGATAGAAAACTATGATTAAAAGATAATGTAAAGATTTTGTATGGAGGTCTTGGAATGTTAGCAAATCAAGCTAGGGTTAGATTTGAGCATTTTTTGCTCTTTTTTATTATTTTACAGCCTGTTTTAGATTTATTAACCTCTCTTAGCATTGAGTTATTAAAAGTAAATGCGACAGTTGGAATTATGGTGAGATTCCTCATTATGGCAATGGGTGGTATTTATATTTTAATTCAGGCAAAAGAAAGAGAAAATAGGAAGTTTTTGATTTATCTTGTATTACTAGGAGCTATATTAGGAATAGGATTTATTAATAACAAGTTAATCAAGAGTCCTATTGTAATCACAGAAGAAGTTAAATTCATTGGAAAAGCATTGTATATATATATTATGCTTGGCTCATACATTTTAGCTTTAAAATCACTGAAGAAGACAGTAAATATTAGCGATAAAGTTAGAAATAACATTGTGTATTCAACATTAATTATTAATGCTATTATGGTTATTTCTATTACAACTTCTACAGACTTTGGAAGTTATGAGTGGATGAAAGTTGGTTCCCGAGGATGGTTCTATGCAGGTAATGAACTAGGGTCAATCTTAGCTATTATTTTCCCTATTGTGGTACTATATTCTATTCAAAAAACAAAGAGCGTGAAACACGTTTTATATTGGATTCCATCACTTTTAATGATTTACTCGTTAATTCAAGTTGGTACGAAAGTAGGGATGGGCTCAATTGGTGCTACGTTAGCAGCAGCAATCGGGATTATCGTACTACAATTATTATTTGATAGAAGAAATCCAAACAAAAAGTCTCTTGTACTTAATGGATTAATTGCTATTGTCCTATTAGCTGGTGTTGTCGGAACGTTTAGAATGACGCCATTAGCACAAAATATGGGTATTCATAACAACTATTTATCAGAACAAAATGTAGCGCAGCAAGGTCAAAAGGAAAAAGAAATTAAAGAGAAAATTAAAAAAGAAGAAAAACAACATAAAGTTGAGAAACCAGAAGAAAAGGCGGAAGTAGAAGCGGAAGTTAAGAAAGAGCTTGAGAAAGAGCAAAAGAAAGAAAATCAAGAAAATCTTATTTTCAGTGGACGTCAAGTATATGAAGAGAGACATAAGCAGTTCTTTAAAGAAGCGCCAATGTCACAAAAGTTATTAGGAATGGGTTATGCAGGTAACTATAAATATAATGAACAAAAGCAACCAGATCCGAAGTTAATTGAAATGGACTTCCATGATTGGTTTTATGATTTCGGAATTATTGGTTTTGCGTTAATGATGATTCCATTTATTTATTACGGCTTAAGAATTTTAATAGCATTTGTTACAAGATTTAAGGAAATATTCAATGTGAAATATGGAATGATTTCAGCAAGCTTAGTATTAGCACTAGGTATTGCATATATCGCAGGACATATTTTGACGGCACCAGGAGTTGGGATTTACTTTGTAGTGTTGTTAGCTTATCTAATTGTAGACTTAGAAATTGAATGATAAAAATAAAAGCTAACTTTTGTTAGCTTTTATTTTTTAGTACAGTAAAATAAAGATAGATGGAAATGTAGCGAGGATTTAAAGGAGGAAAAAATATGAGAATATTGCATATGAATGCAGGAGCAGAAGATGGTGGAGGAAAAACACATATTATTTCACTTCTCGATCAGTTCCCAACTGGTGAAGTAGAATTAGCAGTATTTGAGGATGGAATTGTTGCGAAAGAAGCAAGAGAGCTAGGAATAAAAGTTCATGTGTTTTCACAAAAATCTCGCTATGATTTATCCATTTTAAAGAACATAAGTGAATTCATTAATAAAGAAAAATTTGATGTAGTTCATACACACGGTCCTAGGGCGAATTTCTTTGTTTCTCTAATGAAGAAGAAATTCGCGGCAAAATGGGTAACGACAATTCATAGTGATCCATTTCAAGACTTTACTAAACAAGGCTTAAAAGGCTGGATTTTCACTAAGTTAAATTTGAAAGCTTTAAAAAATATAGATTTATTTTTTGTTGTAACGAATAGGTTGAAAAAAAGCTTAGCGGCATTAGGTATTTCAAATGAAAAGATGCATGTTATTTATAACGGGATTGAATATGATCAGGAAAAAGCAGATGGCTATAATAAAAAGGAAATGTTTAATATTGACGAAGATGTGTTTACGGCAATCCAAGTAGCGCGTCTGCATCCTGTTAAAGGACATGAAGTTTTATTCGATGCGTTACAACAAACGAAATTGGAAAAAATTAAAGTGTTATTAGTTGGTGATGGGCCGTTAGAAGGAGAATTAAAGGCATTAGCTACTGAAAAAGGGATTAATGATAAAGTTGAATTTTTAGGGCATCGTCAAGATGTGAAACAATTATTTGCTTCATCACATGTCAATTTGTTAACTTCCCATAGCGAAGGATTTCCATTAGTTTTATTAGAAGCGGCAAATCAACGTGTACCATCAATTGTGACTAGATCAGGAGAAATCGAACCGTTAATTGCAGATGAAACTTATGGGTGGATTGTACCAACTGGTGATGGCAAAGCATTGGCATCGGCATTAGAAGAGGCGTATGATAAGTGGAAAACTGGAGAGTTATCAGTAATGGGCAAGCATATTTATGAGCATGCGACTATGAACTTCTCACTTCAAAAATTATATGAAGATACGAAAGAAACATATAAGCAATTAATAGCAAAAAACCTTTAATGATAGAGAGGATAGTTAAATATGGAAGTACAAACGGTTGATATTCTAGGTGTTCATTTCTCTACAATGACAATGGATGAAACGATCCAACATTTAAAGAAGCAACTAGAATTAGAGCAAGCTCATACTTTTCAGGTGGTAACAGCAAATCCTGAAATTGTTATGTGCGCAAAAAAGGATGAAAAATTCCATAAAATATTATTAAATACAGATTTAATTACACCTGATGGTATTGGGGTTGTAAAAGCAAGTGGTATGCTTGGTACACCTTTAAAAGAGCGGGTAGCGGGATTTGATTTAATGAGCAATTTATTTGCAAAGTTATCAGAAGAGAATAAATCAGTATCTGTTTTCTTATTAGGTGCAAAACCACATGTTGTACAAGCCGCGGCTAATCATTTAACGAAGACATATTCGGCTGCATCTATCGTGGGTACACAAGATGGATATTTTAAACAAGAAGAAGAAGAGAATATTGTTTCACGTATTCAAGAGGCAAAACCAGACCTATTACTTGTTGCACTTGGCTTCCCAAGGCAAGAAAACTTTATCCAAAACAATAAGCATCGTTTAGAAACGAAAATGGCTGTTGGAGTAGGCGGTAGTTTAGATGTGTGGGCTGGAGAGGTAAAGCGTGCACCAAAATGGATACAAGCTATTCATTTAGAGTGGTTTTACAGATTATGTAGTAATCCAACACGCTGGCGTCGTCAGTTAGTACTAGCCGAGTTTTTAAAAGAAGTAATGCGTTCAAAAAAGTAGCGGAACATCGCTACTTTTTTTTATTTGTTTATTTTTGATAAACATTTTACTTTTTGGGCATGATGAAGGAGAATTTTTTATACGAAAGTATTTTACTTATGCAATACACACATGTAAAATGATGTGTAAAGACACCTGTGTAAGGAGGACTTCTTGTGAGCAAGGTAAAAGAAATTTCGAAGCGAAAGCTACTTGGTATAGCTGGACTTGGCTGGTTATTTGACGCAATGGATGTTGGAATGCTTTCATTTGTAATAGTGGCGTTGCAAAAAGAGTGGGGATTAAGTACTCAAGAGATGGGTTGGATAGGTAGTATTAATTCAATTGGTATGGCTGTAGGGGCGCTCATTTTTGGGATACTATCAGATAAAATAGGACGGAAATCGGTCTTTATTATTACATTATTACTATTTTCTATCGGTAGTGGCTTAACGGCTTTAACGACGACACTCGCGATGTTCCTCGTTTTACGCTTTTTAATTGGTATGGGACTTGGCGGGGAACTTCCAGTTGCATCTACCCTTGTATCAGAGAGTGTTGAAGCGCACGAACGTGGGAAAATAGTTGTACTATTAGAAAGCTTTTGGGCTGGTGGTTGGTTAATCGCAGCTCTTATCTCATATTTTATTATTCCTAAATACGGTTGGGAAGTTGCTATGGTATTAAGTGCAGTTCCAGCGTTATATGCTTTATATTTAAGATGGAATTTACCCGATTCTCCAAGGTTCCAAAAGGTTGAAAAAAGGCCATCTGTTATTGAAAATATAAAATCGGTTTGGTCTGGAGAATATCGTAAAGCAACAATTATGTTATGGATTCTATGGTTTTGTGTTGTCTTTTCCTATTATGGAATGTTCCTTTGGTTACCTAGTGTAATGGTACTAAAAGGCTTTAGTTTAATAAAAAGTTTTCAGTACGTACTTATTATGACTTTAGCTCAACTTCCAGGATATTTCACAGCTGCATGGTTTATTGAACGTCTTGGTCGCAAATTTGTATTGGTTACGTATTTAATTGGTACAGCATGTAGTGCTTATGTGTTCGGAATTGCGGATTCATTAACAGCATTAATAGTGGCGGGTATGTTACTATCCTTCTTTAATTTAGGTGCTTGGGGTGCATTATACGCTTATACACCGGAACAGTATCCAACAACTATTCGCGGTACAGGTGCAGGAATGGCAGCGGCATTTGGACGTATTGGTGGTGTTCTTGGACCACTATTAGTAGGGTATTTAGTTGCTTCACAAGCGTCACTATCGCTAATATTTACGATTTTCTGTGGATCAATTTTAATTGGAGCACTTGCTGTAGTTATACTTGGTCAAGAAACGAAACAGAGGGAATTAGTATAAAGTGAAACTTTAATCAGTGGGTGTTTTGTCCATCAACCATTGATTGTTAGCCCGCACCAATCGGGATAAAAGAAAAGGGGAACCAAAGTGGTTTCCTTTTTTCTGTTTTTTTAGATAAATAATGGTATAGTAAGAAAAAGGGATTGTTTCTTACTAAAGCGAATGTATACAACAAGAAATATGGACAAAGGAATTAGGTGGCTGGATAAATGAAAATCTTACTTATCATGGAAGAAACAGAAGAGCGAAGAAAATTAGTTGAGAACTTTACTGAAAATATTCGAAATGTAGAATGTTTTGAAGCGGAAACTGGAACAGAATCTTTGCTAATAATGAAAAAACATACACCTGATTTTGTTTTTTTAAATTCGCAATTAATGGATGGTACTGGTTTTGAATATTCGAGTTTATTACGAGAAGTGAATTGTTATACGAAATTTATTTTTATTGGTGAGGATATAGAAGAGGCAATTACAGCTTTTCGTTTCCAAGCGTTTTATTATTTATTACGACCATTTCGTGAAGAAGATTTACAATTCATTTTATATAAAATGGGAAAAGAACAAAGTGAGAAAGCAAAGAGTCATTTGCGTAAACTGCCGATAGAAGGCCATGAGGGGATTAGATATATTTTCCCGGAAGATATTGTATATGTAAGTAAAAATAAGGAAAACAAAACCGTTTCAATTTATACAACGAATAATCAGTATATTTCAACATACACACTCCAGGAATTAGAAAATAAACTAAATGCATATGATTTTTTACGTGTACATAAAAGCTATTTAATTAATATGTCATATGTACAAGAACTTAAACCTTATTATAATGGCACGTATAATTTGTATTTAGACAGGTACGATGAGCAACCGATTCCAGTAAGTCGCAATTATGTAAAACGACTTCGAAATAAAATTGAACTGTGACAAGTAATGAGAGAATTTTAACATGATAATCTAGAAATCCTTCATGATAAGGAAGATTTAAGTAAAGTATTCAGAAAATTTAGTACAATCTCCACTAAGAAGTAGTAATGGGGGGATTGTATGTGAAAACATTGAAGTCAATTTTACTTTGGGGAGTTATTGCAGCGCTAGGAGCATCTGCTTTTGGTGTAATAGCGTTATCGCAAGGTGAGACAATTAATGCTGTATGGCTATTAGTTGCTGCTGTATCAGTGTATGCGATTGCGTATCGCTTTTATAGTAGATTTATAGCGAGGAAAGTTTTTGGTCTAGATAATAATAGACAAACACCTGCTCATACGTTAAACGATGGCAAGGATTATGTTCCGACAAATAAATGGGTTTTATTCGGACATCACTTTGCAGCGATTGCAGGGGCTGGTCCTTTAGTAGGACCGATTTTGGCGGCGCAGATGGGGTATTTACCTGGGACAATTTGGATTATTGTGGGGGTAGTTATTGCTGGAGCTGTACAGGATTTTGTAATTTTATTTGCTTCAATGAGACGTAATGGTAAATCATTAGGAGAAATGATTAAAGATGAGATTGGTCCTGTTACAGGATTAATTGCAATGATTGGTATTTTAGGTATTATGATCATTTTATTAGCGGTATTAGCTTTAGTAGTTGTGAAGGCGCTTGTTGGAAGCCCATGGGGAATGTTTACAATCGCAGCAACGATTCCAATTGCTATTTTAATGGGAGTTTACATGCGCTATATTAGACCTGGCCGAGTTGGTGAAGGGTCAGTAATCGGTATTATTCTACTTATTCTATCTCTTATTGGGGGACAGTATGTAGCAGAAAATCCAACGCTTGCAAGTATGTTTACTTTTAGTGGTGAGACAATTGCTATTATGCTTATTGTATATGGATTTATTGCATCGGCATTACCGGTTTGGATGTTATTAGCACCACGTGATTATTTAAGTACATTTTTAAAAATAGGGACGATACTTGGGTTAGCAATCGGTATTTTAGTTGTAGCACCAGATTTAAAAATGCCAGCAGTTTCGCAATTTATCGACGGGACAGGTCCTGTTTTCTCCGGCAACGTATTCCCGTTCTTATTTATTACGATTGCCTGTGGTGCAGTGTCTGGATTCCATGCTCTCGTTTCATCTGGTACGACGCCAAAAATGATTGAACAAGAAGGCCACGCAAAGCCAATCGGTTATGGAGCAATGTTAATGGAATCGTTTGTAGCAGCGATGGCAATGATTGCGGCTTGTGTATTAACACCAGGAACTTATTTTGCAATTAATAGTCCTGCAGCACTTATCGGTACGGATGTATCGCAGGCAGCTCAAGTTATTTCTTCATGGGGATTTGCTATTACACCGAATGAATTAAAAGATCTTGCTGTTAATGTCGGAGAACAGACCATTTTATCACGTACAGGTGGTGCACCAACATTAGCAATTGGTATGGCGTATATATTTTCGCAAGTAATGGGCGGAACGGCGATGATGGCATTTTGGTACCATTTTGCTATTCTTTTTGAAGCACTATTTATTTTAACAACGATTGATGCGGGAACACGCGTAGGGCGATTTATGATTCAAGACATTTTAGGTCATGTATATAAGCCGTTTGCGAAAACAGATTCAACATTAGCAAATGTGATAGCTACAACACTATGTGTACTAGGATGGGGGTATTTCTTATACCAAGGGGTAATAGATCCGCTTGGTGGAATTAATACATTATGGCCACTTTTCGGTATTGCAAACCAAATGTTAGCAGGTATTGCATTATTACTTGGAACGACAATTTTGTTCAAAATGGGAAAAAAGGCATATGTTTGGGTAACACTTATTCCGACTGTCGGATTGCTTATTGTAACAATGACAGCAGGTTATCAAAAGCTATTTCATGAAAATCCCAAAATAGGATTTCTATCACATGCGAAAGTATTCCAGGGAGCATTAGATGATGGGAAGGTATTAGCTCCGGCTAAAAATGTTGCGCAAATGAAACAAATTATTTTGAATGACTATATTGATGCAGCGCTTTGTGGAATTTTTATGATAGTTGTAATTGCTGTATTAATTTCTGCACTTCGAATTTGGATTCAAGTATTAAGAAATAAGCCAATGCCGTTAAAAGAGGCACCATATATTCCAAGAGATGAAAGTGAGTCGAGGAACTATGCTTAAAAGTTTACGGAACGTATGGGGAAAGAGAAAGCAATTTATTAGTTTACTTGTCGGAGTTCCAAGTTATGAAACGTATGTAAATCACATGAAAGTACATCATCCAGAAGAGAAAATTCTATGTCAAAAGCAATTTTTTGCTGAGGCACAAGAAGCTAGATTTAATGCAAAAGGCGGAAAGATATCGCGATGTTGTTAATGGAGGGGACGAAATTTCGTCTCCTTTTTTATTTTGCTTTTTGCTGTTCCACGTGGAACAATAAAATAAAAAGTTTGGGAATTATAGGTATTTCGTAATACAATAACATATAGAAAGGGATACATGGAAAAGAAAAAGTAGGGAGATTATTTTATGTTCAGAGATCTATTTGTAAATATGACAATCATTCTTTCCTTTATCTTTGTAGGTGCCCAGCTTTTAAGAGATAAGCCGTTAAAAGAAGGGTTCTCTTTTTGGCAGAAATGTTTGGTCGGCATTTTAACTGGAATATTAAGTATATTATTGATGCATTTTGGTGTACATATTGAAAATATTATGTTGGATTTACGTTATTTAGCAGTTATTTTGGCAGTTATAATTGGTGGCCCAATAGCTAGTAGTATAACAGTTATGATCATTTTAATAACGCGGGTATTTTTTACTGAGTATTCTTTAGCCTCTGAATTGGCTTGCTATACTATCGTGGCAATAGGGATTGGCATTACCCTCATTTGGCGGATGAAGATTTCTATATTTACAAAATGGATATGGTTTAATGTGTACAGTTTGTCTATTTTAATACTACCACTTTATATTTTATTTAAGGATATATATGTAGTGGTTTTATATTTAGTTTGTTGTATTGTAGCGGCATACATCACATTTGTAAGTGCAAGTTACGTATTGCAATCCAATGAATTATTTCAAACGATGAAGCATTATGCAACGATAGATGCATTAACGAATCTAGGAAATGTAAGGCAGTTTGATTTCGAGATGAATCGTCATATTGGTAGCAAGCATATGAAAAATGATTCACTTTGTTTATTACTTATCGATATTGATCACTTTAAGTATGTAAATGATACGTACGGTCATCCTGCTGGAGATGAAGTGTTAAAACAACTAGGGCGTATTTTGTTAGAGAATGCACCATTCCCAAATTTAGTCTTTCGAAAGGGTGGCGAAGAGTTTGCTCTGTTGTTACCAAAAAAGAGAGTAGCATTTGGAACTCGTATAGGGGAACAAATTCGACTAGCTGTTGAAAAGCATTCATTCCAACTGCAAAATGGGGAAAAAATTAAAATTACAGTTTCTGTCGGAATTTCAGAGTATAAAAAATCACCTGATCAATTTATTCAATCAGCGGATGATGCGTTATATTATTCAAAAAGAAATGGTAGAAACAAGGTTAGTTCAGCATCATAGGAATTCGGGGAGTACTTTAAAACATTTCTGCAAATAAATTAAAACCCACAGAACAATAAATGTTCTGTGGGTTTTAATTTATTTTTAAATTTATTAATAAAAAGCTTTATGTTAGACAAGTTCTTTCGGTGCAACGAATTTGCGGTATGCACCGTGATGTGTTGGTCCTACATATTCGTTAATCTTAAATGAATGACGAATTGCAGCTGTGATGAATTCTTTCGCAGTTTTTACTGCTTCTTTCACAGTTTTTCCTTTTGCAAGTTCTGCTGTAATTGCAGCAGAATATGTACAACCTGCACCGTGTGTATTTGTCGTATCGATCTTTTCTGATTCTAGAAGATCGAATGTTTCGCCGTCATATAACACATCAATAGCAGTTTCTGTGCCTAGTTTGCTACCACCTTTAATCAGTACGTATTTAGCACCTAAAGCGTGGATTTTTTTTGCAGCTTCTTTCATGTCCTCAAGAGAATTAATTTTCACACCACTTAATTGATATGCTTCAAATAGGTTTGGCGTTACAACTAATGCTTTTGGGACAAGAACGTCACGTAAGCAATCATTCGTTTCAGGATGTAATGCTTCGTCAGCTCCTTTACATACCATAACAGGATCAACTACTACATTTTCGAAATTATGCTTTTCAATTGTTTCTGCAACCATTTCGATAATTTCTACTGATCCAAGCATACCTGTTTTTAAAGCATCTACGCCAACACCTTCAATTGTTGTTTCTAATTGTGGTTTTAATGTAGAAGCCGCAATTGGGAATACGTTATGTGCCCAACCGTTATGTGGGTCCATTGTTACGATTGTTGTAAGAGATGTCATTCCATATACGCCAAGTTCTTGGAATGTTTTTAAATCTGCTTGTATACCAGCACCGCCACTTGTGTCAGAACCAGCGATTGTAAGTGCCTTATTTAATGTCATTATGAAAGCCCCCTCAAGTGATATAATGAAAACTATGTTTTCACTATTATATCAATGTTACGAATAAGTACAAAGTGAAAAGTAGATGATTTACTTGAGAAGCGATTTAAAATCTTGTATGTAGGAGACTTGATATGTTTCGAGATAATCGTACAAATGAATTAGTTATATTAAAAGAAATTGCAGAAACGTTGAATACCTCAAATGATACATATCACGTACTTCAAGCTGTGCTGGAAAAGCTATTGAATGTAACTGGTTTAACGACAGGATGGATTTTCCTTGCGGATGAAAATGGTAGGTATACGAAATTAATTGATTACCAATTACCAAAGGGATTGAGATTCAAAAATAAACGGCCGATGTGTGAAGGGAATTGCTGGTGCCTACACAGCTTTGTGGAAGGGAAATTAGAGCGAGCAGTTAATATTATTGAATGTAAGAGAATTAATAATGCAATTGAATACAACTGGGGAGATACAGAAGGGATTGTACATCATGCGACAGTACCGCTCAAAGCGGGTGGAGACGAATTTGGCGTATTAAATGTAGCTAGCCCAGGTAAAACGCATTTTTCTGAAGAAGAATTAGTACTATTACAATCAGTTGCCTTTCAAATTGGAACGGCATTAAAGCGTACAAAACTGTATGAAAATGAAAAGAGAAGAGCTCATTATTATGTAAAGCTAGAACGCTTTATTCAAGCTTTAAGGACAATTCATAAATTTAATGCATTACCAGAAGAGATTGTAAAGCAAATAGGGAGCTTATTTCTATGGGAGCAAGTTGCATTCTTTATTAGAGAAGAAAATGAACTAGCTGTGAGAGCTTCTTATAAGAAGGGTGAACTACAAGATGATCTGAGGGCAGCAGCACAGGAAGCGTTGGAAAAAGAAGAGTCTGTCTTGTTGAAGCGTCAGGTTGGTAATATAGAGCATCCTAATAGGGCAGTTATCGCTATTCCGATACATATTCAAGATCATATATTTGGAGTATTAAGTGTAAGTTCGAATAATGGAGAATTTGATATAAATACGATAGATGTAGTACAAGCGTTAGCAAATCATATTTCATTAATGATAGAGAACTTAAGATTAAATGAAAAACGCCGCGAACTTGTACGAATGGAAGAGCGTAATCGTTTAGCTAGAGATTTACATGATTCTGTTTCACAAAAGTTGTTTTCATTAACGTTTATGACGAAAGGCGCTGAAGCTGTCTTAAAGGGTCAAAATGAAAAGGTAGATCAGTCTTTGTATGAGATGCGTGAATTAGCACAAGGTGCCTTAAAAGAAATGAGAACGTTAATTTGGCAACTCCGTCCGGCTGGATTAGAGAAAGGGTTATTACCAGCTTTAAAGCAATATGGTGAAAGTTTAGGATTGAAAATTCGGGAACAGGTTACAGGTGTGCGTGATTTGCCGCGTGTAGTAGAAGAAGCGCTATGGCGAATTGGACAAGAAGCTTTAAATAACGTAAGTAAGCATGCGAATGTAGGAGAAGCGACGATTTATTTCAAAGTGACGGAGAAAAATGTATCATTAGAAATAGTCGATCAAGGAAATGGGTTTGTAGAAAAGGATATAAAAGAGAAGAAATCACTCGGTATGACTACGATGCGTGAAAGAGTAGAATTAGTTGGTGGAACAATTAAAATTGTAAGCAGTAAGAAACGAACGAGTGTAAAAGTAAATGTACCATTATGATGTGAAAATGAGGGAAGTTTGTGAAAATAAAAGTATTGTTAGTTGATGATCATACAGTTGTTTTAAAAGGATTGGCATTTTTTCTAAGCACACAGGAAGATTTTGAATTAGTTGGGGAAGCAAACAATGGGAAAGAAGCGTTGGTGAAAGTAGGCGAAACGAGTCCAGATGTCGTATTAATGGATTTATATATGCCTGAGATGGATGGAATTGAGGCAACAGCTTGTATCAAAAAAGAATATCCAAACGTGAAAGTAATTGTATTAACTAGTTTTTCTGATCAAGCTCATGTATTGCCGGCACTAAAAGCTGGGGCGAGCGGTTATATTTTAAAAGATATAGAACCAGATCAGCTTGTTGAAGCTATTCGAAGCGCGTATAAAGGTAATATTCAATTACATCCAGATATAGCAAATGCCCTTCTTTCTCAAACATTACCACAGGAAGAAAAAGAAGAAGAACCTTCCGTTCAAGTGGATGTGTTAACAGCGAGAGAAAATGAAGTATTGCAGCTATTGGCGAAAGGGATGAGTAATAAAGAAATCGCTTCTGTTTTAGTTATTACAGAAAAAACGGTAAAAGCTCATATGAGTAGTATTTTGAGTAAGTTACATTTATCCGATCGCACACAAGCAGCATTATATGCAGTGAAAAATGGAATTGTATAAGACAAAAGTCGTAAGACCTAGTTCGCCTTTAGAAGGTGGACTTTTTTTATGGAAAAATACGTCTATGTGAGGACGTAATTGTCTTGATATAAAGATAGAATATATTTGTAAGCAACAGCAATTACAAGGGAGTACCCTTTTTCGTAAGTGATATATAACAACATAAGAGTGAGTATTAGGAGGAAAAACAATGGCAACAGTTTTATTTGTAAAAGCAAACAACCGCCCAGCGGAACAAGCAGTAAGTGTGAGATTATACGAGGCATTTTTAGCAAACTATAAAGAAGCACATCCAAATGATACAGTAGTAGAACTTGATTTATATAAAGAAGAATTACCATATGTAGGCGTAGATATGATTAATGGTACATTCAAAGCAGGTAGAGGATTTGATTTAACAGAAGAAGAAGCAAAAGTGGTAGCAGTTGCTGATAAGTATTTAAATCAATTTTTAGAAGCTGATAAAGTAGTTTTCGGTTTCCCATTATGGAACTTAACGATTCCAGCCGTATTACACACGTATATTGATTATTTAAACCGTGCTGGTAAAACGTTTAAATATACACCAGAAGGTCCAGTTGGGCTTATTGGAGATAAGAAGATTGCGTTATTAAATGCACGCGGCGGCGTATATTCTGAAGGACCAGCAGCTGAAATGGAAATGGCTGTTAAATATGTAGCAAGCATGATGGGCTTCTTCGGCGCAACAAACATGGAAACAGTAGTTATCGAAGGACATAATCAATTCCCAGATAAAGCAGAAGAGATCATTGCAGCAGGTCTTGAAGAAGCGGCTAAAGTAGCAAGTAAATTTTAATTAAAAACATAATCGTCACTCGAAAAAACAGCATTAACATTTACAGGTTAATGCTGTTTTTTTATATTAGTTTGTAGTTTCGTTATGTTTAGGAAGCGGAAATGCATTGCCAATTGCCGCAGCCCCGAGCATCGGTAATAATAAATTGAGCGGGAAAAACATGAGTAATAGTAATGTTATAGCTATTGGTTTTCTTAATGCATAGCTTGAAATAGCTGTCGTGACGATGGCTACGGAAGATATTGGATCTATAGGCAGAATAGAAGCTATAGCGTATCCAATACTTGATCCAGCAAATATAATGGGGAAAATATGTCCGCCGCGCCAACCCGTATTTAAACAAACGGCAGTAATACATAATTTTAAAATTCCTGAAAGAAGTAGTACCCAGAAGGATAAATGGCTCCATTCAACGACTAAATCTTTTAATTGATGTTCCCCTGAAAATAACGTATACGGGAGGAAAGTTCCAGTAACCCCGAGTAAAATACCGCCGATAATTCCAAGTGATACTTTGTATTCCCTGAAGGGGTGGATTAATTTCTCTAATGCGAATTCTAATTTGAAATAAAAGAAACCAACTATAGCACCAATGCTAGCAAGTGGTAGAAAGGCGATCCATTCATTAAGAGCAAGAGACCCTTCCCCGAAATCAACAATAAAGGATCCACGATTATCGAGTTTACTAAGTAATAAGTAAACGGAAAAACCGGCAAAAGTGGTAGCTAAATATACAATTGCTTTTTTTCCTTTCGAAAATTCATTAATTTGTTCACCCTCATTTTCATTCGGAGCTAAGTAACCGAATAATGGTGCATTAAAAATGACACTTAAAGTAGCACCAATTCCAACCTCTGTTAGTTCATTCATTCCCTTTAAAGCAAATTTAAAGCGATCTCCTACCCATGTACAAAGTCCACCGATAATTCCAACAAGTGCAGCTTCTGGTCCTAAGCTAGCTCCAAATATTAAAACGATAATCGCAGTTAAAGTAGCTTTATGTACAAAACTGTATTCAATTCTACCTGTTTTTTTATATTCAGCCATCACTTCCGGCATAAGACGTGGGTATGTGCCGAAGTATTTTTGTGTTAAACCAACGAGGATACCACCGATGATTGTTACACAAATGGTGTAATAAGGAGGAGAAGAGAAAATAGTAGGTAAGTATCCCCAAATAAAGTGAATTCCGATATTTATTGTAACTAAAAATAACCAGACTGTAGCTCCTACTATAGCGCCTAAAAGAATGCCATATAGGACGAGTATATAGTGCATGTCCTTTTTATTTGTCATGTTGTACCTCCGTTATGTAAGTTTTAATGTAGAAAGGATTAAATATGCTAGTGTGAAATGAATTGAATATATATAGTATCTTTTTGAGGGGTTGGCTTATTCAATATATTAGGGTCTCATAAAAATTTGAAACCAACGCGGTTAAACCACTTATTTAATTCTATATAGTGATCGGAGTTTTTAAAAGGTCTTTTTCAAATGAATATGGAATATATTTCTTTTGTTGTTTAAATCAAATTACTTACATTTAATTTAGAACATTCAGAAAAACTATTTGACATTAGGAAATTATTGCTATAAAATCAACGGTAATTGCATAGTCTTATCAAGAAAAGGTGGAGGGACAGGCCCGATGAAACCTTGGCAACAGCCGTATAACGGAATTGTGCCAAATCCTGCAGGTAATAATCCTGATAGATAAGAAAGAGCCTTAGAGCGTGTCTTCAAACTGCTCCTTTCTTGTTTTCAGGAAAGGAGCAGTTTTTTATTTTGCATTAAAAGAAAGGAGAATGAGAGATGGGAGAATCATGGGGGAAAGGAACGATTTGTGTGCAAGGTGGCTATACGCCAAAAAATGGTGAGCCGCGTGTTTTACCACTTTATCAAAGTACAACGTATAAATACGATACGTCAGATGATTTAGCAGCACTATTTAATTTAGAGGCAGAAGGATATATATATACGCGTATTGGAAATCCTACTCTAGCTGCATTTGAGCAGAAGTTATCAGATTTAGAAGGCGGTGTAGGGGCTGTTGCAACAGCTTCTGGGCAGGCAGCTATTATGCTTGCGGTTTTAAATATTTGCAGTAGTGGAGACCATTTACTTTGTTCTTCAACTGTTTACGGAGGAACGTTTAATTTATTTGGAGTGAGTTTACGCAAGCTTGGCATTGATGTTACGTTCTTTAATCCTAATTTAACGGCAGATGAAATTGCGGCACTTGCTAATGATAAGACAAAACTTGTTTATGCAGAATCGTTAGGAAATCCAGCAATGAACGTTTTGAATTTCAAAGAACTTTCAGCGGCAGCAAAAGAATTAGAAGTACCTTTTATCGTTGATAATACATTGGCGACGCCTTATTTATGCCAGGCATTTGAATATGGGGCAAATATCATTGTCCATTCCACAACGAAATATATTGATGGCCATGCAAGTTCTTTAGGCGGCATTGTAATAGACGGAGGGAACTTCGATTGGACAAATGGAAAATACCCTGAGCTTGTTGAACCGGATCCGAGTTATCACGGTGTAAGCTATGTTCAAAATTTTGGAGCAGCAGCGTATATTGTGAAAGCACGCGTTCAGTTATTAAGAGACTACGGAAACTGTATGAGCCCATTCAATGCATATATTAGCAACATTGGCCTGGAAACATTGCATTTACGAATGGAGCGTCATAGTGAAAATGCTCTCGAAGTTGCTAAGTGGCTTGCTAATCATGATTGCATTGAATGGGTGAATTATCCAGGGTTAGATAGTAATGAAAATTACTCGTTAGCACAAAAGTATTTGAAAAAAGGTGCTAGTGGAGTTTTAACATTTGGTATTAAAGGCGGATTAGAAGCAGCAAAAGAATTTATCGCAAATGTAAAACTCGCAACTCTTGTAACGCATGTAGCTGATGCAAGAACTTGTGTAATACATCCTGCTAGTACGACGCACAGACAATTAAGCGCAGAAAATCAGCGTTTAGCTGGCGTTACATCTGATTTAATCCGTTTATCGGTCGGTATAGAAGATGTTTCTGATATTATTGCAGATTTAGAAGCAGCGCTAGTCGGAGGCAAACAACATGCCGATCATAATTGATAAAGATTTACCAGCTCGCAAAGTATTGCAGAAGGAAAATATTTTTGTAATGACGAAGGAGCGAGCAGTAACACAAGATATACGTGCTTTGAAAATTGCTATATTAAATTTAATGCCTACAAAGCAAGAAACAGAGGCGCAATTACTTCGTTTAATTGGAAATACACCGCTGCAATTAGATGTTCATTTACTTCATATGGAATCGCATCTGTCTCGCAATGTAGCGCAGGACCATTTAACGAGCTTCTATAAAACATTCCGTGATATTGAGAATGAAAAATTTGATGGACTCATTATTACAGGAGCACCAGTTGAAACTCTTTCTTTTGAAGAAGTAGATTATTGGGAAGAGCTTGGACGTATTATGGAGTATTCAAAAACAAATGTAACATCTACGCTTCATATTTGCTGGGGGGCACAAGCTGGTTTGTATTATCACTATGGTGTGCCGAAGTATCCCCTTGCGAAAAAAATGTTTGGTGTATTTGAACATGAGGTTCGCGAGCAACATGTGAAATTGTTACAAGGGTTTGATGAAGTGTTTTTTGCTCCGCATTCTCGTCATACAGAAGTACGAGAGAGCGATATTGAAAAAGTGAAAGAATTAACGTTATTAGCCAATTCTGAAGAAGCGGGTGTTCATCTTGTTATTGGGCAAGAGGGCAGGCAAGTTTTCGCACTGGGACACAGTGAATATAGTTGTGATACGTTAAAGGAAGAATACGAACGGGACCGGCAAAAAGGGTTAAATATTGATGTGCCAAAAAATTATTTTAAACATAATAATCCAGATGAGAAGCCACTTGTTAGGTGGAAGAGTCATGGGAATTTATTATTCTCTAATTGGCTGAATTATTACGTGTATCAAGAAACCCCTTATATATTGTAAATAATGATTGTGTAACACGTGGTAGCGTTTTATTTGTAAAGATTAACCCTTATTTTTCCGAATGTTCAAAATACATTGTTTTTCAGATTTTTTGTCTATATAATGGCATCTAAACACAATTTTTGAGGGGTGGACAGTATTATGAAAGAAATTCAAGTTGGGTTATTAGGTCTTGGGACAGTTGGTAGTGGTGTAGTTCGTATTATTACAGATCATCAAGAACGACTTATACACCAAGTAGGTTGTCCAGTGAAAGTAACGAAAGTGTTGGTGCAAAATATTGAGAAAGAGAGAGAGGTAGAGGTACCTTCTACTCTATTAACACAAGATGTGAATGAAATTTTAGATAATCCTAATATTGATGTTGTCATCGAAGTAATGGGCGGCATTGATGATGCGAAAGCATATATTTTACAAGCTTTAAAAGGCGGGAAGCACGTTGTGACTGCAAATAAAGATTTAATGGCGTTACACGGAGCGGAACTCTTAGCGGTAGCAAAAGATAACAAGGCTGATTTATTTTACGAAGCAAGTGTAGCTGGAGGGATTCCAATTTTACGAAGCATCGTAGAAGGACTTTCTTCAGATCTTATTACGAAAGTAATGGGAATTGTAAATGGAACGACAAATTTTATTTTGACGAAAATGTCAGACGAAGGGAGAGCATATAACGACGTGTTAAAAGAAGCTCAGCAGCTTGGATTTGCAGAAGCAGATCCAACATCAGACGTAGAAGGTTTAGATGCGGCAAGAAAAATGACGATTTTGGCTACTCTCGGTTTCTCTACAAATGTAGAGCTTGGAGATGTGAAGGTAAAAGGAATTACTTCTATTACAGCAGAAGATATTGAATATAGTAAGAGCTTAGGTTATACAATTAAATTAATTGGTCTTGCAAAGCGAGATGGCGAGAAATTAGAGGTTACAGTTGAGCCGACTTTACTTCCAAATGCACACCCTCTTGCGGCAGTGCAAAATGAATATAATGCTGTCTATGTGTATGGTGAAGCGGTAGGAGAAACGATGTTTTATGGTCCGGGAGCAGGAAGCTTACCGACAGCGACAGCTGTTGTTTCTGACCTAGTTGCTGTAATGCAAAATATTAGGCTAGGTGTAAACGGAAATAGTGCTGTAGTCCCGCAATATCAAAAGGTACTAAAAGAGCCAGATGAAATTATTGTGAAAAAGTTTTTAAGACTTCATGTGAAAGACGAAATTGGTGTTTTTGCAAAAATTACATCATTGTTTTCTGAGCGCGGTGTTAGTTTTGAAAAGATTATTCAAATGCCACTTGAAGAGAAAGGGAAAGCAGAAATTGTAATTGTAACGCATCGTGCTTCTCTTGCGGATTATGAGTGCATTCTACATACATTGCAATCGTATGAAGAAATAGATTGTGTGAAAGCAAACTATCGAATTGAAGGAGATGCTAAGTAGTATCTCTTCCAATAAATAGAAAAAACCCTATTAAGCGGCTTGCTTAATAGGGTTTTTTCTATTTAAAATCTGCGTACCAACTTGAATAAATGCTTGAATAATCCAACCTGTTGTAAAGGATAAGATAATTGTTCCAAAATAGATTGGCCCATCTAATAAGAAGCTTAGTGTTAAAAATAAAAAAGCTAATGAAATTTCTGTTCTTCTAAATGTCCATTTCTTTTTCTCAGCAACAGTTAAAACGAAAGCCTCTTGAGGTGCCGCGCAAAGATTAGTAGAGACGTAAAGACCAATTCCGGCTCCGACGAATAGATTTCCGCAAATAAGTGTTATATATTTTGGAAGAGAGCGGATAGCGTCCATAATAGTCGTAATAGAACCAACCCAATCAACAAAAAGAGAAATAAGAATCATTGTGACAATTGTGCCGATTGTAATTTGTTTTTTGTCCCAAAAGAGTACGATCAGGGTAAAAACAAAGTTAATCATGAAAATCCAAAAACCAATACTTATCCCGAAATTTTGATATAGTGCAATAAAGAAGGAATCATAAGGGCTAAGTCCAAAGGAAGTAATTGTCGTCATCATATTAATGCCGATGGCGAGAATGAGTAAACCACCAATAAAAAATATATATTCTAATTTGAATCGAAGCATAGTTGTATATCCTTTCAAAATGTATTTGCTAAGAAAGGATATACTGTGGAAAGCTTACCAGGTCAAGCGAGAATTTTTGAGGGGAAGGGGAGAATAAGATGACGAATATAAGAAAGATTGCTGAACTTGCTGGGGTATCTGTTTCAACTGTTTCACGTGTACTCAATAATCATCCGTACGTGAATGAACAGAAACGAAAAGAAATTTTAGCGATTATAGAAGAATTAAATTATACGCAAAATGTGAATGCGATTCATTTAGTGAAAGGAAAAACAAATGTAATTGGCGTTTTATTGCCGCACGTAAATGATCAATATTACAGTGCCATTATTGGAGGGATATCAAAGGAAACTGCAAAGAACAATTATAATATGATGCTTTGCCAGACAAATTATAGCGAAGAAAAAGAGCTTGAAATTTTACATATGTTAAAAATGAAAAAGCTTGATGGAGTAATTATATGTTCACGGACAAATAGTAAGGAAAAACTTGAAGAGTATACAAAGTTTGGTCCAATTGTGATGTGTGAGGAAATAGATTCGAATTTCATTTCAAGTGTACATATTGATTACTACAAAGTATTTTTGCGGGGGATGAAAAGCTTAATAGATGCTGGTCATACACGTATCGGATATTGCATTGGAAGAAGTAATAGCATTAATAGTCAAAGGCGAAAAAAGGCGTATGAGGATTCACTTCAACAGATTGTTGTAACACCGTTAGATGCCTGGAAGTTTAAAGGCTGTTTTACGGTGGAAGATGGGCGCAATGTAGTCAGAGAATGGGCTAATATGTCTGTAAAACCGACGGCATTTCTTGTATCTTGCAATCATATTGCTGCAGGAATGGTAACGGAGGCGAAAAAACAAGGAATTCGTATCCCAGAGGATATTACGATTATCGGATGTGATGATCAAGAAGTGGCAAATATATTAGGTATTACGACGATTTCGCATTCTAGTAAAAATGTTGGTGTAAAGGCATTTGAATTATTATATGAAAAGATTAATGATGAGGAAATAGATGTGAAGCATGTAGAGTTATTGCCAGAATTGGTAGATAGGGAAACGACATAATAGAGAAGGTATGAAAATCGCTTTTCGAAAATTCGTTTGGTATAATTATGGACAATCTATAGGGGCTAAAAGGGGTTTTGATATGAGATCAAAATTAGTAAAAGTAATTCTACTCATTACAATTGCGTCTTTCTGTTTATTTGCATACGGTTTTGTTTCGGGTGTGAATGATGTATTAAATCCGAAAGCTTCAAAATTAATTACGAAGACTGACGTAGTGGCAAAAGAGAAAAAGAAAACGGGAACGTTACAAATAGTTAGTTTAGGTGATTCATTAACGCGCGGCGTTGGTGACAAAGAAGGAATTGGCTATATTGGACGAATGAAAGAGGATTTACAAAAAGATTATAAACAAAAAGTTGCACTAACCAATTTGGCAGTTAGTGGCGCAAAAATGCCGGATTTATTAAAACAACTAGAGGGTAGCGGAGCTCAATATTCAATTAAGCAAGCAGATGTAATTGTTTTAACAATTGGAGGAAATGATTTATTCCCAGGATGGGAATCGCTCGGAAAAATAGATTTAGAGACATATCGTCCTGATACGGAAACATTTCAAAATGAAGCAAAGAAAATTATAGAAGAAATTCGTAAATTAAATACAGATAGCCCTATTTTTTGGCTAGGTTTATACAATCCTTTTGAGGATGTAGAAGATTTAAGAGGTTCATCAAATATTGTTGTTGATTGGAATGCTTCTTTAGAGAAGTTAGCATTAAATGATAAAAATGTATATATTACACCGACATTTGATTTATTCCAAAATCGCGGAAAAGATTTATTATACTCCGATCATTTTCATCCGAATGAAGTCGGCTACACATATATGGCAGAGCGATTAGTCCAAAACGTCGTAAGTAAATTAAAGCTAGAACAAGGAGGGATAAAATGACGATGATACTTTCCGTACGAGACGTGAAGAAGGTAATGGGAAAGAAGACACTTGTAGAAGACATTTCATTTGATGTAAAACAAGGAGAAGTGTTTGGCTTCTTAGGGCCGAACGGAGCCGGGAAAACGACAACAATTCGAATGTTAGTCGGACTGATTAAAGCGACAGAAGGTACTATTTCTATTGGTGGTTATTCTATTAAGGAAAATTTCAGAGAAGCGATGCGTCAAATTGGAAGTATCGTTGAAAACCCAGAGCTTTATACATATTTAACGGGATGGGAAAACTTAAAGCAATTTGCGCGCATGCTTGGTGATATATCAGATGAACGTATTATTGAAATTGCAAAAATGGTTCATTTAGATGAGCGTATTCACGATAAGGTAAAAACATATTCCCTTGGTATGAAGCAGCGCCTTGGAATTGCACAGGCGCTACTTGGAAATCCGAAATTGCTCATATTAGATGAACCGACGAATGGTTTAGATCCAGCTGGGATTAGAGAACTTAGGGAATTTATACATAAGCTTGTAAAAGAAGAAAATATGAGTGTATTTATTTCGAGTCACTTGTTAAGTGAAGTGCAAATGATATGTGACCGTGTTGCGATTATTCATAAAGGAAAAATGATAACAGTTGCACCTATTGAAGAGTTGATCAAAACAGCGAGTGATCGTGTGGAATGGGTCGTTACACCGGTTTCCAAAGCGAAAGACATGTTAGACGCTGCTGAAGAGGTAGAGGAAGTTAGTATAGAAGATGAGCGTTTACTATGTCGTATGGATGTTGCGTCTATTAGTGTTTGGAATAAGCACTTTGTAGAAAACGAGATAGATGTACATAGCGTCAAAGAGCTTGTATTTACGCTAGAAGATTTATTTATTGAACTCACAAGGGGTGAGCAACATGCGTGAATTTGCGAATCTAGTTTTAAATGAATCAGAAAAGATTTATCGTAAGAAACGGATTGTTGTTGTCATGCTTATTTTAGCAATCTTGATTCCGCTTTTTGTGTATGCTCAGTATCGTGAAATAGAAACAACGCAAAAAAGGCTTGGTACGACCGATTGGAAAGTATCATTACAGCAACAAATTGTTGATTCCCAAAACCGCTTGAACAATTCTAGATTGCCAGAAGAATGGCGTGATTGGCTAAAAGTAAGAGTGGAACAGCAACAATATTATTTAGATCATGATATTAATCCGACTGCGCCAGGGGCACCAACATTTGTGAGGGCGTTTATTGAACAAGGAATAACGTTACTTATTCCATTGCTTGTTATGATTGTCGCCATTGATATTGTTTCAGGAGAACGAAGCGATGGTACGATGAAAATGCTTCTGACGAGGCCTATTCGGCGCTGGAAAATACTCCTTAGTAAATATGTGACGATGCTATTTTTCATTTCGCTCATATTGCTTCTTGTCGGTTTATTTGCTTACGCATTATCAGGGATTGTATTTGGATACTCTGGATGGAACTTACCTGTTTTAACAGGATTCGTCATTGATAAGGAGACATTAAATACGAACTTTGTACATCTTATTCCGCAGTGGCAATACATTTTGATGGCTTACGGACTAGCTTGGTTTGTTGCTATCGTTGTCGGAACTATATCATTCATGGTTTCCGTTTTAATTCGTAATACACCAGCCGGCATGGGCGTTATGTTAGCGGCGTTAATTGCGGGTGGCATTTTGAGCTCTTTTGCAACGTCTTGGGAAGGTGCGAAATACATTTTTAGTGTCAACTTATCGTTAACGGATTATTTATCAGGAAAACTGCCTGCATTACAAGGGTTATCAATGGGATTTTCTTTAATGAATTTAACGGTTTGGGCAGTAGTATCTCTTATCATTTCATTTGTAGTATTTACAAGGCAGGATATGGTGAATTAATTGGATAGGAAGTGAAGGCATGGAAAACATTTTGCAGAATGATTGGGGACCATTACTGGGGTCAGAATTTGAGAAAGAATACTATCAAGCTTTAGCTAATTTTTTAAAAGAAGAGTATGAGGAGCATGTGATTTATCCAAAGAAAGAAGATATTTTTAACGCTCTTCAGTATACAAGTTATGAAAATACAAAGGTCGTTATTTTAGGACAAGACCCATATCATGGACCGAATCAAGCACATGGTTTAAGTTTTTCGGTACAACCTTGTATTAAAACGCCGCCATCTTTGTTAAATATGTATAAAGAACTGCGAGATGAATACGGTTATGAAATTCCGAATAACGGTTATTTAGTAAAATGGGCGGAGCAAGGGGTTTTACTATTAAATACCGTGTTAACGGTTCGTCAAGGTGAGGCGAATTCTCATAAAGGAAAAGGATGGGAGCATTTCACAGATCGCGTAATTGAGCTATTAAATGAACGTGAAAAGCCAGTTGTTTTCATATTATGGGGACGCCATGCTCAGGCGAAGAAAAAGTTAATTACGAATACGAATCATCATATTATCGAGTCCGTACATCCAAGCCCATTATCAGCAAGACGTGGTTTCTTTGGAAGTAAGCCGTACTCTAAAGTAAATGAGATTTTATCTAACATGGATGAAAAAGAAATCGATTGGCAAATTTCGAATATATAAACGCAAAAAAGGTAGCTAACAATTGTTAACTACCTTTTTACTATTACTGTTCATTTTTTAGTTTTGCATCTAGTACAAAAGTACCAAATGGGATAACTGATGCAACAAGTGCACCAAGTGCCCATAAAATTGTTTTACGGTGTACGATTGTTACTTGAATTACCGCAAAGATGAATAGTACGAATAAAACGCCATGAGCCATACCTGTAATTTTAACAGCTGTTGCAAACCCTGCAAAATATTTTAACGGCATTGCTACAAATAATAGTAATAGGAAAGAAATACCCTCAACTAAGCCGATTGCTCTTAATCGTCCGATTGGTGTAGATAACATGAAGTAGCCTCCTTTAATATATGCTTGTATATAGTAAATTTGTATTCTTTTTCAAAATAAAATAGTCTATTTTGTTTCATTATATACAAAAAGAAACTTTACACTACGAGAATAGTGCAAAGTTCAAAATATAGTCACAAAAGCAATGCAATTTAAATAAAAACCTATTTGAAGTATTTGACTTCAAATAGGTTTTATGAATGAAAATATTAAACAAGCACTTCGCTTTTTAGTACAAATTTCTCTACAACTTTAGCAACACCATCGTTCATATTTGTATCTGTTACATAGTTTGCAATTTCTTTAATATCATCTGGTGCATTGCCCATCGCAACGCCAAGACCGGCAAATTCAATCATCGCTTGATCGTTATAGCTATCGCCCATTGCGATAACTTCTTCGCGTTTAATACCAAGTTTTTGGATTAATTGGTTTAAGCTCGTTCCTTTTGTAACACCATATTCAGTAAATTCTAAGAAGAATGGTTTAGAGCGCATAACGCTTAATTGGCCTTCTAGTTGTTTTTGTAGTTTCTTTTCTACTTCAACAAGGCGTTCAGCTTCTTTATTCATTAATACTTTTACTACAGGCTCTTTAACAGCAGTTTTAAAATTATCTACTTCAATAATCGGCATACCAGTAATTTCGCCCTCAATTTTAGTATAAGGATTATTTTCTTCTGTTACGATATCATCGCCAATATAAGTATGAATCCATACATCTTCATTTTTACTAATTTCAAATAGGTTGTGAACGATTTCAGGAGATAGCGTGCTACTAAAGATTTCTTCATTTGTTTTACAGTTAATAATTTTAGCACCGTTAAAAGATAGAATGAAGCTACCGTATTCTTCTAAAAGAAGTTCTTTTGCAACATTGCGCATACCAAAAGTTGGGCGCCCAGAAGCAAGTACAACTTTAACTCCTTGTTCTTGTGCTGTCATTAAAGCCTCTTTCGTACGAGGTGAAATTGTATGGTCATCGCGTAATAAAGTATCATCTAAATCTAAAACAATCATTTTATAAGTCATATAGAAGATTCCTTTCTTTGTTGGAATAGAAATAAATTTTTATGAAGATCTTGGGGAATGTATAGTAAGACATCGAACCTCTTTACATGAAATTAGGAAAAGTTCTGCATTGTTAGTATAAATTATCATGAGCGTGTTGCCCATGACAATTTATCCCGCTATTTGCGGGCAGTAAGACTCCCACCTCAAAATTCAGCTGGAGCAAAGAAGTTAGGTGGGAGATCAACTGCCCGTAAACGCCCGATTGGTTCAACTAATAATCAGTGGGGGGTGAACAAAACCCCCACTGATTAAAGTTTCACTTTATCATTATCGTAACAACTCTAAAGATAGAGTGCAATAATGGAAGTTTTCCAATTTACGATAGTTGTTTTTCGTGCGAACGAGAAAATAGTATTTCCAGCAAGATAGCCATTACAGATCCAAGAACGAGACCGTTACTTAAAAATGATGCTAAAAATGGTGGCAGCGTAGAAAATGCTCCGGCTGGAACGAACATAACTCCGATTCCTGTAAAGATTGAAAGACCTGCTACTTTAAATAATTGTTCTTTATTTTGTACAGTGTCATATTCACGAAAAGCGAGACCAATCATGCTTGCAAATACAGGGTAAATCGCAGCATACCCAACTGCAACGGGGATTGCTGCAAAGAATGAAGTAATCTTTGGGAATACACTAACAAGAATGATAAAGCTTGACCCTAACATAAATGGGAGGCGTTTATAAATATTTGTTGTTGCGATAAATCCTGCTGATCCAGAAATGGCAACAGGACCAATGGCTGAAAACAGGCCGCCTAGTAATTGATTTATTCCTGTTATAATGCCAGCTTGTTTGAAGCGATCTGGAGCAGAATCTTCTTCATACTTTGAAACAACCTTTTGTACAACGCGAATACTTGCTAACATATTTGTTAGAAGTAATAGTGTGACGAAAACTACCGTAATTGCCATGTTCCATTCAATGCGGGGCATTCCGAAAACAAATAGAGATGGAAGACGAATTATATCTGTCACAGGTGTTACTGGATTAGATAATCCGAAGCACGCGAATAATATCCAGCCGCAGACGATACTGAAAAGAACGGAATATTGTCCAATAATAGGTAGCTTCATAATGAAAAAAGATAGTAAAATAACAATGAGTGAAAGAATAAATACCTTTGGCTGTACTTCTGTATGTTGTCCATCAAGGCCAAACATGCCTTTTAAGAAGGAGCCACTAAGTTGTGCGACAAGAAGGAATAAATACGTTCCAATTACTGTAGGTGTAAAGTAGCGAACTAGTTTATCGATAAGTCCAAAAACACTAAGAATAATACAAATAATTCCGCTTAGTAGGAAAGCGTACTGAAGGACCTTAAGTGTTTCATTGCTTGATCCAAATAATACGACGCCTAAACTTGCATACAGGGAGAAAATTCCCCACCAAAGGCCTGCGGGACCTTCTTGAATAGGAAGTTTATGACCGAACATAGCTTGCAGTAGGCCGGCAAAACCGAGAACAAATAATGTCCTTTGTACAAACGCGATAGCTTCAGCGCCGTCGAGGCCGTAACTAGTTGCGACACTAATTGGTACAATAAGACTTCCAGCTAAAATAAATAGTGCCCATTGTAAGGCAGAAAGAAATAGCTTCATTATATCAACCTCTTTCATAGATTCCATTTCTAGTATATAGGTATTTCATTTCCTTTGGCAAAGATTGTAGATAGAGAAAAGAGTTGAAATATAATATGAATGCACGTAAGCAATTATGGATAGCAGTTATATGTATGACCTTTGTTGTAATTCTAGGGACGCTAGGATTTATGACAATTGAAGAAATTAGCTTGTTTCAAGCATTTTGGATGACGATGATTACTGTATTAACGGTTGGGCATGGTGATGTAGTGCCTGTAACACCGGCAGGGAAATTTTTTGCGCTCCTTATTATACCTGTTGGCGTCGGTATCGTTACGTATGCAATGGGGGTAGTAGCAGCTATGATCATTGAGGGTAACTTATTTCATGCGGCGCGGAGGAAGAAGATGGATAAACAAATAGCGCAGTTACAAAAGCATATTATAGTATGTGGTTGTGGAAGAGTAGGGCTTCAAGTTGTACATGAATTACAGGAAAAGAAAATCCCATTTGTAGTTGTGGATAAAGATGAAAGTATATTCGAACAGGAAAAGCTTTTATATGTACATGGGGATGCAACTGAAGATCAAGTGTTACATAATGCGGGAATTTCGAAGGCAGCGGGTCTAGTGGCTATCGTAGCAAACGATGCTGAAAATGTATTTATTACATTAACGGCAAGAGGGCTTAATGGTGCAATTAAAATTGTAGCAAGAGCTGAAAAACCAGAAACAGAAGAGAAATTACGGCGCGCTGGTGCAAATAAGGTTATTAATCCATCTAGTATGGCAGGAATTCATATCGCAAAAGGTATTGCGAATCCGTTAACAGTTCATTATATTGATACAGTATTGTATGGAATAGAACAATCCTTTGTAATTGAAGAAATTCAAGTTGGTAAAGATTCTATCTTAGCCAGTAAATCGTTACTAGAGAGTAATGTGAGAAATCAATTTGATGTAACAATTTTAGCGATTTTAAGGGATGGAGATATTATCCATAATCCAACGGGGCAGGAAAAACTACAAGAACATGATATGATAATAGTATTTGGTTCGGTGGAGAAACTGGGGCAATTTGAGAAAGAACTACAAAGTAAGAGGTGACAAGGAATGCAAGTATCTAGTGATAAGATTTTAAATAAAATGGCGAATGAAATTGCAAAGGCAAAAAGTAGTGAAGGACAACAATCAAAAGGACACTTATTAGTTGTACGTGCTTTATGTGATTTATTATTGGATGAACAAGTGGAGCCTTCTACGTATAGAGAACCAAAAGTTCAAACACAAGTAATCGGGTCTCAGCCTATGACGACAGTTCAACCAGTTATGCCGGTTTCTGGAGAAAAAGTATATATAAAAGAAAAGGATGCAAACGGTAAATCTTTATTTGACTTTTAAAAGTAAAATCGTTTGGCTTATATGTAAAAATTGCTTATGATAAAGGTAAAAAGGGGAATTAAGATGAAAATTTTCTTTTTACTAGGTTGTATTGCAGCGGGACTATCTGTTGCATTAGGGGCTTTTGGAGCACATGGTTTAGAAAATAAAATTTCTGCAAAAATGTTAGAAGTGTGGAAGACGGGCGTTACATATCAAATGTTTCATGCAGGTGGCTTATTCGTAGTTGCTCTATTAATGGATAAAATGCAATCATCACTTTTAAGCACTGCGGGTTGGCTTATGGTAGCTGGGATTATTATGTTCTCAGGCAGTCTTTATGCATTAAGTACAACAGGTATTAAATTCTTTGGCCCAATTACACCCCTTGGTGGTGTAGCATTTATTGTGGCGTGGATTTTAGTCGGAACTGCAGTTGTAAAAGGGTTATAAAAAAACAAAAGCTGGCATCCGCCAGCTTTTTTTTATGGTCTTGGAGCATAAGTTGCTTGTTGACTAGGTAAATACGTAATTTCTCCTGGGAATTCTACATAATCTAAGTAAATCATTAGTAGTAAATAACGCTTTCCAGATTTCGGTTCACTAATAACGATATGATCACGGCCAGCTGCCTCGATAATCCCTGTATAAGATTGTGTACCAAGCGAACTACCACGTTCATAAGTCATTACAACTGTAGCTGGCTTACCTTTGTTTAAACGAAGGATATTTTCGATATACGATTGCTCTAGTGGTAACATCCCTTGAGAAACTGCAAGTTGAGCTTGAGCAGCTTGTTGTTGCATTGCTTGCTGTTGTTGCTGTTGTTGCTGTTGTTGTGGGGTCATTTGTTGCGGTTGTACATAAGTTCCAGATGGTTGATAAAAACCTGTTCCGTAGTACGGGTTTTGTTGCTGTGCCATTCAAAAATCCCTCCTCATTTTCATTCCTTAATATACGCCTGGACAATCTCCACCAGATGGTTGGAAGAAGCAGTGCTTTTTAAAGCGACCAGAATTTTGCTGATCATACCAAGTTGGTGGGCAAGGGCCTTCAGGTCTAAAGAACCATAAGGCAAAGTTGGCGGGCCAAAAACGTTGTCCCTGAATAGTCCGTCTTGCCAATGCGATATCTTGTTCTCTCGCTCGTTGATAAAAATACCCTTTTTGAGTTGCCTCAAAACCACCAGGATTTTGATAAACCATTTGACGTAAATTACGTATTTTTTTAAAATCTAAACAATTTCCGCGGACACGATTTACCCCAACGTTTCCAACCATTAACATCCCTTGTTGGCCTTCTCCTTCGGCTTCAGCACGCATCAGTCTAGCTAATAACTTTACATCTTCTTCGTTATATGCGATAACACCCATTATGTGTCACCTCTCTTTTTGGAATGCCTTGTAGAAAGAGGTTCATTTCTAGATGAAGTGTGGAACAATTACTAGTTCATACGTATGAGAAAAAGGACGCAGATATGACAACCAAACGAAGTTTTACATCTAGAGGGGAAAATAAAAAAAGCTAGCGTGAGCTAGCTTTTCATCATTAAAATACTTTAGACCATAAGTTTGAGAAGAAATCGCCAATTGAACGCATTGTTAATACGAACCAATTTGCTTTTTCTACTTCTTCAGTCGTTTTTGCAGTAACTTTTATACTTTTATTTCCGTCTAAGAAACCATATTTATCAGTTGGTTCTAAGACGATTGAACCTACCTTTGCATCTTTCTTAATAGGAGCAACTAAATGCCCATCTTCAGCAAGTGATTTATCTGCTTCAGTAGAAATTTTGTAAGGTGATTTGCTACCTTTTGCAGTAACTACTGTCACTTCTTTTTCTGGTGCAACTGTTACGTAGTCTTCTTTTCCTTTTACTACAGAAATTTTGTTGTTTTTATCTATTTTTAATTTCTGTTTTTCGAAGTTATTAAATCCATACTCAATTAATGCTCGAGATTCTGTGAAACGTTCGTCCATTGATTTCGTTTTAATAATAACAGAGATAAGACGTAAATCACCGCGTTTTGCTGTAATAGTGAATCCATATCCAGCGGTATCAGAACTTCCTGTTTTTAAACCATCTGCTCCTTCATAAGAGAAAGCAGCACCTGGTAACATCCAGTTCCAATTTTCCATACGAATTGGTTTCGGATGATTATCTGGGAAGTTTCTAAATCTTTGTTTTGTATCCTCTAGCATTTCTGGATACTTTGTAATAATTGTTTTTGAAAGAATACCCATATCGCGAGCTGACATGGAGTTTTCTCCATTCAGATCAGTTCCTTCAGGATGTTTTCCTTTTAAATCAGCGTTGTTTAACCCCGTAGCGTTTACAAATTTATATTTCTTTAACCCTAGTTTTTTCGCATGTTCATTTGCAAGATTTAAGAAGTTCTTTTCACTTCCTGCAAGTAATTCTGCTAAAGCAATACTAGATCCATTCGCAGAGAAGATAACGATAGAATGATATAATTCTCTTACAGTATACTGGCGTCCCTTTTCGAACGGTACGTTAGAGAATTCATTGTTACGTGAAACTTCATAAGCGTAATCAGAAATGTTTACTTTCGTATCCCAAGTGATTTTTCCTTCTTTAATTGCTTCTAATACGGCATAAACAACAATTAATTTTGACATACTAGCGATAGCTAGTAATTCATCTGGATTTTGTTCATGCAGTATTTTTCCTGTATCTGCATCAAATAGAAGTGCAGCAGCTGCCTCTATATGTATTTTTTCTTCCGCATGGGATGTTGTTACTCCTAAGGAAGAAAATGACAATAGAAACAATAGTGAAATAGACAAGATTTTCTTCATATACATTATCACCTTCGCATCGTTATTAGCATATAGCTCGTACCATTTTAGCATAAATTTGGATGTGAAAAGGTTACAATCTTACAAGAAATTTGAAAAGAATTTGTCGATTTTTGTTCAAATTTGCAGAGAAAAGAAGGTTTTTGCAGGTAAATGTAGAGGGTAATAAAAAAAGGAACGAATTTCGTTCCTTTTTTATATTATATGTGTAAAAATGTTGTTACTTTTTCGCTTGGTAAAATGTTTCCGACAAAGAATGTTCCAAATTCACCGTAGCGAGCACTTACTTCATCGAAGCGCATTTCATATATAAGTTTCTTAAATTGAAGAACATCGTCAGCAAATAATGTTACGCCCCACTCAAAATCGTCAAATCCAACTGATCCTGAAATAACTTGGCGCACTTTACCTGCGTACTGGCGACCGATTTTGCTATGACTGTACATAAGTTTCTTACGTTCATCCATAGGAAGCATATACCAGTTATCATTACCTTGGCGACGCTTATCCATTGGATAGAAGCAAATGTGATTTGCTTTCGGTAACTCAGGATATAAGCGAGCTAAGATTTGTGGGTTTTGGTATGGGTCTTCATCAGCTGGAAGATAGTTGCTTAGTTCAACAACAGATACGTAAGAATATGCAGGAACTAAATATTCAGCTAATGTTGTTTTATTTAATTCTGTTTCGATTTCATTTAACTCTTCCATTGTTGGACGTAAGATCATAAGCATAATATCTGCTTTTTGACCAACAACTGTATACATTGCATGACTGCCTTTTTTTGCAGTAGCTACTTCGTTCCATTTTTCAACGACATTTAAAAATTCAGACACTGCTTGTCCGCGTTCGTCACTAGATAATGTTTTCCATGCTGCCCAATCAATAGAACGTAAATCATGTAAACAATACCAGCCATCTAACGTTGTTGTTGCTTCACTCATTCTATTCACCTCAGTTAATGATATTTTACACGTTAACTATAGCATATATAGGATTAAAAACATCTACATAAAGTTTCGGCGCATAAAACTGTCACATTTATATTTACCGGAAAACGGGAGAAAATAAGGCTTAAGTAGGCTTTATTCCCCGGCTGAATTTTATGAAAATATAATCATTTTCATTTTATCTATTTTTTGGGAGCTATAAGTTTAAAATATAGCTGAAAAGAAGTATTCTTAAAGGTAGATTAGTTTTTAACATTTGTAGGAGGGTTTATTCGTGAGCAATTTATTTACAGCAGTAAAAGAAAAAGTTCAAGGAAAAGGCATTTCTATCGTACTTCCTGAAGGAACTGATGAAAGAATTTTAGGCGCTGCAGAGCGTTTAGCAAAAGAAGAACTAGTAAAACCAATTTTAGTTGGTAATAAAGAAGAAATTAGCGCAAAAGCTGCTAGCATGAACTTAACATTAGCAGGCGTTGATATTTACGATCCAGCTACATACGAAGAGATGGATGCAATGGTAGCATCTTTCGTTGAACGCCGTAAAGGTAAAGCAACAGAAGAAGATGCTCGTAAAATTCTTAAAGACGAAAACTACTTCGGTACAATGCTTGTATACATGGGCAAAGCACAAGGTTTAGTAAGTGGTGCAGCTCACTCTACAGCTGATACAGTTCGTCCAGCACTTCAAATTATTAAAACAAAACCAGGCGTTACAAAAACTTCAGGCGTATTCATCATGGTACGTGAAGAAGAGAAGTATGTATTCGCTGATTGCGCAATTAACATTGCACCAAACAGCCAAGATTTAGCTGAAATTGGTATCGAAAGTGCAAAAACGGCTGAACTATTCGGCATTGACCCACGCGTTGCTATGTTAAGCTTCTCTACAAAAGGTTCTGCGAAATCTCCAGAAACCGAAAAAGTTGTAGAAGCAACTCGCATTGCAAAAGAAATGGCTCCTGAATTAGCTTTAGATGGAGAATTCCAATTCGATGCTGCATTCGTACCATCTGTAGCTGAGAAGAAAGCTCCAGGTTCTACAATTAAAGGTGATGCTAACGTATTCGTATTCCCAAGCCTAGAAGCTGGTAATATCGGCTACAAAATCGCTCAACGCTTAGGTAACTTCGAAGCAGTAGGACCAATCTTACAAGGCTTAAACATGCCTGTAAATGATCTATCTCGTGGATGTAACGAAGAAGAAGTGTATAAGTTAGCTTTAATTACAGCAGCTCAAGCACTTTAATTCTATAATGAATTAATATGAAAAAAGACCACCCTATTTCTTTTGAAATGAGGGTGGTCTTTTTTGTTTATCCTTAAAAATTTAAGTAGTTTTAAATCTCTAAGGAATATATATAATTTTAATAATAGGGGGAGGGATGAAAGTGACAGTATACCACTTTATTGCGGCAAATAAAGAACTACCAGTAGGGGATTACGGAATGATTGAAGGGGATTTTATAACGATTGTGAAACTAGAAACGTACTATGAGCCAATCAAAAAACACTTTCATAAAATGTTCGTATATGAAATGGGTGGATATTTAGGGAGACCGGGGGAAGGTGTGAAAGTATTATTTCATTATATAAATAGCAATTTAAACGCTGGTGAAGAAATAGAAATCTACAGTTGTTTAGATGGAGAAGAGGAACATGAGAAAGATGATAAGCTAGACATTACAATTGATTTGAAAAACCTTCAATTCGGCAAGCACATTAAGTTAAATAAGAAAAAATATATTGAACAATTAGGAGAAATATTTTTCTTAGAAGATAAGCAATTTGTTGTGGTGAAAAAATAAAAGCGTGTATATAAAAAAACCGTCGCTATAGCGGCGGTTTTTATTTCTCTAAGCCAAGTGCCTTATTATTACGGTCAATAATACGTTGTAAATTCATCTCATATAAAGGAACTTCATCTACTGTTAGCTGAGATGGTGTTAACTTTGGAGCGAATTGTTGCAGTGTTTTTAAAAGGCGCATCATTAAATCTTGCACTGTAATTGTTTCGCCAAGTAATTCAGATAGTGAAGCCATCGTACTTGGCACAATTTCAGGATACGTAAATCGTGTTTCTTCTCCTTGAATTGCTATGTTGTAAAAATCACGAACGAGTGCGGCACGCTCAGATCCGCTTCCTGTCGCACATAAGTAAATTTGTACAGCAACGCCTCCGCGAATACGACGCTGAGAAATACCAGCAAATTTTTGATCGCGAATGCTCAAATCATAGCTACCAGGACAATAAGAACCAACAATTTCTTTTGCTTCGATAGTAACATCGTAATCTTTTAACATTTCCTTAATTAAATGCCACATCGTATCGTATCCAAGGTCGATATCGATACCCTTTTCTGTTTCTTGGAATAAAAGTGATACGTTTAAAACACCTTCATCAAGTACGACAGCAAGTCCACCAGAATTACGAACGATAACATTGAAGTCGTTTTCTTTTAAAAAGGAAATACCTTCTTCTAAATGTGGTAGGCGTGAATCTTGAATGCCAAGAACAATTGTATTGTGATGAACCCAAGAGCGCATTGTTGCAGCGGATAGACCATTTCCAATACTTGTGCATAACGTGTCATCCATTGCGAATGACTGCAATGCATGGAATGTTGGTCCTAAACTAGACTGATCCGCAATACGCCACTCTGGCTGAGATAAAATCGAACGGGAATTGCTCATATAACTAACCCCTTATTTATAAAATGACAACCTCTATTATAGCAAAAAATGAAGAAAGGGGTTTTCTCGGATATAAAGGGGGATTTTGAAGTGAAAGAATAAAAAGGATGCATTGCATGCATCCTTTTTATTCTGCAATTTTTTCTAAGTTACCGTTTCGATCCATGCGGAAAGATGTTTGTGAGCGTTCCTCATCATCCATTACTGCTAATTTACGAGCACGGTTCATAATATTCATAAGTGTTTCGTAATCCTCTTGTACAGTATGAGATTGTTGTTCTAATTTTTCTAGTTTCCTTTCTAGTTCTTCATTTCGCAAGATTTGCGCTTTAATTTCTTGTTTCAATCTCGTATTCTCGTTTTCAAGAGCTGTTACTTTTATATTTGAAGATCCAACTGTTTGTAAAAAGTAAATAACATCTTGCATTGTTATTGAGCTTTTTGGAGCAGGGACAGTCGGCTTTTGATATGGAATAGCTTCTGTATATTGAACAGCTGTTTCATACGGTACGTGTTCTTCATAATCAGTTATCGCCTCTGAAGCTGGTGGTGTATAAAGCAAACGTTTTTTTGCCTGTTCACCGCCCGCAGCACGCATTTTATCTTTACGATGTTTTTTTGCTAGTTGAAGAGCTTGTTCATAGCTATAGCGAACAACAGCATTCCAGCGAAAACCACAAGCAGCAGATGTGCGATTTAACTGATCACCTACTTCTTCAAATGCATTTAACTGAGTACTTCCTTCTCGAACATGGCGAAGCACCGTTTCAGCAAGTAATAAATCGTCCTCGTCTGTCCAAGCATCTTGTCTTACTTTCATAGATTCAACTCCCTTTCTTTTTATGAACTTCCTATTTTTATAATGGGCAAAAAAATGAGCTTTTATACAAAGCTTTTAAAAATATGGTAGATTTCAATGAAGAGAAGAAAAGTGGCTATGAATGATGGAAGCTTTTGAAGGAGAAAATATAAATAATAGGTAGCCTTATATAGGAATAGAGCTACGCGCGGACACTTGCAACAAGCTTCAAAGAGCGGTAAAATACCATTTAGTGTTTATTTTTAAATGTACTTGTGAAAAGTTTAAAATAGAGGAAGTGTTATATATAATGGGAAACGAATTTCGTGTGTGTGATGATTGTCAGGCAACGAACGTTAAAACGTTGATTCCGAAGTTAAAAAAAGTAGATTCATGTGCAACGATTGAGGTTGCATGTCAGTCTTACTGTGGCCCTGGTCGTAAAAAATCATTCGCGTTTGTAAATAATCGTCCAGTTGCGGCTCCAACAGAAGACGAATTAATTGTAAAAATTGAAGCAAAGTTAAATAAGTAAGAAAAAGAAGAGTGAACAGGTTACTCTTCTTTTTTTATGTCCATAAGATAGCGCTTTGTATGAATTCGTATTTCAAAATAATGGTTGACAGTCTTTTGACGTGGTAGGTAGAATAGAAAGTGTCTGATTCTGAGAATCATTATCATGAGAATGTCAATTCACCTAATTTTTTTATTATTATTTGAGAATAAATTTCATTTTATTAAATATATGTTGTTGGTTAGGATGGTTGAGGGATGGAAGCGAGCGCAAGGAGTATAGAACAGCAAGATGTGAATGTTAAAGAGATTAAGAGCAGACCGCTCGTTGCTTCTATTATTTTAATAGTAGGCACAATTTTGTTAGCTTTAAGCATGGCAGTTTCTATTTCGTTTGGTGCAGCAGATATTAGTTTAAAGACCGTTTGGCAAGCTGTATTTCAGTTTGATGGGTCTATCACGCATCATAACGTAATTCAAGAACTTCGCATGCCTAGAGCAATAGGGGGCGTAGTTGCAGGTGCCTTTTTAGCGGTATCAGGAGCAATTATGCAAGGTATGACACGAAATCCACTTGCATCCCCATCGTTAATGGGGATTACAGATGGTGCAGTATTCGGGATTGCAATTATGTATGCATTCTTCCCTAATTCACCTTATTTAATGTTTGTTATCGCATCTTTTATTGGAGCTGCGTTTGGAGCGAGTATTGTATATGGTATTGGGTCTTCTTCACCAGGTGGATTAACGCCTGTAAAATTAGCTTTAGCAGGTGCAGCAATTAGTGCTTTATTAGGGGCAATTTCATCTGGAATTGCATTGTATTTCAACCTTGCCCAAGAGGTAAGTATGTGGAATGCAGGCGGTGTTGCCGGAGTGAAATGGCAAAGTATTAATATGTTAGTACCGATTGGTCTTGTTTGTCTCGTCATAGCAATTATGATGTCGAGATATATCACAATTTTAAGCTTTGGTGAAGAAATTGCGATTGGACTTGGTCAAAATACGACATTAATTAAATTTATCGGAACAGTACTTGTTCTTGTATTAACAGGTTCTGCGGTTTCTATGGCAGGATCGGTTGGATTCGTTGGACTTGTAATTCCGCATATGACTCGTTTCCTTGTAGGCTCAGACTATAGATGGGTTATTCCATGTTCTGCAGTCTTAGGTGGATTGTTAATTGAATGTGCAGATATGTTATCTCGCGTTATTAATCCACCATTTGAAACGCCAATTGGAGCAATTACAGCGCTAATTGGAGTGCCATTCTTCCTCTACTTAGCACGTAACGAAGGGAGAGGAAAAATGTGAGGACGAGCGTCTTAACAAAAAAGAACTTTTCTATTTTAACGATTTTAGTAGGATTAATCGTTGCTGTATTTTTAGTAAGTTTAAATACAGGAACATTTAAAATACCTCCAATAGATGTATTAAAGTCATTGGTTGGATTAGGTGCAGAAGATCAATCTGTTATTTTATTTGAATTTCGTATGCCACGTATGGTTATTGCTATATTAGTTGGTTCTGCATTAGCTATGTCAGGTGCAATTTTGCAAGGGTTATCACGAAATCCACTTGCTGATCCAGGTATTATAGGTATTAACGCTGGAGCGGGATTAACAGTTGTTGTATTCGTCTACTTTTTCTTTGGAAAAGTTGGAACTGGTACATTCTTATCTGTATTTATCCTTCCATTCTTCGCACTAATTGGTGCGATATTAGCAGCGGTTATTATTTATTTACTAGCATGGAAAGACGGCGTTTCATCCACTCGATTAATTCTTGTTGGTATCGCTGTTGCAGCCGGATTTGGTGCTGTTAGTTTAATTTTTTCTATGAAGATGACATCTAACGACTTCCGCTTTGCAACGATTTGGTTGGCAGGAAGTTTATGGGGAACAGATTGGAAATTCGTATTAAGTGTACTCCCATGGATGGTTATTTTCTTACCACTTGCCATTAGTAAAGCGCACATATTAAATGTAATGAATTTAGGCGACTCTACAGCAGTTGGCCTTGGTGTAAATGTAGAAAAGGAAAGACGTAAATTATTATTTATTGCAGTTTGTTTAGCTGGTGCATCTGTTGCGGTGGCGGGCGGCATTGGTTTTATCGGTTTAATGGCTCCGCATTTAGCGAGAAGTCTCGTTGGTGGTAAACATCAAATTATGTTACCAACGGCTGCATTAATAGGAACGTTCTTGCTTTTATTTGCAGATGTAATTTCAAGAAGTGTGTTACCAACTTCAGAAATACCGGTCGGTCTTGTTATTTCTGTAATTGGCGCACCATATTTCATATATTTACTTATGAGGACAAAATAAAGGGAGGCTTTTTGTATGGCAACTTTAGCAGTTGATTCGGTATCTGTTGGTTATAATGAAGGGTTAATTATAGATGGATTAACAGTTGAAATTCCGGAAGGGCAAATTACGACGATTATTGGACCAAATGGTTGTGGGAAATCCACATTATTAAAAACGGCTTCTCGTATTTTGAAAGCAAAACAAGGTACTGTTTATCTTGATGGAAAAGCAATTGAGAAACAGCCAACGAAAGAAATCGCAAAGAAAATGGCGATTTTACCACAAACTGCAGAAGTGCCAACAGGTCTTACTGTGTTTGAACTTGTTTCATATGGACGTTTTCCTCATCAAAAAGGATTTGGAACATTGAAAGAAGAGGATTATCGCTACATTCATTGGGCACTTGAAGTGACGGGGATGACAGAATTCGTAAATCGTCCAGCAGAAGCTTTATCAGGTGGTCAGCGTCAACGTGTATGGATTGCGATGGCTCTTGCACAAGGAACAGATTTACTCGTGTTAGATGAACCAACAACATACTTAGATATGGCTCATCAACTTGAAGTATTAAACTTACTGAAGAAGTTAAACAAAGAAGAAGGCAGAACGATTGTTATGGTTATTCACGATTTAAATCATGCTTCTCGTTTCTCTGATCATATGATTGCATTAAAAGCTGGGAAGTTAATGAAACAAGGAACGCCAGATGAAGTTATGACAAGTGAAACGCTTCGTAACGTATTTGAGATTGAAGCTCAAATCGTTCCATGTCCAGTAAACTGTAAACCAATTTGTTTAACATACGATTTAGCGTTGATTAATAATCAATTGCGTAAAAAAGCATAATTAATAGAATTTCCCCCTCTTAAAGAGGTGAGAGGGGGAGTTCTAATGGACGTTGAGCTTCTTACCCATGGATGGGAAATTGAACGCCCGTTAGAACGGGATATAAACAACAATTAATGAAAATATATTAATTAAATGTTGTTTTTGTTTCTTATAGTTACATGCAAATTATAAGAGAAATACAGCTAGAAGGAGTGGGAATATGAAAAATTTTAAAATGGCACTATTAGCAATGGTACTAGTTGTTACTTCTGTACTATTTGCAGCTTGTTCTAACAAAGAAGAAGAAAAGAAAGCAGATGCGAAGGATACGAAAACTGAAGAGCGCACTGTACAACACGCAAAAGGGGAAATTAAAATCCCTGCAAATCCAAAGAAAATTGCTGACCTTAGTGGTTCAACAGAAGAATTATTAATTTTCGGCATGAAACCGATTATTACTGCAAATACAACACAAGAAAAAATTGATGGACATATTGCAAAGAAATTAGAAGGTGTGAAACCAGTAGGTTCTGCTTGGGGCGATAAAATTAACATCGAGGCAGTAGCTGCTGCAAAACCAGACTTAATTCTTGTAAACAATCGTCAAGAAAAGATTTATGATCAATTATCTAAAATTGCACCAACAGTTATGTTAAAAACTCCATTAGACCAATGGCGTCCAAAATTCGAAGAAGTAGGTCAAATCTTCGGTAAAGAGAAAGAAACAAAAGAATGGTTCAAACAGTATGATGAAAAAGCAAGCAAATTACATGACAAAATCATCGCTAAAACTGGTGATGCAACATTCATGAAAATGGCTGCATATCCAAATGCTTTCCGCGTATATGGTGACTACGGTTACGGTAGCGTAATCTTTAATGACTTAAAGTTACCGGCAGTTAAAGGGACACCAACTGATAAACCGCTAGTACAAGTACAAAAAGAAGCTTTAATCGATTACAACCCAGATTACTTATTCGTATTTACAACTGGTGACGGGTCTCAGCGTCTAAAAGAATTCCAAGAAGAATCAATTTGGAAAAACATGAACGCTGTTAAAAATAATCACGTATTCACAATTAGTAATGAAGACCTAAACAAAGGATACTTCCCACTAGGTAAAGAAATGATCTTAGACGAAGTTGCTGAATTTGTTTTAGGAAAATAATATATAAAGAAAAATCACTTTTACATCGGTAAAAGTGATTTTTCTTTATATAACAGGAATTAATATAGTCTTTCATTTCTTTCTGTTTCCTATATCGTTTATAATATATAGTAAGAATGCAGTAAAGAAAGGGGGATGTCGGAAAGTGGTATATTTAAACGACAAACTCAGCGAAACAAAAGTGTTTAAAGACCCAGTACATAAATATGTGCACGTGAGTGATCGCGTTATTTGGGATTTAATCGGAACGAAAGAATTTCAACGCTTGCGCCGTATTAAGCAGCTTGGAACGACATTTTTTACATTTCACGGTGCAGAGCATAGTCGCTTTACTCATTCGTTAGGTGTATATGAAATTATTCGTCGTATGATTGATGATGTGTTTGATGGCAGACCAAATTGGAATGCTGAAGATAGATTGTTATGTTTATGTGCTTCATTACTTCATGATGTTGGTCACGGCCCATTTTCTCATTCGTTTGAAAAAGTATTTTCGTTAGATCATGAGAAATTTACGCAAAAGATTATCGTTGGTGATACGGAAATTAATCGTGTATTAAGCCGTGTGGATAAAGATTTCCCGCAAAAGGTAGCAGATGTAATTGCGAAAACATCTACTAATAAATTAGCGATTAGTATGATTTCAAGCCAAATTGATGCTGATCGTATGGATTATTTATTAAGAGATGCATATTTTACTGGTGTAAAGTATGGGAACTTTGATATGGAACGTATACTGCGTGTCATGCGCCCGTATGGTAATCAAGTTGTCATTAAAAATAGTGGTATGCATGCTGTAGAACATTATATTATGAGTCGTTATCAAATGTATTGGCAAGTATATTTCCATCCAGTAACACGTAGTGCAGAAGTAATTTTAACGAAGATTTTACACCGAGCTAAATCACTGCATGAGAAGTATTATGCGTTTAAATATCATCCTGTTCATTTCTATTCTTTATTTGAAGAAGAAGTAACAGTAGAGGACTATTTAAAGCTAGACGAGAACGTAATGTATTATTACTTCCAAGTATGGCAAGACGAAGAAGATCCAATTTTAAGTGACTTATGTCGCCGTTTTATGAATCGAAATCTATTTAAATATGTAGAGTTTACAGATAAACACGGTTTAGATAATTGGATGGAATTAAGTAGCTTATTTAAAAAGATTGGACTAGATCCAGAGTATTATTTAGTTGTTGATTCAACATCGGATTTACCGTATGACTTTTACCGCGCAGGAGAAGAAGAAGAGCGTCTGCCAATTTTACTTCTTATGCCGAACGGGGAACTTAGAGAGCTTTCGCGTGAATCGGATATTGTTGAGGCGATTACAGGTAAGAAGCGAACGGATCAAAAGCTATTCTATCCACATGATTTAATCTATGAAGATGGAAGAAAAGGAAAATATAAAGAGAGAATTATCGAGTTGTTAGAAGGAAAGAAATAAGAAGCAGCTAAGAGCTGCTTCTTATGAAAAAACTTGAAATTATTTGTCGCTTAAGCGTTTTCCGCCAACTGCATAATGGTTTTTAGACATTTCTTCGATGAAAACAACGATGTTTTCTTCAGGAGCACCAGTTGTTTCGCTTACTGCTGCTGTTACTTTCTCAGCAAGAGCTTTCTTTTGTTCTTCTGTGCGTCCTTCTAGCATTTTCACTGTTACGTATGGCATGTACAATCGCTCCTTTTATGTAAGTTACACTCTTATTATAGCGGATTATGAGGAAGAACAATCGGAAAAACAAATAATTTCTTTTTTGGACATATTGAAGAGGAGATGAACTATGGATCAGTTATTTAGATATCCGTTGCACCAAATTCCATTGGTAGCAATGGCGATTATTATTGCGCTATCTGTGCATGAATTTGCACATGCGTATGTTGCATATAAATTTGGAGACGATACAGCAAAGAAACAAGGACGGTTAACGTTATCACCGATGGCTCATTTAGATCCTATCGGGATGATTGCTGTATTAATTCTTGGATTCGGTTGGGCAAGACCAGTGCCTGTTAACCCGTATAACTTTAAAAGACCGCGTCTTGCGGGAATATTAGTTTCTATTGCGGGACCGATAAGTAATCTTATTTTAAGTGCAATTGGTTTAATTATTTGGTATAGCTTAATAACGTTTGGTGTGTTAGATGCGGTTCCACCTGCAGTAGCAGATACGTTAAGTCAGTTCTTCCAAATTTTCATTGGGCTTAATATTGTTTTACTTGTATTTAACTTATTACCGATTCCACCACTTGATGGGTATCGCGTTGTGGAAGATTTAGCACCAGCAAATATTCGTGCGAAAATGACACAGTATGAAAAGTATGGATCAATTGCGTTATTAATTCTTGTTATTACACCGCTTAGCAATTACACAATTCAGCCTATTTTCAATGTAGTTATTCCGTATGTATTAGTATTTTTACAAAGTATCATTGCGCCTATTTTCGGGCTCCTATAATTATTAAGTGAGGAGGAATTTACATATGACAGAGAAAAAGAAAAAAATCGGTTTTAATATCGTGAAGAATGACTCCACAGATGGACATGGTGGATTTGGTGTTGGGGCATTAAGCCTAGAAAATATTTCTCCTGTATTTGTTGATGTATTAGAGAAAACTGCGTTCGTTGATATCGGTGCGATGCATGCACGTAGTACAGTAGAAAAAGGAATTAAGTTTTTAACAAATAAAGATGAAGTTCCAAACGGAAAACCATTTTGGCTCGTTTGGGTAACGATTGAAAGAACACCAAACGGTGCATATTACGCAGGTGTAACTGCTTGTGAAATGACAGTTGATCGTGAAATTCGCCGCGGATATAAATCACTTCCAGAGCATGTAAACAAAATGGATAAATCACTAAAGCGTCACATCATGATTGATCATATGGATGAATCATCTAAAAAAGTACTTGGTACATTCTTAAAAGAGCATAATGAAGCAATTTGGAATGAATCTAGTGAAGAATTGCGATGTGCATTATTAGGTGAATAAAAGAAAAGGATGTCTCATTAGTCGATTTTTGACTAGTGAGGCATCCTTTTTATTTTATGAATAGGACTATGGGATATGAAAATATATCAGCGATTCGACAAGGAATATCAATAGCCTTCTTTCTTACCACGGGAGATATTTTTTCCACCAACCCGTCTTTTTCTTTTCTTCACTAACCTTTTCGAATTCTTCCTTACCATCAACGTGATCCATACAGTACTCTGTTGGCTCTGTACCTTTTGCGAAATACATCTTCACAGAAATGGGACAATTTTTTGTCGCAATCTTACCGTTTTCAGGGTTAACGTCGACAGCAACAACATCTGTTGGTTGTTTGAACTCTTTTTTAGGCTGTCCATCTAATCCTTTTTCCATTGTATCGGTCCATATTTTTTTCGCGTATCCTTGTTCGGCTACATTTGAAATGGATTTAGGTTGATCGTATCCAATCCAAACCCCTGTTACAAGTTGCGGGGTAAATCCAATCATCCAACTATCAGTTTCTGTAGAACCAGATTTCCCGGCATATGTTCTTGATAGTTTTGATAATATCGATTGACCGGTCACAGCGGCATAACTGCTTAGTTTTTTATTAAACATACCTGTCATCATTTCTTCCATCACAAAGGCTTTGCTTTTATCTAGAACTTGTTTACTTTCTAAATGAGCATCGTATAGCATATTTCCTTCATGATCAACAATGCGCCTTATAAAGATTGGTTTTACTTCTTTCCCGCCGTTTGCAAACATGCTATAAGCATTGACCATTTCAATTGGCTTTACAGGAGATGTGCCGAGAGCGAGAGACGGAACATCTTTTAATGCGCTAGCGATGCCGAATTGCTTCGCTGTTTTTGTAAGAATGTCTTCGCCTAAAAATAAATTCGTCTTCACAGCATATACGTTATCAGAAACAGCGAGTGCTTGTGCCATTGTCACAAAATCGTCTGCATAATAGTTTTTATAGTTTTTTGGTTTATACTTTGAAACACCGTCACCTAAAGTGAATACCGTGTATTCGCTTTTTAAGCGTGTGGCAGGGGTGAATCCTCGTTCTAAGGCTGCATAATATAGGAACGGCTTGAATGTAGACCCGGGCTGACGAGCGGCTTGTGTAGCCCTGTTAAATTGACTCGTATTATAATCAGTTCCACCAACAAGGGCAGCCACTTCACCCGTTTTTGGATTCATAGAGACGAGGGCAGTTTGGATGTTTGTTGTTTCAGGTATATGATTTTTTACAGCTTGCTCTGCTACAGATTGTAATTTAGGGTCTAGCGTTGTATAAATACGCAAACCACCTCGCTGTAAGGCTTGCTCATCTAATCCGATATCACGAAGAAGGGAAGCTTGTACAGCATCTTGGAAATAAGGTGCAATTTCTGCAACTTTTTTCGTATCCAATGAGGCAAAAGTAAGTGTTTCTTTTTTTGCTGAGGCAGCTTGCTGTTTTGTAATATACCCTTGTTCTACCATTTCATTTAGTATGAGAGATTGACGCCCTTTAGCACGCTCTTCTTTTAAAAAGGGAGAGTAGAAACTAGGTCCTTTCGGAATGCCGGCGAGCATACTAGCTTCTGCTAATGTTAATTCTTTTGCAGTTTTATCGAAATACAGGCGGGAAGCAGCTTCAATTCCGTAAGCACCATGCCCGTAATAAATTGTATTTAAATACCCTTCTAAAATATGATTTTTATTATAGTTCACTTCAAGACGAACGGTATACATTGCTTCTAATAGTTTACGCTTCCACGTTTTATCATGATCTAAGTATAGGTTACGAGCATACTGTTGTGTGATAGTACTAGCACCTTGTACTTTTGCCATTGCTTTTAAATCGGCAACAATGGCACCAGCAATGCGCTTCATATCAAAGCCATGATGTTTGTAGAATCGTTGATCTTCAATAGATAGTGTCGCCCCTTTTACATAAGGAGAAATTTCATCGAGAGATACATTATAGCGTTTTTGCATTTCATTACTTTGTCCTATAACAGTGTCATCATTAGCGTAAAAGACACTCGTTTGCGGAACCGCAACAGGGGGAGGTCCCATAATTTTTGCAGCTACAATGATAATAAAAAAGGAAAAAACGAAAAAAAGAACACAAGAGAACATTACGGTGAAGAAAAGACGTTTATATTTTTTAAGTTTTGGATTCATAGTTTGATCCATCTTTTTCAGCCCCTCATTAATACAAGCATTATTGTATTAGTATTGAGGGTTTTCGTTTATTTTAAACAATGAAATTTCCAAAATAAAAAGAGCCCCTTCATTTAAGAAAGGAGCTCAAAAGCACGCGCTGGCCAATCGGTAATAATAACATCTACGCCGTAATCAATCATAGTTTGTAAATCTTTATATTCATTAATGGTGTAAGGACGAAAAACGTATCCTTGCCCCTGTGCTAATTGGACAAACTCTTTCGTTAATAATTGAAAGTTTGGATGTAATCCAGTTGCCCCACGTTTTTTTGCTTCAGCAATAGGATCTGCAAGTGGTGTATCGTACAAAATCGCTCTTGGAATTTCTGGAGCAATTTCTGCTAATAATGAAACGGAATCGTGGTTAAATGATGAAAATGCAATTTGATTGGATAGATGATATTCACGAACCAGAGCGACGACCTTTTCTTCAATAGTTGGATAGTGAATAACATCTGTTTTTAATTCAATGTTAAGTTGTAAATTTGTTGTAGAGAGCCAAATAAATACTTCTCGTAACGTTGGGATTTTTGCCTCATGGAAAGAAGGGTCTTTATGGCTACCAGCATCTAAAACTTGTAATTCTTCTACAGTTTTCTCAGAAACAAGTCCCACGCCATTTGTTGTACGGTCCACTGTTTCATCATGAATAACAACTAGTTCACCATCTTTTGATAGATGAACATCAAGTTCAATTCCGTGAGCACCAATGCGTTCAGCCTCTTGGAAGGCAATCATCGTATTTTCTGGGTGTGTTCCTTTTACCCCGCGATGAGCGAAAATAAGTGGTTTATTCATTTGGAAATCTCCTTATCATCTCTTTTCTTTCATTATGAAACTGCTTTGAGAAAAATACAATTCATATGAAAACATTTACAAAAGTATAATAGTTGCACAAAAGTTAACGTTAACGTAAAATGTAATAATCCGGTGAAGGGAGGAATACACATGTATAAAATTGATGAAGTAACAAAGCAAGTTGGTTTAACAAAGCGTACACTTCGTTATTATGAGGAAATTGGTTTAATTCATCCCCCAGAACGCAGTGAAGGGAATATTCGCCTGTATACAGACGAGGACATTGCAAGAATTAAAAAGATTGTGGAAGCGAAAGAAGTGCTAGGAATTACGCTTCAAGAAATGCAACATTTCTTATCGTTAAAAGAAAGAATGGAACAAAGAAGAAATAGTGAGAATCCGCGTGACCGTGAAGTGATTCAAGAAATTAAAGAGATGCTTGAAGAACAAGTGCAAACGTTAGACGAGAAAATGGAGCAAATGCAGCGCGTGAAGGCAGAGCTAGAGGATAGTTTAAGCCGTGCAGTTACATTTTTAGAGAATACAAAAGGAGAGTAATCAAAATGGAGAGCAAACAAAAATTAGGGAGATTGATTACAGTGGTGGCTACCTTCCTTGCCTTTTCAGGTATAGGGGTAGTCGACCCAATTTTACCAAGTATTGCTGAACAAATTGGTGCATCGCATTGGCAAGTCGAGATGTTATTTACATCATATATTTTAACGATGGCAATTATGATGTTACCAGCTGGAATATTTGCATCAAGATTTGGTGATAAACGAATGATGACGATTGGTCTTGCGATTGTGACTGTATTTGCATTTATATGTGGTATATCGCAAACGATTGCTCAATTATCTCTTTTCCGCGCTGGGTGGGGATTAGGAAATGCAATGTTCTTCGCAACAGCGATGACATTATTAATTGCATTAAGTAAAGAAGTTCATGAAGCAGTAGGACTATATGAAGCAGCCATTGGTTTAGGGATGGCAGGTGGACCATTATTAGGCGGAATATTAGGTGGACATTCTTGGCGTTACCCATTTTTTGCGACGAGTATTTTAATTTCCTTAGCATTTATTTTAGTTTTCTTTTTTGTAAAAGAACCGGAGCGAAAAGTGAAGCGTAAAGCAGCAGGCATGGGAGAATTACTTAACTTGGTGAAGTATAAACCGTTTATGCAAGGTGCCATTTCAGGGATGTTATATTACTACGGATTTTTCGTTGTTTTAGCCTATTCACCACTTATTATGCACTTATCTGCTATTCAATTAGGATTTGTATTTTGTGGATGGGGATTAGCGCTAGCTTACGGATCAGCAATTTTAGCACATAAGCTAGAAGGGAAATATGAGCCGAAAACAGTGTTAAAAGGTAGTTTACTCGTATTTGCGATTTTCTTAATTGCATTATTCTTCGTAAAAATTATGTGGTTACAAATCGTGTTAATCGTTCTATCTGGATTAGCATCAGGATTAAACAATGCGTTATTTACAAGTTATGTAATGGATATTTCACCTTATGAAAGATCTGTTACATCAGGTGTTTATAACTTCGTTCGTTGGTTAGGAGGCGCGATTGCTCCAATTTTATCAGGAGTCATCGGTCATACAGTTTCGCCGCAAAGCCCGTTTTTAGTCGGTGGAATTGTTGTGTTAGTCGGTTGCGTTATGATCTTAATTCCAATTCGTAAACCGGTAGAAATAGAGACAAAAGCCCTTTCTTAAGAAAGGGTTTTCTTTCCTATTACAGAGCAAACCTTTTTCGCATATATGTTAGAACCCTCTGACTAAAATATATTTTCGGTATTTTTGTACTTTTAACTATACTTTTTGGATGTTTTGTTTTATTTTTGTTAGGGGACATTAATGATGTCCCTATTATAAATTTGCAGCGAAAGGCGTGATTGTACGATGGAACTATGGTTCACTGAAAAACAAACAAAGCATTTTGGAATTACGGCGCGTATTAACCGCACATTACATACGGAGCAAACAGAATTCCAAAAACTTGATATGGTTGAAACGGAAGAGTTCGGAAACATGCTTATTTTAGACGGCATGGTTATGACAACAGAAAAGGACGAGTTCGTTTATCATGAAATGGTAGCGCACGTACCTTTATTTACACATCCAAACCCTGAAAACGTATTAGTTGTTGGCGGAGGCGATGGTGGTGTTATTCGTGAAGTGTTAAAACACCCAAGCGTGAAGAAAGCAACTCTTGTTGAAATCGATGGAAAAGTAATTGAGTACTCTAAGCAGTACTTACCATCAATTGCAGGTGCATTAGATAATGAACGTGTAGAAGTAAAAGTAGGAGACGGTTTCCTACACATCGCAGAAAGCGAAAACGAATATGACGTAATTATGGTAGATTCTACTGAGCCAGTAGGCCCAGCAGTAAACTTATTTACAAAAGGCTTCTACGCTGGAATTTCAAAAGCGTTAAAAGAAGATGGTATTTTCGTTGCCCAAACGGACAACCCTTGGTTTACACCAGAACTAATTACAACTGTATTTAAAGACGTAAAAGAGATTTTCCCAATTACTCGTCTATACACAGCAAACATTCCGACGTATCCAAGTGGACTTTGGACGTTCACGATCGGATCTAAAAAACATGATCCATTAGAAGTAAGTGAAGAGCGTTTCCACGAAATCGAAACGAAATATTACACAAAAGAATTACACAATGCAGCATTCGCACTACCGAAATTTGTTGGCGATTTAATTAAGTAAGAGCGTTAAATTGAAATAAATAAAGTGTAAGTAACTCATTTAAGGTGTTTGTCTAGAAGGCTTGAACATGCTAGTTACTTACACTGCTACAAATGAAGTAGTCTTCTTATAAGAAAAAGAAGGCACAGGTAAATCGAGAAAGAGGAGTTATAGGCTCCAAATTTGAGAAATAATGAAAGGTTGGGATACCTTAAGTTCCACACAAGGAGGAAAAGAGTATGCGTTTTGATGAAGCTTATTCAGGTAAAGTATTTATAAAAAGTCATCCAAGTTTTGAAGAGTCAAAGGCGGTTATTTATGGGATGCCTATGGATTGGACAGTAAGTTTTCGTCCAGGATCTCGCTTTGGCCCTGCACGTATTCGTGAAGTATCAATCGGTCTTGAAGAATATAGTCCGTATTTAGATCGTGAACTAGAAGAGGTAAAGTACTTTGATGCGGGTGATATTCCATTACCATTTGGGAACCCACAGCGCAGCATAGACATGATTGAAGAATATGTAGCAAAACTATTAGATGCCGGTAAGTTTCCACTAGGTCTCGGCGGAGAGCACTTAGTGTCTTGGCCAATTTTTAAGGCAATGGCAAAAAAATATCCGGATTTAGCAATCATCCATATGGATGCTCATACTGACTTACGTGAGTCATATGAGGGAGAGCCTTTATCCCACTCTACACCAATTCGTAAAGTGTGCGATTTAATTGGTCCGGAAAACGTATATTCTTTCGGTATTCGTTCTGGAATGAAGGAAGAATTCGAATGGGCAAAAGAAGTAGGTATGAACTTATATAAATTTAACGTATTAGAACCGTTAAAAGAAGTATTACCGAAACTTGCAGGACGCCCAGTCTATGTCACAATTGACATTGACGTATTAGACCCAGCTCACGCTCCTGGAACAGGAACATTAGAAGCTGGAGGTATCACATCTAAAGAACTATTAGAGTCCATCGTAGCAATTGCAAATTCAAATATAAAAGTAGTCGGAGCAGACTTAGTAGAAGTAGCTCCAGTCTACGATCATAGTGATCAAACACCAATCGCAGCAAGCAAATTCGTGCGGGAAATGCTGCTCGGTTGGGTGAAATAAAAGTGAAGCCGACTGTTTAGACCCGGTGACTAAGGTTCTTTCCTGCAAAAGGTGCTTTTTACCTTTTGGCAGGGAAGGTTCTTAGACGCAAGGGTCTAGAAGGCGTAGCTGGATAAAATAAAAGCGTAGGCGGCTCGCCCAGAATCGCAGGCCATTGGAACGCTCGACCGAGAAGCGCTTTTGGCTTCGAACGAGAGTGTGAAATGGCCGGAGATTCTAGCCGTTGTAGCTGGACAAAAGTAAAAGCCTCCTAGGCGACTAGGAGGCTTTTACTTTTGTCGTTATGTGTCGGTAAGTCGATATTCTTTGTCGAATCGCCGATATATTTAAAAAATCGCTGATATAATTCAAGTTGCGGTCGATATATTCGGAAAATCGCTGATATAATTTCACTTACCGCCACGCGACATCAAAAAAGAGCTATTCTCAAACGATGAGAATAGCTCTTTTTCTTATGCCACGTTCTCTTCCGAAGTAATTCCGCGAATTTCATCAGCAGAACGGATTGGATATTTGCGGAACACAATGGAACCAACGTATCCAACAATTGTGGTAACGATTCCACATAATACGGCAGCAATCGTTACTTTTATTACATCATTAAATCCGAACAACACGAGAAGTCCTGGAATTGGTGATGCTGTCCCTGGTGCATTATTAACGAGCTGGAATAGCGACGTAATAATACCGGCAAGCGCACCGCCAACAAAGTTTGTCATATAGATAGGAATTGGGTTTGCTGAGACAACATCGGCTTGTGTTAACGGCTCGATTGCCACAGCGATTGTATCTTTCTTTGAACAGATTTTTAGTCGTTTAAAGAAAATGAAGTTCATTGGGGCAGAAGCTGCTACGGCAAGACTACCAATTGCCATTGGTAAACCAGTTAATCCAAGCATTGCAGTTAGTGCCATAGAACTTAATGGAGATGTAGAAATAACTGTGATTAATCCACCAAGCATAATACCCATAATGATAGGACTTTCTGTAGTTGCAACTGAAATCATAGAACCGATTTTACCGAGTGTTGCGTTAACGAGTGGATCCATAAGCATGGCCATTCCACGTGAAATTGGTGCGGCAATAAATAGAATTGCTAAAAATTCTACACCAGCTGGTAATTTCTTTTCGAGAAATTTCACGACGAAAGCACAAACGTATCCAGCGAAAAATCCTGGTAAAATACCGAACCCACTAGTAGCTATACCGATTAAAACAGCGTATACGGGTGAAACACCGATTGCTAATGCTACTAAAATTGCCGCGGCGACACCGCTCATACTACCAGATGCTTCTCCTACTGATTGTAAAAAGTCATTATGAAACATTTCTCCACCGATATAACGGTGAAATGCCTCAATAAGAAAACTCGCGATTGCTGCATTAGCTAAAGCACCCATTGCTTTCATTCCGTAAGGAGCACGGTAACTAAAAAGTGTAAATAGACAGAGTACAACAAGTAATAGTGCTAAACCTTGCAAGATAGCCATTTGAGAACTGTCTCCTTTGATTTTTGTAATAAAAATTCGTATCATTCAATAATAATATAAAAGTTTGTTAAACGGAAAAACTTTTTGCCCGGAAATTGCTGTAAGGTGAAAAAGTCTTACAATAATGTAAGGGAAGTGTAAGACATTTCGATGGAGTATAGTATGATTTTTTTCGTATAATACAGGTATAGACATACGGTTAGTGAGAAAGAAGTGCAAACAGGAGGCGCATTTATGAAATTGGTCATTAAAGTTTTAGCTGTGTTCGCCATTATTTTAGGGGGAACAGCATATTATTTAAACACAAAAACAGAAGGGGTACATGCTTTTGTAGACAACTTCTTTTCAAATAAAGAAATACAAGATTATTATGCAGTTATAGATAAAGGTGAGAAAAAAGATGATGAATATTTGTATACATTTAAAGGGTATACGGAAGACGGAAAGCTACAAATTATTAAAAGAATAGTGAACCGTGAATTGCATACAGGTGATTTTATAAAAATTTATGCAAAGGGTATGCAAGGAAAAGGATGGGCTGAAATCCCGAAAGAATCAATCCCGCAAAAGGCATTACAAAAAATAGAAAAAGTTTAAAAGGAGCGAACAAATCGCTCCTTTTTTAATTCGTTAAAATTGTAATAGATGTGCTCTTTGTATTAGAAGTGATTGTTGCTCTTCCGCCAATGGGAAAAGTGAAAATAGGAGTTGTATGCCCAAAACTAGCATTTGCAATGATAGGTATATGTTTAAGTTCTATCTTTGAAGCAATCATTTCTTGAATGTCTGCTATCGCACATTCTGCTCCTTTTTGCATTCTTCCTATAACAATGCCTTTTACATGTTCAAAGTTAGGTTGCTGCATAAGAGAATGTAAATATCGATCAAAAGTTTTAAGGGTAGCTTTTTCTGTTAAACTATCTTCTTCAAGAAATAAAATTTTGTCCTGTAAGTTAGGCATATATGGCGTACCTTGTAGTAAATTAAATGTGCTCATATTACCACCAATAATATCTCCTGTAGTTTCTCCTTCTTGAATTGAAACATATCCTTCATTTTTAATAAATTCTCGATTTTCCTGATCAATATACCAAGAATCATCGCTCCATGTTTCAGCCGGAAATATTTCAATAGGCTCATTAGAAGTTAAGCATTTTAAAAAGTAATCGGTCGTATAATCGAGGCCTTTCTCCATTCCAAATGAAGAGAAGTGAGGACCTGAATATGTAACTAAGCCTGTTTTAGCATAAATCGCGTTAGTTAAAGCGGTAATATCAGAATAACCGCAGAAAAACTTCGGATTTTCTCGAATTAAATCATAATCGAGATGTTTCAATAAACCGTTAGAGTTGTATCCGCCAAGTGTCGTCAAAATTGCTTTTACATTAGGATCTCTAAATGCTTCATGAAGATCTTGAACTCGTGAAGCAATAGAGGATGAAGAAAAGCGATCTATTTCTTCAGCATTTTTTGAGAATGTAACGTGAAAGCCCATATCGGTTAATCTTTTTGTGGCAAGCTCTCGGTTCGTATTTGAGACAATACTTAAACTACAAGATGGTGAAATAACCCTTATTTCATCACCTTTTTTTAATTTTGTTGGTAGCACCAAATTCACCCCTTTAAATGAAAGAATATTTAGATTTAAAAAATATTTTAACATATGAAATAAAGTGAAGGTGAATTATTTTTTGAAAAGGAGTTTTCCTGATTTTTCAGCAGACAGACAGAGTCTTTTTTTGATATGATAGAAAAAGTGATTTATTATAAGTAGTATTTAATATCTATAACATTTGAAGGGTGTGCAAGACGTGAAGAAACAACTTGCAGGCTTGCCGGTACACGTTCATTTCGTAACAGAAATCCGTGAAGGGGCGAGAAAGGAAGCCGTTGCTTTTGAAGCAAATGGTCAATACTATGTAAAAGGTCAAGGTACATATATAACATTCCAAGAGCCGAACGAACAAGGCGAAGTGAAAACAATTATTAAAATTCAAGATGAACAAGTCCTCATTATGCGTTCAGGTGCTATTTCTATGCGTCAGACGCATGTGAAAGGTGAATGGACAACTGGTACGTATACGAGTGAACTTGGTACGTTTGCATTGCAAACGAAAACTGATAACGTTCTTTTTAAATGGTCGGATGAAAAGAAAAAAGGACAACTCTTCTTAACGTACGCATTGCTTCTAAGTGAACAAGAAGCTGGCAGATATACAATTACAATTAATTTGAAGGAGGCAAAATAATGAATTCTTTAGAACAAGTAAAAGGATTGATTAAAGAAGAAATCCAGGCTGCTGTATTAAAGGCAGAATTAGCGACAGAAGAACAACTTCCAAACGTTGTATTAGAATCGCCAAAAGATAAAACAAATGGTGACTTCTCTACAAATATGGCAATGCAACTTGCACGCGTTGTGAAAAAAGCACCTCGTATGATTGCAGAAGAATTAGTTGCAAACTTCGATAAAGCAAAAGCTTCTATTGAAAAAATTGAAATCGCTGGTCCTGGTTTCATTAACTTCTACATGGATAATAGCTACTTAACAGACTTAATCCCAACAATCGTCAACGCTGGTGAAGCATACGGTGAAACGAATACTGGTAAAGGTGAAAAAGTACAAATTGAGTTCGTATCTGCGAATCCAACAGGCGACCTTCACTTAGGACATGCACGTGGTGCGGCAGTAGGTGACACTTTATGTAACGTATTAGCAAAAGCAGGATATGATGTATCTCGTGAGTACTACATTAATGATGCTGGTAACCAAATTCATAACTTAGCTCTTTCTGTTGAAGCTCGTTACATGCAAGCTTTAGGATTAGAGAAAGAAATGCCAGAAGACGGTTACCATGGTGCGGACATCATTGGAATCGGTAAACGTTTAGCTGAAGAATTTGGTGATCGTTATGCAAAAGCTGATGCAGAGGAAAGCTATGAATTCTATCGTTCATACGGTTTGAAATATGAGTTAGCAAAACTTCAAAAAGACTTGGGAAGCTTCCGTGTTAACTTTGATGTATGGTTCTCAGAAACATCATTATACAAAAACGGAAAAATTGATCAGGCTCTTGCTGTATTAAAAGAGCGTGACGAAATCTTTGAAGAAGGCGGAGCAACTTGGTTCCGTTCAATGACTTACGGTGACGACAAAAACCGTGTATTAATTAAAAATGACGGTTCTTACACATACTTAACGCCAGATATCGCTTACCACAGTGATAAATTAGAGCGTGGTTTCGATAAGCTAATCAACATTTGGGGTGCTGACCACCACGGTTACATTCCTCGTATGAAAGCTGCTATTCAAGCGCTAGGTTACGATAAAGAAACACTTGAAGTAGAAATCATCCAAATGGTACAACTGTACCAAAATGGTGAAAAAATGAAAATGAGTAAGCGTACAGGTAAAGCAGTTACACTTCGTGAGCTTATGGAAGAAGTAGGCGTGGACGCGATGCGATACTTCTTCGCAATGCGTAGCGGTGATTCTCATTTAGACTTCGATATGGACTTAGCTGTATCAAAATCTAATGAAAACCCAGTATACTATGCACAATATGCACATGCTCGTGTATGCAGTATCCTTCGTCAAGGTGAAGAGTTAGGATTAGCTACAGGCGGAGACGTGAATTACAAACTTGTTACTTCTGAGAAAGAAGTAGAGTTATTGAAAAAACTTGGTGAATTCCCAGCTGTAGTTGCGGATGCAGCGCAAAAACGTCTGCCACACCGCATTACAAGCTATGCATTTGAATTAGCAGCAGCATTACACAGCTTCTACAATGCAGAAAAAGTATTAAACCAAGATAACTTAGAATTAAGTAAAGCTCGTTACGAATTAATGAAGGCAGTACGCACTACACTTCAAAATGCATTAGCAATCGTAGGAGTATCTGCACCAGAAAAAATGTAGTAGACAAAAGAAAAGATACTTATTTTTGTTTAGAAGTGATATACAAGTTGATATAAAGACATCTAATCAGTCTATAAACTGATTAGATGTCAAAGAAAGAAGATCAACGAAAAGACGTATGGGGGAGAACCTCACGTACGTCTTGATGAGGGGAAACTGACACAGAAAAAGAGATGGCAGAGCTGTCTCTTTTTCTGTGTCAGTTTTCTAATATAAATACATGTGACAAAGATATGTTATGGTGATGAAGTGAAAATAGTAAAATACCAATTAACTATTGATTTTTAGGAACGATTCTAGAATAATAGACTGTTGGGGGTAAAATTATCAAAAATCCATATATGTATTATTAGTTGGTGGAATGTTACTAGGAAATGGTGTGATTGTTGTAAAAAACATTGTTACAGCTATGCCAAATACTAAAATAACAATTCATCTAACCAATTAGTAATTAATCTTGAAAACTTCCAGCTTAGTCAAGAAACTAGGGGGGTATGTTTAAGATAGTACATATAGTACAATTAAAGTTTTCATGATTTGATAAAAAATAATGAAAGGATATAAATCTCTCGGTTTTGATATTATCATCATATATAAGCTCATTTTAATTCTTCGACATAGCCATGGAACCCATTAGGCAAAGTTTTTTTCTCGACACTCATTTATATACTCCAAAAATGAAAAGGCTGAATTTCGTATTTCTATGCGATTTACATGAAATCAGTTGACAATCATACTCTTTTTTAGTTACCCCCAAATTCGGTCCACTGTATTCAAATTTGGAGAATATGACTATCATCTTGCATAGGCAAACAATACTTCATCCAGAGCGTTTTTAATTATATACTGCTGGCGGTGGAACGCTTCTTGTTCTACTTGTTTCGGTGTGTAGGTCGGTTGTGTAACTAAACACAAAACGTTTTAACATATGGCCAATTCCACCTCAACTTATAATGGCAGAAAACGCATCTTCAATAACATCTTTTAGAATACGAGTATTCTAAAAGATGTTTCACAGTTGTAACTTTCCTCGGCTGATATGCTAATTTCGATTATAGATGGTACTTCTTGTTATTCTTTAGGAGGATAAGTAAGGAAGTTGACCAAATGCATAGTTACTGTGAAGTAGCTCGTTCATACTTGCCAGCAATGAAATTTTTGCATTTATAGAGCGAACGTTTGCATTGGATTTGAAGAAATTTCTAAAATTTCACAGCATAATAAGACGACAATGGCTGTCATGAGCTTTATCGTGATTGCTTTTCAAATTGTCTTCTTCTAGCTTTGAAGTTATTCTGAGGTCCGTTCATGTGTACTTGTAATTTGAATTTCTTTATCAAAATTTGTCCTGTATCTGTTTTTGTTAAACGGTACAGGCCAGAAATAAAATGTCGGAGAAATTAGATGAATCTATATAAGAGTCAAACTTCAAGTTTCTAAATAATAGAAGGGTTGAAAAAAGAGAAAAAGATGATAATAGCTATCAAACACATTTTAGTAAAGTGGCTTAATGACATTGAATGGTAGAATCTTTGTCATAGTATGCTTGTACCAGGATCTATCTATTTTTAATTTTATAGGAGGATAACATAAAATATGTATTTAAAAAGAGTTACTTCGATTTTTTCGATTATAATGATTTTCATGTTTACTATAGGTCAGAGTTTGCTACCTATAGTAGCAAATGCACAAGAGCTAAACACAGCAGGACTTGTGGATAGTTTTCAGATTGGTAAAACAAATCTAAGTACCACAGAACGGACTAAAGTAACTGTAAACTTCAGTGAAAAAGATGGACTTATGCTGAAGCCTGGAGACACACTAACATTAACACTGCCTCCAGAATTAAAAGGATTAAATAGCGAGTTTCTATTAAATGACTATGGTACTTGTAAAGTTACAGCAGGTACTGTGGTATGTACATTTAATGATAAAGTGGATACATATGAAAATATTCAAGGGTATTTAAACTTTTTCGTGGAAGCTACTAATGTAGGAACGGATCAAAAGAAAGAGATTGAAACCAATTTCGGTACAACTGTAGATAAGCAGTCTGTAACAATTACCGGTCCAAGTAGTGGTGGTGGCACAGATCCTGGAAAGCCACCGTTTTTTTATAAAACTGGTGATATGAACTCAGGTAAGGACAACGAAGTACGTTGGTTCTTGAATATAAATTTAAATAAAGAAGAGTTAAGTCGTGATATTGTTGTGACTGATAATTTACAGGAAGGTCAAACACTTAATAAGGATAGTTTCTATATAAGTGTAGATGATTATCTAGGTCGTCGATCGTTAACGCTACAAGAGTTTGAAAAGCAAGGTTACGGAACGATTACCTTCACTGGAGACAGATCATTTAAAGTTGTGCTTAATAAGGATAAAGCACGTCTTGCTGCCTTTACGATTGGTTATACATCTACTATAACGGAAGCTGGGAAGAAGCAAGAGTTTTTTAAGAATGATTATACGATTGATTACCAAGTTCTAAACAAAGAACCAGTTACTGAATCAGGTACTCATCCAGTCGAAAATATGACAGCTGGTGGTGGTGCTACTGGTAACAAGGTTCCAAAAGGAAAGCTGAAAATTGTTAAACATATTGAAGGAAATAAAGAAAAAGTAATTCCGAATGTTTCGTTTAAGTTGTATAAAGAGTCTGGTGAACAAGTTGGGGGCGAATATAAAACAAATGAAAAAGGGATAGTTGAAACGCCTCAATTATCACCAGGTAAATATTATGTACAAGAGGTTTCAGCTCCAGACTATATTGATTTCGATCCTGAGAAAAAAGTATGGTTTGAAATAAAATCAGATGATGAAAATGGAGTCGAATTGGATATTCCAAATAAAGTAAAAACCACATCTGTTTCAGGGACGAAGACTTGGAAGGATGGAGACGGAGCAGGTCGTCCAGAAAAGATCAAAGTCGACTTATACCAAAATGGAACAGTGATTCAAACAAAAGAAGTAACAGCAGCAAACAATTGGAAATATGAATTCAAAGATTTAGTTGTATACGATGAAAATGGAAAAGCATACAAGTATGAAGTGAAAGAACAACCGATAGATGGATACACAACAGAAGTAAAAGGTTATGACATTACAAATACAAAAGTGGTACAAACAACAAAGGTAGAAGGAACGAAAACATGGAAAGGCGATAACGAGAAAGATCGTCCAAGTTCAATCAAAGTAGACTTACTACAAAATGAGAAAGTAGTAGACACGAAAGAAGTAACAGCGGCAGATGGTTGGAAATACAAATTTGACAACCTAGCAGTCTATGATGCAAATGGAGTAGCGTACAAGTATGAAGTGAAAGAACAACCGATAGATGGATATCAAACAGAAGTAAAAGGTTATGACATTACAAATACAAAAGTAGCGCAAACAAAAGTAGAAGGAACAAAGACATGGAAAGACGATAACGCAACAGATCGTCCGACAATGATCAAAGTAGACTTACTACAAAATGAAAAAGTAATAGAAACGAAAGAAGTAACAGCGGCAGATGGTTGGAAATACAAATTTGACAACCTAGCAGTCTATGATGCAAATGGAGTAGTGTACAAGTATGAAGTAAAAGAACAAGCAGTAAACGGATATCAAACAGAAGTGAAAGGTAATGACATCACGAATACAAAGGTTGGTCAAACAAAAGTAGAAGGAACGAAGGTATGGAAGGACGGAAATGGTGAAGGACGTCCAGAAACAATCAAAGTTGACCTACTACAAAATGGCCAGGTAATCGATACAAAAGAAGTAAGCGCAGCAAGCGAATGGAAATATGCGTTTACAGATTTAGTGGCATACGATGCCGAAGGTAAGGCATATAAGTATGAAGTAAAAGAACAACCAGTAGACGGATATCAATCCGAAGTAAAAGGTTATGACATTACGAATACAAAAGTAAGCAAGACGAAAGTAGAAGGAACGAAAACATGGAAAGACGATAATGCGAAAGATCGTCCAACAATGATTAAAGTAGAGTTACTACAAAATGGTAAAGTAGTAGACACAAAAGAAGTAAGCAAAGCAACAAATTGGAAGTACACATTTGAAAACCTCCAAGCATACGATGCAAACGGAGTAGCATACAAGTATGAAGTAAAAGAACAAGCGGTAGACGGATATCAAACAGAAGTACATGGTTATGACATCACGAATACTAAAGTTGGGCAAACAAAAGTAGAAGGAACGAAAACGTGGAAAGACGATAATGCGAAAGATCGTCCGACGATGATTAAAGTAGACTTACTACAAAATGGCCAAGTAGTCGCAACACAAGAAGTAACAGAAGTGACAGGCTGGAAATATGAATTCAAAGATTTAGCGGCATACGATGCCGAAGGTAAGGCATATAAGTATGAAGTAAAAGAACAAGCAGTAGATGGATATCAATCCAAAGTAAAAGGTTATGACATTACAAATACAAAAGTAGGTCAAACAAAAGTAGAAGGAACAAAAACGTGGAAAGACGATAATGCGAAAGATCGTCCGAATATGATTAAAGTAGACTTACTACAAAATGGTAAAGTAGTAGACACAAAAGAATTAACAGCAGCAACAAATTGGAAGTACACATTTGAAAACCTACAAGCATACGATGCAAACGGTGTAGCTTACGAGTATAAAGTGAAAGAACAACCGGTAGACGGATACAAATCTGAGGTAAACGGTAATGACATCACAAATACAAAAATAGGCCAAACAAAAGTAGAAGGAACGAAGACATGGAAAGACGATAATGCGAAAGATCGTCCGAATATGATCAAAGTAGACTTACTACAAAATGGCCAAGTAATCGCAACACAAGAAGTGAGCGCAGCAAGCGAATGGAAATATGCGTTTAAAGATTTAGCAGCATATGATGAGAATGGTGTAGCTTACAAGTATGAAGTAAAAGAACAAGCAGTAGACGGATATCAATCAAAAGTCAAAGGTAATGACATCACAAATACAAAAGTAGGCCAAACAAAAGTAGAAGGAACGAAGACATGGAAAGACGATAATTCATCAGAACGTCCTTCAATGATTAAAGTAGACTTACTACAAAATGGCCAAGTAATCGCAACACAAGAAGTGAGCGCAGCAAGCGAATGGAAATATGCGTTTACAGATTTAGCGGCATATGATGCTGAAGGAAAAGCATATAAGTATGAAGTGAAAGAGCAACCAGTAGATGGATATCAATCCGAAGTCAAAGGATATGACATCACGAATACAAAAGTAAGCCAAACAAAAGTAGAAGGAACAAAAATGTGGAAAGACGATAATGCGAAAGAACGTCCGAAAGCAATTAAAGTAGACTTACTACAAAACGGTAAAGTGATTGCGACGCAAGAAGTAAGCAAAGCAACAGGCTGGAAATATGAATTTAAAGATTTAGCAGCATATGATGCAGACGGAAAAGCATACAAGTATGAAGTGAAAGAACAAGCAGTAGACGGATATCAAACAGAAGTACATGGTTATGACATCACGAATACAAAGGTTGGTCAAACAAAAGTAGAAGGAACGAAAACGTGGAAAGACGATAATGCGAAAGAACGTCCTTCAATGATTAAAGTAGACTTACTACAAAATGGCCAAGTAATCGCAACACAAGAAGTGAGTACAGCAAGTGATTGGAAATATGCGTTTAAAGATTTAGCAGCATATGATGCTGAAGGTAAGGCGTACAAATATGAAGTGAAAGAACAACCAGTAGCGGGATACAAATCCGAAGTAAATGGTTATGACATCACGAATACAAAAATCAAGGACGAACCAGGTGTAGATCCAAAAGATCCAAGCACAGATCCAAAAGATCCAAGCACAGATCCAAAAGATCCAAGCACAGATCCAAAAGATCCAAGCACAGATCCAAAAGATCCAAGTACAGATCCAAAAGATCCAAGCACAGATCCAAAAGATCCAAGTACGGATCCAAACACAAATACAGACAAAAATAGCGATTCAAAAGTTCCACCTACTACAGAAAATGATAAGCCAACATTACTTCCTAACACAGGAGGAACATCAGCAGAAATGATTTCAATTCTTGGCGGTATGGTATTGTTCCTTTTAGGTGGAATTCTATTTGCTCGTCAGCGAATAAAATAATAAAAAAGCTTTAGATTATTGATTAAACCGTAATCTGAGTAGCAGACAAGTTGAAAAATTACTATTGATATTACGCCCTTTAGGTAAGTATTCAAAAACTTCACGATAAAGTGAAGGGAAGAATGCAACCTGAAGGGTTTTTTTATAGAAAAAAGAGAACAGTTTCAAGTTGGACTTAATCAGTGACCCAATAATATGGTCAGCTTTCATAGAGATAAGCGGCTCTAAAGCGATAATAAAGCTGCTTTTAAGAAGTCTATTATCATAAGATTAGAATGTGGTGTCCTATCTCATGTAATTTAAGGTCAATGACCATGTTCCATTAAGTTTTAGATGAATGCATAGCCATTTTTATGGCTAATTTAGAAATAGTATTTTGGAAAGCTTTGTTCTTGAGTAGCTGCTGCAACGTTTATTTCAGGAATAAAAGCATTAATTCCTGAAATTCAAGTTAAAGTTCACACAACTGCAAGAATAATTTTTTTATAATTGAAAAACCTCTTTATTAGATGTAATCAATATTATTACAATTTTTATTCTACATGATAATGCTATGTAATAAATGTGTTTTTATTTATATATTACGATTTTAATTATGCGCGATAATACCATGTAATAAATATGCTTTTATGCATATTTATTTTTTCTCAATAAACAGCCACCGATTAATCGGTGGCTTGAAATAGTATTAAGCAGCTTTTTGTCCTGTTTTCACAGTAGGTTGAAGACTATTATAAACACTAGTTCCAATGACTTCTAATGCCATTTTCATACGTTCTGGTGAAATGTTCTCAAATACGTTATCTTGAGGCGTGTGATATACCTTTTCGATATGATAGATTAATGGATTCCAACTATCGACGCCCATCCAAATAAATAGTGCAGAAGGAATACCCACTTCAGCAAATGGTACGTGATCACTAGAGCCAAATTTTCCTTGAAGAACGAGATCATTATTTAATTGTTTACCTGCTTGTAAGGCAGCATCTGTTACAAGGTTTGTTGAACCATCAGGGGTCATAGCATATAAATTCTTTGCTTTATCATAATTTGTTGCAACCATGTCTGCGTTAAAGACACCTAAAATTCGATCGCGTTCCTTTTGGGACAGACTATTAACATAATAATCAGAGCCAAGTAAGCCAGTTTCCTCAGAACCAAAAGCAATAAAACGAATTTCTTTATCAGTTTCTACATTTTGAAAAGCACGAGCTAATTCTAATACTAATCCTGTACCAGAAGCATTATCATTTGCCCCAGGTGCTCCAACGACACTATCATAGTGTGAACTTACAACGACAGCTTTTTCATTACCTGTACTATTTTTTGGTTTCTTTTTTGCGATGACATTTAGAGATGTTAAATTAGATTCATGTCTCGCTTTTAGGGAAAGCATTGTTGTCTCTTTTTTAGCGATTTCTTCTTTAAATGCATTTCCTTGAGCATAAGCAAGACCAAAGACAGGGATAGACTGCTTTTTAGTTAAGCGAGGATTGAAAGTTTGTCCGTAGTTTCCACGACCTCCAATTAAGCTGTATAAAAGAACACCTTTTGCCCCTTTACTAACAGCATTTTCAACTTGTTTATTATAATCTGCTACTGTTGCACCTCTTTCGAATAAAACAATCTTTCCGTTTACCTCATTTGGAATATCGTCCAATTTTGTACCACCTTGAACAAAGATAAGCGGAGCTGTAACAGCCTCTGTAGAAATTAGTGCACTTGGAGCAGCACCAGCTTGCCAATTACGCTTTGTCCCTAATGGTGATTCGATAAATCCAACGTATTGATCCGGCACTTGAAAGGGCTGATACTCTACTTCATATCCCAATGATTTAAGTTTCATACCAACATAGCGAGAAGCCCATTCTTCTGATTTTGTACCACCTGGACGGGGACCGATTGTTTCGGATAAGAAACGGATATGCTCGATGGCGCGGTTTGCATCAACTTGTTTTGTAATAGGTGGAGTCTGTGTAATTTCTGACGTGGAATCAGCTTTTGCTTGTCCGATTGGAGCTAAGCTAACGGCGAGTGATACAGCAAGCAAGGAGCTTACTATTTTTTGTTTCAGTAATTTTCTCATTTTTTCCTCTCCCATTCTTCTATTCTCTCTGACTGACAAAAGAAGACGGATAACGACTTTATTTTACCTTTATATGTATGAATTTTCAATAAATGTATGTTGAGAAATATAAAAACGCCATATGCATATTTGCATATTTTTAGCGGATATATGTATGCTATCATTTTAAATGAAGGATCGCTTTCTGTTCTGAAGGCTCCTACATTGCATGAATCTAGTGTACCCAAACTTTAGATTATGTAGGGAAAAGAGATCCGTTATAGGGTTTCTTTTCTTTTGTTTGAATCATGTGATGGTAACTATGTTTCCGCATTTCATAATTATCATCAGTGATATATGTAAGGCATCCATATGAAAATACGAGGCTGTTCAAGAGTTTTCTGTACTTTTGGACAGCCTCACCCCGTTAAAAAGGTGATGCTTTGATGCACCACCTTTTTATTTATATAAGCTTTTACATGCATAAAAATAATAAAAAAACAGCCGTTTCAGTAGCAGGAATCTACAAAACGGCTGTTTTTTTATTATATTTCTGTTAAAATAATCGGTTCACCGCGTGTTACAACAACTGTATGTTCACATTGTGCAACAAGGCTTTTATCTGGTGTAACGAATGTCCAACCATCATCACCGCGCTCAATAATATGATCAGCTTTCATAGAGATAAATGGTTCTACAGCGATAACAAGGCCGTCTTTTAGAAGCGCATTATCCATTGGATCATAGTAGCTTAAAATGTGGTTTGGAGCTTCGTGTAAGCTAAGACCAATACCGTGACCAGTTAAGTTTTGGATTACGTTATATCCACTTTTATGTGCAAAGTTAGAAACAGCACGACCAATTTGATTTTGTTTTGATCCAGCTTTTACCTTTTTCATTGCTTCCCAAAATGAGTCTACTGCTGCTTGGCAAAGCTTTTCTTTTTCTTCGTCTTCACCAAGAACAAATGAAATACCCGTATCAGCATAATAACCGTCAAGTGCTGCTGATACGTCTACGTTTACTAAATCGCCTTCTTTTAATACGCGATTTCCTGGAATACCGTGAGCAACTTCTTCGTTCACACTAATGCAAGTTACACCTGGGAATTTATATTCTTTTTCAGGTGCTGACATAGCACCGTGCTCATCTAATACCTTTTTACCAATTAAATCTAGCTCTTTCGTTGTCATACCTGGCTTCGCTTGCTTTTTCATTTCTTCGCGTGCAAGTGCAACGATGCGGCCGATTTTTCGTAAACCTTCTAAATCTTGTTCATTACGAATAATCATGAAAACCACTGTCCTTCCTCGAATAGATATCTTATCCGATTGTATCATGTTTATTTTGCTCCTGCTACTTGCGTGCGGTATGCGGGGTGATTCTGCTCATAGAGAATACATGACAATTGTCATATTGATGTCATGACGCATCATACTGTTTCCTAACTTTTCCAAGGAATACAATGTAAATATAAGAAACGGCGGGGGTGGAGAGATGGAAAAGATTATTGAAGTAAATGGTGTTTCTAAAACATTTAAACATAAAAAAGCAGTAAATAACGTTTCATTTCATGTAAATAAAGGGCAAATAGTAGCATTACTCGGTCCAAATGGTGCGGGGAAAACAACGACAATTTCAATGATGCTCGGATTAAAAGATCCGACAGAGGGGAATGTCTCTATATTTGGAAAGAGTCCGAAGCACAGAGATGTTCGTAATAGCCTCGGTGCGATGCTACAAGAAGTAAGTGTGATTGATAGTATCACGGTAGAAGAAGCAATCGAGTTATTCCGTAGTTATTATACGAATCCAGTAGCGAAAGAAACATTACTTCAGTTATCAAATTTAGAATCAGAGCGAAAGCAAAGATGTGAGAAATTATCGGGTGGCCAAAAGAGAAGGTTAAATTTTGCACTGGCACTTGCAGGAAATCCAGAGTTGTTATTTTTAGATGAGCCGACAGTTGGAATGGATATTACGTCTCGAAAAACATTTTGGGAAACGATTAGAAAGTTAGCAAGTGAAGGGAAAACGATTATTTTAACGACGCACTATTTAGAAGAGGCAGATGCTTTAGCGGATCGGATTTTATTATTTGCGAACGGAAAGATTATCGCAGATGGTACGCCAGATGAAATGAAAGCGACGATTTCTCGAAAAACGATTTCGTTTTATTCGAAAGAAAGTATCCCTATGGGCTTGCTAAAGGAATTGCCGAATGTAACAGGAGTACAGTCAAATGAGGGGCGGATTATTTTAACAACGGAGGATACTGATGCCACGTTACAAGCAATTTATCAAAAGAACTTACCTGTAACAGATATTTCAGTTGAACGTGGAAGTCTCGACGAAGCATTTGAACAGTTTGTCGCAAATCAGAAGGGGGAAATCGCATGAGAGCACTATGGATGCAATGTAAAATAGAGGTTTTGCGTACGTTCCGTAATAAATTATTTATCTTTTTCTCATTATTAATGCCAGTTATGTTTTACTATATTTTCACAAATGTTATTCAAGTCCCACAAAACGGAGATGCTTGGAAAGCTCATTATTTAATTTCAATGGCGACTTTCAGTATTGTAGGGACTGCACTTTTTAGTTTCGGTGTGAGACTTTCTCAGGAAAAAGGGCAAGGATGGACACATCTTTTAAAAATCACACCACTTCCAGAGGGAGCATATTTAGCAGCAAAGATTATTGCTCAAACAGTAGTGAATGCTTTTTCAATCTTAGTTATTTTTATGGCAGGAATATTAATTAATAATGTCGAGTTAACAGTAGGTCAATGGATTGGTGCCGGATTATGGTTATTATTAGGCGTGACACCATTTTTAGCACTCGGAACAGTAATAGGTTCAATCAAAAAGGCGGATGCAGCTGCTGGCCTGGCTAATATTTTAAATATGAGCTTAGCTGTAGTTGGCGGATTATGGATGCCAATTGAAGTATTCCCAAAAGTATTAAGAACTATTGGAGAATGGACACCAACATATCATTTTGGTAGCGGGGCATGGGATATTGTAGCTGGAAAATCAATTGGATGGGAAAATATCGCGGTACTAGGAGGTTATTTCCTTATATTTGTTGTAGTATCAATATATATAAGAAAAAGACAGGAAGCGGTATAAATGATAGAGAAGAAGAGGATTGAGATTTTTCCAAAATATATGGGATTCTTCCCATATATGTGGCTCGTGTATCTGCTATTTCCAATTTATAATTTAACACAAGTATCAGGATGGAAGCTTGTAATTGGCATCGGTATGTTGATAGTTTTCATTGTCACATACCGTCAACTTTATTTCGTTCAAAAGACGTTCATTTTATGGGCATGTATTCAAATGTTACTAACCTTTTTATTTGCTGTATTTTATAATCCTTTTATGATTTTCTTTGGATTTTTTACGGCAAGTGCGATGGGATTTGCACCAAGTAAAAAAGTATTTCGATTGTTGTGGGGCCTGTTAATTGTAATGCTGGGAGCTTTTACATTTGTAAACTTTAATCAACTAACAACTACAAGTTTAGTGAATATAGTTCCAATGTTTATTTTAATGCTCCTTACACCATTTGGAATGCGTAATTTTAATCAAAAAAAGGTATTAAGGAATCAATTAAACGAAGCAAACGAACAAATTAAAGATTTAGTAAAACGTGAAGAACGTCAGCGAATTGCAAGAGATCTTCATGACACGTTAGGACACACATTATCTCTTATTACTTTGAAAAGTCAGCTCGTGGAGAAGTTAATTGTGAAAAATCCGGAGCGGGCAAGTATGGAAGCGAAGGAAATTACACAAACATCTCGTACCGCTTTAAAACAGCTGAGAGAATTAATTTCTGATATGCGTATGATTACAGTAGAAGAAGAGCTTGAGCAAATAAAAGCGATTTTGCAAGCAGCCAATATTGAATTGGAAGTAAAGCAGGAGGCTAATTCTAGTTCGTTATCGCCAATCGAGCAAAATATTTTAGGTATGTGTTTACGTGAGGCAGTTACGAATGTAGTGAAGCATAGTAAGGCGACAGTGTGCATTGTTTCTATATTAGAATCACAAGGTGAATTGATTTTAAAAGTAGAAGATAATGGCGTCGGTTTAGAGGAGCAAAATCATGATGGAAACGGCATTCGTGGTATAAAGGAACGAATTGCCTTAATTGACGGTCTAGTGGAGCTAGATACGATTAATCCGGGGACGCTGTTAACAGTGAAGGTTCCAATTGTAATTAGAACGGGAAAAGATGAGGTGAGGGCATGATTCGAATTATTATTGCGGAAGATCAACGGATGCTTCGTGGTGCATTAGGAGCCCTACTTGATTTAGAAGATGATATGGAAGTGATTGGGCAAGCTGCGAACGGGGAAGAGGCGTTAAAATTAATTGAATCGTTAAAGCCGGATATAAGTATTATGGATATTGAAATGCCGATTCAAAGTGGATTGGATGTTGCTGAAACTTTAAAGAAAGAAAAATCATTATGCAAAGTAATGATTTTAACAACATTTGCAAGGCCAGGGTATTTTGAAAGGGCGATGAAAGCTGGTGTGCACGGATATTTGTTAAAAGATAGCCCGAGTGAAGATTTAGCCGCAGCAATTCGTAATGTAATGAAGGGAAAACGAGAGGTTTCTCAAGATTTAATGTTTGGTTTATGGCAGGAGCAAAATCCATTATCAGATCGTGAAAAAGAAGTATTGTTACTTGCTAAAGAAGGAAAGACGGCAAATGAAATTGCGAAAACACTTTATCTTTCACCGGGTACAGTACGTAATTATATTTCCGAAGTGTTAACGAAGCTCGACGCGAAAAATAGAATTGAGGCAATTACAATTGCGGAAGAAAAGGGATGGATATAAAAAGAAGTTTACCTATAGTCGGTAAACTTCTTTTTTTCTTATTTTCCTTGTTGTACTTCTACTACTTTATTAATTTTTGCTAGTGCTTTATATCCATGTGCTTGGAAAGCCTTTTCGAATTCTGTTGCTGTCGTATTACCATATAAGTCTTTTGCAGCTTGTACAATGTGAGATTGAAGTGATTCAAAATCTTCTGCTGAAGTTGCGTAGTTTTGCAATGCACGCATAACAACTTTACTTACTTTTTCATTTCCTTGTCTTTGAACAGATATACCGTTATACGTTTTACCTTCAGCTAATTGATATAATACATGGCTAATGATTCCGGAATTCACATGAGATTCTTGATTATTTCCATCATTATAGAAATCTTGTAAGTTTGTATATAGTTTGTTGCCGCCGTCACCAATTTCCCCTGGGATGTCACGAATTGTTAGACCACCTAACGTATCACCCATAATCCAATTTCCTTTATCTTTCTTTACGTAATATTCTATTTGTGTACCCCAAAAATCTGCTAAACCTTCATTTAGCGCAGATGTTTCAGCACTTGGATATCGCACAATTTTATTTTTCGTCGTACCACTAAATACAGCATGTCCAAATTCATGGGCTGTTACGTCAAGAGCAGAGGTTAATTTTCCATTTAGCCCGTCACCAAAGACCATTTGATTCCAACCTGGATGCCAAAACGCATTTACATAGTTTTCTTTTACACCATCACTAACTTCAGTAGAATCAAATCCGTGGACGCTAGCAACAACTTTTGAATCTTTATTATCGTAACTTTTTAGATTATGTTCTTTCTTAAAATAGTCGTAAATATTACTCATGTTTTTCATAACACCAGCTGCTTCTTTATCTGCAAAGTTCGAAGTGTTACTTGAAATAAGTGTCCCTGGATAACCGGCTTGGCTATTGCCACCAAGAGAGTCAGCATAGTCTGCGTTATAAATATAAATACCATTTCCACGGGATAAATCAGCTAAATAAAATTTTCCGTCAGTACCTTTTGCGATATTAAATAATATATTTTCTTGTAGCGCATTTTTCCCAGTTCCTTGTTCTTTCGCTGGTGATAGTTTAGGTGCTGTTACTTGATTAATAGTTTTATTCTCTTTATTTTTAATAAACTTTTCTTGGAAAAGTACTTCACCAGTTTGTAAGTCCATGATTGCATTTCCGTTTATAACTTGTTCATTGTTTTCATAAGTAAATGTAAGGACCGTTGCGTATGTATAGTGCCCATCTTTTTTCGTATAAACTACCGTTTCGCTAGAAAATTCTGTTTCTGTCGCATCACTTGGAATTTGAAGTATATTGCGTAATTTAGATTTTACTTCATTTTTCGACAAAAAATTTGTTATAGTAAGATTAAGTTGTTGGTCTAAATTTTGGGCAACTTTACCACTAACAGTTGTAATTACTCCATTTTTATCTACTTTTACAATGAGATCTTGACCATATACTTTATAGTTTTTGTATGTTTGTGCAAGGCGTAATTCGGTTTGATTTTCTTTTGTTTCTGTATTTGTAGGTTGAAAATCGACATTCTTTTCAGTAGTAACTTGCTCTTGTTGAGCTTTAGCTCCATTTACCTCACCTTTTAAATACTTTTTAGCAATATTCTCTTTTGTATCGTTTTGAGGTTGTGTTAATTTTCCGATTGTTAAACCAGGCTGAGCAATTTCAACTTTCACTTCATTTTTATCTAATTCTTGAGCGTGAATAGCTTCTGTTGATAAAGGACAAAGAAGACCGAATGTAACGAAAGCACTAGCAAGTTTTCTATAATTCATCTATAACACTCCTAATCTTGTATTGTGTATGTGAGATGAATTGTATGAGGAATTTGCCGAATTTTATATATATTATGCATTATTTCATATCAAAAATTGTCGAATTCACATTATTGTAGTGGTATGACAACTTAAAAAATTAGATTGTTATAATGGGACGGTGAGCAAGTATGCACGCAGAAAAACTAGGAAGCGAAATAAAGAAAATTAGGGGAATGAGAGGATTAACACAGAAACAACTCTCCGATAATGTATGTCATCAATCGGAGGTGAGCAGAATTGAGTCGGGCGCGGTATACCCAAGTATGGATATATTGCAAGGTATTGCAGCAAAGTTACAAGTTCCCATTATTCATTTTTATGAGGTACTCATTTATTCTGATATCGAGAGGAAAAAGCAGTTAAAAGATCAAATCATTATGCTTTGTAAGCAAAAGAAATATAAAGAAATATATAATAAAGTATGGAATGAACTGAAAAAGGAAGAATATCATCCTGAGTTTCAGCAGTTTCTTCAATGGCAATATCATGTATCTGCGTATGTGCTAAAGAAGATTGATTATGAATATTGTATTCTGGAGCTAAAAAAGCTACTAAATCAACAGTTAACTGGAATAGACGTGTATCAAAAACTTTATATAGAAAATGCAATTGCAAATATTTATGCTGAAAATGGTTATTTTAAGAAGGGTATGGAGTTATTTGAAGGTATATTAAAGCAATTAGAGGCATTGCCTGAAAATAAAGAGTTTGATGTGAAGGTAAGACATAATCATGCAAAAACATTATACTTAGATAATCAATATGAAGAAGCGCTTTATCAAATAAATAAAGCCATTGAAATATCATGTCGAATTAATAGTATGGCATTGATTGGACAGTTATACTATCAAAAAGGTGAATGCTTAGAAAAGCTAGAGTATGATGTGGCAGAGATTGAAGATGCTTATGAAAAAGCTTGCTTCTTTTTCGATATATTAGAAATGCATGCGTATAAAGAAACGCTTATAAAAAAAATGAAGAAATAAAAACGACCTAAAAAATAAATATGCATAATTGCATACGATATGGATAAATTTTCATGATATATTAAAAGAAAAATGTGGGTGATGGAATATGAAAAAACTACTTATTGGTAGTCTATTAACGTTAGCGATGGCATGGGGTATTTCATTAGCAGATACAGCTTTAGAGAAAAGTCAAGTAATTTCTCATAATGATCAAGAGGTACAATTAGCTTCAGATATGCCTTTTGAGTATTAAAAAGCAACCGTCTTACTTAGACGGTTGTTTTTTTATGGAGTAACATCCAAACATCTTTACTAGAAACAGGTTTGCTAAAGAGGAATCCTTGAATGTGGTCACAGTTTTGCTCGTGTAAAAACTTCCATTGTTCTTCTGTTTCTACACCTTCCGCAATAACCTCTAAATTTAATTCTTTTGATAGCGTAATAATGGAAGCGATAATGGCTTCTTCTAAAGGGCTATTTGTAATTCCACAAATAAATTCTCGAGCAATTTTTAATGTATTGATTGGATATTTCGTTAAATAAGCTAAAGAACTATAACCAGTTCCAAAATCATCAATTGAAATTTGAATACCAAGATTTTGAAGTTCTTCTAGTTTAGCAATTACAGAATGATTTTGATTAATCGCGATACTTTCCGTAATCTCAATATCTAGCGCTTCCGGCTTTAGTTCTGTTTCTTCCAAGACTTTTGAAATAGTTGATATTAAATCTGCGTGATTAAATTGAACAACAGATAAATTCACACCAACCTTTAAGTGAGAAAATCCTTGGTTATGCCACTTTTTTGCTTCTAAGCAGGCTGTACGTAAAATCCAATTACCAAGTTCAATAATAAATCCTGTCTCCTCTGCTAGAGGGATGAATTGGGCAGGTGATACAATTCCGAGTTTTGGGTGTTTCCAACGAATTAACGCCTCAAAACCGATAATTTGTTTTGTTTTTGTGTTTACTTGTGGCTGGTATTCAAGGAAAAATTCATTTTGTTGTAGTGCTTTTGAAAGCTCACCTTCTAGGAAGTGTATTTCATTTTGAGCAATACTCATTTCTTTTGAGAAGAAAACGAATCTGTTTTTTCCATTTGCCTTTGCTCGATACATAGCCATATCTGCATTTTTCATTAATTCGGTTACATCGGTTCCGTAGTCAGGGTACATTGCAATTCCGATACTCGGTGTAACAGAAAGTTCTTCATCTTTAATAAAGTAAGGCTTATTTAAGATAGTTAAAATTTGTTCAGCTATAAAAGAAGCACTTTTTTCAGAGTACATATCTGGTAATAGAATCGTAAATTCATCTCCGCCTTGGCGGGCAACGATATCTTTTGAACGCAAACATCCACGTAATCTTTTTGCTACTTCAATTAATAATAAATCCCCGACATCATGGCCGAGTCGATCGTTAATTTTTTTAAATCGATCTAAGTCGAGGAACATGACCGCAACGTCATTAGTGTTGTTTTGAGCTGTATTTAAAATCGTTTTTAAATCTTTTTCGAATTTCCGGCGATTCGGTAGTCCTGTAAGTGCATCATGGAAAGCCATATGCTCTACTTGCTTTTGTTTTTCATATAAAGTTGTAATATCACGTGCTATACCAAACATCCCAACAACTTCTTTATTTATGAAAGTAGGGATGAGTGTAATGTGAAGGTAATAGTAGTAGCCTTCTTTTTCTTTTGTACGAACCTCTAAAGTTTGTGGTCTACCTTCTTTAGTTATTTGTAAAGCTCTCTTTAGTAGATCATGGTCTTTTAAATCAATAAAGTGTAGAAGGGAATAGCTTTCGACTTCACAATAGTAGGCAGTAAATAAGCTTTCACAAGCCTTATTAGATTGTTGAAAAATACCATTCATATTTAAAGAGAAAACGGCATCAGGATGATCTTCGAATAAAGATGTATAACGTTGTTCACTTTTTGATAACGCAGATGCACCTTCTTCAACTTTTCCTTCTAGTTGTGTAGTCAACTGTTCGTACGTATCGATTAGTACTTGATTATCTTTCCACATGTAAAGTTGTCGTAGGAATAATAAGATGAGTGATAATACGAGACCGATTAACATGAACTTATCATCCCAAGGTTGAATAAGAATAAAGGCAAAGGTAATGATTATACTGAAATATGGTAATATAAAGCGCACATAATCGAATCGATAATATTTCGCTTTCGTTTCATGTTGCATGGGTTTATCCAAAATATATAGTATGGATGATAAACCGATTAATAAAATTGAAGCAGTATGTATTAAGTAAGAGACTTCAGAAGAAGGTTTCATTCCTGAGTTTAACTGGAATAGGTGTATATATCCGTATACAAGTATGATAGTAAAGCCGATAATTAACGAAATTCTACTAGAAGAATATTGTTCTCTTCTATATAGACTAATAACGGCGTAAATCACTAATGATTGTGCAATAAAGTATCCAATTAAAAACCACGTATCTGTTGTTAACATACGAAAGCTCGAAAGATCCAAAATAAAAGTTAAGGTAAAATAAATATTCATAATAACAATAAAGATGCTATCGAATGAAAATTGAGCAAGGCCTCTAATAGAGTAATGTTTTATAAACTTTATAGCAAAGCCAGAAAAGAGCAAAATATATTGTATGATGAAAAAAGGCAATGCCTTATATGAGAATATGACTTGATCATATATAGAAAGTGAATGAAGAAATAAAGTTATCTCCATAGCTAATCCACATATACAAGTGCATAGTACTAGAACCCAAAATAGTTTGTCACCGTGCTTCATCTTTTTAATTGCTTTATATAAGCAATAGCAAGAAAAGAGTGTAGCAAACCAAAATAAGAAGAGAATTCCAATTTCTTTTATATTTAAATCCCTAGGGATAAGGAATATCCAAAGAGAAAATATAATTATATACATCATGACAAATTGTACATATTTTTTGATTAATCATATTATGACTCCGTTTCAATAAAGTTGAATCGCAGGGGGAAAATGCTAATTTAAATAATAGCATATAAATTGGGATGTTTTTTGCTATAAGAATTACTTTTTTTGAAAAAATAGCGCAGTGTTACAAATTACCATTGTAACGTTGCACCGTTTTTTCTTTTTATCCCTCTTATAGAAGCGATTTCATCTATTAACTGAAGAAGTGCTAAATCCTTTTGTTTACTTTCAATCATAATATCGAAATCATGATCAATTTTTTTTGTAATGTGCAAAAAAGGTTTAATAAACTCTAAATCAATATAATCTGCGTGGGCCCTAAATTCTTTTTCAGATCTAGGAGAAGAAATATGAACTTTAGGAAGGACATTTGTATGTGACCAAGTTTTAAATATCATAGGAAGTAATTCTTCTAGCGGTTCATTACAAAGGTTCGCTATGTGATGATGATAATCGAACACGAAAGGGATTTTTTCTTTTTGACAAATAGCCAAAGTTTCAGAAGTTGTATATGTTTTATCGTCATTTTCAAGAGTCATTTGTCTTTTTATATGGTAAGGAAGTTGTTGTATGTTTTCATGAAAACGTTCGATTGCCTTCTCCTTATTTCCATACGCGCCACCTACATGGATATTAATGTAGGAAGAATCTGCAATTCCCATAGCATTTAACATGTTATAATGATAGGTCATATCTGTAATGGCATTATTTGTAATATGTGGTTTGTCGCTTGTAAATAGCGTAAATTGATTGGGATGAAAACTTACGCGTAAATTGTGTGCTTGAATTAATGCTCCTATTTTACGCCATAGTGGAGCAAATAGTTGAATGTAATCAAATTCAACTTCAGGATGTGTTGCAAGCGGGACGATAGAAGATGATAAACGATATAATGGAATTTCGTGTGCAATATTGTAATGAAGGATGCGTATTGTGTGTTCTAGATTTTGCAGTGTGACATTATATAATTTATCTTCACGCTCTTGTTTTTTTAGTTTTTTCCAGCTTGTAAATGTCATTGTTTTGGCAGGCGAACAGTCCCATAATGCCGTAGCATGTGAGACATATCCAAATCGCATTATCATATGTGATTCACCTCTTTGGCTCTTGAAATTTCCCTATAAAAAGAACGCGAGTATCGTTCCTATCCATTCCTTTCCTCTATCAATAATGGAGAGAGGGCTGACATCTTCAAAGGAAAGTAATGAGGAGCGTCCCAAATCTTCCTCGAATTTGCTCTTTACTTCTTGTATGAAATGTTTATCGTATAAAAGGCAATTGATTTCATGGTTACTATATAAACTTCTCATATCGAAATTAGCAGTTCCGATATCACAAATATGATCATCTACTATAATAATTTTTGCGTGGAAAAATCCTTGCTGAAAAGCGTAAATATTACAACCAGCTTGTATTAACTTTCGGCAATATGGGAATTTTGCTTCTCGAACGAGGGCGTGATCTGCCTTTTGTGGAACGAGAATAGTTATTTGAACCCCACGTTTTCGTGCTTTTAATAATGCGTTCATAATTTTTTTTCCAGGAATAAAATATGGTGTACCGATAAAGAGTTCTTTTTCCGCGCTTTCGATTAAATGTAAAAATGTATTTTGTAAATAGGCACCATCAGTAGGGATGAAGCGATGTAGAATAGCACCAGGTTGTTGTTCTGGAAAATAAAGAGAGGAATCTAATAAGTTTTGGTTCGTATCATCAAACCAGTCATGTAAAAATTGTTTTTGTAAATCTTGTATCCCTTCACCTGTAAGACGTAAATGATAATCTCTCCATAACCCTAACTTTTGATTGTGCCCTAAATATTCCTCGCCGATATTAAATCCACCAATATAACCAATTTTCCCGTCAATAACTGTAATTTTTCTATGATTTCTTTGATTGGCAGAAAAGAAAAGAAAAGGAAATTTTACTTTGTGACAAAATGAAAAAGAGACACCATGCTTTTGTAGGGAGTAAACCGCTTCTTTTGATAAATAATGACTTCCAAACCGGTCGAGTAAAAGTCTTACTTCAATTCCTTCTTGTGCTTTATCGATAAGTAACTTTAAAAATTTACGACTTATGTCATCGTTTTTTACAATAAAAAATAAGACGTGCACATGGTGTTTAGCTTGTTTTATATCAGTAAAGAGAGCATCGTACAGATCATTTCCGTATGTATAAAGGCGAAAATCACTTTGACGTAAAGAGAAAGAACGAGAACGTACGCGCTTTAAATGAAGAATTCTCCCGTATGAAAGGTCGATTGTAATCCAGAGAGCGCTGCCTAATAACAAGAGAGATAAGAAGAACATAAGTAAATTCCCTCCTTCACGGTCTTTTCACCATCAGTTTTTTATAAATTAAAACTTTACTTTATTCCGCTATTTGCGGGCAGTAAGACTCCCACCTCAAAATTGGGTTAAAGCAAAGAAGTTGGTTGGGATTAGGGCTGCCCGTAAAAGCCTGATTGGTGTAGGCTAATAATCAGTGGGGATGAATAGCTCCCCGTCGATTAAAGTTTCACTTTATAGTTTCACCGAAATAAACAGCTTTATTAAAAAATGTGTTGTTGTATAACAAAAAACTGTTGACTGAATGCTCACTCATTATATAATGGGAATAGGGGATACAATTCAGAAAATTATATATTTTCGAAGATTCTAAAAAAGGAAGAGGGCTTACAAAGAGAGGGGTAGCATAAAATGAATAGCTTACTAATCATTAATTGGCTGGCTGCCATTGCTGTTATTGCTTATGCGGGATATTTGTTTGTATATCTTATACGAACGAGGATGGCCTACATACAATTAGGAAAAAAGATTGAATTTGACCGTCGTTTTAAAGAACGTTGGGATCTCCTTAAGGTCAATGTTTTCGGTCAAAAAAAGCTGCTGAAAGATAAAAAGAGCGGCATCATTCACGTTATGTTCTTTTACGGATTTATTCTTGTCCAATTTGGAGCAATTGACTTCGTTTGGAAAGGGCTCGCACCAGGATCACATCTTCCACTTGGACCACTATATCCTGCATTTACATTCTTCCAGGAAATTGTCACACTTGTTATTTTAATTGCAGTCTTTTGGGCTTTTCATAGACGCTATGTTGAAAAGCTTGTTCGTTTAAAACGTAATTTCAAATCAGGTCTTGTCCTTATCTTTATCGGTGGCTTAATGATTTCTGTGCTACTTGGTAATGGGATGGGAATTATATGGCATGGCGAAGAGCTTTCGTGGAGTGAACCAATCGCTTCTGCAATCGCTTACGTTTTCTCAGGGATAAATGAAACCGTAGCCATTTCAGTGTTCTATTTCTCTTGGTGGGTGCATCTATTAATCTTGTTAACGTTTTTAGTTTATGTACCACAATCAAAACATGCGCATTTAATTGCTGGACCAGTTAACGTATTTTTTGGTCGTCTTTCAAATCCAGGAAAACTTGAAAAAATCGATTTTGAAGATGAAACGCAAGAAACATTCGGTGTTGGTAAAATTGAAGACTTTAGACAAAATCAACTTATCGACTTATATTCTTGCGTCGAATGTGGTCGTTGTACAAATATGTGTCCGGCAACAGGAACAGGGAAAATGTTATCACCGATGGATTTAATTTTAAAACTTCGTGATCATTTAACTGATAAAGGAGCAGCGGTAACATCAAAAGCACCGTGGGTTCCAGTTGTTGCTTTTAATAATACACAAGGAAATCAGTTAGCGATGATGGCAGCTGGAAAAGGACAACAAGAATCAGCGGCTACAGCGCTAGCGTACGATCCAAGTTTAATCGGAGATGTTGTTACAGAAGAAGAGATTTGGGCATGTACAACGTGCCGTAACTGTGAGGACCAGTGCCCAGTTATGAATGAGCATGTTGACAAAATTATTGATTTACGCCGCTATCTCGTTTTAACAGAAGGGAAGATGGACGCGGAAGCGCAGCGTGCAATGACAAACATTGAGCGTCAAGGGAATCCGTGGGGACTGAATCGTAAAGAGCGTGAAACATGGCGCCAAGGTGACGATGAAGTAACAGTTCCAACTGTAAAGGAGAAATCAAAAGCTGGCGAAGAGTTTGAATACTTATTCTGGGTTGGATCAATGGGTTCGTATGACAATCGCAGTCAGAAGATTGCGATATCATTTGCGAAGCTAATGAACGAAGCAGGCATTTCATTCGCAATTCTTGGTAATAAGGAAAAGAACTCTGGTGATACACCGCGCCGCCTTGGAAATGAATTTGTATTCCAGGAAATGGCGACTAAAAATATTGAAGAATTTGAAAAAGCAGGAGTGAAGAAAATCGTTACGATTGACCCTCATGCTTATAACACTTTTAAAAATGAGTACCCGGACTTTGGCTTACAAGCAGAAGTCTATCATCATACAGAATTACTAGCTCAGTGGGTGAAGGAAGGACGTTTAAAACCTGTCCATTCTATTGAAGAGACAGTTACGTATCATGATTCCTGTTACTTAGGAAGATACAACGAAGTATACGAAGCACCGCGCGATATTCTAAAAGCAATTCCAGGTGTAAACCTTGTAGAAATGGCGCGTAACCGTGAAACGGGAATGTGCTGTGGTGCGGGTGGTGGCCTAATGTGGATGGAAGAAACGGCAGGTTCTCGTATTAACGTTGCTCGTACAGAACAAGCGCTAGCTGTGCAGCCGTCAATTATCGGTACAGGATGCCCGTATTGCTTAACGATGATTAGTGACGGTACGAAAGCGAAAGAAGTTGAAGAAACAGTTCAAACTCTGGACGTAACAGAGATTTTAGAACGCTCAGTTATCGGACAGAAGAAAGAAGCAATGTAGTTTGTAGGCATGCATCCAACTTTAGAAAGAGGTGCAATAATTGCACCTCTTCTCAACGTAGGAATGCCGAGCGAGCGCTCGGTGCTTAAAAAAGAAATGGGGGAAAGAAACATGAGTAAAACAGTTATTTTAAGTGCTGCAAGAACACCGGTTGGAAAATTTGGAGGAACTTTAAAAGACGTGAAAGCAACAGAACTTGGAGGAATCGCAATTAAGGCAGCGCTTGAAAGAGCGAATGTTTCCGCTAGTGATGTTGAAGAAGTTATATTTGGAACGGTTATCCAAGGAGGGCAAGGACAAATTCCATCACGCCAAGCAGCAAGAGCGGCCGGCATTCCTTGGGAAGTGCAGACAGAAACAGTAAATAAAGTTTGTGCATCAGGACTTCGCGCAGTTACGTTAGCGGATCAAATTATTCGTACTGGTGATCAATCACTGATTGTAGCTGGTGGAATGGAATCGATGAGTAACAGCCCTTACATTTTACGAGGGGCAAGATGGGGATACAGAATGGGTAACAACGAAGTTATCGATTTAAACGTTGCAGACGGTTTAACATGCGCATTTTCAGGTATACACATGGGTGTTTATGGCGGAGAAGTTGCAAACGAGGATGGGATCTCCCGCGAAGCACAAGATGAATGGGCATATCGTAGCCATCAACGTGCGGTTTCGGCACATAAGGAAGGTCGTTTTGAAGAGGAGATTGTACCAGTAACAATTCAGCAAAGAAAAGGCGATCCTATCGTCGTGGCTAAAGATGAGGCGCCGCGTGAAGATACAACGATTGAAAAATTAGCGAAATTAAAGCCTGTTTTTGATAAGACGTCGTCGGTGACAGCTGGTAATGCTCCTGGACTAAATGATGGCGGTGCTGCGCTTGTATTAATGAGCGAGGACAGAGCGAAGCAAGAAGGAAGAAAGCCATTAGCGACAATTTTGGCGCATACGGCGATTGCGGTAGAATCGAAGGATTTCCCAAGAACACCAGGTTATGCAATTAATGAATTGCTGAAAAAGACAGGTAAGACAATTGAAGACATAGATCTATTTGAAATCAATGAGGCATTTGCGGCGGTAGCAATTGCAAGTACAGAAATCGCAGGAATCGATCCGGAAAAATTGAATGTAAATGGTGGTGCTGTAGCAATGGGGCATCCAATTGGAGCGAGCGGAGCACGTATTATCGTTACACTTATCCATGCACTGAAGCAGCGCGGCGGCGGAATTGGAATTGCTTCTATTTGTAGCGGTGGCGGTCAAGGTGATGCAGTGATGATTGAGGTTCATTAATTTACGTTCAGGAAATTTTCGGTTTATTAACAACTTATATTAAGGGGGAAGAAAGAATGGGTGTACAAAAAATAGTTGTAATTGGTGCAGGGCAAATGGGTTCAGGTATCGCACAAGTGTGTGCAATGGCAGGCTATGATGTGAAAGTGCAAGATTTAAAGCAAGAGCAATTAGATAGAGGGCTAGCTGTTATTTCGAAAAATTTAGCCCGCCAAGTAGAAAAAGGTCGTATGAAGGAAGAAGAGAAAGAAGCGACTTTAAATCGTCTTACATGGACGCTCGATTTAAATAGTGTCAAAGAAGCTAATCTTATTATTGAAGCAGCTGTTGAAAAAATGGATATTAAAAAGAAAATTTTTGCGAATCTAGATGAAATTGCTCCAGAACACGCAATTTTAGCGACGAATACGTCATCTCTACCAATTACGGAAATTGCAGCGGTAACGAAACGTCCTGAGAAAGTAATCGGCATGCACTTTATGAATCCAGTTCCAGTTATGAAACTCGTTGAAATTATTCGTGGTTTAGCTACAGATGATGCAGTGTACGAAACGATTGAGGATATTACGAAAAAAATCGGGAAAGTGCCAGTTGAAGTAAATGATTTCCCAGGGTTTGTATCGAACCGTATTTTATTACCGATGATTAACGAAGCAATCTATACGTTATATGAAGGTGTAGCGACGAAAGAAGCGATTGATGAAGTAATGAAACTCGGTATGAATCATCCGATGGGACCACTTACATTAGCTGATTTTATCGGTTTAGATACGTGTTTATACATTATGGAAGTGTTGCATGAAGGATTAGGAGATAGTAAATATCGCCCATGTCCATTATTACGTAAGTATGTGAATGCAGGATGGTTAGGACGTAAAACGGGTCGTGGTTTCTACGTTTACGAATAAATTCCTCCCTTTATTAAAGTAGTGGTCTTACCAAATTATTAAAAAGATATATAGCAAACGGAGGCGAAGTACATGAATTTTCACTTTACTGAAGAGCAACAAATAATGAGGAAAATGGTTCGAGATTTTGCGCAGAAGGAAATAGCTCCCTTTGTTCCTAGTATGGAACAAGGGGTGTTCCCAAAAGAGATTTTGCAAAAGATGGGTGAACTTGGACTAATGGGTATTCCAGCGCCTGCAAAATATGGCGGGGCAGAAATGGATTTTATTTCTTATATTTTAGCAATTGAGGAAATTTCAAAGATAAGTGCAACGGTTGGTGTAATTTTAGCTGTACATACGTCAGTTGGAATGAACCCGATTTTGTATTTCGGAACAGAAGAACAGAAGCAGAAGTATGTTTCTAAACTGGCGACTGGTGAATATTTAGGCGCATTTGCTCTAACAGAACCGAATGCAGGATCAGATGCAGGCAGTTTGAAATCAAGAGCTGTAAAGAAAGGCGATCACTACATCATTAATGGATCGAAAGTCTTTATTACAAATGGTGGTGAAGCAAGTACATATATCGTCTTCGCGTCTACAAATCCAGAGGCGGGGAAAAGCGGGATTTCAGCATTTATAGTAGAGAAAGATACACCAGGCTTAATCATCGGAAAAGATGAGCATAAGATGGGGCTTCTTGGTTCTCGTACAGTGCAACTTACGTTTGAAGATATGAAAGTGCCGGCTGAGAATTTACTTGGTGAAGAAGGACAAGGATTTAAGGTGGCAATGGCGAATTTAGATGTTGGGCGAATTGGAATCGGAGCGCAGGCATTAGGAATCGCGGAAGCGGCGCTTGCAAGTGCGATTGATTATGCGAAAGAGCGTGAGCAATTCGGAAAGCCAATTGCGGCGCAGCAAGGAATTGGCTTCAAACTTGCAGATATGGCGACTAGCGTAGAAGCAGCGCGATTACTTGTATACAGAGCGGCATCGCTAAGAGCACAAGGATTACCATGCGGTAAAGAAGCTTCTATTGCGAAATTATTTGCTTCTAAGACGGCTGTTGAAGTTGCGATTGAAGCAGTGCAAGTATTTGGTGGTTATGGTTATACGAAAGATTATCCAGTAGAAAGATTTTTCCGTGATGCGAAGATCACACAAATATATGAAGGAACGAGCGAAATACAAAAGCTTGTAATTAGTCGAGCTTTATAAAAAGGCAGAGGGGGAGACGGGAATGCATTTTAAATTATCAGAAGAACATGAAATGATAAGGAAAATGGTTCGGGATTTTGCAAGGAATGAAGTAGCACCGACAGCAGCAGAGCGTGATGAGGAAGAGCGATTTGATCGCGCTTTATTCGATCAAATGGCAGAGCTTGGTTTGACCGGTATTCCGTGGCCTGAAGAATACGGCGGAATTGGAAGCGATTACTTGGCGTATGTAATTGCCGTTGAAGAATTATCCCGCGTCTGTGCTTCTACAGGTGTAACGCTGTCTGCGCATACTTCACTTGCTGGATGGCCAATTTTTAAATTTGGAACGGAAGAGCAAAAACAAAAGTTTTTGCGCCCAATGGCTGAAGGGAAGAAAATTGGTGCATATGGCTTAACAGAACCAAGCTCTGGATCAGATGCTGGTGGAATGAGGACGACTGCAAAACGAGATGGAGACCATTACATTTTAAATGGTTCGAAAATCTTTATTACAAATGGCGGCATTGCTGACATTTATGTTGTTTTTGCATTAACAGATCCTGATTCGAAGCAGCGCGGCACGAGTGCATTTATTGTGGAGAGTGATACGCTAGGGTTTTCAGTTGGGAAGAAGGAAAGTAAGTTAGGAATTCGCTCTTCGCCAACGACTGAAATTATGTTTGAAGACTGCCGTATTCCTGTAGAGAATATGCTAGGGGAAGAGGGCCAAGGATTTAAAGTTGCGATGCAAACGTTAGATGGCGGTCGTAATGGTATTGCGGCGCAAGCGGTTGGGATTGCACAATCCGCTTTAGATGCTTCTGTAGAATATGCAAGAGAACGTCATCAGTTTGGGAAGCCGATTGCGGCGCAACAAGGAATTGGCTTTAAACTTGCAGATATGGCAACGGATGTAGAGGCAGCGCGTCTTTTAACATATCAAGCGGCTTGGCTTGAATCTGAAGGGCTTCCGTACGGGAAAGAGTCAGCGATGTCAAAAGTATTTGCAGGTGATACAGCGATGAAGGTAACGACTGAAGCAGTACAAGTATTTGGTGGTTATGGTTATACGAAAGATTATCCAGTAGAGCGTTATATGCGCGATGCAAAGATTACACAAATATATGAGGGAACACAAGAGATTCAAAGGCTTGTAATTTCTCGTATGTTAACGAAGTAGGAACGAAAGCGTAGGTATTTTCCTACGCTTTTTACTTCCAAAAATAATAGAGAGAGGTGAAGGGATGGTTAAACATAATGTACATGCGTCAGTGAAAGATGAAAAATTAGTTGCGTTAAGGCGTGAACAAATGATTAAAGGTGCGGTGCAGCTGTTTAAGCAAAAAGGATTCCCGCGTACAACAACGAGAGAAATTGCGAAAGCGGCTGGATTTAGTATCGGAACACTTTATGAATACATTCGCACAAAAGATGATGTATTATATTTAGTTTGTGATAGTATTTATGAACATGTAAAAGAACGGTTAGAGAAAGTAGTGTGTACAGAGAAGGGAAGTATAGAAAGCTTAAAGATAGCGATAACGAATTATTTTAAAGTGATGGATGAATTGCAAGAAGAAGTATTAATTATGTATCAAGAGGTACGTTTTTTACCGAAAGAATCACTCCCATATGTATTAGAAAAAGAGTTTCAAATGGTCGGGATGTTTGAGAATATTTTAGAGCAGTGTACGGAAAATGGGACATTTACACTAAATAAAAAGGAAATACAGCTTCTTGCACATAATATTTTCATACAAGGACAAATGTGGGGATTTAGACGTTGGGCCCTGCAAAAACTGTATACTCTCGAAGAATATACAGAAATGCAAATTAGGTATGTACTGCAAGGTGCGCATATGTTTCCGAAATAAGGAATGGACAAATTATAATTTTATCCCGCATTAACGGGCAGTAAGACTCCCACCTCAAAATTCGGCTGGAACAAAGAAGTTAGGTGGGAGATCAAACGCCCGTAAACGCCCGATTGGTGAAGGCTAATAATCAGTGGGGGATGAACAAAACCCCACTGATTAAAGTTTCACTTTATTACCATATAAAGTTTCCCGTTTTTTTTTTGTAGCATATTTGTGCGACTTTTGTTTATAATGAATAGTATGGATTTTTTTAAGCAGACCGTTGTATATAAGGTTATATTTGAAGAAAGGAAGTGCCGCATAAGTGAATTTTAAGCAATATTCACCAGAAGAGCTAAAAGAATGTTCAATGATTGAAGTTGTACATAGCGTTTTAGGGAATAAAAGACAAGCAACGACATTCAATGAGTTGGTTCAAGAAATCGCTCAAGTGCTGGGACTATCTCAAGGGCAAGTTAATACGAAACTCGCACAATTTTATACAGATTTAAACATCGATGGACGTTTCATTAATTTAGGAGAAAATCGTTGGGGGCTACGCAGCTGGTACCCATATGAGCAAATTGATGAAGAAATTCTGCCTCAGCCAAAACCGAAGAAGAAACGTAAAGTTGAAGAGGACGGTTTTGACGACTACATCGAAGAAGATGAAGATGAATTCGGCGATGCAGAAGGAAATGCAGACCAAGAAGAAGATGTAGAAGATTTGGACAAGGTTCTTGAAGAAGAAGACGCAGATGATGAAGATGATGATCTTGATGATGTAGAAGAAGATGATGAAGACTTCGCAGAAGAAGAACTTGAGTACGATGAAACTGAAGAAGAAGAAGAGGAAGAGCGTTAGTTCTTGACTTTTCATTATCGTCCATGTAGAATCATTTTTGGGCTCTTTAAAAAAGGACGATAATACTTTTAAAGTGTAAATATAAAAGAAAATTGCTCCCTACTTATTACTTTATGTGATGAGGGGAGCAATTTTCTTTTTTGTTTTTTGTTTAGAAAATAAAAAGAGCCTAACAATAAGATAGATACAGTGTTATCTACATACGTTGCGCTTTGCAACGGTGATTATATAACAACGAAGTAGAAGGGAGTATTTTCATGACTAAGTATATTTTTGTAACAGGCGGTGTAGTATCGTCTTTAGGTAAAGGTATTACAGCAGCATCTCTTGGAAGACTTTTAAAAAATCGTGGTTTAAACGTAACTATTCAAAAGTTTGATCCATACATTAACGTAGACCCAGGGACTATGAGCCCATACCAACACGGTGAGGTATTTGTAACAGATGATGGTGCAGAAACGGACTTAGACCTAGGTCACTATGAGCGTTTTATCGACATCAACTTAAATAAATACAGCAACGTAACAACAGGTAAAATTTACTCTTCAGTTCTTCAAAAAGAGCGTCGTGGTGAATATTTAGGAGGAACAGTTCAAGTTATTCCTCACATTACTAACGAAATTAAAGAACGTGTATATCGTTCTGGTCGCGAAACAAACGCCGACGTTGTTATTACAGAAATCGGTGGAACTGTTGGTGATATCGAGTCTCTACCATTCTTAGAAGCAATTCGTCAAATTAAGAGCGACATCGGTCGTGACAATGTAATGTACATTCACTGTACGTTAATCCCGTACTTAAAAGCAGCGGGTGAAATGAAAACAAAACCAACGCAACATAGCGTTAAAGAGCTTCGCAGCTTAGGTATTCAGCCGAACATTATCGTTGTTCGTACAGAACTACCTGTTTCTCAGGACATGAAAGACAAGATTGCATTATTCTGTGACATCGATACAAAAGCAGTTATCGAAGCACGCGATGCAGATACTTTATATGCGGTTCCATTATCTCTTCAAGAACAAAACATGGACCAAATCGTTTGCGATCACTTGAAATTAGACAATCCAGCTGCAGATATGACAGAGTGGACTGCGCTAGTTAATAAAGTACGTAACCTTTCTAAGAAAACAAAAATCGCTCTTGTTGGTAAATACGTAGAGCTTCAAGATGCATACATTTCTGTTGTAGAGGCACTTCGTCATGCAGGTTATTCATTCGACACAGATGTAGAAGTAAAATGGGTAAACGCTGAGCACGTAACAGCAGAGAACGTAAAAGAATTAGTTGGTGACACAGATGGTATCCTTGTACCAGGTGGCTTCGGCGATCGTGGTGTAGAAGGTAAAATCGTTGCAATTCAATATGCTCGTGAAAACAAAGTTCCATTCTTAGGAATTTGCCTAGGTATGCAACTTGCATCAATCGAATTTGCACGTAACGTATTAGGATTAGAAGGAGCTAACTCTTCTGAAATTAATCCTGACACACCTTATGCAATTATCGATCTATTACCAGAACAAAAAGATGTAGAAGATTTAGGTGGTACACTTCGCCTTGGTCTATACCCATGTAAGCTTGCTGAAGAAACAAATGCTTACAATGCTTACAACGAGCCGGTTATATATGAGCGTCATCGTCATCGTTATGAGTTCAACAATCAATTCCGTCCAGATATGGAAAAAGAAGGATTTGTATTCTCTGGTACAAGCCCAGACGGTCGTCTAGTGGAAATTATTGAATTACAAGATCATCCTTGGTTCGTGGCAGCACAGTTCCATCCAGAACTTGTATCTCGTCCAAACCGTCCGCAACCATTGTTCCATGATTTCGTAAGTGCTTCTATTACGAATAAAGAGAGCAAGTAATAAAAAAAAGCGCCTGAAATAGGGCGCTTTTTTTAATATTCGTTTAACATTTCATCAATTGTAAATTTCAATCCGTGATAAGCAAATAAAGTTATAATTAAACTTGGGAACCCGTAGCGGTTACCTTCATCATCTGGAATAAGACCTTTTAACAGCTTTGTATCAATATGTACATCTGTATATTGTTCCAGTGATTCAGCACCTTCTTGAATAGCCGAGATTCCAACGATAGATTGGCCGTCTTCATGAAGTTTTTTCGCGGTTGTTATAATTTCTTCATCTGTCGAAAAACGACTAATAAGAAGTACGCGGTCCGCAGAAGTCACTGCCGCCAGTTCACCGTTTTCTATTAAACGTTTTGCTTGTTTCATTGGTTCGGCACCAAATAATGCTTCTGAAACAATACCCTCCATTTCATTTGTACCATGCAAGTAAATGAAGCCGTCACCAATTAACGCCTGGGCAAGTAGACGAGCGCTATCTTCTATATTCATTTCTTCTTTTTGAGAAATTCTGGAGAAATATCCACTTAATTGAGTCGAGAAAATTTTTAACATGTTGTTGCTCCTTTCTTTCGTGTTAGCTGGTTCTCATTATAGCTTATTTTTTTTGGAAAGGGGAAATAGTAGGGTGGCATAACAAAATAGGAAACGGTAAAATAAGAAAGAATAGGAAGGGATTTGGCAAAGAGTAGCGAAAATAAACCGATAAGATATAAGAAGCTTTAAATCTTGTACTTACACAGAAAGGTTGGGAGTTATGGAAGGAAAAATTTTAATCGTTGATGATCAATATGGCATTCGTGTTTTATTGCATGAAGTGTTCCAAAAAGAAGGTTATCAGACGTTCCAAGCAGCGAATGGATTTCAAGCTTTAGATATCGTGAAAAAAGATAATCCAGATTTAGTAGTGTTAGATATGAAAATCCCAGGTATGGATGGTATAGAGATTTTAAAACATGTAAAAGAAATTGATGAGAGTATTAAAGTGATTTTAATGACTGCTTATGGAGAATTGGATATGATTCAAGAAGCGAAAGATTTAGGAGCTTTAATGCACTTTGCTAAACCGTTTGATATTGATGAGATTCGTCAAGCGGTGAGAGATCAGCTTGCTGTAGAGGCGTAAAAAATGAATTTTTTATAAAAAATATGGAAAAAAGCGTTTACATGGACTATTGAGCAGGTGAATACAGTTGAGTTTTTGAGTACAAGTTGTTATCCTATTGAGTGTAGAAAGAAGTCCGGTATGTAAATATACATATTTTACCTTATTCTGGTCATACTACCAGCGATAAGAATTTATCGGATACAAAAAACGTTTTTTAGGAGGATTCACCATGCCTTTAGTTTCTATGAAAGAAATGCTAAACACAGCACTAGAAGGAAAATACGCAGTTGGTCAATTCAACATGAACAACTTAGAGTGGACTCAGGCTATCTTAGCTGCTGCGGAAGAAGAAAAATCTCCTGTAATCTTAGGTGTATCTGAGGGTGCAGCTCGTCATATGACTGGTTTCAAAACAGTTGTAGCTATGGTTAAAGCTTTAATCGAAGAAATGAACATTTCTGTTCCTGTAGCGATTCACCTTGACCATGGTTCAAGCTTCGAAAAATGTAAAGAAGCAATCGATGCAGGTTTCACATCTGTAATGATCGACGCTTCTCACCACCCATTCGATGAGAACGTTGAAACTACTAAAAAAGTGGTAGAATACGCACATGCTCGTAACGTATCTGTAGAAGCTGAGCTTGGTACAGTTGGCGGACAAGAAGATGACATCATCGCTGAAGGCGTTATCTACGCTAATCCGGAAGAGTGTAAACACCTTGTTGAAGCAACAGGTATCGATTGCCTAGCTCCAGCTTTAGGTTCTGTACACGGTCCTTACAAAGGTGAGCCTAACTTAGGATTCGCTGAAATGGAACAAGTTCGCGACTTCACTGGCGTACCTTTAGTATTACACGGTGGTACTGGTATCCCAACTGCTGATATCGTAAAAGCTATTTCTTTAGGTACTTCAAAAATTAACGTAAACACTGAGAACCAAATTGAGTTTACAAAAGCTGTTCGTGAAGCATTAAACAAAGACCAAGAAGTTTACGATCCTCGTAAATATATTGGACCTGGCCGCGACGCTATTAAAGCAACTGTTGCTGGTAAAATGCGTGAGTTCGGTTCTAACGGTAAAGCGTAAGAATAAAATTCCGTTTTGGAAACCGTCTAGTCTTTTAGACGGTTTCCTTTCGTTGTATAATGAAAGCGTGAACAAGTCTAAAGATTTTATAAAGTGAATTTTTGGTTTGCGAATATAGAAAATAATGTGCATAGTCCTATTAATAAATGTGGTAAGTATCTGAATTGAGGAATTTGATTCGATGAATAGTTAATCTTCATCTATTTGTACAGCAGGGGAGCTACAGGTGATGGTTTTCTACTTATTGGGTTTCAGGATGGAAAGAGTGATTGAGATTCTTAAGGGGGAATCTTCTACTTCTTCTTATAAAGAAGTAGAAGATAAATACATTCACAAGAAGGGAGCTCAATATGGAAAAATTGCTAATTGAAGGCGGAAGAGCTTTAAATGGAATGATTCGCGTGAGTGGTGCAAAGAACAGTGCTGTTGCACTAATTCCAGCGACAATTTTAGCAGATACTCCAGTAACTATCGGTGGCATTCCTAATATTTCGGACGTGAAAATATTAGGAGACTTACTAGAGGAAATTGGAGGGAAAGTAACTTATGGGCAGGAAGAAGAGATGGTAGTCGATCCTTCTAACATGGTTGCGATGCCTTTACCAAATGGAAAAGTGAAAAAATTGCGCGCCTCTTATTATTTAATGGGTGCAATGCTTGGCCGTTTTAAAAAAGCTGTTATTGGGCTTCCAGGTGGATGTCATTTAGGGCCACGACCGATTGATCAGCATATTAAAGGGTTTGAAGCGTTAGGGGCACATGTTACAAATGAACAAGGTGCCATTTATTTAAGAGCAGATGAACTACGTGGAGCGCGTATTTATTTAGATGTTGTTAGTGTAGGAGCTACGATTAATATTATGCTAGCGGCTGTACGAGCGAAAGGTAGAACTGTTATTGAAAATGCAGCAAAAGAACCAGAGATTATTGATGTAGCTACATTGTTAACGAGTATGGGAGCACGTATTAAAGGTGCTGGTACAGACGTAATCCGAATTGATGGTGTGGATTCTTTACATGGTTGTCACCACACTATCATTCCAGATCGTATTGAGGCTGGTACGTATATGATTTTAGGAGCAGCGTCAGGAGGAGAAGTAACAGTTGATAATGTTATTCCTCAGCATTTAGAATCCGTTACTGCGAAGCTAAGAGAAGCTGGTGTTCAAGTTGAAACGAACGATGACCAAATTACAGTGAACGGCAATAGAAAGTTAAAAGTAGTTGATGTAAAAACGCTTGTATATCCAGGGTTTCCAACAGATTTACAACAGCCGTTTACAACGCTTTTAACAAAAGCGCATGGAACAGGAGTTGTAACTGATACAATTTACAGCGCACGTTTCAAGCATATTGATGAATTGCGCCGTATGAACGCACAGATTAAAGTAGAAGGCCGTTCAGCGATTGTGACTGGACCTGTTTTATTGCAAGGTGCGAAGGTGAAAGCGAGTGACTTACGAGCTGGTGCGTCCCTTGTTATTGCGGGTTTAATGGCAGATGGCATTACAGAAGTAACGGGACTTGATCATATTGATCGAGGTTACGAAAATATAGTAGACAAGCTTAAAGGGCTTGGTGCAAACATTTGGCGAGAACAAATGACAAAGCAAGAAATTGAAGAAATGAAGAATGCATAAAGTGAAACTTTAATCAGTATGGGATATCCCATGCCGATTATTAGCCCTCACCAATCGGGATAAGGTGGTGATACTTCCGTTAATGGGGAGCGAAGAATCACTACTAACGGAAGTACACTTTATAGAAAAACACGGTTCACAAAATACGGCAGAAATATAAAGACTTAAAGGAGAGGGATTATTGTGGAAAGAAGTTTATCTATGGAGTTAGTACGTGTAACAGAGGCTGCAGCATTATCATCAGCGCGTTGGATGGGGCTCGGAAAAAAAGATGAGGCAGATGGTGCAGCAACATCAGCTATGCGTGATGTATTTGATACAATTCCGATGAAAGGTACAGTTGTAATTGGCGAAGGTGAAATGGATGAAGCGCCAATGCTATATATCGGAGAGAAATTGGGTACAGGATATGGACCACGCGTAGACGTTGCAGTTGATCCTTTAGAAGGGACCAATATCGTAGCGGCTGGCGGCTGGAATGCGCTTGCTGTTATTGCAATTGCAGATCACGGCAATTTGTTACATGCTCCTGACATGTACATGGATAAAATAGCGGTTGGTCCAGAAGCGGTTGGTGCAGTTGATATTGACGCACCTATTATCGACAACTTACGTGCAGTTGCGAAAGCGAAAAATAAAGATATCGAAGATGTTGTAGCGACAGTTTTAAACCGTCCACGTCATCAAGCGATTATCGAAGAAATTCGTAAAGCTGGTGCTCGTATTAAATTAATTAACGATGGAGATGTAGCTGGAGCAATCAATACAGCATTTGACCGTACCGGTGTAGATATTCTATTCGGTTCTGGTGGAGCACCTGAAGGTGTATTAGCTGCGGTTGCATTAAAATGCTTAGGTGGAGAAATTCACGGGAAGCTCTTACCTCAAAACGAAGCTGAATTAGCACGTTGCAAAAAAATGGGTATTGAAGATATCAATCGTATCCTTCGTATGGAAGACTTAGTAAAAGGTGACGATGCAATCTTTGCAGCAACAGGTGTAACAGACGGAGAACTATTACGAGGCGTTCAATTTAAAGGTAGCGTCGGAACAACACAATCCCTTGTTATGCGTGCAAAATCAGGCACAGTACGCTTCGTAGACGGCCGCCATAGCTTAAATAAAAAACCGAATTTGGTTATTAAATAAAAAGCGTAAGCGGCTCGTTTAGAATCGCAGGGCACTTCAAGCTCTCGACCTTGAAGCGCTCTTTGCTTCGAGTGAGAGAGCGAAATGACCGGAGATTCTAGCTGCTGGAACTGGATTAAATAAAAGCAAAAATGCCTTATCTATTCTGCCTTAAAATCAGGCGAGTAGAAAAAAGAAAGAAATATGAAAAGCGAAGATAAATTTTCTTGTCTTCGCTTCTTGTATTTGTGTTTCAATGTATTGATTAAAACTAGATAAAAGGGTTACAATAGTGAATATTACCCTACTTGAACTTATTGCCTTTCATTATTATTTATTTGCCTTCCGTATTTTTCCCCTTTACCCATGTGAAAAGAGAAAAACGTTAAAGTGTGGTGTCTGAATGAATTTGTCAATTGCAGCATTAGAAAACATGAAATTAAAAGAGTTATACGAGCTTGCGAAGGAATTTAAGATTTCGTATTACAGCAAGTTAACGAAAAAAGAGCTAATCTTCTCTATCTTAAAAGCTCGAGCAGAAAAAGAAGGTTTCTTTTTCATGGAAGGCGTATTAGAAATTATTCAATCAGAAGGATTTGGATTCTTACGTCCTATCAATTATTCTCCAAGCTCAGAAGATATTTATATCTCGGCTTCGCAAATTCGTCGTTTCGATTTACGTAATGGAGATAAGGTTTCTGGTAAAGTACGACCTCCGAAAGAAAATGAGCGCTATTTTGGATTGCTACAAGTTGAAGCTGTAAATGGAGATGATCCAGACTCAGCAAAAGAGCGTGTACATTTCCCTGCATTAACACCGTTATACCCAGATCGCCAAATGAAATTGGAGACGGAAACGAAAAAGTTACCGACACGCATCATGGATTTAATCGCACCAGTTGGATTTGGACAACGTGGTTTAATTGTTGCGCCTCCAAAGGCTGGTAAAACAAGTCTGTTAAAAGAAATTGCACACAGTGTCACAACAAATCATCCGGAAGCAGAATTAATTGTACTTTTAATTGATGAGCGTCCAGAGGAAGTAACAGATATTGAACGTTCTGTTAAAGGTGATGTTGTAAGTTCTACTTTTGATGAAGTGCCAGAGAATCATATTAAAGTAGCTGAGCTTGTATTAGAGCGTGCAATGCGTCTTGTAGAACATAAAAGAGACGTTGTCATTTTAATGGATAGTATTACCCGTTTAGCGCGTGCTTACAACCTTGTTATTCCACCGAGTGGTAGAACCTTATCGGGTGGTATTGATCCAGCTGCTTTTCATAGACCGAAGCGTTTCTTCGGGGCTGCGCGTAATATCGAAGAGGGCGGTAGCTTAACGATTTTAGCAACAGCGCTTGTTGATACAGGGTCTCGTATGGATGATGTAATTTACGAGGAGTTTAAAGGAACTGGAAATATGGAACTTCACTTAGATCGCTCATTAGCTGAGCGCCGTATCTTCCCAGCGATTGATATTCGTCGCTCTGGTACGCGTAAAGAAGACCTATTAATTCCGAAAGAACATTTAGACAAACTATGGGGTATTCGTAAAACAATGCGTGATACACCAGACTTTGTTGAAGGCTTCTTACGTAAACTTCGTCAAACAAAGACAAATGAAGAATTTTTACAAAACATTGTTGCAGACTCAAAAAGGTATGTAGCAACTAAGTAAAGGGAAAAGATTGGGACTCGCTTATTTCGTAGTAAGCGAGTTTTTTATGTTTTTAAGGGAATATTAGAGAGAGTAATATATGGAAATAATTTTGTTTTTTGGGATGAAAATCATATTTGGGTCGAGAGCTTGAAGTGTCCTACGATTCTGAGCGAGCCGCCTCCACTTTTAATTTTAAAAAGACAAAAACAGGTAGTTGCAAAATGGAGTTAGCCTTGTTATAATTTCATCATATGTGTTTCATCAATATAGTTGTGTAAGCAGCTGAAGATGAAAAACTCTGTTTCGAAAATGATTCAGGGCGGAAGGAGATGAAAAGAATGAAAGCAGGAATCCATCCAAATTACAATAAAGTTGTATTTATGGACACGAACACTGGCTTCAAATTCTTAAGCGGGTCTACAAAAGGCTCTAGCGAAACTGTTGAGTGGGAAGATGGTAACACTTATCCATTACTAAAAATTGAGATCAGTTCTGATTCTCACCCATTCTACACTGGACGTCAGAAGTTTGCTACTGCAGACGGACGTGTTGACCGCTTCAATAAGAAATACGGTATTAAGTAATAAAGAACATAAAACAGGCAAGTGTATGTATTCGCTTGTCTGTTTTTTTTGCAAAAATATTAAACCTTTACCCTACTTTAGATTAGGAAAGTAGATGAAAGGAGAGCTCAATGTACTTAATGAATCAAAATGGTTGGATTGAAGTGATTTGCGGGAGTATGTTTTCTGGAAAATCAGAAGAGCTCATCCGCCGTATACGCCGTACGCAATTTGCGAAACAACATGCGATTGTATTTAAACCATGTATTGATAATCGTTATAGTGAAGAAGATGTTGTATCACATAATGGATTAAAGGTTAAAGCAGTTCCTGTTTCAGCTTCAAAAGATATATTTAACCATGTAACAGAAGAAATGGATGTTATTGCAATCGATGAGGTACAATTTTTTGATGGGGACATTGTGGAAGTGGTGCAAGTATTGGCAAATCGTGGCTATCGTGTCATTGTAGCTGGATTAGACCAAGATTTCCGTGGTCTACCATTTGGACAAGTTCCTCAGCTGATGGCGATTGCTGAACATGTAACTAAATTGCAGGCAGTTTGTTCTGAATGTGGATCTCCTGCAAGTCGTACGCAACGTTTAATCGATGGAGAACCAGCGGCATTTGATGATCCAATTATTTTAGTTGGGGCTTCAGAATCGTATGAACCACGTTGTCGTCATTGTCATGCAGTACCTACAAAACAAAGATAAATGAAACTCGCTATGTAGAGCGGGTTTTTTTCGAAAATAGATGAAGATTGGTGGCGAGCTCTTCGTGTCTAAGAACCTCCGCTACTCAAGGTAAAAAGCACCTTTTGTACGAGAGAACCTTAGCTATTCTGAGCGAGCCGCTTGCGCTTTTAAATATTATCTAGCTCCAGCGGCTAGAATGGTCGGTGGTTTCGCTTCTTCCTGCGAGGCAAAGAGCGCCTCTCTGTCAGAAGTTCCAACCTCCTCCCATTCTGAGCGAGCCGCTTGCGCTTTTAAATATTATCTAGCTCCAGCGGCTAGAATGGTCGGTGGTTTCGCTTCTTCCTGCGAGGCAAAGAGCGCCTCTCTGTCAGAAGTTCCAACCTCCTCCCATTCTGAGCGAGCCGCTTGTGCTTTTAAATATAATTTGCGTTTTTTTGATTAAGTACCATATACTATTTGTATTAGATACTAGGATGTAGAGGTGAATGGTGTGTTAGATCGTTTGCAAGCTGTAGAAGATCGTTATGAGAAGTTGAATGAGTTGTTAAGTGACCCAGAGGTTATTAGCGATACAAATAAGCTTCGTGAGTATTCAAAAGAGCAATCTGATATTCAGGATACGGTAGAGGTGTACCGTGAGTATAAAGATGTTCGTGAGCAATTACGAGATGCAAAAGCAATGTTAGAAGATAAGTTAGACGCTGATATGCGTGACATGGTAAAAGAAGAGGTTTCTGAGTTAGAAGGTCAAGAAAAAGTATTATCAGAGCGTCTGAAAGTTTTACTTGTTCCAAAAGACCCTAATGATGATAAAAACGTTATCGTTGAGGTTCGTGGCGCTGCTGGTGGTGACGAGGCAGCTTTATTTGCTGGTGATTTATATCGTATGTATAGCCGTTATGCTGAGGTGCAAGGTTGGAAAACTGAAATTATCGAAGCGAGCTATACAGAGTTAGGTGGATATAAAGAGATTATCTTTATGATTAACGGTAAAGGTGCTTTCGCTAAGCTAAAATTCGAGAATGGTGCTCACCGTGTACAACGTGTTCCTGAAACGGAATCTGGTGGACGTATTCATACATCTACAGCAACTGTAGCTGTATTACCAGAGGCAGAAGAAGTAGAAATTAATATTCATGAAAAAGATGTTCGTGTTGATACGTTTGCTTCTAGTGGCCCTGGTGGACAAAGCGTTAATACAACGATGTCAGCGGTACGTTTAACACATTTACCGACTGGTGTAGTTGTATCTTGTCAGGATGAGAAATCACAAATTAAGAATAAAGAAAAAGCGATGAAAGTATTACGCGCACGTGTTTATGATAAGTTTAGACAAGAAGCGCAAGCTGAGTATGATCAAAACCGTAAACAAGCTGTTGGTACGGGAGATCGTTCAGAGCGTATTCGTACGTATAATTTCCCGCAAAACCGTGTTACAGACCATCGAATCGGTTTAACGATTCAAAAGCTAGATCAAATCCTACAAGGTAAGTTAGATGATTTCATCAATGCCTTAGTGATGGAAGATCAGGCTCAAAAGATGGAGGCAGCTGAGTAATGCGTGTCTATGAAGCCCTGAAATGGGCTTCTTCTTTTTTACAGGAAAATGGACGAGATGAAAATGCGGGAGAAATTGTCCTTTGTCATGTATTAAAGACGAACAGAACCGGAATGCTCATGAATATGCGTGAAGAAATAACTGCGGAACAAGAGAAAAGTTTTGCACAATTTATCCACAAGCACGTAGAAGGTACTCCGATCCAATATATGCTCGGTTATGAAATGTTTTATGGCCGCTCATTCTTTGTAAATGAAGAGGTATTGATACCAAGACCGGAAACAGAGGAACTTATAGTTGGGGTGCTAGAGAGAATTGAGCGCCATTTCGGTAATGAGGAGCTTCACATAGCGGATATTGGAACAGGTAGTGGAGCGATTTCTATTACGCTCGCTTTAGAAAATAAAAATCTTCATGTGTATACAGTAGATATCGCGCAGGAGTCGATTGAAGTTGCAAAAGAAAATGCAAAAACTTTAGGGGCGGATGTAACTTTCTATCACGGCGATTTACTGTCTCCGTTTTATGAAACAGGTCAGAAGTTAGATGTTGTTGTTTCTAATCCTCCGTACATACCAGAGGAAGATTGGCGTGGTCTTTCTACTGTTGTGAAGGAGCATGAGCCGAAGCGTGCGCTTGTTGGTGGGGAAGATGGACTAGATTTCTATCGTCGTTTTATGGAGGAATTGCCGAATGTATTACAGAAAAAGGCGATTGTGGCGTTTGAAATTGGTGTAGGGCAAGGTGAAGATGTGAAAGCATTATTACAGCAAACTTTCCCGCGCGCTCAAGTTGAAGTTGTATTTGATATTAATGGAAAAGATCGCATGGTATTTGCAGAGATGGAGTAAGGTATAAGCCTTACTCTATTTTTTGTATGAAAAATTCGTAACTACTCAGCCATACATTTCATTTAGAATTTTGGTAAGGAGTATTATTACAGTGAAAATACGCACCTTATTACCTATAGATTGCTGTCAGAAAGATAAAAATGGACATACACCTTGTTACCTGTCTTTGTTTTAAAACTTTGCGCGTGGCAGGAAAAGGCCCTGACCGCTCCTATACATAGCCAGTCCCTTTCGCCAATTAAAAAAATGCTTTTCTATCGGTTTTTTATATAGATTTTGAATTTAATAGTTTAGAAAGAAGTAACTCTGTCCACACTGTTTCTAGAGGGGACGGTGGAGGAAATGAAAAAACAAGTTATTGCTTATTTTCTTTTATTATTAATTGGTGCACAGTTACTTGTGCAGTTTGGATATATGAAAGCTGATGCAAAAGGGCCTACTGTTATTCCGAAAGAGGCCGTTCGATTACGTATTTTAGCTAATAGTGATTCCGATAAAGATCAGGCATTAAAACGTAAAGTACGTGATGAAGTGAAAGCGCAAATTGATGGATGGGTAGCGGATTTAACGTCATTTGAAGAAGCTCGAAAAGTAATTCAAAATCATATTCCTGAAATTGAAAAGACAGTGGAGAATACGCTGAAAAGAGAAGGGAGTAAAGAGGCGTTTCAAGTGAAATTCGGTAAGAATGTGAAGTTTCCTACAAAGGTATATGGGAATTTTATTTATCCGGCAGGAGAATATGAAGCGGTACTTATTACAATTGGAAAAGGTGAAGGTGCAAACTGGTGGTGTGTATTATTTCCACCGATGTGTTTCTTAGATTTTTCAAGTGGTACAGCTGTAAGGAAAGAAGAACATGTTGTGAAAGCTGAATCTCCTGAAGAGGAGCAGGTGAGACAACCAGATGAGGAAGTAGTGGATGTACCGGAGAAGAAAGTGGATAAGGTGAAAGAAACGAAAGTAGTAAAGCCGGAAAAAGTTGAAAAAGTAACAGCCCAGGAAAAGAAAGTAGTAAAACATGAAACGCAAGTAGAAGAACAGTCTGTAAAAAAAGTAGAAACAAAAACTGTGGAAAAAGTGGAAAAACCTGTGGAGCAAAAACAAGAAAAGGAAAATGAGTATGTAACAGTAGAAGAGGAAGAAGAAAAACCAGAGGTTAAATTATTTATCGTCGAAGCTTTTACAGCTTTATTCTCTAAATAGTACTATTACTAAATCCTTCCTCATATATATCAATGAGGAGGGATTTAGTATGAAGAACGTGTATTTTGCTACGAAAGCAGATGTAGAAAGATTGCATTCTTTTTTCGGACAAGCTAATAAAAAAGATGATAAAATAAATGAGTTGTACGAACAATTTATGATCTTGGAAGAGGCGGGAGAAATACGAGCGGTAGTTGGATATGAACAAGGTGGGGAAAATGCACTTATCCGTTCTTGCTTATTCACACCTAATGTGGATAAACAGACTTTCTTATATTTTTTTGAGATGTTTTTGCAGTATATGAAAGAAAAAGATATTCGACAATTGTACTTACTCACAAATCATCCACAATCTGTGACAATCTTTCAGTTTTTTAACTTTGTCATTATAGAGAAAGAGGAAGTGCCAGAGGAAATTCGACAGTTAGAACACTTTTGTAAAAATATAAAAGAGCTAAATGCAATAATACTAAATTGTCAGCTATTCACAAAGTTATCCACGGATTAACAAGGTTTATCCACATTTTGTGGATAAACCTTGTTTGTCTTTTGGATAAATCTCATAGTAAACTAAAAATAGACAAGTATTTCATGGTAGAAAAGGACGTGGGAAAAAATGCATACAAATATGTGGGTTGTGGATAATGTTGTGGAAAGAAAAAAATATTATCCACAATTAAAAGAAGCAGCGAGATTATTAAGAGAAAATGAAGCGGTGGCCTTCCCAACGGAAACGGTATATGGGTTAGGAGCAAACGCAATGGATGATGAAGCGATAGCGAAAATTTTTGAAGCGAAAGGGAGACCGAGCGATAATCCACTGATTGTCCACATAGGAACAAAATCTCAGTTAGATGGTATCGTAAGAGAAATTCCGCCGGTTGCAGAAAAGTTAATGGAGCATTTTTGGCCAGGACCATTAACAATCATTTTACCGAGAAAAAAAGGGATTTCAGAGAGGGTTACGGCCGGACTTAATACAGTCGGAGTGAGGATGCCGGATCATCCAGTAGCGCTCGCTCTTATTGAAGAGGCAAACGTGCCTGTTGCGGCACCGAGTGCGAATCGTTCAGGACGCCCAAGTCCAACGTTAGCTTCTCATGTGTATGAAGATTTAAACGGGAAAATTGCTGGTATTGTTGATGGCGGGGCAACAGGAGTAGGCGTTGAGTCAACTGTAATTGATTGTACGAGCGAGGTTCCGACGATTTTACGTCCAGGCGGGATTACGAAGGAGCAATTAGAAGCAGTGATAGGAAATGTTTCTTTAGATCCAGCTTTAAAGGATGAGAAAGAAAAACCAAAATCACCTGGAATGAAATATACACATTATGCACCGAAAGCGCCACTTAGTATTGTTGAAGGGTCCCGTGAGTTTATTCAACGTATTGTGGATGAGAAGAAGAAAGAAGGGTTTAAAGTAGGTGTATTAACGACAGAAGAGTATCAGCATGTGTATAGTGCAGATGTTGTATTGTCTTGTGGTGTGCGAAGCGATTTAGCCAGCGTTGCGACTAAGTTATATGATGTGCTTAGAACGTTTGATGCAAGTGAAGTAGATGTTATTTTTAGTGAATCATTCCCGAATGAAGGCATAGGAAATGCAATTATGAATCGTTTAACAAAAGCTGCGGGACATCAGATTATTATTGAATGATAATGTACCTTTAGCAAACAGAATATTTCTCCTCGGATAAGCATATTGTGAAGTAGCACGTCCGAGGGGGGATATGAATGACACTTGAACAATTAATACCTTTAATAATTATGGCATTCGCCCTGGGGATGGATGCATTTTCAGTGAGCCTCGGTATGGGGATGGTAACATTAAAGTTAAGACAAATCCTTTATATCGGTATGACGATTGGGATATTTCATATTATTATGCCATTTATCGGAATGGTACTAGGACGTTTTCTATCAGAGAGGTATGGGGATGTCGCGAATTTTGCAGGAGCTATTTTATTAATTGGGCTAGGGTTTTATATCGTATATTCGTCTATTTTAGAAGGGGAAGAGACTAGAACTGCTCCAATTGGAATTAGTTTATTTGTATTTGCATTTGGTGTCAGTATAGATAGTTTTTCAGTAGGTCTTAGTCTTGGAATTTACGGAGCAGAGACAATTATTACGATATTACTGTTCGGACTAATAAGTATGTTACTAGCTTGGATGGGTTTATTGCTTGGTAGCCATGCCAAAAATATGCTTGGTACATACGGTGAAATAGTAGGTGGTATTATTCTTGTTGGGTTTGGATTGTATCTCCTTTTTCCTATATAATTTTATATGAGGGTGGAGAACATGAATAGGTTGCTGAAATGGTATGTCGTATTTATAACTTTTTTTCCAAGGTGGTTACGTAGGCTTATCTTTAGGGGCGTTATTTTGCAAATTGCGGTTTTAGGTTGGGTTAAATTGATTCGTGAATGGTGAGTTAATTCCTTTCTGTGCATTTGAATACAATACTCCGCAAATATAGAAAGGATGGTACAAATGACGAGATTAAAGCAAGTTTTTGGTATTATTATTAGTTTTTTTGTTTTTTGGTTTAGTATGCTCGGTGTACAAATGTTTGCTGAGTTTTTAGATATCGAATCATTAAAATTTGTTGCAGGAAAATCGGAGGCGGCGCGTGCGTTTTATTCACCGTATCCATTTTTAATTGTTTTCCTTATTACGTTACTTTCCTTATATTTCTTTGTAATAAAGCTGGGTAGATCTAAAAAAGAGAAATTACCTGCATTAGAGGAGAAGAAGGAAGAATTACAGTGAAAAAATCCCCCGCTTTAAGCGGGGGATTTTATATTTGAATGATGAAAGACTCCAATGCCCTATGATTCTGAACGAGCCGGTCGCGCTTTTAGGGTGATATCTAGCTCCACCTCCTAGGCCCTTGCGTCTAAGAACCTTCCCCACGAGAAGATAAAAAGCATCTTCTGTGAGGAAGGTTCTTAGCCGCCGGGCCTGGGCAGTCGGTTCCGCTTTTAGTTGTATCCAGTTCCAGCGGCTAGAATCTCCGGCCATTTCGCTCTCTCACTCGAAGCAAAAAGCGCTTCAAGGTCGAGAGCTCCAATGTCCTACGATTCTAAACGAGCCGCCTCCACTTTTAAATTGGCCTCACTAATTCAAATTGTTCTCCTAGTTTTGCGTAGTTGTGTCCTGCAAGGCGGCTTATTGGTTTTAGTTCTTCGACGTGAATTCGACCGTTTTCGTATAAGTGTTCTTCGACGTGGAAGCGAACGACGCGGCCAATTAGTAGATCACAAGCTGGTGAGTCTTCGGTTCCGCCGAGCGGGATAGCGCGTTCTAATACGCATTCCATTCGAATGTTTGCTTCTTTCACCCCTGGTACTGAAATGACATCACTGTCGATTGGTGTTAGTTTTGCTAATTCGATTTCACTTTCATTAGGAGGTAGGTTGGCTGCTGTTTCATTGATCGCTTCTACGTAAGATTCATCAGAAATATGTACGACAAATTCCCCTTTTTCGATTGCGTTTCGGGAAGTGTCTTTCGGTTTTCCTTCTTTGCGTTGTACGGAAACCGAGATAAGTGGTGGATTGGCAGCGACGATATTGAAATAACTATATGGCGCACCGTTCAATACACCATCTTTAGTTACAGAAGTAACGAATGCAACAGGACGTGGAATGATACTTCCTGTTAGTAATTTGTAATTATCTTTTTCGGTTTGTTCGTTTGGATTAATGGATAACATGTTGTAATCCCCTTTCTAAATATGAATACTTATTGTTTGTTTACAAGATATCAATGGGAATCTCCTGCTGAAAATAATATTTTTTTGATGATGTAAAAAAGAGATTACCTCAATTTGAAGTAATCCCTTTTTTGGTAAATATCTCGAAATAGAGATAAATATTAAAGTAAAACGTAAGCACCAGGGCCGATTAAAGCTACACCAACTGCAACGGCGATTAACATTAAATTATACTCAAATCCGTTTTGTGTTACCCAGTAACCATTTTTCCCGTGAACTGTGAAGATTGCTACTAACATTGTTCCTACGATAAATAATGAACCAACTACAGTGAAAATACCTGCTGCGAATAAGAAACCACCTAATAGTTCAGTTGCGCCAGCCATAAATGCCATAAATACACCAGGGCGTAAACCGATTGATTCCATCCAGCCACCTGTTCCTTTCAGCCCGTAGCCACCAAACCAACCGAATAATTTTTGAGCACCGTGACCCATGAATGTAATTCCTATAATAAGACGAATAATAAGAAGACCGATATCCATCATTTCAAAAACCTCCTAAAAGTTATTAACTTATCTTATGTAAGTAATAATAAAATAGTTACTTACTTTAGTCAAGTTAATTTCAACGAAAATTCGAAAGAAATTTTACAAATTAACAACAAAAAATAAAATGTAGTAAAGACCTCTAGACAAGTAAGTGAAAAAAAGAGAAAATATAAGTAGAAGTTAACTTCTTATTGTTATTCAGACAATCAGAATTGACTGGAATTTTGTGAGGCGCTACAATAAGAGTCTAGTAGTAATGACATGATTTATTTCGAAAGCGTTTTTTCAGTATAACATTCGAAGTATGAAGTCTTACGTGTATTTCGATCTTGAATAGAGATTGCCCTATAAACTTTTAGGTAAATTATAAGGAGGACTATCCTATGTTTAAAAAATTATTCGGTTTTGGTTCAAAAACAAATGAAGAAACAATCGTAGCTCCATTAACTGGAGCAGTGAAAAATATTGAAGAAGTACCAGATCCAGTATTCGCCGGTCGTATGATGGGTGACGGTGTTGCAATCGATCCTACTGAAGGTGTAGTTGTATCTCCAGTTGATGGTGAAATCGTACAATTATTCCACACGAAACATGCTATTGGAATTAAAGCGAAAAACGGTACAGAAATTTTAATCCACGTTGGATTAGAAACTGTAAAAATGGAAGGTGAAGGTTTCGAAGCTCACGTTTCTGAAGGACAATCTGTAAAAGCTGGAGATAAATTAATCTCATTCGACTTAGAATTAATTCGTGAAAAAGCGAAAAGCACAATTACTCCAATCGTTATTACAAACACAGATGCAGCTGAGTCTATTAAGACAACTATAGGTGTAACAGCTACAAAAGGTTCAACAGAAGTAATGAAAGTTACAATGAAATAATTATTGTATGAAAGGAATCTGTTTCGTATGAAATGGATTCCTTATTTTGTTTCGTAGTGTGTTCATTATGTATGGTAAATACTTTGGGCGCTTGGAAATAGGGTTTCACATATATGTGGATAAGGCGCATTTTTCTTAGAAAAAATATAAGAAAAATGCGCCTTTCGTATATTCACATTTCTTTTGTTCTATTCTAATGTACGCTATGATAAAGTGAAACTTTAATTAGTGGAGGGTGTTCATCCCCTGCTGATTATTAGCCTTCACCAATCGGGGATAAATGGTAGGAAACAGAAAAAAAGGGGTGGGTTTAGATGAAACGGGTGTTATTTGTTTGCACTGGAAATACATGCCGTAGTCCGATGGCTGAGGCTTTGCTTCGTCATTATGGAGAAGGTAAATTTGAAGTGCAATCTGCTGGTGTTTTCGCCTATCCTGGAAGCGATGCGTCGGTACATGCAAAGGAAGCTTTAGCTGAAAAAGGAATTGTAATCGATCATGCTGCACAGCAGGTAAACGATACTTTGGTTGATTGGGCGGATATTGTAGTAACAATGACGGAAAACCATAAGCAAATTGTACTTGGGCATTATCCAAGTGTTGAAAAGAAATTGGATACATTATATGGATTAACTGAGGGTGTAAGTAAGGATATTTCAGATCCATTTGGCGGATCGATTTCTATTTATAAAGAAACGTTAGAAGAGATGGAAAAACTTGTACAAACTTTACTGAAAAAACATTCAGAAGGTTGATGTTTCGTGTATAATACGATATTGGAGATCACTTCGTTCCATTAAGGTAGCGAGTGTGAAATGAAGATAATTGATTGAAACTTTGGAGGGGTAAAAATGAAAGTAGTAGTAGCATCTGATCACGGCGGTATGAATATCCGTAAAGAACTTGTAAGTTTATTAGAAGAGTTAAATATTGAATATATTGATTTAGGTTGTGAATGTGAAGCTGGTTCTGTTGATTACCCTGATTTTGCGTTTCCGGCAGCAGAAATGGTCGCAAATGGTGAAGTGGATCGTGGCATTTTAGTTTGCGGGACAGGCATTGGTATGTCAATCGCAGCAAACAAAGTAAATGGTATTCGTTGTGCATTAGTTCATGATACTTTCAGTGCGAAAGCGACGAGAGAGCATAATGACACTAACATGTTAGCAATGGGCGAGCGTGTAATTGGAGCTGGTCTAGCGCGTGATATCGCAAAAATTTGGCTAACAACTGACTATGAAGGTGGCCGTCACGAAAACCGCGTAGGAAAAATTAAAACGTACGAAACAAAGTAATAGATTCTAACTATAAGTAGTATGAAATATAATTTGGTGAACCAACCTGTGAAAGGAAGAGGCGTAATGACAGAAATCGTAAAGGTAAGAGAACAGCTGCAAATGTCGCTTTCTGATTTCCAAGAACAAGCTTCACTGCAAAGAGGCCAAATTTTTGTAGTGGGGTGTAGCACGAGCGAAGTGCTAGGTGAAAGAATTGGAACATCAGGAACGATGGAAGTGGCAGAGGCGATTTTTTCTGAATTTAAACAATTTCAAGAACGAACAGGTATTGAATTGGCGTTTCAATGTTGTGAGCATTTAAATCGTACTTTAGTAGTTGAGAGAGATGTAGCGATGAAATATCAATTTGAAATTGTAACAGTTACGCCTGTTAGATCAGCAGGTGGTGCATTAGCGACGTATGCGTATCACAATTTTAAAGATCCGGTAGTAATTGAGTTTATTAAAGCAGATGCAGGAATGGATATCGGTGATACATTTATCGGTATGCATTTAAAGCATGTAGCTGTACCGGTTCGTACAAGTGTGAAGGAAATAGGAAGTGCGCATGTAACGATGGCGAAAACACGTGGGAAACTAATAGGTGGAGCACGTGCTGTTTATGCGGCAAATGAAGAAGCTATTCCTTGTCGTTAAACATGAAAAATTATAAAGTCTTATAACAGCTTTATATCGAAAGGTAAAAGGTATGTAGTCTGACTTTATAATAGAAGAAAGAAAAGACCAATTTTGGTCTTTTTTTTTCTTTTATGATATAGAAAGTCATGTTAGAATGTAGTTGAAAACATGAAGGTTCGAAAGAATTACAACCTGAATTTTCGTTTTTTCTGAATAAATGAGAAAAAACTATTGGGAATTGATGTAATTCGTTCAGAAAAGGGGGATTTTGGTGAATCATTTAAAACGTCAAGATGAAAAGGTATTTGCTGCAATTGAGGCAGAACTAGGAAGACAGCGTTCAAAGATTGAGTTAATTGCTTCGGAAAATTTCGTAAGTGAAGCAGTAATGGAGGCGCAAGGTTCTGTTTTAACGAATAAGTATGCTGAAGGATATCCTGGAAAACGTTACTATGGTGGTTGTGAACACGTAGACGTAGTAGAAGATATCGCACGTGATCGCGCGAAAGAAATTTTTGGCGCAGAGCATGTAAATGTTCAACCACATTCTGGTGCACAAGCGAACATGGCAGTATACTTCACGATTTTAGAGCAAGGCGATACAGTACTTGGTATGAATTTATCTCATGGTGGTCACTTAACACACGGAAGCCCTGTTAACTTCAGTGGAGTACAATATAATTTCGTAGAATATGGCGTGGATGCTGAATCTCATCGTATTAATTACGATGATGTATTAGCAAAAGCGAAAGAACATAAACCAAAATTAATCGTTGCAGGTGCAAGTGCATATCCTCGTGTTATCGATTTCAAACGATTCCGTGAGATTGCAGATGAAGTGGGAGCATACTTAATGGTTGATATGGCACATATCGCTGGTTTAGTAGCAGCTGGTTTACATCCAAATCCAGTACCACATGCACATTTCGTTACAACAACAACACATAAAACATTACGCGGCCCACGTGGTGGTATGATTTTATGTGAAGAACAATTTGCAAAACAAATTGATAAATCAATCTTCCCTGGTATTCAAGGTGGCCCGCTTATGCATGTAATTGCTGCAAAAGCTGTTGCATTTGGTGAGACACTACAAGATGATTTTAAAACATATGCACAAAATATCATTAATAATGCGAATCGTTTAGCTGAAGGCCTTCAAAAAGAAGGACTTACACTTGTTTCTGGTGGAACAGACAATCATTTAATCTTAATTGATGTTCGTAACTTAGAAATTACAGGTAAAGTAGCAGAGCACGTATTAGATGAAGTTGGTATTACAGTGAATAAAAATACGATTCCATTTGAAACAGCAAGCCCATTTGTAACAAGCGGCGTACGTATCGGTACAGCAGCGGTAACATCTCGTGGTTTCGGTTCAGAAGAAATGGATGAGATTGCAGCAATTATTGCTCATACATTAAAAAATCATGAGAATGAAGCTGAACTAGAAGAAGCGCGCAAACGTGTAGAAGCGTTAACGAGCAAATTCCCAATGTATACAAATCTATAATAGATTAAAAAAGACTGCTGAAACGTAATTGTTTTAGTAGTCTTTTTTTGTGGACATATATTGCTTTTAAAGTATGTATACAAATGATGAATAAATTTTGGCGATATAATGAAGGATACAGCTCCCATAATTGGTAAAGATACTAGATAGATTCATCGCAAAATCATGATTTTACCAAATTTGCCCTTGAATATTAGTAGCGTTTTCTTTACAATCGTAAATAGTGTAAAAAAGCGTGTAAACGCATGAATATCATCTAAAGGAGAGATTCACATGGGAAAACTGTATGTATTTGATCACCCGTTAATTCAACATAAGATTACATATATTCGCGATAAGAATACAGGTACGAAAGATTTTCGTGAATTAGTGGACGAAGTAGCAAGCTTAATGGCTTTCGAGATTACTCGTGACCTTCCACTTAAAGACATTGAAATTGAAACGCCTGTAAGCAAAGCAACAACAAAAGTGATCGCTGGTAAAAAACTTGGTTTAATTCCGATTTTACGTGCAGGTTTAGGAATGGTTGATGGAATTCTGAAATTAATTCCAGCAGCAAAAGTAGGACACGTTGGTTTATACCGTGACCCTGAAACATTGCAACCGGTAGAATACTATGTGAAACTTCCAACGGATGTAGAAGAGCGTGACTTTATCGTACTAGACCCAATGCTAGCAACAGGTGGTTCTGCGGCTGAAGCAATTAATTCTCTGAAAAAGCGCGGTGCAAAGCACATTAAATTAATGTGTATCGTAGCTGCTCCAGAAGGAGTAAAAGTAGTACAGGAAGAGCATCCTGATGTTGATATTTATATAGCAGCATTAGATGAGAAGTTAAATGACCATGGTTATGTAGTTCCAGGTCTTGGTGATGCTGGTGACCGTTTATTCGGAACGAAGTAAGACAACAGACGAGAGGGGGATTCCCCTCTCGTTTTTTTTCGCCCTCAGCGCACGGGGGAGGGGGAGATAAATATACAGGGTATATACAACATAAGTTATATACACATCACATATAATATAGAAGTCTTACGTCTAGAGAACACTATATTATGGAAGGAAAGCGCTATATCTTAAAAATATAATAGTGACAAACCTGTGAACATTTTCTTCTATTATAAAGAGAGATCTGTTAGAAATTGCATATCTCTAACCAGTATTTAGAAGGGGAACGTTTTCATTTTTGGGAGGAAATGCCTAATACTCAAATTTTTTGATTTTTTACGATTTCTCGTTGACACTGTTAATACCCTATTGTATGCTAACAACGGGGATAGATGGTAGGGCTTTCAGTGACAAAAATGCATCTATTCCGTGACGAAAATGTAAACTTTTTATTTTGTATAGAATTTATGCAGAAAAATGAGTTATTATTAACACATCGTGAATGAGGGTTACATATTGGAGGGATGAATCCTTGCAAAAAAACGATCGCAGCCATATAAAAGCGTATGCTTTAATGTCAGGAATACTTGCTCAGTTAGTTGGTTCTATTCTTATTGGAATCTTTGGTGGGCAATGGATTGATAATAAGGTTGGAACGTTTCCGTTGTTTCTTATTATAGGGTTATTACTCGGGTTAGGAACAGGGGTATACGCAATGATTCGACTCATTCAACATTACTATTCGGGAGAGCAATGATGATAGACGTACATGGACTTGTCCAAAGACAAAAGAAATATATGTACTACTTGCTTGCGCTTCTAGTGCTAGGATGGGGAATTACCTCTTACAAGGATGTATTTCTTGGGCTGATTATCGGAACGATTTTCAGTTTTCTTAGTTTGCGCATCATTGCACGTAGAACAGACAAGCTATTAGATCGCGTAACAAATGGAGAAAACGTGAAGTTTAAGGCGACAGCGGTAAGTACATATTCAAGATTCGCCACGATTGGGTTATTAATTTTATTTGCAGCCAAATATCAAGAGTTAATTGCGATGTGGGGCTTAGGTGTAGGATTGCTGACAGGATACCTTGTCATGATCATAGATTTTCTTTATTTAGAGTATACGAGCAGGGAAGAGAGGTGAATTACTAGTGGAACACGGTAAATTAGTTGAATTTCTAGGTTTAACGTTCGATTTGTCATCAGTTATGATGGTTACTGTAGCAGCAGTTATTGTTTTCTTAATCGCTGTTATCGGAACTCGCAGCTTAGCGCTTCGCCCAACCGGAATGCAAAATTTCATGGAATGGGTGTTTGACTTCGTGAAAGGGATTATCAATAGTACGATGGACTGGAAAACAGGTGGACGTTTCTTAACGCTTGGCGTTACGCTTATCATGTTTATCATCGTATCGAACTTCCTTGGTTTACCATTCATGTATTCAACAGTTGAGGCTGGCGAACATATTGCATGGTGGAGATCACCAACGTCTGATCCAGCAGTTGCATTAACATTAGCCGTGATGGTAGTTACCCTCACCCATTATTATGGAATTAAGATGAAGGGTACGAAAGAATATGCTAAAGGTTATTTCCAACCTATGAAATTCTTATTCCCATTAAAGGTTATTGAGGAGTTTGCTAACACATTAACGTTAGGTCTTCGTTTATTTGGTAACATTTATGCAGGTGAAATCTTATTAGGATTACTTGCTAAGTTAGGCGGAGCATCGGTCTTTGGAGCATTAGGTGCACTTGTACCGATGTTAGCATGGATGGGATTCAGCGTATTCGTTGGTTCAATCCAGTCATTTATTTTCGTAATGTTAACGATGGTTTATATGGCTCATAAAGTAAGCCATGACCATTAATATAATTTTAAGTAAGAAAAAATTTATTTTTTTATAATACAAAGGAGGACAAATTAAATGAGTTTAGGTGTAATCGCAGCTGCAATTGCAATTGGTTTATCAGCATTAGGTGCAGGTATTGGTAACGGTCTTATCGTATCACGTACAATCGAAGGTGTTGCTCGTCAACCAGAATTAAAAGGCGCACTTCAAACAATTATGTTCATCGGGGTTGCTTTAGTTGAGGCACTTCCAATCATCGGTGTAGTTATTGCTTTCATCGTAATGAACAAATAAGGGAGACTCCCCTTACATAGATGGCGAAGAGTGTTTTTCCGAACTTTCTTCGCCATTGCTTTATGAACGAAATGTATGTCTTTTTTTTTCATAGGATCAATTTAGATATTTTGAAGGGAGTGAATCCTTGTGCCAACTTTATTATTAGGTGCTTCCATTCCATTTGGAACGATTGCTTATACATTGTTCATTTTCTTACTTCTATTAGTAATGCTACGCAAATTTGCGTGGGGTCCTTTAATGGGAATTATGAAAGAACGTGAAGAGCATGTTACTAATGAAATCGACGCTGCAGAAAGAAGTAACACTGAAGCGAAGAAGTTAGTAGAAGAACAACGTGAAATGTTAAAACAATCGCGTGTTGAAGCACAAGAGTTAATCGAAAGAGCGAAAAAACAAGCTGTAGATCAAAAAGATGTTATTGTTGCTGCTGCGAAAGAAGAAGCAGAATCAATTAAAACATCTGCTGTACAAGAAATTCAACGCGAAAAAGAGCAAGCGATTGCTGCTTTACAAGAACAAGTCGCTTCTTTATCTGTTCAAATTGCTTCTAAAGTAATTGAAAAAGAGTTAAAAGAAGAAGATCAAGTGAAGTTAATTCGCGATTATATTAAAGAAGTAGGAGAAGCGCGATGAGCAATGGGATTGTAGCAAAACGTTATGCTGTCGCTCTTTTCAAAATTGCAAAAGAAAAACACGTATTAGAAATGTTTGAAGAGGAATTACGCCTTGTACAAAACGTTTATGTAAAGAACGGAGAACTACATAGCTTTTTAACGCAACCGAACATTTCAAAAGAGCAGAAGAAAACGTTTCTTGCAAACGTATTCGCATCTGTTTCTGAATCTATTTTAAATACGTTATATATTTTAATTGATAACAAGCGTATTGATATCCTACCTGAAATTGCAGATGAATATGTTGTTCTTGCTAATGAAGAACGTAACGTAGCGGATGCAACTGTATATTCTATTCGTCTTCTATCAGAAGACGAAAAACTTAACATTGCAGAAGCATTTGCAAAAAAAACAGGAAAAGATGCAATTCGCGTGAAAAATGTTGTAGATGAAGATTTACTAGGCGGCATTAAAGTACGTATTGGAAATCGCATTTACGACGGAAGCTTACAAGGAAAATTAGCACGTATTCAGCGTGAATTAATGAAGAATAGATAGGGGTGAAGCACATGAGCATCAGAGCTGAAGAAATTAGCGCACTGATAAAGCAACAAATCGAGAACTATCAGTCTGAAATCGAAGTTAGTGATGTTGGTACAGTTATCCAAGTTGGTGACGGTATTGCGCGTGCTCATGGTCTTGATAACGTTATGGCTGGTGAACTTGTAGAGTTCTCTAACGGCGTTATGGGACTAGCACAAAACTTAGAGGAAAACAACGTAGGTATCATTATCTTAGGACCTTACACAGAAATCCGTGAAGGTGACGAAGTTCGTCGTACTGGTCGCATCATGCAAGTACCAGTAGGAAAAGAACTAATCGGTCGTGTTGTAAACCCATTAGGTCAACCAGTTGATGGTTTAGGCCCAATCAATACAACAAACACTCGTCCAATCGAAAGTCCAGCACCAGGTGTAATGGATCGTAAATCTGTTCATGAGCCACTTCAAACAGGTATTAAAGCGATCGATGCTCTTGTACCAATTGGCCGTGGTCAACGTGAGTTAATCATCGGTGACCGTCAAACAGGTAAAACAGCAGTTGCACTTGATACAATCATTAACCAAAAAGATGAAGATATGGTTTGTATCTATGTAGCTATCGGACAAAAAGAATCAACTGTACGTAACGTAGTAGAAACACTACGTAAGCACGGTGCATTAGATTACACAATCGTTGTAACTGCATCAGCTTCTCAACCAGCTCCATTATTATACCTAGCTGCTTATGCTGGTGTAACAATGGGTGAAGAGTTCATGTACAATGGTAAACACGTATTAGTAGTATATGATGACTTATCTAAACAAGCAGCGGCTTACCGTGAGCTTTCATTACTATTACGTCGTCCTCCAGGTCGTGAAGCATATCCAGGGGATGTATTCTACTTACATTCTCGTTTATTAGAGCGTGCAGCAAAATTAAGTGATGCAAGAGGCGGCGGTTCTTTAACTGCACTACCTTTCATCGAAACACAAGCAGGGGACGTATCAGCTTACATCCCAACCAACGTAATCTCTATTACGGATGGACAAATCTTCTTACAATCTGACCTATTCTTCTCTGGCGTACGTCCAGCGATCGATGCGGGTACTTCTGTATCTCGTGTAGGTGGATCTGCTCAGATTAAAGCAATGAGTAAAGTATCAGGTACACTTCGTCTTGACCTTGCATCTTACCGAGAGTTAGAAGCGTTCGCTCAGTTCGGTTCTGACCTTGATAAAGCAACACAAGCGAAATTAAACCGTGGTGCTCGTACAGTTGAGGTATTAAAACAAGGATTACACAAACCGTTACGTGTAGAGAAACAAGTTATCATTCTTTACGCTTTAACACGTGGATTCCTAGATGATATCCCAGTAGTAGATATCACTCGTTTCGAAGAAGAATTCCATGCTTGGTTAGATTCAAATGCAGCTGACTTATTAAGCGAAATTCGCACAACTAAGAAACTTGCGGATGACGACAAATTTGCAGCAGCAATTAACGGATTTAAAAAGGTATTCGTAGCTTCTGAATAATAATTAAAAGTGAAGTCGACTGTGGCTTAGCTAGATCATATAAAGGCATCTCAGCTTTTGAGATTGCTGACGGTTATGTAAAGGAAAAGAGTAGGTGCACCTATTCTTTTCCTTCAATCATGAGCAAGAATATCTTGCAACGTAGATTAGGAAGAGGATTCTTACTAATCGTGCCAACTTCCGGAAAAAAGGTGGTGAAAACCTGTGGCATCTTTACGCGATATAAAAGCGAAGATTAACTCGACAAAGAAAACGAGTCAAATTACGAAAGCGATGGAGATGGTATCTGCATCTAAGTTAAACCGTGCAGAGCAAAATGCTAAATCTTTCGTTCCGTATATGGAAAAGATTCAAGAAGTAGTAGCGAGCATTGCGCAAGGAAGTAAAGGGATTAATCATCCAATGCTAAATGCGCGTCCTGTAAAGCGTACAGGATACATCGTTATTACATCTGATCGCGGACTAGCAGGTGGTTATAACAGTAACGTATTACGTACAGTAAGTAACGTAATTCGTGAACGTCATAATATGGATTCAAACCAATATTCAATTATTGTGCTTGGACGACTAGGACGTGATTATTTAAAACGTCGCGGCTTTAACATCATTGATGAAGTAGTTGGATTATCTGACCACCCATCATTTATTGATATTAAAGATATTGCTTCTCGAGCAATTGCGATGTTCGCAGATGGTACTTATGATGAGCTGTACATTTACTACAATCATTATGTAAGTAAAATTTCACAAGAAGTAACGGAGAATAAAATTTTACCGCTTACGGATGTGGCGTCTGACAAACCGACGACAGCTTATGAATTCGAACCTTCTGAAGAAGAAATTTTAAAAGTATTATTGCCACAATACGCAGAAAGCTTAGTGTACGGTGCATTACTAGACGGTAAAGCAAGTGAGCACGCGGCGCGTATGACAGCAATGAAGAGTGCTACAGACAACGCAATGGAAGTTATCGATTCACTTACACTTTCATTCAACCGTGCACGTCAAGCAGCGATTACGCAAGAAATTACGGAAATCGTTGGTGGAGTAGCAGCGTTAGAATAGTAATAAAAAGCGTAGGCGGTTCGTTCAGAATGAGAGGGGGATGGAGCTTTTGACGTAGAGGCGATTTGTGCCTCGCAGGAAAAAGCGAAGCCACCGAACATTCTAACCGCTGGAGCTAGATTCAATAAAAAGCGTAGGCGGCTCGTCCAGAACAGGAGAGTCGCGTAAGCTATAAACTAATAAAAATTAAAAGCCGACTTCTCTTAGAAAGCTGGCTAATTAAAAGAAAGCTAGGAGGGAACCCGATGAATAAAGGGCGCGTTACGCAAATCATGGGTCCGGTTGTAGACGTTAAGTTTGATGGCGGAAAGCTACCAGAAATCTACAACGCCCTTACGGTAAAACAAAGCAACGAAAACGGAGCAAGCATTAACTTAACATTTGAAGTTGCACTTCATTTAGGTGATGACACAGTTCGTACAGTTGCGATGTCTTCCACAGATGGACTTGTTCGTGGCACAGAAGTAGAAGATACTGGTAAAGCAATCTCTGTACCAGTGGGTGATGCAACACTTGGTCGTGTATTTAACGTATTAGGTGATGCAATTGACTTAGATGGTGAAGTTCCTGCCGATGTACGTCGTGATCCAATTCACCGTCAAGCGCCTGCATTCGAAGAGTTATCTACTAAAGTAGAAATTCTTGAAACTGGTATTAAAGTAGTAGATTTACTTGCCCCTTACATTAAGGGTGGTAAGATCGGTCTATTCGGTGGTGCCGGTGTAGGTAAAACAGTATTAATTCAGGAATTAATTAACAACATCGCACAAGAACACGGTGGTATCTCTGTATTCGCTGGTGTAGGTGAGCGTACTCGTGAAGGTAACGACTTATACCACGAAATGAGCGATTCTGGCGTAATTAAGAAAACTGCGATGGTATTCGGACAAATGAACGAGCCACCTGGAGCACGTCAACGTGTTGCATTAACGGGCTTAACAATGGCTGAACATTTCCGTGATGAGCAAGGACAAGACGTACTATTGTTCATCGATAACATCTTCCGTTTCACGCAAGCAGGTTCTGAAGTATCTGCCCTTCTTGGTCGTATGCCATCTGCGGTAGGTTACCAACCAACACTTGCAACAGAAATGGGTCAATTACAAGAGCGTATTACATCTACAAATAAAGGATCTATCACGTCTATCCAAGCGGTATATGTACCAGCCGATGACTATACGGATCCAGCACCAGCTACAACGTTCGCTCACTTAGATGCAACAACAAACTTAGAGCGTCGTTTAACACAAATGGGTATTTACCCAGCCGTAGATCCATTAGCATCTACATCTCGTGCACTTTCTCCAGAAATCGTAGGAGAAGAGCATTATGGAGTAGCTCGTCAAGTACAGCAAACTTTACAACGTTATAAAGAGCTTCAAGATATCATCGCTATCTTAGGTATGGATGAGTTATCTGAAGAAGATAAGTTAGTTGTACATCGTGCTCGTCGTATTCAATTCTTCTTATCTCAAAACTTCCACGTAGCTGAGCAGTTTACAGGTCAAAAAGGTTCTTACGTACCTGTAAAAAATACAGTTAGTGGTTTCAAAGAAATTCTAGAAGGAAAATATGATGACCTTCCAGAAGATGCATTCCGTCTTGTTGGTAGCATTGAAGAAGTTATTGAAAACGCGAAGAAAATGATGGCGTAAGGCCTTAGGAGGGACGAATTATGAAGACATTTCCAGTCAGTATTGTAACTCCTGATGGACCGGTTTACGAAAAAGAAGTAGAAATGGTAAGTGTAAAAGCAGAGAGTGGGGAAATGGGGATCTTACCAGGTCACATTCCAACTGTTGCACCGTTAAAAATTAGTGCAGTTCGTCTGAAACATGATGGGCACACTGATTATGTAGCAGTAAGCGGTGGCTTTATCGAAGTTCGTCCAGATAAAGTAACTGTATTATCATCATCTGCTGAAGAAGCAAACCATATCGACATCCATCGTGCAAATGAATCGAAACGTCGCGCTGAGCAACGTATGCAAGAGAAACAAGCACATGTTGACTTTAGACGTGCAGAAATGGCCTTGCAGCGTGCTGTGAACCGTTTAAACGTTTCTGATATGAAGTAAAAAAACCGTAAAGGCTTTGCCTTTACGGTTTTTTTTATAAATGATAGTTCATGAATAATTTTACAAAAATGGTATAATTATATTGGTGTTTGTATAAGTAGAGAATGTACAACAATTTATATTTCATAAAGGAGATGAATCAATGATCGGTGAAATGAAACGAGAAGCGTTGCACTCTTTAAAGGGAAAATGGGGACTAGGTGTTGGATCAACGATTTTATATTTTATTTTAAGTTATGTTGTTTCAATGGCCGCAATGCTTATACTTTTAATTCCAGGACTTATTATATTTTTCTTATTCGCTGGTTTAACAGGCTCACTTGAAGAGGAAACAATATCAATCGGAGCAGGTGTTACATTTGGGATCTTTTATTGCATAATGATCATTTTGAGTAATGCATCATACGGTATTACATCATACGGTTATACGAATGTATTGCTACAAATTAGCAAACGAGACAGTGCAAAAGTAGATCACTTATTTGAAGGGTTTCGTGGTTTTAAAAGAATGATGAAAACAATGTGGGCAATGCTTGCGATTTTGTTATATACAGGTACATGGATTCCGATGTTGTTACTAGGTTTATTCGCGTTTTGGGGTGAAGAAGGGAATACGTCGTTTGCAATTGCTTTCTTCGTATTATTAGCTATTTCAATTGTCGGCATGATTGTGATGTATTTTTCTTATGCGATGACGTATTATGTGATGATTGAAAATCCAGATTATAGCGTTTCACAGGCGATGAAAGAAAGTAAGAATCTTATGAAGGGACATAAACTAGATTTATTTCTTCTATGGCTTAGCTTCATAGGCTGGGCTATTTTAGCGATTCTTACTCTTGGAATAGGGTTTCTTTGGCTTAGTCCATATGTAGGTACAACGACAGCACATTTTTATCGCTATATTGCAAAAGGTGAATTGCAGTAGGTACGTGCTATACTAATGGAATTGTTACGTATAGGAGGCTAATTATGATTAGTGATTTAAAAGGAGAAGCGCTAGATTCACTAGAAGGAAAATGGGGCTTAGCTGTTGGGGCAACATTACTTATTTCGATTCTTACTTCAGTTTTTAGTTTTAGTATTCAGTTCATTCTCTCTCAGGTTTGGGAGTGGAAAGAAGTGAATAGCTCACTTTCAATAGAGGTTATTACAATATTATTGGTGGGGCCTTTAACGCTAGGGGGTTATTGTTTAGCGCTACATATAATTCGTGAAAAAGAAGCGCGTATTGGGCATATATTCAGATGGTTTACAGCAGGAAGTAAGTTTATAAAGTCATTTTTATTATATATAGTAGTAAACATTTATATTTTCTTATGGTGCTTACTATTTATTATTCCAGGCATTATTAAATCATTTTCTTATGCGATGACGTATTTTATTATAAATGATCATCCTGAGTATTCAATAAATCAAGCTATTACAGAAAGTCGTCGTATGATGGCTGGACATAAGATGGAGTATTTCATTTTATGTTTAAGTTTTATTGGTTGGTTTATATTAAGTTGTATTACATTAGGGATTGGATTTTTATGGTTGATTCCATATTTTTATACAACGGCAGCAGCTTTTTACGAAGAGATTGCAGAGGAATATTACGAAAAAAAAATTCCAACACTTTAAAAAAACACCCAGTGTGAACTATTGGTTCATACTGGGTGTTTTTTGTAAAAATTTTATAAACTGTTTACTTGTTAGAGGTTTACTGAAATAGTAACCTTGCATGTATTTACAGTTGTTTTTTTGCAGAAACTTAAGCTGTTTTTCTGTTTCAATTCCTTCAGCAACGACAGAGAGATTTAAAGTATTTGCAAGAGAAAGGATAGTGGAAACGATGGCTCTCTCTTCAGGTCGATGATCGGCTAGTTGTGTAAATTCTTTTGGTACCTTTAATGTATCGATAGGGAAAATTGATAAATAAGCAAGAGAAGAGTAGCCGGTACCGAAGTCATCAAGGGACGTTTGAATACCATATTCTTTTAATTGCTTTAGTCTCGATAATGTTTCCTTTTCATCAATCATCGCAATTCGTTCTGTTAGTTCAAGTGTTACATCTTTCGGGTCAATCTTTACGTCCTTTAGTATTCGTGAAATATTTTCGATGAATTGATTTTGTGTAAATTCTTTCGCTGATAAATTGACACTCATTTTTAAGTTTGTGTATCCAAAACTTTGCCATATTTTTAGTTGACGACAAGATTCTTGTAGCACCCAATGTCCAAGTGGGATGACCTGCGGAGTCTCTTCCACAATTGGAATGAACTCACATGGTGAAATGTCACCTAATAGTGGATGTTTCCAACGTATTAATGCTTCAGCACCGATAATTTTATTTGTTGTCGTATCAATTTGTGGTTGATAGACGAGATAAAATTCGTTGTTTACTAAAGCGAGTGGCAAATCTTTTTCGATTCGAGCCTTACGTTCCATTTTCTTGTATAGTTCTTTCGTGTAAAGAGAGCTACGATTTTTCCCTTTATTTTTTGCCTCGTACATGGCCATATCGGCATGTTGTAAAATAGATAGTGGGTCTTCTCCTGCTTCAGGGTATATGGCAATCCCGATACTCGGTGAGATTCGTAAATGTTGATTTTCGATTTCGAATGGTTCGTACATGGCTACTACAATCATATCAGCTATCCTTTTTACATCTGTCCTCTTTTGATAATTTTCGATAAGGATTGTGAACTCGTCCCCAGCTAGTCGAGCAAGTTTCATATTCTGTGTTGATATTCGTTCGAGCCTTTTTGCTACTGCAATTAATAAGAGATCTCCTACCCGGTGACCGAGTGTATCATTAATAACTTTAAAGCGATCTAGGTCTAGAAACATAACAGCAAAAGGTCTTTTCGATATTTTTGCTCGTGCAAGTGCTTCTTCTAACTGCTGATGAAATGAACGGCGATTTGCAAGTTCCGTTAAGGTATCGTGATATGCTAGGAAGTTAATTTGTTCTTGTTGATGCTTGCTTTCTGTAATATCTTTAATCATTAAATAGGCCCCAGAAATATGTTCCTTTAAAAAGATGGGAACAGCTGTAACATGCAAGTAGTAAATATCCCTATTTTTATGATATGCCCGTATTTCTAAAGAAATAGATTTCCCTTTTTTAACGTGACGAAAGGCATTAATGATTTCTTCCAAATCTTCTTTATACATAAGTGAATAGTATGGTTGGTTTAATAATTCATTCGTTTGATAACCGAGTAAAGTAGTTCCAGCGTTGTTCACATTGAGGAAATTACCGTACAAATCTAATGTGAAAATTGGATCTGGATGATGCTCATATAAAGATTTAAACATTTGTTGGTTATGATATAACTCATTTTTTTGTTCTACTAAATCTTCTGTACGTAGTTCGATTTGTTTCTCGAGTTCCAAGTTGAATTGCATTTGTACTAGCAATAATATTTTATTTTGTCTTCGAACTAACATATGGCGTATGAGAACGAAGGCGAAAGTTACTATAAGTCCAATTACTACGCTAGGTGCAAAAACATTTTCGACCAATAGAAAAACAATAAGCATCACTACAGAAATATACGGTAATGATAATCGGATTGATTCACCCACTTGAGGTGTTAGTAATACTTGTTCTTGTTTTTCAGGCTCTTGTGTGTGAAGTATACAAGCGATTGCTACTAATACTAGGGTTACTTGATATAATGGAGCAACTGTGAACATAGAGTGCTCGGGCTGGAAGTATTTGATATAAGCATAAATAGCATCCGTAGTAGCATACAAAATTAAAGAGCTGCCAAGAAGAGCGCCAACTTGTTTTGGTAGTAAGAATAATGGCCTGAATAAGAGGTTGATTCCTATTAAAAGAAAGAGTAAATCAGCCATTGGATACGTGAGTTGAACAAACATGTCGATATATGATGTTGTAAAAATATGAATGGTTCTTTCAATAAGCAAATAGTAGCTTAAAGTAAATTGAGCTGTAACAATAATACAAATATCACATATCGTAAAAAGCTGCTCCAATAAGTCTCGGCCATAAATAATTTCATATAGAAAGGCAAATGCAAAGCTAATTAAAAATAATAAGTAAAAAAAGTCTGATGGATCAACGAATGTATAGTAGTCATGCAAAATTAAGCGTTGATAAGCAACTACTATATCGCCGATGAAATAAGAGAAAGATCCGATAGTTAATATCATCCAAAATAAACGAGCTAACCCTTGTTTCATATTGAAAAAGTAAAATATATAACTACAAATTGTAATATCAATTAATATGGTACTTATTCCAGTTAATATTTGAAATGGAAGTGCGTATTCATATAAAAAGGGCATTGATACGTAATGAATAGTTATATACAACAATGCAATGCTTATTAGAATACTTACATGTGTTTGTTTTTTCATTTATATCACCCACTGTATATACATAAGAACCACCTTTTTGTAGTTTATGTTTTTTAGGATTGCTTGAAAAACATATAGAACTTCTATATTTATTTTACACATTTATTATGAGTTGTAAAAATAGATTTGCTCAGTAAGTATTAATTGTTGTTTCTGTTCCCAATATATCGACATAGGAATTTGAAGTTTGCTATAATGGACTAAATAGTTGCATTATTTAGAAAAATTTAAAAATAATAAATAATGCAAGTAAGACATATTGTTTACTATGTGAACTTGTTCTTAATTCAGGGGGGAGGGTTTCACAATGGCAAGTGTATATGAAAATAGTTATATGATCGTTTTGATTTTCTTGCTATTAGGTATATTGCTGCCGGTAGTGGCTCTTACATTAGGAAAAATGCTGCGTCCAAATAAACCGAGTGCAGCGAAAGCGACGACGTATGAGAGTGGAATTGAGCCTTTTCATGATGCAAATATTCGGTTTCATGCTCGTTATTATATTTTCGCTTTATTGTTCGTCATCTTTGATGTAGAAACTTTATTTTTATACCCATGGGCTGTTGCATATGACAAGCTGGGTTTATTTGCACTGATTGAAATGCTCATTTTTGTTGTGATGTTGCTAGTTGGATTAGCGTATGCTTGGAAAAAGAAGGTGTTACAATGGTTATAAATTTTGAGGAATTACACCCGCAGGATCGAGCGGAATTAGAAAGAAATATCTTTTTTTCTACATTGGAACAGTTGAAGGGATGGGCGCGGAGCAACTCTTTATGGCCGATGACATTTGGACTGGCATGCTGTGCGATTGAAATGATGGGAGTAGGCTCATCACATTACGATTTAGATCGATTTGGGTCATTTTTTCGGACTTCACCAAGACAATCGGATGTCATGATTGTGTCAGGAACGGTAACGAAGAAAATGGCGCCTATTGTTCGGCGCTTATATGATCAAATGCCTGAACCAAAGTGGGTAATTGCGATGGGGTCTTGTGCAACAGCCGGTGGTCCGTATGTGAATTCGTATGCTGTTGTGAAAGGTGTAGATCAAATTGTACCAGTTGATGTGTATATTCCTGGATGCCCTCCAAATCCTGCTGCTTTAATTTATGGAATTAATAAATTAAAAGAAAAAATTCGTTACGAGGCGAGGACCGGGAAGCAGGTGACGAATAAATGAGTGATCGAAATAAAGACTTAGAAAGCATGAAAAGAGAAGCAGCCCGTCATGCGAAAGAGGAAGCGCGAAAACGTCTTGCTGCGAAACATGAGGCGGAAATGTCTAAACTTGAAGAACATCGAGAAAAAGAGAAAGCGCTACCAAAAGATAAGGGGTTTAATGTAGAAGAAGCGAAGGCGAAAGCCGCAGCAGCCGCAAAAGCAAAAGTAGCGGCATTAGCGAAGCAGAAGCGAGAAGGAAACGAAGGAGTAACGGACGAAGAAAAGGTCAAAGCGAAGGCCGCAGCAGCAGCCAAAGCAAAAGCGGCGGCACTAGCGAAGCAGAAGCGAGAAGGAAACGAAGAAGTAACGGACGAAGAAAAAGCAAAAGCAGCGGCACTAGCGAAGCAGAAGCGAGAAGGAAACGAAGAAGTAACGGACGAAGAAAAAGCAAAAGCGAAGGCAAAGGCTGTAGCAGTTGCAAAAGCAAAAGCGGCAGCGTTGGCGAAAGTGAAATCCTCGCAAGGTGATGGGGATTCTGGAGATGAGAAAGCAAAAGCGGCAAGGGCAAAGGGAGCTGTAAATAAGATAGAAGATGAACCGCAGCAGGAAGAACCATCAGTTAACCAACCATATTTAAATCGCTATGTGGAGATTGTTAAGGAGAAGATAGGGGAATATGCATTAGTAGATTCCTATATTAATAAGCTTTCAAAAGATGTTCCAACGCTTGTGGTGGAGCCTTCAAAATATTATGAAGTGATGGAATTGCTACGATCCCATGAGGGACTTGCTTTTGATTATATGTCAGAGCTACATGCGACGGATTTTGTGACACATATGGAAGTGTATGTTCATTTATTTTCATATGGAAAGAAACAGTCAGTAGCAGTGAAGGTAAAGCTGGATAGGGAAGCGCCGCAAGTAGAATCGGTGACGCCGCTTTGGAAAGGGGCAGATTGGCCGGAGCGTGAAGCGTATGATTTGCTCGGTATTGTATTTGAAGGTCATCCTAATTTATCTCGCATTTTAATGCCAGATGATTGGGTAGGGTATCCGCTTAGGAAAGATTATGAACCGTATGATGTGGAGGTGTAGCTTGTGATCCGTACGGAAGAGATGCTCTTAAATGTAGGACCGCAGCACCCGAGTACACATGGTGTGTTTCGGCTTGTAATTAAGATTGACGGGGAAATTATTAAAGAGGCTACACCAGTTATCGGATATTTGCATCGCGGAACAGAAAAGATTGCTGAGAGCTTGCAATATACGCAAATTATCCCGTATACAGATCGAATGGACTATTTATCAGCAATGACGAATAATTACGTCATTTGCCACGCTGTAGAGACGATGATGGATCTTGAGATTCCGGAGCGTGCTGAATATTTACGGGTGCTTGCGATGGAGCTTGGGAGAGTTGCGAGTCATCTCGTCTGGTGGGGAACGAACTTGCTTGATATAGGAGCGGTTAGCCCGTTTCTATACGCCTTTCGTGAACGAGAGATGATTATAAATTTATTAAATGAATTGTGCGGTGCAAGGCTTACTTTCAACTATATGAGAGTCGGCGGCGTGAAGTGGGATGCGCCAGACGGCTGGATTGAAAAGGTGAAAGAGTTTGTTCCGTATATGAGAGAGCAATTGGCAGGTTACCACGACCTCGTTAGCGGAAATGAAATTTTCTTAAATCGTGTGAAAGGCGTTGGTATATATAACGCAGAAGAGGCGATTTCATATTCTTTAAGCGGAGCGAATTTACGGTGCACGGGGGTAAACTGGGATCTTCGTAAAGATGAGCCGTATTCTATTTATGATCGTTTTGACTTTGATGTTCCTGTTGGGATCGCGGGAGATGCTTGGGATCGCTACGTTTGCCGGATGGAGGAAATTGAGGAGTCATTGAAAATTATTGAGCAAGCAGCCGAGCAGTTCCCGAAAGACGGCGCTGTGCTGGCGAAAGTTCCGAAAATTATTAAGGCACCTAAGGGAGAAGCGTTCGTCCGTATAGAGTCACCGCGGGGAGAGATTGGCTGTTATATTGCTAGTGATGGAAAGAAAGAGCCGTACCGTTTGAAATTTCGCAGACCGTCTTTTTATAATTTGCAAATCTTACCGAAATTATTGAAAGGTGAAAATATCGCCAATTTAATTACGATTTTAGGTGGGGTTGATATTGTACTTGGGGAGGTTGACGGCTAATGATTGAGACACTCTTACAATCACCTTCAAGCTGGACGAATTTCTTCATTTTTTTCGGGTTAGCGGTGCTTCTATTATTTGCAGTCCTTGGCTTCGTTACATACGGTATTTTGGCAGAACGGAAAGTAATGGGATTTATGCAAGGACGGATTGGACCAAACCAAGTTGGGGGCCGGTTCGGTTTACTACAAACGGTAGCTGATGTTTTGAAACTATTATTAAAAGAAGATAGTATTCCGAAAGCTGCTGATAAACCGTTGTTTATATTAGCACCTGTTATTGCATTCGCACCAGCATTTATGGTACTTGCGGTTATCCCGTTTACTGATAAATTTCAGTTCGCGGATATTGGCGTAGGGTTACTGTATTACATTGCTGTTTCTGGGATTACGACGATCGGAGTTGTAACTGGGGGATGGGCATCAAATAATAAATATTCGCTCTTAGGAGGGATGCGTGCGGCGGCGCAAATGATTTCTTATGAGATTCCACTTGTAATGAGTGTAATTGGCGTCGTTTTGTTAGCTGGTAGCCTTAATTTAAATGAAATTGTAGCGGCGCAAGAGAAGGTATGGTACATTTTCGCACAGCCAATCGGTTTCGTCATTTTCTTAATCGCGGCAGTTGCAGAGTTAAATAGGACACCGTTTGATTTACCCGAAGCGGAGTCAGAACTTGTTTCAGGATACCATACGGAATATTCGGGGTTTCGCTGGGCGTTTTTCATGCTTTCAGAGTATGTATATTTCTTCGGAATGGCATCTTTAATTACAGTACTCTTTTTAGGCGGATGGAATCCAGTTATGTTCCTTGGATTTATTCCAGGAGCCGTATGGTTTGCTTTGAAATTCAGCAGTGTGGTCTTTCTATTAATTTGGTTCCGCGTTACGTTCCCGCGTATAAGAGGTGACCAGTTAATGGAGTTTGGCTGGAAAGTATTATTACCGATCGCGCTTGCAAATATTTTCTTAACGGCATTGATTAAGGAGCTATTCTTCTAATCTATAAAGGGGGTGCCAGTAAGAGATGAAAGGACTATTTAAAGGGTTAAAATATACGCTTAGTAATTTGAGTAAGAAAAAGGTGACGTATGATTATCCGAATCAACCGTTGCCATTACCAGACCGCTTTCGGGGTATTCAAAAGTTTTATCCAGAGAAATGTATTGTTTGTAATCAGTGTTCCAACATTTGTCCGACAGATTGTATTCAATTAACGGGAAAAAAACATCCTGATCCTACGAAAAAAGGAAAAATTATCGACACGTACGATATTAATTTTGAAATTTGTATTCTTTGCGATTTATGTACAGAAGTTTGCCCGACAGAGGCGATTGTAATGACAAATAACTTTGAACTCGCAGAGTATTCACGTGATGATTTATTTAAAAATTTGCAGTGGCTTGACGAGAACGACGAGAACGTCAGGAAGGAGAATAAAGCATGAATGGCGAGTTTGTAGCTTTCTTTATATTATCCTTGTCTGCGATTATCGGCGGCGTTCTTATGCTGAACTTAACGAAAGTAATGCATATGATGCTGGCTCTTGTGCTTACATTCCTTAGTATTGCGGGTTTGTATTTTCTCTTATCAGCTGAATTTATCGGAGTTGCACAAATTTTACTTTACTCTGGTGCGATCACTATTATTATGATTTTTGGCATTATGTTAACGAAACATAACGCGGAAAATGAATCGCGCCTTACTCTTCGAAAATGGATTATCTTCTTTGCGGTTGTAGCATTTGGAGCAGTTATGTATTTCGCTGTTAATAGTATCGATTTTTCAAATCAAAGCACACAAGGAAGTTTACCTCTCCATGAAAACAACACACTTCAAATCGGTACACTTCTCTATTCAAAATATATTATTCCATTTGAGTTAACCTCAGTTCTTTTACTTGTAGCACTTGTAGGAGCGATTATCCTTGCGAAGAAGGATGAGGGAGAGGAGGATTCCCATGAGTAGCGTTCCAGCTTCTGCGTATTTAACACTTGCGATTATTTTGTTTTGCATCGGCTTATTTGGAGCTTTAACAAAGCGAAATACAGTAATTGTATTAGTTTGTATCGAATTAATGCTAAACGCCGCCAATTTAAATTTAGTAGCGTTTAGTAAATTAGGCTTGTTTCCGAATTTAACAGGACAAATATTTTCGCTGTTTACGATGTCTGTAGCGGCAGCGGAGGCAGCGGTAGGTCTTGCAATTTTGATTGCTTTGTACCGTAATCGCCCGACAGTTCATGTAGATGAGATGGATACGCTCAAAGGATAGCATTGTGACCGAAAAGGGGGAAGGAAACAATGATCGATTATGCATGGCTCATACCGCTTTTCCCGCTTGTTTCGTTTTTGTTACTTATTGTGTTCGGGAAGAAAATTAGAGAGGGAAGTAGTGTACTAGGTATTTTCTTTACCTTTCTCTCCTTTATATCCGCGGTAGTGGTACTAATAGAACGGTTTTCATCCGAGGCAGTGAAGCATAAGTGGGTATGGCTTAGGGTAGGGGATATAGATATATCATTTGGTTTTGAAGTTACCGCATTAGGAGCTTTAATGTTGTTTATCGTTACGCTTGTGAGTTTTCTTGTACATGTGTACTCAAAAGGTTATATGAAAGGTGACGCCAGATTATCAACCTTTTATGCATATTTAGGGCTCTTTACATTTGCGATGCTTGGGCTAGTTATATCGACGAATTTATTACAGCTTTATATATTTTGGGAGTTAGTCGGCCTTGGTTCGTTTTTACTTATCGGTTTTTATTTCTTTAAAGAAGAAGCGAAGGCTGCTGCGAAAAAGGCTTTTATTATGACACGCATTGGGGATGTTGGGCTATTTGTTGGGATGATTTTAATTTTTTGGCACGCAGGTAGTTTTGAATATGACGCGATTTTTAAAGCGATTCATACGGGCGACCTCTCTCCTTCTATGATTACAATAACGGCGATATTAATTTTTATCGGTGCGATGGGGAAATCGGGTCAGTTCCCGCTTCATACATGGTTGCCAGATGCAATGGAAGGACCGACGCCTGTTTCGGCGCTTATTCACGCGGCAACGATGGTTGCAGCCGGCGTATATTTAGTAGCGACGATGTTTCCACTATTTTCAGCAAGTGCGGTAGCGATGCAAACTGTGGCAATCGTTGGGGCTTTCACCGCAATCTTTGCGGCCTCTATTGGTCTAGTGCAAACAGATATTAAGAGGGTTCTTGCTTACTCTACAGTTAGTCAGCTCGGGTATATGATGCTTGCGCTAGGCTCTGCTGGTTATGTAGCTGGTATCTTTCACTTAACGACACATGCCTTTTTTAAAGCATTATTGTTTCTGGCAGCAGGAAGTGTAATTCATGCAGTCCATACGCAAAACATTAATAAAATGGGCGGTTTACAGAAAAAGATGAAAGTAACCGGTGCACTATTTTTAATAGGCACACTTGCAATTAGTGGTGTTCCTCTTCTTTCTGGATTTTTTAGTAAAGATGAAATTTTAGCGGCGGCTTGGATGAATGGCAATTACTTTCTATTCGCTTTAGCAGTAATTGCGGCATTTCTAACAGCATTTTATATGTTCCGTTTATACTTTCTTGTCTTTACAGGGGAAGCGAAGACGAAGGAAGAGGTGCATGAATCGCCTCGCACCATGACGTATCCGATGATTGTCCTTGGTGTTCTTGCGGTAGTGGCAGGCTATATAAATACACCGTGGTTCGGGACGTTTCTTGGGGATTGGCTGACGAAGGATATAGGATTCAAGGTGAAGGAAGTGCATGGACCTGTTTGGATTATGGTTGTTGCGACGCTCGTTTCATTCGCTGGAATTGCCCTCGCATATTTCATATATGGTAAGAAATCTATCTCTAGAGATTGGGCCGGCGGAGAAGGGACGCCTCTTTATAACCTTTTGAAAGAAAAATATTATGTGGATGAACTATACAATGTGACGGTGCTTCCTATTACGAAAGGAATCGCTCATGTGCTTCGCTTATTTGAAGTATACGTTGTAGAAGGAATCGCAGTTTTAATTGCTGGATTCGTTAAAGGTATGAGTGGCCTAGGATCACGGCTTCAAAACGGGAATGTACAAGTGTATGGAACTGTAACAGCAGTTTCGCTCGCAGTGCTCCTAATTATTTTGTTATATACGGGAGGGGATTTACGGTGAATGGATTGCTATTAACGTTCTTCATTTTTTCCCCACTTTTAGGAATTCTCTTGCTTTTATTAACGCCGAAACGAGAATCGCGTACAGTGCAGGCGCTTGGTTTATTCGGAACGGCGCTTCCATTTGGAATTGCTATCGTTCTCGCTTGTACATACGCTTCAGGAAAGAGTTTATCGATATTTGATGAAAAAGTGAAATGGATTAAATTTGGGGATTTCACAGCAGTGGACAAAAGGTGGTTTTCAATTTATTACGAGCTTGGTATTGATGGTTTATCGCTTGTAATGATGGTGCTCACAGCCCTTCTAGCGATGCTTGCAGCTATTGCGGCATTTTCTGTTAAAAGAAATTTGAAAGCATTCTACATGCTGTTACTCATGCTAGAAATAGGGATGCTCGGTGTCTTCGCTGCTCAAAATTTAATGCTGTTCTTCATCTTCTTTGAAATTACGTTGCCGCCAATGTTTTTATTAATTGGCAAGTGGGGGAAATTGTCGAGTGAAAAGGCTGCATATAGTTATTTAATATATAACGGTATTGGATCAGCTATTTTACTTATCGTTTTCTCGGTTTTATTTGCGAAAACAGGTACGACAAATATTGCGGAGCTTAAAGAAATATTAACGAGTGTAGGTGCTGGGGGAGGAATGGCTGTCTCAAGTAGCTTACAGTTCGGCTTGTTTCTTGCCATAATGATTGCTTTTGCGATTAAATTCCCTGTTTTCCCTTTGCATCGCTGGATGGTCAATGTACATATAGAAGCGCATCCGGCCGTAGTTATGCTTCATGCGGGGGTTTTGTTGAAGATTGGCGCGTACGGTATTGTTCGTTTCGGGAAAGGGCTATTCCCAGAATATTTTCGTGAGTTTGCAACGCTAATTGCGATTTTAGGAGTCATTAATTTATTGTACGGGGCCTTTCTAGCACTCATCCAAACGGACTTTAGAAAGGTGCTTGCTTACTCTAGTATTTCGCATATGGGCATTGTATTAATGGGTCTTGCGGCGTTAAATGCACCAGGTACACAAGGGGCGCTGTTCCAAGTTGTGTCTCACGGTTTAATTGCGGCCTTGCTCTTCTTCTTGCTTGGCATTATTGAAGAGCGTTTCGGGACTTCGGATATTACAGCACTTGGTGGACTCGCAAAAAGTGTTCCTGTGCTTAGCGGTTTCTCCCTAGCGGGCGGTATGGCATCGCTTGGAATGCCAGGGATGTCTGGATTTATTAGCGAATTCCTTGCCTTTCTCGGTTTATTCCAAGGGAAACCTGTTATCGCCGCCACCGGTGTACTTGGAATTATTTTAACCGCTGTATACGTATTAAGAGCGACACTTCAAGTGACATTTGGTAAGAAAGAATGGGAAGCGAAACCTGATATACACGGATGGGAGTACGTTCCTGTTATAGTGCTTATCGTTTGTATTATTGCAATTGGGGTAATGCCAGAACTACTAGGGGATCCGCTTCAAACTACATTGAAAACATTGGGGGTGAAGTAGGATGGATATGAACACATTACTTAGCTTATCATGGCATTTCATGGTACCAGAATTCATTATTCTCGGGGCAGCCATCCTTCTTTCCGTATGTGATTTGTTTTTTAAGCTGAACCATAGGTACGTTGCGATTGGTGCAATTGTCGCTGTCTTGTTAGCGATAGTGTCATTAATTACGCTATACAGCGAACCGGCAGGAGATATTTTAAACGGATCGTTTGTATTAGATGGATTCTCAAAAGGGTTTAAAACGTTGTTATTAGTGGGGGGAGCTCTTGTCTTATGTATGGCAATGAGTGATGACGAAAAGGATCCTATTCAAGATAAGGGAGAATATTATTACTTAATGTTAATGGCGCTTCTTGGAGCGATGTTCATGGCTTCTAGCGTTGATTTCATCACACTATTCGTCGGTTTAGAGTTGCTTTCGCTTTCTTCATACATTCTAGTAGGAATCCGAAAGAGAAACCGCGCATCGAATGAGGCTGCAATGAAATATGTCATTAATGGAGGAATTGGAACAGCAATTACGCTCTTTGGAATGAGTTACTTATACGGTATTACAGGGTCGACCAACATAGTGGAAATGCAAAAGGCATTTACGCAAGGGTTGGCTGGTGGCATTCAATTATTGTTAGCTCTCGCATTTCTACTTTTGCTCGTTGGACTCTCATTCAAAATTGCAACAGTGCCATTTCATATGTGGGCACCAGATGTGTATGAGGGAGCGGCTACACCTGTCACTGCTTTTCTCGGAACGATTTCTAAAATTGCTGGTTTTCTACTCATTACGCGTTTGTTTCTTATGGTGTTTGCAGGTGTGGCAATCCAAGGAGACGCACAATCTTTGTACGGGCGTATGAGTATATACATTGCTGTACTAGCTAGTATTACGATGATTGTTGGGAATGTAGTAGCATTAAAGCAATACAACGTAAAACGTCTATTTGCCTATTCAGGTATCGCGCATGCTGGGTATTTGCTAGTCCCCCTTGTAGCGCTATCACAGTTTACGATGGATAGTATGTGGTTTTATATGCTTGCATATATGCTTATGAATATAGGAGCATTTGCAATCATCCACGGATTAATCTTACAAAATGATAAGGAAAATATGACGATTTTTACAGGATTATATAAGCGATCCCCCTTTACAGCTATAGTGATGACGGTCTTTATTTTATCATTAGCTGGAATACCGGGGACAGCAGGTTTCATCGGAAAAATTAACATCTTTTTAGGGGCACTTCATGTTGAACCTGCCCATTACGTATTAGCTTCTATTATGATGGGGACAACAGTTATTTCATTCGTATATTACTTCCGGATATTACAGCAAATGTTTTTCCGCACGGGAGAGACAGAAGAAAAGCTTCGGTTACCGTTAAATATAAAGATTGTCATGAGTCTTTGCGCAATTTCAATTGTAATACTAGGGATTATGCCGATGATTGGTTACAATTTCTTCTATGAATATTTTCCATTAATGAAAGATTTCTTCTTCTTAGGGAACGTGGTACAATAGTAAAAATAAAGGGTGTAGAGTCCGTACTCTACGCTTTTTATTTTGGAGTAACAGCAAATGAAAACACCTATAGGTATATGTTTTTTAACAGGAAATTACGATGTAAAATGTAAGATGCTTATTTGCGTGTGAAAAAGTGTGGCTCCTACTTATTTGTGGCATCGTTTTTTACATTTTGCGTAAGTAGTAGCCAAGCAAAAAAAGGGGTCGATTTTTTGGCACATCTTTTAGGGCAACAAGCACTGATTGCCATTGTTTTACATTTATTATTTATTACCATTACGTGGTGGGCCTTACAAGGTATTCACATTGAGCGCTTAATGAAGTCTGGAAAAGTGATGCAGACGAGAGTATTACTCATCCTAATTACAATTACAATTGGGACATCTGTAAGTAACTTTTTCCTTGATTATTTAGGCTATTCAAAGAGTTTAACGTATTTAGTAAAGTAAGTGTATAGAACCTCATATCTCCGTTAACAATGGGGATAGGAGGGGATGAAATTGAAGTTTAAAGCCATTCTTATCGTTATCGTAAGTGTTGTTTTATTTTTGGTTGGATATAAAGAGATGAAACCTATAAGCGATGAACAGAAAATGGAGAGCATGATTGCAGCTTTAGAGAAGAACGATGCAAAAGTAGAGCGGTGGTCATGGTTAGCGCGAGAAACGAAAACAATTTCTAATATACATACGTTTCAAAAACTGTTAAACGATGTGAAGGAAGAGGCAAACATCGAAAGTTGGGAATTAGAACAATCTCCAGATGGATATAAGGCTACATCCTATAAAAAGTCTTCTTCACATGAAGAACGAATAGTAGTAACTTGGAGTAAGGAAAATACTAAAGAAAACACTTTTATTATTTTTGAAGTGAGCGGGGCGAAATGGGACCCGAAGTACGTTCAGAACATAGATAAAATTTTTAGTGAAAAACCTATAATTTACACTTGTGTTCAAGGTGTACTGAATGATAAGATTGAAGGTGTTTTGCAAAATAAAACCAATCAGGTTTTGAAAGATCTTTCAGCAAGAGCGATCGAACAGATAGAAGAAAGAGCATTTGTATCAGTCTCCGCATATAATAAAAAGTGGAATGACGCTCTTTCAACAAATAGAGAGAAAATAAATGTGCAAATAGCAATACGTTCTACAAACAACAAAGATACAATTGTGGTTGGCACACCGATCATAACTTCTGAGTATTGAGTGAATAGATACTGAAAAAAGGACACGGAGGGGAATAATTTGGAAAAGATCATCGTCCGTGGCGGAAAGCGGTTAAGCGGCACAGTGCGTGTTGAGGGCGCAAAAAATGCTGTATTACCTATAATCGCTGCAGCCCTATTAGCGAGTGACGGAAAGAATGTACTATCTGAAGTACCAGTATTATCTGATGTATACACAATTAACGAGGTATTACGTCATTTAAATGCTGAAGTCGTATTTGAAAATAACCAAGTAACAATCGATTCTTCTAAAGAATTAAACATTGAAGCACCATTTGAGTATGTACGTAAGATGCGTGCATCTGTTCAAGTAATGGGACCATTATTAGCACGTAACGGTCGTGCTCGTATTGCACTTCCTGGTGGATGTGCAATTGGTTCACGTCCAATTGACCAACATTTAAAAGGCTTCGAAGCAATGGGAGCGAAAGTAAAAGTTGGTAACGGATTTGTTGAGGCACACGTAGAGGGAGAACTAAAAGGAGCTAAAATTTATTTAGACTTCCCAAGCGTAGGCGCGACAGAAAACATTATGTCTGCAGCTACATTAGCAAAAGGGACAACAATCCTTGAAAACGCAGCGAAAGAGCCAGAAATCGTTGACTTAGCTAACTTCTTAAATGCGATGGGAGCGAAAGTACGCGGAGCTGGAACTGGGACGATTCGTATTGAAGGCGTTGAGAAATTATATGGTGCAAACCACCCTATTATTCCTGACCGTATTGAAGCAGGAACATTCATGGTTGCAGCGGCAATTACAGGTGGAGACATCTTAATTGAAAATGCTGTGCCTGAACATTTACGCTCAATTACAGCGAAAATGGAAGAAATGGGTGTTAAAATTATTGAGGAAAATGAAGGTGTACGTGTTATCGGCCCAGATAAGTTAAAAGCGGTTGATATTAAAACTATGCCTCATCCAGGTTTCCCAACAGACATGCAATCACAAATGATGGCATTATTACTACATGCTGATGGAACAAGTATGATTACAGAAACGGTATTCGAAAACCGCTTTATGCACGTTGAAGAATTCCGTCGTATGAATGCTGATATTAAAATCGAAGGTCGTTCTGTAATTATGAACGGTCCAAGTAGCTTGCAAGGTGCTGAAGTAGGCGCAACTGATTTACGTGCTGCAGCAGCATTAATCTTAGCTGGTTTAGTATCAGAAGGTTATACTCGTGTAACAGAGTTAAAACATCTTGACCGTGGTTATGTAGATTTCCATAAGAAATTAGCTGCATTAGGTGCAACTATTGAACGTGTAAACGAAAAAGTAGAAGAAGTGAAAGAACAAGAAGTTTCTGATCTTCACGCTTAATTGAAATAGTCTCTATGTCTTTTGACATAGGGGCTATTTTTTGTTGGGTTATTACTGTTATAGTCAATAAATTCTATACTTATGCACGTCTCAGTAAAAATATTTAGAAAATTTTCGTTTTTATCCCGCTATTTGCGGTCAGTAAAACTCCCACCTCAAAATTCGGCTGGAGCAAAGAAGTTAGGTGGAAGCCCTGCTTCCCGTAAACGCCCGATTGGTGCGGGCTAATAATCAGTGGGGGATGAACAAAACCCCCACTGATTATAGTTTCACTTTATACCGATACCCCCAAGTATGTTCTAAAAAATTCCGTATTTCCATAAGAATGAAAGGAATCTAAATTTATATTGGGGGAATAGGATGAAATTTTCAAAGCCGCTTTTCATTACAGTAGCGCTCTTAATAGCGCTCGTTATCATTGTACCTGCTGCTCTTGTTATTCCGTTTGCGAAAGCAAAAGTAGGGGAAGAAGCAGCTCCTAAAACTCCTCCAGCGATAGAAAGTATACCAGCTCCAGGGAAAGTGGATACAGCGGTTCAAGTTGCTGTATACCGTGATCAGCAGAAGAAGGTAGAAACATTACCTATGGAGGAGTATGTGGCCGGTGTAGTAGCTTCTGAGATGAATGCCAGCTTTGAAATAGAGGCGCTAAAGGCGCAGGCATTAGCAGCAAGAACATTTGTAGTGCAGCGTATGCTAAGCGGTGGTAAGAAAAACAATGCGGACGTGACAGATACGGTGAAAGATCAAGTGTACAAAAGCAAAGAGGAATTGAAGAAACAATGGGGTAAAAACTACGAAAATAATTTAAAGAAAATTGAGGAAGCCGTTTCGAAAACCGCAGGACAAGTTTTAACGTATGATGGAAAACCAATTTCAGCATCCTTCTTCTCAACGAGTAACGGACGAACAGAAAATGCAGCTGATTATTGGGGGAATGATTATCCGTACTTAAAGAGTGTAGATAGTCCGTGGGATCAAGCCTCTCCAAAATTTACGAGTGAGCAAAAATTCACAGTAGCTGATTTTCAAAAACGTCTCGGTGTGAAAATACTAGCGGACGGAAAGGTTGGTAATATTAAAGACCTTACGGAAGGAAAACGAGTAAAGGATGTAGAGTTCCAAGGGAAAACATTAACAGGAAAACAAGTTCGTGAAAAGTTAGATTTACGCTCCTCAGACTTTACGTGGAAACAAGAAGGGGATAACATCACCGTTACGACGAAAGGATTCGGTCACGGCGTCGGTATGAGCCAGTACGGTGCGAATGGTATGGCAGGGGAAGGTAAGAAATATACAGAGATAGTCGCTCATTACTATAAAGGCATTGAGATAAAGATGATGAATGATTATGAAGGAAAGTTAATGGTGAAAAAATAGGGATGATGGTGCACATACACCTTTATTATATAGGTTGCTACTATTGTCAAACTTTGTCGGTAAATTGATATTCCTCGTCGAATCGTTGATATATTTTGAGTAACGATAGATATATTTAAAAAATCGTTGATATATTGTAAGTTATGATAGATATATTCGAAAAATCGTTAATATAATTTCAGTTGCTATGGTATTGTTCAACAAGGAGAAAATATAAAGGGATGTCGCTTAGCCGGAAGGTTCGGCTTATGGGGCACCCCTTTTCGTCATTATTTGTAGAAATAAATGGAAGGTACTCTGGATGCCAGATGATATTTCATTCGTAAATGAAATTCCTAAAAAGAGCACTTCGTGATCAGTTGAAAACTTATATGTTGGAGCAAAAATAAAGAAGAAAAGGCTATCCTTTAATATGGATGGCCTTCGGTGTTGATGTATTTTAAATGACGTTGTATAAAATATCATAATCTTCCATTAAATGTTTGATATAATTAGAGAAAAACATTTGGGGGAGACAGAATGGTGTTATTGGAGTTGAAACAGGTAGGGAAGATGAACCAGTTGCCGGCAATTGAACTGGAGGTTGAAAAAGGGCAATGCGTTGTTTTGCAGTGCAATAATCATACAGCTAAAGTGTTGCATCGCATTATTATCGGAGAAGAAGAGGCTTCTTCGGGCAGTGTGCTATTTGAAGGTGAATCGATTGGAAAGAAGATGTATTCACGCATCGGCTTTTGTTTTTTGAAAGATGAAGCATATGACCGTTTAAAGGTGAAGGAGTACTTCAAGTTCTTATTAGGGCTTTATGAATCACATATGAGTATAGAAGAAGTTGTACAATATGTCGGTCTCCTAGATAAGTTAAACGCTAAAATAGAAAAATTGTCATTTTCAGAGAAACGCCGTCTTCATATTGGGCGGATTATGATTCACAATCCGGATTTAGTTATTTTAGAAGAGCCAGAGCAAAATGTAGATACAGAGAGTACGATCATTATTCGAAAAGCGATTATGAAAATGAAAGAGCAAGGAAAGGCAATCTTTATTACGTCCTCCTTTTTATCGGATGCCCTTTCGTTGACAGAAGATGTATACATATTAAACAATGATGGTGTGAAAAAGATAGAAATAGAGCAAGAAGAAGTTGAAGAAGTAGATGAAGAAAAAGTAGTTCAAATGATTCCGCAAATGAAACTGGAAAGAATACCAGCGAAAGTGAACGATAAAATCATTTTAATGGATCCGATGGAGATCCATTTCATTGAAACACAAAATGGAGTGACACATATTCATGTGCGCGAAGGTGACTTCGTATGCGCATTAACATTAAGTGAACTAGAAACGAGATTAACAGGATTCGGATTCTTTAGATGTCATCGCTCGTACCTCGTTAATTTACAAAGAGTACGAGAAGTCATTACGTGGACACGTAATAGCTTTAGTTTAATTTTGGATGACGAAAGAAAAAGTTCAATCCCGCTTTCAAAAGGACGAATGGATGAGTTAAAAGGTGTAATTGGGCTATAAAAATGCTCCAATAGGCTCAAAATACGATTCATTCACCGGTAAAAATACTCCTTTTACCGGTATTTTACTGCGTAACCCCTTTGTTTTTCATATGATTGAGTCAAGAAAAGCGAAACAAACAAACAAACAAACAAACAAACAAACAAACAAACGAAAAGCGCTAAAGCGACTTTCATCTATAAAAAGAAAAACAAAGGGGATGACGAAATGACATTTGCAATTGAAATGAAAGATGTAATGAAAAGTTTCGATGGAAAAACGGCCCTTCGAAATGTAAATATTGAGGTGAAGCAAGGAGAAATCTTTGGATTCCTCGGACCGAGTGGATCTGGGAAAACGACAACAGTAAAAATATTAACTTCTCAATTGCTTCATAGCGTTGGAACTGTAAGAGTATTAGGTAAAGACATTACAGGACCAAGCAGCATCGATTACAAACGAATCGGTATTTTAACAGACAATAGCGGCTTATATGAAAGACTTAGCATTTATGATAACTTACTACTATTTTGTGACTTATACGATTGCAAAAAAGAACGAATTGATGAAGTGTTAGCACAAGTGAACTTATTGGATGATAAAAAAACACAGGTGAAAAAATTATCAAAAGGAATGAAGCAGCGCGTCACATTAGCGAGAGCAATCCTTCACAAACCAGATATCCTCTTCTTAGATGAACCAACATCCGCACTTGATCCGGTAAACGTACAAAACATTCATAAAATCTTAAAAGACTTAAATAAAGAAGGAACAACGATTTTCTTAACAACGCACAACATGGACGAAGCAGAGACGCTTTGTAACCGCATCGCCTTCCTTTGCGGGGGAGAAATTGTAGCGCTTGATACACCAGAAAACTTGCGATTAAAATACGCGAAAGATCAAATACAAGTTGTGTTAACAGATAAACAAAAAGAAACGGTACAAAAAGATGAATTAGGGGCAAAACGCATTTCAGAATGGATGAAAAAAGGTGAATTACTATCTATTCACTCACACGAGCCAACGTTAGGCGATATCTTTATTGAAGTTACTGGGAGGGGATTATAATGACATTTTCAATGAGACGTGTATCAGCTATTTTTAGGAAAGAAGTACAAGATTTTAAGACAAATTCACAAGTGTTGTTAATGGCATCTTTACCACTTATATTTTCGGTTATATATAGCAAATTTGGAGTGGGCAAGCAAGTGTTGGGTACTACTACTATAATGTCCTTCCTGTTTGTCGCAGGTTTTGTTCAATCTATGGTAATTGCAGAAGAAAAAGAAAAACATACACTACGTGTGTTAATGTTATCCCCAGCATCTTCTGTTGAAGTTCTTCTTGGAAAGAGTTTATTAACAGCGGGCCTGACGATGGTCATTTGTATTGCGAATTTATTCATTTTAGATCAATTAAATATAAATCTTCCATTGGTAGGATTGATATTCTTATGTGGAATTATTTTATTTATCGCGATTGGAACAATGATTGGATTACTTGCATCTTCTGTACCGCAAACATCATTAATCGGAATGCCTATTTTAATGACGATGTATTTAGCTGTACAATTTGAGCCATTTGTCGAAAATAAAACAATTAAGACGATGATTGAATATCTTCCAACATTTCATATTACAAAAGCGATGAGCAGTTTAGTAGATGGAGCTAGTTTTAGTAGTATGGGTGGTCATGTGTTGAACATTACAGTTTGGTTCATTCTTTCGCTTATTGTATGTTCGATCGTATATAAAAAGAAACAAATGGACTAAAAACTGAGCTCAAACGCTCAGTTTTTTCTTTTTTCATCATTTCCTCGGAAATCCTGCAATTCTTATACATATTTTTACATATTTTGTCGAAAAGTAATTAGTTATAGGTTGTATAGGATGAGTGAATATTGTTCAAAATGATTGCTGAGGTGATGATGGAATGCGAGGAAGAAATAGTAAAAAGTCGCGAAAAGTAGTACATTTATTTCAAAAAAGATGGGTGTTTCCGGCACTATACATTGCTTGTGCAGCGGTAATCTTAATGGTTGCGCTATGGTTCCAGGGAGCTAATCCAAAGAAAGCTCCGAACCAAGATCAAGCAACACCGTATACACAAACGGAAGATCCAGCAGTACCGGTAACAAAATCTTCAGAAGTAGTGAAAATGCCAGTTGCAGCAAATGCAGAAGTAGTAGTACAGAAGAAATTCTATGAAGATGCAGCATCAGAGGCGGAACAAGAAAAAGCACTTGTCTTTTATAACAACACATATTCCCCGAATAAAGGAATCGACATTGCTGCGAAAAACGGAAAAGAATTTGATGTTACAGCTGCTTTAAGTGGTACAGTAACGAAAGCTGAAAAAGATTCACTTCTTGGTTATGTTGTAACAGTAGATAGTGGAAATGGTGTAGCGGCATATTATCAAAGTTTAGGCAGTGTGAAAGTAGAAAAAGGTGCAAGAGTCGCGCAAGGTGAAGTGTTAGGAAAATCAGGTCTAAATGCAATGAATAAAGAGGTAGGTTCTTACGTTCACTTTGAAGTACGTAAAGACAATGTGGCTGTGAACCCTGAGCGTTACTTAAATAAATCAGTAGCAGAAATTAAAGCTGATGCGGGTGCTGCAAAGGCGACAAATGCTTCTGGTAAAAAAACTGATGACAAATCTCAAAAAGAAGAAAAGTCAACAAGCACGAAACCAGAAAGTAAAACAGAAGATAAGTCTCAAAAAGAAGAGAAATCAACAAGCGGCTCGACGAGTGATAAAGAGACGAATGGCAAACAAGATGAGAAATCTCAAAAAGAAGAAAAATCAACGAATGGTTCTACAGAATCATCTAACGGTTCTTCTTCACAAGAATAATAAAGTAAAAAAATCAGTTCTCATTAGGAGAGCTGATTTTTTTATTTTTATATAAAAATAATCAATTTCGAGAAAAAAGTTGCAATAACAAGGAAAAATGACGAGATTCTCGAATATATATTACAAAAGGGAGGGGATACTGTGTCATTTTTATCTGTTCTGTCGATTGCTATCATTTTATTGTTTGTTTTATTCGCTTTATATTATTATATTGCCGGTAAGAAAGAAGTTCCCCACCATCAGTTGTTAGAAGAAGAGTATGAAAGAGAAGAGTGACACCTTTTATAAAGAGGTGTCACTTTTTTTCGCCATAATTGTCATTGTTAACGTATTTCTCACAAAAAAACGTAATTTTTCTTAACTTAGTCCGCAAAAATAGTGAACATGTAGCATATATCAGTAGTGCGGGCAATACAATGGTATAAACCAATGCAAAGAGAGTGTTTGAGGTGAGAAATCGTGAATCATTTCATTATAAATCCAAGAATGTTTAACGCTTACAAACAGCACTCACATTTACTTCATAGTCGTATGCAGCGAGTCTCATTTCACACTTCTCACATCCAATTTAGGGAGGCGAGTGGTGTGCACGATTACATCAAAGAGAGAACTATCAAGATTGGCAAGTATATCGTGGAGACAAGAAAGACAGTGCGTGTAATCGCAAAGGAGTTTGGGGTATCAAAGAGTACAGTCCATAAAGATTTAACAGAACGTTTGCCAGAAATTAATCCAGAGCTCGCAAATGAAGTGAAAGAAATTCTTGATTATCATAAGTCTATTCGTCATTTAAGAGGGGGAGAAGCAACAAAGCAGAAGTATAGAAAAGAAGATACTGAAAACCCTGTGCGCCAATAAATCTAAAATAGCAAACATTCCTTGCAAATTCGGTAATATTTTTCAGAAGAATTCTTTTTGCGAATATTACGTTTCTGTTAAATTTGTGATAAAATCAGAAATTAGGTGTAAAAGAATTCGGGTGTAACCTGATTTTGAATATCGAGGAGGAAATGACGGGAATGTTTGCGCGAGATATCGGAATTGACCTAGGTACGGCTAACGTATTAATTCATGTTAAAGGTAAGGGTATTGTATTAAATGAGCCATCTGTTGTGGCAATTGATCGTAATAGTGGAAAAGTATTAGCAGTAGGTGAAGAAGCAAGAAGTATGGTGGGACGTACACCTGGTAATATTGTAGCAATTCGTCCGCTTAAAGATGGTGTAATCGCAGATTTCGAAATTACAGAAGCAATGTTAAAGTATTTCATTAACAAATTGGACGTGAAGAGCTTCTTTTCAAAACCTCGCATTTTAATTTGCTGTCCAACAAATATCACATCTGTAGAACAAAAAGCAATTCGTGAGGCTGCTGAACGTTCAGGTGGTAAAACAGTATTTTTAGAAGAAGAACCAAAAGTATCCGCAGTTGGTGCTGGTATGGAAATCTTCCAGCCAAGCGGAAACATGGTTGTTGATATTGGTGGAGGTACAACAGATATTGCCGTACTTTCTATGGGTGATATTGTTACCTCTTCCTCTATCAAAATGGCTGGCGATAAGTTTGATATGGAGATCTTAAACTACGTTAAACGTAAGTATAAGCTATTGATTGGAGAACGTACTTCAGAAAATATTAAAATTGAAGTTGGTACAGTATTCCCAGGTGCACGTAGTGAAGAGCTTGAAATTCGCGGACGTGACATGGTAACTGGTTTACCACGTACAATTACAGTATGCTCTGAAGAAATTACAGAAGCACTAAAAGAAAACGCGGCTATCATTGTACAAGCTGCAAAAGGCGTACTAGAGCGCACACCACCAGAACTATCTGCGGACATTATTGACCGTGGTGTTATTCTAACAGGCGGTGGAGCTTTATTACACGGTATCGACATGCTTCTAGCAGAAGAGTTAAAATTACCAGTATTAATTGCTGAAAACCCAATGCAATGTGTTGCTGTTGGTACCGGTATTATGTTAGAGAACATTGATAAATTGCCACGTCGTATGTTGAAATAGTTATATAAAGGGTAGTAAAAAGTGCGAAGGAAATAGTTCCTTCGCACTTTTTTTGTAAATAAAAGAAAGTAAGAGGAGATTTGTAATGCCAGAAAAGAAAGCGCTTTCTTAAACGAGATGTGACAATAGTTGTTAGGTTATTGTCATAGTTTGTAAATGAAAATTATGTTATAATCATCCTTGTGAATTTCGTGTGAACTTGATGTAAAATCTATGTAAATTTGTTTTGGATTTACATAGGGGAATTTGAGTCCTTCTTATCGTACATAGGCGCAAGGGAAGCTCTAATTTTAATATATTTCTAAAGTAAATAATTATAAAAAAAGAACATTTCACAGGGGGCGCGATTATGAAAAAGGTTATTACATATGGGACTTTCGATTTATTGCACTGGGGACACATTAACTTATTGAAGAGAGCGAAAGATTTAGGGGATTATTTAATTGTTGCTGTTTCTTCAGATGAATTTAACAAATTAAAAAATAAAAAATCTTATCATAGCTATGAGAATCGTAAAATGATTCTAGAAGCGGTTCGTTATGTGGATGAGGTGATTCCTGAGCATAGTTGGGAGCAGAAAGTAAAAGATGTTGTTAATCATGACGTAGATATTTTTGTTATGGGTGATGATTGGGGAGGAGAATTTGATTTTTTGAAAGAATACTGTGAGGTTGTTTATTTACCAAGAACAATTGGGATTTCTACTACTAAAATTAAACAGGAGCTAGTGTTAGTTGCTAGATAGTGTATTATGTTTCGAGAACTGATTGTAACAGTATATCTAATTGTGTTCAAAATCCTATTCAACATAGCAAAAGTATTTCCTCTTAAAAATAAGGTAACCTTTATTATGTCTTATGGGGAAAATCTTATCTTTATTTATGAAGAAATGCAGAAACAACATGTAAATTGTGAAGTTGTTTTTTTGTATAAATCAACTTGTAAGTATGAAGTGAAAAGTTATCCGGATGTAAAATCATTCGCATTTGAAACAAAAAGTATAGTACAAACTATACAAGCAGCGTATCATTTAGCGACATCTCAACATGTTATTATCGATAATTATTTTGGATCGTTGTCAACGATCCGGTTTAAAAGCGGGGTACAATGTATCCAAATTTGGCATGCGGCGGGTGCCATTAAAAAATTCGGATTATTGGCCCCTTCTTTTAAAAGGCGAAGTAAATACGCACAAAAAAGGTTTTTAAAGGTTTACAACAATTTTCATAAAGTTGTAGTAGGCTCTGATGCTTTGGCAAATATCTATATGGATGCCTTTGGAATAGAAGAGGAAAATATATTAAAAACGGGCATCCCTCGTACAGATGTTTTTTTTAATAAAAATCATCAAAAGCATATTGTTAATAGTCTCCTATGTGGTCTTCCTGATCTACAAAGGAAAAAGGTCATTTTATATGCTCCAACTTTTAGAGATAAAGAACTGGAAGATTTTGATTTACATTTAAATATTGATGCAATGTATGAGGCTTTAAAAGATGAATATATTCTTGTGATCAAACTACATCCAGCTATTAGAAATAATCTGGAATATAAGGAATCGTATAAAGATTTCTTATACGACTATTCTCTATACCCGAATATAAATGATTTGTTTTTAGTAACAGATATTTTAATAACAGATTATTCTTCTGTCCCTTTTGAATTTTGTTTGTTAAATAAACCAATGATATTTTTTGCATATGATCTAAAGAAATATGTGAAGAAAAGAGGAATCATTGGAGACTTTATTGCTGATGTCCCTGGACCTGTTGTGTATAACTCAGCTGAAATTATTGAGACAGTGCGAAACTATTCGTTTGATAGTAATAAGTTGAAGCAATTCAATGCACGTTGGAATCAATATTCGGATGGGAATTCAAGTAAGAAGTTGGTCAATTGCTTATTTGATCAAAAAGAGGTTGAGCTTTAAGTTAGGTTGTAAGGTAAAGGGGCTAAGTGAGATCCAAGGAAAATACTTAGCTTTTTTTCGTGGGTGTTTAATTTTTCTTACTGTCTTTGAATCAGGGGCATTGAATGTAAGAATGTAAATGGTTATCGTGATAATTTATAAAATGGCTAATTGTAGTTAGAAGGTGCATGAATAATATGAGTGTAATCAAAAAAATAAAAAATCATCGAATAGTAAAGGTTGCTTGTAAAACGATATTTGTACTATGCAGTCACTTACCTGCTCAAAAGAAATTAGTTGTGTTTGAAAGTTTTTCTGGCAAACAGTATAGTTGTAATTCACGTGCGATATACGAGTATATGGAACAGCAACATTTAGGATTCCAAATGGTGTGGAGTGTGAATAAAAACTATATAGAACAGTTTAAAGAGGCGAATATTCCATATGTTAAGCGCTTTTCAATCCGTTGGTTTATTTTAATGGCACGTGCGCAATATTGGGTTACAAATAGTCGGATGCCATTGTGGCTTCCAAAGCCTAAGCATACTACTTATGTACAAACTTGGCACGGTACACCACTAAAAAAATTAGCTATGGATATGAAAGAAGTTCATATGCCAGGCACAACTACAGAAAAATATAAGGAAAACTTTAAGAGAGAAGCGCAAAATTGGGATTATTTATTGTCACCGAATGCGTATTCAACAAAGATTTTCCGAAGCGCATTTCAATTTAAAAAAGATGTAGTTGAAGTTGGATATCCTAGAAATGACTTTTTATATGTAAACAATAATTGTAAGAAGATTGAAGAGCTGAAGAAAAAAAACGGTTTACCTGTAGATAAAAAAATCATTTTATATGCTCCAACGTGGAGAGATGATCAATTTTATAGCCAAGGGCGTTATAAATTAGACTTACAACTGGATTTAAACCTTTTACAGCAAAAGTTAAGTTCTGATTATATCATTGTGTTAAGGATGCATTATTTAGTAGCAGAACAGTTTGATTTAGCTCCGTATAAAGGGTTTGTTTATGACTTTTCCCATCATGTCGATATTAATGAATTGTACGTATTATCAGATGTGCTAATTACAGATTATTCTTCTGTCTTTTTTGATTATGCAAATTTGAAAAGACCTATTATTTTTTATACGTATGATATTGATTTATATCGTGATAAGCTAAGAGGCTTTTATTTTGATTTAGAAAAGGAAGCTCCTGGACCAGTTGTTTCAACAACTGAAGGTGTATTGGAAGAGATTATGAAGTTCACAAGGGATGGATTGGGCGAATTTGAAAAAAAATATGATACTTTCTATAACAACTACTGTTATTTGGAAGATGGTCTTGCATCTAAACGTGTAGTAGAGAAAGTGTTTTTTGGAGAGGCACAATAAAATGAATGCAATGATTATGGTATTAAAAGAACAGATAAATAGTCTCTATTTAATTAAACGCCTATCTATTTATCAAGTTAAAAGTACAAATAAAGATAACTATCTAGGCATCGTTTGGGAAATGTTAAACCCTCTAATCCAAATGGGCATTTATTGGTTTGTTTTTGGAACTGCAATAAGAGGTGGTTCAGGGGTAAATGGTGTTCCATTTATATATTGGTTGATTTCTGGCATATCGGTATGGTTCTTTATTAATCCTGCAACTATGCAAGCTTCTAAATCTATTTATACAAGGTTAAATATGATCTCAAGGATGAGTTTTCCAATGAGTGTTATTCCTAGTTATGTAATTATGTCTAACTTTTATCAACATCTAGTATTAATAGGCATTGTTACCTTTATATTTTTAGTATCGGGTCAAGGGATTTCAATCTATTATATTCAATTGACCTATTATATGTTTGCCACAGTTATGCTTGTTTTTGCGTTTTCTTTAATTACTTCTACTTTATCTACGATCGTACGTGATGTACAAATGATAGTGCAATCTTTAATGCGGATGCTACTCTATTTAACTCCCATTTTATGGACCCCTGAGAAGTTACCGCTTGTTTTACAAAAGATTATGCAGCTGAATCCATTATGCTACATAGTCCAAGGCTATCGAAATGCTTTTTTAGGAACGGGGTGGTTTTATGAAGATATAATGTATACACTGTATTTCTGGGGAATTGTGTTCTTTATGCTATTGATTGGTACAGCAGTACATGTGAAATTTAGAAAACATTTTGTAGACTATCTATAATGAGGATTGTAAAAAATGAACTATTCAGTGAAGTTTCATAATGTAACAAAAAAATATAAAATGCATAGTAAAAGTTCTGATAAGTTAAAGGATATTATATATCCGGGCGGGTTTGGTGAAGATTTTTACGCGTTAAGAAATTTAAGTTTTGAAGCCCAAAAAGGTGATGTAATTGGTATTATTGGCGTAAATGGATCTGGTAAATCAACAATGTCTAATTTAATTGCTGGCATTACACCACCTACGGCAGGAACTATTGATATAAAGGGTAAAATATCACTTATTGCTATAGCTGTCGGACTTAATAACCAATTAACAGGCCGAGAAAATATTGAATTGAAATGTTTGATGATGGGGCTAAGTAAGGATGAGATTCAAACATTAACACCAGAAATTATCGAGTTTGCCGATATTGGTAAGTTTATTGATATGCCTGTAAAAAAATATTCTAGCGGTATGAAATCTCGCCTTGGTTTTGCAATTTCTGTGAATATTAATCCAGATGTTTTAGTTATTGATGAAGCCTTGTCTGTAGGTGACCAAACATTTACAGATAAGTGTTTAAAACGAATGAATGAATTTAAAGAACAAGGGAAAACGATCTTTTTTGTGAGCCATTCATTAGGACAAATAAAGCAATTTTGTACAAAAGCGTTATGGATTGAATATGGTGAAATTAAGGATTATGGGCTTATGCAAGACGTAATGCCTAAATACGAACAGTTTTTAAAAGAATACCGTGCTATGAGTAAAGAGGAGCAACAAAAATTTAAAGAAGAAGCACAGAGAAAACAAGCCGGTCAGGAAATGAAGCAGGAGGACGCTAAGGCTTTAGATATTGCACATACTGGATTAAATCCAAGGAAACGGAAGAAAAAATATATGATTCCATTGGCAGGATTGGTCTTATGTATCGGAGTTGGAAGTACTGCTTATTTGAAAAAGGATCTGTTTGTCCAGCCTCCCCAGGCGGAAGCTGAAAGTAAAAAAAAACAAGTGTCTAATGAAAAGAAAAAAAATCCATTGGCGGATTTAGATATTCGATATGTGAAAATGGCAAAGGCAAAGATCAGAAGTATGCCAAATCTAAATGGTAAACAAGTAGCTATGATGGAATTTGGTACACCGTTTGTGGTAAAGACACAGCAAAAAGATGAAAAAAACGATATAAACTGGTTGGAAATTGTATATGAAGATGGAACAGAAGGATGGATTAGTGAGGGTGTGTCAAGTACGATTCCTTTTAGCTCAGCTTTACAGTATGAGGTTATCTCCAACAAGTTAAAGGGGCTATCGGGCTCAAATCAAAACTTTGAAAGTGGTATATCCTTATTAGGAAAAAATCAACAAGATGTACAAGGTGTGATAGGGAAGCCAAAAAACACCGAAGAACTATTAGAGGGTACATTAAATAGTTATGAAAATATCAATGTTCTATATAACCATCAGTTCACTGTAAAACAGGTTACAATACAGAATATGTCTATCCCTAAGGTGGCGATGTTAGAGAAGTTAGGTCAAGCGCAGTTAGTAAGTGAAGACGGAGCATCATTTATATACCGCTCTGATAAATATGATTTTAAATTTTCATCCGCAGATGGTAAAACTGTTGATCAAATATCCATATTTTCACATGCTAATTAAATTGATGAAGTGTTTACATGATTACGGTGGGATTAAAACCTTCGTATATCGCTCATAGTTGAGTTATAACATACAAATTTCTTGAAATTCATATATTTGATTATATGAATTCAATTCGTTGAAGTGCTAAAGAAAGAGTGAAGCGAATGGTCAAATCCTCCGGAAAGTTAATTTCTAAAATACGAATAACGTCATTTAAGAAGAAAAAAGGAAAATGGCAGTTTGCTATTAGAGTAAAATGTAGAGATAGATGTACGGTCGAGGCTATAACTTTAAAAAAAAGGAACGGAGATAAAGTTTATCAACTCCCGTATCAGGAAAGTAGCGTAAATGAATTTGAAAAAAAGGTTATCTTTGAAATAGAGCTGGGTCAACTTGAGCTAGGCCCGTTTTTTTGGGATTTTTATGTACATTTGAAATCCGATGAACTTAAAAGTTATCGAATTAAACATCCCAGCTATATTGTTAATAGAAAGCTAAACAATCGATTACAGCGTGACCATGGTGAAGATGGATATGTAGTATATCCATATGTGACTGTTAAAGGTGGACTCAGCTTACATTATCGAAGGAAGGGAACCTATGATCAGTTAAAATATGCTTTGAAAGAAAAGCTGGCATTAATCATATATTATACATTTAAATGGCATTGGGATCGAAAAGGCATTGTATTAGTATATGAGAAATTTAGCCATACCGCACAAGATAATTCTTATTATTTCTTTAAGTATTGCTATGATCATAAGCAAATTCCCAATCTATATTATGTGATTAACAAAAAGTCTAATGACTATAAGATGCTTGATCAATATGAGGATAAAGTTATCGACTTTATGAGCATCAAGTATATGATTTATCTCCTTGCTAGTACACTTATGATATCTTCTGAGTCAAAGGCACATTGTTATATATGGAAAGAAAACAGGGGAACGTTAAAGAAAGTTATTCATACTAAAAAGCACGTTTTTCTACAACACGGTGTGCTAGGTTTGAAAAAGGTGGATTCAATTTTTAAAAAAGGTAGTCCGAATGAAACGAATTTATTTTGTGTATCTTCGGAATATGAAAAAGAAATTGTAAAACAATTTTTTAATTATACAGAAGATGAAATCATTGTGAGTGGATTAGCAAGGTGGGATTATTTGCAAGATAAGAGTGGGGAGCAAAAACAAATTCTATTGCTACCGACATGGCGAGAGTGGCTAGATGAGGTATCAGAGGAAGGGTTTTTAGATAGTCAATTTTATAGGCAATATGAAAGGCTGCTAAATGATACAATCCTTGTTGAACAACTAGAGAAACATAACGTTATTTTAAAATTTTGTATGCATCCAAGAATTCATAGTTCTATTCGTTATTTTGAGTGTAATACTTCAAATGTACAATTTGTAAAATACAAAGATATAAAAATTAATGAGTTGATAATGGAATCTTCACTGCTTATAACAGATTATTCTAGTGTCTCTTGGGATATGTATTATTTAAAAAAACCAATTATTTTCTTTCAGTTCGATCATATAATGAATGGTTATTTAAACGTAGAACATGAATTATTTGGAGATAGATGTGTGCATGTGGATGAACTAGTTCAACTCTTAACTTTCTATATGCATAATGGATTTAAGGAGAAAGAAAGGTATAAATTGCTTAGAAATCATTTATTCTCATATATCGATCAAAATAATTCAAAGAGAATTGTCCTGGAGATCCTTGCAAAGAGAGAGCAACTGAAAAACTAAATCCGCCCTTTTTTAGTTAGAATTGTTTCGTTATATTGTTAATTAAATAAATAAGTATACTGTTATCTATTTATTTAAATATATTAATATCACTCTTACTAATGATAGTAGTTAGGATGATTTTTTATATAAGTTATAAAACATAAATTGTAAATCGAGGAATGGACACAAAGTAGTCGGATAGTGGATTTAACTGTTAACAGATGAAAGGTGAGATTGAATTGAAAGTAAAAGTGTTATTGGAAGAAATGAAAATTACGCAAAATAAAAGCATCGAACTTGAAATCTCTATACAAACAGATGGAAATATGCAAGATATTTATGAGAGATTAAAGGGATTATTTATTCATAAAGGAAATTCTAAAAAACAGTTATCACTATCTAGTATGAAAATCTATAAAGATAGAATTATATGTGTTCTACCAATTTCGGGACTTTCCGAAATAATGAATAATGGAAAATTAAAAGTTTATTTACAACTAGATAAAGACATTGTTGTTCTTCATGTATATAACAATTTGGAGAAGGAATTCTTTATATGTCCTGATAACACAATTTTTCAAGTGAATGCGATTAATTCAGTTGAACAGTTTGTTGAATTTAGTAGAAAAGACTCTGTAGGTATTGTTGTCTCTGCAAATAAAATTTTTGAAAATGAAGAAAAAGATTTTGTAATACTGGGGGATTTCTCCCCGAAGTCTAAGCGTAGAGAGGTTTATTTAAAAGAGTTCTTTTTGAAAAATGGCCTTACAAAAGAAGTGAAAAACTTAACAGATTTAAAAGTGAATGACAGTACAAGTGAATATCAAGTAACGCTGAATTTAAAGGGAAATCCTTTATATGAAGGTAACTGGGAATTGTATTGCGAAGGGGAGCTTAATGGCAAGTCTGTATTAATAAAGGTTGAAAATAAACAAGAAAAAAAAGTAGTTGGACATTATTTTCGTTATAATGATCAATTGTATTATCACGTGTTTTCTCGTAATAATAAACAGGAATTAATTCTTAAAATTGAAAAAAATGAAGAGAGAATGGTTTCTACTAAAATTAAAACTGTAAATTTAGGACAGAACAAGCTCACTATCGAAGGATTCGTGCAATTTAATTGTATGGTGGATGCGGAAAATCAGATAGTAGAGTTATTGTTTATCCATCGAGATACGAAAAGACACCAATCACATCCTATTAGGATAATAAACCATTCTTTTACAAAGACAATAGCGTTTGAAGAAGGTGATTCCTTTGAAGAAAAGGGAATTTGGGATGTGTTCTTAAGTTTTAAAGTGAGCGGGGTTAAAGATAGAGTTCCATTAAATCTAGATTCTATCCTAGAAGCTAAAATGGACTTTGTAGTTATACCTAAAACAATTTATTCCCAATCCGGTACTATAAAAAGAATTCGACCATATGTTACTTTAGATAATAATTTAGCAGTATTGGTTAGAGATGAAGGAGTATACTGTGATGTTATTAGAGTTGATTATGAAGCGAGTAAGCTAATCTTAAAAGGCTTTGTAAGCATTCCGGATGTTAACTATATTTTAAAAGATGTGTATCTTCATGAGGAATCTATGGATTTAAAAATCAATTGTATAAATGAATTTTCAGAAGGAGACGGAGGCTATTATTTTAATAGCTCATATGATTGGGATTCATTTGATATTGAAACAATTGGTGAAGTAAACTTACAGTTTATGATTTATATTGAGGGTAATGGAAATAATATTGTGTTTAAATTCATATCTAATTTAGATGATATAAAGAATAAAGCAAAGGCAATTATTTATCCTTCATTAAACCGGAATGTTAATGGGCATCCGATACAAATTCAGCCCTATTATACAAATCAAAATGAATTATCAGTGTCTGTACAGAATTCTTTACAATCCTATTGTACTGAAATGGATGTAAATAAGGATAATATAAAACTCAAAATTTATTCAACGGTAGAAAAACAGCTTGAATTGCAAGATGCAAGGTTAGTTTTTAAGGAAAAGAAAACTGGTCAAACTGTAACACAGAAAGGTAAATTAAATAATCTTAATGAGTATCTATTTTATATTAATTCATCATTTATGAAAGTAAATGAGCTTCATGATGCAGGGAAATGGGATGTGTACTTTGCTGCGAATGTTAATAATAATAATGTGGAAACAATGGTACTTTGTGAGGATATAAATATTATCAATAAAAACTCCACTTTTAAAGAAAATGCGATAAAAATGGAAAGTGGCTTATATTGTTCTACGTTCTTTAATAAAAAGGATAAGATAATGTCACTTGAAATAAGGAGCTTAAAGGCACATGAAAGAAAAAAAGAAAAAATAAAATTCTTAATGGCCAGAGGAGTTGCTAAAGTATGGAGTAAATTTCGAAAGAAACCAGTATGGCTTATTGGGGAAAATTTTGGGGAAGTTGCGCAAGATAATGGATTTGCTTTTTTTGAGTCTTGTGTTAAGAATAAAACCTCAGAAAATTACTATTATGTGAGTACAACCAATAACAAAAATATGGCCAACCTAGAACCGTATAAAGAAAAGGTTCTGCGGTATGATAGTTTTAAACACCTTGTTCTATATCATTTAAGTGAATATCTTATCGTAAGTCATGGCATTAGGGATGTTATTCCAAGCATTGTCCATCCTAAGATGGGAAGTAATCTAAAGAAAGTAATTTATCTACAACATGGTATTATTGCAATGAAAAAATTGCAGTTTAATAGAAAGTCTTATAATGGAATGATTAAAAAATTCGTTGTTTCCTCTACACATGAACAAAATATTATGATAAATGAAATGAATTTTAAAAAGGATCAAGTGATGGTTACCGGATTAGCTAGATTTGATTCTTTAGTAGATAAAAGTAAAAGTCGAAAAACTCGAGAGATTCTTCTTATGCCTACATGGAGAGATTGGATTATTGATTCAAAAAAAGAATTTTTAGCATCAGATTTTTATGTGCATTATAGTCAATTATTAAAAGATGAGAGGTTGCATAATCTATTAGAGGAAAATGATTTAGTATTAAAATTCTTTCCACATATCGAAATACAAAAAAAATATAAAGATGAATTTTCATCTTTAAATAAGAGAATACAAATTGTTAAATTAGGCGAAGAAAGCGTAAAAGAATTGATGCAAAGTAGTTCCTTAATGATTACAGATTATTCAAGTGTTGTGTTTGATTTTAATTACTTGAAAAAACCATCGATTTTCTATCATTTTGATGTCAATGATTATTTGAAACATAGGGGATCTTATGTAGATTTGAGCAGGGAGTTAGTTGGAGATATAGCATATACAAAAGATGAAGTAATAAAATATATTAATGAGTATGTTCAAAAAGATTTTAAATATAAACCTAAGTACCTCATTAAGTCTAAAAAATATTATGCGCGTCATGATAAAAAGAACTTTGAACGAATTTATAAAGAAATCAAGAAAATATCAAATGAAAAATAAAGAAATAGTGAGGTATATAAGGATGAAAATTACCTTTCTTGTATATAATATTTATGGAATGGGGGGAACTGTAAGAACAGTTGTGAATACTGCTAACTATTTTGCCTCTCAAAATTATGATGTGGAGATTGTCAGTGTTAGAAGAACGAGTGCAAAACCGATGTTCGATATTAATAAAAAAGTAAAGCTTAATCCTATCTTTGATGCTAGAAGAGGAAAATTATTTGGGAGAAACACACCTCTTTACCAGAAAGTAATAAAAAAGATCTTATTGAAAATGCCTAGTTATTTCATAGATAAAAGCGAAGATTTATATCATATGTTTAATCTCTTTGTCGATTTTAAGATTATTGCGGCTCTAAGGAAAATTAATGAGGGTATCTTAATTACAACAATACCATCATTTAATATCTTAGCAACTAGATTTGTAAGTAATAATGTAATTAAAATTGGTCAAGAACATAAGTATTTCGGTGGTCATGAAAAGTGTTTACAAAATAAAATTGAAAAATATTATGGGAAATTAGATGCTTTAACATGTTTAACAGATTCAGAAATTAGCGACTATCAATCACTATTAAAGGGAACTGGGGTAACGTTATATAAAGTAGAAAATGCTACAGCGGTTCCTAAAGAAATAGCTGCACTAGATAAAAAAGTAGTGATTGCTGCGGGTAGATATGTACCTCAGAAAGGTTTTGACCTTTTAGTCCCTGCGTTTTCTAAAGTTATAGAGAAATATCCGGATTGGAAGCTGAAAATATTTGGTTCGGGAGAAGATGAACAACTTCTTCGACAACAGATTTTTGATTATAAAGCCTATAATAATATTTTCTTAATGCCAAAAACGAATGATATTATTGGTGAGATGCTTAATTCATCAATTTATGTTTTAAGCTCCAGATACGAACCTTTTGGAATGGTTATAATTGAGGCCATGTCAGTAGGAGTTCCTTGTGTAAGTTTTGCTTGTACAGGGCCTGTCGAAATAATTAAAAATAAAGAAGATGGATTGCTTGTAGAAGAAGGAAATATTGATGAACTTGCTAATTCATTAATGACCTTAATGGAATTTGAAGAATTAAGAAAAGAATATGGTCGCAAGGCTAAAAAGAATGTTGAAAGATATACTTTTAATGTTGTTGGTGATAAGTGGGAAAATATTTTAGAAGAACAAGTACAAAAAAAGTTAAAATAGAATAAGAAGGTATTGTCAGAGATATCGATATAATATTTCATTGATTTTGTATTAGTAATATCTTTAGTTATAGAATAATAATGTGGGAAATATGAGTAGGCAAAAATCATAAAATTAAAACAGAGGATAGATAATTTATTTTTACATAGTAGTGTAATTAAATTATTTAATTCTTTTTATAGTGGTTAAATTTTATAGTTTATATAAATATGTTTTAGATTACTAGGAGGAATATCATTGAAAAAAGTAAGAAAAGCTATTATTCCAGCAGCTGGATTAGGGACTCGCTTCCTACCAGCAACAAAAGCAATGCCAAAAGAAATGTTACCAATTGTTGATAAACCAACAATTCAATATATCGTGGAAGAGGCAATTGCGTCTGGAATTGAAGATATTATTATCGTAACAGGAAAAGGAAAACGTGCAATTGAAGATCATTTCGATCATTCCTTTGAATTAGAACAAAACTTACTATCAAAAGGAAAGTATGAAACTCTTGAAAAAGTACAAGAATCTTCAAAGATCAATATTCATTATATTCGCCAAAAAGAGCCTAAAGGTTTAGGACATGCTGTTTGGTGTGCTCGTAAATTTATTGGAAATGAGCCATTTGCGGTACTACTTGGTGATGATATTGTTCAAGCGGATACGCCGTGCTTACGCCAATTAATGAATCAATATGAGAATACACAATCATCAGTAATTGGTGTTCAAACTGTTCCAGAGAATGAAACGCATCGCTATGGTATTATTGATCCGATAGAGCAAAAGGATCGCAGTTATCAAGTGAGTAAATTTGTTGAAAAACCTGCTAAAGGAACAGCACCATCTAACTTAGCGATTATGGGGCGTTACGTGTTAACTCCAGAAATCTTTATGTTCTTAGAAGATCAACAAACAGGGGCAGGCGGAGAAATTCAGTTAACAGATGCGATTCAGCGTTTAAATGAAATTCAACGTGTATTTGCATATGATTTCGAAGGAAAACGCTATGATGTCGGAGAAAAACTAGGGTTTATTCAAACAACAATTGAAATGGCACTGCAACACGAAGAGTTAAAAAAGGAGCTATTAGATTATATGAAAAAGTTAGTGGAAAGCGCAATGGTTTGTAACTAAGCTTTAACGATACAAAAAAGACTTCATTAGAAATGAAGTCTTTTTTTGTAGAAAAGGATGCTAAAATTTTTATGGATCAGAATCAATATGTTGGGTAAACAGTTAAGGTGAATCTGTTTTTGGAATTAGCTTTTTAATAATACTTCTTTTTTTCAGTCGTCAAACTTGTAGGATATTGTTTAATTCAGTTTTAAATAGTTTTTATAATATATCAATATATGAATAAAATAATTCATTTGAAATAATTATTTATGAAGTTATTTTTGAATTTATATAAGGATAATTGAATTAAATATACTCAGGTAATTGTTGGATTTGATGTATAAATTTATATTGACGGGTTCATTATCAAGAACTAAAATGAATATTAAATGAGTATATTAAGATTAAAGAAACAAGGAGTGAATTTTCCGAATGAAATGTATACTCAGAAAATTCATTCTACTTATGATTTAGTAAATTATGTTCGATATAATCAAAATTAACTTAGGTTATACGATTTGATTTACCAGCGATTAGCTTTTTTATTAGTTAAATAGACAGTAATGGAGGGGAAACATGGAAAAGGAAATAAACTTAAAAAATTTATTTAATGTTATAAAAAGAAAATTTTGGATTATTGCAGTGATTACGATATTAGCGGCATGTATTGGTGGTATATATAGCATTTTCATGAAAACGCCTTTATATGCGTCTTCTGCAAGAATCCTCATTCCAGCTAATGCTGATGCTATAGCTACACTTAAAGTGATGATAAAGGAACCTATTGTTTTAGAGAAAGTGGCCCAGCAATTAAATTCGCAAAAATCAGCAGATGCATTGAATGGACAGGTTAGTGTTGGAAAGATTGAAGAGTCACAGGTTTTTGTTATTACGGCTGTGGATACTAATCCAGCCCAGGCAGTCAAAATTGCCAATGCTACAGCAAATGTTTATAAAGAAGAAGCCAATGCTATCCTAAATTTTTCGAATGTCCGCATCTTAACAGAAGCAAAAGTACAAGAGCATCCTTTACCGATAAACTTGAATCATGCAAAAGCGATTGAGATGGCCTTGGCTGCCGGTCTTATACTGAGTATCGGAGTAGTCTTTGTATTGGATTCTCTTGATGAAACAATTAAATCGGAACGTAACATTGAAAAATTATTACCGGTTCCCGTTTTAGGAAGTGTTTCTCAAATGAAGAAAAATAATATAGTAGATAAAACAAGTAAGAGAGAAAGTGTAATAGTGGAGGGGAAAACATTTGATTCATAATAAAAAGCAAAGCCGTATCCTTGATAATAGTCATTTAATTGCTCATATCGCTCCGAAATCGAAGATGGCTGAGGAATATCGAACAATTCGTACTAACCTTCAATTTGCAATTGGCACGGACAAAACAAGAACTATAATTATTACTTCTCCTGGATATGGAGAAGGTAAAACCACCACTGTGGCAAATTTGGCGGTTTCTATGGCTCAGCGAGATGAAAAAGTCTTAGTTGTTGATGCGGATTTGCGAACTCCGGAACTACATGCGATTTTTGGAATGGAAAATAAATCTGGATTAACAAATGTTTTGGAGGGAAAAGCAGCATTAGAAAAAGTGGTAATGCAGACAGAAATCAAAAATGTACATATATTGACAAGTGGTCCCGAAATTAATAATCCAGCTGAGATGCTTAGTTTACCATCTATGCAAAATTTAATTAGCAAAGCAATAGAGCAGTATGACATTATTTTATTTGATTCTCCGCCCCTTCTTGAGGTTATAGATACAAATATACTAGCTAGTCAATGTGATGGGGTATTATTGGTGTTAAGTTGCTATCAAACTGCTAGTGAAGCAGTTGTTGAAGCGAATAGGGCCTTAGATTTAACAAAAGGAAAGCTTGTAGGGGCTATTCTAAATAAAAAAGTATAAGAGATTTATTAGAATTGATTATACATAAAATAATAATACAGCGCTTTCCTAATGGGTGACGTAAGGATGAGAAGCTTTTCATATATTTTATAGTAGAGAATGAAAGACTACCTATAAAAAATTATAGGGTACGGTGATGTCTCCTTACCACTATCAATGGAGACACTCGATCATACTGTGGGTTGAAGAACCTTAGACGTTAGTCGTCAAGAGTGTGGTGTGAGGGAGGGTTGGATGCCCAAACTTATTTGAAGTTCTTGTCTAGAAAGTCTTTCTAAAGGATTTTGTAGATAGGAACTTTGTATTAGTTGGTTATTGATTATTTTCCTTGTCTATATGTTTAGCTAGACATATTCAATATATAAATCTTTTAATTCTAAGATAACAATTATGAGGATTTCCTTTTATTATATATAAAAAATTTAGAGAGGGGGGCCTATTATGACGTATCGCCAGAGATTATCCTTATTAATTTTAATTGATTCCTTAATCGTATTAACTACGGTTTTCTTTAGTCGCTTCTTAGTAAGTGCTGATTTCAATGTCATAACATTTCCCATCGTAGTGAGTGCAATGACGCTGCTATTTAGCCATCATATTTTTTCTTTTATTTATAAGCTTTATAAAAAAGCATGGGAGTATGCAAGTGTAGGAGAATTGCTAATTATTTTAAAAGCAATCACACTTTCTGTTATCACAACAGCAGTAGTACAACAAATATTGGTTCAAGATATTTATTTCCGTCTTCTTGTTGTAACGTGGATGATTCATATTTTACTGATTGGAGGATCACGTTTTCTATGGCGGATGTTCAGAGATGCTTATATTCAAAAAGGGGAGGACAAAAAAAGAACACTAATTATTGGTGCGGGTTCTGCAGGTACAATGGTTGTAAGACAACTTTTGAATAGTAATGATACTGAATTACTGCCTGTGGCATTTATAGATGATAATATAAAGAAACAAGGGTTGGATATTCTTGGAATACCGGTAATTGGAGGAATTGACCGTATTGAATTTGCTGTTCAGCAATTAGATATCGATAGCATCATAATAGCAATTCCTTCACTTAGCAAGAAAGCATTAAATATGATTTTTCAAGAATGTTCCAAGACAAAAATAAAAACACAAATTCTTCCAATGCTAGAGGATTTAGTGACTGGAAAAGTTTCAGTGAATGAATTTCGTGATGTCCAAGTAGACGATTTATTAGGACGTGATCCTGTTGAATTGGATATTGAAAGTATTTCAGAATTTATTACTAATAAAATTATTTTAGTAACTGGTGCTGGTGGTTCAATTGGATCTGAAATTTGTCGTCAAATTGCAAAATTCAACCCAAAACAATTGATTTTATTAGGTCATGGTGAAAATAGTATTTATTCTATCGAAATGGAATTGAAAGAGCTATACGGTGACACAGATATTGTCGTTACCACAGAAATTGCTGATGTACAGGATGATCTGAAAATGATGTCAGTAATGAGTCAATATCAGCCTCAAGTTGTTTATCATGCCGCTGCACATAAGCATGTACCATTGATGGAACGTAACCCCGAAGAAGCTATCAAAAACAATTTAATTGGGACAACAAACGTGGCAAAAGCGGCAAGCTGGAATGGAGTCGAGACGTTTGTAATGATTTCTACAGATAAAGCTGTGAATCCGACAAGTGTAATGGGAGCAACAAAAAGGCTTGCTGAAATGGTAATTCAAAACTTGGACAAAACAAGTAATACAAAGTTTGTGGCTGTAAGATTTGGTAATGTATTAGGAAGCCGCGGTAGTGTTATACCGTTGTTTAAAAAACAAATTAAGCAAGGTGGTCCAGTTACGGTTACACATCCAGATATGATTCGTTACTTTATGACAATTCCAGAGGCGTCCAAGCTTGTAATACAGGCTGGTGCATTAGCTAAAGGTGGAGAAATATTTGTGTTAGATATGGGAGATCCTGTGAAAATAGTAGATCTTGCGAAGAATTTAATTACATTATCAGGAAATTCGCTAGAAGAAATACAAATAGAGTTCACTGGAATAAGACCTGGAGAGAAGCTCTTTGAAGAACTATTGAAAAAAGAAGAAATACATGAACAACAAATTCATCCTAAAATTTATATAGGTAAAACATCGAACCTTTGTATAAACGAAATTGAAGCAGTTCTCCAAACTTATAAGAATCTCGAGAAGACGGAATTAAGAAAACGTGTATTGACATTGGCAAATAGTCATATAACTCCACAAAATATGATGTAAATATGGATTTTGATCTGCATATATATGCTTAGACTTATGTTTTACTATGTAGAGAAATGAGAATGAAGTATGCACAGGTGGTTAGTTACAATATAACAATTGTAGGGTGATATATATATGGAAAATAAAGTATTATTTTGTGCGACGGTAGACTTTCACTTTAAAGCATTTCATTTGCCGTATATGAAATGGTTTAAAGAACAAGGCTGGGAAGTCCATGTTGCTGCTGCTGGCAACATGGAACTTCCATATGTGGATAAGAAGTATGACATTTCTATTCAAAGGTCACCTTTGCAATTTAAGAATATTAAGGCTTATAAAGAGCTGAAAGATATTATTGATGAAAATCAATATAAAATTATTCATTGCCATACCCCGATGGGGGGAGCCGTTGCACGTTTGGCAGCAAGAAAGTCTAGAAAGCATGGAACAAAAGTTTTATATACTGCGCATGGATTTCATTTTTGTAAAGGTGCCCCGCTTGCAAATTGGCTGTTATATTATCCAATTGAAAAAATGCTAGCAAATTATACAGATTGCCTCATTACAATTAACCAAGAAGATTATAACTTGGCTGTTCAGCGAAAGTTTAAAGTACCTAAAATTGAACAAATTCATGGGGTGGGAGTGGACACAGAATATTTTAAACCAGTTAGTGAGGCTCAAAAGAATTGTCTAAGGATTGAGATGGGTTATAAACCGGATGATTTTTTAATGTTTTATGCGGCTGAGTTTAATAAAAATAAAAATCAGCAGTTTTTGATTCGTTCATTGGCCTTAATAAAAGATCATGTTCCCAATGCGAGGCTTCTATTGGCTGGGAATGGTCCTTTGATAAATGATTGCAAAAATTTAGCTAAAAAAATGGGCGTATTTGAAATGATAGATTTCCTTGGTTATAGGAATGATATTGCAAAAATTTTACCTATTTGTGATATTTCTGTTGCATCCAGTCTACGTGAGGGGTTACCAGTTAATATTATGGAAGCGATGGCTTGCGGATTGCCTGTTATAGCTAGTGAGAACAGGGGCCATAAAGAGTTAATTCAAAATGGTGTAAATGGTTGGACAGTAGGTCGTGAAGACATACAGACAATGGCAGAAAAGATAAAATATCTTGCTGAAAATAGTAGCTTACAAGGCATATTCGGAGAGTCTGGTCGTGAGATTATTAAAAATAATTATGCCGTCAATAAAGTATTAGAAGAAAAGAGCTATATTTACACCATGTTTATGAGTGGAACGGAGGCGTTAGATTGGATTGTCCATTAAGAATCTTACATGTTGTAGTCAATATGAACCGTGGTGGTGCAGAAACCCTTATTATGAACTTGTACAGGAATATAGATCGAAATAAAGTGCAGTTTGATTTTCTTACTTGTAAGGAAGGTGTTTTTGATACAGAAATATCAGAATTAGGTGGGAAAGTGCACAGGATTCCATATATTACTGATGGTGGTCATAACGAATACATAAAGTCTTTAGATAATTTTTTTGAATCTCATCAAGAATATAAGATTGTCCACTCACACATGGATAAGATGAGTGGATTTGTGTTACGTGCAGCTAAGAAAGCCGGTATACCAGTTCGTATCGCACATAGTCACAATACTAGCAGTGAAGGTGGAGTTGCTGCGAAAGTATATAAGTGGTATGCAGGGAAGTATATATTAAGAAGTGCGACACATCTTCTAGCATGCTCGGATGCAGCATCTCGCTGGTTATTTGCAGGTAAAACAGATACTGCCACGATTTTAAAAAATGGAATTGAGCCTGAAAAGTTTTCATTTTCCCCCGAAATTAGAAAACAGATAAGAGAGGAATTAAATCTTACAGTTGATAACTTTGTAGTAGGGCATGTAGGAAGGTTTGCGCATCAAAAAAATCATGGATTCCTTATAGAAGTGTTTGCTCAGTTAGTTAAACTTAGAAGAGATTCCGTTCTTGTTTTGGTGGGGGATGGTCCGTTACGGTTAAAGAGTGAACAAAAAGTGGAAGAATTAAATTTAGGGGCTAATGTAAAGTTTCTTGGCATAAGGAGCGATATCGACCATTTACTTCAAGCTTTTGATGTATTTGCATTCCCATCCATTCATGAAGGATTGCCTGTTACTCTTATAGAAGCGCAAGGAGCTGGGTTATCTTGTGTAATCTCGGATGCGATAACTAAAGAAGTAGACATGGGAGCAGGTCTAGTGAGTTTTGAAAGCATAAATACCTCTCCCGAAATATGGGCGCAGGATATATTGGATGTCAATAAACGTATGCAAGATGTAGAAGGATATATCAAGAAAGAAGGATATGATATAAGTGAATCGGCTACTTGGCTTGAGAATTTTTATCTTCAAGCGCTTTAATTAATAGTAACTTCTATATTTTAAATAATGTCTAAAGGATTAAAAAGGAGCACAATGATGTCAAGAGTTTCATGTTGTCTTAGGCTAGGAGAAGTTCCGCTGCATCTCTATAATATAACTGCAGGTTTTGTTCTACTTGCTCAACAAGGAGTAATAGACTTGAGGATAGAGAAACTTAGTAAGAATCATCAAGATCAATTACCTTATAATATGATGGAAGTTATAATCAACGGGAAAACTCGAGTGTTATATGATGTTAATGATGGTTATGATAATTTGCTTAAGCAAAATCAGGATTATGTTGAGTTTATGAATGTGTTGTTAGAAAAATACGACTTTTACTTTAAGCGAAGTTTTAATAGTTTTTATAATTCAAAGTTAAGGCATAAGGAAAAAATTTATCCTCTTGGATTAAATTATATGGTTACAATACCTGGAAATATTGCGCATTCACCGATGCCTCAAGATCCACTTAGGGAGAAAATTAAGAAAATAATACGGAAGGTTCCGTTGTCTCAATATTACAATGGTTTATATCGTATTAATTCTTTTGAAGATATACCTCATAAAGAAATAGATTCAAAAATTCTTTTTATGGCTAGGCTATGGGATGTAAATGGAGATTATGAAGGGCAAATTTCTTCGAATAAAAAGGAAGAACGTGCATATATTAATGATTTTCGAGCAACATGCATTAGACTTTGTCGAAAAGAGTTTGGAGATAAATTTTATGGAGGAGTAGCACCATCAGAATTTGCATATAAAAATTATGCAGATATTGTTATAGAAGACGGAAAAGCTACTGAACGGAATAATTACCTAAGAAAGGTAAAAGAATCTGCAATTTGTATTGCAACTATGGGATTACATCAATCTATTGGTTGGAAATTTGCAGAGTATGTTGCAGCAAGCAAGGCTATAGTAACAGAAGAATTACATTATGAAGTCCCAGGTGATTTTCGTGATGGTCAAAATTATCTTGTTTTTAAAACACCAGAAGAATGTATAAATCAAATATATACTTTATCAAATGATGAAAATTATAGATATCAAATGATGATTAACAATTATAGATATTACCATGAATATGTAAGACCTGATAGATTAGTATTAAATAGTATATTAACAATATTAGGGGATGAATTTTAATAGATTAGATGATTGATGGAGAGATGTAAATTGAAACCTACTCTTACAATTTTTACACCTACATTTAACCGTGCTTACACGCTGCATTTATGTTATGAAAGTTTAAAGCGACAGACAAGTAAGGATTTTGTTTGGTTAATTATTGATGATGGATCTACAGATGACACAAGAGAGTTAATAGAAAATTGGATTTCCCAAGGCAGTATCTCAATTCAGTATCATTATCAAGAGAATCAGGGAATGCACGGGGCACATAATACTGCTTACGAATTAATTGATACGGAACTTAATGTTTGTATTGATTCTGATGATTATATGGCGGATGATGCCGTTGAAAATATCACTCGTTTTTGGAAGGAGTATGGAAGTAATGATTACGCTGGCATAATAGGATTAGACGCTAATCCAAATGGAAAAGTTATTGGAACGATGATGCCGGAACATGTGAAGGAATCTAAACTGACAGATTTGCATGCGAAATATAAAGTCACAGGTGATAAAAAGTTAGTTTATCGATCAGAGTTAACACGAAAAACCCCACCATATCCAATATTTCCGGGCGAAAAGTACTGTCCTTTAAGTTATAAATATATTCTTATTGATCAAGAGCAGCCTTTACTCATCATGAATAAAGTTCTTTGTCATGTTGAGTATTTAGCAGATGGATCTAGCATGAACATTATTAAGCAATATAGAAAAAACCCCCAAGGGTTCTCATTCTTTAGAAAAGTTGCTATGAAATATGCTCCTACATTAAAAGAAAAATTTCGAGAATCTATACATTATGTATCTAGCAACTTGATGATCAAAAACTATAAATTTCTTATTGAGTCCCCATGTAAGCTTATTACTTTGGTGGCTACACCTTTTGGGATTATGCTTCATTTTTATATTCAAAAGACGAGTAAAGCTACTGTTTTGAAAAATAAATAGTAGGTCTTTAATTAACTATGTATTTTATTGTCACATGTATTTAGATTGTAAGAGAAATATAGGACTTGATAGGCTATATTATTGAATTATTTGGTTAAAGAATAGCGAAGAGTTCTATATTTGCAATCTATAATATGAAAGGAATTTAAAAATGTTTATATTTTGGGTTACGCTGGTCTTAGTTTATATTCTTTCTTTTTTAGCAAGATATTTTTCTACTCCTGTAATAATGGGACCACACATTGTTCAATCAAAGCCAAATAAGCTGTTAGTATTTTTAACAATAGTTATTCTTGTAATGGTGTCTGGTCTCCGTAATAATATCGGGGATACTTTTTTTTATATGTATTCTTATAAAAAAGATACGTTTGATTGGGAACATATAAAAGAAGGAAAAGATATGGGTTTTAATGTGCTTCAGATGATTTTAAAACAGTTCTCTAATGACCCTCAAATATTGATTTTTGTAACGGCACTAATAACAAATGTACTTATTGTGTTGGTTTTATATAAATATACAAGAATGTTCGAATTAAGTTTATATGTATATATAACAGGTGGAATGTATTTAATATCAATGAATGGGATAAGGCAATTTCTTGCAGCAGCAATTATTTTTGCTGCAACAAAATATATATTTGAAGGTAACTGGAAAAAGTATATTCTAATTATTCTATTTGCATCAACAATACATCAAACTGCACTTATCCTTATTCCAATATATTTTATGATTAGGAGAAAAGCATGGTCATGGGAAACGTATGTAACCCTTTTTTGCTCTGTATTCATAGTTATAGGGTTTAATCAATTTTTAGATACGTTATTCTCAGTCATAGGAGATAGTCAGTATGGAGATTACAAGAACTTTTCTGAGGGCGGAGCAAATATACTTAGAGTTGGAGTTAATATTCCTCCAATTATTATTGCTTACATTGGAAGAGAGAAACTTAGGGAAATATTTCCTAAAAGTGACTATGTAGTAAATATGTCTATATTAGGACTTGTATTCATGATAATTTCAACACAAAATTGGATTTTTGCAAGATTTTCTATATATTTTGGATTATACCAATTAATTTTAATTTCATGGATTATAAAATTATTTGCTGATAAAGACCAAAAACTAGTTTATTATGCAATATTAGTATTTTATTTTATTTTCTATGCATACGAGAATGTAATAACATTAAACATTATTTATAAAAGTAATTTTTTAAATTTCTAAGTTTTTTAAGTTGAAATATGTTAATGACTAGTTGATCAATGAAATATGGAAATTTAGGTGTATAGGTATATTATTCTATATAGTTTAGAAAGGGGATACTGAGTTGGCATTTACAGAAAAGATTCCACGCATCATTCACTATTGTTGGTTTGGTAAAGGAGAAAAACCTATAATAGTAAAAAAATGTATAGATAGCTGGAAAGAGAATTTAGCTGGTTATGAAATAATTGAGTGGAATGAAGATAATTTTGATATAAATTGTAATTTATATGTCAAGGAAGCCTATGAATACAAAAAATTTGCATTTGTAAGTGATTATGTAAGAGTATACGCTCTTTATAAATTTGGAGGAATTTACTTAGATACGGATGTGGAGGTATTCAAATCTTTTGATGATATGCTACATCATGATTCATTTTGGGGATTTGAACAAGAGAACTATATAGCTACAAGTACAATAGGAGCGACTAAAGGAAATGTGTTAATAAGAATGTTTCTAGATTCATACGAAGAAAAAAGTTTTATTAAAGAGGATGGAAAGTATGACAGTTTAACCAATGTGGCCATTATAAGCGAGATACTAAAAAATAAAGGATTACAGTTGAATGGAGAATATCAAGAAATAAGTGGGATAGGAGCCTTCTATCCTCAAACATATTTTTCTCCATATGATTATATTAACTGTAGAAAATTTATTACTCCAAATACATATGCAATGCATCATTTTTATAAAAGTTGGTTACCACCTAAAGCAAGATTGAAGAGTGGTTTAAAACTGTTAGCATCTAAGGTTATAGGTGGAGAAAATATAGCGCGGATAAGAAAATTTGTTACAAAAAATTAGGAGGCATATATGAAGGATATACTGGTGGCCTCATTTGATATGGAAGTTGGAGGAGTAGAAAGAAGCCTTATAAGTATGCTTGAGGGTTTTGATTACAAAAAATACGCTGTTGATTTAATGCTGTATAGACATCAAGGGGATTTTATGGAATTAGTTTGTAACAAGGTAAATTTATTAGAAGAAGTTCCACAATACACCACCTTTAGGAAGTCAATCGGAGAAACTTTAAAGGATAAAGAGTATGGCATTGGATTTTCTAGAATTTTATCTAAGATAAATACTCGTTTTGCAGGAAAAGCTAAAGGAATAGTAGAGACAGGATATTATCAAATGCAATTAATGTGGAAATATGCTATTCCATTTTTACCTAAACTAGATAAAGAGTATGATGTTGCAATTAGTTATTTGTGGCCGCATTATTTTGTAGCAGATAAGGTCAAGGCTAAGAAAAAAATAGCATGGATTCATACAGATTATTCTACAATTGAGACAGATATAGAGATGGATTTAAAAGTATGGAATAAATTTGATTGTATTGTAGCTGTATCAGAGGCATGCAAAAATTCATTTTTAAAAAAATATAGTGCATTAAAAAATAAGGTTATAGTAATGGAAAATATAACCTCCCCGCAGTTTATTAGAGACATGGCGAATGAAGAAATAGATACCCCTATGCTTCTTGATAACCGTTTTAAAGTTATAACTGTGGCTAGACTATCTCATGCAAAAGGAATCGATAATGCTGTTAGGGCTTTAAGGATATTGAAAGATAAAGGCTATGAGAATATAGCCTGGTATGTAGTTGGATATGGTGGAGACGAAACAATGATTAAAAATCTAATAAGGGATTTGAAATTAGAAAATAGCTTTGTGTTGCTAGGAAAGCAAATTAATCCATATCCATATATAAAAGAAGCTGATTTATATGTCCAACCATCTAGATATGAGGGAAAAGCTGTTACAGTAGGAGAGGCTCAGATACTTGCAAAACCAGTCCTAATTACAAATTATACAACAGCAAACAGTCAAGTGAAAAATGGGGTTGACGGATATATTACGGAATTATCCGTTGAAGGAATAGCAGATGGAATAGAAAAATTGTATAAGGATGCTACCGTAAGAAAGCAGTTAGCTAACAATTGTAGTAATATTGATTATAGTAATAAGTATGAATTAAATAAGTTGTATGAAATTATAGAGGCTTAAAAGTTTATTAAGTGTATTGGTACAACTACAAAAATTTTTAAAAATGAAAGTATAAGGGATTCAAAGTAAAGGGGTGATTTGCCCATGAATAGAAATGTCAGTGTAATTATACCGGTTTATAATGCTGGTAAATATATTACTCGGTGTATAGAATCACTGTTAAATCAGGTGCTTCATAACTGCGAATTTATCTTTATTAATGATGGTTCAACGGACAATAGCGTAGAGATTATTGAAAAGTATAGGGCACTAGATGACAGGATTATACTTATAAATCAAAAAAATCAAGGTGTGAGTATTGCAAGGAATCAAGGACTTCTTATAGCTAATGGTGAATATATTGGATTTGTTGATGCTGATGATTATGTAGAAGCGGATATGTATGAAACTCTGTATAATTCAGCAAAACAAAGCAATTGTGATGTAATTATATCAAATTTAAGAAGTGAGATTGAAGGGCATAAGGTAACAATTGAATATCCATTTCCAACTAATATCGTTCTAAAAAAAGAATATATAAATAAAGAGATATTACCCTATTTTCTTAAAAGCGATAATTTAAATACTGCTGTAAACAAAATTTATAAAAATAGCATAATAACGAAAAATAATGTGAAGTTTCCAGAGAAGGTCGCATTAGGAGAAGATGGAATGTTTAATATTCAATTTTTTAGTAATGCAACTAATATGGAATATATAGATTATACGGGATATTATTATAGGGATGTAGCGGGTAGCGCAACTCGGGATATCTCAAAAAAAGATTATTTCAAGCGAGCTGTAGAAGTATATAATATGGAACTACCGAAAATTTACATCGAAAAGGTCGATAAGGCAAAGATACGTGAATTGAAATCAAGAAAGTTTATAAATAGTGTAATTTCCTACGTATATATTTATTTTGAACCGTCTAAGGAAATACGGTTTAGTGAGAGATATGAATACATAAAAAATATGATATGCAATAAATATGTTAGAGAGGCATTGCCACTATATTGTGAAGTAACTTATAGCAAGCTTGGTAGATATGAGAAATTTTTAATAAATATGATTAAAAGAAAATCTACTGTGGGGTTATACTTTGCAGTCTCTTACAGCAGGCTTAGAAATAAATAAAACTGGAGGAATTTAGTGTGAAGTTTATGATGTTTGCCCATGGGGGCAGTTTGAATAGAGGGTGCGAAGCGATAGTTCGAGCTTCTACAAATATTATAAAAGAAAAAATAGATGGAGCAAAAGTATGTTTGGCATCAGATAGACCTGAAACAGATAAGGTAATCAATAAGTTAGATTATATATATGATGGCTCTAGCCGCAGTCTGAAAAAATATTCATATGATTGGTTATTGTCCTCAGTTAAAGTAAAACTCTTTAATGATGAGTCTTATGCATTAGGGAAAATTCATCATAACATAATAAAGCATATAAAAAGTTCCGATGTATGTTTATCTATCGGAGGGGATAATTATTGCTATGGAGAGCAACCTGGGTGGTATGAGATTGACAGAAGAGTAAAAATGCAGGGGAAAAAGCTAGTACTATGGGGATGTTCTATAGGAGAAGAGGATATGTCTGAAAGAAAGTTGGAAGATCTAAAGCTCTTTGATTTAATATTAGCACGCGAAAGTCTTACCTATAATATGTTAAAAAAACAAGGATTAAATAATGTTCAATTGTGTGCTGATGCTGCGTTTACAATGGAAAAAGAAGAATTGGAGTTGCCTAATGGATGGCAGGAAGGAAATACAATGGGTCTTAATTTTAGCCCGCTTGTATGGAATAGAAATGAGAATTCTCAAGTTGCGGTAAGAGAGTTAATTAATCATATATTAAATACTACAGATATGACGATTGCTCTTACACCTCACGTTATTGAAGATGGGAACAATGATTACGAAGTTCTCTACAAATATTACCAAGAATTTAAGGACACAGGCAGAGTGATTCTGTTACCAGATAACTTAAATGCAATACAGTATAAGGGGTATATAGCTAGAATGCGTTTCTTTATAGGAGCTCGAACGCATGCAACTATAGCTGCTTACTCAAGTTTTATTCCGACTATGGTATTGGGATATAGTGTAAAGTCCAAAGGGATATCTAAAGATATATTTGGGGAAGAAAAATTAGTTTTAGATATAGAGGAGATATCTGATAGTAATAAATTAAAAGCAAGATTTGATGAGATGGTACGAGAGGAAGAGGAGATAAGGCAAAAGCTACGACAATCCATACCTAATGTAAAGAAAATGTCCTACAAAGCAGTAGAGTATTTGAAAGAATTGTCTAATTAATTTGGGGTATATTATGAAAAAAAAACTACTATTTGTTATGCCTAGTTTATCTACTGGTGGTGGAGAGAAAAGCTTGATAAATCTACTATCACAAATAGATTACAGTTTATATGATGTAGATTTATTTTTGTTTAGTAAAACAGGAACATTCATGAATTCAATACCAAGAGAGGTAGATATATTAGATTTGCCAAGTGATTATAAAATATTTGCATCGAGCCTTAAAAATTCAATAATGGGCTTTTTAAAGAATGGGCAAATTAAATTGGTATATTCAAGATTGATGTTCACCATTAAGAATAGATTGATAAAGAATGCTGCTATTTCAGAACAGTATACATGGGAATATCAAAGTAAGTCATTTGAAGTTTTAAGGAAAGAGTACGATGTAGCGATTGGTTATCTTGAGAAGTCTTCAATATATTTTGTAGTTGATAAAGTGAATGCGAAAAAAAAGGCCGGATGGATACATACAAACTACTCGAATTCAGGTATGGATCGTCAGTTTGATAATCCATATTTTGAACAACTAGATAATCTAATAACGGTTTCAGAAGAGTGTGCAAAATCGTTACAGGAAAACTTTCCACATTTAAAAAATAAAGTTACGGTTATATATAATATAGTAGCTCCTAGGATTATATATGATTTATCTAAAGAAGATATAAAAGATGATAGTTTGTTTGATAGAAATTATACTAATATTATTACTGTCGCTAGATTAAGTCATGAAAAGGGTTTAGATTTAGCGGTGAAATCTTGTAAGTTAATTCTAGAAAAAGGATACAAGATAAAATGGTATGTACTAGGGGATGGGGATGAAAGAGATAAATTAGAAAGTTTAATAGAAGATAATCATCTATCCCAACATTTTAAAATCTTAGGTGTTCGAGAAAATCCCTATCCTTATATACGAAAAGCAGATATATATGTGCAACCATCTAGGTATGAAGGTAAGTCTATAGCAATTGATGAAGCAAAAATATTGCATAAACCGATAGTGGTGACCAACTTTGAAACTGCAAAAGATCAAATGAATCATGGAATAAACGGAATTATTGCTGAGATGTCTGAAGAAGGAATAGCAACTGAAATTGAAAGGCTTATCAAAGATATAGAATTAAGGGAAAGAATCGTAAATAATTTATCTACAGAAAAGTTAGGAACCGAAAAAGAAATAAATAAGCTCTACGGAATTCTTTAAAAGGTGATTATTATGAAAAAAGACGTATTATTTGTTATCAATAATTTGAACTGCGGTGGGGCTGAGAAGTCATTAATCTCTCTGTTGAATACGATGGATTACTCTCGCTATAATGTGGATTTATTTTTATTTAAGCATGAAGGTTTATTCCTTAATAAAATCCCTAAAAAAGTGAATGTATTGGAAGAACCTTCTGAGTATCAGTTGTTTGATATGCCGATAAAAGCAGCTATCATGAAATGCTTGCGACAAGGAAGACTAGATATAGCCTTATCAAGGGTTTGTGCGGGTTACATATTTAAAAGTGAAAAAAACAAAGCCCGTTGTGAACAGAGAGTATGGCGATATCTATCAAAATCTTTACAGAATATAAGTAAAAAGTATGATGTAGCGATTGGGTACTTAGAAAAAAACCCAGTTTACTTTTGTATAGACAAAGTAAATGCGAATAAGAAAATTGGTTTTATACACACTGATTATGACAAATTAGGAATGGATCCTAACATTGATATGGGTTATTTTCGTTCATTGGATCATATAGTGACGGTGTCTGAGGAATGTGCCAATGTTTTAAAACAAAGATTTTCTATATATAACGACAAAATAGGTGTTATTCATAACATCGTATCTCCAAGTACGATAAATAAAATGTCACAGGAAAAGGTAGATCTAGAGCGTAAAGGGGTAAAGCTTGTTTCTGTAGGAAGGTTAAGTCATGAAAAAGGATTTGATTTGGCTATAGAAGCATGTAAGAATCTGGTTGGAGATGGATATGAAATCAAGTGGTATATCATTGGAGAAGGGGAAGGGCGAGGCAAGTTAGAAAAAATGATAGAAGAAAATCACCTTCAAAATCATTTTTTACTGTTAGGACTGAAAGAAAATCCCTATCCGTATATAAGAGAAGCAGATATATATGTACAACCATCCAGGTTCGAAGGAAAATCTATCGCAATAGACGAAGCAAAAATACTGCATAAACCAATAGTGGTAACAAATTTCAGTACAGCTAAAGACCAAATTAAAAATGAAGAAAATGGGCTGATGATAGACATGGATGCTCACTCACTTTCGGAGGGAATTAAGAAATTAATACATAATGAAGAATTAAGAAATAAGTTAATAAAGAACTTATCAGATGAAGAGCTAGGAACCGAGTCGGAGATAAAAAAATTATATACATTATTTAAGTAGTATAGAAAGGACATAATTATATGGTTATACAGGCAGTGTGCTTTGTGTTACTTGCCGTAATCGCAATTATTGTAGTGATTGATTTCATTCCTATAGGAAAGAATTGGTTGGGAAGAATAAAAATAGGAAGATATACGGATAAAAGCTTATGGAATCAGTCAATCACTCATATAGGTGTTAAGTGGTTAAATAAAACACCAAAGATTAAGGTAACTGATAACACAAGATTAATAGCAATTGATATGTTGAAAGGAAATTATACGAAAAGCGCTATACAGCATTGGCAAGAAGCATCTTTAATATTAGGGTTGTCTGAATACCTGAAATATAATGATGACAGAGCAGTAAAACATGAAATCACAAAGTTTTTGAACTCCAAATTTGATTCTAACGGTCAGTGGGTACACAAACCTCAGTATGTAGATGGGGCAATACTTGCTTATGCTATTATGAAGCTGGATTTTGAGGAGATAGATAAATATAAAAAAGCTTTGGATGCTACTTGGGAAATGATACAAGAGCATATAGGTGAGGATGGTACGATAGAATATAGAAAGTTTATGAAGGGGTATCGATACGTAGATACCATTGGTTTCATATGTCCATTCTTAGTGACTTACGGTATTAGGTATAACAAAAGTGAGTGTATAGATTTGGCTGTAAAGCAGATTAAAGAATATGAAACATATGGAATGTTAAACTTAAGTCATATACCATGTCATGCTTATAGATTAGAAGATAAAGTTCCTCTAGGTTTATATGGCTGGGGAAGAGGTCTTGGATGGTTTGCTATAGGTCTTATAGATACGTGGAATGAATTACCGGAAAACAACGGCTATAAACCTGTATTAGAAGAAAGTGTACGTAAATTTGCAAAAGCTACGATGAAATTTCAACAACAAGGCAATTGGAATTGGACTGTAACCAGAAACGAATGCGGACCAGATTCCTCCGCTACATCCACACTGGGGTGGTTTATGTTGAATGCAGCAAAGATAGAAGATATTTCAAAGGAATGTTTGGAAAGTGCAGATAAAGCTATCGGTTATTTGATGGGAGTGACAAGAAGAAACGGAGCGGTCGACTTCTCTCAAGGTGATACGAAGGATATAGGTGTATATTCTACGTTATTCGATATATTGCCATTCACACAAGGGTTTTGTATTAGATTAATTAATTTACGTAATAATTATAAAATTTAGTTATCCTTATAAGGATAATTAAATTTTAATAGTTAGATTAATAAATTTTATTTTAGAACAGAGGGAAGAATTATGACGAGACGTTATAAAGAATTGGATTCCCTTCGGGGTATTGCTGCAATCATTGTTCTATTAGGACACTTCTTAGCATTATTTCCGATATTAGGTAAAAAGGTAATGTATTCAACATTTGGGGCCTATTTTTCTATATTATGGCAAGGTCATTCGGCTGTTATTATATTTTTTGTGTTAAGTGGATTTGTTCTATCCTTGCCTTTTTATAAAGGGACGGAATTTAATTATTTAAAGTATCTTATTAAAAGAGTTTGTAGGATTTACATTCCTTATATTGTGATTCTTTTTATTGCAATAGGAATTAAATTGGGGATTCATTCTAAAATTGGTGCCATTCCTGGTTTGGTACAATGGGGTTCATGGAACATAGAAGTTTCTTTTAATAGAGTAATAGATCATATTTTATTCTTGAGAGAATTTAATTCTGATGCGTTTATTATGGTGATTTGGTCATTAGTTCACGAGATGCGAATTTCCATAGTGTTTCCTTTAATTATTTTTCTTTTACTTAGAGTAAACTGGAAAGTAAGTATTGGGATAGCGATGTTTTTATCAGTTATTGGTTATTTATTAATGAAGAACATTCCAAGCGAATTTAATATGCCAGTATCCACCAATTACTTTATCACATTACATTATAGCTCAATGTTTATTATTGGTGCACTACTAGCCAAAAACAGAGAATATTTAGTGAGTAAAATTATTAATTCAAAAGTAAAATATATATTATTGCCTTTAGGTCTTTTATTTTTTAGCTATCCCCGTATCCCATTTATGTTACTTTCCAAACTAATTGGTGAAATTGATTATGATTTGTATCTTATTATTATCGATTGGTATATATGTTTTGGTGCAGTTTTAATTATTCTATCCGCTCTAAGTTCAAAACTATTTTCTAAATTATTACTGATTAAACCAGTACAATTTATAGGGGAAATATCATATAGTCTTTATTTAGTACATCCAATTGTTCTATTAACAACAGTTCATATTTTCTATGGAAAGATATCAGTGCCTTTAATTTTATTAATTTCTTTCTTATTTACTATGGTTGTGTCGGTCTTATGTTATAAATTTATTGAAATTCCATCAATAAAAATAGGCCGGAAACTTGCCACTAAAAATTCTAGAGGCGATGTTTCGTTGAGAAAAAAGGCTAGTTGAAAAATTGGGAAATAATAAGAATAAATATTATGTAAGATGTGAATAGAGGGATAAGATTAATTTTCTTAAGAAAAAGAGGAAAGATAATCTAATGTTCTATCGAGAAAAGTATTAGAAAGGAGCTTGGTATGGTGCAAATAAAAATAAAAAGTATGTTAGTTTTTATTTGGAATAAATTGATCGATATGAAAATTCAGAGTTTGAATCGATTAACTATCATAAAAGATCGATTCACGAAGTGCTTTTTCAAGCCCCCTAGAATTCAATCTATAGATGAAACTTTAAAAAAAATTATTCATGATAAAGCTTCCATAGCCAGGTATGGTGATGGTGAATTTAAATTAATTCATAATCTAGATATAACATTTCAACGGGCTGATCATTTGTTATCAAAAAGATTAAAAGAAATATTGCTAAGTGAAGATGAGAAGTTCTTAGTTTGTTTACCGGATGTTTTTCAAGATTTATCAAAATATGCAGATGAACCAAAGGGTTATTGGAGTCTTCATACTGCAAAATATAGATTAAAGTGGTATAAAGACTTGAAGAAGGGAAAAGTATATTATAATTCCTTTATATCGAGATTCTATTATCCCTTTCGAGATAAGTCAAAATGTAAAGAATGGTTTATATTATTAAAATTAATATGGAAAGATAGGGATATAGTTTTAATAGAGGGCAGTAAGAGTAGATTAGGTATTGGAAATGATCTGTTTGACAATGCTAAATCAATTGAAAGGATTTTAGTACCAGAGGAGCACGCATTCTTACATTACAATAAAATCTTAACAGCAGCAAAAAAAAATAATAAATCTAAATTGATTCTATTAGCAATAGGGCCTACTGCTACTATATTAGCATATGATTTGTATAAAGAGGGATATCAAGCAATTGATATAGGGCATGTGGATATTGAATACGAATGGTTTTTAAGACAAGCAAAAACTAAAATCAAAATTGAAAATAAGTACGTATGTGAAGCAGGTGCTGGACAAAATGTGGGCGATATTCAAGATGAAAAATATTTAAGCGAAATTAAAGCTGTAATAAGATAGGCATGAGGGTTTAACTTATGTAAGTAATGTAGAGGTGAAAGGATTGCATGAATTAATAAGTGTTATTGTTCCCATATATAATGTGGAAAAATGGTTAGCTAGATGTATTGAAAGTGTTTTAAAACAGCCTTTCGTCAATATTGAATTAGTTCTAGTCAATGATGGTTCAACAGATAAATGTGGTGAAATATGTGAAGGATATTTAGAAAAGGATAATAGAATTAAAGTAATCTATAAAGAAAATGGAGGAGTGAGTAGCGCAAGGAATGCAGGGATCGAGGCTGCTACAGGGAAGTATATAGTGTTTATAGATCCCGATGATGAGGTAAGTGAAAACTATTTTACTAGGTTATATGGTATTGCGGAAGATAAAAAGTGTGATGCTGTAATATGCGGATACAAAACTGTTCCAAATAATAATAGTATTATTCCTAACTTCAAATTAGATACTGTTATGAACGGGAGAGATTTTGTACTGAGCTCTCCAAATGTTCATTCCAAGAATGATCTATGCTTTGCATGGAGGTATATATACAATTTAAGCATTATAAAAGAAAAAAACATCAGATTTAATGAACAAGTGTTTATTGGAGAAGATGTTATTTTTAATTTAGAGTTTTTATTGCACTCACAAAGGGTATGTGCAGTCTCAGAAGTTCTTTATTTTTATACTATTAATAATCCAAATAGCTTAATGAGGGTTCCGTATAAACCAAATTTAGAGAACAGTTTAGTTTTACAATATCAAATGAGAAGACAACTTTCACAAGAATTTGGTTTACTACACGATAAGCAATTTAAAAAAGATATGGCTAATTATTATATAAATCACATATATAGACTGTTGATTAATAATTTAAAAAGCGATCCTAATGTGGATGTTAATAATGCTTTTCGTAGAATAGTGAATTATGAAATGTTCTCAGATAGTGTAAAAGGAATTGGTTTTTCATATCGATGCAATAACTTTAAGGAGTATATATATTATTTGGCAATAAAGTTTAAAGTGTATCCTTTAATAGTTGCAGCATATAAAAGAGAAATTAGGTAATACTCTTGGGTTGAAAGTGTTTTCATGCTTTCTGAAGTAGGAGGAAAAATGAGAGTTAAAAATGCAATAATTAATATATCAGCCGGTATAGGTAGTCAAGTTATTATTACGTTACTAAGTTTTGCTTCCAGAACCATATTTATTACTTATTTAGGTGTTGAGTATCTGGGGGTAAATGGATTATTTACTAATATATTAGGAATGTTATCTTTAGCTGAAGCAGGAATAGGATCTGCTATCATATATAATCTATATAAACCAGTGGCAGAAAATAATCAGGATAGAATCAATATGCTTATGAATTTTTATAGAAAGGCATATATGGCAATAGCTTTAATAGTATTGTTACTAGGGTTACTTTTATTACCTTTTCTTGGATATATCGCTAAAGATGCAAAGGTAGACAATATTCATTTTATTTATATTATATTTTTAATTAATACAGCTTCATCTTATCTATTTTCTTATAAAACCTCATTTTTAAATGTATGTCAAAAGGGATATATTGTTACAGGGATTTATTCTATCTCATCTATTATATCTACTTGCGTTAAAATAGGAATTTTATACTTTACGCATAGTTATATTTTATATCTAATAATCGATATTATTATAACAATTAGTACCTCTGCATTCTTGGCTATATTGGTAGATAAGATGTACCCATTTTTAAAAAATAAAGCAGCAAGCAAATTAGATAGTGAAACCAAAAGTAATATTGTTAAAAATGTAAAGGCTTTAGTGCTACATAATATAGGTGGATATATTGTCTTTGGTACTGATAACATGTTAATTGCGTCTTTTGTCAGTGTTACAGCTGTTGGATTGTATTCAAATTATTATATGTTAATTAACATTTGTAGAACCTTTATAAATCAAATCTTTGATAATATTAATCATAGTGTAGGGAATTTGGTTGCAAAAGAAAGCGATGAAAAAATTTATAGCATATTTAAGGTTACTATGCTTTGTAATTTTTGGATATACTCATTTTTTTCCATATTTTTATATATTATAATGCAACCCTTTATTACTTTATGGATTGGTTCGAAATTTATTATGGATATAAGTGTATTAATTATATTAATGATAAATTTTTATGTATCAGGAATGAGACGTTCTATATCTATGGTCAAAACAACATCAGGGATTTTTCATGAAGATAGGTATGCTCCTTTTTTAGAGGCTGCCGTGAATCTGGTGGCTTCTATTGTCTTGGTGCAATATATGGGTATAACAGGTGTTTTTATTGGAACACTTATAAGTACACTAGTGGTTCCATTTTGGATTGCTCCTTATTTAGTATATAAGAAAGTATTTCGTAAACCGGTTAGGGATTATTTTTTTAAATATGCTTACTATGTGATGATAGGGCTAGGAGCTTGTGTTATCACAAGTTTAATATGTGGTCTTATTCCGTATAATGGATTACTAGAATTAATATTAAGAGGGATGATTTGTTTAATAATTCCAAATGCTATTTATGTATTTATTTTTTATAAGACAGATGAATTTAAGTATTTATTTGGAATTGTTAAAAGTATAATGGGAAACCTGAGGGTGAAAATTCAGTCAAACAAAAAGGGCACTTTTTAATTTGAAATCTACATTTCTATAATCCCGTTACTGAACCAATCCATCGAGCACCGGCGCCTAATGAATTGACACAAAATTATAATGCTTTAAAGTAAGAGCAAGTAAATAAAAGGAAAGTATTAAGAGTCTTTTAGAAATGAAACACCACTATGTTCTGTTGAATATGGTGGTGTTCTTATTACTAAGTATTTTAATTAAATATTTTGCATGACATGTCCTTAAATAAAAAAGTAAATCAATTCGTTATTTTTCAACTATGAATGGGGCTGCTTTTTATGAAGATAGAAGTTTTAGGCAGTTATGGAGTAGAGGTTAATACATAAACCAAATTAGGAGTATGATTATATATGAAAAGACTTTTTGATTTGTTTGTTTCTTTGTCATTATTGGTGTTTCTTTTACCGCCTATTATAATAGTGGCTGTTTTAGTTAGAATTAAATTGGGTTCCCCTATCATATTTAAGCAGCAACGCCCGGGATTGCATGGTGTCCCTTTTTTTCTTTATAAGTTTAGAACTATGACTGACGAGAAGGATAGTGAGGGGAATGTGTTGCCCGATGATGTAAGGTTTACCCGTTTCGGAGGGGTTCTGAGAAAATATAGTTTAGATGAATTGCCACAGTTGTTTAATGTTATAAAAGGAGACTTAAGTTTGGTAGGTCCAAGACCATTATTGATGGAGTATTTGGAACTATACACAGAAGAACAGGCCAAGCGACATAATGTCAGACCAGGGATTACGGGATGGGCCCAAGTAAATGGGAGGAACGCGATTTCCTGGGAGGAAAAATTTGATTTTGATGTATGGTATGCAAAAAAACGGACTTTTTGGTTTGATATGAAAATTTTGTTGTTAACGGCAAAGAAAGTATTTAAGTCAGAAGGAATCAATCAAGTTGGGCATGTAACTGTGGAAAAATTTAATGGTACAAAGAATTCTTGAGGAGGTGAGATGGATGCGAATAATTATGATTGGGGCAGGTGGTCATAGTAAAGTAATCCGAGATATTATCCTATCGTATGGAAATTATGAAATCATTGCGCAATTAGATGATGTGTATAAAGAGTTAAAAGTTGAGGATGGCGTTTATTTTGGACCCATTTCTGCAGCTGCAAAGTTAATAGATGAGTATGTAGATACAAAGTTCGTGATAGCTATAGGGAATAACAGAACAAGAAAGATAATTATGGAGCAGTTAGAGATTCCCAGTCATTGCTATGCGACGCTGATACATAAACAATCTATTGTTAGTTTAAGTGCAAAGATTGGAGCTGGTACGGTTGTGATGCCCGGTGCAATTATTAATGCAGATGCTGACATTGGGAATCACGTTATTGTCAATACAGGCGCTATTGTTGAACATGATAATAAGGTAAAAGATTTTGCACATATTTCCCCAAATGCAGTGCTTACAGGATCCGTTACTGTAGGAACAGGAGTACATATAGGAGCAGGAGTTAATGTAATTCCAAATATTACAATTGGCGATTGGTCCATTATTGGTGCGGGGGCAACAGTAATTTGTGATATTGTAGCGAATTGTACAGCAGTTGGCATTCCAGCTAGAGTAATAAAAAAAGAATTATAGGAGAGTGTTTAAAGTGGTATATTTACAGGAAAAAACAAGAATCTATCTCTCCGCTCCACATATGAGCGGTAATGAACAAAAATATATAGGGGAAGCATTTGATATGAATTGGATTGCTCCACTGGGTCCAAACGTAGATGCGTTTGAAGGTGAACTTTCATCCCATGTTGGAGTTCTTGATGCGGCTGCAGTTAGTTCAGGAACCTCTGCTATCCATTTGGCACTTCGCTTACTGGATGTAAGAGATGTAGATACGGTGTTTTGTTCAAGTCTTACTTTTATAGCGAGCGCAAATCCAATTTTATATTTAGGGGCTACACCAGTATTCATTGATTCAGAGCCTGAAACATGGAATATGTCACCGCAGGCTTTAGAATGTGCATTACGTGATGCAAAAGAGAAAGGGTTACTTCCGAAAGCAGTAATTGTTGTGAATCTATATGGACAAAGCGCTAAAATGGATGAGATTCTTTCGTTATGTAATACATATAATGTTCCAGTAGTAGAAGATGCAGCGGAATCACTTGGTTCTTTCTACAAAGGTAAAGCGAGTGGAACATTCGGAAAATTCGGTGTTTATTCATTCAATGGCAATAAAATCATTACAACCTCAGGTGGAGGTATGCTTGTTTCGAATGATGTCGAAGCATTAAGAAAAGCAAGATTTTTAGCTACCCAAGCAAGAGATCCGGCTCCACACTACCAACATAGTGAGGTTGGATATAATTATCGTATGAGTAATATTTTAGCGGGTGTAGGTAGGGCGCAGCTGCAAGTCTTACGAGATAGAGTACAGGCAAGGAGAAAAATATTTGATAGGTACTATCAAGAATTATCTCATATTCCAGGGGTACAGTTTATGCCTGAGTTAGAGGATACCTATTCAAACCGATGGCTTACAGTTCTTACTGTAGATGAAGAAAAAACAGGAGTATCGATTCAGGCATTACTGAAACAACTGGAAAATGAAAACATTGAGGCGCGTCCTGTTTGGAAACCTCTTCATATGCAACCGCTATTTGAGGGAATAACTTATTATTCTCATAGTGAACGTGAAGATATTGCTAGAAAACTATTTGAAACCGGTCTATGTCTTCCATCTGGATCAGGTATGACAGAAAAAGATCAGACAAGAGTTATTACATGTATTAAGAATATATTGACGGTAAGTGCTAGCATGTAAAGATAAAAAATAGAAAGAGCTTCAATTAAGAAAGGCGTTAATGAACTAGGAGGGTTTAATATCTCAGTCAGTGCCGTTTTTGTGAAATTTCATTTTACGGAAAAAAATTTTTTTTGAATGAAAGTCACGGCAATCCCTATAAAGAGTGAAATAGTAAGCGTACATAATCTTGTGGTAAATGCGAATTATATTCTTTGCTAGCATTATTAGTGGTAAACGCATATTATATCATCCCTTTTGTGAAAATGGTATAAATATAAAAAGGTTATTCTCCTGTTTTGATTAAATAAGCAGAGGAATGAAGTAATAGAGAACATAAAATATGAAAATCAGCGTTAATTAATAGGTTAATAATAAATTATATGAAATATCATAGCACAGAAATTTTCAAAATATAAAAAGATGGAAATTATCCTGTGTATTTGTAAGATATAACGTTTCTCCTGCTATTTGTGAACATTAAGAGCACTACCTTAAGATTTTAGGGAAACTAAGAAAATAGATGGAATGTTCGTAAAAGCTCGATTGGTGAGATTAATAGTCGGTAGGGATGTAAAGCCTCCTACCGATTAAAGTTTTACTGTATTATTTGTTTTTACAGTTACTAAAAAAGATATATAAATATTCATTTTTTTAAGTATATAGATGCTTGACAATGCAATAGTGAAATGGTAATCTGAGTTTATATTCTTTATAAAGAATATAAACGTTTTATTGATATATTAAATTCAAGGATTTTTATTCATATAAAATTCAGATGGTAATATCTTGATTCGAATTAAGAGAATCACACCTTTGTTCATTTTTTGAGAAAATCAAAATGCAAGGGTTTACAATAGGATAGGTAGCCTGAAGGTTTGAATACTTCAACTGAAAAAAGATTTAAGGCTATAAAATCAGGTTTTAAAATCTGTTATGCGTAAACGAGGTAGTTTGAGGAAAGAGTTTTCTGGTATATTAATAATATTTTTTTGATATATCTGGTAATTTTCTTATCCATCGGGTTTTCCCTTAATTGTCTCGTAGTGGGAGGAAAAAAATGAGTGCAATAACCGGAATTTATCATTTAAATGGAGAACCGATACCGCCTGAACATAGGATTGGAATCATGAAGGATTTATCTCGTTATCCAGGTGACAATACCGATATATGGCACAAGGAAAATATTTTTTTGGGTTCCCATGCAAAATGGATAACATCTGAATCTATTAATGAACAATTACCTTACTATGATTATGAAACACAGTTGGTTATAACTGCTGATGCTATTATTGATAATCGCAATGAATTATTCGATAGATTGCAAGTAGAAAAGGTACATAGAAGAGAGATGCCTGATAGTAAGTTGATTTTACTCGCTTATCAAAAGTGGGGAGAGCATGTACCAAAGTATCTAATTGGTGATTTTGCTTTTATGATTTGGGATGAGAGAAAGCAATTGCTCTTTGGTGCACGTGATTTTTCAGGAAGTCGGACTTTTTACTTTTACCGCAATCAAAATCAATTTGCTTTTTGTACTAGCATACAACCGCTGTTTTCTTTACCGTACGTAGGGAAGGAATTGAATGAGCAATGGTTAGCTGAATATTTAGCGATACCTAATATGCTTGATACAATAGATGCATTTTCAACAGTGCATAAAAATATAGAGCAAGTCCCGCCTTCTCATACTATCTCCGTAGTTAAGGGAAGAGTTAGTATTGCGAAATACGACACGTTATTTGTAGAGGAGCAGTTGCAACTCAAATCAAATGAAGATTATGAAGAGGCGTTCAGGGGCGTATTTGAAAGCGCAGTAACATCAAGGTTACGTACTCATCGTAATGTTGGTTCTCATTTAAGTGGGGGATTAGATTCAGGAGCTGTTGCTAGCTTTGCTGCGAGAGCCTTGCAAAAAGAGAACAAAAAATTATATACATTCAGCTCGGTACCTGCGGAAGGGTTTACTGATTGGACTCGTGGTCATACGATTGCTGATGAAAAGCCATTTATTCAAACTACAGTACAACATGTAGGGAATATTAAAGGGGATTATTTGAATTTTCCGGGAGAAAATTCTTTCTCAGAAATTGATGATTGGCTTGAGATTATGGAGATGCCATATAAATTTTTCGAAAATTCCGTCTGGGTGAAAGGGATTTATGAAAAAGCCCAACAACAAGGGATTGGGGTGCTCTTAAATGGAGCGAGAGGAAATTTCACAATCTCTTGGGGGCCAGCTTTAGATTATTATGCGATTTTACTTAAAAAGTTCAGCTGGTTGCAGCTTTATCGTGAAATTGATTTGTATGGTAAGAACGTTGGGGTCAAAAAATCGAGAATACTGAAAGTTGTAGGAGAGAAAGCATTTCCATCGATAAAAAACATGTTTTCCTCAGAACAGCAATACGAACTGCCAACGTTAGTTAGTCCAGAACTTGCAAAACGTACTGATGTATTTAGAAAGCTTGAAGAACATGGTGTGAAAGTAACAGGGGCCTCTATCCCAAATATATATGAAATAAGGCAGAAACATTTTGAACAGCTAAACTTGTGGAATACAACGGGTACAAGTGGAACAAAGCTCTCCTTGCGTTATGGTTTACAAGGGCATGATCCAACGAATGACTTACGGGTAATTCGATTCTGTTTATCGTTACCACTCGAACAATTTGTTCAAAATGGCTTAAATCGTGCACTTGTCCGGAGGTCCACAAAAGGATTTCTTCCTGACAAAGTAAGATTAAATCAGCGTGTGCGGGGAATACAGGCAGCTGATGTGGTTCATCGCATGATTCCTTCATGGAAAATGTTTATCGAGGAACTTCGGCAGCTTAGTAAAGACCCAGTGGCCTCTAACTTTTTTAATATGGAGATTATTAAGAGCGCGATTTTGAAAATTCAAGGAGAACCACGAGTAGAATACGTGTTTGATCCAGATTTTAGAATTTTAATGCGTAGTCTTATTGTCTATCGATTTATCAAAAAATATATTTGAAAGGGGGTGAAATTATGAAACAAGAATGGCAATCACCAGTATTAGAAGTACTTGATATCAACATGACAATGGCTGGACCTGGAAAGAGACTTGTTGACCAAGTTTTTGAAGATGAGGATGAGCAAGGCGCTCTTCACCACAGCTAATGCACTAATATTTAAATGAGATTTATATGCTTTACAGCCCTTATATAGTTTAATTACGGTATAAGGGTTTTTTTTAATCAATTTTTCAACTATTTGGAGTGAGAAAGATGATACATACTGTAAAGAAAGAGATTTACAAAGCCTTCGGATTAGCCCTATTAAGTGAGATTCCCCTGCCGGAATTGCCTCAAGTAAGTAATTACGAAAATGAAGTAGACGTAAAAATAGAAACTGCAGATTTGTCCCAATTATGGGGAGAGTTATCTTCTCCGAAGTCAGTGTTTGTAGTTGAAGAAAAATTAATTATGTTTCAAATCCCCGAAACTGCTACGTTTTGTATTAAAAATGGAGAAAAAATCATTGTTTCACCTATGAAAGGGTCTGATCAAGATAAGATTCGGCTTTATATTCTTGGGACTTGTATGGGGGCATTGTTGATGCAGAGAAAAATACTCCCTCTGCATGGAAGTGTAATAGCCATCAATGGAAAGGCGTATGCTTTTGTAGGAAGATCAGGAGCTGGAAAATCAACTCTTGCATCAGCCCTTTTAAGCAAAGGCTATAAGCTTTTAAGTGATGATGTAATTGCTGTGTCTCTTTCTGAGGATAATACTCCTTTTGTTACACCATCTTATCCGCAACAAAAGTTATGGAAAGAGAGTCTTGATCAGTTTGGAATGGAGACAGCGCATTATCAGCCATTATTTGAAAGGGAAACTAAATATGCTGTCCCCGTTACAGCTAACTTTTTCGAGGAACCATTACCATTGGCAGGTGTATTCGAATTAGTGAAAGTAGAAAATGGGGATGTTGAACTTCAGCAGATTGAAGGACTGGAGAGACTACGCACATTGCTGCGTCATACATATAGGAATTCATTAATCCCACGATTGGGGATGATGGAATGGCATTTTATGCATTCTACAAATATCGTAAACAAAATAGATATGTTTCAATTGAGACGTCCTATTTCAAAGTTTACGGCACATGATTTAGTATCCGAAATTCTAGAGTCTTTAAAAGAGGAGGAAAAATAATGAGTAGTAAACAAATAATTTCATTACACAGTTTTGTTGTACAAGGTCAGGAAAATGTAGTGAGCGATATGGATGGGGAGAAAGTGATGATGAGCATCCATAATGGGAAATACTATAACTTAGGAGGTATAGGTGGTGAAATTTGGAGTTTAATTAATGAATTAATATCTGTCAATCAAGTGATTGATATATTATTGTCTCGATATATGATTGAAGAGGCAGAATGTAAGGAACAAGTACTCTCTTTCTTAAATCATTTGTATGCAGAAGGGTTAATCTCGGTTGATGAAAAACTTTGATTTTTAATTGAACGTTCCAGATTTAATAGATTAGGAGTAGGATCGATGAATATCATAAATAAAGCCAAAGCTTTCTTGTCGTTCGATATGGGAACAAAATTATTACTTATAGAAGCTTTCTTTTATTTAGGCTGGGCTCGTATTCTTAAAAGTATACCGTTTTCTAAAGCTGCTCCTATATTAGGAATTCATATGGCAGAAACGTCTTTAAACTATGATGAATCGGAAAAGATTACGTTAAGGAAAATTTCTCAAGCAGTGCATATGATGAGCCGTTATACATTTTGGGAAAGCCAGTGTCTCGTTAAAGCTATCGCTGCAATGAAAATGTTGGAGAAGCGTCAAATTGAAAGTACCCTTTACTTAGGGACCGCGAAAGATGAGACAGGAAATATGATTGCCCATGCGTGGTTACGTAGCGGGCCCTTTTATATTACTGGCGTAGAAGAAATGAAGAGATTTACCGTTGTTGGTAAATTTGCAAAAAGGATAGGGTAAAAAAATCTTGAAGGAGAATGAGATGTATACCGGTTGTAATCTTGATTTGAGTCATTTACCTAAAGAACTAAAATTGTTACTTGAAATTATAAAGAAGGAAGATAAAGAGATACAAGAAATCCCGGGAGACTGGTTCATAAATATTGATTGGAACAAATTTTTGAAACTGGCGCTGCATCATCGTATGTACGCGTTCATTTATCCAAAAATGAAATCCATTGATAAACAGTTAGTTCCATCAAATGTTGTGCAAGTATTAAGTACATATTTTAAAAGGAATACATTCCATATGCTTCATTTAAGTGGAGAAATGGGGAAAGTAAGTAAATTATTTGCTGAAAACCAACTTCAACTTCTATTTTTGAAGGGCCCTATTCTTGGCGCAGACCTATATGGAGATGTTTCCCTTCGAACATCAGGGGATCTGGATGCCCTTGTTCCTATAGATGATCTTGGAAAAGTGAACGAATTACTTGTAAAGAATGGTTATGTCAAAGAGGATGATTTTCCGACGGTTATGAATGAATGGAAGTGGAGACGCCACCATACAACTTACATGCATCCGATAAGTAAGGTGAAATTGGAGATTCATTGGCGACTACACCCAGGACCGGGAAAGGAACCACGCTTCGATGAGTTATGGGGGCGAAAGAGGACGAGTCCTGTCACAAATTATCCTGTCTATTTTTTAGGGAGAGAGGATTTGTTTATGTTTCTTGTGACTCATGGGACTAGGCATGGTTGGTCCAGGCTTCGATGGTTAACGGACATTGACCGTATGGTAAGGCAAGAAATAGATTGGGAAGAACTCACTGTTATGTTGGAAATGTATGGATGTGAACAACTGGTAGGTCAGGCGCTTATTTTATCTTCTGAGCTTTTAGATACTCTTATAATAGCGGAAGAGGCAAAAGTATTAATGTCAGGGAGAAGGGTAACGCAATTAGCGCAGCTTGCTATATATTACTTGGAAAATATGATTAACTTGCATACAGATCCTGTCCCAGAAGAAGTTTCAAAATATCATGAGCGATATTTATATTTGTTAAAGACAAGCTCTCAAAAGCTACTGTTTCATCTTAGTTGGTTGTATCCTTATCCTCAGGATGTGGAAACTTTACCACTGCCAAAACAACTGCATGTTTTATATTTCCCTTTGCGGCCGGTTTTATGGATTTGGAGGGAAATGAGGTACCGTAAGGAGAAGTGAAAATGAGAAATATTTTATATTTTACAAAGCGGTTATACTCTTTTACTGGAAACATTCTCATTGTTAATCTCATGGGAATGGTATTGGTCAGTCTTGTAGAAGGAATCGGCATTTTATTATTAATTCCTATGATAAGTATTAGCGGTATTGCGAAGATGAATGAACAGACAAGTCCTCTTTCAGGGGTTCTTGGATTCCTAGGTGAGATTCCAACTACTTTAGGATTACCACTTGTATTAGGAATATATATTATATTGGTCGTGGGACAAGCGCTTTTGCAAAGGAATATAACAGTTCGTAATGCGAAAATCCAGATACGTTTTATTAATCATTTGAGATTGGAAACTTATCGTGGATTGTTGCAGGCCAACTGGAGTTTCTTTGTGAAAAAGAGAAAATCAGATCTTATCAATTCTTTGACAACGGAATTAGGGCGTGTTAGCGCAGGCACTAATTTATTTTTACAGTTGCTCACTTCTTTAATGTTTACATTTATACAGATTGGTTTCGCTTTTTGGTTAGCGGCAGATATAACAATTTTTGTACTATGTTGCGCTGTGGTACTTGCCTTTCTTTCACGAAGATTTATTAAAAAATCAAAAAGATTAGGTGGTCGAACCTCAGAGAATTCAAAAGCGTATCTTGCAGGTATAACTGATCATTTTAATGGAATTAAGGATATTAAGAGCAATACACTAGAACGATCTCGTTATATGTGGTTACGTAATTGGGTAGAAGATGTGGAACGTGAACAGTTTGCATATATTAAGGTGAGAAATAATTCTCAACTCTTTTATAAAATTGCATCAGCTGTTTTCATTGCTATTCTTATCTTTCTATCTGTTCAGCTGTTTCAGACGAAAACGGAGCAATTATTATTAATTATTCTTATATTTTCTCGTTTGTGGCCACGATTTGCAGGTATACAATCAAACATGGAACAAATTGCAGCGAATCTTCCCGCTTTTAAAGATTTGCTGCAATTACAGGAAGAGTGTAAGAAAAGTATAGAATTGCAAGATATAGAGCAGAATTATGATTGTATAAATCCTATGCAGATAGAACAATCTATTGAGTGTCAAAATATCTCTTTCCGCTACAATAAAGAAAATGCTGTGTACTCACTTAAAGATATTAATTTGCGTATTCCTGCAAATTGTATGACAGCTATCTCAGGGCGTTCCGGTGCTGGAAAGAGTACATTAATTGATATCATAATGGGACTTATGCAGCCGGAGAGCGGTCAGTTATTAATAGATAACAAACCGTTGACAAGTAAGGACCTATTATCATTGAGGAAATCTATTAGCTATGTTCCTCAAGATCCATTTCTATTCAATGCCAGTATAAGAGACAATTTGAGAATGGTTGAACCAAATGCAAGTGAGGAGCAGCTTTGGGAAGCTTTGGAATTTTCTGCTTCCGCTGATTTTGTTAGCAGGCTCTCGCAAGGATTGGATACAATGATTGGCGATAGGGGAGTCAAGCTTTCAGGAGGAGAACGACAACGTCTTGTTCTGGCTAGAGCGATACTTCGAAAGCCTTCTATTTTAGTACTGGATGAGGCAACAAGTGCTCTAGATGCTGAAAATGAAGCGAAAATACAAGAAGCATTGGAAAGATTGAAAGGAAGTATGACAATTATTGTCATTGCACATAGACTATCTACTATACGTAAAGCTGACCAAGTAATTGTAATGGATCAAGGACAAATTATTCAACACGGTAGTTTCGCACAACTGGCAAAAGATGAAAGTGGTTTATTTAGTAGTCTACTTGGACAACAGGCTAAGGTAAACATTTAAATATGACTAGTCACAATTATTTTTTATAAATTTAAGGAATACACTGCCTTTATTTCTTTCGGGCCGGTAACACAATTTGATTATTTATGGTTTGGGGGATAATTGGTATTTGTGTACTGGTCTTTTTATGGAAATATGAGCTTAATTTAATTGTGTGACCAGTAAAAAAACTAGAAATACTTATTGTGACTTATTAATATACCATCTATATACATGTATAAATATCCTTGTTATAATTTAACATGGAACCTGATTTTATTTATACCATATAACAAAAAGCAGCGAGACCCCTTGTCTTTATGAAGTGACCCCTAAAAGTTAGACACGGTTATTTCATTAGGCAGCTTGATAAAAGTGAGTCCGGTATTGTACCGGGCTCATTTTTAATTTTGCCTTTATCCGTTTCGTATTATAATAATCTATATATTTTTCTAATTCTATTTTAAAATGCTCTACACTTTCAAACTCTTTTATGTAGAGGAATTCCGACTTCATGATCCCAAAGAAATTCTCCATTACTGCGTTGTCATAACAGTTTCCTTTTCGAGACATACTCTGCACAATACCTCTTGATTCAAGTGTACGGACATATTGTTTCATTTGATAATGCCACCCTTGATCTGAATGTATCAATAGTTGGTGATTTTCAGGTAAACGTTCTAATGCTTTCTCTAACATTTCTGAAACAAGTGAATACGTCGGTCTAGAGCCAATTGTATATGTAATAATTTCACCATTATACAAGTCTAATACAGGTGATAAATAAAGTTTCTCTCCAAACAATTTAAACTCTGTGATGTCTGTTACCCATTTTTGATTCGGTGCATCTGCATGAAAACTGCGCGCTAAAATATTTGGTGCAATTTTACCGAATTTCCCCTTATAAGACTTATATTTTTTCATACGCACAACACACTTTAATCCAAGCTCTTTCATAATGCGCTGAACCTTCTTGTGATTTACTTTCTGACCACGATTCGTCAACTCATCACGAATGCGACGGTAGCCATAACGACCTTCATTTTCCTCATAAATCGCTTTAATTTCGGCTTTCAAATCGGCATCTAAATCCGGACGATTCATTTTCTTTACTAAATCATAATACGTGCTTCGTGGAATATCAGCTAGCTCCACGAGTGCCTTCACCGAATATTTATGCCTTAATTCATAGACTACTTGCGCTTTGTCTTGTTTAGTGACTTTTCCTTGTTTTGAACTAAGGCATTCAACTTTTTTAAGTACTCATTTTCCATTTCAAGCTGTTTAATACGTGCTTCAAGTGCTTCGACTGAACCTTCAACTGGTGCTTGTTTTGATTGTTTATTTGACTCTTTTTTCATGGATGGACGCCCCTTTTTCTTTGATTGAAGGGCATCGATTCCTTGTGTTTCGAGTTGTTTTTTCCAAACAATAATCGTTGAAGGGGCAGGAATGTTAAAGATAGCTGCCGTTTCAAATAAGGACGTACCGTTTTCAATCATATAATTTAGTACGTCTAGTTTAAATTGTTGTGTGTAATTTGTATACCGTTTTAGAAAAGCTTCCACACCATTTTGCTTATATTGGTTTACCCAATTCAAAATTACTGTGTCCCTTATACCGATCGCTTTACCAATTTCTCGATAACTTTCATTTCCGTTCAAATAACGTAGAACGATATGTATTTTTTCATCAGCTGTAAATTTAGCCATAGAAAAACTGCACCCCAATTGTTAGACTGTGTCTAACAATTGGGGTGCAGTTCACCTTGTAGACATTTTTATGGTCAGTGATTAATGAGAGGTAGTGCCTAATGAATTGTTAGTATTTTGAATTGCTACTAATTTTATATAAGTAATTAAGAAGGGAAACGATTTGAGAAGATGAAAGAGAGATAGTGAAGAATATTATATAAGTATTTCTTTTTATTTCATTTGAGTTTTTCTCTCAAATACTCCGGAATGCCTTATTTAACAGATAAACAAGGAAAAGCAACAATTTCTTATTAGTTATACTCTATTTTTATGTATCGTTAAATAGATTTAAAAGAATTTATATGTAATATTGGATATTTCTGTGAAATGTAAATGTATCTTTTGTGATGATATTTTATGGGGTTTTTATTAAAGGCTAATCCACGAAGATTTATTTTTTTATAAAGCATAGTGTTCTGGATTACGAATCTTAATTTCTAGATATGCTATTTAAGATAATATAAGAAAAATGAAGAAATTTGTAGAAATTTGTAGAAAATTAAGGGTATGATGGTAAAAAGGAGTAAATATTACATTTTTCTTTCTTATATTTGTCCTTTATAATGAGCTATGAATACGACATGTGAGGAAAATAATGTATATTTCCTCTCCCTAACTTTGATATACACCTTTTTCCAACCTCCGTGTTAATTGCTATTATTTTGTTATACCGATTAGCGAAGGGAAAAGGGTGTATCTTTTTTGTATGAATAGTCCTAATAGATATTTTGGGTAGAAAGCATTTCTTGTTTTTCGTGACAAAAACAATGGAGAATGGGATAATAAGGACAGTGTGTTGGTGGTATGACCAATTTGGTATATAAGGAGAGAATGATATGCTAGATATTCAACAGATTAAAGAAATTATTCCACATCGTTATCCATTTCTACTAGTCGATCAAATTCTAGAAGTAGAAGAAGGAAAGCGTGCGGTTGGGATTAAAAATGTAACGGCAAATGAGGAATACTTTAATGGACACTTTCCAGATTATCCTGTGATGCCAGGTGTTCTAATTGTAGAAGCATTAGCGCAGGTGGGTGCTGTTGCGGTACTGAAGAAGGAAGAAAATCGCGGTCGCCTTGCATTCTTTGCTGGCATTGATAACTGCCGCTTCAAACGTCAAGTTCGCCCAGGTGATCAACTTCGCCTAGAAGTCGAAATGACACGTGTCCGTGGACCGATTGGAAAAGGAAAAGCAGTAGCAACTGTAAATGGTGAAATCGCTTGTGAAGCTGAAATCACATTTGCAATTGGTGATAAGAAAGAATAAAGATTTGTTAACATAACTTTACGTTGGAAGATGAATGAAGAGAGTATGGTCATTCATCTTTTTTATTGTTATTGAAGCGAATTATGAAGAAATGGACGAAAGGTAAGAGGATTTGTTGATAGGTAAGTTCTCTTACTTTTAAACAAACGTTTGATTAAAAAATATAGGGGACTTTCGAAAAAAAGTTTATCAACTAAAGTCTGAAAAAGATGTTGAAAGATTAAGAAAAGACGAAATAAAAATTAACAATGGTAAGATTTTTATAAACAAGGTAGTATAAATACACAGATCAATCAATGGTATATTCACTAGTAATACTAATAATACCCATATATCGACAGTATATAGCAAATGAAAACCTATACATTAAAAACCGTGTCGAAATCCGTCAGATTCGGTAGTATAATATTTGTCAATTTCTCCAACAATTTTCTCAACCATTCTTGCTATACTAATGTAAGTTCTGTAATATATTAAATAGTTCTCTATTACTAAACAACTTTAGGACTAGATACCAGATTTTTGTTGTCAGATTAAAATCTGACAATTTATTTTTTTTTAGAAGTTTTTATGACAAATTATTGAAAGCTGGAGGAAGGCATGGAAGAAACAATAAGTTTGAAAGAGTTATTTATTATTTTAAGAAAACGATTAGTTATGATCCTTGTAATTACGATTGGTGCAGCACTTGTAAGTGCGATCGTAAGTTTCTACTTTATAACGCCGATTTATCAGACTTCGACGCAAATTCTTGTTAACCAAAAGAAACAAGATGAGAAAATCATTCAGTATAACGAAGTGCAAACCAATGTGCAATTAACTAATACATATAAGATCATTGTAAAAAGCCCTGTAATTTTAGATAAGGTGAAGAGTGAATTAAAGTTAGGCATGTCTACTCAAGAGTTAAATGGGAAAATTAATGTAGAAAATGAGAAAGATTCACAAGTAATAGCTGTTACAGTTCAAGATAAAGATGTAAAACTAGCTCGTGATATCGCAAATACAACAGCGGAAATATTCAAAAGTGAAATTGCAAAAATTATGAGTATTGATAACGTAACGATCTTATCAAAAGCAGAAGTAGCAGAAGGCCAGTCACCAATCAAACCAAATAAAAAGCTAAATATAGCAATTGCATTTGTTGTTGGATTAATGGCTTCTGTTGGACTAGCATTCCTACTAGAATACTTAGATAACACGCTGAAAAAAGAAGAAGATATTGAAAAACTACTTGGCGTACCTGTTCTTGGTGTCGTTTCTCATATGGAGGAAGATGGCACAAAGAGCAATAGTTTATCAGCAACGAAGAGAGTAGGGGGTCATACAATTGGTTCTTAAGAAAAAAATATTACGTGCTCGCCGTCAGCTGATTGCATATGAACAACCAAAATCATCTGTGTCAGAGCAATACCGAAATATACGAACAAATATTGAATTTGCATCTGTTGATAAGAAGATTCGTTCTCTTATCGTAACATCTGCGAATCAAAGTGAAGGAAAGACAACAACGGCTGCTAATATTGCAGTTGTTTTCGCACAACAAGGTAAGAAAGTATTACTTATCGATGCAGACTTACGTAAACCAGCATTACATCAAATGATGCAAGTGGATAATATATTTGGCTTAACAAGTGTATTAACACGTAGTAATACACTAGAAACATGTGTGACACAAACGAAAATCGATAATTTAACATTTTTACCATGTGGTCCAATCCCACCAAATCCAGCGGAATTACTGGGTGCAAGCTCGATGAAAGATTTACTTTCAGAAGCTTTTGGCACGTATGACCTTGTCATTTTTGACACATCACCAATCTTACCAGTTACAGATGCACAAATTATGGCAAATCAATGTGATGCTTCTGTACTTGTTATTCGAAGTGGTGTAACAGAAAAAGAGGCGGCACTTAAAGCAAAACAATCATTAGATAGCGCAAAAGGTACATTACTTGGCGTTGTCTTAAACGATAAAGAACAAAATGGATCCGAATATTACTATTACGGTTCTAACTAAATGCAAAAGAAGGAAAGGTGAACATTCATCTTTTCTTCTTATATTCAGTATGTGAAGAATATGTGGAGAGAGGATGAAATAGAATGATTGATTTACATTGTCATATCTTGCCTAATGTCGATGATGGAGCACAATCAATCGAAGACAGCATTGCAATGGCAAAGGCAGCATGCGAAGAAGGAATTCATACAATCGTTGCTACTCCTCATCACCAAAATGGGGTTTATATGAATCTAGCAGAAAGCATTCTTCATCAGGTAAAGCAGTTAAATGAAAGATTAAAAGAAGAGGATATCAATTTAACCATTTTACCTGGTCAAGAAATCAGGTTGTACGGAGAGTTATTAGAAGACTATGATTTGGGACGTATTGTTACACTGAATCGTACTGATAAATATATATTAATTGAATTTCCAGCAAACCATGTCCCGCGCTATGCAGAAAAAATGTTATATGAATTACGTGTGAAAGGGATCACGCCGGTTATTGTTCATCCAGAACGGAATATGGAAATTATTGAACGACCCGATGTGTTGTATAAGCTCGTCAATCAAGGGGCACTAACACAAATTACCGCAGGAAGCGTCACAGGGAAGTTCGGAAAGAAAATCAAGAAGGTTTCATTGCAACTTATTGAGCATCATTTAACACATGTCATATCATCAGATGCTCATAACACAACAACGCGCTCCTTTCACTTGCAAGCTGCGTATGAAACAGTAGGGAAAACATTTGGGAGTTCTACATTGTGTTACTTCAAGGAAAATACATATGAACTAATAAGTGGAAAAATGATTTATCGAGAAGAGCCTGAGAAAATAAGACGAAAAAAAATATTCGGTCTCTTTTAAAGAGAAAACAACTTGGTGATGCCTCCTAACCAATATCAATGGAGACACTCGGCTATGCTGTGGGTAGAGTAAATTTCTACCTTAGACGCGTTTGTTGTCAAAAGCATGATGTGAGGTAGGGTTAGATGCCCATAATTGAAACTCTACCTATGGAGTTATAAATATGGCTCTATAGATAGGTTTTTTCATTATTACTACATATGTATATACGAAAAAAATGTTTGGGGGTACTGATTTGAAAAAAGTAAGGAAAGCAATTATTCCAGCTGCTGGACTGGGAACAAGATTTTTACCAGCGACGAAAGCGATGCCGAAAGAAATGTTACCTATCGTTGATAAACCGACGATTCAGTACATTGTAGAAGAAGCAATTGAATCTGGCATTGAAGATATTATTATTGTAACTGGAAAAGGAAAACGTGCAATTGAAGATCATTTTGATCATTCTTTTGAACTGGAACAAAACCTTTTAGAAAAAGGTAAATATGAAATGCTTGAAAAAGTACAAGCATCTTCAAAGATTAATATTCATTACATAAGACAAAAAGAACCAAAAGGATTAGGTCACGCAGTATGGTGTGCTCGTAAATTTATTGGGAATGAGCCATTTGCAGTATTACTTGGTGATGATATCGTACAAGCTGATACGCCATGTTTACGTCAGTTGATGAATGAGTACGAGGCAACGCATTCGTCTGTAATTGGTGTGCAAACAGTACCCGAAAATGAAACGCATCGTTATGGAATTATTGATCCAATCACGCAAAATGGTCGTCAATATCAGGTGAGCCGATTTGTTGAAAAACCAGCACAGGGAACAGCACCATCTAATTTAGCAATTATGGGGCGTTACGTATTAACACCAGAAATCTTCATGTTCCTTGAAGACCAACAAACAGGTGCAGGTGGAGAAATTCAATTAACAGATGCGATTCAACGTTTAAATGAAATTCAACGTGTGTTTGCATATGATTTTGAAGGTACTCGATATGATGTTGGGGAAAAATTCGGATTTATTAAAACAACGATTGAAATGGCACTTCAAAATGAAGAGTTGAAATTAGATTTAATGAAATATATAGAGGGACTTGTAAAAAAGGAAGAGGTACATTCATAAGCGAATGTACCTTTTTATTATAAATAAGATACTAATTATATAAAGAAGGGAACATATATATTGAGTTATCAAAAACGGCTCTCATTATTAATTTTATTAGATTCATTTATCGTATTAACCGCCGTGTATTTAAGTTATTGGTTCGTACATCCTAATGTATTAAACAAAATTCCTACGACAGTAATTATTAGTTCTATTACATTATTGTGTAGCCATCATATTTTTGCAGCTATTTATAGGCTTTATAATAAGGCATGGGAATATGCAAGTGTTGGAGAATTAATACAAATATTTAAAGCAATTACACTTTCTATTATTGTAACAGCAATTGTTCAACAAATAATAAATCATGATATTTATGTTCGAATTTTAGCAATCGCATGGATGTTACATTTATTATTAATTGGTGGTTCTCGCTTTGTATGGCGTATGTTTCGCGATACATATATTACGAAAGCTACAGATAAAAAACGAACATTGATTATCGGTGCTGGTTCAGCGGGAACTATGGTAGTAAGACAATTGCAACATAATAAAGAAGCGGATCTATATCCAATTGCGTTTGTTGATGATGATAGAAATAAACAAAAATTGGAGATTTATAATGTGCCGGTTGTTGGTACAACAAATCATATTCAAGAGATTGTGGAAGATAATGATATAGAGCATATCATTATTGCTATTCCATCTTTAAATAGAAATCAAATAAACGAAATTTTTGAGAAGTGTACAAAAACGAAAGCAAAAACGCAAATTGTACCAATGCTTGAAGATCTTTTAGATGGCAAAGTTTCTGTTAATGAATTTCGAGATGTACAAGTGGAAGATTTATTAGGTAGGGAGCCAATTCAATTAGATGACGCGGGCATCGGGGAAAAGATTGCAGGTAAAACGATTTTAGTAACGGGTGCGGGCGGATCAATTGGATCAGAAATTTGTCGTCAAGTGATGAAGTATAATCCTGCAAAAATTGTTCTTTTAGGACATGGTGAAAATAGCATTTATACTATTGAAATGGAAATGCGAGTTACTTATAAAGATGCAGTGGAAATTACGATAGAAATTGCTGATATTCAAGATCGACATAAAATCTTTGAAATAATGAACAAGCATCAACCATATATCGTATATCATGCAGCTGCACATAAGCATGTACCTTTAATGGAACGTAATCCTGAAGAGGCTGTAAAAAATAATATTTTTGGTACGAAAAATGTAGCAGAAGCGGCTGATACATTTAAAGTAAATACGTTCGTAATGGTTTCTACAGATAAAGCGGTAAATCCGACGAATGTAATGGGAGCTACAAAACGATTTGCGGAAATGATTGTCCAACATATGGCATCCATTAGTACTGGTACACGTTTTGTTGCAGTTAGATTCGGTAATGTTCTTGGAAGTAGAGGAAGTGTAATCCCATTATTCAAGAAACAAATTCAAAAAGGTGGACCTGTAACAGTTACTCACCCTGATATGATTCGTTACTTTATGACAATACCGGAAGCTTCAAGATTAGTTATTCAGGCTGGAACACTAGCTAGAGGTGGAGAATTGTTCGTACTAGATATGGGAGACCCAGTAAAGATTGTTGATTTAGCTAAAAATTTAATTACTCTTTCAGGGTATTCAATTGAGGAAATTGGAATTGAATTTACTGGATTAAGACCAGGTGAAAAAATGTATGAAGAGTTATTAAATGAAGGTGAAATTCATCCGGAGCAAATATTCCCTAAGATTCATATAGGAAAAGCTGTTTTAATGGATCAAGAGGTTTTAAGACAGTTTATGAATGATTTTGAGGAAATTAGTAAAGAGGAAATAAGAGAACGATTATTAGATATTGCCAATAATAAAGTTAATTTTAAACATTAATTTAAGGGAAGGAAGTTTTTTAAATGGGAGACAGAATATTTCTTTCATCACCACATATGAGTGATGAAGGTTATGAAATGCATTATGTTAAGGAAGCTTTCGATACAAATTGGATTGCACCACTTGGGGGAAATGTGAATGGATTCGAAAAAGAATTAGCTATGAAAGTGGGATCTAAGGCAGCGGCAGCACTATCTTCTGGAACAGCTGCAATTCATCTGGCCCTAAAAGCAGCGGAAGTAGGGGAAGTAGGGGAGGGGGATGTTGTTTTTTGTCAAACACTTACATTCTCAGCTACTGCAAATCCTATTATTTATCAAAATGCTACTCCTGTCTTTATAGATAGTGATTATGAAACTTGGAATATGTGCCCTAAAGCATTGGAAGAGGCATTCGAAAAATATCCAAACGTAAGAGCAGTTATAGTGGTTCATCTTTATGGGCTTTCTGCAGATATGGATAAGATCGTTGAACTTTGTAAAAAGTACGGTGTTACTTTAATTGAAGATGCAGCGGAGTCTTTAGGTACTTACTATAAAGGTAAGCATACTGGAAGTTTTGGAGATTATGGTATTTTCTCTTTTAACGGAAATAAGATTATTACTACTTCTGGTGGCGGTATGCTCGTTTCTAATGATAAGGAACGAATTTCAAAAGTAAGATTTTGGGCTACTCAAAGCAGAGATCAAGCAAGACATTATCAACATAGTGAATTAGGCTTTAACTATCGTATGAGTAATGTAGTTGCCGGAATTGGTAGAGGGCAGCTTAAAGTATTAGAGCAGAGAGTTCAGAAGAAAAGATACATATTCGATTTTTATAAGGGAAAATTAGGAAATCTTGAAGGTATTGAGTTTATGCCTAGCAATGATTGGAATGAACCAAACTATTGGCTAAGTTCTATGACTTTGAATGGTAAGATTCGACCAATCGATGTGATGGAAGCTCTTGAAAAGGAAAACATTGAATCTAGACCAGTTTGGAAACCGATGCACTTGCAACCATTCTTTGAGAAGTATGATTTTGTTGGAACAGGTGTAGCAGAGAAGTTATTTGAGAAGGGTGTTTGCTTACCAAGTGATACGAAAATGACGGATGAAGATTTAGATAGAATCGTGAAAATTATTAAAGGATTGTGGTTAGCATAATGAGGAGCTCTAAAGGTAGCGCCTATAGAAAGTTTATAAAAAGACTAATGGATTTTATGCTGTCTTTAATTGCTATTATAGTGCTTAGTCCGGTATTTCTTATAGTAGCTTTTCTCGTGAAAACAAAGTTAGGCAGTCCAGTGTTATTTAAACAAGAGCGACCAGGATTGCATGGGAACATTTTTAAAATGTATAAATTTAGAACAATGACAGATGAAAAAGATGAAAATAGTGAGCTGTTACCTGATAGTGTAAGACTTACTAAGTTCGGTAAATTTTTACGCTCGACATCACTTGATGAGTTACCAGGTCTGTTTAATATTTTTAAAGGTGATATGTCAATTATAGGACCTAGGCCTTTATTAGTTCAGTACCTACCGTTATATAATGAACATCAAAAGCGCCGTCATGAAGTTAGGCCAGGATTATCAGGTTTAGCACAAGTTAACGGTCGGAATGCTATTAGTTGGGAAGACAAATTTAATTACGATGTAGAATATGTAGACAATGTAAGTTTTATTACAGATTGGAAAATTATATTTTTAACTCTCAAGAAAGTCTTTATTAGAGAAGGGATTAATTCAGAAACTGCAGCTACTATGGAACCATTTAAGGGGAGCAGTAAAGGAAGGGTGGAGTTATGAAAAAAAAACTCCTTATAATAGGTGCTGGCGGACACGGAAAAGTTATAGCTGATATTGCATTAAAAATGAATAAATGGAAATATATTGCCTTTCTCGATGATAATGATGGTGTAAAAACTTCAATGGGAATAGAAATAATTGATAAATCAACAAGAGTTTCGGAATATATAAAAGATTATGATATTTTTGTGGGCATTGGCAATAATGTCATACGAGAAAAGCTTCAAGGACAACTTGAAGCTTTTGGAGCCAGTATACCAATATTAGTCTATCCTAATGCAATTGTTGGCGAACAAGTTCAACTAGGGACAGGATCAGTTGTTATGGCCGGTGTTGTGATAAACTGTTGTACTAATATTGGAAAAGGGTGCATTATTAATACCGCATCTACAATAGATCACGATAACATAATTGAGGATTATGTCCATATATCACCAGGTGCACATTTAGCTGGTACCGTTAAAATAGGCAGGGGTACTTGGTTAGGTATTGGAAGCATAATAAGTAACAATATTAGTATTACTAACCAGTGTAAAATTGGTGCAGGGGCTGTTATTGTTAAAAATATAATTAAAACTGGAACTTATATCGGAGTTCCTGCTAGGAGAGTAGTTTAATGAAAAAAGTACTTATATTAGCAAACAATGATGTTGGTCTATATAAGTTTAGAAAAGAATTAATAAAAGAATTGCTTGAAAAATACGAGGTATATATATCACTTCCTGATGGCGAATTTATTAATGAATTAAAAGAGATGGGGTGTAAATTTATTAATACACCTATTAGCAGAAGAGGGACCAACCCAATAACTGATTTGAAATTAATATACAATTATTGGGAAATTATTAATAAGGTCAAACCTGATGTTGTTTTAACGTATACAATCAAACCTAATATTTATGGTGGATTAATGTGTCGAGTTAATAGGATTCCTTATATAGCTAATATTACGGGGTTGGGTACAGCTGTAGAAAATCATGGAGCACTCCAACGAATTACTTTATTTTTGTATAAAATGGCACTAAAAAAAGCAAAATGTGTATTTTTCCAAAATAAAGAAAATGAAAGCTTTATAAATGAAAGAATTTTTATTAGTAATTATAAATTATTACCTGGATCAGGGGTTAACCTTGAACAATATTCAGTGTTAGATTATCCATCAACGGAGACAGTAAACTTTCTATTTATTGCGCGTGTAATGAAAGAGAAGGGGATTGATCAATATTTAGATGCGGCTAAATATATAAGAGAGAAATATCCAAATACTGTATTCCATATTTTAGGATTTTATGAAGACGAATATGAAGAAAAATTAAAGATAATGCATGAGAAAGGGATAATTCAATATCATGGAATGCAAAGTGATGTCAAAGAGTTTCATAAACTTTCTCATTGTACTATTCATCCTACATATTATCCTGAAGGTATGTCTAATGTATTGCTTGAAAGTGCTGCTTGTGGAAGACCTATCATTACAACTGATAGAAGTGGTTGCCGAGAAATTGTTGAACATGGAGAAAATGGCTTAATTGTTAAGCAACAAAACAGTCAAGATTTAATAGAAAAAATAGAGAGCTTTTTAGGTATGGAGTGGCAAGATAAAGAGAAAATGGGGTTAGCTGGTAGAAAAAAAGTAGAAAAAGAATTTGATAGAAATATTGTTCTAAACGCTTATGTAGAAGTAATAAATAAAATATTTAATAATGTACAGAAATGATTATAAATAAGAGGGTTATATGATATTATGACTAATTCTAAGTCTATGTTACTTAAAGTTATATCGGTTTTTATGGGATCAGCATTTTTTATGGCAGCACAATTTTTAATAATAATCATATTGGCAAGATTAGGTGATGCTAAAGTTGTTGGAGAATTTGGGTTAATGCTAGCAATTACAGGTCCAGTATACATGTTTTTTACAATGCAAATTAGAAATAAAGTTACCAGTGAAGATAGTAATTTATCTTCTTATATTGAAATTGTAATTTTAAATGTAGTATTGGGAACTATAGCATCATTAGTTATTTGCTTTGTTACAAATGCTAGTTCTAACGTAACACAATTGGTTTTAGTTTACTTGCTAGCAAAAAATGTACAATTAGTTTCAGAATTAGTTTATGGATTTTTACAACAACAAGAAAAGCTTCATGAAGTAGGATTTTCAAATTTTATAAAAGGTATTTCATCAACCTTTTTATTCTTTATTTTTTATTATTTAACAAGAGACATTTTATTGGCAACTTTTAGTATAGGCTTGTCGTGGCTGTTTATACTTTTAATATATGATATCCCCAAAATCAATATTAATAGGAAAAAAAATATTAAAGATTACTTGAGATTACCTAATGATATTAAAAAGATTAGTTATTTATATAGGGCTTTATTGCCTTTAGGGATCATTTCTCTTTTATACTCATTAAATACAAATATAACTAGGTATTTTATTACTTATTATATGGATACAGAAAAGTTGGGATACTTCACAGCCCTTTCATATTTAATGATAGCTGGAAATACTCTTGTTGGTGCAATAGGGCAATCTTTTTGCAATAGGTTATCTCGTTATAGTAATCGAGAATCAAAGAGTGATTTTAATAAATTATTTAACAAATTAGTTGCCTTCGGTGTGATGTTAGGCCTGTTAAGTACGTTATTGACTTTTTATCTTGGAGAGTTGTTATTGTACATTCTTTTTGGACCGGAGTATATTGAATACTCTTCACTTTTAACCATTTTAATGGCAGCGACTATTTTTAGATATCCTGCTGAATTTATGGGGTACGCAACTATTGCAACTAAGACCTATAAGAATGAGTTACCTCAACTTATTTTTATGTTAATTGCCACATGTATTTGTTCGTTTTTATTAATACCTATATGGGGATTATATGGTGCCGCTATTACTTTACTTGTGGGCTCTTGTATTACTGCAATTGGAAGATTTGCAATAATTTTAAGGGTGAATAAAGTAAATGAAAGGAAAGGAAAGTAAGTTATGAAACACAACAACATGGGTAAGGTTGGAAATTTAATTTCATTACCACTACTAATTAATGTATTACTCGTAATCTTTTTTTCGATTTTTTGTTCAATATCATTTTTGTTCTTAAGCACGAATGAAATATTGACTGTAATTCCTATTGCAATTACAGCTTTATTTATAATTCGAAGAATAGTATTAATAATTTTTCATAAGGTGCCCACTTTGGATATTTGGGCTGTTTTTACTTATACTTCGATATTAATTTTTATTTATTCCCCATTGTACCATTTGATAACTCGTCAACCAATCGCAAATAATTTACCATCTAATTTTACTAGTCTAATCACTTTTATCGCTTGGACTTCGTTACCGATAATACCGTTGTTTTTTTTAGGAAGTTATATTAGAAAAAAGATTAGATGGGGAGCGAAAAAAGAAAATTTTAATAACGGAGAAATAAAGGTACCTAATATTTCTTTACTCGCCCTTCTTTATATACTAGTTGGTTTTAGTGCAAATATGGTTATAGAATCAGGAGTAGGTTTAGGGGTATTAACTGGGACCCTTTATGTTCTAAATGATTTTTTTAGTGTAGGGTTAATATTTTTATATTTTAATTGGGCTAGTAAGGTTCCTAAGCAAGGCAAAGCTGTAAAATTTTTAGGAATAGTATATTTACTAGTTATTGTAGTCTTGATTTCACTATTTAATTTAGATAGAGGAAGCCGATTTTTTATTTTGATCTATTCATTTTGGGGATTGCATATCTATATAAATTATTTAAATAAAAAGTTTAATATCACAAAACTGATAATAATTACACTTGTATTAATACCATTGCTTACACAATATAAGTTATTCAAATATGCAGAATATGATACGAATTATCTTGTAGATAGTAATTATCGAAATTCTATTCAAAATCAATATGAGCAGTTGACGCCTGGTTACACAATTGCTACAGATTTGGGGCGATATTATATTTGGATGTTATATTATCAAGAATTACAACCAAACGGTAATATTGATTACCAGTATGGAAAAACTTATGTTGATGCTATTTTAACTATGTTACCTAGTTGGATTGTACCAAATAAACCCCCAGGAATGATTGCTCTGTCCCATGATGCAGAATCTGGTAGAGGATTTTATGAGCAATATAGACCTACTACGGCAAAAATAGGAGGATTCTGGGCTGAAAGTTATGTAAACTTTGGATTACTAGGGATATGGACTTTAGCAATTATATTTGGCTATTTTTTAGAAGTCATTAATGAAGTAATAAATAGAAATAAACTGGGGAGTATTACACCAATTGTATCTGGCTTGTTAGTGACATTTGGTGCAGAATTTTTGTTACACGATTCAAGATTAATATTATGGCATGTTACAAAGGATTTAGTTTTAATTCTTCCATTAGTAATATATATGAAATTTAGGAAAAAAGAGGTTTAGTATATGAAAATAATTTTCGCTATAAGTTCACAATACTATGAAAATCAAGATGGGATTTGGACAACGACATCATATAATAATACGATGTGGGATGAATATCTTAAAAGTTTTGATGAAATCTTTGTTCTAGCTCCACTAAAAAAAGTAACTACACTCCCAATTGGATGTAAAAAGGCTGATAATAAAAGGATAAAGTTTATCGATTCATCTGCTATTAAGAAAAAAGATGCAATTGGTATAGTAAAAATGAGAAATAAGATTCATTTGTTAGTTAAATCGTTAGATGGTGGAATATTGCATAGTCCATCATTTGAAGCGGAGTTTGCGTTTAGTGCCTTAAAAAAGTATAAAAAGCCTTATGTTGTTGAAAGTAGAGGAGAGCAATCGATGCATGAAGGCTTTTTAAAAGCTAGGGGTATTCCTTTTGCTAAGGTTGTGAAACAAATTTTTCTAAAGATGCACATGAAACATCTTGAAAGCGCATATGGGTGTATTTATGTTTCTAACACTTTAAAAGAAAGATATGCGCCGAAAAATAAAATTAAAGCAGCAGTAATAAGTGATTTAAGATTGCCGGATTCTTTTATAAAAAAATCAAGGGTTTGGGAACAACAGTCAGAACCTTTTAAAATAATTAATGTAGGTAATTTAAGTCCCTATAAGGATCAAAAGACTTTAATAAAAGCGCTTCATTTCATTGTAAAAAACTTTAATTATAATATCCAATTAAATATAGTTGGGAAAGGTCCACTTGAATCTGAATTAAAACAGTTTGTGAAAGATTTAGAAATAGAACAACATGTGAATTTTCATGGTTTTGTACCATGGGGCGAGGAACTTTTTAATTTATATGATCGAAATGATTTATTTGTCCTATCTTCTCTTACTGAGGGTATGCCTAGGGTAGTTCTTGAATCATTAGCTAGAGGACTACCGGTAGTATCAACAGAAGTTTCTGGGTCAATTGAAATTCTACCTAAAGAGTGTATAGCCCCTGTCGGTGATTATGAGGGATTAGCTAAAGCCATTACAAGATTAATGGAGTCTCCTTCTTTACTAAGTGAACTTTCCAGTTTAGGAATTAATGAGATTAAGAATTATAGAGAGAGCATCCTGAAGGAGAAGAAGATAAACTATTTTAATGAATTTAAAGAAGCTTTTAAGGTGGATGGGGATTGATGAAAGAGCCATTAGTTAGTGTTATAATACCAAGTTATAATCCAGGAAGGTTAATAGAATTTGCGGTAAAAAGTATAGAAAATCAAACGTACACAAATAAAGAAATTATTATTATAGATGATGGATCAACTGATGGAACGATTGAATGGTTAGAAAATAATAAGAAAAGATTTAAATATGTTACTCAGAAAAATAGTGGGGCTTCTAGCGCAAGGAACAAGGGAGTCAGTGTTGCTAATGGGGCTTTTGTTGCTTTTCTTGATGCCGATGATATTTGGTTTCCTAATAAACTCGAAAAACAAATGGGAATTTTCAAAGAAGAAAAAGACATTTCTTTTGTATTCTCAAATGGCCTGATAATACATGATGATATTGAAACTGATAGTATAATTTCGGAGAATCATGAAAAAGTATTTGATTTATACACTTTACCCCCAAGAGTAATAGATTTTGATTGGAATTTTCGTATCCATTCAGTACCTACAAGTAGCCTTCTTGTAAGAAAAGATGATTTTCTGAAAGTAGGGGGATTTCCAACCTTAGTTCAAGGGGAGGATTTCGCTCTACTACAATTATTACTAACTTATAATAAAGGTTATGCTTTTGCTGAGCCTTTAATGTGCTATAGAAGACATCAGAATAATACAAGTTCATCTATACAAAAGGTATCTATGAAAAAAAGACTAGGAAAGATTTTAAATAAGGATTTAGCAAGAATTACATTATTCAATATTTTGAAAGAAAATAATCATCCAATACCAAAAATTATTAATAAATATAGGATTTATCCAGTTCCTTTTAGAATGCTTGCATTGTTTATTTGGAGATTGAAATATGGGGCAAATAAAAATAAAGTAAAACAGGATATTATTAATTATCTAATGGGGAGGGCTTGAAAAAATTGAGAGGAAGAGAGAAAGCAAAAAAACTCCAAATTTTACTAAAAATAATGGTGGGTATTTGGAATTTATTCCCACGGAAGATATTGTATTCTTTATTAGGGTTAAATCGAAATTTACCAGGATATTTAGGTTTAGGGATAAGATATACTATATTTAAAGTTTTATGCAAATCTTGTGGAGATAATGTTTTAATTAAACCTGGAGTATATTTCTTTAAGTTAGAAAATTTAGTAGTAGGGGATAATGTTAGCTTCCATCCTCTATGTTACATTGACGCTACTGGTGGAGTAGAAATAAAAAAGGATGTTTCAATTGCACATAATTGTACAATTGTATCTTTTGAACATGATTATACTTCGGGGACTGTATATAGGGATAATCCAGTAATTCCAAAATCTATTAGTATAGGTTCTAATGTCTGGTTAGGGGCAGGAGTAAGAGTCTTATCGGGAACGATTATTGAGGATAATGTTGTTATTGGCGCGGGTTCAATTGTTAAGGGGAGGGCAACTAAGAATTCGTTATATGCTGGAGTGCCTGCAAAAAAAATAAAAGGGATTTAGTTCTATTTTATTTGGGTACTAAGTTAAGAAATTATTTTAGTTAGTTTTTAAAAGGAAATGAATATCAAATTAAGTTATTAATATAAGGTAGTATGGTGCTTGTCTCTTCTATATTATTGAGGGATATAGAATTGTGAATTAAGATATGAAGAGGAAGGTAAATATGTACAAAATAGCAGTAGCAGGAACAGGGTATGTTGGTCTGGTAGCAGGTGTATGTTTTGCTGAGGTTGGTCATCAAGTAACTTGCGTTGATATTGATGAGAAAAAAGTTGAATTAATGAAATCAGGTGTTTCACCAATTTATGAATCTGATTTAGAGGGTTTAATGCAGAAAAATTATGCTGCTGGAAGAATTAATTATACAACGGATTACAAGTCAGCATATAAAGATGCAGATGCAATTTTCATTGGTGTAGGAACTCCTGAACAAGCTGATGGTTCTGCAAACCTTTCATATATTGCAACCGTTGCAAAACAAATTGCTGAAAGTGTAGAAAAGGATTGCCTTATTGTTGTAAAATCAACCGTTCCAATTGGAACAAATGACAAAGTAGAGCAGTTTATTCAGGACTTTTTAGTTAATGATGTGAAAGTAGAAGTGGCATCAAATCCAGAATTTTTAGCTCAAGGATCTGCGGTTCATGATACGCTATATGCAGAAAGAATTGTTATTGGTACAGAAAGTAAATGGGCTGAAAAAGTGTTAATGGATCTGTATAAACCATTCCATTTACCTATCGTTTCAGTAAATAGAAGATCAGCAGAGATGATTAAATATGCTTCTAATGATTTCCTAGCTCTTAAGATTTCTTATATGAATGATATTGCTAATCTTTGTGAGTTAGTTGGTGCGGATATTCAAGATGTTGCAAAAGGTATGAGCTTTGATGAGCGTATTGGAAGCAAATTTTTAAATGCAGGTATTGGGTTTGGAGGATCATGCTTCCCTAAAGATACTAAAGCATTAGAGTACTTAGCGAGACAAAACGGTTATGAATTAAGAACGATAAAAGCTGCCATTGATGTAAATAAAGATCAAAAGACTCTATTATACAAAAAAGCGAGTCAAAGATTAATTACTTTTAACGGTCTTAAAGTGGTGGTATTAGGATTGACATTTAAACCTGGTACAGATGATTTAAGAGAAGCTGCATCTTTTGAAAATATTCCTCTACTGTTAGAGCAAGGCGCAGATATTTATGCATTTGATCCAGTAGGTGCGAATAACTTTGCTAAAGTGTATCCAGAGGGAAAAAATAAGAACGGTAATATCACATATGCTACGGATATTGAACAAGCTTTAGAAGGTGCAAACGTCTGCTTTATTTTCACAGAATGGGGAGAAGTGAAGGCATTAACTCCAGAAATTTATAAAACATTAATGCGAACACCTCTAATTTATGATGGTAGAAACATTTATGATGTGCAAGCAATGCAAGAAGCAGGCATAGAATATCATTCTATTGGTAGAAAATCAACAAGTAGAGATCGCATGAAGGAGTTGAATAACAGTGATTTACAAGCCTCTAGATAAAAATAAAATATACCTTATTACTGGAGCCGCTGGTTTTGTAGGATACTTCTTATCTAAAAAATTACTAGAGCAAGGTTGCAAAGTAATAGGTGTTGATAATATAAATGATTATTATGATGTGAATCTTAAATATGCTCGTTTGGAGCAACTTAAGCCATATGAGAAATTTACCTTCATTAAAGGGGATATTTCTGATAAGGATATGATTACTAAGATCTTTGAAGAGTACAAGCCAAATATTGTAGTGAATTTAGCTGCACAAGCTGGCGTGAGATATTCAATTGAAAATCCAGATGTATATATTCAAAGTAATATTATTGGTTTTTATAATATTCTCGAAGCATGTAGATATTACCCAGTCGATCATCTTGTATATGCATCATCTAGTTCCGTTTATGGAGCAAATAAAAAGGTTCCTTTTGAGGAAACAGATTTTGTAGATAATCCAGTATCACTTTATGCATCTACTAAGAAATCAAATGAACTAATGGCTCATACGTATAGTCATTTGTATAAAATTCCTGCTACTGGACTTCGTTTCTTTACGGTGTACGGTCCTATGGGACGTCCGGATATGGCTTACTTTGGATTTACTGATAAGTATTTTGCTGGGGAGTCAATCAAGATATTTAATAATGGTGATTTTGAAAATGACCTATATCGTGATTTTACTTATATAGATGATATTGTTGAGGGAATTCAACGTCTTTTAAGTAATCCACCTAAAGGTGATGTTGAACATAAAGTATTCAATATTGGAAACAATAACCCTGAAAAATTAATGGTGTTTATTGAAACATTAGAGAAAGTACTAGGTAAAGCTTTAGGAAGGGAAGTGGCATTTGAAAAGGTGTTTGAGCCTATTAAACCAGGAGATGTACCAGCTACTTATGCATCAACTGATTTATTACAGAAGGCTGTAGATTTTAAACCTGAAACTTCTATAGAAAAAGGCTTACAGGAGTTTGCTAATTGGTATGTAGAGTATTATAAAGTGAAATAATATTGATTATGCTTTTGGGAAAGAAAAATCCATCAAAGGTTTAGGTTACTTAAGATAGAATATACTTTGATATAATGGTTATAGAATTTCATTCTTAGTATAAGAGACTAAATTGATACTTTTATTATCTGGATATTTATTCAGAATGATGGAAAGAAGAGGTCTATAATAATGAAAAAGAAAATCTTATTTTGGATATTAGGAATCATAGGAGTATTAATTATAGGTGGAGGAGTCTACGCTTATAATATATATTCTTCTGTTTCAAAAACATTAGATGAAGTTCATGAACCTTTAAAGCGTGATCAAAATAATAAACAAGAAGAAAAAATCAATAAATCTGAACCTGTTTCAATCCTATTACTAGGTGCAGATGAACGCGGTGAAGATAAAGGACGTTCTGACTCTTTAATGGTTATTACTTTAAATCCGAAAAACAATTCTATGAAGACGTTAAGTATCCCTCGTGATACGTATACGGAAATTGTCGGTAAAGGAAAAAGTGATAAAATTAACCATGCTTATGCGTTTGGTGGAGTAGATATGTCTGTTGCAACAGTGGAGAAGTTCTTAAACATTCCAATTAATTACTATGTGGAAGTTAATATGGAAGGATTTAAGGATATTGTTGATGCGGTCGGTGGTGTAGATGTTAATAATGATTTAGAATTCTCACTTGAAGGAAAACACTTCCAAAAGGGTGATATTCATTTAACAGGTGATCAGGCTTTAGTATATACTCGTATGCGTAAAGAAGATCCACGCGGCGATTTCGGTCGTCAAATGCGTCAACGTCAAGTGATGCAAGCTGTTATTAAAAAGGGCGCAAATTTCTCTTCACTTACAAGTTATGGTGATGTATTAACAGCAATTCAAAAGAACGTGAAAACAAATTTAACGCAAGATCAAATGTTTGATATGCAAAAGAATTATAAAGATTGTTTACAAAATAGTGAAGATATTCAAATCTCAGGTGACGGACATAAAGCAGCTGATGGTATTTGGTACTACTATGTTCCAGAAGCAGCGAAAAAAGATTTAACGAATAAATTAAGAACATATCTAGAGTTAAAATAAGTAATAATAGGAATAAACCCGTCTCTTTTGGAAAGAGTCGGGTTTATTTTTTATGTTTTTATATTAGTATTATATAATGTAAGACTATTAGACGAGGTAAATCGATGAGTGAAAAAGCAATAACGATCCTTGTTATGTTCGTATTGTCTGTAGCTGCTATTGTAAGTGGTAAGATACACTGGAATAAAAAAGTTGCGAATGCAACAGCACAAACAGATGAAGTACAAACGACAAAGACTAAAGTAGAGAATACGAAGACGAAAAAGGAAGAAGAAAAGCAAGATGCAAAGGTATCTTTTAATGAAGCATATGCAAAGAATTTACCAGATGCAGTAAAAGAGAAATTAAAAAAAGCCGCAGCTGATAAGAAGGCAGTAAACATTGTTATTGTTGGTGATGAGGCTTTTTCACCTGCAAAGGATGCTTGGGTGTCTAAGTTTGTATCGAATTTAGATGCCAATTATGGAAAAGGTCTATGGAATGAGATGGTTAAGGAATACAAGAATGAAAGCACTGAGGAACTGATTACGAATAAACGTGCTCAAGATATTGCGAAAGAAAATCCAGATGTTATTTTATTTGAAGCACCGTTCATTACAGACAATAATAAAACGGGTAATGGAAATTCTGTCGCTAATGCACAAAAGTTTGTTGGAGAACTTTCTAGTAGTGCGAAAAATTATCCGAAAGCAATTGAAGCAAAATGGTTATGCATATATTGACCATTGGGAAGCGTGGCCAAATGCAACTACGAAGGAGATTTTACCGTACTTACAAGAGGAGTTCGGTTTCCCAGGTGCTAAAGGATATGAAATTTGGGCACAATATGTTACGGACTATTTTGTAGCTAAATAATATGCATAAATCAGAAGGTATACGTTAAATCGTATACCTTTTATAATAGGGAAGTAACTATAAGATTCTAACATATGAGCGGGAGGAAGAACATGAGTTCAATTTTAGTATGCGGTGGAGCTGGTTACATCGGTTCTCACGCTGTAAAAAAATTAATAGATGAAGGCCTATCTGTAGTAGTAGTTGATAATTTACAAACTGGGCATGAAGATGCGATTACAGAGGGTGCAAAGTTTTATAAAGGGGACCTTCGTGATAAAGGTTTTCTAAGAGATGTTTTTAAACAAGAAAATATTGAGGCGGTTATGCATTTTGCAGCTGATTCTTTAGTTGGCGTTAGTATGGAGAAACCGCTTCAATATTATAATAATAATGTGTACGGTGCACTTTGCTTGCTAGAAGTAATGGATGAGTTCAAAGTAGATAAATTTATCTTCTCTTCTACTGCAGCAACTTATGGTGAGGTAGATGTTGATCTTATTACTGAAGAGACGGTAACAAATCCAACGAATACGTATGGAGAGACGAAGTTAGCGATTGAAAAGATGCTTCATTGGTATAGCCAAGCTTCTAATTTAAAGTATAAGATTTTTAGATACTTTAATGTAGCTGGTGCAACGCCAAACGGTATTATTGGTGAAGATCACCGTCCTGAGACTCATCTTATTCCTTTAGTTTTACAAGTAGCTTTAGGACAACGTGAGAAGATTATGATGTTTGGTGAAGACTATAATACACCAGATGGTACTTGTATTCGTGATTATATTCATGTCGAAGATTTAGTAGCAGCTCATTTCCTTGGTCTTAAAGACTTACAAAAAGGCGGGGAAAGTGATTTCTATAACTTAGGAAATGGTAATGGTTTCAGTGTTAAAGAAATCGTTGAAGCTGTTCGTGAAGTTACGAATCATGAAATCCCAGCAGAAGTAGCACCAAGAAGAGCGGGAGATCCAGCACGTCTAGTTGCTTCTTCACAAAAGGCGAAAGAGAAATTAGGATGGAATCCACAGTATGTAGAGGTTAAAACAATTATTGAACACGCGTGGAATTGGCATCAGGAGAAACCTCATGGCTATGAGAAGTAAGTAGAAATGAAAAAGAGAGGGTATCGTCGTTCAATATATGTTCGACAATACCCTCTCTTTTTTTGTATGATTTTTGCTATACTAAACTGTACTATAATACAGGATGGAAGGAGGAGAATGATGAAAATACTTGTAGTTGATGATGAATCGAGTATTCGTAATTTGATTCGGATGCAGTTAGAAATGGAAGGGTATGAAGTACTGACGGCAGCTGATGGGAGAGAAGCTTTAGAGAGATGGAATGAGCAGCCGGATGTACTCATTTTAGATGTGATGCTTCCTGATACGGATGGGTATGAGTTATTACGTTTATTCCGAGAGAAGGATCGTGATATTCCAGTGCTTATGCTAACAGCGAAGAGTCAGATGAATGATAAATTGCTTGGTTTGCAGCTTGGTGCGGACGATTATGTGACGAAGCCTTTTAATTATGCGGAGCTTATTCTTCGTGTGAAAAATATGAGTCGGCGTGTGAGGAAGGAGGAAGTGTCTTCTACTCATGAGGTGATCCGAGCAGGAGAATTGGTAATTTGTCCAAAGGAAAGAAAGGTACATGTGAGTGGACAGGAAATTCAGTTAACGTATCGAGAGTTTAATTTATGTCAGTTGTTTGTTTCGAATCCTCAGCGTGTGTTTATGAGAGATGAGTTACTTGAGAAAGTATGGGGCTTTGAGTATATCGGAAATACGAGAGCGGTTGATATTATGGTGCAAAGACTTCGAAAGAAACTCGGGAATAGTGGGGAGTATATTAAGACGATTTATGGTGTTGGATATAAGCTTGATTGCTAAAAGGTGATGATATGTCTTTAAAACGAAATATGGTGTTTGGAATAGTTGGATTGTTGATTCCAATTCTTGTTCTTTTGTATGCAGTTGTGTATATTGCACTGGAGAAGAATGTGTATCATAATGCGGCAGATTCCTTAGAAAAATTAAGTGTAGAAGCCCAAATTTATACGATGAATTATTTAGAGAAGGAAGCAGAAGTGGAGACGCTAGGTCCTAATTCGCTATTAATTGCTTCATATTTGGCGAAGCGAATGGATGTCCGTGTGCAGATGATTGGGAAGAATGGAGACGTAGTTGCCGATACACAAAAAGGAGCATTACTTCATCGGAATATCGATATTGAGAGTTCTTTGAAGGGAAAGAAAGCTTATGTTTTCGAGGAAGGGGATCCGGCGCCCATTCTTTTGTTTTCAAGTCCGGTTTATTATGGAAACGATGTCATTGGGAGCATTCGTTTTATAAATGAGTTAACGGGTGAGAAGGAAGTTTTAACAAATGTGAGCTGGACGTTTTTAATGACGTCAATTTGCTTAGTAGCTGCGGGTATTTTCTTTGCGATTCGTTTAGCGAAGTCTCTTCATAAGCCGATTGATCAGTTAAGACAAATGGCACATAGACTTGCGAATGGGGATTATGAAAGTAAGATTGAGCTAAATGAGTATGTGGAAATTGCGCAGCTTTCAGCATCCTTTAATGCGATGGCTGATGGAATTGAACTACATATTAAGCAGCTGAAGGAAGAGAAAGAGAAACAGAAAGATTTCTTAGACCGGATTACACATGAGTTAAAAACACCGCTAACAGCAATTATCGGTTATGTTGATTTAATTCCGAAGTTACTATCGAAGGAAGATGTTCAGGAGAGTCTCCGTTATGTGGCTGTAGAAAGTGAGCGTCTATTATCACTTGTAGAGGAATTACTTAAGTCTTCAAAGTACGGGAAGAGTACGTTTGAAGTGTCACCTACAGTCGTGAATATAAAGGAATTGGCGGAAGAAGCAGTTTCGATTGTGAAACTCAGGTTGCGGCAGTTTGAAATTGAAGTTATGAATGAGTTAATGGAAGTACACGTCGTTGCGGATTTTGATAAGACGAAGCAAATTTTCTTGAATGTGCTTGATAATGCGATTAAATATAGTGATGCTACGCGAGTTCGTATGAATGTAATTATAAATGAGCAGGAAGCAAAGGTTTTTGTTCATGATGATGGTATTGGTATGGATGAAGGTGTGCTTGCAGAGTGGAATGAGTCTCCGGAAGGTAAGGTGCTTCCTTCTAGTTACGGGAATGGCTATGGTTTATACATTTGTCAGGAGATTATGAAGAAGCAAGGCGGGAGTATGCGAATTGAGAGTAGTGAAGAAATGGGAACTACAATATGTATGACATTTTTGCTCCCAAGACGGATGGAAGACATAAAAAACTTGAAAGCGGTTAAATGATACATTTATGAAACAATTATGCGGTATTTTCGAAACAACGTTTTTTTATCTTGGAGGTAGGCAGAAATGAAAAGGCTATCATTTCAAATTCTTGTGTTTGTCTTTTGTATGATCGTTTCTCTTATTTTGTTTTATGTTATTGAGAAGCAAATATATAATCGAATCACGATTGTGGATGACAAACAAGCCGTTTTACAAAGAGTGAATGAATCCCTTCCTACTGAAGTGAAAGTAAGGCATGAGAAGTGGGGAGAAATTGTTGTAACGGATGAAGTTCGTTTGCATACGATTGTTTCATTCTTTGACCGAATTCGAGTAGAACCGAGAGAAGCGAGGAATCAAGAACAAGTATTTACTGGAGAAGTAACGTACTTGAATGGACATAAACGTACTTTTGCAGTAGGTGACTTGTTCCAGTATGAGGCTAATGTATACGGAAAGAATGGTACGGATCCGATGATCTCAGCATTGCAAACGTATTTGTTAAGTCTGTATTATACACCAGAGCGCATTAGTAATTTCTTTGCGGAGGCAAAGGAAGTTGTAGTGAGGCAGGGGGATGTAATACGTACTATAGATCTTACGCAAATATTTGATTCTATTCGATACGCAAAGCAAATTACAGATTACGGAGAAATTCAGAAATTATTACAATCACAGAATGAACCGATTGCTTATATTACTGCCTATAAAACAGGCAAGCGTGTAAAGAATGAGCGAGAGGATATTCTTACGATTTCTGTGTATCCATCGTACTTTGTTGTGCAATACCTCGGTGATAATAACGGGAATGTCATGTATATGAAAGGCTCTCTAGCAGAGTTATTCGTAAAGGAGAATGCGTCATGAGAAAGATAGCCTTTTTCTTCTTTTTGCTAGTAATTGGAGGAGCGATGTCTAGTTGCTCTCGAGATACAACCTCTATTAAATATAATAAAAGTGGTCTCCCTATTTTGGATGATCGTCATCTTGTTGCATATGTAGCGGCCCGCGAGGAAGTTGGTGAGGCATTGCTTTCATCATTTTGTAAACCGCGAGGATGTACGTATGAATTTATTCGTCTTTCGACAGAAGAACTTCTTCGAAGAGTGGAAGAGGAATCTGGAAATCCGAAAGCGGATATTATTATTGGCGGTACAGTAGATGCACATCAAATGATGAAGCAAAAAGATCTGTCTATTCCTGTGACGAGCCAGCATGCGAATCGTATTTCAAAAACTGTTAAAGATAAAGATGGTTATTGGTACGGTTACGAAGTAGAGAAATTGGCAATCGCAATTAATAAAGAGCGGTGGAACGAAGAAATAGCACCGCTCGGTCTACCGTATCCATCCAGGTGGCAAGATTTATTAAACTCTGCGTACACTGGAAAGATTGTTATGCCAGATCCAAATGTTTCGGGTACTGCATATACGTTTTTTCAATCACTTATTGATACTTTAGGTGAAGAGGAAGCGAAGGCGTATGTGAAGCATCTTGCAGGACAGGTTGGAGAAGTAACAGTGAATGGTTACATACCAGCAGAACTTGTGGCAAGTGGTGAATATATGATAGGCATCAATTTTATGGGAGATCAGAGAATGCTTCAAAAACGAGGCTTTCCTATTTTAAGTAACGAACCTGAGCAAACAGGTTTGTCTGTCAATGCGATTTCAAAACTAAAACGTGCGCCGAGTGGTATTATTGCGGATTTATTTATTGATTATTGTTTATCAGAAGAAGCGGGGCATATTCTAGAAAAAGTGTCGTTTGGTGTACCAACGATGTTTGCGAAGAACGAGAAAGAAATAGAAGGCCAGCCAGTTAGAAGGACGAACCAAAATATATCAAATAGTGGAATAATCGAGATATGGAATAGACAGCGTCTCTCTCAAAAGTGAGAAAAGGAGACGAAAAAATATGTTTAAATGGCTTAAGCCAGCACCTGCAATTGAGAGATTACCAGCGGATATGATCGCTAAAGTATATACATTACTGCGTATTCGTGTACTAATTGGAATTTCAGTTGGGTATGCTGCTTATTATTTAGTTCGTAGTAACTTTACGTTATCAAGTACGTATTTAGTACAAGAATATGGTTTTAGTACAGCTCAAATTGGACTACTAGGTTCAGTAATGGCAATTGTTTATGGATTTAGTAAGTTTTTTATGGGGAATTTATCAGATAAAGCTTTTGCCCAGCGCTTTATCGCAGTCGGATTATTCTTATCAGGGCTTGTAAATATCTGCTTCGGATTTGCAAATTCATTTGGAATGATTGTTACATTACTTGTCCTGAACGGTATTGTACAAGGTATGGGAGCACCACCTTGTAGTATCGTTATGACAAAATGGTTCTCGAAGAAAGAGCGTGGTACGAAAACAGGTATTTGGAATATTTCACATAACGTTGGCGGAATGCTTGTACCACCACTTGTCGGAATCGGTGTAGGTATTTTCGGTGAAAACCATTGGCAAGGCGGCGTGTTTATTTTCCCAGCTATTATCGCAATGGTAATTTCAGTTCTTGTTTGGATTAATGCGAAGGATACACCAGAATCGGAAGGTCTTCCTCCGATTGATGAGTATCGTAATGACTATGAAAATCTTGAAAAAGCAGATAATGCTAACAAGATGTCACCAAAAGAAATTTTAATGAAATACGTAGTGAAAAATAAATTTGTATGGTTCTTATGTATTGCGAATGCATTTGTTTATTTAATTCGTTTCGGTGTTATTAACTGGGTTCCACTTTATTTAACGACAGTTAAAGGTTTTTCAAAAAATGAAGCACATGCAGCATACGCAATCTTTGAAGGTATGGCAATTCCAAGTTCATTAATTGTTGGTCTTTTAAGTGATAAATTATTTAAAGGGAAACGTATGCCATTGTGTATTATTAGTATGGTTGGAGTTGTTATTGGTACGTTTGTATATTGGCAAGCAACTAGCGTACTTGTTGTAAGTATTGCAGTTTCTATTATCGGATGTTTAATTTACGTACCACAGTTCTTAATCGGTTTAAGTGCGATGGAATTAGTACCGAAATTTGCAGTAGGTACGACAGTTGGTATGTGTGGTCTGTTCGGTTATGTGGGCGGAAGTCTTGTAGCAAACGCAGCAATTGGTGTTATTGTTGATCGTTCTGGCTGGGATGGTTGCTTTATCTTACTATTAACAGGTGCAATTTTATCAACAGTCTTCTTGTTCATCGTTCAACGTGGACATGAGAGAAAAGCTCCTAAAGCGGTGTAATATTTTGTTTGAAAAGCTATCCAATTTTCATCTTGGATGGCTTTTTCTATATAATATAATCTTTCCTTAAAACTATCTTAAAAGATAAGATGTCATATTTCTAATCATTGGAATTTTTGTTACAATATAAATGAATGTGTAAAACTTTGTAAAAAGATTGTAATAATATACAATTATTTTTCGGAAAGTTTTATACAATTGTGGTGTTTATTAAACTATTAATTTATAAAGGGAGAGAGACTATGTTACCAAATACGGTTCGTACTCCAAACAAGAAGAAGAAATGGATTATTATCGGGGTTATTGCACTAATTGTTATTGTTGCAGCAGTTAATATTTTTGTTATGCAAGGTAAGAAGAAAGGCACAGCGAAGTCAGATGCTGTAAGTTTTGAGAAAGTGACAGAGCGTAAGCTTAATAATACGAAATTAATTTCTGGTCAGGTGAAGCCAGGGAATATTGAAAGTTTCTATGCAGATCCGACTAAAGGAAAAGTGAAAGATATTGAAGTGAAAGAAGGACAAGAGGTAGAAAAGGGAACGAAATTATTCTCTTATGATAATGAAGAAATTAATCTGCAAATGAAGCAAGCTGAGCTTGATCAGAAGATGGCTGATATGCGTTATGATCAAGGGAAAAAGAAGATTGATTCGTTGAAGAAAGAAATTAAGAAGGTGAAAGATAGCGGGGCTGGGAAAGAAGTAACAGACCCAATGGAAGAGCAAGTAAGTGAATTAGAAATGACACAAAAAACAACTGACCTTGAGAAGGAAAAAGGAAAGTTACAAAAAGAAGAGTTAAATAAAAAACAGAAAGAACTTACGATTTATAGTAATTTTGCTGGTGTTGTACAGAAGTTAGATAAAGATGCAGCGCAAAGTTCATCCCAAGCTTTAGGTGGCCAAGGAAAAGCATTCTTACAAGTAGCTTCTAAAGATCCGTTCCAAGTTCAAGGGACTTTAACAGAACTTCAAAAGTCACAAATTCAAAAGGATCAAACGTTTACTGTAACTGCGAAAGCAAATAATAAGAAGAAGTGGACAGGTAAAATTACAGAAGTAAGTGAATTCCCAACGAGTGCAGAGATGGCTCAAGCTGGTGGTGTAGGCGAAGCGACTCAAAATATGTCTCAATATACATATAAGGCAAGCCTTGATAGCCAAGATGGTTTATCTCCAGGGTACCATGTTTCATTGCAAGTAAATTTAGAGAATAAGACGATGATTGCTGTCCCAAGTAAGAGCATTGTAGAAAAAGGCGATGATGCATTTGTTTATGTTGAGGATAAAGGAAAACTTCGTAAACAAAATGTGAAAAAAGGTTCTACTGATGGAGATTGGACAGAGATTACTGAAGGCGCAAAAGTGGGGCAAAAGGTGGTTAAAAATCCTTCCGACGACGTGTATGACGGAATGGAAGTGAAAGAGAAATGATTACGTTAAATAATATTGCTAAAACGTATTATCAAGGGAAATTGGCAGTGCCGATTTTGCACGGTATTAGTTTAACGATTCAGAGCGGTGAATTTGTTTCGATTATGGGACCGTCTGGTTCTGGTAAATCAACGCTTATGAATATTATCGGTTGTTTAGATCGTCCAACAGAAGGCGAATATATGCTGAATGATGTGAATATCTTAACAGCAGACGAGTCAAAGCTTGCCTTAATTCGTAATGAGTATATCGGTTTTGTTTTTCAGCATTTTAATTTGCTGCCACGTCTTTCAGCGGTAGAAAATGTTGAACTTCCGCTCGTATATGGTGGCGTGAAGAAAGCAGAGCGTCGTCAAAGAGCTCTGGAAGCACTTGGTAAAGTTGGTTTGTCCGACAGAGTTCATCATTTGCCGAATGAGTTATCAGGTGGACAGAAGCAGCGTGTCGCTATTGCGAGGTCGATTGCGAATAACCCAACGTTCATTATGGCAGATGAGCCGACAGGTGCGCTTGATACGAAGTCTGGTGAGCAAGTTATGGACATTTTCACGAAGCTCAATGCAGAAGGTACGACAATTGTTATGGTTACGCATGAAGAAGAGGTTGCGGCTTATTCTTCTCGCCGTATTGTACTGAGGGATGGGAAAATTACAGAAGATAGAAGGTGTGCGGTATGAGTTTACTAGATAGTATAAAAATCGCCTTATCTTCTATTCTAGCTCATAAACTGCGTTCTGCTCTGACGATGCTCGGTATTATTATCGGTGTTGGTTCTATTATTACTGTCGTTGCAATTGGGCAAGGTGGGGAAGCGATGCTGAAGTCGAAATTCGCAGGTTCTGGCGGTAATAACCTTATGCCAATTCAATTTAAACCAGATATTAATGATGAGTTTGCTATGGGTGGATTTGAAATACCAAAGTTAACTGAAGAGGATATTTTGGAAGTAAAACAAGTGAAAGATGTTTCACACGTTATTACGACAAACCAGAATTCAGAGGTACTTGATGTAAATGATAAAAAAGCAAATCTGAATGTTATTGGTCTTGATAATGAATATTTTGCAGTTAATAAAGTAAAGGTCGTAAAGGGACGTACTTTAAATGAATCAGATATTTCTCATGCAAATAACGTTGTGATGATTAGTACAAAAACAGAAGAGACTTTATTTAAGGACGTAAACCCAGTTGGACAAATTATTGAGATGAAGGGGCAGCCGATGCAAATTATTGGTGTGTATAGATCCGATAATGAGTTTATGGGCTTTGAAATGGAAGAAGCGTTAATCCCCCTTACGTTATGGCCTGTTTTATACGGAACAGATGATATTCAAAATATCGCAATTCAAGCTAAAAATGTAGACGATTTAGAATCCGCTGGGAAACAAGCTGTTGATGTATTAAATAGTCGTAAGCCAAGTGAAATTCCAGGTAAATATGAACTGGTGAATTTAAAAGAATTCCAAGAAAATGTTTCTAAAGTTACTAATATCATGACGATGATTATCGGCGGTATCGCTGGTATTTCATTAGTCGTTGGCGGTATTGGAGTTATGAACATCATGCTCGTATCTGTAACGGAGCGTACGCGTGAAATTGGGATACGTAAAGCACTTGGAGCAACGCGTAGTAAAATTTTATTACAGTTTTTAATTGAAGCCGTTATGTTAACGCTTCTAGGTGGTTTAATCGGAATTGGTCTTGGATATGGTGGGGCATATATCGTTTCTACATTCGCAAAATGGCCACCGCTCGTTTCATGGGAAGTTGTCGTTGGAGGCGTACTGTTCTCTATGACACTAGGTATTATTTTCGGATTAATTCCAGCAAACAAAGCTGCGAAGTTAGATCCGATTGAAGCACTACGTTATGAATAAGTTGTAGTAGAGAGGACTCTCTACTATACATTACCGTTCTAGTGGGCGGTTCGTAGCCTCTATGTGAGGAAGTGAACCGCCCGTTAGAACGGGATATAAATAGAAGGAGGCGTTATAATGGAAATGAATATTAATACGCAAGATGAAGGTGCGAAGAAGCCGTCATTATTTGGAATGGTTACTTCTCCAGGCTTACAGTTTGAGAGAATGAAGACGAAAAGCCCAGTCTGGGGAGGATTTTTCTTATTTCTTTTAATGGGGACAATCTTATCAGCAGCGGTAGCTTATTTAGGGTTACTTAATACTCCGGAGCTAGCGAAGCTGGTTAAGGATGATGCGACGGGGATAATGAAGTGGACCACACTTGGATTTGGAGCTATTGGAGGTCTAGTTGGAACAGCTGTTGGTCTTTTTGTAGTAGCAGGATTTTATAAAGTTATTATGATGTTTATGAGCAATGATACTCCATATATGAAGATATTATCTATTTATATATATGCCAATGTTGTCTTTTATGTTGGTAGTCTTCTTAATGTAGCTTTAGGATATATTCTTGGTGGGAATGGTGCTGATAAATATACAAGTTTAGGGCCTTTATTTGAACAAGGAACAATTGCATATGGCATTGGTTCTGCATTTGAAGTCTTTAACATTTGGAGCTTAATTTTAACTGGCTTAGGCTTGCATATCGTTGCTGGTTTAAGTAAAAAACAAGCAATAATTTTAATTTCTATATTCTTTATCCTTACAATTGGGTTTAGTATGTTAGGCGGTATGTTCTCTGACTTTGGCGCATAATATGTTATTTTGAAAAGGTGACTCTTCCTAGAGTCACCTTTTTTGTTTTTACCCCTATTTCAAGTTAACCCCATTCAAGTTTCAATATAAAATGATTTGGATTATTAATGATACATTTAACCTAACGGCTTTTTCTACGACTGTAAACCCTTATACTTACAAGCTCGTCGACATTCTATCCATATTTTTTTATGTTAGATGGATACACATATTAGTTTGATTGATCAAAAGAAATCTAAGAATATTTTTGAAATTATTGGTATCAGCTTTGACTAACAAAGCGTAAGTTCTGACTAAGTTGATATCAGCCTTATCTAACAAAGCGTAAGTTCTGACTAAATTGATATCAGCCTTATCTAACAAAGCGTAAGTTCTGACTAAGTTGATATCAGCTTTATCTAACAAAGCGTAAGTTCTGACTAAATTGATATCAGCCTTATCTAACAAAGCGTAAGTTCTGACTAAGTTGATATCAGCTTTATCTAACAAAGCGTAAGTTCTGACTAAGTTGATATCAGCCCTATCTAACAAAGCGTAAGTTCTGACTAAATTGATATCAGCTTTATCTAACAAAGCATTAGTTCTGACTAAGGTAATATCAGTTTTATCTAACAAAGTGTCATTTTTAAAAAGATGGAGGAATTTATTACACCATAAGAGCTGTGTTTTTATTCACTGATTATCATGAAAAAGTTTTTTGTTTGTAAAATAGGTGGACTATTGTCTCGTTATTTTTGAGGTATTTTATGGACATGTATAAGTTCATTTTTTTAAAAACGGCTATAAATCAACTTCTTTTATGCAAAAATGATAGAGTCTCGTAAAAAGTGTGTCAAAAAAGTACACACTTTTTATGAGACTTTTGTCTACTTGTCTGTGCTACCTTAAAACCGTTTCGGTAGATATGGTGACCTCTATGAGGTTAGTTTGCAGTGTTCTCTTTTATATGGAAAAGCGTAATAAACGTTGATACATCAATATTTTTGTTGCTTTTTGTATATTGATGGCGTGAAAATAAAAGTAACTTAATACGAACGGAAAAGAAAAAAGGGTGTTATCTATACCTAGAAGTCTTGTAAACGTATAGGGCATTTGGGTATACCTTTTAAAAACGGGTATTGTGTGAAGCCAGAGGCTTTTGTAGATACGGTTGTTTTGTAAGAAGGTATGATTGCAAATCAAATAAAGAGGTTAAATATTTATCAAGATTATGAAGAGTATTATCACTGTGGTTTAATTGGTCTTTGGTATGCAAAGGGAGTTTTCCTGCTTATGCTGTCGTAACGGTACGTGGTTATATATTGGAAAGGTTGAAGAAAGAACGTGTAGTACAAGAGAGGCACATTATTTCAGAACGATTTTTTGCAGGTGAAAAGATGGGAGAGATAGCCATTGAAATGGGGATGACGTACTATCAAACGAGATGGTTATATCGACAAGCGCTTGAGAAAATGCGAGATAGTGTAAGGGGATAAGAATAATAAATAGAATGGAAGGCAAGGAAAATATTGCTTTCCATTCTATTAATTTTAAGGCAGTAAATGTAGCATGAGGTTTTTTTAAGTGTAGTGAATCTTGCGCGTTCATCCGTGATAATACATATCCAGCTTTCAATACTTGCTGTCTTAACTTATGGGAACTTATTCGTATTGTTACGGTAGTTCGGTTTAAAAAATGAATTTTAGCTTTTTTAGTTTTTTTGAAAAACTCTATATCATTTATATGGTTATAGAACGACCAAATACAGTTTGGAGACGAAGGAGATTCTGTTGGGAAAGTAAAAATATATTCCCTATGATTAATTGGAATCGGAACATTCTGTTTGAAATTAAATTTTGCTTGGACTGCAGCACGTCTACCTTGATAAGTAGAATGAACACTTGTTAGACAAGATTCCTTTATGAGTTGGAGAGCTGTTTGGCATGAGTACAGGTGGTTTTCTCACTACTGTCGATAATTTTTGTACGTTAATAAGGGCGTTTGTATGGCTCAAGCATCTTTGTAGAACTAGAAATAAAAATATTACTTTCATTATCCATAATTCTAAATCCTCCCTTATAAAAAGTTTCGTATTCCGGATATAATTATATATAAATTATGTAAATTCAATATTAATCTTCTGTTGCGTATTGTAAATTTTTGTTGTTCGTTTACAATCAATAGATGATAGTCTTTCTAATTTGCATCGCTTGTACATATATATGAAAATAGAAAAGAGTAGGCGGTGATATAGCATGAAGAAAAAGTATATTATTATGGCTCTAGCTGTTGTTCTCTTAGTTTATTTAGCAAACAGTAATCCGAGTAAGGGAGAATATACGGATTGGGCAGCAAAACAATTTATGAAGCGTAATGATGTGAGTAAGAAGCTAGAAGAGGTTGAGAAAGAAAACAAAGAGGGTCTCCTTGGCGACTTAGCATCGGCGGGAAAAAAATTGGCAAATAAGTATGTTGAACCACAAGTTGGATTATTAATCGACCATTATACAAAGCGAAATGATTATATGTTCTTCTCAACATATACGACAGAGTTTGATTTAGGCGGAGAGAATTATAAGTATGTTTGTGTTGGTTTTTCAAACATCTTTATTCCAATTGAAATGCCGAAGAAAAAAGACGAATCTGCAAAATAATGCAGATTCATTTTTTTGATTTACGGAGTAATTTGAACTTCAGATACAGTTTTTTCGGTTCTGGTGCAAACACTCCAAAACGCTTGTAAATAACCTCTTAAACTTGCAAATACTGATACTAGTACTCTAAAAAAGGATGTGATTGGTATGGAAGAGCAAAATCTATTCAAGTGGAAACATTATCAACCGGATATTATTGTATTAACCGTGAGATGGTACCTACGGTACAACCTCAGTTTTCGTGATTTAGTCGAAATGATGGAAGAACGCGGGCTATCCCTTCCTCAAAACAATTTGACCTCTCGTCAAACGAAACTACCCTTTCGCTAGACTAAGCTAATGCTTTATGAGAATGAACGGATACTTCGCTAAACTGAGCTGATTTTCGTTAGACTGTGGACAAAAATTAAAACCTTATGATAAAACAAAACTATAACTACATTGAATTGAGCAAAAAACTAAATTTATGGTATAATAAGTCCGTCAAAAAAATAAAAAAATCCTCTCGGTGTTGGTCGCACCAAAAGGATTGAATAAATCTAATCTACATATAATTTAGATAATTAAATTAAAAGTTATTATTTAAAGTCAAGTTCTTGAGAGGAACTTGTCTTTTTTATTTTTATCAAATTTATACTCAGACACAACACTCACATCGAAAAACAAGGAGGTGAATTGCATGAACGATAGCAAAGAATTTTGTCCTCATTGCAACGCTAATTTGCAAGGCGATTCAATTCCTAAAGAATCACAAAAATCCTATAATGCAACTCATTTCACAAGGAAAATAGGAATCACACACATTGCACTCGATAGAATCATGCAATGGCAATGCCCTGACTGTCTCAAAAAGTGGGAGGTTTAATTCTTCCTCTCTTTTTCATAATAAGGTTTTACCACTTGCTCTATATAGGCTTCTACAGTTTCAAAACTAGCATTTAGCCTTTCGTATATCTTCTGTGGTGATTGTCCACGGTCATAACGACTCCATATGGCCCTTATAATAACTGGAGGTAAGGCTTCATAATTTCTAATACTTTTCAGTTTTTTAGTCCAATTACTATTTCTCTTATGAACCATTATTCATTGCCTTGTTGTTTGTTTCGTTGGTCTATAACACTTGCTATAGCTTCTGCTGCAAGACTCGCTGAAGCTTTATTTTCTTCTTTCGAAATACGCCAATCACCTGTTTCCTTCCCCACTTTTACATATTTTCTAATGGCTTCATAACTGATATCTATACCCGATAATACAAGCCCTTCATGAATATCTTTTAATTTATAACCTTGTTCCCACGCTTCTTTAATTGTTTCTTTAACTGGTGTAGTTAGAACTCTTTCTTTTATCATTCCTTTTTGTTGGTTTTTACGGAATTTGTAATATTGCTCTAATAATCGTTTGTGTTGAGCCTCTATTTTTTTATATTCTTCTTCCAACTTCTTTTGATTTTTTTCTAACTTCTCAATCCGATCCGTTTTCTCTTTAATAATATTTTTTTGTTGTTCAATGTTTTTTTCAGCTACCATTTTTTCTAACATTGTTTGGTCTAATGTTCTTATCATTCTGTCCATTTTATATTTTGACCAAATGATGTTTTGACTCCCAACCGAACCGAAAATTTTAAATCCGAACCTGGCGTTTTTCTTAACTGAAGTTTCATCAGTTCCAACCAACTTATCGATTAGTTGTTTAGATTTGATTTCTAGATCTTTTTCCATTTCCATTCACCACTTTATATTTTTATAGTTAATTTCATAATACAACTTTAAGTTGTATTGCGTCTATACTTAACTAACAAATCCGGTGGTTCTTGGCTATCGAAATCGGATAAGCTACATTGACGAGGGAATAGGGAAAACCCCAATGATTAAAGTCTCACTTTATAGATTAGAAAGATCAAGTGCTTACAAGTTGTACAGCATGAAGTGGTGATCCTTGTAATGAAGCAAGAGCACGTGCTACAGCATGTACTTTCCCTAAATCTGCATTTGTTTTAACATGTTTGAATTGCTTGTTCTTAAAAACTGTTTTTCCGTTCTTGTCTAATCCACCGTTTAATACGAGACGTAAAGTTAAGTCCATAACGATCGTTTCAACTGCCATGTTTATCACCCGCTTTCGCTTTATAAATAGGGAGTAAATGTCATGTTTTGGCGTGAAATTTTTTCTTTTTTTTGGTACTCTTAATAGAGCAAGAGAGGGGCTTACGGAAGAATGAATCGTAAATGGTTATTTTGGATTCCTGTATTAGTATGGATGGGGATTATTTTCTATTCCTCAGCACAGCCATATAAAAAACAGGATATGCGCTCGGATATTGAGCAATCTGCAAATGTTGAGTTTGTGAAAGAGCATTTTTCAGGGGTATCTATCGATTATGGCGGAGGTACACCTGTTAGTATCGCAAATAAAGGTGTAGGTGGTTTTATCGAGTTTTTCCTTCGTAAAGGTGCTCATTTTACGGTGTTCTTTATACTCGGCTCATTGACGTATTATGCTTTTTATAAATCTGGTTACTCGAGAAAAAGGTGCTTTATATATGCACTTCTTTTCGTTGCGGGATATGCAATATTTGATGAAATTCATCAAGGGTTAACAGGAGGCCGTACACCGATGTGGCAGGATTCATTGCTTGATACGTGCGGCGGGTTAACAGGAATTATAATAAGTAATTGGTTTTGGCATAGAAAAAGGAGCTAATCTCATTTAGAGATTGCTCCTTTTTTGTTTATCCCGCTATTTGTGGGAGCCTTGCTGCCCGTAAAAAAACAGATTGGTGAGGGCTAATAATCAGTGGGGGATGGAACCCCCCACTGATTAAAGTTTCACTTTATACACCAAGTAATTCTTTTAGTTCGTCTGTTGATAGTTCGGTCATCCAGCTGTCGCTTGTAATGACGGCGTTGTTTAATGATTGTTTTCGTTCTAACATTTCATCAATTTTCTCTTCGAGTGTTCCTGTTGTAATCAGTTTGTGAACGTGAACGAAGCGTTTTTGACCAATACGATATGCACGGTCTGTTGCTTGGTTTTCTACAGCAGGATTCCACCAGCGGTCATAGTGAATGACATGGTTGGCAGCAGTTAAGTTTAATCCTGTTCCGCCGGCCTTTAACGATAAGATGAAGATGTCATACGTTCCGTTTTGGAACTGCTCAATCATCTTGTCACGCTCTTTCTTTGGTACACTCCCGTTTAAGAAGAGGACGCGCTGACCAAATGTTTCTTCTAACATACTTTTTAGCATGTTCCCCATGCCAATGTACTGAGTGAAGATTAAGCAACTTTCATTTTGGTCTTTTATATTTTCGATGAGCTCCATTACCGTTTTTGTTTTCATAGAGCGCTCGATGATATTTTGTGGTTCTTCTTCTTTCAAATAAAGGGCTGGATGGTTACAAATTTGTTTTAGCTTGTTCAGCATAAGTAATATAAATCCGCGTCTTTCAATTCCGCTTAATCCTTCTACATTTTGCAATGTATCTTGAACAAGTTGTTCGTATAAGGAAGCCTGTTCACCAGTTAGTGGACAATAAGCTTTCTGTTCTTGTTTATCTGGTAAGTTTAATGCGACTGTTTGATCTTTCTTCGTACGACGCAGTAAAAACGGCGAGATAAACCGCTGAACTTGCTGGATTTTTCCTTCATCGCGGTCCTTTTCAATCGGTGTGACGAAGCGGCGCTGGAATTGTCCTAAGCTTCCGAGATACCCATGATTGATAAAGTCGAAAATAGACCAAAGCTCAGCAAGTCGGTTTTCCATCGGTGTACCGGTCAAAGCAATTTTATGATTTGCTTGTAAGTTTCTTACTGCTTTCGACTGTTTCGTATGTGGGTTTTTTATATTTTGTGCTTCGTCTAAAATAACAGCGTCCCAGCATAACGTACTAAGTTCTTCTTCATCAAGCTGAGCTAATGCATAAGAAGTTAATATAACATCTGCTGATTGAAGAAAATCTTTAAATGACTCATCCTTAGCTCGGTTACTACCATAGTGTAACTGAACACGTAAACTTGGTGCGAAACGCTCAAATTCTTTTTGCCAATTTCCAAGGACTGATGTCGGTGCCACAATTAATGCAGGACCTGTTTGGAGATTGTTTTCTTTAGCGTATAGTAAGTAAGTTATCGTTTGAATACTTTTTCCGAGTCCCATATCATCGGCTAATAATGCTCCAAATCCAAGCTTTCGTAAGTATAGCAACCATTCAATCCCGTGTTGTTGATAAGGGCGGAGTGTTGCTTGTAGCGAAGATGGTGTATCTACTTTTGGAATATCTCCAATGTGCAGAAGCTTTTGGAAAAGTTCTTCATAATATCCATCTAGTTCGATTTCAATATCGGTAAACGGACTATCGTCTTCTACAATTTCTGTTTCCGCGGTGTTAGATAAATGTTGCTGCAATACGTCTTTCATTTCTAGTCCATATTTATCTGCACGGTTCATTAGTTTTTTTACTTCTTCAATAAAGGCAGGATCAAGTCTCATCCATTGACCATTTAAATTGAAAAGGCGTTTGTTCTGCTCAACAAGTTCAAAAAATTCGCTTTCTGATAAATCAATTCCATCCGTTGAAATGCGCCAGTCGAAATTAACGAGCGTATTCATGCCGAAGAAAGATTGTGTTTGTGCTGTGCTTTGCTTCAGCTGTACACGTAACTTCGGTTTTGTTGCTTTTAAATTTTGCCACCATGATGGTAGTAAAATTGTAATACCTGCTGCGAGTAATTCATTACTTGCTTCGGTTAAGAAGTTCCAAGCTTCCGTTTCAAAGAGTTCTTCTCGGAACTTGTCGTCCTCTTTTAGCCACGGTACGAGTTTACTGAATCCTTCTTGTGTTTCAAGGATACGTTCTTCGTAATCGTGCCATCGTTTTGGCAAGGAATCGATACTTTCATATACATATATGCGATGCGCACCACGTTTTGGTGTAACGATTGTTTCAAGCTTCCACATTTCAAATTCTTCTTGCGGTTCTTGTAGTCTTAAGCCGACTGTAAATGGAAGATCATCTTCAATGTAACCAATTTTTCGAAGCCAATCTTCTTCATGTAGTGCTGCTTCCAATTGCCTTTTCGTAAAGTCGTAATGTTCATATAGTCTCTTCGCATCTTCCCATCCGTCATTTGAGCGAGCATCTTGCAAAATACTTTCGTTCACAGCGGCAGAGAAAAGAGATGCTAACATGTTATCTTCAATTGAGGTATTCTGAACTTTCCAAGATGGCTGCTGAGACCAATGCTTCATGTCAGGTGCGAAGCTGCCGCTGACGAAAGCGTCCCATAATTCACTTGCGTCCTTTGTAAGTGCCGTAATAGGACCGTTCATTTGCATATTTGCAAATGAATTCATCGGTTTATTTGCGATGTATTCAAATGCCTGTGCATTCGTTAACATAACGCCTTGTTTTCCCTCATACGTTGCTTCTTTTAAAAACGTTCCGTAGAAGGAAGTAGAGTGCCATGCAAATGCATTTTTTTTCCAAGTTGCTACGGATAAGAGCGTACCGCTATCATCTTCTCCCCAAAGGAACCAACCTTGACTAACGTGCTGGAGCCTAATTGTTACTTCAGTTTGTATGATCATCGATTAATTTTCCTCTCCGTAATTCCTCTTGTAGTGCACGCAGACGTGAATGTAAGTTAGCGATATGAATAATGAAAGAATCCCATTCATCAGTTCGCTTCAGTCGTTTATAAAGCATACGTAATTTCTTTAAGTAACGAACGGCACGTTTATATGATTTGCGATTTCGCTCTTCAATTGCTTCCATTGCGGCATGGTGATAAAGAGGAAGTGCTGCTTCGGGCGCTTCTTTTTCAATATCTTTCAATGGTTCTTTCAAAAGTTCGATTACTTCGAATCCATATAAGAGCTGAAGTTCCGTCCATGCATGGTATTGTTTCTTCGCTAGTACGTATTGTTCATAATTTGTGAAACTATACGGTAATAGTTCTTGTAAAATCATTTCTAATCCCGCTTGTTCATTCGTATGCGTTGCATATGTCTCATACATCATCACAAATAATCGAACGATATCTTGTATGAAGACGGTATTCTCTTGTTCCGTTATCGTTTCTTTTACTTGTTTATAAGTAAAGGAAAGCCAGCTTTTAGCACGGTCCCACTGCATCGCACTTAATAACTCTTCTAACCAATAGAAGTAAAGGCTCACAACAGAAGCAGGCTGTTTTTTGAGTAATTCCATTGCCGATAAGTCTTCATTATTTAAAAAGAGCAGATGAGAAGATGCTAATGCTTTGGAAAGTGGATTGATTTTAGTATCGATTCGTTTTTCTTCTTCTTGTAGCTGCTCTTCTGTTCTTAACAGTTCACCCCATACGTGACGATAAATGAAGAATCGCTCTTGTGTATAGGCATCGGTAGAGAAGAATGCTTCATGTATGAGCCGCGCTGTTTCTTGTAAAATCGGTTTGGATTCTTCTGGAATCTCCTCTGTTTTTAGGTCCCTAACGGTAGATTCAACTTTATCAACGAATAGGCGAACGACGTTAACTGGTTGGTGATAAGAATATAGTTTGTTTGCTTCAAATTCTTGAATTTCTTCTAATAATTTTTGAAAGCAATAAAGTGCCGCGTGCAACTTAAATAATTCATGAATAGCAACGATGCGCGGAGCTTTCCGTTCTAATTTTGTATAGAAGTCTGTAAAAAGACTCATAAGAAAATACATTTGTTTATAAGTGAGCCGCGCTTGTTCTTTTTTAAATGATTCATATTCATTTTCAAAGTATGTTTGCCAACTTTTATAATCCAGTTCTTCAAAAGCTGATGATTGCAATACTTGTCGTGCAGTTCGAATAGGAGGAAGAGAAGGTTTTGTATTATTTTTGAATAAAGTTAATACATCTCCTACTTGCCCAAAACTAGAAGCTGCAGATAGTAACACAGCAAGCATATGCTCACATTGCGTTGGCGCGAAGCAATCGCAATAGCTTTCAGTGACATTACGAATCGGGATGTGAACGCTATATACACTGCCTTCAGCATTTACAGTTCCGGATAGCGTATAGCCATCAAAGTCAACGTTATAGACAACACCACTACGATATAGGTGCCGAGCTGTAGCGACATGCTCCTGATCAGCAACTTGCTGTGGATCAAGCCCTTGAACGAACTCATTCGCAATCATCATAATTTCATCTTTCGTAATTGAGTCTTGCAGCATAATATTCCTCCGTACACAGATTTCTTTCCTTTACCATTATAAACAAAAAATGCTCAAAACAGAAAAAATGAAATTTGGATTACAATAATCGGAAATCATGGTAATATATATAATGTTAATTTTATATATTAATATATATTTATATAGAGAATCGACTTGTCAGATTTACAGACGAAATTAGGTAGTGGAATGAATAAGTTACAAGAGGGAATAGAACAAGGAAAGCAGAAGTTGCAAATTGCACAAGAAATTGCTCAGTTGAAAAAAGGAATGCAAGTGCAAATGCAGAAAAAAGCAGAAGTTTTATTAGAGCTCGGACAACAGGTATATGTTCAACTAAGAGGAAACGGAGTAAATGAAGCGAGTTTAAAAGAAGTGATTGCTCCAATTCAAGAGTTTGATGTTGCTATGTATCAAGCAAGAAAACGAATAGTTGAATTGCAAAAACAATAAGGCGAGAAAGCTACTTGTGAATGTGGTGGGTCTTTATCAATAAATGATAAGTTCTGTGGTTCATGTGGAAATCATAACCCGATGTTAGCAGTAGAAAGTAATAGTGAAAAGGAAAATTGTATTACATGTAATGAGTATATTGATAAAAACTCTACTTACTGCCCGGTTTGTGGAATTAAGCAAAGTGGGGAGTGAATAAGATGTATTGTCGTACGTGCAATTGCATTAAACGATTTTAGTTTAATTGAAAATGATTATGATAAGAGCGGGAAATCGTATAAGGAAGACCGTGATTACTTACAATATCTACAGAAAAAAGGAATTACAGAAGATTTATTGACAATGAATATTCGTAATGTAGAACGTCAAAGTGCGACGAAATATAAAGTAACGACATATGAAGAATATCATATTCGTTATGGTGATGGCTCTGTAAAATTCAAGAGCTTTAATAATGACCATATCGTTACTGTTAATGGAAATGGAAAGATGTTGTACCATTCTCTTGGAGCGAATAATACGCTGAAATCAAAGGATGTATCTGGTCCGACTCGTTAATATAAGAAAGAGGCTGTTCAATTTTGAACAGCCTCTTTTTTAGGTAGCGCTGCTATTGTCAATCTTTGTCGGTAAATCGATATTCCATGTCGAACCGTTGATATATTGTAAGTTATGATAGATATAATTGAAAAATCGTTGATATATTGCGAGTTACGATAGATATATTCGAAAAATCGTTGATATAATTTCCTTTACTCGTGTTCACGAAGGGAAAATAAAAAGGATGTCACCTAGTTGAACTTTTTTACTAGGTGACATCCTTTTTTGTAATTAGAAGCGTGCTTCCTTTAATATCGCTTGTACATATGGATCATTTAATATTTGTTCTATGAGCGGTAGCATTTCTTGTTCGAATGGAATATCAATAGGGAATGGCTTTTGAGAGCCTGGTTTTATTCCGTATTGTACGAGTTTGTAATGTGTATTTTCTTCATGGCTGAGCACAATTAATTTATAGCGATTGTCATCGTTTGCGAGTGAGAAGTCAATTGCGATTGCATCGTATGTTACATCATCTTTATATATGTACGGCTTTGGTGTACCGACCCAGTCTACTTTTGCTTGTACGTTCATGGACATAACCTCCTTATAGCTATTATAAAAAAATAAAAGCCAGCTCTCAATAAAGAGAACCGGCTGTAATTTAGCAGTCATTGGTTATTTTAAAATTTTCACTTTAACAGTTTTGCGTCCCCATTTTTGAGAAGCGCTATCTGATCCAAGTAGAATGTCGATACGGTTACCTTTAATTGCACCACCAGTATCACCAGCGATTGCTTCTCCATAACCTTCAACCCATACTTTAGATCCTAATGGGATTACTTTCGGGTCAACAGCAATCATTTTCATGTTTGGGTTCGCTGTTAGGTCATGACCCATTGCAGTTAATACACGGCCGCCGTATGTGCCACCGTTTTCGCTCGGATGAGCTGTATATGCTGTAGCTACAACAGTTAACTCACGACCATTAGAAGGTTCGCTAGTTTCAGCAGCTTTCACAGCAGGCTTAGCAGCTGTTTTTACTGGTGCAGGTGCTTGAGCCTTAGCTGGCGCTTGAGCTTTAGCAGGTGCAGGCGTTTCTTGTTTCTCAATAACAGGTGCTGTACCTGTTAAGAAAGGAACATGAACATAAGCCGTTTTCCCGTTATATTCAAATTGTAACCACTCATTTTGTACTTGGTTCGTTGTTTCGATCATATCGTCTTTCTTAAGCGTTCCAAGAATTTCTGAGTTTGTGTTCGCTTCAGCACGTACATTTAATACGTTAGCTGTTACATAGTAAGAGTTCTTTGTAAACTCTGTACTTACGAATGCGTCTTTACCATCTAATTTGATTTGTGACCATCCGTTTTCTGTATTTAGAACATCTAATTTATGACCATTCTGTAATTTACCGACAACTTTTGATTCAGTAGTAGGGTTTTCTCGTACATTTAGTACGTCTGTTTTTACAACAGTTTCTGCGTTAGCAGATGCGGTGAAAATCCCAAGACCAAAAACTGCTGCTGTTGCTATTCCAATTAATTTTTTCATGATAGCCTCCATTGCGTTTGTTTTCGTGTCCTCATTATAGCAACAGATTTTTTCGGATTTTGGGAAAACACACAATTACAAACCATTCGTAATAAGTCGTTAACAATTTGTAATATAGCTAGAATTAGAGGAAAGCGTTTTTCATTCCATATAATTAGTAGGTTTCTAGTTATATTCAAAATAGTTAATGCAACATAATTTTTCGGTGCAAATAAAAATGTTACAAGAGTATTACGTAATGATTACTATACAGTTACATTCCTTGAGTATTTTACCGTTTTATGGGTAATATAGTTATATAAACATAAACATCTCGTTTGTGAAGTTATAAACACGCGCTATATACTAGCAAAAAAACCGCATAATTGTTACAAGAAGAAAGGGTTGTAAAGAATAAATCTGCCCTTTTTTAAAACTGTAACACATCCTTTTTTGGGAAAATCTCTTCCCATCCGCATTTTTCTCACACAATTTGACAGTAGTATTCCAATCTTGTAGCTCTTGCAGAGTGAAAAGGTTGTACGGAAGGTAAGGCTGTCCATAAGAACTCTAATTGGTGAAGGCAAACTTGAGAGAGCCGAAAGAAAATCACCACAAAAACTATGGTTTTCTATCCGATTTAACACATCGGAATTTATGATATTTACAAGAAATGAAACATACGAAGGGGGATTTGATGAGGAAACTGACGAAAACATTTATTGTCTCATTAACATTATGCATTGCATTTACACTTTGGGGGATTATTCCCGAATCTATTATTGGAAAAGGTAGCTTAGGAAATGTAACGACTGCAATTCAAGCTGCGTTAGTTAGTAAGTTTGGATGGTTCTATATTATTTCCGTTTCTATTTTCTTAGGAATTGCTATTTTCTTAATTGTTTCTAAGTACGGTTCGATTCGCTTAGGTAAAGATGATGATGAACCTGATTATAGTTATATGACATGGTTTGCTATGTTATTTAGTGCCGGTATGGGAATCGGTTTGGTTTTCTGGGGCGTTGCAGAACCGTTGAATCATTTATACACACCTCCGTTTGGAGAGGGTGCGACTGAAGAGAGTGCACGTCTTGCACTTCGTTTCTCATTTTTCCATTGGGGATTACATCCATGGGGATTATATGCACTTGTAGCATTATGTATTGCGTATTTTACATTTAGAAAAGGAAGAGCAAGTACAATTAGTGCGGCAGTGGGTCCACTATTTAAGGGCGGTGAACATGGCCGTATTGCCCATATGTTTGATGTTCTAGCTGTATTTGCGACAGTATTTGGTGTGGCGACATCATTAGGACTTGGGGCAAAGCAAATTGCGGGTGGTGTTAGTTATTTAACATCCATTCCCAACTCATTATCGACACAGTTAGTAATCATCGGAATTGTAACTGTTCTTTATATGTTATCTGCGCAAACAGGACTCGATAAAGGAATTAAATATTTAAGTAATGCGAATATTATTTTAGCGTTTGCACTTATGATAATTGTATTATTTGCAGGTCCAACAAACTTTATTATGAATTATTTCACTTCAACAATCGGATCATACATTCAAGAATTACCAAGTATGAGTTTCCGTTTAAGTCCATTAAATGAAGGCGGAAATCAATGGATTCAGTCATGGACAATTTTCTACTGGGCATGGTGGATTGCATGGTCACCATTCGTAGGTACGTTTATTGCTCGTGTGTCACGTGGGCGTACAATTCGTGAATTTGTTATTGGTGTGTTACTCGTACCAACAGTAATTGGTGCGCTTTGGTTCTCTGTTTTCGGAGGGACAGGTATTCATATGGAATTGTTCGACGGGGCGAATATATATGGCCAAATTAAAGAAATGGGCACAGAAGTAGGATTGTTTGCTATGTTAGACCAGATGGGTAGTATGGGACCGACTTTATGTGTGTTAGCTATTTTACTTATTTCAACATTCTTTATTACATCGGCAGACTCTGCTACGTTTGTTCTAGCGATGTTAACGACACATGGTAGCTTAAACCCACCAAATCGCATTAAAATGGTTTGGGGTATTGTCCTAGCAGCGTTAGCTTCGATCTTATTGTATGTCGGTGGATTAGAGGCGCTGCAAACTGCGTCGATTATTGCGGCATTCCCATTTGTATTTGTTATTTTCTTTATGATTGCAGCACTATTTAAAGAGTTGCAAAAAGAAGGGCGTATGAAACAACATAAATAATAGAAGGAAAGGGGCTGATTTTATGTCAGCTCCTTTTTCAATGCAAATATTAGGAAAAGTGTAGATAGCTGTAGTTTAAAAAGAAAAATCGATATGGTTCGACAATATCCGATATTTTACACATTATATTCATATTTTTGACAAAAATATGTCGGAAATGTGTTGTCACTTTTATGTATATGTGCTATATTATTTCCTGTAAGCGATTTCAAATAGTTTTAAATCGCATTCAAGGGGGACAACTAGAATAATGAAACGTTACGAAAGAAAGTGGAAGCATATTTGCTTGAAACGTGTGGCACATCGAAATGCCCAAGAAAGCACGGAACCGAAGACTGAAACTCGTAAAGAGCATCAAGAGAAGCAATTGGTTCTACAAAAATAGCAATCACTTTTTCGTATATAAATGAAGGTCGATCGTTCGTTGGGGGATGGACGTGAAATAACTTTCTGCTAAGGGGTATTGTCTGATATATAGTATTACGGTAAAAAATAAGCACAGAGCATACGGCGCTCTGTGCTTATTTTTTAATGAAATCTATTTTTCTTTTTTTAATCGTACTGTTTTATCCCAACCAATTACTTGTTTCTTGCTCTTTGCGCGTAAGTAAAGAATGAGACTGCGAATAAACAAATACGTAAAGAGCTGTGCGTACGTAAAGTACATAATGACGCTTATGAAAATATTGGTCGGTGTAAAGGTTCGTTCGACGCTCTGGGCACTAAATAATTGAGAAACATATGTAATATATGCGACATACCACATAAATAGTAATGGAATGCTATATTGAATTTGGAATATCCCGAGCAGTCCAATTACAAACCAAACGTTTGAAATGATTAAGAATAGCCAAAATACGACATACACTAAAACTTGTTGTAAGGAATGGACGAGGAGTTTCCCTTTAAAGAAGCTTAACGAAGAAAACATTTTTTCTAAAATGTATAAGTTTCCTTGAAGCCAACGTGTACGCTGTTTAATAAGAATTTTTAAATGCTCAGGTTCTTGTTCCCATGTAATCGATTCCGGGACGATTGGTAAGAGATAGCCCTTTTGGGTAATTCTTAATGTTAATTCGGCATCCTCTGCAATTGCATAAGGGTCATAGCCGCCAAGTTCTTCTAATGCAGAGCGACGAAGGAGCATGTTTGTTCCTGTCAGTGATCCTGTTTGGAATAGTAACCAGCGTCCAGACTGCATAAGGAGCTGGAAAATCTGAAATTCTAATGAAATCATTCGTGTAAGCCAGTTTCTTTTCTCATTTACGGTACGAACATGTCCAACTGCTCCAACAGCATCCTCAATTGTTTCAGCATGTTCTACGAGCATTCGTAAAGCATGTGGTTCAGGTTGATTATCTGCATCGTATACACAGAAATATTCACCATCCGAAATGCTAAGACCATAGTTTAATACACGTGATTTTCCTCTCGGCTCACCAGGTGGTACACGAATGTGACGAATATGAGCATAAGCTTTGGCGAAATCATCGCCAATTTCAGGTGTTTCATCTTGAGAGTTATCGTTTAATAAATAAACAGTTAGTTTTCCTGGGTATTCAATCTTTGCCATCGCTTCTAATGTATCTTTCATAACGACCCCTTCATTATGGGCAGGTATTAAAATATCTACACTTGGATAATGTTCTAGCGTACGATCTTTTCGTTTACTATTTCGATGAATTAAGCCTGCGAGTGTTAAGAGAGAGTAATAAACGAGTAGGCCAGAGAATAGAAAGGCAGTAAAAATAAGTACGTATTTAATTGAAAATGTGATGCTGATCCAAAAAACGAGTACGCAGAACAGAAGGAATAAAAGGAGTATAACGAGTGTCATCATAATAATGTCTGTCCTTTGCTTCCAATTTGCTCTCGCGAAATTTTTATATCTTGGATTGCTTCAGCTGCAAGCAATTGCTCCATTTTTGGCTGTAGACGGTTCATTACAATATTAGCGCCTGCTTCGTTTGTGTTTTGTAGTAAAATAACCAGTGTATTGCCATCATATTTAGCAGCAAGGTCAAAGTCAGTTCTTACCGTATCAACTAATAATGAAGCTACACGATCCATGACACTTTCCTTCGTGTATTTACTAAAGGAAATGAAATTGAAGTAAATGATAATGCCTGTTTCATTACGACGATTCATTGCAGTTGTTAATAATGCTTGTCGTCTTTCGAATTCTTGTCTTGTTAATAATTTGGATTCTCCAATGTATTGCTCCAACACTTTCACTCGTTCAATTAAATCTCTATTTTCAAGAATAACCTTTTTTAATAGATGGGTTGAAATATAAACAATGAAGAGGTTAGCTGCTATCAGGAAGTGGATAATAATATATTCCCATTGATCTGATGTACTCCATAAGTGAAGCCACGCTTCATAAAATAAATAGAATACTGAAATAATGGTTCCCAGTATAAAGAAAACAAATGCTGTTTTATCAGCTAAAAATAGGAATAGTACATTTATGATGACATATATAATTGTAAAAATGAGCGCGTGCTCATATTTCGTCACATGTACAGTAGTAAAATAAAATAGAATTTGTAAAATCCACATAGAGAGGACTTTATAGGACTTATCTTTCACGAAACATTCCTCCTTAAAGATAATTCGCGTGGGATATTTGTAGTATGCACAATTATTAAGGAATGGAACATGTAGCTAGAATTCTTTTTGGGGCGAGATACATCAAATAGTATCCCTCTTTTACAAGAAAAAATAAACAGACATACTAATTAGTACAGTATATTGTCTGTATATACGGATATAAAGTGTTTAATGTATATAAAAATTATATTTATAGTATATAAAAAAGTCTCCTCTTTTAAAGAGGAGACTTTACATGAATTTATAGGAACATCATACCTGCAACAGCTGCGTTTAAGAAATTCGCTAGTGTACCAGCGATAACTGCTTTAATCCCTAATTGTGCAATTTGTTTACGGCGAGTAGGAGCTAACGTTCCTGTTACACCTAATTGAATTGCGATAGAAGAGAAGTTTGCGAAACCACAGATTGCAAATGTTAAAATCATATTTGTTTTTGCAGAGAATTCTGCCATGTGTGGTCCTAAGTTTGCATATGCAACGAATTCGTTGATTGCAAGTTTTTGGCCGATGAAACTTGCTGCTTGTATAGCTTCACCCGGTGAAACCCCGATTAAGATTGCAAATGGTGATAATAAGTAACCAAAGATTAAATCAAGGCTAAGTTTAATATCGAACCAAGAACCAACCCATCCTAATAAGCCATTTAATAAAGCGATTAATGCGATGAAAGCCATTAACATTGCTGCTACGTTAATAACAAGTTGTATACCTTCAGATGCACCGCGTGCAGCTGCATCGATAACGTTTGCGTCTTCACGCTCTGTTGAAAGTTGAACATTATTATCTACTTTTTCTGTTTCTGGCATAATTAGTTTTGCAATTAATAGACTTGATGGAGCTGCCATAATTGCTGCTGCTAATAAATGCTCTAATGGAATGCCCATCGCTGCATAGCCGACAAGAACTGATCCGGCAACAGCTGTCATACCACTTACCATAATAGTGAAGAACTCACTGTTCGTTAAACGTGCTAAGTATGGTTTAATTAAAATTGGTGCTTCTGTTTGTCCTAAGAATACAGTTGTTACTGCATTTAAGCTTTCTGCTTTAGAAGTTCCAAGAAGTTTACTCAATGCACCACCAATGATACTAACAAATTTCTGCATAATACCTAAGTAATATAAGATTGCTACTAATGAACTAATAAATACAATTGGAAGTAGTGCTTGAATTACGAAAACAAATCCCCAAGGTCCTTTTGCGTTGACTAAATCCCCAGCAACGAATCTAATTCCCTCGTAAGAAAAATTAATTAATCCTTGAACGCCGTCAGCAGCAACTTTTAAGCCTGCTTTTCCAGCATCCCATCGTAATACAATAAATGAAAATGTCATTTGTAATGCTAGCGCGATTAAAATTGTGCGCCAATTAATAGCTTTGCGGTTGGAAGATAATAAGAAAGCGATTGCTAAAACCCCAATCACGCCGCCAATTCCCCATAAAATATTCATGCAGTGCATGCTCCTTCCTCATAGTAAAAAAGTGTATAAACCAGTTGTCTATACTTTTGCGAATATAACATCTTAAGTAACTTATCATAATGGACATCGGAGGTCAAACGTCTAACGAAAAGTTTAAATAAAAAGAAAATTCTTTGAAAAAACACATATAAAATGAATAGACATGAAATAGGTTATGTTTTTTGTGGAAATATATTCATTATGATAACATTTTGGACAATTTTTATAGAATATAGTGTACGAAATAGGGGAATGAACGCATAATTTTTTCGTAGAGAGAATGAAAGGGGATTACTATATCGAGTTCTTTAAAAAGAGCCTTCTAGTAAACTAGAAGGCTCTGAAACTATAACTTAAGGTGCTTTCGTATACCCTAAGAAATGGCTTTTCCAATAAGAATTGTTTAATGAAGCGATTGCTACACCTTTATCTCCAGCTTGGATAAATGATCCGCCCCCAAGGTAGATACCCATGTGAGAAGGACCTGCTTTATAAGTGTCTTTGAAATAAATTAAGTCACCTGGTTGTGGACTTGAAGTTTGTGGTAAGCTGCTCCAATATCCAGCAACACTTTGGCGGCTAATGTTATGGCCAAATTTCTTATATACGTGGTAGATGTAACCACTGCAGTCAACGCCATTAGCAGAAGAACCGCCCCAAATGTATGGTACGCCTTGCATAGATTTCGCGTATGCAAGTATAGAAGAACTGTCACCGCTATTATTACTTGTATTGTTATTGTTGTTTTGATTTTCATTAGGCTTATTATCTACTGCGCCCCCAACTGGTGTTTTAGATAGGAAACTTGTGCCGATGTAACCAGTTTGACCATTGTAGTTAATTTTGCTCCATCCAGAGTTTTCAGAGATTACTTGAATCTTCTGTCCTTGTGGAAGTGCGCCTATGATTCTATAATTTGTACCTTCACCGCTACGTACATTTAGTGCAGAAACATTAATGTAGTATTCGCCAATTGCACCTTGGCTAGGCTGCTCAGGTTGTTCAGGAGTAGTAGTGCCACCTTTAACGAATTTTACGAATTCGCTACTAACGTAGCCTGTTTTTCCCTGATAATTAACTTTAAACCAGCTACCTTCAGATCCAACTACGTTTAATTTCGTACCATTTAATACGCCACCAATTACGCTATGGTAAGTAGCAGGGCCTGTACGAACACGTAGAGATGTTGCGTTAACAACGTAAGTACCACCAGTTTGAACAGTTACATTATTATTTTGCTCTTGGTTGTTACCTTGCGTGACGTTTTCGTTAGAACCGCCTTTTGTTACGTAGTCTTTGCTTAAGTAAGCTGTTTGTCCCGCGTAATTGATTTTGAACCAATCTTGAACTTCGCCTACAACTTGTACTACTTGTCCTTTCTTAACAGAACCTACAGTTGGATGAGAAGTGCTAGGACCTGTACGAACACGAAGGGAAGATACATTTACTGTATAGTTTCCACTTGCTGGTTGTACAGTTGTTTGATTGTTATTATTGTTTGTAGAGCCAGTATTTGAAGAAGCGCCTGATACAAATTGGCTACTAACATAACCAGTTTGTCCGTTATGGTTGATTTTCACCCAACCATTTTCTTCTCCAATTACGTTTAAAGTTTGTCCTTCATATACACGTCCTGAAACAGAGCTAGAAGTGCTAGGAGCTGTACGTACACGTAATACATCAGCAGTAACTTTATTGTTTCCGCCTGTGCTTACATTGGTATTTGTTGTTGCTCCATTTTTTGATACAAATTCTCCACTAACATAACCTGTTTTCCCATTTAGGTTAATTTTGAACCAACCATTTTCTTCTCCAATCACGTTTAATGATTGACCGTTATAAACACGAGAGATAATGTCATGAGAAGTGCTAGATCCTGCACGAACATGTAATACGTCAGCAGTTACCTTATAAGATGAGTTGTTTGATGCGGAAGCTTGGACAGTTTGTGTAGCAGCTTTTTGTGTGTTTTGTTCTGGGGCAGCTTGAACGCTATCAAGTGTAGGTGCTGCTCCTCCTGCTACAGACACTGCCGCAAGACCGGCAAGGTATTTTTTCATAATTTGTCGATTCCTTTCTGTCTGTAATGTAGTGAAGAAATATTTACCAACTATTAAAAATTCTAAGAGGCATGTCGATTACTGTCAAGACTTATGCGGGAAACTGAATATGACAAAAAGATTACAAGAAAAAATCAAGGCATAAATTCACACCTTGATTTCTATTTAAATGCATATATTTATTGTAGAAGGAGAAGGGATTATTCGTATTTAAGAAGATGAAATGTTGGATTTTAAAAGGCTTTGGGTAAATGATCTTTGTAGTAATTTGGTGATAGTTCCAACTTGCCCATCTTGAATCGCAGTTCCATCGAGGTGGGTCATCGGCAAAATCTCAATAGTCGTTCCCGTAAAGAAGCATTCATCTGCTTGATAAACATCGCGAATGCTGAAAAGCTCTTCTTGTACAGGAAGTTGAAGAGTGTTAGCTAAAGAAAGGACGTACTGACGAATAATTCCGTTTAAAATAAGGTGGTTGGCTGGATGTGTATACAGAGTTCCATTTTTTATGAGAAAGAAGTTAGAGTGGCTACCTTCAGTTACGATACCATTTCGTACGAGAAGTGCTTCTTTACAACCTTTGCGCTCAGCTTTCGTATAAGCTAATACATTTGGTAATAAATTTAGCGATTTAATATCACAGCGGAGCCAGCGCGTATCAGGTTCTGATATAGCACGTACACCGTATTCAATCCATAAAGCTGGTCTTTCTTTTTTTGAAATATAAGCATAGATTGTCGGAGAGGTGTCATATGAGAATGCATGTGCTCGAGCTTGTACACCACGAGATACTTGTAAGTAAATTGTTCCGTCTTCGTGGAAATTATTGTTTTCAATTAATTTGTAGAGTAAGGTGATGAGTTCGGCTTTTGAGAAAGGGAGTGATAATTCTATTTCTTCCATGGATCGATATAATCTTGTTAAATGTGGGTCTAATAAGTGAAAATTTCCGTTATAAAGGCGAATAACTTCATAGACGCCATCGCCAAATTGTAAACCTCTTTCTTCAAGTTCTATGTACGCGCGATGTTTTGTTGTATCAATAACTGCATCATTCCATAGTACAAATCTTTCGTATGCCAATTTTCGTCCCATCCTTTCGTTAGTACATGAATAAAAAGCACTCTAGTTATTTTTATGTAAGCAATTCTCTTCATATGACGTATATGTATTTATTTGCAAATCATAGAGAAGTAGTGGTGACTTATAGCATTTTGTATATACAAATTCGAAAATGAGAAATAAGAATCCTGCTTTTTGAAAAAAAAAAGCAACATTCGTATGGAATGTTGCACAAGGAGGGTAGCTATCTTTCATAGGGACATCGTCTTTAAAGGTTTCATTTATGCAAACAAAACACTTGGAAAGACAATTATAAGAAAGTTGAAAACAAATGATGCGCATATTTCTCTAAGGGATCTTATTAAAGATGAGAGATAAGAAATATGTGGAACCTCGTTTACATATTTTATTATAAAGATGTTTCGTTAATGTGGTGTAAATATTAGATGAAGGTTATGTAATTTTAAAGTTAATGTCTAGAAGAATTTGTAGAGAGGAAAATAAAAAAAGAGGCTGAGATTACTCAGCGCTCTTCTTGTCTTCTTTAATAGTTGTTTTTACTTCACCAGTTTTAATCTTATTGCTTTCAGAGAAGCGAAGTAAGTCGCCTCCAATGATTTTGTCTGACATGTTTAGTTCATTTTGTGCACGATCAATCATTGGTTGAGCTTCTTCTTTTGGTAATTGTACAACTTCACCTGTGTTACGGTCGTAGAATGTACTGTTTGTGTACATGTACTTATCTGTAATGAAGCTACCGTCACGAAGAACAACGAATCCTTTATTGTCTGGTGAGAATACGTCATGACCGAATTGAATGTCATTAGTAGAATCTACACCAAGTAGGTTTAGAATTGTTGGTTTAATGTCAATTTCACCAGTTGGTTTTGAAATTGTTTTACCTTCTGTTTGACCTGGAACGTGAATAAACATCGGTGTTTTTTGTAAGTTCATATGGTCAAACGTAGTAATTTCTTCTTTTCCTAAGAACTGTGCCATTGCACGGTTATGGTTTTCAGAAATACCATAATGGTCACCGTAGAATACGATAACAGAGTTGTCGTAAATACCTTCAGCTTTTAGACGCTCAATAAAGTGTTTCATTGCTTCGTCTAAGTAGCGAGCTGTTACCATATAGCGGTCAAATACACCATCACCAGAATTGTATTCGTCGATTAATTTCGTACTGTCATCATACGTGAATGGGTAATGGTTTGTTAAAGAAAGGAAGCGAGTGTAGAACGGTTGCTTCACTTGTTTTAACATATCGACAGACTGATCGAAGTATTCGATATCTTTTAGTCCCCAGTTCAATTTTGTTTCTGGCGTAATCTTGTAGTCAAGCTCGTTGTAGTAACGATCATAACCAAGTGCCGGATACATAATATTACGGTTCCAGAATGTTGCGTTGTTTGCGTGGAATACTGCAGTGTAGTATCCTTGCTGACGTAAAATTTCTGGAGTTGCTGTATATTCGTTGTTACCATTTGTGAAGAATACAGCACCGCGGTCTAGTGGATATAGTGAAGTATCTACTAAGAATTCAGCATCAGACGTTTTACCTTGCCCAGTTTGATGGAAGAAGTTATCGAAGTAATAACTTTCTTTCGCAAATTGGTTTAGGAATGGTGTAACTTCTTGTCCGTTAACTTGCGCACCAATTAAGAATGTTTGTAATGATTCAAGAGAGACAACAATTACGTTTTTCCCTTTTGCAGTACCAAACATATTTGGATCTGGTTTACTTTGTGTTGTTTTCACATAGTTTTCTGCTTCTTGCAATTTACTACTATCAGCAAACGCTTTTTGTGAACTTGATTTTGCTTGTAAGCCAAGATCATATGCTTGGTGTACATATAATCCTAGGTTTTTAACAAGCATAACGCGGTCGAATGAACGTGTTAATAGTTCTGGACGCTCAGCTTCTGCAAATCCTAGGTTTACGCAGAAAATAGCAACTGTTGACACGAAGTATAGGGAACGCATCGGACGTGCTACACGTTCTGTCGGTGCAAAAACTTTCTTCTTTTTCAATAGAACGAAGAATACGATAATATCCGCAAATGCAAGGATGATTTTGTAGTTAAATAATTCTTTCACACTAGAACCTAAACTTCCGAAATTAGACGTTTGTCCTAGTACTGGTAAAGTAACGAAGTCATTGTAGAATCCGTAGAACATTACGTTACCAACAAGAATGAACGTTAAGATAAAGTTAATTCCTAGTGCTATATAGTTACGTTTTTTCCCTTTTGCAAATAATGCAAGACCCACAAACAGTAATGATGCTGCTAATGGACTAATGAATAAAATGAATTCTTGCATGAACGATTCAAGTTTTAAATCGAAGCTAGTGCGTGTAATGATGTAGGTTTTTAGCCATACGGCCAAAGCTACGAATAAAGTGAAACGCACATTTTGAAATTGCGATTTCATGGTTTCTTTCATTCATTTCCACCCTTTCTCTATCAGGCTTGGTCGATTTTGGAGCGAAAAATGTTAAAATAAAAAATACATAGTTTTCTTGGTCATAATTAGAGTTTCTATATTCACCCATATACGACTTTAACTATGCATACCCTTTTTGGTTTCTTGTGCTGCTCATAAGCATAACGTCATTTCTGTATTATACAACAAAATTCATTTCTGAGAAACACTATAACATTTTACATTTTTTGTATGTGATTTGTCACTACCAGAGAAAACTTTAACATTCGTTTATCTGCTCGTCAACTAGAAAATATAACAAAAATAGAAAAGAATGTTAAGCGGAATTGAAAGTTTTTTGGTTGAGAAATATGGAATAGAAATCTTTAAGTGGTTGTCTAGAAAACTATTATATGAAGGAAAATACGAAAAAATCAACGAACACTTGTTCTTTTTGGTTTTGTTTGTTACAATGAAATTTCATTGATAGATTATGTGTAATTTTGATGAACTTTTACTGATAACATAACATATTGTAGCTTATTTCTTTTGAAAAATAGGGAGGCTTTTGAATGAAACAAAAATTTTCAGTTGAAGCGTTTTGGAAGAAAATAAAACATGTTGCGAAGCAGGCAGGGCAGTCGGTAATCTATGCGAGTTTATTGTTGTTTTACGTTTTGCAAAGACCGGATGTTCCAAAACGAGTGAAAATTATTGTAATCGGAGCACTTGCTTATTTCATTGCACCGATTGATGCAATCCCAGATTTCGTTGCTGGAATTGGTTATACGGATGATTTAGGTGCGTTAATGGCCGCACTATTACAAGCATCGATATACGTAAATGAAGAAGTGAAAGATAAGGCACGAGTGAAGTTGGCAGAATGGTTTGGTTCGGATATAGACACATCATTTATCGATCAAAAATTAGATCAATAGGTGAGACCTGTCGGATGACAGGGCGAACGTAAGCGAGGAAGTGCATTATGCCATCAGGAAGAACGCATACGAAAATAAACTTAATATCCCTTCCGGTTGTTTTGTTTATGCTCTTTTCGTATGGATTAACAAATTTTGATTTTTTATTAACTTTTGCAATTGGCTTTTTAGTAGGTACTTCATTTTTAACACCGGATTTAGATACGTACAGTAATGCGTATAATAAATGGGGATTCCTGCGCATTTTTTGGTATCCATATAGGAGCGTAATGCCCCATCGTTCCTTCTTCACACATACGATTATAATTGGTGATATTATTCGTATTGCATATATGTTAATCGTGTTTTCTCCGTTTTTATTCCTATTAAATATAATAGCGTTCGACGGAAATTTAATAGAAATTACGAAGGAATACGAGGTTGAAATTGTAACGTTTGTAATGGGAATTGTTGTGGCGAGTACGCTCCACATTATAGCGGATAAAGCAAATACGCGCCGAAAGAAAATGATGAGAAAAAAGAAGAAACGCAGAAGATAAAAAAACCGTCCCAAAAGGTATTTTGGGACGGTTTTTTTCTTATTAATAGGTAGGTTACTCTTGTCGAATCGCCGATAAAATTTCATTTGCGATTATGCGACAGTTTCTTTTTAATCAAACGTTTGTTTAAAACTAAGCTTTCAGTACCTTAATCCCTTTCACGATATTCCAAATGAAGTAGTATAAGCTAATGATTCCGCAAATGCATAAGACGATGATTGCTCCAATTCCAAGTGTTACGTCTGGTTGATCAGATCCGATGCCCATAATTCCTAAAATAACTAATCCAATAAATGAAGCAACGCTTGGAATAATATGTGTCCATAGAGCACGTTTTGCATGTGGTTTCGTTTCAGAATCACCCACAATCCACACGATAATAGGGAATAAGATAGGCGCAAATAATACACTAAAGTATGATAAAGCTGCTAATATTTTGTTTCCGTTCATATATATCACCTCATAAGTAATGTCCGTTGTTATACCTTTAGTATGCAGTAAATTTGGTAAGCTTCCTATCGATTAACATTACAAGAACGTGACGTTTTTGTAAGATTTTCTGTTTAAATGATAAAATTTTCAAAAAAATCTTTTTAAATGAAAATTGGTGTGATAAAATTAATGAAAACGTTTTCGTAAGCGTTTATATTTTTTTAGACTTAAAGGTATGATGACCTGATAGTCTATTGATAAGGTTATATCTATTTAAAAGGGGATTCTTTAGGGGGAGAGAACAATGAACACATGGACACAAGTTTACGATCCGTTCGGTAACATTTGGATTTCGGCAGCAGTCGCACTTATTCCAATCATCTTTTTTTTCTTAGCTTTAGCAGTTTTCCGCATGAAGGGGTATGTGGCAGGATTTATTACAGTTGTATTAACGATTTTGGTGGCTTTATTTGCGTATAAAATGCCATTCACAATGGCAATGGCAGCGACCGGATACGGTTTCTTATACGGATTATGGCCAATTGCGTGGATTATCATTATGTCAGTATTTTTATATAAAATTTCTGTGAAAACAGGTCAATTTGATGTCATTCGTGCATCTGTATTATCCATTACGAATGACCATCGTTTACTCGTTATTTTAATCGGATTTTCATTTGGAGCATTTTTGGAAGGGGCAGCAGGATTTGGTGCACCAGTAGCGATTACGGCAGCGCTTCTTGCAGGTCTTGGGCTAAATCCTTTATATGCAGCAGGTCTTTGTTTAATCGCAAATACTGCACCAGTAGCGTTCGGAGCGATGGGGATTCCGATTACAGTTGCTGGACAAGTAACAGGCATTGATCCACATAAAATTGGACAAATGGCTGGGCATCAATTACCGTTCTTATCTTTATTTGTTCCGTTCTTTATCGTATTTTTAATGGATGGTTTTAAAGGAGTAAGACAAACGTGGCCTGCTTTATTTGTAGCCGGTAGTTCATTTGCAATTACACAGTTTATTACAGCGACGTTTTTAGGGCCAGAACTTCCTGATATTACGTCAGCGCTTGTAAGTTTAGTAAGTTTATCGCTATTCTTAAAAGTTTGGCAGCCGAAAGAAATTTATCAGTCTAAAGAAGCAAATAGTGAAGTAGCAGCAACGACGACATCTATGCCGAAACTAACAGTAGGAAAAGTAGTAAAAGCATGGTCTCCGTTCATTATTTTAACTGTGATGGTAGTCATTTGGAGCCAAAGTTTCTTTAAAGCATTATTCGCTCCAGGTGGTGCTTTAGAAAGTCTCGTATTTAAATTTGAAGTTCCAGGCTTGCACAATTTAGTAATGAAAGCAGAGCCAATTGTAAATAAACCAACACCTTATGAAGCAATCTTGAAATTAGATGTTTTATCAGCGACTGGAACAGCAATTTTAATTGCTTGTATCATTTCTATCTTTATTTTGAAAATGAGTGCAAAAGATGCAGTAGCCACATTTAAAGAAACGTTAAACGAACTAAAAATGCCAATTCTATCTATTGGATTCGTATTAGGATTCGCATTTATCGCAAACTATTCTGGTTTATCTTCTACATTAGCGTTAGCACTTGCAGGAACTGGCGGACTATTCCCGTTCTTCTCACCATTCTTAGGCTGGATTGGGGTATTCTTAACAGGATCAGATACGTCAGCGAACGCACTGTTTTCGAATTTACAAGCAATTACAGCGCAGCAAGTCGGTGTATCTGAAGTGCTTCTCGTTGCAGCAAATACAACGGGCGGTGTAACAGGTAAAATGATTTCTCCGCAATCAATTGCGATTGCTTGTGCGGCAGTTGGACTTGCTGGGAAAGAGTCAGATTTGTTCCGCTTTACATTGAAGCATAGTTTATTCTTCGTTACTATTATTGGGATTATGACGTATGTGCAGGCTTATTATTTAACTTGGATGATCCCGTAAACAAAAAAGAAATAACCTTTGCATTTTTCAGATTATAGGTTATGATGGGAAAGTATTGAAAATTAAATCAGTGATAAACTAGGGGTGCCTAACGTATGCGTAGGCTGAGAGAGAAGCGTGTGAACTTCTTAACCCTTTGGACCTGATCTGGCTCGTACCAGCGTAGGGAAGTTAACGGCTTTACATAATTATGTCTTTATGAGCCAGGTCCTTATTTTTTTATGGACCTGGCTCTTTTTATTTTGGCATACGCTGGCCATATCTCGTCCTTGTCACGAACAGGGGGGCAATAAAGGTTATGAAACAGTCTGTTTCTGCAGAGCAAATTGAATTGAAATCGAGTTTACCAGGAAGTAAGAAAGTGTATGTGGATGGGCCACGTGAAGGTATGAAAGTGCCGATGCGCGAGATTGAACAAAGCGATACGAACGGTGTTCAAAATCCGCCAATCCGTGTGTATGATACGAGTGGACCTTATACAGATCCAGGGTATAAAGTGGAGCTGGAAAAAGGGATTCCAACGCCGCGCCACTCTTGGACCCTGGAGCGTGGTGATGTAGAAGGATACGAAGGGCGCGAAGTGAAACCAGAGGATGACGGTGTGAAAGTGGCTTCAAAACATACACCTGTTTTCCCGCAAATGGATCGTAAGCCGCTTAGAGCGAAGCAAGGTGCAAATGTTTCGCAAATGTATTATGCGCGTAATGGCATTATTACGTCTGAGATGGAATATGTTGCGATTCGTGAGGGGGTAGAGCCTGAATTTGTTCGTAAGGAGATTGCAGAAGGTCGTGCGATTTTGCCGGCGAACATTAACCATCCTGAAGCGGAACCGATGATAATTGGACGTAATTTCCACGTAAAGGTAAATGCAAATATCGGAAACTCTGCTGTATCGTCTTCTATTGCAGAAGAAGTAGAGAAGATGACGTGGGCGACTCGCTGGGGTGCAGATACGATTATGGATTTATCTACAGGTAAAAATATTCATACAACGCGTGAGTGGATTATTCGTAATGCTCCGGTACCAGTTGGAACTGTGCCAATTTATCAAGCGCTTGAAAAAGTAAACGGAATTGCAGAGGATTTAACGTGGGAAGTATACCGTGATACGTTAATTGAGCAGGCGGAGCAAGGCGTTGATTACTTCACGATTCACGCTGGTGTATTACTTCGTTACATTCCAATTACTGCAAAGCGTATGACAGGTATTGTTTCGCGAGGTGGTTCGATTATGGCGCAGTGGTGTTTATTCCATCATAAAGAAAACTTCCTATATACTCATTTTGAAGAGATTTGTGAAATTATGAAGCAGTACGATGTTTCGTTCTCTCTTGGAGATGGATTACGTCCAGGTTCTATTGCAGATGCAAATGACGAAGCACAGTTTTCTGAGCTTGAAACACTTGGTGAATTAACAAAAATCGCTTGGAAACATGATGTGCAAGTTATGATTGAAGGACCTGGGCATGTACCGATGCATTTAATTAAAGAAAATATGGAGAAAGAACTTGATATTTGTCAGGGCGCGCCGTTCTATACACTTGGGCCGTTAACGACAGATATTGCACCAGGTTATGACCATATTACATCAGCGATTGGTGCTGCGATGATTGGCTGGTTTGGAACGGCGATGCTTTGTTATGTAACTCCGAAAGAACATTTAGGCTTACCGAACAAAGATGATGTTCGCGAAGGGGTTATTACGTACAAAATCGCTGCGCATGCAGCCGATCTTGCGAAAGGGCATAAAACGGCTCATCAGCGTGATGATGCACTTTCGAAAGCACGATTTGAATTCCGTTGGCGCGATCAATTTAATTTATCTTTAGATCCTGAACGTGCGATGGAGTATCATGATGAAACGTTGCCAGCAGAAGGGGCGAAAACAGCTCATTTCTGTTCAATGTGTGGCCCGAAGTTTTGTAGTATGAGAATTTCGCATGATATTCGTGAATATGCGAAAGAAAATGATTTAGAAACGACAGAAGCAATTGAAAAAGGAATGAAAGAGAAAGCGGTAGAATTCAAAGAAATTGGTAGTCACTTATATCAATAATACGTTACACCTCTTTACTTGATTGATCACACTGTACCTAACTTAAATATAGAAGAAGCCCCCTTTGCTAAGACGGTAGCAAAGGGGGCTTCTGTTGTCTATAAGGCGAAGAATAATTGTACCCAGTAGTATAAGAGGAATAATGTGACGACTGTTGTGAGTGGGATTACGATAAGAGATACGCTTAAATAATCTTTCCATTTCACTTTAATTTTGTTTTGTCTTAGTATATACATCCAAATGAGGGAAGCTAGTGTACCGATTGGTAATAATAGTGAACCGATGTCACTACCAATGATATTTGCGAGGTAGATCGTTTTTAATGTGACTGGGTCTAGTCCCATTTCTGTTAATGTGATTGTACCAATCATAAGTGCAGGGTGGTTATTGAAGACGTTAGAGAGGAGGGAAACGAGTCCGCCCATTGCAAAGCTGGCATAGAGTAGATGCTGACTTACAACTGGTTCGAGCCAATGGACAAGCGCCGCTGTTAATCCTGCGTTGTGAAGCCCGTAAATAATTACGTACATAGAGAAGGCGAAAATTAAAATGTGCCACGGTGTCTTTTTCAAAATATCGACTGGGTTTGTTCGTAAGTAGTACCATCTCCAAATGAGAAGAACGAGTGAACCGAGTACAGCAACAATTTCGATTGGAATCGATAAGAAGGATGCAACGAATAGAAGACAGCGCATAAGGAAGACGAAGCCTAATACTTTTAACATAAATTTTGTACGTTTTTGTTTCGTATCAACAGAATTTTTTCCTTTTAACGGATGGAAGTTTTTCGTGAAGAAAATTTCTTCAATATCATATGAAGAAACAGGTAATTTTTTCGGGAGTTTTTTCTTTAAAACTGTATACATGAGCCATGACATAAACAATAATCCTAATGTTGCAGGTACAAACATCATAGCTGTATGCATGTAAAGAGTCATATGAACAATGTTTAATGCGATTAAGTTTACGATATTACTTACACCGATTGGTGCACTAGATGCAGTGGCAATTAGAGCGCCACTTAATAAATAAGGGATTTGTTGATGAGGTTTTAATTGAAGATTTTTCAGAAGAAGGATTAAAATTGGAGTTGTAATTAAAATACTACCGTCATTATTAAATAAAAGAGTCATAAGAAAACATAGTAATTGAATGTACCAGTATAGGCGGCGTCCGGAACCTTTCGCTAAATTTGCGAGTTTTGCTGCAGCCCAATGGAAGAAGCCGAAGCTTTCTAATATAACTGCCATAACGATGGTCGCTAATATCGTTATGGAGGCGCCTCCAATTTTACTTATAATGTCCATGACATCTGGTTTTGATACAAGTCCAGTAATGAGGATAATGCCAGCACCAATTGCTGCCGGCCAAGCCTCATTTAAACCACGAGGTCGCCAAAAGATAACAATCATCGTTAAGAAGAAAACAATAATAGTAATCCATATTTCAATGCTCATATTTAACCTACCTTTCTATTTTCCCTTGAACAAATGTAGCTTGTCTCAAGTTTATATAGCATTATATTCAAAAGAAAATAAGAAGGACTAGGCATCTACCTGAATCTAGTGAATATGTGTATTTTGAGCAATAAGGCAAGTATAAGTAGTAGTGTAATAACTATTAGGAGAGGAGTCTAATAAAAGAGGGGCATTCTATGTGTGAATGCCCCTCATTTATTATTTTTCCTTCAAAAAAGTTCGATCCTTCAAGAATAAATTCCAGAAGAAAATGAATCCTGGTAGTAAAATTGCAATCCCGATTGCGTAAAGAATAAGAAGTGCATAGAATGTTTCGACCGTCGTAAAGCTTGTAAATACAGTTACGTCCGGGTAAATGATATACGGTAAATGGGCGACGCCGTAAGCGTAGCTTGCAAATGCATATTGAGCGACGACAGCTAAAACTGCAATGCGAGGAAAGCCTAGTGTGCCATACTTCTTATTTGTCCACCAAAGGGAGGAATATCCGATAACAAATAAAATGATAGAGACTGTAAACCATGGGAATTGCTTTATTAGTCCTTGCATAAGCCAGTGTGTTTCAGGGTCCATTACAACGAGAGCGATAATAGCAGTCACGAGCGTTGCAGGACCAAGTATGATGGCATTTCTCCTATAAATTCGGTACGTATCTTCAGAACCTTGTTCCCTAGCAAAATCAGCAAGAAAGAGAGAGGATAGAAATAGTTCCGAAGTTAGTCCAAAGAGCATATAACAATAAATAACGGGACTAGAAAGAAGTTTTCCGTAAAGGAGCACTTCTTTTCCTTCAGACATCGTAATATAGGCACCTTCTGTAACGGGCAGCACGGTAATTAATAGAGCTGGGATTAAGAGCCCCGTAATACCTGAAATAATACGAAGAAGGTGTTGGTACTTTGGCAGGGAGTAAGCGAATACCATAAATGTACTGCGAATCGCAACGAGTACTAAAATTAACATAACTGGTACAAACATAACCGTTGCCAGGGTAAAGGCTGCTTTTGGAAAGAAACCGAGAAAAGCGACAACGACAAAGACAAGAAACGTATTTGTTACTTCCCAAGTTGGTGATAAGTACCGATTAGCAAGCTTGGCAGCAAGCGTCGGGTGTTTAGCGTATACCATGCCCCAAAAACCAGCCCCAAAATCAATAGACCCTAGTATGCTATATACGAAAATAAGAGCCCATAAGATGATGATTGCAATGCTTTCCTCATGCACGAGAATCGCCTCCTTCGTGATGTAAATCATTCTTTAACGGATGTTTCTTAAAGAATGTCCGTAGTACAAAGACTGTTAAAATACCGAGTCCAATATACAAAATGATGAATAAAACAAATAAAGGACCGACGAAATCAGCGCGTGTAGAAGCATCGACCGTGCGTTGCATGCCATAAATTGTCCACGGCTGACGACCACTACAACTAAAAATCCATCCGAATTCAATACCGAGCAACATAACGGGTCCACATGCGGCAGCTCCCCAAAGAAGCCACTTCGGTAACTCTACTCCTTTTTTTCGGTAAACAAAGTGCCAATATAAGAGGGCAATAGCTGCAACTGCAAAGGTAAAGGCAGCAGTGCCAACCATTAAGTTGAACAGTGTATGTGTGTAAAATGGTGGCCACGTTTCTTGCGGGAATTCCTTTAGACCTTTTACAACGGTGCTAGGGTCTAGTCCCACTAATAAGCTAAGCATGTTCGGAATTTCAAGGGCATAGTTTAGTTCAAGTGTGTTAGGATCCACAACCCCGCCAAGCGATAACGGAGCGTGGGATGTCGTTTCAAACAAAGCTTCAGCAGATGCTAGTTTTTCAGGTGAATGTTTATGTAAGGCAATAGCAGATTCGTGTCCTGAAAGCCACATCGTAGCACCAGTGATAAATGTAACGACAAGCCCTAACAGTAATCCTTTTTTATGGTAAGCAATTTCACGCGCACTTAAATTTTTCTTTAATAATTTAAATCCAGCGATAGAAGCGATAACAGCTGCTCCAGTTGTATAGGCTGTAATAACGACGTGGAATGCACTTGTGCCAAAGCTTGGATTAAAGAAAGCTTTCCACGGATCAACGTTAAAAACTGAGCCATCTGGCCCCATTGAAAAGCCCGCAGGTGTATTCATCCATGTATTTGCTGATGTAATAAGCACGGCGGATGCAGTGGCACCAATCATAACGAAAAATAGCGAGATTAATCTCATAACTGGAGGTAGTTTATCAGCTGCATATACATAAATAGACATGAATAAAGCCTCTAAAAAGAAGGCGAAAATCTCAATTTGAAACGGAACGGAAATAACTTGACCAACAATTTTGGCGAAACCAGGCCAAAGAAGTGAAATTTGTACACCAACAATTGTTCCAGTTGGAATTGCTACACCGAGAAGGATAGCAAAAGCCTTTGTCCATCTTTTTGCCATAATGGCATAGTCGGAATCTTTCTTCCAGTGATAGAGTATTTCACTTATAAAAATCATTAAAGAAAGCCCAACTCCAAGCGTTGCAAAGATAATGTGGAATGCTAATGAAGAACCAAAAAATGCCCTTGCTAATGTTACGGTATCCATATGTATACTCCTCTTCTTTTTTGCCATTATTTTCTGATTGAATTGGAAGATTTATTCAAAAAACTGCCAAAAATATATATGTATTTAAAAAATGAGTATGGTAATATAATGTTGAAATATTCCCAAAAGAAAGAAATTAAAATTTGATAATATTTTGTTTGTTTTTTATGGCTGAATCTTTTATAATCTTTTATGCGAACGTAAGTTCTATTTCCAGGATGAAGAAGTTTATGTGAAATGGAGAGGGTGTTTTATGTATCCTGAAGTCATTAAAAAGATGGCATTTTCAAGAGAGCATAGAGATTTATTATTAAAGTTGTATAATAAAGAAATTACGCGTCGTGAATATGATCGACTTGTGGAATCGCTATATAGACCTTCTAAAGAGGTTTGCGAAGGATAAGGTGGGAGAGACAATCTAACGGATTGTCTTTTTTAAATTTTCGTATGTTCTGTTAAAATTAAGGTTAGCCTTAATAGGGAGGTGAAAAGCTTGCGGAAACGTTTATATATAGGGTTTGGAGTTGTTTTCTTAATCGTATTAGTCGGAATTGTATTTTGGTCGGCTTTACAAGGAAACCGTACGGAGCATTTTATTTTAAGGCATATGGTAAATGAAAATGGGACACTTGCAACGTACCGTTTAGAGGATACAAAGGCAGGAACGGGTGAAGCGAAGGGCCGTGAAGCTTTATCAGAATCGGCAGGACTATGGTTACAATATACGCTTGATAAAGATGATCAGTCACTATTTGATGAGCAAGTAAAGGTCATTCAAAATAATTTTGTACATAAGGAACACATCGTTTTATGGAAAATCTCTGAAAGGGGAGAAATGCAGTCAGCCACAAATGCACTTATAGATGATCTTCGTATTATTGAACAATTATATCGTGCTTATGAAATGTATAAGGAAGAGCGCTATAAAAACCTTGCTGATCAATTGAGCAATGCTGTACTTCGTTATAATAAAAAAGATAATTATTACGTGGATTATTATGATGCAGATGCGGGTAAACAAAATAAGTTTACAACAACATCTTACATAAATCCTCATGCATTCTCTTATATGAAAAAGTACGGAAAAATTTCTGCACAGCAGTATCAGGAAGTTGTTCAGTTTTTAGCTGATTATCCGAGAGAGGGTTGGGCATTTCCGAAAGAGTATAAAGAAGATGGTACATTTACGTACGATAAAGAAGTGAATCTTATTGATCAATCATACGTTGCTTATCATCGCAGTTTAGGCGGTCTTTCATCAGATGCTTATTTAGAATTTATAAAGAAGAAATTTCGCGAAGACGGAAAGTTATACGGACGTTATAACTTAGAAACGGGAAAACAAGCTGTGAACTATGAATCACCAGCATCTTACGGATTAACAATTTTGTACGTACTACAAACAGGTGATACAAAGTTTGCGAAGGAATTGTATGAGCGGATGACTACATTCCGAAATGATAATGTATTTAGTAGATATTATGGTGGATATGTAACAGGTGAGAATAATAATACACATATTTTCGATAACGTACTACCACTTCTAGCTGAAATGGAATTGGAGAAGAGTAAAAAATAGAGTGCCACCCTAGGGGTGGCACTTTTTTCTTATTTCTTTTCCATTACCGCAAAGTAATTGTTTTCATTATCAGCAAAATTAAATGCTCTACCAGTAGGTAAATCTACAACTTGTCCAACTGTGACATTTTTCTCAGAAAGATCTTTATAAAGTTGATCTAAGTTATTAGAGAAGAACATTAGAGAAGGTGTATTTAAGTTTAATTCAGGCTGCATCTTCGCGATTAACGCTTTATCGTGAAGGACGATGCTTGTTCCTGCTTCGTTTGTCGGAGCAATTTCAATCCATCGGAATCCTTGGCCGTTATTTTCTTCCGCAACGATTTGGAATCCTACTGTTTCTGTCCAAAATTGTACTGATTCATCTTGATTGTTTACATATAACATAATTTGTCCAATTTGATTAATCATAGGTGTCTCCTGCTTTCTTTTCTTATATGTGTATTATTATATCAAATATATGGTTTGAATAGTTTTTCATGGTTCTTTCGGATTGAAAGAATCGCCCATTTCATCTTAGTTGTAGGGGACGGTCCTGTAATCCACATATGAAATGGTAGTGTGCTGCAAAGGACCATTGTTGAAATAGAAATGGCGCTTGTTAACACAAATAGTAATAGGCTATATAGTATAGTATTTTCTTGCAGTGTGAATAAGGAAAGAAGTTTTGTACAGAGTTGCAAGATGAAAAAATGTGCTAAATAAGCGCCATACGTGTAGTTTCCAATGAATCTTAACATTTTATATAAGAAGCCGCGTCGCTGTACAATTGTAATAGATAGTACGTATAGTATGATAATTTCGCATACGATATATAGAAACATAGATGGTTTTAAATAGGTAGAAACAGTTAGATGAATAGAGTTTGCACCGTAAAAGCTAAATAGCTCATAATTGATGAATAAAAATAAAATGAAAAATAAGATTGTCACAAGAGGGATATGTTTTATGACAAATAAACGCCAAGTTTTGAGTGCTACAGCGGCAATGCCTCCCATAACGAAATAGAATGAGTAGAATAAAAAGGATCGATCTGTATAATGTAAAATGGTCGAACTCGTTAATTTTTCTCCATTAAAAATGTAGTGAGAAGAGAACCACATTAACAGGAAATATAGACAGGCGAAAATGGTCATATATTTATATATGTCTTTTTTGTTTTCTGTTCGTTTTTGAAACCAATAAAACAGGGTACATAGTAAAGGGAATAATAAATGAATTTGGAACATCATAATAACGTACCAAAGATGAGGTGCGGCTGTTCCAAGTAGTAAATTTTTTATTCCGCTTTGTAATGTAACAATATCGTTTGTTGTTAATAAGTAAAGAATAGACCAAAAGAAATATGGAATGAGTAAGTGAGTGGCTTTTTCAGAAATATATTCTTTGTATATTAATTTTTTTGTATAGTGACGAATTAGGTGAAACCCAACGATAAATATGAATGCGGGTGCTGAAAATTTTGCGAGATTAAATAGCATGCCCATAATGAGGGATTGCTCAAGTAAGATATTTCCTTGGTTCATTGTATATAATAAGGAACTTTGCAAAACGACAGCAAGAAATGCAATGCTTTGCAAAACTTTAAATTCTGGTGCGCTTTGTGTCATTGTGTCCATCTCCTTTTCCATACATGATTATAGTACGGAGAAAGGATGAAAGGTGTGGAATATTTGTGAAGATTATAACAAATTTGTGGCGGGATGGGATTATATTAACGGCTTTGCTAATATATCTATCGTAATTTCAAATATATCAACGATTTTTCCGATATATCGATTCACTGAAAAATAACAACAAAAAGAGGATGCTCCAACGAGCATCCTCTTTCCATATATTAAGCAAATTTATTTTTGATCCAGTTTTTGCCTTCTACAAGACGAGCTGTCATTACGGCACAAGCGTTATCTCCTGTTACGTTTAACACTGTTGCAGGAGGATCGATGATTGTACTAATTGCGGCGATAATTGGCAATGCTTCTGGTGGGAATCCGTATAGAGAAACGATTAACATTTCACCAATCATACCTCCGCCCGGAATAGCACCCATTACTGTTCCTACTAATAGAGAAACAACAAGTGCAATTGCTAATGTTTTCGGTCCTTCGAATTCCATGTTGAAAATACCGAATAAGAAAGAAATTTTTAATACCCCGCCTAAAACAGATCCGTCTTTATGAAGTGTAGATCCAAGAAGGACAACTGTTTCACGAACGTCAGAAGAAATACCCATTTTCTTCGTTGCTTCTAAGTTCGCTGGAATACTTGCGGCACTACTACAAGTTGCAAGTGATGTAACTGTAGGAGAGACCATGTTCTTCCAAAATACTTGTACACCTTGTTTGCGACCTGCAAGGTACGCATAGAATGTAAAGAATACAAAGAAGTAAATAAGAGAAGCCGGATAGTATACCATTGCTGCTCGGAAGTAAGTTCCAAGAAGTTGTGGTCCGAATTCACCAACTAATGCTGCGAAGTAGGCAGCTAGTCCGATTGGAGCGTAGTACATAATGAAAGATACAACTTTCATTGAAATTTCTGCACCAGCTTGTAAGAATGTAGCGAATGGTTTCCCTTTTTCACCAACTGCTGAAGTTGCAACCCCCATTAAGATAGAGAAGAAAATAAGAGCTAGCATGTTCTCACGAGATAGTAACTTTGAAAAGTCTGATACTGTTAGGATACCAACAATTTGATCAGCAACGCTAACTGCTTTTTCAGCTTTATCAGGCTGCGTTAGTTCTAATACAACACCTTGTGCTGGCGGGAATACTTTCACGATAATAATCATAAAAATAGCAGCTAAAATACTTGTAAATAAGAAAGTTCCAGCCATACTAGACATAATTTTACCGAAACGTTTTAATCCATCCATATTAGCAATAGATGACGCGATGCTAAAGAACACTAACGGTACAACAATCGTAAACATTAAGTTTAAGAAAATGTCACCAAGCGGCTTTAAAGCAACTGCATCGGCACCCATGAAATAACCAATGAAACCACCAATTAGGATAGAAGATAATAAAATAAGCGGAAAGCGATATGCCTTCATAAATATACCCTCCTATCGATTATAAAAAATCATACTGAATCATTATAGCGAGTTAGAGACTTCTTTACTAGGAAAATACGGATAGATGGAATAGCGTGAAAACCGAGAAATTTTTGTTTTTAAGCTCGGCATACAGTTAGAAATCTAGACATATATATTTGTAACCTAGTGGTGGCAAGGGCTGCACCATACCTTAGGTTTAGAAAAAGAGGGAGGGAAACAGGATGAATATTTTGCTTTGCTGTGCAGCGGGAATGTCTTCCAGTTTGATAGTTACAAAAATGGAGAAAGCGGCACAGGCAAGGGGGATAGAGGTAAAGATTTGGGCTGTATCAGGTTCAGAAGTGCGAGATCATATCGATGATGCGGATGTACTTTTACTTGGACCACAAGTACGTTATTTATTACCGAAAATGAAAGAATTATGTAAGGAGAAAGGAATACCTGTTGATGTCATTCAATCTGTCCATTATGGGCTTTGTAATGGAGAAGCTATCTTGCAAGCAGCTTTGTCAATGAAACCATGAGGAGAGTGGGATAGATGATTGGATTTTTAGAGAAATATGTGATGCCAGTAGCAGGAAAGGTTGCAGAGCAGAGACATTTGCAAGCGATTCGTGATGGGATTATTTTGACGATGCCTTTCTTGATTATTGGATCTTTCTTTCTAATTATTAGTGCTTTACCCATACCAGGGTATAATGATTTTATGGCAGGAGTGTTTGGGGAGAGTTGGCAAAAAGCTTTAGGGTATCCAGTTAGCGCAACATTTAATATAATGTCTTTAATAGCCACTTTTGGAATCGCTTACAGACTTGGAGGATACTATAAGGTCGATGCATTAGCGGCAGGGGCGTTATCACTTGTGACATTCTTACTTGCAACTCCATTTCAAGTTGCATATATAATACCAAGTACGAAGGAAAGTGTACTTATAGAAGGGGCGATACCAGCTGTATTAATGGGAAGCCAAGGGTTATTCGTTGCGATGATTATAGCACTTATATCTACTGAACTTTATAGATTTATTGTACAAAAAAAGCTGATTATAAAAATGCCAGAAACGGTACCGCCAGCTGTGACACGTTCATTTGCAGCACTCGTTCCAGGATTTATTGTTGTAACTGTTATTTGGATCTTGCGCTTAATGATAGAAAATACTTCTTTCGGCAGCATCCATAATATTGTGGGGAAAATTTTACAAGAACCACTTAGTGCACTTGGTGCCAGTCTTTGGGGCGCAGTAATAGCCGTTATTATTGTCCATGTACTTTGGGCGTGTGGAATTCATGGCGCTGCAATTGTTGGCGGTGTAATGAGCCCGATTTGGTTGTCGTTAATGGACCAAAACCGAATTGCTTTTCAGGCTGGTCAAGACGTACCGAATACGATTACTGCGCAGTTCTTTGACTTATGGATTTATATGGGCGGTTCTGGCGCAACACTTGCTTTAGTTGTAGGAATGTTATTATTTGCGCGAAGTCAGCAATTGAAAAGTTTAGGACGATTGTCGATTGCACCTGGTATTTTTAACATTAATGAAATGGTGACTTTTGGAATGCCGATTGTAATGAACCCACTTTTACTTATTCCATTTATACTGGTTCCAGTCGTGTTAACGGTTGTTTCTTATTTTGCAATGGAATGGGGATGGGTTGCACGTCCGAGCGGAGCTGCTGTACCTTGGACCACACCTATTCTTTTTAGTGGATATTTAGGATCAGGCGGGAAAATTTCAGGGGTTGTTTTGCAACTAGTTAACTTTGCGCTTGCATTCTTTATTTACTTGCCATTCTTAAAAATATGGGATAAACAAAAAGTAGCGGAAGAAAAGGGGGAGTAAAGAACTAAAATGGATACGATAGAGACGAAAGCTTTTCATTTAATTTTGCATGGGGGAAATGCGAGAAGCTGTTCAATGGAAGCAATTGATTGCGCAAAGCGCGGTGAATTTCAGGAAGCGGAAGCTAAATTACAAGAAGCTTTAAATGAATTGCAAGAGGCGCACCGCTTACAAACGGAGCTCATACAGAAAGAAGCTGGCGGGGAAAAGACAGAAGTTAGCCTTTTGATGGTACATGCGCAAGATCATTTAATGAACGCAATTACAGTGAAGGAATTGGCGAGTGAATTTGTAGAATTATATAGGAAGATGTTAGCAGCTGAATGAACCTTGCACATGCAAGGTTTTTTTATGTTTTTAAAAGAGACAGTTATGACGAAAAGAGGGCCACTTATGGATGATTGTATTTATTATTTCCAGATTTATGTAAAAGTGAAAGTGTAAAGGGAGCTTCATTATATGGTTTAGGATGACTTTATATTGGAAACGAAAAATAGCAGAATTAAATCATCAATTAAGATGAATAGACTATGTATGTGTGCTTACCATCAGTGGAGTGTTATAAGTTCCACTGATGGTATTTTTATATTAACAAGCCTCCTTCTTCATGGGTAAATAGGGATGATAATTAATCGATAGTAACAAATTCTCCTACACCACGAATTAATTTTTTTATATGCATACGTTCTGGTTTTAACACGCTTATTATAGAATCAATGGCTTTTTGAGGATCAACAGATGTGCCACAAGTATAACAATCAATTGCTGCGAATTTCTTTTCAGGATAAGTGTGAATAGAGAGATGGCTTTCTGACAATAAAATTAATACCGTAACTCCATATGGGTGGAATTCCTTGTTACTTACATTTAAAACATGGGCACCAGAGCGATTCGCAGCGGCAACTAAATGATGCTCTAAAAAATGAAGATCATTTAATAGAGAAAAATCCACGCCCCATAAATCTACTATTATATGACGACCAAACGTAGAATATTCCATATATTTGTACCCTCCTTGTCAAAACTCCATTTCTTTTTGATAGCAATGATGTAGGATAAGATCAGATTCTGAATTTAAAACGGCATTATTACGGTGCTCTAAATGTTCTTCTTTAAATTGAAATAAAGGAGCCAGAAGAGAAGGTAATGTTCGAGGGGATGGTACTACGTAAAATTGTTCAATTTGATCGAGTACAAACGAGGAGTTAGCGGCAATATGAAATCCCCAGTCAGTTCCGAAAGAAGGAACAATTGTATGATAGCTTTTTACAGTTAATCCGGCATGTTCAATTGTGTTACCAATACTCCAATATACAAGAGGTGCATCAGCAGGTGAATTAGATTGGCAAACAAATGCGCCATCCTCTGTTAGGAACGTAGCTATAAGGGCAAAGAGTTCACTCGTATATAAAGTGCTTAATACTTCTGTCGCTGGATCCGGAAAATCAATAATAATTACATCATATAAAGAGGAAGGAGATTTCAGAAATTCTTTTGCGTCACATACATGTACATTTGCGCGATCGTCAAAAAATGCGCGTTGGTTTAAAGCGACTAATTCTGGAACATTGCGAGCCATCTTAATCATTTCTTCGTCTAAGTCGACGAGGTCTACATGGATAACCGTTTCATATTTTAAAACCTCTCTTAAAGCAAGGCCATCGCCACCGCCTAATATGAGAACACGCTTTGGATCTATTACCTTTGACATAATCGGATGAACTAGTGCCTCATGATAGATTTGCTCATCGACGGAACTAAATTGTAGCTGTTTATCCAAATATAGACGAATATCGCTTACTTGGAGTAAGTTAATGTTTTGATAATTGCTTTTTTCTTCAAATAAACTTGTATGTTCGCCAGCTTGTATTTCTTTTAGCGAAATTTCATCCCACACATCTAAACTGTGCGAATCTGTGGGTACTATTATTACATTTTCCGATTGTACTTGCTTATCGTCTTCGTCCTCGTCTTCGTCCTGTTTATCTTGCTTATCGTGTTTATCTGGTTTGTCCTGCTTGTCTTGTTTATCTGGTTTGTCTTGTTTATCTTGCTTGTCTTGTTTATCTTGCTTGTCTTGTTTATCTTGCTTGTCTTGTTTATCTTGCTTGTCTTGTTTATCTTGCTTGTCTTGTTTATCTTGCTTGTCTTGTTTATCTTGCTTGTCTTGTTTATCTTGCTTGTCTTGTTTATCTTGCTTGTCTTGTTTATCTTGCTTGTCTTGTTTATCTTGCTTGTCTTGCTTATCTTGTTTGTCTTGTTTACCTGGTTTGTCTTGTTTATCTGGTTTGTCTTGTTTATCTTGTTTGTCTTGTTTACCTGGTTTACCTGGTTTGTCTTGTTTATCTTGCTTATCTTGTTTGTCTTGCTTGTCTTGTTTGTCTTGTTTATCTTTTATCTTGTTTATCTTGTTTGTCTTGCTTATCTTGTTTGTCCTGTTTATCTTGTTTATCTTGCTTGTCTTGTTTATCTTGCTTGTCTTGTTTATCTTGCTTGTCTTGTCTTGTTTATCTTGTTTATCTTGCTTGTCTTGTTTATCTTGCTTGTCTTGTTTATCTTGCTTGTTTTGTTTATCTTGCTTATCTTGTTTGTCTTGTTTACCTGGTTTGTCTTGTTTATCTTGTTTGTCCTGTTTATCTTGTTTGTCCTGCTTGTCTTGCTTATTTTGTTTATCTTGTTTGTCCTGTTTATCTTGTTTGTCTTGCGTATCTTCAGTGTCCTGTTTGTCTAGTTTATACGTGTTTGAATCTAGTTCAGAACCCTCCTCATGTTTATACCATTTATTTTGAAACTGTATTCTATAAATTTTCATTCTATTCTTTTTTCTATGCTTTGGCATTGGAATTGGAATCCCCTTTCGAAATACTTTATTTTATTCTATTCTATGTAATTTAATAGAGTTTGACTGGACAATAGTTAGACGAGTGTCTTGAATAGGTATTTGTTTTTGATTTGAGTCGAAATATTATATTTTTCGTTATTATATTTTCACGCTTTAAAAAAATTTAGTGTTTTTTTGTTTTAAATACAACTAGACAACTAAACACTAATCTATTTTCATACAGTTATGTGTTAAAAGCGTGTTGTTTTATAACACACTGTATGTTTTTTTGGTGACACACTGATTGAAAGCGGTAACACACAAATGAATTGCTCGAAAAAACGTTGATTTTAGGCATTTTAAAAAGTTGGCACGCTAATTGCATTAATAAATAGCGTAAAGAAAAATAAAAAACATAAATTTTTATACCACACAAGGGGGATTTATAAATGAATATTTTATTATGTTGTTCAGCAGGGATGTCTACAAGTTTACTAGTTACAAAAATGGAAGCGGCTGCAAAGGCTCGTGGTCTAGAAGGTAAGATTTGGGCTGTATCTGGGGATGCAGTAAAAAACAATATCGATCAAGCAGATGTACTATTATTAGGACCACAAGTTCGCTACATGCTTTCTTCAATGAAAACGCTTGCTGATGAAAAGAGCGTTGGAATCGATGTTATTAACCCAATGCACTACGGCATGATGAATGGAGAAGCAGTTTTAGATCACGCATTAACACTTAAAAAATAATTAGGGGGGAAGCGAAATGCAAAAGTTTATTGCATTTATGGAGAAATATATTGTTCCTGTCGCTGGTAAAATCGGATCGCAACGTCACTTAGCTGCGATCCGTGATGGATTTATTGCAGTTATGCCACTTATTTTAGTTGGTGCACTTGCATCACTAATTAATGGTTTTCCATCTGAGGCTTTCCAAGATTTCATGAAAGGTTTGTTTGGTGAAACGTGGAAACAAGTTGGCGGTGGAATGTGGACCGGCTCTTTCGCAATTCTAGCACTAATCATAGCATTTACAACAAGTTATAACTTAGCAAAATCTTACGGCGTTGATGGTTTGTCAGCAGGTATTATTTCATTTGGTGCGTTAATTATTCTTACACCAACAACACCGAAAGAAGGCGGATTGAACTTAGCTTGGACAGGTGCACAAGGGTTATTCGTAGCGATTATCGTGGCACTTCTTGTTACTGAAGTATTCCGTTTCTTTGTACAAAGAGAAATTACTTTTAAAATGCCAGATGGAGTACCACCAGCAGTTTTAAGATCGTTCGCAGCTTTAGTGCCAGCGTTTGTTATCTTAACAGCAGTTGCAGGTATTCAACTAGCAGTGAAATTAGCTGGTACAAGTGTTCATGAATTTATCTTTAATACGATTCAATTACCATTGCAAAGTTTAGCAGGGACATTACCAAGTGCAATTGTCATTGTATTCCTTGTTCATCTTCTTTGGTTCTTCGGTTTACATGGTCCAAATATCGTTGGTGGTATTATTGAGCCATTATACTTACCAGCATTAGAGAAAAATATTAATTTATTCAAAGGTGGCACATCTGCATTTGATGTTCCAAACATTGTTACAAAACCATTCTTTGATACTTTCGTATATCTTGGTGGTTCTGGTGCAACATTAGCGTTCTTAGTAGTTGTATTACTTGTAGCGAAAAGTGCACAACTACGTGGTGTATCTCGTCTATCAATTGGTCCAGGTGCATTCAACATTAACGAACCAGTAATCTTTGGTACACCAATTATTTTAAATCCAATTTTATTCTTACCGTTTATCCTAACACCAATTGTATTAGTAATTACTTCTTATACAGCTATATCTATTGGTTGGGTACCAAAAACAGTTGTGATGATTCCATGGGCAACACCACCAATTATTAGTGGTTATCTTGTAACAGGTGGACATATTTCTGGTGCGATTCTACAGTTATTCAACTTTGTAATTGCAATGGTAATCTATTATCCATTCGTTGTGTTATCTGACCGTTCAGTTGTTCGTACTGAAAAAGCAGCAGCGCAAGGAAATAACAACTCTGTACCTATGTAACATAGAGATTGTTCTCACAGATAACATTATCTGTGAGAACAATTACCTTTATATCATGTTCAAAAAGATGAGACCCATCTACAAGAACACCAAACTAACATTAATAAATTAATACTTTAATAGACATGTTCAAACTGAAGGGGTATTTTAATCGGTTGAACCATAATAGAGAGGGCGGTAATTATGATGACTACAGCAGAACAAATTCCATTCCAATTGATTTTAAATAGTGGTAATGCACGAAGCTTTGCAATGGAGGCACTGCAATTTGCCAAACAGGGGAAAATGGCGGAAGCAGACGAAGCGATGGTAAAGGCGAAAGAAGCGATTAATGAAGCGCATCATTTCCAAACAGAGCTCATACAATCAGAAGCAAGAGGGGAAAAAACAGAGATTAGTGTTCTTTTAATTCATGCACAAGATCATTTAATGAATTCTATTACAGTAAAAGAATTAGCAGCAGAATTTATTGACCTTTATAAAAAGCTAGAAGCGAAAGGGGAATAAAGCATGACTGGAATTAAAATTGCTACAATCGGCGGTGGCTCTAGTTATACACCAGAGTTAATTGAAGGATTTATTAAACGTTATGATGAGCTTCCTGTTCGTGAAATTTGGTTAGTAGATATTGAGGCAGGGAAAGAGAAGTTAGAAATCGTTGGTAACTTAGCAAAACGTATGGTGAAAAAATCAGGTTTACCAATTGATATTCATTTAACACTTGATCGCCGTGAGGCATTAAAGGATGCTGACTTCGTAACAACACAGCTTCGTGTTGGTTTATTAGAAGCTCGTGCAAAAGATGAAGCAATTCCATTAAAATATGATGTAATTGGTCAGGAAACGAATGGTCCTGGTGGTTTATTTAAAGCACTGAGAACGATTCCTGTTATTTTAGATATTTGTAAGGACATGGAGGAACTATGTCCAAATGCATGGCTTATTAACTTCGCAAACCCAGCAGGTATGGTAACAGAAGCTGTACTTCGCTACACGAACATTCAAAGAGTAGTTGGTCTATGTAACGTTCCAATCGGAATTCGTATGGGTCTTGCAAGATTACTTGAAGTAGATGCAAGCCGAGTACACGTTGATTTTGCCGGTTTAAATCATATGGTATACGGATTAGATGTATACTTAGATGGTGTAAGCGTAATGGACCGTGTACTAGAACTTGTAACAGATCCAGAAAAGCAAATCACGATGGAAAACATTGCTGCGCTTAACTGGGAGCCAGACTTTATTCGTGGCCTTCGTGCTATTCCGTGTCCATACCATCGTTACTACTATAAAACACGTGAAATGTTAGAAGAAGAGAAAGAAGCTTCGATTGAAAAAGGTACACGTGCAGAAGTAGTAAAACAATTAGAAGATGATTTATTCGAGTTATATAAAGACCCGAATTTAGATATTAAGCCACCACAATTAGAAAAACGCGGCGGAGCTTATTATAGTGATGCAGCATGTAGCTTAATTACGTCTATTTACAATAATAAAGGTGATATCCAGCCTGTTAATACACGAAACAACGGGACAATTGCAAGCTTGCCATATGATTCGGCTGTTGAAGTGAACTGTATTATTACGAAAGAAGGTCCAAAACCAATTGCGGTTGGAGATCTTCCAGTACCAGTTCGCGGTTTAGTACAGCAAATTAAATCATTTGAGCGCACCACAATTGAAGCTGCTATTACAGGGGATTATCATAAGGCGCTGCTTGCTATGACTATTAATCCACTTGTACCATCAGATAAAGTTGCAAAACAAATTTTAGATGAAATGTTGGAAGCACATAAAGAACATCTTCCACAATTCTTTAAGAAGATAGAGAAATAAAGCGGCGCTATTTAGCCCGCTTTTTTTTATTCTAGTAGGAGGTATTGCGATGATTAAGCTAATTGTAAACGCAGATGATTTTGGTCTTACGGAAGGTACAAATTACGGAATTATTGATGGACATAAAAACGGGCTTGTAAATTCAACAACGATGATGATGAATATGCCAGGAACAGAGCATGCCGTACGTTTAGCGAAAGAGTCTAAAACGTTAGGGATAGGAGTTCATCTCGTATTAACGGCAGGAGAACCACTTTTACAGGATGTACCATCACTTGTGAGTAGCGATGGATTATTTCATAAACAAAGTGTTGTATGGGAAGGAAATATAAATCCAGAAGAGGTTGAAAGAGAGTGGACAGCTCAAATTGAGAAATTTTTGTCTTACGGTTTAACACCAACTCATTTAGATAGTCATCATCACGTGCATGGTTTACCGCTTTTACACAATGTTCTTGAGAGCTTAGCAAGTAAATATAATGTTCCAATTCGTCGTTGTGAGGAAGAGCGAGCGGTGCACCCATTTTCAGATGTATTTTACAGTGATTTTTACGCTGACGGTGTGACGGAAGATTATTTTGTGAAGTTAAAGGAAAGAGTGCAGAACGAGCAAACGGTAGAAATTATGGTGCATCCAGCTTATATTGACCCAGAGCTTGTGAAACGTTCTTCTTACGTAATGGCTCGCGTGAAAGAGTTGCGTATTTTAACGGAGAGTGAGCTTCCTGAGGGGATGGAGCTTCTTGTGAAGTTTTAATAGGAAAACGACGGCTAAATGGGGCCGTCGTTTTTTGTGCTTACAAAACGGATAGAACATATCCACCGAAGGCTCCGATTATAACGATAACCCAAGGTGGTGTTTTCCAAAAAGCGAGTAAGCAAAATAGAAGAGAAGCAAAAACGAAATCTACAGAATTCATAATTGTACTCGTCCAAATTGGATCATAAAAAGCTGCAAGTAAAATACCGACAACGGCTGCGTTTACTCCAAGTAGTGCACCTTGTATGTAAGATACTCTCCTTACACTGTCCCAAAATGGTAAAACGCCAACAACGAGTAGGAAGGCAGGAAGAAAGATAGCGATCGTTGCAACAACTGCTCCGGCGGTTCCATTTAGCACTGCTCCTATATAAGAAGCGAATGTAAATAGTGGCCCTGGCAATGCTTGTGTTAATCCGTATCCAGCTAGAAATTGTTCTTTTGTCATCATCCCGTTTTGTACAAATTCGCTTTCAAGAAGCGGAAGTACGACATGCCCTCCTCCGAATACAAGTGCACCAGAGCGATAGAAGCTGTCAAATAAAGAGATGAAATAAGAGTACGGTCGTAACATTGGTAGCAGTATTAATAGCCCGAAGAATAAGACGAGACAAGACATAGCCACCATTTTTGAAATAGGTACGTTTATTTTATTTGCTTGGCTAATTGGCTGACGGCGATATAAAAACCAACCAATAAAGCCAGATACTATAATGAGAATGACTTGTGTCCAGCTACTTGGCCATAATAGGGCGATTGCGGCAGTTACAATCGCGATTGTTGCACGGTTTCGATCCGGTGTTAACTTTTGAGCCATTCCCCATATTGCATGAGCGACAATTGCGACCGCTACAAGTTTCAGTCCATGAATCCAGCCTGTACTTCCAAGTTCGAATTGGTTAAGGAAGGAAGCGAAGAAAACTAAAACTAGCACAGATGGTAGAGTGAATCCGATCCATGAAATAATGGCTCCTAATAGTCCACCTCGTAATAATCCAACTCCCATCCCGACTTGGCTGCTGGCTGGTCCAGGAAGGAATTGACATAGTGCTACTAAGTCTCCGTAACTTCGTTCATCCATCCATTTTCTTTTTTGCACGTATTCGTGGTGGAAATAACCAAGATGGGCGACGGGACCACCAAATGAAGTAAGCCCTAATTTAAATGATACGAGAAAAATCTCTATTAATGATTGGAAAGAGTAGTTATTATTTTTCAAGATAACCTGCTACTAAAGATATAGACAAATGTATATTCTTAGAGTATTCCTGCTTCTATGTGTCCTGTCTCGCCAATCATTCGCTACTACAGTTTGCTATAACACTCCACAGGCGTAAATTCCGATGTAGCCCACCGTACATATATACAATTTATTTACGTTAGTATTGTATATTTTTTCGCTTGTAAAAGGTTGATTGATGCGTTCAAATCTCTATCCATTACATTTCCACATTCACATGTATATACCCGGTCAGATAGCTTTAAGCATACTTTCTTTTGACCACAGCACGAACATAACCTTGACGATGGATAGAACCGGTCTACTTGACGTAGTTTGATTCCATATTCTTCACATTTCGTCAATAGCAATGTTTTAAATGTATAAAAACATTGCCCAGCAACTGCTTTAGATAGATGTTTATTCTTCATCATACCTTTCACATTCAAATCTTCCACTGTAATAAACGTTGGCTTGGTTTTCGCCACATCATTTACAATAGACTTTACATACTCTAGTCGGATATTTGTTAGCCGAACATGTAGTTTTTGCACCCTAAGAATGTTTTTATCTATATTCGCTCTTTTGTTCGTAGCAGATGTTTCACCTCTCTTTTTTACATTTTCAAATTTACGCGATAAAGAGCGTTGCTCACGTTTTAACCGCTTTTCTATCCTTTTTACGCTTATTGTTTTGTTGATGTTTTCATGAACGATACCATCGCTACGTGTAGCGAAATCCTTCACCCCTAAATCAATACCTAAACCTGTTTCATTGAGTGTTGGTTTCGTTGCTCTTTCTTCCAATTCGCAAAGCACAGATACAAAATATCTCCCTGCCCTTTTACATATCGTTCCACTTTTTACAATCCCATTTTTCGGGATATAACCATACTCCTTTAATCTCACCCAACCCATCGTTGGGACTTTTACTCTATGTCTTTCTACTGCCCAGTCCGTTTTGTTGTTTTTAGGAAAATAGCACTTCACATCTTGATTCTTCTTTTTCTTATAACGGGGAAATCCAGATAAGCCCTTAAAAAATCTTTTAAAAGCCGTATCTCCATTCATAATTGCCTGTTTTATCGCTTTACTAGATACCTCTTTAATCCATTGATCACATTCTTTTGTATAGACATTGTTTAACCATTTAGAAAAGTCATATCCACTCAGAAACTTTCCCTCGGATTCATACCTCTCTTTGGTTTTAGAGATATACAGATTGTAAACATACCTACATACCCCAATCGTTTGATTGATCTTGGTTATTTGTTCATTTGTCGGTTTAATCTCTATCAAATAGGCTCTTCTCATAACTTTTTATCACCCACCATGTTCTTTTTGTATTTTCTCAATCCATATACCCTACAACTACATACATGAATGATAGATATCAAATCTTGAACAAGTTCTTCTTGTGGAGATAATTTTTTATTTACCTTTTGGGTTTTGGTAAGCAGTTAAAACAACTTGGTTATCCCAACTTTGCAATGGTCTAATAGGTACGTTGAAAACTTCTGGAAATTCTTTTGGTTCATATTGTTACATAATTACATTTTAATACATATGTCTATGATTGTTCGCTTTTTCGATTACTGTATAATTCTCCTAGAATGTTTTTCTAAGTGCATTATACAAGAGGCAGTAAAGTGAATGAAATGATTTCTATGTAAAGATTTTGTGAATCTTTTAGTTGTAATTAAAATTTGAAAAAGTCATAAATGATTATGTCTAAACCATAAAGTAGTAGAAGTAGTGCTGGGAAATTTATATGAGGAGAATGCCCGTATGACAACACATTTCTTTGCTAGGTTAACAGGGAAGAGGGAAGTACCTCCTGTAAATACAGAAGCTTACGGTGTAACAGAGCTCATTTTTAGTGAAGATTTAAAGAAGTTGCAATATCGGGTCATATTAAAAAACATAAAAAAAATCATGTCATGCCAAATTCATTTAGGAAAAGCGAATCAAATTGGTCCAGTTGTTTTAAGTTTGTTTGGTCCGTTAGAGCAAGGAATTAGTGTGAATGAAGGAGTCGTTACTGGTGTAGCTAAAGTGGAGGATTTTGAAGGGCCTTTACAGGGGAGAGCATTTGACAGCTTGTTTCAAGAGATAATGCAAGCAAATGTATATGTAAATGTTAATACGAAATCTAATAAAAAGGGAGAAATAAGGGGGAGAATAAGGGAAGTAAAGAAGTAAGCGAAAAGGCTGTCCAAAAAACATTTTGGAACAGCCTTTTCTAATTATACTGGTTGCCGTTTTTGCAAATTATTATCGGTAAGTCGATATATTTTAAAAATCGCTAATATAATTTCACTTACTACGTACTAGGATACTACTCGAAAAGAGAAGCTACACTATTGCCTAGTTTAACTTTTTACAGGTTGATTTTTGATGGAGAAGTCCATTACATAAAATACTTCGTCATCTGGTATTTGTATTTCAAATGTATTTTCGATAGGTTGCAGTGCTTTTTTCACTTTCATATACATCCAGTACTCATCTTGTCTTCGTTTCTCTTTATCAGGATGAGGGAGGAGACTTTCGCCTTTTTGAAGACGGTCAACCATGCAGCTCATATGCAAAATCACACCCATTAAACTGTCGGGAGTTAGCTGTAAAGAAATCAATTCCTGAATTGTATTTAATGCATAACGAATTGTTTTAATAAGTAATGCCCCATCGTTACGCTGCATTTGTTGTTCAAGAATATCAGCCATTTTCGCATATGTTTCTTCATACGTAATCAATTCTTGAATTGGTTGAATAGCTGTGTAGTTCACAATGTCTTGGAAATGATATGTTAAGCAAGGTACTTGCACATCGAAATTCGTGACGATACAAATGATATTACGCTCTTTTTTTATGTTCTCGATCATTTTCGTTAAATCTTTTTCATGAACGATGCTAATCGGAATAATTTCAATTAAGTCTTTATCAAAGCGTAAATAGTTCTCTAACATTTTTTGAATTGCTAAAGCACTTCCTTCGCCAGTTAAACAAGCTGTTAAAATCACGGATTTCATTGGCGATAGTGGCTTTTTCTTTTCTTCCTGTACGTTTAAATAGAACGGCGTTAAGTTCTTCACTGTTTCGTATAGTGCATCTAATGAGTAGCCAAGCTGAGCTTTTCGAGCTGCTTCTAGTGCGTGTGGTGTACTTGTCATTGAAAGAACACGTACAGGGATTTTGAATTCAGTTTCTAATATATCACCAATATAAGCGAGAGATCCCATATCAACAAGTAAGAGAAGCCCGTTTACATTTTGAAGTGTTTTCATATACACTTTAACACGCTCTAAGAAGTCTTTCGGTGATTCATGCAAGGGCATATCGATACCAGTTACTTCATCAATACCGAGAAGTTCGTTTGCAACGTTTGCCATTTCTGTTGCGATGCCATTACCGTGTGCTAATATTAATACTTTTACTTCTGTTTGTGAGGCAGGAATTGGATCAACAACGAAGAACATTGTTAAAAAGCCAGCTTCATCAATAGGCATTGTTATTTGTAATTCTTCTTCTAATAGCTGAATACATTGCATAGCTACGGAAAAAGCTTCTTTATATTTCGTACGAATTTGATTTAATTGTGGGTGGTGAATTTGTTTCCCGCCCTGTAAACGTTGTAGAGTTGTCTGTACATGTAAACTTAAAGCGAGAAACACTTTTTCATCGAAAGTTTTAGATAAATATTTTTCAGCTAGTTCCGCAATTTTTTCACATACGGAAACGATATTACGATCCACAATTTTAAAAACATTTTCATGACTTGTTTTTTTAGATATTTGGTTAAAGTATTGGACGAAAAAGCTTTGAATATCATTTTCTATTAATAATTCTAATTCTTCCTCTTCAATGCCTCGTGCTTGAAGTTCCTCATATTTATAATCAATATAATCGTAAATAGAAGAGCGACTTCCTTCGGGTTCTACTGTATGCTTACTCCAACCTTCATCACCTGTAAATACAAATGTTTCATTTGGTATTTGATATAGATGACGGCTCTTTCTTTCAATAAATAATCCTTCTTTCATATACCAAGGTAAATCTGTACTTGAAACACAGACAGAATCACGTTTTTTTGTTACGAAATCAGAATAAGCTTTCGCACAGGCAATTTGTACGTCCGTTTTCAATTGGCCGATGTTATTTGGACAATTGTAAAATACGAAAGCGCGCATTGTATTTGGACTAACATGAATCTCTTTCCTTAGACGAATTGCTTCATTTGTGAAAAATAGCTGTAGTAAGGCAAACCGTTCTTTATGTGTTCGCTCACGAAGTGGTGGAAGCGTAACGGTCATCGGAATACGTCTTGTAAATGTTTTTAGTAAAAATGAATTTGGTTCTTCGGTTGTTGCAGTAATAATCAACACTCGTGCCTTACGTTCATTTTCTGTTTCTCCAAGGCGGCGGTATACCCCGCGGTCAATAAAGGTGAAAAGCATTTCTTGTCCCTCTGGAGGAAGGCGATGTACTTCATCTAAGAAAAGGATTCCTTCATGTGCTTTTTCAATTAATCCTTTTTGATCACTGGCACCTGTGTAAGCTCCTTTTTTTATCCCAAATAACTGTCCAAGTAGTAGTTGTGGATTGTTTGCATAATCAGCACAGTTAAAGACGATAAAAGGTGCATCTTTTGGAAGTTGTTCCACTTCAATTGCGTATTCGTGCATTAAAGAAGCGAACATCGATTTTCCGACACCTGTTTCTCCAAGTAGTAAAGTATGCATACCGTTTGGAGGGTAGAGAATAGAAGCTTTTGCTTTTTCAATAGCAATTTTTAGGCTTGTATTTTCAATAGCAAATGTATCTAATGAAGTGCCCTTTGTTGAATGCGTTTCCAATGAAGTGTCCGTTTCTATATAAAAACGGACAGGGCGTGTACTCGTTTTTAATAAACGATTATCTTTCACAAGCTTGTTTAAATCGCTACTAACATTTGCACGGTCTAACTGTAGAAGTGTAGCGAGTTCTGATGCTGTTACACCTTCTGTATAATTCCCTTTTTGTATTGCGTTAAAAATGAGATCTATTCGTTTCATTTCTATTCACCTCGAAACTTCATCACTATTTAAAATTTTACACAAAAATGGGAAGTGTGGGAAGAGAAAAATAAAACAGCTTTAGTACATAGGCACTAAAGCTGTTACAATCTTGTGTCTTTCCAAAAATTCACTTCGAGATGGGAAGATGGATTGTAGGGAAGTAGCTTATATCCTTGTGATTGCAAATAATCAATTACTTTTGGGAGTATTTGCACTGTGACACTAGAATCATGCATTAAAATAACCTCTACTTGTTCATCGCTTTGATTTCGTACTCTTTCTAGTATTGCGGAAGGATTATCATAGCTTTTCCAGTCATATGTATCAATTGTCCAATCCCACATTTTATACTGGGCAGATACGAGTGCGTCGCGGTAATTCTTTTTTAAGTAAGGCATGCTACCGTATGGGACACGAACGAGATGTGTATTTAAATGTGTAACTTGCTGGACAATGTTTTGGGTTTGCTCCATTTCTGCAATTAAAACAGATGGATCGCCAGTATAAAGACGTTTTACATCATGCGACATACTATGGAGACCGATATAATGTCCATCTTTAATCAATCGCTCCATCGTTTTTTTATAATGTGGCAACTTTCCGCCAATAACGAAGAAAGTTGCTTTTCCGTTCTTCTCTTTTAAAATATTTAAAATTTGTGGTGTGTATTTATTTGGTCCGTCATCAAATGTTAAGTACGCAATTTTTTTTGTAGGAGAGGTAGTTTGAGTGCTTTGGTGATCTTCTGCTTGAATGTCTGTAGTTGCTTTTGTATTCGATGATGCGTACATAGTAATAGTTAAAAATAAAATTATACATTGAAGTAATCGCTTGATCATAACATTCACCCTCAGTTTGACAATCAAGATGTAAAAATGAAAATTTGATACTTTTTTCGTTATACGTATATCTTTCTCCAATAGAGGCACTCTCAAACAATCTATATTTTGGAAATAGGAAATAAGGAATAAAAAACAAAAAAATAGCACCCTCTTCCAAGGAAGAGGGTGCTATTTGAATATTTCATAATAGTAAAGGCTATACTACAATTAGTCTTCGCGTTTTTTCACTTTTTTATAGAAGGAAATAATTGGTTTGTAACGTTCGTGTACAAGACCGATTACTTCAGCAATGATTTCTGTAAAGAAGATTAAAATGAAAAGAAGAATAATGGATAACCATAATGTTGCACTACTGAAAATAATTGCATTTACACTAAAGAAAATACCCAATGCGTAAATAATTAGTACCGTTTTACGATGAGAGAATCCCATTGCAAGCAAACGGTGATGTAAATGCGATTTATCAGGTGCTGAAATAGGCTTTTTATTTACGATACGGCGGATAATTGCAAACGTCGTATCAAATATAGGTACACCTAAAATAATGATTGGAACGATAAAACTGAATAACGTTACGCTTTTGTATAATCCAAGTAATGATATAACAGAAATACAGTATCCTAAAAATAGTGCTCCTGTATCTCCCATGAAAATTTTTGCTGGATGGAAGTTGTAGAATAAAAATCCAATTGTACTTGCTAATGTAATCAATGCTAGAGGTAATATAATAGCTGCTCCAGTACCCCATGGGCTAGTGAAGGCCATATATGCTAGCGTTGCAAGTACGATAGATGAAATCCCTGCGGATAATCCATCTAATCCATCAATTAAGTTGATGGCATTTGTAATACCTACAATCCAAAATACAGTAATTGGATAAGCAAGCCATCCGAGTTCAGTATCTCCAAGAATTGGAATATATAATACTTGCACTAATAATCCACTTTTTACAATCATGATGGCAACTAATAGTTGTCCACCGAATTTTACCCTCGCAGATAGTTCGTACATATCATCTAAAATCCCGATGATAACAATGATGATAGCACCTAAAGTTATCGATAACATTCTTTGTTCGTACAATCCACCGACAACAAATCCTACGGCTACACCGATGAAAATTGCTAACCCGCCAAGACGAGGCATAATTTTTTGGTGTACTTTACGCGCATTTGGCTTGTCTGTTGCTCCTATTTTGAAAGCTAATTTAATAACTAAAGGAGTAACGACGAGTACAGTGATGAAAGATGCCAAAATGGCATAAATCACTTGTGAGTCCATTAATACCCCACCCTTTATAGTTTAACGTAATTTTTCTAATTGTATTTATCTGAAAATTATGATGTTTATTTACAGGCTCATAACATATGGTATCACAAAAAGATTAGAATTCAATCTTTTTTTCTTTTAGCTGTAAATGGAAGTGCATAGAATATATGACAATTGTACATAGAATGTTGGATCGTTTGAGAAGGTTGTTCATATTACGACTTGGAATATGGCAGTGTATCTGCCTCATTTATAACAAGTATTTTATTATAAGTGTTGCACGTAAAAATGAGTAAGTTCCGTGTTAAAATGTGGGAATTTACATTTTGTATATATTGCATCATTTAACTTTACAAAATCTTAAAAAATAATAAAAAAACAATTCATATAATAAAGAAGTGAAAGAATTTTCTCATTCTTAGTGTGAGAGGGGGAAGCACAGGGGGAGTTCTATGTATTCGTATATTTTCTTATGTATATTCCTGTGCGAAAGGAAAATGAAAATTACGATAATAGGTACCGGATATGTTGGATTGATTACGGGAGTAGGATTGGCGAGATTAGGACATTCAGTCACATGTTTTGATATAAATAGTGGGAAAATTGAACGGATTAAGCAAGGCGAGTTACCTATTTATGAATGTGGATTAAATGAATTAATAAATGAAGCATACGAAAATAATCATTTAACTTTTACAGCAAGTAAATCAACGGCATTTAATGATGTAGAGTTTATATTCATTGCAGTTGGAACACCATCTTCATTAGATGGAACAGCAGATTTAACGTATATTCGTAGTGCTTGTGATGATATTGGAACATATGTGAATAACGATATTATTGTTGTTACGAAAAGTACGGTTCCTGTAGGGACAAATGATGTAATGAGAAAATGGATTGAGGAGAACCTACAAGGTAGACATGAATTATGTATTGTATCGAATCCAGAGTTTTTAAGAGAGGGTTCTGGTATTTATGATTTTTTTCATGGTGATCGTATCGTAATTGGAGCATGTAGTGAAGAAGCTGCAAGGAAAGTAGAGAATTTGTACAGCAAATTAAGCTTACAAACGTATATTACAGATATTCGAAGTGCTGAGATGATTAAATATGCATCTAATGCTTTTTTAGCTACGAAGATTAGCTTTATTAATGAAATTTCTAATATATGTGAGCAAGTGGGTGCGGATATATTAGATGTAGCTACAGGGATGGGGATGGATAAGAGAATTGGTGCATCTTTTTTAAATGCAGGCATCGGATATGGAGGATCTTGTTTTCCAAAAGATACGAAAGCACTGGTGCAAATTGCAGGGAATGTTTCTCATGATTTTCGCTTGTTGAAAGCAGTCATTGAAGTGAATAATAAACAACAGTTGTTGTTAGTTGAAAAAGCGAAGAAAATTATAGATATGAAGAAGAAGCAAATTGCGGTTCTTGGTGCAGCATTCAAACCGAATACTGACGATATTAGGGAAGCGCCATCTCTTATTATAATAGAAGAATTAATTAATATAGGTGCGGATGTGGTTTTATATGACCCGCAAGCTATTCAAAATGTAAGAAGTTTATTTGGAAATACGATACGATACGCTGAGTGTATAGATGAGTCGATTAGAGAGGCGCATGCAGTTTTTATCGTAACAGAATGGGAATCAATTCGAAATTATCCGCTAGAAAAGTATGCACAGCTTATGAGGGAACCTATTCTATTTGATGGGAGAAATTGTTATACTAATGAGGATGCCGAGGAGCATGGATTAGATTATTACTCAGTTGGGCGAAAAGGCGTCTGTAATAGTAATGTTTCTCAGGTGCGTTAAAAAGTTTATTTCTACATGCATATTTTTATATGCGATAATAGAAGTTTTAACTAGTGAAAGAAAAGAGGCAATGAAATGACTGAACGTTTAAAAGTAATGACAATTTTCGGGACACGACCAGAAGCAATTAAAATGGCACCTCTTGTATTAGAGTTGCAAAAGCACCCAGAAAAGATTGAATCAATTGTGACTGTAACAGCACAACACCGTCAAATGTTAGATCAAGTATTAAATATCTTTGGAATTACGCCAGATTTCGATTTGAATATCATGAAAGATCGTCAAACTTTAATTGATATTACAACACGTGGTTTAGAAGGTTTAGATAAAGTAATGAAAGAAGCGAAGCCTGATATCGTACTTGTGCATGGTGATACAACGACGACATTTATTGCAAGCTTAGCTGCTTTCTATAATCAAATTCCAGTAGGACATGTTGAAGCAGGACTTCGTACATGGGATAAGTATTCTCCATATCCAGAAGAGATGAATCGCCAACTAACAGGTGTAATGGCGGATCTTCATTTCTCACCTACAACAAAATCAGCAACGAACTTACAAAAAGAAAATAAAGATGAGTCACGTATTTTCGTAACAGGAAATACAGCGATCGATGCACTGAAGACAACTGTAAAAGAAACTTATAGCCATTCGGTGTTAGAGAAACTTGGAAATGACCGTCTTGTACTTATGACAGCACACCGTCGTGAAAATTTAGGAGAACCAATGCGCAATATGTTCCGTGCAATTAAGCGTCTTGTTGATAAACACGAAGATGTACAAGTTGTATACCCTGTTCATATGAATCCTGTTGTTCGCGAAATAGCGAATGATATTTTAGGCGAGCATAGCCGCATTCATTTAATTGAGCCGCTAGATGTAATCGATTTCCATAACGTTGCAGCTCGTTCATACTTAATGTTAACCGATTCTGGTGGTGTACAAGAGGAAGCACCATCACTAGGTGTGCCAGTTCTTGTCCTTCGTGATACGACGGAACGCCCAGAAGGTATCGAAGCAGGTACGCTGAAATTAGCAGGAACAGATGAAGAGACAATCTTTGGTCTTGCTAATGAGTTGTTATCTGATAAAGAAGCTCATGATAAGATGACGAAAGCATCTAACCCTTACGGCGATGGTCGTGCATCAGAGCGTATTGTAGAAGCGATTTTACAACACTTCAACAAGTAGAGTGAAACTTTAATAAATGGGGTTTGCATCTTCCGTTTATTATTGGCCCACAACAATTGCGGGAAATAAAAAGAGCCAAATCGTATACGATTTGGCTCTTTTTTCATTCATGATTCCTCATAATCCACTCTGCATGAGCATTTGTAGAAGGGGGAGGAGGTGGTGGTGTTTTGTTCTCACTCGGTTCCTTCTTTGCTTTTGCACTGGAGTTAGAATTTACATCGGAATTTGTATTCTCATTTTTCGTAGTCTCTGTTGGGGCTTGTTCTTTTTCTCCTATTTCTTTTTCAATTTCCTTACGTACCGTCTCTACACTGATTGGATCCGGAAGGAAGTAATAAATACCACCTATTTTTTTGTCTTCTCCTTCAATCTTTAACGTTTGTATGGTAGAAGGATCAAATCCAGATAGTTTATTGTAAAGAGCAAGTCCGTCTGAAATAGGAATGTCGGTTTTTATATATTTTCCAACGACATTCGTTAAATCCTTAATTTTAAATACAGTAGAGGCGGAATTTAATTTTTGAGCAACAGCGGCTAGTAATTGTCTTTGTCTAGCGGCCCGACCATAATCGCCGTTTGGATCCTGCTTTCGCATACGGACGTAAGCGAGTGCTTCTTCACCGTTTAAGTTTTGCTGTCCCTGCTTAAATTGGATTTTTTTGTAGTAATCCACGTCAGAACGTTCCCAAAAATCGAAAGGGACATCAACGGTAACACCGCCAACAGCATCAACGATACCTTTAAAGCCTTGGAAATCGATTTTAATATAATGGTCTACAGGAACTTTTAGAAAACCTTCGACAGTTTTGATTGCCATTTTTTCTCCACCGTAAGCATGCGCAGCGTTAATTTTGTCTTCTTTGTCCTTTCCAACGATTGGAACGCGAGTATCACGAGGAATACTCATAAGCGAAACCTTTTGAGTTTTCGGATTGACTGTCGCAAACATTAGTGAATCTGTACGACCATTTTGACCGTCTGTTGCATAATCCTCAATCCCCATAATGAGGATTGTAAAAGGTTCCTTTGTAATTTCTACATCGTCGGCTCTTAAATCCGATTTTTCACGGTTAAATCCACTGTACATCCCCATGAGAGAAGTGTAGGAATTTAACACATAAAGTCCTACGCTACCAAATAAAAATGCGAAAATAAGAAAGAAGAAAAACTTTCTTCTACGTTTCTTTTTTATTCTGCTATTTTGGAGATGATAATAACGTTCTTCCATATATAATCTCCTTATTCATTTGTAGGGAATTAATTCACTACATTAATCTTTAAAGGCGATAAGTTAGCTATTCTTAGATAAAGTCTTGTTCTAAGTACAACATATCTCCTTCTTTAATTGTACACTTCCCGTTTGTTAATTCAATCATCCAATCTGTGAATGGTTGTTTTTTGTCCTCTTCTACATACGCATCAAATGTGACATTTTCTAGATAATGTATATCTTTAATGGCATATTCTGAATTGCGTAATTCATTTTCAGCTTTACCAAGCAAAGTGTAATCAATTTCTGTTTGCATAACGCGCATTAGTTTTCGTTCAACAACGCCTACGTGGTTAAGACCTTCACTTGTACATTTTCCATATGCGCGAATTAATCCGCCAGCACCAAGTTTAATGCCGCCAAAATAGCGCGTAACAACGACAACAGTATCTTTTAGACCTCGTTTTTTTAATACCTCTAACATGGGTACACCAGCTGTGCCGCTCGGTTCACCGTCATCGTTCGCTTTTTGAATTTGATCTTGTTCGCCGATTAAATATGCGGAACAATTATGTGTTGCATTCCAATGCTGTTTTTTTATTTTTTGTATGAATGCTTGAGCTTCCTCTTCCGTTGTGGCGCGACTCACATAGCAAATGAATCTTGATTTTTGAATGACGATTTCGTGCTCACCGCAGCCTTTGATTGTTAAATATTGTAATAACAATGATATACGCCCCTATCTTTCAAAATAACTAGTACTTTACATTTTAAAAGCGAGCCTTTTTATATTCAAACATTTTTTACAAATATGTTGAAATTTTTGGTGATGATTTTATCTTTTTGTTGTAATTTGTCGAGTGAGTGATTGTAGTTTCTAACCGGCATTTTTATGTATGGATGCACCTTTTCTAGTTTTCGTGTAAAATTAGGGGATAAAAATTTTTTATAAGGCAGGTACGAAAATGAAAACAGCTATTGTTACCGATAGTACAGCATATATACCGAAGCATATTCGTGATGAACTCAATATATATATGATTCCATTAAACGTTGTGTTTGGAACGGAATCTTATCAAGAAGAGGCTGAAGTTTCAGCAAATGATTTTTATGTAAAAGTACGTGAACAAGAAGATCTTCCGAAAACTTCGCAACCAGCAATTGGAAAGTTTTTAGAGCTATATGAAGAGTTATCTAAAGAATATGATGCAGTTATTAGCATTCACCTTTCCAGTGGAATTAGTGGTACATACCAAACAGCAACGACAGCTGGACAGATGGTAGATGGTATTGATGTATATACGTACGACTCTGAAATTAGTTGTGAAGTACAAGGATTTTACGTGCGTGAAGGGGCGAAATTAGTAAGTGAAGGGAAAGCCCCAGAAGAGATTATCGCTCGCTTTGATGAAATGAAGCAAACGATGGATGCTTATTTTGTAGTGGATGATTTACATCATTTACAACGTGGTGGAAGATTAAATAGCGCGCAAGCTTTCATCGGTAGTTTGTTGCAAGTAAAACCAGTATTATACTTTAGAGATAAGGTAATTATTCCATTCGAAAAAATTCGTACGCGTAAAAAAGCGTTAAAGCGTATCGTTGAAATCTTTGATGAGCAGGCAAATAAAGGTGTGCCTATGGAAGCTGTTATTATTCATGCGAATCGTGAAGAGGAAGCTAATGAATGGAAACAAGAATTAGAAGAGATATACCCTCATGTTACAATTCGCACGAGTTATTTCGGAGCTGTAATTGGGACGCATTTAGGTGAAGGTGCGCTTGGTTTAGGCTGGTATACGAAGTGATAAAGATATAAAAGCTCTCTTACTTGAAGAGGGTTTTTTTACGGATATTTTACGGGGATTTGACAAGTTAATATTTGGAAATGGTAAAATGTACGTAAAATTAAATAATGAGGAAAGTTTTATTACTTACTTTTTACAAGAAACTATCTTATAATAGAAGAGAGGTGAAACATATGGAGCATAATTCTTGTTTATGTCCAAAGTTTGAGTCAGCTTTTACAATGCTTAGTAAGAAATGGACTGGCTTAATTATTAAATCTTTGCTTGAAGAGCCGAAACGTTTCAGAGAAATCGCAGATATTATACCGAATATGAGCGATCGTATGTTGTCAGAACGTTTAAAGGAATTAGAAGGTGAAGGTATCGTAGTTCGTAATGTTTACCCAGAAGTACCAGTTAGAATCGAGTACGGTTTAACTGATAAAGGGAAAGCGTTGGAAAGTGTTATGGATGAGGTCCAAAATTGGGCTGAGAAATGGATGAAGTAACGTTTCTATCTCATTCATATTGGAGTATTTTCAAAACGTAAGGGATTCCCTTACGTTTTTTTCAATTCTATAAAAAACGGCATAAGGCTCTTGAAATTCTACATATATATACAAATTTAGATATACTTCGCTATAGAGATAAATGTAATGTTACATTTATTTTACAAAACCGTAACATTAGCAAAAAAACTCCCGAATTATGGTATAAATTTTAATAGGTTATATACGGAAAATGAAAAAAGAAAGCGGTGTAAAAAATAAAATGAAAAAGCTAAAAATGGCATCTTGCGCACTAGTTGCAGGGTTAATGTTTTCAGGGCTAACACCAAATGTATTTGCAGAAGATAAAATTTCTGACGTGAAATCACAAATTAACACACAAAATGATACTTTACATAAACAACAACAAGAACGTGATGAATTACAAAAACAAATGAATGACTTAAACAAAACAATCCAAGGTTTGGATAAGTCTGTTCAAGAGAACGCTTCAAAACTTGATGAAACAACAAAAAAAGTTTCTGATACTGAGCAATTAATCGAAAATAAAAATAAAGATATTGCAGAACTACAAACAAAGATTGCAAAACGTGAAGAGTTATTAAGAAAACGTTTAGTTGCACTACAAGAACAACCGAACACGAACGTTGTAACAGAAGTTCTTGTAAACTCTAAAAACATTGCTGATTTAGTTGATCGTTTAAATTCTGTGTCTAAAATTCTTGAGTCTGACGAAGATATCATGAAAACTCAACAAGAAGATCAAACGAACGTGAAAAAAGATGTTGAGACAGTAAAAGAAAAACAAAAAGAATTAAAAGAAGCACAAGCTCAAATTGAAACTGCTAAGAAAGAACTTGACGTTGAAAAAGAGAAAAAAGCAACAGCAATAAACGATTTAAGCGGTAAAATGGATACAGTTGTAACTACAATGACAAGTACGGAAAGCCAATTAAAAGAGCTTGAACAACAGGCATTAAAATTACAACAAATGGCTGAAAAAGAAGCGCAAGAAAAAGCTGCACAAGAAGCTGCTGCTCAAAAACAAGCAGAACAAGCTGCTCAACAAGCTGCTCAACAAGCGCAGGCTCCAGCACAACCGGCACAGGCTCCAGCACAAGCACAACCAGCAGCTCCAGCAAACAATGATGGACAAGCTAAAAAAGAAGAGCCTAAGAAAAAAGAAGAGAAAAAACCAGCTCCAACTCCAACTCCAGTACCTGGCAATGAAGGTGGCGGAAGACAGGATGTTGTTGAAAAGGCTAGAGGTTTAGTAGGTTTAAAATACGTATGGGGTAGTGCGTCAATTTCAAACGGTGGTTTTGACTGCAGTGGATTAATCTCTTATGTTTACGGTTTAGGTCGTCAAGATACAAGAAGCTTATGGAGCTCTGTACAAAAAATTAGTGCATCTGAAGCGAAGCCAGGAGATCTTATCTTCTTACAAGGTACTTACAGAGAAGGCGTATCTCACGTTGGAATTTACATTGGTGGCGGTCAAATAATTCATGCTGCTGATGAGTCAACAGGTGTTACTTACGGTAGTGTAAATAGCTCTTACAACCAAAAACATTTCTTAGGTTACGGTAGATTATAGGATTTTTAATCGAATAAAACACATGTATAAAGTCGATAGCTTACTATTTTATAAGTAGGTTATCGGCTTTTTTGAGTTTTTACGAGATAAAGAGAAGGATTTATAGTAGTGCTGGAGGTGGCTATTGATGATGTTAGCTGGTAGATAGTTACTGTTAGAAGAACTTTCTTCAGATTTGCAGGATAAATTGGATCATTTGAAAAAGAATCGAGACGTCGTTTGTGTACAAGGGGTAATTAAGGAATCTTCAAAATATATGTGCCAGCGCTGCGGAAATATAGAGCAGCGACTATTTGCATCATTTCTATGTAAAAGGTGCAATAAAGTATGTACGTATTGCCGGGAATGTATAACGATGGGCAGGGTAAGTGAATGTGCTGTACTTGTTCGCGGGATTGCTGAAATAAGCGGAGAAAATTATTTGAATCCGTTACAGTGGGAAGGCGTTTTGTCTGCTGGTCAGGAGTTAGCTGCGCAAAGTGTCGTTGACGCTGTTAAGCAGAAAGAATCATTTTTTATTTGGGCGGTGTGCGGGGCTGGAAAAACAGAAATGTTGTTTCGCGGAATTGCAGAGGCACTACAAAAGGGAGAGAGAGTTTGTATTGCAACGCCGAGAACGGACGTTGTACTTGAATTAGCACCGAGATTACAAGAAGTGTTTCCAAATATAAATGTAGCTGCTTTATACGGAGGGAGTTTAGACCGAGAAAAAGATGCGGCGTTAATCGTTGCAACTACACATCAATTGTTACGTTATTATAGGGCGTTCCATGTCATGATTGTAGATGAGATAGATGCTTTTCCATATCATGCGGATAAGATGTTGCATTATGCAGTAAACGAAGCGATGAAAGAGGAGGCAGCACGTATTTATTTAACTGCAACTCCAGATGAAAAGTGGAAGCGTAAATTGCGGAATGGTAAGCAAAAAGGGGTTATTATTTCAGGACGTTATCATCGTCATCCATTGCCAGTCCCGATATTTCGGTGGTGCGGAAATTGGAAAAAGGGTCTTATGCGTAAAAAAATTCCTCGTGCTTTATTACAATGGTTAAATATGTACTTATCTAAACGATACCCCATTTTTCTATTTGTTCCTCATGTGCGATATGTAGAAGAAATTAGTCAGTTATTAAAATCATTAAACAATCAAATTGACGGTGTGCATGCAGAAGATCCGGCGAGAAAAGAGAAGGTAGCAGCTTTCAGAAAGGGAGAAATCCCTTTATTAGTTACAACGACAATTTTGGAACGAGGAGTAACTGTGAAAAATTTACAAGTGGCAGTTTTAGGAGCTGAGGAAGAAATATTTTCAGAAAGTGCTCTCGTTCAAATTGCAGGGCGTGCTGGCAGAAGCTCTGATGAACCGCATGGAGATGTCATCTATTTTCATTATGGAAAGACAGAGGCGATGGTGCGTGCGAAAAAACATATTCAAAGTATGAATAAGAATGCTAAAGAACAAGGATTGATAGATTGATGCATTGTCTACTTTGTGATGAGTATATTTCATATGCGATTAGTTGGTACACTTTTTTTGTTAAGCTTCATAAAAAGTATATATGTGATAGATGTGAACAAAAACTTTCCTATATTATAGGGGATATTTGCAAGGAGTGTGGTCGGCCTTTAGAACTTGTACCAGCTGAATATAAAAACGGGGATATTTGCATGGACTGTATAAGGTGGACGAACGAGCAGAGGTTTCCGCCGCTCATAAATCGTTCGTTGTATGTGTATGATGAAGGGATGAAAGAAATATTAGCACAGTTTAAATTTCGAGGAGATGCTGAATTAGTGCATATTTTTCATCAGCCTTTTCGAAGTCTTTTTCAAAAATATTTTGCGAATGTTTCAGTTGCCATTCCGGTCCCTCTTAGTGAAGAGCGGGAATACGAGCGTGGTTTTAATCAAGCGGAGTTACTAGCTTCTTGTTTGCCTATCAAAATGTTTTGTACATCATTAAGAAGAATAGAAACAGAAAAACAAAGTAAGAAGAAACGTAAAGAAAGGATATCGGGGGTTAATCCTTTTTATTTTCAGGGAGAAGAGATGTTTCATGAGCAACATGTTTTAATCGTGGATGATGTGTATACGACAGGAATTACTGTTAGGCAAATTGGAAGCCTTTTGTATGATCGAGGAGCGAGAGAAGTTTCTTGTTTGACGCTTTGTAGAGGTTAATATGTGAATGTCGAAAGGAATAATAAAAAGACGACAGATCTTCTTTGACTTACAGTCTTGTCATTCGTTATAGTCAAAATATGGGGCGGATGCCCTGATTTTAAGAGTGAAGGGAATGGAATGAACATGCAAGGACGAGTAAAGTGGTTCAATGCAGAAAAGGGATTTGGGTTTATTGAGCGTGAAGATGGTGATGATGTGTTTGTTCATTTTTCTGCTATTCAACAAGAGGGGTATAAGTCGTTAGAAGAAGGTCAACAAGTGGAGTTTGATATTGTTGATGGAGCACGTGGACCACAAGCGGCTAATGTTGTGAAACTGTAAAAATTAAGTTTTTGGAAAAGATAGAGCTGTATTTTTAGCAGCATTATATAGATGGTGAAAGCTCTTGCTCGTACCAAGGGCTTTTTTGTTGTGAGGAAGTTGTCAAAAAGTTGTTTCTTTTCTGTAACCAATTGTCCACAGTTACATTCGTTATTCACGATGTTAATAGGATAAAATAAAGATAGAAACGATGCATCTTTTCATTTCAACAAAAAACGATAAAAAAATCGCAATTCCACTAATTTTTTTAAAAAAGTTAGAAGGAGTTTTTAAGCCAATGTCGAAATTATAGTACATAGGCTTGAAAGGAGGAATTCATCTATGAAATTCAACATTCGTGGTGAAAATATTGAAGTAACTCCAGCATTAGGGGAATATGTAGAAAAAAAACTAAGTAAATTAGAGCGTTATTTTGATACATTCCCAGAGATTAAAGTTAATTTAAAGGTATACTCTGACAAGCAACGTATCGAGGTGACAATTCCATTTACAGATTTATTACTTCGTGCAGAAGAAACAAATAGCGATATGTACGCTGCGATTGATTTAGTAGTTGATAAAATTGAGCGACAAATTCGTAAACATAAAACAAAAGTAAACCGTAAATTACGTGAAAAGGGTTCTGTGAAAACTAACTTTATCCTTCCAGAAGCAGTAGCTGTTCTGGATGCGGTAGAAGAGGATGAATTAGAACTTGTACGTACAAAACGATTCGATTTAAAACCGATGGACGTTGAAGAAGCGATCTTACAAATGGATATGCTAGGACATAGTTTCTTCGTCTTCACAAATGCTGATACAAATGAAACTAATGTTGTATATGGCCGTAAAGACGGGAAATATGGTTTAATCGAAACTAAATAATAATTCGAAAGCGTAGCCGAATGAGGCTGCGCTTTTTTTATCCCGCTATTTGTGGGCAGTAAAACTCCCACCTCAAAATTCGGCCGGAGCAAAGAAGTTAGGTGGGAGCCCTGCTGCCCGTTAATGCCCGATTGGTGAGGGCTAATAATCAGTGGGGGATGAACAAAACCCCCACTGATTAAAGTGTCACTTTATATATTTTTGCCTTCCTATCTTGTAATATTGATATAAATTTAAATGGTCTATTTGTAATGAAATTTAGAAGTCATGTTTTGTCACGGTCAATTGTATTACTATTCCAAAAGGATCTCGCACAATGGCATAACCCGGGCTGAAGGAGTTTTTTTCAAAAGGTGTTAAAATATAAACCTCATCATGTTGAATTAGATTTTGATAGAGTGCTTCAATGGTTTGGAAATCTTTAGATTGAATGCATAATGATGAGCTATTACTTAATTGCCAAGGGCGTGTGGAATCCACTGCCTGTTCTGCAATCATAATTTTATTAGTGCCAATTTGTAAAACAGAATGGGTAATATAATGTTCTTGGCTTTCTTTATACGTGAAATTCGGATCTATTTCTTTCATTTCTTTATAATTCTTTTTAAATAAAACTTTTGCGTCTAAATACTGTTCGTAAAATGCAATTGCTTTAGCACCTTGCCCATTTAATGATAAAAAAGGGATTACTTCAAAGTTCATTGTATTGCCTCCTTCATATATGTTTACACTTATTACTATACAAATATAAGGTGCCAACATACGACACCTATAGGGAGAATTTATGAAAAAAGTTGAACGTTTAAATCAGATGCTACGTTTTATTAATCAAAAACAAATATTCACATTGAAAGATTTAATGGATGAATTTCAAATTTCAAAAAGGACAGCTTTACGTGATATTGCATCATTAGAGGAAATGGGTGTCCCTCTTTTTGCAGAGTATGGTCGGTATGGAGGGTATCGTTTAATAAAAACGATGACATTACCACCGATTTCATTTACAAATCATGAAGTTTTTGCACTTTATTTTGCAATGCAAGCACTAAGTAGTTTTGTAAGTATTCCCTTTCAAATCTCGTTTCGTTCCATTAATAAGAAATTTTTAGATAGTGTTTCGTCAAAACAACGTGAGCAAATTGAAAACTTGCAAAAAAGAGTGTCCTTTTTTCATTTGGAACAAGCACATGAATGTGGTTATCTAGAAGAGATTTTGTTAGCTGCTGTTCAAAATAGGGCTTTAACTATAAACTATGTAACGCCGAAACAAACGACAATGCGCCGTATTCAGCCGATTTCGATTTATGCAATGAAAGGTTATTGGTATTGCCAGGCTTACGATTTAGATAAAGCGGCTTATCGAGTGTTTCGCTGTGATCGTATTCGGTCGTTAGAAATGGTAGGTGCTCAGGATAGTCTGGATTTGGAAAACATAAATATATATAACGCACATAGTCTTTGGAAGGCAACTGAACAAGCTATTCAATTTAAATGCTCAATTACTGCGAGGGGGATAGAGATATTTAAGCAACAACAATATCCTTCGATGAAATTATGGGAAGAACACGAAGATACATACTTAATAGGAACTTATGAGCCTGCTGAAATCAACTTTATCATCTCGTATCTAGCTAGTTTTGGTAAAACTATAAAAATAATTGAGCCATCTTCTTTAAAAGAGAACTTGAAAGAATACTACTTAGATTTAATACAAAATTTGTAATGTGAATTTGAAATATTAGTTTGTTGGAACAAATTAAATGAAAAATTTTTCTGAATCTACGGCTCGACATTTGGACGATTGTTGTCATAGTTACAAGACAAGTGTTACAATTATCATTAGGTTTATACATTTTAGTTTTTTTAATTAGGAGAAAAATTGGCATAATATAAATTTGATTTTTATAACGACTGATTGTAAAGAGAAAAAGAAAGCAATCGGAAGTTTTATTTTAATAAAAGAGGAGCGTATTTCCTATGATCGGTATTTTAAAAAAGGTATTTGATGTCAACCAACGCCAAATTAAACGTATGCAGAAGACAGTGGAGCAAATTGATGCATTAGAATCATCTATTAAGCCGCTAACTGATGAACAATTAAAAGGAAAGACGATTGAATTTAAAGAACGTCTAACAAAAGGTGAGACAGTAGATGATCTACTTCCTGAAGCTTTTGCGGTTGTTCGTGAAGCAGCAAATCGTGTTCTTGGAATGCGTCCATATGGCGTACAGCTAATGGGTGGTATCGCCTTACATGAAGGAAATATCTCTGAGATGAAAACAGGTGAAGGTAAAACGTTAACATCTACTTTACCTGTATATTTAAACGCATTAACAGGAAAAGGTGTTCACGTTGTTACAGTCAATGAATACTTAGCACAACGTGATGCAAGTGAAATGGGACAACTTCATGAGTTCCTTGGTCTAACTGTAGGGATTAACTTAAATAGTATGTCACGTGAAGAGAAAAAAGCTGCTTATGCTGCTGATATTACGTATAGCACAAATAACGAGCTTGGATTCGATTACTTACGTGACAACATGGTGTTATATAGAGAGCAGTGCGTTCAGCGTCCACTTAATTTTGCTATCATCGATGAAGTCGATTCCATTTTAGTCGATGAAGCACGTACGCCGCTTATTATTTCTGGGCAAGCTCAAAAATCAACAGAGCTATACATGTTTGCAAATGCATTCGTTCGTACATTAGAAAATGAAAAAGAATATTCATTTGATGTGAAAACGAAAAATGTAATGTTAACTGAAGATGGTATTACGAAAGCAGAGAAAGCTTTCCATATTGAAAACTTATTTGATTTAAAACATGTAGCACTTCTTCACCATATTAATCAGGGGCTTCGTGCACATGTTGTTATGCACCTTGATACAGATTATGTTGTACAAGAAGGCGAAATCGTAATCGTAGACCAATTCACTGGTCGTCTTATGAAAGGTCGTCGTTATAGCGAAGGTTTACACCAAGCTATTGAAGCAAAAGAAGGCGTAGAAATTCAAAATGAAAGTATGACGCTTGCAACAATTACGTTCCAGAACTACTTCCGTATGTACGAAAAATTATCTGGTATGACTGGTACAGCGAAAACGGAAGAAGAAGAATTCCGTAGTATTTACAATATGAATGTTATCGTAATTCCAACGAATAAAGATATTATTCGTGATGACCGTGCTGATTTAATCTTCAAATCAATGGAAGGTAAATTCAATGCAGTTGTTGAGGATATTGTAAATCGTCATAAGCAAGGGCAACCTATTCTTGTTGGTACAGTTGCAATTGAAACATCAGAGCTTATTTCAAAAATGTTAACACGTAAAGGTGTACGTCATAATATCTTAAACGCAAAAAACCATGCGCGTGAAGCAGATATCATTGCAGAAGCTGGTATGAAAGGCGCTGTAACAATTGCGACGAATATGGCTGGTCGTGGTACGGATATTAAGTTAGGCGACGATATTAGAAATGTTGGCCTAGCAGTTATCGGTACAGAGCGTCACGAAAGTCGTCGTATTGATAATCAGTTACGTGGTCGTTCTGGTCGTCAAGGAGACCCTGGTGTAACACAGTTCTACTTATCAATGGAAGATGAACTAATGCGCCGCTTCGGTTCTGACAATATGAAAGCGATGATGGATCGCCTTGGTATGGATGATTCACAGCCAATCGAAAGTAAAATGGTTTCTCGTGCGGTAGAATCTGCACAAAAACGTGTAGAAGGAAATAACTATGATGCACGTAAACAGCTATTGCAATACGACGATGTACTCCGTCAACAACGTGAAGTAATTTATAAACAGCGTCAAGAAGTAATGGATTCAGAGAACTTACGCAGCATTATTGAAGGTATGATGAAATCTACGATAGAACGTGCTGTTGCACTTCATACGCAAGAAGAAATCGAAGAAGATTGGAGCATTAAAGGTCTTGTCGATTACTTAAATACAAACCTTCTTGAAGAAGGAGATGTAAAAGAAGAAGAGTTACGTCGCCTTGCTCCAGAAGAAATGAGCGAATCAATTATCGCGAAATTGTTAGAGCGTTATAATGAAAGAGAGAAGCTTCTACCTGAAGAGCAGACGCGTGAATTCGAAAAGGTTGTTGTATTCCGTGTTGTAGATACGAAATGGACAGATCATATCGATGCAATGGATCACCTTCGTGAAGGTATTCATTTACGTGCTTACGGACAAATTGATCCACTTCGTGAATACCAAATGGAAGGATTCGCAATGTTCGAGTCGATGATCGCTTCTATTGAAGAGGAAATCTCTCGTTACATTATGAAAGCTGAAATTGAGCAAAACTTAGAGCGTCAAGAAGTTGTTCAAGGTGAAGCTGTTCATCCATCAAGCGATGGTGAAGACGCGAAGAAAAAACCGGTTGTAAAAGGTGACCAAATGGGACGCAACGATTTATGTAAATGCGGTAGTGGCAAGAAATATAAAAACTGTTGTGGCATTGGGCAGTAATAGGGAACTGTAGTTCAGTCTGCTTTGCAAACTTTTACATCAAAAATGTATAATGAAAAGGTTTAAACTCTCTCCGTAATAAGCGGAGAGAGTTTCCCTTGTTTTCATATGAAAGTAACAGCAATTACATAGAGGTGAAGGAAATGGAATTAGTAGAAATTAGGCAAGAATTAGAGAAAATGGCTAAGAGATTAGCGGCTTTTAGGGGGTCTCTTTGACCTCCCTACTAAGGAAAAACAAATTGCAGAATTAGAAGAAACGATGATGGGCGCTGGATTTTGGGATGACCAACAAGGCGCACAAGCTGTAATTAATGAAGCGAATGCGCTGAAAGATATGGTTGGAAGGTTCCGTCAGTTAGATGAGACGTTCGAAAACTTAGAAATGACGCATGACCTACTTAAAGAAGAGTATGATGAAGATTTACATGAGGAATTAGAATCTGAAGTGAAAACTTTAATTCAAGAAATGAATGAGTACGAGCTTCAGTTACTATTAAGCGATCCTTATGATAAAAATAACGCTATTTTAGAATTACACCCAGGTGCAGGTGGAACAGAGTCACAAGACTGGGGTTCTATGTTATTACGTATGTACACACGCTGGGCTGAGAAACGTGGGTTTAAAGTAGAAACGGTTGACTACTTACCGGGCGATGAAGCTGGTATTAAGAGTGTTACATTATTAATTAAAGGTCATAACGCTTACGGTTACTTGAAAGCGGAGAAAGGTGTACATCGTCTTGTACGTATTTCACCGTTCGATTCTTCAGGTCGTCGTCATACATCGTTCGTATCTTGTGAAGTTGTACCTGAATTCAATGATGAAGTTGAAATTGAAGTACGTACAGAAGATTTGAAAATAGATACGTATCGTGCAAGTGGGGCAGGCGGACAGCATGTTAATACGACAGATTCAGCAGTTCGTATAACGCATCTACCAACAAATACGGTTGTGACATGTCAGTCAGAGCGTTCTCAAATTAAAAACCGTGAACATGCGATGAAAATGCTGAAAGCGAAATTATATCAAAAGAAATTAGAAGAACAACAAGCACAATTAGATGAGATTCGCGGAGAGCAAAAAGAAATTGGATGGGGCAGCCAAATTCGTTCTTACGTATTCCATCCGTATTCTCTTGTGAAAGACCATCGTACAAATACAGAAGTTGGTAACGTACAAGCAGTTATGGATGGGGAAATTAATCCGTTTATTGATGCGTATTTACGTTCTCGTATTTAATAAGAGAAAAAGCCAACAGAATTGTTGGCACATGTTGAGGTCCAAGAGGATATAAAGAGGCTTATCTTATTTATATTGATGAAATAAAGAGGAAGAGAAGTTGGAGGCGACAACTTCTCTTTTTGATGAGATTACATGTAGAATACAATGCCGTATATTGTTTTGTAAAAAGTAGAGAATAGTAAAACAGAGCGATAATAGGGTAGGGCTTTATATAGGGATTCTCATTTTTGGTTTGGAGAAAAAGGCTCTTTATAGAATTTTTTAAGGTGTTCACAGAATTGAAACAATTTATGAAAGCTTATTTTATTAGGCTTCTCACTATATTTGTGAAAAATATGAAATATACCTTAGTTTTTCTATATAAAGATAATGCTTATAATGAATATTGAATGTGTTATGAAAACTATTGCCTAGTTATGAATGAAAAGAATATCAACAATGGGGAGCGATGGAAGTGAAAAAGAAATTGTTGGCTATTGCGTTAGGGACATCAGTCGTTTTTGCTTTAGGAGCATGTGGAAATAAAGAAGAGAGTAAACCATCAAAACAATCTGCAAGCACAGATAGCGCAGAACAAATTTACCAAAAAAGTTGTATAGGTTGTCATGCTAAAGATTTATCAGGAGCAACTGGACCAGATTTACGAAAAGTAGGACAGAAATACGACGCAGCAGAGATTGAAAAGGTTATTGAAAAAGGTCGCGGTTCAATGTCACCAGGAATTATTCAAGGTGAAGATGCGAAAAAAGTAGCTGAATGGTTAGCGGAGCATAAATAAGAAACGTAACTAATAAACGAGCTGATTGTATAACTTGACCGAAAAGTGCTTCGAGTTAAGTAATTACATGAGCTCGTTTACCTTTTGTTGGGATGTAACATAACTGTAACAAAATTGTATCCGAACTGGAAACCGATTGATGTTACAATGGGGTTTGTAGAATTTTGATGAAATATATTACATAGAGTAGCGTTGCTAATAAAAAGCATGTATGGAAGCTACCTTCAACAAGAATGGTCGAGCGAAAATAAAGGTTTTTCTTTTATTTTCAAATGTACAGAAAAGTATTTCGAAAAAAATCATTAAGTATTGGGTGATAAATAATGATAAAAATGACGAATGTTTATAAGGAGTACCCAAATGGTATGAAAGCCATTGCTGGTCTCACAGTTAACATTAAACAAGGTGAATTTGTATACGTAGTTGGACCGAGTGGAGCCGGAAAATCTACATTTATTAAAATGATGTATCGTGAAGAGAAGCCATCTACAGGATCAATTAATGTAAATGGACTTGTAATTGAAACATTAGCAGAAAGAGATGTTCCATATTTCCGTCGTCAATTAGGCGTAATTTTCCAAGATTTTAAATTGCTACCTAAATTAACGGTATATGAGAATGTTGCGTTTGCTTTAGAAGTAATTGAAGAAGAACGAGATGCGATTCGTGAACGTGTTACAGAAGTGTTAGGTCTTGTAGGTCTAGATGATCGTGCAGATGCACTTCCAGGCGAACTTTCAGGCGGAGAGCAACAACGTGTGGCGATTGCAAGAGCGATTGTAAATAGACCAAAGGTTGTAATTGCTGATGAGCCAACAGGTAACTTAGATATTGAAACAGCGCTTGATATTATGAGTATTTTTAAACGTATTAATGAGCGTGGTACAACGATTGTTATGGCGACACATAACGCAGATATCGTAAATACAATTCGTCATCGTGTAATTGCAATTGAAGGCGGAAGAATTGTTCGAGACGAGATTGAGGGAGGATACGGATATGAAGGCTAAAACCCTTAGTCGACATTTGCGAGAAGGTGTGAAAAATCTATCCCGTAACGGATGGATGACATTTGCTTCTGTAAGTGCAGTAACAGTTACGTTATTACTTGTAGGTGTCTTTTTGGCAGCGATTATGAATATGAACCATTTTGCGACGAAAGTAGAGCAAGATGTAGAAATTCGTGTGCATGTTGATCCGGCAGCAAAAGAAGCTGATCAAAAGAAATTAGAAGAAGATATGAGTAAAATTGCGAAAGTAGATTCTATTAAATATTCTTCTAAAGAAGAAGAGTTGAAACGTTTAATTAAAAGCTTAGGCGATAGTGGAAAAACGTTCGAGTTATTTGAGCAAGATAATCCACTGAAAGATGTATTTGTTGTAAAGGCGAAAGAACCAACAGATACAGCGGCGATTGCGAAAAAGATTGAGAAAATGCAGTTTGTAAGTAATGTTCAATACGGTAAAGGTCAAGTTGAAAAATTATTTGATACTGTAAAAACTGGTCGTAACATCGGGATTGCGTTAATTGCTGGTCTTCTATTCACAGCGATGTTCTTAATCTCTAACACAATTAAAATTACAATTTATGCTCGTAGTACTGAGATTGAAATTATGAAACTTGTTGGTGCAACAAACTGGTTTATTCGTTGGCCGTTCTTGTTAGAGGGATTATTCCTAGGAGTATTAGGATCAATTATTCCAATTGGCCTAATTTTAGTTATATATAATTCATTGCAAGGTGTGTTTAATGAAAAACTTGGCGGAACAATTTTCGAGCTTCTACCATACAACCCATTCGTATTCCAATTAGCTGGTTTATTAGTGTTAATCGGTGCATTAATCGGTATGTGGGGAAGTGTAATGTCAATTCGTCGCTTCTTAAAAGTATAAAAAGTTGCAAACATAATTCGTACAAGCTTATCATATAGTAGAAATAGGTAAAGGCATCACACATCGTGTGATGCCTTTTGCTACACCACCTGTGTGTTCTGGAAAGGGGAATTCCGCATTGAAACGTAGAGTTGCAATTATTGGAATGGTTGTTGCATTTTTAATTGGTGCTGGCGGGATGTTTGGTGGTATGTACTGGTTTGGGATAAACCCAGCGTATGTAACGCAAACAGTATCGAATGGTAATGCTGGCATAGCACAAGGGAATTTGGCAAAGATTAATGAGGCGTATGCACTAATTGATTCACGTTATGTGGAAGACGTGAAAGACGACAAGTTAGTCGAAGGTGCGATACAAGGAATGTTGTCTACGCTGAAGGACCCTTATTCCACGTATATGGATAAAGAAACGGCAAAACAGTTTAGTCAGTCACTAGATCCTGAACTTGAAGGGATTGGAGCTGAAGTAAACAAGACGGACGGTAAGCTTATTATCGTATCGCCAATTAAAGGTTCACCAGCAGAAAAGATAGGAATTAAACCGAATGACCAAATTTTATCTGTAGATGGAAATAGTGTGAAAGATTTATCACGTGAAGAAGCAGTATTAAAAATTCGTGGTAAAAAAGGAACGACTGTTGCAATTGAAATTAAGCGCGCAGGAGTGGCTGATCCGATAGAATTTAAAATTAAGCGAGAAAAGATTCCGATTTTCACTGTATTTAGTTCCGTAAAGCAAGAGAGCGGAAAAGACATCGGTTATATGCAAATTACTTCTTTTGCTGAAAATACTGCGAAAGAATTTAAGGATCAGTTAAAAGAGTTAGAGAAGAAACATATAACAGGCTTAGTTATTGACGTACGTGGCAATCCTGGTGGCTATTTAAATAGTGTAGAAGACATACTAGGAGACATCATGACAGATAAAAAGCCAATGCTACAAGTAGAACAGCGAAATGGTGAGAAGAAGAAATTCTCTACGGAACTGAAAGAAAGAAAGCCATATCCAATTTCAGTATTAATTGATAATGGAAGTGCTTCTGCTTCAGAGATTTTAGCGGGTGCGCTGAAAGAGGGAGAAGGATACGATTTAATTGGTGAAAAAACGTTTGGTAAAGGTACTGTCCAACAAGCTGTTCCATTTAAAGATGGTAGCAATATTAAATTAACAATGTTTAAATGGTTAACACCAGATGGCAATTGGATTCATAAAAAAGGAATCGCGCCAACTGTAGAAGTGAAGCAACCAGATTATTATCATGCGACACCAATTCAAATTGAAAAGACACTTTCATACAATTCAAATGATGTACAAGTAAAACATGCGCAAGAAATGCTTAAGAGCTTAGGCTATGTACCAGGACGTGAAGATGGGTACTTTAGCAAAGAGACAGAATCAGCACTAAAAGCATTCCAAAATGCGAATGAGATGGAAGCAACAGGACAACTCGATAAAAAGACAGCTGAAGCGCTTCAAACTAAAATTATTGAAAAAATCCGTTCTGGAGAAAATGATTTACAATTACAGACGGCATTGAAATTAATAGCGAAATAAGAAAGAATACAGGCACTTTGATGCCTGTATTTTTTATGTGTTAAACAAACATTTCTTTAGTTATGATAAGATAAAAAGAAAAAATGATATAAATGGTGGTGAATGAATTCGTGGAGGCATGGCTTTTTGAAATACTACGAGCAGTTGGACGTTTTTTCTTACACCCTGCTGTCTATGTATTTTTAATTAGTAGTATCTTCGTTGGATACTTACGTATATTACGAGAACGAAAAGATTTTTCTTTTAAAGTATATGATATTTGGTTTGAACTACGAACAACTCTATTTGCAGGTATTGGGTACGGATTAATCGTATCTATTATTACGATTGGACTCGGGCTAGTTGTTTCAAAAGCGAGTTTATGGGCAATTTTACTTTGGACGTTATTATTTGGATTAACTGCTATGTATCGATATTTATCTGTAGCTTATACTTTCGGAATCGCTATTGCACTCGTGTTGTTATCGTCTAAGATGCCAGTTTCCTTCTTACAGCTTGGAGAAGGTGAGGAGGGTACGATTGTATCCCTTGCTATTTTACTAGGCGTTATGCTCGTTGTAGAGGGGTTATTAATCTCTAAAAATGCGGTTCGCTATTCTACGCCAAAAATTAACAAAGGTAAGCGTGGGCTACGAATTGGACTACATGAATCAAATCGTTTATGGCTTGTACCAGTATTTATTCTTATACCAGGAGATGCGGTGACAGGATTTATTTCTTGGTGGCCTGTCGTTTCAATAGGTTCGACTACATACTCTTTATTCCTCGTACCATTTCTAATTGGATTTATGAGAAAAGTTAGAAGTTATGAGCCGACGGAAGCTTTATTATTTACAGGAAGACGTGTCTATGGATTAGCGGGGCTCGTACTCGTTTTGGGTATCGCAAGTTACTGGTGGCACGTACTCGCAATTATCGCGATGGGAGTCGCAATGCTTGGACGCTTTACAATCTCGATGCAAGAGAAAATTGCAGACGAGAAAAGACCAGCATACTTTGCCGCACGTAATGATGGACTTGTTGTGTTAGATACAATTCCTAATACAATTGGGGCAGAGATGAATTTAAAGCCTGGAGAAGTTATTACGAAAGTAAATGGAGTCATTCCAAGAAGTACCGAAGAGTTTTATGACGCGCTTCAAACGAAGACGACAGGGGCGTTTTGTAAATTAGAAGTAGTAGATACAAATGGTGAGCTTCGTCTTGCTCAAACAGCATTATACGCCGGGGGACATCATGAATTAGGTGTTGTATTTGTTCAGCAAGAGCATGAGTGGGATTCGGAAGCGATATAAAATAAAATGGAAACCTTCATCAAACACAGATGAAGGTTTTTTTAGTTTCATAGACGGATAACTTGAATAATCGTTTGATAATGGTTATCATTTAGAGAGTCTTTTAATTTGGAAAAGGGAGGAAAGATATGTTACGTAAATTTTTTTCTTACTATAAACCGTATAAAGGTTTATTCATACTTGATTTTTCCTGTGCAGTTATCGCAGGCTTACTCGAACTTGGTTTCCCGCTTATCGTAAATCAATTTATTGATAAGTTATTACCAGGGCAAAACTGGACGCTTATTTTATGGGCTTGTTTCGGTTTATTCGCAGTTTACGTGTTAAATGCAGGTTTGCAATACGTTGTTACATATTGGGGACATATGCTTGGTATTAACATTGAAACTGATATGAGACAGAAATTATTTGATCACATTCAAAAGCTATCATTCAGATTTTTTGATAATAATAAAACAGGTCATTTAATTTCACGTCTTACAAACGATTTAATGGAAATTGGGGAAATTGCTCACCATGGACCAGAAGATTTATTCATTGCCATTATGACTTTAGTCGGAGCATTTTCATTTATGATGATGATTAACTGGAAGTTAGCACTTCTAACATTCTTCGTAATCCCGTTCTTATTATGGTTGGCACTTTACTTCAACAAAAAAATGACAGGTACGTTTAGACGTTTATTCTCAGACGTTGCTGATTTCAATGCATGTATTGAGAACAATGTTGGTGGTATCCGCGTTGTACAAGCATTCGGAAATGAAAAGTTTGAGAAAGAGCAATTTGCTGTAAATAATGCTCGTTTCCGTACAACAAAATTAATGGCGTATAAAATTATGGCGTTAAATTCATCTATTAGTTATATGCTGATGCGTCTTGTAACACTCTTTGTATTAATATGTGGTACATGGTTCGTACTGCAAGGTGAATTAACGTACGGTGGATTTATTGGATTCGTTTTGTTAACGAACATTTTCTTCCGCCCAATTGAAAAAATTAATGCGGTTATTGAAAGTTATCCGAAAGGAATCGCTGGTTTTAAAAGATATGTAGAACTTCTGGAAACAGAGCCGGATATTGTAGATTCTAAAGATGCAATAGAAGTTAAACATGTACACGGCGATATTCAATACAATAACATCACGTTCGGATATGAAAATAAAGAGCCGATTTTAAACGATATTAGTTTGAAAATACATGCAGGTGAAACAGTTGCTTTCGTTGGACCATCAGGGGCAGGGAAAACAACACTATGTAGTTTATTACCGCGTTTTTATGAACACTCATCTGGATCGATTCAAATTGATGGCATTGACACGAAAGAGATGACGTTATCGTCACTTCGTAAGCAAATCGGAATTGTGCAGCAAGATGTTTTCTTATTCTCAGGAACAATTCGTGAAAATATCGCTTACGGAAACTTAAAAGCTTCAGAATCTGAAATTTGGCAGGCGGTAAAACGTGCCCAGTTGGAGGACTTAATTTACTCGCAACCAGACGGTTTAGATACAGTTATTGGTGAGCGTGGTGTGAAACTTTCAGGAGGACAAAAGCAGCGCTTAGCAATTGCCCGTATGTTCTTGAAAAACCCACCAATTTTAATTTTAGATGAAGCAACTTCTGCGCTAGACACAGAGACGGAACTTGCTATCCAAAAATCACTTGCTGAACTATCTGTCGGTCGTACAACGTTAGTTATCGCTCACAGGCTAGCAACTATTAAAAATGCGGATCGCATCGTCGTTGTAAATAAAGATGGTATTGCAGAACAAGGTTCACATGCTGAATTAATTGAGCGTGGCGGAGGGTATAGCAGGTTATACGAAGCACAGTTTAGTTCGTAAATATAATTTCTGCTGAATTAGTGCACCATAAGTAAGTGGAAATCTTATATGGGAGGCTATAAAGCATGATTGTAACAACAACTTCTACCATTCAAGGAAAAGAGATTATTGACTATATCGATATCGTCAATGGCGAAGCAATTATGGGGGCGAATATCGTGCGTGACCTTTTCGCTTCTGTCCGTGACGTTGTCGGTGGCCGTGCAGGCGCTTACGAAAGTAAATTGAAAGAAGCACGCGACATTGCAATGGAAGAGATGAAAACTCTCGCAAGACAAAAAAATGCGAATGCCATTGTCGGTATCGATGTGGACTACGAAGTAGTTCGCGAAGGGATGCTAATGGTTGCGGTAAGTGGGACTGCTGTTCGTATATAAAGTGAAAAGCCGTGCTGGTGCACGGCTTTTTTGTTGTTATTGATGCTGTTATCGTGTTTAAGTCGATATTCTATGTCGAAGCCTCGATATTTCTTGGGAAATGCGGAAGATCCCGTCGATATATAGGGAAGACATTAGAGCGCTTCTTTACATTTTTGAATTTGAACTAATAATTTTTCGTATTCTTGTTCGAGAAATGTGATGTCATCGTGAGGATTTGGTATAGAAATCCGGCTGATGATTTCTGTTAATTTTGTTTGTAACCGTAATAATTCTTGTTCAGTAATATTTACAGAAGCTTGAGTTGTTCTTTTTGTGTATTGCTCGTAATTGCCGTGGAATATTCTAGGCTCTCTCTCATCTACTTTTAGAATATGGTCTGCAACAGAACGAATAAAGGCGCGGTCATGGCTAATGAAAAGTATGGTGCCAGGATACTCTTGTAACATGCTTTCTAATTCTTCTTGCGTTGCTAAGTCTAAATAGTTTGTCGGTTCATCGAGCAGAAGCATATTATAGTTTCCTAAAAATACTTTTGCAAGTGCAACCTTCATTCGTTCACCACCACTTAAGACGTGCACAGGTTTATGAACATCTTCACGGCGGAATAGGAGCCTTGCAAGTATTGTTCGCACGAACGACTCCGTATAGTTTGTTTCTTCTAGAACATTTTCTAAAATTGTTTTATCTGTGTTTAAAATTGATAGTGTTTGTTCAAAGTATCCAATTTTACAGCTTTTCGAAAGCTGAATGCCGCGCTCGTTTGTGAGAAGCATATTGAACAAAGTTGTTTTTCCACTTCCGTTTGCGCCTAAAATAGCAAGCTTTGCACCAGGGGCAATAGTTCCATTCATATTTTTAAATAGTGTGCGGTCACCTATTTTCTTTGTTGCTTTATTAAGCTGTACCACCACTTTACTATGAATGGGTGTATGGTATTGCACGTCAAAATGAGCTTGAGAAAGATCCTTTGGCTTTTCTTTCTTTTCTAATTTTTCGAGACGTGTCTCTAATGCTTTCGCTGCTTTGCTAACATTTTCTTGGCCATGTGCCCCACTTAATTTATAAAGTTTAGATTCAGATGAACTGAACCGCGTTGGGACTTTTGTCATGCTAGAAGCACGTTGCTTTCTTTGTAAAATTGATTGCTCTAAACGATTTTTTTCTTGTACATATTGCTCATATTCCGCTTGCTTTTGTATTCGCTCACGTTCTTTTTGTTTTCGATAGTTTGAATAATTCCCTTTATATTCTTGAATAGTACCGTCTTCAATTTCGATGATTTTGGTACATATGGTATCTAGAAAATCACGATCATGCGATATTAAAACAAGTGCACCGTTATAAGATAAAAGTGCCTTTTCTAATTGCTCTGTACCGAACATATCTAAGTGACTTGTTGGCTCATCAGCAAATAGAATGCCTGCATCTTGTTCGAGAGCATGAGCAATCTTTAGGCGCATTCGTTCGCCGCCGCTCATTGAATCTGCAACGTTTGAAATATTCCATTTTCCTTTTGTAAGAGAAGAAGCGGTTTCCGGCAGTTCCTCGCTAAGCTGAGGAATGATAGCGATAGAACTATGGTGAGTTACTATACCTTGGTCAGCCTCTATTTCTTTACTTAATATTTGTAATAACGTAGATTTTCCAGCTCCGTTGACTCCAACAATTCCTATGCGATCGTTTGTTTGAATTTCCAGTGATGGTAACGTAAATAGGGTGCGATCACCAAAGCTCTTTTCAATATTACGTGCGAATAAAATAGTCATAAAAAACCCTCCCTAGTTTCACTAGAGAGGATAAACGTCGCCCTTGAATGTAAAAATCGTACATAAATAAACGATTTTTTTACATAACCGTCTCGAAAGAAAGTATCGACAAATGGACAGACTAATCCCCTGCTAGTTTTCATCATTTTTGTTCACTATTTGTGATGGATGAAATAAATAAGAGAATTAGAACTTCATTGGTCAAAGTACCTTCCTTTCATAATATTATTTTTATTGTATGCGCATACAATAGAGTTTGTCAAACTTATTTCTGTTTGTGATTTTTGAATTCGCTATTATACAGTTGTGCCTTTGCGAGTGCTTCAGCATCATTTTTGATTTCATCTAATCCATTCGCATCCCCAATAACATACCCTTCAAATGATGAACCAACAAAATCAAAGATATATTGGAACTGAGCAATAAGCGGCAATGCTTTCAGTTTCGGATTATCCCCACCAACGATGACAACGTACATCTTTTTCCCTTTCATTTTCTCTTTAAAATGAAGAGATGTATCGCGTAAACTTTGTGACCAGCGATCGACGAAGTTTTTCATATGACCACTCATTCCGTACCAGTATAGCGGTGTAGCGAAGATAATCGTGTCGTGCTCTAGCATGCGTTCAATTAATTGTTGATAGTCATCATTTATAGGTTGAAATCCATCTGCATCATGACGCTGATCTATAATTGGGTGGACAATATGATCACGTAAGTAAATTTGTTCTGCTTCAATTCCATCAATCATCATATGTGTTAAAGATTCCGTATTTCCGTTTTGTCTTGAACTGCCATGTATAACAAACATGTAATCATCCCTTTTCTTTTGTTTGTTTTAGGAGTGAAACGTGTTTTTGCAAGTTGGCTTGAATACTAGAGAGCAATTCGATTTGTTTCGTAACTTCACATAGTTTATCTTCGTAAAGTGTAAGAATACTACTGCATGGGTTTTCGTATAAATGTGGCTCGATTTCAAGGCAGCGCAGCATCCTCGCCGTCTCTTCTAAGTTTAAACCAAGCTGTAAGTACATTTGAATAAGTTCTACTTTTTTGATAGCACTTTCATCAAATTTGCGATAGCCATTTTCAAGGCGTTTCGAAGGGAGTATTCCCTTTTCTTCATAATGTCTCAGTGAGCGCTCGCTGACCCCTGTTTTTTTAGATAACTCCCCAATTCGCAATGTGTTTCACTCCTTTTAAAGATATTGTAAACCTTCACACTAATGTAAAGGTCAACTCTGTTTTTTCGCAAAAGAATCTACATGATTTAAAAAGACCTGAATAGCCTTAGAAGGGATAAAATATTTGCCGCGCACGATGGAGAATGGACGGATTAGCTTTTCATTTGGAACTTCGACGTGGAATAGTTCTTTGGCTAGTAGTTCTTTCCGCACGGTCCAGTCAGAAAGTATAGCGATGCCAAGCCCGGCAGCGACGGCTTCCTTTACACTTTGAATGCTACTAAATGTAAAGAATCGTTTCATTTTTAAATGATGTTGATGAATAAAACGATCGCTATAGGCACGTGTCCCAGAGCCACTTTCTCTTAATACCCATACTTGGTCTTGGAGAGTAGCTTCGTTTATATCCTTGATGTGAAGCAATGGATGATTTGGAGGGACGACGAGCTTCATTTCATCTTGCATAAACGTTTCAACATCTACGTCAGCGTATACGACTTGGCCTTCCACTAAGCCGATATCAATTTGATTAGAGCGGAGGCTTTGCAAAACTTCTTCTGTATTTGATATAAATGTATGAACTTCGACGTGTGTATTTTCATTGGCAAAGCGCGCAAGTATTTTCGGAAGTAAGTATTCGCCAATTGTAAAGCTAGCGCCAATGCGGAGCGTCCCTGTTACAACGTTATGTAGGTCATTAATTTCTTGTTTGGCATCTTCGTAAAGAGAGAGCATTTGCTTTGCGTGTATGTATAATATGTTTCCTGCTTCTGTAACTTGGACGTGCTTTGGGGAGCGCTGAATAAGTGTAGTCCCCAATTCATTTTCTAGGTTGCGAATGTGCATACTAACTCCGGGTTGTGAAAGGTTTAATAGTTCCGCAGCACGCGAAAAATGTTTTTGTTCAACGACAGTCACAAAGATTTTTAAAATGTCGACGTTCATTTGTTAGGCCCCTTTATTTTTGCTTTTATTTTATCATAAGTATTTCTGATGATAGAGATTGAATATTGATATTAAACTTATTATAAAAACTCTCTTATAATGTAACTAGAAAGAACATGCATGTTCCAATACGATTATTGGGGTGGTACAAAGTGGAACAAACACTTGTTATACAAAAGAAGAAGGGCTTTGGATTTTCGCAAGGTATTGGGATTACATTATTAATCGCAATCGCCGCGAAATATTTAGCAGAGCTTCCATTTTTAAATATTATGGGACAATTAGTAATCGCTATTCTAATCGGGATGGTTTGGCGTGCGGCAATCGGGATTCCTCAAGAAGCGATAGCGGGAACGAACTTTGCGAGTAAGAAGTTGCTACGCTTTGGGATCATCTTACTTGGAATGCGGTTAAATCTTGTAGATATTGCGAAGGCGGGGCCGAAAGTATTGGTCATCGCAGCGGTTGTGATTACATTTACAATTTTTGTTGTATATGGACTAACGAAAGTATTTAAAGTAGAAAAGAAACTTGGAATTTTAACGGCGTGCGGAACGGCGATTTGTGGTGCGGCTGCGGTCGTGGCAATTGCACCGCAAGTGAAAGCGAAAGATGAAGAAACGGCAGTTGGGGCAGCGATTATTGCAATTTTAGGTACAATATTTACACTTATTTATACGCTGTTATACCCAGTGCTTGGCTTCTCACCCTATGGTTACGGCGTGTTCGCAGGTGCGACATTGCACGAAATCGCTCATGTTATCGCTGCTGCGGCGCCAGGCGGTAGCACGGCTGTAGACATCGCGGTTATTGTGAAATTAACGCGCGTAGCGATGCTTGTGCCAGTAGCGATTTTAATTGGATTATGGTTTGGCAAGAGCGAGGGAAGCGAAGAAAAAAGATCGTGGCGCGACCTTCCGATTCCTTGGTTCATCTTCGGATTTTTAGCAATGAGTGCGGTGCATTCGCTTGGGATTATCCCAGAAGTTGTTGCCGGATATATTGTAGTAATTGCGTACATGCTTATTGCAATGGCGATGGCAGGGCTAGGTTTAAATGTAGAGTTTAAAACGTTCCGTAAATTAGGAAGTAGGGCATTTGTGGCAGGGCTAATTGGCTCGGTTTGCCTTTCGGTACTTGGGTACGTTCTTGTATATGCATTAGGATTTATGTAGTAAGACGAAGAAGCTGTCCCAAAAGATATTTTGGGACAGCTTCTTTCTTATGCCTATAGTGCTACGGATGTCGATATTTGTCGGTAAGTCGATATATTTAAAAAATCGCCGATATAAATGGAGTTGCGCTGATATATTTGGAAAATCGCCGATATAATTTAAGTTGCGCTGATATATTTAAAAAATCGCTGATATAAATTTAATTCCTGTCTTACTGTGTTAGAGAAGGTGTTCAGTGAAATGTTTTTCTAAAATTTGTAAAGATATCTTTACTTAGAATTGGAAAATATTTATAATTAAAGTAAAGATATCTTTACTTTCGAAGGTGGAGCCTATGGGTGTGAAAAATAAAATTAAAGAATTACGAAAGCAAAATCACATAACGCAAATTGAAATGGCAAAGGCGATGCAAGTGACGCGGCAGACAATCGTGGCGATTGAGAACTACCACTATAACCCGAGTCTAGAGTTATCCCTAAAAATCGCCAAATATTTTGGAATGAAGGTAGAGGAAATATTTACGCTGGAGTAAGGGGAGAGAAAATGAACGATACTAAAAAGTTGTATATCGCTACTGTCTTAGGATTATGTGGAGGGGACGTTTTAGTTCGTATTATGGATCCATCCATACCGATGTTATCGCTAATAGTTAGTAACATTTTAGCAATTCTATTTTTAACAGTGTATACGTATTATAAAAAACGTAAGTACAAAAAAGAGGGATTTCCAGATATAGATGAGCGAGTAAATGAAAATATAAAAAGGCATGTAAATGTCTCGCTTATATTCGCATTTGTCCTTCTCATTGTTTACATTGGCGCTAGCAAAATCATAGGCAGAGATGCCATACCTACGCCAGAAATATTCATTGTATGTAGTTTCTTATTTGCTGGTAGTCTCATCGTAGGAGTTATGGCGGGAAAACGAGCATAGCGATAGGAGGAATGAAAAATGCAAGACGAGTTTGAGAGATTTCAGTCGAATAAAGCGTTTAAATATGTAGGAGTATTTTTAGTAATTAGTTTAGCGATATGGAGTTTGTATAATTTAATTGTTTACAGAAGTGCTGGCATGCCGTTTATTTTATTTGTACTAGGGCAGTTTGTTTATTTCTTTGTGAACTATTGGCCGAAATGGAAATATAGAAATAGTAAAGAAGCTGATCGTGTATGAATAAGCATGATGTTATAAAGTTTATCGGTAGTTTATCGTTAGCAAGTTTGATTTTGAATGTGAGTTTAATGATTTTAAGTATTTCATGGGAAGCAATGTTTATATCGAATGTGGCGTTAGTTATTTTATATGGAATTTCGGAATATAGAGAGCAGAAGCACTTGAAAGAAGAGGGAGTACCATCGGTTGATGAGAGAGTTGTAAGTAAGATGAAGTCTTATTTTACTATTTGTATTACAAGCTGCTTTCTCTTGTTCATTATGTATCTTTGCGTAAATAAGTATTTAGATAGACAAGTAGTAAATGTAAATGAGTTATTATATATTGCTATTTTTGGTGTACTAATGAGTATGGCATCGACGAGTGTGTTAGCAACAAGAAATAAATAGATAGAAAAAGGGGAACTGTGATGGGATTACCGGTGTTATGTGTCGCTACAGCTATATTTGCACTTTTGTGGGGGATGCAAAACTTCTCGCGCAATCCAGTCCCAAGTGTATGCATTATGATTGGTGCTGTAGGTTTATCATACTATTTATTAATTTTAGCGCATTACCATAAAACAGCAACCAGTGTTGTTGTTGGGGCAATTATTTTATCTTGTGGACGTGCTATACAAAAGGGTTTTCTTCCATAAAAGCTGTTTATACAAAAGGTATAGACAGCTTTTTGTATTTTTTTTACAAACTACTTGAAAGTTACGTTACGTCACCTTTTATAATGAAGGAGAAGAGGTGATGGAGTTGATTTCAATTCAAGAACTAACGAGGGAAACAGGGGTTACAGTAAGGACGTTACGTTATTATGATCAAATCGATTTATTAAAGCCGAGTGGGAAAACTGATGGAGGACATCGGTTATATAGCGAGAGAGATGTTGTTCGTTTGCAGCAAATTTTATTTTTAAAAGAAATGGGTTTTTCATTAAAAGAGATTACGAATATGTTAATAGCGGGTGAGCTCAATTTAAAAGTATCGCTTGAAAAGCAACTTAAGTTTGTACAAGAAGAACAGAAAAAATTTGATCGAATGGAACGTATTTTACAAGCGGTTGTTTATTCAGTAGACGTCGAAGGAGAACTGGATTGGAAAGTTATGTTTGAACTCATTCAGCTTTCGAAACAGTCTCCACGTATACGTGAAATATTCCAAAATGAAGTTTTTTCTCAGGAAGAACAAAAGTTGCTTCATAATTTGCCAAACATGAGTGAAGAAGATCCGAATGTTTTAGAGTGGGTAGATTTATTAAAGCAACTACGTAACTTTATGAAAGACGGTAAGGAAGCATCATGTGATGAGGTACAAGGCGCAACAAAGGAATTAATGCAGAAGTGTTTAGAGATGGCAAATGGTGATGAAGCATTTTTAGATAAATTGTGGGAAGTAAGAAAGTCAAAAGAAGATTCACAGAAAATGAGTATGTATCCAATTGAAGAAGAGCTTCTATTATATATGGATGAGGCTTTTCGTATATATGACGAAAGGGAGAGGGATAAATGAGTATACTCGCAGAATATCGTTGGTATTTTTTAATTGGGGCAGAGATTGTATTTTGGTTATCAGCTATTGGATTCTTTTTACTAAGGTATGGATTTCGCTTGAAAAAGGCGAGTTTTATTATGGGGATTGTGCTACTCGTAAATGAAGTGTTTATTTTAACTTTAGGAGTAGTGGACTATTATCAAACAGGGAAGTTCTCTAATTTTCAAATCATTACTGTAATTATATTATTGTATGCTGTCTTTTACGGGAAAAAGGATTTGAAGAAGCTAGATATATATGTACAAAAACTAGTTGCGAAGTGGCGAAATGAACCGGCGCCTATTATCGAAGAACAACTTGAAGTAACCGGTAGGGCGCATGCGAAGCAGGAAATGAAAAATTGGGTTTTACATCTTATGTTGTTTGTTGCTGTTCATATATTCTTTTTCTTCATGTATGGGCTTATTCCAGTAGAACAGTGGGGAAATTGGTTAGAGTCAGGAATCGTTTTAAATAAAGCTGCAAGCCGTGTAAGCCAAGTATGGGCTATTATTCTTTTAGCGGATACTGTAATTTCATTTTCATATGTGATTTTTCCGAAGAAGGAGAAAGGGAAAGAAAAGCTACTTTCATAGAGGAAAGTAGCTTTTTCTAGTATACCAATAGTTTGTATAGGAGAGGATGACAGTAGGAAAAAGAGCTAGTTTTATATGTCTCTTTAAAATGAAGTAAAACTTTAATTAGTGTGGGGTCGACTGCTCGTTAATGTTGGAGAAAGTTTGATGAGGAAAGAAATGTGTTCTCCTTCCTTTTTCTATGTATAACTTGTCGAAAGTTTTACCGAATATCTGTTCGTTTTTTTAGGTTTTTTATGGGCATTCGTGGTAAAATAATAATACGGATTTTTATGAGGAGGTCGGTTTTTAGTTGGAACATCCATTTGAAATTATCTCAGAATATTCCCCGCAAGGTGATCAGCCGGGAGCGATAGAGAAGCTTGTAGAGGGAATTAATAGTGGAAAGAAAAAGCAAGTGTTGCTTGGAGCGACAGGGACGGGTAAGACATTTACGATTTCAAATGTCATTAAAGAAGTGCAGAAGCCAACACTTGTGATGGCTCATAATAAAACGTTAGCAGGGCAGTTATATAGTGAGCTGAAAGATTTCTTTCCTAACAATTCTGTTGAGTATTTTGTTAGTTATTACGATTATTATCAGCCGGAAGCGTACGTGCCACATACGGATACGTTTATTGAAAAAGATGCGCAAATTAACGATGAAATTGATAAATTACGCCACTCGGCAACGTCTTCCTTATTTGAACGAGATGATGTTATTATCGTTGCGAGTGTGTCATGCATATACGGTTTAGGTTCTCCGGAAGAATACCGCGAGTTAGTTGTTTCACTTCGAGTTGGTATGGAAAAGGACCGTAATCAATTACTTCGTGAACTTGTTGATGTACAGTATGGACGTAATGATATTGATTTCAAGCGTGGTACATTCCGTGTGCGCGGAGATGTAGTTGAGATCTTTCCGGCATCACTTGACGAACACTGTATTCGAATTGAATTTTTCGGTGATGAAATCGATCGTATTCGAGAAGTAAATGCATTAACAGGTGAAGTATTAGCAGAACGTGATCATGTGGCAATCTTCCCGGCATCTCACTTCGTTACACGTGAAGAAAAGCTGAAGGTTGCTATTGAAAATATCGAAAAGGAATTAGAAGAGCGTTTAAAAGAATTAAATGATAACGGTAAGTTGTTAGAGGCGCAGCGCATAGAACAGCGAACGCGTTATGATTTAGAAATGATGCGCGAGATGGGCTTTTGTTCAGGAATCGAAAACTATTCCCGTCATTTAACACTTCGTCCAGCAGGTTCAACACCGTATACGCTTTTAGATTATTTTCCAGAGGATTTCTTAATTGTTATGGATGAGTCGCATGTGTCGGTTCCGCAAGTAAGAGCGATGTATAACGGGGACCAAGCACGTAAGCAAGTGCTTGTTGATCATGGATTCCGTCTGCCATCAGCTTTAGATAATAGACCGCTCACGTTTGATGAGTTTGAAGAGAAAACGAATCAAGTTATTTACGTTTCGGCAACGCCAGGACCGTACGAGTTAGAGCAGTCACCGAAAGCAATAGAACAAATTATTCGTCCAACAGGGCTTTTAGATCCACCAATTGATATACGACCAATTGAAGGACAAATAGATGATTTATTAGGAGAAATCCATGACCAGATTGCGAAAAATGAACGTGTATTAATTACGACTTTAACGAAAAAAATGTCAGAGGATTTAACAGATTACTTAAAAGATGTAGGAATTAAAGTGAACTATCTTCACTCTGAAATTAAAACGTTAGAACGTATTGAAATTATTCGTGACCTTCGCCTTGGTAAGTTTGATGTACTTGTCGGTATTAACTTATTACGAGAAGGATTAGATATTCCGGAAGTATCACTTGTAGCTATTTTAGATGCTGATAAGGAAGGATTCCTACGTTCAGAGCGTTCATTAATACAAACAATTGGTCGTGCGGCACGTAATGAACACGGCCGCGTTATTATGTACGCAGATCGCATAACGAGATCAATGGGAATTGCGATTGAAGAAACGCAGCGTCGTCGTAGTATACAAGAAGCTTACAATAAGGAGCATGGTATTACGCCGAAGACGATTCAAAAAGGAGTACGTGACGTTATTCGTGCGACAACAGCAGCTGAGGATACGGAAACATATGAAGTAACACCAGCTAAGAAGATGACGAAAAAAGAACGTGAAAATACAATTGCGAAGATGGAAGCAGAGATGAAAGAAGCAGCAAAGGCGTTAGATTTCGAGCGTGCAGCTGAATTAAGAGATTTACTATTAGAATTAAAAGCGGAAGGGTGAAAAGAGTGAGTAAAGATTTTATTGTTGTAAAAGGTGCTAGAGCGCATAATTTAAAAAATATTGACGTAACCATTCCGAGAAATCAGCTTGTTGTTGTGACGGGATTGTCTGGTTCGGGGAAATCATCGTTAGCATTCGATACGATTTATGCAGAAGGGCAGCGCAGATACGTGGAATCTTTATCCGCGTATGCGCGCCAGTTTTTAGGACAAATGGATAAGCCGGATGTTGATACGATTGAAGGTTTATCTCCAGCGATTTCAATTGATCAAAAAACGACGAGTCGTAATCCACGTTCAACAGTTGGAACGGTAACAGAGATTTATGATTATTTACGTTTATTATTCGCACGAATTGGTACGCCGATTTGTCCGAATCATGGAATTGAAATTACATCACAAACAGTGGAACAGATGGTAGACCGTGTTCTTGAATATCCTGAACGTACGAAGTTGCAAGTGCTAGCGCCTATCGTGTCAGGGCGTAAAGGTGCGCATGCGAAAGTATTAGAAGATATTAAGAAGCAAGGTTATGTTCGTGTGCGCGTTGATGGAGAGATGCTGGATGTATCTGAAGAGATTACGTTAGATAAAAATAAGAAGCATTCAATTGAAGTTGTTATTGACCGTATTGTTGTGAAAGAAGGAATTGCAAGCCGACTTGCAGATTCACTAGAAAGTGCTTTAAAGCTTGGTGGGGGCCGAGTTTTAATCGATGTAATGGGAGAGGAAGAACTTCTATTTAGTGAACATCATGCTTGTCCACATTGTGGTTTTTCAATCGGAGAATTAGAGCCGCGTATGTTCTCGTTTAATAGTCCGTTCGGCGCGTGTCCTTCTTGTGATGGACTTGGCTCAAAGCTCGAGGTAGATTTAGAACTTGTTATTCCGAACTGGGATGTATCATTAAATGAACATGCGATTGCTCCTTGGGAACCGACAAGTTCACAATATTACCCGCAATTATTAAAATCTGTGTGTAATCATTACGGCATCGATATGGATATGCCAGTGAAAGATATACCGAAGGATTTATTTGATAAAGTGTTGTACGGAAGCGGGGAAGAGAAGGTTTATTTCCGCTATGTGAATGAATTTGGTCAAGTGAAAGAAAATGAGATTTTATTTGAAGGTGTTATTCCGAATATCGAGCGTCGTTATCGTGAGACGAGTTCGGATTATGTTCGTGAGCAAATGGAGAAGTATATGGCAGAGCAAGCTTGTCCGAAGTGTAAAGGTGGACGTTTAAAGCCTGAGAGTTTAGCTGTTTTCGTTGGTGATAAAACGATTGCCGATGTAACGAAATATTCTGTTCAAGAAGTACAGGAATTCTTCTCAACTGTTGAGCTAACTGAGAAACAACAGAAAATTGCTCATTTAATTTTAAGAGAAATTCAGGAGCGCGTTGGGTTCTTAGTGAATGTCGGTTTAGATTATTTAACGTTAAGTCGTGCCGCAGGAACTCTATCAGGTGGTGAGGCGCAGCGTATTCGTTTAGCGACACAAATTGGTTCTCGCCTTACTGGCGTACTTTACATTCTCGATGAGCCTTCTATCGGTTTGCATCAGCGTGATAATGATCGTCTTATTCGTACTTTGCAAGAAATGCGTGATTTAGGAAATACGCTAATCGTTGTTGAGCATGATGAAGATACGATGATGGCTGCTGATTATTTACTTGATATCGGACCTGGTGCAGGTATTCATGGTGGTCAAGTTGTATCAGCAGGTACACCAGCTGAAGTTATGCAAGACGAGAATTCATTAACAGGGAAATATTTAAGCGGTAAAGAGTTTATTCCGGTACCACTTGAAAGACGTAAAGGTGACGGACGTAAAGTGGAGATTATCGGTGCGAAAGAAAATAACTTAAAGAATGCGAAGATGTCATTCCCTCTAGGAACATTTGTAGCAGTAACAGGAGTATCTGGCTCTGGAAAAAGTACGATGATTAATGAAGTGCTATACAAATCGTTAGCTCAAAAGTTATATAAGGCGAAAGCGAAGCCAGGGGCTCATAAAGAAATTAAAGGTCTTGAGCAGTTAGATAAAGTTATTGATATTGATCAATCACCAATCGGGCGTACACCACGTTCCAACCCAGCAACATATACAGGTGTATTCGATGATATTCGTGATGTATTTGCACAAACGAATGAAGCGAAAGTACGTGGGTATCAAAAAGGGCGCTTCAGCTTTAACGTAAAAGGTGGCCGTTGTGAAGCGTGTCGTGGTGATGGAATTATTAAAATTGAAATGCATTTCTTACCAGACGTGTATGTTCCGTGTGAAGTTTGTCACGGTAAACGTTACAACCGTGAAACGTTAGAAGTGAAATATAAAGATAAGAATATTTCTGAAGTGTTAGGGATGACAATTGAAGATGGGGTAGAGTTCTTTGCTAATATCCCGAAAATTAAGCGTAAACTTCAAACGCTTGTAGATGTAGGGCTTGGCTATATGAAATTAGGGCAACCAGCTACGACGTTATCAGGTGGTGAAGCGCAACGCGTGAAATTAGCTTCTGAATTACACCGTCGTTCTACAGGGCGTACGTTATACATTTTAGATGAGCCAACGACTGGCTTACATGCACATGATATTGCACGCCTTCTAGAAGTATTGCAACGTCTTGTTGAAAGCGGCGAGACAGTTCTTGTAATTGAGCATAATTTAGATGTTATTAAAACAGCTGACTATATCGTTGACCTTGGACCGGAAGGCGGAGACAAAGGCGGACAAATCGTTGCTTCTGGAACGCCAGAACAAGTAGTGAAAGAAGAACGCTCGTATACAGCTAAGTATTTAAAAGAGATTTTAGATCGTGATAAAGCAAGAATGAAAGAGAAAATAAAAGAAGTAGAGTTATCACAATAAGTTGTTAATAAAAACCGAGTGGGGATTACACTCGGTTTTTATTTCACTAAGGAAAAACTGGTAAGAGTGTTAGTAGGTATACAAGCGTGGATAATAGAATAAGCTGATATAAGTATTTGTATGTTACTTGCGTTTATTATCTATTAGCGTATGATGAAATATATATGTTAAAAGGATGTGTAAGGAAATGAGATGGATTGTATCACTTCTTGTAAATAGCGTTGTGTTAATCGCTGTATCCGGACTTTTAAAAGGGGTTGCACCAGACGCATTTTACATAGCAAATATACAAACTGCAATTATTGCGAGTATTATATTGGCGATTTTAAACGTATTTGTAAAGCCACTTTTAATTTTAATTACGCTACCAATTACTCTTGTAACTTTCGGTTTCTTCTTAATCGTTATTAATGCGATTACGTTAAAGATGACGGATTCATTATTAGGGGACGCCTTTAATATATCTGGATTTGGTGTAGCGATTGTTGCGGCAATTTGTATTTCGATTTTTAATATGATAATTGAAAAAGTAATTGTTGAACCATTACATGAAAAAAAGAGAAAATGACAAAAAGAAAAACATTTCATGATTCATATGAAATGTTTTTTTCTATTTATTAGAAACCATGTTTCTTGTTTCCAGAAAAAAATGGTACAATATCCGATAGAATGGAATTTTACATCAAATGAGACTGAACCCGCAGCGGAGTGGAGGTTTATACATATGCCGAAAGTAAGGACAAAAGATTTAATTGAACAATTTCAATTGGAGTTAGTAAGTGGTGAAGAAGGGATTCATCGTCCGATTGATACGAGTGATTTATCACGACCTGGAATTGAAATGGCAGGATTTTTTACATATTATCCAGCTGATCGTGTGCAGCTTCTTGGAAAAACGGAGCTTACGTTCTTTGATACGTTAACGACAGAGCAAAAGCAAGAGAGAATGAAAGCGCTTTGTACTGAAGAGACGCCTTGTATTATTGTAACTCGTAATCAAGATGTACCGGATGAGTTATTACAAGCATCACGTGAATCAGGCGTGCCTTTATTACGTTCTGCTCAAACGACGACGAGATTATCAAGTCGTTTAACAAACTATTTAGAAGGTAAGTTAGCGCCAACAACAGCTGTTCATGGTGTGTTAGTAGATATTTATGGCGTTGGTGTTTTAATTACAGGTCAAAGTGGTGTCGGGAAAAGTGAGACAGCGCTTGAACTTGTAAAGCGTGGTCACCGCCTTGTTGCGGATGATAGCGTAGAAATTCGTCAAGAAGATGAAGACACATTAGTAGGAAGCTCACCTGATTTAATTGAGCATTTATTAGAAATTCGTGGTCTAGGTATCATTAACGTAATGACGTTATTCGGTGCAGGGGCAGTACGAAATTATAAACGTATTACGCTTGTTATTAATCTTGAAATTTGGGATCAAAAGAAAAATTATGATCGCTTAGGTCTTGATGAAGAGAAGATGAAGATTATTGATACAGAACTTACGAAGATTACACTTCCAGTTCGTCCGGGTCGAAACTTGGCTGTTATTATTGAAGTAGCAGCGATGAACTTCAGATTAAAACGTATGGGAGTCAATGCGGCACAGCAGTTCTCTGAACGATTAATGAGTGCGATTGAGCTAGGAAATCAAGAGTAGACTCTGGAGAGGGAGGTCATATATATGCTGTTAGGTTCTGTACCACAGCTTGACCGTATAGCAGTCCAACTTGGACCGTTCCCTGTTTATTGGTATGGGGTTATTATCGGTACAGGTGTGCTATTAGGTCTTTGGCTAGCAACTCGCGAGGGAGAAAGGCTTGGTATTCATAAAGATACATTTATCGATCTTGTATTAATTGCAGTACCAATTGCGATTCTTTTTGCGAGAATGTATTATGTCATTTTTGAATGGGAATATTATTCGCAAAATCCGAGTCAAATTATTAATATTCGTCAAGGTGGTTTGGCGATTCATGGTGGTTTAATCGGGGCTGTTATTACAGGAATCCTTTTTGCGAAAAGACGCGGGCTTTCATTCTGGAAGTTAGCGGATATTGCTGCGCCGAGTATTTTACTAGGACAAGCAATTGGCCGATGGGGAAACTTTATGAACCAAGAGGCGCATGGTGATGAAGTAACGAGACAGTTTTTAGAAGGTCTTCATTTACCAGATTTCATTATTAATCAAATGTACATTGATGGTGTGTATTATCACCCAACGTTTTTATATGAATCATTATGGAATTTTGCAGGTGTTATTTTACTACTCGCGTTACGAAAAGTGAATTTACGCCGTGGTGAATTATTCTTCACATATTTAATTTGGTATTCAGTGGGACGCTTCTTCGTAGAAGGTTTGCGTACAGATAGTTTAATGTTAGGACCACTTCGTATTGCACAAGTAATGTCTATTGGAATTGTTGTTATTTCTATCATTTTCATTATTGTGAGACGAAAAATGGGGCAAGCTGATAAAAGATATTTAGAAAATTAGAGAAAAGTAGCATCTTATATAAGATGCTGCTTCTTTCATATTCAGGTAATGAAAGGATTAAGGACGATGAAAATAAATACAGTGTTATTTGATTTAGATGGAACGTTAATTAATACAAATGAACTTATTATCTCTTCTTTTTTACATACGTTAAATCACTATTATTCTAATCAGTATAAGCGTGAAGATGTATTAGGATTTATCGGTCCATCTTTGCACGACACTTTTAGTAAGATTGATGCAAGCAAGGTTGAAGAGATGATTACATGTTATCGTCAATTTAATCATGAGCATCATGATGAATTAGTGGAAGAATATGAAACTGTATATGAAACGGTTCAAGAATTGAAGAAGCAAGGTTATAAGATCGGCATCGTTACAACGAAAGCGAGACAGACGGTTGAAATGGGATTAAAGCTTTCGAAACTTGATCAGTTTTTTGATGTTGTCGTGACGATTGATGATGTGGAACATGTGAAACCACATCCAGAACCACTTCAAAAAGCATTGAAATTATTAGATGCAAAGCCAGAAGAAACATTGATGGTTGGTGATAATCATCATGATATCGTCGGTGGACAAAATGCAGGTACGAAAACAGTAGCGGTTTCATGGACATTGAAAGGTAGAGCATATTTAGAAGCGTATAAACCAGATTATGTGCTAGATAAAATGAGTGATTTACTACCGATTTTGTCCCGTATTAATGGGTAGTAAGATTCCTGCCTGTAAATGCTTGATTGATGAGAGTTAGTAATCAGTGGGGAAAAGGGTTCCTACCGGTTAAAGTGTCACTTTATATAAGTAGAGGAGAGAGTTCAGTGCGACGGACAACGCGCTATCCTGTTTCAGGAGAAAATTCATTGTGGAATGTGTATAAAACAGTTTCTTTTTGGAAGGTAATGAAAAACTTTATTATCATCCAAATCGCACGTTACACGCCATTTTTATCCGTGAAGAATTGGTTATATCGCACGTTTTTACGGATGGAAGTAGGAAAGAAAACGTCGTTTGCACTTATGGTAATGCCAGATATTATGTTTCCAGAAAAGATTACTGTGGGAGACAATTCAATTATCGGCTATAATACAACGCTTTTATCGCATGAATATTTAATTCGTGAGTATCGACTCGGAGAAATCGTCATAGGGAATGAAGTTATGATCGGAGCGAATACGACAGTTTTACCAGGTGTGACGATTGGAGATGGTGCTATCGTTTCTGCAGGCACACTTGTCCATAAAGATGTACCAGGCGGCGCTTTCGTAGGCGGAAATCCGATGCGTATTATTTATACGAAAGAGGAAATGCCTACTAGAGAAGGTTGATGTTAAAAATGTAACATTTCTCTTCTCTTTTTATGAATAAAAAGGAAATATTTGATTATAATATACTGTTTTGTTTTTTACGGAATCGTTTATACTTATAGATAGAAGAATGTGTGAGCGAAGAAAACAAAAAACTGGAGGATATATGGGGAAAAATCAAAGAATATATAAGGAGAGCGGACAAGTTATCTCTTTTAATCAATTAGCGGACTTCTTTTATAAAAAAGGGATGAGGGCTTATAAAGGGCAAAAATTGCAAGATGCAATTAAATATTTTCGAAGAGCGTCACAAAGCGAGAAGGAGCCATTTATTTTATGCCAACTAGCAATAGCATTATCTGAATCTGGTGAATATCAAGAGTCGAATCAGATATTTCTAAAGCTTGTTAGATCCAATCCTGAACTTGAGCAATGCTATTATTTTATTTCAAATAATTATGCATATATGGGCTTGTTTCAACAGGCGAAGAAGTATGCAGAGCGATATTTAGAAGTTGCGGAAGAGAAGGAATTCGTAGAAGATACATTAGAATTGCTTGAGATTATGGAAGAAGAAGCAATGGGTGCGGAAGAGATTGAGGATGAAGATGAGCTAATTGTTATGCAGGAAGAAGCGAACCGCTACATTCGTAACGGACAATTAGAAGAGGCGATTGCTACACTAGAAGTTGTTACGAAAGAATATCCAGAATTTTGGTCGGGCCATAATAATTTAGCGATTGCACATTTTCAATCAGGTAATGTAGATCAAGCGCTTAAGTTAACAGAAATGATTTTAGAGAAAAGTCCTGGTAATATGCATGCGCTTTGTAATACGCTTATTTTTCTATATTCAATTGGAGAGCATAAGCAAGTAGAGTCATTAGCAGGGCAGTTAGTTTCGGTATATCCAATTTCATTTGAGCATCGTTTGAAACTTGGAACAACGCTTGCAACAATTGGTCATTTTGAACCTGCATATAAATGGTTCAAAGTATTAAAGCGTCAAGGATACGAAGGAGACGTTAGTTTTTATTACTGGTTTGCATACTCTGCGTATATGGTGAAGGAACAGCCAGTAGCTGAAAAAATGTGGCAACATGTTGTAGAATTGCATCCTGATAAAAAAGGAAAAGAACCGTGGAATGCACTGAATTTAGCAGATGAAGGACAAAATCTTTTATTTGAAGAGTTACGAAAATCATTTCAGAAAAGTACGACGCTAGAAGAGAAAATGCTAGCTTTATATTTAATGAATGAATTGTCAACACCAGAGAAGGTTGGGTTCTTCTTTGATGTAACGCAAGCGAAAAATGGTGTTCCAATCGTATCGCAACTTGCAAAATATTTCTTTTTACTTAATAGTCATAAAAGCATCCCAGCTGATTTACAGCAATTTGAACAGTGCGTACGAATCGCGGATGCATTATACAATTATACGAAAAAAGACGATGAATTAATCGAAGAGTGTTTAAATTTTTGGTTTTGTACGTTCATACGTTTATATACATCTGGAGCGACTTTTACAAATGTGTACGGTTGGTCAGCGGCAATTGAATATATTGTGCGCGGCGAACAAAGAAATAAGATGACACAGGCAGAGCTTGGTGATGTATATAATGTATCTGTAGCGACTGTACGAAAGTATGTGCAAGCTGTTAAGCGCACGCACACGTAGGGTAGGCAAATCATTGGGAAAAAAATGATGCTAACAGTATAATGAGGGTAACTTAATGTGTATGAATGAATGGGAGTGAATAGTGTGTCAGAAGAAAAAATTTATGATGTCATTATTATTGGTGCAGGACCAGCTGGTATGACAGCTGCGGTATATACATCTCGTGCGAATTTAAGCACACTGATGCTTGAACGTGGTATTCCAGGTGGACAAATGGCAAATACAGAAGATGTAGAGAACTATCCAGGTTATGAGTCTATTTTAGGACCAGACTTATCAAATAAAATGTTTGAGCATGCGAAGAAATTTGGTGCTGAATATGCATACGGTGATGTGAAAGCAATCATCGATGGTAAAGAGTACAAAACAATTATTGCTGGTAAAAAAGAATATAAAGCACGTGCAATTATCGTTGCAAGCGGTGCAGAGTATAAAAAAATTGGTGTGCCAGGTGAAACAGAACTTGGCGGCCGCGGTGTATCGTATTGTGCAGTATGTGATGGTGCATTCTTTAAAGGGAAAGAACTTGTTGTTATTGGCGGCGGAGATTCTGCTGTTGAAGAGGGTGTGTTCTTAACACGCTTCGCATCAAAAGTAACAATCGTTCACCGTCGTGACACTCTTCGTGCACAGAAAATTTTACAAGATCGTGCTTTCCAAAATGAGAAAGTAGATTTCATTTGGAATCACACTATAAAAGAAATTAACGATGCAAATGGTAAAGTAGGAAGCGTAACACTTGTAGATGTAAACAGCGGAGAAGAACAAGAAGTTAAAACTGACGGCGTTTTCATATACATCGGTATGTTACCACTATCAAAACCGTTTGTTGAGTTAGGTATTACAAACGAAAATGGTTATGTTGAAACGAACGAGCGTATGGAAACGAAAGTTCCTGGTATTTTCGCAGCTGGTGATGTTCGTGAAAAAATGCTTCGTCAAATTGTAACTGCAACAGGTGATGGTAGTATTGCAGCACAAAGTGCACAGCATTATATAGAAGAGTTAGTAGAAGAATTAAAAACTGTAACAGAAAAATAAGGGGTAATATACCTTTTGAGAAGAAAGCTACCGATAGGAGCTTTCTTTTTTTTGTGGAAATGTCAAAGTTTTTTCAAAAACAATTAGGATTATAAGATTTCTTATTGATATACTGGACTTTACGGAAAAAATCACTATAAGAAATGAGGAATTTATTCAGTATGGAATGGCGTAATATATATCGTGGATTTTGTATGGGCGTTAGTGATTTAATTCCTGGTGTGAGCGGCGGAACAATCGCTGTTGTGTTAGGGATTTATGAACAATTGCTCGCAGCAATTAGCGGATTCTTTAGCCGTGAATGGAAAAAACATTTAGCGTTTTTAATCCCACTTGCAGCTGGTGTAGCGGCAGCTTTTCTAACGTTAAGTCACGTTATTAAATATTTATTAGCAAATCATTATGAACCGACTCAATTTTTCTTCCTCGGTTTAATTATTAGTATATTACCGATGTTAATGAGAGAAGCTGATGCAAAGGCAACGTTTAAAGGTAGTCATATTGCCTTATTAATAATTGCAGCAATTCTTGTTGCAATAACAGCATTCTTTAAACCAGATAAGGCAGCTGATCCGATTACGACGTTAACAATTTTAAATGCAATTGGTTTATTTTTCGCAGGATGGATGGCTAGTATGGCTATGCTTCTTCCTGGAATTAGTGGATCGTTTATTTTATTAATTATTGGTGTGTATCCAACAGCAATTAACGCTTTAACTACACTCAATTTACCGTTAATCCTGGTTATTGGTGCCGGCGTGATGGCCGGATTTGTTGTAAGTAGTAAAGGGATTAGTTATTTGTTAGATCGTTATAAAAGTATGACATTTGCGGCAATTATTGGGCTCGTTATCGGGTCGATTGTCATTGTGTTCCCTGGCATTCCGACTGGTGGCATTTCAATTGTAAGTTCAATTATTACTTTTATTTTAGGATTTGCGGTTGTTACTTATTTCGGTAAGAAATAAGTGTAAAAATCCCCTTAACGATTTTTATCGTTAAGGGGATTTTTATGTATTTTTCATGGGAAGTAAGGCATTTTGATTGCTTGTTATAGAAAAAATTTTTACAATTGCTTAGCGAAAGGGGACTGGCACCTTCGTTGTAGCAAACTGTTTTTGATAGTATAATGAAATGAGTATGCAGTGAGAAATTTTGCTGCAAGTAGCTGAGGTGAAGAAACATGCAAAGAGTGACAAACTGTGTGTTAATTAGAGATAATGAAGTACTCTTACTCCAAAAACCTCGCCGGAATTGGTGGGTTGCACCGGGCGGGAAAATGGAACGTGGTGAGACGGTAAGAGATTCCGTTGTTCGCGAGTATCGTGAAGAAACAGGTATTTATTTAAAGAACCCAGCGTTAAAAGGGGTCTTCACCTTTGTCATCCAAGAAGGTGATAAAGTTGTTTCTGAATGGATGATGTTCTCCTTTTTAGCAACAGATTTTGCAGGAGAAAACAAATTAGAGAGCGAAGAAGGCATCATTGGTTGGCATACATTTGATAAAATTGATGATTTAGCAATGGCACCAGGAGATTATCATATTATTGATTATTTAATTAAAGGGAATGGTATAATCTACGGTACATTTGTATATACCCCAGATTTTGAGTTGCTTTCATATCGATTAGATCCGAGTTAAACCTGCAAGGAGAGGATACGATGACAGAGAATAATGATATAAAAATGGTAATTATTACAGGGATGTCTGGAGCTGGAAAAACGGTAGCGTTACAAAGTTTTGAAGATTTAGGATATTTTTGTGTAGATAATTTACCACCGATGTTATTGCCGAAGTTTATTGAACTTATGGCAGATTCAAAAGGTAAAATGAATAAAGTAGCACTCGGTATTGATTTACGTGGCCGAGAGTTTTTTGAATATTTATGGGGAGCACTTGACGATTTATCAGAACGTACATGGATTATTCCTCATATTTTATTTTTAGATGCGAAAGATAGCACACTTGTAACTCGTTATAAAGAAACGAGACGTTCACATCCACTTGCGCCAACTGGCTTGCCGTTAAAGGGAATTGAAGCTGAGCGTGGTCTATTAACTGATATGAAGGCGCGAGCGAATATTGTGCTTGATACATCTGATTTGAAACCGAAAGAATTACGAGAGAAAATTGTTCACTTATTCTCAACAGAAACTGAGCAAGCATTTCGTGTAAATGTTATGTCATTTGGATTTAAGTACGGAATTCCAATTGATGCTGATTTAGTATTTGATGTTCGTTTTTTACCAAATCCATATTATATTCCACATATGAAGCCATTAACAGGACTGGATGAAGAAGTTTCGTCGTATGTGTTGAAATTTAATGAAACACATAAGTTTTTAGAGAAATTGACGGATCTTATCACTTTCATGCTGCCTCATTATAAAAGAGAAGGTAAGAGTCAACTTGTAATTGCGATTGGATGTACAGGTGGGCAACATCGTTCTGTTACGCTTACAGAGTACCTTGGGAAACATTTGAAACCAGAGTATAGCGTTCATGTATCTCATCGTGATGTGGAGAAGAGAAAGGGCCATTAAGGGATGAAAAAAGAGAGAAAACCTAAAATTGTTATCATGGGAGGTGGAACTGGACTTTCTGTTTTATTAAGAGGTTTAAAACAATACCCTGTTGATATTACAGCGGTTGTAACAGTAGCCGACGATGGAGGCAGTTCAGGTAGACTACGTGATGAGCTAGCAATTCCACCTCCAGGTGATATTCGTAACGTACTTGTTGCGTTATCGGATGTAGAACCATTAGTGGAAGCTTTATTTCAGCACCGTTTTACAACTGGAGACGGACTGAAAGGGCATGCTTTAGGAAATTTACTATTGGCAGGTATGACTTCGATTACAGGAGACTTTTACCGCGCGATTACGGAAACGAGTAAAGTATTAAATGTCAGAGGACGTGTATTACCAGCAGCGAATCAAAGTGCGGTACTTCATGCAGAATTAGAAGATGGAGAAATTGTAACAGGTGAATCAAAGATTCCTTATTTCGGGAAGAAGATTAATCGTGTCTTTTTAACTCCAGAAGATGTAGAACCGTTATGTGAAACGTTGACGGAAATTAAACGAGCTGATTTGCTTGTTTTCGGTCCAGGAAGTCTGTACACAAGTATATTACCGAATTTAGTTGTTAACAAAATTGGAGATGCTGTTCTTGCTGCAAAAGCGAAGAAGGTATATGTATGTAATGTTATGACGCAAGCGGGCGAAACGAAGGGTTATACTGCGTTTGATCATGTGCAGGCGTTACATGATCATTTAGGTAAACCATTTATCGACACTGCGATTGTAAATAATCGTGATATTCCTCGTGAATTACGTAAGTTATATGAGGAAGAAATGTCGGAACCAGTTGCACTGGATACAGATCGTTTTGCTGAACATAATATCGAAATCATTCAAGAGCGATTAGCGAAATATGATGAGCGTGTTGTAAGACATGATACATTAAAGTTAGCTTCTATTTTATATTCATTGTTATAAATGTGCGTTGCCTCGTTTGAGGTAACGCTCCTCATTCATATAGGACAAGATTTTTGTTCCCAAGTAATAGTATAAGGAGGTGTTGACTGTGTCATTTGCATCAGAAACAAAGAAAGAGTTGACCAACCTTGAAATGAAGGAATGCTGTGAGAAATCAGAATTATCGGCGTTGCTTCGAATGAACGGATCGCTTTCTTTTTCAAACCGTCGCCTATCTATCGATATTCAAACGGAAAATGCAGCAATTGCAAGAAGGATTTATACGCTCTTGAAAAAAGGATATGATGTGACGGTAGAATTACTTGTTCGTAAAAAAATGCGATTGAAGAAAAATAATGTATATATCGTGCGGCTTGTTGAGAAGTCTCGCGAAATATTAGCAGATCTTCACATTGTTCGAGATGACTTTTCGTTTATTCGAAATATATCGCAGGAATTAATCGAGAAGAAATGTTGTAAACGATCGTATTTACGCGGTGCATTTTTAGCAGGTGGTTCGGTAAATAACCCAGAAACATCATCTTATCATTTAGAGATCTTTTCGTTATATAAGGAACATAATGATTCTATATGTGAACTGATGAACGGATTTGATTTAAATAGTAAGACGTTGGAAAGAAGAAAAGGGTACATTACGTATTTGAAAGAAGCTGAGAAAATTACAGAATTTTTAAATATTATAGGTGCTCATAATGCACTTTTAAGATTTGAAGATATTCGAATTGTTCGCGATATGCGTAATTCGGTAAATCGTTTAGTTAACTGCGAAACAGCTAATTTAAATAAAACAATTGGTGCAGCGCTAAGGCAAATTGAGAATATCCGCTATATTGATGAGACCGTTGGGCTTGATATTTTGCCAGATAAATTAAGAGAAATTGCACAGTTACGAAGAGATTATCAAGATGTAACATTGAAAGAGTTAGGTGAGATGGTATCCGGGGGGAAAATTAGTAAATCGGGTATTAATCATCGTTTGCGTAAAATCGATGGAATTGCAGAGAAATTACGCGCGGGGGAAACGGTAGCAAAAAAATAAGAGGTTAAAGGGGAAATGGAGCTGTGGTTCAAAAAGTGGTTAAAGTTGCATTAAAAAACGGCTTACAAGCACGTCCGGCTGCGTTGTTTGTACAAGAGGCAAATCGCTTTCATTCTGATATTTTCATTGAGAAAGATGGAAAGACAGTTAATGCAAAGAGCATAATGGGGATTATGAGCTTAGCAATCGGAACTGGTAGCATGATTACAATCACAACAGAAGGTTCAGATGCAGAAGAGGCTTTGGAAGCATTAGCTGCATATGTACAATAAAAGGCTATCGCGAATGTGCGATAGCTTTTTTTATTCTGCTATTTGTGAGCAGCTTGGCTGGTGTGGGGTAACGAATGATCGGTGGGGTATGTAGCTAGTTCGCGCTTGTCGGAAATTGTCGGTAAGTCGATAAGTTGTGTCGAAACGCCGACATATTTGATTGGATACTGAGTGGGTTATGCGCTGCCCTTGTACATAATAAAAAAAGCGCCCTGTTGACAGGGCGCTTCCGCTTTTAGTTATATCCAGCTCCAGCGGCTAGAATCTCCGGTCGTTTCGCCCCTTCATTCGAGGCAAAAAGCGCCTCGGAATCAGGGGCTTAGGCGCCCTGCGATTCTAAACGAGCCGCTTCCGCTTTTAGTAGTTATTAACGACTTGTAAAGATCTTATCGATTAAGCCGTATTCTAGAGCTCTTTCTGCTGTCATGAAGTTGTCGCGGTCTGTGTCGCGTTGTAGAACTTCAAGTGGTTGACCTGTGCGGTCAGCAAGAATTTGGTTTAATTTTTCGCGTAAGAATAGGATGCGTTTTGCAGCGATTTCGATTTCAGTCGCTTGACCTTGTGCACCGCCAAGTGGTTGGTGAATCATTACTTCACTGTTAGGAAGAGCGAAACGTTTTCCTTTTTCACCTGCTGCAAGTAAGAATGCACCCATAGATGCAGCCATACCGATACAGATTGTTGATACTTGTGGTTTAATAAACTGCATTGTATCGTAAATTGCCATACCAGCTGTGATAGAACCACCAGGGCTGTTGATATAGATGTGAATATCTTTTTCTGGATCTTGAGATTCCAAGAATAAAAGCTGGGAAACGATTGAGTTTGCTACGTTGTCATCAATTGCGCTACCAAGCATAATGATGCGGTCCTTTAATAGTCGAGAGTAAATATCGTAAGCGCGTTCTCCACGATTTGTTTGTTCAATTACTGTAGGAATTAAATTCATCTGTTATTTCCTCCTTTGAAAGCTTTATTAGTTTATAATACAATTATGGTCAATAAAGGTCAAACGAAACCACTTTAAATCAAAAAAATATGTAGTTGTATCATGATTTATTCGCTATGTTTTTAAAATTCCCTGCTTATGTATCTTCAACATCATAACCGAATTACATAAATTTAAACGTGATTAAAGGTGTAGAAAGGGCAAAAGAACGCCTTTTTACTGAAGCGTTCTTTCGGTATTTATTCTTTTAAAAGATAGGTTACTTTATTTAAAATTGTTTCGACTTGTTTCGCGTTTTTACTATACATTTCACTTGCTGATTTCGATTTTGTTTCTAAAGAAAATAGTTCAAGGTCAGCATGACATTTTTTTAAAGATGCTAATAATAAAGGTTTGTTTTGAGGAGAAGGCATTTGGAGTTTGTCATTATAAATGTCGATAGTAAGTTGTCCGTATGAGTCAACTTGACCGAGAAAGACATTTTCAATAACAACGCCGAGTTTTTCTAATTCTGAATGTAGCCAAGCCCGGTTATGTCCACTTGATGACAGAGGTTCATCTAGTACATTTCCATCCATAATAACAGTTTGTGGTTCCTTCTCGTTTGGTACTTTTAAGCCTACGTCTTTTGCTGTAAGTGGTTGGCGATCTTTCTTTAATAATACATTTAATTCACCGCTCGGTTCTAGTACTGCAAATTCAACATCAGCTACGCTGAACGCATCTTTTCCTCGGAGTAGTTCAAGTAATTCGTCACTTGTATATTTTTCTTTCTTTAAGTTATCTTCGAGTATTTTTCCATCTTTTATTAATACGGTAGATTTCCCTTCAAAGAAGTCCCGAGCTGTTTTGTTCTTTAAGGAGAGGATTCCTGTGAAAAAAGGTACCACAGCGAAAATGAGTATCGCAAAGACGCCGTGGAAAAATTTTGAATCGAGCCCTGTAGATACTTGGGCAGCGATGTCACCGATTGTCATTCCGGCTATGTATTCAAAAAAGGAGAGCTGAGAGATTTGTCTTTTCCCTAACCATTTCGTAATAGCGAATAAAATGATTAATATGAATACAGAGCGAAGAATAACGAGTGTCCATTCGGGCAGGTGAGACATAGTCATTTCCTCCAGTCTACTTAAAACCCTTTATATTGAGGTTCTTCACGTTCTAATAATGAAACTCTATCCTTTAAATCAGCGATGACGCTGTCCATTTCTAACATACATTCGTGAAAGACGCGTTTTGTTTCTTCGTCTTCTGAATTTAACGAAAGGGAACTTAAGCTTGCTTGAGCCCCCCTTAAACTAGCGAGGCATGTTTTTACACTAGCGATAACAGTCATGAAAACACCTCTTATCCTTTCGGTTTAAATAGCAATGCTCCGATGAATCCAAAAATGATAGCAGCAGAAATACCAGCGCTTGTTACTTTAAACATACCGGTAATAACGCCGACAATTCCATGTTTTGCAGCTTCTTCCATAGCGCCGTGAACGAGGGCGTTACCGAAACTTGTAATTGGTACAGTTGCTCCTGCACCCGCAAAATCAATTAATGGTTCATATAGATTGAATCCATCTAATATAGCCCCAACAACAACGAGTGTTGCCATTGTATGGGCAGGAGTAAGTTTACCCACATCAAACATAAGTTGACCAATTACACATATAAGTCCACCAATAACAAAAGCCCAGAAAAAAATCATTGTGTTGCACCTCCAAATTCGATCGATACAGCATGAGCGATACATGGAATTGTTTCTTCTTGTTGGAATGTAAGTGGAGATAGTAAAGCACCTGTTGCAACAACTAGCATCTTTTTGAATTCTCCCTTTTTCATTCTATTTAATAAATGTCCGTACACGACTGTTGCCGAACATCCAGGACCACTTCCGCCAGCTATGACAGGTTGACCTTCTCTATAAATGATGATTCCGCAATCTTGGAATTGTTCGCTCTTTACTTTTGTACCGTGTTTATGTAGTAGGTCGTAAGCGATTTCGCGTCCTACATGTCCAAGGTCACCTGTTACGATTAAGTCGTAATAAGAGGCGTCGATTTGTCGTTCGCGTAAATGGGCTTCAATCGTATCAACAGCAGCTGGGGCCATCGCGCCTCCCATATTAAACGGATCTGTTAAACCCATATCAATAACTCGCCCAATTGTGGCGGAAGTAACTCTTGGACCATTTCCTGTATCACTTAAAATCGCTGCGCCTGCACCGGTCACTGTCCACTGCGCTGTAGGGGGCTTTTGTCCACCATATTCAGTTGGATAACGGAATTGTTTTTCCACGGCAGCGTTATGACTTGATGCTCCAGTTAATAAATATTTTGCGCCTTTTGCATTTACAATACTTGCGCCGAGCGCTAATCCTTCCATAGAAGTAGAGCAAGCTCCGAATAATCCAAGATAAGGTGTTCCGAGTGTACGACATGCAAAGCTCGTTGGGGTTATTTGATTAATTAAATCTCCTGCGAGTACGAATTGAATATCGTCTTTTCGAAGTTTTGCTTTCTCTGTAGCACGGCTACAAGCTTCTTCAAATAAAATTTTGTGAGCCTTTTCGTAAGAATCTTGTCCAAGCCATAAATCTTCATGGAGGGTGTCGAAGTCTTCAGGGATATTACCTTTCGCTTCAAATGGTCCACCGACTACCCCGGTTGAGATAATGACTGGTTTGTTTTCAAATACCCATGTTCGGTGTCCTTGTAACATTTATAGCCCTCCCCATTGAACGAGAATCGTTTTAATAAGTGCGATGACGAAAGCAGAAAATACACCAAACAAAATAACAGAGCCAGCCAATTTAAACATGTTACCGCCAACACCTAGGACGAACCCTTCCGTTCGGTGTTCAATGCATGCTGCGATAACAGAATTACCAAAACCGGTAACTGGTACCGCTGTGCCTGCCCCAGCAAATTGTCCAAAACGATCGTATATACCGAATCCAGTTAGTAACATGGAAATGAAAATTAGAGTTGCTACTGTCGGATTCCCTGCTGAGCGCTCAGTGAAATCAAAATACGTGATGTAAAAAGTAGAAATAAGTTGCCCGATGAAGCAAATGAAACCACCAACGAAAAAAGCTTTTATACAATTTTTTAAGACAGGACGCTTCGGTTCTCGTTCTTGCGCGAATTTTTTATATTCCTGTTGTACAGGAGTTAAGTTTTTATCTTTACTAGACATGGCAATCCTTCCTTTTCTTTTAGAAAGCTTAAATATTAGATCCCATTTCTGATCGAATGAGTTTTAATTGTTCTTTAATGCCATCCTTACTTACTTTCTTGTTCTTAATTTTGTTTTCAAGTTCTTCTAGGAGCATAAAAATCTTTTTGTCTGTACTTACACGAATATCGAAAGTAGGATTTTCATCGCTTAATTTCTTTTTTAATTTACTTCGTAAAGGCTTTAAACCAAATCTTTCATGATGTTCAGGTTTGACGGCTATGTAAAGATCTAAATTGGTATTAACTGCGGTAGCTTTTATAATGCCATCTATAGCTAGGGCTTTTTTCTTAGCGTCTTGCGATATAGATTGATTAAAGGATTCTGTACTCATTTTTGTTAACTTTGGGCCCTTTTTTTCATCTGTTCGCTTAGCTTCTTCTTTCTTTACTTTTTTATCTAACGGGCTATTATCGCATCCGGTAAGTGAACCGAATAGAAGAACAAATAACGCGGTTATGAGGCCGAGTTTTCGCATTATAATCATTCCATTTCTATTGCAGTATGTAATTTGAGAGAAAAAGGATGATTGCATATCATCCTTTTTCTCAAATTGTGTACCATTAGATGAAATGGCACTTTTGGTTATTGCTGTGTGTATTGTGGTTCTTCTTGCTGGACTTCTTCAACACGTGGATTTAAAGAATCAATAATTGTTTGTGTTTGCTGCGCAGCTGTTTGGAAAAGTTGCTTTGCTTGTTGGTTATCCGTATCAAGAGCGAATCCCTCTAAGCTAGCTTGTGCACTTTTTAATCCAGAAACAGTTTGCTTTAGTTTTGTAATTACAGTCATTGAATGAAGCCCCCTTTGGAATATCAATTCAAAGATTATAATTTGTGAATTGGGGTGAATTTATGATTGGAAAATTTAGGGGAAGGACATGTTTTATAGGCTCCTAGCTAAGGTATATAAAGGATTAAGGGGATATTTTTATTGATTTAGATGGATTTTATTGCTATTATTATGAGAAGAAAATAAGCAGGTCTTTACTTGTTATATTTCACTTCTATTAGAGGTTTTTCGCAAGCAATTAAATGTGGAAAAGCGGAATAGAAGAAGGCTTAAAACCTTGATAATAAACGGTTTATAAAATTTTATCATGCGCCCATAGCTCAGTCGGATAGAGCGGTGGTTTCCGGTACCACGTCTGTCGGGGGTTCGAATCCCTCTGGGCGCGTCAAAAAGTCCTAACTTACGTTTTGTAGGTTAGGACTTTTTTTATTTCTCTCTTGTTATATCTGGTTATAAGAATTACTATTAGTATGTGGTAATAATTTTTAAGCGTTATTATTTTCTTTCAATATTATTCATTTTTCGGTTGTAAGATGTAAATCTCATTAATACATATAAATTAATAATATTTTGGAATGGGTGTCTGCGATAGGATTCTCCTTTTACCAAACTTATTGTACAATAGAAACAAGGGGGAGATTAGTTTGAAGGCAAGTCTTTTACAAGAACAAAGCTTACGTTTGGCAATGACACAAGAGTTAAGGCAAGCGATTACAATGCTCCAGTATAATGTACAAGAATTATCGGAGTTTTTATATGAGCAATCGTTAGAGAATCCCCTTATTGAGTTAGGTGGTTTCGAGAGGGAGAAGAAAAAGAGCTCTAACACAAGTAAAAGTACCGGCAAACAAGTCGAGAATCAAATGGAAATCTACAGTGTGGATTCTACAACGATTCAGCAACATTTATTAAATCAACTACAGTATTATAAAATAGATGAAGAAGAGCGAAAAGCAGCTTCTTTCATTATTATGAACATGGATGGAAATGGCTATTTACAAGAAACAAATGAAGAATTATCAGAGCTTCTTTCTGCGCCAATTGATGTAGTGGACCGTTCTGTGGAGCTTGTTCAATCGTTAGAGCCAGCAGGGGTAGGTGCGCGTAATATTCAGGAATGTCTATCAATCCAATTGAAGCGCTTACAAAGAAGAAATGGTTTAGCGGAAGAGATTATAGATGATCATTTTAATTATTTCGTTAAGAAAGATTGGCGAAAGCTCGTTCAAGTGTTGAAGTGTACTAACGAGGAATTACAGGATGCGGTGAACTGTATTACATCATTACAGCCGAAACCAGGTCTTGCATTTTCTTCTGATAAACCACTTTATATCGTGCCTGATATGGCGGTAAAAAAAGATGGCGATCGTCTCGTTTTACAAATGAACGAACGGAATATGCCGAGAATTGAGATTCACTCTGAGTATAGTGCGTTACTAAATAATAGTGAAAGTGAAGTTGCTTCATATGTATCTGAAAAGTATCAACATGTGCAATGGATTATGCGCAGTTTGAAACAGAGAAAACAAACACTCTTACAAGTGATGAATATTATTATGGAAAAACAGCATGATTTCTTCTGGAAAGGTCCAGAGTATTTAAAACCACTTGCTTTAAAAGAGGTGGCGGAAGAGTTAGGTGTGCATGAGTCTACAATTAGTCGTGCGACGCGTAATAAATATGTGCAAACGCCGCATGGTTTATTTGAGATGAAATCGTTCTTTAGTAATTCTATTTCTACGACGGAAGATGAGGCTGTTTCTACAAAGCGTGTGAAACAATTCATTCAAACGCTTGTTGGAGCAGAAAATAAGAAAAAGCCACTTTCGGATCAAAAGATTTCAAAATTATTAGAAGAAGAGCATGAAATCGTTATTTCTCGCAGAACGGTTGCGAAATATAGAGAACAAATGCATATTCCTGCTTCGTCTCTAAGAAAAACAATTGGATAGGTGAAGAAGATGAGAGTTGTACTATATACAAAAAAAGATTGTGGTCTTTGTGAAAAGGCGAAACAAGTTTTAAAGGAAGTACAATATGAATATTCTTTTCAAATTGAGGAAATAGATATATATGAAGATAATGACCTTTTAGAGAAATACCATCTAATGATTCCTGTTGTAGAAATAGGCGGAAGACAGGTAGAATATGGTAACATTCACAAAGGTGTCATAATAAACTATATAAACAATGCAGTTAAGAGTTGAATAAGTTTCTGTCTCCTGTTACAATAATACACGTAGCAGGGATTATTTTTTTTACCTAAGTGGGACGCAAAATGTCACTACGGGACATAAAGTGACCACAAAGGAAAATGAACCGATGTAGTGAGGAGAAAAGATATGCGCTCATGGATTCAGAACACAAAAAAATTATTACCTGATCTGCTACCTGTTATGCAAACGAGAATGCAAGTGCTTCAGTACATTAGGCTTATGCAGCCGATTGGAAGAAGAAACTTATCTGCAAGTCTCGGTATGACAGAACGAGTATTGCGAAGTGAAGTTCAAGTTTTGAAAGAACAAAACTTAGTTCACATCGCTTCTTCTGGAATGACTTTGACAGAAGAAGGAACAGCTTTAGTTCTTGCTTTGGAAGACTTTATGAAAGAAATTTCCGGGTTAAAGGTTTTAGAAAAACAACTTAAGGAAACATTAGACTTGGATGAAGTTTTCGTTGTCCCTGGTGATAGTGATGAATCACCTTGGGTCAAACTGGAGATGGGCCGTGCTTGTGTGACTTGTATAAAAGACCGTCTGACAGTGAATAATATCGTTGCTGTGGCTGGAGGAAGTACGCTAGCTGCTGCTGCGGACATGATGCAACTTGATTGCAAAGATTTACATATGCTATTTGTCCCAGCACGTGGTGGAATTGGAGAAGGTGTCGAGTTAGAAGCCAATACCATTTGCGCCAAAATGGCACAAAATACGATGAGTAATTATCGCTTATTGTATGTTCCAGATCACGTTAGTAGCGAAGCATATGCGTCTATTGTAACAGAGCCCTCCGTGAAAGAAGTTCTTGAGTTGATTCGATCTTCCAATATCGTCATTCATGGAATTGGTGATGCGTTAACAATGGCACGTCGCAGAAATACTTCAGAAGCAGATTGGTTAAAGATTCAGGCAAGCGAAGCAGTTGGCGAAGCTTTCGGTTACTACTTTAATGAACAAGGAAATGTTGTTCATAAAGTAAGAACAGTTGGTATGCAACTTGAAGATTTACAACATGTATCTCACGTTGTCGCAGTCGCTGGAGGTTCTTCAAAAGCAAAAGCAATACAGGCTGTAATAAAGCAAGGGCACACTTCAATTCTAATTACAGATGAAGGTGCAGCAAAACAATTAACAAAGGGTAATACCCTTTAATATAATCCCCCAAGGAGGAAATTTAAATGACTAAAATTGGTATTAATGGATTTGGACGTATCGGACGTAACGTATTCCGCGCAGCTCTTAACAACTCTGAGGTAGAAGTAGTAGCAATCAACGACTTAACAGATGCTAAAACATTAGCTCACCTTTTAAAATATGATACAGTTCACGGAACTTTAAATGCAGAAGTATCTGCTAACGAAAACAGCATCATTGTTAACGGTAAAGAAATTAAAGTTATCGCTGAGCGTGACCCAGCTCAATTACCATGGAACGACTACGGAGTAGAAGTAGTAGTAGAATCTACTGGCCGTTTCACTAAAAAATCAGACGCTGAGAAACACTTAGGTGGATCAGTTAAGAAAGTTATCATCTCAGCTCCAGCTTCTGACGAAGATATCACTGTAGTTATGGGTGTTAACCACGAAGAATACGATGCAGCTAACCACAACGTAGTATCTAATGCTTCTTGTACTACAAACTGTCTAGCTCCATTCGCTAAAGTATTAAACGAAAAATTCGGCGTAAAACGCGGAATGATGACAACAATTCACTCTTACACTAACGACCAACAAATCTTAGACTTACCACACAAAGATTTACGTCGTGCTCGTGCAGCAGCTGAAAACATGATCCCAACATCTACTGGTGCTGCTAAAGCTGTAGCATTAGTATTACCAGAACTTAAAGGTAAATTAAACGGTGGCGCTGTACGTGTTCCAACTGCTAACGTTTCTCTAGTTGACTTAGTTGTTGAACTTGACAAAGAAGTAACAGTTGAAGAAGTAAATGCAGCATTCAAAGCAGCTTCTGAAGGCGAATTAAAAGGTATCCTTGGATACAGCGAAGAGCCATTAGTATCTATCGACTATAACGGTTGCACAGATTCTTCTACAATCGATGCATTATCTACAATGGTAATGGAAGGTAACATGGTTAAAGTACTTTCTTGGTACGATAACGAAACTGGTTACTCTAACCGCGTAGTAGACCTAGCTGCATACATGACTTCTAAAGGTCTTTAATTCTTAAGTATATAAGCAATCAATGACAAAACGAGGGAGAGGGTTTGTTCCCTCTCTCTCTTCTTTCGTTTTAGAAGCAAATGTGATAAGCTTTTGAATGGGTTTTGTCAATCCTAACTAGTAGTCGGAGGGAAATCCAATGAACAAAAAATCAATTCGTGACGTAGATTTAAAAGGTAAGCGTGTATTTTGCCGCGTTGATTTCAACGTACCTATGAAAGAAGGCAAAATTACAGATGAAACTCGTATCCGTGCAGCTCTTCCTACAATTCAATATTTAGTAGAGCAAGGTGCGAAAGTAATTTTAGCAAGTCATTTAGGCCGTCCAAAAGGTCAAGCAGTAGAAGAATTACGTCTTACTCCAGTAGCAGCACGTTTAGGCGAGCTTCTTGGTAAAGATGTTAAAAAAGCGGACGAAGCATTCGGACCAGTTGCACAAGAAATGGTTGCAGCAATGAACGAAGGCGACGTAGTAGTTCTTGAAAACGTACGTTTCTATGCGGGCGAAGAAAAGAACGATGCAGAACTTGCGAAAGAATTTGCAGCTCTTGCTGATATTTTCGTAAACGATGCATTCGGTGCAGCTCACCGTGCTCACGCTTCTACAGCAGGAATCGCAGACTACCTACCAGCAGTATCTGGATTATTAATGGAAAAAGAGTTAGATGTATTAGGTAAAGCACTTTCTAACCCAGAACGTCCATTCACAGCTATCATTGGTGGTGCGAAAGTAAAAGATAAAATCGGTGTAATTCGTCATCTATTAGACAAAGTAGATAACTTAATCATCGGTGGCGGACTTGCTTATACATTCGTTAAAGCTTTAGGTCATGAAATTGGTCTATCTCTATGTGAAAACGACAAAATTGAACTAGCTAAAGAATTTATGCAACTTGCAAAAGAAAAAGGCGTAAACTTCTACATGCCAGTTGATGTTGTAATCACTGAGGAATTCTCTGAAACTGCAACAACTCAAATCGTTGGTATCGACTCTATTCCTTCTACTTGGGAAGGCGTGGACATCGGTCCTAAAACACGTGAAATTTATGCAGATGTAATTAAAAACTCTAAGCTTGTTGTATGGAATGGACCAATGGGTGTATTCGAAATGACTCCATTCGCAGAAGGTACAAAAGCAGTAGGACAAGCATTAGCAGATGCAGAAGGTACATACTCTGTTATCGGCGGTGGTGACTCTGCAGCAGCTGTTGAAAAATTCGGTATGGCTGATAAAATGAGCCACATTTCTACTGGCGGCGGTGCGTCATTAGAATTCATGGAAGGTAAAGAACTTCCAGGTGTAGTTTGTCTTAACGACAAATAAGTAGCAGCCAAAGAAAAAGGACGGTGCAAAGCATGCGTAAACCAATTATCGCAGGTAACTGGAAAATGAATAAAACTCTAGCTGAAGCAGTTAGCTTCGTAGAGGAAGTTAAAGGTCAAATCCCAGCAGCTTCAGCTGTTGATGCAGTAGTTTGTTCGCCAGCTCTATTCTTAGAGCGCTTAGTAGCAAAGGCTGAAGGAACTGACTTACAAGTAGGTGCACAAAACATGCACTTCGAAAAAAATGGTGCATTCACTGGCGAAATTAGCCCAGTAGCACTTAGCGACTTAAAAGTAGGCTACGTAGTACTTGGCCACTCTGAGCGTCGTGAAATGTTTGCTGAAACAGACGAGTCAGTAAACAAAAAGACTCTTGCAGCATTTGAACATGGTTTAACACCAATCGTTTGTTGTGGTGAGACTTTAGAAGAGCGCGAAAGCGGAAAAACATTTGATCTAGTAGCAGGTCAAGTGACAAAAGCACTTGCAGGTTTAACAGAAGAGCAAGTTAAAGTAACTGTTATCGCTTATGAGCCAATCTGGGCTATCGGTACAGGTAAATCTTCTTCTTCTGCAGATGCAAATGAAGTATGTGCGCACATCCGTAAAGTTGTTGCAGAAGCTGTTTCTCCAGAAGCTGCAGAAGCTGTTCGTATTCAATACGGCGGTAGCGTAAAACCAGAAAACATTAAAGAGTATATGGCACAATCTGACATCGACGGCGCTTTAGTTGGCGGTGCTAGCTTAGAGCCTGCTTCGTTCTTAGGTCTTCTGGGGGCGGTAAAATGAGAAAGCCAACAGCTTTAATCATTCTTGATGGTTTCGGACTACGTGAAGAAACTTACGGGAATGCTGTAGCACAAGCTAAGAAACCTAATTTTGATGGTTACTGGAACAAATTCCCTCACACAACGCTTACAGCTTGTGGTGAGGAAGTAGGTCTTCCAGCAGGTCAAATGGGTAACTCAGAGGTTGGTCACTTAAATATCGGTGCTGGCCGCATCGTATATCAAAGCTTAACACGCGTAAACGTTGCAATTCGTGAGGGTGAGTTCGATCAGAACGAAACTTTCCAAAATGCAATTAAAAGCGTGAAAGAAAAAGGTACTGCTCTTCATTTATTCGGTTTACTTTCTGATGGTGGTGTGCATAGTCACATGAACCATATGTTTGCTCTTCTTCGCTTAGCAGCAAAAGAAGGCGTGGAGAAAGTATATATCCATGCATTCTTAGATGGCCGCGATGTTGGACCACAAACAGCAAAAGGTTATATCGATGCAACAAATGAAGTAATTAAAGAAACAGGAGTAGGACAATTCGCGACTATCTCTGGTCGTTATTACTCCATGGACCGTGACAAGCGTTGGGATCGCGTAGAAAAATGTTACCGTGCTATGGTGAATGGTGAAGGCCCTACTTATAAATCAGCAGAAGAGTGTGTAGAAGACTCTTATGCAAATGGTATTCATGATGAATTCGTATTGCCGTCTGTAATTGTTAACGAAGATGACACGCCAGTTGCAACAATCAATAATGATGATGCAGTTATCTTCTATAACTTCCGTCCAGACCGTGCAATTCAAATTGCTCGTGTATTTACAAACGAAGACTTCCGTGAGTTCGATCGTGGTGAAAAAGTACCTCACATTCCTGAATTCGTTTGTATGACACATTTCAGTGAAACTGTAGATGGTTACGTGGCATTCAAGCCAATGAACCTTGATAACACATTAGGTGAAGTTGTTGCGCAAGCGGGATTAAAGCAACTTCGCATCGCGGAAACTGAAAAGTATCCGCACGTTACATTCTTCTTTAGCGGTGGTCGTGAGGCTGAATTCCCAGGAGAAGAGCGTATTTTAATTAACTCACCGAAGGTTGCAACGTATGACTTGAAACCTGAAATGAGCATTTATGAAGTAACGGACGCTTTAGTAAATGACATCGAAAATGATAAACATGATGTTATCATTCTTAACTTTGCAAACTGTGATATGGTTGGCCATTCTGGGATGATGGAACCAACAATTAAAGCAGTAGAAGCAACTGACGAATGTTTAGGAAAAGTTGTAGAAGCGATTCTTGCAAAAGATGGTGTAGCACTTATTACTGCTGACCATGGTAATGCCGATCAGGAGTTAACTGCTGAGGGTGGACCAATGACAGCTCATACAACTAACCCGGTTCCTTTCATCGTTACAAAAAATGATGTAGAGCTTCGTGAAGGTGGTATTTTAGGAGATATCGCCCCAACAATGCTTACACTTTTAAATGTGGAACAACCGAAAGAAATGACAGGTAAAACAATTATTAAATAATTTGCTTATATAAAAAGGAGAGAATTTATTATGTCAACAATTATTGATGTTTATGCTCGCGAAGTCCTTGACTCTCGTGGTAACCCAACTGTAGAAGTAGAAGTTTACACAGAAAGCGGCGCATTCGGACGCGCTATCGTACCAAGTGGTGCATCTACTGGTGAGCACGAAGCAGTAGAATTACGTGACGGTGACAAATCTCGTTACCTTGGTAAAGGTGTTATGAACGCAGTAAACAACGTTAACGAAGCAATCGCTCCAGAAATCGTTGGTTTCGACGTAACTGACCAAGCTGGTATCGACCGTGCTATGATCGAATTAGATGGCACTCCAAACAAAGGTAAACTAGGCGCTAACGCTATCCTTGGTGTATCTATGGCAGTAGCTCACGCAGCAGCTGACTTCGTAGGTCTTCCATTATACCGTTACCTTGGTGGATTCAATGCAAAACAATTACCAACTCCAATGATGAACATCATCAACGGTGGTTCTCACGCTGATAACAACGTTGATTTCCAAGAGTTCATGATCTTACCAGTTGGTGCTCCAACATTCAAAGAATCAATCCGTATGGGTGCTGAAGTATTCCATGCACTTAAAGCTGTATTACATGACAAAGGTCTTAACACTGCAGTAGGTGACGAAGGTGGATTCGCTCCAAACCTTGGTTCTAACCGTGAAGCATTAGAAGTAATCATCGAAGCTATCGAAAAAGCTGGTTACAAAGCTGGAGAGAACGTATTCTTAGGAATGGACGTTGCTTCTTCTGAGTTCTACAACAAAGAAACTGGTAAATATGACCTTGCAGGCGAAGGCCGTACTGGCTTAACTTCTGCAGAAATGGTTGATTTCTACGAAGAGCTTTGCAAAGACTTCCCAATCATCTCTATTGAAGATGGTCTAGACGAAAACGACTGGGATGGTCACAAATTATTAACTGAGCGTATCGGTGATAAAGTACAATTAGTTGGTGACGATTTATTCGTAACTAACACTCAAAAACTTGCTGAAGGTATCGAAAAAGGTATCTCTAACTCAATCTTAATTAAAGTTAACCAAATCGGTACTTTAACTGAGACTTTCGAAGCAATCGAAATGGCTAAACGTGCTGGTTACACAGCAGTTGTATCTCACCGTTCTGGTGAAACTGAAGATGCTACAATCGCTGACATCGCAGTTGCAACTAACGCTGGCCAAATCAAAACTGGTTCTATGAGCCGTACTGACCGTATTGCTAAGTACAACCAATTATTACGTATCGAAGACGAGCTAGGCGAAATCGCTGTTTACGCTGGTTTACAATCTTTCTACAATATCAAACGATAATTGTAGGAAATAACGACAGACCGTGAGAAATCACGGTCTGTTTTTTTATGCTAAAATTGTTCGCCCGTCATAAGTGACATGAAGTATTTGAAGAAGAGATTATAATCAAAATCGATAGCAATTTGCTGCATTAAGTTTTTACATAAAATAAATAAAACAGCTAGGGAAGTGAGTCGTCCTAAACTTACAATGACTAGTTCGTCTTTATACTGCTCGATAAGAGGGATAACTTCAAAGAAATTCTCCATTTCTCCGTTTTGTAACTTTTCATTTGGGATGATTGGCCCGAACCCTTCTTTACCGTGAATATTGGTAAAAAAAGCGGGAGGACCTCCATTGAGAGGACGGTCTGAACCACCAAATATTTTCATATCTTTATTTCTTGATTTTTGTTTAAGGAAATGAGCATTTTGTACGGCCATTTCTTTTGGAACATTGCCGTAATCGGTGACAATCCCAACAATTTCAATTTCATCGATAAAGAATGCGAGGAGGAGGGCTATCGTATCGTCGATTCCAGGATCACAAAAAATAAGAACTTTTTTAGACATATGTTCACCACCTGTCTATATATGTGTGCTAGAGAGAAGGCAGAATAAAAATGGAGTGAAGGATTTTGTTTTATTGAAATAATAACCATCAAAATTCAGAAAATATAAACTTTATATATTAGGTCAAGGTTTTTGACGTAAATTATATTCGGAAACGCAGTCATATCAAGGGTGTAAGCGTATAATATAGTGGATTTTCGTTGTCGATTTGATAAATTGCAGGTTTTTACAATTTATACTATGATAAGGATATTAACAGAAGATCGTATAAACATGAGGGATGATGAACATGAAACTTACAAAGATTCTTGTCCAAATTGCTGCTCTTTATGTATTGTATATGGTTGGAAATTGGGTGCAAGAAATGTTGAATATTCCGATTCCAGGAAGTTTGATTGGGATGTTCCTTCTACTTGTTTTACTTAGCCTAAAAGTACTTCCAGTGAAATGGTTTGATTTAGGAGCAGAAACACTCGTTGCTATTATGCCGTTTTTATTAATTCCGCCAACGCTTGGCTTAATGAATTACGGTGCTTTTTTTATGAGTAAAGGAATTTCTCTTTTCATTACAGTTGTAGCGAGTACGTTTTTAATTATTATTGTCGCAGGACATACAGGACAATATCTTGCGAATAGAAAGGAAAAAGAGACACAATGAGCCAAATATTAATCGGAATCGGTTGGGTTCTTTTTACGGTGCTATTATATCAATTATCTAAAAAAATCTACAAATTATTTCCAACACCATTTACCATTCCAATGCTTGTTGCAACAGGATTAATGGCTTTCTTATTTATAATGCTTGATATACCATATCAAAATTATATGGAAAGTGGTGGTGGCTGGATTGCAAAGTTACTCGGACCAGGTGTTGTAGCATTTGCAATCCCGCTTTATAAACAACGTCATGTTCTGCAAAAATATGTTGTACCAATTGCTGGTGGAGTATTAGTAGGTACAACAGTTGCTATTGCAAGTGATTTGGCTATCGCCACACTTATGGGAACAGATAAAAGCTTAATTTTATCTTCTTTACCAAAATCAGTGACAATGCCAGTTGCGATGAGTGTATCTGAACAAGTTGGTGGTGTCCCGTCCTTAACAGCGGCCTTCGTCGTTATCGCAGGGATTACTGGAACGATTTCAGGACCAATTTTATTAAAATGGAGCCGTGTTACAAACTCAGTTGGTAAAGGGATTGGCTTTGGATGTGCATCTCATATTATGGGTGTTATGAGAGCGATGAAAAATAATGAGCATGAAGGTGTTATTGGATCGGTAACAATGACATTAACAGCAATTTTGACATGTTTGCTTGGACCATTATTCGCAATGGTGTTTATGTAATAGAAGAAAAGCGAGAGCGATTCTATAGCTCTCGCTTTTCTATAGGATTTATGCTACATTTAAAATAACTGAATCTTTGTAGGAGGTACGCCAAGTGCATACGTTATTATCTGTTTTACTTATTATTGTATCGATTTTAATGATTGTTATGGTACTTATGCAGTCTAGTAATAGCTCGGGCCTTTCAGGTGCAATTTCAGGCGGTGCAGAGCAATTATTTGGTAAGCAAAAAGCACGTGGAATTGAAGCGGTATTAAACCGTGTTACAGTTGTTTTAGCTGTGTTGTTCTTTGTACTAACAATTGCTGTTACGTACTTAAACTTATAAAATTAAAAGAAGAAGCGTTAGCGGATTATGCTAATGGTTCTTCTTTTTTTGATTTGTTATTCAAAAAAAGTTTCTAATTAGATTATAGAATTATAAATATGGTACACTAAGAATAGAAAGAATACGACTAGATTACAGAAGAGAAAGAGGAGAAGTACATGATGAAATTAGCATCTCCGAAACCATTTACATTTGAAGGTGGAGACCGCGCTGTTTTATTATTACATGGATTCACAGGGAACTCAGCTGACGTACGCATGCTAGGGCGTTTCTTAGAGAAGAAAGGCTATACTTGTCATGCGCCAATTTATAAAGGACACGGCGTACCACCACAAGAGCTTGTTCATACAGGCCCTGAAGACTGGTGGAAAGATGTAATGAATGCCTACCAGCATTTAAAAGATCAAGGTTACGAGAAAATAGCTGCGGTTGGATTATCATTAGGCGGAGTATTCTCATTAAAACTTGCTTATACATTACCGATTTTAGGTGTTGTACCAATGTGTGCACCGATGTACATTAAAAGTGAAGAAATTATGTACCAAGGTATATTGGCATATGCCCGCGAATATAAAAAGCGTGAGCAAAAATCACCAGAACGAATTGAGCAGGAAATGTTTGAATTTAAACAGACACCAATGAATACATTAAAAGCATTACAGGAGTTGATTCGTGACGTACGCAATAATGTTGATATGATTTATGCTCCAACATTCGTTGTACAAGCACGTCATGATGAGATGATTAATACAGATAGTGCTAACATTATTTATAACGGTGTAGAATCTACGTTAAAAGACATTAAATGGTATGAAGACTCTACGCATGTCATTACACTTGATAAAGAACGTGATGTGCTACATGAGGATGTATATAACTTCTTGGAGCAACTAGATTGGTAAGATCTAGTTGCCTCTTTTTTTCATAAGGGAATTTATTATCCCAATTGGTGTGGGCTAATAATCAGTGGGAAGGGACAAAACCCCACTGATTAAAGTTACACTTTATGAAAGCTGTAAAAAATCATTGGGAGATGATTAAAGTTTCACTTTATACATCCCCCATCTTTCGGATACACTAAATAATATAAGGGTTTAAAGGAGGTATTTCTGCTTGGAAGAAATCATGCAAGAACATATTGATAAGTTGTTATTATTTATGAGGGAAGAAGCGTATAAACCGTTAACGATACAAGAATTAGAAGCTGCATTTGGAATCGAAGGCTCTGAGGGCTTTAAAGATTTCGTAAAGGCACTTGTAATGATGGAAGAGAAGGGGCTTGTTATCCGCACACGTAGTAACCGCTACGGTCTTCCAGAAAAAATGAATTTAGTACGCGGTAAATTAATTGGGCACGCACGTGGTTTTGCGTTCGTCGTTCCAGAAGAGAAGAAAACAGGAGATGATGATCTTTTCATCCCGCCTACAGAATTAAATGGCGCACTTCATGGTGATACAGTATTAGCACGTGTTAGCGCGCAATCAAGTGGATCACGCCAAGAAGGCGCGATTGTTCGTATTTTAGAGCGTGGAACGAAGGAACTAGTTGGTACATATACAGAGTCAAAGAACTTTGGATTTGTTATACCTGATAATAAACGCTGGACAAGTGACATTTTTATCTTGAAAAGTGCATCTATGGGCGCTGTAGAAGGCCATAAAGTAGTTGTGAAAATTACGGGCTACCCAGAGAACCGTTTAAGCGCAGAAGGTGAAGTTATTCAAATTCTAGGTCATAAAAATGACCCAGGAGTAGATATTTTATCTGTCATTCATAAACATCATTTACCTTTAGCATTTCCTGAAGAAGTGATGGAACATGCAAACAGTGTACCAGAAACGATTTCAGAAGAAGATATAAAAGATCGCCGTGATTTACGTGATCAAATGATTGTTACAATTGATGGTGCGGATGCGAAAGACTTAGATGACGCTGTTACAGTAACGAAGCTTGAGAACGGTAACCATAAGCTTGGCGTTCATATTGCGGATGTAAGTCATTACGTTCAAGAAGGTTCTCCAATTGATGTTGAAGCAGCGGAGAGAGCAACGAGTGTATATCTTGTAGACCGTGTAATTCCGATGATTCCGCATCGTTTATCAAACGGTATTTGTTCATTAAATCCGAAAGTAGACCGTCTGACACTATCTTGTGAAATGGAAATCAACAATCTAGGTGATGTTGTAAAGCATGAGATTTTCCAAAGTGTAATTAAAACGACAGAGCGTATGACGTATGCTGACGTAAGAAGCATTTTAGAAGATGAAGACGAAGCGCTAATTGAACGTTACGAGCCGCTAGTACCAATGTTTAAAGAAATGGGGCAGTTAGCACAAATTTTACGTGAAAAACGTATGCGCCGCGGTGCGATTGACTTTGACTTTAAAGAAGCGAAAGTACTAGTAGATGAAGAAGGAAAACCGACTGATGTTGTAATGCGTGATCGTTCTGTATCAGAGAAGTTAATTGAAGAGTTTATGCTTGTTGCGAACGAAACAGTAGCAGAGCACTTCCACTGGATGAACGTACCGTTTATGTACCGTGTCCATGAAGATCCGAAAGAAGATAAGCTTGAGCGTTTCTTCGAGTTTGTAACAAACTTCGGATATGCAGTAAAAGGACGTGCGAACGAAATACATCCTCGTGCGCTGCAACAAATTCTTGAAATGGTTCAAGGTCAGCCAGAAGAAGTAGTCATTTCAACAGTTATGCTTCGTTCTATGAAGCAAGCACGTTACGATTCGGACAGCTTAGGACATTTCGGTTTATCAACTGAGTTCTACACGCATTTCACATCGCCAATTCGTCGTTACCCAGATACGATTGTTCATAGATTGATTCGTGAATACATCATTAATGGTAAAGTAGACAACGAAACGCAAGCGAAATGGCGTGAAAACTTACCTGAGATTGCAGAGCACTCTTCTAATATGGAACGCCGCGCTGTTGAAGCAGAACGTGAAACAGACGAAATGAAAAAAGCAGAGTATATGGTTGATAAGATCGGTGAAGAGTATGACGGTATGATTAGCTCTGTAACAAACTTCGGTTTATTCGTAGAGCTTCCAAATACAATTGAAGGTCTTGTACACGTTAGCTATTTAACAGATGATTACTACCGTTATGACGAAAAACATTTTGCGATGATTGGAGAACGTACAGGTAACGTATTCCGCATCGGTGACGAAATTACAATTCGTGTTATTAACGTAAATAAAGACGAGCGCGCAATCGACTTTGAAATCGTTGGCATGAAAGGCACACCTCGTCGCAAGTTCAAAGATCGTCCAGTTGTGATTGAACAGCCAAGAACAGGCAGAAAGAAACGCGGTGGACGTAGCGAGCGTAGTAATGAGCGCGGTGGCGAACGCGGCACAGGAAGAAAGTTTGATCGTGGTGGCCAAGGAAAAGGAAAAGCATCAGCATCCACATCCGCTAGTCAGCCAGGGAAAAAAGATAGTAATGGTAATAGTAATAGTAATGGCAATAGTAATGGCAAGAAGAAAAAAGGATTCTTTGAAAATGTACCAGGATTCAAGAAGAAAAAGAAAAAGCGCAAGTAAGAAAAGAGTGGCTTCGCCTCGCATTCTGAGCGAGCCACTTTCGCTTTTTGTTGAATCTAGCTACAGTGGCTAGAATGTTCGGTGGCTTCGCTTCTTCCCAGGAGGCAAAGAACGCCTCAAGGTCAGAAGCTCCATCCACCTCACATTCTGAGCGAGCCACTTTCGCTTTTTGTTGAATCTAGCTACAGTGGCTAGAATGTTCGGTGGCTTCGCTTCTTCCCAGGAGGCAAAGAACGCCTCAAGGTCAGAAGCTCCATCCACCTCACATTCTGAGCGAGCCACTTTCGCTTTTTGTTTACATTTGTTACAATGGTAAAAATAGAGGAGGGACGTTATATGCCAAAAGGTACAGGTAAGGTTATTGCGCAAAATAAAAAGGCATTTCATGATTATTTCATCGAAGAAACATACGAAGTAGGGCTTGTCCTTCAAGGAACGGAAATTAAGTCGATTCGCGCTGGACGCGTGAACTTGAAAGATGCGTTTGCACGTATACATAACGGTGAAGTATGGGTTCATAATATGCATATTAATACATATGAACAAGGGAATCGTTTCAATCACGATCCGCTACGTACAAGGAAGTTACTTCTTCATAAAAAAGAAATTGATAAGCTAGCAGGTTACGCAAAAGAAACAGGATATGCATTAGTTCCAGTTAAAATCTATTTAAAAAATGGATTTGCGAAAATGGCACTTGGTTTAGCAAAAGGTAAGAAGCAATATGATAAGCGTCACGATTTAAAAGAGAAAGAAGCTAAACGTGAAATTGCACGCGTGTTCCGTGATCGTCAAAAGATGTAATACAGATATTTACATTTGTAAAACGGCGCGCGTATGATATAATAACTTATGTAAGATTGTTGCACATTGAAAAACAGCTCTTAGTAGCTATCACGGTATTTCTTCGTATGCTCCATTTTTATCATGGGGACGTTACGGATTCGACAGGGATAGTTCGAGCTTAGGTTGCGAGTCGAGGGGATCGGCCTCGTTAAAACGTCAAAGCCTATAATTGGCAAACAAAACAATCTTTCTTTAGCTGCTTAATTGCACTAAAGGTTCCTCCCTCCATCGTCCATGTGGTAGGGTAAGGGACTCAAACTAAGTGGACTACGCCGGAGTTCGCCGTCTGAGGACGAAGGAAGAGAATAATCAGACTAGCAACTTGGAAGCCTGTCGATAGGCCGAAGAGTTCGCGAAATGCTAATATATCGACTACACTCGTAGAAGCTTAAGTGCCGATATTTTTGGACGTGGGTTCGACTCCCACCGTCTCCACCAATACATATTTGGTGGTTTTTTTATTTTATATGATATGAACCATAAGTTTGCCGGTTTGGCAAGCTTATGGTTCTTTTTGTTTTGTGGTTGTATAAAATGCTTAAGTTGATGGGGATGGGGCGGTACCCCTGAAACAGAAAGCGAAGAAATGGTTATTGATGATAAGCAGGTAGATACTATAGCTGCCCCTTAATGATTAAATAACATTTATTTAAATCTTCATATATTTTGTGTTTTTATCCATATCTATTGTAAGATTGTATAGAGCTATTCTAATAAGCTGTTATAATGGCTTTTTTTAGGAATTTAATATTTATAAATCTCAAATTATTTTTTTGGGATAATTTTTTATCTAACTAAGTTATATTGAAGTAGAGGTGAACCATCGGTGAAGCAGGTGTTGGTAATTAAGAATGAACGGTCTTTTGCAAAGAAAATCGTAAGCGGTCTAACGCAAGAAGGCTATTTCATTTTAAAACTTCACAATGAAAACCAAGGTTTAAATATAATATATGAACAAGATTGGGATATTATCATATTGGATTGGGATTCATTAAGTATATCGGGACCAGAAATTTGCAGACAAATACGACTTGTTAAAACGACACCGATCATTATTGTGACCGACAATATTTCTAGCAAGGATTGCATAGCAGGGTTACAAGCAGGAGCAGATGATTATATAAGAAAACCATTTGTGAAAGAAGAATTAGTAGCAAGGGTTCAAGCTATTTTAAGGAGAAGTGAATGTATCCAGCAAAATGAGATAAACTTTTTTCAGTTTAAAGATCTCTTTGTTGATGCATCTAGCCATATTGTGAAAAAAGGTGGTAAAAATCTTTCGCTTACTAAGCGCGAGTATGATTTACTTGTATTTTTAATCAAGAATAAAAATACAATATTGAGCCGTGAAATGCTTTTGAATCAGGTTTGGGGATATAACGTAGTAGTCAATCCAAATGTAGTAGACTTATATATTGGGTATGTAAGAAAAAAGTTAAAGTGCGAGAAGAAAGAGAGATATATTGAAACGATACATGGCAGAGGCTATTCAATGGTTGAATGATAAAAATAAGATAATAGGTAAAGTACAGTTTGTCATAATAAACAATATCTAGCATAATAGAAAAAACGAGTAAAACTGCTTCATTCAGTTTTACTCGTTTTTTCTATTAAATCTGATAATCAAATAGTTTCTGTGAAATATTAAAAGATGGAAACTATAAAAAGAAGATTGCTACCAGGCAATGGATTATGAAAAATTAGCTATTAATGGGCATTTTTTTGCAGTAGAAATCATGGTTTATAAGGTGCCCAATCTATTGATTAGTACGTGTGGGGGATGACTCTGGTGCGCATTAGATGAGACTGTATCTAATTTATGTTTAGTTTTATTAACTCACACCATTCACAAGATTTTCACATAATTAATGACTATACTTATTAACAGGATATTCAAATGAAAATGATTATCAATAGCAATTTAGATGCATAAAGGTTACTATCTAATTTAATCTATGGACGTTATCATTTTCGAACTAAATTACATTATAAGGAGTATACGTATGAAAAAAACTATGCTTTTAAAATTAGTAAGTATTTTAGCAATTTTCACTTTAATGTTAGTAGCTTGCTCAGATTCAAGTAAGGAAACTTCGAAAGCTAATAAAGGTGATAGTAGTGATAAGCCAAAAACAGTTGAAATCACTGATGCACATGGAACTGTTAAAGTCCCTGTAAATCCAAAAAATGTAGTTGCTTTGGATAATAGAACTTTTGAAACTTTAGCTGATTGGGGAATTAAATTAGCGGCTGCTCCAAAGGATGTAATGCCTGCAGATTCAGCATATGTAAAGGATAGTAAAGTTCAAAATATTGGAAATCACCGCGAACCAAATCTTGAAATTATTGCAGCGGCAAACCCTGAACTTGTAATCGTTGGTCAAAGATTTGCTGGCCATTACGAAGAGATCAAAAAATTAGTGCCAAATGCAGCTGTTATTGATCTTAATGTTGATGTTTCTGAGAAAGCTACTAAGCCTGGAGAAAACTTAGTAAAAGGACTTAAAGATTCTACAATTTCTTTAGGGAAAATCTTTGATAAAGATAAAGAAGCTAAAAAATTAGTAGCTGATTTTGATAAATCTATTGAAAATGTAAAATCTGCTTATAATGGAAAAGATAAAGTTATGAGTGTTATCGTTACTGGTGGGAATATTGGTTTTGCTGCTCCTCACTCTGGTCGCGTTTGGGGACCAATGTATGAGATTTTCGGTTGGACTCCAGCACTAGAAGTTGCCAATTCTACTGCAGGTCATAAAGGTGATGACGTTTCTGTTGAAGCTATTGCACAAACAAATCCTGATTGGCTTTTCGTATTAGATCGTGATGCTGCAACATCTGATGCTGCTACTTCAGCTCCTGCTCAGGATGTTATTTCTAAATCACCTGCTCTTCAAAACACAACTGCTGTTTCTAAAAAACAAATTGTTTATGCACCAGCAGATACTTACACAAATGAATCAATTGAGACTTATATAGAGTTGTTTGGAAATATTGCAAAAACTTTAGCTAAGTAGTGTAAAGGAGTACGAAACAGTGTCAAAAAATATGATTTCTAGGGTTGAGAATATTTCTCAACCCCAGTTTTATAATCACAATAAAATATGGACAAAACCTTTTATAATAGCGATTATGATTGTTATAATTTTAGGGATTATATCACTGTTTACTGGAGTTTATGATATACGTGGACAAGAGGACGGAATGGAGATGTTTTTCATAACTCGTGTTCCGAGAACAGTAGCATTAATGCTTACTGGAGCTGCAATGGCGATGGCAGGGCTCGTAATGCAACTCATTACACAGAATCGCTTTGTTGAACCTACTACAACGGGGACTATTGAATGGTCAGGCTTAGGCCTGCTTTTTGTATATTTATTATTTCCTGCCCCGACTTTAGTTCAAAGAATGACTGGTGCAATCATTTTTTCTTTTATAGGAACTATGATTTTCTTTCTATTTTTAAGAAGAGTTAAACTTCGTTCGTCTTTAATTGTCCCGATTATCGGATTGATGCTTGGAGCAGTTATTTCTGCAGTGTCTACTTTTTTGGGACTCCTTTTTCAAATGACGCAAAGTATTGAAACTTGGTTTGTAGGTTCATTTGCTAACATTCAGGTGGGAAGATATGAATATTTATGGCTGATTGTTATCATTACTTTGCTTATTTTTATGTATGCTAATAGATTGACTTTAGCTGGACTAGGAGAAGATGTCGCAACAAGCCTTGGAGTTAATTACAATAGAATTGTTCTTTTTGGGACTGGTCTTATCTCTGTTGCTGTTGGAATTGTTGCAGCTGTTATTGGAAACTTACCTTTCTTGGGATTAATTGTTCCAAATATTGTTTCAATGTTTAGAGGTGATGATCTTAGGAGTAATTTACCTTGGGTATGTGTGATCGGAATGGGGACAATAACTGCCTGTGACATCATTTCTCGAACAATTATAAAGCCTTTTGAAGTACCTGTTTCTTTAATACTTGCAACAGTGGGAGCAGTCGTGTTTATTACTATTTTATTGAGACAAAGAAAACCAAGGAGGCTACGATGATCACATTAGAATATAGAAATAAAGAAAATGTCGAAATCGATTCTAGCCTTCATAATGAAAGTAGATCAGCTAGTGCTTTTCGTTCTAAGAAGGAAGAAAGGCGTTATTGGATTTTACTGATAACATTGATTGCTTTAGGTCTCCTTTCTTCATATGGACTTTTAGTTTATAACAATCCAGTTCCGATAGATTCACCTTCTTTTATCCCAGTTGTTAAGAGAAGGATAGTAGCTATTGTTGCTATGATTATTGCTGCAGTTTGTCATAGTTTGTCGACAGTTGCTTTCCAATCTATTACGAATAATAAAATTATTACTCCTTCGCTTTTAGGTTTCGAATCACTTTATTCAGCAATTCAAACGAGTACAATATTCTTCTTTGGTGCTAGTGCATTGATAAATTTTAGTGGAATTGGATCATTTTTATTTCAAGTTGTTGTTATGGTCTTCATGAGTTTGATACTTTATGGATGGTTACTTTCCGGTAAATACGGGAATTTACAACTTATGCTTTTAGTTGGAATTATTATTGGTACCGGGCTAAATTCTGTGTCAACTTTCATGAGAAAACTACTTGCGCCTTCAGAGTTTGATATTTTACAAGCAAGGTTATTTGGTTCTGTTAATCATGCAGATCCTGCATATTTTCCTATTGTAATTCCTATGGTCATAATTGTAGCGGTATTAATTTTGGCTCATTCTAAGAATTTGAATGTTTTGTCACTAGGAAAGGATGTTGCTACTTCTTTTGGGGTTAAATATCAACCTAGTGTAATTTATACGCTTGTATTAGTAGCTATTTTAATGTCCATCTCAACAGCTCTAATTGGGCCACTTACTTTCTACGGCTTTTTAGTAGCAACTTTGAGTTATCAGGCGGCGTCAACTTATGATCATAGATATATTTTTCCAATGGCTTTTGCTATAGGATTTTTGATAATGACGAGTGCATACTTTTTAATGTATCATGTATTCCATGCTCAAGGTGTAGTTTCAGTTATTATCGAATTATTTGGTGGAATAATATTCTTAACTATAGTTTTAAGGAAGAGGGCTTTATGATAAAAATTGATAACGTTAAAAAGTTCTATACTGATAAGGTGAAAATAGGACCTTTAGATATTGAAATACCAAAAGCGGGCTTTACTTCTTTAATTGGACCAAATGGAGCTGGAAAGTCAACGACACTTTTGATGATTGGAAGACTCTTAGATATGGATGAAGGTCAAATTCAGGTAGCGAATATGGATGTTTCTGAATCCAAATCAAAAGACTTAGCAAAAGTTTTGACTATATTGCGACAAGAAAATCATTTTGTAACGAGGCTTACTGTTAGACAACTAGTTGGATTTGGGCGCTTTCCTTATTCAAAGGGAAGGTTAACTAAAGAGGATGAATCTATTATTTCTAAATATATCGATTTCTTGGATTTAACTAATTTAGAGAATAGATATTTAGATGAGCTTTCTGGTGGTCAAAGGCAAAGAGCATATGTAGCGATGGTATTGTGCCAAGAGACTGAATATGTACTTTTGGACGAGCCTCTGAACAACCTTGATGTTGCTCGTTCTGTTCAAATGATGGAGCATTTGAGACGTGCAGCTAATGAATTCGGAAGAACAATTTTGACTGTTATGCATGACATAAATTTTGCTGCTAAATACTCTGACAAAATTTGTGCTATGAAAGATGGACAAATTGCTGCTTTCGGAACAGTAGAAGAGGTTATGGACCCGGAAATTTTGACAGATATTTTTGAAACAAAAATAGAAATTATCAAGGGTCCTTATGGGCCAATCGCTGTTTATTAGTTACAAAATGTAAAAAAGAAGCAGCTCAAAAATGAGTATGCCAAAAAAACTAATAGAAAATCAAATTGTATACTGTAGCTTACGTAAATCATAACAGCTACTCTAGTTGAAGTTGCTGTCTGTATTTTATAGGCAGCAGCTTTTTTTTATGCGATTTCCCATGATAACTCTTAATGTTTCTGGCTGCTCGCAACAGTCCTACAGGTATTTCATTACTTCCAGTTCTGCGAAGCTTTGAACGCTCGGATGGTGACTATAGGGGAATCATTATCTTCTGACCTGGTTATCGCTCACAATCTAACACAATTGTGTTAGACAAAGTAGGCTTCGTCCGTTCTCATATAAGAAGTTGTGATGTAACTGATTGTAATAATCTAATAATGTTCAGAATATAAGGTTGTATTTATAAAAAAATACGACTCGAAAGGCTTCGTTCATAGTAAATCCCCCCACACTTATTTATACAGCATGTTATTTGTACTGTACCGTTATTATATAAAGTGCAAGTATGTGGAAGTAATAACGTCATGAAACGATTTTGACGTATATAGTTTCATGGTGTAAAAAGTAAAAATTGGTATGGTAACAATAATCAAAAAGAGAAATATGAATATTATCTTTTTAATTCACTATTAAATCCATCTAATTCTTCTTTTTATAATTAAGTATATAAATACTTTACTCTTTCCAAAACTGTTCTAGCAGAATAACGATCATAGTACCCACAAGTAATCCATTACTTAAAACATATTGTAAGGAAGAAGGAATTCCGCGAAATGCACTTTCTGGAAGAAACATTATTCCCAAACTGATTAATAGTGAAATTCCTAATATAGTTAATCGGCGTTGATTTAATTCTTCACGTAAAATGGATTGAAATGAAATGCCTATTACTTGGACAAATGTTGCTAAAAGTGCGGCATTAGCAATAGGACCTGGTAGCAAGGATATAAAGCTTACAATTGAGGGAATAAAAGAAATTCCTGCTAATATGAGACTTGCTATAAGGAACGACTTCACTTTTCTTTGTCCTGTTAGTTGAATAAATCCTGCTGATGCAGGTAACGGTACAATTCCAATTGTAGAGAACAACGACGAGATAATATGTGATATACCTCCGGCCCACACGCCGCGGTTCAGTATTTGCTTTTCATTTTCTTTAGATAACGGAGCCACTTGTTTTACAGCCGAAATAGCAGCGATTGTATTTGCAACTAAAAGAAATGTAAATAAAGTTGCAGTTAGAGTCATTCCAATATCGAATCTAGGCATGCCCCAAGCGAATATCTCTGGTAACTTAACTAACGGTGTGTGTGAAGGCATATGAGATGATTTTCCTAATACAGCATACAAAAGCCAACCAAATGAAATGCCAAGTAACACAGCGTAACTTTTCATCCATCCTTTCCCTTTAATTGATAAGAAGGTAATCATGGCAAAAACAAAGAGTGCAATAGTAGCTGTTGTATAATCAGGATGAGTTGCGGCCCCTTGTAACCCCATCATTCCTTTTAGTAACACACCACTAAGCTGAAGAGATAATATTAAAAGAAAAGTGCCTGTAACCAAGGGTGTAAATAAACGTAGAATTCGATGTACAAGCCCTGTTATACCAAGGACGAAGAGTAATATACCTGCAATAATTAATCCGCCTTCTAAAAGTTGTAATACATCCTTTGCACTTTGTCCCTGATGCATAGCGACTTGTCCCAATATGACAAATATACTTACCCATGAACCGGCTGGCCCATCCGCTATGGGATAGCGATGCCCAAACCATGCTTGTATAAATGAACTTACTCCCACGACTAAAAAAGTTCGCTGCATTAATGTTGAAATATCTTCTATTGATAAATGGAATATGCCACCAATAATGATAGGCAATGCAATTGCATTTGCTAATAAAAACACAAACCACTGTAGAATACTAAAGCTCGTATCAAAGTATTTTTTATTCATATTAGTCTCCTTTGCCGAAAAAGAATTTCATAGTAAAAATCCACCCTTTCTGCACAGTTAGATTAAAAAGGATGGACTTTTAGGTCTATAAAATCATTTTAATTATATAGATAGATTTTTAACTAATTACCATGTACGGAACGGTAAGAATTTCCCGTTAAGTGTAATAACGATACGAGGATCGCCACCTTTTGGATCTTCTTGTGTATCCACACCTAGATTGAAGTTAATTGCACTCATTACACCTTCGCCAGCTTTTTCTAAGATTAATTCTCTAAGAGTTGGTGCGTATTGTAACATCATTTCATATAATCGATATAAGATTGGGGCAGTAGGAGGCATTTGCATTACTTGACCTCGAAGTGGAACTACTGTTAATGCCTGAACTACTTCTTCATCTAATTCTAATAGTTTACCAATTTTTTCTGCTTCCGGACGTGTCATTGTAGCTTGTCCTAATAATGCTGTTACAACCCAAGTCTCAGAGTTTTCACTTACTTTTGAAATTTCTTCCCATGTTAAACCTTTTGCGATTTTTGCTTCCATAATTTTTTGCGTAGCTTCTTGTCTATTCATATCTAATAACTTCCCTTCATTTAAGTAATAATTAATGTTCCATACCATTTAATTTTTTATATCCATCAACTACTAAATCTAATTTACCTGTGTGAGGATCAATAACTAGACCATGTACAGGAACATCTTTTGGAATAAGTGGATGATTTCTTACTAAATCAACATTAGCTTGAGTTGAATCGCAGACATCATCGAATCCAAATAACCATTTTTCAAGGTCAACACCAGCATATTCAATTGCTGATAAAATTTCTGGTGAAGCTACTCCACGATCTAATATTTTTTGAAGTGTTCCTTTTGGATTAGTTTGGCTTGCGCCACATCTATGGTGTCCGATAAGAAAGATTTCATCTGCATTTAGATCATATACTGATGCTACAACACTTTGCATAACGCTATCGAAAGGAGAAGCAATTTTACCACCTGCATTTCTGATAACTTTTGCATCACCATCGTGTATATCTAAAGCTTTTGGAAGTAGCTCAATTAAACGAGCATCCATGCAAGAAACAACAACCATACGTTTTTTAGGCATTTTTGTCGCTTCACAAGGAGCGTATTCCTTATTTTCTACAAATTGTTCATTGAACGATAGGATTTCTTGTAATAACATATTTGTAACCTCCTTTAAATCTAGATGTATTTTTTGTTGCGTCCTCTATGTTATAAGTGAATATAACTGATAGATAATGTGATGTAAGAGGATAAACTAAGTATAGTGAATTGTATCGATAAGCAGAATAAGCTGGCGAAACACTTTCTGGCTTTCTACTTTCACGGTGAAAGGATTGGTTTATATCATTGATCAAACAGATTTTGAGATACTAAAATTATTAGGAGAAAACTCAAGAATACAATGGAAAGAACTTGGTCAGAAAATACATATGACGGGGCAGGCTGTAGGAAATCGAATTCGAAGGTTAGAGGATTTAGGGATTATTGAGCAATACACAATCGCAATAAACCGAATCAAATTAGGACAAGTAGTGACTGCGTTTGTTACTTTGTTCGTAACAACAGCTAACCATCAAGAGTTTATGAATTTCTTTCAAGGGGAAGAAGGGATTTCTGAAGTACACCGTATAAGTGGTGATGGATGTTATTTATTAAAAACACATTTTTCTTCCAATGAAGAGTTGGATAACTTTCTAGGACGACTATTAAAGTATGGGAATTACCGTGTTAACCTATCAATAGGGAAGTTAAAATAAACTTTCTGCAAGTTTATGGTTCTTTTTGCTTGTGGCTAAGACATGGTTCGAAAAATAAAAGGAGTATCCCTTATTAAATAAGAGATACTCCTTTTATTTGTTTTTAATAATTATTTATTATTTTACATCTGATTTTTCTTTTTTCATTAATTTTGCTTTTGACTAGTGAAGGGAACTTTTTTAACATTAAAACCCCTGCGCTGTATGCAACAGGGATTCTATTATTACTTATCTGACGGTATGATCCTATTTCATTTTATAGCTTATTTAGAAGAATCATGTACAGGTTTTGATTTAGTGTCCTCAGGCATTTCAAAGGTTTGATTATGGTTAGATTTCACATCTTCGTTAGGAATTGCTGGCACTGCGTCTTCAGGTGAATTATGGATTGGCGAAGAAGTTGTTGTTCCATCTACACTTGTTGTAACTGACATTGGTTGATTTTGATCAATTTTTGTACCTCTGTCCATCTTTTTTGCGGATTCTTTTTCACTTTTATTTGTTTGTTTCCATTCTATTTTTTTATTCGATTCTAGTTTGTTCGTTTTCATATCTTCTGTATCTACTGCACCACCCGCTAATAATCCTGTACTTAAAAGTGTTCCTGCTAATAATGTTTTAAACATTTTCCATTACCTCCTTGTTTAAGATTACATTTAGCATAAAACAAGTATCTGGAGTTTATTTGGAGTTCATCTAGATTTTATGTAAGTTTTGCATGTAGGGGCACCATACGAAAAAAGAAAATTGTGCGTTTGGACAAAAAGTAGCCGATTCCCTGTATGTTAAGGAACCGGCTACTTTCTATACTACCTTTTTATGTTTATGAAATTAAAAATGATAGAGTAGAAATCATGTATGAAATAAATGTAAGTAACACAAGGAAGAATATAAGCATGGTATTGGATACACATCGTTCTATTCTTTTTTTCATTTAAATTTACTTTATTTTTTCAATTTGGTAGGATCAATTTGAAGTTGACCTTTCCAAGAACCAGATAATTTTCCAATCCTGCTTATATTTACATCTAATGTAAGGGGTTGTTTGAAAGAATCTTTCCCTTCAGGACCTTCGATAAATGTAATGACACCTTCTGGTCTATCCTTAAAACGAATACCTATATGATTTAATTCTTCACCGGATGCTTTTAGTTCGAATGGTCCACCATTTGCTCCTTGAATAAATGCTAATTGTCCGAAGTACCCATTTTTCTTATACTCTGGGTTTTTTTCTTGTTGACCATTTACTTTGCCGTCATCTTCAAGTTGTAACCCCGTTGTATCAAATTCAAACGGTACTACATTTCCATTTTCTTTTTCAATTTTGTAATGAACGGATATACGTGCATCCGCTACATATAATTCTTTCAGATGTACTGTAACACCTTGATCTGTAATCTTTTCATCAAGAGGAATAAATTGCCCTTTTGTAACGTCTCTTCCTTCATCAATAATCGTATCATTTGAAATTGCATTGGAAAAATAAGAGGCAACATCTGTAGCTGCCACTCGAACTTGTGGAATCATGGCTGTTGAAAAAAGCCCTGCTACCGCTACTGCTATATACATGAAACGTTTTGATTTTTTATTCATATTTGTAAATAATCCCTTCTTCTGTTCAGGTTTTTGATTGATATAAGAAACATCTTCTAATTTTGCGCGATTTTCAAATGTTTTCCACGCTTGGTCTACATCAATTTTGATTTCCTTTGATGAATGTACTATTTCTTCCTCTAACATGACATTTTCCCATTGATTTAATTTGCTAATTTCTAGTAATAAGTCTTGGCATGCGTTACACGTATCTAAATGTTTTGTGAATTCTTTTCTTGTCTCATAAGGTAATTCCCCATCCATATATGCTTGAATAAATCCCACATCATAACAATTCATTTATTACGCCTCCTCTAACTGTTTATAAATCTTACGAAACTTTTGTTTGGCTCGGACTAATAATGTTCCAATAGAAGATATGTCAATTTGAAGCACTTCTGCAATTTCCTTATATTGAAAGTCAGAAAACTTCATTAATAAAATGGTTCGATCCCGTTCATCCATGTTACTGAGTACCATTTGTACCTTTGTAATTTCTTCTTGTCTAATCCAGTCATCATCTAATGATGAAATATGTTGTACTTCATGATATTGTATGGTTTTATCTACTCTCGCCTGATGTCGTTTTTCAGATCGCAGATATTTATACGCTACATAAGTAGAAGATTTTATTAGCCATCCAGGTAAGTGTTCAATTCTCTTCCAATCGTTGCGATATAGCTGTAAAAAGACTTCTTGGGCTAATTCTTCAGCGATAGTCTGATTTTTGACAATCCATACGATCTGTTTCACAACGTAAACATAGTTTTGTTTAAACAAATCTTCAAATGTCACATCCGAAAAAGGCCTGTCTTCCTTTTTTATTTTTAACATGTCAGTTAAAACCTCACTCTCATTTGATGCCTGTATTATAGAGAACCCGGAATAACGAGTTTTGTGACAAAATTTTTTATTTTTTTATTATGTATGAAAAAAACATCCATCTTTCAATCAGATGAATGCAAAAATTAAAATCATTTTGGTTTCTTAGATTATTTGTGGAGTTTAAACCAAAAAACAAAGGCCGAAAATATGATTTAACCCCTCTGCAATTATAATTTTGCTATAATGAGTACGTATTAATATGAAGGGGAGTTTTAAAAGAGAATGAAATCATTTAATATCGATCATTTTATTGCGAGTGTTTTACAATGGATATTAAATATAGCTCTAATTATATTATCCATTGTTTTATCTATCTTTTTAATTAATGAGACAATCACGTTTATTCAATACATATTTTCAGCGAAGAAATACACACCGTATAAATTAGTTGAAAGCATCATTGTCTACTTCTTATACTTCGAGTTTATCGCATTAATTATTAAGTATTTTAAATCGAATTATCATTTTCCATTACGGTATTTTATTTATATCGGGATTACGGCTTTAATTCGATTAATTATCGTGTCTCACGATGAACCGATGGAGACGTTGTTATATGCAGGGTCTATTCTTGTTTTAGTCATTGCTTTATACATATCCAATATGAGGGATTTGAAGAAAGAGTAGTAGTGCAGACTTTTGTTTGCACTATTTTTACATCTTGACCTTCAAGTTACTTGAAAGTTTACAATGTAAGTAGGGCGTTTGAAATCTAAAAAAAATGAGAAATTAAGTGAAGAGGTTATTTTACTTGGAGGTTATAGAAATGAGTAAGGAATTGAAATTACGTCCTTTAGAACGAGAAGATTTAAAGTTTGTACACGAACTTAATAATAACGCGCATATTATGTCGTATTGGTTTGAAGAACCGTATGAGGCATTTGTGGAGCTACAGGATTTATACGATAAACATATACATGATCAAAGTGAGCGCCGATTTATCGTTGAGAAAGATAATGAGATGGTTGGATTGGTCGAATTAGTAGAAATCGATTATATTCACCGTAGAACTGAATTCCAAATTATTATTGATCCGAGTTACCAAGGTTACGGTTATGCAGCTGATGCAACGCGTTTAGCAATGGATTACGCTTTTTCCGTATTAAATATGCATAAAATATATTTAGTTGTCGATAAAGAGAATGAAAAAGCTGTACACGTTTATAAAAAGGTCGGATTTATAGTAGAAGGTGAGTTGCAAGATGAGTTCTTCGTTGATGGCAACTACCATAATGCGATAAGAATGTGTATGTTCCAAAAAGAATATTTTAGAGTAAAAAGACTATAGACAATGATTGTCTATAGTCTTTTTGTTATTTAAAACAACAACTATTTATCGTAAAACGATAAATAGTTGTTGACCTATAATGCGGTGGGGCTTATTATGAGGATAGCAAAAGGAATGCAGAAAAATTAATTGTGAAATTAAAGGAGAATATATTATGAAAAATAAATTTTTATTAGCTATCGTACTAATATCGTTAGGAGTTACCTGTTTATTAATGCACGGTACAACTAGTAAAGTAGCGGATAATGGGCTTCTTGTAGAACCTTTCTTTTTCCTAGTACCAGTAAGCTACCTATTGTTCTTTAGTGGTATTGGTGTGTTGCTATTTGGATTTATCACTTCAAAGTTGAAAAAACAGCAATAGATAAATGCTGTTAGTTCAGGAGGGGATTTTTGTGAAACAAAAAGAATTGTCATTATGGTTAAAGTTAATTATCATTCTTTGCGGATGTTTTGGTTTATTGTTCTGCATATATATTGGGCCAGAAACGGGAAGAGCGGTATTGTTAGTTTCAGAAAATTTGAAGGGACTATATAAGCCATTCGTACTGTTCATTTGGATCACAGGAATTCCATTTTTTAGCGCTTTATTTTTAGGATGGAAAATATGTTCAGAGATTGCTTCAGACAAATCCTTTACTGTGAAAAATGCGAATCGATTAAAGAGGATTAGTATTTTATCTATGACTGAAGGTGTTTTATATATCGGAGCATTACTATATATTTTCACAGCTGGAAGTTATCATACGAGCATTTTAGTTATTCTATTACTTATTTTATTCTTCTCAGTCGTTATATCGATTTTTACTTCCTTGCTTTCTCATTTAATTAGAAAAGCAAGTGAAATAAAAGATGATAACGACTTAACGATTTGAGGTGCTCTGTTATGACGATTGTAGTAAATCTCGATGTAATGTTAGCGAAAAGAAAAATGAGTGTGACAGAGTTATCCGAGAAATTAGGAATTACAATGGCGAATGTCTCGATATTAAAAAATGGAAAAGCAAAAGCAATTAAATTCTCAACTTTAGAGAAGATATGTGAAGCTTTAGAGTGTCAGCCAGGTGACATTTTAGAGTATAAAAAGGAGGAATTATGATGAAGAAAAAATATTTATTAGCTTCTAGTCCGGTATTTTTAGGCGTGTTATGTATACTTATGTTTAATATAATTGGTTCCGAAGTGAAGCCAGATGGAACTTTAGTCGAACCATTTTTCTTAATTCCATTAGCTTATTTATTTGTTTTTACTGGAATTATTGTGATTTTATTCGTGGCTGTTTTCTCGATGTTTCGAAAAAAGCAAGCGCGATAAAGTGAAACTATAATCAGTGGGGATTTTGTTCATCCCCCACTGATTATTAGCCTTCACCAATCGGGCGTTTACTGCCCGCAAATAGCGGGATAAAACACTTACTATGAAATAGAGACATATGATATGGAAGAAAAATAAAAAGTGAGCTGAATAATGATGAACCATTATTTTCACCTTGGAAGACAAGTAGGGCCAGCTATTACATTGGCCGGGGCACAGATGACAGTTCAGGCAGTGCATCAGGCTATTCAAATGCAACAACAAGCACAGGTAGCGCAAATGATGCAGAGTCAGTATATGCCGTATTCACAGCTTCCTGTGCAAATTGTACATTATGATGTGTATCCAGCTGGTTTATTTTCAATTCCGTATGGCGGGACATACTTTTTATGAAAGAAAGCGACCGGTAAAAGAGTCGCTTTTTTATATGCTACCTAACTTCATCCCGAGGAATGCGAAGATGATACCAATCATATAAGTCGCGCTTAAATATAAAAATAGTATGCCAAATTTTTTGCGGTTGAAAAGCTGAACGGATTCTAATTTAAACGTTGAAAATGTAGTGAAGGCGCCCATAAACCCTGTGCCTAATAATAATTGCCAACTTGTAGTTATCCCTTTGCCAATTATATATCCGAGTAAAAATGCTCCCGTTATATTAATGAGGAATGTAGCAATCGGAAATGAAGTTTTGTTTCTTTCTTTAAACCAATTACTAATTGCAAATCGTGTAATGGCACCGAAGAATCCTCCTGTTGCTACTAATAAAGCGTTAATCATGATATTTCACCTTCCTCAAGGTGTTTTTGTAGTAAAAAATCTCCAAGTTTATAGCCAAGACCAGACATAATTAGGCCGCCTAGCATACTGCATGATACATATAAAAATGCGATACTAAAATGTGAATGATTGATTAACTGTACAGTTTCTACACTGAATGTTGAAAACGTCGTAAATGAACCGATAAATCCGGTTCCAATCCCGGTAATAACTTCGGAGGGTAAGATGTTTAACCGAGCGATATAGGTGGTTAGCAGAGCAAGTAAGAAACAACCAATTAAGTTAATCGTTAATGTAGCGAGTGGTAATGAATGATGCCAAAGCGTATCAATAGTAAAACCTAAATAATAACGGGAAAGAGCTCCTAATATACCAGCTATGCCAACAATAATATATTTCAACTTCTTCACCTCTCTAATAGTGTACTCAAAAAAAATAGACTCCTACCAGTAGTCATACTGGTAGGAGTCATTAGCTAATTCGCATTTACGGCGAACTCCATCGCCTATAAGTTCTATTTATAGTGTACTAAATATTATTTTGGATTACCAATAAATATGTTAACGAAAAGTAGGATCGGTATATTCTTTGAAGTTGCAATTTCTCTGTTGTGGATTGTAATTGCTTTACAGTCTTGTCTTCTGAAATGTTATGATTGAATTTCAAGACAATTGCAGTGAGGGGTACAACGATTATTTGTTAGCTAAATATAATGATATGAAGTTTTCTTTATGGTAAAATATTTCTTGTGTCTTTAATCCATCTTCATTTAACTGAAAATACAGAAAATAAAATGTTATTTTACAAAAAAGGGGTCATGTGTTTTGAAGAAATTTTTAAAAATAGTATTAATATTTATTTTAATAGTAGTTGGTATTCTAGGTGGTTTTCTAGCGTATATGACACTTACAAAAGAACAACCAGCGAATGTTTTAGACGTAAAGATTGAAAATAATAAAGAGCGTGTACTGCAGCAAGGAAATGAATTTAAAGTTACAACATTTAATATTGGGTATGCTGGATTAGATAAGGATCAAGACTTCTTTATGGACGGTGGAAAAGGTTCTGGTTCGAGTAGTAAAGAACAGACTGAAATAAACTTAAAAAATATGCTTTCATTTTTACAAAATGAGAATAGCGATTTTACATTGTTACAAGAAGTTGATATAAAATCCCACCGATCATTTGATGTAAATGAGCATGAGTTTTTGAAAAAAGGATTATCTGATTATGCTTCGTCATTTGGGAAGAACTACGATACTAAGTGGGTTCCTGTCCCAGTCACAAAACCGCTGGGATATGCTGAGGGCGGATTAAGTACATTTTCTAAATATACAGTTCAAACAGCAACGCGGTTCCAACTACCCGGAATGGAGCCTTGGCCGAAGCGTTTATTCGATTTAGATCGAGCGATTGTTGAACATAAAATCCCTGTTAATAATGGGAAGTATGTTAGGCTCGTAAATGTACATTTATCTGCTTATGATGAGGGCGGAAAAATTAGAAAGCAACAAGCAGAGTATTTAAAAGAATATATGAACAAGTGGTATCAAAATGGTGATTACGTCATATTAGGCGGAGATTGGAACCAGTTACTTTCTAATGTTCAATTAAGTGATCCTAAGTTTGTGAAAGAGCGTCCTGAATGGCTAGTAGAGTTACCAAAGGACTTTGCGGACGGAGGATTTCAATGGGCTGTAGATCCATCTGTTATGACGGTAAGGGATGATGTGAAGAAATATGTGGAAGATGAAAACTTTGTCACTATTATTGATGGATTTATGGTTTCACCGAATGTTGAAATTGTAAATGTACAAGGGACAGACTTAAAGTTTGAAAATAGTGATCATAACCCAGTTAGTGCGGTATTTAAATTGAAATAATTGATGCGCGGGGCTTCATAGAATATCACCTAAAAAGAGCACAATAATGTGCCCTTTTTATACTTGGTAGGAATTTAATTGCTTTTCTCCGCGTTTTCTGCCAAGCTTAAGGAGAAAAATACTTCGAAGAAAGAAATATATAGGTGACGCATATGATTGAAGTTAAGACTTCTGAACTTAGTGATGGAGAATTTAATAGAGGTGTATTTGCAACTCGTGATATTAAAAAGGGTGAGTTGATACACTCAGCACCAGTTATCTCTTATCCGAATGAACAGCATGAACACATTGAGAAAACGTTACTTGCTGACTACGCATTTGAGTATGGGGTAAATCATACGGCATTCCTTTTAGGATACGGCATGTTATTTAATCATGCATATAATCCGAATGCAACGTATGATATTGTCTTTGAGAATCATACGTTTAACTTCTTTGCTTACAAAGATATAAAAGCGGGCGAAGAGATTCTAATCAATTATAATGGTGAAGTTGATGACGATGAGCTATTATGGTTTGATAAGGAAAAAGAAGAGAACGAAAAATAATTTAAAGAGTATAGAAAGGGCACATTCTGTGGGATGTGCTCTTTTTTTATTGTTGAAAATAAAGTAAAAATTACAAAAAAATACCACTTTTCTTTCGTATGGTATAGTAAGATATTGAAGGGTATTGCTTTGAAAAACCTATATATTTTACAAATTGTTGTCTATATGGTTACATGTCAAGTTTAGTAGCCCATTTGGGTTGCTTTATTATGCGATATATATTTTAATATGAGTGGAACCTCTTATAATTTAAGAGGTTTATAGGTGTGCTTTATGTACACTTTATCCACCACTTGGGCTTTTTATTTGTAGCGCATTGTTATGTGGGGATATTATGGGCCCGTGGATAGCGGGATAAAAAGATTATAGAAATAGAGGAATCGTAAAATGAATATGCACGAGGTTTATAAATATTTAAGTACAGTATTGCCTGAAGGTCATGTGAAGCAAGATGAAATGTTAAAGAATCATACGCATATTAAAGTTGGCGGAAAAGCAGATGTGTTCGTTGCGCCTACAAATTATGTTGAAATTCAAGAAGTTATCAAGTATGCGAATCAACACAATATTCCAGTTACGTTTTTAGGAAACGGTTCGAATGTCATTATTAAAGACGGTGGTCTTCGCGGGATTACAGTAAGTTTAATTCATATTACAGGTGTTACTGTAACGGGGACAACGATTGTTGCGGGGTGTGGTGCAGCGATTATTGATGTGTCACGAATTGCATTGGATCACAATTTAACAGGACTTGAGTTTGCTTGTGGTATTCCAGGTTCAGTTGGTGGAGCGTTATATATGAATGCTGGTGCATATGGCGGTGAAGTAGCTTATGTATTAACAGAAGCAGTTGTAATGACAGGTGATGGAGAGCTATGCACTTTAACGAAAGATGCATTTGAATTTGGATATCGTAAGAGTGTATTTGCGAACAATCATTACATTATTCTTGAAGCGAAGTTTGAACTTGAAGAAGGTGTGCGTGAAGAAATCAAAGAAAAAATGGATGATTTAACGTTTAAGCGTGAATCAAAACAACCGTTAGAGTATCCTTCATGTGGTAGTGTATTTAAGCGTCCACCAAATAATTTTGCGGGTAAGCTTATTCAAGAATCAGGACTGCAGGGTAAGCGAATTGGCGGAGTGGAAGTTTCTTTAAAACACGCTGGATTTATGGTGAATGTTGATAACGGAACTGCGCAAGATTACATTGATTTAATTCATTTCGTACAAAAGACAGTTGAAGAAAAATTCGGTGTGAAATTAGAGCGAGAAGTAAGGATTATTGGAGAAAATCTACAGTAACCTTTGAAGAAAAAAACGTATAAAAGTATGAATTATTTCGAAATAACATTTGGATATTGTTGACAATTTGTTTTCGATTCAATATAATGGCTAATAATTTAACAAATAAAATATACGTTGAAAGAGCCCAGTAGCAGTTTGTCACTGTTATCAAAGAGAGCTAGGGGTTGCTGGAACCTAGCACAAACAAACTTGTGAATTACACTCTGGAGTATCTTAGGTAATGCTAAGCGGAATAGCAATCGATATTATTGCTAAGAGTGGTATGAATAGCTATGCTATTTATGCAAACTGGGTGGTAACACGGTGAATAATCGTCCCTATGTCTATCGTAGACATAGGGACTTTTTGTTTTTAAAAAATAAAGGGGATGACAAAAGATGAATATTATTGATGAATTAGAATGGCGCGGTGCTGTGAATCAACAGACAGATGAAGAAGGTTTACGTAAGTTAGTAGAAGAGAAAAAGATTTCACTATACTGCGGAGTGGATCCGACTGGCGATAGTATGCATATCGGACATTTGATTCCTTTTATGATGATGAAGAGATTCCAATTAGCTGGCCATCATCCTGTTATTTTAATCGGCGGGGCAACAGGAACAATTGGTGATCCGAGTGGTCGTCAATCAGAGCGCCAATTGCAAACGTTAGAAGTAGTCCAGCATAATGTAGATGCGTTAACAGCGCAAATGAAAAAGCTATTTGATTTCGGCGGGAATAGCGAAGTGAAGATGGTAAATAACTATGACTGGACACATAAAATAAACATTATCGAGTTTTTACGTGATTACGGAAAAAACTTTAGCATAAATAGCATGTTAGCAAAAGATATTGTCGCAAGTCGTTTAGATACAGGAATTTCATTTACAGAGTTCACGTACCAAATTTTGCAAGCAATGGACTTCCATCATTTATACAAAGAAGAAGATGTTCAATTACAAATCGGTGGTAGTGATCAATGGGGAAATATTACGAGCGGTTTAGATTTAATTCGTAAATTAGAAGGTCATGAGGCGAAAGTATTCGGATTAACGATTCCATTATTATTAAAATCAGATGGTACGAAGTTTGGTAAATCAGCAGGTGGTGCTATTTGGCTTGATCCGGAAAAGACAACAGCGTTTGAATTTTACCAGTTCTGGGTGAATACAGATGACCGTGATGTAATTAAATACTTGAAATACTTTACGTTCTTAACGAAAGAGAGAATTGATGAATTAGCAGCGAAGGTAGAAACAGAGCCTCATAAACGTGAAGCGCAAAAAGTATTAGCAGAAGAAATGACGAAATTCGTTCATGGAGAAGAGGCATTTTTGCAGGCTGTGAAAATTACAGCTGCGTTATTTAGCGGAGATATTAAATCGTTAACAGCTGATGAAATTGAACAAGGATTTAAAGAGATGCCGACATTTGAGTCTTCAAAAGAGACGAAAAACATTGTAGAGTGGTTAGTTGATTTAGGAATTGAACCTTCTAGACGTCAAGCGCGTGAAGATATTAATAATGGGGCTATATCTATGAATGGTGAAAAAGTAACGGATGTAGGCACTGATGTTACTGTAGAAAATTCATTTGATGGAAGATTTATTATTATTCGCAAAGGGAAGAAGAACTACAGCTTAGTGGAATTAGGAGAATAGTTCTTGTGAAAGAGTGGAAGTAGGGAAGATATCTACTTCTGCTCTTTTCATATACACAATTTCGACACAAAAAAGTCAGTATATTTTGATAATTAAAGAGGGTTATATTATTCTTTTGCCGAATAAATAAGTTAGAGAAAATTACGGATAAAAATAGCCCGAACCATGCAGGGCATGATTCGGGCTTATATTCAGATTAGTAAGCTAAGCTGAATAGACCTTTAATGTGTGATAAGTAACGAACGTTACTTGCTTCTTTCATTAATGATGCTGGTAAACCTTTAAGTGGAGTATTGCTTGCTCCGATTGTAGCAACAGCATCTTTACGTCCTAGACTAGCAAGTGTTCCAGAGTTGATAGGTGCGAACTCTTCGAATGCTTTGCCTTCTAGTGCTGCGTATAAGTTGTATCCAATTAACTCACCCATTTGCCAAGCGATTTGTGCAGTTGGTGGGTATGGACGACCGTCTGCAGCGAAGACAACAGCGCTATCTCCAGCAACGAATACGTCTTTGTGAGAAGTAGATTGTAGGTGCGCATCAACTGTTGCACGACCGCGGTTTACTTCAAGACCTGATTCACCAATTAATGGGTTACCTTGTACGCCGCCTGTCCAAACGAATGTGTTAGCAACGATTTTTTGACCGTCTTTTAAGTCGATTTCATTACCAGCAACGTTTGTTACAGGAAGACCTGTTAAGAATGTAACACCGCGTGCTTCTAAGCTAGCAGTTGCACGTTCGATTAAGTGGTCTGGTAATACTGGAAGGATTTTCGGACCTGCTTCAACAAGAAGAAGTTTAACTTCTTTTGGATTTACGCCGTGGCTTTTTGCAAGTTTAGGCATAATGTCAGCAAGCTCACCAACTAGCTCAACGCCAGTTAATCCGCCACCACCGATTACGATTGTAGCATCAGCTTCGTTTTTCGTTTTCGCGTATTCACGAATACGGTCTTCAACGTGTTTGTAGATTTTGTTTGCATCAGCAGCAGATTTTAATACCATGCTGTTTTCTTCTAGTCCTGGAATACCGAAGTAAGCAGTTTTACTTCCTAAAGCAACTACAAGTGCATCGTAAGATAGCGTAGTGCCACCAGCTAGTTTGATTTCTTTGCTATCAACTGAGAATGACTCAACTGTTGCAATTTTAAGATCGATGTCTTTACCTTTGAAAAGCTTTGTAAGTGGCATTGCAATTGCTTGCTCAGCAACGTTACCAGCTGCAAGGCGGTGTAGTTCAGTGATGATTTGGTGTGTTGGATATTGGTTGATCACTGTAACTTGTGCTTCTGATTTGCTGTAGTATTTACGTACGTTTAAAGCGGCAAGAAGACCGCCATAACCAGCGCCTAAGATGACAATTTGTTTTGACATAGTATGTTATCCCCCGTCTTTACTAATTGTTGTTATAAGTTAAATTATTTATTATTACGTTCTGCACTAACTTGAAGGTATGCGTTCACAAAGCGGAACATTTTTTGTGCTTGTGGGTCTTTTAGTAATTTTAATAGACCGAACAGGCCGATAACTTCATTGCTTTCGTCAGCACGATCTTTCGCTTCGATAGCAGTTGCAGCCATGCTTTTCACTGTATCTTTTACAGGTTCTACAAGTTCTTGGATTGCACTAACAGTGTCGTTTTTTAATACTTCATCAGTAGCAACAGTTTGAGCGAAGTCATAAGACTTAGTTAAAATGTTAACAAGCTCAGTTAATTTTGGAAGCTGCTCTACTAGTGTTGTTAATGATTCTTGTACCTCAGGTTTTAACAACTGATCAAGTACATCAAGTTGTCCTTGGCTAGCAGAAATTTGTACAGTTTCTTGTTCTGGCTTTGTTTGAGTCATAGTTTCTGGCATCTCCAATTCTCCTTTACGATAGCAATACTTTTATTTTTGATAGGCAAGATAGTAAACGGTTATGAAACTTTATACAAAGTTTCACAAAACACAATAAAATGCCTTTAAATTTATGACAGCAAGTAGGCTGAAAACATAAATTTAAAACCATAACGTCTTACCTATTATTTATGAACTGTCCGATACATGGCTTGTCCGCATAATGGAAAGTTCCCTTATCGGAAAGTGTATATAATATATATCCTATATTATATACTATATACACGTATGTTAACATAAAAATGATTCCTAATTATTTGATATTGAGCCCATAACCTAGTAATGACAAGGTATGAAAGCGCATAAATTATTTTACTTCGATAAGAAGTATACCTATATAATAATAAAAAAAGGGAAAAACAAACAAATTTACGTTCGTTTTTTCCTTTTTTCTTATTGTTCACTCTCTGCGATTAGCATCGATGTGTTACCGCTTTTTTCAAGATGACATTCGCCCCAAGTACAAAGAGAATCAAGAATCGATTCTAAAGACCACCCGTAATCAGTAAGGGAATATTCTACTTTTGGTGGTACTTGATTGTACACCTTTCTTTGAATAACTCCATCTTCTTCTAATTCACGTAGTTGCTGTGTTAACATCTTTTGTGTAATACCAGGCATTAAACGTTTTAGTTCACTCGTTCTCCTTGTACCTTTCGTTAAGTGGCAAAGAATAACGACTTTCCATTTTCCGCCGATAACCTCTAAAGTTGCCTCCACAGGAATATTATATTTTTTCATATGAAAATCTCCTTTGATGAATGTAGATTTCAGTTCTTCAACAAAAGAAGCTAAATAAAGTGAAACTTAAATGTTACTTTTTAGTGCCTATAGCACTTTAAAGTACGTACTTTTTATTATGTTGAATATGTTTCATAATAGCATACGTAAGAGGGAAGTGAGTAGTACGGTACTAAAAAGTGCCTATGTTACTTTTTGGTACCTATCGTACTTTAAAGTGCGTTCTTCAAAAAAAGAGTGAAGCCATTCATAATAGCATTTATGAGCAGTAAAGTTATTTTTGTAGAAGATAAAAAGGCCTTTTTATCACACTATTATGATTGGATTTCTCGTATTAAGGAGGAGTTCAATTGAATTCATATACAGTATCTTCTTCGGCTGTTCAGACGAATCGAAGAAGTATGTTTGCTTTATTAGCGCTAGCAATTAGTGCGTTTGGAATTGGTACAACCGAGTTTATTAGCGTCGGTTTATTACCATCTATTTCGGAGGATTTACATGTTTCAGTTACAACAGCGGGCTTGACCGTTTCTTTATATGCGTTAGGAGTAGCATTTGGTGCTCCGGTCTTAACGTCGTTAACAGCTAGTATGTCGCGGAAGACGTTATTAATGTGGATTATGATTATTTTCATTATTGGTAATGGGATCGCAGCGGTAGCAACGAGTTTTACTGTGTTACTTATCGCGAGGGTTGTCTCTGCATTTGCACATGGCGTTTTTATGTCGATTGGCTCAACGATTGCGGCTGCACTTGTACCAGAGAATAAACGTGCTAGCGCAATTGCTTTTATGTTTACTGGTTTAACCGTTGCGACTATTACAGGTGTCCCAATTGGAACATTTATTGGTCAACAATTTGGCTGGAGAGCGTCATTTATGGTGATTGTGGTCATTGGAATCGTTGCCTTAGTCGCAAACAGCATGCTAATTCCGTCTAACTTAAAAAGAGGTACGTCTGTATCATTTCGCGATCAATTCAAACTCATCACGAATGGGAGATTATTACTTGTTTTCATCATTACTGCATTAGGGTATGGTGGAACGTTTGTAACGTTTACGTATTTATCACCGCTATTACAAGAAGTAACAGGATTTAAATCGAGTACCGTTACAATCATTTTGTTAGTGTACGGAGTTGCAATTGCGATTGGAAATATGATTGGCGGGAAGTTATCGAATCATAATCCAATTCGTGCATTATTTTATATGTTCTTTATTCAAGCAATTGTATTATTCGTACTAACATTTACGGCGCCATTTCAAGTAGCGGGGCTTATCACAATTATTTTTATGGGGCTATTCGCGTTTATGAATGTTCCAGGGCTACAAGTGTATGTCGTTATATTGGCTGAGCGTTTCGTGCCGAGTGCCGTTGATATCGCATCAGCAATGAATATTGCAGCATTTAACGCAGGAATCGCTCTTGGGGCTTATTTAGGCGGTATTGTAACGAACTCGTTAGGATTAATTCATACAGCTTGGGTAGGCGGCATTATGGTAGTAGGTGCTGTTATTTTAACAGCGTGGAGTATGGCATTAGAAAAAAGAGATCAAGCAAAATAAAGGAGAGAAAAATATAATGAAAAATTTACAAAGTAAAACAACATTGCATAACGGTGTAGAAATGCCTTGGTTCGGTTTAGGTGTATTTAAAGTAGAAGATGGACCGGAACTTGTAGAGGCTGTAAAGTCGGCGATTAAAGCTGGATACCGCAGTATTGATACAGCGGCGATTTATGGAAATGAAAAAGCAGTAGGTGAAGGAATTCGCGCTGGTATAAAAGAAGCAGGAATTTCTCGAGAAGATTTATTCATTACTTCAAAAGTGTGGAATGCAGATCAAGGATATGAAACGACACTTGCTGCATATGAAGAGAGCTTAAAAAAATTAGAACTAGATTATTTAGACTTATATCTTGTTCATTGGCCTGTTGAAGGAAAATATAAAGATTCGTGGAGAGCGTTAGAAACACTTTATAAAGAAGGGCGCGCGCGTGCAATTGGCGTAAGTAACTTCCAAATCCATCACCTGAAGGATGTAATGGAAGGTGCGGAAATTAAGCCGATGATTAATCAAGTCGAATATCACCCGCGTTTAACGCAGAAAGAACTACAAGCTTTCTGTAAAGAACAAGGTATTCAAATGGAAGCATGGTCACCACTTATGCAAGGGCAACTATTAGATAACGAAACATTACAAGAAATTGCTAATAAATACGGTAAGACAACAGCTCAAGTTATTTTACGTTGGGATCTTCAAAATGAAGTTGTAACGATTCCGAAATCAACGAAAGAACACCGCATTATTGCAAACGCAGATATTTTCAATTTTGAGCTAACAAAAGAAGATATGGAAAAGATTGATGCTTTAAATGAAAACCACCGCGTCGGTCCAGATCCGGATAACTTTGATTTCTAATAGAGGTAAGTTCAAAGAGTGCAAAAAGTTTGCGCTCTTTTTTATTTTGTCTATGCATAAAAAAAATTTCTAACTAAATAATAAACAGTAGTAAATTTGTTATTTTATAAGGGGTTGTAGACATGAATATAAAACGATCGTTCAAGATAATGGCCACTTTTTTGAGTGTTTTATTTGTATTTGCGAACTTATTATTCCCACTTCAAAAAGCATTCGCAGAAGTTATGGACCATACGAAGTATCAAATGGATTGGAGTTACAGTAGGTCAAAGAAGAAACCAATTCGAACAGAGCTTATTAAAACAGCAGATGGAAAAATTGCTTTTTGTTTAAATGTAGATTTAAAATCGCCAAGTGGTCAAGATTTACCTGAAATGGGTAAAGTGGATATTAACGTGTACCGCGTACTATTAAACGGATACCCACAAAAGAGTCCGCAAGAATTAGGTGTTTCTGATTGGAGAGATGCACATTACGCAACGCAGCTTGCGGTGTGGAATGCGTTAAAACAAATTGATATTAATGATTTAGATTTCCGTAATAAAAATGTAGAGAAAGTAACGAAAGATATTGTCGCAAAAGCAAGCGCTAGTGAGGAACTACAAGAAATTACGATGAGTGTAACTCCTACAGAAGAACAAGAAGCAGTATTAAAAGATGAGTTTTTTGAAACTGGTTTATATACAGTGCAAACAAACGCTAAAAGTGGAACTTATAAAGTACAAGCAACTGGCGCACCAGAAGGCGCGAAGTTCGTAAATGAAAAAGGCGAGGCAAAAACAGAATTTAATGTAGGAGAGAAATTCCGCATTTTAATTCCGAAACAAACGCCAGCGGGTGGATTTAGCTTTAAAGTATCAGGCAATTTAACGAAATTACAAGGAATTGCACATAAAGGTACACCGACTATTCAAAATGCGGTTGTATTACTTGAGCGTAGTGAAGAGAAAACAAGTCCAGAATTAGCTGTAAGTTGGAAAAAAGCAAATGGTCATGATAATAAACCAAATAAACCCTATACACCAAATGAACCACATAAACCGAATCAATATAACAGATGATGAAAAAAGCTCGTAAACACTATGTTTACGAGCTTTTTCTATTATTCAGCCTCAGAAACTACTGTGAAGCGTTCGTTTACGTGTTTTGGGTTCTCGATTTCATCAAGTGCTGCTACTGCAAAATCTTCGTAACTTACGTAGCTATCACCTTTTGCGTTAACAAGAAGGTTGTCCTTACCAGCTTTGTAAGAGCCAGTGCGTTTTCCTAATGCGAATAGTGCAGAAGGGCTGATGAATGTCCAAGTAATATCATTTGTTTGTTGTAAGATTTCTAAGTTTTTACCTTGGTTTTGAGCAGTTGCAAGGTATTCATTTGGGAAACCTGGTGTATCAAATACACGAGTCGTTTTTTCTTCGTCTACAAATAAGCTACCAGCACCACCAACTACAAGTAATTTTGTGTTAGGTGCACCTTTCATAGCTTCGATCAGTACGTTTCCTGCATCTACGTGAAGGTGTTCCTCACCTGCTGGAGCACCGAATGCGTTTACTACAACATCGAATGCTTGTAGGTCATTAGATGTAAGGTTGAATACATCGTTTTCTAAAACTTTTACGTTGTCTTCTGTTATTTTTGAAGCGTTTCTTACGATTGCAGTTACTTCATGACCGCGATCTAATGCTTCTTTTAAAATGCGACTTCCAGCTTTTCCGCTTGCTCCGATAATTCCGATTTTCATAATGAATCCCTCCAAAGTGTTTTGTTAAAGTGTATATGTGAAAATGAATGAATTTAGTGTAATTAGGTTTGTTACAACTTGATGTAATCATTATAGTTACAGGTTGGTGTTTTTGTCAATGGGATTATGTATTGTTTTAGTATGTACATTTTATAAATATAAAGTCATAAAACGTAACAAATAACACCGTTATGTTACAAAACCTAACATATGGAAGTAATAACCTGTCGAAAAATGTTGATTTTTGAATATTTTTTAAATATAATTCAATTTATGAAGAAAAAGGGAGGGGACTGACAGTATGAATATTTTAGAACAATTCGTTTCATCAACGAATACGATTCTTTGGTCATATATTCTTATCGCAATGTTAATCGGTTTAGGGCTTTATTTTTCTATAAAATTGAAATTCGTACAAATTACTCATTTAGGGGAAATGGTTCGATTAATGGGTGATGGTTTAACTGGAAAGACACGTAAAAAGGGTAGCGTATCTTCTTTCCAAGCTTTCTGTATGAGCTCAGCAGCTCGTATTGGAATCGGGAACTTAGCTGGTGTAGCGCTAGCTATTTCTATGGGAGGACCAGGAGCTGTATTTTGGATGTGGGTTATTGCGATTATTGGGGCATCTTCAAGCTTCGTAGAAAGTACGCTTGCGCAAATTTATAAAGTAAAAGATGGTAGTGGCTTCCGTGGTGGTCCTGCTTATTATATGGAAAAAGGTTTAAATAAACGTTGGATGGGAATTTGGTTCTCTATCCTTATTACAATTAGTTACGGTTTAATTTTCAACTCAGTACAAGCAAATACAGTGACATTAGCATTTGAAAATGCATTTGGTATTGAGCGTTATGTTGTTGGAATCGTATTAGCAGTATTAGTTGCGGTTATTATTTTTGGTGGTGTGAAAAGTATCGCGCGTATGTCTGAGCTGATCGTTCCGCCAATGGCACTTATTTATATTGCAGTAGCTATTTTCGTTGTTATTAAAAACTATTATTTAATACCGGATATGTTTACAGAAATCTTTAAAGGTGCATTCGGTTTAGATTCAGCTGTAGGTGGCGGTATCGGTGCTGCAATGAAGTTTGGTATTCAGCGCGGATTGTTTGCGAACGAAGCAGGTATGGGTAGTGCGCCAAATGCGGCTGCAACAGCGGATGTAACACATCCAGCTAAACAAGGATTTATTCAAACAATTGGAGTATTAGTAGATACATTCTTAGTATGTACATCAACAGCGTTTATCGTACTATGTTCTGGTGCATATAAGGCAACAAATTTAGAAGGTATTGAATTAACGCAAGTGGCGTTAAGTTCACAAATCGGTTCGTGGGCAAGCGGCTTCTTAGCGATTATCATTTTCTTATTTGCTTTCAGTTCATTACTAGGAAACTATTATTATGGTGAAACGAATATTGAATTTATTAAACAAAGTAAAACTTGGTTAACGATTTACCGTATTGCGGTAGTGGGAATGGTATTATTCGGTTCTGTTGCGACGCTTCAAGTTGTATGGAATATGGCAGATTTATTTATGGGTCTAATGGTAATCACAAACTTAATTGCGATTACACTTCTTGGACGATTTGCGTATGCAGCATTAGCGGACTATGTGAAACAAAAGAAACAAGGAAAAGATCCAGTCTTCAGTGCAGATTCTATCCCTGGTTTAACGAACACAGAGTGCTGGGACAAGCCAGCAGTAGCGGACAAAGAAAAAGCTGTATAATAAAAGATGGAACGAGCATCAGAGAAATTTGATGCTCGTTTTTTTATGGTGATAAAATAAGGAGAGAGGTAAAAGACGAACATTAATGAGCGTTTTATAATAAAATGTAATTTTTTTAAAGAAAAATGCAGATGTGAGTTGTAATTTGTGTTAGAATGGTTAATGGCTTTAGAATAAGAGATTAGACGACTTTTTATAATCATTTCTATGGTTTTAGGGGTAAATGGAAAGTTCGGTTTATTTCGTATTTCTAATGGTCAGACGTTCAACGTTAATGAAGAGTTAAATGGAGGATTTTATTAATGAAGTTTGTTATGTTTCTTGTAGGATTACTAGTTGTATTCGTACTCGGTTTTCTTATAAGTTCTGATCGTAAGAAGATTAAGTATAAACCAATCGCGATTATGCTTGTTATTCAGCTAGCGTTAACGTATTTCTTATTAAATACGCCAATTGGTTATATTTTAGTAAAAGGAATTTCAGATGGATTTGGAGCGCTTCTTGGATATGCGGAATCTGGAATCGTTTTCGTATTTGGTGGTCTTGTTAATAAAGGAGAGGTTTCATTCTTCTTAACAGCTTTATTACCAATCGTATTCTTTGCAGTGTTAATCGGAATTCTGCAACACTTTAAAATTTTACCGATATTTATTCGTGCTATTGGTACTATGCTAAGTAAAGTAAATGGTTTAGGAAAATTAGAATCATATAATGCAGTAGCGGCTGCAATTGTTGGACAAGCAGAAGTATTTATTACAGTAAAAGATCAATTAAGTAAAATCCCAAAACATCGTTTATATACACTATGTGCATCTTCCATGTCGACAGTATCGATGTCGATCGTTGGCTCTTATATGAAAATGATTGAGCCAAAATATGTAGTAACAGCACTTGTATTAAATTTATTTAGTGGTTTCATTATTATTCATATTATTAATCCGTACGATATTACGGAAGAAGAAGATACACTAAAGTTAGAAAATAAGAAAAAGCAGTCATTCTTTGAAATGCTAAGCGAATATATTATGCTTGGTTTCACAATCGCGATTACGGTAGCAGCAATGTTACTTGGTTTCGTAGCATTAATTACAGCAATCAATAGCTTGTTTGATTCAGTGTTCGGTATTACATTCCAAGCTATTCTAGGATATATTTTCTCTCCATTAGCATTCGTAATGGGAATCCCGCAATCAGAAATGGTAACGGCGGGACAAATTATGGCAACGAAATTAGTATCGAACGAATTTGTTGCGATGCTTGATCTAGGAAAAGTAGCTAGTGATTTATCAGCTCGTACAGTCGGTATTCTTTCTGTATTCCTTGTATCATTTGCAAACTTCTCATCTATCGGAATTATTGCAGGTGCAACGAAAGGGATTGATGAAAACCAATCAAACGTTGTTTCATCATTCGGATTACGACTTGTATACGGTGCGACATTAGTAAGTCTTTTATCGGCGATTATCGTTGGTGTTATGTTATAAAAAGGATGGCCCTAGCTCATAGCTAGGGCTATTTTTTATAGTAAATTTACATAAAAAAACCAATCGGTTAGGAATATATTAACATATAAAAATCTTTTAAAATTTATATTGCATTTCGATTAGATAACGCTTACAATTTGATTTGTAGGTGGTATCCATTTCACACGTTAAATACGGTAGAGAAGAAGAGACTACCTGTTATAAATTGCAATTTATGTAAACGCTTACTGATTTTAGAAGACAGTTCAAAATATTTTAAGGGTTCATATTTTTTTAATATTAATGGTCAGACGTCATTCGTTATACGACTGATAACTCATGGAAGTGGAGGATTCACATATGAAGTTAGTAATGTTTCTAGTCGGTTTACTTGTAGTATTTGTACTAGGGTTTCTTATAAGTTCAGATCGTAAGAAAATTAAATATAAACCAATTGCAGTTATGCTTGTAATTCAATTGGTACTTGCGTATTTCTTACTAAATACAAAGGTCGGATTTGTATTAGTAAAAGGGATTGCAGATGGATTTGGCGCTATTTTAAAATTTGCGGAAGCAGGGGTTAATTTCGTATTTGGTGGTCTAGCAAATGATGGACAAGCACCATTCTTCTTAACAGTATTATTACCAATTATTTTCTTAGCAGTACTAATTGGGATCTTACAACATATAAAAGTTTTACCGATTATCATTCGTGCAGTCGGTTTCGTATTAAGTAAAATTAACGGTTTAGGAAAACTTGAATCATATAACGCAGTAGCGGCGGCAATTGTCGGCCAAGGTGAAGTATTTATTACAGTAAAAGATCAATTAAGCAAATTACCAAAAAATCGTTTATACACACTATGTGCATCTTCAATGTCAACAGTATCGATGTCAATCGTTGGTTCTTATATGAAGATGATTGATCCAAAATATGTAGTAACAGCACTTGTACTAAACTTATTTAGTGGATTCATTATCATTCATATTATTAATCCATATGATGTGAGCGAAGAAGATGACATTTTAGAATTACAAGAAGATAAGAAACAAACATTCTTTGAAATGTTAGGCGAATATATTATGCTAGGTTTCTCTATCGCTGTAACAGTAGCGGCGATGTTAATCGGTTTCGTAGCATTAATTACAGCAATTAACGGTGTGTTCGATTCAATTTTCGGAATCACATTCCAAAGCATTTTAGGATATATCTTCTCGCCATTAGCATTCGTAATGGGCATTCCAACATCAGAAATGCTAACAGCAGGACAAATTATGGCAACGAAATTAGTAACGAACGAATTTGTTGCGATGCTTGATCTAGGAAAAGTAGCTGGTGAGTTATCAGCTCGTACAGTAGGTATTTTATCAATCTTCCTTGTATCATTTGCGAACTTCTCATCTATCGGAATTATCGCAGGTGCAACGAAGAGTATCGATGGAAAACAATCAAACGTTGTATCTTCATTCGGATTAAAACTTGTATACGGTGCAACGTTAGTAAGTATATTATCAGCGGTTATCGTTGGGGTTATGCTTTAATAAATAACAAAGAAGTCGTTTATCTCTCACTTCGGGAGGATAAACGACTTTTTGTTTAACTTGCTTTATCCAAGTCTTTTTTAAACCGTGGTCTCTCTAAATAAGTTCCCAGTCTCCACACATATTCCACAGGACCCATTCGGTATTTCTGTAGCCAATAGGTACTAACGAATAATTGAATCGTATAAATTCCAATGGTTAAAAGAATACCGAAGAAATAGCCAATTTTACCGTATAAGCCAAATCCATATGCGTAAAAAATAGTTGTTGTGATAATAGATTGCGCTAAGTAATTACTAACCGACATTTTTCCCATGTTCGCCATGTATGCTAGTAAATGCGCTACCTTTTTGTAATGGAATAATAAAATAATCGTGCTTCCGTAAAAGAAGGTCATGGTTACTGGTGTAAGACTATCTTGTAACATAATTAAAATCGGATGTTTCACGAATATAGCTAAGATTTTAATTGTAAAAGAGAAAATCCCAGTGATAAGCCAAATTTTTTTAACAGTAGGTATATGTTGATCGACCTCAAATAGCCAGCCCTTTTTCCCCACATACATTCCGAGTAAGAAAAGTGGAGACATAAAAATTATTGCGAAAACTGATATGAAAACTAATCCGAACACACCATTAATCCCCATATAATCAAAAGGGTTTTCAGTCAGTCTAAAGTTGACATGATCCATATAGCTTCCAGTCTCATGGACCTTATGTTCCTTTTCGGTATAAGGTGCGAGATCATCGTAGGGGTTCGATGTTGATTCCGATTGGTAAGATGCGAGCATAATGAGTGCTAGTAAAATAGATGCCCAAATGAGCAATGTTTTCGGTTTTCGATTGATGAACATCATTAAGAAAATCCCGATAACCCCGTAGGCAAATAAAATATCTCCCTCCCAAACAAAGGTGCCGTGAATGTAGCCTAGCAGTAAAAGAATGATAATACGTCTTATGTATGTGGGGAAGAATTTCTTTCCTTTCACAATAATACTTTTTTGTAGCAAAATAATGCTAAGACCAAATAAAAAAGAGAATAGGGACATGAAATTGTGGGTGCCGAAAAATTGAATAAACCAATTAGCACCTTCATCAAGTTTTCCAAATATGTAAGTTGGTTTTTCACTGGCGAAGAATCCAAATTGAATTAAGGTCATATTGACAAGTAAAATACCAAACAAAGCGAAACCACGGATTGCATCAACTGCTTCTACACGCTGATTCATTTTTTCTCTCCTCGTATATTATTTTATCCCGCATTAACGAGCAGTAAGACTCCCACCTCAAAAATCGGCTGGAGCAAAGAAGTTAGGTGGGAGATCAACTGCCCGTAAACGCCCGATTGGTGAAGGCTAATAATCAGTGGGGGATGAACAAAACCCCACTGATTAAAGTTTTACTTTATATTGAAAATAATACCATTTTCTTACTGGTGCTATGTCAAATACAAGGAAATTTAAGGTGATTTTAAGCTAGAGAGAAAATAAAAAAATCACCTTAATACATTCATTAAGGTGATTAAAATATTATTCAGCCGGAGGCGTAAATGTACGTTTTTCTAGTTCAGCATCTAGCATAAATAATGCGTTTGAATCGCTTGTAATACGTTTTAATTTTTGAATGATGCTATCAAATGAAGCTTCTTCTTCTACTTGCTCGTCAACGAACCATTTTAAGAAGGTAATTGTTGCGTGTTCACGCTCATCCCAAGCGATATCAGATAAGTGATAAATGCGTTTCGTTACTTCACGCTCGTGCTCAAGTGCAACTTCAAAAGCGTTTAATACAGATTCGTATTCGTTGTTAGGATTATCAAATCCAGTAATAATAGCGCGCTCCCCGCGGTCATTAATATAGTTGTAAAGCTTCATTGCGTGGAAACGTTCTTCTTCAGCTTGTACAAGGAAAAAGTTAGCGAATCCATCGTAGCTTTCCGCTGTACAGTAAGCAGCCATTGCCATATAAGCGTGGGCAGAGTAAAATTCAAAATTCATTTGTTCATTTAGTGCGTCGTGCAATTTTTTAGATAACATAAAATCCCCCTTATTATTTTGACAAGAACATTATATCACAATTGATAATGTTCTCATTTAGATGTTTCGAACCTTTTTGAAAGCTTTGTGACGTGTGTTTCCATAATGTCTTGTAAATCCAAATCATATTTTTGTGAAAGAACAATAAGATTAGAAAGTACATCACCAAGTTCTTCTTTTAGTTCTTGTTTTAGCTCTTCTTGTGTTTTCGTTTGTTCATCAGGGCGATCACGACCGATTTCAATTGCGCGAACAACGCGTGAAACTTCCCCAACTTCCTCAGTTAAGAAATTTAAGCGAATAAAGGAATTATACTGTGACCAGCTTCGTTTTTCATAAAATTCCTCAACCCATCTTTGAAATGCGACGATATCCATTTCTTTCTCATCCCTTCAATATGTTGTACAATACCCATTGTATCATAACAATATATAGTTTCGAGGTGTAGGGATGAGAAAGATTTGTGTGTTTGCAGGTTCAAATTTAGGGGAGAGACCAGAATTTAAAGAGCAGGCAATAGAGTTAGGGAAAATGTTTATTAAGAACGATTATGAGCTTGTATATGGCGGTTCATGCGTTGGATTAATGGGAGAAGTAGCAAACGAAGTTCTTCGCCTAGGTGGACGTGTGACAGGTGTTATACCGCGCGGTTTATTCCGTGGTGAAATTGTTCATACAGGACTAACAGAATTAATTGAAGTAGAAACGATGCATGAGCGTAAGGCGAAAATGGCAGAGCTTGCGGATGCTTTCATTGCATTACCAGGCGGATATGGAACGTTTGAAGAGCTATTTGAAGTTGTATGTTGGTCACAAATTGGTATACATGATAAGCCAGTTGGTTTATTAAACATTAAAGACTTTTACGGACCAATTCTGCAAATGATTGAACGCGCAGCTGAAGAAGGCTTTATGAACCCATCGAATAAAGAGTTAATCGTTTCAGCTGAGACGGCTGACGAATTAATTCATAAAATCCAAAATTACGAGCGTCCTGTTTTGGGGACTAAGTGGAAGCAATTATCATAGTACAATTTTATAGAGAATTTCGGAAACACATGTCATTTTATCTTGAAAAGACATGTGTTTTTAATTTGGTTAAATATATTGATAGTGAGATGTGAAATCGTTGGAAGAGGGGAAGTAGATGGAGGTATGTTTTGCTGACTTAAAAAAAGAACATCTGAATAAAAGGTGAATAAGGAATTATTGAGTGACATAGAATTGTTCCGTTAAAGGGTCAGATTGTGGAAGATAGCGAATGTTTTTTATGAAGGTAATAGAGGTTTTTTTAATCGAAATCAGAATAAATTTTATAGATGTAATCCTTTGGGAATTTTTAATCAGTTATGTATCATAATCTAATCATTAAAATGAAAATTGGAGGAGAAATAATCATGGGGCATTCTGTATTAAAAATGTATGACTACCACTTATGGGCAAATGAGGTTATTTTAAATCGCTTAAAAGAACTACCGCAAGACATTTTCCATAAGGAAGTTAAGAGTGGTTTTTCTTCGGTGGCAAAAGTAATGTCTCACATATACCTCACAGATTTAGCCTGGCTTGAGATTATTTCTGGTAAAAGCATGAGTGATGCAATGGCACACACAGACCAATTGAAAGAACAGCTGGAAACAAAAAATATTGAGGAAATGGAAACTAGTTTTTATGAATTATCTAAACGATATAAAGAACTTTTAAGTAGTCAACAAGATTATGAAAAAGTGTTTGAGGTTGATAATCCATATGCTGGGCACCTGGATACGACGGTTTCTGAAACAATACTACACGTCGTCACCCACGGAGCATATCACCGTGGGAATATAGCTACAATGTTGCGGCAAATGGGGCATACCTCTGTTATGCAAGATTTTGGACTATTTCTATATTCAAAATGAATTCTTTTTATTTACCATAGAATATGGGTTTTTATGATGTTTTTTTGGACTGCTTTTATTAGTGGTTTAAGCTTAATTATGTAATATAGAATAAAGGCATTCCATATTATTTCGGAATGCCTTTATTGTTATTTTTATTTTGTTTTTTATACAGGTACCAGCCACCCCAGCCGCCACCAATTGCTACAACAACGAGGAAAGCATAGTCTTTAACCTCGACACGTATATTGAAAATATTAGCTATGAGTAAGAGAATCCCAACTGTTATTAACGCGAAAAATGCTCTAATTAAATAGTCTTTCAACTGAACCACTCCCGTCATTTAATAAGTAGTAAATGATGAACTTGGACAAGCTTTTTGGATCTAATTACTAAAGGGTGTTTCCTATATTTTAACATAAAAGAGATTGTAATATATTGATAAAAGTAGTGGAGGGGAGTGCTATTATTGTCGTGATTTGTCGGTAAGTCGATATATTGGAAAAATCGCTGATAAATTTGACGAAATCGCCGATATAATGCAAAAATCGCTGATAAATTTGATGGAATCGCCGATATAATTAGAAAATCGCTGATATAATTTCTGCGCGATTACCCCATAGAAAAAAGCGACTCTGAACGAGCCGCTTCCGCTTTTAAATATATTATTGATTCAAGAATGCACGTAGCATCCAAGCGTGTTTTTCTAGTTCTGTGTAGATGCCTAGTAGTAGGTCAGATGTCATTTCGTCGTCAGAGTTTTGAGCGATTTCCATGCCTTTTTTCAGTTCAGTTAGCATCATTTCGTAGTCTTTCATGATTGCTTCGACCATCCCTTCTGCAGTTTCTCCGTAAGCTGCTTCTTGAATAGAAGATAGTTCTAAGTATTCTTTCATTGTTGCTACTGGTTTGCCGCCAATTGCTAAAATGCGTTCTGCAATTTCATCGATGTGAGTAGCTGATTCTGTGTAAAGCTCTTCAAATTTTTCATGTAGTGTGAAGAATTGAGGTCCTTTTACGTACCAATGGAAGTTGTGTAGTTTTGTAAATAAAACGCTCCAGTTTGCTACTTGTTTGTTTAATGCTTCGATTACTTGTGTATTCATTATGATCAATCTCCTCTTGAGTTATTATGTTGTATAAATTACTAATTTATAATTATTATAATCTAGTAATTTGTATAAATCAACCCTTTTGCTGGAATTAATTTGAACAAATTATGAACTGTTGTAAATAAAAACCCCCTATTACTGTGAAGTAATAGGGGGTTTTTATTTGATATATAGCTCCAGCGGCTAGAATCTCCGGTCATTTCGCTCTCTCGCTCGAAGCAAAAAGCGCTTCAAGGTCGAGAGCTCCAATGCCCTGCGATTCTGAACGAGCCGCCTCCGCTTTTATTTGTTATACAGCCTGTTTCTTTTCTTCTACATCCTGTCCATCCCAACACTCTGTATTCTTTAAGCCAGGAATAGAACTTGCAAGGAAAACAGGGTCTTTTCCTTGTTTCTTTTGTTTTATATAGTCTACTAATGCTGCGTAGGCAAATTTGCTAAGGAATGAGATGGCAATTAAGTTTGTGAATACCATTAGTCCCATAAAGAAATCAGCTAAGCTCCAAACTGTTTGAAGGGCAGCGATTGATCCGAAGAAAACCATTCCGACAACTGCAACACGATAAATCAGTAACCATGTCTTGCTTTCCTTAATGAATGCGATATTTGTTTCACCATAATAGTAGTTTCCTAGTAAAGAACTGAAAGCGAATAGGAAAATAATAATCGCTAAGAAAGTGCTTGCCCACGGTCCAATTTGTGAACTTAATGCTTGTTGTGTTAATTCAATACCTTCTAAATTTGATCCTTTGTAAAGTCCAGAACATAATACGATAAACGCCGTTGATGTACATACTAAGAATGTATCTACGAAAACACCTAATGCTTGAACAAGCCCTTGTTTTACAGGGTGAGATACATCTGATGTTGCTGCTGCGTTAGGAGAGCTACCCATACCTGCTTCTGTCGCGAATAAACCGCGCTGAATTCCGAACTTGATTGCTGCGCCAATACCACCAGCGATGGCTTGGTCTAAACCAAATGCACCGTTAAATATTTCTAGAAAAATGCTTGGTAACATATTGAAGTTTTTAATAACGACAAAAATAGCCACACCAATATAAACGATTGCCATTGGAGGAACAATCATTTCTGTAATACGTGAAATGCTTTTAATACCACCAAAAATAATAACAGCAACTAATAAAGCTAATACAGCTCCTACGATAGTTCGTTCTAGTCCAAAAGCATTTTCAAACGCTATTGTTACTGTATTTGCTTGTACTGAATTGAAGATTAATCCGTATGCAACTGTAATGAGAAGTGAAAACCAGATGCCCATCCAGCGTTTGTTTAATCCTTTTTCCATGTAATATGCTGGGCCACCACGGAACCTGCTTCCATCTTTTACTTTATAAATTTGCGCGAGTGTACATTCTACAAAACTAGTAGCTGCACCGAGAATAGCGATAAACCACATCCAAAATATTGCACCAGGTCCACCCATAGAAATTGCGAGTGCTACACCAGCTAAGTTCCCGATACCAATACGAGCTGCTGCACTTAAACAGAAAGCTTGGAACGGGGAGATGCTATCTTTTTTCTTTGTTTTTCGGTTTAATCCAGTCCCTATTAAACGTATCATTTCGCCTAGATGACTAATCTGTACAAATTTCAATTTAAAAGAGAAATAAAGACCGAAGCCGATTAACATTGCAATAAGAATATATGACCACAAAATATTATTCGTTACTTCAAGGAATCTGCTAAAGATATCAACCATATAATACACTTCCTTTTTTCATAATAAGAAAATTATATGCAAAAAATATACCAGAATCAAATTTTCTAAAAAAATATGTTACTTAAATGTATTCTATGTTATGATTAAGTTACATCGTGATATTTTTAGAATTATTTACATTTTAAAAAACTAAATTTAAAACGAAAAAGAGGGGATAATTTGAAAGAAGAATCTTTATTGAAAGTAAGTCTTAAGAGTTTGAAAATGAGAAGTAATTTATTTTTCATCATTACATCTTTAAGTATCTTTTTAGGAGCCACTTATTATTACAATAAAAGATTTCCAAATCACAGATATCCTGACTGGTTAGAATTTCTAAAATTAGTTGGTTGAAGAAAAGACAGAAAAACAGAAAATTCAAATAAAAAATCATTTATTGTTGAGGAGGAACTAGTATGAATATAAGAGAAAGTGAACTTCCAGGTATTGGTTATAAGTTTCAAATCGTTACGAAAGGTAACGAAAAAATGGTGATTGTCATTCATGATGATGGGCGTAGAGAAATGTATCATTTTGATACAGACCATGAAGAAAGCATCTCAAGTATTTCATTGCGTGACTCAGAGGCAAGACAAATTGCAGCAATATTAGGCGGGATGGTATATAAACCTCGGGCATTAGAAAATGTTGAGATGGTCTTTGAAGGTTTAGCGATTGAGTGGTTCAAAGTGGAGAATGCAGCTCCAGCAATTGGAAAAACAATTGGTGATCTTGAAATAAGAAAAACATATAGCGTAACGATAATTGCAGTTATGAAAAAGAACATGAAAAAGCTATTTAATCCAGGACCAGAAACGGTAATTGAAGAAGGAGATATGCTTGTAGTTTCCGGTGAGAGAGAAGAAATTAAAAAGATTATCAATGAATTACTTTCGAATAGGGGGACTGACTAGATGGATACTTTAATTTTTGAAGTTGGTACAGCTTTAGTTTTAGTAGCAATTGCGGCGGTAATTGCTGGGAAGTTTAAATTCTCAGTAATTCCTTTTCTAATTGTTCTTGGCATGTTAGTAGGACCGCACGCGCCGACAATAGGTGTTATCGATCTCAAATTTATTGAAAGTGCAAGTGTGATATCCTTCCTTGGAAGGATTGGCGTTCTGTTCCTTCTGTTCTATCTAGGATTAGAATTTTCGATGAAAAAACTAATTAAATCTGGACGTTCGATTGCTATTGGCGGAACGATTTATATTTTAATTAACTTTTCACTTGGATTATTATACGGATTTATAATGGGCTTCCCGTTACTTGAAATCTTAATTATTGCGGGTATTATTACGATTTCTTCTAGTGCTATCGTTGCAAAAGTATTAGTTGATTTAAGAAGAACTGGTAATAATGAGACCGAATTAATTTTAGGAATTATTATGTTTGAAGATATATTCCTTGCTGTATATTTATCAGTAGTTTCTGGCTTAGTCCTTGGGGATCACGCTTCGTTCTTAGGTGCTCTCACTTCAATTGGAATTGCTTTAGGATATATGCTTCTATTCTTCGTAGTAGCTAGAAAGGCTACGCCGTTATTAAATAAATTGCTCAATATTGGTTCTGATGAAATCTTTATTATTGTAGTATTTGCTTCGCTATTCTTTATTGCTGGTTTTTCAGAAACAATTCACGTTGCAGAAGCAATCGGGGCACTTCTTTTAGGGTTAGTTTTCTCTGAGACAGAGCATAGTGATCGAATTGAACATCTTGTTGTTCCATTTAGAGACTTTTTCGGAGCTATCTTCTTCTTCAGTTTCGGATTAAGTATCGATCCGTTCTCATTGGGCGGAGCAATATGGTTAACGTTAGGTGCTGTACTTCTGACGATAATCGGAAACTTTGTAGCAGGGATGATTGCAGGAAGACAAGCTGGATTATCCCATAAAGCTTCAACAAATATTGGATTAACAATCGTTTCAAGGGGAGAGTTCTCCATCATTATGGCCAATATCGGTATCGCCGGTGGTTTAATGTCAGTATTGAAACCATTCTCAGCGCTATACGTGCTTATACTATCCATTTTAGGACCTCTTCTTACGAAAGAGTCGAAGAATGTATATAAATTTTTAAATAAAATCTTTAAGTGGGATACGAAGACAAACTAAATTTTTAAAAATAAAAGTACAAGATATTTACCGCTTGTACTTTTATTTTTTGCAATGAAAACAGTAAAGAGAGGTAAATGATGTTAGGAGAGTTGATTCATTCAGTTTTAGTTTTTCTAGAAGGACTTGGTTATTGGGGAATTATGCTTGGATTGATGTTAGAGGTTATTCCAAGTGAAATCGTATTGTCTTATGCAGGCTATTTAGTATCAACAGGAAGCATTACATTTTGGGGTGCTGTTGCGTTCGGTACGATTGGCGGTGTAATCGCACAGCTATTTATTTATTGGATCGGTCGATACGGAGGAAGACCTGTTCTTGAGCGATATGGAAAATATATTTTGATTCAGAAGAAACATATTGATTATGCGGAAGCGTGGTTTAATCGTTATGGAACTGGTGTTATCTTTACCGCACGTTTTATTCCCGTTGTGCGTCATGCTATTTCGATACCAGCAGGTATTGCGAAAATGTCACATGCTAAGTTTATTACGCTAACTACATTAGCTGTTATTCCATGGTCAATTGTATTTGTCTATTTAGGCTTTAAATTAGGATCAGAGTGGGAAAGTATTAATAAAGTAGCTGGGCCATATGTGAAATATTTTGCGCTTGCTGCTATTGTTTGTGCAATTGGTTATTTTATATTTAAAAAAATGATGAAAAAAAAGTGATTACGGAAAAAGAATCTATGCTGACATAGATTCTTTTTTATTGTCATTTTTTAAAGGGCGAAAGAGTATGTTTAATATTTACCATATTGTGGAATACATATAGGAAAAGGGAGTTTGGAAAGGGGATTATTGAAAAATGGAACTCCAGTTTCAAAATGTATATCAACAAGTTGAGAATTGGTATGTGTTGGATTCGGAGCTTCCTTGGGATGTCAAAAAGTTAAGAAATGATTTGTTTTCTCTTATTGAAGTAAGTGCAACGCCAGTTATTTTTTGTGATACGTGTGATGCGAATCATGTACTTTTATCATTAGGAGAAGAAGAAGAGGAGTTTTTATTCCCGGTAGGTGGTTTTTATCATAAAGAAAAACAATTAATTTTCGTTTGTATGTGGGAAGAGTATGAGCAAGTGCTCAAAACGCTATTGCATGAATTCAGGCATGCGATGCAGCATAAGGACGATGTACTATATGTTGGACATGAACGATACGAAGAAAGATGGATCGAGAAAGATGCGAGGCATTTCGCGGAGAGGAAGCTAGATGAATACAAAAATAGAAATTTAATCTGAAGCATAGTGGAGAAAAATCACTGTGCTTTTATTTGTTGCTAATTAAAAATAAGTAATTGACCTTTATTAAGTTTAGTTCTAAACTAATAGTATCAAATGAGCGAGGTGATGGAATGAAAGCAGAGGAAAGACTTGGATTACTATTATGGTTTCGTTTATCACGCTTTTATAATAGAAGTATTCGTGAGACGAATCAGCATTTGAAAAAGTGGAATGTATCTGCCGCTCAGTTTGATGTATTAGTTCAAATTGGAGGACACGATCGTTTAACACAGCAAGAACTTGGAAATAAGTTGTTTGTTACGAAAGGAAATGTTACTCAACTTTTAAATAAGATGGAGCAACTAGATTGGATTCAGCGTGAACAAGAAGGTACGACGAAATATATTTCATTAACAGAAAAGGGAAAGGTTCTATATGAAGAAATAGTCCCGCCGCAAGAAACATTCCAAAAAGAGCAATTTGATAAGTTAAATAGAGAAGAACAAAAACAATTATTAGAATTACTGAAGAAGTTGCAGTGATAAAATTAAAAATAATTATCTCGATTTCGAGATAATATGAGGTGAAGGGTATGTTTAGAAAAGTTGATCATAAAAATATGGGAAGAGCAAATCACGGTTGGTTAAATACACATTTTCATTTTTCTTTTGCAAATTATTATAATCCAAATAACATGAATTTTGGGGCAGTACGTGTTATGAATGATGATTTAATAGCGGCACAAACTGGGTTTGATATGCATCCGCACCGAGATATGGAGATTATCTCTTACGTTATAGATGGTGAATTAACACATGAAGATAGTATGGGGAACCGCGGGACAATTGAGCGTGGGCATGTTCAATATATGAGTGCAGGTACTGGTGTATTTCATAGTGAGCATAATTTAGGAAATGAAACATTACGGCTATTACAAATTTGGATTCTACCAGATCGCGCTGGTCATAAACCAAACTATGGTGAGTTTAAATTTGATTGGAGTAAACGTGAAAATGAGTGGTTCCATATGGTATCTCCTTCTGAAGGTGATGCACCAATTCGTATTCACCAAGATGCAAATTTATATTCTTTATCATTAGAAGCGGGTAAAGAAATTCATTTTCCTGTTAAAGAAGGACGTCAATTGTACCTTGTACAAATTGAAGGTAGCAGCGTTGTAAATGGTGAAACACTTGTAATGCGTGATGCAGCGGAGGCTGTAGAAGAAGATATTCACATTCAAGTGAAAGAAAAATCTCACTATTTAGCAATTGAAATGAAAATACAATAAAGTGAAGCTTTAATCAGTGGGTTGTTCAGTATATAAATAGCGGAATTCAACTCACCAAAAAGAGGACATCGTTTTTCGATGTCCTCTTTTTGGTGAGTTGAATTATCAGAAAAAACTTTCTCAATTTTTGAGAGCAGGTATCGGGAAGATTATTCAGAATATTTATAAAAGTGTTAAAAACTTTTATGGGGAATGGGGAGTGTTAGATTGAAAAAGCAAGTAATTTCATCAGCATTAGCGTTAACTGTTATCGCAAGTGGGTTTGGGGCATTTGGAGCAACTACGACGAAAGCAGAAGAGCAAAAAATCCAGTATCACCAAGAGTTCAAAACACCAGCTTACATAGGTGAAGAATGGAAAGCGCCAGAAGGTCTAGATAAAAAAGAGACAGTATTTCAATATTTAGAGAGCAAGAAAGATATGTTTAAACTAGCAGGAAATATTGATAAACATTTCAATGTCGTTGGTGAAGAAAAAGACGATGAATCAGGTACGACACATGTGAAGTTAGTTGAGAAGCATAATAACATTCCTGTGTATGGTTCAGATCAAACGGTTACGCTTGATAAAGAGAATAATGTAAAAGCATTTTTCGGACAAGTTATTCCAAATTTAGATAATAAAAATATTCCTGCATCTGCAAGTATTAGTGCGGAACAAGCAGAAACGATTGCAAAAGCTAATATTGAGAAAGAAATTGGTAAAGTAAAGAATTATGATGGTGTGAAAAAAGATTTATATGTGTATGAAAAAGATGGTCAATACTATCTTGCATATCTTGTAAAAGCGTCGGTTTCGAAACCAGCTCCAGGATATTGGCATTATTTTGTTGATGCAACAAATGGAAATGTTATTGAGAAATATAATGCTGTAGATCAAATTACTGGATTTGGTTATGGAGTATTAGGCGGTAGACAATCATTTGAAATTGCTCAAGATACGAAAACAGGAGCGTTCAACTTATTTGATGGTACACGAGGACAAGGTGTCCATACATTTGATGCAGAGAATATGAACGAAGACTGGTTTAATTTATTCTCACAAATTCTTGGATATACAGGAGAAGAAATTGCAAGTAAATCTAAGTTCTTCGAAGATAAAGCGGCAGTTGATGCGCATGTGAATGCAGGAAAAGTATATGATTATTATAAAAAGACATTTAACCGTAACTCTTTCGATGATAAAGGTGCAAAACTTATTTCTGCTGTTCACGTAGGTGAATCTTGGAATAACGCAGCGTGGAACGGTGTGCAAATGATGTATGGTGATGGAGATGGTAAGACATTTATTCCATTATCAGCAGGGCTAGATGTTATTGGCCACGAATTAACGCATGCTGTAACTGAACATACAGCAAACCTTGTATATAAAAATGAATCAGGAGCGTTAAATGAATCGTTATCTGATATCATGGGTGTCATGGTTGAGAAGAAGAGCTGGGATTTAGGTGCTGATATTTATACACCTGGCAAACCTGGTGATGCACTTCGATCTCTGAAAGATCCAGCATCTATTCCGAATCCATTAAAACCTGGTGAAGGTTACCCAGATCATTACAATAAACGCTATACTGGTACAGCTGATAATGGCGGCGTTCATATTAACAGTAGTATTAACAATAAGGCAGCATATTTAGTGTCTGAGGGCGGTACGCATTACAGTGTGAAAGTAACTGGAGTGGGCCGTGAAGCGACAGAAAAAATTTACTATCGTGCTCTTACAAAATATTTAACTGCAAACTCTGATTTCAAAATGATGCGCCAAGCTGCACTTCAATCAGCAGAGGATCTATACGGTAAAAACTCTAAAGCTGTACAAGCTGTAACGAAAGCTTATGATGCTGTAGGAGTAAAATAATAAGAGAAAAAGACCTGACTGGATTGTCAGGTCTTTTCCTTATTTAGTCACGAATACCTAATGCGATTTTCGCCATACGTGACATACGTTCTTTTGTCCATGGCGGATTCCATACAACTTTTACTTCTATTTCATTTACTTCGGGTACGTTCGTTGATAATATTTTTTTAACGTCTGATACGATTTGGCCAGCCATTGGACAACCGATAGAGGTCATTGTCATTGTAATGACAGCATTATTATTTTCATCTGCTGTAACGTCATAAACTAATCCGAGATTGATAATATCAACACCTAATTCAGGGTCAATAACAGCTTCTAAGTTCGCATATAACTTTTCTTCAAATGCTTGTTGTGACATGTGTAGCACCCCCTAAATATTAATGATATCGATTCTCATTATAACGGAAATACATGTAATGTGCAGGGAATGAGCTCAAAAAAATATTCCTCTTGGAAGAGGAATATTTTTAAAAAAGCTATTCAGTTTTAAAATGAGATACAAGCTGATCTAATTCTTCAACTGTTTGTTTCATTTGTTTTGCAGTTAGGGTCATTTCATTCATAACAACGACTTTCTGTGCAGCGAATTGTGCTGTTGCGACAGTCTCACTTGAAACTTCATTAGAAATTGAAGCGATGTTATTAAGTGAAGCATTCATTTCTTCAGCAGTTGCGGCCATTTCTTCAGCAGTTGCTGATATGTCTTGGATTTGAGTAGACACTGTATTCACTTGACCGACGATTGTTGTGAAAGAAGAGCCTGCCTCACGAATGACGTTAATACCTTCAAATGCTTCAGAGCGACCTTGAGACATCATAGAGCTAGCAGTTTTTGTATCATTTTGAATTTGATGTAGCAACTGGTTAATATCTGTTGCCGCTGTTTTTGATTGTTCAGCAAGTTTACGAACTTCATCAGCTACGACAGCAAATCCTTTTCCTTGTTCACCGGCACGAGCCGCTTCAATAGAAGCATTTAAAGCAAGTAGATTTGTTTGTTCAGCGATATTGGAAATAGATTGTACAGCTGCATCAATATATTTCGTATGGGTGATTAGACGTTCGACCACTTCTGATGTAGCATTTACTGCTTCGTGAATCGTCGTCATTTGTGAAATGGATTTTTGAATAACAGTACTTCCGTCGTTAGCGTGTTCTGACGTGGCTACAGCTAGCTCGGCTACAGAAGAAGCAGATTCTGCAATGCGCTGAACACTCATTGCCATATCATCCATTGCAGTCGAGCTTTCTTCCATACTAGAAGTTTGTGATTGGATGCTGGCATTTAAATTGGACATCGAGCTTTGAACTTTTATTGTTGCATCACGCGATGTATTGGTCTTTTCTAGCATGTTTTCGGAAGCGTTTTGTACTTCCACAGAAGTTTTTTGAACACGATTAATGATATGCTGCAAGTTTTCTAACATGTTATTAAATGATGTGGCAATAGCACCGATCTCATCATTGCTATTTACTTGTAGACGTGCTGTTAAATCACCTTCTTGAGAAGCTAATTCTTTTAATTTCGTATCAATTTGTTCAATTGGTTTAACAAGCTTGCCAGAGAACCACCATGCAAGAATGAGTGCAACAATAATACATATAACAAGTGATAAGAAAACAATATATTCAATTAGCAGTGAAGATTGATCAATTTTTTCAATGGATTGTTCACGTAACTTAGCTTGTTCGTTACTATAGTTTGTAAAATCACCAATAACTTTATAAACAGTACCATTTTCTGAAGAAGCAAGTTGTAATGCTTCTTCCCATTTTTGTTCTTTTGCAAGAGAGAAAACTTTTTCTTCAATAAATATTCTCCAAGTAGAGCCTAGTTCCATAGTATCTTTTACAGATTGTGATACGTTAGGGTTAGAAAGAAGTTGTGCTTTATTATCTTCAAGAAGCTTACTCATTTCATGAAACTTGTCTAATTCGACTTGATCATGTTGCAGTAAATAACCCCTTAAAGCTGAAAGTTGTACTTGATACGCGTCTCCACGTTCTTTTAATTCTGTTGCAAGAGGGGAAATATCTTTTTGTAGTGTTTCAGCTTTATGAGATTGGTCAACAGCAAAGAATAAAATAAAAGCTAATGCGATGCCAAATAAAGCGCAAATCGTTCCCATCATGAACAGAAGTTTTTTTCTAATGCTCATAAAATTCATATGATAAAAAAGCCTCCTTTTTTTAAAAAATCTTAGTATTAGAATTAATTCATATAAAAATTAAACGAAAACCTTACTCCTAAAGGAACAAAGCTTTCTTCTTTCCTTTAGGCATTATAGCAGACAGAGGAAGAGAGAGAAAGATATATTTTAAAGTGAAAAAAGAGGGCTGAAAAGTAATCCCTCTTTATTATGAATTTTGTTTAAAAAGATTATAGAAGATAATGGAAAGAGGCAGATAAGTAGAATTAAAATGGATATATTTATATATCAAAAATTCTTAAATAAAAATAAGAAATGCTATTGTAATTCGAAATAACATCCTGTATACTTCTAATTAGTTGATAACGATTATCACTATCAACTAAAACATTACTCTTCGTTATGTTGGTCATACCCCTTTTTGACGACGTAAGTCAGAGACGAATGTTGAAATATCTTGTGTCCTATTCTACAGAATTATGGTAATCTCCAACCTCAACTTATATGCGTAAGCATGCAAAAAAAGGATCCTATCCGTGAAGGGATCCTTTTTTGCATGTTGTCGCAATTAATGTATATAGACCGGGTATGCGTTCTTCAATTCCTTCGGGTGAAGTAGAAGGGAAGACCCACCTTTGATGAGGTCCGTGTTCTTCAATCAATTTTTCAACCTTGAAATTTGTTTCTGCCATTGCTGAAATAACTTCTCCTAGTGTCCAGCGCCTAATTTTTGTTCTCGGTAAAGCGTATTTCTGTGATTCCGTAAGGAGAGTACTATAAGCTACGTCATCTTCAATAAGTTCCTCATCGAAATAATTTCCATTTGCTCGAAATGATGGATGATCTACTCCTAATAATTTTGTATAAACGGGATGATAATCGCGCAGTAGAAATGTCCCATCTTGTTTTAGTAAGTGAGAGATTATATGAAAGAGTGGCTTTAAGTCTAAAAAGTAATGGAGCACGCCAAGTTCCAGTAATACGATATCAAATGATTGGGATAGATTTAAATCTAGTACGTCGGAAACGATATACTGAATAGAGACACCAGCAGCTTCGGCTAGTTCGGTTGCATATTTTTCATTACTTGCTGAAATATCTACAACTGTTACATCGGCTCCTAAAAGAGCAAGAGCAACTGCTTTGTTGCCTTTTGATCCGAGTAAATTAATAATACGCTTTCCTTTTGGAGATTGTATGTAGGGTAAATAATGATCTACCTCGCGTATTGGATCTTCCATGAGCTTTTTCGCATAATTCTCTGGCGCCCCGTGGCGATTTGTCCAAGCTTCATAAGCAGCTGCGTTCCAGCTTTTTTCATTAATCGCACTTAGTTGCTTTTGATTCAATGTTATCACTCCTTTTGTGAACGTATATTTATTCGGCGGGAGAATGAGATTTCCTGTTCTTTTTGAATTAAAGTTTGATTTTTCTGTTATTAAGTCGTAAAATACGTGTTATACATAAAAGCATTGAAAAGGAAAAGTAGAATGAAACCATTCTTTCCAGAGAGCTTCGGTAGCTGAGAAGAAGCAAGAATATTCATTTGAACAATGGCCTTTGAGCTTCGTCCTGAACTTATCAAGTGATAATAGTAGGCGGCGACGAGAGTTGGTACTCGTTATCAAAACCACAGTATAAGAGCATATAGCTCCGTACTTGTTAAGGTTAGTTATGTGAATGACTGACGAAATAAGGTGGTACCGCGACTGTTTATACAGCCCCGCCCTTATCTTTTTTAAGATAGGGGTGGGGCTTTTTATATTTTAAAGGAGGAATATAAGATGAGTATTTTTATTGGAGGCGCTTGGCCGTATGCAAATGGTTCGTTACATCTTGGACATATTGCTAGTTTGTTACCAGGAGATATTTTAGCGCGTTATTATAGGGCTAAAGGTGAGAATGTGTTGTATGTTTCAGGAAGTGATTGTAATGGAACACCGATTGCAATTAGAGCAAAGCAAGAAGGGGTTACAGTAAAGAAAATAGCTGATCAATATCATGAAGAATTCGAGCGATGTTTTCATAATCTTGGTTTTACGTATGATTGCTATACACGCACAGATAGTGAACATCATCATGAAACGGTTCAAAAAGTCTTTTTGCGACTATTAGAAGAAGGTTATATTTATAAAAAAGTCGTTGAACAAGCTTATTGCGAAACGTGTACGCAATTTTTACCGGATCGATATGTAGAAGGTATTTGTCCGCATTGCCATGAAGCAGCGAGGGGTGATCAATGTGATGCTTGTTCCGCTATTTTAGATCCACTCGATTTGTTAGAAAAGAAATGTAAGTTATGCGGTAGTACGCCATCAGTACAGGAAACAGAGCATTTCTATTTTGCATTGCATAAATTTCAGCAGCAAATTAAAGCGGCCGTAGAAATTGCAAAGCAAAAAGGAACATGGCGCGACAATGCAATTCAATTAACAGAGAGATATTTAAAGGAAGGATTACAAGATAGGGCAGTGTCACGTGATTTACCAATAGGGGTACCAATTCCGGTGGAAGGATATGAAGATAAGAAAATTTACGTATGGATTGAAGCGGTGACAGGATATTATTCAGCGAGTAAACACTGGGCTGACGAAACAGAGAAAGCTGATCAAGAGTTTTGGGATAGAGATGCGAAAACATATTATGTACATGGTAAGGATAATATTCCGTTTCATTCAATCATTTGGCCAGCGGTATTACTTGGAATAGGAGAAAAAGCGATCCCGCGTCATATCGTTTCGAATGAGTATTTAACAGTAGAAAAAAGAAAGTTATCGACAAGTAAAAACTGGGCAGTATGGGTACCTGATATATTGGAACGCTATAATCCAGATTCTATTCGTTACTTTTTAACAGTAAATGCACCAGAAAATCGTGATACTGATTTTTCATGGCGTGAATTCATTTACAGTCATAATAGTGAACTATTAGGCGCATACGGGAACTTTGTGAACCGGACATTGAAGTTCATTGAAAAGTATTATGATGGCATTGTGCCAAAAGAAAATATTAATATAGAGCTGAGAGATAAGGTAGAAGGATTATATAAAAGTGTAGGAGAGGCGATTGAACAAACTAAATTTAAGGTGGCACTAGAAACAATATTTGATGCAGTACGCTTTGCAAATAAATACTTTGATGAAAAGCAGCCTTGGAAACAAAGAGAAGAGGACTCAGTTTCATGTGAGGAAACAATTTATAATTGTGTTTATCTGATAGCAAACTTTGCACAACTGCTTGAACCATTTTTACCGTTTTCAAGTGAAAGCGTTAGAAATGCATTATCGAGTGTTAAAGTAAATTGGGAACCTCAAAACACGTTGCCAAACCGAATTGATAATGTGCAGCCATTATTTGAGCGAATCGATGTAAAACAAATTGAACATGAGGTAGAGAAGTTATATGGAGCGGTAAAGTGAAATATAAGGAAAAGACCTTTCAAATAAATGAAAGGTCTTTTGTCATGCTGTATAACCCTCTTTCTTATCTTTTAAAAAGAAAAGCACAGCAAGGATTACGAGAATAATAGCCGCAATATCATATGTTATTTTGAAGGTAGTAATAAAGTTTAACATATCGCAACTTTATTCACATTTATATACAAGTTGATGTTTTCACGCACTATGCATCGTATGCTGTTTTTTTTCTTTCCTGGCAGTAAGTAGTTGTGGTGTAAAAATACCGAGTAATATAACCACAATCCCAATCCACTGCATTGGCGATACAACTTCATGAACAAGTGTAATAGAAGCGATAATTGCTGTTGGTAATTCAGCTGCACCTAATATTGTACCAAGTCCTGTTCCTACTTTTGGTACCCCAATTGAAAAACAAATGACAGGTATAATAACCCCGAACAGTCCAAGGAAGAAAGCATATTTCCATAGGCCTGCTTGTAAGGTACCATCTGTTAAAAAGGTAGGCGGGAAAAATAAGCATACAATAAGAGTAGCACTCGTTGTCATAAGAAAGCTTTTCGTATAAGGCGGAACATCTGTAGCAACGCGCCCGCTTACAAATACATAGAATGAGAAAGAGACGGCAGCTAATAGCCCAAAGATAATACCTTTCGTCGAAAAGTTTTGTCCAAGGCCTTCAAATACTCCACCAGCAAACAATGTACCAGTAAATAAAATAATAATAGATATAACTTTCTCACGGCTTGGGAATGTTCGATTCGCAATCGCTTCGATGACTACACCAATCCAAGTGAACTGAAAGAGTAAAACGACAGCGATAGAGGCTGGCAATTCTTCTACGGAAATAGCATAGAAAATACCTGTCATGCTCATTGTTGTGCCGACTGTTAGTAACGAAAAGAATTGTTTTTTTGATACTTTATGACGTGAAAAGAACAGAACGAGTAAAAGGAGTCCAATCCATCCGAAGACATATTGTCCTCCTAGTAGTTGGTGTGATGAAAATCCTTCGATGAATCCGAGTTTAAAAATAGTTGAAAGTACGCCGTAGCTACAAGCGCCGAATAAAACTAGTAATGAATACTTAAATTTCTCCATGTGAAAACCTCCTTATATAAAGTGAAACTTTAATCAGTGGGGGTTTTGTTCATCCCCCACTGATTATTAGCCCGCACCAATCGGGAGTTTTACTGCCCTCAAATAGCGGGATAAATAAAAAACGCCCGTTATCCTAATAAGGACAACGGGCGAACGAAACAGAGTCAGAGACTCTACAAAATTCCGCCACTCATACGAAGTATGAGTTTGGGGTATGAAATTATAGTAGTAGTTTACATTGCTTTTGGAAAGACAATTGAGCATTTTACACCTTGAGGTGTGTTTTGTATTCCATAAGGAAACTGATGTTTATCTAGTATTTGTTTTACAATATATAATCCAAGACCGCTACCTTGTACTAAACCGTTGTTTCCAGGATTAGCGCGATAGAAAGGCTCAAATAAATGAGCGAGTTTGTCCTCATCAATTTGTGAACCTGTATTTAATACTTCTAATGCGTAACCGTTCGGTTTTTCATAAAGCTTTATATATACATGCTGATGATCGATTGTATAGTGAATTGCATTTGAAATAATATTAAAAATAGCAGTTTGAATAAATTTAGGATCAGCTAAAATTTGTACGTCTTGTTTAATATTAGATTGAACATTTAATTGCTTTACAGATATAAAATAATCTACTTTCTTCATAACGTCCTCAATGATGTTAGATAGCGAAATAACTTCTAAATTCGGTTTGAATTGAGGATTTTGCATTTTGGATAATTCTGACATCTTTTCCGTTAATACGTTAATGTCCTGCATCATCTCGTAGGAACGTTTTAAGTATTTGTCTCTATCTTTGTATGCACCGATTCCGTGAATCATGCCATCTAGTTGGCCCATAACGGCTGCGATAGGTGTTTTTAATTCATGGGATACCATAGACATAAATTCTTTGCGAGATTGTTCTAATTGTTGTTCTTTCTTGAGCTCATTTCGTAAATCTGTATTTGTTTCATGTAGATTCTTCACAATGGTTGGGACTTGTGAAGCGGCTACTTGCAAATTAAAATCTGTTTGATCTGTATTTTTGTTAGGTGATTGTTGATCTGAAAAGTCCAGATTTATAATATCTTTTAAAGTATCACTCATATATTGAAAAGGTTTGGCAATTAGTTTGGCATAAAATAAAGAGCCGAGCAGAGATAATGCAAGCATTGTTGCACCAATATTTGGAGCTAATTGTTGCAAGGCATCTGCTAAACTAGGATTATCATGTGTTTCGTTTGTTTTCTTTGCTGCATTTTGTGTATGTAAGGAATCAGTGTTAGCGGCTATTTGTTCCGCTTTAGTATGTGATTCAGTTTTGTTACTTTCCTCCGAAAGATTTGCTACATTTTCTTTTGCTTTTGTAGTTTGGCTAGGTTGCAAAAGATGATTAATAGCCGTAGAGAGTGTTTTGAAATCTATAATAGATGACTGGAAATTTGAAATGCTACCCTCTGAAACAGCTTTATTCTGTTCTCTTTTATTTTGTTCGTTTTTCGTAACTGAATCCGCATGTTCCACAGTTTGAGTTTCAGGGTTTTTCGCATAACGCCCTTTATCATAGTTTAAAGCTAGAAAATAAATGATTTGATAAAGACAAATTGATAAAAGAACACAAAACAATAGGGTTTTGATGAAAATATTTTTGGTGATGTTATCCTTACTATGCTTCGATTTTGTAGCCAATGCCTTTCACCGTTTTAATATAAGTAATCCCTAATTTTTTCCTTAAATTTTTAATATGTGTATCTATAACTCTTACATCACCATAATGTTCATAGCCCCATACCTTATTTAACAAATCACTTCTTGATAATACTTTTCCTCGATTTTGTAACAACGTATATATAATCTCAAATTCTTTAGTTGTTAGTTCAATTTGATTACCATGAACATAAGCCGCATATGCTGTAGAATTTAACATCAATTCATGGAATTGTAGTATAGTTGCAGTTTCGGCTTCCTTCGTTGTTGTCCTTCTTAATACAGCCTCTACGCGTTTAATAAATACTGTGTAATGGAAAGGTTTCGTAATATAGTCATCAATGCCCAACTCAAACCCTTTAATTTCACTCTCTTCATTATGTAAGCCTGTTAACATAATGATTGGTACATCAGACTGTCCTCGCATAATTTTACAAATACTATAACCATCTATATCCGGTAACATTACATCAAGGAGGACAAGGTCGTATGAATTTTTTTGGAAAAGAAGAATTCCCTCCGTTCCAGCACCAACCACATCAACGGTAAAATTTTGAGCAGTTAAAAATTCACGAATAAGTTCTTGTATATCTGGGTTGTCTTCAATCACCAGTATATGCGTCATAGTAACACCTCCTAAATAACGCTTTTTACTGCAATATTCGAATTCATCATTTTTCGGGTGACTCAGGTTGTATATACATATAATAAGCCCCCGCTATAAAATAATCATAAAAGTAGCAAGGGGAGTTGTTTATTGGAACTGAATATTTCAGTATTACAGTAGTTCTATTATAGTATGCAATGTAAAATTTATAAAACATTCTAACTGTATAATTTTAATATCTATGTTTATTAATGTTTTTATGCTACTTAGTGCAGTCTACTCTCATTATATATGCAAGTAGAGTTGTTTAGCTACTGTAAATGAATAAATAAAATAAGCCAAGATATAAAATTCTTGGCTACATGTAAATCTTGTTCATAGGTTATTTTACAGTGACAGTGGCACGTTCTTGAATACGTTCAAATAACCAATGTATATCATTGTTATACATGCGAATACAGCCAAGTGTTGTAGCTTTGCCAATCGCTTGATTGTTGTTAGTCCCATGAATCGCATACGTTGTTCCGTATGTTCCTGCCATATTTAATCCGAGCCAACGGTCACCAAGTGGATTACGTGGATCGCCGCCTTTAATATGTCCTGTATAATAAGGACGGTTTTTAATTTTATTTACCACTTGAAAAGTACCTTTAGGTGTAGGTGTTGCTGTTTTGCCAGTAGCGACAGTGAAGCTTTTTATAAACTGTCCATTTTGATAGAAATCCATTTTATTTAATTTCGTGTCAACGATAAGTTGTTCGTTAGTTGAAGCTGCTTCCGCAGACATATATGGAACAGTTAAAAAACCTAACGATAACATTATAGTTACTAGTAATTTTTTCATTGATATTCTCCTTTTACTATTTTAGTAGTATTACATGCAATGAATTTGTAATCCTCGTAATGCTTGATGTACGTTTTCATTTAGTGATTCAAAAAAAGTAGTGATTTTTGTATTATGTTTGTTGTTTTTATCAATGAGCAATCTTTCATTTAGTAAAAGCTCACCGTGTAGTCCGAAGCTCTGTACTTGAATGTTCATTTCATCTTCTGTTTCAGAAATGATTGGTAAGAAATAATGAAACGCTTTCGTTGGAATGATATAACTTTTTCCAATCATGCTTTCTTGATGAGAATTAGTCCATTTTTTCGTGACAATTTTAATATTCTTTTTAGAAACGACAAAAGATAGCGTTGTGGATTTTGTTAAACTTACGTCAAATTCATTTGTTTCACATATGTGTAAATTAAAAATCGTTTCATTTGGATGAGATTCAATATTGGTATTAATAAAATCGTGCATTTTATAAGCTTCCATTCTTATTCTCCCTTTTTTCATTTTCAGAAAGCGATTTATATTTATTCAATTTAATGTTTAGGTAATATAGTAGTAAAAGTTTTCAACAAATTCCGATATAATCTTACAATACATATATGAAGCTAATATGAAGTTAGTATGAGTTTGTTATGGTTTTTTATAGAGAACAAAATGAGGCGATTTCCGAGTGCTAAAAACTGGATAAAATTTGTATATTAACGTCTCTCACCATTGTAATAGGTAGGTGTCATCCCGTTTTAAAACGATAATTTATATAATTAAATAAAGAACAGAAAACTTTAGCAGGAGCCTTACAAAAATGTAATAAAAATGTAAGCTATTGTGATAGTTATTTCGACAATTTTTTTATACAATAATAGTAACAAGTTGTACGTGAATGAAAGGGGAGATGACATGGAATGGGTTCATGAATTATTTCAGCAATACGGGTATTATGTAGTACTTGTAGGCTTGCTGTTAGAATATATTGCACTTCCGTTTCCGGGAGAGCCAACATTAGCATATGCGGGGTTTTTAGCACAGAAGGGTGACCTAAGTTTACCTATTTTAATTATCCTATCCTTTATTGGGACAAGTGTAGGAATGACAATCCAATACTTTTTAGGAAATAAGCTTGGTATGCCTTTTGTTCAAAAATACGGGAAGTACGTATTTTTAACACAAAAAAAAATTGATTTAACGAGAATGTGGTTCGATAAGTATGGCTATTTTCTAATCTTTATCGGTTTCTTCATTCCTGGTGTACGTCATTTTACAGGATACTTTGCAGGTATCATTAACTTACCGTTTCGCCGCTTTGCGATTACAATTTATTCAGGTGCTTTATTCTGGGTATCATTCTTCTTAATTGGTGGCTACTGGTTAGGTGGTAACTTACATGATATTTTCGGATTACTGGGAGATCATATCGGTAAAATCATTTTCGGAGCTATTGTCATTGTAGCAATTACGTTAGGCATTCGTTTCCGCAAACAACTAAAACGAGTATTTTTACAAAACGCAAGTTAATATGGAATCCATTCTATGTCAGATTTAAGGGAGGCAGTGCAAAAGCACTGCCTTTTTTATTGTATTTTCCAGTTTGCTTTTATCTTTCCATCAATACCGTAACCGGTGGCTGGTATATAATACGTTCCTATTTTTTTCCGTATGTGATTATTAAAATTTATTATCTAAGTTATATATCTAGGAGAATATAGATTTATTTTTGACATGTATATAGGTCAAAATGACAATAATAATTGACAAAAGAAAGGATATTATTTACAATTTTAATTAAATAAATGAAAAAGAGGGAAGATATGAAGCTTCAAAATCGAGTGAGGGAATTGCGAGCAAAGCATCGTTTATCACAAGGGGATTTAGGGAAAGCGATTGGCTCATCACGGCAAACCATTAGTTTAATTGAACGCGGGGATTATGCACCATCTATTGTATTGTCGTTAAAAATCGCACACATTTTCAATGTACCGGTGGAGGAAATATTTGCGTTAGTGGAGGGGGAAGATGGAGATGGGGAGTAAGGGGAATGGGAAAATGACGGCTATATTGAAGTTGTTAGTAGGAGCAATTTTTGGTGGGTTTATAGGGTATGTAGTAGGGGATATTGCAACAGCGGGTACTAGCAAAATATCTCCTGTTATTAGCGTTGTTATGATAAGTGTATTTGGCATAGCGGTTATGTATTATATTTGGAAGCGTACAAGAGCGCTCGCACAAACGAAAGATGAAGAAGAAAATGTTAAGGGACGAAGATTAGGGATAGCGCTTATTTATTTTCGAGTAATGGAAATTATTATTCCATCATGGTTTGTTTGCTCAGTTATCGCTTTTTATAGAACGTATACAAGTGAGGGGAACTTGCTCTTTGTTAGTGTAAGTATTGTGGTATCTACAGTGTGCTTTATTGCTATAACTTGGTTAGGATCTGTAATGAGGAAAAGGTATAACGCTCTATATCCAGAACAGAGTGTTACGTATTCTCAGTCAATGGAAATGTGGGCAAAGAATGCAGATGAAGGGCAAAAGCAAATTGTTCATGAAGCGGGATATAAGGCATATCAATATACAAATATGACACTTGCTTGTGCGTGGTTGGCGGCGATTGCGTATGCAATTTTAGATGGAAAAGACTTCTTTATGGTCATTATGATTTCGTTCGTTTGGGTATTACATGTTGGAACATATATGTACGAAATGCATAAAAAAATGATTTATTAAGGGGAGAAAAACGGTGGACGTTTTAAGAAGACCTGCTTTTTCAATGTTCGTTGCTTTCGTTTGCTCCGCTTTATACGGATTTATTCGAATAGAAAAGGTCCAGCAAATTATAGAAATATGGGCCTTTTTCGGGATTGCATTGCTAGTGTTAATTATTCATGAATTAGGGCATGTAATATTCGGTTTGATGGGTGGTTTGAAATTTAAGTTTATGACAGTAGGACCTATTACTGTTCAAAAAGAAAAGGGGAAAATACGAATTCGAGAAAATAAAATATGGATGTATGTTGGTGGCGTTGCAATGTTAGTGCCGCCTTCCACGCACGCACCGAACCTCTCAAAAAAATGGGCCTGGATGACTTTAAGCGGACCATTAACGAGTTTAGTATTTGGTATTGTATCAGGTTACATATATATGGTGAGTTATTACCACATGCTTTTATACTTTTCTGTGTTACATCTTGCAATCTTTGTCGTCACAGCAATTCCAATAAGGGGAACGCTATTAAGTGATGGCATGCAATTTCTCATTTTAATTAAAGATGATGAAAGGGCTAGAGAGCATTTATACACCATTCAAGTATCGAGTGAATTATTAAGTTACAAAAGACCGAAAGATTGGGATGAGAGGTTAATAGAACTTAGTGAGGAAAAATTAAAAGAGAATAAAGGAATAAGAGAGAGCATGAGCGGACTGATGCTCGTCTTCCTTGCTAGATCGGATCAAAAGAGAATGGCAAGAGCAATACCATATATAGAACAAATTGTTCAACTACCGGTAACGAAGGAAAATAAATTCTTCGTTAGTAGTTTTCATAGTTGGTATCTCTTATATAAAGTTCTTTATCAGAAGGAAAGTCTTTCTTTGCAAGAAGCAAAGGCACATGTAAAGGCAATTACAAAAGTGGATTTACATGGGTATTACCGTACACATGGAATTGTTAAATATTTAGAGGGAGATCTAGAAGATGCCCGCACTTATATGAAGAAAGCTGATAAAGAATTAAAGAGCGCCGAGAAGAGTGAGATAGGATATTTACAATTAGAGAGAGAATGGTTTGAGCAGCTACAGGAGAGGGTATCTTACGACGGGTGAGGTATCCTCTTTTTTCTATGTCATCTTATTCGATTTCATAAAAAACGAAGTACAGGTAGAATAAAAGAGATAGGAGGAGATACATATGGAAATTTTATCGATTATTTTGATAGTCCTGCTCATTTATGCTGTTTTTAAAGTGGCGTATGTAGCATTAAAAATACTCGCGATCCTATTAATTATCTTTTTAATCGTAGAGTTCGGCAGTAAGTTGCTTGGGGGATAGGTATGTTGTGCGTTTTGAGTGTCGAAGGATGTCGGTAAGTCGATATTCTGTGTCGAACCGTCGATATAATGAAAAAATCGCTGATATAAGTGGAGAAACGATCGATATATTTTAAAAATCGTTGATATATTTTAGTGAATACTAAGTGGGGTATATGGAAAAGAAGTTGCCGTGGAGGTAACTTCTTTTTATTTTGGTGATGGGGTATGAACAGGAAAGAATAACAAACAAAAAAGCTGGAAGAGTATCTTCCAGCTTAAGAATTGCTTTCAATTTGTTGACCATTTTCTTCTTCGTGGTCTTGTAGTAGGTTGAATACGTCTGCTAGGCAGAATGCGATAAACCAAGTCCATAGACCGTGGAAGAAAGCTGAGCTTAATTGAAGTGGTAATGTATAGTTTGTCATTGAGTAGGAAATACATCCGCCAACGATTCCGATCATTGTTAATAACATTGTTTTTTGAGCATTTTCTTCTGGATTGAAGAGGAAGAAAATGTATCCGCCTAAAATTGAAGCGCTTACAAGGGTTTCGATTCCATTAAAAATGATATTCTCTCCAAGCTCAGTGTTTGTCCAGAAACAGATTGCACCGCCGACGATGGCAAATAGGACAGCTAGTGTGTATCGTATATATTGATTCATATGTTCATCTCCTTATGTAATAAGATGATTTGGAAGTCAAAAAGGTAGGTATAGTATATTGAAGTGAATTTTAGTTGTACGTATCTTTTTATAAAAAGATCAGTGAAGAATAACTAAGATGAACGGCTTTTGGAAAACCGTTACGTGTATGGTGTCTGAAATATACCCGACTGCTCGTTTCTTTTTGCTTATAAAAATAAGAGAAACTTCCAAGTCTATATACTCTTTTTTGTAAGTCTGCTTTCATTATAACACATTTAGGGGCACAATTATAGAATTATCTGATTTTGTAATAAGTGTAAAAATTAAAAAGCGCAAGGAATTGTAGTTCCTTGCGCTTTTTTATATACGTTTGAAACGGCCGACAATTTCAACTGTTTCAGTAATGTTCATAAATGCTTTATTATCCACTTGGCGGATAATACGTTTCATTTCGCCCAACTCGTAGCGAGTTACGACAGTGTAAATCATTTTTTTCTTATGGTTTGTATAGCCGCCGACAGCATCTACCATTGTTACGCCACGTATGCCGTGATGTAATAGTGAGCTTTTTATTTCCTCACCTTTTTCTGTAATTGTCATTATCGTTAATTTAATATGTTTTGTATGCACGGCATCAATTACTTTGCTGACTACAAACCGACTAATTAACGTATAAAGTGTAATATCCCATCCGAAAATAAATCCTGCTGCAACAAGTAAGATTAAGTTGAATCCAAAGATGATTGCTCCAATTGAAACATCGCGATGTTTCGCTACAATCAATCCAACAACATCAAAACCACCTGTTGAAGAAGCAAATCGGAATATGATTCCTGAGGCAGCACCGCAGATGACACCACCGAATACAGAAGAAAGTAAAATATCGTCTGAGACTTGGTGTACTGGGATAATGTTCATCGCTAAAGATGATACAGCTACAAAGTATGCCGTTAAAAAGGTTGTCTTCTTTCCTAAGTAAAAGTGACTTAAAATAAGAAGCGGAATGTTTAGTAAAAAGATAAGTGCTCCGATATTGTAGTGCATTAAATAACCGATAATCATCCCTACACCAGCGAACCCACCGCTAATCATATTATGCGGGATAAAAAACATATTCATAGAAATTGCATACAAAATAGAAGCTATAAAAATAACAACTAACTGTATCATAAATTCTAAGTGAAATGTTTTAGCTGCTGGGAAGGATAAAAAGGCGGTGTCGGGAACGTAATCGGCGTCTCCTAGTTGACCCATAGTATGTTTCATCTCCATATTCATTTTTGATTACAAGAAGAGAATAAAGCTTTTTTCAAAAACTGGCAATAGTTTTATTATAATACAAAAATTTTATAAATTTCTAACAAATTAAACCTATTCAAAGATACGTGTGAATATACTAAAGAAAGCGAATACATTAGTTTTTTAGCATAATTTTTTGAGAAAATATGCAAAAAAACTTTTGAGAACAAAAGGAAATAGAGAATGTTTGTGGAATGTGCTAAAATGACTTTATTAAGGATGTGAAGCGATGGAATTTTTATTGCAGGATGCAATTCTATATATATCGTTTGTAACGACGGCGCTTTGTTTATTAGAAGTTTTCTTTCTTGCTAACGTTTCTCGCTTTGTGCGTCAGCAAGCATCGAACGGTAGACAGAGAGCGTTTAAACTAGTTGATACGTGTGAAGAGGGTACAAGAAATGTACCGCTATTTTCTATTTTTTATAAATATGGAATGATTCGTTCTGTCCGCAGACAAGAATCGAGTGGAGAGAGTGACGAGGTAGGTCCGTATACACCAATGTTTCGCTAATTAATTACGAAACATTGGAGGAATGAACATGTTAAAATCATACCGAGCTAGGCTCATTAGTTTATCATTATTACTTGTTTTTGTTTTATCTGGCTGCAGTAATGCAGGTACAATTGATTCACATAGTACGGGAATTTGGAACCATTATTTCGTATATCCAATCTCATTTATGATTCAATTTGTTGCTCATCATATACCTGGAGCTAGCTTCGGGATTGCAATCATTATCATTACGCTTGTTGTTCGTTCAGCGATGATTCCATTAGCTGTTTCGCAATATCGTAGCCAAGCGAAAATGAAAAAAATGCAACCTGAATTACAGAAGCTGAAACAGAAATACGGTGATGTGGGTAAAGATCTTGAAAAACAAAAGCAGTATCAAAAAGAAATGTCAGAACTAATGAAATCAGGCGGTTGGAATCCGTTAGCTGGGTGCTGGCCAATCTTTATACAAATGCCGATTTTCTCTGCTTTGTATTATGCGATTAGCCGAACTGAAGAGATTCGTACATCTTCATTTTTATGGGTGAACCTAGGACATGCAGATCCATATCATATATTACCGATTATCGCAGCGTTAACAACATTTATTCAAATGAAGGTGTTCCAATCAAATATAACGCCTGGAGAGCAAGTACAAATGCTGAAAATACAGCAAATTATGATGCCAGCAATGATTTTGTTTATGGGTATTGCGGCACCATCAGGACTTGTGCTGTACTGGATTACAGGTAATTTATTTACAATGACACAAACAATTGTATTAAGAAAAGTAATGGAACGTGAAGAAGTACAATTACAAAATGCTTAGAAAAACGCCGCTCGTGATGAGCGGTGTTTTTTTGTCCCGATTGGTTTGGGCTAATAATTAGTGGAGGATGGACAAATCCCCCCACTAGTTAAAGTTTCACTTTATTTAAATCGTTAAGGAAATTTTAAGAAACCAACATTACTATAGGCATTGTATACGAAAGTGTACATGCTTTAGAAATATGAAGGAGGAAATTTCCTATGAAGAAAAAAACAGTTGGGTATTTAGCAATTGCAGGTGCTTTATCATTTGGAATTATAGGAGGAGCTTGCATACCAGCGTTTGCGGCAACTAATACTCCAGCAGCTGAGCAAGTTACAAAAGGAACTGCAAAGAAGAATTTAGATGAGGCTACAAAACAAAAAGTAAAAACGATTATGGACGATACAAAGAAACAGTTAGAGGAACTAGGTGTGAAATTCCCAGAGAAGGGTAATCGCAAGGAAATGTTTGCGGGATTAGATGATCAGGCGAAAGAAAAAGCGAAGTCGATTTTAGAGCAAGGGAAGTCTGGAACATTAACACGTGAGCAAGTGAAAGAAAAACTGACGGAACTAGGCGTGAAACTTCCAGAGAAAGGTAAGCACAAGGAAAGGTTTGCAAACTTAGATGAGGCGACGAAAGAAAAAGCGAAGTCGATTTTAGAGCAAGAAAAGTCTGGAACATTAACTCGTGAGCAAGTGAAAGAAAAACTGACGGAACTAGGCGTGAAACTTCCAGAGAAAGGTAAGCACAAGGAAATGTTTGCAAACTTAGATGAGGCGACGAAAGAAAAAGCGAAGTCGATTTTAGAGCAAGAAAAATCCGGAGCATTAACACGTGAGCAAGTGAAAGAGAAATTGAAAGAGTTAGGCGTAAACCTTCCAGAGAAAGAGAAGCATGAAGACATCTTTACGGGATTAGATGAAGCGACAAAAGAAAAAGCGAAAGCGATTCTAAAAAATGAAAAGAAACAATTAGCGGAATTAAATGTCGATCTTCCAAATCATAAATTTTTCATGAAAAAAGATGATAAATAATTGAACTATGCCGTATCTTTCGTGTGGGCAACCGAAAGGTACATATGTGAGGAGGCTGTCTTTGGAACAGCTTCCTCTTATTATGTAGGTTGCTATCGTTGTCATTTTTTGTTGGGAAGTCGATATAATTTCATTTACCAGATCACGTTGTTCACGAGAGAGCAAATTAGAGAAAAATGGTAACTTCTGTTATAATATAAGGAGAGAAATATTTCTTATGTTATATAAAAAAATATATTGATTTTTTCTAACAATTCAATATAATGAACAATAACTACAAAATTCGACATCAAGAAGTGATGATGAGGATATGATCAATTTTTTACGATTCTCAGAGAGGGAGGCCTTTGGCTGTGAGCTTCCTAATACGGGAAAATCGATTACCACCTCTGAACTGCAGCAGTGAACGGATATCTAGTAATTGCTTGCCGGCAAAAACCGTTATTTAGACTTGAGAAATTGGTGAAGTGTGTCACTTTACTAATTGAAACAAGGGTGGAACCACGAATACAACACTCGTCCCTTTTTTAGGGAGGAGTGTTTTTTTATTTCATTTTTGCATCACACTAGAATTGGAAGGAGGATACGCAGCATGCATCATGATGAGAAAAACAAAATTGGTTTAACAGTGGCACTTTCTATCGTAGTAGGAACTATTATTGGGTCTGGTGTGTTTATGAAACCAGGGAGCGTATTAGATTACTCAGGGAGTTCTAATATGGCTATTTTTGCTTGGGTAATTGGCGGTCTGTTGACGTTAGCAAGTGGTTTAACAGTAGCCGAAATTGGAGCGCAAATTCCGAAAAATGGTGGGTTGTATACGTATTTAGAGGAGATTTACGGAAGTTTTTGGGGGTATTTATCTGGCTGGATGCAAACAATTGTTTATGGACCAGCTATTATTGGAACGTTAGGTTTGTATTTTAGTTCTTTAATGATCAATTTTTTCTATTTAGATAAAGTCTGGAATTTACCAATCGCAATTGGAACAGTTGTGTTCCTAGGCGTTATAAATAGTTTGGGAACAAAATATGGGGGCATCGTCCAAACGGTTACGACAGTTGGGAAGATGATTCCAATTATATTAATTGTTGTGCTAGGATTTTGGAAAGGGAATAGTGATATCTTCAACGTAGTTGTACCGATATCAGAAAATCAAAGTATCGGGATGGCAATTTTAGCAACTTTATTTGCTTATGATGGTTGGATTTTACTCGCTTCTATTGGCGGAGAAATGAAGAACCCAACAAAGTTATTACCGAAGGCAATGACAGTTGGTATTTTAATTGTAACAGCTGCTTACGTATTAATTAACTTAGCGTTATTAAATGTATTACCAGCAACGAAAATTGTGGACCTTGGAGAAAATGCAACAGCGACAGCTGCAGGCATGTTACTTGGAGAATATGGCGGGAAAATTATTAGTATCGGTATTATCATTTCTATTTTCGGCTGTTTAAATGGAAAGATTTTAACGTTCCCACGTATTCCGATGTCGATGGCAGAGCGTGGACACCTTCCGTTTTCTAAGTTTATCGCAAAGGCACATGAGAAGTTTAAAACACCAGCGAATGCGATTACTGTTGAAATCATATTAGGAATTATTTTAATGCTTATTAGTGATCCGAATAAGCTATCTGAGATTTCCGTATTCATTATTTATATTTTCTATGTAATGACGTTTATTGGTGTCTTCATTTTAAGAAAGCGTAACAAGGATAAAGAGCGTGCATATAGTGTACCGTTATTCCCGATTGTACCAATCGTTGCGATTTTAGGATCGTTATTTGTACTTGGAAGTGCGATTATTAACGATCCGGTAAGTTGCTTCTTATCAATTGGAATTGTATTTACTGGACTTCCGGTGTATTGGTACTTAAATAAGAAGAAAGAAACTGGAGTTTAATGATTGAAGGGCAGGCGTATAATACGCCTGCCTTTTTTGCTGTGAAAAAATTGTACTTGCGTCCACTTTCTCTTTTGGTTACTATAATGGTAGTAACCAAAAGAGAAAGTGTGGGGAAAGACTTGAATTTTCGTGTATATATTTTAGCTATTGCGGCTTTCGTAGTCGGAACGGTTGAGCTAATTATAGGAGGAACGCTTGATTTAGTTGCCAATGATTTAGGTGTGTCGATTAGTGCAGCTGGTCAGCTTATTACAATATTTTCAGTAGTATTCGCTCTATCAGGGCCGGTTTTATTAGCATTAACAGGCAAGTTTGAAAGAAAGAAATTGTATGTTGTGGCATTATCAATTTTCTTAATTGGAAATATCATTTCGGCATTTAGTGTGAATTACGGGATGTTAATGTTCTCGAGAGTAATTTGTGCAGCGAGTGGATCGCTTATTATTGCACTATCGGTAACACTTGCTTCTAGTGTAGTAGAGCCGCATTTTCGTGCGCGTGCAATTGGAATCATTTTCATGGGTATTAGTGGATCACTCGTACTTGGAGTACCGCTCGGTCTTGTGCTCGGAAATGCATATGGATGGCGTGCACCATTTGTATTAATTTCAATATTAACTGTTATGGCGATTGCTTGTATTTCATTATTCTTAACGAAAGTACCACCGACATCGGTATTATCAATAAGAGAACAAATCGCTACGTTAAAGGATAAAAAAATTGTAAGTGCACAGTTAACATCATTTTTATTTTTAACAGGTCATTTAACGCTATACGCATATTTAACGCCGTTTTTAAAAGATGTCATGCATGTTGAAGCAAATTGGATTAGTGTGTTTTACTTCATTTTCGGAATTGCAGCGGTACTTGGAGGTGGCCTTGGCGGCTGGCTTGCGGATAAATGGGGATCAAAGAAAAGCATTATTTCCATCATTATCGTATTTGCATGTGCAATCTTTATGTTGCCGATGATGACATTCTCATTCTCGCTCTTCATCATTATGATGGGGCTTTGGAGTATGCTGAGCTGGGCGATTTCACCAGCTCAGCAAAACTATTTAATTGAAATTGCACCAGAATCAGCTGGTATTCAGCAAGGTTTAAATAACTCTGCACTTCATTTAGGAATTGCACTCGGTTCAACAGTGGGCGGAGTTGTTATTGAAAGATCATCTGTTATATATAACGCTTGGGTAGGCGGCGTTTTTATTATATTGGCGCTGCTTTGTGCGATTTTCTCTATTACGAGAGGACGCTCGAATCAGCTTACGAAAGAAGAATCTATCGTTTGATAGGTTCTTTTTTTGCGTAAAAAATTGCAGGGGTTAGTAGAGAAATGGAGAAGGGAGTATATAGCGAGGTGATAGCATATGGATTATTCAATTATTGGTTTTATATTCACAGTACTTCCATTCTTTCTTATCATTTTTGTATTTAGATGGATTCATTTTATCTATCAAAATTCTGAGAAACAAGTAGAGCAAAATGAGAAAATCATTGAGCTTTTGATGCAGATAAAGGAGCAAAAAAAATCGTGAAATGACCGTTCTGTATTTACAAATCAAAACCATCCGAAAAACCAACTACATAAAATTGAATTAGCGAAAGCATAAAAAAGACCTGTACCAAAAGAGTATGTAAAACTCCTTTTGGTACAGATTTTTTTATGTGAGAAATTACTATAGGAATGTATTAATACCTCAATTTCATCAACAAACTCTTAATTTCCTCATCTTCCATAAAGAGATCATGGTGCTTCTCTGTAATCTTCGCAAGTGCAACGTCATGATAGAAGAACTCCGTAAAGAACTTCACGAAAGGTTGTGACATTGTTTTCATCGCTTGCCATGATTCTTGCTCTACACCAGCAAATAAAATTTCACGATCGTCAACGATGAGTAGTAAGTAACGCTCTAATGCGTTAGGTTCTTGAGCTGGGATTAAAAAATGCATGTTTTCTAAGTCTGTTTCCACTTTTCCAACTATGAGGGACTCGACTTGGACGCCTTGTTTTGCTTTTTGTTCTAGTAAAGGAAGATATTCTAAAAGGGTATCATTCCATGCGGAGATGCGTATGGATTCTTTCGCATCTTCTACAAGTTGCCTACTTTGTACTTTAATAGAAGACTGCATTTTTAAACTCCAAACGCGGTCATCTGTAAATGACTTTTTAGAAATATTATTTTCAAGTTCTTTAATATTAGATTGGAATTCTGTCGTTAACTTTTCAATTGCTAGCTTGAGTGGTAATGCTGTATACAATTTTTTCTTTTCAGAAACAGAATCCATCACCATCCCTTTATCAATGAGTCGTGCTAACACTTCGTATATTTTTGCTTTTGGAACACCTGAATGTTTAACGATAGTTGTTGCATCTAATGGGTCATTGCTTGATACGACAACTTCATAAGCTTGGCTTTCATATTGTGAGAAACCGAATTTTTGTAGCATAGTTCCCTCCGAACGAATGAGATTATATGTTAAGGATAATGAACTATTTGTTTTTACACAAGTGTCGAGATAATAACTAAGCTGATTGAAATGAGAATAAATTTCAATTTTTTAAACTATATGGATTGAGCTTTCTGATTTATCTATTATACTTAATATAGTGATTAATACAATTAAATTCATCGAGAAGGGGATGCTTGAGGGAAGATGTTGAGAAGTTTACGTTTAAAAATTGCGGTAGTATTTTCGGTGCTTATTTCTATGATGTTTGTAATATTAGGTACAGCTGTGTATCAATTGCAAAAAGAGAAAGAAACGCACTCCTTAGACCAGTATTCTGAAAATACGATGGATCTTGTGACAGAGCAGTTAACTGCATTTATGCAGCGAATTGAAGAAGATATGGGTCATTATGGAAGTCATGATGATATTCAAAACATGCTACAAGATGGGGTTACCCCAGAAGAGGAGAGTTTTATTTTAAAGGAATTTTCAAGGTTTAAAAAGAATCATCCTGATATTTTAGATGTCTACATAGGGACGAAAGATAAAAAAACGTTGAGTGCAAATCTTGCTGATGGGGGAAAAGTACCTGAAGGATATGATCCAACAAGTCGTCCGTGGTATAAAACATCCGAAGCAGATACAAAATCGATTATTTGGGGACAACCACAATATGAAATCGCGACAGGTAAGTTAAGTATTGAAGTTTCAAAAGCCATTGTCGGGCAAGATGGTTCTGTGTTAGGGGTTGTTGCAATGGATGTATCGCTAGGAACGATTCAGAAGTTGCTCCATAATATTCAATATAATAATGGCGGAGAAATGTTTATTGTAAATGATAAAAATATTGCCATTGTGTACCCGGAGAAAGTAGGAAAAGATGTTTCGAAAGAACCACTTGTTAAAAGCTTAAATAAAGATGAAACGAAATTTGCGGCGGCGACATTAGGCGGAAAAGATGTAGTAGCTTATAGTCAATTGTTTGATAAGATGAAATGGAAAATCGGGATTGTATATCCGAAAGAGTCCATTGATAACTTACTAATAGAAACAAGAAATACGGTTATTTTAACGGCGTGTATAAGTTTATTAATTGGAATAGTTGCATCATATATATTCTCAAGAAGATTAGCAAGACCATTACAACTATTAACAAATCACGTTCAAAAAGTAGCGGAAGGTGATTTAACACTACAAATGAAGGTGACAAGTAAAGATGAGGTTGGTACGCTTACGACTCACTTTAATGATATGGTTGAGCAAATGAATGAAATGGTAAGTAAAATTAAAAATAGTGTATCGACAGTACAGCAATCGACTCACAATCTGCATTATTTAACGAATGAAACTGTAGCAGCTAGTAGAGAAGTTTCAGGTGCAATGGATGATGTGAGCGGAGGCGCGTCTACTCTTGCTAATAGTGTAGAGGAGGTTTCAGCGCAACTTGAAAATATGGCGCAGTCGATGGAAGAAATGAATAGTTCCGTTGGTGAAATAAAGGGAGTGACTGGCAAGGCGGAAGAAGCATCTAAGCAGGGACTCAATACGATGCGGAATTTAGTTCGTACAAGAGAACAATCATCTTCTATCGTTGTTCATACGGAAGAAGCATCAGGTAAGTTAGAGCAAAGGGTTGGATCGATTCAAAATGTGGTGGAACTTATAAAAGGTCTTTCGGATCAAACGAATTTACTGGCTTTAAACGCTTCAATTGAAGCAGCACGTGCAGGTGAGCAAGGTAAGGGCTTTGCTGTTGTTGCGGAAGAGGTTCGAAAATTAGCTGAACAATCAAAAGAGGCAACGAGTGAGATTGCAATAATGATTAGCGATGTGCAGTTAGAAGTAAAACGAGTTGTAGAAGTTGTAAGTAAATTGAAAGACATTGCGGATGTACAAAAAAAAGTTACGACAGAGGCAGAGGCTGAATTCCGCACAATTATGTCAGTTGTAAGCACAATTAGTACATCAGTTGGAAAAATTGTAGAAGAGGTAAATAACATAGGTCACGAGCAAGAAGACATTACAGAAGTTATGCAAACAATTGCTAGCACAAGTCAAGAGAGCGCGGCTGTTTCTGAAGAGGTAAATGCAGCAACTGAGTCACAAGTGAATCATTTAGAAAAAGTAGCTCATACGATGGAAAGTTTGACAGAGAATATGCAGGACTTAGAGAGAGTGGTTGAGCAGTTTAGAGTAGAAGAGTAACGTATTAGTAAAATGATGAGGATTTCGGTAAAATAGATAATGGATATATAAGAAGCAGTTATAGGAGGAAGATTATTATGGCAATTGTTGATGTATCGATTATTCCAGTAGGAACAGGTAATCCAAGTGTTAGTGAATATGTAGCAGAAGTACAAAAGGTGCTAGAGAAAAATGCTGATCGCGTGAAGTATCAATTAACACCGATGAATACAGTAATTGAAGGAGATCTTCCTGTCATTTTAGAAGTCATTCAACAAATGCATGAAGTTCCATATACGAAAGGTGCACAGCGCGTTGCGACAACAATTCGTATCGATGATCGTCGTGATAAAGTAAGCACGATGGAGAAGAAATTAAACTCTGTTCGATCAAAATTATAAGAAGAAGCAGCGATTTTCGCTGCTTTTTTCATATAGGAGGAAAATAAGATGAGTGAAAAGTTTAATGAGCAGTTTGATGGCTTGCTAGAGAAATACACGGAACTATTACTTGGAGAGAGCAACGAAGAGCGTAAAGAGCAGGTACAGAAATGGGCACTTTATTCTTATATGGCTAAGACGATGCCAGCTTTAGTGAAACATTGGAATGAGACGTATCCAGATGCAAAAGAAGAGATGGTACAGTTAATTACGAATATTAAAAAGCTGAATGATGAGAAGCGAAATGAGAAGTAAGAAGGCTTGAGATAATGTTACCTCAAGTTTTTGCTATTAATATCCTCATATAATTTACATGAAATATAAATGGTTTTGTGAGCATGTCGAATATTTTCGGCATGCTCATTTTTTCCCTAGTAAACCCGTTTTTTCTGAATGTCGAAAAATATTTTCTTCATATTTACAAACGAGAATATAGGGTTTTAAATGTTTTGATAGTATTTTATAAATTATCTAAATAATTATTTGTATCAAATAATTTTAAACAGTGATATAATTTCGAAGAGGGGTAAAAAACAGATAAATCATAGTCGTAGGGGTGAATTACATGGAACAATTAATGCGAAATTCGTTTCTTTTCTTATCTAAAAATAAAGCGCTAACAAAACTGGCTAAAAAGTACGGTTTACGCTTTGGTGCAGGTCGCTTCGTCGCAGGGGAAACGATTGAATTAGCGACAGCTGCAATTAAAGCATTAAATAAGCAAGGTCTTTGTGTAACAATCGATTATTTAGGTGAATTCGTTGATAACGAAGCGGAAGCAAATGAAATGGCTAGCGAATCGATTGAAGCGATTCGTGCAATTGGAAGAGAAGGTCTTAATTCGCAGCTTTCTTTAAAGATGACTTCTATGGGATTAGATATCTCTGACGAAATCGTAATGAACAATATGCGCCGTATTTTAGAAGCTGGAAAAGAAAATGGTGTGTTTATTACAATTGATATGGAAGACTATACGCGCTGCGGGAAAACAATTGATATCTTTAAACAATTAAAATCTGAATACGATAATATTGGTACTGTTATTCAAGCTTACTTATATCGTACAGAAAAGGATATGGAAGATTTAAACGCTTATAATCCTAATTTACGTCTTGTAAAAGGGGCCTATAAAGAACCTGAAGAAGTAGCGTTCCCGGAAAAGAAAGATGTAGATGACAATTATAAAAAGATTATTAAAATGCACTTATTAAATGGAAATTACACTGCAATTGCTTCACATGACGAAGCGATTATTGAATATACAAAAAAACTTGCCGAAGAACATAACATTCCAAGGGATCAATTTGAATTCCAAATGTTATTTGGTATTCGTACAGAGCGTCAACTTGAGCTAGTAAAAGAAGGATATAAAATGCGTGTTTACGTGCCTTATGGAAACGACTGGTATGGCTATTTCATGCGTCGTCTAGCAGAACGTCCAGCAAACGTTGCGTTCGTATTAAAAGGTATGATTAAAAAATAACCAAGGAGAAAATACTCCTTGGTTATTTTAATTGCTGAAATGCGTAGTTCGCCATTTTCTTCGTATCAGAATATAGCTGCGTACGAGTAGAAGATAACACGACGTTAATGACGCGTTTACCGTCTTTTTCATCAACTGTTACGACTGTGTATTTTCCGAGTGCTGATAAACCGCTTTTACTTCCAATCGCATATGGATCGTCATATAGTTCTTCTCGTCCATAGTTTGCGATTTTTGGAGAGCGCTCTGAAGTATGTAGAGTAGTACGTGTTGAATTCATATAATCTAAAACAATTGGATACTTTAATGCTTCTTTCGTAATAATAGCAATGTCATAAGGTGATACTTTATTTCCAAGTGCATCAGCACCACTTGCGTTTTTGAAAGTCGCATGCTTTGTACCAAGTTCCTTCGCTCTAGCATTCATCATTTTCACAAACTTTTCTTTTGATCCCGCAATATGTTCAGCGATTGACTCAGCGATTGGGTCTGCACTAATAATAAGCATAAGTTTTAATGCCTCATCACGTTTTAACTTTTCACCCGCGCGAAGCTTAATCTTTGCACTTTGACTTTCTGTTTTAATCGCATTCTCTGTAACCGTAATTTCTTCATCTTCTTTTACATTCTCTAGTAAGAGAAGAGTTGTCATCATCTTGGCTATACTAGCCGGATAAGAGCGTTCATCTTCCCGTTTTCCATACAAAGTTTCACCTGTGTCTGCATCGATTGTAATCCCGTATTGCCCAGTAATGTTAGGTTGATCTGCTCTTACAACTTGTTGCCTATGCGCATAAGAGAAGAAAATCATCCCTGTAAATAGTGTGGCAATCATTACAATCATAATTATTGTTCGTTTCATCGTCGTTCCCTCTTTTGTTTTCCATATGTACAAATAAATTGGGCAGAAAAAGCAGCCATTAATCATTATGCCACGTTCTCTGCCCAAAAATATAGCGTTATTTTTCGCCCATATTATGCTTCTTATATTGTTGGTTATTACCTTGACGCCCTTTTTCAACACCGTGATTATGCGGACCTGCATTTCCAGTTACACTTGCTGCGCTAATTCCAGCTTTTGAAGGGTTCTTCTTAAGTTTTGCCATATATATTCCTCCAGTTTCGTCAGATTATAAAAAAGGAAAAGTGCATTTTAATAAAGAAAATACACATGTATAGCATAGCCAAATGAAAGAAATATATTTATTTCAGAAAATTTTATCAATAAATATATTGCGAAAATTCAAACTGTATCATATATTTATTAGTAGAGGCTCACTCATTGATTGCGACTTATGTCGAAAAATTGAATGAGCATTCATTCAAGAATAGGGGGAGAAATGGATGTTCCAAATTAAAAAGGCTGCTGTTCTAGGTTCAGGCGTAATGGGTTCAGGGATTGCGGCACACTTAGCTAATATTGGTATTCCGACATTATTGCTTGATATTGTACCACCGGCGCTTACGAAGGAAGAAGAAGCGAAGGGACTTACATTAGAACATAAAAGTGTGAGAAATCGTTTTAGTAACACGGCTTTGCAAAAATTAGTAAAGCAAAAACCAGCTCCTCTGACAGTGAAAGGTAATCTAGCACTGATTGAAGCAGGTAACTTTGAAGATGATCTTGAGCGTCTTGCTGATGTAGATTGGATTATTGAAGTAGTAGTTGAAAACTTAGATATAAAGAAGAAACTATTTGAAAAAGTAGATGCTGTTCGTAAATCAGGCTCAATTGTGAGCTCAAATACATCAGGCATTTCCGTCGAAAAAATGGCAGAAGGTCGTTCAGACGACTTCCAGAAACACTTCTTAGGAACACACTTTTTTAACCCACCACGATATTTAAAACTTCTAGAGGTAATACCGACGAAAGAAACTGATCCACAAGTATTAAGCTTCATGAAACTATTTGGCGAAGACGTTCTTGGAAAAGGCGTTGTTATCGCAAAAGATACACCAAACTTTATTGGAAACCGCATCGGTACGTATGGCTTGCTTGTAACGCTTCAAGAAATGATTAAGCGTGGCTATAGCATTGGAGAAGTTGACTCTGTAACAGGTCCATTAATTGGTCGTCCGAAGAGTGCAACGTTCCGTACATTAGATGTTGTTGGTCTAGATACATTTGTACACGTTGCAAATAACGTATATGAAAATGTACAAGAAGAAGAGCGTGATGTATTTAAAGTACCAGCCTTCATGCATGACATGCTTGATAAAAAATGGCTTGGAAGTAAAACGGGTCAAGGCTTCTTCTTAAAACAAGGAAAAGAAATTTTAGAATTAAATCCAGAAACGATGGAATACGAAGCGCGCAAAAAATTAAAAGCTGCATCCGTAGAGTTAAGTAAGCAAGAAAAAGGATTAGCGAATAAATTGAAAGCGCTTGTATACGCGAAAGACCGCGCAGGAGAGTTGTTATGGAACATTATCACACCAACTCTTTTATACTCTGCAAAACTTCATAAAGAAATTGCTGACGATATCGTTGCAATTGACCAAGCGATGAAATGGGGCTTCGGCTGGGAGCAAGGTCCATTTGAAATTTGGGATGCAATTGGCGTTGAAAAGTCCGTTCAAAAGATGGAAGAAAACGGCGCAGTTGTTCCTACTTGGGTGAAAGAAATGGTAGAGAAAGGTTTTGCTACTTTCTATAAACATGATAATGGCGATAGCTACTATTACGATAATGGTGAATATAAGCTAATCGAACGTAACAAAAAAGCAATTTCGCTTAAGCAATTAAAAGCGAAAAACGGTGTGTTAAAGAAAAACAGCGGAGCGAGCTTAATTGATTTAGGCGATGGTATCCTTTGCTTAGAATTCCATTCGAAGAGCAATGCAATCGGTATGGATATTACACAAATGATTAACTACGCTGTTGATGAAGTAGAGAAAAATTATAAAGGTCTTGTTATCGGAAACCAATCGAAGAACTTCTGCGTTGGTGCGAACCTTGCAATGATCTTAATGGAAGCACAAGACGATAACTACTTTGAAATTGAGTGGGTTGTGAAAAACTTCCAAGACGCAATGACGAAAATTAAGTACTCTTCTAAACCAGTTGTAGCAGCTCCATATGGTATGACGCTTGGCGGCGGTACAGAAGTTTGCTTACCAGCAGCGAGCATTCAAGCTTCTAGCGAAACATATATGGGCTTAGTAGAAGTAGGTGTTGGCTTAATCCCTGGCGGAGGCGGTAACAAAGAGCTATACATTAAACACTTAAACAAAATGGCAAACGGTGTAGAATTCGACTTACAAAAAGTTGCGAATAAAGTATTCGAATCCGTAGCGATGGCGAAAGTTTCTACATCAGCGCAAGAAGCTGTCTCTAACAATTTCTTAGGCGATAAAGACGGTATTAGTGTGAATGGTGATCACTTACTATATGATGCGAAACAAAAGGCACTTTCTTTATATGAAACGGGTTATAAAGCGCCGATTCGTAAAAAGATACCAGTTGTTGGTGAAACAGGCTATGCAACGCTTGTACTTGGTGCAGAAGCAATGCATTTATCAGGTTACATTTCTGAACATGATCTTCACATTGCGAAGAAACTTGCATATGTCATTGCGGGCGGAAAAGTGCCGTACGGAACAGAAGTTGATGAGCAGTATTTATTAGATGTAGAACGTGAAGCATTTATTAGCTTAGTAAGTGAGATGAAATCACAAGCAAGAATGCAGCACATGCTTGTAAAAGGAAAGCCATTACGTAACTAATAACGAGGGGAGATATCGTTCATGAGAGAAGCTGTCATTGTTGCGGGAGCAAGAACACCAATTGGAAAAGCAAAGAGGGGTTCATTAAAAACAGTTCGTCCTGACGATCTAGGGGCGTTAGTAGTAAAGGAAACGTTAAAGCGTGCGAATTATGAAGGGCCAATCGACGATTTAATTTTCGGTTGTGCGATGCCAGAAGCAGAACAAGGTTTAAATATGGCTCGTAATATCGGCGGGCTAGCAGGACTTTCTTACGATGTTCCAGCTATTACAATTAACCGTTACTGTTCTTCAGGTTTACAAAGTATCGCTTACGGAGCAGAGCGCATTATGCTTGGGCACTCTGAAGCTGTATTATCAGGCGGAGCGGAATCAATGAGTTTAGTTCCAATGATGGGGCACGTTGTTCGTCCAAATAGTCGTCTTGTAGAAGCTGCTCCAGAATATTATATGGGTATGGGACATACAGCAGAGCAAGTTGCTGTGAAATATGGAATTTCTCGTGAAGAGCAAGATGCTTTTGCGGTAAGAAGTCACCAGCGCGCAGCAAAAGCGTTAGCTGAAGGGAACTTTGCGGATGAAACAGTAGCTGTAGATGTAATGTTACGCACTGTTGGAGCAAACAACAAACTGCAAGAAGAAACACGTATTTTCGCACAAGACGAGGGTGTAAGAGCGGAGACGACGCTAGACATTTTAGGTAAATTACGTCCAGCATTTAACGTTCGTGGTTCTGTAACGGCTGGTAACTCTTCACAAATGAGTGATGGAGCAGCATCTGTACTATTAATGGATCGTGAAAAAGCAGTGAGCGATGGCATGAAGCCACTTGCGAAATTCCGTTCATTTGCAGTAGCTGGTGTACCACCAGAAATAATGGGTATCGGTCCAATTGCTGCAATTCCGAAAGCGTTAAAATTAGCTGGTTTAGAGCTATCTGATATCGGTCTATTCGAACTAAATGAAGCATTCGCTTCTCAATCTATCCAAGTTATTCGTGAACTTGGTTTAGATGAAGAAAAAGTGAACGTAAACGGCGGTGCAATCGCACTTGGACATCCACTTGGCTGTACAGGAGCAAAACTAACACTATCCCTTATTCACGAAATGAAACGCCGCAACCAACAATTCGGTATCGTAACAATGTGTATCGGCGGGGGAATGGGAGCAGCGGGAGTATTTGAATTATTATAAAAAAAGTGTAAGCGGCTCGCTCAGAATGTGAGGGGGATGGAGCTTCAGATGTAGAGGCGCTTTTTGCCTCGCAGGAAGAAGTGAAGCCACCGAACATTCTAGCCGCTGGAACTAGATTAAAAAAAAGTGCAGGTGGCTCGCTCAGAACAGGAGGGCGTTGGAAGCCCTGACGAAGAGGCGCTTTTTGCCTCACAGGAAGGGGTGAAACGGCCGACTGTTTTAGCCACCGGAACTAGATTGAAAAAAAGTGCAGGTGGCTCGCTCAAAACAAGAGGACGCTTAAGCAAAGAATGGAAGCAACAAAGGTTTATAAAAAATAAATGGGAGAGCTAGCTTCTTTCAAAAGAGAGAAGCGGCTCATGAAAATATGAAGGAGGAAATTTTCATGGAAAAAACAGTAGGAAGTGCGGTTAAAGGCGGTAGCTTTTTAGTTGATGAGATTACGATTGATCAAGTGTTTACGCCAGAAGATTTTTCATCTGAGCATAAAATGATTGCAAAAACGACAGAGGACTTTATCGTAAATGAAGTTCTTCCAGAGCTTGAATATTTAGAGCAACACGAGTTTGATCGTTCTGTGCGTCTTTTAAAAGAAGCTGGTGAACTTGGTTTATTAGGCGCTGACGTACCAGAAGAGTACGGCGGAATTGGTCTTGATAAAGTAAGCTCAGCGTTAATCGCAGAGAAATTCTCGCGCGCTGGTGGTTTTGCAATCACTCACGGTGCTCACGTTGGTATCGGATCTTTACCAATCGTATTATTCGGTAACGAAGAGCAAAAGAAAAAATATTTACCACTACTTGCAACTGGTGAAAAATTAGCTGCATATGCATTAACTGAGCCAGGTTCTGGATCTGATGCATTAGGTGCGAAAACAACTGCACGTTTAAATGCAGAAGGTACACATTACGTATTAAATGGTGAAAAACAATGGATTACAAACTCTGCATTCGCTGACGTATTTATCGTATACGCAAAAATAGACGGCGAGCACTTCTCAGCATTTATCGTAGAGAAAGAATACGCTGGTGTATCTACAAGCCCTGAAGAGAAGAAAATGGGTATTAAATGTTCATCAACTCGTACGTTAATTTTAGAAGATGCGTTAGTACCGAAAGAAAACTTACTTGGTGAAATCGGTAAAGGTCATATTATCGCGTTCAACATTTTAAATATCGGCCGTTATAAATTAGGAGTTGGTACAGTTGGATCTGCGAAACGTGCAGTAGAAATTTCAGCACAATATGCAAACCAACGTCAACAATTCAAACAACCAATCGCTCGTTTCCCATTAATTCAAGAGAAACTTGCGAATATGGCAGCAAAAACATATGCAGCTGAAAGCTCTGTATATCGTACAGTAGGTTTATTCGAAAGCCGCATGAGCACGTTATCTGAAGAAGAAGTAAAAGACGGTAAAGCAGTAGCAGCTTCTATCGCTGAATATGCAATCGAGTGCTCTTTAAATAAAGTATTCGGTTCTGAAGTGTTAGATTATACAGTAGATGAAGGTGTTCAAATTCACGGTGGTTATGGATTTATGGCAGAGTACGAGATTGAAAGAATGTACCGCGATTCTCGTATTAACCGTATTTTCGAAGGAACGAACGAAATCAACCGCCTAATCGTACCAGGTACGTTCTTACGTAAAGCGATGAAAGGTGAATTACCATTACTACAAAAAGCACAAAAATTACAAGAAGAGTTAATGATGATGATGCCAGAAGAAGTAGGCGATGAGCCATTAGCACTTCAAAAACATTTAGTAAAGAACGCGAAGAAAATCGGTTTAATGGTAGCTGGATTAGCTGCTCAAAAATATGGTAAAGCATTAGATAAAGAGCAAGAAATTCTTGTGAATATCGCTGACATCGTAAGTAACCTTTACGCAATGGAATCAGCTCTTCTTCGTACAGAAAAAGCAATTAAAACAACTGGTCTTGAAAAGAATAAACAAAAAGTATTATACACTGAAGTATTCTGCCAAGAAGCATTCAACGAAATCGAAGCAGATGCGAAAGAAACACTTATCGCAGTTGAAAATGGCGACATGCTGCGCATGATGTTATCATCATTACGCAAATTAACTCGCCACACACCACTTAACGTAATTCCGAAGAAACGTGAAATTGCTGCGAAAATTTTAGAAGATGAGCGTTACACAGTTTAATAGATGATGGGGAACCAGTGGCCTGTTGGCTGCTGGTTTTTTATTTTTATTGATGTTAAAAATAGTTTACATAATGTTGAAAATAAATTACAATTAAAATATAGAAAATAATGTAAAATAAGGAGAGGTTATGAAACAGAGTGGAACGTTACAAAATAATCTCGTTGTACTCCGAGCAGAAAAACGCTGGTCACAAACGGATTTAGCGAACCAAGCTGGGGTAAGTAGACAAACGATCGCTTCAATTGAAGCGAATCGTTACAATCCATCTTTAATTTTAGCTTTTGAAATTGCACGTATTTTAGGTAAGGAGTTTCATGAAGTTTTTCAATATAAGATAGAGGGGGAAACGGAATGAGTATTGTAGTAGGGATAATAATCTCAGTAGCAGGACTAATAGGTGTTTTATATTCAACACGTTTTCAGAAGAATGAGGGGGAAGACGAAAGGGGCGAGCATATTACGGGGAATGCAGCTAAAATTTCGTTATTTGTATTTTTATTTCTATATTTAGTTATCTTTTTAATTGGGAATCTATATTCATTGACAGGCGAACAATATAAATTAGCGAATTCATTTTTATTAGCAGGGGTACTTTGTTCTTATGCTTTAACTATCGTAGTTTTGAAAAGAAAATATTAAATGAAAAAGGGCTGTTTTACATATGTATTTGTAAACGGCTTTTTTTAATGGAGGTAAAGGAGATGAAGTTAATAAGAGTAGGAACAGTTCACCAAATCGCATTTTTACCGCGTCTATTTCCGATTAACTGTTACTTTGTTGAAGAAGAAACAGGATTAACTCTAATTGATGCTGCTTTACCATTTTGTGCAAAGAAGATTTTAGAAGCGGCTCGAAAAATAGGAAAACCGATTACGAATATCGTTATTACACATGCGCATGATGACCATATAGGGGCGCTCGATGCTATAAAACAAGAATTGCCGAATGTTCCGGTCTATATTTCTAAAAGAGATGCAAGTTTACTTGAAGGGGATTTGTCACTGCAAATAGGGGAACCAGACACGCAGGTAAAAGTAAGTGTGTCAAAAAGGATAAAGACGATTCCAGATATTCTTCTTCAAGAGGGAGATCAAATAGGTTCCCTTGTAGCGATTGCAGCTCCAGGTCATACACCGGGATCAATGGCGTTTTTAGACACGAGAAATGATGCACTCATTGTTGGAGATGCATTTCAAACGAGAGGTGGGATAGCGGTAGCAGGGCAATTAAATTGGCTTTTTCCATTTCCTATGTTTGGTACGTGGGATGCAGAAGTTTCATTAACGAGTGCTCAGAAATTGCTGGAGTATAAGCCGTCTATATTGGCGACAGGTCACGGGAAGATGATTGAAAATCCATTATGGCAAATGCAACGGGCGATTGAAGAAGCAAAGCGGAATTTAACAGGGAAGAGCCTCAAATAATTTAGAGGCTCTTTTTTGCTAGATAATATTATTTTGATGGTTTTAAAAATGTGTATATGGCTAAGGAAAAACAAAGGAAAATAAATACGATAGGATCTTGATATGGATTAGGTTCAGAGCCTTTCTGGATTTCTGTAAGGAAGTCATGTTTTTTCATGTTTATTTCTCCTTTCATTAATAATTTATTATTTGGTGTAAAAGAAGACGAGAGATGATGAATAAGAAAAATGGTGGAATTGCAAAGAATGAGAAGTATTTTAAAGGGATTTTCATGTTAATTATTTTATAGTATATGCCTATATTTTAATGTGAAAATAAAAGTTAAAAATATGTAATTTTGCATATTTGAACACGCGTGTAAAAAAATGAAAATTAGGCTTTGTATACTGCGACTTTTTTTATGCATACAATCCAAAAAAAACCAAATACTAATGACGAATGAAAAAAGAAAGGCGGGTATGTTCTATGCAAAATTTAACAGAGCTTGAAGTAGAAAATTTACGTCATTTAATTGGTGGTCATGCGACGATTATTAACAAATTGGACCAGTATGCACAGGCTTGTACAGATCCAGAGTTGAAACAAATGCTACAAAAGGATGCGCAAGATGCACGAAATACGAAACAGCAGTTAATGACTTTTTTAGGATAGGAGGAAGAGAGAAATGAATGAAAAAGATATGGTAAATGATTATTTAGCAGGGTTAAATTCAAGTTTAACAAGTTATGCAAATTATATTTCTCAGTCTGATAATGAACAGTTACATCAAACATTAATTCAAATTCGTAATCAAGATGAGGCTCGGCAACGTAATATGTATGAATATGCAAAGCAAAAAAGTTATTATAAGCCGGCAGCGCCTGCTAATCCAATGATTGTACAGCAATTAAAAAGTCAATTAAGTGCGGAATAGCGCGATGAATGAAACGAGCGAATGGATTCGCTCGTTTTTTTTGTTTGGTATATGTCAATAAATACATAATAAATATTTTTCCAGTTGTAACAAATATGACGAAAATTGAATATGACAATTCACAAAAAGGACAAAAGTTTGTTCAATAATTCACAAAGTATCCATGGTTTCTATCGTGGGAACCTCTATAATTAGGAGTGTAAAGAACGAAAGAAATAGACTACATGATCGATTAGGAGAGATTGCTATGAATAGAAATACAAGAAAAATTGCAATTATCGGTACTGGATTAGTTGGATCAAGCTGTGCGTATTCCATTGTAAACCAAGGGATTTGCGAAGAGCTATTGTTAATTGATATAAATCATGAACGTGCAGTTGGAGAAGCGATGGACTTATCACATTGCATTAACTTTACAAATACAAGAACAAAAGTATATGCAGGAAGTTATGAAGACTGCAAAGATATGGACATTGTCATTATTACAGCAGGACCAGCGCCGAAGCCTGGACAAAGTCGTTTAGACACTTTAGGAGCAAGCGCTAAGATTATGGAAAGCATTGTTGGCGGCGTAATGGAAAGTGGATTTGATGGCATTTTCTTACTCGCATCGAACCCAGTTGACATTATTACATATCAAGTGTGGAAGCTATCCGGATTACCTAGAAATCGTGTGATTGGTACAGGTACATCACTAGATTCTTCTCGCTTAAGAACAATTTTATCTGAAATGTTACATGTAGACCCTCGTAGTATTCATGGGTATTCATTAGGAGAACATGGTGATTCTCAAATGGTTGCTTGGTCTCATGTAACTGTTGGTGGAAAATCAATTCTGCAAATTTTAGAGGAACAAAAAGAACGCTTAGGTGAAATAGATTTAGATGAAATTGTTGAGAAGACTGCAAAAGCTGGATGGGAAATTTATAAGCGCAAAGGAACTACTTATTACGGAATTGGAAATTCTTTAGCTTATATTGCGCGCTCAATTTTCAATGATGATCACCGTGTTATCGCTGTTTCAGCTATTTTAGATGGTGAATATGGCGAATACGATATTTGTACAGGAGTACCAGCAATTATTACTAGAGACGGTATAAGAGAAGTGGTAGAACTGAACTTATTAGAAGATGAAGAAAGCCGCTTTGCAAAATCAAACGATGTTTTACGCGATTATATGAAAACAATTGGTTACTAAATTATAGGAGAAGGTGAAACAAATGAAAGAATATATAATGTCTCGTGTGTTTAAAGCTTCTGCCGGAATCGCACAGGGTATTTTCGTATCCCTTGGAATTGGTTTACTGATCGAAAATATAGGAAGAATTGTTGATATTCCATTACTTATTACAATCGGAGTTGTTGCAAAATCACTTATGGCACCAGCAATTGGAGCCGGGATTGCTTTTATGCTCGGTGCAAACGGGCTCGTAATTTTCTCGGCGATGGTAGCCGGAGCAATTGGAGCTGGTTCAATTTCAATTACTGAAGCTGGTCTCATCATTAAAACAGGTGAACCGATCGGTGCATTATTGACAGCGACTTTAGCAGTTTATATTGGTAAACGATTAAGTGGAAAAACTGCTTTAGATATGATGCTCGTTCCATTTGCAGCAATATTAGGTTCTGGTTTAGTCGGTATTTGGTTAGCTCAAAATATTAGCCCAGTTTTAAATACAGTTGGAGCATTCATTAAAGATAGTTCAGCTGGTAGCCCATTTATCGCTTCTGTCGTGATTGCTGTAGTTTGGGGACTATTACTTATCTCTCCAGCTTCATCAGCTGCTTTAGCGATAGCACTTAGCTTAGATGGTGTTGCGGGAGGTGCAGCACTTGCAGGATGTGTTGCTCAGTTTATCGGATTCTCTGTTATTTCAGCGAAAGAGAATAATTTAGGTGGCATATTAGCTCAGGCACTTTGTACTCCAAAAGTACAGTTGCCGAACATTACTAAAAATCCAATGATTCTCGTCCCAACTGTTGTCGCCAGTGCTATAGTGGGCCCAGTATCAGCACTGATTTTCCAACTGGAAGCAGGAAAAGAAATTGCAGGTCTTGGATTAAGCTCTCTTATCGCACCAATTAATTTAATTTCCAGCCAAGGGTGGGAGGTTGTCCCAGCGATGATAATCACTTATATCATCATCCCAGTAGCGGTTTCTTATATACTTTACATTGCTCTTAAAAAAGCAGGTCGTATTCATTCTGGTGATATGACTGTACCGCAATCTTAATTTGAAAATCTCCTTAATATAGGGAAAAGCAGACTGAAGCCACAGTCTGCTTTTTTACATTTTATGATTTCGTTTTACTGGAACGCGTACTGTTTCTTTTGCTAATAATAGTTGAACACCGAAGTATAGTATGCTTGCGAGCGTCATTCCAGAAATGGCGTCTACAAAGGCATGCTGCTTCGTAAATAGCGTTGATAAAATAATAAGCGTACCGAAGAAAGTAAGGATGTAATATTCCAAAGCATGCTGTTCTCTACGCTTAAAGGCAGCTAACATAATTACAAATGTCGTAAGGACATGAATGCTTGGGAAACAGTTTACTGGTTGATCAATACTATAAATATAGCGGACTAGTTCGGAAAATACATCTGTTCCAACGACGGTTGGGCGTGGCACAGTTGTCTGCCAAAAAAAGTAAATCGAAAAACAAGCAAGTTTTCCAAGAATTACACTACTTAAAGTGACATAATATTGCTTTCGATCAGCAAAACAGTAATAAATAAGTGCACCGTATAAGTATGGAAACCAAAGTAAGTAAGGAATAATAAATGCTTTCACAAATGGAATCCAATCATCTACTACAGTTGTGACATCTACTGCGTGAACAGTAGATTTATTTAATACATCGTAAAGGGGACTTACGAGTACGAGTAGAAGTATATAACTTAACGGAAGAAGAGATGAAAGTTTAAATTTCTTCATGATAATCTCCTATGTTTTAGTAATGTAAATAAATTCAATTGATTATAATATAGAAAATCCAATTGGGCTATCGATTTCACTTACATTTTCTTGAATTCACCTTACATTTTTGTCACTTGACTTAAAAGAGGGGGAGGGTGCTATATGAAGCGTTCACTTTATTTCTTATTTTTTATATTGTTATGCCTATTGGGTACTGGATGTGCCAAGGATAATGAAGGAGATACATTAGAATATAACGGGAGAGCGCTCGTCATTGGAGTTGTTGGTGAAAAGCCGAAAGATACATTTAGAAATATAAAGTTTGAAAACGTGAAGTTAGAAGAGATGCAGGAGAAATCCGAAAAAGTTGATGGTTTTCTCGTCATGAAAGAATATTTTCAAGAAGCATCAAAGGAACAGTATACAGACTTATTTTTATCGTTAAAGAAGCCGGTGTTTTTTATTGGTTTACAAGATAGACCGTATTTGATTTTTACTGAAAAAGATTTAGATTTTGACAATGCTCCAAGGGATAGGGCAATGATGTATACGCAAGGTTTTGTGAATATGGGAAGACCCGAAGGACAATATTGGGGTATAGGGTTATATAATGATACGGTTTCCAATCAAAATATTCATAATATGTATATAGTAGTATTTCAAACCATTTCGGACTATTTAAGTCGATGATGAAGGAGCCTGTAAAAGGGCTTCTTATTTTTTTAAATAAACGTTTGTTTAAGATATATGTTCGGTATAGAAAATCATGTTTTCCAACGGTGATATAGAAAAACATGAGATTAATCAAACGTTTGTTTAAGAGGTATGTTCGGTATGGGAAAAGTCATATTTTTCAACGGTGGATGTAGAAAAATATGAAATTAATCAAACGTTTGTTTAAGGTATATGTTCGGTATGAAAGAATCTACGTATTCCAAAGGCTGAGGTAGAAAAATATGAAATTAATCAAACGTTTGTTTAAGATATATGTTCGGCATGGAATGAGAAAAAAGTTTTAAAAAAATTATATATTTATTTTTTCTTAATAAATGGCGGAAAAATAAGAAAAATTAGCAGGATTATTAAAAATTATCACGAAATAAGTAAAAGTTTAGCGAATAATCGTTTGAAATAATAAAATGTTTTCTATATGATAAAGGTAAAGGTTAGTAAAAAAGTAGGTGAATTTATGACAGTAACATTTTATTCATATCCAAAGTGTGGCACATGTCAAAAAGCAAAGAAATGGTTTGAGGCAAACGATGTAGCATATGAGATGATTCATATTGTTGAAAATCCACCGTCAAAAGAAGATTTACGTAATTTACATGAGAAAAGTGAATTACCATTAAAAAAATTCTTTAATACAAGTGGAATGCGTTACCGCGAACTTGGTTTAAAAGATAAGTTAAAGGATGCAAGCGAAGACGAAATGTACGAGCTTTTAGCATCTGATGGCATGTTAATTAAACGTCCAATTGTAACAGATGGAACGAGTGTAACACTTGGTTTTAACGAAGAGCAGTTTGAAAGTGCGTGGAAAAAATACCAATAAGGTATTTTTACATAATTAATACATTCACTGGAGGTACAGTCATGAGCATTCCAAATAATTTACGTTACTCTGAAGAACACGAATGGGTAAAAACAGAAGGTAATGCGGTTGTTATCGGTATTACTCATTTTGCACAAGGTGAGTTAGGCGATATCGTATTCGTTGAACTTCCTGAAGTAGGTGCAACAATCCAAGCTGACGAGCCATTCGGAAGCGTAGAATCTGTTAAAACAGTTTCTGAATTATACGCACCTGTAAGTGGTAAAGTTGTAGCAGTAAACGAAGAATTAAGTGACCAACCAGAACTAGTTAACGAATCTCCATACGAGGGTGCATGGATGGTTAAAGTTGAACTTTCTGATGCAAGCCAAGTTGAGAAGTTATTAACTGCAGAAAAATATGCAGAAATGACAAACCAAGACTAATTATAGTCGAAGAAAAAGGACAGCCTTTGTGCTGTCCTTTTTTATGTTGTGTACATAATGAATTTAAAAACATATATATTAATTATTATATAGGAGAACGTTTTTGAAAAAACTTTTTTCATTGTCCAGCTCTAGCGGCTAGAACAGTCGATCATTTCACTCCTTAACTTGAGGCAAAAGGCGCCTCTAGTTCAGGAGTTCCAATGCCCTCCTGTTCTGAGCGAGCCGCTTGCGCTTTTCTTTTGCAAAAATAAACAGGAAACAACATGAAAATAACGAATATACTATATACTAAGTTAAAGGTTGTATAGTATATGGTGATCGGGTGATGACATATGATTTATGTGGAAAAAGTCATTATTGTAGAAGGTAAATCGGATAGAAGAAAGATTGAATCTATTATTCGTGAACCAGTGGAAATTGTTTGTACAAATGGTACAATTGGTTTGTCGAAAATGGATGAGCTCATTGATCAACTTTTTGATAAAGACGTATATGTGCTAGTGGATGCTGATGATGCAGGAGAAAAGTTAAGGAAACAATTCCGAAAAGAATTTCCGCAAGCAGAGCATATTTATATTGATCGCTCGTATCGCGAGGTGGCGACTGCACCTTCTTCACATTTAGCAAATGTATTATGGGGAGCTGACATTGACGTTTATACAGAATATTTACGGTAAGGAATGATAGAAGTGATTGATTGGACAGGTGCCGAAGCTACAGACCTAATAGGAAATGAAGAAAAAACAGTGTTATATGTGTATACACCAATGTGTGGAACATGCCAGTTAGCAAAGAAGATGTTAACGGTCGTCGAGATGACGATTGAAGATTTGAAAATTGGGATGTTAGATTTAAATTATGCTCCGCATTTAGCGAAAGAGTATGGGATAGAAAGTGTACCGTGTTTACTTGTTTTTGAAAATGGGACACTGATGAAGAAAATATATGCATTTCATTCGGTTGAATATTTATATACGGAATTAAAGTAGGCGGCAAAGTTTTTGCCGCCTCGACATATTTCTTGGGAAATATGTCGACATGCGTGATAGATACAGTATTTGTCGAGCGAAAGTAACAGGATTGCTCTTTAATAAGAGGGAATGGTATGTAATAGAAAGTGATATGAGGGATGTGGTTTAGGATGAAATTATATTCTTTGCTTCAATCATTTGTAAATTACGCTAATGGTCAATATCATTTAGAACCGCTTTTAAGGCAAGGAGAAAGAACTGTTAATTTTCGTTTTGGAGATGAATGCTGTTCGTTACAAATTTCAAGAGATTATATAGAACTTTTGAAAGAGGCGAGAGGAACGGAACAAATCGTTTGTTTAGAGGAAGAGGATGTACAAAAATTAGTGACTGGAAATATGAGGTTGCAAACGTTAATGAGTGATGGACGGGTACAATATTCTGGAACGTATCGAACGATGTTATTAGTTGAATCGATGTTTCATATATGTAAACCGATGTCAGTCGGGGCTTAAAATTCTGAAGTTTCTTTTTTCGCGAAAATTTCTGTTGACACGGCGTGTGGATATTGATACAATTCAATTCATAAAATATAGACAATTTCATAAATTTTAAATCAGACGAAAATTTAATCTGATTTCTCTTATTAAGAGAGGTGGAGGGACTGTGCCCTGTGAAGCCCGGCAACCGTCAACTTATGTTGAAATGGTGCCAATTCCTGCAAAGCAAATGCTTTGAGAGATGAGAGAGAGGGATAATGTTGTTATATACGCATATAAACCTTTCTGCTTCTCTAGAAGCGGAAAGGTTTTTTGTTGTTTGAATGCGGAGGATATTCAAATAATAAGAGGAGCTATAACGATGGACTACACGTATCAAAAATAAAAAAATGCGGAGTCTGTCCAAACAAAAGAGGGGTGAGCATCATGATCTTATTAGAAAATGTAAAGAAAATATATAAGGCAAAAAGCGGTGATGTCACTGCTGTAGATAACGCCAACTTACAAATAGAGAAAGGCGAAATATTTGGTGTTATCGGATATAGTGGTGCTGGGAAAAGTTCGTTAATCAGATTATTTAATCAGTTAGAGAAACCAACTTCTGGCCAAATTACAATTGCGAATCGTGTGATTTCAGCGATTACTGGAAATGAACTTCGTAAGGCAAGACAAGAAATCGGAATGATTTTTCAGCATTTCAACTTACTTTGGTCACGAACTGTGCGTGAAAATATCGCATTCCCACTTGAAATTGCAGGTGTCGATAAGGCAGAGAGAAGAAAACGTGTCGATGAGTTAATTCATCTTGTTGGATTAGAGGGAAGAGGAGACGCGTACCCATCTCAGCTAAGTGGTGGACAAAAGCAGCGCGTCGGGATTGCAAGAGCGTTAGCAAATAATCCACAAGTACTTTTATGTGATGAAGCAACGTCAGCTCTTGATCCGGAAACGACGGATCAAATTTTAGATTTATTGTTAGATATTAATAAGCGTCTCGGCTTAACAATTGTATTGATTACGCATGAGATGCACGTTATTCGCAAAATTTGTAATCGAGTTGCTGTAATGGAGAAAGGGAAAATCGTAGAAACGGGTCCAGTACTTGACGTATTCCGTAATCCACAGCAAGATATTACGAAACGATTTGTACAGCAGTTAACTGATTCTGAAGATACAAATGAAACGATTGAAAGCTTAATTGAAAAATATCCAGATGGAAAAGTAATTCGTTTGCAGTTTGTCGGTGAAGCAGTAGAAAGACCGGTACTTCAAAGGTTAATGCAGCGCGGTGATATAGAAGTTAGCATTTTGCAAGGAAATATCGCACAAACGAATAACGGCTCTTACGGAAGTTTAGTCGTTCATTTAAATGGTGAAGAAACAGCGATCCAGCAAGCAATAGAAGGGATTCATCAAGATCAAGTAGAGCTGGAGGTGATTGCACATGGATAAGTTAATTGCAAATGTTGATTGGAATCAAATGTTAGAAGCAACTGGTGAAACGTTATATATGACGGCAATCGCAGCGCTTGCCACATTTGTTTTAGGACTTATTTTAGGACTATTACTCTTTATGACAGCGAAAGATAATTTATGGGAAAATAAAGCGATTAATACGGTGATTGGAGCGTTCGTAAACATTTTCCGTTCTATACCGTTCATCATTTTAATTATTTTATTAATCCCATTCACAAAGATTCTTCTTGGAACAATTCTCGGAGCGAGTGCAGCGCTGCCAGCTTTAATTATTGGAGCGGCACCATTTTACGCGAGAATGGTTGAAATCGCACTTCGTGAAATTGATAAAGGTGTAATTGAGGCTTCAAAAGCAATGGGAGCAAAAACAAGCACAATCATTTTGAAAGTATTAATTCCAGAATCGTTACCAGCGTTAGTATCGGGTATTACGGTAACGACAATTGCTTTAGTAGGCTATACGGCAATGGCAGGTGTTGTTGGTGCTGGTGGCCTTGGAACACTTGCTTATTTAGAAGGGTTCCAGCGAGGAAATAACGATGTAACAATCGTTGCGACAATTTGTGTATTACTAGTTGTATTTTTCATTCAGTGGATTGGTGATAGTTTAACGACTCGAATAGATAAAAGATAATGAAAAACGGGAGGGTATTTCAAATGAAAAAATTATTACTTACAGCACTTATTACAACTTCAATTTTTGGTCTAGCTGCTTGTGGTGGGAAAGATAAAGATGAAAAGAAACTAGTTGTTGGTGCTTCTAACGTACCTCATGCGGTTATTTTAGAAAAGGCAAAGCCATTACTTGAGAAAAAAGGAATTGAGTTAGAAATTAAAAAATTCCAGGACTACGTGTTACCGAATAAAGCGTTAGCGGATAAAGAATTAGATGCAAACTACTTCCAGCACATTCCGTATTTAGAAAAAGAAATTAAAGATAAAAAATATGATTTTGAAATAGCGGGGAAAATTCATTTAGAACCAATTGGCGTGTACTCTCAAAAATATAAAAGCTTAAAAGAACTTCCAGACGGGGCGACAATTCTTATGAGTAATTCTGTTGCTGATCATGGACGTGGTTTAGCAATTTTACAAAAAGAAGGAGTTTTAAAAATTAAAGACGGAGTAGATCCAGTTAAAGCGACTCCGAAAGATATTGCAGATAATCCGAAAAACTTAAAGTTCAAAACGGATATCGAGCCTGGTTTATTACCACAGGTGTATAACAATAAAGAAGGCGATGCGGTTCTAATTAATTCTAACTATGCAATTGATGCGAAATTAAACCCAGAAAAAGACGCGATTGCAATTGAAGGAAATGATTCTCCATACGCAAACGTAGTAGCTGTTCGTAAAGGTGATAAAGATAAAAAAGAGATTAAAGCTCTTATAGAAGTGCTGCATTCTAAAGAAATTGAAGATTTTATTAATAAAGAATATAAAGGGGCAGTTGTTCCTGTAAAAGAATAATCGTTTGAAGAAGGGCTGGTGTATGCCGGCTCTTTTTTCTAACTACATAACTATAGGGGAGAAGGGGACATCATATGAAAAAGATTATACTGTCAGTTGTTACAGCGCTGTCTGTATTTACATTAGCTGCTTGCGGGGGGAAAGAGGAAAATAAGCTTGTTGTCGGAGCTTCTAACGTGCCGCACGCTGTTATTTTAGAGAAGGCACAGCCGATATTAGAGAAAAAGGGTATTAAATTAGAGATTAAAAAATTCCAGGATTATGTGTTACCGAATAAAGCGTTAGCGGATAAAGAAATTGATGCGAACTACTTCCAACACATTCCGTATTTAGATAAAGAAATTCAAGAAAAAGGATATAAAATTGTAAACGCAGGAAAAATTCATTTAGAGCCAATGGGCATTTATTCTAAGAAATATAAAAGCTTAAAAGATCTTCCAGATGGAGGAACGGTTATTATGAGTAATAACGTAGCTGAGCGTGGCCGTATGTTAGCGTTGTTGCAAAAAGGCGGCGTTATTAAATTAAAAGACGGTGTAGATGTTGTTAAAGCGACAGTAAAAGATGTTGTAGAAAACCCGGAAAATTTAAAGTTTAAAACAGATGTAGAACCTGGACTTTCACCGAAGCTGTACGAAAACAATGAAGGTGATGCTTTATTTATTAATTCAAACTACGCAATTGATGCAAAATTAAATCCAACAAAGGATGCAATCGCAATTGAAGGATCAGACTCTCCTTACGCAAATATTATCGCAGTTCGTAAAGGTGACGAGAAGAAAAAAGAAATTAAAGAGCTAGTAGAAGTGCTACATTCAAAAGAAATTCAAGATTTTATTAACAAAGAATATAAAGGTGCTGTACTTCCTGTGAACGAATAGGTGCTGGAAAGGGCTGGGAATAACCCAGTCCTTTTTTCTTTATATATATAAGAAGAAAGGTGTATCATAAGAGGATGTAAAGGAAATACTTATATACATTTGTGAAAAAATTGTTACATTTTCTTAGTGTTTGCGATATCATTTTATTTGCTATAAGATTAGAATGAGAATAAAATGAGAATATGAACGTTTTAGTAATTTTTAAAATGTATATAGAGGATTAATGGAGGTATTGAGATGGCTGGTTCTACATTAACGGTTAAAGACTTACACGTATCAATCGACGGTAAAGAAATTTTAAAAGGTGTAAACCTTGAAGTAAAAGGTGGAGAAATCCACGCAATTATGGGACCTAACGGAACAGGTAAATCAACTTTATCTTCTGCGATTATGGGTCACCCAAAGTATGAAGTAACAGAAGGTAGCATCATCATCGACGGTGAAGATGTATTAGAAATGGAAGTAGACGAGCGCGCACAAGCAGGTCTATTCTTAGCAATGCAATATCCAAGTGAAATTAGCGGAGTAACAAACGCTGACTTCTTACGTTCTGCAATTAATGCACGTCGTGAAGAAGGCGAAGAAATTTCTCTTATGAAATTTATCCGTACATTAGATAAAAACATGGAATTCCTAGAAATGGATCCAGAAATGGCACAACGTTACTTAAACGAAGGTTTCTCTGGCGGTGAGAAAAAACGTAACGAGATTCTTCAATTAATGATGATCGAGCCAAAAATTGCAATCTTAGATGAAATCGACTCAGGTCTTGATATCGATGCATTAAAAGTTGTATCTAAAGGTATTAACCAAATGCGCGGCGAAGATTTCGGTTGCCTAATGATTACGCATTACCAACGTTTATTAAACTACATCACTCCAGACTTCGTTCACGTTATGATGAACGGTCGTATCGTTAAATCTGGTGGCCCTGAGCTTGCACAACGTCTAGAAGCTGAAGGTTATGACTGGATTAAAAAAGAATTAGGTATTGAAGACGAAACAGCAGAGCAAGAAGCGTAAGAGAGGAGCATAAACATGACAATCGGTACATTACCTTTCGATCAAGAAACAATCCGTCAGCGCGCAAGCGAAGTAAACGAAGCTGCTTGGTTGACTGAGTTCCGCTTACAAGCTCTTGCACAAGCAATTGAACTTCCAATGCCAACGCCTGATAAAACGAAAATTGAAAAATGGGACTTTATCGGAAAAGGCGACGCTGCTAAGCAAGAGCCTGTAAGTTCTTTAACAGAGCTTCCAGAAGCAGTGAAAAACTTAATCGATGAAAATAACAGCGTATTAGTACAACGTGCTGGTACAACTGCGTTCGTTTCTTTAGCAGACGAAGCGAAAGAAAAAGGTGTTATTTTTACAGACATCGTAACAGCTGCAACAGAGCATGCTGAACTAGTACAAAAGTACTTAATGAAAGACGGCGTGAAAGTAGACGAGCATCGTCTAACTGCACTTCATGCTGCATTAATCAACGGCGGTGCATTCGTATATGTTCCGAAAAACGTTGTTCTTGAAACTCCACTTCAAGCTGTATTCTTAGTAGACGGCGAAGAAGCTAACGTATATAACCACGTATTATTCGTAGCTGATGCGAACAGTACTGCAACATATGTAGAAAACTACGTTGCAAATGAAAATGCTAAAGGTATTGCAAATATCGTAGCAGAAGTAATCGTGGAACAAGGCGCACAAGTGAAATTCGGTGCGGTTGATCTATTAGCAAAAGACGTAACAACTTACGTTAACCGCCGCGGCATTGTTGGACGCGACGCTCGTATTGATTGGGCTCTAGGCCTTATGAATGACGGAAATACAATCTCAGAGAACGTTACGAACTTAATGGGCGACGGATCATTTGCTGATACAAAAACAGTAACAATTGGCCGTGGTAACCAAACACAAAACTTTACAACTAAAGTTGTTCACTTTGGTAAACACTCTGAAGGTTGGATTTTAAAACACGGAGTACAAAAAGATAGTGCAACATCTATCTTTAATGGAATTGGTAAGATTGAACACGGTGCATCTAAATCAAATGCACAACAATCTTCTCGCGTTCTTATGTTAGATGAGAAAGCTCGCGGTGATGCAAACCCAATTCTTTTAATCGATGAAGATGATGTAATGGCAGGTCACGCAGCTTCAGTAGGCCGCGTAGATCCATACCAATTATACTACTTGATGAGCCGTGGGATTCCAAAACGCGAAGCAGAACGTTTAGTCATCCATGGATTCTTAGCACCTGTAGTAAATGAGCTTCCAATTGAAGGAGTAAAAGCACAGCTTGTTGAGGTAATTGAAAGGAAAGTTCGCTAATGAATATTCATGAAATACGCAAACAGTTTCCAATTCTTGATCAAAAAGTGAACGGCAAACAACTTGTTTATTTCGATAGTGCAGCAACTTCTCAAAAACCAATTCAAGTCATTGAAACGTTAGAACGTTATTATAAAGAATATAATTCTAACGTGCATCGCGGTGTTCATACGCTCGGTACGAAAGCTACCGACGCGTATGAAGGTGCACGTGAGAAAGTTCGCAAGTTTATTAATGCGAAATCAATGGAAGAGATTATTTTCACGCGCGGAACGACAACTGCATTAAATACAGTAGCAGCTAGCTATGGTCTTGATAATGTAAAAGAAGGCGATGAAATCGTCATCTCTTACATGGAGCACCATAGTAACATCATTCCGTGGCAACAAGTTGCGAAGAAAACTGGTGCAACTTTAAAATACCTTCCACTTCAACTAGACGGTACAATTTCTTTAGAAGATGTTCGTCAAACAGTTACACCGAATACAAAAATTGTTTCTATTATGCACGTGTCAAACGTACTTGGAACGATTAACCCTGTAAAAGAAATCGGAGCAATCGCACACGAAAACGGTGCAATCATGATCGTTGATGGAGCACAAAGTGCACCTCATATGAAAGTGGATGTACAAGATTTAAACTGTGATTTCTACGCATTATCTGCTCATAAGATGTGCGGACCAACAGGTGTCGGCGTATTATATGGTAAGAAAGAATTGCTAAACAATATGGAACCAATTGAATTTGGTGGTGAAATGATTGATTTCGTAGACTTACAAGAGTCTACTTGGAAAGAGCTTCCGTGGAAGTTCGAAGCAGGTACACCGATTATTGGTAATGCAATCGGACTTGGTGCGGCAATTGATTTCCTAGAAGAAATCGGTCTTCATAATATTGAAAAGCATGAACATGAATTAGCGCAATATGCTTTAGAGAGACTATCAGAAGTAGATGGCGTTACAATTTATGGTCCAAAGCATCGCGCTGGTCTAGTTACATTTAATATTGATGACGTACATCCTCACGATGTAGCAACTGTATTAGATGTAGAAGGCATTGCGGTTCGCGCAGGACATCACTGTGCACAACCACTTATGAAGTGGCTGAAAGCTTCTTCTACAGCACGTGCGAGCTTCTATTTATATAATACAAAAGAAGAAATTGATACATTTGTTGAATCGCTAATCAAGACAAAGGAGTATTTCACAAATGTCATTTAATAATTTAGATACGTTATATCGTCAAGTTATTATGGATCATTACAAAAATCCTCGTAACCATGGCGTGTTAGAAGATAGTGTTACCGTTAACTTGAACAATCCAACTTGCGGCGATCGTATTCAACTTACGATGAAAGTAGAAGAGGGTATTGTACAAGAAGCGAAGTTTGAAGGCGAAGGATGTTCAATTTCAATGTCTTCAGCTTCAATGATGACACAAGCAGTAAAAGGAAAGAAAATTGAAGAGGCTCTTAAGCTTTCTAAAATTTTCTCTGACATGATGCTAGGAAAAGAGTATGATGACAGCATTGATTTAGGAGATATTGAAGCATTACAAGGCGTATGCAAGTTCCCGGCACGTATTAAATGTGCAACATTAGCGTGGAAAGCGTTAGAAAAGGGCTTAAACGAAGATAAGTAATGTTAAAGGTTCCTAAAAACGAGGTTATATAAGGAGGGACACACCAACATGGCGAAGCAACTGCCAGATATCGGCGATTATAAATATGGTTTCAAGGATAAAGACGTTTCGATTTTCCGTGCTGGACGCGGTTTAACAAAAGAGATCGTTGAAGAGATTTCACGTATGAAAGAAGAACCACAGTGGATGTTAGACTTCCGTTTAAAATCACTGGATAAGTTCTATGAAATGCCAATGCCACAATGGGGCGGCGACTTAAACGACTTAGATTTCGATGAAATTACGTACTACGTAAAACCATCTGAGAAATCTGAGAAGTCTTGGGATGAAGTACCTGAGGAAATTAAAGCGACATTTGATAAATTAGGTATTCCTGAAGCTGAGCAAAAATATTTAGCTGGTGTATCTGCACAGTACGAATCTGAAGTTGTATACCACAACATGAAAGAAGACCTAGAAGATCTAGGAGTCGTCTTCAAAGATACAGATAGCGCATTAAAAGAGAACGAAGATATTTTCCGTGAGCATTTCGGAAAAGTAATCCCACCAACAGACAACAAATTCTCTGCATTAAACTCTGCAGTTTGGTCTGGTGGATCATTCATCTACGTTCCAAAAGGTATTAAAGTTGATACACCACTTCAAGCGTATTTCCGTATTAACTCTGAAAATATGGGACAATTCGAGCGTACGCTTATCATCGTAGACGAAGGCGCACACGTACACTACGTAGAAGGTTGTACAGCACCTGTTTACACGACTAACTCACTTCATAGTGCGGTAGTAGAAATCATCATTAAGAAAGATGCATATTGCCGTTATACAACAATCCAAAACTGGGCGAACAACGTATACAACCTAGTTACAAAACGTGCGGTTTGTGAAGAAAACGCAACGATGGAATGGATTGACGGTAACATCGGATCTAAATTAACGATGAAATACCCAGCAGTTATCTTAAAAGGCGAAGGCGCTCGTGGTTTAACATTATCTATCGCGATTGCTGGTAAAGGCCAACACCAAGATGCTGGTGCGAAAATGATTCACCTAGCACCAAACACATCTTCAACAATCGTTTCTAAATCGATTGCGAAGCATGGTGGTAAAGTAACTTACCGTGGTATCGTACAATTCGGACCAAAAGCGAAAAACTCTCGTTCTAACATCGAGTGTGACACGTTAATCATGGATAACCAATCTACATCTGATACAATTCCTTATAACGAAATCAAAAACGATTACGTTTCACTTGAGCACGAAGCGAAAGTATCTAAAGTATCAGAAGAACAATTATTCTACCTAATGAGCCGCGGTATTTCTGAGCAAGAAGCTACAGAAATGATCGTAATGGGCTTCATCGAGCCATTCACTCGCGAACTTCCAATGGAATACGCAGTTGAAATGAACCGCCTAATCAAGTTTGAGATGGAAGGTTCTATTGGTTAATATGTAGAATGAAGGAAGCGCCCTGCATGCAGGGCGCTTTTTTGTGTTGGGTAAGCTGGTCTGGTTGGGAAGGGATACCCAGGTGGGTGTTCGGTAAAATATATCAGCGATTTTTCAAATATATCGACCACAACTTGGAATATATCAGCGATTATTCCAATATATCGACGTTTCGACAAGGAATATCGACTTATCAACAAATTACGACATAGCAGAGAGGGCTGTATACCCCGCATCTATACATAAAGCGACCGATTAGAAGTAAGTGAGGCTAAGATACTGACAAACCCAGCAAAGAATCCACAAACTAGAAAAAGTAAAATAAAGTTTTCCATAATAAAAGGACAATCTTTTGCTTTTTCTTATAATGCGAGTACAATGTAGAATAGCAAGAAAAGACGAAAAGTATTTACAGGATTATTGCGTACGTGTAGCGTAAATGGCAGTAAGGAACTGAGAGGAGGTTTTTTCTCTGAATATAAATAAAGAAACGATCATCCACCTTTATCATACAAACGATATACATAGTCATTTTGAAAATTGGCCGCAAATTTCTCGGTTTGTACTAGGGGAGAAAAAGAGAAGACAGGAAGCGGGAGAGACTGTTTTAACTGTGGATATTGGCGATCATGTGGATCGTTTTCATAGTATTTCGGAAGCGACAAATGGACTTGGGAATACGAAGCTTTTAAATGAGGCGTTATATGATTATGTAACGATCGGAAATAATGAAGGAATTACATTGGCGAAAGAGCATTTGAATCGTCTATATGATGATGCTGGGTTTGAGGTGCTCGTAGCGAATTTATTTGAAAAAGAAGGTGTACGTCCGGCGTGGGCGCGGCCTTATAAATTACATACAACGACAGATGGGATTACGATTGCTTTTATTGGATTAACGGTAGCTTATCCAGAGTTTTATGAAATGCTCGATTGGCATATCGAAGATCCAATCATCCATTTAGAATCTATTTTAGAAGAAGTTAAGGATACAGCTCATATTACGGTTGTACTTTCTCATCTTGGAAAAAGTATGGACGAGTATATGGCTGAGCATTATGATATAGATGTTATTTTAGGGGCACATACGCATCATTTATTTGAGCGTGGCGTTCTTGTGGATAATACTTTGCTTTGCTGTTGTGAAAAGTGGGGACATTACGTTGGACATGTTCAGCTTACTGTGGATAAAGAGACGAAGAGACTGGTGAAAAAAGACGGTAGAGCGATTAAGACAGAACGGTTAGGTGCTTATAGCGAGCCGTTATCCACAATTGAAATGCTAAAGGAAGAAAGTAAACAGATAATGGCTGAGCCTGTCGTTCATTTAAAAGAGTCATTGCCGGTTGATTGGTTTAAGGAGACGACGTTTTCTCATATGTTGGCAAGTGCGCTTAAAGAGTGGTGTAATGCGGATGTTGGGATGGTGAATGCTGGTGTACTTCTTGATGGATTAAATGAAGGTGTTGTGACGCGCGGAGATATTCATCGAATTTGTCCACATCCAATTAATCCATGTCTGTTAAAAGTACCAGGGAAAACGTTAAGAGAAGTTATTTTGAAAGCGCGCCGCCCGAATATGGAGAATCTTGAGGTGAAAGGATTCGGATTTCGCGGAAAAGTAATGGGGAAAATGATTTACGATGGGTTGGAAGTGATTCCAGATACGATTCCAGGGAATAAAATTTTACTAGAAGATGTATTGATTAACGGCGAATCGCTGGAATTAGACCGTATATATACGGTAGGAACGATTGATATGTTTACATTCGGATACTTATACCCAGAGCTATCCACACTTTCTGACAAACAATATTATATGCCAGAATTACTTAGAGATGTACTAACAGACATGTTGATAACTTATACATCTTCAGTCAAACTATAGGCTAGTTAACTTGTAACACTCATTTTTCTCTTGTCATAAAGATAAGAAAGAGAGGAGTGTGAACTATGGTTAGTGTAGAGCCAATTATAATTGATAACTATACGTTCATTGCTGTTAGCGTAAAACTTCCGAAGACAAATTTGCTAGCTGTAATGAGCGATAAAGGATATATTATGTGCGGTGCTCTAGATGTAGGTCTTTTAAATGAGAAGTTAGGCGATCGAGGAATTATTGCTGGCCGTGCGGTTGGTGTAAGAACGATTGAACAACTTCTTGAAGCACCGCTGGAATCAGTAACGATTGAAGCCGAGGCTTTAGGCATTCCGGTAGGCACAATCGGAAAAGATGCACTATTAAAAATGAGATAAGCATATATCGTCCCTCCTTCTTGCATAGAAATAATATAAGAAGGAGGGTTTTCTTATGAGCATATTTCGTTCGAAAAATTCGCGGTTTCGAAGGGGACCGATTTCCTTTCGGTATATACTGCTTATTTCGTTTATTATTTTTATCGTAATGGTAGTTCAAGGTTTATGGATTGTGAATAAAAGTATTCAGCCAACGTTAATTAAGTATGGGGAAACAGAGACGCATAAAATGGCAACAGCAGTTATGACGAAAGCGGTAAAAGACCGAATTAATGAAGGGTTTGATGTAGATTCATTAATGAAAGTACAAACGGATAAGAACGGGAAAGTATCTACAATTGATTTAAATACGAAACAAGTAAATGAAATATTAACATCGACTACTGCATACATAGAGAAATATTTACAACAAGTAGAAAAAGGGGATACGAAAGCACTTGGTATTTTTGAAGAGAATGGGGTATCTATGTCAGTTCCTTTTGGGCGCATAACTGATAATGCGCTTCTTGGTAATATAGGACCAGATATTCCGATTAATTTTACGCCAATTGGTCATGTGAATACAGATATTAAACAGCTAGTTGAGCCGCAAGGAATTAATAATACGGCGATCAAAATTATTATGGAAGTGGAAGTGACGTTACAAGTTATGATTCCGTTACGCACGAAAGAAATTAAAGTGAAGCAAAACATTCCGATTGCGACGCGCATCGTTCAAGGTGAAGTGCCTACTTATTACGGAAGTGGCGGAGTTGTTGTACCAGATAAAAAATAACCGTAGCAATTCGCTACGGTTATCGTTTTGTATTTGCTCGTTCTTTTCGTTCCCAAAGGCTTAAATGCATGTATGGATCGAAAGCCCATTCGGTATAGCCATTGTCTTTATACATGCCGAAATGTAAGTGAGGCGGGAACTTTCCAGCTGTACCAGGAGGACCATAACCAGTACTACCGACAAATCCGATTACTTTTCCTGGTTCGACAATTTGTCCGAGCTGTATTTCTTTAGAGAACCCGCCTAAATGAGCGTAATAGTGGTAATTATTATGAAGGTCACGAATACCAATGCGCCATCCACCAAGACGATTCCATCCTTTTGTTTCAATAACGCCATAGCAAGTTGATCGTACTGGTACGCCATATCCAGCAAAAATATCGGTTCCTTCATGAATCCTCCTGCCGCCAAAACTTCTACCAGCACCAAAAGTACTACGATAGCTATGGTCACTGCGAATCGGGAGAGGGAAAGCATTTCCTTCTAAATTAATGCGTCCATAATGTTTATAAATTCGGGCGTATTCTGTAATTAATTCAACTGTTTTTGCACGTCTATAATATTCCCAAAGCATAATGTTAATACGTTCTTCTGACGTTCCTTGTTTCTTTAAAATAGTTGCTGCTGTATACAGAAGATCACGATCGTTATTTGCATTTGCAAATCCATCTTTGTCACCATCTAAACCCATTCCGCCAAATAGAGAAATCGTATGGGGGAGAGTATCATTACTATTAGCAGGTCCAGCCCATATTTCAGGTTTGAAATAAAGGGAAATGATGGCATCTGGTTTTTTCGGAATATCCTTTCTTACGCTCCGTATGTTTCTTTCGTATTGATCCATTGCAGCTAAGTAATACCACGGAATACTTGAAGATTGCTCAGTTTCTTTATATAGTGCCATGCGCTTTTCATATATGCTTTGCTGATTATCTTCACCGTAAGCGATGTTTTGGTGGAGAAGAAAGCAAATCGAAAGCAAAAGAGAAATTTTTCGAAGCATGAAATAGACTCCTTTCACAACATCACTCTTTTTAGTGTGGGATATACGGAGTATTTCATTATAGGGAACGATTGGAAAAAATCTTAGAATCTTCATTTGAGCAAATCGCTTTCATACGTTAGAATAGATATGTTACATTGAAAGAAGCGAACACGGTAAACTATTTCATATTGTGCGGAGTTGATAACCATGACAAAACAAACAGAGTATAAGCGCAAGCCCGAATGGTTGAAAATTAAGTTAAACACGAATGAAAACTATACAGGCTTAAAGAAAATGATGCGTTCTAAAAATCTTCATACAGTTTGTGAAGAGGCGAAATGTCCGAATATTCATGAATGCTGGGCTGTAAGGAAAACAGCAACATTTATGATCTTAGGTGCGGTTTGTACACGTGCTTGTCGTTTTTGTGCGGTTAAAACAGGCTTGCCAACTGAGCTTGATTTACAAGAGCCAGAACGCGTAGCGGATTCTGTAGTACAAATGGGCTTAAAGCACGTTGTTATAACAGCGGTTGCACGTGATGATTTAAAGGACGGCGGAGCAGCTGTTTTTGCTGAAACAGTACGTGCTGTACGTCGTAAAAACCCATTCACATCTATCGAAGTATTACCATCTGATATGGCTGGGGTAGAAGAAAACTTAAAAATGTTAATGGATGCAAAACCAGATATTTTGAACCATAACATTGAAACAGTACGTCGATTATCTAACCGAGTTCGCGCTAGAGCAAAGTATGACCGTTCATTAGAGTTTTTACGTCGAGCAAAAGAAATGCAGCCTGATATTCCAACTAAATCGAGCATTATGGTGGGCTTAGGTGAAACAAGAGAAGATTTAATTGAAGCAATGGATGACTTACGTGCAAACAATGTGGATATTTTAACTCTTGGACAATACCTACAACCATCTAAGAAGCATTTACCAGTTCTTAAATATTACCCACCAGCAGAATTTGCAGAGCTTAAAGAAATTGCACTTAGCAAAGGATTTAGCCACTGTGAAGCTGGCCCACTTGTACGTTCTTCTTATCATGCGGACGAGCAAGTACGTTCTGCGAAAGAAAAAGTAGCAGAAGCGAAATAATGAAAAAGGAGAGCTAATATTAGCTCTCCTTTTTCTTATACTCTAAAACAGTATTTTGACACGTTGATAAAATTCTTTTTAATTCTTCTGTGGATAATTCAATTGTAAATTCAGGTACACCAGGTGTGATTAAAACTTTCTTGTAAGTATAAATCGAACTGTCCACAATAATCGTTACATCTTGTGAATAACCGAAAGGAGCTACACATCCTGGTATGCAACCAGTCTCTTCTCTTAGCTCATCAGGAGAACAGAGAGATAAGCTCTCTCCTGTTATTTCTTTCATCTCTCCTCGGTTGAGGCGAGTTCCCTCTAACGTAAAGAATACGTAATACGCCCCGGCTTTTGATTTTAAAAATAGGCTTTTACTTGGCGTACCTTGTAAGCCGAGCCTTTCACGAACGATGCGATCAGTCTCATAGTCAAGTACTGGTTCGTGTTCAAATTTTTCATAAGAAGCATTTGTTTTATGTAGTAAAGAAAGTACGTCTTCGTACATATTGAATGATACCCCTCTCTATGTTTTACTGCAGCCCTAGCATATCTTCTCGCAGTGTCAACTGAATGTATTGGAAAGGGATATTACTTGGATGGCGCTTCCCATAATCGTTTTATGATAGATTGTTCATCAAGTGTAATTTCATAAATATCAGGATTCGTTAAACTTTTCCATTCGTCAAAGCCAATAGTATGATCAAAGTGCTTTAAAATTAATGTGAGTAAGTTGCCGTGTGTAACGAGTAATGTTGTTTCATGCTCTAGTGTTAAAACTTCCTGAATAAGTGAGGTGGCGCGATCCATCGCTTGTTTTGTTGACTCTCCGCCCGAAAAGGCAATATCTATATTGGTAAAAGTGTATTCTAGTTTTTGAAGCCAATCATCCATTGAAACAGTACTTAATATACGTTCTGCTAACCGTTCATCTTCTTGAATAGATAAATTAGCTTGGAGGGCATATGGCCGAATAGAATCGATAGCTCGGACAAATGGGCTTGAAATAATATGATCTATTTGTAGATGATTGGCTATGAGGAATGTAGCAACGGTGTTTGATTGGTCTCTTCCTATGTTTGTTAATTCGGCATTGCGCTCTTGTCCAGTTGCTGAACAATGCCTGATTACAATAATTTTCTTCATATTTCATCCCCATCTTTCAAGTTGACGATATATACTTCGACAAATGTGGAAAAAATTCCTTTTTATTGGAAAGGGCATAGTGATCTAAGTCTGTGGAAAAGTAATGTGGATAAATCAAAATTTGAGGTGCAATTATGAAAAAAATGATATGTATTGTATTCAGTGTTTGTTTTCTCATACAATTGTCCACAGCATATGCACAATCCAATCAAGAATTAGAATATCCGAGCAATCAAAATAAATCATTCGTTAGTGGGGATGTGTTTTATGAACAGTTAGATAAGAAGGTCTATAAGGAATACAAAAATGCGGCGTATAGTGTTCGAAAGAAAATTTTATGGAAAGAAGTACAAGATGCAGAATTTACCTTCCGACAAAAAACAGCTGTCGGCTGTCGAAGTAGAGTGGTGATTCAAGATTCGTTTGTTCATCCAGATCGCCAAGTTTATTTTTTTGGATCCTTTTCTCAAGATGAAGTAGATGAGTTGCATAAATATATCGTTATAGATGCAGAAACAAAGAAGGAACTTCGAGGTGGCCGAAGTTATCACTGTTACGAAAATCCACATAAAAAATAAACCACCAAAATTGGTGGTTTATTTTTACTCTGAAGCACTCACTAATTTCTCTTTCATTTTACGAATAAGAATGAAACCACCAATCGCGAAGAGAAGAGTAATTCCTTCTGCGACAAAGATGTTAATCATTTTTGTTTGGTAAAGTGCTGCGAAAAAGTCTACAAGTGCGTGGAATAGTATAGCGTATGCGAGGAAAATGTATTTCTTTTGTTTTACCGCGTATACGACAAGCATTGTGAAGGCAATTTGCAGTACTAATGCCATAATTCTTTCTAGGCTACCAAGTAAGTATAAATAGGCAGGTTGCTCTATTAACAAGTCCTTGATATGGCTCAGTTGTGGGTATTGTTCAACCATTTGAGCGAAGCTACCATTGTTAATAGATGTTGCAAAGGTAAGAGTTTGAAGCCCAGCGAATCCGCCGACTAAAATCGATTCAATACCGCCGTGTCCAATTCCGTACGCAAGACCGTCCTTATAATCTCGATATTTTTTCAGTAAGTAGTAAAAGGCAACGAAACGACCTAGTTCTTCAAAAATACCAGCAGTCAACCCACCATATATTGCGAAAATAAATGGGTTTTCTAAAATTGGGCCTATTGTTGGATTTCCGCGCATGAATAATTGGAATGGTGTTTCGAGAATTTGGGTAAACCCGATAAAGATAAGGACACCAACCCCAACTATTTTCCAATTAATATGATATTTCTTGCGGAAATAAACGAGTACAATAATTGGAATCAAAATCGAGAGAATGAGCTGAATTGTGATGCTGGCAATTACAGTATTTGAAACCATACTTTCACCGCTTTCTAATATATGTACATATCTATTATGCATGAAATATAGGCGAGATGAAACTTTTAGCAATAAAATGAATTTACTTATTGACTCTAACGTTGCGTCATACTTTATCGTATGTATTAAGGGGGAGATATGCATGACAATGAGGGTAAAAGAAGTAGCTAATTTAGTTGGAATTAGTGTGCGCACACTGCATCATTACGATGAAATTGGGTTGCTAACCCCAGACGAGACGACAGAGTCTGGATATCGTCTGTATTCCAATGAAAATTTAGAAACGTTGCAGCAAATTTTATTTTTTAAAGAGCTTGGCTTCCCTTTAAAGAAGATTAAGGAGATTATCATGAGTCCTTCATTCGACCGTGAAGAGGCATTACAGCTTCATAAGAAAATGCTTCTTGAAAAGCGGGCTAGATTGGATAAAGTGATAGCGACGATTAATAAAACAATTCAGCATACAAAAGGAGAGATTGAGATGACGAATAAAGAGAAATTTGAAGGATTTGATTTTAGTCATAATCCGTATGAAGAAGAAGCACGTGAACGATGGGGAGATGAGGCTGTAGATAAAGCGAATAAAACAGCGAAGGGGATGTCTACAGAGAAACAGGAGGAGTTTAATAATATTTACAGAAAGCTAGCAACACTTCGAAATGGAGCACCGGATTCTAAAGAGGCGCAAGAAGCAATCGGGGTATGGTACGATTACTTGCAAAACTTCGGTGAATATTCATTAGAGGCCTTTAAGGGACTCGGTCAAATGTATGTTGCTGATGAGCGCTTTACGAAAAATATTGATAAGTTTGGTGAAGGTTTAGCGCAGTTTATGTGTGATGCGATGGAGGTTTATGCGGATCGTAAGAAATAGTAAAAAGGTGGATGTTTTCTCCACCTTTTTATTTTTTTATCATATTATTTAAAGTTTGATCCCCCGTATTATTCAAATGAGGATTTTTGCTCATTTCACGTTTTAACATATCAAGACTTTGTTCATATTCTTTATCGTTTAAGCTACCAGATTGGAGACCTTGAATTTGAGAAATCAACTTTTGGTTTGTTGATACATATGCTTTATAATAGCGAGGGACGATGGACAAAGCTGTTTTATATACTTGATCTGTTACGAGTTTCGGATCCGTTGTGTTTGCACGGTATACAACGAACACTTCGTCGTCGGTAACGAGTGTAGCGGCATTGGTGACGTCAGGAAGTTTGACTGTCATGCTTGTAATCATTTCGGCGACTTTCTCACGGTTAATAGCGCCTACTTGTTTGTTAGATACTTCATGCTTCTGTTTAGAAGAATAACCGACTCTCGTGAGTCTTGTATTGGTGTTTTCCGTATGATACATGTCGTTTTTGTTGGAAACAAGAACACGACTTCCTTCTTCACGCTCCATTTCGGCTTTATTAGTTGATTGGCAGCCTGCAAATAAGGAAAGAGTGAGAAGAGAGAGGATAATTTGCTTTTTCACGATGTATCACCTCCTTCTCCATAGCATGCACTAATTTTCAATTTTTTGTATTTGAAATTGTTGGTTGTTATGCTTTGTGATACGATAAAAAGAAGAATGCTTAGAGAGGAAGTTCATAATGGAGCAAAAGCAAGAGATTCATACTACGGTGAGCGTTAATAATGTTCAGTACGAAGTAATTAAAAACTTTCGTGACGGTTTTAGTGAAGAAGCATTTAAAGAGCGCTATGCAGAAATTTTAAATAAATATGATTATATCGTTGGAGACTGGGGTTATGAGCAACTTAGATTGCGTGGATTCTTTGATGATAGTAATCAACGTTCGACATATGATACGAAAATTAGTACTTTATCGGAGTATTTATACGAGTACTGTAACTTCGGTTGTGCACACTTTGTATTACGAAAAGTGAAGAAATAAAAAAATCCTCTTACGATTGTAAGAGGATTTTTTCATAGCAGTTGTACCAATTATGAGGAGGATGTTTACTTTTGAAATAAACAGCACCTCGGCAAATATAATTGTTTTTTTCATATAGGCCTAATGAAACAGGATTACCTGTAAAGCAATCTAGGCGTATTCCAGTGTAGGTGTTTTGTGTTGCTTCGTTTTCCCAAAAGGATAATAGTACTTTACTATATCCTTTGCCTTGCGCGAGCGGGTGGACGACAAAAGAGTGGACGATGAGAAAGCGTCCGTCTGTTTCTGACCAATCAATCAATTTGTATTCTGGAGACTGTGCTTCGTTTAAGACAACAGCGCCGACAAGTACTTGGTCTTGGAATAGACAATATAATTCGTCTTGTTCTAAATGATAGGAAATGTGTTCTCGCGTCGGATAAGAATCATCCCATTGATAAATTTGGTTCTGTAAGAGTGCTTCTTTGCATGCTGTATACATTACATCTAAGTCATTCAATAAATCAATCGTACCTTTTCTCACCTTTAACATGGGAGTCCTCCTTACAAACAAATTGAAATGTAATCACCTTCAGAAAGCGTTTTGTTTGGTTTCATTTGTTGTCCATTTAGTTGGATAGCTCCATTTTTAATTTTATCCACAATGATGGTACGGCTCCAATCTGAAATATATGTGGATAACACTTTATCAATTCGGTGGGAACCAAAAACTATGTCTAATACGATTGTTATTTCGGCTATACCACTTTCTTTGTATTGTGTAATGGAAATGGTAGTACTTGTTTCAGTTTGTTCTTGCTGAGCCATATCGACAGTTTCGACGTGATCAGTAAATGATTTATAAATGTGAAGCTTTTGGTTCCACGTATGATCTTTCGGACATTTATAAATTGCAAATCGGTATATGTTTTTTCCATTTGCGTTATGCCTGCGAATGTTCGTATCAGTAAAAAGGGTAGTACGTCTGCAATTCTTACAATATTTTTCGATTGTGGATAACTCGTTTTCATATAAACTCCAAGAAAGTTGTACTTTCTGCATTTTCCTTCACCTCTTATATTAGTGGCAAAGGAACGTAATACAGCTATTTGGATGTCTTGTAGTATGAAGACATGAGAAGTAGACAAAAATAAAAGGAGATTCCCCCAAGAGGAACCTCCGTAAACATCATACTACAGATGCGTTACGTTCCTTTGTAATGGGAATGGTCAGACTACTCCCTTGAAAAAGCACGGTGCTTTTTTGAGAGTAATGCTATCCAATTGCTGATCCACTACAAAGTAAATGTTGGCATACGTAGATAACGTCCTTTCTATCCAAATAGATTTGTTCATAAGTATAACACATAAGATTGAAAATTCAAAATTCAATCTGTAAAAAAACACCAGCTAAAATAGCTGGTGTATAAGATAAATTATATAAGTTCAAATAAAAATGAGCGTAATTCTTCTGCATTTTCTTCAGACATCGAAAATGCATGCTCTAAGTAGCCTGGTTCGTTTAAATCGTCAGGACCGATGATAGCAAATTTGTTGCTCTGCATATCAAGGACTATCGTTTTACCGTAATGACGATCGGAGTATAGAAGCGCTAAATCATGACGCTCATTTTCCCCCAGAAAGCTAACGAAACGAGTTTTTGTAGCGACAGTATCGTCGTACAGAAAGAAACGTTCTTCCATACACATGGCTCCTTTATTAAATATCTAAGTTTAAGTGTGGTTTATGGTCTAAATGGTGGTGTGTTTTAATAAATCGTACCGTTCTTGTTTTGTAACGCATAACGATAGAATATGTTTCAGCTAAATCGCCACCTAGGAATTTCACGCCGTCTAATAACTCACCAGCAGATACACCTGTTGCTGAGAAGATTGCGTCATCACCAGATACTAAGTCATCTAACATAAGAAGTTGACGAGGATCTTCTAATCCCATTTCACGACAACGAGCTTCTTCTTCTTCGTTCATTGGAACTAAGCGAGCTTGCATTTCACCTTCAAGGCATTTTAATGCTGCTGCAGAAATAACGCCTTCTGGAGCTCCGCCTACACCTACGAATAAGTCGATACCTGTTCCAGGTAAAGCTGTAGCGATTGATGCACCAACATCTCCATCACCAAATAATTTTACGCGTGCACCTTTTGCACGAACACGGTCAATAATATCTTGATGACGTTCACGTTCTTGGATGATAACCGTTAGGTCACGAATTTTTTTATTGTTTGCTTCTGCTACAATATCAATTGTTTTTTCAATTGGATCATCTAAGCTAATTTTACCAGCTGCTTTTGGACCAACCGCGATTTTTTCCATGTACATATCCGGAGCATGAAGAAGGTTTCCTTTATCTGCGATTGCGATAACTGCCATTGCATTTGCAAGGCCTTTCGCAACGATGTTTGTACCTTCTAACGGGTCAACGGCGATATCTACTTCTGGACCGTTACCTGTTCCTAGTTCTTCACCAATATACAACATCGGTGCTTCATCAAGTTCTCCTTCACCGATTACAACTGTACCTGCCATGTTTACTGAATCGAACATATCACGCATAGCTGTAGTTGCTGCATCATCTGCTTCGTTTTTCTTTCCGCGGCCCATCCACTGTGCGGATGCTAAGGCTGCTGCTTCTGTTACACGGACAATTTCTAGTGCGAGTTCACGTTCCAAGGTTGCATTCCTCCAATTTCAAAAATCATACAAATATAACTATAACAAATAACGAGGAAAAGGTGAATTCGAAAAATTGTCGATTTTTTCAGAAGAAAGCGTTACAATTAAAATGTAAATGCTTTAATTTCCAGGTAGGTGACATTCATGTACTTCGTAGACAGAAAGAAAATAGAACAAATGCTAGTATGTTTAGAACGAGCAACAAATACATTTCAAGAGAAAAAGACATATGAAACCGAGTTTGAATTTTACGCATTAGAGCGCATGGCGCATCTTATTATCGATTGTATATTAGATGTAGGGAATGCGATGATTGATGGATTTATTATGCGCGATCCAGGAAGTTACGAAGATATTATTGATATTTTAATGGACGAGAGAGTTATAAGTGGAGAAGAGGGAGCGCATATTAAAGAAATTATTCTTCTTCGAAAAATGCTTACGCAAGATTATATTCAAATGAATCATGATGAATTATATAAGACGATTCAAAAACATATCGCCGTGGTAGAGAAATACCCAGCGAATATTCACAGTTATTTAGAAAAGGAATTAGGGCCTGTATCTGCATTTGTACCAGAATAATTGTGCTTATAAGATCCCCGGGGATTCCTTTGGGGATCTTATATTGTATATGAGAAAAGGGAGAAGGGCGAGTTATGGGGCAAGCACGTACGACGAAAGAAGAGATTGTACAATTGTTGAAGGTAAAGGGCGAGCATACTGTAGCAGAATTAGCCGAAGCTTTAGAAATTACGGAAATGGCAATTCGAAGGCATTTAAGTAATCTTGAGAAAGATGAGCTAATTTATTCAAAGATGGTAAGGCAGCATGTTGGACGACCAACATATTTGTATGGATTAAGTCAAAAGGGAGAAGATACATTCCCGAAAGAATATAAGCAGTTTGCTATTGAAATACTAGATGATTTAGCTCGAATGGGCGATGAAAAAATGCTTCGTTACGTTTTACAAGCGAGAACGAAACGAATGGAAGAGCAGTTGCAAAAGAAGATAAGTAATCAAAGTAATTTAGCGTATAAAGTACAGGAAATAGCTGCTATGCAAGAGAAAAATGGTTATATGGTTCAAATAAAGAGAGATGGGGAGCGCTCTTTCATACTTGAAAAGCAAAACTGTCCGTTAAAGGAAATAGCGGAGAAATTCCCGCAAGTGTGTGAAGATGAAAAAGATATGTACAAGCGGTTATTTACAGGTGCAAATGTGAAAACGTTAACGAACATGTGCGTGGGCGATTGTAATTGTTCGTATCAAATAAAAGAGAAAAAATGAACGTTATGGGACGCTTTAGGGTAAAGCGTTTTTTTCTTTTGAAAAAGGGGTTAATATAAGAGTGGTATGATAGGTGAGAACGTTAGCATAGAAGGAGAGACAAATAGATGTATAAAGGTTATTTAATTGACTTAGACGGTACGATGTATCGCGGAGAAGAACAAATTGAAGAAGCAAGCGACTTCGTAAAAGCATTAGGAGAACGTGGTATTCCATATTTATTCGTTACAAATAACTCAACTCGTAAACCAGAACAAGTTGCAGAAAAACTTGTTCGTTTCGATATTCCAGCGAAAGCGGAGCAAGTATTCACAACGAGCATGGCTACAGCGAACTTTATTTATGAGCGTAAACAAGATGCAACTGTATATATGATTGGTGAAGAGGGCTTACATGCTGCTCTTGTGGAAAAAGGATTTGAAATTGTGGATGAAAATCCTGATTTCGTCGTTGTTGGTTTAGATCGCGATATCACATATGAAAAGTTAGCAAAAGCATGTCTTGCTGTGCGTAACGGTGCAACGTTTATTTCAACAAATGGGGATATCGCAATTCCGACCGAGCGCGGATTATTACCGGGTAACGGTTCATTAACATCAGTTGTAGCAGTATCAACAGGTGTGGATCCAATCTTTATTGGAAAACCAGAATCAATCATTATGGAACAAGCGTTAAAAGTGCTTGGCATAGAAAAAGAAGAAGCATTAATGGTTGGGGATAACTACGATACAGATATTTTAGCGGGGATAAATGCTGGTATGCATACCCTTATTGTCCACACTGGAGTAACAACTGTGGAGAAGTTAACAGAATATGAAGTACAACCGACGCAAGTTGTGCATAACTTGACGGAGTGGATTGAGAAGATGTAATGAAAGGCAGGTAACCGGAGCGGTTGCCTGTTTTTTTATGCACAATTGCATATGTACTATAGGGATATAAAATGTAAAATTTACATGTAATGATATGAAAGGGAGGGAATAAGAGTGTACTGGATGTCATGTATTATGTTTATTTTTACATTATGTGTTTTGTTCTTTGTTCTATGGAAGATATATAAAATAAATGATATGAAAAAAAGTGCTGGAAAACTTATTGCAACATATCCTCGGGTGAAGCGACGTTGGATTGCATTACTTGGACCAGCGTACTTCATCGGGCAATGTATATATATATATGCTCAGTACATAAGTGGTGATATTGGTACAGTTGAACAGTTTCTCGTTCAGTTAGGTATTCATGCTGTAGCAAGTTGTTTTATGACTTTAATAGCTATCCATCTTATTAAAAGTATACAAATATATGAAAAAGGTGTAATAGACGGATTGAACTTTTATTCATACGAAGAATTAAAAGGCTATAAAACATCAACATGGGAAAATCCAAAAGAAAATATATTTTTATATCGCGGGCGAGAAAAAATGAATGACAATGTAAATTTACTTATTAGACAGGAAGATATGAATGAATTAGAAAGCATTCTTCAAAGATATATCCCGAAATTGATAATGAAATAAAAACTCCGGTTGTTATGAACTGTACCCCGAATCATGGACACTTAAAAAAAGCCCCATGATTCGGGGTTTTTGTGTATTTTTATCAAAAAACCTCGTTATAATGGAACCAACGATAGAAATGAGGTACGGAGAATGAGTAAAATTATTTTTAACGAAATTCAAATGAAACAGCTAGAAAAAAATAAAAATGTATTAAAAGCGTCGGACCGTTCGATTAGCTATTGTTCAGATTTCAAAGTAAGAGCGGTAAAAGAAAATCAACAAGGAAAAGGTCCTAGCCAAATCTTTTTAGAGAATGGGTTTGACTTAGCTGTGATTGGTGAGAAGAAGCCAAAACAATGCTTGAAACGTTGGCGAAGAACCTTTGAACAATTTGGTGAGGAAGGCTTTTATACAGAACGCCGTGGGAAAGGAAGCACGGGACGCCCTTCGGAAAAACCCCTCTCTTCTGATGAAAAATTAAAGAAAGCGGAAGCACGTATTGCGTTTTTAGAAGCGGAATTGACATTCCTAAAAAAGTTAGACGAACTCGAAAGGCAGGCGTTACAGAAGAAGCGTTAACACCACGAGAAACATACACACTGATTGAACAAACCATACGTCGATTCCAATTCCCACGTATGGTGCGTTACCTTTGCACACTGACTGGGGTAAGTCGGAGTGGATACTATGCGTGGCTTCATCAGACAGATAAACAGCTGGAAAAAGAACGCAATGATGAAACAGATTATGAATGGATCCAAGAAATTTTTAATCGAAAAGGGAAAACATGTGGTGGTCGTTCTATCAAAATGGTGTTGGAAAAGACAAAAGGAATTTGTATGAATCTCAAGCGTATTTACCGTATTATGCGTAAATATAACCTTGTGACAAAGATTCGCCGAGCGAATCCTTATAAACACATCGCAAAAGCGACACAAGAACATAAAACATGTCCGAACCTTTTAAAACGCCAATTCAATCAAGAAGAGCCTGAAAAAAGTATGTTAACGGATATTACCTATTTATTTTATGGAAAAGGAAAGAAGGCTTATTTATCATGTGTAAAAGACAGCGCAACACGAGAGATTTTAGCCTATCATGTCTCTTCCTCTTTACGAATGGATATCGTCTATCAAACATTAGATAACTTGAAAGAGAGATTAGGAGAAGTCATTCATCCTGAAGCGCTTCTACATTCAGACCAAGGTATTCATTATACACACCCTGAATTTCAGAAACGTGTAAGAGAAATGGGGATCAGACAATCTATGTCCCGTAGGGGCAATTGTTTAGACAATGCACCAATGGAATCCTTTTTTGGTCATATGAAAGATGAATTAGATTATAAAGATTGTCAAACCTTTGAATCCCTTGAGCTCAACATAAAGGATTATATGGAGGAGTATAATTATAATCGTTATCAGTGGACATTAAAAAAGATGGCTCCGATCGAATATCGGAATCACCTTTTAAGTGCTTGATTTTTCAGGGCTTTTTTATTAAACTGTCCATTTTATAGGGTACAGTTCATTATAACCGGAGTTTTTTTATTAAAACGCACGATTCACTACGTCTTTAACTTCTTCAAGATATTGTTTACGTACACTGTCATCTACAGAAGGAACACTTGTATAGAATGTATGCTCAATTGTTTCAATGCCCGTAAATTCAAAAATACCAGCATCAGTTGTTTTTTTCATTGCATCAAACATACCGCCTGCTGTGTATACTTCTTTCGAATTTCCCATCGTAGATAATAACAATCCCTTTTTTCCGCTTAATAACTTTTCAATACCATTCTCACTGTAAGCATAAGCGAAGCCGTGGCTAAATACACGGTCAACGTATCCTTTTAAAATAGCAGGAAGACCAGCCCACCAAACTGGGTAAATGAATGTAATACTATCAGCCCAAGAGATATGCTCTTGTTCTTCTTTAATATCTTCTGGTGTATTTCCTTGAGAAAATGAGATGAAATCGGAAGCACCTAATACTGGATTGAAGTTTAATTCGTATAAATCACGAACGCGTACTTCATGACCTTTTCCTTCTAATTCACTTTTTACAGTTTCTAAAATTGCATGATTGAAGCTTTCTGTATTCGGGTGTGTATAAACGATTACATGTTTCATTGTTCTTCCTCCTAATTGTGGATATGTGAATAGTTTTTATATATTCGTGTAACTATTATGGTTACTTTTTTTACGAGAGTCAATTTTTCTGACGTGAGAAATAAAGTGAAATTTTAATCGGTGGGGGGTGTCCATCCCGCACTGATTATTTGCTCACACTAATCGGGCACTTACTGCCGGTTAATATAAATGTTAGTATATGACAAAAAAATACAAAATAGTAGGAAATTTTCATTTCGAATAGAATATATAGATTGGTAAATAGAAAGAGAAGGGGATATAGGGATGAATATTATTGAAATTGAAAGGTTAGAAAAATCGTTTGATATTGGGGATAGTAAAGTAAAAATCTTAAAAGATATTAATCTTCAAATTCAAAAAGGAGATTTTGTTTGTATTATGGGGGCAAGTGGATCGGGTAAAACGACCTTACTTCAGTTGTTAGGTGGATTAGATATTCCATCAGTAGGTAGTATTCGAGTTGATGGTACGGAGATTTCAACATTAAAAGAAAAAGAGCTCGCTTTATTTAGAAGGCATAAAATCGGTTTTATTTTTCAACAGTTTAATTTAATTCCAGTGTTTAATGCGGAGGAAAATGTAGGTCTGCCTTTACTATTAGATAATGTTTCGCAAAAGAAGGCAACGGTGACAGCAAATCGTTTATTAGAGCTCGTTGGATTGAAAGGAAAAGAAAAGCATTTACCAGCACAGTTATCAGGTGGGCAACAGCAAAGGGTTGCGATAGCAAGAGCTTTTGCAAATGAGCCAGCCATTATATTAGCGGATGAACCAACAGGGGCATTAGATTCAGAAAATAGCAAAAATATAATCGCGGCCCTTCGTAATGCATGTGATGAATTAGGACAAACAGCTGTCATTGTAACGCACGATCCATTCGTAGCAGCCCATGCAGATAAAGTTGTTTTCTTACTAGATGGTGAAGTGATTCACGAACATGCAGAGAGTAAAGGATGGAAATTCCGTAATATTCAGCAGCAAGTTACTCACATTCAAGAAATTATGAATCATCACTTTAAAGTAGGAGGTAAAGGTGATGCGCTGGGTAATTAAGTATGCGGTGAAATCAATGAAACAAAATTGGTTAGGAAATATGTTGATTGCCCTTGGAGCAGCGTTAGGTGTTATGTTAGCGACTATGTTATTACTAGGTAATCAATCAGTCGAGCAAAGTGTGAAGGAACAAGTAGTAAGTCGTTATGGAGATTATAATTTGCAATTTGGATATATAAAAAATGATATGTATTTAAATAATGAAAGTTTAAAAGGGATAGATGGCTTAGAAAACGCTGAAAAAATATCAAAAGTACTTATACCGTATCCTTTACCAAATTATAAAGAGCTATCAGGAAAGCCATCTTATTGGGGGGTTGAGCAAGATTCTCCAGAAATGCGTTCTTATAAAGTTGCAGAAGGACGATATCCGAAAGAAGGTGCTGAAGTAGCGCTGACAAAAGGGTATACAGACCGTGAAAATATACGTGTAGGAGATATGATCAAACTGCCGTTTCCGCCGCATGGAGAAAAGACTGTTAAAGTTGTCGGGATTTTGAATCCACCTTTAATGGCGGCAATGGGGCATGGTTCTTATTTTCCAATTAGTTGGCTTCAAAAAGAACTGAATCTACAAAATCAATTCAATCTCGTTCAAGTGAAAGCACAGGATGTAAATGTGAAAAGGGCAATTGCTCTTGATGTAAATAAGAAGCTTGAAAATATAAAGGTAGATCAACGTACATATGTAGATAAGGCGTTTGAACGACTAAATGTGATGAAGCCATTGATTTTTAGTTTAGGTGGTATTGCCTTATTTGTTGTAGCACTTTTAATAATGGGAAGCTTTTTCTTATCTGTTAGAAGTCGATTTAAGCAATGGGCGTTACTGCGTGCGCTTGGTAGTAATCCAAATCAAATCATATTGGTCGTTTTATTAGAGGCTTTATGCATTGGAGCAATTGGATCCCTGGCAGGTATTATTCTTGGAGCGAGTACGCACACAATTGCGGCATCTTTCATTAATAAGTGGGTGAATGTCGAGAGCACAGGGCAAGAGTCATTCTCCATTTCAGGTGAGATTTTACTCATTACGTTTTTATTAGGTATTATTATGTCTGTCATAGGAGCGATTATACCAGCTTTTATGGTCAGAAAGATTCCTCCAGTTCAAGCACTCAGGCCAGGTCTTCCTAGTAATGAGAAAAAAGAAAAAAGATGGAGTGTTTTTAGTTGTAGCATTTTAATCATTGGTACTGTCATTGGACTAGCGGGTAACGTATTAGAACAGTATGTCGGTTTTAATCCAAGTGCGATTGGAGCACTTTTATTTGCAGTTGGTTTGTTATTTGCGATTCCGCTATTTATTCGTATAATAGCGCCAGTTATTGCGAAACCTTTGCAAATGATATTTCGAATTGAAACGACGATTAGTAGTCGAAATGTAATTCGTTATCGTAATAAGGCTGCTGTTTCAGTTGCTATATTAGCATTTGGTTTTATGTTAGCACTTGTTGGAACAATGTATGTAAACTCTATGTATGAAGGTACGAAGAAAGGATTACAAAAGCATTTACCAGCGGATTTAGTAGTACGTGTACCGATGGAGTCGCAAGGAATTGAGGTTCTACCGTTTAGTTGGATGGAGAAGATTAAAAAAGTTGACGGTGTAGAAGCAAGTGTAGGGAATGCTACTGATTTCACAGCAAAACTTATAAATTATGACTTTAAAAAAGCTAATCAAGAATGGTATGAACATGTGAAAAAAAATAATCTTAACTATGACTCAATGGAAGTTATAGGTAATGATATTGTAGCGTATCAGAAAGTAACGAAGGCAAAAGTGATTTCAGGGGAAAATTTAAATAAGCCATTACAAGATGGTGAAGGAGTCGTTACGAAAGAAACGGCTAAAAATTTAGGGATTCAGTTACATGATACGATTGAAGTACAAGGGAAAGGGAAAGAAAAACAAACGATTAAAGTCGTTTCGATTATTGAGCAAGGATTAAGGCTAAGAGGATCAGATATTTTTGTGAATGAACAATGGGCCCGAGATAAGTTTCATGTACAAGGATATGAAGCGATTCAAATTATGACAAATTCTAATCAATCATTTGAAGAGATTAAGAAACAAGTAAAACAAATTACAAATAATAAAGATAACGTAGAGGTTATTAACAGCTATGATTTATTGAAAGAGCAGGAGCAGTTATTATCGCAAATGATGATGTTAATTCGCTTATTAGTTGTAATCGTTTTTATTATTTCAGGTATAGGACTAATGAATGCAATTGTTGCAAGTTTACATGAAAGACGTGCTGAAATTAGTATGATTCGTGCGGTAGGAGCTATTCCGAAGCAAATGAGACGGATTGTTTTATTAGAGGGCACTTTACTTGGAGCGATAGCTGGTTGTATTGGGGTTTTAGGTGGAATTGTATTTAGTTATATTGTGTTATCAAGCTTAGAGTTAACGGTTATTATCATTCCGTATAATCAAGTTTTAATATTGGCACTAGCTAGCATTATACTCGGAGCAGGAGCAGCAATGATTGCTTCATTACAATTAAGAAAGTTTAAATTGAGTGACACTTTAAAGGAGTTATCAGCATAAAAGATTACTATACTCCGCTCATACAAAGTACAAAGAAGACGAATAAAATGATGACAATACCAATTCCAAAGTTAAATACAAGAGTACTATCCATATATGTAACCTCCTTGTTTGAAAGTAAAAAGCACTCTGGCTGGAGTGCTTTTTACTATCCGAATCTGTCGCAACGAACACCGCACGTATAGAAAGGGAATAATGTGTTTAAGAGTTATATTAATTTATGCATTTATTTTGTAAATGAGCAGGTCCTTCTCAGGTATAGAAAAAAAGACACTCTTTCGAGTATCTTTCATGATGACAACATGTGCCAATTGCTTGAATTTGATAAGACGTTAATTTTCCGGTTAACGGTCTTTCTTAATCAAGAAGTGTAACAACAGCGATTCAAATAAATTTTAGCATTTTTTAAATGGGTGTGCGCATGCAATTATGCATATTGTAATTAGAGGGAAAGTGAATGTGAAAAATGAATGAGTAAATATATATAGAATATTTGATGAGGAGCGAGAGGAATGGAAATACATAAATTAACAGAGGAAGAAGCGAATGAGATAAATATGTGGACGTATGAGGAACCGTACAATTTATATAGCTTTTCAGGAGATGCTGAAGTAATAGAAGAGTTGCTAGATGGGACGTATTACGGTTGTTGTGATGAGAAGGGAGAATTTATCGGCTATTTTTGTTTTGGAGAAAATGCACAAGTTCCAGGCGGAAGAGATGCCAATTTATATGCGGGAGAAGATGTTGTAGATATCGGACTTGGAATGAAGCCGGATTTGACAGGGAAAGGGATGGGGGAAATATTTTTTCAAGCGGGAATAGCATTTGCTACTGAGGAATTGAATTCGAAAATGTTTCGACTGAGTGTAGCGACATTCAATAAGAGAGCGATTAGGCTATATAAAAACATTGGATTTCAAGTAGGACCTGTTTTTTGGATCCGTGGAAGAGAGTTTATGCTGATGGAATATGAAAGGCCGTCAGTATGAAACTGACGGCCTAGACACGTTACTCTGAATGCTCAGCACGGTGCGCTAAACGGCTTGAAGCAGCGGCAGCGATTCCACCAACGATATCATCAAGGAATGTGTGCACCTTTCCAGTTGATTTATCATTTAAGTATTCTAAAATACCTGGTTTTAATTTATCGATATATCCAAAGTTCGTGAAGCCAATTGACCCATATACGTTAACGATTGAAAGTGCGATGACTTCATCGATTCCATATAGTCCTTCATCGCGTTTTACGATATCTTGTAACGGTTGACTTAATAGTCCTTTTTCAGCAAGGACATCAAGTTCAATGCCTGTAATAAGTGCGTTTTGTACTTCTCGTTTTGATAGTACACGCTCAACGTTATAGCGACATTCTGACATCTCTAAATTTGCATGGTATTTCTTTTGAAGAAAATGAACAAGATCAGCAATATCGTCAATTGTTACACCGCGTTCTTGTAATAGTTGTAATGCTCTTTCTTGTAGTTGATTTGAGTCTTTCATGTTTATCACCTTTTTTTCTTTTTAGTATTTGTATACGTTTCGTTGCTTTATCATGTGCATAGGAATGAAAGGCGAGCACAAGCTCATATATATAAAGAAAAACCATAGGTGGCGACTGCGATGATTCAGCATATTTATGAGCATTATCACATGCATGTTAAAGAATTAATCCCCCTTGGCCCCTATAAAAGCTTTTGGATTCGCAACAAAATTTATGTACTTGTTCCAATTGGAGAAATGGAGGAAGAAGTACTTGTAGAGATGAAAAAGCTCAGTGATTATATGAACCAGCAAGGGGATATAACTGTTGCGACTTTCGTTCCGACTATACACGGCTACCATGTAAGTGAGATAGAAGAAAAAAATTACTGCTTATTAAAAGGTATGCGTATGTTAGAGCGACATGCTACATCATTAGGAAGCGAGCTTTCTATCTTCCATAAACGTGGTGCATTCTTTCCAGAAGAAGTTGAGCAATTAAGCCGCATTGGTGAATGGAAAGCATTATGGGAAAAAAGGCTCGATCAATTAGAGAAATTTTGGCAATCACAAGTGATGAACCATCCTTCAGACGTATTCGATCAATTGTTTATTGAATCCTTCCCGTATTACTTAGGAGTTGCAGAAAATGCAATTCAATATGTTGTCGATACAGAAATGGACGATACACCACAAATAACTGACGCAGCAACAATTTGCCAAGAACGATTTACACCTCTATTATGGCATCAAACGAAGCGCTTAAAACTTCCTTTTGATTGGGTATATGATCACCCAAGTAGGGATATAGCAGAATGTATTCGCTATATGATGATAGAGAAAAAGAAAGATTGGGAGCAAACGGTAGTTCAATTCATTACAGATTATGAACGTAATTATTCGCTCTCTTCATTTGGTTGGCGCTTATTATTCGCAAGGCTTCTGTTCCCGCTTCACTACTTTGAAACGGTTGAACGATATTATCAAACAGGAAACGAAGAACAAAAAGGCATATATAGAGCCCGTTTAGAAATCATTTTACATGATGTGAAGCGCACTGAGCAATTTATGAATCATTTTTACGAGTCATTTCGTTTACCTGTTGATAAGTTAGGCATTAGGAAACTAGATTGGCTATCTTAAAAGTATAAAAAAGAGGCCAATTGAGGTCTCTTTTTTATACCACAACAGATACCCGTGTCCATCTTTATATAATAAGAAGCTATGCTCCTACTTTTTGATCTGTACATATAGTTAAAATAATGTGGTGTCTTTCAATTTTTTCATTTACCTTTTTTAATAATTCTTGTTGTATTTCTTTAAATAAAAATTGATAGCTCGTATTCCATGTCGGTATAGCGGGTGAAAGACTTAATAAATATTCTTTTTTCTGTTCTAATTCTTGAATTGTTACAAAAGTACTCCCTATTTTTGGCATACGTCGTCCCCCTATGTTTTTCGCTTTATATGTGTGAACGATTCACTATATATTAATTATCGCATTTTTTGAGAAGGATTTCCAATTTTGTTTTATGATGTTAATAGTGTAGGGGAGTATGTTTTGTTTGTGTACAAAAAAAGAGACCAAATATGGTCTCTTTTCTTAGAAGTAGCTTTGAACGAGCCGCTTCCGCTTTTAGATTAAAATACTTGTTCTACTTCAATAACGCCTGGTACTTCTTCAAGTAGTGCGCGTTCGATACCAGCTTTTAGTGTGATTGTAGAACTTGGGCAGCTTCCGCATGCACCCATAAGGCGTAATTTTACGATACCTTCTTCAATGTCTACTAATTCAACGTCTCCGCCATCGCGAAGTAAGAATGGACGTAATTTATCTAATACTTCTAGTACTTGTTCTTGCATATGTGGGTTTTCCATTTTTATCGACTCCTTTCATCAGTTTTATTATAATCAAGATAGAGGGGAAAATCTATTTTTTCTGTTCTTGTTTTATTGTCGAAATATTTTATCATGTGTACAACGTGTTTTTTCAGTATAGGGGTATGGAATAAGTTTGTAAAATGATGTGCTTATGTACTAAGGTATCTGAATATACTGTTAGAGCAAGAAGTGGGGGAGAAGAAATGGTTAATGTGCAAGTGTATGGGACGAAAGTGATTTGTGCGAGTTGCGTTGGAATGCCATCTTCAACAGAAACGTTTGAGTGGTTACAAGCGGCGATTGGTCGTAAATATGAAGGACAAGAAAATAAATTTCAGTTTGATTATATTGATTTTCAAGAAGAACAAGAAGATGAGGATAAAAAAGCATTCGCAGAGCGAGTAGTGGAGGAAGATTTATTTTATCCAGTCGTTCTTGTGAATGGAGAAATTGTTGGAGAAGGAAATCCTCGTTTGAAGGATGTTTACGAAGAAATCGAGAAATATTTATAAAACAGGAAGCCTTTGCGAATTTGCGAAGGCTTTTTTTAATGGAGGGATAGATGTGGAGAATGGAATAAAACATGCTTTACCAGAAGAAGTAAAGCAATTAATGGAGCAGTACATAGTAGAATTAAAAGAAATTTTTTTAGATGAAAAAATAGTGGGGGTATATATTTACGGATCCATCGCGCTAGGAGCATTTCATATAGAAACGAGCGATGTTGATTTTGTTACGGTAATAAGTGATTCCGTGAATGAAGCTGAAAAACAGCAAATTATAGAACTGCATAAAAAAATTAGGAAAAGTACGTTAGGTAAAAGAATGGACGGTATGTATATTCCGCTTGATGACTTAGGGAAATACAATCATGAAATCAATGAGTACGTGTATTGTGCAGATGGTAAGGCTGATATTGGTCATTGGGATATTAACGCGGTAACATGGTGGACATTGAAAAACCAAGGCATTACAGTTATCGGGAAAGAAGCAGAAGACCTTCCCTTTCAAATAAAATGGGACGATGTAGTAAATACAATGAAATATAACGTAGAACATTACTGGCTTGAAAAAGCGAAGCGTCCTTATTTATTTTTCATAGAAGAATGGGTAGAATCAGCTGTCGTTACGATGGGACGTATTTTATATACGTTAGATCATAAAACAATCGTTTCAAAAGATAGAGGATTACAATACTTATTAGAACGTTCAGCGAAAGAATGGGAGCCTTTATTAAAAGAGGTAGAGCGAATGCGAAATAATCCAAAGGGAAAGCGCAAGCTCTCTATTTGGAGGCGGGCTGATATGACGAAGAGGTATTTGCTGTGTGTGATTGAAGAGTGCAGGAAGAAGTGGTAGGTGAATAGTAAAAGCATCCTTTGTATGAAGGGTGCTTTTACTATTTTTATATAATGAAAAAGTACTTTACAAGAAATGAGAAGTCGAAAGACAATATTAAAAAACATATATATACGGGGGAAGAGAATGAGTAAATATAACTTTCATATAAGTAAAGAACAACTATGGAAAGGATGTATTTTAAGATCGATTGCAGATGCAATTTTTGTAGCACATGCTCCTGATTTCTCACATGAAAGTTCGTGGGATGATTTTAACTATAGTGTGCAAGATAGTCAAGGCGGAAGAGGTACAATTACCTTTCATCCGAAGTACACAATCGTATGTCTTCAAGATGTGAATAGTGAGCGAATTGACGAGTGGATTGATGCGGCAAATTATTTTGAAGGGGCGCCTTCGGAAGTAGTAGACATTGCTAAAGAGGAAGCACTCCAATACTTACTAGAAGAGGTAGAGGGGGAAACAGTGCTTTTCATTACGACAGCATTTTGGATTGATGATAACGGTGCATATTCAATCGATTCATTTGAAGAGATGGAAGAGAACGGTGGATTCTTATTAGAAATCCCAATGCTTGATACGAAATCAGCAATTGAAAGGTTGGAAGAAGAGTATGAACTGACAGAGGAACAAATCGATCTTTTACAATTAGTGTATGAGAGAAAAATTCAAAATCCAACCGAGGAAATTACGTTGTCTAAAGAGGAGGTAGCGATGATTGGAACAAATGATAGCGAAGGGTTGGAAGAGAGTAAAGAGTCGTTTGAAGAAATGAATATTACTTGGGAGTTGTAGGGAGGATATAAAAGGGGACTAAATATGTAGAACTGTGATAAAAAACTAGTAGAAAACAAATTGTGTTTTCTACTAGTTTTTTCATATGAAGCCCACATTTGAACCTAATCGAAAATGATAGAAAAATAATACGAAATATGGGAAGTTTCATGTGAAACATTTTTTATTATAAAATATGTAAAATGTTTAACTTAGTGTATTAAATGCATCATTCATAAGTATTTTAATATATTTAAAAGTAAAATGAAATATGAAACCGATAATTGTCGGAATATTTTCGATTTCCGTTCATTTTTGTGAAATATATGTACTTTTTGTTAGATTCCTTCGATTTGTGCATATACAATAAAATTATATCGAAATAAGAGAAGGATGATGTACGTGAAGGAAACTGTTTTACAAGAAACCATCTCCCAGCAAGAACTACATAAAGGTGTTCAAAAGAATACAGCATATTACGATTTTAAGTGGGGACAAGTGAACAATCCCGAGAAAGAAAATACGTGGAATTGGGTAGCATTTATCTTCCCGCACTTTTGGTTAGCTTATCGTAAAATGTATCAGTTATTTATTATACTTACGTTATTAGCGGTACCTACTTTAATTACAGCTACTTTTATTGATATACCAATGTGGATAGATTTTATAATATATGTGGGGACGATGCTGTTTACTGGATGGCAAGGGAATCGATTGTATTATAAGCATGTTATCCGTATTTTACATAAGGCAGAAGATGTGCCTGATTATAAGAAAGAGTATTATTTACAATCAAAAGGCGGCGCTCATATCGGGCTTATGATTGGTTTACAAGCAATAGTAATTGCGGTATTTGGCGTGATAAGTTTCGGTTTAGCACATTTACCGACTGAATCTAATATTAAAAACGTTGTTCGCTTAAGTCTTGAAGGAGAGGCTTTAGAGTCTATCACAGACAAACCAAATTGGAAGTACGTTAAAAAAGAAAAAGATTATGACGTAGTAGAATTTACTGGTTATGATTATGAAGAAAAGAAAAATGTGAAAATTAAATTCGCTGTATATTTAAATGATGATTACTTTGAATGGCAAGAAATTTATTTAAATAATAAAAAGTTAAGTGAAGAAGAAGCAGAAGAGTATCAAATTTACGTTGAAGAAAATATGTGGTTTTTCTAGAGAGAAACTCGTTTATTTGGAAAGGAAGAATCTTGTGAAGGTTCTTCTTTTTATATGTTAGGAGGAAAAGGTAATATGATAGATGTCCATTTTTATGATTGGGCTAAGAAACGTCCTAAAAAACATTATAATCGATTAAATGAAATGAGAATTTTTGAATTGATTTTCTCAAAGGAATTAAGTAGATTGGATCTTGGATTAGAAACTGTAGAAAATATTGATATATACTGTCTAGCCAATCCTAATAAAGATATTTCTTATGAATTATGTGAAGATTTGTGGGAGATTTGTATATTCGTTCCTTATGATTATATGCAATTTTTAAATCTGGAATCAGTTGAGGAGAAATATAAGCATTTTTGTGAGTTGGTTCACCTCTATGTTGTACCAGCTATTGAAAAATATTCAAAAATATCATTAGAATTGATTAAAAAGTATGTGAATGAAGCGCTTCAGGAAATAGAGAAAGAGAATTACGAGATTGTATTTTTAGTGGATAAAACACCGAAGAAGAGCCCAAGCCGAAAGAAAACGGCCATATTAAAAGGAATTCATCGTTCGGAAGGATTTCAGCTAATGTGTGAAGTGTATAACGATAAAGGGCTAAGAGTGGTAAATAAATTACTCGTAGAAGAAGTAGGGAATGAAGTAGTCTACTCCAGATTTTTAGGCAAACTAAAATGGGAAAATGAGCACTTAATAGTAGTGAAATCTAAGACAAGTAGTTGGATGGAAGAAGTACATGTCGAATAAGTTAATTAACGAAAAATGTGAATACAAAACGCCATACTAATTGAAATTTTGTAAAATACAATAAAAAATGAGAATTTGAGGTAGGCTTGTCAATAACGTGAGACTATGGCAGTATAAAGAAATGCTATACAAATTTTATTTATCGACATGTAAAAATCCGATTTGATTTTTACGTATAAATAATGAACGGAGGAAATAGATTTATGGCTACTTTACCAAATTGTCCAAAATGTAATTCAGAATATACGTATGAGGATGGCGCTCTTTTCGTATGTCCAGAATGTGCCCATGAGTGGGGCCAAGAAGCGGAAGCTGAAAATAATGATGGTGCAAAAGTTGTAAAAGATGCGAACGGAAACGTTCTTCAAGATGGCGATGCTGTTACTGTAATTAAAGATTTAAAAGTAAAAGGAACTTCTTCAGTTGTGAAGATTGGTACGAAAGTAAAGAGTATCCGTCTAGTTGAGGGAGATCACGATATTGATTGCAAAATCGACGGTTTCGGAGCTATGAAGTTAAAATCACAGTTCGTTAAGAAGGCGTAAGTAAATAAAAAGAGGAGGCGAGTAGCCTCCTCTTTTTTTATTGTCAGTTTTTGTCGGTAAATCGATATTTCTAATAGAATCGTTGATATAATTTCATTTACCTCGGCGCGCAACACTTAGTTTATGATTGTACTTCAACTTCTTTCAACTGACACCGCTTATTAAAGAACGTTTTATACCCGAGCTGTAAGAAGATAATAACAGAGAAAGCTGTACTTCCAGAAATGCCAAGTATAATCGCAATTTGATATTGAATAGCTGTAAATGGTGATACACCGGATAAAATTTGTCCTGTCATCATGCCGGGAAGACTTATAATTCCCATTCCGACCATAGAATTAATTGTTGGTAAAATAGCAGAATCGAAAGCATCCCGAATGAGCGGAGCAGCTGCTTCTTTCGGTGTTGCGCCGAGCATAAGTGCACCTTCGATATGATCTCTTTGTGATTTCATACTGCTTAAAAAGGTATTTGCCCCGAGGCAAATACCTGTCATAGCGTTACCGATTAGCATGCCGGCAATAGGAACGATATACTGCGGAGCATACCAAGGATCGTGCCCGATAATGACAAAGATAAATAGTAGAAGAGGGCCAATTGATCCAGCAATCATGGAGAGGGCGGCTACTCGTTTTAATTCTTTTGACATTGGAATATTAATTCGTTTATAAATATTAAAAATTGCAAATGTAGTAATAGAAGTAATGAGAGCTATTGTATAAAACGGATTACTATTTTCAAATATGTATGTAAGAACATAGGCGACTAGTACAAGTTGAATCGTCATACGTAATGTAGCAATTGTAATTTGTTTCTCACGTGGTATTCCTTTTAATTTCACAAGCCCAATTAAAATAAGGATGAAAATATATGCAGCTGCAAGTTGCCAAATTTGTAATTCAATAACGCCCTTCAATTGATAGCACTTCCTTTCTAGTTGCACCGTTTGTTTTACTAATTTCAATAATATCGTCTGCAATTTCTTCCGGAAGTTGCTGTGAGTGTGTAATGAAGATAACTGTTTTTTTCTTTTCTCTTGCTAGTAGAGTGAATTGTTTCATAACGCGGCGTTCTGTATCACCATCTAGTGCCGAAGTTGGTTCATCTAATAAATAGACGGGCGGATCCATTAGTATAATGCGAGCGAAAGCAAGTCTTTGTTTTTCGCCACCTGATAAAGAAGAGGCGTTATCTTCTAATTTTTTATCTAGACTAACAGTCGTTAATGCGTCCCGCAGGGCATCGTCATTTGGAAATGGCTTTTCAGAAAATCGAAGTCCCATTAATAAATTATCTTTAATTGTTCCATCAAAAATAGGCGGAGTTTGTCCGAGCATGACAACTTCACGGCGTAATTGAATGGGAGGATAATCTAAAATAGATTTTCCGTTATATTCAATTGTGCCAGATGTTGGCGATTGTAAATCGTTTAACATACGAAGTAATGTGCTTTTTCCGCTACCACTTTCACCGATAATACAAGTTATTTTTTCTTGTTGAATTTGTAAGTAAGGAATGTGTAGAATATCTTTATATTTGATGTCTTTTAATATAAACATAAATTGCTCCTTTCTAAATAGACGTGAAAAGGCTGACTACATAGTAGACAGCCCTTAAAGTATTAACCCTTATGATATTTGTACATCCAAAGAAGACCGGATTTTAATAATCTCGGTACACGCCCCATTAATGGTTGGTTTGCTAGTAAACCAAATCCGTGTTTTTTACCGAGAGAACCGAGGACACCTTTTAATTTAATAACAGGAAGTTCATCAGGAAGTGGTTCGTTATTCCAACGTTTTAATAATATTTGGACAATTTGTTCTCCTTGACCTTCAGCAAGTTGAGCAGATGGTGCGTGTGGAAGTGCTGCACAATCTCCTACAACATAAACGTGCTCGTTATTTGGAATATTGTGATATTTAGTTAAAACAACCCGTCCGCTACCATCTTGTTCAACTGGAAGGTTTCGAACAACTTCATTTGCTTGAATACCAGCTGTCCATACGATTGCATCACATTCAAGTGGTTCATCATGGTTGTATACAATGTTTGGTTCCACTTTTGTAATGTTAGAGTTTCGTATAATGGTAACTTTATGTTTTACAAACCATTCTTCTACGTATCTACTTAATTTCTCTGGATACGGGAATAAAATTCTATCTTTTCGATCAAATAAATAGATTTTTAAATCTGAACGGCTCTCACGAAGTTCACTTGCCACTTCAACGCCGCTTAAACCAGCCCCAACGACAGCTACTGTTGCATTTGGTTCTAAGCTATTTAATTGTTCATATGTCTTACGTGTTTGTTCAATTGATTGTAGGCTATGTGTATATTCCTTCGCCCCAGGAACGTTGTGATATTTATCTTCGCACCCAAGTCCGATAATTAAATCATCATATGGGATTGCTTCGCCGCCATCGAGATGAACAGCCTTTTCTTCGAGATCAATATTTGTTATTGTGCCGTATTGAATATTGAGGCGTGGGTGTTCAGGAAACGGTATACGAATATGCGTTTCTGAAATTGTACCCGCAACTAACGCATAATATTCAGTTTTGAAGCAATGATATGGTACTTTGTCGATTAATGTCACTTGTACATCATTTGGAAGTTGATTGCTTGGAAGTAGCCGCTGCAGAATTCTCATTCCACCGTAGCCCCCACCCAGTATTACGAGGTGTTTCATGATGGATTACCCCTTTTCTGTTGAAATATCCCCTAATCATACAATTTTATATTAATAAAATATTTTGACTTTACACAATCAAATTATATCGAATTTGTGAACAAATAACAATGCATGAATGAATACTCTGTTGTACAATAAGAAGAAAAGTAAAGTAAACTGTTTTCATTTTCTAGTTACTATTTACTATTTCATTATGAGTAGTATGTTATATAAGGAAGACTATCTATTGTGAAGTGAAATAGTGAAGTAACTAAATAGTTTAGAATATATAACGAAAACAACAAGAAACAGCTTAGTTTTCTTCTTATAAATAAAGTGGAATGGTAACAAAGGGTTACTTATCCGTTTCGCAAATTAGGTATGCACTTCATGCCTGCTAAAGTAAATGGTAATTTGTTTAGAGATACAGGGGGGAGAGTTTTGATTAAACCATTAATCGAATTTTGTGTAGGTAACCTTGCAAGCGGTTCGCAAGCGGCTTTAGAAAAATTAGAAAAAGATCCTAATTTAGATGTCATGGAATATGGGTGTTTAGGGTATTGTGGCATTTGTTTTGAAGGTCCATTTGCACTTGTAAATGGTGAAGTTGTACAAGGTGCAACAGTAGAAGAACTTGTAAATAATGTATATGATTATATGGATGAAAATCCAATGTTTTAAAGCGTTGCAAACAGGCAACGTTTTTCTTTTTTCATTTATTAGGAGTGTTTATTTCGAAAAAAAAGGCCCTTTTAGAAGGGCTTTTTTCTTACGCGATTTGTGTAAGAACGGCTTATTGCCAAAATACTGTCAAATATGAGAAAGGGGGGACATTCGTATTGTGTTCTAAAAGCATGCATTTTATACTTGAAATAATAAATTATTTTTGGAGTGAATAAAAATGAGCCAATTTTCTTTTACAAAAATGCATGGTCTTGGAAATAGTTATATATATGTAAATATGTTTGAGGAACAAATTAGAGAAGAAGATTTAGCACTTGTAGCGGAGAAGGTTTCAAATATTAATACTGGTATTGGTGCAGATGGAATGATTTTAATTTGTCCTTCTGACATGGCACCGGTAAAAATGCGCATGTTTAATAACGATGGTTCAGAAGGAAAGAGCTGTGGAAATGGTTTACGCTGCGTAGCGAAATATGCGTATGAGCATAAACTAGTAGAAGGTAAAGTTTTCACAATTGAAACGTTAGCTGGTATTGTTACGGCAGAAGTAACGGTAGAAGATGACAAAGTTACATTAGCGAAAATCGACATGGGGGCACCTCGTTTAACACGTGAAGAGATACCGATGCTTGGTGAAGGAGAAACACCATTTATTCGTGAAAACTTCTTATACAATAATCACCGTTATGCATTTACAGCTGTTTCAATGGGGAATCCGCACGCGGTTATTTTTGTTGATGATGTAGAAAAAGCGCCTCTTACAACGTTAGGACCGGTTCTTGAGACGCATGAAATGTTCCCAGAGCGAGTGAATGTTGAATTTATCGAGATTTTGAATGATGAAGAGATGAATTTCCGCGTTTGGGAACGTGGATCTGGTGTAACACAAGCTTGCGGGACAGGAGCATGCGCAGCTGTCGTTGCGGCAATTTTAAATGGAAAAATGGAACACGATAAAGAAATTACAGTTCACTTAGCAGGCGGCGATTTAATGATCGCATGGACAAAAGAAGGAAATGTATTAATGAAAGGACCTGCGGAAATAATTTGCCGCGGAGTGTATGAGTACAAGATAGAAGCGTAAAGATGTATAATAGAATGAGAACAGAAAGGATGGTGTATTTCATGATTGAAGTAACAGAACAAGCAGCTTTTCAAATTAAAGATATGTTAAAAGATGCTGAAGATGGAGAGAAGTACGTGCGCCTTGCTGTACATGGCGGCGGATGTAGTGGTCTTTCTTACGGCTTAGGATTTGAAGTAGAACCAAAGGAAGACGACACAGTTCTTGAGTTTTTCGGTGTTGAATTTGTTATCGATAAAGAAAGTGCTCCGATTGTTAAAGGAGTGAAAGTTGACTATAAGCAATCTATGCTTGGCGGCGGATTCACAATTGATAATCCAAACGCAATTGCATCATGTGGATGCGGATCATCTTTCCGTACATCGTCGAATGCTGGTAAGCCGGAAGAGTGCTAAGTTTTTTTATTCCGTTATGCTAAATGGAAATTGAATGGGTAGGTTGCATATAAAGACCTTCTTAGCGATGAAATCAAATCGTTAGGAAGGTCTTTTCTTTTGCCGTTAAAAAGAAAAAGAGCAGGACAAAGATAGTGAATATATGCAAGAAGAAGGCTAAAGAGGATACATGAAGGGGAAGGCCAATTTCTAGAGTGAAGAAATAATTATATTTAAACGGTTGTACATACGGATTTTTACTATCTTACAAAAGTGTAATGTTCATGTCATGTTTTTGAATTTCTTCTTTAAAGCTTAGGCTTTAAGATAACAATATAAGAAAAACACATGAGGTGAAGGAAATGAAAAGGTATATTGCACTTTTTAGTATTTTAGTTGTATTTGCAAGTCTATTAGTTGGCTGTGATTTAAACCGTATGGGTAAAGATGAGTACTACGTTCAAATTACTACTGATGGAATCGAAAAGAATGAAAAAGCTGATAATGGTCAGCCGCACAAATCATTCGAGTATAAGTTAACTGGATTTGATAAAGAAGGTAAAGAGAAAGAATTAGAATTTACAGCTGTGAAAAACCTTCGTAAAGAAGCATTCTTGCGTGTATTCCACTCAGATAAAAAAGGTGTAACTGCTTGGGAAGAAGTGAAAAAGGACGAGCTTCCTACGAAAGTGAAAGAAAAATTAGGTGTGAAATAAGAAAGATAGAAAAGGAATTGACGAACAGGGTCAATTCCTTTTTTCGTTCTCAAAATCCTCTTCTGAAATGACTTTAAATCCATGTCTTTTAAATAAAGCCGTTGTGACCCCATAACCGATTTGTTTATTGCCATTAAATTCTCCTGTGTAAATAGTAGAACTACCACAAGATGGACTGCGTTCTTTTAAAATAATATATTCTGGGTTTAAACCTTTTATTTGTTCTAATGCTTTATAAGCACCAAGCACGAAAGCCTCCGTGACATCTTGGCCTTCTTTCGTTATCACTTTTGCTGTCCCGTCTAAAACGTCATCACCATTACCACCAATAATTTCAGCCGAAGGACGAGGTGTAGGTAAACCGCCCAATACTTCGGGGCAAACGAGGGTGGTGTCTTCCCTTTGTAATAACTCTTCTATTTTTGAAACGAGATTATCGTTGCCGTCATAACGACAAGCAATGCCACCTAAACAAGCGCTAATTACAATCATATTTTCATCTCCAATAAAAAATATTAAATATCACGCCAATTGCTCTTCCTGACTCTTACCTATAAATGAGGTGATAAAAATGGGAAGCTTATATAATTTAATGAAACCATATAGTGAATTTCGAAGTAAAGAAGAGTTTAATGTATATCAAAAACAAGTTTTGAAGTGCTATCGATTTCAATTGAATAAAACGGATTCTATCATTATTCATTTTTTAGGAAAGTATGCGGTGAATGAGAAACAAAAAACAGTGGGGGTTGCTTGTCCGTTAATGGAGACAATTGCTACAAATGTTGGAAAGAGTATTCGTACGGTACGCCGCTCGATTGCGAAGTTAGAGGAGCTTGGAATTATAAAGCGTGTTGCGACAAAAGAAAGATATAAGCGCGGCGGATATAGTGCAAACTTATATGTATTTCTTAAATCTGCGATTGACCGCATGGATGACCGTATGAAGATGTCCGCATGTGAAAGTGATGATCGTGCAGATGGCTGTAGTGGAAATGAGCAAAAAAATGAGGGGGAAACAATTCTTTCTAAAAACATTCCACAAATAAAAGAGAAAAGAAAAGTAACGTACGAGCTTGATGAAACGTATTGTCGTCACGATATACCGAAGCCTTTTATATACGCGCTCATACCGATGACGAGTAATCCGAAGAAGATTAATATATTTTGGAGTAAGGTGGAACTTGCTTATAAAAAGAGCGGATTACTAGAACAAGGTGCTGTATTAGAGGGAATATTAGCTGATGAAGAAGTGCGTAGAAATTTAATTTGGAGGGTGAAAAGTGTTGTGAGAGCGTATAAGTACGGAGAAATTCGTAAAGATGTTGGAGCACTGTTGTATAGTACGATGCGAGATTTATTTTTAGAAATTGGATTAGAGTGGGGAGCGGCATTAAGGAGAAGTAAGGGAATACCGTTATTCGATCCATTTAAAAAAGAGTCATGCGTATAATACATGACTCTAAGTAGCTAATCGAACTTTCTTACAACTGGAACACGAATTGCTACAAATAGTACAAAGACGATAACAGCGATTGCACCGCTTTTCATAACCGTTACAATTGGAATGCCGATCCCAAGTGCAAGCGATGTAAATGCGTAAGAGAGCGGAATGAATCCCATCGATGAAAGCATGAGTAAACTCATAACGCGTCCCATCATCTCTTCTTTTACTGTTGATTGAATCATTGCCATAAGTGGAACGATAGCCATCGCAATTGTAATACCGTAAAACATTCCGGCTAATAACGCTTGCCAAAGTACGGTGCTAAAGTTAATGGCTAGGAAGAATATACCAGACAGTAGCATCATGATAATACAAAATAGACCACGTCTGCGGTTAATGTTTTTTAATCCGACAATGACAGCTCCTATCGCCATCCCGCCGCCAACAGACGCTTCTAAGTAACTAAACTGAAGTGAATCACCGTGCAGAACGTTTTTGACGAAGAGCGGGAAGCCTACTTGCATTGGGCCGATTAAAAATAAGTTTAAAAAGGCGCTACATATGAGGAAAGTTGAAAGAAATGGTGATTCTTTTACATATGAAATTCCCTCTTTAATAGAAGTAAACATGCCTTTATCTGTTTCATTTTTTTCGGGTACTGTAAATTGTATTTTTTGAACGAGTATCGCAGCGATAATGAGTAGCAGGATTGTAATTGAAAAAATTGTTTCATAGTTCGTAAATTTAATGAGAATACCGCCAAGTACAGGTCCTAAAATGACAGATGCTTGGTTTGTCATTTGAGTCAGTGAATTTGCTTGTGTTAAACGGCTTTTTTCTACAAGTTCAGGCAGAATAGATCCATCTGCTGACCAGAAGAAAGCGTCAGCAAGTCCGAAGAACAAAGCGAACAAAGCAAATGTATATAGTGTTACATCACCGACGATGAACCAGGTGAGAATGGTTGCGACAAGAATAGCGCGAATAATATTAGAGTAAAACATAATATTTTTTTTCGGGAATTTATCAGCTAATGCTCCGCCGATAATCATAAAGATGAGCCTTGGAACACTAAGAGCCACGAAAACAATACCGAGTGAAGCCTCAAGGTTTAATGTTTTTGCTATGTACCATGTTTGTGAAAAAGTAAAAAAGGCTAAAGCAAAACTTGAAAAGAGAGTAGCTGCCCAAAGAAAAAGGAAGTTCGTATTTTTTAATAACGGTTTTCCGCTTCCTTCTAAAGCAGATTTATTTTGTTGTAGTTCCTCCATAGTGCTTCCTTTCTATGTACCGATTTTAGACTGAAAAACCTATTAATAATCGTTTTACCCCACGTTAACGGGCAGTAAAACTCCCACCTCAAAATTTGGCTCGAGCAAAGAAGTTAGGTGGGAGACCAACTGCCGTAAACGCCCGATTGGTGAGGGCTAATACTCAGTGGTGGATGAACACCCCCCCCCACTGAGTATAGTTTCACTTTATACAGTTTCTAATAGTTCTATACTGCACTTTCTCATTGTAGACAATAATAATGAATTTGCACAGTGGCTATTTCACGACAAAAAAGAAGATACCAAGGGCATCTTCTTTTTAATGTTTTAGGCTAATGCAATATAAATATTCACTTGTACGTTATTTGGATCTGTTGCTTTTTCATCATACAGTTCGAAATCTGTTGTAAAGGCACGTTTGTTTTCTTTCGACCATTGCCAAATATATTCCCAAGTTTCACAAATGACTTCAGAAACAGGACCTTTTCTCGTTGTAAATACCGCATACGTAGTAGCAGGGATTGTTAAAGTTGTCATATTTTCAGGAACGTCTTCTAATGAAGAAACGGGCATACCAATCGTAAATTGATACGTACCAGTTTCATCTGATTCGTAGTTTGAATAGAAGGCGAATGTTTCTTTTGTTTGTTGATTTGGAATTTGGTGCATAATTTGTTCTTGGAAGTAGCGATTCCAAAGCATTGGAATCCTTCCTTCAGTCGATGCTTCTTTTTCGTTTGTAGTTGTAATAGAAACACCGATTGCTTGGAAAGCTCCTTTTTTTACGATAATAGGTTCTTTCATTAATAAAACCTCCCTTTATTAAATGAAACGTACGTTCTGTTTTTATTGTAACATATTTTGGAAGTAAGTAGTGTTTTTTATCAAATTGGAATGTATTTTAGTTAGGAAAAGAAGAGGGTATGAAAAGAACTCCTCTCATCTAAAAGGAGTTCTTTTCATTTCTATATTAAAACATACTTGAGCTATGCATTGGTTGAAGTTTTGCGTTTGGATCGAAGTAAGCTTTTGCATTGTTTACTGCTGTCGGTGCTTCACCAAAGCCACAAGCAATGAGTTTTACTTTTCCTTCATATGTACAAATGTCACCAGCAGCGTAAATGCCAGGAATATTTGTTTCCATTTTTGAATTCACGAGGATGCTGTTCTTTTGAATATCTAAGCCCCAGTTTTTAATTGGACCAAGCGAAGACACGAAGCCGTAGTTTACGATTACGTCATCAACATCAAGGATAACTTTTTCTTCTGTTTTTACGTGCTGAAGAACAACTTGTTCAATCGTGTCATCACCGATGAGTTCAACTGGAACATACGGTGTGCTTACTTCTGCACGGGAATTCATTAAGCTTTCTACGCTATGTTCATGTGCACGGAATTTATCACGGCGATGAACAATTGTAACTTTATCTGCAATCGGTTCTAACATCATTGTCCAGTCTACTGCTGAGTCACCGCCGCCGAATACAACGACGCGTTTTCCAGCAAATTTATTCATATCATCAATGAAATAATGTAAGTTTTTCTTCTCGTATTTTGCTGTGCCTTCTAATTCTAAGCGGCGTGGTTGGAAAGCACCATTGCCAGCAGTAATAATGACAGATTTAGAGTAGTGAGTTTGTTTATTTGTAACAAGTTTAAATATACCGTCAGCTTGTTTTTCAAGCGTATCAACAGCTTCTTCTAGGCAAACAGTTGGATCGAACTTTTTCATTTGTTCTTTTAAGTTATCAACTAACTCTTGTGCGCGCACTTTTGGGAATCCAGCTACATCATAAATATACTTTTCGGGATATAGTGCGGATAATTGCCCGCCAAGTTGAGGTAAGCTTTCAATAATTTTTACACTTGCTTGTCTCATTCCGCCATAAAATGCAGTGAATAGTCCTGTTGGGCCACCACCAATAATTGTTATGTCGTAAACCTTTTGATTTTCTGTCATTTTCATTCCCCCTATAGATGATGGAATTTTAATATTGATTTCATATATTGTTCATATGTACATGAAAATCCTGCAAATGATGACACTTTCAAATAAATGATAGCATATTTCAGTTAATAATACTTCTGAAAACGACTGAATAATAAGTAAGTGTGCGCATAGATGTTTTAGAATCGTATAAAATATAGCGAAAGGAAAATACATGAAAAAAAGGCTGAAAAACCCTTGAAAACGCTATGTTATTTTAAAATATTGATAATTCTCTAGGTGCTTGAATTATGGAATGAAACCGACTAATATAGGGAAGTATTATGTTAAATTTCTATGACAAATTTCGTACGATTTTTTGACTGCGTTTTGTTATGATATAGAATGTGATAAATTCCACATTCTTGACAAATAGAGTTTTTAGTACTTGGTATTATTTTTTATTACTATTATATAAAGAAAAGGGTTGTGATTTAGTGAAGACTCCAAAAATCGTAGTTTTAGGTGCAGGTTATGGCGGGATGATTACGACTGTTCGTCTGCAAAAAACATTATCTGTAAGTGAAGCTGAAATTACGTTAGTAAACAACAATAGCTATCACTACCAAGCAACTTGGTTACATGAGAGTGCAGCTGGTACATTACAAGATGATAAAATCTGTCTAGATATTCAAGACGTTATCGATACAAATAAAGTGAACTTTGTACAAGATACAGTAGTAGAGATTAAAGCTGCTGAAAAACGTATTATCTTAAAAAATGGTGAATTAGAGTATGATTACTTAGTAATTGGTCTTGGTTTCGAATCAGAAACGTTCGGAATTAAAGGATTAAAAGAGCATGCATTCTCAATCACTAACATTAATGCAACTCGTCAAATTCGTGAGCATATGGAAGAAAAGTTTGCTCAATATGCGACTGAAAAACGTGATGAGTTAGTAACAATCGTTGTTGGTGGTGCTGGATTTACTGGTATCGAGTACGTAGGTGAGCTTGCAAACCGTATTCCTGAACTTTGCAAAGAGTACGATGTTCCACGTGAAAAAGCACGTATCATCTGTGTAGAAGCTGCTCCAACAGCACTTCCTGGTTTCGATCCAGCATTAGTAGAGTACGCTGTAAAACAACTTGAGAAAAAAGGTGTAGAATTCCGCATCGGTACAGCAATTAAGGAAGCAACTGAGGAAGGTATTATCGTTGCAAACGGTGATGATGCTGAACTTCTTAAATCTGAAACTGTAGTTTGGGCTGCAGGTGTTCGTGGTAACGGTATTGTGGAAGAGTCTGGATTTGAAGCAATGCGCGGACGTATTAAAGTGGATGAGTACATGCACGCTCCGGGTCATGAAGATGTATTCATGGTTGGTGACGCAGCATTAATCATCAATGAGGAGATTAACCGTCCATACCCACCAACAGCACAGATTGCAATTCAAGAAGGTTATAACATTGCACACAATTTAACTGTGTTAGTTCGCGGCAAAGGCGAAATGAAAAAGTTCGCATTTGATAATAAAGGATCTGTATGTTCATTAGGTCATGACGATGCAATGGGCGTTGTTATGGGTAAAAAGTTAACAGGTTGGAAAGCTTCATTCATGAAGAAAGTAATCGACAACCGTTACTTATTCTTACTAGGCGGACCTTTATTAGTTCTAAAAAAAGGTAAATTGAAGTTCTTTTAATATATAGTAGAAAAAGCAGAAACGGCTATGAGCTGTTTCTGCTTTTTTCGTATTGAAAATATAGTATAATATATAAAAAAGAAAGAATATTCTGTCCGTTCGATGGAGGAGGTTATATCATGGGGAAGCGAGGGAAAGTGTGGTTAGCTGTCAGTGGCTTAGTAGCTACAGAAGATGGGAGATGGCTATTCGTTAAGAAAAAATACGGTGGATTGAAAGGGCAATGGTCTTTACCAGCTGGTTTTGTTAATGAAGGCGAGACTGTTGATGAAGCTGTGAAACGTGAAATTTTGGAAGAGACAGGCATTGTTGCTCATGTAAAGGGGATTATTGGTATTCGCTCAGGTGTTATTCATAATGAAATTAGTGATAATATGATTATTTTTCTTCTAGAGCCAGAGGGAGAAGACATTATCGTACAGGAGAAAGAATTGTCGGAAGTAGCTTTTTTACATCCAGAAAATATTGCAGATGATCAAAATACTTCTGTACTCATCAAATATTTATTAGAAGGAAGAGCAGAGTCGCATTTTGAAATGGACAAAACATTAAATCCAGGAGAGCAATTTGGTTATACGGCTTATCATGTGTTTACGGCGTATGCGAAGGAGAGGGAGAAGAAGTGAGTATACCGGTACTACTTATTTCAATGATGTTGTTCTTTATTTTATTTTTTGGAATTGGATTTTTACTCAACATGATTTTGCGAGCTACGTGGGTAATGGTTATTGTGTATCCGATTATTTGTATGCTTATTATTAATAAAGCGAGTGTATGGGACTATTTTTCAAAGCCAAAAGAAACATTTTCTTCATTTGGGACGAGTGTATCGCATTTAGGACACGCAGATGTGTTTATTCTATCTACTGGATTAGTAGGTGCTGCTTTAGCAGGAATCATAATTAAGAAACTTCGGAAAAGTGGATATCAAATGTTTTAATCTCCAATCAATTTGGAGATTATTTTTTTGCATATTCCTTCATCGTATAGGGAATGATTAACGATGAAGGAGTGTGGAATATAAAAATGTTAAAACGATATTGTATTCGCATTATGATGACTTGTTTACTTGCATTCGCATTATGCGTAACATGGCAGGCTTTCACAGGAGTTTCTTTATTAGAGATTATAAAATCATATGAAGGAACAAGTGTAAAAGAAGTACATGCAGCAGAAATTGAGAAAAAAGTTGCTCCGAGTAAAGAAGTGATAAATGCTTTAGAACAGGCAAATGACTGGTCTAAATATCGTGTTATAGAAATGACTGCAACTGGTTATACATCAGGTATAGAGTCAACTGGAAAGAGGCCGGGGCATCCAGAGTATGGCATTACATATTCAGGTGTTAAAGCAAAAAGGGATTTATATTCCACAATCGCTGCTGACTTGCGCGTATTCCCGCTTGGGACAATTCTATTCGTGCCAGGTTACGGATATGGTGTTGTAGCTGATAAGGGCGGTGCTATAAAAGGAAATCGTCTCGATTTATATTATGATACGGTGAAAGATGTTTATAGCCAATGGGGTAAGAAAAAAATAAATGTGTATATAGTGAAAATAGGAAATGGTAAGTTTTCGGAAGAAGAGTTAACGATGTTAAATCAAGACGAAACGATGCAAGTGTTTCGTGGACAATATTTAAAACAAAGATAGTCTAGTGGTAATAACGCTAGACTTTTTTCTTGTCTTATTTCACCATAGGAGATAGCATCTTTATCCCGCTATTTGCCGGGCAGTAAAACTCCCCCCTCAAAATTCAGCTGGAGCAAAGAAGTTAGGTGGGAGTCGGGCTCCCCGTAAACGCCAGATTGGTGAAGGCTAATAATCAGTGGGGGATGAACAAAACCCCCACTGATTAAAGTTTCACTTTATATGAAATGACAGAATTTAGAATTGTCGCATTTTATCGAAAATAAAGTTATAATGGACGTAGAGAAATTTAGGGGGTCTGAACATGTTTCAAGTACAAAAAGAATTAGCAAGTCATGAAGCGGTAATTGTTTCCTTATTTGAAGAAGATAAAACGAGTAGCTTTGTACAAGAACTGGATAAAGCGTTTGAAGGACAATTACAAGTTTTATTAGAAGAAAAAGAACTTTCAACTAAGAAGAAGGCCATTTCAAAAGTACATAGCTTAGGAAAAACAAGTGTTAAACGTTATTATTTTGTTGGTTTAGGTAAGAAAGAGTCATATACAACAGAAACGTTACGTGCAGCTCTTAGTAAAGCTTTTAAATCGTTACAATCAGCAAAAGTAAAAGACGCAGCAATCTTACTTGATTCTTTCGTAACAGAGAAATTAGATGCGATTGATGTAGCTCATATTGCAACGGAAGTATATTGCCTTGGTACATACGGATTACAAACATATAAAACGGATGAAAAAGAAAGAGTAGAGTTAGAAAAACTGATTGCTATTACAGCAGAAGATGCACAAGAAATTGAAGCAGCATTAACGGTAGGATACGTACATGGACGTGCAACGAATTCAGCTCGTACGCTTGTAAATATGCCGCCAAACGTATTAACAGCGACAAAGCTTGCTGAGTATGCAGTTGAATTAGCGGAAAAATACGATATGGATTATAAGGTTCTTGAGAAAGAAGAGATGGAAGAGCTTGGTATGGGTGCATTACTTGCAGTAAACCAAGGATCTACTGAACCGCCAAAAATGATCGCTCTTATTTATAAAGGAAAAGAAGAGTGGAAAGATGTAATTGGATTTGTTGGAAAAGGGATTACATATGATACTGGCGGCTATTCTTTAAAACCACGTGAAGGCATGGTTGGTATGAAAGGTGATATGGGCGGCGCTGCAGCTGTTCTTGGCGCGATGGAGATCATCGGTGAACTTCGCCCAGAGCAAAATGTAATTGCTGTTATTCCATCAACTGACAACGTTGTAAGTGGTACAGCATTTAAGCCAGATGATGTTATTACATCTATGGGCGGAAAAACAATTGAAGTATTAAATACAGATGCAGAAGGTCGCCTAGCGTTAGCTGACGGTATTACGTATGCGAAGAAACTTGGTGCAAATTACTTAGTTGATGTTGCAACATTAACAGGCGGTGTAATTGTTGCACTTGGAAATCATACAACAGGCGCAATGACAAATAATGAAGAATTATTTGAACAAGTGTTAGAGGCTTCGATGGAAACGGATGAGCCAATTTGGCAATTGCCGATTTTTGAACGTGATAAAGAACGTGTCAAAAACAGTAAATTTGCTGATTTAAATAACTCACCAGGCCGTGAAGGACATGCGGTTATGGCTGGGACATTCCTTGGTGAATTTGCAGAAGAAACACCATGGGTACACTTAGACATCGCTGGAACATCTGAAACAACAGGTGCACATGATTTAGGACCATCTGGAGCAACAGGTGCAATGGTGCGTACACTTGCAACACTTGTTGAGCGTTTCGGAGAAGAATAAAGAATGAAAAAAAACTGTCTGGAAAGGTCATTACATACTGAACCTTTCCGGAACAGCTTTTTTTATTTTATAGGTATTCTATAAAGAAATCGTATATAACGTCCCATTTAAAGCGAATGAAGTACGCCCTGTTTCCTCAGAGACAACTAATATAAGTGAATCGTTTTTCTCTGATAAGCCAATCGCAGCCCTGTGACGTGTTCCTAGCTCAGGATTGATTTCTGTACTTTTTGTTAATGGAAGAATATTAGCTGCTGAGACAATATGATTATTTTTAATGAGAACGGCTCCGTCATGAAGAGGGTTCCCTGGATAAAAAATTGATTCAAGTAGTGGAGCGGTTAAGTGTGCGTTTAATGTTGTTCCAGTTTGAATGAAAGAATCAAGAGCGTCACTTCGTTCCACGATAATAAGAGCACCGTGTTTTCGAGCGCTTAAATGTTGGACAGCTGTAGTGATGAAATGTGAACTTTCCGTATAAGGTGATAAATATGCTTGAATATAATATGTAGCTGCTAACGTCTGTACATTTGTTAACATATGATGAATATCTTCCATTTTACATAAAATACATTCATCTTCTTTATCGATTGCATGCTTCATGTTTGATAATTCTTTTTCAGCAATTTCAATCATCTGCTTTGTTTTTATTTTGAGCTCTTCTGACAAGCCCCATTCTTGCATAATCCTCATTCCCTTTGGTGGAGTATTTAACCATAGTGTATACAAATATTTATAGTAAAATCCTGTTAGATTTTAAAAAATATTGAGATGCAGGTTGTTTTTTTCATATAATGAAGGTACGACAGGTGAGAGGAGATGGAAGTATGAATTGGAAACAAGAATTTAGTCGCTGGCTTTCATATGCAGAATTAGACGCAGAATTAAAAGAACAGCTAGAAAACATGAAGCAAGATGAGAAGAAAATCGAGGATAGCTTTTATAAAAATCTAGAGTTCGGCACAGGTGGTATGCGTGGTGAACTTGGTGCTGGTACGAACCGTTTAAATGTATATACAGTTCGTAAAGCAACAAAAGGATTAGCTAGGTTTATTGAAAAATTAGGTGAAGAAGCGAAAAAACGAGGTGTTGTTGTCGCGTATGATTCTCGTCATAAATCACCTGAATTCGCAATGGAAGTAGCTGCTACTCTTGGTGCACAGGGTATTACAACATACGTATTTGAAAGCTTACGTCCAACGCCAGTGCTTTCTTTCGCAGTTCGTCATTTACATACAGTAAGTGGAATCGTTCTTACGGCAAGCCATAATCCGCCCGAATATAACGGTTATAAAGTATATGGTGAAGATGGTGGGCAGTTGCCTCCAAAAGAAGCTGATGAGTTAATTAGCTACGTAAATGCAGTAGAAAATGAATTAACAGTTGAAGTTGCTGATGTTGAGCAATTAAAAGCTGACGGTTTATTACATATAATTGGACAAGAAGTAGATGATGCATATGCGGCAGAATTGAACAATGTCATTATTAATAAAGAGATGGTGAAAGAAGTAGGAAAAGATTTAAAAATCGTCTTTACACCATTACATGGAACATCAAATATTTCGGTACGCCGTGGTTTAGAAGAAGTTGGATTTGCAGATGTAACAGTTGTAAAAGAGCAAGAGTTACCAGATCCAAACTTCTCTACAGTAAAATCACCAAATCCAGAAGAGCATGCAGCGTTTGAGTATGCAATTCGCGACGGTGAAAAAGTAGGCGCTGATGTGTTAATCGCAACAGATCCTGATGCAGACCGTCTAGGTGTAGCAGTTCGCAATCACGATGGTGAGTTCCAAGTGTTAACTGGTAACCAAACAGGTGCGTTAATGCTTGATTACTTATTATCACAAAAGAAGGAAAACGGAACGCTTCCAGAAAACGGTGTTGTTTTAAAAACAATCGTAACGTCTGAAATTGGCCGTACAATCGCAAAAGCATACGGTTTAGATACAGTTGATACGTTAACTGGATTTAAATTTATCGGTGAAAAAATTAGACAGTATGAAGAAAGTGGACAATATGAATTCCAATTCGGTTATGAGGAAAGCTATGGTTATTTAATCCGTCCATTCTGCCGTGATAAAGATGCGGTTCAATCTGTCCTATTTGCATGTGAAGTAGCTGCGTACTACAAATCACAAGGTAAAACGTTATATGATGGTCTGTTAGAAGTATTTAAGAAGTATGGGTTCTTCCGTGAGGACCTTGTATCGTTAACGTTAAAAGGAAAAGATGGTGCCGAACAGATTCAAAAGATGATGGCAACATTCCGCGGGAATCCTCCGAAAGAAGTAGCTGGTTTAACAGTCGTTGCAGTTGAGGATTATAAGGAAAGCATCATTACAACGTTACAAGATGGAAATAAGGAAGAGATTCACTTACCGAGATCAAATGTGTTAAAATATCAATTAGAAGATGGTTCTTGGTTCTGCTTACGTCCATCTGGAACAGAGCCGAAAATTAAATTCTACTTTGGTGTACAAGATGATTCCTTACAAAATAGTGAACAAAAGTTACTTACTATTAAAGAAGATATTATGAATCGTTTATAATAGAATAGAGTGCTACTGATAGGAAAAGGGGAGAACGGAGAACGGCCTCCTCTTTTCTTGTAGTTTTGTTTGATGTAGAGGATTATTACGAGCGAGTGTTATAAATTTGCACTTTACTAAGAGAATTAGAATGAAAAGCGAGGGTATTTGTCATGAAAAAAGTGAGAAAAGCAATTATTCCGGCAGCGGGATTAGGAACACGCTTTTTACCAGCAACGAAAGCAATGCCAAAAGAAATGCTTCCAATTGTAGATAAACCAACAATTCAATACATCGTAGAAGAAGCAGTAAAATCAGGCATCGAAGATATTATTATCGTTACTGGTAAAGGAAAGCGCTCTATCGAAGATCATTTTGATAACGCATTTGAATTAGAGCAAAACTTATTAGAGAAGAAAAAGTATGAGTTACTTGAAAAAGTACAAGCTTCTTCTAAAATGGTAGATATCCATTACATTCGTCAAAAAGAACCAAAAGGATTAGGACATGCTGTTTGGTGCGCACGTAAATTCATTGGTGATGAGCCGTTTGCAGTATTATTAGGCGATGATATCGTTCAAGCTGAAAAACCATGTTTACGTCAATTAATGGACGAGTATGACAAAACACTTTCTTCTGTTATTGGTGTACAAACTGTTCCTGAAGCAGAAACACATCGCTACGGAATTATTGATCCGTTAGAGCAAGAGGGACGTCGTTATCAAGTTCGTCAATTCGTTGAAAAACCAACGAAAGGTACTGCGCCTTCAAACTTAGCGATTATGGGACGTTACATTTTAACTCCTGAAATCTTTATGTTCTTGGAACAGCAACAAGCTGGAGCGGGCGGCGAAATTCAGTTAACGGATGCAATTCAAAGTTTAAATGAAATTCAACGTGTATTTGCATATGATTTCGAAGGAAAGCGTTATGACGTTGGTGAAAAATTAGGATTTGTTCAAACAACAATTGAAATGGCATTGCAACACCCAGAATTACGTGAGGATATGCTAGTAATGATGAAGAAAATTTTAGAAGAACAAATGAAGCAAGAGTCTTAATATAATAAACAAGGAGCTGTTCCTATAGGAACAGCTCCTTGTTTATTATGAAATCGTCGAATGAGAATGCTGATAAGCCGAACGACGTACAGCATAGTATATGCGAGGTGCGATAATAGCGCCGATAATTGTAAACGCAATATCTTTTACTGCAAACCACATCATAATCATCCAGGCAGCTTTATAACTCATATTACCACCCATGAAAATATTGACTGCCCCGTACATATAAGTAGTACCGATAATATAAGTTAAAATGATTCCGACGAAAGAAGCAATTGCAAAGGTGCTGAATGTTGGTCGTTCTTTTTGTTCTACTAGTTTTCCTGATACGTAAGCAACGATAATAAATGCGATAATAAAACCACCAGTAGGATCTAAAAGTGCCCCGAATCCAGCTTTGAAGTTAGCGAAGATTGGCGCACCCGCTACTCCAACAAGCATGTAAACAGTCATTGATAATGCCCCAAGTCTACTCCCAAGAAGAAGACCTGCTAAAATTGCGAAAAATGGTTGCATAGATAACGGGACGCCCGCTATTTGTAGGAATGGTGCCCACGATACAATATTTGCACCAATAGCCATAAGAGCAACGAACATCGCAGCTAATGCTAAATCTAAAACATGAAGCTTCTTCATAATGTTAACCTCCAGTTGTGTTTAGGTTAACATTATCGTAGCGAAAATATTTACTTGTTGTCAATCAAAATATTTTGATAAGAAGGCTTTAAATAGTCTCTAAGCAATGTGTATGGAATACGAAATTGCGGGATTCCGCTTGAATAAGGAGCAATTTCATATAAAGGGAAATAAATCACAAGATTATCCGGTTCTAAAAAGTAGTGAAACTTTTTAGTGCTCGTTACCTTTTCGGCTGCGTCAGGGAAATAAATGCTTTCATTTTGTTTAATTTGTCTTACAATCTCTGTGCGAATTATTTCGTTATATTTATCCTCTTGTTGAAATAAATCGTCTAAGTGTAATAATTTTTTTTCGTTTAAATCAAATGTATTTGCCTTCCACGTATAAAGTCCGTGCGCTCCGCCTGTATATTGATAGTAATTCACATATAGACTTAGGAAAGGTGGTTTGTTTAAAGCTACTTTATAGTCAACATTTGCAACGTATGGATGAAAAGGTGTGCTAGATCCTTCTGTTTCTTTATAATATTTCTTCGCTTCTTTTTCTAATTTACTTTTAAATGTAGCAGTAGAGTTTTTGTAATAGGAATTTAGCTTATTTTGAAATTTCGAATCAGAAAAGTTGTGAAAGGAAGGCCTATTAATTTGATATTCTATATAAGGTTTCTTACCTTTTTGTGTTACAGTCTTAACATTGATTGTCAGGTTGGATGCTTTGGCTGCTATTGCACAATTTGGTACAATAGTCAGGAAGGAGAACATAAGCAATAGTATACAAAATTTCTGTTTCATTTAGGTGAAACCTCCTTATATAAGTGTTATAGGTAGTTTGAAATTAAACAGGTAAAATTATACATTTGATTTAAAGTGAGAGAGGTTGAAAACGATATGTCAAAAACTTTAATGGATTCGCTTGGAATTGAGTTGTTAGAAATGACAGAGGATAAAGTAGTTGCTACGATGCCTGTTGATGAACGTACGCATCAGCCGTTTGGATTTTTACATGGCGGTGCATCTGTTGCATTAGCAGAAACTGTGGCAAGCGTTGGTTCATACAATTTAATTGATCAAGAGAAATGTATTTGTTTTGGATTAGAAATTAATGCAAATCATATTCGCTCAAAGCAAGATGGAATTGTAACAGCAATCGGAACACCGATACATAGAGGACAATCGACAATGGTTTGGGATATTCGCATCATTGATGAAAATGATGATTTACTATGCATATCAAGATGTACAGTAGCAATTAAAGAAAAACGTGAAAAATAGAAAAGAGGCGGCTCTTATGAGCTGCCTCTTTTTTATAATTAGAACTGGATTTTTTTCTCTAAGAAACCTTTTAGTTCGCTAATTGGCATACGAATTTGTTCCATAGTGTCACGGTCACGTACTGTAACAGCTTTGTCTTCAACAGAGTCGAAGTCGTATGTGATACAGAATGGTGTACCGATTTCGTCTTGACGACGGTAACGTTTACCGATAGAACCAGTTTCATCAAAGTCTACCACGAAGTCTTTAGCTAGTTCTGCGAATACTTCAGTAGCACCTTCAGATAGCTTTTTAGATAATGGTAAGATAGCTGCTTTATATGGTGCTAAAGCAGGGTGGAAACGAAGAACTGTACGAGAATCGTTTTCTAATTGCTCTTCTTCATATGCATCACATAAGAATGCTAATGTTACACGGTCTGCACCTAGAGATGGCTCGATGCAGTATGGCACGTAACGCTCATTCGTTTGTGGATCGATATAGTTAAAGTCTTCGTTAGAGTGTTCCATATGACGTTTTAAATCGAAGTCTGTACGAGATGCAACGCCCCATAGTTCGCCCCAACCGAATGGGAATCTGAATTCAATATCAGTTGTTGCGTTACTGTAGTGAGATAATTCGTCTTCACCGTGGTCACGAAGACGCATGCTTTCTTCAGTCATACCAAGTGAAAGTAACCAGTTTTTACAAGTTTCACGCCAGAATGCGAACCACTCTAAATCTTCACCAGGCTTACAGAAGAATTCAAGTTCCATTTGTTCGAATTCACGTGTACGGAATGTGAAGTTACCAGGTGTGATTTCGTTACGGAAACTTTTACCGATTTGGCCGATACCAAATGGAAGTTTCTTACGCATAGAGCGTTGTACGTTTTTAAAGTTTACGAAAATACCTTGTGCTGTTTCAGGACGAAGGAAGATTTCGTTTGTGCTAGACTCTGTAACACCTTGGAATGTTTTGAACATTAAGTTGAACTGACGGATTTCCGTGAATTCTTGGCTACCGCAATCTGGGCATTTTACTTCATGTTCTTTCATTAAGTCAGCCATTTGGTCGAAAGTAAGACCGTCAACGACCATTTCGATGCCTTTTGCGTCTAATGCATCTTCAATTAATTTGTCAGCACGGTGACGAGCTTTACATTTTTTACAGTCGATCATTGGATCATTAAAGTTACCAACGTGACCAGAAGCGATCCAAGTTTTTGGGTTCATTAAAATAGCAGCATCTAAACCAACGTTGTGTGGAGATTCTTGAATGAACTTTTTCCACCAAGCTTTTTTAACGTTATTTTTTAATTCGATTCCAAGTGGACCGTAATCCCATGTGTTTGCAAGACCACCGTAAATTTCAGAACCAGGGAAAACGAAACCGCGATGTTTTGCTAAGTTTACAACTTGTTCCATTGAATACATAATAAAATCCTCCTTTTGAAAGTTAACGTATTTGCGATGACGTGATGGGTACTTTGGAAACGAGCAATATATGCTTTAAAAAACATAAAAAAACGCTCATCCCAAGGCTTAATCGCCTAGGGACGAGCGTTTGCCCGCGGTTCCACCCTAGTTGATACACAAAATGTGCATCCACTTTATCACGTATTGCTCGAGACTGCCGTTTCCTCGCAGCTTCAGGCTTTCACTATCCCTGAATCGCTTTTTATGCAAGTACTTATAAGTCCGTCATCGCTACTTATATTAATAATAATGAACATATTCTAACACGTTCTTTTTTAAATCTCAATAGAGGAACGTGCCTATCTAGGATAGAGTCTCGCCTATTTTTTCGTTATTTATTCCGTAATTTTGCTTAATATGCTTAATTGCTTCGCGTCTGCTTAGTGGAGCGAGCTCGTTAGTTTGAACGTATTCCCAAACTACATCTGGCTTTGTTTTTGCATATTCGCGAAGGACCCAGCCGATTGCTTTTTGAATGAAAAATTCTTTTGAAGAATGTAGTTGTCCGATAATCCAGAAAAGGAGTTCTTCATCCATTTTTTGTTTATATTTCAGCTGGAATAAAATAGCGGCACGCTGTAACCATATGTTTTCTGATGCAATCCATTTTGGAATATATGCAGAAATTAATTCTGGATGTTTTAAAAAGATGGCACCTAAAAATGTAGGGACGATGCTATCAACAGAGTCCCACCAAGATTTTGTGACAATAAGTTCTTCTAGAAATGGGATATGAGTTTCGTTTATGTGCTTTTTATATTTTTGCATGATATCGAGTGCGGCAGCTTGAAATTCACGTTCTGGTAAGTCCCAAAGCTCACGTATGATAATTTGGAAGTCCTTTTTATCTGGGAGCGTATGTATTTGAATGACGTCTTTCAATAATTGTCTTCTCTCGGGAGTTTGAATACCGAGAAACGGGAAGTGATTTTTCATATAACGTGCCATCGGTTCTGCTTTTCCGGGATTTTGATGAGCTGTAAAATGCTCTTGTAATGCCTTTACAAATGGATGCATAGGTATGTGCTCCTCTCTTATTATCTTTCTCATATTATTATACAAAGAGTTTGGGTGAATTTTAAAACATAACTTGCAATGTAATGAAATATGTTGAGAAGAGAGAGGAGAGGATAAGATGGAAGATCAAAGCGTACTAGCAGGTTTCTTTGCTCTTAGTTTTGCGTTTATTCTTGTTATAATAATTTGGGCAATTATTTCGTATTTGTTAACGGCTTTTGCACTTTATACGATGGCGAAAAATGATGGTGCAACTGATGGTGTTCTTGCTTTTATTCCGTTTATAAATAGTAAGACATGGGGCGATTTAGCGAAAGATAAATTACCAGATTTCTTGAAAGAAGAGGCAGGGTGGAAAGTATTTGGCATATATGTCGGATGTTTCATTTTTAATTTCGTACCAATTATAAGTTTGCTAGCAACAGCCGTATCGATTGTGCTGTCTATTTATCTCATCTACGCTATTTTGGATAGATACGGAACGAATTCCATACTATTTACGATCATTCATACAATCACGTTTTCGGTTTTCTTACCGATTCATTTGTTCATTATTCGGAATGAGCCGGTAAGGTATAAAGAGTAGGCGTATCAAAGTTGTCGAGCGGTCGATATATTTGGTTCTATAATAATTCGGATATGCTGAAAAAAGAACGAAAGCGCCCTGCTAAGCGGGGCGCTTTTTTCTACTACATAAGATAGCGTAAGTAAATGTAAATGTGAGAAATGATTAATGAAACGATCATAATTGGGAAGCCGACTTTAAGGAATTCCATGTAGCTGAATTTATGTCCTTCACGACTTGCGATTCCGGCTACGATTACGTTAGCAGAAGCCCCGATTAATGTTCCGTTTCCACCTAGGCAAGCACCTAATGCTAATGCCCACCATAGTACATCGACTTGTGCGTCAGAAGGTGATAAACCTAGCCCAACTGCCATATCGTTAATAAGCGGAATCATTGTTGCAACGAATGGAATGTTATCGATTGTTGCAGAGGCGATACCAGATACCCATAGAATAAGGATAGATGCTTGAGAAATATCTCCGCCTGTTATTCCAATTACTTTTTGAGCTAACGTTTTGATAAGACCGATATCGATAAGTCCTCCAACGAGTACGAATAGTCCCGCGAAGAAGAAGATTGTTACCCATTCTACACTTGCGAATACCTCTTCAATTTCATGTTCTTTCACACCGATTAACATAAGGACAGTAGCACCAGTTAAGGCGATGATAGCTGCATCAATATGGAAGATGGAATGAGTCATGAAACCTAAAATAGTAAGTCCAAGTACTGTTAAAGATTTTTTCATTAATACTGGATCTTTAATGTATTGTTTTTCATCTAAGCTCATTAGCTTTTTAATTTGTACAGGATCAGCAATTAATTGCTTACGGTACATGAAGTAAAGCATTGTTGCTGTAACAGCAATAATGATGATTACGATAGGTGCTAAGTTGAATAAGAAAGCATTGAAGTCTAAATGTTTATTAGCAGAACCAATCATAATATTTGGCGGATCACCAATTAATGTTGCTGTTCCTCCGATGTTTGAAAAAATAATTTCAGAAAGTAAATATGGAACAGGATTTACTTGCAAGATGCGCGTAATAGATAAAGTAACTGGAACAACAAGAAGTACGGTTGTAACGTTATCTAAAAATGCGGAGCCAAGCGCGGTAAGTAAGGAAAGTGAAATTAAAATTTTAATTGGATTTCCTTGTGCTCCTTTTGCGGCTTTAATGGCAACGTATTGGAAGACACCTGACTTACTTGTAATGTTTACCAGTATCATCATACCGATGAGTAATGTAATTGTTCCCCATTCAATATGTTTCGTAAAGGCATTGTGTAAGTCAACGACCCCGGCAATTACCATGAATGCTGCACCAAGAAGTGCGATGACAGCGCGGTTAATTTTTTCAGAAATAATAATGGCATATGTAATTAAAAAGACTGCGATAGCGAAATAATACTGCCAGTTTGCGAGTTCTTGCGTTGTTTCGTGCAAAACTCTCATCTCCTTTCATTCACTTTTCTTAGTGTGTCAAAAAATTAACTAGATGAAACACACATAACGTCATTATAAAGTAGAAAAATGGCGGATGTAAATGAAAGGGTTTATTTTGTCATATTTTCTGCATAGGTCATTTTTTCTTATTTTTAAAAATATTTGTGGGCATTTGACATATATATAAGATACATCCAATCTGAATATTTAAAATTGAATCAGCATTCGAGCTTGTTCGTGTAGGAGTGTCAAATAGAAAGGAATGACAAAGATGATAAGGAAGGGATCGTATGGATGAACAACGATTTTTGTTTTTAGACTTTGAGTTTACGATGCCCCAGCATAGAAAAAAGCCAAAAGGTTTTTTCCCAGAAATTATTGAGGTCGGACTCGTTTCTGTTGTTGGTTGTAAGGTGGAAGATACGTATTCATCGCATATTAGACCGAAAACATTTCCGTCTTTAACGGATCGATGTAAAAAATTTTTAGGAATTAAACAGGAAGTAGTGGACAAAGGAATTTCTTTTCATGAACTTGTTGAGAAACTTGCAGAATATGAAAAGAGTTGTAAACCGACAATTGTAACGTGGGGAAATATGGATATGAAAGTCTTAAAGCATAATTGCGAAATGGCGGGAGTAGAATTTCCATTCTTTGGACAGTGTCGTGATTTATCGCTTGAGTATAAGAAGTTTTTTGGAGAGAGAAATCAAACAGGGCTGTGGAAAGCAATTGAGGCGTATGGAAAAGCAGGAACAGGAAAGCATCATTGTGCGCTTGATGATGCGATGACGACATATAATATTTTTAAGTTAGTAGAAAAAGATAAAGAGTATTTAGTCAAACCAGCACCTCCAACATTAGGGGAACTTGTTGATTTTTCGAAAGTGTTAAAGAAAGTAAGTACACAGTAACGACCAAATTGCAAAACATGTAATTTGGTCGTTTTGTTTTTTAAAGTTTGTAATCTTGCTTCAATTGCTGAAGTGTTTCTAGACTACGCCCCGCAAAAGGTGAATCATCTTCAGAAAATGAATTCATTTGAGTTTCTAATGCTAATTTTAGTGACTCTGTATAATCCGGAATTTCTCCTTCATATTTCTTCACCATTTGCTCTGGAATGTTCGTCTGTTCACGAAAAGCTAAAGCACGTCTTTCGTGGAAGAATGGTACTTCAGCTTGTTTTACATTATGTAAATCCCCTTGCACTGGATGTTTTAAAACAGCTAATACTTTTACGACGTAACTGCCAGGACGGCTATTTGTAATTTCGCCAATGTATTTTCCAGTTTTATAAATACCAGTAACGATTTCACCAATTTCAAATGTTTCTCTCATATTTTTCACCTCAAGTTTATAGTAAGGAAAGTATAAGAAGTAGTCAAAGAAATCAGTTGATTTTTGAATGTCCTTGAGAATATGACAGGCTTCAACTATAATTTAAAATGATATAACAGAAAATTCTGATGTTAATTATTTTCATAAATTCCCTGATAAGGAGTGTTCTATATGATGCCTTTATATTTTCCTGAAGATAAAACGGAGTATATTATTCCAGGTATTGTTTGCGTTCTATTTATCATCGGTGCGGTTGCTACGTGGCGTATGTTTATTCGTGTATCAAAACGAGAAGCAGAGCGATTACAGAAAGTAGAAGAAAAGCTTTTAGCTGAAAAGAAACAGTAATTCATTTTTGCATGTTTCCCTCTATGCTCGGACAATCTAAGGGCAGAAAGTATTTTGGAGGGAATTGAATGAAAAGACGGCTTTTTTTCAGTTGTTGTTTATTATTTCTAATGGCGGGTTGTGACCAAGGGAAGCCGAAAGAAATTGATGTGAAATTACATAATGCTTCAGGTGATGAAGTTGGGACTGCAAAAGTAACTCAGCAAACAAGTGGAGTGAAAATTACGATTAAAGCGGAAGGCTTTACACCAGGATCACACGGGATACATGTACATGAAATCGGAGAATGTAAAGCGCCACGTTTCGAATCATCTGGGAATCATTTTAATCCGGATAATAAAGAACATGGGCTCTTGAATCCGAAAGGTGCGGAAAATGGTGATTTACCGAACGTAGTTGCAGACGGTTCGGGAAAGATTAAAGCAGAAATCGATGCTCCGCATATAACGCTTGAAGAAGGAAAAACGACGATTCATAGAAAAGATGGAGCGTCTATTATTATTACAGAAAACGCTGATGATGGTATGACACAACCAACGGGTAAATCTGGTGGCCGAATTGCTTGCGGTGTTATTGTTAAAAAAGCGTCGGATATGAAGAAAAAATAGAATCTACCGTGAATGGTAGATTTTGTTCTAAAACCACATGATGGTAAGTGGAATTATATCGATTTACCGAAAAAAGGAGGTTGTCCCAAAATCATTTTGGGATAGCCTCCTTTTTTGTTATGAGAATGTATGGTGTAGTCTGTTTAAAATTTCTTCTAAAACAGATCTAGGACAGCCAATGTTAATTCGGATATGGGCTTCTCCACCTGTTCCATATTTCTCACCAGGCTCAATAATGATTTTACCTTTCTCTTCAAGCAATGCTGTTCGTTCATCTTGAGAAAGGTCCAAGTGGGAACAATCAATCCACAGTAAAAAACTACCTTCTGGTTTAATTACAGAAAGAGCTGGTATGTGATTTTGAATATACTCACAAGCAAATTGAGCGTTATCTTCAACGTACAATCGAATTTCATTTAGCCAATCATTACATTCTGTATAGGCACTTTGCATTGCTGTATAAGCAAATGTATTTAATCCGTGGAATCCTTGTCTATATTGGATAGACATAAAGGCATTACGGAGATTTTCATTCGGAATAATAATGATCGATGCTTGTAATCCAGCGATATTAAATGTTTTGCTCGGAGCCATACAAGTAATAGTGCGTGCTGCTAATTCTTCAGATAAAGAAGCAAACGGTGTATGAGTATGGCCTTTATAAATAATATCGGCGTGAATTTCATCCGCGACAACGGTTACATTATATTGCGTACATAACGTACCGAGTTTTATTAGCTCCTCTTTCGTCCAAATGCGTCCGATAGGATTGTGAGGGCTGCAAAGAAGCATTAGTTTTACACCTTGTTTAAATTGAGTTTCTAGATGCTCGAAGTCTATCTTATATATGCCATTTTGTTTAAATAAGGGACTCTCACATAATTGTCTATTATTTGTTTTGACCATTTCAAAAAATGGTGGATAAATAGGAGGTTGTACGAGTACGGCTTCTCCTTCTTTCGTTATAGCTTGTATGCTCGTACTAAGAGCTGGAACGATACCTGCGCTAAATACAATCCATTCTTTTTGTATTTCCCAATTGTATTGGCTTTTCGTCCAATTACAAATGATATCCCCAATATTTTCAGGAGGAAGTGTATAGCCGAAAATAGGATGTTCTGTGCGTTTTTGTAATGCAGTTTGAATTGGTTTTGGTACTTCAAAATCCATATCTGCAATCCAAGCGTGGATGAGCTCTTCATTTTTATATGTATCCCATTTTGTACTATGTGTTCCGCGACGATTTACCGTTTTATGAAATAGTTGCATATGTTTGCTCCTTTCTTCTGTCAAACTGTTAAGTTATGAAAATTCTCACTCTTCTTATAGAATAGCTGATGTGATACGATAAAGAAAAGCATTAAAAAGTGAAAAGGCGGGAAATAGATGGGTGCATATGACAAAATGATTGAGGTTGTGAAAAATTGGGATCCGTTTCAAATGGGACCGGAGTTTTATGAAACAGAAGCGAGCGATGTCGTAAACGTCGTAAGTGTGTTTGATGATCCGAAATACATCGCAAAGAAGATTCAACATATATACTTTATGTCTTTTGAAGAAGTACCTGCACTTGAAAAATGCGAAAAATTAGCAGTAGAGTTACTCGTACTAAAAGAAGGCGGAAGTTGTTCATTATAGGCTGTCGGAATTTACGACAGCCTTTTTGTTTATTTTCATTTGTGCGGTTTGATTAAAGCTTCACTTTATCCCGTTTTAACGGGCAGTAAGACTCCCGCCTCAAAACTCGGTTGAAGCAAAGAGGTTAGGTGAGAAATCAAACTGCCCGTAAAAACCCGATTGGTGAAGGCTAATAATCCGTGGGGATAGAACCTCCCACGGATTAAAGCTTCACTTTATTGCGCCGCAAACGCAATAATTTCTTCATAAACATGATCGGGCTTTTCTTCAGGTAGTAAGTGTCCTGTATTTTCATAAGAAATGAAAGTGGAATTAGGTAGGTCTTTATGGAGACGGTGTCCTACATGTACAGGGACGACGCGATCTTTTTCACCCCAAATGAGTAATACTGGGGTTTCGATTTTTTGTAATTCAGTTGAAGATAAGTCACCTTCACGGTCTCTTATCATTCGAGTTAAAGCAGGGAATATACGATCATCATAAAAAGGAGCAGCATAGCCTTCCATCATTTCATTGTCAATTAATGAATGGTCATGAACGACATTCATTAAATTATGAACGATGCCCCTTCGAATAATCCAGTTCTTCACGTATAAGTGGAAGAACGGTAAATAAGAGGAGTACAGTAAAGGGAAGTTTGCGCGTGCTAAATAACTAGAGCTACATAGTAAAATCGTCTTTGAAATTAATTCAGGGCGTAGTCGGTTTACAAAGAGTGAAATTTGTCCGCCCATAGAATGACCAACTAATACAATATTTGAGAGAGATAAATGTTCGATTAAATCGATAATAATAGCTGCTAAATTGTGATAAGAATATTTAAAGAGATGAGATTTATCACTTTTTCCAAATGGTGGTAAATCAAGGGCGATTACTGTACCTTCCTTTGTTAGTAAAGGAATGAGTCGTCGATAGCTAAATGAGGAAGAGAGGAAGCCGTGAACGAGTACGAAAGTAGGTCGTTCTTTTTTAGTATTATGTTCATACAATTCGTAATGAATAGTAGTCCCGCGAGTGGAAAAAGTGAAGTAAGGGCATTTGCATTCATGGTTCATTTTTTGTCACTCCATTGATTTTTGTTCATATCATCTCCAGACAAGAAACAAAATATGTTAACAAAAAAAGGCAAGATGACATCGTCATCTTGCCTTTTGCGTATTTATCCCGCTATTTGCGGGCAGTAGACTCCTACCTCAAAATTCGGCGAATGCGAGAAAGTTAGGTGGGAGATAACAGCCCGTAAAAGCCCGATTGGTGAAGGCTAATAATCAGTGGGGGATGGACAAAACCCCCACTGATTAAAGTTTCACTTTATAATTACCCACGCACAATATTAGGTGGTGTTTTTCCTTGTAATCCTGCCACTAAATTTTCAGCAGCTGTCATAGCCATTTGCTGCCGAGTTTTTAATGTTGCAGATCCAATGTGCGGTAAAGTTACAACGTTTTGTAATGATAAGAGCGGATTCTCTTTTTGAATCGGCTCTTGTGTAAATGTGTCGATGCCGGCTGCAAATATTTTCTTTTCTGTTAACGCATGAATTAATGCAGTTTCATCTACTGTTTTCCCGCGAGAAGCATTAATGAAAATTGCTGTTTCTTTCATTAGTGAAAATTCCTTTTCACCGATAAGATGATACGTTTCATCTGTTAATGGAGTAAGAAGAATAATAAAATCAGATTGCTTGATTAGAGTTTGTAAATCACAATATGTAGCATCAAATTTTTGCTCAGCTTCTTCTTTACGGCGACGGTTATAGTAAAGGACATTCATATCAAATCCGAATTTCGCTCGTTTTGCGACAGCTTCTCCAATTCGTCCCATTCCGATAATACCGATCGTACTATGATGTACATCTAGTCCGAAGTGTTCTTTTCCGATTTCAGCGTTCCATTCACCATTTTTTACATAGGAATTGAGTTCGCAAACACGGCGACCAGCAGATAACATAAGAGCGAAAACGAGATCGGCTACTGTATCATCTAACACATATGGAGTATTCGTTCCGATAACATTTTGTTTTTTCATCGCTTTTAAATCAAAGTTATCATGGCCAACAGAAATGTTACTTACTACTTTTAAATTAGGAGCAGCCTGCAATAATTCTTCATTTATAGCAGATCCGAAATTTAATAACCCATCTTTATCTTTTATTTTTTCCAATAGAACATCACGAGGTACTTTCTCGTTTTGATCCCATTTTTCAAAATCACAGTGTTCTGATAAATAGTTTTCTACAAATGTTGGAACTGGTTCGGCAATATATACTTTTGGTTTCACGGTTCCATCCCCTTTCCTCTTTACCCGGATTGGTGTGTGCTAATAATCAGCGGGATAAAGCATTCCGCTGATTAAAGTTTCACTTTATTTTGACATAATTCTCAAAAAAAATCTTCTTTTCAAACTGGAAAGAGTATTTGTATAATTTAGACACAAACTAAAAGGAAGGATGATTTATATGGTGACAGAGAAAGAATTGGAATTATTAGCTTGTCTTGAAAAGAATAGTCGTTTATCTGTAGATACATTAGCGAAGTTGTTAAATATAGAAGTAGAAGAAGCGAAAAAAATGGTTACGAAATTAGAAAGTGAAAAGATTATCGTGGACTATGTAACACATATCGATTGGACAAAAGTGAAAGAACATACTGGTTTAACGGCGATGATTGATGTGAAAGTTACACCGAAGCGTGGTGTCGGTTTTGATGCAGTAGCTGAACAAATTTATCGCTATTCAGAAGTGAAATCCGTTTATTTAATGTCTGGGACATATGACCTTTCTATTACATTAGAAGGGAAGACAATGGGAGAAGTAGCAATGTTTGTTTCTGAGAAATTAGCAACAATTGAATCTGTCGTTTCAACGACAACTCATTTTATTTTGAAGAAGTATAAACATGAGGGGATTATTTATGAAAAGACAGATGATGATAAGAGAATTGTGGTGACACCGTGAAGCAATTTGACCTATCTAGAGTAGCAGAATCTTTACAACCGTCTGGTATACGAAAGTTTTTTGATTTAGCGGCAAGTATGAAAGGTGTTATTTCACTTGGAGTGGGGGAGCCGGACTTTGTTACACCTTGGAATGTAAGGCAAGCATGTATTCGTTCTTTAGAACAAGGATATACGTCATATACAGCAAATGCAGGATTATTGGAGCTCCGTCAAGAAATAGCAAAGTATCTAAAAAAACAATTTGCAGTATCTTATGATCCGAATGATGAAATCATTGTTACAGTTGGAGCGAGTCAAGCGCTAGATGTAGCGATGCGTGCTATTGTAAACCCTGATGATGAAATACTTATTATTGAACCAAGTTTCGTTTCGTATGCACCACTTGTTACGTTAGCGGGCGGGGTCCCAGTTCCAGTAGCGACTTCATTAGAAGATGAATTTAAAGTACAGCCAGATCAAATTGAAGCAGCTATTACAACGAAAACAAAGGCAATATTACTTTGTTCTCCCAATAACCCAACAGGCGCAATGTTAAATAAATCCGAATTAGAAAAGCTAGCAGTTATTGTTGAGAAGTATAATTTAATCGTGCTATCTGATGAAATTTATGCAGAGCTCGTATACGACGAAGCATATACGAGTTTCGCGAGTATTAAAAATATGCGTGACCATACAATTTTAATTTCAGGGTTTTCAAAAGGATTTGCGATGACGGGATGGCGTCTTGGGATGATTGCAGCCCCTGTGCAATTTTCAGAATTAATGCTCAAAATCCACCAGTATTCAATGATGTGTGCACCGACGATGTCTCAATTTGCAGCACTTGAAGCATTACGCGGGGGAAATGATGAAGTAATTCGAATGAGAGATAGCTATAAAAAACGTCGTAACTTTATGACGACATCTTTCAATGAAATGGGCTTAACATGTCATGTGCCAGGCGGGGCATTTTATGTCTTCCCTTCTATAGCTTCAACCGGACTATCTTCAGCAGAATTTGCAGAACAATTATTATTAGAAGAAAAAGTGGCTGTTGTTCCTGGAAATGTGTTTGGCGGGAGTGGTGAAGGATTTATTCGTTGTTCATATGCAACATCGCTGGAGCAACTTATGGAAGCAATGAAGAGAATGGAACGGTTCATAGAGAATAAAAAAAGGACAAAACACAATACGTTTTGTCCATAAAAAGGGGGGGAATACTAGAAAGCCATGTGTTAGTATTCTATCCTAATATTGGAGAATTATACGTATTATAGGAAATTTTTTCGTGAATTTTGAATGAGTTCTATCAAAGTGGTATAATTTACTAATATAAGGTGGGAGTATCCTCGGTGTTTTACTTAGGATACTTACTCACTAATCGGATATTTAACAATAAATACATCTGCTTTGCTATTTACAATTGTAGAGAAAATGGTAAACGTATGGGAGTGTTTCACATGTCAGAACAATATACAACGGGAGTGGTTGTAACAGGGAAAGTAACTGGAATTCAAGATTACGGTGCATTTGTAGCTTTGGATGCAGAAACACAAGGACTTGTGCATATATCTGAAATCACAAATGGGTATGTAAAAGACATTCATGACTTTTTAAAGGTCGGAGATACAGTAGAAGTAAAAGTACTTTCAATTGATGAAGAACACAGAAAAATGAGTTTATCGTTAAAAGCGGCGAAAAGAAAGCAAGGACGAATTCTTATACCGAATCCATCTGAGAACGGATTTAATACACTGCGAGAAAAGCTAGCAGAATGGATTGAAGAGTCGGAGGTAATAAAGTAAAAGAGGAACGCATATGAGCGTTCCTCTTTTACTGTGACTTATGATATATATATTTGCAAATATGATTGCATGCAATCATATTCGTATGTCGGAGGCGAAAAAGACATACTGACTATTGAATTTCATGTGTTTCTGGGTGAGTACCAAGATTCTCGGATGGTTTAAATAGTAAGCCGAGGTTGATAAGCCCAGAAATACCAACGATGCCGTAAATAATACGTGCAAGAGCTGAGTTTTGTCCACCGAAAATGGCTGCTACTAAGTCAAACTGGAAGAACCCGATCAGTCCCCAGTTAACAGCGCCGATTACAGTGAAGACTAATGCGATACGTTGCAAGGTACTCATGAAAAGTCCCTCCTTAATGTGAAGCGTGAGCAAGCAAGGAGTTAATAAGAAAATTTAACTCCTTTATAGAATGGTATAGTTTTGTTGTTTTTATACATGAAAAATGTACGAAAAAAGGACGTATATACATCTATACCGAAAAATGCGAATTTTTATGCAAAAAATGAACTTTTTCTAAAAAATAAATAATGGTTACGTTTACAATTGTTGAATCGCTTGATTTACAACTTTAGTTTCGCTAAAGTGAATACAGAAATACATATACATAATTGGAGGGAAAAAGATGAGTACACATGTAACGTTCGACTATTCTAAAGCGTTATCCTTCATCGGTGAAAATGAACTAACTTATTTACGTGATGCAGTAAAAGTAACACATCATGCAATCCACGAAAAAACTGGAGCTGGGAACGATTTCCTTGGGTGGGTAGAGCTTCCGCTTCAATATGATAAAGAAGAATTTGCTCGCATTCAAAAATGCGCAGAAAAAATTAAAAATGACTCTGACATTTTACTTGTTGTAGGTATTGGTGGTTCTTACCTAGGAGCACGCGCAGCAATCGAAATGTTAAACCATTCTTTCTATAACACGCTTTCTAAAGAACAACGTAAAACTCCACAAGTGCTATTTGTTGGACAAAACATTAGCTCCACTTACATGAAAGATTTAATGGACGTACTAGAAGGTAAAGACTTTTCTATTAACGTTATTTCCAAATCAGGTACAACAACAGAGCCTGCAATCGCATTCCGTATTTTCCGTAAATTATTAGAAGAAAAGTATGGAAAAGAAGAAGCTCGCAAACGTATTTATGCAACTACAGATAAAGCGCGTGGTGCATTAAAAACATTAGCTGACAATGAAGGTTACGAAACATTTGTAATTCCAGATGATGTTGGCGGTCGTTTCTCTGTATTAACACCAGTAGGTTTATTGCCAATCGCAGTAAGTGGCCTAAACATTGAAGAGATGATGAACGGTGCAGCTGCTGGTCATAATGACTTCGCGAAATCAGAACTTGAAGAAAACCCAGCTTACCAATACGCAGTAGTTCGTAATGCCCTATACAATAAAGGGAAAACAATTGAAATGCTTGTTAACTATGAGCCAGCACTTCACTACTTCTCTGAGTGGTGGAAACAGTTATTTGGTGAAAGTGAAGGAAAAGATCAAAAAGGTATTTTCCCATCTTCAGCAAACTTCTCAACTGACTTACACTCATTAGGTCAATACATTCAAGAAGGTCGTCGTGACCTATTCGAAACAGTTCTTAAAGTAGGTACATCTACACACGAACTAAAAATCGAATTAGACGACAACGATTTAGATGGATTAAACTACCTTGCTGGTGAAACGATAGACTTCGTAAACACAAAAGCATACGAAGGTACATTACTTGCACATAGCGATGGCGGAGTACCGAACTTAATCGTAAACATTCCAGAACTAAACGAGTACACATTCGGTTACCTTGTATACTTCTTCGAAAAAGCATGTGCGATGAGCGGCTACCTATTAGGCGTAAATCCATTTGACCAACCAGGAGTAGAAGCGTACAAGAAAAATATGTTTGCTCTACTTGGAAAACCAGGATTTGAAGAGTTAAAAGCAGAATTAGAAGAGCGTTTAAAATAATAAAAAGCGATCGGGTCTCCGATCGCTTTTTATTATTTTACTGAAAAGTACACCGGTATATTCAAACTAGAATGGGTATGCTAAAGGAAAAGTCTAGGAGGGATGGGATTGATTCCGATTCAATCAAATTTAGAAGGACGTACCTATGCGTTATATAAGTTAGAAGAGGTTATGAAACCACTTGGATATAGTATTGGTGGTAATTGGGATTATGATAAAGGATGTTTTGATTATAAAATCGACGAAGAAGATGGTTATCAATTTTTACGAGTACCATTTACAGCGGTGAATGGAGAACTAGATGTGCCTCAGGTAATAGTCCGTCTTGAAACGCCGTATATTCTTTCGCACGTATATCAAGACGAACTAGATGATAATGTTAATTCTTTAACAGCTGGAACGAGTGGAGTTGATCAATTTGCTGAGCCGAAAGATCCCGATGGAGACGTGAAAAGAAAATATATCAATATTGGTAAAGTACTAGTACAAGAACTAGAAAGTCATTTTTTTAATGGTGAATAACGATGAGTATGTCGCTTTCGATGAGAATGAAAGAATGAACTGGATTGATCATATATTGTTCGTCGCGCTTTACACCTAGTAAGAGAATATTTTGTTTTAAAAGAGTATAGTTACAATTCGCAAAGGATTGTCCGGTGCAGGACGGGGAAATCTCCATCAGTTGTAATTTGTTATCAGAGATTTCATCGTAAAGGGAGAATAGTACGCCTGAAATGGAAGGGAATAAAAGAGAAGCAGTAAATACATAGCTCGTTAATTTATTTCCTTCTATAATTTCTGATACGCCAGCTCTCATTGCATTTTGGATTTGTTCAGAAGTAAGAAGTTCAGCGATGCAGTGAATGTTTGGATTAAGTCCCTTTGCAGTTAAAATATTTAAAATGGACTGTGTATCTGCTAAGCTTTCGTTCTTCTCTTTATCTGATGTTATTAATATAGTGTGAGCTGTTGTAATGTTAGCTTTTAATAAAGTTTGATCGTGATGCGGACAACCTTTTATAAATTCTAAATGATGAAATGGCTTTGGAAGTAAAGAAAGTGTCTCATCAATTAAAACGATATCAAGGTTCGGTTGTAATATGTGCATTTGTTTTACAACATGTTTTGCACGTTCATTCCAGCCAACGATAATCATATGACCATTAGAGGTAGCAGCTTCTTCTCCTTTAATTTTCATATATTGTTTATTAATCATATCGGTAGCGAATAGAACCATATAATAAGAACAAAATCCCGTTCCTAATAAAATGATGCCTATCCCGATAATTTTTCCTATCGTTGTATGGGGGGCGAAATCGCCGTATCCAACGGTGAAAATGGTAACGATTGACCACCAAATCCCGTCGAACCATGTGGTGAAGTGATCTGGCTCGAGTGTATGTATAAGAAAGCCAGAAAAAGCAGTAAGTACAATAATAAAACAAATTAAACGAAAAATAATGGAATCACGAAATGTATCTACTAAATTCGGGCGGGATTTCAAGTTTCTATTCCTCCTTACGTTTCAGGACTACATTCATTGTTACCATTATAGAAAAAAGAAAAACTCTCTAATTAAAAAGAGAGTTCGTTTCATAATTAATACATACTTTCAACTTCAGTTTGTTGAACACTTTCAAGATGTTGGAGAGCATAGTAAACATCGGCAGTATGTCTTTTTTGATCGATAGACAATTTAAGATGTAAGTAGTGAGCGCCGCTTTCTAATGTTTTAAGCTTCATATTTTTAACCTTTATATCCATTTCTTTTATTTCTTCAATTACAATGGGGATATTGTCCATATTTCGTACAACAAGTTTCACTGCGATATCACGTTGACGAAATGATCTAGGACCGACGAATTTCATCGTTAAGGGTATAAGTTCTACACTAATCATAAGGAAACACATTCCGAAAGTAGCCTCGATATAGAAACCAGCTCCAACGGCAATGCCAATACCAGAAGCACCCCAAATCATAGCGGCGGTCGTTAATCCCGCAATACTATCGTTTCCTCTGCGTAAAATTACACCGGCACCTAAAAAACCGATTCCTGATACAATTTGAGCGGCAAGTCGAAGTGGATCCATATTCATATGATCGGTATGTGGTAAGTTGTAAGCAGCTTTAATAGAAACAATCGTCAGGAGGCAACTAATTATAGAAATAACTAAACACGTTTTTAAACCGAGTGGTTTACGTTTTAATTCGCGCTCTAAACCGATGGCGAATCCTAAAATAGCCGAGAGACCTAGTTTTATTAATAAGTCGGTGTAGTCCATGTATATTCCTCCTTGTATGATATGGTATATGAATAAAACGTTTATATAGAAAGAAACGCTTTTTGGCAGAGTGACTTTATATAGAATATATGTAGGAATTACTTAGAAATGAAAGAGATATTTCGTTTAAGTATATGATATTAAAAAAGAAATGTAGTTGGTTTGAAAAAAGTTTTCAAAAGGTGTTGCATTTCATTTTTTCACATGATATATTAATAACCGTCGCTGATGCGGAAACGCAGAAAACGACAAAAAAGAAATTGAAAAACTTAGTTGACATCGAAAAACGAAGATGTTAACATAAGGAAGTCGCAAATGAGCGACTAAGTAGTTCTTTGAAAACTGAACGAAACAAACAACGTGAACGTCAATTTTTATTTTTAGATGCTAGACAAACTAACTTTATTGGAGAGTTTGATCCTGGCTCAGGATGAACGCTGGCGGCGTGCCTAATACATGCAAGTCGAGCGAATGGATTAAGAGCTTGCTCTTATGAAGTTAGCGGCGGACGGGTGAGTAACACGTGGGTAACCTACCCATAAGACTGGGATAACTCCGGGAAACCGGGGCTAATACCGGATAATATTTTGAACTGCATAGTTCGAAATTGAAAGGCGGCTTCGGCTGTCACTTATGGATGGACCCGCGTCGCATTAGCTAGTTGGTGAGGTAACGGCTCACCAAGGCAACGATGCGTAGCCGACCTGAGAGGGTGATCGGCCACACTGGGACTGAGACACGGCCCAGACTCCTACGGGAGGCAGCAGTAGGGAATCTTCCGCAATGGACGAAAGTCTGACGGAGCAACGCCGCGTGAGTGATGAAGGCTTTCGGGTCGTAAAACTCTGTTGTTAGGGAAGAACAAGTGCTAGTTGAATAAGCTGGCACCTTGACGGTACCTAACCAGAAAGCCACGGCTAACTACGTGCCAGCAGCCGCGGTAATACGTAGGTGGCAAGCGTTATCCGGAATTATTGGGCGTAAAGCGCGCGCAGGTGGTTTCTTAAGTCTGATGTGAAAGCCCACGGCTCAACCGTGGAGGGTCATTGGAAACTGGGAGACTTGAGTGCAGAAGAGGAAAGTGGAATTCCATGTGTAGCGGTGAAATGCGTAGAGATATGGAGGAACACCAGTGGCGAAGGCGACTTTCTGGTCTGTAACTGACACTGAGGCGCGAAAGCGTGGGGAGCAAACAGGATTAGATACCCTGGTAGTCCACGCCGTAAACGATGAGTGCTAAGTGTTAGAGGGTTTCCGCCCTTTAGTGCTGAAGTTAACGCATTAAGCACTCCGCCTGGGGAGTACGGCCGCAAGGCTGAAACTCAAAGGAATTGACGGGGGCCCGCACAAGCGGTGGAGCATGTGGTTTAATTCGAAGCAACGCGAAGAACCTTACCAGGTCTTGACATCCTCTGAAAACTCTAGAGATAGAGCTTCTCCTTCGGGAGCAGAGTGACAGGTGGTGCATGGTTGTCGTCAGCTCGTGTCGTGAGATGTTGGGTTAAGTCCCGCAACGAGCGCAACCCTTGATCTTAGTTGCCATCATTAAGTTGGGCACTCTAAGGTGACTGCCGGTGACAAACCGGAGGAAGGTGGGGATGACGTCAAATCATCATGCCCCTTATGACCTGGGCTACACACGTGCTACAATGGACGGTACAAAGAGCTGCAAGACCGCGAGGTGGAGCTAATCTCATAAAACCGTTCTCAGTTCGGATTGTAGGCTGCAACTCGCCTACATGAAGCTGGAATCGCTAGTAATCGCGGATCAGCATGCCGCGGTGAATACGTTCCCGGGCCTTGTACACACCGCCCGTCACACCACGAGAGTTTGTAACACCCGAAGTCGGTGGGGTAACCTTTATGGAGCCAGCCGCCTAAGGTGGGACAGATGATTGGGGTGAAGTCGTAACAAGGTAGCCGTATCGGAAGGTGCGGCTGGATCACCTCCTTTCTATGGAGAATTGATGAACGCAGTTCATCAATAAACGTTGACTTGTTTTGTTTCGTTCAGTTTTGAGAGAACTATCTCTCAAGTTTAAATGTATGTTCTTTGAAAACTAGATAACAGTGTAGCTCATATTTTTTTAATTTTAGTTTGGTTAAGTTAGAAAGGGCGCACGGTGGATGCCTTGACACTAGGAGTCGATGAAGGACGGGACTAACGCCGATATGCTTCGGGGAGCTGTAAGTAAGCTTTGATCCGAAGATTTCCGAATGGGGAAACCCACTATACGTAATGGTATGGTATCCTTACCTGAATACATAGGGTATGGAAGACAGACCCAGGGAACTGAAACATCTAAGTACCTGGAGGAAGAGAAAGCAAATGCGATTTCCTGAGTAGCGGCGAGCGAAACGGAATCTAGCCCAAACCAAGAGGCTTGCCTCTTGGGGTTGTAGGACATTCTATACGGAGTTACAAAGGAACGAGGTAGACGAAGCGACCTGGAAAGGTCCGTCACAGAGGGTAACAACCCCGTAGTCGAAACTTCGTTCTCTCTTGAATGTATCCTGAGTACGGCGGAACACGTGAAATTCCGTCGGAATCTGGGAGGACCATCTCCCAAGGCTAAATACTCCCTAGTGATCGATAGTGAACCAGTACCGTGAGGGAAAGGTGAAAAGCACCCCGGAAGGGGAGTGAAAGAGATCCTGAAACCGTGTGCCTACAAATAGTCAGAGCCCGTTAATGGGTGATGGCGTGCCTTTTGTAGAATGAACCGGCGAGTTACGATCCCGTGCAAGGTTAAGCTGAAGAGGCGGAGCCGCAGCGAAAGCGAGTCTGAATAGGGCGTTTAGTACGTGGTCGTAGACCCGAAACCAGGTGATCTACCCATGTCCAGGGTGAAGTTCAGGTAACACTGAATGGAGGCCCGAACCCACGCACGTTGAAAAGTGCGGGGATGAGGTGTGGGTAGCGGAGAAATTCCAATCGAACCTGGAGATAGCTGGTTCTCCCCGAAATAGCTTTAGGGCTAGCCTTAAGTGTAAGAGTCTTGGAGGTAGAGCACTGATTGAACTAGGGGTCCTCATCGGATTACCGAATTCAGTCAAACTCCGAATGCCAATGACTTATCCTTAGGAGTCAGACTGCGAGTGATAAGATCCGTAGTCAAGAGGGAAACAGCCCAGATCGCCAGCTAAGGTCCCAAAGTGTGTATTAAGTGGAAAAGGATGTGGAGTTGCTTAGACAACTAGGATGTTGGCTCAGAAGCAGCCACCATTTAAAGAGTGCGTAATAGCTCACTAGTCGAGTGACTCTGCGCCGAAAATGTACCGGGGCTAAATACACCACCGAAGCTGCGAATTGATACCAATGGTATCAGTGGTAGGGGAGCGTTCTAAGTGCAGTGAAGTCAGACCGGAAGGACTGGTGGAGCGCTTAGAAGTGAGAATGCCGGTATGAGTAGCGAAAGACGGGTGAGAATCCCGTCCACCGAATGCCTAAGGTTTCCTGAGGAAGGCTCGTCCGCTCAGGGTTAGTCAGGACCTAAGCCGAGGCCGACAGGCGTAGGCGATGGACAACAGGTTGATATTCCTGTACCACCTCTTTATCGTTTGAGCAATGGAGGGACGCAGAAGGATAGAAGAAGCGTGCGATTGGTTGTGCACGTCCAAGCAGTTAGGCTGATAAGTAGGCAAATCCGCTTATCGTGAAGGCTGAGCTGTGATGGGGAAGCTCCTTATGGAGCGAAGTCTTTGATTCCCCGCTGCCAAGAAAAGCTTCTAGCGAGATAAAAGGTGCCTGTACCGCAAACCGACACAGGTAGGCGAGGAGAGAATCCTAAGGTGTGCGAGAGAACTCTGGTTAAGGAACTCGGCAAAATGACCCCGTAACTTCGGGAGAAGGGGTGCTTTCTTAACGGAAAGCCGCAGTGAATAGGCCCAAGCGACTGTTTAGCAAAAACACAGGTCTCTGCGAAGCCGTAAGGCGAAGTATAGGGGCTGACACCTGCCCGGTGCTGGAAGGTTAAGGAGAGGGGTTAGCGTAAGCGAAGCTCTGAACTGAAGCCCCAGTAAACGGCGGCCGTAACTATAACGGTCCTAAGGTAGCGAAATTCCTTGTCGGGTAAGTTCCGACCCGCACGAAAGGTGTAACGATTTGGGCACTGTCTCAACCAGAGACTCGGTGAAATTATAGTACCTGTGAAGATGCAGGTTACCCGCGACAGGACGGAAAGACCCCGTGGAGCTTTACTGTAGCCTGATATTGAATTTTGGTACAGTTTGTACAGGATAGGCGGGAGCCATTGAAACCGGAGCGCTAGCTTCGGTGGAGGCGCTGGTGGGATACCGCCCTGACTGTATTGAAATTCTAACCTACGGGTCTTATCGACCCGGGAGACAGTGTCAGGTGGGCAGTTTGACTGGGGCGGTCGCCTCCTAAAGTGTAACGGAGGCGCCCAAAGGTTCCCTCAGAATGGTTGGAAATCATTCGTAGAGTGCAAAGGCATAAGGGAGCTTGACTGCGAGACCTACAAGTCGAGCAGGGACGAAAGTCGGGCTTAGTGATCCGGTGGTTCCGCATGGAAGGGCCATCGCTCAACGGATAAAAGCTACCCCGGGGATAACAGGCTTATCTCCCCCAAGAGTCCACATCGACGGGGAGGTTTGGCACCTCGATGTCGGCTCATCGCATCCTGGGGCTGTAGTCGGTCCCAAGGGTTGGGCTGTTCGCCCATTAAAGCGGTACGCGAGCTGGGTTCAGAACGTCGTGAGACAGTTCGGTCCCTATCCGTCGTGGGCGCAGGAAATTTGAGAGGAGCTGTCCTTAGTACGAGAGGACCGGGATGGACGCACCGCTGGTGTACCAGTTGTTCTGCCAAGGGCATAGCTGGGTAGCTATGTGCGGAAGGGATAAGTGCTGAAAGCATCTAAGCATGAAGCCCCCCTCAAGATGAGATTTCCCATAGCGTAAGCTAGTAAGATCCCTGAAAGATGATCAGGTTGATAGGTTCGAGGTGGAAGCATGGTGACATGTGGAGCTGACGAATACTAATAGATCGAGGACTTAACCATATAATATGAAGCTAATGTTATCTAGTTTTGAAAGAATATAAAAAACTTGTTGACTTTAAATGTCGAATGAGTTATGATGATTCTTGTCTTAAATGAATACAGTCTGGTAATGATGGCAGAGAGGTCACACCCGTTCCCATACCGAACACGGAAGTTAAGCTCTCTAGCGCCGATGGTAGTTGGGACCTTGTCCCTGTGAGAGTAGGACGTTGCCAGGCAATTCGGAGGATTAGCTCAGCTGGGAGAGCACCTGCCTTACAAGCAGGGGGTCGGCGGTTCGATCCCGTCATCCTCCACCATTCTAGCCGACTTAGCTCAATTGGTAGAGCAACTGACTTGTAATCAGTAGGTTGGGGGTTCAAGTCCTCTAGTCGGCACCAGAAAATCATGGCGGTTGTGGCGAAGTGGTTAACGCACCGGATTGTGGCTCCGGCACTCGTGGGTTCAATTCCCATCAGTCGCCCCATTTTTTCTTTTAAAATTATAATATGCGGGTGTGGCGGAATTGGCAGACGCACTAGACTTAGGATCTAGCGCCTTTGGCGTGGGGGTTCGACTCCCTTCACCCGCACTTTTAATAAAATAACTCAAACATGTCTTGCGGAAGTAGTTCAGTGGTAGAATACAACCTTGCCAAGGTTGGGGTCGCGGGTTCGAATCCCGTCTTCCGCTCCAATTTTCAGTATGACATGCCGGGGTGGCGGAACAGGCAGACGCACAGGACTTAAAATCCTGCGGTGGGTGACCACCGTGCGGGTTCGACCCCCGCCCTCGGCACCATATGCGCCCGTAGCTCAATTGGATAGAGCGTTTGACTACGGATCAAGAGGTTAGGGGTTCGACTCCTCTCGGGCGCGTTTTTTTATTAACGGGAAGTGGCTCAGCTTGGTAGAGCACCTGGTTTGGGACCAGGGGGTCGCAGGTTCAAATCCTGTCTTCCCGATTTTTCAAAACATGGGGCCTTAGCTCAGCTGGGAGAGCGCCTGCCTTGCACGCAGGAGGTCAGCGGTTCGATCCCGCTAGGCTCCACTTATTTGAATATCACTTATGGCGGTGTAGCTCAGCTGGCTAGAGCGTACGGTTCATACCCGTGAGGTCGGGGGTTCGATCCCCTCCGCCGCTACCATAAGGACCTTTAGCTCAGCTGGTTAGAGCAGACGGCTCATAACCGTCCGGTCGTAGGTTCGAGTCCTACAAGGTCCACCACTCAAAGTTCATATCTCGGAGGTATACCCAAGTTCGGCTGAAGGGATCGGTCTTGAAAACCGACAGGCGGCGAGAGTCGCGCGGGGGTTCGAATCCCTCTACCTCCTCCATTTTTTCTAAATTAAATATTATATCATCGCGGGGTGGAGCAGTACGGTAGCTCGTCGGGCTCATAACCCGAAGGTCGCAGGTTCAAATCCTGTCCCCGCAACCAAATGGTCCCGTGGTGTAGTGGTTAACATGCCTGCCTGTCACGCAGGAGATCGCCGGTTCGACCCCGGTCGGGACCGCCATTTTTTTACATAAAGGCTCGGTAGCTCAGTCGGTAGAGCAGAGGACTGAAAATCCTCGTGTCGGCGGTTCGATTCCGTCCCGAGCCACCATTTTGAAATCGCAAGCCGGCTTAGCTCAATTGGTAGAGCAACTGACTTGTAATCAGTAGGTTGGGGGTTCAAGTCCTCTAGCCGGCACCACTTTCAAAATGAGCCATTAGCTCAGTTGGTAGAGCATCTGACTTTTAATCAGAGGGTCGAAGGTTCGAATCCTTCATGGCTCACCATTTTTAATTTAATGCGGGTGTAGTTTAGTGGTAAAACAAGAGCCTTCCAAGCTCTGGTCGAGAGTTCGATTCTCTTCACCCGCTTTTTATGGGCCTATAGCTCAGCTGGTTAGAGCGCACGCCTGATAAGCGTGAGGTCGATGGTTCGAGTCCATTTAGGCCCACCATAATTATTCCGCAGTAGCTCAGTGGTAGAGCTATCGGCTGTTAACCGATCGGTCGTAGGTTCGAGTCCTACCTGCGGAGCCATACTATAGAGAAGTACCCAAGTGGCTCAAGGGGCTCCCCTGCTAAGGGAGTAGATCGCGAACGCGGTGCGAGGGTTCGAATCCCTTCTTCTCTGCCATATTTTGGCCCGTTGGTCAAGTGGTTAAGACACCGCCCTTTCACGGCGGTAACACGGGTTCGAATCCCGTACGGGTCATACTAAAAGAGATAGCATAATCTGCTATCTCTTTTTTGTTGTGTATATTTTATTTAAAGCGGACTATTAGTAGTCTGCTTTTTTTATCCCGCTATTTGTGGGCAGTAAAAGACCCTCACCTCAAATTTTGGCATGAGCAAAGAAGTTAGGTGGGAGATCAACTGCTCGTAAAAGCCCGATTGGTGTGGGCTAATAATCAGTGGGGGGGAACAACCGCCCCACTGATTAAAAAATGTTGTATACTTTCTTCTATTTGAATCGTCTAATTAATAGAAAAGAGAGAGCTTCTTTATGGTGCTATCCTTGTCGGGTTTTGTCGGTAAGTCGATATATTGCAAAAATCGCTGATATAATTTGAGTTACGGTCGATATATTGCAAAAATCGCTGATATAATTTGAGTTACGGTCGATATATTTAAAAAATCGCTGATATATTTGGAGTTATGGTCGATATATTCAGAAAATCGCCGATATAATTTCACTTACCGATAAAAACCAAAGTCCACCCCTTTCACAATCTAACTAAAACGCACAAATTGGTATTGATTCCACACTTGCTACGATAACTTTACACTCTATGTGAAAAAGTTCACAAATAGGTCATAATTTGTGAAGTAATTCACAATAAACCGTGCTACAATATGTATGTAAAGAAGTTAAACAACATTAAATTAGTATTTTAATTACTTACTTAAACAATAATAAAAAATAGATGTAAACAATTGAAAGGGGAAATTAACATGAAAAAAGGTATCAATCGCGTAGTATTAGTAGGAACAGGAGCTGTAGGTTGTAGTTATGCTTACTCAATGATTAACCAAGGTGTAGCTGAAGAATTCGTACTAGTAGATGTTAATGAAGCAAAAGCAGAAGGGGAAGCAATGGACTTAAGCCATGCGGTACCATTCTCTCCAGCACCAACAAAAGTTTGGAGCGGTAGCTATGCAGATTGTAAAGATGCAGATCTAGTTGTTATCACTGCTGGATTACCACAAAAGCCAGGCGAAACTCGTTTAGACTTAGTTGAGAAAAATACAAAGATCTTTAAACAAATCGTTCGCGGTATTATGGATAGCGGATTCGATGGAATCTTCTTAATCGCAACAAACCCAGTTGATATTTTAACTTACGTAACTTGGAAAGAATCTGGTCTTCCAAAAGAGCGCGTAATTGGTTCTGGTACAACTTTAGACTCTGCTCGTTTCCGTTACATGTTAGGCGACTACTTAGATGTAGATCCACGTAACGTTCATGCTTACATCGTTGGTGAGCACGGTGACACTGAACTTCCGGTATGGAGCCATGCTACTGTAGGTGTACAAAAACTAGAAACAATCTTAGCGAACAACGAACAGTATAACCAAGAAGATTTAGATAAAATCTTTGAAAATGTACGCGATGCAGCTTACCACATTATCGAGCGTAAAGGCGCAACTTACTACGGAATCGGTATGTCACTACTTCGTGTAACTAAAGCGATCTTAAGCAACGAGAACAGTGTATTAACTGTATCTGCATACCTTGAAGGTCAATATGGTGAGAAAGATGCTTACGTAGGTGTTCCAGCTGTTATTAACCGCGAAGGTGTACGTGAAATCGTAGAACTTGAATTAAACGAAGAAGAAAAAGCGAAATTCGCTCATTCTGTAAAAGTATTAAAAGAAACAATGGCACCAGTACTATAATAATTGCTAAATAATTCAGAGGCGGGAAACTGCTTCCTACCTCTGAATTAATATAAATTAATATAAATTCCTTTTCCGGTTTCCCTTGTATATCCCCAATATACCCCTTTTGCTGGATAAGGGTCGTTTATAGAAAAAGCACTCTATTTTTGAATAGAGTGCTTTTGTGCGTTATCCCACTATTTGCGAGCAGAATTTCACTTTATTCTTTAGGAGTTAACCTTGTGGCAATTTTTCCTAAACGCCATTCATCTCCCGCATACTCATTAGACCATGTCCTACCTATTCCTTGAGGTGGGAGTTTTCCGTCGGGAAATGATAAATTTTGTGACAAAAAATGTTGAGAAACATTTTTAAACAATAGATTATTTCGCTTGTATTTTACGTGAGAAATAGCGTGAAAAATGGAGAGAAATCAATAAAGTAATATTGAGCAACAATGAAAGGTGAAAATAGTAAGGTGAAATGAAGCGTTTGCAATGAATATTCGTCAAAATTCGATATTTTACACGATAAATGTAAACATTTTAAGTGAAATTTAAGAAAAAAACGAATATTTTTTAAAAAACAACAAGGATATTTCAGTTTTTTGCAGAAATGATAAAGAGTAAAAAATTTCTGTCATCTTAGTGAGGTGAACATATTGGATGTAATAAATTGTGAAGAAGTGAAACGAGATGAGTTTCATACAGAAAAGTACTATGACAGTTATAACATCTTTGGGGCACATATTGTGACGGAAGATGGGATGCGAGGTGTACGATTCACAGTATGGGCTCCTCATGCGAAAGCAATGAGTGTTGTTGGGGATTTTAATGAATGGGATTATAAGCAACATAAGATGCTACAAGTGACAGAAGAGGGGATTTGGTCCTTGTTTGCACCGCATATTGAAGAGAATGAGATATATAAGTATGCGATTGAAACGATGGATGGTAACGTTATTTTAAAAGCAGATCCTTACGCAGTATATGCAGAAGTAAGACCAAATACGGCATCTGTAGTTTTTGATATAGAGGGATATGAATGGAATGATAAAAACTGGATTCGTAAGAGAAAGAAAAAATCGATTTATAAAGAAGCGATGACAGTTTATGAATTACATTTCGGTTCTTGGAAAAAGAAAGAAGATGGTGCTCTGTATTCTTACAGAGAAATGGCTGAGGCGCTCATTCCGTATGTGGTGGAACATCAATTTACACATATTGAAATTATGCCGCTTGTTGAGCATCCATATGATCGTTCTTGGGGATATCAAGGAACGGGATATTATGCAGCGACAAGTAGATTCGGCACGCCACATGATTTGATGTATTTTGTCGATGAATGTCATAAATATGGAATCGGTGTCATTTTAGATTGGGTGCCGGGGCATTTTTGTAAAGATGCTCACGGTTTATATTTGTTTGATGGGGCACCGACTTATGAATATAAAGATATAGATGTACAAGAAAACCTGGTATGGGGAACTGTTAATTTTGATTTAGGGAAGAGAGAAGTACGTAATTTCTTAATTTCAAATGCGTTATTTTGGATGAGATATTTCCATATTGATGGTTTCAGAGTAGATGCAGTTGCGAATATGCTGTACTGGAATAAAGAAGGAAAAGAGCAAAGCAATGAACACGCTGTTTCTTTCTTACGAGAGTTAAATGAAGCTGTGTTTGCAGAAGATAAAGAGTTTCTTATGACAGCGGAAGATTCAACAGCTTGGCCACTTGTAACAGCTCCAACATACGAGGGTGGACTTGGATTCAATTATAAATGGAATATGGGTTGGATGAATGACGTGCTGAAATATATGGAATGTGCGCCAGAGTACCGGAAATACATTCATGAGAAAATGACATTCTCTTTACTATATGCTCACTCTGAAAACTTTATATTGCCGCTTTCTCATGATGAGGTCGTTCATGGGAAAAAATCGTTATTAAATAAAATGCCGGGAGATTACTGGGATAAGTTCGCCCAACTTCGTTTATTATATGGATATTTCTTTACTCATCCAGGTAAGAAATTACTCTTTATGGGTGGAGAATTCGGGCAATTTGATGAGTGGAAAGATCTTGAAGATTTAGATTGGAATTTACATGATTTTGAAATGCATCGTTACATGCATGATTACTTTAAAGAGCTCATAGCATTGTATAAGCGCTCAAAACCACTTTGGCAGTTAGATCACTCGTCTGAAGGATTTCAGTGGATTGATGCTAATAATAATGAGCAAAGTATTTTCTCGTTTATCCGCCAAGGGGATAATCAGGAAGATGCGTTAGTTGTCGTATGTAATTTTACGAAAGCTACATATGAAAACTATAAAGTAGGTGTACCAGATTTCGAGTATTATAACGAAATTTTAAACAGTGACGCGGTGCAATATGGCGGGTCGGGGCAAGTTAATAAGAAACGTCTCAAGACGATTCTAGAGCCATATCATAATCAAGCGGCACATGTAGAAATTACAATTCCACCATTTGGCGTATCCATATTACGACCAGTAAAGACGAGAAAGGGGAGCAAAAAACAAGATGGCTCAAAAACAAAAGTGCGTAGCAATGTTACTAGCAGGGGGAAAAGGTAGTCGTTTAAGTGCATTAACAAAAAATTTAGCCAAGCCAGCTGTTCCATTTGGTGGTAAATATCGCATTATTGATTTTACGTTAAGTAACTGTGCAAACTCCGGTATTGAAACGGTGGGGATTTTAACACAATATCAACCGTTAGAACTTCATAATTATATTGGAATCGGAAACGCTTGGGATCTTGATCGTGTAAATGGTGGAGTCACTGTGTTACCTCCTTATGCGGAGTCTTCAGGTGTGAAGTGGTATACAGGTACGGCAAGTGCTATTTATCAAAACCTAAACTATTTAAGTCAGTACGAACCAGAATATGTCCTTATTTTATCAGGCGATCATATTTATAAAATGGATTACAGTAAAATGCTAGATTACCATATTGAGAAAGAAGCAGATGTTTCAATTTCTGTTATTGAAGTGCCGTGGGATGAAGCAAGTCGCTTTGGCATCATGAATACGAATGAAGAGATGGAAGTTGTTGAATTTGAGGAGAAACCGCAATTTCCAAGAAGTAATCTTGCATCAATGGGAATTTATATTTTTAACTGGTCTATTTTAAAAGAATATTTAGAGATGGATGCAAGAAATCCTGAATCTAGTAATGACTTCGGAAAAGACGTACTTCCGCTTTTATTAGATGAAGGGAAGAAGTTGATGGCGTATCCGTTTGAAGGATATTGGAAAGATGTTGGAACGGTGAAAAGCTTATGGGAAGCGAATATGGATTTACTTCGCGATGAAACATCGTTGAATTTAAACGATCGTAATTGGCGCATTTATTCTGTAAATCCAAACGAGCCACCTCAATATATTGCAGAACAGGCAAAAGTAGAAGAGTCACTTATTAATGAAGGGTGCGTCATTGAAGGGGACGTGAAGCATTCTGTTTTATTCCAAGGAGTGACGGTGGAAGAAGGTAGTATGGTAATCGATTCTGTCGTTATGCCGGGGGCAAAGATTGGTAAAAACGTTGTGATTGAAAGAGCGATCGTTGGATCGGAAATGGTTATTGAAGATGGGACAATAATTCGTCCAGAAAAAAATGTTGATGATGTAGTACTAATTGCTGAAGGAAAATAGAAAAGGGGGATGAAATGAATGGGAGAAAAAATGTTAGGAATTATTAATGCAACGGGAAGTTTTCCTTCCTTAAAGAAAGTAACAGGGCATCGTTCATTAGCGGCATTACCGTTTGGAGGCCGTTACCGCCTCATTGATTTCATGCTTTCAAATATGGTGAATTCTAATATTCATAGCGTGGCGGTTTTTACAAGTCATAAAAATCGTTCTTTAATGGATCATGTCGGTTCAGGAAAACAGTGGGATTTAGATAGAAAGCGTGATGGACTGTTTTTATTCCCACCGAACTGCCAATGTGATCATGACGAATTTGGATCTTTTGCACATTTTAGAAGACATATTGATTATTTTCTAAGAAGCAGAGAAGAATATGTTGTTATTACGAATAGCCATCTTGTAACAGCGTTAAACTTTCAAGCGGTGTTAGAGCGACATATACATACGTCTGCAGATATTACTGAAGTTTGTCATGAAGGGGTTTCGCTTCAAACATATGTGTTAAAGAAACAATTATTGCTAGACTTATTTGAGACATATAAAGATGTGGAGCAATACAGTTTATTTGATGTAGTGAGAGAAAAGAGCGGGAAATCACTGCATATTGCTACGTATGAGCATACAGGATATGTAGCTATCATTGATTCGATTGAAAGTTACTATAAGCATAGTCTAGAAATTTTGCAGCCTACTATTTGGAAGCAATTATTTAAGAAAGAAGCACCAATCTTTACGAAAGTAAAAGATGAGCCGCCAACTCGTTATATGAAGGGTGCAGTAGTGAAAAATACGATGATTGCAAACGGTAGTATTATTGAAGGTGAAGTGGAAAATAGTGTTATCTCCCGTTCTGTTAAAATTGGAAAAGGTTCAATTGTTCGTAATAGTATTATTATGCAAAAGAGCAAAATTGGAGATAATTGCATAATAGACGGTGTTATTATTGATAAAGATGTGAAACTTGGCGACGGCGTAGTGTTAAAAGGAAGTGCTGATGAGCCATATGTTGTAGAAAAAGGTAGTGTACAAAATAGTACAATCAACAGTTATTCGTAAATAGCAGGTGCATAATTAGTGGGGGATTTAGAAAACCCCCACTAATTAAGGTTTTACTCTATATGAAAACTTGAAGGGAGGAAGCTGTAAGAAGAGCGATTTATGATGTATACGCTTTTCGTGCAGTGGAACAACAGGTGAATATTTTATTTGCAGTATCAGAATGTGTACCGTTTATTAAATCCGGAGGTCTAGCTGATGTAGCAGGAGCGCTTCCAAAAGAATTAAAAAAATTAGGAGTGAATGTTCGCATTATACTTCCAAACTACAGTCTTATCCCGAAAGAGTTAAGAGAAGGATGTACGCTTCATAAAGTAATTAACGTTCCTCTTGGATGGAGAAACCAATACTGCGGGATTTTAAAAGGTGAGCAGGATGGGATTACGTATTACTTAATAGATAATGAATATTATTTTAAGAGAGATTCTCTCTATGGCCATTATGATGATGGGGAGCGTTTTTCTTATTTTTCAAAAGCAGTTTTAGAGTGTATTCCGCATCTTGATTTCGAAGTAGATGTTCTTCATAGCCATGATTGGCATACAGCTATGGTTAATTTCTTACTTCGTGAAAAGTATCAAGATAACCCGTTATATGAGCATATTAAAACGGTATATACGATTCATAACTTGCAGTTCCAAGGTGTATTTCCTCCTGAAGTGATGTACGACTTACTGGAGCTTGGTCATGAATATTTTCATAGTGAACAGCTTGAGTTTAATGGAAACGTGAACTTTATGAAAGGCGGTATTATCGCATCTGACCAAATTACAGCGGTTAGCCCGACATATAAAGAAGAGATTCAATATGAGTTTTTCGGTGAGAAGTTAGATGGATTGCTACGAAAGCATAACGATAAGCTTAGTGGCATTGTAAATGGAATTGATACGAGTGTATATAATCCAGAAACAGATCCATATATTACGGCTCAGTATAGTGCAGAGTCATTAGAGGAAAAGAGTGAAAATAAACGCGCATTGCAGCGTTATTTTGGTTTACCAGAAAAAGAAGATACACCAGTTATTTCGATGGTAACACGATTGACGAAGCAAAAGGGGCTTGATCTAGTACGTACTGTATTCCGTGAAATAATGGAAGAAGATGTACAATGTATTATTTTGGGATCAGGCGATTCTGAATACGAGCAGTTCTTTGAATGGATGGCATACGAATATCCAGAAAAGGTAAAAGTATATATTGGATTTAATGAAGCGTTAGCGCACCAAGTGTACGCGGGAAGCGATTTGTTTTTAATGCCATCGCTGTTTGAACCGTGTGGACTTGGACAACTTATTGCGCTAGCATATGGCACGATTCCAATTGTAAGAGAAACAGGCGGATTAAATGATACTGTACATTCTTACGATGAGGAAACTGGAATTGGGAATGGCTTTAGCTTTACGAATTTTAATGCGCATGACATGTTACATACAATTCTTCGTGCAATTGAGTTTTATCAAGATAAACCGGTATGGGATAAGCTTGTAAAGCAAGCGATGACTGAAGATTATAGCTGGGGGAAATCTGCTCTTGCATACAAGAAATTGTATAAAAGTCTCATGGAATAACATTGAGGTGGTGAAAAAATGTTTACTCATGTTGAAAGCTTTAAATCCGCTTTTCTAGAAAAATTAGAAATGATGTATGGGAAAAGTTTCAAAGATTCTACAACTCGTGATCAGTATAATACGCTTGGTCATATGGTACGTGAGTATATGAATAGTCAATGGATTGCAACGAATGAAAGTTATCGTTCTGGAGATCAAAAGCAAATGTATTATTTATCCATTGAGTTTTTACTTGGGCGTTTGCTAGGCAGTAACATATTAAATTTAGGCATTCGAGATGTATGTGAAAAGGGGCTTTCTGAACTTGGAATTTCTTTGCAAGAGTTAGAAGAGATTGAAGCAGATGCTGGCCTTGGTAATGGTGGACTTGGACGTTTAGCAGCCTGTTTCCTCGATTCACTCGCTTCTTTAAACTTACCAGGACATGGCTGTGGTATTCGTTATAAGCATGGCCTGTTTGATCAAAAAATTGTTGACGGCTATCAAGTAGAATTTCCAGAACAGTGGCTTCTTCATGAAAACGTTTGGGAAGTAAGAAGGTATGACCAAGCCGTAGAAGTAAGTTATTTTGGAAACGTTGAACCACTAGAAATTGATGGACGTTTAGAGTTCAGGCATACAAATGCAGAAGTTATTATGGCAGTACCATATGACGTTCCAGTTGTAGGATATGAAACAAGTACTGTAAATACGCTTCGGCTTTGGAATGCGGAGCCAGTTCCTTTCCCGCAAAACTGCAAAGATATTTTGAAATATAAGCGTGAAACAGAGGCCGTATCGGAATTTTTATATCCAGATGATACGCATGATGAGGGGAAAATACTTCGTTTAAAACAACAGTATTTCCTCGTATCAGCAAGTTTGCAAAACATCGTTCGTATGCATAGGGAGAGGCACGGTAGTCTTCGTCAGTTACATGAAAAAATTGCGATTCATATAAACGATACACATCCGGTTCTAGCAATTCCAGAACTTATGCGTATTTTATTAGACGAAGAAAAATTGACATGGGAAGAAGCTTGGCATATAACAACGCAGACGATTTCCTATACGAATCATACGACGTTATCAGAAGCGCTTGAGAAATGGCCAATTCGCATTTTTAAACCGTTATTACCGAGAATTTATATGATTATTGAAGAAATTAATGAACGTTTCTGTCATGAGCTTTGGGACCGTTATTCGTACGATTGGAAGCGTATTGAGGACATGGCCATCATTGCGCATGACCTTGTGAAAATGGCTCATTTAGCGATTGTTGGTAGCCATAGCGTTAACGGTGTGGCGAAAATTCATACAGAAATTTTAAAGCAGCGTGAAATGCGATTGTTCTATGAATTTTATCCAGATAAGTTTAATAATAAAACGAATGGAATTGCTCATAGGCGCTGGCTAATGAAGGCGAATCCGCAGCTGACGAATCTTATTTCGGAAGCGATTGGTGAAGAGTGGAAGAAAGAGCCAATTAAGCTGCAAGCACTGCAAAACTTCATACATGATACTAGTTTTCAAGAAAAGCTTGCAGGGGTAAAACAAGAGCGTAAGATTATTTTAGCTGAGCGCATTCATAATAAAATGGGGATCACTATTGATCCAAATTCTATTTTTGATGTGCAAGTGAAAAGGCTACATGCCTATAAACGACAGTTATTAAATGTTCTTCATATTTTGTACTTGTATAATCGTTTAAAAGAGGATACTAGTTTTTCATTTTACCCGCGTACTTTTATTTTTGGAGCGAAAGCATCACCTGGCTATTATTATGCGAAGAAAATTATTAAATTAATAAATGAGCTTGCAAGAAAAGTAAATACCGATCCGTACGTAAGTCAGTTTATGAAAGTTATCTTTCTAGAAAACTACCGAGTTTCTTTAGCGGAAGATATATTCCCGGCGGCAGATGTAAGTGAACAAATTTCAACTGCGAGTAAAGAAGCATCGGGAACAGGTAACATGAAATTCATGATGAATGGTGCAATTACACTCGGAACGTTAGATGGAGCTAATATTGAAATAAAAGACCGAGTCGGTGATGATGCCTGCTTCATTTTCGGCTTAACAGCGGATGAGGTTCTTCATTACTACCAAAATGGTGGATATCGTGCAAGTGACTATTATCACCACAATATGCATATTAAAAAAGTAGTAGATCAGTTAACGAATGGTTTCTTTGCACAGTCGGGAGCTGAATTTGAAGCGATTTATGATTCTCTCGTTATTCAAAATGATGAATACTTCGTTCTTCGAGATTTTAGCCCATATGCTGAAAGACAAGAAGCTGTCGGAAGGGCATACGAAAATAGGCAGAAATGGATGGAAATGTCGATTTTGAACATTGCACAATCGGGGCATTTTGCGAGTGATCGAACAATTTTGCAGTACAGTAATGAAATTTGGGGTATTGGTAATACTGTTAAACTTTTTTAGATGAAAGCCCCTTTTGAAGGGGCTTTTATTTATTCACTTTTAAAACAGGGATACGCTTGCTTAGAAAAATAAAACGAGCTTAATGAGATTAAGCTCGTTTTACTTATTTTGCTTAAGAAAGGTAAGGCATGAACGTATATATTATACCTGTTCCGCCATATTCCCCTGTCGCAAAGTATGAAAATGTAAAGAAACCTGTAAACGAAAAAATTATTATAAGAAAAAGTGCAAAGATAAATTTTAGCATGTAAGGTCCCCTCATCCGAAAGTAATTTCATAGATTATTATAGTATACAAATATTGAATTTCCAATTGTTTACTGGTTAAAAATGAGAGGTCAGACATGTTTTGTATGTTGTAATGGAATGATTATTCGTAATGGATTTTGTATTTTTCGTAAATGTCATGTTGTGATGAACGTGTGCATATTCCCAATCACGATCATTAAAATTTATGTTTCGGGGAGGGAGAAGTGGAACGACATCGAATAAGTTGACGAAACGAAAGCTACTAGCTACTTGCAGTTTATAATAATTTCGAAAGGCGATATCTCCAACTTTTGGAGAGGCAAATGTATAAAGACCGTACTGTGCGAAGGCAGTATTTATACGTGCATCTAGTATGTGTAGTGTAGCGAGTGCACCTCCTAAGCTATGGCCTGTTGCAAGAAGTTTCTTATGGGCTGGTAATGACACGAGCATATCCATAATAGGATCCCGGCAAGATTCATAAATTGAAAGAAAGCCGTTATGGACATTTCCGCTATTTAAAGCGTATGGGTATGGCCTTTGGTTGACGAGTGAATCGATAATCCAATCTGTATCTGTTTGTGTGCCCCTAAAAGCTACAATGATCGTATCCTCAGATTCTAATATGAACCCAAACCATTCCATCGTTTGAATCGCTTTTCCTTGAAAGCCTTGTACATATTGGAATCCATCAGGTATTTCAAAAATCCCATTTTGTTTATATTGTTCATACGTTAGATCGCAGCAAGATGCTAACAGTATGGCAGTATCTTTATCGAAGGATAAAGGAGTACGCATCAAGAAAGCCCTCCTTAAGAAAAGGTATAGTTCAATATATGCAGTGAGGGACTTGATTCATTCTTTTTGAAAAAAGGCTATTTGGAAAACCAGTTGATGATCCAGAAGTTCAAAACTTTGTCGGTCAGCATATGAAGGTAACTCTTAAGTATGTCGCGGAGAAGAGGCGGTGTATTCTTTAAGTGAAAAAGTAGAGGATGTAGAAGAACTTTATGAAAACAGTATAATAAGATGGTGAGATATACTTGTAATGAGGAAGTGTATAGAGAGAATATAAGTGTTTAATTTTAAATAGCAAAATAAGAGCCTTATTACAATTCACATGTAGCAAGACTCTTTAAGTTTCTTTATTAAATTCCTCATTAAAAATAGATAATAAAGGTGTTTAATTATGAAATCTGTATGTAAAAACTTTTATTTTACAAGTATTAATATATCATTTTTATATTCAAATGAATAATCGCCCGCTTTTTCTAATAGAACAGGTAAATATTCTTTTACCATTTCAGCAATCCCTAAATTAGAGGGATTCAGTATCCAATCGATTTGCTTCCAATCGAGAATACCTTCTCTAGTTTTTTTTATAGATTCACTCTCTAATATTGTATCTACTTCAAATAAATACACATATAATCCATCTTTTTTATGATCACTAGTATTCCATGTAATGATCCCCTTTGAATAGTACTGATTTACATTGAATCCTGTTTCCTCAAACACTTCACGAATTGCACCCTCATCAGCAGTTTCACCTATTTCATTTTTGCCACCAACACCGTTCCACACGCCCATAATCGGTGCCTTTTCACGATTCAACATCAAGACTTTATCCTTACTTTTTAAGAAACATACGTTATATTTAAACACTTAATCAGCCCCACATTTAAATGTATTTCTTATTTATATAAGTATATAATACAAATCCATCAAGTACTATTTCTATACTTTATAACACTTTTATTTGTTTTTTAAACAATTTTATTATCTTATTATAGGAAGAAGAGACATGGCTTAATAAAGCGATGGAATACTATATGATTCAAAATGGTTTATACAGTCCAAAAGAAAAAGATAGTTCCCTATGAAGGAGGGGACTATCTTTTTCTAGTGTTTTATTCTTTCCCATCTAAAAGGCGACCAAGTCCGCCTAAAACGCTGCCTTCACCGCTATTTTGAGCTGCTGGGCTTGTAAGGCGTGCTGCTAAGCGGCTAAGTGTTAAGGACTGAATCCAAACCGTTCCAGGACCTTCTAGCGTAGCGAAGAATAAACCTTCGCCGCCAAATAGAGCTGTTTTTACTTTTCCAACGAATTGAACATCGTAGTTAACATCTTTTGTCATTGCAACGAGACAACCTGTATCAATGCGAAGTTTCTCGCCAGGTTTCAATTCACGCTTATATACAGTTCCGCCTGCATGCATGAAAGCTAGACCATCACCTTCAAGTTTCTGCATGATGAAACCTTCACCGCCGAAGAAACCAGTTCCTATTTTTTTAGTAAACTCAATTCCGATAGAAACACCTTTTGCGGCACAAAGAAATGCATCTTTTTGGCAGACTACTTTTCCTTGATATTCTGTTAAATCAACAGGAATAATTTTTCCAGGATAAGGAGCGGCGAATGATACGTGTCGTTTGCCATGACCTGTATTTGTAAATACAGTCATAAACATACTTTCACCTGTAACGAGACGTTTACCTGCGCCCATTAATTTACCGAATAGACCACTAGATGGTCCAGAACCATCACCGAAAATCGTTTCCATTTCGATATGATCTTCCATCATCATCATTGCGCCAGCCTCAGCGATAACGCTTTCTTCTGGATCTAATTCAATTTCAACAAACTGCATATCATCGCCATATAATTTATACTCGATTTCATGTGCTTGCATTTTTTCACCTCATCATATGTAGTAATTATATTGTACAGAAATCAACGGAATTAAAATACTGTAGTTTTGTTAATTTTTGAATAAAAATAGAATGGAAATTTAAGATTATACTAGGATTATAAAAAATGATAGGATGAAAGTATTCTCATTTGACGTTTTGGATTCAGCGTGATATAGTGAAAACACTATTGAGCTACATAATGTGGTACGGAAATAAAGCACGTTGTATTAAAGGCTGTAAGCTTGTTATACATTCATGTCCTTTATATCCACCTTTTCATGTGGATTCATAGTTTCATTTTTATTTAGGAGGTACATGACATGCAAACAGGTAAAGTTAAATGGTTTAACGGCGAAAAAGGTTTTGGCTTCATCGAAGTTGAAGGCGGAGAAGACGTATTCGTACATTTCTCAGCTATTCAAGGCGACGGCTTCAAAACTTTAGAAGAAGGTCAAGAAGTTTCTTTCGAAATCGTTGATGGAAACCGCGGACCACAAGCAGCTAACGTTACAAAAAACTAATTAGCTAGCGAAAAAAAGCATTCCGAACTTCGGAATGCTTTTTTTATGCTTTAGAACTAGACTCATCTGAAGATAATTCACCTTTAAAGGTACGTTCTTCAAAATCATCAAGCAATTGTTCATATTCTTCATGTTCCTCTGTAGCGAAAACTTGTGGGTTTTTTCCATACATATCTGTTCCGATAAAGTTTTCGAAATCCTCTACATAACCAACATTTTCTTCACTATTTACATACATACCGTTATAGTTTTTTGAATCCTGTCTTTCTAAATCGGAGGGTGTTTCTGATGTTCCGTAATTTGCGACGTCTTGCCAAGCGTCTTCAGCATCGTATTCAACAGAATGATCTTCGTCGTGCTTGTGAAACGAAGGAGCTAGCACCTCTTCTTCAACTGGGCGCGTGTTCATATCTAATTTATTTGTAGTGTGCTGAATACACGTTGTAGCAGTTGGCATTGCTTCTAATCTTTCAAATGGAATTTCCTCACCAGACACTTCGCAAATTCCGTACGTACCAGCTTCAATTTTTTGCAGAGCATGTTTCGTATCTTCTAACTGTTTATGCCAAAATTCGATGAGTCCGAAATCTTTCTCACGTTCGTACAATTCTGTAGCCATATCACCTGGATGGTTGTCATAGCTAGACAATTCTCCTACTGAATCACGTTCAGATGCACGGTTTTCATTTTCATGAGTTTGTATCGTTTGTTCAACTTCTTGCTGTTGTTTTTCTAAAATAGATTTAAATTGATTTATTTGTTGTGGAGTTAACATAGTCGTCCACCTTCCTACAATTCGGTTTCTTTACATAGTATGAGCGTTCGGAGTAGGAATTATGAGATGAATTTCAGCTGGGAAGTTGGTATATGAAAAAAGGAGCTGCGTAAGCAGCTCCTTTCTATAGGAAGTATCCAAGCAATAATCCGATTCCCATTAGGAGACCGAAAATTGTATTTGTTTTTGCTGTTGAAATCATCGCAGGTACCATTTCCATTGGAATGCTTTTGCCGATAAAGCCTTTCGTCGCTTTAAATGCTTTCGGTGCACTTAAGAATACGATAAGCATCCATGGTGATACGATGTTAACGATGATTAAAGCGATTGTCCAAATGTAGGAAACGATGAACATAGAAGCAAGTACACCAACTGCTCTTTCGCGTCCAACGAGAATTGCTAACGTTTTACGACCATTTTCTTTATCACCATCTAAATCACGAATATTGTTAGATAGTAAAATTGCACCAATTAAAATGGAGCTTGGAATAGATAATAAAATCACTTCTGATGTTACTGCCCCTGTTTGGATAAAGAATGAAATACCAATAATAATGACACCCATAAATAATCCTGCTGTTAGCTCTCCAAATGGTGTATATGCAATTGGAATGGGGCCGCCAGTGTAAAGGTAAGCAACGGCCATACAAACAAGACCGATCGCGGCAAGCCACCAGCTAGAGTTCATACAAATATAAACACCTAATAGCGTTGCGATGCCTAAAAATCCGAATGCTAAGTTAAGCACGGTTTTTGGTTTAATGCCATCGCGGACGATAGCACCGCCGATTCCAACTGAACCTTCATGATCGAGTCCTCTTTTATAATCAAAGTATTCATTAAACATGTTCGTTGCTGCTTGAATGAGAAGGCAAGCAAGAAGCATCATAAAGAAAAGAGGAAGATGTATTTGATTTATACCTCCGACCTGCATTGCATAAGCTGTTCCGATGAAAACAGGAACGAAAGCTGCTGTTAATGTATGGGGACGTAATAAACTCCACCAAATGCGCCAGCCGGTTTGTTTACTTGGCTTTTGCGCTGTAGGAGAGGAATTCGTTTCGACGTTCATTTCCATGTTGAACCCTCCTTGGTCACATATTGTACACAATTAAGTGTAGAAAAAGCATCATTTAGTGTCAACGTTTATTTTCTAGGAAGAGAAGGTGAATTTCTCAGAAATGCTAAACGTTGACAGGCCTTTCCTTTGAGGTGTATCTTAAAATCAAGCGTAATTATGACTATTTTTCGCCCATAGGGGGGAGACAATTGTGATTCAAACGAAACAAAAAGGCTTACAAGAAGTTCTTGTTACAGCTATTAAGCGTGCGACTGATGAAAAAACATTAGTTAGTTTTGTAAAACAAATAGATTGGGTGGATCCACTTCTGTTTTATGCAGCAGGAAAAAGGGTCTCATTCGAAAATAGATGTTATTTTGCAGACCCAGCTCAGCATGTAATATTTGCTGGAATTGGCTCTGTTTTCACTATAGCAAATTCTTCTCACAAACGCTTTCAAACTGCTCGTGACGAGTGGGATAAAGTGAAAGAGAAAGCATTTGTACAAAGAGAAGGATATGAATTTGGAACAGGTCCTCTTTTATTTGGTGGATTTTCATTTGACCAAGAAAAAGAAAAAACGAATCTTTGGAAAGAATTTGATGATACCACATTTTCACTACCAGCATTTTTATTAACTGTAAAAAATGAAAAAGCGTGGTTAACCATTAATCAGTTCGTTTCAGCTGAAGATTGTGCAGAAACTCTTTATAACGAAATTATTTCTGTAGAAGAGAGAATTTTACAAGAGAGTAAATGTGCACTAGAAGGATCAAAATTAACAGTTACTTCTAAAGTAGAAGTTGATCCGAAGGGCTGGATGAATGCGATTGGAAAAGTTCAGGATGAAATGAAGCAAGGGAACGTGCAGAAGGTTGTATTAGCAAGGGAGCTAAAATTAACGATGGATCAGCATATTGATTCCGTTCTTGTTTTAGAAGCGCTTCGCATTGGGCAACCGGATTGTTACGTATTTTCTTTTGATTATAAAGGAGCATGCTTCTTAGGGGCGACACCTGAGCGATTGATTCGAAAAGAAGGCGAGAAGTTTACATCGATGTGCCTTGCTGGTTCAATTGGTCATGGCAATTCTATAGAAGAAAGTAAACAAAATGGTGAGACGCTTCTTCATGATGAAAAGAATTTGGCTGAACACGGTTATGTAGTTAACATGATTCGAGGTGTGCTAAGTGAGCATTGCGAATCTGTTAATATTCCGGAGAGCCCGGGCTTATTAACGACGAAAAATTTAATCCATTTATATACGCCAGTAGAAGCAAAAGGCGATGCAAGTCTTTTAGCGATGGTAGAAGAATTACATCCAACGCCAGCTCTTGGTGGTACACCTCGTCATGAGGCGTTGAAATTAATCCGTGATGTAGAGCTTTTAGATAGAGGATTATATGGTGCCCCAATTGGCTTTATAGATGATGAAGGAAATGGTGAATTTGCGGTTGCACTTCGCTGCGGATTATTAAACGGCGAGAAAGCATCCTTATTTGCCGGCTGTGGTATCGTAATTGATTCAGTAGCGCAGCTTGAATATGAAGAAACAAGTTTGAAGTTTAGACCGATGCTTGGTGCTTTGGAGGAATTAATGAAATGAACAATCATATAGAAGCATTATCATATTATTTAGGCGCGTTCGTGGACGAACTGACGCGTCTAAATGTATGTGATGTTGTTATTAGTCCAGGCTCACGGTCAACGCCGATTGCCTTACTAATGGAACAACATGAAGGAATAAAAACATATTTACATGTAGACGAAAGATCAGCAGGATTCTTTGCGCTTGGTATTGCGAAAGCAAAAAAACGTCCTGTTGCACTATTATGTACGTCAGGGACGGCAGCTGCGAACTATTATCCAGCTGTATGTGAAGCGTTTCATTCACGAGTGCCGCTTATCGTATTAACGGCGGATAGACCGCATGAATTACGAGATGTGGGTGCACCACAGGCGATGAATCAATTTAATTTATACGGTACTTTTGTGAAGCAATTTATGGAGATGGCACTTCCGGAGGCGAGCGAAACGATGTATCATTACGCTCGTATGACGACACAGCGTGCGATAGCAAGCGCACTTCTAGCACCGCAAGGACCTATCCATCTCAATTTTCCGCTTCGCGAGCCGTTAATCCCAGATTTTTCATTAGAAAGCTTATGGGATAAAGGGCGTGGTGAATATACAGGAGTAGTTCAGCAAGGAAATGTGACGATGCCGAGTGAATATGTAAATTCTCTTGTAGGGCACCTTTCAAATATGGAAAAGGGGCTTATTATTTGTGGAGACGGCAGTCATCCAGAAATCACAGAAGTTGTTATGAAAGTAGCTGAGAAAACAGGGTATCCAATTTTAGCAGATCCACTTTCTAACCTCCGTAGTGGTAATCATGATAAAACGATGATTATAGATTGTTATGATACATTTTTACGAAATGAATTGTTAAAAGAAACGTGGAAGCCAGATGTTGTAATTCGTTTCGGCGGAATGCCTGTTTCTAAAGCATTAACGCAGTTCATAAAGAAGCAAACGAAGGCAGTTCATATCGTTGTAGATGAATCAGGGCAGTGGAGAGATCCAGCTCTAGTTGCGACAGAAGTTGTACAAGCTAGTGATATTGAATTTTGCAGAGCATTACTAGAGAAAATGCCAGTTATGAAAAAGAATGATTGGTTCGGAATGTGGAAACATATAAACGAGAAAACGAGAGAAACACTTCGTGAGATGGAAACATATGAAACGGCATTTGAAGGAAAAGTAATTACGGATATTGTACGTGTATTACCAGAAGGGGCAACGTTATTTGCGAGTAATAGTATGCCAATTCGCGATACAGATTCATTTTTCTTCACATCGGATAAAAACATTCAAGTAATGGCGAACCGCGGTGTAAATGGTATTGATGGAATTATTTCAACAGCTTTAGGAGCGAGTATTATTTGTGATCCGCTCGTATTAGTAATCGGTGATTTATCATTTTATCACGATTTAAACGGATTATTAGCCGCAAAATTACATGAATTAAATATAACGATTGTTGTTGTAAATAATGATGGTGGAGGTATTTTCTCATTCTTACCACAATACGAGAAAAAGGAACATTTCGAATCATTATTTGGAACACCAATTGGGCTTGATTACGAGCATGTTGTCAAAATGTATGGTGGCTCATTTAGCCGTGTGGATGGATGGGAAAACTTCCGAGAAGAAGTACAAACTGGAACGACAGCGAAAGGATTACACGTTGTGGAAATTTGTACGAATCGCGAAGAAAACTTGAAATTACATCGTGAATTATGGGCAAAAACAATGGACGTTATTACTACATCTTTGCAAGGTGAATCAAAATGAAAGTAACATTGCAAGGTGTATCGTATGAATATGAAGTAGTCGGAAGCGGGGAACCACTTATACTTCTTCATGGTTTTACGGGAAGCATGGAAACGTGGCGTTCCTTTATTCCTTCTTGGAGCGAGCAGTTTCAAGTCATTTTAGTAGATCTTGTTGGACACGGGAAAACGGAAAGTCCTGAAGATGTGACGCATTATGATATTCAAAATGTGGCGCTGCAAATGAAAGAACTACTGGATCATCTTCATATTGAAAATGCATATGTACTTGGCTATTCAATGGGCGGGAGACTTGCGATTACGATGGCATGCTTATATCCACAATATGTGCGTTCGCTTCTTTTAGAAAACTGTACAGCTGGACTTGAGAGTGAGGAAGAGCGAAAAGAACGCAGGGAAAAAGATGAACGACTTGCCGATAAAATTGAGCAAGAAGGTATCCGAATTTTTGTATCGATGTGGGAAAATATTCCGCTATTTGAAACGCAACAACGTTTAGCGCAAAACGTAAAAGAAGCGGTGCGAAAAGAACGACTTGCTAATAATGCAAAAGGACTTGCAAATAGCCTTCGTGGCATGGGAACAGGGGCTCAGCCTTCATGGTGGAACGAATTGCAAAACTTAAAAATGCCTGTCCTTTTACTGAATGGAGAAAGCGATGAAAAGTTCTTTCGCCTATTAAAAAACATAGAAAAATGCATCCCTCGCGCGAAATTTGTCAAAATTGATGGTGCTGGCCATGCAATTCATGTGGAACAACCGGAAAAGTTTGATACAATAGTAAAGGGATTTCTAAAAACTATGCAGTGATGCTTTTTTCAGCAAGAAGGAAGTTGCACTTATAGAGGAGATCAGAAATATAAAAGGAGGTAATAGTAATGACTATTGAATGGGTAAAAGAAGGCAATTACGAAGATATTATTTATTCAACATACAATGGCATCGCAAAGATTTCGATTAACCGCCCTGAAGTACATAATGCATTCCGTCCTAAAACGGTAATGGAGTTAATCAATGCTTTTGCGCACGCTCGTGATGATGCAAATGTTGGCGTTATCATTTTAACAGGTGAAGGTGGACGTGCATTCTGTTCTGGCGGCGACCAAAAAGTTCGCGGTCATGGTGGATATGTAGGTGACGACCAAATCCCACGTTTAAACGTATTGGACTTACAACGTCTAATTCGCGCAATCCCTAAACCAGTTATCGCAATGGTAGCAGGTTATGCAATCGGTGGTGGACACGTACTTCATATCGTATGTGACTTAACAATCGCTGCAGACAACGCTGTATTCGGACAAACAGGTCCTAAAGTAGGAAGCTTTGACGGTGGATACGGAGCTGGTTATTTAGCTCGTATGGTAGGCCATAAAAAAGCTCGTGAAATTTGGTACCTATGCCGTCAATATAGTGCACAAGAAGCGCTTGATATGGGCTTAGTAAACACAGTTGTACCATTAGAGCAACTTGAAGCAGAAACAGTACAATGGTCACAAGAAATTTTAGCAAACAGCCCAATGGCACTTCGTTTCCTAAAAGCTGCATTCAACGCAGACACAGACGGTTTAGCTGGTATACAACAACTAGCTGGAGACGCAACGTTATTGTACTACACAACTGACGAAGCAAAAGAAGGCCGCGACGCGTTCAAAGAAAAACGCAGCCCGGACTTCGGTCAATTCCCTCGTTTCCCGTGATCAAAAGCGGAAGCGGCTCGTTCAGAACAAGAGGGCGTTGGAACTCCTGACAAAGAGGCGCTTTTTGCCTCGTAGGAAGGCGTGAAACGACCGACTGTTCTAGCCGCTGTAGCTGGATGTCTTAAAAGCGGAGCCGACTGTTTAGCCCCGCACACAATGTGAGACGCAGCCCGAAGATCAAAACCGGAAACAAAACAACTAAGAGACTTGATTTTATATCAAGTCTCTTTCTTTCATGAAAGGAGAATGAATAATGGAGACGATGCCGAATTGGTTAATGCAACGTGCATTTTTAACACCAGATCGCACTGCAATTGAAATAGAGGATGAAAAGGTTACTTTTATGCAGCTGCATGAAAAAGTAGTATCTGTTTGTGAACAACTTTCACATGTAGGAGTGAAGCGGGCGCAAAAGGTGGCTGTTCTGATGAAAAATGGTATGGAGATGATTACAGTTATTCACGCCTTATCTTACGTAGGTGCAGTAGCTGTGCTTTTAAATACGCGTCTTTCAAGAGAAGAGCTACTTTGGCAAATGGATGATGCTGAAGTTGTTTGTTTAGTGACGGATCAAAAGTTTGAGACGGAAAATGTTCCGGTATATTCATTTGCTGAAGTGATGCAAGGACCGAAGGCGGAAGCATCTATACAAGAAGAATTCTCTTTAGAAGAAGCGATGACAATTATTTATACGTCAGGGACGACAGGGAAACCGAAGGGCGTTATTTTAACGTACGGTAATCACTGGGCAAGCGCAGTCGGTTCCGCGCTTAATTTAGGGCTTCGCGATGATGATTGTTGGTTAGCTTGTATGCCAATGTTCCACGTTGGCGGGTTATCTCTTTTAATGAAAAATATTATGTACGGTATGCGCATTTTAATCGTTCCAAAATATGATGCTAATTTTATTCATAAAGCACTTCAAACGAGAGGTGTTACGATTATTTCTGTCGTTTCTAAAATGTTAACTGATTTATTAGAGAGACTTGGAGAAGAGACATATCCATCTTCTTTACGATGCATGTTACTTGGCGGAGGACCAGCGCCGAAGCCGTTATTAGAAACGTGTGTGGAAAAAGGAATTCCTGTGTATCAAACGTACGGTATGACAGAAACGTCGTCGCAAATTTGTACGTTATCAGCAGATTATATGTTAACGAAAGTAGGATCAGCTGGAAAACCTCTATTTCAATGCCAACTTCGTATTGAAAAAGACGGCGTAGTAGTGCCGCCCCGTGCTGAAGGTGAGATTGTTGTAAAAGGACCGAACGTAACAGGTGGCTACTTTAACCGTGAAGATGCGACGCGTGAGGCGATCAGAAATGGCTGGCTTCATACTGGTGACCTCGGTTATTTAGATGAGGAAGGATTTTTATACGTATTAGATCGCCGCAGTGATTTAATTATTTCTGGTGGGGAAAATATATATCCAGCTCAAATTGAAGAAGTATTGCTCTCTCATCCAGCGGTAGTGGAAGCGGGTGTTGTCGGTATGAAGGACGAAAGTTGGGGCCAAGTACCAGCTGCTTTTGTTGTAAAAAGTGGAGAGGTAACAGAAGAAGAAATTCTTCGTTTTTGCGAAGAGAAATTAGCGAAATATAAAGTGCCGAAGAAAGCATGTTTCTTAGAGGAATTACCACGAAATGCTTCGAAGAAATTGTTAAGACGAGAGTTAAGACAATTAGTGGAGGAGATGTAGGTGGAAATAAAAAAGGCAACACTTTATATAACGGAAATGCCGCTTGTCATTCCGTTTGCCGCAAGCTACGGAACTTATGAAAAGCGTGAGAGTATCGTCATTGAATTAGAAGATACGGATGGATATGTTGGTTTTGGGGAAGTCGTTGCATTCTCAGAGCCTTGGTATACGGAAGAAACGGTGAAGACAGCGCTACATGTACTTCAGGATTTTTTATTACCAGATTTATTGAAAGCTGAAATCCCTCATCCGAATGAAGTACCGTCTTTGTTCCAACATATAAAGAGAAACCGAATGGCAAAGGCCGGAATTGAAGGTGCTGTTTGGGATTTATATGCGAAGCGTCAAAAGCAGTCATTAGCGACATTACTTGGTGGAACTAGGACTGAAATTGAAGTCGGCGTTGTGATTGGGATCAATACGATTCCGGTTATGTTAAAACAACTCGAGAAGTACGCGCAAGAAGGATACGAGCGCTTTAAAGTGAAAATAAAGCCAGAACATGATTACGAATTACTGAAAGAAATTCGCAAAGAGTTTCCGAACATCCCGTTAATGGCTGATGCAAATTCAGCTTATACATTAGCGGATACGGAGAAGTTGAAACGACTAGATGAATTTCAATTGATGATGATTGAACAACCGTTAGCGGATTATGATTTTCTTGATCATGCACAACTGCAAAAGAAAATTGAAACACCGATTTGTCTAGATGAAAGCATCCATAGTTTAGAAGACGCACGTGTTGCGATTACGCTGGGTAGTTGCCAAATCGTTAATATTAAACCGGGGCGAGTGGGTGGATTAACAGAATCCATTCAAATCCATAATTATTGTATGGAGCATAATATCCCGGTTTGGTGCGGCGGTATGGTGGAAATGGGGATTTCACGAGCGCAAAACGTTGCGCTTGCTTCATTGCCGAACTTTACGATTCCTGGAGATATATCTGCTTCTAGCAGACATTGGGAGAAAGATATTATTTCACCGGAAGTGATGCTTGAGGGCGGAAAAGTAGTGGTACCGCAAAGCGTTGATGCTGAGTATGAAGTAGACCGCGGAAGATTGGCGGAAATCACGAAGCAGCGGATTATTTTGGAGAGGTAAATTTAATCTTTAATCAGGATGCCCACAAATAGCGGGAGGATTTTGTCGTTAATTGTCGGTAAGTCGATATAATTCAATAATCGCTGATATAATTCGAGTTACGGTCGATATAATTGAAAAATCGCCGATATAATTCAAGTTGTGGTCGATATATTTGGAAAATCGCCGATATAATTTCATTCACCAATACGCGATGCACTATTTTATAAAAAAATACGAAAAGGTTACTCTTACGGGTAGCCTTTTCGTATTGTACAAATTGGATAGACTAGTTTACAATCGAGCGTATGAAAACAGAATGGAGTAGGGGGACTAAAATGAAGCGCATTTCAATTTTAATAGCTGATGATGAAGCGGAAATTGCTGATTTAATTGAGATACATTTAGAAAAAGAGGGTTACCACGTCGTTAAAGCAGCTGATGGAGAAGAAGCCATGCATATTATTCAAACTCAACCAATCGACTTAGTGGTTTTAGATATTATGATGCCGAAAATGGATGGATATGAAGTGACGAGGCAGATTCGCGGCAAGCACCACATGCCAATCATTTTCTTAAGTGCGAAAACATCTGATTTTGATAAGGTGACAGGTCTTGTGCTAGGCGCAGATGATTATATGACGAAGCCTTTCACACCGATTGAATTAGTCGCACGTGTAAATGCACAATTACGCCGATTTCTTACGTTAAATCAACCGAAAGTAGCGGAGAATAAATCTGCTTTAGAAATTGGCGGAGTCGCTATTGATCCTGAGCGAAGAACAGTAAATGTGTACGGAGAGCCAATTGAATTAACACCAAAAGAATTTGATATTTTATATGTATTAGCAAGTCACCCGAAGAAAGTGTACAGTGTGGAAAATATTTTTCAGCAAGTATGGGCTGAAGGGTATTACGAAAGTGGAAATACAGTTATGGTACATATCCGTACTTTGCGGAAAAAACTTGGAGAAGATAAAAGAAAGAATAAGTTAATAAAAACAGTGTGGGGAGTAGGGTATACTTTCAATGGCTAAAAAGATGAGAAGCTTTCGATCGAAGATGGTTATGCTATTTGCGTTAAGTATGATATTTGCTGCGGGCATAACGTATTTACTTTATGAAGGATTACGGATTTATTATAAGCTAGTAGTTCGTTATGAGGATCCTTTAGCCCAATTTCGTTCAATGGTAAGACAAATTGGGGATATTAATTTCTTTTTAATTATCTTCATCCCTCTATCCATTATGTTTTTCTTCTTCCTTACTAGACCATACTTAAAATATTTTGATGAGATTTCGAACGGGATTCATCATTTGGCGAACGGTGATTTTACAAATCAAGTTCGCGTTTCATCAAATGACGAGTTTGGATATATTGCTCGTGAAATAAATGTAGCGAGTGAGAAATTAAAAGAAGCAGTTGAACGAGGAGACTTTGCGGAAAGTAGTAAGGACCAGCTCATTGTTAACTTAGCTCATGATTTAAGAACACCATTAACTTCTGTTTTAGGTTATTTAGATTTAATTCTTAAAGATGAGAATTTGACGAAGGAACAAATTAAACATTTTTCCACAATTGCTTTTACGAAATCGGAAAGGCTTGAAAGCTTAATTGATGAATTATTTGAAATAACGAGAATGAATTATGGCATGTTGCAGTTGGAAAAAAGACCAATTGATATAAGTGAACTACTTATACAGTTAGAGGAAGAATTGTATCCGTCATTAGAAAAAAAGGATTTAGAAGCGAGATTGAATATTGCGCCCCACTTACATATTAATGGTGATGGGAAATTATTAGCTCGAGTCTTTGAAAATCTTTTAACGAATGCGATTCGTTACGGATATGATGGAAATTTTGTTGATATGAACGGATATATTGATCATGAAGAGGTAGTTGTACAAATTATTAATTACGGAGATAGCATTCCAGAAGAGGATTTACCATATTTATTTGATATGTTTTATACAGGTGATAAGGCAAGATCAGAGCAGCAAGGTAGTACAGGCCTTGGGTTATTTATTGCGAAAAATATTGTCGAGCAGCATAACGGTACCATTTCTGCTGAAAGTAATGTAATTAGAACGATATTTGAAGTGAGATTACCAAAAGAAGAGAATCAGGCGATTTAATAAAAATTTAAACTTTACCCCACTTTTTATTTTAATAGTTTTTTCTATTCTATACGTAAGTTACGTTAAGGAGGAACTAGAAATGAAAAAGTGGGTATTTATTTCTCTTTTTATATTATGTACAGTCTGTGTAGGCTTTTATATATCACCATTATTTCAAAAGGATATCGATGTTAAAATTGCAGAAAAAGATAATAAGGTAAAATCGGCGAATATTGAAAAGGTAGAGGTTACAAAAGAAGAGATTTATAAGGGAAATCTATTATTAGTTAATAAAGATTACCCAGTTAAAAAAGATAGCATTAGGTCCGACATTATAAATGTAAATCACAATAGTGAATTAGTAAGAGGTTATGTGGTATTTGATAGAAATCTTCGTTTATCAAAGGATATTGTAAAAAAGTTTTTAAACGTTGTCGATGCAGCTGGCAAAGATGGAGTACAGCATTTCTTAATGAGTAGCGGGTATCGAGATTTTAAAGAACAAAGTAAATTATATAAAGAAATGGGATCCGATTATGCACTTCCAGCAGGATACAGTGAACATAATTTAGGGTTATCACTCGATGTAGGGTCTACTCAGAAGAAAATGGAGAAGGCTCCTGAAGGAAAATGGATTGAAGAGAACGTCTGGAAATATGGATTTGTTTTACGTTATCCGAAAAATAAAAGTAATATTACGGGTATTCAATATGAGCCATGGCATATACGCTATGTAGGCTTACCTCATAGTGCGATTATGCAAAAAGAGAAAATTACATTAGAGGAATACTTGGACTTTCTAAAAGAGAAAAAAGAGATCTCAACGGATGTGGAAGGTAAGAAATATACGGTTTCTTATTATAAAGTTTCAGATCGTATGAACGTGAATGTTCCGGTGAATAAGCAGTATGAAATTTCGGGGAACAATATGGACGGGGTTATTGTGACGGTTCAGGAATAGAGAAGAAAGCTATCTGAAATAGATAGCTTTTTAATCGCTTTTAAACATTATAACGTTATATTTACTTCTTCCTTTTTTTATGTTACGCTAAACGTGTGAAAGAGATATGAAAAATGAAACTTTAATGTAAGCGTATTCTTATGGCTTCTTATAGAAAAGGGTGGAAATACAATGACAGAACGATTCGTACTACGTAATGTGAAACGTGTGAACGGGGAAGAGATTGACATTGTAGTTGAAAATAATAAAATCGCTGAGGTGACAAAAGCTGGTGCTGGTGCTGGCGAAGGTGTAGAGGTTCTTGATTACTCAGGTACTTACGTATCGAGTGGTTGGATTGATTTACACGTTCACGCTTTTCCAGAGTTTGATCCATATGGCGATGAGGTGGATGAAATTGGCGTTAAGCAAGGGGTGACGACAATTGTTGATGCGGGAAGCTGCGGAGCTGATCGCATTGCGGATTTAGTGTTAAGTAGAGAGCAGGCAAAAACGAATTTATTTGCCTTTTTAAATATTTCTCGCATCGGTTTGAAACGAATTGATGAATTATCCAATATGGAATGGATAGATAAAGAGAAAGTAATAGATGCAGTAGAAAAGTATAAAGATGTAATCGTTGGGTTAAAAGCGAGAATGAGTAAAAGTGTCGTTTGTGATAGCGGAATTGAACCGCTGCACGTAGCGCGCTCTTTATCTCGTGAAACATCATTACCGATTATGGTACATATCGGTTCAGCGCCTCCACGTATAGAGGAAGTTGTACCTCTTTTAGAAAAAGATGATGTCATTACACATTACTTAAACGGGAAAGAAAATAATTTATTTGATGAAGAAGGCAAACCGCTACCTGTGTTAATCGATGCAGTGAATCGCGGTGTTCACTTAGATGTTGGGCATGGCAATGCTAGCTTTTCTTTTAAAGTAGCAGAAGCAGCGAAGCGTCACGGCATTGCTCTTAATACAATTAGTACAGATATTTACCGGAAGAATCGTATACACGGTCCAGTTTATAGTATGGCTAACGTTCTTTCGAAATTCCTTTACTTAGGTTACACGCTCGAAGAAGTGATTGATGCGGTTACGAAAAATGCGGCAGAGTGGCTGAAAAAACCAGAGCTTGGCCGCATTCAAGAAGGGGATATTGCGAACTTAACTTTGTTTACGGTTAAAGATGAACCGATTACGTTAATTGATTCAGAAGGGGATCAGCGCATTGCTGAAAGAAGAATTGATACGAAAGGGGTTGTAATTAATGGGTCATTCATTGAATGCTAAGTATGGATTAAAACGTGTAATTAATGCGAGCGGCAGAATGAGTATTTTAGGTGTATCCGCTCCGACAAATACAGTCATGGATGCGATGAAACATGGTGGACAAAATTATGTAGAGATTGCAGATTTAGTAGATAAAGCAGGAGACCATATTGCTAGCATTCTAGATTCAGAGGCAGCAGTTGTTGTGAACTCAGCATCGAGCGGAATTGCGCTTTCTATCGCTGGTATTGTGACGGGAGGAAATCGTCGTAAAAGTGAACGGCTTCATCAAGAGGTTATTGCGAAAAATGAAGTGATCATGCTGAAAGGTCATAACGTTCAATACGGTGCTCCTGTTGAAACGATGATTTATTTAGGCGGCGGTAAGCTCGTTGAAGTAGGTTACGCAAATGAAGGGAAAGCAGAGCATATTGAAGATGCGATTGGTGAAAATACAGCAGCTATTCTGTATGTAAAATCCCATCATGCAGTACAAAAAAATATGATTTCTGTTGAAGAAGCATGGGAAGTTGCACAGCGAAATAATGTACCACTTATCGTTGATGCGGCAGCTGAAGAAGACATTCAAAAATATGTGAAGTATTCAGATCTAGCAATTTATAGCGGTTCAAAGGCGATTGAAGGACCTACTTCTGGTATTGTTGGCGGTAAACGAAAATATATTGAATGGCTAAAGGTGCAATTACATTGCATCGGAAGAAGTATGAAAGTTGGGAAAGAGACGACTTTCGGTTTACTTCAAGCACTGGATGAATACGGAGTGAAAGAAGATAAGAGTGAACAAGAAAAAGAATTGTTGCAAGTACTTATGCCGCTGAAAGAGTTAAACGGTGTAAATGTAACAATCGTTCAAGATGAAGCTGGAAGATCGATCTTTAGAGCGCGTATTCATATTAACGAGAACGAATTAAATAAAACTGCAAAAGATGTTGTGACCGCGTTACGCGAAGGGGAAATCGCAATTTACACACGTGATTACGGAGTAAGACAAGGGTTCTTTGATATCGATCCACGTCCACTTCAAGGTGATGATATACATGTGATTGAAGAAAAAATGAGAGAAATTGTAGGGGGAAACTAAAATGACAAACATTCAAAAACGTTTTTATAAAGGCCGCGTAGCATTAAATGTATTAGCGAACAATATCGAGAATGCGAAAAACATTTTTGAAGCAGCAGAAGGTTATGTAGTAGTCGGCGTGTTATCAAAAGATTATCCGACAGTAGAAGAAGCAGTTACAGCGATGAAAGCATACGGAAAAGAAATTGATGACGCGGTATCAATCGGCCTAGGTGCTGGAGATAATCGTCAAGCGGCGGTTGTAGCTGAAATTGCGAAGCATTATCCTGGTAGTCATATTAACCAAGTGTTCCCTTCAGTTGGGGCAACGCGCGCAAATCTTGGCGGGAAAGATAGCTGGATTAATAGTTTAGTATCACCAACAGGAAAAGTAGGTTACGTAAATATTTCTACTGGTCCAATAAGTGCAGCTGGAGAAGAAAAGGCAATCGTTCCAATTAAAACAGCGATCGCACTTGTACGTGATATGGGCGGAAATTCATTGAAATACTTCCCGATGAAAGGTTTGGCTCACGAAGAAGAATATCGCGCAGTTGCGAAAGCTTGTGCGGAAGAAGGATTCGCATTAGAGCCAACAGGCGGAATTGATAAAGAAAACTTTGAAACAATTGTACGTATTGCGCTTGAAGCAAACGTAGAGCAAGTTATCCCGCATGTGTACTCTTCTATTATTGATAAAGAAAATGGCAATACGAAAGTAGAAGATGTACGCGAACTATTAGCAGTAGTGAAGAAGTTAGTTAATCAATATGCGTAAGAAAATTGCAGCGTTCGGCGAAGTAATGATGCGCCTGCAAGTACCAGGATATGAATTGTTGTCGCAAGCTAATACGCTAAATTATTCTTTTTCAGGTACAGGCGTGAACGTTGCAGCGGCCCTTTCTCATCTAGGGCATGAAGGGTTTCTTGTTTCAACTTTACCGGAAAACTCGGTTGGAGATGCTGCGGTATCGCACATTCAAAAATTAGGTATTCAGGCACCGTTTATTTCAAGAGGCGGTAAATATGTTGGCATGTACTTTTTAGAAAATGGATTTGGTGCACGTGCAAGCCGCGTTACGTATTCCAATCGTTTAGAAAGTAGTTTCAACACAGCATCTGAAGAGATGTACCAATTTGAAGAAATCGCCAAGGAGATTGATATCGTTCATTTTTGCGGAATTACACTTGCGATGAATGATACTGTGCGTCATCATATGAAATCTTTAGCGAAAGCAGTTAAGGCAAACGGAGGTACTGTTGTTTTTGATTGCAACTATCGTCCATCGCTTTGGGGAGAAGATGGGTATGAACAGGCGAAACCTCATTATGAAGAAATGCTAGGCCTTGCCGATATTGTAATGATGAATGAAAAAGATGCGATGTTTGTTCTCGGAATGAAAACAGAAGAGACTGATCGAGAAGCACAACTTGTTGACCTTATTCCAAAAGTGGCTGAAATATATCATATCGCTACAATTGCTGGTACTCATCGATCTATTAATGGTGATAATACACACTCACTTCGCGGATTCATATGTAAAGATGGAACGTTCACTTTTGCAAAAACACTTACGTTTTCTGTATATGATAGAATAGGTGCTGGAGATGCTTATACGAGCGGAATTATTCATGGCGAGATAGAAGAGTTTGCACCAGAGAAAGCTGTTTCATTTGCGTCAGCAGCTGGAATGCTTGCACATACAATCGTCGGTGATACGCCAATGTCATCAGAGAAAGATATACTTCGGGCAATGACGGCATCAGTAGGTGATGTAGAAAGGTAGTGGGTGTAACGGTGAACGTAACGAGGAAAAAAGGACCATTATATTTACAAATTAAAAATATTATTCGTGATCGAATATTACATGGCGTTTATGCGATTCATACAAATATTCCTTCTGAACCACAATTAGAAGAAGAGTTCAAAGTGAGCAAAATTACAGTTCGAAATGCGATTAAAGAACTCGCTCAAGAAGGATATTTAGAAAAGAAAAGCGGTAAAGGAACGAAGGTCATCCGTAATACTTCTGCGACAAAGCTTTCGAAGGGTAAAAAATTTACTGAAGTGTTAGTGGAAGAAGGATATAAAGTACAAAAGAAATTGTTAAAGGCAGAAGTAGTTCATAATGAAGAGGGAACAGTGCCGTTTCGATTATTCGGTAAAGAGAGTTTTCGAATTGAGCGTCTATACGCTTTAAATGATGCCCCGTACATTCATTATACGCACTATTTTTCAGCGCGAATGGCAAGTACAGACTTATCGGACTTTGATTTACAATCGCTTTATGATTTAGTTGAGGACCGAGGTATACATTTAGAAAACTTCAGAGATGAATTCGCTGTTGGATTTGCACCTAGTTTCGTTGCGGAATATTTAGGTGAAAAAGAGGGGACAGCATTATTAAAACGTATGCGCTATTCTTACGATGAAGTTGGCGAAGTAATTGAATATAGTGAAGGCTACTACAATACGGAAATGCAGCATTACGTTGTAAATTATGATGTGTAAAAAGTGAAGAGGGACTAATTCCCTCTTTTTTTGTAAAAATTTTTCATATCGAAGGGGAATGGGATATGGATATATACTTATTAATCGTCACGTTAATTGCAATCGCAATTGTTATTTTAGGAGTATCGTGGTGGAAGTGGCATGCATTTATTAGTTTAACAGTTGCTAGTTTGTTTTTAGCTATTATGTCTGGACTGAACTTAACGAAAATAGTGACTGCCTATGAAACTGGTGTTGGTAGTGTACTAGGGCATTTAGTTGGTATTTTAGCTCTCGGAACCATTTTAGGGAAAATGATGTCCGATTCAGGGGCAGGCATGCAAGTTGCAGATTTCTTTATTCGATTCTTCGGGGTGAAAAAATTACCTTGGGCAATGTTATTTGCTGGATTTGTAATCGGGATTCCAGTGTTTTTTGAAGTAGGGATCGTCATCTTATTACCACTCGTTATTTCTATTCGAAAAACAACGAAGCAAAATATATTATTAATTGCTTTGCCTGTTATTGCGGGATTATCCATAGTACATGGGCTAGTGCCGCCGCATCCAGGTGCGATGACAGCAATTGGTATTTATAATGCGAATTTAGGGAAGGTATTATTGTATTCATTAATTATCGCGTTACCAACAGCCATTATCGCAGGACCGATATTTGCAAAGTGGGTACATAAGAGGGTTATACCTGAAAATGAACCGGAGCTTGTTCGAGTTACGACAGTATCAACTGATTTACCGAGTCGTAAAGTTTCATTTTTTATTATTTTACTGCCAGTAGTTTTAATGATTTTATCAGTAGTCGCACCATATATTTCATTACCGGATAAAATAACTGAATTTTTAGTATTTGTAGGAAGTCCGGTAATCGCTTTACTTATTTCATGTTTCGCAGCGTTTTATTTACTTGGCATAAAACAAGGAATTAATAAAAAGATGATTAAAAAATTAACAGATGAAAGTTTACTACCTGTCGGATCTATTATTTTAATAATCGGTGCAGGTGGTGGATTTAAACAAATATTAATTGAAAGCGGTGTTGGAACAGCCATCGCTCAAATGGCAGAACATATTTCATTATCACCAATCGTCTTAGCGTTCATGGTAGCGGGATTAATCCGAATTGCAACAGGTTCAGCTACTGTAGCATTAACGACAGCAGCTGGAATTGTTTCACCGGTTATTCAGCACATGTCTGGTGTGAATTTAGAGTTGCTGGTTATTGCAACGGGTGCAGGTTCATTAATGTTTTCTCACGTAAATGATGCAGGGTTCTGGCTTGTAAAAGAGTATTTAGGTTTGACAGTAAAAGAAACGTTTAAAACGTGGACGGTGTTGGAGACATTGTTATCATTTATTGCATTCGGCTTTGCGCTTTTACTTAATATGTTTGTTTAAAAGAAGGGGGTGCCTATTTAAAGGTATCCTCTTTTTGTGTTGGGGCTCTTTTCATGAAACAAGCCCGTTTTTAGGTAGGCCAAGCTTCCTATTTGCCCTGAAAACATAATATAAATGGAATCCCCTCATTTAGAGCAAGTTGAACTTGTTATGAATGATACTAAAGGAGGAATAGAGTAATGAGCGAAAAGTGTGAACACAGACATGATGATTGTAACCGCAGACATGATGATTGCGACCGTAGACGTGGCTGCGGCGGCGGTTTTGCGCTTCTAATCGTATTGTTTATTTTATTAATCATTATCGGTGCTAGCTGCTTCGGCGGAGGCGGCGGTGGTTGTGGTTACGGCGGTTATGGTGGCTATGGCGGCGGCTATGGTGGATACTGCTAATTATTAAAAACTATTGAAAATAGCCTTGTGCATATTGCACAAGGCTATTTTATTCATATTTTTATATGCTGTGATAATTTATTAATGTACAGGGAGCGGATTAAGAAGAAGAAAATAATCTCGATAATCCCGAATAACGTAAGTATAATGATTAATTCTTTTAATAAAGAGAAAGAAAACATGCTTTGTAAAAACTTAATCGCAAATATTGTATGAATACCAGCAACTATATAAGGAATGAAAAATAAAATTCCTAATTGAATTGTTGCAGAACGAAACATTTCTGATTCTGTTAAGCCGAGTTTTGTAATCGTAATGTACTTTTGTTTTTCAGTCGTTAAGTCGTTATACATACGGAAGTATAAAACACTGGCTGCCCCGATAAAGAAAATAAAGCCGAGAAATGTCCAAATAAAGAAAGTAGCAATTGAATTTCCTTTACTGTAGTTTAGATCATCAGCAGCTGTATAAATATCAAATGGGGTGTTAGGAGCCAATTCTGTATCTTTATATGCCTCATAGAAGCTATCCGTATCATTCCTAATATGTTTTAACATATTTTTCGTCGGAACAATTGAATCTTCCCAGTTCTCAACGAAGTAGTTATAAACTATGGTCGTTTCAATATGAGGAATCATATTATCAAATACATAATCTTGTACAACAATTATATGTGGGAAAAGAAAGGCTGGTTCGATCCCTTTATTAATAAATCCTTTAATATGAAATTCCTTTTTATTAGATCCAATTGTAATTGTATTTTGTTTTGCAAATGGATTTGATACAAGATTTAAGAGCTCTGGCGAGTACCGAGAAATAATATAAACTTGTGTAGAATCAAGAGTTATTTCCGGTCTTTTTAATTGTTTTGCAAGTGTGTTATAGTCACTCATTTTCATAAGAGCAATGTCTTCTTTTAAAGCTGTATCTTTTAATACTGTAAACTTATATTTGTTATATTGAAAATTTGCATTTGTAAGCTCCGTTTCAATTGTAGCAATGTGTTTTTGTTCAAATGAATTTCCATCTTTGGACATATATGTGAAGGGGAAAGGATATCGTTCTAATATCGATGCTTTCGTATTATTATTAGCGGCAAATAATCCAATAATAATTGTAAATGCAAGTGCTGATAACATAGAAACGATAAAGAGCACATTAATATTACTACGAGTACGACTAGCTAAATCTGAAATCCATAACATGTTTATTTGTTTCATATAAAACTTTCTCCGCTTTTTTAAGATAAAGATAAAGAGGAGAAATGTTTGTGAAAAGAATAAATATGTTCCGACTACTACGAGCGGTAAAATAGATAAAATAATAAGGTATACAGAGCCGTTTTGTAAATTTTTTTCTGTTATATAGCTTTGCGGGTAACCGGCAATACAATAGCATAGCCCTAAACACATTAAGGCAAATAATGAAATGAGTATAGACGGTCTTTTTTCGTTTTTTTCATTTTTATTATTTTTAATTAATCGAGTTGTTTTACGAGTACGAATGAACATCGGTGTAAATGTAGAAACGATGAAAAATAAAATAATAAAAGTTACTGTTGTAACGATAATTGCTTGTGTTGGCCAATATAAATAGAGGCCTTTTGCACTTGTTAATTTAGAGGTAACGAGTAAGAAAAAGTTAGAAAACACAAGGCCGCCTTGAATACCTGCAAAGATAGCGAGCATTCCAATTATCATATTTTCAGTAAACAAAAGACGTTTTAACTGTTTTTGAGATATACCGAGAACAGTTAAAACACCAAATTGTTGTTTTCGTACATTTAAAAACGTCCCGATAGAATATAAGAGAAAGAAGAACGAGAACAAAACGATAATAAACTGTGCCATGCCAGCTAAGTTCATGAGCGGATCTTGTTCATGCAATTTATTTATAATTTGTAACCGCGGATGATACGCGTATACAGTAAAGGAAAAGAAAACCATGATAGAAAATGCACTACTTACAAAGTAAGCGAAATATGCTTTAGAATTACGAGAGACATTTTTAAATGCGAATTGCCAAAATGTCATCCACGTCTTCCTCCTAATAATGCTAAAACATCTAATATTTCTTGATAAAACTTCTCGCGATATAATCCGCGGTGTAATTCGTTGTAAAGCCCACCATCTTTAATGAAAATAACTCGGTTACAATAACTTGCTGCAAACGGATCGTGAGTAACCATTAAAATTGTTGCATCTTCTTCTTTATTTAATTTCGTAAATAATTCCATTACATCAATTGCCGCTTTCGAATCTAAGTTTCCTGTCGGTTCATCCGCAAGTAGAAGTGATGGGTGATGAATAACAGCACGTGCTACTGCGGTACGTTGTGCTTGTCCTCCAGAAACTTCAAAAATACGCTTGTCCAAAATATGATCAATTCCAAGTTTTGTTGAAATGTTATCGAGCTTCTCGTCCATTTCTTTCAAAGGGACATTATCTAACGTTAAAGGCAGCACGATATTTTCACCGATTGTTAGTGTATCTAATAGGTTAAAGTTTTGGAAAACAAATCCTAACTCTTGGCGACGGAAAATAGCAAGCTTCTCTCTGCGGAACGTGTGCGGTTGTTTTCCATTAATAATGACTTCACCAGAAGTAGGTGAATCAATTGTAGAGATAACGTTTAAAAATGTAGATTTTCCGCTTCCAGACGGCCCCATAATTGCAACGAATTCACCTTTATCTACGTGTAAATTTATATTTTTTAAAGCAGTATGAGGGACTTTTCCTTCATACACTTTTGAGACGTTTTTTATGTGTAATACTTCTTCCATAATAATCACCTTTCTATTTTTAAAACTTAATATGTTGTGATAATTTTTGCATATAAAAGGAACGAATTAAAAGGAAAAAGAGAATTTCAACCGTTCCAAAGATTACAAGTACAACTGTAATCTCAGCGAATAATGAGAGATTTAATATTTCTTGCAACATCTTTGTCGCAAACATCGTATGGATCGATGCCATAATGTATGGAACAAAGAATAAGATAGCAAGTTGAATTGTCGCTGAACGCTTCATCTCGGCTTCTGTTAAGCCGATTTTCGTAATCGTTATATACTTTTCTTGCTCAGTTGTTAAATCTGTATACATTCGGAAGTAAAGAACACTGCCAGCACCGATAAAGAAAATGACACCTAGGAAAGTACCGATTAAGAAGAACGAAGCGACATTTAGTTTTGTTTTGTATAGAGAATCGCTCGCTTCACTTGCATGGAACGGTGGGTGTTCTGCTTGGATAGCTTCATCATCTTTATTAATTTTTGTTGTAAATGCTGAACCAATGTCATGTGCTTTTTCCCAATCGTTCACTTTGAAACTATATACACTCATCTGTTTTGAAACGTTTGATAATGCTTCTACATTTTCATCAGATAATACGAGTAACTGTGATATTAAGCTATTTGGGAACGGGTTATAACTTTTATATTCTTTTATTTGTAACTGTAAAGAATTTTGGTTCAGAGTAAGAGTATTTTTTGCTTTTTGATCATGAATGGTTCCAATAACTTGACTGTCTAAATCTTTAATAAGGATATAAGATTCATTATTTTTTACGTTGAGATGTTCCCAGCTTAATGCATTAGCCAGTATGTTGTAGTCACTTTGTTTAATTGCATAATAGAGCTGCGGGCTTTCTTCCGCCGAAGATACTTCATATATATCTGTTTTAAATTTCTTATAAGTAAACTGCTCTTCGTTAAATTTTTGTTCTAACCAATTTAAATGTTCATCAGCTAACGTATTTTCGGTATGTGATAAATAAGTAAAAGGGAAAGGGTTTTGCCTTATTTCATCAAACTTTGTGAATTTCCCAAACCCATATAAGAATGTAATCATTGTGAAAGCGAGCGTTGATAACATCGTCACAATAAAGAGCATGTTAATATTCGTCCGGATACGGGTTGCTAAATCAGAAATCCAAAGCATATTAATACGTTTCATATAAAACTTTCTTCTCGCTTTTAATATACGAATGAGTAAGAAGCTAATTTGTGAAAAGAAAAAATATGTCCCAGCTGCAGCAAGTGATGGAATGACAAATATACTGGTGGCGGCGTACAAAACTCCAGCAATATCTCCTAGTGACATAAAATATAGCGGGTTTGCTGCTAATACATATCCAGATAGTAAACATGTCGCGCCAAAGAGAGAAATGAGTACAGATGCTTTTCTTTCTTTTTGTTTTTCACCTTCTTGCAAAAGTCGTACAGCTTTTCTCGTACGAATCAGCATCGGTGTAAAGGAAGATACGAGAATAAAGAGTCCGAAAAAGATTATTATTGTTAAAATAATAGCACTTGTCGGCCAATATAAATATAGACCAGGTACATGTGTAATTTTGGCAGTAACTAGTAGAAAGAACTGTGAAAAGACAAGGCCAAATTGAATGCCGAAAAATATGGATAGGACACCAATTAACATATTTTCTAGAAATATGAGCCGTTTTAACTGCTTTTGAGATATGCCAAGTACTGTTAAAATTCCAAATTGCTTTTTTCGTACTTTCAAAAACGTACCGATCGAATATAGTAAGAAGAAAAATGAAAAGAATACAATAATAACTTCTGAAATTGTCATTAATATGTTCAGAGCATAATTCACGTCTGTCATATGCAATTTAGGATGAAATAAATAAACTGCAAATGAGAAAAAAATAGCAATGGAAAACGCACTGCTTACAAAATAGGCGAAATAAGCTCTGGCGTTCCGTGTTACGTTTTTAAAGGCAAACTGCCAAAATGTCATTCACCTGAACCTCCTAATAGAGTGAAGAGGAAAAGGATATAAGAGATACCCTTTTCCTGTACTAATATATTCATAAAACTTAACCATTCGTATACTCTGATAACTTTTGCATGTAAAAGGAACGAATGAATAAGAAAAAGACGATTTCAACTATGCCAAAAATAATAAGAACGGCTGAAATTTCTTTGAATAGTGATAAATCAATTACATCTTGAAGCATTTTTGTTGCGAACATTGTATGAATGGATGCCATAACATATGGAACGAAAAATAAAATGCTAAGTTGAATGGTTGCAGATCGTTTCATCTCTGCATTTGTTACACCAATTTTTGAAATTGCTACATATTTTTCTTGTTCGTTTGTTAAATCTGTATACATTCTGAAGTAAAGAACGCTGCCTGCTCCAATAAAGAAAATGACACCTAAGAATGTCCCGATTAGGAAGTATGCAGCACTTCCTGATGTGATTCTATATAATGAGTCTGCTGATTCATAGGAGCGTATAAGGGGGCCTTCGTATTGGAATTCCTGTCGATCTTTTTGTATTTTTTTCATAAAATCATTAGCAATTTCATACGTCTTTTCCCAGTTTTGTACGTTATAATTGTACGCTGATACATGCTTTGTTGTACTTGGTAAGTTGTTTACAACAACATCAGGTAAAATTAAAGTTTGATATGAAAAGTTAGATGGAATGGCCCCTGCTTGTTCATAGCCCTTTACTTGTAATATCGTATTTGTGCTAGAAAGTGTAATGGATTTTCTATTGAAGCTTGGATCAAATTGGCTGAATAAGGTGAAATAAGCGCTGCCGCTTAAGACATATGCTTCGTTATCGCTCATGAATAGTTGTTTCATTCGCAGGGAAGCTGCAAGTTTATTATAGTCACTTTGTTTCATTGCATAGACGTCATTGTAAGTCGTTATACCTGCATCTTCTTTCAGTGGTGTTTCATATAAATCAGCTTCTATCTTTTTATAAGAGAAATTTTCTTTTTGTAACTGCTGTTCAAGCCAAGTTAAATGCTTGTTAGCAAAAGGATTTGCGTCATATGAAAAATAAGAAAATGGAAAAGGTGAACTTCTCGTAACATCTAGCTTTGTAAACTTTCCAAAGCCATATAGAAATGTAATCATTGTGAAGGCTACTGTAGATAGCATCGCTACAATAAAAAGCATATTAATATTTGTTCGAATACGACTTGCTAAATCAGAAATCCAAAGCATATTAATCCGTTTCATATAAAAACTTCTTCTTTTCTTTAAAATATAAATAAGTAAGAAACTAATTTGAGAAAAGAAAAAATATGTCCCAATTGTAACAAGTGCTGGAATCACAAAAATACTTGAAACCATATATATAACGCCTACTTGCGGGTTTACTGAGAAGAAATATTTAGGATTTACAGCTAAAATATAACCACCTAATAAACAGATAGCACCAAATAGAGAAATTAATATGGATGGTTTTCTTTCTTTTTGTTTTACATTGTTTGTTTTTAAAAGGTGCAATGCTTTTTTTGTTCGAATAAGCATTGGTGTGAATGCAGATACAGCGATAAAGAGACCAAGAAACACAATCGTTGTTAAAATGAAAGCATTCGTAGGTATATATAAATATATCCCTGGGACGTGCGTAATTTTCGCCGTCACTAATAAGAAAAATTGCGAAAAGACAAACCCAAACTGCATACCAAAAAAGATAGATAAAATACCAATTAACATATTTTCCGTAAAAACGAGACGATGTAATTGCTTTTTCGATATACCTAAAACGCTTAAAATACCAAATTGTTTTTTACGAACTTTTAAAAACGATCCGATTGAATATAGTAAAAAGAAGAAAGAGAACAGTACAATGACAACTTCTGAAAAAATCATTAATCCTGAAATTTCAGAGATCATACTGAAATTTTGTAATTTCGGATGAAATAAATAAACAGCAAACGAAAAGAAAACAGCAATGGAAAAGGAACTGCTTAAAAAATAGGCAAAATAAGCTCTTGAGTTGCGCGTTACATTTTTAAATGCAAATTGCCAAAATGTCATAATATGTACCTCCCGTTAGAAGGCCAATATGCAGTTTTATTGCAAAAAATGTATGAGAGTATATTCTCATACATTTTGCTAGCATATGTTCCAATCATGCTTTGGTCACCTTCTCCGTATTTTCTGCTTGATTGTTTGCAGCGTTGTGGAAGATGATTTTAATCGTCGTTCCTTTACCAACTTCAGAGTCTAGTTTTACAGAATGACCTAAATAATCACAAATTTTACTTACGATATAAAGTCCCATACCAGTAGATTCTCCGAATGTACGACCATTTTTCCCAGTGTAAAATGGTTCAAATACTCTTCGAACATCTTCTTGCGGAATACCAACGCCCTCATCACGAACTTCCAAAATGATATCTTTTCCATTTCGATAAGCTGATAAGAAAACTTTCTTTCCGCGTTCACCAGAATAACGAACAGCATTTGTCATTAACTGATAAATGATGAACTTTAGCCATTTCGCATCAGAAGCAACTTTTAAATCTGAATGAACTTCTAAAACAGGGAAGACCCCGTTTCGAATGAATAGTTCTTTTAATCCGTTAATATTTTTTGTTACAGCATCTTTTAATGAAACGGTCTCAACATGGAAGTCTTCATGGAAGTTGTTTAACCTTGCCATGTATAAAGCCATATCGAGTCCTTGATTTAGTCGCTCTAATTCTTTTTTAAATTGCGGGATTAAATGTTCATCTTCCATTTCAAGCACCATAAGTTGCATAACAGAAACGGGCGTTTTCATTTGATGTACCCAGTGGTTAATAAATAATTGGTGTTCTTGCTGTTTTACTTCAAATGTTTGTAGGTCTTTTTGGAATAGACGATATTGCGTACGAACGAGCTCGTTTACACCGTGGGGCATAGGAGCAGTCGCTCTTTCAATAAACGCATCTTCCATTTTCTCTGGTGGTTCACTTAATCTGTGGTACATTCTACGATTACGAACGTAACGATAAGCGAGGAAACAGATGAATAAATATAAGCTTAAAACGATGAAGTAAAACTTATTATTTTGAAATCCATCTACTGCATCATAGAGAACGAAAATGATTCCGAAGTTTAATACATATAGTAGAAAAAATGCAAAATGATCACGTAAAAATAGCTTCATGCTTATTCACTCCAAGTTGTGTTAAAACGATATCCAAGTCCACGTACTGTTTCAATAGAGTTCTCAATGCCAAGCTCATTAAACTTTTTACGAAGACGCGTAATGTTTACGTTTAATGTATTTTCTTCAACGAAGCTCTCATCATCCCAAAGGGCAGCTAATAAATCTTCACGGCTTGCTGTACGAGGGAATTTAGATAATAGCATTTCTGCTAAAATAGCTTCTTTCTTTGTTAAAAGAACTTGCTCAGATCCGAAATGAATTTCTGGACGTTCAGGGAATAGTTTTAAACCTTCTACTTCAACGATACGTTCAGAAATATTTGGTGCATAATCACCATAAATACGGCGTAATTGACCTTTAATTTTTGCCATTACAACGTCATAGTGGAACGGTTTCGTAATGTAATCATCCGCGCCACTTTCAATCGCCATAATTTGTTCCATTTCACCAGCACGAGCTGAAATGAAAATAATTGGACAAGTAGATTCATGACGGATTTGACGGCACCAGTAGAAACCATCGAATTTCGGTAAGTTTACATCAAGTAAAACAAGATGTGGTTTCACGGCGTTAAACGATTCCATAATATCATCGAAGTTCTCTGCAACAACAGCATCATAGCCATATTTTTGAATGTGAGATTGTAGTAATGATGAAATATTTGGATCGTCTTCAACGATTAAAATTTTATACATATGTATATTCCTCCTAAAAAAAACAATTGTAGCTATAGTGTACCATGTGTTTCTCGTCTTTTCATTATGTTGAAATGAGAGCTATATAAATATAAAGATTTTAAAAATAACATAAAACCTATCTTTTTAGGAGAGAGAGAGGATCCAGCCATGCATAGAAGCGGTCAGAGCCTTTTTTGCCCCGTACGAAGTAAAAACAAAGAAATCAAATGAATAGGGTTTCCTGTTTGTTATATATAGCATAGCTGTGGCGTATTTATAGGTCAAAAGTGGAAAAAGTAAAAAGGCTATGGATACAATTGACAATTACTGGTTTTTAATTTAATATTTAGATAAATATCTAAATGTCTAATTAGTGAAGGGAAGAAAGACATTGAATCAAGCATTCAAAGCATTAGCAGACCCAACAAGGCGAAAAATTTTAGATTTATTAAAAGAAGGCGATTTAACTGCTGGCGAAATTGCTGAACAGTTCAATATGACAAAGCCAAGTATTTCTCATCACCTAAATGCGCTTAAAAATGCTGAACTTATCCAAGATGAAAAAAGAGGGCAATTCGTTATGTATTCTTTGAACACAACTGTATTTCAGGATTTATTGACTTGGGTGTTTACGTTTACGAATAAGGGGGAAGAGGGGAAATGAGGAAGCATCTATTTCCATTATTATTAATTGCTTTAACGATTATTGCATGGTGCATCGCGTGGCCTTATTTACCGGGAGAAGTTCCAAGTCATTGGAATATTAATGGTGAGGTAGATGGACATATGTCAAAAATGGGAATGCTGATTTTTGATGTAGCAATTATGGTTTTTATATATGCATTAGTGACTGTATTACCTAAGATCGATCCGAAGTACGATAACTATAAAAAATTTCCTAAAGCACTTGGAAGGATAAATGGAGCAATTTTATTTTTCTTATTTACTATTAATATGATGACACTAGCAAATGGTTTAGGATATAACGTTCCAATTGGAATCGTTGTGAACATAATGGTCGGTATCCTTTTTGTAGTACTCGGCAATTATATGCAGCAATGTAAACCAAATTTCTTCATAGGTATTAAAACACCGTGGACGCTAAGTAGTGAAGAAGTGTGGAGAAAAACGCATAGGCTGGGGTCAAAGATTATGATGATTGGCGGTATTGTAATTATATTTTCCTCGTTCCTTCCAGGAATGTGGAAAATGATTTGCTTGTTAAGTGTTGTTGTTGTATTGGTTGTTGGTACAATGGTTTATTCCTATGTTGTTTATAAGAAAGAGATAGGGGCTTAATAAAAAAATTATGGGGGAGAGAGGATGAAAAGACACGTATTACCATGGAGTTTAATTATTGCAATTGCAATTGGATGGTATATTGTATGGCCATATTTACCGGAACAAATTCCACGTCATTATAATGCTGCAGGAATAGTAGATGGATATTTTTCTAAAGTGGAGGCAAGTTCTTTTTCGATAGGTAGTATGTTGGTTCTTTATATGATGTGGCTAGTTATTGGGTATGTTGATATAACGAAAGGCAAGTATAAACAGCAAGCTAAAGTCCTCACTGCAATTAACTATGCCATTCTTTTTATAGGATTCGGCTGTAACATATTTGCGTTATTAGCAGCGTCTAATTATATTGCTTCAGCTTCAATTGCATTTAATTTCGGACTTGGAACACTGTTTCTTGTACTCGGTAATTACATGCAACAAACGAAGCCGAACGGTTTAGTAGGCATTCGAATGGACTGGACATTAGAAAATCCTGTGGTTTGGAGAAAAACACATCGATTTGCTTCGAAGGTATTTGTAATAGGGGCACTCTGTATATATGCTGGTGCGTTACTTCCAGATCCATTCAATATTTTTATGGCAATTGGAATAATATTAGTATGCATCTTCATATCAACGATAAAGTCATATGTTATTTATAAAAAAGAAATGCAATTGTGAGCAATAAGCGATTGAACTACACTAATCAAATTTAATATTTATAGTTTTTATGTGTTAACAGGTTCTAATACTCAGTGAGGATAAAAAACTTACTGAGTAAAATTAAAGGCTTTTCAGTCTGAATATTTCGTTTTTAATCCAAGGGATAGTTTGGGGGAAATCACATGTTAGAAATTATAAATTTTAGCAAGACATACAAAGGTGGCAAGAAAGCAGTAGATCAGTTAAATATTACTGTTCAAGCAGGAGATATCTTTGGATTTATTGGGCATAACGGTGCGGGGAAGAGTACAACGATTAAGTCGTTAGTAGGAGTTATAGATTTTGAAGAGGGTGAAATTTTTGTTGATGGCCATTCAGTAAAAAAGGATCCGATTGCATGTAAGAAAGTAATGGCGTACATTCCTGATAATCCAGATTTATATGAGCAATTAACAGGAATTCAATATTTGAACTTTGTTGCGGATGTTTTTAAGGTGTCTGCAAAAGATCGGGAAAAGGAGATACAGAAGTATGGGGATGCTTTTGAGATTACACCTTACTTGGGAGACTTAATATCTTCTTATTCACATGGTATGAAACAAAAAGTGGCGATTATATCAGCGGTTTTGCATAAACCGAAATTATTAGTTTTAGATGAACCTTTCGTTGGTCTTGATCCAAAGGCAGCCGTAGTATTGAAAGGTATTATGAAGGAGCTTTGTGAAAAGGGAAGTGCGATTTTCTTTTCTACACATGTTTTAGATGTGGCGGAGAAGTTATGTAATAAAATAGCGATGATTAATAGAGGGAAATTAGCACTTTCAGGGGAAGTGAATTCTTTAATAAAGGAAGGATCATTGGAAGAGCTCTTTATGAAGGAGCTTGCTAATGAATACTAATAGTCTAGGTCTTTTGAAAATCCGGTTGATAACGCAGCTCGGTTTAAATACTTTTAAATACGAAAAAGATAAGAAAAAGAAGCAGAATAAGATTTTACTGTCAGCATCTATTGCCTTAGTTGGTGTCATGTTAATGCTATATTGCGGAGCCTCAGCATATGGGTTGGTGAAACTAGGAATAAGTGAAATTATCCCAGTTTATGCACTAGTTATTAGCAGTGTATTGACGTTGTTTTTCACTATATTTAAGGCAAATGGAGAGATTTTTGCTTTTAAGGACTACGATCTTTTAATGTCATTACCGATTCGTGTAAGTACTGTTATTACAAGTAGGTTTTTGTATTTATATTTGCTGAATACACTCTTTTCAATCATAATCATGCTACCAATGGGAGTTGTTTATGGCATACATGAGAGGCCATCAGTTTCTTTTTACTTTATGTGGTTTATCAGTATGTTTATAGCATCTTTAATTCCAACAACAATAGCAGCGATCTTTGGAGCTGCGATTACGGCAATCGCTTCTAAATTTAAAAATACGAATAAAATAACTACGATTTTAAGTTTTATAGTAATTATTACATTCGGTTTCTTTATGCTAAAAAGCGGAAATGCTCAATATAGCCTTAATGATATGAATGGGATTGGGGCAATTGTTTCAGAGCAACTAACTAAAGTGTATCCATTAGCTAACATGTTTCAAAAAGCAATTGTTCATGCTGATCTTGTAGCTTTCATCCTATTCGTTGGGATATCGGTTATTTGGTATTATCTTTTTGTAAAAATACTTTCGCTAAAATATAAGCAAATAAACACAGGGATTACCACTTATCATATGCTTTCAAATTATGAGATTCATAGCATGAGAAAAGAAAGTGTATTGGTCGCGTTGTATAAAAAAGAACTAAAGCGTTTCTTTTCTTCTACAGTGTATGTGATAAACAGTGGAATGGGAGTTATGATGGCGCTAGCTTTCGCGCTAGCTATAGTTGTAGTAGGACCAAGTCAATTAATAGCGTATCCAGGAATTGAGCCCCTGTTGCAAAAGATTGCTCCATTTGCTATTGCAGCAGCGATTTCGATGACGTGTACAACATGTGTGTCATTGTCTTTAGAAGGAAAAAATGTATGGATTATTAAGTCATTGCCTATAGCGCCAAAGATAATTTATGACAGTAAAATTCTTATGAATCTTTCATTAAGTATACCTGCATCACTTATCAGTGCCGTATTACTGATAATAGGGTTAAAACTAGATGTTTGGAGTTCTCTTCTAATCGTCATAACACCGATAACATATTCATTCTTTTCGGCAGTATGGGGAATTTTTATTAATAATCGATTTGGTTATTATGATTGGGTATCAGAAACTCAAATAGTAAAACAAAGTGTAGGATCGTTTGTTGGTATGTTTGGTGGTTTAATTACGGCTGTTATACCTGCCTTTTTAATCGGTACTGCTACGATCTCGAACTACAGAGTATTTACTTTTGTAGTTATTATAGTGCTTGCGATTATTACTATTTTCTTGTATAAGAACGAATCGAGAAGAAGTATAAAATAAAAAGCTGCTTTTCCTTTAAAGAGGAAGAGCAGCTTTTGTTTTGAAAAAGTTTAGGCCTTTATATTATTTTTTAAAAACAGGTACCCATATCTCGCTTCTGAAATTCGGCGAGGATACGTCTTTACTTTCATTCCACAGTATTTCCGGTCCTTCTGCTAATTCATAGTTTGAAGAAGGGAACCATTCAGAATAAATACGCCCCCATACATTTTGCAATGCATCAGGAAATGGACCGACAGCTTCAAATATAGCCCATGTTGAAGCAGCGACTTCAAGTTGTTTGAATTGCTTTGGACAATCTTTTGTCGTAGTTACTCCAATATAGTGATCGAGTTCTCCTTTTTCCTCCATTCTTCCTTCAGAAAAATTCGTAGAAGCACTAATAATTCCTGTAGGTTCAATATTTGAAAGGGACTTTAATGTTTCGATTGATTGGCTGTCTAAACTTTTCCACATAGAAGCAATTTCTTCGTTTACACCGTTAAAAACAATCGGTACTCGTTTTTGTATACCAATGATTTGAAATGGCTCTTTTTCTTCAATTCGATAGTTCATTTCATTTCCTCCTTGAATGGATAGTTGGAAGGTCATTGGTGAATAAGCTTTCAAAGAACGAATTGTACTTCGAGCTTCTGAAGGTGTTATTCCGTGCAAGTTTTGAAATGCACGTGTAAAAGAATCTGGTGAGTTGTAGCCATATTTTATAGCGACATCAATGACTTTTGCATTGCTATCTTTTAGTTCAAAGGCAGCAAGCGTAAGACGTCTACAGCGAATATATTCTGATAGTGATATGCCAGCTAAAAAAGAAAACATTCTTTTGAAATGATATTCGGAGCAGAAAGCTATTTTTGCGACTTCTTTAAAATCAATTTCGTGTGTAAGGTTGTCTTCAATATACTGCATTGCCGCATTCATATTTTTAAGTGAATCCATTATATGACCTCCTCTATAAATAGAATATCAGGAACAAAATAGCTCCATCCGACATTTCGTGCACAGCTTTGTAGGGTGCATTTTTAACCTTACAAAATTGTAATGTTCCTGTAAGGAGAATGAATGGATGGCATGATATCCCAATGTTATAGTAACAAAGTACTTTAGCTCATTAGGTTAAATTTTGATTTCTCCGCTTATGTGCCTTACATAACTGTCATGTTTGTGTAAGAAACATCGATAGTGGCAAGAGTAGAGAGTGTATATAGTTGAAAATAGAGAATAGAAGAAATGAGGGATGTCGAGATGAAAACAGTGTTAGAAGCAAAAAATATTGAAAAAGTATATGACACAGGTGGGAATAAATTTGCAGCTTTAAAAGGCATTAACTTACAAGTAAAAGAAGGTGAGTTCGTTGGAATTATGGGACCTTCTGGTTCTGGTAAGACGACTCTTTTAAATGTCCTTTCTACAATTGATAATGCGACGGACGGTGAGATTTTAATTGATGGAAAAGATATCGTGAAGATGAATGATGATAAGCTGGCGTTGTTCCGCCGTGATCATTTAGGTTTCATCTTCCAAGATTATAACTTATTAGATACGTTAACGGTAAAAGAAAACATTGCGTTACCTCTTGCGTTATCGAAGGTGAAAGCGAATGAGATTGATCGCCGCGTTCTTGAAATCTCAAAGAAATTCGGTATTGATCATATTTTAAGTCAGTTCCCATATCAAGTATCTGGTGGGCAGAAGCAGCGCTGCGCAGCATCGCGTGCGATCGTTACAAGTCCTAGTATGATATTTGGGGACGAGCCGACTGGAGCACTTGATTCTAAATCAGCGACAGATTTATTAGAAAGTATGAAGTCGTTAAATGAATATGATAACTCTACAATTTTAATGGTAACGCATGATGCATTTGCGGCGAGTTATTGTAAACGAGTTATTTTCATTAAAGATGGTGAGTTATATAAAGAATTGCACCGCGGTGAATCAACACGTAAACAGTTCTTCCAAAAAGTCGTTGACGTAATGTCTTCCATTTCTGGAGGTATGGCTGATGACCTTATCTAGCATTGCCCTCCGCAACATACAGCGGAACTTTAAAGACTACTTTGTATATTTTGCATCTATGATTTTTAGTATTGTAATTTACTTTACATTTAAAGCACTACAATATAATTCGCAAATGGAAAAAGCTGCGGAAGGTTCTAAAAAAATTAGCGGTGCGTTTCAAGTTTCAAGTGTCATGCTAATCATCTTCGTAGCGGTGTTCATTATATATTCGAACGGTTTCTTTACACGGAAGCGTAAAAAAGAAGTTGGGCTATATTCGTTACTAGGTATTCGAAAAAGACAGATCGGTAAAATGCTCTTTTATGAAAATATGTTAATGGGATTAATGTCTTTAATTATTGGGATTGCGATTGGTAGCGTCCTTTCAAAACTATTCCTTGAACTACTAGTAAGTATGATGGGGTTAAATTTAAATGTTCATTTTGAAGTACCGATGGCTGCAATTGTTGATACAGCAATTATTTTCTTTGTGATTATATTGTATACATCACTTCAAGGATATCGTTTAATTTATCGATTCAAGCTAATTGAACTTTTCCGCGCAGAACGCGAAGGAGAAGCAATGCCAAAAGGATCTGTAATTATGGCGTTAATTTCAATTTTCTTAATCGGTTCAGGTTATTTCTTAGCATTAATGTTCATGAAGGCAGTTAAGTATGCAGACTTTATGGCAGTTGCACTTTATATTTTACTTGCGACAGTATTAGGTACGTACTTACTATTTATGTTCTTTACAGTATTCGTATTAAAACGTGCAAGAAATAATAAATCATCGTTTTATAACGGTATGAATATGGTAACGACATCACAGCTACTATATCGTATTAAAGGGAATGCAAAGTCACTTGCAACAATTTCTATTTTAAGTGCGGTAACATTAACAGCAGTTGGTACATCAGTTACGATGTATTACAACACATTTACACAATCAAAAGCATTCGCGCCATACAGCTATTCTTATGAGAAAAAAGATGCAGAACTAGATAAGAAAGTAAATGCGATTTTTGCTGAAGAGAAAGAGGATCATCCTGTAAAAGATCAATTTGAAGTTGAGATGGTTCCTGTAAAAGGAAAGTTTGAAGGAGATAAAGTTGATTTCATCCTTAATATGAACTACAGTATCTCAGAGAAATATCAATTTATGTCTCAATCTGAATTTAATAAACTTGCTAAAAAAATCGATGCAGAAACAGTGAATGTAGCTGCTGGTGAAGCATTTATATATGATAGTTCTTATATTGAAGGGCATGAGTTTAGCCCTCAATATAAAGGAAATAAAGCGGTATTCCAAATTGGAAATGAAACGAAGAAATTAGCGATTCAAGGCGCAAATGATAATGCAATTACGAACTTAGGTGAACTAGTTGTTGTCGTTTCAGATGAAACATATGAACAAGCGAAGCAAGCATTTGGAACACGTGTTGTAAAAAATATTGATGTAAAAGATGAAAGAAACAGTAAAGTATTAACAGAAAAACTAACAAAAGTGATGCCAGCTGGTGAATCAGAAATGGTACCATCATTTAGAGATTTCTACACTGGTTTCCAAATGGGGCTTGAAGGAACTGGACTAATGATGTTCATCGGAATGTTCTTAGGACTTGTATTCTTACTAGCAACAGGTTCTATTATTTACTTTAAACAATTAACAGAAGCAAATGCTGATCGTGAGCGTTATGTTGTACTTCGTAAAGTCGGGGTAACGAAACAAGAAATGAAAAAAGCTATCGCAAAACAAGTAAGCTTTATCTTTGCGATTCCGTTAGTAATCGGAATTCTACACAGTTTGTTTGCATTAAAAGGTTTAGGGAACATACTACCATTTGAAATTATGATTCCGCTCCTAATTAGTATCGGAGTATACGGTGTTATTTATATCGGATATTACTTCTTAACAGTTCGTTCTTATTATAAGATTGTGAGCGCGAAGTAATAAAGGGGCAGCTATCGCTATAAGCGGTAGCTGTTTTTTGATTTCTTCATAAAATCTTAAGAAATCTCCTCAATTTTTATTAAGAAACGATAGTTATACTTAAACACAAGTTAAAAACTATTGAACGAATGGGGAGAGATTTACATGCAACTCATAACATTCTTACATGAATTTATTAAACACCCGAAACATACTGGTGCGATTGCGCCAAGTTCAAAAATATTAGCAAAGAAAATGGTAGATGTAATTGATTTTAATAGAGCGAAGTGTATTGTGGAATTAGGTCCTGGTACAGGAGTCTTTACGAAAGAAATTATGAAGCGAAAGAAGAAGGAGACAATATTTCTTCTTATCGAAATTAATGAAGTGTTTTTCAAAGAGCTAAAGAGAAAATTTAAAGATGAGCAGAATGTCATTGTTGTACATGGTTCAGCTGAAAATATAAAGACGTATATGGAAGAGCTCAATATAGAATGCATTGATTACGTCTTATCAGGATTGCCTTTCACATCTTTACCAGAAGAGGTTTCAAAACGCATTTTAAACAACGCAATGGAAGCGATACATGAGAGTGGTGAATTCATTACATTTCAATATTCACTTGTAAAAAAAGGATTTATACAGCATTTCTTCCCTGAAATTACACTAGAAAAAGTTTGGTTTAATTTCCCGCCAGCCTACGTCTTTAGCTGTAAAAAAGAGCTAAGGGGAGCATATGCATAATGGAGCTACATGAATTAATATCATACATTGAGCAGTATGGTTATTGGGCACTATTTTTTTGTTTATGGCTTGGTATTATCGGTATGCCGATTCCAGATGAAATGATTGTAATGAGTGGTGGATTTGTATCTTCATTAGGCGTATTAAGTGTCATTCCTGCGTTTTTATTAACATATTTAGGCGTTGTATCTGGGCTTTCTTTAGGTTACATACTAGGGAAAATATTTGGCATAAGAGTGCTTGAAAAATTGATGAAAAAGAAGAAGGCGAAGTACCTTTTAAAATCACAAGAGATAGTAGGGAAATATGGTCATTATGCATTAGTAATAAGTTATTTTATCCCCGTTGTGAGACATATCGTACCGTATTTAGTAGGAATGAATAACATGTCATTTAAAACGTATGCGATTTATTCATATGTAACAGGATTTGTTTGGACGTTAGTTTACTTTGTACTAGGCTCTATATTTGGAAAGCATATAGAAATGATAGTACCCCTTGTGACCGAGTATGGTATATATTTGGGTGGCATCGTTATCATAGTTTCTAGTATTTCTTATGTGTATATGCATAAGAAGAATGCAGTAGTGAGTGAAATAAAGCAACATTCATAGTTTGGTAAATGATGCTGGAGGAGATTTTGTGAGTAAAGGAACGATACTTATCGTGGACGATGAGAAGGAAATTAGAAAACTTATCGCCATCTATTTGAAGAATGAAGGTTACGAAGTATTACAAGCTGGAGATGGTGAAGAGGGGTTAGAAATAGTAAGGAAAAGAGACGTGCATCTAATTGTACTTGATATTATGATGCCGAAAATAGATGGTATTCATATGTGTATGAAAGTGAGAGAAATAGCGGAAATGCCCATTATTATGCTGTCGGCAAAAACGCAAGATATGGACAAGATTTTAGGGTTAACAACTGGAGCAGACGATTACGTAGCAAAACCATTTAATCCACTTGAACTCATTGCTCGTATTAAATCACAACTTCGGAGATATATGAAAATGAGCGGGGCAAGTGTAAAAGATGAAAATGTATTTGAAGTTGGAGATATAAAGATAAATATAGCAACGCGGCAGGTCATTATTGCAAATGAAGAGGTGAAATTGACACCGAGAGAGTTTGAGGTATTAGAATTGCTTGCACGAAATCAAGGAATGGTATTAAATGCAGAGCAAATTTATGAAAGAGTATGGAAAGAGCAAGCTTTCCAATCCGATAATACTGTGATGGTACATATTCGGAAAATACGTGAAAAGATAGAGGCAATTCCAAGGAAGCCTCGTTACATTAAAACAATATGGGGAGTTGGCTACAAGATTGAGAAAGATATTTGAACCGATAATATGGATGAATCAAGTTTTAAAAAAAATGATAGGTAAAACAGTTAGTTATTTGCAAAAGAGTATACGTGTACAGCTAATTACTACATTTACTTTCTGTACATTACTTGGTGTATTAGTAGGGTGGTCTTCATCTTCCTTTTTCGAGGATGCGAATAAAATTTCTATCATTGATTATGCATCAGGTATGGAAGCCATTGATGGACAGACACAAAGGCTTGTTGAAAGTATGACAGAAGAGGGTAAGGAAATTAATATACAAGAACTGCTTGATCAATTGAATCATCAAAATCAATTGAAGGTTTTAATAATAGATGAGAATGGGAAAGTGGTTTATAAAACAAAGGGAGCACCGGAAGAACAGATTAATCTTCATGAGACGATGCGTAATGTAATGGATTTTAAAATGGATCAAGTACGATATGTAGAGGCACAGAATTTAATTCAAGATAGAGCTGAACAAAAGCGTAAGGAGTTTACAACCTTTTATCCAGTTACTGTTAATACGAAAAATATGTATATCATTGCAAGTGGTATACCACAAGGAAATGTAAAGTATGTAGTGAACGGTAGTAGTCCATTCCCATCTTTACTAGGTTTTATTACTTTTCTACTTTCTTTCTTTTATATAACGAAAAGGAAGATGAATCAGATTGAAGCAATGGCAGAAGGAGTAAGAGAGTTTTCGAAAGGGAACTTACAATACAAAATCAAACAGGCAGGTCAAGATGAAATAGGTGTATTAACTTCAAATATTAATCAAATGGCAGAAAAGCTTTTGGCTAATATAGAAAAAGAAAAACAAATAGAGAAACAAAAAAGTGAATTGATTACAAATGTATCACATGATTTAAGAACACCACTTACTTCTATTATGGGGTATTTACGCTTACTAGGTGATGCGAAATATGAAAATAAAGAACAGCATGATGAGTATATAAAAATTGCTTTTTCAAAATCAGAGCAGTTGAAGATGTTAATAGAGGATTTGTTTGAGTATACAAAACTAACAGATGAAAATATGGTGTTAGATTCACAAGAAGTGTGTATGAATGAACTACTTGATCAGTTAATAGAAGAGCTAGTACCACAAGCGGAGGAACATAATCTTTCATTCGTGAAAAAATTTCAGGAAGATCGTATATATGCCGTTGTGGACTCGGAAAAAATGGTGCGTGTGTTTGAAAACCTCTTAATAAATGCAATTAAATACAGTATAGATAAAGCAGAAATTCAAGTTTCACTTCAAAGAGAAGAACAGCATATCAAAATTTCTATAGCGAATCATAGTGAAGAATTTACAAAAAAAGAGTTAGAGAACTTGTTTGAGCGTTTTTATAAAAAAGATCAATCTAGAAGTAGAGCTGTAGAAGGTTCAGGCTTGGGGCTTGCAATTGCAAAAAGCATTGTTGAATTGCATAAAGGAGAAATTCGAGCGGAATATGAAAATGGGGTTATTCAATTTATTATCTTATTGCCAATTTAATTAGAAGGGCATTAGAAATATCGGTTACCTTCTAATTAGGGAAGAACGAGCGATAGTGTTGCTATCGATTTAGAGAGAGTCTTATTCCATCATTCAGGTGGACGTTGATTAATAAAACAGAGAAGTGGAGAATCGAAAGTTATATGAAAAAATTAAGTGCGTTTATGATATTGATTATAGTTGGAATTATATTACTTGTAGTGAAAGGTGGACCAATTGTAGATCAAATGAATCCATTTATTAAAGAAGATATTTATTATGCTGTTGTCGACAGTGATGGGGAATATGAAGCCAAAAGTAATGGTTTTGGTAGATGGAACTATAAATTTAAAGGATATGATGAATCTGGTAAAGAACAAAAAATTATGATGACTTCTTCAAAACATTTACGAATAGGAGCATATGTAAAGATTAAGTCTAAAGGGACTTATGGTATGAAATGGGAAGAAATACAAGGTGACGAAATGCCCGCTAAAGCAAAAGAAAAAGTAACAATAAAGCATGTCTAGTTATAGAAATGATAAGTTGTATTAAATAGATAAAGTAACGATCAAGCTTCAAATGTAATGGCAGTATATGATAATTTCTAAATTTTTTATAAAGAAGATAAAGATTATCTGAACTTTATCTAAACTGCATTTCTTCTGTATACAACTACTAGTATTCTATATTGTGTAGATAAAAAATGGTAAGGAGTAACAGGATGATTATGCAGGTTTCTAAGAGGAAAATATTATTATTTCTTTCAAGTATTCTTGTTGTTTTATTGATGATGTATGTATGTATGTATGTATGTATGTACGAATAATAGGCATGTACAAAATATTATTCACAATATAGAAGACATTTATAAAGTATATAAAGAGAATCAATTATTGAAAGAAAAAATCGAGAACCAAGAATCGTTAAAGAGTGAAGTGCAAATGTTAAGTGAGGAGAAAGAAAACCTTACTAAGCTTATCAACAAGACGAGAGAATTAAAGGAACAAGGAAAATATAATTTAATTCAAGCTACAGTAGTAAGGCGTGTAGCAGAAGATTGGTATGGAAAAATCGCTCTTGATAGAGGGGTACAACATGGTGTAAAGGTTGATATGGCTGTTATGACGGTGAGTGGTCTTATTGGAAAGGTAGAGAGTGTAGATCAATTTACATCTATTGTGAAATTAATTACGAAAGATGAACGAACAAATCGTTTAGCAATCACCTTCCAAAATAACTCATCCATTTTAGGATTTGTCACAGGGTATGATAAGGAAAAACAAGCTCTTCGAATTAATAATATTCCATCAGATAAAGCGAAAGAAATAAAAATAGGTGATAGCATTATTACCTCTGAATTGAGCCAGAAAATACCACCTGGTCTTGAAGTAGCAGAGGTAATAGATCAAGAGCCCGATAAATATGGTCTTGCACATATTATTTATGCAAAACCCAAGGCGAATTTATATGATTTAGAAGATGTCATTTTAGTAGAACCTAAAGGGTAGCAAAGAATAGTGTCTATTAAAAGTGAAGAAGAGATGAATATCATTTTTTTTAGGTAGAGTAAGATTAAGAGGAATAAGAAAAAGTATGGAACAAAGAAAAAGAAGCTTTTGGAAAAGCACGAGAAGAAGTAAAATCAGTTCATAAATCTATAGATAAAATGGAAGATGCAGCTCTTCAGAAACAAGCAAAAATTAAGATTAAAGAGGAGAAATAAAGTCTTTATTTCTTATTCAAAAATAGAATATAGAAACCAAAAGTCCCAAGCTACTAGCTTTGGGGCTTTTTCATATTCTTAAAGAAATGTTAAGAATATCCGCTGCTATTTATTAAGAAATGCTATCTATACTTAGAAATGGGTTAAGAAATGCTCGGAAAATATGTAAGGAAAACAAAAATTGGAAAAGAAGTGTAGGAGGATATAAATGACAGCATCAGTTGTAGAGGTAAAGAATGTACAAAAGGTATACGGTAGAAAAGATGAGAGTCAATCACATGCACTAAAGAATGTATCGTTCTCGATTCAAGAGGGTGAATTCGTTGGAATTATGGGACCATCTGGCTCAGGGAAAACAACATTATTGAATGTAATTTCTACATTAGATAAAGCGACAGGTGGAATTGTTGAAATTGCTGGAACAGATATTACGAAAATGAAGCAAGGGGAATTATCTGATTTTCGCTCAGAGAAACTAGGGTTTATCTTTCAAGATTTTAACTTACTTGAAAATTTATCAATCTATGAAAACATTGCATTACCGCTTTCTCTGCAAGGTGTTCATTCGAAAAGAATTGGATTAAATGTGAAAAAGGTAGCAGAGATGTTAGGAATTTCAGAGATTCTTCAAAAATATCCGTCCGAAGTATCTGGTGGACAAAAACAACGTTCGGCGGCGGCTCGTGCACTTGTACATGAGCCAGCAATAATTTTAGGAGATGAGCCAACAGGAGCGCTTGATTCTAAAAATGCGAAAAGTTTATTAGAGGCGATGACCAACTTAAATGAAGAACAGGATGTTTCAATTATGATGGTTACACACGATCCATTAAGCGCAAGTTATTGCCGACGTATTTTATTCATCCAAGATGGAGAATTGTATAAAGAAATTCATCGCAGAGGTACTCGTGAAGAGTTTTATAAAGAAATTTTAGATGTGCTTGCAGATTTAGGCACACAAAAAGCATAAGAAAGAAGGTTCAACATGTTATTCAAACTTTCCATGTCGGGACTAAAAAGTAAACGAAAAGACTATATGGTCTTATTAGTTGGGCTTATTATGTCTATTTCAATTTTTTATATGTTTCAAACGTTAGCGTTAAATAAAACGTTTATCGAAGGGAATTCCATGGATGGAATTTTTTCAGTCTTCCAAACAGGATCATTTTTATTAGGTTTCATTACATTATTTTATATTTTATACGCCAATTCATTTTTATTATCACTTCGGCAAAAAGAATTTGGTATGTATATGGTATTAGGGGCAAAAAAGCATAAAATTACATTGCTCATGTTTATTGAAACAATTGTATTAGGAATAGTATCTCTTATAGTAGGTGTGATAGTCGGTATAATCTTGGCGCAAGGCGTTGGACATTTACTGATGAAGGAACTAGAATTTACTGGCGGTGGTTATCATGCATTTTATGTACCATCAATTATTGTTACTTTCATCTTTTTCATTGCATTATTTATGTTGTCCGCAATTATGAATAGTATGAAACTAGTGCGTAATTCGCTATTACAACTTGTTCACTCCAATAGTCATACAGAGCGTACGCCTATTAAAGGAAAACTAACGAATATAGTAGCACTTTTATCAATTATTTTATTAGCAGTTGGTTATGCTTCGATGATTTATATGAAAGAGTTAAAGGAATCAGGATTTATCATTGCTACAATTACAGTAACACTAGGAACTTATATGCTATTTGCATCATTCCTTCCCATTATTATTAACAAACTAAAAGCGAATAAAAATCGTAGTGAAAAAGGAATCAATGCGTTTACGTTTGCACAGTTAAGTTTTTCTATTAATAGTTTAACGAAAGTATTAGCGACAGTTGCTATGTTAGTGGCTCTCGGTGCGGGTGCAATCTCCAGTGGTATGGCGTTAAAAAATAATGTCACAAATATGGTGGAGAGTGCAGAATACTATGATGTCGAAATTAAAAATCCCACAGCAGAAGAAAAGAAAATATTAGATAGTATTACATTTAAAGAAAAGAATGAATATCGATACAAAGTAGATGAGCAGTTTATTTATCAATTGAAAGAAGATTTAGAAAGAAACCGTCCGCTAACACCTACTGGAAAAGACGAGAATAGTAGCCGATTCGTTCCTGTTTCGAGGGAGCTAATTGTCGGAGCCGTTTTAAGCCATAGGCAAGAAAAAAATGAGGATAATACCAATGTAATTCCAGAAGAGTGGGGAAATGTTTTAAGGTCTCTTCAAAAGACATATATGAATCCTAGTCAAAAGATACAAATTGTAGATCAAAAGATGTATGACGGGATACAAGGTAAAGAAGAAATTATAATACTGGGGAAAACGGACAATTTTATAACGTATAAAGAAGAATGGAAAAAAATCGATGAATTAGAGTTAGCTAGATATAAAGATATGAAAGACGTACATCTTTTGAGTAAATATATGCTGTATGAAGGATATTACAGTACTTACAGTGGAACAGTATTTATGGGATTTTTCTTAGGCATAGCTTTCTTAGCGATGCTGGCAAGCTGTTTAATGTTTAAAATTCTTTCTGGTGCTTCAAAAGATATTATTCGCTATCAAATGCTTCGTAAAATTGGTGTGCGTTATGAGCTATTAACGAAATCAATTTATAAAGAGTTACTTTTAGTTTTCTTGTTCCCAGCGATCGTAGGTATAATGCACGTATTAGTCGGAATGAACATGTTCTCGTTCTTAATAGATAATCCATATTTCCGGATTTGGCTGCCGATTATTATTTTCTTAGTCATTTATGTGTTTTATTATTTCATTACAGTTCAATTGTATAAAAAAATTGTTCTTCCGAAAGAAGTGTAGTATGTAGTGAGTAAGGGGGATGATGAATAGAGATAAATTTAGGGGAATATTATATGGAATTTATAGCGATGAAGAAGTTATAGATTGAAAGAAGCAGCTATTCTACGTAATAGCTGCTTCTTTCATTATTTATAATTAGGAAGCAACTTGTACTGTAGATAAGGAGAAATAAAATCCTCTATCTTTTCAGTATATAAAAGATAAAGAGGGAAAGGTATTATAACTTCTGTAGTAATCGTTCGCTGCTTTTCATGTCGCCTTTACACAACGGACATTGTGGCTTATCTTCTAAAGAAAAGTTTTTACGCATCCATCCAAGGCAGTCGTCTGCTTCGCATTCCCACACAGCAATTGCTTCTGGTTCTTCTACAGGTTTATCATTTTTTCTCCAATACATGTGATCGCTCCTTTAAATTGAAAAGTTTTTTAGAAAAAACAAAAAAGGTTGTTAACGTTTTTGTTAACAACCTTTTATTTATTCATCATACTATATTTTTTTGAAAAATGCGAAGTTTAGTAATTATTAAAGTTATAGTGAAATAATGATTATACAAACGCAGGATTATAAATCATCGTAAAGTGCCCTTGTAACAATTCAATATGGCATGGTGTATGAAGCGAACTTTCTCCATCTGTATCTACTTCTTTTTCTTCTTCTGTTTCAATATGAATGGATTTCGCTTTTACGTGGAAGATGTCATTTTCATTTGAGTCTTCAAATAATTTCTTTCCGATATAATCTTTAAAAGCCTGAGTGCCTGTTGATTTTACGACGAAAATATCAAGTGTTCCGTCGTCACATTTTACGTTTGGGATAAAGGACGGGATACCGCCAAGATATTCGCCGTTTCCAACCATAACAAGTACAGCTTCGTCTTCATATACTTGTCCGTCGTAAGTGATTTTTACTGGGAATGTTTCAGCGTTTTTTACAGTTCGAATGGTGCTTAAATAGTAACCAATTTTACCAAGCTTTGCTTTTTCTTCTGCATCAATATTGTTTGATACTTCAGAGACGAGTCCAATACCCCAGAAGTTTAAGAAGTGTTGTCCATTTGCTTTTGCGACATCAATTGGTTTTACATGTCCTTTTGTAATGAGTTTTGCTGCTTCTGCAATATTTTGCGGAACACCAAGTGTGCGAGAGAAGTCGTTGCAAGTTCCGCCTGGAATGATTGCAAGTGTAGGTCTAATTTCAAGAGGGGCTAAGCCATTTGTGCATTCAAATACAGTTCCGTCACCACCAAAGACGATAATTAAATCTACTTTACTAGCAAACTCCTGACAATATTTTGTTGCATCACCTTGTTGCTTCGTATGAAGGATATGTAAGTCAGGAAAAGCTGCGGCAAGTGGTGGTACGATTTTCGTTAAGTTTGCATGTAAATCACCTTGTCCTGCTTTCGGATTTACGATGAGGAGTACTTTTTCAAATTTTGTCTTTGTCATTTTTATTCTCTCCCTTTGTCTTTTACGAATCGTGATAGAAAATAAACTTCCATCAATAATTGATGGAAGTTTACCCCGCATTAACGGGCAGTAAGACTCCCACCTCAAATTTCGACGAATACGAGGAAGTTAGGTGGGAGTCTTACTGCCCGTAAAAGCCCGATTGGTTCAACTAATAATCAGTGGGGGATAGACAAAACCCCCACTGATTAAAGTTTCACTTTATTTTTTTATATTATTCCGTTACAACTGAAGCGATAAATGGTAAGTTACGATATTTTTCTGCACAGTCAATACCGTAGCCAACGATAAATTCGTCTGGAATTTGGAAGCCAACATATTCAGCTTTTAAGTCCACTTTACGGCGTTCAGGTTTATCAAGTAACGTACAGAATTTCAATGCTTTTGGTTTATGCATAAAGAAGTGATCTTTTAAGAAGTGAAGTGTTAAACCAGAATCGATAATGTCTTCTACGACAATTACGTTTTTTCCAGTAATGTTTACATCGATATCTTTTAATAGTTTTACTTTTCCAGTTGTTTCTGTTTGATTTCCGTAGCTAGATGCAGAGATAAAGTCGATTGTTACTTCGTTTTTAATATGACGAATTAAATCAGCAGCGAATACGAAAGATCCTTTTAATACAGCGATTACTACGATTTCTTCTCCTTCAAAATCACGTTCGATTTGAAGAGCTAGTTCTTTTACTTTTTCTTGTAATTGTTCTTCAGAAATTAAAGTGTCTTTTATTTCAATTTTCATTTGAATCCTCCTACAGTGTAAAACTTGTGAACATTTCGACTGTAAAGGATAGAAAGAAAAAAGTCAAAGAAGATATAAGGTTGTTACAGAAACCCCCACAAAATAATCAGATGATATGATATACTGATTACATTAAGAGAACGCTTCCATAAAGGGTGATTATGATGAAAAAGAAACAGTATACAAGTGTAACATTTATAAAAGCATTGCTTTTAACAATTGTTCTTGGTATGTTGGCTTACATAATTGATGTACCTGCAGTTCGCATTTCACTAATTGGAATGACTTTAGTATTAGGCGCAATATCCCGCGGTATGATGTCGCAGCTGCAAGAGGCTGGACTTGATGATATGAAAGATTCTATAGATAAGAAATGAGAAACCTTCACGTATATAGAGTGAAGGTTTTTTCGTTTCTTACAAAAATGTAAGGTGATTTGTAAGACAAATCGATAGTTGCATAGTAGTGTTTTGGATAAACTATAAGTGTAAGGTAAAAGGCAAGCATATTTTAGGTAAATTAAGTTTTAGGCACTCTATATGTGAAAAAGGAGTAGGAGGGCATGGAGAAACATTGGACGACCTTTTCTTTTTTAGCAACTAGTAACACCGTAATGCTAGCTGGAGAAATGGATTTTTTGCAGATGTTTGATCGAGAAGACGATCATTCTTCTTCTAAATTTACAATGAAATGGAGTAAGTGGAGCGATAGTTGTAAATTGGAAGAAGAGGCCCCTAACGACAGGCAAAAAATTATTTTAACAAATCCTATTAAAGCATGGGTCGTTCAATGTCGTAAGTGTAACGTCAAAAATCACTTCAAGAAAACTGAGCCGAGACAATTAGTTATCACTCCGGCCCTTTCTACTTCTCAATCACGCGAAAGTAACAAATAAATATCGAGACACACACCCGAAAAAACATCGTATATATTGCGATGTTTTTTTATTTTTCTACAATGAAATCTTTAAATGAAATATACTTCATCTGCATCTTATATTTATATCTGTTGTTTATTCTAGTGATACATCCGATGCGACGTGATGTAAAACGTATAAGAGGAGAGAATGAAAATGAAAAAGAAACTATTACCAATTTGTGCAATGGCACTTTTAACAGTAGGTTATTCTTCGGTAGCGAGTGCTTCAACTGGAACACTGACAAAGGAAGAAGCAGCGCAAGTACAGTCAGATGTAGCTAAAAAGGAAGCAGCAATTCAGGAACAGCAAAAAAATGATGTAGAGAAAAAGCAAGCAGCACAAGTACAAGAAAAAAGTGATATGGCTAAAAAAGAAGAAGCAATAAAAGCGCAACAAAAGAACGAAGTAGAGAAAAAGGGAGCAGCACAAGTACAAGAAAAAGGTGATGTGGCTAAAAAAGAAGAAGCAATAAAAGCGCAACAAAAGAACGAAGTAGAGAAAAAGGGAGCAGCACAAGTACAAGAAAAAAGTGATGTGGCTAAAAAAGAAGTAGCGAAGCAAGCTGTACAAGGTGAAAAATTACCAAACACAGCATCAAATAATGTAGCAATGATGGCGCTAAGCGCATGTCTTGTAGGGATAGGGACATTATTTGGTTTGAATCGTCGTAATAAAGTTAAGGCATAAATAAAATATTTTCCTATAAAGAACGGGATAATTTCATATATTAAAAATGGTAGGTTATTCCTACCATTTTTTGCATGGAGGGATGGAACGTGAAGTTACTCAATTATATCGGTATCATATTGATGGCCATAGGGCTATTCATGGGATCGTATTACGCTGTGGAATGGTATAAAGGAAAAAGCTCTGCTCAAGAATTAACGAAAGAAGAAATAAAGAGCCTTAAAAATATACAAGATAATCAACTTTCATATGAAACACCAGTAACGTCCCAAGTACCTTCTTCTCAAACACAACATAAAGAAGGAGAAAAGGTAGCGATGTTAAATATACCGAAAATAAAGAAGAAGTTTTCTATATATTGGGGAGCGAATGATGCAACTTTGAAAAAAGGAGTTGGTATGTTTGTTAGCGATTTAACGACAACGCCATCTGGAGGAGGACATACTGTACTGAGTGGGCATCGAGATACTGTATTTACAGATTTAGGAGAGTTAAAAGAAAAGGATACTCTTATGTTAGAGTATGATAATAAAACTTACACATATGAAATTCAAAAGACATGGATTACCCATGCGGATGATCGTACTGTTATTATAAAAAAAGAAGAACCAATATTAACACTGACGACTTGCTATCCGTTTGATTATATAGGAGATGCACCAGATAGATATATTATCGAGGCCAAGTTAACTGGTAGTTATTCAAAATAAAGTGAAACTTTAATCAGAGGGGGGCTTGTCCATCCTCCCTCTGATTATTAGCCCTCACCAATCGGGCTTTTACGGGAAGTTAATCTCCCGCTTAAGTTCCTCGCATGTGCCGAATTTTGAGGTGGGAGTCTTACCGCCCGCAAATAGCGGGATAAAATTGTAGTTTCTGAAAGTGGGAGGGGGATACATAAGTTATGTCAAAAAACATTTTAATTGTTGAAGATGAAGATATTTTACGTGAAATATTAAAGGATTATTTTTTGAGTGAACAATATAAAGTGCTTGAAGCGAGAGACGGGAAAGAAGCTTTAGCTTTGTTTAAGGAAGAAGAGGTTGATTTAGTTATACTCGATATTATGTTGCCGGAACTAGATGGATGGTCTGTTTGCCGAAGGATTCGTAAAACGTCCCAAGTACCAATTATTATGCTGACAGCACGCGTAGATGAAGATGATACGTTACTTGGGTTTGAACTTGGAGCAGATGATTATGTGACGAAGCCGTATAGCCCGCCAATTTTATTAGCGAGAGCGAAACGATTATTGGAAAGTAGAAAAGCTTTGAAAGAGTCTCCAAATAGTGAAGATGACACACTATGTATTCATGGAATTTATGTTCACTTCCCATCTCGTACTGTTACTGTTGATGGAGAAAGTATTGCTTTAACACATACAGAGTTTGAAATATTAGTGTATTTTATGAAAAACCAAGGAATTGTTCTAACACGAGAGCAATTAATTTCAAGAATTTGGGGATATGAATTTGCTGGAGATGATCGCACTGTTAATAGCCATATTCGTAATTTGCGAAATAAATTAGGAGAGAAAGCAAAGTACATTACAACTGTAGTGCGAACTGGTTATAAATTTGAGGGGAATGTATGAGAAAAGGGATTGTACTTAAATTATTTACCCTTACAACAGCCTTATGCATGTTGATTTTAGCGACGATATTTATTGGACAAACGATATTTTTCAAGCAATATTATGCGAATCGAAAAGTGGAAGATATTAAAGTGAATTTAGATTCCTTTGAAAAGAGTTACTTAAATTATGCGGGGAGTTCGGAGGAAGTTCAGAAACTGGAGCAAGATTTTTTAAGAGAAAATAATACTTGGATTACGACGTTAGATCATAATGGGAATTTAAAGCACGCAGATGATTTTTATTTTGAAATTACTTTAGATCGACGAGAAGAGAAGCGAGTGGGACAAAAAACAATTATCATTCCTTTGTACTATCTCATGAATATAGATGAGATTGAAGGTGGAACACTACCTGATTTGGAAGGACGACCAGTTTATTTCGATGGACTAAAAAGAGACGATAGTTTCATCACATCTTATTTAAAGATAGATGAGGTGAATTTGAGTTGGTTTCATAAACCATTAGGTAAGAAGTTAGCTGAAAAAGAACCTAAGATGAGCGAGGAAAAACCAAAGGTTGCTCAAGATTCTATCACTGTGGAAAGAAAAAAATTTGCTGGAATTATGAGTGATGAGGAAAAGAAGAGGGCGGCTCAAAATTCAGATTTTAATATATCAGGGAAAATTACGAAGGTACAGTTCCCTAATGTAAAAGGACCTGTAAACCCAATTTATAAAAACAATTTATTTTTGGATAATATAAAAGAATTTCAAGCTGATTTATTACTAAAAGAAAGCAATCAAATACAATATGCAACACAAACAATGGACTATGAAAAGAATGATATAAAATATAAATTATTAATCAAACCAATAAAAGAAAAAGATGGATCGGTGACATACATATATGCGATGGCTTCTTTACAACCTGTAGATGAGGCTGTACAAATGGTACAAGATTATTACATTTACATTATTGCGTTTGTAGTCATTCTTATTTTTCTAGCTTCTTTCTATTATTCAAAACAAATTGCAAAACCGTTATTAAAAATAAATGATACAACGAAGAAAATAGCACATTTAGACTTTACAGAAAAAATCCCGATTACTTCAAAAGATGAAATCGGTGATTTATCGCAAAATATTAATACACTATCTAATAAACTACATTCACATATTGGGCAGCTTGAACAAGATATTGAGAAGGAAAGAAAATTAGAAAATACGAGAAAAGAATTTATTTCAGGTGTTTCACATGAATTAAAAACACCGCTGAGTATTATGAAAAGCTGTATTTCTATTTTAAAAGATGGGGTAGCTGAACATAAGAAAGACTACTATTTTCAGGCGATGGAAAAAGAAGTAGACAAGATGGATATACTAATTTTGGATATGCTTGAATTAGCTAAATTTGAGTCTGGCACATACAACATGAAGATGGATTCTTTCTATATCGATGGAGTGATTGAAGAAATATGCGAACAGCTTTCATCGGAGATAGAGAAAAAAGAACTGAGTGTGCACAAGCATATATGTCCAGCTGAAGTGGTTGGGAATCAAAATAGAATTGAACAAGTAATAGTGAACTTCATTACGAATGCAATACGTTATACACCAGAAAAAGAAGATATTATTATTTCCGTAATAGATGAGAAGAATCGTATAGAAGTGTGTATTGAAAATAAAGGTTCTCACATTGAAGAAGAACAATTAGATAAAATTTGGGATCGTTTTTATCGTGTGGATGCGGCGCGGAAACGTTCACAAGGTGGAACAGGGCTTGGCCTTGCAATTTCAAAGAATATTTTAGAACTGCACAATGCTGAATATGGGGTAAAGAATACCGAAGATGGTGTGTTATTTTACTTCTATTTACCGAAAAAAGCGTAGATAATACAATCTACGCTTTTTTAATTTAATTTCATATTATCTTTACTTAATCTTTATTTTTAAGCGATATAATCTGGTTAGAAAAAGAGATTATGTAAGGAGTAGATTAGCCGTGAATAGCGATTTACTAGGTGTGATGGTATTTATTTTCTTTTGTGCATTTATTGTATTTATTATTGATATTACTCATTGAGAGCTTTGATAAAAAAAAGAGCGCTAATTAAGCGCCTTTTTTTTGTGAATTCATTTGATAAGCACCAATGCTTTTGAATAAGCGTGGTGAAGTTGTAAATAAAAGAATTAGTAATACAGTACATAATGTGAAAGAAGCGAGCATTGTACTGCCGTTTACAATTAATGAATATAAGACGGCTGATTGCCCTTTTGGTGCATATTGGCCCCAAAAGATAATACCTGCAATAAAGTGCCAGAAATAACGTGCAAGGCTGCCAATAAATGTAGCAAAGATAATATAAGCAATGGTTTTCTTTCTTTGATTATTCATTAATGTTTGCTGAATGGGCTTATAAAATAGTCCAGCAAATCCAATGAATGCAAAGGCAACGAAATATTCAATTATTGTTTGAGTCGGTGTGACGATAATTGCATCTCCAACAACAATTTGTAAAAGTCCCCAAATTAAGCCTCCTAAGAAAGCCATTTTGAAGCCCCAGCGGTATGCAATAATAAAAATAGGAATCATAGCAAATGAGATGGAACCGCCTGTTGGAAGTTTAATTGATAATGGTAAAATGTCGATGATCAAGGCGAAGGCTGCAAGAATAGCAGATTCGATCATCGCTTGTAAATTGGTGTTACGCATGTTGTTTCCCCCTAAATCCAAGTTGCACAAAAAAGAACATTATCATAGGAGGATACGAAATACGTAAATAAAAAAGAGGTATGTATTTCGGACGTTTGCACAATCCCTGCGTTAGCATTAACTAACAGGTTCAAAGGGTCGGAACGAAATGTTCCCTCTCAGCGGTAAGGCTCCCCCTGCGATAACGAGATTCTTTATTTGTTATTGTTTATTGTAATTGAAATGGATGAGAATGGCAAATGTACCGTGTATGACAATTATTGAAATATAATTGTATCGAAATGTTAATAAATATGAAGCAAAAAGATATAGTCCAAGTGAAATAGATTATGATATAATTTTTTTGAAAATAATTATCATTCTCTTCTGAGGGGGAAGGTTATGAGCTTAGTAGATATTAAAATTGGTGAGAAAGTGTTAGTAAAAAGTATTCAGTCGTTAGATCAGTTATTAAAGCGTAGACTAGCTGCTTTTGGTCTTGCGGAAGGAAGCGAACTTCGCATAAAACAGAAAGCGATGTTTAAAGGTCCTTGTACATTGGAGTGTCGTGGACAGTTAATTAGTATTCGTCATTGTGACGCGAAAATGATAAAGGTGGAATTAGCGTGAATAAGGTAGCTTTGCTAGGGAATCCGAATACAGGGAAAACATCATTATTTAATGCACTGACTGGTTCTTATGAGTATGTAGGAAACTGGAGCGGTGTAACAGTAGAAAAGAAGGTTGGTAAATTAAAAGATAAGCAAGGAACATTAATTGATTTACCAGGCGTCTATGATTTGAATCCAGTTTCACGTGATGAAGGTGTCGTTACGAATTTTCTACTAACAGACGAATTTCATCATATGTTAAATATAGTGGATTCCTCGCAATTTGAGCGAAATATGCATTTAACATTGCAATTACTTGAATTTGGTAAGCCCGTTTCAATTGGTTTAAATATGGTTGATGTGGCAAAGCAAAGAGGAATTGTGATTAATGTAAAACGGTTATCAGAAATATTAGGTGTAACAGTCGTTCCTGTCATCGCAAGAACCGGAAAAGGCTGTGAAGAATTACTTACTACTCTTCATGAAGAGAAACAAAAAGAGAAAAAGCCATTTGTTATTTCATATGGTGTACAAATGGATGAAGGGATTGGAGAGATAATTGCTCTTTTAGAGACAGCGAATTATGAGCATCCGAGGTGGTTAACCCTTCAATTTTTAAGCAATAACGAAGTAGTAGAAAAAGAAATGAAAGCATTACCAATTTATAAGGAACTTATAGCCATTCGATCTCGTTTAGATGGAAAACTTGATTGTACGTTGGAGGAGCACATTTACAAGACTCGTGAAGCGTATATTGAAAAGTTAAAAACAAATGTTATGCAGCATGAGAAAGAAGGAAAAATTCCTTTTTCGGAAAAAATCGATAGGTTAATTACACATAAAATTTTAGGACTTCCAATCTTTTTAGCAGTTATGTTTTTTATTTTTCAGGTTACGTTTACGTGGATTGGTACACCTTTATCGGATATGCTTGATGGATTTTTTGGAGGACAACTTACTGATTGGGTTACAGCTGGGCTCACAAGTGTTGGCGCTTCTGATTTTATTCAAGCACTCGTTACAGAAGGTATTATTGCTGGCGTTGGTGCGGTATTAGTATTCGTTCCACAAATCTTTGCACTATTCTTCTTCATTTCATTATTAGAAGACTCAGGATATATGGCACGAATTGCAGTTGTTATGGATAGAATTATGGAGTTTTTCGGTTTAAACGGAAAGGCGTTCATTCCGATGATTATCGGCTTTGGATGTAACGTTCCAGGTATTATGGCAGCGAGAACGATTGAACAAGAGAAAGAACGTTTACTTACAGTTCTTGTAACACCATTTATGTCTTGTTCAGCACGTTTACCTGTATATGCATTATTTGCGGGAGTGTTCTTCCCTAATAGTCAGGCAACTGTTGTGTTCTCTTTATACATTGCAGGTATTGTTCTTGCGTTACTTGTTACAAAAATTATGTCTCTTACTATTTTAAAAGCGGAAAAATCTATTTTTGTCATTGAACTACCACCTTACCGTGTGCCGCAAGCGAAAACGTTATGGCTGAGCACGTGGGAGAAAGGTAAAGGATTTGTTCGTAAAGCAGGTACATTCATCTTCGGTGGTTCTGTTGTCATTTGGTTATTAAACTATGCAGGTCCATCAGGATTTGGTGTTGATATGGGAGACAGTTACTTAGCAATGATTGGTGGATTTATCGCACCACTATTTGCACCGCTCGGTTTTGGAACGTGGCAAGCTGCAGCATCCCTTTTAACAGGATTTTTAGCGAAAGAAGTTGTCGTTTCTACAATGGCAATTATTTATGCGGTTAAAGAAGATGTGCTAGGAAATGTAATGGGAGCACATTATACTGCGCTATCAGCCTATGCATTTATGTTCTTTATTTTATTATATGTTCCGTGCTTAGCGACAGTAGCTGTCATTAAACGTGAAACAGGATCGATGAAATGGACAGTTTTCTCTGTCGTTTATCCGCTCGTTGTTGCTTATGTATTAACGCTCATTATATACCAAGTTGGGTCCTTACTCGGATTCTAGAAGGAGATGTATTGCAATGATGGTCAATATTATAATTGGAGCTATCATTTTTGGTTATGCAGCATATACGTTAGTTAATTTTGTAAAGAGAAGTAAAAAAGGAAAATGCGCAGCATGCTCTTTAAGTAAGTCATGTCAGTCGCAAACTTGTAGTCCAGATATGGAGCAAATTGCTCATAAAGTGAAACTTTAATCAGTGGGGGTTTTGTTCATCCCCCACTGATTATTAGCCTTCACCAATCGGGCGTCTACGGGCAGTTGATCTCCCACCTAACTTCCTCGCATTCGCCGGATTTTGAGGTGGGAGTCTTACTGCCCGTTAATGCGGGATAAATAGAAAAAAGCTTTGCGAATTTCGCAAAGCTTTTTTACTTACTTTTTAATTGTAACAAGCTGAGCTGCTTCTACACCGTTCTTTCCAGGGAATTCTTTACTAGGGTCCTTATCGAATTTTAGTACACCTACAGATTTTTCTTCACCTTTTACATTTCCGTAAGTTGCATCGTCAACAATTGCGAACATGTCTGCATATGCGCGGCCACTTCCGATAATTGTATTACCTTCATAGTTTAATTTTGCGCCATCAATTGTAGCATTTTCTACTTTATCTTTTGCAAATAATACACCTTGGTCTGCTGTTACAGCTGGTAATTTATCAAGTGGTTTTGTATTTTCATCTTTTCCAACTTTTTCAACTTTTTTAAGCAATTCTTTCTTTACGAGTTCTTCACCAGTTTTCTTATCCATTACAAGAACTTTTTTATCTTCAAGTGTTGTAAGTTTCATTTTATACATATCTTTTTCTTTTACTTCTTTTTTGTTTTTATCTGCAATTTGCGCTACTTGCTCTTCTGTTCCATATAATACAAAGCCGTTCGCTTTTTCTCCTAATAAAGAACAACCTGATAATGCTCCGAATGAAATTGCTGCTGCTAATCCGATTCCTACTAATTTTTTTATGATGATTTCTCCTTTTTATATGTTTTATAGTAAATACAGTTTCTGTATTAGTCCTTACATTATGAGAAGCTTTTTTGTTATTCCGTTGCTTCTGGTATTAGTGTATAAGAAATGTTGAAACGTAACTATCGAGTTAGCTTACAGTAACATTACAATTATGTAATTTAGTGAAATCGCGCAAAAATAAGTTGATTTTGGAGACAGAAATAATAAGGATATAGTAGGAATACAATATTATATCTGGAATGTCATATTATATTGGCTGTATTTTGGAAATAACATGTAAGGACATCTTAGTTTTGTTATAATAAACACATAGGTTGTAAAAATGAATATTCTTACTGAAAAGGGAGATTTTTAATTTTCCAAGTAGTGAATTTGAAATATAAGGTATATCATAGGAGGAATTTGGATGTCTGTATTTAAACGATTAAGAGATTTAACAATGTCGAATGTGTATTCATTAATTGAAAAAGCTGAAGATCCAGTTAAGATGACGGATCAATATTTACGCGATATGCAAGCGGATGTACAAGAAGCTGAGAAAAGTGTAGCAGCTCAAATCGCACTTGAGAAGAAATTCAAAATATTATTTGAAGAGCAAGAAGCACTTGTGAAAAAACGTGAAGAGCAAGCACATATGGCTGTTCAAGCTAGCAACTTAGATCTTGCGCGCCGTGCTCTAGAAGAAAAACAAAATGCAGAGCAAAAGATGAATGAGTATAAAGCAAGCTATGAGCAAAACAAAGCTGCTGCGGATAACCTTCGCCTTAAGCTAGAAGAAATGCGTAAACAATTAACAGAGCTGAAAAATAAGCGTGAAACACTTGTAGCGCGTGTAAATGCAGCGAAAGCACAAAAGAATATTAATCAGGCGATGTCTGGATTCGATTCAAATTCAGCAAAAGCTGGTTTAAGCCGTATGGAAGAGAAAGCACTTCAATTAGAGGCTGAAGCAGAAGCAAGCGGTGAAATTTACAAGAAAGAAAAGTCGTTAGATGATGAATTTGCAAGCTTAAACAAAAATTCTGTTGTTGACGATGAATTAGCTCGTATTATGAAGCAGTACGAGAAATAATATAGAATAGACAAAGAAACCGACATGTCTGAAGAGGATTCATGTCGGTTTTCTATTACTATTTTAGAGGAGGTTTTGTAATGACGTGGATGAATGTTTTAGCTATGCTTGTATGGACTGGAGCGAGTGCGGTACTTTTATTTGCAATTATGTGGGTTGATTCGATTTTTACAAAATACAATGATTTAAAAGAAATAAAAAATGGAAACACAGCAGTGACAACACGTTTCGTTATGAAATTATTCGCTCAAGGATACATTTTGTCACAATCGATTATGAAAGCGAATGATTTATGGCAAGCGCTTCTTGCCTCAGCAGTTTCTTTCGTTATCTTATTAGTTGTAGAAATGTTCATTGAGTTTGTGTTAAAGAAGATGTCAGGTTTAGATTTGGAAGAAGGAACGAAAGAAGGCAGCGTAGCACATGCGATGTTAGCTGGTTCATTACATATCGTTGGTGCACTTATTTTAGGTGCTTGTTTATAAAGAGAAAAGGAGGGGTAGATTGTGAGCTTATTTAAACGTATTAAAAATATAATGAAGAGCCCAGAGCCGCCGAAACCAGAAAAGAGTCTGTTAACGTTAGCTCCTGGAGATATGATTGAAGTGTCGTTAGTCATGTACGAATTAACTGGGAAAACGAGCATGCATTCTCGCAAGGAAATTGTTTTAACTTTACAGGACGGGAAAGATATTCGTTATTTAAAAATTGAAGACCGTGAAAATACGTATTACAAATTGTATACACCGATTGATGGTCGTTTAGATTCAATTGATGAAATTCCGACGACGATTGAAATGGATGATATAGAGTATCATATGGAAGAACAATATAATGGACGTGTTGTTGTTATGGGGAAAACGCCATTCGCTGCTTCAGAAGAACAGTACGTATGGGAATTCCAGTCGGACAACCGCAAATTATTACGTGTTGAATGGCAAAATGGTCGCACAATGATGTATGAGGGAGAAGCAATTATTCCTGCTGATGTACAAATCATAAGAGCAACATAAGGGGGGCGTAATCATGTCAAACCGATTGTTTACCATGATTAAATCGTTCGTGATCCCTATACTTGCTATCGTTACATTACTTGTTATTGCCGGCTATGCTTTATCGGGCTGTCAAAGTGGTCAGGCGAAGTCAATTCAAGACCGTTATCCGCTAGAGTCTGTCGCAAAGGATGGTAAACAAGAATCTTACGTGTATAGGGCTGCCAATCGGTCAGTTCCTGAAGTCGCAAAGGAACTTATAGCCGAAAGGAAACCGAAGCAAGCATCTAAAGAAGACGAAAATCAAATGTTCCTCGTTTATTCTGATAAAATGTATAATTTGCAAAAGGATAAAGAGAAACCATCTGATACGTTAATTGAAATAAGTAATGAAGAATTTGTCCGTCAAAATTACCAGCCATCCTTCTTACAAGGATATATTACGGGGAGTATATTAAACGATATATTCGGTTCGAGAAAATCATCATACGGTGATTATCGCGGATATAATGACAGACAAAATCATAAGCCGGTTACCCCGGAAAGACCACCTACGAAAGAAGAAAAGAAAACCCCGCCTCCAATTACGAAGGAAGGGAAAGGATCTATTATTAAGCGAGGCGATAATGTAGATCCGAAATCATCTGTAGGTGATAAAGGAAGTATTACGGAAAAAGGAAGTAAAACGACGCCTCCGCCTTCTACCGGAAGCAAAGGGAAAATTACGAAAAATCCAGGTGGCTCGAGCGGATCTGATGTGAAGCCGAAATCATCTATTAAAACGCCACCAAAGAATACGTCTCCCCCGAAAACAAGGGTTGGCGGTTCAGGGAAAATTACGAAGAGAAGATAGTATAGAGACCGAAAAGTGGAATTTGCTTTTCGGTCTTTTTTTGTTATGGAAATTAATTCCTTTTATCTGGTACAATTAAGGAATAAGGAGGGGATAGTATGACTATGTATAAAAGATTTAGTTTGATTATGTTCCTCGTATTATTCCTCGGTTTGTTTATTAGTACAACGATGAAATTTCACTTTGTAGTAGGTATTCTATGGATACTATGTACATGTACTCTATTTCTATATATTCCGCTGCGCTTTCAAGATGAAGTGACTGCCTTTCAAAAATACGTAGCATGGATTAAAAGCGGAGGAAGATGGGGGGAGTAAAATTATATCAGCGATTTTTGAAATATATCGATTTACCGACAAAAACTGACAACGGTAGCAACTTAATAATAAGAAGAGGCTGTGCCCAAATGTTGGCACAGCCTCGTTTTTCATAACGATTAATGAATATCATGCTTCTTGAAATTACCGCCTTTTACTTCTGCTACGTCATACACTGTAATAAAGGCATTTGGATCAATTTCATGAATAAGTTCTTTCATTTTACTTTCTTCTAAACGGTTAATTACACAAGAGATTTCTTTAAATTTCTCTCTTGAATACCCACCATAAACTTCATTGTATGTTGCACTTCGACCTAAACGATCACGAATTGTTTCTACTATTAATTCAGGTTCTTTTGTAATGATTTTAAACGTTTTAGAACCACTTAAACCAACTTCAACAATATGAATTACTTTAGAAGCGATAAAGTAAGCAATCGCCGAAAGGATAGCTCCTTGAAGACCAAATACTGTTGAGACAAAAATAAAGACAAACATATTTAAGAATAAGATAAGATCACTTGTTCCAAATGGTAACTTTCTAGAAAGTAATACGGCTAGCATATCGATTCCATCTAATGCCCCGCCATTACGTAATGCTAGTCCCATACCAAAACCGATAATAATACCACCAACAACAGTAATTAAAAGTGTATCGCCCTCAATAATTGTTGGTACTCCGTGCATGAGAACGGTACCTACTGCTAGTGAAGCAATCCCGATAATAGAATAAAGTGCAAAGCTTTTACCGATTTGTTTATATCCTAACCAAACGAAAGGGATGTTAACGACTGCGATTAGAAGACCTAATGGTAATCCGAATAATCTTGAACTAACGATACTTAAACCAGTTACACCACCGTCGGATACGTTATTTGGAATTAATACAGCTTCTAATCCGTACGCTGTGATAAATGCCCCAATAATAATCATCAAAGCTTTAAAAGCGATTTTTAGCTTATTGGGTTTGTTTTTCATAATTCTCTCCATATAATTTCCTCGTTTCAAACTAGTTTCGTATTTGTTACATAATTCACATCTAAAGTTCATTCTAACATTTTATTTGAAAAAATTCTCCTTTAATGGATGTATGCAGGGAATATTATCACCATATTACCATTAAAATATTTTTGGAATTCGTATAAAAAATCCCATCCGTTCAAAGGATGGGAGGTTGTTAAGAAAATATAAAACTAACTACTGTTAGGAATAAAGAGAATCCTAAAATAGTTCCGCACACTTTCATATGTCGTTTACGTCCCATAACGACGATTGCAACATATTCGCGAATCATTGCGTTAGGCCAGTAATAAAATGCTGTTTTTGATCCGATTCCTTGGCTATTCAGACTGGCTTGTTTTGCATATATACCGGCGCGGAAAAGATGGAAATTATTCGTTGTAAAGATACTTTTATACTTACCTTCAGGTTTTAATGAATCCATAATTTCTTTAGAGAACGACATATTTTGATATGTGTTTACAGAGCGATTTTCTTGCACTGTATGTTCAAGAGGAATTCCTTTTTCAACCGCATAATTTTGCATCGCTTCTGCTTCAGGAAGCCCTTCATCTGGACCTTGTCCACCAGAGAAAATAATTGTTGGTGGTGTATTCACAGCTGCTTGTTTCCAATAGAAGTCGATAGCTTTATTAATACGACTTGCAAGTAAAGGTGGCACTTTGTCATTAATTAAGCCGCTACCAAGAACGATGATGAAATCTTGATTACGTCTCGGTCTATTGAATTGGTATAGAAAATAAGCGCTTAAGAAGTTAGATAAATGTATAAAGAAATACATAGTTATAAGAGAAATACCAGCAAAAATAAATTGAAAGTGTGTTGAGACTAAACTTGCTGGATTTATGATAGGGAGTAGCATAAAGAATAAAATCCCTAAAGCTGCAATTAAAGTTAAAGAGTTTGTAAAGCGTCTTCCTTCACGCTTCATCAAGATTCTCGCATTAAGAAATAGCCCAAACATTAAAGCGACTATAGCAAAAGGTATCATTACAATTAGCGCTATCATGGGAATAATAACGATAAAATGTAAAGCGTTATTACCAGATGCAAACGAGACGACTGCACAAAATAATAGAAAAGAACAGAAAAAGGCATTAAATAAAAAGCCATTTATTATTTTTCGCGGATCTTTTAAGTAAGAGATAAGAAAAATAATAAACAATATAAGAGGAATAATTCCAAAATACATAAATATAGTACACCTCAATTTTTATGATGTTTTTATTGCACCCCTAATACTACATGATTTTGAAGTTATTAATAATTAAAATAACGATTTAGAATTTTCTCAATAAACGATATAGATAAATATGATAAAATGTATTCAAAGCGATATATTAAAAGTAAAATGGTTTAGAGGGCACTCTGTAGAGTGCCTTTTTCTTTGAAATATGTAATTTTGCATATTTTGTTCCTTTTTAATGAAAGAGGATTAAAATATAAATTGTGGATACATGCTATAAAGCAGAATTGTATACAAACATTAGCCTCTACTCTTTTTGTATCTAACAATCTTGTAACGATTAATGATTCTGTTTTCTAGTGTGTGTTTACGAAAAGTGGGATGGGCTGTATATAAACAGGGGAAAGGGCGTCTTTTTAAAAGGCGCCTTTTTGTTGTTTAGTGTAGATAGTTATCACTGTTGATATAGTGGGAAATATCTATACTAAACATTAGCAATCTTCCGTATAAAGATTATCAATTTACTATATATTCCAGCGGTGTTAAGCTACATATGAAAGGCTTTCTTTTTCAAAATATTACCCCTAATAAAATTTTGAAGAAGTCAACTGTCTCCAAAATAGCTTATTTATATGAGAAAAAGCACTCTTCTGAGTGCTTTTTCTCATATAAATAAGCTATTTTTATAGGCATTTTTCATACACTGAAAGTAACGAAATGAAAGTAGGTGACAAAATGCCAGCTATTGTTGAAGGTGTTATTATTGAAAACTGTAACGGAACAATTAACTTAGGTGATAAATATAACGTGCATCCAATTGAAAAAACGAAAGCTTATAATGGATCGGGATCTTCAAATACCGGATTAAATGTGAGGACATTCAGTGGTATTAGTACGGCAGATGTAACGGATAACGATGTGTATGACCAAGTAATTCAATCTACGTTATAATTTTTATATGTAAAATTGCATAAAGTGATGTGTTTGCCCTGTGATACAATTTAGCTGTGAGCTGTTAGTGATACTTCTTTATCATAGTTGTTAGATTAGAAATGTAACATCGCATCGGAAATCATACGTATAAGAAAAAAGACACTTCGCTCGAAGTGTCTTTTTCATTTTAGTGATACCCTTTAGCAGAGTCTTTATGAATTTTATTTTTAAATATGCTGTAGCTCCAAAGCTGATATCCAATAACGATTGGTACCATGACGATTGCAACGAAGAACATAATTTTTAAGTTTAATTCACTACCGGCTGCGTTATATAACGTTGTACTGTATGCGTCGTTAATACGTGATGGTAACATTCTTGGGAACATACCTGCAAAACCAGTTGTCATAAACATTGCGATTGTTAAGCAAACGAATGTGAATGCAAGACCGATTTTATGTTTGTACACCATAATAAGTGCGAGTACACTCATTAACATTGCAAGTACTGGAAGAATGAATAGTACAGGATATTCCGTGAAGTTTTGGAATAAATTTGTACGATTTGCAGTTGCGACATAGAAGATAGCTAAAATGATAGCAGCTGCCATTGAAAATGGTCTTGCGATTTTATAAGCACGATCAGATACTTCGCCAGTCGTTTTAATCATAATCCAAAGGGCACCAGATACGACGAATATAGCAGTGAAGAAAAGACCACCTAAAATACCATAATGGTTTAGTAAGCTAAGTAAAGTTCCTTCATAACCATCTTTTCCGATTTGCAGCCCGTAATACAGGTTAGCGAATGTAACACCGAATAAGAAGGCGATTAGGAAACTACCAATTGTAAATGCCCATTTACAAGTTTTTTGCCAAATTGGTGAATCGTCTTTATGCATAAATTCAAGTCCAGCGGCACGAGCGAATAGGGCAAATAATACTAAAAATAGTGGCGTATACAGGTAACTAAACATATTTGCATATGTGATTGGGAAGGCAGCAAATGTTGCGCCACCAGCTGTAATTAACCATACTTCATTACCACCCCAGAACGGACCAATAGCTTCTTGTAATTGATTTCGTTCTTGTCGGTCTTTCGCAACGAATGGGAAAATCATCCCGTTACCGAGTGCGTAGCCATCAAGAATGAAGTAAACTGTCCAAATTACGCCCCATAAACCGAACCAGATGACTGCAAGCATATCATGAGACATGAGCTGTACCTCCTTCAGTATCATGTTCTTCTAATGCAGCTGGTCCTTTTTTCGCGAACTTTAGCATTAAGTAGACATCTGCAATTAAGAGTAGAGTGTAGAACAATATTAAACTAATTAATGAAAACCAAATTTGTGGAACTGATATAGGTGACACAGATTCTGCTGTACGCATTAGTTTATAAACTGTCCATGGTTGACGACCTACTTCAGCAACAATCCAACCAGCATTAATTGCAATATACGGAAGTAAGACAGACCACATTGTAATTTTTAAATAGCGTTTTGAGTTTTCTAGTTTCCCTTTTCGGTTTAAATAGAAACCGAACCAAGTTAATGCCATAAAGAACATGCCAAGTGCAACCATTAAGCGGAAGCTATAGTACACGAGGTTAACATTTGGACGATCTTCTTTCGGAATATCTTTTAAACCAACAATTTCTCCATCAAATGAGTTTGTATAGAAGAAACTTCCTAGCTTTGGAATAGTAAGGAATTCAAAGTTCTTTTCATTTTTCACATCAGGAATTTGAATGATTGAGAAGCTTTGTCCTTTTCCAGTTTCCCAAACAGCTTCCATTGCAGCTCCTTTTGCTGGTTGATACTTAGCTGCTGATACACCGGATTGATGTCCCATAAAAGGTGTAATAGTTGCTGCGAATAACCCTAACATTAAACCAAACTTAAATGATTTTTTGAAGAATTCCACTTCATTTTTACGTAGTAAGTGATATGCACTAATTGCCATAACGAAGAAAGCACCGACAATATAACAACCAATTACAGTATGGAAGAACATATTCCATGCATATGGATTTGTAACAAGAGCCCAGAAGTCATTTAATTCAGCGCGGCCATTACGTATTACATAGCCAACAGGATTTTGCATAAAGCCGTTTGCTGTAATAATCCAAAGGGCAGAAATATTTGTTCCAAGTGCAACCATCCACATACAGAAAGCACGGAATTTTGGTGAGATTTTATCTTTACCGAATAACCATATTCCCATGAAAGTAGATTCTAAGAAGAAGGCAACAAGTGCTTCGATTGCAAGAGGTGATCCGAAAATATCTCCCATATATTTGGAGTACTCAGACCAGTTTGTTCCAAATTGGAACTCCATCGTAATCCCGGTTATAATCCCCATTACGAAGTTAATTGTAAATAATTTACCCCAGAAATTTGCCATTTTGCGGTATGTTGGATTCAATGTGCGGGCGTATTGAGTTTCCATACATGCTACTAAAATAACAAGTCCGATTGTCAAAGGTACAAATAAAAAGTGATAAAAAATAGTAATTGCAAATTGAAAACGACTCAGTAACAGAACGTCGGACATAATAAATATTCACTCCTTTTTTACATTATCTACAATCAGTTTATAGTGAAAATAGGAGTAAGGTATGTGAGAGTTGTTACAAAGCTGTGTGTATATTTTGAAAGAATTATGTCGATTATCTGAAAGTATTCGTTTTTTACTATAAAGCAATATCCTTTTTGAGTTTTTCATATTTTGGTACACTAGCTATGTAGTGTAAATGAGAGAAAAGAGGGTTTTTACTATGAAGTCATTAGACGAGATTTTGCAGTACAATGAAAAATTCGTTGAAGAGAAGAAATATGAAGAGTTTGTAGCTGGGAAATTTCCAAATAAAAAAATGGTAATTATCTCTTGTATGGATACACGTCTTGTTGAATTATTACCGAAAGCAATGAATATGCGTAACGGTGATGTGAAAATTATTAAAGTAGCAGGCGCGGTTATTTCGCATCCATTTGGAAGTATTATGCGTAGTATTTTAGTTGCTGTATATGAACTTGGTGCTGAAGAAGTATGTGTTGTTGGTCACCACGATTGTGGTATGGCAAAAATTCAAGCAAGCAGTACGATCGAAAAAATGAAAGAGCGCGGTGTAACAGAAGAAAAATTAGATACACTTCGTTATTCTGGAATTGATTTAGAACAATTCTTACGAGGGTTCTCTAGTGTAGAAGAAAGTGTAGAACATAGTGTATCAGTACTTCGCAACCATCCGTTACTTCCTGAAGAAGTGCCTGTTCACGGTCTTGTTATTCACCCTGACACAGGAAAATTAGATGTAGTTGTGAATGGCTACGACAATTAAGAATTTACTTTGTCATCCTTTTTATCTGGGACAGGATCAAATCCTCCTGGATGGAAAGGGTGACATTTTAATATACGCTTACATGTAAGCCAAAATCCTTTGAAGGCACCGTGTTTTTGAAACGCTTCTAATCCATAATGAGAGCAAGTCGGATGAAAGCGGCACGTTGGCGGTGTCATCGGAGAAATGAACTTTTGATAAAAGCGTATAATACCGATAAAAATCTGTTTCATAATGGTCTCCTTTTCAGCATAGTCTTAAAGTATTATAGCACGACCGTACATAATTCTTTACTAATGTCGATTTCCGTTATATCATATTGGATATAACGGAATTAAATTAAAAGCGGGAGAGATGTTGTATGCCATCAGTAGAAAGCTTTGAATTAGACCATACGATTGTAAAGGCGCCTTATGTAAGACATTGCGGAGTCCACAATGTAGGTAGTGACGGTATTGTAAATAAATTTGATATTCGTTTCTGCCAACCGAATAAACAAGCAATGAAACCAGATGTTATTCATACGTTAGAACATTTATTAGCATTTAATTTACGTAAATATATTGATCGTTATCCGCATTTTGATATTATCGATATTTCACCAATGGGCTGCCAAACAGGGTATTACCTTGTTGTAAGCGGAACACCGACGGTTCGAGAAATCATTGATTTATTAGAACTAACATTAAAAGATGCGGTTCAAATTACAGAAATTCCAGCTGCAAATGAAACGCAGTGTGGCCAAGCGAAGCTTCATGACTTAGAAGGAGCACAACGCTTAATGAACTTCTGGCTAAGCCAAGATAAAGATGAACTTGAGAAAGTGTTTGGATAAAAAGGAAAACTGCCTGTTAAAGGGCAGTTTTTTTATTTTGTTAAGAGAAAACTTGCTCTTCTTTTTATGAAAGTATACTAGACACCCCAACATATAAAATAAAGGCAGAACCGAGAAAATAAACAAATGCTTTTGCTTTTTGCTGTTGTTTTATTTCATCAATTCCAAAAAGGATAAACATAATACTTAAAAGGATAAATACGAATGGTAAAAGCATAGAGAAGTTTGCAAAGAGGTTAAGTAGAGCGAGAATGAGGGCAATCGTTGCTAGTATAATTCGAATGTTTTTTAACATGGAATCCTCCTTTAAAAGAACAGTATAAATGGAATAACAAAAATAATTGTAAACATGCTTAAACCGATACTAATAGCTCCAATTTGCTTTTGCTGTTTTTGAATGGTCTCAATTCCTACTAAAATGCCATATAAGCTAAAGAGCAATAAAATGATAGGTGAAAAGATTTGGAAATTCATTGTAAAAGTGCTGTACAAACATAAGATTAAAGTAATAAAAACGATGATTAGTTGTAAGTGTCTTATGTGCATTTTAGCCCTCCTTAGTAGAAAGAGTTAGTTACTGAGAGAAAATAATTATAATAGCAACGATTAAAGTGAATACGCCAGAAAAGAAGGAGAGTGCACTATTTACTTTCTTTTGTTTCTGTTTTTCTTCTGCACTCATGATGAAAGTCATAATAGATAAGGCAATAAGCATATAGGGCATCGTAACAAGTGGGTTTCTAAACATTCCGGATAGGGCGAGAGCGATGACGATAAGAGCGGATATAATGCGAAATGTTTTTAGCATACTATTCTCCACCTTTTTTAAAAAATTATCCTCCAATTTATTAACAGTTCGTAAAAAGTAATAGCCAGTGGGTACTTAAAGTTTCATTCTACAAGTAGCGAAAGTAGTTCGATATTATAATGAAGAGCATAAGACTAGAAACGAAAAAAAACGGAATACTCATTGATTTTCTTCCGGATTTCAGTTCATTAATTCCTAGAAGAATAAAGGAACAACTGAGAGTAAATTGTATGTATGGGAGAAGTGTGAAATTATCGGTAATAAGAGAATAAGTGCAAAGAGAGAGTGTGAGAAGCGTGAAAAGCGCTAAAAAAATCCGTAATCCAGTTAACATTGTATACCTCCTTTAAATAGACTATTTACCGGAATATTTCTGAGAAGCCAAGTAATAAAGCAGCAGCGCCAGCTATGAAAGCAAGTGTGCCACTAGATTGTCTATGTTTTTTTATTTCTTCTAGACCTATAGTGAAAGCCATCAATCCTAAGGGAATAAACATGTAAGGCATAATGTCTCTGTTGCCGCTGATAAAACTATAGATTGCTATAGATAAAGCGATAAGTGAAAAAGTAATTCGAAATCCTTTTAACATAAAGGATCCTCCTTCTTTTTTATTTGCTCAATTGCGATGAGAAACATTAAAACCCCTAATAGAAATTGTGAAAGTGGTAGAAAGTTATTTTGATCTGTATAGAGCCCAATTGCCGACATAATTATCACCGTGAGTGCGATTACGATACGAAGTATACTATGAGTTCTCCTTATTATCTTTCGAGTAAGGATTATCTTCTGGTTTATCAACGGAATGTTTATATGCGTAACCTTTATTGATCGTCATGACGGAGAGTACTAATACGATCAGTACGATTATAATGCCGATAATTAATATTTTGAGCATGAAATCCCTCCTTTTCTTTATTTTACATAATTTTGTAATTGATGAAAACAATAGAAATTAAAAGGATGAAAGAAGGGTGTTACATGGAGCATAAAAAAACATATTATATATCAGTTGGAAATGGTCAAATTTCACAAGTGAAGACGGCGGATACGTATAATTTTGAAATTTACGCAAATGACGAAGAGATTACGGAGTTAAGAGAGTATTTTGATCAAGCGTATGAAGAGGACTTAGGTTCGTATGTACGCTCCCACGTTCCATTCGTTGAGTATCATCACGATTCGAATAATGATCGATATGATGAACAGCTACAAAAAGCATATAAAATGATTTATGATTTAGGGAATCATGAAACGAAAGAATTAGTCGCACAAATGGGAATAATCAATGGATTGTAATTGGATAATATTATGCAGAAAAGCGAGAATATGCTACAATTTGTGGTAGGAAAAACTTGTAATCATCAATAGGGGAGTAATGGCATGTACAAATTTAAAGATTATTACCACAACACTGTACAATTATCGTTTGAACGTTACCCATTTTCTCCTGAGCCAAAGCATGTTTGGGTTGTATGCCGGTACGGGGATCAATGGTTATTAACGCATCATTTACGCCGTGGTCTTGAATTTCCAGGTGGTAAAGTAGAACTCGGGGAAACACCGGAAGAAGCGGCAGTTCGAGAAGTTCATGAGGAAACCGGCGGCATAGTTTCTGATTTAACTTACTTAGGGCAATACAAAGTATCCGGAAAAGACAAAATAATCATTAAAAACATTTATTTTGCAACAATTAGTGCGGTAGAGCAGCATACGCATTACGAAGAAACGAAAGGGTCTGTTTTATTAAAAGACATTCCTGATAATATTAAAACTGATAGAAAATTTAGCTTTATTATGCGCGATGATGTATTAGCGCGTACGATGAAACATATAGAAGAAATCGGCTGTTTTACGAAGTAAAATGGCCGGTTTCTTTTTTTGATTAAATACCCAAAAAAGGTGTGAATATATCTTTACTTTTAGGGAGGCATTTGGGAATGAAAGTATCCACTTACTATTGTCACTTTTTGTCGGTAAATCGATATGTTTCAAAAATCGCTGATATATTTGAAGTTGCGGTCGATATATTCGAAAAATCGCTAATATAATTTATTTACTATTGTATTGTTTTTACCTTCAGCTCTAAAAACGAAAGAACCTCTAATAAATCATCTACTACACGTGAATGTTCAAAGTCACCCCAAAATAAATCTCTCTTCCAAACGCCAAGAATTCCTACTTGTTCAGAACCGAGCACATCGTTTTCTGGATGATCTCCAACGTAAAGACATTCTTCGGCTTTTACATTCAGCTTTTGTAAAGCACGTTCGAAAATTTCAGGATGAGGTTTTTTGATTCTTTCTGCTTCTGAAACGAGAATTGTATTTGTATACGTATGTACGTTTAATGCTCGAAGGTTGCTCATCTGAAATTCAGTAAAGCCGTTTGTAATAATACCAATTTTAATGTTTCGCTGTTTTAATTGTTGAAGTAATTCATGCATGTTTGGGAAAGGAATACAATGATGTTGGAAGTTTGTAATGTAGTCGTGCAGCAGTTGCTCTTGCGTTAAAGTGGTAATGTTGTATTCGCAAAGGAGAGTGGAATATACCTTATCTTTCCACGTGTAACCATTATTGTCGAGTTCGAGAAAACGAGAGCAATACTCGAATTTTTCTATGTTTATCAAATGAAAGGCGAAGCGATTATATTGATCACGAATAAATTGCTCTAGAGATTGGCGACGATCTAATAGTGTTCCATCTAAGTCAAATAAGACTGCTCGAATCATGGGAAACCTCCATACAGTTTTTATAATTAATTATCGCATATTCGTTAAAAAATGATTATGATATTTTTGTAGAATGGAATAATGGAGGGGCGTATGAAGAAACTGTATGGGAAATTAGTGTGTTTTATGATTTCAACGGGCTTAGTAGCTGGATGTGATATGGCGGAAAAAACTTCGCAAAGAGAGAAAAAAGATGTGTGCGAAACGACAGAAGAATGCACACAAATAGGTGATAAAACGCTTCAAAAAGTATATAAAAAAATAGATGGACTTTCAGAACTTGAAGTACTAGAGGATTATGATTTAGAAGGACATTCAAGTAACGATATGAAAGAAGCGGAAATGAAAAAAGAGGATGATGAAAATTATTTCTTTTTAGCTTCTTATTATATTGATGGTGATGAAATTGTAGATCCTTATTTCGATAAACTAGATCGCAAACGATTGAATAAGGTTTTTGCGGAGGATAAGGACGCGAAAGAAGAAGTATTAAAGCAACGTCAAGATAGAGGTTATCATGAATCGTTATGGGATATGTATAGTACTCTTATTCCAGCTAAGTATCGCACTGACATAAAAGAGTTTGATATGGTAACAGATGGATACGAAGGAATTGTGGCTCATGTTATGCCAGGTATGGAGTATCCGAAAGAGTGGACTATTAGTTTAGATACGCTTGATTCTGCAGTAAATATCGATCAAGTGATGAAAACATTAATACATGAGACGGCTCACGTATTGACGCTGGGACATAAACAAATACCAGTAAATGAAAAGTACTTAAAGGCTTTTGAAGAAGATAAAGATATTTCATCATACCAAAATAAATGTAAATCTCTTTTCTTACAAGAAGGATGTGCGAAGGAGAGCTCTTATATAAATCAATTTTATAATTTGTTCTGGAAACCAATTGACCAGGAGTGGACAGAAAAGAAAGTGGAAGAAAGCGAAGAAGCTCAAATTGAATTTTTTAAGGAAAAGCATGGTGAGTTTGTTTCACTGTATGGAACGACAAATGTAGCGGAAGATATCGCAGATACATTTACAGCGTTTATATTACAAGATTCAAAAAAGGTGAAAGAAGGAACAGAATTAAAATATAAAAAAATTGCCTTCTTCTATCAATTCCCCGAGCTTGTAAAAATGAGAGCGGAAGTGTTAGCTGGATTATATGATATTTCAAGGGATATAGAGCAGTCATAGTTTAGTGGTAATTATTTGTTGGTAAGTCAATAAAATTGGATTTATGTTCGATATATTTTTGGTCGATCAAATGAAAACGCGAAGACGTTCTGTTCTTTGCGTTTCTTCATGTTGATAAAATTGAAAATTCTGTCTTTTTTCAAAAAAGAAGAAGGAACTGAATCATTAAAAGAGAATTAGTATAAAAACGTCACAAATTAGACACAATTATAATGCGCATAGTATAGGGGCTATAAGTTTACTCTCGAGGAGGTAATGAAACGTATGAAAACGATTCTTGCTGTTGCTGGTCTCATTTGGGTAATGTCTCACGGTTTTCCGATTTTTGAAGGGGAGCAAATTCGTAGTGCATTAAATAAAGAGTTTAATGATTATCATATTATTGATCGAAAAGATAATGTCGTTACGGTGCGTGTGAAAGATTGTTTCCATACAGTTACGGTTGCTAATGGGAATGTTACAGACGATTCGAAAATGTGTGATAAAAGGTAACAGAAAGAAGCTGACTCTAGCGTATCGCTCTAAGTCAGCTTTTTTTTCGTTTTCCAATAAGGAGTTTTTCAAATGCCTCGACAAATACATACATAAGAGTTGCGAGGACGCAAGTGAGCAATACACTGAGTAAGACGAGTGTGAAGTTAAAGACTTGGAATCCGTAGCTAATTAAATAGCCAAGTCCTTGTTTAGAAACGAGGAGTTCCCCGAAAATAACACCGACCCATGATAAGCCAACATTCACTTTTAACGTTGAAATAATTGCAGGGAAAGATGAAGGGAGAATAACGTGTTTATAGCATTGCCATTTATTTGCGCCAAATGTGTCCATGACCTTAATATAGTTGGAATCGACTTCTTGAAATGCGCTGTAAATAACGAGAATAGTAATGATGATGGAGATGATTACGCCCATTGCGATAGAGGATGAAATGTTTGGACCGAAAATAACAATGATGATTGGACCGAGTGCAACTTTTGGCATTGCATTTAGGACGACGAGATAAGGATCAAGTACGCGGGCCAAAAGTGGCATCCACCAAAGGAAAGTAGCAATAATAGCTCCGAGTACAGTTCCGAGAATGAAGCCTACTCCTGTTTCAAGTAATGTCGTCCATATGTGAATCCAAATTGAACCGTCAATCCATTTCGTTAAAAAGAGATCCCAAATACTTGAAGGAGAGCTAAAGAGTAAAGGGTCAATCCATTCTTTTTTACTAGCTATTTCCCATAGTGCAAAGAAAAGAACAAGAAGTACAAGTTGTAAAGAGCGAGCTAACCATGCATGTTGTCTTTCTTTTTTTCGAAACTGCTCATGTAGTTGTTTTATATTATCCAAGTCGTTCCAGCTCCTTCCATATTTCTTGGAAGAGGGATGGGAAGTCATGGTGGTGGCGTGCTTCTAATGGCGATAAGGAACGGATACTTTCTGGGACGATGAACGTTTTTGCAATTTTTCCAGGGTTCGCCTGCAGCAAATAAATACGATCACTCATCGCAATTGCTTCTTCAATATCATGTGTCACAAGTAGGGATGTTTTCTTATAGTTACGTAGTAATGTAAAGACGAGATCTTCTAGTTTTAATTTTGTTTGATAATCAAGAGCGGAAAATGGTTCATCTAGCAATAAAATCTTTGGATCGGTCGCTAATGTTCGAACGAGGGCAGCACGTTGGCGCATACCACCGGATAGTTCACGTGGGTATTGCTGTTCTATATCATATAGGCCGACTTGTTTTAAAAGCTTTAATGTATGTTCTTTCGTATTTTCATCATAAATCTTTCGAATATGAAGTCCGAGCATAATATTTTCTTCAATTGTTTTCCATGGAAACAAGTAATCTTGCTGGAGCATATAGCCCATAGAGGGGGTCTTAGTTGTAATCGGTTCACCATCTAAAAATACGATACCTTCAATTGGATCAAGTAGTCCCGCGATGATGGAGAGGAGCGTTGTTTTTCCGCAACCACTCGGACCAAGGATTGAAATGAATTCCCCTTCTTCTACGTGCAAACTCATATCTTCAAGAATAAGTTTCGCATTTTCTTTTGCAAAAAAGCAGTGAGAAACGTTACGTATTTGTAAAAAGCTCATACACTTCGCCTCTATTTCTTAATAACGCTTTCGGCAATTTTTGTATTGACGAGCGCTTCATGTGGAACTTCTTTTTGTAATTCACCAGATTCTTTCATAATCGTTTGGAGTTGTTTCCACTCTGCATCATCTAATAATGGATTTGTCGCATAAGAATGTTGTTTTTTGTAGCGCTCAATTACTTTTACTGAAATGTCTTTTGAAGTGTCTTTAAATAGTGGTGAAACGGCATCGGCAATCTCTTCTGAACTATGTGTATCAACCCATTGCTGCGCTTTATATAGTGCACGCGTGAATTTTTCTGCAGCAGCTTTATCTTTCTTTAAGAAACTTTCTTTTGCCATAAACGTTGTATAAGGAACAGTACCAGATTCAGCTCCGAAAGACGCGACGATATAACCTTTTCCTTCTTTTTCAAGTATGCTTGCAGTCGGTTCAAAGAGCTGTACAAATTCTCCTGTACCAGATGCAAAGGCATTTGCAATATTAGCAAACTCGATATTTTGAATTAAGTTCGTATCTTTGTGAGGGTCAATGCCATTTTTCTTTAAAACATATTCCCCAACCATTTGCGGCATGCCGCCTTTACGCTGTCCTAAAAACGTAACGCCTTTTACGTCGTTCCAATTAAAAGAATTTACTTTTTTACGTGAAACTAAAAATGTGCCATCTGTTTGTGTAAGCTGCGCAAAATTAATGACAGGATCTTTTGCTCCTTGTTGATGAACATAAATCGACGTTTCTGAACCAACGAGCGCAATATCAATTCCGCCAGATAAAAGGGCGGTCATCGTTTTATCTCCGCCAGCTGTTGTTTGTAAGTCAATATTTAAACCTTCATCTTTAAAAAATCCTTTTTCAATTCCAACATATAATGGTGCGTAGAAAAGAGAGTGGGTAACTTCGCCAACGCGAATTTTTTGCGCTTGTTCTTTCGTACTTTCCTTTGTACTACTACAAGCAGCGAATGTGAAAACAGCTAGTAACATGATGCAAAAAACGGTTATTAATTTTTTCACTATATGACACCTCCTAGAAGTCAATCTACAAGCATAATATGTAGGTAAGTGCCCATATGTGAGTATATATAGCAGGAATTTTTTGGGTAGTAAAGAAGTACAAATATAAGGGGTGATAAAATGGATTACGAATACGATGATAGCGTACATTTACATCTTGATTATTTCGGAACTGAATGTGATATGGAATCGATTGCTTATAAGAGGAAGCATGAAGACGTGTGGGATGTGTATTTTAATTTTGGAGTATACGGTATTCAAAAAGATGATGTAGGGGCAGGAATGTTTATGGACGAATATGCCGGTTATTACGTTTTTTCTGTACATGCTCGTGATTTGAGCTGGGAATTTGGAAGTGCTCAGTTTGAGGAATGGGTCTTGAAGAACCATATAGTAGAAAGAACACTTCAAAAATAGGGAGGAATTTCGTGGTTGAATTTCTCACCTTATTGTTTATTTGCGTAACTGGAATTTACATCATGCAAGTGCTTACTTACCGATTTGCAAAGAAAAATATTCATAAATACAAAAGATTGAAATTGGTTCATATGTGGTTAGATATGACTATGAAAAAGGGTCCGAGATTAGATTTGTTTGATTTTATTTTTATAGTAATCGTGTGTATCATATGGAAACTATGGATGCTTCCTATTGTATAGTAAACATGTTAATCATTTCATCATTTTTTCCCGTTCATAATAAATAACGAAAAGAACCTGTCACATGACAGGTTCTTTTGTTATATGGGAAATTCAATATATACGACAAATTACGACAAGGGGGTTCATACATATTTGTTATTCTATTAAAGGTCATTATTTGTAATGTATATATAGGGGGATTTTTTAATGTTAAAAAAATTAGTATTATTTTTACTTACAGGCTTATGTGTAGTTGCTTTAACAGCTTGTAAAGATGAAGAGGACAAGCTGAAGGCAGCGGAAGAACAGAAAATAGATGAGAAGAAAATTGAAGAAGATAAGAAGGCTGAAGAAAAGCGTAAGCAAGAAGAACAACAAAGAGTAGAAGAAGAAAAACGTAAGCAAGAAGAGCAGCAAAAAGTAGAAGAAGAAAAGCGTAAGCAAGAAGAACAACAAAGAGTAGAAGAAGAAAAGCGTAAGCAAGAAGAGCAGCAAAGAGTAGAAGAAGAAAAGCGTAAGCAAGAAGAGCAGCAAAGAGTAGAAGAAGAAAAGCGTAAGCAAGAAGAGCAGCAAAGAGTAGAGGAAGAAAAACGTAAGCAAGAACAGCAGAAGATTCAGCAACAGCAGTCTGCACAACAAGAGAGAACACAGAAACAAGAAAAAACAACACAAGCAACAGGTGGGAAGCCGACAAGATCACAAATTTCGGTGGGTTCACATGTAGTTATTCAATTAGATAAAGATTATAGTAAAACAGTGAGTGGTGTTGTGAAAGATATTTTAACAAATACAGAAACACACACGTACGGAATTAAAGTTCGATTACAAGATGGACAAATTGGCCGTGTGCAAAGTGTTGGGTAATGAAAAAGAGATTTCCTTTCTTAGGAAATCTCTTTTTTTCATTCGGTATGTACAAGAGGTAACAGATGACATTATACGGAGGGTGTACATGAGAAGACGTTGTGTACATAATATGTTATGTTTATATAAGTAATATTTTATTACGGTGCGGGGTGAAATTAATAAACAGAAAAGAGGGAATGAATTGAGGGGTAATTTTTCATTTCATCAGCCAAGAAGAAGTATATTAATTTCGGCGATGTTAAGTGGTCTAGTAACCCTATATGTAGTACCCACAATTTTCTTGATTTTAAAATATTTTAGTTTAGATACGATGAAAGATATGTTAAATCAAAAAATTGTTTTAAGTATAATGACAATTTTGATGTGGATTGTACTATTGTATGTTGCGTATTTGAATAAAGATATAGTTAATAAATTTAAACCGATTATTAGGATTTATATTAGAATGTTTTTAGTAGCCCATGCGGTTACTTTGCTTTTTATTTTTACGCAAAATAATATGGATTTCGTAAATACACTGAATTGGATTTACAATTATAACGCACAGTTTATATTTAGTTTAATTGTAATTTATGCGATATATGTTTTTGTGTATAACGTGCTTGGGAAAGTTTTTTTGAGTACTATCTTGCCAAGCATTTTGCTAATCATTTTGGCTATTGTAAATCACTTTAAAATTGTTTTTAGGGGAGACCCACTATATCCTTCTGATTTTACACAGATTGGACATATGCAATCTGTTATACCAATGGTGATGGATTATTTTAGTTGGGGTTATATTCTTCTCGTTATTGTAAGTGTTGTTGCCTGTATTTTAGCGGGTATGTATATAAGGAAATATATTCAAAATGTAAAAGTTCATGTAGGCGTACGAGTTCTATTTATAATAGGATCCGTTTTTGTTTTATATGCGTATGGTAATTTTACGAATACGTTTATGAATAAATGGTTTCAAAAGTCGGGCATAGAGTTCGTTTTGTGGAATCAAAATGAAAATTATGCTTCGAATGGTTTTGTGCTAGGCTTTATAAGTAATTTAGATACGACAGTCATTGAAAAGCCGAAAGATTATTCAAAAGAAAATATGATTCAAATAGCAAACGATATAAAAAAACAATATAGCAGCAATATAGGGGCGCAGAAGCAAAAAGAGAAACCAAATATTATTTTTGTAATGAGCGAGTCGTTTTGGGATCCAACGAAATTAACGAATCTTTCCTTTAGTGAAGATCCTTTACCGAATTTGCATCATTATATAGAAAATTTTCCTGGTGGACAAACTATTTCTCCTACATTTGGAGGAAATACTGCGAACGTTGAATTTGAGGTATTAACGAGTTATTCAATGAGTTTGTTAAAACCAGGCTCTATACCGTATCAGCAAGTTGTTACAAATAAGAAAGAAATTCCATCTATTACTCGAGAGTTAAAAAAAGAAGGGTATTACACAAGTGCAATTCATTCATTTGGTCGCTCATTCTTTAAACGGGATGATGTATATAGAGTGTTAGGCTTTGACAAGTTTAATGCGCAAGATACGATGGAGAATGTAGAAGTTGATGGAGATTATATTAGCGATTTATCTATGAGTAAAGAGATAATAGCTGAATTAGAGAAGCAAAAACAACCTACTTTTATTCATGCGGTTACGATGCAAAATCATTTTCCATTTACAGAAGGAAGATTTGGCGAAAATCAAATAGAAATTAGTGGTTTAGAAAATGAAGAATCGAAGGCTGAATTAGAGACTTATACAGAAGGTTTAAGACGTTCAGATGAAGCTCTTCAATATTTAATAGAGGAGTTAGATAATTTAGATAGACCTACATTATTAGTATTCTTTGGGGACCATCTTCCGTCGCTAGGAACAAATAAATCTCTTTATAAAGAGAATGGGTATATAACGAATGAAAAAACGCCAAGTGAACGATTAGCGATGGCGCAAACGCCGTTATTAATGTATGCAAATTTTGATATACCAAATGACAATTTAGGTTTAGTAAGTCCAATTTATTTTTCAAATCTTGTCTTTGATTATGCTGGATTAACTAAGGTACCGTTCTATCAATTTTTATCGAAGTTATATGAAGAAATTCCTGTACTTCGTGACGAATTGAGGATAGGAAAAGATGGAAAAGCAATAAAAAGTTTAACAGAAAAACAAAAAGAAATGCTAAAGCAATATGAGCTTATTCAATATGACTTACTCGTCGGAAAGCAATATAGTAAGGATATATTATTTAAATAAGCGAAAAAAAGAACTTGTATACGATACAAGTTCTTTTTTCATAGTATTTAACGGGATAACCAGACAAGCTAGGTTTAGGGAGTATTACTTGTACATTTAGTATAAATTAAAATAGAATCGGTTTAATAATTGATTTGTGAGAAGTGTGTGAATTTTTCATTTAGTATATAATTGGATAATTTGTTTAATGCGTAAAAAAACTCTTTAAGGTTTCTAAGAGTTTTTTTATCTAGATATATATTGAAATTTCAGAAAAATCAATTGCAATAAAGTTGTGTGGTAATTTTAAAAAAAGAATTTGCCATTTTGGCAAATTCTTTTTTGTTGAGGAGGCATTGTTAATTTGTTATGAGTTTATAAATTTAATAAGTTCTTTATTCAATTCATCAGCTTGATCGATTGGCGAGCCGTGACCACTATTTGTAAGAGCATGTAACTGAGAATTTCTAATCCGTTGTTGTGTAAGTTCAGCACTTTTGTAAGGGATAAGTTGGTCGTGAACGCCATGGAATATTTTTGTTGGAACGTCAATTTTACTTAAGTCTTTTGTTACATCTTCGTTCGCGGCTGCTTGCAAAATTTTGATGAGAGCATAAGAAGCGGACTGCATACCGAGATAAGAAAACCAGTCTAACGTGGCAGCTCCTAAGTTTCTATTAAAAAATGATAAAGATACATCATTAAGAAATTTAGGCAAATTTGCATACATTTGAGCAATCAGAGCATTTGCTTGCTCTTTCGGTACGCCGTAAGGGGATTGTTGGTTTTTTACGAAAGAGGGGGAGACGGCATCAATTAATGCAAGTTTAGAAATACGGCGACCGTTATATCGTGACATGTATCGAATAGAAAGAGCACCGCCGACTGAGAAACCAACTAACGAAGCACTTTCTATTTGAAGTGCTTCTAATACAATTGCGATATCGTCAGCTAAACGGTCATATGTGTAACCAGTCCATGGTTTATCAGATTGCCCGTTTCCGCGAATGTCCATTGCGACGCAGCGAAACCCGTGCTGTGGTAAAACATTGAATTGATATTGAAACATTTGGTGATTTAAAGGCCAGCCGTGTACAAAGAAAACAGTTTTACTGTCAGGACCTGGGTTCATATCTTGCACAAAAATGTGTACATCTTTTTCCACTGTAACGAACATGACGTATCCTCCTCATGCATTTTAATAGGCTCTTTCCCAAAATCGCTGTTTTGTCATTGCCTGAATAAATTCATTCGCAAGTAAGGTAGGGTTTTGTTCTGTTATAACGCCAGGTTTTCCTTCGATGTTTAAAGATTGAATAATAGTAGTTCCGTTTTGGAAAGCGCCAATTGGCTTAAAGTGATTATATGATTCTACGACAAATGAACTTGCTTTGTTAAGAAAATGATCATCAATATTTCCGCCAATAAGAAGTAGCCCATCGTAAAGAAGCGGTGATCCTGTTAAGAAAGTATCATTCACTTCCCACTTTACATTTTGAGAGCCTTGCACAAAACCTAATCGTTCGGAAATAATAACGGGCTGAAGACCGGCTTGTTTGAATTGATTTATAATATATTGTGCGTTTTGACCGTCATATCCGTTTGCGACAATGAGGCCTACTCGTAATGTATTTGGGCTGAATGTTGTATGTTCCATACTTAGTGCTGGTGAGGATTTTGTAACATTTGATTCTTGAACATTTGGCACTGTTGCCCCGACTGCTTCAGCTACTAAAGTAGCTAATTCTGTACTTATATGACCAATCATATCTACGACTTGTTGGCGAACTGATTTACTTTTTACTTTTCCTAATTCAAAGGAGAAGGCCTGCATAATATGGATTTTTTCGACGTGGCTCATACTATTCCAAAATAAACGGGCTTGTGAGAAATGGTCTTTAAAACTAGCGGCTGTTTCTCTTGTTTTATGTCCGGAAACAGTAGAAGGATATGTAACGAAACCGCCTTTCGTACCAGGTACAGTAAAGGGAGAGTTATTAGCTAAAGAGTTATTATGGTAAGCGACTTTTCCTTTATCAATTATATATTTAGACGCACCATCTCTTTGATTGTTATGAAAAGGACATACAGGGCGGTTAATCGGTAACTCTTGATAGTTTGTACCGACGCGGGCTAATTGCGTATCTGTATAAGAAAAGAGTCTACCTTGTAAGAGAGGATCATTTGTAAAATCGATACCGCGGACGATGCTTCCAGGGTGCAGTGCGACTTGTTCTGTTTCCGCAAATACGTTATCAACGTTCCGATTTAACGTCATTTTTCCGATGATTTTAACAGGGAAGTCTTCTTCCGGCCAAATTTTTGTTGCATCTAATATATCAAAATCGTATTTAAATTCGTCCTCTTCTTCTAAAATTTGAACGCCAAGTTCGTACTCAGGGTAGTTTCCAGCATTAATATTTTCCCATAAATCACGGCGATGGTAATCCGGATCAGCACCGCCTAGTTTTTGAGCTTCATCCCAAATTAACGAGTGAACACCAAGCTTAGGCTTCCAGTGGAATTTTACGAATCGTGACTTTCCGTGTTTATTAACTAAGCGGAATGTATGAACGCCGAACCCTTGCATCATTCGAAAACTTCTCGGAATTGTACGGTCAGACATAATCCACATCATCATCGCAGCTGATTCTTGATTATTGGCGATAAAGTCCCAAAAAGTATCATGTGCTGTTTGTCCTTGAGGAATCTCATTATGTGGCTCTGGTTTAAGAGCATGAATAAGATCCGGAAATTTAATACCATCTTGAATGAAGAAAATCGGGATGTTATTACCCACTAAATCGAAATTTCCTTCCTCTGTATAAAACTTAACAGCGAATCCTCGTACATCTCGGTTCGTTTCATTTGCACCTTTTGATCCTGCAACTTCAGAAAAACGAATAAAAATAGGTGTCTTTTTAGATGGGTCTTGTAAAAAATGAGCCATTGTTAAATCTTCTAAAGAATCATATAGCTCAAAAACACCATGTGCTCCGTAACCGCGAGCATGAACGACTCTTTCAGGAATTCGTTCACGGTCAAAATGAGCGAGTTTTTCTCGCATCAGGAAATCTTCTAAAAGTGTAGGGCCACGATCGCCGGCGGTTAAAGAGTTTTCATCATTTGAAATTTTGACACCCGTATTCGTTGTCATCTCTTTTCCTTCATTGTTTTTCGTAAAGGATTGTAACTGTTCTATCTTCTTATTTTCACGACCGTCCATATAAAGCACCTCCCATATTATACGTATTATTGTTCATGATTTTTATGCTTACATATGGTCTGAAGAAGTATATTATCTATAGATTGATTTTCCTCATTTGTTCAATTTATCTTTGTTTGTCTATGAAAATCATTTATTATAATAAATGGTATTCTTTTGAAGGGGTGTTGAAGTGGGAGAGAGTTTTCTATCAGCTAAAGAAGAAAAGAAAAACGCTAAGATTTTCTTATGGGTAATACATGTTATTTTAATTGTATACGAGGTTGCATACGCGATTATATTAGAAGATACAATGCCTTTAGGAAATTGGCATAAAGTGATATGGAAGCTTGCATATATTATGGCTATATTAGGTATTAGTGTTTACTTATTTGAGAGAGGAAAAGCATATTTAGTTAAATATACATATTTATTTGCATACATGATCGCAGAGACTTTTAATATTGGATGGTATGCTTTTCATAATACAATAGCATTTGATGAAGGGAATGTAATTGAATATATTTTCATTTTCTTCGTACCGATATTTTTGAGTAAAAGATATTTATTTGTTTTAGCGCCATTTCTTATAGGAAAATATATGATATACCTATTTGTATTTGGAGAACTTAACTTGTTTATGTCGCTTGTTATAAATATGGTGTTACTTTTCGTGTCATTTATTATTTTAAATCGATTTTTACAATATCTTTCAGCAGTAAAGGGACGTATTGCAGAGGCAAGTCAGTCACAAAAATTGGCGGTTATCGGAAAAATGGCAGCGACAGTCGGACATGAAATTAAAAACCCACTTGCTTCATTAAAAGGGTTTACGCAATTACAAAAAGAGAAACACGAAAAAGATGCAACATATGAACAAATGATTCTCGAAATAGAAAATATGAATAATATGATTAGTGAATTAATGGAGGTTGCTACATGTAAACCTTCTGTTTATGAAAAACACATTGTAAGTGATGTTTTAGTACAAGCGGTAGAAAACATGCGCGAAAAAATGAACGAGTTAAATATAAATTGCACCTTTAATGAAGAGCAAAATAGAAGTGAAATTGAATGTGATAAACGCAAATTAAAAGGAGTATTTTTGTATGTTATTAAAAATGCTTTAGAGGCAATGGAGCATGGCGGAACATTAAAAATACAAGTTGAAAATAAAAAAAGAGATTACGTAATAGTAAGTATAGTAGATAGTGGTTTTGGGATAAAAAAGGATAATTTAGGACGAGTTAAGGATGCTTTTTATACAACGAAGCAAGATAGAATTGGATTAGGTCTTACGGTAGCAGAGCGAATTATGACAGAGCATCTTGGAGAATTACACATTTCTAGTGAAGTAAAGAAAGGAACGAGAGTAGAAATACTGCTCCCGAAAAAATGTGAGCGCAATGTGACACAAGATTAAGAGGTGTTGTTAAAGGAGTTATCATATGGAAAAAGGCAATACATTTGAAAAAGAAGAGATAAAGGCATTAAAAATATTTTTAAGCTTATTCTTCGTTATATTTTTTGCGTATGATTTTGCTGAAAAGGCTATTGTCCTTTTATCAGATAAAAATCAAAAACTAGCAGATGCTTTTGGAGAAGGATTAGGTTTATGGCTATATAGTTTGATGGTTGGATTATTCTTTATAGGACTTTATTTTATGAAATGGAAAAAGCCGTATATTGTGAAGTATATTATTTTAATTGGCTATAATATATTGGATTTTATTAATAACTTCATTATTTATTACGGAAGTGATGCGGAATTTGATGGCGGGAATATAGTAGAAGGATTCTTTATTTTATTTGCACCGATATTTGTGAATAAGAGGTACTTTTGGTTAGTTGCCGGAACTATTGTTGGAAAATATGCACTTATGGGATTCGTTGTTCAATCCTTTATCGTTCTTATCCCAATAGCATTATATAGCGTGTTTGTTATTATATGTTGGATTATATTTTTAAGATTCCAATCTTACGTTCGTACACTTGAAATGATGGACAGAGAAATACAAAATGTAGAAAAATTAGCGATGGTTGGAAAAATGGCAACAGTAATTGGCGATAAGATTAGAAGACCGTTAGAAAAATTGAAAAAACTTGTGAATAAGCAAGCGAAAAAATATCCAGAAGATAAGATTTATAGTGAAATTATGAGACAGGAAGTAGAGCGAATTTATACAATTGCTACAGAACTAAATGAGTTTGAGAAATCTAAATCGGTAGAATCCGAAACTCATAATATTAAAGAAATCATCTCTTATGTTATCAGGGTTATGGAAAAGCCAGCTTTAGAACAAGGGATAAAAATGCATGCTATTTATAGTAAAGACATACCTTCAATTACATGTGATGAGAAACGATTGAAACAAGTATTTTTTAATTTAATTAAAAATGCGATTGAAGCAATGTCAGTTGGCGGAACTATTACTGTAAAAGTTATAGTGGAAGATGTGATCATTGTTCAAATTATAGATGAGGGATACGGCATTCCGAAAGATAAAATTCCTAAGCTAAATGAAGCTTTTTACACAACGAAAGAAACTGGAACAGGCTTAGGATTAGTAGTTACGGAAAAAATTATTAAAGATCACCACGGTAAATTGAACTTTGAAAGTGAAGTTGGAGTTGGAACGACTGTTGAGATTATGTTGCCGATTTAACGGTGGGTATTTTAAAAAGGGGAAATCACTTTCTTTAGAGTGATTTCCCTTTTCATTTTGGATGGAAGTACGGAATCCAATAAAGGGGATGTTTACAATATTGACATAGTGTACCAATTTGAAAAATCAAAATATGGATATATCCAAGGTGAGGTATATAATGAATTTGTCTGTTATTTGTTTTAATTTATTTGTAATTTTGTTGGCCTCGGTAGCGAAGTTTTTTGTAAAATGAACGATTTGTAAGTGTGGGCTATATATCAGTGATTAGAAAAACAGAATATACAGCACTTGCCGTAATCCCGGGGGTAATATAAAGAGATATCGCATCCCCCCTCGAAACCAGGTTTCCAGTTGTAATACTAGTCCAAGTTACAGTGGCAGGTCCAGGTACTGGAGTAGGGTTATACACTTGAGGTTGTCTAGAGCCAATATCCGTAGGTTTAATTGAAAATGTCATAGTCCCCGTAATTTTATCTGTAGTAGTTAAAGTGATAGTAGATAGGATGTAACTAGAGGTAGGGGCAGAGAGGTTTGTTGGGACATCCTTGCAAATATCAATCGTATAAACAGCAGCGGGTAAGTTATTAATATTTATAGATGCAGCAAAACCAACTATATTCCCAGCTCCAGCAGTTACATACGGAATAACGTTAGAATCAATTCCTGGAGAACCTGCTATACGTTGAAACCCAGCATTCGTCCCTTGAAAAACAATACTTTTCGCTGATGAACTACCTGCAGGTCCAGTGATGCCGGTAGAACCAGTGTTGCCAGTAGGTCCAGTGATGCCGGTAGAACCAGTGATGCCAGTAGGTCCAGTGATGCCGGTAGAACCAGTGATGCCAGTAGGTCCAGTGATGCCGATAGAACCAGTGATGCCAGTAGGTCCACCTTCTACTAATACGATATAATCTGGGGACACATTCGGAAACCCTTGAGGTGCATCTTTTTTTACAACATAGCCGCTACTTGTGTAAGTCACAACTTGTCCCGTTTTATAGTTAGGAGCGGCTGCTAGACTAAAAGCGGTAGTACTTTGTAAACCGGCCCCGGTAGGTCCGGCATTGCCAGTAACCTGTAGCACCAGTAGGACCTGTAGCACCAGTAGGTCCAGTACTTCCGATAGAACCACTGTTGCGTCTACCGTCACAACTAAAGCAATTGCGTTGGTACATATATTGTCTCCTTTCTATATTTTTGAAAATCTAGTTTTAAAAGTAGAACTACTATATATATATTGTAGATTCTATATTTTTGTGTGGTCGATCGTATTGTGTATATAGATTTCAAAAATAGGGGAGCTGTTATTAGTTTGATAACCACCATGTCTCCTGTGGAATCAAAGTAACGTCTACATCAAAATCCTCCTTAAGATAATTCTTACTTTGTTAGTTGTTTTTATTTTTCATAGCAAAATAAGAAGCGGATGTAAAACAAATAAAACCTAGAATCCAGCCAATAGAAGGAGAATAGGGAAGTATATGTTGTAATATCATTCCGCTAGAAATAAAAAAACTACCTAATAGACCTAAGAAAATGGGGTATCGCCGTAATTTGAACATCGATGATACAACCTCCTTTATCACATATATTGTATATTAGTCTTAATTTTCTGTATACAACAAACGGGTGGAATTAAGAAAAAGAATGGTACAATATAAGAATGATACGAGAAGAGAGGATGTAGATTCACGCATGTACGTTACTGTAACAGAAGCAGCATATAAAAAGATTATGGATACGATTCCAAGTGAAGCGAAATATATAAAGTTATTTTACGATAATGAAGGTTGCGGTTGTGTTATGAGCGGGATTATTGATTTAGTAGCCGTTTCAGAGAAAGATGAACGCGATGTAGATATTGAATCAAGTGTACTAAACTTTATTGCAGATCGAACAAAGCTTGTATTTATGGATGATAAGTTAACAGTTGATTGGCATGAAGTTGGAGGGACTTTTCAGCTGAAGAGCCCAAGCCAGTTTTATAATCCGAATATGAAGTTACATGTTCGAGTATAGTAAAGAAAAGGCGGCCCAAAAAAATTTTGGAGCTGCCTTTTCTTTATAGTATAGGGTGATACTATTGTCGTTTCTTATTGATAAGTCGATATTCTTTTTCGAATCGCTGATATATTTTGAAAATCGCCTATAAAATTTCATTTATCAAGACAAGGTTCTTCATACAATAAAAAGATTTTTTCACATAATGAAATGTACACATTATTGAATTTTCTGTATAATTTTATTTGCGGAGGGGATTGCGTATGAGAAAATGGGGAATTGAGTTATTAATTTTAAGTGTCGTTATTATTTGGGGGATTAACTATACGATTGCGAAATATGGACTTTTAGAATTTACGGCGATTGAGTTTACTGCAGTTCGAATGATGGCAGCAGCACCACTACTGTTATTACTTACGTTCTTTATCGAAAAGTCACTTTATATGGAGCGAAAAGATATACCAAGATTAATCATCGTGAGCACGGTAGGTATTGTACTGTATCAAACGCTATTCATGGAAACGGTACAATATACATCCGCTACAAATGCCTCTTTACTCATTTCTATTTCACCTATTTTTACAACTGTATTTGCGATTTTCTTGAAACAAGAAAAATTTTCTTCTCGAAAGTTAGTTGGTTCCATGATTGCCTTTGTTGGTGCTACATTAGTTTTAGTAGCGGGGCATTCACTCGCTAGTTCTTTCTACGGAAATGGGATTGGACTAATTACATCGATATGCTGGGGGCTTTATCCTGTTTTAGCGGGACCACTAATAAAAAAATACTCAGCACTACGTGTTACTGCATGGTCGGCATTAGTTGGAGCGATTCCGCTCTTATTGTTAAGTGGTCCACATGTATTTGTCATGCCATTTCATATTACACATGGAATGACATTGTTTGCTTTACTATATTCTATTTTATTTGTAACAGTATTTGGTTTAGTGATGTGGTATGTTGGTGTCCAAAAAATCGGAGCATCACATACGATGGTATATATGTATATTACACCGCTTGTAGCGGTTTTATTTGCAGCTATATGGGCAAATGAATATGTATCGTTACAACAAATAATCGGTGGAATAATCATTTTCTTCGGTCTATGGTTTGTGAAATCAGAGAAAATAGAAGCGCATTCTACCGTACAAGAATTTATATCAAAATAGGAAAACAGATTACCTATGATCTGCTTTCCTATTTTTTTATTTTTGGTAAGAAGATGAGAAACAAGATAGCGGTAATAAGTGGAATTAAATTTAAAAATGGAATACGGAAGAGTGTAATAAGAATAATACCTGGAAGAAGAACACCGAGGACAGCATAGAAAATACTATGTCTTTTCGTGTACCAATACAAGGAAAGTCCAATAAGTGCAGGGACAATGAGGTGAATGAGAGCCATTAAAAAATAAACCATTAGACGCCCCCTTTATTTATGTGCTTATTACATCATATCCGTATGTTCATAGATTGATATCACTTTTTTCATAATTGGACGAAAATGTTTTGAAAAATGTCACATTTATGAGGGATTCTATATTAGAAATCTTGTATAATATTATTTTCTAAAAGCATTTTAACAACATAAACATACAGTTTATGTTGTTTTTAATTTGAATGAAATAGATTTTAAGTAGCATGGACTCGAAAGAAATGAGTTATATAACTTTTGTTGGATAGATAAAAACTATTGAAGGGGAGTACAACATGATTAGTATGTCATTAAGGTCGTTTAAAATTCAATCGTATTATCTACTAGGTATTCTGTTATTAGGCTGGATGTTAACACCCTTTTCAGCACATTTTCTAGGTGCAGGAATTGGACTTATTGTAAGCATGTATTGTGTTTGGATTTTAGGAAGGCGTATCGAAAAACTTGGGGATAGTATCGTAAAGAAGACGAAAGCGCCGACGCTTGGTATGTTTAATCGCTACGCAGCGGCGATCCTTGGTGCAATTATTATGTACGAAATTGAGCACCATATGGTTATGTGGGCATTTGCAGTTGGGATTATGGGTGGTTATTTCTTAATCGTTGTTAATTTAGGCTACTATAGCATGAAAGATGAAAAGGAACTAACAAAGAGCTAAAAAAGATAAAAAGCTTCTTTTAAGTTGGAATAGAGGATCCGGCGATGAATAGAAGCGGTTAGATCCTTTTTTAGCCCCATGCGGTGTGAAGCCAGAAGGATGTAGTGAGTAGGGAAATAGTTTGTGTGTTCGAAGTCGTGATTTATATGTGTGAAAATCTAAGTATATAAATTGAAAATTGTGGTTGGAAAGTTTTAAGTTGGAACAGAGGGTCTGGCGACGGATAGAAGCGGTTAGATCCTTTTTTAGCCCCATGCGGTGTGAAGCCAGAAGGAGCAAGTGAGCGTAAAACCTATTTATATTTTCGAAGCCGTGGTTTGTATGTGTGTAAATTAAAGAATATATAGAAAGAAGCTTACGCGAAAAACGTAAGCTTCTTTTTTATGTAAGTATGTGTAACCGTTAAGCCGCATTGGGTTTTGTCGGTGAGTACGCGAAACTTTTGGCTACACGATACTTATTCATATGAGTAAAGGGTTATTGCAACAGAAAGTTTATCCCGCATTAACGGGCAGTAAAACTCCCACCTCAAAATTCAGGTGGAGCAAAGAAGTTAGGTGGGAGATCAACTGCCCGTAAATGCCCGATTGGTTCAACTAATAATCAGTGGGGGATGAACAAAACCCCCACTGATTAAAGTTTCACTTTATATATTAAGCGATTGGACCGCCTAAGTTAATAATATCTTCAGAAACGCTATCGAATTTTTTGAAGTTTTCTTTAAATTCGTTTGCAAGCTCAATTGCTTTCGCTTTGTAAGCATCTTTATCAGCCCAAGTTTGTTCAGGCATTAATACTTCGTCAGGTACACCTGGAACGTGACAAGGTACTTCAAGGCCAAAGATGTCGTGTTTTGCAGTTTCAGCTTTAGCAAGTTCACCGCTTAGTGCTGCTTGAATCATTGCACGAGTGTAACCTAAGTTCATACGTTTACCAACACCGTATTCGCCACCAGTCCAGCCAGTGTTTACTAAGAATACTTTTGCATTATGTTTCTCGATTTTTTCACCAAGCATTTCAGCATAACGAGATGCATCAAGCGGTAAGAATGGTGAACCGAAGCAAGTAGAGAATGTAGCTTGTGGAGATGTAACACCGCGCTCTGTTCCTGCTAGCTTACTAGTGTAACCGCTTAAGAAGTGGTACATAGCTTGCTCTTTTGATAACTTACTGATTGGAGGCAATACGCCAGATGCATCAGCAGTTAAGAAAATAATTGTATTTGGATGTCCTGCAACACTTGGCAGTACGATATTGTCAATCGCATGCATAGGGTATGCAGCACGTGTATTTTCTGTTAAAGTAGTATCGTTATAGTCGGCGATGCGTGTTTGACCGTCAATGACAACGTTTTCTAAAACGGAACCAAATTTGATTGCATCGAAGATTTGTGGCTCTTTCTCATGAGAAAGGTTTACACATTTTGCATAGCAACCGCCTTCAATATTGAATACACCGTTATCAGACCAACCGTGCTCATCGTCACCGATTAATTTACGGTTTGGATCAGCAGATAATGTTGTTTTGCCTGTTCCAGATAAACCGAAGAATAGTGCTACGTCGCCTTCTTCGCCTACGTTTGAAGAGCAGTGCATAGAAAGAATGTCTTGTTCAGGTAGTAAGAAGTTCATAATAGAGAAGATTGATTTTTTCATTTCTCCAGCGTATTCTGTACCACCGATTAGTACGATACGTTTTTCGAATGAAACCATAATGAATGCTTCAGAATTTGTACCGTCAATTGCTGGATCTGCTTTGAAGTTTGGTGCAGAAACAATTGTGAACTCTGATTCGTGAGTTGCTAATTCTTCTTCATTTGGACGAATAAATAATTGATGTACGAACAAATTATGCCATGCATATTCGTTAACAACTTGAATTGGTAGGCGATAGTTGCGATCAGCGCCAGCAAATCCTTTGAAGATGAATAACTCTTCTTTTTCTTTTAAGTATTCTAAAACTTTTATATATAATTTATTAAAATGTTCTTCAGAGATCGGTTGGTTCACGGCTCCCCAAGCAATTTTGTCAGCAACCGATGCTTCCTTCACAATAAATTTATCTTTAGGAGAACGTCCTGTGTATTTTCCTGTTGAAGCAGAAACGGCACCAGTAGAAGTTAATTTCCCTTCGTTTCGCATTAATACTTTTTCCACTAATTGCGGAACACTTAATTGAATCTGTGCATTGCTTCCGTTCAATAATTCATGTAAACCAATTTGGACATTCACAGTACTCATATTTATATACCATCCTTTTCATTTAATGAAATATTTCTCGTAATCCCCATCAAGAGTATAACACAATTATATAAATAATGTATACTATTTATTTATTTTTGTTTGTGTGAATGTATCATTTCCTTATTAATATTTCATTCTATGCGCATTGAGAAAAACTTTCAGGAAAATGTGAATATTAATTGACAAATGAATATCATTTCTTTAGTATAGGTTGGGACGGATACTCTCTTATCCCGAGCTGGCGGAGGGACAGGCCCGATGAAGCCCAGCAACCTCACTTGTAGTGGTAAATACAGGTGAATAGGTGCTAAAACCTGTGCGAGGCTAACGGTCTCGAACGATAAGAGCAAAGGGCAAAAAGCAGTATGCAAGTAGCAAATTAAACCTTTCCTCTATGTTAAGTAGGAAAGGTTTTTCTGTATGCTTGTGTGGGAGAATAAATGTATGTCGCAGTTTGTGGCAAATTAAGGATGAGTTCCGTACAATATATACAATTACTGTAGGGAGGTTTACCACATGACAAAAAAACGTCATCTGTTCACATCTGAGTCTGTAACTGAAGGACATCCAGATAAAATTTGTGACCAAATTTCTGATTCAATTTTAGATGCGATCTTAGCAAAGGACGCAAATGCACGTGTAGCTTGTGAAACAACTGTAACAACTGGTTTAGTATTGGTAGCGGGGGAAATTACGACTTCTACTTACGTAGATATTCCAAAAATCGTTCGTGAAACAATTCAAGGCATTGGTTACACACGCGCAAAATATGGATTCGATGCAGAAACTTGTGCAGTTTTAACATCTATCGATGAGCAATCTGCTGACATCGCTATGGGTGTTGACCAAGCGCTAGAAGCACGCGAAGGTCTAATGACTGACGCTGAGATTGAGGCAATTGGTGCAGGAGACCAAGGTTTAATGTTTGGCTTCGCATGTAATGAAACACAAGAATTAATGCCACTTCCAATCTCGCTTGCTCACAAATTAGCTCGTCGTTTAACTGAAGTACGTAAAGATGACACATTATCATACTTACGTCCGGATGGAAAAACGCAAGTTACAGTTGAGTATGATGAAAATGGTAAACCTGTACGTGTGGATACAATTGTAATTTCTACACAGCATCATCCAGATGTTACATGGGAAGAAATCGATCGCGATTTAAAAGAACATGTAATTAAAGCTGTAGTTCCAGCAGAATTAATGGATGGAGAAACGAAATTCTTCATTAACCCAACTGGCCGCTTCGTAATTGGTGGACCACAAGGTGATGCTGGTTTAACAGGACGTAAAATCATCGTTGATACTTACGGTGGATACGCTCGCCACGGTGGCGGTGCATTCTCTGGTAAAGATGCAACGAAAGTTGACCGTTCAGCAGCATATGCAGCTCGTTATGTTGCGAAAAACATCGTAGCAGCTGGTCTTGCTGACAAAGCAGAAGTACAACTTGCATACGCAATCGGCGTAGCGCAACCAGTATCAATTTCAGTTGATACATTTGGCACTGGTAAAGTATCTGAAGACGTACTAGTGGAACTAGTTCGTAACAACTTCGATCTTCGCCCAGCTGGTATTATTAAAATGCTAGACTTACGTCGCCCAATTTACAAACAAACAGCAGCTTACGGCCACTTCGGACGTACTGATGTAGATCTTACATGGGAACGTACAGACAAAGCAGCTACTTTAAAAGAGCAAGCTGGTCTATAATATATGAAAAAGAAGCTTTGCGCGTGTCGCAAAGCTTTTTTTATTTGGTTTTATCCCGCATTAACGGGCAGTAAGCCTCCCACCTCAAAATTCGGCTGTAAAGCAAAAAAGTTAGGTGGGAGGCTTACTGCCCGTAAAAGCCCGATTGGTTCAACTAATAATCAGTGGGGAAGAACAAAACCCCCACTGATTAAAGTTTCACTTTATTTACTACTTGAATGCAAGAACTACAATAAACTTCCCCGTCTAGCTCAATATACTTCTTCATATTTGTCATACCACTTGCCGGAAATGGCATGTGAATCCATGTTTTTTCATACGTTTGTATTTCCTTTTCACATAATTTACAAAGGATTGGTTTCTTACGGAACATAGACAATCAACCTTTCAGTTGACGCGCTTTTCCTGCGCAAAAAGCACTGCTCAGTAAAAATAGCGTTGCAAATATAATACTCACTAATGTAGCGTATGGAATTGCGCCTTTTAAAGAAAAGCCGACAGTGATGGAAGCGACAAATAAGAGGATGAATGTCGTTGTTAATTTTTTATAAAGTTCCATAGTATGTGAACCTCCGAATTATTTTGTATTGTAAATTTAAAAACTAAACCTATTATGTAGAAAACATAAGAAGAGATAAATAGTAGCTAATGATGTGAAAGCTAGGAGTATAAGAAATGGAAATAGTATACCTATTTAAATTCCTTTTTGTGGGTTTTAATACTTATATTGTATCATGACGTATCGGTGGCTTCATACAGAATTGTGTAAAGATATGTATGATAAAATGAAGAAAAGCTTTTAAGAAGGGGAAGATGAAAAATGAGTGTAACTGAACATAAAAAACAAGCGCCAAAAGAAGTGCGTTGTAAGATTGTAACGATTTCCGATACACGTACGGAAGAGACGGATAAGAGTGGTCAATTGTTACATGCATTATTAATAGAAGCAGGACATAAAGTGAACTCTTATGAAATTGTGAAAGATGATAAAGAAAGTATTCAGCAGGCTGTGTTAGCTGGTTATCATAGGGAAGATGTTGATGTTGTGTTAACGAATGGCGGAACTGGTATTACGAAACGTGATGTAACGATTGAGGCAGTGTCAGTGTTATTAGATAAAGAAATTGTTGGATTTGGTGAGTTGTTCCGTATGATAAGTTACTTAGAAGATATCGGAAGTAGTGCGATGTTAAGTAGAGCAATCGGCGGTACAATCGGACGTAAAGTTGTCTTTTCAATGCCAGGGTCTAGCGGAGCGGTTCGTCTTGCGATGAATAAGTTAATTTTACCGGAATTAGGTCATATTACATTTGAGCTGCATCGCCAATGAAAATTGCAGGAATTGTATTAGCCGGCGGACAGTCTAGTCGTTTTGGAGAGCCGAAAGCATTGGCAACTTGGCGCGGGAAAACATTTATTGAGTATAGTATAGAGGCATTGAAAGAGGTTGTTACAGACGTTGTTGTAATTAGCAACCCAGCGATTACTAATGATCTCTTGCATATATTGCATGTACCAGTTGTAGAAGATATCGCGATGTATAAAGGAAACGGTCCGCTTGCTGGTTTATTAACAGGAATGAACCACTTACATGCGGATTGGTACATTGTTGCACCTTGTGATACGCCAAATATATCGAAGCAGTGGGCACGAAAAATGGTTTCATATATAAATGAAGATATCGAAGTGATTGTTCCGGTTATCGACGGACGAAAACAACCGCTTTTAGCACTCTATCATCGCGATGTAAAAGAGAAAATAGAATATCTGTTGCAAGAGGAGAAACGAAGTGTGCAGCAGTTATTATCACAGTGTCACGTTCGGTATGTAACAGTGGAAGAATCGCAACTGCCCAAAGAGTTATTTCTGAATGTAAATACAAAAGAAGAATATAGCCAATTACAGAAGAGAAAGTGATATGAAGCTTGTTCATAGCCCAAATTATTTTCAGCAGTAGGGATTATGTGAATAAAATGGATCTCTTCTACCGGTAAAAACCAATTATGAAATTGATTCATATACATCTTTAGTTCTATATGATAGACATAGAATATATTTACAATTATAACATTTGATGGGTGGCGGAATGAAGAGGCCTGTTTTATACTAATATTGTGTCATCCCTTCTAAGGGACAGCGCACAGCCGGTGATTGGCTAATGAGAACCTTCTCATTTTGCCAGTGCCGGTTTTTTAGTAGATAATGATGATAATAAAGTGAAACTATAATCAGTGGGGGTTTTGTTCATCCCCTACTAATTATTAGCCTTCACCAATCGGGCGTTTACGGGCAGCAGGGCTCCCACCTGACTTTTGAGGTGGGAGTCTTACTGCCCGCAAATAGCGGGATAAATTTTTTTGAGGGAGGGATCGTTTTGAAAAAGATAGATTTTACTTCTATGAGAGAGCAAGTAGCTAGTTTTTATATTTATTCTATCTCTTTTCTTGGTTTAACTGCTGTTATTATTTCCTTATTTTTAAGTGAAATGCCTTCCCATCTTATACTGCTTTTGTTGTTAATTATGTTTATGGGAATTACTGAGTATTTTCCTATCCGCATTTGGAGAGGGGGGATCACACTCAGCCTTACACTTATTTATACAATGAATTGGCAGTTTGGAATGCATATAACTGTTGTTTCGTGTGTGGGTGTGATGTTAAGTATCCAATTGCTTCGCCGATTACCTATGCAAAGGACGGTATTCAATTGTGCGCAACTTGCTCTTAGTATCGTATTAGCAGAATGGTTTTCCAGTGGATGTTTCTCTTTTTTTATTTCTGGAATGAATCTTTCAGTTTTATATGAAAAATTTATAAGCTTGTTTTTATTCAGCGCATTTCTTTGCCTTTTTAACAGTTTATTTTACGATCTTTTAATCATACTTCTTCCTCAGCCCTATCCGCTAGAAGAGTGGCGTAAAAAGAATATATTAGTACTCTTGAGTTTGAGTTTTTGTTTATTTTATTCTTCACTTATACATATTTTAGATTACCGATATCGCGGAGTGATGGATGAAATCATGGTTCTATTCTTCTTTTTCCCGCTTGTGGCAATTTGTATCATTAGCTCTTTCGTTAGACAAATACGGGTGGAAAAAGAACGATTATATAAGCTTTTTTCCATTACGACGGAATTAAGTCATGGATTATCTGCCGGAAACTTACAGCAGATGAAACAATCACTGAAAGGATTCTTAGGAATACAGGCATATGTTTTATGGGCAAAAGATGAAGAGAACTGGACACTTTTATTAAAGGATGGAAAAGTACGTCGTGATATTTCTAATTATTCTGACCTGCATAAGAAGTTTGAAGAGATATCAGAAACTGTTGTTGTTACTGATTGGAAAACAGGTATGGCTCCGGGAGATGAAGTGTTTGAAAATACTATGCGCTCGCTTGTATATTTACCTCTTAAGGTAAATCATGAATTAGTTGGAATGTTTGTGGCAGGGAAAAGCAGGAGTGCGAGTTTTATTACTGAAGATGTACAGACTTTAGCTACGTTTGCCAATCAATTAGGTAGCTTGCTTAAAACACGGACACTCGTCTCTGAACAGGAAAAAAGAACGATTTTAGAAGAAAGAAATCGAATTGCTCGTGAAATCCACGATGGAATCGCACAAGCATTGGCTGGAGTGATATTTCAGATGGAGTCAGCTCAGAAAAAATATGCAGATCGACCAAAGGACATGCAGCAAGTGGTAGATACAAGCATAAAAAAATTACGGAAGAGTTTAAGTGAAGTTCGTTATTCTATTTATGCTTTAAAGCCATATCCAACACAAAGATTAGGACTAAAACAAGCAATTATAAATAAAGTTCAATCCTTAAAACAAGAATATGGTCTAGCCATTCTATATCATGAAAGAGGCCGTTCTCGAAAACTTAGTTTTACGAAAGAACGAGTCATCTTCGATACTTTACAGGAGAGCTTGCAGAACATTATAAAGCATGCAAAGGCAGATAAAGTTGACATTTTACTAAGCTATCAACGGGAACATGTACTTTTAAAGGTAAAGGATAACGGAATTGGCTTTTCTCTTTTTGAATCTATGATTAAAGCAAAGCATGAGCCGCATTATGGTATATTACATATGAATGAACAGGCTGAACAGCTAGGGGCTACCCTTCAGATTGATAGTTCAGTAGGAAAAGGTACAGAAATCACATTGTTAATTCCAGATTCAGAAATGGGGGAGGGGTATCATGATTCGAATATTAGTAGTGGATGATCATACTGTTTTGCGTGATGGAATTCGAAGTATATTGGAACTCGAATCTGATATGCGAGTAGTTGGAGAAGCTGTTTCCGGGGATGAGGTAGTAAAGAAAGTGGAAGATTGTAGGCCTGATTGTATTTTAATGGATATTAATTTGCCGGGGAAAAATGGTATTGAGGCTACATCACTCGTGAAAGATCAGTATCCGAACTGCCGTGTTCTCGTATTGACTATGTATGAACATGATGAATACTTGATGGCTGCTCTTCGGGCAGGTGCAGACGGTTATTTACTGAAGGATTCATCATCCGAGCAGGTAGTGGCGGCAATCCGAATGGTATTACAAGGAGATTCTGTGATTCATCCGCGTATGACTAAAAAGTTGATTACATATCATCAGCAAACGAAATCAGAATCAAATGAAAATGAACTAACAGAGCGCGAAAAAGAAATACTGTTTGAATTGGTCAAAGGTTTTAGCAATAAGGAAATTGCTGAAGCTCTATATATCAGTGACAAGACAGTTAAAATCCATATAAATAAGATTTTCAGAAAACTAAATGTGAAAAGCCGTTCACAAGCAGTCATATATGCCGTGCGAAATCAGCTTGTTCCATTTTCTTAAATGAAAATCATTTAAAAGAACTACCCTGTGTTTTATTATTTTACTCAAAATAATAAAACACAGGGTAGTTCTTTTGTACTATACGGTATAGAACTAATAACTAAAAAAATATTACTTTTTGATAATTTTCAGAAAAGTTTAAATTTAATAAGATAAGAAAGTAGAGTCGTAGTCTAAAAGCTTCGGAAATTTATGTTATGCAATGACTACAAATACAAATAAATTTAGATGGGGGAACTTGTATGAAGAGAGGGAAATTTGGGAGGGTTCTTACAGGAACTTTAGTTACTGGTATGCTATTGTCACAAGGTATTCCGTATAACGTATTGGCAGAAAGTGCGGTTGAATTGAAGCCAGTTGATAATGCGGAACAGGTACTAATGAATCTGTCTCCAGAACAAAGAAAAGCGTTGGAACAGCTAGATGTAAGTCCTAATTTTACGATTTCACCTGATATTGATTCTAATAGTCCTGAATTAGTTAACGTTATCGTGGAATTCAATCAAGCTCCAGCAAAAATTGAAGTGATGAAACAAGCGGCGAAAGGGAAGAAAATAACTACTACTACTGCGCAAGCAAAAGTGGATGAAGAGCATAAAGTGTTCAAACAACATGTCGAATCCTTAAAATCGAAGAAGGATGCCGGCACTTACGATACGAAAAAAGTGAAGGTTACACGCGAATATAAGAATGCGATCAACGGTGTAGCTATGACTTTACCTGGTGTTGCAGTGCAGGAGTTGATCCAATCCGGAGTCGTAAAACGTATTTTTAAAGATTACGAAGTAAAAGTGGAACCTCCGGTAGAAACAAAGGAAACAAAAGAAACAATTCAGCCAAAAATGGCGGACAGTATTCCGCAAATTGGCGTGGACAAGCTTCATGCAGAAAACATTACAGGTAAAGAGATTAAAGTCGGCGTTCTTGATACAGGTGTTGACTATAATCATCCTGACTTAAAAGGTGCCTATAAAGGCGGATATGATTTTGTAGATAACGATGCAGATCCGATGGAAACGACATACGAGGACTGGATAAAAGCTGGTAAGCCAACATCTCCTGGCTATGTGTATTATACAAACCATGGTACACATGTAGCAGGAACGATTGCAGCTCAAAAGAAAAACAATGCGGATTATGCTGTGAAAGGTGTAGCACCTGATGTAGATTTATATGCTTATAGAGTATTAGGTCCTTGGGGCGGAGGTAATACAGCAGGAATTCTTGCTGGAATAGATAAAGCGATTGCAGATGGTATGGACGTTATCAATATGTCACTTGGTGCGCAGACTAACGATCCGTTATATGCTACTTCTGTCGCGACAAATAACGCTATGCTTTCAGGTGTGGTAACAGTTGTTGCCGCAGGTAACGCCGGACCAAACGAAAAAACGCTTGGTTCCCCGGGAACGGCAGCTCTTGGTATTTCAGTAGGGGCAAGTGATGCTGCCATGTCTATTCCTACATTCAGCGCAAGTGTATCTAACGAAAAATTTGAAAATATGCAGCTATTAGGTAAAGATTTTCCTGATAAGTTAGAAGATTTTGGGGGACAATCGTTACCAATTGTATTTGCGGGACTTGGTAAACCAGCTGATTTTACGGGGAAAGATCTTAACGGAAAAATTGCGTTAATTCAGCGTGGAGAAATTACGTTTGATGAAAAAATTAAAAATGCAAAAAGTGCTGGAGCAAAAGCGGTTATCGTATATAACAATGCTGACGGACAAATATCTGCCTACTTAGGTGAGGGGGTAGGCCTTATTCCATCTTTCCGTCTGTCAAAAGCAGATGGCGAACGGTTAAAGGCGCTAGGTGAAGTATCTTTCAAATTCGAGACGCTGAGCAATACAAAAACGGAAGGGGATCACTTAGCTGATTTCAGCTCCCGTGGGCCGGTAAATGGGAATTATGACATTAAGCCAGATGTAGTCGCTCCTGGTGTGTCGGTTTTCTCTACTGCACCGGAATACATCAATGATCCGCAGGACGGTATAAATTACGGCAATGCATATGTACGCTTGTCTGGTACTTCTATGGCGTCTCCTCACGTAGCGGGTACAGCTGCATTGATCCTGCAGGAGCATCCAGAATATACTCCTTTCGATGTAAAAGCGGCTCTTATGAATACATCCGATGATTTGAATGGCAAGAATTCTGTATACGAAGTGGGTGCGGGGCGTATCGACGCGTATCAAGCTGTTCATACGGACACATCTATCAAAGTATTGGACAAAACAAAAAATATTGAGAATGGAAATATTGTTGAAATTGATGAGCAAACAGGATCTATTATGTTCGGCAGACATTTTAAGCAAGGTGATAAACCAATTGAAGCGAGTAAAAAAGTGACGGTCCAAAACAATGGCAAAGAAGAAAAATCCTTTAAAGTAGAAGTGGAGTATCACGATGAACGTACAGGTATTCAAGATGCAGTGAAGAATGGTGTACAAGTTGAGGTACCGGCATCCATTACAGTAGCAAGCGGACAATCACAGGAGCTGGAGCCGAAAATCACGATTCCTGCTAGCGCTAAGACAGGCAGGTACGAAGGGTATATCCATGTGACTAATGCGAACAATCCGGCCGAAACGTATCAAATTCCATTCGCTGTCATGGTGACGGAAAAAGGATTTGAATATATAAAAACGACTAAACCATCCGTAACAAATACGACACCTTTCTGGCAATATTTAGAGCCTATGGTTCACGGAGTAATGAAGTTGAATAGCCCAATGAAAACAATCGACGTGCTTGTTAAGGACAGTAAAACAGGGAAAGCTGTAGGTTTTGTAGGAACAGCGAACACTAGTAAATTACTGACAGACGTAGAAACTTTTCTTATAGGAGTATTCAGCGGTACTGTCTATCCATTTACAAATGATCCTTCCAAGCCGATTGGCGATCTTCCTGTGAAGCTTCCGGCAGGCGATTATACACTAGAAATGATTGCGCACGATGAAGAAGGGAAATCGTATGTTGTAGACAATCCACTTATCGTGGATAATACAGCACCGGAAGTAAATATGGATAAAAAACCGGGTGTAATAGAGATCAATGACTCTATGTTTACGGAAGAGGATGGGCAAAAAGCGGTATGGTTGCATGGAACAGCTAAAGATTCGACGGTAGATGTATTAAAATCGAAAGGCTTAAACTATGATCAATCGTCCAACACAATGGGTTACTCTGCAAACTCTGGATTCATAGATGGGACGTTCCCAATCCAAGCAAACGGAGACGTAAAATTCGGAATTGAGGAAAGTGATATTGCAACAAAACCTTTACGTTTGACTTTGACTACGTTTGATCTTGCAACGGCAATGGGTAAACAAAACTATGTCTTTGTAAAAGAAGGTACGGAATATACGACTTCTAGTTATGATAAGACAGATGTGAAAGTCGGCGATAACGTTACGATGACACTTAGCCTTAATAATGTAAAGCAGCTTGTATCTGGGGAATTCCAGGTCGAATTCATGAAAGATTTGTTTAAGTTTGAGAATGTGAAGCTGAACAATGCGGTAAATCAGTATGCAAAGGAAAATGGCTTGGAGGTATCGCTGCAAGAACCTGTGGTGACAGAAGGAACTTACACTAATACAGTGAAGGGCGGCGCATCTATGAAAGGGAATTCATTCAGCGGTATGAACGGAGATATGCCTTTCCTTGATGTCACGTTCAAAGTAGTAAGTGATGCATATTTCGATAATGTTACCGGATTTAATGTAAAACAGGCGTCTTATATGAAAGCGGGACAAATAGCAGCTACTGCCATTCCGTTTTACAACACGCAAAATTTTAACCTTATTCCAACGCATTCGAGAGTGCAGGGTTCCATCAAACCGGAAGCATTTTTGATTGGGCCTGAGGGCTCTCAGTATTTGAGAAAAGCGGATTATACAAAAATCGGTGCCCAAGTATATGCGATGTCCCCAAAAGGTAAAAAATATCAGGGAACAATTGATAAGACAGGATTCTACACCATTCATGGTATCCCAGCTTCTACTGAAGCATACACAGTTGTTTTCGATATTCCGGGACATCTCAAATCGATGCAGAAATTCATTCCTGGATATTCTGTAAACGGTGAGATGCGCGGGCAACATGTTAGATTAGGTGCTAAAAGTCTTGCAGGGGACGTGAATGGTGATAGATTGATTGATATTCGCGATATGCAAAGTGTAGTTAATGTATACGGTAAGAAAGATGCATCCATCGTGCCGGAAGATATTAATCAAGATGGTGTCGTGGACGAGACAGATGTCCGCTTCATTGAGAAAAACTTCTTGCAAAAAGAAGTCGGTGTTCCAGAAGTAGTTAAGCCAAAAGAAACAATTGGTAAAAAAGGACTGGCAGATTTCCTACGTCAGATCGGTCTAGAACCGAAGAAATAAAGTGAAACTATAATCAGTGGGGGTTTTGTTCATCCCCCACTGATTATTAGCCTTCACCAATCGGGCGTTTACGGGCAGCAGGGCTTCCACCTAACTTCTTTGCTCCAGCCGAATTTTGAGGTGGGAGTTTTACTGCCCACAAATAGCGGGATAAAAAGAAGGTGTCTTAAGAGCGGCTGCTGATAAAAGAGGGAGAAATATCATCTTCTGTAAATATCGATAGTCGCTCTTAAATAAAACGAGAAGTTCTTTATTAAGAATTTAGTGACTATCTTAGAGGTAAATCTAAAAGACATCAGATAAGGAAACAATTCGTTTTTACTTCATAAGGACTTATCAGCTGTTTAATAGTTTAGATATTATAAAAATAGGGGGATTGTTAAAGTGAGTCTTAAGAAAAAGGTTGGTATGGGTGTTGCATCTGCAGTTCTTGGTTTATCTTTAATCGGAGGCGGAACGTTTGCGTACTTCAGTGATAAAGAAGTATCAGAAAACACGTTTGCGGCTGGTACGTTAGATTTGAGCATTGATCCACAAGTTATCATCGATGTGGACAAAATCAAACCAGGTGATCAAATAGAACGCGATTTCCACTTAATCAACAGCGGTACTTTGAAAATTAAGGACGTTCATCTTCTTACTGATTACACTGTAACAGATGCAAAAGGTGATAATGGAAATGCTGATTTCGGTGATCATGTCAAAGTGGAGTTTTTATGGAACATAGACAAAAACACAGTTCCTGTATGGGAAACTACTTTGTCTGAATTGAAACAAGCTACTGCTGATGGCAACTTGCCTGATCTTGTAGAAAAAGGTGTCGTAAACTGGGAAGGAAACGGACTTGCTCCAGGCACGGATGACACTTTCTATGTGAAATTCATATTTGAAGATAATGGAGAAGATCAAAACGTATTCCAAGGAGATACATTGAAATTGAACTGGACTTTCGATGCGGCTCAGACAAAAGGGGAAGAAAAATAAGTTCGAATTTTATTCATTATATCTATGTACCAACTGAACCGCTAAATAAAAGCGCAAGATAAAAAGAGGTCACACTTCGAAGTGTGATCTCTTTTTATCTTGCAAATTGATGATACATAAGCTGCGTTTAAGCTAGCATTTCCGCTTTTCGACTTTGAATCACATCATCATAATGCATGAGTAAATTATTAGAAATTTCATCCCAACTTTGTGTAGCAGCATAGGATCGAGCATCTAGGCTTATTTGTTTACGCATTTCTTCATTATTTAACAATTCATAAATAGATGATAAAAATGAGTCTTCATTTTTGGGTTCGCATAGAACTCCCGTTTTTCCATCTGTAATAATATTTTTAACCCCGCCACTATTCGCACCAATGACAGGTGTACCACATGCAAGTGATTCAAGTACAACGTTCCCAAATGTTTCAGTAGTAGATGGAAATACCATTAGATCAGAGGAAGCGTAGGCTTCAGCTAAATCCACGCCTTGTAAATATCCAGTAAAGGTTACATTTGTTTTTTGAACATTTTCATGCAGGCCCTTCGCGAGAGGACCATCTCCAGCGATGAGCCAATGAATATCGTCACGTTTTTTGTTTGTCATTTGAATAAGTGTTTGAAGAGTGTCGATATCTTTTTCCGGAGCAAGACGTCCGACGTAAGAAAGAATATATTCCGCTGTAATATTATATTTTTTTCGGAATAGGTCTTTATTGTAAGTTGGATGAAAGAGAGTACAATCTACACCACGTCCCCAAATATAGAGCTGTTGAAATCCTTTCTTCTTTAATTGATGTAATGTTTCAGGAGAAGGAACAAAGTTTTTTTGCATATGACTATGAAACCACTTTAAATAGTTCCATAGCATATTGGAGAGAAATTCGATTTTGTAATAGCGTAAATAGGCGTCAAAATCAGTATGATAAGAACCGACGACCGGGATATTTAACTTTTTGGCATAATATAATCCACAAAGTCCCATATTGAAAGGCGTAGCAATGTGAATGATATCAGGTTTAAAGGCAAGAAGTTCCCGTTTAATGCGCGGAGTAGGAAAGGCAAAGCGACATTCTGGATATAATATTGTTAACGGGATGCTTCTCATTTTATTCACATTCGTAACGAAATTATCTTCTGCCGTATGCTGAGGGGCGAAAACAGAATAGGCGATATTTTCTTTTTGAAAATATTTAGTTAAACGTTCCAAAGTTTTCGCCACACCGTTGACTTGTGGTGTAAATGTATCGGTAAATATGGCGACTCTCATCATATCGCTCCTTTACATGAGTGGAATGAATTGATAAAAAGAGATGATGCCAGAGCAAGTGCCAAGGCACATGCCTACAAATACATCTGACGGATAATGAAGCCCTAAATAAATACGGGAAATACCGACGCATAGCGCTAACGGTAATAGAAAAGCAAGCAAGTTTGGATTATAGCAAATAAATGGAATGAGGACAGAGAAAACAGCCGTTGTATGTCCGGATGGAAAAGAATGATCTTTTAAAGGCTGTACTGGATATTTCGCATCTTGAATTGTTAAATAAGGGCGTTTTCGTGGATACCATCTTTTTAATATTTGCACAGGAATATGGCTAATTGTTAAAGAAATAGCAGTTGCAATTGCAGCTTGATGCAAATTCCCTGTTGCGAAAATTAAAAAGAATAGGGTAAGTGCAATGGAAAAACTTGCACCACCAATATGGGTAATATTGCTGAAAAAGATGTTTAATGTTTTTTGATCAAAGTAGCGATTAATTCCTTTGAAAATGTAACATTCTATTTTATATAGTCCACTGACCTTCATGAGATTTTTCCTCCCTCATTTACATATATATGGAGTTATTAACTTCTATTTTAATAAGATTTTATTGAGGGAATAATAATGTTTTGTAAAGAAAAAGTTAGATTTTTTCATAAAAAAAGCTGCCAGTCTTATGGCAGCGATAAAATCATTTTTGTAACGATTTATAATATTGTCCTTTTTCAACGTATTGTGTGCGGATACGTTCCATATCTTTACGGTCTTCTTCTGTTAATTCGCGAATGACCTTCGCAGGACGACCGAAAGCTAACGTATTAGGAGGGATTTTCTTTCCTTGTGAAACGAGACTACCAGCACCGATGAAAGCTCCTTCACCAATTTCAGCGCCATCTAATATGATAGATCCCATTCCAATTAAAGCATCTTTTTCAATTTTGCAGCTATGTAAAATAACTTGATGCCCAACGGTAACGTCATCTTCTAAAATAAGAGGATACTGGGGGCTTTGGTGAAGTGTACATTGATCTTGTACATTTACTCTATTTCCAATTATCGTTGGTGATACATCACCGCGGATGACTGTATTAAACCAAATGCTAGATTCTTCGCCAATTGTCACATCGCCTGTAATGGTAACATAGTCAGCGATAAAAGCACTACTCGCAATTTTCGGATTTTTTTCTTTGTAAGGATATATCATGTAAAGCCTTCCTTTCCTAGAGACTAGTTTTAGTGTATCAAATTATGAAAAAGAGTGAAATGGAGGAGTTTCGTATGTGGAACTATGAAGCGGAAGAAGCGAAAGCCGTCATTATTATCGTGCATGGTGCTATGGAATATCATGGGCGTTATGAAGCAGTTGCAGAAATGTGGAATCATAGCGGTTATCACGTCGTTATGGGGGATCTTCCAGCACACGGAACAACTTCAAGAAATAGAGGACATATCGATTCATTTGATGAATACATAGAGGAAATAAAGTTATGGGTGAAAGAAGCAAGAAAATATAGATTGCCTATTTTTTTATTTGGTCATAGTATGGGAGGACTTGTCGTTATTCGTATGATGCAAGAAACGAAAAGAGAGGACATAGATGGGATTGTATTAAGCTCGCCTTGTTTAGGAGTATTGGCTGCACCTTCTGCTCCGCTTCGTGCTGCTTCAAAAATATTAAATGTCGTTGCTCCAAAATTGCAATTTACAACAAATCTCACTGTAGAAATGTCAACTCGTAACCATGAAGTGAGGGATGCGATGGAGAATGATTCATTGTTCTTGCGCAAAGTATCAGTACGTTGGTATAGTGAATTGATTAAGTCTATCGAGATTGCTCATGAGAAAATAGATGATTTTCCAGATGTTCCACTCTTGCTAATGCAGGCGTGTGAGGATAAACTTGTAGATAAAACACGTGTCCGCATGTGGTTTGATAATGTTAAAATTAGTGATAAGGCATATAAAGAATGGCCTAATTGTTATCATGAGTTATTAAATGAGTATGAGCGTGATGAAATTTTGAATTATATTCAGTCATTTACTGAAATTCATATCAATAATATAGTAAAAACAAACAAATAAATCATTATTTGTACATTTAACAGAGGAGATGAAGGAAGAAGTGAACGTACCGAGTAATCCCATAACGCTCATGGCGAAAGTATACCGTGATGTGTTTCCGGTTGTACACCATGAGCTAGCGATGTGGAAAGAGCGTGCCTACCATATTCCGAATGACGAGCTTCATAGTCAGGCAATCGCAAGTATTGAGAATAAAACGTTTCATTGCGAGGGCGGTGGCATTTTAGCGCTGCTAGCAAATGAACATCGAGAGGAATGTATTCGTTTTATCGTAGCATATCAAACGATTAGCGACTATTTGGATAATTTATGTGACCGTAGTACATCACTTGATCCGAAAGACTTTGCGGCTCTTCATGAGTCGATGGTAATGGCATTAAGTCCTGAAGTTGAAGGAGGCGGTAATTATTATCGTTATCGTGATGATCAAGATGATGGTGGTTATTTAGATGAGCTCGTTGAAACGTGTCAGGATGTTTTAAAGAAAACGAAGCATTATGATAAAATTGCTCCAATTCTTCATGAGCTTGCTTGTTATTATTGTGATTTGCAAATTCATAAACATGTGAAGTTAGAAGAAAGAGAACCACGCTTAAAAACATGGTTTGAAGCACATAAAGAAAATTTACCGCAGATGAGTTGGTTTGAGTTTTCAGCGTGTGCAGGTTCTACGCTTGGGATTTTCTGTCTTGTAGCATATGCGTTTCATGATGAATTACATGATGAAGATATTGCGAAAATTAGACAAGGATATTTTCCTTACGTACAAGGACTTCACATTTTACTTGATTATTTCATCGATCAAGAAGAAGACCGTATGGGCGGGGATTTGAATTTCTGTAGTTATTATGAAAACGAGCAAGCTATATTAGATCGTATGAAACATTTTGTAGAAGAAGCAGAGAAGAGTATTGGTGATCTGCCTCATGCGAAGTTTCACCGTCTCATAAGCCGAGGGTTACTTGGTATTTATTTATCAGACCAAAAAGTATCAGCACAAAAGAATATGCACAAAATGGCACGGCGCATTGTAAAATACGGAGGGCTCACTTCACGATTCTTCTACTGGAACGGGAAGATGTACCGAAAGAAAATGGCGCAGTGACGAAGAAAACCACTCATGTTGAGTGGTTTTCTTTTTATCCCGCATTAACGGGCAGTAAGACTCCCACCTCAAAATTCGGCGAATGCGAAGGAGTTAGGTGGGAGATCAACTGCCCGTAAAAGCCCGATTGGTTCAACTAATAATCAGTGGGGGGTGGACAAAACCCCCACTGATTAAAGTTTCACTTTATTATGATCGTATTTTTGAAATTACGTATATGAGAAGTTCGATTGTGAAGATAGCTAAAACAGATAGTCCGAATAAAGGCATTACAGTGCCTAGTATAACCATCATGATAAAGAAAACGAATATGCTTTTCTTATCTTTTTGTTTTGGTGGTGCTGCTAATTTGCCTTTCGGTTTTCTTGCTAACCACATTTTTATTCCGTAATAAATGAGAAGTAATAAAGATAATGTCGTTAGTAAGCATAATATTTTATTTGGCCATCCGAATAAATGTCCTTCGTGAAGCGGGATACCGTAAGTGAACCATCGTGCAAATAATCCATAATCACGATAGTCCGTTTTTGAAATAAGTTTTCCGCTATATTGATCAAAGTAAGCTGTTATCTCTTCATTTGGTGCCACGTGCATGCCCGTAATACCAGAACCACTTGATTTCGAAACAGTGAATACACCTTTCGGATCAGTCGGTAGTGAGATAACATATGGCTTCTTTATTTCAATCCCTTGTTGTAACTCATCAATTGAAATTATTTTTGGCTCACTTGAGTTAGATTCCGGAGGAGCTTCTTTTCTTGTTGCCCATGGCAACTCTTTTACCTTTGATTCAGGAGGTGCCATATACAATTTTGGATATCCGAGCGCTTCATTCGACGATGCAATTTTATAAATTTGGTTACCCATAAATCCAGACCACGGCAATCCAGTTGCGATTAACAGAACGAGAGGAATTGTAAATATAATACCGATAATAGAATGACATCGTTTTGCTTTTTCTCGCTTATTGGATGATGGTGTGTTTTTGAATTGGCGTATACTCATATACAACCCAGTTATAATCAAAAAGATTGTCCAGCACGCCGCAAGTTCTACAATATAATTGACGACAGTGCCACCAACTAAAAGAGAACTATGTAGTTCCCGCATTATATTGGCAAACGTTTCACTTGCGTTTTGATCTCCGACAATTTGATTATTGCTATCTAAATAAACGTATTTTTGCGTTCCTGTATATTCATTTGCGATTGTAAGTCTCGTATTATAATCCCCATTAAACTCACTAATTTTCGCCACACTATAATGTGGATATTTTTTCTCTGTTAATGAAATAGAATCAGACATCGAAATAGATTCTGTTTGGGCGCTCTTCCCAAAATATAAATCTTTATAGATGAAATCTTCAACTTCTTCCCGAAATAAATACCCAATTCCGCTCAGTGACAAAGTAATAAGAAGCGGCGTAATAAAAAGTCCAGCATAAAAATGCCAACGCCAAAAAATGTAATGAAGTGAACGATTTTGTTTCATACTGCAGTTCCCCTAACCTTCCCTATATGAATAAACTACTTATTTAATATAGCGAGATTAAGTGTGGATATTTTGAAAGAATTGTGAAAAATGTTAAAAGTTTTGGGGATTTTTATCAAACACAAAACACATTTCAAAAGGGATGTGTTCTATGTTTATGAAGACCTTTTTATATTTGATGCATACATCCTAACAACTGCTTTCGCAAGACATTGAGCGGAATCAACAAAGTCCTCACTCACCACCACATTCAAATCGGTACATGCGATAATAGCGGTATCTACTTCGTCTTTTAACTGTAAAACGAGCACACTCCATAATTTGCGAGCTTCCTCAATTTCTCCGCCTTTAATACAAGTAATAATTTGATTAATCATTTCTTGCCATTGTTCATTATGAATGTACTCTATATTACGTTTTATAATCCCGTCTTGGTAAATACCTGCTTGAACAGTCGCTTCTGTTGCGAGAAGAGCGACTCTTTTTGTATTTTCAGGAATTGCTTTTAACGTCTCATCGACTATATTCAAAATAGGAATGGTAATAGAACGCTTTAATTCCTCGAAATAAAGATGCGCCGTATTACATGGCATTGCGATGAAATCTACACCAGTACTTTCAAGTTTTTGTGCACCTTCAATAATCGCCTTTTTCATCGCTATATGATCAATAGGCCGATCTATGTAAAATGGTGTTGGACAAGAATAAATCATCATATGAGGAAAGTCCATATCATGCTTTGCTCCGTATATTGTTTGGCATTGTGCTACAACGGTATCGACGAATGGCCCAGTTGATTTTGGTCCCATTCCTGCTAGTATTCCAATCATTATTTTGTCCCCCTTAATATGTAATCAAAAACGTTTTCTGCGAACGAGGAAAAGAAATAAAGTAAGTAATAAAAATGAATATACGATAGCCCAAGCTGTGAGCCATAGAGTGTGAGTAAGTATATTATATTTGTATTGCCCAAGCATTAAAAAGCTTTCGACAGGTGGTAAAAACCATAGTAGCTCTGTTTTAAAACGGATTGAAGCAATCGTCATAAGTAATATAAATGTAAGACTAAGCCAAGCGGTGCTTGCTTTTTGAATAATATTTCTTGTAAATAATGTTGCGATTGAAATCCCTAGTATAGATAAAGACATATGAGCGAAAAATCCGACTAGAAATAAAGAGGCTGTCATTTTTTCATTGAACATTTGCAAAATAATTGGATAGATTACGGATATAAAAGATAAAACAGTACAAATAAGAAGAGCCGTAATATATTTACCAACGTATAATGCGGAAATATTATTTGTATGTGAAATAGTGATTTGCTCTTGCACAGGGTCTTCTGTATGAAAAATCGTGACCGTAATCCAGGCAGATAATAAATAAAGTGCGAGTGCTGTTTCTAAATATGTTGGTACAATAGGAGTCGGTTTATATGTATATACAAAAAGTAAGCTCACAAAGTACATTGCAATAGGAGGGACGTACTTATATGATTTCGTGTAGTCGAGAAAATGGTAACGAATAAGTGCAAACATAATAAACCTTCTTTCGATTTAAAAATTAGGTTGTAGCAGTGTGATGGATGCTTTTTTATGTAATAAAAACTGGAGTATTTCGTTTGTGTACTCTTTTTCGATTTGTAATTGAATGAGATTTTGATTTGAATTGTGTGTAACGTGTATAAATCCTGATTGTTTTCGTAGTTCTATCGCTGAAAATGTTTCGTGAACAATCGCCTCAATATAGACTTGCTCTATTGATTTTTGCAAAGAGGTATCTTCCGCGATTGTATGATTAGCTAATGTCACAATTCTATCGGCGAAGTTTTCTAGTAGTTGTTTTTCGTGACATGTGAAGAGTACAGATATACCTTGTTGTTTTAATGAAAGTAAAATATGCTCTAGTTCTTGCTGAGAGTTAGGATCGAGACCAGAAAGAGGTTCGTCTAAAATTAATAAATGGACGTCTGTAAGTAACGCTTGCATAATGCCTGTTTTTTGTTTCATACCTTTTGAAAAGTTACGTACAACGGAATGCTTTGCATGATGTAAATGAAAAGATTCAAGGAGGATCGGAATTTTATTTCTTAAATATTTTGTTGATAAACCGTGAATGTGGCCGAGATGATATAAATAATCCTCTAATGTAAAACGAATTTCTTCTGGAAAATGTTCAGGTACATATCCGATTTGTATATGTTCTTTTCTTTGAAGTGTCCCTGCCGTAGGTGAAATAAATCCTGCAATTATTTTGAGTAGAGTACTTTTTCCAGTCCCGTTCCCGCCAATAATAGCGAGTGCTTCTCCTTCTGGAATGGATAAATCGATGTTGTCTAGTATGAGTGATTTGCTGTACTTCTTTTGTATTCCACTTAGTTCTACTAGCAAAGTTCTATCCTTCTTTCTCCTATGTATTGTATATATCCATTATATAGGAGAATAAGAAAAAGACGTGCAATGAGTGCACGTCTTTTTTTGTTATGTTTTGTCGAAGAATCGATATATCGATAAAATCGTTGATATATTTGAAGTTACGATAGATATATTGAAAAAACCGTTGATATATCCGGAGTTATGATAGATATAATTGAAAAATCGTTGATATAATTATCGCTTCTCAATCGCCACAATAAATGGCGGGTTATTTTGCTGGTTAATGAAGCCGTATCGCAAAACGTGAGCTTGTTTTTGATCTAGTTCTTCTGCGAATTTAAGTACAGCGTCACGTTCTACTTGTCCTTCTGGATGTCCGTGATAAATAACAAGGACGATGATACCTTCAGGTGCCATTACTTCTAGTAACTGTTCAATCGCCGAGAGTGTTGAGTTCGGTTTTGTGATGATATGTTTGTCTCCACCAGGAAGGTAACCTAAGTTGAATATTGCCCCTGTTACTTTTTCCTTTGCGTCGTCCGGTAATATGGATAGAAGTGTATCGTGACTATCATGAACCAAAACAGTACGTTCGAAAAGTTCTTTTTCTTTCAGGCGGATAGTCGAACTTTCGATTGCTTCTTTTTGAATATCAAATCCAAATACTTTTCCGTTATCTCCAACGATTTCAGCTAGGAAGCAAGTGTCATGTCCATTGCCAAGTGTTGCATCTACAGCGTAATCACCTTCTTTTACTGCTGTTTGCAGTAGCATGCGAGCAAACGGTAATACACGTTCTAATTTCATTTTTGTTTCTCCTCATTTGCATATTTTCCTTGCCAGCTTCCGCGGCGTACAAATTCTGCATCGATGGAATTTAATACTTCCCATTTATTTAAGCTCCACATTGGGCCAATCATTAAATCAGGCGGACCGTCGCCTGTGATGCGGTGCACAATTACGTCTTCTGGAATAATTTCAAGTTGGTCGACAACGAGACTTACGTAATCTTCAAGAGATAAGAATTCTAGTTGTCCTTTTTCATATTGCTTCACCATTGGCGTTCCTTTTAACAAATGAAGTAAATGAATTTTAATTCCTTGTATGTCAAGCTTTGCAACTTCACGAGTTGTTTCCATCATCATGTCGTAATCTTCAAGGGGAAGACCGTTAATAATATGCGAGCAAACTCTAATGCCGTGCTTGCGTAATTTATTTACGCCTTCCACATAAGATGGATAATCGTGAGCGCGATTAATAAGGTTTGCGGTGCGCTCATGAACAGTTTGCAATCCGAGTTCAACCCAAAGGTAAGTGCGTTTATTTAAATCCGCTAAATATTCAACAACATCGTCAGGTAAGCAATCTGGACGAGTCGCAATAGAAAGACCGACAACGTCTTTTTCTGCTAGAAGCGGTTCGAATTTTTCTTTTAACACTTCAAGTGGAGCATGTGTATTTGTATAGGCCTGGAAATAAGCGATACATTTTCCGTCTTTCCACTTTGCGTGCATTTTTTCTTTCATTTCATGATATTGCGTTATTACATCATCGCGGCGATCACCTGCAAAGTCACCAGATCCAGCGGCACTACAAAATGTGCAGCCTCCGTAAGCGACTGTGCCGTCACGGTTTGGGCAATCAAAGCCGGCGTCTAATGAAACTTTAAAGATTTTTTCACCAAATTCATTTCGTAAGTGGTAATTCCATGTATGATAACGTTTATTGTCATTTGTATATGGAAAAGGGTTTTGAACCTTCATTATTTTCCCTCCTAAGACGAGTCAAAATGAAACAAAATCCATTATAACATACTCATAAGGTTCATATGGAAGGGACACACTAAAGGAGAATTGAAGCAAGGAGGGACAAGTATGGCAGAGCGTCAATCACTTGAATCGTATATTACACAAGCGGAAGAAGCGGTGGAATATGCGAAAGAACAATTAGACCAAGGCATGAGACAAGAGCATTACAATACGATGGAGTATTCAGATGCGCAGTTGCAATTAGAACAAGCATATAATGACTTACAAACGATGCAGCAACATGCGAATGATGAGCAGCGTGAGCAGTTAAATAGAGCACGTATGGCAATTCGCCAATTGCAACATCAAATGATTATTACACCGCACTAATAAGGAGTGAATGTAATGGCGAAACGTTCAGATCAAAATAATCCAGAGCAAAAAACACAAAATGGACATAACGCTGAATTTTCAAATGAACTTGATCCAGTGGTTCAAGTGAAACAGCGTAACAGTAAAAAAGGACAACCTCAAAAATCGAAGCAATCAGAGTAAACCAGGTCGTATTATGACCTGGTTTTTTTTCATTACAAAAGTGTAAGGTAAATGTAATGTTAATAAATAGCAGTTAATCCCAGAAAGGAGCAAAATAGGTAATGGAAAAACAAACGTAGGAGGATATATATGACGAAACCAGTTGTAGACGTGAAAAACGTTCAAAAAGTGTACGGTAAAAAAGGTGAGAACCAATCACACGCGTTAAAAGGTGTATCATTCTCAATTCAAGAGGGTGAGTTTGTCGGGATTATGGGACCATCTGGTTCTGGTAAAACGACATTATTAAATGTAATTTCAACGTTAGATAAAGCAACAGGCGGCGTTGTTGAAATTGCGGGTACGGACATTACGAAAATGAAGCAAGGTGAGCTTTCTGATTTCCGTTCACAAAAATTAGGGTTCATCTTCCAAGATTTTAACTTATTAGAGAACTTATCTATTTATGAAAACATTGCACTTCCACTTTCACTTCAAGGTGTTTCATCACGTAATATTGGGCCGAAAGTAGAAAAAGTAGCAGATATGTTAGGGATTTCAGCAATCCTTCAAAAGTATCCAACTGAAGTATCTGGTGGACAAAAACAGCGTTCAGCAGCAGCACGTGCGTTAGTACATGAGCCAGCAATTATTTTAGGGGACGAGCCAACAGGAGCTCTTGATTCTAAAAATGCAGCAAGTTTACTTGATGCGATGACAAACTTAAATGAAGAACAAGGTGTATCGATTATGATGGTTACGCATGATCCGTACAGTGCAAGTTACTGTCAGCGTATTTTATTCATTCAAGATGGTGAGCTATATAAAGAAATTCACCGCGGTGGTACGCGTGAAGAGTTTTATAAAGAAATTTTAGATGTGCTTGCAGATTTAGGTACGCAAAAAGCGTAAGAAAGGAGGTTCTCAGGCATGTTATTTAAACTTTCCATGTCAGGGCTGAAAAGTAAGCTAAAGGATTATATCGTCTTACTTGTCGGTCTTGTTATGTCTATTTCAATTTTTTATATGTTTCAAACGTTAGCGCTGAATAAAGCGTTTATTGAATCCAATTCTGTCATTAAGTCTATTGGCTTCGTATTCCAAGCAGGTTCATTTCTATTAGCAATTATAACGTTCTTCTACATTTTATATGCAAACTCTTTCTTACTATCTCTTCGCCAAAAAGAGTTTGGCATGTACATGATGTTAGGTGCGAAAAAGCATAAAGTTACATTACTTATGTTCATTGAAACAATCGTATTAGGTGCTGCGTCTCTTGTGATTGGAATTGCAGTTGGTGTAGGACTTGCCGGGGGTATTGGGCAATTATTAATGAAGCAGCTTGAATTTGCTGGTGATGGCTATAAAGCATTTTATATCCCCTCAATGACTATTACATGTATTTTCTTCTTCGCACTATTTGTATTATCGGCAATTATGAACAGTATTAAGTTATCACGTATTTCTGTACTGCAGCTTGTACATGCAGATGCACAAACAGAGCGTGTGGCAGTAAAAGGAAAAATGACAGGTGTAGTTGCATTCTTTGCCGTTATTTTATTAGGAATTGGCTATGCATCTATGATTTATATGGATAAACTGAAAGAAATGGGAATTATAATTGCATTAATTACAACAACAGCCGGTACTTACATGCTATTTGGATCACTTCTCCCGGTCATTATTAAAAAGTTAAAGAGTAATAAAAAACGTAGTGAAAAAGGGCTTAACGCTTTTACTTTTGCACAATTAAATTTCCGTATTAATAGTTTAACAAAGGTGCTTGCTACGGTAGCGATGTTAGTTGCTCTTGGAGCTGGTGCAATTTCAGGTGGTATGGCGTTTAAAAATAACGTTATAAAAATGGTAGATGGTTTAGTAATATATGATTCAGTAGTTCATAACCCAACAGCTGAAGAAAAGAAAATTTTGGACGGTATTACATTTAAAGAGAAAAGTGAATATCGTTACAAATTGGATGATAAATACGTTTATTATGTAAAAGAAGATTTAGAGAAAAATCGTCCTTTAGTAAGAGATATGGCAAATATGGAGTCGATGAAGGATTTAGTAAATACGAAAAAAGTTTCAGAGGAACTACCAGTAGGTGCAGTTTCTAGAGAAATGAATGAAAAAGATGCGAACGCTAAAGAACTTTCAGAAGAATGGGTAGATGCTTTTAGTACAATCCATCCATATTATATATACGAAGATCATGCAATTAAGATTGTAGATCAAAAAACGTACGATGGGATAAATGGTAAAGAAGGTATAGCATTTATCGGAAAAACAGATGACTTTTTAACATATACAAAAGAATGGAAAAAACTTGACGAGTTGCAGCTAGATAAATATAAAAATGTAACAGCTGAAAGAATGAACAGCAAATATCAATCTTACGATATGTTCTATGGTGTTGCGAGTGGAACAGTATTTATGGGCTTCTTCCTTGGAATTGCTTTCTTGGCGATGATGGCAAGTTGCTTAATGTTTAAAATTCTTTCTGGTGCATCAAAAGATATTACACGCTATCAAATGCTTCGTAAAATCGGTGTGCGCCGTGAATTATTAACAAAATCAATTTATAAAGAGTTATTCTTAGTATTCTTATTCCCGGCAATTGTGGGTATCGCCCACGTATTAGTTGGTATGAATATTTTCGGATTTATTTTAGTCGATCCGTACTTCCGTATTTGGATACCAATTGTAATTTTCGTAGTCATTTATGCGATTTACTACTTCATTACAGTTCAATTGTATAAAGGAATTGTTCTTCCGAAAGAAGATTAATAAAAAAAAATACCGAGCAGAGGGTGCTCGGTATTTTTTTTTATTTTTTTTTTTTTTTTTTTTTTTTTTTTTTTTTTTTTTTTTTTTTTTTTTTTTTTGTTATTTTCAGAAAAAATAACAAAATCATTGATACGTTACTTAATTGTAGTATACAATATAATTAAGTAACATAAACTAAATGTATAAAGTAGGGGAAAAGAAAGGAGGAATCCAACTTGCAGAAAGAAGATGGGTCTTTATTTGAAGTTATAGGCATAGCGCTAAGGTCAAAAGAAGTTTTACTATTTTCATCTTTATCCCTCGTTATTTTTCTAACCGCAACGTATTTTTACAATAGTAAGTTTCCAAATCATAAATATCCAGAATTTTTAGGTGTATTAAAGTATATCGCTCCAATTGTATAGTGTAAAAAAAATTAAAAGGTAATGGATAATACATGGAAATCTCATAGCATGATAAGGTAAAATGGACAACATAATGAGAAAATTACCGTTCATAAGATGAGGAGAATACATGTATGGAAGTTGTAGAGGCATTAAAGAATATAGAGCACATTCAGGCTATGAAAGAATATTTAAAAGAACACTCGCAGCGAGATTATCTTTTATTTGTTATTGGGATTAACACTGGATTAAAAATTACAGAACTACTGAGTATTAAATTTGAAGATGTATTAAATGAAGATGGAACTGTTAAAGAATTTTATTCTCTTCCTGTGAAAGATGAAAAATTTAAACAAGATATTTATTTAAATACAAAAGTAAAAGATGCGCTTTTAGCGTACGTACAATCTTTTGATATTCAAAGAGAAAACTACGTATTTCAATCTAACAAAACAACAAATTCAATCTCACGCCAACAAGCGTATCGTGTTATCCATAGCGCAGCTGAATCGGTCGGAATACTTGGTAAGATTGGAACGAACTCAATGAGAAAAACATTTGGATTTCATGCATATAAAAGAGGAATAGCAATCGCACTGTTGCAAAAACATTTTCATCACGCGACTCCGTCAGAAACGTTAAAGTATTTAGGGATATCAAAAGATGAAAAGTTTAAAACAGAGATTGATGTAGATTTGTAAAAGGGAAGAGCCGTAACTAAAAAATTTTAGGAGGCGGGAATATGAATATTAGAGAGAGTGAACTACCGGGCATTGGATGTAAATTTGAAGTGATAACAAAGGGTAATGAAAAAATGGTTATTGTTATTCATGATGATGGAAGAAGGGAAATGTATCATTTTGATGCGGATCATGATGAGAGTATTTCAAGCATTTCTCTTCACGATTCTGAAGCAAGACAAATTGCGGCTATATTAGGCGGGATGGTATATAGACCACAAGCTTTAGACACGATTGAGATGGCTTTTGAAGGATTATCAATTGAATGGTTTAAAGTAGAAAATAACGCACCAGTGGTACAAAAAACAATTGGTAGCTTACACGTTAGAAAAACATATAACGTAACAATCATTGCTATTTTGAAAAAGAATATGAAGAAGTTTTTTAATCCAGGCCCAAATTCTATCATTGAAGCTGGCGATATGCTCGTATTATCGGGCGAAAGACATGAAGTGAAAAGAATTATTAATGAGTTGCTTTCAGCAGGAGGTGATTCGTAATCGATGGATACTTTAATTTTTGAAGTTGGAACTGCGTTAGTATTAGTAGCTTTTGCAGCTATCCTCGCTGCAAAGTTAAAGTTCTCGATTATTCCGTTTCTCATTATACTCGGTATGCTAGTGGGGCCTCATGCCCCAGATTTAGGACTTATCGATTTAAGGTTTATTGAAAGCGGAGAAGTTATTTCCTTCCTCGGCCGTGTTGGCGTCATATTCCTCCTATTCTACTTAGGCTTAGAATTCTCAATAAAAAAATTAATTAAATCAGGAAAGTCGATTGCCCTTGGGGGAACTGTTCATATATCACTTAATTTTATATTAGGTTTACTTTATGGATATATAATGGGCTTCCCCTTACTAGAAACATTAATTATTGCTGGAATCATTACAATTTCATCGAGTGCAATTGTAGCGAAAGTAATCGTTGATTTAAGAAGATCTGGTAATAAAGAGACAGAGCTAATTTTAGGAATCATTATGTTTGATGACATCTTTTTAGCTGTATATTTATCAGTCGTTTCAGGTTTAGTACTCGGCGGTGCAACGTCATTTGTAGGTGCCCTTACATCTGTTTTAATAGCAGTAGGATATATGTTACTATTCTTTGTGGTCGCTAGAAAAGCTACGTCGTTCCTAAATAAAGTATTAGATATTTCGTCAAACGAAATTTTTATTATCGTAATATTCGCTATTTTATTCTTTGTAGCAGGATTCTCGGAAACGATTCATGTTGCTGAGGCGATTGGAGCATTATTATTAGGACTCGTCTTTTCAGAAACAGAGCATAGTGATCGAATCGAGCATCTCGTCGTCCCGTTTCGTGATTTCTTTGGAGCTATATTTTTCTTCAGCTTCGGTTTAAGTATAGATCCGTTTTCGCTTGGAGGAGCAGTATGGTTGGCATTAGGAGCAGTTTTCATTACTCTTATCGGTAATTTTACAGCTGGAATGATTGCAGGGCGTAAAGCCGGGTTATCGCATAAGGCTTCTACGAATATCGGTTTAACACTTATATCACGCGGGGAATTCTCCATTATTGTCGCGAATCTCGGGATAGCGGGTGGCTTAATGGCAACGATTAAACCATTCTCAGCCTTATATGTTTTAATATTGGCGTCGTTAGGGCCATTATTAACGAAGGAGTCTGGGAGAATATACTCTCTACTAGACAAAATATTTAAATGGAGTGCTAAAGAAAGTGCAAAACGTAAAAAGGAAGTTGGATAACCTTTCGCGAGGGAACGATTCCATTGTTTATAGATTAATATTTTACAAAGACGATTAGAATACATTCTAATCGTCTTTGTGCTATTATCTGAATTTCATCAACTATTAATCAGTTGCCTTCCTATTTAAAAACGACTACAATTTTACTGTTATATATATGAACGAAAAAAAGAGAATAGGAGGGGAGACTATGCCAAGGAAAGTATGGCTATTAGTAGCTGGGATGATTATTAATGTCACGGGTGCTTCTTTTTTATGGCCTTTTAATACAATTTACTTACATGATAGTTTAGGGAAATCTTTATCAGTAGCCGGAATGGTATTAATGATCAACTCGCTTACTGGTGTAATCGGAAACTTGCTCGGCGGTGTTTTATTTGATAAATGGGGCGGTTATAAATCAATTTTAGTAGGGATTGTCATTACACTTGTATCGATTTTAGGTCTTGTATTTTTCCATGGTTGGCCGTTATATGTTGTGTGGCTAGCATTAATCGGATTCGGTTCTGGAATGGTGTTTCCATCGATGTATGCGATGGTTGGTACGGTTTGGCCAGAAGGCGGGAGACGAGCGTTCAATGCAATGTATGTTGGACAAAATGTTGGTATTGCTATTGGAACAGCGTGCGGTGGATTAGTTGCGTCTTATCGTTTTGATTATATTTTCTTAGCGAACTTTATTTTATACTTTATTTTCTTCTTAATTGCGTTTATTGGATTTCGTGGTATGGAAGCAAAAAAAGAGCAAGAGGTACAAAAAGAAGCCGAAACGAAAAAAGGTTGGTCACTTACACCTGGCTTCAAAGCGCTTCTAATCGTATGTGTAGCATATGCTTTATGCTGGGTTACATACGTACAGTGGCAAGGGGCAATTGCGACGTATATGCAAGAGTTAAATATTAGCCTTCGTCACTACAGTTTATTATGGACGATAAACGGGGCGATGATTGTTTGTGCGCAGCCGCTCGTTAGTATGCTGATTCGCTGGATGAAGCGTTCTTTAAAACAGCAAATTATGATTGGAATTATCATTTTTGCGGCGTCGTTTATTGTTTTAAGTCAAGCGCAGCAATTTACGATGTTCCTCGTTGCGATGGTGACATTGACAATTGGTGAATTATTCGTATGGCCGGCAATTCCAACCATTGCAAATATACTTGCGCCGAAAGATAAGCTAGGATTTTATCAAGGTGTTGTAAATAGCGCAGCGACTGTAGGGAAAATGTTCGGACCGGTCGTTGGCGGAGCGATTGTTGACTTATACAATATGGAAGTATTGTTTATTGCGATCATGGTAATGCTTGTAGTAGCGCTTATAGCAACGAGTATTTATGATAGACGAGTAAAAGTAGAAGAAACAGTTGAAGAAAAAATTGCAGTTTAGTTTGACGGAACATGCAACATGTTTTAGAATATATTTAATTAACTCATATTTGTAATAACAGTGAGAAGGAGTAGTAGTAATAGAAGCTGGTTTAGAGAGTTGACGGTCGGTGCAAGTCAATCCACGTTTCGTTATGAACTCGCCTTTGAGTTGCAGTTGTGAAATCATTAGTAGCAATTGCCGTTAATCCACGTTACGGATCTAAGCGAATGTATTTATTACATTAATTTAGGGTGGTACCGCGGGAATCTATAACCTCTCGTCCCTTTCTAGGGATGAGAGGTTTTTTGTATTTTGGGCGGTGAAAATAAATCGAATTTCAAGGAGGATATCTCATGAGCTTTAATCATCAAAAAATTGAGAAGAAGTGGCAAGGTCATTGGGAAGAGAATAAAACATTCCGTACGCCAGATGAGACAGAAAAACCAAAATTTTATGCACTAGATATGTTCCCATATCCATCAGGTGCAGGCTTACACGTAGGGCATCCAGAAGGATATACAGCGACAGATATTTTATCTCGTATGAAGCGTATGCAAGGGTATAACGTTCTTCATCCAATGGGATGGGATGCATTCGGTCTTCCAGCAGAGCAATATGCACTTGATACTGGAAACAGCCCAGCAGAATTTACAGAGCTTAATATTAATACGTTCCGTAATCAAATTAAAGCATTAGGTTTCTCTTACGATTGGGATCGTGAAGTAAATACAACAGATCCAACCTACTACAAGTGGACACAATGGATCTTCCTAAAACTATTTGAAAAAGGTTTAGCTTACGTTGATGAAGTACCTGTAAACTGGTGCCCAGCACTTGGTACAGTACTTGCGAATGAAGAAATAATTGACGGTAAGAGTGAGCGTGGTGGACATCCAGTTGAGCGTCGTCCGATGAGACAGTGGATGTTAAAAATTACAGCTTACGGAGATCGTCTATTAGAAGATCTAGATGAGCTTGACTGGCCAGAAAGCTTAAAAGATATGCAGCGTAACTGGATCGGTCGTTCTGAAGGTGCAGAAGTACACTTCAACATCGATGGTACAGATGAGAAATTTACAGTTTTCACAACGCGTCCTGATACACTATTTGGTGCAAGCTACTGTGTACTTGCTCCAGAGCATGCACTTGTTGCTGACATTACAACAGCAGAGCAAAAAGAAGCTGTAGAAGCTTACATTAATTCTGTAAAAATGAAGAGCGACCTAGAACGTACAGAACTTGCGAAAGAGAAAACTGGTGTATTCACTGGTGCTTACGCAGTCAACCCAGTAAATGGTGAGAAATTACCAATCTGGATCGCTGACTATGTTCTTGCAACTTACGGAACAGGTGCTGTAATGGCAGTTCCAGCTCACGATGAGCGTGATTATGAATTCGCATCAACGTTCAATCTTCCAATGAAGGAAGTTGTAAAAGGCGGAGACATTTCGAAAGAAGCATATACAGGCGATGGTGCGCACATAAACTCAGCATTCCTTGATGGTTTAAATAAAGAAGAAGCAATCGTAAAAATGATTGAGTGGCTTGAAGTAACAAGCGCAGGAAATCAAAAAGTAACGTACCGTCTACGTGACTGGTTATTTAGCCGTCAACGTTACTGGGGTGAGCCAATTCCGGTAATCCATTGGGAAGATGGTACAATGACAGCTGTGAAAGAAGAGGAATTACCATTAGTTCTTCCGAAAACAGAGAACATCCGTCCTTCAGGTACAGGTGAGTCACCACTTGCAAATATTGAAGAGTGGGTAAATGTTGTTGATTCTGAAACTGGTAAAAAAGGTCGTCGTGAAACAAATACAATGCCACAATGGGCTGGTAGCTGCTGGTACTACCTACGCTACATCGATCCAAACAACAGCGAAGCACTTGTAGATCCTGAAAAAGTAAAACAATGGCTTCCGGTTGATATTTATATCGGCGGAGCAGAGCACGCTGTACTTCACTTACTATATGCTCGTTTCTGGCATAAAGTATTATATGATATCGGTGTAGTTCCAACGAAAGAACCGTTCCAACAATTATTCAACCAAGGTATGATCTTAGGTGAAAACAACGAGAAAATGAGTAAATCAAAAGGTAACGTTGTAAACCCGGATGATATCGTAGCAAGCCACGGTGCAGATACACTTCGTCTATACGAAATGTTCATGGGACCATTAGATGCTTCAATCGCTTGGTCTGAAAATGGTCTTGACGGAGCTCGTCGTTTCCTAGACCGCGTATGGCGCCTATTCATTCAAGATAACGGTGAATTAAGTGAGAAAATTACTGATGCACCAAACAAAGAGCTTGAAAAAGCTTACCACCAAACAGTGAAGAAAGTAACAGAAGACTATGCAGAGCTTCGCTTCAACACAGCGATTTCTCAAATGATGGTATTCATCAACGATGCATACAAAGCTGAAACACTTCCGAAAGAATATGTAGAAGGTTTCGTAAAAATGATTGCACCAGTTGCACCTCATATCGGGGAAGAACTTTGGAGCAAGCTTGGATACAATGAAACAATCACATATGCAAGCTGGCCAACATTTGATGAGTCTAAACTTGTAGAAGATGAAGTTGAAATCGTTGTTCAAATTATGGGCAAAGTTCGCGCAAAATTAACAATGAGTAAAGACGCATCAAAAGAAGAAATGGAACAACTTGCACTTGAAGCAATTAAAGAACAAATCGAAGGAAAAGCAGTTCGTAAAGTAATTGTCGTTCCTGGAAAACTTGTTAACGTTGTTGCAAACTAATTAATGCTAAATAAAAGCTCAGAGCGTTTATGCTCTGAGCTTTTTTATGTAAAAAATAATCTCTGGATCACCTTCATCAATGAAGAACGAAGAAAAAGGCGCGGAATTCCCATATAGACAAACACCTATTCTTCTATAAGAAATATGATAAAAAAGGTAGGCTAAATTGAGCAGAAGAGGTGAAAGGAATGAAAGGAATGGACAATAATGCACCGCATGGCTTTTTCGGAGGTGGATCGGATAGTTATGGACAAATGATGTTCATGGGAGGAGATGGCCAACACGGGTATGGTGGAATCCCAAGTTGGATGGGGGGAACACAAGGAGGATTTCCAACATCAGTAGCTGGAGCACAAACAGGAATTCCGACATTAGTAGGAGGAGCACAAGGAGGAGTGCCTGTAGGTATGCCAACTACATTTCCATCTTTCGTAGGAGGAGCACAAGGAGGAGTACCTGTAGGTATGCCAACTACATCTCCATCTTTCGTAGGAGGAGCACAAGGGGGAGTGCCTGTAGGTATGCCAACTACGTTTCCATCCTTTGTGGGAGGCGTACAAACAGGATTTCCTGTACCTGGCGTTGGTGTTGTAGCTGGTGGAATCGGTGGTTTCCCACAAGGTGTTCACGGTCATCATGTGCACCATGAGCACCACGGTCATCATCAGCACGGTCATCATCAGCACCATGGTCATCATCAGCACCATGGTCACCATCAACAACAAGTACATCATCAGCACCACGGCCACCATCAACAACAAGTACATCACCACGGTCATCACCAAATTCATCCGCAGGCTGTTCTTTTTCAAACACACCAAGGCCAACACCATCATCAAGGCCAACATCACCACCAAGGCCAACATCACCACCAAGGCCAACACCATCATCAAGGCCAACACCATCATCAAGGTCAACACCATCATCAAGGTCAACACCATCACCAAGGGCAGCAACATCAACAAGGCCAACATCACCACCAAGGGCAGCAACATCATCAAGTACAGCAACATCAACAAGGGCAACAACAAATTTGGTACGGTGGAGGAGCTGGAACTGCAGCGGGGCATGCTGGACACGTGGGACACTAATGAATTACATAAAAAATTCTCTTGTGCGCAAGGGGATTTTTTATTTTGAAGAAGAATATATTTGCATTTCGAAATGTGGTATTGAGTAGTAAAATACGAAGTTCATGATTTGTGAATGATAGTACAAAAAAACTGCTAAGAATATTCCTAGCAGTTTCTCTTACATTATTTACCTGCGTTTGCCAATATCTCTTGACGTTGGCGTTCGATTTCAGCACGAAGTTGTGGTTCTGGTGCTTGCCAGCCTTCAGGTTTTAAAATTTTGCCGTCGCCTTCACGGAAGCGAGGTTTCCCATCAGGGAATAGTTTTGCCATGTTAGCGTTGTTTACAATTTCAAATCCTTTATCTGGACGTACGCCCATTTCTGCAAACGTTCCGAATGCAAAGTAAATAAGATCAATAAGTGCATCGTATTGATCTTCAACAGTTGTTGCTGCTAGAAATTCTTCTAGCTCTTCTTGCATAAAGCTAGCACGAATTTTTGCGCGCTCTTCTGTTAATTTTGTTGGGGTATTTGTCACAGGATGTCCGAATACTTCATGCATTTTTGCAACAAGTTCGTACCCTTTATCTAAACCTTTTTCGTTTGTCATGTTGTTTCATCCTTTCTCACTTTGTGCCGAAGTTTATTGTAACATAAGGTGATTATTAAATGAAAAAGGCTTGTCCCAAAATTGATGAGAGTAGCTCTTTTTTCATGTCTCATAATGGTAAATAAAATTTTATCGGCGATTTTTCGAATATATCGACCACAATTTGAATTTTATCAGCGATTCGACAAGGAATATCGAATTAACTACAAAATACGACAATAATAACCTGCTTATTAATAAGAAAAACCGTCCCAAATACCTTTTGGGGACGGCCTCGCTCGCTATTCTTCTTTCTTTAATAAAATGGATAAAATGAGATCAATGCCAAACATTCCGATGAGTAGCATTGGTATAACGACAAGTAAATAACGAGTAAAAGAAACATTTTTTAAATATGTATGAGCAAATAAAAAGACGCCAAGAAATAAAATACCATTTAAAATAGGTTTTACTAATTTTTTAGACATAAGCTCCCCCGTAAATATCCCTTTTCTCTATTTAAAAATAAAAACTCCCCTCTCCGTTGTACCATGCCAGAGAGGGGAGTTCAATCATTAACTTATTCAATTACGCCAGAATTTGTAATATTGACAGTGTATTTCACCTTAATAGGAACATCTTTATACATTCTTCGCCACTCTTCTAATTTGAATGGACGGTAATGTTCTTTATACCTTGCGCCGAGACCGAGTGGATCCACATTTAAAGATTTAAACTGTTTAATTAATTTGTTAGCTGTTGCATCTAATTGTTTTTCAACTGACTTTTCTATTTTTTTTGTGTTCTTTTTATTTTCTAAGTTGAACTGTTTAGATAGTTCTTGAATGCGTGCTTCTAGTTTAACGTGTATGAAAAATGATGGTTTACCATCTTTAATACTTACTTGGTAAGTTGGGACGGATCGAATATTATTAATGATTGTGTATCCTGAGTTTGCTTTAAATTCATGTGAATCTAAGCGATGTTTTTCCAATAAACCTTTAAAGGCGAACATATCGTGATAGTTAATTTTCCCAACATATTTATCTCTTTTTAAAAGTCCGATACCAGTAATTCTTATTTTATCTTTATCTTTTTTGAGTATTGGTAAATAAGAATCTTGACCTTCACGATAATATCGATAGGCTCCTAAATGTAGATTGTCAGTAGGTAAAGGACCCGTTTTCATATTATGGTCTAACATTTTCTTTATATAAATTGCAACGTTAGATGATGTTGTATATTTACCTTTTAGTAAGTCTAGTCCTGTTCCCTCTAATAAACCGACATAAATAGAGTTCCCGATATTCACATCACGAATTAACGTGTCAAAGGAAGTTGACAACCCTTTTTTGGCGATTTTTGTAGTAAATAAAGCAAAACGCATTTGTCCACTTGCAAACGGCTGAGAGGATTCTAAAGATATATCCGCTTTTACTTGTTTTACTGCGTTTCCTACTCCTTCAAAGACTTGAACTTTATTACCTTTTTTCTGTATAGGACAAACGAATGTGACTTTTACTTTATTATCTTTTGCTGTATCAAAAACAGCCCCTTGAATGAGATTGACATCATCGATAATATTTTTTTGTAAGCAACCAGTTAGACTAAGGATGCTGATACAAGAAAGAAGCATTAATTTTCTTTTGATTTTTTCCATTTTCTTTTCACCCACACAATAATAAATAGAATTGGGATGTATATGTAAATAAGCCAAAAACTAATTCTTGACGCATTGCTAATAAAGTCATTAATATCATGTCTGTTTGTTAAAAGTTGTGAAACAATGAGGGTAATGAGCAAAAAAGTAATTAAAACACCTCTTTGTTTTACACGAAATATTTCGTGTGTTCCTCTTGTCGCTGCCCATAAAGGAAGAATGAAGCTCGTAACAATAACGAGAGCATAAGCTGAGATTGCAATGTACTCTAGCCTTTCTATGAAAGGAAGTTGGATAACCTGAGTCATAGAGAGCTGGGCCCAAATTGTTTTGGATAATTGTTTTTCGCTAAAGAATGTAAAAGCTAAGAGGGTGCTAAATAAATATAAAAGATTAGAGAATAGCGCACCGTATTGTGCAAATTTATGAGATTTCTTAGACTCTTTTACAAATGGATAAATCATAAGAAAAATTTCAAATCCGCTCATAGTATAGATTGATAATTGAGATGCTTTTAAAATGTCTGAAAATGAATGTGAAAATACAGGGAGTAAATTAGACCAGTGAGTGTATTTTAAGATAAAAAGGCTAATGAAAAGATATCCGAGTGTCCCGCCGATAGAAATGACACAGATACCAGTAATAACACGAAAACCAGATGAGATAATATAATAACCGACTAAGCATAGAAAAGTTGTTAGCATCCAAATCGAAGCAGAAGGAAACATCCATACTTGAATAATTTCTACATATGTTCGAACGACAGAAATACTGACCATTAAAAAATACACCATAAAGATAATGTTAATCCCATTCCCAAGCCACTTTCCGAATGTTTGTTTATGCAAATCAATTAAATTGCCATCTATACCTTTTAGTGAGGAATACATCATCCATAGGAGAATATGAATGATGATTCCTGTGAGAAGGACACCTATCCAGCCATCGTATCCAGCTGCTTTCGCAATAATGCGGGCAAATCCGAGAACACCAGCACCAAATTGTGCACCGTGAATTAAGAAGAAGACGAAGATAGGTGATATTTGGTGTTCTGCTTTAATTTTACTCATCGATGCACCTCATTTCTTAATCATCAAAATCAGATGTATGTTTTGTTGAAATTCCGTTTGCTGATTTCTTAACATGCTGTGGTCTAGCTTGTACATCCCTCGTATCAATCATCGTTAATGGAAAACGAATCCAAGAGTCCTTTGCTGATTGTTGGCGTGTTGGATAAAACAGTGCGTACGGCTTACGTAAAGAAGTTAGTCTAAAAAGATGGGTAAATAAAAAGATAAATCCAAGAGAAATACCAAATAGACCACCTATTTCTGCAAATGCGAGAAATGGGAAACGTAGTAAACGAACGGCGTTACCCATTTTATAAATGGGTGTAATAAAGGAAGCTAACGCTGATAAGGCAACGATAATTAATAAAATGTTACTCGTTAACCCAGCTTGAACAGATGCTTGTCCAATTACGATACCACCTACAATACCGAGTGTTTGTCCTACTTTCATCGGTAACCTAGCCCCAGCTTCTCTTAATAAATCAATAACTAATTCCAAAAAGAGTGCTTCGATTAAAGGTGGGAATGGTACTTGTGCTCTTGATAAAATCAATGTTTCAAGCAAATCGCTTGGAATGAGTTCGTAATGATAACTTAAAACGGCAACATATAATGGGGCTGCACAAATTGAGAAAAGAACCGCGATAAGTCGTAAAATCCTTGAAAATGTAGCGTACAGCCAAGAGACGTTATAGTCTTCTGGTGAAATAAAGAAATCGAAATATGATACAGGAGTTAGTAGAACGTTTGGTGAACCGTCAACAAAAATTGCAATTTTGCCATCAATAAGTGCCTTTGTCACTCTATCAGTTCGTTCTGTATTGATATATAATGGAAAAATTGATTTTTCGCCCATTAACTCTTGAAGATAAGCACTATCATTAATTTGATCGTATTCAAGAGCTCGCAATGATTCTTCGAGAAAATCCACATTATCCTTTTCTGCAAGGTTGTCTAAATACATTATTACAACCTTTGTTTTCGAAAAGGAGCCAATTATCATTTCTTTTGTTTGCAGTTCTAATACTGGAAGGCGTTTACGGACTAAATTAATATTTGTATCAATAGCTTCTACAAAACCTTCTTGTGGACCGATAACTGTTGATTCATTTAATGGAGGGCTTGGTGCCCGGTAAGTATCAATTGCAATGTTTGCAAGCATACACTTTTGATCTTGCTGGTTCAATTGAATAATTGCATGTCCTTTTAAAACCATGTCCTCAATTTTTTGTAAGTCGTTCGTAATTGTAATACCGCTCATTGGCATATGTTCTTTTAGCTCCTCAAGAGAAGAACAAGAGCGTTCTAAAAGTGTAGGCATTAAATACTTTTGAAGCTTTTCTCCATCAAGTGAAGGACGGTAGTAAGAAATCCAATAAGGCATCGTTTCATCATCAGATGTATGATAATTAACAAAGTCACTAGACATTTTTAGTTTTGCTATTAAGTCTTGTAGAGAATGAATATGGTCCTTTTCTGGTTTGCTAAAGTCATAAATGCTGTTACTTCCAGCGCTTTGAGAAGGATTCTTTTGTGCAGCCGGTTGCTGTTTGTCTTGAGAAGGATTCTTTTGTGCAGCTGGTTGCTGTTTGTCTTGAGAAGGATTCTTTTGTGCAGTCGGTTGCTGTTTGTCTTGAGAAGGATTCTTTTGTGCAGCCGGTTGCTGTTTGTTTTGAGAAGAATCTTCTTGTGTAGATTGCTGCTGTTTGTCTTGAGAAGAATCCTCTTGTGAAGCCTGTTGCTGCTTGTTTTGAGAAGAATCCTCTTGTGAAGCCTGTTGCTGCTTGTTTTGAGAAGAATCCTCTTGTGAAGCCTGTTGCTGCTTGTTTTGAGAAGAATCCTCTTGTGTAGACTGTTGCTGTTTGTTTTGAGAAGAATCTTCTTGTGTAGACTGTTGTTGTTTGCTTTGAGAAGAATCCTCTTGTGTAGATTGCTGCTGTTTGTCTTGTGAAGAATCCTCAGTTTGTTCTCCATTTTTTTGCTGGCTATTCTTATCTTGGTTATGTTTCATGCTTCTAGTTTTCTTTTTGTTATTGTTCTCTTGATCGTTATACTGTTGTTCCGAGTCGTTTGTCTCTTTTGCTTCTGCTGTATTTGAGTTTTTTTTCTTACGTAACCAATTCCAAATCATATGTATGCCCTCTTTGATTGTGTAATATAGTGCTATTTTGTGGCTAATTTTGTATATTATTCATTTATTTATGAAAAGAAGGAGGAGATTGGTTTGCATAGAAAAAATCCTTTAGTAAGCAGTTCATAATATGACGGGAAGAAGGCGAGTCTGTGCAAATTGTAAAAAAGGAGAAGTTTGTTTTAAAAGAGTTTGTGTTTGAAAATGGTAGGGAGATTCCTGTTCAAATGGGGTATGAGACGTATGGTGCTTTAAATAGAGAAAAATCAAATGCGATTTTGGTTTGTCACTATTTTAGTGCAACAAGTCATGCGGCAGGAAAGTATACAGAGCATGATGAGGAAGCTGGTTGGTGGGATGGATTAATTGGACCTGGGAAAGCAATTGATACAAATAAATATTTCGTTATATGTACTGATAACCTTTGTAATGTACAGGTGAAGAACCCCTACGTGATTACAACGGGACCAAAATCGATAAATCCGATGACTGGTTTTGAGTATGCGATGGATTTTCCAGTTTTCACATTTTTAGATGTAGCACGTATGCAATATGAGTTAATAAAAGATATGGGGATTGCTAGATTGCATGCTGTAATGGGACCGTCGGCAGGTGGGATGATTGCGCAGCAATGGGCTGTCCACTATCCTCATATGGTAGAACGAATGATTGGAGTTATTACGAATCCGCAAAACCCAATTATAACGTCGGGAAATGTAGCGCAAAATGCGATCGAAGCAATTCAGCTTGATCCAAATTGGAAAGGTGGAAAGTACGGAGAGGAACAACCAACGAAGGGGCTTCATTTGGCGAATAAAATGATGTTTATGAACGCATTTGATGAACATTTTTATGAAACGGCATTCCCGCGGAACAGTATAGAAATGGCACCTTATCAGCAATTTTCTGCATTAACATCATTTGAGAAAGAAATAAATAAAGTGACATGTAAAAGTATAGATTTAGTAGATGCAAATTCATGGATGTACACTACAAAAGCGGTCTTATTACATGATATTGCACATGGATTTTCTTCCTTAGAAGAGGCTCTTTCTAAGATTGAAGCGAATGTACTCATGATTCCATGCAAACAAGATTTACTTCAGCCGCCTCGTTACAATTATAAAATGGTAGACATTTTGCAAAAGCAAGGGAAGTATGCAGAAGTATATGAGATAGAAAGTATAAATGGGCATATGGCAGGAGCGTTAGATGTTCATTTATTTGAAAAGAAAGTTTATGAGTTTTTAAACCGGAAAGTATCTAGTTTTGTGTAGGAAATAATTAATGTGGAAAGGTGCATGATTTATAGTAGGCACCTTTTTTTACATGATTTGCAGACGGAAAATATATGAAGCGATTGATAAACCGAAGAAAGCTATACTAAGTAATAGAAATAAGAATGACATTTCTTGAGGGGATTTTATCTTTTTATTATTTTTCATACTAAGAGCAATAACTGCAACAATTAAAAAAATGATGCCCATAATGAAAAGAAAAAGTGTCATTTTAACTGGCTCCTTTCATCAAACAAGTATATTGAGGATACAATGCGCTAGTTATGTTTGTAAAGAATAAGTTTTGCGGGAAAATTGAGAAATACATGTTCCATTCTTTGCGTTCCTTCCTTCGCGTGCTAAAATTGATGAGAAATGATTGTTTAAAGAAGAAACTGAAGGTTTTATTGTATATAAGGAGGAACTACATATGACAGAAGTAAAAACAATTACTACAGAAGAAGTGCAAGAGCGTTTAGAAAATGGAGAAACATTATTTTTAGTAGATGTAAGGGAAGATGAAGAAGTAGCGGCAGGGAAAATTCCGGAAGCTGTACATATTAAAATGGGCGATATTCCAAATAAAGTAGATTTCTTTGAGAAAGAGAATGAATATATCTTTATTTGCCGTTCAGGAATGCGTAGTGAAAATGTATGCCATTATTTAAATGAGCAAGGATTTAAAACAGTGAATATGGTTGGCGGTATGCTTCAATATGAAGGTGAAACGAAATAGTTAATTGTTAAAAACTTGAAACGAGTCTGTTTCAAGTTTTTTTCTTTTGCATACAGTGTATAAAAGGGGGGTAGGTAAATGGGGATTAACATGCGTAAAGTAAAAATTATAAATAATACAGGAGCTGTTAATGTCGGTGACTGTTATGATATCTCACCTTTAGCTGTGGCAAAAATATATGCTGGTGCTGGAGGATCGAGTGCGGCTGTTTTTTTAAATGGGAAACGACAGCCAGAAGCTGTGATTAGAACATCAGTGTTTCTTCCGCCATTAGCGACGAGTACACGTACATTAGGTGCATAAAGGAAAGGTAGAGTGTAAGTATGCCTGCACGTATTAAAGAGTTTATTATTGTTAATAATACTGGGAATATATTTACCGGTGATAATTTGAGTGATACATCGTTTACTGCATCGAAATCGTATAGTGGTTCAACGGGTTGCACTTGGATTGATGTTGTTACAGTAATAGGGACGGAGACGAAGCTTTGTTTACAACCGGGAGATTCGGTGACGACAACCTATACACGAGGTACTCCTGCTAGTAATCTAACAGGAGCAAATACGGGGCAAGGTGCAAATGTATCAAATATAGTACAAAGTGTCCCTAATACAGATAATATGGATTCAACAGCTGGACTCCCCTAAGAAATTAGGGGAGTTTTTATTTAAAAGAAGTATTGGAAACACTATAAATGGAAACCCGCTCGCTGGAATGATAAATGCTCCTTTAGTTGGCGTGAGTTCATTAAATGCGACAATTATTACTAACTTGCCTGCTGGAGCCGCTGTTAGCTTGCACTTATCTGGATTGCTTGGGGTTACATTATCTACGACAACGCCAGGGGCTACTCTGACTATTATTAGATTAAGTTAATCAGCGAAAAACCTTGGAACTTTTACGTTTCAAGGTTTTTTATTTGTTTGAGCAAAAACATCACGTTTCAAAAATATATTATAATAGAATGAAGAGAGGGATAAATTTGGCAGAAAGGGAGAGTGGCGATGCAGGAGAAGGTTAAAGATTTTTTCGAACGCCCACTTCAAGATTTGCGCATCTCTGTCATTGATCGTTGTAATTTACGGTGTACGTATTGTATGCCAGCGGAAGTGTTTGGTCCTGATTATGCTTTTTTGAAAGATGAGTTTTTACTGACATTTGATGAAATCGAGCGATTAGCAAAAGTATTTGTTAGCATCGGTGTACGGAAAATTAGACTTACTGGCGGTGAGCCATTGCTCCGTAAGGACTTAACAAAACTTATCGAACGTCTCGTGAAAATTGACGGTTTAGTAGATCTAGGATTAACGACAAATGCGATTCATTTAACGAAGCAAGCGAAGGCGTTAAAAGAAGCTGGGTTACACCGAGTAAATGTTAGTTTGGATGCGATAGATGATAATGTGTTCCGCGCAATTAATGGCCGGAATATGAATACGAAGCCAGTGTTAAAAGGAATTATGGCAGCGAAAGAAGCAGGCCTTGAAGTGAAAGTAAATATGGTCGTGAAAAAAGGAATGAACGATCATCAAGTACTTCCGGTTGCTGCGTATTTTAAAGAACAAGGAATTTCACTTAGATTTATTGAGTTTATGGATGTTGGTAGTACGAATGGATGGAATTTTGATCAAGTTATTACGAAACGAGAATTAATTGATATGATTCATGGGGTGTATCCAATTGAGCCAGCTGAAGATCATTATTTTGGGGAGGTTGCGAAGCGGTATCGATACGTTGGAACGAATGTAGAGGTTGGTTTTATTACCTCTGTTTCTGAGTCATTTTGTTCTTCTTGTACGAGAGCAAGAATTTCAGCAGATGGAAAATTTTATACTTGCTTGTTTGCGACAGAAGGAATGGATTTAAGGAAACTTCTGAGGGAAAACCTTTCAGATAATGAGTTATTAAAAGCTATACAATATGTATGGGAGAATAGAAAAGATCGATATTCAGATGAACGGACAGAAGAAAGTGCGAAAAATCGTCCGAAAATTGAAATGTCTTATATAGGAGGATAAGAAAGGGGGATGTCGTATGCAAGAGCGATATTCAAGACAAATGTTATTTTCAGGTGTTGGGGAAAAAGGACAACGGAAAATAAGAAGGAAGCATGTGCTCGTCATCGGTGCTGGTGCGCTTGGAGCAGCGAATGCAGAAGCAATTGTTAGAGCAGGTGTTGGAAAAATAACAATTGCTGATCGTGATTATGTAGAATGGAGTAATTTACAAAGGCAACAATTATATACAGAAGAAGATGCAAAGCATTATAAGCCGAAAGCGATAGCGGCAGCAGAACATTTAAAAGCTATTAATTCCGAAGTAGAAATTGTACCGGTTGTGACTGATGTAACGGTGCAAGAAATGGAAGAGTTAATTAAAGGGGTAGATTTAATATTAGATGCGACAGATAATTTTGAAACGCGCCTGCTTATTAATGATATATCTCAGATGTATAACGTTCCGTGGATATACGGAGGATGTGTTGGAAGTTACGGAGTAACTTATACCATCTTGCCAGGAAAAACGCCGTGTTTTCGATGTTTAATGGAACATCCAGCGAGCGGAGCGACATGTGATACGGCCGGTATTATACAGCCAGCAGTGCAATTAGTAGTTGCACATCAAATAACGGAAGCCTTGAAAATATTAGTAGAAGATTTTGAGGCACTTCGTGAAACGATGCTATCATTTGATCTTTGGAATAATCAACAGATGGCATTTAAAGTGAATAGGCAGAAAAAGGATACATGTTTATCTTGTGGAAAGCTACGTACATATCCGAGTTTAACATTTGAAGCACAAACGAAAACAGAAGTATTATGTGGGCGAAATACAGTTCAAATCCGTCCAGGTGTGCGTCAGGGTTTTAATTTAGAAGAAATTAAAAAGCGCTTACAAAAAAGTGTGGATGTAAAAGCAACGCCATATTTATTATCATTTCCAGTGGAAGAATATCGTTTTGTTTTATTTACAGATGGCAGGGCGTTTATTCATGGTACGAATGATATGAATGTTGCGAAACGACTATATACAAGATATATAGGTTGAACCTAAAGGGAGATCCTTTAGGTTCAAATGGAAAAGGTAGGATTAAGAATTTCTAATATAATCTCCATTTTTTCCGCCCGTTTTTTCAAGTAAGTACGTTTCGCCAATAATCATACCCTTATCAACGGCTTTACACATGTCATATACAGTAAGAGCGGTAGCGGAAGCGGCTGTTAAAGCTTCCATCTCAACGCCGGTACTACCTTCTGTTTTAACTTTTACTTCAATAAGTAGTCGATATTGTTCTTCTGACTGTTTCCAATCGAAAGAGACGTCAACACCTTTTAATAATAAAGGATGGCACATTGGGATAATATCAGAAGTACGTTTTGCAGCCATAATACCTGCGATTTGTGCGACGGCTAATACGTCACCTTTACCAATTTCATTGTGAGAGATTTTATCAAAAATCTCTTTCGTAACGAGAATGCTAGAGCATGCTATTGCTGTTCGAACGGTTATTTTTTTATCACTTATATCAACCATTTTAGCGCGTCCTTGGTCGTTGAAATGTGTGAATGAAGACATGGAATTCCTCCTTGAAGTAATTGCGATTTAATATATAAAGTGTAATCGAGATTAGATATTTTGCAAATATGAGGTGAGAAACAATGGTAGAAAAACGAATCCCGATTCAAGTTGCTGAGGCAGTAGAGCGGGTTATGAAATACGCTAAGCATGGTGAAGTAGAAGAAGTTTCTATTACAGAAAGTTACGGGAGGATTCTTGGAGAGGATGTTGTCTCAGATCACGACGTTCCTCACTTTGATCGTTCTCCTTACGATGGTTTCGCAATTCGAGCAGAAGATACGAAGGAAGCGAGTCAAGAGCAGCCGGTTGAATTTGAAGTAATAGGAGAAATCGGAGCAGGATCTGTTTTTACAGAAGAAGTAGGGGCTTTTCAGGCGGTTCGTATTATGACAGGAGCAGCTATTCCAGAAGATTGCAATGCAGTCGTAATGCTAGAACTGACGGAAGGATTCGAGAGGAACGAAAGTACATATATGAAGTTAAAACGTCCTTTCCAAAACGGTGACAATGTGTCATTTAAAGGAGAAGATATAAAACAAAATCAAGTCCTTGTTAAGAAAGGTGTTGTAATTAATCCGGGTGTTGCCGCATTATTAGCGACGTTTGGATATAGCACTGTGAAAGTTGTAAAACAGCCGGTTGTCGGTATTGTAACGACAGGCAGCGAATTATTAGAAGTGCATGAGGCGTTAGAGCCAGGGAAAATTAGAAATAGTAACTCTTATATGATTGCCGCTCAAATTATGAAAGCTGGCGGAAAAGTTCGTTACTATGGACAACTTGCCGATGAGTTAGACACATGTTTTACAGCCGTTAAATCAGCGATGGATGAGGTTGATATTTTAATTACAACGGGCGGTGTTTCAGTAGGGGATTACGACTATTTACCAGCTATTTATGAAAGGTTACAGGCGAATGTACTCTTTAATAAAATAGCGATGAGGCCGGGGAGTGTAACGACAGTAGCTGAAGTTGATGGAAAGCTACTCTTCGGTTTATCAGGTAATCCGTCAGCTTGTTATGTAGGTTTCGAATTATTAGTGCATCCAATTATAAAAACGTATTTGCATGCGAAGGATCCTCACGCATATAGAGCTGATGCTATTTTGCAAAAAGATTTTCCGAAACCAAATCCGTTTACTCGTTTTGTAAGAGCGAAAGCGAGCATTGTTAATGGGGCACTACAAGCGGCGCCAGTTGGTTTAGATAAATCGAGTGCGGTCTCTTCACTTGCGGATGCAAATGCTTTTATTGTGCTGCCTGGAGGGACGAGAGGGTTTGAAGCAGGAATGAAAGTATCTGTATTATTGTTAGAATGCTCTGAGGGAAGTGATTGGCCGTGGGCAAAGCCTCTTCAATCTTACAAATAGTAGGGTATCAAAATAGCGGGAAAACAACACTTGTAGAGAAAATGATACATGCATTAGCTGAAAGAGAAATGAAGGTTGCTACAATTAAACATCATGGTCACGGGGGCTTTCCTGAAGTAGCACAAAAAGATAGTGAAAGACACCGAAAAGCTGGTGCTGTAGTAAGTAGTGTAGAAGGCGCTGGATTACTATCTCTGTCCTCTTTGCGAGATGAATGGTCCTTGCAAGAAATTATCCGCTTGTACGAATTTTTTGAAGTGGATACGATTTTAATAGAAGGCTATAAAAAAGAGAACTATCCGAAAGTAGCGTTACTTCGTTCTGCGGAAGACGCTGAACTTTTACATAAAGTAGAAAATATAGCGGCGGTTATTACGTGGTATGATGCTCCATCAAATGTACGAGAAGAATATAAAGTATTTCATATAACAGAAGAAAAATTGTATATAGACTGGTTCTTACAAACGGTTAGGGGTGCAAAATGATAAATACGTATTATGAAGTAATTGATACAGAAATCTCGATTGAAGAGGTGGCAAAGAAAGTAGTTCGCCGTGAATGTGGTGCTGTCACAACATTTATCGGAACAGTTAGGGAGTTTACGAAAGGGCGTCGTACACTATACTTAGAGTATGTAGCTTATAAGACGATGGCAGAAAAGATGCTACAGAAAATTGGGTTAGAAGTGAAGGAGAAGTGGCCCGGTACACATGTTGCGATTACGCATCGCATCGGCACGCTGCAAATTTCTGATATAGCGGTTGTTGTTGCTGTATCAACGCCTCATCGCAAAGAGGCTTATGAAGCGAATGAATATATTATGGAGCGTATTAAGCAAATTGTTCCGATTTGGAAAAAGGAGTTTTGGGAAGATGGTGACTCATGGATTGGTGATCAATTAGAAAAAACACCATATCCAGCAGGAGAGCCTGGGAAGGAGTTATAAATATGATTCGAGTATTGTTATTTGCGAACTTGCAAGAAGAAGCAGGAACGAGTGAATTACAAATAGAGAAAGAAAATATTACGGTTGCAGAGTTAAAAGATATTGTTGCGAAAGAATATAATGTAGCAGTGTCAGCGCCAATTATGGTTGCGATTAATGAAGAGTATGCAAATGAAGATGATACGATACAATCTGGTGATGTAGTTGCACTAATACCACCAGTGAGTGGTGGTTAATATTGGATTTGCGCTATAAAAAACGACTTTCCTAAATAGGGAAAGTCGTTTTTTTATGGAATTTTGGAGAACACTATCTTATAGGAAAAGGAGGAAGTTATGAAAAAGATATGTGTAATGATTTCAATGATATGTTCTGTTTTTTTCTTTTCTCCAAGCAATTCTTTGGCAAAAGAATCGACGGAACAGCTTTTAGAAAGTGCGTTACTGAATCGATATTACTCGGTTATAAGGCAAGTGACAGAAGATCAACATGAATGTGAATCCGTTACAAACATAAAGCGCATAGGGAAGAAAGATGAGTTTATTCCTAAATTTGCAGTTACGATACAATTTCTTACATTTCAAGGGGCACATAATCCGCCGAACGATCGTATTACACTCACTTTAGAAGATTATTTGGATCAAATAAAAATAAAAAAAGTAGAGCGAGAAAAAAATGTTTCTGGTGCGACTGCAGAAAAGGTTTGCGCACGAGCGAAAGAGAAAATGAAAGCTCATTTAAATGATTTAGAGTAGCGCCTTAAAAAAGGAATTTGTATGATTTTTAGTAGAGAGAATGAACGATGGATGTGGATAATGTGAAAATATATTGATAGGGCATAGCCGTGAGAAATCGGAAGAGAGATTCAACTATAAGTATCTATTAAAGAAACTGTCTAGTTTTTCAATAGAAAAAAGGCCAAAGAGATTTATCTCTTTGGTCTTTGTTACGCAAAAAAAATAGCGGTTGGCTATTTTTAAAATTAATGATTGATTGTATCTTGAAGAAATTCTGTTGCTTGATGTTCTGAAACATTCTGTACGAGCGCAACTTCACTAATAACCATTTTACGCGCATTATCTAGCATTTGTTTTTCGCTCGCATTTAATGCTCTTTCTTTATTGCGACGAAGTAAATCACGAACAACTTCTGCACTATCTTGAAGATTGCCGTTCTTCATTTTTTCCATATTCATTGTATATCTTTGTTTCCAAGAGAGTGATGGGTCTGATTCCCCATGATGAAATTCAAGAAGTATACCATCTAACGTACCTTTATCGACGATATAACGTATACCTGATTTTTGTAGTTGATTCATCGGAAGCATTACTTGCATATCTTTACTAATGATGCGTATAACACAATATTGACGCGTAGTGCCTAATATTTCTTTCTCTTCAATTGCTTCGATGATTCCTGCACCGTGCATTGGATAAACGATTTTATCACCAATTTGAAACAAATCATCCACCTCCATATGTGGTAACCACTTTTAATGATAACATACTAGGATAAAAATGTCAAATTTTATATAATATCACATCTGATATGCTGTAGTCAATATATAAAAGTCGTTTTTTTATTTGTTTTTTTGCTCTTATAACGTTGAATAAATAGGGGGGATTTTTTTAGAAAAATAGTACAGGCGCAGAAAGAAGGCATATCCACTTATTTTTAAGCATAAAATATAAAATCGCTAATACAATATACCTAAATCCGTTCTTTGCAAGGGAGGGAGAGAAGGTGGGGCGCACAATTAGAATTGATATTACAAATAAAGTTGTAGCTAAATTTAGGCAAGATTATTTGGAATTATATACGAGTAAGTTTATGATAGGTAAGTTTTATGTCTATACTGAAGATAAACAATATGTGTTAGAAGACGGATATATATATGAAGATGGAAAGTTTTATCGCATCATAGATACGCACCGTGGCAATAAACAAGCGGCGGAGGGCTGCGATCTAGGATGGTGTTAACATGATTCGTGTGAAAGTGTTTGATGAAAGTCATGAAAAAGACTTAGAAGAATCTGTAAATGTATTTTTGAAAAAAATTGATGATGGAAATTTTGTAGATATAAAGTATCAAGTTGGTGTTTCAATTAACGATGATGAAAATCAAATTTATTGTTTTTCAGCGATGATTGTTTATAAAGCATAAAAAAGAGCTGGGGAGCCAGCTCTTTTTTATGCTTTATGTTGGGACAACATGTGTCGGTAAAATATTCATAATAGATTGTGTTGCGCCGATTTTCTTTTTCGTTAAAAAAACTTCTCCTGTTTCATGCTCCTGAGCATCAGTGCACATACCGAGGTGATAACGATCACCTAAAAATGGATCAATATAAAAACCATTTTTGAATACTTTATCATTTGGATGTTTTTCATGGTGAATTTCAGAACAGTTAATGCAATAGAACATAGCTTTCATCTCCTTTTTATTTTTGTTAAAAAAAGTGGGTCGGTAGTCATTTCGCTCCTAAGGAAATGTTGAGGAGAAGAGAAATAACTACCTACCCAAATGGCGGGCATACTCCTTCTGATCTTTACATATCTCGCGTATTGTCCCCGAGGGAAGGAGGAGAGACGAAGTACAGATGAGATAAGTTAGGCGCTTCTCTCAATAGGAGTGATAGAGTTTCATATTGAGGGGATTTTCTATTTTTCATTGCCTTTGTGAGTATATTATGAAGGAATGCTGAGAGGGTGTTTGTCCTGTTGAAAAAATGTTGAGAATTTCTCAACAGTGAAAAAGAGCCTTTCTTGACATAAAACCAAAAGGTGTTATATTGTTAATGTGAAACCAAAAGGTGTTATATTTTGATGCCGAATAAAGGAGATATAAAATGGAACAACAAAATACATTAAATGATATTAAACAAACAATCGTTTTTGACGCGCCTATTCAAAAAGTATGGAATGTAGTATCAACTGCAGAAGGAATTGCGTCATGGTTTATGCCAAATGATTTCGAATTAGAGGTAGGACATGAGTTTCATGTGCAATCACCTTTTGGACCATCACCATGTAAGGTGTTAGAGATTGATGAACCAAATCATTTATCTTTCTCATGGGATACAGATGGTTGGATTGTTTCATTCATTTTGAAAGACTTAGGAGATAAAACAGAATTCACGTTAATTCACGGCGGCTGGAAACATCCTGATGAAATTCTTCCGAAAGCAAATGCGAAGAGCTCTATTATTCGCGATAGAATGAATGGTGGCTGGGTAGCGATTGTAAATGAAAAACTGAAAAAGGTTGTCGAAGGTTAAATGGCCTCGTCAGCAGCGAAATATGACGTATTTCAAGCAATTGCTGATCCAACCCGCCGAGAAGTGTTGCGGTTATTAAGTGATAAAGAGTTACCAATTTCAAAAATAACGGATCATTTTCCGATGAGCCGTACTGCAGTTGTAAAGCATCTTCATATTCTTTCAGAAGCGAATTTAGTGAGTGGGAGAAAGAGCGGGAGAGAAAAGATATACCGTTTGCATCCAGAACCATTAGAGGAATTACAACAGTGGCTCTCGTATTATGAACGTTTTTGGGATAATAAATTGTCCATGCTGCAACATATTGTGGAGAATGAAGAGTAGATTTTATGCAAAGAGGATGACCAAAATGGTCATCCTCTTTTTATTGTTCACTTGTTTGTTTAGCTGGCTTTAATAGGATCCAAGCGATAATTAATGTGAATACCGCTAATACGAAAGTGCTCATATAAATGACGTGTACACTTGATGCTAATGCTTCTTGAGACTCGGTTGCTACGTTTGCTGTAGCTCCTCCATGTCCGCCAGAAGAAACAAGATCAAGGTTTTTAATGCCACGTGCATGAATCATCGTATTGAAGATCGTTCCGAAGATTGCAGCTCCTAGTGTTTGACTAAATGTATTAATAAATGTGTTTAAACCAACTGCCGTTCCGCGCGTATGAGCCGGTACAGCTGCTTGAATTGTTACCATGTAAATTGGTGTAACAAGCCCCATTCCTAAGCCGAATAATCCGACTGCAACATAAATAAGGAATGATGGTGAATCTGTTGATAATGTAAATAATAAGAAAGTAGCAACGGATAAAATGCTAGCTCCAAGTAAAATAATTTGTTTCGTTTGTAACTTGCCAACTAAGTTACCGGAGAACATCGCACCGAATGTCCACATAACAGGAATCGGCATTAAAATGAGTCCAGCCTCTGTCGCATTTTTTCCTAAAACACCTTGGCTCCAAATTGGAAGGTACACTGTAATACTAATAATCATTGCGCCAGCAATAAGTGTTAGTATGTTTATTGTAGATAATGTACGGTTAGAGAAAAGTGCTAGCGGAATTAATGGTTCCGGAGATTTTTTCTCGATGTATAAGAAAATAATGAATGAAACAGCGGCAAAGATTAATAGGCCGATAATTGAAATGTCTCCCCAGTTTTGCTTACTGCTACCTGTTAATAATGCGTATAGCAGAGCGATTGTACTTAATGAGAAAACTGTCGCACCAAGATAGTCGATATGTTGCTTAGCGGCGGACTTAACAGATTCCTTATAAGAAGTGGCAAACATTAAGCAAGCGATAATTCCAAAAGGAACGTTTAAGAAGAAAATATAGCGCCAAGAAAGAGAATCAACTAAAAATCCACCTACTAACGGCCCAATAACACCAGATACACCCCAAACGGCACTCATCCAGCCTTGTGCTTTCGCGCGGTCTTTAGCTTCGCTATATAGGTCTCCAATAATCGTCATTGTGATCGGCATAACAGCACCAGCCCCTATACCTTGAAGAGCACGGAAGAAGATTAATTGTTCCATTGATGTAACGACTCCGCAAAGTGCAGAACCGATTAAGAAGATTGTTGCTCCGATGAGCAGAACTTTTTTACGGCCGAATAAATCAGCTAGCTTTCCGTATATTGGAGTCGAAACAGCTGTTGCAAGCATATAGATTGCATATACCCAACTAACAAGTTCGACACCTGACAAATCACTCGTTATACGAGGGATCGCTGTACTAACAATCGTTCCTTCTACCGCAGAAAGAAACGTCATTAGCATTAAAGACATCATGACTTTTTTTCTCATTTGTTTTCCCCTTACCCTTTTTCGAATATTCAACAATATAAAATATAAAGGTACTAAGGTATATAAAGCAACAAAAAAGCAATGGGAAGTTAGGAGGAAGGGATATTTTTGAAGAAACGGTCGATATATTTAAAGTATCGCCGATATAATTTCATGCGCCTATAAAAAAAGAAACAGGAGTCCCTGTTTCTTTTTTTAGTATTGCATTTTCGCATTTTGTCCTGCTGTTGTTCCGGCAATTCGACCAGTAACAAGGGCAGATGTAATGTTATAGCCGCCAGTATAACCGTGAATATCAAGAACTTCTCCGCAGAAGTATAAACCATTCGTGAATTTCGAAGCCATTTCTTTCGGGTTAATTTCTTTAACGGATACCCCTCCGCCAGTAACGAATGCTTTTTCAATTGACTGCGTACCATTTACATGGACGGTAAATTCTTTAAAGTCTTTCACAAGTGCGCGAATCTTCTCATGAGAAACTTGTCCAGCTTGTTCGCTACCGTCAATTTCATTTTTTTCTAATAAGAATAGGAAGTAACGTTCAGGAACATAGCCTTTTAAAACGTTTTTAATTCCTTTTTTCGGATCTTCTTTCATTTGTTTCAGCATGCGCTGGAACAGTTGCTCACTATTTTCTTCTGGCAATGCATCGATACTCATGTGCACTGTGTTCGTTTTAAACTTTTTCATCGCTTTCACAACGAATTGGCTACAGCGAAGAGCAGCAGGACCAGATAGGCCGAAGTGAGTGAAGAGCATGTCCATTTTATGAGAAATGATAACTTTTCCTTTCGGGTTTAATACACTTAAGTTTACATCTCGTAAAGCAAGACCTTGTAATGTGCGGTCACGAATAAACGGTTCGTTTGAAAGAATTGGTACTTCTGTTGGGAAAAGTTCTGTAATTGTATGCCCAGCTTTTTCAGCCCAAGCGTATCCGTCTCCAGTAGAACCAGTTTGAGGAACAGATTTTCCCCCAACAGCGATAACGACGTGATTCGTTTCTAACACTTCACCTGTTTGCAGAATAACAGCCTTCGTTTGACCGTTTTCATATTCAATCGTTTCAACAGGCGTATTCGTACGTATTTTCACACCTAAGTCTTTTAATCGTGTTAACAGTGCATCTACAACAGATTGCGCTTTATTTGATACTGGGAACATGCGGCCATGATCCTCTTCTTTCAGTTTTACACCGAGATTTTCGAAGAATGTAATAATATCTTCATTACTGAAAATAGAAAAAGCACTGTATAAGAAGCGACCATTTCCAGGTATATGTTTAACGATTTCATCAAGTGGTAGACGGTTCGTTACGTTACAACGACCACCACCAGAAATCGCAAGTTTACGTCCTAGTTTATTTCCTTTATCAAGAAGTAAGACGCTTGCGCCTTCTTCAGCAGCACCGATTGCAGCCATTAGCCCTGAAGGACCGCCGCCGATGACAATAACATCATAATGCATAATATATCGACCTCATTTTCTACATTTCCTGCCTAAAAGAATAGCATGTTTTCCCTTAAAAGAAAAATAGAGTGAACTACTGCTTAAGAGGAGAATTGTGGTACAATACAAAAGTTAGAGTTCAGCATTATCCTGCTATTTATGGGCAATAAGACTACTACCTTAAGATTTAAGAGAAGTAAAGGGGAGTTAAAGCGGCCTGTAAATGCTCGAATGGTTAGTAGGAGGAGAGTCTCCCACTGATTATAGTTTCACTTTATGTAGATGTAGGAGGATTTTTGTATGTCCGATTCAAAATTTCTGCGCGGAACGCTTATTGTGACGTTAGGGACATTTTTAGTAAAGTTCTTAGGCATGATTTACGTCTTTCCGTTTCATGCATTAGTAGGCACAGAAGGCGGAACGCTCTATACATATGGATACATTCCATATACGATATTTTTAAGTATCGCAACGGCAGGGGTGCCGCTTGCTGTTTCGAAGTTTGTTTCCAAATATAATGCACTCGGAGATTATAAAACGAGCCGGAGAATGTTCCGCTCGGGAATGGTTATGATGATAGTAACAGGAGTTCTTTCCTTCTTAGTACTGTACATGACCGCACCATTATTTGCAGAAGCAATGCTTGGTAAACAAAGTTTACAAAATAAGATAGAAGAAGTTACGACGATTATTCGCCTCGTAAGTTTTGCGCTTATTGTTGTGCCGGCAGCAAGTTTGATTCGTGGTTATTTCCAAGGCCACCAATCGATGGGACCGACTACGGTTTCACAAATTATTGAGCAAATTATTCGTATCGTCTTTTTATTAGCGGGTAGTTTCATCGTTATTAAAGTACTTGGCGGTACAGTAGCAACGGCAGTTGGGGTTGCGACATTCGCTGCGTTCGTTTCAGCAGTTGGAGCACTTGGCGTATTAATTTGGTACTGGTTAAAACGTAAAAAATATTTGGATCAATATTTAATTGAGCAAACTGTACCAGAATCAACGGTGAGTACCGCTCAATTGTTTAAAGAGTTGTTTGCATATGCAATTCCTTACGTCGTAATTGGGTTAACAATTCCTTTATATCAACAAATTGATACATTGACATTTAACTCTATTATGCAGGCGATTGGTCAAGGGGATATCGCAGAGCGAGCACTTGGTATTTTCACGATGTGGACGCATAAATTAATTATGATTCCGGTATCACTTGCAACAGCGTTTAGTTTAACGCTCGTACCAGCGATTACAAAATCGTTTACTGAAAAGCAATACCGTTATTTAAAATTACAAATTACACAAACATTCCAGGCGAATATGTTTTTAACATTGCCAGCAGTTATCGGTATTTCTACACTTGCATATCCAATTTACACTGCTTTCTACGATTCAGATCCACTAGGTGGACAAGTATTAATGTGGTATGCACCAGTTGCATTGTTATTCGCTTTATTCACAGTAACAGCAGCTATCTTGCAAGGGATTAACAAGCAGAAACATGCGGTTATTGCGCTTGTGATGGGTGTTATTTTGAAATTTGTATGTAACGTAATCTTTATTCGTTATTTCGGTACAGTTGGGGCGATTTTAGCTACTGCAGTCGGTTTCTTAGCTTCCGTATGGTATACGAATAGACAAATCAAAAAACACGCACACTATTCATTTGGTGTTGTATATAAGAGAACATTCCAAATTGCAGTATTAACACTTGTAATGGTTATTGCTGTAAAACTATCACAATGGCTTCTATCCTTCATGATTTCGCCTGATGGCCGTATTGGTGCTCTTATTACAGTTGCGATTTGTGCAGGTATTGGTGGTCTTGTTTACGGATTGTTAGCGATTCGCACAGGAGTACTAGAAAGAGTATTTGGCGGAGAAGCTTTAGAGAAAATCCAGCGTAAACTTGGTAGTAGATTCAAAATAAAGTTGAAATCAAAAGGGGCGTAAATACGTCCCCTTTTCTATGATAAATAAAGAAGGTGAAGAACATGAGATTAGATAAATTATTAGCGAATATGGGACACGGAAGTAGAAAAGAAGTAAAGAAATTACTGAAAGACGGCGTTGTGAAAATTGATGGAACGCCAGTGAAAGATGCGAAGTTTCATGTGAATATAGAAGAGCAAGAGGTTATGATTCACGGTGAAGTTGTGGAATATAAAGAGTTTGTTTATTTAATGATGCATAAACCACAAGGTGTTATTTCAGCGACAGAAGATGATAACCACGAAACAGTAATAGATTTATTAGAATTAGAAGATGCGATTTTCGATCCATTCCCTGTTGGAAGGCTCGATATTGATACAGAAGGTTTCTTATTAATCACAAATGATGGGAAGTTAACGCATCAACTATTATCTCCGAAAAAGCATGTGCCGAAAAAATATTATGCACACATTTCAGGCGTTGTAACGGAAGAGGATGTAATAGAATTCGCTAAAGGTGTTATTTTAGAAGATGGCTATGAAACGAAGCCAGGCGAACTTACAATTTTAAAAAGTGATGATATTTCCGAAATTGAGCTTGTTATTACAGAAGGAAAATTCCATCAAGTGAAGCGTATGTTTGAAGCGGTAGGGAAAAAAGTAGTGTATTTAAAGAGAACAGAGATGGGACCTTTAGTGTTAGATGAAGAGTTAGAACTTGGGCAATATCGTGAATTAACAGATGAAGAAGTAGAAATATTAAAGACGTATCAAGTAGATAACGAAAAGTAACGCCAATTTCAGAGCATAGAAAAGACCCCTTTCTAATGAGTTAGAAAGGGGTATGTATTTATTTACATACAATTATTTTTTGTTATGAGGTCATTCTCACTTTCTTTCCTGTCGTTGTCCACTTGCCGCGGCAAGGGCTATACACGAGTTCATTAAACTGCAACACATTTAGATCACGTTGTATCGTTCGCGGTGTGATCCCGAACTCATCTACAAGGTCTTTCGTTGTTACCGTACCGTTTTCATTGATGTACATATAAATTGATTTAATGCGTGTTAGCATACGAGTAGTTGTAGGTTTCAAGAGAAAACCACTCCTCTACCAGTTTTTTTGACCCCATTCAGGAAAGAAGGTCGTTACTACCATTGTACTCTACATGATAAAATTCATGCTTTAATCTACTTAAATTTTACAAAAGTTTAACAAAGATTCATATAGAAAAATATTGGTAGTTGACATTGTATATTTGGTCAGTCAACTAACTCATAAATTTCTACGTAAAACGCCAAATTCCTGCAAAATTTTTTGAAAAAATAAAAGAAAAACTAATGGGAAATATCTGAAATATTACAATTGTTCGTTATTAGGTTTTCATGTATGGCATAAGAGATTTTCGTTTGCTATGATGAAAGAGACAATATAGTGAAGGATGGATGCGTGATGTCAACGATTAATTGGACAGAAGAAGTTACAAAACGAAAAGATGATTTAATTCGTGATACACAACAATTTTTACAAATTAAAAGTGTATGGGAAGAAGAATCTGCGAAAGAGGGCGCACCATTTGGTGAAGGTGTAGAAAAAGCTTTATCTTTCATGTTACATAAAGGAGAAGCAGAAGGTTTCGCTTCTAAAAATTTAGAAGGATATGCAGGTCATCTTGAAATGGGACAAGGAGAAGAATTAGTAGGTATTCTTTGTCACGTTGATGTTGTACCAGAAGGAGATGGCTGGACAACTCCTGCGTATAGTGCGGATATTCGCGACGGGAAGATTTTTGCACGCGGTGCAATTGATGATAAAGGGCCGACGATGGCAGCTTATTATGCGATGAAAATCGTTAAAGAATTAGGCTTACCTCTTTCAAAACGTGTTCGTATGATTTTAGGAACAGATGAGGAAAGCAATTGGAAGTGTGTAGATCATTATTTTAAAAATGAAGAAATGCCAACAATCGGTTTTGCGCCGGATGCAGATTTTCCAATTATTAATGCGGAAAAAGGAATTTCTGACATACAAGTTGTGCAAAATGGTAGCGAAGAGAAAGAAGGCACATTTAAGCTTATTTCATTTGAGTCAGGTCGTCGTTTAAATATGGTTCCAGATTTTGCAGAAGCAGTTATTACAGGAGAAGATGTAAATGCACTTACAGTAGCATATGAAGAGTATTTACAAACTGCTAAAAAAATAGGTAAAGCAATTGTAGAAGGAAATACGGTGACGTTGCAAATCAAAGGGATTTCAGCTCACGGATCTACTCCAGAAAAGGGAGAAAATGCAGGTTTATTATTGGCAAACTGCTTAACGAAAGTTTCTCTTGATGGAAAAGGGGCTTCCTTTGCATCGTTTGTAACAGAAACATTTACAGGTGATATTATTGGAGAAAAAGCAGGTATTTCTTATAAAGACGATATTAGCGGCCCGTTAACAGTGAATGTTGGTCGCCTGTCTTACTCGCAAGAAAGCGGTGGTAATTTAGGATTAAATGTACGCTATCCAGTTACGACTAACTTTGAAGAAACGATTGCAAAGTTAAAAAAATATGTTGGTACTCATGGATTTGAAGTAGCGGATTATTCTAACTCTCGCCCGCATCACGTTGACAAAGATCATACGTTAATTCGTACTTTGCAACGCGTATATGAAGAACAAACTGGTGAAAAAGCTGAATTGTTAGCAATTGGCGGTGGTACTTATGCTCGTTCATTGAAAGCTGGCGTTGCATTTGGCCCGTTATTCCCAGGAAAAGAAGAACTTGCGCATCAAAAAGACGAGTACATTGAAATTGAAGATTTATTAAAAGCAACAGCGATTTATGCGCAAGCAATTCATGAATTAGCGAAATAAAAGATATGTAAATAATGACCGCTCTCTACTTTAGAGGGCGGATTCTTTTTAGCTGAATGAGATAAGCAAGAAAAGCAACAATAACATAAAGGAGACGATGTAGATGGTGCCGCATTATTTTGTCGCAGTAACTTTACCACGTCATATAAAAGAAGTGCTCTCTAATTATAAAGAGGAAATGAAGGATGAATTACCATTTCGCTCGTGGGTACATGAAGAAGACTATCATATTACACTTTCATTTTTAGGAAGTGCGACAGAGGAACAATTAGAAGGAATAAAGAATGGATTGCAAATACTTACAGAAACAAAAGAACTATCGTTCACGTTACAAGAATTTTCAACGTTTGGCCTAGAAGAAGAGCCGCGTATTTTTTGGGCCAAGGTAAGTGAGAATAATGATTTGGTTCAGTTGCAAAAACAAGTGCATACAATTTGTGAAGAAAATGGTTTTTCTCTAGAGACACGTCCTTATCATCCACATATTACTGTTGCTCGTAAATGGGTAGGAGAAAAAGTATTTGATCTGACAAATGTAAAAGATTTACCCGTAACATCATTTCGAGCAGATACGATTACTTTGTATGAATCTCACGTTAAGGAAACGCCAAAGTATAGACTAGTTGCCGAAATAAAATTACAAAAATAGAATGTGTGAAAACGTTTTTTATACAGGTGAATATACTATAGGGAATAATATGTTACTGTATAGAGCTTCGCTGATAAGAAAAGCCTTATCATGTGCAGCTCGTTTCATTTTAACTTTAAGAATGATGGTGATTTTTTATGTTGAAAGTAAAACGTCCATTTGATGCCTATTTAGATGAAATGAATAAAATTACAATTTTGCTCCCGCATGCGTATGGAACAAGCCGGACATTTCGTTTACAAGAAGGAAGCAATGTGAAAGAGTTACCGATTGTTCATACTATTGCTCTTCCAGATGCAACGAAGTATGAATGTTTTATAGAAGAGCCGCTAGATGTGGGGAAGTATTATACAGTACGGGATGAACGGAATGAAGAAACAGATTTACAAATAGGCGCTGTGATTCGAACAGTAGTTTTCGATGAAAAATATTATTACGAAGGTACCGACTTAGGTGCTGTGTATAAAAAAGAAGAAACAATATTTAAAGTATGGGCTCCGACCGCAAGGCTTGCGAAAGTACGGATTTATAAAAGTGATAAAGAATATATTGATTATGAAATGTACAGAGAAGAAAACGGAGTGTGGATTCATACATTACAAGGTGATCATGATGGAGCAAGATATACATTCCTTGTTTGTATTAATTTAATATGGAACGAAGCGGTTGATCCTTACGCAAAGTCAGTGACTGTAAATGGGAAATACGGCGTTGTTATCGATTTGGAAAAGACGAATGTAACAAAACGAGAGGAATTATCACCATTACAGTCAATGACAGATGCCATATTGTATGAACTGCATATTCGTGACGCTACTATTCATCCAAACAGTGGAGTGAATAAAAAGGGAACATATAAAGGATTGATGGAAGAAGAGACAACGGGAAGAAATGGGACATTAACAGGATTGTCTCATATAAAAGATTTAGGCGTTACACATGTTGAACTATTACCTTTACATTGTTTTGGTGGTATAGATGAAGTGAATCCTGCTTCCGCATATAATTGGGGATATAATCCATTATATTACAATATACCAACAGGATTTTATGTTACAAACCTTTCTGATCCGTATAACAGGATAGTAGAGTGTAAACAACTAATTGAAACATTTCATGATCACGGCATTCGAGTGATTATAGATGTTGTATATAATCATGTTTATGAAAGAGAATTATCATCATTTGAGAAGCTTGTCCCGGGATATTATTTTCGTCATGGGGAAGATGGTATGCCTTCTAATGGGACGGGAGTTGGAAATGATATAGCATCTGAACGGAAAATGATGAGGAAATTTATTATAGAATCTGTTTTATATTGGCTTACTGAATACAATGTTGATGGATTCCGATTTGATTTAATGGGGATTTCAGATGTTGAAACGATGAATACGTTAGAAAAAGAAGTGCGAAAAATAAAGCAGGATGCGCTGTTATTAGGTGAAGGATGGGATTTACAAACACCGCTTCCTCTTGAAGAGAAAGCGACGTTAAATAATGCGAATAAAATGCCATGTATCGCACAGTTTAATGATCAATTTCGTGATGGAGTAAAAGGAAGTACTTTTAATATAAATAAACGTGGCTTTGCATTTGGTGGGCATGTAGACTGTAATCATTTGCAGTATATAGTAGCTGGTAGCCTTTTAAGTATGAAAGAAACAGGATTGTTCCTAGAGCCAGTACAAAGCATTAACTATGTAGAATGTCATGACAATATGACGATGTGGGATAAACTAGTGCAAAGTAATCCAGAATCAGAAGAAATTTTGAAAAGGCGTCATCGCTTAGCAACTGCAATGGTTATTCTTTCACAAGGTATTCCTTTCTTACATGCGGGGCAAGAGTTTTATCGTACGAAGCAAGGAAATGAAAATAGTTATAATGCAAATGATGAAATTAATCAATTAGATTGGGATCAAAAAGAAAAAGAGATGGAGACAGTTAACTATATAAAAGGTTTAATTGCGATTCGGAAGGAGCATGGGGCATTCCGATTAAAAAGCGCTGACCTTATAAAAAAGCATATGACTTTTTTGCAAACATCAAAAGAAGCACTTGCATACCACCTGCAACATGTAGAATTATTTGGGCCGTGGAAAGAGATTGTTGTGCTATTCAATAGCGGTTTGGAAGCTAAAACGGTGCAGCTTCCAAAAGAAGAAACGTGGCATGTGTTAGTAAACGAAAAGCAAGCAAAAATAGAGCCAATTTCTTCATTTAGAGGAAAGGAACTTCAATTGGCTCCAATTAGCACGTATATATTGACGATAATGTGACAAATCGCTACTTGACGATGAGAATGTAATAAATGTAGAATTGACAAAGGTGACGATTTTGATAAGTTGTCATTCTATGAGTGATTTTGTAAAATAAACTAGAAGAACAGGTGATTTATCCTGTTTTCGGCTTATGCCAAGTTTTTTCATTCAAATACAGTAAAATATATGAATCCACAACATGTGTAGAAATGTTGCGGTTTTTCTTTTCATAACTATAAAAGATAAGGATTTGTTAACGGGTAATGAATATGGAATGGTTGGAACAATTATTAGGAAAAGAGTGGAGTCTTATACCGGCTGGTGGAGTAACGGGCGATGCATATATTGCGCAAAACGGACAACAAAAGTTATTTTTAAAGCGGAATACATCGCCCTTTTTAGCGGTATTGTCAGCAGAAGGAATTGTTCCAAAATTACTTTGGACAAGAAGGGTAACGAACGGTGATGTAATTTCTGCTCAAAAATGGCTTCCGGGACAGAAGTTAGAGCCAGAGGATATGAAACTAGAACGTGTTGCGAAACTTTTGAAGAAAATACACTCCTCTAAAGCACTTGTGCAGATGATTCAAAGGCTAGGGAAGCAGCCGCTTCATGGGCAAGAGTTATTACAACAATTACAGCTCGTTTTAAGAGGAGATATAAGGGTTGATGAAACAATTCAGCAAGGTCTTCAATATTTAACTGAGTCATTAAAAGATATTGAGTACAATGAATTCGTTGTATGCCATTGTGATGTAAACCATAACAATTGGATATTGTCGGATGAAGATGAATTGTTTTTAATTGATTGGGATGGAGCTGTTATTGCTGATCCAGCTCTGGATATTGGTATGTTATTATATTGGTATGTTCCGCGCCATGAATGGAGTGAGTGGCTCGGATATTATGAGGTTGAACTAGATGAATCGTTGCTTAGGCGTATGAGATGGTATGTGATAGCACAAACGATTTTATCTATTCAATGGCACACAACAAAAAAGCAGCAAGCAGAAGCGAAATATTGGCATCAATATTTACAGCAACTACTTGCTTCAGAATAATACTTAAGAAAAATTGTCCATTCCAGCAATCCACTGAGTAAGTTGTTCTTGATTATTGGAAATATGGTTGTCCAAATTAGAGGAAGATTTACCCGATTGACTATAAGAATATACATCGTTTAGCATTGCTTTAGTGTCACTACTTATACTATCGTTTGCGAGTAACGATTGAATGAGGCGCTCTAATTGCTCGCATTCAGAAACTGTCCCGCAGCAATCACTTTGATGATTGATTAAAATATCTTTTAACACTTCTAATTGATGCTGTTGATTAATTGGCATGAACGGATCATCCTTTCGAGTGTTTTTCTCTCCCTAGAAATGTAAGAGAAAAAGCTGTTTCGTCATGGAATGTTTAATGCTTTATGTAGTTTTTATCAAAATGGTACATCTTATACTTGAAAGAAACGGACCGAGTGCTCGTACGTACTTGGTTTTTTGTTTGATAGATTGATTAAAACAGAAAGAAGGAATTTTTCCTTTAAAATAGTTTTGTAAAGAGAGGGAGACATCTATGCGTTTAAGACATAAGCCTTATGCAATGGATCGAATTAATGAGTATTCACATATCGTAATTGGGAACCCAGAGGAGCGCGCTGGTAACTGGAAAGAAGTATTTGGAAATGAACAGCCAATTCATATTGAAGTAGGTACAGGACGTGGCCGCTTTATGTATGATATGGCAAAAGCAAATCCACATATAAACTATATTGGAATTGAAAAATTCACAAGTGTTGTTGTAGATGCACTTGATAAATTAATTGAAGAAGAAGTACCGAACTTAAAGTTAATTAATAAAGATGCTGAAGATTTAACAGTTTTCTTTGCGAAAGGTGAAATTGACCGCGTTTATTTAAACTTCTCAGATCCATGGCCGAAGAATCGTCATACGAAGCGTCGTTTAACGTATAAAGCATTTTTACGCAATTATGAAGAAGTGTTAGTAGATGGTGGAGAAATTCATTTCAAAACTGATAACCAAAGCTTATTTGAATATTCTCTTATGAGTATGGCTGAGTATGGTATGTTATTAACTTACCTTAGCCTAGATCTTCATAATAGTGATTATGAAGGAAACATTATGACAGAATACGAAGAGAAATTCTCTAGTAAAGGTCATCGTATTTACCGAGTTGAAGCAAAATATCGTACGGAGCCTATGCAGTAATGCATAGGTTTTTTATATGAAAAATAATCGGAATATTATGTTAAAATTAAATAAAAAAAGGGGGATTGGATATGGAACAGTTACAAATTGGAAATATAAAAGTGACGTGGCTAAAAGGTGGGAATACACATTTAGATGGAGGCGCGATGTTTGGAGTTGTGCCAAAAGTACTTTGGTCACGCAAATATAAACATAATGATACAAATCATATTTATTTACGAACAGATCCGTTACTCTTGCAAACGAAAGAAGGAAACATGCTTATTGATGCAGGGATAGGGAACGGTAAATTGAATGAGAAAATGAAGCGGAATCAAGGTGTAACAGAAGAATCATCAGTTAAGGAATCTTTAGAAAAACTGGGACTGCGTACTGAAGATATTCATTACGTCTTAATGACACATCTTCATTTTGACCATGCATCTGGTTTAACAAAATGGGAGGGAAATCACCTTGTTCCGGCGTTTCCGAACGCAACGATTTATGTAAGTGAGACTGAATGGAATGAAATGAAAAATCCCAATGTTAGATCGCGTAATACATATTGGAAGGAAAATTGGGAGCCAATCGTTGATAAGATTGTTACGTTCAGGCAAGAAATAGAAATTACGGATGAAATAAAAATGGCGCATACAGGTGGTCATAGTGATGGACATGCCGTTGTCATTCTTGAAAGTCAAGGTGAAACGATGCTTCATTTAGCGGATATTTTACCGACGCATGCACATCAAAATGTATTATGGGTAATGGCATACGATGATTATCCGATGACATCGATTGAACATAAACAAAAGTGGATGAAGTATGGTGCTGAAAAAGAGGCGTGGTTTACTTTTTATCATGATGCATATTACCGTGCAGTAAAGTGGAATGAAGAAGGGCATATAGTGGAAAAGATAGAGAGAAAAACGATTGTAGAAGCTTAAAAAAGCTAGTAATTACTAGCTTTTTTTTATGCTGCTATAACTTCTAAGACAGTGCCTGTTTTAGCATCAACTAAAAATTCAAATCGTTCTTGTATTTCATCTAACATCGTTGTAAGACCGCCGCGATAAACTTCGTACGCGACATCATATTTTTCAAATGTCTCTGGAACCATATGTACCCAAGAGCCAGTAATTTCACCTTTATGACTTAATGCTTGTTTCACCATTTTCAATGCTTTTTCTGAAGAAATATGGGATTGTTCTTGTACTTTGTTTGCAACGAAATAACCAGCTGCGAACCCAACGCCAAGACCTGTGACTAAACCTTTCCAGCTCATATATTCACCTCAATTCTGTAAAATAAAAATAGTGTACCAATAATAATTATAATGCAAATGCAACTAAAAAAGAAGAAACTAGAAACATTTCGAAAATTTCGTTACAATAAAAGAGGTATTCTACTAAGGTTTGAAAGAAGGGGACTTCGTGAATAAAGAGACATTACAATTATTTCGTACGTTAACAGAATTACAAGGTGCATCAGGTTTTGAACATGATGTACGCCGTTTTATGAAGCAAGAATTAAGCAAATATGCTGATGAAATTGTGCAAGACGGTTTAGGTAGCGTATTTGGCCTGAAAAAAGGGGACGAAACTGGCCCGCGCGTTCTTGTAGCAGGTCATATGGATGAAGTAGGTTTCATGGTTACGCAAATTACGAAAAATGGGATGCTTCGTTTTCAAACGTTAGGTGGCTGGTGGAGCCAAGTACTATTAGCTCAGCGTGTACAAGTTATGACGAAGAATGGTCCTGTTATTGGGGTTGTTGGTTCTATTCCGCCTCATTTATTAAGTGATGCGCAACGTGCAAAACCGATGGATATAAAAAATATGTTAATTGATATAGGTGCAGATAGTTATGAAGATGCGATTGAAATTGGCATAAAGCCAGGGCAACAAATCGTGCCAATCTGTCCATTCACGCCGATGGCAAATGAGAAGAAAATTATGGCGAAAGCTTGGGACAACCGCTATGGGTGTGGTCTTGCTATCGAATTGCTAAAAGAATTAAAAGATGAAACATTACCAAACACATTATACTCTGGTGCGACTGTACAAGAAGAAGTAGGTCTTCGCGGAGCACAAACTGCTGCAAATATGATTCAACCAGATATTTTCTATGCGCTTGATGCAAGTCCAGCAAATGATGCATCTGGTGATAAGACGCAGTTCGGTCAATTAGGAAAAGGAGCGCTTCTTCGTATTTATGACCGCACAATGATAACACATAGAGGAATGCGTGAATTTATTTTAGATACAGCAGAAACACATAACATTCCGTACCAATACTTTATTTCACAAGGTGGTACAGATGCGGGCCGTGTGCATACAAGTAACTCTGGTATCCCATCAGCAGTAATTGGTGTTTGTGCACGCTACATTCATACACATGCTTCTATTTTACATGTTGATGATTATGCGGCAGCGAAGGAATTAATTACGAAGCTTGTGAGAGCGACGGACAAAACGACGTTAGAGACAATTAAGAATAACGCGTAGAAAGGAAGGGCTGAAGAGCCTTTCTTTTTTTTAGGTAGGAGAGATGGCCCAGCGATGAGTGGTGGCGGTTAGTGCTTAATTGGTGGTCGAGCGATGCATTTAAACCCCGGATAGGAAGAAAGCGGGAGACTGTTTTTGTGTTCGGAGCTGAAAATATTGTGGAAAGCTACTTTCTTTTTTTGATGGGAGAGATGACCCAGCGATGCGTGTGTGCGGTCAGTTGCACTACGTATAAGCCTCAGTCATGAAGACCGATTTGGTGTTCGAGGCTAGTATTAGGATAGAATAATGAATTTATATAGAGGTGAGTGAAATGAAGGTAGTAGTTGGATCGAAGAATAAAACGAAAGTTGGGGCTGTGGAGAAGGTTTGGAAAGATGCTGAAATTACATCTCTTTCTGTTCCGTCAGGAGTGGCAAACCAGCCTTTCTCAGATGAAGAGACGATGCAAGGAGCAGTAAATAGGGCGAAGAGAGCGTTACAGGAAGGTGAAGCTCATATCGGCATTGGGCTAGAAGGCGGCGTTATGAAAACGGAGCATGGGTTATTTATGTGTAACTGGGGTGCTTTAGCGACGATTGACGGTAAAACATTTGTAGCAGGCGGGGCACGTATTAAGTTACCAGACGATTTTTTAGCACCGCTTGAAGAAGGAAAAGAGCTAAGTGAAGTGATGGAAGAGTTTGTAGAGCGAAAAGATATTCGTAGTCACGAAGGTGCTATCGGTATTTTTACAGATGATTATGTCGACCGAACGGAATTATTTGTACACGTTGTTAAGTTACTTATTGGACAATATAAGTATGATGAAAAGCAAGCATAAACCTTGCACCATGCGCGATGTATGGTAGTATAAAGAAAAGATTATAGTGTGAAAAAAGTGCACTCGTTAGAGGAGGAAATATAGATGAAATCATTAGAAAGCATGGAACAATTCCAAGAATTAAAAAATGAAGAGAATGTAGTCTTCATGTTCTCAGCAGAATGGTGCCCAGATTGCCGTTTCGTTGATCCATTTATGCCAGAAGTAGAAGAGAAGTATAGTGATTTCTCATTTTACTATGTAGATCGTGATGAGTTTATTGATCTATGCGTGAAAGTAGACGTATTTGGCATTCCAAGCTTTGTAGCGTACAATAAAGGTGAAGAAACTGGACGCTATGTAAATAAAGATCGTAAAACACAAGAGCAAATCGAAGAGTTTATTGAAGGTTTAAAATAAGACAATTAGCCAATTGAATTGTAAAAACAACCTCTACCTTCGCGGGGGAGGTTATTTTTTTGGAAGGGAGGAAAAAGAGATGAAAATGACAAGTAAAAAGATGAAAGACGAGTTAATGAAGAAATTATCTCGACCAGAATGGGACTTTCATTATGATAGTGAGAAAGAAGTTCTTCGTATTGAACAAATAGACTCGAAAAAAGGTATTAACGTATCACTTCCAGGAGTAGTGGCAAAATGGGAAGTGAACAAAGAAAAAGCGATTGAAGAGGTCGCTTATTACGTACAAGAAGCGCTAATTGCAATGCATAAAGAAGAAAATAGCACGGCGAAAATTTTACCTGTTATTCGCTCTACTTCTTTCCCGAAACAATCAGAAGAAGGAAATCCGTTTCTTATGACGGACCATACGGCGGAAACACGTATTTACTATGCGCTAGATTCTAATAAAACGTATCGATTAATTGATGAGCGCTTATTGCAAAAATTAGAGCTTACAGAGGAACAAGTACGTGAAATGGCATTATTTAATGCTCGCTCATTAGGCTATGAATTTAAGCAGGACACAGTAGCAGGCAATACATTCTACTTTTTAAACACAAATGATGGATACGATGCGAGTCGTATTTTAAATGAATCGTTACTACACTCGATGCGTGAAAAGATCTCTGGTGATATGGTTGTTGCAGTTCCTCACCAAGATGTATTAATTATTGCTGATATCGTCAACGAAATCGGTTATGATATTATTGCACAAATGACAATGAAATTTTTTGCCGAAGGGCATGTTCCGATTACATCACTTTCATTCGTATATGAAGATGGAGACTTCGAACCAATCTTTATTTTAGCGAAGAATCGGAAGAAGACAGATGGAAAAGAGAAAGGATGAACGAAGTGAACGTTTTTTACAACCTTGAAGGAATTGGTGACACTTTAATTGTTACCTTACAAGATATTACTTTAGAAAACCGTACATTTGACCGCAAAGGAGATGTTGCTCGCGTTTATGATCGTGAAAGCAACGTAACAGGAGGATTCAACATCTTTAATGCGTCTTCTTATGTAGAAGTAACAGACAACGGAAACGTTACATTAACGAAAGAGTTTGTTGAAAAAATTAACGACATTTTAGCAAAGAACGGCTTTGAAGAAAAAGTGGAAGCTGATTTCACGCCGAAATTTGTTGTAGGCTATGTAGCTGAAAAAGAGAAGCATCCAAATGCTGATAAATTAAACATCTGTACAGTAGAAATCGGTACAGAAACATTACAAATCGTATGTGGTGCACCAAACGTTGATGCAGGACAAAAAGTTGTCGTTGCGAAAATCGGTGCTGTAATGCCAAGCGGTATGTTAATTAAACCAGCTGAACTTCGCGGTGTTCCTTCTTCTGGAATGATTTGCTCTGCACGTGAATTAGAGCTTCCAGATGCTCCAGAAGAAAAAGGTATTCTTGTATTAGAAGACAGCTTTGAAGTTGGACAAGAATTTAAATTTTAATTGATATTAGAAAAGTAGCCTCGCATACGTGAGGCTACTTTTTTTGTGCGGAATTCCTAGCATTGTAACGTTTCCTCTCAAAATCTATATTGTATTTTAAAAATAGATTAGGTAAAATTTAGAAAAAAGAAAGGGATAGACGTATGAAACAACAACCAAAAATTGCAGAACTTCTGAAACGAATTGAAACTTCAAAACAGCAAGATATCGAGTTAGGTTCCTATGAAATATATTTATTTAGCGAAGATGAATTAGAAAAAGGACAAATCGGTTACCGATATGATAAACATAAAAATTCATTAATAAGTAAAGAAAGTGGAAAATGGCAAGAAGGATGGATTGTTATCGGATATGAAACGGATATGGGAGATCCTGTTTTCGTTAATGTAGCTGAAGATACTTACCCTGTTTATACAGCTGAGCGCGGTACGGAAACGTGGCAACCGATTTATATCGGAAATATGGATGATATTATAAAAATACTATAAGAAAATGCTTTGAGCCCGGTGCAAAGTGATAGGAGAGAAAAATGAAGTATATAAAAATAATGTGCGCTATTGCAGTCATTGGAATATATATGGGAGGTTGTTCACAAGAACAACCGAAAAAAGAAACAACATCTTCTGTACAAGAAAAAAACAACGATAAAAAAGAAGACGCACCGGTAGAAAAGCAGCAAGAAGAACAAGAAAAGAAAGAAGAACCGCAAGCAATTCAAACGAATGAACAAGTTGAACTGAAGCAGGAGGAAGTGTCGGCCAAAGAAAAGACAGAGGAAATCCCGCCGGCACAGACGACTGAACAGCCCGTACAAAATAATGAACAAAAAGTAGAGAGTAATGAGAAACAAGAGAAGTTTCTCGTCGTTATTGATCCGGGGCATCAACAAAAAGCGAATTTAAATTTAGAGCCAATTGGTCCAGGAGCAACTACGCAAAAATATAAAGTAACAGACGGAACAACGGGAGTTGTAACGAAAAAGAGGGAATCAGTTCTTGTATTAGAGATGGCTTTTATATTGAAAGAAAAACTGGAAGCAAAAGGTATACAAGTATTGATGACAAGAACGTCACATGAGGTTGATATAAGTAATAAGGAACGAGCGGCATTCGCGAATGATCATAAGGCGAATTTATTTTTACGTCTTCACGCGGATGGCTCTGAAAATCCAAACCAAAGTGGGTTCGCTGTATTGACGCCAGCAGAAGGAAATCAATATACGAAAGAAATCTATGCTGAAAGTCTTCAAGTCTCTCAAACAATTGTAAACAAAATGAGGGGAAATCATCAGGTGAAAGTAAATGGAATTAAATTTCGAGATGACCTTTCTGGATTTAATTGGTCGAAAGTACCTGGAGTACTATTAGAACTCGGATTTATGTCAAACCCAGAAGAAGACAAAAAATTATCAGACCCACAGTATGTAAATTCTTTATTACAAAGCGTGACGGATAGTGTAGATGAATATCGGAAAAATAAAGCTTAAATTGCAGTCTTATATGGAAGGCTGCTTTTTTCTATATACAAAACACTCGTAAATTAGAATATTATGGATAAAGTTAATATGCTTAATTTTACCTGCACTTTTTGCCGAATGCTGATACAATAAAGGTTGTTACTATTTAGTAGAAAGAGTGGTAAGCATGTTAGATTGGATGAAAAAGCTGTTTAACAAAGAGGAAGAAAAAACAGCGATGAATAAAGAAGTACCAAAGCAAATTGTAAGTCAGCCGAAAATTCCTCGTGTAAACCACTACACTGAAGCAAGAGAAGCACAAATGGCAAGTCGGAATGCAGGGAAATGTCGTTTTCCACTAATACCAGATAATGGCTTCGATGAGGAGGATGTAAGAGAACTGCCTAACTTTGAAGAACAACCTATTCAAAGAGGAACATATGAAGAACAGCCTACTCAAAGAGGAACAAAAGTGGAAAGAAGCAGACGACCGTATGTGGAAACAGAAGCACCTACATATGAGGAACCGGAATTGCAATATGAACCGGAACCAGAGCCTGTCGTAAAAAAAGCATTCGTACCGTCGCAAGAAAGTAACCGTAGACCATTTCGTCCAACAGAAATGATTTCTCCAATTTATGGATATAACCGTCCTTCAGTAGAAACGAAGGTTGTGCAGGAGGAAGAAAAGGAAAGAGAAGATCTTGAAATATCTGTTGAAGGAAAAGCTGTTGTTGACGCATGGTTAGAGAAAAAAGGATATACATTATCTGACTTTTCGGAAGTTCTACAAGGGAGTTCATCTGTTAAGAACGAACGAAGTAATAAAGTAGAAGAAAAATCGGTTGTGGATGCATGGTTAGAGAAAAACGGTTACGAAGTTGAACGTCAAGCCCCTTCATTAGAAGAAAGCCTAAGTGATGATTTGCTTCATAAAACAGTAGGACAGCATGTGGAAGAAGAGGCTACAATTGTACAAGCCTTGAAGCAGGAGCAAGATGTAGTGGCGTTATCATCTACAGAAGATAACGAAGAAACTTTACAAGAAGAGTCAATAGATTCTAAAGTAGAGCATGTGTATTCGATATTAACAGAAGAAAATGAATGTAATACAGAAATAGAAGAAACTGTTGCTGAAGTTGCAGCAAATCAAGTCGAAGAAGAAACCTTAGAAGATGTAGTGATTGTAAAAGCAGATGAAAAACTTGAAGAAACAATTACTATAGAAATACCAGATGCTTTTGAAGAAGAATCTAAGGAAGCAGAAGAAATTGTGGGATTAGAGGAATCTAAAGAAGCGGAAGAAGTTGTGGAGTTAGAAGAACCTAAGGAAGCAGAAGAAGTTGCGGAATTAGAAGAACCTAAGGAAGCAGAAGAAGTTGTGGAATTAGAGGGATCTGAGGAAGCAGAAGAAGCTGCGGAGTTAGAAGAATCTGAGGAAGCAGAAGAAGTTGCGGAATTAGAGGAATCTAAAGAAGCGGAAGAAGTTGCGGAATTAGAAGAACCTAAGGAAGCAGAAGAAGTTGTGGAATTAGAGGGATCTGAGGAAGCAGAAGAAGTTGTGGAATTAGAGGAATCTAAAGAAGCGGAAGAAGTTGTGGAGTTAGAAGAACCTAAGGAAGCAGAAGAAGTTGCGGAGTTAGAAGAATCTGAGGAAGCAGAAGAGGTTGTGGAATTAGAAGAATCTGAGGAAGCAGAAGAAGTTGCGGAGTTAGAAGAATCTGAGGAAGCAGAAAAAGCTGTGGAATTAGAGGAATCTAAGGAAATAGAATCAGTTACGGAATTCGCATTAGAGGAAACACCGCAAGAAGAAGTAATTGAAGAAACGATGAATACAGGGTCGTTAGAAAATATAGCAGTTGAAGAGCAACCAGTGATTTCTCAGCAAGAAACAATTGAGTTCATGGAAGAAAGTGAAGTATTCGTACTAGTTTCAGAAGCAGATGAGCAAACGAAGAAAGATGTTCAAAGCTTTGCGAATGTTTTAATTGAAGAAGCTGAAGAAAAGAAACAAGTTGTTGAAGAACAGCCTGCTGCACAAAAAGAAGAGCCGAAACGTGAGAAAAAGCGTCATGTTCCATTTAACGTTGTCATGTTAAAACAAGACAGAAAGAAGTTAATGGAAAGACATGCGGTACGAACGAACGTAACGCAATCTACTGTGGGTGAACGAGTAACGGAAAAACCAATGCAGCAAGTGGTAGTAGAAGCTCAAGTGGAAGAAAAGCCAATGCAGCAAGTGGTAGTAGAAACCCAAGCGGAAGAAAAATCAATGCAGCAAGTGGTAGTAGAAGCTCAAGTGGAAGAGAAACCAATGCAGCAAGTGGTAGTAGAAGCTCAAGTGGAAGAAAAACCAATGCAGCAAGTGGTAGTAGAAGCTCAAGTGGAAGAAAAGCCAATGCAGCAAGTGGTAGTAGAAGCTCAAGTGGAAGAAAAGCCAATGCAGCAAGTGGTAGTGGAACCACAAGTAGAAGAAAAACCGATGCAGCAAGTAGTGGTGGCTGAACAAGTACAAGAGAAAGCATATGTTGTAAATCAAAAAGAGAACGATATGCGCAACGTACTACAAACGCCGCCGAAGTATGAATTTCCGCCATTAACGTTGTTGTCGATTCCACAGCAGGCAGCATTAGATAATACGGAGTGGCTAGAAGAACAGGAAGAATTATTAAATACGACATTTAATAATTTCCATGTTGGAGCACATGTTATTAATGTGTCACAAGGGCCGGCGGTAACTCGTTTTGAAGTACAACCAGACCCAGGTGTGAAAGTAAATAAAATTACAAATTTAAGTGATGATATTAAGTTAAGTTTAGCTGCGAAAGATATTCGAATTGAAGCACCAATTCCAGGGAAGAGTGCAATTGGAATTGAAGTTCCGAATAAGGAAAGTAAGCCAGTATTCCTTCGTGAAATTTTAAGAAGTCCTGTATTTACAAAGAGTGAATCACCGCTTACAGTTGCGCTGGGGCTTGATATTTCAGGTGATCCAATTGTAACGGATATTCGAAAAATGCCACATGGACTTATTGCGGGTGCAACTGGTTCAGGGAAAAGTGTGTGCATTAACGCGATTTTAACGAGCATTTTATATAAAGCGAAGCCGCATGAAGTGAAGTTGATACTAATTGATCCGAAGATGGTCGAGCTTGCACCATACAATTCTGTTCCACATCTTGTAGCACCTGTTATTACTGACGTAAAAGCAGCTACAGCTGCGTTAAAGTGGGCGGTTGAAGAGATGGAACGTCGTTATGAATTGTTTGCTCATGCTGGTGCTCGTGATTTAACTCGTTACAATACGATTGTAAGTGGGAGAGAAATCCCAGGTGAGACATTACCTTATATTGTAATCGTCATTGATGAGTTAGCGGACTTAATGATGGTTGCTCCTGGTGATGTTGAGGAAGCGATTTGTCGTATTGCACAAAAAGCTCGTGCTTGTGGTATTCACTTATTAGTTGCGACGCAGCGTCCATCTGTAGACGTTATTACAGGTTTAATTAAATCAAACATTCCAACGCGTATTGCGTTTACAGTATCATCTCAAGTTGATTCGCGTACGATTATCGATATCGGGGGCGCGGAGAAATTACTTGGCCGTGGTGATATGCTATTTTTAGGAAACGGCACATCTAAACCAGTTCGTGTACAAGGTGTATACGTATCAGATGATGAGATTGAAAGAACAGTTGATCATGTGAAAAAGCAAATGAAGCCAAACTACTTATTTAAGCAAGAGGATTTATTAGCAAAATCAGAGCAGAGTGAGTCTGAAGATGAACTATTTTTTGATGCATGTCAATTTGTTGTAGAGCAAGGGGGAGCGTCCACATCTTCTGTACAGAGAAAATTCCGCATTGGTTATAATCGCGCGGCACGTCTAATTGAAGAGATGGAATCGCAAGGGATTATTTCTGAAGCAAGAGGAACGAAACCGAGAGATGTCCTTATTTCCGAGGATGAATTTGCCGCTATGCAGGAAACGAATGTATAGGAAACGGTTTTGCTGTATACTAAGAGAAAATGTTGGATAGTAAAGTAGGGAGTAAAGCGACATGAAAGAAATTGAATTAAAATTAAAAGGTGAAATAAATCGACTAACAAATAAAACATTTAAATTTGATGAACGTGTTGGAGAAGGCTGGTTCTCTGCCGTTTACTTTTTAAAAACTAGAGAAATCATTGAAGAATTTCGCCCGAAAAGTGTTGTAACAATGCAGTTTTTCCAAAAAGAACATTCAGTTCTTTGCGGAGCAGATGAGGTAATCGCATTGCTACAAACATTCGCCAAAAATCCTGAGAAATTAGAAATTCATTCTTTAAAGGATGGCGATAATATTAGTCCGTTTGAAACAGTTTTAACAATTCATGGTCCTTATGAATACTTCGGCTTTTTAGAAGGTGTAATTGATGGGATTTTAGCTCGTCGTACATCAGTTGCGACAAACGTATATAACGTTGTCCAAGCTGCACGTAGTGTAGATAAAGAAAAACCGGTTATTTTCATGGGAGATCGTGACGATCATTATACTCAACAAGCTGGTGACGGCTATGCGGCATACATCGGAGGTATGAGCGCACAAGCAACGCATGCAATGAATGAATGGTGGGGCAGAAGTGGTATGGGGACGATGCCTCACGCTTTAATTCAAATGTTTAATGGCGATGTTGTTGAAGCAGCAAAGGCATATCATAAAAAATTCCCAGAAGATGAATTAGTCGTACTAATTGATTATAACAATGATGTCATTACAGATGCACTTCGCGTAGCGCGTGAATTTGGATCAACATTAAAAGGTGTACGTGTCGATACGTCTCGTACAATGATTGATCAATACTTCATTCGTCACCCAGAAGTACTTGGAACATTCGATCCACGTGGTGTAAATCCATCACTTGTATTTGCACTTCGTAAGGCTCTTGATGAGGAAGGGTTCCAACATGTAGATATCGTTGTAACTGGTGGGTTTGATGAGAAGCGTATTCGTGAATTTGAAGCTCAAAATGTTCCTGTCGATATATACGGAGTAGGAAGTAGCTTATTAAAAATGAATATTGGTTTTACTGGTGATAACGTAGAATTAAATGGAAAACCAGAAGCAAAAGCTGGTCGTAAATACCGTCCAAATTCACGTCTAGAGAGTGTTCAATTAGAAACAAAAGAAGATATGTAAAAGCGAGAAAAACTGATAGGTGATTGACCCTATCAGTTTTTCTGTTATCATAGTATAGCAGCTTGTTTTTTGCTATAATAAATGTGTTATGGACATAAAAGAAGTACGTACGAGTTTATCACTGATAAGTGAATATAAAAAGAAATTCACTGCATCAGAAATGTATGATGATTACCAAAATAAGAAAAGATTCATATACTGTCTTATAGATAGGCCGTTGTATTAGTTCGAAATGTTGGAGGTTCTTTAAGATGACAGTTTACCATTTTGTAGGAATTAAAGGAACAGGAATGAGTTCATTAGCACAAATTCTTCATGACATGAAGCATACTGTTCAAGGGTCTGATTATGAAAAGCGTTTCTTTACACAAATAGCATTGGAAAAGCGTGGTATTTCCATCCTTCCTTTTGATAAAAATAATATTAAAGAAGGACAAGTGATTATCGCGGGAAACGCATTTCCTGATACGCATGAAGAAATCGTAGCAGCAAAAGAATTAAATATCCCAGTACATCGTTATCATCACTTCTTAGGTGACCTTATGAATCAGTACACAAGTGTTGCAGTAACTGGTGCACATGGAAAAACATCAACTACAGGTTTGTTAGCCCATGTAATGCAAGGCGCACACCCAACATCTTACCTTATTGGAGATGGAACTGGGCATGGGGTAGAAAATAGTAAGTATTTTGTATTTGAAGCTTGTGAGTATCGTCGTCATTTCTTGTCTTACTATCCAGACTATGCAATTATGACAAATATTGATTTCGATCATCCAGATTATTTTTCAGACATCAATGATGTATTTAATGCATTCCAAGAGATGGCATTGCAAGTGAAAAAAGGTATTATTGCATGTGGTGATGATGAAGAACTTCAAAAAATTCAAGCGAAAGTACCTGTTATTTTCTATGGATTTGGAGAAGATAATGATTTCCAAGCACGTAACATTCAAAAGAGAACTGATGGTACTATATTCGATGTATTCGTTCGTAATACGTATTATGACACGTTCAAAATTACAGGATACGGCGATCACAGCGTATTAAATGCATTAGCAGTTATCGCGCTTTGCCATTACGAAGACGTTGATGTAGAAGCGGTTAAACATCAACTAACGACATTTGAAGGTGTTAAACGTCGCTTTAATGAAAAACCGATGGGAGAGCAAGTTATCATTGATGACTATGCACACCATCCGACAGAAATTAATGCAACGATTGAAGCAGCTCGTCAAAAACATCCAGAGCGTGAAGTTGTCGCTGTATTCCAGCCACATACATTCTCACGTACAGAGAAATTTTTAGATGAGTTCGCAGAAAGCCTAAGTAAAGCTGACCAAGTATACTTATGTGATATTTTCGGATCAGCACGTGAAAACAAAGGTGAATTAACAATTGAAGATCTGCAAAAGCGTATTGACGGTGCAGAGCTAATTACAGATACAACAACAGAGGTATTAAAGAAACATAAAAACGGCGTTCTTATTTTCATGGGCGCAGGTGACATCCAAAAATTCGAAGCAGCTTACGTAAAAGAAGTTCAAGTTGCAGAGAAGTAAGAAGAAAGACGCATAGCTATGGCTGTGCGTCTTTTTGTTGTGTTCGATATATTTTAAAAGGCGTTGATATGTTGATATTGCTTATTCTTTTTGTATTGTCGTTTTAATAAAACGATATACAGTGAACTAAAAAATACATATCCGATTAAATAATAGAATGAAAACATATCGAACTGTTTTGTTATCATAATTCGAATGGCGAAAAAAGTAAATGGAAGAGCGATTAACAACCTTGAGCTAACAAAAATCATTGTTTTAAAGTATTTTAATAGATCTGTGTTCCAATGATTTTCTCTAAAGATAAACCAAATGTTGCTTGCAATAAAGGCTAGTAAGAATGGCAAATTAGCTGAAATATTTATAAACCCAAGTGCGATAGGCACTGATAAAGCACCAAGCGGACCGATAGATAGACCGGAATAATATTTAATAAACGTATTTGTAGATTGCTGTGCATCTTGAATAACGTCTGTATATTCTGCTGCAATTTCCTTTGCTAATTCTTTTGGAGGCAGAAATTCTTCAATAACTTGTTGAGGGATCATTGCTGATGATATCCCATCACTTTCTTTACTTAATGCATTTTCGTATAAATCGGATTTGATTTCTAGCGCATGTTGTTCTCTTGTTGATGTAGGCAAGTTCATTAAACCTTTGTGAAGATCCTGTAAGAAAGAAGCGATGAGTTCATTTGAAAAGAATTGTTCCTTGTTCATTTTTTATCCTCTCCTTTAGCTAGTAACATTAGAGCGTGATAAACTGCGTCATAATCATTTAAGCGGCTATGTAAAATTTCTCTCCCTTCATCTGTAATCCGATAGTATTTTCTTTTCGGTCCATCACCGGACTCTTCCCAATAGGAAACAGCCCAATTGTTTTTCGTGATTCGATTTAGTATAGGATAAATCGAACCATTTGGAATATGAAATACAGGGATCTCTTGTAGTGCACTTGTGATTTCATATCCATACATAGGTTGTTTGCTTATTAAAGACAAAATAGCCAGATCAAAAACACCTTTACGTAATTGAATTATAAAATTATCATTTTTTTCCATACTTTAACTATATATGATTCATATCTAGATATCAATCATATATAGTGGTGTTATATTTCTTTCTTTTACAGAAGAAGTAAATATAACACCCGCACAATGTGTAGGAATGATACTAGGTATTACGGGAGTACTATACTCTTCTGGTTTTATTAAGATAAGATCGAAAAAAAGTGTGAATAATTAACATTTTTTACTTTAAAATGTTAGAATAATAAGAAAAAAGGGGGCTAAAAAACATGTTCACACTCCGAGTAGATGACGAAATCGAATTACAACTATTAGAAAAACATCATAAAGAGGAACTATATGAATTAATAGATCAGAACCGTAACCATTTAAGAAAGTGGCTTCCGTGGGTAGATGGGACGAAATCTGCTGATGCGTATAATGAGATTTTTCCGATGTGGTTAAGGAAATTTGCAGAGGGAGATGGGTTTGAGGCTGGTATACGCTATAAAGGAAAGCTTGTTGGGATGGTAGGCATTCATCCGGTGAGCTGGGGTAAGAAAGCTACGAGTCTTGGATATTATCTTGCAGAAGATGCTGGCGGGAAAGGTGTTATGACGCGAAGTGTGAAGAGTGTGCTTCATTATGCATTTGATAATTTAAAGCTGAATAAAATTGAAATTCGTTGCGGTGTTGAAAATGCGAAAAGCCGTGCAATCCCAGAACGTTTAGGATTTAAGTTAGATGGAATTTTACGAGATGAAGAATGGGTGTATGATCATTTTCAGGATATTGCTGTATATAGTTTACTAGCTTCGGAATGGAAGGATATTCGATGAACGAGAAGATTTGTATTATTCCATATGAAAGTCAGTTTCAAGATGAAGTAGTAGATCTCATTGTTCATATTCAGCAAAAAGAATACAATGTCCCAATTACAAAAGAAGAGCAGCCTGACTTACTAGAAATAGAAACGTTCTATCAAAGGGACAACGGAAGCTTTTGGGTAGCAACTTATGATGGTAAAGTAGTTGGAACGGTAGCTTTATTAGATATTGGGAAGCATCAAGTAGCGCTAAGAAAAATGTTCGTGAAGAAAGAGTTCCGCGGGAAAGAATGGGGCGCATCGCATATGCTGCTTCAAAAAGCGATTTCGTGGGCTGATGATAAAAAGTTGAAAGATATTTATTTAGGAACAACAGTAAAATTTTTAGCGGCGCATCGCTTTTATGAGAAGAATGGTTTCCAAAGTGTGAGTATAGAAGAGTTGCCGAAAAGTTTTCCGGTGCTAGAGGTAGATAAGAAATTTTATAGATATATTATTTGAAAAGATCATTCATAAATGATCTTTTTTTATAAACTAAAATGGAAATTATGGTATAATTTGGATTAGGGGTGTGGGTATGAACTTTCCGATTCAAAGAAGTAAGTTAGGAATAATTTTCGTTAGTATAACGTTAGCTTTTATGGTGGTATATCCAATAGTTTTATTTTTTACAAGAAAAGGGGATTGGGCTTCAGCTCTAATTGGGATGGGATTATGTTTTATTGTAAATGTCCCTCTCGTTGGGGAAATGTTCATTAAAAAACATAAAGTAGAAAATGGTATTTTAAAATACGGAATTTTAAATGACGACGTTGTATTAAAAGATATAAGAGTTATTCGTCAAGTTGGAAAATCATTTGAGATTACAACGAATGCATATAAAGTACATATGATTGCGATGCCGCAAAATCCGGATGAATTTTTGGCGCTTATCGCGAAAGAGAATCCATATGTGAAAATAGAAATGGTAGGTAAGAAATGAAATATGTAAAACTTTTGTTTTGTTTGTGCTTTTTGGTTGCACTAGAGTATATATGAAATGGGATCTGCCCTTATATGTCCCAATATTAATAGGTACTATCGCAGTGACGCTTTTATTTTATTTTCATTTTCAGCAAACAAAAAGCGATAAAAGTAGTTCTATATAGTGCAGGGGGATTAGAAATGAAAAAGATCTATATGTTGTTTTTGTTTCTGCTAACTGCATCCATTCTTTTAATAGGATGTAGTGCGAAGAAAGAGAAGTCTGATGTTAGTTTAGAAAAGGCACAAAAAATTGAAATTGAATCGCTTATTGATTCGAGTGATAAAAAAACAATTACCGATAAGAAAGAAATCACAAAGTTGTTTGAATCAATCAAAATGGATGAGTGGGAAATGGAATCGGCTCCTTTAGATACTCCGCAAGGGAAAACGTTTAAAATGTATCAAGAGGATACACCGAAATTATTGGATTCGGGTAAAGATAAAAAAGAGTTACATGAAATTGGTACTATGACAGTATATAAAGATGTTCCTTATGTTGAGGTTGAATTGAAAATTAATAAAATAAAAAATAAAAATAATTTTAAAGTACCAGAAGATGTAGCTAAAAAATTATTAGAGTATTAATGAAAAAGCGCTCGGATAGAATTCCGAGCGCTTTTCATATTATTTTAAGTTCTCTGGGTTTAAAGCTTCTAGTTCAGTTACAACGAAGCGTCCGTCTTTACGGATTAGTACGTCGTCGAAGTAAATTTCGCCGCCGCCGTATTCAGGGCGCTGAATGCATACTAAATCCCAGTGGATGTTAGAGTTATTACCGTTCCATGCATCATCATAAGCTTGTCCAGGTGTGAAGTGGAAGCTGCCATCGATTTTTTCATCGAATAGAATGTCTCCCATTGGATGTAAGATGTATGGGTTTACGCCGATTGCGAACTCACCAACGTAGCGTGCGCCTTCGTCTGTATCGAAGATTTTGTTAATGCGCTCTGAATCGTTTGCAGTTGCGTCAACGATTTGGCCATTCTCAAATTTAAGTTGTACATTTTCAAATGTATAGCCATTGTAAGGTGATGGTGTGTTATAAGAAACTGTACCGTTAACAGAATCGCGAACTGGTGCAGAATATACTTCACCATCTGGAATGTTTAAATGACCTGAGCATTTAATAGCTGGAATGTCTTTAATAGAGAATGTTAAGTCAGTTCCAGGGCCAGTTAAGCGAACCTTATCTGTTTTATTCATTAATGTAACAAGGCTATCCATTGCCTTATCCATTTTACCGTAATCTAAGTTACATACTTCGAAGTAGAAGTCTTCGAAAGCTTCTGTGCTCATTTTAGCAAGCTGTGCCATAGAAGCATTTGGGTAGCGAAGAACAACCCAGCGTGTTTTCGGAACACGGATATCTCTATGAACCTTTTTACCAACTGTTTGGCCGTGAACTTTCATACGTTCACTTGGAACGTCAGCTTGTTCGTTAATGTTATCACCAGAGCGAAGGCCAATGTAAGCATCCATATCTTTCATTAAGCTCGCTTCATATGCAGCGATTTGTTCGAAATGTTCTTCAGTAGCACCCATTAATAAAGAGCGATCTACTTGATGATCTTTTAAAGAAACGAATGGGAAACCACCAGCTGCATATGCTTCTTTTACAAGTGCTGTTACAAGTTCTTTTTGTAAGCCAAAGTTTTCAATTAATACTTTCTCACCTTTTTGTAAGCGGATAGAGTAGTTAATTAAATTGTATGCTAACTTTTCAATACGTGGATCTTTCATATGTAAAGCCTCCCTGCTAATTATGTATCCTTTCCTATTGTAACCTACTTAGTGGAATTTGTTGAATGATTTGTGTTAAAGTTAACGAATAAGTATGAAAATTCTAATGAAAAGATAGGGATTAGAACGAAACGGAAAATGATTGTATAATAAGAGAAAGTATGAAAAAGATAAAGGAAGTGATGAAATGCAAGTTCTTTTATACGTAAGTGCGGCTATTATTGCAGTTGCTTTCGCTGTATTAGTAGTGTATGTATGCAGAACGTTGTTATCGGTTCAGAAGACGTTAGAAAATGTTGCAAGTACGTTAGAAGGTTTAGAAAAGCAAATGCAAGGAATAAGCGTAGAGACGGAGCAATTATTACATAAGACAAATGCGTTAGCTGATGATATTCAACAGAAGTCACAGTCGCTAAATAAAGTAGTAGAAGGTGTAGATGGAATCGGAACGACGATTCACTCTTTAAATACGAAGCTTCGCAATGTTTCAGAGTCTGTTACAGATGAAATTGAAAATAATGCAGATAAAGTAGCACAAGTTGTGCAGTGGAGCAGCGCAGCAATTGAAGTATACAATCATTACCGTGCTACGAGACAAGAGAAAAAGATTGAAAAAGAAGAGCGTAAACTTGAGAAAGCTGAGCAGAAGGCTGAAAAGAGAGAGAAGCGCTCTAGACTTCGCATGAGAGGTGAGTAATGATGAGTATGATGAAGATTGAAACAATTGAAGAACTTGAAGCGTTAGTAGAAAAGAATGAGCCTTACGTTCTTTTTAAACATAGTACGACATGCCCAATTAGTCACGGTGCATATACAGAGTTTCAAGCGTATTGCGGTGAAGAAAGAGAAGTGCCAGCATATTACTTATACGTACAAGATGCGAGAGATGTTTCGAACCATGTTGCAGAGCAGTACAGCATTAAGCATGAATCTCCGCAAGTGCTATACATAAAAGATGGAATGGTAGTATGGCATACATCGCATTGGAATATTAAAAAAGAAGCTTTAGAAGAGAATGTAAAATAGGGGGAGGCAAGCGAAGGGCTTGCTTCTTTTTTATTTTGTTGCCATATATTTAATGGTACACTAGAGATACATTAAAACTAAGTAAATTGACTTTTGAAAGTGGGTTTTAAGCAATGAAGAAAATGGCGTTATGCATCGCAAGCTTAAGTTTATTACTGGGGGCTTGCAGCAATAATACTATTGAGAAGAAAGATGAAGTTGTACAGAAAGATACGAAAGAAAAAAGTATGATTCCAAGAACTGCTGTTTCTAAGGATTACTATAGAACTGTTATTCCTTTAAAAGAACAAAAGGTAATTAATACAGTTAATGTTAAGACTAATTCTAAACTAGATTTAGCAGAATATGAAAATGGTTTAATGGATATTGCTTCAAAACAATTCGATACAGAAAATTACGTATTACAATTAAATCAATATATTCCAGAGAAAACAATTGATGAATTAGTTACGAAACAAGAAGTACCAGTTTTGACTAATATTATAGAACAGGACTACTTCGGCAAACAGAATTCAAATGAACTAAGCTTATCTGGTGTTGTTATTGGTTTATCTATGTCTTCAAGTGTATCTAATGAGGAAGCTATTTCTAAAGGTACTGAAGTTGCTAAGGGGCTTATAGAAGCTATTAATAAAAATGATAAATATAACAAATCTCCAATTACGTTTGCTATATTCAAGCAAGAAAGTACAAGTTCTTTAAAGAATGGTACTTATATTTCAAGCGCTACTGTTCAAAAGAACGAGACTAACCTTGGAAATTGGGATACTATTGATGAAAAATCGTATTCGTATCCTTCTCAAGAATTTGAGGGAGCACAGGGAGAAGATAAGAAAAAGTTAGATAATTTTTCGGAAGCAATAAAGAAATTCTCTCCAGGAGATTATATCCCTGTTAATGCTAAGATTTCTTATAAGCAAAATAAGATGGATAAATTAAAGATGGATCTTGTCGTTAAATATAATGGTAAGTCAGAATTAATGGCACTCTCTCAAATGGCTGCTCAAAGTATGTTAGAACAATTTCCTAAAGATGCTAAAGTTCAATTACAGATAAAGTCCGAGAATAAAATCGAGGTTGTTATTATAAAAGAGAAGAACAGCGATAAACCGTTTGTTTCTTTCCTATAAAATAAAAAAGACAGTTTTTAAGCTGTCTTTTTTATTTTATAAATTTTCCGCAGTTCAATGAGTTTATGAAAGAATTAAAAGCATTCGGAAGTAAATTATAAAAAGATTTCTTAGTCTATGTAGCCCTTGTTACATAATTTTTTACAAAAATTGACCTTTTTTGCATAAAAAATACGAAAATACGAGAAAAGAAGCGAATTTTTTCGAAACTTTTGCGGGAAAATATTGTATGACCCTGCGTTTTTATCGTATCATTAGTAAAAGGAAGAACTCGGGACGATTGTTGGCATCTGCAAATAGAGTTGATGTCTTTTTTTCATTCAAGTGAACCGATACATAAAAATAGATAACATAAATAGAAGGAGTGTGCGAAGAGATGAACATAACAATCTATGATGTAGCGCGCGAAGCAAACGTTTCAATGGCTACCGTATCACGTGTTGTGAACGGTAACCCAAATGTAAAGCCTACAACAAGAAAGAAAGTATTAGAAGCAATTGATCTTTTAGGATACCGCCCAAATGCGGTAGCACGTGGACTAGCAAGTAAGAAGACAACTACAGTGGGTGTTATTATTCCTGATATCTCAAATACGTTTTATGCAGAACTTGCTCGTGGAATTGAAGATATCGCAACAATGTACAAATATAACATCATTTTAAGTAACTCTGACCAAAACAAAGAGAAAGAGTTCCACTTATTAAATACGATGCTTGGGAAACAAGTGGACGGGATTGTTTTCATGGGTGAAGATATTACAGATATTCACGTTGAAGAGTTCAAAAAATCTCCAGTACCAATCGTATTAGCAGCGTCATTTGATGAGCAAAATGAAACGTCATCAGTAAATATTGATTATACACAAGCCGCTTACGATGCAATGAAGCACTTTGTTGAGCAAGGACATAAACGTATCGGTTTCGTCTCTGGTCCTTTCATTGATAAAGCAGGAAGCGCGAAGAAGTTACAAGGTTATAAAAAAGCTTTAGAAGAAGCAGGTATTTCATATGATGAAAATCTTATAATTGATGGAGATTACACATATGATTCAGGTATAGAAGCGTTTGAAAGACTTTGGAGCATGGATGAAAAGCCAACAGCAATCTTCGTATCTTCTGATGAAATGGCACTAGGTGTAATCCACGCAGCACAAGACGCGGGATTAAACGTACCAACTGATATCGAAGTGCTTGGTTTTGACAACACACGTCTTGCATTAATGGTGCGTCCACAGCTTTCAACAGTTGTACAACCAATGTATGATATCGGTGCAGTAGCAATGCGTCTACTAACGAAATACATGAACAAAGAAAAAGTAGAAGATCACTCAGTTATCTTACCTCACCGTATCCAATTTAGAGATTCAACGAAGTAAGAATAAGGGAGCTCACAGCGATAGCTGTGAGCTCTTATTAGTATTCAGGATAGTATTGTTTAACTACTGTATCGACAGTTTCATTTTTCTTAACATGTAAAAATCTTGCGTACAATTCTGTTCCTGTCTCAAATGACGTATCATTTAATTCAAATACATGTAACACTTTTCGAAACTGCCATGTTACTTGCACATCGTACATATTATCGTACGTATCTTCAGACTGTAGAGCTATCTTTTCACCTAGCTCGTGAGCTTCCTCTAAAGTGTTCGCCTTAACGAGAATGATACTTTCTTCAAAAAGTGTATCGTGATTCTCTTCATAATGTTCATCAATTTTACTAGGATTAGGTTCACCTGAATGAACAGATTCAAATAATAATTTTACAGCGTACATATGAGATCAATCTCCTTATGCTGAATGTTTTACTTTATAAACAATACTCGCGATAAGTGAAGCCGGTATTGTAAATACGTTGCTTTGATAATGGTAATGTATTTGGGATTCTGCATAAGACATTCGCTACAGTTGGGGTTATTCCTTGTTATATGTCACACAAGTGCAAATTTAACTATTATAGGGCAATGTCATGTATAATAGAAAGAAAAGACTTGTGAGGGGGGAGAAGAGATGATCGTTCTTTGGATAATTACGCTTTGCATGACTGCTATTTTTGCATATATGACGTTAAAACAAAATGGCTTAAAGCGATTTGTTCCAGGAAGTATTCTTGCAGGAATCGCCCTTATCACGTATGTAGTTTCAATTTTTACTGAAAGTATTTCGATAGATTTAAGTACGAGTTTAATGTTTATCGGTATTACACTATTTGCAGGTAGCATTATGGTACTTATGGTTGCAGGTATTATTGCATTTATTCATATGAATTCGGAAACGTTATAGCATATAAAAAAGGCATATCCCGAGAGGGGCATGCCTTTTGTCCGTTCAATTATGCTCTATCTTTAGAAGAGTTTTGTTGTTTTAGTAAGTCGCGAATTTCGCCAAGAAGAACTTCTTCTTTTGTTGCTTTTTCTTCTTTCTTTTCTTCTTCTCTTTTAGATGTTAGCTTGTTGAAAACTTTAACAAACATAAAGATAGCAGCTGCAATAATTAAGAAATCAAAAATAGTTTGGATGAAGTTACCATACATAATAGATGATTTACCGAATGTAAGTTTTAAATCTGTAAAGTTAACGCCGCCCAGTACCATACCAAGTAATGGTGTGATGATATCTTTTACTAAAGAACTAACGATTTTACCGAATGCAGCACCGATTACAACCCCGACAGCTAAATCGATTACATTCCCTTTGAACGCGAATTTTTTAAACTCGTTCCACATGTGTCAATCCCACCCTTTCCACGATTCATTATGAAATTTATAATTCCTATCAACATATTCTATAGAAATTTGTGATAGAAATAAAGAGGAAATGGGAATGAAAGTAAATTCTGAAAAATGTATCCGTTTTAATTTTTGCTTACAGCTTGTAGTAGAGATTGGAGCATTTGTTGAGATTTTAATCCTTCTAATCCATCTACAATAGGCTTTGTATCACCTTGTACACATTCGATAAAATGATGAACAGCATCTTCAAATCCGCGCTGCTTTAACGTTGTCTCCCATGATGGTGAACCACTTTGTGAAACGGAGTTTTCTTGCTCCACTTCAAATGTGTTCATATTTTTTACGCGAATGATTTTACCTGTCGTTACAAGTTCAATTTGTTCTAAATTTGTACCAGCATGGCGATGCATCGCCGTAGAAAGTAATAGTCCATTTGAAGTTGTATATGTATGATGTCCGTAAAGAAGTTCGTTCTTTTCATTGATTTGCATCATATTGTGAACGACGTTAAGGTCATCGTTAGCTAACCAGCGAGCAGTATCTACAATATGTAAGTAATCATCTAACATAGTAAAGTCATACGTATATGGCCCCACCTTATTTGTGCGGTGCTTTTCAATTCGAATCCATGAAATATCATTAGCTTGCTCTTTGGCAGTAACATACATAGGAACGAAACGGCGATTAAATCCTACCATTAACTTTCGATTATACTTTTCACTCATTTCAACTAATTTTTCAGCCTGTTCCACTGTAGCTGCTAACGGTTTATCAACATAAACATCGATTCCCTTTTGGAGAAGTTCAGAAACGATCTCATAATGTGTTGCAGTTGAACTATGAACGAAAGCCGCATCACATTCTGAAGCGAGTACCTGAAGGTTAGCAAAATCTTGAATACGATATTGCTCGCAAATTTGTTTTCTTTTATTAACATTAGGTGTAAACGCTCCCACAAAAGTCCAATCGGTTTCCTTTGTCAGTGTTGGAAGGTAAGCCTTTTGTGCAATACTACCTAATCCAATCATTCCAATACGAGGTTTGCTCATGTTTTTTTCCCCCCTATTATAAATATATAAGTTGTCTAGCTGTATAGCTATGTGACGAAATAACTGTAGCATAGACTGGGGAGAATGGCAAAAAATAGATTTGAAAATGATACGTTTTTTATAGGAAATGAGCTTTTATTTATTTGTCGCTAATAAAATATTCTCTATCTCTTCAAAGTTATGAGCACGGGCGTGTTGTAGCGGAGTAATACCATCATTGTCGGGAATATTTACATCAGCACCATGTTCAATAAGAAGTTGAATGACTTGTTGCTGTGTTTCATCTCCGTTGCTTAGTACGATGGCCTCCATTAAAGCTGTCCATCCGAGGTTATTTACATGGTTTACATCGATATTTGTTCGAGTGAGGAGTTCTTTTATTACATCGAGATAACCATGCTCTGAGGCTGGAATAAGAGCCGTTCCGCCGTAACGATTCGTCAGAGCTGGATCTGCACCAGCATCAATCGTTAGTTTTAAAATGTCTAAGTAACCTTCTGCACCGGCGTATAGAAATGGATTGTTTTTCATATCATCTTGGATATTTACGTCAGCACCAGCGTCGATAAGAGCTTTGGCAGTTTTTACATCATTCTTGTATGTAGCAATCATAAGAGGAGTACGTCCTTTACCGTCAGTTATATTTATATTTGCCCCTTTTTTTAGTAATGCTATAACAGTGTTAGTTTCTTTTTTCTCAGTAGCTGATAGTAATGCTGTCCCCATGTTTGTCATCTCCTTTTTTACTTCTTGTTCTTGCGAGCATCCTTGTAAAAAAATTACGCAACATATCATGCTTAATGTTTTTTTGAACATGGAATTTCAACCTCCTTTTGTAAGCAATTCGGTATCCTAATTTAAACTGTAAAATAGGAACATTAAATTTTTATAAACTGGTGCTAAAATTACTATAAAATCGCTTGAGTATTTGAACATATATTTTTATGCTTATGAGTAATAAGGATAGATAAAGTGAAACTTTAATCAATGGGGGGGCATCCCCCACTGATTATTAGTTGAACCAATCGGGCGTTTACGGGCAGTTGATCTTCCACCTAACTTCTTTGCTCCAGGCGAATTTTGAGGTGGGAGTCTTACTGCCCACAAATAGCGGGGTAAAGTGAGGATTTTAATTATGTCTATTAAAACAAGATTTTTATTTTCTTATATCGCTGTTATTCTCGTTTCCATTACGCTTATATTAGTTACGGGATTTTTAATTGTTTTTTCGATAACTGGTGATTTAGAATCAGTGAAAAATTTCTACAAAAGTTCTTATATTCAAAAGCCACTGACGGCAGAAGAAGAAAATATTTTTCTTGAATTGAAATCGGAGGCTAAACAGAATCAATCGCAATTGTTAGATGAATCGTTCATGTCATCGATCGAAGAGGAGGATGTGAAAATAGTTGTAAGGAAAGGAGAAGCAATTTCATATGCTTCAAAAGTATTTGAAAGCGTAGCTTTAAAAGAAGCTCTTCCAAAGTTTGAAAAGACAAATATCAATAGTCGTGGAACAACGGAACTAAATGGTACATTTTATCGATATGTAAAATTTGATTTTTATTTTCCAGAGAATGAAGAAGGGAGTATATTTGTACTAAAAAAGCAAAGTTCGTTCGTAGATCTTACACAAAAATTATTTCCAATTTTGTTCGTATCGCTCTTACTTTTAGCCATTTTACTTATTGGACTATTAAGTTACTTCGTTTCAAGAAGTGTTATAAAACCAATTTTTGTATTGAAAGATGCGACTGAGAGAATTAAAGAAGGAAATTTAGATTTTCAAATTCCAGCTACATCGCATGATGAAATAGGACAGTTAAACCAAGGATTTGAGGAAATGAGGAAGAAGTTAAAAGGGTCGATTGAGATGCAAACGCAATATGAAGAAAATCGAAAAGAACTTATTTCAAACATCTCTCACGATTTAAAAACACCAATTACATCTATTATAGGCTATGTGGAAGGAATAAAAGATGGGATAGCAAATACGCCGGAAAAAATGGATAAATATTTAACAACCATTCATACGAAAGCAAAACATATGGACACACTCATTGATGAACTCTTTTTGTTTTCGAAGCTCGATTTGAACCGAGTTCCATTTCAGTTTGAAACGATAGAGTTAAATATGTTTATGCAAGATTTAATAGAAGAGATGCAGATGGATTTAAGTGAAGAAGGTATATCTGTATACTTACAATTACAGCATGTATCACCACTATATGTAATAGCGGATCGTGAAAAAATAAAGAGAGTTATATCGAATTTAATTCATAATAGTGTGAAGTACATGGATAAAGGTGAGAAAAAAATTACCGTTACAGCATCAAGTAATGAAAACAAAGTTATCGTGAAGGTAAAGGATAATGGATCAGGAATAGAATCTGATACACTTCCATATATTTTTGAGCGTTTTTATCGTGCAGAGCAATCACGAAATTCTAGCACAGGTGGAAGTGGACTTGGTTTAGCGATAGCGAAGCAAATTGTTGAAGAACATGGTGGGGAAATTTGGGCGGAAAGTAAGCTTGGAGAAAGCACAAGTATTTTCTTCTCGCTGCAAAAAGTACAGGAATGTGGTGAATGAATTGAAGAGAGTTTTACTAATTGAAGATGAAGTAAGTATTGCAGAATTACAGCGAGATTATTTAGAAATTAATGATTTTCAAGTTGATGTAGAGCATTCTGGAGAAACAGGCTTACAAAGGGCTTTACAGGAAGATTATGACTTAATTATTTTAGATATTATGCTTCCGAAGATGAACGGATTTGAAATTTGTAAACAAATACGCGCTATAAAAGACATTCCTATTTTGCTTGTTTCAGCAAAGAAGGAAGATATAGATAAAATTCGCGGACTCGGATTAGGTGCAGATGATTATATAACGAAACCATTTAGTCCAAGTGAGTTAGTTGCAAGAGTAAAAGCACATATTTCTCGTTATGAAAGATTACCAGGAAATATGGTTAAGAAGCGTGATACATTATACATTCACGGGATTTCTATCGATCAGCGAGCGAGGAAAGTTTTTATAAATAATGAAGAAGTTTCGTTTACAACGAAGGAATTTGATTTATTAACATTTTTTGTAATGCATCCAAACCAAGTGTTAAATAAAGAACAGTTATTTGAACGCATTTGGGGATTAGACTCAGCTGGCGATTTAGCAACGGTTGTTGTTCATATTAGAAAGTTACGTGAAAAAATTGAAAGAGATCCTGCTCATCCGCAATATATTGAAACAGTGTGGGGAGCTGGTTATCGCTTTAATGTGTAGTAAACCTGTCAAATTGTTGATAGGTTTTTTTATTGAAAAAAATGAGATTAAAAATATATTATCTTTATTTTATCTTTTTTTAATAATTTATTTATAGGCAATTTATACCCGCTATTTATTATAAATATCATAGGAAACAATGAAGATATTAATCATAAATTTGGAGGGTATAAAGATGAAAAAAATGAAATTTTTAGTACCAGCAGTAATTGGATTTACAGTACTTGTAACAGGGTGCGCGCAAGGTGAAACGAAGGCGGAATCAAAACAAGAAACGAAGCAAGAGGCGAAAAAAGAGAAGAAAAAACAACAAGCACAAATTACGAAATTAGAGCCATTAAATGCGATGACATTGCAACTAACGTTTGCTAAACCGTTATCAGAAGAAGAAGTGAAATTAGAAAACTTAGATGCTATTAAGAAAAACTTCGTGTTTAGTAATGGCCTGGAAATTGTGAATGTACCGAGACTAAAAACAGGGGCAACGAGTACATATATCGTACCTGTAAAGGTGCAAAAACCAGGTAAAAAATATACGTTAAGTTATAAGGGTGGTAAAAAAGAAAAGTTTGAAGGAAGTTCGGAAAAGATTAATGTTCGCCAAGCGAAGCAAGTGACAAATGATACGTTTGAAATTGAATCATTTTTAGAAGATGGTGTGGTAGATTATGCAAATATTATTGAAGCGTATAAAGCAGGAAGAGGTAATCAAGCATTCCAATTAGATGAAGAAAATAAAGATAAAGATGGTAAACAATATCAAATCATTTCTTCACTTCGTGATAGAAAACTAACGATTACAGCAAGTTCAGGTGAGAAAATTGAAGTTGGATATGTTCCGTTTACACAAGCAGCAGATGGTAGACAAGCGCCTAAATTCCGCCTACCTGCAGGCCAAACGTTGAAGCTAGGAACAAAATACACAATTACGTCTGACTGGGCAACTGTTAAAAATCCGAAATTTACTGCTTCGTCTATCGCTCCGTTAATCATTCAAAGTGCAGAAGCAATAGACAATACATCTATTCAAGTTACATTAGATAAAGATCCGAGCATGGAACTCTTTGCTGGTAGAAAAGTAGAATTACAAAGTGCAGACGGAAATAAAGTAGAAGCACAATATCGCTTCAGCTCTCGAAAAGGTACAGTAGGAATCTTCGACTTACAAAACGGTGCAACTCTGCAGCAAGGAATGAAGTATACAGTTATGCCGATGGGAGGCTGGGCGACTGGCGAGCAAGTTACATTTGTAGGGAAGTAAAATATGAAAAAGTAGCAAGTTTAGTGCCTGCTACTTTTTTTGTGTAACGATTTATAAAATTTTTGAGTAGTAGAAGTAAATAAGGCGACTTCTTCTAAAAAAGGATAATGGTTACTGTCCTCAAATGGCACAAAAATAGAATTGCGTATCCCCTCATGCATTTCAATAGAATATTGAATCGGGCACTGCACATCATGTCTTCCGCAAATAATAAGCGTCTTTGTATGGATAGAAGGTAAGTACTTTCTTAAATCAAATAACGGATATTCATAAGAGAAAGCGTTCATCCGGCTAGCGGACATTGTTTTTTGGATTGGTTTACAAAAATAAGAGTTGTAGTTTTCAGGTTTATACAATGATAATTTGGTTCTCTTAGTAGATAGTTCTTTTCGCTCTTCATTTGTAAGGTGAGGGCTTTTTAAGCTCTCGATGAGTTCTTGCATATAATGAAACTGCGGATGTTCTGGATGATAAATACAATTAGATGTTTTCGTATAATCGCTCGCTGCAGCCCCGACCACAACTAATGATTGCAAGGAAGTTGGATATGTAATGGCATATAAAAGTCCAAGCATACCGCCTGTTGAATGACCAGCCAAATGCCATGTGGGAAATTGTAAAGATTCTCGTATCGCTTCTAAGTCGTGAATCGTTTCGATCATACGTAATTCATTTTCTGACCGGGCTTTTACAGAGTTACCAGCGTCTCGTAAATTAATAAGGAATACACGATGTGTAGAAGTAAAAACATCCGCAAAGTAATCAACAGTTTCATTAAATTGTGAATAGTGATGTGTAATGCAAAGCGGTTCACCATTTCCTTTTGTAAAGAGTTCAAATGTGCCACGTTTCGTGTTAATTATTTGTTGTTTCCACATAATATCACTCCCTTGTCTTATAAAAGTTGGACCAGTCCATTAGTAACTGAAAATATATCAGCGATTTTTCGATTATATCGACCGCAACTCGAAATATATCAGCGATTTTTCGATTATATCGACCACAACTCGAAATATATCAGCGATTTTTCGATTATATCGACCGCAACTCGAAATATATCAGCGATTATCAAAATATATCGACCGCAACTCAAAATATATCAGCGATTATTAAAATATATCGACTTACCGACAGAAACCGACAATAAATAAAAGGAGGCTGTTCAAAAAGCGAGCCTCCTCTCTGTTTAATATAAAGATTTTGTCATATTATTCCGAATAATTTCAAGAGATTTCGCTACAGTTAATGCATTTTTTTCTTCGATTTCTGGTTTTCTAGGGATAGGTTGATACATGTTGTCTGGATCTTCCCATGTGAGGGGAAGTTCTGTTTCTGCTTGTCCTTTCCAAGCGTCAATCCATTCTGGGGGGAGATAACCTGAGATGTTTTGGATGTTGTTCATTTCGAGCCAAATGAGTGCCCAGGCTCTTGGGACGACGCGCCAGTGGTCGTAGCCACCGCCGCCGACGGCAATCCAGCGACCATTACAATATTCATTAGCGATTTCACGAGCAAGTTTCGGTATTTCACGATAAATGTTCATCGTTGCGCAAAGGTGTGTGAGTGGATCGTAATAATGAGCGTCAGCACCATTTTGCGTTAAAATAATATCCGGTTTAAAGTACTCTGCAACTTCTTTAACAACAGTTCGATATGAATCTAAAAATGATTCGTCTTCTGTAAAAGCATCGAGTGGAACGTTAAAAGAATAACTATATCCATTTCCTTGTCCACGTTCATTTACTGCGCCAGTTCCAGGGAATAAATAACGCCCAGTTTCATGTAATGAAATGGTGCACACGTTAGGATCGTCATAAAAAGACCATTGTACCCCGTCACCGTGATGAGCATCTGTATCAATATATAAAACGCGTAAACCGTATTTCTTCTGAATGTATTTCATTGCGATAGAGCTATCATTATAAATGCAAAAGCCAGATGCTTTACCACGAAAGCCATGATGTAAGCCGCCGCCTAAATTGAGGGCGTGCTTTACTTTCCCGGAAAGAACAGCATCGACAGCTGTTAACGTACCGCCAACGAGTAATGCACTTGCTTCATGCATATTTGGAAACATCGGTGTATCTTCTGTTCCGAGCCCATATGTCATCGCAATTGATTTTTCTAACTTTCCTTCTCCAGCAAGTTTTACCGCATTTATGTACTCCTCTGTATGAATGAATGCAATTTCCTCATCCGTAGCCATTCTTGGCGAGATGACTTGAGAAGGGGAGATAAAACCACTCTTTTGTAATAAATCATACGTAAGTGTGACGCGTAGTTGGTTAAAAGGATGATCAGGGCTAAAAGAATAGCCCCGAAAATCGTCTGAATAAATGAAGGCGCTGCTCATGCTTGCATCCCCATTATGTTTGGCCATAATACGCGGTAGCCCTCTGCTTCAAGTGCATCAATCACTTTTAGAGGATTCATCGTTTGAATGCGGAAAACAAGTACTTTATCATTCTCGTCTTTTGCTGGATAGACGAGAACGCTCACAATATTAATTTTTAAATTGCTAAAAATAGCAACTACTTTTCCGAGAATACCAGGTTCATTCTTCACTTGAATTTCAATTTGTGAACTAGGCTGATGTGCTCCTGTTAATTTCACTAATGTGTGCAGTACTGTAGATTCGGAAATAATGCCTACTAGCTTTCCGGCCTTTGTAACAGGGAGACAGCCAATTTTATTTTCAAAAAATAAAGTAGCAATTTCCTCAACGAAATCAAGAGGATGGCAAGTCATGACAGGGTGTTTCATAATAAGTTCGAGCGGTTGCTGTAGCATATCGAGTGAAACTTGTTCATCAAGAATTGATGGACTTGCATCTCTTACATCCCGGTCAGAAATAATGCCTACTACGTGATTATTTTGATCGACAATTGGAATGTGCCGAATACCTTTCGTACGTATTGTTCGGATTGCTGTTTCGATTGTGTCATCTGGATGCAATGTTACTACATTTTGATTCATAATTTCTTCTACAATCATTCCAGTTGCCCCCTTTATTAATACATAAAACGATTGTGAAAACGTAGACGATCGAATGCTTGAATGGAATCCGTATCGACGCGCTTACCGATGCGAACCATTAAACAGTTAGCGGGGTGTGAACAAATTTCAGGATCGTCTGTAGCCATCCATTGTAAACCACCGGCATTCATCATTTTTTCCATTACTTTTCGGTATTCCCAAACATTTAAGCCTGTTTGTTTTAAATCCCAGTGCCAATAATATTCAGTCGTTAATATAATGTAATCTTCCATATGATCGTCCATCATTGAAACTTCTAATAAGTTTTTTCCGACAGAGCAACCGCGAAAGGCTGGGACAACTTCAATCGCCCCGAGTTCAATTAAGTTTTCAATCTTTCCTTCTGACCATCGCTCGAGCGGATCAGGATATAAGTATGTAACATATCCAACGATCGTTTGGTCATGTCTAGCAATAATGAGACGAGCTTCTGGCAATTTAGAAATTTCGACAATTGCTTTATATTGCTGCTCGGCAGGACGAAACGCAATTAAGTCTGGATGAAATTCATACATTTCAAGATTATGTGTAGAGACAGGACCTTCAATAATTAAAGTACCTTTCGCTGTTTTTAAGTTTCTGGCATTATATATTTTTTTATGAATCAATTTATTGCTCACCACCTTGAGGGTTTGTGAATCTATTAATATCGTACTTTATAATATATGCGATGTGAATCGAATTTTGTCATTAAAAATTTGTCTAAAAATCAACAAATATACTGAAAATTTTAAATAATATCATTATAATAGATAATAGAATACATAGGAGGGGGATGTAAAGTATGAAAGTGGAAACGCTTCCTGTCATTAAAGGAGAAAATAATTTGCCGAATTATGAAGAGGCATACGCGAATTTTAACTGGGAAGAGGTTAATAAAAATTTTACTTGGAATGAAACTGGCCGAGTAAATATGGCGTATGAGGCAATTGATAAGCATGCGAAATCCGATCGAAAGAATAAAGTAGCACTTTATTATCAAGATGGATCGCGAAAAGAGAAATATACGTTTAAGGAAATGAAGGATTTTTCTAATAAAGCAGGAAATGTCCTGAAAAACTATGGCGATGTTGAGAAAGGCGATCGCGTTTTTATTTTTATGCCGCGTTCCCCAGAATTATATTTCGCACTTCTAGGTGCAGTGAAATTAGGGGCAATTGTTGGACCATTATTTGAAGCATTTATGGAAGGCGCAGTTCGCGATCGTTTAGAAGATAGCGAAGCAAAGGTGTTAATTACAACTCCTGAATTGTTAGAGCGCATACCATTAAATGATTTACCTGCTTTAAAAACGGTCTTCCTTGTTGGAGACAATGCAGAAGAAGGCGGTAAAACTGTAGCGTTCAATCCTTTATTTGAACAAGCTTCAAAAGAATTACATATCGAGTGGTTAGGCCGTGAAGACGGTTTAATTCTACATTACACATCGGGTTCTACTGGTAAGCCAAAAGGCGTCCTTCATGCTCAAAACGCTATGGTGCAGCACTATCAAACAGCGAAATGGGTATTAGACTTAAAAGAAGATGATGTATATTGGTGTACAGCTGATCCTGGCTGGGTAACTGGAACAGCTTACGGTATTTTTGCACCGTGGTTAGTGGGGGCATCAAATGTTATTTTAGGTGGACGCTTTAGTCCAGAAGCGTGGTATGAAGCGCTACAAGATTACGGTGTAACAGTTTGGTATAGCGCACCAACAGCGTTCCGTATGTTAATGGGAGCTGGACAAGACGCAATTAAAAAATATGATTTATCACAAGTGCGTCACGTATTAAGTGTTGGTGAGCCATTAAATCCAGAAGTAATTCGCTGGGGTATGAGCGCATTTGGACTTCGTATTCATGATACGTGGTGGATGACAGAAACAGGTGGACAAGTTATTTGTAACTATCCTTGTATGGAAATCCGTCCAGGTTCAATGGGTAAACCAATTCCAGGTGTGAAAGCAGCGATTGTTGATAATGAAGGAAATGAAGTGCCTCCATACACAATGGGGAATTTAGCGATTGGTAAAGGTTGGCCAGCTATGATGCGTGGAATCTGGAATAACCCACAAAAATATGATTCTTACTTCATGCCGGGAGATTGGTACGTATCAGGAGACTCTGCCTATATGGACGAAGATGGATACTTCTGGTTCCAAGGACGTATTGATGATGTAATTATGACGTCAGGTGAGCGCGTTGGTCCGTTTGAAGTAGAAAGTAAATTAATCGAGCATGCTGCTGTAGCAGAAGCTGGTGTAATTGGTATTCCTGATCCAGTACGCGGGGAAATCATTAAAGCATTTATCGCGCTTCGCGTGGGATACGAACCATCTGATGAATTAAAAGAAGAGATTCGTCAATTTGTGAAAAAAGGCCTAGCAGCTCATGCAGCGCCAAGACAAATTGAATTTAGAGATAAATTACCGAAAACGAGAAGTGGTAAAATTATGCGCCGCGTATTAAAAGCGTGGGAATTAAACTTACCAACAGGCGATTTATCGACGATGGAAGATTAAGAGAGAAAGGTCTGAACGAAATGACGTTCAGACCTTTCTTTTTTTATGGTATCATAAACTCATATATATAAGTTAAAGGGGATAGTATGATGAAAACAGAAAAAGAAAAGATGATACAAGGGGAAATGTACATACCAGCTGATCCGGTTTTAGTACAAGAGAGGGAGCAAGCTCGTATATTAACAAGAAAGTTAAATGAAACATCAGAAGTAAAATTAGAAGAACGTAGTGCAATCGTAAAAGAATTATTCGGAACGACTGGAGATAACATTCATCTTGAATCTTCTTTTAGATGTGATTACGGTTATAATATTCACGTTAGTGAAAACTTTTACGCAAACTTTGATTGCACTATTTTAGACGTATGCCCAGTTACAATCGGAGTGAATTGTATGTTAGCTCCAGGAGTTCACATTTATACAGCAACGCACCCACTTGATCCGGTGGAGCGCATAAGCGGATCAGAGTACGGAAAACCAGTAACAATTGGCGATAACGTATGGATTGGCGGAAGAGCGATTATTAATCCGGGGGTAACAATTGGACATAATGCAGTCATTGCATCTGGAGCTGTTGTAACGAAAGATGTACCAGATAATGTAGTAGTTGGCGGGAATCCTGCGAAAATTATTAAAAAAATAAAATAATATTTGAACGAAGTGCCTTCCTCGTCTGTATACATTTATGAAAGAATAGATGAGGGAGGCTTTTTATATGTCCAATAAATTGATGCTTACTTTTGCTTTAATTGGAATTATAGTTGTGTTTTCTTGTGGTATGTTATTACCTATACCAATTGGATTTAAAATTTCAATGATTACAGTTGGGATTATTATGATTGTTATTTTTTCAATCCTTATTCCGTTTGATAAGAAGTATATTGTACGAAAAAATGGAAATAAAATTGATTTTACAAAAACAAAAATATATTTTCGTTGGAATGTATTTGATACAATTTCGGTCTGTCTTGCAGTGTATGCATGTATATGTGTGCTGGCGTTAAATATTTTAGTTTCAACCGGCCATACGATTCAAAACCCATATGTTCAATTTTTTACGAACCAGTCACAAGCATGGGTCATTGTCGCAAGTGCATATTTAATTTCCCGTATTTCATTAACGTTAAAAGGAATAAAGGAGATCAAAAAAAATGGCGCAGATTGGGATTGAGGAGGAACTCATGCTTGCGTATCAAAATGGAGATAAGCAAGCGGGAGAAAAACTATATGTTTTAATCAAGCCAGCGCTATATACATTTTTGTATCGATTTAATCGTGATGAACAACTGAGTATAGATCTCGTTCAAGATACATTTTTAACGTTAGAGCATAAGAAACATATGTATGAAATCGAAAAAGGAAAAATAAAAACGTATTTATTTCAAATCGGTTATCGTCTTATGATTAATAAATTAAATAGAAGAAAAAAGTGGCGTTCGCTCTTACCGTTTTTAGTACCGATTCAAGAAAAGGAATTTTCCCACGAAGATCGGCTCACGGTAAGAGAAGCAATTTTGAAAGTTCCTGAAGAACAGCGAGCGGTCCTGATTCTTTCTTATTATCATGATATGCAGCAAAAAGAAATTGCAGAGGTACTAGATATTCCTATTGGAACAGTGAAGTCGAGACTTCATAACGGGATAAAGAAATTAAAACAATTGCTGGAGGTGGATGAAATTGAGCGAAAATCCCTTTAAGAATGAATATAAATTAAAGCAGCATTTAGATAGTGACCATGTAGAAATACCGGATTTTCCGAAAACGGTAAGTCGCTTCGATCGATTACTTGGATTTCTTGCTTCTCCAGCGAAAGATCCTGTGGAGGCGACGATTGGGAATGATTTATCGGTTGTGTTTCATGTATCGTTATTAGTTGGTGTGCCAGTTCTTTCTCTTATTACGATACTCCTTGCGACGTTGTAAAGGATTGGGAAGGAGAGAAATCCTACCTCTATTTGACACGCCTATATAAATGATGGTATAAAGAAAAGTATATGAATAATTGAGCGTGGAAAGGGAGAAGTAGTGATCATTTCCCTGTTTTAGAGAGCTGATGGTCGGTGAAAATCAGCACATAGATGATCGCGAATTACGCCCCTAGAGCATCTTTTTTCGATTGAGTTATATTCAAAAGGGAAAAGACGGTGCTAAGCCGTTATGTAAATAAGGTGGTAGGCTTTTTTGTCTGCAACTAGGGTGGTAACGCGATGATCAAAATCGTCCCTTATTTGAAGGGGCGATTTTTTTATGTTTTCAACCTTCACGCCAGTAATGAACTTAAAGGAGAGTATGTAGGATATGGGTATTTTACAAGATCTTGAATTTCGCGGGCTAATTAATCAGCAAACAGATGCTGAGGGATTAGAGCAATTATTAGAAAAAGAAAGCGTTAAATTATACTGTGGTTTCGACCCGACAGCGGATAGCTTACATATTGGTCATATGTTACCAGTATTAATGTTACGTCGTTTCCAATTAGCTGGTCACCAACCAATCGCACTTGTTGGTGGTGGTACTGGTATGATCGGTGACCCAAGTGGTAAAAAAGCAGAGCGTACATTAAATACGAAAGATACAGTTGCTTACTACACGGAAAGCATTAAAAACCAACTTTCAAACTTCTTAGAGTTTGAAAATGTGGACAACCCAGCAACGATGGCTAATAACTATGACTGGCTTGGTAACTTAGATGTAATTACATTCTTACGCGATATCGGTAAAAACTTCGGTTTAAACTATATGTTAGCAAAAGATACAGTAGCATCTCGTTTAGAAACTGGTATTTCATTTACTGAGTTTAGTTACATGATTTTACAATCATACGACTTCTTAAACTTATACCAACAACACAATTGCCGTCTTCAAATCGGTGGTAGTGACCAATGGGGTAACATTACAGCTGGTCTTGAATTAATCCGTAAATCAGAAGAAGATGCGAAAGCATTCGGTTTAACAATTCCACTAGTTACAAAATCTGACGGTACGAAGTTTGGTAAAACAGAGGGCGGCGCAATTTGGTTAGACCCAGAGAAAACAACTCCTTACGAGTTCTACCAATTCTGGATCAATACAGATGACCGCGATGTAGTTAAATACTTAAAATACTTCACATTCTTATCTCATGAAGAAATTCTTGAGCTTGAGAAGCAAGTAACTGAAGCACCAGAAAAACGTGCAGGACAAAAATCATTAGGATCTGAAATGACAAAACTTGTTCACGGCGAAGAAGCGTTAGAGCAAGCAATTAAAATTTCAGCTGCATTATTCAGTGGCTCAGTAGCAGAACTTACTGCAAGCGAAATCGAACAAGGATTCAAAGACGTACCATCTGTAGAACGTACTGCAGAAGATACGGTATTAATCGACTTACTTGTAGAAAGCAAAATCTCTCCATCTAAACGTCAAGCACGTGAAGATGTAACGAACGGTGCAATCTACGTAAACGGTGAGCGTACACAAGCGTTAGACTATGTTGTAACAGAAAACGACCGCATCGAAGGTAAATTTACAATTATTCGCCGCGGTAAGAAGAAATATTTCTTAATTCGTTACTAATCAGAAACGAATTTAAAACAAATAGTACCCCGAATGGTAGGCTGAAAAGTCTATCGTTCGGGGTTTTTATGTATGCATTTAAATTGCCTCATGATTTCTTTTAAATAGAATATGAAGAATTAATACGAGCATATAAAGTAAGCTAATTAACATAACGACAAATGCTGCGGGATAAAATTTTGCCGCATATATAAAGAAGTCGATTTGATAAATATCTTGGTAATTTGAAACGGTGCCTTTAAAGTAATTCGTAAACTTAGCACTATATTTCCATTCATCAGGATAATCTATTAAATTACTCCCTTGATACCAACTCATAAGTGCTGAAGTAATAAACAGCATACATGCACTGCCCAATTGAACCATTTGGTTTATTGTCAAAACGAATCAACCTCCTATTTTATGGTTATTATAACGTGCATTCGTATTCCTGTAACCTTTTTGTTGTAATCTCCTTTTCGAGTTCATACGGAAATCACATGTAAGCGGTATGATAAACGTATAACAAATAGAAAGGAGTGGTAAAACGAAATGTCACTAGAAGCGCTCATTATTTTTTCTTTGCTAAATGCGGGTCAGCTTGCAGAGAACACGAAGGTTGATATACATAAAGAGCAGAAAGATGCTTATGTATATGTTCAAAAAGAGGAAAATAAATAACTTTAATATATATAAATAAAAGCTACTCGAAGTAACTGAATGAACTGTACCCTATAAAATGGACAGTTTAATAAAAAAGCCCTGAAAAATCAAGCACTTAAAAGGTGGTTCCGATATTCGATCGGAGCCATCTTTTTTAATGTCCACTGATAACGATTATAATTATACTCCTCCATATAATCCTTTATGTTGAGCTCAAGGGATTCAAAGGTTTGACAATCTTTATAATCTAATTCATCTTTCATATGACCAAAAAAGGATTCCATTGGTGCATTGTCTAAACAATTGCCCCTACGGGACATAGATTGTCTGATCCCCATTTCTCTTACACGTTTCTGAAATTCAGGGTGTGTATAATGAATACCTTGGTCTGAATGTAGAAGCGCTTCAGGATGAATGACTTCTCCTAATCTCTCTTTCAAGTTATCTAATGTTTGATAGACGATATCCATTCGTAAAGAGGAAGAGACATGATAGGCTAAAATCTCTCGTGTTGCGCTGTCTTTTACACATGATAAATAAGCCTTCTTTCCTTTTCCATAAAATAAATAGGTAATATCCGTTAACATACTTTTTTCAGGCTCTTCTTGATTGAATTGGCGTTTTAAAAGGTTCGGACATGTTTTATGTTCTTGTGTCGCTTTTGCGATGTGTTTATAAGGATTCGCTCGGCGAATCTTTGTCACAAGGCTATATTTACGCATAATACGATAAATACGCTTGAGATTCATACAAATTCCTTTTGTCTTTTCCAACACCATTTTGATAGAACGACCACCACATGTTTTCCCTTTTCGATTGAAAATTTCTTGGATCCATTCATAATCTGTTTCATCATTGCGTTCTTTTTCCAGCTGTTTATCTGTCTGATGAAGCCACGCATAGTATCCACTCCGACTTACCCCAGCCAGTGTGCAAAGGTAACGCACCATACGTGGGAATTGAAATCGACGTAAGGTTTGTTCAATCAGTGTGTATGTTTCTCGTGGTGTTAACACTTCTTCTGTAACGCCTGCCTTTCGAGTTCGTCTAACTTTTTTAGGAATGTTAATTCCGCTTCTAAAAACGCAATACGTGCTTCCGCTTTCTTTAATTTTTCATCAGAAGAGAGGGTTTTTTCCGAAGGGCGTCCCGTACTTCCTTTCCCACGGCGTTCTGTATAAAAGCCTTCCTCACCAAATTGTTCAAAGGTTCTTCGCCAACGTTTCAAGCATTGTTTTGGCTTCTTCTCACCAATCACAGCTAAGTCAAACCCATTCTCTAAAAAGATTTGGCTAGGACCTTTTCCTTGTTGATTTTCTTTTACCGCTCTTACTTTGAAATCTGAACAATAGCTAATCGAACGGTCCGACGCTTTTAATACATTTTTATTTTTTTCTAGCTGTTTCATTTGAATTTCGTTAAAAATAATTTTACTCATTCTCCGTACCTCATTTCTATCGTTGGTTCCATTATAACGAGGTTTTTTGATAAAAATACACAAAAACCCCGAATCATGGGGCTTTTTTTAAGTGTCCATGATTCGGGGTACAGTTCACCTCACTACAAGGCGTTCTTCTTTTTTTATTTTATTCGTCGTCTTCAAAATCGCGTAAGCTATCCAGCAATTCTGTAAAAGATGAACAAACAGGGTAAATTGCTTCTTCCATCTCTTCTTCCTCATGATCCCAAAATACAACGGTTGGGGCTTCGGGATTATTTCGGTAATCAAAGCATAGAAGGTTACCAAACGGGTCTCTAGCAAAAGGGTATACTTTATCAACTAATCTATCTTTTATACCTTCATAGTTTTGGACAATCGAATATTTATCTTCTATATGAAGAGTTAAGAGGTCACTGAATACATTTTCATCTTGTCCTGGTACATCAAATACTTTTGGGTTAGGGTATCCCCCGTCATATTTCTTCACGCACGCAACAAAATCGTTGGGTAATTTAATATTAAAATATTGTTCTATCTTTTGGATTTCTTCGTCTGTAACTGGTGTTTTACTCATAAAGGACCATGTAATATTGTTCATTTTTGCCACTCCTTATTTATCGCTATCTTTTCCCCAAATTCTATATCCACCTGTATGACCAGTATCGTGATGTATCTGATAATCTACAAGTTGCATTCTACCAGTATCTTGATGGTGATGCCATGTGTAATGCTTTGGTGTTTCACCTTGTTTAAACATTTGGATTTCTTCTTTCGTAAATTTTGAAGCTAAATCAGGGTCTTTTATTATTTGTTCGTATAATGCTTTACTACATTTTCTAAAATGTGTTGGTCTAGATTTTTTGAAGTCTGCCTCTTTGAGGATTACCTCACCCTTAGATTTAAAAATAGGGAACCCATCTGCATCATACGGAATACCTGTAACAGGATGTTTGTCTCCTGCCAACTCACCTTTTCTTAATCTTATTGTCTTAGGGCCATTTGGACCTTCATAAGTATATGGAGCTGCTTTCTGCAAATACTGTTGGATACTTCCAACTCCTGCATATGAGAAAGGAGTTCCAGGTATGAATTCATAGTTATTTAATATATGCAATGCATTTCTGTATGCAGAGGAGTTTGTTAGAAGCGATTTTCCTTTTGTAAGACTTGTAACAGCTGCTACTTTTCCTACTTGTCCAACTTTATCCAGACCTTTGCTACCAATAAAACCAGTGAGTAGCGAAGTGACTGCATAAGCTGCATAATGTTCTCTACTTTCCATATCCCCATTCCAAAATTCATTCATGAATGAATCTGATAAAGCATTCCATGCAGCAGGAAGTGTTTCCTCATAGTTTACAATCGCATCCCGCATATTCAACCAGGTCTCTTTATCTCCCAAAGCAACAAATCCGTCCCATGCGTCTACAACGCCATCTACTACACCAGTGGAAATACCAGTCCAGGCATCGTTCAAATCCTTTTTATTTCTATCCCAAAAGGATTGTTCTGATTGTGGTGGGATTTTGCCGCACATTGCACCTTCTTCAATTGAATTATCAGCCTGACGCTTCCTATCTTCTGTAATTGCTTGGATAGAAGTCACCCATTCCATATTCAACGCTTGTGTACTAAATGTACCACTTGCAGGACTAAAACCTTTTCCACTTTGGACTTCTGCAAGACCTGTTGCAATACTAGCAGCTAATTGAATTGCTGTACTGTAGTTATTGCTAGATGTTTGGTTGAACTGATACAAATGATCTAACTTTTCTTGAAGTTTGCGCCTCATGGCAATAAAAAGATTTACCATAGCATCCATACCTGGGATTGGCATAGCTTGACTGATAGCTTCCATACTTGCCTTCATTCGGTCAATTTCTCGAATTTGTTCTAATATTTCTTGTTCGATTACATCTGTCGAAGCGACCTGTGATTGAAATTGATTTGGAAAGGCATCATTCTGACGAATTAGTTCTTCACACAAATAAATGATTCCTTGTGCTAAAGGACGAAAAGTTTCTGCAAAGAATGCCTTTGCACTGTCATATGTTTGCCCTTGTAGAACAGTATCACTGGTGAAAGCATCAATCGACTGAATAGCTTGTTCCATACCTTGAATAGTAGCGGTACAGAAAGCATTCATACTTTGTGTTTGAGCCTGTACTTCTCCCAGATACATATTTAAAGACATGAACTTTCCCTCCCCTTTACAAGGAAATAATACCAATTTAAGGGGAGGGTTGTAAATGGAATATTCTCATAAATTCATGATCAAAGAGGTACTTGTTCATTAAGTTCTTTAATCTCATTCGGATGCTCGGGTGATGCAGGGGTTTTTAAGGTTGAATGTAAATAGAAAAGGGGAAGGTATAGTTTATGTACAAAAGAATACGTTGTAAAAATAATATTAACAAAAGGGGAGGAAGGAGAGTATAACAAAGAAAAATGAGTCAGGGGGTAGAGTGTAGTATTTTTTCGTTGTTAGAAGAAGAGAGATTTTTATTAATGTGGATAAAAAATTGGTGAAATTCTAGAGAGAGGGTTAAGCATCATTAACTATAGGTCTACAGTTCTTTTTATTTTGTTACATTGTCCCGTTTCTATACATATACCGGCTATATTCAATAAAAAAAGCCCAGGCCCCTTGATAAACAAGGTTCCTAAGGCTTTTAATAATACTCTTTGCAGAGTACCGAGATTAACGAGAGTAGAACTCTACGATTAATGCTTCGTTGATTTCAGCTGCTAACTCAGGACGCTCAGCGTGACGAGTGTAAGTAGCTTCTAACTTATCAGCATCGAAAGTTAAGTATTCTGGTACGAAGTTGTTAACTTCGATCGCTTCTTTAACAACAACAAGGCTGTTAGATTTTTCGCGAACGCCGATAGTTTGACCAGGTTTAACGCGGTAAGATGGGATATCTACGCGAGCTCCATCAACCGTGATGTGACGGTGGTTTACTAATTGGCGAGCTGCACGACGAGTGCGAGCTAAGCCCATGCGGTAAACTAGGTTGTCAAGACGAGCTTCAAGAAGGATCATGAAGTTTTCGCCGTGCTTACCAGGCATTTTACCTGCTTGGTCAAATGTGCGACGGAATTGACGCTCAGTCATGCCGTACATGTGACGAAGTTTTTGTTTCTCTTGTAATTGTAAACCGTATTCTGAAAGTTTCTTACGTTGGTTAGGACCGTGAGGACCTGGTGCGTAAGGGCGTTTTTCTAATTCTTTTCCTGTGCCGCTTAGAGAGATTCCAAGACGACGAGACAGTTTCCATGCTGGACCTGTATAACGAGCCATAGTTGACTCCTCCTTCAAAAATGTTTTTATTTTCGTAAAATAAAAACAGACGTAATCGATATTTACGGGTATTTTGTTTTCATGTACCTTCGCTCCAGCAGCAGGGAGTTACGAGATACACCTCCGCAGAGGAACAAAATACAAACGATAAACTCACATTACAAGGCTGCCTTTTTATTTTACACAAACGCTATTATATCTTTTACCTACAGTTTCGTCAAGCGACTCCCTTTTTGTTTTATGCAGATAAATTTTGGAAATTAACAAGAAGGAATTTAAAACAATATGAAAGAAGAGATAGAAACAGAAGTAAAACGCTTACATAAAATGTAGTAAAAACGTTCATCAGATTTTTCTTGGTGGATATGTGGCAATAAAGACATAAGGGGGATGTTTTTATGAAAAAGAAACATATGGAGACAGCATTAATTCATCACGGATATGAATCAAATGAAAATAAAGGGAGTTTAACGCCACCTTTATTTCAAACTTCTACATTTACGTTTGAGACAGCACAGCAAGGAGAAGCGAGTTTTGCGGGAGAAGATCCATCTTATATTTATTCAAGGCTTGGGAATCCAACTGTGAAATTATTTGAAGAACGTATGGCTGTTTTAGAAGGTGGAGAGGAAGCGCTGGCGTTCGGTTCAGGTATGGCAGCCATTTCAGCAACGTTAATCGGTTTTCTAAAGGCTGGAGATCATATTATTTGTTCAAATGGATTATATGGATGTACGTACGGTTTTTTAGAAGTATTAGAAGAAAAATTTATGATTACTCATTCGTTTTGTGATATGGAGACAGAGACGGATATTGAAAATAAAATTCGTCCAAATACAAAGCTCATTTTCGTTGAAACACCGATTAATCCAACGATGAAATTAATTGATTTAGAAAAGGTGATCGGGGTAGCGAAGCGCAATGACTTGCTTGTTATTGTCGATAATACGTTTTGTTCACCTTATTTACAAAGACCTCTTGAGCTCGGTTGTGACGCCGTCGTTCACAGTGCGACAAAATATATTGGTGGTCACGGGGATGTTGTAGCGGGTGTAACAATTTGTAGAACGAAAGCGTTAGCTGACAAAATCCGTCCGATGCGAAAAGATATCGGCGGTATTATGGCGCCGTTTGACGCGTGGTTATTGTTACGCGGATTAAAAACATTAGCAGTAAGAATGGATCGTCATTGTGATAATGCAGAAAAAATTGTATCGTTTTTGAAAAATCATGAAGCGGTAGAAGGTGTTTGGTATCCGGAAGGGGAATTAGCATCTCGGCAAATGAAACGAGGCGGGGGCGTTATTTCTTTTTCAATTAAAGGCGGGAAAGAGGAAACACAGTCGTTTATCAATGACCTCCATTTTATTACAATTGCCGTAAGTTTAGGTGATACAGAAACGTTAATTCAGCATCCAGCGACGATGACACATGCAGCTATTCCGGCTGAACTAAGAAAAGAAATGGGTATTTTCGATAATTTAATACGCCTATCTGTCGGCTTAGAATCATGGGAAGATATCGTTTCTGATTTAGAACAGGCACTAAAGAAGATATCAACGGTTAGCAATCAATAAAAAAGAGTGAGCTATCGGTTTCGTACGTTACGTACTTAATCGATAACTCACTCTTTTCTTTATTAAATATGTTTTAGGAGTGTTTCCACAAACTTTTCTAAATAATGCTGATCTACTTCATCGAAACGATTTTTTTCAGGACTATCAATATCAAGTACACCAATGATAGTTCCTTCTTTCAGAATCGGTACAACGATTTCAGAATTAGAGGCACTATCGCAAGCGATATGTCCTGGGAATTGGTGAACATCTGCTACAAGTTGCGTTGTTTTTGTTTCAGCTGCAACGCCGCAAACACCGCGTCCGAAAGGAATACGCACGCAAGCTGGCATTCCTTGGAATGGTCCAAGAACAAGCTGATTTCCTTCTGTTACATAAAAGCCAACCCAATTAACGCGATCTAAAAATTGATTTAATAGTGCGGACGCATTTGATAAGTTTGCGACTACGTTCGGTTCGCCAGTTAATAATGCATCTAGTTGTTTAATTACTGTCTCATATTGCTTTTCACGAGATCCTGCATAACTTTCTTTTGTAAACATGGAAACAACTCCCTTTTTATCGAGATATGTAAAATGGTAGCAAAATACGATGTATTTCACATGACTTTGTCGATAGAAAATTAAAGGAATTTGTCTTAAAAGTCAAGAAATTTAAACTATAGCTGTTCATTGAGAGGAAGTGAGCGCATGAAGCAGACGAAACAAAAGGTAATTGATGCGGCAATATCGTTGTTTAATACGAAAGGGTATGACGGGACATCGGTGCGGGACATTGCAAAGCGAGCGGATGTGAATGTAGCGAATATTTCATATTATTTTGCTGGAAAGCAAGGGTTATTAGAACAGCTTATTACTGATTTTTTAGAAGGATATATTCATGTAATTGAAACGTCATTTGAACAGAGAGAATATTTATCGGCTAAAGATGTGATGGTGCAAATGGTGCGCGGGATTTTACGATATCAATTTGATAATAGAGAACTGACACGTTTTTTTTATAGAGAGCTTTCGCTTGATACGACATTAATTCGTGAAGTGATGACCGTTTATTTTTCTAGAGAAAGATATTATATAGAGCAAATCATTAAACAAGGACAAATGAAGCAAGAATTTAAAAAGGTATCTTTTACAATGTTTATGACGCAATTAAAAGGCATGATGAATATGCCGTTTTTATATCCACAATATATATCAGAGGTGCTACACTCATTTCCATCCGAGACGTTTTTCTTAGAAATGTATACGAAGGAAATTGAGCAATGGATGGAACGAACATTATATAAAGCGAGTATGTATTATGAACTGCCAAGAGCTGTTCATATGTGAAAAACCCCCACCTAACGAATTGAGGTGGGGATTTTTATATGTTGTTTTCTTTGCTATAAATTGTTGCATACTAGCGCAATAATTGTTAATGAGGCGCCGGCAATTTCTATGTTATCGACAGTATAACCTTGAAACATAAAACCGATAAGTGCAAGTACAGGAACTAAATTCATAAATAATATGCCGTTAATAGTTGAAACATCTTATGCAGAACCGATGCTTGCAATGGTAAAAGCTGGCCTTGGTATTACTTTAATTCCGGAAATGGTGGTAGAGCAAGCGGTAAGGCAAGGAAATGTCACTTGTGCGCAAAATTTATTTCGCATCTCATATGAAAGAGTGCCTGTTATTACAATCATTTGAGGATAGGTAGTTAAGTAAGCGGAATATTAAGAAAGATTACATTTACATTTAAAGAAACATGAAATTTTAAAAAAAACTAGGTCAAAAACACGTCATTACATGGTATGATTAGAACATTGTTAGTTGTTAAATATAGGGGAATTCCCTTTTTATACATAATGCCTTCCATTTCATAAACGGAACGGACAAAAAAAGAGATATAACTTAGGAGGCTTTTTTACATGGATTCTATCCTGACGATCGTTATCATTGTAGTAAGCTCTATTCTAGTGCTGCTCATGATAGAGCTTGTGATAAGAAATCGTTCATATAAAGATATTGAAGCACTGGAGCAGTGGAAACAAGAGATAAAAGATAAACCTGTGGCAGATGAACTAAAGCGGGTAAAAGATTTAAATATGACAGGTCAAACAGAAGAACTGTTTGGTAAATGGCGTGAAGAGTGGGATGAAATTGTATCAACAACTCTTCCGAAAGCTGAAAAAGATTTAGGGCAAGCGCGAAAATTCGCCTCGCAATTCTCCTTCCGCAAAGCAAAGCATGCGATGAAAGAATCCATAAGTGGTTTAGATGACGCTGATAATCGGATTACAGACATTTTAAATGAATTACAGCAACTGTTAGAAAGCCATGAGAAAAACAGCTCGGAAATTGAAGGGTTACGTGATACATATCGTAGTATGAAAAAGAGCGTTCTTGCTCATCGACACATGTATGGAGCAGCTGAGCAAAAAATTGAAGAGATGTTAGATGTTGAATCCGAGAAGTTCAAAACTTTTGAAGAGGCAACTGATAATGGTGATTATTTAAAAGCGAGAGAAATTGTTATTAGTTTAGAAGAAGGTTTAGCAAGTTTAGAAATCGTTATTCATCAAATTCCAGATTTATTGGTAGAGTGTCAAGCGACATTACCAGTTCAGCTGGAAGATTTATTACAAGGCCATGATGATATGATAAGACAAGGCTATGTATTAGAGTATTTGGAAATTCCTAAAGAAGTCCGTGATATGACGACACAACTACAAACATGTTTAATGGATATACAGGAGCTTTATATAACGGAAGCAGCAGAAAAAGTAGAGGACTTAAAAACTCGTTTAGACAGTTTTTATGATCAACTTGAACAAGAAGTGCATGCGAAACACTATGTGGAGCAAAAAACACTGTCTGTTTATGAAGATTTAGAAGAAATTCGTACAGAAACAATTGAAACGAAAATAGAAACACAACTTGTGAAACAAAGTTATCAATTACAAGACAAAGACATTGAGTCACAAAAAGTAATTGAAAAGCAAATGCATATTTTAATGAAACGTTTTGAAGTGTTGCAAATCCGTGTTGCTGAACAAGATATTGCATTCTCTATTATTCGTGAGGAACTAGAAGAGGTTTATGAGCAATGTGAAACTTTAAAAGTACTTCATGCAGAATATAAAGAAATGCTGCAAACGATGCGCAAAGAGGAATTTGAAGCACGTGAGAAGTTACAAGAAATGCGAAATACAATTTTTGAGACGAAACGTTTTATGCAAAAGTCGAATTTACCAGGTCTTCCAGAGAGTATTATGGAAGATTTACAAAAAGGGCAAATGGCGATGCAAGCTGTGTATGAGCAATTAGAAGTAAAGCCGTTAAATATGAATACTGTAAATAGCAGTTTAGAAGAAGCATACACAGTTGTGAATGGTGTATCTGAAATGACGGAAGAATTAATTGGACAAGCGTATTTAGTTGAAAAACTAATTCAATACGGTAACCGGTACCGCAGTCATGATGAGAATCTTGCAGAAAGCTTAAATTATGCGGAGAAATTATTCCGTGAATATCAATACGATGCAGCTTTAGAACAAGCGGCTTCTATATTAGAGCAACTTGAACCTGGCGTTGTTCAAAAAATAGCTGAATATGTAGACAATGAGCAAACCCTTTAATAAAGGGTTTGTTTTTTTGTGTAATTTTGAAGTCGATGTTGCTATAATGAATAGCGGAATACAGTAAGGTCGTTCGTTTCAAAATAAAGTGAAACCGTAAGTGATGGGGTTTCATCCACCACTAATTATTAATCTTCACCACTCAGTATGCCTGCAAATGGCGGGGGGAAATGTACACTTTTATATAAAAACGGAACCTTTGAGTAGTCTTAGCGTAATTACACGTATTTGTGATATGATTATATGATGTGATAGCGTTGAAAGGGGAAGAACGATGATCTATTTTGATAATAGTGCGACGACGAAGCCATATCCAGAAGCTCTTCAATCGTACGTAACGGTTGCAGGGAAATATTTTGGTAATCCTTCTTCTATTCACTCGCTTGGAGGAGAGGCAGAGCGTCTATTAACACAATCGAGAACGATTGCGGCACAGCTCCTTCACGTTAAACCTTCTGAAATTATTTTCACATCAGGTGGAACGGAAGGGAATAACCTTGCGATTAAAGGGATAGCGATGAGGAATCGTTCGCGCGGCAAACATATCATTACAACAAATATTGAACACGCGTCTGTGTTTGAGGCATATAAACAATTAGAAGATCTCGGTTTTGATGTAACATATTTACCGGTTAACGAGCACGGTGTTGTATCGGTAGAAGATGTAAAACGAGCGCTTCGTGAAGATACGATTCTTGTGTCAATTATTCACGTGAACAACGAGACTGGAGCGATTCAGCCCGTTGCTGAAATTGGAACATTATTAGCGAACTATCCGAAAATAAGATTCCACGTGGACCATGTACAAGGGATAGGAAAAGTACCACTTGATTTATACGCTTCTCATATTGACCTTTGTTCAATATCTGGACATAAATTTCATAGCGTAAAGGGGACAGGTCTTCTTTACGTACGTGATGGTGTAAGATTAGATCCAATCTTATCAGGTGGTCAACAAGAGCTCAAGTATCGTTCAGGTACAGAAAATTTACCTGGTATTGTAGCGATGGTGAAAGCACTTCGTATGACGATGGAACAAGTGAAAGAAAAGATAGTTCATTTGCAAAATTTACAAACAGAGCTGGTCCGTTTCTTTAAAGAGATGGAAACTGTAACGATTAATACATCACTTGAATATGCGGCACCGCACATTTTAAATGTATCATTTGTCGGTTTAAAACCCGAAGTAGTCGTTCATGCTTTAGAAGAGCATGGTGTATATGTATCGACTAAGTCTGCTTGTTCTTCAAAAGCAAATGAAGTGAGCCGAGTACTAGTGTCAATGGGAGTACCGCACGCCGCAGCTACAAGTGCGATTCGCATTAGTCTAGCACCGGACAACACGATGGAAGAAGTAAAACAATTTGAAGGTATTGTTAAAGAGACAATGCCAAAATTATATGAAGTGATGAGGTAAAGAAATATGATGACATATGAATATATTTTAGTTCGTTATGGAGAAATGACGACAAAAGGAAAGAATCGTTCTAAGTTTGTAAGTACGTTAAGAGATAATGTGAAATTCAAATTAAAAAAATTCCCAAACATTAAAATTGATGCAACACATGATCGTATGTACATTCAGTTAAATGGCGAAGACCATGAAGAAATTTCTGAAAGATTGAAAGATGTATTTGGTATTCATAAGTTTAACTTAGCGATGAAAGTACCATCAGAATTAGAAGATATTAAAAAAGGTGCATTAGCAGCTTTCTTACAAGTAAAAGGTGATGTGAAAACATTTAAAATTACAGTGCACCGTTCTGATAAGCGATTCCCAATGAAGACGATGGAGTTACTTCCAGAAATCGGTGGGCACATTTTAGAAAATACAGAGGATATCACAGTAGATGTTCATAATCCAGATGTGAATGTACGTGTAGAAATTCGCAGTGGTTATAGCTATATTATGTGTGGTGAGCACATGGGAGCAGGCGGTTTACCAGTTGGCGTTGGCGGAAAAGTAATGGTACTTCTTTCTGGTGGTATCGATAGCCCGGTAGCAACTTACTTAACGATGAAACGCGGCGTATCTGTGGAAGCAGTTCATTTCCATAGTCCACCTTTCACAAGCGAGCGCGCGAAACAAAAAGTAATCGATTTAGCACAAGAGTTAACGAAATACTGTAAACGTGTAACACTTCACCTTGTTCCATTTACTGAAGTGCAAAAAACGATTAATAAAGAAATTCCATCTAGCTATTCTATGACAGTTATGCGTCGTATGATGATGCGTATTACAGAGCGTATTGCAGAGGAGCGTAATGCACTTGCAATTACGACTGGTGAAAGTCTTGGACAAGTAGCAAGCCAAACGTTAGATAGTATGCATACGATTAACGAAGTAACAAACTATCCTGTTATTCGTCCGCTTATTACGATGGATAAATTAGAAATTATTAAAATTGCAAAAGAAATTGGAACGTATGATATTTCAATTCGTCCATATGAAGACTGCTGTACAGTATTCACACCAGCAAGTCCATCGACGAAACCGAAGCGTGAGAAAGCAAATCGTTTTGAAGCGAAATACGATTTCGCGCCGTTAATTGAAGAGGCTGTAGCGAACAAAGAAACAATGGTATTACAAACAGTAGAAGTAGTGGCTGAAGAAGAAAAATTCGAAGAACTTTTCTAAACCCATAAATTACCACATTCAAATGTGCATGAAGTCATGTTGTTTATCACACTCTATACTCACAAGGAGGTGATACAACATGGCAAGCACAAATAAATTAGCAGTATCTGGTGCTCAAGCAGCATTAGATCAAATGAAATACGAAATCGCTCAAGAGTTTGGTGTTCAACTTGGAGCTGATGCAACATCTCGCGCTAACGGATCTGTTGGTGGCGAAATTACTAAACGTCTAGTTTCACTAGCTGAGCAACAATTAGGCGGTTACCAAAAATAATCCCATATACGATGGCTTAGAAAGAGCGGGTTCTCCCGCTCTTTCTTTTTTTTGTCATTATTTATCCCGCTATTTGTGGGCAGTAAGACTCCCACCTCGAAATTCGGCGAATGGGAAGAAGTTAGGTGGGAGTCTTACTGCCCGTAAAGGCCCGATTGGTGCGGGCTGATTAAAGTTTCACTTTATCGATAAATCGATATAATTTTATTCAACGGTTCGACATAAATATAAAAAATTTGTCAAAAGAAGAGGGTTCAAAATTCACAGAAAATTCTTTATTATATAAGAGAGGCATAGAAATAAAGGAGGATGTTTATGAAGAGAGAGGAATTGTTGGCGCCGCCGTCTTATAACTTAGTTTCGGAAATAGAGAAATATACGAGTGATAAAGAGAAGCTTGCTTTAATTTGGCAAGATGATAAAGGGAATAGACGAGAGATTACATATTTTGAATTAATGCAAGGTGCGAATAAAATTGGAAACGCTTTTATAAAAAGTGGCTTACAAAAAGGGGACAAGCTCCTTATTATGATGCCGCGCTTAATTGAAGCTTACATGACGTATATTGCTGCGATTAAAGCAGGATTTGTCGTTATTCCAAGCTCAGAAATGTTACGTAAAAAAGATATTGAGTATCGTATTGGGCACGGAGAAGTAAAGGCTATCGTAAGTTACGAACCGTATATTGGACAATTTGACGGCGTAGAAGCGGTGGAATCTCTTCAAAAATTCGTCTTGAGCGAGCGTTCAGTAGATGGTTGGACGAATTTAAAAACAGCATTAGAAACAGAAAGTGACATGTTAGAAATGGCGAAGACAGATAAAGAAGATATGGTCTTTTTATCTTATACGTCAGGGACGACAGGAAATCCAAAAGGAGTTGTTCATACGCATGCCTGGGCATACGCTCATTTACGTACAAGCGCTCCGAACTGGCTCGGAATCGAAGAAGATGATGTTGTATGGGCAACGGCTAGTCCAGGTTGGCAAAAGTGGATTTGGAGCCCGTTTGTAGCGACTCTCGGTTCAGGTGCAACAGGATTTGTATACCACGGTAAATTTGAACCGAAAACATATTTAAATTTATTAGGCGATAATAAGGTGAATGTGCTTTGTTGTACACCGACTGAGTATAGATTAATGGCAAAGGTAGAAAACTTAAATGAGTACAATTTAGAAGCGTTACATAGCGCTGTATCAGCTGGTGAGCCGTTAAACAGAGAAGTGATTGAAACGTTCCAAAGGCATTTCGATATTACGGTAAGAGACGGTTATGGGCAAACGGAAAACACATTACTTGTTGGGATAATGAAAGGGATGGATATTAGACCAGGATCAATGGGAAAACCAACGCCAGGAAACCATGTTGATATCGTAAATGAAGAAGGTATTCCGGTACAGGTAGGAGAAGTTGGTGATATTGCAGTTCACATTGAAACACCAGCACTCTTTAAACAATATTATAAAGACGATGAGCGTACAGCGATGCAATTCCGCGGTGGTTATTATATTACCGGTGATAAAGCGAAAAAAGATGAAGACGGCTATTTTTGGTTTGAAGGACGCGGAGATGATATCATTATTAGCTCTGGCTATACAATCGGGCCGTTTGAAGTAGAAGATGCACTTGTAAAACACCCATATGTAAGAGAATGTGCGGTTGTCGCAAGTCCAGATGAAATTCGCGGAAGTGTTGTGAAGGCATTTATCGTATTAAGAGAGAATATAGAAAAGAACGAAGAAACATTAATTCCAGTGCTCCAACAACACGTCAAAGAACTGACTGCACCATATAAATACCCTCGAAAAATTGAATTTGTAGATGAACTACCAAAAACGATTTCCGGAAAAATTCGCCGTATTGAACTTAGAAAACAAGAGATGGAGCTTCCTTCAAAATAATTTTGAAAATGAAGAAGTAAATAGTTGAATGAAATGTAAAACGTATGATATTATAATAGCGAACATAAGTTCGATTTTATAAATTTGAAAAAGAGGTGTCCGTATGATTTTAGGTATTAATCCTTACTTAGTTTTAGATGGTAGTGGGCAAGAAGCTGTACAATTTTATAAAGAGGCGTTAGATGCAAAAGTAGAAGTGATGCAAACTTTTGGTGACATGCCTGAAAATCCAGAATACCCGATTCCAGCTGAAGCAAAAGAGCGCGTTTTACATGCTCATTTAAAAGTTGGTAATACGGAACTTATGATTTCTGATACATTCCCAGGTCAAGGGCATGCGATCGGATCTCAAGTAACAATCGCAATTCGAATTAATAACGCAGAAAAAGCGAAAGAAGTATTTGATAAGTTACAAGAAGGTGGAGAAGTTATCATGCCACTTCAAGAAACTTTTTGGAGCCCAGCATACGGACAATTGAAAGATAAATTTAATATTGAATGGCAAGTTACAACGAACCCTACTGAACAAAAATAATTTTTAGAAAAGCACCATTTTTAATCGAAATGGTGCTTTTTTTATACACTTTAATCTCGTAGACTAAAGTAAAAAGGGGATGAGTATATGGGAGAAATTTGGCATGGTGGAAGCATTTATACGATGCGAGAAGAGAATGAAAAAGTGGACGCCGTTTACGTTGAAAATGGCATCATTGTTGATGTGGGGAATAAAGATGAATTAGAAAATCGATATTCGGAAGTGAAGTCGTGTGACTTACAAGGGAAAACGATGATTCCAGGGCTTGTTGATAGCCATATGCACCTTATTGGGCATGGGGAGAGGTTACTTCGTCTAGATCTATCAAATTGCAAATCTTATAGCGAAGTGCTTACCCTTGTTCAGAATCGAGTAGAAGAAGCACCAAAAGGCTCTTGGATTATCGGAGAAGGATGGAATGAAAATAATTTTACAGATACAAAACATGTTCATATACGTGATTTAGATGAGATTTCTAAAGAACATCCGATTTTATTAAAGCGCGTTTGTCGTCACGTGACATGGGTGAATTCATACATATTGCAAGAAGCGAACATAACGGAAGCGACGCAAGATCCAAAGGGCGGAAAAATTGGTCGTGACTCATCAAATAAATTAACAGGACTTTTATATGAGCAAGGACAAGAGTTAATTAAACATGTTCAGCCTGAAATAGATGGAGTGTATTTGCAAAGGGCTCTGCAAACAGCGATTTCAGACTGCTGGCAATACGGATTAGTTGGCGGGCACACGGAAGACTTAAATTATTATGGTGGCTTTCAAAAAACGTACAATGCGTTTTCACACGTTATAAAAGAAATGCCATTTAAAGCACATTTGCTCGTTCATCATGAAGTAGCGAATGAGCGAAAAGAATATGAAAATGAGCACTATATTGAATTTGGGGCGATGAAGATTTTTTCTGACGGTTCTTTTGGCGGAAGAACAGCTTTATTAAGTGAGCCGTATGAAGATGCGCAGGAAACGAATGGAGTTGCGATTTTCTCACGTGAAGAGCTTGCAGGGTTAGTGAAGAAAGCACGTGATTTACATATGCCAGTTGCGATTCATACAATCGGTGATTTATCACTAGAATATGTCATTGATGCGCTTGAATTATATCCACCAGCAGAAGGATTACGTGACCGCATTATTCATTGCCAGCTTGCCCGTGAAGAATTAATTGAAAGAATGAAGAGTTTGCAAGCAATTATTGATATTCAGCCCGTCTTTGTTTCATCGGATTTTCCGTCAGTGATTGAAAAACTAGGAAAGCATCGTCTTCGTTACGCGTACGCTTGGAAGACATTACTTGGCGCAGGATTGCACTGCAACGGTGGATCTGATGCTCCAATTGAACAAGTGAATCCGTTTTTAGGTATATATAGTGCTGTTACACGTAGAAGCTTTATTGACGGCGTATGCTATATGCCAGAAGAAAGATTAACGGTATATGAGGCTGTTTCTTTATTTACAACAGGAAGTGCGTATGCAATTGGAAAAGAAGCAAATCGAGGGCAAATTACAAAAGGATATGAAGCAGACTTTACGATATTAGACCGTAATGTTTTTGAAATTGAGGCGGAAGAAATAAAAGAAGTACAGGCAGAAATGACCGTCATTGATGGGGAGATTGTTTATAGAAAAGACGTGTGAAAATATATCAGCGATTTTCGGAATATATCGACCGCAACTCGAAATATATCAGCGATTATTGAAATATATCGACCGCAATTCAAAATATATCAGCGATTTTTAAAATATATCGATTTACCGACAAAAGCTGACAATAATGGCGACTGCATAGTAAGAGATGGCTGCCCACACCAATCGGGGGAAATAAATAACCGTCGAATTATGGAAATCCCATAATTCGACGGTTATTTTATTACTATAAAAACGTTCTCTGTACTTTTTCCCAGAAGGAATTGTTTTTTAATTTAACAGTTTTAATTTGTTTATCGCTTAAACGAACAACGGCTTTCTCCACTTGTTTAATGCTAAGTGCTTCGTTATCCATTCCGATAACAGGGTAATCATTGCCATCTGGTCTAAGTGTTAAAGTTAACGTACGCTCGTGATTTAAAAGAAACGGTGATCCGAGTGTACGGTATGTGTTGTTATTTAAAGATGCTAGTTCGCTTACTTGGAAACATGGGATAAGTGGATCGACAACGGCACCATGTAATGATTTATTGTAAGCGGTACTTCCTGTTGGTGTGGAGATAACTAATCCATCACCTCTAAATGTTTCAAAATGTAAATTGTCGACGTGTACATCTACGACAAATGTTTTAATGATGCTAGAGCGTAATGAAAATTCATTTAAACAATGGAAAGATGTACCGTGATCTACATCTACTTTAATTGTTGGATATTTTCGCACTTCAATTTCGTTTTTTGTAATTTCTTGAAGGGCTGTATCAACGTGATCGATGTGGAAATCGCAGTAGAAAGAAATTTCATCTTTCGTAGAAATACCTGCGTATAAGCAATCTTCTCTAAAGCCAGTTTTACGAACGGCTTGTAAGAAAGTTCCATCATCTCCAACGCTGACGATAGCGTTTGCATTTTTTGGATGATCTAATATGGTAAATCCATTCTCCTCTAAAATACGATATACTGGTTTCATTTTTTCAACGAGTGTTACTTTGTCATCACCATAAAAGAAAAATAAATTGCGACGATTTGCCATTATGTATCCCTCCACTGCAGTTAAATTTTCTAGTTTTAGTGCTGCATATCATCAGATTTCATTCTGAATAATATGCTCAAATAGTATATTTCGATATGAAATGTCAAAATCCCTTTTTATTTTTAGAAAAATTTTTATATTCAATTTTATCAAAGGTTGTTTAATGATGAATAAACTTGTCGATAATGGGTATGGAGTGAAAGGATGGTACGAATGAAATGGCTCGTAATTGGAATGATAATTCTTCTACTTTTTATTTTGCTAATACTATTATCGAAAATATCGCTTAAGGTGACGTTTTTATATTCAGAAATGGAAAAGCAATGTTTATTTCAAGTGAAAATATGGATGATTCGATATACGTTTGATGTATTGGAAAGAATTGAAAAACAGCAGAAAAAGACAGGGCAGAAAATCGAAAAAGCTGAGAAAGATGGCGGAATAGATAATAAAATTATGGCCCAACTTGATAGCATTGGAGAACTGATAAAAAAGCTTCAAGAAGTTCATACTATTGTTAAAGATTTTCTCAAACGAGTGAAAATCAATGGTTGGAAATGGCATTCACAAATTGGAGCAGGCGACGCAGCTAGTACTGGAATTGTCACTGGATATGCATGGGGGACAAAAGGAATGGCTGCTGGAGTTGTAGGACAATATATGCATATTGTCGACGTACCAGAATTTGAAATTACACCTGTTTTTCAAGGAAAGGGATTTGCATCAAGATGTGAATTAACAGCTTCCTTTCATATATTTCGTACTGTGAAAACAGCGGTAAAACTACTCATGTTTATGAGAAAACAAAAGTCTGGTATGACAGATAAATCTGTTCAAGCATAGGGGGGATATAGAATGGACCATCCAATTCAAGGTTTAATGACAACCGCAATGCAGCATTTAAAACAAATGACTGATGTAAATACAATTGTTGGTGATCCAATTAAAGCGGCAGATGGAAGTGTAATTCTTACCGTTTCGAAAGTAAGTTTTGGATTTGCTGCTGGTGGAAGTGAATTTGGCAAAGTAGAGCATTCAGGCCGTCATCCATTTGGAGGAGGTAGCGGTGGTGGGGTTTCCATTAATCCTGTTGCCTTTCTCGTTATAAATGGAGATGGTGTGAAAGTTTTACATTTAGATAAACAAACACATGTCATTGACAAAATAATTGAATTAGCGCCACAAGCTGTTGATAAAGTGAAAGAAATGATGGATAAACGAAAAGAAGATGATCCGGAATTTCAAATTTAACGAGTAAAGAAGCTAATCAATGGATTAGCTTCTTTATTTTTTTGTAAATAAAGCGATTTTATTTGCATTATCGATAGGGACAAACTATCATTTACATTGTACATATTTTGTTTAAATAAGGGAGGATTTTCAAGTGGCAAATGTAACTTTTAAAGGTAACCCAATGACTTTAGTTGGAACAGAAGTTAAAGTTGGCGATCAAGCGCCTAACTTCCAAGTATTAGCAAATGACTTATCTCCAGTAAGTTTAGAAACATACAAAGGTGAAGTAAAATTAATTAGTGTTGTACCTTCAATCGACACAGGTGTATGTGATGCACAAACTCGTCGTTTTAACGAAGATGCAGCAGGTATTGAAAATACGAAAGTATTAACAATTAGTGCTGATTTACCATTCGCTCAAAAACGCTGGTGTGCAGCTAACGGTTTAGAAAATGTTGCGACACTTTCTGATCACCGTGACCTTTCATTCGGTGAAGCTTATGGCTTAGTAATGAAAGAACTTCGTTTACTTGCTCGTGCAGTATTCGTAGTAGATAGCAATGACAAAGTAGTTTACGTAGAATACGTAAGCGAAGGTACAAGCCATCCAAACTATGAAGCAGCATTAGAAGCAGCTAAATCTGCAAAGTAATAATGTGAAGGAAATGACCTCTTATAAAGAGGTCGTTTTTTCTCATATATTGCTGCTCAATGGTACCAATATATGAGAAAAAACGTTATATCATATATAACTTAAAAGGGAGCTCTTTACAGGAGGTCGCTTTTTCTTTTTGGAAAAAATCACTTTGTGGTATGATATAAGTTATGTGTAAATGAGAGAAGGAGGAATGTACGTGAGTCAGGCAGTAGAAACATTATTTTCTATTTTTGATTCTTCTACGGTAGTTTTACGTAAAGAATTAGATGTAACATATTTAGAGGCGCTTGTAGAAACAGGTGATAACTTGTTTGAGGGAGCGATTTTACAAGAGGAATTATCCGAATCAACAATTGAAAGGTTGAATCGTGAATATAGTACGTTTAATGAAGAAACATATAAAGGGGAAGAAATTCGTAAAGCATTTCAGCTAGCCATTTTAAAAGGAATGAAAGAAGGCGTGCAAGCGAATCATGAAATGACGCCAGATGCAGTTGGAATGTTCGTGAGCTACTTATTCCATAAATTTATGCAAGGTCAAAAAGAAATTACAGTTTTAGACCCTGCAATTGGAACGGGTAACTTAATGACTACAGTGTTTAATAGCGCCAAAGAAGAACTAGCAATGAGTGGATTTGGTGTAGAAGTGGATGAAGTGCTAATTAAACTTGCTTTAGTAAATGCGAATTTACAAAAGCATGCAATCGAATTCTTCCATCAAGATGGACTAGCGCCACTTTATATTGATCCAGTTGATGCAGTTGTTTCAGATTTGCCAATTGGTTACTATCCAAATGAAATCGGTGCAAGTGAATATACATTAAAAGCAGATGAAGGAATGTCATATGCGCATCACTTATTTATTGAACAAAGTGTGAAACATACGAAAGAAGGCGGGTATTTATTCTTCTTAGTACCAAACTTCATTTTTGAAAGTGATCAAGCGCCAAAGCTACATGCATTCATTAAAGAAACATGCTTTATTCAAGGATTGTTACAGCTACCTGTTTCCATGTTTAAAAACGAGAAAAATGCAAAAAGTATATTTGTTCTCCAAAAGAAAGGTCAGGATGTAATAATGCCGAAACAGGCACTATTAGTAGAATTACCTAAATTCTCCAACATGAAGGCTATGGAGAACATGATGGATCAACTAAATACGTGGTTTGCAACACATAAGTAATGCCAGATATATGTAACAGGGTTAGTGATTAATGTAGTACAGTTGTATATAATATGGAATATTTTTTAATATATACAAGATTTAACTGAATCTTTTTGAAATCTGTAATATATTTTTTTTCTTGGTGTTACAATTTTTTCACTTGAAATATATGTCGGACGATGTTTAAATTAAAATCGTGAGTATAAAATTTACTAATGATGAAACGTTTTCATAATGAGTGAATTTAATTAGATAAAATCGAGCGGTTTGTGGAATGATCCACACAACTACCAAGAGAAAAAGGGGCGAAAGACTAGATGTCAAAAATCATCGCGATTAACGCAGGAAGCTCTTCCTTAAAGTTCCAATTATTTGAAATGCCAAGTGAAACAGTATTAACAAAAGGTTTAGTAGAACGTATCGGTTTAGAAGATAGTGTCTTCACAATTACTGTAAATGGCGAAAAACAAAAAGAAATTACAAACATCCCAGATCATGCAGTAGCAGTTAACATGCTTCTTAAGAAATTAACTGAAAACGGAATCGTAAAATCTCTTGATGAAATTGGCGGTATCGGTCACCGTGTTGTACACGGCGGCGAAAAATTTGCTGATTCTGTTTTAATTAATGATGAAGTATTAGCTGATATCGAAGACTTAAGCGATTTAGCACCACTTCACAACCCAGCAAACCTTGTTGGTATTAAATCATTCCAAGAAGTACTACCAAACGTACCAGCAGTAGCAGTATTCGATACAGCATTCCACCAAACAATGCCGGAATCTGCATTCCTATACAGCTTACCATATGAGTACTATGAGAAATTTGGCATCCGTAAATACGGTTTCCACGGAACTTCTCATAAATACGTAACTGAGCGTGCGGCTGAATTATTAGGTCGTCCAATTGAAGGCTTAAGCCTACTTTCTTGTCACTTAGGTAACGGTGCAAGTATCGCAGCAGTAGAAGGCGGTAAGTCTATCGATACTTCTATGGGCTTCACTCCACTTGCTGGTGTAACAATGGGTACACGTTCTGGTAACATTGACCCTGCGTTAATTCCATACATCATGGAAAAAACAGGCCAAACTGTAGAAGAAGTAGTTAGCGTATTAAACAAGAAGAGTGGTATGTTAGGTCTTACTGGTTACTCTAGTGACCTACGTGACATCATTGCGAAAGAAGAAGAAGGCGACCACCGTGCGAAAGTAGCACTTGACGTGTTCGTAAGCCGTATCCATAAATACATCGGTTCTTACACAGCTCGTATGAAAGGCGTTGACGCTATCATCTTTACAGCTGGTGTAGGTGAAAACAGTGCAGTTATTCGTGAGCGCGTATTAGAAGGCCTTGAGTACATGGGTGTATACTTCGACGTAAAACGCAATAACGTATTCGGTGAAGAAGCATTCATCAGCTTCCCACACTCTCCAGTAAAAATTATCGTAATTCCAACTGACGAAGAAGTTATGATTGCTCGTGACGTATTACGTCTTGGAGATATTGGTTAATATATGCATGAAAAAGACGAAATCCTAAAGGATTTCGTCTTTTTTTTGTATATATTTTAAAATTCGATCTGGATATAGTATTTTTTCCTTTTGAATGAATGCAGTGAGGGGAATCCATTTTGCATATGAGGCTGTTTGTTCATCTTTTATATTCAGTATCTCTATTTCATATAGTGATGTGTCTAATAAGCGTAAAGAATATAGTTGAATGATTTCATGACCAATTTCCTCACCCGAATAAAAAATATTTTCTAAGCATCCTAAATAATCGGTAACTTCTATTTCTGCATGAAGCTCTTCTTTAAATTCTCGAATAATGGTATCTGCTGATTTCTCACCAAGTTCAATTGAACCGCCAAGAGGACGATAATATGTTTCGTCGCCTGTACGATATTCTTGTACGAGAAGTCGCTCTTGATGTATAGCAATGCCAAAAGCTTTTGCACGTGGATACATATGTATAATCGCTCCTTATTTGTTTTGTATAAGGATGATTATAGTGTAGCTAAGTAGAAATTGATAACATATATTCGGATAGATGTTTGGACTTAGGCTGTAAATAAAGAACATGCCATGTACAAGCATATTTGCAAATATGATACAATAGAAAAAAATCGAACGAGGTGGTTGTTGCGATGCGATCGAAGCGAGAACAAGCCATTTTAGAAAATATAAAAGAGTGGGAAGGGCAATTAGTAGAGCAAGAAGCGACCGATTTTCAAAAGATGTTTGATAAGTGGTTGCATACTACAGTTGCAAAACTACCTGAGAAAAAACGAAAAGACTTTTTTACGAAAGCAGATGGATGGCTCTTTCATTTGCATGCACTTATTCAAAGTTCACAATCACAGTTAGATGCACGTAATCGTATTTTAGGAACGTCGAGATTATTTGATGAATCCATTGAGCAACTTGAAGATTTGAAGGCGTTATCTATTGATCAATTAACATACATAGCAGAGCAGCAAACAGCACGTCATCGTCTATATTCATTCGTACAAGGCGGAGCAACAGGTGCTGGCGGTCTATTATTATTAACGGCTGATTTTCCGGTTATGATTGCATTAAATGTGAAGGCTGTACAACTTATTGCGACATCATTTGGGCATGATGTGAACAAGCCGTATGAAATGATGCTTGCGTTAAAGGTATTCCATGCAGCATTATTGCCGGCGAGACTTCAGCAATATGCATGGTACAATTTACTGAGAGAACTTGAGCAAGAAGATTCATTCTTTTATGAAGGAGACGAAGAGGTGTTAAAGCCAGCTTCTACTGAGGTTGTGTTAAAACAAATTTTGAAGACATTTTCGATTTATGCTCTTCGTCGCAAATTATTCCAAGGCATTCCTGTACTTGGAATGGCAATTGGATCTACAGTGAACTATCGCTTAACGAGGAATGTTACTGAATTTGCAAATAAGTTTTATCAAGTACGCTACATATTAGAAAAAGAAAAGAGAGCATGAAAAAAAGCGAGAGGCCGAAGCCTTTCGCTTTTTAGTTTGTCGCATGTTTTTTGGACATTGGAATAGAAACGGGTTGCTTTGCTGCTTTCTTTTCTGTTTTTGGATAGTAAATTAAATCCAATGTTTTTGCCTGTACGGCAATCGAAAGAATAGTAAAAGCAATTTCTGTCCAATTTAAATAATATAATGAAAGCGCAAGAACAATCGCGTCAAAGACGAAGAAAATTTGCCCAATTGTAAACCGAGTTCGTTTACTTAATATAATTGTTAAAATATCGTCTCCACCGGTTGCACCGCCAAATCGCAATATAAAACCGAGTCCAATACCAGCTAACGCACCGCCAACTACTGCAGCTACAAATAAATTATTTGATAAATCTACCGTAAAAGGAGAATAATTTTCCATAAGGGAATAAAATACTCCGAATGAAAGTGAACCTAAGAATGAATAGCCAACCATTTTTCTACCTAAAAATGAAGCACATAGTAAAATAATAGGGATATCCATTACTACAGTTGAAATAGATGGTGAAATATCATAAAAATTTTGGATAAATAGTGCAATACCTACAAAGCCACCTTCTGTTAAGTGGTTTTGGAAGTGAATGTGATATAGCGCTGCTGCTAAAATAAATGAACCGATTAAAACCATAAAAACTTCTTTAATAATTTGTCGACTTTGGATGTTCCTCATCGTTATTCCTTCTTTCCGTAGTTAGTAGTCCTTTTGGTGTTGTAAACTAACTACGAGCTCACATGTAGCTTTCAGTTAGTTTACGTAAAACTAACTACGCTATATGTCGCTGAAGAAATAACGAATAATCCTCTCGTCCATCAATTCTCCCTACCTTCGTTTTAGTTTAAGTCTTAAAGCGACTAAACAAAACGTGGAGTAGAATTCTTCATTTAGCAATCCTGCTCTTCTTTGTTTTGTTTAGCTAGTAACAATTAAGTCCTAAACAAAACGCTATGTGTAAGAAGAGTCTTTTTTTTGCCAAATTATCCTTCGGGCAATCATAATTTCCCCACTCTCGTATTTTTTTCGCTAGACTAAAGTATCTGAGCTGAAAAATACGCTACGTGTATGATTCGTCAATACGATGCCACATGCTCCTTCGAGCGATCATGATATCAAAATCCCTTCCTTCAAGATTTATATTATTATATCATACTTTCAAAAAATGTATGCGGATGGAAACCGACAATAACCGGAGGGAATCTACAAAAATTGTTATGTTTAAATATTTTTGTAGAAAAGCCTAAGTTATTTTGTAGGATTGGGCAGTTTTTAGAAGTTTGTCCAATAAGTAAGAAAAGATAGCTGTTTATTCAGTTGTATTTTTTTCGTCACTTTTATCTTTAAAAAATGCATCCCAACTAATAACACTTAAAAAAGTTAAAGCGATAATAATGAAAGCTCGCATACATTAAAGGCCTCCTTTCATTCATAAATACGTTTCATTAGTATATGAACGAGATGATTTGTGATGTGTCATTTTTTACAAGGATTACTTGTTGTGAGATTATATTAATATAAATAGATAAAAGGGGATGATGAATCATGTTCAAAGATATGTTCAAGAGAAAGGAATTAGTATGTGCAATTTGCGAGAAAAAGATTCAATATGAAGAAGAACTTGTTGCTTTTGTGAAGTTGCCGAAAGAAAGAAGTATATTAGTAGGCCCGTTTGATGTATGTTTAGCAAAAACGGCGCAAGAAATATATTGCAAAGCTTGTTACGATAAAAAAGCATGACCCAAAGTAAATGAGGGGCATGCTTTTTTCATTGGTGTGCTTTTCCCTCAGATACGTTTTGGGTTAGACGATACCAAAGCCAAAGATCGTTAATAATTGAAGCAAGATCGGCAATTTCTGAATTTAGCTTGCAAGAAATTTCGAAGTCTTCTTCGTTATTTAAGTGGTGTTGTTTAGCGTTAATATGGTGCTCAAGTTCCTTTATACGATCAGGTATTTTTCCGCGAACCTGCTCCCATTTTAATAAAATAGAATGCTGCGCTTGTTCAGAGATGTCTTCCCATTTTTCTTGTATGTTCGGCACTTCAATTCCTAGATGCTCATTGTATATAAAATACTTTTTCATAGACACCCCTCCATTTTCCTGCCTCTATTTTACATAAAAAAAGAAAGAAGTTCGACGGAATTGTTTGAAAAAAATTATAAATTCCCCTTGATTCATTTTATGAAAGGTGATAAAGTTTGAATTATTATAAGAAAAGATGAATATTTATTCTTTAGGGGGATGCAAAATGGAGAAGAAAAAAGTTGTATTAGCATATTCCGGAGGTCTTGATACTTCCGTTGCAATTAAATGGTTACAAGAGAAGAATTATGATATTATCGCGCTTTGCTTAGATCTAGGGGAAGGTAAAGACTTAGCGTTTGTAAAAGAAAAAGCACTTTCAGTAGGTGCAATTAAATCATATATGATTGATGTTCAAGAAGAATTCGCGAATGAATATGCATTGATAGCGATGCAAGCTCACACGTTATACGAAGGGAAATATCCTCTTGTCTCTGCATTATCTCGTCCGCTTATTGCGAAAAAATTAGTGGAAATTGCAGAACAAGAAGGCGCAACGGCAGTTGCACATGGATGTACAGGGAAAGGGAATGACCAAGTTCGTTTTGAAGTTTCTATTCAAGCGTTGAATCCATATTTAGAAGTTATTGCGCCTGTACGTGAATGGAAATGGTCACGTGAAGAAGAAATTGCGTATGCAAAAGAAAATGATATACCGATTCCAATTAATTTAGATAGCCCGTTTTCAATCGATCAAAACTTATGGGGACGCAGCAACGAATGTGGAATTTTAGAAGATCCATGGGCAGCACCGCCAGAAGAAGCATACGAGATGACATTAGCATTAGAAGATACACCGAATAAACCAGAGTTTGTAGAAATCGGTTTTGAAGCAGGAGTACCGACGACTTTAAACGGCACTGCATATTCACTTTCAGAATTAATTAAAACGTTAAATGCACTTGCTGGAAAACATGGCGTTGGACGTATCGATCATGTAGAAAATCGCCTTGTCGGTATTAAATCTCGTGAAGTGTACGAATGCCCAGCGGCAATGACATTAATAACAGCGCATAAAGAACTTGAAGATTTAACACTTGTGAAAGAGGTCGCTCATTTCAAACCGATGATTGAGCAAAAACTAACAGAATTAATTTATAACGGTTTATGGTTCTCACCTTTAAAACAAGCACTCAATGCTTTCTTACAAGAAACGCAAAAAAATGTAACAGGTACAGTGCGTGTGAAATTATTTAAAGGTCATGCGATTGTAGAAGGACGTAAATCTGAGTACTCTTTATATGATGAAAAACTTGCAACGTATACTGCCCAGGATGAATTTAATCATGATGCAGCAGTTGGTTTCATTTCATTATTCGGTTTACCTACAAAAGTATACAGCCAAGTGAATCAAAAGAAGGTGGAAGCGTGAGCAAACTTTGGGGCGGACGTTTTACAGAAGAAGCGGAAGCATGGGTAGAAGAATTCGGAGCTTCTATTTCCTTTGATAAGCAATTGGTTAGCCAAGATATAAAAGGGAGTATTGCACACGTTACGATGTTAGCAAAGCAAGGCATCGTTACGAAAGAGGAAGCAGAGAAAATCAAGATAGGGCTTCAATATTTATTAGAAGAAGCGAAAAAGAATAAACTTCATTTCTCGGTAGAAGCTGAGGATATTCACTTAAACATTGAAAAAATGTTAATTGAAAGAATCGGTGAAGTAGGAGGGAAACTTCATACAGGCCGAAGCCGTAATGATCAAGTAGCGACAGATATGCACTTGTATTTAAAAGAAAAAGTAGAAGATATTATAAAAGCTACAAAACAATTGCAAACTGTTCTTGTTCATCAAGCGGAAAATAACATTGAAACCATTATGCCTGGTTATACGCACTTGCAGCGCGCACAGCCTATATCGTTTGCTCATCATATCCTGGCCTACTTTTGGATGTTAGAGCGTGATGTGAATCGTTATGAAGATTCGTTAAAGCGTATTAACATTTCACCATTAGGAGCAGGAGCGCTAGCTGGTACAACATTCCCGATTGACCGAGAATATAGTGCGGAGCTTCTTGGATTTAATGGAATCTATGAAAATAGTTTAGATGCGGTAAGCGATCGTGATTTCATACTGGAGTTTTTAAGTAACTCATCTATGCTTATGATGCACTTATCACGCTTTTGCGAAGAACTTATTTTATGGAGTAGTCAAGAGTTTCAATTTATTGAAATGAGCGACCAATACGCGACAGGTAGCAGCATTATGCCGCAAAAGAAAAATCCGGATATGGCGGAACTTATTCGCGGAAAAACAGGCAGAGTATATGGCAATTTATTTAGCTTACTTACAGTAATGAAAGGATTGCCGCTCGCTTACAATAAAGACTTACAAGAAGATAAAGAAGGCATGTTTGATACAGTGAAAACAGTAGAAGGATGCCTTCATATTATGGCAGGCATGCTTGAAACGATGACTGTAAACAAAGAAAAAATGGGGCAAGCTGTGACGCAAGACTTCTCTAACGCAACAGAAATTGCTGACTATTTAGCAAGCAAGGGACTACCGTTCCGTCAAGCTCATGAAATTGTTGGGAAGTTAGTTCTACATTGCACACAAAAAGGAATTTATTTATTAGATGTATCACTTGAAACGTATAAAGAAATGAGTCCGTTATTTGAAGAAGATTTATATGAAGTTCTTTCACCTTATGCAGCTGTAAAGCGTCGTAACAGTGCTGGCGGGACAGGGTTTGAACAAATTGAAAAAGCTTTGGAGAAGGCGAAGGGGTTAGCCATAGAGTTTGTTGGAAGTTAAATGATGTATGATATAGAAGGTAAGGTGCTTTTTTAGAAAGTACCTTACCTTTTTGTATTTAGATTTTTAGGTATGTATCTATCATTTCATAATTGTTTTTCATAATCATAAAATGATGCTTCTCATGAATCGCTAATAGTTGGATAGATTGAATAAGGTTAGGGTAGTGAGCAATTGGATCTAAAAATACGATATGTCCTGCAATATTTTCTTCTATATTTTGAACTAGTTTTTTTATTTCATCTGTTTCACTTGAAAGTAATTCTTCTAATTCGTTTACATTCATAGAGTAATAGACTTTTTTTGAAGGGATTAAAATCCAAGGAGCTTTCATTCCTTTGCCGTGTTTTTCTTTATATTCGGCATAAATATCATGTATGTCAGTTGCAAATGGGGCGTTTTTTCTTAGTTTGGCATAAGGGATAAGAGTGAAAGAGAATTTAATCGCTACTTTTAGCATTCTTGCAATTAAATATAAGTGATAAAAGTGTTCACCAATAGACCATTTTCCGTCCTCTTTCCTGTACCATAGTTGTTCGTGTGAAAGTGAATGAAGCTTAGGAAGGAACTGGTTTCTTTGCACATGTAATGTATGAAAATGTTTTGAGATATTTTCAGATTGCATATTTTGGTATCCTCCATTCTTTTTCCTAATTATAACATTTTTCGTATGGATTTAATTAAGCCTAGAACAATATGTTCTAGGCTTAAAGTTTCATCGATTAATCATACTTATGTCGACCTTCCGTAATTCGAATATACTCAATATCCATCAAATCTCTAAGTAATGCACCATTACTTACTTCCACACCATGTTTCTCTTTAAAATGTGTGCGGATCGTATCTAACATTTCGATTTCTTTCCCATTCACATCTAAAATAATACGTTCATAATCATCCATGTAGCACCCTCCTTTTCTAAACACATATATTTTGTCCGTCTATTACTAAAAAATGTATGTTAGTGTAATGTTAGAAAATAAGAAAGGAATGGAAAATGAGACGTATTTATTTTGTAGGGTTAATTTTGTATACGCTAATTGTATTACACGTTGCATTCCCAAAAATATTTACATTTGAGAATGTAAAAACAATACATATAGCAATATTTATCTTTACTTTATTTGTAGTAGATTGCTGTATTTCTGTATGGCTTTCTAGAAAAAAGAAAGTACAAGAAGTAAAAGATAAAAAAGAAATAGAACGGAAAAAGAGAAAACGTTCATTTTGGATGACAACGTATTGTTTTTCTTTAGTGATTGCTGCTGCATTTTTTAGTGAGCATATTCCACTAGAAAGATTGGATATTGAATTTTGGGCAATTGTATTTGCATGTTATTTTTTCATGCACTTTCTTCCTTATATGAAAGAAAAGCGAGGAGAAGAGGAAGATCCTATTGAAGAAGAAGCGAGAGAACAAGAGCATAAGAGAATAGAAGAGGAAATAAAGAAACTTGGGGAACAAAAGTGGTATTTAAAATCTAAAATCATATATGTTATTTGTTTTATTACGCCGCCAATTGGTTATTTGTATGTTTTCTTGCTTCGCAAAAAAATGACAGAAGATGCAAAGCAAGCATACTTAGCGATAGCGACGTTAATGATGGCGCTATGGTCTTTGAAGTTCCTTCCGCCTTATGTGTTTGCAGTTGTCATTGTTGTTGTAGCTTGTTTCGTATTTGTAGTGAAATATGTGAAATGAAAAACACCAAGCCCATGTGGACTTGGTGTTTTTTTATTATAAATTAAAGATCACCTTGCTCCTCATCACCACGAACAACAAGGACATCGCATTTCGCATAGCGAATAATATGTTCAGAGACGCTACCAATTAGGAAACGCTCAACAGCATTTAAACCAGTTGCACCACACATAATTAAGTCTACTTTATTGTTTGGAGCAATTTCTTTTGAAATTTTAGATTTAGGATTACCGAATTCTAATACAGTTTCAATGTTTTCAAGGCCAGCTTCAAGCGCAGTTTTTTTGTAGTCTTCTAATAAGTCTTCTGCAAATAGATTTGCACGTTCAGCAATTGCTCGGCTATACGCCTCTACTGCTGAGTATGCTTTTACATCAACGATATGAGCAATTGTTAATGTTGCATTGTTTCGTTTTGCGACTTGAATTGCCTTTTTAAAGGCTTTTTCTGCTTCTTTAGAACCGTCCACCGCGATTAAAATATTTGTATATGTATTATTCATAGTAAATTCCTCCCAATCATTTTTATAACTGTTTACAACTTAATTATAAAACAAATTATGGTAATGTGCCTGTTAAAACGTTACAGAATTTTGAAAACTTTGTTTCAATTCATTTTAGTTGTAATTGGAGCGAGAACTTGTTACATATGAAGTATGGCAATTTAAAAGGAGGCAGTTTTGTGAGACATGCGCTCATTACAGCCGGTACGAAAGGTTTAGGAAAGAAAGTAACAGAAAAGCTATTGGCTAAAGGATATTCAGTAACAGTAACGTATCATAGCGATATATGTGCTATGGAAACGATGAAAGAAACATATAAAAATATGGAAGACCGTCTACAGTTCGTGCAAGCTGATGTCACGAAAAAGGAAGATTTACATAAAATAGTAGAAGAAGCGATGAGCCGTTTTGGCAAAATTGACTTTTTAATTAATAATGCTGGTCCTTACGTATTTGAAAGGAAAAAATTAGTCGATTACGAAGAAGACGAATGGAATGAAATGATCCAGGGTAATTTAACAGCGGTGTTTCATTTATTAAAACTTGTCGTACCGATTATGAGAAACCAGCAATTTGGCCGTATTATTAACTATGGATTTCAAGGGGCAGATAGCGCACCTGGATGGATTTATCGTTCAGCCTTTGCGGCTGCGAAAGTAGGACTTGTTTCATTAACGAAAACAGTAGCTTACGAAGAGGCGGAATATGGTATTACTGCGAATATGGTTTGCCCTGGTGATATAATTGGTGAAATGAAAGAAGCAACGATTGAAGAAGCGCGAAATCTGAAAGGTAGTAACACACCGATTGGTAGATCTGGAACAGGCGAAGATATTGCAAGAACCATTTCGTTTTTATGTGAAGAAGATTCCGATATGATTACTGGTACGATTATTGAAGTAACCGGCGCTGTTGATGTTATTCATAGACATCGATAGAATTAAATAAAGTGAAGTTTCGAATAATTGGACAGTTTATCCTTTATACTGAGAGGTACGGATAATACTGTCCTTTAATGTAAGATTAAATCTATCGGAAAACTTGTATTATTTTTTGTCAAATATTGAGATATTATGTTAGAATATAAGAGCGTAGAAAGCGCTTTAAAAAAATGATTCAGGGGTCATTTCATAACTCAAGGGGGAACTAATAATGCGTATCGGTATTCCAACAGAAATTAAAAACAATGAAAACCGCGTGGCAATGACGCCAGCGGGAGCTGTACATTTAGTACAAAATGGTCATGAAGTTTTTGTTCAAAAAGGATCAGGTGTAGGATCAGGCTTTACAGATGAAGAATACGTACAAGCTGGTGCGAAACTTGTTGAAACTGCTGAAGAAGCATGGAAGCAAGATATGGTTATGAAGGTAAAAGAGCCAGTTGCAAGTGAATACGGTTATTTCCGTGAAGGTTTAATTTTATTCACATATTTACACTTAGCTCCAGAGCCAGAATTAACAAAAGCATTAATTGATAACAAAGTGGTATCAATTGCATACGAAACAGTACAGTTAGACAATCGTTCTTTACCATTACTTGCACCAATGAGTGAAGTTGCAGGTCGTATGTCTGCGCAAATCGGTGCACAGTTCCTTGAGAAAAACAAAGGCGGAAAAGGTATTTTACTTGCAGGTGTTCCAGGGGTTAAACGCGGTAAAGTAACAATTATCGGCGGTGGTCAAGCTGGTACAAACGCAGCGAAAATTGCAGTAGGTTTAGGTGCAGATGTAACAATCATCGACTTAAGTGCAGAACGTCTTCGTCAATTAGATGATATTTTTGGAAACCAAGTAAAAACGTTAATGTCTAACCCGTACAACATTGCAGAAGCTGTAAGAGAATCTGATCTTGTAATCGGTGCAGTATTAATCCCAGGTGCAAAAGCGCCAAAACTTGTAACAGAAGAAATGATTCAATCAATGGAAACAGGTTCTGTCGTTGTAGATATTGCGATTGACCAAGGTGGTATTTTCGAAACAACTGACCGTATTACAACTCATGACAACCCAACTTATGAGAAATATGGTGTTGTTCACTATGCAGTTGCAAATATGCCAGGTGCGGTTCCACGTACATCAACTCTTGCATTAACAAACGTAACAGTACCATATGCAGTACAAATTGCTAACAAAGGCTACAAAGAAGCTTGCCTAGGCAACGCTGCATTATTAAAAGGTATTAACACATTAGATGGCTATGTAACATTCGAAGCAGTTGCAGAAGCGCACGGCTTACAATACGCTGATGCGAAAGAGCTTCTTGAAAAAGCTCCTGCTTTATCATAATAGAGATACATTCGGGACCTTCCTTTATGAGGAAGGTCTTTTTTTTATGGGGGAATAAATCGTAAAAATTTGTTGTAGATTACTGTTAACGAATGGTAATTATGATAATTTAGAATTATATAAACTTTAAAGAGGGGGATTGGATGGGAAGAAAAAGTAAGCGGAAAAAGCACAAAAAACAAAGGGGAATAATAAGGAGTAAACCTAAGCTAGTAGTTACGAAAAAGAGGCATAGGTCTAAATTTGAAAGTGGTTTAATAGATGCAGCGAGTACTATGTATTTTATTGTAATGGGTATTATTTTTATTAACTTAATAAAGTTAAAAATTTCAACTTTATCTTTATATGTGTTTGTACTTATTCTCTTTTTAATTTTAGCCATTTCCGTATATATTTTAGTGTTTGGAAAGTTACTATCAACTAATAAGAATGGTGGAGAGAAAATACAAAAAAAGAAAAGATATTCGTCTTATTATTCAAGTTCATCAAGTGGATTTGGTGACTACAGTAGCAACGATTGTAGCAGCTCAAGTGACGGTGGAGGAGATTGCGGGGGTGGTGGAGACTAAATTAGTTTTTTCAGAAGAACGACTAATGAAAGGATGGGACGAAATATGGAAACTGTGAACTTAATAGAATTAACAAAGGACATTCAAGACCAACATAAAAACTTCGTCGTTTCAAATATAAATAATCATTGCTTACGAATCGCCATATTTACTGGTGAATATGATTGGCACTATCATTCTAATTCGGATGAATTATTCATTGTGTTAGAGGGAGAATTACTTATCGATTTTCAAGATAGAGAGACAGCAGTTTTAAAGCCGAATGATTCTATTTTAATTCCAGCATGTACAATTCATAGAACGAGAGCGTTGAAGAGAACGGTAAATCTTTGTTTTGAAAATGTAGAGGCGGATACAGTAATTGTGGAGGTCGTATGAGAAGGTTACAGATTGAAGAATACGATAAAGTAAGTTCACTTTTAGAAGAGAATCAACGAACAACAACTTTTGCTTATTCAGTTTGTGATCAAAACATAAATGGTGAGATTTTTATAAATGAGAAGTTAACAGCAGGACTAATCGTCACCACTAATGGTATTTATTATTTGTTTGGTGACACTCAAGACCAAAGTTATAACGAAGATTTATTTTCGTATATAAAAACAGCCATTGAAAAAACAGAGAAACGATTTACACTGTTCACTTCGAGTGAAGAGTGGGAAATGATGATTGAAGAATACTTTAGTAATGCATTTCGGAACATCCCACGAACGACATTTCAATTTCAAAGAGAAGTTTTTGAAGATAGAAAAATAGAATTAAACAAAAATACATATGAAATTAAACGTATTGATAAAAGTGATATAGAACGAAGTAATGAATTTACAGAGGATTATTACAAAGAATATTGGGGATCAAAAGAAGTGTTTTTGAATAATGGCTTTGGATTTTGTATAGAACAAGATGGGATAATTATAGCTGAATGCGTCTCAATATTTAGAGGGAATAGTTTTGCTGAAATTGATATTGCAACGCATGAAGTGCATCAAGGGAAAGGGTTAGCCCAAGCTGTCGCAACACATTTCATTGAACATTGCATGCAAAACGATATTACACCGTGCTGGGATTGTAATGTAGACAATATTCCTTCGCAAAAATTAGCTAGTAAATTAAGTTTTCATAATCCAATAGAATATAGTTTGTTTGTACGTAAGAGAACGGGGGAATAAAAATGAATGTGGAGTTAACGAGATTTAAAGTGAAACAAGGTAAAAGTCATCGTGTAGATGAATGGATGCAGCTTCTTAATGACAATATGAAAGAAGTGCTTTTGACATTAAACGACGAAAAGATGTATGTAGAGACAATTTTCCGGGAAATAAGAGATGGAGAAGAGTACTTATATTGGTATTCTGTGCAAGGAGAAGGCGGGACTCTTGTCGAAAATTCTCATCATGAAATTGATAAAAGGCATTTGGAGTTTTGGTATGAATGTATTGATGAGGAAGCGCCGTCTGTTGATATGAAAACAGAAGTCGTTATGATTCAAGATGTTGTGAAGGAAGCGATGAAATAATAAAATAGTATTTTTGAGAGGAGCACATCAAAATGGATGTGCTTATTATTATGAAATTTTTTTAGAAAAGCTGTATACATTTTACGCTCTCAAACGTTGAGTATATAGAAAGGAGAGCAGAATGAGCCATGATACGTTTGAATCGTTATTAATAGAGAAATCAAAAGCTGTGTTTGGATACTTAATTAAGATTGGGGCAGATAGAAAAGAAGCGGAAGATATTGTGCAAGATACGTTGTATAAAGCTTTACTACTTATGGAGGAAATACCGTTAGAGCATTTAACACCATGGTTATTTAGAGTTGCGATCAATCAGCACCGAGATTTACACCGGAAAGAAAAAAGACTAAATCCAATTGCGATTGAATCTGTTGTTCTTATTGGTCAAAAGTCATTAGATGAAGTGCTTTTAACAAGTGAGCTACAAGGAGAGGTACAGGAAATATTGGAGACGATGACAGAGGATTATTGTCATATGTTATTGCTGAAATATGAGTATGAACTATCTTATAAAGAAATTGCCATTTTATTAAGTATGAAAGAAGAAACAGTAAAAACAAGTTTGTACCGTGCAAGAAATCAATTTAAAAAATTGTATAGGAGGAGAAATGATGAGTCGGAAGGACTTTGATTTGAATATGGATGATAAGCAGATGAAGACTTTGATGAAGAGAGCGAAGAGGAAGCAGTTTTGGCGAAACTGGCTTATTTCTATTTGTGCGTCCATGATTGTTATAGTAGGTCTGTTTTTGGGAGCAACGTATTTTTCTCAACAAACGTTTAGAAAAATGGAAAGAGAAATGAATGCACTACATAAGGTTCAAGGCCCTAATATTCGTTTCAGTGGGAGCATGTATTTAAGTCTCGGTGTGACAGGAAGTACGGTAATATATAATTCTTATAAAAATATAGCCGGTCAACCAGTAAAATGGATAAATGATATATACGAATCAGGTATCTGGGATTATAGTATGAAGCACTATAATGGTGAACTTGTTAGTTTAGATGAGGAGAAAAGGGATGAAGAGGCTATTGCGATACCAGATTATAATGTACAAACAATGCAAAGGGAGATGAGATTTTATCTACCTTTTGTTACTTATAAAAATTATGTAGATGATCTGAAAAATATCGGGGAGTTGCAAAATAAGGTTGCAGAAGTGGCCCTATCTTTTGATAAACCATATTCAACTGAACAAATTGTTGAGATGCTTCCAAAAGATATACAAACAGTTTGGTTTTGGGTAGATACATACAATGAAAAGAAAAGCGATTCTTATGTAGGGTTAAAAGATCCTAAAAGTGGTGCAATACTAAATGCTGAAATGGCTGGTAATGTTTTTGGGTTTGCAGGAAGTTATGCAAAGGCAAAAGAAGATGTGAAAAACGATTTAACAATAAATTCAAAAGAGTTTCTGTACCAAATGAAGTATTTAGCAAAAAATAGTGAAGGTATACCAAGTGATTATTTTGAACAATATTATAAAGAAGTAAAAAACACCAACCCAAAAGATTTACCAATATATGGTGTAGTCGTAACAGGGAAAACAGAGGATTTACAAGGTTTACAAGGAGCACCATATATTAAGGCGGCTGTAAGAGGCGTAACAGTTGAGAAATATTGATTACAATTAATTAATATGAATAATCAGAAAACTCGTGTTATAATATGGGAAAAGGAGGCTTATATGAGGCAAATACATGGAGCAATTTATATTTACATAACAATATTTTTCGTAGGAGCATCTTATGGTTTAGGGCATGTGTATTCGCATCCTGTATTAACCTTTTTGAGCGGAGCATGTATGGTGATTGCGTTTCTTGTCCACCTTTTCTCAGTTTGGATCGTGAAATTTCAAATAAATATTAGTGAAATAGAAGAAGGCACTTTTTGAGTGGCCTTCTTTTTTAGTAATAATATTTATGAAGTTCTTGTAGTGATTTTTCAATTTCACGTTCAGTTTTTTTACATATAGACATTGTACGTAATTTGAAAAATAAGCTGCGCAAGAAAGATTTTATATTTCCGTATAGAAATTCGTACGATTTAATATGTAGTGTTGGTTTTTGAACTTGTAATTGAGCTACTAAATTATGAAGGGCTAATATGAGTACCTCTTCCTCTAGACCATTTTGTAGCATTGCGACAATCGGATAAACGATACGCTCATCTTCTTCATATTTGTAATAGATGGAATGGACACAAACTTTGTTTAATAAAGTTTGTAGTATTTCTTCATGATGTAAAGTTTCCAGTTTAGGATTATTAACAAGCGCTTCAAATGTATCTGAAGCATGAGCGACACTATGTGCCCAGCCACGTTCTTGGACATAGCCTCGTAAGTCATGCTCTTTGTTCATATATAGAATTAATTTATCTTTTACATTTGAAATATCAGTCTGTGATAAGAAATTATGATTTGTATCCGCATCTATAATGAGGGCGATTAATAATGTTGTAAATGCACGGGTAAATACAGCGTCATCGTCATCGTCATCTGTATGAATTTTATAGAATAAATAGTTTTCACTGATGCTTTCTGATAATAGTTTCTGTAAGTGGGTGTGTGAAATATAGTCCTTCTTGATTAGATGATAAAAAGTAGAGTAAATGAGTTTGTCTCTTAAATAGCTATCGGTAACACCGATATGTTGAAGCATACTGGAACTTAAGGAATCAATATGAATTGTGTTAGCCATTATGTAATTATTAGTACGAATTTCTTCTAACTGTTGTTGTAACATATAAATCCTCCTAATTTAGAAAATTCTGTATATTAATAGTATAATGAGAGGAAGGAATAGACAAGAAATAAGTGCTTTTGAATGGAGAGTCATTATGAAGAGAGCATTATTCTTTTTTATTAGTATTTTCTTTTTAGGAAGTTGTTCGAATTCGTATGTTACTTTTTCTGGAGAGAGCAAAAATCGGACGGGGCAATATAAAGGGTATGTCATATTAAGAAATGACACGGTGTTTTTTGTCGGTGATAAAACGTTTGAAACAAAAGTAGAGTTGCAAAATTATATGGAACAACAAATGAATAAAGAGCATCCATCAGATACAGTCTTGAGCTTTAAGGATAAAAACGCATATGATCAATTAAAAACAGGGGATAAAATAAATGTATGGTCTTCTCAAATACTTGAAAGCTACCCAGCAAAAATGATTGTAGAGAAATTTGAACTAGTAGAGAAATAGAAAAAGGTAGCGATCAAGCTACCTTTTTTATTATTTCACAAATTGTAATTCTTTCGGGAACTTCGTTAAAATTTCTGATCCGTCTTTTGTGATGTAAATATCATCTTCAATACGAACACCGCCTACGTTTGGTACGTAAATACCTGGCTCGATTGTGAAGACCATACCTTCTCTTAATAGAGACTCATTGCCTTCTTTTACATCTGGATATTCGTGTACGCTAATTCCAAGTCCGTGACCAAGGCGGTGTGGGAAGAAGTCTCCGTAACCTGCATCTGCGATAACAGAGCGAGCAGCGTTGTCAATTGCACCAAATGTAACGCCTGGTTTACATGCTTCAACTGCTTGTAGTTGTCCAGCAAGTACAGTGTTGTAAATGCGAGTTTGTTCTTCAGAAATATCACCAAATGCTACTGTACGTGTAATGTCAGAGCAATAACCTTCAATGATTACACCTAAATCAAATAGTACGAAATCGCCGCGTTTCATTTTGTTTGCACCTGGAATACCGTGTGGAAGAGCAGAGTTTGCACCTGCTAATACCATCGTATCAAATGACATTTTATGGATGCCTTTTGTTTTTAATTCATGCTCAATAATTGCTAATACTTCTAGCTCACTACGATTTTCTTTAATTGCATTTATACCAACTTCAACAGCATAGTCTGCCATTTTAGCTGCTTCACGTAAAATAGAAAGTTCTTTTTCATCTTTAATTAAGCGAAGCTCGCGAACTTTCTCTTCAGCTGATTTGAAAGCTGCATTTGGGAATAATTTTGTTAATTCTTCGTAGCGCTCTACGTTTAAATGCTCTTTTTCAATTGCAACTGCATTTGCATCAATACCACGATCTTTAATTGCTTTTGCAATCATATCCCATGGTCTGTCAGTATCAGTAAATCCGATGATTTCATGTGCCCAGCCAGCGTTACGCGCTTGACCTTCTTCCATTTTAGGACAAATTAAAATAGGTTCTTTTTCTTGGAATACAAACATACCAAGTAGTCTTTCATGCGGTTCACAGTGGAAGTTCGTCATGTAGAAAACGTTCGGTGTAGAAGTTAAGAACGCAGCTTCTACGTTTTTTTCTTTTAGCCATTGCATTAAATTTTCTAATCTAGCATTCATCGATTGGCACCCCCGAGATATTTAATTACAAATATAACTTTACATCGGATGAAAGCGTTATGACAAGTAAATAGATGTTAGAAAAGACAGGTAATTGAGAAATCATGTAGAATAAAAAGTGAGAATGTGAATAGGGGAGGAATGTAATGATGAAAGTATCTTATCACGGGCATTCAGTTGTAAAGATTGAAACGAATGGAAAAGTTATTTTAATTGATCCGTTTTTAACAGGAAATCCGAAAACAGATTTAAAGGCTGAAGATGTAAAAGTTGATGCGATTATTTTATCGCACGGACACGGTGATCATGTTGGGGATACAGTAGCGTTAGCAAAGAAAAATAATGCGGTCGTTGTGGCACCATTTGAATTAGCGACATTTTTAGGCTGGCAAGGTGTAAATACACATCCAATGCATATTGGAGGTTCACATGTATTTGACTTTGGTAAAGTGAAATTCACACAAGCATTCCACGGATCTAGTTATATTGATGAAGAAAATAAGACGATTACATATACAGGTATGCCAGCTGGTATTTTGTTTACGGCAGAGGAGAAAACGGTATATCATGCAGGAGATACTGCGTTATTCTCTGATATGAAGTTAATTGGAGAACTTAATAATATTGATGTAGCATTTTTACCAATTGGCGATAATTTCACAATGGGGCCAGAAGATGCTGTTTTAGCTGCAAAATGGACTGGTGCGAAAACAGTTGTACCGATGCATTATAATACGTTCCCGGTTATTGAACAAGATCCATATCAATTTGTAGAAAAGCTACAAAATTGTACAGGGAAAGTATTAGAAGCTGGAGAAAGTATTACACTATAAAAAAGAAACCCTTCATTTGAAACGACAAGTGAAGGGTTTTTTATGTGTGTAGTACAGTTTTTAAAGTTTGTATTTGTTTAGGTAATTCTTTTCTTTTTGTACGTGGCTGTTCGGGTGTTTCATTCAACTCCATTGCAACTTTTTTCCCGTCTACGAAAGCTAAAAATACAGCACCTACAACCTCTAAAAATTTTTTCATAATGTATCCACTCCTTTGTTTCATTTCTTGTCTTAATTGTATATTGAAGCGTGTGGACAAACCATCGAACGAGATGACAATACCATTACATTGTTGTAATAGAATGACTGGTGTAATGTAAGGAGCATTTTGTTATAAAAAAAATAGTACAGACATACAAAGAGAGAGTGTAACAGTTTTGGAAATATAGTATACTGAAAATACAACACATGAAGAATTTAGGGAAAAGAAAGTATGGTGAAACCATTTGGCTACCAAACATAATCAAATTTTAGAACATATTAATAGCCTGCCAGTAGGGCATAAAATTTCTGTGCGGCAAATTGCGAAAGATTTAAGTGTAAGTGAAGGGACCGCTTACCGTGCAATTAAAGATGCAGAAAATAAAGGGTATGTTAGTACAATTGAACGTGTCGGAACAATTCGAATTGAGCAAAAGAAGAAAGAGAATATCGAAAAACTGACATATGCAGAAGTCGTTAACATTGTCGATGGCCAAGTACTTGGGGGCAGAGAAGGACTACATAAAACGTTAAATAAATTCGTTATTGGGGCTATGAAATTAGAAGCGATGATGCGCTATACAGAAGCGGGGAACTTACTTATTATCGGTAACCGTACGAACGCACATCAATTAGCATTAGAAACAGGGGCTGCTGTATTAATTACAGGTGGATTTGATACAGAAGAGCATGTGAAAAAGTTAGCAGATGAATTGAAATTGCCAATTATTTCGAGTAGTTATGATACATTTACGGTCGCAACGTTAATTAACCGTGCAATTTATGATCAACTTATTAAGAAAGAAATTGTACTAGTTGAAGATATTTTAACACCAATTGAAGAAACACTATATTTAAAGCCTAGTGACATAGTGCAGAAATGGCATGAGTACAATGAAGAGACGATGCATGGACGCTATCCAATTGTGGATGAAAATAAAAAGGTGTTAGGTATCGTAACTTCGAAAGATATGATTGGTGTTGCGAAAGATACACCGATTGATAAAGTGATGACGAAACACCCTATTACGGTAAATGGAAAAATGTCTGTCGCAGCTGCAGCACGTATGATGGTGTGGGAAGGTATTGAATTACTTCCTGTTGTGGAGGATGGAAATAAATTGCAAGGTATCATTAGTCGTCAAGATGTACTTCAGGCCTTGCAGATGATTCAGCGTCAACCACAAGTTGGTGAAACGATTGATGACATTGTAACGAATCAATTTATGACGCCGAAAGAAGCAAAAAATGAGCATTTATATCAATTTTCAGTGACACCACAAATGACGAATTCAATCGGGACGTTATCTTACGGTGTATTCACAACAATTGTGACAGAAGCAACAAACCGCGTCATTCGTGCGCAGAAGAAGAGCGATTCAATTGTTGAGAACTTAACAATTTATTTCGTAAAGCCGGTTCAAATTGATAATGTTGTATCGGTTCATCCGAAAGTATTAGAAATTGGCCGTAAATTTGGTAAAGTTGATGTAGAAGTGCATCATGAAGGTAATGTTGTCGGGAAAGCGTTACTTATGGTGCAATTGATCGATAAATAAAAAGATGGAACAAATCGCTTTGGTTTGTTCCATCTTTTTTGTTTTATTGGGCTTTGAAGCTGTTGCTAAAGATGTGGAAGAGTTTTAGCAGGATATATATGCGGAGACGTAATTATATGGTTAAAAAACAGAATATTAATTTAATTTCAGTTTATACTATGTTATAACTGTATTATAAGATAATAGATGTCGGAAGGTGGTATACCATATGTCATCAGAAGTACTCTTTTTTGGTGGTATCGCACTCTTTTACTTTCTTGTGATGATACCAATTCAATATTTATATTTACAAGGATTGCATGAAAAAAAGAAAAGAACAGGATTATCTCAACAAGAATTATACAAACAGATGTCTTTTGAAGAAGAACAATTACATTTTCACGTGCAAGGTAATCTCTTTAATATACCATCTGCGTTTGTTGCATATACGATTTTGAAAGTGAAGGGACGTAAAAAAGCATCACAATATTGATGCTTTTTTTACGTTGTTTTATAAGATTCGGCTTCTTTGACTGCTAATGGTAAAAAATGTTTATATTGGCGGAATCCATTAAATGTACTCGCGCTGCCAAGTAAAATAAACAAAACACCAACGATAATGCGTGCAGTTGAAAGTTCTAAAAAGAATTGGTTTATCCCAAAGAATAGGACGAATAAGCCGAGTGCCATTGCGGATTTTCCTGAGAGCCAACCTTTCTCCATTGGACGGTTTGTACGAAAGAATTTTGTTTTGTAGAAGAGGTACAACACAAATGAGATGATAATACAAAAGACGAATACTGGCATAATACACGCTCCCATCGATTGGTATAAAAATAACAATTTAGAAAAAAGAAAAATCTAAACTTTCTAATTTTTATTATAAAGCAATTGTTCGCATGTATGAAATGTTTTCCGTTATAATGGGGGATAAAGTGAAACTTTAATTAGTGTGGGGAGATCCCACGTACTAATTATTAGCCCTCACCAATCGGGCTTTTACGTGCATCCGGGCTCCAAATTAATTTTGCCCCATTGTTTTTAATACTTTTGAGGTGGGAGTCTTACTACACGTTAATGTGGGATAAAATGAAGAAGTTGAATAAAAAGGAGATTATACATATGCATGAGCAAATTTTAGGAGCAATTAAAGAGTTTGATACAATTATTATTCATCGTCATGTACGTCCGGATCCAGATGCGTTAGGTTCTCAGTGCGGACTTGGTACAATTCTGCAAGAATCGTTTCCAGAGAAAAATATTTATATGGTTGGGTACAACGAGCCTTCTTTATCGTTTTTACGAGTAATGGATGATATTGAAGATAGTGTATATGAAGATGCACTTGTTATCGTTTGTGATACAGCAAATCAAGAGCGTGTTTGTGATCAGCGTTATGCAAAAGGAAAGATGGTAATTAAAATTGATCATCATCCGAATGAAGACCCGTACGGAGATATTACGTGGGTGGATACGACAGCTAGTTCTACAAGTGAAATGATTTATGAGTTTTATTCTTATGGAAAAGATAAAGGATTAACGATTTCAAAAGAAGCAGCTCGCCTTATTTTAGCGGGTATTGTCGGTGATACAGGTCGTTTCTTATTCCCAAATACAACAGCGAAAACACTTCGTTACGTAAGTGAGCTTGTTGATATGGACGTGAAATTCACAGATTTATACAATGAAATGTATAAGACAAAAGAAAAGATTGCTCGTTTAAACGGTTATATTTTACAAAATTTCACGATGGTAGAAGAAGGCGCAGCATACATTAAATTAACGAAAGAGGTACTAGAAGAGTTTGATGTACTTTCTACTGAAGCATCTGGTGTTGTCGGGGCGCTTGGTAATATTGATGGATTAAAGGCATGGGTTCTATTTTTAGAGGAAGATGATGTTATTCGTGTTCGTCTTCGCTCAAAAGGACCAGTTATTAATAAATTAGCAATGCAATATAATGGCGGAGGACATCCGATGGCTTCTGGTGCAAAAGCATCTTCTTGGGAAGAAGCGGATCGCCTTTTTGCTGATTTACGTGAGCTGTGTAAATAAGAAGTTGTATGTTGAACGAAAGAGAAGGAGAGGCGCTGAGGCCCTCCTTTTTTTATTTTTCTTTCTCTATATCAATACTAATTTCAAGTACGGTATCAAAAGAGACTGTGTCTACTTTAAAGCGGTATATACGATCGTAATGTTTGTACGTTTTATTTTCGATGACTTTTTTGAGTAGGTCTTTATTTTTTGCGATGCTTTGAATGTTTTTCGTTAAAAGATGCTGGAGATCATTATGGATAGAAGTGGTCATGTTTTCAAGTGTAAGATTGTCTAAATCATATTTTTTTCGATTTATAATTTTTATTTTGATTTCTTGAATTGTTAAGAGTCGTTTATTTTCTGTGTTCAATTTCTCTTGGTCTTCGAGAAGGACGTGGAGTTTTGCTTCTTGTTTTTCGATGATTTCTTTTTGTTCTGCTATTTTACTAGCTTGTTCCTGCTGAAAAACACCGTATATGTACAAAAAAATAAACCAGCTCAAAATCCCTCCAACAGCAGCACCAGCTAAAACTAAATACCACCTTTTGGCTGTATTGGCACTCGGTACTCTCATACATGTTCCTGTGTAAGCCACTTAATAATAATAAGACCAGTTTGCATACCACCAGTTGCGAAAAAAATAAGGAGAATTTGTTTTACGATATCTTTCATATCTCCGCCAAAGAAGCTTCTTTCAAAGCTATAGAAGGTATCGAACGTTCCGCCAATTGCTGCAACGAGTGCCCAAATCCTTAAATTTTGAGCAAATTGACTAATATAAGTTAGAGCTGGTTTTCCGATGAGAAATGCACCAAATCCGCCAATTAATGAACCACCAAGTATAACTCCAAAAGCAATAAAGTAACTAATAATAAGCAGAGAGAAAAAAGTATGTTCTCTTACATCCATCGTCATTCCCCTTTCTTCTTCATATATATGGACAAAGTATGAGAAGTATGTTTTGATTTCCGCTTTCCTCATCACCTATAATAAAAGTAGTCAAATAGGTAAAGAGAGGGTACAACAGTGAAGTTTGTGCATTTACAATGTCAAACCGTTTTTAGTTTATTAAAAAGTGCTTGCAAAATTGATGAGCTTGTCATTCGGGCGAAAGAGCTTGGATTTTCATCGCTGGCCATTACAGATGAAAATGTTATGTATGGAGTTATTCCGTTTTATAAAGCATGCAAGAAAAATGGTATACAGCCTATTATCGGCTTAACAGCTTCTATTTTTAGTGAAGAAGAAGAAAGGTCTTATCCACTCGTCTTACTTGCTGAGAATGAACTAGGCTATCAAAATTTATTAAAGATTTCTAGCAGCATTATGACGAAGTCAAAAGAAGGTATTCCGAAGAAGTGGCTTGCTCATTATGCGAAAGGATTAATTGCAATTTCACCAGGGAAAGACGGAGAAATTGAACAGTTATTATTAGAAGACAAAGAGAGTCAGGCTGAAGAAGTAGCTCATACGTATCAAAATATGTTCAGCAATTTTTATATAAGTTTGCAGCATCATGCGATTCAAGATGAACTGCTTTTACAAGAAAAACTGCCTGAATTTATTAATAAGGTAAACGTTCCAGTCGTTGCAACAAATGATGTTCGCTATATTAATCAAAGTGACGCACTTGTTCATGAATGTTTATTATCTGTTGAAGGCGGAACGAAAATGACTGATCCAGATAGGCCGAGAATGAAAACGGATCAGTATTATTTAAAGTCATCGGATGAAATGGAAGCACTCTTTTCTCATGCTGAGGAAGCGGTTCAAAATACAATAACAATCGCGGAACGTTGCCAAGTAGAAATTCCTTTCCATGTAAATCAACTACCGAAGTTTCCTGTTCCATCTAACGAGACGAATGATACGTATTTGCGCCGTGTTTGTGAAGAAGGCTTAAGTAAACGATATGGTACGCCAAAAGAAGTGCATATACAGCGTTTGAATCATGAATTACATGTGATTTCTCGTATGGGATTTAGCGATTATTTCCTCATCGTATGGGACTTTATGAAATATGCACATGAAAATCGTATTTTAACTGGGCCAGGCCGTGGATCGGCAGCGGGTTCACTCGTTTCTTATGTATTGGAAATTACAGATATTGATCCAATTGAATATGACTTATTATTTGAGAGGTTTTTAAACCCTGAACGTGTGACACTTCCAGATATTGATATTGATTTTCCAGATATAAGACGTGATGAGATGATTCGATATGTGAAAGATAAATATGGTCAGCTTCGTGTCGCTCAAATTGTAACGTTCGGAACTCTTGCAGCGAAAGCCGCAATTAGAGACATTGCTCGTGTAATGGGGCTCCCGCCAAGAGATATCGACATATTCTCAAAACTTATCCCATCAAAGCTTGGTATAACGTTAAAAGATGCATATGAGGAATCGCAATCGCTCCGTGAGTTTATACAAGGGAATCTTTTGCATGAGCGTGTGTTTGAAATTGCAAAACGTGTAGAGGGATTACCGCGTCATACGTCTATTCATGCAGCTGGCGTTATAATGAGCCAAGAACCGTTAACGGGAAGTATAGCGATTCAAGAAGGGCATAACGATGTTTATGTTACGCAATATCCAGCTGATGCACTAGAAGAACTTGGCTTGCTCAAGATGGATTTTTTAGGCTTACGTAATTTAACGTTACTTGAAAATATTATAAAGTTTATTGTTAAAAAAACTGGGAAACAAATTGATATAAGAAATTTACCTCTTCAAGATGAAAAGACGTTTCAATTGTTAGGAAGAGGGGATACAACAGGTGTATTCCAGCTTGAATCAGGTGGTATGCGAAATGTACTTCGCGGGTTAAAACCGAATGAATTTGAAGACATAGTTGCTGTTAACTCTTTATACAGACCAGGACCGATGGAACAAATTCCAACCTTTATTGAATCGAAGCATGGGGAAAGACGAATTGAATATTTACATCAGGATTTAAAGCCCATTTTAGAACGAACATACGGCGTAATCGTATACCAAGAACAAATAATGCAAATCGCATCGAAGTTAGCTGGATTTTCGCTTGGAGAAGCGGATTTACTGCGCCGTGCTGTGAGTAAAAAGAATCGTGATATTTTAGATCAAGAACGCAAGCACTTTGTTCAAGGTTGTTTGGAAAACGGATACGATGAGACATCTTCAGAACAAATTTACGATTTAATTGTAAGATTTGCGAATTACGGTTTTAACCGAAGTCACGCTGTAGCTTACAGTATGATCGGATATCAGCTTGCATATTTAAAAGCGAATTATACGCTGGAATTTATGACTGCGTTATTATCAAGCGCAATTGGAAATGAAGATAAGATTGTGCAGTATGTACGAGAAACGAAGCGGAAAGGTTTTCACGTTTTACCGCCGTCTCTTCAGAGAAGTGGTTACAACTTCCAAATAGAAGGGAATGCGATTCGATATAGTTTACTTTCGATTCGGAATATCGGAATGGCTACCGTGACTGCGCTACTCGAAGAACGAGAGAAAAAAATGTTCGAAGATTTATTTGAGTTTTGTCTTCGTATGCCATCAAAATTTGTAACAGAGCGAAATTTAGAAGCGTTTGTCTGGTCTGGATGTTTTGACGATTTTGGTGTTTCGAGGACGACGTTATGGAAAAGTCTTAAAGGAGCGTTAGAGTATGCAAATCTTGCACGTGACTTTGATTTAGGGGATGCTGTTCCGAAATCAAAATATGTACAAGGAGAAGAGCTATCCTTTATTGAACAGTTAAATAAGGAGAAGGAAGCACTCGGTTTTTATTTATCTAGCTATCCGACAGCGCAGTATGCGGAGTTAGGAAAAGAATTAGAAATCCCATCTCTTGCTCAGGCGATGCGACATAAGAAAAAAGTACAAAGAGCAATCGTATATATAACAAGTGTGAAAGTTATTCGTACGAAAAAGTTGCAAAAGATGGCGTTTATTACATTCTGTGATCAAAATGATGAAATGGAAGCCGTCATTTTTCCAGAAACGTATATACATTTTTCACACAGGTTACAAGAAGGGGAAATTGTTTTAGTTGATGGTACGATTGAGCAAAGAAATCATAAGTTGCAATGGATCGTGAATGGACTATATCCGCTAGAAGAAATGGATGTTTATGAAGGAATGAAAGAAGCATCTGTTTACGTGAAATTGCCGTCTCAATATGAAAAAAAGCTTGTAAATCAAGTTACGAAAATATTGTTTGACTATTCAGGTTTTACGAAAGTACTAATTTATTATGAAAAGGAACATAAAATGGTACAATTATCTCGAAGTTTATCGATTCATCCAAGTGAAGAATGCTTAGGAGCACTTCGTGAAATTGTCGGGGACGAAAATGTCGTTGTGAAAATATAATGGACAATTTCCCTACACTTCGATTATTATAGTAGTAGTGTTCGTGGTCAGACCACTTGGAGAAGTTGATATCAGCCAGAATAATTTGAGGAGAGTGGATAGTTTGTCAACACTTCGTGAAGAAGCACTTCATATGCATAAAGTGCATCAAGGAAAATTAGAAACTGTATCAAAAGTAAAAGTAGAAAATGCAAAAGATTTAAGTCTTGCATATTCTCCAGGGGTTGCAGAGCCTTGTAAAGAAATTTATGACGATAAAAGTAAGGTATATGAATATACAATGAAGGGAAATATGGTAGCAGTTGTGACAGATGGAACGGCTGTACTTGGTCTTGGTAACATTGGACCTGAAGCATCTCTTCCAGTAATGGAAGGTAAAGCTGTATTATTCAAGAGCTTTGCTGGCGTAGATGCATTCCCGATTGCCTTAAATACAAACGATGTAGATAAAATTGTTGAAACTGTAAAATTAATGGAGCCAACTTTTGGCGGTGTAAACTTAGAAGATATCGCAGCACCAAACTGCTTCGTTATTGAAGAACGTTTGAAAAAAGAGACAAACATTCCGATATTCCATGATGATCAACACGGAACAGCTATCGTAACAGTAGCAGGTCTTGTGAACGCGCTGAAGTTAGTTGGAAAGAAAATGTCCGACATTAAAGTTGTCGCAAATGGTGCAGGTGCAGCAGGTATTGCAATCATTAAACTTTTATATCGCTATGGTGTACGTGACGTTATTATGTGTGACCGTAAAGGTGCAATCTATGAAGGTCGTCCTGTCGGTATGAATCCGGTGAAGGATGAAGTTGCAAAATATACAAATAAGAATCGTATCGAAGGTTCTTTAGCTGACGTTTTACAAGGTGCGGACGTATTCATTGGTGTATCTGCAGCAGGTGCATTAAATGAAGAGATGGTTCGTACAATGAATGACGATGCAATTATTTTTGCAATGGCGAATCCGGTTCCAGAAATTATGCCAGAATTGGCAAAAGCAGCGGGCGCAGCTGTTGTTGGAACAGGTCGTTCTGACTTCCCGAACCAAGTAAATAATGTACTAGCGTTCCCAGGTATTTTCCGCGGCGCACTTGATGTACATGCGACACAAATTAATGAAGAAATGAAGATGGCAGCTGTACAAGCCATTGCAGAGCTTGTATCAGAGGATGAGTTGAATGCAGACCATATCATTCCAGCGCCATTTGACGCGCGTGTAGCGCCTCAAGTAGCGGCTTACGTTGCGAAAGCAGCAATGGAGACAGGAGTAGCTCGCCGTCAAGTAGATCCAAATGAAGTCGCTGAGAAAACAAAACAATTAGCGCTGATTGGTAAAGAATAAGCGAGGAATTTCCATTGACATCATCAAATACAAAAGTATATCTCGAAATTGTAAAAAAAATCCGATCCATTATGGAAGAGGATTGTTTAGTAGCAGGGGATCGTTTGCCATCTGAGCGTGAGTTAAGTTCACGCTTAAATGTTGGACGTTCCTCTGTAAGAGAAGCATTACGTGCTTTAGAACTGGTAGGATTAATTGAAACGAGACGTGGTGAGGGGACGTTTATTCGAAACTTTTACGATAACGGTCTTGTACAATTAATTGCTCCGTTTCTACTGCAAGATGAGAAAACAATTCGTGATTTATTACAAACAAAACGATTGCTTGAGAAAGATATGATTCGACTTGTATGTAATTTACCGAAAGAAACGTTTTCTGAAGTACTAAGTAAATTACACCAAGTGCTTGAAGAAAATGAAAGCTCAATTCCGGTGCTTCATCAAACGTTCTTTAAAACACTTATTGAACAATTCGATAATTATTTACTCTATCGCATTTGGATGATCGTAAATGATTACGTTGCAACTCTTTCTTGTGAAGTTTCAGGAGATTCTATCGAAATCTATAGAAAGCTTTATGCTACTTTGGAAGTGAAACAAGAAAATGATGCGTTAAAAATTTACGATGAATTAGTAGAGAATATACAGTTTCACTCGTAATGTATAAAATTTGTCGAAATGACCATGACACGTTATGACAAACATTCTACCGCATAGCGGTTAAAGTTAAACGTAAAGAGAGAGGTTATTAGACAGATTGAGAAGATAAGGCTAACATCAAACATTGGTGTTAGCCCCATTTTCTTCTTACGCTAACCTTAGCTCTCAACGAAGGGGGTCAAATTGTGCTAAGAGATTTATTCGTGAAAAAGAAAAAGTACGCTGCAATACCTTCAGAACAAATACGAAAAGATGTACCAGATGGCGTTATGACAAAATGTCCGAAATGTAAAAAAATCATGTATACGAAAGAGCTTCTTAAAAATTTAAAAGTATGCGTGAATTGTGGATATCATCATCCGATGAATGCATGGGAACGCCTTGATAGTATATTGGACGAAGGTTCATTTCGTGAGTATGACAAAGAGATGGTTTCACTAAATCCACTTGAGTTTCCGGGATATGAAGAGAAACTAGAAAACGATCGTAAGAAGACTGAATTGTATGAAGCGGTTGTAACTGGTGAAGGAACAATTGATGACATGCTTGTTGTTGTTGCAGTAATGGATTCTCGTTTTCGAATGGGCAGCATGGGCTCTGTTGTAGGAGAAAAAATTGCTCGTGCGGTTGAAAAGGCATACGACTTACAGGTTCCATTTATTATCTTTACTGCGTCGGGTGGTGCCCGTATGCAAGAAGGGATATTAAGTTTAATGCAAATGGCGAAAACAAGCGTAGCTTTGAAAAAGCATAGTAATGCAGGAGGGTTATTTATTTCTGTTATGACTCACCCGACGACGGGCGGGGTTTCAGCGAGTTTCGCTTCACTTGGTGATTACAATCTTGCAGAGCCAGGTGCACTTATCGGATTTGCTGGTAGACGCGTAATTGAACAAACAGTGCGTGAGAAACTGCCAGAAGATTTCCAAACGGCAGAATTTTTACTAGAGCACGGTCAATTAGATGCGGTGGTGCATCGTGATGATATGAGAGAATCACTCCGTAAGATTTTAGAAGTTCATCAAGGAGGGGAAATGGCTGTATGGCAGAGCTAGAATTTGAGAAACCAGTTGTTGAGCTAAGAAATAAGATTCGTGAACTGAAAGACTATACGAAAAACAGCCAGATGGACTTCAGTGAGGAGATTCGTATTTTGGAAGACAAGCTAGAAAAACTAGAGGAAGATATATACGGCAATATGAAAGTATGGGACCGTGTTCAAATTGCTCGTCATGCAGAACGACCGACAACGCTCGATTATATTGAGCACTTATTTACTAATTTTTTTGAATGTCATGGAGATCGCCTATTTGGCGACGATGCAGCGATTGTCGGCGGCATTGCGAAATATAAGGGGATGCCTGTAACTGTAATTGGGCACCAACGCGGAAAAGATACGAAAGAAAATATTCGTCGTAATTTTGGGATGCCTCATCCAGAAGGATATCGAAAAGCACTGCGTCTAATGAAACAAGCGGAAAAGTTTAATCGTCCCATTATTTGTTTCATCGATACGAAGGGAGCTTATCCTGGTAAAGCAGCTGAAGAACGTGGACAAAGTGAAGCTATCGCTCGTAATTTATTTGAAATGGCGGGTTTAACTGTACCTGTTATTTGCATTGTTATCGGTGAAGGTGGTAGCGGTGGTGCGTTAGGTCTTGGAGTAGGAGATTACATTCATATGCTAGAAAATTCCACTTATTCTGTTATTACACCAGAGGGTGCGGCGGCGATTCTTTGGAAAGATGCTGGTAAAGCAAAAGAAGCTGCAGAAGCGATGAAAATTACAGCATTAGATTTGAAAGAATTAGGTGTAATTGATGAAATTATTCCAGAGGCAAAAGGCGGAGCGCATCGTAATGTTTTGAAACAATCAGAAAATATAGATTTAATGCTTAAGAAAACTTTTGAACAATTAAGCGGAATTTCGAAAGATGAATTAATCGAAAAACGTTATGAAAAATATATGAAAATTGGGCAAGTTTCGTTTTCAAACGCTTCCATTGGGATAAAATAAGAAAAGCGTGCGTTCCTCTTCGCGAATGCACGTTTTTATTATGAAAAGACACATCTTCTCCATTGTGTTTTTGTATTTTTTCGTGTTATTTTATTATAAGGCAAATAATCTTTATGAGGTGAGTACAAATGAAACGTATTGGTGTATTAACGAGTGGTGGAGATTCACCTGGTATGAATGCTGCCATTCGTGCAGTTGTTCGTAAAGCGATTTTCCATGATATTGAAGTATATGGTATTTACCATGGATACGCTGGTTTAATTTCTGGTCATATTGAAAAATTAGAACTTGGTTCTGTTGGCGATATTATCCACCGCGGTGGTACAAAATTATATACAGCAAGATGTCCTGAGTTTAAAGACCCAGAAGTACGACTAAAAGGAATCGAGCAATTAAAGAAACATGGTATTGAAGGACTTGTTGTTATTGGTGGAGATGGTTCTTACCAAGGCGCAAAAAAATTAACTGAGCAAGGATTCCCATGTGTAGGTGTACCAGGTACAATCGACAATGATATCCCTGGAACAGACTTCACAATTGGTTTCGATACAGCTTTAAATACTGTTATTGATGCAATTGATAAAATCCGTGATACAGCTACATCTCATGAACGTACATATGTTATCGAAGTAATGGGACGCCACGCTGGAGATATCGCATTATGGGCTGGTTTAGCTGATGGTGCAGAAACTATCTTAATTCCAGAAGAAAAGTATGACATGGAAGATGTTATCGCTCGTCTGAAACGAGGTAGTGAACGTGGCAAAAAGCACAGTATTATCGTTGTAGCTGAAGGTGTTGGAAGTGCAATTGACATCGGTAAGCACATTGAAGAAGCAACAAGCTTTGATACTCGTGTAACTGTATTAGGTCACGTGCAACGTGGTGGATCACCAAGTGCACAAGACCGTGTATTAGCTAGTCGTCTTGGCGCAAGAGCAGTTGAATTGTTAATTGCTGGTAATGGCGGACGTTGTGTTGGTATTCAAAATAATAAACTTGTTGATCATGACATTATCGAAGCGTTAGCTCAAAAGCATACAATCGATAAAGATATGTATCAATTATCTAAAGAATTATCTATCTAATCGGCTTAATGCCTTGTATTTGGGAACGGTTTCATAATTTTCGGAGGTGCAATATGCGTAAAACTAAAATTGTATGTACTATAGGTCCTGCTAGTGAAAGTATTGAGAAATTAGAGCAATTAATGGAAGCGGGTATGAACGTTGCTCGTTTAAACTTCTCTCATGGTAGCCATGAAGAGCATGGAGCTCGTATTAAAAATATTCGTGAAGCTTCAAAGAAAACTGGTAAAACAGTTGGTATCTTACTTGATACAAAAGGTCCAGAAATCCGTACACATGACTTCGTAGACGGACAAGCTGAGCTTGTAACAGGTGCAGAAGTAATTCTTTCTACTGAACAAGTATTAGGAACTGCAGAGAAGTTCTCTGTATCTTATGCTGGTCTTTATGATGATGTTGATCCAGGTTCTCGTATTCTAATCGATGACGGTCTTATCGAACTAGAAGTAATCGAGAAAGCTGACGGAGACATCCGTACAAAAGTATTAAACAGCGGAACTGTAAAAAATAAAAAAGGTGTTAACGTACCAAACGTAAGCATTAAGCTTCCTGGTATCACTGAAAAAGACGTACAAGATATCGTTTTCGGTATCGAGCAAAAAGTTGATTTCATCGCAGCATCTTTCGTACGTAAAGCATCTGACGTATTAGAAATTCGTGAATTATTAGAAGGGCATAACGCTCAATACATCCAAATCGTACCAAAAATCGAAAACCAAGAAGGTATCGACAACATCGATTCAATCTTAGAAGTTTCTGACGGTTTAATGGTTGCTCGTGGTGATATGGGTGTAGAAATTCCACCAGAAGAAGTACCATTAGTACAAAAACGTCTAATCAAAAAATGTAACGTATTAGGCAAACCAGTTATTACTGCAACACAAATGTTAGATTCTATGCAACGTAACCCACGTCCAACTCGTGCGGAAGCAAGTGACGTAGCAAACGCAATCTTTGATGGAACAGATGCAATCATGCTTTCAGGTGAAACTGCTGCGGGTCAATACCCTGTAGAAGCTGTAACAATGATGGCTAACATTGCGGTACGTGTTGAAAAATCATTACAATATGAAGATATGTTCAAAAAACGTATTAAAGAGTTCACTCCAACAATTACAGATGCAATTAGCCAATCTGTTGCGCACACAGCACTTGCTCTTGATGTAGCTGCAATCGTAGCTCCAACAGAAAGTGGACATACTGCGAAAATGATCTCTAAATACCGTCCGAAATCTCCAATCGTAGCTGTAACATCTGACGAGCAAGTAGGACGTCGTCTTGCACTTGTTTGGGGTGTTCAAGCATTTATGGCTGGAAAACGTGCAGCTTCTACTGACGAAATGTTAGATACAGCAATTCAAACAGGTATGGATGCGGGTCTAATCGGACTTGGAGATACTGTAGTAATCACTGCTGGTGTTCCAGTTGCTGAAACTGGTACAACAAACTTAATGAAAATCCACGTTGTTGGTGAAGAAGTTGCTAAAGGACAAGGAATCGGTCGTAAAGCTGCAAAAGGTAAAGTAGTTGTAGCGAAAACAGCTGCTGAAGCTGTAGCGAACGTAAACAAAGGTGATATCCTTGTTACAACAAGCACTGATAAAGATATGATTCCTGCAATTGAAAAAGCTGCAGCTCTAGTTGTAGAAGAAGGCGGTCTAACAAGCCATGCAGCTGTTGTAGGTGTATCAATCGGTATTCCTGTTATCGTTGGTGTAAACGGCGTAACAACAACTTTAAAAAGTGGCCAAGAAGTAACAGTTGATGCAGCGCGCGGAATTGTTTATAATGGACATGCGGAAGTGCTATAAGAAGTAATACGGAGAGAAGGATCGGAGTCCTTCTCTTTTTTTTTTACACAAAAAAGTATAGAGCTAGCTTTAAATGCCTGAAATCGCTTTGAAAAACGTTTATTATAATGTTTAGTGGAAGGGGGTTATTCGTCCTTTGTAAAGCTTGTATGAGTGTTTTAAGAGGCTCATAAGGGGTTTTGTAAGGTGGATGGTGGAAAGTGATGCTTTCACCTTTTGAATGAAATATGAAGGAGTGTGGAGCTGTGAAGTGGTTACTATTCTTACTTATTGTAATACCGGCGATCGAGATTGCGGTATTGATAGGATCGAGTCATGTAATAGGTTTATGGTCTACGTTCGCTATGATTGTATTTATGGGTATTGTTGGTGTATATTTGGCGAAACGACAAGGGTTTAAAGTGCTTAGAGAGATTCAATTTAGGTTAAATAGAGGAGAAATGCCCGGTGATACGGTTCTAGATGGTATTTTTATATTCGTAGGAGGTATTCTTTTAGTACTGCCTGGATATGTGACGGATATAATAGGTTTTATCTTTGTTGTTCCTGTAACGAGGGCTTTATTGAAGCCGGTTGTTATGAAGTGGATTGATTGGAAATTTAGAAAGAGAACTACTATTATTGTTCAGAAATAACGCGTAGATTATAGCGATCTACGCGTTATTTTTTTTGTTTGCTATTTATAGTCAATTGTTAGCTTCTTGTTGGGGGTGGATTATTGTTAGTTATTAAACGATAGGATACAGAGGGTTCTTGTGAATGAAAAGTGTTACATTAGGGTGATGTTCTTGCATGTAGTAAGATTCGACTAGTGAGCAGAAGTTAGATAGGAGAAGAAAAATTACTGATTAAAGGGTTCACCTGCCTTGCTTTGTATATTTATTCATTTACATAAAAAGTAATAAATGTAAGTAATAATTATAGAATAAATAGAATAAAAATGTATTTCCGGCCTGAAATATGCGTTTTTATGCAAAAAAATAAGAGAATTATCCTTTTTTAGGAAATCCCCTTTTAAATGTAGTAGTGCAAAAAGTACAGTGAATAATCAGTGGGAATTTCCCACTGATTACAGTTGATTTTTTGTTGTGTATGAGTTAGAAAACATTATTTTGATGGTGAGCCTTTAATGAATTTCCATAAATCGTGGAATACATGAGCTTTGTGTAATGTATTAAGTAGTACTAATATGACTGGACCGATGATTAATCCTAAAAAACCAAAGAGCTTAAAGCCGACAAATAGAGCGATGAGTGTCGCTAATGGATCGAGTCCAATATTAGATGAAAGTACTTTTGGCTCCATGATTTGTCTTTGGACAATCACGACGATGTATAGGATGAGAAGACCGATGGCGAATGCAGTATCACCTGTGAAAAATACGTATATAACCCAAGGAACGAAGACGGCTCCAGTTCCTAAATACGGGAGTAAATCTACAACCCCTGTAATAATCGCGATAGTAATTGCGTATGGCACGCGTAATATTAAAAGGCCGATTAGTACAATGATAGTTGTCATAGATACGAGTGTAAGTTGCGCTTTAACAAAACCAAACAAAGCTTTTCTTAAATCGACAAAAATAGTTTTTCCGTATCCGTGTACACGATTAGGTAGAAGTTTTCTTACTTTATGAGCAAGACGGTGCCAATCGTAACTAATGAAGAAGGTGGCTAATAAGACGAATACAAGGACAGTTAAAGTTGTTGGTAATGCACTAATGAAATTTGTTAATCCGCTTATAATGGCGGTTAAAAGTTCTTTCATTTGTGTCGTTGCTCCGGTGCCTAAGTTTTGAATGTTTTGTGTAATAGTGTATCGCTGTGGTTCTCCAAGATGATTAAATTTAGAAATTAAATCATCATAGAGAGGCATAATATGATTAAGTGCAAATTCTTGGGCGAATGCAACGATATCTGGAAACTTCACTGTGACAATTTGTAGTAAGTATGTTGTGGCAGATATTGCTTCAGTTACAAGGTATGTAACGAGTCCGACGATAGCTCCGAATACGAGAATTAAGCTAACGAGTACCGCTAATGCGCGAGGGAATTGTAGTTTTTGATTAAGGAAATTGACGACAGGATTAATCAAATAAGCGAATGCAAAAGCGATAATAAAAGGGTAGATCAGGCCTGACATGTGCAGCAATGCATAGAACCCAACTACCGTTGCTGCAATGACAAATATGAGTCGTAATATCATATATAGTAAGTTTCGGTTCAAAGATGTATACCTCCCATTCCAATTTGGATTATCCTAATTCGTTCAACTTATAACTAGTGAGATTCACTGATCAAAGTTGCACTTTATGTTATAGTGGAATGATGGATTTAGCCTGCTTTTGCAGCGGATTAATGACTACAGAAGCTTGTTGGTGACGCTTCTACTATATGGTAAAAACTTCATTTTCTCTCTTTTTTATTTTACCTGTTTCTTATTATAAAAGAAAGGAGAGACATCCGCTTTTAAATGTATATGCATGCTTTATTTTTTTCTGGTTAAAGTCTTGTTTGTAATTTTGGAATGTATATGAAAATCAATTTTTTTCTTTATTATAATTGTCAAATATGCATCGGTATAGCATGTATAACGATAGGTTTAAGGGTATTTTTGTTTGGAAACAAGTTCATTATTTTCAGAAAGGAAGTGCAATCATGATTAGTCAGTCAACGTTATTTTTATTCATACTACTTATTATAGGACTTATTGCTAAAAACCAATCGCTTACTGTAGCTGTTGGAGTGTTATTTTTATTGAAGTTTACGTTTTTAGGCGATAAAGTCTTTCCTTATTTACAAACGAAAGGAATTAACCTCGGTGTGACGGTTATTACAATTGCGGTGCTTGTCCCAATTGCGACGGGGGAAATAGGGTTTAAACAGCTTGGAGAAGCGGCGAAATCATACTATGCATGGATTGCTTTAGCTTCAGGAGTAGCGGTTGCTTTATTGGCGAAAGGTGGGGTGCAATTATTAACGACTGATCCTCATATTACAACCGCACTTGTTTTTGGGACAATTATAGCTGTAGCTTTATTTAATGGAGTTGCTGTAGGTCCGTTAATTGGGGCTGGAATTGCCTATGCAGTTATGAGTATTATACAAATGTTTAAATAAGGAATTTTATAGTAATATAAAAATTTTGAATTCTTCCTGTTCACAAAAGTCAGATAATTGTTTATAATAGGATTAGAAACTTTGAAAAGTTACATAACAGCAGAGACTTTACACCAGATAAAATAAAAACAACATAAAACAATTTTATAATGATATTGTTTTATGTTGTTTTTATCATAAACTCTTCGGAATTCATTTTCCTCACTAACTTGTTGTTCTGAGCGTGAGGATTCGGAGAGACATTCACGCTCATGCTTTCCCTGTAAGTAATGGACAATTAGAGGGGAACATCGCAACAAATTTGCATGAACGTGCATTTTGCTTGCCTAAAGAGTGAACGAGCGTTCATAATTTATAAGGGGAGCAAATAGATATAAGGAGCAAGGTTGGGAGAATTTTCAGGAAAAGGAGAGAATGTCATGACTGTTATTCGAGGTTTAGAAGGGGTAGTAGCAACAACATCATCTGTGAGCTCTATTATTGATGATACATTAACTTATGTTGGGTATAATATTGATGATTTAGCTGAGAATGCTACGTTCGAAGAAGTAGTGTACTTATTATGGCACCGCAAGCTTCCTAACGAAAAAGAACTAGCGGAATTTAGTGAAACTGTATCTGAATACTATAAAGTACCAGGTGAAATTTTAACATATTTGAAACAAGTAGATTTAAAAATCGCGCACCCGATGTCGGTTTTACGAACTGCGATTTCCATGCTATCATTATATGATGAGAGCGCTGAAATAATGGATGGAAAGTCTAATTATTTGAAAGCGGTTAAATTACAGGCTCAAGTCGGAACTTTAATTGCGGCTTATGCAAGAATTCGCAAAGGTTTAGATGTTGTTGAGCCAAGAAAAGATCTATCATTAGCTGCAAACTTCTTGTACATGTTAAATGATCGTGAGCCAAATGAAGTTGAAATTGAGGCTTTTGATAAGGCACTTGTACTTCATGCAGATCATGAGTTAAACGCTTCTACATTTACTGCACGTGTTTGCGTAGCTACACTTTCAGATGTGTATTCTGGTATTACAGCAGCAATCGGTGCATTAAAAGGTCCTCTTCACGGCGGGGCAAATGAAAATGTAATGAAGATGTTAACTGAAATTGGCGAAGAAGAAAATGTAGAATCATATATTCATAATGCTCTTCAAAATAAAGTGAAAATTATGGGATTTGGTCATCGCGTATATGAGCATGGTGATCCACGCGCGAAACACTTACGCGAAATGTCTAAGAGATTATGCGTGCTTTTAGGAGAAGACAAATGGTATAATATGTCTATCAAAATTGAAGACATTGTAACAAAAGAAAAAGGTCTTCCACCAAATGTTGATTTCTATTCAGCTTCTGTATACCATTGTTTAGGAGTTGACCATGACCTATTTACACCTATCTTTGCGATTAGCCGTATGTCAGGCTGGTTAGCTCATATTCTAGAACAATATGAAAACAACCGTTTAATCCGTCCGCGTGCTGATTATGATGGACCTACGCATCAAGTGTATGTTCCGATTGCGCAACGATAAGTGAAAAACACTATTTTGATAGTGAAAATACGCTTTCAAAAGTCTGATTTTTTCGGAAAGATATAATGATTAGAATATTTTAATTTGACTAACGGTTTGAACTGAGGGGTTATTCCCTCAGTTTCATACATATGAAATTTCAAACATGGGGGTTATCACATTGAAGACAGGTGAAAAAATTACTGTAACTAATGGTGTTATGAATGTACCAAACAATCCGATTATTCCATTTATCGAAGGAGATGGAATTGGTCCTGATATTTGGGCTGCAGCATCTCGCGTACTAGAAGCAGCAGTTGAGAAAGCATATGATGGTGAGAAGAAAATTGTTTGGAAAGAAGTGCTTGCAGGGGAAAAAGCATTCAACCAAACAGGCGAGTGGTTACCAGAAGAGACTTTAAATTTAATTCGTGAATATTTAATCGCAATTAAAGGTCCACTTACAACTCCAGTTGGCGGTGGTATTCGTTCTCTAAACGTTGCGCTTCGTCAAGAATTAGATTTATATGTATGTCTACGTCCAGTTCGTTACTTTGAAGGTGTTCCTTCACCTGTAAAACGTCCGGAAGATACTGATATGGTTATTTTCCGTGAAAATACAGAAGATATTTACGCTGGTATTGAATATGCACAAGGTTCTCCAGAAGCGGAAAAAGTTCTTGCATTCTTAAAAGAAGCAATGGGTGTTAATAAAATTCGTTTCCCAGAAACATCAGGGATTGGTATTAAACCAATTTCAGAGGAAGGGACAAAGCGTCTGGTTCGTGCTGCGATTCAATATGCAATTAACGAAAAACGCTCTTCTGTTACATTAGTTCATAAAGGAAACATTATGAAATTTACAGAAGGTGCTTTCAAAAACTGGGGTTACGAAGTAGCTGAACAAGAATTTGGCGACAAAGTATTTACTTGGGCTGAATATGATCGTATCGTTGAAAAAGATGGTAAAGATGCAGCGAATAAAGCGATGGCAGAAGCAGAATCTGCTGGGAAAATCATCGTAAAAGATTCTATTGCAGACATCTTCTTACAACAAATTTTAACTCGTCCACGTGAGTTCGATGTTGTTGCAACAATGAACTTAAACGGAGACTACATCTCGGATGCACTTGCTGCACAAGTAGGTGGAATTGGTATTGCACCTGGTGCAAACATTAACTATGTGACTGGACATGCTATCTTTGAAGCTACACATGGTACAGCTCCAAAATATGCAGGTTTAGATAAAGTAAATCCATCTTCTGTTCTTCTTTCTGGTGTATTATTATTAGAGCACTTAGGATGGAACGAAGCTGCGAATTTAGTAACTGATTCAGTTGAGAAAACAATTGAATCAAAAGTAGTAACTTATGATTTCGCACGCTTAATGGAAGGTGCAACAGAAGTGAAATGTTCTGAGTTCGCTAATGAACTTATTAAAAACATGGATGTAGCGATAATCAAAAACGCATAATTAAAGCGGGGGGTAAATTATGACAATCAAACGCAAGAAAGTTTCAGTCATCGGTGCAGGATTTACAGGAGCAACAACAGCATTCTTATTAGCACAAAAAGAACTTGCAGATGTTGTATTAGTGGACATTCCACAGCTGGAAAATCCAACAAAAGGGAAAGCGTTAGATATGTTAGAAGCGAGCCCAGTACAAGGTTTTGATGCTAACATTATTGGTACATCTGATTACGCAGATACTGCTGATTCTGACGTTGTCGTTATTACAGCAGGTATTGCGCGTAAGCCTGGTATGAGCCGTGATGACTTAGTAGCAACAAACTCTAAAATTATGAAAAGTATTACGCGCGACATTGCAAAACATTCACCAAATGCGATTATTGTTGTATTAACAAATCCAGTTGATGCAATGACATATTCTGTATTTAAAGAAGCAGGATTCCCGAAAGAGCGTGTTATCGGTCAATCGGGCGTATTAGATACAGCTCGTTTCCGTACATTCATTTCACAAGAATTAAACCTTTCTGTGAAAGACATTACAGGATTTGTTCTTGGTGGACATGGTGACGATATGGTTCCTCTTGTACGCTATTCCTATGCAGGTGGCATTCCGTTAGAAACATTAATTCCGAAAGAGCGTTTAGAGGCAATTGTAGAACGTACACGTAAAGGTGGCGGCGAGATTGTAGGTTTATTAGGAAACGGTAGTGCATATTACGCGCCAGCAGCTTCTTTAGTTGAAATGACAGAAGCAATCTTGAAAGATCAACGCCGTGTATTACCTGCTATTGCATACCTTGAAGGTGAGTATGGTTATAGTGACATTTATTTAGGGGTACCAGTAATTCTAGGTGGTAACGGAATTGAAAAAATTATTGAATTAGAACTTCTTGCAGATGAAAAAGAAGCGTTAGATCGCTCTGTCGAATCTGTACGTAACGTTATGAAAGTTCTTGTTTAATAATTAAATATAGTAGAAAAAGATTCGGGGCCCCGAATCTTTTTCTACTATATATTGAAATGTTTTTTTGAAATAATATGAAAACGCTATCATTAGGTGTATCCTATAATGAAACTATAGACTTATACTATACATTGCCCTCATCATAGTAAATTTCGGATAAGGTATCGCTTTTAGTAGGATAATAAGGTGAAAAAATCGGAGGGGGTTGTAACATGTTAAAGAAAAAAGTTCAAATTGGTCGTAAAATGGATGAAATTACAGTAGGAGAGAAATTATCTATCACTGAAAAAATTGAGGATAAAGATTTGTTATTGTATTTAGGGTTAACGAATGATGCCAATCCATTATATATTCAGCATGATTACGCATCCCAAACTCCGTATGAAAAGCCGATTGTCCCAAGCATTATGCTAACGGGGCTGATTACAACGGCGGTTACGAAATATTTACCAGGTCCAGGTAGTCATATTACTAGGAAGGACCTTACGTTCGTGAAACATGTTCACCATTACGAAACGTTACAAATCCACTTTGAAGTTGTGGCTGTTTCAGAGGAGGAACATACAATTGATATGCTTGTATTTGCTCATGATGAAAAAGGAGAAGCTGTTGTAAAAGGTTCATTAACAGTAACACCACCTTTTAAATCTGTTTCCATTATGGAAAAAGCATTAGATAATTTTTAAAAAATGAAAGTTAGAATGATATAAAAGTAGCGCTAGTCATATTCTTATTAAGGGTATGCTAGCGCTACTTTTTGTTTGGAAAGGGTGATATAACTTTGAAATGGGAAAGGGAAGACATTATTTTTGAAACGATAAGAGAAGCTGAAGTGTGGGCCGATTCAATCGCGAATGAAATGTACGGGAAAGTATTTGATGGATATGAAACACCAGATTATAAAATAGCGTATGCTCTTTCGTTTTTCCTAGCGCAAAATCGAGAGTTTATAGTTCATACGGAAAAAGAGTTTAAAAAAGATAGATTCATCTATAAAGTTTGGATAGCGACCGGATAGAGGGAATGAAGTTACGATTGCTTTTATTTTCCGAAACTCTAGTACAAACGAGCTCCATGAATAGACAATTATATTGAGGGAGACCTTGTTTTCTAGTATGATGAGAATAACGGGGAAAATACTAGGATGAAGAAGGTTTCAAGTCTATAACTTGGAGGAAAAGAATGAACAATCGTATTTTAGTAGTTGATGATGAGGAATTTATCTTAACTTTAATTGAATTTAATTTACAACAAGCTGGTTTTGAAGTTATAACAGCGATGGATGGAGAGATGGCGCTTCAAAAAGCGACAACAGAACGTCCGGATTTAATTATATTAGATTTAATGCTTCCGAAAATGGATGGTATGGAAGTTTGTAAAGAATTACGATTGCAGCGTGTTATGACGCCGATTTTAATGCTAACAGCAAAAGATGATGAATTTGATAAGGTACTGGGTCTTGAGCTTGGGGCTGATGATTATATGACGAAGCCGTTTAGCCCAAGGGAAGTTGTTGCTCGTGTGAAAGCGATTTTGCGCCGCACGAAATTACAGCAAGAAGAAAAAGTTTCGGAAACGCCAGATGAAGATAGTATCATAATTGCAGAGCTTAAAATTTTACCGGAGTTTTATGAAGCGTACTTCCAAGGTAGGAAACTGGAACTAACACCGAAAGAATTTGAGTTACTTGTTTATCTTGCAAAAAATAAAAGTCGTGTATTAACTCGTGACCAATTATTGAGTGCTGTATGGAATTATGATTTTGCCGGTGATACAAGAATTGTTGATGTCCATATTAGCCATTTGCGCGATAAAATTGAACAAAATACGAAAAAACCGACGTACATTAAAACGATACGTGGTTTAGGTTATAAATTAGAGGAGCCAAAAGGGGATGAATAAATTTCGTTCCAGGCTTCTTTTTACTTTTGTTTCTCTTATCGTTTTTATTTTAGTTGGACTAGGTGTATTATTAGAAACCGTATTTGAAAATTACTATATAGATCATGCTAAAGAAAGAATGGTAAAAGAGACAAGGTATGTTGCTGTATTAGCAGAGGAGCAAGGGTTTGATTCTGTTTTAAAAAAGCCGTATGTATTTGAAAAGTTAGAAGAACAAATACCAGCTTCTATTATATTTGTGGATGAAAAAAAGAAAGTTCAATATAGCGGAGGGAAACAATCTGCATTTAATCAAGAGATGATTAAAGGACTTTCTTCTGAAGCGGGAAAACAAAAAAATAAAGTCATTACGAAAGAAACAGATCAAAAGAATGAATTTTATCATGCTGTGTTCGTCCAGGATGTAGAAGGGAAACAAGGATACATTTTGGTGAAAAGTACAATTGATACTTTGAGGGACGTTCACCAAAAAACGTGGGGATTATTAATTATCGGATTTGTCATTGCTTGTCTCGTAGTTGTATTCCTAGGTGCCAAAATTACAGGACAATATATTAGGCCGATTGAATCAGTTACGAAAGTTGCGATTGAATTAGCGAAGGGTAATTATAAAGCGCGTGCATATGAAAGTCATTCGGATGAAACAGGAATGCTGAGTAAAGCAATTAATATTTTAGCTCGTAATTTACAAGAGATGACACTCGAACAAGAAATGCAACAAGATCGTTTGCACACATTAATTGAAAATATGGGAAGCGGAATGATTTTAATTGATAGCCGTGGTTATATAAACCTTGTAAACCGTTCTTATAAGGAGACTTTCCACGTAACAGATGAAGAATATTTAGACCGTTTATATTATGAATCGTTTCACCATACGGAAATTATTGAGCTTGTGGAAGAAATTTTTATGACAGAAGTGAAAGTGCGTAAACAAATGTTATTGCCGCTAGGTATTGAGCGCAAGCATTTCGAAGTATACGGAGCGCCAATTATTGGGACAAACCATGAGTGGAAAGGGATTGTTCTCGTATTCCATGACATTACAGAGTTAAAGAAATTAGAACAAATGAGAAAAGACTTTTTAGCGAATGTTTCTCATGAATTGAAGACACCGATTACTTCTATTAAAGGTTTTTCAGAAACACTCTTGGACGGAGCGATGGATAATAAAAAATTCTGCGAACATTTCTTGCATATCATTTTAAAAGAAAGTGAGCGTATGCAAGGATTAATTGAAGATTTATTAGATTTGTCAAAAATCGAGCAGCAAGGGTTTAGATTAAATATGGGTACGGTTGATATGAAGGGGCTTCTTGAAGACATTCACATGGTGCTTGATAATAAAGCGGGTGAAAAAGAAATCTCTTTACAAGTGAATGTATTGAAACGAGTTTCCGTTATTGGAGATCCGAGCCGCTTAAAACAAATCTTTATTAATTTAATTAATAATGCAATCGTATATACGCCGGCTGGAGGCGTTGTTTCAGTTGAATTATTAGAGGATAAATATAATGCGTATATAAAAGTGTCGGATACTGGAATTGGTATTAGTAAAGAAGAAATCCCTCGTATATTTGAACGTTTTTATCGAGTTGATAAAGCGAGAAGTAGAAATACGGGTGGAACGGGTCTTGGTTTATCAATTGTAAAGCATTTAGTTGAAGCACATCAAGGTACGATTACAGTGGATAGTGAGGTTGGAGAAGGTACAACATTTACAGTTGTTTTACCAAAATCAGCTACTGAAAAATAGGATGAAGGATATTTACAATATATTAACAATGGCTTAATTAAATATTAATAAAGCTCTGTTAATATAATATATGAAAACCCCTTCATCCAAGGAGTAATTTTGGACGAGAGTAGTTATGCTATTCTCGTCACTTCCCTTTTATGCCAATGTAAGTCTGTTTATATATGATAGAAAAAAACCGTTATTTTTCTTCTCTCTATTAGTCATGTTAATATAGAGAGAGGATAGGAACGGTTTTTTTTCTGTGGGAAAATCGTTTCAAATTTGTATGGGGAGGTTTGTAGTTTGGAAAAAAAAGTCGTATTAGTAGATGGTAATAATATCGCGTATCGTGCTTTCTTTGCACTACCGCTTTTAAATAACGACAAAGGTATACATACGAACGCAATTTATGGTTTTACGATGATGTTAATGAGAATATTAGAGGAAGAAAAACCGACGCACATGCTTGTGGCGTTTGATGCGGGGAAAACAACGTTCCGTCATAAAACGTATAGTGATTATAAGGGAGGGCGTCAAAAGACGCCACCTGAACTATCAGAGCAATTCCCATTTATTCGCGAAGTACTTGATGCATTTAATGTTCCGCGCTATGAATTAGAAAACTATGAAGCGGATGACATTATGGGGACTTTAGCGAAAGAAGCGAGTGAGCAAGGGTTTCATGTGAAAGTTATTTCAGGAGATAAAGACTTACTGCAACTTGTTTCAGATAATACACTCGTATGTATTCCTCGCAAAGGGATTACAGAAGTAGATGAATATACGAAAGAAGCTTTATTTGAGAAATATAGCTTATCACCAAAGCAAATTATCGATATGAAAGGTTTAATGGGAGACCAATCAGATAACATTCCAGGTGTACCAGGTGTTGGTGAGAAGACAGCCATTAAATTATTAACGCAATTTGAAACGGTAGAAGCAGTATATGAAAACTTAGATCAAGTGAGTGGAAAGAAATTAAAAGAAAAGTTAGAAGCGAATAAAGAACAAGCCCTTATGAGTAAAGAACTTGCGACTATTATTACAGACGCACCGATTACTGTGCATGTAGATGATATGGCATATAAAGGGTATGAACCAAGCGATTTGATTCCAATGTTCGAGAATTTAGGATTTACATCCCTTTTAAATAAATTAGGTGTTACGCCGGAGGAAACGGCTCCAGCTGAATTAGATGATATTACATTTGATATTGTAGAAGAAGTTACAGAAGAAATGCTTCAGCAAGATAGTGCGCTTATTGTTGAAGTGCAAGAAGATAACTATCATAAAGCCGATATTCAAGGTTTTGGTATTCAAAATGAAAATGGTTGTTACTTCATTCCGGCCGATGTTGCTCTTAAATCAGATGCTTTTAAAGAGTGGCTTGCAAATGGAGAAATGAGAAAACATACATTTGATGCGAAGCGTGCTATCGTTGCCCTAAAGTGGAAAGGTGTAGATATTCAAGGGATTGACTTTGATTTATTAATTGCCGCTTATTTACTTGATCCAGCTGATACCGATAAAGATTTCCGTGCTGTTGCGAAAATGAAAGAAACACATGCGGTAAAATCTGACGAAGAAGTTTACGGGAAAGGTGCGAAACGTGCTGTTCCTGAGCAAGAGGTAGTAGCTGAGCATGTCGCTCGTAAAGTGCATGTATTATTCGATGTGAAGCAAACATTCGTAGAAGAATTAGAAAAGAATGAGCAATATGAACTATTTACAGAGTTAGAATTACCTCTTGCTCGTGTATTAGCTGACATGGAAGTGAAAGGTGTTACAGTTGATACGAATCGTCTTCGTAATATGGGAGAAGAGCTTGCGGGTAGATTAAAGGAAATGGAACAAGAGATTTATGAGCTTGCAGGAACGGAATTTAATATTAATTCACCGAAGCAGCTTGGGGTTATTCTGTTTGAAAACTTAAATTTACCTGTTATTAAAAAGACGAAAACAGGTTATTCTACATCTGCTGATGTACTAGACAAGCTTATGGATCATCATGCAATCATTCCGAAGATTTTACACTACCGTCAATTAGGGAAACTAAACTCTACATATATTGAAGGGTTACTAAAAGTTGTACATGACGATTCATCTAAAATTCATACTCGCTTTAACCAAGTGTTAACGCAAACAGGACGACTAAGTTCAACGGAACCAAACTTGCAAAATATCCCGATTCGCTTAGAAGAGGGAAGGAAGATTCGTCAGGCGTTTATTCCTTCAGAAGAAGGATGGATTATGTACGCGGCCGATTATTCACAAATTGAACTTCGTGTGCTTGCTCACATTGCAAAAGATGAAGGTTTAGTTGAAGCGTTCCAACATGACATGGATATTCATACGAAAACAGCTATGGATGTATTCGGTGTTGGAAAAGATGAAGTGACATCTAATATGAGACGACAAGCAAAAGCTGTAAACTTCGGCATTGTATACGGTATTAGTGATTACGGCCTTTCACAAAACTTAGGAATCACGAGAAAAGCGGCAGGGGAATTTATTGAAAGGTATTTAGAAAGCTTCCCTGGAGTACAAGAATATATGGCTGACATTGTAAAAGATGCGAAGCAAAAAGGATATGTTTCAACGTTATTAAATCGCCGTCGTTACATTCCGGAAATTACGAGCCGTAACTTTAATTTACGTAGCTTTGCAGAGCGTACAGCAATGAATACACCAATTCAAGGTAGTGCGGCGGATATTATTAAAAAGGCTATGATTATTATGGCGGATCGCTTAGAAGAAGAAGGCCTACAAGCTCGCTTACTTCTGCAAGTACACGATGAATTGATCTTTGAAGCGCCAAAAGAAGAAGTGGAAAAATTAGAGAAGCTTGTACCTGAAGTAATGGAGCATGCAATTGAACTAGCAGTTCCGTTAAAAGTTGATTATTCTTACGGTCCAACTTGGTACGACGCGAAATAAGGAAGTGATAAAATGCCGGAATTACCAGAGGTTGAAAATGTTAGACGGACACTTGAAAATCTTGTAACGGGGAAAGTGATTGAAGATGTAATTATCACTTACCCAAAAATAGTGAAACGACCGGACGATGCAGAAATCTTTAAAGACATGCTAAGAGGCGAGATGATCGAGAATATAAAGCGAAGAGGTAAGTTTTTGCTTTTGTATGTAACAAACTATGTAATTGTTTCACATTTGCGTATGGAAGGTAAGTTTTTACTTCATCAAGAGGATGAGCCAATTGATAAACATACACACGTACGTTTCTTATTTACAGATGGAACTGAATTGCATTATAAAGATGTGAGAAAGTTTGGTACGATGCATCTCTTTAAGAAAGGTGAAGAGTTTGCTCAAATGCCTCTTGCTGATTTAGGACCAGAGCCATTTGATGCTGAATTGACACCGCAGTACTTACAAGAAAGATTGCAAAAGACAAATCGCAAAATAAAAGTTGTATTATTAGATCAGCGTCTTTTAGTGGGGCTTGGAAATATATATGTAGATGAAGTATTATTCCGTTCGCAAATTCATCCAGAACGAGAAGCTGCATCTTTAACAGAAGAAGAAGTAGAAAGAATTTATGAGGCGACTGTTACAACGCTGGGTGAAGCGGTTAAGCGTGGCGGAAGTACAATTAGAACGTATATTAATTCGCAAGGACAAATTGGTTCGTTCCAGGAACTTCTAAATGTATATGGAAAAAAAGGAGAACCGTGTGTGACTTGCGGTACGCTATTAGAAAAAACAGTTGTTGGCGGAAGGGGAACGCATTACTGCCCAATTTGTCAGCCTAGAATATAGAAAAGGGATAACATCGGATAGGCATTTGTCATATACATAGAGCAGAGCTATGTATAAGGGAGGAGCTTACCGATGTATCTTTATTTGTCTCTTATTTTATTAGCTTTTACATTAAGCTTAGATAGCTGTAGTGTGGGGCTAACATACGGATTAAGAAGTGTAAGAATTCCACTAAAATCAATTATAATTATCGGAATCTGTTCAGCGGCTGTCATGCTCGTTTCCATGGGAATTGGACATATGATCGCGAAAATATTTTCACCTGTTATCGCAACGCGTATCGGTGGGTTTGTTCTTATTGGAATCGGGATTTGGGTATTATACCAATTTTTTCGAAGTGATAAAAAAGAAGAACCGAAGCAAGAAGAGAAGGTTTGGAAACTAGAAATTGCTTCTCTAGGGTTAGTGATTCAAATTTTGCGGAAGCCGACTGTTGCCGATTTTGATAAATCAGGAACTATTTCTGCAGGAGAAGCGCTACTTCTCGGCATCGCTCTTTCTGTAGATTCGTTTGGTGCTGGAATCGGTGCATCTTTATTAGGTTATGCACCGGCGATGATGGCGATATTAGTCGCGGTTATGAGTTCTTTATTTTTATTTATTGGAATGAAGCTTGGTACGATTTTATCGAATATGAAATGGTTACAAAAATTTACATTCCTGCCTGGAGTATTACTCATTATTATTGGAATTTGGAAAATGTAAGTATGGGCGTGGAACATTAGTTTCGCGCCTTTGATATTATGAGGAGGATTATTATGACAGTAATAATTGGATTAACAGGAGGCATTGCAAGCGGAAAAAGTACGGTATCAGAAATGTTTCGTGAAATGAGTATACCGGTTATTGATGCAGATATTATTGCGCGAGAAGTTGTAGAACGAGGAAAACCAGCATATAACAAAATTGTAGAGGTGTTTGGAACGGAAGTGTTACAAGAAGATGGGGAGCTGGATCGCCCGAAGCTTGGAAGTGTCGTTTTCTATAATGAAGAAAAACGATTGCAGTTAAACAAAATCGTTCACCCTGCAGTGCGTGAAGAAATGAATGCACAAAAGGAAATGTACATAAAAGAAGGTATGCAAGCGGTTGTGTTAGATATCCCTCTTTTGTTTGAAAGTAAATTAACAAATCTTGTTGATCGTGTTTTAGTTGTAGCAGTCACACCGAATACGCAATTGGAACGTTTAATGAAACGAAATAACTTTTCAGAAGAAGAAGCAACGGTGCGTATTCAATCTCAAATGCCATTAGAAGAAAAAGTGAAGAATGCAGATGAAGTGATAAATAATGATGGCACAATTATGGAAACGAAAACACAATTACAGGTGATTTTAAAGAAGTGGAACATTATTGATTAAAAAATTGTGAAATTAATGAAAATGCTTAGTGACATATCTCCTTTTTGTGTTATACTATTATTGGGATTGGAGATAAATAGTATAACGCATTCAAGGGGGAAAACATATTATGACTCGTGTGGCAATTAATGGATTTGGACGTATTGGGAGAATGGTGTTTCGTCAAGCAATAAAAGAAAGCGCATTCGAAATTGTAGCAATCAATGCAAGCTATCCGTCCGAAACGTTAGCACATTTAATTAAATATGATACAGTACACGGTAAGTTTGCCGGAACAGTGGAAGCATTTGAAGATCACTTATTAGTAGATGGGAAAATGATTCGCCTTTTAAACAACCGCGATCCAAAGGAATTGCCTTGGAAAGATCTAGGTGTTGAAGTTGTAATTGAAGCAACTGGTAAATTTAACTCGAAAGAAAAAGCAATTCTTCATGTTGAAGCTGGAGCGAAAAAAGTTATTTTAACAGCACCTGGTAAAAATGAAGATGTAACAATCGTAGTTGGTGTGAACGAAGACCAATTAGATATTACAAAACATACCGTTATTTCAAATGCATCTTGTACAACAAACTGTTTAGCGCCTGTTGTAAAGGTGTTAGATGAGCAGTTCGGAATTGAAAATGGTTTAATGACAACTGTTCACGCTTATACAAATGACCAAAAAAATATTGATAACCCACATAAAGATTTAAGAAGAGCGCGTGCTTGCGGACAGTCTATCATTCCGACAACGACGGGTGCCGCGAAAGCGCTTGCAAAAGTTCTTCCACACTTAAACGGAAAACTCCATGGTATGGCACTTCGTGTACCAACACCAAACGTGTCTCTTGTTGATTTAGTAGTAGACGTAAAACGTGATGTAACAGTTGAAGATATTAATGAAGCATTCAAAACTGTTGCAAACGGTGCGTTAAAAGGAATTGTAGAATTCAGCGAAGAGCCTTTAGTGTCTATCGACTTTAATACAAATACACACTCAGCTATTATTGATGGTTTATCTACAATGGTAATGGGTGAGCGTAAAGTGAAAGTACTTGCTTGGTATGATAACGAGTGGGGCTACTCTCGTCGTGTTGTAGATCTTGTAACGTTAGTTGTTGATGAATTAGCAAAACAAGAAAATGTACAACATATTTAAGTGAAATAGAGGGAGGGCAAGTGAATATTTGCTCTCTTTTTTTATTTTTTTCTGAAAAGAAAAAAATTATATGGGTATATTTTCAAATAGTGGACAGACCAAAAACGTTGTGATTACTGTATTTGTGAATCATTTATTTTTTTTAGGGAAAAGTAAAGAGGAAATTATGACAGAAAATCGAAAAAACTGTTGTTGCAAAATGAAAATAAACAAAGTATACTAACACTCGTAAACTTAAGAGCTGAGGTACGTAGTCACTACTTAAAGGGTTAGGACCTCTCTGGACTAACTTTCCCCCGTGGTAGTGGAGCAAGCCAAATTGCAAATTAGTTTTCAATTCGAACAGTTAGAATAAATTTACAAGGGGGAACTGTAGAATGGATACTATGGATACGATGGGTCGTCACGTAATCGCTGAACTTTGGGATTGCGATTTCGACAAGCTTAATGACATGCCGTATATTGAACAATTATTTGTGGATGCAGCACTAAGAGCTGGTGCTGAAGTACGTGAGGTTGCTTTTCATAAATTTGCACCACAAGGTGTAAGTGGAGTAGTAATTATCTCGGAATCACATTTAACAATTCATAGCTTTCCGGAGCACGGTTACGCAAGTATTGATGTTTATACTTGTGGGGATCGTATTGATCCAAATGTTGCTGCAGAATATATTGCAGAAGGTTTAAACGCGAAAACGCGTGAGAGCATCGAGCTTCCTCGAGGCACTGGTAGCTTCGAAATTAAGCAGAGAGAAACAAAAGCTCTTTAAAAAAGAACATAATTGATTTAAAATGTAAAGAGGTGTATAATGCACCTCTTTTTTAGTTTATATAAAATAGGACCATGCTATGTATGAACTTATAGTGGTCAGTGTAGAAGAATGAGTTATATAATATTGTATATATATTTTCACATGTAGATGAGTAGCGAAGAAATAAAGATTATAGTGTAAAGGAGTGAATGAATTGCGTTGTCCATCCTGTTTTCATAATGGCACAAGAGTGTTAGATTCGCGTCCGGTAGACGAGGGGCGCTCTATTCGAAGAAGAAGAGAGTGTGAAAGTTGTTTAAGTCGCTTTACGACATTTGAAAGAGTAGAAGAATCACCTCTTATCGTTGTTAAAAAAGAAGGAACACGAGAAGAGTTTAATAAAGAGAAAATTTTACGCGGTTTAATTAAAGCGTGTGAAAAAAGACCTGTATCTTTAAGGCAGTTAGAGGAAGTAACACAAAGTGTGGAGCGTGAACTTCGTAACTTAGGTATATCAGAAGTGAAAAGTGATATGATTGGTGAAATTGTTATGGAAGAACTTCGTGATATTGATGATGTTGCTTACGTACGTTTTGCTTCTGTGTATCGTCAGTTTAAAGATTTAAATGTATTTATTGAAGAATTAAAAGATATACTGCAAAAAGAGAGAGAGTAGAAGGAATCTCTTTATATACTGTAAGTAAACGAGATAAGAGAGCTAGAAGCGGAAGCTAATAGCTCTTTTTCGCTAATAAATTATATAATAAAGATAGAACGAGTGAAATGTAGGTTAGATTGGATGAGAGAAAGGAAAGGCAAGAATGGAAAAACAGTCATGGATGGAGCTATTGCCGATTGATCGTTATAAAGTAAGTGCGAAAGGGTTGTTACATAATTACGACCGGAAAGTATTAACGATGTTGTATCAGCCGTTAATAGGTAGTAGAGCTTTTAGCTTATACATGACACTATGGGGAGAGTTAGAGCAAGATCGTGTATTTGGAAAAGAGAATACACATCACTCCCTTATGGTGACTATGCAAATGCAACTTCCTGAAATATATGGGGAACGAGTAAAATTAGAAGCGATTGGTCTTTTAAATGTATATATTAAGAAAGAAAAAGATATTCGAATGTTTATATATGAATTGCAACCACCTTTATCTCCGAAGCAGTTTTTTGATGATATTGTTTTAAGTATCTTTTTATATAATCGCTTGAGTCGGACAAAATACAACCAAGTAAAACAATATTTCTTAGAAGAAGAATTCGATTTTGCTTCTTATGAAAATGTTACGCGCTCCTTCAACGATATATTTGATTCGTTTAACCCAGGTCAGTTTGAATATGCGCAAGAAGAACTGCGTATCCCGAAAACGACAATTATGCCAAGTAACGAGAATGGGGATGCTCCGAAAGTTTGGAATGATTTCTTTGATTTCTCTTTATTTGTAGACGGACTATCAGCGCTTGTTCCTAAAAAGGCGATTACAGATCAAGTGAGAGAATGTGTCATTACACTCGCTTATGTGTACGGTGTGGATGTGTTATCGATGCAAAATATCGTTCTTGGCGCAGTGACAGAGATACAAACAATTGATATCGAAAGGCTTCGGAAGGGAGCACGCGATTGGTATCAATTCGAAAATGGTCAAGCGTTACCTGTATTAAGTGAAAGAGTGCAACCTCATGCTGCTCGTACAATGAAAGAGAAAGAGCCATCTACGAAAGAAGAGATGCTAATGAAGCAGTTAGAGGAAATCTCGCCAAAACAACTATTGAAAGAGATTTCAGGCGGTGCAGAGGCGACGAAAGCGGACTTGCAAATCGTTGAGGATGTAATGATAAACCAAAAGTTAACGCCAGGGGTTGTGAATGTACTTATTTATTACGTTATGCTACGCTCAGATATGAAGCTTGCTAAAACGTATGTCGAGAAGATTGCTGGACATTGGGCGCGAAAAAAGGTCGGTACAGTAGGCGAGGCGATGGCGCTAGCGAAAGAAGAGAATCGTCAATATCAAGAGTGGGCTGAGACGAAGAAAAAAGGTCGTACAGCGAAGAAAACAGTGCGAAAAGAAATGGTACCAGATTGGCTTAAAGAAGAGTCGAAAGAAGAAGAGAAAGAACCTGTAAAAAATGACGTAAGTGCGAAAAAAGATGCAAGTACGTTAGAAGATGAACGGAAACGATTAGAAGAAGTATTGAAAAAATATAAGCGTGATTAATAAAAGAAAATGAACGCTCTTTGAGGTGAGAAAATGGAGCATATTCAAAATTCATTTACGAAATTAATGGAAAATAAAAACTTTAAAAATAGATATGAAGTCTTAAAGGCAGAAGTGATGGCGCACCCTCGTGTGAAAGAATTTATAGACGAACATAAAGGTGAAGTAACGACTTCTATGATTGAACGAAGTCTTGTGAAGTTATATGAATATATTGGACAAAGTGTAGGGTGTGCGGATTGTCCAGATTTAGGGTCATGTAAAAATATGCTACAAGGATATGAGCCGAAGCTCGTCATCCAAGGTAAGATGATTGATATTCAATATGATCGTTGTATTAGAAAAGTAGCATATGATGAGAGAAAAAAATATGAAAAACTTGTTCAAAGTGTATATATGCCAGTTGACATTTTGCAGGCAACTATGGAAAATTTAGATCCTTCAGATTTAGATGCACGTATTGATGCAATAGGTGCAACGAATGAATTTTTAAACACATACGAACCAGGTAAAAAAGCACAAGGTTTATATTTGTACGGTAAATTTGGTGTAGGGAAAACGTATCTTTTAGGGGCAATTGCAAATGAGCTTGCGCGAAAGAAAATTAGTTCGATGCTCGTATACTTCCCTGAATTTTTACGTGAAATCAAAAGTTCGATTCAAGATAATTCGATTAGCGGAAAGATTGATGCTGTCAAACGTGTACAAGTATTAATGTTAGATGATATCGGGGCAGAAGCGATGTCAAGTTTTGTACGTGATGATGTACTCGGTGCAATCTTACAGTTCCGTATGTTGGAAAACTTACCGACGTTCTTTACATCTAATTTTGATTTCAAACAGTTGGAACATCATTTAACGTATACACAGCGCGGTGAAGCAGAAGAGATGAAAGCGGCCCGTATTATGGAACGAATTAAATATTTAGCGAAGCCAATCCCAATTGGCGGGAAGAACCGTCGTAATAAGTAAAGAGCGAGCTGAGAAGCTTGCTCTTTTTTATCCCGCATTAACGGGCAGTAAGACTCCCACCTCAAAATTCGGCTGTAAAACAAAGAAGTTAGGTGGGAGATCAACTGCCCGTAAAAGCCCGATTGGTTCAACTAATAATCAGTGGAGGATGGACAAAACCTCCACTGATTAAAGTTTCACTTTATTTTAATCATTTTTTCAGAGTAGCTTGTATCATTTTTTTCTCCCTCCCTTAATATATATAAAATTAGCAAGCCATATCGAGTGGATGTTCTAACAATGGGAGATAGGTTTCTACTAAGAGTGAACTTCCATAGGTCGGACTCTTATAGGATTTGTAACGTATAGATGCAATCCTTTAGAGCGGGGATAAAAGGGGGGACAAAAGTGATTGAAATTTGCTTCGAAGAAAAAAATGATGCTGTGCACGTATACAGACAACTAACGAAAAGAACGGAATCCTTATATAAGGAAACAAGTGTATATTTAAACGAACAAAAGGTTGTTATTCATATACCATTATGTGAATCGAATTATATTGAAAAGATTTTATTGCCAGTATTACTATATTTCATTATGAATGTGAAACAAAATGAATGGATTCATACCATTTTAAAGGAAAAGTTTTTTTATGAAGAACAAGAAGAGTGTCATCAAATATTGCATATGGCACATGAGATTTTAAAGGAAAGAAGAAAAGGAGTAGCCCGTGATTTAACACGTCAAAAATTTGAATCTTATATTGCGTCGTCTTTGAATGATTGGCTTTGTGATCCGCTCTCATTCTCGTTTTCATCATACGTTCGTTTTCGTCTTCGTACATATAGGGAAATGATAGCTAGGCTTGCTGAAGTTGCAATTGATGAGTATAAGATGGAGCAGGAATATCAAATGTTCATTGAGACACTTCGCCAACAAGTAAGTAGCCGGAAATCACGTTTGTCCTGTGTGCATCTTATTTTTGATGAAAGTTTTATTTTCTATGATGATAAAGGTAGACGTTTAAAACAGGATAAATTGGTTCAATATATAGATGAAGAATTATTAAAGAAACAGGATGTATATATTGATACGAAAGTAATTGCACCACTTCTTTCTATTTCGCCGAAAAAGATTTATTTATATACGAAAGAACAAGATCATAATATGATTATTACTTTGCGAAATGTATTTCAGGAACGAGTGCAACTACATGGATTACATGAATTTGAGCGCAACGTGAAAAATTTAAAAAATAAAGGTAACGCCCTTGATTTTCTAAGTTTTTGAGCATATAATTACCTACATAAATGAAATATATCGAAATGTTATGATGAGGACATGGGTAGTTTTCTACGATTTTCAGAGAGGGAAGCCTTAGGGTGTGAGCTTCCTAGTACGGGATAATTACTTACCACCTCTAAACTTTAGCAGTGAACGTTTTTCTAGTAATTGCTAACGGACAACACCGTTATGTTGAACTTGAGCAATTAACAATAAGGTTAATTGGAACAAGGGTGGAACCACGAATTCAACACTCGTCCCTTTTTATGGGATGAGTGTTTTTTATTTTGAAAAAAAAGAGGAGTGACCAGTGATGGCAGATGTAGTTAAAATTACTTTCCCTGATGGAGCTGTGAAGGAGTTTCCAAAAGGAGTAACAACTGAAGAAATCGCAGCTTCTATTAGCCCAGGCTTAAAGAAAAAAGCTGTGGCTGGAAAATTAAACGATGAGATGATCGATCTTGTTACACCAATCGAAGAAGATGGTGCAGTGTCTATTATTACATTAGATTCTGAAGATGGCTTATATATTTTACGCCACTCAACAGCTCACCTTTTAGCACAAGCGTTAAAACGTTTATATAAAGATGTTAAGCTTGAGCTTGGCATTGGTCCAGTAATCGAAAATGGCTTCTACTACGATATTGATATGGAAGAAGCAATTACAGTTGAAGACTTCAAGAAAATCGAAAAAGAAATGCAAAAAATCGTGAACGAAAACTTAGAAATCGTTCGTCATGAAGTACCACGTGCAGAAGCACTTCGTCGCTTTGAAGAAATCGGCGATGAGTTAAAATTAGATTTAATTAACGATCTTCCAGAAGATGCAGTTATTTCAATCTATGAGCAAGGCGAATTCTTCGACCTTTGCCGTGGTGTTCACCTTCCATCTACAGGGAAGATTAAAGTGTTTAAATTATTAAGCGTTGCAGGTGCTTACTGGCGCGGCGATAGCAATAATAAAATGTTACAACGTATTTACGGTACTGGATTCGTTAAGAAAGCAGAATTAGATGAGCACTTACGTATGCTTGAAGAAGCGAAAGAGCGCGATCACCGTAAATTAGGTAAAGAGTTAAAACTATTTACTAATAGCCAAAAAGTAGGACAAGGTTTACCACTTTGGTTACCAAAAGGTGCAACAATTCGCCGTATTATCGAGCGTTATATCGTTGATAAAGAAGCAAGCTTAGGCTATGATCACGTATACACTCCAGTATTAGGAAGTAGAGAGCTTTATGAAACTTCTGGTCACTGGAACCATTACCGTGATGGCATGTTCCCATCAATGGAAATGGATAATGAAGAGTTAGTTCTTCGTCCAATGAACTGCCCTCACCATATGATGGTTTATAAAAATGATATTCACAGCTACCGTGAATTACCAATCCGTATTGCGGAACTTGGAACAATGCACCGCTATGAAATGTCTGGAGCATTATCTGGATTACAACGTGTACGCGGAATGACTTTAAATGATGCGCACATTTTCGTTCGTCCAGATCAAATTAAAGAAGAATTAAAACGTGTTGTAAACTTAACTTTAGAAGTGTACAAAGATTTCGGTTTAGAAAACTATTCATTCCGTCTATCTTATCGTGACCCAGCAGATACTAAAAAGTATTATGCTGATGATGAGATGTGGGAAAAAGCACAAGGTATGTTAAAAGAAGCTATGGATGAAATGGGTCTTGATTACTATGAAGCTGAAGGTGAAGCGGCATTCTATGGTCCGAAACTTGACGTTCAAGTTCGTACTGCTCTTGGAAAAGACGAAACACTTTCAACTGTACAATTAGACTTCTTACTTCCAGAACGCTTTGAATTAGCTTACGTTGGTGAAGACGGTAAACAACATCGTCCAGTTGTAATTCACCGTGGTGTTGTATCAACTATGGAACGTTTCGTAGCCTTCTTAATTGAAGAATACAAAGGCGCATTCCCAACTTGGTTAGCTCCAGTTCAGGCACAAGTAATTCCAGTTTCTCCGCAAGTACATTTAGATTATGCGAAGAAAGTACAAGATGAATTACGACGTGCTGGTATCCGTGTTGAATTAGACACTCGTGAAGAGAAAATTGGTTACAAAATCCGTGAAGCACAAATGCAAAAGATTCCGTACATGCTTGTAGTAGGTGACAATGAAGTTACTGAAAATGGCGTTAACGTACGTAAATATGGTGAACAAAAATCAGAAACAATCGCATTAGATGCGTTTGTTGACATGATTAAAGTAGAAGGAAAACGATAAGAAAAAGCCGCGGTATACCGCGGCTTTTTTATGTATTATAAAAAAGAAAATCTAGAAAAAATAACCAAACGATACTTATCATAAAAAAGTATTGCAAGTATGCTGGTTGTTTGTTACAATATTTCTTGTTGTTAGTAAAACACATCGCGTCTTCTTGACAGACGTCATGTCCTATGATAAACTCATCAAGGATAATAGAATATGGTTTTGACAAGTAGAAGCACCCGCTTCTCACCTGATGGACGCATTCGCAGTTAGCAGGTAAATGTATTTCTTACTAAAGATATTACAAGTGTGGGTGCCGTGTGCCCGCACTTTTTTTGTTCGGGTTCTACAATTGCAAAACGTATTCTAAGAAAACCTTGGAGGTGGCTTACTATTAGCAAGGATATGATGATTAACGAGCAAATTCGTGCACGTGAAGTACGCTTAGTTGGCGCAAACGGCGATCAACTTGGAATCAAGTCTCGTAATGACGCTTTAGACTTAGCTGCAGGTCTTAATCTTGATTTAGTATTGGTTGCTCCAAATGCGAAACCGCCAGTATGCCGCATTATGGACTACGGTAAATTCCGCTTTGAGCAACAGAAGAAAGAAAAAGAACAGCGCAAAAATCAAAAAGTAATTAGCATGAAAGAAGTTCGTTTAAGTCCAACAATTGATGAACATGACTTTAACACAAAACTTCGTAATGCTGTCAAGTTTTTAGAGAAAGGCGACAAGGTTAAAGCGTCAATTCGCTTTAAAGGACGTGCCATTACTCATAAAGAAATCGGTCAACGTGTTTTAGATCGCTTCTCAGAAGCTTGTGCTGAAGTTAGTACAATTGAATCTAAGCCTAAAATGGAAGGACGCAGTATGTTCTTAGTTTTAGCACCGAAAAACGATAAGTAATAGATAGAGGAGGAAATACCTATGCCTAAACAAAAAACTCATCGCGGCGCTGCAAAGCGTTTCAAAAAGACTGGATCTGGTAAACTGAAGCGTTCTCACGCTTACACAAGCCATTTATTCGCTAACAAATCTACAAAAGCTAAACGTAAACTACGTAAAGCTGGTGTAGTTAGCGCTGGTGACTTCAAACGCATTCGTCAAATGCTTGACAACTTAAAATAAGTTCGGCTGATATATAGAACAAACTAGGAGGTAATATTATGCCAAGAGTAAAAGGTGGTACAGTTACTCGTCAACGTCGTAAAAAAGTTATAAAATTAGCAAAAGGTTACTACGGTTCTAAGAGTACATTATTTAAGGTTGCTAACCAACAGGTTATGAAATCTCTAATGTATGCATTCCGTGACCGTCGTCAAAAGAAACGTGACTTCCGTAAATTATGGATTACACGTATCAACGCAGCAGCTCGTATGAATGGTCTTTCTTACAGCCGCTTAATGCACGGTTTAAAAAATGCTGGCATCGAAGTTAACCGCAAGATGCTTGCTGACTTAGCTGTTCATGACGAAAAAGCTTTCGCTGAATTAGCAACAGTTGCAAAAAACAACATTAACTAATTGTTTAAAACCTTAGAAGATCTTTCTTCTAAGGTTTTTTTATTTGTATTCATCATAACCATTCAATAACTTGTAAAATTTCCCGCTTCGTGTCGTCACAATTAAATGAGTTAATTCTCTCTAGTATATTAAGATGTGCTTGTAAGAACTTTTGTAACGATAACAAGGGAGCGTTTACATGAAAGTAGGAAAGATTAACGGACGTGTCGTTATAGATATGACAAAATCAATATAAAAGCTATAGCGATATAAAAGAATATACATATAAAGTCAGGAGAATCCTCCTGACTTTTTTTATTTGAACTCATTCGTGAGGAAGTGTATCTTTCCTAGCAGAAACGACACTGCTATAATGGAAAGATGATATGGAACTTTCATCAAGTGAACAATCTATGAGTGATGATTGAAACGTATTTGCAAATTAAGGACAAGCTATCTTTATAAAGATGTAGGTAGCTGACTTGTTAATAAGAAACGAAAAATAATAATGAACTTTGAGATGAAACAACATTGTTACGGAAAATGCGATGTTGGAGGAGGACAATAGAATGGACTTACTACAACTATTTAAATTACAAAAAGAGTTAGATGACCGTATTGTGAAAGAGCATGAATTACAACCGAAGAAATTGTTAAAAGAAAAAATGTTAGCTCTTCTTGTAGAAATTGGAGAACTTGCAAATGAAACACGTTGTTTTAAATATTGGAGCAATAAACCAGCGTCAGAACGTGAAGTAATATTAGAAGAATACGTAGATGGTTTGCATTTTATTTTATCAATCGGAATCGATTTAGGAATTGATAAAAACTTCTTATTCTATAAATGTGCGCAAACGAATAAAACACAAGTGGAAATTTTCTTAGACACATATGCGAAAGTAATTCGTTTTACAGATCAACCTTCTATCACGAACTATATTGAATTATTTACAAGCTATCTTCGCCTTGGACAAGCGCTTGAATTTGAACAAGAAGAAATTGAAAAAGCATATTTAGATAAAAATAAAGTAAATCATCAGCGTCAAACACAAGGATACTAATTTAATTTTTGAATATTTCAATTTCCTTTTGTATAATAAAGTGACTGAAGAAAAAGGAGGGTGTTGGCAATGATAAAATTAGACGAGACATTGACAATGCTAAAAGAATTAACAGACGCACGCGGTATTGCGGGTAACGAGCGTGAACCACGTGAAGTAATGAAGAAATATATTGAGCCGTTTGCAGATGAACTTTCTACTGATAATTTAGGAAGTTTAGTTGCGAAAAAAGTTGGGGAAGAAAACGGCCCAAAAATTATGGTTGCAGGTCATTTAGATGAAGTTGGCTTTATGATTACGCAAATTGATGACAAAGGCTTCCTTCGTTTCCAAACGGTTGGTGGCTGGTGGTCGCAAGTTATGCTTGCACAGCGCGTAACGATTGTAACGCGTAAAGGAGATGTAACAGGTGTAATTGGTTCAAAACCACCGCACATTTTACCTCCAGAAGCTCGTAAAAAACCAGTTGACATTAAAGATATGTTCATCGATATTGGTGCTTCTAGCCAAGAAGAAGTGATGGAGTGGGGCGTAAGACCAGGAGATCAAGTTGTACCGTACTTCGAATTCCAAGTGATGAAGAATGAAAAGATGTTACTTGCAAAAGCATGGGATAACCGAATTGGTTGTGCAATTGCAATTGACGTATTAAAACAATTAAAAGATGAAAAGCATCCAAACGTTGTATACGGCGTTGGGACTGTACAAGAAGAAGTTGGTCTTCGTGGTGCGAAAACATCTGCAAACTATATTAAGCCAGATATCGCATTCGCTGTAGATGTTGGTATTGCTGGGGATACACCAGGTGTAACAGCAAAAGAAGCACAAAGTAAAATGGGTGATGGACCGCAGATCATTCTATATGATGCTTCTGTTATTGGTCATACAGGTTTACGTGATTTCGTTGTTGATGTTGCTGATGAATTACAAATTCCATATCAGTATGATTCTGTAGCGGGCGGGGGAACGGATGCAGGAGCAATTCACATTTCTGTAAATGGTATTCCGTCTATGGCAATTACGATTGCGACACGCTACATTCATTCTCATGCAGCGATGTTACATCGTGATGATTATGAAAACGCAGTGAAGTTAATTGTAGAAGTTATTAAACGTCTTGATAAAGAGGCTGTACATAACATTACATTTAATTAATAGAAAAAAGCGAAGGGTAATTTCCTTCGCTTTTTCCATTTTTAAAATGGTCTTTCTAATCCTGCTGCAGTATGGGCGCCTAAAATAATTAAGCGAGTTAATTGCATTGCCATGAAATGCGGGGTATAAATCATGCCTCTTTTTAACCATGACATAATCATTCCGATATGAGCCCCTGTAACATAACTAATAAGAATGTCACGAGGAACCATGAGTTCTTCATCATCAGGCTGTGAAATAGATAAGCTTAATGTTAAATGTGTTTGGACTGTTTTCATCATTTTATAAGAGTAATTTCCAGCGGCTTTATCACCAAGCATCACGTTATAGAAGTTCACATTTTCCGCTATATGTTCAAACAAAGCTAAAAAGGTTGGATGTGGTGAGTCGAATGTGAGCTGAAAATCTTCTTTATTTCGTTTTTGTGGTTTAATTACTTCAGTTAGTTTTTCTAACATTTCTTCTATGCTTTTTTCTAGTAAATCATATTTATCATGGTAATGGCTATAAAATGTAGCGCGATTTACAGGAGCACGTTCCGCGATATGTTGCACAGTTACATTTTCAAAGCCCTTTTCGCCTACTAAAGCGACAAAAGCATCCTGTATGAGTTGTCTTGTTCGTTTTACACGTGGATCATTTGTATTTTTAATAGACATTTTTACTTCACCTCGTTTAATTTTTTTAACTTAAACAACACATGCGTAGTGTAATGTTGTTTAAACAACATATAGGTTTAAATTGTTGGTTGTAGATTCGGGATAATTATTTATAATTATAAACGATAGTCCTTTAGAAATCAGCACCGCTAGGATGCAGACAAAACATAGTTTGCGTCGTAAAAGGTGTGCTTTTTTTGTTTAAAGGTTAATATAATTAACAATTAAACAATATAAACACTAAGGATGTAAATAGTTTAGAAAAAAATTATATGCGATATAAGGAGAGGAATGCAATGAATCAGTTTCGAAGAATGATAATTATCAACATTATCACATTAATTGTATTAGTTGGCGGCGGTATCGGCGGTTATTACTATTACAATCAAACGGAAAACTATTTAAAAACAGACAATGCAAAAATTGACGGGAAGGTAATTCCAATTGCATCACCAGTAGCGGGTAAATTAACTGACTGGAAAGCAGAAGTAGGAAAAAACTACAATGAGAACGATAAATTAGGTGCTGTTACTGTAGCAGGAGCAAATGGTGAGCAAACAGTAGACGTAACGATTCCGCAAAATGCAACAGTTGTACAATCAAACGCAACAACAAATGCGTTCGTTGGAGCGGGTAGCCCAATTGCTTATGCATTTGATATGAATAACTTATGGGTAACAGCAAACATTGAAGAAACAACTATTGATGATGTTCAAAAAGGCCAAACAGTAGATGTGTATGTAGATGCATACCCAGATACAACGTTAACAGGAAAAGTAGAACAAGTTGGATTAACAACAGCAAATACATTCTCAATGTTACCATCAAGTAACGCAACAGCGAACTATACGAAAGTAAAGCAAGTTGTACCAGTTAAAATTTCTTTAGACCATAGTAAATCAGTAAATATTGTTCCTGGAATGAATGTGTCAGTTCGTATTCATAAGTAAGGGGGAGATGAGATGTCCTCAATTGCAATTGTAGGATATGCACTATTTTGTATAATCGTCTTCTTCCTTGTAAATCGTCTTTTACGAAAGAAAAAAACGAACGTGGGAGAAGAACAAGTCCCAGCCGTAAGTAAAATAGAAGTAAGTAAGTTAGAAACAGAAGAGAAAGAAATTGAACAAAAACAAGAAACAGAAGCTTCTAACGTAGTGGAATTAGAAACAGGGAAGCAAGAGCAAGTAAAACAGGAAAAAGAAATGCTGAAGAGACAATTGCCGGTAGAGAATGTGAATGTAAAGGCAGTTGTAACTGTATTAATTCTCGGTATGTTCATTTCTATTTTAAATCAAACGATCATTAATGTTGCATTGCCTCCGTTAATGAACGAATTTAACGTATCAACTTCAACGGCCCAATGGTTAATTACAGGCTTCATGCTTGTAAACGGAATTTTAGTGCCGATTAGTGCCTTTTTAGTTTCACGATTTACGTATCGTAAATTATTCGTAGCGGCAATGTTATTTTTCACGGTAGGATCTATCATTTGTGCTACATCAGGTAACTTTACAATGATGATGACGGGTCGCATTATTCAAGCGGTCGGTGCAGGTATTTTAATGCCAGTTGGTATGAATATCTTCATGACATTATTCCCGCCTCATAAACGCGGAGCAGCGATGGGGTTACTAGGGGTAGCGATGATTTTAGCACCAGCTATCGGACCAACTATAACAGGTTGGGTAATTGAAAATTATAGCTGGAACTTAATGTTCTACGGTATGTTTGTGATCGGTTTAATTATTACGTTCTTATCTTTAAAATTCTTCACACTAGCACAGCCGGTGTCTAAAACAAAGTTAGATGTATTTGGTGTTATTAGTTCAAGTATTGGACTAGGAAGCTTATTGTACGGATTTAGTGAAGCTGGAAATAATGGCTGGACTAGTGCAGAAGTTGTTATAACAATGATCATCGGTGTCATTGGTTTAGCAGTATTTATTTGGAGAGAGTTAACAACGGACAATAAAATGCTTGATTTACAAGTATTTAAATATCCGACGTTCACTTTCACATTAGTAATTAACGCGATTGTAACGATGGCCTTATTCGGAGGTATGTTATTACTTCCTGTATATCTGCAAAATATTCGCGGCTTTACGCCAATGGAATCTGGTTTATTACTTCTTCCAGGATCATTAATTATGGGAATTATGGGACCAGTTGCAGGTAAACTATTTGATAAGTATGGTATTCGTCCGTTAGCAATTGTCGGATTAGCCATTACAACATTTGCGACATATAAATTTACAACGTTATCGATGGATACACCGTATAGCGTTATTATGACGGATTATATTATACGCTCAATTGGTATGTCATTCATTATGATGCCAATTATGACAGCTGGTATGAACGCACTGCCGATGAAATTAATTTCTCACGGTACAGCAACGCAAAATACGTCAAGACAAGTAGCTGGTTCAATTGGAACAGCGATATTAATCACACTTATGACGCAACAAACGACTGCTCACGTAGCGGATTACGGCAACATGTTAACAACATCAAACCCAATTTTAGTTGATAAAGTACACGGTATGGGCCAAAGCTTAGCGGCATTAGCCGGATCAGCTCAAGCAGGAGATGCGATGAGCACGCAACTATTATTCGGACAAATTTCAAAGCTATCTGCAATTAACGGTATTAATGATGCCTTCTTAATTGCAACAATATTAGCCGGTATTGCTTGGGTGTTATCGTTCTTCTTACCATCAGGCAATAAACGAAATAGAAAAGCAGGGAATTAATTTCCCTGCTTTTTTATCTTTTTAAAGAGTGAGATATAAAAGGTGATAACCACTCACAGAGCATAATCCTGTTATAAACAAAATCGTCCCCATAGAACGAATACTTGATATTTGTCTTCCGCTTATAATAGCTAATAGTCCAGCTAAAGAGAAGAGACACCAATATAAAGTTCCTGAAATTGGAATCATCTGCTCTATGTCTATTCCATAACCTATACAAATGATAGGAACAACGATAAGCAATATGCAAATCAATCCTGCTATGAATGTAAAAAAATTTCGATATTTAATTCCAGCAACAATTAAAAAAATACCAACGATGAATTCGCATAACATCAAAGTAAGAGCCAAAATAGTCCAAGTTAATATTCCAAACACTTCTGTATTACCTCCGATTTGTGGCTGTCTAAAAAATATTAGATATAGAATGAATCACCTATAGACATGAGTTCCCAGAAGATAACCCCTAATATTCCAGTGATAAAAATAATGAATCCCATGTTACGTATACCTTTAATTTTTGCTTGTAATCCACTTAATCCTGCCAATAATCCAGTTAAAGAAAACAGTATCCAATATGAAGTAGTTGAAATAGGGAGGATTGTATCGGCATTAACCCCCATGCTCCAAAAAACAAAAGGTAGCGTGATAAAGGAGAAGCTAAGTAGTCCCATTAAACCAACAAATAATTTACGATGTTTAATGCTAGTAATAATTAAAAAAATACCACCGAAAAATCCGCATAAAACAAGAAGTGGCATATAAACAACCCAAAGTAAGCTCAACATATATAATCTCCTTCTATGAAATCAGTTATATTTTACTATATGAGGTTTATTTTGGACATTATTAATGAATATGTATAAATTGATAGAAATGAGAAGTAACGATACGAATTAATAGATGTAGAGAACGTTAGAGAGGAGGGGACATATGAAAATTACAGAAGAGAACGTTGCTAATCAGCTAAGGAAAAGGAATGAAAAAGCACTATACTTTATTATCGACCAGTACGGCGGACTTATAAAAAGTATTATTCAGAAGCATTTAGCTTCTTTTGAAGTTGTTATAAAATAATAAAAAGAGGTATCACTCTGTAGTGATGCCTCTTTCTCATTGATAACTATGTTCTGCCTTGTCATTCGATTTCTTTTGCTCTATTTGTAATTCACGCTCTACCAATCGGTCTAATTGCTGAATTGCTTTCAATGCTTTTTCATAAGAAATCGTTCTATAATGATGTGCGCCACCGGGTTCTTCATCGGCTTCATCCGCCCACTTAATAACGTTTTGTAGAGGTGTTCTTTCAAGTGTTTGTTCTAGTAGGAAAGAATCAGTGTGCAGAAGAATTGCAACAGAAATTTCTTTTGCTAGTTTCGGATGTTCTCCTAATCTAATAAGCAATTTATGAGATCTTTCTGCCCCTTTAATCGCATGTATATCATTCTTTTTATACAAGTCATAGTCCCATTCGCCGCCTGTGTACCACGTATGATGTCCGATATCATGAAGGAAGCCAGCCTTTGTCGCAGCATCGACTGAGGCGTGATGCTTTTTGGCTAAGTGAAACGCATGGTAAGCGACAGCAATCGCGTGGACCATTCCAGAACGGTTTACATATTTTTGCGTAATGTGATGTTTAAAAATTTGTTCAAGCGTAATACGGTGCATAAAACATTCACTCCTTTTATCCCGATTTAACGGGCAGTAAGACTCCCACCTCAAAATTTGGCGAATGCGAGGAAGTTAGGTAGGAGATCGACTGCCCGTAAAAGCCCGATTGGTTCAACTAATAATCAGTGGGGATGAACAAAACCCCACTGATTAAAGTTTCACTTTATCTAATGATGTATATGAAGAAAATCGATCGGTTTAAATGTATTTTGAACATTGTACTCCATCAATCAGCGTTAGTAAAGTAGAAATGTTTAGGAGAAGAAAAATTTTATAGACATAAAAGGTCACCTTAGTTTTTTTTCTAAGGTGACCTTTTATTGTTTATTTTTTTAATCCTTGCTCCAGTGTTCCTAACATTTCGTGTTTTTCATTTTCATCAGCATTTTTCCAAATGACTTCGAATAAAACGCCAAGACCTGGAAGCATTTTTTCTTCACCGCTTTGAATTGCATCGACAATCGTTTCTTGTAATTGGTCTTGTGAATTTCCAGATACATTCGCTAATACAGCGCCGCGTAAATTAAAACTCATTATCTTCACCTCTTCTTCAGAATTGAAACTGACGTTAGTTTTTGTTCTTTTTTATGTAAATATGTATGAAAAATAGGCTATAATGATAAGACAAGAAGAGAGGGAAATACATATTATGAAAAACATTGATTCAGTACAAAACCCGCGTGTGAAGCAGTGGAAAAAGCTGCAGACGAAAAAAGAGCGCGATAACAAAGGTTTATTTTTTGTAGAAGGATTCCATTTAGTAGAGGAAGCGTTAAAGGCAGGAGTTGTAACAGAACTTATCGTTTCAGATCAGACAGATCTTCCGAAAGATTGGACAGTTAATGATGTTGAAATGTATATTGTGCCTGAAGCAATTGTAAAAGTACTTCGCGAAACAGAAACAACGCAAGGCGTATTTGCTGTTTGTGAGAAACATGAGAAAGAAGTAGCTCTTACTGATGGGAAATTTCTTTTATTAGACGGCCTTCAAGACCCAGGTAATTTGGGAACGATTATTCGTACAGCTGATGCAGCTGGTATTCATGCCGTTGTGCTTGGAGAAGGGTGCGTTGATGTTTATAATAGTAAAGTACTACGCTCTACACAGGGTTCTATTTTCCATTTACCGGTTGTAAAAGGGAATTTAGAAGAATGGGTAGACAAGTTAAAAGAAAATAACGTCCCTGTATATGGAACGGCTCTTGAAAATGGAGTTCCATTTGGTGAAGTAACCCGGGCTGGAAGTTTTGCATTAATTGTAGGAAATGAAGGAAGTGGCGTACGCCAAGAAATTCTTGCGAAAACGGATCAAAACTTGTATATTCCGATTTATGGAGGGGCAGAATCATTAAATGTTGCGGTTGCAGCAGGGATTTTAACGTATTATTTACAAAGCCCAGTTGCGAACAAATAAAAAACTTCTTATAATAAGTTGAAGTATATGTTCGTAATGAACATACAATAAAAGTTAAATAACGAAAAACGTTGATAGAGAAGAGTAGCTTACAAAATCGCCATATAGGGAGAGAGTGCCGTAGACTGAAAGCATTCTTATGGTAGATGGAAGTGAATTCACCTCTGGAGTTGGCGCCAGGACCATTTATATGTAAAGGCGTTCCGGTCAGAATTGATCGTTATAACTAATGAGTGGGCAGACTTGTTCTGTCAATTTAGGGTGGTACCGCGAATTTACCTCGTCCCTTTTTGGGAGCGAGGTTTTTTTATTTTTAAAATTAGGAGGGTTCCAAATGGAAGCACGTTTAAAAGAGCTAAAGCAAAAAGCGTTAGAGCTTATTGAAGAAGCGAAAGAGCTAAAGGGCTTAAACGACGTACGCGTAGCGTATTTAGGGAAAAAAGGTCCAATTACAGAAGTATTACGCGGCATGGGAAAATTATCAGCAGAAGAGCGTCCACGTATGGGAGCATTAGTAAATGAAGTACGTGAAGCGATTCAAACGCGTCTAGAAGACAAAATTGGCAACTTAGAAAAAGCAGTAATTGAGGCGAAATTAGCTACTGAAACAATTGATGTTACACTGCCAGGTCGTCCTGTTGAAACAGGTTGTCACCATCCGTTAACAGCAGTTGTTGAACAAATTGAAGATGTATTCATCGGTATGGGTTATGAAGTAGCTGAAGGAACAGAAGTAGAAAAAGACTACTACAACTTCGAAGCATTAAACTTACCGAAAGATCATCCAGCGCGTGATATGCAAGATACATTCTACATTACAGAAGAAACGTTACTACGTACACATACATCTTCTGTGCAAGCACGTACGATGGAAAAGAATAAAGAAAAAGGACCGATTAAAATTATTTGTCCTGGTAAAGTGTATCGCCGCGATGACGATGATGCGACGCATTCACACCAATTCATGCAAATTGAAGGTCTTGTAATTGATAAAAACATTCGCATGAGTGACTTAAAAGGTACACTGCAAGTATTCGTGAAAAAGATGTTCGGTGAAGATCGTGAAATCCGTCTTCGTCCAAGTTTCTTCCCATTCACAGAGCCATCTGTAGAGATGGATATTTCTTGTATGATGTGTCACGGTAAAGGTTGTGGCACTTGTAAAGGGACTGGCTGGATTGAAATTTTAGGCGCAGGTATGGTTCATCCGAACGTACTTGAAATGGCTGGTTATGATTCAAAAGAATATCAAGGTTTCGCATTCGGTATGGGCGCAGAGCGTATCGCAATGTTGAAATACGGCGTAGATGACATTCGTCATTTCTATACAAATGATGTACGTTTCTTACAACAGTTCAAACGAGCGTAAGGGAAGGAGAGGATAAATATGTTCGTATCATATCGTTGGTTACAAGAGTATGTAGATATTAAAGATGTAACAGCACAAGAACTAGCAGATAAAATCACGAAAAGTGGTATTGAAGTAGAGGGTGTTGAAGTATTAAATAAAGGTGTAAAAGGTGTTGTAGTTGGTCACGTATTAGAATGTGAAAAACACCCAGAAGCTGATAAATTAAGCAAATGCTTAATCGATATTGGTGAAGAAGAGCCAGTTCAAATTATTTGTGGAGCTGCTAATATTGCAAAAGGTTTAAAAGTACCAGTTGCAAAAGTTGGCGCTGTACTTCCTGGTAACTTCAAAATTAAAAAAGCAAAACTACGTGGGGAAGCTTCTCACGGTATGGTTTGTGCTCTTCAAGAGCTTGGTATTGATGGGAAATTCGTTGCGAAAGAATATGCAGACGGTATCTTCATCTTCCCAAGTGATGCTGAAGTTGGTGCAGATGCACTTGAAATTTTAAACTTACATGATGAAGTGCTTGAGCTTGGTTTAACACCAAACCGTGCAGATTGCTTAAACATGTTAGGTGTTGCATATGAAGTGGCTGCTATTTACGGCCGTGAAGTGAAACTTCCAGCTATCAACTTACAAGAATCAGCAGAAAAAACAGCTGATTACATTTCTGTAAGTGTAGAAGCGAAAGAAGAAAACCCGTTATACATTGCGAAAATGGTGAAGAACGTAAAGATTGGTCCATCACCAATGTGGATGCAAACTCGCCTTATGGCAGCTGGCATTCGTCCAATTAGTAATGTAGTTGATATTACAAACTACATTTTAATGGAATACGGTCAACCGTTACATGCATTCGATTACGATAAATTAGGTTCAAAGGAAATCGTTGTTCGTCTAGCTAAAGAAGATGAAAAGATTCAAACATTAGATGATCAAGAGCGTAAATTACAAAGCCACCACCTTGTTATTACAAACGGTGAAAAAGCTTTAGCTGTTGCTGGTGTAATGGGCGGGGCGGATTCTGAAGTTGATAGTGAGACAGTAAACGTTCTAATTGAGTCTGCATACTTTGCAGGTCAAACAGTGCGCCGTACATCAAAAGACTTAGGTCTTCGTAGCGAATCAAGTGCACGTTTTGAAAAAGGAATCGACCCAACACGTACATTTGAAGCAATTCAACATGCAGCTGCTTTAATGGCAAAATACGCTGGCGGAGAAGCACTTGAAGGTGTAGTAGAAGCTGATAACTTACAAGTGCAAGAACGTACAGTATCTGTTACTGCTGAAAAAGTAAACCGTGTATTAGGTACAGATATTGCTGCGAGTGAAATGGGTACAATGTTCACAAACTTAAAATTCCCATTCACAGAAGTAGAAGGAACATTCCATGTGAATGTACCGGCACGTCGTCCTGACATTACAATTTCAGAAGACTTAGTAGAAGAAGTAGGTCGTCTGTATGGTTATGATCACATTCCAGTTACATTACCATCTGGAACAATGACACGTGGTAAATTAACATCAGCACAAACGAAACGTCGTAAAGTACGCCGCTTCCTAGAAGGTGCTGGTTTATATGAAGCAATCACATATTCATTAACAAGTGCTGACAAAGCGAAACAATACATGGTTGAACCAAACGAAAAAGCTCCTGTAAATCTTGCGCTTCCAATGAGCGAAGAGCGTAGCCAACTTCGTTTAAGCTTAGTACCACAATTGTTAGAAGCAGTTTCATACAATGTTGCACGTAAAAACGATAGCGTTGCTTTATATGAAGTAGGTTCTATCTTCTTACCAACAGAAGCAGGAGAACTTCCGAAAGAAGAACAACATCTTGCAGGTGTTATGACAGGTCTTGCTCTTCACCATGCATGGCAAGGTGAGAAGAAAGTTGTAGACTTCTTCGTTGTTAAAGGTGTATTAGAAGGATTATTCGACGTACTTGGCGTTGCAAACCAAATCACTTATGCACCAGCAAAACGTGAAGGTATGCACCCAGGCCGTACAGCTGACATCGTATTAGATGGTGAAGCAATCGGATTCATCGGTCAACTGCACCCGGAAACAGAAAAACAATTAGATGTGAAAAATACATTCGTATTCGAATTATCTCTTGCAAAAGTATTCGGTGCAGAAGCTGAGGAAACTTACTACTTAGCAATTCCACGTTTCCCATCTATGACACGTGATATGGCTGTTGTAGTAACAGCAGAAACAAAAGCTGGGGAAATGAAGCAAGTAATTGCTGAAGCTGGCGGAGAACTTCTAAAAGAAGTAACACTATTCGACTTATACGAAGGTGAAAAAATGGAAGAAGGCAAGAAATCACTTGCATTCTCTATGAACTACTTCGATGCAGAACGTACATTAACAGACGAAGAAGTAACAGAAGCACATAGCCGTGTATTAACAGCGGTAGAAGAGAAATTTGGTGCGGAGTTACGTAAGTAATAAAAGATTGCCGGATTAATTCCGGCAATTTTTTTTTATGATGCGATTGTCGAAAGTTGTTGGTAAGTCGATATATTATAAAAATCGCTGATATATTTGAAGTTACGGTCGATATATTATAAAAATCGCTGATATATTTGAAGTTGCGGTCGATATATTATAAAAATCGCTGATATATTTGAAGTTGCGGTCGATATATTGCAAAAATCGCTGATATATTTTCTGGCGTCTTGCATCTTTCCCTCGAATGTAGTACATTAATTTTAGTTTAACAAAACGAAAGACGATGATAAGGAAAAGTAGTATATACTATAATCTAAAGCGAGTCAGGGGCGGTGAGAGCCTGATGAGGCGGTATATGTGAAGAACACCTTGGAGTTGCTAACCGAAATTGAAACTTGTATTCAAGAGTAGACTTAGACGGGAATCCGGCCTGTTACAAACCGGGAAGTATGTATTACATACGAGTTAAAGTTGGTCTTTATGACAAATTGGGTGGTACCGCGAAGTTTAACCTTTCGTCCCTTTATGGATGAAAGGTTTTTTTGTATTTAAATATATGAGTAAAGGAGAATTTTACTATGGAAAACACATTAGTAAAAAGTCTGTATAGAGATACAGATAAATACGCAGATCAAACAGTACAAGTATCGGGTTGGATTCGTAACTTACGTGATTCAAAAGCATTTGGTTTCATCGAATTAAACGACGGTAGCTTCTTCAAAGGTGTTCAAATCGTTTTCGATACAGAATTAGAGAACTTCAAAGAAATTGCAAAGCTTCCACTAAGCTCTTCAGTTAAAGTAGAAGGTAAAGTAATTGCAACACCTGGAGCGAAGCAACCATTTGAAATTAAAGCAGAAAAAATTGATATCGAGGGCTTATCAGATTCTGATTACCCACTTCAAAAGAAGCGTCACACGTTTGAATACTTACGTACAATCGCTCACTTACGTCCAAGAACAAACGCATTCTCTGCAACATTCCGCGTGCGTTCTATCGCAGCATTTGCAATTCACCAATTCTTCCAAGAGCGTGGATTCGTACATGTTCATACACCAATCATCACTGGTAGTGATACAGAAGGTGCAGGCGAAATGTTCCGCGTAACAACGCAAGACTTAAACAACGTACCAAAAGGTGAAGACGGACAAGTTGACGAAGCAAAAGACTTCTTCGGTAAAGAAACAAACTTAACAGTAAGTGGACAACTTAACGCTGAAGCTTATGCATTAGCATTCCGTGATGTGTACACATTCGGACCTACATTCCGTGCAGAAAACTCAAACACAACTCGCCACGCAGCGGAGTTCTGGATGGTTGAGCCTGAGATTGCATTCGCTGAATTAGGTGATGTAATGGATCTTACAGAAGATATGCTGAAATATGCAATGAAATACGTACTAGAGCATGCACCAGAAGAAATGGACTTCTTCAACAGCTTCGTTGATAAAACAGTTCTAGAGCGCATGAACAACGTAATCAACTCTGACTTCGGTCGCATCACTTATACAGAAGCAATTAAAGTACTTCAAGAATCAGGTGCTGAATTCAAATACCCAGTAGAATGGGGTATTGACTTACAAACAGAGCACGAAAGATACTTATCAGAAGAAATCTTCAAACGCCCTGTATTCGTAACTGACTATCCGAAAGACATTAAAGCATTCTACATGCGTATGAACGAAGATGGTAAAACAGTAGCAGCTACTGACCTTCTAGTTCCTGGCATCGGCGAATTAATCGGCGGTAGCCAACGTGAAGAAAGAATGGACGTTTTAGTAGACAGAATTAAAGAATTAGGTATGAACGAAGAGGACTACTGGTGGTACTTAGAACTTAGAAAATACGGCGGTACAAAACACGCTGGATTCGGTCTAGGTTTCGAGCGCTTCCTAATGTACATCACTGGTATGGCTAACATCCGTGACGTAATTCCATTCCCAAGAACTCCAGGTTCTTCAGAGTTTTAAGATAGAAAAAAGCGAGAGCAACTGCTCTCGCTTTTTTTGTTTGGAAAAATGTTGTTCATAGGTTCGTTCATATCTCACATATAGTAAAACGAATGAAATATTTATGGGCAAGGGAAGGGGTTTTTGTACAATGGGGGAAATTCCAAGTCATACAAAGTGGACATTGCGTGACAAGTATATAGTAATCACTGGTGCAACAAGTGGTATTGGATTAGCGGCAGCTAAGGCATTTGCGGAGCGCGGTGCCAAGCTAGGAATCATTGCACGTAACGAGGAAAAAGCGAATGCTGCTATTGCTCAAATTAAGGATGTAACGAATGGGGATGTGATGATAGATTTATTTTTAGCTGATATGGCTTCCCAACAATCTATACGCCGGGTAGCTACTGATATTTTAGAAAGGTGTCCGAGAATAGATATATTAGTGAATAATGCTGGTGCTTTATTTCAAACAAGGCAGCTTACAGAGGACGATTTGGAGATGACTTGGGCGGTTAACCATTTAGGTCCATTCCTAATCACTAATTTGCTGTTGGAGCGTTTAAAAGAAAGTGCTCCTGCTCGTGTCATTACCACCGCATCTCACGGTCACAAAATGGCTAAAAAGGGAATTGATTTCGGTGATCTAGATGCAGAACAACTGTATCGTGGTGTTAAGAAGTTCATGGGCGGTCCTACAATGCGTTATGCGCAAACAAAACTAGCTAACATTTTATTCACCTTTGAATTGGCACAGCGGTTGGAGGGAACGGGTGTTAGTGCTTATAGCTTTGACCCGGGGCTAGTGAATACGAATTTTAACCAGGACAATGGTCTGGTTGCTCGCTTAACTATGGCAGCAATGAAACCTTTCTCTCGTACACCCGAGAAAGGTGCTGAAACTCTAATATGGCTAGCAGAATCAACTGAATTTACTGATCATAGTGGTTATTACTATGCCGATAAGCAAATAGGAAAAATGTCTGAAGCCGCCTTGGATAAGGATGCCGCAAAACGTCTATGGGACATTAGTGAAAAACAGACAGGAGGATAAAAGGGTAGCCAGTATATGTTCAGATGGTTATGCTGAATAGTTTTTTACTCTTAAGTGAAAAGTAATCTTGGGGGTGATTGTAATGAGTAAGAAAGTGAAAACAGACCATTCTAGATCAAGCTTAGGTTCTCCGGAAGTGGAAGGACAAGGAACGACTACGCATGAAACGGGTTCTTATAAAGTACCTTCATCAAATAAGAAGCAGAAACGAAGTTAAACATAAAAAGGGAGTCATGGAGACTCTCTTTTTTAGGTGAATAGTAAATGAATATATATCAGATTAAATTTAAATATATAGATATGGAGAAGAAGTGCGGCAAAAATAGGAACGTGTGAGATCCTATTTATCCATTTTTCATTCATAAAAGGCGAAAAGAATTCAATTCTTTTCGCCTTGTTTAGTTCATCCATATCCTGTCGATACTAAAAAGTAGTTATTTTTTCAGTAACCGAAACGCCTTCTCTGTATTAGCAAAATGCACTTTCACAAACTCAGGTAGTCTTTCTTTACCGACTTTTTGAATTAATTTAGCAGCGGCAATATCAACTTGTTTACCAGCACCTTTCGGAAGTTGCATACCAGCTGTTTTGCTTAGTTCGTCAAATTGTTTTACGAATGAGTAACGAGCTAAAATAGAAGCGGCGGCTACTGCTAAATGGACACTTTCACCTTTTGTAGCGAAATAAACATTTTCACGCTGTACCTGTTTTTGTTTCGCTAAATATTTATAGTATGTATCAGGCTGTGTAAATTGGTCGATTAAGATGCCCTCAGGTGTTGTAGGCGCGATTTTTGCTAATAAGTTTGTGATGGCTTTATTATGCAGTAAAGCCTTCAGTTTACCTTGGTTGTTTCCTTTATCAAATAGCTCATTATATTTTTCATTATGAAGAACGAGAGAGCTGTAAGGAACAACGTGAAGGAGTTGTTTTGCAATCTCAGCAATTTGAGCATCATTTAAGTTTTTGGAGTCTTTTACACCGAGTTCTTTTAAAAGTGGAATTTGCTTCGCATCCACATATACAGCAACTACTGTCATCGGTCCGAAATAATCACCAGTACCTACTTCGTCTGATCCTAAAATAGACATTGTGCCGATGGAAGCGGGCGGCGCATAACGATGTGAATTGACCGATTTTTTTACAGCTGATTTTGGTGTTTGAGAGACGGTTTGCCAACGAGAAGCTTCTGCTTCAGCACGTCCACCTTGAAACATCACTTTCCCTGATTTATAAGCTGTAATTGTGCAAGATGGAACCTTTGCCATAAAGATACCGCCTTGCGGAATTTTGGGGCTAAGTGCTTGTTTGTATTGTTGTTTCATGTCTTCAATTACTGTAGAACTTGTTTGTATTACGATAGAATTTGACAAAATGGTCGCTCCTTTTTTATGTTGTTATTTTTATCATATCGGATTGTTCTTTCTGTTTCCATATTATGATGGTTCATGGTATGATAAACTTTAGGATTCTGTACGTGATTGGAGGCCGGTGAGTTGTCACAACAAAAGGGAAATAAAAGTCGAATTAATGTAGAAATATATGGTCAACAATATTCAGTTGTTGGCGATGAAAGTACAAGTCATATCCGCATGGTAGCAGCGATTGTGGATGATAAAATGCGCGAACTCAATGCCAAGAATCCTTCGCTTGATACGAGTAGACTAGCGGTATTGACGGCGGTAAACGTCATACACGATTACATAAAATTAAAAGAAGAACATGAGAAATTGAAAGAAAGTATGACACAAAAAGGAATTGAATAAACATGATTGATATTATTATCATTTTATTGCTTGTTATGGGATTCTTCCTCGGTTTACGCAGAGGATTTATTTTGCAACTTGTAAAGTTAACAAGCTTTATTATCGCATACCTCGTTGCATACTGGTATTGTAAAGATTTAGCGCCAGCACTTGCGAAAATTATTCCGTATCCATTTGATAAGAATGTTTCTGTTCCAGAATGGATAGATGCGAATAATATTGAGGGTGTCTTCTATCAAGCAATTGCGTTTATCGTATTATTTATTATTACAAAAATCGCACTTTCACTACTTGGTAATTTACTGAATATGTTTGCAGAAATCCCAGTTTTAAAGCAAGTCAATGCGGTTGCTGGGGCACTTCTTGGCTTTTTAGAAGTGTATATCATTCTGTTTGTCTTAATTATTGTTGGATCAATTCTTCCAATTGAACAAATACAAACACCATTACAAAAATCATCAATTAGCAAAATAATTGTAGACGATACACCGATTCTTTCTGAAAAGGTGAAGGAACTATGGCAGACAGGTAGCAGAGTGTAACTTCTCTTTTTTCGGAAAGAGAAGTTTTTTTCTATGAAAGAAAGGCGGGGCAATGATGAAAGTGAATAAAAAACAAGTTATCAAATTACTAGAGACAATCGGCCTGTTTATGGAACTAAAGGGTGCAAATCCATTTAAAATATCTGCATTCCGTAAAGCGGCGGCAGCACTAGAAAGTGATGACCGTAGTCTTTCTGAAATTGAAGATTTCACAAAGATTCCAGGTATCGGAAAAGGAACGGCAGCAGTTATTCAAGAATATATAGAATCGGGAACATCTGAAGTACTACAAGAACTTGAAAAAGAAGTACCAAGCAGTTTATTACCACTATTAAAACTACCAGGCCTTGGTGGTAAGAAGGTGGCCAAGTTATACAAAGAACTTGGTGTTGTTGATATGGAAACGTTAAAAGCTGTTTGTGAAGAAAATAAAGTACAAGCTTTAGCTGGATTCGGTAAGAAAACAGAAGAGAAAATATTAGAAGCAATTGATCAAGTAGGCTCTCGTCCAGAGCGTTTACCAATTGCGATGGTATTGCCTATTGCCGGGGAAATAGAGGAGAAATTGTCGAATGTTGCTGAAATAATTCGTTTCTCACGCGCTGGTAGTTTACGCCGTGTTCGTGAGACAGTGAAGGACTTAGATTTCATCATTGCAACGACAGAGCCAGCAGTAGTACGTGAACATTTACTACAATTTGATAATATGATTGAAGTGATTGCAAGTGGAGATACGAAAGTATCTGTTCGTCTTCAATATGAATATGATATTTCAATTGACTTCCGCTTAGTAAAACCAGAAGAATTTATTACAACTCTTCACCATTTCACAGGATCAAAAGACCATAACGTAAAAATGCGCCAAATTGCGAAAGATAGAGGCGAGAAAATTAGTGAGTACGGTGTAGAAAACTTAGAAACAGGTGAAGTGAAAACATTTGAAACGGAAGAGGATTTCTTCGCTCATTTCGGTCTTCCATTCATCCCACCAGAAGTGCGTGAAGATGGAAAAGAAATTGAATTAATTAAAGAGTATCCGAACTTAATTCAGTTCTCTGATATACAGGGTGATTTACATATGCATACAACGTGGAGTGACGGTGCTTTTTCAATTGAGGAAATGGTACAAGCATGTCGTGCTCGTGGGTATAAATTTATGGCAATTACTGATCACTCGCAATACTTGAAAGTAGCGAACGGTTTAACGAAAGAGCGTCTTCGTGAACAAGCGAAAGAAATTGAACGTATGAATGAAAAGTATCCAGACATTACAATTTTGCGCGGAATCGAAATGGACATTTTACCAGATGCGACACTTGATTTTGATGATGAAGTATTAGCAGAACTAGATTATGTCATTGGAGCCATTCACTCTAGCTTCTCACAAGACCGTGAAACGATTATGAAACGTCTTCGCACTGCACTTGAGAATAAACATGTGACAATGATTGCCCATCCGACAGGACGTCTTCTTGGGCGCCGTGAGGGTTACGATGTAGATACAGATTTATTAATCCAGCTCGCAAAAGAAACAAATACAGTTTTAGAATTAAATGCAAATCCAAACCGTCTAGATTTAAGTGCGAAATTATTAAAACAAGCACAAGATGCTGGTGTAAAAGTAGCGATTAATACGGATGCTCATACACTTGAAATGTTAGAAGATATGGAAACAGGTGTAGCGGCAGCACGTAAAGGTTGGATTCAAAAAGATAACGTGATTAACACATGGGATATTGAACGTTTATTAGACTATATTAAACGTAATAAGTAACACAAGGGGGACCTGCAACATGTTAGAAAGAACGTTGCGTGTATTAGAATACAATAAAGTAAAAGAACAATTACTTGAACATACAGCATCTTCACTTGGTCGTGATAAAGTGAAGAATTTAGTGCCAAGCACAGATTTTGAAGAAATTGTGGAACTGCAAGAAACAACGGATGAGGCAGCGAAAGTTATCCGTTTAAAAGGACATGTACCACTTGGAGGGATTTCTGATATTCGCTCAAATGTTAAGCGTGCGAAAATTGGAAGTATGTTAAGTCCGCATGAGTTAATCGAAATCGCAAGTACGATGTATGGTAGCCGCCAGATGAAACGATTTATTGAAGACATGGCTGAGAATGGCGTAGAGCTTCCAATTCTAGAAGGACATGTCGCGCAAATTGTATCTTTATATGATTTAGAAAAGAAAATTACAAACTGTATCGGTGACGGCGGTGAAGTAGTCGATAGCGCAAGTGACAAATTGCGTGGTATTCGTAACCAAATTCGTACTGCGGAAAGCCGTATTCGTGAGAAATTAGAAAACATGACGCGTTCTTCAAACGCACAAAAAATGTTATCAGACGCAATTGTAACGATTCGTAACGAACGTTACGTAATCCCAGTAAAACAAGAATACCGCGGCGTATATGGTGGTATTGTTCACGATCAATCTGCTTCTGGACAAACGTTATTTATAGAACCGCAAGTAATCGTGGAATTAAATAATGCGCTTCAAGAAGCACGTGTGAAAGAAAAACAAGAAGTAGAACGCATTTTAATGATGCTAACAGAAGAAGTAGCAGTGGAAGCTGATATCGTTCTATCAAACGTAGAAGTAGTTGCAAATCTTGATTTTATTTTTGCGAAAGCTCTTTATGCGAAGCGAATTAAAGCGACGAAGCCAATCGTAAATAATGAACGCTACATGGATTTAAAACAAGCACGCCATCCGCTTATTGATCCGGAAATTATCGTGCCAAATAACATTATGCTTGGTAAAGACTTTACAACAATCGTTATTACAGGACCGAATACAGGTGGTAAAACAGTTACACTTAAAACAGTCGGTATTTGTGTCTTAATGGCGCAATCTGGTCTTCATATTCCGGTAATGGATGAATCAGAGATATGTGTATTTAAAAACATCTTTGCTGATATCGGTGATGAGCAATCGATTGAACAAAATTTAAGTACATTCTCTTCTCATATGGTAAACATTGTAGATATTTTAGAAAAAGCTGATTTTGAAAGTTTAGTCCTATTTGATGAATTAGGTGCTGGGACAGATCCGCAAGAAGGGGCTGCACTAGCGATTTCTATTTTAGATGAAGTATGTAACCGTGGTGCTCGCGTTGTTGCAACGACGCATTACCCAGAATTAAAAGCATATGGATACAATCGTGAGCAAGTTATTAATGCGAGCGTTGAGTTCGATGTGAATACATTAAGCCCAACGTACAAATTATTAATCGGTGTACCAGGACGTAGTAACGCCTTTGAAATTTCGAAGCGTCTTGGTTTGTCTGATCGCGTTATTGATCGCGCTCGTAACCATATTAGTACAGATACGAACAAAATCGAAAATATGATTGCAAAGCTAGAAGAAAGCCAAAAAAATGCAGAGCGCGAACGAAAAGAAGCGGAAGAACATCGTAAGCAATCTGAAAAACTTCATCGTGAATTACAGCGTCAAATTATTGAATTTAACGATGAGCGCGATGAAAAATTATTAAAAGCGCAAAAAGAAGGGGAAGAAAAAGTCGAAGCTGCGAAGAAAGAAGCAGAAGGCATTATTCATGAACTTCGTCAATTGCGTAAAGCGCAGCTTGTAAATGTGAAAGACCATGAGCTTATTGAAGCGAAGAGCCGTCTAGAAGGGGCAGCGCCAGAGCTTGTGAAGAAACAAAAAGTAAATGTGAAAAATACAGCGCCGAAACAACAATTACGACCAGGTGATGAAGTAAAAGTGTTAACGTTCGGTCAAAAAGGTCAATTGCTTAAAAAAGTAAGTGATACAGAGTGGAGCGTACAAATTGGTATTCTGAAGATGAAAGTGAAAGAATCCAATATGGAATACATTAATACACCGAAGCAAACTGAGAAAAAAGCAGTCGCAAGTGTGAAGGGTAGAGATTATCACGTGTCGTTAGAGCTAGACCTTCGCGGTGAACGTTATGAAGATGCAATGATGCGCGTTGAAAAATATTTAGACGATGCACAGCTTGCAAGCTATCCTCGTGTGTCAATTATTCACGGTAAAGGAACAGGAGCGCTTCGCCAAGGTGTACAAGATTACTTGAAGAAACATCGCGGCGTGAAAACCTACCGCTACGGTGATATGGGCGAGGGAGGCCTAGGCGTAACAGTTGTCGAATTAAAATAGCAAACAACCAAACAAAAGGGGAAACCATTATATGTTTATGGACAAACTTGCAAAAGTATTGTTAGCTTGTTGCGGAATATTTTTGGTGATTGGGGTAATTTATTTAGTTGTTTTTGCGAAGTAAAGGAGCGTCAATCTTGGCATAATGATATTGCCATGGATTGACGCTTTTAATCTATAAGAAAAGGAATAAAACATGAAAATCAACCAATACATAAGCGAAGTAAAATCCTGCTCAAGACGCGAAACAGACCGTCTTATTAAAGCAGGACGTATCGCGATTAACGGTGAAATTTGCACGCACGGTACAATCGTGAGCGATGGTGATGTTGTAACGATTGATGGACAGGTTATTGCAAAAGAAGAGAAGGAAAAGGTGTATATCGCCTTTCATAAACCAGTTGGAATTACTTGTACAGCAGCTGATCATATTGAAGATAATATTATTGATTATATCAATTACCCAGAGCGAATCTTTCCTGTTGGACGGTTAGATAAAGCGTCGGAAGGACTCATTTTATTAACGAATGACGGCACGATTGCCAATCGAATTCTACACGGTGATTATGAGCATGAGAAAGAATATGTTGTAACGGTTGATAAGCCTTTTACAGATTGGTTTATTGATATGATGTCCAGTGGTGTAAAGATTAAAGATGGAATAACAAAGCCATGTAAAGTGATAAGAGTCGATCAATCAACAGTTCGCATCGTTTTAACCCAAGGAATGAACAGGCAAATTCGCAGAATGAGCCGTGCTTTCGGGTTTACTGTAACAAAGCTAAAGCGAGTACGCATTATGAATATAGAGCTGAATGGACTAGAATCTGGAAAATGGCGAAACATTACAGCTGACGAATTAGAAATATTAATAGGGCAGTTATAGGGAGAAAAGTTTTCTCCCTATATTTTTTTGTCAGAAAAAATAAAACTATTGATTTTTTAGAAAATAGCCCATATAATAAAAAACAACAAGTTTCGACAAAATATTTTATAAAAGTAATGATGAGGACATGAGTTGTTTTTGACGATTCTCAGAGAGGGAAGCCTTAGGCTGTGAGCTTCCTAATACGGAAAGACAAACTTACCACCTCTAAACTTCAAGAGTGAACTGCGTGATGCATTGTAATTCTTGGCGGATAAAACCGTTATCAATTTACACGAGCTATAAAATGAGCTTATTTCGTTATAAATTCATTTTATTAGAATAAGGGTGGAACCACGATTTCAACACTCGTCCCTTTGTTAGGGACGGGTGTTTTTTGCGTTATTTTATAGGGAAGTATGCTTGAAAGAGGATATGTGACGGGATTTAATTCAGAATATTTTGTTAATCAGATAATTATTTAGGAGGTTAGTAGAAATGAAATCATCTTTAAAGTTTTCTGAGATGTTTGCAATAAGCTTAATGTTATTTGCACTGTTTTTCGGTGCAGGTAATATGATTTTTCCACCAGCGTTAGGACAAGGTGCTGGAACAGATGTATGGATCGCGTTATTTGGCTTTATCGTAACAGGTGTAGGACTGCCTTTATTAGGAGTTATTGTTATAGCTCTAAAGGGAGATATTAATGAATTAGCAGGACGTGTACATCCTGTATTCGCACTTGTTTTTATCACTGCAATTTATTTATGTTTAGGCGTATTCGTAAGTGTTCCACGTACAGGAACAGTTGCTTACGAAATGAGTGTTGCACCGTTTTTACCAAGTGAAATAGCTGGTCAATCATATCCACTTGTTATCTTTACACTTATTTACTTTGCAGTAACTTTCTATTTAGCTTTAAACCCATCGAAATTAGTGGGACGCATCGGTAAAGTGTTAACTCCAATTTTGTTAGCTGTTATTGCAATTATTGTAGGTAAAGCACTTATTACACCAATTGGAGAATTTGGTGCACCGACAGAAGCATATAGTGCTCCTCTTTTTAAAGGTTTTATCGACGGATATTTAACTTTAGATGGACTTGCAGCACTTGTATTCGGAAATGTAGTCATCAATGCTTTAAAATCAAAAGGCATCACAAATAAGAACAGCATTGCGAAAGTAACAATCTTTGCAGGATTTATTGCAGCACTTGGTTTACTTCTTGTTTATTTAGCGCTTGCTTACCTTGGAGCTTCTAGTGTTTCGCTTGGAATGGGTGCAAACGGAGGAATTATTTTAACAAACGCCGTAAATCATTTATTTGGTAATTACGGAACATTATTACTTGGCATCGCAATTACAGCAGCATGTTTAACGACTTCTGTAGGTATTGTTGCAGCTTGTGGAGAATATTTCTCTTCGTTATTACCAAAGCTTTCTTATCAAAAAGTCGTTTTCATTTTTTGTGTATTAGCATTTATGGTAGCGAATCTTGGTTTAACTCAGTTAAATGCATTAGCATTGCCAATTTTAATTGCAATTTACCCAATTGGTATCGTACTGATCGTATTATCACTCGTTGAAAACTACGTTCGTCTTCCGTTAGCGATGTATGTAGGTGGTATTGTAGGGTCATTTGCGATTAGCTTCTTTGATGGATTGCACAATGCGAATCTTCAAATTGCTGCACTAACACCTATTTTAAATAAAATCCCATTATATAGCGTAGGGATTGGTTGGTTAGTTCCAGGTATGATCGGTATAGGAATTGGTTATATAGTTTCTAAGTTTCAAAAGCAAGAAATTGCTGTAGAAAAATAGAGAAAAGAGGCTTTCTATGAAAGGAAGCCTCTTTTTTTGTAGAAAAAGCCGTATATAAAAAAATTTAGATATTAAAAAAATTATACGTAATATAGTTGACAATAAAATTAGCATTAGGCTAAGATTGACTTAGTTGTGGAAATATTGGAAGGGAAGTGAGGGGAGCAGGGGAAGAGGTTTTCTATGACTATATCATTTTTGGAAGAAGAGGTGATAGAACAATAGAATTAGGTAGTTTATTTTTTTTGTGGTCTGTTGAGAATGATAATCAGTAAAGAGATTGAATTATTTTAGAGTGCTTTTTATAGGGAATATAGAGGGATATTATATTTTTTGACCTTTAGTGAGAATGATAATCAACGATACTTACATTACATAAAGTAATGACAATGAAATAAAGGTAGAAGAGATTATTTTTTTTCTTATAAATTGAGAATAATTATCATTTTCAAATTATAAAACGAAAGATAAACAAGGAGGAAGTAAGTAAAATGAGAAAGTTTTCAGTATTACCCGCATTTATTATAACGTTAGTATGTATGCTAGCTTTTCTCGTAATACCATCTGGACAAGCCTCAGCAAAATTAGCTGATGGTACTTACGATATTAACTACGTTATCAAAAAGGCGGAAGATGATTCAGCTTCAATGGCAAATGATTATTTTGAAAAACCAGCTAAGTTAATTGTAAAAAATGGTGAGATGAGAGTACAAGTTCCAATGAATCATAGTGCTTGGATTACAGAATTTAAAGCACCAGAGAATGGTAATTTCGTTGATTCAAAAGTAATTAGCAAAGACGAAGCAGCAGATAAAAGAACGGTTGAATTTAAAGTTGATGATTTATCTAAACCGTTAGGAGTAAAAATTCATGTTGTTGTACCAAGTGCAAACTACGACCATCATTACACAGTTCGCTTTGCGTTTGATGCGAATGTAAAAGCTGTAGGCGGCGATAACAATGCAGCTGGTGTAACAAAAACTGATGATCAAACTAAAAAAGATGGCCAAGTAAAAGAAGAGAAAACGAAAGTAGATAACAAAGAAACAAATAAAGATACAAAAAAAGAAACAAATGAAAGTGGAAAAGCTGAAAAAATAGATAATCCAAAAACAGGCGACGAAGCACGTATCGGATTATTTGCAGCGTTAGTTTTAATCTCAGGTGTTTTCTTAGTTCGTAAAGTGAAGTTAAGTAAATAAATTTTAAAAAGGAGAGTCATTCTATTGAACAGGTATTTTAAAATTGTTGTTGCAATGTTTCTAACGATTTTTACATTCGTATCAACGCTACAACCACTTGCAGTTCAAGCAGCTACAACTTTAGCTGACGGTGAATATTCAATTGGTTTCAAAGTTTTGAAAGATACATCAGATGAAGAATCAATGATGAATCAATATTCTATAAGCCCGGGGACTTTGAAAGTAAAGGATGAGAAAAAGAAAGTATCCTTTACGTTAACGCATAGTTCATGGATTACGAAGTTTGAAACAGAAAAAGGTAGTCAATTCGTTGATGTAAATGTAGTTAGTGAAGATACAGAGAGCGATACAAGAGTAGTAGAATTTGATGTAGAAGATGTAGAGAAAATATTAAATGCGAAAGTAAAAGTTGATATTGATGCTTTTAATTATCATCATTACTATGACATTCGTATTTCATTCGACCAAAATAGCATTACACCAATTCATGTAGAAAAACCAGATGAAAAAGAGGACCCAGCTAATAAGCCAGATCCAAATGAAAATCCGGATCCAAGTCAGAAGCCCGACCAAAAGCCTGACTCAGATCAACAACCAAATTCTAACACAATTAAAGATGGTGCGTACAGCATTCCATTTAAAGTGTTAAAAGATAAAACAGATGAAGAATCTAAAATGAATACTTACATGGAAAATCCAGGAGTATTGAAAGTAGAAAATGGTAAGAAAAAAGCGATTGTAACGCTAAAAAGCAGCTCATTAATTAAAAATTTCCAAACGGAAAAAGATGGTACATTTGTTGATGCAAAAGTAGTGAGTGAAGATAAAGAAAAAGGTACAAGAGTCGTAGAATTTGAAGTGGATGATTTATCTAAAAAAATAAATACAAAAGTATTTATTGAGGTGGCATCACAAGGTTACAAGCAAACTCATGACGTACAACTTGTATTTGATCAAAAGAAACTTGAACCAATTAAAAATGAAGAGAAACAACCGGATGAAGATAAAAAGCCGGATGCTGAAATAATTAAAGATGGTGCGTACAGCATTCCCTTTAAAGTGTTAAAAGATAAAACAGATGAAGAATCTAAAATGAATACTTACATGGAAAATCCAGGAGTATTGAAAGTAGAGAATGGTAAGAAAAAAGCAATCGTAACACTAAAAAGTAGCTCATTAATTAAAAACTTCCAAACGGAAAAAGATGGTGCATTTGTTGATGCAAAAGTAGTGAGTGAAGATAAAGAAAAAGGTACAAGAGTCGTAGAATTTGAAGTGGATGATTTATCTAAAAAAATAAATACAAAAGTATTTATTGAGGTGGCATCACAAGGTTACAAGCAAACGCATGACGTACAACTTTTATTTGATCAAGAAAAACTTGAACCAATTAAAAATGAAGAGAAACAGCCAGATGGAGATAAGCAACCAGATGGAGATAAGCAACCAGACGGAGATAAGCAACCAGACGGAGACAAGCAACCAGACGGAGACAAGCAACCAGATGGAGATAAACAACCAGACGGAGATAAACAACCGGATGCTGACACAATTAAAGATGGTGAATACAGTATCGGTTTTAAAGTGTTAAAAGATAAAACAGAAGAAATTTCAATGATGAACACATATACGAAGAGCCCAGGCGTATTGAAAGTGAAAGATGGCAAGAAGTATGTATCCTTCACAGTAACGAATAGCTCATGGATTACAAAGTTTGAGTTTGAGAAAAATGGTGCGTTTGTTGATGCAAATGTATTAAATACAGATACGAAGGCTGATACAAGAGTAGTGGAAGTAGAAGTAGATGATTTATCGAAAAAATTAGATGCAAAGGTGAAAGTGGATATTGATTCAATGAATTATCATCATTTCTACGACATTCAATTTGCATTTGATAAAGATAGCATTCAGCCAGTAGATAACCAAGGTGGAAACGATAACCAGGGTGGAAACAATAACCAAGGTGGAAACAATAACCAAGGTGGAAATGACAACCAAGGCGGAAATAATAACCAAGGTGGAAATGACAACCAAGGCGGAAACAATAACCAAGGTGGAAATGACAACCAAGGTGGAAACAATAACCAAGGCGGAAATAATAACCAAGACAATAACACAACAATTGATCCAAATGCTCTTAAAGATGGTGAATACAGTATCGGTTTTAAAGTGCTAAAAGATAAAACAGACGAAATTTCAATGATGAACACATATACGAAGAGTCCAGGCGTATTAAAAGTGAAAGATGGTAAGAAATATGTATCCTTCACAGTAACGAATAGCTCATGGATTACAAAGTTTGAGTTTGAAAAGAATAGTTCGTTTGTCGATGCGAAAGTATTAGGTACAAATAAAGAGCAAGATACAAGAGTAGTGGAAGTAGAAGTAGACGACTTATCGAAAAAGTTAAATGCAAAAGTGAAAGTGGATATTGATGCGATGAACTACCATCATTTCTATGATATTCAATTTGCATTTGATAAAGGTAGTATTAAAGCTTTAGGTAATCAAGATGGAAACAACATTCCAGGCGGAAACGATAACCAAGATGGAAACAATAATCAAGGCGGAAACGATAACCAAGGTGGAAGTAACAACCAAGATGGAAACAATAATCAAGGCGGAAATAATAACCAAAATGGACACATAACAGTCGATCCGAAAAATTTAAAAGACGGTCAATATGATGTTGCTTTTAAAGTGTTAAAAGATAAAACGGATGAGATTTCAATGATGAATCAATATGTTGTAAATCCAGCTAGATTAACAGTGAAAGATGGTAAGAAATATGTTGCGATGACACTGAAAAATAGTGCGTGGATTACGAAGTTCCAAACAGAAAATGCTGGTGCATTTGTTGATGCAAAAGTAGTGAGTGAAGATAAAAATGCAGATACGAGAGTGATAGAGTTTGAGGTTGATGATTTATTTGCGAAATTAAATGCGAAAGTAAAAGTAGATATTGATTCGATGAACTATCATCATTTCTACGACGTGCAAATTCAATTTGATACAAATAATATTGGTGCAGTAGGAACTATTAAAGAGGATCCGAAAAACGATCCGAAGAATGATCCGAAAAATCCAGTGATTACACCGAAAGTAGACAATGCAAAAACAATCGGTAATCCTGATTTCAACCGAAATGCAGACGGTAAGAAGCAAAATGAAAATGCGAAGAATGATGTGAAAAAAGAGAAAAACTCAAAAACAGCAGATACAGCACAGATTGGAATGTATATGTTGCTATTACTAGGATCACTTGCTTTCTTAGTTCGTAAATATAGAGCAGGTAGACTGTAAAATTTGGAGTCTTGATGCATGGTTTCATGCATCAAGACTCGTTTCATATTGTACCGAAAGGAGTGGTGATTGAGAGTGAAGAAAATCACGAGTGTATTCATGGCTATCATTCTTTTATTTAGTATAGCTGGGTGCTCATCACCCAAAAAAGAAACGGCAAAAAAGGTAAAGAGCAGTAGTGAGGAACGTGTTATTGCAACGACAGTTGCTGTGACTGAAATTATGGATGCATTAGAAGTAGATTTAGCAGGTATTCCTACAAGTTCTAAAACTTTGCCAAAGCGCTATAAAGGTTTACCTGAAGTTGGGAATCCGATGAGTCCTGATATGGAAAAAGTAAAATCAATGAAACCATCAGAAGTATTATCTGTTACGACGCTTGAATATGAGTTGAAGCCAGTTTTTAATGAAGCAGGCATTAAGGCAAACTTTTTAAATTTAACGAGTTTAAAAAACATGCAAAATTCAATTACAGATTTGGGTAAAACATATGGGCGTGAGAAACAGGCTGAAGCAGTCGTAACAAAGTTCGATAAAAAAGTTGCAGACATTCAAAAACAAGTGGAAGGGAAGAAAGAACCGACAGTCCTTATTTTACTTGGAGTACCTGGAAGTTATTTAGTTGCGACAGAACACTCCTATATTGGGGATTTAGTAAAACAACTAGGTGGTAAAAATATCGTACAAGGTGAGAAAGTAGAATATTTAGCTTCTAATACAGAGTACTTAAAAAAAGCTGATCCAGATATTATTTTACGTGCAGCGCATGGTATGCCAGATGAAGTTGTGAAAATGTTCGATAAGGAATTTAAAACGAACGACATTTGGAAGCATTTTGCCGCAGTTAAAAATAATAGAGTGTACGATTTAGAAGAGCGCTTATTTGGAACGACGGGGAATTTAGCAGCTATTGAAGCCTTAGATGAATTAAAGAAAATGATGTATCCATGATGCATGTATAGATAAAGGAAGATTGAGATGAATAAAAAAATTTGGAGTTTCTTCATCGTCACAGTATTACTAGTTATTATGACTACTGTATCCGCTGTGAAAGGTAGTTTAGAAATAGGTGTCATTGATCTTTTTCAAGGTATATTTACAGGGACAAATGAAGAAGTTGAAGTCATTAAAGATTTACGTTTCCCGCGCATCATTATTGCACTTTTCACTGGAGCGGCGCTTGCTGTTTCTGGTGTGCTTTTCCAAGCAGTTATGAAAAATCCACTTGCGGATGCTGGGGTTATCGGGATATCTTCAGGGGCCAGTTTTATGACGCTTGTTATCATTACGCTATTCCCTCAGTTCTTTTTCTGGACACCACTATTCGCGTTTTTAGGCGGTGCGTTTGCTTGTTATCTCGTTTATGCGTTTTCTTGGAAATCAGGTTTAAGTCCGCTGCGTATCATTTTGATCGGTATAGCGATAAATGCGATGTTTACTGGTTTAAATGAATCTTTCGTTACGATTTGCGGATATTTCATTAAAAGTATTAAGCAGACGACAACATCTAATATAACGATGAAGACATGGGGCGATGTGGAAGTACTTGTTACATATGGATCAATCGGCCTTATACTTGCACTGTTTGTAGGGGCGTGGTGTAATTTATTATCTCTACAAGATAAAACGGCTAAAAACCTTGGACTTCACGTGACGAGGGTACGCCTTATTATTTCTGTCATTGCTGTTCTTTTAGCAGCTGTATCAACTGCAATTGCGGGTGTTATCGCTTTCGTTGGATTACTTATCCCGCATATTTCAAGGCAACTGGTTGGATCAGATCATAAAGTACTTATTCCATTTTCAGCCCTTGCAGGTGCGTTATTAATTTTAACGGCAGACACAATTGGTAGGCTAATCGTACCGCCTAATGAAATTCCAGCGGCGACGATTATGGCAGTCATCGGTGGTCCGTTCTTAATATTCTTGCTTAGAAAGAGTGATCGAGTTCATGGAAATTAAAAATGTAACCTTTTCTTATGATAATGTAACGGATCGTTTAAAGTCTGTTAGTAGTGAGATAGAGGTTGGAAAAATTACAACAATTATTGGTCCAAATGGTTGTGGGAAATCAACATTACTAGGTGTTATGTCGCGAAATCATGATCCCCGTAGCGGAGAAGTAATGCTAGATGGGAAAGCTATTAGCCAGTATAAGCCGAAAGAGTTTGCTAGAAAGCTAGCGGTCGTTCATCAGCAAAATGAGGCGCCAGCAGATATTACAGTTGAAAAATTGACGAGTTTTGGGCGTATGCCATATAAAAATATTTTTTCTACACAAACGGATGAGGATAGCGAAGCAATAGAAAGAGCATTGACGTGTACGAGACTACAAGATAAGCGTGATAAGCCAATACATGCATTATCTGGTGGGGAAAGGCAACGTGTTTGGATTGCGATGACTTTAGCGCAAAATACGCCCATGCTGTTTTTAGACGAACCAACGACGTATTTAGATATTTACTATCAGCTTGAAATATTAGAGTTAGTGAAAGAGTTAAATGAAGTACATGGTTTAACGATTGTTATGGTATTACATGACATTAATCAAGCAATCCGTTATAGCGATCATATTATCGTTATGAAAGATGGAGAAATTGTGATGAAGGGTAAGCCAGGTGAAGTCGTAACGGAAGATATGATCAAGACGATATATGGTGTAGACGTTGTTGTAAAGCACGATGAAGATACAGGATTGTATATGGTGCCAATGGGTATTTGATAGGCGACTAAATCCCTTTGGTAATCCGTTTTGAGGTGATAATTTGAGCGGCAAGAAAGAAAAGAAAAAGAATTCCTTTTTTCAAAGAATACTTACAGTTGCTTTTTTAGGTATCTTTTTCTACTCCGTGTATGAATTAGGCGGGATGTTCATGGATTACTATGAAAATCGCAAAGTAATGGCTGAAGCACAAGATATTTATCAAAGGAGTCCGATGGAAGAAAAATCATCAGATGGAGCAGTACGTGCACAGTTCCAAGCCTTACAAAAAATTAATCCAGAAATAGTTGGTTGGATTACGATGGATGATACGCAAATTAATTATCCGATTGTTCAAGCGAAAGACAACGATTACTATTTATACCGTAATTATAAAGGTGAGGACATGAGGGCAGGCAGTATTTTTATGGATCATCGTAACGATGTAAAATCTCAAAATCGAAATACGATTCTATACGGACATCGTATGAAAGACGGCTCTATGTTTGGGAGTCTTAAAAAAATATTAGAAGAAGATTTCTTCATGTCTCATCGCAAATTGTACTACGATACTTTGTTTGAAGGATATGATGTAGAAGTATTTTCAGTATATACAACGACAACTGATTTCTATTATATTGAAACGAATTTTGGAAGCGATGAAGACTATGCATCTTTTCTAGAAAAAATTAAGGAAAGATCACTCTATCAAACAGATACAAAAGTGACAGCGGATGATCAAATTTTAACACTTTCTACATGTGATTATGCACTGGATTCAGAGGCTGGTAGACTAGTCGTGCACGCGAAGTTGGTGAAAAGAAATTGAAAAAAGAAAAGGTATAGAAGTAGAGAAGATATATTACTTCTCATACTTCTATACCAATTATTAAAACCGAAGTTATTGAGCCGCAGCAATTGGCATACGAACAATTTTAACATCATAGAATGAGATTTTATTATCGATAATAAAATCTGGTAATCCACCACGGTGTGAATGCGCATCTTTAAAGGCCGTACTCTTTGTCCAACCTTGGAAATCCTCTTTTGCATTCCAACGAGTGCTAATCGTTACTTCATCATAATCAACTGTATTTTCAGTTAGAAGAACTTCTAGTCCTAAGAAACCAGGCATCGTTTCAACTTTACCTACTTTATTAAAGCGCTCAATTAATTTATGTGCGTCACCCTTCGTAATTTTAGATGTATTTGTAACAATAATCATTTCTTTATTCCTCCTATAAATCTATCATTATTTTCATCGTTTCATATACATTAAATGATAGTGAAAATCATTATCATTGTCAATGGTAATGATAAAATATATAAGTTTTTTTTCGATTAAGCGAGAGGATGAGCTAGTTGTACGAGCAAAGCAATAATATGGTATAGTGAAACGAGGCTTTTTTCAGCCTCATTTTTTACATTGCTTCCTACTAATTAGAAAGCATTCAAATGGAAAGGAAGACATTACATGCGATCTGAAGTAACTATAAAAATAAAACCGAAATTTATAAAAGAAATTAAAAGTGGATATCCGCTTATTTTAAAAGATGCGATTCAAAATTTAAACGATATTCGTGAAGAAGGGACAATCATCAAGGTAGTAGATGAGAAGAACCAATTTATCGGAAAAGGCTATTATGGAAAACAAAATAAAGGGTATGGCTGGATTTTAACGAGAAAAGAGAAAGAGCAAATAAATCAGGATTTCTTTGAAAGTAAAATAAAATCTGCTTTACATAAACGAAAAGATTTTTATAAATCAAATGATACAACAGCATTCCGTGTGGTAAACGGTGAGGGTGACGGTCTTGGTGGCTTAATTATCGATTATTATGACGGCTATTACGTAATTAGTTGGTATAGTGAAGGGATTTATACTTTCCGTGATGAGATTGTAGCAGCGCTTCAAAAAGTAGCAAACTTCAAAGGGATTTATGAGAAAAAACGTTTTGATACGAAAGGAAAGTACATTGAAGGTGATGATTTCGTAACAGGAGAGCGCGGTGAGTTCCCACTTATCGTAAAAGAAAACGGTGTAAACTTTGCTGTATATTTAAATGACGGGGCGATGGTTGGTGTATTTTTAGATCAACGTAACGTTCGAAAACAAATTCGTGATAAATATGCAAAAGGAAGAACAGTTTTAAATATGTTCTCTTATACTGGAGCTTTCTCTGTATTTGCAGCACTTGGCGGCGCAAGTAAAACAACAAGTGTTGACCTTGCAAATCGTAGCTTAAGTAAAACGATCGAGCAGTTTAGTGTAAATGAAATTGATTACGAAGCACAAGATATTATTGTAGAAGATGTATTTCTATATTTCAAATATGCTGCTAAGAAAAAGATGAAATTTGATATGGTTGTACTTGACCCTCCAAGTTTTGCACGCTCAAAAAAATATACGTTCAGTGCGGCGAAAGATTATAAAAACTTATTAAAAGAAACAATTGCGATTACAGAAAATAACGGTATTATCGTTGCTTCTACAAATTGTAGCGCATTCGATATGAAAAAGTTTAATGGCTTTATCGATACAGCATTCAAAGAAATGAACGGTAAATATAAAATATTAGAAGAACATTCTTTACCAGAAGATTTCCGTACAATTGATCAATTTAAAGAAGGAGACTATTTAAAAGTAGTTTTCATCGAGAAAATTAAAGGTTAATAAAGAAAAAGGAGCTCAAGTTTAAATGAGCTCCTTTTCTTATTGAATGATATTTTGGACTCTGCCAACTTGCCCGTCCTGCAATCGTACTTTAATGCCGTGCGGATGAGAGGGTGAGTTAGTTAAAATATCTTTTACAATTCCTCTTGTTAGCTTGCCTGTACGTTGATCTTGTTTTAACACAATATCAACCGCAAGACCTGGCGCGACGTTAGATCGTTTTTGCCCGCTCATTTATACACCTGTACGTCTACGTTGGTTGTTTGTTTTCTTCGTTTGTTGGTTTTGTAATTTTTTCGTTTCTTGACTTTGACTTCCATTATTTGAGCCGTTTCCATTTCCTTGCTTTTTCTTTGCAAGTTGTTCGCGCATTAAATCAGCTAAGCTTACTTTTTTGTTTTCTGACATGATAAGTCTCCTTTATATAAAGTTAATTATGAACAATAGTAGTGAATTTCATCATATCATTGTTAAGGAAGGAAGGGAAGTTGGTTTGAAAATTCATATAATTGTACCAACTAATTTGCAGTTGCGATACAATTGAATTGTTAATGTTTGTGAAAAGGGGATAGAAATATGTCATATCATATTTTATTAGTTGAAGATGATATCTCAATTCAAGAGATGGTTGAAACATATTTAGTAAAAGAAGGTTTTCAAGTTACAATCGCATCTGATGGAGAAGAAGGAGTTAACGCATTTTTAAAAGGTTCATTTGATTTGATTATTCTCGATATTATGATGCCAAAGTTAGATGGCTTAGAGGTTGTGCGAATCATTCGAGAAAAAAGTGCTGTTCCGATTTTAATGATGTCGGCAAAAGATACAGATGTTGATAAAGCGATTGGCTTAGGGCTTGGAGCGGATGATTACATTTGTAAACCATTTTCTATGATTGAATTAGCAGCACGTGTAAAAGCTGCTATTCGAAGATCTACAAAGTATTCAGCTGTGGAATCAAAAGATGAGGCCATTCAGATTGGTGATTTAATAATTGACCCAATTAATTTTACTGTGGAGAAAAAGGGAAGACAGCTTAAACTTACTTTAAAAGAATTTGAGATTTTAAAGCTATTCGTGAAGAATCAAAATCGTGTTTTTACGAAAGCGCAAATATATAAGCTTGTTTGGAATGAAGAATATTATGGTGATGATAATGTTATTAATGTTCATATGAGAAGATTACGTGAGAAAATTGAAAGTGATCCATCTAATCCAGAATATATTAAAACATTATGGGGCATCGGCTATAAGTTGGAAGTGATGTAGTGTGGTTGTATTTTTAACAGTGGTGATTATTATATTGCTTATCGTTATTTACGTGCAATATAAAATTAGGAAAAATAGTAGTAGGAATTTACGCTATACGTATGAGAAGTTAAATCAAATTGTAAAAGAACAAACTGGTGAGAAGCTATTAATTATGACGGATGATACAGAATTGCAAAAGTTATTAGTGGCTATTAATCATTTGTTAGATGCAAAACAGAAAACGAATGCTGATCATGCGAAAGTGGAAATTTCGATGAGAAAAATGCTTTCAAATATTTCACATGATTTAAAAACACCACTAACAGTTATTCTTGGATATACAGAAATGTTAAATAAGGATAAAACGATAAGTAAAGAAGAACAGCAAATATTACTTGAAAAGGTGCATGTGAAAACACTAGAAGTTATGGAACTGATTCATAAGTTTTTTGATTTAGCAAAATTAGAATCTGGTGACAAGGCAATTGAGATAACAAAAGTAAATATGAATGAAGTTTGTCGTGAAAAGGTTTTATCTTTCTATGATTTAGTGATGACGAAAGGTTTTCATGTCCATATTGATATACCGGAAAGAAATATATATGCACTTGGAAATGCAGAAGTATTAGGCAGGGTGTTAAATAATTTAATATCCAATGCGATTACATATGGAGACGATGGAAAGGCACTCGGTATGACTTTAAGAGATGATGAAACGAGTGTGTATATAGATGTATGGGATAAAGGAAAAGGAATTGATGAATCTCATATTGATAAAGTGTTTGAGCGTATGTACACACTTGAAGATTCGAGAAATAGATTGTACCAAGGAAGCGGTCTAGGGTTAACGATTACGAAAAGACTTGTGGAAGCGATGGATGGAGAAATTCATCTTTCTAGTAAGCCGTATGAAAAAACAATTTTTACAGTTGTATTAACAAAGATGCAGTTTTAGCTTGTAGAGAAGTAGATTCTACAAGCTTTTTTTGAACGTAAGGAATTTGTAAGGAACGGGTAAGAAAAAAGAGATTTCCATTGTCTATTATAGAAATATAGAGTAGTACGAAAGGGGAAAGTGACGTGACATATATATTAAAAACGAACCAGTTAACGAAAGTGTTTAAAGAGAAAGAGGTAATTTCTGGTGTGAATATGCACGTGAAAAGGGGAGAGATTTATGGTTTTTTAGGACCAAATGGTGCTGGTAAAACAACGATTATGAAAATGATTACGAATTTAATTAAACCGACGAGCGGTGATATTGAAATTTTCGGCGAGAAGTTAACAGACACTTCTTATGAAGTATTAAAAAGAATGGGAACAATTATTGAATATCCGGTTTTTTATGAGAAGCTAACAGCAAAGGAAAACTTAGAATTACATTGTGAATATATGGGCTATTACGATAAAAATGCAATTAATCATGCTTTAAATTTAGTGAAACTGCACGGCATTGATAATAAAAAAGTAAAAGATTTTTCATTAGGGATGAAACAACGACTCGGTATTGCAAGAGCAATCATGACAAAACCAGAGCTTCTCATTTTAGATGAACCGATTAACGGTTTAGATCCAATTGGTATTAAAGAATTGCGAGATTTATTTAAAATGCTCTGCAAAGAATATGGCATTACTTTATTAGTTTCTAGTCATATTTTAGGCGAGATGGAACAAATGGCAGATACAATTGGTGTTATTCAAAATGGGAAACTAATAAAAGAAGTTTCAATGAAGAGTATTAATGGAAAACAAACAGAGTACATTGAAATCACTGTTCCTGATGTAAAACGTGCAGCTTATATTCTAGAAGATAAACTCGGTATAAAAAATTACAAAATAATGAGTGGAAATATGATTCGTGTGTATGAAATGGCAGCGACTCAGCAAGCCATTTCAAAAGCACTCATTATGAACGATATAGAGATAGAAAGTATTAATAAGAAACATAGTTCCTTAGAAGAGTATTTCTTAAATGTAATGGATGGAGAGGGCATTCATGCTTAATGGATTGTTGTTGAATCTCGTAAGCGGATTAATCGTAATGTTCATAATTGGGATTTTATATTATAGAAAACCAGAGCGGAAATGGTTGTTAATTTTACTAGTGATAGGAATGTTAAGCGTAGTTACTGCTGGAATTAGAATGTTAGTAGCGTAGAGATAGTTATATAAGGAATGGAGGCGTGGTCTATATGTTTAAATTAATGAAGCTTGAATGGAAAAAACATCAATTATCTAGTTATTTTAAAGGGGTAGCCATTTGTATTATAGCAATTTTTGCTGCGGTAAGTCTTTTAGGGTTGGGAGCGAAAGGTGAAGTAGATGCGGCGCTCACTGATTTCACAAAATATATGACTTTAGCAAACATCTTTATTAGGATGACATTTCTTATTTTTAGTTCGGTCATTTTATCACGTTTAGTAATTGATGAGTATAAGAACAAAACAATGCAACTATTGTTTATGTATCCATTGCAAAGGAAAACGGTAATGAGGGCGAAATTAACAATTGTTTTTAGTTTTTGCTTTGTGAGCATGATTATCGCTACTTTCACTATTAGTTTGCTCATATTTTTTATGAATCCAATGATGGGAGTAATTGAAACGCCTGTTACGATGGGTGAAATAATAGCTACCGTTCCAGCTACTTTTATAAATGCATTTATGATATCTGGTATAAGTTTAATCCCTTTATTTTTTGGGATGAGAAAGAAATCGGCACCGACAACGATTACTTCTGCAGTAATAATCGGGATGATAATGAACAGTAACATTGGAAACAATCAAGTAAGTTTTTATAATTTTATAGCTATCCCAATAGTGCTCTGTTTAGTAGGGATTTTTATTAGTTATCTGTCGTATCGAAAAATCGACAAGATTGATGTGGCGTGAAGCAAGCTTAAAACAACAACGAACTGGGGTATGAGCAGTGAAAAAAATAATAGTAATTGCAATTTTATTTCTTACAATTACTAGTGTGGTTTTTGGTGTTAAGAAATTTCAAGGAAAAGATTTTAAGAAAGAAAAGTCTTTTGAGATAAATAATATAAAAGAAATAGAAGTGGACAATGAAAACTGGGATATTGAATTTAAAAGTACAGACGCTAACAAAATAGTAGTTTCCGCCCAAGGTCAACGAGTAGATAAAGAGATAGATCCCGTCAAAATAGAAAATGACGAAAATAAAATTGTGATTAAGCAAAAACAAAAGGTGACCAAATTTTTTAATGGTTTTACATTTAAGAAGAAAAATAGTATATCTATAGCTGTTCCGAAGAAAGAAATAGATAAAATTGTATTAAATAATAAATCGGGTGATGTGAAAATAAGCGATATAGTAGTAAAAAGTATCGTGACAAAAGGAAAGTCTGGAGATGAAATGATTGTAGGACTATTGGCAGATAAGGGTGAGTTCACATCCGAAAGTGGAGATTTAATGTTAAAAGATAGTTCATTACAAGAAGTAAATATAACTTCTACTACTGGCGATAATTATGTGAAAAATATAAAAAATGAAAATATGAACATCACTTCAACATCTGGTGAAGTATTACTGAAAGATATGACAGAAGGAAAATCATTATTTGTAGAAACAAAATCAGGGGATATTGGCGTACGGTATAAGGGTATTCCGACTTCTTTGAAACTTATGGCTAAAAGTAATTCGTCTGACATAATGGTGAATGTAAACGGACTTAAGAAAGATAAAAATACAGAAAAGGTAAAAGAAGGAACCATCGGTGATGCAAAAAACGAAGTGAAGATTTTAAGTAAAACAGGGGCGATTTATATCAATTAAATTTAAAATGAAAGGGGGACTATCATGCTACGTCTTATGAAGCTAGAATTGAAGAAGTTTAAGCTCGGATGGTATGTGAAGAGAGCAGTTATTGCAAATATCATTATACTGGCACTACTAATTTTCGTTAGTTTCGTTGCTCAAATAGAAGGAGATTCAGAAATAAGAGATCCGCAGATAATTTTGTCGATGGCTAGTGCGTTAGTAAGAGCAACATTTATTATTTTTGGTGGCGTACTAATAGCCAAGTTAATAATTGATGAATATAAAAACAAAACAATATTACTCATGTTTTCTTATCCAATTAACCGAAAGAAAATGATGGTTAGTAAGTTGGCCATTACAGCAACATTAACATTTATAACAGTTATTGTATCTAACATTTTAGTAGTAGGAATTTTCTTTGGGATAGATAGTTATTTTTCAATTCTTCCTAATTCATTCACAGTAGATCAATTGATTCAAGAAGGGATAAAGCTTATTCCTTTAGCCATTGCCACGGCAGGAATAAGCTTAATTCCTCTATATTTCGGGATGCGTAAACGTTCTGTGCCAGCTACAATCGTTTCTTCTATTATCGTTGTATTAATCGCAATTAATAACCAGCCAGTATTTTCTATAGCGACTTTTCTCCCTCTACAATTCACATTTGCAGCAATTGGTATTGCGATTGCTTATTATGGAATTAAAAATATTGAGAGGGAAGATGTAACAACGTGACAAAAATAAGTAAAAAAGAGTTGGCGTTACACCAACTCTTTTTTGTATATGTATGCTTCGTTACTACTCTGTAAATTTGTAGTGTTTACTTAAATACTCTTGGACTCCTGGAGAAATGTTAAAGTTATTAGGGCTTTTATATTCGATAGTAAACTCGCCATCTTCAATTGTTTCAAAGGCGATTGCATAGCTATCCATTTTAGCATCGTAAGAAGTATTTTTGACTTTCGCGTCTAGATTAAAGTATTTTGTAATATAATTTTTTGATTCTGTAATTGCTGTTTGTTTTTCCCAAGGGGTACCATAACTTGTGAAGTAAAGAGATACACTGATAACTCCAATAATAGAAGTTAGTAAAACAGTTCCCATAGCTATTTTTTTATTTTTTGTATTCAATTTGGTTGCCCCTCCTCATAATATGTATTCATTTCAACTTATTTTTTCCATAAAACAACCATTTAGCAAAAATAGTTTCACATGAAACAAGTGACAGAAAAAGACAAGGTGCGCAAACATCTTGTCTTTTTCTGTCATTACATTTTAGGAGCTTCCATTCCAGCAGCAGCCCATTCCTCTTTTGCAGGACCGTATACGCCAGGAACAGTTAAGCCCGCTTGACGCATTAAAACAGTCATCTGCCCGCGGTGGTGATTTTGATGATTAATGAGTGTCATTAAAAATATAGAATTCGGCATAGGACGACCAAAGAAGTCATTAATAGTAGCTAAGTCTTTATCAGTCCATTCGCTTTGAAGTGCCTCAACAAAAGCTGCATTTACTTTACGGTACTCATCTGCAATTGTTTTCGCAGAAGTTGGAACAGGATAATCTTTTGTTTCACCTTCAAACTTTAACCCTGTCCCTGATAGAATAACAGGAATTGCAGTAACGATATGCCAAGCGACTCTTCCTAACGTCCAGTGTTCAGGTGCAATTTCTTGTGACAAAGATTCATCTGTTAATGCATCGAGCATCTTTTGAGTAGACTCAGCTTCATATTTCCATGATTGTAAAAAGCCTTCAATTGTTTGGTACATTGTTGTTATCCCCCCTATTTATGTTCATAGATTAAGTTCGTGGGGAAATGGATAGTTTCCTTTATATTTTAATAATGGTATTTAAGAGTTATATATAAATTTCATGATATTATTGAGTGTATATGGAATTATATTAATTTAGTGTATAGATTTTACAGCATCAAGGGGGATATTATGAAAAGATTGATTTTAGGAATCATAATTCTATTTTTAATGGCAGGATGTAGCAATGAGACTTATAAAAAGGCAATGGATCAAGGAAAATTGGCTTTAGCGAGTAAAGAATATGACACTGCACAAGCATCATTTGAATTGGCATTAGAAGAGAAAAAGAATGATAAAGAAGCAAAAGTATTACAAGAACAAACTACTAAGATGATACGTGCAATAAAAGAGAAATCGAGTGAAAATATAGAACAAGCAATAGAGTTGTTTCAAGAAGTAGAAAAAATGAAAGATGGTTCTACAACTCTTCAAAATCAAGCGAAAGAACAAAAAGCTTTGCTCATGGAGAATAAAGAGTTAAAAGGTCAATATATAGGTCAATTGGAAAAGGCAGAGAAGTTAAAGAATGATAAAAAATATGAAGAGGCTAAAGTAATAGTAAATAAAATTATTAATGATACTGGTCAAAATCAACAATTTATTTCGGAAAATCAACGGGCCAAAGAGCTGAATACGCAAATCGATGACATACTAACTCAACAAGCAGAAGCAAAGAAAAAAGAGGAAGAATTAAAAAATGAAAAGAAAAAAGAGGCTGATATTGGAAAGCTAGAGGGGTCTTGGATGTCACAAGAAAGTACAGGCAGACCAGTTGGTTTGGAAATAGAATTTAATAGTGAGAAAACAGGTGGAGAATTTATGGAACATAATATTTTTGGGAAAGGGACTACTATAGGGGATTTCCGAGTATTAAGTGTAAACAAAGGAATTATTTCTGTAGAGCTTGTATTTTTAGTGGGAGAAAGAAAGCAGAAAGCTGATTTGAAACTTGAGGAGAACACATTAAATGTATATCATGAGTTTATGGGAGATAGTGAATCTGTGAAATTAGTGAGATCAGAGTAATTTATTTAGTATATAAAAAGGAGGCTTCCAATACAAGAAGCCTCCTTTTTAATTAACCTTCTTCCCACTTTTTCTCATCAACCATAAGAAATAAGGTGCTCCAAGTACAGCAACAACAAGCCCAGAAGGAATTTCTTTCGGATATGCAATTGTTCGTCCGAGTAAGTCAGCCACGGAAAGAAGGATTGCCCCAAACAGTGCTGAACAAACGAATAGTCTTTGATGATTCATGCCAACAACGATTCGCGCTAAGTGCGGTGCAACAAGGCCTAAAAAGGCGATAGTACCGACAGCAGCAATATTGACTGATGCAAGTAGTGTCGCTAATACAATTAGAGCAAGGCGCGTTTTATTTACTGGTTGCCCGAGTCCGGTTGCTAAATCGTCTCCAAGTACGAGAACGTCGAGTTGTTTCATTAAGAAAAATATAATGGGTACGAGAATGAGTGATGGGTATAGAATGATATTTTCTAAGTGATTCCATCCTCTTGCATAAGTACTACCTGACAACCATGTTAAAGCAGCAGCCACATTCAAATTCGCTTTAACGATAAAGATTTGAATAATCGCTGATCCAAGCGCTGAAATTCCAATCCCTATTAAAGCGAGAGCTGTTGGGCTAAATCCTGATTTCCATGAGAAGAAGAGGACAATTCCAACTGCAAGTAGTCCACCAATAAATGCACCAATTGGTAGGAAGAAACCAGGAAGTGCAGGGAAGACATACATAATGGTTAAAGCACCAACACCTGCTCCAGACGAAATTCCGATAATAGATGGATCAGCAAGTGGATTTCGTAATATGCCTTGGAAAACAAGTCCGCTTATCGCAAGACATGCTCCGGCAATAGCGGCAACGAGCATTCTTGGTAAACGAAGATTCATCATCATATTTTTATCAAATTGTGTTAATTGTCCTGTTATGACATTTGTAATGCTTTCGATATAAGAGTTGCTACCGATTGCAACGCCAAGAGAAATCGTAACAATACAAAGTATGATAGATATAATGATTACCTTTTTATAAGAGTAATAGCGAGAACTAGCTCCAGCTGCATTAGCTCCATTATCATTCATATATTGTTTCGATTTCATCATTCGATACACTAAATAAATAAGCCAAGGTGATCCAATCATTGCTGTAACTGCTCCGACAGGAAGTTCGGCACCAGTTGGATCTATTAATCTACCAACAACGTCTGCTCCTAGCAATAATATTGCTCCCCATAAGAAAGAGGAGAGAAGAAGTGTAAAGTGTTGACGGTAACCAATAAGGCGCATTAAATGTGGTGCGACTAAGCCGACAAAGCCAATCGGTCCAACAACAGTTACAATTACTGCTGTTAAAAAAATTGCAGCGATGAACGCGATAAACCGTGTTACTGCTGTTTTCTCTCCAAGTGAAACAGCTACATCATCGCCGAGTAAGAGGATATTAAGCTTACGTGACATGAATAGTAAAACTAGGAAAGAAATAACAATAAATGGAAAAGTGAATTGAACGCCATCCCAGTTATTTTGAATAAGAGATCCAGCTCCCCATAAAAATAAACCAGCTGTTTCATTTTCATAGAAAAGCTGCATCGTTCCGGTAAAGGCAGAAAGCATTAATGTAACGACCATACCAGCTAGTGCCATTCTAAGTGGGGTTCCCTTTTTTCCACCAGAAATACGGTATACAAATAAAGCAGTAATTGCACCACCGATAAATGTGAAAAGAAGGGAGTTAATTTGCAAACCTTTCGGTAAGAAAATTGTAGCCGCTACTAGAAAGAAATATGCACCTGAATGAATTCCCATTGTACTTGATTCAGCAAGTGGATTTTTCGTTAAAGTTTGCAAAATGACTCCAGATGCAGCAAGAGCACCTCCAGCTAAAATGGCTATTACAGCTCTAGGGAGTCGAAGCATGATTAAAGTTTGATGCTCTAGCGATTGATTCGGTGAGATAAGAGCATCGATAATCATACTGTAGGAAATGTTTGCTTGTCCTTGCCCGATATGAATAAAGAAAAGGAGGAGCAAGAGAGCTGCTCCTCCTCCGAATACAAGACTTGCTCGAAGTGTATGTTGTAAGCTATTCATCGTGTAATCACTTCTTCGCTGTCATTACATCTGCTACTTGTGTTGCTAAAGATTTTGCAGACTCAGGACCACCGAAAATCCAAGTGTCGCCTTTTAATTTATACATTTTGTTTTCTTTTTTGAACTTTAATTCTTCCCAAGCAGGGTTGCCTTTTAGTTGAGTGTCAAAAATGTTATCGTCATCCGCTACAATGTAAATGAAGTTTGAATCTTGTACACTTTGTAATGATTCTACAGTTGTTTGCTTGAAACCGTCTGGCTCAGATTTACCTGGTTCAAAAGTATTTGTTAAACCTAATTTTTTTGTAACTTGTAAAGCTGTAGAATTGTCAGTTAAGATACGGAATGTTGGTACGTTCTTAGCTGTAAATGCTTGTGTCATTGCGATGTTTTTATCTTTTAAGCCTGCTTTGTCAATTTTTGCTTTTGCATCAGCAAATGTTTTATCCATATCAGCTAATACTTTTTTACCTTGCTCTTCTTTTCCAACTGCTTTTGCAATTTGTTTAAATGTTTCTGTCATTTCAGTAAAGTGATCGTTATTGCTTGTTGATGGATCGAACATAACTGTTGGTGCAATTTGTTCTAATTCATTTTTAATCGCTTTACTACGGAATGAAGCTGTAATGATTAAATCTGGTTTTAGACGGCTAATTTCTTCTAAGTTTGGTTGTTGACGTGTTCCTACATCTACAACATCTTTACTTGGTTTTGTTTCTGTATTTACCCATTTATTATAATTCTTAATGTCTGCCATCCCTACTGGCTGAACACCAAGTGCTAATAAGTCTTCTGCATATACCCACTCAAGTACAACAACTTTTTTCGCTGGTTTATCTAACTTTGTTTCCCCTTCAGCATGTTTAATTGTTATAGCTTGATTTTTATTGTCCGCCTTTGTTTCTTTTTTCTCCTCTTTCTGTTGTCCGCATCCGACAACGAATAGAAGAACTACCATGAAAATGCTAAGAATTTTCTTCATCTTATGCCCCCCAAATAAATTATTTTATTTGCAATGTACGATATTGAAAATCGTTATCAATTACAACAACAAAATCATACTATGAGGATATTTTAAGGGTCAATATTTTTTTAAAATTTCGACGAAAAATAACGATTTATATGGATTTTGATATATCGTATTGAAATGCAGATGTGTATCAAGACTGAAGGAGAGGAAATTCGTTTAAGAAGGAAGGCGAAAGTACAAGCGAAAGGGGAGCGCATTGCATGTAATAATTATTAGAATGTAAGGAATAAACCTTTGTTTATAAAAGGTTTGTTCCAGATCGGGTAGTTGATAAGGAAAATAAAAACTGATTTTTTATTAGAAAAATATTTCTAATTAGTTGGCTGTACTTAAAAGATTGAACAAGAAGGAGGGGTCAACATGTCTTTATGGAGTAATAATACAAATGGATACTGTGGGTGTAATAATACAAATGGTGTACATGTTGATTCATGCTGTTTTAGTTGCGATGGGACAGTTCCTAAGCTCGGTCCAACAGGTCCAACGGGAGCAACGGGAGCAACGGGAGCAACGGGAGCAACGGGAGCAACGGGAGCAACGGGAGCAACGGGAGCAACGGGAGCAACGGGAGCAACGGGAGCAACGGGAGCAACAGGAGTAACGGGAGCAACAGGAGCAACGGGAGCAACGGGAGCAACAGGAGTAACGGGAGCAACGGGAGCAACAGGGGCAACGGGAGCAACAGGAGCAACGGGGGCAACGGGAGCAACAGGAGTAACGGGAGCAACAGGAGTAACGGGAGCAACAGGAGCAACGGGAGCAACGGGAGCAACAGGGGCAACGGGAGCAACAGGAGCAACGGGGGCAACGGGAGCAACAGGAGCAACAGGTGAAACAGGAGCAACGGGAGTAACAGGTACAAGTATAACTGCGACGTATGCATTTGCGAATAATACATCGGGTACGGCAATATCAGTATTACTTGGTGGGACAAATGTCGCACTTCCGAATAATCAAAATATAGGACCTGGAATTACAGTATCTGGGGGAAACACAGTATTTACGGCCGCAAATGCGGGGAATTATTATATTTCATATACAATTAATATAACGGCTTCATTATTAGTTAGTTCGCGAATTACAATTAATGGTGCACCGCTTGCTGGGACTATCAACTCTCCTGCATTAGCGACGACTTCATTTAGTGCAACAATTATTACGACTCTTGCGGCGGGTAGTGCAATTAGTTTGCAGTTGTTTGGATTGTTAGCTGTTGCAACATTATCAACGACTACACCTGGTGCAGTTTTAACGATTATAAGATTAAGCTAAGTAACGTGAACTCTCTTATTCTTTTAAAATTAAGAGAGTTTATACATAAAATAAGAAGTTAACGAAGTAAAGCATAGTTATATAAAAGTCAGAATATTATGATTGTAACACTGTTATGACTATAATATAATGAAAATAACCATCATGAATGAACATTCATTTATTTATTTTCACAAGTATTGGAAGGGGGAATGAGAGTGGAAAAACCTTGGCTGCAGAGTTATCCAGATGAAATTCCAGGGACGATTTCTTATGATATTCAGCCACTTCATAGATATTTAGAGAAAATGGCTGCTCGTTATCCAGAAAAGAAAGCGCTTCACTTTTTAGGGAAAGATGTTACATTTTCAGATTTCCATGACAAGGTAAAGAAATTTGCGAATTACCTTCAAAGGCTTGGTATTGAAAAAGGCGATAGAGTTGCGATTATGTTACCGAATTGTCCACAATCTGTAATTGGTTATTATGGTACTTTGCTTGCGGGTGGTATTGTCGTACAAACGAATCCTCTTTATACAGAAAGAGAGCTTGAGTATCAACTTCATGACTCAGGGGCAAAAGTTATTCTTTGCCTTGATTTAGTGTTTCCGAGAGTTACTAACGTTCAAACTGCAACAAAGCTTGAGCACATTATCGTAACCCGTATTGCAGATTTTTTACCATTTCCTAAAAATTTACTTTATCCATTTGTACAAAAAAAGCAGGCAAATCTTGTTGTGAATGTGTCGGAAAGCGAAACGATTCATCTTTGGAGATCGGTAGAAAAGGAAAGTAATGCTGATGTTGAAGTTCCATGTGATCCTGAAAATGATCTAGCCCTTTTGCAGTATACAGGGGGAACGACAGGGTTTCCAAAAGGGGTTATGTTAACGCATAAAAACCTCGTTTCGAACACTTTAATGGGAGCGCATTGGTTATATAATTGTAAAGAAGGAGAAGAGGTAATTCTTGGTGTTCTTCCGTTTTTTCATGTGTACGGGATGACAGCTGTAATGAATTTAAGTATTATGCAAGGGTATAAAATGGTGCTTATTCCGAAGTTTGATATGAAAATGGTTTTTGAAGCAATTAAGAAACATAAAGTCACACTATTTCCAGGAGCACCAACCATTTATATTGCTCTATTAAATAGTCCTCTTTTAAAAGAATATGATATTTCTTCAATTCAGGCTTGTATTAGTGGTTCTGCACCGCTTCCTGTAGAAGTACAGGAGGAGTTTGAGAGAGTTACAGGTGGTAAATTAGTAGAAGGTTATGGATTAACGGAGTCATCACCAGTTACACATGGGAATTTTTTGTGGGAAAAGCGTGTGCCGGGAAGTATTGGGGTACCGTGGCCGGATACAGAGGCAATCATCATGTCACTTGAGACAGGAGAGTCATTACCTCCAGGTGAAATTGGTGAAATTGTTGTAAAGGGCCCACAAATTATGAAAGGGTATTGGAATAAGCCAGAAGAAACGGCAGCTGTACTGCAAGATGGCTGGCTTCATACAGGTGATGTAGGATACATGGATGAGGATGGCTTTTTCTATGTGAAAGATCGTAAGAAAGATATGATCGTTGCTAGTGGTTTTAACGTATATCCTCGTGAAGTAGAAGAGGTGTTATATGAACATGAAAAGGTGCAAGAAGTGGTAACAATCGGTGTTCCTGATCCGTATCGAGGGGAAACTGTAAAAGCGTTTGTTGTTTTGAAAGAAGGCGCTGAGTGTTCTGAAGAAGAATTAGATCAGTTTGCACGTAAATATTTAGCAGCTTACAAAGTTCCAAAGGTATATGAGTTTAGAAGTGAGTTGCCGAAGACGACAGTCGGAAAAATTTTACGCCGTGTCCTAATAGATGAAGAGAAGAGAAAGAATGAGGATGAGCAAACGGGCTAAGGCCCTTTCTTTTTGAAAAAATAGGATTGACACTTTTCTAAATAGTCAGTATTATAAGAATATGAATGACTATTCATTCAGTCATCTTCTTGAAGGGGACAGTAAAGTGAAGAAAAATAGACCGAAATACAATCAAATTATTGATGCAGCAGTCATTGTGATTGCGGAGAATGGATACCATCAAGCGCAAGTTTCTAAAATTGCAAAGCAAGCTGGGGTAGCTGATGGCACGATTTATTTATATTTTAAAAATAAAGAAGATATATTAATATCCTTATTCCAAGAGAAGATGGGAGAATTTGTTGAAACAATTCGTCAAAAAATAGCAGGAATTGAAAGCGCTGTAGCGAAGTTATTCATGTTGGTAGAAACGCACTTCTTGCTGTTGTCACAAAATGATCCTCTTGCTATCGTTACGCAATTAGAACTAAGGCAGTCCAATCAAGACTTGCGCCTTAAAATAAATGAAGTATTAAAAGGCTACTTACAAGTTATGGATGAGATTTTAGAGACAGGTATAAAGCAAGGTGAGTTTCAGGCGGATTTAAATGTTCGCGTGGCAAGACAAATGATCTTTGGAACAGTAGATGAAGTTGTGACCAATTGGGTAATGAGCGATCATAAGTATGATCTGGTCGCACTTTCAAAAACGGTACACGGGCTACTTATTGCAGCTTGTGGTTATCGTAAATAATGGGAGGGATCATGTTGAAATTCCTATCTGTAAAAGTTGAAGATCATATCGCGGTGGCGACGTTAAATCATGCTCCAGCTAATGCGATGTCTTCACAAGTTATGCATGACGTTACTGAATTAATCGATCAAGTGGAAAAGGATGATAACATTCGTGTTGTTGTTTTACATGGTGAAGGACGCTTCTTCTCAGCGGGGGCAGATATTAAAGAATTTACATCTGTTACTGAAGCGAAGCAAGCAACAGAGTTAGCACAGCTTGGACAAGTTACGTTTGAGCGTGTTGAAAAATGCTCAAAACCAGTTATTGCGGCAATTCATGGAGCGGCACTTGGCGGTGGCCTTGAGTTTGCTATGTCTTGCCACATGCGCTTTGTAACTGAAAGTACAAAGCTTGGTTTACCTGAATTAACACTTGGATTAATTCCTGGTTTTGCAGGTACACAGCGCTTACCACGTTATGTTGGTAAAGCGAAAGCTTGTGAAATGATGTTAACAAGTACACCAATTACTGGTGCAGAAGCATTGCAATGGGGACTTGTTAACGGAGTGTTTTCTGAAGAATCCATTTTAGAAGATACGCTTAAAATTGCAAAACAGATTGCTGGAAAAAGCCCAGCAACAACTCGTGCTGTGCTAGAGTTATTACAAACGACAAAATCGTCTCATTATTATGAAGGTGTACAGCGTGAATCACAGATTTTTGGTGAAGTATTTACGAGTGAAGATGGAAGAGAAGGCGTAGCAGCGTTTTTAGAAAAACGTAAGCCTTCATTTAGTGGTAGGTAGTCCAATTATTTTTTTAATAAAAATTAACAGAATTTTAAAATTGATAGAATCTTTCTGAAAAATAAGGGGGTAAATGGAATGAACATCTACGTACTCATGAAACGAACATTTGATACAGAAGAAAAAATCGTAATTAAAAACGGTGCAATTTACGATGGCGAAGCGGAATTCATCATCAACCCTTACGATGAATATGCGATTGAAGAAGCGATTCAAGTAAGAGATGCACAAGGTGGAGAAGTTACTGTTATAACAGTTGGTGGCGAGGATAGTGAAAAAGAACTTCGCACAGCATTAGCGATGGGCTGCGATAAAGCGGTACTAATTAACATTGAAGATGATGTTGAGAATGGTGACCAATTTACAACAGCAAAAGTGCTTGCTGAATATTTAAAAGATAAAGAAATTGATTTAATTTTAGGCGGGAACGTTGCGATTGACGGTGCATCTGGACAAGTTGGTCCACGAGTAGCTGAAGCGTTAAATATCCCATACGTAACGACGATTACGAAGCTTGAAATTGATGGTACAAATGTGAAGATTGAGCGTGATGTTGAAGGGGATACAGAAGTAATTGAATCATCATTACCTATTCTAGTAACAGCGCAACAAGGTTTAAATGAACCGCGTTATCCATCACTTCCAGGTATTATGAAAGCGAAGAAGAAGCCACTAGAAGAAGTAGAATTAGATGATTTAGATTTAGAAGAAGATGATGTGGAAGCAAAAACAAAAACAATTGAAATCTATTTGCCTCCTAAGAAAGATGCAGGAAAAGTGTTACAAGGCGAGCTGCAAGATCAAGTAAAAGAACTTGTATCGTTGCTCCACACAGAAGCGAAAGTAATCTAATAAAATACGAAATTATATATGCAGGAGGGAAAATCTATGGCTCGTAAAGTATTAGTAATGGGTGAAGTTCGTGATGGATCGCTACGTAACGTTTCGTTTGAAGCAGTAGCAGCAGCAAAAACAATTGCAGAAGGCGGTGAAGTGGTAGGTCTTCTAGTTGGAGACAGCGTTGCCTCTTTTGCAAATGAATTGATTCATTACGGTGCAGATCGCGTTGTGACAGTTGAAAATGATAAATTAAAATCATATACATCTGATGGTTATGCACAAGCATTTTTAGCTGTATATGCTGAAGAAAATCCAGAAGGCATTGTATTTGGACATACAGCACTTGGTAAAGATTTATCACCAAAATTAGCAGCGAAGCTTGAAGCTGGTTTAATTTCTGACGTAACTGCTTTAGAAATTGAAGGTGGCAATGTTATCTTTACTCGTCCAATCTATTCTGGTAAAGCATTTGAGAAGAAGATTGTAACAGATGGTATATTATTTGCGACAGTACGTCCAAATAATATCGCAACTCTTGAAAAAGATGAATCTCGCATCGGTGATGTGTCTTCTATTACAGTTGATGTGAAAGATCTACGTACAATCATTCAAGATGTTGTCCGTAAAACTGCAGAAGGTGTTGATCTTTCTGAAGCGAAAGTCATTATAGCTGGCGGACGTGGTGTGAAGAGTGAAGAAGGATTTAAACCGTTAAAAGAATTAGCTGACGTACTAGGCGGCGCTGTTGGAGCATCTCGTGGTGCTTGTGATGCTGAGTACTGTGATTATTCATTACAAATTGGTCAAACAGGTAAAGTTGTTACACCAGACCTATACATTGCATGCGGAATTTCTGGTGCGATTCAACATTTAGCTGGTATGTCTAATTCAAAAATAATTGTTGCGATTAATAAAGATCCAGAAGCAAGTATCTTCAAAGTAGCTGACTACGGTATTGTCGGTGATCTATTTGAAGTATTACCTCTTTTAACAGAAGAGTTTAAAAAGTTAAAAGTACATTCATGATTTGAGTACCCTTGAGTTCCAAGTGAAGTACCCCTATATATAGAAAAAGGTGAGAGATCCCCTGTCTCTCATCTTTTTAGTATTTCATCCATATTTTTATATAGTATAAAGGAACATTTTTTTGTTACAATACATAACGATACATAATATTCGCCACGTATAAAAGTTAATGATATACTCTTGGTAGAATATACTTGAAGGAGGAAATAAAATGGCAATTATAAATGCAAATGACCAAAGCTTCGCAGCTGAAACTAGCGAAGGTGTTGTATTATTAGATTTCTGGGCGCCTTGGTGCGGACCTTGTAAAATGATCGCTCCTGTATTAGAGGAGATCGATTCAGAGTTAGGCGAGAAAGTAAAAGTAGTAAAAGTGGACGTTGATGAAAACCAAGAAACTGCTCGTCAATTCGAAGTAATGAGTATTCCAGCTCTTTTCGTATTAAAAGACGGTAAAGTGGTTGATCAAGCGTTAGGATATAAACCGAAAGAAGCGTTAGTAGAATTAGTTTCTAAACACTTCTAAAATAAAGAAGCTGCCATTTGGTAGCTTTTTTTATTTTCTTTTTTACAACCTTTCCGTTACAATAAAAGAACGTATGTTGGGTGTTTTGGCATAGTATGTTTTTATGTGAAAATAAAAATGATAAGCATGTAGAAATGGAGGGAGACGAGTGCACGAGCATTTAAAAGAGAAGTTAGCAATTTTGCCTGATCAACCTGGTTGTTATTTAATGAAGGATAAGCAGGGAACAGTTATATATGTCGGAAAAGCAAAGGTACTCAAAAATCGTGTGCGCTCGTACTTTACTGGTTCACATGATGGGAAAACACTTCGGCTTGTTGGAGAAATTGTTGATTTTGAATATATTGTGACCTCCTCAAATTTGGAGGCTCTTATTTTAGAGTTGAATTTAATAAAAAAATATAATCCGAAATATAATATTCAATTAAAAGATGATAAAACATATCCTTTCATTAAAATTACAGCTGAAAAACAGCCGCGCTTACTCATTACGCGAAACGTAAAAAAGGATAAAGGAAAGTATTTTGGCCCTTATCCAAATGCGCAATCGGCACATGAAACAAAGAAATTATTAGATCGTATGTATCCACTTCGTAAATGTTCAAATATGCCAGATAAAGTTTGCTTATATTATCATATGGGCCAATGTTTAGCGCCTTGTGTGAAAGAAGTAACGGATGAGCAAAATAAAGAAATTGTAGATGAAATTATTAAATTCTTAAATGGTGGGCATAAAGAAATTCGTTCAGAATTAGAAACGAAGATGTACGAGGCTTCAGAGAAACTAGAATTTGAACGGGCGAAAGAGTTGCGAGATCAAATTGCTCATATTGATGCAATTATGGAAAAGCAAAAGATGATTATGAGTGATTTAGTGGATCGGGATGTGTTTGGATATGCAGTTGATAAAGGGTGGATGTGTGTTCAAGTTTTCTTCGTTCGAAAAGGAAAGTTAATTGAGCGCGATGTTTCCATGTTCCCGATATATGATGAACCTGAAGAGGGTTTTTTAACTTTTATCGGTCAATTTTATGAAAACAGTAGTCATTTCAAGCCGAAGGAAATTGTTGTTCCAGGAAGTATCGATTCAGAATTAGTAGAGCGCTTTTTAGAAGTTGAAGCGACACAGCCGAAGCGTGGGAAGAAAAAAGATCTTGTGGAATTAGCAAATAAAAATGCAAAAATTGCACTAGAAGAGAAATTTCACTTAATTGAACGTGATGAAGAGCGAACGATTAAAGCTGTAGATCATTTAGGAAAGCAGCTCGGTATTGAAACACCTTATCGTATTGAAGCGTTTGATAATTCAAATATTCAAGGGACAAATCCTGTATCAGCAATGATTGCTTTTATCGATGGGAAACCAGCGAAGAAAGAATATCGGAAATATAAAATTAAAACGGTCCAAGGGCCAGATGATTACGAGTCTATGAGGGAAGTTGTGAGACGCCGTTATACGAGAGCATTGAAGGAAAATTTACCTTTGCCAGATTTAATAATTATCGATGGGGGAAAAGGACATCTCGCGGCTACAAGTGATGTTCTTGAAAACGAGCTTGGATTATATATTCCAATGGCAGGGCTTGTAAAAGATGAAAAACATAAAACATCACATTTAATTATTGGGGATCCGCCTGAGCCTGTTATGCTTGCGAGGAATAGCCAAGAATTTTATTTATTGCAGCGCATTCAAGATGAAGTACATCGATTTGCAATTACATTCCATCGTCAATTACACGGGAAATCTGTTATTCAATCGGCGTTAGATGAAATTCCGGGAATCGGTGATAAACGAAAAAAAGTATTGCTAAAACATTTTGGTTCATTAAAAAAGATGAAAGAAGCTTCCGTATCGGAATTTGTCGAAGCGGGTATGCCGAAAAATGTAGCGGAGACAATTTATACTTATTTAACAGGTAAGAAGACGTTGTAGTTTACAATGTCTTCTGTTTTTTGGTATAATTTCTGAAGATTTAAAATAAACACACCTAAATGAATATACAAAAAAGTCAACTAAACTTATATGTCTAGTTGACTGTAAGTAGATGCTACACTTCAATGAGATCTTTTATATCCCATTTAACAAGAAATGTAATAGAGTCTGAACGTTTTTTCTGTTCCTCATAGGACTCTGCAACGACGTTTCTTTGTCTTTGAATTTGCTCGGCGATAAATCCAGCTTCTAATTGATAAGATGAATGTCTTTTTTGTTTTTGACGCTCAGTAATAAGTGTACCTTTAAGTTGAAATTGCATTTCACGACGTTTATGTTCAATGATGCTTAAAGTGCCCCAACCAGCTTTTTCAAAAAACTGAATGACTTCTTCAATTGTTTCTAGTGGATATTTTCTCGCAAGGTTTCTACCGGCCCAGTATAAAATACCATCTAAATCGTTACCAATTAAATCAGGTAGTAATTCTTCACGTAGCAATTCATAAGCGAAGGCGTTCAATGAAACATCTTCTAAAGATGTTATATCGATTGTATTTTTGCTCACAATATTCCCCTCTTTCTATAGGGATTATTATATAACATTTTTCATTTATAAAAACAGATTTTTCTTTGGGGAAATCTGAATATATAAGAAAAAAAAAGAATTGGCAAATTATATGCAAATTATGTATACGTTTTCTTGACGCTTCGACAAAAATAGGGGTAAAATGAACTTGGAATCAAATTATGCTGAAATATTTTGAATAATTTTTTCAGTTTTTCTTATGCCAATAGTGAAAAAACATTATTGTTGTAAATTAATCTGAAAACAGCAGTCAAACATTCAAGGGGGTAATGGGGACATGAAAGGCCGCGAGTATACGTTTCGTAAGTGGCACTCATTAATGGGGGTCATCCCGGTTGGTGTCTTTTTGACGCAACATTTAATTGTAAACAACTTTGCAACAAGAGGAGCAGAGGCTTTTAACAAAGCTGCAGGCTTTATGGAGCTCCTTCCATTCCGGTATGCGCTAGAAATTTTCATCATCTTTTTACCTATACTGTACCATGCTATATATGGCTTATATATTGCATTTACAGCTAAGAACAATGCGGTATCTTACGGCTATTTCCGTAACTGGATGTTCGTCTTCCAACGAATTTCAGGTATCGTTACGCTGATCTTCATTTCTTGGCACGTCTGGGAAACTCGTATTCAAGCATTGTTAGGTAAAGAGGTAAACTATGATATGATGGCAGATATTTTAAACAACCCATTTATGTTTGGTTTCTATTTAGTTGGTGTTGTTTCAACAATTTTCCACTTTGCAAATGGACTATGGACATTCTGCATAAGCTGGGGAATTACAGTATCTCCACGTTCACAAAGAATCTCTACTTATGTAACATTAGCTATTTTCTTAGGTCTATCTTATGTAGGTGTGAGTGCATTATTAGCGTTCATCGATCCACAGCTAGCAAACCAGTAAGGAGTGGGAGAGCATGAAAGGGAAACTTATAGTAGTCGGCGGTGGCTTGGCCGGCTTAATGGCAACGATTAAAGCGGCAGAAGCAGGAGTGAATGTTGAACTATTTTCTTTAGTACCAGTAAAACGTTCACATTCTGTATGTGCCCAAGGTGGAATTAACGGTGCCGTAAATACAAAAGGTGAAGGGGATTCTCCATGGATCCACTTTGACGATACAATTTATGGTGGGGACTTCTTAGCGAACCAACCACCAGTTAAAGCGATGTGTGATGCAGCACCTGGTATTATTCATTTAATGGACCGCATGGGTGTTATGTTCAACCGTACGGAAGAAGGACTTCTTGATTTCCGTCGTTTCGGTGGAACACAACATCATCGTACAGCATTTGCTGGCGCAACAACTGGTCAACAATTACTATATGCATTAGATGAGCAAGTGCGTCGTCATGAAGTAGCAGGACTTGTAACGAAATATGAAGGTTGGGATTTCTTACGAGCTGTTGTGGATGATGAAGGTGTGTGCCGAGGAATCGTCGCGCAAGACTTACAAACTATGGAGATAAAAAGTTTCCAAGCTGATGCCGTGATTATGGCAACAGGGGGCCCTGGTATCATCTTTGGAAAATCAACAAACTCTATTATTAATACAGGTACAGCAGCGTCTGCTGTATATCAACAAGGTGCATATTATGCGAACGGTGAGTTCATTCAAATCCATCCAACGGCAATTCCTGGAGACGATAAGTTACGTCTTATGAGTGAATCTGCACGTGGTGAAGGTGGACGTGTTTGGACGTATAAAGATGGTAAGCCATGGTACTTCTTAGAAGAAAAATATCCAGCTTACGGAAACCTTGTACCTCGTGATATTGCAACGCGTGAAATCTTTGATGTTTGCGTAGAGCAAAAACGAGGTATTAACGGTGAAAACATGGTGTACTTAGATCTTTCTCATAAAGATCCGAAAGAACTAGATATTAAACTTGGTGGAATTATTGAAATCTATGAGAAATTTACAGGTGATGATCCTCGTAAACTACCAATGAAAATCTTCCCAGCGGTTCACTATTCAATGGGCGGATTATGGGTTGATTATAAACAAATGACAAGTATCCCAGGTTTATTTGCAGCAGGTGAGTGTGATTATTCTATGCACGGTGGTAACCGCCTTGGTGCGAACTCACTATTATCAGCAATTTACGGTGGTATGGTAGCAGGACCGAACGCGATTGAGTATATGAAAGGTCTTTCTAAATCATCTGATGCTGTTTCATCTACTGTATATGAGCAAAATGAATTAATCGAAACAGAGAAATTTAACAATATTTTAACGCTTGATGGTAACGAAAATGCATATGTTCTTCATAAAGAGCTTGGAGAATGGATGACAGATAACGTTACAGTAGTTCGTGAAAATAAAAAGTTAATAGAAACTGATGCGAAAATTGAAGAGTTAATGGCGCGTTACAAACGCATTAACATTAACGATACAGCGAGATGGAGTAACCAAGGTGCTTCATTTACACGCCAACTTGCAAATATGTTCGAGTTAGCACGTGTTATTACAATTGGCGCATATAACCGTAATGAAAGCCGCGGAGCGCATTACAAACCAGAATTCCCAAATCGTGATGATGCAAACTTCTTAAAAACTACGATGGCGAAATTTGAGGGAGAAGGAAAAGCACCAGCATTCCATTACGAAGAAGTGGATGTTTCATTAATTAAACCACGTAAACGTGACTATTCCTCAAAACATGATGTAGCTGCTAAGGGTGAAGAGAAGGGGGATAAGCAACATGTCTGAGAAAACAATCCGCCTCATCATTACGAGACAAGATGGACCAGATGCACAAGAGTTTGACCAAGAGTTTGAAATTCCATATCGTCCAAATATGAATATTATTTCGGCACTGATGGAAATTCGTCGTAATCCTGTTGATTCAAAAGGAAACCAGACGACTCCGATTGCATGGGATATGAACTGTTTAGAAGAAGTATGTGGTGCTTGTTCGATGGTGATTAACGGAAAACCACGTCAATCATGTACAGCTCTTATTGACCAGTTAGAACAACCAATTCGCTTAAAGCCGATGAAGACATTCCCGATTGTACGTGACTTACAAGTTGACCGTAGCCGTATGTTTAATGCGTTAAAACGTGTTAAAGCTTGGATTCCAATCGACGGTACGTACGACCTAGGACCAGGTCCAAGAATGCCAGAGAAAAAGCGTCAATGGGCATATGAACTTTCGAAATGTATGACATGTGGCGTTTGCTTAGAGTCATGTCCGAACGTAAACAGTAAGTCTGACTTTATTGGACCAGCACCGCTTTCACAAGCGCGTTTATTTAACTCGCATCCAACTGGTGAAATGCATAAAGCAGATCGCTTGCGTGCAATTATGGGTGATGGAGGACTTGCAAACTGTGGTAACTCTCAAAACTGTGTGCAATCATGTCCGAAAGGTATTCCATTAACAACTTCAATTGCAGCATTAAACCGTGATACAACAATTCAATCGTTCAAAGATTTCTTTGGTAGCGACAATAACTATTAATAAATATTGCCTCTTCATGTTGAAGAGGCAATATTTATAACTTTATATTTCTGTTTATTCTGTTTATTTTAAGGGCGAAAAGGAGAGGGAACGATGAAGAGAATTTCTTATATTGAAGACTTTGAGCAATGGGAAAGTGGTTTTTCATTTTATAATCCTGTCAAAGTTCGTTTTGGTGAAGTAGATATGTTTGGACATGTAAATAATGTCGTTGCTTTTACATATTTTGAAGAAGCTCGTATCGCATTGTTTAAAGAACTTGGATTTATGCAAGAATGGACACATGAATCTTCAGAAACGATGATCGTTGTTGCAGATTTACAATGCAATTTTATTAAACAAATTTATTTTGATGAGCAGTTGAAAATATATGTAAAGGCAGGAGCGGTTGGGAACTCCTCTTTAGATTTACACTATATGGTCAAAAATGCAGAGGGGGAAGTTTGTTTAGTTGGACGCGGTATGATGGTCCAAGCATCGAAAAGAACTGGAAGAGGCGAACCGTGGCCTGAGGAATGGAAGAAATTATTACAATAATAGAATAAAAGAAAAATAAGAGAGCGATTCGCTCTCTTATTTTTTGTCCTTCGTTGCCTCTTCTAATGTTAGGTGGTGCTTATATATGTATGAGGCATATGGATTGCCAACGTAGCGTAAGTGCCACGGTTCGTATGAATACTCTGTTGTCTCTGTTTTATCCTCTAAATAACGAATGACAAATCCGAACTCATGGGCATGTTCCGCAACCCATTTTCCTTCTGCTGTCTCTCCGAATCTTGGTTCTAATTGGAATTTAGCAGATTTTGAGCTAATATCCATTGCTAGACCAGTTTGATGCTCGCTTGTTCCAGGAATTGCACTTACCGAATCAGCCGCAGCTTTTCCTTGGCGTTTAATATATGTATTATGTAATGACTGTTGGCGTTTGTAAGAACGGTAACCTGAAACTGCTGTAAGTTCTAAACCTTCTTCTTTCGCTGCTTGGAACATTTTTTCAAGAGCGTCTGCAGCATCTTTGCGAAGTAATGTTTTCTCTTTATCTTTTGGACTAGTAAATGGTACGTTCGGTTTCGTTAAATCTTCTGGAATGTACCCATCTGGTAATTTACGATGTTTATTGACTAATACAAGAGCAGAATCTGGGTTTGTTACAACGGAAAAATTATCATCTAGTTTCTTTGCATTATGATCAGCTTTTGGAAAAGCAGGAATCTCTTCTTTTGGATGGTTACTATGTTTTTGACTTTCGACAGCTTTCGCCTCATTTTGCAGTGGTGATTTAGAACCAAAGTAAGCGAAAGATGTGATACCGATTACAATAGTAGTGGCAGAAATAAGTATTATCTTTTTCATGATACCTTGTAATCACTGTCCTTTCTTAATAAAATATGTATCGTTTTTATTATAAGTCTAGTTTATTGAAAAAGAAATATAAGAGTCATAACGTAATAGAAATGCAAAGAAAATGTCAGAAAATGTGTGAAATTGTAGTATTTTTTTTATATAATTCATTTCCTATCTTTCATGTGATTCATTTTTTATGTAATATATACATATAAGGAGATGTAACGATTATGGAGAATAAAGGACTTCTTGTATAGACTAGGAGTGAATGGGAATGGATTTTGCAACAATTATTGGAGTCATTTTAGGAGTGTTGGCAGTAGTAGTAGGAATGGTCGTCAAGGGCGCTGACGTAATGGCCTTAGTTAATCCTGCAGCAGCATTAATTATTTTTGTTGGTACATTTGCTGCAGTATGTATTGCCTTTCCAATGAATCAACTAAAAAGGATTCCAAAATTATTTAAAGTTCTTTTTGGTTCAAATAAAAAAGATTTAAGTTATGAACAGTTACTAGAATTATTTGTTCATTGGACATCTGAGAGTAGAAAATACGGTATTCTGTCTTTAGAACAACAATTAGATAAAATTCAAGATGAATTTCTCTTGCGTGGTATGAAGTTTGTGATTGATGGTGTATCTGCAGAAGACTTAGAACAAATTTTAGAAGCCGAATTAGAAGCAATTGAAGAAAGACATGCAAAAGGAGCTACTATTTTTTCGCAAGCTGGTACATATGCACCTACATTAGGGGTTTTAGGTGCTGTTATTGGTCTTGTAGCTGCACTTGGAAATTTAACTGATATTGAAAAGCTAGGACATGCTATTTCAGGTGCGTTTATTGCAACGATTTTCGGTATTTTTTCAGGTTACGTATTATGGCATCCATTTGCAAATAAATTAAAGCAAAAGTCTGCTGCTGAATTAGAGAAGAAACGTTTAATTATTGATTGTTTATTAATGTTACAAGAAGGTACATATCCATTTATTATGAAAAACCGCATTTTAGGTGCGCTTTCTGCAACTGAGCGTAAAAAGCTAGAAAAAGGAGCGGAAAAGAATGCGGAGTAGGAAGAATAGAAGAAGTAAAAGGAAAAAGCATGACGAGCATATCGATGAAACTTGGTTAATCCCGTATTCTGATATGCTAACGTTGTTGTTTGCGCTGTTTATTGTTTTATTTGCAATGAGTAGTATAGATGCTGCGAAATTTAAACAGATGGCAGTAGCTTTTCGAAGTGAACTAGCAGGTGGAACAGGAAATAAAGAGTTTTTAAGTGATCAAAAACCAAAAGAAGAAAAAGAGCTATCGGCAAGTGGTTTGGAATCTGAGAAAATCAAAAAAGATGCTGAAGCTGAAGTGAAAAAGCAAGAAATGAATGAATTAAAAGCAGTACAACAAAGTATTGACAAGTATATTGAGGAAAAGCAATTATCTTCTTCGTTTAAAACGGATTTAACTGAAAAAGGATTAATGGTGACGATATTAGAAAATGTATTATTTGACTCAGGGAAAGCAGATGTGAAGTTGGAATCATTAGGGATTGCAAAAGAGATGTCTAACCTGCTTGTGTCGGCATCACCTCGTGAAATTACAGTGTCGGGTCATACAGATACAGTTCCTATCGCAAATGCTCAGTTTGCATCAAACTGGGAGTTAAGTACACAGCGTGCAGTTAATTTTATGCAGGTGTTACTCCAAAATAAAGAATTGCAACCAGAAAAATTTAGTGCAGTTGGTTACGGAGAATATCATTCAATTGCACCAAATGATACGCCTGAAGGAAAAGCGAAAAATAGACGTGTTGAAGTGTTTATCTTGCCTTTAACAAGAAATATGCAATAAAAGAGGATGGCGTAAGCCATCCTCTTTGTTATTTTGCATCAAATGATTTTAAGTTTTCATGACGGATTTTGTCTTTTTCTGCATCTGATTTTTTGAAATTATAATCGTATAAAGCACCTTCCCAGTCACCATACATTGGATTAGGGAAAATGATGAATTTTTCACCAAATTGTGCTTTTGATTCTGCTACTGTTTCATTGCGATCTTTTACAGATTTCCCATCAAAACCAGTGAAATCAGATAAGTTGTCACCGAAGAATAGGACGATGTCATGTGTTTGCGAAACAAGCTCACGACGTTTTTCTTTTCCTTTTTCTTTCGGGTCTTGTAGTAATATATGTTCTTTCGTCGCTTGAGGAGCCCCTACGCGCTCAAGGTTTTTAATTGTTGCATCTAGTTGATTCGTTTTACGATTTGAGATGTAGTAAATATCTACACCTTTAGACTCTGTGTATTTTAAGAAATCAATAGCGCCTGGGAGAGCTTCAGCTTCAGCCTTATTAATCCAATCGTCCCATTTATAAGGATAGCCTTTTCCTGTTTTTACACTCATTGCTTGATGAGGACTGTTATCTAAAACAGTTTCATCTAAATCAAGTACGATAGCAGGTTTTTTGCCTGTCCCTTTTGCAAGAGCTGCATCAAGCTTCAATTGACCAATATTGTATCCTTGGTAGTATAGTGCTTTCGTTTCGCCAGCTGTTTGATACCATAAATCAGCCATTAATTGCTGGTCTGTTAATTGTACTTTCTCTTCTTTTGCCACTGTTTTCTCAGCTGTTCCTGAACATGCTACAAGCGATGTGGAAAGAACGGCTACAGATAATAAAGTGGTAATACCCCTCTTCATCTTCATATGTATCCTCCTCGATGTTAGAAAATCATTTAATATTATATATTAAAATATGATATTTTTTTTATGAACATTTGCATATTGTCTTTTGTATATGTAGTAGTTTGTCCTATATTAGAAAGATGAGTTAAATAATAATAATTATTTTGACAAGTTTTATTGTCGTAATGACAATTATAATTGACAAAAACAGGATTTTTATTTACAATTTTAACTAAATGAAACAAATGATGGGTTAGGTGTAGTGATACATATAAGAGAATGAAATATAGTACTATATTTCATTCTGAACAATCATAGGCTTTAACAGAGGGTACGAATGATACTAAAGGGGAGGCTTTATACATTGAGTTTACAAATTCAAAACTTAACAAAAATATTCGGAGAATCTAAAGCAGTTAATGGTTTGGAAATCTCGTTACCGAAAGGTGAAGTGTTAGGGTTACTTGGCCGAAATGGTGCAGGAAAAACAACGACAATTAAAATGTTACTAGGTTTATTAACGCCAAATGAAGGTTCTATTACGTGGGATGGAAAATCATTAGGTCATAGCGGGGTAACAATTGGATATTTACCAGAAGAAAGAGGACTATATACAAAAAGTAGAGTAATAGATCAGTTGCGATATTTTGGTAGATTAGAAGGAATGACGAAAAAAGAAGTCGATCTTGCAATTGATCACTGGTTAGAGCGCTTAGCAATTCCAAAATATAAATTTAAAACGGCTGGAGAACTTTCAAAAGGGAATCAGCAAAAAATTCAATTGATAGCTGCTCTTCTTCATGATCCAGAACTCCTTATTTTGGATGAACCATTTAGCGGACTTGATCCAGTTAATGCTGGAATGCTAGCTAGTATTATTGGAGAACAAGTACAGAGCGGAAAGACAATTATTTTATCAAGTCACCGTATGGAGCAAGTAGAGGCGTTTTGCCAACATGTATGTATTTTGAAAAAAGGCGAAGCAGTTGTAGAAGGACAGTTAAGTGATATTAAGAAAGAATACGGTTTTCGTAATTTAACGATTGAAGATATAGCAGAGAATGAAAAGGGATTAGAGGCTATACATGTCCCGTATGAAAAACAACAAGGCCTTCTTTATGTAAAAGTACAAGACGATGCAGAAGCTCTAAAGATTTTGCAACAATTGCAAGAACAAGGTATTAGCTTACGACAATTTAAAATGCTAGAGCCAACGTTGAACGAAATCTTTGTAGAGAGGGCGAAATAAAGATGCGTAAATTTTATCATGTATTTTCATTTTATTTTAGGGAAGCGTTTTTATCTAAAAAATCATTAATTACGAGTGCGATTTTATTTTTGGTTGTGTTTGGGATTATGGCTTTCACACATTTTACTTCTGATAACGACAAAGGGAAAGATAAATTTGTCGTAGTAACCGAAAGCGATACTTATAAAGTACAAGAAAGTGATTTAACAAAGTTACTTCCTTCTGCTAAAGTAACTGTAGAAAATAAAGATAAATTTAATGAGTTACGTAAGCAAGTGGAAGATGGGGATTTAGACGGTCTATTCCGTATTACAGAAAAGAACGATATTCCAGAAGTGACGTATATGTACAGCGGTTTTCCGAGCCAATCAACGGCTACACTTATGGCGAGTTATTTAAAAGAACAATATACGACGGTAATGATCGAAAAAAATAATGTATCTGCAGAAGTCGCAAAGCAATTACAGATGGAAATTCCGTTAAAGCAAGAGGCGGTAAAGGATCATGCATCCTCATTTGGGATTGGCTATGTTTTTTCGTTCGCTTTATATATGTTTATTATTGTGTTTGGAACTTCAATTGGGATGACGATAGCATCTGAAAAATCATCTCGTGTTATGGAGTTAATGCTTCCGAAAGTAAAACCATTAACAATGCTACATGCCAAAATTTTAGCAATTGTTTCTAGCGCTTTGCTATTACTTGTTATTGCTTCGTGCGGTTTTCTTGTACCATATTTATTAGGTTGGGTAGATTTAGAAAACGCAGCTTTAATGGGACTCACACTAGACTTTTCTAAATTAGATGCTGTAGTAATTAGTATGTTCATTATATATTTTGTTACGGGTTACTTACTATATGCAATGTTATATGCGGCGGTTGGTGCTGTTGTATCAAAAATTGAGGATGTGCAATCTCTTTCGTTCCCAATTACAATGTTAGGTATAGCAGCATTTTTTATTAGTATTAAGTCATTGTTTGATCCAAATAGTACATTGGCTGTAGTTAGCTCTTATGTTCCGTTCTTTACACCGATGGTTACATTTTCAAGACTTGTGGCTGGTGAAGCAGGAGCTGTAGAAATTAGTGTAACATTAGTAATTTTATTGGTAACTATTTTTATCGTCAATATGCTTACAAGCCGTATCTACGTAAACGGTGTAATGAATTACTCCGACAAAGTGAAGTTTAAAGATTTAGCGAAATTTATAAAGCGTCAATAATGGGAGAAAAGCATGATTTTATAGTGGAATCATGCTTTTTCTTTATGTATAAATTAAAAATAGTATATAATAACAAGAGTCGTCTTTTAATAGAATGAATAAAAAGGAGGGTGTGCAGATGGGAATTAGTAGTCGTTTTACAGTAGGTGTTCATATGTTAACGTTACTTGCAATAGATCGAAACTCTCGCTGTACCTCTGAATGGATTGCTGGTAGTGTGAATACAAATCCAGTTGTGATTCGTCGCATTACAGGAATGTTGAAGAGAGCAGGACTTGTTGATGTACAAGCTGGTAAAGGTGGTACGACACTTGCTCGTGATTTAGATGAAATTACATTACTTGATGTATATAAAGCTGTGGAAGTTGTAGAAGAAGGACATCTATTTTCTTTCCATGAAAATCCCAACATTGAATGTCCAGTAGGAGCTAATATTCAATCGGTATTAGAGATTGTTTTAATACAATCGCAAGAAGCGATGGAAAACGTACTTGCAAATGTAACGGTGCAGCAGTTAGTTACAAATTTAAAGTCGAAAATTAAAGAATAAAAAAGCGAGCTTCCTCATGATGAGGGCTCGCCTTTTTTTATTCGGAAATATTGAAAATTCTATTTTTCAGTATTTAAAATAAACTTTCCTACAACAGCTGCTACGATACCACCAAGAATTGGGGCAACGATGAACACCCATAGTTGAGAAATTGCTTCTCCGCCAGCGAATAGAGCTGGTGCGATACTACGAGCTGGGTTAACAGATGTTCCAGTTAACGGAATACCTAATAAGTGAATTAATACTAATGTGAAACCAATTACTAATCCAGCTAAAGAAGAACTTCCCTTTTTACCTGTTACAGCAACGATAACTAAAACAAATACGAAAGTTAAAATGAATTCAACTAAAAATGCTCCAGATAAACCAAGAGTTCCAAAACTATTTTGTCCTAAATTATCTAAAGGTAATTTAGCAGATCGTAAAATTGTTACTAGCGTTGCAGTTCCTAATAAACCACCTAAAATTTGAGCTAATAAATAATAGCTAAGTTCCATAGCGTTCATTCTTTTGTTAATGAACATAGCGATTGATACCGCTGGGTTAATATGACATCCAGAAATTGTTCCAATGCTATATGCCATAGCCACGATAGATAATCCGAAAGCCATAGCGACACCTAATGTTCCAATTCCTTCAATTCCGCCGCCAATGACAGCTACTCCAGTTCCGAATAATACAAGTACAAATGTACCAATAAATTCAGCAATTGCTTTTTTTAACATAATTTACCTCCTAATAATGCACATGAAACGTATTATAACATAGGTTTTAGTATAAATAGCCAATGAAATACTATTCTGATAAGGCGAAATAGGGAGACAATAAAAATAGATATGGTTCTATGAAGAAGAACCATATCTATTTTTATGCTGATTTTTTTTGTTTAATGACTGGAACAGAGCGGTTTAAAACACTATTTACGATCATTCCTAACATTATAATAATCATCCCAATCAGTGACAGACCGCTAGGGAATGAACCATTTAAGAAAATAATCTCACCAAGCACAGTAAAGACCATCGTTCCAGCTTGTGTTGCTTCAACAGCTCCAAGTAAAGCAAGATTGTCTTTTGCTAAGTCGGTAGCAAAGAAAAATGTCATCGTCGCAATAACTCCGGAACATAATGCTAACAAAAATCCTTGAAGCATTTGACTTGACGATGGAATACCAGTAGTGGAAAATCCATATATAGCAAGTAGAATTGTAATAGGGAGACTTCCGATTGCCATTCCTAATACACGTTGGAATGTATCAAGACGCCCGCCAACAAGTTCCATCATTTTTCGGTTACCGAACGGATATAAGAAAGCTGCTAATACGACAGGTAAAAATCCCGAGATGAACTGAGTCATTGTAATATGACCTGCTGCAGTCGCTTGCATACAAATTACACCAAGTAAAATAAATAATGCTACATATAAACTGCGAAGTGGAATTTTTCCACGTACAAGTTTTGTACCTGATTTCGTTTCTATTTTAACGAAAAATAATGGTGATAAAAGTAAACCTGCTAATATCGTAACTTGCCAAGTTCCAGCAACGAGCCAAGCTGGAGAAAAAACAGCTGCGAAACTTAATAAAGAATAGAAGCCGATGCCAGCGACCGAGCCCCACCCGATCCATACAAATGGATGTTTTTTTAATTCTTCCCATAAAACTCCTAAGTTTTTGCGAAATAAAACGATAAGGAATAAAATAGGGAGAGCAAATAGAAAACGGAAGGAAGCAGTCCAAGCCCAGCTTGTTCCAGATACATTCATTGCTCTGTTAATAATAAAGGTTGCAGAAAAAAAGGCCGATGATAAAAGACCTAGTAGTATTGCGCGCATGAAGTATGGTACTCCTTTCGGGATTGAGTATTTATGTATAGTATAATATACTTAAATTGAATAAAAGTAAACTATTTTATATTTTAAGGTGGTTTTTATATATGAAAGAAAATGAAGATATGCAAACAAAAGAAGTAATTCAGCAAGTAGGTCAGTTATTAAGACAAATTCGAAATGAACAAAAATTAAGTTTAGAAGATTTAGCCCAAAAGACAGGTGTTAGTAAATTAACGCTAGGAAAGATCGAAAGAGGTGAAACGAATCCAACATTAGCTGTCATTTGGAAAATTACGAAAGGGTTATCAATCCCTTTATCGAGATTGATGGTTGTTGGAGAGCCTGTAGCTGTTGCGCGCTGCGGAGAAGGCTTTGCAGTAGATGTAGGACAAGCGTGGCACTTAGAAACGATGTTCCGTTACACGAAAGAAACGGGGATGGAAATGCACCGAGCTTGTTTAAGAGCGAATAGTATATATGAACCTGAAGCTCATCATGAAGGAGCAATTGAGCTTGTAACAGTAATGAAAGGGAAAGTTTCTATTCAAGTGGAGAACGATGTGTACGTGCTAAATGAGTTTGATTCCATTCAATTTGAAGCGAATAAGAAACATAGTTATAAAAATGAAGAGGATGAAGTGGCGGTATTACATTTAACGATGAAATATTCTTCATGAAAAAACGCCTATAGAAAAAGATTCTATAGGCGTTTTTTCAATTTGTATGTTCTGCTTAAGTATAGTGAAAAGAGTATTGCTAATCAGGATAATATTAGTAAGAACGTGGCATGAGTAATAAACAAATGAGATAAACTAAAAAACCCGTTCCAAAACATAAAATAGCAATGACCCAAATAATACGAATGAGAGTAGAACTAATATCAAAATATTCTCCTAAACCACCGCATATACCAAATAACATTTTGTCAGTTTCGGATTTGCATAATTTCTTCGACATATAATGATCCTCTCCTTTTCATATCACCGCTGTTATGTATGAGTGATACAGTGTACTTTTATTCTATATGGAAATTTATGAGAAGACCATTAGGTTATATTACATTTTTTTGTGAAGGAACAATATAGTGTATTAATTGTCTTAATTTTCAGTCGGTATTAAAATGAAAATGAGGGTGTGACGTATTTTCTATTATAAGGTGGGGAAATAGTAATGACATTGTATTGGTTGACTAATGTAAAGCTTGAAACAGGTTATACATATGAAGAAGCGAAAATTTCACAAACGGAAACTGAGATATGCAGTCTTCTTATTGAAGATGGAAGAATTAAAAGAATTATATCGGGAATCGCCCAAGAGGAAGGAACGTTAACTTTTGATGCTAATCGTTTATTAGTTTTACCAGCTTTTGAAGAGATGCATATTCATATTGATAAAACATATTATAGTGGGCCTTGGAAAGCTTGTATGCCAGCAGAAAATATTTTTACACGTTTTAACGAAGAAAAAACGATTTTACCAAAGCAATTAGCAACTGCTCAAGACAGGGCGGAAAATATGCTAGAGTTATTGCTTCGAAATGGCGCAACAAATATTAGAACGCATTGTAATGTGGATCCGGTTATTGGACTTCGTAATTTAGAGGAGACGTTAGCGGCTTTAGAAACATATAAAGATCGGTTGTCTGGTAGAATAGTTGCTTTTCCGCAACATGGATTATTGCGCAGTAATTCTATGCAACTTGTGAAGGATGCGATGCGTATGGGCGCACAATTAGTTGGCGGAGTGGACCCAGCTACAGTAGATAATGATATTGAAAAATCATTACATACGATTATGGACATTGCGGTAGAGTTTAATGCGGATGTTGATATTCATTTGCACGATGCGAATAATCTTGGAACGTTTACAATGAAGAGATTGGCAAGTCTAACGGAAGAAGCAGGATGGCAAGGTCGTGTAACAATTAGTCATGCGCTTGGACTTGGTGGTGTTACTGATAAAGAAGCTGAAGAAGTGGCAGAAAGACTAGCAGCATTAAAGATTGATATCACTTCAACCGTTCCAATCGGTAAACAAGTAATCCCAATTCCGTTACTAGATAAAAAAGGTGTTAAAGTTTCATTAGGAAATGATAGTATTACAGATCATTGGTCTCCGTTCGGCACAGGTGATATGCTTCAAAAGGCAAATCGATTGGCAGAACGATTTGGTTGGAGTGATGAAAGGTCTTTAGGGAAAGCTCTTCGTTTTATTACTAGAGGGAAAGAAACGTTAAATAATGAAGGGAAACGAGTATGGCCGAATGTAGGGGATGAGGCAAGTTTTGTTTTAACGAATGCAACATGCGCCGCTGAAGCGGTAGCGCGTCAAACAGAGAAGAGTGTAGTTATGTATAAAGGAAATGTTGTTGCAGGGGATTTAAATCAAGTGAAATTAGATAATCTCGTATAGAAGAATCGTTTAGAGGTTTTGAGAAGGGTTCTAATTGTAAAAATAGAACTCTTCTTTTTTATTCAGTAGAAGCAGGGAAGCACTATATTTCCTTATAAGGAAGCTAGAAGGGATGAAAAGTTTGGACAATCAACATAATCAAAATCATATTATGGGAACTTTGCAATGGTTTATTTTTTTATTAGCAAACTCAATCGCGCTACCAATTGTCGTTGGCGGATTATTTCATCTTACGACGGAAGAAGTATTTTATTTAATGCAGCGTACGTTTTTCGTAGTTGGTATATCTTCTTTTTTACAAGGATGGATTGGACATAAACTTCCGATTGCTGATGGACCAGCTGGATCTTGGGTTGGTGTATTTACCGTACTAGCTTATGCAACTGTAGGGCAAGATCAATTACATAGTACGTTGCAAATTTTAGAATTAGGGATGATGGTTGCCGGAGTTATTTTAATAGGATTAGGGCTAACTGGTTTTATAGAACGTATTTTATTTTTATTTACGCCGCTCGTTACAGGGACTTTCTTGCTTCTATTATGTTTGCAATTAAGTGGTGTGTTTTTAAAAGGGATGTTAGGAATTACAGCTACTGTTTCTCAAATCGATGGATTTACAGCGTTGATCGCTTTTGGCATCTTTTTGTTCGTGGTCATACTCTCCAATTTTGGAAAAGGTTTTGTTAAAAGTTATGCGGTTTTAATAGGACTAATTAGTGGGTGGATTATTTTTTTGATTGCAGGAAAAGTGACGATTCCATCTCAAGTAACTCATTTTGTGCAACTTCCACATATATTTGCTTGGGGACTTCCAAAATGGAATACAGGTATGGCTGTATCAAGTTTCGTTATGGTATGTATTTTAGTTTCAAATACAGTGGCAGCTATTATAGCGATTAATCAAGCTACCATTCATAAAGCGGCTATTGAACAAAAACAGTTGAAGGATGGTACGTGGATCGGAGGGATTTCGCATATAATTTCCTCCGTATTTTCAACTGTAGGTGTCGTTCCATTACCAGCAACGGCAGGTTTCATACGTTTAACAAATCAAAAGTACATGCGTTCATTCTTATTTGCATGTGTACTATTAGTCGTTATGTCGCTATTTCCAAGTATTATCCGCTACTTAGCCTCTCTGCCATCCGCGGTCGCATCTGCGGTATTAATGGCCTCGTTCGTGCAGCTTATTGGGATTGGATTTCATAATATAAAACAAGTGCCACTTAGCGAACGGAATGTAACGATCTTAGGAGTTGCGGTATTGTTTGGCTGCGGCATTATGTTTTTACCGTCTGGAGCACTTCAATCATTGCCTTCTGTTATGCAATATATATTTGGTAATGGTTTGTTTGTAGGTACTGTTGTAAGTATATTGCTGGAACAAATATGGCGTACTGGAAAATAAGTGGATAAAAAGAGTGTGCGCACTGTATAAAAGTCTAAAATAACATAAGAAATAAAGCCCATTTTCATTCACCACCTGCACATTTCGTTCATACAATATCTTGACTAAATAAACACCCAACTTACACATATACAGCTCTGGCTTAAGCAAGGAGGGTTATACCAGTTGAAGGAAAAAGCGTATCAATCTAAACCGTTACTCACAAAGAGAGAAAGAGAAGTATTTGAATTACTCGTTCAAGATAAAACGACGAAGGAAATTGCAGGTGAACTTTTTATAAGTGAAAAAACAGTACGCAACCACATCTCAAACGCAATGCAAAAGCTAGGGGTTAAAGGACGTTCACAAGCAGTTGTTGAGCTTCTTCGCATGGGAGAGCTCGAACTATAAGAAAGCAGCCGACTTTTATACAAAAGGTCGGCTGTTTTTCTGTTTGTTTCATGCTCTATATGAATGATAATAATGTCTCATATATAAAAGGAACGATTGATATAACATACATATTCGAAGAACCGAAGTGATGGTTGAATGTCTTGATGTGGTTTATATCAAAAATCAGTCAAACTTGACTATTATTTGTTATAGTTAATATAAAAAGAGGTCAAGGATATGAAGTGGATAATTTCAGCAAACCCGAAAAAATATGATGTAGTAAGTGCTTTTAATCAATATGATTATATTGATTGGAGCCAAAGTGCAAATCACGAAATCGGGGATGTTATTTACATTTATTGTTCGGCATTTATAGGGAAAATAAAGTTTAAATGTATTGTGGAAGATGTAAATATATCATGGGAAAACGTTAACGATGATGATGGATTTTGGGTGGATAAAGAAGATTATCAAAAGGCAAAAACAAAAAGATTTATGCGCTTGTGTTTACAGCAACAGATTGAGTCTGATGATTTAGCTTTTGAAAAGTTAAGGGAAAACGGATTGTTAGGTAATATTCAAGGTCCAATGAAATTAGAGTCAAAAGTTGATTTACTAAGCTATATTGAACAGTGCTTTAATGAAGATTGTTCAAAATCAGTTTATCCGGATGAAGTGCCAGAACAATTATCTATTGTGGAAGGACATCGAAAAACAGTAATCGTTAATCAGTACGAACGTAGTGCTGTAGCAAGAAGGAAATGTATTGAACACCATGGTTGTTATTGTCATGTTTGTAATATGGATTTTGAAAAGCAATATGGTGCTTTAGGGAAAGGGTTCATTCATGTTCATCATAAAATACCACTTAGTGAAATAGGAAATGAGTATGAGGTGGATTATGTGAATGATTTGATTCCAGTTTGTCCTAATTGCCATGCGATGCTCCATAGAAAAAGCATGAATGGTTCCTTTTTAACACCTGAAGAATTGAAAGCGTTAATTACTAAGTGATTTTAAGCTGGGGAAATTGTAGATGGACGTTTGATTACAGGACAGAATCCGCAGTCTAGTGCGGAAATAGGTAAGGCTATAAAAAGAGCTATGAATAAATTATAGAAATAAAACTCCCGCTATTAATAAAGGTAGCGGGAGTTTTATTTTGAATGAGCATTTTATATAGAAGAAACCGACTTTCATATAGAAGGTCGGTTGTTTTTCTGTCTTGCAAATTATGAAAAAAAGGAGCAAAATAAAAAAAGGTCCTGGTCTATACAGGTACAAATGAAAAATTTTATACAGGGGCATTTTAAGTTAGCGAACTTAAAGTGTGTAAAATATACTGATAAACATAAAGTGAAACTTTAATCAGTGGGGGTTTTGTTCATCCCCCGCTGATTATTAGCCTTCACCAATCGGGCGTTTACGGGCAGTGGATCTCCCGCCGAACTTCTTTGCTGCAGCCGAATTTTGAGGTGGGAGTTTTACTGCCCGTTAACGCGGGATAAAATAAGATGATGAATGAGAAAACGGGTGATTAAGTTGAATAGAGCGATCGGTGTTATTGATTCAGGAGTGGGCGGTTTAACAGTAGCGAAGGAATTAATTCGTCAGTTGCCGAAAGAGCGTATTATATATTTAGGAGATACAGCACGTTGCCCTTATGGTCCGCGTTCTCGTGAAGAAGTGCGTCAATTTACGTGGGAAATGACGGAGCATTTATTAGATTTAAATATCAAAATGTTAGTTATTGCGTGTAATACAGCAACTGCGGTTGTATTAGAAGAAATGCAGAAACAATTACCAATTCCAGTAGTTGGAGTTATTCATCCAGGATCACGTACAGCTTTAAAAGTGACAAATACGTATCATGTTGGGATTATTGGAACGATTGGAACAGTAAAAAGTGGTGCCTATGAAGAGGCGCTAAAGTCTATTAATAACCGTGTTATGGTAGAAAGTTTAGCTTGTCCACCTTTCGTTGAGCTTGTAGAGAGTGGGAATTTCGAAAGTGAAATGGCGTATGAAGTTGTAAGAGAAACATTGCAACCGTTGAAAAGTACTGACATTGATACACTTATTTTAGGGTGTACACATTATCCGATTCTAGGTCCTGTTATTAAAAAGGTAATGGGGGATCAAGTACAATTAATTAGTTCGGGTGATGAAACAGCGCGTGAGGTAAGCACGATTTTATACCATAGTAAGATGTTAAATGAGGGAGAAGAACAAAGTGATCACCTCTTCTTAACGACTGGTAAAATAGGTCTGTTTAAAGAAATTGCATCAAAGTGGTTCGGTCAGCCGATTGAAAATGTGAAGCATATTAATTTAGAAACAGAATAATAGTAGACTCATATAAGAGAACTCCTGAGAAATCAGGGGTTTTTTCTGTGTAAGTGGCTATAGCTTGTTCTAAAATATGAAACAGCTCGTATACATAATAGTACAAACTTAGATTTTAGGGGGGAATGGCATGCCTAAATCCACTTTTAAATGGGTTGTTGGTGCTACTGTGAGTGCGATTTTATTATCAGGGTGTGGCTTGTTAAATCAAGAGAAAGCGACAGAACAAATTGATCCGCCAAAAAAAGTTACGTATACAGAAGGTGAAAAGAAAGAAACAGCTAAAAAAGATAAACAAGGGCAAACAGTAAATAGAGAGTTATACCTCGTTGATAAAAATGGATATGTCGTACCGCAAACTATTGCAATGCCTACTCCGAAAGCAAATGAAGTTGTACAGCAAACGTTAGAGTATCTTGTGAAAGATGGACCAGTCACAAATTTATTGCCGAATGGATTTCGAGCAGTCCTTCCAGCGAATACGACGATGACCTTAAATTTGAAAAAGGGCGGGACAGCAGTAATTGATTTCTCTAAAGAAATGAAAAATTATTCAAAAGAAGAAGAGCGTCAAATTATTGAATCAGTAGCGTGGACTTTGACTCAATTTACAGAAATAAAACAAGTGCAGTTCCAAATAAATGGTGAAAAGTTAGCGAAGATGCCTGTTGCGGGTACACCGCTTGGTGAAGGTGTAAGTCGTGCGAATGGAATTAACTTTGATGATGAACAAGTAGCAGATGTAACGAATACAAAACCGGTTACACTTTACTATATGGCGCAAAATAATAATAAGCAGCAATATTACGTACCGGTAACAAGACGCGTTGCAGAAGGAAAAGAAAATGATTACTCGGCAATTGTGAATGAGCTTGTAAAAGGTCCGATTCACGGTTCGTTACTAAATGATTTTAATCCGGGAGTTAAGCTTATTACGAATCCGAAAGTGGAGAACGGAAATATTACATTAAACTTTAATGAAAATATATTTGTGAACCAAGACAAAAGTATGATTTCAAATTACGTATTGAAATCGTTGGTCTTATCTTTAACGGAAAAACAAGGTGTGAAAAATGTTTCTATTGAAGTGAATGGGAAAGCGAACCTTACGGACGAGAAAGGTGAAAAGTTAATAAAACCTGTCAATCGTCCACAAAACGTAAATACAGGTAGTTTTTAATCGTGAATAATTTGATATACTTATGTAAGAAAGGGGAATTGCTTTTTGAGTTCCCCTTCTTTTATTGTTATACATATCGTACATTTAAATTTGGCTATACTAATAAGAGTATTTATGAGGGGGTTATTTTTATGCGAGTAGATGGTAGAGGACAAGCAGAGCTACGCCATATACATATTCATACAAATTATTTAAAACATCCAGAGGGATCGGTGCTAATTGAAGTTGGGGATACAAAGGTAATTTGTTCAGCGACAATTGAAGAGCGTGTACCGCCGTTTATGCGTGGAGAAGGAAAAGGCTGGGTAACAGCAGAGTACTCAATGATTCCACGTGCGACAGAGCAACGTACAATCAGGGAGTCAAGTAAAGGGAAAGTAACAGGGCGCACAATGGAGATCCAGCGTTTAATTGGACGAGCATTGCGTGCGGTTGTTGATTTAGAAGCGCTTGGCGAAAGAACGGTTTGGATTGACTGTGATGTAATTCAAGCGGATGGCGGAACGAGAACAGCTTCTATTACAGGTGCTTATGTAGCGATGGTATTAGCTTTTGAAAAATTATTGCAAGCAGACAAAGTATCTAAAATTCCGGTGAAAGATTATTTAGCGGCAACGTCAGTAGGTGTTGTTGAAGAACAAGGTGTCGTTTTAGATTTAAATTATGCTGAAGATTCTAAAGCAGACGTTGATATGAACGTTATTATGACTGGAAAAGGTCAGTTTGTTGAAGTACAAGGAACTGGAGAAGAAGCGACGTTTAGCAGAGCTGAATTAAATGAATTACTTGATGCTGCTGAACAAGGGATTTTCCAACTTGTTGAAAAGCAAAAAGAAGCATTAGGTGACATCGTATCTCATATAGAGTAGAGGTGGAAAATATGAAGCAAGTTGTTGTAGCGACGAAAAATCTTGGGAAAGTACGTGAGTTTGCCGAGTTATTTGAGAGATTTGACTTAGAAGTGAAATCTTTACACGATTTTCCTCATATTGAAGAAGTCGAAGAAACTGGTGAAACATTTGAAGAAAACGCAATTTTAAAAGCGGACAGTCTTAGTAGACAGTTGAATTCCATCGTAATTGCGGATGACTCTGGTCTTATTGTAGATGCCTTAAACGGGAAGCCAGGTGTATATTCAGCTCGTTTTGCTGGAGAGCCGAAAGATGATCAGGCGAATATAGATAAAGTGTTACAAGGGTTAACTGACGTCGATTTAGAAAAACGTACAGCTCGTTTTTACTGTGCGCTAGCAGTTGCTTTCCCTGAAGCTGATAAAGAGCCGGTTATTGTAAACGGAACGTGCGAAGGGAAAATCTTAGAACAGCGCCGCGGGGAAAATGGTTTCGGATACGATCCGATTTTTTATGTAGAAGAATATAAAAAAGCGATGGCGGAGCTAAGCTCAGATGAGAAAAATACGATTAGTCACCGCGGGCGTGCTCTTCGTAAATTAGAAGGAAAAATCCCAGAATGGTTTTTAGAAGAATAAGGGAGAGAGATTGATGAAAGCTTTAATCGTAAGCGATAGTCATAGCTCTGTGAAGGAATTACAGCAGTTAAAAGAGAAGTACGAAGGGAAAGTAGATGTCATGATTCATTGTGGTGATTCAGAGCTAACGCCTGCTCACGAAGAGCTGCAAGGTTTCCATGTTGTAAAAGGGAATTGTGATTATGCTAACTTTCAAGATGAAATTGTAACTGATGTAGATGGAATTCGTTTCTTAGTTGTACACGGTCATCGTCATAATGTGAAAATGACGTTACAAACGTTAGCGTATCATGCAGAAGAAGTAGGAGCGCAAGTAGCATGCTTTGGACATTCTCATGTATTAGGGGCAGAATTAATTGATGGGATTTTATTTATTAATCCAGGAAGTATTTTGCTCCCGCGCTCTCGTGTGGAAAAAACTTTCGCTTTATTAGAAATGGATGAAAATCATATAGAAGTTCGTTTTGAAACATTAGACGGACAGCTGGTGGAACAAGCAATTTTTAAAAGAGGATAAGAAAAATTATCCTCTTTTAAAAAAGTGTTGACTTTATAAGTGGTTATGAATATAATAAATATTGTCGATAGGGCAACGGCGCTAACGAAGAAAAATAAAATAACATATGCGGGTGTAGTTTAGTGGTAAAACAAGAGCCTTCCAAGCTCTGGTCGAGAGTTCGATTCTCTTCACCCGCTCCATGTCCCAGTAGCTCAGCCGGATAGAGCATACGCCTTCTAAGCGTACGGTCGGGAGTTCGAATCTCTCCTGGGACGCTAACAAAACCTTGTTATCTTTTGATAACAAGGTTTTTTGTTTGTTTTAAATTAGTTATTAATAAATTTTTCAAAGACAAAACCGTAATCTTTCACGTTATATTGCTTTTTCGTATCAACGAGCCAGTTAAAGGCGATCTCATTCATCTCTTTAAATTGTTCTGCTAAATTCACTTGTGCATTTGTAATGCGGCTAAAAGTGTTAGAGGCCATATCTAAACTTTTATGCGCATACTGCAATGTAATGTCGTTGTCGTATGAAATTTCTTCGATTTTAAGAAGAGCCTTATATAAATCTTTTAATTCTTCAATATGTTTTTTATGAACATCAATTGAGTAATGCTCATCTCCCATATGAAATTTAATTTCTACATCTAAATCAATTGTGCCTGCAGTTTCGAGTGCGACGTTTTTAATTTGATATTTACTATAGCTATATCGGCGTAGTGTACGTTTTTTGCTTGTGGCACTTGTACCATCTAGATGAATTAATCCTTTGTTTGTGAAACAATATTCATCGGATTTTGATTTAATAAGAAAGTAAATTTTCTCCCCATCTTCATGCATCACGTAATCATCAGCATCAACCTTATCATAATCTTTTGGTGTAATGACAGAACCTACATCGCTTAATCCTAAAACATCAGCAGCCATTTTTTTGAACATATATAATCCCCCTTATAAATTAAATTCTTAATTGTACAAAAATATATTAACATGATTTTAAACTTATTTTTGAAATCTTACAACTCTGTAAGGTAAGTGTAAGGAAGTTCGATGGTAACGAATTACTAATCCTATATAATGAAGATAACAACGATAAATGAGGAGGAAGAGATGATGAAGGGATTAATCGTAACGGGTTTAACAGTAGCTTTTGGGTTTGTGGCGTATGAAAAGTTAACATATGTAATTGATGTTGTAAAACATTTAGTAGCGTAGAAAAAACTGCCATGAGAGGGAAAGAGAATGAGTGAATGAATGGAATGGTTATTTGGAATTATAGGTACTTGTAGTGTAGTTTTATTGTTCTTTGTCCCGAGTGGTATACTTAGTTCGACAACAAGTTTGTTCTTTTTAAGTTTGTTTGCTTGTACGATGCTTATTATTATGTTTTTAATGAAGCGAAGTAAACCGATCTTCTATTTTAGCATGATTGTTATGGCAATTATTTTTCTCCAAATTATTACCCTTGTTATATACCCCACAATTATAAAAGCTTTCCATTAATGATGAATCCTCTGCTTCTGTTGCTGAGGGTTTTTGTTTGTGAAAAATGAATTTCATTTAAAAGTTTGTTGCTTTTTTGTTACGAAAATAGAATATTCCTATATTTCAAATAAATAATTTTGGAATGTTGTGTTCTCATTACGCATTTGATATATTTACTTTGAAGATCATTAAAATCTAGAAAAAGAGGCGGACGTATGGATAAAAAAGAAAATACGGTCGTATTGTTTCCGCAACTATCAGAACGCTATATTGATAAAGGTTTTTTAGCGTTGAAAGAGCGGGAATTCGAAGATGCATTGCGCTGCTTTGAAATATTACGTCAGTATAATGCAGAAACGGAACAAACAGAATTAGCTTCAGTTATTTGTTTGCTAGAATTAAAACGTATGGAAGAAGCGAAAGAAAAATGTGAGCAGTTGCTTGAAACAGGAGCTGTATTATTTGGTGATATTCTTGAAACGTATGTAACTATTTTAGTTCAAACAAATGATTATGAAGGTGTCATCGAAACTGTTGAGGACGTTTTGCAAACGAAAGATATAATTCCTGAGCAAAAGGAAAAATTGGCGCAGCTTGCTTTGTTTGCGCAAGGGATGCTGAATGAAGAAGATATACCGCTAGTGGATTCGAATTTTGAATTAGAAGAATTTACCGAGGGGCTTTTTGGAGAAAACTTTGGTCAAAAGCTAAGAGTGATCCAGAAACTTTCGTTAAAAGACCTGGATCTCGCACTTCCTACTTTAAAGAAATTTTTAATAGACGAAGATCAGCACCCTTATTTAAAAACTTCTATTTTGTATAAAATGGTAGAAAATCAAATAGAAGAAGAGATAGAAGTAGAGAAGTTTGGGAATACGATAAAGCTGATTCCAGCGTTTGCGGGTCATAATGAGGAGCAATCCGATAAAATTATACATAAATTCTCAAACCGATTAGAGCAAAATTATCCAGATATATTTGATGCGATGGTTACATACTGGAAAGAATTACAAATTAGCATTTTCCCATTCCCTCTATTAATGGACAAAGTAGAAATTTGGGCTGCCGTCTTAGAGAGAATTGGAAGAAAGCGTTTCGGATTAGCTATTGATGAAGAAGAACTTATGACAGCATACAATATTGAGTTTGAGGAATTTCATATTGCCTATCAATGGTTACTGCGCATTGAAAGAGAAGGGTATTTGCCCGTATAATTATGAAAAAGAATCGTTCAGTTATTGAAACGAGCACATTCTATGTTATAATGTAAGGGTTGCAAAAGGCAGAAATCTGCCTGTTTGTAAGAGAAGAGGAGTATAATTCTCTTACTTAATATGTTTCATATTAGTCTCGAACAAAATATACCGTAGTTGTCTTTTAGGCAATTAGTAGATTGGAACATTGTATCTGAAAGCTTTTGCTAGAGGATTATTTGTACATTTGTTATTTCAAAAAAGAGATAATAAAAATCTTAATCTATAGAGGTATGTGCATACATTATTATAGTTGGAGGGAAAGAATAAATGTCTACAAAATGGGAAAAATTAGAAGGTAACGTTGGCGTTTTAACAATCGAAGTTGATGCTAAAGAAGTAAATAACTCTATCGACGCTGCATTCAAAAAAGTAGTAAAAACAATTAATGTACCAGGTTTCCGTAAAGGAAAAATGCCTCGTCCATTATTCGAACAACGCTTTGGTATTGAATCTTTATACCAAGATGCTTTAGATATCATCTTACCAAAAGCATACGGTGAAGCAATCGATGAAGCTGGTATCTTCCCAGTTGCTCATCCTGAGATTGACATCGAGAAATTCGAAAAAGGCCAAAACTTAATTTTCACTGCAAAAGTTACTGTAAAACCTGAAGTTAAATTAGGTGATTACAAAGGTTTAGCAGTAGAAAAAGTTGAAACAACTGTAACTGACGAGGATGTAGAGAACGAAGTAAAAGCTTTACAAGAGCGTCAAGCTGAACTAGTTGTTAAAGAAGAAGGAACTGTTGCAGATGGTGATACAGCTGTAATCGACTTCGAAGGTTTCGTTGATGGCGAAGCATTTGAAGGTGGAAAAGGCGAAAACTATTCTCTTGCAATCGGTTCTGGTACTTTCATCCCAGGTTTCGAAGAGCAAGTAATTGGTCTTAAATCTGGTGATTCTAAAGAAGTTGAAGTATCATTCCCAGAAGAGTACCATGCTGCTGAATTAGCTGGTAAACCAGCAACGTTCAAAGTAACAATTCACGAAATCAAAACAAAAGAACTTCCTGAGTTAAACGACGAGTTCGCTAAAGATGCTGACGAAGAAGTTGCAACTCTTGATGAATTAAAAACAAAACTTCGTACAAACTTAGAAGAAGGCAAAAAGCACGAAGCTGAGCACAAAGTACGTGACGAAGTAGTAGAATTAGCTGCTGCTAACGCTGAAATCGACATTCCAGAAGCTATGATCGACACTGAGTTAGATCGTATGGTTCGTGAATTCGAGCAACGTTTAAGCCAACAAGGTATGAACCTTGAGCTTTACTACCAATTCACAGGTACTGACGCTGACAAATTAAAAGAGCAAATGAAAGAGGATGCACAAAAACGTGTAAGAATCAATCTTGTTCTTGAAGCAATCATTGAAGCTGAAAACATCGAAGTTACTGAAGAAGAAGTAACTGCAGAAGTTGAAAAAATGGCTGAAATGTACGGTATGCCAGTAGACGCTATCAAGCAAGCTCTTGGAAGCGTAGACGCTTTATCTGAAGATCTTAAAGTGCGTAAAGCTGTAGACTTCTTAGTAGACAACGCTGCATAATAAAATAACAAGGCGCGATTTTAATCGTGCCTTGTTTTATAAATATAGAAATATATTTATAAAACTTTTCGATGAAGAAGGAAAAGTTCCTTTGTAAGTCGAATATACATATTTCAAAAGTTTTAAAATTTTTTTGTTTGTACATAACTAGTCATATTATTTGTATTTCTCGCCACGTAGTGACATAATATGTATTTACATACGATACATTTATCGTGTACATACGAAGGCAAGAGGTTAGCACTTTGTAAGGGGTGTGAAAATATGTTTAAATTTAATGATGAAAAAGGTCAATTAAAATGTTCTTTCTGTGGTAAAACACAAACGCAAGTTCGAAAGCTAGTTGCAGGTCCAGGTGTTTACATTTGTGACGAGTGTATCGAGCTTTGTACTGAAATTGTACAAGAGGAGCTTGCGAAGGACGAAGAAGTAGAATTCAAAGATGTACCGAAACCGGTAGAAATTCGTGAAATCTTAGATGAGTATGTCATCGGACAAGATAACGCGAAAAAAGCTCTAGCGGTAGCGGTATATAACCATTACAAACGCATTAATTCTAACAGCAAAATTGATGATGTAGAATTGGCGAAGAGTAATATTTCACTTATTGGGCCAACTGGTAGTGGTAAAACATTATTGGCACAAACATTAGCGCGTATTTTAAATGTTCCATTTGCGATCGCGGACGCAACATCTTTAACGGAAGCTGGATATGTAGGGGAAGATGTAGAAAACATCTTACTAAAATTAATCCAAGCAGCTGATTATGATGTAGAGAAAGCGGAAAAAGGAATCATTTATATTGATGAGATTGATAAAGTGGCACGTAAGTCCGAAAATCCATCGATTACACGTGATGTATCTGGTGAAGGCGTACAGCAGGCACTTCTGAAAATTTTAGAAGGTACTGTAGCAAGCGTTCCACCTCAAGGTGGTCGTAAGCACCCGCATCAAGAGTTTATTCAAATTGATACAACGAACATCCTATTCATTTGTGGTGGAGCGTTTGATGGCATCGAGCCTATTATTAAACGTCGCCTTGGTGAGAAAGTAATTGGATTTGGTGCTGAGAAGAAAAATGCTGATGTAACTGAGAAGCATGTTTTATCTCACGTTTTACCAGAGGATCTTTTAAGATTCGGTTTAATTCCGGAGTTTATCGGTCGTCTTCCAGTTATTGCGAACCTAGAGCCGCTTGATGAAGATGCTCTTGTAGATATTTTAACTAAACCGAAAAATGCACTTGTTAAGCAATTCCAAAAACTATTGGAGCTTGACGATGTTGAGTTAGAGTTTGAAGAAGGTGCACTAGTTGAGATTGCGAAAAAAGCAATTGAACGTAAAACAGGTGCTCGTGGACTTCGTTCTATTATTGAAGGCTTGATGCTTGATGTAATGTTCGAACTGCCATCTCGCAAAGATATCGAGAAGTGTATTCTTACGAAAGAAACAGTAGCTGATAATGAACCGCCGAAATTGGTGTTACAAGACGGCACTGTACTTGATACAAAAACATCTGCATAATGCGAAGAAGAAACAGCAATTTTTATAATTGCTGTTTTTCTTTATGTTTAGCACTATTCCTCCCAGGAAATACTAAAAGGTAAAACATAGCGGGAGGAAATGAATTATGAGCTGGACAAATATATTTTTACTTGTTCAACTTGTTTTTGGCGTAATTGTCGGATTGTATTTTTGGCACTTACTTCGAAATCAGCGAACACAAAAAGTTTCAATTGATCGAGAATCGAAAAAAGAATTAGAGCAGCTTCGTAAAATGCGTGAGGTTTCTTTAACAGAGCCACTTGCAGAAAAGGTACGTCCTACATCCTTTATAGATATTGTAGGGCAAGAAGACGGGATTAAGTCGTTAAAAGCGGCTCTTTGTGGTCCTAATCCGCAACATGTGATCATATACGGTCCGCCAGGTGTCGGAAAGACAGCGGCAGCACGCCTTGTATTAGAAGAAGCGAAACGAAATCCGAAATCTCCATTTCGTACAAATGCAACATTTATCGAACTTGATGCAACGACAGCTAGGTTTGATGAGCGTGGTATTGCGGATCCATTAATTGGTTCAGTGCATGACCCGATTTATCAAGGAGCAGGTGCAATGGGGCAAGCGGGTATTCCGCAACCGAAAAAAGGGGCTGTAACAGATGCGCATGGTGGTATTTTGTTCATTGATGAGATTGGTGAATTACATCCAATTCAAATGAATAAAATGCTAAAGGTGTTAGAAGATCGGAAAGTATTTTTGGAAAGTGCGTACTATAGTGAAGAAAATTCGATGATTCCAACGTATATACATGATATTTTTCAAAAAGGTTTACCTGCAGATTTTCGCTTAGTTGGTGCAACGACGCGTTCACCAGAGGAAATTCCTCCTGCAATTAGGTCGCGTTGTTTAGAAGTGTTCTTCCGTGAGTTAGATACAGAAGAAATTCAAAAAGTAGCGAAAAATGCAGCTGACAAAGTGGAGATGCAAGTAGGTGAGAACGGTATCGAAATGATTGGAATGTATGCAAGAAATGGACGAGAAGCAATTAATCTCGTGCAAATTTCTGCTGGTATGGCGATAAATGAAGAACGACCTTTCATTAAAGATGAAGATATTGAGTGGGTTGTTCATTCTAGTCAGCTTACACCAAAGTACGAAAAACGTATTTATCCAATTCCGAGAATCGGTCTTGTGAACGGGCTTGCTGTATATGGGCCGAATACAGGTACGTTATTAGAAATTGAGGTAACAGCTATTCCTGCGAAAGATAAAGGGTCAGTGAATGTCACTGGAATTGTAGAAGAGGAAAGTATTGGTAGTCAAACGAAATCAATCCGCCGTAAAAGTATGGCGAAAGGTTCTGTTGATAATGTGTTAACAGTCCTTCGTTCTCTAGATGTGTTGCCAGAAGGGTATGATATACATATTAATTTTCCTGGTGGTATCCCGATTGATGGTCCGTCAGCAGGTATTGCTATGGCAACAGGTGTCTATTCAGCGGTGCATCGTACGTATGTGAATAATGAAGTAGCGATGACAGGTGAGATAAGTATCCACGGAGAAGTGAAGCCTATTGGTGGTGTGTACGCAAAAATAAAAGCTGCGAAAAAAGCGGGAGCTAAGAAAGTCATCATTCCGGCTGAAAACATGCAACCATTTTTGTATACAATAAAGGGAATTGAGATCATTCCTGTTCGCAAATTAAAAGAAGTATTTGAATTAACATTTATGCAGGAAAATATGCATCGTGAGCTTGATGCACATACTGCTTTGGACGAAACAGATGCGCAATCAATGTGAGAATATACAATAATAAAAATTTGCCAGACTTCGTTTAAGTTTGTATGCTTAAGCGGAGTCTTTTTTCTTTTCGTGAGGCACAAAAAAACAGGGGATTTACAATTGCGAAGAATCTCTGCAATTGCATCTAGATGTATTGTAATATAAAATAGTTGAACAGGAGTTTAATTTATTATGGAGGTGCTATGTCTAGTATGAATACGAATGAAAGAATTGTGCCCCTCCTACCATTAAGAGGCATTCTCGTATATCCAACGATGGTTCTGCATCTTGATGTAGGACGTGATAAATCGATACAAGCACTAGAGCAGGCGGCAATGGATGAAAATATCATCTTTTTAGCAATGCAAAAAGAAATGAATATCGACGATCCGAAAGAAGATGACATATATAGTGTAGGTACAGTGGCGAAAGTGAAGCAAATGTTAAAATTGCCGAACGGTACGCTTCGTGTCCTTGTAGAAGGTTTACATAGAGCAGAAGTAGTAGAGTTTATCGAAGAAGAAAATCTGGTACAAGTTTCTATTAGAACAGTAACTGAAGAAGTAGAAGATGATTTAGAAGAGAAGGCTCTTATGCGTACGTTACTGGAGCATTTCGAACAATATATTAAAGTTTCGAAAAAAGTTTCAAATGAAACATTTGCAACGGTAGCTGATGTAGAAGAACCCGGAAGACTAGCTGATTTAATTGCTTCTCACTTACCGATTAAAACGAAGCAGAAACAAGAGATTTTAGAGATTGTATCTGTGAAAGAACGACTACATACACTTATTTCAATTATTCAAGATGAACAAGAGTTACTTAGCCTAGAAAAGAAAATTGGACAAAAAGTGAAACGTTCAATGGAGCGCACGCAAAAAGAATATTTCTTACGTGAGCAAATGAAGGCGATTCAAACTGAACTTGGTGATAAAGAAGGCAAGGGCGGGGAAGTTGAAGAACTTCGTGAGAAAATTGAACAGTCGGGAATGCCTGAAGAAACAATGCAGGCTGCACTGAAAGAATTAGATCGTTATGAAAAGTTACCTGTAAGTTCTGCTGAGAGCGGTGTAATTCGTAATTATATTGATTGGTTATTAGCGCTTCCGTGGACAGAAGCAACAGAGGATATGATTGACCTCACTCATTCGGAAGAAATTTTAAATAAAGATCATTACGGTCTTGAAAAAGTGAAAGAGCGAGTACTTGAATATTTAGCTGTACAGAAGTTAACGAATTCATTAAAAGGACCAATTCTTTGTCTAGTAGGACCTCCTGGGGTTGGGAAAACTTCGTTAGCACGTTCTATTGCAACATCGTTAAATCGTAATTTTGTACGTGTTTCTCTTGGTGGTGTGCGCGATGAATCTGAAATTCGTGGTCACCGTCGTACATATGTAGGAGCGATGCCAGGACGTATTATTCAAGGTATGAAAAAGGCGAAAACAGTTAATCCAGTCTTCTTATTAGATGAGATTGATAAAATGTCTAACGATTTCAGGGGAGACCCATCAGCGGCGTTACTTGAAGTGTTAGATCCAGAGCAAAACCATAACTTCAGTGATCATTACATTGAAGAGCCATATGATTTATCGAAAGTTATGTTCGTTGCAACTGCTAATACACTTGCAAGTGTTCCTGGCCCATTGCTTGACCGTATGGAAATCATTTCGATTGCTGGTTATACAGAACTTGAAAAGGTGCACATTGCTCGTGAGCATTTATTGCCGAAACAATTAAAAGAGCATGGCCTACGAAAAGGTAATTTGCAAGTGCGTGATGAAGCGCTTCTTGAAATTATTCGTTATTATACACGCGAAGCTGGTGTTCGTACGTTAGAGCGTCAAATTGCAAAAGTTTGCCGTAAAGCAGCAAAAATTATCGTTACAGCAGAACGCAAGCGCATTGTTGTAACAGAGAAAAATATTGTTGATTTACTTGGTAAGCATATATTCCGTTATGGTCAAGCTGAAAAAACAGACCAAGTTGGTATGGCAACAGGTTTAGCTTACACAGCAGCGGGCGGCGATACACTTGCAATTGAAGTGTCTGTAGCGCCAGGAAAAGGGAAATTAATTTTAACAGGGAAACTTGGGGATGTTATGAAAGAATCCGCACAAGCCGCGTTTAGCTATATTCGTTCTCGTGCAGAAGAACTTCATATTGATCCGGATTTCCATGAGAAAAACGATATTCATATTCATGTTCCAGAAGGAGCAGTTCCAAAAGATGGACCGTCAGCAGGTATTACGATGGCAACGGCACTTATTTCTGCACTAACAGGTATTCCTGTAAGTAAAGAAGTTGGTATGACAGGTGAAATTACACTTCGTGGTCGTGTATTACCAATTGGTGGTTTGAAAGAAAAAACATTAAGTGCTCACCGCGCGGGATTAACAAAAATTATTTTACCGGCGGAAAATGAGAAAGATTTAGATGATATTCCAGAGAGCGTAAAAGAAAACCTTACGTTTGTGCTTGCATCTCATTTAGACGAAGTATTGGAGCACGCATTAGTAGGAGTGAAACAATGAAAGTAACAAAAGCAGATATTGTAATTAGTGCCGTTAAACCGGAACAATATCCAGACAGTGATTTACCAGAAATTGCCTTAGCAGGTCGTTCTAATGTCGGGAAGTCTTCCTTTATTAATAAAATTTTAAATCGTAAAAAGTTAGTACGTATTTCTTCTAAACCAGGAAAAACGCAAACGCTGAACTTTTTCTTAATCAATGAAATGATGCATTTTGTTGACGTTCCAGGTTATGGATATGCGAAAGTATCTAAAACAGAGCGCGCGGCATGGGGCAGAATGATTGAGACTTACTTTACAACACGTACCCAATTAGACGCAGCTGTATTAGTAGTTGATTTACGTCACCAACCAACAAAAGATGACATTATGATGTATGATTTCTTAAAGCACTATGAAATCCCAACAATTATTATTGCAACGAAAGCCGATAAAATTCCGAAAGGGAAATGGCAAAAGCATTTAAAAGTTGTAAAAGAAACGCTTGCTGTTGAAATTGGCGATGAAATCGTTCTATTCTCTTCTGAAACAGGTCTTGGAAAAGAAGAAGCATGGAAAGCAATTCATAAAATGACAAAAACAAAAAACGCGTGACGAATGTCGCGCGTTTTTTTTATTTACTAAACTTTTAGCGTACGTTTAATGTAACTTCAATATTTCCTCTTGTTGCTTTAGAGTAAGGACATACACCGTGAGCGGCTTCTACAAGTTCTTGTGCTTCGGTATGAGAAACACCAGCAACATGTATGTCAAGTACAGCAGACAGTCCGAAACCACCATCTGTATCTTTACCGATAGAAACGTGTGCAGTCACTTCTGTACTTTCCACTTTCACACGTTTTGTACGAATTACAAGTTGCAATGCGCTATCAAAGCAAGCTGCATAACCAGCTGCAAATAATTGTTCTGGATTTGTTGCCTCTCCGCCTGCGCCACCTAGTGCTTTTGGCATTTTTACATCAAGATTTAATATGCCATCATCTGAAATTACCTTACCGTTTCTTCCACCTGTTGCTGTTACTGAAGCAGTATATAATTTATCCATGTTTATTCCCCTTTTCTATCATTAATTTTTTTCATTGTTTCAATTAATGTGTTTAATTGGATTAATAAAGAATGATATTCTTGCTCTGTAATTCCTAAATTTGTAGCCATCGTTGTCGGTAATGAACAAGCTATTTCTTTTAAATCTTTACCTTGTTCTGTTAATTCAATACAAACTTTTCGCTCGTCTTCTTTTGAACGAACACGTTGTACAAGTTTTAATGATTCCATCCGTTTTAACATAGGTGTTAAAGTACCAGAATCTAAAAATAGACGTTCTCCAATTTCTTTTACTGTTAGTCCGTCTCGTTCCCAGAGTACGAGTAAAGTAATGTACTGGGGATACGTAATGCCCATTTCTTCTAAATAGGGTCGGTAAAAACGAGTAACCTCTTTAGAACAAGCGTAAATAGAAAAACAAAGTTGGTTATCTAGATGTAGAGGATTTTCTTTCATAAGCAACTCCTTATATTTTTAAATTGTGCACAATTTAATTTTGTAAAATCAATATAACGAAAAATAAATACAATGTCAAATGCATTGCATTGAGAAAGTGAGTACTATATTTTGGAACAATCATACATATTTTCCTTCATGATGAAAGAAGATAGAAAAGATGATGTTATAATTAATATGGAATAGTTTCCATCACTTGATTATGAGGACTTTTTTTGGTAACGTACAAATAGAGTTATTATTTTATAATCATTATAAAGTAGAGAGTTCTTTATTAATCTTACTGAAGCTCCTTTATTACATATGGAGAAAAAATAATCAGTTGTTCACACGATTGTCAGATTCATAAGAGGAAAGTTGTATTATGATAGTAGATAAAGTGATAAAACGGGTGAAGGGGGACATGCTGCGTGCATATTCTTGTTGTTAGTGTAAATTATCGAACAGCCCCTGTAGAATTTCGTGAGAAACTCACATTTCAGGCAGCAGAGCTAGAGCAAGCAATGACTACATTACAAAACCAAAAGAGCGTACTAGAAAATGTCATTATATCAACTTGTAATCGCACTGAGATTTACGCTGTTGTCGATCAATTACACACGGGACGGTATTACATTAAGAAGTTTTTAGCTGATTGGTTTCAGCTTGAAATAGAAGAAGTCGCACCATACTTGTCTATTTTTGAACAAGATGGCGCAATAGATCATTTATTCCGCGTAACGTGCGGTCTAGATTCTATGGTTGTTGGAGAAACGCAAATTTTAGGTCAAATAAAAGATAGCTTTTTAGAAGCGCAACAAGTAAAAGCGACAGGTACAATTTTTAATGAGTTGTTTAAGCAAGTGGTTACGTTAGCAAAACGTGCGCACTCAGAAACAACGATTGGTGAAAGTGCGATGTCTGTTAGTTATGCTGCTGTTGAGCTCGGAAAGAAAATATTTGGCGATTTAACAGATTGTCATGTACTTATTCTTGGTGCTGGTAAGATGGGTGAACTTGCACTGCAAAACTTATACGGAAGCGGTGCTCGTAAAGTAACAGTTATGAATAGGACGCTTACGAAAGCGGAAGTGATGGCTGAGAAATATATGGGACATGCAAAGCCTTTAAGTGAATTGCAATGTGCATTATTAGAAGCGGATATTTTAATTAGTTCAACGGGTGCATCAGAATATGTCATTACGAAAGAGATGATGACGAAAGTAGAGAGAATGCGCTCTGGTCGTCCGTTATTTATGGTTGATATTGCAGTACCACGTGATATTGATCCTGCGATTGATGAATTAGAAGGCTCCTTCTTATATGATATCGACGATCTGCAAGGTGTAGTTGAAGCAAACCGTGCTGAACGTTTAAAAGAAGCAGAGAAAATTCAATTTATGATTGAAGAGGAAATGGTTTTATTTAAAACGTGGTTAAGTACGCTTGGTGTTGTACCGTTAATATCGGCTCTTCGTGATAAAGCGCTAGCAATTCAAAGTGACACGATGGAAAGTCTTGAGCGAAAAATACCAAACCTTAGTAATCGTGAGAAAAAAGTAATTAGTAAACATACGAAAAGTATTATTAATCAATTGTTAAAAGACCCAATTTTAGTAGCTAAAGAATTAGCTGCTGAAGAGGGAGCTGGCGAAAAATTAGCTTTATTTGCGAAGATTTTTGATTTAGAAGTGGAAGAAGCGGGAAATACGGAAGAAGTAGAACATAAAAGAGCGTGGACACCATCCGTTCCATCTTTATAACTTGGAAGGATGATCGGATGAGTTTTTTAAATAACAGTATTATTTATCATATTGCAATTATTTTATATGCTTGTAGCATTAGTTTATATTTTATAGATTATTTTCAAAGTAACCGAAAGGCGAACCGATTTGCTTTTTGGTTACTTTCGATTGTATGGGTATTGCAGTCTATCTTTATGTTGCTTAGGGCTACAGATTCAGAAACGAATCCTATTTTAACTTTATTGTCAGGGATTTATTTTTATGTTTGGTTATTGATTACGATGTCATTAGTCATTAATCGATTTATGCGCATTGACTTTTTAGTCTTTTTTACAAATGTTGTAGCATTTGGCGTAAGCGCTTTTTCTATTTTTACACCGCTCGGAAAGATGTCGCCAGTACTTGCAGAGCAATTAGTTTCAGAACTTGTATACGTGCATGTCGGTATGGCGATTATTTCTTATGCAACGTTTACTGTATCGTTTATTTTTTCTATTATGTATTTATTGCAATATCGGCTATTAAAAAAGAAAAAATGGAATGCGAGATTAAGAAGGTTAGGGAATTTGCCGAAGCTTGAATCTATGTCTTACGGATTAAATTTATTTTCTGTTCCGTTTTTCTTATTAGCAATTATATTAGGATGCATATGGGGATATACAAAATTGGATAATTTCCATTGGTATGATACGAAAGTAATCGGGTCTTTTGTCGTTCTATTTGTATATTGTGCGGGCTTATATTTACGAGCGGCAGATGTGTTGCAGGGTAAGAAAATTGTGCTGTGGAATATCGGGGCATTTCTCGTAATGCTAGTTAACATTTTTCTATTAAGCAGTTTATCTAATTTCCACTTTTGGTATTTATAATGAGGAGAGAGAATTATGCGCAAAATTATTGTAGGTTCACGAAAGAGTAAACTAGCATTAACACAAACAAATTGGTTTATCGATCAATTAAAAGCGCTTGGTTTACCATATGAATTTGAAGTGAAAGAAATCGTCACAAAAGGTGATGTTATTTTAGATGTTACTCTTTCAAAAGTAGGCGGAAAAGGTTTATTTGTAAAGGAAATTGAACATGCGTTACTTACGAAAGAAATTGATATGGCTGTACATAGTATGAAAGATATGCCAGCTGTACTTCCAGATGGATTAACGATTGGTTGTACGCCAAAGCGCGTTGACCCTCGTGATGCTTTTATTTCTAAAAACGGAGAATCGTTTAAAGACTTAGCAGAAGGCGCGATCTTAGGGACGAGTAGTTTGAGACGTAGTGCACAATTACTAGCTGCGAGACCAGATTTACAAGTGAAATGGATTCGTGGGAATATCGATACACGCTTACGTAAGTTAAAAGATGAAGATTACGATGCAATTATTTTAGCGACAGCTGGATTACAGAGAATGGGCTGGGACGGAGAAGTTATTACAGAACATTTAGATGAAACGTTATGTGTACCAGCCGTAGGACAAGGTGCGTTAGCAATTGAATGTCGTGAGGATGATAAGGATTTACTTCAGTTGTTAGCACATATTAATGATGCAGTAACAGAAAGAACAGTGGCTGCTGAACGAGTATTTCTTCATAAACTTGAAGGTGGATGCCAAGTTCCAATCGCTGGATATGCAACTCTTAAAGAAAATGATGCAATCGAATTAACAGCGCTTGTCGGTTCTATGGACGGTTCTGTTTTATTGAAAGAAATAGTAGTAGGCACTGATCCGAAGCAAGTAGGATTAGAGGCTGCGGACCGTTTAATTAAACAAGGAGCAAAAGAGCTCATTCTTGCTGCAAATAAGGAGCAACAATAAATATGGATGCTCTCGCTGGCAAAATAGTATTGGTTACACGTGCCCAGCATCAAGCGAAACAAATGAGTGTAGCAGTGAAAGAAAGGAGCGGAATTCCATTGGAAATTCCGCTTTTGCGTATGGAAGGCACATCTCATAGGCAAATTCAACGTATAACAAGGCAACTACATTCGTATGACTGGGTTATTTTTACGAGTAAAAATGGTGTAGCTTTTTTTCTAGATGGTTTGAAAAAGAAAATACCATTAACTATTAAAATTGCTGCGGTAGGCGTGAAAACAAAATTAGAGTTAGAAAAAAGGGGCTATCAAGTTCATTTTGTTCCGACCTCATTTGTTGCAGAAGTATTTGCAGAAGAGTTTGTAAGAAAACTAAGTGGAAACGAGTGCATTTTATTTCCGAAAGGGAATTTAGCAAGAGATGTAATCCCGGTTAAACTTAGGGAATTTGGTGTTTTTCTAGATGAGCTAATCGTATATGGTACGAAGGTGAATGTAGAGAAAAAACAAGAACTTATAACAGCATTGAAATTAGGGGAAGTAAATGTTATTACATTTACGAGCCCTTCAACTGTTGATAGTTTTGTTCGTTTACTTGAGGGTACAAACTGGAGAGAATGGACGAAAAAATGTACAATTGCTTGTATAGGGCCTATTACGGAAAAAGAGGCGCTCCTTTATTTTCCACATGTTATTGTGCCGAAAGAGTACACTGTAGAAGCATTACTACAATGCATTTGTGAATCTATAAAGTGAAACTTTAATCAGTGGGGGTTTTGTTCATCCCCCACTGATTATTAGCCCTCACCAATCGGGCATTAACGGGCAGCCCGACTCCCACCTAACTTCTTTGTTCCAGCTGAATTTTGAGGTGGGGGTCTTACTGCCCGTTAATGCGGGATAAAATAAAAGAATGGGGATAGAAATCTATGAATTCTTTACAATTTAATCGTCATCGTCGTCTAAGACAAAGCGGGGGCATGCGTGCACTTGTGCGTGAAACATTTTTACATACAGAAGATTTTATTTACCCTATTTTTGTATTAGAAGGAGAAAATACTCGTAATGAAGTTCCTTCTATGCCAGGCGTATATCAAATGTCTTTAGACTTATTGCAAGCTGAAATGCAAGAGGTCGTTGATTTAGGTATTCGTTCTGTTATTGTATTTGGTTTACCTGCTGAAAAGGACGAAGTTGGATCATCGGCATATTGTGAGCATGGAATTGTACAGCGTGCAATTAAGCAAATTAAAGATGAGTTCCCAGAGCTAGTAGTAGTTGCAGATACATGTTTATGTCAATTCACAAGCCATGGTCATTGCGGTGTTATAGAAGATGGCGTTATTTTAAATGATGAGTCTCTTGCAGTTCTTGCAAAAACAGCTGTAAGTCAAGCGAAAGCAGGCGCAGACATTATTGCACCATCAAATATGATGGACGGATTCGTAACAGCAATTCGTCATGCATTAGATGAAAATGGTTTCGCGCATGTACCAGTTATGTCGTACGCTGTGAAATATTCATCAGCATTTTACGGACCGTTTCGTGATGCAGCACATGGTGCACCGCAGTTCGGTGACCGTAAAACATATCAAATGGACCCAGCGAATCGTATGGAAGCATTCCGTGAAGCAGAATCAGATGTAATGGAAGGGGCAGACTTCTTAATTGTAAAGCCAGCTCTTTCTTATTTAGATATCGTTCGTGATGTGAAAAATAGCTTTAACTTACCAGTCGTTGCTTATAACGTAAGTGGTGAATATTCGATGATTAAAGCAGCAGCGCAAAATGGTTGGATTAATGAAAAAGAAGTTGTACTTGAGAAATTAATTAGCATGAAACGCGCAGGAGCAGACTTGATTATTACGTATCATGCAAAAGATGCAGCAAGATGGTTACAAGAAGGAGGCGCTAAATAATGAAAAAGTTCGATAAGTCGATTGCGGCGTTTGAAGAGGCACAAAATTTAATGCCTGGAGGCGTAAATAGCCCTGTTCGTGCCTTTAAGTCTGTTGGTATGAATCCGCTGTTTATGGAGCGCGGAAAAGGCTCTAAAGTATATGATATCGATGGGAATGAATACATCGATTACGTATTATCGTGGGGACCTTTAATTCATGGTCATGCGAACGACCGTGTTGTTGAGGCTTTAAAAGCTGTTGCTGAAAAAGGAACAAGCTTTGGTGCCCCAACAGAAATTGAAAATAAATTAGCGCAGCTTGTTATTGAGCGCGTGCCATCAATTGAGATTGTACGTATGGTTAACTCTGGAACAGAAGCGACAATGAGTGCACTACGTTTAGCTCGAGGTTATACAGGGCGTAACAAAATTTTGAAATTCATTGGTTGTTATCACGGTCATGGTGATTCTTTATTGATTAAAGCAGGTTCTGGTGTAGCAACGCTAGGTTTACCAGATAGCCCTGGTGTACCAGAAGGTGTAGCGAAAAATACGATTACAGTAGCGTACAACGATTTAGAAAGTGTAAAATATGCTTTCGAACAATTCGGTGATGACATCGCTTGTATAATTGTAGAACCAGTGGCAGGGAATATGGGTGTTGTTCCCCCACAACCAGGATTTTTAGAAGGACTTCGTGAAGTGACAGAGCAAAACGGTGCACTACTTATTTTTGATGAAGTAATGACTGGATTCCGTGTTGCTTATAATTGTGGACAAGGTTACTACGGCGTAACTCCTGACTTAACTTGTTTAGGTAAAGTAATCGGTGGTGGTCTACCGGTAGGAGCATACGGTGGTAAGGCAGAGATTATGCGTCAAGTTGCACCAAGCGGACCGATTTACCAAGCCGGAACATTATCGGGTAATCCACTTGCAATGACAGCAGGCTATGAAACGTTAGTGCAGTTAACACCAGAATCATATGTGGAATTTGAGCGTAAAGCAGAAATGTTAGAGGCTGGACTACGTAAGGCAGCTGAAAAGCATAATATCCCGCATCACATTAATCGTGCAGGTTCTATGATTGGTATTTTCTTTACAGATGAGCAAGTTATTAATTATGATACAGCAAAATCTTCAAACTTAGAATTCTTTGCAGCTTACTATCGTGAAATGGTAGAACAAGGTGTATTTTTACCACCTTCTCAATTTGAAGGTTTATTCTTATCGACAGCACATAGTGATGCAGATATTGAGGCGACAATTGCGGCGGCCGAAATTGCAATGTCAAAATTAAAAGCATAATTTCTTAGAGAAAATCGCTTTCCATTAGGGGAGCGATTTTTTTTATTCATAAAGTAGCCTTAGGGAACATAAATCTGTAATGACCTATAGTTTGGGAGGGGGAAAAGAAGTGGCAACAGATCATTCATTACGATTTTCATTAAAAGAATCTGTTTGGTTCCAGAAGGGACAGGAAGTCGAAGAACTTTTGTCAATTTCGTTAGATCCAGACGTTGAGATAGAGGAGCTCGATCATGAAGTTATCGTGAGAGGGCAATTAGATTTAACGGGAGAGTACGTTGCAAGGCAAGATGATTCAGCTTATTCATTAAGAGAGCTATCACCAGCAAAGGCAATTGATTATGTAGAAACAAGGGCAGATGGGGTTAATGAGCTTGTCCATTCCTTTCCGCTCGAAATATCAATTCCAAGAAATCGAGTGAAAGTAATTGAAGAATTATATGTATCAATCGAGGAATTTGATTATGAATTAAAGGAAAATGGTTGCTTACAACTATTAGCGGATATATCTATTACAGGTTTATGTGACGAAGAAAGAACCGAGGATGAAGAGGAAGAGACGGCGTATGCCGAGTTGGAAGCTGATTCAGCTGAAGATGATGAAAGTAGACCTGCGCCGCACGAAGAGGTACCAGCCTATAAAGAATCAGATGGATGGGAAGATTATGCATTTGAACCGTTTCAGTTAGAAGAAAGAAAAGAGCAAGAAATAGAAGAAGAGGAATTAGAAGAACATGAACTTGTGGAGCGTGAAGAGGAGCAAGAAACGACGCCACAATTTGAATTGTTTGGGCGGAAAAATTTCAAGAAAGAAAAAGCGAAAAAGCAGGAAGAGCCAGAGGAAGAAGCATATTCACAGCGAGATGAAAATGCACTTTATTTAACGAAATTATTTACGAAAGAACCAGAAGAAGAATTTACGAAGTTAAGAATGTACTTCGTACAAGAAGGAGACACAATTGAATCGGTTGCAGAACGTTATGAAACGACTGTACAAAGCTTATATCGTGTAAATCAATCAGAAGATATATATTTAACTACAGGGCAAATTATATATATTCCTGTTTCAAAAGCAACAGCGAAATAAGTGAGTGAGTTTTTTCACTCACCTCTTTTCTTTTCCTAGAAGCTATGTTTTGAATAAGAAAGGGTTATTCGTATGGATATTGAATTACGAAATCGCTATGAACCCATTGTGAGGCAATATAGATTGGACACTCAACATATGGAAGAGCACGGAAGTGTAATGAAAATTTATACGAATCAAGGTCCGTATGCGTTAAAGAAAATACAAGATAGAAAATTAGAGCGGAATAATTTTTTGCACCATATTCAATATTTGAAGGAGAAAGGTTTTTCGAATTATGTACCTATCTATCATGCGACGGACGGGAATTATGTTTTAAGTGATGGGACGTATAGTTATTATTTAATGCCTTGGTTAGAACGTGCGGAAGGAAATGGCGAAGATAATGATCAATACCATAAGATGTTTCAAACGCTCGGGACGTTGCATCAAAAAACGGTGAAAGAGGAAACTTATACAGAAGAAGATTTAGAAAAACATTATACAAATATATCCGAACGTTGGGAAAATGATGGTGAGATATTAGAAGAGTTTCTTGTAGAATCTGAAGCGAAGTGGTATATGTCGCCATTTGAATTACAATATTGTACGTATTATCACCATGTTATGAGAGCACGTGAGTTCGCAACGAAACAATTAAGTGAATGGCATGATGCAATGAAAGAAAAGGAAACGACACGTACTACTTTCGTTCATGGAAATGTATCGCTTAATCACTTTTTATTTGATTATGAACGAAACGGTTATTTTATTAGTTTAGAAAAGTCTCAGTTTGCTACACCGGTACAGGATATCGTCAGCTTTTATTCAAGGTCTTTAAACACATATCCAATTGCGCGGAGTGACCGCTTTGAATGGTATCAAATGTATCAAAAAAATTTTCCGTTTACGAAAGAGGAGCAGATCCTTATGTTTGCGTATATGACGTACCCGTCGCATTTTATTCGGCAAATTCAGTCGTATACGAAAAGAAGAAAGAGTCGTAATGAAGAAAATGAGCTTCGCGGGGTGAAAAGCCTGCAGCAATCGCATTGGCTCATTAGTAATACAGAATATTTCCTTTCGCAATTACAAGCTGCCCAGCAAGGGAACGGATAAAAAAGATAAGTAGGGAGAACCCTGCTTATCTTTTTTTATTAGTTCCATAAAGAGATAAAAGCCGTAGTTTCAAATTTATCTTGACGAATAAGGTTTCGTTTTTTACACTATTGTATATAATAATTAACAATCACATAAATGCATCGAAGGGGAAGAGTATAACATGAAACGTCTTCAGAGAGGGGAACCATTGGCTGGGAGGTTCTCTAGATAGTTATGTTAGAAGGTAGCCCTGGAGCATCTTTTCTGAACGGAATGGTTCTCATTAGGAAAAGACGGATTTGTCCGTTATCAAATTAAGAGTATAAGCAAATTCTGAATTTGTTTGTAAATAAAGGTGGTACCGCGATGTCCCTCGTCCTTTTTTGGATGAGGGGCATTTTTTATTTTAAGGAGGGAAAATAATGTCAAACACGGAAAAGAATTTACCAACTAAATATGATCATATGTCCGTTGAAGAAGGCCTTTACAAGTGGTGGCTTGAAGGCAAATATTTCGAAGCAACAGGAGACGAGAAGAAACAACCATATACAATTGTAATCCCACCTCCGAACGTAACTGGTAAGTTACACTTAGGTCATGCTTGGGATACAACTCTTCAAGATATTTTAACTCGTACAAAGCGTATGCAAGGTTATGATGTATTATGGCTTCCAGGAATGGACCATGCTGGTATCGCAACGCAAGCGAAAGTAGAAGGGAAACTTCGTGAAGAAGGTATTTCACGTTACGATCTTGGCCGTGAGAAATTCCTTGAAAAAGCTTGGGAATGGAAAGAAGAATACGCTTCTCACATTCGTCAACAATGGGGGAAAGTTGGTTTAGGACTAGACTATTCTCGTGAACGCTTCACATTAGACGAAGGTTTATCTAACGCTGTTAATAAAGTATTCGTTCAATTATATGAAAAAGGCTTAATTTACCGCGGTGAGTATATCATCAACTGGGATCCAGCAACACGCACAGCTCTTTCTGATATTGAAGTAATTCATAAAGAAGTTCAAGGTGCATTCTACCATATGAACTATCCGTTAACAGACGGTTCTGGTCACATTCGCCTTGCAACTACTCGTCCAGAAACAATGCTTGGTGATACAGCGGTAGCAGTTCATCCAGAAGATGATCGTTACAAACATTTAATCGGAAAAACAGTAACACTTCCAATCGTAGGCCGTGAGATTCCGATTATTGCTGATGAATACGTAGAAAAAGACTTCGGAACAGGCGTTGTAAAAATTACACCAGCTCATGACCCGAATGACTTTGAAGTAGGTAACCGTCATGACTTACCACGTATTTTAGTAATGAACGAAGATGGAACAATGAACGAAAAAGCTGGTAAGTACAACGGTATGGATCGTTTCGAATGCCGTAAAGAGTTAGTGAAAGACTTACAAGAAGCTGGCGTATTAGTAGAAATTGAGCCTCATATGCACTCAGTAGGTCATAGTGAGCGTAGCGGTGCAGTTGTTGAGCCTTACTTATCAACACAATGGTTCGTAAAAATGGCTCCACTTGCAGAAAAAGCGGTAAAACTTCAACAAAAAGAAGAAGAAAAAGTAACGTTCGTACCAGAGCGTTTCGAAAACACATACTTACGCTGGATGGAAAACATTCATGACTGGTGTATTTCTCGTCAATTATGGTGGGGCCACCGTATTCCAGCTTGGTATCATAGAGAAACTGGTGAAGTATACGTAGGCACAGAAGCGCCAGCGGATATTGAAAACTGGAATCAAGATAATGACGTGCTTGATACATGGTTTAGTTCAGCGCTATGGCCATTCTCAACACTTGGCTGGCCGAATGAAGATGCAGCAGACTTTAAAAAGTTCTATTCAACAGATGCTTTAGTAACTGGTTATGACATTATCTTCTTCTGGGTATCTCGTATGATTTTCCAAGGTTTAGAGTTTACAGGAGAGCGTCCATTTAAAGATGTATTAATTCACGGTTTAGTTCGTGATGAGCAAGGACGTAAAATGAGTAAATCTCTTGGTAACGGTATTGATCCGATGGATGTTATCGAGAAGTATGGTGCAGATGCAATGCGCTATTTCTTATCAACAGGAAGTGCACCAGGTCAAGATTTACGTTTCAGCATGGAAAAAGTAGAATCTACTTGGAACTTCATTAATAAAATTTGGAACGCATCACGTTTCGTATTAATGAACATGGATGACATGAAGTATGAAGAAATCGATTTAACTGGTGAAAAATCAGTTGCAGATAAGTGGATTTTAACTCGCTTAAACGAAACAATCGAAAGTGTAACACGTAACATGGATAAATATGAGTTCGGTGAAGCTGGTCGTTCATTATACAACTTCATTTGGGATGATTTCTGTGACTGGTACATTGAAATGGCGAAACTTCCACTATACGGTGAAGATGAAGCAGCTAAGAAAACAACTCGTTCTATTTTAGCTTACGTATTAGACCAAACAATGCGTCTATTACATCCATTCATGCCATTTGTAACAGAGAAAATTTGGCAGCATTTACCGCATGAAGGCGAGTCTATTACAGTAGCAGCATGGCCAACAGTTCGCGAAGATTTACAAGATAAAGAAGCGGCAGCAGAAATGCACCTTCTAGTTGATATCATTCGCTCTGTTCGTAACATCCGTGCGGAAGTAAATACGCCAATGAGCAAAAAAGTTCAAATGCAAATTAAAGCAAAAGATGAGGCAGTACTAGCTCAGCTTACGAAAAACAGCTCTTACATTGAGCGTTTCTGTAACCCAAGTGAACTAACAATTAAGATTGATTTACAAGCGCCAGAAAAAGCGATGACTGCAATTGTATCAGGTGCAGAGTTATTCTTACCGTTAGCTGATCTTATCAATCTTGATGAAGAGAAAGCGCGTCTTGAAAAAGAACTTGAGAAGTTCGGTAAAGAAGTAGAACGTGTACAGAAGAAACTTTCAAACCAAGGATTCGTAGCGAAAGCTCCTGCAGAAGTTATTGACGGAGAGCGTGCGAAAGAGCAAGATTATCTAGAAAAACACGAAGCGGTTCGTCAACGTCTAGCTGATCTTGAAAAATAAAATGTTTTTCAGAGACTCACTATATTGGTGAGTCTCTTTTCTTTGCGTATAATAGAATTATGAAGTTTGTCTTTTGAAAGGGGAATAGCAAACGTGATACATACATACGAAGAAGCGATAAGCTGGATTCATAGCCGATTGAAATTTGGGATAAAACCAGGACTAGAAAGAATGCAATGGATGTTAGAAGAACTCGGAAATCCAGAGCGTCATATAAAATGTGTTCATCTTGCCGGCACAAATGGAAAAGGTTCAACTTTAACATATATGCGCTACATGTTAGAAGGCGCGAAATATAAAGTAGGAACGTTTACATCGCCTTACATAGAAACATTCAATGAACGTATTAGTATAAACGGAATACCGATTGCAGATGAAGAGATTGCGGAACTTGTAAATATGGTAAAGCCAGTCGTTGAAAAATTAGATGAGACGGAATTAGGAGAAGCGACTGAATTTGAAATCATTACAGTAATGGCAATTTGTTATTTCGGTAAAGTTAATTTCTGTGATGTTGTTTTATTTGAAACGGGGCTTGGGGGAAGATTTGATTCTACAAATGTTATTCATCCGGTTCTCACGATTATTACGAATATCGGTCACGATCATATGCATATTTTAGGCAATACACTAGGAGAAATTGCATATGAAAAGGCAGGAATTATTAAGTCTGGTGTTCCAGTTATTACTGGTGTGAAAAATGAAGAAGCATTACAAGTAATTCAAAAGGTTGCTAAGGAAAATCATGCAAGCTTATATGAATTTGGAAAACAGTTTACAACATTACATAAACATTCTAATGAAGATGGGGAACATTTTGATTTTGCTTGTCCATTCGCCTCATTTGAAAATGTTCGGATTTCAATGAAAGGTATTCATCAAGTAGGCAATGCAGCGCTAGCGCTTATGGCAGTCATGTATTTAAAAACATATTTATCATTTTTAATTGATGAAGAGGAAATAAAAGCTGGCTTACAAGAAGCATACTGGATTGGTCGATTTGAAAAGTTACAAAGTAATCCAGATATTATAATAGATGGTGCCCATAATCCAGAAGGTATTGAAAGTCTTGTAAAAACAGTAGAGGCACATTATAAAAAGAAGAATGTAATAGTTTTATTTACTGCTCTTGGTGACAAACAGTTACATAACATGGTAGGGCAATTAGAAAAAGTTGCTGATGAAATAATATTTACGACGTTTGCCTTTGATCGTGCCATTTCTGCTGACAAGCTTGCATCGTATTCACAACAAGAGTCAAAATTAGTTTTTGAAGATTGGAAAGAGGCAATTGATACAAAAGTTGGTATGATTGGAGAAAATGATGTCTTTATCATAACAGGTTCTCTTTATTTCATTTCTGAAGTTCGAAAATATATTCGCGAGAAAAACTAGATAGTCTTTGCTATCTAGTTTTTTGTTCTACAAATGAAGTCAAATGCATACATATAAGATAAATATATAGGGTTATTTGGCGAATTTCTCTGACAAATATCTCGTTTTTTTGCGAAGTGAATATGATATGATGCGGACAACGATAAGAGGTGAGGTGTGAGTGTATGGACAAGCAATCACGAACGATCTCAGTGAAAGTAAATGGAACAGAAGCGAAGTATGAGGAAAAGAAGAAAGATGAGTTTGACTGGATGGTAGTAGAAAGTGAAAGACTAAAAAACGTTGTTCCGTTTCAAAAAGCGAAATTAGTGTCTAAGGAAAAAAAACGAAAGAAGTGGAGTAATACAATAATTGCAATCGTTGCAACTGCAATTGTTATTGGTACGGCGTTTGGAATGGGAATGCTGCATGTACTTAAAGGACAAGGAACGACAGGGGAAAGCGAAGTAACAGCTTCGAAGCAGATGGGGAATGAAGAATCAAAGGTGGGTGGAACGGCAGAACAAACACCGGCACCAAAAGAGGAAAAACAAAAAGCGCAGGTAGGAACGTCATTAGACCCGATGAAATTATTTTTTGTTCAAGGAGGGATTTATTCTTCCGAAGAAAAGGGACAGGCCGCTCTTGAAGAGTGGAAAGGCAATGGGGGCGTGGCTACTTTGAAACCGAGTGGTGATAAGTATGCGTTAGTTGTTGGTATTACGAGCGATGAACAGGGTGTTAATCAATTAATAGATCAGTATAAGCAAGATGGTGTGTCAGTTTTGAAAAAAAATTGGGATATTACAGATACAGCATTGCTCAAAAATGATAAAGAAGTAGGCATGTTTTTAGCGAAAGTGCAGCCATTATATACTCATTTAACAAAATATGTGTCCAGCGTACAAACTAGTGGAAAAAGTAATCCAAAAGATATAGAGGCGATTGAAAAAGAGTGGAAAGCTATTGAAAAGGAAGGGAAGAGTATGAAGCGTGAAGATGCGAAGAAGCTTTATACGTATACGTCAATAGCGGTGCAAACGATTAAGGAAGGGAAGAGCGATAAGGGATCTGTGGCTAAATTAAATCAAGTTATTATTGATGGATTACTTTCGTACGAAAAAATGGTTTCACAAAAAGTAAAATAATAAGATAATAAGATGAAGGAGAAAGAAGTACATATACTTCTTTCTTTTCTTTTGAATTTAGAGCAAAGTGCTTTCTGTATGGGCAGAATATAATCGTATTTAAAAAGAACTATTATTTTGTTTAGAGAAAATGATATTTCTAGAATTTGTGGGGAAACTATTCCTTTGATACGATTGATTTGAATTATTCTGCTTCATGCGAGAAGGGAAGGAGAAAATATGAGGAAAATTATTTTAGCTTCAGGATCACCTAGGAGGAAGGAACTGCTTGAATTAGCTGATGTGCCATTTGAAATCGTTGTTAGTGAAGTAGAAGAGACGATTGGTGCATATTTGTCACCTTCTGATATTGTTATGTCGCTTGCTTTGCAAAAAGCATCTGCTGTGGCAGAAAATCATAGTGATCACGTTGTATTAGGTGCAGATACAATTGTTACATATGATTCACGTATTCTTGGAAAGCCGTCTAATGAGGCTGAGGCGAAAGAAATGTTACGATTATTATCGGGGAAAACACACGAAGTATACACAGGTGTTGCAATTATATTGAAAGAAAAAACGGTAACTTTTTATGAACGTACAGAAGTAACATTTTGGGAATTAACAGAAGAGGAAATAGACGTATACGTTGCATCGAAGGAACCGCTTGATAAAGCAGGAAGCTATGGAATTCAAGGTAAAGGGTCTATTTTTGTTCAACATATTCAAGGGGACTACTACAGTGTAGTTGGCTTGCCAATTGCGCGTCTTGTCCGTGAATTAAAACAGTTTGATAGCGATGTAACCCATGCGTAAAATTGCATGGGGTTTTCTTTAGGAGAAATCGTAAAAAAAGGGGTGGAGAGATGAACGGTATTCGTGATGTTGTGAGAGAAGAACAGCCACGGGAGCGTTTATTGTTAGAAGGAGCAGGAAGTTTATCGAATCGAGAACTTCTTGCAGTTTTACTCAGAACGGGTTCTAAAGAAGAAACGGTGTTAACGTTATCAGATAATATTCTACATCATTTTGACGGCCTACGAATGTTAAAGGATGCAACGTTAGAAGAGATGATGAGCATTCATGGTGTTGGGATTGCAAAGGCGTCGCAGCTTATGGCTGCTTTTGAATTAGGTAGAAGAATGGTACGTTTAGAATATCAAAATAGATATAGTATTCGAAGTCCAGAAGATTGTGCGAGTTATATGATGGAAGAGATGCGTTTTTTGCAACAGGAGCATTTTGTTTGTTTATATTTGAATACGAAAAATCAAGTTATACATAGGCAAACTATTTTTATTGGAAGTTTAAATACGTCGATTGTGCACCCAAGGGAAGTTTTTAAAGAAGCGTTCCGTCGGGCAGCAGCCTCTATTATATGTCTTCATAACCATCCCTCAGGAGATCCGGCGCCGAGCCGTGAAGATATTGAAGTTACAAAACGACTAGTAGAATGTGGTCGAATTATTGGAATTGAAGTGCTTGATCATATCATAATAGGTGACCATAAATTCGTGAGTTTAAAGGAAAAAGGTCATATTTAAGACTATTCTTTTTACCTATTTTGTTTTATAATGTGATTTATGAGTTTTTTGTAGAAAATTATCTACAAGAAGGATACAGATATAAAAAAACGTACTGTTTTTATAAATATAAAGTAAGAAAAATGAGTCCGTGAAAATAAGAAGGGAAGATAAATGATATGTTTGGATTTGGTGGATTTACTCGCGATCTTGGAATTGACTTAGGAACAGCGAACACGCTTGTATATGTGAAAGGAAAAGGTGTAGTTTTACGTGAACCTTCAGTAGTAGCATTACAAACTGATACGAAACAAATCGTTGCGGTAGGTAGCGATGCAAAACAAATGATTGGTCGTACACCAGGAAACGTAGTGGCACTTCGCCCTATGAAAGATGGTGTAATTGCTGATTATGAAACAACAGCAATAATGATGAAATACTACATTCAACAAGCTCAAAAATCAAATGGATTCTTCTCACGTAAACCATACGTAATGGTATGTGTACCATCTGGTATTACAGCTGTAGAAAGACGTGCGGTAATCGATGCGACTCGTCAAGCTGGTGCTCGTGATGCTTATCCAATCGAAGAGCCATTTGCAGCAGCAATTGGTGCAAACTTACCTGTTTGGGAGCCGACTGGTAGTATGGTTGTTGATATCGGTGGTGGTACAACAGAAGTTGCAATTATTTCTTTAGGTGGTATTGTAACAAGTCAATCAGTTCGTGTTGCTGGTGATGATATGGACGATTCAATCATTCAGTACATTAAGAAAAGCTACAACTTAATGATCGGTGAAAGAACAGCTGAAGCACTAAAATTAGAAATCGGTTCTGCAGGCGAGCCAGAGGGTATCGAGCCTATGGAAATTCGCGGTCGTGATTTAGTAAGTGGTTTACCAAAAACAGTACTAATTCAACCAGAAGAAATTGCAGATGCATTAAAAGATACAGTAGATGCAATTGTAGAATCAGTTAAAAATACGTTAGAAAAAACTCCACCTGAATTAGCAGCGGATATTATGGACCGTGGTATCGTATTAACAGGTGGGGGGGCATTACTACGTAACTTAGATAAAGTTATTAGTGAAGAAACAAATATGCCAGTTCTTGTTGCAGAGGATCCATTAGATTGCGTAGCAATTGGAACGGGTAAAGCATTAGACAATATCGACCTTTTCAAAACTGCTGCTCGATAATATTGCAAAATAAAAATCAATGAAATTAAGAGGGTGTGAACGTGCCACAGTTTTTCTTAAACAAAAGATTAATTGTTTTGTTAGTTAGTATTATTCTTCTCGTGGCATTGATTGGAATCTCATTGAAAGAACGGAACAGTTTATCATGGCCAGAGCAGTTTATTAAAGATACTGTCGGTGTTGTAGAACGTGTATTCCAAAAGCCAGCGAATTATGTTGCCGGATTCTTCGAAAACGTAGAAGATGTAAAGCGCACGTATGAAGAGAATAAAAAGCTGAAAGCAAAATTAGATACTACCGCAGATTTATCTGTAGTAGTGAAAAATTTAGAGGATGAGAATAAAAAACTACGAGAATTAACGGGTAAAGAAAAGTCCCGTGGTGATTATACGGAAGTACAAGCTAGTGTGGTTTCTCGTAATCCCGATAAATGGTACGATTTAGTTGCAATTGATAAAGGAGCACAGCAAGGGATTAAAAAAGATATGGCTGTTGTAACTCCGAAAGGTTTAGTTGGACGCGTAAAAAGTGCATCTCAGTTTACATCGTCAGTAGAGTTGTTAAGTTCTATGAGCCGAACAAACCGTGTTTCTGCTATTGTACAAGGACAAGAAAATATCTTTGGATTGATTGAAGGTTACGATAAAGAAAAACAACTACTTCTTTTCACAAAGATTAGCTCTGATGCAAAAGTAGAAAAAGATCAACTAGTTGTAACATCTGGACTTGGTGATATCTTCCCAAAAGGTCTTGCGATTGGGAAAATTGTTGATGTTCAGCCAGATCCATACGGTTTAACAAAAACAGCTTATGTAAAACCATCCGCTGATTTGAATGATGTAGAGCATATTATAGTTGCAAAACGTGATATGCCTACAGCGTCGTTAGAATAGGAGGGGGAGAAGAGATGATGACGATTTTAAAAAGAGCAGCTCTTCCTCTTCTGCTCCTTTTTGTTTTTTTATTTGAAAATATGTTCTCTACTGTTGTTCCAACAGACGTCTTTTGGAAAAACAGTATAGCAGCACCGCATTTCTTTATAATTGTGTTATGTTTTATTACAGTGTACTATAGTCCGATTCAAGGGATTTACTACGGACTATTATTTGGTTTCTTATTTGATACCGTATACACAGAACTTGTCGGTATATATATTTTTGCTTATCCGATTTTAGCTTATTTAGTTTATAGTGTGATGAAGGTATTACAATTGAATTTATTTATTGTCGCTTCTATCGTACTGGCTGGCATTGCAGCATTAGAGTATTATGTGTATGGGTTTTTAACTTTGTTAGGACGTACTCACATGTCAGCATCTGTCTTTTTCACAGATCGTCTCCTTGCTACTTTATTGCTAAATGGAATTTTCTTGTTAATAGTTTGTTTCCCACTGAGACGATATTTAGTGCGTCTTTCAAAAGCGATAGAAGAAAAGGAAAAAAGGATTTTCTAATTTTATGTCGAATTGAATCGGTGGGGTGAACTTTAGTGGAAGAAAAAAAGCAACAAAATGTAACGATAAAAGGGACAAAAGATGGAATAACACTTCATTTAGATGATTGCTGTTCATTCTCTGAGCTACTAAAAGAATTGGATGAAAAGCTTTCTACACATTACTATGAGGGTGACGGACGTTCTTTAATTGAAGTACGTGTTAAAGTAGGAAATCGCTATTTAACAGAAGTACAACAAGAAGAGATTCGTACGTTAATTCGCAATAAGAAGAACCTTGTTGTGGAATCAATCGAAAGTGATGTTATAACAAAAGCAGAAGCAATAGCTTGGAAAGAAGAAACAGAAATTGTCCCTATTTCCAAAATTGTTCGCTCTGGACAAGTGTTACATGTAAAAGGCAATTTATTATTAATTGGAGATGTTAATCCAGGCGGAACGGTTATCGCTGGGGGGAATATTTTTGTCTTGGGATCATTAAGAGGAATTGCACACGCGGGGTATGATGGAGATTCAGAAGCTGTTATTGCTGCATCTAGTATGAACCCTATGCAACTTCGAATTAGTGATGTGACAATGCGGGCTCCGGAAGAGAAAGAAGACGGAGCAGAGGCGGCAGAATGTGCGTACATTAATGAGAACAATCACATTGTTGTCGATCGCCTGCAACTTCTCACTCATCTTAGACCTAATTTAACCAAGTTAGAAAGGGGAATTGTATAGCTGTGGGAGAGGCAATAGTAATTACATCTGGAAAAGGCGGAGTAGGTAAAACTACAACGTCTGCGAACATTGGTACAGCCCTTGCGTTATCTGGAAAAAAAGTATGTTTAATTGATACAGATATCGGTTTACGCAATTTAGACGTAGTAATGGGGCTGGAAAATCGTATTGTATTTGATCTTGTTGATGTCGTTGAAGGACGTTGTCGTTTACCTCAGGCTCTTATTAAAGATAAGCGTTTTGATGATCTTTATTTATTACCTGCAGCACAAACGAGCGATAAATCGGCGGTAACACCTGAACAAATGGATGAATTAATACAAGTATTACGTCAAGATTATGATTACATATTAATTGATTGTCCTGCGGGGATTGAGCAGGGGTTTAAAAATGCAGTAGCAGGTGCGGATAAAGCAATCGTTGTAACAACACCAGAAGTATCCTCAATGCGTGATGCGGATCGTATTATCGGGCTTTTAGAGAAAGAGGATATTGAACCACCGAAACTTGTCATTAACCGTGTGCGTAGTCATATGCTTCATGAACAGGATATGTTAGACGTTGATGAAATCGTACGTACACTGTCAATCGAGCTTCTTGGAGTTGTCGAGGATGATGATGAAGTTATTCGTGCTACGAATACAGGTGAACCTGTAGCACTGCAACCTAGTGGGAAAGCAGCAATAGCTTATCGTAATATTGCAAGACGCTTGTTAGGTGAGAATGTACCATTACAAGCATTTGAACAAGAAAAAGTATCGGTATTTACAAAGATGAAAAATTTCTTTGGAATCCGTTAAAAGCACTTCGCATAAATGCGGAGTGCTTTCTTTTTTCTTCGCATGAATATCTTCCTTCTATAACTCATACATATGTACAAACTGTATATAACTGTTTCTATTTGAATAAGGCTAACGAAAGAAAGGAGACAGTATGAAGAATAGACGTGTGGAAGAAATTAAAAAGCGGATTGCGAAAAGGAAAGCAGAGCAAGAAAGGATGGAGGAAGAGCGGTATTTTGCGGGAGGAGATTTTGATAGCGAAACGGTCTTTATTGAAGAGGGGGAGAAGGAAATTCATCCTCTATTTCGAAAAGAAGTTTTTCTCTTCAAAATGTTGCTATCAGCAATATTAGTTCTTTCTGTTGCTATTTTATACAAGAATGCTCCTTCTTCTTTCGATAGTGCTAAAGCTGTTACAGAAAAAGTGATGAAAGAGGAGTTTCAGTTTGCCACTGTAGCGAAATGGTACGAAAAGCAGTTTGGAAAACCTCTCGTATTCTATTCGCCTAATGAGAGAAAGGAAGGAACGATTCAGCAAAAGGATTATGCAATTCCTGCCTCTGGAAAGGTGATGCAAGGTTTTCAAAAAAATGGTCAAGGTGTATTTGTCCAAACAGCTACAAATGCAACAGTTGAGTCAGTGAATGAAGGGCTAGTTGTTTTTGCAGGCAAGAAAGAGGAACTTGGAAATACAGTTCAAATTCAGCACGCTGATGGTACGGAGTCATGGTATGCAAATTTAAATGATATGTCAGTAAAATTATATGATTACGTTTCAAAGAAACAAAAAATTGGAACAGTGAGTAATGATGAAAATAATAAAAATGGTAAATTTTATTTTGCAATAAAAAAGAATGAAAAATTTATTGATCCAATTCAGGTGATTTCATTTGATTAAATATAGGGATGTTTTCACGAAAATTTCCGTGCATCCGTTGTTTTGGGTTATTATTGTTATTGGTATTTTTACGGCGCGTTTTAAAGAGTTGCTATTGTTATTTTGTATCGTTCTCATTCATGAACTTGGGCATGCTTTTGCCGCAGCGTATTATAATTGGCGTATTAAACAAATTCAGCTTTTGCCGTTTGGTGGCGTAGTTGAGATGGAAGAGCATGGGAATAAATCGTTAAAAGAAGAATTAATTGTCGTTATGGCGGGGCCAATTCAGCATATATGGATGATTGCAGCCGCTTACATTTTGTATCAAGCGGGCTGGGTAACTGATGATTTGTACCATTTCTTTGTATGGAATAATGTCATTATTTTAGGGTTTAATCTATTGCCTATTTGGCCACTTGATGGCGGAAAAGTATTATTTAATGTATTATCATATCGTTTTCCCTATTTACAAGCACATGAAAAGATGATGAAATTGTCATGTGTTTTTTTTAGTGTAATATTAGGATGGCAGTTACTTTGGAATAGTAATAACATTATGATGTGGGTATTACTCGTTTTTCTAGCGATTTCTTTATATCAAGAATGGAAACAAAGACGGTACGCATTTATGCGTTTTTTATTAGAGCGTTATTATGGGAATAAAAGAGATATTGAAAAAATAGCACCTATTGAGGTGAAAACGGAAGATCATTTATATACGATTTTCACAAAATTTCGCAGAGGATATAAACACTCTATTATCGTCCATGGAAAATATAAAGAGCATTACACATTGGACGAAAATGAATTGTTGTATGCGTATTTTGCTGAAAAACGAACAACCTCATCTGTTGAAGAATTAATTGGTTAGTGTTGACGACGACACTAACCTTTTATATTGTAAGGAAAAGAAATGAAAAGTGAGGAAAGAATTTTGAAGACGTTATATATTAACTACACTGGTTCGGAAAAGCGTGTTGCGATAGAAGAGAAACAAAAAATTGTAGAGCTTTTATGGAAACGGAATGAAGAGCAGGAGATTGTCGGACATATTTATGTTGGGCGTATCGTAAGAACAATTGCTGGAATGAACGCAGCCTTTGTAAATATCGGATTAGAAAAACATGCATATCTTTCGTTTGATGATGTACCATCTTCATATCGCATACATGAAGGGCAGGCGATACTTGTACAAGTTGTGAAAGAGGCAATTGATACGAAGGGGCCAAAATTAACGGCGAAGGTAGAATTTACCGGAAAATATGTCGTTTACATGCCGTATGATGACATGCGCGCTGTTTCTCGGAAAATAAAAAATAATAAAAGAAGACAACAGTTACTGGGAATTGAAGTAGAAGGAACGGGTGGATACATTTTCCGTTCTGCTTCTGAAAAAGGAACGATCGATGAAATACAAGCTGAAATGCAGGGGTTGCAGAAGTTATATGAAGAGTTAAAAAGAAAAGAAGATCAAGGGAAGGCGCCCTTACTACTTCATCAACCAGCGACGTTTTTAGATCGTGTATTTCAGGAGAACCCAATTGAAACAATTGAAAAAATAGTTGTAGATACGAGAAGTATAGTAAAAGAATTAGAAGAAAAAGTAGGGAAAGAAAGAGTATCCTTTTATAATGAAAAATCTTCGATGTTTAACCATTTTGGAATAGATCGTGAAATCGAGAAAGCACTTCAACAAATTGTGTGGCTACCAAATGGTGCCTATCTAATTGTAGAACAAATGGAGACGATGACTGTAATTGATGTGAATACAGGTAAATTTACTGGAAAACAAAATTTACAAGATACCGTATTTCGCACAAATGAAATGGCTGCTGAAGAGATTGCTCGTCAATTAAGACTTCGTGATATTGGCGGGATGATATTAATTGATTTTATTAATATGAAAAGACGGGAAGATAAAGAGAAGGTAAGAGAACGCCTCATAGCTGCTATGCAAGATGATCGCACATATACAAGAGTGCTTGGGTTTACAGAGCTAGGTATTTTAGAGATGACGCGAAAACGTAAGAAACATTCGTTACGTGACGTATTATTAGAAGAATGTGTACCTTGTAAAGCGACGGGGTATGTTATGTCTTATGAAACAATCGCATATGAGCTAGAGAGAGAGTTAATTACATATGGCAATATAGAAGATGAAGCAGTATTAATCGCTGCACCAAAAATTTTGCAAAAACATTTTTCACAAAAAGAATTACAAAAAAATATTCCATTTGAAATTTATTTCAAAGATGATATTATCGAAAAGTACGCTATTATCCGTTTTGGAAGTAAGAAAGAAATTGTAGAACGGAAAAAATAGTTAGCAGAACATTCATTGACAATAGTCAATGAGTCATGGTAATATTTTTATGTTATAGTTTATAGCACCTAAACTGCTATATGCTACAACCGCACAAGACAGGTTCCCTAAAGACATTTTATGTCTACCTCGTTTTTGGCGAGTCTTAGTAATTAAGAGGAGGTGCAAGTATGTACGCAATTATCGAAACAGGTGGAAAACAAATTAAAGTTGAAGCTGGTCAAGCAATCTACATTGAAAAATTAGATGTTGAAGCTGGTGAAACTGTTACTTTTGACAAAGTTCTTTTCGTTGGTGGCGAAAACGTGAAAGTTGGTAGCCCAGTTGTAGAAGGTGCAACAGTTACTGCGAAAGTTGAAAAACAAGGTCGCGCTAAGAAAATCATCGTTTTCAAATACAAAGCGAAAAAGAACAATCGTAAGAAACAAGGTCATCGTCAACCTTACACTAAGCTAGTAGTTGAAGCTATCAACGCTTAATTCTGGTTAAGATGATTAAGATTACGATAAGTCGCACGAAACTAGGAAGTATCCAATCATTTAAAATGACTGGACATGCCAATTATGCGCCACATGGACAAGATCTTGTCTGTGCTGGAACTACAGCGGTTGTGTTTGGTTCTATAAATGCAGTGGAAGAACTTTGTAATGTGCAGGCAACTATTGAACTCGGAAGTGATGGCGGATTCTTGACGTATGAATTGCCTAATGATTTAGACGCTCATACAGCAGAAAAAGCACAAATACTTTTAGAAGGATTGGTTGTTTCACTTAAGACGATTGAACTTGATTACGGAAAATATATCCGTTTAATAGAAAAAGTGCAGGAGGTGTAACGTATGTTAAGATTAGATCTTCAGTTTTTCGCATCTAAGAAAGGTGTAGGTAGTACAAAGAACGGTCGTGACTCTCAGTCAAAACGTCTTGGTGCTAAACGCGCAGATGGTCAAACGGTTTCAGGTGGTTCAATTCTTTACCGTCAACGCGGTACAAAAATTTATCCAGGTGTTAACGTTGGTCGTGGTGGCGATGACACTTTATACGCGAAAGTTGACGGCGTAGTACGCTTTGAGCGTCTTGGTCGTGACCGCAAACAAGTGAGCGTATATCCTGTTGCTCAAGAAGCATAAGAACTCACGGAAAACTCTAACCTGAGTGCAGGTTAGAGTTTTTCTATATTAAGGGGTATCTAAATGAATGAAAAATGGACAATTATAGATGCATTGCGCCATTCAAGACATGATTGGCTCAATCGTTTGCAGATGGTTAAAGGAAATCTTTCCCTTGGAAAAGTGGAAGAGATTCATAGGCTCATCGATCGTTTTGTCCAAGAAGCGAGACAAGAATCCAATCTGATAGGGCTATCAATGCCTTTATTTTCAGAGTGGATTTTAACATATAATTGGAAACAGCAACCGTGCTTATTGGAGTACGAAGTATTAGGGAAATTACATAACTTATCTCATCTAGATGAGACTGTATGTACATGGACGAATCAGTTTTTCTCGATGCTTCAGCATAGTTTAGACGTATATGTTGAAAATTATGTTTGTATCACAATTGAATGTGACGCGGAGAATGCTCGTTTCTTTTTTGATTTTCGTGGAAAGCTAACGAATGTAGAAGAACTACAAACGTGGCTTGCGAACCAAAACAATAAATGGTATTCCATTTCTTATACAGTAAGAGACGAAGAAGTCTCAGTTATATTACAACTAATCGAAAAAAGTGTGGTGAAATAATGTTTGTAGATCAGGTCAAGATATATGTAAAAGGCGGCGACGGTGGTAACGGAATGGTTGCGTATCGTCGTGAGAAGTATGTACCTAAAGGTGGCCCAGCAGGTGGCGACGGTGGTAAAGGTGCAGATGTTGTTTTTGTTGTTGAGGAAGGCTTACGTACATTAATGGACTTCCGCTACCAACGTCATTTCAAAGCTGATCGCGGTCAGCACGGAATGAGTAAAGGTCAGCACGGTCGTAAATCTGAAGATTTAATCGTAAAGGTTCCACCAGGAACAATAGTGAAAGATGAAAAAACAGGTGAAATTCTTGCCGATTTAGTAACGCATGAACAAACAGCTGTAATCGCAAGAGGTGGCCGTGGTGGCCGTGGTAACTCACGTTTCGCAACAGCGACGAACCCAGCGCCAGAAATCGCTGAGAACGGGGAACCAGGTCAAGAACGTGATGTCACGCTAGAACTTAAAGTGCTAGCAGATGTTGGACTTGTTGGATTCCCAAGTGTAGGTAAATCTACATTATTATCTGTTGTATCATCAGCGCGTCCGAAAATTGCAGAATATCACTTTACAACAATCGTTCCGAATCTTGGTGTTGTTGAAACTGGTGATAACCGCAGCTTCGTTATGGCTGACCTTCCTGGACTAATTGAAGGCGCACACTCCGGCGTTGGACTTGGACACCAATTCTTACGTCATATCGAACGTACACGTGTAATTGTGCACGTTATCGATATGTCTGGTTTAGAAGGACGTGAGCCATATGAAGATTATGTCACAATCAATAATGAACTAAAAGAATACAATATGCGTTTAACTGAGCGTCCACAAGTTGTTGTTGCAAACAAAATGGATATGCCAGATGCAGAAGAAAACTTACAAGCATTTAAAGAGAAATTGGGAGACGAAGTGAAAATTTTCCCAATCTCAGCTGTAACGAAACAAGGTGTTCGTGACTTACTATTTGAAGTAGCGAACTTATTAGAAACAACACCAGAATTCCCAATGTACGATGATGTAGAAGAATCTGAAGCAAGTGTAATGTACAAATTTGAATCTGAATCTAATTTTGAAATTACACGCGAAAGTGATGGCACATTTGTTATTTCTGGTTATGACATTGAGAAAACATTCAAGATGACAGACTTCTCACGTGATGAATCTGTACGCCGATTTGCTCGTCAAATGCGTGGAATGGGTATTGATGAAGCCCTTCGTGCACGTGGTGCAACAGACGGAGATATTGTAAAAATTCTTGAATATCAATTTGAATTTATCGATTAAGACTGCCGAAATATGGCGGTCTTTTTTTTTCGCTATTTGAGTCCAGTAAGGATCCGATTCGTATAGGCGAACCATAAGTCGATATAGGAAAAAATCCCCATTGATTAAAGTTTCAATTTATAATGAAAAAAGGAGTGGTTTTAGAAAAATATTTTATGGGGAGAAAAGGAACATGTATAAAATATTAATTGTAGAAGATGATGAAAAAATTGCAGAGATATTAGAGGAGCATTTAGAAAGGTATGGATATCAATCTTTCAGAGTAAGCGATTTACGTCATATAAAAGATGAGTTTGTAAAAGTAAGTCCTCATCTTGTGTTACTTGATATTAATTTACCATACTTTGATGGCTTCTACTGGTGCCGCCAAATCCGCATTGTATCGAATGCACCAATTATTTTCGTTTCTGCAAGGACAGGGGAAATGGATCAAGTGATGGCGATTGAGAATGGCGGGGATGATTATATTACAAAGCCGTTCCATTTAGATATCGTAATGGCAAAGGTGAAGAGTGCACTTCGCCGCGGGTATGGTGAGTATGCTTTGGCCGCGGAAAGTGATTGTTTAGGTGTTAATGGATTGTTATTATTTCCATCACAGCACACAGTAGAGTGGAAAGGGCAACAAACTGAACTTACAAAAAATGAATTTTATTTATTAGAATGTTTAATGAAACAAGCGAACCAATATGTAACACGTGAAGAGCTGTTAGAGGCTTTATGGGATGAAGTAGCTTTTGTTGATGATAATACATTAACTGTGAATGTAAAGCGTGTAAGGAAGAAACTTGAGGAGTTAGGCATTAAAAATGCAATTGTCACAAAGCGTGGGTACGGTTATGCTCTTCTTACTGAGTGGGGCGAAGGGCATGAAGGTTAAAAGCTACCTCATAGACCGTTTTTCCTTAATCCTTTCTTACATTATAAGCCTTTGTTTATTTGGGCTCGTATTGCAGTTGCAAAGTCTTTTAGAAAAGCGTTCGCTGGACTGGAGTACATGGCTATACGGACTGTTATTAGGGACAGTTGTGTTTAGTGTATACCTTATTTACGATTACCGAAAACGAAGTGTGTTTTTAAAGAGAATAGAACAGTATATTGCCGGTGGACATACATTACATGACTCTTTACTTATCGATACTTCTTATACGTCAGAGCAAGAACTGGTTGTTGAAGCGTTTACGTTGCTAAGGCAGCAATATATGAATGAAGTTCATAAACAGCATGCAAAAGAGCAACAGCAAATGATTTTCATGAATCAATGGATCCATCAAATGAAAACACCAGTATCCGTTATTGAATTATTGTTACAGAAATATGGTAAGGAACACCGTGAAGCAAGGGGAACGATTGAAAGTATTCGTGAAGAAAATAACCGTATTTTAAATGGGTTAGATTTAGCGTTACATATGGCAAGGTTAGATCAGTTTTCGAAAGATTATAAAGTAGAAGTAGTAAATGTTATAGAGGTCATTCGAGATATTATTAATGAAAATCGAAAGTCGTTCATTCAATCTTCTGTATTTCCGAAAATGATGTTTGAAGAAGAGACTTGTATGATTGCGTCTGATAGAAAGTGGCTTAGTATCGCTATGAGCCAAATTGTTGTGAATGCAATTAAGTATACAAAAATTTCAGAAGCAGGGAAAAAAGAAATTCAATTTCAAATTGAAGAGAAAGATCAAAAGGTGCTATTACATATTAAGGACAATGGAATCGGTATTCCAGAGCAAGATGTAAAGCGTATATTTGACCCATTCTTTACGGGGGTAAACGGCCGTAAAACGAGGGAAGCGACTGGAATGGGCTTATATATTACGAAAGAAATTTGCGATAATTTACATCATAGAATTTATGTTCAATCGGCTGAAGGAGAAGGGACAACTTTTACGTTCCAATTTGCAAAAGATGAAGAATATCATACATTAATGAGAAAAATGACAAAACTGTAAGATAACAAAACGTTTTGTAAGGAAAATCACTCGTTTCTTTTTCTTATTTTTCTTATAGTAAATGTAAGAAGAAAACACATAGGGGGATTAGAAATGAGTGTTCTTGAAGTAAAAGGGTTAACAAAGGTGTATCAATCAAAAGGTTCAGTAGCGACGACTGCTTTAAATGATATAAATTTTAAAATTGAAGAAGGCGAATTTGTAGGAATTATGGGGCCTTCAGGAAGCGGAAAAACAACGCTTTTAAATTTATTAGCGACAATTGATAAGCAAACTTCAGGTCATGTGCTTGTAAATGGTGAAGAAATTAATCAAATGCGTGCTGCAAAATTGGCGGAATTTCGCCGTACACATCTAGGATTCATTTTCCAAGATTTCAACTTACTTGATACATTATCCATTAAAGAAAATATTATTTTGCCGCTTGTAATGGCGAAGAAATCTGTAAAAGAAATTGATACGAAAGTACTTGAAATTGCGAGGTTTTTAAACATCGAAGAAATTTTAAATAAAAAAGTATACGAAGTATCAGGAGGACAGCAACAACGTGCAGCTGCTGCAAGGGCGATTATTCATGAACCAACATTAATTTTAGCGGATGAGCCAACGGGAAACTTAGATTCTAAGTCAGCGAAATCATTAATGGGAGCACTTCAAGATTTACATGAGCAAAAGAAAGTAACCATTGCAATGGTAACGCATGATCCGGTAGCGGCTAGTTATTGTGAACGTATCCTCTTCATACGTGATGGAGAGATCTTCTCAGAAATACATAAAGGAAGAACGAAACAAGCCTTTTTCCAAGAAATTTTGGACGTACTTGCGATGCTAGGGGGGGAATATCATGAACTTTCGCCAGCTCGCGCTTAACAATGTAAAAGGAAATTGGCGTAATTATAAAGCGTTCCTTATTAGTAGTTGTTTATCGATTGTCGTATTTTTCATGTATGCTTCCTTCATTTATCATCCAGATGTCGTAAGCGGTAATATTAGTATGAAGACGATGATTACAAAAGGATTAGAATCGATGAATTATATTGTAGTCATCTTCTCAGCACTCTTTATTTTATATGCGAATTCAACGTTTTTACGAGCAAGAAAAAAAGAATTCGGTTTATTAACATTAATAGGTGGAACGAAGTCTCAGCTCGGCCGAATGATTATATTAGAGCAACTGATGTTAGGTAGTATTGCAATTGTAGTAGGTATTGGGATTGGAATGCTTTGTTCAAAACTTTTCTTCCAAGCATTAAGTGTATTGTTGAAAATAGATAAAACACTTCCGCTTGTATGGAATGGAAAAGCAGTTCTTATTACAGCTGGCATATATTTTATCCTCTTTTTAATCCTATCACTGTTTAGTGTTTGGACAGTAGGACGCTTGCAAATTATTGATTTATTAAGAGAGGCAAGAAAACAAAAAGTAGAGCCTTTTGCATTTACATGGTTAGGTGTAGCTGGTATAGGATGTATTATTGCCGCATATGTGCTTAGCTTCCAAGTGACATTTATGAATTTTATAATGCTGTTTTTACCGATTGTAGGGCTGACAATAGGCGGAACGTATTTACTGTTTACGCAAGGTAGTACAGTCGTATTAAAAGCACTGCAAAAAAGAAAACAATCTTTTTATACGTATCCAAATATGTTCGTACTTAGCAATCTTATTTACAAAATGAAAGATAATGCTCGTTTTCTATTTGTAATTTCTATCATTACGGCGGTTGTTTCTTCAGCAGTTGGTACACTGTACGTGTTCTTTGAGGATATGAGTTATAAAACAGTAGCTAGTGCTCCGCATGCTATTTCGTATGAAGAAAAGGGGGTAAATACGCATAACATCATCAGTGAAGGGAAAGCACAAGAACTAATAAAAAAACACGGATTTGAAGAAGCGCGAAAAGTAACGTATGTAAAACTTCCTGCAACTCAAAAGGTAACGATGTTTAACGGTGAACATGAGATGCCGTTAGGGATTATCTCTGAAAAGGAATATAATAAAGAAGCGCGTAAACAGAACGTGCCAGAAGTGCAAAATAAGCCGGGAAGTGCAACGATGGTTGTAGTTGATATGATGAATGATATTGTCAAGCCGGATCTTACGAAGCCATTTGAATTTAAATTGAACGGACAAAAACAGTCTATTAAGCTAAATGATCCAGTATCAAAGTCTGTTTTTAATGATGGTGGCTATTTGATTGTGAATGATGAGGATTTTGTGAAATATTCACAGCTCGTAGCAGATGAAGAAAAGACGAAATATTATGGATATTATATTGAAGATTGGAAAGGAACAGGAAATCTTGTACTAGACTTAAAGAAAGAAATTGCACAAGAACAACAACAGAATTTCCACAATTCTATCCTTACGTATAAAGCGATAAAGGAGCAAGGAGCAATTACAATGTTCATCGGCTTCTTCGTAGCAGTACTGTTCTTCTTCTTTGCTTGTAGCATGACATACTTTAAATGGTTTAATGATAAAGAACAAGATCGTATTCAATTTAAGTCATTAAAAAGAATTGGTATGACAGATAAAGAAATTCGTAAAATTGCAATTCGACAAATGGGTGTTATCTTCTTTATCCCAATTTTAATCGGTACAATTCATAGTGGATTTGCCCTTCATACGTTAGGGGAAATGCTTTATATCGATTTATGGAAATCAGGTGCGATTGTAATTGGAGCATATATTTTAGCTTCTGCCATTTACTTTATGATCGCGCAAAGAGGATATTTAAAACACGTAAAAAGCTAGGGAAACCTCTAGCTTTTTACGTGTGTAGTAAGTTACAGGAGGACGGTAGATGAACATTAGGCAACTAGCGCTGCAAAATATAAAGGGGAATTGGCGTAATTATAAAGTGTTTTTCTTAAGTAGTTGTTTTGCAATATTTGCTTCTTATGCATATATGTCTGTAATTGTACATCCGTATATGCAAGAGACAATGTGGTATCAAAATGTACGCTGGGGACTTATCGTATGTAATGTTATAATTATTTCTTTTTTCGTTATATTTATTTTGTATTCTACTTCTATTTTCATAGAGGCACGCAAGAAAGAATTAGGACTATATATGTTAATGGGGGCGACGAAGTCTAACGTAATAGGAGTGATTATGGTCGAGCAAATATTGATCGGGATTTTCGCTAATATTTTCGGTATCGGGCTTGGCATGATCTTTTTGAAACTCTTTTTTATGGTGTTTAGCATGTTACTTCGCCTTCCGAAAGAACTTCCTGTTATATTTGACATGAGAGCGATTGGTGTAACGTTTGTTACATATATGGTCGTATTTATTTTCTTATCTTTTATAAGTGCTTTACGTATATGGAATATAAAAATCATTCGGTTATTAAAAGAATTTCGAACAGATAAACGGGAGAGGAAAACATCAAAGTGGCTTTGTTTATTCGGTTTTGCTTGTTTAGTGGGCGGATATGCGTTAGCACTACAAGTGACGATGACAACGATAGCATTATACTTTTTTCCGGTTGTTATACTCATTTCTTTTGGGACGTATTTCTCATTTACACATGGCGCTACACAAATATTAGAAGTGATAAAAAGAAATAAAAGGATTATGTATACATATCCGTATTTATTTATAGTGAATCAATTGTCACATCGAATGAAGGAAAATAGTCGCTTTTTCTTTCTGTTGTCTATGGCAACAACGTTTGTCGTTACGGCGACAGGTACGGTGTTCTTATATTTTTCTAGCATGCAAGATATGTGGCGTGGCGGAGGAGTACACTCATTTTCATACATAGAAAAAGGCACTTCTGCTCATGAAGTTTTCGAGAAAGACAAGGTTGAAAACTTATTACATCAATATGGATATGATGATTTTCAATCTATGAGTTTTGTTGGAGTGTATGCATCCTTTCAGTCCAATAAGGGAGAAACAACAATAGCACCGCTTATAAGGGAAAGTGAATACAATCAAGAGGCAAGAAAACAAAAACAGAAAATGTATCATCCTAAAAAAGGAACAGTTACACTTGTTTATTATAATAAACGTAATTATCCAAATCTATATAATCAAAAAGAGATTCAATTGCAAGTTATGAATCAAACATATCAATTTGTATATAACGGTCAGAAAGAAGGGATACAATTTAACTATCATCCTTCATACATTAATGGTCTGTTTTTCGTCATGAATGATGAAGATTTTAACAGTATAGCAAATACAATTCCGGATTCTGAAAAAATGATATATAGAGGCTACACATTACCAAATATTGAAAGTGCGAAGGGGTTAAATGAAGATTTACGGAAACATATGAAACATGATACAAATGATGCGTTTCGAAGTAATATGGAATTATATGTGAATATGAAAGAAGGTGGTGATATTACTCTATTTATAGGCTCATTCATTAGCATATTATTCTTCCTTACGTCATGTAGCATCGTATATTTTAAATGGTTTCATAATATTGCATCCGATCGAAAGCAGTACGGGGCGCTCTCTAAACTTGGAATGACGAAGGAAGAAGTGTGGAAGATTTCTCGTTGGCAATTGTGTATGCTATTTTTTGCGCCAATTATAGTAGGGAGTATGCATAGTGCAGTTGCGTTATATACGTTTCATAATACTCTTTTTATGGACGGATCATTAAGAAAAGTGGGCTTGTTTATTCTGTTTTACATTGCTGCATGTATCATCTATTTCTTCTTCGCTCAAAGAGAATACAAGAAACATTTAGACTAGCGAATGCTAGTCTTTTTTTAATATTCGAAATTCTCATAGGAGAATATAAAAAAGTATGGTATAACAGTAAGAAAATGAAAAAGAGGGAAAAGACGATGATTCGAGTAGGATATTTAGGACCAGAAGCGACATTTACAAATATGGCGGTGAGTCGTTTTTTTCCGGAAGCAGAGCATGTACCGTATCGAACGATTCCGGATTGTATTGATGCAGCTGCAAATGAAAATGTAGATTATGCGGTCGTACCGTTAGAGAACGCCATAGAAGGTTCAGTTAATATAACGGTTGATTATCTCGTACATGAGCAGCCACTTTCCATTGTAGGAGAAATTACAGTGCCAATTCAGCAACATTTACTCGTACACCCGCAGTACGAAGAAGTGTGGAAAGAAGTATACGCTGTACATTCTCATCCGCATGCCATTGCACAGTGCCATAAATTTTTAAATGAGGAATTAAAAGGCGTAACTGTTCGAGATATGACATCAACAAGCGCTGCTGCGCAATATGTGAAAGAACATTCTGAAGAAAAAGTTGCCGCCATTGCAAATGAAGCAGCGGCAGAAAAATACGGATTAACAATTGTAAGGCGTGACATTCATACGCATAAAAACAACCATACGCGTTTCCTTGTTTTGCATAAGAAAAAGAAAGCAGTACTCCCAAACAACGGAGAAAATCGCGGTGAGAAAACGACGCTTATGATAACGTTACCTGCGGATTATGCAGGAGCGCTGTATCAAGTGTTATCAGCTTTCGCATGGAGAAAATTAAACTTATCAAAAATCGAATCTCGCCCGATGAAAACAGGTCTTGGAAATTACTTTTTCTTAATCGACGTAGATAAAGCATATGATGACGTATTATTGCCAGGCGTAATGATGGAACTTGAAGCACTTGGCTTTTCTGTTACTGTGCTTGGGAGTTATTCTTCTTATTGGTTGTAAGAAGTGAGGAGGCTGTTAAACTTGCTTGAAACGTATCATCGGTTTGGGGCAGAGCAAGCTGTCTATTCTATTGAAGCAAGAGATGCAATATTGATAGATTAATAAAATCCCACCTATAAAAGGTGGGATTTTTTATTTTAACTTCGCAAGACGATCCTCTAACTGACTACGCCAAATATCAGCTAGTTCTTGTACAGAAAGAACCTTCTCAAGGCCATCTTTATCTTTTCTATTATGAAAATATATTTCGTTAGAGAAAAGAACAGATACATTGCTTGGATGACGCTCTAATAATGTGATTTTAGAATCTTTACGCACAGTACCTTCTTGTAGAACTCGGCATAAGTATCCAGTATATCCAGTTGCTACAATGCGTGGTAATATGCCAGGAATACCAAGACGTTTTGAAATCGTACTACAAGGTACTCGAGCTTGTGTTACTTGAATGATCGCGTCGCCTAATTGATAAGTATCTCCGATGCAAACCTCACGTTCTAACATATTTGTTACTGTAATGTTTTCGCCAAATGTGGAAGCTGGAAGTGTTGTTTGAAATTCTTCTTCCCATAGTGCGTAGTGTTCGTATGAATACACACAAACAGCGCGGTCAGGTCCACCGTGATGTTTTAAATCAGCTACATCATCACCAAGGAATCCATCTTTTGAGAGGAAAGCTTCTTCTGTAGGCTCTTTACATATACCAGTGATCATTTCTTTATCTTCGTTATATTTCATTTGTTTTGGTTTACCGGTGCTAAAGTGAACGAGTTCAATTCCCATATTTAATACTCCTTTACAATTGTTTACAATATTATATCATCTACAAAATAAAAGCACAGAGAATGATGAAAACCTCTGTGCTTTACATTAATAAACGAGAAATCCAGCTTTATCTAGTGCCTCACAAGCTGCATCTAATTTCTCCTTAGAATCTGCTTCAATTGTATGTAAGTGAATACCGTCTGTTAGTTGCGAAAGATAGGAAGCGTTTGTGTTTTCGATTTTTTGTAAATATTGCTCTACATCAAAGCGATTACTTACCATAATCGATGCTGTTAAGTCGCCGTATACAGGGTGCTCAACTTTTACGTCTTTAATCGTAACGCCGTGGTCAACTAACATGGTAAGTTCTTGACGTACTTCTGCCGGTTTATGTTGGCATACGATTACGCGTTCAAAAGCTTGTTGTCTTGTTTGTGGTTTTAAATATAAATACCCTTGTGCAGTTGCAATAATTGGTTCATTTCGTGCTTTTAGTAAGGAAATGTCTTGAACGATAACTTGCCTACTTACGTTTGTCTTTTTAGATAGCTCATTCCCCGATAACGGTTCATTTGCAGCAAGAAGCCACTCGAGGATGAGTTGTCGTCTTTCTTCGCCTAAAATCTTTTTTTGATCATTTTGTTTCATAATGATTTAACACCTCTATAAAATTGATTTCCAATTGTGTGTAGTGCATGAATAGTTGTATCAATTTGTTCTTTCGTTGTGTGATGTCCGAAAGAAAAGCGGACATATTGTTTTGCCTCTTCATACGTTTTTCCAATTGCGAGCATTGTTTTTGAAGGTTCTTGCTTACCGACTTGGCAAGCACTTCCAGTTGAAATGGCAATACCATGCCGGTTACATTCTAACATTGTATACTGACCTTCTATTCCTTTTATTGTAACCCCAATAATATGTGGTAAACAAGCTGTAGAATGTCCTTTCACTTCAATTTCTAGAGGAAGTGTTTGCAATTGCTCTAAAAAATAAGATCGTAATTGTTTAAAACGAAAGCTCTCTTCCTTTTGATTCTTTAATATATGCTCTGCGGCTGTTAAAAAAGAAGCGACTCCAGGAACGTTCACTGTACCAGGGCGAAAGCCTTTTTCATGAGAAGTTCCAGGGAATATTTGTTCCCAGCGAACTTGCGGATTTATATAGCAAGCTCCAACTCCTTTTGGTCCGTATATTTTATGGGCTGAAACAGAGAGACTATCAATCTCCATCGCTGTAACGTCTATTGGAAGTTTACCAAACGTTTGAACACAATCCGAATGAAATAAAACATTAAATTTTTTTAAAAGTGCTCCGATCTCTGCAATGTTTTGAATGGTCCCGATTTCAGAGTTTCCGTGCTGTATACTTGCTAGAGCAGTATCTTCTGTAATAGCTGCTTCTAAATCTACTAAATGAATTATCCCACTTTTATCAACAGGAATCTCAGTAATAGTATAACCTTGCGATTGTAAGGATTGAAAATAACTTCGAATCGATGCGTGTTCCATAGGTGTCGTAATAATGTGCTTTCCATTTCTAGCATTTAGAAGGGATTGAATCGCAAGGTAGTTAGATTCTGAACCGCCGCTTGTAAAGAATACACCTTGTTCCTTACCCCCAATCATTTCTGCAAATGTTTCTCTACAAACTTGTAATAAAGATGATGCGCTTCCGCCGATATCGTGTAAACTTTGTTCATTTCCGAAATATGTTTTTGCCGCTGCTATATATGTTTCTAAAGCTTCTTCGCTCATAGGTGTTGTCGCTGCATAATCTAGATATATCATCATGTAATTTCCTCTCTTCAGTAAGAGTGACATTTGTTTTCGTTTTTAGAATGGTAGTGAAAATAAGAATTGTAAAAAAACTCTTGTCATTATTTTAAAACTATGTAAATATAGGTGTCAAGACAGTTGAAAAGTGTAAAGTAGGAGGCAACAATTATGCCAAGTGCAGATGTCTTGATTATTGGAAGCGGTGTTGCAGCGCTTCGTGTTGCGAAAGAGCTTTGTCACGAAAAGAATGTGATAATTATCACAAAAAAAACAGGACGTAATAACAATACACATTTAGCTCAAGGAGGAATTGCAGCAGCTGTTGCTACATATGACGATCCGAGTGGGCATTTTGAAGATACATTAGTGGCAGGTTGCCATTATAACAACGAAGAAGCAGTTCGTTATTTAGTTGAAGAGGGGCCAAAAGAAATAAGTAAGCTTATTACAAATGGAATGAAATTTGATGGGGATGAAAAAGGGCTCCAGCTTGGTAAAGAAGGAGCGCATCGAAAACGGCGTATTTTACATGCGGGAGGAGATGCAACTGGTAAAAATCTATTAGAGCATTTAATACAAGAAGTAGTTCCGAATGTTACTGTCGTTGAGCATGAAATGGTGCTCGATTTTATTATAGAAAATAATAAATGCATAGGAGCTTTAACGCGAAATAGTGAAGGGAAGCTGAAGCGTTACTATGCTGATAATACGGTGTTAGCATCAGGAGGAATTGGTGGCTTGTACGCCTTTACATCGAATGATGAGACAATTACAGGCGATGGACTTGCGATGATATATCGAGCTGGGGGAGAACTTGTTGATTTAGAATTTGTACAATTTCATCCGACGATGTTATACGTGAACGGGCGATGTTGTGGTCTCGTTTCTGAAGCAGTCCGTGGTGAAGGAGCTGTTCTTATAAATGGAAAAGGACAGCGTTTTATGATGGATATACATCCCGGGAAAGATCTCGCACCGCGTGATGTAGTGGCAAGGGCTATTCATGAACAACTCCTTGCGGGTGAAACAGTGTACTTAAACATTGAAGCCATTCAAAACTTTGAACAACGTTTTCCAACCGTCTCATCATTATGTAAAAAGAATGGCGTTGATTTAAAAGGGAACCTTATTCCGGTCGTACCGGGTGCTCATTTTCATATGGGCGGCGTGAAGACGAATTGTGACGGAGAGACGTCCATTTCAAACTTATATGCGGTCGGTGAAGTGGCTTGTAATGGAGTTCATGGTGCGAATAGATTGGCGAGTAATTCATTATTAGAAGGTCTTGTGTTTGGAAGACGAATAGGAAAACACATTTTAGCTAAACCAGCAGAGGAAAGAAAAAATGTGCCGGAAGAGAGAGGGAAAAGTTTTATAGCTCTTAATGATTTACCGCTGAAAGAAGAAATACAAGAATACATGATGAAGCATGTTGGGATTGTGCGAACTGAGAAAAATTTATCATATGTTAAGAGATGGTTTAGTAGGTACGGTGTGCTAAATATGATCTTACAATATGATGCACTTACAAATGAAGAGATAACGCTTATTAATATGTTAACAGTTTGTGAGCTTATAACAGTATCAGCTTTGCAAAGAGAAGACAGTATTGGTGGTCATTATCGCATTGATTATCCAGAAAGAAATAGCGTAAAAAAAGAGATTATCCGAGTGAGAAGAAAACTACAACTTGTTTAATAAGGGGAAGAGGGGTTTTATGAATACGTTAAAAGTTAAGGAAGCATTAAATCGATTTTTTCTAGAAGATATAGGAGAAAGAGATGTAACATCTCAGCTTATCTTTCCCGATAATGCACTTGCGAAAGGAACGTTTCTTGTAAAGGATACAGGGGTATTTGCAGGGCGCTTAGTAATTGAAGAAGGATTTAAATTAATTGATCAGAGAATTGAAGTTGAACTTCATAAAAAAGATGGGGATCTTGTAGAAAAAGGCGAAATAATTGCAACTGTGCAAGGCCCAATCGCGTCATTATTAACGGCAGAGCGCGTTATATTAAACGTTATTCAGCGTATGAGCGGGATAGCGACGATGACACGTAAGGTGGTTTTTGCTTTAGATAGTAGTCATACACGCATTTGTGATACGAGAAAAACGATGCCAGGACTACGTATGTTTGATAAATATGCGGTAGTATGCGGGGGCGGATTTAACCACAGATTCGGTTTATATGATGGTGTCATGATTAAAGATAATCATATCGCTTTTGCTGGCTCGATTACAAAAGCTGTTACATCGGTGAAAGAAAGATTGGGACATATGGTGAAAGTAGAAGTCGAAACAGAGACAGAGGCGCAAGTAAGAGAAGCGGTAGAGGCCGGCGCAGATGTTATTATGTTCGATAATCGTACGCCAGAAGAGATTCGTGAGTTTTCAAAAATTGTACCAAGTGCCATCGTTACGGAGGCTTCAGGTGGTATTACAATTGAAGATTTATCAAAATACGGAAAAACAGGGGTAGATTATATTTCACTTGGAGCGTTAACACATTCAGTGAAAGCACTTGATATTAGTTTTAATATTGAGGCCTAATGAGAGTGGTTTAGAGGGGGAGAATCATAAATGGGTATTTTAGAGAAAGTTCAGCCAATCGAAGTCATGTTACCAGAGCGTTATCAAACGATGTCTACATTAGAGATGGAAGAGCGTGTCCGTGAAATTAAAGAAAAAATGGGGGCATTACTATTTATTCCAGGACATCATTATCAAAAAGATGAAGTGGTGCAATTTTCAGATGCAGCAGGGGACTCACTTCAACTCGCGCAAGTTGCAGCGAATAATAAAGAGGCAAAATATATTGTGTTTTGTGGTGTGCACTTTATGGCAGAAACGGCAGATATGTTAACGAAAGATGATCAAATTGTCATCTTACCAGATATGCGTGCCGGCTGTTCTATGGCAGATATGGCAGATATTGAACAAACAGAAAGAGCGTGGAAAGAGCTCACGAAATTATTTGGGGATACGATGATTCCATTAACGTATGTAAATTCAACAGCTGCGATCAAAGCGTTTTGTGGTCGTAATGGAGGGGCAACAGTAACCTCTTCTAATGCAAAACAAATGGTGTCTTGGGCGTTTACACAAAAAGAGCGTCTCGTCTTTTTACCAGACCAACATTTAGGAAGAAATACAGCGTATGATTTAGGTATTCCGTTAGAAAAGATGGCAGTGTGGAACCCGCATACAGATTCGTTAGAGTACGATGGAGATATAGAAGAAATTCAAGTGATTTTATGGAAAGGCCATTGTTCTGTTCATCAAAATTTCACTGTGAAAAATATTGAAAATGTGCGAAAAAATCATCCGGATATGAATATTATTGTTCACCCTGAATGTTGTTATGAAGTTGTTGCCGCTTCTGATTATGCAGGATCAACGAAATATATCATTGATATGATTGAAGCTGCTCCAGCGGGAAGTAAGTGGGCGATTGGTACAGAGATGAATTTAGTGAACCGAATTATTCAGCAACATCCTGATAAAGAAATTATTTCGCTAAATCCGTTTATGTGTCCTTGTTTAACAATGAACCGAATTGACTTACCTCACCTATTATGGGCACTTGAGAACATAGAAAGAGGAGAACAGATTAACGTTATTCGTGTGGAGAAACAAGTAACAGAAGAGGCAGTTCTTGCATTAAATCGTATGTTAGAGCGTGTTTAAAGCAGCGGAATTTTCGTTGCTTTTTTTCGTACATATAATCATAACAAGAACGAAAGAGGCATACATTGTGTTGAGGAAATCATTGCGATTTTTCTATGCTTATTCCACTTCGAATCATATTGAAAATAGAAGAAGTGATAAAAGTAAAAGAAGTTAATGTTGTTTAGAAAGTGTTACTTCAAAGTGTTTTTTACTTATAGATAAGTTATACAGGAGGGGGAAAATTTGAAAATTCATATCGTGCAAAAAGGGGAGACCCTTTGGAAAATTGCAAAAAAGTACGGAGTGGATTTTGAGACGCTAAAAAAAACAAATACACAGCTTAGCAATCCAGACCTAATTATGCCAGGGATGAAAATTAAAGTGCCATCGAATAGCGTTCATGTGAAGCAACAGACTGGATCGGGTTCAGCGCCCCCGAAACAATATGTAAAAGAGGTACAGCAAAAAGAGTTTGCATCAACACCAACCCCGCTCGGAATAGAAGATGAAGATGAGATTACGTATCAATCAGCACCTATTACACAGCAGCCAGCTATGCAACAAACGCAAAAAGAAATGCAGGTAAAACCGCAAAAAGAAATACAGGTGAAACCACAAAAAGAAGTACAGGTGCAGCCGCAAAAAGAAGTGCAAAAAGAAATTCCGATTCAAAAAGAGAAGCCAGTTGAAAAGCCGCCTGTCATTCAAAAACCACCTGTTGTAGAGAAAGTAGAAAAACTAAAACCTACTACGAAAGAAAACACTAAATTTTCTATCAATGTATTACCGCAGCCGCCGCAACCGCCAATTAAATCGAAAAAAGAATATAAAATTTCAGACGTAATAAAAAAGGGAAGCGAGTTAATTGCTCCTCAAATTAATAAAATGAAGCCTAACAACGTCATTTCTCCGCAAACGAAAAAAGAGAATATAGGAAATGTATCGCCACAAGTGAAAAAAGAAAATATAGGAAACATAGTGTCACCGCAAGTGAAAAAAGAAAATATAGGAAACATAGTGTCACCGCAAGTGAAGAAAGAAAATGTTGGGAATATAGTCTCACCGCAAGTGAAGAAAGAAAATGTAGGAAGCATAGTCTCACCGCAAGTGAAAAAAGAAAATGTAGGAAGTATAGTGTCGCCGCAAGTGAAGAAAGAGAATGTAGGGAATATAGTGTCGCCGCAAGTGAAAAAAGAAAATGTAGGAAGCATAGTGTCGCCGCAAGTGAAGAAAGAGAATGTAGGGAACATAGTCTCACCAAACGTATCAAAAGAAAGTGTTATTATCCCGCAAGTAATACCGCCTAATATTCAAGTGCCGAACATAATGCCAATAATGGATAACAATCAACCACCAAATATAATGCCAATAATGGATAACAATCAACCACCAAATATAATGCCAATAATGGATAACAATCAACCACCAAATATAATGCCAATAATGGATAACAATCAACCACCAAATATAATGCCGATAATGGATAATAACCAAATGCCAAACATGATGCCGATAATGGATAACAATCAAATGCCAAACATGATGCCGATAATGGATAACAATCAAATGCCGAACATGATGCCGATAATGGATAACAATCAAATGCCGAACATGATGCCGATAATGGATAACAATCAACCACCAAATATAATGCCGATAATGGATAATAACCAAATGCCAAACATGATGCCGATAATGGATAACAATCAAATGCCAAACATGATGCCGATAATGGATAACAATCAAATGCCGAACATGATGCCGATAATGGATAACAATCAAATGCCGAACATGATGCCGATAATGGATAACAATCAAATGCCAAACATGATGCCGATAATGGATAACAATCAACCGCCAAATATGATGCCATATCAAATGCCATATCAACAGCCAATGATGCCGCAATATCCGCATTATCAGCAACAAAATCCATACAATCAAATGCCGTATCAACAAATGGCACCGCAATATACTTCTATGCCAAATCCAAATATGATGCCAATGGATAATAATATGCCACCACTCGTACAAGGGGAAGAAGATTGTGGATGCGGAGGAGAGAGTAGGTTATATAGTCCGCAACCGGGTGGACCACAATACGCCAATCCTTTATATTATCAACCGACTCAGCCAGCATATGCACCGCAGCCAGGAACGATGTATTATCAGCCGGACCCACCAAATGTATTTGGTGAACCAGTTTCAGAAGAAGAGGATGAAGAGGAAGTTTAAAAAAGGTGGGGTTATTCCCACCTTTTTTGTATTCATGATAGTCAGGAATATGGTGAATTTACATTAAGTGCTAGAAAATTCCTAGTGAAATATTAACAGTGTAAAAAACCTCTCTGTTACTCATCATAAGGGGGAGCTTTTCGAAAGAGAAGTTCATTCTAACAAGGGGGGTTTTTGTATTGAATACGAAAGTAAAAGTTATTGCTGCTTCTTTGTTAGTTACCAGTGCATTAGCTGCATGTGGTACACCAAAAGATAATAATGCGATGGATGGACGTAACTATAATTACGAGCGTACATCTTATAATGACACACACCGATATAATGATAATGTAACGCGTAACGATCGTTCTACAGATTATGTAACATATAGAAACGGTCGTAACGATACAGGATATAATAATTATTACCGTGATGTAAATTACAATGGGCAAATTGCTAATCCGCATCCAACCCGTAATATTACAATGAACAATTCATACATTAACAATGATGGTAAAACTGCGGAGAAAATTACGAATCGTGTAAAACGTATGAATAACGTAGATCGAGTTTCTACAGTTGTATATGGAAACGATGTAGCGATTGCGGTAAAGCCACGTAATTCGGCGACAGATGAAACAGCAATGGCAAACGAAATTCGTCAAGCTGTTGCGAATGAAGTTGGAAATAGAAATGTTTATGTTTCTGTAAGAAATGACATGTTTACTCGTGTGGATGCAATGAGTACACGTCTACGTAACGGCACAGTTACAAATGATTTTAATCGTGACATAACAAATATGTTCCGAGACATTCGTTATGGCTTAACTGGTACAGTACGATAACAAAACAAAGAGGAAGGGATAGCCCTTCCTCTTTATTCATCTTCGTCTTGTAAACGACGTTTTTTAATAAAATAACTAACGGAGTAAGAAACTAAAAAGCATATGAAGAAAATACTACCTGTTAGAATGGCTTCAAACAGAGGTCTTTCTGGACTGAAAATGATATAAATAATAGCTATGATAATTCCAACAATAAGAGAGCGTAAGACAAGTTTGTAATAAGGAGTTAACTTTATTTCCTTTTCACTTTCTTCTACATCTATTGAAACACTTAACTGTAAATAACTAAATAACATACTTGTAAGAATAAATAATAACCATAATGGAGATTTCGTAATTTGATTAGCTCCTTCAGTGAATCCAATATAGCCTAAAATTCCAATTATACCAATGTATTGAAAAAGAAAGGCAATACGTATGTTTTTTAACGTTTGAAGAATGAGACGTTCATCCTTTATTTTTTTCACAATATCCATCTCCTGTTTATTATGATTTCGCTGTCACACTAATTGTAACATATATGTTACAATTATCAATTTATAATTTACATAAAATTATTTGGATGGAAGAGGAAATGAAATATTTTTATAAACATGTTGCAGTTATACATTATTAATGTTATATTAGCAAAGCGATGAGCTAATTTACGTAAGTCGAGAGATATGCTTAAGTGCTAAACACGCGAATGTGGTCGCCTGGTTTCTCGCCGTAAACGCATCAAGACGCCTGCTTTGCAGGCGTCTTTCATTTTATATAAAAGTAAATGATACATGCAGATAGGATAAATTCTTATCTGCATTTTTTATTTTCCTTAGAAATTTAATGCGATTTTTTATATGGATAAAACCCCCATTTCCGGAAAAGCTACAAATGAAAGTATGATTTTGCCTAGAAGAGGTGAACGGAAATGAAATGGATACTAATTGCAGTGCAAGCTTTCGTTATGATGTTTTGCTTAGCTTATGGATCCGATGTGAGGGCAGAAATAACAGAAAAAGAACCTGCAGTTACAATTTTATTAGAGTGTATGTATGTTGATGGAGAAGTAAGCGAGGAAATACTGACAGAAAAAGTAGCGGATTTAGAAAAGTTTTTGCAGCAATATAAAGAATGGCAACTTGTTGATCGTGATGATGTGCAAATCGTATTACAAAAGAAAGTGGATGATATTTCTCCTTTACTGAAAACGAGCGGTTATTTTGGTGTTTCAGAGGAAGGGATATTGCAAATTTTCAAAGGGGTACCGAAAAGTGATAACGCGATCCATTCCTTCTTTCAAATTGATATGAAAAAGCTTGAAAGTTATGAGCGTGCGGAATTGAAACGTGGTATTCGCATAAAATCAAAAGAAGGTTTTGTAAAGACAATCGAAAAAATGAAGCAGTACGCAGTGCAAAATAAGAAAAAAAGCAGCTCAGGGTGAGCTGCTTTTTTTCTTATTTATTTTTAGCTAAAATTTCTTTTGCGATTTCATCAATTAGCATATCTTTTCCGATTGGATTGAAGGCTTTCGTATTGAAGGCTTCGTTCGATACTTCATATACGTGATTATTTTTTACTGCGTTATTATCTTTCCAAACAGCACTGTTTTTATAGTCTTCGTACACTTTATCAGCTTCTCCGCCGAAGTTTACAATAAACATTTGATCAGGCTGGAATGCAACAAGACCTTCTAGTGATACTTGTGCCATCGTTTGTTTTAAATCTGTACCTTTTGTTGCTGGAAGCTTTAAATCGTTAAAGAGTATGTCACCATATCCGAAGCTACCGTATACACGGAAGTTTTGTGGTGTTACTGCAACGAACATAAAGTTCTCATCTTTTGTTTTTTCTTTAATTTTTTTAGATAAAGAGTCGGCTTTTTTATCGTAGTCTGCAATCCATTTGTCAGCTTTCTTCTCTTCATCAAATAGTTTACCTACTTCTTTAAACTTACCGCGCCAGTCTTCTAAATTTGTTTCTAGAACAACTGTCGGTGCTACTTTTTCTAGTTGATCGTAAATTTTCAATTGACGATTGTTTAAAATAATTAAGTCTGGTTTTAAAGCAGTAACAGCCTCTAGGTCAACTTTAGGTGCCCAGTACCAACCTACTGCTTTTACTCCGTCTAGCTTTTCTGTTAAATGATTTTGGATTTTATCTTTATATGTGTTTGCTGTACCAACAGGTTTATGACCAAGAAGTAATAACTCTTCTGTTGATCCAGATAAGTCAACAATTCTCTTTGGATTTACTGGAATTGTAGCTTCCCCTTTAGCATGTTTTACAACTTTTGTTTTCGGTTGTTCTTTTGCTTTTGACTCTTCTTTTTGAGAAGAGCAGCCAACGATTAAAAGAACGACTAGCATGATAGTAAATAAAATAAATAATTTGCGTTTCATCCCTATGTAACCCCTTTAATTAATATTGATAATCATTATCGACTTCTGTATATTAAGGGGCTTTATACTTTATGTCAATGGAAAATAACAGCAGTTTCAAATAGAGAACATTTGTTGGGGCAGTCTCGCTTTTCTATCATTAAATATGTTAAAATGGAATACATGATTTAAGAGGGAGAGATCGTATTTTGTTTGAATATGTTACAGGTTACGTGGAGTATGTTGGACCGGAATATGTCGTAATTGACCATAATGGAATTGGTTATCAAATTTTTACACCGAATCCGTATGTATTTCAAAGAAGTAAGCAAGAAATTCGTGTCTATACATATCATTATGTGAGAGAAGATATTATGGCACTTTACGGATTTAAAACACGTGAAGAGCGTTTATTATTTACAAAATTGTTAGGTGTATCGGGGATTGGACCAAAAGGTGCTCTTGCAATTCTAGCTTCTGGTCAAACAGGACAGGTCGTGCAAGCGATTGAACATGAAGATGAGAAGTTTTTAGTGAAATTCCCAGGTGTCGGAAAGAAAACAGCACGCCAAATGATTTTAGACTTAAAAGGAAAACTAGCAGATGTCGTGCCAGATGCGTTTGTTGACCTGTTCTCGGATGCCGAAAGTTTTGATCAGAAGAAAGGTTCATCAACTGAGCTTGATGAGGCACTTGAAGCACTACGAGCACTTGGTTACGCGGAGAGAGAAGTTTCTCGCGTTGTACCAGAACTATTAAAAGAATCACTTACAACGGATCAGTATATCAAAAAGGCACTTAGTCTTTTACTAAATGGTAAGAGGTGAGTATAATGGACGAACGTCTCCTTTCAGGGGAATCTGGATATGAAGATGCGGATTTAGAGTATTCATTACGGCCACAGACGCTCCGTCAGTATATTGGCCAAGATAAAGCGAAACATAATTTAGAAGTGTTTATTGAAGCGGCAAAAATGCGCGAAGAAACGTTAGATCACGTACTTTTATATGGACCACCTGGACTTGGTAAAACGACGCTTGCGAATATTATTGCCAATGAAATGGGTGTTAACATTCGAACAACGTCAGGTCCCGCAATTGAAAGACCAGGAGATTTAGCGGCTGTATTAACAGCACTTCAGCCTGGGGATGTATTATTTATTGATGAAATTCATCGTTTGCATAGATCTATTGAAGAAGTGTTATACCCAGCGATGGAAGACTTTTGCCTTGATATCGTTATTGGGAAAGGACCGTCAGCTCGTTCTGTACGTCTAGACTTACCTCCATTTACGCTAGTTGGGGCAACGACGCGTGCAGGTGCATTATCAGCACCACTTCGTGACCGTTTTGGTGTACTTTCACGATTAGAGTACTATACAGTAGATCAGCTTTCTGCGATTGTAGAACGTACAGCAGAAGTGTTTGAAGTTGAAATAGATTCGTTAGCTGCATTAGAAATTGCAAGGCGTGCCCGTGGTACACCTCGTATTGCGAATCGTCTATTACGACGTGTACGTGACTTCGCACAAGTTCGCAGTGACGGAACCATTGCGATGGAAATTACACAAATGGCGTTAGAACTATTACAAGTAGATAAATTAGGACTTGATCATATCGATCATAAATTACTGCTTGGTATTATTGAAAAGTTCCGCGGTGGTCCAGTTGGATTAGAAACTGTTTCAGCAACGATAGGGGAAGAATCGCATACGATTGAAGATGTGTATGAGCCGTATTTATTACAAATTGGCTTTTTACAAAGAACGCCAAGAGGCCGGATCGTAACGCCGCTCGCATATGAGCATTTCGGAATGGAGATGCCAAAAGTATGACGGAGATGCCAAAGCTGCTTATTACAGCTGGTATTTTGCTCATTGTTGCTGGATTAGCTTGGAAGTTCATAGGAAGGCTTCCAGGCGATATTTTTGTGAAAAAAGGTAACGTTACCTTTTATTTTCCTATCATTACATGTATTGTGTTAAGTATTGTATTATCTTTTATTATGTATATAATAAATCGATTCAAATAAGAAATAGGTGGATACAGTTATGGATATTAATTTGTTTGATTTTCATTTACCAGAAGAGCTCATTGCACAAATTCCGCTTGAAGAGCGTGAAACATCAAGATTGATGATGTTAGACCGTGAAACAGGAGATATTGAGCACAAACATTTTACGGACATTCTTTCTTACTTACATGAGGGGGATTGCTTAGTTTTAAATGAAACGAAAGTTATGCCTGCTCGCTTGCACGGTGTGAAAGAAGATACAGGTGCACACATTGAAGTACTTCTTTTAAAACAAGAAGAGGGCGATAAGTGGGAAACGCTTATAAAGCCAGCGAAGCGTGTAAAAGAAGGAACTGTTATCTCTTTTGGTGAAGGAAAGTTAAAAGCAACTTGCATTGGAACAGCAGATCAAGGTGGGCGTCAACTTGAGTTTTCATATGACGGCATCTTTTATGAAATTTTAGACGAGCTTGGAGAAATGCCACTTCCTCCATATATTAAAGAGACGCTAGAAGATCGCGATCGTTATCAAACGGTATATGCGAAGGAAATAGGTTCAGCAGCAGCACCGACAGCTGGGCTTCATTTTACAGAAGAGTTACTCGAGAAATTGAAGCAAAAAGGCGTCGGGTTAGCGTTCATTACACTCCATGTAGGACTTGGAACATTTAGACCAGTTTCTGCAGATACGATTGAAGAGCATCATATGCACGCAGAGTATTACCATATGTCTGAAGAGACAGCTGCGTTATTAAACCGCGTGAAAGAGAATGGCGGACGTATTATTACAGTAGGTACGACATCAACTCGTACGTTAGAGACGATTGCGACAGATCATAGTGGTAAGCTTTGCGCCGCTTCTGGCTGGACAGATATTTTTATGTACCCAGGATACGAATTTAAAGCAATTGATGGTTTAATTACAAACTTCCATTTGCCGAAATCAACATTAATTATGCTTGTAAGTGCATTTGCAAATAGAGATAATGTACTTCATGCTTATAATGAAGCAGTAAAAGAAAAATATCGTTTCTTTAGCTTCGGTGATGCGATGTTCGTTGCATCTCACGCTAAAATGAGAAACAAATAAAAGGAGTAAATTATGACAGCAATTCGTTATGAATTTATTAAAACTTGTAAACAAACGGGTGCGCGTTTAGGTCGAGTACATACGCCACACGGTTCATTTGATACACCAACATTTATGCCAGTTGGTACACTTGCAACAGTTAAAACGATGTCACCAGAAGAATTAAAAGCAATGGATTCTGGCATTATTTTAAGCAATACGTATCATTTATGGCTACGTCCAGGCCACGAAATTATTCGTGAAGCAGGTGGCTTGCATAAGTTTATGAACTGGGATCGTGCAATTTTAACGGATTCAGGTGGATTCCAAGTATTTAGCTTAAGTGACTTCCGCCGCATTGAAGAGGAAGGTGTTCATTTCCGTAATCACTTAAATGGAGATAAATTATTCTTATCACCAGAAAAAGCGATGGAAATTCAAAATGCATTAGGTTCAGATATCATGATGGCATTTGATGAGTGCCCACCGTTCCCAGCTACTTTTGAATACATGAAGAAGTCTGTAGAGCGTACGAGCCGCTGGGCAGAGCGTTGTCTAAAGGCGCATGAACGTCCACAGGATCAAGGTTTATTCGGTATAGTACAGGGCGGAGAGTTTGAAGAACTTCGTCGCCAAAGTGCGAAAGATCTTGTTTCAATGGACTTCCCTGGCTATGCTATAGGCGGTCTATCTGTTGGTGAACCGAAGGATATTATGAATCGTGTTCTTGAGTTTACAACACCACTTCTTCCTGATGATAAGCCACGTTACTTAATGGGTGTAGGTTCTCCTGACTCGTTAATTGATGGTGCGATTCGCGGTGTTGATATGTTTGACTGTGTACTTCCAACTCGTATCGCTCGAAATGGTACATGTATGACAAGTGAAGGGCGTCTAGTTGTGAAAAATGCGAAATTTGCTAGAGACTTCGGACCGCTTGATCCGAACTGTGATTGCTACACATGTAAAAACTATTCTCGTGCGTACATTCGTCACTTAATGAAATGCGATGAAACGTTCGGAATTCGTTTAACGTCTTATCACAACCTTCATTTTCTGTTAAACTTAATGGAGCAGGTGAGACAAGCTATTCGTGAAGACCGTCTTGGCGATTTCCGCGAAGAGTTCTTTGAACAGTATGGCTTTAATAAACCGAATGCTAAAAACTTCTAATACATAATTTAAAAGGAGGAACAAAAGATGAATGCAGGTATGATGAATATCGTTATGATTGTTGCGATGTTTGCGATTTTCTATTTCTTATTAATTCGCCCGCAACAAAAGCGTCAAAAAGCAGTTGCTCAAATGCAAAATGAAATCAAAAAAGGTGATGCTATCGTAACAATCGGTGGTTTACACGCTACAATCGAATCAGTAGACGAAACGAAAATCGTTGTTAAATCTGGTGGTTCACACTTAACTTTCGATCGCAATGCGATTCGTGAAGTTGTGAAAAACTAATGATGAAGGCCCTGCATGAAATGTGCAGGGCCTTTTTTTAATTATTTTGTTTTGACATATTTACACCGAAAATACCTCCGAGTGTACTCGCGCCCATTAATGCTAATTGGTAGAGTAACTGTGAGTTCGATAAAGTTTGAGAGAAGCCTAAATAGTTAACGAGAAAGACGAGAAGAGTGAATGTGAGCCCTGTAGTGAAACCTACTAACCAACCTTTTCCTTGTGCCTTTTTACCAGCAATAAATCCAGACATAAGCATAGATAGAAGGGCTAGTATAAAAATAGTAATTACTAATGTCCCTTCATTAATATTCGTAAATTTTAATAAAAGAGCCATGATCATACTTGTAATAGATGCGAGGATTAATAGGGTAATAATACCGAAGCCGATTGCACCCGATAATTTTTTCGTTCCATCCATTATGCATTCCCCCTTTTTAATACAAGCATATTTTCATTTTGTTTAAGTTAGACTAGTTTCTTTTTTGTAGGGGAGCCTATAAGTAAAAAAAGGGGATGTAGCAATGGAATGGGTATCAATAATCGGACGAACAATGCTTTTGTATACAATCATTTTAATTATTTTTCGTCTTATGGGTAAACGTGAAATTGGAGAATTGAGTGTATTAGATTTGGTTGTATTCATTATGCTAGGTGAAATGGCTGTAGTGGCAATTGAAAATACAGATAAATCACTTTGGCATCAATTAGTTCCAATGATTTTTCTAATGTGTATACAAATCATTTTGTCGGTCATTTCTTTAAAGTTCCAGCGTTTTCGGCATTTAATAGAAGGAGAGCCTGCGATTCTTGTGAATGCAGGTAAAATTGATGAAAAAAAGATGCGGAAGCAGCGATATAACATAGATGATTTATTGATGCAACTACGTGAGCAAGGAATCGGAGATGTGCGTGATGTAGAATACGCTATTTTAGAACCATCTGGAAAGTTATCTGTCTTTCAAAAACAAAAAAGTAAAAAGAGCAAAAATGATACACCAATTTTTACACTCCCACTAATTATTGATGGAGAAATTCAATACAATCATTTGCAAATGATTGAGCATACAAATGAGTGGCTCGTTGAGAAATTGAATAACTTAGGTTATAAAGATGTGAAACAGATTGTATATTGTAGTTTTCAAAATGGACAATTTTTTGTTGATTTGAAAGAAAATTAGAGGCTTACCATTTTGAATGGCAAGCCCGCTTACTTCAAAAATGAAAGTTTCCGAATGATAGGGAGACGACTTAATTCTTCTTTTCGAATGAGTTTGAAAACGAAGAGGAGAACGATATAAACGATTGTTGTTAAGGTGATTTCCCATAATGTTTGTACGCCAAGTGAATGAGAAAAAACGATATGCTTATGAAGATAAAAACCGAAGGTACCAGCAATCCCGATAGCAATTCCGCCGAAAATATAGTCTTTTGCGTAAATGGTAAATGCAATTTTCTTTAAAACAGTGGCGTAGTGAAGGAATGTTACGGTTACTATATTTGCTGCGATGGCGAGGGCAACCCCCATCATTTGGAACTCTGGGCGTGAAGCGAGTGCAAAAATAACGATTAATTTTACGATAGCGCCAATAAAGGTGTTCATCATAGCAGCGCGTGCTAAGTTTAAAGCTTGCAACACAGATGTAAGGGGACTTTGGAAATAATGAAATAAAAAGCAAGGTGCAAGAAGTTGGATGAACGCGGCCGCGTTGTCTGATCCGTACATGAGAGTTAAAACTGGAGAAGCAAATACATATAATATAACGACTGACCATCCGCCGGTTATTAAGGAAATTCGAAGCGCTTGTTGTAATCGGTGTTCCACTAATTTGTGTTGTCTCTTTGCCATTGCCTCGCTAATTGATGGGACGAGTGCTGTAGAAAGGGCATATGTAATAAAGGCTGGCAGTGATAGAAGCGGGAACGCATATCCGTTTAATATACCGTATTGCTGAGTGGCGACAGAAGCAGCAACGCCGGCGATCGCTAAGCTTTGCATAACGACGATAGGTTCAAAGAAATAAGAAACGGAACCAATTAAACGGCTTCCTGTAGTTGGTAAAGCAATGTCCATAAGGGAATAAAATGTATTTTTGCTCTCCTTTACAGTAGTGAAAAATTCAGAGCGTATAGATAAATGTTTTTCGCGTTGGAATAAAGTAAGTAAAAATAATAAAGATGCAACTTCACCAAGAACAGCTGATAGCATGGCACCGGCTGCAGCATATTCTACGCCGTAAGGTAAAAATAACCGAATGCATACAGCGATAATTGTAATGCGGACAACTTGTTCTATGACTTGAGCGTAAGCGCTCGGCTTCATATTTTGTTTCCCTTGGAAATAACCACGTAAAACGGAAGAAACTGCAATAACAGGGACGACAGGTAAAATAGCCATTAATGGATAGTAAGTTCTTTCATCTGTTAATAATGTTTTTGCTAAAATAGGTGTGAGTAGCATAATCCCAATTGTTAAAATGATACTAATAATGGATGTAACGGCTAGCGAGACAGTTAATATTTTTTTAACTCTTTGTTTATCGTTCACTGCTTCCGCTTCTGCTACAAATTTTGCGATTGCCACAGGAAGACCAATTTGTGTTAATGTAATTGCTAAAATGAAGGTGGGGACAGCCATCATATAAAGGCCAACGCCTTCTTCGCCTAAAATACGTGCCATTACAATGCGGTTAATAAATCCAAGAATTTTTGTAATAAAGCCAGCTATCATTAAAATAAATGCACCTTTTAAAAAGCTTTGTCTCGTCATACTCTTCTCCTACCTTCTCAAAATCAATGGAATGATTTACAATAATTTATATGCACGTATGAGACAAGAATGACAAGCATTTAAGAGAGTAAAGTATGAATGGTACTCTTGAAAGAAGTTATTACTGTCCATTAGAGCGGGATTAAAAGCGACTTTTCGTGCTGAAATAAGAAGGAGATGTTTATATATGTTGGATAAAGAGGCTTTGGTAGAATCATACCGCGGACAGTTACAAGTCGTTTTAGAAAGTAAAGTAGAAGAGTTTCAGTTGTTCGGTTACGACCGAGTGACAGATAATGATATTTGGAAGTTTCTCAAGGCGAAAAAGTGGAAAAAGATAGACAGTGATGTTAGGTTATATGAATTAGTAAATGATGTATTAAGAGTAAGTACTAATGAATATATGAATTATTTAACTGTTGAAGCATATCAAGCACCACTTTGGTCGTTTGATGAATATGAAAATAAATAACCGACTGTAATTGGTTTGTTCTTCCTTTTGCAGTATAATGATAGGTATTGATAAAGAGGAATTAATTATGTCTAAGATTATATATAAAGGAGGTAGTGAAGAGGAAAAATAAATAATGAAAGTGTAGGTATTGTGAAAAGCTTACCGACACAGCTAGTGATGAACTAGCGGAAATACATGTATTTTATAGAAAGTAAGTCTACTAACTAGGCGTATGCACACGTGCAAAAATGAATCGTAAGAGATTTATTGAAAGTGTTAGTAGCAGAAAGAGGGTACATATGGCAAAGCGTGGTACAAGAATTGCCGCCTTTTTCCTCATCGTTTTATTAATTGGTGGAGTAATTGGTGCGGCAGGAAAAGACATAGCAAAAGGAATTAGTCTAGGACTAGACCTTCGCGGTGGTTTTGAAATTCTGTATGAAGTAAAACCAGCCAAAAAAGGTGATAAAATCGATCGTGATGCACTTGTAAGTACAGTAGGTGCTCTTGAAAATCGTGTCAATGTTCTTGGTGTAAGTGAGCCGAACATTCAAATCGAAGGGGAAGATCGAATTCGTGTACAGCTTGCTGGTGTACAAGATCAGCAAAAAGCACGTGAAATGTTATCAACACAAGCGAAATTAACATTCCGTGATGTGGATGATAACCTTCTTATGGACGGAACGGATTTAAAAGGCGGCGGAGCGAAGCAAACATTTGATGAGCAAGGCCGTGCGAGCGTAGGTCTTACACTAAAAAGCGCTGAAAAATTCCGTGAAGTAACTGAAAAGATTTCAAAAATGCCACCACCAACGAATTTAATGGTAATTTGGCTTGATTTTGAAGAAGGAAAAGATTCATATAAAGCAGAATCTGCAAAACCGAATCCGAAGTTTTTATCAGCAGCAACAGTAAGCCAAGTATTTAACCAAGCTGAAGTATCTATCGTAGGTGGAAACTTTACAGTTGAAAGTGCGAAAGAACTTTCATCGTTATTAAATGCAGGTGCACTCCCTGTTGATTTAAAAGAAATGTATTCAACATCTGTTGGAGCAAAATTTGGTCAACAAGCATTAGAGCAAACGATTTTCGCTAGTGCGATCGGTATTGCTATTATCTTCTTATTCATGCTTGTATTCTACCGTTTACCAGGACTTGTAGCGGTTATTATGTTAGGGTTATACATTTTCGTTACACTGCTTGTCTTTAACTGGATGCATGCAGTTCTTACGTTACCAGGTATTGCGGCATTAGTGCTCGGGGTAGGTATCGCAGTTGATGCGAATATCATTACGTACGAGAGATTGAAGGAAGAGCTTAAAATTGGTAAGTCGATGATGTCAGCATTCCGTGCTGGTAACCATCGTTCATTAGCGACAATTTTAGATGCGAACGTTACAACAATTGCAGCAGCTGGTGTATTATTCGCTTACGGTAATAGCTCTGTAAAAGGATTCGCAACAAGTTTAATCGTAAGTATTTTAGTTGGTTTCATTACGAACGTATTCGGTACTCGTTTCTTACTAGGTTTACTTGTAAAGAGCCGTTACTTTGATAAGAAACTATCTTACTTTGGTGTTAAGGAAAAGGATATTATTCCATTAACAAAAGGTGTAGTACATCCACCGACGAGATTTGATCGTATTAATTTCGTAAATATCGGTCATAAATTCTTCTTATTCTCAATTGTAGTTGTAATTGCTGGGGCAATTATATTACCGATCTTCAAAATGAATCTTGGTATTGACTTTGCAAGTGGTACACGTATCGACTTGCAATCAAAACAAGCAACTACTGTTTCTAATGTTCATAAAGATTTGAAAGAATTGAACATCGATGTGAAGGAAGAAGATATTGTACCGACCGGAGATGACAATAAAGGTTTCGCAGTTCGTACAGTAGGTGTTCTATCGAAAGATGAAATTGCGAAAACAAAAACATTCTTCCACGATAAATATGGTACAGATCCAAACGTAAGTACAGTTTCGCCGACAATCGGTAAAGAGATTGCACGAAATGCATTTATCGCAGTTCTGATAGCTTCATTGGTTATCATCTTATACGTAAGTATTCGTTTCCGCTTTACATATGCATTATCTGCGGTAATCGCATTGTTACATGATGCGTTCGTTATGATTGTTGTGTTTAGTCTTTTCCAGATAGAGGTAGACTTAACGTTTATCGCTGCGGTATTAACGATTATTGGTTACTCTATCAATGACTCAATCGTTACGTTTGATAGAAACCGTGAGTTATACAAACAGAAAAAACGAGTTCGCGACATAAAAGACCTAGAAGAAATCGTAAACTCAAGTATTCGTCAAACAATTGGTCGTTCAATTAATACAGTGTTAACAGTGTTATTCCCAGTAATCACACTACTTATTTTCGGTAGTGAATCACTGCGTAACTTCTCACTTGCATTATTAATTGGATTAGTTGTAGGTACGTACTCTTCTATTTTCGTGGCTTCTCAAATTTGGTTAATGCTTGAAAACCGTCGTTTGAAAAGGGGCAAAAACAAGAAGAAGGTTGAGAAAGAAGTATCTGAACCACAAGTATAAAAAATAAAACATATAAAAAGATGATGTCTCTATATGAGGCATCTCTTTTTCGTTTGCGGACACAATAAAGTAGCGCCTTTTTAAAGGGGAGATAAATGGAAGAAAGTGGTGATGTTATCTTTATTTTTGTTACAATAAAGTGAAACTTTAATGAGTGGGAGTCTTACTGCTCGTTAAAGCGGGATAAAAAGAGAGGTTAAGAAAAGAAGGGATTTCAATTATGGAAAAAGATGAACGTTTTAAACAGGCCGAGTTTGGTGCTATTGTCGGAATCGTTGGTAATATTATATTAGCGATTGTAAAAGCGGTAATCGGTTATATTGGAAACAGTAAGGCACTTTTAGCGGATGCGGTGCATTCTGGATCAGATGTAATTGGCTCGTTAGCTGTACTTTTTGGATTACGGGCAGCAAAGCAACCGCCTGATGAAGATCATCCGTATGGTCATGGTAAAGCGGAATCGATTTCAGCGATTATTGTTGCGGTATTATTATTTATTGTTGGACTAGAGATAGCGATTTCGTCTATAAAAGCTTTTTCACAAGATTTAGAACCACCAAAAGGAATTACGATTTTTGCAGTTATTCTTTCGATTGTAGTGAAAGAAGGGATGTTTCAGTATAAATATCGATTAGGGAAGAGGATAAATAGTGATGCAATTATTGCAAATGCATATGAACATCGTTCGGATGTGTTTTCTTCAATTGCAGCTTTAATCGGCATTTGTGCAGCTATTATCGGCGGTAAGTTAGGTATAGATTGGCTTGTATATGCCGATCCAATTGCGGGATTATTTGTCTCAATTCTCGTTGCTAAGATGGCGTGGAGTATTGGAGCAGAAGCTATTCATGCAACGCTTGATCATGTTTTGCATGAAGAAGATGTTGTTCCGCTTAGGGAGGCAGTTTTTCAAGTGGAAGGTGTGAAAAAAATCGGCTCTTTATATGCAAGAGAACATGGCCACTATGTTATTGTTGATATTAAAGTATCTGTAGATCCATATATCACTGTAGAAGAAGGTCACCGCATCGGAAAACATGTAAAAGAAAAACTTATGAAACAAGATAACGTACAAAATGTTTTTGTACATATTAATCCGTATTCTCCAAATTAAACATAACGGATATTTAATTATATAGATATCGAATCGTAGTTTGCATTATATTGTCACCCCTTAATCTGTCTTGTATAATGGATAGGTTAAGGGGTGATTTCGTGTTACAACCGAAGACGCGTTGGAAAGAAAAAGAATATAATGAGGAACTAGTGAGTGAATTAGCAAATAAATTGCAACTATCACCTCTTGTGACTTCATTATTTCTCGGTAGAGGCTTAAATACAGAAGATAAGATTGTAGACTTTTTAAATACAGCAGATCAAGAATTTCATGATCCATTTTTACTTGAAGGAATGGATCGGACTGTAGAACGTGTGAAAAAGGCCATTGAAAATGGAGAACAAATATTAATATTTGGCGATTATGATGCGGACGGAGTAAGTAGTACGACTGTGTTATATCTTGCTCTCAAAGAATTAGGTGCAGAAGTAGAGTTTTATATTCCAAATCGTTTTACTGAAGGCTATGGGCCAAATGAAGAAGCGTTTCGTTGGGCGCACAGTGCAGGGTTCTCACTAATTATTACTGTCGATACTGGTATCGCAGCGGTACATGAAGCGAAGGTAGCGAAGGAACTTGGGATAGATCTTATTATTACAGATCATCATGAGCCGCCACCAGAGTTACCAGAGGCACTTGCGATTATTCATCCGAAATTAGAAGGCGGTGTTTATCCGTTTCATTATTTAGCGGGTGTTGGTGTTGCATTTAAAGTTGCACATGCACTTTTGGGCCGTGTACCAGAGCATTTATTAGAAATTGCAGTAATCGGTACGGTAGCCGATTTAGTATCGCTTCATGGTGAAAATAGATTGTTAGTACAGCGTGGACTGAAGCATATGCGAATGACTCGAAATATCGGTTTAAAGGCGTTATTTAAAGTTGCTAACGTTTCGCAAAGCGAAATTACAGAAGAAAGCATCGGATTCTCACTCGCACCTCGTATTAATGCAGTTGGTCGTTTGGAAGATGCAACACCTGCTGTACACCTTTTATTATCAGAAAATCCAGAGGAAGCGAAAGAGCTAGCTGAAGAAATTGATGAGCTGAACACACTTCGAAAAGATATTGTAAAGCAAATTACAGAAGAAGCTATCGCTGAAGTCGAAAATAAATTCCCGCCGGAAGAAAATAAAGTATTAGTCCTTGCAAAAGAAGGTTGGAATCCAGGGGTAATTGGAATTGTCGCTTCTAAGTTAGTTGAACGTTTTTATCGTCCGACGATTGTATTAAGCATTGATCCTCATAAAGAAACAGCAAAGGGATCGGCTCGTAGTATTGCAGGATTTGATTTGTTTGCAAACCTTTCAGATTGCCGTGAATTGTTACCGCATTTCGGAGGTCATCCGATGGCGGCGGGAATGACGCTTAATATGAATGATGTGGATGAATTAAGACGCAGGTTAAATGAGCAAGCAGATGTAGTTTTAACAGAAGAAGATTTTATTCCGATTACAGCAGTGGATGCATTTTGTAAAGTAGAGGATGTAACGCTTGCCGCGATTGAGGAGATGCAAAAGTTAGCGCCATTTGGCGTAGGAAATCCGAAACCGCGTATTGCGGTGAAAGATGCTGACTTAGAAAGTATCCGTGCAATTGGATCTGATGGATCTCATTTGAAAATGGCTCTTCGTGAGGGACAAGCAACACTGGATACAATTGGATTTGGATTTGGTGCTTATGCGAAAGAAATCTCTCCAGTTGCGAAGGTTTCTGTAGTAGGAGAAGTGTCCATTAATGAATGGAATAACTTTAAAAAGCCGCAATTAATGGTGCAAGATATTGCTGTAGAGGCATGGCAATTATTTGACTGGCGTAGTATGCGTAATGTAGAAGCAAATTTAGCAGAACTTCCGAAAGAAAAAATAACCATGGTGTATTTTTCTGAAGAGGTATTGAATAAGTTTTCTTTAGAAGGCTATAAAGAACAGCTCGTGCATGCATCAGAGGTAACACATTTAGATGATCAATATATTGTGTTACTCGATTTGCCGAAAGGAACAGATGAATTGCGTGATTTATTTAAAGTAGGATTTCCATCTCGAATTTACACGCTATTTTATCAAGAGAACAATCATTTATTTAGTACGGTCCCAACGAGGGAACATTTTAAATGGTACTATTCTTTCTTAAACCAAAAAACACCATTTTCTTTAAAGCAATATGGGGAACAACTGTGTCGTCATAAAGGTTGGTCAAAAGATACAGTAAATTTCATGACACAGGTGTTTTTTGAGTTAGAATTTGTTACAATAAAAGACGGTGTCATTTTTATGGCAGACAAAAAACAAAAGCGTGATTTAATTGAATCGAACACATATCGTGAGAAAATGAACCACTTACAATTAGAGAAAGAATTGGTTTATAGCACATATCAGCAACTATATACATGGTTTGAAACGATTCGTAATCATAAATAAGTAGAACAGTTAGGGTAAAGGATTTGTATTTACAAACCTTTTATATCTGAGGAGGATTCAGAAATATGGATTTCAAGCAACATATCGCAATTGTACCAGACTATCCGAAAGAAGGTATTGTGTTTAAAGACATTACACCTTTAATGAACGACGGAAAAGCATATAAAGCAGCAACAGATGAAATCGTTGCTTATGCAAAAAAAAGAGACATTGATGTTGTAGTAGGGCCAGAAGCGCGTGGTTTTATTATTGGTTGCCCAGTTTCTTATGCATTAGAATTAGGGTTCGCACCAGTTCGTAAATTAGGGAAATTACCACGTGAAGTAATTACAGTTGACTACGGTAAAGAATATGGAACAGATGTTTTAACAATCCATAAAGATGCAATTAAGCCAGGTCAACGTGTATTAATTACAGATGACCTATTAGCTACAGGTGGAACAATCGAAGCGACAATTAAACTAGTTGAAGAACTTGGCGGAGTTGTAGCAGGAATTGCATTCTTAGTAGAGCTTACTTACTTAGATGGTCGTAAAATGTTAGATGGTTACGATGTATTAGTATTAGAAAAATACTAATCATTATATAGGTGAAACTACGGTGATAAAAAAGTACCCGTGAATCTCTTGGAGAGGAGCGGGTACTTTTGTATAATTGCACAAAAAAACATGGTGAAATGTCAGTAAAATCTTTTCCTTTTCACAATTCACAATCATTGGGTTATAATGATAGAATATAAATTATTCTATTCAATAAAGATAAAGTCAATTTTCAATAAAAGGTGATTCGATGGCAAATGAGCAAGTACTAACAGCTGAACAGGTACTCGAGAAAGCAAGTCAATATTTAGCGGATGAAGATATTGAGCTAGTGGCACGTGCCTATGAATATGCGCGTGATGCACATAGCGAACAATATAGAAAATCGGGTGAACCATATATTATTCACCCAATTCAAGTTGCAGGTATTTTAGTTGATTTACACATGGATCCGGCTACAGTATCGGCAGGTTTCTTGCATGATGTAGTGGAAGATACAGAAATTACATTAGAAGACATTGAACGGGAATTTAATAAAGAAATCGCTATGCTTGTCGATGGTGTTACAAAGCTTGGAAAGATTAAATATAAATCCCATGAGCAGCAACAAGCAGAAAACCATCGCAAAATGTTTATCGCAATGGCTCAAGATATTCGAGTTATTTTAATTAAACTAGCTGATCGTCTTCATAACATGCGTACATTGAAACATTTGCCTCAAGAGAAGCAGCGTCGCATTGCGAATGAAACGTTAGAAATCTTTGCACCTTTAGCACATAGACTCGGAATTAGTACTATTAAATGGGAGTTAGAGGATACGTCACTTCGCTATTTAAACCCGCAGCAATATTATCGTATTGTAAATTTAATGAAGCGTAAACGTGCAGAGCGTGAAGAATATTTAGATGAAGTAATGACTGGCATTCGTGAGAAATTAAAAGAGGTTTCAATTCAACCTGAGATTTCTGGAAGACCAAAACATATTTACAGTATTTATCGTAAAATGGCATTGCAAAATAAACAGTTCAATGAAATTTACGATTTATTAGCTGTACGTGTCGTTGTAAATAGTATTAAAGATTGTTACGCGGTGCTTGGAATTATTCATACGTGCTGGAAGCCAATGCCGGGTCGTTTTAAAGATTATATTGCAATGCCAAAAGCAAATCTATATCAATCTCTTCATACAACTGTAATTGGGCCGAAAGGTGACCCGCTAGAAGTGCAAATTCGTACGAAAGAAATGCACGAAATTGCAGAATTCGGTATCGCGGCACACTGGGCGTATAAAGAAGGGAAAACAGCAGAAACAACTGGTACATTAGAGAAGAAACTAACTTGGTTCCGTCAAATATTAGAATGGCAAAATGAAGCTTCTAATGCAGAAGAGTTTATGGAATCATTAAAAATTGATTTGTTCTCTGACATGGTATTCGTCTTCACACCCAAAGGCGATGTAATGGAATTACCACTTGGATCTGTTCCAATTGACTTTTCGTATCGTGTCCATTCAGAGATCGGGAATAAAACAATTGGTGCAAAAGTAAATGGGAAAATGGTGACCCTTGATTATAAATTAAAAACTGGTGACATCATTGAAATTTTAACATCGAAACATTCGTATGGCCCAAGTCAAGATTGGGTAAAGCTAGCTCAAACATCTCATGCGAAAAATAAAATACGTCAATTCTTTAAGAAGCAACGTAGAGATGAAAATATTGAAAAAGGCCGTGAACTTGTTGAAAAAGAAGTGCGTGGCTTAGAGTATGAAATGAAAGAAGTATTAGCACTTGATAATTTAAAACGTGTTGCTGAGAAGTTTAACTTTGCAAATGAAGAAGATATGTTTGCAGCAGTTGGATACAACGGAATTACAGCTGCACAAATTGTTACGCGACTAACGGACAAGTTCCGTAAACAACGTGAAGAAGAAATCGTTGAAGTTAAAGAAGTTCGTAAACCGATGAAAATTCGAAAATGGGATTCTGGTGTAAAGGTAAGTGGTGCAGATAATTTGTTAATTCGTTTATCAAAATGCTGTAACCCAGTTCCAGGCGATGATATCGTTGGGTATATTACGAAAGGTCGAGGCGTATCAATTCATCGTTGTGATTGCGTCAATGTGCATACAGAAGAAGCGGTAGAGCGTTTACTAGAAGTAGATTGGGAAGGTAGTCCTGAAAAAGAAATTGAATACAATGTTGATATTGAAATTTCAGGCTATGATCGTCGTGGTTTATTGAATGAAGTATTACAAGCTGTTACAGAAACGAAGACGTATATCTCAGCTGTTTCTGGTAGAAGTGATCGTAATAAGATGGCAACGATTAACATGTCGATTTCTATTCGAAACTTACAACACTTGAAAAAAGTAGTGGAGCGCATTAAACGTGTTCCAGAAATTTATGCCGTACGACGCATGATGCATTAATAGGGAGTGTAGAAAAGATGAGAGTTGTTTTACAACGATCAAAGGAAGCGTCTGTCACAGTAGATGGTGAGATTGTAGGACAAATTCCATTCGGTTTAACATTACTAGTTGGCATTACGCATGAAGATACAGAAAAAGATGCAACTTATATCGCAGAAAAAATTGCAAACCTACGTATTTTTGAAGATGAGAGCGGAAAGATGAACCACTCTGTACTTGATATGAAGGGACAAGTTCTATCTATTTCGCAATTTACATTATACGGAGATTGCCGTAAAGGAAGACGTCCAAACTTTATGGATGCTGCGAAACCTGATTATGCAGAGCATTTATATGATTTCTTTAATGAAGAAGTTCGTAAACAAGGACTACATGTGGAGACAGGGCAGTTCGGAGCAATGATGGATGTTTCTTTAATCAATGATGGTCCGGTGACCTTAATTGTAGAAAGTAAATAGTGTTGCCGGGGAAGAGAGGATTATAGGATCCTCTCTTTTTTTCATACATTGTGGTATGTTTTGTTTAGTTATTTGGAATCAATAGCTGTTTCGGCTATGTATAACTATCTCATCAATATGGAACAATAAAAAGTAAAACATCCATATTGAATGTGAGGGATATACGTATGCGTATGAATGAAAAAGGGCATTCTGTTACAAATGGTGCAAATCAACTGTTTAACGTAAATTTACATGATTTTATTTCAAAAGAACAAAACAATACTTCAATGGAGCTTGCTTCTGAGTTTGGAATTTCACTACAAGATGTAAAGCGCCTAAAGAAGCAAATTGAGCGCTCTTAGAGCACTTGACAATCCTACTCAACAAACGTATAGTAATTTTATATTTACATATGAATATAGCCGTTGATAGAGGAGAGTAAATGAGATACACATGGAAAGAGAAGAAATGTCCTAGGCTGAAAACATTTCTACATGATGACTGATTGAATGACACTCTGTAGGTTTCAACTTGAAAGGCTTATACGCTTAGTAGAGATGAACGCAAATTTAAGCGTTATTAAAAAAGTGGAAGCATACGTGCTTCAATTAGGGTGGCACCACGGGTATAATACTCTCGTCCCTACTGTTCAAACAGTAGAGGCGGGAGTTTTTTTATTTTTATTAAGATTAAAACAATTTGAGGAGGAACTGAATATGTCTATTCAAATCCCACGCGGAACGCAAGATATTCTTCCAGGTAGTGTTGAGTTATGGCAGTATATCGAAGGGCAAGCGCGCGACATTTGCCGTCGTTACAATTATAAAGAAATTCGTACACCAATTTTTGAGCACACAGAGCTATTTTTACGTGGTGTTGGTGATACGACAGATATCGTACAAAAAGAAATGTATTCATTCCAAGACCGTGGAGAGCGTAGTTTAACATTACGTCCAGAAGGTACTGCACCTGTTGTACGTTCTTATGTTGAAAACAAAATGTTCGGTGATGCAACGCAACCAACAAAATTATACTATATCGGCCAAATGTTCCGTTATGAAAGACCACAAGCAGGTCGCTATCGTCAATTCGTACAATTCGGTATTGAAGCAATTGGTAGTAACGATCCAGCAATTGATGCAGAAGTAATTGCACTTGCTGTAGAGTTTTACCGCGGTATGGGCTTGAAAAATATTAAAGTTGTATTAAATAGCTTAGGTGATGCAGCGAGTCGTCAAGCACACCGTGATGCGTTAATTGCTCACTTTGAGCCGCGCATCGGAGAATTCTGTTCTGATTGCCAATCTCGCTTAGAAAAAAACCCTCTTCGTATTTTAGACTGTAAGAAGGACCGTAATCATGAATTAATGAGCACGGCACCATCTATTACAGAATACTTAAACGAAGATTCAGCAGTATACTACGACAAAGTACAAGAACTACTAACGATGATGGATGTTCCATTTGAGAAAGATCCGAATTTAGTACGTGGTTTAGACTACTACCAACACACTGTTTTTGAAATTATGAGTGAGGCAGAAGGTTTCGGTGCTATCACAACATTAAGTGGCGGTGGCCGTTATAACGGACTTGTACAAGAAATCGGTGGACCGGAAATGCCAGGTATCGGTTTTGCGATGAGTATTGAGCGTTTAATTATGGCGCTGAAGGCTGAAAATATTGAGTTACCAATTGAACATAGTATTGATTGTTACGTTGTAGCACTTGGTGAAAAAGCGAAAGACCAAGCTGCGAAAATTGCGTTTGATCTTCGTAAAGCTGGACTAGCAGTTGAAAAAGATTATTTAGATCGCAAAATGAAAGCACAATTTAAATCTGCAGATCGTTTAAATGCGAAATACGTAGCTGTATTAGGGGAAGATGAGCTAGATAAAGGCATCATTAACTTAAAAGATATGGCAACAGGCGGACAAGAAGAAGTAGCGTTAGATGTATTTGCTTCATATGTAGCAGAGAAATTAATATAGGGGGAACTTAAAGTGGCTGAAAGAACACATGCATGCGGAAAAGTAACAGTAGAAGCGGTTGGACAAACAGTTCAATTAAAAGGTTGGGTACAAAAACGCCGTGATTTAGGTGGATTAATCTTTATCGACTTACGTGACCGTACAGGTATCGTACAAGTTGTATTTAACCCAGAAACATCAAAAGAAGCGTTAGAAGTAGCAGAAACGATTCGTAGCGAATACGTATTACACGTAGAAGGTACAGTTGTTGAACGTGGTGAAGGCGCAATTAATGATAATATGGCAACTGGTCGTATTGAAGTACAAGCATCGAAAGTAAACGTATTAAACGCAGCGAAAACAACGCCAATCATTATTGCTGATGATACAGATGCATCAGAAGATGTGCGTTTAAAATATCGTTACTTAGACTTACGTCGTCCTGCAATGTTCAACACATTCAAAATGCGTCATGACGTAACGAAAACAATTCGTAACTTCTTAGATACAGAAGAGTTCTTAGAAGTTGAAACACCAATTTTAACGAAGAGCACGCCAGAAGGAGCTCGCGACTATTTAGTACCAAGCCGTGTGCATGATGGTGAATTTTATGCATTACCTCAATCTCCGCAGCTATTTAAACAGCTTCTTATGGTCGGTGGATTTGAGCGTTACTATCAAGTAGCACGTTGTTTCCGTGACGAAGATTTACGTGCGGACCGTCAACCGGAATTCACGCAAATTGATATCGAGGCATCATTCTTAACACAAGATGAAATTTTAGAAATGATGGAGCGTATGATGACGAAAGTCATGAAGGATGCAAAAGGTGTAGAAGTTAGTGCACCATTCCCTCGTATGAAATATGCTGATGCAATGGCTCGCTTTGGTTCTGATAAGCCGGATACACGCTTTGAAATGGAACTAAAAGACCTATCTGAATTTGCAGTAGGTTGTGGATTTAAAGTATTTACAAGTGCTGTAGAAAACGGCGGACAAGTAAAAGCGATTAACGCAAAAGGTGCAGCGAGCAAATACTCTCGTAAAGACATCGATGCATTAACTGAATTCGCAAAAGTATACGGTGCAAAAGGTCTAGCTTGGCTTAAAGTTGAAGAAGACGGCTTAAAAGGACCGATTGCGAAATTCTTCGGTGAAGAAGATGCAAACGTGTTAATGAGTACATTAGAAGCGGATGCTGGTGACTTATTACTATTCGTAGCAGATAAGAAGAGCGTTGTTGCAGATAGTTTAGGTGCACTTCGTTTACGTTTAGGTAAAGAACTTGAGCTAATTGACGAAAGAAAATTTAACTTCCTATGGGTAACTGATTGGCCACTTCTTGAGTACGATGAAGATGCAGATCGTTACTTCGCAGCTCATCATCCATTCACAATGCCATTCCGTGAAGATGTTGAACTATTAGAAACAGCACCAGAAAAAGCACGTGCACAAGCATATGACCTTGTATTAAACGGTTATGAGCTTGGTGGTGGATCACTTCGTATTTACGAGCGTGACGTACAAGAAAAAATGTTCAAAGCACTTGGATTCTCACAAGAAGAAGCACAAGAACAATTCGGATTCTTATTAGAAGCATTCGAATACGGTACACCACCACATGGCGGAATCGCATTAGGTTTAGACCGTCTTGTTATGTTACTTGCAGGTCGTACGAACCTTCGTGATACAATTGCATTCCCGAAAACAGCAAGCGCAAGCTGCTTATTAACAGAAGCTCCAAGCCCAGTTGCAGAAGCGCAGCTTGAAGAGCTAAGCTTAAAATTGAGCGTGAAAGTGAAAGAAGAGAAGTAAGAATAGAGTCTAGATGGTTATACTATAGCTGTCTAGGCTTTTTTTATAGAGGTTGTTTAAAAAGTCCGGTTTAGATAACCGTCGCATCTCATCGTTACGTATGCTAGTCCGGTGCTCGAGTAGTATCCCTACACTGTGCTCCTCCTAGCATAAGTGCCTCGATCTGCTCGGTTCTCTAAATCCTCCTTTTTAAACGTATATTGAAGAGGAAGTTTAAAAAGTCCGGTTTACATTATGTTTTCCTTGTTTGAAGTACGTATTTTTAGGAATTCTATAACTTTTTCTATACAAATAGTCGGAAAAACGCTAGAATACATGGTAGACCATTTTTGTAATAGGAGTGTAGAGCTGAATGTTACATCAATTTTCACGTAATGAATTAGCCTTTGGAAAAGAAGGCCTTGAAATATTAAAAAATAGTACAGTCGGTATTTTAGGAATTGGCGGCGTAGGGTCATTTTCGGCAGAAGCGCTAGCACGTTCTGGCGTAGGACGTCTTGTATTAGTTGATAAAGACGTTGTAGATATTACAAACGTAAACCGTCAAATTCACGCGTTAGTATCTACTGTAGGACGTTCAAAAGTAGAATTAATGAAAGAGCGTATTGCGGATATTAATCCGGAATGTGAAGTAATTGGACTAGAGATGTTTTATACAGATGAAACATATGAAGAGTTCTTTAAACACGGTTTAGATTTCGTAGTAGATGCATCTGATACGATTACGTTCAAAATTCATTTAATTAAACAATGTTTACGTCGTAAAATTAAAATTATCTCATGTATGGGTGCGGCAAATAAAATGGACCCAACTCGTTTCCGTATTGCGGACATTTCAAAAACACATACAGATCCAATTGCGAAAGTAATTCGTACGAAGCTTCGTAAAGATGGTATTAAAAAAGGTGTAAAAGTTGTCTTCTCTGACGAAAACCCAATCGTAATTCGTGAAGAAGTACGTAAAGAAATCGTACCAGACGAAAATGCAAAAATTCGTAAAGCGAAATTACCACCTTCTTCAAATGCATTCGTACCATCTGTGGCAGGCTTAATTATGGCAAGTCACGTTGTACGTGAACGTATTAAAAACGTAGAAGTGAAGCGTGTAGGGCAAGAATAAAAAGGAAGCATATATCCGCCTAGGGTATATGCTTTTTGTATGTTTTAAAGAAATATTATTAATGTCAATTTTTGTCGGTAAATCGATATTCTATGTCAAATGGTTGATATATTTCGAGTTGTGATAGATATATTCGGAAAATCGTTAATATAATTTCACTTACCGAGGCGATGTTTGCCGTAGTAATAAACAGGGATGTCACTAAGTTGAAAAAGTGACATCCCCATTTTCAATTTTCTGCTGAATATATAATATCTAAATTTCCATTTTGATCGGTTTTGAAAATCGGAGCAATTTGCTCTTCTTGTTCTTCGACCGAAACAAGTTTTCGAGCACGATCCATAATTCTAACAAGCATTGCATAATCTTCTTCGATTGCTTGTTGTTTTTTTGTGAGAACAGCTAATTTTACTTCAAGTTCATTATTCGTTTTTTGCAGGGAAGTGAGCTGATCTTGTAATACGTCATTTTCAGTTTGTAACTTTGCGAGTGAAGGGTTATTGTGCTCCAAGTTTTGCAAAAATGAGATGACATTTTGCATTGTAAGATCTTGTTTATTTGGGGCAATATCTTCTGAAAACTCGGCATCGATTACGAGCTGCCGAGTTTGTGTGAACTGCTCTTTTTCTATTTTAGCTTCCGAACGCTTTAATTCTTTACGTTGTTTTTTTGCAATTTGCACCGCATCTTCATAATATGGTCTTACTTCAGCATTCCATCTAAAGCCACAAGCTGCTGAAGTTCGGTTTAATGTATCACCAACTTCATCGAATGCTTTTATTTGTGTACTGCCGCTGCGAATATGTCGTAAAACAGTTTCTGCTAAAAGGAGATCGTCTTCTTTTGTCCATGCATCTTGACGTGTTTTCATAAGCGAAGCCTCCGTAATGGTGACGTTTTCGCTTATATTACCCTTTATTCTTCATTTTATGCGAACTTTGTAATCTTTCATAAACAGTAGAAAGTGCTTGTTCAAATTTCCCTGTCGTTTTCGGTTTATAATATTGCTTGTTTTTAATTTTATCAGGTAAGTATTGTTGTTGTACCCAACCGTTTGGGTGATCGTGTGGATATAAGTATCCGATGCCTCTTCCTAATGATTCGGCTCCTTTATAATGACTATCTTTTAAATGACTTGGAATATCGCCTGTTTGGCCATTACGTAAATCGTGTAGTGCGGCATCGAGTGCTTTATAGGCCGAATTTGATTTCGGTGATAGACAAAGTTCAATAACAGCATTTGCAAGTGGTATGCGTGCCTCTGGGAAGCCGACCCGTTCAGCTGATTCAATCGCTGCAAGTGTACGTTGTCCAGCTTGTGGGCTAGCAAGTCCGATATCTTCATATGCCATAATAAGCAGACGTCTACCGATGCTTTGTAAGTCACCAGCTTCAATAAGACGTGCTAAATAATGAAGTGCGGCGTTCACATCACTTCCGCGTACTGATTTTTGAAAAGCAGATAAAACGTCATAGTGAGCATCGCCACCTTTGTCGTGAACGAAACTCTTTTTTTGTAAGCATTCTTCTGCGATTTCAAGTGTAATTTCCGCGGCTTTGTCGTCAGTTGTAAAGCTAGATAAAACAGCTAGTTCAAGTGCATTATAAGCTGAGCGCATATCTCCGCCTGACGCATTTGCAAAGTGATGTAATGCTTCATCCGTAACAGTTACATCATATTCCCCAAGCCCTTTTTCTTTATCTTCAAGCGCTCGTTTTAAGCCAATTAAAATATCCTCTTCTGTTAATGCGTGTAATTCGAAGATTTGACAACGACTTCGAATAGCAGAATTAATAGCATGGAACGGATTGCTTGTCGTTGCACCAATTAAAGTAAGAAGTCCGCTTTCTAAATGGGGTAATAGAAAGTCTTGCTTCGCTTTATCTAGCCTATGAACTTCATCCAAAATTAAAACGAGGTGCCGATGCATCTTCGCTTCTTGTACGACAACTTCCATATCTTTTTTATTATGAGTAACAGCGTTTAAGAGGCGAAACGGGGTTCCAGTGCTTCCTGCAATTGCGCTAGCGATTGATGTTTTTCCTGTGCCTGGAGGACCATATAAAATCATTGATTGAAAATGATTTGCTTGGACCATTCGCCATAAAATCTTGCCTTCACCAACTAAATGCTGTTGTCCGATAATTTCTTGAATATTTGTAGGGCGCATTCGATGTGCGAGTGGTTGTTTCATTTGACCCTCTCCCTTAATGTATAATCTCATTCTATCGTATCATTTTTTTTTATGAAATTTGAAATAGGATGCTGTTTTATGGGAAAAATGAAGGAGAATATTTTCATTTTTCTTTCAATTGTAATAATTTCCGAGTTTTTCAATGTGATTTTATGTTATCATTTTGATACACAAGTTGAAATTTCTTATAATACTATATTATGCTATAATTTCATAGGATTTTAAATTGTGTTCTTTTATAAATAAGATATAACCAATAGAAGTGAAAATTTGAAATGAGGTGCAAATAGATGAAGATTTCAACGAAAGGCCGCTACGGCTTAACAATTATGATCGACCTTGCAAAAAAATTTGGTGAAGGCCCAATTTCATTAAAATCAATTGCGCAGGCACATGACCTATCTGAGCATTATTTAGAGCAATTAATTTCACCACTTCGTAACGCTCGTCTTGTAAAGAGTACGCGAGGTGCATATGGCGGATATGTATTATCTGATCAGCCAGTCAACATTACAGCTGGAGATGTAATCCGTGTACTAGAGGGTCCAATTAGTGTTGTAGAAATGATAGAAGAAGAAGAACCAGCACAACGCCAATTATGGATGCGTGTTCGTGATGCGGTGCAAGAAGTATTAGATAGTACAACTTTAGAAGATTTAGTACGTTATGAGGAAGAAAATCACGGGGGCTATATGTTTTACATTTAATTCCTTGTGAAACGATTTGGAAAGAAGGAGATTTAATGGAACGCATTTACTTAGATCATGCTGCGACATCTCCGACTCACCCAGAAGTGGTCGAAAAGATGATTCCATATATGACAGAAACATTTGGAAACCCGTCTAGTATTCACTTTTATGGGCGTCAAACGCGCCATGCGGTAGATGAGGCGAGACGTGTATGTGCACGTAGCATTCACGCGAGTCCAAATGAAATTATATTCACGAGCGGTGGTACAGAAGCTGATAATTTAGCACTTATAGGTGTAGCGCGCGCGAATCGTCACAAAGGTAACCACATTATTACAACGCAAATTGAACATCATGCGATTTTGCATACGTGTGAATTGTTAGAGCGTGAAGGATTTGAAGTGACGTATTTACCTGTTGATGAAACAGGGCGTGTTCAAGTTTCTGACATACAAAAGGCACTAACGGAAGAGACGATTCTTGTATCTATTATGTTCGGGAATAATGAAGTAGGGACAATGCAACCAATTGCGGAAATAGGTAAGCTGTTAAAAGAACATCAAGCTTATTTCCACACAGATGCTGTACAAGCCTACGGTTTATTATCGATTGATGTGAAAGAATTTGGAATTGATTTATTATCAATTTCAGCTCACAAAATTAACGGACCAAAAGGTGTCGGTTTCCTATATGCTGGTGCAAATGTGAAGTTTGAACCGTTATTAATAGGCGGAGAGCAAGAAAGAAAACGCCGTGCGGGTACTGAAAATGTACCTAGTATTGCTGGACTTCAGCAAGCAATTTTGCTAGCTGAAAAAACTCGTGAGCAAAAAAATGCCCAATATGAAGAGTTTAAAGATATAATGGTATCTGTCTTCAAGAATGAAGACATTACTTTCGAGGTAAACGGAAACTTGGAATATCGCTTACCACATGTGTTTAATGTAAGTTTTACAGGAATGAATATTGAACCATTTCTTGTAAACTTAGACTTAGCTGGCATTGCAGTATCAAGTGGTTCTGCTTGTACAGCTGGTTCGATTGACCCATCACATGTATTAGTGGCGATGTTCGGAAAAGATTCCGATCAAATACGTTCATCCGTACGCTTTAGTTTCGGTCTTGGAAATACGAAAGAGCAAATTGAAAAAGCGGCGTACGAAACAGTGAAAATCGTGAAGCGATTAACACAAAATTAGCATGGGAGGTGACATGATGAACAAACTACCTCACGAAACACGCGTTGTCATCGGGATGTCCGGTGGCGTCGATTCATCTGTAGCAGCTCTTTTATTAAAAGAGCAAGGTTATGATGTAATCGGAATTTTTATGAAAAACTGGGATGATACAGATGCAAATGGTGTCTGCACAGCAACAGAAGATTACAATGATGTAATTGAAGTGTGTAACCAAATCGGCATTCCGTATTATGCAGTAAACTTTGAAAAACAATACTGGGATAAAGTATTTACGTACTTTTTAGATGAGTACCGAGCTGGTCGTACACCAAACCCAGATGTAATGTGTAACAAAGAAATTAAATTTAAAGCATTTTTAGAGCATGCAATTGCACTTGGTGCCGATTATGTAGCAACAGGTCATTATGCACGCGTTGCTTATATGGACGGCGAATATAAAATGCTTCGCGGCGTTGATGACAATAAAGATCAAACATATTTCTTAAATCAATTAAGCCAAGAGCAACTATCAAAAACAATGTTCCCATTAGGTGAATTAAAGAAACCACAAATTCGCGAAATGGCGACAGAAGCTGGTTTAGCGACAGCGGCGAAGAAAGATAGTACTGGTATTTGCTTCATCGGTGAGCGTAACTTTAAAGATTTCTTAAGTAACTATTTACCGGCGCAACCAGGTGTGATGCAAACATTATCTGGTGAAGTGAAAGGGAAACATGATGGTTTAATGTACTATACAATTGGACAACGTCATGGCCTTGGTATTGGTGGTAATGGTGATCCATGGTTTGCTGTTGGGAAAAACTTGAAAGAAAACATTTTATATGTTGACCAAGGATTCCATAACGAACTTCTATATGGTGATGAAGTTATTGCTACGAATGTAGGCTGGGTAAGTAATAAAGAGAAGGAAAAAGAATTTACGTGTACAGCGAAATTCCGTTATCGTCAAGCAGACAATAAAGTAACGGTTCAAATCGTTGATGAAAATACAGTTCGTATTCTTTGTGATGAGCCAATTCGTGCGATTACGCCAGGCCAAGCAGTTGTTTTCTATGATGGAGATGAGTGCTTAGGCGGCGCTACAATTGATGAAGTATATCATAGTGGTAAGAAATTAGATTATTTAGGATAACACGAGAAGCCTCTGCCGATTAGCGGTTAGAGGTTTCTTTTACATAAAGCGAATTTTTGTTCGCTTGGAAAATACATTCTTTGTTATAATTTGTTGTAGAGGTGAAGGATATGTCAAACAAACTTGAAACAGGTATTAAATATATGCAAGAAGGAAACTGGGAAGAAGCAGCTGAAAATTTCACAGAAGCAATCGAAGAAAATCCGAAAGATGCGCTTGGATACATTAACTTTGCGAATTTATTAGATGTATTAGGTGATAGTGAGCGAGCAATTTTATTTTATAAACGTGCAGTAGAATTAGATGGTAAATCTGCGGCTGCTTATTATGGCTTAGGAAACGTATATTACGGTCAAGAGCAATTTGCAGAGGCGAAGGCTGTATTTGAACAAGCGATGCAAGCGGGATTACAATCAGCTGACGTAACATTTATGTTAGGTATCACACATGTGCAACTTGGAAATGATCGTCTTGCGCTGCCATTTTTACAAAGAGCAACTGAATTAGATGAAAATGATGTAGAAGCTGTTTTCCAATGCGGACTTTGCTTCGCGCGACTAGAACATATTCAAGAGGCAAAACCTTATTTTGAAAAGGTATTAGAAATGGATGAAGAGCATGCGGATGCGTATTATAATTTAGGTGTTGCGTACGTATTCGAAGAAAATAACGAGAAAGCTCTTACTTTATTTAAGAAAGCGACTGAAATTCAAGCAGACCACTTTTTAGCTGGTAATGGTATTCGTTTATTAGAGCAAGAAGCTGAATAAAGTGAAATTATAGTTTAATGCGCAGTTACCCCTCATCTAAAGATTGTGAAAGAGGTGGGGGATGTACTGCTCATTAAAGTGAAAAGAACTCGGAAAGGAGAGGAAATATGGGAAATCAACATGCAATGGATTTGTTTGAGGAAGAGAAAAAATTTATAAAAGCGCAAGTTCTTCATACCATTTTCCACAACGAAGAAAACCTCTATTCCGTTGTCAGTATGAAAGTCATTGAAACGAATGAAACATACGACGAAAAAAAAGTAATGATAAACGGTCATTTTCCCCGTATGCATGAAGATGAAGTGTTTACATTAACAGGTCATTTTAAAGACCACCCAAAGTATGGAAAACAATATTTAGTTGAAACGTTTAAAAAAGAACTGCCACAAACAAAAGCAGGTATGGTGCAATATTTAGCGAGCGATTTATTTAAAGGGATTGGAAAGCGTACAGCCGAAAAAATCGTGGACCATCTTGGTGAGCATGCGATTTCTAAAATTATGGATGATCCGGATGCGTTAAGTGGTGTTGTAAACAAGCAAAAAGCGCAGGAAATATATGAGACGATTATTGAGCATCAAGGGCTCGAGAAAGTGATGAGTTTTTTAAATGGTTACGGTTTTGGAACAAAACTTTCTATTAAAATTTATCAGCAATATAAAGAGATGACATTAGAAGTGATTCGTAATAATCCGTATAAACTTATTGAAGAAGTGGACGGAATTGGATTTGGAAGAGCAGATGATATAGGGCGTGCAATCGGAATAACGGGCAATCACAACGACCGTGTACGTGCAGGGTGTTTTTATACGTTAGAGAATATTTCATTACAATTGGGTCACGTGTATATGGAAAAAGGTCAGCTTGTAAGAGAAACGATGTCACTTTTAAATAATCAAGAAGGCAGAGTGACTGAGGAAGATATTGTAGGCTGCGTTGAAATGATGCAAAGCGAAGGGAAAGTCATTATAGAAGAAGAGCGAGTGTATTTAGCTTCTTTATTCTATTCTGAGAAAGGCGTTGTAAAGTCGATCCGTCGTCTTATGAATCAAGAAGAAACCCCTGCATTCCCTGAAGCAGAAGTGTTAAAAACATTAGGAGAAATTGAAGAACAGCTAAAGGTGCAGTATGCGCCGCTTCAGCAAGAAGCAGTTCAAACTGCACTTCATAAGCCGATGATGCTATTAACAGGTGGACCAGGAACAGGGAAAACAACAGTTATTAAAGGGATTGTTGAAATGTATGCATCACTTCACGGAGTATCATTAAATCCGAATGAATATAGTGATGATAATCCATTTCCGATTTTATTAACGGCTCCAACTGGAAGAGCAGCGAAGCGAATGAGTGAATCGACGGGGCTTCCGGCGTGCACAATTCATCGTCTACTCGGTTGGACGCCAGAAGGATCTTTCCAGCGTAATGAAACCGATCCAGTACAAGGAAAGTTACTCATTATTGATGAGTTTTCAATGGTAGACATTTGGCTTGCAAATCAGCTGTTTAAGTCGCTTCCGACAAATATTCAAGTTATCGTTGTAGGTGATGAAGATCAGTTGCCATCTGTAGGACCTGGACAAGTGCTAAAAGACTTATTGAATGCAGGTGCAGTTCCAACGGTCAAGCTTACAGAAATTTATCGTCAAGCGGAAGGGTCATCTGTTATTCAGCTTGCCCATGCGATAAAAGGTGGTGCGCTTCCGCCAGATTTAGCACAAAATAAAAAGGATCGTTCCTTTATTTCTTGTACAGGCGCTCAAATCGTTGAAGTTGTAAAAAAAGTATGTGAAAATGCCAAGACAAAAGGATTTAGCGCAAGAGATGTACAAGTGTTGGCACCTATGTACCGCGGACCAGCAGGTATTAATGTGTTAAATGAAGCTCTCCAAGAAGTGTTTAATCCGAAAAGGGAAAAAAGTAAAGAAATTGCATACGGTGACGTTGTATACCGCAGAGGAGATAAAGTACTGCAACTCGTCAATCAGCCGGAAAGCCAAGTATTTAATGGTGATATCGGAGAAATCGTTTCGGTGTTTTATGCGAAAGAAAACGTTGAGCAACAAGATATGATTATCGTTTCATTTGATGGGATTGAAGTAACGTATACAAAGCCAGATTTAAATCAAATTACACATGCATATTGCTGCTCGATTCATAAATCACAAGGTAGTGAATTTCCGATTGTTATTATGCCGATTGTAAAAAGCTATAACCGTATGTTACGTCGTAATTTAATTTACACGGGTATTACAAGAAGTAAGAAATTCCTTATTATTTGCGGGGAGGAAGCAGCTTTTCAATCCGGTGTGAATCGCCTTGATGATGCAATGCGTCAAACGACTTTAGCTGGCCGATTGCAAGAATCACAAGGCGAAGTGCAAATGGTGACGGTTAATGGTGAAGAAATGGATGTGGAAAACATTTCACCGTATGATTTCATGTAACAAGGTGAAATTATATAGTGAAACTTTCAAACGTATAACGTTGAAAGGCTTTAGCAATGTATAAATGAATGCAGTTTGGACATAATGGCGAATAGAATCTGGGAGACTGTAAGGAGATGAAAGCCATATGTTCAGTTGTCCAAATTGCAAAGGGAAAGACATCGGAAAAATAGGTGTCAACCAATTTTATTGCTGGAATTGTTATATCGAATTATCGGTTTCAAAGGGGAAAATCCATACACATCAAGTAGAGGAAGATGGTTCATTAAGCTCTCTTGATGATTTATTTGATGATAATGAAAGAACGATCGGATAACGAAAAGGGGGATTTACTTTGAATCTACGCAATTCATTAATCGCATTAGGTGTTGGAGCTGCAGCATATCAATATGCTCGCAAACAAGATGTATTCTCAAAACGCAATGTGAAAAAAGCACGTAAGATGATTAAGTCTTATTTATAAGGCGTAAAAACTCCCTTCATGATAAGGGAGTTTTTTTATGTGCTTGTATGCAAATATAAAAGTCCGATTTCAGAGAAGAGATAAGATAAACCGTAACATCCAACGCCAAGCATTCCATAATGCCATAAGTGCTTCGCTCTTTCTTTTCGCGAGGAACGAATAAAGAAGCCTTTCCAAATACCAAACCCGATACAAATCCATTCAAGAAGCATAAAAAGTGCGGATAATGCAAGCATAAATAAGATCATTATGAGCCCTCCTGATTATATTTTGACATTTTGTATTTTCATGGGTGGTTGTCCTTATTATGTTAAATATATGTACGTCTTTAAAAAACAGTATGGTCTGTATAAAAAGATTTTAAAACTTTTGCACATAACCTAACCTATTTATTTTCAAAATAAAGGTGGAGGAGGTTTTTCGTGTGAAGAATCTTAAAATCATTTGGATATATCGTTTAGGATTATTGTTACTCGTTTTTCTTTGTTTGCTTGTCTTTTTAAAAATTAAGCCACTATGGGCACCGATTATTTTTGTATTTAAAGTGGCGATCACACCGTTTCTTATTGCTTGTTTTATTGCTTATTTATTACACCCTTTAATTGAAAAAATCCATAAGGAAGGAATGCCACGCACACTTGCTATTTTGCTCATTTATATTCTTTTCTTTGGCGGAATTGGCTATGGGATTTATAAAGGAACGCCAGTTGTTATTAAACAGTTACAAGAAATTAATGAACAATTTCCGCAGTTTACAAAAATGTACGATTCTTGGATGGATGGAGTTACAGAACAAACAGCGAATTTCCCATCATTTATTCATGAAAAGGTAAAGCAAATTTTCGTTGGTGTAGAAATGAAGATACAAACGCTTTTAAATAAAGTTATGAGCACAGCACGTGGTGTACTGGATTCATTGCTCATTATTTTCTTAATTCCGTTCATTGTATTTTACATATTAAAAGATTACGGTGAGTTTTATCATATTTTTTGGAAACTAGTTCCGAGTAAGTGGCGTAGTACGGGTCAAATGCTTGCGAAAGAAATTGATAAGTCACTCGGAAGTTATATTCGAGGACAGTTATTTGTTTGCTTAGTATTAGGGGGAGTATCTGTTCTTTCTTTTTGGTTTATCGGTATGAAATATCCGTTATTACTCGGTATTATTATTGGGGTAACGGATATAATCCCGTACTTTGGTCCTATTTTAGGGGCGATTCCGACGTTGATGATTGCGGCAACGGTATCAACGAGTTTACTCATTAAGGCGGGGATTACGATTGCTATTTTGCAATTTTTGGAAAGTAACATTTTATCGCCTTACATCGTTGGTAAGTCGCTTCGTATGCATCCTGTGATTATTATGTTTGCGTTACTAGTAGGGGGAGAAGTTGCGGGGATTGTAGGATTACTAATATCGGTTCCTATTTTAGCGGTCATTCGGACAGTGGTCGTTCATGTGAGGCCTCTTTGGAAAAGAGAAGATATTTAAAATGAAAAGTAGATGCTTATGTAGCTAACGAAAATGTGTGTAGTACAATATAATTATTATTATCTACATTGACAAACTTAAGAGAATTCTATTATATTTAGTCATATAATACATTAAATCAATGACGGAACAAGTATGTTACAGTCCATTTATAGAGAGAAGCTTCCAATGGCTGAAAGAAGCTTTAAATGAAGGGTAACAGAAAGCTAATCCTGAGAGCAGCTAATCACTGCCGTCTTGCCACGTTACGGCACCATGAGGTGATGAATTGATTGTTATAATAATCAATTCATAATTAGGGTGGTATCGCGAGTTAACTCTCGTCCCTTTTATTAGGGGCGGGAGTTTTTTATATTTAAGGAGGAAAATACAATGAAACAACTAACAGGCGCACAAATTCGTCAAATGTTTTTAGACTTTTTCCAAGAAAAAGGACATGCAGTAGAACCAAGTGCATCACTAGTTCCGCACGAGGATCCATCTCTTCTATGGATTAATAGTGGTGTAGCGACATTAAAGAAATATTTTGACGGACGTGTAATCCCGCAAAACCCACGTATTACAAATGCACAAAAATCAATTCGTACAAACGATATTGAAAACGTTGGGAAAACAGCTCGTCACCATACATTCTTTGAAATGTTAGGGAACTTCTCAATCGGTGATTACTTCAAAGAAGAAGCAATTACTTGGGCTTGGGAATTTCTAACGAGCGACAAGTGGATCGGATTCGATAAAGAATTACTATCTGTTACAATTCATCCGGAAGATGAAGAAGCATTCACAATTTGGAATGAGAAAATGGGTGTTCCAAAAGAACGCATCATCCGTTTAGAAGAAAACTTCTGGGATATCGGTGAAGGACCAAGTGGACCGAATACAGAGATTTTCTATGACCGCGGTGAAGCTTACGGTAATGACTTTAGTGACCCAGAATTATATCCGGGCGGAGAAAACGAGCGTTACTTAGAAGTATGGAACCTTGTATTCTCTCAATTTAACCATAATCCAGACGGTTCATATACGCCGCTTCCTAAGAAAAACATCGATACAGGGATGGGTCTAGAGCGTATGACATCTATCGTTCAAGATGTACCTACGAATTTTGATACAGACCTATTCATGCCGATGATTGGGGCGACAGAATCAATTTCTGGCGAGAAGTATCGTAAGGGTGACTTAGAAAAAGATATGGCATTTAAAGTAATTGCTGACCATATTCGTACAGTAACATTTGCGGTTGGTGATGGAGCACTTCCTTCTAACGAAGGCCGTGGTTATGTATTACGTCGTTTATTACGCCGCGCTGTTCGTTACTCGAAAAAATTAAATATCAACCGTCCATTCATGTTTGAATTAGTACCGGTTGTTGGAGAAGTAATGAAAGACTTCTATCCAGAAGTACTTGAAAAGAAAGATTTCATCGCAAAAGTTGTGAAGAATGAAGAAGAGCGTTTCCATGAAACACTTCATGATGGTGAATCAATTTTAGCTGAAGTAATTGCAAAAGCGAAAGAAGAAAAAATAACTGTTATTTCTGGCGTAGATGCTTTCCGTCTATACGACACGTACGGTTTCCCGATTGAATTAACAGAAGAATATGCAGAAGAAGCTGGTATGACAGTTGATCAAGCAGGCTTTGAGAATGAAATGGAGAAACAACGTGAGCGTGCACGTGCTGCTCGTCAAGACGTTGATTCTATGCAAGTTCAAGGCGGTGTACTTGGTGAAGTTAAAGTAGCGAGCGAATTCGTTGGTTACGGTACAGTTGCAACAGAAAGTAACGTTGTTGCACTTGTAAAAAATGGCGAGTACACAGATAGCCTACAAGCAGGTGAAGAAGGACAATTAATGCTTGATGTAACGCCATTCTACGCTGAGAGCGGTGGGCAAATTGCAGACCGTGGTTATCTTCTTGCTGACGGCGTGAAAGTTCTTGTAAAAGACGTACAAAAAGCCCCAAATGGTCAAAACTTACACAAAGTTGTTGTTGAAGAAGGTACATTAACGAAAGAAGCGGCTGTAAAAGCTCTTATCGATACGAAAAACCGTAGTAGCGTTGTGAAAAACCATACAGCAACTCACTTACTGCACCAAGCATTAAAAGATGTACTTGGAACGCATGTTAACCAAGCGGGTTCTCTTGTAACATCTGAACGTTTACGTTTTGACTTCTCTCACTTCGGTCAAGTGCAAGCTGACGAATTAGAAAAAATTGAGCGTATCGTAAACGAAAAAATTTGGCAAAGTATTGATGTTGCGATTTCTCAAAAAGCAATCGAAGAAGCGAAAGAAATGGGCGCAATGGCATTATTCGGTGAAAAATACGGTGATGTTGTACGCGTTGTACAAGTAGGCGATTACAGCTTAGAGCTTTGCGGTGGTTGTCACGTTGATAACACAGCTTCTATCGGTATTTTCAAAATCGTTGCTGAATCTGGTATCGGTGCAGGAACACGTCGTATTGAGGCGGTAACTGGTAAATCTGCATACGAATTAATGAACGATCAAGTAGGTTTATTAAAAGAAGCAGCAGGGAAAATGAAAACAAATCCGAAAGATATTTTAACAAGAGTTGATGGTTTATTTGCTGAAGTAAAACAACTTCAAAAAGAAAACGAATCTCTTGCTGCGAAATTAAGCAATATCGAAGCTGGAAACTTAACTGATTCAGTAATGACAGTTGATGGTGTGAACGTATTAGCGGCGAAAGTAAATGTTGCAGATATGAACAATTTACGTACAATGATGGATGATCTTAAAAATAAATTAGAGTCTGCAGTTGTTGTATTAGTGTCTGTAAATGACGATAAAGTAAATATTTTAGCTGGCGTAACGAAAGATTTAATTAGTCAAGGTTACCATGCAGGTAAACTTGTGAAAGAAGTAGCTTCTCGTTGTGGAGGCGGTGGTGGTGGCCGTCCTGACATGGCTCAAGCAGGTGGTAAAAACCCAGCGCAAGTTGAGGAAGCTTTAGCATTTGTACAAGAGTACGTTAAATCTGTTTCAAAATAAAGAGATAGTAGTGTACAATGGTAGGGAGAGGAGAAGTTCTTCTCCCTATACTTACTACTTACAAGTGAGGTGCTTGAAATGGACGGTTTTGATAAAACAATGAAGTTTAGCATTCAAGATGAAAAGCAGAGTGTCCATGTGAATGATGTACTTTTAACTGTGTATAATGCACTTCAAGAAAAAGGTTATAATCCGATTAACCAAATCGTCGGTTATTTATTAAGTGGAGATCCAGCATACATACCTCGCCATAAAGATGCACGAAGCATTATTCGCAAGCTTGAACGTGATGAGTTAATTGAAGAGCTTGTGAAGTCTTACTTGAAACATCATCGTGAGGAGTAGTTTATGCGGATATTAGGTTTAGATGTTGGTACTAAAACAGTCGGTGTTGCAATGAGCGATGAAATGGGCTGGACAGCACAAGGACTGGAAACAATCAGGATTAACGAAGAACGAGGCAACTTTGGTTTTGACCGTATTTCTGAGTTGGTAAAACAGTACAATGTGGACAAAATAGTAGTAGGTTTACCTAAAAATATGAATGGTACAATTGGCCCGCGTGGTGAAGCGTGCCAACAATTTGCAGAAAACCTGCGAAATCTGTTACAATTAGAAGTTGTAATGTGGGACGAGCGTTTGTCGACGATGGCAGCGGAACGTCTGCTCATTTCAGCTGATGTGAGCCGTAAGAAGCGAAAGCAAGTAATCGATAAGATGGCTGCAGTCGTAATCTTACAAGGATTTCTAGATAGTAAATAAGAGGTGACCAAAATGGAAGAAAATCAAATTACAATTGTAGACGAAAAAGGAAACGAACATTTATGTGAAATTATTTTCACTTTTGATGCTGAAAAATTCGGCAAAAAATCTTACGTAGTCTTCTCGCCAATCGGTGAAGTAGACGAAGATGGAGACCAAATCTTCGATGCAATGGCATACGAGCAAAGTGAAGAAGAGGGCGGAACATTACTTTCAATTGAATCTGAAGAAGAGTGGGAAATGGTACAAGAAATGTTTAACACTCTTGCTGATGAGCAAGACGAAGAGTAGTAATGTATAAAAAGGTGGACTGTGTACACAGTTCGCCTTTTTTTTATTCAAATGCAAAATGACAGATTTTTTGTCGAAACTACTTAATTGTTTATAGTATAATAAGACGGGTTGTATGAAATGAGGCTTTAAATGAGTAGCTGTCACCAATTATTTAGAAATGATTGGTTTTGCTTTATGTTTGTAGGGCATTGTATAGAGGAAGTGTATATGGTCTACAATTAAATAAGGAGGAAGAATTTTGGTAGAGAATCAAGTGAAGAAGAAGCGTAGACGCATTTTTTTATTTTCGATTATCGCACTGCTTTTAGTTTGTGGATCAGTCTATGCGTATATTTCATCTGCATTAGGACCAGTTGATAGTGGAAATAAAAAAGAGATTGAAGTAGAGATTCCAAAGGGGTCATCTACAAGTAAAATCGGTGAGATTTTAGAAGAAAAAGGTGCTGTGAACAGCGGTACAGTTTTTAGTTTTTATACGAAAGTTAAGTCGAAAAGCTTACAAGCAGGTACATATTTATTAAATCCTTCGATGAATGCTAACGATGTCATTGAACAAATGTCATCTGGCAACGTACATCGTCCGGCTCTTTATAAAGTGACGATTAAAGAAGGAGCGCAAGTAACTGAAATTGCTGAAGTGATTGCGACAGAATTAAAGTGGAATAAAGATGATGTTGTGCGTCAATTAAACGATAAAGCATTTATTCAAAAAATGCAGCAAAAGTATCCGAAGCTATTAACGGATAAAATTTTTGATAGTAATATTAAATATCCATTAGAAGGTTATTTATATCCTGCGACGTATTCGTTCTATAAGAAAGATACGACATTAGAAGAAATCGTAATTCCGATGCTTGAGAAAACGAATGCAATCATTGTTCAAAATGAGGCAAAAATGAAAGCGAAGAACTGGGATGTGCATCAACTGCTCACGTTGTCTTCACTTATTGAAGAAGAGGCCACTGGCTTTACAAATCGCCAGAAAATCTCTAGTGTTTTCTATAATCGTTTAGCGAAAGGTATGCCGCTTCAAACGGATCCGACGGTACTATACGCGCTTGGAAAGCATAAACAACGTGTATTATACGAAGACTTGAAAGTAAACTCACCGTACAATACGTATGTTGTGAAAGGGTTGCCAGTTGGACCGATTGCAAACTCTGGTAAACATTCAGTGGAAGCAGCGTTAGATCCTGCGCAAACAGATTATTATTATTTCTTAGCTGCACCAAGTGGTGAAGTGTATTATGCGAAAACATTAGAAGAACATAATGCATTAAAGCAAAAATACATTACGAAAAAACAATGAAATCGGGAGGGGTAGCGAAAAAGGTCGCACATCCCTCTTTTTTGTGGTAAAATATATCGGGTTAAAAACTGGCAGAAGAATCGTTTTTAATATCAAAACGGGACGTACAAGCTAAGGGTGAAACTGGCTTGTATTTTTATTGCATTCTATGTGTGAAAAGACAAAGGTTGACGCGTCATAGAGGCACTTCTCCATGTAAATAAGGAGGACCAATTATGGAGGACGCAGTTAACGAGTACCTATTATCATTTATTGATCCAAAAGATAAATTAATTCTTGAAATGGAAGAGTATGCAACTGAAAACCATGTGCCGATTATGGATCGACTTGGAATGGAATTTATGCTGCAATTTTTACGTTTAATTGGACCGGAAAGTATTTTAGAACTTGGAACAGCAATCGGTTATTCTAGTATTCGTATGATGCAAGCTATTCCGAACTCTCGCATTGTGACAGTAGAGCGCAATCGTGAACGATATGAAAAGGCACTTGAATATATAGAATGTTCCTCAGTAACAGACCGTATTTCTGTTATTTACGGTGATGCTTTAGAAACGGGCGAACAAGTGAAAGAACATGGAACATTTGATGTTATTTTTATTGATGCAGCGAAAGGGCAGTATCGTCGCTTTTTTGACTTATACGAACCGTTATTAAATCCTGGTGGCGTTATTATTTCAGATAACGTTATGTACCATGGTCTTGTGACGACAAAAGAGAAAATTGAAAATAGACGTACGCGTGGTTTGATTCGTCGTATTAAGACGTACAATGAATGGCTTATGAACCATGAAGGATATGATACAACGATTTTCCCAATTGGCGATGGAGTGGCTGTAAGTAAAAAGAGAGGGTGACAAAAGTATGAAGAAACCTGAATTGTTAGTAACGCCTAGAGCGGTGGCGGATATTGAACCTCTTGTGAAAGCAGGGGCAGATGCAGTAATGGTTGGTGAACAAAAGTTTGGTTTACGTTTGGCAGGAGAGTTTTCACGTGAAGATGTGAAACAAGCTGTAAACATTGCACATGAAAATGGTGTGAAAGTATACGTTGCAATGAATGCGATGTTCCACAATGATAAAGTGGAAGAATTAACGGACTACGTTGCCTTTTTAAATGAGGTAAATGTAGATGCGATTGTTTTCGGAGATCCAGCGGTATTAATGGCTGTTCGTGAAGTTGCACCAAACATGCAACTGCACTGGAATACAGAAACGACAGCGACAAACTGGTTTACTTGTAACTATTGGGGGCAAAGAGGCGCGAAACGCGCTGTATTAGCTCGTGAGCTTAGCTTAGATGAAATTGCTGAATTAAAAGAAAATGCTGAAGTGGAACTTGAAGTACAAATTCACGGTATGACTTGCATGTTCCAATCGAAGCGTTCACTAGTAGGAAACTACTTTGAGTATCAAGGGCGTAATCTCGACATCGAAAAGAAAAAGTATGAAGAGAATATGTTCTTATACGACCCAGAACGTAATAACAAATATCCAATTTATGAAGATGAAAACGGTACTCACATTATGAGTCCAAATGATATTTGTTTCATCGATGAGTTAGAGGAACTAATCGATGCTGAAGTCGATAGCTTAAAAATTGATGGTGTCCTAAAAAGTTCTGAATACATTATTGAAGTAACGAAGAAATATCGTAAGGCGATTGATTTATGTGTAGAAGATCGTGATGCGTATTATGACGTGAAAGATGATTTATTGAAAGAGATAGAAGAAATACAACCGGTAAATCGTCCGTTAGATACAGGATTCTTCTTTAAAGAAACGGTTTACTAAACGAGGAGGGTGTAGGAAATGACTGTACAAGAAATTTCACGGGTGATCGATGGCAAACGCGTTATTGTGAAAAAACCTGAACTGTTAATCCCTGCGGGTAACTTAGAAAAATTAAAAGTAGCTATCCATTATGGGGCAGATGCTGTATATTTAGGTGGACAAGAATTTGGTCTTCGTTCTAATGCAGGTAACTTTACGCTGGAAGACATGGCAGAAGGCGTTGAATTTGCAAAGAAATATGGAGCAAAAATATACGTAACAACAAATATTTTTGCACATAATGAAAATATGGATGGGCTAGAGGAATATTTAAAAGGGATTGAAAAAGCTGGCGTAACGGGAATTATCGTTGCCGATCCGCTTATTATTGAGACATGTAAACGTGTAGCGCCTTCTGTTGAGGTGCATTTAAGTACACAACAATCACTATCCAACTGGAAAGCAGCACAGTATTGGAAAGAAGAAGGTTTACATCGTCTTGTATTAGCTCGTGAAGCAAGCTATGAAGAAATGAAAGAAATTAAAGAAAAAGTTGATATTGAAATTGAAGCATTCGTCCATGGTGCAATGTGTATCGCGTATTCAGGGAGATGTACATTAAGTAACCATATGACAGCGCGTGACTCTAACCGTGGTGGTTGTTGTCAATCTTGCCGCTGGGATTATGATTTAGTTCAAACGGTATCACAACATAAAGATGCAAAAGAGCTTCCTCTATTCCAAGAAGAAGATGCTCACTTTGCGATGAGCCCAAAAGATTTAAATTTAATCTTATCCATTCCGAAAATGATTGAAATTGGAATTGATAGCTTAAAAGTTGAAGGACGTATGAAATCTATCCATTACGTAGCGACTGTAGCAACTGTATATCGTAAAGTAATTGATGCGTATTGTGCGGATCCGGATAACTTTGAGTTTAAACAAGAATGGTTAGATGAACTTGATAAATGTGCAAATCGTGATACAGCTCCTGCATTCTTTGAAGGGGTTCCAGGACATCAAGAGCAAATGTTTGGAAATCATAGTAAGAAAACAACGTATGATTTTGCTGGTTTAGTGTTAGATTATAATGAAGAAACGGGCATCGTAACGCTTGAGCAACGTAATCACTTCAAACCAGGACATGAAGTGGAGTTCTTTGGGCCAGAAATAGAAAACTTTACGCAGACGGTGGAGAAAATTTGGGATGAGGATGGAAACGAATTAGATGCAGCGAGACATCCGTTGCAAATCGTGAAATTCAAAGTGGATCAACCAGTGTATGTGAATAATATGATGCGCAAAAACATACTTCAATAAGAAAGAGTGGTAGTCGAATGGGGACGAATAAGCCTGTTGTAATTGGAATCGCTGGTGGTTCAGGATCAGGAAAAACAAGTGTAACGAAAGCGATTTTTGACCATTTTAAAGGTCATTCCATTTTAATCTTGGAGCAAGATTATTATTACAAAGATCAAAGCCATTTACCAATGGAAGAACGTTTAAAAACAAATTACGATCATCCGTTAGCGTTTGATAATGATTTGTTAATTGACCATTTGCAGCAGTTGCTTGCATATGAGCAAGTGGAAAAGCCTATATATGACTATACATTGCATACGCGTTCAGAAAAAATTATTCCAGTTGAGCCGAAAGATGTAATTATTTTAGAAGGAATTCTTATTTTAGAAGACCCACGTCTTTGTGAGTTAATGGATATTAAGGTGTTCGTTGATACAGATGCGGACCTTCGTATTTTACGCCGCATGCAGCGCGATATTGAAGAGCGCGGTCGTACAATGGATTCAGTTATTGACCAATACGTAAACGTTGTACGACCAATGCATAATCAATTTATTGAGCCTTCTAAGAAATTTGCGGATATTATTATCCCTGAAGGTGGACAAAACCATGTTGCAATTGATATTATGGTGACAAAAATTGCAACAATTCTTGAACAAAAAGTAAATTTGTAATAGCATAGTAAAAGATATACGTTAGGAAGGGATTTTTTCCCTTCTTATCGAATACAATGAAACATGAAACCTCACCTACCAATAGGTGAGGGCATATTTATATCAACTTTCCATACATACCTTCTTTATATAAGGAAGAATTGGAGAATAAGGGGTTGTATGTGACAACTCCACTAGTGCCATGTGTGCTAGAAACCTCCGCTATATATAAGCGGAGGAGTTTTCATATGGAACTCCTCTTTTTTTCGGGGGATTGGTATATAAAAGGAGTGGAAAACATGGCAACAGAAAAAACATATCCTATGACGCAAGAGGGTAAGCAAAAACTAGAGAACGAAGTTGAACAATTAAAAACAGTAAGACGTAAAGAAGTTGTAGAGCGTATTAAGATCGCACGTAGCTTCGGAGATCTTTCTGAGAACTCTGAGTATGATGCAGCGAAAGATGAGCAAGCATTCGTAGAAGGACGCATTACACAACTTGAAAATATGATCCGTAATGCGGTTATCATTGAAGACAATGGTGAAGAGTCTACAGTTGTAACATTAGGTAAAACAGTAACATTTAAAGAGTTACCAGGTGGAGACGAAGAATCGTACACAATCGTAGGTAGCGCAGAAGCTGATCCATTTGAAGGAAGAATTTCTAACGATTCTCCAATCGCAAAAAGCTTATTAGGTAAGCAAATTGGTGAGAAGGTAGCAATCCAAACACCAGGTGGAGAAATGCAAGTAGAGATTATCTCTGTAAAATAACGTAAAAATCACTCGTGTGAAAACGAGTGATTTTTTATTTGTATAAAAGGTGAAACACCTCGTCTAAACTACAATAGACGAGGTGTTTTTTATGAAAATGAAACGGAGAATTATAATTGTTTTAATTTGTTTTATGGGTGTGATTTTTTTATTACTTTGTCGTTTAATCCAAATACAGATTATTGATACGGAATCCTTTACTGATCGAAATATCAATTTGATTGAAAAAAGTGTTACGCAACGAACACAATCACTTACAGTAGATAATGGAAGAGGGCATTTTACAGATCGAAATGGTAAGGAAATTGGTGAAGAGAAATATCCAGTCTTAATTGTTTTTCCATTTTTACAAATAAAAAATGACATGTTAGAGAAAATTGCGCATATCATTGGTGTGTCGAGACAAGAAATAAGACTGCAAATGAAAAATAAGAATCAAGCATTTATATTACGAAGGGGGAATATCCCATTTCAATTAACGCTCGAGCAGATGGAGAAGGTAAATCAATTAGATATTTTAGGTATTGTAGCAGCAGAAGTTCGACTGAAGCAAACAGGAGAGGCAAGTCATTTAATTGGTGATGTGGGAGAGAATGAGCAGGAATTTCAAAAGCGTTATGGAGAAATGAAAAAAACTTCGAAACAAACGCCAATTGGTATTTCTGGATTGCAACAATCATTTGATGAATTTTTACTGACTGATGGAGAAGCGAAAGTACTATATCAAGTGGATCGACAGGGAGAACCGATTTTCGGGAAACAGGCGAAATACACTTCACCAGGAAATCCGTTTTATCCAGTTACTATTCAAACAACAATACATAAAACGTTGCAACGACGAGCAGAAAAGATTATAGATGAAAATGGAATAAAAAAAGGTGGGTTAGTATTACTAGACATAAAGAATAGTGAAGTTTTAGCAATGGTAAGTAGGCCTTCTTTACAGATGAATGATAGGAGGATATATAAAGCTACACTTGAAAATCAAATGTTAACTCCTCATTTTCCGGGGTCTGTTTTTAAAACAGTAGTTGCAGCAGCAGTAATTGATGAGAATTTGGTGCGGTTTAATCGTACATTTAACTGTAATACGGATTTATACGGTGAAAATCTTCCACAAGTTATGATGGGGTCATTAAACTTTAAGGAAAGCTTTGCTAGAAGCTGTAATCGAACGTTTGCCGTATTAGGTGATGAACTAATGCAAAAGGATAGGGAAGTATTAGAAACGTATTTAGAGGCCTTAGGAGCAAGTAAGAAGGTAGGGTGGAAAGGTTCGGTATTTCATACACCAGAATTTGAGCAATTGCCAGAAGAAAACAGTGCTGTTATTTGGGGGAGCGAAGAAAATAAAGATAGTAGAAAAGCGATTGCTCAAACGATGGTCGGACAAAAAGATGTACGTGTGTCACCTCTAGCTATAGCGAATATGATGGCGACAATTGCTAGAGGTGGAGAGAAGATGGAAGTGAAAGCTGTGAAAAAAATAGTGTATAAAAATGGAACCGACTTTTTTACATTTGAAAATCATAAATTAAATGGGAAACAGCTTTCTTATGAAACGATGAAAAAATTACAACAGTTGTTAAGAGGCGTTGTAACGATGGAGAAAGGAACGGGAACCGCATTCCGTTCGTTGCCACTAACTGTCGCTGGAAAATCTGGGACGGCACAAACAGGAAAAGGAGAGAAGGTGAATCGCTGGTTTGCAGGTTATTTTCCATATGAAAACCCAAGATATGCTTTAGTTGTAGTTGATATAGAAACAGATAACGTAAATGTAGTTACACCAGCTTTTGCAGAAATGGTAGAAGCAATTCATCAATTAGAAATTGAAAAGTAATCTTGCAATTATTTATGAAATGTTTTCATTTCGTGAAAATATTATTGTAAATGTTCAACCTTTCTAGATTTAATGTTACAATAGCAAGTATGAAAAACTGCATGGAGGTTTGAAGAATGGCAGGAGGATCTAGATTTCAACAGAAACAACAAAAACGTCGTCAAAACGGTGTTTTAAATATTGCGATTGCTATTGTATTAGTAGCAGTAGCTATTGTAGCATATCAATTGTTTGTTCCTGGTACAAAAGAGCAAGCGTCTTCTAGTGATAAAAAAGTAACTCAGCAAACAACGAAAGAGAATAAAGTTGAGAAAGCTAAAGGTAAAGAAGAGACGAAGAAGAACGAGCAAGAGAAAGCAGAGGCTAAGAAGAAGGAAGAAGAGAAGCTAAAGGCTGAAGAAGAAAAGAAAAAAGCTGAAGAAGAAGCGAAAGCTAACGAGAAAGAACCAGCTGAAAAAACACAGCCAAAGGCAACAGATGCGTATACAAAATCCTCTTGGAAGCCAGTAGGTACAGAACAAGGTGGAACACCTGCGATGACGTTTAAAAAAGGTACAGCAGATTGGAATGAAATGAATCAAGCGATTTCCACTGCAATTGACGTTCCAGTAGAGCAATTAGTTATTCATAGAATCGGAAATAACGGTAAGAATAAAGCGTACGGTAATGTCCAAGATAAGCAATCAGGTAAAAAATATTATGTAAATATTGATTGGATAGAAAATGAGGGCTGGAAACCAGTACTTGTTCAAACTCTAAACTAAAAAAGAGAGGCTCTTATGAGCCTCTCTTTTTTAGTTAGCGTAATTTCTTTAATTTAAAATGAACAACCGCACTATAATAAGGTCTTTTGCTTTCAGGATCCATAACCATTTGATGCGAGATGTGATGTACTTCGAGCATAAGTGCTTTATTATTATCAATTTGCTCACTAATTTTTCTTTCTAAAGAAGCTAAGTCCGCCGCTTCAAAAAACTCTACTTTATCTTCTAACATTTCAAAGGTAAATGACACGAAGACGACCCCTCTCCTATGTAATCACCTATAGTGTAACAAAGAAAAGAAGGAAATACTACGTACATTTCAATTGACATTTTTAGAAAGAGAGAATATCATACTGATAAAACCGATAAGAAAAAGGGGAATTTTTATGGGAACAGAATTTAATGGTTTATTTGATGAATGGGCTCATACGTACGACTCATTTGTACAAGGCGAAGATATACAATATAAAGAAGTTTTCGCCCATTATGAGGACATTTTAGAGGATGTAGTTAACAAGTCATTTGGCAACGTATTAGAATTCGGTGTTGGTACTGGCAATTTAACAAATAAATTATTACTTGCTGGTCGCACAGTTTACGGTATAGAACCGTCACGCGAAATGCGTACAATTGCAAAAGAGAAATTACCAAAAGAATTTTCAATTACAGAAGGTGATTTTCTATCATTTGAAGTCCCGAATTCAATCGATACTATCGTGAGCACTTACGCATTTCATCATTTAACAGATGAAGAAAAAGACGTAGCAATTGCGAAGTATAGTCAATTGCTAAACAAAGGTGGTAAAATAGTGTTTGCTGATACGATATTTGCAGATCAGGAGGCATATGATAAAACTGTCGAAGTAGCAAAACAAAGAGGTTTTCATCAGTTAGCAAACGATTTGCAAACAGAATACTATACACGTATTCCGATCATGCAATCTATTTTTGAAAACAATGGCTTCCATGTAACGTTTACGAGATTAAATCATTTCGTGTGGGTAATGGAGGCAACTAAGCAATAGAAAGAGGGATTAGATTGAGAATTGCTGTAATTGGAGCAATGGAAGAAGAAGTACGTATTTTACGTGACAAACTAGAACAAGCAGAAACAGAAACTGTTGCAGGTTGTGAATTTACGAAAGGGCTATTGGCAGGACATGAAGTAATCTTGCTAAAGTCTGGTATTGGTAAAGTAAATGCAGCGATGTCAACGACAATTTTATTAGAAAAATATAAGCCTGAAAAAGTAATTAATACTGGTTCAGCTGGTGGATTCCATCACTCTCTAAATGTTGGTGATGTAGTTATTTCAACAGAAGTTCGTCACCATGACGTAGATGTAACAGCATTTAACTACGAATATGGTCAAGTGCCAGGAATGCCACCTGGATTTAAAGCTGATGAGGCATTAGTTGCATTAGCTGAGAAATGTATGCAGGCAGAAGAAAATATTCAAGTTGTAAAAGGTATGATTGCAACAGGTGATTCATTTATGAGTGATCCGAACCGTGTTGCAGCAATTCGTGATAAATTTGAAGATCTTTATGCAGTAGAAATGGAAGCAGCAGCTGTTGCGCAAGTATGCCACCAATATGAAGTTCCATTTGTTATTATTCGTGCACTTTCTGATATTGCTGGTAAAGAATCAAATGTTTCATTTGATCAATTTTTAGATCAAGCAGCTCTTCATTCTACAAACTTTATCGTAAAAGTACTAGAAGAGTTAAAGTAATGTAACAAAAAGGCAACTGTCTCATATAAAGAAAATACATACAGTTGCCTTTTCTTTATTGGCAAATAAGGGGGAGAACACGATGAATGTATATCGTGGAGTTCATGAGTTGATTGGCCATACACCAATCGTAGAAATTACTCGTTTTTCACTTCCGAAAGGAGTCCGTTTATTTGCAAAGCTTGAATTTTACAACCCAGGCGGAAGCGTTAAGGATCGTTTAGGAAGAGAATTAATCGAAGATGCGTTAGAAAAAGGGCTTGTTGCAGAGGGCGGAACAATCATTGAACCGACGGCTGGAAATACCGGCATTGGACTGGCACTTGCAGCGTTAGAACATGATTTACGCGTCATTGTTTGTGTACCAGAGAAATTTAGTATTGAAAAACAAGAATTAATGAAAGCGCTAGGTGCAAAGGTTGTGCATACACCGACTGAGCAAGGAATGACCGGCGCAATTGCAAAGGCAAAAGAATTAGTAAAGGAAATACCAAATTCATACTCTCCAAGTCAGTTTGCTAATGAAGCAAACCCTCGTGCTTATTTCAAAACACTAGGTCCTGAACTTTGGGACGCACTGAATGGAGAGATTAACATATTTGTTGCGGGTGCAGGAACTGGCGGTACGTTTATGGGAACTGCGTCTTATTTAAAAGAAAAAAATATTGATATTAAAACGGTTATTGTAGAACCAGAAGGATCTATTTTAAATGGCGGCAAAGCTGGTTCACATGAAACAGAAGGTATTGGTCTTGAATTCATCCCACCATTTTTAAAAACATCTTATTTTGATGAAATTCATACAATTTCTGATCGAAATGCATTTTTACGAGTGAAAGAATTAGCGAAAAAGGAAGGCCTTCTCGTTGGGAGCTCTTCAGGAGCAGCATTTCATGCAAGCTTACTTGAGGCAGAGAAAGCAGCACCAGGTACAAATATTGTAACGATTTTTCCTGATAGTAGTGAGCGCTATTTAAGTAAAGACATATACAAAGGATGGGAATAAAAAATGAGAGCAAAGACAAAGTTAATTCATGGTATTCACATAGGAGAACCTTCAACTGGATCTGTAAACGTACCGATCTATCAAACGAGTACGTACAAACAAGAAGCAGTTGGTAAGCATCAAGGATATGAATATTCACGTACAGGTAACCCAACACGTGCAGCTTTAGAAGAAATGATTGCCGTATTAGAAAATGGTCATGCTGGATTTGCATTTGGTTCAGGAATGGCTGCTATTACAGCGACAATTATGTTGTTCTCAAAAGGTGATCATGTCATTTTAACAGATGATGTTTATGGCGGAACGTACCGTGTTATTACGAAAGTATTAAACCGCTTCGGTATTGAGCATACATTTGTAGATACAACAAACCTAGAGGAAGTTGTAGAAGCGATTCGTCCAAATACGAAAGCGATTTATGTGGAAACACCAACGAACCCATTACTAAAAATTACTGATATTAAGAAAATATCTACTCTCGCTAAAGAGAAAGATGTATTAACAATTATTGATAACACATTCATGACGCCATATTGGCAGTCGCCAATCTCTTTAGGAGCAGATATTGTACTTCATAGTGCAACGAAATATTTAGGAGGACATAGTGACGTAGTTGCAGGCCTAGTAGTTGTAAATAGCCCGCAATTAGCAGAAGACCTTCACTTTGTACAAAACTCAACAGGAGGTATTCTTGGCCCACAAGATAGCTTCTTACTACTTCGCGGTTTAAAAACATTAGGAATTCGTATGGAAGAACATGAAACGAATTCACGCGCCATTGCTGAGTTTTTAAATAACCATCCAAAAGTAAATAAAGTATATTACCCAGGTCTTGCATCACATCAAAATCATGAATTAGCAACAGAACAAGCAAATGGATTTGGGGCTATTATTTCATTTGATGTAGATAGTGAAGAAACATTAAATAAAGTACTTGAGAAATTACAATACTTTACACTTGCTGAAAGCTTAGGAGCAGTAGAAAGTTTAATTTCTATCCCATCTCAAATGACACATGCATCAATCCCAGCAGATCGCCGCAAAGAGTTAGGAATTACAGATACATTAATTCGTATTTCAGTCGGTATTGAAGATGGTGAAGATTTAATTGAAGATTTAGCACAAGCGCTAGCATAATAAAAATGCACTGCTAATATAGAGCAGTGCATTTTTATTACATCATTTTGTGAAATGTTTCACAAAATAGACATACACAAATGAAATAATTTCATGTATATTGAATTCATGAAATGTTACTCACGAACAAACTTGTGAAATGTTTCACAAACAATGAAATTCATGTAGGCAGGCAACTCTATTTTTTTTGCGATAATTGGGACTTATTTTGACCTATAGGGACATATAAGGACCGGAATAGTAGAATAGGAGGAAATTCACATGGTAGTCAAAGAGAAAGTTGTAAATGAAATGCAAGAGGTAAAAGAGATGATTGATACGTTAGTGAATAACGGTCAAGAAGCTTTACAAGCATTAGAAAGTTTTACACAAGAGCAGATTGACAACATTGTTCATGAAATGGCACTAGCAGGTGTTGATCAACATATGCCACTGGCAAAATTGGCTGTTGAAGAAACGGGTCGTGGTGTATATGAAGATAAATGCATTAAAAATATTTTTGCCACTGAATACATTTGGCATAGTATAAAGAAAGACAAGACGGTAGGAATTATTCATGAAGATCCTCATGAAGAAGTAATAGAAATTGCGGAACCGGTTGGTGTAGTAGCTGGAGTAACGCCAGTAACCAACCCAACGTCGACAACGATGTTTAAAGCATTAATCGCGATAAAAACGAGAAATCCAATTATTTTCGCATTCCATCCTTCTGCACAAAAATGTTCTATTGCAGCAGCGAAAACAGTATACGATGCTGCAGTGAAGGCTGGTGCACCAAAGCACTGCATTCAATGGATTGACAGACCTTCTGTCGAAGCAACGAAACAATTAATGAATCATGAAGGTGTTGCGCTCGTTCTAGCAACTGGAGGAGCTGGTATGGTGAAATCAGCGTATTCTACTGGCAAACCAGCGTTAGGTGTAGGTCCAGGTAATGTACCATGTTATATAGAGAAATCGGCACATGTAAAACGAGCTGTTAATGATTTGATTTTATCGAAAACATTTGATAACGGTATGATTTGTGCGTCAGAACAAGCTATCATTGTAGATAAGGAAATCTATAATGATGTTAAAACAGAAATGATTGCAAATAATTGTTATTTTGTAACAGAAGAAGAGAGAGAAAAATTAGAAAAGCTTGTTATTAATGAAAATACATGTGCAGTAAATAGTGATATTGTTGGGAAATCAGCACAGTATATTGCCGAATTAGTAGGAATTACTGTGCCTGAAGATACAAAAATGCTTGTAGCTGAAATTAAAGGGATTGGATCGGCGTATCCACTATCGCGTGAAAAACTGAGTCCAGTATTAGCTTGTTTAAAAGCAAATTCATTAGAAGAAGGATTTACATATTGCGAAGAAATGCTAGACCTTGGCGGTTTAGGGCATTCAGCAGTCATCCATTCTACAAATAAAGAAGTACAAAAACAATTTGGATTACGTATGAAAGCTTGCCGTCTCATTGTAAATGCACCTTCATCACAAGGGGGAATTGGTGATATATATAACGGATTTATTCCATCCCTTACGCTTGGATGTGGTTCCTACGGAAAAAACTCAGTTTCCCAAAATGTAACAGCTACTCATTTACTAAATATAAAAAGGCTGGCAAATAGAAAAAAGAATATGCAGTGGTTCAAATTACCACCAAAAATTTATTTTGAAAAACATGCAACAGCATATTTAGCAAACATGCCTAATATTTCACGTGCATTTATTGTAACGGATCCAGGGATGGTTGAGCATGGATATGTAGATACGGTCACGCACTATTTACGTAAACATGCAAATGATGTGAAAGTTGAAGTTTTCTTCGAGGTTGAGCCAGATCCATCAGATGAAACTGTTTTTAAAGGTGCGGACATGATGAAAAGTTTTAAGCCAGATGTAATTATCGCACTTGGTGGTGGTTCAGCTATGGATGCAGCAAAAGGGATGTGGCTTTTCTATGAGCACCCAGAAACAACATTCTATGGAATAAAACAGAAGTTTTTAGATATAAGAAAACGTACATGTAAGTATCCGAAATTGGGAAATAAAGCGCAATTTGTTGCCATTCCAACAACATCAGGGACGGGTTCAGAAGTGACGCCATTTGCGGTTATTACAGATAAGAAAAATAATATAAAATATCCGCTTGCGGATTATGAATTAACACCAGATGTAGCGATTGTTGATCCACAATTTGTAATGACAGTACCACCTCATGTAACAGCAGATACTGGCATGGACGTATTAACGCATGCAATTGAGGCATATGTGTCTGTTATGGCAAATGACTATACTGACGGTTTAGCGTTAAAAGCAATTGATCTCGTGTTTAAATATTTACCGAGAGCATATAAAGATGGAAATGATGAAGAGGCCCGAGAAAAAATGCATAACGCTTCTGCGATTGCAGGGATGGCATTTGCTAATGCTTTCCTTGGTATTAATCATAGTTTAGCACATAAAATTGGACCGGAATTCCATATTCCACACGGACGTGCAAATGCAATTCTTATGCCGCATGTAGTTCGCTATAACGCGATTAAGCCAAGGAAACACGCATTGTTCCCAAAATACGAGCATTTTGTGGCAGATGAACGCTATGCACATATTGCAAGAATGCTCGGGCTTCCAGCGAGTTCAACAGAAGAAGGTGTAGAATCACTTATCCAATCAATTATTGCGCTTGGGAAAAAATTGAATATTAATATGAGTATTGCAGGACAAGGAGTCGCTAAAGAACAATTTGAAGCGGTTGTTGGAATATTAGCAGAAAGAGCGTTTGAAGATCAGTGTACAACAGCTAATCCAAAATTGCCGCTCATTTCAGAGCTAAAAGAAGTCTATATGGAAGCGTATAAAGGCGTATAATAGATAAAAAAGAGCCGCATTTAGCGGCTTTTTTTTACTTTGGAAAACATCTCCCAGTTTGGTTCTATTTACTTGTCTTTAAGATTGATAGAATGTGATAAAGTGAGGATGGGAGTGATAAAGAGATGAAAGAATTACAAGAAAAAATAGCAGATTATACCCGTTTCGGACAAGTGCTTTTGTCTATAAGTACATTTTTAATGATCGGTTTATTAATTCCAAGTGGAGTCAAAGATATGGTGCAGTCTTTTGTTATGATGGGGAGTATTATTGTATTTTTAGTTCTTGCTTTTTTCTTCTTTAAGCGTGTTAGAATGATGCGTGACCAATTAGAGGAGAGCGAATATGAAGAAAATTGTTAAATAGGGCGCTACGAGAAGAAGAAATCTTTTTGTAGCGTTTTTTTCGTTTTTGAAGAAAATGTATGCGGTTTATATTGACAATGATAATCTATATCAATTAAAGTAGAATAGTAGTTAATGATTATCATTATCAATTAGAGGTGAAAGAATGAAAAAATCCATTACGCTGTTCACAGCGATCTTATCTATTTTTTTCTTATTAATAGGTTGCAGTGCAAAAGAAAACGAAAAAGCATCCGCCACAAAAACAGACAAAGGAACAGACAAAATCGAAATTACCGATTTCTCAGACAGAAAGATAACATTCAATAAAGTTCCTGAAAGTTTTGCGACGTTAAGTATGGGTGACATGAATGTTATCCACGCTTTAGGAGGAAAAATCGTCGGGCGTCCAGATGCAAAAATTCCCCTTCCAGAAGATTTGCAAAAAACACAAGTAATTGGAAATGCACATCAGCCAAACTTTGAACAAATTGCTAGTTTAAAGCCAGACGTACTTGTTGCTAATAATGGATTCCAAAAAAATATTCCAACGGTTGAAGGGCAAGGAACAAAAGTAATCATTTCTTCAGCCAACTCTGTAAAAGATATTCAAAAGAGTATTGAAATGTATGGAACAGTAATGAAGAAAGAAGATAAAGCAAAAGAGCTTAACCAAAAAATTAATGATCAAATGAAGAAATATGAGAAAAAGAGTGACGTTAAAGCATTGCTAGTGTATGGGGCACCAGGCACTTATTTAGCAGCATTACCAACATCTCTATCAGGGGATATTTTAGAAAAAACGGGCGGGAAAAATATCGCAGCTGGTTTTCCAGAAATGAAAGAATATCCGCAATATGCACAGCTAAGCGTAGAACGTATTATTGAAGCGAATCCAGATGTAATTTATTTAATTACACATGGAGATCCCAATAGTGTGAAAAAAGCATTTGAAGGCGAAATGATGAAAAATGAAGCATGGAAAAATTTAGATGCAGTAAAACAAAATCGCGTAGTTATTTTGCCACCAGATTTATTTGGATCAAATCCTGGGACAAAAGTTACAGAAGCGATGGAATTCATGTATAAAAGTATACAAGATGTAAGGAAATGATAAGTATGGAGAGTAGTGAAATAGTAAGAGAAAAGGAACATCCTTTTGCAAAGAAAAGATGGATAATAGCAGTTACTTTAGTCGTATTAACATTCCTAAGTCTTTTTTACGGTCTTTTCGCAGGAAGTTTATCTTTTTCTTTACGAGACATTCTAACAGGGATACAAGATGAAAGTTCGACAGTTCATCGGATTGTATGGGATCTTCGCATACCGAGAGTGCTCGTTGGGTTTATAGTAGGAACGTGTTTAGCTACATCTGGAGCATTACTGCAAGGGGTTATGAGAAACCCTCTTGCAGACCCTGGAATTATCGGGGTTTCATCTGGAGCGGGTCTTGTAGCAATTGTAATTATGATTCTATTTCCTCAGCACATGGCTTTTTTACCGCTAGGAGCGTTTTTAGGAGCTTTCATAACAGCGATGGTCATTTATGCTTTATCATGGCAAAAAGGGGCACCGCCTTCAAGAATCGTCTTAGTAGGTGTGTCAATCAATGCATTAATTGGTGCAGCAACGTCAGCATTAATGTTATTACATAGTGACAAAGTACAATCCGTGTTACCGTGGTTAGCTGGCGGTATTGGTGGTGTGAGCTGGGCACATTTAAATATGATTATTTACTATGCAATATTCGCTATTATATTAGCTTTCTTCGGTATTAAACATATTCGAGTATTAATGCTTGGAGATGAAATGGCGAAATTATTAGGGCATAACGTGGAAAGAAGTCGGTTTTATTTAATAGTAGTAAGCACAATGTTAGCTGGAATTGCGGTTAGTGTTTCTGGTCTAATTGGATTTGTAGGTCTTGTCGTACCGCATATGTTACGTTTATTAGTTGGAAATGACTATAAGTATTTACTGCCATTATCATGCCTTGGCGGAGGGATATTACTTGTTTTCGCGGATGCGATAGCTCGAAGTTGGTTCGACCCAATCGAATTGCCTGTTGGTATTTTATTGTCCTTCTTAGGTGGTCCGTTCTTCTTATATTTAATTCATAGAGGAGGAAAACAACGTGATTTCGGTTAACAAAGTGTTTTACGCACATTCTGAAAGATTTCAAATGCAAAATATGAATGTACATATTAAAGCTGGAGAAATCGTTAGTTTAATCGGTCCGAATGGATCTGGGAAATCTACTTTGCTGCGTTTAATAGCACGGCTACTTAAACAAAGCGAAGGAGATATCATTTTAGATGGGACAAATATTCATACGATGAAGAGTGCGGATGTAGCGAAGCAATTAGCGATGTTACCACAAATGCATGATCATCAATTAGATTTAACAGTGAAAGAACTAATACAGTTCGGAAGAGGTCCCCATAAATCATGGAGTAGTCGCTTAAATAAAGAAGATGAAGAAATTGTTGATTGGGCATTGTCTGTTACAAATCTTGAAGGGTATGAATATCGTCTTTTACAGTCTTTGTCAGGAGGAGAAAGACAACGTGCTTGGATTGCGATGACGCTAGCACAACGTACAAATGTCTTATTATTAGATGAACCAACAACCTTTTTGGATATCGTTCACCAGTTGGAAGTAATGGAACTTGTGAAACGATTAAACGAGGAGTTTGGTATGACAATTATAATGGTCTTACATGACATTAACCAAGCGGCTCAATATAGTGATCGTTTACTCGTATTAAAGCGAGGAAAGATTCAGTATGACGGTGTACCAGAAGAAGTATTATGTCAACAAATGTTTCAACATGTATTTGGCATAGAAGTAGATATTTTTCAAGGAAGCGACAAGCCATTTTTTACACCGAAACGAATTTCTAAAAAAGGAGCAGAGCGATGCAAACAGAAGAACGTATTACCATTGAATTAGTAAGAGAATTTGTTATGGCAGCTCACGGAGATTTAGAAAAAGTACAGGAACTATTGGCAGAATCGCCAAGCTTACTTCATGCCTCTTATAATTGGGGCGGCTCAGATTGGGAAAGTGCCTTAGGAGCAGCGGCCCATGTAGGACGTAAAGATATTGCACTTTATTTACTGGCAAAGGGCGCTCGGATGGATATTTTTGCAGCGGCTATGCTTGGTGAACTTGAAGTCGTACAAGCTATTTTAGTAGTACAACCAGAAGCATTATTTGCACCTGGCCCGCATGGCATTTCGCTACTTCAACATGCACGAATGGGTGGAGAAAAAGCTCAGCGTGTATTTGAATACTTAACAGTGCTTTCTTAATGACCGCAAAGTTCTTATGTGCGGTAAACTTTCCACTCAAAAGATTGGAAGGTTTACCGCCCGTTAGAACGGGATAAGTATCTAGTATATTTGAAAATCCTACACCCCCTCAATTGTAGTTTTCTTAATACTAGTTATGATATGGATGCAGTAGACACTCTTTTGTCTACTGCTTTTTTTTAATATAATACACTTTTATAAGATTGAATTTTCTTTCTTTTCGGCAACTTTCTTGATATGAATTATTCAACACTTACGTAGTTTGAAATATGCTGTTATGTAATGAGGTTCAAAATGATGGGAGTGAATAAAAGAGTGTTTCATACAGATCGTTTACAATTTCGTAAATATACAATGGATGATTTACCGTTTTATGCTTCTTTATGGGGGGATGAGAAGGTAATGCGCTATATTGGAAATGGAACGTTAAAAACATATATGCAATGTAAAAAAAGTTTGGAGGAGTGGGTACTTCCAAATTATAAAAATGGTCTCGGTTTATTTGTAATGATTGAAAAGGAAACAGGGATACGAATTGGTCATGCAGGGCTTGTCAAGCAGAAGGTAGATGGAAAAGAGGAAATTGAGATTGGCTATTGGCTACTTCCTAAGTATTGGGGGAAAGGGTATGCGAAAGAGGCTGCGGCAGCATTTCGAGACTATGGTTTTCAAGCATTACAAATGAATAAATTAATTTCACTTATTAATCCGAACCACCCAGCTTCAATATTTGTTGCTAGAAAAACAGGGCTTAGTTATGAGAAAACAACTTCATTTCATGAGATGGATGTTCTCGTTTATTCCATTAAGCGGGTTGGATGAAAAAAGGTGAATTGCATTTTTTGGAGAATGGTATATAAAAATAAAGGGGGGATTACATGTATATTTACCATAATGGACTTATTATTCGTGAGGGAACGAACGGTGTACCAGCATATGCAATTAAAACTTTATTTGAAGATGTCGGTTGGAGTAATGATAATATCCCTTCTTGGCAAATTGAAAAATTTACGATAGCATTTGAAAATTCCACATGGGCTTTCACAATTTGGGATGAAGAAGAAATGGTCGCGATGGTTAGAGTGATTTCTGATCAAATCATGGTTGCTAACATAGTAAATTTAGTTGTGAAGTGTGAGTATAGGGGAAAAGGATTAGGTAAGAAACTTGTAGCTCTTTGTTTACAAAAGCTTCCGCATGGCGATTGGTTTGCGCATACATCCGCTAGCAATTTTGATTTTTATAGAAGTTGTGGTTTTGAAGTAAGAGAGTTATCAAGAAATGGAACATGTGCGTATTATGGGTATCAAGTGGCAAAAAAGGATGGGCATCGATAAAATTATAAGGTAGTGAAGAAAAAGGATCGCTATTTTAATAATATAAACTGAACTGAGACTTATTTTGTGATAAAATAAAAGAAAATTCAGTTTATTAAACGGGGGATAAAAATGAATGTAAAAGTTGGGGATGTATTTAAATACGAAAGAAGGTTTACTGAGGAAGAAGTTTTTGAATTTGCAAATATTACAGGCGATAAAGGTAGACATCATATGGAATATGATGAGAATGGACGATTAATGGTTCATGGTCTATTGACTGCTAGCATTGGTACGAAAGTAGGAGAAGAGTTACATTACATAGCGAGGGAATTAGTAAGTGAGTTCATTAGACCAGTTTTTACAGGTGATACGATTACTTGTGAATTAACATTAACAAATATTGAGCAAATGGAAGGATATAAAAAAGTTTCAATTGAGTCAGTTTATCGCAATCAACATGAAAAGACCGTACTAGTTGGGACAAGTTATGGAATTATAAGGGAATAAAAAAGAAGCCTGTTACGAAACAGGCTTCTTTTTTATCAATTAGTAAACTCGTTTTCGATTTTCCGCATGACTAGAGATAAGTAATAATGCAGATTCTTCACCTATATTACGAACAATATGGGGAACGCATGCATTCCAGGAGAAAGAATCACCTTCTTCTACAATTGCAATATCTTCACCATGTTGAACTTCCAGTTTTCCGCGTAATACAAGATGACACTCTTCGCCTTCATGAGCATTTGGCGAGTTTTCTTTCGGGAATCCGGCAGAAATTTCTACGAGATTTAGGCGAAGGCCACCTTGCTCCGCAACATGCTCAATTCTTTGTTCATCTTTTCCATACACACTGTATTTACGCTCTTCTTTTTTTATAATTTTCAAACGATCTTTTTGTTCTAACAATAGATATGGAAGGGGAACATTTAAAAAATTAGCGATCATTTCTAAAGTTGAGATAGATGGTGATGTTTTATTGTTTTCAACCTGACTCATAAAGCCTTTAGAAAGACCTGTTCCTTCACAAATTTGGGCAATCGTAATACCTCTGCGTTGACGAATTTCACGAATTGCAGAACCGATATTCATAAAATCAAGCTCCTTTTTGTAAACAACTATTTGTATCATAGCAAAAAAAATATATTTTTTCTCATAAAAAATGAATTGACGAATAAAAATAATTAGTGTATGTTTTGTAATGTGAATAAAAGTTTTGTATAAGAAAACTATAAAGGAGAGAATGAAATGAATCAACATATTGGTAACTTAATTATTCGTATCGTGTTAGGGGTAACATTCTTTATGCATGGTTTAACAAAATTCCAATCAGGAATTGACAATATCGCAGGGTGGTTTACAAGCATTGGTTTACCAGGAGGACTTGCATACGGTGTAGCAACAGTTGAATTAGTTGGAGGTCTATTGTTAATTCTAGGTTTAGGTGTAAGATATATTGGTTTATTATTCGCACTTGTTATGGTTGGGGCGATTGTAAAAGTAAAATGGTCAGCTGGTTTATTAGGAGATGGGAAAAATCCTGGCTTCGAATTAGAACTTGCATTATTAGCAATGGGTGCTTATTTATTTGTTGCGAAAGCTGATGGTTTTGTAGATAATTTCTTAAAAGAGAAAATGTCAAAGAAGAACTAATTTAAATGGGGGTATAACAAGATGAGCTTTCAACTTCATCCCGAAACAACACTTGGTGTTGTTCATCTATACGTATCAAATATAAAGAAATCACTAGAGTTTTATACAGAAGTATTAAGTATGAAAGTGCTAAAAGAAGAGAAAACAGTCGTTACATTTGGGAATGAAAATGAAGAACCACTCCTTATCATTGAAGAAAAGAAAGAAGCTTTACCAAAGCAAAGAGGGAGAACAGGGTTATATCATTACGCAATTTTATTACCAACCAGACAGGACTTAGCGAACATTCTTCGTCATCTTGTAGAGATGGTATATCCACTGCACGGTGGAGCCGATCATTACTTTAGTGAAGCTCTTTATTTAGCTGATCCAGATGGAAACGGGATTGAAATTTATCATGATCGCCAAAAAGAAGTTTGGCGTGATGAGAATGGAGAGCTACCATTTGTTAGTAACCCATTAGCCGGTGAAGAATTATTGCAGCAAGGAAGTGCATGGAATGGGTTCCCGGCTGGTACTGTGATGGGGCATATTCATTTACATGTAGCTGACTTAGAAGAAGCGAAACGTTTCTACGTTGATGGTCTTGGTTTTGAAGTAACAATCCCAGCTCGTAATGGAGCGTTGTTCGTATCCGCAGGTGGTTATCATCATCATATCGGTTTAAATACGTGGCAAGGTGAAGGGATACCACCACAAATGCCAAATTCCGTCGGCTTGAAATATTTCACCATTGTACTAGCAGATGAAAAACAAAAAGAGCAAGTGTGTGAAAGCTTAAAATATATTGGCGTAGTTGCTACGTACAAAGATGGAATATTACAGGCCAAGGATCCGTTTGGACATTGTATACATTTTAAAGTAAAAGGAGAAGCCTAATTAAAGGCTTCTCTTTTTTACTTTCTTATAATCGCTTTTTCATTTTGTAAAAACAGTTCATCAAATTGCTTTGCAAGGTCAAAATCTAGTTTGGTTAAACCTTTTGCATTCCATGATGACAAAGTAATAATGACTGCTTTATACTGGATAAGGATAAATGGGTGGTGATTATGTTCTTCTGATAGTTTGGCGGCTTCAGAGACAAATTCGACTCCTTTTAAGTAGTCGGAAAACATATATTTTCTTTCAATCCATTTTTCATCTTTCACTGTCCATTTATCCAGCTTAACTAATTCTTCTTGTACCTCTTCATTAGTTAGTCGTAGCATCATTTTTCACATCCTTTACCTGTAGTAACGCAAGACCGTTGTTAATAAGACGTGTTACAGATTCGTCAGTTGTGAAAGTAGAAAGTTGTTGCAATAATGCCGCTGATGCTTCGTGGCCTTTATTATGTTCTAAAAGCAATTCTAAAATTTCAAGACGAAGCAACCATTCTTTCGGATGAAATTTATTTAATACTTCTTGAATAGCTATTAATTGATCAGTATGAGTATCGTGTAAAATACTATCGTTACGTATATCCCGAACTGTTTGATACATACGTTCAAGCTCATTCAGTACAAGTGGATCAGGAGTTTCTTGTACTTCTTCATTCATCGGGAAAAATGCAGCCGCATCTGCCGCTCCTGGGAATACAGAAGTGATTTGTGAGCCGACAGCCATATCAAATGCTCCCCATGAAGGATCAAATAATAAGCGATCTTTATGAGTAACTGTACAATTTATAAAGGAGATAAGAGCAATTTTTTTATCATTCTTTACAATGTCTGTTACTGTTCCTTTTACATGAATGCCGCTTGCAAAAGTAAACTCTGCACTATGTCCAATTGTAATGCCTAATGATTGTAATTGTTCTTCTGTACAATTTTCTAATGCAATATCACCATCTAGTAATCCGATTGGTGTCCCGAATCCATCGCTGTGCACAGATGTAGAATGATTTGCTAGTTGTTTATTATGAATTGCTAATGCAGTTGGTGAGCTTGTTCGTGTGTAAATAACTTCACCAGTATCATTTTTAATTGTCTCTGTAAATGTACCCGTAATTTGTAATCCACTACTTAGCTCAGTTGTAGCATGATTTTCGGAGCGGATTGCTTTTTCTAATCCTTCTGTGCCACCTGTTTTAAATGCCATCGTTGTAGAGAACTGCTCAAGTGCCTCAGTCAACTCTTCAAATGATTCACAAACAAATAGCTGTGGCTGCATTTTTGTTACGTCATAAGTTGTCCCGGTGCAAGCTTCAATTGAGAATGGAACTTTCTTTACAGCATCTGTTAAGCAATGCTTACTTTCACCGACAGAGGAAAGGAGACCAGCACCGTAAATTTTTGGGTCATCTATATTACCGATTAAGCCGTATTCCACTGTCCACCAGAATAGACGTGAAATTTGTTCTGCTTCTGATAAACCAGAAACTAAGTTTTGTTTTTCGATTACAGCATTTTCAGCAGCTGCAACTTCTTCAGGTGTAGAAGTCGGGCTTTCTTTTACGATCGTTAATGTACGAACAGCTTCAAAAGCCTCATGTTCTTCTTTTGTGGAGAAAGCTTTCGCTCCAATTTGCCCAAAGCGTTTCACATATTTTGCATATGTAGAATCAAGTAAAATCGGTGCGTGTCCTGCTGCTTCATGAACGATATCAGGAGCTGGTGTATACTCGATATTTTCTACTTTACGAATATCTGTTGCGATTGGTAGTAATCCGTGCCCCTGAAAATCAAAGAATGCTACGCCGGGAATAAGTCCGTCAATCGTTACGGCGCCCCAGCCGCTTGGTGCTAAACAGTCATTCATTTCTTCTACTTTTGGAATCGCATCTATATTAATACCAGATGATTGTAGTCCATTAACATAGGCGGGATGAGCAACATCTTTTAAGAAGTTATGGTTTTGTTTCATAATGTAACGCCAAACAGCGTGATTCACCGGTGTGTATTGATCATAATGCTGTGTGGATACGAATGGTTTTAAATGTGATGGAATTTCTGTTTTCTTTGTCATTTAGACATCCTCCTTTTTTTCTATAAAAATGAATACCGGTTCGTATAGATTGCACCACCTCCCTTAAATAATGTAAGCGCTTATAAAATCTTATCATAAGATTCGGAATTATTTAACAACTGTTTGTGTGAGAAATAGAAAAAGCCCCTATCGGAAAATCCGATAGGGGCGAAAAAATCGCGGTACCACCCTATTTGTAAGTGAAAAGGTACTTACATCTCAACTAATGATAACGGAAAAACTCCGTCTTTTCCTTCATGCATAAAAGCACTACGAAAAAGAAGCTCCAGAATTGTAATTCGTACTTATATATGTGCTAATTTCCACCGACCATTAGCTCTCTGAAACAGGGATATAAGATACTACTGCGATTCTTTCAACGCGTATAATATGAAGTTATTTAAAAGGGAAGGACGCAAAAAAGCCCCTATCGGAAAATCCGATAGGGACGATAAAAATCGCGGTACCACCCTATTTGTAAACAATTAATTGTTTACCACTTACTTTAAGATAACGGAAAGATCCGTCTTTCTCTTCATGCATAAAAAGCATTACGGGAAAGAAGCTCCAGAATTGTAATTCACGCTTGTATATGTACTGATTCGCACCAACCATCAGTTCTCTGAGACAGGGATATAAGTCGCTACTAGTATTCCTTCAAAGCCGATATATAATTCGTTCAACTAAACTATGTTTTGTATTATAAAACTATATTTAAAAGATTGTCAACAATAATTTTATTATTTCATTTCTAAATCGACGTTTAAATTAGATGTATTTCCGGCTGCATCAGTTGCTGCAATGTGGATTGTATTTTTCCCTTGTTGTAATTGATTGCGATCGAAATAAATTTCAAAGTTTTTCTCCCAATGGTTCAAGAATGCATTTCCCCATACGCCATTTCCATTAATTTCATACTGTATTGTTACTGGATGTCCTGGAGCAACCCATCCGGATTCTGTCATCCAATCTAAAAGTATATCATCTACTTTCCCTCTAATTACGAGGTTTTCTTGATCTACTTCAGGCGATAATTTCGGTGCAGTACGGTCGACAAATACAGCTCCTGTTTGTTTCGTTTCTCCTCCAGAATTAGAAGCAACAGCTTCAATTTGGTATAAGCCATCAGGTAGAGGTGATCCATCAGTTTTCGTACCATTCCATTTGAAAGATTTATAACCTGGTGTTTCATTCTTACCTTGATGAACGATTCCTTTATATGTTACTCGGTCTTTCGTAATTAAATTAGCATGAAACGTTACATCCTCAACAGGTGTAACTAAATAGTAATTGATAAGGTTGTCATCTAGTATTCTGTCATTATTTGGACTGAAAGTAGAATTAACGATTTCAAGGCCATCAATACGCTTGTATTCTTTCGGATCGATGCTAAATGTAAATGGAATACGCATTTCTTCAGTCTTCCCTTGCTCTTTTACATATAGATTTCCCGTATATACACCTTGTGGTAAGGAGCTATCAACAGTAATAGTAAAAGGCTTTTCGATGTTACTATTCGGTTTAATGCTAATAGAAGAAGGGAAAGAAGTCTGGACTTTTGTTTTTGTATCTAGTAATTCAATGCGAGTTGAGAAGTTTTTCTTTTTGTTAGAAAGATTTTGTAACGTAATATTTTGTGTTAACTTCACTTTGCCACTATTAGGTTTAATGAGACCGAAACTTACATTGTTTGGTTTCACTAATGCATCTGCTTTTGCTGCTTTTGGAATGTTAATTAAACCAGAACCTTGTGCCATGACAGGATATGTATTTTCATTGACATCCTTTAATGTTTTTGCAGTGTTGGCAAGAGCTGCTTTCAATTGTTCTGTCGTCCAATCAGGATGCATTTGACGCAGCAGAGCAACGGCTCCCGCTACTTGTGGCGCAGCCATACTTGTTCCGTTGTGAGATTCATAGCCACCTCTTGGTACTGTACTAGTAATTTTCACGCCAGGTGCAACTATATCAGGCTTTATGAGCCAACTTCCTTGTGATGGTCCTCTTGAACTGAAGTTACCAATAAGTTCGGTTTGGCTTGGTTGTCCAATTTTTATATTTTTCTTTCGTTTTGTAATTGAATTTTTCAACTCTTCACCATTTGTATTTGATAGTTGCATAACTGGAAGAGCTACATCTTCACGTCCAAAATATTCGGGCATAATATTAATTTCTTTTTCGTTAGAAATTAGTAGCACGCCGAGAGCGCCAGCTTGTTTCGCTTGTTCTGCTTTTACTAACGTGCTCGAAGTTCCTTGTAAAACAAGGGCGAACTTCCCTTTCACATCTTGTTTAGCGTAATCGCTTGGATTACCGTAGCCAACATATACAAGCTGAGCATCGTTTCCTACTTGGAAATCTGCTTTTGATAACGGTAATCCTTGGTAAGATTTATTGGAACCAGCTACTTGGAATGTTGGAAATGGAATAGAAACTGTAGATGCTCCAACAGAGATGACACTACTTGCGTTACCAGGAGCGTCAACAGACCAAGGTTTTGGTCCATCATTTCCATTTGAGACGACCGCAGTAACCCCAAGCTTTGCTGCACGTTCTAACGTTAATGTTACAGGCTGATCAGGTACATTCAAATCTTGACCAAGAGATAGATTTAAAACATCGGCACCATCTTGAATAGCGCGCTCAATACCTTGAATAATATCATCGGTCGTACCAGTACCACCATCATTCATGACACGGTAAGCGAGTATAGAAGCATTCGGAGCAATCCCCTTTATTTTTCCGTTACCAGCAATAATTCCAGCAACATGGGTACCGTGGACGTTTCCATCCATCGGATCATTATCTTCATCGACTGTATCATAGCCGCCGATATAATTTGCTTGTAAATCAGGGTGGGTATAGTCGACACCTGAATCGATAATAGCGACTTTCATTCCTTTTCCATCAAGGGGTTTGCCAGTTGGATCTTTTAAATCCCAAGCTTCAGGTGCACCAACTGTAGGGCCGCCAACATTTGGTGTTTCTTGATCTGCTGGGCTTTTTGATGTTTCATGTAACTTATATGTTAAGTTCGGATAAATTGCTTTTACTTCAGGTAAAGAAGCTAAAGCAGCAATTTGATCTCCTGGGATAGAAATAGAAAACCCAGAAAATAATGTACTATATGTTTCTTTTATCGTTGCCTTCGGTGCTTTTTCTTTAATTTTCTTTGTTGTATCCTCTTGTGCCTTTTTTAGTTGCGCATGGTATGATTGCACATTGCTATTTTTTAGATCCGGAGCATGCTGAATGTTACTTTGTGAAGCGAGTGGAGCATGCTGCAATTCTACAATGACTGAAATTTCTTTTGATGTTTTTGTTTCAACATTTTGCGCGATTTTGTTTTCTCCCCATTGTTCAATATTCGCTTTTAACTGTGGACTAAATTGCTTCTCTTTTTGCAGTGACTCAGCATGGGCGCTTAAAGCTCCAAAACTCGAAAAGACGAGCGCCATACTTAATAGTGTAGATGTAGTTTTCTTCATTGAAACTCCCCCTAATAAAAAGTGCCAATTTTCCGAAAATAAATATTACATTTTTGTCGTTAATTATAGGAACATATGTTGGCTAAACTATACATTCGACATAATTCCTACCAATCCTCTTTGAATTGAAAATTTCTTGGGAAATTTTTTGGGATTATGTCGAATGGATATTTTTCACATATTGTAAGTGGAAAGTGAGGAATGCTATGAGGGAAATGGGGGTGCTATATGAAAAGGTTTATAGTAAGTGGAATCGTGATTCTGTGCCTTTTTTTCTGTTCAGGTTCTATTACTAGCGCAGAAAACAATGGAGTGAAAGTTGCCTTTATTCGTAATCATAATCTATGGATTAAAGTCGGTGAGAAAGAAAAACAAATTACAAAAGGAGAGTACATAACAGGGCCGAAATGGTCACATAATGGAGAATGGCTTGCATATGCAAAAGGAAAGAAGCAAAATCATTTTGAACTGTATCGGCTGAAAGATGGAAAGAAAGTTACACCATCTCAATCAGAAGCATCGAATTATCAATGGTCACCAACAGAGAATATAATTGCATTTGTATTTGCACGTACATTAAATATATTTGATGTTGAAAAAAAGAAAGTAGATTTTGACAATGTAGCCAGTGGTGTAGGTGACTATGCATGGCATCCTGATGGTAAGAAGTTTCTTGTATCATCAGAAGCGTTCTTGCTTCCAACAGGATGGACAGGTGCTCAGTTATATGAAATACAAAAGGATGCAAATATGAACCCGAACAAAATGAAACATATATATGCATTACCAAATGAACACGATGATTTTTTAGCGTTCGTCGCAAGTGGATTTAAGTGGTCACCAGATCAAAAATGGATTTCGTTTTTGGCAGTACCAACAGCTTCTTTGTCAGCGGATAGTAATACACTGTGCTTAATTCGATCAGATGGCAGTCGTTTTGAAACAGTAGATCAAATGTTATTAAACACACAATGGTTCAAATGGGCGCCATCCAAAAATATATTAGCCTATATTGAAGGGAGCGGGAGAGTTGCCTTAGAGAATAAACATTTAAAAATAAAAGAATTGCCGGTTCTCCAGCAAAATACATTTACTCCAAAAGGCTATGTGGATTGGGATTTCACATGGAAGAACGATAATGTAATTATCGTTTCACGAGCAAAAGAAGCAGGGATAGAAACTCCGCCAGAAAAAAGACCACTACCATCTTTATATGAAGTAAATAGTATAAGCGATGAACAACATCAAATTACAAAGCCATCAAATAGCCAAGGCGATTATAATCCTATTTTTATTAAGACGAGCAACCAATTGTTATGGATCCGTTCAAATCGTAAGAAAGCTGATGTATGGCTTGCTCATAGCGATGGGAAATATGAAAAGAAGTGGATTGAAAATATAGATGTGCCAGAGTGGTATTATGAGAAATGGAATTGGGAAGATGTCGTTTCGGTTAAAGACGAGTAAAAAAACCTGCCTAAAATATAATTGTTAGGCAGGTTTTTCAATGTTATTTATGTGTTTTATTTGGCTTTTTTTTCGCAGGGTTTCCGTTCCCTTGGCGCTTTCTATTTTGTTCATCTTTTGCTTGTTTTTCATGTAATGTATCTAAAAAGTCATTTGAGTTACTCATTTTTATATCTCTCCTTTTTTCATTGCGTCCTAGTTACTATAACCATTTAGGAGGATAATCATGAGATAAAAGTTAAGCGCTTAGTTTTCTTCGGTAGTATACGTAAAATAGTCCATACGTAATGAATAACATAAGTAAAACTTGTAACTCTATATTTTCTTTTAAAATAGTTGCGACAGGATCTGGTAAGTAAGGTGATGTACCACCTGTTCCTAAACCTAACCATTTGTTTAAGAGGTTAATGATACAAAATATAAAAACACCAGACCAGCTTGCGATAATTGCTTTTTGCTTAATTTTTGTTTCACGCTCATCATCTGTAATCCAAGGATTAGCAGTTTTATCACTACTAAAAAAGCCATTTATGTATCCCCATATGATCATTCCGATAAAGAAGATAATCCATTTCATATGTATAATCCTCCTCCTCTTGTAAAAAGTATTTTACATATATAATTGTAATGTTTTCCAAATATTGATGTCAAATGCTTTTTATATTCTGCTTTTTAAAATAGCAGGAGTAAAGAAAAAAATAGGGAAGAAATATGTGAGACTATTTCCTAGTGAGAGGAAGAGGAGAATGAAACTTGTCTTTGTTCGGCATGGTGAAGGTGAGCATACGAAAGATTTACCATTAAGTTTACAAGCAGTGAATCCGCCATTGACGGGCGTGGGAAAGAAGCAGGCTAAATTGCTTCAGTGCGATGTACCATTACAAGAAAAGGATATATTAATCGCTAGTCCTACACTTCGAACTTTACAAACTGCGACAATATGGAGTGCGGAAGTTGCTTGTCAAAAAATTGTTCATCCATATATATCCCCGCGTATTTTCCCTTATCGGGAATCCGCCAAAACATTACCGTGCGATCAATTGTTAGATCGAAAGATAATAGAAAATTTATTTCCACATTTTTCATTAGAAGAAAGTAGAAATGAATTGTTATGGAATGAGGGAGTCAATATTATCTCGGAGAAGGAATTTCAGCAAATAGTAGATGAATTTCTGCACTGGTGCTATCAGTTAAGAGCAGAAAAAGTTTGTATCGTTTCACATGATGGAACAATTACAGCGTATAGGCAATATTTACAGAAAGTCGCTTTAACTAGAGCTGATTTTTTGAAAGAAACGGGTATGTATGAAATGGACTTATAGGAGGGGGATTTGTAATGGAAGAGTTAGGGGGAAATGTGTACGACTTAAATGAGCAGAGAGTATACTTTGGCGTAGCGGAAATTAAGTAATATGCAAAATTGCATATTACACATATTTTAAATGGTTGGTATGAGTTTGGGGGGGAAACTAGTAGAATCCTTTTTACATAGTGATACAAAATCACATGTTAAATCGATAGCTTATGTAGATGGAAATGTAGCACTTATGTTTACAATACGCTGTATTTTACAGGCTTATTAACCGTGATAAAATGTTAGAAGAAGGTGTTCAAGAAGCGAGATTAATCGATGAGGAGACACATACATTTCGATTATATAAATAGTGTGAAACACGTTTATTCTATATTCGAATAAACGTGTTTCACATTTAACTCACATTTTTTTTACACTTTTTCAATGAAAATGATTATCACCTGTGGTATGATATGTTCAAGTTTTTACAGGTAATAAAAGTTACTATATATACGTTAGTATTTAATGTTTTGTATGTATGTCAAGAATTATTCACAATTAACATTTTAAAAGTAAGTAACTAATGTTATTATATTATCTGTAACTGACTTAATTACAACTTTAGGAGGAAGATATGATTATTCAATTTTTAAGAGAAAACAAAACAGTTTCTTTTGTATTAGCGATAATTCGAGTGTATCTTGGTTACACATGGGTAATGGCTGGAATCGGTAAACTACAAGGAAAAGGCTTCGATGCAACTGGTTATTTACAAGGTGCAATTGAAAAATCTAAAGGAGCACAACCAGCTGTTCAATCCTGGTGGGCATCATTCTTACAAGATTTTGCAATTCCAAACGTTGATTTATTTAATACACTTGTGACGTGGGGAGAAATTTTAGTCGGAATTGGTTTAATTGTGGGCTGTTTAACAAAAACAGCGGTCTTTTTCGGTCTTGTAATGAACTTTTCCTATATGTTTAGTGGGTCAATTGGTGTAAATCCTGAAATGGTTATCTTATCCATGTTCGTTCTTGTTTCTGGTATGAATGCTGGAAAACTTGGAATTGATGGCTTCGTTATACCGAAAGTATTAGGATCAAAAACTCAAAAACGCCAAAGACAAGCTGCTTAATATATGAAAACGGGTGTCTCAAAATGAGATACCCGTTTATTTTTCAGCACTTATAGGATTTTTCTCGAAGAAATCTTTTACATACCCTACAAATTCTTGTGGCTCTTGACGAAATGGAGCATGATAACCTTTTTCAATAATATGGAAAGTGCTATTTTTTAAGAATTGATGATAAGTTTCTCCTTCTTTCCAAGAAACGCTACTATCATTTCTTCCCCATATAATTAAAGTTGGTTGCTTAATTTCATTTGCATTGATTTGAAGACGCCTAGGCCATAATTTCATTTTATTATAATGCTCTTCATCATTACGCTTGAATTTAACTTTGCTCTCATCATAATCTGCAATAGAAGAAACGGCACTTAAATCAGTCGACACCTTTGGTTTTGGTGAACCTTGTTTATTAACGAGTGTATGAGGGCCGCCTGTAGCATCAGTTAAAATAAGGTGAGTAACCGCTTCAGGGTATAAATATGTTAAATTAAGAGAAATTTCTCCGCCCATCGAATGTCCCAGTATTGCGAATGAGTCATACCCTAGTTTTTTCATTAACTTATAATACAAATTTGCATGAGTTGGAAAAGAATAATAAAAATCCATCGGCTTAGAGGAACGTCCGAATCCTAAAGCATCAACAGAAATAATCGTATGATCTTTTGCTAAATCTGAGTAAATCTTTTGAAAACCATCGGATAATCCTCCAAATCCATGGATCATAAGTAAAGGTGGTTTTTCATCACCAATCTTTTTAAAGTAAATCGTTTGACCATCTATCTCTACCATTTTTTCCTCGGTAGCTAGTTTCGCTGTAATTGTATTTTTAACTTGTTTTACTTGTTCTACTGGCTTTTCTGCTGCACTACATCCTACTAATAGTGTAAGAGTAAGACAACCTACCATAAAATAGCTAAATCGCTTCAATTAGGTGTCCCCTTTCTAACATAACGCTGCATCTATCATAGCAAATAGCATATTACGATTTCCAGGAAGTTGATTACCATTCTTTATCATAAGAGGTGAAAGGAGCGTTTCCTGGAAATCTGCTGTTTGAAGAAATTGGCGGAATATGAATTGTGAGTGCGGAACATCAATGCGTATCGTCCCACTCCACGATTTACAAATCATTTTTAATAACTGAATAGCGTCTTTTTCTTTTTTTGAAATAAGCGGAGTGATACATAGTACATCTCCTTTTTGTATGCATAAAGCAAAAGCATCTATTTGATTATCCCGTTCTATTTTAAAGGAGTAAGTTGCTCTCGATAGTAGCGATGAAAAAAGCTTAGAACGATATGCACCAGTCGCAGTTTGATCAAGAAAAATGAGAGATTGAAGATCGGCTTGCTGAATTTGTTTTATGGGAAAAGAATTTGTACTTATATGAGCCGCTTGTTTTTCGAAACGATGAATTGTTGTTATTGATTGAAATCCATAAGATTCATATAAGGATTCGCCAGCTTTTGTTGCAATGAGCGTAATAGGGAGCGATGGATGAGTTACTTTTAAGCTAGTGTTTAACAAAATACGGCCAATTCCTTTTCTTTGAAAATCAGGATGCACGATTAACATACCGATAGAAGAAAATCCAGGGGCAAACGAAAAGACCCCGCCCGCTGCAATAAGTTTATTCTCATGTACATAGCCAAAAATTGTGCCAATGGAAAGGTACATATGGAATTGCTCTTTCATAAAAATCTCATGCTGTAACCACCCGACTGATTTGCAAAGAGAGAGTAAATCTGGAATGGAAGATTCGTCTAGTTTTACTGTTTTCATAAAGTTCACCATATTTCTATTTAAATTAGAAAAAATAAGAATAATATTACGAAATGTAAAATAATAGGTTCGTATTAAAAAAATCCAACATGTTTATATTTTTCTTTGTAAAGGGAAGTATGTTTGATATGACAAGACAAACTTATACAAATTATAACTGAAATTTACATAAGTTAACAAAAAATTTACATATAACTCATTTTCTCTTAACAGTCTTCTATTAAATTTGATAGTGGGAAATGAATAACCTAATTAGGGGGACAAGACAGTGAAAAAGTTTGTAAAAAAAGCATGGCCATTTGCAGTTGTGGCGTCGTTAGCAGTTACTTCGGTAGCAACATGGAATTTTACGCGTTCTAGTGAGGTTAATGCGGATGAGAACGGAAACAATGCAAAAATTAAAAATGTCATTGTATTAATTGGGGATGGTATGGGGCCTTCATATATGACAGCTCATCGTTATATGAAAGATAATCCAAAAACATTTGAGATGGAATCTACAGAATTTGATAAGCATCTTGTAGGAACACAAAAAACATATCCAGAAGATGAACATGAAAATATTACAGACTCTGCATCGGCAGCTACTGCGATGTCAGCAGGTATAAAAACATATAATGCAGCTATTGCAGTAGATAATGATAAAGCTGAAGTGAAAACAGTGCTTGAGCAAGCGAAAGAAAAAGGGAAGTCAACGGGACTCGTTGCAACGTCTGAAATTACGCATGCAACACCAGCTGCATTCGGTGCACATGATATTAGTCGTAAAAATATGGACGCAATTGCAAATGATTACTTTGATGAGAAAATTAAAGGTAAGCATAAAATAGATGTTATGCTTGGCGGCGGCGTAAATAACTTTGTTAGAAAAGACCGCAATCTTACAGAAGAATTTAAGAAGTCTGGTTATAGTTATGTAACAGATCGTAATCAATTATTAAATGATAAAAGCGATCAAGTTCTTGGCTTATTTGCACCAGGTGGTTTAGACAAAATGATTGACCGTACTGACAAAACACCTTCATTAGAAGAGATGACAAATACCGCGATTGAGCGCTTGAACAAAAATAAAAATGGTTTCTTCTTAATGGTCGAAGGTAGTCAAATTGATTGGGCTGGACATGATAATGATATTGTCGGTGCAATGAGTGAAATGGAAGACTTCGAAAAAGCGTTTAAAGCAGCAATTGAGTTTGCGAAAAAAGATAAGAACACATTAGTTGTTGCAACTGCAGACCATGCTACTGGCGGATTATCTTTAGGTGCGAATGGTGAGTATAACTTTAAAGTAGATCCGATTAAAGCTGCGAAACGTACGCCAGACTTTATGGCAAGTGAGATTGTAAAAGGTGCAAATGTAGAAGAAACATTGAAAAAGTATATTGATCTACAATTAACACCAGAAGAAATTAAAGCTGTAAATGATATAGCTCCATCAAAAGATGTAACAAAGATTGATAATGCAATTGAAGATATCTTCAATAAGCGTTCGGTTACAGGTTGGACAACGGGTGGACATACAGGTGAAGATGTAAACGTATATGCATTCGGACCGGGTAAATACTTATTCTCTGGCGTTCAAGAGAATACAAATATAGCTAAACGTGTCTTTGACATTGTTGGCGGCGGCGACCCGAATAAAGGAAGACGCTAATTATAAATGAAAGTGAGGCGAAATGCCTCACTTTTCTTTTTAGGAGATGGAAAGATGAGAGTTTTTTTAGGGAAATTAAGATTCCTTCTAGTATTTGTATTATTGCTAGTTGGATGTCAATCTCAAGAGAATAATATAGAACAAAAATCTGCTGGAAAAACTGAGGAAAAGGTACATATAACGAAAGAAGAAGAGAAATCCATTCAAGATGTTATTGAGGCATTTGTACGGACGACGAATGAAAAAAATCTTGCTGAGCATATGGAGTTATTTTCAAAGAAGATGCCTAGTGCTGAAGACTTAAAAACACAAAAGGAAGCGGCATTTCAAAAGGGAAATAAGAAAATAGAATTGGAACATATGAATATGAAAGCTCTTAAAGGTGGGCTTGTTATTGTTGAAACGGAGGAAAAAGAAGTAGACGGAGGGGTTACTCTTCAAAAGAAAATGCAGTATGCACTTGGAAAAGAAGACGAAGGGTGGAAGATTGAAGAAGTTCGTACGATAGAGAAGAAATAAAGTGAAACTTTAATCAGTGGGAGTCTTACTGCCCGCAAATAGCGGAATAAAAAAAGGTTCTCATAGGAGAGAACCTTTTTAAAGTGGTAATAAAATTTGATTTGAACATGCTTCAATGTCATCAATATCTTGACGGATTGTTGCCATCTTATTATCGAGATCTTCAGCTTTCATAGCAGCGTCATGTAGTTCATCCTTCAAATAATCAGGTATATTTCCTTCATATTTGTAGTAAAGTTTATGTTCTAAACTTGCCCAAAAGTCCATCGCAAGTGTACGTAATTGAATTTCTGCAAATACATCTTTCGTACCAGAATTTAGTAACAATGGATATTTAATAATCATATGCAAACTTTTATAGCCATTTCCTTTTGGATTGGCAATATAATCTTTTACTTCTACAATTTCCATGTCTCCACGATTTTCAATAACCCCTTTTAAATGGTAAATATCTTCTACAAAGCAACATGTAATACGGATGCCAATAATATCTTGTAATTGTGTTTGAGCATTTTCAACTGTTGGTGATAAATTTTTACGCTCAAGCTTCCTAATGATACTTTCGGGTTGTTTAAGTCTTGTTTTTATATGTTCAAACGGGTTGTAGTCTTCTAAAAATTGAGCTTCCCGGTTCATAATTTCAAATTTAGTTTTTAACTCTTCTAAAGCAAATGTATAAGGTAATACAAAAGCTTTCCAGTAGTTAACGGTTGATTGGTTATATTCCATTTATATACACACCTTTTCTTATTTACAAGTGAAGTTGTTATTATACTAAACACCAAATCATGTAGGCGCAAGCAGCAAATGATGAGATCATAAAGCGATATTTAGTTTTCATCTTTTCAACCCCTTTCAAATGAAATTATATATGAATAAACGTCATTGTTAGTAATTTCACTATGTACAATTCTTATAGTAATAGATTCATGTGAAATTCGTATGAACTAATTGTTTCAGCTTTTTGTCTTTTTGCTAATGACTTTTGGTTTTGTTTATTATAATTACCTTAAATTGTAATAAAGGAGAGAGTATGATGAATCCAAAAGATAATGAATGAATTCTTTAAAAAGCATTTACCGATGTTAAAATATAATAATTTAGTTTGCATTACGATTGATAAATCAACCAATGAATTAATTGGTTTTATAAAACTGACAGACGATAAAGAAGTAAAACAAATACTGTCTAGAGAGGAATGTTTACAAAAAGCACTTCAATTTTTAGAACGAGTTATTCCAGATAGCACACAATATCTTCGTCTTTGGGAAGAACGTGAAGAAGCAGAAGATGGGATTGAAAGATTTACCTTTTCTGTATATGTGAATGGGATTCCAATAGACTATATGCGATTAACATCAATACAGAAAATGGTGCTGTGATGCACTACTCAGGAGAATCTAGCAGCATTATAAAAGAATTGCTCACATATGAAACAACACCAAAAGTGACAAAAGAAAAAGCGCTAGAAATATACAAAGAGGCCATCCGAGTTAAATTAGAATGGCATATAGATGTTGATGCAGAGGAAACGAAATACGAACTACTGTATAAACAAACGATGAATGAAAATCATAAAGAATCCTTCGAATGTAGTCGAGAAATTCGTTACATAGATGCGTATACTGGCGAGAAAATTTGGAGTGAGTATTAGTAAAAGCCAATCGATTCGTTTCGATTGGCTTTTACTATGTTCATAGAATAATTTATTAATTGCTGTTAAGAGGTTGAAGAATACCATCTTGAGCTTTCGACCAGTCATATACATTACCATCTGATCCTACTGCGAAATTTAGAGCGCGTTGGTTTTCACCGTCACCACGTGCGTATAAAACGTCATATAGCTTAACACCATTTATTGTGCCGATTAGTTGGTCTTCCCCAGATCCGTAATGAATTTGATCTGATCGAGCACCCATTCTTTTTTCTAGAATCCTCACAGCATCGTCACTTGTGAATTTAATCGTATCGGTTTGTTTATTTGGTTGCTTAGCTGGTTGTTGATCTTTCTGTGTGTTTTTAGATTCTGCTTCAGTTTTTGTATTGTTTGTAGCTGTTGAGTTGTTCTCAGCTTTTGTATTGTTTGTAGTTTTTGTGTTGTTCTCAGCTTTTGTGTCGTTTTTAGTTGTTGAGTTGTTCTCAGCTTTTGTATTATTTTTAGTTGTTGAGTTGTTCTCAGCGTTTGTATTGTTTTTAGTTGTTGAGTTGTTCTCAGTTTTTGTGTCGTTTTTAGTTGTTGAGTTGTTCTCAGTTTTTATGTTGTTTTCATTGTCCTCAGTTTTTACACTGTCTTCGGTCTTTTGGCTATCCTCATTTTTTGTGCTGTCTTTTGATGCTGCAGTATCCTGTTTAGTCGTTTCAGTTTTTGTGGGCGAAGTTTGTTGTCCGCAAGCTGACAGTAAGAAAAAAGATAGTGTGAGTACTACTAGTTTTGTTATTTGTGAAGTAAAGTATTGCATGAAAACACCTCTTTCAAAATTTTGGAACTTAACATATTGTAATAAATTGGAAAAAATATTCAAGGTATGAAAGACTTATTTCGTTCGACAAAAAGCTAAGGATTCCATATTTATATCGTACAGACACAAACAACCTCACGCCCACATACACATAGTAAAGACCACTATTTTGGCGGAGGTGAAAGGTTTGAGTCTATTCGCCGCAATTGGATATATGGTTCGAGAAGTGTTTGTCTTTGTTTCTTATGTGAAGAATAATGCGTTTCCGCAGCCGTTATCATCAGACGATGAGAGAAAGTACTTAGAGTTAATGGAGCAAGGTGATGCTCAAGCGAGAAATCTTTTAATTGAACATAATTTACGGCTTGTAGCTCATATTGTTAAGAAATTCGAAAACACTGGTGAAGATGCAGAAGATTTAATTTCAATTGGTACCATTGGGCTTATTAAAGCGATTGAAAGCTATTCAGCAGGGAAAGGAACTAAGCTTGCAACATATGCAGCACGCTGTATCGAAAATGAAATTTTGATGCATTTACGTGTGCTGAAGAAAACGAAAAAAGACGTTTCACTTCATGATCCAATCGGGCAAGATAAAGAGGGTAATGAAATATCGCTTATTGATATATTAAAATCAGAATCAGAAGATGTAATTGATATGATTCAGCTTAGTATGGAGTTAGAAAAAATTAAAGAGTATATCGATATTTTAGACGAACGAGAGAAAGAAGTAATTGTGAAGCGTTTTGGACTTGGGCTTGATAAAGAGAAAACACAGAGGGAGATTGCGAAGGCACTCGGTATTTCAAGAAGCTACGTATCGCGAATTGAAAAGCGTGCTTTAATGAAAATGTTCCACGAATTTGTGCGGGCTGAGAAAGAGAAAAAAGCAAAAGAATAATGTATATTGTAGGCAGCTACACTTTAAAAGTGGCTGCTTTTCTTTCGGGAAAACGGAAAGAAAACGAGCTGTTCTAAGAAGAAATACATGTTCACTGTTGAAAATGGCGGATTCTATCTGTAATATTAGAAGGTGCTAAACAATTTAAGAATAAAAATTATACTTAGTTTTTCATCGTGTATAACGAGACGGCTCCATTCTATATGTGGGAATAAGAACCAATTTTACATATGATATAGAGAGAAAAGAAGGGGAAACTAAAGTTATAGGCTGATTAGGAGGTTTCGTAATTTGCGACGGACATTATATCGACTTATGATCGAACTTACAAATGGTCGTTTTACTTCTTATATATTACGTAAATTTGCACAATCTCGTTTGAGCTCTATCATTATTCCATCGTATGCGAAAGTTTTTCAAATTAATCAAGATGAGATGGAAAAGGGTTTGAAGGAATATCGAACATTGCATGATTTATTTACACGTAGGCTAAAAGAAGGAAAGCGTAGTATTGATACTGATGCATCGAGTATCGTTAGTCCTGTTGATGGTGTTTTTGCTGATCAAGGTCCTATTGAGGATACAAAAACATTCGATATAAAAGGAAAGCGTTATTCAATTGTGGATATGCTAGGTAATGAAGAGCGTGCAAAGCGATATGCAGGCGGTACATATATGGTAATTTATTTGAGTCCAAGTCATTATCATCGTATTCATAGTCCGCTCTCTGGCTCTGTGACTGAAAGATTTGTACTCGGCAGAAAATCATATCCGGTAAATGCAGCGGGTATGGAGTATGGGAAAGAACCATTGTCAAAAAATTATCGCTCTGTTACAGAAGTAAATAGTGAAGGTGAACGTATGGCGCTTGTAAAAGTAGGTGCTATGTTTGTTAATAGTATTGAGCTCCTTCATGAAAGAAGTACTGTTCAAAAAGGTGAAGAGATGGCATACTTTACATTTGGCTCAACAGTTGTTTTATTATTTGAAAAAGATATGATTGAAGCAGTGCAGGAATTGACAAGTGGGCAAGAGCTACGTCTTGGTGAAAAAATTGCAACCCGAGTATCTCATAAGTAAAGAAAAGATTTTATAATATACTTATGAAGCTCTAATTAAGAAATGTGGACAAAGATGCTTAATGAAGAAATCCCCTAGATGGGAGTACTTGTTTATTCGAGAGCCATCGCAGGATGGCTCTTTTTACAGGTCAATCAGCAATCTATATGTACTCAAGAAGATTTGACGAGCTTGTCCTCTAACGAGCGTCTAATAATTTCTTGTTTTATAAGTAAAATGAAGTCGGGATTTAATTTTAGTTCTTTTGCTTTATAATAAGACTCAGTGAGTAAATCAGTAGATAACTGTTCCATATGTTTTGTTTTCAAGGGGAGTCACCTCCTAATAATATAAGGATTGATTCGTTGTTGCATTTAATGTACCAAAAAAATATGACAGTCACAAACAAGAGGTTATCCACATACCTCAGTGGATAAAGTGTGCATAGAGTGTTAGTAAATTCCGAATTAACTGAAAAGTTAATGTGGAAAGTGTGTACAAGTTTATCCACAGGTTATCTATCGAAAAATGTTGTCGAAAAATTTTATGAAAAATCCTCAAAGAGGTGAAAGAAATTGAAGTTATTTTTACCAAATGAATATGTGAAAAATGTATATCATGTTCAACCGGAAGATTTGAAAAAACGTGGAATTAAAGGAGTTATTACCGATTTAGATAACACTTTAATTGAATGGGATCGTCCGAACGCAACACCACAGCTTGAAGAGTGGTTTTTGAAAATGAAAGAAAATGATATTCAAGTAACGGTTGTTTCAAATAATAACGAGCAACGCGTTAAAGAATTCGCTGATCCATTAGGTATTCCGTTTATTCATAGTGCGCGCAAACCGTTTGTCCGCGCATTTAAGCGTGCGATACACGAGATGCATTTACAGCCAGATGAAGTTGTAGTAATTGGAGATCAGTTACTAACGGATGTGCTCGGTGGGAATCGTGTGGGACTTCATACAATTTTAGTTGTACCGGTAGCGCAAACGGACGGATTGGTGACACGTTTTAATCGAAAAATTGAACGAAGAATTATGAGAAACATGAAGAAAAAAGGCTTAATTAACTGGGAGGAATAAAGTTTGACTGAAACAATTAAATGTATTGGTTGCGGTGTAGAAATTCAAACAGAAAATAAAAATGAAGTAGGATACGCTCCTGTATCATCTTTAGAAAAAGAACAAGTAATTTGCCAACGTTGTTTTCGTTTGAAACATTATAACGAAATTCAAGATGTATCTTTAACAGATGATGATTTCCTTCGTATTTTGAACGGAATTGGACAATCAGACGCACTAGTAGTTAAAATCGTAGATATTTTCGATTTCAATGGTAGTTGGTTACCGGGTTTACATCGTTTTGTAGGGAACAATAAAGTATTACTTGTAGGGAATAAGGCTGACTTAATTCCAAAGTCAGTTAAGCATGATAAAGTAAAACATTGGATGCGCTATAGTGCAAAGCAACTTGGTTTAAAACCAGAAGATGTCTTTTTGATTAGTGCAGCTAAAGGACAAGGAATCACTGAACTTGCTGATGCAATTGAGCATTACCGCGAAGGTAAAGATGTTTATGTTGTTGGATGTACGAATGTTGGTAAATCAACATTTATTAATCGTATGATTAAAGAGTTTAGTGATGAGACTGAGAATGTAATTACAACATCACATTTCCCAGGAACAACGCTTGATTTAATTGATATCCCATTAGACGAAACATCATCTTTATACGATACACCAGGTATTATTAATCATCATCAAATGGCGCATTATGTTGGGAAACAAAGCTTAAAGCTTATTACACCGACTACAGAGGTTAAGCCGATGGTATTCCAATTAAATGAAGAACAAACATTATTCTTTGGTGGATTAGCACGATTTGATTATGTAAGTGGAGGTCGTCGTGCATTTACTTGTCATTTCTCAAACAGTTTAACAATCCATCGTACAAAGCTTGAAAAGGCTGATGAATTGTACGAAAGACACGCTGGAGAAATGTTGAATCCACCGACACCAGAAGAATTAGAAAATATGCCGGATTTTGTGAAATATGAATTTAATATTCGTGAGCCAAAAACGGACGTTGTATTCTCTGGATTAGGCTGGGTTACTGTAAATGAATCAGGAGCGAAAATTGTTGCTCATGTACCAAAGGGAGTAAGTGTTTCATTACGTAAATCTTTAATTTAATATGGAGAGGGATTTATGAAACAATTATATGGTGTAATCGGAAATCCAATTGGACATTCATTATCACCCGTTATGCATAACGATGCATTTGAACACTTGAATATGGATGCCCATTATCATGCGTTTCTTGTAGAAGAAGAAGCGCTAGGGGAAGCAGTAAAAGGTTTGAAAGCATTAGGTATTTCAGGATTTAATGTAACGACTCCGCATAAAGTTGCAGTTATGGAGTACTTGGATGAGGTTGCCCCGCTAGCAAGGCAAATCGGTGCGGTAAATACAGTAGTTCATCGAAATGGAAAATTGATTGGGTATAATACAGATGGAATTGGTTTTGTTCGTGCCCTGCAGTCAATTAGTGAAGATCCACTTCAAGAGAAACGTATTTTATTAATCGGTGCAGGTGGTGCTAGCCGAGCTATTTACTTCTCGCTTGCAGATGTAGGTGTGAAAGAAATTGATATTGCTAATCGTACGAGAGATAAGGCGGAAAATCTTATCGCTGGGTGCATGGCAAATGTTAATTCGCATGCTCTATCGTTAGAATGTGCAGCAGAAAATCAAGGGGAATATGATATTATCATCCAAACAACAACGATAGGTATGCATCCACATGTTGCGTATACGCCGCTGGAAATTCGTTCATTGAAACAAGGAACGATTGTTTCTGATATTATTTATAATCCATTTGAGACGAAAATTTTAGGCGATGCGAAAGAACAAGGTGCAATAATTCAAAATGGAATCGATATGTTCGTTTATCAAGGTGCACTTGCATTTGAAATGTGGACAGGTTGTGTGCCGAATATTGATAGAATGAAACAATTAGTAATGAGAGAGCTTGGAGGCTAATTATATGTTAACAGGAAAACAAAAAAGATTTTTACGTGCAAAGGTACATCATTTAACACCGATTTTTCAAGTTGGAAAAGGTGGCGTAAATGAAAATATGGTGAAACAAATTGGAGAAGCATTAGAAGTTCGTGAACTATTTAAAGTGAGTGTATTACAAAACTGTGAATTTGATCGTCGTGAAGTTGCAGAAGAGCTTGCACAAGGTGCACGAGCTGAAATCGTTCAAGTAATCGGAAGCACAATTGTTTTATACAAAGAATCAAGAGAAAATAAGCAGATTAAGCTTCCTCGATAAAAGATATACGTGAGTTATTTCGTAGTGGACGCTTGATATGTAGAAAGCGAAACCAATTGAACTTTTATTAACAGTGGCTCTCTTCGAATGTGTATGGGGAGAGTTGCTGTATGTAAAAGGAAGGAGCGTTTCTTTTGAGAAAAATTGGCATTATTGGTGGCACGTTTGACCCGCCTCATAATGGGCATTTGTTAATTGCAAATGAAGTGTATCATGCTTTAGGGTTGGAAGAGGTATGGTTTTTGCCGAATCAGATTCCACCGCACAAGCAAGGACGTAACATTACGAGTGTGAAAAGTCGATTAAACATGCTGCAAATAGCGACTGAGGAAGAAGCATACTTTTCAATTTGTTTAGAAGAGCTAGACAGAGAAGGCCCATCTTATACGTACGACACTATGGTACAATTAACGGAGAAGTATCCGGATGTGCAGTTTCACTTTATTATTGGCGGAGACATGGTTGAGTATTTGCCGAAGTGGTATAACATTGAAAAGTTACTTAAGCTTGTGACTTTCGTTGGAGTTGCAAGACCAGGTTATACATTACATACGCCTTATGATATCGTAAAAGTGGAAATTCCGGAGTTTGCAGTTTCTTCTTCTCTGTTACGGGAGAGATATATGACGAAGAAAACGTGCAAATATTTACTCCCCGAAAAAGTACAGGTATATGTCGAGAGGAATGGGTTGTATGAATCGTGAGGAAGCACTTAGTATTGTCAAACAGCAAATGCATGAAAAACGTTATATACACACGATTGGTGTAATGGAAACAGCGATTGAACTTGCCCGGTTATATGGTGTAGATGAAAAAAAGGCAGAGACGGCTGCTATATTTCACGATTATGCAAAATGTAGAGCGATTCCAGAAATGGAAGAGATTATTAAGAGAGAAGCTTTGCCAAAGGATTTATTGCACTATAACAAAGAGTTATGGCATGCACCTGTTGGGGCATACTTAGTAGAAAAAGAAGTAGGCATTACTGATCTTGAAATTCTACAAGCTATTACATATCATACAAGTGGTCATGAAAAAATGACAATGTTAGATAAAGTTATTTATGTAGCAGATTACATTGAACCAGGACGTAAGTTTCCTGGTGTGGAAGAAGCGAGGAAACTCGCATATAAAGATATAAATCAAGCTTTACTGTTTGCTTTAAAGCGAACAATTCAATTTTTAATGGAAAAAGATCAAACGATTTATCCATTAACATTCCAAACATACAATGCAATTATCAAGGAGGAAATTAATAAATGAAAGATAAAGAGTTATTAGTATTAGCGGCAAAAGCAGCTGATGATAAGAGAGCAGAAGATATGGTTGTACTAAATATGCAAGGTATTTCACCGATTGCAGACTATTTTATTATTTGTCACGGAAATTCAGACAAGCAAGTACAAGCAATTGCACGTGAAATTAAAGCGAAGGCACATGAGTTCGAAATTAACGTACAACGTATGGAAGGCTTTGATGAAGCACGTTGGGTTTTAGTAGACCTTGGTGATGTGGTTGCTCATGTATTCCATAAAGATGAGCGTAATCACTATAATTTAGAGCGTCTATGGGGCGATGTGCCGCGTGAAGATATTGCAGATGAGCTAGATCAATGAAATACGAACAATTTGCTTTGCTGTATGACGAACTGATGAATGATGTCCCTTATGATAAATGGGTGGAATTCACAGAGGAAAGTTTGCAACAGGCATCTATGAAAGAGGCAAAAATTCTTGACGTAGCATGTGGAACTGGTAACGTAACACTTCCGCTTGTACGAAAAGGTTATGATTTAATTGGTGTAGATCTTTCGGAAGAAATGTTAACTGTCGCACAGCAAAAATTGGGGGGAGAAGGTTATTTTATTCCTTTTTACCAACAAGACATGAGAGAGCTCGATGTTCCTGGTGAATTTGATTGTGTGACAATCTTTTGTGACTCATTAAATTACGTATTGCAAGAAGATGGAGTGCAAGAAACATTTAGAAGAGTTTTCCACCATTTACGTCAGGATGGCTTGTTTTTATTCGATGTACACTCTTTATATAAAATACATCACGTATTTCAAAATGAAACATATACAGTGAACGGCGAAGAAATATCACTTATTTGGAACTGCTTCCCTGGAGAAGAATCAGATAGTGTGGAACATGATTTGACATTCTTTGTACAAGATTCAGAAGAAGATGTGTACCATCGTTTTGACGAATGTCACGTGCAGCGTGCATATTCGGTTGAAGTGTTAACAAAATGGCTTGAAGAAGCTGGATTTACAGTACTTCGCGTCACAGGTGACTTTGAACGAATCGAAGTGACAGAACAAACAGAGCGCATCTTTTTTATGGCGAAGAAGAATGGATAAAAGAAAAGCAACCGATAAGGTTGCTTTTGTTTTATAGAAAAGATGTAGTTTTAGTTCTAGAAAAATAAAAAGATGATATGTGTAAAGTGTAAAAATGCTAGTTTTAGTGAAAATGTAGCATGAAAAAGATAAGTATTAATAAAAAGGGTTTGGGATTACGATGGCGTATTTATTATGTGTGTTTATTGAATTGCTGCTCAACGCATTTTAAATCTTCATCGAATTTCTCATGTGTCCGTTCGATTAATTTATGAAACATATCCCCAACATGCTCTTCTAAAATACGAATACCTTCTCCTGTAACACCGCCTTTAACGCATACCTTTTCTTGTAAAGTAGGTAATGTGAAAATTTCTTTTTCAAGTAATTTCCCCATTCCAATGACCATTTCACTTACTAAAGTAGTGGCTTCTTCATGTGTAATATTTGTTTTATCTACAGCAGCGTTAATGAAACATTGTAATAAATAACTAAAAAAAGCAGGGCCGCAGCTTGCTATATCAGATGAAACGCGCGTTATATCTTCTTCTATAACAAGGGGAGTAGAAATGTTTTTGAATAGACGAAATAGTTTTTGTTGCCATTCTTCAGAGCAGTTATTTCCAAATGTAAATAGTGATGCGCCGGATAAGGCGCGGTTTGTGATGCTTGGAATGATACGAGCGACGTGGCAAGGTATAAGTGTTTCTAATTGTGATGGAGATATGGGGCTTGTGATAGAAACTAAGCAATCTTCGTCTGAAAAATGGTCAGCGTATTTTTTTAGAATAGGGTATATATCTATCGGTTTTACGCAAATGAAAATAAGCTGGGATTGTTCGATTACCTCTTGGATTGTTTTGGCTATATGAACAGAAGGGTATTTTTCTTTTATATGATATGCTTTGGCAGGCGTCCGATTAATAATAGTAAGGCACGAAGGTTTGACAGCACGGGTTTCTAAAAATGCATCGATTAGTATATTCCCCATGTTCCCTGTCCCTATAATTCCTATGTTCAATGTTTCATCCCTCCTTCGTAACAGCTTTCTCCTAAACAATATGAATGATGTTATAAATTTATGATTAGAGGTGTAAAATGATGTGGGATTTTCCGAAAAAATGGTTGGGATTAGTGGTTATTATTGGCACTTTGATTTTTCTTTTTTTCTGGAAAACGAATCAGCAAACGGAGCCATCGCTCATTACAACGGAAGTTCAAGCGAAAGATGTGGAGAAAAAAAGTAAACCGAAAGTATTGGATACAAAGGAACAGAAAAAAATAATTATAATTGATGTGAAAGGGGCGGTTGTAAGAGAAGGTGTGTATGAAATGAAAGAGGGGGACCGAGCGAAGGATGCCGTTGAAAAGGCGGGTGGTTTTTTACTAGAAGCAGATGTGAAGAAGGTGAATTTAGCGCAAATTGTACAAGACCAAATGATCCTTTATGTACCGAATAAAAATGAGCAAGTACAAGAGGTGGCCACTTTTTCAAAGGGCGAGGCAAAGATTCAAATAAACGCAGCTTCTAAAGAGCAACTTGAAAAAATTACAGGCATTGGTTCTCGGAAGGCAGAAAGTATTTTGAAATACCGAGAAGAACATGGTCCGTTTCAGAAAATAGAAGATTTATTAGAAATTGATGGGATTGGTGCGAAGTCACTTGAAAAAATAAAAGATCAAATTATTATTCCATAAAAGATTGACGAAGTTTTTCTTTTTTCGCTACACTACAAGTAGACAAAAAAGTAGGTGAAAAATATGGAACGAATTTCATGGGATCAATATTTTATGACGCAAAGCCATCTGTTATCATTGCGTAGTACATGTACAAGACTTGCAGTAGGAGCGACAATCGTTCGTGATAAACGAATTATTGCTGGTGGATATAACGGTTCAATTAAAGGTGGTGTGCATTGTATAGACGATGGTTGCTATGTCATTGATAATCATTGTGTTCGTACAATTCATGCGGAAATGAATGCTTTATTGCAATGTGCGAAGTTTGGTGCAAAAACAGAGGAAGCGGAAATTTATGTCACACATTTTCCTTGTTTGCAGTGCTGTAAGGCGATTATTCAAAGTGGTGTTACAGCAGTTTATTATGCACAGGATTATAAAAATCATCCGTACGCCGTAGAGTTATTTGAACAGGCGAGTGTAACAGTGAAGCACGTTCCGCTAGAATATGATATTACATCGCTAGAGGAACAAGAGCGTCATTTGCAGCTAAAGGAATTATTCGCAGCTTTAGAAAAAGATAATTTATCAATGGAAGAATTACAGCGTGTATTCACTAAAGCGAAAATGATGCTATAAGGAGTGAGTATGAGTTGAATGGACAATGGGGCTATGTTGCAATCTCGTTTATAATTGGGATTGCAATTACCTTTTCCACGTCGCATTTGTTGACTGCTTGTTGTTTCGTTTGTTATGTTTTATTTTGTTTATATCGTACTTCGCGTAAAACCTTCATATTTTGTATGATAGCGTGTTTTATTGGCGCTATGTACACCACATATGTTCAGAGTCTAAATAAGCCGCTAGGGGAGCCCTACGAAGTTACACGAGGGGTCGTGCAAAATACACCTCTAATTAATGGAGATCGTCTCTCTTTTCAAATTGAGGATCAGAATAAAAACTTAGTGCAGTTAAATTATAAAATACAATCTGCTTCGGAAAAGAAGCAGTTGCAACAATTACATGCAGGTATATCGTGTACATTTAAAGGGGAGGTGAAAGAACCACAAACTGCCCGGAATTTTCATGTTTTTGATTATCGTAATTATTTATATCAGCAAAAAATACATTTTATATTTGATGTGACATACATTTCTGAATGCCAAAAAACATCGTTGTCACTCGTGCAATGGATTTTTCTTCTCAGGCAACAAACAATCTCGAAAGTTACAGAAATGTTCCCAGAACAATCAGGTGCATTTATGAACGCATTATTATTTGGAGATCGACAACAAATGACGTTTGAAGTAGAAGAGCAATATCAACAATTTGGTCTTATACATTTGTTGGCAATTTCAGGATCGCATATCGTATTATTAATGGTTATAATGTATTTTGTTTTACTAAGAAGTGGTGTGACGAAAGAGACAGCAACAGTATGCCTTATAGTTTGCATTCCTCTATATATGATCGTAGCTGGGGCGTCGCCATCTGTTGTGAGGGCTTCTATAACAGGAGTTTTATTGTTGGTAGCTTTCATGTGCTCTATTCGCTTATCTAGTCTAGACGCCTTAAGTATAACAGCTATATGTATGCTTATATACGATCCATATCTTATTTTCAACATTGGATTTCAATTCTCATTTGTAGGTAGTTTTGCTTTACTACTATCTGCGCCGATATTATTAGGGCGTAGTAATGGAGTAGTTCGAAATTCTATTTACATTTCTATAATATCACAGCTCGCTAGTACCCCCATCTTGTTATATCATTTTGGTTATTTTTCTCCTTATAGCATTTTCCTCAATCTTATATATGTTCCTTTTCTATCCATTATTGTATTGCCGTGTAGCATTATTATTCTTATATGTATGCCGGTTATTCCATTTTTCGCAAAAGGAATTGCATATGTACTTTCATTATGTTTAACCATTTCTAATGACTTTCTAAGTTACTGTGAAAGTTTCCCTTTCATCCGACTTACTTTTGGTCAAACTCCTTTATTTCTTGTGGCTATATATTGTTTTAGTATCGTTAGTATATTTGTGATTTGGGAAAGAGTAATAACGAAAAAAATTTTGTGCATAGTTGTGGGTGTGTTTCTTTTTATTAGTACTTGTCATTATGTATATCCATATTTTCGCGAAAGTGGGAGTGTTACATTTCTTGATGTTGGACAGGGAGATGCAATATTAATTCGTCTTCCGTACGATAAAGAGGTTTATCTTATTGATACAGGTGGAGCCCTTCCCGTCAAGAAGGAAGTGTGGCAACAGAAAAAGCATGAATTTTCTGTCGGGCATGATATTCTGGTTCCTTTCTTACAAAAAGAAGGTATAAAAACGATTGATAAATTAATTGTAACGCATGGAGATGCGGATCATATAGGTGCTGCGCTGGATTTGCTGTCATCTATTATTGTAAAAGAAGTTGTATTTGGGAGAAAGGAACAAGATGCTGTATTGGAAAAAGTGGTGAAGAAAAAGGCGTTAGAAAAGAGCATGAAGATAAGTGTAGTAGGAGAAGGGGAAGGTTGGAGGGTAAATGAAGCGGAATTTTTCGTATTAGCTCCAAAGGGGAAAGAAAAGGGAGAAAATGACTCTTCGATTGTACTATGGGCCAGACTAGGGGGACTAACATGGCTATTTACGGGTGATTTAGAAGAAGAAGGAGGAGAAAAGTTTATAGTATCGACATATCCTGATTTGCGGGCTAATATTTTAAAAGTTGCCCACCATGGGAGTAAAACATCGTCTACAGATCCTTTTTTAAGCCTTGTACAGCCTACTGTAGCGATTATTTCTGTGGGAGAGCGTAATATAGGTATGGGCACCCGCATAAGGAAGTTATAGAGCGTTTTAAGAAGATGGGTATTGATATATGGCGTACGGATAAGCAAGGTGCTATTTCCTATGTTTTTAATGGAGAAAAAGGAACCTTTCAAAGTAAAATCACATATGATGAAACACATAGAAGATGAAAAAAAGAAGACTGCCGTTAAGCAGCAGCCTTTAAGAACCGATGAATTTAATAACAGTTGCAATAATGAAAAGTGTTGCGAAAAAACCAAATGAGACGATAAATCCTACCCCTGAATCAATAGCGTCATTGCGTTTACTTTGAACGTTTTGTTCAAAATCATTCATTTAGAATCCCTCCCCAACATTCCATTTTAGTATAGAATATTGTCAGAAAAAAATCTACAATTTCCATATGAAGCGAAATAGAGTATTTGTATACTTTTCTAGTTAGTTAAGTAGCGTGAATTTTTCATTTCCAATCATGTTAACAGTTGGCACTTATACTAAGATTATTATTGTAAATAATAAAGGGAAGGTGATTACCGCACACCAATAAGAAATCCGGGGCTTATTGCGTGGCGTTTTATATAAATAAAGGGGCGGGTTATAAAGCCCGTCCCTTTGTACTTGTAAAACAAAAGCTAGGGCATTAGTATAAATATATATTGCCAAGTTAGGGAGTAGGAAAAAATATGAGTGATATACATAAGAAGATTAAAAAGAAACAGTTCGCTCCGTTGTATGTACTGTATGGAACGGAAGCCTATTTTATAAATGAAACGATAAAGCTTATTACAACGGAAGCGCTTGAAGAGGAAGATCGAGAGTTTAATGTTGTGACATACGATTTGGAAGAAGCGTATTTAGAAGATGTAGTTGAGGATGCGCATACGCTTCCTTTTTTTGGAGAGCGTAAAGTTATATTAATAAAATCACCACTATTTTTAACGGCACAAAAAGAAAAATTAGAACAAAATATAAAAATTTTAGAAGAATATATTGGGGAGCCATCTCCTTTTTCTATTCTTGTTTTTGTTGCGCCTTATGAAAAATTAGACGAACGAAAAAAAATTACAAAACTATTAAAGAAAACAGCGGATGTAATAGAGGCAAATGCGATGCAAGTGCAGGATGTTCAGAAGTGGATTGTTTCTCGTGCGGATGAGGTGCATGTGCATATTGATAATGCAGCTGTTAGTTTGTTGTTAGAGCTTGTGGGAAGTAATGTAACAATGTTGGCGAAGGAAATGGACAAGTTAACGTTATACGTCGGTATGGGCGGAGAAATTACGCCAAAACTTGTCACGGAACTTGTGCCGAAATCTGTTGAGCAAAATGTGTTTGCTTTAACAGAAAAAGTGGTGAAAAAAGATATCGCTGGTGCGATGCAAATTTTAGACGGATTATTTACACAGCAGGAAGAACCAATTAAACTGCTCGCGTTATTAGTAAGTCAATTCCGCTTGCTCCATCAAGTGAAAGAATTACAACAGCGTGGTTACGGACAAAATCAAATTGCTTCCCATATTGGTGTGCACCCGTACCGGGTAAAGTTGGCGATGAATCAAACAAAGTTTTTCTCTTTTGAAGAATTAAAAAAAGTTATTATAGAATTAGCGGAAGCTGATTATAGTATGAAGACTGGAAAGATGGATAAGAAACTTGTGCTTGAGTTTTTCTTAATGCGGTTAAATCATATGTAGTAACACAAAAAAGTTCACGTACTAAATACGTGAACTTTTTTGTGTATATAAAAAACGATCCGAATGGATCGTTTTTTAAACGCCTTACGCGTTTACTTGTTTCGCTAAGCGAGATTTTTGACGAGCTGCAGCGTTTTGGTGGATAAGACCTTTACGAGCTGCTTTGTCAAGTTTTTTAGAAGCAGTTTTGAAAGCTTCTTTAGCATTTTCAAGATCGTTATTAGTAACTAAAGTTTCTACAGTTTTAACAGCAGTACGCATGTCAGACTTGATAGAAGCGTTATGTGAACGACGCTCTTCGCTAAGTTTAGCGCGTTTGATAGCAGATTTGATGTTTGCCATACTTTTCACCTCCCTGGTGCAATCGAATGACTCGATTCTTACATAGAACAAGTGATATTTTATCAAACGGTGAAGAGAATTGCAATAGTATATCAATGAAATTTCACGTAAAGGAAAGAATGACCTAATATAACTTGGGGAAATCTAACGATATTTACTATGAATTACGGAGGAGATACGATGAAAGAACCATTAGATTTAAGTAAATATAGTGTTAGAACTGACCTTGCTGTAGAGGCGCACCAAATGCTGCAAGAGCGCCAAGAAGAACAAAAAGGGATACAGGGAGTTATTGTAAAAGAGAGGGAAGAAGAGGGCGTTACAATTACAAAAGTAACTATTGATGAAATTGCATCGGAGTCGATGGGGAAAAAACCTGGGAATTATTTAACTCTTGAGGTGCAAGGTATACGACAACAAGATACGGAACTTCAGCAAAAAGTAGAGCGTATTTTTGCAAAAGAATTTTCTTATTTCTTAGAAGAGGTTGGTGTTTCAAAAGAAGCGAGTTGTTTAATCGTCGGGCTTGGGAATTGGAATGTAACGCCGGATGCACTCGGACCGATAGTTGTAGAGAACGTACTGGTGACGAGACATTTGTTTAAATTGCAGCCTGAAAGTGTGGAAGAGGGTTTTAGACCTGTTAGTGCGATTCGTCCAGGGGTAATGGGGATTACAGGAATCGAAACGAGCGATGTCATTTACGGAATTATTGAAAAGACAAAACCAGACTTTGTCATCGCAATTGATGCATTAGCTGCGCGTTCTATTGAACGAGTAAATAGTACGATACAAATTTCTGATACAGGAATTCATCCAGGATCTGGTGTTGGGAATAAGCGTAAGGAACTAAGTAAAGAAACATTAGGTATTCCTGTTATCGCAATTGGTGTGCCAACTGTGGTAGACGCTGTTTCGATTACGAGTGATACAATTGATTTTATTTTGAAACATTTTGGCCGGGAACTGAAAGAAGGAAACAAACCATCACGCTCTTTATTACCAGCTGGTTTTACATTTGGAGAAAAGAAAAAATTAACAGAAGAAGATATGCCAGATGAAAAGAGTCGAAATATGTTTTTAGGGGCTATTGGTACGTTAGAAGAAGAAGAAAAGAGAAAGTTGATTTATGAAGTGTTATCTCCTCTTGGTCATAATTTAATGGTAACCCCAAAAGAAGTAGATGCGTTTATTGAGGATATGGCAAATGTAATAGCAAGTGGTTTAAATGCAGCACTGCATCATCAGATTGATCAAGATAACACAGGGGCCTATACACATTGATGGAAAGAGGCAGAAATAGTTTGAGTCGATTTGCGCTGTTATGTATATGCGGTACAGTCTTATGCTTGCTTATGATGATAGCTGGAGTGGCACTCGCTAATCATGGTCTGAAAAGTATGAAGGGGTATCGTCAGCTGTCATATGAACAAATTGCTCATATGACAGGAACAGAAGGCGCTGGGGCTGAATCAGAAATTTCGAGAGATACGTTTTCGGCTATTGAAAAACAAAAACAGTTAGAAAGTTTAAAAAGTTTTAATGTTGTAGAAGGTATCGGTATGGCGATAGCAAGTGTTGCTCGTGATATGACAAAGTTTGGGACGGATATAGTGGTTGGGGCAATAAAAGGGATTTTTAGTTAAGGATAGCAGGAAGGACGGTTGTCTTATTGGTTTGTAAGAGAGTCGTCCTTTAATTTGAAAAAGGTTTGTCTCTTATGGTTTGTTCGCATAAGATATAGATAGAGTGATTTGTATTGTAAGCAGCACGAGTTTTCATTGAATCTTTGCTGCTCTATTGATATAATCAGTGCTAGTGTATATTGGCGAGACTATTAGGAGTTGAGAACATAGATGAATAAAGAAGAAAGAGCAAAAAGACAGTCCAAAATTCGTAACTTCTCCATCATTGCTCACATTGACCACGGGAAATCAACGTTGGCAGACCGTATTTTGGAGAAAACAAACGCGTTGGCACAGCGCGAAATGAAGGCGCAATTGCTTGACTCTATGGAGTTGGAGCGTGAGCGTGGTATTACAATTAAATTAAATGCAGTACAACTAACGTATAAAGCGAAAGACGGTGAAGAGTATATTCTTCACTTAATCGATACTCCAGGACACGTCGACTTTACGTACGAAGTATCTCGTAGTTTAGCGGCTTGTGAAGGTGCAATTCTTGTTGTGGATGCAGCGCAAGGAATTGAGGCGCAAACATTAGCGAACGTATATTTAGCGCTTGATAATAATTTAGAAATCTTACCAGTTATTAATAAAATCGACTTACCAAGTGCAGACCCAGAACGCGTACGTCAAGAGGTAGAAGATGTAATTGGTTTAGATGCATCGGAAGCTGTACTTGCTTCAGCGAAAGCTGGCATTGGTATTGAAGATATTTTAGAACAAATCGTTGAAAAGGTACCAGCTCCAACAGGTGATTCAGAAGAGCCGTTACAATGTATGATTTTTGATTCTTTATATGATCCGTACCGTGGTGTAATTGCATATATCCGTGTTGTAAATGGAACGGTAAAAGTTGGCGATAAAGTACGTATGATGGCAACTGGAAAAGAATTTGAAGTAACAGAAGTAGGTGTGTTTACACCGAAAACAACGCAACGTGACGAGTTAACAGTAGGTGATGTAGGTTTCTTAGCAGCATCTATTAAAAACGTAGGCGATACACGCGTAGGTGATACGATTACACATGCGAAACGTCAGGCTGTAGAGCCGTTAAAAGGGTATCGTAAATTAAATCCAATGGTATTCTGTGGTTTATATCCAATCGATTCTGCACGTTATAACGACTTACGTGATGCTTTAGAAAAACTAGAATTGAATGATTCTGCTCTTGAATTTGAGCCTGAAACATCTCAAGCTTTAGGTTTTGGTTTCCGTTGTGGCTTCTTAGGGCTGCTTCACATGGAGATTATTCAAGAACGTATTGAACGTGAATTCAAGATTGACTTAATTACAACAGCGCCAAGCGTTATTTATAAAGTGTATTTAACAAACGGTGAAGATCTTATTGTTGATAATCCATCTAATATGCCAGATCCACAGGCTATCGATCGTGTAGAAGAGCCGTTTGTGAAGGCTGCAATTATGGTTCCGAATGACTATGTTGGAGCTGTAATGGAAATTTGCCAAGGGAAACGTGGAACGTTTATTGATATGCAATATTTAGATGAAACACGTGTTACATTGACATATGAAATCCCGTTATCAGAAATCGTATATGATTTCTTCGATCAATTGAAATCAAATACGAAAGGATATGCATCATTTGACTACGAGTTAATTGGTTATAAACCATCTAAGCTTGTGAAAATGGATATTCTTTTAAATAATGAACAAGTGGATGCTTTATCATTTATTGTACATCGTGATTCAGCGTATGACCGTGGTAAAGTAATTGTAGAGAAATTAAAGAAATTAATTCCAAGACAACAGTTTGAAGTGCCAATTCAGGCGACTATCGGAAATAAAGTTGTATCTCGTTCTACAATTAAGGCGATGCGTAAAAACGTACTTGCAAAATGTTACGGTGGTGACATTTCTCGTAAGCGTAAACTTCTTGATAAGCAAAAAGAAGGTAAAAAACGTATGAAGTCTGTTGGTTCTGTAGAAGTGCCGCAAGAAGCATTCATGGCTGTACTGAAAATGGATGATAACTAATAGAGTGAACTATAATTAGTGGGGATTTTTCTATTCTTCGCTAATTATTAGCCCGCACCAATTGTGATAAAAGTAGAAGCCGTTCGTTCGGCTTCTTTTTTTATATGCTACTTTTTAGACATCTTAGCATCTCTCATTTACAATAGTGAGAGAGCTTTTTAGTGATTGATATAGAGTTAGGAGACTATTAATGTCCGAAAATATTCGAAAAGATATTCGAGAGAAAATACAAAAAGGTAATTTTAATTGCGAAAAGGAACTGACGCTTTCTATTATTAGTGGGAAGTGGAAAGTTGTGATATTGTGGCACTTAGGTGTGGAAGGTCCGCATCGTTTTAGTGAATTACAACGTCTGTTCCCGAGCATTTCTCATAAAGTGTTGTCAAATCAATTGAAAGAGTTAATGGAGGACGGGATTATTGATCGAACAGTATACCCGGAAATTCCTCCGCGAGTTGAGTACTATATGACGGAATTAGGTATGTCGCTTTTACCGATCGTTGAAATGATGTATGATTGGGGAAAAATGCGAATGGAACAAATTCGTAACACTTTATAAAAGTAAAGGACCCTCCGGAACGCGGAGGTTTTCTTTTTAGAAAGGTAGGAGTTATATTTGGTACAAGCTGCATATATTCATATTCCATTTTGTCAGCATATTTGTCACTATTGTGATTTTAATAAAGTATTTATTGAACGCCAACCGGTTGATCAATACTTACAATATTTAGAGAAAGAAATAATAAATACGGTTCAAAAAGTACCGTTTGAAAGTATGAAAACGATTTTTGTTGGCGGAGGAACTCCGACAGCTTTAAATATGGAGCAAACAAAACAGCTACTCGACATCATTAACCGTCGTTTGCGTCCATTTGCGCCGAATTGTGAATTAACATTTGAAGCGAATCCAGGTGATTTACCGAAAGAGAAGTTGAACTTATTGCTAGAAGGTGGAGTAAACCGAATTAGTTTTGGTGTGCAAACGTTTCGTGATGAGCTACTTGAGAAGATTGGACGCAGGCATACGAGAGAAGATGCATTCGTAGCAATTCGAGAAGCGCAGGAAGTCGGTTTTACAAATATTAATGTAGATTTAATTTATGCTCTGCCAGGACAGACGATAGAAGATGTAAAGGAAACATTAGACATTGCCTTTACGCTTGGTGTACAACATTTCTCAGCATATTCCTTAATTGTGGAACCGAAAACCGTATTTTATAACTTAATGAATAAAGGGAAATTAAGACTTCCAGGTGAAGACCATGAAGCGAAAATGTACGAAATGGTAATGGATGAAATGGAGAAAAATGGTTATAACCAGTATGAGATTAGTAACTTCTCAAAAGGTGATAATGAAAGTAGACACAATCTCACATACTGGAATAATGAAGAGTATTATGGATTTGGAGCTGGAGCGCATAGCTATGTGAACGGGGAACGAATTCAAAATGTAGGTCCGCTCAAGCAATATTTCACTAAAATTGATGAGACAGGATTTCCATATTTAGATGTTCACGCAGTGACAGAGAAAGAAAAAATGGAAGAAGAGTTGTTCTTAGGACTTCGAAAAACAAAAGGTGTTTCTAAGTTAGAATTCCAAAAGAAATTTAATGTGGAGATGGATCATGTTTTTGCAAAGCAGTTACAAAGTAATCAAGAACAAGGATTACTTGAAAACAGAGATGGACATGTTTGTTTAACGAGGAAAGGGAAACTATTAGGGAATGAAGTATTCCAGTCATTTTTGATTGATTAATTAAATGTGCCATAAGCGTGAAAAAGTTTCGTTATTTCGTGACGTTTCCGTTGACAATTGAATGTCAATTTTGGTAAGTTATTAATAGATTTAGCACTCAAAGACAAAGAGTGCTAACAGAGGTGATGATGAGATGCTTACGGAACGTCAGCTCTTAATTTTACAAACAATTGTTGATGACTTTATTGGATCAGCGCAACCAGTTGGTTCGAGGACGTTGGCTAAGAAAGATGAAATTACGTTTAGTTCAGCTACTATTCGAAATGAAATGGCTGATTTAGAGGAACTAGGATTTATTGAAAAAACGCATAGTTCTTCTGGGCGTGTTCCTTCTGAAAAAGGGTATCGTTTTTATGTAGACCATCTTTTAGCGCCACAAAACTTACCAACTGATGAAATTGTACAAATTAAAGATTTATTTGCTGAAAGAATTTTTGAAGCAGAAAAAATTGCACAACAATCCGCTCAAATTTTATCAGAGCTTACGAATTATACGGCCATTGTTCTTGGTCCGAAATTGAGCACAAATAAACTTAAAAATGTACAGATTGTACCGCTTGATCGTCAAACAGCAGTCGCTATTATTGTAACAGATACAGGGCATGTGCAAAGTAAAACGATTACCGTTCCGGAATCTGTTGATTTATCAGATTTAGAAAAAATGGTTAATATTTTAAATGAAAAGCTATCTGGTATACCTATGGCAGAACTTCATAATAAAATCTTTAAAGAGATTGTTACAGTCTTGCGTGGGTATGTTCATAATTACGATAGTGCAATAAAAATGTTGGATGGTACATTTCAAGTTCCTTTATCGGAAAAGATATACTTTGGAGGAAAAGCAAATATGCTTTCGCAGCCAGAGTTCCATGACATTCAAAAAGTAAGATCCTTGCTGACAATGATTGATAACGAAGCTGAGTTTTATGATATTTTGCGTCATAAACAAGTAGGTATTCAAGTGAAAATTGGCAGGGAAAATTCTTCGATAGCTATGGAAGATTGTAGTTTAATTTCTGCAACGTATTCGATTGGAGAAGAGCAACTTGGAACAATTGCGATTTTAGGTCCAACGAGAATGCAATACTCTCGTGTAATTAGTTTGTTGCAGTTATTTACAAGGCAATTTACTGATGGACTTAAAAAATAAATGAGAGTAATACATTCGCTCAAGTGATGGAAATTTCATTGCTGTGTGTAATATATAATGCTTAGGTAATCGTGCTAAGCGTGATACCTAATACCTTTTAAGGAGGTGAAAATTGTGGAAGAGCGTAACGAACAAGTGGTAGAAGAAGTGAAAGAAGCGCAAGTTGAAGAAGCTGTCACGACAGACAACAGTGAAGAAGCTGTAGAAGAGAAAAGTGAAGCTGCTCTTTTACAAGAAACAGTGGATGAGTTACAAGCGAAACTAACGGAAACGGAAGGTCGCACACTACGTCTACAAGCTGATTTTGAAAATCATAAGCGCCGCGTTCAAATGGATAAACAGGCTGCTGAAAAATATAGAGCACAAAGTCTTGTGTCAGATATTCTGCCAGCTCTTGATAATTTTGAAAGAGCAATGCAAGTGGAAGCAACTGATGATCAAATGAAGTCCTTATTACAAGGTATGGAAATGGTGCATCGTCAATTGTTAGAAGCGCTGACTAAAGAAGGTGTTGAAGCGATTGAAGCTGTTGGTAAACAGTTCGATCCTCATGAGCACCAAGCTGTTATGCAAGTAGAAGACAGTGAGTTTGAATCAAACGCGGTTGTGGAGGAATTCCAAAAAGGCTATAAACTAAAAGACCGTGTGATTCGCCCATCAATGGTAAAAGTAAATCAATAATTTACATAAATGTAGGAGGATTCGCTATGAGTAAAATTATCGGTATTGACTTAGGTACAACAAACTCTTGTGTAGCTGTTATGGAAGGTGGAGAACCAAAGGTTATCCCAAATCCAGAAGGAAATCGTACAACACCTTCTGTTGTAGCTTTCAAAAATGAAGAGCGTCAAGTTGGGGAAGTTGCGAAACGTCAAGCAATTACAAACCCAAATACAATCATGTCTGTTAAACGTCATATGGGTACAGACTATAAAGTAGAAGTTGAAGGTAAAGATTATACACCTCAAGAAATTTCTGCAATCATTTTACAAAACTTAAAAGCTTCTGCTGAAGCGTACTTAGGTGAAACAGTGACGAAAGCTGTTATTACAGTACCAGCATACTTCAACGATGCAGAACGCCAAGCGACAAAAGATGCTGGTCGTATTGCTGGTTTAGAAGTAGAGCGTATCATTAACGAACCAACAGCAGCAGCACTTGCTTACGGTTTAGAAAAACAAGATGAAGAACAAAAAATTCTAGTATATGACTTAGGTGGCGGTACGTTTGACGTATCTATCCTTGAGTTAGCAGATGGAACATTTGAAGTTATTTCAACTGCTGGTGACAACCGTCTTGGTGGAGATGACTTTGACCAAGTTATCATCGATCATTTAGTAGCTGAATTCAAAAAAGAAAATAGCATTGATTTAAGCCAAGATAAAATGGCACTTCAACGTTTGAAAGATGCAGCTGAAAAAGCGAAGAAAGATCTTTCTGGTGTAACACAAACACAAATTTCATTACCATTCATTAGTGCTGGAGCTGCTGGTCCATTACACTTAGAATTAACGTTAACAAGAGCTAAATTCGAAGAAATTTCAGCTGGTCTTGTTGAAAGAACATTAGAGCCAACTCGTCGTGCATTAAAAGACGCTGGTTTTTCTCCAAGCGAATTAGATAAAGTTATCCTTGTTGGTGGTTCTACTCGTATCCCAGCTGTACAAGAAGCAATTAAACGTGAAACTGGTAAAGAGCCATACAAAGGTGTAAACCCAGATGAAGTTGTAGCATTAGGTGCTGCAGTTCAAGGTGGCGTACTTACTGGTGATGTAGAGGGCGTTCTATTATTAGACGTAACTCCACTTTCTTTAGGTATCGAAACTATGGGTGGTGTGTTCACGAAATTAATCGAGCGTAACACTACAATTCCAACAAGTAAGTCACAAGTATTCTCAACAGCTGCTGATAACCAACCAGCGGTAGACATTCACGTACTACAAGGTGAGCGTCCAATGTCAGCTGACAACAAAACATTAGGTCGTTTCCAATTAACAGACCTTCCGCCAGCACCACGTGGAATTCCACAAATCGAAGTAACATTCGATATTGATGCGAACGGTATCGTTAACGTACGTGCAAAAGACTTAGGAACAAGTAAAGAGCAAACTATTACAATCCAATCTTCTTCAGGTCTTTCTGATGAAGAAGTAGATCGTATGGTACAAGAAGCGGAATCAAATGCTGACGCTGACCAAAAACGTAAGGAAGAAGTTGAACTTCGTAACGAAGCTGACCAACTTGTATTCCAAACAGACAAAGTTGTAAAAGATTTAGAAGGTAAAGTAGATGCAGCTGAAGTAGCGAAAGCAACGGAAGCGAAAGAAGCATTACAAGCGGCAATCGAGAAAAACGAACTTGAAGAAATCCGTGTGAAAAAAGATGCTCTTCAAGAAATCGTACAACAATTAACTGTTAAATTATACGAGCAAGCTCAAGCAGCTGCAGGGCAAGCAGAAGGTGCACAAGGAGCACAAGACGCTGGCGCGAAAAAAGATAATGTAGTAGACGCTGAGTTTGAAGAAGTAAAAGAAGACAAGTAATACAGTGAAATAAAATAAGTAAGATGACAAAAAGTCAAAGTCAAGCGTGCCTTGGCTTTGGCTTTTTTCACGAATAAGAAGAAATGTGTGAGGATCTTAAGTTTTTTATTTTGCATACTGTAAGTGAGGAAACTTTGTTGCAAAGCACTTTCTTTCGGTGTTAAAATTACGTTTATGTGAAAGATTCGGGGGTTGCAAATTTATGAATAAACGAGACTATTATGAGGTCCTTGGACTTAGCAAGGGTGCTTCTAAAGATGAAATAAAAAAAGCGTATCGTGGTTTGGCTAAAAAGTACCATCCAGACGTAAGTAAAGAAGAAAATGCAATTGAAAAGTTTAAAGAAGTACAAGAAGCATACGAAGTATTAAGTGACGATCAAAAACGCGCGCAGTATGATCAGTTTGGTCACGCGGGTCCGAATCAAGGTTTCGGTGGAGGCGACTTCGGCGGTGGTTTCGGATTTGAAGATATCTTCAGTTCATTCTTTGGTGGCGGTGGCGGCAGACGTCGTGATCCGAATGCTCCGCGTCAAGGTGCTGATTTACAATATCAAGTTACTTTAGAGTTTGAAGAAGCTATTTTTGGTAAAGAATTAAATGTTGAGATTCCAGTGGAGGATCCATGTGATACTTGTAAGGGTAGCGGAGCAAAACCAGGGACTTCAAAAGAAACATGTAAACATTGTTCAGGATCAGGGCAAGTAAGTGTAGAACAAAATACACCATTTGGGCGTATTGTAAACCGTCAAGCTTGTGGGCATTGTTCAGGAACAGGTCAAATGATTAAAGAGAAATGTACGACATGCCATGGTTCTGGTAAAGTTCGTAAACGCAAAAAAATCAATGTTAAAATTCCAGCGGGTATCGATAATGGTCAACAAATTCGTGTATCTGGAAAAGGTGAAGCAGGCGTAAATGGCGGACCGGCAGGTGACTTATATGTTGTTGTTCATGTGAGAAATCATGAATTCTTTGAGCGCGAAGGGGATCACATTATTTGCGAAATGCCATTAACATTTGCGCAAATGGCACTTGGTGCGGAAGTAGAAGTTCCTACCGTTCATGGCAAAGTGAAGCTGAAAATTCCAGCAGGAACACAAACAGGAACAGAATTCCGCTTAAAAGGAAAAGGTGCTCCGAACGTACGTGGATATGGTCAAGGAGATCAATATGTAGTCGTTCGTGTTGTTGTGCCGACGAAATTAACTTCACATCAAAAAGATTTATTGCGTGAATTTGCAGGGCAAGAAGAGCAGGATGATAGCTTATTCAGAAAGCTTAAACGTGCTTTCAAAGGGGAATAATGGAAATAAAAAATGGAGTTGGTAAATTGTGAAATGGTCAGAAATTAGTATTCATACAACAGAAGAAGCAGTAGAAGCTGTCTCTCATATTTTGCATGAAGCAGGCGCTAGCGGGATTGTGATTGAGGACCCAGCGGAGTTGACGAAAGAGCGCGAGCAACAATACGGTGAGATTTATGCACTTAACCCAGATGAATATCCAAGTGAGGGTGTTTTGGTAAAAGCATATTTCCCACAAACGGATTCTTTACACGAAACGGTTGCAGGTGTAAAATCATCTATTGATGCACTACCATCTTTCGACATCGAAATTGGTACAGGAAATATTACAATTAATGAAGTCGATGAGGAAGATTGGGCTACTGCTTGGAAGAAGTATTATCATCCAGTTCAAATTTCTGATACATTCACAATTGTGCCGACGTGGGAAGAGTATACACCGTCTTCTCCAGATGAAAAAATTATTGAATTAGATCCAGGTATGGCGTTTGGTACAGGGACACATCCAACAACAACGATGTGTATTCGTGCGTTAGAAAAAACGGTTCAGCCAGGTGATACTGTGATTGATGTGGGGACAGGTTCAGGGGTACTTAGTATTGCTGCGGCAAAATTAGGTGCGGCTTCTGTTCAAGCGTATGATTTAGACCCAGTTGCAGTTGAAAGTGCAGAAATGAATGTGCGCTTAAATAAAACAGATGACATTGTCAATGTTGGACAGAATAGTCTATTAGAAGGTATTGAAGGTCCAGTTGATTTAATCGTAGCAAATTTACTAGCGGAAATTATTCTTCTATTCCCTGAAGATGCAGCGAGAGTTGTGAAGCCAGGTGGATTATTTATTACATCTGGTATTATTGGGGCGAAAGAAAAAGTAATTTCTGAAGCGTTAGAAAAAGCTGGATTTACAATTGAAGAAGTGCTTCGAATGGAAGATTGGGTAGCAATTATTGCACGAAATGCGTAATATAGATTTTAGTCTATAAAGAACAGGGGAGTCTCTCACCGTATAAGGTGAGGGACTTGCCGTTTGTTATATGAAAATGATAACGTTTCGTTCTTTTCGTAAGTGTTGACTTACGAAAGGAACGAAACTCTACTAAGGTGATTATATGCAACGTTATTTTGTAGAAGAGAAATATGTAAATGAGACAAGTATTCGTATAATGGGTGATGATGTTCATCACATCGCAAGAGTGATGCGTATGTCAGCTGGTGACCACATTTATTGCTGTGTAAATGGTCAAACAGCAGAGTGTTCAATTGCTGAAATTACCAGTGAATTTGTGGATACCACTATTGTAGAATGGGTAGAGGCGTCAAGCGAACTTCCTGTGTTCGTGACGATTGCAAGTGGACTGCCGAAAGGAGACAAGCTAGAGTTAATTTTTCAAAAAGGAACTGAGCTTGGGGCAGCTGCATTTTTACCATTTCAAGCATCTCGATCTATTGTAAAGTGGGATGCGAAAAAAGCAGATAAAAAAGTTGAGCGTTTGAAAAAAATTGTAAAAGAAGCTGCGGAACAATCGCATAGAAGTGAAATTCCAGAAGTACACGTTCCCTCATCATTTAAACAACTGCTGTCGATGAGTAGCGAGTATGATGTTTGTCTTGTTGCGTATGAAGAAGAAGCGAAACAAGGTGAGAAATCTAATTTTGCGAAAGCTTTATCGACGATTAAACGAGGCCAAAAGCTGCTGATTGTATTTGGGCCGGAAGGCGGTTTAGCGGAGGAAGAGATAACCGCACTTCGTGAACATAAATTTGTACCATGTAGTTTAGGACCAAGAATTTTAAGAACAGAAACGGCTCCGCTTTATGCGTTAAGTGCCGCTTCTTATCATTTTGAATTGATGGGGTGATAATCAATGGCAACTGTTGCGTTCCACACGTTAGGTTGTAAAGTAAACCACTATGAAACAGAAGCGATTTGGCAATTGTTTAAACAAGGTGGTTATGAAAGAACTGAATATGAAAAAAAATCTGATGTATATGTTATTAACACATGTACAGTAACAAATACTGGAGATAAAAAAAGCCGTCAAGTAATTAGGCGTGCTGTACGTCAAAATCCAGATGCGGTAATTTGTGTAACTGGGTGTTATGCACAAACATCTCCAGCAGAAATTATGGCAATTCCAGGTGTAGATATTGTTGTTGGTACGCAAGATCGTGAGAAGATGTTAGGATACATCGAAGAATTCCGTAAAGAGCGTCAACCAATTAATGCTGTCCGCAATATTATGAAAACACGTGTATATGAAGAGCTCGATGTACCATATTTCACGGACCGTACACGTGCATCTTTAAAAATACAAGAAGGTTGCAATAACTTCTGTACATTTTGCATCATTCCTTGGGCGCGTGGTTTAATGCGTTCTCGTGATGGAAAAGAAGTTATTAAACAAGCGCAGCAATTAGTAGATGCGGGCTATAAAGAAATCGTATTAACAGGTATTCATACAGGTGGGTACGGTGAAGATATAAAAGAGTATAACTTAGCGGGATTACTGCGCGATATGGAAGCGAAAGTAGGCGGATTGAAACGCCTTCGTATTTCTTCTATTGAGGCGAGTCAAATTTCTGATGAAGTAATTGAAGTGTTAGATAAATCAGAAGTAGTTGTACGTCACTTGCATATTCCATTACAGTCAGGATCTAATACTGTATTGAAACGTATGCGCCGTAAGTATACGATGGAATTTTTCCAAGAGCGTTTAGATCGTTTGAAAGAAGCGTTACCAGGTCTTGCGATTACATCAGACGTAATTGTTGGATTCCCAGGTGAAACAGAAGAAGAATTCATGGAAACGTACAATTTCATTAAAGAGAATCGTTTCTCTGAATTACACGTTTTCCCTTATTCAAAACGTACAGGTACTCCAGCAGCACGTATGGAAGATCAAATTCCTGAAGACGTGAAGAACGATCGTGTTCACCGTTTAATTGAGCTATCAAATCAATTAGCGAAAGAGTATGCTTCTGGATTTGAAGGTGAAGTACTTGAAATCATTCCGGAAGAGACATTTAAAGATGGTGACCGTGAAGGTTTATATGTAGGTTATACAGATAACTACTTAAAAATTGTGTTTGAAGGATCTGAAGAATTGATTGGTAAGCTAGTAAAAGTGAAAATTACAAAAGCTGGTTATCCATATAATGAAGCGCAGTTTGTTCGTGTTCTTGAAGATGATGTAAAAAAAGAATCAGCAAGCGCATAATAAAGTGAAACTTTAATTAGTGGGGGGGTTTGTTCATCCCCACTGATTATTAGCCCTCACCAATCGGGCGTTTACGGGCAGTTGATCTCCCACCTAACTTCTTTGCTTCAGCCGAATTTTGAGATGGGAGTTTTACTGCCCGTTAATGCTTTTTTTTCGTTCATGGAGAAGTTAAGTATTGAAAGAAGATGCAGTGGGTTGTTCGTTAAATGAGTGATTTTTGAGCGTATCCTTGTATAAAAAAGATCCAGTAATAAAAATATATTTATTTTGAGGGGAAGAGATAAAGGCTATCAACATAGTTTTTGAAAAAGGAAGAGCATCAATTCTTCTTTTATTCTGCCAAATAGTTGACCTGAAGTGATAAAATGTATTATAATCGTAAAAGACATGCTGAAGAAGTGTTTCTTTTTGCATGCTGAAGTTAGTATGTAAGTGTGATGTTTCGGAGGGAGGGAAAGAGAATGTCAAAAACAGTCGTTCGTAAAAACGAGTCTTTGGAGGATGCACTTCGCCGTTTTAAAAAGTCGGTTTCTAAAACTGGTACACTTGCTGAAGCAAGAAAGCGCGAGTTTTATGAAAAGCCAAGTGTAAAACGTAAGAAGAAGTCTGAAGCGGCAAGAAAGCGTAAGTTCTAAGAGAGGGTGTAAGTTATGAGTCTTCTCGGTCGTTTAAACGATGATATGAAACAAGCGATGAAGAATAAACAAAAAGAAAAATTAACCGTTATTCGTATGGTTAAGGCTGCTTTACAAAATGAAGGTATTAAACTGCAACATACTCTTACTGAAGAAGAGGAATTAACAGTTTTAGCTCGTGAAGTAAAACAGTATAAGGACTCCCTCCTTGAATTTAAAAAAGCTGGTCGTGAAGACCTTGTTGATAAACTGCAAAGTGAAATTCAGATTTTAAGCGCATATTTGCCGGAGCAATTAACAGAAGAAGAACTAGCGGATATAATTAAGCAAGTTATTTCTGAAGTTGGTGCTACATCTAAAGCAGATATGGGTAAAGTGATGACTGCTGTTATGCCGAAAGTAAAAGGTAAAACAGACGGATCACTTGTGAATAAGCTGGTTATCCAGCTATTAGCATAAAAAAGCGTCTCATTTCGTATGAGACGTTTTTTTATGCTTTTTTCAGTTTGGACGTGATATTACAAGCTCTTTTTTCATACATATGGGATGAGAGGGGGTCTTTTGAGATGAAGAAATTAGAACAAATGAAGAATTGGTTAACGAAGCAAATAGACCTGCCAGTGGATGTGTTAATGGATCTACCTCGGATCACGCTTGTTGGGCAAGTACATATCTATATAGAAAATCATCGAGGATTATTAGTGTTTTCAGATAAAGAGGTAAGATTGCTATTGAAACATGGTCAATTATTAATTAAAGGTCAATCCTTTGTTATTAAAACAATCCTTCCAGAAGAACTGTTACTTGAAGGGATTATTGAACAAGTGACGTTTTTAGAAAATGAAAAGAAAGAGGAGTGAGGAGAAACTTCCGTTTGTGAAGTTTTTCTTCGTTACCTTGTATTAACAGGTGATAACGTTCTGGCCTCAATATTCGGTTCGTACAAAGAGGATAGGTGGGAATTGAGTTCCACGTAAAAAAACTGGCTCGTGAAGGTTAATAATTAGTGAGGATCAAGGAATCTGCTAATTTAGTACGAGCTAGTTTGATAATCGAATTGAAAAGTAGTGTATCTACTTTTAGAAAGGTAGTGGAGATAGTCGATGAAAAATAAATGGTTTATAAAATGGCTTGGGTATGTAAAGGTGCGAATTGAAGGTAGAGGAGCGGAACGCTTTGTTAACGAGTGTGTGCGGAGGAAATTACTCGTTTGGGATGTAAAGAAGATAGCTGATGAAACGTTAGTTTTTTGTATGTTATTACGAGATGTGAAAAAGATAAAACCAATTTATAGAAAAAATGAATGTAAATTATATTTTATTGGACGTTACGGTTTTCCGTTTTGGAATAAGCGTTTAATTAAAAATAGTGGATTTTTAATTGGGTTTTTAATATTTTTTTTCGGAATGATCGCATTGTCAAATATGGTGTGGAAAATTGAAATTACAGGAGCAAAACCTGAAACGGAATATATCTTGATGAAAGAATTGGACAAAATGGGTATAAAAAAAGGGAAATTACAGTTCCAAATGCCGAGTGTAGAAGATGTTCAACGTCATTTGACAGACAATATTAATGCGATTACTTGGGCGGGATTAGAAATAAGAGGGACAACATATCATTTTAAGATTGTTGAAAAAAATGAACCGAAAAAAGAAAGTGAACAACAGCCACAAAACTTAGTAGCGAAAAAAGAAGGGATTATTACAAAAACATTTGTGGAAGTTGGGAAGCCTGTTGTCATGAAAAATGACCATGTAGAAAAGGGGCAACTTCTCGTCTCGGGGATGTATGGTAATGAGGAGAATCCGACAATTGTTTCGGCTAAAGGGATTGTATATGGAGAAACGTGGTACAAATCTGAGGTGGATGTTCCGTTAAAGACGCAATTTCAAGTGTATACTGGTAATTCGTATAATGAATATTTTCTTAAATTTGGGAGTGCTAAAATAAAAATATGGGGATTTCAACAGGATAAGTATAAACGCTCTCGTACTGAAAGTGTAAAACATGATGTGAAATTATTTGGATTCACATTACCAGTTGCATATGAAAAAGATATTGTACGAGAAGAGGAAGAAGCGAACCGAGAATATACCGAAAAACAAGCGATGAAAGTAGCGAAAGAGATGGCAGAAAAAGAACTGAAGAAAAAATTGGATGAACATGCTATGATTGTAAGTGATAACATTTTGAGTAAAGAGGTTGAGGCGGATCACCTAAAGGTCACATTACATTATACAGTGATTGAAAATATTGCAGAGCCACAACCAATATCTGAATTCGATATTCAAGGAGACTGAGTAATGGCAGAACAATTAGTAGAAATGAACCAACAATTGGAAAACCCTAACGAAGCAATCGCTCTTTTTGGGGTAAATGATGCTCATTTAAAAGTAATTGAACGAGAACTTAGTGTATCGATTGTGACTAGAGGAGAATCTGTTCGTGTATCTGGGGCAGATGAAACTGTGGTGCTCGTAGAAAAAATCTTACAACAGTTACTTGTTGTTATCCGTAAAGGTGTATCAATTTCGGAAAGAGATGTTGCGTATGCGATTCAGCTTGGGCAACAAGGGAAAATTGCTCAATTCGAAGAGTTATATGAAGAGGAAATTTTTAAAACGGCAAAAGGTAAATCCATTCGTGTGAAAACGATGGGGCAAAGACGATATATTCATGCAATGAAAAAGAATGATATTGTATTTGGGATAGGGCCTGCTGGGACAGGAAAAACATACTTAGCCGTAGTAATGGCTGTGAGAGCTTTAAAGCAAGGGTATGTAAAGAAAATTATTTTAACAAGACCTGCTGTAGAAGCTGGAGAGAGCTTAGGGTTTTTACCAGGTGATTTGAAAGAAAAAGTAGATCCGTATTTACGTCCACTATATGATGCGTTACATGATATTCTTGGACAAGAATATACACAACGTATGATGGAACGTGGTGTAATTGAAATTGCACCTCTTGCTTATATGAGAGGGCGTACTCTTGATGATTCATTTGTTATATTAGATGAGGCGCAAAATACAACTGGTGTTCAAATAAAAATGTTTTTAACACGATTAGGTTTTAGTTCTAAAATGGTTATTACGGGGGATCCCTCACAGGTAGACTTGCCAAAAGGGGTAAAGTCAGGTCTTTCTATTGCTGCTAATATTTTATCTGGTGTATCAGGTCTTTCGTTCATTACATTGGAACAAACGGACGTTGTGAGACACCAGTTAGTGCAACGTATTATTGAGGCATATGATAAAATGGAATGATCCTATTTGTCAGGATCATTTCTTTTTGTATGATAAGGTTGGCGAAGGACATATTTTTTACTATCATTAAAGACGAGGGAAATAAACTATAGGTGATGGTCTATAAAAATATGGTCCTAAAAAGCATCGTTGGCTGGAAGAAATGAAAGCTATAAATAGTTTCACTTTATTTCTGGAGAGGAGAAGGTATTGAAATCATGTCAAGATCTCAAGAAATTTCTAAGTGGTTTCGTAATTTACAACATTCGAAAAAACTAAGTTGGATTTCTTACGTTTTATTAGGAGCAGTACTGTTTTTTGCACTTATGAATAATGTAAAACCAGAGCAATTAGATGTTGAAATATACTCTATTGCTAAAAAAACAATCCACTCTCCTATTAAAATTGAAGATAAAGTTACAACGGAAAAAAAGAAAAAAGAAGCCGCTACCAAAGTTGAAGATCAGTATACATATAGAAGTGAGCTTAAACAAAATAAAGTGGATATTGTTAATGATGTTTTTGCTAAGGTAGATGAAGTGGTGCAAGAGATTAAAGCTGTTGGACCAGATGAGCAAAAAAAGATTACCGATGCTGATAAAGTGGACAAGTTGAAAAAGAAACTACCTGTCGATTTAACAAAAGATTTATCGGATTCAAACTTACTAAACTTGATTAACGCGGATTCAAGCCAATTGGTATTAGCAAAAGATGCAGCAGTCACAGCCGTTAATAGTATAATGGCTATGCATATTAAAATGGACGAATTGAAGGACGCTAAAGAGCGGTATGTAAGTGAGATGAATAATGTTAATGTCGATAGTGGTTTAAAAGAAGCTATTAAGGCACTAGGGAAATATGCAATTTCAGCAAATTATTTTTATGATCCGACTTTAACAAAAGAGAAGAGAAAAGCAGAGGAAGATTTAGTGCCGCCTGTTTATATCCTTCAAGGGCAAGTTCTTGTGAGAGAAGGAGAAACGATTTCAAGTGATATGTATAATCAGTTGAAATTAGTTGGGTTGCTAGAGAAAGGTAATAGCTTCCAACCTTATGTTGGTTTGGCGGTGCTCATTTGTGTGTTGCTATACTTTATGCATAAGCAGTTTGAAGTATTTTTACAGCGAAAAAGAGAAGATAGGCCGTATGTTTTAGCATACATCACAATTCTGTCTATCACGATTGTTTTAATGAAAATCATTAGTTTATTCCAAAAGCTTGAATATGCAGGAATTGCGTATGTTGTTCCGGTCGCGATGGGGACAATACTTGTGAAATTAATGATTGGTGACCGATTTGTATTTTTAACAAGTATGATTTTTTCTGTTTGCGGAAGTATTATGTTTAATGAAGGTGTAACGAGTACACTGAATTATAGTGTAGGGATTTATGTTTTGTTAAGTTCATTATCGGTTAGCATCTTCTTGAGAGAAAAAAATCGTCGTACGATGATTTTGCAAGCTGGTATACTCGTTTCCGTATTAAATGTAGTCGTATTGGCGGCATTGCTACTATTACGAAATGGGAACTTTTCACCTCTTGAAATTGGTACGCAATTATTAATGGCAGCAGTTTCGGGGATTATCTCTTCTGTTCTAGCTATGGGGATTTTACCGTATTTAGAAAGTGGGCTCGGAATTGTATCGAGTATGAAATTAATGGAACTTTCAAGTCCGAATCACCCGCTCTTGCGCAAAATCTTATTAGAAGCACCGGGTACGTATCACCATAGTGTAATGGTAGCGAATCTTTCTGAAGCTGCTTGTGAAGCGGTTGGAGCAAATGGAGTGTTGGCTCGTGTAGGGGCGTATTATCATGATGTGGGAAAAACAGTACAACCACAGTTTTTTATTGAAAACCAGATGGGGATTGAAAACCCGCATGATAGATTAGACCCTGTAACGAGTAAAGATATTATAATCGCTCACGTAACTGATGGGGTGAGGATGTTAGAGGAATATCATATTCCTCAAGAAATTATTGATATTGCTGGACAGCATCATGGTACAACGTTACTTAAATATTTTTACTATAAGGCGATTAAAGAAGATAAAGAGAAATATACTGAGGAAATGTTCCGCTATCCAGGGTCAAAAGCAACTTCTAAAGAGTCGGCAATCGTTGGTATTGCTGATAGTGTAGAAGCGGCGGTACGTTCAATGAATCATCCAACGCCAGATCAAATCAATAATTTAGTGCAAAGTATCATTAGAGATCGTTTACAAGATGGTCAATTTAGTGAATGTGATTTGACATTTAAGGAACTACAAATCGTTGGAAAAACGTTATGTGAAACGTTAAATGGTATTTTCCATTCCCGTATTACATATCCGGAACCGCCGGAAGAAAAGGAGAAAGAATGAGTTTATTAATTGATTTTATTGATGAAACAGAAGAAGTGAAAGACGAGTATATAAGCTTGATTCGAGGGTTGGTAGAGAAAGCAGCCCAAATGGAAAAGATAGAAGAAGGAGCAGAATTATCGGTTACGTTTGTAGATAATGAACGTATTCGTGAAATAAACCGTGATTACCGAGATAAGGATCAGCCTACGGACGTTATTTCTTTCGCTATGGAAGAAATGGGAGAAGGCGAAATGGAAATTGTCGGTGCGGAGATGCCGCGTATGTTAGGAGATCTTATTATTTCTATTCCAAGAGCAAAAGAACAAGCTGAAGAATATGGACATTCTTTTGATCGAGAACTTGGGTTTTTAGCACTACATGGCTTTTTGCATTTGCTTGGTTATGATCATATGACAGAAGAAGATGAAAAAGAAATGTTTGGAAGACAAAAAGAAATTTTAGAGGCCTTTGGATTAGGGCGATGAAAAAAGGAAAACTTTTAGACAGTTTTGGATATGCTATAGCTGGTATATACTTTTGTCTTCGTCATGAACGAAATATGAAAATTCATTCTTTAGCCGCAGTCATTGTTATGTGCTGCGGCTTTTATTTCCATATTACAACAACGGAATGGATTGTATTACTTATTGTGATAGGGAGTGTAATGGGTTTAGAGATGGTGAATACGGCTATTGAAAAAACAGTAGACTTAGCGACCGCCGATATTCATCCGTTTGCGAAAATTGCAAAGGATGTTGCGGCGGGGGCAGTTTTATTGTTTGCAATTATAGCTGTTGTAATTGGTGCTATTATCTTTTTACCGTATATGGTATAGTTGCATTCCGAAGCTTTTATTAAGCTTTGGGAGCGCCGTGAAGGCCTTTAATGAAAGAGTGTATCTATTCACATCTGTGAACGGAAAGGATGCGGGAATATGAATAGTAAACAATTAATTCAAGAAGCAACCGAAGCGCGTAAACGCGCGTACGTACCATATTCTAAATTTCAAGTAGGTGCAGCTTTACTAACTCAGGATGGAAAAATATATCGTGGATGTAATGTTGAAAATGCATCATATGGTTTATGTAACTGTGCAGAAAGAACAGCGTTATTTAAGGCGATTTCTGAAGGAGATAACGAGTTTGTAGCTATTGCAGTCGTAGCAGATACAAAGCGTCCAGTACCTCCTTGTGGAGCATGTCGACAAGTTATGGTAGAATTATGTAAACAGGATACGAAAGTATACCTATCAAACTTACATGGTGATGTTCAAGAGACAACAGTCGGAGAATTGTTACCAGGAGCATTTTTAGCGGAGGATTTACATGAATAGAAAAGGTTATAAATCAGGTTTTGTCTCTATTATTGGCAGACCGAATGTTGGGAAATCTACATTTTTAAATCGTATTATTGGCCAAAAAATTGCTATTATGAGCGATAAGCCACAAACAACTCGTAATAAAATTCAAGGTGTATATACAGAAAATGATTCACAAGTAGTTTTCATTGATACACCAGGAATACATAAACCTAAACATAAACTAGGCGATTTCATGGTGAAGATGGCTCAAACGACATTAAAAGAAGTTGATATTGTTCTGTTTATGGTCAATGCAACTGAAGGATATGGTCGTGGTGAGGAATTTATTATTGAGAAATTACAAGAAACGAAACAACCGGTATTTTTAGTAATTAATAAAATTGACCAAGTTCATCCAGAGCAATTATTAGCGTTAATTGATCAATACCGTAAACTATATGAGTTCGCGGAGATTGTGCCAATTTCTGCATTGGACGGTAATAACGTTGAAGCGTTAATCGGAGCAATTAAAAAGTATTTACCAGAAGGACCGCAATATTACCCGGATAATCAAGTAACGGATCATCCAGAGCGATTTATTATTTCAGAGCTTATTCGTGAAAAAGTATTACATTTAACACGTGAAGAAGTACCGCATTCTGTAGCGGTTGTTATTGATGCAATTCAAAAGCGTGAGGGCGGAGCTGTTTATATAAACGCAACGATTGTTGTTGAACGTGCATCACAAAAAGGAATTATTATAGGTAAGCAAGGGAAGATGTTAAAAGAAGTCGGTAAGCGAGCTCGCTTTGACATTGAAGCACTTCTTGGTTCTAAAGTATTTTTAGAAGTATGGGTGAAAGTGCAAAAAGATTGGCGTAATAAGATGTCACAGCTTCGTGACCTTGGTTTCCGTGAAGACGAGTATTAATATGAAGTAAAGTTGTGATCAGTGGGTGTTTTGTTCATCCACTGATTATTGGTTTTTATGAACCTTGATAAATTAGGAAAAATTTTTCTCACATGAAAATGAACAAAATGGGTCAATTTAATAACAACAAAAGAAATTGCTTTATAGGCTACGCTTATTGAGAAAGGTGGATTCTTATGCTAGATTTTACCTGGAAGTTTTTCTCCAAAACAGGAAGCATTGAAACGTATTTGCTTTTGAAAGAAATGGAAAAAGACGTAAACGATGAGATGGATCAACATGAAGAGGAGTTAGCGCATCTAGACTCTCCAATTTCTTGACCCGTTTTGTTCAAACCTTGGATGGTGACGAACATGTTTCAAAAAGTTGAGGGCATTGTCATCCGTACAACAGATTACGGAGAAACAAATAAGATTGTTACAATATACTCACGGGAATTTGGTAAGATAAGTGCAATGGCAAGAGGGGCGAAAAAACCGAAGAGTCGGTTAGCGGCTATTTCGCAACTTATGACACATGGTCATTTTCTTATTCAAATTGGATCTGGACTTGGAACTTTGCAACAAGGCGAGATTATTTCATCTATGAAAGAAATTCGCGAGGATATATTTTTAACTGCTTATGCATCATTTATTATCGAATTAACTGATAAAGCAACAGAAGATAAGAAGCATAATCCGTATTTATTTGAAATGTTATATCAAACGTTGCATTATATGTGTGAGGGTGTTGACCCAGAAGCATTATCATTAATTTATCAAACGAAAATGCTTCCGGTATTAGGGATGCACCCGTACTTTGATACATGTGCTATTTGTCATCAAGAAACAGATTTTGTCGCCTTCTCTGTCAGGGAAGGCGGTTTTCTGTGCTCGCGTCATGCGGAACAAGATCCGTATCGTATTCCGGTGGGAGAGGCTGTTCATAAATTATTACGTCTCTTTCTTCACTTCGATCTACACCGGCTCGGTAATGTATCGGTGAAGGATAGTACAAAAAAACAAATGCGCACAGTATTGAATACATATTATGATGAATATTGTGGGATTTATTTGAAAACAAGGCGTTTCTTGGAACAACTTGATAAGTTTCAAATATAAAAAGGGCCGTATACGGTCCTTTTTACATACTTTCTTTTTCGAATAGCATATTTAGTATATAATATTTAAGAGATAGTATAACTTTTTTCGTTGTGCATTAAAGGTGGTGATTATCATAGAGCTGAATAAACGGCAAGAGCATATCATTCAGATTGTAAAAGATCACGGTCCTATTACAGGGGAGTCAATTGCTGGGCAATTGGGTTTAACACGTGCAACGCTAAGACCAGACTTAGCAATTTTAACGATGGCTGGTTATTTAGAAGCGCGTCCACGTGTAGGTTATTTTTATACGGGTAAAACCGGGGGACAGCTATTATCTGAAGCTGTTAAGAAAATTAAAGTGCAAGATTATCAATCTAGACCGGCTGTAATTGATAAAAATGTATCAGTATACGATGCAATCTGTACTATGTTTCTAGAGGACGTTGGTACATTATTTGTTGTAGATCAATCTACTTTATTAGTTGGCGTTGTATCTCGTAAAGATTTATTACGAGCTAGCTTAGGAAAGCAGGATTTAACCTCTCTTCCGGTTAATATTATCATGACAAGGATGCCAAACATTGCGATGTGTCGCAGGGAGGATTCTTTATATGATATTGCGATGGAATTAATAGAAAGACAGATTGATGCGATGCCGGTTGTGAAGGATACGAAACAAGGTTTAGAAGTGATTGGGCGAATTACAAAAACAAATATTACACGTGCGTTTGTAAATTTAGTAAATAACGAATAAGTGTAATTTGTTTAAAGTGAGGTAATGTAATGGATAATAAAATCGTATATGTCGTATCTGACTCTGTAGGAGAAACGGCTGATTTGGTTGTTAGAGCGGCAATGGGACAGTTCCCATTCGCTCCTGATATTAGACGTGTACCGTATGTAGAAGATACAGGGACATTAAAAGAAGTAATCTCGATTGCCAAGAGCAATCAAGCGCTTATTTGTTTTACGTTAGTAAAGCCTGATATGCGTCAATATTTATTGACAGAAGCGGCAAAAGAAGGAGTAGAGGCATACGATATTATCGGACCTCTTATCGATCAAATTGAAGGAATTACAGGGCAAGTACCAAGGTATGAGCCAGGTGTCGTTCGAAGATTAGATGAAGAGTACTTTAAAAAAATTGAAGCGATTGAATTTGCAGTTAAGTATGATGATGGTAGAGATGCACGTGGTATTTTAAAAGCTGATATCGTGTTGATTGGAATTTCACGTACATCAAAAACACCACTTTCACAATATTTAGCGCATAACAAACGTTTGAAAGTTGCCAATGTACCACTTGTACCGGAAGTGGATCCACCTGAGGAATTATATCAAGTGGCAAAAGAGAAATGTTTCGGTTTGAAAATCATACCGGATAAGTTAAATCATATTCGAAAAGAACGATTGAAATCACTTGGATTAAGTGATGGAGCAACATATGCAAATATTAATCGTATTCAAGAAGAACTTGGTCATTTTGAGGAAGTAATTAATAAAATAAATTGTCAAGTGATTGATGTATCAAATAAGGCGATTGAAGAAACAGCAAATATTATTGTGAATGCAGTGCAAAACCAAAAAATGTTTTAGCACATTTACCAAAGGTGAATGTGCTTTTTTCGCTCGTGAGAAGGCGGTAGAGGAAGATGCGAAGTAGAGCATGGACTTTCGGCTTAGTAATAGAATATAGCGGAATGGTTATACTTATATTCTTCTGTTTTTTTTATTATGCTAAAGGAACGATTTCGTTATCTTTAAATGTAAGATGAAAATTAAAGGGATATGTAGCGTAGTTGAAGAAAATATATTATAATAAAAAATTGTGATAAAAACCTATATTTTACGTTTAGACTTTAATTTTTCAGAATAAACTAGGGATAGGATTTTCGAAAAAGACATGTATTTACGTTAAATCGACAAAATCTAGACAAGAAAACGCACATTATGGAAGGATTCACAGAAGGGATGTAGAATACAGAAATATGCAAAACATCAGTAAGATATTATTTGATGCAGATGCGTATCCCGTGAAGAATGTAATTGTGCAAGTTGGAACAAAATTTTATGTCGAAATTTTGTTTGTCGCATCCTATGCTCATCGTTCAAGAAAACAGCAAGGCAATTGGGTCTATGTAGATTCTGAGCAAGATGAAGTGGATTGTTATATTTATCAACATGCAAAAGCTACAGATCTCATGATCATACAGGTTATAGTGCTTGCTAGTCTTCTTGTGAAAAAGGAGTATATGTATTGTCTCCAAGAGATACATTTGTAACAGATGAGCAAATGGATACAATTTTATATAGTAGTATGTATCTGCGAATTTACGCAGACTGGGGACTTATACGAAAGGTCCAAAATCGTTTACACAATGTGATCGACAGTACTTTCTAACAAATTCAGAAAAATATTGTCGAATTATAAAGGAATCTTTTAATTTATATCGAATACAAAATACGACACGGAGATGGATTTATGGGGAACAGAATTCCCGAAGAAGTTGTTGAACAGATTCGGACATCATCTGATATTGTAGAAGTGATTGGTGAGTATGTTCAACTTAGAAAGCAGGGACGTAACTATTTCGGTCTTTGTCCATTTCATGGTGAGAATTCTCCTTCGTTCTCTGTTTCATCTGATAAGCAAATTTTTCATTGCTTCGGATGTGGAGAAGGTGGAAATGTATTTTCTTTTCTTATGAAAATGGAAGGACTTGCTTTCACCGAGGCTGTTCAAAAGCTTGGCGAAAGAAATGGAATTGCAGTTGCAGAATATACATCAGGGCAAGGACAACAACAACAAGAAGACATATCTGATGACACTGTCATCATGCAACAGGCTCATGAACTTTTGAAAAAGTATTATCATCATTTATTAGTAAATACAGAAGAAGGAAATGAAGCACTTTCATATTTATTAAAACGTGGTATTACAAAAGAGATGATTGAGAAATTTGAAATTGGTTATGCATCACAAGCTTGGGATGCAGCAACGAAAATTTTACAAAAAAGAGGTTTGTCGCTATCTAGTATGGAACAAGCTGGCCTTCTTGTAAGAAGTGAGAAGGATGGCAGTCATTATGACCGCTTCCGCGGAAGAGTTATGTTTCCGATTTATACTTTACAAGGTAAGGTGATAGCGTTTAGTGGAAGGGCGTTAGGAGATGACACTCCGAAATATTTAAATAGTCCTGAAACACCGATTTTTTACAAAAGTAAGCTGTTGTATAATTTCCACCAAGCAAGGCCGTTTATTAGAAAACGTGGGCAGGTTGTCCTTTTTGAAGGCTATGCCGATGTACTAGCTGCGGTGAAAAGTGGTGTGGAAGAAGCTGTTGCGACAATGGGAACAGCCTTAACTGAAGAACAAGCGAAACTTCTGCGACGTAACGTTGAAACTGTTGTTCTTTGCTATGATGGTGATAAAGCAGGGCGAGAAGCGACGATGAAAGCAGGGCAATTACTATTGCAAGTTGGTTGCCAAGTGAAAGTTACATCCTTGCCAGATAAGCTTGACCCTGATGAATATGTGCAACAATATGGGACAACCGCTTTTGAAAATCTTGTGAAATCAAGTATAAGTTTTGTTGGTTTCAAAATAAATCATTTGCGTTTAGGGAAAAATTTGCAAGATGAGTCTGGCAAAGAAGAATATGTAAAAAGTGTTTTAAAAGAGTTATCATTGCTACAGGATGCGATGCAGGCGGAATCATATTTAAAATCATTATCGCAAGAATTTTCGTATTCAATGGAAACACTTTTGAATCAATTGCACCAATATCGCAAAGAACAAAAGGTACAGCAAAAACAAATAAAGCAGGTTTCTAAGCCATCTCAAATTGTTCAAACGAAGCCGAAGTTAACAGGTTTTGAAAGGGCAGAAAGAGAAATTATCTACCATATGTTGCAAAGTGCAGAAGTGACAGTACGTATGGAACCTCATATAGAAGATTTTTATACAGAAGAACATAAAGGGATTTTATATGAACTATACGCATATTATGAAAAGGGAAATGAACCTTCAGTCGGAACATTTTTAAGTTGGCTCTCTGATGAAAAGTTGAAAAATATTATCACTGATATTTCGACGGATGAATTTATTAATCCAGAGTACACAGAAGAAGCGTTACAAGGTCATTTGGAGGCGTTAAGACGCCATAAAGAGAAACTTGAAAAGATGGAAATTATCTTTAAAGTAAAACAAATGGAAAAAACAGATCCTGTAGAGGCTGCTAAATATTATGTGGCATATTTACAAAGTCAAAAAGCAAGAAAATAGCTTTTTCGATAAAATTTTAGTATAATGAATGTTTGTATCTCGCGTAAGGAGGGGAACAGATGGCTGATAAACCAGCTCGTTCTAAACAAATTGAAACTGAAATGACCCTTGAGCAAGTGAAAGAACAACTCACTGAGCTTGGAAAAAAACGTGGCGTTCTTACATATGAAGAGATTGCAGAACGCATGAATGGATTTGAAATTGAATCCGATCAAATGGATGAATACTATGAATATTTAGGTGAACAAGGGATTGACTTAGTTGGTGACAATGACAACGACGAAGGTCCTAATAATCGCCAAATTACAAAAACGGAAGAAGAGTTTGACCTTAATGATTTAAGTGTGCCACCAGGTGTGAAAATCAATGACCCTGTTCGTATGTACTTAAAAGAAATTGGTCGAGTTGACTTACTATCCGCTGAAGAAGAAATTCGACTTGCAACGCGTATTGAAGAAGGCGATGAAGAAGCGAAACGCCGTCTTGCAGAAGCAAACTTACGTCTTGTAGTAAGTATTGCAAAGCGCTACGTGGGCCGCGGTATGCTTTTCTTAGACTTAATCCAAGAAGGAAATATGGGTCTAATTAAAGCGGTTGAAAAGTTCGACTATCGTAAAGGTTTTAAATTTAGTACGTATGCAACTTGGTGGATTCGCCAAGCTATTACACGTGCGATTGCAGACCAAGCGCGAACAATTCGTATTCCAGTTCATATGGTTGAAACCATTAATAAGTTAATTCGTGTACAACGTCAATTATTACAAGATTTAGGACGCGAACCATCTCCTGAAGAGATTGGTGAAGAAATGGATCTTGCTCCAGAAAAAGTACGCGAAATCTTAAAGATTGCACAGGAGCCAGTTTCTCTTGAAACACCAATTGGTGAAGAAGACGACTCCCATTTAGGTGACTTTATTGAAGACCAAGAAGCAACATCGCCTGCGGACCATGCAGCGTATGAATTGCTAAAAGAACAATTAGAAGATGTGTTAGATACACTAACAGATCGTGAAGAAAATGTTCTACGTCTTCGTTTTGGTTTAGATGATGGACGAACTCGTACACTTGAAGAAGTTGGGAAAGTATTCGGCGTAACGAGAGAACGTATTCGTCAAATTGAAGCGAAAGCACTTCGCAAATTAAGACATCCGAGCCGTAGTAAACGTCTTAAGGATTTCTTAGAATAGGTTATTTTAAGTTTACTTCACGATTGTGAAGTAAACTTTTTTCTTTTGTTAATTTTTGTTAAACTTTATCTATCGGCAACGATTACAATTTCTTGTAATTTATTTTACAGAATTGTCTTTTGATTTGCAAATGCTCATTTTTCGATTTTTCGATTAATTTTGTTTATTCTTTACAAAATAATATGTAGAAAAGTAAAAAATATGATGAGAAACGTTAGTAATTATCGAAATAATATGCGATAAAATAGTGAAAATCAATAAAATGAATTTACGGAATATTTTTAATAAATGGTAGTTTACTCTTTTCTGCTAGAGTGTTTTCAAGTACAATATAAATGACTGAATCATCTAACTATTTAGGGTTATAGAGGGGGGAGAAGAGATATGAAACGTAATCCGTTGATTCCGTTCGCTCTTATTGCAGCATTAGGTATTATCGTTATGTTTGTATTTTCATTTCAGGGGATAAATAAATCTAAAGAGTTAGCTGATGCAAAAAATGGCGGGAAACCAGCACAAACAGCATCAAAGCCAGAGGATATTGTAAAGCAAAGCTGTACGAGCTGTCATGGTGATCAGTTACAAGGGGCGGTAGGACCTAATTTACAAAAAATTGGTGGGAAACTTTCGAAAGATGAAATTAAAGAAGTTATTTCAAAAGGAAAAGGAAATATGCCGCCAAATATAGTTCCAGCTGATCAAGCGGCAAAAGTAGCTGATTGGTTATCGAAGAAAAAATAAAGTGAAACTTTAATCAGTGGGGGGTTCATCCCCATTGATTATTAGCCTTCACCAATCGGGCGTTTACGGGCAGTTGGTCTCCCACCTAACTTCTTTGTTCTAGCCGAATTTTGAGGTGGGAGTCTTACTGCCCGTTAATGCGGGATAAAGTATAGAAAAACAAGCCTTTTGCAAAAAGCAAAAGGCTTGTTTTTCTATACTATCTAAAATACGATTAGTAATAGAGAATTGAAGTATTGTTATGGACTTGCAACAACTACTATAAATTCATTATCATGGAGACAGACTGACAAGAGAAGGAGTAATGGAAATACATGAATGAAGTAAAGCTTTCGAAACGATTAGAAGAAGTTGTGAGGGAGATTCCGGTAGGCTCTACAGTAGCTGATATTGGATCGGATCATGCGTATTTACCGTGTTATACAATTATAAATAATATTGCTACAAAAGCAGTTGCAGGAGAGGTTGTAGATGGACCGTTTCGCTCTGCACAAGCAACTGTAGCTGAAAGTGGCTTACAAGATAAAGTAGACGTTCGTAAAGGGAATGGATTAGCTGTTATTACACCAGGAGAAGTAGATGTTATTACGATTGCTGGTATGGGTGGAGCGTTAATTCGTGACATTTTAGAAAGTGGTAAAGAAAAATTAGAAGGTGTAACACGTTTAATCTTACAGCCGAATATTGCAGCACACCATATTCGTGAATGGTTTATTGAAAATGGATGGGAGCTTATCCGTGAGAAAATTGTAATAGAAGACGGAAAGATTTACGAGATTTTAGTCGGAGAGCGAGGAGATACAGCAGTACCTTACTCTGAAAATAAACAAGCTGAATTGTTTATGGGTCCATTTCTAATAAAAGAAAAAAGTGAAGCTTTTGTTGAAAAGTGGGAAGGAGAATTGAAAAACTTCCAAAATATTTTAAAACAGTTAGAGCGTGCAGCAGAGTCTGAAGAGACAAAAGCGAAGCGTGCAGAAATAGATGCGAAAATGAAAATGATAGGAGAGGTTTTATCATGAGTAAAATTCCGAATGGCCATGAAATTATTTCTTTGTTTGAAGGTATGTATCCGAAGCATTTAGCGATGGAAGGGGATAAGGTTGGCTTACAGATTGGAGCGCTTAATAAACCTGTGCAGCACGTATTAATCGCGTTAGATGTAACTGAGGAAGTTGTGAACGAGGCGATCCAATTAGGAGCGAATATCATTATAGCGCACCATCCTTTAATCTTTAATCCATTAAAAGCGATTCATACGGATAAGGTGTACGGAAGAATTATTGAAACGTGTATTAAAAATGATATTGCGGTGTATGCAGCGCATACAAATGTAGATATTGCTAAGGGCGGGGTAAATGATTTACTTGCTGATGCGTTAGGGTTACAAAATACAGAAGTATTAGCTCCTACATATGCAGAAGAAATGAAAAAAATTGTTGTATTTGTTCCAGTAACCCATGCAGAAGAAGTGCGCAAAGCTCTTGGAGATGCGGATGCAGGTCATATCGGTAATTATAGCCACTGTACGTTCGGTAGCGAAGGGGTAGGTACGTTTATCCCTAAAGAAGGTACAAACCCTTATATCGGAGAAACTGGACAGTTAGAACGTGTGGAAGAGGTACGTGTCGAAACGATTGTTCCAGCTTCATTACAAAGAAAAGTTATTAAAGCGATGTTGGCAGCCCACCCATATGAAGAAGTGGCATATGATGTATATCCGCTTGATAATAAAGGGGAAACTTTAGGTCTTGGTAAAATAGGGTATTTACAAGAGGAAATGACACTTGGTCAGTTTGCTGAGCATGTGAAACAATCATTACATGTGAAGGGTGCAAGAGTTGTTGGAAAGTTAGATGATAAAGTGCGTAAAGTAGCTGTACTTGGTGGTGACGGTAATAAATATATAAACCAAGCGAAATTTAAAGGGGCAGATGTATATGTAACAGGTGATATGTATTATCATGTTGCTCATGATGCGATGATGCTTGGTTTAAATATAGTCGATCCAGGGCATAACGTTGAAAAAGTAATGAAGCAAGGTGTACAAAAACAATTGCAAGAAAAAGTAGATGCAAAGAAATTCAATGTACAAATTCATGCTTCGCAGTTACATACAGATCCATTCACGTTTGTATAAGAAAAATAAAAACCGTTGCTCATGTAGGCAACGGTTTTTTGTTATTGTTGTTTTTTTACTTTTACACGTGGCAATATCTTTTGAAGTGGTACATTTCGAGTTCTATCCCATGTAGCTGGATTCATCGGGTCATATTGGTCTAAGAAAGCAATAACTTCTTTTGTGATTGGCGTTGGAGTAGAAGCACCCGCTGTAACTGCAACGTTTTCGATACCTTGTAGCCACTCTAATTGGATTTCACTTACGTCTGCAACGCGGTATGCTTTCGTACCAGCGATTTCTTGTGATACTTGTGCTAAACGGTTTGAGTTGTTACTTTTCGGATCGCCGACAACAATTGTTAAATCTGCAACATCAGCTTGTTTAGCAACAGCTTCTTGGCGAACTTGAGTTGCTAAACAAATTTCCTTGTGGAATTCTGCTGTTGGGAATTTTTTCTGAATGTCCTCCATTAAATGTTGAACATCCCATTGACTCATTGTCGTTTGATTCGTAACTAAAATTTTATCCGTTGGGATTTCTAATGTTTTTAAATCGTCAGCTCTTTCGATAAGATGAACGATATCAGGTGCAATACCAACTGCGCCTTCTGGTTCTGGATGATTTTTTTTGCCGATATAAATGACATGGTATCCTTCAGCTTTCTTTGCTTCAATAAGGTCATGTGTTTTTGTAACATCTGGGCAAGTTGCATCAATTGTCGTTAAACCTTTTGCTTTTGCACGTTGTTTAACTTCTGGAGAAACACCGTGTGCAGTGAAAATAACAGTACCAGAATCGATTTTATCTAAAATTTCTAATCGACTTGGACCGTCTAATGTAATGATGCCATCCTCTTCGAAAGCATCTGTTACATGCTTATTGTGAACAATCATACCTAAAATATAAATGGGTCTCGGTAATGATTTATCTAATGCGGCGTTACGTGCAATAACCATCGCGTCAACAACGCCGTAGCAATAACCACGAGGGGAAATTTTAACAATCTTCATGTGAGTAATCCTCTCCTTCTAAACAAGGGATACTTTTGTGCATAGTCCATTACATTATAAAGGAGGAGGAGATAGAAAACAAAGGATTGTTACACATATAGTTTTGGTTTTGTTGCTATTTGTTGAACAGGCTCTTCTGGTAATTCTTTTTCTATTATGGGTTCAATCACAATTTTTTTTCTTTTTCTCTTTTTTGGTGGAGGAGTTGGAGTGGCTACTTCAACTTCTCTAGGTTGGTCTTCAATTTGTTTTTCCTCCGTGCTTTTTCCAGAGGTGAGGATTTTGACGATATTTGGTAGACTACGCATAATTGGACCGTATTGCTCGACGACAGGTCCTACAGATTGAACAACTTGGGATACTTTTTCGATATTATTTATCATATTAGTTGGATTCGAAATTAGATTCGAAAGAAAGCTTCCGATGCCGCTGCTAGATGTTGCCGCAGCTGCAGTTGTTGCGACGCCGCGCGTGTCATTGGATTCATACATTTGAGGTGGTATCATTTGTTGAGGATGTTGCTGCATATACGGTTGATATTGCTGTGAGTATTGCTGTTGGTATTGCGGTTGCTGGTACATCATCGGTGGCCCATCTGTTTGCCGATAGGGAGGGACCATTTGCATGAAAGGCTCCGTAGGATCGTGTTTTTTAAAGAGTTTAGAAAGAAAACTTTTCTTTTTTTGTGCCATCGGTGGTAGTTGTGGAATTGGGTATGGTGTATAAGAATGATGTCCTTGATTAGGATGCATTTGCCCTATTGGGGATTTCGGATACATATGAGAAATCCTCCTTTCTTCAGTTAGGTATATACACATACAATATGCAATGGAAGGAAAGAAGGTTAGTTTTTGAGATAAAAACCTAAACTAAAGATGGATTTTACTTGTAGATTTCGATATAATGTAGACTTGACTGATTTGTGCGCAGTAGAAATTTTAGAAAGAAGGTGTAACTTATGACACTACAAACTTTTACACAGTATGATTTTAAACCATTTTTAATAGATGCAGTTCGTGAACTACGCTTTACAGAGCCAACAGGAATTCAAAAGAAAATTTTCCCGGTCGTGAAAAAAGGTGTGAGTATAATTGGACAATCCCAAACTGGTTCTGGGAAAACACATGCATACTTACTTCCTACATTAAACAGAATTGATGCAAGTCGTGAAGAAGTACAACTTGTTATTACAGCGCCTACTCGTGAGTTAGCACAACAAATTTACGAAGAAATTGTGAAACTAACAAAGTTCTGTGCAGAAGATCAAATGATTACAGCACGCTGTTTAATTGGTGGAACTGATAAACAACGATCAATTGAAAAGTTGAAAAAACAACCTCATATTGTAGTTGGAACGCCAGGACGTATTAAAGACTTAGTAGAAGAAAAGGCGCTATTTGTTTATAAAGCGGATACTATTATTGTCGATGAAGCGGACTTAATGCTTGATATGGGATTCATTCAAGATGTAGATAAAATTGCGGCACGTATGCCTAAAAATCTGCAAATGTTAGTTTTCTCTGCAACAATTCCTCAAAAATTAAAACCATTTTTGAAGAAATATATGGAGAATCCAGAACATATTCATATTAATCCGAAGCAAGTTGCAGCAGGAAATATTGATCATTACCTTGTGCCTTCAAGACACCGTAATAAAACTGAATTAGTGAAAAATATGCTACTTCAATTTAAACCATATTTAGCAATTGTCTTTACAAACACAAAGAAGAAGGCTGACGAAGTAGCCGATGGATTAGCAGAACGTGGGTTAAAAGTAGGACGTATACACGGTGATTTATCACCACGTGATCGTAGAAAAATGATGAAACAAGTTCGTGATTTAGAGTTCCAATACATTGTCGCAACAGATTTGGCGGCACGCGGTATTGATATTGAAGGAATTAGCCATGTTATTAACTATGAACTTCCATCAGATTTAGACTTCTTCGTTCACCGCGTTGGAAGAACTGCACGTGCGGGTCATTCAGGTATTGCGGTAACGATTTATGATCCAGCAAATGAAGAAGCGTTAGATAGTTTGGAAAAACAACGTCATATCGAGTTTAAGCATGTAGATTTACGCGGAGATGAATGGGCGGATTTAGGTGACCGTCGTCGTCGTAAGAGCCGTAAAAAACCAAATGATGGACTAGATGTTATGGCAACAAAAGTTGTTAAAAAGCCGAAAAAAGTAAAACCAAACTATAAACGAAAACTTGCAACAGAACGTGACAAAGTGAAGAAAAAATATAGCAATAAAAAAAGATAAGGGATTTCCCTTATTTTTTTTTATCTCACTACTTGAGAGAAAGTCGATTAATGCAGACTAATAATTAGTGAGGGGTAGAAAAAACGTTGACTAAAGCTTCACTTTATTGGGTTAATTTAAGTATAGAGTGCAGACTGTTTAAATAGTCAGTTTAATTTATGTAGTGCCTTTTGTGTGAACAAACAATTCGCTACATATTTCTACAAATTATGCTATCATTATATCTATTGTATATTGAAGAGGTGATTGTATGTTAAAGATAGGATCTCATGTTTCAATGAGTGGTAAGAAGATGTTATTAGCAGCAAGTGAAGAGGCTGTTTCATACGGTGCAACAACGTTTATGATTTATACAGGTGCGCCACAAAATACACGAAGAAAACCAATTGAAGAATTGAATATAGAAGCAGGAAGAAAACATATGGAACTAAACGGTATTGAGGAAATTATCGTCCATGCTCCGTATATTATTAATGTTGGGAATACGACGAAACCTGAGACGTTCCAATTAGGTGTTGATTTTCTGCGTATGGAAATTGAAAGAACGGCAGCGTTAGGGGTAGCAACACAAATTGTTCTTCACCCAGGAGCTCACGTTGGTGCAGGAGCAGATGCTGGTATTCAACAAATTATTAAAGGGCTTAATGAAGTAATAACGCCAGAACAGACGGTTAATATTGCGCTAGAAACGATGGCAGGAAAGGGAACAGAATGCGGTCGTAGTTTTGAAGAAATTGCGAAAATTATTGATGGTGTGAAATATAATGAAAAACTATCTGTATGTTTTGATACGTGTCATACGCATGATGCAGGTTATGACCTTGTAAATGATTTTGACGGTGTGTTAAACGAATTTGATAAAATTGTTGGGATAAATCGTTTACAAGTACTTCATATTAACGATAGCAAAAATGTACGCGGAGCTGGAAAAGACCGTCATGAGAATATTGGTTTTGGTCATATTGGCTATAAGGCATTGCATCACATTGTGCATCACCCACAACTTACGCACGTACCAAAAATTCTTGAAACGCCGTATGTAGGTGAAGATAAAAAAGATAAGAAGCCACCATATAAATTAGAAATTGAAATGCTGAAAAATGGTACTTTTGATGAAGGAATTCTTGAAAAAATTAAAGCGCAATAAGGAGGGGATTTTCCCCTCCTTATTTTAGTAGTTGTTGAAATAAAGTATTTACTTGTTGGGCAGTAGCAGGGGAGGTTACTTTTGCTATTTGTTTTAAGAGCTCTAGTCGTTCGTTATTGTCGTAAATGTTAATATTTTTTCCCTTCATAAGTAAAACAATTTGATCAGCTTGCGCAGTCGTAATTGAAACTTCATATTCTTTACTATATTTCAATAACTCTTTTGTAGAAATATGATTTAATTTTTTGTTCACAATTTGTTTAATGAGGTTCATCGTGTTGTCCTCCTTCACACGTTCTTCTATCGAAATATATGTAAGCATAGCTTGTACATATTCGTATCAAGGTGCATTTTTTCAATGGGGAAAAGAAGCTTATGTTATAATATAAGAACGAAACTATAGATAAAGAGTATAAGGAGGACTTATGGAGAAAAAGCAACATCGAAAAGAAAGTGTTATTCATCTTGTATATCGTTTAGTTATGATTGTCTTTGGGGCAGCGTGTGCGGCGGTAGCGATTGAACTATTTTTAATGCCAAATAAAATTATTGATGGTGGAATTATTGGTATTTCTCTTATATTAGATTATCTTACTCCTAATATTTGGTGGTTAAGTTTTTCTACTTTAGTTGTTATCCTCAACATTCCTTTTATGTACTCCGGATATAAGCAAATTGGAAAAACATTCATGTTATCTTCAGCATTTGGAATTGTAGCTTTAGCATTTATTGAATCAACGTTGCACGCTATCCCGCCATTTACAACAGAGCCGATTTTAGCAACAGTTTTCGGCGGTCTTATTTTAGGGATTGGTGTAGGACTTGTTATTCGTCATGGTGGATCGTTAGACGGGACGGAGATTATGGGAATTCTATTAACAAAGAAATTACCATTTTCTGTTGGTGAATTCGTAATGTTTGTGAACTTATTCATTTTTGCATGGGCAGCATTTGTTTTTGGTGTTGAACAAGCGATGTATTCTGTTATGACGTACTATATCGCATTCAAAACAATTGATACGGTAATTCAAGGATTAGACGAAACGAAAGCAGTTTTAATCGTATCGGATCAATATGAGGAAGTATCAAATGCAATTTTACACCGCCTTGGTCGTGGAACAACAAAACTTGTTGCTAAAGGTGGCTATACAGATAAAGAAAAAGAAGTTATTTATGCAGTTGTAACACGTCTGGAAGTGACGAAGTTAAAATCAATTGTGCATGAAATTGATGAAAACGCATTTGTTACGATTATGAATACACAAGAGACAAATGGTGGTAAGTTTAAATCAGCAATTCACTAAAAAGTTAATTGTAATATCTTTTGAAAGCAGAGAATTCTTCTCTGCTTTTTGTTATAATAATAAGGTTTCTTGAAATAAAGAATATATTTTAGGCAGATTGGTTTACAACTATAATAAGCTGTACTATAATTCAAATAGAGATAAATCGGAATCATTCTGAATTAAAATAGGTGAGATGATATGAATAATATATTGGAAATAGAAGGATTAACGTTTCGATATGAAGATCGCAACGTGTTAGAAGATATTAATTTGCAAGTTCCGAAGGGAGCTTTTTTAGGTTTAGTTGGACCAAATGGTTCAGGGAAATCGACTTTACTTAAATGTTTATTGGGTGTTTTAAAACCAAAGCAAGGAAGTATTAGATTGTTTGGCATTGATAGTAAGAAATTTAAAGAGTGGAATAAAGTTGGTTATGTATCCCAAAAGGCAAGTAGTTTTAACTCAGGTTTCCCAGCAACTGTTTTTGAAGTTGTTTCAATGGGGCTCGTTTCGAAAAAGGGGCTTTTTCGCTTTTTTACGAAAGACGATAATGCGAAAGTAGAAAAAGCGATTGCTGATGTAGGTATGAGTGAGTTTCAAGGTCGCAACATTGGAGAACTTTCTGGTGGACAACAACAGCGTGTATTTATTGCTCGTGCACTTGTAAGTAATCCGGAATTGCTTATTTTGGACGAACCTACTGTTGGAATCGATGTGAAAAATGTGGAAAGCTTCTATGAGATACTAGAGGATTTAAACAAAAGGCTAGGGATCACGTTAATTCTTGTTACGCACGATATGGGTGCTGTAACAGAGAAGGTGACGCATGTTGCATGTTTAAATCAGCATCTACATTTCCATGGGAATGTAGAGAAATTCCGAGAGTTAGAAGATGCAGAAATGTCGATTTTATATGGGCATCATGTTCATCGCTTAGAACATGAACATGGGCATCACGGGAGGATATAATGATACAGGATTTTTTACAATATGATTTTTTACGTAATTCTTTATACGCTGGTGTTTTAATTGGGCTTGTCGGACCACTTATCGGCGTGTTCGTTGTAATTCGCCGCATGTCGCTTATTGCGGATGCATTAAGTCATGTGACGTTATCAGGAATTGCAGCCAGTTTATTACTTGAAAAGACAATCTTTACTGGAGGGTTTTTAAACCCTTTATATATGGGAATGTTTTTTTCAATCGGTGGAGCATTGCTAATTGAAAAATTACGTACTGTATATAAACATTATCAAGAGTTAGCAATTCCGATTATACTTTCAGCAGGGATGGGGATTGGAGTTATCTTCATTTCACTTGCTAATGGATTTAATACGGATTTATTTAGTTATTTATTTGGTAGTGTAAGTGCTGTGACAAGTGCAGATTTAATTATTATTGGTATAGTAGCAATTGTAGTTATTATAACGATTGTTTTATTATACAAAGAGTTGTTTTTACTATCATTTGATGAGGAATACGCTGTATCAACCGGTTTGAGTGCAAAGTGGATTCACTTTATTTTCATTATATTAGTTGCTCTTGTAATTGCGGTATCAATGCGTGTTGTAGGTGTTCTTCTCGTATCATCTTTAATGACGTTACCAGTTGCAGCAAGTATTCGTATTGCAAAAGGATTTAAACAAACAATTTTCTTTTCCATTTTATTTGGTGAAATTGCAGTAATTGGTGGAATGTTTGCTTCGTATCAACTTGATCTAGCACCAGGTGGTACAATTGTTATGATAGCGGTTCTTATTTTAATCGGTGCGATTTTATGGAAGAAGAAAAAAACTGCATAAAGTAGGGATAGGTATGAATCTAACAGAAGCTTTACGCCTAATGAAGGAAAAAGGATATAAACATACGGGGAAAAGGGAAGAGATGCTAAGATTATTTGCGGCGCATAATCGTTATTTAACCGCAAAAGATGTTTTAGAACATATGAAGGATGATTATCCAGGACTTAGTTTCGATACGATTTATCGTAACTTAACGGTTTTTGCTGAAATTGGTGTTTTAGAGCAAACGGAATTAAATGGTGAAAAACATTTTCGTTTTATGTGCTCTATTATGGAACATCATCATCATTTCATTTGTTTAGATTGTGGTGGTACGAAAGAAATCACTTCTTGCCCAATGGATTTTATGAATAAAGATTTTAAAGGTTATGAGGTAACGGGACATAAGTTCGAAATATATGGTCGTTGTCCAAAATGTGCAAAATAAGAGAACTCGTCGGTTATATAACTGACGAGTTTTTAATTTAAATGTAAAAAAGGTTGCTCACAAAAATTGTGGGCAACCTTTTTTTATTGTTCTTGTTTTTCTTTTTCTTTTTCTCGTTCGGCAGCCATTTCAGCAGCGATTACATCAATTTCTTTTTTCAGTTCTTCTACCATTGTTTCTTCTGGTACTTTACGAACGACTTGCCCTTTACGGAATAATAAACCTTCTCCGCGTGCACCAGCAATACCGATGTCAGCTTCACGAGCTTCACCAGGACCGTTTACGGCGCAGCCGAGTACTGCAACCTTAATTGGAACTTTAAGTGTAGAGATGTATTCTTCGACTTCATTAGCAATGCTAATTAGGTCGATTTCAATACGACCACAAGTTGGACAAGAAATAAGTGTTGCGGCATTAGATGCAAGACCGAATGACTTTAATAGTTCACGTGCAACCTTTACTTCTTCAACTGGATCAGCACTTAAAGAAATACGAAGTGTATTTCCGATACCTTTACTTAAAATTGCTCCAAGACCAGCGGCGCTTTTTACAGTTCCAGCAAACAATGTTCCTGATTCTGTAATACCTAAATGTAATGGATAATCAAAAGCGCGAGCAGCTTTTTCGTATGCTTCAATTGCTAAGTTAACATCAGAGGCTTTCATTGATACGATAATATCGTGGAAATCTAAGTCCTCTAAAATTTTAATATGGTGCAGTGCGCTCTCGACCATACCATCAGCAGTTGGATATCCATACTTTTCTAAAATATGACGTTCTAATGAACCGGCATTTACACCGATACGGATTGGAATGCCACGCTCTTTCGCTGCATTTACAACAGCTTCTACTTTATGGCGACGTCCAATGTTACCTGGATTGATACGTACTTTATCAATGCCGCCTTCGATTGCTTTTAAAGCAAGGCGATAATCAAAATGAATATCAGCAACAAGTGGAATGTTGATTTGTTTTTTAATATCAGCAATAGCATTTGCTGCGCGTTCGTCTGGAACAGCAACACGAACAACTTGACAGCCAGCTTCTTCTAAACGTTTAATTTCAGCAACTGTAGCCTCAACATCATGTGTTTTTGTTGTCGTCATACTTTGTATAATTAATTCATTGTTACCGCCAATTGTTAAATTACCGACTTTAACTGGACGTGTTTTTGTACGTTGAGTCATTTCATTCACGAATTGATCGCTCTCCTTATAAAAGAAGTTTCTTATTTTAGTCCCTTACATCAATGATAGTATGTGTGAGAAAGGGCTATGGAAACCAAAGTACTCGGTTTCACTTTTACTATTGTATCAGCGCCTTTATGTAATTGACAAGGATTAAGTGATTGCTTATTGATATAACGGGAATTTATAAGACTTTCCAACTTGGATTTTTGTAGCAGATGTATTTTTATTTAATTGCTTAAAATCATCAATTACTTTTTCAATAGAAGGAATTTTTTTCTTATTAATCGCTTCTGTAATAGAAAGAACTGTATCGCCAGTTTTTACTTCGATTGCTTTATAAGCTGTATCCGTTTCTTTTTCTGCTTCTTTCTCTTTATTTTGTTTTGTATCTGTATTTTCTTGTTTTATCGTTTGGGCAGCAGAGGTTTTTTTGTATGAACTTAACATCGGTAAAGTACCGATTTTTATGTCGTAATAAAATATATAACCGAGGACAAGCACCAATAAGAGTACACCTAATCTCTTCATATCCTTCACTCCTTTGCTAGGAATATATGCTTGTCCAAAAAAAAAATGCCTATTTAGGCATTTTTTTATAGTTCTTGTTTTTCTTTCGGTTTTGGAACTTCTTTAATTGTTAAGTATAGAACGATTAAAACAACTGCAATGTAAATGAATGTTGCGCCAGGTACGTTTATTTTGAATAAATCCATAATCATAAAGAAGATTGTTGGAATTGTGTAGCTGTAAGCAGTTAATGTCCAAACTTGTTTATAAGATAATTTGCGTTGACCGCTCATCGCAGAACCGATGAAGGCAAGCAATGTAACTCCTACAAAGGTAATAAATAATTGGAACAAGTACAGTAAGAACCCAATAACGAATAATAAGATTGGATAAATACTGTCAAATAACGAAATGAAATCTTGTAAATCCTTTTTCTCAAGAGATGCGCCTAATAAGTCATTATAGGAGTATGTTTGTGTTTGACCATTCCCCATGGAGACTACTTTATCTTTTAAAACAAATAAACCTGTTTTATTTTGATATTTTTCTAAGTCTGTTGAATTTGGATCAAATACGAAAAGGGCATTTCCATCTTCTTTTTCGATAGGTTGATCAATATCAGCTGTTAGCTCACCATTTTCAATTTTAAAATCAGGTAAATCTTTTTCGATTACTTTATTTACCATGTTAACACCATCTTGAATAACGCTACCGTACAAGAAAGTTCTTGGAATAGTAGTGATTAGGCAAAGAAGCATAATATACAAAATGGTTTTACCGATTTTTTGAAAACGGAAAAGCGCCATATCTTTAGGCGAATATACGCTTTTTGCTAGCTGTGTAAAAATGGACATAGATTCACTTCCTTTATGTATGTGTAAAATCATTGTAACGTACGAATCTAGAGAAGCTCAAGATATATTATATTTACATATAGTAGAAAGGACTAAATTTCTTTTTATTAATTTACTTCTTTTAGTAGAGAAAAATACAATTGACACTTTTCTTTTGTATATGGTAAATTTATCTTACATTTTTCAAACGATATATCCGATGGGAATGTAGTTGTTTTTAATGGTACATACATAATCGTGGACCCTTAGCTCAGTTGGTTAGAGCAGACGGCTCATAACCGTCCGGTCGTAGGTTCGAGTCCTACAGGGTCCATATCCATTTCATATGTTTATTATGTCAGCAGGAAGCTTCCTTGTAGAAGGAAGCTTTTTTTCGGAATATATGAGCATTTTAATTGAAAAGAAGTGGGAATTTTGCTACTTTAATGATAGCAAGACAAAGCGATTTATTTGTTTGCACCCTATGGCAATTAGGGTAGAATGAAGTTGTAGGTCACATATGTAGTGACAATACATAAACCGGGAGGAATATAACAATGGCAAAACACGAATTACCAAATTTACCTTATGCGTATGATGCTTTAGAACCTCACTTTGATAAAGAAACAATGAACATCCATCATACAAAACATCACAACACGTATATTACAAACTTAAACGCTGCTTTAGAAGGTCATGCAGAATTAGCAGACAAAAGCGTTGAAGAATTAGTTGCAAACTTAAACGAAGTACCTGAAGCAATCCGTACAGCAGTACGTAACAATGGTGGCGGACATGCTAACCATACATTCTTCTGGACAATCCTATCTCCAAACGGCGGGGGACAACCAGTAGGCGAACTTGCAACTGCGATTGAAGCGAAATTCGGTAGCTTCGATGCATTCAAAGCAGAATTCGCAAAAGCTGGCGCAACTCGCTTCGGTTCTGGTTGGGCTTGGTTAGTAGTAAACAATGGTGAGTTAGAAGTAACAAGCACTCCAAACCAAGATTCTCCTCTAACTGAAGGTAAAACTCCAGTTATCGGTTTAGATGTTTGGGAGCATGCTTACTACTTAAATTACCAAAATCGTCGTCCTGACTACATCGGTGCATTCTGGAACGTTGTAGATTGGAACGTTGCTGAAAAACTTTACCAAGAAGCAAAATAATTGAAGTTAATACAGCTAGAAAAAAGCTAGGAGTTTTCTCCTAGCTTTTTTCTATGCTCTCCTTTTACATAATTGAGCTTGTCTTTGGAAGACTAGAACATGAAGTAAAGGAGAGTTGTGTATGAAGTGGAAACATGTAATTGGTGATGTTGAAGTGAATCGGGATTTAGTATTATTGCTCGTTATAGGAGGTTTATACACGCTCGCAATTTCTTTATCGAATACGTTTGTAAACATTTATTTATGGAAGCAAACACAAAATTATGTAAATCTGGGCTTGTATAATTTGGCCAGCGTTGTATTGCAGCCTCTAACATTTCTTGTGGGCGGGAAATTAGCGAAACGTATTGATCGCTCGATTTTATTGCGAATCGGTGTAGGCACGTTAGCTGTTTTTTTTATCGTCGTTTTAGTAGCGGGAAAAAGTGCATCTCACTATATTTTACTAATGGGAGCCCTTTTAGGAGTTGGTTATGGTTTCTATTGGCTCGCTTTTAACTTGTTGACATTTGAGATTACAGAACCAGAAACAAGAGATTTTTTTAACGGTTTTCTCGGACTTCTTACATCTTTCTCTGGAATGATTGGACCGATAGCTGCAGGATATACAATTTCACGTATGGAAAAATGGAGCGGTTATACTGTCGTTTTCTTCCTCTCGTTAATGCTATTTGCGGTTGCAGTCGTTCTAAGCTTTTTTTTATCGAAGAGGGAATGTGAAGGACGCTATGAAATTGTGCAAGTATTGAAAGAGCGGCAAGTTGATGAAAACTGGGGAAGAATTACGCGTGCTCATTTCTTCCAAGGCTTGAGAGAGGGAACGTTTATTTTCGTTATTTCGGTATACGTCTATTTAGCATCTGGTAGCGAGTTAGCACTAGGGAAGTATAGTTTAGTGAATTCTGCAGTATCATTTGTATGCTATTATTTAGTTACTCGTCTGTTAAAGAAAGAATGGCGAAAAAAAGCAATTTTACTTGGTGGCATTATTTTATATGCGGTCGTATTTTTAGTTATTTTCAATGTTACATATACGAAATTACTTATTTATGCAGCATGTATTGCGGTTGCATATCCCATTTTACTCGTTCCGTACGGATCCATGACATACGATGTAATTGGTAGAGCAAAACAGGCGAGAGAATGGCGTGTAGAATATGTAGTTGTCAGGGAATTATGGTTAAATGCCGGAAGAATTTGTTCCATTTTAAGTTTTTTATGTGCTGTCATATTCTTTCCTCCTGAAAAAAGTTTACCTTTCTTACTATGTATTTTAGGAGCTGGACATTTTCTTATTTATTTTGCAGTTAAAAATGTCAAATATGATGAGGGGAATGTGAACAAAACCAGCGTTGTAGCGCAAGGAACCACGCAGAATCAAACTGAACCAGAAGGTTAACTTATCGTTTGTTTTATGCTAGAATAGAAAAAGATGTAAGACAGCAGTGAGGGCACCTGTATGAAGGTGTCCCTTTCACATTACATAGCTGTTGGTAGAGGGGGTTTGTATGAGCAAGAAGCAGAAAAAGAACCAGACAAAGACAAAAACCCACGTTCCCTTTCGGTTAAACGTGTTGTTTTTTTGCGTGTTTTTAATGTTCTCCGCGGTTATTGTAAGGCTTGGATACGTACAAATTGTTCGTGGCGAGGAATATAAAAATGAAGTTGAGAAAAAAGAAAATTCAACGATAAGTAATCCTGTACCACGCGGGAAAATATTTGATCGTAATGGAGAAGCAGTCGTAGATAATGAGCCTATTCGTACAATTACATTTACAAAAATGAAGGGATCAACTGCAGCAGATCGCTTAGAAACGGCGAAAAAGTTAGCAGATTTAATTGAAGTCCCAACAGATAAGTTAACAGATCGCGATAAAAAAGATTATTGGCTTGCTTTACATAAAGAAGAAGCAGAAACAAAAATCACAAAAAAAGATCGTGAAGAGCTTAAAACAAATAAAATTGACGATAAAGAACTGGATGAACGTCAACGAAATCGTGTAACAGAAGAAGAGATTAATCAACTGTCAGCAAAAGATTTAGAAATATTGGCGATCAAAAGTAAGATGGAAAGCGGATATGCAATGACGCCGCAAATCGTTAAAAAAAATGCAACACCGGAAGAATACGCGATTATTAGTGAAAATTTAGCGAAATTACCAGGTGTAGATACAAATGTTGACTGGGAGCGAAAATATAAGTATGACGATATGTTCCGAAGTGTACTTGGTGGTGTAACTTCTTCTGATGAAGGGCTGCCGAGAGAAAGATTAGATTACTATCTTGTTCGTGATTATAATCGTAATGATCGCGTAGGAAAAAGTTACCTTGAGCAACAGTACGAAGATAGTTTACACGGCACAAAAGCTGAAGTTAGAAATGTTACAGATAAAGATGGTAATATTTTAGAAACTATTAATGTGTCACAAGGACAACGAGGTAACGATCTGAATTTAACAATCGATATGGAATTACAAAAGCGCGTAGAAGAAATTCTTACGAAAAACTTAATGAGATTTAAAGGGAGCGAACCTCTTTTAGACCGTGCATTCGTTGTAATGATGAACCCGAAAAATGGTGAAGTTTTATCTATGGCGGGGAAACAATTAGTGGATAAAGACGGCGAAACGAAAGTAGAAGATTTTGCATTAGGAACGATGACGAGTTCTTATCCGATGGGTTCAACTGTAAAAGGTGCGACAGTACTTACGGGATATCAAACTGGCGCGATTCAACCTGGATCTGTACAGTTAGATGAACCAATTAAATTAAAAGGTACACAAACAAAATCATCATGGAAAACGATGGGATACATTAATGACCTGACAGCGTTAAAAATGTCTTCAAACGTTTATATGTTTAAAACAGCGATGAATATCGCTGGGGTTCCATATGTGCGAGGCGGTACGTTAGATATACCACAAAAATCATATGATACTATGCGTTACTATTTCGGTCAATTTGGACTTGGTGTAAAAACTGGCATTGATTTACCGAATGAAACGGCTGGACAAAGAGGTAGAACAGATCAGATACCAGGTTTCTTATTAGATTTATCAATCGGACAGTATGATACGTATACACCGCTTCAATTAGCGCAATATATTTCGACGATTGCAAATGGTGGATATCGTATGCAACCTCAAGTTGTAAAGGAAATTCGTCAGCCATCGGCGAAGCCCGAGGAAGTTGGAAAAGTTGTTCAATCCATGGAACCGAAAGTATTAAATCGTGTTGATATGCCTGAATCACAAATTAAACGTGTTCAAGAAGGATTTAGACAAGTGTTTAACGATACAGGTGGTACAGCTACAAAATACTTTGCAGGTGCACCATATAAAGCAGCTGGGAAAACAGGTACAGCTCAAACTGTATATGGCGGAGATAAAGAGATTGGTAGAAATGCAAAAGGTGAGCGTAAAGAAACATATAACTTAACATTAGTAGGTTATGCGCCACTTGAAGATCCAGAAGTAGCATTTTCTGTTGTTGTGCCATGGGTACATGATGATAAAACAGGGATTAATGGATATATTGGTCGTGAAATAATGGACGCTTACTTTGATTTGAAAAAACAAGCATTAACTGGTGAAGCTCCAAAAGATGAAAAAGAGAAAAAAAGTAATGCACAAGATGATGAATAAAAAAGTTGTAAAAAAAGCACACTATCTGAAAAGATAGTGTGCTTTTTTTTATGCTTTATGCATATGGTTTAGTAAATGTGGACAAGCGTAAAATGTTGAAAAAAACATGTAGTTTCAAAAACGATGAACATAACAAGATGAGTGCATACGCTCTAAGTTTGTCTTGTGTGATAGGTGATAGCAGTTTTATCCCGCTATTTGAGGGCAGTAAAACTCCCACCTCAAAATTCAGCTGGAGCAAAGAAGTTAGGGGGGAGCCATGCTGCCCGATTGGTGAGGGCTAATAATCAGTGGGGGATGAACAAAACCCCCACTGATTAAAGTTTCACTTTATGGATGATTAGAAAATTTTCTGCATCTAAAGTACAAAATTGACAATTAAGTTTGTGTATACAGTTGTTTTTGTGGAACTTTACAAAACTTTTACAAACAATTAAAACCGAATTAATAGTTTAGCAGTATTCTTATATCTGTAATCCTGTTATTTCCGGTTACTTCTAGGAGGAAGAACACGTGAAATGGATGAGCGCATCGATTAAAGTTTGGACATTATCGACATGTTTCCTTTGTTTTAATATGTCTACTGCATTCGCTACAAATGAAATGGGAGAAGTGAGAGTTGATGGATCCTCAACGGTTTTTCCTATTATAGAGGCAGTGGCAGAGGAATATACAAAGGCCCATCCAAACGTGAAAATTTCTATTAGTATTTCTGGGACAGGAGGAGGATTTAATCGTTTCAGTAAAGGAGAAGTAGATATAAACAATGCTTCGAGATTGATGAAACCGGTAGAAGAAAATGCAATGCAGAAAAACTCCATTCAATTTACACCATTTGAGGTTGCTTATGATGGTCTAACGATTGTTGTGAATCGTCAAAATACGTGGATAAACAATATGACGATAGACGAGTTACGTCTATTATGGAGTGAAAATGGAAGATTGAAACGATGGTCACAAATTCATTCATCATGGCCACGTGAACAAGTTGAATTTTATGCGCCAGGCGTAGACTCTGGTACTTATGATTATTTCCAAAATGTTGTCTTACAAAATAATCGCCTTGTAAAAACGGTTTCTTTGTCTGAAGACGATCAAGTTATTATGCAAGGGGTAATGAATGATAAAAATGCCATTGCTTTTGTAGGATATGCTTATTATATGGCCAATCGAGATAAGGTAAAAGCAATACAGGTGGATGGTGTATTTCCAACGAAAGAGACCATTCAATCGGGTACGTATAAGCCATTATCTAGGCCGCTATTTACGTATGTGAATCATGCATCTATCAGAAATAAAATTAATGTAGCAAATTATGTTGAGTTTATGATTAAGCATGTTGGAAGCCTTGCTGAAGAGGTCGGATATGTAAAATTACCAAAAGAAAAATATAATGAACAGCTGCGAATGTTAACAGAAATAAAAAGGTAATGTCAGGGTGGAAAGGGGTTTTCATCTTTGGCTCATAATGACAAAAGTCAAATTACATTTTCTGTACAACATTTGATTGGGAGAAATACAAATAGAAGAAAAAAAACGCAGCGAATCAATCGAATTGTTCCGTTAATACTAAAAGTCATTGCTAGCGTGTCCATTGTAACGACACTTGGAATTATTATTACGTTGGCAAATGAAACAATCATGTTTTTTCAAAAGATATCATTGTATTCTTTTTTGACAGAGAAAGAATGGTTACCTTTTTTTGAAGATCCGAAATTCGGTATATTACCACTTATATGTGGAACAATCCTTGTAACAGCAATTGCCATGTTCGTAGCAATTCCTATTGGTTTAGGTTGTGCCGTGTTTTTAAGCGAATACGCTTCGAATGGCGCTCGGAAAATATTAAAACCGTTGTTAGAGCTACTAGCAGGCATCCCGACAATTGTATATGGTTTTTTCGCGTTAACAGTTGTCACGCCACTTTTACAACGCGTTATACCAGATTTGCAGTTTTTTAATGCTATTAGTCCGGGTATTGTTATAGGGTTCATGATGATCCCGACGATTGCGTCTCTCTCTGAAGATGCGATGAGAGCTGTAGAAAAAGGAATTAAAGAAGCCTCATTAGCGCTAGGAGCGACTCGTTTTGAGATGGTAAAACAAGTGGTGTTTCCATCGGCTTTTACGGGCATAATGGCAGCGATTATATTAGCAGCTTCTCGAGCAATTGGTGAAACGATGATTGTTGTTATTGCAGCTGGATCAACACCTAATGTATCGATAGATCCGACTCATTCTATTCAAACATTAACAGCCTATATTGTACAAGTGAGTTTAGGTGATGCTCCGCACGGAACGATTACTTATTACAGCATGTATGCTGTAGGTGCAACGTTATTTATGTTTACTTTTATTATGAATATCATTTCGCAATATATTATGCGCCGTTTTAGGAGGGTGACATAATATGCGAATGTTAAACCATAAAAAAATACAAGAAAATATGGCATCGCGTTTTTTAAAGGATCGGATTTACAAGTGTTTGTTTTATATAGCAATTTTGTTTTCGGTAGTAATACTTTTTATATTGCTTTTTCAAATTTTTGAAAAAGGTATAAGTTATCTTTCAATAGATTTCTTTACAAACTTCGCCTCACGTAATCCGAGAGAAGCTGGGATTGTTGCTGCTTTGTCAGGAACAATACTATTTATGAGCATTGTTATACCGGTCTCTTTTATATTTGGAGTCGGAACAGCTCTTTATTTAGAGCATTATGCGAAGGAGTCCATTTTTAAAAAGTTAATTGAATTAAATAATCAAACATTAGCAGGGGTACCTTCCGTTGTGTTTGGTTTACTCGGGTTAACTATTTTCGTATACGCTCTCCATTTAGGAGAGAGCATAATTGCAGCGGCACTGACGATGAGTTTACTCGTCTTACCAACTGTTGTTGTAGCTAGTCAAGAAGCGATTCGAACTGTGCCGAGCTCATTACTAGAGGCTTCTTACGGATTAGGTGCTACGAAGTGGCAAACGATGTATCACATTGTATTGCCAGTAGCTTTACCAGGGATTGTAACGGGATGTACGTTAGCGGTATCGAGAGCAATTGGTGAGGCAGCACCATTATTAGTCATTGGGGCTCTTGCCTTTGCAAATTATGTTCCGTTCAGTATGTTTGATAGATTTACGGTTTTACCAATTCAAATTTTTAATTGGATGAGTAGACCACAAGAAGAATTTCAGCATGTAGCAGCAGCTGGGATGATTGTTTTGCTAGGGTTACTGCTCTTTATAAATATATTTGTCTTATGGTTACGAAATCGAAAATAAGTTGGAAGTGGATGAAAGGGGAATTCAAATGGTAGCAACAGTAGTAAATGTACAGGTGAAAAACGAGAAAAAGATTGAGACAGCACCAAAAAAAGTGGTATTTGATACGAAAAATTTAAATTTATGGTACGGAGAAGACCACGCTTTAAAAGATATCAACTTAAGTATTCATGAGAATGAAGTAACAGCGATTATCGGTCCAAGTGGTTGTGGTAAATCAACGTACTTAAAAACACTAAATCGTATGGTAGAGTTAGTGCCTATCGTTCGAACTACGGGCGTTATCGAATATAGAGAACGAAACATATTCGAAAAGTCATATCCGGTTGAAGAATTGCGTACGCATGTGGGAATGGTGTTCCAAAAGCCAAATCCATTCCCAAAATCTATTTATGAAAATGTAGCATATGGCCCGAAAATACATGGTGTTCGTGACAAAAAAACACTTGATGAAATCGTTGAGAACAGTTTACGCGGAGCAGCTATTTGGGATGAGTTAAAAGATCGTTTGCACGATAATGCATACGGTTTATCTGGTGGACAGCAACAGCGCCTATGTATTGCACGCTGCTTAGCGATTGAGCCAGACGTAATTTTAATGGATGAGCCAACGTCGGCGCTAGATCCAATTTCAACATCAAAAGTAGAAGAGCTAATTCAGGAATTAAAGAAAGATTTTAGTATTGTTATCGTGACGCACAATATGCAACAAGCAGCACGTATTTCAGATAAAACCGCTTTCTTCTTAAGTGGAGAAGTTGTGGAATATACAGATACGAACAAGTTATTTACAACACCTACAGATAAGCGTACAGAAGACTACATTACAGGACGATTTGGTTGATATTGCTGTAAGGCTAAGAGTAAATGCTCTCTTAACAGAGGGCATTTCTCACTTTCACCTCATTCTAATAGGGGAGTAATATTTCTCTTTTCTCAAGGCTTAATAAACATACAAGAGGCTGGGTAGGGGATTTATATAAAATGGCACATAATATTGAGGGGGAAGAAACGATGGTAAGAGAACAGTTTCAATATGATTTAAAAACGTTACAGCAAAAGGTGATCGAGCTTGGTGAGTTAGCAAGGGAAGCTTTATTGATTGCTATGGAAGGTCTTCACAACAGGGATATAGAGAAAGCGTTAGAAGTCATTGATGGGGATTATCGCATGGATAATTTAGAAGAGGAAATAAATGACCTTGCGCTTATGCTTATTACAAAGCAGCAGCCTGTAGCAAGTGATTTAAGAAGGATTTTCATTTCAATTAAAACAGCGACAGATTTAGAACGTATTGCAGACCATGCTGTTAATATTGCGAAATCAACAATTCGTCTTGGTGAAAAAGAAGTGGTCGTTAGCTTGCGTAATCTTGAGGAAATGTTTGAGATTGCTCATAAGATGTTAAATTTAGCATTAGAAGCATATGAGCAAGAAAATTTAACTTTTGCTAAACAAATTGCTGAAATGGATGATTCAGTTGATGAAATTTATGGGAAGGCGATTCGTGAATTTATTTCCTCTGTCCCTGGACAACCAGAAGCGATTACACAAATTACACAACTATCCTTTGTTGCAAGATATATTGAGCGTGTAGCAGACCATGTTACAAATATTGCTGAGAATGTATTTTATTTAGTAAAAGGAAAGCATTATTTATTGAATGAGTAGGGGGAAAAGTAGGTGATGAGAAATCACCTGCTTTTTTTAGTCAAAACATGACAAAAAAAGCTCGTTGTTTCCTTTAGTCTATGATGATAAGATGTATCATAATTAATGGGAAAATAAGTACATATGTGTTAATTACGTCTTATTAATTATTTTACTAAGTTAATGGTAAGCGCTTTCTTTTTTTATCGGGAGTTAAAAGGTACATTTATTCATAAAGTGAGGCTTTAATTAGTGGGGCTGTCTCTCACTGATTGTTAGATTTACCAAAACGGACTTTTCCTGCAGTTAATGTGGGATAAATGATATACGGAGTTCTTGAACATTATATAAGTGGAGGCTGAAGTATATGAAGGGGGTTATTTTAGCTGGAGGAAAAGGGAGACGTCTTAGACCATTAACATGTAATACTCCAAAACCGATGTTACCATTGTTAGAAAAACCAGTTCTTGAATATAATATTGAATTATTACGTCAGCATGGTATTCGTGAAATTGCGATTACAGTTCAATATATGAGTACTGCCATTAAGCAATACTTTGGTGATGGTAGTAAGTGGGGAGTTAACTTGTATTATTTTGAAGATTCTCCTCCGCTTGGAACAGCAGGGAGCATTAAGCAAGCGGAAAGTTTTTTAGATGAAACATTTGTTGTTATTAGTGGGGATGCATTAACTGACTTTCAATTATCAGAAGGAATTGCATTTCATGAACAGAAGAAGAGAATGGTAACGATGTTTGCGAAAGAAGTAGAAAACCCACTCTCATTTGGGTTAGTTGTAATGAATAAAGAACAAGAAATTATACGATATATAGAAAAACCGAGCTGGAATGAGGTAGTTTCTAATATTGTGAATACAGGTATTTATATAATGGAGCCAGAAATCTTTTCTTACATACCATCCATGGAATTTTCGGATTTCAGTCATGATGTGTTTCCGTTATTAGCTAATAAAAATGCTTTATTTGCATATTTATCAGAAGACTATTGGCTAGATATTGGTACATTTGATCAATATCGGCAAGCTCAATTCGATTTGTTGACGAAAAAATTGAAGGTGCCTATTCCATATACAGAAGTATTACCAATGGTGTGGATGGGAGAAGGTGTAACGATAGGAAAAGGAACGAAAATTCATGGTCCTTCTTTTATTGGAGAAGGAGTAATGATTGGTGCGGGGGCTGTAATTGAACCGTACTCTATTATCGGGAAAAATAGTATCGTTTCAAGTTATTCTCATCTTCAAAAAAGCATCATTTTTGCAAACGCTCATATAGGAAAAAATTGTGAGTTGTTAGAAACAACAATAGGAGATCATACAATGGTCGAAGATGATGTTACACTTTTTCAAAAAAGTATTGTAGCGGACCATTGTCATATAGGGAAAAGTACAGTAATTAAGCAAAAAGGAAAAATATGGCCATATAAGGAGATAGATAGTCATTCGATAGTAGGTTCTGCCGGTGTTAAAGAGAGTGAAAAGAGTGCAGGGTGGTTACAAAAAAGCCGGATTGTAGGAAGGGGTAATGTTGAAATTACTCCTCAATTTATTGTGAAAGTTGCAATGGCTTATGGATCTCTTTTTGCCAAAGGAGAGAGTATATTGATTGGAAGTCAGGAAAATATAGAAACAACTTCCTTTAAAAATTTATTCCTCCATGCCATTCATGGCAGCGGGATTCATACGATGGAATGTAAAGAAATGAATGAGTCGCTTTTTCAGTATGCGATTCATAATTTGCAATGTGCAGGTGGAGTTTTCGTTCAAGTGGAAAGCGAAAGAGGGATTGTTATACAACTATATGGTAAGGAGGGCTCGCTTTTAACGTATAAGCAGCAAAAAGCGATAGAACAAGTATATATGTCTGAGTCGTTTTATTACGCTTGTGAGAAAGAAATGGGACGAAATAAGCTAGTTCACGTTTCTGTAAATAATTATGTAGAAGCTGTGTTAGAGCGTATTGATATTGAAACGATACAAAAACAGAAGTTTCATCTCCTTATTAATAAGAGAAATGATATGTTACAATATTTACTTATGCTCTTTCTACAAAGGCTTGGATGTACAGTTACATGGATTTATGCGAGTGAACAAAAAGATCATGTGAAAGCTCTGATGAAATCGAGTAAAGCAAATATGGCGCTTATGTTTTCTGAACATGGAAATCGCTTCGAATTATATGACACTCACAGCAATATTTACCAAGGAACTGATTTTGAAGAAGTAGATATTCCGGATTTATTACTCGAATCAGCAGATAATGTTTACCCGATGTCTTTGAAATTAGGGGAATGTTATCTCCTCTTTTATATGCATAATGAAAAAAACTCTTTTCAAATAAGATGGAAGCGAGATATTTTATATCGAATTGGAAAATTATTTGAATTAATAGCGTTGCAAGGAAAAACATTACTTAGCATAGCAGAGCAATCACCTCCACTGTATCTACTTTATGATGAAGTTGTATGTTCATGGAAGGAAAAAGGGAAAGTAATGAGGAAATTATTGGCCGATATGGAAATAAAAGAAGAAGGTATATTTGAAGGGATACAGTTCAAATATACAGAAAAAGAGTGGTCTTATATCGTTTCTGATACAAAACAACCAAAATTTTTGGTGTATTCACATGCTAGAAACCCAGTGATAGCAAGGGAAAACATGAAAAATCTTATAGAAAAAATTAGACAATATCAAAAGGTGTAGAATTTTTATTTTAAAAGTGGTATTATAGTATAGTCTGATTTAAGTTATTAGTGACTGGAGGGAAATAAGAATGCGTGTGAATATTACTCTAGCATGTACAGAATGCGGAGATCGTAACTATATCTCAAAGAAAAATAAACGTAACAACGCTGAGCGTATCGAGCTTAAAAAGTATTGCAAGCGTGACAAGAAGTCTACGTTACACCGTGAAACAAAGTAAGCAGTAGGAATATTTTCCTACTGTTTCTTTTTTTTTTAGGCGATTCCTACGTAAAAGTGATACACTATCCTCGTAGAGTAAAGTGTCACTGCAAGGGGGAGAAGTGTGTGAAAGAAGAGAAAATACGTTTACGCAAACAAATAATAGAACACATGAATTCTTTATCTGAAGAACAGTATACAACTTTATCGGAACAAATTGCCGTTTCGGCGTATGGACAAAAAGAGTGGGTTGAAGCTAAAACAATTGGAATCACTCTCTCGATGGAGCAAGAAGTGAATACATATCCTATTATCGAAAAAGCTTGGGAAGAAGGAAAGAAAATTGTTGTTCCGAAGTGTAATAAAGGGGCAAGAACGATGTCTTTCCGACGAATTAGTGATTTTAACCAATTAGAAACAGTATATATGAATTTACGTGAACCGATTCCAGGGCTTACGGAAGAAGTAAATGCGTGTGAAATTGATCTTCTTATCGTGCCAGGAGTAGCTTATACACAGCGAGGAGAACGGATTGGATATGGCGGTGGCTACTATGATCGTTATCTCGTGCACTATAAAGGGAAAACGCTATCATTAGCTTATGATTTTCAAATTGTAAAACATATTCCGGTCGAGCCATTTGATAAAAATGTAGAGAAAATTATTACAGAAAAAGGAACAATGGTTATAAATGGGCTTGTATAGACAAATAAAAATTGACGAGACTTTTTCTTCTTGATTATAATAAAATATGTGAACGTTTTCTTATTATAATTTTTTTATAGTAAGTGAGCATAGAGGGTGATAAAATGATATCCATTTATGATATTCAGCAATTGTTAAAGAAATTTGGCACGATTATTTATACGGGTAATCGAATTGCTGATTTACAATTAATGCAAGATGAATTGCGTGAATTAAATCAATCACAGTTAATCGATCCACAAGACTATCAAACAGCTTTATTTTTGTTGAAGCAAGAAATTCAAAAAGAGATAAATAAGAATTAGATAAAGGTAGGTACGTAACATGGAAGAGAAATGGTTAGTTGGTGTTGACCTTGGTGGTACAACGATTAAATTAGCATTTATTAATGTGTACGGTGAAATTTTACATAAGTGGGAAATCCCTACGAATACGAATGAACAAGGAAAACATATTACACTTGATGTAGCGAAAGCTATTGATAAAAAGTTAGAAGAATTAGGTGAATTAAAAAGCAAGCTAATCGGTATTGGTATGGGAGCTCCTGGTCCTGTACATGTGGCATCTGGAATGATTTATGAAGCGGTTAATTTAGGATGGAAAAACTATCCGTTAAAAGACTTGCTAGAAGTAGAAACAGGATTACCTGTTGTGATTGATAATGATGCAAACTTAGCGGCGCTTGGTGAAATGTGGAAAGGTGCTGGCGAAGGAGCAAAAGATTTAATTTGTATGACACTTGGCACTGGTGTTGGTGGTGGTGTTATCGCCAATGGTGAGATTGTACATGGTATAAGCGGTGCTGCTGGTGAGATTGGACATATTACAGTTGTTACAGAGAACGCTTTTCCATGTAATTGCGGGAAGTCGGGTTGCTTAGAAACAGTAGCCTCTGCAACAGGTATTGTGCGTGTTGCTATGCAAAAAATACAAGAGACAGATAAAGAAAGTGTTTTACGTTCTATGTTAGCAGAAGAAGGGCTTATTACATCAAAAGATGTGTTTGAAGCGCTTGGACAAGGTGACGAACTAGCAGGTGAAGTAGTGGAAAAAGTAGCTTCTTATTTAGGATTAGCTGTAGCGAACCTTGCTAGTACGTTGAACCCAGAGAAAATCGTAATTGGTGGTGGCGTATCCAAAGCTGGAGATGCACTATTAGAGCCAATTCAACGTTATTTCGAGCAATATGCTTTCTCTCGTGCTGTAAAGAGCACAAAGTTAGCAATTGCAATACTTGGTAATGATGCAGGTGTAATTGGAGGAGCGTGGCTTGTAAAAAAGCACAAATACGAGGCGAAGATGATATAAGTTGTGAATAATGAGAAGAGGAAGGGGCCCCCTTCCTCTTTTTATGCAAGATCTTGTTGGAGAATAAAAATGTAAATGGATTAAGCTGCTGGTGGGTACCCATTATATAGAACAGTCATGATTGTAAACCATCCGAAAACAAGTACGGTTGCAATAGCGAAGCCGCCCGCGAATAAGTTTTTTTCGCGAAGTGTTCTAAGCGTAGCAAATACAGCTAACAGAGTGACTAGCGTAAAAATAATAACAAGGCCCATACAATATCCTCCTCTGTCTACTCATTCCTTAGGATGAGTTTTTAGAATATTTACTCTTTTATATTGTACATGTTTTAAAAATGATTGTCGAGATAACACCCCTTCTTTTCCTAAGAGAAAGAAATGTTGTATCATTAAAAGTAAATTAAATAACTGGAGGAGATTTTCATATGAAATGGATACAAATGCCGTTAGGCCCATTACAAACAAATGCTTATATTTTAACGAATGATCAAAATGAGTGTATTATCTTTGATCCTGGCCATGAAGGAGAGAAACTTGTTACATATTTACAAGAAGCACAGTTAAAACCACTTGCGGTTTTATTAACACATGCTCATTTCGATCATATCGGTGCTGTTGATGCGGTGAGAGACGCTTTTCATATTCCTGTATACGTACATAAAGAAGAAGCGGATTGGTTAGGTGATGCAACTGTGAATGGCTCACAAATTTTTATGATGAACCGCAGTATTACAGCAAAACCAGCAGATCATATTATTGACGAAGAGGGTACATTAACGATTGATTCTTTTAGTTTTGAAATTTTTGAGACACCAGGACATTCTCCAGGAAGTATTTCTTATTATAGTAAAGAAGCGAATGCTGTATTTTCTGGAGATGTATTGTTCCAAATGAGTATTGGAAGAACGGATTTACCTGGTGGAAGTTTTGCTGAATTAATTGGAAGTATTGAAGAGAAATTATTTGTATTACCAGATGAAACAGCGGTGCTATGTGGACACGGTCCAGAAACAAGCATTGGTTTTGAAAAAGAAAATAATCCATTTTTACAATAAGGAGTCATTATGGGGATGGAGCTCATTTTAAGAGAATGGATGGGAAAAGAAAAGGATCATTCGATTTCATATAGTACGTATATGAACCTCGTATTATATGCAGAGGAACATGGGTATTATATGAGAGAACGTGAAAAAATTGGAAGACAGGGAGATTTTTTTACGAGTAGCAATGTATCTTCTGTATTTGCGAAGACTTTTGCTAAGTTTTTTATTCGGCTTGTTGAAAAGGGAGAAGTTTCTCCAAATATTTGTGAGATTGGTGGGGGAACAGGAAAGTTTGCCTATGATATTTTACAAGAATGGAAACAATTATCTCCGGAAACCTTTATCAATTTAAACTATTCAATTATTGAAGTGAGCCCTTTTCATAGAAGGCTACAACAGGAGAAGCTTTGTTTATTTGATAATGTGTCGTATTATACATCTTATATTGAAATGGGAGAGTCTTTCGAAGGAATTATTTTTTCGAATGAATTATTTGATGCGTTTCCTGTTGAGATAGTTGAGAAAAGAAATGGAATTTTGTATGAAGTACGTATCACGTATACAGATGAGGGAAACCTTACAGAAGTATTTAGACCGATAGAGAAAAGAGTCGGTCGTTACTTATTGAAATATAACATTCATATTGCTGAGGGACAGCGCTTTGAAGTGCCTATTGCAATGGAAGAGTATATAGAAGAGATTGCGAAATGGTTTCAGAAAGGTATATGTATTACAGTTGATTATGGATATACAAAAGAAGAATGGATGCATCCTGCACATCATGAAGGAAGTTTAAGAGGATATTATAAGCATAAGCTAATTCGTAATCCGCTTGCATATCCAGGAGAAATGGACCTTACTACGCACGTTCATTGGGATGAGTTGAAGATGAATTTTGAGCTACAAGGAATTAATACGATATGGCATAGGAAGCAATCAGAGTTTTTGTTAGCAGCAGGAATATTAGATCAGCTTGCTAGCCATCAAGATACCAACCCTTTTTCTGAAACTCAAAAACGAAATCGAGCAGTTCGTTCTATGATTTTGAACGGAAGCTTAGGAAGTGCCTTTGATGTTGTTATGCACACGAAAGATATGAAGAATTTACTTTTGAATCAATATTTAACAATATGAAAAAACAAGACACAGTATATTTCTGTGTCTTGTTTTTTAATACGACTTATGTAGTATTATATATTTCCTCTCATGATATATATTTATATTAAAGATATGAGATGAAAAATATAGAATACGTTCTTTTTCTCTGCCTATAGGTCCCTAACCTAATAATACGCGAACGAGTTGAATAATTGTTTCGTTTTCTACTTTGTAGTAAATTTCCAATCCTTTTCTTTCACTAGAAACGATTTTAGCACTTTTTAATTTTGCTAAATGCTGTGAAATTGTAGATTGTGGCATGTTTAAGCCTGTGTACATTGTAGAAACGTTGCTTGGGCCACGTTCAATTAATCCCTTTACAATACATAAGCGAACAGGATGAGCAAGCACTTTCAATAATTCTGCATTGCTTTCATAAAGTTCTATTTCTTTTTGAAAGGTTTCTAACATGTTCTTTTCCACCTCCGTGTGAGCTGTTATACCATACTATACATACCAAAAAATTAAAGAAAAGAAAACAGTTGTTGCAGAAAAAAAGTCCTAAAGTAAAGAAATTGTAAGAAAAGAGACCCTGATGTAAATAAAATAGATAAATTTGCACAGTTTTGTAAAATGACATTTTTGGGTGAAAATTTTGATGCGTTTCAAAAATTGAAAGATATAGATATATTCGTAACACAATTTTATCATGATTTTCTTATTCTTTCAAATGAATATACGAAATTTTTAAAATAATATGACAAAGGAATTATAATATTATATACAGAATATATAACAGGTTAAAAGAAAAGAAGCTGATTATGATCAGCTTCTTTATGATGATAATGAAATGTTTGGATGTAACTGATAAATCTTAGAATGAGCAAGTCATTAGTCATTTATTCTAGAGTTCATTTTTTATCAACTTTAAAAATCTGTGGTTCCATATATTTTCATAAAAATCAATCGTCTCTTGTGCAGACATAAATGAATTATTCAAAGTAGAGGTTGCTTTCTGCACCATGAAGTTTTCGTATCCCAATCCATGAGAAAATTTAATCGTAGCATCCATACAGTACTCTGTTTGGGCACCACAAAATTCAATACGATGTACAGATAATTGATCTAAAATTTCTTTTAAGTTTGTTTTATAAAATGAATTTGCATGTGTTTTTCGTACAAAAAATCTTGTTCTTGAACATCTAGATCGGTATGAATAGCCCAAAGTTCTTTTTCGGGTACTAAATCATCATCACAATGTTGAACAAAAATGATTGGTTTATTTGATTTTCTGTATGAAGAAATTCTTTTATTTACTTTTGTAAGCAAGTTTTGTAAATCAAATAAATGCTCTCCGCTATAACATACCCCATTTTGTAAATCGATAACGATTAAAATATCTGCACAAGTATCCATTATTTTTACCCCTTTTTTATTTCTTAATATATCAATTAATCCATTACTTGGAAATAGATGATATATTTTTATTTTTTAATGAACGATACAAAAAGAAAAAACATTAAAATGAATATGCTAGACAGCATAAAAAGAAGATATGAAAACTTAATTTCATATCTTCTTTTCTCTCTATGCATTTACAGGTTCTTCTACATAAGAAAGAGCATTTTCGAAATCGGATATTAAATCGTTAACATTTTCAAGACCAACCGATAAACGGAGTAATGAATTGGAAATACCTCTTTCATCACGTGCTTCCTGTGATAAGGCTGCATGTGACATTTTTGCTGGATATGAAAGAATAGATTCAACAGCTCCTAGACTAACCGCAAAAACGGGCAGTTTAACTTTTGATAAGAATTGGCGCAGTGCATCTTCGGATTGTAAGGTGAAAGATAAAACAGCCCCAGCCGATGTTGCTTGATTTTGTTGAATACTATAACCAAGATGTGATTGTAATCCAGGGTAATAGACATTTTGAACTTTAGAGTGCTCTTGTAAAAAATGTGCGATTTTGTTGGCACCTGCAGCTGAATGTTCGAGACGTACATGCAATGTTTTAATGCCGCGAAGCACGAGAGAACAATCTTGCGGTCCTAAAATAGCACCAAAAGCGTTTTGTAGAAAGCCGAGCTTTTGAGCAAGCTCTTCATCTTTTACGACAGCTAATCCGGCGGTGACATCACTATGACCAGCAATAAATTTTGTTGCACTATGAAGAACAACATCGGCGCCAAGATCAAGTGGCTTTTGAAATAGTGGTGTCAAAAATGTATTATCAACAAAAGTAAGAGCATCAATAGATTTTGCAAGATTAGAAACAGCACGAATATCTGTCACTTTTAAAAGTGGGTTAGAAGGTGTTTCTACATAAAAGAGCTTCGTATTTGGTTTAATGTTTTCTTTTACTACTTCCACATTGGTCATATCAACAAATGTATGTGAAACACCATAACGGGAGAGAACTTCAGTAACAATTCGATAAGTGCCTCCATATACATCTTCTGAAATAAGAACATGGTCACCTTGTGAAAGAAGGAGAAATGCAGTAGAAATGGCTGCAATGCCTGATGCAAAGGCGAATCCTTTTGTCCCGCCTTCTAATAAAGCAATGATATCTTCAAGAGCTTCACGTGTTGGATTTCCAGATCTACTATAGTCATACTTTCCGAAAGCATCTACATCAAACTGATGAAATGTTGATGTGTTATAGATGGGAACGTTAACAGCTCCTGTGTGTGAGTCATGCTTGTATTGATTATGCAGTAAAAGTGTATCTATGGAATAGCTCATATTTTTACACCTTCTTTTACAAGTTTAATTGCTTGCTTTAAGTCTTGAATTAAATCATTGCTATTTTCGATGCCGACTGAAAAACGGAGAAGACGATTACACACACCGCGTGCTGTTCGAATATCTTCTGGAATATCGGCATGAGTTTGCGTTGCTGGATAAGTCATTAAACTTTCGACGCCGCCAAGACTTTCAGCAAATGTAATTAAGGATAAAGATTGTAAGAAAGGATTAATCCAAGTTTCATCTTGAAGGCGAAATGAAATCATACCACCTCTTCCTGGATAAAATACATCTGTCACACCATCTTCATCATTTAAATAAGCAACAATTGCATGAGCGTTTTCTTCATGCTGTTTCATGCGGAGTGCTAAAGTTTTCATCCCTCGAATTAATAGCCATGAATCAAACGGGCTTAAGACAGCACCAGAGGCATTATGATAATGAGCAAGCTCCTCGCAAAGAGATTTCCCTTTCGCAACGACAAGTCCGCTTAGTACATCGTTATGTCCGCCTAAATATTTAGTTGCGCTATGAAGGACGATGTTTGCACCTTCTGTTAATGGTTGCTGTATATAAGGTGTATAGAACGTGTTATCTACAATAAGAAGTAGTCCGTGCCTTTTCGCTACACTTGCTACACTTACGATATCAGTTACTTGCATTAATGGATTAGTCGGTGTTTCTATGAAAATAGCCTTCGTTTGAGATGTGATTGCTTGCTCAATTTGTTTAATAGATTGTGTATCTACGTATCTACATCGAATATTCCACTTGTCTTCATGTTCGGAAAATAGACGATATGTTCCTCCGTATAAGTCTTCGGATACGATAAGCTCATCTCCGGAACGGAATAGTGAAAGGACAAGGAGAACAGCCGCCATTCCTGAACTACAGGCATACCCTTGCTCACCGCTTTCTAAGTCTGCAATTGCCTGTTCTAAAAGACCGCGAGTCGGATTTCCAGTTCTTGAATAGTCAAAGCCAGTAGATTTACCAATTCCTTCGTGACGATAAGCAGTTGAGAAATAAACAGGTGGATTAACAGTTCCTGTTGTAGCTTCGCTACGGTTCCCGATTTGTGCTAGTTTTGTTTCGATTGTTGACATGTGAAAATTCCCCCTTTTTAAAGTGAACGACTAAGTGAAAATAAAAAAAGCCTTCTAAGAAGAAGGCTTTCGGTTTGAATAGAGTCTTCTTCTCATCTGTCAAATCTTTCACAATTTGCTGGAATTAGCACCTTATTAACGAATGAATGTTAATGGTTGCTGAGGCGTCATAGGGCCAGTCCCTCTACCTCTCTAGATAAGAATGTTCGTATGAAATTTTTATTATGTTTTTAACTTTACAACAAAAGATAATTGAATTGCAACTTTATTTTAAATAATTTTTATTTTTCCGCAAGTGTCATTGACTTTTATTTTAGTGCATGCTAAATTTATAAAAAATTAACAAACATTGTTAAAAGGGGAACGTATTTCCCTTTAGCTACATAAATAAAATAATAAAGACAAACTCTTATTGAGAGCGGTGGAGGGAAAGGCCCTGTGAAACCCGGCAACCTTCAAACTAAATGTTTGAAACGGTGCTAAAACCTGCAAAACGTGTGTTTTGCATAATAAGAGGAGGAACAATTATGTCCCCCTCTTCAAAGTGAAGAGGGGGTTTTTATATTGATAGAAATGAGGGAGATTCGTGAAATTACTAGATTTATTATCAAAAGGAGTTGTAATAGGTGATGGTGCGGTTGGAACGTTATTACATTCGCATGGTTTACAAAGTAGTTTTGAAGAATTGAATTTGTCTGACCCGGACTTAATTATATCGATCCATAAACAATATGTAGCTGCTGGAGCGGATGTTATTCAAACGAATACGTATGGTGCGAATGAAGCGAAACTCCGCATGTATGGTCTAGAAAATCAAGTTGTCCAAATTAATAAAGCGGCAGTGAATATTGCGAAAGCATCAGTAACAGAGCGGAATGCAATTTTAGGGACAATTGGAGGTATGAAACATATTGGTGCTGTTACAACGACTGATATAGAGAGAGAATTTATGTTACTTGAGCAGGCAGGTGCTTTACTAGAAGAACAGGTTGATGGATTACTATTAGAAACTTTTTATGATGAATTTGAATTATTGCATGCCGTTAAAGTATTGCGTAAACAAACGAATATTCCGATTGTTGCTCAGTTAGCGTTACATGAGGCAGGTACGACTCAAAATGGGAATGATGTCAATGAAATATTAAAACAGCTTTTGGATTACGGTGCCAATGTTGTGGGATTGAACTGTCAACTGGGGCCACTTCATATGACGGAAGCTTTCAAAATGATATCGATTCCTCAAAATGGATATTTATCAGCATATCCGAATGCAGGTCTCCCGAATTATGTGGAAGGGCGTTACGTATATGAGGGAAGTCCAGCGTATTTTGAAGAGATGACACCAAACTTTATTGAACAAGGTATTCGTTTATTAGGTGGTTGTTGTGGTACTACCCCGGAACATATTGAGGGAATGAAACGTGCTATTGCAAATGTTGCACCTGTAATAGCAAAGAAGACGATTGTAAGGCCTAAAGTGGTCCATACACATGAGAAACGTTCGAGAGTTCATGTTACTCTCGCAGAAAAGGCAAAGAAACAAACGACAGTTGTAGTGGAATTAGATCCACCGAAAACGTTAGACACGCAGCGTTTTTTTGAAGGGGCAAGAGCACTGAAAAGGGCTGGAGCGGATGCTATTACTCTAGCAGATAATTCATTAGCATCTCCTCGCGTTTCGAATATGGCTATGGGTGCATTATTAACGAAGCATGATATTCCAGTATTGACGCATTTAACGTGTAGAGACCATAACGTCATTGGACTACAGTCTCACTTGCTTGGATTATCAGCATTAGGTATGGAAGAAGTGCTAGCTTTAACTGGTGATCCAGCGCGCGTTGGTGATTTTCCAGGTGCAACTTCTGTATATGATTTGTCATCTATAGAGCTAATTAAAATGATTAAAGAGATGAACGACGGTCGTTCTATTTTAGGGAAATCAATTGGTCCGGCAACAAGATTTTCTGTCGGAGGGGCATTCAATCCTCATGTAAGGCATTTAAAAGCAGCGGTAAAGCGAATGGAACGAAAAATTGATGCTGGAGCTGAATATTTCTTAACGCAGCCGATATATGATGTTGCTTTAATAGAAGAAGTATATGAAGCGACAAAGCATTTGGAACAACCTATCTTTATTGGAATTATGCCGTTAGTAAGTAAGCGGAATGCAGATTTTCTTCATTTTGAAGTACCGGGTATTACGCTCCCTGAAGATGTAAGACAAAGAATGGATGGACATAAAACGAAAGAGGCTGCTATCGAGGAAGGAATTCGTATTTCACAAGAGTTGATTGATGCGGCGATGAAATATTTTAACGGTATTTATCTTATTACGCCGTTTTTAAAATATGAAATTACAGAACATCTCGTGAAATATGTGAGAGAAAAGCAAGAAGTGAAAGAGGGTATTAATTGATGAAACGAATAGAAGAGAGATTACAACATGAAATTTTAATATTAGATGGTGCAATGGGAACGATGATCCAGCAAGAAGACTTAACAGCGGAAGATTTTGGAGGAGAAGAATACGAAGGTTGTAATGAATATTTAGTAAAAACAAGACCGGATGTTATTTTAAATATTCATAAAGTCTACATTGAAGCTGGAGCAGATATTATTGAAACGAATACATTTGGCGCGACGAATATTGTATTAAGTGATTATGCATTGTCTCATTTAGATGAAGAGTTAAACGAAAGGGCAGCGTTTTTGGCGAAGCAAGCGGTCAAAGAAAGCGGGAAAGAAGTATATGTTGCGGGAGCGATGGGACCAACGACGAAAGCGATTAGTGTTACAGGTGGTGTAACTTTTGAAGAGTTAATCGAAGCCTATACAAGGCAAGCGAGAGGACTATTAAGAGGAGAAGTTGATGTATTACTCGTTGAGACAAGTCAAGATATGCGTAATGTGAAAGCTGCGTACATTGGAATTCAATCGGCGTTTGAAGAACTAAACAAAATAGTACCCATTATGATTTCTGGAACAATTGAACCGATGGGAACGACTTTAGCGGGTCAAACGATCGAAGCCTTTTATTTATCGGTAGAGCATATGAAGCCATTATCGGTTGGATTAAATTGTGCTACTGGTCCAGAATTTATGAGGGAACATATTCGTTCTCTATCTGATTTATCGGAGTGTTATATTTCGTGTTATCCAAACGCTGGTCTTCCTGATGAAGATGGGCATTATCACGAATCTCCAGCGTCACTTGCTGAAAAAGTAAAACGTTTTGCTGAAGAAGGATGGATTAATATTATTGGTGGTTGTTGTGGCACAACACCAGAACATATACGTGTAATGAAATCGGCGCTTGCCTCAATTAATCCTCGTGAGCATCATGAAAGGGTTGGACATGGAATTAGTGGACTAGAAGCGTTGCAATACGATGATTCTATGAGGCCTTTATTTGTTGGAGAAAGGACGAATGTAATTGGATCGCGTAAGTTTAAAAGATTAGTAGCAGAAGGGAAATTTGAAGAGGCTGCTGAAGTGGCAAGAGCGCAAGTGAAGAAAAATGCTCATATTATTGATATTTGTATGGCAGACCCTGATCGTGATGAAATAGAAGATATGGAAAGATTCTTGGCAGAAGTTACGAAAGTGTTAAAAGTACCGATTATGATTGATTCAACAGATGAAAATGTTATGGCGAAAGCTCTTACTTATATTCAAGGAAAAGGTGTTATCAATTCTATTAATTTAGAGGATGGAGAAGAACGTTTTGAAAAAGTGACACCCCTTCTTCGGAAATACGGTGCTGCGATAGTTGTAGGGACAATTGATGAAGATGGTATGGCAGTTAGTGCAGAAAGAAAGATAGAGATTGCTAAAAGAAGCTATGAATTACTAACGAAGAAGTATGGTATACGCCCATCTGATATTATTTTTGATGCGCTTGTGTTTCCTGTAGGAACAGGTGATGAAGAATATATAGGCTCAGCGGCAGCGACTATAGAAGGAATTCGTCTTATTAAAGAAGCGTTACCAGAATGTTTAACGATTCTAGGTGTGAGTAACATATCTTTTGGTTTACCACCAGCTGGACGTGAAGTATTAAACTCTGTCTTTCTATACCATGCAACGAAAGCAGGATTAGATTATGCGATTGTTAACACGGAAAAATTAGAGCGCTATGCGTCAATTCCAGAGGAAGAAAAACGTCTTGCGGATGCATTATTATTTGAAACGACGAAAGAAACGTTAGAAAAATTCACAAACTTTTATCGTGTTGCCAAAAAGAAAGATATCGTTGTACAAGAAACGCTAACGCTTGATGAACGACTGGCAAATTATATTGTAGAAGGTACGAAGCAAGGACTACAAGAAGATCTAAGTCTCGCGCTTACAGAAGGACGAAAACCTCTGGATATTATTAATGGTCCACTTATGACAGGAATGGATGAGGTGGGGCGATTATTTAATGGTAATGAGCTTATCGTTGCTGAAGTATTGCAAAGTGCTGAAAGTATGAAAGCTGCCGTAAGTTATTTAGAGCCACATATGGAATCTAGTGATAGTGCGAAAAAAGGGAAAGTATTATTAGCGACTGTAAAAGGTGACGTACATGATATTGGGAAAAACCTCGTTGAAATTATTTTATCAAATAACGGATATGAAATTATTAATTTAGGAATTAATGTTCGTTCGGATCGAATTGTTCAAGAAGTACAAGAAAAGAAACCTGATATTATTGGTCTTTCTGGTTTGTTAGTAAAATCAGCGCAACAAATGGTAACAACGGCTGAAGATTTAAAAGCAGCGAATATTGATATTCCAATTGTTGTAGGCGGTGCAGCACTAACGAGGAAATTTACAGATAATCGTATTTCTCCATCTTATAAAGGGCTCGTATGTTATGCAAGTGATGCAATGACGGGTCTTGATATTATTAACAAATTACAAAAAGAAGAAGAACGTGAAAAGATGAAGCGAGATAAAAAGGAACGCCATCTTCATATTGTGAAACAAGAGGAGAAAAAAATAGAAATTCCCGCAGTAATTGAGCCATTAGCGAAGGCGGCGGTTATGTTACCTGATTCAACAAAACGAATTGTATTACGCGATATTCCCGTTGCACATCTCGCTCCATTTCTAAATAGACAAATGCTACTTGGACATCACCTTGGATTAAAAGGAAATGTGAAGAAGCTTTTGAAAGAGGGAGATAAAAGAGCGCATGAATTGAATGATTTAATAGACGAATTATTGGTGGAAGGACAATCTTGGTTAAAACCAAAAGCGGTGTATCAATTTTTCCCGGCGCAAAGTGATGGACAAAATATAATTATATACGATCCGGAAGATCACACACGTATCATAGAGCGATTTGAATTTCCGAGACAAGGGAAAGCACCATACCGTACTTTAGGAGATTATATACGCCCGATTGGAGATGAGATGGATTATGTCGCTTTCTTATCTGTTACCGTTGGAGAAGGGGTTCGAGATATTGCAGAGGAATGGAAGGCGAAGGGAGATTATTTACGCAGTCATGCGATTCAGTCGTTAGCACTTGAATTAGCAGAAGGACTTGCTGAAAAAACACATATGCTTATTCGTGATCGTTGGGGAATTTCAGATTCACCTGAACTGACGATGGAAGAGAGATTCCGTACAAAATATAGAGGAATACGCGTATCATTTGGTTATCCAGCATGCCCAGAACTTGCTGATCAAGAAAAATTATTTCGCTTAATTCATCCAGAAGAAATTGGTATTTCATTAACAGAAGGATTTATGATGGAGCCAGAAGCGTCTGTAACGGCTATGGTATTTTCTCACCCTGAGGCAAGGTATTTTAGTGTACTATAGTGTAGAAGGGGGAGACGTATGAAAAAAATAGTCTTTACAGGTGGCGGTTCGGCAGGGCATGTAACGCCTAATTTAGCAATTATTCCACATTTACAAAAGCAGAACTGGGGTATCTCTTATATTGGTTCTCATCAAGGGATTGAGAAAACGATTATAGAAAAAGAAGGAATTCCGTATCATAGTATTGCAAGCGGGAAGCTACGTCGTTATTTTGATTTAAAAAATATAAAAGATCCTTTTCTCGTGATGAAGGGTGTTATGGATGCGTACGTAACAATTCGTAAACTAAAACCGGATGTTATTTTTTCAAAAGGTGGTTTCGTATCCGTACCAGTCGTAATTGGAGGATGGCTAAATAGGGTGCCAGTTTTATTACATGAATCTGATATGACACCTGGACTAGCAAATAAAATTGCGCTCCGTTTTGCCTCGAAAATATTTGTTACATTTGAAGAAGCTGCGAAGCACTTACCGAAAGAAAAAGTAATATATACAGGATCGCCTGTACGTGAAGACGTACTAAGAGGAAATCTTGAAAAAGGTTTAAAGTTTCTAGGATTTTCCCGTAAGAAATCAGTTATTACTGTTATGGGAGGAAGTTTAGGAGCAAAGAAAATTAATGAAACGGTTCGGTCGGCACTTCCAGATCTTCTGAAAAATTATCAAATTGTGCATCTTTGCGGAAAAGGAAATCTTGATGAATCCTTACAAAATAAAGAAGGATATAGACAATTTGAATATGTACATGGAGAGTTGCCGGATATATTAGCAGCAACAGATTTTGTTATTTCACGTGCGGGATCCAATGCGATTTTTGAATTTTTAACAATGCAAAAGCCGATGGTTTTAATTCCGTTATCGAAATTTGCAAGCCGTGGAGATCAAATTTTAAATGCTGAATCCTTTGAAAGACAAGGGTATGCATCGGTATTATACGAAGAGGATGTAACGGTGAACGAGCTTATAAAGCATATAGAAGAGCTATCTCATAATAATGAGATGTATAAAACAGCATTAAAAAAATATAATGGAAAAGAAGCGATTAAAACTATCATTCAACATATTTCAGAGGCATGATTAAACAATCATGTCTTTTTTAGTAGGATGAAAGATTCCAAGAATTGATATTTTTATGTTACAATAACAAATGGTTAATAGGGAAATTCCAATTGATTAAGCGTGAAAATACGAATGGATTAGGAGTGACTGTGTTGGAGCTAAGTCTCTATGAAAATACTGCACTTATTATATGCTTTGTGTTGTACGTTGGTAGTGTTATTGTTTATATTTCACGGAAATTTTCACAAGAACGAGAGCTTGAAAAATCAGAAATAACAGCTGAACTAGAAATGTTAGCTGATGAAAGTTATAAAAAACAAAAAATAAAAGAAGATCATGAGGCACCCCATCATTGAAACGCAAATAAGTTCTAAAGATGGGGATTTTTTTTGAAAAAATCCCATTAACGCTAAAAAAGGAGTTTCCCCATACATATTGAAGGAGTGGATATAAATGAAATTTTATATTGCTTCAGGATTTCAAAATAAACATCTTGTTCGTTTCGTATCAAGCCAATTGAAAGAAGTGGGATGGCAGCATACATATGATTGGACGAAAAATGAAAGAGCAACCAATAGAGAACAATTGCAAAAGATTGGTGAAGAAGAACAAGAAGCGATACGAGAAGCTGATGTTTTCTTACTCATACTAGAGGGTGGGAATGGAAGTCATAAAGAATTAGGGATGGCAATTGCTTTAGAAAAGAAAATTTATATATATCACAAGGGCAATGAGTTGCAAACTACATTCTACCATTTACGAGAAGTTGATATTTTCGAAGGAGAAATTGAGGGGCTTGTCTCATATATATTGAATAAAGTGGAATGTTAGACGTGGGAATGTAGCGAGAAATATTTCTTGCAAAAAAGAGTGAAGGTTACCATTAGTCTATTTTGGGCACAGTTATTATAAGTAAAGCATATAAAGGAGTTATAAATATGAAATTAGAAAATGGATGGGAAACAAGTTTTTTAGAAGTTGTACAAAACAGTGAATTTAAGAAAGATGCAATTCTTAGTCAATTACTTTTTGCAGATAGTGAAGAAGTAGAAGAGCTTGTTGATGATTACGGTTATGAAGAGATTATTGAACGCGAACATGATGATGAGTTAGCAGGAATTTTAGGAGAAGAACTTTTTAGTGAGATGGAGCGAAACGTATTCTTAGCTTCACAGCCAGAAGAAAAACTGATTTCATTCGTAAATGGATTAGGTTTTCACGTGTTAGATTGGATCGTGCTTCTTGAAACAGAATTTGGCATTGATAGCGCAAATTTCACATCGGATGCAGTGAAAATGTTAGAAAAGCGTTTTAGACAGTTTCCATACATAGAAGATAAAACGATTTTTGATATGACTTTTGGAGAGGTAATGGATGTATTACAATCCATTACAGGATTACAATTGAAAGAAAAGATGAACATATAAAGAAAAAGAACGTGAGGATATCACGTTCTTTTTTTTACATAATAATAATTTTATCATCTAGCTTTGTTTGTCCAGTAAGAAGTGCATTTAAATACTCTACTTTTCGTATGCAAGCTTGTATATGTCTTTCAACCTCTTGTAACTCTGCTTGGTGATGCGTTTCAATTGGATGAATTTGTACGTTAAATTTTTCGAATTGACTACTATATGTTATTGCTGCATAGCCGCTCATAATATCGGTTTCGTTATGAAATAAAAATTGCTTCGTTTCTTCACAGAATGATACATCCTGAAAGCCATATACTTTTAATGCTTCAATTACTTTTTTAATCATGTTTGTATTCATTTTTTAACCCTCTTTACGAAGTTCTACTTTTATATTATAACATAAAAAGTTACGTAGAAAGCGCTTCCAAGTGTATTTTATTATAATCTTTACGTTTTAATCATAAAAATGAAACAAAGAAAAAATAATTGTAAAGAAGGAAGGACTCTTTTATTGTTTCGTCATATATATAGAGAAATAGTGCAATGAAAGGAAATTTTCCGAGGTGGAGATTGTATTTCCAATTTGAGCGCAGTAAAAGAGGTGAGAATCTTGAACTTTGATATTGTAGGACAAAAAGCATATATAAAAGATGGGCCGCATCGGAACCGAATTGGAACTGTAAAGAAAAATGAAAAACAATTAGAAACCCACTTTGCTATTGTAATTGGGGAACAAAGTATTGCTGTAGAGCTAAAGGATATCGTGTTAGTTGGAGTAGATGTAGGACAATTTCATACATGGTGCGAGCAAAATGGTTATTTGTAAAAGGACGGGCTGTGAGATAATGAAATATATTTGAGAAAAGAGAATATGTTATTGTATTCTCTTTTTCTGTGTGTAAGGAGGCGGAAATGAAGTATAAAGAACAAAATTTTACATTGGAATTGAAAGAGAAAATTCAATGTATGGAAAAGGAAATAGAGCGAATATCACTTAAACTTTGTAAAGAGTATTCACATTTATACATAGAAAAAAATATGAAATTATGTATGGAATTTGCAAGAGATAAGGAGAATCCATTTGAAATGGGCTATTATTCATCAGTTTCTATAGCGGTATTAGATGAAGAAGAGGAGATGATTGAATTTTACATCATTCCAATTTGGAAATGCGAAAATGTTTTTTTAGGAATGCCAATTCAATCGAGAATTTTGGGGAGTAAGAAAATAGGGGAACTTGTTGATGAATCTTACTATGAGATTGAAGAGGAGTTAAAAGAGCAACTAGAAGAATACTTGGAGTGATAACTTTCAAGATAAGATGTATAGAGATGGAATATAATAAAAAAAGACGCTAACAGTAAATTGTTAGCGTCCTTTTTATTATGATGCAATCTCACCAGTTTTTACAGCATCTTGATTGTACGTATCCTGATCTAATTCACCAAGCCATTTACTAGAAATAAGACCTGCTGTCATAGAACCACTTACGTTAAGAGCAGTACGACCCATATCGATTAATGGTTCAACTGAGATAACAAGAGCGACAATGCCGATTGGTAAGTTCATTGTAGATAGTACGATTAACGCTGCGAATGTTGCACCGCCACCAACGCCGGCAACACCGAATGAGCTAATAGCAACGACAGCGATTAAAGTTAAAATGAATTGTGGTTGTAATGGATCAATTCCTACAGTTGGAGCGACCATCATAGCAAGCATCGCTGGATAAATACCTGCGCAACCGTTTTGACCGATAGATACCCCAAAGGATGCAGCGAAGTTAGCGATTCCTTCAGAAATACCAAGTTTTTCTTTTTGTGCTTCAATATTTAATGGCATTGCACCAGCACTAGAGCGAGATGTGAATGCAAATGTTAATACAGGGAAAACTTTTTTCAAATATTGAATTGGATTTAAACCAGATAATGCGATTAATAATAAGTGAATGATAAACATTACGATAAGAGCTACGTAAGAAGCTAACACGAAGTTACCAAGTTTTAAAATAGCATTTATATCGCTACCAGCAACTGTCTTTGCCATAAGAGCTAATACGCCGTATGGAGTCAGGCGTAAAATTAACGTTACCATACGCATTACGATTGCATATACAGCATCAAGCATCTTCTTAAATAGCTCTGCTTGTTCTGGATGCTTTCTTTTTACACCGAGAAAGGCAATACCGATAAATGCTGCAAATATTACAACAGAAATTGTTGATGTTGGACGAGCACCTGTTAAATCAAGAAACGGATTTGTAGGCAACAGTTCTAATAATTTGTCTGGAATTGTTGTCTTTTCAATAGAAGTAAATCTTTCTTCTACTAATTTCAGACGAGCGGATTCTGCATCACCTTGTTGTAATCCTGTTGCTGATACATCAAATCCTGCGCTTGCAGCTATACCGACAGCTGCGGCAATTCCTGTAGTAAGAATTAAAATTCCGATAATAAGACCACTGATTTTACCAAGGTTTTTCGTTAATTGTAATTTTGTAAATGCTGAAATAATAGATACTAAAATAAGTGGCATAACGATCATTTGAAGTAACTTCACATAACCGTTACCAATTAAACCGAACCAGGTATTTGATTCGATAATTACTTTAGAAGTAGGCTCATAAATAAATTGTAATATAAGACCGAAGATAATTCCGACTCCTAAAGCAGTAAATACACGTTTATTAAAAGATACATGCTTACGTTGCATATAATACAATACGCCAACTAAAATGAGCATGACTGTGATGTTAATTCCGACAAGCAGTGTATTCATGTTAATTCCCCCTAATTCCAATGTGTTATATAGAATATAAGGTAATAAAACCCATAAGTCAACTAGGGAATTGCGGAATTAAAAAAAAGATGGCAAATTGCCATCTTTTAATGTCCAGCTCCAGGGACAAGTAAAAATGTTGTGTACCATGTAAATCCGATGAAGAAAACGGTTAAATATGCCCCGAATACGTATATATACATACGCTCTGTTAATTTTAAATAACTTAAAAGTACGAAGAATCCTGTTTGTCCTAAAAATAGTAGTGCGGTCGAATGCATATCCCCTACGTAAAACATAACCGAGAAAATTCCAGTCCAAAAGCCGAGAACGCGAAACATGCGCTCCATGCCATCTCCCTCCTTTTCTAAAAAAAAGTAAAACCTCTTTTCATTATAGTTTATTTTTCTAACTATTGTAAATATTCATTCATATAAAAGAAAGAAGCCAATTATAATATTGACTTCTTCTTAGTTGAAAAACTAAATTTGAACTTTATCCCGCATTAACGGGCAGTAAAACTCCCACCTCAAAATTCGGCTGGAGCAAAGAAGTTAGGTGGGAGTCGGGCTGCCCGTAAACGCCCGATTGGTGAAGGCTAATAATCAGTGGGGATGAACAAAACCCCCACTGATTAAAGTTTCACTTTATAGTTACAAGATTTGCAGCCATCTAGTAGACTATCGTTTCGTGTTAATTCCACGTTCGGGAATAGGATTTCAAAAATCCCCTTCATCATATCTCCGTGCATATTACAAATTTCAGTCGGATGATGCGCAGCAACTTCTTTAAATGGGCAATTGTGTACATCATAGAAAATTTTTGTGCCATCTGTACTTAATTCAAAAGCAGGAGATAAACCAGCTGTTGAGAATGCTTCTTTTGCGATTAGCATTTTTTGTTCTATCGTCAATGCTTCTGCACTTACATTTAAGCGATGCATATGTTGTTGCATTAATTCTTTGCCGAATTGTTTCCCTGTTTCATATAGCGCTTTTTCACCAGCGCTACCTAAGCTTAGCAGTGAATTAAATGCTATCTGCGCTAATAATTGATAATCGCGAAATGGGAATTGTAACTGGATGACATCTTGAGACAAGACGTATAGTCTGCTTGGTCTGCCGCCTTTCCCAGTTTTTTTTGTTTCTGATTTGAGCATATTAACATCTTCTAATTTAGATAAATGTAAACGCGCTACGTTTGGATGAATGTTAAACTCATCTGCAATTTCTTGTACAGTTACGTAATTATGCTTTTGCGAAATATATTTATAAATATAATAACGAGTAGGGTCAGATAATACACCTGTAATTTTTAAAGCTTGTTCCATTAGGATCTCCACCTTTATCACTTTATCCAAGATATTAACATTATAATACAGATAAACTTCCATATAGGTAATTTCAGACAATAATTCGGAAATTGTTCATAATTTCACAAACATATTTTTCCTTTTTCTCTTAGTGAAAATACAAAATCTCTAATTTTTCTTGTGCATTTTTTCATGATATATACATAGTGAGGAGGGAAACTTGATGAATAGTGTCGAGCTTTTTGCAAATATGATTATGAAAGAAGCTTGTAGGGTGCAAGCATCAGACTTACATATTGTGCCCAGGCAAAAGGATGTGGCGATTCAATTACGTATAGGGAAAGATTTAATTACGAAAAGGTGTATTGAAAAGGAATTTGGAGAAAAGCTTGTTTCGCACTTTAAGTTTTTAGCATCAATGGATATAGGAGAGAGGAGAAAGCCTCAAAATGGTTCATTATATTTGCAAATTGATGGATCAGAAGTGTATTTACGCCTTTCAACACTTCCAACAGTATATCAAGAAAGTCTAGTTATTCGCCTCCATTTACAAGCATCTGTTCAGCCGTTGTCTCATCTTTCGTTATTTCCAAGTACAGCGGAAAAATTACTCTCTTTTTTAAAGCATTCTCATGGGTTACTCGTATTTACTGGGCCGACTGGTTCTGGAAAAACAACGACAATGTATGCGTTATTAGAAGTAGCAAGAAAAGGAGAAACACGTCGCATCGTTACGCTGGAAGATCCAGTTGAGAGAAGAAAAGACGGTTTATTACAAATTCAAATAAATGAAAAAGCTGGTATCACATATGAAACGGGATTAAAGGCTATTTTGCGTCACGATCCAGATATTATTTTAGTTGGCGAAATTCGTGATGAAGAAACAGCAAAAGTAGCTGTAAGGGCCAGTTTGACGGGACATTTAGTGATGACAACCTTGCATACAAATGATGCGAAAGGAGCGATACTACGATTTATGGATTATGGTATTACAAGGCAAGAAATTGAACAATCATTATTGGCTGTAGCTGCTCAGCGACTCGTTGAATTAAAATGTCCGTTTTGCAGAGGGAAGTGTTCAACTTTATGTAAATCAATGAGGCAAGTGAGGCAGGCAAGCATTTATGAACTGTTATATGGATATGAATTAAAACAAGCGATTAAAGAAGCAAGTGGAGAACATGTTACGTATCACTATGAAACGTTGGAATCGTCGGTGCGAAAAGGATATGCTTTAGGCTTTTTAGAAGAAGATGTATATGTTTAAGAGAAAATGGAGTTTAAGTGATCAAGTATTATTATGGAAAAGATTAAGTGATTTATTAGAGAAAGGTTACTCACTTTTACAGGCGTTAGAATTTTTGCAGTTTCAACTACCGTTAGGGAAGAAGTTACAGTTACAGCATATGATCGAGGGATTGAAAAATGGACAAAGTTTGCACGCTTCTTTTCATCAATTAATGTTTCATCCGGAGGTGTTAAGTTATTTGTTTTATGCAGAGCGACACGGTGATATTTCTTTTGCTTTGCAACAAGGGAGTGTACTTCTTTACAAGAAGGATAAATATAGGAAAGATATGATGAAAGTAATGCAATATCCTATGTTTTTATCATTTTTTTTAATGATTATGCTTTCTGTTTTTAACCTCATTTTATTGCCTCAGTTTGAAATGATGTATAGTTCTTTACATTCTACAGCACCACCACTTACGGAGCAAATTTTAGTTGCAATTAAATTATTACCCTACTTCATTTATATCATTTTTCTTATCGTTATAACGGGATTTAGTTTATATATATTTTATTTCCGAAAACTTCCGCCTACTCAACAGGTAAAGATTATGATCCGTATTCCCCTTATGAAAACATTTTCTATTTTAAATCATTCGCATTATTTTTCCGCTCAATTAAGTGGTTTATTACACGGTGGATTGTCAGTGCACGAAGCATTAACAATAATGATGAAGCAAAAGTATCATCCATTCTTTCAGTATGAAGCAGCCCGAATTGAGCGGCAATTAATTGCAGGAGAACCGTTACAATCTATTATTGATAAAAGCGGTTATTATGAGAAAGAACTTTCTTATATCATTACGCATGGACAAGCAAACGGTAATTTAGCAAATGAGCTTGGTGATTACAGTGAGCACATTATTGAAAAGGTAGAACAAAAAATTAAACGTATGTTATTTGTGATTCAACCCATTTTATTTACATGTCTTGGGGTTATAGTCATTCTGATGTACTTAGCGATGATTATGCCGATGTTTCAAATGATGAATTCAATTTAGGGGGGGATTTACATGCAGAATGAGGAAGGTTTTACTCTTTTAGAAATGTTATTAGTTATGGTTGTCATAACTGTATTATTACTATTAATTATTCCAAATGTAGTTACACAGCGCTCATCTGTGCAAGGAAAAGGATGTGCAGCCTATGTGAAATCTATAGAAGCACAAATACAAGCATATCAATTGCAACATAATAAGATTCCATCAATAGAGGAACTTGAAACAGGAAAGTATATTACTTCTAAAACTTGTCCGAAAGGTGAACCAATCCATATTTCCGATGATGGCACAGTATCAGCCGGGAAATCGTGAAACAAAAAGGTTTTACTCTTTTAGAAATGCTACTTGTCTTATTTGCTATTTCTGTACTGAGTGTTGTTACGCATTTTAACGTTACTTCATTATATGAAAAACAAAGAGCCGAGCAGTTTTTGAAACAGTTTTCAAATGATATTTTGTATATGCAGCAGTTGGCGATTAAGCGTCAAAAACATTATACGTTACGCTGGTTTAAAGGGAAACAGATGTATTATATTTCGGAATCGGAGACGGGCTTTTTAATTGTTAAGAGAGAATATGATAAAGATGTCCAAATTGATTTGCATACCTTTCCGAATCCGATGACATATAATCCGAGCGGGAATATTAATAGAGGTGGTACGATTTTACTTTCCTATCGAGGGTATAAATATGAGATTGTATTTCAGCTTGGCAGAGGGAGATTTACGTATCGTGAAGTGTCAAAAAGGATCAGTAATGGTTGAAATGGTTGTAGCGTTAAGTTTAATAATGATGGCGGTATCGTTATTGCTCCCGCAAACATTATTAATTATGCAAGAAAGAAAAAATATAAAAATGAGCTATAAAGCATTAATACTATTAAAAAAAGAAGCGGCCTTATTTATGTATGAGAATGAGGAAAAGCGAGAAAAAGAGCAAGTCATAAAAGGAATTGTATATTACACATATTGGAGAGGAGATGAGGTTTGTACGATGTGGAAAGATATGAGAGGAAAAGCGATGGAGCAATGCCTTTATGCAGAGAAAAGGTAAAAAGGAAGCGGGATTTACGTTAATAGAAATGATTGCATGTTTGTTGCTTTTATCAATGTTCTTTTTACTTTTACCACGTCTTCATATTATGGGAATAGAAAATACACATTCAAAAGGATTAAATGAATGGGAGTGGGATGTGTTTTTAGGACAAATGCAATTAGAGTTTCGTGAAGTATTAAGTGGGAGGAAGATAGCACTAGAAAATGATGAACATATTTTGCACTTCCAACTTCGTAATGGCGATGAAGTGACGTATGAAAAAGTGAATAGTAATTTAATAAGAAAAGTAAATATGCGCGGAAGGGAATCTATATTGCAAAGGATTGAAGCGATTTCGTATAAATTAACACCTCATTTGCTCTATATATATGTGAAAGATATAAGTGGTGAAATATATAAAGGCGTGGCTGTACGCTATAGTGAAATTGAGATAGAGACATGAGAAAACAAGATGGATTTGCAATGCCAGGAACAATTATTTTTCTTATTTTATTCATTTCTTTTTTGATGTACGAAACGAATATGTTACTTTCGGAAAAAAAATTTTATTCTGAAATAGAACAAAGTTTTTTTATGGAGGAACTTATTGATCGAGCTATTTCAGATATAAAAAGAGACTTACAGCAAAAAAAAAAGAGGATGTTTTTTTATTTCAGTATGAAAGAGGAGAAGGGAGTGGAAAGTACGTCTTTGAAAATGATGTTATTAACATTTCATTGCAATGTGTTACAAAAAAGAGAGTTTTCTACAAAGTGAGCTTTCGCTATAGGAAAAGGGATAATAAAATATTGGATTGGGTAGAAGGATAATGTGTAAAATACGCGGGGGAGAAGCATTAATTTCCAATGTGTTGAGAGTCAATTTTTTTGTGGAAAGGGATAAAAAGGATAGTTAAAAGTTTAAATTTTCTCAAAAAAGAGAAAGGTAGAAAGAATATGATATATTCATGCTATCCAATCATTTTTTCTAGGGAGATAAGGAAATGACAACTAACAATCAAATAGATGAAAATAAGGAACAAACTATTTTTGATCATAAAGGAAATACGATTATGACAGAAGATAGGGAAATACAAATTATTTCAAAATTCGAAGAACCCCTTATTGTCGTATTAGCAAATGTATTAAGTGATGAAGAATGTGACGGATTAATCGAATTTTCTAAAAATAAAATAGAGCGGTCTAAAATTGGTTCATCACGTGATGTAAATGATATTCGAACGAGTAGCGGTGCATTTTTGGAAGAGAATGAACTAACTTCGAAGATTGAAAAACGAATTTCATCTATCATGAATGTTCCTGTAGCGCATGGAGAAGGATTGCACATTTTAAATTATGAAGTGGATCAAGAATATAAAGCGCACTATGATTATTTTGCGGAACATAGTAGATCAGCTGCTAATAATCGTATAAGTACTCTTGTGATGTACTTAAATGATGTAGAGGAAGGCGGGGAGACATTCTTTCCGAAATTAAATCTTTCTGTACACCCTAGAAAGGGAATGGCAGTATACTTTGAGTATTTTTATCAAGACCAATCACTAAATGAGCTTACGTTACATGGAGGAGCACCTGTAACGAAAGGCGAGAAATGGGTTGCAACGCAGTGGGTGAGAAGAGGTACTTATAAGTAAAAGTGAGCCAGCTTGTTTGATTGCGAGAAAATAGGGAGTATGTTACGTTTTGTTCTTCATTTCATAAGAAGAACAAAACGTTTTTTTTATTAAATAAAGTAGCATCTTTCGTTATAATAACAAATAATAACGGATGATTGAGAGGAACGAAAATGAAATCTATATACATAACCGGCTATATGGGAGCTGGGAAAACAACAATTGGAAAAGCGTTAAGTAAAGAACTCCATATGGAAGTTGTAGATACAGATCAAAAAATCGAAGAGCAGAAAGAGAAAGCGATTCGGCATATTTTTGCAGAAGAAGGCGAAATGGTTTTTCGCGAATATGAAAGTGAAATGTTACGTTCACTACCGGTTCAGAATGTAATTATTACAACTGGTGGAGGAATTATTGAACGAGAGGAAAATCGAAAGTGGATGAAGGAAAATGGAACTGTTGTGTATTTATATTGCGATCCACATGTAATTGCAGAAAGGCTTCGGGAAGATACGACACGTCCACTATTTCAGAAGAAAGATATAGCTGCATTTGTAACGAAATTTGAATCGCGCCGAGCTTATTATGAAGAGGCTGATATTCATATCGATACGACAAATAAGTCGGTAAAGCAAATTATGAATGAATTAAAGCAAAAGATTAATGAATAAAAAAGTGGACATACTAATAAAGTAGAGGTGATGATAATATGTCTACTAATGATTATGTACGCTTTGTGACACAGCAATTTGTGTCATATATGGATGCTCCAAAAGAGGATCGAAAACAACAGAAACAACAACGTCGTGCGGAGAAAGAGCCATTCTTAAATAAATGGTTTGGTGTTATGCCACTGAGCGCTGCTTTGTTTTATCGAAATGTAAAAAATAAAAGAAAAAAATCAAGCTAACTTTTTCGTAATATGTTTAGCAAAACCAAAATCCCCTAGTATAACAAGATGCTAGGGGATTTTGGTTTATTGCACAGATTCTTTTTCTTCAGTAACCGCATGTATTTTATTGTTTACCCATACAAATCCAATTCCGATACAAATAGAAATGCCCCACCCAACAGCGGTCATAATAGCTCTCATTTCACCATATCCATCTACACCGAAAACAGTGATGAAATAGATTTTCAAGAAACTTTTTAATATAAATTGAAGACCGAAAAATAGTGTTAAATATTGCAGTGCTGGATATATGCGACTATCCCGGTAAAGCTCACGACTTTTATCGCGGTCATGGCCTTGCAGCGCTGCGATATCCGCTGCGAAATATAACATAAGTGGTTTTTTCATAAAGATTGTACATATAACGATGCAGCCAAGTACGATATGATAATATGCATCATTCCATAGCATTCGTTCCGCTGATCCAGATATTAAGTCTACCGCTGTATTAGAAATAAGTGTAATTAAAATAAAGAACCCTGTAACGTTAAACTGTTTTTCTTTTTTAAAGGTATACAGTGTATAAATAATTCCCGGAACAGAGGAAATTAACATTGCGTAATAAGGATCGATATAAGGTTTTGCAAATTTCCAAATGAGGAATGGGAATACGAGATAAAAGACAAGATCTAATATAGCTTTTTTATTTTGATTCATACATGGCCTCCTTAAGTCATACATATATTTTATAATATAATTTCTGAAAATTGTATAAGGTTAATGAAAAAAAAGAAAAGTAGATGTTTAATAGATTAAGAAATTGCCCCTAGCGTAGTAAGTTTTTTTAGTATATAATAAAGGAAACGCTTTCATTTTTTTACTTTGTTCACAAAATGGACGGAAAATCACATATTTACTATTGATATGTTGCTTTATAATGAAACTAATTAAATATACATGCATACAATATTGTGAAATAAATAACATAAATAATCTATATAAATGTAAACGTTATCAAAGAGAGAGGTGGAGACAATGAGTAAATTTTTCTTCAATCATAATCCAGCAACATTAGAGGATGGAAGACTTGTTAAGTATGCTGAAATTATTTATGGAGAAGGTGGCCGTTCTGTATTAGAAAATTTAATGGTGAAGGCATCTATCAGATTGCGTGATCGTTATCCGAATAAATCTGACGAACAGATCTCGAATCTCGTAAATCAAGGCATCCATGATATGTTTCAAAAATACGTGAATGAGTAAGAGCAGCTACTGGCTGCTCTTATTTTTTTGTATAAGGATTGTGCTTTTAGCTGAAAATAAAGGTGCATTCTGAAGTGTGTAAAAAGGAGGGGAAAAGATGAGCAATGGAATTGGTCGTTCAAAAGAAAATCTTCCAACTGATGCAAATCATGTAAGCGCGAAGGACCGTGCAAATCAAAAACGTATGACAGAGAAAAAACAACAAGAGCGTAATGACGATAGAGAATAGGATGGAAAAACATCTTAAAGAAAGCTCCTTCAACAGTTGAAGGAGCTTTCTTTAAGATAGAAAATGATTTGCGGTAACATAAAAGAGACCGCCGTTTATAATTTGTATTGTAATACGTGGTTCGTATTGTTCTTGTAATGCTTGCTTTTCAATTTCATAGCTTTCTGGAAGTTCATCGCTATCTTCGTAAAATCGATTTAAAAGGTCTAAATCGTGATTCCAACGCACTCTCGCTTCTTTTGCCCACGTGTGGTCATCTTCAGCAATTATACTTTTTAAAGCATCCTCTATACGTTGTAAGCCACTTTGTGGCTTAATGATAGGTGAGAGCGTAAAACAAAAATCAGGTATTTTCGGTGTGAGTTTGATCTCTGCTAAAGTGTCATGAAAGTTTGCAAGCATTGTCCCGGAAATAAGATGAATACCGATGGAATGAAGTATGTCTTTTTTTCGGTCGCATTGATAAGATACTTTTATATTTACACCAAGCCAAGGGTGAAGAGGGGTATGAGTTGCCCCGCTATGTTTCACTTCCTCATATAAACGTATGTATGAGCCTAGTTCTTTTGTCGTTTCAAATATTTGATGCAAACGTGGTGAACCGTAATGAATAAGTTCACCGTCGTTTTCTTCGTTTTCCGGATTTGTAATAAGAGTAAGGCGCATCGGGTTCGGAACGCCTCCTGTTTTTTCAAGATAGTGCCAATAGAAAGGGCGGTTCATTAATAATTTATCCATTTCAATTGTTAACTGCACGTCTAATAGGTGAGGGGAACGCTCTAAAATTTCACAGTTATTCGCCTCAAAAAAGTTGTATAAGTAATTATGAATTTCATTTTGCTGCATAGTCCTGCACCTCTGCTTCATTGCGTTTCGCAAAATCGATAATAGATGTTAAATTTTCCATCTTGATTCGAATTTCACCCTCGCTTTTTGACTGCGCGAAAATTTCTTGAATATGTGCATCAATATTTTTCATGTTGATTCTCGTTAAAATTTCATCGAGTTCACCGATTACACGTTCAAATAAATTAATTTTTTCATATAGTAGTTTTAAAATGTGCTCTTCAACAGTATGCTTTGTTGCTAAGTTATAAATATGAACATCATTTTTTTGTCCAAGGCGGTGAATACGTCCAATCCTTTGCTCAAGTCGCATTGGATTCCACGGTAAGTCGTAATTAATCATATGGCTACAAAATTGTAAGTTAATTCCTTCACCACCAGCTTCGGTCGCAATTAATACTTGGGCACGATTTTGGAAAAGCTCCTTCATCCAATCTTTTTTCCCGCGCTTAAATCCACCGCGAAATGGTACAGAGGAAATGCCATGTTGTTGTAAGAACCATTGTAAATACATTTGTGAAGCTCTATATTCAGTGAAAATAATGACTTTATCGTCAATTTCTTTTATAAGCTCTAGTGCTTTATTTGCTTTGGAGTTGAACGGAATATGATTAATTTTATCCATCAGCACATCAATATGTGGGTCCTTTATGTAATGCTCATTTTCTTTCTGCCGTTTTTCTACATGTTTTTTTAATGAATAGTAAACAGCTTCCCGACTACTACATGCTTCCCGTTTTAAAGTTAAGGATGAGAAAGCAGATGTAAAGGCATTTTGTTCACGCCAATTTTCAATTTCATTATACAAAGCTTGTTCTTCTTCATTAAATTCAACGAAGATTGTTCGTACATGCCTCTTCGGCCAATCAATGCCAGTGTTATGGCGTCTATTTCGAACCATTACTTTATTGATAAGAGCTTTTAAATCTTCATCGGATTCAGTGGAACGATTTTTTGAAGCATAATATTCTTCAAAATTAGATTGATTGCCTAAATGACCTGGTTTTAATAAAGAAACGAGGTTGAAGATTTCATCAATTTTATTTTGAACAGGAGTTGCGGTTAGTAATAAACAAAACTTCTTTTTTAATCGCTGTGCAAATTCATAGTTTTTTGTTTTATTGTTTTTTAGTTTATGTGCTTCATCGATAATAATAAGGTCATACTCTAGGTTTAAAACGATATCGCGATGCGGTGAACGTTTCGCAGTATCGATTGATGAAACGATGACATCAGCTTGTTCCCAAGAATAACTTTTCTTTTGAGCGACCGCAGGAATAAAAAATTTTGTGTTAAGTTCATATGCCCACTGAGATACGAGAGAAGCTGGAACGAGAATGAGTACCTTTTTTACAAGTCCTCGAACCATGTATTCTTTTAAAATAAGTCCAGCTTCAATCGTTTTTCCAAGTCCAACTTCATCTGCTAGAATCGCTTTACCATTCATTTGTTCAATGACATTTTGAGCGACCTCCAATTGATGCGGAAGCGGCGTGAAATGTGATAAATGTTTCGGTGCTTGCAATCCATCAAAAGTAGGAACGAGTAATGATTTCTCTGTTTTATAAGCTAAATGATATAAATCCCAATTTGTCCAAGGACCATCTTCATCAATTCTTTTTAAAAAATTGTTTTGCCACGTTCGATCTACGGAAATATCGACATTCATTAAGACTCTCCCACCTTTTATAAACTAAAGTGATTATTTTAAAAATCTTTATTATAAGCCTCGTAATAAGGCACTATCACAATTACTAAAAGTTAAAGAATAGGCAATGATTCAGGACTAAATCTCGAAAGTTGTATTTAATATGATTAAGAATAAAAAATTCTAAATTTTTTTTTATGCTAGAATATTGATGAAATATAGCGAATGATGTTAGGATAATGGTGTGAAATGTGTGGAATCTTTCGTATTTTATCCAAGAAAGTAACTTTTTATTTACGCTTTCATAAAAAAATATACTGAGATTCCGTATAACCTTATCTTTTCAGAATGAAAATGTTTAGATATGGGAAGCAACTTTTATTGATTTGTCAGAGCATAAGGGGGAAAGAGCATGATTACATTACAACGTACACCGTTATTTGATGTATACGCGAAGTATGGTGGGAAAACAATCGACTTCGGTGGTTGGGAATTACCAGTTCAATTTTCAAGCATTAAAGAAGAGCATGAAGCTGTACGTACAGAAGCAGGTTTGTTCGATGTATCTCATATGGGAGAAGTAGAGGTAAAGGGTGTAGATAGTTTAGCATTTTTACAACGTGTTGTTACAAATGACGTATCTACCTTAAAGGTAGGAGGCGCACAATATACAGCTATGTGCTATGAAAATGGCGGCACAGTAGATGATTTATTAATCTACAAACGTGGTGAAGAAGACTATTTATTAGTAATCAATGCATCAAATATCGAGAAAGATTACGAATGGTTAGCAAGTCATGTAATTGGCGATGCAAAGGTAGTCAATGTTTCTAGTGAAGTTGCGCAACTTGCAATTCAAGGACCAAAAGCACAAGACATTTTACAAAAAGTTGTGTCAGAAGATTTGAAAGAAATTAAGTTCTTTAAATTTAAAAACGATATTCTTGTAGATGGAATTCCTGCACTTGTATCTCGTACAGGTTATACAGGTGAAGATGGATTCGAAATTTACTGTAAGAGTGAAGATGCTGCAAAACTTTGGGTGAAACTTCTTGAAGTTGGAGAAGAAGATGGGTTAAAACCATGTGGCTTAGGTGCTCGTGATACACTTCGCTTCGAAGCAACACTTCCGTTATACGGACAAGAGTTATCAAAAGATATTACACCGATTGAAGCGGGAATTGGCTTTGCGGTAAAACCAAATAAAGAAGCAGATTTCTTTGGGAAAGAAACGTTAAAAGAGCAAAAGGAAAACGGTGCATCTCGTAAATTAGTCGGCATCGAAGTAATCGAACGCGGTATTCCTCGTACGCATTACCCTGTATTTATAGGAGAAGAAAAAATCGGGGAAGTAACGAGTGGTACACAATCTCCAACGTTAAAGAAAAGCATTGGTTTAGCACTAATTGATGTGAAATACGCAACAGTTGATACAGAAGTAGAAATTGAAATTCGTAATAAACGCGTCAAAGCAGTAGTTGTTCCAACACCATTTTATAAACGTTCAAAGTAACGGGGAGAGGGGTAGATTTCATGTTGCATCGTTATCTTCCAATGACAGAAGAAGACAAAAAAGAAATGTTACAAACAATCGGCGTTCAGACGATTGATGAGTTATTCTCTGATATTCCAGAGAGTGTTCGTTTTAAAGGGGATTTAAAAATTAAAGAAGCAAAATCAGAGCCAGAGCTTTTAAAAGAGCTATCTCAAATGGCTAGCAAAAATGCGAACTTAAAAGAATACGCTTCTTTCTTAGGAGCAGGTGTATACGATCATTACGCTCCAGTAATTGTTGATCATGTAATTTCTCGTTCAGAATTTTATACAGCTTACACACCATACCAACCAGAAATTTCACAAGGGGAATTACAAGCAATTTTTGAGTTCCAAACAATGATTTGTGAATTAACAGGAATGGATGTAGCGAACTCTTCTATGTATGACGGAGGTACAGCATTAGCTGAAGCGGCAATGTTAGCAGCTGGTCATACTCGCAAAAAGAAAATTCTTGTGTCTAATGCAGTTCATCCAGAATCAAGAGCGGTACTTGAAACATATGCAAAAGGTCAAAATCTTGAAGTTGTTGAAATTGATCATAAAAACGGTGTAACAGATTTAGACGTATTACAAAGTGAAGTAGATGATACAGTTGCTTGCGTAATCGTTCAATATCCAAACTTCTTCGGACAAGTTGAAAAGTTAGCTGATATCGAAAAAATCGTTCATCAACAAAAATCATTATTTATCGTTTCTTCAAATCCATTATCATTAGGCGCATTAACACCACCAGGAAAATTTGGTGCTGATATTGTAATCGGTGATGCACAGCCATTTGGTATCCCAACGCAGTTTGGTGGACCTCATTGTGGTTACTTTGCAACAACGAAAGCATTTATGCGTAAAATTCCAGGACGTCTTGTCGGACAAACTGTAGATTCAGATGGTAAACGTGGATTTGTATTAACGTTACAAGCACGTGAACAGCATATTCGCCGTGATAAAGCGACGTCTAACATTTGTTCAAACCAAGCGTTAAATGCATTAGCAGCATCAGTTGCAATGACTGCACTTGGAAAACAAGGTGTGAAAGAAATGGCACGTCAAAATATTTCTAAAGCACAATATGCAAAGCGTCAATTCGAAGCGAAAGGCTTCACTGTAACGTTCGCTGGACCATTCTTTAATGAATTTGTTGTAGATTGCAAACGTCCAGTTAAAGAAATAAATGATGTATTAATACAAAAGAATATTATCGGTGGTTACGACCTAGGCCGTGATTATAAAGAGCATGAAAATCATATGCTTGTAGCAGTAACAGAGCTTCGTACAAAAGAGGAAATTGACACACTTGTAAACGAAATGGGGGCTATCCAATGAAGAACCAAGACCAAGCACTTATTTTTGAAGTGACTAAAGAAGGACGCGTAGGATATAGCTTACCCAAATTAGATGTAGAAGAAGTAAAATTAGAAGATGTATTTGAGCGCGATTATATTCGCGTTGAAGATGCAGAGCTTCCAGAAGTATCTGAACTTGATATTATGCGCCATTACACAGCTCTTTCAAACCGTAACCACGGCGTTGATTCTGGATTCTATCCACTTGGATCTTGTACGATGAAATATAATCCGAAAATTAATGAAAACGTAGCTCGTTTCGCAGGCTTTGCCAATATTCATCCACTTCAAGATGAAAAAACAGTGCAAGGTGCAATGGAATTAATGTACGACTTACAAGAACATTTAATTGAAATTACAGGTATGGATACTGTTACGTTACAGCCAGCAGCTGGTGCACATGGTGAATGGACAGGTTTAATGTTAATCCGTGCATATCATGAAGCAAATGGTGACTTTAACCGTACGAAAGTAATTGTTCCTGACTCTGCTCACGGAACAAACCCGGCGTCTGCAACAGTAGCTGGTTTTGAAACAATTACGGTGAAATCAAATGAACATGGTCTTGTTGACTTAGATGATTTAAAACGTGTTGTAAACGAAGAAACAGCAGCACTTATGTTAACAAATCCGAATACATTAGGCCTATTCGAAGAAAATATTTTAGAAATGGCAGAAATTGTCCATAACGCAGGCGGTAAATTATACTATGATGGTGCAAACTTAAATGCGGTATTAAGCCAAGCACGCCCAGGAGATATGGGATTTGACGTTGTGCATTTAAACCTTCATAAAACATTTACAGGTCCGCATGGCGGCGGTGGCCCAGGTTCTGGTCCAGTAGGTGTGAAAGCTGATTTAATTCCGTACTTACCAAAACCGATTTTGGAGAAAACGGAAAATGGCTATCACTTCAACTATGATCGTCCAGAAGCAATTGGGCGTGTGAAACCATTCTATGGTAACTTCGGAATTAACGTTCGTGCATACACATATATTCGTTCTATGGGTCCAGATGGACTACGTGCAGTAACTGAGTATGCTGTATTAAATGCGAACTATATGATGAGAAGATTAGCACCATTCTATGATCTTCCATTCGACAGACATTGCAAGCATGAATTTGTATTATCAGGTCGTCGTCAAAAGAAACTTGGTGTGCGTACATTAGATATTGCAAAACGTCTGCTTGATTTCGGTTACCATCCACCAACAATTTACTTCCCATTAAATGTGGAAGAATGTATTATGATTGAACCAACAGAAACAGAATCAAAAGAAACATTAGATGGTTTCATTGATAAGATGATTCAAATTGCTAAAGAGGTAGAAGAAAATCCAGAAGTTGTACAAGAAGCGCCACATACAACGGTAATTAAACGTTTGGATGAAACATTGGCTGCTCGTAAACCAGTTTTACGTTATGAAAAGCTAGCACCTGTACAAGTGTGATTGGAATAAAAAGAACTCGCTACATGCGGGTTCTTTTTTTTTGCAACATTGGTGCGGCTAGAATGAAAAAATGTTGAAAATTTATATTTTTTGTTTCATATTGCTGTAAAGATGCGGTTTTATAGGTGATTTTGTTGAAAAAGTCGGTTTGATAAAAGTATTTATTTTTGTTAGAATTTTATTGAAATTAAGAAGATGTGATGAGGTAGAAATTACTCATTTTTATGTATATGTGAAAAAACGAGCAAGGCGGGGGTGGAAGCGTGGGATATAGATGTTATAGAATGGTATACCATCTAGAAAATGGAGAAACAATTAAAGATGTAAAAGAATTTTGTTACAGAGACCAAGGAAAAGTGTTAGAAAGAGTAGCGCACCGTGTAATGGATAATAGAGAAGTGACAGCGATTGATAAACAAGGAACAATCATTTCAATAGCGTGTGAGGACATTGTAAAGGTAGAACTTGATTACATAACAGAAAGTTAACCTTGAGTCATATCGAATTATTCGATACAATATACTGTTGAATGGTGAAGAGAGAAGAGAGGAGTTTATCATGGATAATACAAGACACTTTTATATGTTTATTTTAGCGTTTGTTCTTGTTGTGGCGTTAACGATTTATTTAATTGTTGATAGCAGCTGGTACAATACAGTTCATCCAGCATTCCTTCTTTTTATGTATGTAGGAATTGCGGTTGTTAGTTTCGGAATGAGAGACGAAATGTTAGATCGCTTTGAAAAGTGATACATATACGAAAGACCAACAGGAAAATGTTGGTCTTTTTTTCTTGCCAAAAATAGGATGTTTTGTATATACTGTGTATATAAGGTATATACAGTATATACACACTGGAGGAAAACATGAATATTATTATTTCGAATTCTTCCCAAGACCCTATTTATGTGCAAATAAGGAAACAATTAAGCCAGCTTATTTTAAATGGTGGTTTAAAGGGTGGAGACCAATTACCGTCTATTCGTAGCTTAGCGAAGGAATTACAAATTAGTGTAATTACAACGAAGCGTGCGTACGAGGAGCTTGAAAAAGAAGGATATATAGAAACTGTTGCTGGGAAGGGCACTTATGTTTCACGTAAAAATAATGAACTATTAAAAGAACAGCGGCTACGTCTATTGGAAAGTAAAGTGGAAGAGATTGTGAATGAAAGTAAAGTGTTGCAGCTTTCACTGGAAGAGTTGCAACAGATGATTGCGTGTTTATACGAGGGGGAATAAGAGATGTTAGAGCTAAAAAACGTTTGTAAAACTTATCAAGATTTCTCAGTGAAAAATGTAAGTTTTACATTGCCACGTGGATATATTATGGGATTTATCGGACCGAATGGAGCTGGGAAAAGTACGACGATCAAAATGATTATGAATTTAATCAGAAAAGAGAGCGGTGATATAAAAATTTTTGGTAAGGACAATAAGAAAGCCGAAAAAGAAATAAAACAAAATATCGGTTTTGTATATGATGAAAATCATTATTACGAAGATTTAACGTGTGAGCAAATGAAACGGATTATTGCACCGTTATATAAAAAGTGGGACGAAAAGCAGTATCAATCGTATATGCAGAGATTACAAGTTCCAAAGTATAAAAAGATTAAAGAGTTATCCAAAGGGATGAAAATGAAATTTGCGATTGCAATCGCACTTTCGCACCATGCAGAGTTTATCATTATGGATGAACCAACAGCAGGATTAGACCCAGTTGTTCGAAGTGAATTGCTTGATATGCTGCAAGAGATTGTAATGGAAGATGAAGTGTCTGTCTTATTTTCAACGCACATTACTACAGACTTAGAACGCATCGCAGATTATATTACGTTTATCAATGATGGAGAAATTATATTTACTGGTGAGAAAGATGAATTAATGGAGAACTACGTAATCGTAAAGGGAAGCAATGATTTATTAGATCGAGAAGGAAAAGAACTATTTGTTGGATTACGAAAAAATAAATTTGGCTTTGAAGGTTTAGCAGAGGATAAACAAGCAATTATCGATTGGTTTGGGCAAGAAGTAATATTAGAAAAACCGACCTTGGATGATATCATCGTTTACACTGCGAAAGGGAGAGGTGCCTATGCGTCAGCTCATATATAAAGATTTATTCTTTTTTCGTGTAACTTGGTTAGTGAATCTGAGTATGCCCCTTTTATTCTTTATATTAGAGCCAGATGGTGAAATGTTATTTCCGATGAGCTGTCTATTTATAACTCTTTCCTCCGTTATGACGTTAATCTTTATGGATGAAAGGAATAAAAGTGACATTATTATAAATAGTTTACCGGTAAGCAGAAAGGATATCATTATTGCTAGATATATTTCCTGTGCAATATTCATTGTAGGGGGCATGGTTTCCACTATGCTAGTTGTTTTTCTTATAAGAGGTATCGCTGTTATTGATGATATCGGTGCATACCATCCTAATTTGTATATTGAAATTCCGTGGTATGGAGTAGTAAATGGGGCTGTTTACGCTTTGGTTTTTGTTGCGGCATTTTTTCCTAGTTATTACGGAACGAAATCAAAGATAGCAAGAAGTATATTGTCAGGAGCATCGATGGCAGTAGGTGGAATTGCATGGATATTTATAGGGGATGGGCTGAACGAAACAGCACCATCATTCATTAATTGGATTATGAATCCATCACATCTTGGCGTATTTATAGTTGGAGGAATTATATTGGCTAGTGTATATATCGCTTCTATGTTTCTAACAATTAAAATTTATGGATCGCGTGATTTATAGAGAGGGGAATTTGTATGAAACAGTTGATTTTGAAGGAGTTTTTCTTACAGAAGAAGATGTTTCCTTTCTATTTTTTAATACCTATTTTATCTATTTTTAGAAATTCCGTAGAACCAATGGGGATTGCAATAGGATTATTTATAACATGTAGTACGATTATATATATTTCTTTTTATTATGAAGAGAAAAGTAAAACAGAAAAAGTATTAGTGAGTTTGCCTATAACAAGAAAAGAGATAGTTATAGCTAAATATATTGCAACCACATTATTTATTATAGCCGGTCTGAGTACAACTTTTATAGTCATAATATTAGGAAATATTTTATTGAACAGAGATATAGTTATTCCTGGATATGCAATATTTTCAGCAATAGTAGCAACTTTGATTTATTGTGTAGTAACGATACCTACTAATTACATTGGAGGATATAAAGCTACTACTGTCTTGAATGTGATTATGATTTTTCCTTTAATGGGTATGATTGGTCTTATGTGCAATGTTTTTGGTGATAAAACAATCATGCTAAAAGTACTTCACTCTGAAGATGCTATATTATCAATGAGTGTTCTTGGTATCGGATTGTTAGTAAGTATAGTCATATCCATGTTGCTCTCAATGAAAATGTTTCAGGAGACAGAGTTATAGAAGGGGCATTTTCATATTAGGAGGTGCAATAAATGATCAAGCAACTAGTCTTAAAAGATATGATGTTGCAAAGAAAGTTAGGGTTTGCTTATCTTATATGTTTGTTTTTCCTTGCTATTGTTGATTTTCGTAGTGATAGTTTTCTGACGACATTTAGCATGTTTATACCTGTTCTTGGAATGATGCTGTCAATGAGTTATGAGAATAAAAATAAAAGTGAAATGCTAGTAAATAGTCTTCCATTTCAACGAAAAGAAATTGTCATAGCAAAATACATATTTGTAAGCATTTTAGTTGTTTTAGGTGGGATTTTCTCACTTGTGGTTGGTTTAATTCAGTTACAAAATGAACATATAACTGGATTTATGCTATGGGGAGCGATTCTTGGAGGAATAACAGGTGGCTTTGTTTATAGCATAATCGTACTTCCGATTGAATTTTCAGTAGGGTATAGCAGTGCCAAACAAATTTCTCCTTTTATCGGAATTGCATTTGGGTATTTAAGTGAACTGATTGTAAGTAACGTATGGTTAGGTGTAGAAAATGCTTGGAACACTAGTATATTCATAAATATTTGTTTTATAGCAGGGCTGCTTCTTTTATAAATCATGTCTATGTTACTCTCAATTAATTTGTATAATGAGCGTGATTTGTGAGGGGGGAGAATAGCTTTGAAACAACTAATTTTAAAAGATTTCATCGTCCAATGGAAATTTTTAATTTGGTACATACTGTATCCTATTTTCTTTTATATGGCTTTAACCGATACGAAAAATTTATTCATAATTATGTCAGTCATTTTTACAGTTATGGCAACCGTTAAAACATTTAATGAGGATAGTAAAAATGAGAGTGAAGTTATATTAAATAGTTTACCAATATTGAAAAAAGAAATTGTATTTGCAAAGTATATAGTAGCAATTATTATTCTTTTCATAAGCGTAACGATTGGTTGTTTCACGATGGGAATGAAGAATGGAGCTAATGTATTTGAATTTATTGAAACGACAGTGGTTGCTAGTATTAGCTTTATTTTAGTATATTTAAGCTTTGTTTTACCGATATCATTTTGGCTAGGGTATAAAAAAACTGTTTTTATTACGATATTCATATTTATAGCACCGATTGTTATTTTAGAGACGTTCTTTCAAATCAACCTGGAACAAATTCAATTATATAATAGCTTATTATTCGGGGGTTCAATATGCATGTTCATAGCATCTTTCTTCGTTTCAGTAAAAGTATATGAAAAAAGAGAATTTTAAAAGGTGCCTCATGAAAGGCACCTTCTTCAATAATGACAATATGAAAGCAGCAGTTTATAAACAGAAACGCTATTCGGCAAATCTTTCGGAGTATGTAATATAAAGCTGAAAACGATGATGAGAATGAGAAAGAGAAAAAATAAAAATAGGATCTGCTTATGTATAGAATTTTGCATAGGATCCACTCCTTTTTTAGGTAGTATGTCCAAAAGAAAGGAGGGTATGAAAATTTTAGGAGGGAGAATGATGAAAAAAAGAAAATGGTTGTATAGAATAGGGGCACTTTTATGCTCAATTGGTCTCATATTAGCAAATTTTTATTCGGATATACCACCGCTATTTCCTAGTTTGCATAAAGGGATTGGTATGAGTGTTGTCATAGTTGGTCTGCTTTGTCTTATCGTATCAAATTTCTATAGAAAATCTAAATAGACAGAAAAAAGGACAGTTACTCTTTTTCAGAAGAACTGTCCTTTTTAAATAACTTATTCCATAGTTTGGCAATACTCCATATAATGATGATTGCAATGGAGGCAATAATTGACCAAACGATAGATGCAATTTCAAGTGCCATGTTAGGAAGGAATGTAAGAATGGATATTACTCTATGAAACAACCAGTCTATTATATGAAAACTTATTTGTAATAGAATGACGATCCCGAGTGTAATCCATGCTAACATTTGTTTTCCTTTTTCTTTCCACATGACATTCACCTCACGTTAGCCTAATAATTTTAAGCCAACAGCGCCGCACAGAATGCAGCTTAAGAAGGCAAGGCGGCGCCAATCCGCTGATTCACGGAAAATAAGAATACCGAGAAGTGCACTTCCGGCAGTTCCGATTCCAGTCCAAATTGCATAAGCAGTTCCCATCGGTAATGTATTCATTGCAAGGGATAAGAAGAAGAAGCTTACGCCGAAGTTAGCGATTAAAATAACTTTTGGTGCCCAGCCCTTCTTTTCAGTGGCTACTTTCATAAAGAGTACACCAACAATTTCACAAATACCAGCTAGAATTAAAAATACCCAAGCCATTTTATGCGGCCTCCTTCGCTTCTTTTTCTTCTGTTACTCGTTTTAAACCAATTACGCCGAAGAAGATTAAACCGATTAATAATACTTTTACAATTGAGAATGGCTCTCCGAAAACGAAAATCTCGGTAAGAACGATTCCACCTGCGCCAATTCCAGTGAAGACTGCGTACACAGTACCGACAGGTAAATCTTTATAAGCTCTAAATAATAGGACGAAACTTACTGTAATTAATAGAGCGACACCTATCCACTCAAGTGGTGTCTCCGCTTTTTTTAGTCCAATCACCCAAAAGATTTCAATAATACCAGCTATGATTACATAAATCCATGCCATATGTCATTTCTCCTTCCTACCAGTCGTTAGGTAAAGGGCTTCAAAACGACGCATTGCAAAGGAGCAATCCGTCAGTTTGAAAGTCCGCGCCAAAATACTTTCCAAGAAGCTTCTAAACGTGTCTCAAAACGATTTAAACCTGCGTATAGTAGTTCAACCATAAGGCCGTCAAGTAAGCATAAAAAAGCCTCCAAAGCGTCTTTTACTTCAATGTTATGCAGTTCATCTTGTTCGCTTGCTCTTTTAAACGCAGGGAATAAAAGTTTTCCGACATTTTCAATGTGTACATTCGCTTTATCAATAATTTGTTCGCGAAATGCATCCGGCGGAAAATAAGAAGTTCGTAACCAAAACATTGATTCTTCACTTTCACCAAATCGTTTTGCATAGCCTTTTAACAAATTTAAGAGCAATTCTTCAGTAGACGATTTGGAAAAATTTTCGATATCGTCTGTGAAGCTCTGCAAATCATTTTGAAGAGCGGATTCTAAGCATGTAAAATATAGCTCTTCTTTTCCTTTAAAGTGTGCGTAAATCGATGGCTTTTTAATCCCAACTTCTTGAGCAATATTTGCTAATGAAGTTCCTTCGTAGCCGTAGCGCGCGAAATGAGAAAGTGCTACAGCTTTAATGCGGTTTGCTGTCATTTTCATCCCCTACCTACCGTTCGTTAGGTTAATTATATGAGATGAAAAATATAAAGTCAATAGGTGAAGAGCTGAAAAAGAGCGCTATAATTAACGCTCCTTTTTCAGACTGTTTTTCGCTCAATTAAATGGAATGAAAGTTCTTCTGAGTTCCCAATAATTTGTTCGTTTTGCATCTGTTTATGAAATAAAGAAAAAGCACGTGATCCCATCGTGAGACCGGGGTGTTCAATAGTTGTAATTTCTAATGCTTTTGAAATTTCGTGGTTATCAAATCCCAGGATAGCGAGGTCTTCAGGTATGCGAATGCCATGTTTTTTTGCCTCTGTTAATAAACCAGCAGCAACTTGATCGTTCGCTGTGAAAATAGCGGTTGGGCGATTTTTCATGTTTAAAATACGGTGAAGTATTTTTGCCCCGTCCTGCATCGTATAACATTGATGGAAAATCCAATCAGGGTGAACTGTTTTTCCTTCGTGACGAAGGGTATCGGCAAAAGCTTTTTCACGCTCGATTGAATTAACACTTGTTTTTCTTGCTAAACAAATGCCGATTTTTTCATGACCTTTACTGAGTAAATAGGAAGTACCGAGACGGAAGCCCTCATAATGATCTACATAGACAGATGAAATGAGGGGATGGTTCATTTTTTCACATGAAATAATAGGGGCAAATTTTGCGAACGGTTCAATTTGTTCCCATGAACTCGTGCGAGAGCAAATAATCATCCCGTCAAATTGCTTCATTTTCATCATTTCAAGAACGCGAATTTCTTCAATACTATCGTAATTCGTTTGGCATAAATTAATATGATATCCAGCTGCTAACGCTTCGTTTCCGATTCCTTCAATGATCGTGCTAAAGTACGGAACATTAATGAAAGGTAGCATAACGCCAATCGTATATGTTTTACCTTTTATTAAATGGATAGCATTTATATTTTTTGCATAGTTCAATTCTTCAACTGCATCTAAAACACGCTTACGCTTTTCTTCTTTTACGTAAGGATGATTATTAAGGACACGGGAAACCGTTGATATAGATACACCAGCAGTTTTTGCAATTTGTTTTATATTGGCCATATGTATCACCTCTTTACTTAATTATAAGGGGAAAATAATAAGAATGAAAAAATCTTGACCTGAAAAGCTTTTCACAATCTATGTTATAAGCATGACTTCTGTTATTCGCGTAACCTTTTTATTTGGGCGTAAGAATAGCGAGGTCTTTTTTGTATGTCTGCAAAGAATTTTTGTCAAAATGTGTGAGAATAACGTGGAAAGTTTTCGGAGGAGGTGTTTGATAACGAAGCGAATAGAAGAGAGTATAAACGCTTCGCTCGTTAAGAGAGCGGTATGAAAGGGCGGAAACAAATTGAAAAAAGGCATCATTTGTTTCGTGTTTTCTAGTGTAATACTTAGCTCATGTTCATTTCAGCAAACGATGCAAGAAGAAAAAACATTTGTAGGAACAACAGGAGGGGCTAAGGACCGTGTTACTGATCCGATTCCGCTAAAGGAACTTCCAAAATATTTTCCGGCGAAGTTTAAAGTTCCAACGTTTTTACCTTATGACATTACGAGTGATGTGAAGGGAGAGGTAAGAACGATGGGAAAGAAGAATGCTGTCTTAACGATTAAATATAAGCAACAAGAGAAAGGAAGGCACGATTATATAGAATTAACAGTGGCCAACTTTTCTTACAGTTTTCCATACCTCGTAGAAGAGAATCGATTTCAAGAACAAATGAAATTGAATAATGGAGCACCTGCTTATTTTAAAAATAAGGATGATTACGAGCGAGGGGACGAATTTGCTACGCTTATATGGAAAGAGAAGGGGATTGAATATCAGCTATTATATCGTAATGTAGATGAGAAAGATGAAGATGTGATTAAACAAAATCTACTGTACATTGCGAACAATATGGAATGAAAAAACTAGCTGAATTATACAGCTAGTTTTTGTATGTTATTTCTTTTTAATTTTGCCTGACCAAGATTTAAATCCACCTTTTAATTGGTAGAAATCTGTGTAGCCTTGTTTTTTTAAGTATTGAGCTGCACGACCTGTACGGAATCCGCTTTGGCAATATAAATAAACCGGTTGATCTTGGCGAAGTTCTTTGTGGCGAAGGCGAATTTGTGATAATGGAATGTTACGCGCACCTAAAATATGTCCCGCGTTAAATTCATCCGCTTCGCGAATATCGATAAGCTGTGCTTTACGGTAGCCAGCGCGAAATTCTTCTTCTGAAAGTGTTTTAATTAATTTTTTCTGATAGAAATACATCCATACAGTGTAGCCGATGAATGCTGCAATTGCGGCTAGTATAATAATCAAGTTTGTTGACACGATTCTATCGCTCCCTTTTTTCTTATCCTACTTTCAATATTATAATGCCCATATGTATTTATGCAACAGATTCATTTGTATATAAGAAGAAATTTCGTATTCTTTCACAAATTTTGTCGAATTTGGTAGACTAGAGAATGTGAAAAATAATTGGTTATATGAGGTGCAGGATGGGAAAAGAAAAATGGTGTTATATTAACTCTGGTCAATGTTCACCAGCATTTAATATGGCGTTAGATGAATGTTTATTAAATTGGCAAAGTGAAAAGAAAATGCCCCCAACAATTCGTTTTTACGAATGGGAAGTACCAACATTAACAGTTGGGTATTTCCAGCGTGTTGAAAAAGATATAAATATGGATGTAGTTAACGAAAAGAAATATGGATTTGTTCGTCGTCAAACAGGCGGTAGGGGTGTACTACATGATAAAGAATTAACGTACAGTGTTATTGTGTCTGAAAATCATCCGGATATGCCTAAAACAGTTACAGAAGCGTATCGTGTTATTTCACAAGGCTTATTAGACGGTTTTAAGGCATTAGGATTAGAAGCATATTATGCAGTTCCGAAAACAGAAGAGGATCGTGAAAATTTAAAAAATCCGCGTTCAGGCGTATGCTTTGATGCACCATCTTGGTATGAAATTGTAGTTGAAGGAAGAAAAATCGCAGGTAGTGCTCAAACCCGTCAAAAAGGTGTTATCTTACAACACGGTTCGATTCCGTTAGAAATAGATTTAGATGAGTTATACGATCTATTTTTATTCCCGAATGAACGTGTAAAAGAGCGTATGAAGAGCATGTTTTCTTCTAAAGCAGTAGCAATTAACGAATTAACAGATCGTACATTTACGATTGAACAGTTAATCACAGCATTTGAAACTGGATTTGAAAAAGGATTAGAGGTAGAGCTTGTGCCGTATGAATTAACAGAAGAACAGTTACATGAAGTTCAAACTTTAGCAAAAGAGAAGTATGAAAGTAATGAATGGAATTATAAAAAATAAGGAGATGGCAATTGCCATCTCCTTATTTTGTTATAGTAAATTAAGTACTTTTTCTACTTTGATTCCTTTATCTTGTAAAGAACGAAGGCGATTTACAACGTCCATAATTTCTTTGTCGAATGTAACGCTAATACCTTGGCTTTGTAGCTCTTTTTTTAATCCTTCAATAGAATCATCTATGTCGATGCCAAGCTCGTAATCTTGACAAACTTCAATTGTCTTTTTCACAAGTTTAACATAATTTTCTTGTAGTTTTGTATTTGTTTCAGTCAAAGCAGGTTGTTTCGGTTTTACAGGAGTAACCGGTGCTGTCTCTTGCTTTGTAACTGGAGTAGGTACTGCTTTTTTTACAGGTGCTGGAGTAGATAGTTCTACAGCTGCTTCAACACTTACTGACTTCGGCGTTGGTACCGGAGTAGGCTTAGGTGCTACAGCAGGTGTTTCTACACGCACAATAGGTTTAGGAGCGGGTGTAACTGCTTTAGGAGCTTCTACAACTACTTCTTTGTTCGGAGTAGCTTCTACAACTGTTTCTTCTTGCTCAGCAGCTTCTTTATTTTCTTTGCTCCACATAACGCGTTCAATTTCTAGGGAAACATTGTTCTTATTCATCGCTGTTAATGTAACTTTACCAACTTCCGCGTTCCCAGTGAAATCAACAATTTTATAAATAACACTCTTGTTCCAATCCACGTTTCCGCTCAAAAATAATTCTTCGTTACATTTCGGCGTTAAGCCCTCGATTTTAATTTCTGCGTTTACACCGTTTTCACTATATACCATAATTAGCGAAGCATTTACATCTTCGTCTGCTAACATTAGTTCACGTACCATTTTGCCGGTGCGTACTTGCGTTTTCTTCTTAACTGACATCAAATTTCTCCTCTCAAAAACTCAGTAATAATAAAAAAATCGTATAACGAAAAATAATTGCTCACGAAGATTTATGATACCGATAATAAAAGCATCACGTCAACAATTAACTTTAATTATTTTGCATTTTTCTTATTTTCTTTATGAAATTTTTCAATTTGTAAAATTAGACAGAAGAAAAACAGCCGTTTGAAAGGCTGTTAAAAATTTGATTTTTTGTATAGTAATTTATATAAAATAAAAAATAGGATAGCGATTAAGGCGTTTTGCCAAAAGGTTAGATGATAAATGAGATAAGGTTGTTTTTTAAAATAGACATTTAAAAATACAGCTGAACAAAATGGAGTAGCAAATGCGAATCCAAATAGAATCCTTCTTTTCCAATTCATCTTTTGATCAAAGGAATAGCGCTTTAATAAATATAAAATGAAAAGTATGCCTAGTATAATAAGTGAAACGAACAAAGTGGTTCCAGGGATGCTAAAAGCTGGGCTTAATTGTTCGATATTCTTCCCGAAGATTAAAATGAAAGTCGAAACAAGTGCATCTATTCCAAACTGTATAGCAAGAAGTAAGCTAATAACAAAACCGATTAAAGAAGTTTTTTCCAGCTTTGTTTGGGTTGGTAAAGCTGATATAAGTTCATCGCAGTAAGATCGTAAATCATTTCCGAAAATAGCATAAGCATTTTTATTTTCTGCTTGTGCTTCGATGAGATGATCTAATATTTCTAATAAAAGTTCTTCTACTTGATGTTCGGGTACGTTAGATAACCGAAGATATACTAACATATCACCATAAGCAACTTCGTTTTCAGTTGTTAATAACTTTCTTTTTTCATTGTTTAACTTAACCATTTCTTTTTCGGTCATAACCTCATTACTCCTTTTTAAATTCTAAGTATTCTTTTTTGAAGGAAAGTTTATATAGTGCATAGCAAGAGATGGCAAGCAAAGCGCCAATCCAAGGTGAAATTTGTAATGTAGTATAGGGCTGTTTAATAAATAAAAAGGAAATACCGATTAATAGTATCCATAAGCTATGGCGTATTAAAAAACTTCCTATATGCCCCCAAATGGTTGTTTTGTTTTTAAATAAATCAGTATTAATAAAATCGAGGGCAAAACGTATCATAAGATGTACAGATAATATAAATGCAAGTAGATAAATGAAATCAATGTGTACAAATTTAAAACGTGTTTCATTTGAAAATAGGGGTAATGTAAATGCAATCACGGATGAAACAGCAAAGTATATTGCTAACAGGTAACAAGTTATAAATAAAGGAATCGATAATTGTTCCCATAAACTTGGCTTCGGTAGGGCAGCAATTAGTTCGTCACAGTATGCCTGTAAGTCATTGCCGAAAATATCATAAGCAGTTTTTTCTTCTTGCTGCGCTTCAATAAGATGATCTAGAATTTCAATTAGCAGTTCTTCCGCATGGTATTCTGGCACTTTAGCCAAGCGGATGTATATTAACATGTCACTATAGGTGTTTTCATTTTCTGTAGTTAATAATTTACGCTTTTGGTTATTTAGTTCGATTAAATCTTTCGCCTTCATCCCTATCACTCTCCCTGTAATAAGTTGTTTACCGTCGTTGAAACCATTCCCCAGCTTTTTTTAAATTCTTCAAGCTGTTCTAATCCCTTATCAGTTACGTGATAATATTTTCGCTTCGGTCCAAGAGAGGAAGCCTTTAATGTACCTTCAATAAGTTTCTCTTTTTGCATACGTAACAATAAAGGATAGATGCTTCCTTCACTTACGAATGTAAAGCCGTATTTATTTAATTTTGTACTTAGTTCATATCCGTACACTTCTTCTTGTGAAATGATATATAGAATGCAACCTTCTAGTACACCTTTTAACATTTGACTGTGCATGATTTCACCACCTTTTATCCAGGTAACTTGCCTTGCAAGGTAGCTGTTATCCAAATTATAACATCCAGTAACTTGCTTTACAAGTTACTGAAGTGGAAAACTTTAATCTGTGTTAATTTTTCTTTGTTTCCCATACTAACGAGAGGAGGGAAGCACATGAAACCATTTATGCCAAAACTCGTTTACTTTGAACCGAGGGCACTCGAATATCCGCTTGGAAAAGAGCTTTATGAGAAGTTTACGAAGATGGGATTGGAAATTCGTGAAACGACATCACACAATCAAATTAGAAATTTGCCAGGCGAAAATGAATTGCAAAAGTATCGTAATGCAAAAGCGACACTTGTCGTTGGGGTGAGGAAGACGTTAAAGTTCGATACATCAAAACCGTCAGCTGAATATGCAATCCCGCTTGCAACAGGATGTATGGGGCATTGTCATTATTGTTATTTGCAAACGACACTTGGGAGTAAACCTTACGTTCGCGTGTATGTGAATCTAGATGAAATATTTGAGAAGGCAAAGCAATATATGGATGAAAGGGCCCCTGAAATAACAAGATTTGAAGCGGCGTGTACATCAGACATCGTTGGAATTGATCATTTAACACATGCATTAAAGCGGGCGATAGAGTTTATCGGAGAAAGTGAACATGGACGTTTACGTTTCGTTACGAAATATTCGCACGTTGATCATTTATTAGATGCAAAGCATAATGGGAAAACGCGTTTTCGATTTAGCATTAATTCACGTTATGTGATTAAAAATTTTGAACCGGGAACGTCGCTATTTGAAGAGCGAATTGAGGCTGCTCGTAAAGTAGCGGGGGCTAATTATCCGCTTGGCTTTATTGTTGCGCCAATTTATATGCATGAAGGGTGGGAAGAAGGATACCGAGAATTATTTGAGCGATTGTACAATGCGTTGAAAGATATGGTGATACCAAATTTAACGTTCGAATTAATTCAGCATCGCTTTACGAAACCGGCAAAAAAGGTCATTCAAGAGCGTTATCCAAATACAAAGCTTGAAATGGATGAAGAGAAGCGTAAATATAAATGGGGACGATACGGGATTGGGAAATATGTATATCAAAAGGATGATGCAGAAGTATTGGAAGAAACAATAAGAGGTTATATATATGAGTATTTTCCTGATGCAGAAATTCAATATTTTACATAAGGGGAACCTGTATTCTTTTTTTGTTTTATATATTTAGGCTCGTTTCCACCTTGTCACGTTATTCTTTCTGGTGTATCATTTTATTGATTGCTTCGTACGGAATAAGCAAAATGAAATTGGATGGAGGAAACCGATGCCTACCCCTAGTATGGAAGATTATATTGAACAAATTTATTTGTTGATTGATGAAAAGGGTTATGCCCGTGTATCTGATATTGCTGAAGCGCTTAGTGTACATCCATCCTCTGTAACAAAAATGGTACAAAAATTAGACAAAGACGAATATCTAATTTATGAAAAATATAGAGGGCTTGTATTAACATCAAAAGGTAAAAAAATCGGAGAACGTCTCGTATATCGTCATGAATTGTTAGAACAGTTTATGCGCATTATCGGTGTGGATGAAAGCAAAATTTATAATGATGTAGAAGGAATTGAACATCATTTAAGTTGGGAATCAATTGACCGTATCGGTGATTTAGTACAATACTTTGAACAAGATGAAGTTCGAGTAGAAACACTTCGTGGTGTTCAAAAAGCAAATGAAGAGAAAAGTAATTAAGGGGAACGTGTGGCGTTTCCTTTTTTATTTCAATCGAAAAGGACGGGAGAATAATGAAAGCAATTATTTTTGATTTTGATGGATTAATTGTGGACACAGAAACAATATGGTTTCACTCTTTCAGAGATGCTGTTCGTGAATACGGCGGCGAGTTACCTTTAGAGGAATTTGCAAAATGTATTGGAACGACAGATGAAGTGCTTTATGCATATTTAAAAGAGCAATTAAAAGAAAAATTTAACGAGCATGCATTAAAGGGAAAAGTAACAACTTTACATAAAGAGAAAATGAAAATACCAAAAGCGCGTGACGGGGTAAAAGAATATTTAGAAGAAGCGAAAGAACTTGGATTGAAAATCGCATTAGCCTCTAGTTCATCTAGGGAGTGGGTCGTTCGTTTTTTAGAAGAGCTACAAATTAGAGATTATTTTGAAGTGATTAAAACGCGAGAAGATGTAGAGAAGGTAAAACCAGATCCAGCTCTTTATAAAGTTACGATAGAAGAATTAGGAATTGAACCATCAGAAGCTGTTGTATTTGAAGATTCATTAAATGGATTGAAAGCAGCGGTGGCAGCAGGATTAAAATGTATCGTCGTGCCTAATGATGTGACAAGAAATTTGCAATTTGAAAACCATCACCTTCGTATCGAAAGTATGAAAGAAAAAAGTTTGAAAGAAGTGCTTCAACATATAAAGGGAAACTTTAATCAGTAGGGTTTTTCGCATCTTCCACTGATTATTAGCCCCGCACCAACCGGGGTAAAAAAAGACCGTATTTCCTAAAAGGAAGCACGGTCTTTCTTTTTGTTTTTTTTACCTTCAATGACAGTTAAATGAGATTGTTTTCTTTTTCTTTTCAACGATGGAGAATTACCCTTTTTCCCCTTGTCATCAGAAGCATTTCGTTTCAAGAAAGAATTGCTTAGGGGTGCTACATTTTGTTTCCCGTGTTTGCGGTTCGATTGTTTCGCTGCACGCTTATATGAGCTTTGCGAATTTGCAGAACCACTAGAGTTTGTAAACATTTTGTAGAGTAAGTAAAAGATACCGACGACAGCCAACATGATACCAATGTTTTTCAATACTAGCATTGGATTTGTAATGACAGATGAAACAAGGCCGAATATTGCTAATCCGATAATAAGCACAAATATAGCGAATGTAAACGAACGACCGTTCATAAGGGACACCTCCTAAAAACATATATTAAAATTAGTATATTAACGATGAGGAAAGGAGTTGAACACCATTTTTAAATAATTATTGTTTGTTTTCTAAACGTAATAATTCTTCAAACGATGCGATTGCAACTTCCGCTTGATCATCTGTTGGTTCTTTCGTTGTTAATAGTTGCAGCCATAACCCTGGATATCCAAGTACTCGTAAAACAGGGACATCTCGTAATCGATTGGTAAATTGTAATACTTCAAAAGAAATACCGAGAACAACTGGAATTAATAAAATTCGGTTTACTACCCTTGCCCAAAGCGGATCTGTAGGGACGAGGAAATAGACAAACATTCCAATAATGACCGTAAATATAATAAAGCTACTGCCACAGCGATAATGGAGGCGAGTTTGCTTTTGAACATTTTCTACAGTCAGTGGAAGATTATTCTCGTAAGCATTGATTACTTTATGTTCCGCACCGTGGTACTGAAATACCCGCTTAATAAGTGGGGTTAAAGAAATGAAGTATATATAGCTCAATAATAGCATGAGCTTAATGACACTTTCGACAATGATTTGCCCTGTATGAGATGGGAAAATCGGTCTCGTTAATTCAGCTAAAAGTGCAGGAACTGCTGTGAAAATTACTTTACCGAATATGAACGATAAAACGCCAACTGCTGCAACTCCTAATACCATCGTTAATTTTGATTGTTCTTCTTTTTTATTTGCAAATTGTTCATCATCTTCTGGGTGGACATCAAATCGTTCTGAAGCAAAGTTTAAATGTTTCGCTCCATTCGCACTTGCATCCACAATAGCGGCAATACCTCGTAAAAATGGAATCTTCTTTAGTAGAGACAATGCTTTATTACGAACGCGTGGTAAACGATAAAATTCAATCGATTTATCTTTACGACGAACCGCTGTAACAGTATATTCTCTACCGCCAAACATAACTCCTTCTATGACTGCCTGCCCGCCATATATTTGTTTTGACTCTTCTGCCATGTTAACACCAACCTGTATTTGTTTCTCTCTTATGTAGAAAAAGAGGCAATTGTCATACTTGGTTCTGTCATCTTGAAATAAGACAATCACCGAGTTTCCTTTATTTTATCGACAAATACAGGTAGATGACAAGTGAAAATGTTACGAGAGTCGGACATTTCTTATTCTTTTTATAGACAAATTTTGCAGGATTTAAACATGCTTCAAAATAGTTTCGGGCATACTATTGAGCGGAGGTGTCAATGTGAATCAAGAACAATCAACAATAAGAAACTTTGTACAAATTGGTTTATTTGGTGGCTTATTTTGGGGAGGGATATGGTATTTCCTTCATATATTCTCATTTACAGAAGCTGGCCCTAACTATTTACTTTTACCGTTTGCATTTGGAGATTGGAAAGAAGGGGTTTGGGGAAATGTACTAGGTATCGTTTGTATGGGACTTCTTTCAATTTTAGTGGCATTTCTCTATAAAGCTCTTTTTAAAAAGTTTGAAGGAGTATTACCTGGCGTACTATACGGTTTGTTTTGGTGGGCATTATTATTTTTGGGGATGGGGCTAATGGCACCTGTTATTAAAAGTGCACTCCATTTACCGAAAGAAACAATTGTAACGACAATATGTATCTTTATATTATATGGTGTTTTTATTTCGTATTCTGTAGCATTCGAATCGAATAATACGAATAGAGGAGAAGGGCTCGAGAAGACAAACTATTCAAACAAGTGATTCCTATGTTAAAATGTCGTATAGACATTCTTTAATATTAAGGAGTTTTAAGAAAATGAAAAAGTTACTCCTCGTAAACGGTCCGAACCTAAATCGCCTTGGCGTTAGGGAAGTAAATGTATACGGAAAAGGAACGTTAGCGACGCTTGAAGCAGATATGAAACAAGAAGCAGAAAAAATGGGAGTGGAATTAGAATGTTTCCAATCGAATCATGAAGGTGCTCTTATTGACATCATTCATGAGGCTGAAGATATATATGAAGGGATCATTTTAAATCCTGGAGCATTTACGCATTATAGCTACGCGATTCGGGATGCTATCGCAAGCGTGTCGATTCCAGTTATTGAAGTACATATTTCTAACATTCACGGGCGTGAGTCGTTTCGTCATGAATCTGTGACAGCGGCTGTTTGTGCGGGACAAATTGTTGGATTTGGTTTTTATGGCTATAAGCTAGCGCTATTTGCATTAATGGAGAAATTGAGGGAGGCATAAAGTAATGGAAAAGATCGAGAGATTAAGAAGTGCGTTTGATGAGGCTGGTATTGACGGTATCGTATTAACGAATGAACATAGCCGTAGATATATGGCGAATTTCACAGGAACAGCTGGTGTTGTACTAATTTCAAAAGAGCGTGCTCTATTTATTACAGATTTCCGTTATGTAGAGCAAGCTAGTAAGCAAGCGGCTGGATACGAAATAGTGCAGCATGCAGGATTAATTCTTGATGAAGTTGCGAAACAAGTTAAAGAACTTGGAATTCAAAAGCTAGGCTTTGAGCAAGATACTCTTACATATAGCTCTTACGTAACGCATAATGAAGCGATCGAAGCTGAATTCATCCCAACTTCTGGGCTTGTAGAAAAGTTACGCTTGATAAAGACTGATTCAGAGATTAAGATATTAAAGGAAGCTGCACAGATTGCAGATGCTGCCTTTGAGCATATTCTATCATTCATTCGCCCGGGAGTATCTGAAATTGAAGTGTCAAATGAACTTGAATTTTTCATGAGAAAACAAGGAGCAACATCTTCTTCGTTTGATATTATCGTTGCTTCAGGTCTTCGTTCGGCATTACCGCACGGCGTGGCATCTGAAAAAGTGATAGAAAAAGGAGATTTCGTCACATTAGACTTCGGCGCTTATTACAAAGGATATTGCTCTGATATTACTCGTACGATTGCAGTCGGTGAACCATCTGATAAATTAAAAGAAATTTATAATATCGTTTTAGAAGCACAACTACGTGGTGTGAACGGTATTAAAGCTGGTTTAACGGGTCGTGAGGCTGATGCATTAACGCGTGATTACATAACGGAAAAAGGATATGGTGAATACTTCGGACACTCTACTGGTCATGGAATCGGTCTTGAAATCCATGAAGCACCAGGTTTAGCGTTCCGTTCTGATACAGTACTTGAACCAGGTATGGCTGTAACAGTAGAACCAGGTATTTATATTCCAGGTGTTGGCGGGGTACGTATTGAAGATGATATCATTGTAACAAGTGAAGGTAATGAAGTAATAACGAAATCACCAAAAGAACTTATTATTTTGTAATACACAGGAGGATTTTTTTACATGATTTCAGTAAACGATTTTCGTACAGGTTTAACAATTTCAGTGGACAATGCCCTTTGGCAAGTAATGGATTTCCAACACGTAAAGCCAGGTAAAGGTGCTGCATTCGTTCGCTCTAAACTACGTAACCTTCGCACAGGATCTGTTCAAGAGAAAACATTCCGTGCAGGTGAAAAAGTAGAAAAAGCACACATCGAAAACCGTCGTATGCAATACTTATACGCGAGCGGTGAGTCTCACGTATTTATGGATAACGAAACTTATGAGCAAATCGAACTTGGCGAAAACCAAATCGAGCGCGAATTAAAATTCTTAAAAGAAAACATGGGAGTATCTATTATGACATACCAAGATGAAGTACTTGGTGTTGAACTTCCGAACACAGTTGAATTAACAGTGTCAGAAACAGAGCCTGGTATTAAAGGTGACACAGCTTCTAACGTAACAAAACCAGCTAAATTAGAAACTGGTCTTGTTGTACAAGTACCAATCTTCATTAACGAAGGCGAAATGCTTATCATCAACACTGGTGAAGGTAAATACGTTTCTCGTGCATAGTAGAAAAGCACTCGTGATTATCACGAGTGCTTTTTTTATCCCGTTATTTGCGGGCTAATAATCAGTGGGGGATGAACAACTCCCCCACTGATTATAGTTTCACTTTATAGGAAATAGGGAAGATAGTAAATTGCGGTTATAACAAAACTAACTGTGACGAGTGAAAGGGTACCCATAATATATGGAGTCAAAACAATTTGAAACGGGCGTATTTCACCAGTTTCAATACCGGTAAAAGTTTTATTCGTTGCATGATCCATATTGTTATTTCTAAAGGTACTCATAATAATTAACCACGTAATTGCAAATATTGCTAGGCTGCCAAGGAAAAAGCTCTCCATAAATGACCAGCCGACCATTTTTGAAAAAAGATAAATAATAGCTAATTCTACTACAATTGTTAAACTAATTTTCAATCCCTTCATATTTTCCCCCCTCATTTCGTACTTCCAACCAATTTGAAAATTTTTCGCATGATACAACATGCAGTACGCAAGGTGATTTTACTTCTTTCTCCAAAGCAGCGTGTACGTCTGGAAATTGTTTTTCCGCATGTAATGAAATGTAAGGTAGTTTCTCTTGTGCTTTTAAAGAGCGAATGTTAATCGTTTTAGCACCGGCAAATACGTATGTAAGTTGCAAGTCTAAAAAAGCGATTTTAAAGATCTCTTTTTTAGCAGCTTCGTTATATCCTCTTTCCCAATATTGATAGCCGAGCCAACTTCCAATATGTGAGTGCTTTTGTTCGTAATTAATATGTTTAAGTGTCGTGAGGCCAATTACTTCATTTTCCTCACTTACAATCACTCTTGATAAGGAGTGTTTTTTTCGTTCCTCTCCAATTGCAAAAAGAATGAATGCCTTTGTATCTTCCACTGAATCTACTTTTATCCCTAATGCATTTTTCACATGTGGATTGCTTGATAGCTCAAAAATCACATTTGCATATCGTAAATCGAGTGGTAATAAAGTAACTTCCTTCATCATCTATGCTCCTTTTCTATTAAATATACCATAAATTAATGAGAATATTCAGATTTTAATAAAATCGATAGAGAAAAATTATGTTTTTACTTCTGAAATAGACAACCTCTGCATATGGTTGTACAAATATATTTTTTTCAGAATAAGGAAGTAGTAACTGTTATGGGAGAAGGTGGGAGAATGAAACAGTGGCTAGCGGCAATGGAAACATCCGTGCTTGTTATGGGGTTACTTCGGTTGTTTTCAGGTAGCGCGGAAATATTCGCCGCTTTGCTTATGCTTTACGTGAATGATGCGAAGAAAGCATTGTTTATAAATGGTATGTTGGCGTTTGTTGGACCGACCGTATTAATTTTAACAATGACAATTGGCATAGCGAGTGTAGCAAGTGAGATTTCTTTCTTGAAACTCTTTTTTCTAGCGCTTGGAATTGGCTGCATTTTTATCGCGTTGTTGAAATAGTAAGTCGAGTATAGTGGGGAGAAGCTTATGAAAGAAGTATTAGAAGTTTTACCGAAAACGATGAGACAGTTAGTTGAAGGCTGTAAACAATACGATGCTCTAGAGGAAATTCGTGTTCGAATTGGAAGGCCACTAGAGTGTATCGCACATGGAGAAGTGTTTTTTTATGACTATATCGCTACAGCGGAAGATGCAATCCATTTATTGAATAAATTAAGTCAATTCTCAATTTATACGATGGAAGAGGAATTGAAACGTGGATATGTGACACTACGAGGAGGACATAGAATTGGTCTAGCTGGAAAAGTCATTACAGAAAAAAGTGCAGTGAAAATGATTCGGGATGTCTCTTCTTTTAATATTCGGATTGCCCGTCAAAAAATAGGGATTGCTGAGCCGCTTCTGCCATATCTTTATGAATCACGATGGTTAAACACGATGGTAATAGGCCCACCGCAAACGGGGAAAACAACACTTTTAAGAGATGTAGCACGCTGTATGAGTCAAGGTGTAAGTGCTTCGAAAATCCCTTCATGTAAAGTGGGAATTGTTGATGAACGATCAGAAATTGCGGGCTGTGTGAAAGGAATCCCGCAATATGACTTTGGCACGCGAGTAGATGTATTAGACGCTTGTCCAAAAGCTGAAGGAATGATGATGATGATCCGTTCTATGAGCCCAGACGTATTAATCGTAGATGAAATTGGACGTAAAGAAGATAGTGAAGCAATTATGGAGGCGGTGCATGCCGGCGTTCAGCTTTTTATAAGTGCACACGGATTTTCTTATGATGATGTTGTGAAACGTCCATCGTTACAGGCGGTGCTGGAACTTGGTGTATTTGATCGGTTTGTGGAATTGTCAAAAGCGAGAGGGCCAGGAACGGTTATGCAAGTGAAAGATAAATATGGAAAATCAGTATTACCTCATAGAAAGGCTCAAGGCGTATGGTGAAAATATTTGGTGCGGTATTAATAGTTGCTGTTAGCACCTTTTTCGGATTTTCATACGCTAAAAGGTACAGTGAGAGACCGCGGCAACTTAGGTTATTGAAGGCAGCATTGCAATCATTAGAAGCTGAAATTATGTATGGACACACGCCGTTATCTGAGGCTGCAGAGCGTTTAGTCAAACAAATGCCGAAGCCATTAAATTGGATATTTCAAAGCTTTTCGAAACGGCTAGAGGGCGGGGAGCAAACAGTTAGAGAAGCTTGGATTGATAGTTTGAAGGAGAACTGGACGTTAACGGCGTTTAAACAAACCGAGTATGAAATACTGCAACAATTTGGTGAAACACTTGGACAACATGATCGTGAATCACAGCAAAAACATATTCGCTTATGTATTACACATTTGGAGAGAGAAGAAGGAGAAGCGAAAGCATTACAACTACAATATGAAAAAATGATAAAGAGTTTAGGGGTACTGGCAGGGCTACTTATCGTAATTTTACTGCTATAGGGGGGAGAAAGGCGATGTCCATTGATGTTGGATTAATATTTCAAATCGCCGGAATCGGCATTGTTTTAGCTTTCATTCATACTGTACTAAAAGAATTAAAGCGAGAGGATATTGCGAATTGGGTTATCCTTGTCGGTTTTGTCGTTATTTTGTTTCATGTTGCATTTTTAATTAATACTCTATTCGACAAGATTAAAAGTGTCTTTCTCTTCCAGTAAAGGAGGCGGTTCGAATCGAAATTATACAAATTGTCGGATTAGGCCTCGTTGCTACATTTTTAGCTGCTGTTTTAAATCAGCATAAATCTAGTATTACATCGTTATTTATTGTGTTCATTGGTAGCATGATGTTTCTTCTCTTAATCGATCAAATTCATTCTATTTTACAAATGATTGAGAGAGTGGCGAGTGAAGCGAAGGTTAGCAACGTATATGTAGAAACGTTATTGAAAATTATAGGGATTGCTTATATCGCTGAGTTTGGTGCGCAAATTACAAAGGATGCTGGTCAAGGTGCAATCGCTTCGAAAATTGAATTAGCTGGAAAAATCTTAATTCTCGTCATGGCAATTCCTATTTTGACGGTTGTAATTGAAACAATTCTTGGTTTTTTACCTACGGGATAAGGGGGAGTGAATGTTGAGGAAGTTTGGAGCTAAGCTATTATTTGCTTGCTTCCTTTTCTTTTCTTTACCGATTGTTGTACAAGCTTCTCCTATAGAAACAAACGTCGTTGATCAACAATTGGATAAGCTCGGAATTGAAGATGTGAAGCAATTTTGGGACGGGCTTGTTACAAAGTATGGAGGCTATTTACCAGAGAGTCAAAAAGGAAGCTTTATGGAGTTTGTAAAGGGAGAAAAAGAGTTCTCCATAAAAGAGTGGATGATAGGTCTACTAAAATATTTATTTCACGAGCTTGTTGCAAATGGAAAGTTACTTGGAACGCTCATTATGCTAACGATTTTCAGTGCATTGTTGCAATCGTTGCAATCTGCTTTTTCAAAGAGTAGCGTGAGTAAAATCGCTGATGCAGTCGTATACATGGTACTTATTATTTTCGCTTTAAATAGTTTTTATGTCGTCATGACATATGCAAGAGAGACGATACAAACAATGGTAGATTTCATACTAGCGTTATTACCAATTTTACTTGCACTCATAGCAACAGGTGGTGGTGTTGTTTCTGTATCGTTTTTTCATCCAATCATCATTTTCTTAATGAATACGAGTGGGCTTCTTATGAACTATATCGTTCTACCACTTTTATTACTTGCAACTATATTAAGTATTGTAAGTACGATGAGTGATCAATATAAAGTTACGAAATTGTCCAAGCTTTTGCAAAACGTTAGTGTAGGGATTATTGGTATCTTTTTGACGGTTTTTTTAGGTGTATTATCTGTACAGGGAACAGCGTCAGCCGTTGCTGATGGTATAGCTGTGAAAACGGCTAAATTTGTAACAGGAAACTTCATTCCTGTAGTAGGAAGGATGTTTACTGAGGCGGCGGATACTGTTATTAGTGCATCTGGATTATTAAAAAACACAGTCGGAATTATCGGGCTTGTTATTTTATGCTTAATTGTCGCTTTCCCAGCGATTCAAATTTTTTGTATCGCGTTTATTTATAAATTCGCAGCAGCAGTATTGCAACCAGTAGGCGGAGGAGCAATTATTCAATGCTTAGATATCATTGGACGAAGTATCATTTACGTATTTGCTTGCTTAGCTATCGTATCATTTATGTTCTTTTTAAGTATCACAATTATTATTGCTGCCGGGAACATTACTCTCATGATGCGGTAGGAGGTGAAGAGTGTGCAATTTGTTACAGAGTGGATTAGAAATATTATCGTTTTTTTACTCTTAGCGACAATGCTTCATCTTATTCTTCCAAATTCAAATTTGCAAAAGTACGTTAAATTCGTTGTAAGTCTATTGTTAGTCGTATTAATTTTAACGCCTCTATTTAAGTTGTTACAAACAGATGTAAATGAAGTTATCGCAAATTTCAATGAAGAAAAGTACGTAGCAGATGGATCTGTAAAAAATTTGATAGATTCGAAGAAAAAAGAAATACAAGCTCTAACACGTGCATATAGTTTAGAAGAGATGGCTACCAAAATGAAAAAAGACGTAGGAAAAGAGTTTGAGAAAAAGTATGGTATGACAGTCTCTGAAATACAAATAGTCGCAGTGGAAAGTGCAGAAGAAGTAAAGTCAGCGAAAGATATTCAATCTGTTGTTGTGACGTTGAAAGAAAAAGAACGTAGTAAAAATGATGCAATCGAAACAGTAAAGCCAATTGAAATTAATATGAAAGAACCTCCAAAAAAAATAGAAGAAACGAATGTAGAAATGAAAGGTTTCTTTTCAAGCAGGTGGCAACTAGAGGATAAACAAATCCAAGTTCAGACGGAAGGGAGGACAGGTAGCGTAAATGGACAATAAAGATAAAAATTCGAGGTTCTCATTTTTTCGAAACCTATTAAATGGGGATGGAAAAGAAAGTAATGAGAAGGGGAAAAAGGTAACACCTAAGTTTTTGCTTGTCCTACTCATACTTGGGATTGCGCTTATGTTTTCTAGTAATTTCTTATCACCTAAAAAAGAAGAAGTGCCTGTGTTTAAAGAAAAGACAAGTCAAAGCCAAGATAAAGATGTACCAACTTTCGGTCAAAAAAACAATGATAATATGTCAAATGTAGAAAAATACGAAAAAGCGTATGAACAAGAATTGAAAGCTTCTTTAGAAGAGATAGCCGGAGTAAAAGACGTAACTATTAAAGTGAACTTAGATTCATCTGAAGAAAAAATACTCGAGAAAAATACAGTAAAACGTTCACAAACGACAGGTGAAACTGATAAAGCAGGCGGTGAAAGGGAAGTAGAAGACGAGTCTCTTGATGAAAAGACAGTCATTATACGTGAAGGTGATAAAGAAACTCCAATTGTTTTGCGAACAGAGAAACCGAAAGTACGAGGTGTTCTGGTCGTAGCAAAGGGAGTGGATAATATACAAATAAAAGCAATGGTAAAAGAAGCTGTGACGCGATTATTAGATGTACCAGCTCATCGCGTTTCAGTATCACCGAAAAATGGATAGGGAGGAAATAAAGTGTTAAAAAAACAAACGGTTTGGCTATTAACGATGTTAAGTTTAGTGGTTGTGCTATCTGTTTATTACGTAACAACTCCTGATAAAATGAATACAGCAGCACCGGCAACGGGTGAAAAGATGGGACAAGAAAAGCAAGGTGCTGATAAAGCAGTTACAAAAGAAACAACGAAAGAAACTACAAATAAAGAGACAACAAAAGAAAATACAAGCAAGGAAACTACAAATAAAGAAACAGACAAAAAAGAGAATGACAAAAAAGAAACAAGTAAAAAAGATGCTAACGTAACAGTTCAATCAAGTGATGAGAATTTCACAGCTTTACGTATGCAAATGGAAGATCAGCGTAGTGCAGATAAAGAAAAATTACAAGGTGTAATGAATTCATCAAAATCTTCAGCAGAAGAAAAGAGTAAAGCGAAAGATAATCTAGATGCAATCACTACAATGGAAACGAAACAAGAATTACTTGAAACAGTGATTAAGTCTCAAGGTGGATATAAAGACGCTCTTGTAAGAGCTGATGGAACTGACATTAGAGTGACAGTTAAAGCGGCAAAGCATTCACAAAAAGAAGCGAATAAAATTATTCAGCTTGTAAGAAGTGAAGGCGGCTCAAAAGATGTAGGAGTAAAATTTGATCCGGCAACAAAATAAAGTGAAACTTTAATCCGTGGGGAGGTTTCCATCCCTATGGATTTTCTTAAACCAGTTAGATAAAAGAATAATAGAAAAAAGCTATCGTTTTCGATAGCCTTTTTCTATTTCATCTTTGCAGTTGTATTTAGTATTTTCAATTGGAAACGGGGAAATACGCTGTGAGTAAAAGATTAATGGTTCATGATGATGGTGATTACTTTTTCCAGATTTGACGTGGATGAAGAGGACCAATGCCCAAATCACTACGGCAGGCAAGAACAGGATGAGCCATATCATATGTCCGCACCTCACTACAATAAATTTTCTACACTTTGAACATACTATTCTTTTATGAAGGAAGAATGAACGGCACGTAAACAAAAAAATAATATTTGGTAAAAATATGTTTTTTTACCGTAGATAAAATGAAGAATGCTGAGGGAATTACGTTTTTATACTGTACAGTTTTGAAAAAGTAAAGAATGTTTTTTAGGAAGTGGTCTTGCCAATTTTGTGTGAAACTTGGTATTATTACTAGGTAATAATTTTTTGGTGGAATAATATTTTTACAGGAATTTCGATTTATAATAAAGAAATATAAATTGGAATGTTTAAAAAATTTAGCGTAAGATGGGAATAGTAAATATTTCTATTAGTAAATGTCATAGGAATAAATTTTCTAATAGAATACATCGTATTTTTACAGTAAATCAATTTGATGCCAATCTGTAAAAACGGGACAAACAAGAGTATGGGAGTGGATTTTACATGTTTAAAATTCAAGAAGTTCGTGAATTAATTAAATTAATTGATAGCTCTAATATTGATGAATTTGAATACAAAAAAGACGGTACAACAATCAAAATGAAAAAACGTGGTAATGAAGTTGTTGCTGTGCAAGCACCGGTAGCGAAACAGGTAGTACAACCAGCAGCATCTGTTGAAGTAGAAACAACAGTAGCGGCAGCGCAAGTAGAAGTGCAAAAACAAGAAGAAGAGAAAGCTGTTCAAAATGAAAACCTACATAAAATCACATCACCGATGGTAGGGACATTTTATTCCTCTTCTTCGCCTGATACACCTCAATATGTAAGTGTTGGGGACAGAGTATCGAAAGATTCTATCGTATGTATTGTTGAAGCTATGAAATTATTTAATGAAATTGACGCAGATGTAGAGGGCGAAATTGTTGAAATTCTTGTTAATAACGGACAGCTTGTTGAGTATGGACAACCGCTATTTCTTGTAAAAGCGTAATAAGGGAGTCTTTGTGATGATAAAAAAAGTATTAATAGCCAATCGTGGAGAAATTGCTGTACGAATTATTCGCGCTTGTAAAGAAATGGATATTGAAACAGTTGCAATTTATTCTGAAGCAGACAAAGAGTCACTTCATGTGCAAATTGCAGATGAAGCGTATTGTGTTGGACCAACGATTTCGAAAGAAAGCTATTTAAATTTGACGAACATTATTAGCGTTGCAAAATTGACAGGTTGTGATGCAATTCATCCGGGATACGGATTTTTAGCAGAGAATGCAGATTTTGCAGAATTATGCCGTGAGTGTAACTTGATTTTTATCGGTCCAAGCCCGGAAGCTATTTCAAAGATGGGCACAAAAGACGTTGCACGTGATACAATGAAAGAAGCAGGGGTTCCGATTGTACCAGGTTCACAAGGGATTATTAAAAATACCGAAGAAGCGATCGAGCTTGCTAATCAAATTGGATATCCAGTTATTATTAAAGCGACTGCAGGTGGCGGCGGAAAAGGTATTCGTGTTGCGCGCCATGAAGAAGAGCTTGTAAAAGGAATTCAAATTACACAGCAAGAAGCCAGTACCGCTTTTGGGAACCCTGGTGTATACTTAGAGAAGTACGTTGAAGATTTCCGCCATGTTGAGATTCAAATAATGGCAGATACACATGGAAATGCCATTCATTTAGGAGAGCGTGATTGTACAATTCAGCGCCGTCTGCAAAAACTATTAGAAGAAAGTCCATCACCTGCACTTGATGAGAATATTCGCAAGCAAATGGGTGACGCAGCAGTTAAAGCGGCGGTAGCGGTTGATTATACAGGTGCTGGTACGGTTGAGTTTATTTATGAATATAAAACGAAAAGCTTTTATTTCATGGAGATGAATACGAGAATCCAAGTTGAACATCCAGTTACTGAAATGGTAACAGGGATGGATTTAATTAAAGAACAAATTCTTGTTGCTTCTGGAGAAAAGTTATCGTTACAGCAAGAAGAAGTACAATTTAATGGTTGGGCAATGGAATGTCGAATTAATGCGGAAAACCCTGCCAAAAAATTTATGCCATCTCCAGGTAGAGTAGAAATGTACTTACCACCAGGCGGATTTGGTATTCGCGTCGATTCAGCTGTATATCCGGGATATTCAATACCACCTTTCTATGATTCGATGGTTGCTAAATTAATTGTTCACGGAAAAACACGTGAAGAGGCAATTGCAAAAATGAAGCGAGCGCTCAGTGAGTTTGTCATTGAAGGCGTACATACAACAATCCCGTTCCATTTGCAATTGTTAGATCATCCTGATTTTGTAAAAGGTGAGTTTAACACGAAATTTTTGGAAGAGCATGAACTTGTGACGCAGTGATACATTAAAGGAGGTTTTTTTCATGGCTGAACATATGTTAGATATGGGTCAAGATACAACTCTTGGAAAAGTAGAAATTGCACCAGAAGTAATCGAAGTAATTGCAGGTATTGCAGCTGCTGAAGTAGAAGGTGTAGCTGCAATGCGTGGTAATTTTGCTACAGATGTTGTTGAGAAGTTAGGTAAGAAAAATCATGGTAAAGGTGTAAAGGTTGAATTAGAAAACGAAGATATTATTGTTGACCTTTATGTTGTGATGTATTTTGGTGTAGCAATTCCGGTTGTTGCACAAAAAATTCAAGACAATATTCGCCAAGCACTCTTTACAATGACAGGACTTGAGCCAAAAGAAGTGAACGTTCACATCGTTGGCGTAACATTCGAAACACAAAAAACAGAAATCGAACCAGTGTAAGAGTGAAAAAAGGTGCCTAGTAAAATAGGCATCTTTTTTATCGTTTCATTTCTTCACAAATTAAAACCCTCAAATTATTATACTATTTTAAAAAATAAGAAATATAAAACGGGATGTTTCATTTTTCCAAAAAACGTACATTGTGATAAGATATGGAACTTGAAGTTAATCTTTTTATTATTTTTCAGCCTTGTACCCCGTGTGTGAAACGATAAATTGTGTTATTATCATTGTATTATAAGGTTGGAAAATCAATGAAAACTGCAAGAGTAAGTGAATTGACGGCTTATAAATTATAATAATATAACAAAACATAAGGAAAGACTTGAAGTATAAAGGAGAGTTACAATGAAACGTAGGACGGCTAGAGAAAGAGCAATGCAAGCATTATACCAAATGGATATTACAGGTGAATTAGAACCGAAAGTAGCGGTGGAAAATACGCTAGATGAAGGCGAAGAAACAAATGAGTTTCTAGAATCACTTGTTGTAGGATTTGTAGACAACAAAGAAGAGATTGACGCAGCAATTCGTCAAAATTTAAAAAAGTGGAAGCTTGAGCGTATTAGTATTGTTGATCGCAGTATTTTACGTGTAGCTGTGTGTGAGATGAAATACATGGAAGAAATTCCGCACAATGTAACAATTAACGAAGCAATTGAAATCGCGAAAACATTTGGGGATGAGGAATCTCGTCGTTTTATTAACGGCGTTTTATCTAATATAAAAGATACACTGTAATTTCTTTAAGGGGGAAACTTAAAATGGTAGCAGTAATCATCAAAGGAAATGAAGTTGCGGAGAAAAAACGAGCACAATTAAAAGAAGAAGTTGTGAAGTTAAAAGAGCAAGGGATTGTACCAGGATTAGCAGTTATTTTAATTGGAGAAGATCCAGCATCTCGTTCTTATGTAAAAGGAAAAGAAAAAGGCTGTGAGCAAGTAGGAATCTATTCAGAGCTAATTGAACTTCCTGAAACGATTACCGAGGAGCGTTTGCTTGCTGAAATCGATCGCTTAAATGGAGACGACCGCATTAATGGTATATTGGTACAATTGCCTTTACCAAAACATATTGAAGAAAAAGCTATCATTGAAAGAATTTCACCGGAAAAGGATGTAGATGGATTTCACCCAATCAGCGTAGGACGTATGATGACGGGACAAGACACATTCCTTCCATGTACACCGCATGGCATTTTAGAATTAGTAAAAGAAACGAATCTTGATATTTCTGGAAAGCATGTTGTTGTAATTGGAAGAAGTAATATTGTTGGTAAACCAGTGGGGCAACTGTTTTTAAATGAAAATGCAACTGTCACATATTGTCATTCTAAGACGCAAAATATAGAAGAATTATCGAAGTTAGCTGATATTTTAATCGTAGCCGTTGGACGACCGAAAATGGTAACAGCTGACTATATTAAAGAAGGTGCGGTTGTAATTGATGTTGGTGTTAACCGTTTAGAAACAGGCAAACTTTGTGGTGATGTTGATTTTGACAATGTATTAGACGTTGCAGGTTACATTACGCCTGTGCCAAAAGGAGTCGGCCCAATGACTATTACAATGCTTCTTCACAACACTGTGGAGTCTGCAAAGCGTGCAGGAGTTGTTTGTCAATAATTTGAATCGGCTATGAGGAGAGAGCAATGGAGAAACAATATTTAACCGTTACAGCATTAACACGCTATATTAAAACAAAAATAGAGTATGATCCGCATTTACAGTCTGTTTGGTTAAAAGGAGAAATTTCCAACTTTAAATATCATAGTCGTGGTCATATGTATTTTACATTGAAAGATGAAAATGCAAGAATTGCAGCGGTTATGTTTGCGGGTCATAATCGTAACATTAAATTCAGACCGGAAAATGGAATGAAAGTACTTGTAAAAGGAAAGATTTCTGTTTACGAGGCGAGTGGTTCTTATCAAATTTATATTCAAGACATGCAGCCTGATGGAGTTGGAAATCTTCATTTAGCTTATGAACAATTAAAAGTCCGATTAGAAGAAGAAGGGCTGTTTTCTCAAGTTTATAAGCGTCCAATCCCTGCATATGCAAAAACAATCGGTGTTATAACGTCGCCAACAGGAGCAGCAATTCGCGATATTATAACAACAATTAAACGTCGTTATCCAATTGGAAATGTTATTGTGTTTCCTGTACTTGTACAAGGGGAGTCAGCGGCTCCCTCAATTGTACAAGCAATTCGTACAGCGAATGAAATGGGAGATATTGATGTTTTAATTGTTGGACGTGGTGGAGGCTCTATTGAAGAATTATGGGCCTTTAATGAGGAAGTAGTTGCAAGAGCAATTTTTACAAGTGAGATTCCGATTATTTCAGCTGTAGGTCATGAAACGGATTTTACAATCGCAGATTTTGTCGCGGATTTACGTGCACCAACACCGACTGCAGCAGCTGAGCTGGCGGTACCTAACATTATAGAGTTACAAGAAAAGGTATTACAAAGAACTCTGAGATTGCAAAGAGCAATGAGAGAGAGAGTACATAAAAAAGAAGAAAAACTGCAAGTGTTACAAAAATCTTATGCGTTCCGTTATCCAAGGCAAGTGTACGAGCAAAAAGAAGAGCAGTTAGACAGAGCTCTTGAACAACTTGTTTTAGCGAAAGAGCGTTATATAGATAAAAAAGTAAATCAATTAAAGCAACTTTCATTTTATTTAGAAAAGCACCACCCATCTCGAAAAATTATACAAACGAAAACGGCAATTGAAACGTTGCAAAAGCAGTTGCAACGTGAAATGCAAACGTTACTTCAAACGAAGGAATTCGTATTTGTGAGAGCGGCTCAAAAGCTTGAAGTATTAAGCCCGCTTAAAGTAATGATGAGAGGGTACGGGCTTGTATACGATGAAGAGAAACAAGTATTAAAAAGCGTGAAAGATGTTAGCCTTGGAGATGCTGTTTCGGTTCAATTACAAGATGGAATACTAGATTGTAGCGTATCAAGCATAGAGGAGCGTGAATTGAATAATGGAAAATAAGTTAAGCTTTGAAGAAGCAATTTCGCAGCTTGAGCATCTCGTTTCTAAGCTTGAACAAGGTGATGTACCTTTAGAGGAAGCAATTTCTTATTTTAAAGAAGGCATGGAATTATCTAAGCTTTGTGATGAGAAATTGAAAGATGTACAAGAACAAATGGCAGTTATCCTTGGAGAAGATGGAGAGCTTAAACCGTTTACTGCTTTAGGAGATGAAGCATAGTGACACATATAGCTTTTGATGCTTTTTTGAAAGAGAGTAAAACTTTCGTAGAAGAAAATCTTGTAAGCTATGCAAATGAATTACAATGTCCAAATGTGCTTCGTGAAGCGATGGCATATTCTTTGGAAGCGGGTGGGAAACGTCTCCGCCCGTTACTTTTATTTGCAACGTTACAAGCGTTTGGGAAAGAAAGAAATCTTGGAGTGGGTGCAGCTTGTGCCCTTGAAATGATTCATACATATTCGTTAATTCATGATGATTTACCTTGTATGGATGATGATGATCTAAGACGAGGAAAGCCTACCAATCATAAAGTATTTGGTGAAGCAATGGCAGTTTTAGCAGGAGATGGTTTGTTGACATATGCTTTTCAAGTTATTATGGCATATGGGCAAAAAGAAATCTCTGCTGAAAAAAAAGTAAGACTTGTACTTGAGCTTGCGAAAGCAGCAGGACCTGAAGGAATGGTTGCTGGACAAGTGGCAGATATGGAAGCTGAAGGAAAACGACTTACAATTAATGAATTAGAGTACATCCATAAGCATAAGACAGGTAAACTGCTTGAGTTTGCTGTACTTGCAGGGGCAATACTTTCTGATGCTACAGAAGAGCAAGAAGAGAAGTTACTTGCATTTGCGAAATATATCGGTCTAGCTTTCCAAATTAGAGATGATATTTTGGATGTAGAAGGAACAGAAGAAGAGATTGGAAAACCGATTGGTAGTGATGCTTCCAACGAAAAGAGCACATATACGACGTTATTTACTGTAGATAGAGCAAAATCTATTTTAGAGGAGACAATTACAAAAGCAAAAGATTCTATTAGCTCCTTGCAATTACAAGATGAATATTTACTATCTATTTGTGATTTAATCGCAAAACGTAATAACTAATATAACAGCGTTTTCATTTGTTGAGTCATTCATCATTTTATGATATAACTGTAGGAAAAGGTTTTTCTTTTCTTGTTATTGGCAAAAATATATGTAGATTACATTGCCGTTATCACTTCGTGTTAGCGGCTATTTTTTTCATCGCGTAAAGAAATATGATGTATAATATGATAAGTGAAAAAAATGGAAGTGTTTTTTGAAAGCAGGACAAGATAAGAAGAATAGAAAGAGAATTTCTTGTGTTGTGTAAATGTTTCTTATAATATTTGACATGTTGACAGATTATGAAATGAAAGTGAGTGATCCGTGTGGATCTAACGCAAATTCAAAACCCTAGTTTTTTGAAAGATATGTCTATTAGTGAACTAGAGGGATTGAGTGAGGATATTCGTAAGTTTTTAATTGAAGAGCTCTCTCAAACAGGTGGACATATTGCACCTAATTTAGGTGTAGTAGAACTCACAATTGCTCTGCATAAATTATTTGATAGTCCGAAAGATAAGTTTTTATGGGATGTAGGACATCAATCCTATGTACATAAAATTTTAACAGGGCGTGCGAAAGAATTCGGCACATTAAGGCAGTACCAAGGTCTATGTGGTTTTCCAAAACGCTGCGAGAGTGAGCATGATGTTTGGGAAACTGGTCATAGTTCCACGTCGTTATCTGCTGCAATGGGAATGGCCCTAGCACGTGATTTAAAGAAAACGGAAGAATACGTTATACCAATCATTGGGGATGGTGCATTAACAGGCGGAATGGCTTTAGAGGCATTGAACCATATTGGACATGAAAAAACGGACATGATTGTTATTTTGAATGACAATGAAATGTCAATTGCACCAAACGTCGGTGCACTTCATAATGTACTTGGTCGTTTACGTACCGCAGGGAAGTACCATTGGGTAAAAGATGAACTAGAGTATATATTGAAGAAAATCCCAGCAGTCGGCGGGAAAGTTGCTGCGACAGCAGAGAAAATAAAAGATAGTCTAAAATATTTACTAGTATCAGGCGTCTTTTTTGAAGAATTAGGCTTTACATATTTAGGGCCGGTCGATGGGCATGATTATGAAAAGTTATTCGAAACGTTGCAATATGCAAAGAAAACAAAAGGCCCAGTACTTGTTCATGTTATTACGAAAAAAGGAAAAGGTTATAAACCAGCTGAGAGTGACGTTATTGGAACTTGGCATGGAACAGGACCGTACAAAATTGAGTCAGGTGACTTCGTTAAACCGAAGGAAGTTGCACCAGCATGGAGTGCTGTTGTTAGTGAAACAGTGCTTAAGCTAGCGAGAACGGATGAACGTATCGTTGCAATTACGCCTGCAATGCCTGTTGGATCGAAACTTGAGAAATTCCAAAAAGAATTTCCGAATCGTATGATTGATGTAGGTATTGCAGAGCAGCATGCTACAACAATGGCGGCTGGTATGGCAACGCAAGGAATGAAGCCATTCTTAGCAATTTATTCAACGTTTTTACAAAGAGCATATGACCAAGTTGTTCATGATATTTGTCGCCAAAATTTAAATGTTTTCATTGGAATAGATCGTTCTGGATTAGTTGGAGCAGACGGTGAAACGCATCAAGGTGTATTTGACATCTCGTTTTTACGTCATTTGCCGAATATGGTACTTATGATGCCGAAAGATGAAAATGAAGGACAACATTTAGTATATACAGCGATGCAATACGAAGATGGACCGATTGCTTTACGTTATGCACGCGGCAATGGACTTGGCGTTCAAATGGATGAAGAATTAAAGGCGATTCCAATTGGTACATGGGAAACGTTAAAAGAAGGCACACAAGCAGCAATTTTAACGTTTGGTACGACAATCCCGATGGCAATGGAAGCAGCTGAGCGTCTTGAACAAACTGGAGTATCAGTGAAAGTAGTGAATGCTCGCTTTATTAAACCGATGGATGAGGCATATTTACATGAGCTTTTAGGGGGAAATATACCGATTTTAACGATTGAAGAGGCTTGTTTAATCGGTGGCTTTGGAACGGGAGTAGTTGAATTTGCTTCTGAGAACGGATACCATAGTGCTTTAATTGAACGAATGGGTATTCCTGATCGCTTCATAGAGCATGGTAGTGTAACAAAACTGTTAGAAGAAATTGGTTTAACGACAGATGCTGTTGTAGACCGTATTCATACAATGATTCCATCAAAACAAAAAAGGGCGTAACAAATGAGCATAAAAAAAGAAAGAGTAGATGTACTATTAGTAGAGCGAGGACTTATAGAAACGCGTGAGAAGGCTAAACGTGCTGTTATGGCAGGTCTTGTATATGCGAATGAAATGAGACTCGATAAGCCAGGGGAGAAAATCTCGCAAGATACGGAGATTACGGTGAAAGGGCAAGTTATGCCGTATGTAAGCCGTGGTGGTTATAAGCTTGAAAAGGCATTAAAAACATTTCAACTTGATTTACAAGATAAAGTTATGATAGATATTGGTTCATCAACTGGTGGTTTTACAGACTGTGCGCTTCAAAATGGTGCGAAGTTATCCTACGCATTAGATGTAGGATATAATCAACTTGCGTGGAAATTGCGTCAAGATGAGCGTGTTGTTGTGATGGAACGAACGAACTTCCGTTACGTGACACCGGCAGATTTAGAGCGTGGTTTACCGCAGTTTGCAAGTATTGATGTTTCATTTATATCATTAAGGCTTATATTGCCGGTTTTAAAAACAATGCTTACGCCAAATGGTGATGTAGCTGCATTGATTAAACCTCAGTTTGAAGCTGGACGAGAACAAGTCGGGAAAAAAGGCATTGTTCGTGATAGAAAAGTACATGAAGCTGTCGTGGAAATGATTGTCGATTTTGCTCTTAAGGAAGGCTATAATGTCGAAGGTTTAACATTCTCACCAATTACAGGTGGGGATGGAAATATTGAATTTTTAATTCATCTAAAGTGGCACGGTGAGCGTGAGAATGGCGAAAATCATTCTCCGGTTTCTATTGAACAAGTTGTTACCGAAGCGCATAATGTTCTAAAACAAAAAGGGAAAGGGGAATAACATATGTTGTTCCTCTTTTTGTTGTAATCGTATAATTATTGTAAAAACAATTGTATACAAGTAACGGATTATACGTTAACATAAATAAATGAAGTATACCAATGTTTAAACTATGGTAAGAGATAGTGTGAGGTGCAAATGTATGAATAAAGGTCAGCGCCATATTAAAATCAGGGAAATTATTGCGAACAAAGAAATTGAAACACAAGATGAACTAGTTGATATTTTACGTAATGTGGGGTTTAATGTAACGCAAGCAACAGTATCGCGCGATATTAAAGAACTGCACTTAGTGAAGGTGCCATTACATGATGGTCGCTATAAATATAGCTTGCCAGCAGATCAACGATTTAATCCGTTGCAAAAATTAAAACGAAATCTAGTGGATTCATTTGTAAAATTAGACACGGCAGGACATATGCTTGTGCTAAAAACATTGCCTGGTAACGCTCATTCACTTGGGGCACTTATTGATCATTTAGAGTGGGATGAGATCGTCGGAACCATTTGTGGTGATGATACTTGCTTAATTATTTGCCGTACACCTGAAGATACAGGTGTTGTCTCTGATCGTTTCTTAAATATGCTGTAACAGAAAAATCTTGTTTACTTTCCTCTGTAAAGTGGAAAGTAAACAAGATATTTTTATTGGCGAAAAATATGGATTTTCAAATACAATACATTATTTTTTTTGAATGAAGTTAGAAAATAGGTGGATTGACCCGTAAAACGAATGTTTGGTACAATGGAGCGGGTTAGAAGAGTAATTTATACATACAAACATATAGTATAACTATTTGAATGAAGAATACTGAGAAAAGCCCTTAATTGGGGATTAGTTTATAACGAGGTGAATGGGGCATTGTTATCGGAATTATCGATCAGAAACTTTGCTATTATTGAGGCATTAAATATTTCTTTTCAAAAAGGTTTAACCGTTTTAAGTGGTGAAACAGGAGCTGGAAAATCCATTATTATTGATGCAATTAGTTTGCTTGTTGGTGGCCGTGGTTCAGCAGAATTTGTTCGATATGGAACAGAAAAGGCTGAGATAGAAGGATTATTCTATGTAGAAGATGCCAAGCATCCATGTATCGCAAAGGCAGAAGAGTTAGATATAGAAATAGAAGATGGCATGATTATTTTGAAGCGTGACATCGCTGCTAACGGAAAAAGTGTCTGTCGTGTAAATGGGAAACTTGTTACACTCAGCATATTAAAAGAGATTGGAAAAACGCTAGTTGATATTCATGGACAGCATGAAACACAAGATTTAATGAATGAAGAGCGTCATATGTTTATGCTTGATCATTTTGATGGAAATCGCATTGTTAAACAATTGGCCATATATCAAAATGTATATACAGACTATGAGAAGTTAAAAAAACAGCTAAAATCTTTAAGTGAAAATGAACAACAAATGGCCCATCGTCTAGATTTAATTCAATTCCAACATGAAGAAATTCGTAAGGCGGATTTAAAAATGGATGAAGAATATGAATTGACTGAGGAACGATTAAAAATCTCCAATTTTGAAAAGATTTATAAAGCATTAGGAGATGCGTATCGTTCGTTAAGTGGAGACGGACAGGGATTAGATCACGTAAGAAATGCAATGGGACAAATGGAGAGTATTACGCACTTAGATGAAGCGTATCAAGAAAATCATGATTCCATTGCAAATAGTTATTACTTATTAGAAGAAGTTGCATATCAGCTTAGAGAAAAGTTAGATATGATGGAATATGATCCGAAACGTCTAGATGAAATTGAAACACGTTTGAATGAAATCCGTATGTTAAAGAGAAAGTATGGAAATACTGTAGAAGAGATTTTAGCGTATGCTGATAAAATTGAACAAGAAATTTTTACGATTGAAAATAAAGACGTACATATTGAAACGACGAGAAAGCAGTTAACGAAATTAGAAGGTGTTATTGTAAAAGAAGCAACGTTGTTAAGTACTATGCGTCATGAGCTTGCGGATCATCTTACAAGCGCTATTCATCAAGAATTAAAAGAACTATATATGGAAAAAACGAAATTTGAAGTGAGAATTATGAAGAGGGTAGGAAATGTAGAAGAACCTCTCGTGGAAGGAACACCGGTAAAACTTACGGCGGATGGCTACGATCATGTGGAATTTTATATTTCAACGAATCCGGGTGAACCGTTAAAGCCACTTTCAAAGGTTGCTTCTGGCGGAGAGTTATCTCGTATTATTTTAGCTTTAAAAAGCATTTTTTCTAAGCATCAAGGTGTTGCATCTGTTATTTTTGATGAAGTGGATACGGGTGTGAGTGGTCGGGTTGCGCAGGCTATTGCGGAAAAAATTTATCGTGTATCAGTAAACTCGCAAGTACTTTGTATTACGCACTTACCTCAAGTAGCTTCAATGGCGGACTCGCATTTATTTATTAGAAAACAAGTAGCGAATGATCGGACGATTACATCGGTTACTGTGTTAAGTACGGATGAAAAAGTAACAGAAATTGCTCGAATGATTTCTGGTGTTGAAATTACAGATTTAACGACAGAGCATGCGAAAGAGTTACTTACGCAAGCGCATCATTTCAAACAGACAGCAGAGGCTATCCAGTAATGGATAGCTTTTTTTTCTCAAATGACGATTTCTTAATTCTTCCGGTTATAAATAAAGCACTGCAAGGAGAGATTAAAAAGTGAAGCCAAGAGGCTGAATGTGGGTAGGAGCGAGGAGAGTGAACAAATTGAAATTAGAAAGATTTCGAAAAATAATAGGTCTTTGTCTCCTTGTTTCTCTAGTTTTTATTGGATGTTTTAAACCGCTTCGAACGTTTATTTCATCGCCGAAGCAACTTGTTGTTTTTGAAGGACAACAATCAGAAATAGCATCATTACCAGTTTTTAAGGCTTCATCTACAAATCGTAATGTATTTACTGTAAGTTCAAATGAACAAGAACTTATGGTAAATTCTCACCAAAATGGTGAAGCTGATATGGTGTTTCAACTTGCTGGTTTTCCAGTGAAAAAAGTAAATGTGAAAGTATTAAAAGATTTTAAAGTTATTCCAGGTGGACAATCGATTGGTGTAAAATTGAACACAAAAGGTGTACTTGTTGTAGGCCATCATTTAATTCAAACTGAAAAGGGTAAAGTATCTCCTGGTGAAACAGCTGGTGTACAGATTGGAGATATGATTACTGAAATCAATGGTAAAACAATTGAAAGAATGAGTGATGTAGCACCATTTATTCATAATAGTGGAGAAACAGGTGAACCGCTTAATCTTGTTTTATTAAGAGATGGAAAATATATTCGTGCTAAGCTAACACCACAAAAAGACAATGGTGAATCTTCTTACCGAATTGGATTGTATATTCGTGATTCAGCAGCTGGTATCGGAACGATGACGTTTGTACATCCAGATTCTATGAAATACGGAGCGCTTGGTCATGTAATTTCCGATAATGATACAAAAAAGCCAATTCAAGTAGAAGATGGACAAATTATGCGTTCGACGGTAACGTCTATTGAAAGAGGAAGTCACGGGAACCCGGGAGAAAAATTAGCAAGATTTTCACCGGATCGTGAAGTGATTGGTAATATTACAATAAATAGCCCGTATGGTATTTTTGGGAAATTAAATACAAATATGACAAACGGCATAATGGATAAAGCAATGCCTATCGCATTATCCAATCAAGTAAAAGAAGGGCCAGCGAAAATATTAACAGTTATTGATCAAGATAAGGTGGAAGCGTTTGATATTGAAGTTGTTAGTACAGTACCACAAAAGTTCCCGGCTACAAAAGGTATGGTTATAAAAGTGACAGATAAACGTTTACTAGCAAAAACGGGTGGCATTGTACAAGGAATGAGTGGAAGTCCGATTGTACAAAATGGGAAAGTAATTGGTGCGGTTACACATGTATTTGTAAATGATCCAACGTCAGGATACGGTGTTCATATTGAATGGATGTTACATGAGGCTGGAATTAATATTTATGATCAAGAGAAAAAAGCGAGCTAATACATATTAGCTCGCTTTTCTTTTGAAAAATTCGTTGAAATTTTGTAAAAGCTCCGCAAGAGCTGTTTTTTGTTGTAAAATATAAGCAAAGGGTTGAACGTTTCGCTGTAATTCTATGATGGAATGTGTTGCGAAAGGAAAAAAATGAACGATAAACATATTTTTTTGTGATTTTATCGGAAAGTAAGAAACTTTAAAGGGAATTTTCACACAATTGTCGAACAATTCATGTAGCCTAGAAGCTTACACATGTCGGAAGAATCGATTCGGTAAGGGAGGAAAAACTGTGGAGAAAATTAAAGTATGTCTTGTGGATGATAATAAAGAATTGGTATCGATGCTAGAGAGCTATGTTGCTGCTCAGGATGATATGGAAGTTATTGGAATTGCTTACAATGGTCAAGAATGTTTAAACTTATTGAAAGAAAAGCAGCCTGATATACTCGTTTTAGACATTATTATGCCACATTTAGATGGTCTAGCTGTGCTAGAGAAAATGCGACATATTGAAAGGTTAAGACAACCTAACGTTATTATGTTGACAGCATTCGGACAAGAAGATGTGACGAAAAAAGCGGTTGATTTAGGGGCATCATATTTCATATTAAAACCATTTGATATGGAGAATTTAACAAGTCATATTCGTCAAGTTAGTGGTAAGGAAAATGCTACCATTAAACGTCCATTACCATCTTTCCGATCAGCAACAACGATTGATGGCAAACCGAAAAACTTAGATGCGAGTATTACAAGTATCATTCATGAAATTGGTGTACCCGCTCATATTAAAGGATATATGTACTTACGAGAAGCAATCTCTATGGTGTACAATGATATCGAATTACTAGGATCTATTACGAAAGTATTATATCCAGATATCGCAAAGAAATATAATACAACAGCAAGTCGTGTCGAGCGCGCAATCCGTCACGCAATTGAAGTAGCTTGGAGCCGTGGGAATATTGATTCTATTTCGTCCTTATTTGGTTATACTGTATCCATGTCAAAAGCAAAACCTACGAATTCCGAGTTCATCGCAATGGTTGCGGATAAGCTAAGACTTGAACATAAGGCTAGCTGAGATTAGTATATTCAAAATAAATTTTTTTATAAAAGATCAATGAGTTTAAAACACTCGTTGATCTTTTATTTTGTTATAAGGATAATATTGAAGTAGTATTTCATAAGAAATATGATTATGACACATTTAAAGGTGATTCATTTATTTATATGGAAAATAAAACATATATTTAGTAAGATTATCTATAAAGGGATATTTCTTGATATGATATTTGTTAGGGAATTTACTAGGGAATATTGGGAGGTTTATATGAAAAAGAAAATTTTAATTTGGATTGGATGTGCAATAGGCTTAGTTGGGCTTACTGCTGGTATAACTTATGGAATGTTAGAACTTGCAGATAATCCGGCGGACAAACAAGCTAGTGCTGAAATAGATACAAGCGAATATAAAACAGTTCCAAAAGAAAAAGAAGCGCAGTTTGGTGAGATTGGTGGCGCAAGTGCGAAACTTCAAATTACAAAAGATTCTACTGAAGAAGACTTAGTTAAAGCGATGCATAGTATGACTCACCAAAAAGTAATAGCTGAGCAAAAATGGGGAGCAATCCCGATGTCTAAAGAGAATGCTGAAAAAGTAAGAAGTATCTTAAATGAGAGTAATTTTGAAACGAAAGAAGAACTTTTAGCGATTGCTGAAAGATGGATAAACAAAGACTTTAGTAAAGTTGTGGACGATCATAACTACTTTTGGAAACTGCAAGGTGGTAATATCGGAAAAGCTACAGGAGTTATGAATCCGCTAGAAGAGCAAACTTTTTCTTTAAATAATTTTGGAGATGGAAACAGGTGAATTACACAAATCTGGAGACCTTCAATAGGTTGGAGGAAATTAAAATTTGCAATTTGTAGAAAAAGCTTCTTTATAGAGGCTTTTTATTTTGTTGTTCCATGCATTCATAATTTTAGTGGGTAAGTTATCCGTGATATAATAGATGATAATAAAAAGCCCTGCAAAACAGGACTATATTATTCTTCGTCTTTATTTTGTTTTTCTAATTCAACTAACTTTTGGATTAAAATATGCTGTGGCATATGCATAAGTTGTTCAAGTGGAACACCTAACGCTTTTGATAGGCGGACTGCAGTGTCTGGAGAAATTTGTAATGGTCTCATAGAAGTACCTCCTTTTTCGTATAGTATAGCATAAGATTGGGGGAGTGAGGATGACTCTTATATTTGCGCATCGTGGTGCGGCGGGAACGTATCCGGAAAATACAATGATTTCATTTGAAGCAGCAGAGGCTTTCGGGGCAGACGGAATTGAACTCGATGTTCAATTAACGAAAGATGGAAAAGTTGTCGTTATTCATGATGAAACTGTGAATCGAACGACGAATGGAAAAGGTGCTGTTCGAAATTATTTATACGAGGATTTATGTAAGTTAGATGCAAGTTATAAATTTAGTGAAAAAGTAGGTTTTTGTAAAATTCCTCTTTTAGAAGAGGTACTGGAGTGGCTTGGAAAAACGCAATTGCTACTTAATATTGAACTTAAAAATGATAAAATTCCATACAGAGGTTTAGAAGAAGAGGTTATAACACTTGTACGTAAGTTTAGTCTGGAGGATCGGGTTATATTTTCTTCGTTTAACCACTATAGTATGAAACGGTGCCATATGATGGCTCCTGATATTCAAACAGCTATTTTGTATCGTGAAGGTTTGCATAGCCCGTGGGCATATGCAAAAAAGATGGGTGCTACTGCAGTGCATCCGAATTATCGTTATCTTCAAGATGCCATCGCTGAATTAACGATGGAAAGTGGTGTAGAGGTTCGTCCTTACACGATAAATGAAGAAACGCTTATGCGTAAATATTTTGATATGAACATATCGGCGATTATTACTGATTATCCTGAAACAGCAAGAACTTTATTACCGATAAAAAATGAGACCTAATATGATGGTCTCATTTTTTTATCGGTATGTGAAAACGTTGTTCTATCTTCTGAAGCGGGCTTGTACTTTATTTCTCTTACGATCTCTGTGTAAGACGAAGCCGCCGAAAATATAAAACCCGAGTGCAAAGCAAAGAGCGCCGATTAAAAATTGTAACCATAATATAGGGATTGGGGAGAATAAAATCCCAAATACAGTATCTCGCATTAGTTTAATACCAAGCACGGCTAATGAAATCGGGATGAGTGCTAATGATAGAGCGAGGTAACGCTGCATACATAATGCCCCTTTTCAGATTATTTTGTTTATTTTAATGATGTTATATGAAAAGGGGGTTTGTCAAGAGATTGCTGAACGAGTAAGATAAGGATGTGAAAAATTTTGCAGAGATACTTCGAGAGGAAGTGTAATGTATGAAACAAAAGGTGCTAATTGTTGGAGCGGGTGAAGGTGGGAGTACACTGCTGAGTCTGTTACAAAATTCGAATATATTTCAAATTATAGGAGTTATTGATATTAATCCAATTGCGAAAGGATTACAAATCGCAAAGGAATATGGGACTCCGATTGGTGATAGTGTAACTCCGTTTCTTTCTATGCATATTGATGTAATGTTTGATATGACAGGTGATTATGATTTACATAAAGTTTTATTGGGCAGCAAGCATAAAGACACCCTTCTTATACCAGGGGATATTGCAAAAATTGTTACGAGACTAGCGCATGAGAAGGAAAGCTTAATTGGGAAGCTAGAAGAACAGACGCAACAAGGGAATTTAATTTTAAATTCTACGCACGACGGTATGATTGTTATAGACCAAGAGGGACAAGTTCGTCTGTTTAATAAAAGTGCAGAGCGTATTATCGGATATAAGAAAGAAGAGGCGATAGGAAAATATATTTTAGAAGTTATTCCAACGAGTAAGTTGCTTCGTATTATACGCACGAAAAAAATAGAAGTGAATCATGAACTGACGTTAGAGAATGAAAATAAGATCATTACAACGCGTATCCCGATATTAAAAGAAGATGGAGAAGTTCAAGGCGCATTTGCGATTTTTAAAGATATTACAGAAGTTGTAGATTTAGCGGAAGAAGTTACAGATTTAAAAGAAATTCAAACGCTACTTGAGGCGATTATTAACTCATCTGAGGAAGCGATTTCGGTTGTTGATGAGAAAGGAAGAGGGTTAGTTATAAACCCTGCTTATACGAAGTTAACGGGTTTAACCGAAGAGGATATTATAGGGAAGCCAGCTACAACTGATATTGTAGAAGGTGAAAGTATGCATATGAAAGTACTTCGGACGCGCCGAGCGGTACGAGGAATACATATGAAGATTGGGCAAAAAAAGCGAGATGTAATTGTAAACGTAGCACCGGTTATTGTTGATGGAATATTGAAAGGGAGCGTCGGGGTAATTCGCGATGTATCAGAAATTCAAAAGTTAACAAATGAATTGAATAGGGCAAGACAAATTATTCGAACGTTAGAAGCAAAATATTCATTTGATGATATTGTTGGTGATTCAGATGAAACGACGGCAGCTATTGAACAAGCAAAACTTGGAGCGAATACACCGGCAACAGTATTGCTTAGAGGGGAATCTGGTACGGGGAAAGAGTTATTTGCACACGCTATTCATAACGGTAGTAATCGAAAATACAATAAGTTTGTACGAGTAAACTGTGCTGCTATTTCTGAGAGCTTATTAGAAAGTGAATTATTCGGTTATGAGGAAGGCGCGTTTTCTGGAGCGAAAAGAGGCGGGAAACGAGGATTCTTTGAAGAAGCGAATAATGGAAGTGTTTTTTTAGATGAAATCGGAGAGTTATCTGCAAATACGCAAGCGAAGCTCCTTCGTGTACTACAAGAAAAAGAAATTGTGAAAGTAGGGGGAACAAAAGCGATACCTATTAATGTTCGAGTGATCGCTGCGACGCATGTGAATTTAGAAAAAGCTATTTTAGAAGGGAAGTTCAGAGAGGACTTATATTATCGTTTAAATAAAATTCCGATTCAAATTCCTTCCCTTCGTCAGCGTAAAGGAGACATACCAGCGATTGCAGAAAGGTTAATTCAAAAAATTAATCAAGATTATGGTCGTAATGTAGAAGGACTCACCGATTCAGCCGTTTCGTATTTACAATCATATGAATGGCCAGGAAATGTTAGGGAACTTGAAAATATTTTAGGACGAGCTATTATCTTTATGAATTATAACGAGATATATATTGATGTACATCATTTACCGCCTTTACATAAAGAAGAACAAGTAGAGCCGAAACAAAATAATTTATTACCTGAATTAGAAGAGAAGGCCCTTGAACACCTAGTGACAGAATTTGAGGGGAATATTATCCGTGAATATTTAGAGAAATTTGAGGGGAACAAAACGAAGACTGCAAAAGCGTTAGGAATTTCAGTTCGAAACTTATATTACAAGCTAGAGAAGTACGACTGTGCAAAAAATAGCATGCAATAAATTGCGTACCGTGCAATTTATTGCATGGTATACAAAAAGCGACAAAACGAGACAGAATATTTCGTTGTTTTCTAAAGTATTGATTTTACTGCATTTTGAATGCGTTTTCATTATTGGTAAGACCACTTTTAAAAGTTGGCACGGTATTTGCTTAATGAATAGACGAGGGACGACGGAAAGGGTTGATTACAAAATATGAAGTTAGAACACTTAATTGATCAAGCAGCAGGACAGCCTAAAAAAACTGTGGCTGTAGCAGTAGCTGAAGATCATGAAGTAATTGAAGCTGTAGCGAAAGCAATTAAGTTACAGCTAGCTCAATTTCGTCTATATGGAAATCAAGAGAAAATAATAGGGATGCTACAAGAGCATGGGTTACAAACTTCAGAACATATTGAAGTGATTGCAGCAGCGTCAAGTGCTGAGGCTGCAGAACTTTCTGTTAAATCTGTAAGCAATGGCGAAGCAGATGTACTAATGAAGGGGAACATCCCAACAGCAAATATTTTGAAAGCTGTATTAAATAAAGAGTGGGGACTTCGTAAGGGCAGCGTGCTTTCACATGTTGCAGCGTTTGAAGTTCCAAATTACGATCGTCTTATTTTTGTTACAGACGCAGCGATGAACATTGCACCTGATGTAACACAAAAAGCTGCTATTATACAAAATACTGTAGAAGTTGCCCAGGCAATAGGAATTGATTTGCCAAAGGTAGCGCCAATTGCAGCGGTAGAGGTTGTTAATCCTGCGATGCAAGCGACAATTGATGCAGCGATGTTAACTCAAATGAATCGCCGCGGACAAATTAAAAATTGTGTCGTTGATGGACCACTTGCTTTAGATAATGCAGTATCACAAATTGCAGCAGAACATAAAGGCATAGTAAGTGATGTAGCAGGTAAGGCAGACATTTTACTCGTCCCAACGATTGAAGCTGGAAATGTGCTATATAAATCACTCGTCTATTTTGCAAATGCAAAGGTAGGAGCGATGATTGCTGGCGCTAAAGCACCGATTGTTTTAACATCACGTGCTGATTCAGCAGAAACAAAAGTATATTCATTAGCATTGGCAGTTGCGACTGCTTCAAAATAAACCAAATAGGGTAAAACAATTAGGGGGAAACGACAATGACATTAGAAATCTTCGAATACTTAGAAAAATATGATTATGAGCAAGTGGTATTTTGTCAAGATAAAGAATCTGGTTTAAAAGCAATCATTGCAATCCATGATACAACACTTGGACCAGCTCTTGGTGGAACAAGAATGTGGACATATGATTCTGAAGAAGCGGCGATTGAAGATGCATTGCGTCTTGCAAAAGGGATGACATACAAAAATGCAGCAGCTGGTTTAAACTTAGGTGGTGCAAAAACAGTAATTATCGGTGATCCACGTAAAGATAAAAGCGAAGCGATGTTCCGTGCATTAGGACGCTACATTCAAGGACTAAACGGACGTTACATTACAGCTGAAGATGTTGGTACAACAGTAGATGATATGGATATTATCCATGAAGAAACTGATTTTGTAACAGGGATTTCACCATCATTCGGTTCTTCTGGTAACCCATCTCCAGTAACTGCATACGGTGTTTACCGTGGTATGAAAGCAGCTGCAAAAGAAGCGTTCGGTACAGATAACCTAGAAGGAAGAGTAATTTCTATTCAAGGTGTTGGTAACGTAGCATATCACCTATGCAAACATTTACACGCTGAAGGAGCAAAATTAATTGTTACAGATATTAATAAAGAAGCTGTACAACGTGCAGTAGAAGAATTCGGTGCAACAGCAGTTGAGCCAAATGAAATTTACGGTGTTGAATGTGATATTTACGCACCATGTGCATTAGGTGCAACAGTTAATGATGAAACTATTCCACAACTTAAAGCAAAAGTAATCGCAGGTTCTGCAAATAACCAATTAAAAGAAGATCGTCACGGCGACATCATTCATGAAATGGGTATTGTATACGCACCAGACTATGTTATTAATGCAGGTGGCGTAATTAACGTAGCAGACGAATTATATGGATACAATAGAGAACGTGCATTAAAACGTGTTGAGTCTATTTATGACACAATTGCAAAAGTAATCGAAATTTCAAAACGCGATGGCATAGCAACTTATGTAGCAGCAGATCGTCTAGCTGAAGAGCGCATCGCAAGCTTGAAAAACACTCGTAGCACATACTTACGCAACGGTCACGACATTATTAGCCGTCGCTAATCATTCATATACAACTTTTACGAAAGGTGTGGTTACCTCTTATGAGGTTTCCACTTCCTTTTAAATTTATTAGTGGAGGTAGCAACATTGTCCTTAAATCGAATTCTTGTTATTAATCCGGGTAGTACATCCACAAAAATTGGTGTTTTTGATAATGAAAGACCCGTTTTAGAAGAAACAATTCGTCATGATGAAGAACAGATTGGAAAATATAAGCGAATTATCGATCAATATGAGTTTCGAAAAGAAACAATTTTAGAAGTTCTACATTCTCATGGTATTAACATTTCAAAATTGAACGCTGTTTGTGGGCGTGGTGGATTACTTCGTCCAATCGAAGGTGGCACGTACACAGTAAACGATTCAATGTTAGAAGATTTAAAAAACGGATTTAGCGGTCATCACGCTTCAAATCTCGGAGGCATTCTAGCTTATGAAATCGCTTCTGGATTAAATATTCCTGCATTCATTGTGGATCCTGTCGTTGTAGATGAAATGGAGCCAATTGCTCGTATTAGCGGTATTGCTGGTATGGAACGTAAAAGTATTTTCCATGCATTAAACCAAAAAGCGGTTGCTCGTAAAGTAGCAGATGAATTAAATCACAAATATGAAGATTTAAATTTATTAGTTACACATATGGGCGGCGGTATTACAGTTGGTGCTCATAAAAAAGGAAAAGTTATCGATGTTAATAATGGCTTAAACGGAGAAGGACCATTTAGTCCAGAGCGTGCTGGTACAGTACCGGTAGGACAATTAGTTGAAATGTGTTTCTCTGGTGAGTATTACCGAGACGAAATGGTTAAAAAACTTGTCGGACAAGGTGGACTTGTAAGTCTTATCGGTACAAACGATGCAATTAAAGTAGAGCAAATGGTTGAAAAAGGTGATCCTGAAGCAACTCTTATTTATAAAGCAATGGCATATCAAGTTGCAAAAGAGATTGGCGGAGCTAGTGCTGTACTTCACGGGAAAATCGATGCAATCGTATTAACTGGTGGACTTGCGTACAGTAAAATTCTTGTCGATGAAATAAAAGAACGTGTTCACTGGATTGCAGATGTTATCGTACATCCAGGAGAAGATGAATTACAAGCGTTAGCAGAAGGAGCACTTCGTGTATTACGTGAAGAAGAAGCTCCAAAAGAATATGTTGTACGAGAAAAACAAACAGTAGCTAGGGGTTGAGATAATGGCAAGAGAATATGATTTAGTCATCGTTGGCGGCGGTACTGGTGGATATGTTGCTGCTATTCGTGCATCACAACTAGGGTTAAAAACTGCACTTGTTGAAAAAGAAAATCTTGGTGGTACTTGTTTACACAAAGGATGTATTCCTAGTAAAGCTCTTTTACGTAGTGCGGAAGTATACGCAACTGCTAAAAAAGGAGAAGAATTTGGAGTTATTGCAAGTAATGTAGAACTAAACTTTGCTAAAGTACAAGAGCGTAAAGAGAAGATTGTAACGCAGCTTCATAAAGGCGTTCAGCATTTAATGAAACAAGGTAAAATTGATGTGTTTGAAGGTATTGGCCGTATTCTTGGCCCATCTATTTTCTCTCCAATGCCAGGTACAATTTCAGTTGAACTTGCAAGTGGAGAAGAGAATGAAATGTTAATTCCAAAAAATGTACTTGTTGCAACAGGTTCTCGTCCAAATTCATTACCAGGATTAGAGTTAGACGGAGAGTATGTAATGTCTTCGGATCATGCCCTAAAAATGGAAACGCTTCCTAGTTCGATCATTATTGTTGGTGGCGGTGTAATTGGTATTGAGTGGGCATCTATGCTTGCTGACTTCGGTGTAGAAGTTACAGTATTAGAGTATGCGAAAAACATATTACCACTAGAGGATAATGACGTTTCAAAAGAAATGCAGCGTCTATTCAAGAAAAAAGGTATTAAAGTGGTAACTGGTGCAAAAGTATTACCAGAAACATTGGTAAAAGATAATGGAGTAACAATTCAAGCTGAACATAACGGTGAGAATAAAGCATTTAAAGCAGAAAAAATGCTTGTATCTGTAGGAAGACAAGCGAATACGCAAAATATGGGCTTAGAGAATACAGATATTGTTGTGGAAAAAGGATACATTCAAACAAATGAGTTTTATCAAACGAAGGAATCTCATATTTACGCAATTGGAGATGTAATCGGTGGCCTACAACTTGCTCACGTTGCTTCGCATGAAGGAATTGTTGCTGTAGAACATATTGCTGGTAAAGAAGTTACACCAATTGATTATTCTATGGTATCGAAATGCGTATATAGCAGTCCAGAAGTTGCTTCTGTTGGTTTAACAGAACGAGAAGCGAAAGAAAAAGGCTATAAGTTAAAAGTAGGTAAATTCTCATTCCGTGCAATCGGAAAGGCACTTGTATACGGAGAATCAGACGGTTTTGTAAAACTTGTAGTTGATGAAGAAACAAATGACATTCTTGGTGTTCATATGATCGGACCACACGTAACAGATATGATTTCTGAAGCGGGTCTTGCAAGAGTACTTGATGCAACACCTTGGGAAGTAGCACATACAATTCATCCGCATCCATCATTATCTGAGGCGATTGGTGAAGCTGCATTAGCTGTAGATGGAAGAGCGTTACACGCATAAAAATGTGGATTTAGGAGGTTATGAAAAATGGCAGAAGTAAAAGAAAAGCGCCATGAAGAGTTTGGTTTAAGTGATGAGCAAGTATTAGAAATGTTCCGTACGATGTTACTTGCACGTAAAATCGACGAACGTATGTGGTTATTAAACCGTGCAGGTAAAATTCCATTCGTAATTTCTTGTCAAGGACAAGAGGCTGCACAAGTTGGAGCAGCGTTCGCTCTTGATAGAGAGAAAGATTATGCATTACCGTACTACCGTGATATGGGTGTTGTATTAGCGTTTGGTATGACAGCAAAAGAACTTATGTTATCTGCTTTCGCGAAAGCTGGAGATCCAAACTCTGGTGGTCGTCAAATGCCTGGTCACTTCGGTCAAAAGAAAAATCGTATTGTGACAGGTTCATCTCCAGTAACAACACAAGTACCACATGCAGTTGGTATTGCACTAGCTGGAAAAATGGAGAAGAAAGATTTAGTAACGTTCGTTACATTCGGAGAAGGCTCTTCAAACCAAGGTGATTTCCATGAAGGGGCAAACTTTGCTGGTGTACACAAACTACCTGTTATTTTCATGTGTGAAAATAATAAATATGCAATCTCTATTCCAGTTGAAAAACAATTAGCATGTAAAAACGTATCAGATCGTGCAATTGGTTACGGTATGCCTGGATATACAATAGACGGAAACGATCCGCTTGCAGTATATAAAGCTGTTAAAGAAGCAGCAGACCGCGGTCGTCGTGGTGAAGGCCCAACTTTAATTGAAACAGTATCATATCGTTTAACAGCACATTCTAGTGACGACGATGATCGTGTTTACCGTGATAAAGAAGAAGTAGAAGAAGCGAAGAAAAAAGATTCAATTATAACATTTGCAGCTTATTTAAAAGAAGTTGGCGTGTTAACTGAGGAATTTGAAAAACAAATGTTAGATGAAATTATGCATATCGTAAATGAAGCAACAGAATATGCAGAAAATGCTCCGTATGCAGCACCTGAAGATGCATTGAAGCACGTATACGCAGAATAGGGGGGAACGTTTCATGGCTGTAATGTCTTATATTGATGCTATTACATTAGCAATGCGCGAAGAAATGGAACGCGATGAGAAAGTATTCGTTTTAGGAGAAGATGTTGGTAAAAAAGGTGGCGTGTTTAAAGCGACACACGGTTTATATGATCAATTTGGTGAAGATCGTGCACTTGATGCACCGCTTGCAGAATCTGCAATTGCTGGGGTAGCAATTGGTGCGGCAATGTATGGTATGCGCCCAATCGCTGAAATGCAGTTTGCTGATTTCATCATGCCAGCAGTAAACCAAATTGTTTCTGAGGCAGCAAAAATTCGTTATCGTTCTAACAACGATTGGACTTGTCCAGTTACAATTCGTGCGCCATTTGGCGGGGGTGTTCACGGTGCATTGTATCATTCACAATCTGTAGAAGCGATGTTTGCAAACCAACCAGGTTTAAAAATTGTTATCCCTTCTACACCATATGATGCAAAAGGCTTATTAAAAGCAGCAATTCGTGATGAAGATCCAGTATTATTCTTCGAACATAAACGTGCATATCGCTTAATTAAAGGTGAAGTGCCAGAAGATGATTACGTATTACCAATCGGAAAAGCAGATGTAAAACGTGAAGGTGATGATATTACTGTTATTACTTACGGATTATGTGTTCACTTTGCTCTTCAAGCAGCTGAGAAATTAGCACAAGATGGCATTTCTGCACACATTCTTGATTTACGTACTGTGTATCCGTTAGATAAAGAAGCGATTATTGAAGCAGCTTCTAAAACAGGTAAAGTTCTTCTTGTAACAGAAGACAATAAAGAAGGAAGTATCATAAGTGAAGTGGCAGCAATTATTGCTGAAAATTGTCTGTTTGATTTAGATGCGCCAATCGCACGTCTTGCAGGCCCAGACGTTCCGGCAATGCCATATGCACCAACAATGGAAAAATTCTTTATGGTAAATCCAGATAAAGTTGAAAAAGCAATGCGTGAACTTGCGGAATTTTAATCGGGGGGACTATACATGGCTGTAGAAAATATCACAATGCCTCAGCTCGGGGAGAGCGTTACAGAGGGTACAATTAGTAAATGGCTCGTTAATGTTGGCGATCACGTAAACAAGTATGATCCACTTGCAGAAGTAATGACTGATAAAGTAAATGCCGAAGTACCATCTTCTTTCACTGGTATTGTGAAAGAGCTAATAGCTGGCGAAGGTGAAACGTTAGCTGTAGGTGAAGTTGTTTGTGTCATTCAAGTAGAAGGCGCAGATGAAGTAGCAGCAACAGCTGTAGAGGAAAAAACGAAAGAAGAACCAAAGGCAGAAGTAACTACGCCTGAAAAAGCACCGAAAGCAAAACAACCAACTGATGGAAAACCACGTTTTTCACCAGCTGTGTTAAAACTTGCGGGTGAGCATAACGTTGATTTAGATTTAGTAGAAGGTACGGGGGCAAATGGCCGTATTACTCGTAAAGATATTTTAAAGCTAGTGGAATCTGGAAATATTCCGCAAGCAGGTGCGAAGAAAGAGGCAGTTGTTGCAGTAGCAGCGCGTCCAGAAGCACCAAAATCAGCGGCAGTAGCCCCGGTAGCGTCAAAAGTAGAAGCTGCAAAACCAGTTTCTGTGCCGACAATGCCTGGAGATATCGAGATTCCGGTAACAGGTGTGCGTAAAGCAATTGCAGCAAATATGTTACGCAGTAAACACGAGGCACCTCATGCTTGGATGATGATTGAAGTAGATGTGACAAACCTTGTATCATACCGTAACTCAATTAAAGGCGATTTCAAAAAGCGTGAAGGCTTTAACTTAACGTTCTTTGCTTTCTTCGTAAAAGCAGTAGCACAAGCGCTAAAAGAATATCCTCAAATTAACTCAATGTGGGCTGGCGATAAAATCGTTCAGAAGAAAGACATTAACCTTTCTATCGCTGTTGCAACAGAGGAAGAACTATTTGTACCAGTAATTAAGCACGCGGACGAGAAAACAATTAAAGGTATCGCTCGCGAAATTACAGAACTTGCAGGAAAAGTACGCACGAAATCATTAAAAGCTGATGAAATGCAAGGCGGAACATTTACAATTAATAACACAGGATCATTCGGTTCTGTTCAATCTATGGGTATTATTAATTACCCACAAGCGGCTATTTTACAAGTTGAATCAATTGTAAAACGCCCAGTAATTATGGATAATGGTATGTTCGGTGCTCGTGACATGGTTAACTTATGTTTATCACTTGATCACCGTGTACTTGATGGTTTAATTTGTGGTAAATTCTTAGGACGTGTAAAAGAAATTTTAGAAAATACGTCAGAGAACAATACATCTGTATATTAATAAAAAGCTCGCGTTTGCGAGCTTTTTATCATTTCATTTCTTCATTTGTATCCTACTATATGTACAAACCTTTCCCAGTAATCTTACAATGAATGATCATGTATTAGGAATTTGCGAAAATACATTGCTGATATATGGTATATAGATATAAAATAAAAAAAGAATAATTTTTTGGCAAATCTTACTGATGAAACTGTAGTATAATATATTGTATTGTATGAAAAAGAGAGTTATTCTATATAAGTGTTTTATAGATAATGTGTAATCAGTCGTCAAAACATGAAGAATGTTGACTCCTGGTTTTTTATTTTGCTGTAACAATGTTTCAGGAGGATGTCATGAAAAGAAGTACCGAGTTTCTAAAAAGTTTAGATGTAAAATTAATTTTAATTTTGTGTGCACTATGTGTTACGAGTATAGCTGCTATATATAGCAGTCAGCAAACCGGACAGTATGGAGATGCAAACTTTGCTATGAAGCAGGGAGTTAACTACATAATTGGGGTTGTATTGTTACTTCTTGTTGCAAGCATCGACTTAGATCAATGGCAAAAATTGTCTTGGCCGCTTTATATCGCTGGGTTTGGTTCACTTATTCTTTTGAAAATACTACCGGTTTCCAGTTTTACACCTGAAAAATTAGGTGCAAAAAGATGGTTTGTTTTTCCAGTAGCTGGACAAATTCAGCCATCGGAGTTTTTCAAAATTTCATTGCTTCTCATAATAGCCAGTTTAGCGGTGAAACATAATGCTCAGTATATGGCCCGGACATTCCAAACTGATTTGAAATTAGTCGGGAAAATTATGTTAGTATCTCTTCCACCTATGGCCGTTGTATATAGCCAACCAGACACAGGAATGGTGTTCTTATATGCAGCAGCTATCGCATGTATTTTATTTATGTCAGGAATTCAAAAGAAATTAATTGCGATATGTACAGTCATTCCGGTGACCATATTGTCTACATTAATATTTATATTTGTAAAATATCCAGATTTCTTCTTTAATAAATTAGTTACTCTGTTAAAACCTCACCAACAATCACGTATTATAGGTTGGCTAGATCCATTTGAAAATGCAAATGAAGGCTATCAAACGCAGCAATCGATTTTAGCTGTAGGTAGTGGAGGTATGGAAGGTAAAGGGTACGGTGAAGGGAGCGTCTATATTCCGGAGAAACACACGGACTTTATTTTCGCTACAATTGCTGAAGAAGGCGGATTTATAGTAGCAGCACTAGTTGTGTTCTTGTTCCTGTTACTACTTTATCGAACAATTATTATCGGTTATTCTGCTGATAATTTATTTGGTACATTATTATGTGCTGGATCAATAGGAATACTAACGGTTCAAATATTCCAAAATATTGGTATGATCGTTGGATTAATGCCTGTAAAAGGTATCGCGTTACCTTTCTTATCATATGGGGGAAGTTCCTTATTCTCGAATATGATTATGATGGGGCTCATATTATCGGTACGGAAAACGTATAAAAAATATATGTTTTCAGTTAAGTAAAAAAAAGCTGACTCGTTTTTAAACGAATCAGCTTTTTTACATATATGCCCTTAAACGTTGCAAACTAAGAAAGAAGTGTAGTTTGCGACGTTTAAGGAGTGCAAAGTTATGCATATTTTTGAAGGAGCACGGCATCTTTCTAATGGCGAATGGGTTATCCGAGCGATTATAGCTTATATATTTTTAATTCTTGTTGCGAAAGCGATGGGGCAAAGGTCTATTGCGCAACTAAGATTTTTAGACGTTGTACTAGTGTTATTATTAGGGGGGAATATTTCTAACGCATTATCAGATGAAAAGGTTGGATTACTCGGTTCGATGATTACAACGTTCATACTCGTTGTACTTCATATAATAAGCTCTGTTTTAATGTTGAAATGGGATAGGTGGAGACGTTTTTTAGAGCCTGCACCTATTATTCTTATACATAATGGTTCCATTGATTTTAGTAACTTAAAAAAGGCGAGAATTACGGTGGAATATTTATTTTCGGAACTTCGCGTACAAAATGTGAGCGATATTAAAACGATTAAATTAGCATTGTGGGAAGCGAGTGGTGTTGTTTCTATATTTCAGTATCCAGAATATGAAGCAGTTTCTCGGCTTGATCTTAAAGTGGCGGGGAAAAAATATCCAGTTGCTTTTATATTAGTGAAAGATGGAAGAATTCAGCAAGATGTTCTCGCTTTATTAGGAAAAACAGAAGAGTGGGCGAAAGAGTGTTTAGAGAAGAGTGCAGAAATCGAATCCATTATGTTAGCTACGGTAGATGAAGCACATAAAATAAATATTTTGTTAAAAAAATGAAAAATATACGCATTTTGTCGTTTCATACATATGATACAATAGTGTGGACAACGAAAAAATGGGAGGTGTTTCCATGGGATATGTAGAAGAATTACGAAAAGTAGTTGGTCATCGCCCTTTAATTTTAGTTGGTGCTGTTGTACTCGTTATAAATGAAAATGGTTATGTTTTATTACAACAGCGAACAGAGCCGTACGGAAAATGGGGGTTGCCTGGCGGGCTAATGGAGCTTGGTGAATCACCAGAAGAAACAGCTTACCGTGAAGTATATGAAGAGACAGGAATAGAAGTAAAGAACCTCCGATTAATCAATGTATTTTCTGGAGCGAACTACTTTACAAAATTAACAAACGGTGATGAGTTTCAATCCGTAACGACAGCCTATTATACCGATGAATACGAAGGGAATTTTGTTATGAATAAAGAAGAAGCGGTTCAGCTTAAATTCTTCCCGGTAACAGAGCTACCTGATTATATTGTAGGATCGCATAAAAAAATGATTGTGGAATATATGAAAATGTGACAAAAAGGTGCTAGAGCCCTGCTCTAACACCTTTTCTATGCTGAAATACAAGTAAACTTACTTGTATTCTCTAAACATTAACTGGTAAGATACAAATAGGTAGAATTAGAGGAGGAAAAAGATTGATTAACTTTAACTTTTTTATGAATGATGTTGTCCGTCAAGCGCGTGAAGAGATCGTCTCTGCGGGATATACAGAATTGACGACACCAGAAGCAGTCGAAGAAGCATTTAAAAGAAATGGTACAACACTTGTAATGGTAAACTCTGTATGTGGTTGTGCAGGCGGTATTGCTCGCCCTGCTGCTGCACATTCCGTACATTATGATAAACGCCCTAACCACCTTGTAACGGTATTTGCGGGTCAAGATAAAGAAGCAACAGCAAGAGCTCGTGAATATTTTGAAGGATATCCACCTTCATCTCCATCATTTGCTTTATTGAAAGATGGAAAAACTGTAACGATGGTAGAACGTCATGAAATTGAAGGTCATGAACCAATGCAAGTAATTGCAAAACTACAATCTTACTTCGAAGATAATTGCGAAGAACTATAAGGAAGAGAAAAAGCGGTACGTTCAGGAACAAGTGGACGTACCGCTTTTTTATTTATTTTTTATAATGATTGGACATGCATAGAAAAGTTGTTTTATGCATGTTTTTATGCAGTGAAAACGAACTTAATAATGTTTTTGTGTTTATTTTTATTTTAAATGTTGCATAAAAATGAAAGTGTTGATACAATACAAACATCGAATAAATATTCTATTTAACTTTTAAATATACATTATTAGGGGGAAGAAAGATGAAGAAGTTATTATCAATATCATTTGCACTTATTTTAATTGTAAGTATGTTCAGTGCTTGTAGTAATGGGGAAGAAAAGACGAAGAGTGAGAATAAAAAAGTACTCGTTATGGGGACTTCAGCAGACTATAAACCGTATGAATACGTGGAAGCTTCAAAAAGTGATGAAATTATCGGCTTTGATGTTGATATTGCAAAATATATCGGAAAAGAACTTGGGTATGAAGTGAAAGTGAAAGATATGGATTTTGGAGGATTATTAGCATCTCTTAGCTCAGGAAAAGTTGATTTCGTTATGGCAGGTATGACGCCAACTGCAGAGCGTAAAAATAATGCTGATTTCACAGATATTTATTTTGTTGCTAAAAATATGATTGTTTCAAAAAAGGGTTCTAATATTAAATCATTAGAAGATTTAAAAGGTAAAACAGTAGGAGTACAAACAGGATCAATTCAAGAAGAAAAAGCAGAAGAATTTAAAAAACAAGTCGATTTCAAAGCAGAGGGACGTGACCGTATACCAGAAATCGTACAAGAAATTAAAGCTGGTCGTTTTGACGCTGCAATTATAGAAGACACAGTTGCAAAAAATTATTTAGAAAAAATGAAAGAACTACAAGGGGTTGAAATTCAAGAAGCACCAGAAGAAGTAGGTGCAGCAATTGCTCTTCCGAAAAACAGTGATAAAACAGAAGAATTTAATAAAGTAATTAAGAAAATGCAAGAAAATGGAGAAATGGATAAATTAGTGAAGAAATGGTTTGGCAGCGGAAAATAAGCTGCCTTTCACTTTTCTGTGAGGGGAATGAAAAGGATGAATCTAGATTTTTCGGCAATTACGCCTTCAATACCATATATATTAAAGGGCTTAGAAGTTACATTGAAAATTGTAGCTGCATCAGCTTTGGCAGGATTTATTTTAGGGACGTTATTAGCGCTTTGCAAAATTGCTAGAATAAGAGTACTAAACATTGCAGCAGATATTTATACGTCAATATTTCGTGGCACACCGCTTGTATTGCAATTAATGATTATTTATTTCGGTGTTCCGCAAATGATTGGATATGAGATACCAGCCTTTTTAGCAGCTGTACTTGCATTTAGCTTAAATTCAGGTGCATATATGTCAGAAGTAATTCGTGCCGGCATTCAAGCGGTCGATAAAGGACAAACAGAAGCAGCAATGGCTTTAGGTATTCCGTACAGTAAAATGATGAGAAATATTATTTTTCCTCAAGCTTTAAAAAATATATTACCAGCGCTTGTGAATGAGTTTGCGACACTTACGAAAGAGTCGGCTGTAGTAACTGTAATAGGAGCGACTGATTTAATGCGCCGTGCTTATATTGTAGGCGGTGAAACATTTAAATATCTTGAGCCATTACTGTTTGTTGGACTTATTTATTATATATTAGTAATTATTCTTACATTAGTCGGGAAGGCAATTGAAGGGAGAATGAAGAAAAGTGATTAAAATTGACAACCTTCATAAATCATTTGGAAAAAATGAAGTATTAAAAGGAATTACAACAACGATTGAAAAAGGAGAAGTTGTTGCAATTATCGGACCGTCTGGATCTGGAAAGTCAACGTTTTTACGCTGTATGAATGTACTAGAAGCACCGACAGCTGGTCACATTTGGATTGGAACGGAAGAAGTAACGAATCCGAAAACAAATATTATGCACGTTCGTGAAAATGTCGGAATGGTATTTCAACATTTTCACTTATTCCCTCATATGACTGTATTGGAAAATATTACGTATGCTCCTATCAATGTAAAAGGAGTAACGAAGCAAGAGGCTGAAAAAAAAGCTGAGAAACTTCTAGAAAAAGTGGGGTTATTAGATAAGAAAGATGCATATCCAAATCGTCTTTCAGGTGGACAAAAGCAACGTGTAGCAATTGCAAGAGCGTTAGCGATGGAACCGGAAGTTATGTTATTTGATGAACCGACCTCTGCGCTAGATCCAGAAATGGTGAAAGAAGTGTTAGAAGTTATGAAATCATTAGTTACGACAGGAATGACGATGGCAATCGTTACACATGAAATGGGATTTGCAAAAGAAGTAGCAGACCGCGTTCTCTTTTTAGATGGTGGAAAGCTAGTAGAAGATAGTAATCCGGAAGAGTTTTTTACAGCACCAAAAAGTGACCGTGCAAAAGAATTTTTGCAAAAGATATTGTAATATGTAAAGGTTAAGTGAACAATAGATAGAAAAGGATGACATTGCGTCATCCTTTTTTTATACTATTTTTAAATACATTTATACATATAGGGGTAATGATATGTTTAAAATTGGATATAGAACAGTGAAAACAGCGCTTGGAACGGGTGCGGCAGTTTTTATTGCTCAGTTATTAGGATTAGAATTTTATAGTTCAGCTGGTATTTTAGTCATTTTATGCGTGCAAAATACGAAACGAAAATCCGTTCAAGTATCGTTGCACCGTTTTTTAGCTTGTGTATTATCGATGGTATTTGCGTTTTGTATTTTTGAAACGATTGGTTATACACCACTTGCGATTAGCATATTACTGCTTACCTTTATTCCGACTGCAGTTATGTGCAAAATTCAAGAAGGGATTGTCACGAGTTCGGTTATCGTTATGCATCTGTATTCATTAAAGCAAATTACATGGTCTATAGTTGGTAATGAAATTGCTATATTAACGATTGGAATTAGTGTCGCTTTATTAGTAAACATGTACATGCCAAGCAGTGAGAATAAACTGAAAGAGTATCAAGGGAAAATAGAAGACCATTTCAGAACGATTTTGTTTGAAATGGTCGTTTATTTACAAAATCGAGATAGTAATTGGAGTGGGGCCGAATTAATTGAAACAGAAATGATGCTGAAAGAAGCAAAAGATTTATCCTTTAAGAAACTTGAGAATGCATTTATGCGAGAAGATGACTATTACTATCGTTATTTTAATATGCGTATGCAACAATTTGAAATTTTGGAGCGAATGATACCATTAGCTGCATCACTATCTTGGACGTATGAACAAGCTGATATGATTGCAGACGTAATTGAAAATATAGGGAATTCTATTCGTCCTGAAAGTACAGGGGTCATTTCGTTAAGACAACTTCAAGAAATGCGAGAAGTATTTAGAGAAATGCCTTTACCAGTCTCGCGAGAAGAATTTGAGATACGTGCGAAACTTGTTCAACTTGTGTATGAAATGGAGCAATATTTACTCATTAAAAGTCGTTTTAAGGGAAAGGATAATATAAAAGAACTTATTTAGAAGGTAGGAATTATATATGCCGTATCTTCTTTCTTTATTATTATGTCTTTCTTTATCACCAATCTGGCCTCTTGGTGATAACCCACGTGCTGGAGATCCTTTTATAATTGTAAATAAAGCAACGAATAAACTAGCTTACATTGATGATGGAAAGATCCAAAAGGTTTTTCCAGTAGCGACAGGGAAAACAAATGAATTAACCCCAGAAGGAACCTTTGACATTGTATTGAAGGCGAAGGATCCCTATTATATTGCGAAGGATATTCCTGGGGGCTCTCCAAAAAATCCACTTGGATCGAGGTGGATGGGATTTAATGCAAGAGGAACGGATGGAAGTAAGTATGGGATACACGGGACAAACCAGCCTAGTTCAATTGGAAAATATATTTCGCAAGGATGCATAAGAATGAAGAAACATGATGTGGAATATTTGTTTGATCGTATTCCACTTGGAACGAAAGTATCGATTGTGAAATCGAAAAAAACATTTCAGCAATTGGCGAAGGAAAAAGGGGCCATAGTATTTGGAAAAGTCAACGAAACGGTTGGCTTTTTTCTTTTCTATAAGTTGTCTTGACATGTGTACATAACCATGCGTTAATGAGAATATATAAAGATAATTGAGTAAAGGGGTTGCTCATATGTATTTAAATCCAAAAATTTCTTACATGCAGTTTTGTGTTGGTTTTCTATTTGTTATTACATTCATATTGGCAACTTTTAATATATGCTCTTACGTTGTAGCGATTGTATTTATGGCATTACTCAATCTTACTTTTGTTATTGGGGCATTTCAGCAGAAACAATATACAAGTTTTGTAATAGCACTTGTAATGGCCTTTTCCTTTAGCATTGTAGCAATTGTAATATATATAAAATAAAATGTTCAATACAAGATAGACTATCTCGATTTCGAGATGGTCTATTTTGTATGTGTAAGCAGTAAAAAAAGGACGAGTGAATCGTCCTTTTTACCAAAACATACTTGCGCCAGTAAGTAATGTTGTTACAAGCATAGAAATTAGCATTATATAAACCATAATTTTTTGAGCTTTTTTATGCATCGTTAAACCTCCTTGCAAATCAGTACAATTTCATTGTAACGAGAAATGAAATTGTGGACAAGGGGAGAGAAATGACAAATTTCGAGAAGTGTGTGTAAAGTATAACAGGAAATGTGTGTGTGTGTAGAGAATATATTAAAGGATAGAGTACTAGTTTTTTGTTATGCAAGCATGAAGAATGGAGATACGATGATGAAAATATACGAAACAGATCGTTTACATTTAAGAGAAATTGATGAGTCGTATGCGGAAAAAGTTCTTCAATATTACGACAAAAATCGTGAATTTTTAAAAGCGTGGGAAGAGTATAGACCGGAGGGTTTTTTCACGTTAGATTATCAAAAGAAAAAGTTACAAAAGGATAGAAAAGAGTTCGCGGAAGGTAAGATCATCAGGCTTTGGATTTTTAAAAAGGGTGATGATACAAAAATTATTGGATGTATTTCATTTAATCTAATTGTTCGCGGAATTTATCAATCTTGTGTACTTGGCTATAAATTAGATAGGGAAGAATTGAATAAAGGTTACACAACAGAAGCGCTTAGAAAAGCAATTCAAGTTACATTTGAAGAATTTCATTTACATCGTATAGAAGCACCAGTTATGCCACGAAATTTAGCATCTATACAAGTAGTGACGAAGATAGGATTTCAATATGAAGGTGTATCTCGAAAAATGCTAATGGTAAATGGCATCTGGGAAGATCATATGCGCTGGGTATTGTTAAACGAGTAATAGAAGGCAGATGGGTATCTAGATGTGTTAACCATCTGTTTTTTGTCTTGTATTTCGAAACTTTTGCGAAATTCTGTTATAATTAATAGTGTTACATACATAATGGTAGTGCAGGAGGCGCAGTCTTATGATTAATCAAGAACGTTTAGTAAATGAATTTATGGAATTAGTACAAGTAGATTCTGAAACGAAATTTGAAGCAGAAATCTGCAAAGTATTAACAAAGAAATTTACAGCTTTAGGTGTAGAAGTATTTGAGGATGACACAATGGCTGAAACTGGTCATGGTGCAGGTAACTTAATTTGTACTTTACCAGCAACAAAAGATGGTGTTGATACAATTTACTTTACTTCTCATATGGATACAGTAGTTCCTGGTAATGGAATTAAGCCTTCTATTAAAGATGGATATATTGTATCAGATGGTACTACAATTTTAGGTGCGGATGATAAAGCAGGATTAGCATCAATGTTCGAAGCGATTCGTGTCTTAAAAGAGAAAAACATTCCTCATGGTAAAATTGAATTTATTATTACAGTTGGAGAAGAATCTGGTCTTATTGGTGCAAAAGCGTTAGACCGTGAGCGTATTACAGCAAAATATGGTTATGCATTAGATAGTGATGGAAAAGTTGGTGAAATTGTAGTTGCAGCGCCAACACAAGCGAAAGTGAATGCGATTATTCGTGGGAAAACAGCTCACGCTGGCGTAGCACCAGAAAAAGGTGTATCTGCAATTACTATCGCAGCAAAAGCAATCGCAAAGATGCCACTTGGTCGTATCGATTCTGAAACAACTGCAAATATTGGACGTTTTGAAGGTGGTACACAAACAAATATCGTTTGCGATCATGTTCAAATCTTTGCAGAAGCTCGCTCTTTAATAAATGAGAAAATGGAAGTGCAAGTTGCAAAAATGAAAGAAGCATTTGAAACAACTGCAAAAGAAATGGGTGGTCATGCAGACGTTGAAGTAAACGTTATGTATCCAGGATTTAAGTTTGCTGCTGGCGATCACGTTGTAGAAGTTGCGAAACGTGCAGCTGAAAACATCGGTCGTACGCCTTCTCTTCACCAAAGTGGTGGCGGAAGTGATGCGAACGTAATCGCAGGACATGGTATCCCAACAGTTAACTTAGCAGTTGGTTATGAAGAAATTCATACAACAAATGAAAAAATTCCTGTTGAAGAATTAGCGAAAACAGCAGAATTAGTTGTAGCTATTATCGAAGAAGTAGCGAAGTAAGTAATAAAGTAAAAAAGACGTGTGAACCAATTATGGTTTACACGTCTTTTTTTATTTTGATTCAAGTGCTTTCACAAGGCGGATAAGCCAATATAAGAAGACCCATGGAAGTACATAAGTTGTTGTAAAACGTATGAAATGAGAGAAGATTCCTAAAGCGTAAATGTTAATGTTAAAAAGGGGAAGTAACAAATAATTAATCGCAAGGATTACTATAATAATAATAAATACATAATTGAGTTTATTATGTTGTTTCATAACGATTCATCTCCTTTACAATAATATCCATTTGTTACGTACAGTATAGCAAAAAACAGATAGAGAAAAGCCAATAATTATTATAACTTGTAAATAAATTTGATATAATGAAGGAACAAACGTTCTTTAAGGGGTGAGTAGTATGCGAGAAATGTATCCGAAAAATGGTCGTGTTATTTTACATGTAGATATGAATTGTTTTTTCGCATCTGTTGAAATTGCTCATGACCCATCATTACAAGGAAAGCCATTAGCGATTGCGGGGAATGAAAAAGAGAGAAAAGGGATTATCATAACATGTAGTTATGAGGCGAGAGAATATGGAATACGTACGACGATGCCTCTATGGGAAGCGAAGCGATTATGTCCGCAATTAGTTGTGAGGCACCCTAATTTTACATTATATCGAGAAGCTTCATTTCAAATGTTTCAAATTCTTTCCCGTTTTACAGAAAAAATACAACCAGTTTCTATAGATGAAGGGTATTTAGATATTACAGATTGCTATGCGCTCGGTTCGCCTCCTGAAATAGCGAAGATGATTCAACAAGCGTTACTAACAGAGTTACAGCTTCCATGTAGCATTGGAATCGCTCCAAACCTTTTCCTAGCAAAGACTGCTTCAGATATGAAAAAACCTCTTGGTATTACAGTACTTCGAAAACGTGATATCCCAGAAATCATTTGGCCACGATCAGTTGCAGAGATGCATGGAATCGGAGAGAAAACAGCTGAAAAATTAAAAGACATTCATATACATACAATTGAACAGTTAGCAAAAGGAGACGAGCATATCATTCGCGCTAAAATTGGAAAGCATGGTGTTGATTTACAAAAACGTGCAAAAGGTATGGATGACAGGGAAGTTGACCCAAATCAAATGGGACAACATAAAAGCGTTGGAAATTCGATGACTTTCTCAAAGGATATGGACGAAGAAAAAGAATTACTTGATATGTTAGAAAGATTATCGAAATCAGTAAGCAAAAGGCTACAAAAACGAACTCTCGTTAGTTATAACATTCAAATTATGATTAAATACCATGATCGCCGCACAGTAACACGGAGTAAACAATTGAAAAATGCAATATGGGAAGAACGGGTTATTTTTCAAGCGGCATCCCGTTTATGGAAGCAACACTGGGATGGTGATTCTGTTCGTCTGTTAGGTGTTACAGCTACTGAATTAGAGTGGAAGACAGAATCGGTGAAACAGTTAGATTTGTTTTCGTTTGAAGAAGATGCGAAAGAAGAGCCGTTACTTGCTGTTATTAATCAAATTAATGATAAATACGGAACAGCTCTTTTACAGCGAGGTAGTCAACTATTACGTAAGCAAGAAAAGTCGTTTCAGCAAAAATTAGAAAATAAGTTTATGTAGAAAGTTTTAGAGATTTAAACCCTTCTTTTTTAGATGGAAGAGAGGATCTAGCCATGCGTAGAAGCGGTCAAATCCTTTTTTAGCTCCAGGCTAAGTTGAAACAAAAAGATTGAAAGAGTATGGATTACTTTTAGTTATTCCTAGCAGTTGCTAATAACTTGAAAATAAAAAAGAAGGTGTTATGAATATTAAACCTTCTTTTTTATTCATGACACCTTTATAATTTAACTTGCTTCTAAGTCTAGTGTTGTCTTCCACCCCGCGGCAGTAACACCAGATTCTAAAAGCATTCTACTTACTATTTTTCAATTAAGACAGCTGCATTTGTCCGTAGCCCAGCCATTCGATGTCTCCATTGTCTTTCCATTCCGATGCAAGCTCCTACAATGATTGCGATCAATAATCTCATACCATCATGGTCACATCCATACATATAAGTGCATGTTATATTTTTTAAAGAATGAGAGGGGAATCCCCACTCATTCTCATTTTTACAACCAGCTATGAAACTTTTTAATATAAAGTTTTTTCAGGAATTGTGTTAAGAAAGCATAACCTAATAATATTCCTATGAGCCACGGGAAGTAGCTTAGTGGTAACGCTTGTAAACCAACTGCTGCACCAAGTGGTGAGAACGGAATATAAATTCCAATTGCCATAATACAAGCGGTTAATAAGAGAACTGGTATTGATGCAGTACTTTGAATGAACGGAATTTTCTGTGTTCTAATCATATGGACAATTAATGTTTGAGTTAGTAACCCAACGACAAACCAACCAGATTGGAATAGCGATTGTTCTCCGGGTGTATTTGCACCGAATACATTCCACATGACAACGTATGTGATAATGTCGAATATAGAGCTAATTGGACCGATGCAAATAATGAAGTTACGTAAGTTTGCAGTATCCCATTTTCTAGGCTTCTCTAAAAATCCTTTATCCATTTTATCCCATGGAATTGAAAGTTGTGAAATATCGTAAAGTAAGTTTTGAATTAATAGATGAATTGCAAGCATCGGTAAAAATGGAATGAAAGCACTTGCTACTAATACACTAAATACATTTCCGAAGTTAGAGCTCGCCGTCATTTTGATATATTTTAAAATATTGCCGAACGTAGTACGGCCCTCTAAAATACCTGCTTCTAATATAGTTAAACTTTTTTCGAGTAAAATAATATCGGAAGATTCTTTTGCGATATCGGTAGCGGTATCAACAGATATTCCAACGTCAGCGTCACGTAATGCCACGGCATCGTTAATGCCATCGCCCATGTAACCTACAGTATGACCATTACCTTGTAATACGTGAATAATACGAGATTTTTGCATTGGATTTAGTTTTGCGAACACTGTTGTTTCTTCTGCAAGTTTTGCTAATGCTTTATCTGGTAAAGAATCGATTTCGTAACCGAGGACAGGCTCTCCTATATTTAATCCAACGTCTTTACAAACCTTTCTTGTAACAATTTCGTTATCACCAGTTAAGATTTTCACTTGTACGCCATGTTTTTGCAATGCTTGAATTGCAGAAGCAGCAGATGGTTTAGGCGGATCTAAAAAGCCGATATATCCAGTAAGGATCATAGCTGATTCATCTTGTACTGTATATGCTTTATGATAGGGTTTGTTATCTTTCTTGTATGCTACAGCGATGACACGCATTCCTTCACTATTTAAAGTTTCGCTAAGATGGTTTACATTTGCTCTCATTTCTTCAGTGAGAGGGACAATTTGCCCATCAACTTCAGTGTAATTACAAATTGATAAAATTTCTTCTACGGCACCTTTACAAACCATTGTATGTTCACCTGAAATATCTTTCACGATGACAGACATACGACGCCGAGCGAAATCGAATGGAATTTCATCTAGCTTTTGAAAAGCTGATGGATCAAATTTATGGTTCTCCTCTGTATGTTCAATAACAGCTTTATCTATTAAATTTTTCAATCCCGTTTGATAGAAGCTATTTAAATAGGCAAAGTGTAATACACAATCGCATTCATTTCCGTTAGGATCTAAATGACGAACTAGGACAACTTTATCTTCTGTTAAAGTTCCAGTTTTATCTGTGCAAAGAATGTTCATAGCACCTAAGTTTTGAATAGAGTTTAGCTGTTTTACAATTACTTGTTGTTTAGACATGTTAACGGCACCTTTAGCTAAATTAGCAGTTACAATCATTGGTAGCATTTCAGGTGTAAGACCAACTGCAACAGCAATAGCAAAGAAGAAAGCTTCTTGCCAGTCACCTTTTGTAAATCCATTAATGAGAAGGACGATCGGTGCCATAATAAGCATAAATGTGATTAAGAGCCAGCTGACTTTGTTTACTCCTTTATCAAAGCTTGTTTCTGCGCGCTTTCCGATTACTTTATTCGCTAAAGAGCCGAAATACGTATCAGTACTTGTTGAAACGACAACAGCTTTTGCGCTACCACTTACAATATTCGTACCCATAAAGCAAAGGTTTTCCATATCGAGTGGATTGAAATTTTTTTTCATATTTTTCGGTAAGATATGCTTATTCTCTGTATGGTAGCAGTTTTCGTATTTTTCTACAGGAAGTGCTTCCCCGGTTAATGAAGACTGATTTACAAATAAATCTTTAGCCGATAAGATACGCACATCAGCTGGAACGATATCACCAGCTGAAAGTGAAATGATATCACCGGGTACAAGTTCTTCAATTGGAATTTCTGTTATAGGATTTCTATTTAAATTCGTTACGTTTTCTGTTTCGTGTATAAATCCATTTATTCTAGAGACGCTTGTAGTTGTTCGAACCATAGCTTTTAACTTATCTGCAGCTTTTTGAGAACGAAACTCTTGAAAAAAACGAATCGTTGCACTTAGTAGTACCATCACAGATACGACAATTGTTCCTTGTATGTCATCTGTGAAAAAAGAGAGTGCTCCAAGAGCTAACAAAACAAAAATAAATGGGTTTTTAAATGCCAGCAGAAATTGAATATACCATGGCAATGTTTTATTATGAGCAATTTCATTCGGACCATATAAAGAAAGTCTACGAGATGCTTCTTGTTTAGAGAGTCCATCTTGTGTTGTTTCTAGAAGTTTTAATACATCGTTTACATCTTGTGTTGCAACTTCTACTAGCAATTCGTTATTTGTATTCATGTTATCTTGATCGTAAGCATGCTTTGTTTCTTGTCTTTGTAAATTTAACATTGGTAGTTCCTCCTTTTTCATGAAGGAGGAAACAATCTGTTACTCGACTATTTAAAATTGGGAGGAACAGCTTCTTTCCTACCTACATGATGAAATATAAACGTAAAACATATGGGTATCTGGGCCGAATCATCACTCGCCACTGCTCCTCACCTCCGTACAATTAGTAGTTTCTGAATATGCTATGTTTGTTTCATAGTAAGGTGCATAAAGACGTAAAAAAGACCTTTACTCAAAACGAGTAAAGGTCTGAATTCGTAGTCAAAAAGAGTCAACAACAAAGACTGTTAGTAAACATAGATAAAAACAGTTTTTGTGTATGACAAAACATACGCACCTCTCCCTCGTTGAGTTTTAGCACTGTATAGCATAGGTACTGAAACCAGCTACGTTAAGAAAGGCCTTCATTCCGACCTTTCCTGTTGACCCATTGGCGTCTCTCGACATTTTTGGGCAGCAGCGTTTCTCTATACAGGAGCCTCACCTAACAGAGACCATATTCAATTACACGTTGAATATTAGCACTGTAAATTTGTAGTGTCAATATCTTTTTTGTCTGTTTTTTCAAAAAATTAAATAGATTTATGATGGATATATAGTATGAAGTAAGATGTGTTTAATTGTAAATATGGTGGGAAAATAAATACTTAAATAAATATAAATAAAAAGCACTGTTTACAGTGCTTTTTATTATAGATTATGAGATTGTAGGATTTTCAAAAATAACAATCTCTGAGCTATTTGTTGTTGAAACGCGTTGTGCGTAATATGTTAAAGCTGAAGAAATATATGTTGGTAACGTCTCATTTGTATGTGATGTTGTATATTCATGAATTAATTCTTTTAAAGTCGTCCACTCTAGTTGTGCTGGGTGATCAGAAACGAAAGAACTTACCCAGCGATCAAATGAAGATGAAAAATCAGTTTGTAAACGAAATACTTCTTTCATAATAAAACGCTCCCTTTATATGTGATATAGTTATATTACTACAAAACGCGAACGATTGTTGAGTTTTTTATTTAAATGTTCGTGTTATATAGTTGTCTAGATGATTGTCTATGTAAATTCAATTTGCCATTTGAAATAACATTCCGTAAGATGAAAGATAGATTATATAAAGAGCTGGAGGAAAGAAAGTGGAATTTGTATTTTTAGGAACTGGTGCAGGTGTTCCTTCAAAAGGAAGGAACGTTTCAGCAATCGCCTTACAATTGTTAGAAGAACGAGGGCAAACGTGGCTATTTGACTGTGGTGAAGCGACTCAGCATCAAATTTTACATACATCTGTACGCCCAAGACGCATTGAAAAAATATTTATTACTCATTTACATGGAGATCATATTTTTGGTTTGCCTGGTTTATTAGGGAGCCGTTCTTTTCAAGGAGGAACGACGCCGTTAACAGTGTACGGCCCAAAAGGAATTAAACAATTTATTGAAGTAGCATTATTAGTAAGTACGACACATGTTAAATATCCACTTGAAATCATTGAGATTACGGAAGAAGGTATTGTGTTTGAGGATAATGAATTCTGTGTAGAAACAAAAAGGTTATCACACGGAATCGAATGTTTCGGATATCGAATTGTAGAGAAAGATGTACAGGGAGCTCTTTTAGTGGATAAGTTGCTGGGAATGGGTGTGAAACCTGGTCCAGTTTTTAAACGTTTAAAAGATGGTGAAGTAGTTGAATTAGAGAATGGCACAGTGTTAAATGGAAAAGATTTTATCGGCCCGCCTCAAAAAGGAAGGGTTATTACAGTTTTAGGCGATACACGATATTGCGAAGCGAGTAGAGAGCTTGCGCAAGATGCTGACGTACTTGTTCATGAAGCGACTTTTGCGGCAGAAGATGAACAGCAAGCACATGACTATTTCCATTCAACAACAGAACAAGCTGCGCGTATTGCATTAAATGCAAATGTAAAGCGATTAATATTGACTCATATTAGTTCTCGTTATCAAGGAGATACATATAAGGAATTGCTGAAAGAAGCAAGAGAGTTATTTTCTAATACAGAAATCGCGATGGATTTGAAATCATTTCCAGTATAAAAATAATATTCAAAAAATGGTAACATACGTTTGCCATTTTTTTTATTTATAATAAATTTTTTTTTACTAAAACTGTTATCATTTTATTTTTATATTGGATGACACAGAAAGTTTTAATGATGTGAAGATATAGGATGGAAATACACAATACCGATTATTTAGAAAAACTGTTATATAAGTCAGACGACATACAAGTGATACAAATAGCGAAAAAGGATTTTTATTCAGAACTTTTAAAATTCAAAAAAAGTAAGCGTTTTATAAAATACAAGCTATAATGAGGGCAGATTATAATTTATTGTAGGCTACATGCGTTTTAGCCATTTGTCGTAACAAGTGAAGTTGACTAAACCGAGAGAGAGCAACATGGAGATTATAAAAGGATATTACTATTATTTGTACTAAGTCTTTTTTCACTCTTTAGCTTTGAAGCACCAAAAGGTAAGGTATGGAAGCAATGGGAGTTTCACTTGTTTATGCTATGCTTGTAAGGGGTTCTGTGTTAAACTTTGGATTGCTACCAGACTTTATTGTGAATTATCTTATATCATTTTTAAATGAAGGTAATACTAAGTTTCGTATTTATTATTATAACTGGTATTATTTCAAGATACATTGGTTCATTGTTATTCAAAAACTATCCAATTCGTACAGCGGAACAAATTCGTGGTACGACTGGAAAAGCAACCGTTTCGGCAGCTTAATAGAATAGTAGAAAATAATTTTTTCATAGAGGTTTAGGGGGAGTTATGATGAAGTATCGCTCAGTGTTTGATATTATTGGTCCAGTTATGATCGGCCCATCAAGTTCACATACAGCAGGCGCGGCAAGAATGGGGCAAGTTGCTCGTCAGCTGTTTCGTCATGAGCCAGAGAGAGTTAGCATTTCATTATATGGTTCATTTGCAAAAACATACCGTGGTCACGGTACGGATGTAGCGCTAATCGGTGGAATACTAGGATTTGAAACAGATGATTTACGTATTCCAAGTGCGTTAGATATTGCAAAAGAACGCGGGATTGAAGTGGAATTCATTGAAGAAGATGCAAATGCTCCACATCCAAATACAGCGAAAATTCGTCTGTATAAAGGTGAAGAGGAAATTGAAGTTGTTGCTTGCTCAATTGGTGGCGGTAAAATTGAAGTAGTAGAATTAAACGGATTCGATCTTCAATTAACAGGCACGAGTCCAGCACTACTTATTGTAAATAACGATCGCTTTGGTGCTATCGCAGCTGTAGCTTCGATCCTTGCTAAGCATGAGATTAACATTAGTACAATGAGTGTTTCTCGTAAAGAAAAAGGAAGAAGAGCGCTTATGGTCATTGAAACAGATGAATTATTAGCAGATGAAGTAATCGCAGAAATAAATGGGCAACAAAATATTTGTCAAGTAACTATTATGGATTAATTGCAGGGGGGACACACCATGTTTCGGAACGCAGCGGAACTAGTGGCGCAAGCTAAAGAGCAAAATGTAAAAATCGCAGAAATTATGATTCAATGTGAAATGGAAACAAGAAGTATCTCACGTGAAGAAGTAATTGCTGGAATGGAAAAGAACTTAGTCGTGATGGAGCAAGCAGTAGAACGAGGTATTCGTGGTGTAAAATCACCGACTGGTTTAACTGGCGGGGATGCTGTGAAAGTCCAAGCGTATTTAAAGAGTGGAAAAGGCTTATCTGGAGATACAATTTTGGACGCAGTGAGTAGAGCTGTCGCAACAAATGAAGTAAACGCGGCGATGGGAATCATTTGTGCAACACCAACAGCAGGATCTGCTGGAACAGTGCCAGGTGTACTCTTTGCACTGCAAGAAAAATTACAGCCGACACGCGAAGAAATGATTGAATTTTTATTTACAGCAGGAGCTTTCGGTATGGTTGTTGCGAATAATGCTTGTATTTCCGGCGCGGCAGGAGGTTGCCAAGCTGAAGTAGGTTCAGCAAGTGGAATGGCAGCAGCAGCAGCAGTTGAGATGGCTGGTGGAACACAAGATCAAGCAGCTACAGCGATGGCGATTTCATTAAAGAATATGCTTGGTTTAGTATGTGATCCTGTTGCAGGGCTTGTAGAAGTACCTTGTGTAAAACGTAATGCAGCAGGAGCTGCGAATGCCATGATTTCAGCTGATTTATCATTAGCTGGTGTAACTAGTACAATTCCATGTGATGAAGTCATTGAGGCGATGTTTAGAATTGGACAAACGATGCCAGTAGCACTTCGTGAAACAGCAGAAGGTGGACTTGCAGCAACACCAACAGGTCGTCGTCTGCAAGAAGAGATTTTTGGTAAGAGTAATAACTAAAAGCATATCATATGATTAAAATAAAAAACGGAGCTCAAATAAAGTTGAGCTCCGTTTTTTATTTTTCTTCTGCTATTTTTTCTAATGTTTTTCCAAGATCGTGTGATCGTTTCGTTGCTTGTGTAATACAGGAGATTAATGCTTGTTGAAAATTATGCTCCTGTAATACTTCAATACCTGCTTCGGTAGTTCCGCCAGGAGAAGTAATTTCTTTTCGCAAAATAGAAGGGTGTTTTTCGCTTACTTTTAGCATTTCAGCAGCACCAATCATCGTCTGAAGAATAAGTGATTTTGCAACATCTTCTTTTAAACCAATTTTTTTTGCGGCCTCTTCCATTGCCTCTACCACATAATAAATATAAGCTGGTCCACTTCCGGATAATGCAGTGACAGCATGCATATCTTCTTCTTCTACAACAGAGACGAGACCAATCGTTTCAAATAACGATGTTGCAATGCGAATATGTTCCTCCGTTGTGTGTTCTGAAGGTGAGATAGCAGTAGCGGATTTTAAAATAGCCGCAGATGTATTTGGCATTGCACGAATAATCGGAACGTCTTTTTGAAGTAGGTTTCTAATTGAATGAGTAGAAACACCTGCTAGTAACGAAATAATAAGCAAGTCATTATTTATGTATTCTTTAAGAGGAATAATCGCTTCTGCGACATCTTTTGGCTTCATCGCTAGAAAAAGAATATTTGCATCAGCAAGTAACTCCTTTTTATTATGTGTACCTTTGACACCGTATTTTTTATGTAACTCCTGTAATCTTGTCTCGTTAGAACGATTACTTACAGTGACATGTTCTCCCTTAACAACATTTGCGTTTAATAAACCACCAATAATCGCTTCGGCAATAGAGCCTGCACCGAGAAAGGAAATGTTTTGCATAGACATGATGTGCCTCCTTTGAATTTGGTTAGAAATGCTTATAAATGTACATACATTCGTTTTTTTATGGAAAACACCTCTTTTTATCTGAAAATAATGACAAATTTATAGGGAAGTTGTAAACTGAAGAGGTATTCATTTTGAACCGGAAAAAGACAGGGGGGGCTAAGCATGACGGCGATTCATCGAATGGAGATTCCTGTTCCATTTGCAGTTGAGACAGTGAATGTGTTTTTAGTTGAGGGAGAAACATTAACGTTAATTGATACAGGGACAAATACAGAAGAAGCAAAGAAGGCATTAGAAAGTCAATTAGGTGCATTAGGGTATAAGATAGAAGATATTGAAACGGTAGTGATTACGCATCACCATGCGGATCATTGCGGACTTTTAAATACATTTTCTGAAAAAGTAAAGATTATCGGACATCCTTGGAATGAACCGTGGATTACAAAGAATGCTGAATTTTTAAAGAGGTATCATGAATTTTTTAAAGAGACAGCCTTGCAGTTCGGCGTTCCAGCAGCGTTTTTGAATGGTGAGGCGTTATTGACGACGAAGACACTTAAATATTCTTGTAATAGATCGTTAACACATACCGTGAGAGAGGGAGATCGTATAGATTCGTTACCTGGATTTACAGTGATTGAAACCCCGGGTCATGCTTCCACTCATATTTCATTATATAGAGAATCTGATGGAATATTAATTGGTGGGGATGCTCTCATTAGTCATATTTCTTCAAATCCAATATTAGAACCACCATATGAAGGGCAAACAGAAAGAGCGCGTCCTTTATTGCAGTATAATCAAACGTTAAAACGTTTAAGTGAAATGAATATTTCACGTATTTTATCAGGGCATGGGGAAGATGTTCTGAATATGAAACAACTTATTGAAACAAGATTACAAAAGCAAGAGACACGTGCTTTTAAAGTGCTTGAACTATTAAAGGAAAAGCCAATGACAGCATTTGAAGTATGTGTAAAACTATTTCCGGTATTATATAAAGAGCAATTGCCACTTACTATCTCAGAAACTGTTGGACAATTAGACTTTTTAGCATATAATCAACAAGTGATGATTGATGAATCTTCACAACGATTGATTTATTATGCAAAGTAGGTGACAGCAATGACGGGACGTTTACAAGAAAAAGTAATCGTCATTACAGGTGCTTCTAGTGGAATTGGAGAGCAAGTTGCAATGCAGGTTGCAGAGCAAGGGGCGACGCCGGTATTAATGGCCCGAACAGAAGAGAAGCTACAAGCATTAGCAGACAAAATTAAAGAAACTTATAATACGCCTTGCTATTACTATGTATTAGATGTAAGTGAAGAAACGAAAGTACAATCTGTTTTTTCAAAGGTATTACAAGAAGTAGGACGTATTGATATATTGGTAAATAATGCGGGATTTGGTATTTTTAAAACGTTTGAAGATGCTTCAATGGATGAAGTAAAGGATATGTTTCAAGTAAATGTATTTGGATTAGTAGCTTGTACGAAAGCGGTATTACCTTATATGGTAAAAAGGAACGAAGGACAAATTATTAATATTGCTTCATTGGCTGGAAAAATTGCAACTCCGAAGTCGAGTGCTTATGCAGCAACAAAACACGCTGTATTAGGATTTACGAATAGTTTGCGCATGGAGTTATCTAACACAAATGTGTATGTAACAGCAATTAACCCGGGACCGATAGATACGAACTTTTTTGAAATAGCCGATCAATCAGGTACATATGTGAAAAATATGGGACGTTACATGTTAAAACCAACATATGTAGCAGAACAAATCGTAAAGGCGATGCAAACGAAAAAACGTGAAGTAAACTTGCCGAAGTGGATGGGAATGGGGCCAAAGCTCTACGCATTATTCCCAGGTTTATTTGAACGTGTTGCAGGCAAATCATTAAGTAAAAAATAGGAGATTTCCATATGGAAATCTCCTATTTTTTTATTTTCCAGTCACATAATCGTAAACGATATCCTCAACAGCCTCGTATACATCAATTTCAGTATTTGAATGAATTATCATTTGAATATGTTTAATTAGCATTTCCTGATCCTCTTTTGAAACAGGATTACATTGATATTGCCGAAAACTTTTTATAATCATTTTCTCAATTAATTTTTCATTCATGTTTTTCCCCGCCTGTATGTATACATGTATTGTTTTATTGTACTTGAAGTGAAATGGAAATACTACTATACATTGTTTTTGCATAAAAATTCGATTGTGTATATTATTTTTCCAGTAAAATTAAGATTTTTAAGTTTTAAAAATTTTATAAATATTTAATTGACTCTATAAATATACAATATTATAATCATACTTAACTTAAAGAATCGATATGAGGAGGAGCTTATGAAAGTCGCAATTATTGGAGCAACTGGATATGGAGGAATTGAGTTAATTCGGTTATTAGAGCAACATCCGTATTTTTCGATAGCATCTCTCCATTCTTTTTCGCAAGTTGGCGAGTGTATAACAAATGTATACCCGCATTTTCGAAATGTTCTCGTACATACATTACAAGAAATTGATATAAAGGCAATGGAGAAGGAAGCGAAAATCGTATTTTTAGCGACCCCGGCAGGAGTATCGGCAGAGTTAACTCCAAAATTATTAGCAGTAGGTTTAAAGGTAATTGACCTATCTGGAGACTATCGTATGATCGATCCTTCGTCATATGAACTGTGGTATAAAAGGCCAGCTGCACAAGAAGAAATTCTTAAGAAAGCAGTTTATGGGTTAAGCGAATGGAAAAGGTCCGAGATTCAAAATGCAGATTTAATTGCAAACCCAGGATGTTTTGCGACAGCTGCATTATTAGCGATAGCGCCGTTAGTACGTAGCGGAATGATTGAAGAAGATTCGATTATCATTGATGCAAAGTCAGGTGTATCTGGAGCAGGCAAAACTCCAACAACAATGACTCATTTTCCAGATCTATATGATAACCTTCACATTTATAAAGTAAATCAGCATCAGCACGTTCCTGAGATTGAGCAAATGCTTGTAGAGTGGAATGATAAAGCGAAGCCAATCACATTTAATACACATTTAATACCGATATCAAGAGGGATTATGGTTACACTCTATGCGAAAGTAAAACAAGAAATCAAAATGCAGCAACTTCAAACGTTGTATGAAGAAACGTATCACAATTCAGCTTTCGTTCGAATTCGTTCTCAAGGAGAATTTCCGAGTCCGAAAGAAGTAAGAGGCTCAAATTATTGTGATATTGGGATGGCTTACGATGAAAGAACAGAAAGAATTACAGTAGTTTCTGTGATAGACAATATGATGAAAGGCGCAGCAGGGCAAGCAGTTCAAAATGCAAATTTATTAGCGGGACTAGAAGAGACAACGGGTTTACAGCATATGCCGCTTTATCCATAAGGGGGAAATTATGATTAAAACATCGTCTATTACAAAATTAGCAAATGGTTCAATTGTTACGCCGAAAGGCTTTTCGGCAATCGGTACTGCAAATGGTCTGAAAAAGGTGAAAAAGGATGTGGGTGCAATCGTTTGTGAGGTGCCAGCATCATGTGCCGCTGTGTATACAACAAATCAAATACAAGCAGCACCGTTGCAAGTAACGAAGGATAGCATAGCAGCAGAAGGGAAATTACAAGCAATTGTTGTAAATAGCGGAAATGCAAATGCTTGTACGGGCATGAAAGGATTGCAAGATGCTTATGAGATGCGAACATTAGGAGCGGAACACTTTGGAGTAAAAGAAAAGTACGTCGCAGTCGCTTCAACAGGTGTAATTGGAGTCCCTTTACCGATGGATATCATTCGAAAGGGAATTGAATCTCTTGTGCCAACAAAGGAAGTAAGTGAAGCTCATTCTTTTTGTGAAGCAATTTTAACGACAGACCTTATAACGAAAGAAACTTGCTATGAGATGATAATTGATGGGAAAGAAGTGACCATTGCTGGGGTCGCAAAAGGTTCAGGGATGATCCACCCGAATATGGCAACGATGCTTAGTTTTATTACAACAGACGCAAATATAGAGCATGAAATACTGCAAACAGCATTATCAAAAATTACGAATCATACGTTTAATCAAATTACGGTGGACGGAGATACGTCTACAAATGATATGGTTATCGTTATGGCAAGTGGATTATCAGAAACGAAAACGATGGATATGGAACATAAGGATTGGGAAACTTTTGTATTTGCTTTACAAAAGGTATGTGAAGATTTAGCGAAAAAAATTGCACAAGATGGTGAAGGTGCTACGAAGTTAATAGAAGTAAACGTGTTAGGGGCTAGAACAAATGAAGAAGCAAAGAAAATTGCAAAACAAATAGTCGGTTCAAGTCTTGTGAAAACAGCGATATATGGTGAGGATCCAAATTGGGGACGAATTATTAGTAGTATTGGACAGAGTGAAGTAACTATTAACCCAAATACAATTGATATCACTCTTCAATCTATCGCCGTATTAAAAAATAGTGAGCCTCAAATGTTTTCCGAAGAGGAAATGAAAAAGAAATTACAAGAACATGAAATAAAAATTGATGCGTGTTTACATTTAGGAGACGAAACGGGATCAGCTTGGGGCTGCGACTTAAGTTATGAATATGTGAAAATAAATGCTTGTTATCGTACATAAGGAGAGAGAAGATGAGCGATTATATTGTAGTTAAATGTGGCGGTAGCATGTTGAATCGATTAACTAGTGTGTTTTTTGATTGCATAAAGAAATTGCAAAATAAGTATAAGGTTGTTATTGTCCATGGCGGTGGCCCAGAAATTGATGCCAAGTTAGAAGACGCTAATATCAAGATAGAAAAGAAAGATGGATTACGAGTAACGCCGAAAGAGGTTATGGATGTTGTTCAAATGGTGCTATGCGGAAGTACGAATAAAAAAATCGTAATGAATTTACAAAAACATAATTTACTTGCGGTGGGGCTTTCAGGATGTGACGGTAATTTACTTCAAGTTCAACCTGTTGGTGAAGAGATAGGATATGTAGGAGAAGTAAGTTATGTAGAAACAGCCTTATTAAAAGGATTGATAGATATGAATTATATTCCTGTGATTGCTCCAATCGGGATAAATGGTAATGAAGTTTATAACATTAATGCAGATACTGCTGCAGCTGGAATTGCAGCCACACTATCCGCAAAAGAACTCATTTTTATAACGGACGTAGATGGAGTATTACACGAAGGAAGATTGGTAAAGAAAATGGATGAATATGAAATTCTTACTTTTATAGAACAAGGTGTCATTACAGGTGGGATGATTCCGAAAGTACAGGCGGCACTTACATCGTTAAAAATGGGAGTGAAAAAGGTTAGTATCGTAAATGGTACAAAGGATTTTGCCGGGGTCACAGGAAAGTGTATTGGAACCACGGTAACGAAAGGAGTGAGTATTCTATGACAAGCCATCTTTTTCAAACGTATGGCAGGAGAACTATTGAGTTTGTAAAGGGGAATGGAACAACAGTCATTGATAAAAATGGTACGCAATACTTAGATTTTACGTCGGGGATTGGCGTATGTAACTTAGGACATTGTCATCCTACTGTTGTAAAGGCAGTAGAAAAGCAACTTGGAAATATATGGCATATATCTAACTTGTTTACGAACTCCTTACAAGAAGAGGTCGCATCGTTATTAACAGAAGATACAGCATTAGATTATGTGTTTTTTTGTAATAGCGGGGCGGAGGCAAATGAAGCGGCTTTAAAGCTAGCACGTAAGCATACTGGAAAATCTCTCGTAGTAACATGTGAGCAATCTTTTCACGGGAGAACATTTGGAACGATGAGTGCAACAGGGCAAGATAAAGTGAAAGAAGGGTTCGGTCCATTACTTCCGTCTTTTTTACATACACCATTTAACGATATACAAGCATTAGAGGAAGTAATGAATGAAGAAGTTGCGGCGGTAATGGTAGAAGTTGTTCAAGGAGAAGGAGGAGTAATATTAGCTGATCCATCCTTTTTGAAGAAAATTGAAAAACTATGTAATGAGTACAATGCTCTTTTTATTATAGATGAAATACAAACTGGAATAGGCAGAACAGGAACACTATTCGCTTATGAGCAAATGGGAATAGGGCCTGATATCGTTACCATCGCAAAGGCGCTGGGGAATGGTATTCCAGTTGGAGCGATGATTGGCCGGAAAGAACTAGGTTCTTCTTTTACTGCAGGGTCACACGGTTCAACTTTCGGTGGGAATTATATCGCTATGACTGCAGCGAAAGAAGTATTGCAATGCATTAAGGAACAATCGTTTTTTAAAGAGGTACAGAAAAAGGGCGAGTACGTATTAAAGAAATTGCAAGAAGAATTACGACACGTTGAATGTGTTCAAAATATTCGTGGTAAGGGACTTATGATTGGAATCGAATGTAAGCATGAGGTTGCAAATTTCATAGAACAACTAGAAAAAGCAGGACTTCTCGTATTACAAGCAGGACCTAATGTTATAAGACTATTACCACCACTTATTGTAACGAATGAAGAGCTAGAACAGGCAGTATATATGATAAAAGAAGTGGTTTGTACAAAAAATGCATCAATAATATAAGGGGGAAATTTCATGTCAACTGTACAAGTACCGAAATTAAATACGAAAGATCTTTTAACGTTAGAAGAATTGACGCAAGAAGAAATCATTTCTTTAATTGAGTTCGCTATATATTTAAAAAAGAACAAGCAGGAGCCTTTATTACAAGGGAAAATATTAGGTCTCATTTTTGATAAACATTCAACTCGTACTCGCGTTTCTTTTGAAGCAGGGATGGTACAGCTCGGAGGACATGGAATGTTTTTAAGTGGAAAAGAGATGCAAATTGGCAGAGGAGAAACGGTTTCAGATACTGCGAAAGTACTATCTCATTATATTGATGGAATTATGATACGTACATTCTCGCATGCAGATGTAGAAGAGCTTGCAAAAGAGTCCAGTATCCCAGTTATTAACGGTTTAACTGATGATCATCACCCTTGCCAAGCGTTGGCAGATTTAATGACGATATATGAAGAAGTTCATACGTTTAAAGGAATTAAATTAGCTTACGTAGGTGATGGGAATAATGTATGTCATTCACTATTGCTAGCAAGTGCAAAAGTCGGAATGAATATGACTGTTGCGACTCCCGTAGGGTATGAACCGAATGAAGAAATTGTTAAAAAAGCGTTAGCGATTGCAGATGAAACAGGGGCTGAAATTGAGATTTTGCATAATCCTGAATTAGCGGTAAGTGGAGCGGATTTTATTTATACTGACGTTTGGATGAGTATGGGCCAAGAAGGAGAAGCAGAGAAATATACTTTATTCCAGCCTTTCCAAGTAAATAAAGAGCTTGTTATACATGCAAAGCAAACATATCGTTTCCTGCACTGTTTGCCTGCTCATCGTGAAGAAGAAGTAACTGGAGAGATTATAGATGGGCCACAGTCTATCGTTTTTGAGCAAGCTGGTAATCGACTGCACGCGCAAAAAGCGTTATTGGTGAGTTTGTTTAAAAATATAGAGGAGCCTTCCTAAAAGGGAGGTTTTTTTATGTTGAAATGTCTGATGTATATTTAGTTAATTATCTCTATATCATTTATAATAAAAAGAGAAAACTAATTTTATTTTTCATATCATGTAAGGACATACTAGATAAAAAAATATAGTTAAAGAGATGATGAATTTGAAAACAACTCAGAAAACATATTCGTTTTTTCAGCGAATGTGGAGAATATTAAAGTTTCAATATTTTAAGTTGCTTCGATCGCCAGAAGGAGCAAAGAAAGTGTCGTTAGGTTTTGCTATTGGATTTGGTTTAGAAATGTTGGTGATTTATACGGCATCGCTCGTATATTTAATATTTTATCCAATTGTCAGGTTAGCAAAGGGATCTTTTCCAGCCGCAGTCATTGGTAATATTATTGGGAAAATATCGTTTCTCCCAGTGTTTTTATTTCCGTTTGCTTATGCGTTAGGAAAAATGATTTATCCATTTCATGTACAGAAAATACATCATGAACCATTTACGATATCAGATTTGTTTTCGAGCCATATTTTTACGATGTTAAAGAGCTTATTACAGAGTGAAGTATATGTATTAATTGGTATGACGATAATAGGAATTGTGTTTGGGGTAATTTCATATTTCGTAGTGCATTATTTATATGAAAAGAATCGTAAGTTACGTTTGAAGAAAAGAAAGAAACAAGTGAGAGAACCACTTGTACAAATATAAAGAATGTCACATTCATTTTCTCCTTTGAATATGTTTAAGAAAAAGGGGGAGAGAATGAATGTATTATTATTACGTACCTCAAGTATATCCGTATACAAATTATTATGCTGTAAATGATATGAGGCAGCAATTCGGAGTGTATCCACAGCAACAAGTACAGCAAATACAACAGCCTCAGCAGCAACCTGTTCAAGAACAAAAGCCGTATTTAATGACATGGCCATATTCAAATGTATACTATGGTAATTATTACGAATCATAAAGCTGCTTCTATTTAGAAGCAGCTTTATGCGTTTGTTTTCAAAATTAAATTTTGAATGGTTTTAAGAGAATGAATGAGCTTTTCACGCTCTTCCTCAGATAATGTTTGAAAATTTTCTTTTAGTTTGTCTAAAATGAATTGCTGATACTGATTTACTAGCAATTTCCCTTCAGTTGTTAGGGAAATTAAAATGACCCGTCGATCTTTTTCGCTATAATGACGCTCTATTAGTTCTTCTTGAATAAGTTTGTTTAATAGAGGGGTCATGTTAGGCCGTGAAATCGCTAGCCGCTTGCCAATTTCTGAAACTGCTAATGTACCATTTTCATGCAAAAGCAGTAACACTTGCGTATGCGATGGCGGCATATGTCTTTGAGAAGAAAACTCTCCAGGAAGCATAAATTTGCGATAAAAAAGAGGCACTAGCGAAAGAAGATGATCAACAATACGTTCCCACTCGCGTGATTCCATATAACGGCCCCCTTCCACTATCATTGTAACAAAAAAGACAAGGTATAAAAATAGAATTGTTTCATGGTAGCCTTAATATTTGTAGGATAACACTTGCTTTGTAAATGTATTGGCAATAATCGCATAACCGTTATCATTTGGGTGTACTTGGTCAAATAGTAACTCTTTTTTATCATTCGATATTAATTTGCGAATTGGTAAAACGATCGACGGTTGATGTGCTTTTGAAATAGAATAAATAGAATCATTCCAACCGTCTAAAAACATATCTGCATAACTTGCGATGGAGTCCTCTAGTTGTAAAGGGTTATAGAGTTCAGAGAGAATGAGTAAAGCATTCGGATTTTGATCTCGAACGGTCTTTACAATATTTTTTACATCCGTTTCAAAACGGGCTTTTTCTTTATTTAACATTTTAATACCATCTATAACACCTACATCACGATTTAAGCGGAATAAATTATTTCCTCCAATACTAATAGTAATGATATTTGCTTCCCTAATTTTTTGATGAACTTCTTCTGACTGGACTTTCTTAACGAGACGATCTGTAGTGAGACCATTTACACCGAGGTTTTCTACTGTAATTGGTTTATGAATTTGTCCTTCTAATTGTCTAGAAGCTAATTCGGCAAATCCACCTTGTGTTGATCCATATCCTTTAGCGAGTGAATCACCTAATACGAGGTGATAAAAGGAGTCGTTTGTTTGCTTATCAATCCAACTTGGAGCAGATGTTTTCTCTGTTTTTTCTTCAGGTTCGTTTTGTTTTGTCTCATCGTTCTTTTCAAAATTAGAATAAGAAATGATTAGAAGGAGGAGACAAACAATTGTTAAGATGACTTTTTTCATAAATTCATCCTCCTTGTAATTGGTAATTGTATCATATTCAGCAGTATTAGCAATGTAAGGGCATATTATATGTTTATGAAAAGTTTATAATAACTTTACAGAAAATTTGTTGAAGTTTGTCAAAAAATATTGACGATATGAAAGAACTTTATATATGATAATGTCAGATAAGGTGAAATTCTGCTTAGTGGGGGCTTTATTTCCCGTTAATTGTTAGTTTTCATCAATCGGGCGTTTAAGGGGACTACTCGTTAGCGCAGGATGAAATGAAAATCGTGTCTCTAATAGAAGAAAAAAGGTATGTGGTTAGAGGCAGATAGGGATTCATTTCATTATTTCTGGTAATTGTATAAGGGGGATTTTTTGTGAAAAAGTCAAAAAAAATGCTAGCTGGAGCAACACTTGCTATAGGTGTAATAGCGCCACAAGTGTTGCCAACAACAGCTCATGCGGATGAGAAAACTGGGGAGAGTACAGTTAACTTACGAATTCTAGAAACATCAGATATTCACGTTAACTTAATGAATTACGATTATTATCAAACGAAAACAGATAATAAAGTAGGTCTCGTGCAAACTGCAACACTTGTTAATAAAGCGCGTGAAGAGGCAAAGAACTCTGTCCTATTTGATGATGGGGATGCATTACAAGGGACGCCACTTGGAGATTATGTAGCGAATAAAATAAATGATCCGAAGAAGCCTGTGGATCCTAGTTATACACATCCATTATATCGTTTAATGAATTTAATGAAGTATGACGTCATCTCTCTTGGGAATCACGAATTTAACTACGGTTTAGATTATTTAAACAAAGTGATTAGTAAAACAGAATTCCCGGTTATTAACTCGAATGTTTATAAAGATGATCATGATGGTAATGATGAGAATGACAAGCATTACTTTGAACCATATCATATCTTTGAAAAAGAAGTAGAGGATGAATCTGGCCAAAAACAAAAAGTGAAAATTGGTGTAATGGGATTTGTTCCACCCCAAGTTATGAACTGGGATAAAGCAAATTTAGAAGGAAAAGTAAAAGCGAAAGATATTGTTGATACAGCGGAAAAGTTAGTTCCAGAAATGAAGGCGCAAGGTGCGGACGTTATTGTTGCATTAGCCCATTCAGGTGTCGATAAGAGCGGCCGTAGCCCCAAAATGGAAAATGCATCGTATTATTTAACAGAAGTTCCTGGTGTTGATGCAGTACTAATGGGACATTCACATACTGAAATGAAGGATGTATTTAATGGTGTTCCGGTTGTAATGCCTGGTGTGTTTGGCAGTAACTTAGGGATTATTGATATGCAATTGAAAAAGGTAAACGGAAAATGGGAAGTGCAAAAAGAGCAATCGAAGCCACAACTTCGTCCGATTGCTGATAGTAAAGGTAATCCATTAGTAGAATCTGATCAAAAACTAGTTAATGAAATTAAAGATGATCATAAAGCGACAATCGATTATGTCAATACAGCTGTAGGTCAAACGACAGCACGAATTAATAGTTATTTTTCATTAGTACAAGATGATCCTTCCGTACAGCTTGTGACGAATGCACAAAAATGGTATGTAGAAAAGCTATTCGCTGAAAATGAAAAATATAATGACTATAAAAAGCTTCCAGTTTTATCTGCAGGAGCACCATTTAAAGCAGGTGGACGAAACGGTGCTACATATTATACTGATATTCCGGCTGGAACGTTAGCGATTAAAAACGTTGCAGATTTATATGTATATCCAAATACATTATATGCTGTGAAAGTAAATGGAGCGCAAGTGAAAGAATGGCTTGAAATGTCTGCAGGTCAGTTTAATCAAATTGATCCAAAGAAAACAGAAGAACAGCCATTAGTAAATATCGGATATCCTACATATAACTTTGATATTTTAGATGGTTTAAAATACGAAATTGACGTGACGCAACCGGCGAAATATGATAAAGATGGAAAAGTTGTAAATGCAAATACGAATCGTATTGTAAATATGACGTATGAAGGTAAGCCTGTAGCTGACGATCAAGAGTTCATTGTTGCTACAAATAACTATCGTGGAAGTAGCCAAACGTTCCCTGGTGTAAGTAAAGGCGAAGTTGTATACCAATCGCAAGATGAAACACGTCAAATTATTGTGAAGTACATGCAAGAAACACCAGTTATTAATCCAGCAGCTGATCAAAATTGGGCGTTTAAACCGATTATTGCAGATCAATTAAATACAACATTTGATTCTTCACCAAATGCACAAAAATATATAAAGAAAGATGGAAAAATATCATATGTTGGACCATCTGAAAATGAATTCGCTAAATATGCAATTGATATAACGAAGAAGAACGACGGTGATAAGGAAACTGGTGGAGAGAATCCAACGACACCGCCAACAGGTGATGGCAATAATGGAGAGAATCCAACGACACCACCAACAGGTGATGGCAATAATGGAGAGAATCCAACGACACCACCAACAGGTGATGGTAATAATGGGGAGAATCCAACGGCACCGCCAACAGATGAAGGTAATAATGGAAATGAACCAAAACAAGATGGAAACAACGCAGGATCTGGACAAACTACAACGGATAATCAAAATACAAAAGAAACAACAACTGTAAGTGAAAATAAAGAGGAACGTGATTTACCGAAAACAGGTGCGAGTATTGCTTCTACAATTGGAGCTGGTCTGGCGTTTGTTGGAGCGGGATTACTTATGTTATTTAGAAGAAAGAAAGCAAATAAATAGATAGTAAAGTGTTGTATGAAAAAAAGGATTACCGATTACGGTAATCCTTTTTTTATTCTATATTATGAAACTGGTATTGTTTTTTCTTTTTTCCATGAAAGCCCAAATCCGGTGAACCCAACAATAATTGTTAAGACTGGACAAGCTAAACAGAAGATTGCGTATGGAACATAATCGAATGTTGGAACGCTAAGGACGTTTGTTAAAAATACGCCACTTACACCCCATGGTACGAGCGGATTAATTACTGTACCAGCATCTTCTAATACTCGTGATAAATTACGACGTTCTAAACCGACTTCATCGTATTTGTTAGCGAATGCTTGTCCTGTTAAAACGATTGATAAGTATTGTTCGCCAAGTAAGAAGTTTACACCAATTGCAGTGAAAGCGGTAGAGACGATTAAGCGTGTACTATTTTTTACGAAGCTAGAGATGATATTCATCAGCTGCGTGATAATGCCCATTCCTTGTAGTAACCCCCCCATACAAAGAGCGAGGAAAATAAGAGCAATTGACATCATCATACTTTGTAAACCACCGCGAGATAATAAGCTATCAATATCTTTTATACCAGTTTTAGAAACGTAACCATCTTGCATAATTTTCATTAAATCAGCTAAAGAAGTACTAGGGTTAAAAATAAAGAGAATAATGATCCCTACTACGATTCCTGCAAGTAATGTTGGAACTGCGGGTACTTTCTTAAATGCGAATAGGAACAGTAATAAAATCGGAATAAGTGTAACGATAGAAATCGTTGCATTTTTTTCTAACGTACTAATAAAGTTTGTGAAATCAACGTCTCCTCTAGTGCCGCTTCCTAAAATGAAAAATGCGATAAAAGCAATAATGAAAGCAGGGACTGTTGTCCAAAGCATGTTGCGAATATGTTCAAATAAATCTACACCAGTTACAGCTGGAGCTAAGTTTGTTGTATCAGATAAAGGAGACATTTTATCCCCAAAGAATGCACCAGAAATAATTGCACCAGCAATAAGAGCTGGATCGTATCCGAGAGCACTACCCATTCCCATAAAGGCAAGCCCTACTGTTGCTGCAGTTGTAAATGCACTACCGATACTTGTTCCAACAATTGCACAAACAACAAAAACAGTAGGAACGAAAATTTTTGGAGATACAAGTTGGAATCCGTATACCATTAAAGTTGGAATTGTTCCAGCTGCGATCCAAACACTAATTAATACTCCTACAAGTAAGAAAATAAAAATAGATGGAATACCAGCTGAAATACTACTTATCATCCCTTTTTCCATAGTAGACCAAGAGATTTTTTTCATAAATCCAAACGCTAATAAAATAACGATGCCGAATAAAATTGGGATATGTGGTGAAACTTCTAATTGAATAACACTAAAGCCAATACAGAAAAAGATAAAAAATGTTAAAAGAATAGATTCAATTTTTGAAATCATTGTTTTCCCCTCCTAATTAATCTAAAATAGCTCTTTTTTATATAAAATTCGCCAATACTGTATATTCCCTTTTGAGATTCAGAATTTTGTGACAAATTACCGGTAATTGTTTTTCATCATAAAGTTTAAAAAATCGGGATTTATCAAGCTTTGTATCTCTCCTATCTCAAATTTTTAGGATAATCGCTCAATAAAGATTGGAATAAAAAAACGCCCCTGCATATAATTATGCAGGGACGAAGAAATCGCGGTACCACCCTAGCTTGTGAAAGGAATGTATCACAAAATAAAGGGCCATATGATATGCGCTAATAAAATAAAAACGCCCCTGCAATATATGCAGGGACGAAAAATTCGCGGTACCACCCTAAATTGTGAAACAGTGTCGTTTCACCACTCTTTAGACATAACGGTCTAAACCGTCTTTCACTACTCCTCACGTTTCGTAAAAGAAGCTCCAGGGGGTAATTCATAAATCGCTCTGTACTGGTTCGCACCGACCACCAGCTCTCTGAAATCAGAAAACGAAATACTACTAAATCCTATCAACGCCGATTCATATGATGTTAGTTAAATTTTTATCATATATTCATCATACATGTCAATAAAAATATTCGATATTTTTTTAGGGGAATAAAGGAGAAATGTTTTTTATACTGTAAAAATGTGCGTTATAATGAATTTGAAAGGGGAGGAAAGAGTGAAGAAAAAAATAATTCTTTTTACCACCTTACTAGTCGTTGGCGGAAGTGCTGGAATTTACACAGCTTTTGCAGCTGAATCAGAGCAGTCGAAACAAAAGCAAATACAGCAGTCAGAAGTGAAGAAAGTGAAAGAAACTGAAGAGAAGAAATCGATGGAAAAATCAGCTGCAAAACTAGGAGTTTCTACTGAAGGGAAAACAAAAGAAGAGATTACGAAAGAAGTAGATACCGCTAGGTTTGAGCAGCGCCATGATTTATTAATTGAGCATGCTAAGCAACTTGGAATTGATACAGAAGGAAAAAAAGAGGAAGAGATTATTTTAGAAATTGGAAAGATACAACATGGAAAGTAGAACAACTTATCGTATGATAAGTTGTTCTTTTTTAAGAACTATTTGATTTAAAAATAATTGACAGTCATTTGTTTTTAATGTTAACTATATTTATAAACAAGTTAACATTAGGGGTGACAATTGTGGCTGTTAATAGTAACACGAGTGAAAAATCGTCTTATACATATGAAGAATTATCGAAGAAGAATAAAGATTACGTATGGCACCCATTTACACAAATGAAAGATTATTTAGAAGAAGATCCTGTCATTATTGAACGTGGAGAGGGAAGGAAGCTATACGATGTAAATGGAAATGAATATTGGGACGGTGTTTCGTCTATTTGGTTAAATGTTCATGGGCATCAAGTACCGGAACTAGATGAGGCAATTCGTGAGCAATTAAATAAAATTGCTCATTCTACTATGTTAGGACTTGCTAACGTTCCATCTATTTTATTAGCAGAAAAAATAATTGATGTTGTACCAGAAGGCTTGAAGAAAGTATTTTATTCAGACTCTGGTTCTACCGCTGTTGAAATTGCAATTAAGATGGCTTTTCAATATTGGCAGCATAAAGGAAAACCGAGAAAACAAAGATTTGTTACATTAAAAGAAGCATATCACGGTGATACAATAGGTGCTGTTTCAGTAGGAGCAATAGACTTGTTTCACCAAGTGTATAGTTCACTATTATTTGAGGCGATTAAAATGCCGTATCCATATACATATCGTTCTCCTTATGGAGATAATAAGGAACAAATTGTAAAGAAACATTTAGAAGAAATGGAAGAATTGCTGCAAGAAAAACATGAAGAAGTAGCAGCTATCATTGTGGAGCCATTAATGCAAGGTGCTGGTGGGATGATTACAATGCCAAAAGGATACTTAAAAGGGCTTCGCGATTTATGTACAAAATACAATGTATTATTTATTACAGATGAGGTAGCGACTGGATTTGGGCGTACTGGGAAAATGTTTGCATGTGAACACGAGGATGTGACGCCAGACATTTTAACTGCGGGAAAAGGCTTAACAGGTGGTTATTTACCAGTGGCAATTACGGTAACGACAGACGAAATATATAATGCCTTCTTAGGAGAGTATGAGGAACAAAAAACATTTTTCCATGGGCATAGTTACACAGGTAATCCGTTAGGGTGTGCGGTAGCAATTGCGAATCTAGAACTATATGAAAAAACTAATTTAATAGAATCTGTTGCGCATAAAACAGAATATGTAGCGGGGCAATTAGAAGCGCTTAATGAATATAAGCACGTAGGTGATATTCGTCAGTGCGGATTAATGATTGGTATTGAACTTGTGAAAAATAAAGAAATGAAAGAATCGTATGAATGGACAGAAAGAGTCGGTGTTCAAGTATGTAAACGCTCAAGAGAGTTAGGCATGATTTTACGTCCGCTTGGTAACACCATTGTATTTATGCCTCCTCTTGCATCTACAATTGCTGAAATTGATGAGATGTTACGCATTTTATATAAAGCAATCTCGGATGTTACGGAGGAAGAATAATGAGTGGTTTTTTCATAACGGCAACTGATACTGAAGTTGGAAAAACTGTGGTTGCAGGTGCGTTAGCAGGTGTATTTAGAGAATTGGGATATAACGTAGGGGTATATAAACCGTTGCAAAGTGGACATGCTGCATCAAACGCAGAGGGAGATGCAGCAAGGTTAAAAGCCTTATCGGGTGTATCGACAAGAGAAGAAGAAATTTGTCCGTATTCTATTGAAGAACCACTTGCTCCGAGACTTGCTATGAAAAGAGCTGGAAGGACAGTAACGTTAAAAGAAATTACTGATCACTATAATGAACTACTAAAAGAGTTTAATAGCCTATTTGTAGAAGGGGCTGGTGGGCTTGCAGTCCCATATACAGAAGATGCTTTAGTAATCGATTTTGCAAAAGAATTACAGCTTCCTCTTATTGTAGTAGCGCGTCCTACACTAGGAACAGTGAATCATACTGTCTTAACGATTTCTTATGCAAGGGCACATGGCTTAACAGTAGCAGGTGTCATTTTGTCTGGTTGTAAAGAATGTGAAAAAGAAAGAGTACAAGAAAACAAAGAAATGATTGAAGAGTTGAGCGGGGTACCGGTTTTAGGTTTATTACCATTCCTTGAAGGTGATTTTACTAGGGAAGAATTATTGGAATCGGCAAAAGAACATATTATGATTTCAAAATTAGAGGAGTCCATCCAAAATGAATCAAAAGTGGCGCGCGCATCTTCAATCTAAAATAGAACAATTAAGAGAGCAAGGACAGTATCGTAATTTGCATGTGACAGAGAAAGCGGAAGAGACATGGCTTATTCGAAATGAGAAAAGGATGCTAAATTTAGCGTCAAATAATTATTTAGGGTTAGCTGGAGATGAAAGGTTGAAAGAAGCTGCTATTGCTTGCACAAGAAAATATGGAACTGGAGCGACAGCATCTCGTCTCGTTGTAGGAAATTATCCACTGTATGAAGAGGTTGAGAGAAGTATATGCAACTGGAAAGGTACTGAAAGAGCGTTAATCGTAAATAGTGGGTATACAGCAAATGTAGGTGTACTATCTTCTTTAGCTGGTCGTCACGATATTGTTTTTAGTGATAAATTAAATCACGCAAGTATTGTTGATGGAATTATATTAAGCGGTGCAGAACATAAAAGGTATCGTCATAATGATTTGGATCATTTAGAGAAGATGTTGAAAGTAGCGTCACCTGAAAAGAGGAAATTAATCGTAACTGATACTGTTTTTAGTATGGATGGTGATACTGCATATTTGAGAGATTTAGTGAAGCTGAAAGAGAAATACGGGGCAATCATTATAGTTGATGAAGCACATGCGAGTGGAATATATGGAATCGGTGGAGCTGGATTATCTCATATAGAAAAAGATCTTGCTCAAAAAATCGATATACATATGGGGACGTTTAGCAAGGCTTTAGGGTGTTATGGTGCGTATTTAACAGGTGATGCAATTTATATAGAGTACTTACAAAATATGATGAGAAGCTTTGTTTTTACTACAGCTTTACCACCAGGAGCATTAGGAGCAGTGCAAAAAGCAATTGAGATTGTAAAAGAAGATAACGAAAGAAGAGAGAACCTTATAGCGAATGGTGCATATTTCAGGACGCATTTACAAGAAGCTGGTTTTGACATTGGGAATAGCTCAACTCATATTGTACCAATTGTAGTCGGTTCAAATGAAAATGCTTTACGGTTTAGTGAAAGATTACAAGAGATAGGTATCGCAGCCATTGCAATTCGTCCGCCAACTGTTCCGATTGGTAGTTCCCGAATTCGCTTTGCTGTTACGTCACAACATACAATGGCGGATTTAAAATGGGCCATTCAGCATATTATACGCATCGGTAAAGAAGAGGGGTTTTTAGTATGAAAGAGCTAAAGGTTATTTTTATTCCTGGGTGGGGAATGGAAGAAGATGTTTGGACTTTTGTATTTCCGTATTTTAAAGACTATCCTGTTCAATGTTTAGATTGGCGTAATGTGAAAGAACAAAGTGAATTTGCGGGACGAATAATAGAGGTAGCACGTGATGAAAATGTAATTTTAGTTGGATGGTCATTAGGAGCATTAGCGGCAATTCAAGCTTATAAAAAGATTAAGGCGAAAGGTATTGTACTAATTGGTGGTACTGCTAAATTTACAAATACGAGCGACTATACAAGCGGATGGAATTCTTTGCATGTAGAACGTATGAAAAAGAATTTAACGAGAAAGAAAGAAGATACTTTGAATCGTTTCTATGAAAATATATTTACAAAAAATGAGCTGAAGGAGAATACGAGTTTTAAAGAGATTGCGCTGAATTTTAAAGGGGACTCGATTCAGTCTTTACAATTAGGCTTAGATTATTTAATAGAAACAGATATGAGAAACGAATTAACAGATATCAAAGTCCCGTTGTTACTTCTTCATGGAGAACAGGATGTGATATGTCCATTATCCGCAGCTCATAATATGACGGAGAATACGAATGCTACGCTAAAAGTAGTAAGCGGGGCTGGTCATGCATTATGTGTAACGAATTTCGAATATTGCGCGAATGAGATAATCCAATTTGTAGAGGGGATACGACATGATCAACAAAACGTTACTACAAAAACGGTTTAATGGGGCAGCCGTATCTTACGATCAATATGCAAATGTACAAAAAAAGATGGCACATTCGTTACTTTCTATATTGAAGCGGCGATATAGTGAAACATCATCAATACGTATTTTAGAACTTGGATGCGGGACAGGTTATGTCACAGAGCAATTATCAAAGTTATTTCCAAAAGCACAAATTACAGCCGTTGATTTTGCTGAAAGTATGATTACGATTGCAAAAACTAGACAAAATACCGAAAATGTGACGTTTCATTGTGAGGATATTGAACGATTACGATTAGAAGAATCATATGATGTTATTATTTCGAATGCCACATTTCAATGGCTTAACAATGTAAAACAAGTGATAAGAAATTTATTTCATCATTTGTCTACAGATGGGATAGTACTCTTTTCCACCTTTGGACAAGAAACTTTTCAAGAGCTCCATGCTTCGTTTCAGCGAGCGAAAGAGGAAAAAAACATTCAAAATGAAACTTTGATTGGTCAACGTTTTTATTCGAAAGATCAGTTGCTTCATATATGCAAGATAGAAACAGGGGATGTGCATGTTTCTGAAACATGTTACATAGAAAGATTTGCAGAAGTTAGGGAATTCCTACATTCTATTCGAAAAGTAGGAGCGACCAATAGTAATGAAGAGTCTTATTGTCAAAGCCCTTCACTCTTTCGTACGATGCTTCGTATATACGAAAGAGACTTCACGGAAAAAGAAGGGATAGTAGCAACATATCATGCTTTATTTACGTATATAACAAAAGAGGGGAAGAGATGAAATGAAACAAGTACAAACAAAAAGGGATTGGAAAAAACTTGCATACGACGTAGTAGAAGAGAAAATGATTACGAAAGAAGATGCAATTGCAATATTAGAAGCTGATGATATAGAGGTTTTAGAAATTATGAATGCAGCTTACATCATTCGCCATCATCATTTTGGTAAGAAAGTAAAGTTGAACATGATTATAAATACGAAATCTGGATTATGTCCTGAAGATTGCGGGTACTGTTCACAGTCTATTATTTCAGAAGCACCGATTGATAAGTATGCATGGTTAACACAAGAGAAAATTGTTGAAGGAGCGCACGAAGCAATTCGTCGTAAAGCAGGTACATATTGTATTGTTGCATCTGGTCGTCGTCCGACGGATAAAGAAGTAAATCACGTTATTGGAGCAGTTAAGGAAATTCGTGAAACGACAGATTTAAAAATTTGCTGTTGTTTAGGATTTTTAAATGAAGATCAAGCAGGTCAGTTAGCAGAAGCTGGTGTGCATCGTTATAACCACAATTTAAATACGCATGCTAACAATTATGATAGCATTTGTTCAACGCATACGTATGACGATCGTGTTGATACAGTCCAAAAAGCGAAGCAAGCCGGTATTTCTCCATGCTCTGGAGCAATTTTCGGAATGGGAGAAACGATTGAACAGCGTGCTGAAATTGCATTTGAATTACAACGTTTAGATGCGGATTCTATTCCGTGTAATTTTCTTGTTGCTGTAAAGGGTACTCCGCTTGAAGGACAAAAAGAATTAACACCTGTAGAATGTTTAAAAGTGCTGGCGATGATGCGTTTTGTAAATCCAACAAAAGAAATTCGTATTTCAGGCGGTCGAGAACTTAATTTACGTTCTGTACAGCCACTTGGTTTATTTGCAGCAAACTCTATCTTTGTCGGGGACTATTTAACAACAGCTGGACAAGAGCCGACTGCGGACTGGGGTATGATTGAAGATTTAGGATTTGAGATTGAAGAATGTGCGCTATAAGATAGATGAAAAGCAAACTCTTTAAAGGGTTTGCTTTTTTTTGTAAAAAAAATGTAATAAAAGTCCATTAACGCTTGATAGTAGTCACTTTTGGACGAGAAAAATAATTTTGTGGACGAATTTTCCAAGCTCTAATTGTACATAGTAAAAATGTAATTTATATCGGGTTGGAGGATTTTACATGTACAAATACATATTAGCCATTATGACTTGTCTGATTTTAATAAAAGCGATAAGTGCTGATCCAGTTAAGGCGGCTGAAAATCCTGAACAAAAAGAAATGCAACAAAGAATTGAACAGCATTTTCGAACGAAAGCTGAACATTTTGGACTTGAAACAGAAGGAAAGGATTTAAAAGAAGTGAGGAAGGAAATTTCTATTATAGAAGAAGCGAAAAAGAGAGAAAATGTGTGGAGAACAGCACAAACTCTTCGTATAAAAACAGAAGGAAAAACGATGGATGAATTAATAGAAGATGTACGAAAAAAGGTGAGAAAATAAAAAAAAGAGGCCGCAGCCTCTTTTTTTAAGCCCATTGTTTTGATAAATGAGCCATTTCGATCGCAGCAACTGCTGATTCATAGCCTTTATTTCCAGCTTTTGTACCTGCACGTTCAATCGCTTGTTCAATTGTTTCTGTCGTTAATACACCGAAAATAACTGGAATGTCCGTTTGTAGTGATAAAGATGCAACACCTTTTGCTACTTCATTACAAACGTAATCGTAATGCGTTGTAGCACCGCGAATTACTGTACCTAATGTAATAACAGCATCATATTTTCCGCTATTTGCCATCTTTTTAGCGATTAAAGGAATTTCAAATGCACCAGGAACCCATGCAACATCAATAGCATTCTCTTCTACACCGTGACGCTTTAATCCATCTAAAGCTCCGCCAAGTAACTTACTTGTAATAAACTCATTAAAACGTCCAACAACAACCCCAACTTTTAATCCTGTACCAACTAAATGACCTTCGAATACCATAATGTATCTCTCCCTTAATTATAAGTTTAGTAAATGTCCTAATTTGCTTACTTTCGTTTGTAAATACGTTTTATTTTCTTCTTTTGTTGGCATTTGCAACGGTACACGCTCGGTTACTTTTAAATCGTAACCTTGTAAGCCAGCAATTTTCCGTGGATTATTCGTTAATAATCGTAAACTTTGTAAGCCTAAATCTTTTAAAATTTGAGCGCCAATACCGTAATCACGAAGATCAGCTGGGAACCCAAGTTTTTCATTTGCTTCTACAGTATCTAACCCTTCTTCTTGTAACTTATAAGCGCGAAGCTTATTCAGAAGTCCAATGCCTCGTCCTTCTTGTCTCATATAGAGAAGAACGCCTTTTCCTTCACGCTCAATTTGAGCAAGTGCAGCATGTAGCTGTGGTCCACAATCACAGCGGAATGAACCAAATACATCTCCTGTTAAGCATTCTGAATGAACGCGTACAAGTACAGGTTCGCCTGTTGAAATATCACCTTTTACGAGCGCGATATGTTCTTTCATATCTAATGAGTTAGAATAGCCAATTGCATGAAAAGTACCGAAATCTGTAGGTAATGTAATTTCCACTTCTCTCGTCACAAGTGTTTCGTGATGGCGGCGATAAGCAATTAAATCTTCAATTGTAATCATTTTTATATCAAATTGTTTTGCACACTGTATTAAATCAGGTACACGTGCCATCGTCCCATCTTCATTTATAATCTCGCAAATGACGCCAGCTGGCTCAGTTCCGCAAAGTTTTGCTAAATCAACAGCAGCTTCTGTATGACCTGCGCGGCGAAGGACGCCACCTTCTTTCGCAATTAATGGAAAGATATGTCCAGGGCGGTTAAAATCAGTTCCTTTAGATGCGGGATTTAATAATTCCTGTATTGTTGTAGCACGCTCATGAGCACTAATGCCTGTTGTTGTAGAAACGTGATCGATGCTTACTGTAAAAGCAGTATGATGTGAATCCGTATTATGAGAAACCATTGGTTCTAACTGTAGACGCTCTGCGTATTGCTCCGTAATCGGTACGCAAACGAGACCACGACCGTGTGTAATCATAAAATTAATCGTTTCTGGTGTAATGTGCTCTGCTAAAGCAATAAAATCGCCTTCATTTTCTCGGTTTTCATCATCACATACGATAACGACTTTTCCTTGTTTTAAATCTTCTAGAGCTTCTTCAATACGATGAAACATTGTACTTCCCCCTTATAGAAATCCGTTTTCTTGTAAAAAGCTTTCGGTCATTGAATCAGTTCCTTTTGCGGGCTTTGAAATAAAGCGTTCAATATATTTTCCAATCATGTCACACTCAATGTTTACGATGTCCCCGGCTTTTTTTTCTCCGATTATAGACTCGCTTACTGTGTGGGGGATGAGTGAAATTGTAATTGAAGATTCGTCTATATCAAATATTGTTAAACTAGTGCCATCAATAGCAACGGATCCTTTATGCAAACAATAGCGTAGTAATTCATCAGAAATTGCTATTTTGTAATAGATGGCATTGTAATGTTGTTTTTTAGTTAAAATCGTACCGATGCCATCGATATGTCCGGTGACGAAATGTCCACCGAATCGTCCGTTCGTAGCCATTGCCCGTTCTAAATTCACTTTGGCACTTGGCTTTAGCATACGAAGTGATGTTGCATTCATTGTTTCAGGCATTGCATCAACAGTGAATGAAGTAGTCGTAAAAGTAGTTACTGTTAAGCAGATGCCGTTAACCGCGATACTATCACCTAGCTTAACATCCGATAAAATTTGATTTGCGCTAATAGTTAGCTTCATTGCTTCACCACTTTGAGTCATGCTTGATATCGTTCCTAACTCTTCTACAATTCCTGTAAACATTCCGTCACCTCGCTTTTTAAGGTTGCAACAATTTTTATATCATTACCAATTTGTTTCATCTCTTGAATTGTTAAGGAAAGTGCATCTTGTAACTTCGAAAAACCAGCTCCGCCAAATAAAGTGGGTGCATCTTTTCCGCCAATTAACTTTGGGCTTATATAGGTCACAATTTCATTAAAACTATTTGTTTTTAAGAAGTTTGCATGTACTGTTTGACCACCTTCAACGAACAGAGAAAGAATTTGTTTCTCCCCGAGTAGGGATAGGACATCTTGTATTTCAATTTGCTTCGTTTTCATTTGGAATACAGCTATATTGTTACATTCATAAGACGCTATTTTCTCTTTATTTACATCCTTACCGACAATAATCCATGTCGGAGCTAAGCTATCTGTTATGACATGAGAAGATGGCGGCGTTCGTAAGTGGGTATCTAAAATAACGCGTATAGGATGTTTACCTCCGTTTGGAATTCGTGTTGTTAAGTGTGGATTATCAGTTATAACTGTATTCACACCGACAAGGATAGCGTCATGCATATGACGATATTGGTGAACATCAGCTCGCGCTTCTTCACCTGTAATCCACTTACTTTCCCCCGTTACAGTCGCTGTTTTTCCATCTAAGCTCATTGCTGTTTTTATTGTTACAAATGGCTGTTTCGTTTTCATATAGTGAAAAAAGTATCGATTTAATAAAATTGCTTCCGCTTCAAGAACACCAGTAGTCACCTTGATTCCAGCTTCTTCTAATCTCCTTTTTCCATTACCAGAAACGAGTGGATTGCAATCAAGGGTGGCGATTACAACACGCTGGACTCCCTTTTCAATGAGTAATTCACAGCAAGGCGGTGTTTTTCCAAAATGGCTACACGGTTCAAGTGTTACATAAACGGTAGCGCCTTTTGCTCTTTCTCCAGCCATGTGAAGAGCATGAACTTCAGCATGTTCTTCACCGGCACGCATGTGGGCACCCATTCCGACAATGTTGCCATCTTTTACAACAACAGCACCAACCATAGGATTTGGGCTTGTTTGTCCCGATGTTCCTTGTGCTAACTGCAAGGCAATCCTCATATATTCTTGATCTGTCATTCTCGTCACCTCTCCTGAAAAAATCAAAAAACCCCAAGGATATAGAATCCTTGGGGTTTGGGAGACGTGATTTCTAGAAATATAGTTCGAATACGAAAGTATAGGAAAGAAACCTAACGATGACTGATATTTTGGTATAAGAAAAAAACCTAGCAAAATATCGAGTTTTTCAAACGCTAGTCGTATCTTTTTATTTCAGTATAGAAACATAAGTATACAAAATAAAACATATATAAAGAGTCAAAATGAACCTTTAAAAATATGCATACTGAAATAAAAGTGTATTCGCTATATATAATTACTAGAAAACATATCCTTCTCCCATCCAGACTATACTGTCGGCCCTAGAGTTTCACTAGATCCACCGTTTTCGCGTTGAAAACGGGTCACGGACTTAGAAGCTTTCGCTTCATCACCGCCGGTTGGGAATTTCACCCGACCCCGAAGGATGTTGTTTGCTCACATTATAGCACAAAAAAGAAAAAAGCATAGTAAAAAATGTTCGAATGTGAAGAATTGTGTGAAAATATATGCCGATTTGAAAGGGGACGAAAGTAATAGAAATGTTGAAAGGGGAAGGGCTGTATAGGCTTTGATCAAAAGAAAAAACATGCACAAATAAATGTGCATGCTCTTTAAATATTTATTCTGCCTCTGGTGCTCTAACAACAGACTCGAATTTTCCTTTATGCGAAGCATCGCAATAAGGCATGTTTTTTGATAAACCACAACGACATAAAGAAAATGCCGGTTTTGCTGGGAATACATTCCCTTGTGAGTCAACTAATTCCACGTCCCCTGTAACGCGAAAAGAGCCATTATCATTTACTTTAATTTGTACTTTTGCCAACGTTATCCCTCCTTTCCAAACGCTTACTCTCATCATATAATTAGGGAGAGTACTTGACAATATAAAAAGAGCACTTTGTTTGAGAGAGAAGAGAGTGTTATAATAGTTTTTATAACTGACTAGAGTAAGGTGACGAAAGATGGATAAAAAATTACAAACACTACAAAATATTGCAAATGAGCGCACATGGGCATCATTTTTGAATGATAATCATCCATATAGTTTACTTCATTGGTCAATCGCAGGTGTAGGACAAGAACCGAAAGATGTTTGGTTACTTCAAGATGAGGTGACTTTTCAAACGACGGAATTCCCAACGCTAGACGAGGCAGTAAAGTGGATTTCTGAAAATATGGAACAAGTTACAGACGTTTTAGCGCAGTAAAAAAACAGGCTTATGCAAGCCTGTTTTTTGTTTCTTTTACATATGTGTTTAAAAATTGATCGATGGCATCTTCGTACTCTTCTTTATTTTCATTATAAGAGCAAGCGTGTGCACCATGTTCTGCAATATAAAGCTGTTTATTATTTTCTTTCGCTTCATAAAGTGATTTCGTCATATCAGATAAAATATAGTCATCGTCTTTACTATGAATAAAGAGAACAGGATTGTTAATGTTTTTTATACAATCAATTGGTGAAACTTCACGAATTGTATAGCCATCACGAACTTTTAAAAAGGCATTTGCTAAAGGCAATAAAGGCCATTTTGGCAAGTGAAACTCAACTTTCAAACGATGCTGTAACTGTCCATAAAAATCAGAGAAAGGACAATCAGCAATATAAAAATCAGCACCATCTTCAACAAGTCCTGCATATTGAAGAAGAGTTGCAGCACCCATAGATTCACCATGAATTCCGAGTGTAATATTCGTTCCGAAACGATCTTTTAGCCAGTCAACTACTGACTTTAAATCATGTTTTTCATAATAGCCATAACTTGTTGTTTTACCACCGGTTTTACCATGACGGCGATGATCATAAATAAATACGTTATATCCTCTATTTAAAAATAAGTTTGCATATTTAACGGAATTGATTTTATTTACGGTCACACCGTGGCAAAAAATCATAAATTTATTGGAATGACCAGCTGGCATGTAATATCCGTGAAGTTCGTATCCGAATTGAGAAGGGATGTGAACCTCTTCTTTTTGAATAGCCTTAAAATCGTCCAAATGAAAATGCTTTTTCGTTTCGCGTTCTAAAACTTCTTCCTCTGTTTTTTTCTTCAAGTACATAACTTTATTTGTAAAGAAAATCCCAATCGCAGTTAGTGCACCTAGTATAGTAAACAATGCTGTAAAAAAACGTTTCATACTTTACCTCATCCTCCAAATACCTCTACATATGATACACTAACATTGTATCACAATGATGTGAAAAGGGGAGAAATCGTATATGGTTCATATACAAAAAATTACACCAGAAATGAAAGAAGCAATTCAGGATTTTATGTGTGAAAACTGGGGAAGCTCAATGATGGTCTCGCGAGGCAGAGTACATCAATTAGAAGAATTACCCGGTTTTGTTGCACTTAGAAATAACAGAATAGTGGGAATTATAACGTGTAAAGTGATAGAAAATATGTGTGAAATTGTATCGTTAAATAGTTTTGAGGAAGGAAAGGGGATTGGTACAAAACTGGTGGATTGTGTGCTGCAAGTGGCAAAAGAGAACGAATGTGAAAAAGTGTGGCTCATTACGACGAATGATAATATGAACGCACTTCGTTTTTATCAAAAACGTAACTTCATGATGACGAACTTGTATATTGATGCGGTAAAAGAAGCACGAAAAATAAAGAAAGAAATTCCGTTTATTGGTTATGATAATATCGCGATTTCACATGAAATTCAGCTGGAGTATATTTTATCCCGTATTTGAGGGCAGTAAAACTCCCACTGATTAAAGTTTCACTTTATGAGTAGAGTGGAAGTTGTGTAACAATTTTCAGAAATATAAAACAATAACCTTGACGAATGTTATATTTTGGTTTAGTTTAAAATTGTAATCTATTACCATATTAAGGGGTGACGATGTGGCAACTATACGTGATGTTGCAAAATTGGCCGGTGTTTCAGTCGCAACCGTTTCAAGAGTCATTAACGAAAAAGGATATGTCCATGAAGATACGGTGAAACAAGTAAAAAAAGCAATTGAAGAATTACATTATAGACCGAATGCTACAGCAAAGCCTTTATTTAAACAGCCTTCAACGATGATTGCATTACTTGTAGATAATTTGCATAATCCATCATACATCACTTTGCTCCGTTTCGTTGAGGAAATAGCATATAAAGAAGGGTATCAAGTAATAGTTTGTAATATAGAAAATAAGAATAGATACATAGATATGTTGGAGCAAAATAACATTGCAGGCGTTATAATGACGAAATCTGTTTTTCGAAGTATAGGAGAGATCTCACTTCCTTTCGCTGTGCTTGAAGGACGGCAATCTCTTATGAGCTATTATGAAAGTGGACAGAAAGCTGTTTCTTTATTAAAAGAGAAAGGCTGCCAGTTTCTTGCTTATATCGGTGAGGGAGTAGAGAGTGAAGAAATGGAAGAGCATGTGGCAGGATTTCTAGATACTGCTTGGAAAGAAGGACTTTCTTATCGAGAGGAAATTGTCCAAGGGTATACGAATCAACAGTTTCTTGAATTGTTACAAAAGCATCCATACATAGATGGGGTTGTAGCTTCAAGTGATAAGGTCGCTATTGAGCTAATCAGGGCGGCGAAAACTCTTAATATTCATATACCAGGTAATTTGCAAATCATTGGATTTAACGGGAGTGTAGAGGGTGAATGGATAAGTCCATCATTAACGACGATTGGAAGTTATATCGAAGAATATGGGGAAATAGCTTTTCAGCAGTTAATAGGAAAAATAAAGAAGAAACAAGTGGAACAAGAAGAAGTGGAAACAGAATTTAGATGTATTGAGAGAGAAACAACAAAGTAAAAGGTGCGTTTTTAAAACGCACCTTTTATAGTGTAATTGCGGCAATAAAGCCGAATATAAGTAACGGTATATTATAGTGTAGAAATGTTGGAACACATGTATCCCATATATGATGGTGCTGACCATCAGCATTTAAACCGGACGTTGGTCCAAGTGTACTATCAGATGCTGGAGAACCTGCATCACCAAGTGCACCAGCTGTACCGATAATTGCGATTGTAGCCATGGGACTAAATCCGAGCTGGACGCATAACGGTACGAAAATTGTTGTTAAGATTGGGATGGTTGAAAAGGAAGAACCAATTCCCATCGTAACGAGAAGTCCAATAACGAGCATAAGAAATGCAGCAAGCGGTTTATTATTTCCGATTATATGTGCACTCGTTTGCACAAGAGATTCAACATGTCCAGTTTTTCGAAGAACAGCGCCAAATCCAGCGGCAGAAATCATAACAAATCCGATAAAGGACATCATACGCATTCCGCTCGTTAAAATAGCATCGGCTTCTTTAAGAGGGAGACTACCGCTAACTGATAAGACGATAATACCTGCTAAAGCACCAAAAATCATTGATTCTGTTGCTAATTGCACAGTTAATGTAGCGAGTATTGATAATAAACCAAAAGTAATGCTTCTTTTCGTATAGGGAACGATTTCATTCTGTGCAGCATGAATTTGTTCTGTTTCATATGTACGTGGTTTTCGGTATGTAATGAAAACTGCTACACATAATCCGATAATCATACCGATTGCTGGAATAGTCATCGCTTTTGGAATAAGTGCGACATCAAATGTAAGACCGCTTTGCGCAGCATTTGTTTGTAATACGTCATGATAAATTTTTCCGAATCCTGCTGGGACCCACATGTAAGGGGTAATTAATCCAAATGTAATAAGACATGTTACAAGCCTACGATCCACCCTCAGCTCATTTAATACTTTCAAAAGTGCTGGAATTAAGATTGGGATGAAGGCGATATGAACAGGGATAATATTTTGTGAGAAACAAGCCATTGTTAAAATGATAAATAATATAAGTATTTTAGAATAGACTTGTTTTTTCGTGTCTTGTTCGTTGCCGATCCATTTTAAAGCTGATTGGATCATTGCATCAGGAAGTCCTGTTTTTGAAAGGGAAATAGCAAATCCACCGAGCATTGCGTAGCTTAATGCGATAGGAGCACTGTTCCCAAGACCGGCTGTAAAAGTACTAATTGTTTCTGAAATACCGAGTCCGCCGATAAGTCCGCCTGTTAAAGCTCCAACGATAATGGCGACAATGACTTGGACACGTAACAAACTAAGCAGTAGCATGACTGCTACTGCGATGAGTACAGCGTTCATAATAAATGTAATCTCCCTAATTTTTATTCTGTTAAGGCAAGCAAGTGTTTGTAGTGACATATACTTGCGACATATCATTATAAAATGTTTTCTATGAAATGTAAAAGAGCCTTTCGTTATGTATGTTGAAAAGATAGTTCTTGTTTAATTGATTGTAAAGATTTGGCGAATAGTTCAGGCTCTTCTAAATCTGGAGAATGTGCCGAGTTTGGAAACCAAACCATCTTTTTAATAGGAGCTTGAATGATATCGCAATATTGTTGAACGAGTGCATAAGGAGTTTGATAATCATAGCGACCAGAACAAAAATAAACAGGAACAGATAAACTTGAAATAGACGAAAAGAAATCGATTGTTAGCATCTCTTCCCATAAAACTCCGGATTTTAAATTTCCTGCGAGAAATTTGAACCAGTCTAATAGCGTATATTCAGGAGAAAAGAAACCTTTTCGTATGAAAGAAAAGGAAGATCCGTTTTGTATTGCTCCGCCAAATGTACCAAGCCACTTTCTTTGAATAATGAGACGTCTCGTATCTAAAAAGGGTGGTTTCCCTAACTTTAAAAGAGAAGCTAATGCCTTTTTATGGTCATGTTTTTTTGCAGAGCTAATTAAATGTCGGTATAGTAATTCTTCGTTTTGCTTCATATGTACGATTTGACCGATGCCGATGTATGCTTCTATATATTTGGGATATTGACTAGCGATTTGCAGTCCGATAATACTCCCCCAAGAATGCCCAGCGAGAAACAATTTCTGTTTTTTAAAGCGTCTAAGAAGATAGTGAATGACTTCTTTTGCATCTGAAATAAATTGATCAATCGTAAAATTTGTTTGGATATCTCGCCATAAAAAGGATTTACCTGCCCCGCGTTGATCCCAATTAATAACGATAAAGTGCTTTTCTAACTCTTTTTGAAAATGACGAATAAAGCCGATTTGTGCCATACCAGGTCCACCGTGACAGCATAATAAAATAGGCTGTTCCACGTTTTGTCCGCGTATAAGGAGAGATTGTTTCCGGTCATTAATCATAACGCTTTCTATCGTAGCGATACTGTTAGGGATTAATTGCTTCTTTTCGTTATAAAACTGTGGTGTATAGCTACGAAAAAGCATATGTAAACCTCCTTTTCTTAAATGGTATGAATCGCACAGGCTCTTTCTTTTGCATATACTACTAGAAAATCATTGTATCATAACATACTGGTTTGATTTCAAGTTTAGGCGATTAAGAGAGGAGGGAGAATGTGACGATTGGAGAAATTATTGATTCTTTAAATAGACGCGAATCAATCGCTATTATAGCGAAACGGCTTGAAATGAGCCCATATACATTATCAAAGAAGTTAAGGGTGATTGGATATGAATATGATGGAGAGCAGAAAAAACGTATCTTTATAGGTGATGGTGAAGAGCCACGTCATTTGCAAATCCAAGAAGCTACTGCCCTTCAATATGCAAAAACAGACTATCAATTACTAATTTATGAACAATTACAAAGCATTTATGAATTGCTAAGAAAAAGAGAAGAAATAAGTGTTCAAATTATAAGTAAGAGCACAGAGAAAAAGAAACGAACCTTTTCGATTAATATAGAAGTATTAGCAAGACTAGATGTTATATCGGAATCGAAAGGGATTCAAAAGTCTAAAATTGTAGAAGAAGCACTACATGAATTTTTGCAACGGTATGATGTTAATCATGAAACGTATCCAGAGAAATAAAAGAAAGGATACTATGTTCCATATAAGAGCGTGTATCCTTTTTGTCTTATTTTATTTCATTTTTTGTTTCGAAAAGTAATATAGGAACCAAACGGCATGATTTTGTTCATCAGCTGCTGCGCGCCGAAATGTTTCTTTCACTTGTTGATTTGTCGTTTCGTCTGCAATTTCTAAGTAAAAATCAACTGTTCGTTGCTCATCTTGTATAGCGAATTCTAATCCGTTCAAATAAAGAGTTGGACATTCTTCAGTGATTTGGGGCTGAGGGTTTTTACCGGTTGAAAGGGTGTAGATTTGTACAAATTGGTGAAAATGTTTTATTTCATCTTGCCGAATTTCAAGGATTTGATTTCGTTCATTTATGTCTGGAGCTAAATTAGCTAATTTAGCATAACAATGAATGGCGCTATATTCTCCATTAATTGCTTTCTCAATACTACGAATGAGTTTGTCATTTTGTCGATATAATGTATCGTCATTGTTTGGATAGAAATACATACAAACCCTCCTATTATAGTTTTCTATATACTACGAGGAAACAAGGGGCTATGTGCTTATCCTTTACTGCACTAGAAGAATGACAATACGTATGACTCTAAAAGAAGAAGCTCCTTGCATATAAAAAGGAGCTTCTTCTTTCGAGTGTCACGCACTAGTTTGAATAGTATTTAGTTGATTTTTTGAATACGTCCATCAATAATTGGCTGAATTGGTTCTTTCACTTGTTTTACATAATCGACTAATGCTTCAAAATCGTTTGGACCAGTTTCAGTATTTTTTCCATTTTTAAAGGATACAAATCCATCGCCGCCAGAAGCTAGGAAGGCATTTGCAACTACGCTATACGTTTTCGTGGAAACTAATTCTTCACCATTGGTTAAACGGATATTCGTAACCTTTTCACCATTTGGTTTAATTGCATCCCAAGTGTATTGGATACCTGAAATTTGGAGCATTCTCGTTGTTCCTTTTTGCCATTGTTGATTTAAAATTTCACGAATATCTTGACCTGTTAAATCCATTTTAATTAATTGATTTCCGAAAGGCTGAATACCATATAACTCGCCCCATGTAATATCTCCAGCGTCTAGATCATTGCGAATTCCACCAGGATTCATAAGAGCGATTTGTGTTTGCATTGTTTGGCGCTGTGCATCGGCAATTAAATTTCCAAGGGTAGATTCACCAGCATCGTTTTGTTTACGGTCGATAGGTGCTGTAGATTTTCCGACAACTTCATTTACAAGCGGTGCAATTTTTTCTTTATATTGATCTAACTTTTGTTTTACTTGTTTATCAGGTTCTACACCTTCATGATATGTTGTGATAACTTCAGCTTTTTTCTTCACAATATCTTTTGTTTTTCTATCAATTGTTACATCTACGTCCGAGAAAGCCATTCCGTAAGAGTTCGCCTGTACGATGAGTTTATTATTTACAGTACCATTTACGTACGTATGACTATGTCCGCCGAAAATAACATCAACTTCGGGATCTGTTTCATTTGCAATGCGAGTAAGGTCACCGTTTGTTACACCAGTGTCATCAGTTGTACCTCCAACGTGTGCAAGGACTACGATAGATTTAACACCGAGACGCTTTAATTGCTGAGTAGATTTATTAATAGCTTCTACTTCATCAGTAATTTGTACATTCTTTAGCATAGTTGGCATAACGACATTCGGTGTATCCGTTGTAACAACTCCGATGAATCCTACAGGAACTCCATCTACCATTTTTACAGTAAATGGTGGTAAAAATAAGCGGCCAGTAGATTTATTATAGAAGTTTGCAGCGACATAAGGGAAGTTTGCTCCTTTGAAATTCCCTGTTTTTTCATGATATCCACCATAAATAAGGCGTCGCATTTCATCAATGCCTTCATCAAATTCATGATTTCCAATTGTACCAACATCAAATTTTAAGTCATTTAAAAATTCAATAGTTGGTTCGTCCTGTAATAAAGCAGAAACTGGTGGGCTAGCTCCGGCAATATCTCCAGCATGTACAAGAAGTGTATTAGGGTTTTGTTTTTTGCGTTCTTTTAAATAAGTAGCTAAGTAATCAGCACCACCAGCTTCTTTATTGTTAATTTTTTTTACAGTATCTAGTTGTCCATGGAAATCATTAATACCAAGCATTTGTACGTCTATGTATCGGTTTTGTTCGGCAGGAGCCTGAGATGGAGGAGCGGCGAATACGCTTGAAAAAGTAATAGTGCTTAAAACAGCAACAGCAGGAATAATTTTTTTCCACATAATTAATTTCTCCTTTTTTTATAATCTGACATCATACGACATAATTTTAATAGATTACTAGGATTATATCTACCATAAAATTTAGTTTTTTCGAAAAATTAACATATTTACAAAAAAAGAATAATAGAGAATCGGGGGGCATGTATCTTTTTTATTGTCGATTTCGCCGTGTATCCTCTATAATGGAGAAAAAAGTAAAAGGTGAATAGTATGAAGAAAAAGAAGCAAAGACAAACACAAAGACACTCTCAAATGAATCAACCAGAGAAAGAATCACTTACACTAGGTGATCAATTGAACGATTCGTTAATGCAACAATTAAAGAATAAGAAAAAAGAGTTGCAAGTGAGAGAAGAGAAAAAAGAGGCAGCAGAACAAGAAAGAAAGCGTAAGGAACAAAAAGAACGTGAAAAGAATAAATCATTTGAAGAACTGTTAAGTGAAAGTAGCCTTACTTGGAAAGACTTTAAATAATAAAAACATGATCAGTGAAATGCCGCTGATCATTTTTTTGACGAGTTTGTAAGAAAAGGGGAGTTAGAATGAGGGAAATTGTAGTCGTTTCGTACGAAAATCATTGGAGTGAGAAATTTCAAATGGAGGCCGAAAGATTAAAATCGGCGATGCCAGAAACGGTGAAAATCCATCATATTGGAAGTACGTCAGTGCCAGGACTAGCAGCTAAACCTATTATTGATATGATCATGGAAGTAGAAAGTATCGACAGAGTAGATCATTGGAATGAACGATTTAAAGAGCTTGGTTACATCGTGAAAGGGGAAAATGGTATTTCAGGTCGTCGTTTTTTTATTCATGGAACTGAGGAGAAACGCTCGTATCATTTGCACGTATTTGAAAAAGGGAATCCTGAGATTACAAGGCATTTATCGTTTCGTGATTACATGATGGCTCATTGTGAAGAAGCAGAGGCGTATGCAACTTTAAAGAAAGAACTAGCGGAAAAATATACATATGATGGCACGATGTATACGGAAGGAAAAAATGAGTTTGTACGTAATGTAGATGAAAAGGCGAAAGAATGGATAGAAAATAACGTGAATGGCTGAGTTCACGTTGTTTTTTTAAATGTGTATAAAAGTATTATGTAAACTGTACGTATGTTTTGACTTTTTGGATGAATCTTGTTGAAATAAAGTGGTGGTTTATAAAAAATGTAACATTGAAAGGGAGAACGAGTGTGCATATTCCAACAACTACACTTCATAATGGTGTGAAAATGCCGATGATTGGTCTAGGCGTTTATAAAGCGAAAGAAGGCAACGAAGTTAAACAAGCAGTAAAAACAGCATTAGAATTTGGATACCGTTCGATTGATACAGCAACTGTATATGAAAATGAAAGCGGTGTCGGAGAAGCGGTTCGTGAATCTGGAATCTCGCGAGAAGACTTGTTTATTACAACAAAAGTTTGGAACGACGATCAAGGGTACGAGGAGACGCTCGAGGCGTTTGAAAAAAGTTTAAAGAAATTACAAATGGACTATGTAGATTTATATTTAATCCATTGGCCGATAAGAGGGAAGTATGTTGATACGTACCGTGCTCTAGAAAAGCTATATGAAGAAGGTAAAGTGCGTGCCATTGGTGTTTCTAATTTTCATAAACATCATTTAGAACTGTTATTACCAAATTGCAAAGTGAAGCCGATGGTAAACCAAGTTGAACTTCATCCAATGCTAGCGCAATTTGAATTGCGTGATTTCTGTCAAGGTGAGCAAATTCAAATGGAAGCATGGAGTCCTTTAATGAGAGGCGGCGAAGTATTCCAGCATCCAATTATTCAGGCTATTTCTAAAAAATATGAAAAGTCACCTGCACAAGTTATATTAAGGTGGGATATTCAAAGTGGGATTGTGACTATTCCTAAATCTGTTACGCCATCTCGTATTAAAGAGAACTTTACTATTTTTGATTTCTCATTAACTGAAGAAGAGATGGATCAAATTAATACGTTAAATCGTAATTTACATGTAGGAACGAATCCTGATAAATATGATACGTTATAAAAATGCTATCTGTACGGTTATAGAAAGTGGTGGGAAAGTTGCCCGAACGCTACAAATCAATTAATTTCAGTTCAAAATAAGAGAAATAATAGTCGTTTATTCGCGGTAGATAAACATAACGTTAAATTAGTTCATGAAACAACTTCTGATCCATATAAAGATCAATACAAAGAAGGTGTCTCCAAAAGGTCATTTTTAATGAGCTTTTGGGACACCTTCTTTTTTAACTTGATGGCTATGACCTGTACGGTAACGTTTTTTTAACGATGTAATGTATATGTATCAAATTTAACAATTTGCTGAAGTTGTGCATATTCTTCTTTTGTTAACGACGTTTGTTCCCCAGCATGTACATTTGCTTGCAACTGTTGAATAGAGCTTGCACCAGGTATAACAGATGCAACAGCTTCATTATGTAAGCAGTATTGAATGGCTGATCCAGTTAAAGATCTTTCTCCTATAATTTCTTTTACACTCGCGAGTGTTGTATTTAATTCATCATAAGAATAGGAGAGGTAATCTTTTTCCTTTACTCTTTCTATCTTGCTTGCATTGTTGTTAGTTAAAATACCTTTCGCAAGTGGTCCGCGTGCGATGACACTAATTTGATGTTCATTAAGCAGTGGGAACCATTCTTCAGGACGACGATTTAAAAGGCTGTACTCCATTAATACACTAATGATATTTGAACGTTTTGCATACTCACGAATGACATTTGGACGTATAGAAGAGATACCATAATGACGAATAATACCTTCTTTTTTCAATTCTTCAAAGGCTTCAATTGTTTCATCTATAGGATCTTCAGTCGTCCCGCCATGCAGTTGATATAAATCAATATAATCTGTTTGAAGTCTACGTAAACTCTCTTTTGCTTCGGCTTTTATATAAGCTTTAGAAGGATCCCAAGACCAGCCGTTTTTTTCCTCTGTCCATCGATTTCCAACCTTTGTTGTAAGAACAATTTGGTCGCGTTTTCCTTTCAGAGCTTTTCCAACAAATTCTTCATTTAATCCATAGTCGTATAAGTCCGCTGTATCAAAAAAGTTAATTCCTAAATCGATTGCCTCATCGATAATACGCATAGCTTCAGCCTCAGATGTACCGAGAGACATACAGCCAAATCCAATTTCCGTAACATATAAATCTGAGTTTCCTAATTGACGTTTTTTCATAGGTCAACCTCCTTATCTTTATTGTACGAAAGGGAAAGGAGGTTGACAAACGTTTACTTTTTGTTTGCTGTAATCCACTCTTGCACAGTTGTATACTCTTTTCCATATTGTTTTAGCTTATGACGAATTTGCCATGCTTTGCCGACTAAAGTGACGCGATTTGGTAAAATGTAAACTTTCATTTCTATCACGCTCCTTTCAATGTGGTAAAATGTATGAAGAACGATTAGGAAATAGAACAGGGAGATGAAGTAGTATGAGTAATCTTGCAGAAAGAACAGTAAAAACTGAACCGATTTTTGATGGTAGAGTTATAAAAGTTCGTGTTGATGATGTAGTATTACCAAATGGAGAAATGAGTAAACGTGAAATCGTAAATCACCCTGGGGCAGTTGCTATTATTGCTATTACTGATGAGGGGAAAATTGTACTCGTTGAGCAGTATCGTAAAGCTCTCGAAAAGGCAATTGTGGAAATTCCTGCTGGGAAGTTAGAACCTGGGGAAAAGCCAGAGGTAACAGCAGTTCGTGAATTAGAAGAAGAAACAGGATATGTATGTGAAAATATGGAGCTTATTACATCTTTCTATACATCACCTGGTTTTGCAGATGAGATTTTATATGTATATAAAGCGACAGGATTAATACAAAAAGAAAATAAAGCAGCTTTAGATGAAGATGAATTTGTGGAATTAATGGAAGTGTCATTAGAAGAAGCGATTGATCTTATGAAAGACCTTCGCATACATGATGCTAAGACGATGTTTGCAGTACAATATTTACAATTACAAAAATAAACACTCGCCTAAGGCGAGTGTTTTTAGTTGATTTTTGCATATACACGTGCATCGCGTAAGCTGCCATCGGGTGCTAGGAAATCATTTTCCATTGTACCTTCTAAAATAAATTCTAGACGTTCTGCTAAGTTACATGCGTTTATATTTGTTGCATCAGTACGAATTTCAATTCTTCTAGCACCTAGTTTATCAAATGCAAATTGAATCGCACCTTTAATGGCTTCTGTCATATAGCCATGCTTTGTATAAGCGCTATGTAGCCAGAAGTGAAGTGAAAACTTTGGAATATCCCAGTTTTCAGGATTGAGAGTAATAGCTCCGATGAATGTACCAGATACTTTATCGTATAAATGGAAATCAAGTGTTTCACGAAGTAAAAACTGTCCGTGAGCTTCGCGAACAATTTCTTCAGCACGTTCTTCTGTTTCAGCTGTAATTGGCATCCATGGTAATAAGTCTTCTAGAGAAGCTTGGATTGCTTCATATACTTCTGTGCCATCACCTGGAAACGGCTTACGTACTTGCAAGCGCTCAGTTTGAAATAATGTTGGAAAATCTAATAATAATGGTTTCAAGAGAAATCCCTCCTATTCTCTACTTTTTAGTTTAGCAAAGTAGAGCGGAATTTCAATGCTAATTCGTCATACTTTTTTTCTTTCTTTCATACATTTTTAGTAAGAGTGTGAACGGAGGGAAGGAAAATGTGGCGAAAAACGTGGCAAGACCGTGTAATGTCTCACATACAGGAAAATTCTTCACTATATATATTTAATGCGGTTTTATTACTGATGGGAGTAATATTTGGAGCGATTCTTGTGAATAGTTTACAAATAAACCAAAAGCAAGATTTATCATTTTATTTACAGCGTTTTTTTGGACAAGTTTCTAAAGGAGAATTTGCTGTCGCAGGCGAAATGTTTCGAGAAAGTTACTTTTCGCAATTAAAATATATCGGCTTTATTTGGATTTTGGGGATTTCAATTATTGGGTTGCCGCTCATTTTTATCTTACTATTTTTAAAAGGGGTAGTTGTTGGATTTACAGTAGGTTTTTTAGTAAGTCAGCACGGATGGAATGGACTATTATTAGCATTTGTATCTGTATTGCCACAAAATTTAATTATAATTCCTGTATTTCTCGTAATGACAACAATTGCTGCAAGCTTTTCCTTGAGAATGATTAGGCATCAATTTATCCGGAAAATAACTGAGCCACTATTACCGTTATTAATTCGCTATACATGCTTTTTTCTCGTGATTGGAGCGGTATTAGCTATTGCTTCCAGTGTCGAAGCGTATGCATCACCAGTTTTAATGAAAGAAGTTGTGGAGGCGATTAACAAACAATAAATACTTTTTGAGAATAATTATCAATTTGTTTTTATTGTTTTTCTTTTGACAGGAGCCCTTCTTCTGATATAATGGTGTAAGAGTGGCGAGGAGGGAGTAGTACCGAATGGAAGAAAGAATTGAACGAATTAAGAAGCAATTACATGCAGCGAGCTATAAATTGACACCACAACGTGAAGCAACAGTTCGTGTGCTGCTAGAAAATGAAGAAGATCATTTAAGCGCAGAAGATGTATACCTCCTTGTAAAAGAAAAGTCGCCAGAGATCGGATTAGCAACCGTTTATCGAACTTTAGAGTTATTGTCTGAGTTGAAAGTTGTCGATAAGATTAACTTTGGAGACGGTGTTTCGCGTTATGACTTACGCCAAGAAGGTGCACAGCGTTTCCATCATCATTTAATCTGTACACAATGCGGTGCTGTACAAGAAATACAAGAAGATTTACTTGGTGAAGTGGAGAATAAAGTGGAACGAGACTGGAGCTTTAAGGTGAAAGATCATCGTTTAACATTCCATGGGATTTGTAAAAATTGTCAAGAAAATGAAACGGATGAAAAATAACCTTTTCCTATTTAACTAGGAAGAGGTTTTTTATTTGAATAAGGTATAAATTGGTGAAAGCTTGGCATATGTTGTAATAACTTATATTTTGGAGGAATTTACAATGCGCCGAGCTTTAAAATTAACTTTTGATGGGATGAAAGTATTTTTATTATTTACAAGTTGTACGATTTTGTTTTATTTCGCTATACTATGGATAAATGAAGAATATGAAAGTTACCATCGTTATGAAAAGCCAAAAGAAGAGACTGTAGAAAAAGTATCAGGGAATGAGGAGCCGGAAAAGGATGCTTTCGTAAATAGAATGATGTTTTTCTATGAAAATGGGGAGTAGTGTAGATTGGAAGATCAATTAAAAGATTTTATTCATTATATGATTGTTGAAAAAGGTTTAGCGAAAAATACAGTTGTATCTTATGAACGCGATTTGAAAAGCTATGTGAAGTATTTGCAAAATGTAGAACAAACGAAGACGTTTCATGAAGTGACACGCTTGCATATTGTTAACTTTTTGCAGCATTTAAAAGAAAACGGAAAATCTTCAAAAACATTGGCGCGTCATATTGCATCGATTCGTTCGTTTCATCAATTTTTACTTCGTGAGCGAGCAGTGGAGCATGACCCATCGGTACATATTGAAACGCCACAAGGGGAACGGAAATTACCAAAAGTATTATCGATCGACGAAGTGGAAGCATTGCTTCAAACACCGAAAACGGCAAGTGCTTTTGGGATTCGTGATAAGGCAATGTTAGAGTTGTTATATGCAACAGGACTTCGTGTTTCAGAATTAATTTCATTAAATTTAGAAGATGTACACTTAACGATGGGGTTTGTTCGCTGCATAGGGAAAGGGAATAAAGAAAGAATTATTCCATTAGGAAGCTTAGCGACAGAAGCGATTCAAAAGTATATTGAAAAAGGAAGAAGAGAATTGATGGGTAAAAAAGCAGTAGATGCACTCTTTTTAAACCATCATGGTAATCGATTATCGAGACAAGGATTTTGGAAAATTTTAAAACGATTAGCGAAAGAAGCAAATATTGAAAAAGAGCTTACACCGCATACGTTACGCCATTCTTTTGCTACACATTTATTAGAAAACGGGGCAGACTTGCGTGCTGTACAAGAAATGCTTGGACATGCAGATATTTCAACGACGCAAATTTATACGCACGTTTCAAAAACTAGATTAAAAGATGTATATAAACAGTTTCACCCGAGAGCATAGTCACTATGCTCTTTTTTCATAGATTAAGAAGAACAAACCATTTCACAGAAACTTCACAAACATTTCGTACATTGTTTTCAGCAGAACACTGGAATATTACAATGTCTTTCCTCTATACTAAATAAAGTATGAAGGAGGAAATGATGATGAAAAAACTTATTATTACGTTATTTATCGCGATGCTAGCATTGGCTGGCTGTAATACAAACAAAGAAGAACAAAAGAAAGAAAAACTTGAAGCTGTAAAAGTAGCAGTTCAAACGAATCCGAAAGAAATTAAACCAGGTGAAAAAACAGAAGTACAAGCACTTGTTACACAAGGAAAAGAAAAAGTAACAGATGCTGATGATGTAAAGTTTGAAATTTGGAAAGCAGGCGACGAAAAGCACGAGATGTTAAATGCTAAGCATAAAGGAAAAGGTGTTTATACTGTAGAAAAAACATTCGAAACGGATGGAGTATATCATGTTATTGCTCATACAAATGCACGTGAAATGCATGTTATGCCAGAAGTAAAAGTGGCTGTGGGAAATGCAAAAGTTGAAGATGCGAAAAAAGAAGAAGGTCATGGGGATCATAAAAGTGATACGATGATACATCTTATGGCTGGAGATATTAAAGCAAATGCTGAGTCAACAATGAAAGTTCATTTAAAACAAAAAGAAGAAGCGTTATCTGGTGCTGAAGTACAACTTGAGATTTGGAAAGACGGCGTTGAAAAACACGAATTTATTCCGGTGAAAGAGGGGAATAAAGGGGAGTATGAAAGTAAACATACTTTCAAAGAGAATGGTGCTTATAAAGTGAAAGTTCATGTAAGAAAAGGTGAACTACATGAACATAAAGAAGAAACAGTAGAAGTAAAATAAAAAGTAGCTCTTTAGAGCTGCTTTTTATTTTAGGAAAAAAGTCATGAAATGATTAGCACTTCTTTGCAGAATGGATTACAATAGAAGGGTAAAGAAAATGAAGAATTCTACGAAAATGTATTAAAAAGAAAGCGTAAACATGTTATGATATCAATATCAGATGTCTGACATCTGACTTGGAAAAACCTAGAAATGTTTTTGATTCGTTTGAAAGTAAAACGAAAAAGTTAGAGAATGATTTAAAGCAGTACTGTTTAATAATGAGGACGAAAGATAATTCCCATTGATAACAGTTTCACTTTATAGCGTTTTGAACATACTACAAGAAGTAGAACTGAACATATAGGAGGTTGCAGTTATGAATAAATATAAACGTATTTTCCTAGTCGTAATGGACTCTGTGGGAATCGGTGAAGCACCGGATGCTGAGCAGTTTGGTGATTTAGGTTCTGATACAATTGGTCATATCGCTGAACATATGAATGGATTACACATGCCAAATATGGTGAAATTGGGCCTTGGTAATATTCGTGAAATGAAAGGAATCTCTAAAGTAGAGAAACCGCTTGGATATTATACAAAAATGCAGGAGAAATCTACAGGAAAAGATACAATGACAGGTCATTGGGAAATCATGGGCCTTTACATTGATACACCATTCCAAGTGTTTCCTGAAGGATTCCCGAAAGAATTACTTGATGAATTAGAAGAAAAGACAGGTCGTAAAATTATCGGTAATAAACCAGCCTCTGGAACTGAGGTACTTGTTGAGCTTGGTCAAGAACAAATGGAAACAGGTTCTTTAATTGTTTACACTTCTGCTGATAGTGTATTACAAATCGCAGCTCATGAAGAAGTAGTACCACTTGAAGAGCTATATAAAATTTGTAAAATCGCACGTGAATTAACATTAGATGAGAAGTACATGGTAGGACGCGTTATCGCTCGTCCGTTCGTCGGAGAGCCAGGAAACTTCACACGTACACCAAATCGTCATGACTATGCACTAAAACCATTTGGTCGCACAGTAATGAATGAACTAAAAGATAGCGATTATGATGTAATTGCTATTGGTAAAATTGCTGATATTTATGATGGCGAAGGGGTAACTGAATCACTTCGTACGAAATCAAATATGGATGGAATGGACAAGCTTGTAGATACATTAAATATGGACTTTACAGGTATTAGCTTCTTAAACTTAGTTGACTTTGATGCATTATTTGGTCATCGCCGTGACCCACAAGGGTACGGAGAAGCTCTTCAAGAATATGACGCACGTCTTCCAGAAGTATTCGAAAAACTAAAAGAAGATGATCTATTATTAATTACAGCAGACCACGGTAATGATCCAGTTCACTACGGTACTGATCATACACGTGAATATGTACCGTTATTAGCATATAGTCCAAGCATGAAAGAAGGCGGACAAGAGTTATCACTTCGTCAAACATTTGCTGATATTGGTGCAACTGTAGCAGAAAACTTTAATGTTAAAATGCCAGAACATGGAACAAGCTTCTTAAACGAGCTAAAGAAATAGGGGGATAAACAGATGAATCGTGAACTAATTACAAAATCAGCTTCATACTTAAAAGAGAAATTTCAAGAGACACCACAAGTAGGACTAATCCTTGGATCTGGACTAGGTGTATTAGCAGATGAAATCGAGAATGCAGTAACAGTACCATACAGTGAAATCCCTGAATTCCCAGTTTCAACTGTAGAAGGACATGCAGGTCAACTTGTATTCGGTACACTTCAAGGTGTAACAGTAGTAGCAATGCAAGGACGTTTCCATTTCTACGAAGGATACGATATGCAAAAAGTAACATTCCCAGTTCGTGTTATGAAAGAACTAGGTGTAGAAACAGTTGTTGTAACGAACGCAGCTGGTGGTGTAAATACATCATTTGAACCAGGCGATCTTATGTTAATTTCAGACCACATTAACTTCATGGGTACGAACCCATTAATCGGACCAAATGATTCTGAAATGGGTGTACGTTTCCCTGATATGTCTACATCATACACGCCAGAACTTCGCGAAATGGCGAAACAAGTTGCAGCAGATTTAAATATTAAAGTACAAGAAGGTGTATATGTTGGAATGACAGGTCCTGTATATGAAACACCTGCTGAAATTCGTATGCTTCGTACACTTGGCGGAGATGCAGTTGGTATGTCAACTGTACCTGAAGTAATTGTAGCGCGTCATGCGGGTATGAAAGTACTTGGTATTTCTTGTATTTCAAATATGGCAGCTGGTATTTTAGATCAACCACTTCACCACGATGAAGTAATTGAAACGACAGAACGTGTTAAAGCTAACTTCTTAGCATTAGTAAAAGCAATTGTAAAACAAATGAAGGGGTGACCTCACAATGAGAATGGTGGACCTAATTGCAAAAAAACGTGATGGACAAGCATTAACGACAGAAGAAATTAACTTTATTGTTGAAGGATATACAAATGGTGATATTCCTGATTATCAAGTAAGTTCACTTGCAATGGCAATTTTCTTCCAAGATATGAATGATCAAGAACGTGCAGATTTAACGATGGCAATGGTAAATAGCGGTGATACAATTGACTTATCAGCCATTGAAGGGGTAAAGGTAGATAAGCATTCAACAGGTGGTGTTGGTGATACAACGACACTTGTATTAGGTCCATTAGTAGCTGCTTTAGGTGTACCAGTTGCAAAAATGTCTGGACGTGGTTTAGGACATACTGGTGGTACAATTGATAAGTTAGAAGCAGTTCCAGGATTCCATGTGGAAATTGAAAATGATGAATTCATGCGTCTTGTAAATGAAAATAAAATTGCTGTTATCGGTCAAAGTGGAAACTTAACACCTGCTGATAAAAAATTGTATGCACTTCGTGATGTCACGGCAACAGTAAACTCAATTCCGCTTATTGCAAGCTCGATTATGAGTAAGAAAATTGCTGCTGGTGCAGATGCAATTGTTCTTGATGTAAAAACTGGAGCAGGAGCATTTATGAAAACGGATGAAGATGCAAAGCGTTTAGCAGAAGCAATGGTGCGCATCGGTAATAACGTTGGTCGTAATACGATGGCGGTTATTTCTGATATGAGTCAGCCGCTTGGTGAAGCAATCGGTAACGCATTAGAAGTACAAGAAGCAATTGATACATTACAAGGTAAGGGACCAAAAGATTTAGAAGAGCTATGTTTAACGCTTGGAAGTCAAATGGTATACCTTGCTGGACAAGCTTCATCTTTAGAAGATGCACGTGAAAAATTAATTGAAGTAATGAACAATGGAAAAGCGTTAGAAGCATTTAAAACGTTCTTATCGGCGCAGGGCGGCGATGCTTCTGTTGTTGATGATCCTTCTAAATTGCCACAAGCACAATATAAAATTGAAGTGGAAGCGAAAGAAGACGGTTACGTATCGGAAATCGTTGCAGATGAAATCGGAACAGCAGCAATGCTTTTAGGAGCAGGGCGTGCAACGAAAGAGTCTGAAATTGATTTAGCAGTTGGTCTAATGCTTCGCAAAAAAGTAGGCGATAGCGTGAAAAAAGGTGACTCTCTTGTTACAATTTACGCAAACCGCGAAAACGTTGAAGATGTAAAAGTGAAAATTTATGAGAACATGAAAATCGCTAAAGACCACGTAGATGCACCAACTTTAGTACACGGTATTGTAACGAAGTAATAAAGTGAAACTTTAATCAGTGGGGGGCTTCATCCCCCACTGATCATGAGCCTTCACCAATCGGGCTTTTACGGGCAGTTGATCCCCCACCGAACTTCTTTGCTTTCGCTGAATTTTGAGGTAGGGGTCTTACTGCCCGCAAATAGCGGGATAAAAAAAGCTGAGGAGATTTCTCCTTGGCTTTTTTTACTATTTTTTGTTTATAATAGTAATGGGTGAAATTATGATTAGAATTTGTGCAATAACGAAAAAAAATGAAGTTTTATATGATGTTTCGCTAGAAGAAACGAAAAAAGAAAACATTGTATGGTATTGGCTTGATTTATATAAGCCGACGAAAGAGGAGTATACATATATTTTACAAGATCACTTCAAGTTCCATCCCCTTGCAATTGAAGATTGTGTAGAATATGTACAGAGGCCAAAAGTAGATTTTTATGATGGATATAACTTTTTAGTTCTTCATGCATTCGGAGAAGATGGATTAGAACCGCATGAAATCGATTTATTTGTTAGTGATCGATATATAGTCTCTTTCCATTTCTCTCATAATAATGCGATTGAAAGAGTATGGAAAACGCTCGGTGAAAAGAAACGTATTAAGAAGAGTCCTTTACATGTAGCACATACAATTGTTGACCAAATTGTAGATGATTATTTCGCACCTGTTTATTACATTGAAGACCATTTAAATGCAATTGATGATAATTTAACGGGTGAGACAGCAGGAAGCGTGCTAGAAGAAGTATTTGATATTCGTGCGGATTTATCTAAGCTAAGGCGTACGATTATTCCGATGCGTGATTTATTGTATCGTATATTAAATTCAACACGTTTTTACGGTATAAGCGATCATGAAATTTATTTTAAAGATATACATGATCATTTGCTTAAACTGACAGAGATGATTGAAGCAAGCCGTGAATTAACAGCAGATATTCGAGATAGTTACTTTTCGTTGAATTCCCACCATATGAACAACATTATGAAAACATTAACTGTTTTCTCAACTATTTTCATGCCGTTAACATTTATTGCAGGGGTATACGGCATGAACTTCGCACATATGCCAGAGCTTGGCGGGAAGTATAGTTATTTTATTTGCTTAATTTTAATGGCGTTAATTGGCGGCGGAATGATGGCTTGGTTTTATAAAAAAGGTTGGTTTAAGTAAAAAAACACCGAGGGAAATCCTCGGTGTTTTTTTCTTAGCCAATAGCGTGTAATACGAACATGGCTAAGAATAAGCATGTAATGATATACATGGACGGTGCGACTTCTTTACGCTTTCCAAGAGCAACTTTCAAGATAGGATAAGCAATAAATCCGAACGCAATGCCATCAGCGATACTATATGTGAGCGGGATCATAACGATAATTAAAAACGCTGGAAATCCTTCTGAAAAGTCGTTCAGAGGAATTTGTTGAATGCTTGTAATCATCAGCCCGCCAATAATAATTAAGATTGGTGCAATGGCACTATCAGGAATTATTTTGACAAACGGAAGCGCAAACAGTGATGCGAAGAATAACAACCCTGTAACGATAGACGTCAGACCTGTTTTTCCGCCTGCAGTAATACCTGCGGCACTCTCTACTGTTGAAACGGTAGGGCTTGTGCCAAATAGACCACATGTCATTGCTGAAATTGCATTTGCTTGGTAAGCACGTGGGAATTTACGGTCATCTTCTAATAAACCGTGCAGTAGTCCCATGTTCTCAAAAATAAGCACCATGCTTAAGGAGAATGTTGCAATCCAAAATGGCAAGGAAGAAAGTTTCCCAAATGACATAGCTCCAAACACATCGCCATAATTAGCGAATGAAAACGAACTATTTCCCAGTTGACTCGTATCAACAAGACCAAACAGCCATGCAATACCAGTGCCAATTGCAATCGTCCATAAAAAGCTTCCACGTACGTTACGCACAAATAGCACAAGTGCGACAATAAGAGTAAGTAGTGTGGCAAGAACGACAGGACTACTTAATTTCCCCATTGCAACAGCAGTATTAGGATGCGAAACGACTAAACCACCTTTTTGCAAGCCGATGAAAGCTAAAAACAACCCGATACCGACAGTGATCGCTTCCTTTAATGACTTTGGAATCGATACCGAAAGCACGCGAGCAATCGGTGTAAAAGCAGCAATTGAAAAAATAATACCGGCGATAAAAACAGCTGCCAATGCTTCTTGCCAAGTTAAACCAAGCGTATGCACAGCAGTGTACGTAAAGAATGCATTTACACCCATACCAGGGACAAGAATAGCAGGTGCATTTGCCCAAAATGCCATAAGTAGACATCCGACAAATGAACTAAAAACAGTTGCCAAAATTCCTGCCTCAAGAGGAATGCCGGCATCTGATAAGATTGACGCATTTACAATCATAATATAAACAATTGTGAAAAATGACGTGACTCCAGCTAAAACTTCTTGTTTTGGTGATGTTTGGTGTAAGTCTAATTTAAATGTTCTTTCAAGTATTCCTTTCATGTTAAACCTTCTTTTTCATATCCCTCTCCCACCCGTGATATCTCTTATGTAAGAGCTCACCGTCCTTTATTATATCAGAACATCATGTTTTTACAACAACGAAAATGATAACGGTTACTTATAAATGAGTTTATTTATAAATACGTAAAAATTGCCCGGATAGATGAAATGATTTCTAGTTCTCCTGATTGAATGGGCGGAGCTGCTTGCGCATGCAAAGTAGCATATGATGCGATCTCCCGCGGTAATTGGACAGATTCTTCAACGAGTGAGAGGGGAACAGGATTAATATTTAAATTGTAGGTACTCGCAATTGTACGAGCTTTTTCTACTGCTTGTTGCAGAGCTTGAATGAGAGCTTGCTCATAATATTTATTTGGATGAGATATTCGAAAACGTAATCCTTTTGCTACGTTTGCACCATTCGTAACGGCTATATCATATACTTCCCCTGCTTTTTGCACATTTAAAACGGTAATTTCATACAAATGCTCCACACGGTAGCCTTGTAGTAATGCTTTATCATTTACATATTCGTATTGAGGAGTAATTGTATAAGAAATGGTTTCTATATCTTTATCGGCAATACCTAGCTGTTTGAGTGCATCAAGCAATTGTTTCGATTGCACTGCATTTTCTTCTTGCGCTTGTTTTACATTTTTACTATCTGTTCGAATGCCCAGTGTTAATATGACAACATTTGGTTTTGCCTTTATAATGCCTTCTCCTTGTACAGTAATAGTAGCTTCTTTACCAGTATTTGTCGTACGGATATTATGTAAATACGGATTCATTCCACCTTGCATTTATGCTCACCATCCTTTTTTACATGTATATGTGTGAACAAAAAAGAAAATCGTATGAAAAAAGTTACATAAATGAGAATGTTGTGAGAAGAAAGCATATACAATATAGGTATTTATAGATTATAATATGTGTAAATATGATAAAAAAGGGACGAGGCTAGTGAACGAAAATAGAGAAACACTGATTTTAGATTTATCTGCATCATTTCGAAAGATGATACGTTTATTACAAAATGATATTAATACACGTTTTTCAGAGCATATGCCATATAATGAATTCTCTGTATTACGTGCGTTATTTTTAAAAAGTCCACAGATGGCTTCGCAAATTGCGAGTGAAGTAAACGTAACCTCCAGTCATATTACAGCTGTAACAGATCGTCTCGTGCGAAAAGGGTTTGTTGAAAGAAAACGTTCAAATTCGGACCGTCGTATCGTATACTTAGAAATTACTGAAAACGGACGAGAAGTAACTGAAAAGCTTGAAGCTGTGCGTAAAGAATATTATAAAGAGAAATTTAAAGGTTGGAGCGACCAAGAGATAGAAATGGTTTTAGAACTATTTGGCCGCGTATTATAATAAATGAGGATAGGAAGCGAGAGCTTTCCTATCCTTTTTCTTTTGAATAAAAATATTTTGAAACTCCGATACTTTAATTAAACAGATCGGAGGAAAGATTATGAAATATATTACTGCACTTACCATTTTACTTGGAAGTTTCTTCTGCTTTCATACATTCATGTACGCCGATACCCCTATCCAAGTGGTGCAAAAAGAAGTGAAGTACATTGAAAACGATAATACTGTCTTGTATTCGAAATTATGGGTTCGTTCTATGCAAAACGCAGTATTATTTCATCATAGCGATAATGTTCGTAATCAGGACACTCTGCGTAATGTAACAAGTTCATCGCTCGTTAAAGCGAAGCAATTGCCTTTTCAGAAAGCATCAATGTACATTCCGAGATTATCGCAATACGTATCAAAAGTAGGAAAAGAAAATATTCAAGTGTACTACATTGCGGTGCACTATAATGTGAAAAAAGAAAATGCATATCAGCTAAATGGCATGAACTATTTTCTGCAAGTATTTGTGAAAGAGCGCGGCGAATGGAAAATTGCTGAAAGTGTAGTCGCGCCGACAGAGCAAATTGTGAAAAATGGTGATGGATTTGGGATGAAAGAAGAGAGGGTGTATGGGGATAGGAGAGAGAATGTAAAATAACCTCCTTTTGAAGGAGGTTATTTATTAAAAAATTACATTTTGTTATTTTAATCCCCAAGAAATCTTTTTCTTTAATAAGCGTGATAACACGATATAGCAAATTAGACCAATTACAACAAATCCAATATAATACCCAATAATTGATTGTATACCTCCTATTATGCGACCTCCAAATAGGGCGAAACAAGATGCAGTACATGCTATAAAAGGCTTGTAGAGCTTTGAGAATAAAAGCAACTTACCGTTTTGTTCATTAGGCGATTGTGTATATAAATAGGTACCTAAAGGTAATAAGATAAGTATATACACAATTGGAGTTAATAATTTCCAAGCAGAAGGTATTTTCGAAAAATTAGGTTCGTTTATGCGTTTTCCGTTTTTATCTGTATAAGCTGATTGTGGATCGTAATCAAATCTAATCTCTAAGTCCTCAATAGGTGAAAGTATACTTATATGTGATGAAATTGATACGTATTGATTTTCAATTTTATAAGTTTTCTCATGAGTTTCGTACAAGTGAACTGAAATAAAACCAGCCAAAAGTAAGGCCAATCCGTATGGTAAAATAAGCATAATACTAGTGAATATACTTTGAGAAAGTATATTAGCAGTTATTGTTCCCATAAATAATGTCAAAGTATAAATAGCAATTAATACAATGACTGTATAAAGAAAATAAGAATGAAATGGTGAGAATAACTGGTATTTATTATGAAAGGTCGTCTTTTTTAAAATTGCGAAAAGTCCCCAATTTATTGCATAGACAGCAATAATATTGAATACCCCTAATAACCATTTTGTAAGATATATATATCTTCGTTTAAAAGGCATTGACCATAAAGCATCCATGGTTTGGTTATGGCGCTCCCAACCAATTTGAACACATGCTAATGCAATAATTACAATTCCCTGTATAAATAAATGGTCTTCAGGACTAAGGAAATATTGATAATGATAATTAACTTTTTTCGTGATAGTTTGTGAAAAATGAAAGGATTTTGCAGCATCTAAATAATATTTATAAGATAGTGTATAGAAGCTAGTAATCCAAAAAAGCCAAATGAAATATTTTCCCTGTTTATAGCTTTGTAACCATAATGCTTTTTGAAACATAGGATCTCCCCTTTATAAAACTTTATAATTTGTAAGGCGTGATAGTGCAAAATAGCTGAGGGTTCCAAATAAAATTAGCCCAAAATAATAGCTAAATATCAAATCAAAATAGTGTAACATGCTCCCACCGATTAAAGCAAAATAGAAAGTTGTCCCGACAATCCATAGTTTTTGTTTCTTTTGAAATGAAAATACTTTCTTATTATTTTCATTAGGTGAATGCTTATATAAAATAACCCCCAGTAATAAGAAACATATTGTATATAGAATGGGTACTAGTAATATTTTAGGCGAACTATAGTCATAGAATACAGGTCCTTCCTTTTTAGTTGGTTGGTTCCTCATATCATAATTATATCGAATATGAAAATTTTTTATGGGAGCAAGAATTTCTGTTTGCTGGTTTAAATGATAGATTGCTTCATATTTATTTGAAGAATGTTCTGTATCCATATTTAAATGTGCATTATAAAAAGAGAAGAGCAAAGAAAAAATTCCAAACCCTTTAATTAAATATAAAACACAGAAGGTACCTTGAGAAATGATACTTCCTGTAAAAGTTCCGATACACAAAGCTGTAGTATAGAGAGCGATATAAGTAATTATTGCATAGAAAAAATATCTATGGAAAAAGTTGAATGATTGAAATTCAAAGTGAATTGTCGTTCTATATACAAGGTACATTAGAGCCCAGCATAGTAAAAGACATGTAACAATGTGAATAATGCCAAATAACCATTTTGAAAAAAAGATGGTGCTACGTTTAAAAGGCATTACCATTAAAGAATCACTCAACTTCAAATTGCTACGTTCCCATCCAATCATTAAGCAAGCTAGTGCAATGATAGAGAGAATAATGATGGAATTGTAATCTGAGAAGTAATAGTCGTAATAAAACTCTCCTGTTGGGTTATATTTATAGAAAAAATCCATCTGGGTTTGGGATGCCTTATAGTATTTATAAGGGAAAACATACATAGATACTAAAAACATTATTAGTACAGCATATTTCCCGCGTTTCCAATTCCACATCCACAACGCCTTATGAAACATACTCATCCCCCTCAAGTGTCGTAACGAAGACATCTTCAAGTGACATTGTTAGTTCTTCAATGAGTATTGGTTGCTCTTTATAGAACTTCTCCAGTGTTGTAGCCACATTTCCCTCAATTAAGATTGTATATACTTTTCCTGTTTGATTTAATATTTTAATATTGCTTAAGTTTTCTAGTTTTTGAGGTAGTGATCGTTCGTAAGCAACTTGGACTTTAGCAAATTGTGATTTTGCATCATCTAGTGATGTAATAGAATCTACGGTATGTTCTTTTAAAATAATGATTGTATCGGCAATTTTTTCAACTTCATCTAAATGGTGAGTGGAGATGAAAATTGTAATTTCTTTTTCTGCTACTTCTTCAACGAGAAATTGTAGAATCTGTCTTTTAACGATAGGATCAAGTCCGTTTGTCGGTTCATCTAAAATGATATATTCTGCTTTTGCAGCGAAAGCTAAAATGATCGCAAGCAGTGCTTTCATTCCTTTTGAGTAACTACGAATACGTTTGTTTGGTAAATTAAAACGTTCTAATATCTCATAAAAATATTGTTCATCAAATGCTGTATAAACTGCTTTATAAAACTTAACGATTTCTTTCACTGTATAACCGTTTAGTATGTTAGTAGAGTCTGGAACGTATACAACCTTTTGTTTAATTTCAGGATGCTTATGAACATCCGTATCCTCATATGTAACAGTTCCTGCATCTGGGTCTAAAATGCCGACCATCGTTCGTAATAAAGTTGTTTTCCCCGCACCGTTTCTTCCGAGCAATCCGACGATACTACCTTTTTGTAATGTGAAAGCAACATCGTCTAAAATCGTTTGGTTATCAATTGTTTTCTTCAAGTTTGTCACTTTCAGCATCCGTATTTCCTCCAATCTCTTTATAGTATGAATCTATCCAATCGTGAATTTTATCTTTCGTAATCCCAAGATAAGAGGCTTCTAGTAATAATTGATGAAATTGCTTTTCAACCATAGCGATTTTCCTTTCGTCTAATGTTGGGGTAATCGATTGGGCTACAAATGTTCCTTTTCCTCGTAATGTTTCAATAATCCCTTGTCGCTCTAATTCTTGATAAGCTTTACTTACTGTATTTGGATTTATAACGAGCAAAGAAGCAAGCTCGCGTACAGAAGGAAGCTTATCACTTGGAGCTAACATGTTTTTTAGTACGAGCTCTTTTATATTTTGAACAATTTGTTCCCATATCGGAGTGTTGCTTCTTGGATCAAGTTGAATATGCAAGAGCAATGTCTCCTTCCTGATGAGTATTAAGTGTACTACTTTGTGTAATACACTTAATACAATATAAGCAATGAATTTATTTGTCAACTGAAAATGATAGAAAAATATGGTATTAAAAATGAATAAATTGGAAAAAATAGGTTTGATATAGAATGGAGGGTTAGTCATGAAGCGAGTTTTTGGAATACTTGTTTGTTTCATGTTATTGCTTTCTGGTACTTCAGTTAGTTTTGCACAATCTGAGAAAACGAAGCAGGAGAAAACAGAAGAAGCCACGCCGAAGTTAGCGGAACAAGCGTCGTCAGCGATCGTAATTGAGCAAGATACAGGTAAAGTTTTATTTGATAAAAATCCGAATGAAAAGTTACCACCTGCTAGTATGACAAAAATTATGACAATGCTTTTAATTATGGAACAAGTTGAAAAAGGAAAATTAAAACTGACAGATAAAGTGAGAGCGAGTGAACACGCAGCTTCAATGGGCGGATCACAAATTTTTCTAGAACCTGGGGAAGAGATGACTGTAAATGAAATGTTAAAGGGCATTGCAATTGCATCTGGAAATGATGCATCTGTTGCAGTAGCTGAGCATATCGCTGGTTCAGAAGAAGGTTTCGTAAATATGATGAACAAAAAAGCGAAAGATCTAGGGCTGAAAAATACACATTTTCAAAATCCGACAGGTCTTCCAGCGAAAGATCATTATTCTACAGCGAATGATATGGCTATTATGGCGAAAGAGTTGATGAAGTATCCACTTATTCGAAAATACACAGGTAAATATGAAGACTATTTACGTGAAAATACGGATAAGAAGTTTTGGCTTGTTAATACGAATAAGCTAGTACGTTTTTATCCTGGAGTAGATGGAGTGAAAACAGGCTTTACGACAGAAGCGAAATATTGTTTAACAGCATCAGCTGAAAAAAATGGTATGCGTGTTATTTCAGTTGTAATGGGAGCACCTACTTCAAAAGAACGGAACAATCAAGTAACGAAGCTGCTTGATTATGCATTTGGACAATACATGACAAAGAAATTGTATACACGTGGTGAGAAAATTAAGACTGTACAAGTAGGAAAAGGTAAGGAAGAAAAAGTAGATTTAGTTGCGTCAGACAATGTGTCTCTTCTTATGAAGAAGGGCGAAAATATGGACAAAGTTAAACAAGAAGTGATTGCTGAAAAGAAAGTGAAGGCACCGATTAAAAAAGGTGATGCACTTGGCACACTTGTTATTAAAAGAGATAAAGATGTTTTATTAAAACAAACAATTGTAGCGAAAGAAGATGTTGATGCAGCTAGCTGGTGGGAGTTATTTAAACGAAGCTTTGGGATGTTTTCAACATCAAAATAGCGGTGAAAATTTTGCCGCTTTTCTGTTCGTATTTACGGGGATAATTGCTGAAAGGTTTCACTTTATGGCGAAATAGTTCTTCTTTTGTCAGTAGGAAGGATTCTGGTTTTATATCACGAAAATCTTATGTTAAAGAATAAAGTTTGAGCATAAGGAGGAAATCGTGTGAGTCTTTCCATGCATTTAGAAGTAAAACGTGACGTCTTATGTGTGAGGCTAGAGGGTGAATTAGATCATCATACTGCTGAAGAGTTGCGAACGAAAGTAACAGATATGATTGAGACACATGGTGTTCATCATATTGTTTTGAGCCTAGAGAACTTAACATTTATGGATAGTTCAGGTTTAGGCGTTATATTAGGCCGATATAAACATGTAAAGGGATTAGGTGGAGAGATGGTTGTCTGTGCAATTTCACCGCCTGTTAAACGTTTATTTGAAATGTCAGGTCTATTCAAAATTGTTCGTTTAGAAGAAAGTGAAGCGCATGCGCTCGCGACGTTGGGGGTGGCATAGATGAGAAATGAAATGAACCTTCAATTTTCAGCGTTAAGTCAGAATGAATCATTCGCTCGTGTTACGGTAGCTGCTTTTATTGCGCAATTAGACCCGACGATGGAAGAACTAACAGAGATTAAAACAGTTGTGTCAGAAGCGGTTACAAATGCAATTATTCATGGGTATGAAGGAAATGCAGAAGGTGTTGTTTATATTTCAGTGATTTTGGAAGAAGCGATGGTGAAACTCACGATTCGAGATGAAGGGATTGGTATCTTTAACTTAGATGAGGCAAGACAACCCCTTTTTACAACTAAACCTGAATTAGAGCGTTCCGGAATGGGATTTACTATCATGGAAAATTTTATGGATGAAGTAGAAGTTATTTCAAACGAATCTTTCGGGACAACAATCCATTTGACAAAATACTTATCAAATAGTAACGCTCTATGCAATTAAGGAGAATAGCCAATGGACATAGAGGTCAGAAATGAGAAGAAGAAACCTCAGTTAAAGGACCACGAGCTAAAAGCGTTAATTCAAAAAAGTCAAGATGGAAATCAACAAGCGAGAGATACAATCGTTCAAAGTAATATGCGTCTCGTATGGTCGGTTGTGCAGCGATTTCTTAATCGAGGATACGAACCAGACGATTTATTTCAAATTGGATGTATTGGACTCTTAAAATCGGTAGATAAATTTGATTTATCTTTCGACGTGAAATTTTCAACATATGCAGTTCCAATGATTATCGGTGAAATACAACGATTTTTACGTGACGATGGATCAGTGAAAGTAAGTAGATCTTTAAAAGAAACAGGAAACAAAGTCCGAAAGATGAGAGACGAGCTTTCGAAGGAATTTGGAAGGGCCCCAACGATTAATGAGGTAGCAGAGGCTCTTGAACTAACGCCGGAAGAAGTTGTTCTGGCGCAAGAAGCGAGTCGTGCTCCTTCGTCGATACATGAAACTGTGTATGAAAACGATGGAGATCCGATTACTATTTTAGATCAAATTGCAGATCAATCGGAAACGAAATGGTTTGATAAAATTGCTTTAAAAGAAGCAATTAGAGAATTGGATGAACGAGAACGGCTAATTGTGTATTTGCGCTATTATAAAGACCAAACCCAATCAGAAGTAGCGGAGCGCATAGGCATTTCGCAAGTACAAGTTTCAAGGCTTGAAAAGAAAATATTAAAACAGATGAAAGATCGAATAGATGAATAGCTATCTATTCGATTTTTTTTGTTGTAACGTATGGTTGGTCGATAGCGGCAGCGTTTCTTATAGTTGCACTAGTCATTAGTCTGAAAAAATGGAATGCACAAATACATTCAGACTCTGCCCAGCTTGAAAAAGAATGGAAGGACCGAGGTGTTTCATGATGAGCGGATCAGCGATTATGATGATGGTTATAGGTATGGTAGTCATTTGGGGAGGACTTGCATTAAGTATTGCAAATTTATTTAAGAAAAAGGCATAAGCTAAAAACATCTGTACCGAAATGGTACAGATGTTTTTTTTATGAAAAAATTGTATTAGAAAAAATTCCAATAACCATACTACAACTACGAGGAAGAGTGAAGGGGTGAATGAAAATTGGAACAAACGATTTATATTAAAATGCGCAATCGCTTAAAAGTGTCTTCTACGTATGAAGTAAAGCTGAGCGATGTTGCTCAACTTGCCGGAGATTCTTTGGTAGTTGAGTCGTTACAAAATGAGATAGTCTACAAAATAACAGCGCATGATAAAACACATGTTGTAATTGATGTTATGAAAGTGATTGAGATTATTCAACAAAAAGCGGCTCACATACAAATTAATTTACTTGGTTCTGGACAAACTCTTGTTGAAATTATATACGAAAAAAAGAAAGTACATCCGGTTTTCTTCGGACTTGTATGGTTGTTACTTTTCATTGGAGCAGCCCTTGCGATCATTTATTTCCATGAAGATGTAAGTATGCAACAAGTACACCAACGGTTATATTACATGATTACTGGAGAATTTAAGGCGCAACCACTTTTATTTCAAATTCCTTATTCATTAGGTCTTGGATTAGGTATGGTCTTATTTTTTAATCATGTATTTCAAAAGAGAATTAATGAAGAGCCGAGCCCGTTAGAAGTTGAGATGTTTCAATATCAGCAGTCGCTTGATCAATATGTAATTGTGCATGAAAACAAGGATAATATGAAACGGATTGCTGATGATTGAGTGTGCATTTGTTGTATTAATTGGTTTAGCTGGAGGGATTGCAGTAGGTAGCGGATATGTCGCGTTTTTAGCTGTACTTGGTATAATCCCGCGTTTGGCTCAATTAACGAGAAGTGGAAAGCATATTCAATATTTTGAGTGGGCGGTCATTGCAGGTACTTTAACAGGGGCTTGGTGTAGTTTGAAAAATATTACATTTCACACGTCACAATATTGGCTTGTTATATTAGGGATATTTTGTGGCACATTCATTGGAATGCTCGCTGCGGCGTTAACGGAAGTATTAAACGTTTTACCTATTTTAGCGAAACGAGTAAGGGTAGAGGGGAAAATTATTGTTTTACTGGTTGCTCTTGTACTTGGGAAAGTAATAGGCTCGTTGTTTCACTGGATTTATTTCGTAAAGTAGGAGGCAATATATATGGCAGGACGAAAATTGAAGGACGATTACATAAATAAAGTGAAGGAGTACCATCCAAAACCGAACTATTTCATAAATTGTGTGAAGGCATTTCTTGTTGGTGGACTCATTTGTACGGCGGGAGAAGTGTTGATGAAATTTTATATACATTACTTTCACTTTAGTGAGAAAGAGGCAGGAAACCCTACAGTTGCAACTCTTGTTTTACTATCAGCGATTTTAACAGGGTGTGGTGTATATGATAAAATCGGGCAGTTTTCTGGAGCGGGATCAGCAGTACCAGTTACTGGATTTGCGAATTCTATGGCGAGTGCCGCGCTAGAACATAGGAGTGAAGGGGTTGTTCTAGGAATCGCTACTAACATGTTTAAGCTTGCAGGAAGTGTCATTGTATTTGGAGTCGTCGGTGCATACATTATCGGGCTAATAAGATATACATTTCAAATTTTAATGTCTTAAAGGAGGGGTGGGTATGAGATTGACAGGAAAACAAACGTGGGTATTTCAAAATGATATCTTCGTGAATGCAACTGGTACTGCTGTCGGTCCGAAAGAAGCTGAAGGCCCTCTTGGAAAGGATTTTGATATTTCATATTCTGACTTACATTGCGGAGAGGAAAACTGGGAACTTGCTGAACGAAGGTTAATGTCAGACTCGATTCAACAAGCGATGCAAAAAGGGAATATAAAAAAATCACAAATTGATTTCTTTTTAGCGGGAGATTTATTAAACCAAACAGTGACAGCAAATTACGTTGCTCGTGAGTATGGTATTCCTTTTTTAGGGATGTTCAGCGCTTGTGCGACGTCAATGGAAACTTTGGCTGTTGGATCAGCTTTTATAGATGGTGGATTTGCGAATCGTATTTTAGCTACAGTAAGTAGTCATAATGCGACGGCTGAAAGACAATTTCGTTACCCAACAGAATACGGAGGACAAAAGCCAGGGACAGCAAACTCAACTGTTACTGGAGCAGGGTCAATATTAATTAGCAATGAGGAGAGTGCAATTAAAATAACAGCAGCAACAATCGGCAAAGTACAAGATTTAGGAATTGCTAATCCTTTAGATATGGGATCAGCGATGGCACCAGCTGCTGCTCATACAATTCAACAGCATTTTGAAGATTTGAGAAGAAGTGCAGCTGATTATGATCTTATTGTTACTGGTGATTTATCAGCTGTTGGGACACCAATTGCGAGACAACTTTTACTTGAGGAAGGATATGATTTGGGGAATGTATACAACGATTGTGGATTAATGATTTACAATTCAAATCAAGAAGAAGTGTTTGCAGGGGGCAGTGGTTGTGCGTGTTCAGCTGTTGTAACATACGGCCATTTATTGCGTGAAATGCAAAAAGGGAATTTACAAAGAATTTTTGTCGTTGCAACTGGAGCTCTATTAAGCCCCATGATGATGCAACAGAAGGAAACGATTCCAACGATTGCGCATGGTGTTGTGTTTGAAAGCGTTAAAGGAGAGTGAATTGTGGATTTTATATACGCATTTCTTGTAGGAGGAGCTATTTGTGTAATTGGACAAGTGTTGCTGGATTTCGCAAAGTTAACACCGGCACATTTAATGGCAACTTTTGTAGTCGCCGGAGCTATTTTAGACGGATTCGGATTGTACGATAAGCTTATAAAATTTGCAGGTGCTGGGGCAACGGTCCCTATTACAAGTTTTGGACACTCACTATTGCACGGGGCAATGCATGCGGCAGAAAAACATGGATATTTAGGAATTGGAATCGGTATGTTTAGTTTAACGTCTGCGGGGATTTCAGCAGCGATATTATTTTCATTTTTTGTTGCACTTATATGTAAACCGAAAGGATAAATCAAATGAGACGAAGGGTTGTTTTGGTCACAGATGGAGATGAATATGCAAAGCGGACAATTGAGCTGTTAACAAAGGAATTTGGGGGAAGGTGTATTTCGGCATCGCAAAGTAATCCGACCAAATTGACAGGGAAGAAAGTTGTTGAGCTTATTATGCAAACGCCATATGACCCTGTATTTGTCATGTTTGATGACAGCGGATTTATAGGAGAAGGATCTGGTGAAAAGGCGTTAAAGTATGTCGCAACACATAAACAAGTTGATGTACTGGGTATTTTAGCAGTAGCATCTAATACACATCATTGGGAATGGGCGCGTGTAGATGTAAGTGTAGATCGGAATGGGAATTTGACAGAATACGGCGTTGATAAATTTGGACTCCCAGATGGTGAAGTTGGCAGGATTAGTGGGGATACGATTTATTGTTTAGATGGTCTGAATGTTCCTGTCATTGTGGGGGTCGGTGATATTGGTAAGATGTGCGGAAATGATGAATGGGAGAGAGGATCACCTATTACTAGAAAAGCGATTCAATTAATTTTGGAAAGGAGTGGGTTTTATGACGAAGCCTAAAAAAGTGAATATCCCGATTTCATCTTTTTTAAGTGATAATGAAAACTACTTAAAGCAAACAGTTGGACTCGGTGTTACATACGATGTTGGTATTCGTAAATTTCAAATTTTAAATAAAGAAATTGGTGTGTTATTTGTAAATGGACTTTGTGATACGAATTATATTATCCCTATTTTAGAAGAAGCGGTGGATACAAATGAAATAAGGGATGTAGAAGAAGATACAGTGAAGCTTTTAGAGAATCGTTTAATTCATCAACAAGTAAGTAAAGTGAAAACGATGGATGAGGTAATGCTCCAAGTATTATCAGGACTCATTATTATATTTGTGGAAGGCGAAACGGAAGCGTTCGCAATAGATGTTCGTAGTTATCCGGGCAGGACACCGACAGAACCAGATACAGAAAAGGTAGTGCGCGGTGCAAGGGATGGTTTTGTTGAAAATATCGTTGTAAATACAGCATTAATTCGTAGAAGGATACGCGATCCACGTCTTCGAAATGAAATGATTCGAGTCGGAGATAGATCGCAAACGGATATTTGTATTACATACGTTCAAGATGTTGCAAATCCAGATTTAGTAAAGATTATAAAACAAGAATTAAATAACATTGATGTAGATGGGATTACGATGGCGGATAAAACAGTAGAAGAATTTGTAGTTAAACAAGGTTATAATCCATTCCCGCTTATTCGATACACAGAAAGACCAGATGTAGCAGCAAATCATCTATTAGAAGGACATGTGTTAGTACTCGTTGACACATCACCAAGTGTTATGATCACTCCAACAACATATTTCCACCATTTACAGCATGCAGAAGAGTTTAGACAAAATCCAGCTGTAGGTACATTTTTACGTTGGGTACGTTTTTTAGGTGTTATATTTTCGCTGTTCTTACTGCCATTTTGGTTAGTTTTTGTTTTTAATCCAACTCTTTTACCGGATAGTCTTGCTTTCATTGGACCAAACAAGATGACGCACTTACCAATTTTATTACAAATTTTGATGGCGGAAGTCGGACTCGAATTTTTAAGAATGGCTGCCATCCATACACCGACATCATTGTCGTCTGCAGCAGGATTAATTTCTGCCATATTAATTGGTCAAATTGCAATTGATGTAGGTTTATTTGTACCAGAAGTTATTTTGTATGTAGCGGTTTCTATGATTGGATCATTTGCAACGCCGAGTTATGAACTTGGACTTGGAAATAAGGTCGGAAAATTGTTTGTTATTATTTTAACAGGCATATTTCATGAAATGGGATTTGTCATTGGAATGACGATGTTGATTCTATTTTTAACATCTATAAGAAGCTTGCAAACACCGTATTTATGGCCGTTTTTACCGTTTGATTGGGGCGCGTTAACGAAAATTTTACTTCGTCCAACTATGTCTAGTTTAAAGGTTCGTCCAAGTATTGTAAGACCTCAAAATGTGAGAAGACAAAAATAAGCGGGGTTATGAAGTGACCCCTAAAAGTTAGACACGGTTATTTCATTAGGCAGCTTGATAAAAGTGAGTCCGGTATTGTACCGGGCTCATTTTTAATTTTGCCTTTATCCGTTTCGTATTATAATAATCTATATATTTTTCTAATTCTATTTTAAAATGCTCTACACTTTCAAACTCTTTTATGTAGAGGAATTCCGACTTCATGATCCCAAAGAAATTCTCCATTACTGCGTTGTCATAACAGTTTCCTTTTCGAGACATACTCTGCACAATACCTCTTGATTCAAGTGTACGGACATATTGTTTCATTTGATAATGCCACCCTTGATCTGAATGTATCAATAGTTGGTGATTTTCAGGTAAACGTTCTAATGCTTTCTCTAACATTTCTGAAACAAGTGAATACGTCGGTCTAGAGCCAATTGTATATGTAATAATTTCACCATTATACAAGTCTAATACAGGTGATAAATAAAGTTTCTCTCCAAACAATTTAAACTCTGTGATGTCTGTTACCCATTTTTGATTCGGTGCATCTGCATGAAAACTGCGCGCTAAAATATTTGGTGCAATTTTACCGAATTTCCCCTTATAAGACTTATATTTTTTCATACGCACAACACACTTTAATCCAAGCTCTTTCATAATGCGCTGAACCTTCTTGTGATTTACTTTCTGACCACGATTCGATTCGTCAACTCATCACGAATGCGACGGTAGCCATAACGACCTTCATTTTCCTCATAAATCGCTTTAATTTCGGCTTTCAAATCGGCATCTAAATCCGGACGATTCATTTTCTTTACTAAATCATAATACGTGCTTCGTGGAATATCAGCTAGCTCCACGAGTGCCTTCACCGAATATTTATGCCTTAATTCATAGACTACTTGCGCTTTGTCTTGTTTAGTGACTTTTCCTTGTTTTGAACTAAGGCATTCAACTTTTTTAAGTACTCATTTTCCATTTCAAGCTGTTTAATACGTGCTTCAAGTGCTTCGACTGAACCTTCAACTGGTGCTTGTTTTGATTGTTTATTTGACTCTTTTTTCATGGATGGACGCCCCTTTTTCTTTGATTGAAGGGCATCGATTCCTTGTGTTTCGAGTTGTTTTTTCCAAACAATAATCGTTGAAGGGGCAGGAATGTTAAAGATAGCTGCCGTTTCAAATAAGGACGTACCGTTTTCAATCATATAATTTAGTACGTCTAGTTTAAATTGTTGTGTGTAATTTGTATACCGTTTTAGAAAAGCTTCCACACCATTTTGCTTATATTGGTTTACCCAATTCAAAATTACTGTGTCCCTTATACCGATCGCTTTACCAATTTCTCGATAACTTTCATTTCCGTTCAAATAACGTAGAACGATATGTATTTTTTCATCAGCTGTAAATTTAGCCATAGAAAAACTGCACCTCCAATTGTTAGACTGTGTCTAACAATTGGGGTGCAGTTCATTATGCTCCTGCTTATTTTTTATTGAAAATTTATTATTTTTTTAACAAAAATCAAACATTTTTTTTGTACAATTAGAGTAGATATTGTGTATGAAAGGGGAAGAGGACATGATTAAATTATTTGTAAGTGATTTAGATGATACGCTCGTTTACAATGTGAATCATATGCAAAAAGAAGATGAACGAGCGCTTTGTTGGCTAGCTGAAAAAGGGACAAATATTTGTTTTGCCTCTGGCCGTTTTACTCACCGAATTGATGAGGCGGTAAAAAGGTTTTCGTTCCCGTATTACACAACTAGTTTAAATGGAGCGACAATGATACTACCGGATGGAAAAGTATTTCATGAATCGAGTTTTGAAGATGGGGTTGCCCAGGAAATATATCGATATATACATAAAAAGGGACTAGCAGATATTGTTTGTGCAAATGAGCAGCGATATACAAAAAGGAAGAATGAACATCATCATACTTTTGAAGAGTATATGGGAGTGCATATTGCTGAAATCGAAGAACTAGAAGAGGAATTTGGGAAGACTGTACATCCTGCGAAATTATTTGTTTTTGGCGAAGAAGAAAAAATTGTAGCATTAGATCAAGAGTTGCGAGATACATTTCATAGCCAAGCGGAAGTTTTTATATCGGGTAAGCGCTATGTTGACATTATGCCAAGAGGTGTAAGTAAAGGAAGCGCTCTGAAGCGATTAATGGAACATTTACAAATTGAAGCAAATGAAGTTGCATGTATTGGAGATTCTTTCAATGATATTTCTATGTTTGAAGTAACCCCGCACTCCTTCACCCTCCATCATGCTCATCCGTATGTGAAGGAGAAAGCAAATCATGTTGTTCGTTCGGTTGAAGAAGCTATTATGAAATTACCGTTACTTGTATAAAAAAGAAGCTCGTCACTGGCGAGCTTCTTTTTTACTTGAATAAAGATTTAACGAAATCAATGATACTAGAGAAGAAATCTTTTACTTTATCTAGGAAACTTTGTCCTTCTTCAGATCCTAAGAAGGCAGACACATGGTCTTTTGCTTTATCTAATTGACTACCAACTTGGTTCCAATCGATATTAAGATTTTTCATTTTATCAAATAACGATACTAAGTTATCCAACTGTTCATCTGTTAATGTAATGCCAAGTTGATCAGCAATTTTTTTAATTAATGAACGTAAATCTTCAGTTGTTTTTGGCTGTTCTTTTGCAATTTCTTCTTTAATTTTTGCAACAAGTTGAACTGCTTTGTCTTCACCGATTTTATCACCAAGTTTTGCTGTTTGTACCATTTCTTCATTGGCTACTTTTTTAACATCTTCTGGAATTTCCTTGTTCGATGTTGTTTCATAGGCCTTCATTAAACCTGTTAAAGCAGCAGTTCCGGAAACTTTAAATGGTGCAGTAATTTGAATCTCTGCATCTTTCACACCTGCTGTAATAAGTGCATTTGTGTACATTGCATCTGTTATCGAATTAATGTTTTTTGAGCGTACAATGAGACCTGACCCTGGTTTTGTGTATGTAATCATAGAAGAGGAAATTGCTCTTGTACCAATTTGTGCTTTTGGAACAATTCCTTCTAGAAATTTATGTTCTTCCGCATTAGACACAGTGATGATTGTAGCATCTTTTGGTGCTTTCATTTCTTTTAACAGCTCTTGTTTTTGTTGTTCAGATAAGTTTTCTCCTAGTGTAACAATTGATTCTCCCTCAATGATGTCTGCAAATGAAGCTGTTGGCATAATAAATACGGCTACAGCTAATAGCAGAGCTAGTAATTTCGCTTTCACGAAAAATCGCTCCCTTTCTCTTTCTGAAATTTTCGGGCAACACAGTTATTATAGTATATTTTAAAAATTTGTCACCTAGCTTTTTCCACATTTCGAAAAAGAAGTATGCAGATTGTCGGATTCTTTTTGTTTCTCGTCATGAATATGGTAATATAGTGCTGAGATAGTTGAAAGGAGACATATACATATGAAAACTTTAGGATACATATTAATGGAAAATGGCGAAAAAATCGATTTAGAATTTTACCCAGAAGAGGCACCAAAAACAGTAGAAAACTTTAAGAAATTAGCAGAGCAAGGATTTTATGACGGTGTGACATTCCACCGCGTTATTCCTGGCTTCGTAAGCCAAGGTGGAGACCCAACAGGCACAGGTGCAGGTGGCCCAGGTTACTCTATTCCATGTGAGACTGATGGAAATCCTCGTAGACACCTTGTTGGATCACTTTCTATGGCACATGCTGGTCGTAATACAGGTGGTAGCCAATTTTTTGTTGTTCATGAGCCACAACCGCATTTAGATGGCGTACATACTGTATTCGGTAAAGCAACAAGCGGTATTGAAACGGTATTAAACATGCGTCAAGGCGATGTAATGAAAGAAGTTAAAGTTTGGGAAGAATAAGTTGTGAGAAAAAGAGAGCGATTTTGCTCTCTTTTTTTATTTCCTATAAACAGGAATTGGTATATATTTTAAAGTATATGACACAAATAGGACGGCTACTAACGTTAAATTATATTGTTCATGAGAACACACTTTTAACAAAACACATAGGATGGAGTACGAATTATATGCTTCAATAAATGGATTTCTCTTAACATATTGCTTTTGGTAGAACTACTTTGTTCAAAAGTGGTTAATAAGTGAAATGTGATGAGAAAGGGATTCTCCTTTTAGTTCCTATACAGTATTGTCTCTTTTTTGAGTGGTGTAATAGAAAGAAATAGCGTGGAAACATATATTTGACTTTCTTCTTAACGCTTTGTATGATTATCAAGTTGTTTCAGCCTCTTCTCACTCTGGTAAAAATATTGTAGAATGAATGTGATATGAAAAGAGTGATTGATGGGATAAATAGTTTGTAACTTTTGTAAGAAGGGATAAGGGTTATGTTAATTCGTTTTAAAAAAAGTTATGAAAAAATTGCAATGGGGCTTCTTTCATTTATGCCAACTGAAAAAGATGTAAAAACATTACAATTGACAATGAAAGAGTATGAAGCGAAAGAGGATTGGCAATTGTATTTGTGGAAACAAAATGAAGATTTTGTTGGGATAATGGGGATTATAAAAAAAGAAGATCAGGTATTGGAAATTCAGCATTTGAGCGTGAATCCGTCTCACCGTCATATGGGGATTGGGACGAAGATGGTTCAAGGGCTTAAGAGTAAATTTCTTGAGTTTACAATTTGCGGAAATGAGCAAACAGCAAGTTTTTGCAAAAAGTGTAAAGAGCTTGAACAAAATATACATTCATGAAAGCAGGGATAAGTAGTTTATTATCTCTGCTTTCTTTTTTGTAGTTGTTCGTGTCGTTCAGAAATGACTTCTGTTCGATCGCGCAATGTGTGCTTATTTATGATGTATTCACCAGGAATGAAATTCACATCTTTCCAAGAGAGGTTTTGTTTCTTACATAACTGTATGCATTGTTTTTCTAACGATGCGTCTAATAATGGTAAAAATAACGGCGCGAAAAATTCCTTTTTGTGGATAGATTGTAACCTTTCATTTAATAAGAATATAAGTTGTTTATGATCTATTCCTAATTGATGTAAAGATGTACTGTTCTTTTCTAAAAGTGCTATTGCGCTTTTTATCATCTTCTCTGCACCATTCCAGTTGGATCGTCTGTGATGGTATAAGGAAACAGCAATTTGAATGAGACCGACTAAGTAAGTGTCGCGTTCTCCTCTAGGTTTTAATTTCCAATACTCTTCTAATATTTCATGACATTCAAAATAATCACAGTCTCCGTGAAAATGAATTAAAAATTGTATGTACTCGGTAGGATACATTTTTTTCGCTCCTGTCTAACGGTTATATGTACAGTTTATCATAGAAATATTAACAATAAGCGACTAGGGAAGTATCCCTAGTCGCTTTATTGCGTCCTATTAGCAGAAGCAAGCTGCTCCTACAATAATTAGTAAAATGAACAGTACAACAAGTAATGCGAACCCACCGCTAAAACCACAATCAACGTGACCCATAGTTTTTTGACCTCCTACATTGTTCTTACTACATTGTTATCATATGAAGCGGTGGGCATTATGACATGGGCATAGGTCTATTTTTAATTAAATTTCTTAAAAAGGTTGGATAGAACATGAGTATGCTCTATACTTATGGTGTTATAGAAAAAATGTGGTGGGATGCTTTGTGCAGTATAATTTTAAAGTAGAGGCTTTTGAAGGGCCTTTAGATCTATTGTTACACTTAATACATCGTTACGAAATCGATATATATAATATTCCTGTAGCGGAAATTACAGAGCAATATCTATCTTATGTCCATACGATGAAAGAATTACAATTAGATGTTGCCAGTGAGTATTTAGTAATGGCTGCAACGTTATTACAAATTAAAAGTAAAATGTTGTTACCGAAACAAGAAGAAGATGTACCTGATAACGGTGAAGACTTTATAGATGACCCTCGTCAAGAATTGATGGAGAGGTTAATTGAATATAAGAAATATAAGCAAGTTGCTACTGAGTTAAAAGAAAGAGAACAAGAAAGAGCACAGCTATATACACGTCCGCCAATTGATTTTACATCATTTCAACAAGAAGAGGAGACAAGCTTACCTCTTGATGTTACGTTATATGATATGTTAGCGGCATTTCAAAAGCTAATGCGTCGTAAAAAAGCAAAGACCCCCGTAACAACGCGAATTACTCGCCAAGAAATACCAATTGCACAGCGAATGACTGATATTCTACAACAGTTAGAAGTAAGAGGCGGTCGTCAAAGTTTTTATGATTTGTTTGCTGATGAAGAACGTGAAATAATGGTTGTAACATTTTTAGCGGTTCTTGAGCTAATGAAAAATCAACAAATCATAATTGAGCAAGAACATAATTTTGATGAAATTTTCGTATCAAGCTCTAATAAATCCGTATAGAGTTGGTATGTGAAGATGGGATAGAAATATTTTATCTTATGTTAGGTTTTAATGTATCGTTTGGAACGAGAGAAGAAATATTGAACCGAACGCATTTACTGTGATTCGGTTTTTTTATGTGTATTTTTTATGGGAAATAGGAGGAAGGAGTTCGTAAAATGGATAGAAAAGAACAAAAAGCGATTATTGAAGGGATTTTATTTGTTGCAGGTGACGAAGGGATTTATCCGGAACAGATAGCTAAAGTTCTGGAAGTTAAAGTGGAAGAAGTAATAAACAGTATAGAGGAAATGCAAAAAGAAGGTGAAGGATCGAATCGCGGTCTGCAAATTGTGCAATATGCAAAAATGTATCGTTTTGCAACAAAGAAAGAACATGCTGCATACTATCAAAAATTAATAGATACCCCAACAACGGCGTCACTGTCTCAAGCAGCTCTTGAAACGTTGGCAATCGTTGCGTACCGTCAACCGATTACAAGGACAGAAATGGAAGAGATTCGAGGCGTGAAAACAGACAAGGCATTACAAACGTTAGTTTCACACTTACTTATAAAAGAAACGGGAAGAGCGGAAGGACCAGGGCGCCCTATTTTATACGGAACGACGAAAGAGTTTTTAGATACGTTTGGATTGAAAACGTTAGATGATTTACCACCTCTTTCGGAAGAAAATGAACAAATGAATGAAGCAGATTTATTCTTTGGCTCTTTACAGGAATTATCAAAATAAAAGCTTAGCATTTTGCTAAGCTTTTTTTGTATATCAATTACAGAGCGTGCCATACTAAATGAAAAAAGGAGACGAGCTATGAAGGGTGTACGGAGTATTCTATTGTTGGTTTCTGTTTTATTATGTTTTTCGTTAAACAGCGCATCGGCTAAAAGATATATGATGTCTATTCATACTACGTCTTCTATACATATGCAGCGGCAACATTTCGGTAAAATGAAAGTGAGTTTTTTAAAAGTTGGACAAGGTGATGCGACACTTATTACATTGCCAAATGGTCAAACGATGTTAATAGATGGGGGCCCTTATGAAGCGGGAGAGGTTATTATTCAAAAACTAATTGAAAAAGGAATTAATCATTTAGATGTGATTGTAAGTACTCATCCTGATATGGACCATATAGGGGGGCTTATTCCAATTGTAGAACAAATGCCAGTTTCACTCGTATTAGATAGTGGGAAAACATATAGTTCATTTACTTATCATACGTATCGGAATAACATTAAAAAAAGAGGCATTCCTTTCATTTCAGTGAAGGAAGGACAATACATACCGCTAGATCCACATGTTTCTATACAAGTATTGAACAATGGTAAATCAAAAGACGAGAATAACGAGTCCTCAATTGTGTTAAAGATTCGATATGGTAAAGCGGACTTTTTATTAATGGGTGATGCTGATATACGGACGGAAAATGAAATATTAAAGCAATTTGATGTACATGCAGATGTATTAAAAGTTGGGCATCATGGCTCGTATACTTCAACGAGTGAAACATTCTTAAAAAAAGTAGATCCACAATTCGCTATTCTTTCGTACGGGAGTAGAAATCCGTATGGACATCCTCATCAAAGTGTAGTAAGACGATTAAAACAGCGTGGTATAATGATATACGGAACAAACAAGCGAACTGTAGAAATAGAAACAGATGGTGAACATATTACTATGGGGGCAAGCGGTCTTATGCCATTACTTAAGTAACTAATTATATAAGAGGTTATTATCCATTTTGGAAAAAATGGATAATATATATTATAATGAAAAAGAAATCAATTTCCTTTTTTCGCTGAACGAAGAGGAAATTTCATTAGAATGTATAGACAACTACTTGTGTGTATATTAAGATGGGATTAGGCGAATAAGGTAATAATAATAAGTAGGTATTTCATGGGAAAGGATCGATGAAAATGAAAACGCAAGTTGTCATCAATGCCAAAATTTATACAGGTAAAGAAGTAGTGGAAAACGGATTTATTCGTTACGCAGAAACAGTTAAAGAAATTGGTTTGATGGCTCAATATGTATCACAAGAAAATGAAACTGTGTTAGATGCGGCAGGAAAGATTGTGATTCCAGGTATGATTGATGTTCATATTCATGGTGGATACGATATTGATGCGATGGATGCAAATAGCGATGGATTAGTAACTCTTGGTAAAGAAATGTTAAAAGAAGGAGTTACAACTTACTTCCCAACAACAATGACACAAGCTCCAGAAGCGATTGAAGCGGCGCTACTTGCTGCGAAGGAAGCGAAAGATAAAGGAGCACATTTCGAATATATTCACTTAGAAGGACCATATGTTTCAAAAAAACGTGCGGGTGCACAACCACTTGAACATATTGTTCCTGCGAGTATCGAGCAATTTAAACAATGGCAGGAAGCAAGCGGTAATCTAATTAAATTAGTAACATATGCACCGGAAGAAGAAGGTGCGTTAGAGTTTGAACAGTATCTTGCTGAAACAGGTGTTGTTGGCACAATGGGGCATACAGATGCGATTGATGCACAACTGAAAAATAGAAAAATTACACATGCAACACATTTATATAACCAAATGCGTGGATTACATCATCGTGAACCAGGAGTTGTTGGTCATGTGTTATTAAATCCAGATGTAATGGTTGAAGTAATTACAGATGGTATTCACATTCACCCTGATATGGTGAAATTAGCGTATAAATTAAAAGGGCCGAAAAAAGTAAGTGTCATTACAGATGCAATGCGTGCAAAAGGTCTTGAAGAAGGATTATATGAGCTTGGTGGACAGCCAGTACATGTAAAAGATGGCAGTGCTCGATTAGAAGATGGAACGTTAGCTGGTAGTATTTTAAAAATGGATCAAGCTTTCCGAAATGTAATTGAATTTACAGGATGTTCAATCGAGGATGCAGTATTAATGACATCAGTTAACCAAGCAGAAGAGTTTGGATTAAATAATAAAGGCGCGTTAGCGGCAGGGAAAGATGCAGACTTTGTTGTTATGACTGAAGAATTACATGTATATGATACGGTTCGTTTAGGAATTCATATGAAGGAAGGGAAGTAATTAGATGAATATTCTTGTTGTAAAAACTCCAGAAGAATTAGCAGAAGCAGGTTATAAGTTAATTAAAGAGGTTGTAAAATCAAAAGAAAATCCAACTTTAGGAATGGCTACAGGAAGCTCTCCATTAGGTATTTATGCAGAAATGCGAAAAAATAAACTTGATACAAGTCATACAACCACTGTAAACTTAGATGAGTACGTAAATTTACCACACGAAGATAAAAACAGCTATCAATATTTCATGCAAGAACAGTTGTTTGATCATCTTCCATTTAAACAAACTTATGTACCGAATGGGATGGCAAGTGATTTAGAGGAAGAGTGCAAGCGTTATGAAGGCATTCTAGTAGCTAACCCAGTTGACTTACAGATTCTTGGAATCGGTGAAAACGGTCACATCGGATTTAATGAGCCAGGAACACCATTTAATTCTCCAACTAACATTGTAGAATTAACAGAATCTACGCGCCAAGCAAACCTTCGCTTCTTTGAAAATGAAGAAGATGTGCCGACTCATGCGATTACAATGGGAATTGGAAGTATTATGAAAGCAAAACAAATTCTACTTGTTGCTATGGGATCTAAAAAGGCAGAAGCTATTAAAGAGTTATTGCAAGGTGAATATAGTGAGGCGTGTCCTGCTACAGTTCTACAACGTCATCCGAATGTAACCGTAATCGCAGATCCAGAAGCTCTATCTTTATGCAGTGAGGCGATTGCTGATGAACATCGACAAGTATTCACCATTTCCGATCTATTATCAGATTCAAGAGTGGGTGAAACAGCTAATTGAGGAAGGCGAATGGAAGCCGGGAGATAAAATTCCATCTGAGAATGAACTTTGTGATAAGTTCGAAGTGAGTCGTATGACAATCAGACAGGCGATTAATAACTTAGTGGAACAAGGTTATTTATACCGGAAACGTGGGATTGGAACGTTCGTCCAACTTCCGAAAGTGGAGCAAAAGTTGCAAGGAATGACGGGATTCACAGAAGATATGATTTCTCGTGGTATGAAACCGAGCAGCCAGTTATTAAGTTTCCGCCTAGTTCCAGCTACTGCTAAAATAGCAGACCGGCTGAGAATACAAGAGGGAGAATCGGTTTATGAAGTGAGGCGTACGCGCTTAGCTGATGACGAACCGATTGCATTTGAGACGACATATTTGTCGCCAACTCTTGTGAAAGATATTAACGAAGAAATATTGCAACAATCTTTATATGAACATTTAGAGAAAAAACTGGGCTTTAAGCTTGTTCGCGCTACTCAATCAATTGAAGCTTCAATTGCAACGGATAATGAAGCTGAACATCTGCATATTCCTAAAAAGGCGCCTGTACTTGTAATGCGTCAATGGTCATATTCAGAAGGTGAGTTACCGTTAGAGTATGTGAAATGTATTTATCGTGGGGATCGTTACAAGTTTATTACGAACATCGCACGTAACAAGTAATATATTTCAGTTTGTGAAGTACAGTGAACTTTGATGTTTTCAACATGTAAAGAAATAAAAACACGACTCGATCCTTATAAGGATCGAGTCGTATTTTTATTTGCTTCTTCATTATAAACAAGTACTTGGTTAACGGCATCTTTGACAGCATCTACTACATAGTGAGCGTGCTCTTTTACCGCGTCATCAGCTTGAGACATAGCAAAACTATGAGGAGTTAAAGAAAACATTGGAATATCATTGTAAGAATCCCCTATGCACGCAACCTCCTCTGGTTGTATTTGAAACTCTTGTAATAAAACAGAAATAGCAGAACCTTTACTAATATTTGGTGGCATTACATCTAAACATTGTTCAGCTGAAATGAAAGTACTAACTTTTCCATGGAATTTTTCATCAATCTTTTTTTGAAGGAGTTGTAAGTTTTCCTTTGTTCCACCGATAGAAATTTTATTTGGAAAAATTGTATCATCGATTTTCTGTAATAAATTTGGTTCTTCAACAGAAGTCATTGTTATTTGTTTTTCGAGTTCATGAATAAAAGGTGTCTTTTCTTCAATATAGTAATTATGCTCATCACTTACATAACGGAAATAAGGGTCTTCATTTGTCATTGATAACAAATCAGGTAGAATACTGGAATCGAATGTTGCAGATAATAGTTGTTTATTTTCTTGTGTATATACGAAAACACCGTTCACACTAATGCGATGGAAATTTGTATTTACAGCCTTCATTAAGTCTGCGATTTCATTATCAAGTCGCCCGGAAGCGAAACAAAGAATAACATTTTGCTCAGCAAGACTGCGAAGTGCTACAATATCTTGTTCATCAATTAGACCTCCATGTTGCATCATTGTACCGTCGATATCACTTACAAACATTTTAATCATGTTGCTATCTCCTTTCTATGTACAGTTGCTCTTACATTATACGCATCATATACAAACATGTCTAAAAAATGAATTTTTATCAAATGGTAGATGTTTTACATTGACGACAAAGAAGAATATTCTGTAACATAAAAGTAGGCTATTTAAGTACGAGGGTGGTGTTATATGAGTAATTATCTAGAAATTAAAAAAGTTTTAAATAATAATGTCATCATTGCTAGCCATCCTGAACACGAGGAAGTAGTAGTGATCGGTAAAGGAATTGGATTTGGAAAAAAGGCTGAAGATGTGTTGGAGCAAGAACAAATTGAGAAAATGTTTGTTTTAAAAAATGAACGTGATCGAGAACAATACAAACTTTTAGTGCCACATGTGAGTGAAAAGCTAATTGAATTGATGAATGATATTATGTTATACATTCAAGAAAAAGCGGAGTCTCCATTAAATGAACATATTCATATCGCTTTAACAGATCATATTTCTTTTGCAATTAAAAGGCTAAAACAAGGACTTACAATAGATAATCCTTTTTTAGTTGAAACGAAAATGCTATATCCAGAGGAATATGAAATTGCTGAAGGAGTTGTGCAACTTTTAAATTCTCGTTTGCAAATTACATTGCCAGAAGGAGAAGTTGGCTTTATCGCACTCCATATTTACAGCTCGCTTACAAACTCTGATTTATCTTCTGTTAATCAAAATTCCCGTCTTATTGCACAACTTGTTTCTTTAATTGAGATAAGCCTACAAATTACATTAGACCAAGAAAGCATTCATTATTTACGCCTTATTCGTCATTTGCAATATGCTATTGAACGGGTGAAAAAAGGAGAAAAAGTAGAAGAAGCACAAAGTTTTGCTGATTTATTAAAGGCAGAATATCCAGTCTGTTATAACTTAGCTTGGAAGCTAGTTAAGGTAATGCAAAAAGAATTACAACTTCCTGTTTATGAAGCGGAGAGTATTTATTTAACGATGCATTTACAACGATTAGTGAAAGCAGAACATGTGTAAAAAGACATATATTTTTGTCTAAAATGAAAACGTTAAAAAAAATGATTGAATCGCTTACAATAGTTATGTATAATAACTAATGCAAAGTTATACAAAATTCGACAAACAAATTAAGGTAAATAACGAAAACGTTTGCTTTAATTATAGTGAACTTATACGTAATCCTATTTTTGACACGTGTTACTGATTCGATCAGGCATGAGTGGAGAAAAGCTGGGAATGTAAGCTAAAGAAAGGGACATACTACCCTTTGTATAGCTATCGTTCTATCTTTTTTTTCCTCATGCCTTTTTGGCGTTTGTCGAAAAGTATCAATATAGATAAGAGAGGAAGGGTTTCCATGTTTAAGAAGATCTTTGGTGTTCTTCAAAAAGTCGGAAAAGCGCTTATGCTTCCAGTAGCGATTTTACCGGCAGCAGGTATTTTACTTGGATTTGGTAATGCATTTCAAAATCCACAACTAACAAATGTTATTCCTGCTTTAAAAGCAGATTGGTTCGTAATGGTTGCAAAAATTATGGAACAATCTGGTGATATTATTTTCGCTAACCTTGCGCTATTATTCGCAGTTGGGGTAGCAATCGGTTTAGCTGGTGGAGACGGAGTAGCTGGTTTAGCAGCGTTCGTCGGCTACTTAATTATGAACAAAACGATGAGTGTGTTCTTAGAAGTAGATAAACTAGTGAAAGTAACAAGCACTGGAACAGATCCAGTGAAAATTGGATTTTCAGATCCAGCATATGCAAACGTATTAGGAATTCCAACGCTGCAAACAGGAGTGTTTGGTGGTATTATCGTCGGGATAGTAGCGGCATATTGTTATAATAAATACTTCAACATTGAATTACCATCATACTTAGGTTTCTTTGCAGGTAAGCGTTTCGTACCGATCGCAACTGCAACATTCTCTTTAGTAGTAGGTATTATCATGTGCTTCATTTGGCCATACATTCAGGGTGGCTTAAATACGTTCTCACATCAAATGATTGATGCAAATAGAACGATAGCAGCATTTATATTCGGTTTAATCGAACGTTCATTAATTCCATTTGGATTACATCATATTTTCTATTCACCGTTCTGGTTCGAATTCGGTCAGTATACAAATGCAGCTGGCGAATTAATCCGTGGTGACCAAAAAATCTTTATGGCACAGTTAAAAGACGGCGTAGAATTAACAGCTGGTACATTTACAACTGGTAAGTATCCGTTCATGATGTTCGGTCTTCCAGCAGCAGCTTTAGCAATGTACCATGAAGCACGTCCAGAAAATAAAAAATTAGCAGCTGGTATTTTAGGATCTGCTGCATTAACATCTTTCTTAACAGGTATTACAGAACCGCTTGAATTTTCATTCTTATTCGTAGCACCAGTATTATTCGGAATTCATGCAGTATTCGCTGGTCTATCATTTATGACAATGCAAATTTTAGGTGTTAAAATTGGTATGACATTCTCTGGTGGTTTAATTGACTTCATATTATTCGGTGTACTACCAGGTCGTACGGCATGGTGGTGGGTAATTATTGTTGGTCTTGTACTAGCAGTTATTTACTACTTCGGATTCCGTTTCGCAATCCGTAAATGGAACTTAAAAACACCTGGTCGTGAAGTAGCGAATGCTAATGAAGGCGCAGGGAAAACAGAAGCAGGAGAACTTCCACGTGAAGTATTAGTAGCACTTGGTGGTAAAGAAAACATTGCTTCGTTAGATGCTTGTATTACTCGTTTACGCGTTCAAGTTAACGAACAAAAAAATGTAAATAAAGACCGCTTAAAAGAGCTTGGAGCAGCCGGTGTACTTGAAGTTGGAAATAACATTCAAGCTATTTTCGGACCGAAATCTGACACATTAAAATCACAAATTCATGATATTATGTCAGGTCGTACACCTCATGTTGAAAAAGAAGCGCCTGTAAAAGCGGAAGAAGCTCCTCAACAGGTTGATGAAAATGAAACAATCGTTTCACCAATTGAAGGGAAAATCTTACCGATTACAGAAGTACCCGACCAAGTATTCTCAGGGAAAATGATGGGAGATGGATTTGCGATTGAGCCAACAGAGGGAACAGTAGTTTCTCCGGTTAATGGTGAGATTGTAAATGTATTCCCTACAAAACATGCGATTGGTATTCAGTCTGAAGGCGGAAAAGAAATTTTAATCCACTTCGGTATTGATACTGTAAAATTAAATGGTGAAGGCTTTGAAGCGCTTGTAGCACAAGGTGATAAAGTGAAGCAAGGACAACCATTATTAAAAGTAGATCTTGCATTTGTAAAAGAAAATGCACCATCTATTATTACACCAATCGTCTTTACGAATTTACAACAAGGGCAACAAGTCGAATTGAAAAAAGATGGAAATGTTAAGAAGGGCGAAAACGCTATTATTGACATTCAGTAGGAATTTGACGCAAAATGTTTATAATTATAATAGGCGATGTGGTTGACCGAACATCGCCTATTATATACAATAGATGATGTAGTACTCACGTCTATACAACTGAAAAAATACTGTATTTAAAGGAGATAAATTATCATGGAAAAAATCTTTAAAGTAACTAGCGACTCAGGAATTCATGCTCGTCCAGCAACTCTACTTGTAAACACTGCAAGCAAATTTGGTTCTGACATTAACTTAGAGTATAACGGAAAAAACGTTAACTTAAAATCAATCATGGGTGTTATGTCTTTAGGAATTCAACAAGGCGCGGAAATTAAGGTCACTGCAAATGGTGATGATGCAGCTCAAGCACTAGCAGCTATCGAAGAAACTATGAAAAACGAAGGATTAGGAGAATAATGACTCTTAACATTCAAGGGATCGCTGCATCAAGTGGGATTGCTATTGCAAAGGCTTTCAGACTTGAGAATCCTGAATTTAACATTGAAAAGAAATCAATTACAGACGAAGCTGCTGAAATTGCACGCTTAGACGCTGCGCTTGAGAAAGCAAAATCTGAACTAGAAGCTATTAAGGACCATGCTTTTGCTGAGCTAGGTGCTGATAAAGCTGCTATCTTTGAAGCGCATTTATTAGTATTAAATGATCCAGAATTAGTAAATCCAGTAAAAGATAAAGTAAATGGCGAAAAAGTAAATGCTGAATTTGCAATGGATGAGGTTGCATCAATGTTTATTTCTATGTTTGAAAACATGGATAACGAATACATGAAAGAACGTGCTGCGGATATTCGCGACGTAACAAAACGTGTTCTTGCACATTTACTAGGAATTAACTTCTCAAATCCTGGTACAATTTCTGAAGAAGTAATCATCATTGCTGAAGATTTAACACCATCTGATACAGCTCAGTTAAACCGTGAGTATGCAAAAGGTTTCACAACTGATATCGGTGGACGTACATCTCACTCTGCAATTATGGCTCGTTCTATGGAAATTCCAGCTGTTGTTGGTACGAAAGTTGTTATGGAGAAAATCCAAAACGGCGATATCGTAATCATTGACGGTTTAGATGGAGAAGTAATTGTAAACCCATCTGAAGAAACTCTTCGTTCTTTTGAAGAAAAGAAAGCGAAATTTGAAGAGCAAAAAGCTGTATGGGCAAAATTAAAAGACCAAGCAACTGTAACAAGTGATGGACATCACGTTGAGCTTGTTGCTAATATCGGAACACCAAATGATGTACAAGGTATTATCGATAATGGCGGAGAAGGTGTTGGTTTATACCGTACAGAATTCTTATACATGGGCCGTGACAATCTTCCAACAGAAGAAGAGCAGTTCGAAGCGTATAAAGCAGTTCTTGAAGGTGTAAAAGAAGATCAACCAGTCGTTGTTCGTACACTTGACATCGGTGGAGATAAAGAGCTTCCATACTTACATTTACCAAAAGAAATGAACCCATTCTTAGGATACCGTGCAATTCGCTTATGTCTTGATGAGCAAGATGTGTTCCGTACACAACTTCGTGCATTACTTCGTGCTAGCGTATACGGTAACTTAAAAATTATGTTCCCGATGATTGCAACTCTTGATGAGTTCCGTCAAGCGAAAGCAATCTTATTAGAAGAGAAAGAAAGACTTGTAGAAGCGGGTACAACTGTTTCTGATTCTATTGAAGTGGGGATGATGGTTGAAATTCCAGCTTCAGCAGTATTAGCAGATCAATTCGCAAAAGAAGTTGATTTCTTCTCTATCGGAACAAATGACTTAATCCAATACACAATGGCTGCAGACCGTATGAACGAACAAGTAGCTTACTTATACCAACCGTATAACCCATCTATTTTACGTCTTGTAAAAATGGTTATCGATGCTGCTCATAAAGAAGGCAAATGGGCTGGTATGTGTGGTGAGATGGCAGGAGATTCACTTGCTATCCCATTATTATTAGGATTAGGTTTAGATGAGTTCAGTATGAGTGCAACATCAATTCTTCCTGCAAGAACACAACTAAGCAAGTTGTCAAAAGCAGAAATGGAAACTTTAGCAGAAAAGGCATTAATGATGTCAACTGCTGAAGAAGTTGTTGAATTAGTTAAAAGCATATAAGTATAAAAAAACCTGAGTCGATTTGAAATCGGTCTCAGGTTTTTTTGCTACATATACCTTAGGTGATTTTATTGATTAAACTTATCTTAAAGAGCAATTGCGATAACATCCTCTGGGCAAACACGTAAAATCCCTTCAAATCTATCGTCATTACGATTGTTTCCATTCTTATCATCTTTGTTGTTGTCTTTGTCGTCATCTTTTCTTAATTGAGAGAATAGAGCAACACCGTTACAGAACCCCTCAAAAACTAAATTGCGGAATGTTGCATTTCCTTTTAGTTTAAGAAGCGAAACCTCAGTTCCTATAGAAAGATGTGCAAGCACGTTACATACAGCATGTCGTTGTGGTCTAATTTCTTCTTTCTCTTTCTCACGATGGTTGTGGTTGCGCTCTCTTTCATGATGATGACATTCTCTAAAGTTATCACAGCATCCAAATGATCCAAACATAATCCTCATCACCCCCTTCACACTTATAATCTATGTAAGTTCGGCAGTCGGTGACTGGACAGATAATGGAAATTTTTCTAGGGGATTTTCTCATTTTAAATGACTAGATGGGTATTTAGTATGGAATGATGTTTAAAATAGGGGAAATGTCACAAAAAAATGTAAAGACCACCGAAATGAATGAAATAGGTAGCCTTTACACTTTTTTGCTTTTATATAAAACGATGATATATACAGGAAGAGCTAAGAGTAGTGGTGCAATGGATCGTACAGTATGTTTTTCTGCTTCTAATTGTAACGCTTCTTCTTTTGGGAATTGTAACACTGATATGTTTGCAGCATCGCCAATAAAATATAGCAGTAGTACAGTTACTATGTAACTTAAAAGTGCGATAAAGCTTCCGTATGAACTCAATGAAAATCCCTCTCTTGTTATCTATTTGTTATCATTGTATCACAATTGTAACAAAAATACACGGTTATATTTTGATACTTTAACAAATTTCGACACAAAACGCCATATTTGTTTATGGGGATAGCATGAAAATTACGATTTCTCTATGTATAGATGTCGAATAATACATTGTAATATTACGGATGTGTGACAGAATATAAAAAAACGAAGGTAATGAAATTACCTTCGTTTTTATTATTTCGCCCATTCACTTACTTGTTCTACGCTCATGCGTGGTGCAGGATGACCTTTTAAAGTTGATTCACCAATTGTAATAAGCATAATTGGTACGTGACGAGATGAAACATTAAATTCTTCCATTAGTGCTTGTGGGTTGAAACCACCAATTGCGCAAGTATCCCAGCCAGTTGCTTTAGCAGCAAGCATAAGTTGCATTGCTGCTAAAGCAGCATTTGAAAAGGCAGCATCTCTTGGGAATTGCTCACGAGCATATGCAGATTCAATGTTTTTAGCTAAGCGTTCTTTTGCTTCTTCTTTCATAAATCCTTGTTCTACGATTGGACCATAAACGGGTTCAACGTTTTTATAAGCTTCTAAATCACCTAAAATAGCGACTACTGCAGAAGCATCAAGAATTTGTTGTTGGTTATAAGCAATTGGATGTAATCGTTTTTGTACATCTTCGCCTTGGAAAACAAGGAATTTCCAGTGTTGCAGGTTCCAAGCAGAAGGTGCTTGAGCAGCTGCTTTTAAAATTTCGTGTAATTCTGTAGATGAAATTTCTTTTTCGGGGTTGAATGCACGTGTAGATGTGCGTTCATATAAAACGTTAAAAAAGTCACTGTTTGTCATTATATATCCTCCAAATTACATATCAGCTTAATTTAAAATACATGTAATATATTCTACTTACATTTTGTAAGTTATTGAATTTAAGAATATAATAACTTTATTTTAATTGTCAAGTTTTAAGTGCTAAGGAGGGCATTCATACAAACGATACAATTCCTACAATCATACACTAAAAAAGGAATTTATTGAGTAAAAAGGCGAAGATAACATTCTCAATTAGCTTGTTAATATGTATCCCTCACTAATCGAATTTTTTTGAGAACAATCTTTTATAAAATGATTGTGAGGAATTCAGTAAAACAAGATATATGAAGTGAGTGAAGACTAGTGATGAACATACTACATTTTTTATTAGAGAATACTGTTTTCCAAAATGTATTACAAGATCTTCAGTTGAATGTCCTTTATATAGAAGATGGATGTACACATCAACAAACGATAGAAAATGTCCATCCAAAGTGTATGTTTATAGCAAATAGTTTTGAAGAAGGAGAAATATTGTTTCATAGAACTAGACCGCATATTGTAATTATGTATGTAACAGATGTTGATCAAATAAAATATATAAAGAATATATATGATTCACGGAGTACATTCATTATCATTTGGGATCAACAGATAAACAGTGAGTTTGCAGATTTACTAATGTTAGGAATACGTAATATTGTTATAGCACCAGTAACCCCACAAGTGGTACTAGAGGAAGTGAATAAGAGTTTATATCAACTTTCTTTAGTGCAGCAAGTAGGTTTACAACAAGAATTGCTTCAAACGATGTTTGATTTTCAAAATGATTTATTATTTGTAGTAGAAGATGATGAGATTGTTGATTGTAATACGAATTTTTTACAATTCTTCGGATATGATAATTTATTTACGTATCGCGAACAACATTTAGTGTTTGCAGAACATCTTATTAGAGAGAACGGATATTATTCGACGACTCACGATATAACATGGTTGGATGATACTTTATCAAATGGAAGAAGAATTAAAATGTACAATCATGAAGGAGAAGCATTGACTTTTCTATTACGTGCGATACCATTACCAGAAGACTTATCGCGATTTATAGTAAAATGCACAGAGATTACAGAATTAGATGAAATCTATCAAGAGCAAGAAAGACTTGCAATGATAGATTCATTGACAGAAATATATAATCGTTTGAAATTCCAACAAATATTGGAGAAAGAGTGGGAGAATGTAATACGTAACGATGAAAAAATAGCACTTATTTTGTTTGATATAGATAATTTTAAATCAGTAAATGACACATATGGTCATGATTTTGGCGATTTAGCATTAGTACAGCTTGCAGATCTTATGAAATCTAAAGTTGAAAATCAACATATATTTGCAAGGTGGGGAGGAGAGGAATTTATAATATTAGTGACAAATACGGTAGAAAAAGAAGCGTTTCAAGTTGCGGAGTCATTACGATTTTTTATTGAAACAAAGCAATTCTCTGGAATTTCAAAGTTAACAGCGAGTTTTGGAGTTGCGTTACATGAGAATGGGATTACTAAAGAAGAATTAATGCAAAGAGCGGATATTGCATTATATGAAGCAAAAAAAAATGGGAAAAATCAAGTATGTATATATAGGAAAGAAAAAATGTGATTTTTCGCAACAAATTGTTGCGATTTTTTTTTATTACCTGATAATAGAATATGGGGGACCATTTTAAATGAAGTAACGACGGAGGAACAATATGATAAAAAAAATAATGGCTATGGTTTCACTGTCTGCTGTAGTTTGCGGCGGAGTATACTATTTTCTCTATAGTCCAGATCCAAAGGAACAAGCAGTATTAACAACAAAGGTAACGCCTGCTATTGAGTCAGAGGTACAAGATAATATAGAAGAAGTACAAAAAATTGATTATGCTAGTATATCTCAAAAGTTAGATCAGTATTTAGTAGGAAAGCAATTTAATGGGACAGTTTTGGTGACAGATAAAGAGCGTGTTATATTGAATAAAGGATATGGATATGCTGATGTTCAAAATAAAATAGAAAATACACCTCAAACAAAATATCGTATCGGTTCTATTACGAAAACAGTTGTTGCTACATCCATTCTACAGTTACAAGAACAAGGGAAGTTAAATATCCAAGATAATGTAAATAAATACATTCCTTCATTTCCAGCAGATAAAAACATCACGTTATATCACTTATTAACGCATACATCTGGTTTACCGGAAAATGGGAAAGGAAAGGTTAATGTAGCTTCACGTATAAATTTAATAAATTGGATTGGAAGTCAAAAGTTAGATTTTCCACCAGGAACAGGTTGGAAGTATACGGATTATAATTATATGGTGCTCGCTTATATTATAGAAAATATAACGAAAAAGCCTTTAGGAGATTATATAAAAGAAAATATATTTACAAAGGCAGAGATGCATGAATCAGGTATGGGAAATATGGTGCCTGGAGATAAAAACTTCACGAAGGGTTATGTGAAGAAAGATCAAGAACTTGTACCAGCGCAAAAATTAGGGATGGACTGGTTATATGGCTCTGGTGAGATGTATACGACAGTAGGAGATATGAAGAAATTAGATGAAGCGATTATAAATGGCAAGCTTCTTTCTGAACAAAGTATACAAGCGATGTTTACACCTTCACAAGAAAGAAAATATGGATTTAGCTTTTACATATATCCTGATTTTTTCCATAACCATGGTGTACTATCTGGTTGGAATACGTTTAATAATTTCAATAAAGAAAAAGGAACGTTTGTTATTTTATTTTCAAATGTGAAGAATGGTTTGGATGATGATTTTAATAAGGAATTTCGGAAGATGGTAAATGATTTATTAGAACAAAGGGGATGAGAAGATGGAAAATAAAAATTTATCAATAGGTTTTATTGGTATTGGTGTGATGGGAAAAAGTATGGTTAACCATTTAATGCAAAGTGGTTATAAAGTATATGTATATAATAGAACGAAGGAAAAAGCGGATTCTTTAGTGCAAGAGGGTGCGACTTGGTGTGATACACCGAAAGCGTTAGTAAAGCAAGTTGATGTTGTTATGACGATGGTTGGTTATCCTCATGATGTAGAAGAAGTGTACTTTGGGATAGATGGAATTTTAGAACATGCAAATGAAGGTACGATAGCAATTGACTTTACAACATCGACACCAACATTGGCAAAACGTATTAATGAAGTTGCGAAAAGCAAGAATATATATACATTAGATGCACCAGTATCTGGAGGGGATGTTGGAGCTAAAGAAGCTAGACTAGCAATTATGGTCGGTGGAGAGAACAGAATATATGATATTTGCTTACCTCTATTTGAAAAACTAGGAACAAATATTCAGTTGCAAGGCCCTGCTGGGAGTGGACAACATACAAAAATGTGCAATCAAATTGCAATTGCTTCTAACATGATAGGAGTATGTGAAGCGGTAGCGTATGCGAAAAAGGCGGGACTTAATGCAGATAAAGTATTAGAGAGTATTTCGACAGGAGCTGCAGGTAGCTGGTCATTAAGTAATTTAGCTCCTCGAATGTTAAAAGGAGATTTTGAACCTGGCTTTTATGTAAAGCATTTTATGAAAGATATGAAGATTGCTTTAGATGAAGCTGAAAAATTACAATTACCAGTACCGGGTTTAACCCTAGCGAAGGAATTGTATGAAGAGCTAATCGCAGATGGAAAAGAGAATAGCGGAACACAAGTATTATACAAAAAGTATATAAGGGGGTAAATGAAATGGATCTCCAAAAGTTTGACGAGATGATTGATGCTGTGCAGCGAGCAACTTGTGTACAGATTAATGATAAGCAAAAAGAAGCTTTTAAACAAAAATACGATTTTGGACCAGATTTTGAATATGGAAGAGATGAGAAAGGGCATTATGTTATCCGAACCTCGAAAAAGATGTTAGAGGAAATGGAGTTTTATTTGGCATTGAAATATGATCGGGATGGAATTGCTCTTTATATGCATGCTGAGATTGAAGGGACATGTCATGTATCCGTTAGCTATAGTGAAGATGCACTTCATTTGCAAGAATTGTTTCAATTTCTAGAAGAAAATAAATAAAAAGTCCTCATTTGAGGACTTTTTATTTATTTAGGCAGGCATAATATTTAAGTTGGATAATTTATAGGCTGGAAGCGCGACGGCATCTTTCAATTGGGAATGGAATAACTTGTGCAATGTGATTAGGACCCAACTGTTTCGCGCGAGCATGGCGTAGTATATAAAATGCGCACAGAATAGCAACAGGAATAGCACCATATAAACCAAAAAATAAAGCGCTTACACATGATGCAGCAAAACCTAAAACACCAACTTCTAATTCTTCCATAATAGCTCCTAAAATGACAGGAATAGCTCCGCATGTAACTCCTAGTATAAGTGCGATAAGTAAACTCATGATTATCCCCCTCTGTTTGCAATATTCTTTTCCTTCTTATTAGTTGTAGTATATCATACGTAAAACAGAATTTTCAGAAAAAATTCAAAAAAAGTTCAATAAATGTTCAAAAAGTATTCCGAAATGTACTTGATAAAGTGGAATTATGATTCGAGATATTTGATTTAAACAAACGAAAGGGACAAATCATTTTAGTAAATAAAAAATCAGGCTTACTTCAATGTTATGAAATAAGCCTGTTCCATAGGAGGATGTATATATGTAGAGTGAATAAAAGGTTGGAAAAGGGGTTCCAAGTTCTTTTATTCAACTAGCTACCTTAATAAATTGGAACCCAACCTTCTGTTGTAACAAAAATACGAATAGCTACAACTTGGCGATCATCTTGTAAGGTAAAATAGTGTCTTGCATTTTCAGGCACAGATATAAGATCACCAGGCTCAAGTTCAACGTCAAAGAATCGACCATCTTTTCCTTCAATAGCGAAGATGCCATGACCGCTGACAATAAAGCGAACTTCATCGTCAGTATGATGGTGTTCTTTTTGGAAATTAATTAATAACTCGTCAAGGTTAGGTGTGCTATTTGAAAGTGAAATCACATCATATGCTTTATAACCTCTGCGCTCTGAAACATCAGCAATTTCTTTTGAAAACAACGTTAATATTTCAGCTTTGTTTTCATCTGTTAAGGAGTAATTTTCTTTTAAATGAGTAGGAAGTTTAGAAATATTCCATTTCTCATATAAAACATCTTCTCCTTGTAGAAAGTTTGATACTTCTACTTCATTTTCAATACGAATATTTTCCTCATGAATACGAATTTGCGCCATTAGAAACGCCTCCTTGAATTGATAATAATTTTATATGAAATTGGAATAAAAACTCATAAGCTTCTAATCTTTTTTTTGCATCAAAGCTATCACGGCCCCATACGGTAATGCCATGATTTCGAATTAATACTGCTCCTGAATCTCCTTGTATATGCTTTCGAAATTTCTCTCCAAGCGTTGGGATATGAGCATCATTTTCGATAATAGGAATGTTAATCGTTGCACCTTCTTCCCAAATATCAAGAGCTTTAATAATCTCTTGATTTTGAAGAGTGACTTTATCGCTATACAAATTTGTGATGACATTATTATCAGTTGTATGAACATGAAGTACGCACCCGGCATTCGTGCTGTTATAAATATGTGTATGCAATATTGTTTCTGCTGAAGGGCTTAACTCAGTTTCTAAAACGGGAACTCCTTGATGATTTACTAATAGAAAATCATCTGGAGTGGTTTTTGTTTTATCTTTGCCACTTGCTGTAATAAGAAAAGTAAGGGGATCATGACTGACTTTTATAGAAATATTTCCACTTGTTGCTGGAAACCAATTCCGAGTTGTTAATTCTTTTTTTATTTCACTTAAGTCATACCATTGACGAAAAAGTTGTTTCATGATTTCACCTCCAACAAATGTTGTAATTCGACTTGAATATCGTGAAATGTGTTAAAGGATGTATAAGCAATATGATTTTCTTCACATTTTGTAATAAGGAAGTCACGGGCAAATACTTTATCTGCTTGTTTTGCTGCTTGTAAATCAGTAATGGAATCTCCTATCACAATATGAAAATCATCTTTAGAGCTTAGTTTACGAATTAATGATGATTTACAGAGACCGCAACTATGCTGACATTGCTCGTCACAAGGGTGCGGCCATTTAACTTCAACAAATTCTCCTGAAAAGTCAGTTGCATTACAATAAATTTGTTCTTTAGGGATTATTTCTTGTAAGAGTGGATAGACGAAGAAATCCATTCCACCTGATATAACGTAAAAGGAAATGTTATTTTCATTAATAAATTGTATGAATTCATGAAAACCTGTACGGATTTCAGCAGTTTCTTGTAAAAACTGAATAATATCATCGTGTAGATTAATAGGTATTAATCGAAATAATTGAGAAACACCTTCTTGAATAGAAAGTTCTTGCGATAAAATTTTTTGCTTTATCTCCTCTGCTTCTGGTGGTGCGAATTTTTCCATAATGGACATGATATTATCGTTATTTGTAATCGTACCATCGAAATCACAAAATACTTGAATACTCATAATTTCACCTCATGAGAAGGATTTCCCCATATTTGTAGTGCGCTATGCAAATTTATTTCATCCACTTCATGGAGTGGTTTACCTTGTAAAGTAGCTTCAATTGCAGTACGGAAAGCTTTGCCACCACCTTGAGCTCCATTTGGATGCCCATGAATCCCGCCGCCGGCATTAATAACAACATCCTTACCAAAATCTCGTAGAATAAAGGGAACGAAACCAGGATGAATTCCAGCAGATGGAACAGAAAAACTTTTCTTGAAATAGTGGTCTTCCTCAGTTAATGCTTCTGTAATGAGAAGAGCTTCCTCTTTTTCTAATGCAACGTTGCCGTATGGTGATGGGAATAAAGAGAAATCAGCACCAGCGTAACGTAGTAACTTTCCAAGTAGTAATGGAGAAGAGAACCCGTATAGTTTCGATGACGAATATGCGCCACTTACAGCAGGGTGTGCCATAATAGGAATTGGAATTTCCTCGTCTTCTACAAGTGATTGCAGTACATCTAATCCATAAGAAAATACATTAAATAAAAGAATGTCTGCTCCAGCTAACACCGCACGTTTCGCGTTCTCTTTTAAATCATAAGTTCGCCCTGTTAAATTTACTGCGTATAAAGTTTTATGTCCGTAGGTTTCGTATACAGATTGTAAAACTTCTTTCCCAGATTCAATTCTTTTTGTAAGTGGTGTTAATGAGTTTTCGAATAAAATTTCATCATCTTTTACAATATCTACGCCTCCAATTGCCTGATCGCGTAGTTGAGTTTTTAAATATCCAATATTCCGTCCTATCATCCCTTTGAAAATACTCATTAGAAGAGGGCGATCTTGAACTTGTAAAAGGTTTCGGATACCTTCAATTCCAAATTTCGGTCCAGGGAACTGTTTCTTTAATTCGTCTGAGAATGTTAAATCAATTAGTTTAATTTCCCCATCTAACGAAAGTTTTCCAAATGTTGTTGTCAAAATGGCTGGTAAGTCTGGGCTGAAGTTCAGCGATGGATAATGAATTTTAATGATTCCACGTGATACTCTTTTGCCAAGATAAGAGTTAATATGTTCTTGTTCGTCTAACTCTTCAATATGAATGACATTGCCTTTATGTTGTTTTAATTGTTCTTGTAATAAGTGTGGTAAATGAGTCCACGAGCCAATTGTTAAACCAATTGCAATTTGTTCTGCTTTCTTTTCTAAGTTGTGAGAATCATCGTGGATTAAATATGTCGCTATAATTCCGCTCATTGTTATAACCTCCTAGTTAAATAAAAAAACCTCTCAGCTAAGGAGAGGTTTTTTTACAACCAGCTCCTTATCTGTCAGCGTAACGCTGCGAGAATTAGCACCGTGTCTACAATTGTAGATCGGTTGCCGGGTTTCGTCGGGCTCGTCCCTCCACCTGCTCTTGATAAGAAGTATTTAGAAATGTTTAAATTTTTAAGATAACTGAATTTTGTCAGATATTTTTTATGTTGTCAATGACTTTTTGAAAAAATTTAATTTATCAATTCGATTAATTGCTTCTCGTAATCTATCTTCTGTATGCAAGAGACCAACACGAACATACCCTTCGCCGTGCTCACCAAATCCAACACCAGGAGCAACTGCAACGTGTGCTTTTTCTAGCAAAATATCAGAAAATTGCTCAGATGTATATCCTTCTGGTACAGGAAGCCATGCAAAGAATGATCCGGTTGGAATATCTACATTCCAACCAATTGAGTGACAAGCTGAAATAAGAGCATTTCTCCGAGATTCATAACTATTAACAAGATCTACCACACAAGACTGCGAGCCTAATAGTGCTTCGCGGGCAGCATCTTGAACTGCGCCAAAAATACTAACATACATATGATCTTGCAATAGGTTAATTGTTTCGATGACACTTTCATTCCCCACTGCAAAAGCAATACGCCAGCCAGCCATATTGAAAGTTTTTGATAAAGTGTAAATTTCAATTCCTGTATCTTTGGCGCCGTCTGCTTGCAAGAAACTAACAGGCTTTTGACCATCAAATCCGATAGCACCGTAAGCAAAATCATGAACAACTAATATATTATGTTTACTAGCAAAATGAATGGTTTCATCAAAGAATTCTTTTGATGCAGTAGCACCGGTAGGATTATTAGGATAGTTTAAAAACATTAACTTGGATTTCTTGGCAATAGAGTCATCAATTTTTGTATAATCTGGTAAAAAATTATTTTCTGCAATAAGCGGCATTGTTTCAAAGTGCGCTTTTGCTAAAGCAACTCCGGATAAATAATCTGGATAGCCTGGATCTGGAACGAGAATGGTATCACCAGGGTTTGTAAAACAAATTGGTAATTCTACTAATCCAGCCTTTCCACCAAACAAAATAGCAACTTCAGTTTTTGGATTTACTACTACATCATATTCACGTTGATAGAATGTTGCCACGGCTTCTTTTAAGCTTTCATGTCCGCGAAATGGCGGATATTTATGATGAATGGCCTTTTCAGCAGCATCTTGTAAAGCTTTTACGATATGCTGTGGTGTTGGTTGATCTGGATTACCTTGACCTAGATTAATAACATCGTGACCAGCTGCAACGACTTTGTTAACTTTTGCAACAAGTGAAGCGAAAAATTGTGTCGGCAATGATGTTACTACTTCGGAAGGTTGAAAATTTTTCATACTTTTCACCTCTTTTGAAAGTTGTTACAATTCTAGTGACAAATGATATAATCTTTCCAGTATTTTGTAAAGAAAAAATTAGGAATGGGGCGGACAAAATGAAAGTCGCATGTATTCAAATGGATATTGTCTTTGGTGATGTAGAAAAAAATATTGAGAACGCTAAAAATAAAATAAGCGAAGCGATGAAGGAAAGACCAGATGTTATCGTCTTACCAGAATTATGGACAACAGGATATGATTTAACAAGACTTTCTGAAATTGCAGATAGGGATGGATTGGAAACGAAAGAAAAGTTGAAAGAGTGGTCGAAACAATATGGTGTACATATTGTTGGTGGTTCCATAGCGAAGCAAACAGAGCAAGGTGTTACAAATACAATGTATGTTGTAAACAATGAAGGGAATCTAGTCAATGAATATAGTAAAGTACATTTATTTCAGCTTATGGATGAACATAAATATTTAGTAGCTGGTAATGAGACAGGTGAATTTAAGCTAGATGATGTAGAGTGCGCTGGCACAATTTGCTATGATATTCGTTTTCCGGAGTGGATGCGTGTTCATACTGCTAAAGGTGCAAAAGTTTTATTTGTTGTAGCAGAATGGCCATTAGTACGTTTAGCGCATTGGCGTTTGCTTTTACAGGCGAGAGCAGTTGAAAACCAGTGTTATGTTGTAGCATGTAATAGAGCAGGAAAGGATCCGAACAATGAGTTTGCAGGTCATTCTTTAATTGTCGATCCTTGGGGTGAAGTTGTAGTAGAGGCAAATGAAGAGGAATTTATTTTATTTGGAGAGCTGAAATTCGAGAAAATTAAAGAGGTTCGCAAAGGAATCCCAGTTTTTGCAGATCGTCGTCCAGAATTATACAAATAAAATGTTGACAAGTGATTTTTATTCTTGGTATAGTCTTCATCATAAAGTTAAAAATTCAAAAAATTATACAACTCTTATCAAGAGCAGGTGGAGGGATTTGGCCCGATGAAGCCCAGCAACCGACCGCAATACCATTGTGAAATGGGGCGTTTATGACGTCAAAAGGCACGGTGCTAATTCCAGCAGAAAGTAAACTTTCTGGCAGATAAGAGGGGAGAAGATAAACTTCAAACCTCTTTCTTTGTGGGAAGAGGTTTTTCTGTGCTAGAAAAACCTCTGAATTAAAAGGGGGAGAAGAAGATGGGATATTATTCATTAACAGAAGTAACAGCTGTACACTATGCAAAAGAACATGGATACTTTGAAAAGAAAGCAAATGTAGTTTGCCATGAAATTGGAGATGGCAATTTAAATTACGTATTCAAATTAGATGATGGAGAGAAGACAATTATAATTAAACAAGCACTTCCATATGCGAAAGTAGTTGGTGAGAGCTGGCCATTGTCAATAAAAAGAGCAACGATTGAAAGTAAAGCACTGCAAATTTTCGCGAAGTATGTACCGGAATACGTTCCAAAAGTATATAGTCATAATGAGGAGTTAGCAGTGACAGTAATGGAAGATTTATCAAGACTAACGATTACAAGAAAAGGATTAATAGAAGGAGAAGAATATCCTCTTTTATCCCAGCATATTGGTCGCTTTTTAGCACATGTTTTATTTTATACTTCAGATTTCGGCGTACGTTCAGAAGAGAAAAGAGTGTTAGATAGTGAATTTGTTAATCCAGATCTTAGTAAAATCACAGAAGATTTAGTGTTTACAGATCCGTTTAGTCATTATGATACGAATGATTATGAGCCAGAGTTACAACTAGCGGTTGATGAACTGTGGAGTGACAAAAATTTAAAATTAAAAGTAGCGCAGTATAAGTATAAGTTTTTAACGAGAAAAGAAGCGCTCATTCATGGGGATTTACATACTGGTAGTATATTTTCATCGCCTTCTGAAACAAAAGTAATTGATCCAGAATTTGCAACGTACGGTCCATTTGGATTTGATCTTGGTCAATTTATTGCAAATTTATTATTAAATGCGTTATCGCGTGAAGAGGAAAAAAGAAGTGTGCTATTTTTCCATATCGAGAAAACATGGAGTTATTTTGTAGAAGCTTTTACAAAGCTATGGATTGGAGAAGGTGTAGAAGTATATACGAAAGAGAAACAATGGTTACCAATTATTTTGCAAAATATTTTTAGTGATATTGTTGGATTTGCTGGATGTGAACTTATTCGTAGAACAATTGGTCTAGCACACGTGGCAGATTTAGATGAAATAGCAGATAAAGAAAGAAGAATTCAAGCTAAAAAACAAGCACTTTATTTAGGGAAAGAACTATTAAAATATGAATCAAAGAGCGCAGATATACAACTGTTCCGAACATTATTTCAACATACAATTTCAGGAGGCGTAAAGGCATGAGTACAATCATTACTATTCCGAGATCTGTAAGTTGGAAAGGAGATACCATCGCGTTATTAAACCAAACAAAGTTGCCGCATGTCACTGAATACAAAACATTAACGAATGTTGAAGATGTATGGAAAAGTATCATTATGTTAGAAGTACGCGGAGCACCTGCAATTGGAATTGTAGCTGCGTTTGGTTTGGCGCTTGCGGCAAAGAAATATGATGCTACAAATATCGATGAATTTCAAAAGAAGTTTAATAGAGATTGTAACTATTTAGGGACATCACGTCCGACGGCAGTCAATTTATTTTGGGCAATTGATCGCATGAGAGAAGCTATACGAGGGATTTCTACAATAAAAGAAGCACAAAAAATATTAGAAGAGGAAGCACTTCGTATTCAGCAAGAGGATGAAGTGGTGTGCCGAAGTATTGGAGAACATGCTTTAACATGTTTTAAAGACGGTGATAAAATTTTAACAATTTGTAACGCTGGAAGTATTGCAACTGCTAGATATGGAACAGCATTAGCCCCATTTTATATTGGGAAAGAGAAGGGTGTACGTTTACATGCGTATGCGTGTGAAACGAGACCGGTTTTACAAGGTGGTCGCTTAACGACATGGGAATTGAAGCAAGCAGACATTGATGTAACGCTTATTAAGGATAATACTGCAGCACATGCAATTCGAACGAAAGAAATTAATGCAATTATTGTAGGAGCAGATCGAATCGTTGAAAACGGTGATACTGCTAATAAAATAGGAACATTAAATTTAGCTATATTAGCAAAGTATTTCGGTATCCCATTTTACGTTGCAGCACCGTTATCTACATTTGATACTACGAAACAAACAGGTGCTGAAATTGTCATTGAAGAAAGAGATGAAACAGAAGTTACGAAAATTTTTGGGAAACAAGTGGCGCCACTTGGAACGCCTGTATTTAACCCTGCATTTGACGTAACACCGCATGGATTAATTACAGGAATTATAACTGAGAAAGGTATTTTACGTGGAGATTATAAGCAAGAAATTACATCATTATTTGAAAAAACAAGCTAATCACAAATGAACTGCACCCCAATTGTTAGACACAGTCTAACAATTGGAGGTGCAGTTTTTCTATGGCTAAATTTACAGCTGATGAAAAAATACATATCGTTCTACGTTATTTGAACGGAAATGAAAGTTATCGAGAAATTGGTAAAGCGATCGGTATAAGGGACACAGTAATTTTGAATTGGGTAAACCAATATAAGCAAAATGGTGTGGAAGCTTTTCTAAAACGGTATACAAATTACACACAACAATTTAAACTAGACGTACTAAATTATATGATTGAAAACGGTACGTCCTTATTTGAAACGGCAGCTATCTTTAACATTCCTGCCCCTTCAACGATTATTGTTTGGAAAAAACAACTCGAAACACAAGGAATCGATGCCCTTCAATCAAAGAAAAAGGGGCGTCCATCCATGAAAAAAGAGTCAAATAAACAATCAAAACAAGCACCAGTTGAAGGTTCAGTCGAAGCACTTGAAGCACGTATTAAACAGCTTGAAATGGAAAATGAGTACTTAAAAAAGTTGAATGCCTTAGTTCAAAACAAGGAAAAGTCACTAAACAAGACAAAGCGCAAGTAGTCTATGAATTAAGGCATAAATATTCGGTGAAGGCACTCGTGGAGCTAGCTGATATTCCACGAAGCACGTATTATGATTTAGTAAAGAAAATGAATCGTCCGGATTTAGATGCCGATTTGAAAGCCGAAATTAAAGCGATTTATGAGGAAAATGAAGGTCGTTATGGCTACCGTCGCATTCGTGATGAGTTGACGAATCGAATCGTGGTCAGAAAGTAAATCACAAGAAGGTTCAGCGCATTATGAAAGAGCTTGGATTAAAGTGTGTTGTGCGTATGAAAAAATATAAGTCTTATAAGGGGAAATTCGGTAAAATTGCACCAAATATTTTAGCGCGCAGTTTTCATGCAGATGCACCGAATCAAAAATGGGTAACAGACATCACAGAGTTTAAATTGTTTGGAGAGAAACTTTATTTATCACCTGTATTAGACTTGTATAATGGTGAAATTATTACATATACAATTGGCTCTAGACCGACGTATTCACTTGTTTCAGAAATGTTAGAGAAAGCATTAGAACGTTTACCTGAAAATCACCAACTATTGATACATTCAGATCAAGGGTGGCATTATCAAATGAAACAATATGTCCGTACACTTGAATCAAGAGGTATTGTGCAGAGTATGTCTCGAAAAGGAAACTGTTATGACAACGCAGTAATGGAGAATTTCTTTGGGATCATGAAGTCGGAATTCCTCTACATAAAAGAGTTTGAAAGTGTAGAGCATTTTAAAATAGAATTAGAAAAATATATAGATTATTATAATACGAAACGGATAAAGGCAAAATTAAAAATGAGCCCGGTACAATACCGGACTCACTTTTATCAAGCTGCCTAATGAAATAACCGTGTCTAACTTTTAGGGGTCACTTCACAAATAGCTTGTTTTTTTATGCCTAAGATTCTCTTTTCCTCTTATTTATGTAATGAAGGGAGGAGAGAAAGATGGAAGAGTGGATCAGGATGATAGGTAATGTGGGGTTTCCAATTGTTGTAACGTTATATTTACTACATCGCATTGAAAGTAAATTAGACGGAGTAATTGTTGCAATTGAGAAACTCCCTCAACAATTACTAAAGTATGAAGATCCTCGCGATAGAAAGTAAAATAAAGTTTGCTCTTCGTGAGCAAACTTTATTTTTTATCCCGCATTAACGGGCAGTAAAACTCCCACCTCAAAATTTGGTTGGAGCAAAGAAGTTAGGTCGGAGATTAACTGCCCGTAAAAGCCCGATTGGTGAAGGCTAATAATCAGTGGGGGATGAACAAAACCCCCACTGATTAAAGTTTCACTTTATTGAACAGTATATCCACCATCGATAACAACAGCTTGACCAGTTATGCCTTTTGCCTTTTCACTTGCTAAAAACATAGCATAATCTGCAATTTCTTGTACTTGCAACAAGCGCTTCTGCGGTACAAGAGGATAAATAACATCTTCTAAAACATTTTCAAGTGGTACATTTCGTGTAGTTGCTAAATCTTGTAGTTGATTTCGTACAAGGGGAGTATCAACATATCCGGGACAAAGAGCGTTTACAGTAATTCCATGAGTTGCTCCCTCTAAAGCAGCCACTTTTGTTAATCCGATTACACCATGTTTCGCACTATTATAAGCAGCTTTTCCAGCAAATCCGACAAGGCCGTTAATAGAAGCGATATTAATAATTCGTCCATACTGTTGTTTCTTCATAATAGGAAAGGCAAGCTTGGTTGCAATAAATGGAGCAATTTGCATAATTTTAATAAGAAGTTCGAACTTATCCGTTGGAAAATCTTCAATTGGTGAGACGTGTTGCATTCCTGCGTTGTTAATTAATACGTCTAATGAACCGAAGTGAGTAACTGTTTGAGAAATTGCTGCTGCAATTTCTTCTTCAGCTGTAACGTCACATTTTAAACCGATAGCTTGATAGCCTTCTTTTTGCAATTGTTCAGCAGCTTCTTTTGCACGATCTTCAAGACGATCACTAATGACAACTTTAGCACCTTCTTTTGCGAAAGCACTTCCCATTTCATAACCAATACCGCTCGCAGCACCTGTTAAAAAGACAACTCGATTTGTAACCATGATGAAAAACACTCCTTCATAATAAAAGTTCTCTTATTGCTCTATTTAGAGAGGTGATAATGAAATTCCTGCAAACATTTGGAAAAATATATTTAGCTATCTTGTTTTACAAAATAGTCTCTGCTATACTATTTTGTAAAGCAAGATACTTACGCTTATCTATCTTGTAAAACAAGATAGTGGGAGGATTTGAAATATGTCGACAAGTCAAATGCTAAAAGGGATTTTAGAAGGTTGCTTACTTGCTATTATTTCTGAAGGTGAAATATATGGTTATGAAATGAGTGAAAAATTAGCGAAATATGGTTTCACAATGGCGAGTGAGGGAAGTATTTATCCGTTATTAATACGAATGCAAAAGGAAGGATTAATAACAAGTGTAATGAAGGAATCTCCATCTGGTCCAAAGCGAAAATATTATACATTAACAGAAAAAGGCGAGGAAGCACTGGATGAATTTATGGATCGCTGGGAAGCGATGCAAAGTAGTGTAGAGCGTCTACTTGAAGGGAAGGGAAGAAAAAAATAATGCTATCAAATGAAGCACGCAATTTTTTATTGGATATGAGATTATTTTTAACTGCAAAGAGTGTGAAAGAAAGCGATATTGAAAGCTTTTTAGAAGATGCAGAGTTGCATTTAATAGAAGGTGAGAGTGAAGGGAAAAGTGTAGAAGATATTTTCGGAAGTTCACCGAAAGAATACGCGAATGAACTTGTAAAAGTGATGGAAAGGGATAGAAAGGAAACGTGGAAGCAAATTGGGTTTACGGTAATGAATATCGTTTCGTTTTGGATTATTGCTTCTATTTTAATAGTTAATAATGGGATTTTACAGATTTCGCTTATTCAGTGTATTGGCTATAGTTTTACATTGATTTTAGCTGTTATGGGTCCTAATTTTTTGCTTCGTAAAATGACATTTGTAACAAGTTTTACAAAAACGTGGTTTTCCATGTGGTTTTTAGTCATGATTGCGCCAATGTTTTTATTAGGAGCTGTTACGATTTTAGATGTGATATATCCTACAACGATGTTTACGTTGACTCTAGTCCAAAGTTATATATTAGCTGGAGGGATCTTTATCCTCACGGTAGCTATAAATATATATTTTGAAGGATGGTTTAAAAACTTATATTTAATTATTCCACTTTCGATTATGTTAGTGTTTAAAACATTTACATCGGAAGATCTTATGCCAATGTTATTTCAAATTATATGTTTATACGGAAGTTTGTTTATTTTAATTTTCGTTGAAATTATGATGAAGGCGAATAGAAGAGAAACGATTAAATAAGGGAGGGGTTATAATGCAAGTTTCTAAAGAAGGGGAAAAGTTTCTAATCGATACGAAATTGTATTTAATAACGAAGGGAATTAAAGTAGAAGATGTGGATGCATTTCTAGAAGATGCAGAGCTACATTTAATAGAAGGTGAGAAAAAAGGAAAGACAGTAAGTGATATATTTGGTGATTCGCCAAAAGCGTATGCGGAAGAATTGGCGAAAGAGATGGAGAAGGATAAAAGCGGGATTATAAAGAGTATTCTTGCGATGATAATTGGGGTTGGCGGGTACTGGATATTAACACATATTTTGTTTAATAATCCGAATCAGCAATTTACGCTAACAAATATACAGTTAATTGGCTATCCTATCGTCTTAATCATTACGATTATTGGAACAATTGTTGCCTTTAGAATGTCTTCTTTTAAAAATAAGTTTGTAGAGTTTGGGATTATTTACGTAATAGTAATGGTTCCTATCTTATTATTAGTATTATTGATGTTTATTGATAAATGGTACGGTACACCTATTTTGCAATTGTCGACAATACAAACATATATATTAGCAGCAAGTATCTTTTTATTACTTTTCATTGGAGAAGTGTATGTTCTTGGTTGGATGGGCGTTTTGGTGCTAATTGTTCCTTTGGCAATTATGTTTATATTTAAAGACTTAGAAGAAAGAAATGTATTTTGGGGAATTGCAAAGATTTTACTTATGTATGGAAGTATATATGGATTAATGCGATGGTATTTAAAAATTGAAGAGCGAAAAAGTATAAACTAGCTGTACGATACGAAAGTAACGAGCAAATAATTAGCAAACGGAATTTTCTATTAAGTGGGGTACAAATATGCAAAATATATTTATATGTATATTAACTATTATGTTTCTAGGATTAGCAATTTTAGGGATCTATACTGCTTTCACCAAAAGAATACATGATGAATATTTTAATACTTTATTAGATGATACATCAGGATATGTTTTGTTTTTTGGTTTAATAGGAAAAGGGCTGCTTTGGATATGCAAAAAAGTATTTCCAAAGAAATATTATATTGGGATTTTTAGAGGGATTACATTTACTTTTAGTTGTATGTTTTTATTTCTCGCAGCCGGTATTTGGTTTGTTGATTGGAATATATTGTTTTAAACAGTAACAATATCGTTACTGTTTTTTTCTTTGTAATAAGGGACTTTGTAAAGAGAGCGCTTTTTGTTCATTTGTTAATAATGAATTGATGTGAACTTTATTAGGGCTAGGGACTATAGGGTACATAAGGTTCGATGGTGAATGGTGATGTTCAGAACCGGTTGGAGAGTGGGGATCTGCGTGCGTAAGTTTTCCATGAATTCGTCTTGTGAATAAAATATGACCAATTTCGTGAGCGAGGGTGTATATATTTTTCATTGGAGCAGCTGAGTTTGTTAGAACGATGTAACCAGTAAGTTGTTGTTGTTTCGCTAGAGAGTAAGCGCAAGCGATTACTGCGGTTTCTTTGAAATAATCACTGCCAATATAACAAATATAAAGGTCACATTCAGGAGCTTCGTTAACACAAGTTTGAAAAAAGGATGATAATTTTTCCTGACTTTGAATGGAGTTTTTATAACTAATTTCCCGATTAGAAAAACGGAAAAGCTCGTTTAGTACAATTACTTCTTTAATTTGAAATGTAATGGGATGCCAAATTGATTCTGCAACTGCTAAATCTTTTGCAATACGGTCGTCAGAAATATCGGCGCCTGGAGTAATGCAAACACATATATTAATGTATGAATCCATAAGGAACACCTCAAAGGAAAAAATTCTTTCTATAATATATGTGGGGAAAAGGTCCTATGTATGGATAAACGCCTTGTTTATTACACGAATATATAGACTACAAGTCGAAAAAATTTCATAGTTCTATAACGTAGTATGGTCATCTTTTTGATATAGTAAAGAAAAGGGGGAGAATATATGTATACATTAAAAATCGTTTCAGACAGAGAAGCTCTGTATCAATTTGCGAGCTATGTAAGAGTTGTGCAAGGGGTTGAAGGTGTATATGTAGAGGTGGGAGAACCTTTATATGAACATCCATTAATGAAGTTTTATGTACATATTACAATTGAAGAAACATATGATCAGTATAAAGCGTTACAAGAAATAGCTAGATTAGTAGAATTAGGGCGTTTTACATATGTCCATTATAGCAATGAGGAAATTGAAGAAGCTTTTGAAGCTGTAAAATACGAAAGCTTTAAGAAATAAAGTGAAACTTTAATCAGTGGGGGGGGTTCATCCCCCGCTGATTATTAGCCCTCACCAATCGGGCTTTTACGGGCAGTTGATTCCCCTCCTAACTTCTTTACTTTCGCTGGATTTTGAGGTAGGGGTCTTACTGCCCGCAAATAGCGGGATAACGGTAAAAAAAGGAAGCGGAAGCTTCCTTTTTTTATTGAAAATTACAGCAACAAAAGGAAGAGAATTTTGTTATGATAAGGAAGGGTGAGGAAAGGGGAGTTTACATATTGGGGTATATTGAAGAGTTACGCAAAGTAGTTGGTACGAGACCACTTATTTTAGTAGGATCAGCAATTATTATATTAAATGATAATCAAGAAGTATTGCTTCAATATCGTTCAGATACATATGATTGGGGTGTGCCTGGCGGGGCAATGGAACTGGGAGAAACGACAGAAGAAACTGCTCGTAGAGAATTATTCGAGGAGACGGGGCTAAGTGCAAAAATAATGCAATTTCTTGGTGTTCTTTCAGGAAAGGAAGTTTATTTCCGTTATCCAAATGGAGATGAAATTTTTAATGTGATTCATCTGTATCAGGCACATCATGTAAGCGGAGAATTAAAGCTCGATCATGAAGGGTTACAACTTCAATATTTTCCAGTAGACAAGTTACCGAAATTGAATGAAACGACAGAGAAGATATTACAAAAATTCTTATATGCATTGACAGAATAGAAGGTTAATTCCTTCTATTTTTATTATATTAAATATTTTGATTTTTTGGTATGTTTATAGTATGATAATTGTAGACATACAACTTATGGAATTTCACCTAAAAACTTACTAGGTTACATAAGAGAGGGGCAAGTACAAAATGCATAATGTTGTCATTACAGCTGCAGTTCGTTCACCAATTGGAACTTTCGGAGGAGCACTAAAAAATATAACACCAGTAGAATTAGCTGTTCCTGTACTTCAGGAAGCTGTAAAAAGAGGCGGAGTAGAGCCACATGAAGTTGATGAAGTAATTTTAGGTCATTGTATTCAAAGAACTGATGAAGCAAATACGGCAAGAACAGCTGCATTAGCGGCAGGATTTCCTGACACAGTTACTGGTTATACAATTCAACGTCAATGTTCTTCAGGTATGCAAGCAATTATGTCTGCTGCAATGCAAATTCAATTAGGTGTAAGTGATATTGTTGTTGCAGGTGGAGTAGAGGCAATGAGCTCGAGCCCTTATGCATTAAAACAACACCGCTGGGGACAACGTCTACAGCACGGAGAAATTCGTGATACGGTGTGGGAAGTTTTAGAAGATCCGATTCACCATATTATGATGGGTGAAACAGCGGAAAATTTAGTTGAACAATATGAAATTACAAGAGAGGAACAAGATGAAGTTGCGCTTCGTAGCCATGCATTAGCGTTGCAAGCGATTGAGTCTGGATACTTTGACGATCAAATTGTTCCTATTTCGATAAAAGAACGTAGAAAAGAAGTTATATTTTCGAAGGATGAACATCCACGTGCAGATATTACAGCTGAAAAGTTAGCGGGATTAAAACCAGCTTTCCGTAAAGATGGATCAGTAACTGCAGGGAATTCATCTGGTCTTAATGACGGAAGTGCCGTTTTAGTATTAATGAGTGAAGAAAAGGCGAAAGAAAAAGGTTTACAACCGTTAGCTCGAATTGTTGGATATTCAGTAGCAGGTGTAGATCCGAAAATTATGGGTATTGGACCAGCACCAGCAATTCGCAAAGGGTTAGAAAAAGTAGATTGGTCATTAGAAGATGCAGATTTACTTGAAATCAATGAAGCTTTCGCTGCACAATACCTAGCTGTAGAGAAAGAGTTAGGGTTAGACCGTGAGAAAGTGAATGTAAACGGTAGTGGTGTAGGACTTGGACATCCAATCGGTTGTACAGGAGCTCGTATTACGGTGAGTTTAATTCACGAATTAAAAAGACGTGGATTAGAGAAAGGTATTGCCTCTCTATGCGTTGGAGGCGGTATTGGAGTAGCTTTATTTATAGAAGCATTATAAAAAAGAGGCAGCGATTGCTGCCTCTTTTTTTATGACTCAAATAAGTGATGAAATAATCGATCGCGATTTTCAAAGAAAAGTTTCGTCGTTTGATAATGCTCTGTTTCTGCTAATGTCGATTCGTGAATCCCTTCTTGAGTTAAAGAGTATATAGTAGATTCAGGATAAGCCATTAAAATGGGAGAATGCGTTGCGATAACAAATTGTGAACCTTGTTCAGCTAGCTCGTGCATGCGAATGAGCATTGAAAGTTGCCTCATCGGTGATAAAGCTGCCTCAGGCTCATCTAAAATGTATAAACCTTGTCCTGAAAAGCGGTTCATAAATAATGAGAAGAATGATTCGCCGTGTGATTGTTTGTGTAGTGAGATACCACCATAAGATTTTATAGCATCTATTTCATCAATGTAAGAAGCAACGTTATAAAATGATTCAGCACGTAGAAAAAAGCCGTCTTTTGGGGTATTAAAACTTTTTGAAATTCGAATGTATTTATGTAAAGATGAGTGTGAATCGTACGTGTTAAAATGGAAGTTCTTCGTTCCACCTTCTGCATTAAAACCTAAAGCAACTGCAATCGCTTCGAGTAATGTTGATTTACCCGTTCCGTTTTCTCCAATAATGAATGTTACATTCGGATGGAAAAGGAGTGATTGTAATGTTCGTATAGCCGGTAAGCAGTAAGGATATGCGGAAAAGCTAGGGATATGTTCTTTTTTTAATGTGACACTTTTTAAAAAGGGTACGTCAATCAATATATAAACCTCAATTCATAAGGGATTTTGTTTCTAAAAAAGCAGCGAATACAAGTGTAAGAAAGCTTGCTAATAAAGTGAAACTATAATCAGTGGGGGTTTTGTTCATCCCCCACTGATTATTAGCCCGCGAAAAAATCCTATTGTACGTACTTAGTAAAAGAAAAGAAAGAACAAGAAAAAAGACAAGTGTTAACGACACGTGATCCTCCCTTGTTTTCTGAATATTTCATGTGGATTATAACATTTAAACTATCATATTCCAATGTGAAAATAAATATTGCATAGAGATTGTTCATATCGTTATGATAATATGTATTCTATTGGAAATATGAAAAGGAGTTAAAATATGCCATTTACATTCGCGCATCCAGCAGCTGTTCTCCCTTTTGCTAAGAAACATTCTAGTTATATTTCAGTGACGGCTCTTATATTAGGTAGTATGGCACCTGATTTTGAATATTTTTTACATTTTAGGCCATACGGTATTATTGGCCATACATGGGCTGGTTGCTTATATTTGAATTTACCACTCGTTTTTTTATTAGCATATGCATATCATCGTATTTTAAAAGGACCATTTATAACCCATTTACCTAAGCCTTTTGCTAGTTACTATAAATATGTAGTAGATGAGAAGTGGGGGCTTTATACTTGGAAAGATTTTTTTGTATTTTGCTATTCTGCTTTATTCGGTATGGTGACGCATGTCGTTTGGGATGCTTTTACCCATAAGACAGGCTATTTTGTTATGAAAATGCCGCTGTTACAGCAAGAAGTATATAGTATTCCGATGTATAAATTTTTACAGCATGGGAGTACATGTTTTGGCCTACTATTACTAATATATGTACTATGGAAATATAGGAGGGAAACTGATCAAGATACTAGTTTAACTTCGGAAAAAAAGAAATATTGGGCTTCATCTATCGTTGTGGCGGCCATTATATTTATCGTGCACGCGTTATTAGACCCCTATTTTCATATTTTCCAAATAGGAGGTATAATAGTATCTGGACTGACAAGTTCGTTTTGTGGACTTCTTATTGTTTCTATAGTTTACAAATCAAGGGACTAATATATTTTAATGAATGATAGTGTTAGGAGAAATTAAATGATGAAAGCATGGAAAAGTATTTTTGTTTTATGTAGTTTTCTTCTTATGTTAAGTGGTTGCTTCCATCAAGAAGAAAAGAAGGCAGAACCTAAGAAGAAAGAATCTATTCCAGAAACAAAAGAGTATGGTGGGCGTGAGCTTAAAAAAGTAGGACAAAAAGTGAAAGAAAAAGGGTGGGGGACATTTGAATTAGAACAGATTCATTCTGTGAATCAGACATTTGAAGTAGCCCCAATGAAAATTCACGTACAAGACGTTAAAGTTATCTCATTATCACAAATGAGCAAAGATGCAAAAAATACATTGAAAGTGTATACTGCATTAACTCCTGAAGAAGTAAAGCGTAGATTAGGAGATAAAGTGAGTCAAGAAGACGCTGAATTATATGCATCGTTAAGTGGAACAGAGATTAGCGATACGATTCGGTATGTTGAAATTACATATAAGGTAGAGAATAGTGGAAATAAGAACATGCAATTCTTCTCTATGAATGATGTTATTATTAATGACAAACAGCATTTTAAGGTAGCGACTCAAAACTTTTTAAATGAAGAAGACACACTTGTAGGCACAAAGAGTGTATCAAGGGAAGATTATAAGCCTGGTGAGACACGAGAAGGAATTATCGGTTTAATACTCGATGATGGAAAAGAGAAGGTAAAGGATATTAAGTTTACAACAGATGATTTAGCAGTGGGAGATACTCATGAAGCTGTTAAAGAGCCACAAACTTTCAATATCTCATTTTCTAAGTAAGGTGTGTACTTAAACGAAAACAGTCAGCATAAAAAGTTATGCTGACTGTTTTTTTAGCTCTTTCACATATGAATCTACACTTTGAAAAGGTACTGTAATTTTAAAAGCATCTTTTTGCTCGTTAAATTGTTTTTCATTATAAGGACCGAATCGTTTATTATGCTTTACATCGATAATCCAATAATGTTCACTTTTTTTATTTGTAATTGCTGCGTCAGGATTATTTGGATCTGATTTTTCCTCAATTTGTTTTGTGATAATGTATTTATCGTCCCAAGCAATTTCTGTAATTTTTGCAGGGATGTATTGTGTAGCATATACAGCATCCTGAGAGGGGAAAAGTTCAAATGCATCTCCAGAAGTATGTATGAGTTCATATTCATCGTTAATTGTATAAGTTAAATGGTTTGTATTGCCTGTACAACCTGTTAATAAGAGTGCGGCAAATAGGATTATCCATCTTTTCAATATGGGAACCTCCTTTACAATGCTGTTGTAACACATTGTACAAGAAAAGTAAGCGAAACGCCAGTTTACAATGTTTTTTAGAAGTGGTACGATGAAACGGGTAAAGAAGGATATGAAGGAGTCGACACAAAATGAAGTTAAAGATGCATCGTCCAGCGCTTGTAATGAATCGCATAGGTGCTTCCCTTATTGACATGTTTTTAATCTCAGTTACGTACGGTGCAGTAGTAGCTATTATTACCGGGAACTATAGTGCTATTTTCAATCGTTTTAATATAAGTTTAGGTGACTATAGATATGACCTTACACTTGTTTTTGTATTAATGGCTATAAATTTTATTGTGTTACCTTTTCTTTGGAACGGTTCTACACTTGGTAAAAAGGTAACAAGAACAAAAATAATCTCGTTAACAAGTGAAAAACTAACGTTACAAACATTAATAATACGATTTTTGGTATTATTATTACCAAGCATATTATTACTTGGAGTTCCATTAATATGCAATGTATATATGATGTTATTCCGCAAAGATAATTGTGGCTTCCATGATTTAATTGCAAAGACGAAAGTGATGAGTCTTGTATAATTAATATTTAAATTATAGGTGCTACTAATGAAATAAGACTTTTTATTGTTTGTATATAAAAAGTCTTATTTTTAATTTCGTAAAAAATTTGATTATATAGGGAGGATATCTCCTATATAGTACCTTCCATATTACTGAAGGATGTTTAAAGAAGCGGTAGCTAATTCAAACACCCTATTTCCGTTTTGAATAGATTGAAAATTAAGATAATGGTATAATGGATATAAATAATATCGTTATATAACAAAGGGGGATTTGCAATGACTGGAGGTAGCTTAATATTTTGGGGAATTCTTATTTTTATTGGTTTAACCTTCGATCAGTATAATAGTAAGAAAAAAAAAGAAACAAACAAGTAATCGCTTACAAGTTGTCGAGTTAACTTTTCCTGCTTGCGGATTAATCTAATAAAAGAGTATACTGAATGACGGTAAGACTTATAGAAGGGGTAATGAAAATGAAGCTTGCAGGAAAGGTTGCCATTGTAACTGGTGGTGGCATCGGTATTGGACGTAGTACAGCTCTTTTGTTGGCTAAGCAAGGCGCAAAAGTAATTGTGACGGACATTGATCAAGAAAGTGGACAAGCAACAGCTGAGGAAATTACGAATCTAGGCGGAGAGGCACTTTTTGTATCCTACGATATGGGAAAACAAGGAGATTGGCAACGTGTTATCAGTTTTGCTATGGAGGCATATAGTCGTGTTGATATGCTTTTTCAAAATGCTGGTCTGTATAAAATAGATTCTATTTTTTCTCGCCAACAAGAGAACGATTCCAATGCACTTTGTATTAATGACGTTTGGATAGAGATAAAACAATTAACGTCATCTTTTATGAAACAGCAAGAAGAAGTGGTGCTCAGTGATTTACCAGTTTTCGGTATTATTAGCACGAGAGGACAATCATTTCATACAATAGAAGCCCTAGTATAATAATGGAAAACCGCCCTCAGTATATATGTGGACGGTTTTTTTGTGTGTATTTTCAGCCATTCTAATTTCTTATCGTATAAGTAGAAACTATACAGAATACAAGTGATTTCGTACCCACTATTTTCTTTGTTTTAATTTGGTACGGGGTAGGAAGAGAATTTGACCGTTTCTATGCATGGCTAGGTTCTCTTTTCTACCTAAAAAAGAAGGTGTTGTATTTGCATGTATACTTAGCGAATACGTTGTTCGGTTTGACTATCAAAGAAATGTGCTTTATTCATATCAAAAGCAAGGTTAATTTGGTCACCAGGTGAAAAGATATGTCTTGCATCAACACGTGCTGCAAAATCTTGATTTCCAAGTTTCATATATAAAATGGATTCAGCCCCTAACAACTCTGCAACTTCAATTTTTGTTGTGAAAGTAGTAGATTGTGAAGCTTCTAAAAATAATAGTTCATCATGAATATCTTCTGGACGAATACCTAAAACAATTTCTTTATTTACATAGCCTTGTTCGCGTAATAACTTCATTTTTCCTTCAGATACTTTAATCTTTAGTGAACTGTCTATAACGAAATCGGTTTCAGTTAATTTTCCACGGAAGAAATTCATTGCGGGTGAACCGATAAAACCACCAACGAAAATATTTTCAGGTGTTTCATATACTTCTTTTGGAGTTCCAATTTGTTGGATTTTTCCGTCTTTCATAACAACAAGACGGGAAGCCATTGTCATTGCCTCAGTTTGATCATGTGTTACATAAATTGTCGTTGTACCAAGGCGGTGGTGTAATTTAGAAATTTCTGATCGCATTGCAACACGTAGTTTAGCGTCTAAGTTTGATAATGGTTCATCCATTAAGAAGACTTTTGCGTCTCGAACAATCGCTCTACCTAATGCGACACGTTGGCGTTGTCCACCTGATAAAGCTTTCGGTTTTCTATCTAAATATTGTTCAAGCCCTAAAATTTGAGCTGCATGTTTCACTCGACGGTCGATTTCATCTTTCGGTATTTTTCGAAGTTTTAATCCAAATGCCATATTATCATACACACTCATATGTGGATAAAGAGCGTAGTTTTGGAAGACCATTGCGATATCTCGATCTTTTGGAGGAACATCGTTCATTAGCTTACCATCAATTGAAAATTCTCCTTTTGAAATATCTTCAAGTCCAGCTACCATTCGTAGTGTTGTAGATTTTCCACAGCCAGAAGGACCAACGAATACGATAAATTCTTTATCTTGAATGTGTAAATTAAAATCTGTTACGGCTGTTACGTTATTATCATATATTTTATAAATATTTTCTAATTTAAGTTCTGCCATGATATTTCCCCCTAGAAAGTTTATGCAAACGTTTTCTTTGAATTTATTATAAACGAATAGATTCAAAAAAGAAATAAAAACACTATAAAAAAATAAAACGTTTTCATTATTCCTATGAATATATAATAAGTTCCACATGTTTTATCAGAAAAAGAAAATAAATATTGTAAGCGCTATTTTAAATTTGGATAGAATCTGTTATCATTCAGTAATGAAAACGTTTGCGCCTTAAAAAAAGAAAAAAGAATCAATAGTATAGATGAAATGGGGTAGCATAATGGAAAAACAATGGTGGAAAGAAAGTGTAGTATATCAAATTTATCCTCGTAGTTTTATGGATAGTAACGGTGATGGCATAGGGGATCTTCGTGGTATTCTTTCAAAGCTAGATTACTTAAAAGAACTAGGTATTGATGTAATTTGGTTATCACCAGTCTATGAATCTCCAAACGATGATAATGGTTACGATATAAGTGATTATTGTAAAATTATGAATGAGTTCGGAACAATGGAAGACTGGGATGAACTATTACATGAAATGCATAAACGTAATATGAGACTTATGATGGACTTAGTTGTTAATCATACTTCAGATGAACATAATTGGTTTATTGAATCACGTAAATCAAAAGAAAATAAATATAGAGACTATTATATATGGCGTCCTGGAAATGAAGGGAACGAGCCGAATAACTGGGGAGCAGCATTTAGTGGCTCTGCATGGCAATATGATGAAATGACAGATGAATATTATTTGCATCTGTTTTCTAAAAAACAGCCAGATTTAAACTGGGATAATGAAAAGGTAAGACAAGATGTTTATGACATGATGAAGTTTTGGTTAGAAAAAGGAATTGATGGGTTCCGTATGGATGTTATTAATTTTATTTCTAAAGAAGATGGCTTACCAGCTGTTGAAACGGATGAAGAAGGATATGTTTCAGGGCATAAACATTTTATGAACGGTCCGAACATTCATAAGTATTTGCATGAAATGAATGAAGACGTATTGTCTCAGTATGACATTATGACGGTTGGGGAAATGCCTGGTGTAACGACAGAAGAAGCTAAATTGTATACAGGAGAAGCTAGAAAAGAACTGCAAATGGTATTCCAATTTGAACATATGGATTTAGATTCTGGAGAAGGTGGGAAATGGGATGTAAAACCATGCTCACTTATTACTTTGAAACAAAATTTAACAAAGTGGCAAAAAGCATTAGAACAAACAGGCTGGAATAGCCTTTATTGGAATAACCATGACCAGCCTCGCGTTGTATCTCGTTTTGGTAATGATGGAGCTTATCATACTGAATCAGCAAAAATGTTAGCGACAGTGCTTCATATGATGAAAGGGACACCATATATTTATCAAGGAGAAGAAATCGGAATGACCAATGTTCGATTTGAATCGATTGATGAATATCGAGATATTGAAACATTAAATATGTATAAAGAAAAAGTTATAGAGCACGGCGAAGATATAGATAAAGTGATGCAGTCTATATATATAAAGGGCCGAGATAATGCTAGAACCCCGATGCAGTGGGATGATAGAGAACATGCTGGATTCACAACGGGTGAGCCTTGGATTGCGGTAAACCCTAACTACAAAGAGATTAATGTGAAACATGCAATCCAAGACGAAGAATCGATTTTTTATTACTATAAAAAATTGATTGAGTTACGCAAAAACAATGAAATAGTTGTGTATGGAACATATGATTTAATACTAGAAAATAACCCTTCTATTTTTGCTTATGTAAGAACATATGAAGAAGAAAAGCTTCTGGTGATTGCAAACTTCACTGCAGATGAATGTGTATTTGAATTGCCTGAGGATATTATTTATAGTGAATCAGAGTTATTAATATACAATTATGACGTAGAAAATGTATCGATAGAAAACATTACGTTACGACCATATGAAGCAATGGTATTTAAATTGAAATAAGAAAAAGCCTTATGCCACCCTGGCATAAGGCTTTTTCTATTACCATTTTAAAATAGAGAATCCGTACGGTGGAAGTGTAACTTGTAATACATTTGCTTCCGCTGAAAATTCTTCATTTGTATAAATGTTAATTATTTTCTTCCCAGTAATACGAAGAGGGAGTGAAGTTGTAACTTCACTGTTAGTAGGATTTAAAACGAAAAAGATAGTTTCATCTTCATATGTTTTTGTATAAGAAATATAATTATGTTCATCATTTGCCTCAATGAATTGAAAAGTACCGTGTCCTCCAAATGATTTATATTGTTTCCGTAATGAAATTAATTTTTGTATATGTGTAAATAAAAGAGTGTCTTGTTCTTTTTTATCCCATATCATGCATTTGCGACAGCCAGGGTCCATTCCACCATCCATACCGATTTCATCGCCGTAATAAATACAAGGAGAACCGATGAAAGAAAGGTGAAATACATAGAGTAACTTTAACTTATTTTTATCCCCGTTACATGTTGCTAAAATTCTAGGTGTGTCATGGCTGTCTAATAAATGAAATGCCGCTTCATTTACATTCATAGAGTAGAAATGTAGAGAATCTGTAATTTGTTTCATAAATTCACTTGAATTAATGGACTCGTTAGCAAAGTAAGAAAGTAGAGCGTTTGTAACCGGATAGCTCATTACAGCATCAAATTGGTCACCTTGTAGCCAGGGGAGTGCATCGTGCCAAATTTCTCCTAAAATATATACTTCAGGATTTAATGCTTTTATTTCACTTCGGAATTCTCTCCAAAAACTGTGATCGACTTCATTTGCCACATCAAGGCGCCAACCATCTATATGGAATTCCCTTACCCAATAACGACCTACTTCAAGTAAATATTCTTTTACATCTGGATGTGCCGTATTTAATTTAGGCATATATGGTGTAAATGCGAAAGTATCATAGCTAGGAAGTGGCTCGGTTATAATTGGAAACTCATGAATATGGAACCAATCTTTATAGGCGGAATTCTCACCTTGGTCCAGCACGTCTTGAAATTTATCAAAGAAGTATCCGCTATGATTAAAAACAGCGTCGAGCATTACTTTTATACCACGTTTATGACACGCTTCAATGAGCTCTTTGAAAGTTTCTTTCGTCCCGAATTGTGGATCGATTTCCATGTAATCAATTGTGTCATATTTATGATTCGAATGAGCTTTGAAAATAGGAGTGAAATAAATGCCAGAGATTCCAAGCTTCACAAGGTAATCAAGATTTTGAAGAATACCAGCAAAATCACCTCCGAAAAAATTAGTAGCAGTTGGCTCTGCACTGCTCCAAGGAAGGGTGTTTGCCGGATTTAATGTGCTATCCCCGTTAGCGAATCGTTCTGGGAAAATTTGATACCATACTGTGTCTTTAATCCAGGATGGTGCCCTGAAAACGTCTTTTGCATGAATGAATGGAAAGCAGAAAAAGTTACCGACATCGTCATTTGGAATATTAGAAAAAAATCCTCGTTCTGTATAAATAAGAGTTTCTACGTCGTTTTTTAATTCGAATCCATAACGTAAGCGTTTAAATTTTGGTTTGATTGAAACCGACCAATAATCAAATAACTCAGTAGATCCGGTTTTTTTCATCGGTGTACTCGCTGTAATCCATTTCCCATCTTGCCATTCGTACGGATCACCGTAGATGAGAGCGGCGCTGTGAACATCATCTCTTTTTGTGTGTATTCGGATGTGAATTGTTTTTTCATCGTAAGCGTATGCATAATTATCTTTTGGCCTATGATAGATCGCTTCTTTAAGCATATAGAAAATCCCCCTTTAATATCTCTATACATATAGTTCCCGTAAACGAAATAATAAAGATTATGTTGCAAACGATTGCCTTCCACATAACTTTAATATTGCTTATAAGAGTAGTATTCATTTTATGTAAAGTCAATGAATAAAGAGTATGATAAGATTATTTTGAAAATTAATATTTGCAAAATGAATAAAAGGATGTATAATGATAGACAAATAGCGCAAACGTTTTCATAGATTATGATATTGTTTGCGCTTTTATTAAACTATGGAATGCAAACGTTTTCAATTAAAGAGGTACATAGACAATTTAGGGAGGTTTTTGGGATGAAGAAAGCATTATCACTATTAACGATTTCAGCATTGTCAATCGGTATGTTATCTGCATGTGGACCGAAAGATTCAGGGAAAAAAGAAGCAAGTAACGAGAAGAAAGATTATGATCTTCTCGTTTGGGAAGATGAGAAAAAAGGTGTTGGTCTAGAGCCGGCAGTGAAAAGTTTTGAAAAGAAATATAATGTGAAAGTAAAAGTTGTAGAGGTTCAGATGACGAAACAAATAGAAAAACTTCGTCTCGACGGTCCAGCTGGTACAGGACCAGATGTTGTAACATTACCGCATGATCATATTGGTAATGCGGTAACAGAAGGGCTACTTTCAGAGGTGAAAGTGGATGATACGGTAAAAAATAAATTTACAGATTTATCAATAAAGGCACAAACATACGACGGAAAACTATACGGTTTACCAAAAGCAATTGAAACACCAATCTTTATTTATAATAAAAAATTAATGCCAAAAGCACCAGAAACGATGGATGAGCTGTATAACTTCTCAAAAGACTTTACGAAAGATGACAAGTACGGATTTTTAACATTAGGAGATAACTTCTATTTTGCTAACGCATTTATGGCGGGTATGGGCGGTTATGTATTTGGTGAAAAAGATGGAAAACTGACTCCGACAGATATTGGATTAAATAATAGTGGTGCAGTACAAGGTGCTGAATATATTCAAAAATGGTATAAAGAAAAATTATTACCAAAAGGAATTATTGGTGAATCTGGCGGTTCAGCTGCAGATGGATTATTTAATGAAGGAAAAGCAGCATCTATTATGAATGGTCCATGGGCATTCCAAGCAATGGAAAAGGCTGGAATTGATTATGGTGTTGCTCCAATGCCGAAATTACCAAATGGTCAACCGATGAAAACATTTGTTGGGGTAAAAGGATGGCATGTAACAAGTTTCTCTAAACAAAATGATTTAGCTACAAAATTCACTGAGTGGGTAACAAATGAAGAAAACGCGAAAATTCGATTTGAGAAAACAAAAGAAATTCCTCCAGTAAAATCAGTGATGGAAGATCCAATTATTAAAGATAATGAGGCTGCAAAAGCAGTTGCGACTCAATCAGAAAATGGAATCCCAATGCCGAATATTCCAGAAATGCAAGAAGTTTGGAAACCAGCTGGAGATGCGCTTCAATTAGTTGTATCAAATAAACAAGAGCCAAAAGCAGCACTTGATAATGCAGTGAAACAAATTAAAGGTAATATTGAGGCAAACCACAGCAATAAAAAATAAGGTGAAATTCGTGCCTCTAAATATGAGAGGCACGAATTCTCTCCCTTCCAAGTAGGAAGAAAAAAGGGGGAAGGAACATGCAAACATCTATAGAACCAACGAAAGATGTGAACGGTTCAAAGCATAGGAAAATGGCGACCATGTTATCTATTATTCCAGGCATGGGCCAAATATATAATAAACAATACGTAAAAGGTCTTATTTTTCTAGTATTAACAGGCTCATTTATTGTAGCATTTGCTGATTTATTAAATATAGGATTATGGGGAATTGTAACGCTCGGTACAGAAGTTCCACGTGACCATTCTGTCTTTCTATTAGTAGAAGGGATTTTGGCACTTATTGTTGTCGTGTTTGGACTAGGGGTATATGCATTTAACTTATATGATGCATACCAAAATGGGGAAAAACGCGATATAGGGACACCATTAAACTCAGTAAAAGAGCAATATCGCAATTTATTAGATCAAGGTTTTCCGTATTTAATGGTTTCACCAGGGTTTCTATTACTTATCTTTGTTGTCGTGTTTCCAATCATTTTTGTTATCTTAATTGGATTTACAAACTATGATTTATATCACTCCCCTCCAGCTAAATTAGTAGATTGGGTGGGCTTTAAAAACTTTATTGATATTTTCACATTACCAATGTGGAGAGATACATTTTTAAGTGTATTCTCTTGGACTGTCATTTGGACATTCGTTGCAACGACATTACAAGTTGCACTGGGTATTTTTTTAGCGATTATCGTAAACCAGCCTGGGATTAAAGGGAAGGCTGTTATTAGAACAATCTTCATTTTACCGTGGGCTGTTCCAGCATTCGTATCTATTCTTGTATTTGCTGGTATGTTTAATGAAACATTCGGAGCGATTAACAATCAAGTATTAGCTTTATTCGGGATTGAAAAGGTTGCTTGGATGACTGATCCATTTTGGTCGAAAATCGCTTTAATTATGATTCAAACGTGGCTTGGCTTCCCGTTTGTTTTTGCAATGACAACAGGTATATTGCAATCGATTCCAGGAGAACTGTATGAAGCAGCTACAGTAGATGGTGCAACAGCTTGGCAACAGTTCCGCAAAATTACATTGCCGCTCGTTCTATATGCAACAGCTCCAATTTTAATTACACAATATACGTTTAACTTTAATAATTTTAGTATTATTTATCTATTTAATAGCGGGGGACCTGCTGTGTCTGGACAAAATGCAGGTGGAACAGATATTTTAATTTCATGGATCTATAAGTTAACGATGACTTCGGCTCAGTACGGAAAAGCAGCAGCTCTTACAATGATTTTATCGTTAATCGTTATTACAGTTGCGTTATGGCAATTTAAGAGAACAAAATCATTCCAAGAAGAGGATATGATGTAAATGAATATTAAACGACAAAAGATGTTACGTCTTTCATTAAGTTATTTAGTTATCTTCATAATGTGTGCGATTATTTTCTATCCATTACTATGGATAATTGGCTCATCGTTTAATCCAGGAGATAGTTTGTCTGGTTCTAACATTATTCCGAAAAATGCCACGTTAGATCATTATCGCAAGCTACTTGATCTTGATTCAAGTAATTACTTACTTTGGTATAAAAATACGTTAAAAGTTAGTGTTATGACGATGATTTTTTCTGTGTTAGCAATTAGCTTTACTGCTTATGCATTTTCGAGATATCGTTTTGTTGGAAGAAAGAATGGTTTATTAACATTTTTAATTCTCCAAATGATCCCGAATTTTGCAGCGTTAATCGCGCTATATATATTAGCGCAGTTAACAGGATTAATTGATACACATCTTGCATTAATTTTAATTTATGTGGGCGGAGCAATTCCGATGAATACATGGCTTATGAAAGGGTATTTTGATACGATTCCGAAAGAGTTGGATGAATCAGCTCGAATGGATGGAGCGGGGCATTTCCGTATTTTTTGGCAAATTATTATGCCACTTGCAAAGCCAATCGTAGCGGTTGTAGCGTTATTTACTTTCATCGGTCCATTTACAGACTTTATTTTAGCAAGTATTATTTTACGCACACCGGAAAATTATACTTTAGCAGTTGGGTTATATGAAATGGTAGCGAAGAAATTTGGTAATGAATTTACAACATTTGCAGCTGGATCAGTATTAATTGCAATTCCGATTTCTATTTTATTCTTATCGCTGCAAAAATATTTTGTTTCCGGTTTAACAGCTGGAGGTACGAAAGGATGAAAATGGGACATTACGTCCCATTTCTCTTTTCATCTCCCTATAAAAAGTTTTATAGGGAGATGAAAAGAGATTTGACATAGCATGAGAAAAGATGTGAAATAAATAGTATATTATAGTATAGGAAAATAGAGCTATTTCCCTTACAATACATGGAGAGGGAGAATAAGATAATTTTTGTGAGATAGAACGAAGTGATGGAAGTTTGCGACTTCTCCTACTACTTGCACAGATGCAAGATAACAATATATGAAATAGGGCAGAGAAGTGAGAGGAGGGGATTTTTATGACAGTTACAATTAAAGATGTGGCGAAGAAGGCAAATGTTGCACCGTCGACGGTTTCACGTGTAATTGCTGATAATCCAAGTATAAGTGAAAAAACAAAGCGCCGTGTTCGAAAAGTAATGAGTGAACTAGGCTATCACCCAAATTTAAATGCAAGAAACCTTGCGAATCAAACAACGAAAACGCTTGGACTCGTTATGCCGAGTTCTGCAAGTAAAGCTTTTCAAAATCCATTTTTCCCAGAAGTTATAAGAGGAATTAGTTCATTTGCACATATGGAAGGGTATGCGCTCTATATGTCGACAGGTGAAACGGAGGACGAAATTTTTAATGGTGTTGTAAAGATGGTACAAGGGCGCCAAATTGGTGGAATTATTCTTTTGTATTCAAGAGAAAACGATCGGATCATTCAATATCTGCATAATCAAAATTTCCCGTTTGTCTTAATCGGAAAACCATATGATCGAAAAGATGAAATTACATATGTAGATAATGATAATTATACAGCCGCAAGAGAAGTAGCCGAGTATTTAATTTCATTAGGGCATAAACAAATCGCATTCATTGGTGGTGGATCAGATTTACTTGTAACGAGAGATCGTTTGGCAGGTATGAGTGATGCTTTGAAATTAGGAGATATTCTACTACCGAAAGAGTATATTTTACACTTTGATTTTTCAAGAGAGAGTGGTCAACAGGCTGTTGAGGAATTAATGGGACTAAAGCAACCACCAACAGCAATTATCGCAACTGATGATTTAATTGGACTTGGCGTACTAAGCGCACTTTCTAAAAAAGGGTTTGTTGTACCGAAAGATGTTTCTATTGTAAGTTTTAATAATGCTTTATTATCAGAAATTGCTAGTCCACCGCTTTCAACAGTTGATGTGAATATTTATCAATTAGGGTATGAAGCGGCAAAAGCTTTAGTTGATAAGGTAGAGCATTCTGAGCCTACTTCAAAATGCATTATTATTCCGCATAAATTATTGAAGCGCCAAACTTGTGATCATTATGCGTAAAAAAAGCTAAGAGTTTAACTCTTAGCTTTTTGCTTTAGAAAGGCTTCTAAACGGTCGCAGCCTTCTTTTAAAGTTTCCATACTATAAGCATAGGAAAGGCGAAGATAACCTTCACCATATTCAGAAAATGCCGTTCCAGGAACGACGGCCAGCCCAGCTTCTTTTACAAGATCAAGTGCAAAATCAAATGATGAAGATGTTAAGTTTCCGACATATGGGAATAAATAAAATGCACCCGTTGGCTTCTCGACTGTTAAGTCCATTTGAATGAGTCTATTATATACGTAATCACGGCGCTTTTTATATTGATGACGCATCATCTTAGGTGCATCTTTAGCAGCTGTTAACGCTTCAATTGCAGCATGTTGGGCGATTGAATTAGCGCATGTCACATTGTATTGATGAACTTTTAATATATGATTTGCTAAATAATTAGGAGCAAATAAAAATCCAATACGCCATCCTGTCATAGAATGTGATTTGGCTAAGCCATTAATGACAATAGTCTTCTCACGCATTTCTGGGAATTGAGCAATAGATGTGTGTTGCCCTTCATATACTAGTTCGCTATAAATTTCATCAGAAAGAACGAAAATATTCTTATCTTTTAAGGTAGATACAATATCTTCTAATTCTTCTTTTGATAAGGTAACACCAGTTGGATTAGAAGGATACGGTAAAACGACGCATCTTGTTCGTTCTGTAATTGCATTTTGCAGAGCTTCAGCTGTTAAACGAAATCCAGTTTCACGAACATCTATAAAAATGGGAGTTGCACCGCATAGTCGAATAATCGGCTCGTAACCAGGATAAATAGGAGCAGGTAAAATCACTTCCGTTCCTGGCTCTAAAATTGTTCGAAATGCAACATCAATCGCTTCACTAGCACCGATTGTAACGATGGTTTCGTTGTCAGGTGAATAATGTAAATCGTAATTATCTTTTACAAAGTTACAAGCCGCCTCGCGTAATTCTAGTAAACCAGCGTTATGTGTATAGCTTGTATAATTTTCTGTAATGGCCCGTTTAGCAGCTTCTTTTACTAAAGAAGGTGTAGGGAAGTCGGGTTGCCCAATTGTTAAAGAGATGAGATTATCATAGTTTTGAATCATGTTAGAGAACTGACGGATTCCAGAAATTTGGATGTCCTTCACTCTAGGATTAATGAATTGTTCCATTGTATCTCCCTTTCTTCCGTTTGAAAATTAAGTTCATTTTATCATATTTTTAACTATTACGCTTTGTTTATAAAATTCCCCCGCTATTTTTAAAATTCAGTGGAAGTAAGAAATTATGTGAGGATCCAAATGTCCATAAGAGTATAAGTTGTGTGAGTTAATTAAAGTTTCACTCCATTTGTTTAAGCATAAACAAAAAAAAAGCCGCTGCAAGCGACTTTTAATAACCGTATTCCCAATCTATTTCATCTTCGTTCCAAAGTACGGAAGATACTCTGCCAAGATGGACAACGGATTCATTTACAGCACATGTACAATCTTCTTCCCCTGCTTTATGTTGCAATTCTTCGTATACTGATTTTTCAACGTTTTCTAGCACAACCAAATTTTCTTCTTTTAAAACAAGCGTAGTACCCGCCATATTTATCTTCCTCCTACTAAAGTAATGATCACTTATTTGTAAACATAGATAGTATGGATTATATGCTGTATTTTGCAATAGTTGTCCGTCTAGTGAAGTGTTTTTTATTTTCTTTGTAATCCGTATTCATTGTATACTGCACGAAGGAAATTTGGTACAGGGTTTACAATCATTTCGGAAATTTGTAACATTTATTATTAGTTGTTAACAAATAATTAACAAAAATGTTAAGAAAAATCAAAATTTTAAAACAAATAGAGTTATAAAATGATATAATCATATCAAAATACATATAGGGGATGACAGGCTATGGAGCTGATTCGTGATTTAATGATCCAAATTGCCATCATTATTTTACCACTATTTTTATATGAAGCGATTCGTTTAAATCGTTATCAAGAAATGCTTCCGAAGCCTAATCGCTACTTTATTATGTTTTTATCTAGCGTTACACTCGTTCTCTCCATGACATACTCTATTTGTTTTGGTACCGTTTGCGGATACAATTTCCATCCAATCCCAATTGTTAGTGGTTTTTTATATGGTGGGATTGTTGGGCTCATCCCTGCCATTATTTTTGTTGCATATGAATGGATTTCTAAGGGGCTCAGTTGGTTGCCTATCGTAGAAGTTATATTTCTTTCGATAATTCCATTGTTTTTGTCAAAGAAATGGTCTCTGTTTTCAAGAGATAAGAAGCTAATATTAGCTTTTATGATTGCATCATTTTATGTTCTTGTTTCATTAGTAGTCGGGATGTTGAATGTCCTTTTAGAAACAGGTTTTACACCGTACATATCTAATCTATATAGTGGGTATATATTTGCATCACTTATTATGGTTATGACAATGGTATTTCAAGTGTATTTGACTGAGTATTTAAACGAAAATGCATTATTGCGTACAGAAATGCAAAAATCAGAAAAACTTAATATTATAAGTGAGTTAGCTGCAAGTGTTGCACATGAAGTTCGAAACCCTCTCACTGTTGTACGAGGGTTTATTCAATTGCTAGAGAGTACGGAAGACGTAAAAAACAAAGATTATATGCGTCTCGTATTAGCTGAACTGGATCGTGCTGAACAGATTATTTCAGATTATTTAAATTTAGCAAGGCCTCAAATTGAAAAAAAAGAACATATTTGTTTATCAGCACAATTAATTGAAATGACAACTCTTATGTCATCATTTGCAGCGATGCAGGGCGTTTATTTGCAAGTTGAGATTTCTGAGAGCCTTTATACTATCGGCGATAAGGCGAAATTGAAGCAAGCTATTATGAATGTTGTTAAAAACGGTATTGAAGCAATTCAAGGAAACAAAGGGTATTTAAAAGTAACGGCTATTCAAAAAGATGAAATGATAATAATAAGAGTTAAAGATAGTGGTGTTGGAATGACAAAAGAACAGTTAGCAAGGCTTGGACAACCTTATTATTCTTTAAAAGAAAAAGGAACAGGATTAGGTCTTATGGTAACATTTAGTATTTTACAAGCGCATAATGGTACATTGGAATATAAAAGTGAAAGCGGAAAAGGAACTGAAGCTATTATTATATTGCCAGCTGTACGATATAAGGAATAAAAGTTACCGGTAGAAGGTAACTTTTTATTTTATCTTGCATTAGAAAAATATACGAAATTTCATTCATTTATTTTATCTTGTTTTGTTCGAACGAATAAACTTTTAAATGATTGAAAGAAGCTTTGCTCTTTTGAGGCGGCGACTAATTTTTTTGTTTCTTGAATTTCGCGAATAACTTGCATAAGTTGTGCATCGCGGTTGCTATCTTTATTGTAAATTTGATTGACAAGTTTATTCATTTTTTCTTCTTGTTTGGATTCTCGCTTATACATATGATTCATTAATAAGTCCATCTTTTCTTTTTGGAGTGCATCTGTTTGAGCGGCGTGAACAACTAGCTCTTGTAACATTTTTTCTTGAGAGCCTTCTTTTACATAAACTTGTTGCATTAGTTCATCTAATTTCTCGTCTTTTAAACGATTTTGTGTAATGAGAGTAGAGTTTTGATGAATAATTGCTTCATTTAATTGAGCAAGCATTTCAAGTTTTAACATGAACTCCTCAAAGTTACGTCCATCTTCTTTCGGTTGTATCTCTTGTTTATCTTGAATAACAGGGACAGGTGGGGCCTCTTTTTCTTTTAAAATAATAGGTATTGTTTCTGAAATGTCTTCTTGTAATGTAGCAGCTCTTTCATGTATAGATTTCAATAGTTTTAAATCATCCAATTTATAAATACGAGCATCAGCTGTTTTGGAAATAATATAACCGTGTTCCTCTAAGAGTTGGCTATATTTTCGGACTATATGTTTTGGGATACCTGTTTTATTTGTAACATCTTTCGTTTTATAAATAGCTTCCATGATAGTTCCTCCCCAAAAAGTATCGTATATATCATTTCAATCTTTTATGAGGACTTCCTTTGAAAAAGAATGTCGGAAGGTTATTAGTTTTCTACAGCATTAGTGAAAAGATGAGGAAAAATGAATGTTTTTGGCGAAATGGAGAGGAAGAGCTAAAATAATGTCTGAAAACATACATAGAAGAAGTTTGTTATAATAACTGAGGAAAAGAAATTGGTAGGAACACGGAGGTACACATGAAGCAATTTAAAGGTATTATCATTTCAATTATTGCAATTCTTTCTCTTTTGGTAGCGGTATATGAAGTACTTGTGCCAGAGGAGACAAGTACTAAAAAAACAACTACGTATGATCAAATTCTAGAGTTCCCGAAAGAACGATATCCAGAGACCGGGAAACATATAACGGATGCTATAAAAGAAGGGCATTCAGAAATGTGCACAATTGATCGTAATGGTGCAGCGGATAGAAGGAAATTATCGTTAGCGCCATATCCGACGAAGAAAGGTTATGATCGTGATGAATGGCCGATGGCGATGTGTAAGGAGGGTGGAAAAGGAGCCCATATTGAATATATAAGTCCAGCAGATAACCGCGGTGCAGGTTCTTGGGTAGGGAATAAGCTAGACAAATATCCAGATGGTACGCGTGTGAAGTTTGAAGTGAAATAGTAATTGGCGTACATTTCATAGTGGAGGAGAGGGGTAGTTATGGAATTAACAATTTCATATTCGCAATTAATGATAATGAATTATGATGGTCAGCAGCCTTATGTAGATTGGACTCCTGAAGATTTTGAAAGAGGCTATGCTGAGGTGGATGGAGCTATTATTTTTGAAGCAATCTCTGACTATACTTGTGAAGTAGAAGTTACTTGCGGAAATCATATTGAGAAAGAAGAAGTGGTTAGAACGATATCAGTTCCTTTCACAGTGAAGAATGAAGAAGTATATATAACAAGTATTCTTTCTAATAAATTGCATATTCCTATTCCTAACGGGGAATATATGATAGTCTTGCAGGCAACTCCTCTTGAAGAGCCAACAGACGATGAATTGTATAAAGTACAATACGACTTCTATTTTGAGAGTGTAGAATAAAAAAACGTGTTATCCTTTTTGAAGGATAACACGTTTTTTTATTATGCGTTTGTTTTTAGGAGAGAACGAGCGTCTTTTGCTGCCTGAACCATGTGCTCTAAAGCAGGTATAACTTCCTCAGTTCTTCGTGTTTTTAAACCACAGTCTGGATTAATCCAGAAATATTTAGGATCACATACTTGTAAAGATTGTTCTAAGATTGCGAACATTTCATCTTTACTTGGGACACGTGGGCTATGAATATCATATACACCTAGACCAATTCCTTTTTCATAAGTTGTATGTTTTAATGTATTAATAAATTCTCCATGACTTCTTGATGTTTCGATAGAAATAACATCTGCATCTAATGCACGAATTGCATCTACAATATCTTCGAAGTTACTGTAACACATATGAGTATGAATTTGTGTTTCATTTTCTACAGAAGATGTTGCTAAAAGGAATGATTGAACTGCCCATGTAATGTATGCATCCCAATCTTTTTCTTTTAACGGCATACCTTCACGAAGTGCAGGCTCATCGACTTGGATTACTCTAATTCCGGAAGATTCAAGTAATTCAATTTCATGACGAAGTGCTAATGCAATTTGATATGAAACTTCTTTTCTTGAAATATCATTTCGAACGAATGACCAATTTAAAATAGTGACAGGTCCAGTGAGCATACCTTTTACTACTTTCTCTGTTAAGCTTTGTGCATATACAGTTTCTCTAATAGTCATTCCACTTATAAAGGCAACATCACCATAAATAACAGGTGGTTTTACGCAACGGGAACCGTATGATTGTACCCATCCGTTTTTAGTAAAGGAGAAACCAGCAAGTCTTTCGCCAAAATATTCCACCATGTCAGTTCTTTCGAATTCACCATGTACTAGTACATCAAGACCAATATCTTCTTGGTAACGAATCCACTTTGCAGTTTCTTGTTCAATGAATTGATTATATTGTTCATTTGTAATATCGCCGTTACGCCACTGTTTACGTGTTTGACGAACTTCAGATGTTTGCGGGAAGCTACCGATAGTTGTTGTTGGTAACAACGGTAATTGTAAAGCTACTTGCTGTAGTTCATATCGTTTTTCAAATGGAAGGGGACGTGAGAAATCATCTTCTTTAAGTGATGTACGTGCCACTTTTACATCTTCACGATTACGTGCAGCTGATGAGCGGATTGCATGATGTGCATTACGATATGTTGTCAAATCGCTACTTATGCTTTCTACACCTTTAGTAAGAGCAGAATGGATAAGGACTAGTTCTTCTAATTTTTGATTAGCAAATGCAAGTGCATCAAATAATTCAGTTGCTAAGTGCGTTTCTCCCGTTTTATCAATTGGAGTATGCAATAAGCTACAAGAAGGTTGAACAATGAAACCTTTTGCTGTGATTTGATTTTGTAATGTTGTAAATAAAGAAAGTACATCATCAAGATCAGCTCTCCAAATGTTACGGCCATCTATACAACCGATAGCTAAAATTTTATCAGCTGGGAATCCATATTTTGAAATAGCATTTACATTACCTTCTTTGCCATGAACAAAGTCTAATCCAATACCAGAAACAGGGAATGTAATGATTTCTTCATAGTTCTCTTCTACACTATCAAAATATGTTTGTAGAAGAAGATTAGCATTCGGAACTTCTTTATGAATAGCTTCGTAAAGTTCTTTCGCTTGATTAATTTCATCTTTTGTTAAAGATGCGAAGATTGGTTCGTCAACTTGAATAATTTGTGCTCCAGCTGCGTGTAATTCAGAGAATAATTGTACATAAGGTGCAACTAGCTCTTTTAAAATAGTGGCAAATTGCTCTTCGTTATAACCTTTTGCTAGTTTTAGGAATGTATAAGGTCCTAAAATAACTGGTTTTCCATCAACACCTAACTCTTTTTTCGCTTCTTCATATAAACGAAGAGGACGATTGTCTTTTAAAGAGATTTGTAATCCTTCTTCATATTCAGGAACAATGTAATGATAGTTTGTGTTAAACCATTTTGTCATTTCAGAAGCAACATGATCTTTAGAGCCGCGTGCCATTGCAAAATATACATCAAGGTAAGAGGTAAACTCTGAAAAACGTGACGGGATGAATCCTAACATGTAGGCCGTATCCAGAACGTGGTCATAATATGTAAAATCGCCAACTGGAATTAATTCAATTCCTTTTTCTTGCTGTACTTTGACGTGTTGAAGGCGAATTTCTTTCATTGTCGTTAAAAATTGTTCTTCATCAATTTTATTGGACCAAAAAGCTTCCAATGTTTTTTTCCACTCTCGTTGTAGTCCGATACGTGGATAACCTAAGTTACTTGTTTGAATTGCCATTTTAAATTCCTCCCTAATTGAAAGTAAGCATTTCCGTTTACTCGGAAATACCTATAACAAAAAGCATAAAGGCATAGAAAAATAAGCCTTCCTTTTTGTTTTTAACACCTCATCATCATCCGTGAGTCTATCAGTGTTGTTAAAACAGGTAGGTCTCCTGACTTATGCTTTATATAATTTCTTTCACCTTCCCGTTTTCACAGTGGCATAGAAAAGAAATCTCAGCATTTACAGTGGCGGGACCGTGTTGGAGTTTCACCAAGCTTCCCTTTTAAACACGAAACGAAATTTCCGTGTACCTATTTTCCTTTTGAAAGGAATTTAACAAGCGATATGATATTGAAACAAATTCTAACACAATTTTTTGAATTTTGTCCACTGTTTTAAAAAGAGAAAATTCTAAAGTTTTTTATTAATTATTATTTTAAATATTCTGATTTTTATAAGTGGAGAAAAGGTATGAGAATTGAAATAAATTGTGGTTAAGTTTCCGAAGAAGAGGGCTATCTTCTTCGGAAACTTAACCTTCATCAATATCAATTTCTGAAAGCCGTCCTGCCACTGCATCTGTAAGGAGGGTGTTTAACCATTGTAATTCAACGGTAATATGCTCAATAACGCTTTGTAAAATGTATAGTTGTGCACGTGGAATGTTCCCTTTGCTACAATCGTATATAGTTTGCATTTTATGTAAATATTGAACGGTATCATTTTTCTTTTTTTCTAAAATAGGAACTAACTCTCGATCATCACCAAAATGAGCAAAAGAGAGTGCGGAATAGATCGGTTTATATATTTGGTTTTTTGCTTCGAACTGTTTTAATAGTAACGTGTGAAATAGCCGTTTACCTTCTTCTGTTATATGAAAGATTGTTTTATCTGGTCTATTCGTATCTCGAACAATAGTTGTAATGCGAATTGCGCCTTGCTTTTCTAATTGCTCGAAGGCGTAGTACAGTGATCCTTTTGCGTATTTAATATAACAATCCATGTGTCGTTCTTTCATAATGTGCTGCACTTCATATGGATGTTTATCTCCTTCGAGTAGCAAGCCGAGAATGACTAATTTCATACTCATGCTGTCTCAACTCCTGTATATAGAAACTTTATATATATTATAAACGGCATATCCTTTTTCATAAAGGGATATGCCGTTTCTTTTTTCTATACTAACTTACTTTCTTTTGTTTTTGTTTCGTTTCTGGTCCTGTGAAGAGGCGCTCATTTCCCATAAGCAAAATACAAATAATACTTAGTATGGCCGGAATAAGTGCCCAGAAGAACGTATTAGCAATAGATGTTGCAAGAGCCTCCTTAATTCCGCTCAGTACTTCAGGAGGTAGCTTTTCAGTAGCATTTGGTGATAATAAAAAGCTTGTGTCTCCACCTTTAGGAGCCATTTTTGCTAGTTCAGGAGGGAAGACTGCTTTTAATTTATCAGTGAAAACATGATTTTGAATTGTACCGAAAATCGTTACACCAAGAGTCATACCGAGTGAACGGAAGAATGAATTTGTTGATGTAGCAGAACCGCGATCTCTCATTTCTAGTTTGTGAATAGATGCCATACTTAAAACTGAGAAGGAGAATCCAACTCCAAGTCCAGCAAGTACCATAAACATTGTTACGAGTGTACGAGGTGTTTCCATTGTTAAAGTACTTAGTAAATAAATACCAAGAACGAAGAAAACTCCAGATACTATCATGATGTTACGATAACTTGTTCGTGAAGCTAACTGTCCACCAGTTTGACTTCCAATTACAGATCCTACCATCATAGGTGTCAAAATTAATCCAGCATTTGAGGCTGAACCACCGAGAACACCTTGAACGAAGATTGGAATATAAACTGTACAGATGATAAAAGCTGCGCCATAGAAAAAGGCAACACCTTGGCTAGCTGCAAATAAAGGTTTTTTAAATAAATGGAAAGAAATAATAGGCTCGGTTGCGTTTCTTTCTACGAAGAAGAAAATAATAAGCATAATAATAACAGTTGAAAATAAACCAATAATCACATTAGAGTTCCATGCATATTCCTTACCACCAAGTTCTAGGGCAAACATTAAGCAAATGATACTAATGACAAGTGTAATGGCACCAGCCCAGTCAATTTTTTGTTTTCTATATTCTAGAGACTCGTTATAGTATTTAGTAATGAAGAAGAAGGAAATAAGTCCTAATGGAATATTAATATAGAAGACCCAGTGCCAACTTATATAATCTGTAATGTAAGCACCTAATAAAGGTCCGAAAACACTAGATGTTCCGAAAACAGCACCAAATAGTCCGGTCATTTTTCCGCGTTTTTCAGGCGGGAATATATCATACATAATTGTAAATGCGATAGGCATAAGAGCTCCGCCACCAATTCCTTGAATGGCTCTATAAATACTTAGTTGTTCAATACTTGATGCTGTCCCGCAAAGTGCAGAACCGAATAAGAAAAGAATTAGTCCGCCAATATAAAAACGTTTCCGCCCGTACATATCAGAAAGCTTACCGAATATAGGCATTCCGGCCATTGTTGCTACCATGTAGGCAGATGTGACCCAAACGAATTTGTCGAACCCTCCTAAGTCTCCGACAATCGTTGCCATCGCAGTTGCGACGATTGTGTTATCCATTGCTGCCATTAGAATACCAAGTAGTAAACCAGCAACAACAAATTTTGTTTTACTTGAATCTTTTTTTGAAAGTTGCGCTTCCAAATATAGCCCTCCTTTATTGAAAATTAAACTAACTTAAGTTTTTTAGTGCAATGCGTACAAACTTTATGTACAGTTTGTATCGTTCCCTCTTCATTTATAAAAAATTGCATTGACATGATATAAAGGATGGAAATCATAAATTATATTATAGTCAAATTTGACTAAAAGGTAAATGTTTTCTTAAGCCAAAGTATTTTATTATATTGACGAAAAGAGAGAGTAAGAATTTATTTTTTTATGTAGTTACGGAAGGAAATTGTAAAAAAATATTTAATTAAAGAATAACCTGTGTCAACCTATTAAAAATGGTTTTTTCTTTATATTGTCGAATAGGATAAAAGGAAAAGAAAAATTTAAAATGGTTTGTAACAAGCTCAATATTTTTTCTTAGTGTAGTTTATTGCATCGAGAGGCAGAATAAAGTTGTATAGATGATACATCTGGAATGAGGTGAATATATTATGAAAATATGGAAACGAATTTCGGATCAAGGAAGGTATTCTATACCGTTACAGCCGGTTTTGTGGATTGATGGTTCTAAAAAGGATACGGAAGCATCTAATGTAGCAGTCACATTGCAAATCCGTAGTATGTATAAAGAAAAATTTTCATATGAGATAATCTATGATGTTAATGACATACTAATTATTCGACTTGAAGTTGAAAATAAAGGTGTTGAAATGATTTCGCGAGTAGTTGTAAGTCATATGATTCGTGATTATTTCGCGTATATCCCAAACTCTTTAAAAGCAGATAAGGGAATAAGTGAGTTTTTATTTCAGCTTGTAAGGTGGCGAATCGATAATCTATCGCCGAGTGAAAGGGTAGAATTAATTTGTCAAATAAAAGCAAATAAAGATAAAGCTCCTCCCAATTCATTATTTCAGGCTACATATACATTTCAATATAAAGGAGTATCATATGGACCGCTACAAACAAATGAAGTGGTTGTCAGAAAATGATAAGAAGGAACCTGTGCGAAAGGTTCCTTCTTTAATGAAGATTGTGCTTCTTGAGTAATTTCTTTTGTTCCACTCCTTTTTTTCCAACATAGTTATTTTTGTATCCAAAATATAGAATGAATAGAAATGAAATAACATTTACTAGAGCGTCAATTTGATCGTTTGTAATGAAGTTTATTCCGAAAGAGTTAAATAGTAAGTTTAATGATAATAAAAAGCCAGCTAGTAAGCGCATAATATCTGATAGATTTTCTTTTTGAGGCATATAGGTCACTCCTTTCTAAAAACGATATATAGTATATATATGAAATAAAATAGAAAAGGTATACGAGCTTAAGTAGAAATGTACATGGAATATGTACATTTTTTATTTTGTAGAAAAACATTATTGTTATAGAAGCATATATTAGTATAGAAGGGAGGGAAAGTATGAAATATAAAGGGAAAATAAGTGGATTACTACTTGGGAATACAGTGGCAGTTACAGAATGGATTGCGCTGCAGGACGTAATTACAAAACTGGATTCGCGATCATTTTATACCGTCTTTATTATTTATATATTGCAAATGATACTAAGCTATTATTTTGGACATTGGTACGATAAAAGAGCGAATGCGCGTGTAAATATTGAAGTAGGAGGAATGACAAATAACGATTTTGTCGTTGATTTTTTTGGGAAAGTAGCTGCTTTATCAGAAAGAGATTCTCGTAATATTACAGTGTATATTCTTTCCGTAAAAGAATGGGATGTATTAAAAGACACAGTGCAAGAAAAAAAGTTAGATGAGCTAGTCCAAAGAGTAGAACGTACAATTGTAAAGACAGTTCGAAAAGGCGATGTAGTTACGAGATGGGATGAAAATAAATATGTTATCGTAGCTGTTGATAATGGCTATGAAAAGTCAACAATAACAAATCGATTAATCAAAAATATTCAAAATGAAATAGCGAATGATTTATTAAGTGTCACACTATTATTTGGGGCTGCAAGTTATCCGATAGAAGGGAAAACTTTTGAAGATTTGTTTAGAAAGGCACAAAATCAATTGTATAATTATAGAAACTTGCAAAGTCATGAATGAAACTTTGATTTGAAGAAGTATGATATAAAGAATTTTTTGTAACATTTTTTTGTCTTTTGTTACAAGAAAACTTTTTTTTGTAACAAAAGTCTTTAAAAATATATGAAATCAGCATATAATTGTCTGTGGATGTGTCAATGCATTTTGCACAATGCGTTTCATTTTAAAAGTGTAGAGGAAAGCATGCTCTACACTTTTCCTTTTTAAGAAATTAAAAGAATCTTTGTAAGAGTTGCGAGGTCACCTTTGCACTATGTAAAATGGACAAAGAGGTTATTTGATAGAAAGTGAGAAAGGGAATGATAGACGTGAGAGGTCAACGATCATCTTTTATCAGGTGAAACATTATAGTGTTTCTTGCAGTAGGTAAGATTAAGGTAAATACCTTTATGTTTTAAGATATTACATAATTTCAAGTGCGAAAATTGTACAAGCAGTATAAATAATTATTGATGATCTTCGTAAAAAAGATGCGAGCGTGAAATAGATAAAGAAGTTACATGTTTTTCATGGAATTTTTGGCACGATGATCGTTTATTAATAGGAGGAAAAGATGTTGAAATATAATAAATTAGCAATTGTAACTGCATTATCAATGACTTTACTAGCTGGTTGTTTCGGCCCAAAACCAGAAGAGGAGCTATATGTTGCATTTGAAAATGCTGCCAAGCAAGAAAAAACAATGTTTGAAGATGCGAAAAAATTAGAGTCATTAGAGAAAGAGGGGCAAGTATTATATAATCAAATTGTCCAAGAAGGAAAAGATAATAATCAGGCTGTTAAGGATAAGCTTGATCAAGCAGTGAAAAATACAGCTGAACGAGAAAAAGTTCTTATTAAAGAAAAAGAGGCTTTAAATAAAGCGCAAGAAGAAGTGAAGTCAGCTGATAAGCATGTGAAGAAAATTGAAGATAATAAATTAAAAGACCAGGCGGATAAAGTAAAGAGTACTTATGAGAAACGACATGATTCATTCCAAAAGATGTACGATAGCTATAATAAATCTTTAAAGCAAGAAAAAGAATTATATACAATGCTACAAGATAAAGGTACAAAATTAAAAGATATTAGCGAGAAAGTAAAGTTAGTAAACCAAGCATATAAAGATATTGAGACAGAAAAAGATAAGTTTAATGAATATACGAAATCATATAATACAGAAAAAGTTGCATTCTATAAACAAGCGAATATTAAAATTAAGGAAGATAAAAAATAAAACAGTTTGGCCTAATATGGGCCAAACTGTTTTATTTTTTTGTATAGGTACGGCTATACCATGGAACTGCTTCGTTTAATTTTTTTTCTTGTTTTAATGCTTCAGGACCAATATAATCTTGAAGTGTTTTTTTTGCTATTGTTAAAGATAAGGTTGTTTTCGGATTTCGATAGGAGGATTCAAGGTGACCAAGATGCGGTAGGGTGCGAAAATCATCTTTCGTAGGAGGGATATGGAAAAAATAATCACCTAAACGTATAAGAACATCGGATTGTTGTTGACTAAAACGTGGATTTCTAGAAAAATGTAATCCTTCTTTGATAGCCTTTTTTTCAGTAATTAAGCGTTCTAAAGCAGTCTTTTTTAACCAATATAAGTACTTAGGGTTAGTTGCAGCTTTAGCATGACGATTCACAACGAAAATAGATTGAGCTAGTCTATTAATAGAATGTTGATTATGTAATTGAGATTGGGGTTGTGAAGGTTTCATATTGAATCTCCTTTCAAGTTTTCCTTATTATAGCATAAATAAAATGGGTTTTTATTATATGCAAAAAGTAATTGTATATATTTTCAATATTAAAGCAATATTGTTACAAAAAACAACTATTTTGTATAATAGTGATAGAATATGTTTCAGAAATTTGATAATGAAAGAGTGAGAAGTTTGAAAAAAATATTAAAACTACAATATGCCATTATAGACATTGGTTCTAATACAATGCGTTTAGTTATTTATGAAAAACAAAGCGGGGGTTTTTATAAAGAGATTGAAAATACGAAAGTGGTCGCTAGGTTAAGAAATTATTTAGTAAATGGTGTATTAAGTGAAGAAGGAATAGAAGTATTATTACAAACATTATTTCAATTTCAAGAAAGTACACGATTCCATAAGTTACATCATGTACTTTGCGTTGCAACGGCAACAATTAGACAGGCTGAGAATCAAGATGAAATTAAAAAACTTGTTGAAGGGCAAACAGATTTTACTCTTAGAGTTTTATCAGAATATGAAGAAGCACGTTACGGTTATTTAGCAGTTATGAATTCCACTTCATTTTCAGAAGGAATTACAGTTGATATTGGTGGGGGGAGTACAGAAGTTACATACTTTCGAAATAGAGAAATTTTAGAATATCATAGCTTTCCTTTTGGAGCACTTTCTTTAAAGCAACAATTTATTCAAGGTGATATTCCTACTACAGAAGAGTTAGAGGAAATAAAAAACTATTTATGGTATCAATTTCGAACGCTACCATGGTTAATCGATAAAGAATTACCCCTTATCGCAATTGGGGGGAGTGCGAGGAATATGGTGAAAATCCATCAAAATTTAATTTGTTATCCTATAGCTGGATTACATTTATACAAAATGAAAGAAGAAGATATTAAACATGTAAAAGAGGAATTAAAAGAATTGTCGTTCATAGAGCTTCAAAAGATGGAGGGGTTAGCAAAAGATCGAGCAGATACAATTATTCCAGCAGTCGAAGTCTTTCATATGCTTGTTAACGTTATAGAGGCACCGGCATTTATATTGAGTAAAAAAGGATTAAGAGAAGGTGTTTTTTATGAAGAATTAGCGAAAGATTTGGGGATTTCGTACTATCCGAACGTAGTAGAAGAAAGCTTATATTTATTATCATATGAATACGAAATGGATATGGAATTTGTAGTTCAACTTATTAAACAAGGAACATTGATTTGTAAACAACTTGAAGGAGTAGGACTTATTTCTATGTCGGAAAAAGACTGGGAAATATTCCATCAAGCGGCGAAAGTATTTAATATAGGGAAGTACATTGATGAAGAAGCGAGCCGCTTACATACGTTTTATTTACTAGCGAATAAAACAATTGATGGCATGATGCATAAAGATCGAGTTAGATTAGCACTTATTGCTTCATACAAATCAAAAATGTTATTTAAACAACATTTAGCCCCATTTGAAGGATGGTTTGATAAAAGTGAACAAAAAAAAATCCGGTTATTAGGAGCTGTTTTGCAATTTTCAGCCGCTTTAAATGTGAGACAAAGAGCGCTTGTTGAAACGATATCTATAACAGAAAGTAAAGAAGGATTAACATTTAGAATTGTATGTGAGCAATCGGCATTAGCGGAAAAAGTGCAAGCTGAAAAACAAAAAAAGCAGTTAGAAAGAGTATTGAAAACGAATATTAACTTATTATTCGAATCAGGATGTTAAGTTGTACGGATGTCTTTACGAAAAATTAACACTTTGGAATATTATAATTTGATAAAATAAAAGTAACTAAATTATAGTGAAAAAGTTTCAAAGGGAAGTGTGAAGAGAATGGAATTGCTAAAGGGGAATTTAGTAAATTTAAATGATACAGCGTATTATAATAACCGCGAGTTGAGCTGGTTAGCTTTTAATGAACGTGTACTACAAGAAGCGCAAGATGAAAATAATCCACTTTTAGAAAGATTAAAGTTTATTAGTATTTTCAGTTCAAATTTAGATGAATTTTTTATGGTGCGCGTAGCAGGTTTGAAAGATCAAGTAAGTGCTGGATTTAATCAGCCAGAAAATAAAGCAGGTTTAACACCGAAGAAACAATTAAATAAGATTGCGATAAAAGCTCATGACTTAATGACTGTACAGTATGATACGTTTAAAGGTTACGTATTGCCAGCGCTTGAACTAGAGGGGATTGAGCGTCTAACATTCCATGATTTGACGAAAGAGCAGAGGGAATTTATCGAAGAGTATTTTGATGAACAAATCTTTCCAGTGTTAACTCCTGTAGCTATTGATGCGTATCGTCCATTTCCTATGTTATTAAATAAAAGCTTGAATTTAGCTACTATTTTATACGATGAGAAGCAGGCAGAGGAAGAAAATCGCACGAAGTTAGGAATTGTCCAAGTGCCTTCTTTACTGGAGCGTTTCATATTTTTACCGAGTGAAGGGCAAAAACATAAATTTATTTTATTAGAAGATGTAATTAGTGGTTTTACTCATAAATTATTCACAGGATATAACGTATCACCTGTTACTCGTTTCCGTATTACACGTAATGCGGATTTAACAATCCATGAAGAAGGTGCACGCGATTTATTAAAAGTAATTGAAAAAGAATTGAAAAAGCGTAAGTGGGGAGCTGCCGTTCGTTTAGAAGTTGGTAAAGAACACATTGATGAAAGAGTGTTAGCGTTATTGTATGAGGTGTTGGAAGTAAAAGATGAAGATGTGTACATGATGGATGGACCGTTAGATTTAACATGTTTATTCTCCTTATATAAAAAATTAGCGCCTTTATATGAACATCTAGTATATCCGGCTCTTATTCCTCAACCTCCTCAAGATTTAGGTGATGAGGAAGATGTATTTGAAAAAGCGATAGAACATGATATTTTATTACACCATCCCTTTGAGTCGTTTCAGCCAGTCGTTGATTTTGTCCGTGATGCGGCAGATGACTCGAATGTACTTGCAATCAAACAAACATTATATCGTGTAAGTGGAGATTCTCCAATAATTCAGGCGTTGAAGGTAGCAGCTGAAAAAGGAAAACAAGTGACGGTATTGGTTGAGTTAAAGGCGAGGTTTGATGAAGAGAATAATGTTAATTGGGCTAAAGAATTGGAACAGGCCGGATGTCACGTTATTTACGGAGTAAGTCACTTGAAAACGCATAGTAAAATTACGTTAGTTGTAAGAAGAAGAAACGGAAAAATTGAAAGGTTTGTACATCTTGGAACCGGAAATTATAATGATGCAACAGCGAAGTTGTATACCGATTTTGGATATATTACATCGCGAAAAGACTTTGGTGTAGATGCAACAAATTTCTTTAATTATTTGAGTGGTTATACAAAAAAACCGCATTTTCATCATTTATCTGTTGCCCCGTTTGATATAAGAGAGCAGTTTATGGAGTTAATAGATGAGGAAATTCGTTACCATAGACAATATGGAAATGGATATATTATCGCTAAGATGAATTCGTTAACAGATAAACCGTTAATAAAAAAAATGTATGAAGCATCGCAAGCTGGGGTAAGGATAGAGCTCATCGTTAGAGGGACATGTTGTTTAAGACCTGGTATTCCAAATGTAAGTGAAAATATTCGTGTAGTTAGTGTTGTGGGAAGATATTTAGAACATAGCCGTATTTATTATTTCCATCATAATGGAGATGAAAAAATATATTTATCTTCAGCTGATTTGATGACGCGAAATATGGAAAAACGAGTAGAAATATCCTTCCCGATTTTAGATATTGAAATGAAAGCGAGAATAAAGGCAATTTTACAGCTAATTTTAGCCGATAATGTGAAAACACGTGAACAAAATAAAGATGGTGACTATTATTATATAATTAATAGTAGTATAGAAGAAATTGATAGCCAAGTGAATTTATTTAAGATGGCGTACCAAAATACAGATGCTGAATAATAGAGAAAAAGTAAAAACCTCTTAATCGAAATTAAGAGGTTTTTATTTTTTTCTCTACTCATTCTTCCATAAATGGAAGAATGAGTAGAGAGAATAGTTTTTTATTATAGGCGTGTGATAAATCGGTTCGTTGATAGAAAAACATTAGAAGAATCGTTGTTTTAAATTAATAATAGTATGGTTGTTGACAAGGCCCTCCGTAACAAGGAAAGGGTGCTGGTGGTGGGAAAGGCGGTGGATATGGCGGATAAAACGGTCTAGGGCCGAAAGCTAATGCTCCACCGAGTAACCCTCCAGCAATTCCAGCTAGAAATGGAACACCGAAAAATGGAAAGAAGCGTGAGTCGCCTGCTGGGCCAATAGATGCTGAACGAACTGGGATTGGTTGATAATATGGATACATGAACAAACCTCCTTTACTGGACTCATTTTTATCATATGGTGGACCAAGTGTGGATGAGCGCGTACAAGAAAGGATATGTAAGAAAATAGGCGAATTGTTACGAATGTTGTAGGATGAAGAGTGTAATTTCAGGTTTTGACATAAAGCGGAATGGGACACGTGTTCTTCCAATACCTCGATTGACATAAAGAGTCAAACCTTGAATGTTATAGAAACCCTCAATATATTCTTTTGCAAGCGACGGGGTAATAATAGCACCTAAAAAAGGGATTTGTACTTGTCCGCCATGGCTATGACCAGAAAGTTGAAGATTGATTGGATATGTTGCGATTTGTGGCGCGATATCTGGTTCGTGAACGAGAACAATTGTATAAATATTTTGTTTTGCATGTTGTAAAGTTTCCGCTATTTTTGGTTTACCTAGTAGCATATCATCGAGCCCGAAAATAGAAATTTCACTATTATCCAGTAAACGAATTCGTTTTTCGCTATTTTGCAAAAGTTCAAATCCAGATTCGCGCATGATGTGATCATAGTATTCAGTTCCATATCCACCATGGTCGTGGTTACCATAAATAGAAAATTTACCGAAGGGTGCCTGTATATTCTTTAAAATGGATGCAACAAAAGGAGCCTCGGTATATGTTTGGTAATTATCAATGAGATCACCAGTAAAAAGGACAATATCTGGCTTTTCAGCATTAATCTTGGAAACGATTTGAGATAAATGTTGGAGAGAGAAATAGTATCCTAGATGTAAATCGCTAAATTGAAGGATTTTCATACCATGAAAACCTTTTGGTATGAGCTGTGATTTAAGTGTGTGTTGCGTAAAAGAAAGCAAATAGGGCTCTATATATTTAGCATAATAATAGCCGATACTAGCGGTTATAAATGAATATAGACAAGTGCGTATTCCAGATTTTAAAAAATTTCTTCTTGTAATTTTCTTCATATACAGGTTACTCGAATCTCCCTTCAGTTTTTTGGAAATATATTTTAAACACTAAAAAAGTAGTATAGATTACGAAAAAATGAACGAAAAGAAACCCCTTTACGTTAAAATATCAGAAAAATTGAAAAATATAAAGATTTCTATCAAATAAAGTGATAAAATGAATGTGTATTCATTTTTTGGAGGGGATGTATGTGAAAGAGAAGGTAGTTATTATAACAGGTGGATCAAGTGGAATGGGAAAAGGGATGGCGACTCGTTTTGCGAAAGAAGGGGCACGAGTTGTTATTACAGGGCGTACAAAAGAAAAGCTAGAAGAAGCAAAGTTAGAAATTGAACAGTTTCCAGGGCAAGTATTATCTGTACAAATGGATGTACGAAATACTGATGATATTCAAAAAATGATTGAACATATTGATGAGAAGTTTGGACGAATTGATATTTTAATAAATAATGCAGCCGGAAACTTTATTTGTCCAGCAGAGGACTTATCTGTGAATGGCTGGAATTCGGTAATTAATATTGTATTAAATGGTACATTTTATTGCAGTCAGGCTGTTGGTAAATATTGGATTGGAAAAGGTATAAAAGGAAATATTATTAACATGGTGGCAACATATGCATGGGATGCAGGCCCAGGGGTTATCCATTCGGCAGCAGCTAAAGCTGGTGTATTAGCAATGACAAAAACTCTTGCTGTTGAGTGGGGACGTAAATATGGGATACGAATTAACGCTATCGCACCAGGACCAATTGAACGTACAGGTGGTGCCGATAAATTATGGATTTCAGAAGAAATGGCTAAGCGTACAATACAAAGTGTCCCACTTGGTAGGCTGGGGACACCAGAAGAAATTGCGGGTCTAGCTTATTATTTATGTTCAGATGAAGCTGCATACATAAATGGAACTTGTATGACAATGGATGGTGGCCAGCATTTGCACCAATATCCATTTTAAAAGGGATGGAAAATGAATGATTTATTATTTTTTCTTTGGTAAAATGTGACGAAGTTGTGACATGTGAGAGAAATGTGTTTACAAAGGGGAATATATACGTTATATTTAAGACCTCTTTTTTCTTCATAGTAGAATTGCTAATTCCCCTTAGCATTTTACCCCTCTAATCCCTTCAGGAAAACTGAAGGGATTTTTTATTATTTTTCCGTAAATATCGTGTTATAATTTTTGAAAAGTAAAGGGAGGGAAGCACGTTGATAGATGCGTTAGATGTAATGAGTAACTTGGATAAAGTCCTTCCTTATTATCAAGCTATTTTTAGTGCTGATGAGCATACAGTAATTGGATATGAAGTTGTAGGACGTATTCAAACAGAAGAGGGCATACAAAGTTTAGCATCTTTCTTCCATGATGATTCTATTCCGAGTGAGTTCCAACTTGAAGCGGATAACATCATTGTAGAAAAAGCGTTAAATAGGTATTTAGAAACGGATCAAAAATTATTATTATTTATACATCGGAATGCTAATGTATTAATGAATGATGAAGATGAAAGTTTACTTCAACTTTTGCTGATGTATGAAGAACAAGGTTTGAACTTACAACGCATTGTTCTAGAAATAACAGAACATGAATGTAAAGAAGATATAGAACAATTTAATCATTTACTGATGTATTATCGTACATATGGTATTCAAATTTCGATTAATAAAGTCGGAACGGGTACAAGTAATTTAGAGCGTATTAGCGTGTTAGCACCGGATATTTTAAAAGTAGATTTAACAAATTTAAGGCAAACTGCACTTTTACAATCTTATCAAGATATTTTATATTCCTTATCTTTACTTGCTAGAAGAATTGGTGCGACATTGTTATATGAAGAAATTGATGCTTTTTATCAACTACAATATGCTTGGAAAAACGGCGGTAGATATTATCAAGGTAATTATTTGAAAGAATGTTTACCTGATTTTATTGAAACGAATGTTTTAAAAGAGCGACTTGGTAATGAATGTCATCAATTTATTCTGCATGAGAAGAAGAAGTTACAAAAAATTTATAATTTAACAGAGATGTTACGTGATCGAATTGGTGATGTTCTGTCAAAACAAAAAAAGAATGAAGATATAAATGATTGGTTATTACAATTTAGCCAAAGCATATCACAATATAGTTTTCGGATATTTATTTGTAATGAAGATGGCTTCCAACAATCTAGTAATATTATGAAAAAAGATGGTGAATGGATCATTATGCCAGAGTATTATATGAAGAACTGGAGCTGGCGCCCGTATTTTTTAGAAAATATAATGAAAATGCGTTTTGAGAATAAGGCAAGACTTTCAGATTTATATGCTGATATCGAAACTGGTGAAATGGTACGAACATTTTCATTCCCGATTGATGATGAAAACTTTTTATTTATAGATTTATCGTATGAATATTTATATGAGGAAGATGTTTTATTTTAATGCACGAAGAGATTCGTGCATTTTTTTGTTTGTTTTTATCATAAATTGGTAATAGTGAAAATGATGATGAAAATGCTGTCTATCGTTGTAAAGATTTTACGAACGAAATCATCCCTTTCTTTGCATAATCATTGTTACAATGAATACTACAAAGACAAGCTCTTTTAAAAGGAAGGTGAAAAAATGAAGAAATATGGAATATGGTTTGTTCTATTTATATGTGTTGCCTTTCTAGTTGGCTATAGTGTCACAACTGTTTTAGGAAAAGAAGAAGTGAAAGTGGATCGGAAAGAAGTGTTTACAACGATACAAAAAGGTTATGAGACGCAATTTTCAATTCGCGGGAAGCAAATATCTATGAATAAGATGATAGAGACGTTATCACCATATTTTACAAATAATTTCCTTCAAGTTTTTACAGATGAAAACAGTAGAAATGAAAAACAAAGTGGTGAATATTTACTTCCAGCAAAAGAAGCTCCGTTTTCCTTTAATTCAGAAACAAAAATGTCTTATGATGAGGAACATAAAAATTTATATGTCTACGAGCGGGCAAAGAGTGGACAATATCAAATTGTGACATTGCAAAAGGATAATGGAAAATGGAAACTAGCAGGGTATCATGAAAGTCAGGAACTGTTGACTGAAATAAAAAGGTTACAACAATTATGAGAATAGGGATAGGTGTCCCCTATTCCTATTCTATACCGAGTAGCTGTTGTAATTTTTCAATTTGAAAACCTGCGACAACTTCTCCGTCAATTACAACTGTTGGAGTTGAATAGGACTCATAGTCATATAAAAGACGATTGCGTGCAGCAGCGTCTTTTTTTACGTCAAATTCTTCATATACAACGTTATTATGTTTTAAAAATTCTTTCACAATGGTACAAGGCGGACAATCAGGTTGTGTATAAACCTCAATTTTTTTCATTGTAATTCCTCCCTTTTTCTGTTTTTTATTATATTCTGCCAGTATAAAAAGCGCAATAAAGAAGTAAAAAGATGCTCTTTCATCTTTTTACTTCGTATTTCGACAAATTTTAGTTGAGTTTCTGGCCAAGAACCTTTATCCTAGATTGTGGAACGTTTTTTCTGTTATGACGGATAGAATGAGTATAGCTGTAAAACCTATTGGTAGGAAGATCAGAGAAAGGAGAGATTTCATGTCTCTACTCCAAGGAATTTTAACTCGACTTGTTAGTCTACAAGAACAAGCTGAAAGCGGTGAAGTAGCACAACGCTATTTTGAAGTGAACGGTGAGCGCAAATGTAGCGTGAAATTTTTCGATAAAAGTGAAATGTATGAATTAGAAGTGTATCAACAAGGTGAAAAACCTCAAGTGTATCAATTCGATAACATCGATATGGTTGCAATTGAGATTTATGATATCATTAATTGATACATATAAAAAAGGTACTGCCAAATGGCGGTACCTTTTTTAGTTATATTAATTAATGGGCTATACAGGTAGTAGAAGTTGCAATTTAAGGCGCGATTAAATAAAAGGTTTTTTACAAATGTATATGTATAGGAATTTTTTATTTTTCCTACAATGATAGTAAATATTAATAGGAGGTGCAAAGGATGGAACGCTTACCGATTGTTATTTGTCCTAATTGTCACAGTCATGCTGAAATTAATCATGTATTAACCGCCCAGTCTAATCAAAATGTAATATATACATGTAAGTTTTGTAATTATGTAATTCGAAATATTGAAACGAATAAAGGGTAGTAAGTTATAATTTTTGTTTTTGTCCCATACAATGAGAATACGAAAAGTCTGTCTAATTGAAAGGACGTGACTATGTGGACGGTGAGCATACATTTTATAATGTTTCAGAGAGACATTTGAATTTTGATATGGTATTTAACCGTATTTGTAGTTTCATTGAAAAGGATCCACGAAATTTATATCGATTATCTATTGGGACAGACTCACAAGCGCATCAAAAGGATACGAGGTTTATTACAGCGATACATATTCATCGGGTTGGAAAAGGAGCATGGGGATGTTTGCATCATAAATCAGTGAAAAATAAGCCAGCAACGTTGCGAGAGAAAATATATTTAGAAACACAGTTTAGTCAAGAAATCGCCTATTTATTTACTCCCAATCATATACAAACAATATGGGATTTATTGCACCCATACGCTCAAGATGGAGCAGGATTCATAATGGAAATTCATTTAGATATCGGGAATGATGGTTTAACAAAAGAATTTATTTTAGATATGACGATGAAAATTCAAGCAATGGGATTAACAGCAAAAATTAAACCAGATGCTTATGCGGCATTTAGTTATGCGAACAGATATACGAAATAATGTGAAATGATGTCTATATATTCGCAGTCGTTAAGTATCCCTAACGAAAACTGAATATTACATCTACTAAATAAGCTGAAAAATTTATATAATGAGAGTGCAAGGAGAGGAGCATATGGAAAAGGAATTTGTTTTAACAAGAGAAGAAGAAAATTTATTGTTGGATATTCTGTTTCAGCAAAATTACGCGAGCGAAATTTTAGCGGTGGAGCTTACAGACATTGAGAATGGTTTAAAACAGACAGATGTGACGCAATATAAAAAAATTACAAGATTGTTTTACCGATTAAAAAATAAAGGGTATTAAGCACTACCGGAATGGTAGTCTTTTTTTTATGTTGTATGCTAAAATAGTTGTGTATCTTTATTTTTATTAGAAGAATGTTAGGACAAAACAATAATATGAAAACGCTATCATAAAATGTGAGTAGGATTGGAGAATATAAGCAAGAGAAATGGGGGATGTAACATGATTAGTATTCCGAAAGATGAGTTTCAACAAATTCTTGTGAAGGATTTAATGATTTCATCAGAAAAAGTAGCACATGTCCAAATAGGGAATGGTTTAGAACATGCTTTACTCGTTCTTGTGAAATCTGGATATTCGGCGATTCCTGTTTTAGACCCTATGTATAAATTACATGGGTTAATTAGTACTGCAATGATTTTAGATGGTATTTTAGGATTAGATCACATTGAGTTTGAAAGACTTGAGAATATGAAAGTGGAACAAGTGATGAAGGAAGAGATTCCAGTTCTTATGTTAGAAGATTCTTTTGCAAAAGCTTTAGAAATGACAATTGATCATCCTTTTATTTGCGCTGTCAATGAAGAAGGTTACTTCGAGGGTATTTTAACACGTCGGGCTATTTTAAAATTATTGAATAAAAAAGTGAGACAGCATAATCGATAACGTAGGGAAAGTGACTTCACTGAAAAGGCGAAGTCACTTTTTTTCGTGCATATCAGTTGTGTATGTATTATATTTAAAAAGACATAAAGCATAAGAAAACTTTGAACTAACAAACCGTTCTAATGTATAAAAGTATGCAATTAAATTAAGGATGAAATGCTTATTAAAATTAGGTGTATGGAAGCTAAGGAAAGAGGGAGAAAGTTGCAAATTGATGATTTTCAAATGATGGTTGTGTTAGCTCAGGAATCAAATATGAGAAAAGCGGCGGAACGTTTATTTGTTTCCCAACCTGCGCTTAGTCAACGATTACAATCTATGGAGAAACAATGGGGAATGAAATTTTTTATTCGTTCACAAAAAGGATTAACAATTACACCCGAAGGGGAAAAAGTTGCAAATTATGCAAAAGAAATGTTACAACGGGAAGAGGATATTAAAAGTGAACTGGCTCTTTTTAGAACGGAAACATACGGTACGTTAAAAATAGCTGTTGCATCAGTCATTGGGCAATATTGGCTTCCACCTGTTTTGAAAAAATTTGTGCATAAGTATCCTTCTGTGAAGATAGCTCTGTTTACTGGCTGGAGTAGTGAAGTGCAAAAGCAATTTTATGAAGGAGACGTTCATGTTGCTATACTGAGAGGATCACAAGAATACAAAGGGCAGAAACAACAATTATTTGAAGATGAATTATATTTAGTTGATAAAGAAATAAAAGATATTTCGATGTTAAAAGAGACAAATAGACCATTTATTCAATTTAAAAGTGATTCGACCTACTATGGACAAATACAAAATTGGTGGTATGGATTATTTTCAAATCCACCTAAGCGAACGATTGTAGTTGACCAAATTGAAACGTGCAAACAGCTTGTTTTAAATGGAATAGGTTACGCTCTTTTACCTTCGACTGTTTTAAAAGAAGTGCAGGAAAATATGTATAAAACACCTGTTCAATTAACGAGAGAAACATGGTTATTGACGAGTGACTCGGCAAGGCAGTTGAAGCAAGTACAAGCATTTTTAGAAATTATAGAAGAAATTCAAATGGAAAAATAAGATTATTGTCTTGCTACTCGCTCTATCGTTTGGTAGAGTAACATTATAAATGGATTTAGGAGGCAACAAGAATGAAAATGATGGACGCTAACGAAATTATTTCGTTTATTCAAAACAGTGAAAAGAAAACTCCTGTAAAGGTATACATAAAAGGGGATTTAAAAGAAGTAACATTCCCTGAAACGGTACAAGCATTTGTAAATAAAAAATCTGGTGTATTATTCGGAGAATGGTCTGAAATTAAGACAATTCTTGATGAAAATAACAAGCACATTGTTGACTATGTAGTTGAGAACGACCGTCGTAATTCTGCAATTCCAATGCTTGATTTAAAAGGTATTAAAGCTCGTATTGAGCCAGGCGCGATTATTCGTGACCATGTAGAAATTGGTGACAACGCTGTTATCATGATGAATGCAACAATTAACATCGGTGCTGTAATTGGTGAAGGTACTATGATCGACATGAACGCAGTGCTTGGTGGACGTGCAACAGTTGGCAAAAACTGTCACGTAGGTGCAGGTGCTGTACTTGCCGGTGTTATTGAGCCACCTTCTGCAAAACCAGTTATCGTTGAAGATGATGTTGTAATTGGTGCAAATGTAGTGGTTTTAGAAGGCGTTACAGTAGGTAAAGGTGCAGTTGTAGCAGCAGGAGCTGTTGTAACAGAAGATGTGCCTCCATATACAGTTGTTGCGGGAACTCCGGCACGTGTAATTAAAGAAATTGATGAGAAGACAAAAGCAAAAACTGAAATCAAACAAGAGCTTCGTCAATTAAACCCAGAGAAATAAAAAACAAAAAGCGTAAGAGCATGAATGTGCTCTTACGCTTTTTATAGATAGAGGTGCAAAAATGACAGTAAGCAAATTTGTCCAAGTTCGTAGAGATTTACATAAAATTCCGGAAATCGGATTTAAAGAGTGGAAAACACAACAGTATATTTTAGATTATATAGGAACGCTTCCTAACGAATATTTGGAAGTGAGAACATGGAAAACAGGTGTAATTGTTAAAATAAATGGGAAAAATCCTGAAAAAATAATAGGTTATCGTGCAGATATAGACGGTCTACCTATTACAGAGGAAACTGGATATGAATTCTCTTCTGTCCATGAAGGAATGATGCATGCATGTGGACATGATTTGCATGCAACAATCGGTTTAGGCCTTCTAACAGCGGCTGTAAGCGAAAGAATAGATGATGATATTGTATTTATATTCCAACCAGCTGAAGAAGGTCCAGGTGGTGCACTTCCTATGTTAGAAAGTGATGAGTTAAAAGAATGGAAGCCTAATATGATTCTTGGACTTCATATTGCGCCTGAATACTCTGTGGGAACAATTGCGACAAAAGAAGGTTTACTATTTGCGAATACATCAGAGTTATACGTTGATTTAAAAGGAAAAGGTGGACATGCTGCATATCCGCATACAGCAAATGATATGATTGTTGCAGCGAGTCATCTCGTTACACAACTTCAATCAGTTATTAGTCGTAATGTGAATCCTCTTGACAGTGCGGTAATTACAATTGGGAAAATTACAGGTGGTACAGTTCAAAACATTATCGCAGAAAAGTCTCGTTTAGAAGGAACAATCCGAACGCTATCAGTGGAATCAATGAAACGTGTTAAAAGCCGAATTGAGGCAATTGTTGCGGGAATAGAAGCTTCCTTTCAATGTGAAGCTGTTATTGACTACGGAGCGATGTATCATCAAGTGTATAACCATGAAGAGTTAACGAGAGAGTTTATGCAATTTACACGTGAACAAACGAATATGGACGTAATTACATGTACGGAGGCAATGACAGGTGAAGACTTCGGTTATATGCTTCGAGAGATACCTGGATTTATGTTTTGGCTTGGAGTAAATTCAGAATATGGTTTACATCATGCGAAATTAAAACCAGACGAAGAGGTTATTGAGAAAGCGATTGTATTTTTAAATCAATATGTGAAGTGGAAGGGAAATAGAAAGTGAACTTACTCGCTAATTGTGCAACAGTTTAGAGTGGGGATTTTTTAGTTCCGAGACGAAAACATCTTTTGTATTTGTTAGTGTTAGACACCTTCATACAAATGAGTAGAGTTAAATTTGACGTCTTAATAATGAGCAGGGGTTTTTAGCCACTGCTCATTATTAATTAGTACTAATAGGTAAGATAATTATTTAACTACCTTATACAGGTTTACTTTTAGTATGAAAAGTGTGTAAAATCAATGTGATACATAGAAAAAAGGGTGGGGAATTACGTGCAAATTAGCAGTGCGATTTTATGTTTCGTCTTATATGCATATGTTATTATTGCGGCGGTTTATTTTGGGATAAGTTTTTACGCCTATCGTTTAGCAAATAATAGTGAATATGAAGAAACATACAAATGGGTGAAAAGATATTTGTCACCTGTACTAGAAATTATGAATGGATTTGTTCTTTTTTTATTTATTGGATTAATTGCTTTCTCAACGAGTTTAGTAGGGAATAAGACTACGTTATTTGTACTAGGTATCATTATTTTTATGCTATTAGGAATTCGGATTGGTAATACGGTGTTTTGGAACGAAAGAAAAATAGATGGTTGGACAGGGATGTTTATTCCATGTATGTTAGCTGCAATTGTGACGAATATAGAGCATGAATATTATCAATTACATTTTTGGCTTATCATTGTTTTAACAATCCTCTCTGTTTTGTATATAAGTACTGTCGTGCTAACATACATCGCAAATGAAAAAGGAGATGCAAAAGGTGCGCGCTTCTTTAGAGGGCGTGCATTATTATGGAGTGTGCCGACGATGGCAGTTATAGGAATTATTGCGATATTAGTAAATGGATATCAATTTACTAATTGGCAATTGTTTTTAGAAACTTGGTGGATCTTCATTGTTTCGCTTGTAGCTTTTTTAGGCGCAACACATTATTTATTCCATCAACATCATTACATATGGGCACTGTTATTCGCATTTACACAACTTTTATTTGCTTTTTTCGGACAAGAAACGCTATTGTTCGTTTTTGAAACATTTAGTTCATTTGGAAATATATTTGTATTTGGTATGTTAATTTTCGGTATCGCGTTTTATTTACAACAGTATTTTTATATGCAAAAACAAAAATAAGAAGTATATACAGGTTTTTGTAGCGAATTTAAAGTATGTTACAATAAAAGTACATAGTACTTGATGTTATTGGAGGAATTCCTGTGGGCGAAAAAGAGAAAGAATTTGCTGTTATTGGGCTTGGCCGTTTTGGTGGAAGTATTTGCCGTGAATTAGCTCAATTAGGTATGGAAGTAATGGCAATTGATTCAGATGAGGATAAAATTAATGAGTTTGCAAATATAGCTTCGCATGCTGTAATTGCAGATTCAACAGATGAGATGGTATTAAAAAGTCTTGGTATTCGTAATTTTGATCATGTAGTCGTTGCTATTGGAGATAATTTGAATTCAAGTATTTTAACAACGTTAATTTTGAAAGAATTAGGTGTGAAAAATATTACTGTAAAAGCTCAAAATGACTATCATGAAAAAGTGTTAAGTAAAATAGGGGCAGATCATATTGTGCATCCAGAACGAGATATGGGAAAAAGGATTGCTAATAATATCGCATCAAGTAATGTGTTAGATTACCTAGAGCTTTCAGATGAGCATAGTATTGTAGAGATTATCGCAAATAAAAAAATTGATGGGCACTCTTTAATTGAATTAGATATTCGTGCGAAGTTTGGTTTGAACATTGTAGCAATTAAACGTGGGAAAGAAGTTATCGTATCTCCTCGAGCTACAGAAAACATTCAGGCGGGAGATATATTAATTGTAATTGGTCATGACGATGAAGTAGATCGTTTTAAGCATTTTTTAAGATAAGAGAAAAGGACAATGCCGAGGAGGCATTGTCCTTTTTCTTATATTTCCATAATGATTGGTAAAATCATCGGACGACGTTTCGTTTTTTCGTATAGGAATGGTGCTAATGTGTCTGTAATCTCATTTTTAATTTCAGACCATTGTGTTGTTTTTCGCTCCATTACTTTTTCTAAATGTGTTGTAATTAATGTTTGAGCATCGTTGATTAAATCGCTGCTTTCACGCATATAAACGAAACCACGCGAGATGATATCAGGTCCTGCTGCAACTTTAAATTCTTTCATATCAATGCTTACAACTACAATAACGAGTCCTTCTTCAGAAAGAATGCGACGATCACGTAATACGATATTACCGATATCTCCAATACCATTTCCATCGATATAGACAGAGCCAGATGGGATTTTCCCAGCTACGCTTGCTTCATCAGAACGTAAAGCGAGAACATCCCCGTTATCCATAATGAAACAATTTTCTTCTGGAATACCACAATCATTCGCTAATTTCATATGCATACGTTGCATACGATATTCACCATGAATTGGCATGAAATATTTCGGCTTAATAAGACGTAGCATTAACTTTTGTTCTTCTTGTCCACCGTGTCCACTCGTATGAATATTTGAGAGTTTACCATGGATTACATCAGCGCCAGCGCGGTACAACATGTTAATTGTACGACTTACACTAATTGTATTGCCTGGGATTGGTGAAGAAGAGAAAACAACTGTATCGCCAGGGATAATTTGAATTTGACGATGTGTACCATTGGCAATACGTGAAAGTGCTGCCATCGGCTCCCCTTGACTACCTGTACATAACATAACAACTTTATTAGCTGGTAGGCGGTTTAGCTGAGATGTGTCTATGAATGTATCCTTTGGACACCGGATATAACCAAGGTTTTGTCCGATTTCAATAGCTGCTTCCATACTTCGACCGAATACAGCTACTTTACGATTGTTTTCAACAGCAGCCTCAACAACTTGTTGTAAGCGATGGATATTCGATGCAAAGGTTGCGAATATAATACGACCGTCTACTTTGCGGAATATATCTTGAATACTATCACCAACGCGGCGCTCAGACATCGTAAAGTTTGGCACTTCACTGTTTGTACTATCAGATAAGAGACAAAGTACACCGTCTTTTCCGATTTCGGCCATTTTTGTTAAATCTGCTGGCTCGCCTACTGGTGTGAAATCAAATTTAAAATCACCTGTATGAACGACTTGTCCTTGAGGTGTTTTCACAACAACTCCGTATGAATCCGGAATACTGTGAGTTGTACGGAAGAAGGAAACAGATGTCTTTTTAAATTTAATAACATCATCTTCTTGAATTTCATAAAGTTTTGCTTTACGAAGTAATCCGTGCTCTTCTAATTTGTTTTTTATTAGGGCAAGTGCTAATTTTCCACCGTAAATTGGAATGTTTACTTGACGTAATAGATAAGGAATTCCACCGATATGATCTTCGTGACCATGTGTAATGAATAATCCTTTAATTTTATCTTCGTTTCGCACAAAATAAGTGTAATCTGGTATTACATAATCGATCCCGAGGAGTTCGTCTTCTGGAAATTTAATTCCAGCGTCAATTATAATAATTTCATCTTGAAATTGAACAGCATATGTATTTTTACCGATTTCACCAAGACCACCGAGGGCAAAAACGGCAGCTTGATCATTTTTTAGGAATTTCATATGACTATACGATCTCCGCTAATATTAAATCAGCGTTTTGTTTTTCATATTCAAGATGAGCACCAGTAACAGACTGAACGAACTCGATATTATATGCGAACTTTTGTAATTTTTTACGAACATCCTTTTGAGACGTAGCCTCTAAATATAAAACTTTTGTATTTTCACGTACTGGGACCTCAGTTAATTTTTCTTGATAAAATACTTTAAAAATCATTGGGAAAACCTCTCCTTGTCTATGTTTTGCATTATCTGTTACTTATTATAAAGCAAACAGTCACGATTTTCATGTTTTTTCGAATGAGAATGAAGAAAAAGCCCGAAATGGGCACAATTTAAGCGATTGTCTTCTTACGGACTAAATCGTTTAAATAACGCTTGAGCTTTTTCTTCAGCTTCTTCAGCATGATTACTCCTTCCTTTCCTTATTTTAAACATGCATATTACTAATGATAACTCCGTCTCCTATACAAGAAAGAAGATTAGAAGTGAATAGTGAATCTTGTTCTTTTTAGTATAGTGTAAGTTATCCTGTAGTAACGATTAGTAGCCGTTAGTTATAGATATAGTATGAGGAAGAATAGAAAAGAAAATTCATCCGAACAAGTATCCACATTTTTTTACTAATAGTATATGCACATTTCATAAATAAGGTCAGAAAGTGAACGCTTTCTTCACAGATGTTTAATATGTTATACTTTTTTTTGAAATTTGAAAAGTGATAATCAAAATAGGAATATAGAGTGCCAGAAAGGGTTTTGACAAATGAATGATAAAATTGTCTTTTTTGATATTGATGGAACATTATTAGATCATGATAAAAAAATTCCGCAATCTACAAGAGATGCAGTAAGAGATTTACAAGAAAAAGGTGTGCATGTAGCGATTGCGACAGGGCGTGCGCCATTTATGTTTGAAGATATTCGTGAGGAACTCAATATACATAATTATGTTAGTTTTAACGGACAGTATGTTGTATTTGAGGATGAGGTATTATTTAATAATCCATTACATCCTGATGCTCTACATAAGTTTACTCAGTTTGCAAAACAAGAAGGATATCCACTTGTATATCTTGACCATCAAGAAATGAGAGCGTCAGTGGAATATCATGATTATGTAAAAGAAGGTTTTGGAAGCTTACAATTCGAGCATCCGGCATATGAACCTGATTTTTATGAGAAACGCGATATTTATCAAACGCTTCTTTTTTGTGAAGTAAACGAAGAAGAAAAGTTTATTCATCATTATCCAGATTTTCATTTTATACGCTGGCATGCATATTCAATGGATATTATTCCTAATGGTGGTTCTAAGGCAAAAGGGATTGAGAAGTTTATTGAGAAAATAGGATTTAATCGTGAACAAGTATATGCATTTGGGGACGGATTAAATGATTTAGAAATGATTGAAGCAGTAGGAACGGGCATTGTGATGGGGAATGGTCATGAGGATTTGAAAAAACTTGCTAATTATGTGACAAAAGATGTTAATGAAGACGGTATTTATCACGGATTAAAGTGGGCTGGCTTGTTATAGGTAAGTGTGGAACCCATTTCATATAATAAAAAGGCGGAAGGTTAACTTCCGCCTTTTTACTATTATCGCTCGAGAGGTTTTGAATCATCGGGAGCCACAAATGGATTGTCTTTATTAATATGGTCATAGAACATAACACCGTTTAGATGGTCGATTTCATGTTGGAATACAATTGCTGGTAAACCTTTTAATCGCAGTTTTACGTCTTCACCGTTAATCGTTGTTGCCTTTACTGTAATTCTTGTGTAACGAGGGACATAACCAGCTACTTCACGGTCTACAGATAGACAGCCTTCACCATTTTGTAAATATGTACGTTCAACAGAATGACTAATGATTTTTGGGTTGAATAATGCGTAGCTATATAACGTATCGTTCGTATTAGTTACATGAACCGCAATCATTTTCTTTGAAATACCGATTTGCGGAGCCGCTAATCCGATTCCTGGGCGTAAATTATATTTTTCAGCCATTTCAGGGTCCTGGCTATTTATTACAAATTCAATCATTTCTTTAAGAGTATTTGTATCTTCCTCGCTAGCAGGTAAGGAGACCTCTTCTGCGACTTCGCGCAAAATAGGATTTCCTTCACGAATTACCTCATTCATTGTAAGCATATGTAATCTCTCCTTTCTTCTTTAGTCTACCAAAGGAGATAAAAAAAGTCATCGGCAAGTAAGGAAGAACTACTTGGAAACAAATCTTCTATAGATAAGTTATGTAATAAAAGAAAAGACGGCAAAGCCGTCTGTTTCTTTCCATAGTTGTTTCATTTTACATTAATTAGCGAATGCAAGCAGCACCAACGATAATTAAAAGGATAAACAACACAACGATTAAGGCGAAGCCGCGTCCAGATTCGCCACAAGAACCGCCATAACCGTAGGAAGGATATGAACAAGTTGTTGGATAGCAATATGAGTATCCGTACATGAGATGACCTCCTTTATCATTTCCCGCTAATACTGCGGTTACTATAATGTATGGAGGAATGATTAGAAATGTATAGGTATTTACCTATAAAAGGAAGAAGTGTTTGTATAATTTTATTGAGAAGAGAGAAAAACTAAAGAGAATTAAATCGTTTACATATTATTCTAAGAGAAAAAACAAGTTAAAAAGGGAATAATATAACAGTAGGTTATCGCTTACTAATACAGATGTGAAAAATAAAAACATGTTTGTGTAGAGGAAACCTGCATATTATTTATAAAAAAACGTATTCAAAGTAATTGACATCGTAATTAGAATAGTTGTAAACTAAAAAACGTGATCAAGATTGTATTAATATGTTTTTGAAAAAACATTAGTACAGATTGTTAGGTACACAAAATTATTCTCAACCGACAGACAAACTTGTTGGTTTACATTGTTGCGCTTTCAGTCTAGCTAATAGATAGTGAAAGCGTTTCAGAATATGGTTCAAGAGAGGAAGAGGTGAACGGAATGGGTACTAAAACAAAAAACACCCTATTTAATGTTGATGAGCAAATGAAAGCTATCGCAGCTCAATTTGAAACATTACAAATTTTAAATGAAAAAGGCGAAGTTGTGAATGAAGCAGCTATGCCTGAATTATCAGATGATCAATTAAAAGAGTTAATGCGCCGTATGGTGTATACTCGCGTACTAGATCAACGTTCTATTTCTTTAAACCGTCAAGGACGTTTAGGTTTCTACGCACCAACTGCTGGACAAGAGGCTTCTCAATTAGCAAGTCATTTCGCACTTGAAGCAGAAGACTTCATCTTACCAGGATATCGTGATGTTCCACAATTAGTGTGGCACGGTCTACCATTATATCAAGCATTCTTATTCTCTCGTGGACATTTCATGGGTAACCAAATGCCTGAGAATGTAAATGCACTTGCTCCACAAATCATTATCGGTGCGCAAATCATCCAAACTGCTGGTGTTGCGTTAGGTATGAAACTACGTGGTAAAAAATCTGTTGCAATTACTTACACTGGTGACGGTGGTGCTTCACAAGGTGACTTCTACGAAGGTATGAACTTTGCGGGTGCATTCAAAGCTCCAGCAATCTTCGTTGTACAAAATAACCGTTATGCAATCTCTACTCCAGTAGAAAAGCAATCTGCAGCTAAAACTGTAGCACAAAAAGCAGTAGCAGCAGGTATTTACGGAATTCAAGTAGACGGTATGGATCCATTAGCTGTATACGCAGCAACTGCATTCGCTCGTGAGCGCGCAGTAAACGGTGAAGGCCCTACTTTAATTGAGACTTTAACATTCCGTTATGGTCCACATACAATGGCTGGTGATGACCCAACTCGTTACCGTACAAAAGATATCGAAAACGAATGGGAACAAAAAGATCCAATCGTACGCTTCCGTGCATTCTTAGAAAACAAAGGCCTATGGTCTCAAGAAGTTGAAGAGAAAGTAATCGAAGAAGCAAAAGAAGATATCAAACAAGCAATTGCTAAGGCTGACCAAGCTCCAAAACAAAAAGTTACTGATTTAATGGAAATCATGTACGAAAAAATGCCTTACAACTTAGCTGAACAATATGAAATTTACAAAGAAAAGGAGTCGAAGTAAGCCATGGCTCAAATGACAATGATTCAAGCAATCACTGATGCTTTACGCGTTGAAATGAAAAATGATCCTAACGTACTTGTGTTTGGTGAAGACGTTGGTGTAAACGGCGGAGTATTCCGTGCTACTGAAGGTTTACAAGCTGAATTCGGTGAAGATCGTGTAATGGATACTCCACTTGCAGAGTCTGGTATTGGTGGACTTGCAGTTGGACTTGCACTTGAAGGCTTCCGTCCAGTTCCAGAAATCCAATTCTTCGGTTTCATTTATGAAGTAATGGATTCAGTTTCTGGTCAATTAGCTCGTATGCGTTACCGTTCTGGTGGACGTTGGACTGCTCCAGTAACAATTCGTTCTCCATTCGGTGGTGGCGTTCATACTCCAGAACTACATGCTGATAGCTTAGAAGGATTAGTGGCTCAACAACCTGGTCTAAAAGTTGTTATTCCATCTACTCCATACGATGCAAAAGGTCTTTTAATCTCTGCGATTCGTGACAACGATCCAGTTATCTACTTAGAGCATATGAAATTGTACCGTTCATTCCGTCAAGATGTACCAGAAGGCGATTACACAATTGATTTAGGTAAAGCTGATATCAAACGTGAAGGTACAGATGTATCTGTTATCGCTTATGGTGCTATGGTTCATGCTGCACTAAAAGCTGCTGAAGAACTTGAAAAAGAAGGTATCTCTTTAGAGGTTGTTGACTTACGTACAGTTCAACCATTAGATATCGAAACAATCATTGCTTCTGTTGAAAAAACAGGTCGCGTAGTTGTAGTTCAAGAAGCTCAAAAGCAAGCTGGTATTGCAGCTAACGTTGTAGCGGAAATTAACGACCGTGCAATCTTAAACTTAGAAGCACCAGTTGTTCGTGTTGCAGCTGCTGATACAGTATTCCCATTCTCTCAAGCTGAGAGCGTATGGTTACCAAACCATAAAGATATTGTTGAAGCTGTTAACAAAGTAATGAACTTCTAATTTTTAGTTTTTCATGTGCAAAAGAAATCAGCACATGCTGGTTTCTTTTGTACATATTCCATAATAATGAAATGAATCAGGGGGCTGAATTCCGTGGCATTTGAATTTAAACTACCAGATATCGGTGAAGGTATCCACGAAGGTGAAATCGTAAAATGGTTTATTAAACCAGGCGATGAAGTAAATGAAGACGATGTACTTCTTGAAGTGCAAAATGATAAAGCAGTAGTAGAAATCCCTTCTCCTGTTAAAGGTAAAGTACTTGAAGTACTTGTAGAAGAAGGAACAGTTGCAATAGTAGGAGATACATTAATTAAATTTGATGCTCCTGGATACGAAAACCTTAAATTTAAAGGTGACGATCATGATGAAGCTCCAAAAGCTGAAGAAGCAGCAGTAGAAGCTCCAGCAGCGGAAACTACTCCAGCAGCAACTGCAGAAGTAGTAAATGAGCGTGTAATCGCTATGCCATCTGTTCGTAAATATGCTCGTGAAAAAGGTGTAGATATTCATAAAGTAGCTGGTTCTGGTAAGAACGGCCGTGTTGTGAAAACTGACATCGATGCATTTGCAAATGGTGGACAAACTGTAGCAGCAACTGAGGCTCCAGCAGCAGTAGAAGCTACTCCAGCAGCAGCAGCGAAAGAAGAAGCACCAAAAGCACAACCAATCCCAGCTGGTGAATATCCAGAAACTCGTGAGAAAATGAGTGGTATCCGTAAAGCGATTGCGAAAGCAATGGTTAACTCTAAGCATACAGCTCCTCACGTAACATTAATGGACGAAGTAGATGTAACAGAACTTGTTGCTCACCGTAAGAAGTTCAAAGCTGTTGCAGCTGACAAAGGTATTAAATTAACTTACCTTCCATACGTTGTAAAAGCTTTAACATCTGCATTACGTGAATTCCCAATGTTGAATACTGCTTTAGACGATGCTTCTCAAGAAATCGTTCATAAACATTACTTCAACATCGGTATCGCAGCTGATACAGACAAAGGTCTATTAGTACCAGTTGTTAAAGATACAGATCGTAAATCTATCTTTACTATTTCTAACGAGATCAATGAACTTGCTGGTAAAGCACGTGACGGTCGTTTAGCTCCAACTGAAATGAAAGGTGCTTCTTGCACAATTACAAACATTGGTTCTGCAGGTGGACAATGGTTCACTCCAGTTATCAATCACCCAGAAGTAGCAATCCTTGGTATCGGCCGTATCGCTGAGAAACCAGTTGTGAAAAACGGTGAAATCGTTGCAGCTCCAGTATTAGCATTATCTCTAAGCTTTGACCATCGTTTAATTGACGGCGCAACTGCTCAAAAAGCATTAAACCAAATTAAACGTCTATTGAATGACCCACAATTATTAGTAATGGAGGCGTAATAACAATGGTAGTAGGAGATTTCCCAATTGAATTAGATACAGTCGTTGTTGGTGCAGGTCCTGGTGGATACGTTGCGGCAATTCGTGCAGCACAATTAGGTCAAAAGGTAGCAATCATTGAAAAAGCTAACCTGGGTGGCGTATGCTTAAACGTTGGATGTATTCCTTCAAAAGCGTTAATCAATGCAGGTCATCGTTATGAGAATGCTATGCATTCTGATGACATGGGTATCACTGCAGAGAACGTAAAAGTTGACTTTACAAAAGTTCAAGAATGGAAAAACGGCGTAGTTAAGAAATTAACTGGCGGTGTTGAAGGCCTTCTTAAAGGTAACAAAGTTGAAATCATTCGCGGTGAAGCTTACTTCGTAGATGCTAACACATTACGCGTAATGACTGAAGATGCAGCACAAACTTATACGTTTAAAAATGCTGTTCTTGCAACTGGTTCTACACCAATCGAAATTCCTGGATTCAAATACTCTAAACGTGTTATCAACTCTACAGGCGCTTTAAGCTTACCTGAAATTCCTAAAAAACTTGTTGTAATCGGCGGCGGTTACATCGGTATGGAATTAGGTACTGCATATGCTAACTTCGGTACAGAAGTTACTGTAGTAGAAGCTGGCGACGAAATCTTAGCTGGTTTCGAAAAAGCTATGAGCTCTGTTGTTAAACGTGCTCTACAGAAAAAAGGTAACGTAAATATCCATACAAAAGCTATGGCTAAAGGCGTTGAAGAAACAGAAACTGGCGTAAAAGTTAGCTTTGAAGTTAAAGGTGAAATCCAAACTGTAGAAGCAGATTACGTATTAGTAACTGTAGGTCGTCGTCCAAACACTCAAGAAATCGGTCTTGAGCAAGTTGGAATTAAAATGACTGACCGTGGCATCATCGAAATTGATGAGCAATGCCGTACAAATATTTCAAACATCTATGCAATCGGTGATATCGTTCCTGGACCACCATTAGCTCACAAAGCTTCTTACGAAGGTAAAGTAGCTGTTGAAGTAATTAGTGGCCATGCATCAGCAATCGATTACATCGGAATTCCTGCAGTATGCTTCACTGATCCAGAATTAGCATCTGTTGGTTACACTAAGAAACAAGCTGAAGAAGCAGGAATGACAGTAGCTGTATCTAAGTTCCCATTCGCTGCAAACGGTCGTGCGTTATCATTAAACAGCACTGACGGTTTCTTACAACTTGTAACACGTAAAGAAGATGGTCTTCTTGTAGGTGCACAAGTTGCAGGTACAGGTGCTTCTGATATTATCTCTGAGATTGGTTTAGCTATCGAAGCTGGAATGACAGCTGAAGATATCGCTCAAACAATCCATGCTCACCCAACATTAGGTGAAATCACAATGGAAGCAGCTGAAGTTGCTCTTGGAATGCCAATTCACATTGTAAAATAATTTAAGTAATGTAAATAACCCATCTCTTATTTAAAGAGATGGGTTATTTTTATTTTCATAAAATGACTTGCAAGGTCTTTATATGTACTTGTCGAATGAATATATAATACTTTAAATGAATCGTTAGAATATATGCCGTTGTATAATATGTAATTGATTCAAACTTAATCCCATATATTAATAAAATAGAGCATGTCAAAGGAGAAGGTTCCATGAAAATATTACATGTTATATTTTATCATTTTCTATTATGGATTGGTTTTTCCGTTGTATTAACATTATCGAATGGTGATAAGTTTCATTATAAAGTAATACTCTTTTTCGTATTTCTTTATTTAGCATATGTGATTGCATGTTTTCTATTACACGTAAGGAAGCAGGCTTTATTACTTACGTGTTCGAATTGTATACTCTTTTTAATTCTATTCTCTATTTTTTAAATTAACGTTTATAGAAATACATTGTTCTTCCATTAAATAGTTGTAACTCTCCTTCTAATTTCTTCGCTAGAAAACGGCTAAATTCATTTGCTTTTCCTTTATCACCAAATGTTGCTGTAGTAGGTAAAGAAACTTGAATGAAAGATTGTTCCTTTTCTATTCCAATCCCCACATAAATAGAATCATATCGATCGTGACTTGATTGGAGTTTTAATGTTGTTGCTGATGTATCTAATATTTCATAAGGAAAAGCTGTATTTGTATAAGCATAATTAATTTGATCACCAGTCTTGGAAGTAACGGTTTTATAGTTATGAAAAAGGTGTTTTACATCTTCTATTGAAACAGATTGTTGATTAGATTTAGGTACAAGTGTGATAAAGGCGTGTTGCATACAAATTTCCCCCTAGTTTAGTAGAATAATATCATTCTACATCCTACTGAATTTTTTGACAATTAAAAGGAGTATTACTTTTTTTGTTTAATATATTATGAATAGGAAGTGTTATTTAGAAAGGTGGAAACTCATGTTTGAAAAATTGTATGATGAGCATGAAAGTGTGAAGGTACGATTTTTAGGATTTATGACGCATGATACACGTTATGATTTTGGAGTTATTTATACAAATATGTTTTTTGGAAAGCCACTTATTGTTTGTATGCAAACAGGGAGATCTACTTTGCTTGGGCGAGATGATGTAGAAAATGTTCCATATATACAAGAAACTTTTAAGTTAGGATCGGAAGAGGAGGCGGAGGAATTAGCTCAGTTTTTTAAATTTCTTGTTCCGTCTACTTCTTTGCATGCGGAGTATGAAGAATAATTAACAAGAAACAGTCGTATGTATGAAATATGGCTGTTTTTTTGTGTTAATATCGCATACTAATTTAATTTTAAAATATTTAATGTGTTATACTAAAAACCTATTGACGTAAAAAGTATAACATATTAAAATAAAGACAGAAAGTTAAGCGGTTACAAAAGTTTTTGGGATTATAAACTTAGGGGGAAATGAAAAATGGGAACAATCGTATGTCAAGATTGTGAAGGTACAATTGCACACTTCGAGGATGAGAAAGTAACGGTACTTTACGGGAAATGTGGATCTTGCGGATGTGAGCACACAGAACATACAAAAGCCCAATAATTGATAGGAAATGGACAACTAAAAGTTTTTAGGACCATAAACTTAGGGGGAAATGAAAAATGGGAACAATCGTATGCCAAGTTTGTGAAGGAACAATCGGACATTTTGAGGATGAGAAAACGACAGTACTTTATGGAAAATGTGGTTCAAATTGTGACTGTGCTAGTAGAGACAATGCGAAAGCTTAATCATATATAAGTAGATTATTCTTAAAACTCAGGGGGAAATGAAAATGGGAACAATCGTATGCCAAGTTTGTGAAGGAACAATCGGACATTTTGAGGATGAGAAAACGACAGTACTTTATGGAAAATGTGGTTCAAATTGTGACTGTGCTAGTAGAGACAATGCGAAAGCTTAATCATATATAAGTAGATTATTCTTAAAACTCAGGGGGAAATGAAAATGGGAACAATCGTATGCCAAGTTTGTGAAGGAACAATCGGACATTTTGAAGATGAAAAATCAACAGTACTTTATGGGAAATGTGGATCTCATTGCGAATGTGACCATACAGAACATACAAAAGCTTAATAATTAAGAAAAAACGCCTACACATGTAGGCGTTTTTTTAATAGATTGTAGTTGTATGTCCGACTGTTGCAACGATTGCATCATCTCTAATAGGAATAAATCCTATTGATGTTTGTGGCGTGTTAGGAGAGGCATATTGACTCATCATACGGCTATCAATACGAGTAATAAAATCGGTTAAATAAGCTGAAATAAAAGCATAAGGAATCCTTCGTTCATTCAATGAATAAATAATTTCCTCTTTCGTTTTTACGCCTACGCCATGTCCGTAAAAAAAGAAGTTTCCTAGATAGATTGTATTTTCTCCTTGCCACTCAATCGTAGCTGGATTAACTTGTGGGTTTTTAAAGTAAACGAGGTCACCTGGAACGATATCGCCACTCGTTTTTGTTATGAGCTTTAAGTCGCGATCGTAGTCCCATGTATAAAGTAAGAGGTTTGCGAATAGACGGTTGAAAGTTTTTTCCTCATATAATGATAGTAATGCTTTGTAAAAAATAATAATCATTGCGGTGGCACATTCAGTTCCATATAGTTTTCCATTTTTAAAAATATCTTGGATGGCAATAGAGGATGGTACGTTTGGGAGTAGTTGAAATCCGCCAAGTGATGTTCTTTCCCAAAACTGAGGGTTGCAAAAAGATTGTTGAAATGTACGAAACTGAAAGCCACTTTGAAAAAGTTCTAGCGCGGAAGTAATAATATTAACTCGTAAATTAAGATCAAAGCTGAGTTCATCGGCTGTTCGGAAGGAATGAACTTCTTGATTTCCAGCCATTATGGATAAAATCTGTTGTTTTTCAGCTGCAAATGGCTCATATTCATTTGTGATATAAGGGTGTACAATAGAACGGCCTATCACAATCATAATGGTATCCCCACCTATACGTTACAGATTTCGCGATACGGGAAATCCCATATTGGACTTTAGTCCGCCTTTAAGCATAGGATGAAAGTATCGCTTTTTCATAGAAAAACATTTATATTTTGGTATACGTTAACTATCGACAAGTACAAGTCTTTAAAACGCCAATGTGTTCCTTGAATAAAAGATATCATATGGAGTTCGATATCCGAATTCAAGCATGATATGTGTCGTCAAGAACAAAGCGCTAAAACACTTGAACACGAATCTGTACGGTATAGTACCGTAGCTCACGAACCTATACGGTCTGTTGTGAGAGTGGTGATGGCACACCGCAATCTTGCACGTCAGCGATACCAGAAATGGACTTCGCCTTTCATAGCAAGAGTCCCACTGACGTTAGTCAGCTGGCCCCATTAGGGGTGGGAATGTCAAATTCTTTAGTATCGTATGAAAAAAAGAGAAAAAAGGTGAAAGAAAAGCCTATCAACTGATAGGCTTGTACTCTTTAATAACACGTAATGTTTGTAATGTCATATCTTCGGGACCTTGTACAGGTAACCCAGCTTCTAAATTTTTACGAATATACTCTAAGTTATCTTGTGTAATAATTTCCCCCGGAGTAAAGATTGGAATCCCTGGCGGATAAACCATAACAAAATCAGCTATAATACGACCTGCTGCGTTTTCAAATGGAATGACTTCTGTTTCTGAATAAAAAGCATCTCTAGGAGAAAGTGCTAGCACAGGTATTTCTGGTATTTCTACTTGTACCTGAACACCTTTATCTGCTCTATTTCCATATGTTGCTGCTAAATCTTGTAATGCTGTAATAAGTATATCTGTTTCACTTTCTGTATCTCCAAATGTGATAAGACAAAGTATGTTATATAAATCAGAGAGTTCTACTTCAATGTTGTAATGTTCTCTAAGCCATACTTCAGCCTGATGGCCTGTAATACCTAAATCTTTTACAGATACAATTATCTTTGTAGGATCATAGTTAAAAGTAGCATCTGTACCTAGCATCTCTTTTCCAGGACAATAAAGATGCTCAATAACATTTATAGCATCACGAACATGTTCAGCTAATTGTATTGTTTGTTCTATGAGAGCTGTTCCTTCTGTAGCAAGACGTTTTCTGGCAACATCAAGAGATGCTAACAAAATGTAAGAAGTTGATGTAGTCGTAAGCATGCTAATAATGGATTGAACATGTTTTACGTTAACAAGACCCTCTTTTACATTAAGAATAGAGCTTTGGGTTAAAGACCCTCCTAATTTGTGAACACTTGTTGCTGCCATATCTGCACCTGCTTGCATAGCTGACATCGGCAGTTCATCATGAAAATGGATATGAACACCGTGAGCTTCATCAACAAGTACAGGAATATCGTAAGAATGAGTTAATTCTACAATCTGCTCTAAATCTGCAGCAAATCCAAAATATGTTGGATTTATAACAAGTAAGCCTTTCGCATCTGAGTGCTCTTCAAGAGCTTTTTTGACAGATTGAATTGTGATTCCATGTGAAATACCGAGCTTCGGATCAATCTCAGGATGCATGAAAATTGGTTTTGCACCTGAGAAAATAATAGCTGACATTACTGATTTATGCACATTCCGTGGCACGAGGATTTTATCCCCAGGACCGCACACGCTCATCACCATTGTCATAATTGCACCACTTGTACCTTGAATAGAAAAGAACGTATGATCTGCACCGAAAGCAGCGGCTGCTAAATCCTGTGCTTCTTTAATCATACCTTTTGGATGATGTAAATCATCGAGCGGCGCAATATTAATTAAATCAATTGCTAATGCATTATGCCCAATAAATTCGCGAAATGTAGGATCCATGCCCTGTCCTTTTTTATGACCAGGAATATGGAATTGAACTGGATTTCGCTTACTGTGCTCAACTAAAGTGGTAAACAATGGTGTTTCGTATTGGGACAATCTATACACCCCTTCTTCTTCGTAATATTTATTAGAGTTTGTTTTATATGATTTCATCTCATTCTAAAAGGAAATTAAGATGACAAACTTTTAGAACTTGACTTGTTTTTCTGCCATTCGCAAGCGTCTTTTTGGGGATGGTAGTCTCACTTTATTCTCTATAAAACAAAAGCATTATATCACCAATAATTATAGATGTATAGAAAAATCTCATTTTCAAGGTGAGTATGTTTAATAGTTATATTTTAAATAATACAAAGAGGAAGACAATTCCATCGAAATGGATAAATGGTGTATAATGCAGAGTGGCTATAGTGAGGAATAAAAGGTTCTCTTAAAGGTAGCATAATGGAAAAAGAAAGAATACTGAATGAGGTGCAAAAATGGAATATCAATATCCACTTGATTACGATTGGTCAAATGAAGAAATGGTAGCAGTTGTAAAGTTTTATGAAGCGATTGAAAAGGTATATGAAAAAGGAGTTTTGAGAGAAGATTTGATGGAATTATATCGTCGTTTTAAAGAGATTGTGCCATCGAAGGCAGCGGAGAAAACAATTGATAAAGAATTTCAAGAAGTAAGTGGATATTCTATATATCGTACGATTCAAAGAGCAAAAGAAGTAGCGGAAAAAAAGATTGTTAAAATGTAAAAATATTTTGAAAAATAAAATACAAAGTGCTATAATGTGATAACAACTAAAAACGGACAATATAAATTGTCCGTTTTCTACTATCGATTTATCGATTAGAAATCGCATATAAAGGAAGGAGTGATTGCATCGTAGATTCAATCTTAGCAAGGAATTGTTCGTTGGTCATTGCTGAAAACTCCTCTGGTGATATATGAATACCGACTAATAATTCTGCTTTTTTCACAGTAGCTAAACGTTCAATCATCTTTTGCAAGTCTTCCGTTTCAAGCGTTTTATGTGATTTTACACCTGGTTTAGTATGGTCAATGGACCAAACGAAGTCATTTGGAATATTTGTTTTTAAATCATTTAAATGTTCTAAGAAGGCGTGAGCCGTCTCCACTTTTTGTGGACACTCATAGATTAAACCAAAGTATATGAAGGCATGAGTACCCCATAAACCAATTTGGAAGTGTGGTAACATTTTATATCCACGTTTATTTGTTGAAAAAGCAACCCAAGTATCGTTTGGTGGATTGACTTTGCGGCGTGCATGTTTTGCTACATGGTAGAAAAAGTTTTCATCGGTTTGTTGTGATAAATATTCTGCAAACTGTTCCCCTAAAGCTTCTAGCTTAGGATGAATATTCGTTTTAATTGCGCTCATTCGTTCTTCAAGACCATCAACAGTAAAGACTTCAAAATCAGTTGATGTGAATGTTTGTAGTGTCATGATTGTTCCTCCAACTCCTATTTTGTTTTAATTTTAGCATAGCTTGTACTATTCATAAAAAAAACAGCACAAAAAAATTTAAATAAAAAAATATAATTGTGTTGCATAGATGATTTATCCAACATAGTATAGTATAAAACAAAAAATCAGAAAATTGAATCAATTCTAGTCCGAGGGCAGACGAATATTGGGAGGAGGCAAAAAAATGAGACAGGTGATTAATGCGTTAAAGAGAACAGATGCTGAAAAGAGAATTCCGGTGCTACGTTTGGAGCTAGATTATGAATTAGCAACTTTATATGATGCGATGATGGATAACGACAACCAGAAAAAAGAAGAGTGCGTACAAAAATTAGAAGTGTTAAGACTTGAAATGATCCGTTTAGAAGCGTAATAATAGTATATGTATAAATAATTAGTTGGTGCGAACCTTATAAAGGGTTCGTTTTTTCTGTGAACAGTATAGATCGGAGTGTTTAAACATGCAAGAAGTATGGAAAGACATCGATACACACGCGAAACAGTGGATTCGAGAAGCGGGAGAACATTTAATGGCGTCACTGAAAAAAACACTTATTATAGAAACAAAGTCAAATGCAGCTGATCTAGTAACAAACATGGACCGAGAAACGGAGCAGTTTTTAATTGGGAAAATTAAAGAAACATTCCCGGCTCATAATATTTTAGGAGAAGAAGGCTACGGAGATGAGATTACCTCTTCTAATGGGGTTGTTTGGTTAATTGATCCAATTGACGGCACGATGAACTTTGTTCATCAAAAAAGGAATTTCGCAATCTCAATCGGGATTTATGAGAACGGTATCGGAAAGATTGGTCTTATTTATGATCCAGTTCATGACGAACTATATCATGCGGTAAAGGGAGAAGGGGCTTTTTGCAATGATTTAGCTATTCCCATGTTGGAAAAAGGAACGGTAGAGCATGGAATTATAGCTTTGAATGCGATATGGCTTACTGATAATCCATTGCTTAATATGGAAAAAATGATGATGCTCGTTAAGAAGGCGAGAGGTACGAGGTCATATGGTTGTGCAGCGTTAGAAATGGTATATGTTGCAACGGGAAGATTAGATGCATATGTAACACCGCGCTTATCGCCATGGGACTTTGGCGGGGGACAGATTATTGTAGAAGAAGTTGGCGGTAAAGTGACAACGTTCTTGGGAACACCTCTTTCTATTGTAGAGAAAAGCAGTGTGTTAGTTGCAAAACCAGGAGTATACGAAGAATTATTACCATTTGTATCGCAATAATAAAAAAAAGTAAGAGGCATAAAGAAGCTTCTTACTTTTTAATGTTATTGCGATTTACGCATTTTTCTTTTTGTTACAAAACCGTATCCGACTGTAACAAATGTGCCGATAATGCAAATGATAATGCCGATGGGACTATTTTCAGCAATCATAATTCCGATACCAATTAAGAAGATAACACCGATAATTGCTGTTAATAAAAAGCGATATTGAATGTGTTCCATTTCTTCACCCTCCAATCTCATTTTACTTTCACAAAAGTAAGAATACAACTATATTTTCATTCTTGATTTTATTTTGATTGCCATTGTATCCCCTTCGCTCTTATAATAGAGAAGGATTAAAAAGACATTAGGAGTTGGACATGTTGAAAAAACGACAAGATTTACGAAATATAGCAATTATTGCCCACGTTGACCATGGTAAAACAACACTTGTTGACCAGTTATTACGTCAAGCGGGGACGTTCCGTGCGAATGAACATATTGAAGAACGCGCAATGGACTCAAATGATCTAGAAAGAGAACGTGGTATTACAATTTTAGCGAAGAATACTGCGATTCACTATGAAGATAAAAGAATTAACATTTTAGATACACCTGGTCACGCTGACTTCGGTGGAGAAGTAGAACGTATCATGAAAATGGTTGATGGTGTTCTACTTGTTGTTGATGCATATGAAGGTTGTATGCCACAAACACGATTTGTTTTAAAGAAAGCTCTTGAGCAAAACTTAACTCCAATCGTTGTTGTAAACAAAATTGACCGTGACTTCGCTCGCCCTGATGAAGTAGTTGATGAAGTAGTTGACTTATTCATCGAACTTGGTGCAAACGAAGATCAATTAGAGTTCCCAGTTGTATTTGCATCAGCAATGAACGGAACAGCAAGCTTAGATTCAAATCCAGCAAATCAAGAAGAGAATATGAAATCATTGTTTGACACAATTATTGAACATATTCCAGCACCAGTTGATAACAGCGAAGAGCCACTTCAATTCCAAGTAGCACTTCTTGATTACAATGACTATGTTGGTCGTATCGGGGTTGGACGCGTATTCCGTGGTACAATGAAAGTAGGACAACAAGTTGCATTAATGAAAGTTGACGGAAGTGTAAAACAATTCCGTGTAACTAAATTATTTGGTTACATTGGATTAAAACGTCAAGAAATTCAAGAAGCAAAAGCTGGAGATTTAGTAGCTGTTTCAGGTATGGAAGACATTAACGTAGGTGAAACGGTATGTCCGGTTGAGCATGAAGAGGCTTTACCATTATTACGTATTGATGAGCCAACACTACAAATGACATTCCTTGTAAATAACAGCCCATTTGCAGGTCGTGAAGGTAAATTCATTACATCTCGTAAAATTGAAGAGCGTCTTCGTTCACAATTAGAAACAGATGTAAGTTTACGTGTAGATAATACAGATTCTCCTGATGCATGGATCGTATCTGGACGCGGGGAATTACATTTATCTATCTTAATTGAAAACATGCGTCGTGAAGGTTATGAACTACAAGTATCTAAGCCTGAAGTAATTATTAAAGATGTCGATGGCGTAAGAAGTGAGCCTGTAGAGCGCGTACAAATCGATGTGCCTGAAGAATACACTGGTTCTATTATGGAATCAATGGGTGCACGTAAAGGTGAAATGTTAGATATGGTGAATAACGGAAACGGTCAAGTTCGCCTTACTTTCATGGTTCCAGCACGTGGTTTAATTGGTTACACAACAGAATTCCTAACATTAACTCGTGGTTATGGTATTTTAAACCACACATTTGATTGCTACCAACCAGTACATGCTGGACAAGTGGGTGGACGTCGCCAAGGTGTTCTAGTTTCACTTGACGCAGGAAAAGCATCACAATACGGTATTATGCAAGTTGAAGATCGCGGTGTAATCTTCGTTGAACCAGGTACAGAAGTATATGCTGGTATGATCGTTGGAGAACACACACGTGAGAATGATTTAACAGTTAACGTTGTAAAAATGAAACAACAAACTAACATTCGTTCTGCGACGAAAGATCAAACTTCAACAATGAAAAAACCACGCTTAATGACTTTAGAAGAGTCATTAGAGTACTTAAACGATGACGAGTTCTGTGAAGTAACTCCAGAATCAATTCGTCTACGTAAAAAGATTCTTGATAAGAGTGAGCGCGAAAGAGCTGCTAAGAAAAAGAAATCTGTTGAAGCATAAAATAATAGAACAGCTACCTTTATAAAAGGTAGCTGTTTTTTTGTTTTATGTTTATTTTTTTGAATATTTACTCTTTTTTGTGGACAGTATTTTTTTTGCGAGTTACTCTTGTATTAAGTACATAAAGAGAATTTGTTTCATGAGGAGAGGTGAAAGATAGTGTTAGAAAGAATGTCATTTTTCGCGAAACTTTGTAAAGTTGATGAAAATCCAGAGGTAGGGATGTGGTTGCTTTATGGAACAATAATTTTATTAAGTGCACTTGTATATAATTTAGGATTTGCAAGGAAGCTATCGGTACTAAAAAATATAGTGATATATACATCTTTAGCAATTGGATGCACGGTATTAACTTTTTTTGCAGTTTTTTTACCCGTTGGAGAGGGGCTCGTTGTAGCGGCAATTGTACTTGGAATTTATAGACTGCGTTTACGTCAAGCTAAACAACAAAAAACAGGGTGAGAAAAGGAGGGGCTTTCATGCGCTCAGTACAAGATGCATTATATAATTGGTTAACAATTAAAACGGTTGCGGAAGCACGTCCAGATGATAGCGCTGCACAAGAAACGTATGTATTATTTCAAAATATGATATATGAAGAGCATAAATTACGAAATGTAGAAGTTGAAAAGAACGAGGAAATGTATTTGATTACATATGAAATTGATGGAGAAATAAGGTGTGCAAGATTTCCGGTAGAAGCCATTGATTGTTTTTTGGATCAGATGAATCGTGAACCAGAAAAATACAAATAAGTCCTTATCTATATGATTAAGGACTTATTTCCGGTTTACCAATCGTCTTCTACTTTTTTATCACGATATAATCGGAAATTACCACTCGCATGGCGTTCCATAGTACGCTCTGCAATTCGTTCCGTACATTCCATGCACATATATGTATGAATAGGGCGATTACGCAGTTTTTTTGCCATAGGATTTTCGTCATCTAACATATCTTTTTTATCACAAATCATACATTTGACTCTCATTTCGTCACCTCAATACGAATTCTATCAGTATAAGTATATCATGGAAGTATAATGTTTTTGAATAATAGCGGGAAAAAATAATATTTTCGCAATTCGAAAAATAGGTTATGATAAGGATATATAAATAATATTTGGAGGTGGAAATATGGCGAATGTAGTTGAGCCTACATTGACAGGTGATTTAGTACAATCTTTGCGTAAAGAGTGTATCGTTATGATAGCAACAATAGATTTCGAAAAACAAATTCCTAACGTAAGTGCTATTTCTTGGGTATATGCAGTGAGTGAAACTAGTATTCGATTTGCGGTAGATCAACGCTCACGTATTGTGGGGAATATACGGCATAGTGCAGGGGTTGTATTGACTATAATGGCGAATGAATCCGTATTTTCCATAAGTGGTGAAAGTAAAATTTTAACAGATAGAATGGAAGGGATTCCTCTAAAATTAACGGTAGTAGAAGTGAATGTACAAGAAGTTCGTGATGTTATGTTTTATGGTGCGAAACTTGCTACTGAACCAACATATGAAAAAACATATGATCTTCGAGCTGCTAAAAAGCTTGATAATCAAGTATTAGTAGGAATGAAAGAATTATAAAGAAGATGAATAGGAACATCGTTCATAAACTTTTATAAGTGAGTATTGTGATTTAATGTGAAAAATTATAATAAAAAGTAATATATTGAATAGAAATGAATAAAAAATAAAGAAAAGGTTTAATTTCTATGAATTTCGATTCTACCTCGTTTTTACGGTACATATAATTATAACAATGGTTCGTCCATATTTTATGGATGAAACCCTTGTTCTACAAATTTAAAAGTGGAGTCAGGGGGTAACAGGTTGGATAAAATTTATGTGTTAGATACGAATGTACTTTTGCAGGATCCTTTATCTATTTTTTCATTTGCAACAAATGAAGTAGTGATTCCAGCAGTTGTATTAGAAGAGGTTGATTCGAAAAAACGTTATATGGATGAAGTAGGACGAAATGCTCGCTATGTATCTAAGTTAATCGACAAATTTCGCGAAATAGGAAAGCTGCATGAAAGTATTCCGTTAGAAAACGGCGGTACATTTCGTATTGAATTAAATCATCGCTCATTTGTTCAACTGCAAGATATTTTTGTAGAAAAAACAAATGATAATCGAATTTTAGCGGTAGCGAAAAACCTCTCTTTAGAAGAACAAGAAAAAGAGGATGGGAAATCAGTTATTTTAGTAAGTAAAGATGTACTCGTAAGGGTAAAAGCTGATGCGATCGGATTGCAGGCCGAAGATTATTTAAGTGACCGAGTAATCGAAGTGGAAAATATATATTCAGGATTTTTAGAAGGGTATATATCAAAAGAACAGTTAGATTATTTTTATGAAAAAGGTGAACTACCTTTATCTGAAATCGCAAATCATCCTTTTTATCCAAATCAGTTTGTTGTAATGAAAGATGCACTAGGGGGTTCTAGCTCTGCACTTGGGATTGTGGATCATTTAGGTAAGAAGGTAAAAAAACTTATTTTTCACAATGAGCAAGTGTGGGGGATACGCCCACGAAACGTGCAGCAAATTATGGGGTTGGAATTGCTACTTCGGGAAGATATTCCACTTGTAACGTTAACAGGGAAAGCCGGTACAGGAAAAACGTTACTTGCATTAGCTTCGGGACTAATGCAAACGGAAGATTTAGGGTTATATAAAAAACTACTTGTCGCGAGACCAATTGTACCGGTAGGAAAAGATATAGGCTATTTACCAGGAGAGAAAGAGGAAAAATTAAGACCGTGGATGCAGCCGATTTTTGATAATCTAGAGTATTTATTCAATACGAAAAAGCCTGGGGAGCTAGATGCTATTTTAGCTGGAATGGGTTCGATTGAAGTAGAAGCGCTTACCTATATACGCGGGAGAAGTATTCCAGATCAGTTTATTATTATTGACGAGGCACAAAATTTAACGAAGCATGAAGTGAAGACGATATTAACAAGGGTAGGCGAAAAAAGTAAGATTGTATTAATGGGGGATCCTCAGCAAATTGATCACCCGTATTTAGATGAATATAATAATGGTTTAACATACGTTGTAGAGAAGTTTAAAGAACAACGTATTAGTGGTCATGTAAAGTTTGTTAAAGGAGAGCGTTCTAATTTAGCACAACTAGCAGCGGATTTATTATAAAAAGGAGTGAGCCTAAGCTCACTCCTTTTTTTTCTTTTAATTATACAATTTAAATGATTGTAAATTTACGGATGTTACGAATCGGGTTTTGTCTATTAGATCCATCATGGAAATATAGATGAACAGGCCCGTCTTCTCGTAATGGTTTACCTTCTTTTGAAAAACCGAGAATAGCTTTATGGGCTGTTTCTAACGGAAGTGTAATTGTATTGTCTGTGGTTTCAATTTCGACTTGAGTAGCATCTTCTAAAATTTCAGCATTTTTAAGAAATGGATGAAGTGGTATGCCAAATGTCCCGTTAATAAGCTGTTCTTTTTTATATTTCTTTACACTTTGTTGTATTGGCGGGAAGGCAGCACCATCACGGATTTCGCGATCCCAATGCTCTGAAGTATGTTTTAAGTATGTTTCTAATTCGGATGATTCTTCTCTAGTTTCATCAAAGTAAGTTGTCAAATCTATTTTTCGATCATCGAAAATCCATACAGTTGGATCGATAGTGATTGGAAAACGAACTTTTCCATTAATAAATAAAATTTCGCTCATTGTTGTTCCCCCATTTGTGTTATACTCCCACTTTTCAGTATAATAGTATTAGGCACTGTTGTCACAAAAAATGTTTCTATTGCAATTTATTAAAACTATCGCTAATATTAATAGATATGAGAGAGTAGGACGGAAACGGAGGGAATCAATTTGGCGTCTGAGACAGTATCAAATCATCAGGAAAAGGCACTAGCCCTTCTACAAGCGGATGCAGAGAAGATTTTAAGACTTATTAAGGTACAAATGGACAATCTTACAATGCCGCAATGTCCATTATATGAAGAAGTATTAGACACACAAATGTTTGGACTATCCCGCGAGGTCGATTTTGCGGTTCGCCTTGGTCTTATTGCAGAAGAACAAGGGAAAGCCATGTTAGGAGAGCTCGAACGTGAGTTGTCTGCACTTCATGAAGCATTTACAAACAAACAACAATAACGGGTTCAAATAAGGGGGCTCAAACTGAAATAGTTTGGGCTTTTTATTTGTATAATAAAGAAGGAAGAACCTATATACATATGGAATACAACAATAATTAAATTGAAACAGAAAGAGGAAATGAAATGAAAAAAGTATGGAAATCGATGGATTATTCATTATTACTTCCTCTTGTTATCTTATGTGTGCTGGGAGTAATAATGGTATATAGTTCTAGTTCCATTGTTGCGATTTCGAAGCATAACTGGCCAGCAAATTACTTTTTTAAAAAACAATTAATTGCTTTAGCTATTGGAACGATAATGTTAGCGATTATCGTTGCTATTCCTTATAAGTTGTGGAGAAAGCGAATAGTTTTGATCGCAATGGGAATAGGGAGTATTGGTCTATTATCAGCAGCCTTGATTTTCGGTAAGGACGTAAATGGTGCAAAAGGATGGATATTAGGTATACAACCAGCTGAGTTTGTGAAAATAACGGTTATTATTACGTTAGCAAACTTTTTTGCTAAGAAACAAGAAACGCAAACAGCTTTTGTACAAGGGATAATTCCTCCTCTAGCTGTTGTTGGTGGAGCGATGGGATTAATTTTACTTCAAAATGACTTAGGTACCGATTTGTTAATTGCGGGAACGGTAGGAATTATGTTTCTTTGTTCGGGAGTCCGGATTAACTTATGGATTAAACGAATTGTTTTAACTTCTATAGTGTGGATTCCGGCACTATATTTTCTCGGAAATTATGCATTAAGCCCATATCAAAAGGCACGTTTTTCAGTTTTTCTTGATCCATTTAGCGATCCGCAAAAGGATGGATTCCAATTAATAAATTCATTTATTGGAATTGCTTCAGGAGAGCTAAACGGTAGAGGGTTAGGGAACAGTGTCCAAAAATATGGCTACTTACCAGAACCGCAAACAGATTTTATTATGGCAATTATATCTGAAGAGCTAGGTTTTATTGGTGTAGCTGTTATTTTGATTTGCTTGTTACTCATTATTATTCGTTCATTTAGAATTGCACAAAAGTGTAAAGATCCGTTTGGAAGTTTAATAGCTATCGGAATTGCAAGCTTGCTTGGAGTTCAAACTTTTATAAATGTCGGTGGTATGTCGGGGTTAATACCGCTTACAGGGGTACCGTTACCGTTTGTTAGTTACGGTGGGAGTTCCTTATTAGCTAATCTACTTGCAATGGGCATATTATTAAATATTGCTAGTCAAGTCAAACGACAAGAGAAACAACAAAATGAAATGACTAAAGAAATAGAACAAGGTGGACCACATCTTGTTGTTGTAAAATAAAAAACACATTGAGCTCTAGAGTTCAATGTGTTTTTTATTTTGTTAGGTTTCAAATGTGATATAATATTGATTCTTTTAAAATAAAAAGTATATTACATTTAAGTGAATGTGATATACAATAGTGTTGTTAGAAAAGGAAGAGGTATGCTATACTATTTTTGTGAAACAAATTGATCAGAAAACTTATCATTTGTTGAAAAATAAGGTATGATGGATAAAAATAAAGTGAAGCTTTCTAAGTATAATATAATGTAGAAAGTGAAGAACTTCACGCTCTTTAGAGTGTGTATGTATTTTATCTCTAGAGTGGTAAGAAAATAGAGGGGGAAAATCATGACAAAGCTGCAACGTATTCAAAAAGTATTGGTAGCTAACCGTGGAGAGATAGCAATTCGTGTGTTCCGAGCATGTTCAGAACTTGGATTAAACACAGTTGCGATCTATTCTAAAGAGGATAGCGGTTCTTATCATCGCTATAAAGCCGATGAGTCCTATTTAGTTGGGGAAGGGAAAAAGCCAATTGATGCTTATCTAGATATTGAAGGCATTATTGAGATTGCGAAAAGTAATCATGTAGATGCAATCCACCCTGGATATGGTTTCTTGTCAGAAAATATTCAATTTGCAAAACGTTGTGAAGAAGAAGGGATTATCTTTATCGGTCCAAAAAGTAAGCATTTAGACATGTTTGGAGATAAAGTTAAAGCAAGAACACAAGCGCAGCTAGCACAAATTCCAATTATTCCTGGTAGTGATGGTCCAGTAGATTCAATAGAAGAAGTTAAAGAATTTGCTGAAAAGTATGATTACCCGATTATTATTAAAGCATCCCTTGGTGGCGGCGGTCGCGGTATGCGTATTGTACGTGCTAGTGAAGAATTAAGAGAATCGTATAATCGCGCGAAATCAGAAGCAAAAGCAGCCTTTGGTAATGATGAAGTGTACGTTGAAAAATTCGTTGAAAAACCTAAACATATAGAAGTACAAATTTTAGCAGATGAAGAAGGTAATGTTGTACATTTATATGAGCGTGATTGCTCTGTACAACGACGCCATCAAAAAGTAGTTGAAATTGCACCGAGCGTGTCGCTTTCAGATGATTTGCGCCAGCGTATTTGTGATGCTGCAGTAAAGTTAACGAAAAATGTAAATTATTTAAATGCTGGAACAGTTGAATTCCTAGTGAAAGATGATGAATTTTACTTTATTGAAGTAAACCCACGTGTTCAAGTAGAACATACAATTACAGAAATGATTACAGGAATCGATATTGTTCAATCACAAATTTTAATTGCAGATGGACATGCTTTACATAGCAAGATGGTAAGTGTGCCGAAACAAGAAGAGATTATTGTGCATGGTTATGCAATTCAATCTCGTGTAACGACAGAAGACCCACTTAATAACTTTATGCCTGATACAGGGAAGATTATGGCGTATCGATCAGGCGGTGGCTTTGGTGTGCGTCTTGACACAGGTAATAGTTTCCAAGGTGCAGTTATTACACCGTACTATGACTCTTTACTTGTAAAAGTTACAACTTGGGCGCTTACTTTTGAACAAGCTGCTGCAAAAATGGAACGTAATTTAAAAGAATTCCGTATTCGTGGCATTAAAACAAATATTCCATTCTTAGAGAATGTAGTAAAACATAGAAACTTCTTATCGGGAGAGTATGATACTTCGTTTATTGACGCGTCACCTGAACTGTTCTTGTTCCCGAAACGTAAAGACCGCGGAACGAAAATGTTAAATTACATTGGTACAGTAACAGTAAATGGTTTCCCAGGAGTAGGGAAAAAAGAGAAACCAATTTTCCCGGATGCTCGTATACCGAATGTACTACACTCAGAGCCAATCCAAAATGGAACGAAACAAATTTTAGATGAACGTGGAGCGGATGGATTAGTAAAGTGGGTACAAGATCAAAAGCGTGTACTTTTAACGGATACAACATTCCGTGATGGGCATCAGTCATTACTTGCAACACGTATTCGTACAAAAGATTTACATCACATTGCAGAACCGACAGCGAGAATGTTACCAAACTTATTCTCAGCGGAAATGTGGGGCGGTGCAACGTTTGATGTTGCGTATCGCTTCTTAAAAGAAGATCCGTGGGAACGATTACTAGATCTTCGTGAAAAAATGCCGAATGTTTTATTCCAAATGTTACTTCGTTCTTCAAACGCAGTTGGATACAAAAACTATCCAGATAATTTAATTCAAAAATTTGTAGAATGTTCCGCGCAAGCTGGAATTGATGTGTTCCGTATTTTTGATAGCTTAAACTGGGTAGAAGGTATGAGAGTTGCAATTGATGCTGTACGAGATACTGGTAAAATTGCAGAAGCAACAATGTGTTACACAGGAGACATTCATGATCCGTTACGCAGTAAATATGATTTAAATTATTATAAAAATTTAGCAAAAGAGTTGGAAGCATCAGGAGCTCATATTTTAGGGATTAAAGATATGGCGGGCTTATTAAAGCCAAACGCAGCATATGATTTAGTTTCAGCACTAAAAGAGACGGTGTCGATTCCAATTCACCTGCATACACATGATACGAGCGGAAATGGTATTTTAACGTATACGAAGGCAATTGAAGCAGGCGTTGATATTGTCGATGTAGCGGTGAGTTCTATGGCTGGTCAAACGTCACAACCGAGTGCGAATACACTATACTATGCGTTAGGCGGAAACGCAAGACAACCAGATGTTAATATAGACTCATTAGAAAAACTATCTCATTATTGGGAAGATGTACGTAAATATTATGCACCATTTGAAAGTGGTATGAACGCTCCTCACACAGAGGTATATATGCACGAAATGCCAGGTGGACAATATAGTAATCTTCAACAACAAGCGAAGGCGGTTGGTTTAGGAGATCGCTTTGATGAAGTTAAAGTGATGTACCGTCGTGTTAATGATATGTTTGGAGATATTGTAAAAGTAACACCATCATCTAAAGTTGTCGGTGATATGGCATTATTTATGGTTCAAAACCATCTGACAGAACAAGATATTTTAGAGCGTGGAGATTCTATGGACTTCCCAGGATCTGTTGTTGAAATGTTCTCTGGAGATTTAGGTCAACCATATGGTGGTTTCCCGAAAGAATTACAAAATATTATTTTAAAAGGGAAAGAGCCGTTGACAGTAAGACCAGGTGAATTATTAGAGCCAGTAGATTTTGACGCTTTAAAAGAAGAGTTATTCCACAAACTTGGACGCGAAGTAACAATTTTTGATGTAGTCGCATATGCATTGTATCCAAAAGTGTTTATGGACTACGAAAAAGTTGTTGGACTTTATGGAAATGTATCTGTGCTTGATACACCTACTTTCTTCTATGGAATGAGACTTGGTGAAGAAATTGATGTAGAAATCGAACAAGGTAAAACATTGATGGTTAAACTAGTTTCCATTGGAGAACCGCAGCCAGATGGAAATCGTGTGCTTTACTTGGAATTTAATGGACAACCGCGTGAAATCGTAGTGAAAGATGAAAGCGTGAAATCAACTGTTGCACAGCGTGTGAAGGGGAATCGTGAAAATCCAAATCATATTAGCGCAACGATGCCGGGAACTGCTATTAAAGTAGTTGTAAAAGAAGGCGATGAAGTGAAAAAAGGTGATTCCATGGCAATTACAGAAGCGATGAAAATGGAAACGACGGTTCAAGCGCCATTCAGTGGTAAAGTGAAAAAAGTATATGTAAATGATGGGGATGCAATTCAAACGGGAGATTTACTCATTGAATTAGATCATTAAAATAAAGAAAAAGAGCTGTGCGAAAGCAGCTCTTTTTTGTGTGTAAATAATACCTTGCCGAATTGGCAAGGTATTAAAGTTTTACTTTATTTTGTTTTGCTTTGCTTAGAAGTTGATTCAGTTTCTTTTGCATTGACTGTACTTCTTGTACCTATCATAACTAAATAGCATAGTACAGCAAACAGGCAAGAAATGAAGAGTGAATGTAATAATGCCATTGCTAAACTAGCATTTGTAAATACGACTAAAATCCCTACTATAGCTTGAAGTGTAACAAGGATAAATGAAATAATCCATCCCCAGTATACTACACGCTGCTGCTTGTAATGACGAATAGCTATAAACATTGCGTATAGTATCCAAACGAATATTAACATAGCTGCAACTCTATGCCCCATTTGGACCCACTCATGTAGTTGAGTTGGCATAGGTCTGTTTTTACTACATAAAGGGAAGTCTGGACAGGCTAAGGTAGCTCGTTCGTGACGTACTAAAGCTCCTGTGTAGACAACAATATAACTGTAAATTGTTACACCATAAATATGAAATTTCATTTTTTTGTCCATAATAAGTGAACGTGCATCAAATTTCTGATCAATTTCAAAAATAAGACACGTTAACAAGATGACAGAAGCAAATGAAATTAAGGAAATACCGAAGTGAATAGCTAATACTGCAGGCATTTGTCCCCAAACAACTGCTGCCGCCCCCATTAATGCTTGTGCAACTAAAAATACGAAGGATAAAATTGCTAACGTTTTTGTTTCGCGCACATGTTTATAATATTTCCAGGACAAGATACAAAGAAGAGTAACAAGGATTCCTGCTGATCCCGATGTTAAGCGGTGACTTAGCTCAATAATAGTTTCCATTGATAAATTAGATGGAAACCATTCACCGTTACAAAGTGGCCATGATTTGCCGCATCCTTGGCCTGAACCTGTTTTTGTAACTAAAGCGCCTCCTAGTAAAACTACTAATAAATCGAGACTTGTAATGACTGCTAACCATTTAATAAAGCGTTGCAATCTCTTTCACCATCTTTCTGCTATGAAGTTATTGCGAAATATTTTCATTCCATTATGTATAGAATAAAACGTGCTACAGTCCTATGATATATAAAAAATAATAAAATAGCAAAGAAATGGAGGGCGAGGACAACCTACGCAGTATAAAGAAAAAAATGGGATTTTAAATACATATTTTAGGTGAAATTCAGGCTGTTTTGAAAAGAAATGGGGAGAATACATGCTAAATATGACAAAATAGTTTATTATAGAAGATAACATCATGTTATGATAAGGATAAATTGGAATAAAGTTTTTTAATGTTCGACACAAAAAGTTCATGTTTTCTTCACAAAATGTTCGGGAAATGTGATTTAATATATTGGAGTATGGGCGTAGATTAGTAGTAGAATGGGTTAACAATATTTCTACTGTAATAATATTGCTGTATAGAAGCGAAATATTTCACATGAAATATGTGCTTAGAAAGATGATAGGTTTAAGAGGGGGTTAAAGTGATGAACCATGCAACAAGTGAGCTGCATGATGAGTCAGCTGTTTCAAGTGTACCGGAAACAACTCGGTTACAAGATTTATCAGCGCTCGTTAAAATGGGGATTGTAAACTCAAATACACTTACTGTATTTACAGGATTTTGGTTGGCTTTACATTTTAATGGATTGAGTGTTATGGACAATCTAGATAAGCTATTTTTCACAATCGTTGGTTCTGCATTAATTATGGCTGGGGTATGTTGTTTAAATAACTACATTGACCGAGATATCGATCCATTAATGGAAAGAACAAAAAACCGTCCAACGGTAACAGGTAAATATAAACCTGGCTTTGCACTTGCATTTGGACTTGTAATTTTACTTCTTGGCTTTGCATTTTTATTACTTACTACACCGATGGCAGTGTTAATCTCATTTATTGGTGCCTTCACGTATGTTGTTTTATATACGTTATGGACGAAGAGAAAATATACGTTAAATACTGTTGTAGGTAGTATATCAGGAGCAGTTCCACCTTTAATTGGATGGGCGGCAATTGATCCGTCTTTAAATCATCCAATTGCTTGGATGTTATTTTTAATTATGTTTATTTGGCAAATCCCACATTTCCTCGCATTAGCGATGAAGCGTGTTGATGAATATCGAAATGCAGGAATCCCAATGCTTCCTGTTGTACAGGGATTTGATATTACGAAACGTCAGATTATGATTTGGACAGTATGTTTATTACCACTACCATTTTATATGAGTGGGCTTGGAATAACATTCATGGTAATTGCAACATTGCTTAACATCGGATGGATCGCATTAGGGTTTTATGGCTTCCGTAAGCAAGATGACATCAAGTGGTCCGTAAAAATGTTTGTTTATTCCCTGAATTACTTAACAATCTTATTTGTGTCAATGATTGTAGTTACATTCTTCTAAGACAACGACATAATTGGATTTCTTTACGTTGAGATTTACTTTACTTAACTATAAAGTACAATCTAATTCACAAAGAAAGTGGGGGTTGTTTGTATGAAGAAACAGTGGCGACTGCTTTCGTTCGTTTCACTGCTGGCTTTACTGTTAGGGGGATGCGGTAAAGCTTTTCAGTCTACTTTAATTCCGCAAGGGGAAGTAGCAAAAATGCAATATGATTTGCTCTTGCTAGCGAGTGCAATCATGGTAGGAGTAGTACTTGTAGTTACTATTATTTTCTTATATGTAATTGTGCGTTTCCGACAAAAAAAGGGTGAGGAAGATTATATTCCAGAGCAAGTTGAAGGAAATCACAAACTAGAAATTATATGGACAGTTATTCCGATTATTCTTTTGTTAATCTTGGCTGTTCCGACTGTTACATATACATTCAAGCTTGCTGATGTAAGTGCGATGGAGAAAAAGAATATTGATAAAGATACTATCGTTGTTGATGTAACAGCGAATCTTTATTGGTGGGAATTTTCTTATAAATCAGAAAAAATAGTAACTTCTCAAGATTTAGTTATCCCCACAGGTAAGAAAGTGTATTTGAATTTGAAGGGTGCCGATATTAAACATTCGTTTTGGGTTCCATCTTTAGCTGGGAAAATGGATACAAATACAGATAATGTAAACAAAATGTGGTTAAAGGCAGATAAATCGGGCACTTATAATGGTTTTTGCACAGAATTTTGTGGCCCATCACATTCTTTAATGCAGTTCAAAGTGAAAGCTCTGGATGAAAGCGAGTACAAAAAATGGCTTGCTGACATGAAGAAGATTGATGGGAAAAAAGAAGTAGCTTCTACAAAGGCGCAAGAAGGTCAAGAAATATTTAATAAAAGCTGTATTGGTTGTCATGCAGTTGGATCAAATGATAGTAGACCACCTTCTGCTCGTATCGCACCGAACTTAGCAAACTTTGCAGATCGCGATATGGTTGCTGGTATTGCCGAAAATAATGAAGAGAACTTAAAAAAATGGCTCAAAGATCCTGAAAATATGAAACCAGGTAATAAAATGACTGGTAAATATGGCAACTTAACGGATGATCAAATTAATGCATTAAATGCATATTTACAAACGTTAAAGATTGAAAAGTAAAGAGGGATCATTTGCGAAGGGGAGGTTGAAAACGTGAGTTCTGTAGCAAAAAAACAGGGGATGGGTGCTGTCATATGGGATTATTTAACGACAGTAGACCATAAAAAGATTGCCATTCTCTATTTAATTGCAGGTGGATTGTTTTTTGTAATAGGTGGAATAGAAGCACTATTTATTCGCCTGCAGTTAGCGATTCCTAACAATGCTTTTCTTGTTGGGGATGCTTATAATCAAGTATTAACGATGCACGGTACAACAATGATTTTCCTCGCAGCTATGCCACTCGTGTTTGCATTTATGAACGCCGCTGTACCACTTCAAATTGGAGCACGTGATGTGGCGTTCCCGTTTTTGAATTCGCTCGGATTTTGGTTATTTTTCTTTGGTGGATTATTTTTAAATTTAAGTTGGTTTTTAGGAGGAGCGCCTGATGCAGGGTGGACATCGTATGCATCTTTAGCTTTAGCCTCTAAAGGACATGGTGTTGATTTTTATGTACTCGGCTTGCAAATATCAGGTATTGGTACATTAATTGGAGGTATTAACTTCCTTGTTACAATTATTAATATGCGCGCGCCAGGGATGACTTACATGCGCATGCCGATGTTTACATGGACAACATTTGTAACGTCTTCACTTATTTTATTTGCATTTCCACCATTAACTGTAGGATTAGGACTTTTAATGTTAGATCGTTTATTTGGCACAAGTTTCTTTAATCCGGCACTAGGTGGGAACACGATTATATGGGAGCATTTATTCTGGATCTTCGGTCATCCGGAAGTATACATTCTTATACTCCCAGCTTTCGGAATATTCTCAGAAATCTTCGCCACATTTTCGAAAAAACGATTATTCGGTTATTCCTCGATGGTGTTCGCGACAGTATTAATAGGGTTTTTAGGATTTATGGTATGGGCGCATCATATGTTCACTGTTGGTCTTGGGCCTGTTGCAAATGCTATCTTCTCAGTTGCAACAATGGCGATTGCAGTTCCGACGGGTATTAAAATATTTAACTGGCTCTTTACAATGTGGGGTGGAAGTATTAGGTTTACAACACCAATGATGTGGGCGGTAGCTTTTATTCCATCCTTCGTTATGGGTGGAGTTACGGGCGTTATGCTTGCTTCTGCACCAGCTGATTATCAGTTTCATGATAATTATTTCGTAGTAGCACACTTTCATTATGTAATTGTTGGCGGTGTTGTATTTGGTTTACTTGCAGGTGCGCATTATTATTGGCCACTTATGTTTAATAAAGTATTAAATGAAACGTTAGGAAAGATAACATTTTGGTTATTCTTTATCGGTTTCCATTTAACGTTCTTTATTCAGCATTTCCTGGGTCTAATCGGTATGCCGCGTCGTTACTACACATATCTAGAGGGGCAAGGATTGGAAATGGGGAATATGATTAGTTCTATTGGGGCAGTGTTTATGGCTCTTGGAACGATTGTTCTTTTATTCAATGTAATAAAAACAACGGTATCAAAAGAGAAGGCTGGTCGTGATCCATGGGATGCGCGTACGTTAGAGTGGACAATGCCAGCACCTACACCGGAATATAATTTCAAACAGTTACCATTTGTTCGCGGATTAGATCCGTTTTGGATTGAAAAACGTGAGGGTAATAAAGAGATGACAGCAGCGGAACCGGTCGGTGATATTCATATGCCAAATTCTTCATTTTCACCATTTATTATTTCTCTAGGTTTATTTATAGCTGCTTTTGGTGCGATGTATATGCAGGGTGGCAAAGATAAATTTTGGTTATTAGTAGCAATTATCGGTTTAATCATTACATTTGGTACAATGTTCCTTCGTTCAGTAATTGATGATCATGGATATCATATTCATAAGGAAGATTTAGATGATAAGGGGGGCAAGGCGTAATGCATGTAGATGAGAAATTAACGAATGAAACATTTCCAGCAGAGCCTGAAAAAGCAACCCTTGAGGGAAAAAATAAGTTTGTTGGTTTTTGGTTATTTCTTGGAGGCGAAACAGTGTTGTTCGCTTCCTTATTTGGCACATATTTAGCATTAAAGAACTCTACAAATGGTGGACCAACATCTCAAGAGATGTTTCAAATGCCGCTCGTTTTCATTATGACGATGCTGTTGTTAACAAGTAGTTTAACGAGTGTATACGCAATGTATCATATGAAAAATTTCAACTTTAAGAAAATGCAACTTTGGTTACTTGTAACAGTGTTGCTTGGCTTAGGATTTTTGGGGTTTGAAATATATGAGTTTTATCATTATACGCATGAATTTAAGCATACTATGAGAAGTAGTGCATTTGGTTCTGCATTTTATGCTCTTGTTGGTACACACGGGCTCCACGTGTTGTTTGGATTATGTTGGATTTTAACATTAATCTTTAGAAACGCGAAGAGAGGTTTAAATTTATACAACGCACCAAAGTTTTATGTTGCATCAATTTATTGGCACTTTATTGACGTAGTTTGGGTGTTTATTTTCACTGTAGTATATTTGATGGGAATGGTGGGATAAACAATGGCGGTTAAGCAAACGAATAATCCTAAGGTGGATCTTGTTTATCGGAAGAGAAAAAGTGCAGAGGAAATGAAGCACCAAGTTGTTACATTTTCACTAATGATTTTTTTAACATTAGTTGCATTTGCAGCGGTGGCATATCCGAAAACATTTAGCCCGATTTTTTCGGTTCCATTTATATTATTGTTAGCAGTCATTCAAGTTATATTTCAGTTATATTATTTCATGCATATGAGTCATAAAGGGCATGAAGCGGCGAGTTTCTTCTTGTACTCTGGATTGTTAATTGGTTTATTAACAATATTAGCCTTTATGACAATTGTGTGGATTTAAACAGTGATAGTAGGGGGCTCTGATTTATCATAGCCCTCTTTTTATATGAAATATAAGGATTTTGAAAAGGTAGGTGTGGAAATGGAAAACTTATGGGTATTTGGTTTTCAAGCTTTATGGAGTCCAATTTTTTTATTATTTATGATCTCGATTCTTATTAGTTATTTTTTAATTATTGGACCATATAGAACGCGATTTGAAAATGCGACGAAGGTAAGTAAGAAGCAAATTTTTTATTTTACGACCGGGATTGTTCTTTTGTATTTTGTAAAGGGAGGACCTATTGATTTAATTGGTCATATTATATTTAGTGCACATATGTTTGAGATGGCAGTAATGTATATTGCGGTGCCGCCGTTATTACTGCTTGGTATACCAGTTTGGTTATATCGTTATATTACTTCTTTTAAGTTCATTCAAATTGTGATAAAGTTTTTTGCTAAGCCGCTTATTGCGTTGTTTGTATTTAATGGCCTGTTTTCCTTTTATCATTTGCCAATTGTTTTTGATGCAGTAAAACAAAGTCAAATAGCGCATCCGATTTGCCTTGCTATATTGTTTTTTGCAGCAATGATGATGTGGTGGCCGATGTTAAATCCGCTGCCAGAATATCAAACTTTAAGTGATATTAAGAAGCTTGGTTATATGTTTGCTAATGGTATGTTATTAACGCCAGCTTGTGCGTTAATAATTTTTGCGACTGCACCATTATTTGCAACATATACAGATCCGGCCGCTTGGATGAAGGCAATGGAACTCTGTGTACCGGCGGGTACTTTATCAGATTTAAATATAACTGGACCAGAATTTTTACATTGGATGCCGGTAGTACAAGACCAGCAAACAGGTGGTATCATTATGAAAATTGTCCAGGAAATAGTGTACGGTACGATTATCGGTTATGTGTTCTTTAACTGGGCACGTAGAGAGCGTGAAAAGGATAAAGAGCAGCTGCAAGAGTTACCTCCTTATTTGCAGACGAAATAAAAACTAGCGCATCGTGTTAATGCGCTAGTTTTTTTGTTATTCAATAATTTGAAATTCTTTCAACTCTTTTTCAATATTTTGTAGGAGTTGTTCGCTTTTTTGAAGTACATTCGTTGGGAAAATCTCATCATCTCCATATTCAACGCCATGAGGATAATAATGTTTTCCTAATAAGGGTGGCAATAGTTTTACTTGAGCGTGTCTGCCGCCGATGTCACCTTCAACAGCAAATCCTTGTACACGTAAATAATAAATATCCTTTAATATTTCAAATTTATAATCATATGTAACGCGTTCGTAATCCCATTGTCCAGCAAGTACAAAATGATTGTTTTCCATAATCTCAGTTAAAAGAGTTAAATCAACGACTGCATCATTAAAGTTTGTATTTGTAAATTGCATAGAATACCTCCTTCTTTTAATGTTAGTGCATTATTTTTATAATAGTATGAATAATAAGAAAGTGCAATTCATATTGCGAGAAAAGGGATATTCCAGACTTTTTTCGTGAAAATATGATATAGTGAAAAGAGTACGGTACACACAAAAAAGGAAAGAAAAGGATTTGTGTATATCTCGATTTTATGCTTTGTTCAGGAGGTATATCGTTTGAAGAAATTATTGCGTATCGTAATGATTACATTTTTAATTTTAGCTGTTGATTTATACGGGAAGTTACTCGTATCACAATATATATTAACCCCATCTCACTCTAAGCAAGAAAATAAAATTGTGAAAAAGAAGAAGCAAGTAAATGAAGAATCCACAGATACTGTTTTAAGTATGATTGGTGGGGACTCTGAGAATTTATTAGCGAAGTGGGGCGAACCGTCTCGAATAGAGCCGTCTGCTTATGGATATGAATGGTGGGTGTATAACCAAGATTTAGCTCAGTATGTTCAATTTGGAGTTGCTGAACGTAAAGTTGTAACGGCGTATGTTGCTGGTGAGCAAGTTAAGGTGGCTCCCTATTATATAAATGAAAAGTATGAAGAGGTATATAAAAAGAATCCACTTTCACATGAGATTTCATTAAAAAGAGGAAAGAATAGTTATCAATTTGAGTTATCTGATACGGAAGTAATGGAACAACCGCTAGTACCTGTAGAAGATGGATGGGCACAATTATACTTTGATCACTTTACACATGAGCTTGTTGGTCTTCGTTATATGGATGATGAAACGTTATTACGACAAAGACCATATCAACTTGTTTATTCAGGTGAATTAATAGCGGAACAGCCGCTGACGCCAGAAAAAATGAAGCAAGTTGAAAATGGGAATATGCAACAAATTCTCGATTTAACAAATGTTATTCGAAGTCGTCATCAATTACCGTTGTTAACATGGGACCAACAAGCTGCAGATGTTGCATTTGGCCATAGTAAAGATATGAAGGATAATAATTATTTTTCACACGATTCACCTACTTTTGGTACGTTAGGAGATCGTTTGCAACGTGGGCAAGTGGCTTTTCAACTTGCTGGTGAGAATATAGCGGCGCAACATAGTGATGGAATTGCGGCGGTACAAGGTTGGTTAAATAGTGAGGGTCACAGAAAGAATGTATTAAATGAACAATTTACTGGATTAGGTGTTGGGGTATATGATAAATTTTATACTCAAAACTTTATCCGAAAATAAAATGAAACTTTAATCAGTGGGAGTCTTACTGTCCACAAATAGGGAGATAAAAAGGTGCATGAATCGTCTAAAAATAGGCGAACCATGTGCCTTTTTTTTCTTACAATATAGTAGATATACATGAAGAGGTGAGGATTATGCCAACAACAAAAGGGCCGTTACATCCATCGGTTCAACAGTTTAAAGAGTTTGTAAACCATCACCCTAAAATGGTTCATGAGGTTAGAAGTGGTCAAAAAACTTGGCAGCAATTTTATGAAGAATGGTACTTACTTGGTGAAAAAGATCAAATATGGACAGCGTATAGACCTGATGGAGCACCTGCTTTTTCTTCGGTAAAAGAAAATAAAGAAGAAAAAGAAAGTCGAACAGAAGAGGAAAAAACTGCTGATGTGATGGGGCAAATGCTTTCTTTCTTTAAAAAGTTAGACGTAGAACAAATGCAACATCATTTAGCAAATGTAACGAGTGCGATTGGTAGCGTGCAACAAGTTATCCAACAATTTCAAGGGAACCGTGCGCAGCAAGAACAAAGTACTTCTGAAAATAATCCTTTTTTCTTTCAAAAGGATTAGGGGGAAAGAGGATGAGAGCAGAGCTTATGGAGTTTATAAAAGCTGATGAGGATTTAGCTCGCTATATTCGGGAACAGCCATACTGGTACCGGAAATTGACGCGTAACCCAGAAGAAAAAGAAGCTTTTGAGTTAGCTGCCATGCAGCATTTCAAAAAAACGATACCAGATAAAGTGGAAAAATTTCAAAATCAATTGGCGGTTGCTTCAATTATGATTGATATGTTCCAGTATATGAAGCAGCAAAATACGACGTAATTGGAAGGGAAAACTATGTCCGTTATGCAAAACTTTTGTTACAATAGAATCGCATTATTTAAAAAAGGAGTTGCAGCATGACGGAAATTTGTTTAGTACGACATGGACAAACTGATTGGAACTTTCAAGAGATTATTCAAGGGCGCGAAGATATTCCACTTAACGAAGTTGGGAAGAAGCAAGCGAGTCAAAGTGCAGCTGCCTTGCAAGCGGAATCGTGGGATATAATTATAAGTAGTCCGTTAATTAGAGCGCAAGAAACAGCTAAGGAAATTGCTGGGGCTATTGGATTACCATCTATTTTATTAGATGAGCGATTTATGGAACGAAATTTTGGGGAAGCTTCTGGGAAACCAGTTGCGGCCGTTAGAGAGTTAATTGCAGAAGGTAATGTAGAAGGAATGGAGCAGGATAAAGAAATTGTAGAGCGCTGTTTTACGGCTTTACAGGAGGTTGCAGCAGCACATGGAGATAAACGTATTATCATTGTTGCGCATTCACATGCAATAAAAGCTATTTTACACGCAATTGCACCAGATGAAATTACATTTAAAACGCCGTTAAAAAACGCATGTATTAGCTACGTGAAAGAGAATAGCGGGAAATGGGATGTTCTTAAATATAATATTGCGGAGCATATTAGTGTATAAGAGTGCAAGGGGATGGTATGAAAAGTAGTTAGTATCATATCTTTCTTTTAGGTGAGACACTTCAATTAGTAGTTCTGTTCCAAATGTGTTATGATGAATACTCGGAGGTGTCTCTCATGATTGTAGCGACGCTGGAAAGCGTATTGATTTTAGATAAGGCAGAGCAGCTTGCAAAAGCGATTATCTGTTCAGATATAGCAGAAGATTATCGTAAGTATTATAAGGATTTACAAGAAGATATAGAGGTCCAGACGCTAATTCAGCAATTTACAGTGATGAAAGAGCGATACGAAGAAGTGCAACGTTTTGGTAAATATCATCCTGATTATACTTTCGTTTCAACGAAAATGAGGGAATTAAAGCGTTCTGTAGATATGCATGATAAGGTTGCAGCCTTTAAAAGAGCAGAAACTGCTTTACAAAAGTTATTAGATGAAGTTAGTGTAGCAATAGGTTCTGAGGTGTCATCTTCCGTTAAAGTCCCAACAGGAAATCCGTTTTTTGATGCGGGTGGCTGTGGCGGTGGTTGTGGTACCGGAGGCGGTTGTGGTTGTAAAAAAACGGGGTAATTTACCCTGTTTTTTAGAATATAGAAGAAAACGTATACAGAGTTTGTCCTTTAATGTCATAAATTTTTGATTGGTTTTCATAAAATATAAGAATATAAGTTTTTAAAAGGAGAAGATGGAGAAGATTATGTTCGGGCAACGACAAAGTATGATTGTTTATTTACATTCATTGAAACATGCCAAGATTTTAAGGAAATATGGTAACATTCATTACATATCAAAACGTTTGAAATATGCCGTTGTATATTGTGATATGGAACAAATTGAGCATATGATGCAAAAATTGAATAAACTTCCTTTTGTGAAAAAAGTAGAACAGTCGTATCGCCCATTTTTAAAAACAGAATTCGAAAATTCGCGTCCTGATCGGGCAAAAGAATACGATTATAGCTAAGTGAAAAAATCCCCTGCTAAATTTAGCAGGGGATTTTTTTATTTGAAATAACGTGTTATTTCATTGGAGGAATGAAATTGTTCATTCGTAAAATACCAATTAGATGATTAAAAAATAGTTCTTTTTCAGGGAAAGTTGTTGATGGTTTTACAGTAAAGGGAGTAACTTTTTTCCCTATTTGTTCCGCCATTTCTTCAAATAAAACGACACGTTTACTTTTTTTATTTTCAAGTAAAGGAATGCCTTCACGACATATGTATAATGGTTGGAAATCACCAGTAGTTGTCGGTTTTAGTATTACAACAAGTGAACACATTTTTTTTTCGTTTTTTACAGTTTCGAATTGTAACATATGTGTTACACGTTCTGGGTTTGTTTTGGCAATTTCAAGTAATTCATATAAGTCAGAGTAGCCTTCTCCGAGTTCTATAAAGCGTTGAATCATATTTTTTCCTCCTCTTTCTTTTACTGTACCACCTCACTTTTTAAATGAAAAGTAGACAAATAAAAAAACCCTGCAAAGCAGGGCCCTTCTAATACTAGTATGTACTACTAGTAAGAAGGCAAAGGGAGAGGAGAAACCGGAGGAAGAACTTATGGGGAAACGTAAGTCTTCTCCGCGGTTGGCAACAACATCGAAGATGATGTTGTTATATTTATTTATGTCCAATCTGAATGAAGATATACATAATGAAATTAAAATTTATGTTAGGCTTTTTATTTTTCTTTTTTTTATTTTATGATAGGATAAAAAAGGTAAAGTGGAACTGATGTACATAAAGGGTTTTTGTTCGCAAATAGTGAGATGAATATGCAAGAAATAGCGAACGGTTATTTTAACTAAAGTTCTCTATAGGTTAAGTAACGAATTAGTGAAGAATTGTATGGTTTGGTAGCGGTTACTGACTTGAGATGGATTTACTGTAATCGCTCGATAGATTGAAATAAAGGTAGTGACAACAGATGAGAGTAGTTTCAGGAAAATGTAAAGGGCACCCACTTAAAGCGGTACCTGGTAATACAACACGTCCAACGACAGATAAAGTGAAAGAATCTATTTTTAATATGATAGGTCCTTATTATGATGGTGGTATCGCTCTTGACTTATTTGGTGGTAGTGGTGGTCTTGGAATTGAGGCCATAAGTAGAGGGATTGATAAAGCGATTTTTGTTGACCGAGATAGTAAAGCGATAAAAGTCATTCATCAAAATTTAGAAAGCTGTAGAATACAAGAACAAGCTGAAGTGTATCGAAATGATGCGGAACGGGCGGTAAAGGCGCTTATAAAGCGTGAAATATCATTCGATCTTATACTAATAGACCCTCCATATAAAGGTCAAAAAATTGTGTCTTTAATTAGTGTGATCGATCAACATGGATTGTTAAATAAAGATGGCATCATTATGGCAGAGCATGGGGATGACGTGGTTTTACCTGATTCTATAGGAGAACTTGTAAAAGTACGGGCAGAAAACTACGGGATTACAGCAATTTCGATTTATAAGTATGAAGGTGAGGGGACAGAATGACAAGTATAGCTATTTCTTCAGGGAGTTTTGATCCAATTACCCTTGGACATTTGGATATTATTAAAAGGGGAGCAAAAGTATTTGATGAAGTATATGTAGTTGTTTTAAACAATTCATCAAAAAAACCATTCTTTTCGGTAGAAGAACGCCTAGAGTTAATTCGAGAGGCGACAAAGGATATACCGAATGTAAAAGTTGATTCACATAGTGGATTATTGGTGGAATATGCAAAAATGCGTAATGCAAATGCAATATTACGTGGTTTGCGAGCGGTTTCTGATTTTGAATATGAGATGCAAATTACTTCAATGAATCGAAAATTAGACGAAAATATCGAAACCTTCTTCATCATGACAAATAATCAATATTCATTTTTAAGTTCAAGTATTGTGAAAGAAGTTGCGAGATATGGGGGAAGTGTAGTAGACCTTGTTCCTCCGATTGTAGAGCGTGCTTTAAAAGAAAAGTTTCAAACCCCGTTAAAGTGAACGGGGTTTTTCTTTATGAATGCGTAAAAATAATAAGATAACATATAAATATAAACAAAATAAGGTGAAGATTGGTCCGTAGTGTATAAATGATGTCCAAATATCAGTTAGTGTGTAAGAATGATTCAATAAAAATACGGGAAGATCTTCTTGCGTAGGCGAGAAAGAATGAACCTTTTCATAAAATGGCCCCCAAAATATAAAAGTGAAAATAGGAGCGAGAATACTTTGGATAATTCGAGCTAAAAAATATGGTTTAAAGCGGATATCTGTCTCCGCTAATATGCTTGCTACTTGTGCCTGAATAGAAAGGCCGCTAAATGCTAAAATGAAGCTTGTTACCATCGCTTGTTGAAGAAGTGTTGATTCATTAATTTGACTAATCATTTGGCTTCCAAGCGTCATTTCAAAAATACCGGATAATATCGGAATACTAAATTGGGATGTAAGTTGGAAGAATGATAAAATATGTTGCATAATAAAAGAAAGCGCTTCTGTAATTTCGAAAACAGTAATCATTTTATTTAAAACAGAGAATAAAATAATAAACCCACCAATCATGAGCAATGTTTGAATAGAAGAAACGATAGCGTCACCGAGTAGTTTTCCAATCGGTCTTTTTTCTTGCATACGTGTTTGGTGGAGGATGGAAAAAGGGTTTTGAAAGGCACGCTTTTGATTCGTATGTTTGTCTTTTATGTAAGTATCGTTATTACCATAAAAGCGCATAAGTAATCCGACGATAAAGTTGCTTATATAATGTGCTGCTGCTAATACGAGTCCTAATTTTGGATTATTGAAAAAACCAATAGAAACCGCTCCGAAAATAAAAAGTGGATTAGAAGAATTTGTGAAAGATACGAGTCGTTCCGCCTCGATTTGTGTTAGTTGATTGCTCTTGCGTAGTCTAGCGCTTAATTTGGCGCCAGCGGGGAATCCTGAAGCCATTCCCATTGCCCAAACAAACCCACCTACCCCTGGAACACGAAACAGTGGACGCATTAGTGGTTCTAATATAACACCGATAAATTTTACAATACCAATACTGATTAGAAGTTCCGCAATGATGAAAAACGGTAGTAGTGAAGGGAATACAACTTCCCACCATATATTTAACCCGCGAATTGAAGCTTGCAAAGCAGCTTGGGGGTGAAGTACAAGAGAAAAGGTTAAAAATAACATTGATATGGTAAGAAAAGCAGTTTTCCATTTTTCGTACATGTAAGAAAATCCCCCTTTGTCCCAAAAACGTTCATTTCAGTATACGTGGATATGTGGTGAATTTAGACCATAAGTATGAAAAAGGAATGAAAAAAATTAAAGGGTGAGAAAAATGAAGGAACCAAAAATCGGTTTAGCGCTTGGATCCGGAGGTGCAAAAGGTTTTGCTCACATAGGGGTAATAAAAGTATTAAGGGAAGCTGGTATCCCTATTCATATGATAGCAGGTAGTAGTATAGGAGCGTTAATTGGTACATTCTATGCAGCGAGTTGTGACGTTGAAAGACTGTATAAATTGGCAGCTGTTTTTAAAAGGAAATATTATTTGGATTTTACAGTTCCTAAAATGGGATTTATTGCTGGAAAACGTATTAAAGATATGATTAAAATGTTTACATATAATAAAAATTTAGAAGAGTTAGATATCCCGACGGCTGTTGTGGCTACTGACATTTTGAAGGGGGAAAAAGTTGTTTTTACAAGCGGTCCGATTGCGGAGGCGGTTCGAGCTAGTATATCTGTGCCAGGGGTGTTTGTTCCAGAGAAAATAGATGGTCGCTTATTAGTGGATGGAGGGGTAATTGACCGTATTCCCGTATCGGTTGTAAAAGATTTAGGGGCTGATATTGTTATTGCTGTAGATGTATCTCCAATTAAGGTGAATGGAGAGGTTACATCGATTTATGATGTAATTATGCAAAGTATTGAAATTATGCAACATGAACTTGTGATGAATCGGCAAATAGCATCAGATTTAATGATGCGGCCAGCAGTAGAACAATTTAGTTCGCGTGCTTTTACACATATTGAAGACATCATTCGGGTCGGAGAAGTGGAAGCAGAAAAACACATTTCAAACATTTATTTACTAATTGAGCAGTGGAAGGAGAAACATAATGTTTAAGCGTTTTCGGTTTATATATGCAATTTTAATAGGGGTTATATTGGCGATGCTACTTGTTTATGTGCGTTTGCCATACTTTGTGACAAAACCAGGTATGGCCGCAAAATTAGCGCCGTACGTGCAAGTTGACGGTGGTACTAAAGAGTCTGGTGATTTTATGCTTGTCACTGTCTCAATGGGGCCTGCAAATGTTGTGAACTTAATAGCCGCGCAATTTAATAAATATACACACATTTCGAAGGCGGAAGAAATATTGCAAAAAGGTGAGAGTGATGAAGAATATCAATTTCGTCAAGATTATGCGATGAAAGATTCACAAAACGCTGCAATTTATAATGCATATAAACGTGCAAATCGCTCTGTTTCTTTTGAAAATAAAGGTGTACTAGTGGCTGGTGTAGCAAAGGGTATGCCGTCAGAAGGAAAGCTTAAGCTTGGAGATGTTATAGTAGCTGTCGATGGAAAAATATTCGACAAGACGGAACAATTTATTGAGTATATGACAGGGAAAAAAGAAGGGGATACAGTAAATATTGAATACAAGCGGGACGGAAAACAGTTTAAAGAAAATTTAAATGTAAAGACAATCCCTAATGGGAATGGACGTGTCGGTATAGGGGTCTCTATCGTTACGGAAAGAGAGTTAGTAGTAGATCCGAAAGTGAAAATTGATTCCCATGAAATAGGGGGGCCATCAGCAGGGTTAATGTTTACACTAGAAATTTATAATCAGCTCGTTGAAGAAGATTTAACAAACGGACATGAAATAGCTGGAACAGGTACAATCAATGATAAAGGGGAAATTGGTCCAATTGGTGGTATTCAGCAAAAAGTAGTAGCTGCTAGTGATGCAGGAGCTGAAGTGTTTTTTGCGCCAAATGAAAAAGGTGTAGAGAAATCGAATTATAAAGATGCTCTTGAAGCTGCGAAAGATATTAAAACAAAGATGAAAATTGTACCGGTGGACACACTGGATGATGCATTAACGTATTTGGAAAAAATGGGTGAAATAAAGTAAACCTCTCTGAAGAAGAGAGGTTTTTCTTATAGGAATTTTTTCATTATTTCATCATAACGAATTGGATGATGCGTTGCGTCTTGTTTTAGTAGTTGTGTCCGCAAAGGTTCTTGCATTATGGAGAAATATACAGCATTTGATTTTCGTTCTATGTCTAAAGCCGGATGTTCAAAAGTTTTTGTATGAGTAAGGATTGGAAGTTCTATTTTTTTCTTATTTTTAGAAAGATAAGTTTGTCCCTTTTGTGACATTCCGAGAAGACGGATATACGGCGCATGTTGCGCTATATTTGCTTTGTGTATTTCTTCCTTCGTTGTATTTGTTAAAATATGTGTACAAGCTCTTTGTAATCTAGTCCATGTATAACGTTTTGTTTTTAATGCTTCCATGAATGAATAGAAAGATGAACTGTTTTGTATTTTTGATAAAATACGATGCTCTAAACCTTCTTCCATTTCATATATATGTTGTAAGTCTCGAGAAGACATCGTCATAAGTTTGTATTTAAAAAATGAAAAGTATTTTTCCCAGTTATGTAACGTCCCGTAGTTTTGCTTGTAGTTTTCTAAAAGAGAAGCAGTCATTTTCGGGATAAAAGGCTCAATAGTTGTAGAGGAACTGTTTTCAATAAATAGCTGTTTGCGAATACTTGTTGCACTTGCAATATGTTGATCGTGAAATGTTTCATCATGATAATGAGAGGCGAATCTTTTTATAGTTTGTGCTTGCATGGAACTATTTTGTAAGAGAATGGCTTTAATGTACTGTAAGCCTAAAATGTTATTTGGTTGTGACATATCTACGTTTTTTTCGGGTGGTAAGATGTGTAGAAAGGCTTCAGATGTAGCTTTTGCATAACTATTACCTGCATTCATAAATTGCTTCACAAGACGATTAAAAGTCTTTTCTTCATTTTTTTGTATAGCGATGGTAGTGTAGAAATTTTCAGTTTGTCCATCTTCACTACCAAAACAAATTTCAGAAACACCAAGGGCGTTTAAAATCGAAATTGCGCCATTTGCGAAAGTTTCGGCCTTTTGTGTTGCGAATGCATAAGGAAGCTCTACAACAAGGTCTACGCCGTTTGTTAAGGCCATTTTAGTACGATACCATTTGGAGATGAGTGCGGGCTCACCACGCTGCAAAAAAGGACCACTCATAACGGCGATAATAATATCAGACTGTGTTAACTTTTTTGTTTCTTGCACATGATAAGCATGACCGTTATGAAAAGGGTTATATTCAACAATAATACCACTGGATTTTATGGTAATCTCTCCTTTCGATGTAGCATCTTTTTGGAAAACGTGATAATGTATATATTATTTCCTATGATGACTTCATTATAGTGTAAAGAAAAAACATTGACAAATATAAAATGGCTAGCTATAATTTTGTTTGTTGCCTTGAGGTGATATGATATGAAATGGTCCATCCATCAATTGAATAAATTGAGAAATAAAGGATTGACATTAAATGAAATGGTAGATGTAAGTGAGCTAAAAGAGGTCGAGAAAGATATTCGTGAAATTAATCCTGTTCATGTAACAGGAAGAGTTGATTTTGGCTCCGGTAAGTTTACGTTTCATCTACATATAACTGGAAGCATGGTTTTACCATGTTCTCGCTCTTTAGTAGATGTGACATTACCATTTGACATTAAAACAACTGAGGTGTTCCAAACTTCAGAAGAAGAATTTGAAACAGAAGCTGAAATTCATTGTTTAGAAGGAGAAGTACTTGACTTACTGCCCGTAATCAAGGAAAATATACTTTTGGAGATTCCAATGCAAATTTTCAGTGATGATGTTTCTGGTGGAGCACCGATGCAAGGTCAAGACTGGCAAGTGATTTCGGAAGAAAACAAAGAAAAGACTGTTGATCCAAGATTAGCAGGACTTGCAAAGTTTTTTGACAAATAATCGGAAGACTGGTTTAGGCCTTCATATGAAAATAATTATTTCTTTTAAGGAGGTGGGAAGAATGGCTGTACCTTTTAGAAGAACTTCTAAAACAGTAAAAAGAAAGCGTCGTACGCATTTCAAATTATCAGTACCTGGTATGGTAGAGTGCCCAAGCTGTGGTGAAGCGAAATTAGCTCACCGTGTATGTAAAGCATGCGGTACTTACAAAGGTAAAGAAGTAATCAGCAAGTAATTGCGAAAAATAAACGTAGAAGATATCTTCTACGTTTATTTTTTTTGTCTTATTCTTTATTTGTTGTATTCTATCTTTTCTAGTAACTGCATATGCTTAATAAAAAATGCATAGGGAGGACTAGAGAGATGGCGACAACAAGACAAGATGCTTGGACTGATGATGAAGATTTGCTTCTGGCAGAAGTAGTACTCCGGCATATTCGTGAAGGTGGAACGCAACTTTCCGCTTTTAAAGAAGTGGGGAGGCATTTGTCTCGTACACCTGCAGCTTGTGGATTTAGGTGGAATTCTTACGTTAGAAAGCAGTATAAAGAACGTATTGAAGAAGCAAAGCAACTTCGTAAGGTAGAAAATTATGAAGTGAAAGAGACAACGGTATTAGAGCCAAAATCTATTACATTGAATGATGTTATTGAATTCTTGCGAAATTATAAAGATGAAAGCTCTTTAATGATGTTACAACAACAAATTGAATCGTTACAAACAGAGAAAGAACGTCTTCTGGAGCGATTATCAGTATATGAGGAAGAATATAGAACATTACTTGATTATATTGATCAAAAAAGAAGTGTAATGGTAGCAGAAAGAAATGGCGCTCGCTCGAATGGAGAATTAGAAAAATTAAAGAAATAAAAACAGCTGCGTAACAGCTGTTTTTTTTATTTCTTATGCAGATTCTTCGTTTGTAATCGCATTCGAATTTGTTTCTGGTTGCCAAATATAAAAATCACCATTAGTTACTGATACTGGCTGGAAACTTAATTTATCCCAAAAACCAGCTGACTGGATACGTGCTATCGTTTTAATTGGGAATTGTAGTTGTTGCGCATAATTAACAAGCATTTGTCCGAATCCTTGTTTTTGAAAAGTCGGCAACACTTCGAGTTTATAAAGTTCTAGGTAAGTACCTGTAATTTCAAATGGTTCTCCACCGTTCCTTTTCATGTATAGACTCATACGTGCGATTAGCGATCCTCCATAATAAATACCGTAAAATGGAGACTCACTATCATTTTCAATAATGTTTGCTTGTAATTCTTCCAACATGGATAGTTCTTGAGCTCCGCACCCTTTAAATTTTTTAAATGCATCTAATGTTTTATAATTGATGAGCAAGCGTTCAACTTTTGGGAATCCCATTACATCACATCCTTTTCTTATCTTGTTGAATACAGAAAAGTTAAAATATTTATAATAATATTATAACTCATTTTTTAATTTTTATGAAGAAGATAGAATATTTCTTTCATTATTTTTTTGAGGATTTGCTAAACTAAGAATAGAACTATGTATATAGGTAGTATATACATAGTGAAAGAAGGGGTTGCATTTGTTACAAGATAATTGAATCCTTAACTATGTAATTGTAATTTAATAAGATGTAAAGGGGGGAGGGCAAGGGAACTTATATCACTTGTTAATATGAGTTCTTTGTGTGAAGATGAAAATTGGAATTGTTGGACCGGGAGCTATTGGTCTCCTATATACATTTTATTTACAAAAAAGCAATCAAGATGTTACGTTGTTTACAAGAAACGCTAAGCAAGCAGAAGAATTAAACTTAACGGGTGTAAGTTGTATTAGGAATGGAGAACGTGAAACAGTATTTCCATCTATTTTACCGATAGAAAGTATGCTGGATAAACAGTTAGATTATACATTTATTGCTGTAAAGCAATATCATGTAACTGATATATTACCTTTTGTGCAGGGAGAATCGTCATTAATCTTTTTGCAAAATGGAATGTCGCATCTTCACGTTATGCAAAAAATAGGAAATGAACGTATAGCAGTCGGGATTGTGGAGCATGGTGCAAAAAAAGAGGATGGACATACAGTTCGTCATACTGGAATAGGTGTTACAAAGTTTGGTGTAGTGCGTGGTCAATCTAGTTGTTTTAAAAAGGTATTTAATTGTTTTCCTTTTGATTATTTTCCGATTCAGATAGAAGATGATTGGAAGGGGATTATGCGTAATAAATTAGTAGTCAATGTATGTATTAATCCATTGACGGCATTATTGCGGGTTGAGAACGGAGAGTTAATTTCAAACCCGTTTTTTTATCAAATGATGGAGCAAGTATTTCAGGAAGTTGCATTTCTTGTTAAAGAAGAAGATAGGGAAATGCTATGGCAAATGGTATGCCAAGTATGTGAAAAAACATCTCATAATACTTCATCTATGTTAGCGGACGTAAGAGCGAATAGACAAACAGAAGTTAATGCGATTGTTGGATATGTATTAGAAGAAGCTAAGGAACAACAACAATCTGTTCCGACACTTCGATTTTTGTTCAATGCAATAAAAGGAATGGAATTATAAGTGTTTTTCTTTGCTTTTACGTGAAACATTGACTACAATGTGGGTTGGTGAGAGAACAGGATACGAAAGGAAGAATTATATGGAGATAAAAGAGATCTCTGTTCCACTACAAGGTGTTGTAGCGGACTATATGAACGTTAAAAAAGAGATACAGTCATGTTTTGATTATCTGTTAACAGAGGATGCTTTTAAACAGCGTTTACATGATTTGCGTGAGAGAGAGTTCTTCCGTCAAGATTTAGTAACGCATTTATTAGAATATAATACACAATTGCAAGCGGGAGAATTTACAATTCAAAATATAAAAGCGCTTGAAGATGAAAATACATATGTAGTTATAGCTGGACAACAAGCTGGTTTATTAACTGGTCCGCTTTATACAGTGCATAAGATCATTTCAATTTTACAGCTTGCAAAAGAAAAAGAAGAGAGTTTAGGGGTTCGGGTTGTTCCTGTCTTTTGGATTGCTGGTGAAGACCATGATATGGATGAAATTAATCATACATTTGTAACGAAAAATAAAAAAATAAAAAAGACCATTTTTCATGAACGTTATCCGAAAAAGGCGAGTGCTTCTGAGTCTGAACTTTCTATTGAAGACTGTAGAAAATGGGTCGAAGAGATTTTTAAAACATATCCGGAAACGAATTTTACAAAGGATGTATTACAATTTGTTGATGATGCTTTAGGTAAATCGCATACATATGTAGATTTCTTTGCACGCCTTATTACGAAAATGTTCGCAAATTCTGGTTTAATTCTTGTAGATTCACATCATCCTGCATTAAGAAAATTAGAAGTGCCGTTTTTACAACAAATTATAAGTAAATATAAAGAAATTCAAGTAGCACTTCATAATCAACAGGAAGTAATTAAGGAATTAGGATTTAAACCGATTATTGAAACGAAGACAAATGCAGTGCATATATTTATGGAAATTGATAATGAGCGAGTATTGCTTGAAGAGAATCAAGGGAAGTTTATTGGAAAAGATGGAGTGCATTCATTTTCGTATGAAGAATTGATGGAAGAGATGGAAAGAAGTCCAGAACGTTTTAGTAATAATGTTGTAACGCGCCCTCTTATGCAAGAATATGTGTTTCCTACGTTAGCGTTTATTGGCGGTCCAGGGGAGTTAGCTTATTGGAGTGAATTGCAACAAGTGTTTCATACGGCCGGTTTCCAAATGCCACCTGTTGTTCCGCGCCTTACAATTACTTATATGGAGCGAGATATAGCGACAGATTTATATGATTTAGATTTGCGAGAAATTGATCCATTTCTAAATGATATAGATAATCTACGTGACAATTGGCTTTCTAATCAAATAGAGGAACCGATAGACGAGCGATTTATAGAAGCGAAAAAAGAAATAATGGATATCCATACATCATTACAACAATTCGTGAAAAAAATAGATCCAGGGTTAAATGAGTTTGCTGGGAAAAATGAACTGAAAATTAATGAGCAAATTGAACTGTTAGAAAGAATGTTGAAAAGAAATGTTGAGAAGAAACATGAGGTTCAACTGAATAAATTCCGCCGTTTACAATTTGCGCTTCGTCCATTAGGAGCACCGCAAGAACGTGTGTGGAATGTGTGTTATTATTTAAATCAGTTCGGCCTTGATTTTGTTGACCGGGTAATGGAACAATCTTTTTCGTGGGACGGAAAACATCATGTAATAAAACTATAGAATCTTGCTCTTTTGAGCAGGATTTTATTTTTATTCTGTTGAATTAACTGTGAAGTGAAATATTTCTGAATTATTCATCTTATGTTATTGTAATGAATCGCTATGTATCAGGTATATATATATGACAAAATAGCACAAAATGTAAACGGATTATTATCTTTTTCGACAGGTTTTTGTTTAAATTCCCGCAAAAAATGATAAAATTTAGTATATAATAAAATAAAATAGCGATTTGTATAGCGTACTACCTTGTTGGAAGTTAAATGAGTCGTTCTTTAGTAGCATTTCATCCTCTAGTAGTAAATTGTGTTTGTAGAGTGAGAAATGTATTTAACATAATTAATTGGAAAAAGAGTAGGTGCAGCAATGTTCAAACACGTAACAGTACTTTTGAAAGAAACAGTAGATGGCTTAGATATAAAACCGAGTGGTACATATGTAGATTGTACACTGGGTGGAGGAGGACATAGTTCTTATTTATTATCTCAGCTAACAGATGGTGGAAAATTAATAGCATTTGATCAAGATGAAATAGCGATTCAAAATGCGAAGGAAAAATTTTCTTCTTATGGTGAACAATTTGTAACAGTGAAGAGCAACTTCCGTTATTTATCTGAAAAACTACATGAATTAGGTATCACAGAAGTAGACGGGATTTTATTCGATTTAGGTGTTTCATCCCCACAATTAGATACACCAGAGCGTGGCTTTAGTTATCATCATGATGCACCGTTAGATATGCGGATGGATCAAGATGCCCCATTAACAGCATATGATGTTGTGAACAGCTGGTCATATGAACAACTCGTAAGAATTTTCTTCCAATACGGCGAAGAAAAATTTTCAAAGCAAATAGTAAGGAAAATTGAAGCGTATCGCGAGAATAAGGCTATTGAAACGACAGGAGAATTAGTGGAATTAATTAAAGAAGGTATTCCAGCTCCGGCACGTAGAACAGGTGGACATCCTGCGAAGCGAGTATTCCAAGCGATTCGTATTGCTGTAAATGATGAATTAAAAGTATTTGAAGAAGCGTTGGAATCTGCAATTGGTATGGTCAAGCCTGGTGGAAGAGTTAGTGTTATAACATTCCATTCTTTAGAAGATCGTATTTGTAAAACGACGTTTAAGCGAAATAGCACAACGCCGCAATTACCACAGGGACTACCGATTATTCCGGATGAATTTAAGCCGAAATTAAAGCTTATTACAAGGAAACCGATTTTACCTTCTGACATTGAATTAGAAGAAAATAATCGAGCGCGTTCTGCGAAGTTGAGAATCGCTGAAAAACGATAAAAAGGAGAGAGAGGTATGACTAATTTAGCTGTAAAGTATAAACAACAGGCGCAAGAAGAGGTACAAATTCAAGCGCCGCCACAGCAGATGGTTAAGCCAAAAGTAAAAACGAAAATTACAAGAATTGAAAAGCTATTGTACGTAACGTTTATTGGATTTTTATTATATGCTTGTGTAGCTTTTATTGGGAATAAAGCGGGTCTATATCAAGTTAATGTAGAAGCAGCGACGATAGAAGAAGAAATTGTGAAAAAACAAAAGGAAAATCAAGAATTGCAGGCTGAAGTAGAGAAGTTAAGTCGTTATGAACGTATCGCTGAAGTTGCAAAAAAACACGGGCTAGAAATTAATGCGAATAATGTGAAAGGCCTAAAGTAAGGCAAATAGGTGTGAAGAAAAGATGAAGAGAAATATGACCAAATTTCATACCAATAAGGGAGCAGGTTATTTTATGATATTTTTCCTCCTGCTCTTTTTGCTGTTATTAGCCCGATTTTTTTACATACAAGTAACAGGAACAGTGGACAATCATGATTTGAAGAAACTTGCTGAGCAGAAACATAGTAAAAAGGGAGTTCTCGAAGCGAATCGAGGAACAATTTATGATCAAAATGGTCATGTCCTAGCGCAAGATGCAAATTCTTATAAACTTGTAGCCGAGTTAAAAGGAGCCAATGCCGTTAAGGATAAAGAGGATACTGCAAAGAAAATTGCAGGAGTACTCGGAAAAGATGAAGATAAAATTTTAGCTACTTTAAATAAAGAAGGCAGAAGTCAAGTGGAATTTGGAACATTAGGTAAGGACTTGACGAAAGAAAAGAAAGAACAAATAGAAGCATTGAAATTGCCGGGAATCTCTTTCATTACTGAAAATGCGAGGGTGTATCCAAACGGTGATTTCGCATCTTACGTCATAGGGCATGCCAGCCCTGATGAGAATGGAATCGCAGTAGGTCAATTTGGCTTAGAAAAGAGTTTAGATAAGTATTTAGGTGCTTCTAATGGTGAGGTAGCTTATACAGGGGACCGTAAAGGTGTATCTCTTGACGGTGGAAAGGTGAATGTAAAGGCGCCTAAAAATGGAGATAATGTGTATTTAACGCTTGACCAACGTATTCAAAGTTATTTAGAAGACGCAATGAAAGAAGCAAGTAAACATTATGAGCCAGAAAATTTAATTGGAATTGTAGCGGATCCAAAGACGGGAAAAATATTAGCGATGTCTAGTAAACCTAGTTATGACCCTAATGATCGTCAAATTAAATATTTCTTCAACGACGCAATTGCAAATGCATTTGAACCGGGATCAACAATGAAGATTTTCACATTAGCAGCGGCCATTAATGAAGGTGTATACAATGGACAAGACTTTTATCAGTCTGGTACATATCAAGTTGGTGATCGCAAAATAAAAGATCATAACGGCGGCGCTGGATGGGGTTCTATTACTTTTGATGAAGGGGTAGAGCGCTCTTCAAACGTAGCGTTTGCAATTTTAGGTGATCAAAAACTTGGTCCAGATCGTTTCCGAAAATATATTCATAATTTTGGATTAGATGAAAAAACAAACATTGATTTACCTGGTGAAGGGTCAAATACAATTTTATTTGATCAACAAATACAACAAGTAACAACAGCATTTGGACAAGGTTCTACAGTTACACCAATTCAACTTGTACAAGCTGCAACAGCGATTGCAAATGATGGGAAAATGATGAAACCTTATACAATTGATAAAATTGTGGATCCAATAACAGGTAAAGTACAGCTAGAACATAAACCAGAAGAAGTAGGAAAACCTGTTTCCAAAGAGACAGCAGCGCAAGTAAGGCAATTACTAGAACGTGTTGTTACATCACCGAAAGGAACAGGGACTGCATATAAAATTGATGGGTACTCAGTCGGTGGTAAAACAGGTACAGCACAAATTCCTGACGGGAAAGGTGGCTATATGACGGGAAGAGAGAATTATATATTCTCATTCTTAGGTATGGCACCGATGGACGATCCGCAACTTGTTGTGTATGTGGCCGTTAAACAACCAAAATTAAAAGATGATGAAAACGGGGCTAAACCTTTAGCTGATATCTTTAAATATGTAACGAAAAATAGTTTAGAGTATTTAAAGATTAAGCCAAATGAAGTAAAAGACCCGAAAAAATATGTGAAAGAACAACAAACTGTCGTTCCAGATGTAACTGGAAAAACGATGGAAGAAGCGAAAAAAACAATTGATAAAGCAAAACTGCGTCCAATCGTATTAGGTGAAGGTAAAGTGCAGCAGCAAGTGCCAAAAGCAACTGAACAAACATTAAAGGGTGATCGAGTCTTCTTAGTAGGAGATAAACCTACAATGCCAAATATACAGGGGTGGGCACTGCGTGATGTTATGAATTTAGCAAAAACATTAAAGCTTAACTTAAAACCTTCTGGTACAGGGTATGTAACGGAACAAAGTGTGGCAGAAGGAACAGTGTTGCAACCTGGTACAGAATTAGGTGTAACACTCGTACCACCACTTGAGCCGCAGCAAGAAGCAGAAAAGCCATAATGGTAATAGGGAAGAAGTTCTAATTAAATAAGTACAAGCATATATTGGAACAAGCTAGGCGTAAGGGAGGCTTGTTCCAATATGCGTGTATCAAATGTAACGGTTAGGAAACGACTTATTTTTATACTTATATCGGGTATACTCATTTTCACCATCATCGATATTCGTCTTGGATATGTGCAATTTTTTCTTGGAAATATGTTAACGGATCGTGCGAAGGATTCATGGAGTCGTAATATTACTTTTGAACCAGAGCGAGGGAAAATTTTAGATCGAAATGGTGTGGAGCTTGCTACGAATAAAAGTGCACCTACCGTCTTTGTTGTGCCAAGGCAAATTGAAAAACCAGCAGAGACTGCAGAGAAGTTAGCTGCAGTATTAGGTGTGGAAAAAGATGATGTTTATAAGCGGATTACAAAAAAAGAATCGATTGTAAGGCTTGATAAAGGCGGAAGGAAAATATCGCATGACAAAGCGAAAGAAGTACGCGGATTAAGTTTAAAGGGTGTGTACATCGCAGAGGATTCTATCCGGTACTATCCATTCGGTAATTTTTTATCACACGTATTAGGATTTGCGGGCAGTGATAATCAAGGGCTTATGGGACTAGAGAAATATTATGATAAAGAGCTAAATGGTGATAAAGGTCATGTGCGATTTTTTGCAGACGCGAAAGGACAGAGAATGCCTAACGTTGGAGATGATTTCAAAAAACCAGAAGCCGGCTTGAATTTAGGATTAACAATTGATTCACGCATTACGAGGATTATGGAAAGAGAAATGAATATTGCGGAATCAACGTATAATCCTGACGGTATGATAGCAATTGCAATGAATCCGAAAAATGGTGAAATTTTAGGTATGTCAAGTCGACCAAGTTTTGATCCAGCAGATTTCCAAAGTGTTTCTCCGGAAGTATATAACAGAAACTTACCTGTATGGAGTACGTATGAGCCGGGGTCAACATTTAAGATTATTACATTAGCTGCAGCCTTGAATGAAAATTTGGTAGACTTAGAGAAAGATACATTTTATGATGATGGGGCAGCTGAAGTTGGTGGAGCTAGATTGCGGTGTTGGAAAGCTGGAGGCCATGGTAGCCAAACGTTTTTAGAGGTAGTTCAAAACTCTTGTAACCCAGGATTTATTGAACTCGGTGATCGTCTTGGTAAAGAACGATTATTTAAATACATTCGCAATTTCGGGTTTGGACAGAAGACCGGAATTGACTTACAAGGTGAAGGTAGCGGGATTTTATTTAATTTAGATAAAGTTGGTCCAGTCGAGCAAGCGACGACTTCATTTGGGCAAGGTGTTTCTGTTACACCGATTCAACAAGTAGCAGCTGTAGCGGCCGCTGTAAATGGTGGAACTTTGTATCAGCCATATATAGCGAAGGAATTTATTGATCCGAAGAATAATCAAGTTGTCAGCAAAAAGACACCTGTTGCGAAAAGGGAAGTTATTTCCAAGGAAACTTCAGAGAAAGTTCGTTACGCATTAGAGAATGTTGTAGCGAAAGGTTCTGGTAAAGGGGCTTATATTGATGGATATCGTGTAGGTGGAAAAACTGGAACTGCTCAAAAGGTGAAAGATGGAAAATATTTAGATAATAACTATATTGTATCATTTATCGGTTTTGCTCCAGCTGACGATCCGCAAATTGTTGTTTATGTAGCAGTGGATAATCCAAAAGGAGTCACTCAATTTGGTGGAGTGGTAGCAGCACCTATTGTTGGGAATATTCTTCGTGACGCACTTCCTGTAATGGGAGTGGAACCGAGAAAAGAGCAAGTTGAGAAAGAATATAAATGGGGCGATACACCAACTGTGGAAGTTCCGAATTTAATTGGTATGAAAAAGAAAGATTTACAAACGCAACTTGTAGACTTGAAGCTTGATATAAGTGGTGATGGTGGGAAAGTAATTAAACAATCACCAGAAGCAGGAGCTAAAGTAAAAGAGGGTTCAAAAGTTAGAATTTACTTCGGGAATTAAAGGTAACTGATTGTGTTTTATGGTACAATTGGTGGAAGTGAGTTCTTTATAGGGAAATTGCTTTATTTGAGACGATAAGTGTCTCATTAATAAATAAATCTATTGATTAGACTATAGTAGCACTTACCTCCTATTTTTATATAACATAGGAGGTAACGTGTTACTTGCTAAAATAAGAGATAAATAAACAATGTAGAGAGGGTTTAGTGAAATGAAGTTGCATACACTTGTATCATGTTTGCATGATTTTCCAGTTGTTCCAACAGAAAATCCAGAAATAACATCTATTGAAGCGGATTCACGTAAAGTGAAAGAGGGAAGCTTATTTATATGTATGAAAGGATATACGGTTGATAGCCATGATTTTGCTAAGCAAGCAGCGGCACAAGGAGCGGCTGCTATTGTTGCGGAAAGACCAATTGATGTTGACGTTCCAGTTGTACTTGTGAAAAATACTTTTCGTTCGCTAGCGGTGTTAGCTGATTATTTTTATGGCCAACCAACACACAAGTTACATTTAATCGGTATTACAGGTACAAATGGAAAGACAACAACATCGCATATTATGGATGAAATTATGCGCGCACATGGTCATAAAACAGGGCTAATTGGAACGATTAATATGAAAATCGGTGATGAAACATTTGAGGTGAAAAATACAACACCAGATGCACTAACACTTCAACAGACATTTTCAAAAATGGTTGAACAAGGTGTGGATAGCACAGTAATGGAAGTTTCGTCTCATGCTTTAGATCTTGGCCGTGTACACGGGTGCGATTACGATGTTGCAGTATTTACGAATTTAACACAAGATCATTTAGACTATCATAAAACGATGGAAGAATATAAACATGCGAAAGGGTTGCTTTTTGCACAGCTTGGCAATAGTTATCATCATAATCGTGAAAAATACGCTATATTAAACAGTGATGATCCAGTAGCAGAAGAGTATATGAGAAGTACAGCAGCTACTGTTGTAACATACGGTATAGATGTTGCAAGCGACATTATGGCACGAGATATCGTAATGACGAGTGGCGGTACAACATTTACACTTGTAACACCGTATGAAACTGTAAATGTTACGATGAAATTAATTGGTAAGTTTAATGTATACAACGTGTTAGCTGCTACAGCAGCAGGTCTTGTTTCAGGAGTGAGCTTACAAACAATTATTGATGTAATTAAAGAGCTTGCTGGCGTTCCTGGACGTTTTGAAGTTGTTGATGGTGGACAAAATTACACAGTTATTGTTGACTATGCACATACACCTGATAGCTTAGAGAACGTACTAAAAACAGCAAAACAGTTTGCAAAAGGTGATGTATATTGTATCGTTGGTTGCGGTGGTGATAGAGATAGAACGAAAAGACCAATAATGGCAAGTGTTGCAACCAAATATGCAACTCATGCAATTTATACATCAGATAATCCAAGAAGTGAAGATCCGAAGGCTATTTTAGATGATATGGTAAATGATGTAAAAGGGAATGATTATGAAGTAATTGTCGATCGAAAAGAAGCGATACGTTCCGCTATCTCGAAAGTGAAAGCAGAAGATATTATTATTATTGCTGGTAAAGGGCATGAAACGTATCAAATTATTGGTAAAGAAGTTCATCATTTTGACGATCGTGAAGTTGCTAAAGAAGCAATCACGGAGCGTTTAAACAACGAAGTGTAACAGCATGAGAGGAGGACTACATGTGCTTGAACAAGGCTTATTAGTAACGGCTGGGGTAGCATTCTTAATTTCTGTTGCCCTTTCGCCATTATTTATCCCATTTTTAAGAAAGTTAAAGTTCGGACAGAGTATTCGTGACGAAGGACCGAAGTCACACCAAAAGAAATCAGGGACACCAACGATGGGTGGTATTGTCATATATGTATCTATGATGGTGACTACGCTTATTATGGCGATTAAATTTAACAATTTAGGTGCAGAAGTATCATTGTTATTATTAGTTACATTTGGGTACGGATTAATCGGATTTTTAGATGACTACATAAAAGTAGTAAAGAAAAGAAATCTTGGTTTAACATCAAAACAAAAATTGATTGGTCAGCTTGTAATTGCTATTGCGTTCTTTTTAATTGGAAAAGGGCAAGCATTTCACACTTATATCATGATTCCGGGAACTGATGTTAAATTTGAATTAGGCTGGGCATATTTTGTTCTTGTATTATTTATGCTTATTGGTGGATCAAATGCGGTTAATTTAACAGATGGTTTAGATGGTTTATTATCAGGAACAGCTGCTATTGCATTCGGAGCATTCAGTATTATTGCTGTAGCTCAAGAACAATTTGGGGTAGCGATTTTCTGTATGGCAGTTGTAGGAGCTGTACTTGGCTTTTTAGTATTCAATGCGAATCCAGCAAAAGTATTTATGGGGGATACAGGTTCTCTAGCTTTAGGTGGTGCTATCGCAGCTGTAGCGATTTTGTTAAAACAAGAATTGTTACTCGTTATTATTGGCGGTGTATTCGTAGCGGAAACTTTATCTGTTATTATCCAAGTTATTTCGTTCAAAACAACAGGAAAGCGTGTCTTTAAAATGAGTCCATTACATCATCATTATGAATTATGTGGTTGGTCAGAGTGGCGCGTTGTTGTAACGTTTTGGTCTGTAGGATTTTTATTAGCTGTGCTAGGAATTTATATCGGGGTGTGGATGTAATTGAAAACTGTAACTGAATATCAAAATAAAAATGTTCTTGTATTAGGTATTGCTAAAAGTGGTTATGCAGCAGCTACTTTATTAAAAAAATTAGGGGCAAACGTCATTGTAAATGATGGGAAACCATTAGTGGGTAATGTGCTTGCTGCTGAGTTACAAGTGGAAGGAATGGATGTTGTATGTGGTGGGCATCCGTTAGAATTGCTGGAGAGAAACATTTCACTTGTCGTAAAAAACCCAGGAATTCCATATTCTAATCCACTCTTAGTGGCGGCGAAGGAAAAGCAAATTCCAATTGTAACTGAGGTTGAATTAGCATATCGCATTTCAGCAGCACCGTTTGTTGGGATTACGGGATCTAACGGCAAAACAACAACGACAATGTTAACGTTTGAAATGTTAAAAGAAGGACAAAAGCACCCAGTTATTGCGGGGAATATAGGTACTGTAGCTTGTGAAGTTGCACAATTGGCGAAAGAAAATGAAGTTGTCGTTACGGAACTTTCATCGTTTCAATTGATGGGAGTGGAATCGTTCCAACCAAAAATTGCAGCCTTTTTAAATTTATTTGAAGCGCATTTAGATTATCACGGGACGAAGAAAGAGTATGGTTTGGCGAAAGCGAATATTTTCAAAAACCAAACTGAAACAGATTATAGTATAATTAACGCAGATGATGCAGATGTAATGGCATTATCTGCATATAGTAAAGGACAGAAAGTATTATTTTCGACGACGAAAGAAATTGAAGATGGTGCGTGTATAAAAGATAACGCTCTTTATTTTAAAGGCGAAAAAGTAGTTAAAGTAAGCGATATTGTTTTACCTGGTAAGCACAATTTAGAAAATATTTTAGCAGCAATGAGTATTGCTAAATTACTAGGTGTTTCTAATGAAGCCATTACTGCTGTGTTAAAAAGTTTTACAGGTGTAAAACATCGCTTAGAATATGTAACAACGATTAATAATCGTAAATTTTATAATGATTCAAAAGCGACGAATATGCTAGCGACAGAAAAAGCATTATCTGCATTTACACAACCGATTGTATTATTGGCTGGTGGACTTGATCGTGGTAATGAATTTGATGATTTAATTCCATACTTTAAACATGTCAAAGCGATTGTAACATTTGGACAAACTGCACCAAAATTAGTAAGAGCGGCAGAAAAAGCAGGATTAGATGTAATTGAAAGTGTCGATACTTTAGATGATGCAGTAGTGAAGGCTTATGCTCATTCTACCGATGGTGATGTTATTCTTCTTTCGCCAGCATGTGCAAGCTGGGATCAATTTAAAACATTTGAAGAAAGAGGAGACATTTTTATACAAGCTGTGCATAAACTTATATAAAGTAAATCAAAACATCAGTAGGCTAACACCTACTGATGTTTTGTTACATAGGGCAAAGGTTCTGCCCAAAGAGGTGGTGTACATGGGTAATGAAGAAAACGCCTGATTTTATTCTCATCATCGTTACACTTGCGTTGTTAACAATCGGAATGATTATGGTTTATAGTGCGAGTGCGGTTTGGGCCTCTTATAAAATGGGGGATTCATTCTTTTTTGCAAAAAGACAATTGTTATTTGCAAGTCTTGGGGTAGTAGCTATGTTTTCTCTCATGAAAATTGATTATTGGGTGTGGCGTACGTATTCAAAAGTAATTTTACTAGTTTGTTTCGTTCTTCTTATTCTCGTTCTTATTCCTGGAGTAGGTCTCGTTCGTGGGGGAGCGCGAAGTTGGATTGGAATCGGAGCATTTTCTATCCAACCGTCAGAGTTTATGAAATTCGCGATGATTATTTTCTTAGCAAAATTTTTAGCGGAACGACAAAAATTAATTACATCGTTTAAACGAGGTTTGCTACCGGCTCTTAGTTTTGTATTTCTTGCTTTTGGGATGATTATGTTACAACCAGATCTTGGTACGGGAACGGTAATGGTTGGGACATGTATTATTATGATATTCATTTCGGGAGCAAGGGTTTTTCACTTTGCAATGTTTGGTTTGCTTGGTGCAGCGGGATTTGTAGGGTTAATTGCATCAGCACCATATCGAATGAAACGCATTACATCATATTTAGATCCGTGGTCGGATCCGCTCGGAAGTGGATTTCAAATTATCCAATCGTTACTCGCAATTGGACCTGGTGGTTTATTTGGGCTTGGACTTGGACAAAGTAGACAAAAATTTCTTTATTTACCTGAACCACAAACAGACTTTATATTTGCAATCTTATCCGAGGAATTAGGTTTTATTGGTGGTTCATTTGTGTTATTATTATTTAGTCTATTATTATGGCGCGGGATTCGTATAGCATTAGGAGCGCCAGATTTATATGGTACGTTTTTAGCAGTAGGTATTGTGGCGATGATTGCGATTCAAGTAATGATTAATGTTGGTGTTGTAACAGGACTGATGCCTGTTACGGGTATTACTTTGCCGTTTTTAAGTTATGGTGGATCAAGTTTGACCTTAATGTTAATGGCAGTAGGTGTATTATTGAATATAAGTCGCCATTCTCGCTATTAAACCCTGTTTAAAAGACAGGGTTTTTCGTGTGTGTGTGAAAATACAATATGTATATAGAAATAAATACGATTGAATAAGAACAGGGAAGTGGAGGAATCAGTAGTGCGAGTATTAGTAAGTGGTGGGGGTACTGGAGGACATATTTATCCAGCTCTTGCTTTAATTAGAGAAATAAAAAAACTAAATCCGGAAGCAAGATTTTTATACATTGGTACAGAGAATGGATTAGAGAGTACCATCGTACCGAAAGCGGGTATTCCGTTCCAATCTATTGTTATAAGTGGATTTAAACGAAAAATATCTCTTGATAATGTAAAAACAGTGATGCGTTTCCTAAAAGGTGTTCAAGATAGTAAACGATATATTCGTCGTTTTAACCCTGATATTGTGATTGGTACGGGTGGATACGTATGTGGGCCAGTTGTATATGCTGCGGCTAAATTAGGTATTCCGACTATTGTACATGAACAAAATAGTGTACCTGGTGTAACGAATAAATTTTTAAGTCGTTATGTCGATAAAGTTGCAGTTTGCTTTGAAGCAGCTGCAGAACATTTCCCACAGTCAAAAGTGGTTATGACAGGTAATCCACGTGCATCAGAAGTAATGGACCAAAATGGAATGAAAGGAAAACGTTCGGTAGGACTATCCCTTTCTAAAAAATCCGTGCTTATTTTTGGTGGGAGTCGCGGGGCTAGACCGATTAACGATGCTTTTGTAGAAGCGATTGAACAATTTGGGAATAAAAGTTACGAAGTATTATATGTAACAGGCGAAGTACATTATGATAAAGTTATGGAAGCCGTGAAACAAAAAGGGAATCCGAATAATGTTATTATTAAACCTTTTATTCATAATATGCCAGAGGTACTGACTGGTGTAGATCTTGTTGTTTCAAGAGCAGGGGCTACAACGCTTGCAGAATTAACAGCGTTAGGAAAGCCGAGTGTATTAATTCCAAGTCCGTACGTAACAAATAACCATCAAGAAAAAAATGCACGATCAGTTGTTGATAAAGGAGCAGCTAAAATGCTACTTGAAAAAGATTTAACATCTGAAACGCTTATTCGTGACATTGATGAGATTTTATTGGATACACAAACATTACAAAATATGAAACTGGCTACTAAGCAACTTGGTATTCCAGATGCAGCAAATAAGCTATATGAAGTAATGAACAAGCTTATTAAAAAATAACATTAGGTGAACGCCCTGCATATTACTGTAATAAGGAGACTTAATATGGGGGAGATTGTCTATGGAACAATTAGTAAAAGAGCTTTTAGAAGCAAATGTTGGTCGCGTGTTAGTTAATGAACCGTTAGCGCGTTACACGACTATGAAAATAGGCGGACCAGCTGATATTTTAATTGTGCCAAAGCATGTTGCTGGTATTGAGAAGACGTTAGAGTTAGTAAAGAAGTACAAGACAGGGTGGACTGCAATTGGTCGTGGTTCAAATCTTCTCGTATCTGATCAAGGTATAGAAGGTGTGGTTATTCGTTTAGGAGAAGGATTAGATCACTTAGAAGTCGAAAAACATAGAGTAAGAGTTGGTGCTGGATACCCCCTTATTAAATTGTCAACTTTACTTAGTCGACAGGGATTAGCTGGCTTGGAATTTGCAAGTGGTATTCCAGGAAGTGTTGGCGGTGCAGTGTATATGAATGCAGGCGCTCATAAGTCCGACATATCGAGTGTATTAACGAGAGCTCGTATTTTGTTTGACAATGGAACAATTAATTGGTTGACGAATACCGAAATGGGGTTTTCTTATCGCACATCTGTATTGCAAATGAAACGCCCTGGTATTGTTTTAGAAGCTGAATTCCAATTGGAGGTAGGCGAACGCGAGGAAATTGTAAGAAGCATGCAAAAGAATAAAGAGTATCGCCGTGAAACGCAGCCTTGGAATCACCCTTGTGCAGGAAGTATATTTCGAAATCCAGTCCCATATTTTGCAGGAGATTTAATAGAAAAAGCAGGGCTGCGTGGCTATAAAATAGGTGGAGCTCAAATTTCTGAAATGCATGGGAATTTTATTGTTAATACTGGTGTGGCTTCAGCACAAGATGTATTAGACTTGATCGTATTGATAAAGCGTACAATTAAGGATAAATTTGGTGTCGATATGCATACAGAAGTAGAAATAATTGGAAGATAACGGTTGTTCGTTCCGCTCATTATCATTTATGTTATAATAAGAAGATAAGAACGGCATGAGGAACATGCCGTTCTTTATGTTACATAGGGGGATCGTACATGAAAAATAGTAAAGTGATTAAACTACAAGATCGTGTACCAAAATTAAAGAATCAAAAGAAAAAGAATAAGAAACCTGTTAATCATCGGTTAATTTTATACATATCGATTTTATTTTTATTAGTACTCTTTTTAATTTATTTTCGGTCTCCGCTTAGTAATATAAAAAAGATAAGTGTGTTTGGAAATCATTATATGACAGATGAACAAGTTATGAAGGAATCAGGTGTGACATATGATACGAGTTATTTCCGAGTAACAGCACATAAAGCAGAAGAAAACTTAACGAAACGAAAAGAAATTAAAGCGGTAAATGTAAAAAAACGTTTCCCAAACAAAATTGATGTTCATATCGAAGAATATTTAACAATTGGCTATATAAACAAAGATGGGAAATTACAACCGTTATTAGAAAATGGGAAAACACTCGATGTACTTCCGAACGGAAAACTTCCAGTTGCAGCACCAATTTTTGAACCGTTTAAAGAGGAAAAAATGAAGGAATTAATTGCAGAACTAGAAAAATTAACGCCGACTATTTTAAGGTCTATTTCTGAAATTCGTTATACACCAACGAACGCAAATGAAGATCATCTTACTTTATATATGAATGAAGGATATGAAGTGAGCACCACTATTCAAAATTTCGCAAAGCGAATGGAAGCTTATCCACTTATTTTAAAAACAATTGAACCTGGTAAGAAGGTTTTAATTGACTTAGAAGTGGGTGCATATACGAAGGAACTAGGTGCTGAAGAAAAGAAAGAATAGAATGATAGTTTTTACTGCGTTATTACGTATGAAATGAAACAAACGTTCTTTTATATGGATGGTAATTTGCAAGAATGCTTAATTTGATGAAGAAAATGTAAATTTTCTTAGATTCATACTAGGATTGGTACAAGTTTCACTTTTCTACAAGTACATCTTAGTGTAGACTTATACTTGGCGGTAATCTTTACACTTGAAATATAATTATTTCAAGATAAAGCAGTTATTCACAGGTTACTGAGATATTCTTAAATGAATGTTAAATAAAAATAAGAAAAATATAGGGTTAAAAAAGGGAAACGTATAAAGACGTTGAATATTTTTCTTATAAATAGTAAAGTTGCGATTGTTGTTCCATATATTGAGTTGTATGGTATAAATAAAGAAGGAGGTGCCAAAGAATGAACAGCAATGAAATTTATGTTAGTCTTGACATCGGTACATCCAATGTTAAAGTCATCATTGGTGAAATGGTTAATGATAGCTTAAACATTATTGGTGTTGGAAACGTAAAATCAAATGGTTTGAAGAAGGGATCGATAGTTGATATAGATGAAACTGTTCGATCAATTAAAAAAGCAATTGAACAGGCTGAGCGCATGGTGGGTATCCACATTGAGCAAGTTGTAGTAGGTGTCAATGCAAACCAGGTACAGTTGCTCCCGTGTCACGGTGTAGTCGCTGTTTCAAATGAAGATCGTGAAATCGGGAATGAAGATGTCTTACGCGTTCTAGATGCAGCGCAAGTTGTGTCAATTGCTCCTGAACGTGAATTTATTGATGTGGTACCTCGACAGTTCATTGTAGACGGTCTTGACGAGATTAACGATCCACGCGGGATGATCGGTGTAAGATTAGAAATGGAAGGTACACTTATTACAGGCTCGAGAACTTTACTACATAACCTACTTCGTTGTGTAGAAAAAGCAGGTCTTGAAATTGTTGATATTTGTCTGCAACCTTTAGCGGCAGCGACAGTTGCGTTATCTTCGGATGAAAGAAATAGAGGGGTAGCCCTTGTTGATATGGGTGGAGGATCTACAACCTTATCTATTTTTAAAGATGGAGAGTTGCAAGCAACGAGCGTATTGCCATTAGGTGGAGATCATATAACGAAGGATATAGCGATTGGGCTGAAAACTTCAACAGAAAATGCAGATCAAATTAAGCTGAAATATGGACATGCTTTTTATGATACAGCATCTGAAGAAGAGATGTTTACGGTTCCTATTATGGGAAGCGATCAAACAGAACAATATTCTCAGTTGGAATTATCGGATATAATAGAGGCTCGTGTAGAGGAAATTTTAATGTTTGTTCAAGATGAAGTGCATAAGTTAGGAGTAAAGCAAGCTGCTTCTGGATATGTACTAACTGGTGGGATAGCTTCTATGCCAGGTGTTCTTGATCTTGCATACGATATTTTACATGAAAATGTTCGTATAGCAACTCCTGATTATATTGGTGTTCGTGAGCCTCAATATACAAGTGGAGTTGGATTAATTAAACATTCTTATCAAAAAGCTAAATTACGTGGGAAAAATGTGCAGGAAAAGCAAGAACATTTTGAACCAGTACCAGCACCAATGCCGGTACAACAGCAACCTGCGAAACAGAAAAATCGTAATCAAAATAATACTAATCAAAATGATGACCGCATGATGTCAAAAGTAAAACGTGTATTCCGTTATTTATGGGATTAAAATTGGACACGAAAAATGAGGTTCTAGGGGGATTTCGACATGTTAGAGTTTGATACTACTCAAGATCAATTAGCAAATATAAAAGTTATCGGTGTCGGCGGTGGCGGAAACAATGCTGTAAACCGTATGATTGAACATGGTGTACAAGGTGTAGACTTTATCGCTGTGAATACTGATGCACAAGCATTAAATCTATCAAAAGCTGAAACGAAAATGCAAATTGGTGGAAAATTAACGCGTGGACTTGGTGCAGGCGCAAACCCTGAAGTAGGGAAAAAAGCTGCAGAAGAAAGTAAAGAACAGATTCAGGAAGCACTTCGTGGTGCGGATATGGTCTTCGTAACTGCTGGTATGGGCGGCGGAACTGGAACTGGTGCAGCTCCAGTTGTTGCTCAAGTTGCAAAAGAACTAGGTGCGTTAACAGTTGGTGTTGTAACACGCCCATTTACATTTGAAGGACGTAAACGTGCAACTCAAGCTGCATCTGGTATTGCATCATTTAAAGAAAATGTAGATACACTTATTGTAATTCCAAATGATCGCTTATTAGAGATTGTTGATAAAAATACGCCAATGTTAGAAGCGTTCCGTGAAGCAGATAACGTATTACGTCAAGGTGTTCAAGGTATTTCTGATTTAATTGCTACACCAGGTCTAATCAACTTAGACTTTGCAGACGTAAAAACAATTATGTCTAATAGAGGTTCTGCTTTAATGGGTATCGGTTCTGGTAATGGTGAAAATCGTGCAGCTGAAGCTGCGAAAAAAGCGATTTCTAGTCCATTACTAGAAACATCTATTGATGGAGCTCAAGGTGTTATTATGAACATTACGGGCGGCGCAAACTTAAGTTTATATGAAGTACAAGAAGCGGCAGACATTGTAGCTTCAGCTTCGGATCCAGAAGTAAATATGATCTTCGGTTCTGTTATTAATGAAGGATTAAAAGATGATATCGTTGTCACTGTAATTGCAACTGGTTTTGATGATAGTGCTTCGACGCAGCCACCAAAACCAATTATCCGTCCGACTGCGAATCATTCACAACAACAACAACAACCAGTAGCTCAACCTTCAAAACAACGTGAAGTTAAGCGTGAAATGAAACGTGAAGAGCCGGTTATGCATGATCGTCATACAGATTCAGATGACATCGATATTCCAGCATTCTTACGTAACCGTCGTAGACGATAAAAGAAAAGGAGCTTTCATGCTCCTTTTTTTTGTTGTCTAAATGGAAAAGATCTGCTAAGCAGATCTTTTTTTATTATTTTGCATATGGAGAGTCCAGTCCTATTTTTAAGCTATAAGCTGTGATAAATAAAGTGAAACTTTAATTAGTAGGGGTTGTTCATCCAAAATGATTGTTAGCCCGACTCCCGCTTAACTTCTGTACTTTTTTGTAGCAGAATTTTGAGGCAGGGGTGTTACTGCCCGCAAATAGCAAGATTAGCTTTGTATATATATAATTCAATTATTATGTATACAAGTAAGAGATTTATATTATTCTATGAAAAATACACTTTTATTTTTTACCGACAGATTATGTCTAGAAATCACAAAATAACAAAAAAAACCCTCCACCAATTGACACACTTTCCTATTGGATATGCATTATACTAGTCTCAACTTAAAAAAAGAGGTGAATTGTTTGGTTGTTTACGCCGACATTGTTTGGTTGTTAAACGCCTGCATTGATTTTCTTTTACTTTTATTAACAGCCACCGTGTTAAAAAAGAGAATCAAAAGATGGAGGCTTGTGTTAGGGGCATTTATAGGTTCAACTATTGTTATTTTCGCCTTTACGCCTTTTGCTTCTATGATGACACATCCAATTATGAAACTATTGTATTCGTTACTTATTGTGTATACAGCATTTGGATTTTCAACATTTAGAAATTATGCACAAACTGTTTTTACTTTCTATTTTGTAACCTTTATGGTTGGTGGAGGATTAATTGGAACGCATTACTTTTTACAAACGAACGAAATGGTAAATGGGTTAGTTCAATCTAAATCAGTTTCTTACGGTGATCCAATTAGTTGGTTGTTTGTTATTTTTGGTTTTCCAGTAATTTATTATTTTTCTAAAAAGCGTATAGAAAGCGTAGAGGTCACAAAGATACACTATGATCAAATCGTGAAAGTGAAAATTCAATTAGCTGGAGAGGAACTAGAACTAGCAGGTCTAATTGATAGTGGGAACCAACTTTATGACCCGTTAACAAAAACACCCGTTATGATTATGCATATTTCATCATTAGAACATTGTTTGCCAGCTTGGTTAACAGAACAAATTTATTCCAAAACAGAAATTCCTCAAATACCAGAAAATGATTCTGGGTGGGCGACGAAACTACGTTTAATTCCTTTCCGAGCAGTAGGAGTAGAGAATCAATTTTTATGGGCAATTAAGCCAGATTGTGTGCAAGTTTATCATGAAGGTTTGGTTGTTGTAAACAAAGTACTGATTGGATTAAATACACAACAATTATCTACCAATGGAGAGTATCAATGCATTGTACATCCGAAAATGTTGATTTCGCAAAAGATGGTAATTGCTTAATTATGAGAGGCGGGATAATATGGTGAAATTTAAATTTTATTTGGTATACCTTTGGTATAAAGTATTGCTGAAATTAGGAATTAAGACCGATGAAATTTATTATATTGGCGGAAGTGAAGCGTTGCCACCGCCGTTAACGAAAGACGAAGAGGCAGTTCTTTTGAATAAATTACCAAATGGAGATCAGGCTGCCAGATCGATGCTTATTGAACGTAATCTACGGCTTGTTGTATATATAGCAAGAAAATTTGAAAATACAGGGATAAATATTGAGGATTTGATTAGTATAGGAACAATTGGTCTTATTAAGGCAGTGAATACATTTAATCCAGAAAAGAAAATTAAATTAGCAACATATGCATCTCGTTGTATAGAAAATGAAATTTTAATGCATTTGCGTCGAAATAATAAAAATCGTTCGGAAGTTTCTTTTGATGAACCGCTTAACATTGATTGGGACGGAAATGAACTGTTATTATCAGATGTGTTAGGTACAGATGATGACATTATTACAAAAGATTTAGAAGCTACTGTAGATCGTCATCTTTTAATGAAAGCATTGCATCAATTAAATGATCGTGAAAAACAAATTATGGAGCTTCGGTTTGGACTCGCTGGTGGCGAAGAGAAGACACAAAAAGATGTGGCTGATATGCTTGGAATTTCACAGTCGTATATTTCTCGTTTGGAAAAAAGAATTATAAAAAGATTACGAAAAGAATTTAATAAAATGGTGTGAAGAATAAGACCAGTCGGTATCTAGACTGGTCTTATTTTCTTTTTGTGCATTAGGAAATATGATGTTTGTGAAAAACGATGGGAAAACCGTATGCATAAAATCCCCTTCAAAGGAAATACTTTACACTGTACAGCAACTCCCGATAGGAGGGAACACTTTGACGAGAAACAAAGTAGAAATTTGCGGTGTTGATACAGCTAAACTTCCAGTACTAAAAAATGAAGAGATGCGTAAATTATTTCGTGAAATGCAAAGTGGAGAGATAAGCGCCAGAGAGAAATTAGTGAATGGAAACTTACGTCTTGTACTGAGCGTCATCCAAAGATTTAATAACAGAGGAGAATATGTTGATGATTTATTTCAAGTTGGTTGCATTGGACTTATGAAATCCATTGATAACTTTGATTTAGGCCAAAATGTAAAATTTTCAACGTATGCTGTGCCGATGATTATTGGGGAAATACGCAGATATTTGCGTGATAACAATCCAATTCGCGTATCTCGCTCATTACGAGATATTGCGTATAAAGCGTTGCAAGTAAGAGAAAAATTGATTGCTGAAAATTCCAAAGAACCAACAGCAATGGATATTGCCAAAGTTCTTGAAGTGACACATGAAGAAATTGTCTTTGCGTTAGATGCTATTCAAGATCCAGTTTCATTATTTGAACCGATTTATAATGATGGAGGAGATCCTATCTTTGTTATGGATCAGTTAAGTGATGAAAAACAAAAGGACGAGCAGTGGGTTGAAGAACTAGCGTTGAAAGAAGGGATGAAGCGTTTGAATGATCGTGAGAAAATGATTATTCGAAAACGGTTCTTCCAAGGAAAGACACAGATGGAAGTTGCCGAAGAAATTGGGATTTCTCAAGCACAAGTATCACGTTTGGAGAAGTCTGCTATTAAGCAAATGAATAAGACGATTCAAGGATAAGGTCCTCACCAGTTATGGTGAGGCCTTTTTTATATATAATATTTTGCTCTCATAGTACAGTGGGTAGGTTCATATAATGAAAATGAAATGGATGTTCTATTAGTAGCGGTTATATACTGTTTACCCGCTTCAAAATTCGGCTGAAGTAAGAAGTTAGATGGAAGCGGAGCTACCCGAAAAAGTCCGATTAGCATGGGCTAATAATCAGTAGGGATGGGAAAAATCCCACTGATTAAGGTTTCACTTTATTTGAGAGCGTAATTATGATTCATGATATAAGGGAGAGGATGAATATGATACGAATTTCGGAGTTTCAAATGAAGGATGTTGTAAATATTTTAGATGGAAAAAGGCTTGGAAATATTGGAGATATTGATTTTGATATAGACACAGGTAAGATTAGGACAGTTATTATTTCCAAGCAGACACGTATGCTAGGACTCTTTGGAAAGGAAGTAGAATTTGTGATTCCTTGGGAGCAAATTATGAAAATTGGGGAAGATGTCATACTTGTCAGAGTAGATAATATTAATTCTGTAACAGAATCAATACAAACACCGACAATTTCATAAAGAATATTACAAATTCCCCTTTTTTTTCAGTTGTCATTATGAAAAAATAAAAGTATGGTAAAATAGACAGGAAGTACCATGCTTTTTTCTGTTATTTTAATTAAAAGGAGCCGCTTTATGAGAGAACCATTTAAATATGTGGACGGTATACTGTATTTACAAGCGTGGAAAGAAATTGGAAACATTACTGTTGGATTTACGACAAAAGATGGTGGAGTAAGTACAGGCTCCTTTCATGCGATGAATTTAGGATTACATGTGAATGATATCGTGGAGAATGTTCATGAAAACAGACGCATTTTAGCGAATAAGTTACAAAAACCATTAGAAAAATGGATTTGCTCTGAACAAGTTCATGACCATCATGTTGAGAAAGTAGGACTGCAAGAAAAAGGGAAAGGCGTTTATTCATATGAAGACGGTATTCCAAAAACGGATGGCATTTATACGACTAACAAAGATGTTCTCTTAACATCTTGTTACGCTGATTGTGTTCCGCTCTATTTTTATGCACCATCACATGATATGATAGGACTTGCGCATGCTGGGTGGAAAGGGACTGTAACAGAGATTGCGAAAGAAATGATTCAAAAGTGGAATGCAGAAGGTGTTTCAAGTGATGAAATTCATGTCGCAATTGGTCCTGCAATCGGATCATGTTGTTATGTTGTTGATGATCGTGTATTAACAGCAGCGCAGCAAGTAGTAAACGGATCAGTTCCCTATAAAGTAATTTCTGATGGTCAGTATGCAATTAATTTAAAAGAAGTTAATCGTATATTATGTGTACAAGCAGGTATAAAAGAAGAACATATTGTAATGTCATCTCTTTGTACAAGCTGTGAAGAACAATTATTTTTCTCTCATCGTCGTGATCAAGGTAAGACGGGGAGAATGTTGAGTTTCATAGGTTTTAAGGAGGAGTGAAGCAAGTGACAGTGCAAGGGAATTTAGCAGATGTAAACGAAGCAATTAAAGAATCTTGTGCACGAGCTGGACGTTCGACGAAAGATATTAAGCTCGTTGCAGTTACAAAAACTGTAGGAATTGAAAAAACAAGCGAAGTAATTGAAGCAGGAATTATTGACTTAGGTGAAAATAGAAATGAAGGTTTCTTACAAAAATACGAGCATTTCGGTTCAAAAGTGAATTGGCATTTTATTGGCTCATTACAAACGAGAAAAGTAAAAGAAATCATTAATGAGATTGATTATTTACATTCATTAGATCGTCTCTCACTTGCACAAGAAATTCAAAAACGTGCTGATAAGAAAGTTAAATGCTTTATTCAAGTGAAAACATCATCTGAAGAATCAAAGCAAGGATTGGCGATAGAAGAAACAATTTCTTTTATTCAAAGTTTGCAAGAATTGGATAAGATTGAAGTGGTAGGATTAATGACAATGGCTCCGTTTACAGGAGAAGAGGAAGAGATTCGTCGCTGCTTTAAGGAATTACGCATGCTACAAACAGAAGTGCAGGAGCTAGAATTATTACATGCACCATGTAAAGAATTATCAATGGGAATGTCAAATGATTACACGATTGCAATTGAGGAAGGCGCTACATATATTCGTTTGGGAACGGTTTTAGTAGGAAAAGCGTAAGAGGAAGGAGAAAGTTATTATGAGTTGGTCAAAAGTAAAATACTTCTTTTTTGACACACCGGAAGAAAAAGAAGCAGCTCAATATAGTTATGAAAAGGAGCAAACAGACATGAAAAAACAACAAGATCCCCCAGAACAACAAGATGTTCCGTTTGCGAAAGTGCAACCGAAGCAAAATGTAGTGAGTATTGAAACAGCGAAGCAATCTTCAAAAGTTGTTTTACTAGAACCACGCACATATTCGGAAGCGCAAGGCATTTCGGATCACTTAAAAGGTAGACGAGCTGTTGTAATTAATTTGCAAAGAATGTCTACAGATCAAGCTGTACGTATCGTTGACTTTTTAAGTGGTACTGTATACGCTATAGGCGGGGACATTCAAAAAATAGGCCCGAAAACATTTATGTGTACACCTGAAAATGTTGATATCGTTGGTGCGATTTCAGAGTTATTCGGTGAAGAAGAAGAGACAAATATAAAGAGGTGGTAATACGCCATGACAACAGTTGTACAAGTATTGCAGTCTGCTATTCAAATTTATTCCTATGCGCTTATCATTTATATTCTTTTGTCTTGGTTCCCAGGTGCAAGAGAATCAAAATTTGGTGATTTTCTTGCACGCATTTGCGAACCTTATTTAGAGCCTTTTAGGAAATTTATTCCACCGCTTGGTATGATTGATATTTCTCCACTTGTTGCGATTTTCACATTGAATCTCGCTAGTAGAGGATTGACAAGTTTGTTTTTTTATTTTGTTTAGCGAAAGGCTACATACATGAGCATCTACGAGCATTTTAGACCTGATGAAGAGGTCTTTGTGGATAAAGTAATAGAGTGGAAACAGGCTGCTGAGTACCATCAAGTCAAGTTAACAGATTTTCTTGATCCAAGACAGCAACAAATTGTTTCTATGGTAATAGGGCAAGGAGATGTAGCTGTACGGTTTGATGGTGCGATGCCTGAAGCCGAACGAAAAAGAGCACTAATTTATCCAGATTATCTAGAATTAAATGAAGAGGAATTTCAAGTAGAAGTATTAGAAATTGACTATCCTTCCAAGTTTTTCACGCTAGAACATAGGCAAATATTAGGTGCATTCATGTCACTTGGTTTAACAAGGGAAAAATGTGGTGATATTTTGCTTCAAGAAGATCGTGCCCAAATTGCAGTTGCGAAAGAAGTTGTATCCTATATTGAAATGAACTTACAATCAATAGGGAAAATGAAAGTCACACTCTCTCCTATACAAGTAGAGAAAGTTTTGCGTGTAGGTGAAAAGTGGGGAGAAAAATCTGGAACAGTTTCGTCACTTCGTCTAGATGTTTTATTAGCTGAAATGCTGCATATATCTAGGCAGAAAGTACAGCCTCTTATAAAAGGTGGCCTAGTAAAAGTCAATTGGAAAACAGTAGAGCAAACTTCGTATGAATGTTTTCCGGGTGATGTTTTCTCGGTTAGAGGGTATGGACGAAGTAAATTATTTTCTGTAGAAGGTAAAACGAAGCGCGACAAATGGAGAGTTTTGTATGGTATACTAAAATGATTGGTTTTTTAGAAGGAAATTCTCTTATTTTGTCGAAGAAAAGATATAATTGAAAGAGGAAATTTAGATAACTACTTGGAGGTGGCGTTGTGCCGTTAACACCATTAGATATTCATAACAAAGAATTTGGTCGCGGATTCCGTGGCTACGATGAAGATCAAGTAAATGAATTTCTTGATCAAATCATCAAAGATTATGAATTAGTCATTCGTGAGAAAAAAGCTTTAGAAGAAAAGGTTGCACAATTAGAAGGAAAGTTAGATCATTTTTCTAATATTGAAGATACGCTTAACAAATCTATCATTGTCGCACAAGAAGCTGCTGAAGAAGTGAAACGTAATGCACAAAAAGAAGCAAAATTAATTGTACGTGAAGCAGAAAAAAATGCAGATCGTATCATTAATGAAGCATTAGTGAAATCAAGAAAAGTTGCATTTGATATTGAAGAGTTAAAGAAACAAGCGAAAGTATTCCGCACTCGTTTCCGTATGTTGTTAGAAACACAGCTTGAAATGTTAAGCAACGATGATTGGGACAAATTAATTGAGTTAGAAGACGAAGTGGACGAACTGTTGAAAAAAGAAGAAACAGTGTAAGCTTGACGTTTTTCTTATTATTACATATAATTTTAAACAGCATATTTATTAAGAAAAACGAAGATAGGGATAAGTACCTTTTTCATACCTTATATAGCGAACTGAGGATAGTGTAAGCTCAGGATAAGGAGATAATGGGAATATCACCCTGGAGTTCCGCGCTGAACAAATTTAGTAAGCGTAGGCGTATATTCGCGTTAAGAATATAAAGAGGACCTTATGCATTTGTATATGGTCTACTAGGGTGGTACCGCGGGAGACTTTCTCGTCCCTTTTTGGGATGAGAGGTCTCTTTTTTATTCCCTTTTTTAAGGTCTGTCGTTTATATATTTAAGGAGGAATTGAGCATGGAGTACAAAAATACATTACTAATGCCAAAAACAGAATTCCCGATGCGTGGGAATTTACCGAAACGTGAGCCTGCAATGCAAGAAACATGGGCTGAAATGAATATTTATGAAAAGGTACAAGAACATACAAAAGGTCGTCCTTTATTTGTACTACATGATGGACCTCCATATGCAAATGGTGACATCCATATGGGACACGCACTAAATAAAGTGTTAAAAGACTTTATTGTTCGTTTTAAATCAATGACAGGATACTGTGCACCATATGTGCCAGGTTGGGATACGCACGGTTTACCAATTGAACAAGCTTTAACGAATAAAGGTGTAAAGCGTAAAGAAATGACAGTTGCTGAGTTCCGTAAATTATGCGCAGAGTATGCATATGAGCAAGTAGAACGTCAACGTGAACAATTTAAGCGTTTAGGTGTACGTGCAGATTGGGATAATCCATATATTACTTTAGAGCCAGCTTATGAAGCACAACAAATTAAAGTGTTTGGTGACATGGCGAAAAAAGGTTATATCTATAAAGGACAGAAACCAGTTTACTGGTCTCCAACGAGTGAATCAGCTTTAGCAGAAGCTGAAATTGAATACCAAGATAAAAAATCAGCATCTATTTACGTAGCATTCCCTGTAAAAGACGGAAAGAACGTATTAGAAGGTGATGAGAAGTTCATTATTTGGACAACAACACCTTGGACGTTACCTGCTAACTTAGGTATTTCTGTTCATCCAGAACTTGAATATGCTATTGTGAACGTAAATGATGAGAAATATATTATTGCTTCTGAACTATTTGAGACAGTTGAAAAAACGTTAGAATGGGAAAATGCTGAAGTTGTGAAAACGGTAAAAGGTAGCGAACTTGAGTATACAGTTGCAAAACACCCATTCTACGATCGTGACTCATTAGTTATGCTAGGGGAGCACGTTACAACAGATGCTGGTACAGGTTGTGTTCATACAGCACCAGGACACGGGGAAGACGATTTCCTTGTTGGTAAGAAATATGGTTTAGAAGTTCTTTGTCCAGTTGATGATAAAGGTGTATTAACAAATGAAGCACCTGGATTTGAAGGTCTATTCTATGATAAAGCTAATAAACCAATTACGGAAAAATTAGAAGAAGTAGGTGCGTTACTAAAATTAACATTTATTACGCATTCATACCCACATGATTGGAGAACGAAAAAACCAATTATTTTCCGTGCAACAGCACAGTGGTTTGCATCTATTGAAGCATTCCGTAAAGAATTATTACAAGCTGTTGAAGAAACGAAATGGGTTCCAGCATGGGGTGAAACTCGTCTTCATAATATGGTTCGTGACCGTGGTGATTGGTGTATTTCTCGTCAACGTGCATGGGGTGTACCGATTCCAGTATTTTATGCGGAAAATGGAGACCCAATTATTACAGATGAAACAATTAGCAATGTAGCAGATTTATTCCGTGAACACGGTTCTAACGTATGGTTCGAGCGTGAAGCGAAAGATCTATTACCAGAAGGATTTACACATCCAGGTAGCCCAAATGGTGAATTCCGTAAAGAAACAGACATTATGGATGTATGGTTTGATTCAGGTTCTTCTCACCAAGCGGTATTAGAAGAGCGTGATGATTTACAACGTCCAGCAGATTTATATTTAGAAGGATCTGACCAATATCGTGGTTGGTTTAACTCTTCATTATCAACAGCAGTTGCTGTAACAGGTAAAGCACCGTATAAAGGTGTTCTAAGCCACGGTTTCGTACTAGATGGTGACGGACGTAAAATGAGTAAGTCGATTGGAAACATCGTCGTACCGAAGAAAATTATGGATCAATTAGGCGGAGATATTTTACGCTTATGGGTATCTTCTGTTGACTATCAATCTGATGTACGTATTTCAGATGATATTTTAAAACAAGTAGCAGAAGTATATCGTAAAATCCGTAATACATTCCGTTTCTTATTAGGAAACTTAGATGACTTTAATCCAAGTGAAAATACAGTGGCGGCAGCTGAGCTTCGTGAAGTTGACCGTTATATGTTAGTAAAATTAAATGAATTAATTACAAAAGTGAAAGAAGCGTATGAAGCATATGACTTTGCAGCAGTATATCACGCAATTCATAACTTCTGTACAATTGATTTAAGCTCATTCTATTTAGACTTTGCGAAAGACATTTTATACATTGAAGGTGCAAATCACCAAGATCGCCGCGCGATTCAAACAGTATTATATGATGTTCTTGTTGCATTAACAAAACTTGTAACACCAATCTTACCTCATACAGCTGATGAAGTATGGCCTTATGTTCCTGGTGCAGAAGAAGAAAGTGTACAGTTAACTAATATGCCAGAAGTTGTAGAAGTAGATGGTGCTGAAGCGTTAAAAACAAAATGGGATGCATTTATGACGTTACGTGATGACGTATTAAAAGCTTTAGAAGTCGCTCGTAATGAAAAAGTAATTGGTAAGTCATTAAATGCAAGTATTACACTATATCCGACTGCAGAAATGAAAGCTATGTTAGAGTCTATTAGTGAAGACTTAAAGCAACTATTTATTGTTTCTGAGTATAAACTTGGTGGTATGATAGAAGAAGCTCCGGCAGATGCACCTAAGTATGAGCATACAGCGGTTGTTGTAGCTCAAGCAACTGGTGATACGTGTGAACGTTGTTGGGTTGTTTCAGAAACAATTGGCAAAGATGCGGAACATGAAACATTGTGTGAGCGCTGTGCAACAGTTGTTAAAGAAAACTACGTAAAATAATGAAAAAACTGACTGCTCATAAGAGTAGTCAGTTTTTTGTTGATGATATATCGAAATAACTTTCACTCTCTTTCCTATGAAGGAAAAATGTGTGTGAGGTAAGCATAGAAATTTCGGACACACTAATTGTACATTGCAGCTGGGAGGAATGTACACGTGAATGAAATTTATATGGAAATAAAAGAAGAATTGCAATTGATGAGAAAAGAGTTGCAAGATAGACTGGCGAAAGAAGTAATGCACACATACTATATGGAATTTGGGCAAGAACTTGGATACGGAATAAAGGAAGAGACAAAGAAAAAATTGCTATTACATGATATAAAAGAGGATTTAAAAGATGTAGAACGTGCATTGTTTAAAATGGAAATAGATATGTACGGTATTTGTGAAGAAACTGGAAGAGCGATTTCTACAAAACAAATGAAAACAATGCCGACTGCTCGTACTATTCATGAATTTTTCTATGAAAAGGTAAATGTATGAATACGCACAACGATATTATGTTACCTTTTTTTAATTTATTTTATTCTTCTATAAAGGTTCATTGTGAAAAGGCAGCAGCTATGCTAAAATTTTGAGGTACACTGTCTTTATGGGGGAAATGAAAATGATATATTATGTAATAGCGTTATTTGTCATTGCCATCGATCAAATATCGAAATGGCTAATTGTAAAGAACATGGAATTGGGTACGAGCATTCCGATTATCGATAATGTATTATACATAACATCACATCGAAATAGAGGAGCTGCCTGGGGTATTTTAGAAAATAAAATGTGGTTTTTCTACATTATTACAGTCATTTTCGTAGCATTTATCGTATTTTATATGAAAAAATATGCGAAAACGGACAAGCTTCTAGGTATTTCATTAGGTCTAATTTTAGGCGGAGCAATTGGCAATTTTATTGATCGTGTATTTAGACAAGAAGTAGTGGATTTCATTCACGTGTATATTTTCTCGTACAACTATCCAGTATTCAATATAGCTGACTCAGCATTATGTATTGGAGTTGTATTAATTATTATTCAAACAGTATTAGAAGGAAAGAAAACGAAGGAGTAATTGAATGAGTGAAGTAGTACAAGTAACAGTTGCAGAAGAACAAAAAAGCGAGCGAATTGATAAATTCGTTGCAGAAATAAACAGTGAATGGTCACGTTCACAAGTGCAGCAATGGATTAAAGATGCTGTTGTGACAGTAAATGGGAAATCAGTTAAAGGGAATTATAAAGTAAAAGGAAATGATGAAATTACAGTAACAATTCCCGAGCCAGAAGAGTTAGATATTCAACCGGAAGATATGAATTTAGAAGTTTATTATGAAGATGCCGATGTACTAGTTGTAAATAAGCCGCGTGGCATGGTAGTACATCCAGCACCAGGGCATACGAAAGGTACGCTTGTAAACGGACTTATGCATCATTGTACAGACCTATCAGGTATTAACGGTGTAATGCGTCCTGGTATAGTACACCGTATTGATAAGGATACATCTGGATTATTAATGGTTGCTAAAAATGATGTGGCGCACGAATCACTTGTAAATCAACTTGTAGCAAAAACGGTAACAAGACGCTACAAAGCGATTGTACATGGTGTAATTCCACATGATAAAGGAACAATTGATGCTCCAATTGGTCGTGATAAAAAAGAACGTCAAAGTATGACCGTTGATGAAAATGGTAAGAATGCTGTTACACATTTCCAAGTGTTAGAGCGATTTAAGGATTTCACACTTGTAGAATGTCGCTTAGAAACGGGACGTACACACCAAATTCGTGTTCATATGAAATATATTGGTTATCCACTTGCAGGGGATCCAAAGTATGGTCCGAAGAAAACATTAGATATGAATGGACAAGCACTTCATGCAGGGATTTTAGGTTTCGATCACCCTCGTACTGGTGAATATATTGAGTTTGAGGCACCGATTCCAGAAGTGTTTGAAGAAGCGCTAAATATTTTACGGAAATAGTATTGACAAATCATAAGAAAACTGAGATACTGACAACAGTTAAATAATGATCCTTTAACACAGCCCCGTGAGGTTGAGAAGGTAACGGTTTGAAATACTTAGGGTATGTTGTACCCTTTTTTCAAAAGTCCTCTCGCACACGCTGAGAGGACTTTTTTTATACCATTACTCTCACGCAAGAAAAAAAGCTTGGAGGTGTAGAGCATGCAAGAGAAAGCTGTAGTTTTAGATGACCAAATGATTCGCCGCGCTTTAACACGAATTAGTCATGAAATCGTGGAACGAAATAAAGGTGTCGATAATTGTGTTCTTGTCGGAATAAAAACACGTGGAATTTTTATTGCACAACGTTTGGCAGAACGAATTGGTCAAATTGAAGGAAAAGAGATGGAAGTAGGAGAGTTAGATATTACGTTATATCGTGATGATTTAACACTACAATCGAAACATAAAGAACCACTTGTAAAAGGTTCTGATATTCCTGTAGATATTACGAAGAAAAAAGTTATCCTTGTGGATGATGTGTTATATACAGGAAGAACAGTTCGAGCAGCAATGGATGCTCTTATGGATTTAGGTAGACCATCACAAATCCAATTGGCTGTTCTTGTTGATAGAGGTCATCGTGAATTACCAATTCGCGCTGATTATGTAGGAAAGAACATTCCAACATCTAGTGAAGAGCGTATCGAAGTTGATTTGCAAGAGACAGATCAACAAGATCGAGTAAGCATATACGATAAGTAAAGCCCTTTTAAATGTAGTCCTGTGAGGCTGCCAAAGGGTCTTGGCTTTCATATGTCAAATTTGGCATACGAAAGTGTAGGACTCTTTGTGCACAGGCACAAAGAGTTTTTTTATTGCAAAAATCAAAACTGAAGGAGGATGTAACAATGGAGCAAAAGCCAGTGTTAGACATTCATGAAGTACCGAAACCGGGAAAATGGTTATTATTAAGTATACAACATTTGTTCGCGATGTTTGGATCAACAGTGCTTGTTCCGTTTTTAACAGGACTGAATCCATCAGTAGCTTTAATATCAAGTGGATTAGGAACGCTAGCGTTTCTTCTAATAACGAAAGGTCAAGTACCAGCATATTTAGGATCATCATTCGCCTTTATTGCACCAATTATTACAGCGAAAACAGCAGGTGGACCTGGAGCAGCGATGCTTGGTGGAATGCTTGCGGGACTTGTGTACATCTTAATCTCACTCGGAATTAAGAAATCTGGGTCAGAATGGATTATGAAATTACTTCCGCCAATCGTAGTTGGACCAGTCGTAATGGTAATCGGTTTATCTTTAGCACATACAGCAGTGAACATGGCGATGAACGGTGCGGATGGTAAGTATAGCATTACACACTTTTCAGTAGCATTAGTAACATTAGCAATTACAATCATTTGCTCCATATTCGGGAGAGGGTTTTTCAGTATCATACCAGTGCTACTTGGAATCATCGGCGGGTATATATTCGCTTACTTCCAAGGGCTAGTAGATTTAAAGCCAGTAGCTGAGGCGAAATGGTTTGTCATACCAGATTTCACAGTACCGTTTGTAACATACACTCCGGAGTTTTCATGGAAAATTGTACTCTTAATGGTACCAGTTGCACTTGTAACAATTTCAGAACATATCGGACATCAAATTGTACTTGGAAATGTTATTAAAAGAGATTTAATTGAAAAACCAGGTTTACATCGTTCAATCTTCGGTGATGGGGTAGCAACATTGATCGCATCACTAATAGGAGGACCACCGAATACAACATATGGTGAAAACATCGGTGTGCTAGCAATTACGAGAGCATACAGTGTATACTTATTCATCGGTTCAGCAGTGTTCGCAATCATGTTTGGATTTATCGGGAAGATTTCAGCACTGATTCATTCGATTCCAACACCGGTTATGGGTGGTGTATCAATCTTACTCTTCGGTGTAATCGCATCAAGTGGTTTACGCATGATGGTAGACGATAAAACAGACTTAGGCGACAAACGAAACTTAATGATTGCATCAGTTATACTAGTAATCGGTATTGGCGGGGCGGTACTACACGTAGGTGAATCGTTCCAAGTAGAAGGAATGGCACTAGCAGCAATTGTCGGTGTACTATTAAATCTACTACTACCGGAGACAAAACAAACAAATAAAACAAAACAATCTAAGCAGATTGCTTCATAAAAATAACCTTTTAATTCAGTCCTGTGAGATAGAAAAGGGTGGCTACTTTAACGCACCCTAGTCTCAAAGGCTAGGGTATTTTTATGCAGTTATTGTTATATAAATTCAATGATGTTATCATAAAAAACAGAAAGATGAGGGATGACGATGAGCCATTTGTTAACGATGAGTGAATTATCGGAACAAGAAATTTCAGAAATCCTAAAAGACGCAGAAAATTTCGCGAATGGAAAAGAGAGAAAAACGACAGAGCAAACATTTGTTGCGAACTTGTTCTTTGAGAATAGTACGAGGACGAGATTTAGCTTTGAAGTTGCTGAGAAGAGATTAGGACTTGAAGTATTAGACTTTTCCGCAGATGCATCTAGCGTACAAAAAGGAGAAACTTTATACGATACGATAAGAACACTAGAATCAATCGGAACAAAAGCGGTAGTCATCCGCCATGAGCAAGATCGTTATTTCGATGAATTAAAAAATCAGGTGAATATCCCAATCTTGAACGCTGGAGATGGATGTGGAAATCATCCAACGCAATGTCTACTCGATCTTCTAACAATTAAACAAGAGTTTGGAAGATTTGAAGGTTTGAAGATTGCAATAGTTGGGGATGTTCGTCATAGCCGAGTAGCACGTTCTAATGCAGAAGCATTAACGAAACTGGGCGCGACAATTTACTTTGCAAGCCCAGAAGAGTGGAAAGATGAAGAGAACACATTTGGAACGTACAAGAGTTTAGATGAACTTGTTCCAGAAGTGGATGTGATGATGTTACTTCGTGTACAACATGAGCGTCATGACCATTATGAAACAGACATTATGAAAGAGTATCACGAGCAACATGGGTTAACAGTTGAAAGAGAAAAACGTATGAAAGAAGGAAGCATTATTATGCATCCAGCCCCTGTAAACCGTGATGTTGAAATTGCGAGTGAACTTGTCGAGTGTGAACGCTCACGCATATTTAAGCAAATGGAAAACGGGGTCTACGTAAGAATGGCTGTACTAAAACGCGCATTACCAAATGTATTAGGAGGAATGAAACATGAATTATTTGTTTAAAAACGGTCGTTATATGAATGAAGAAGGAACAATTGTAGCAACAGATCTTCTTGTACAAGACGGTAAAATTGCGAAGGTAGCAGAAAATATTACGGCAGATAATGCTGAAGTAATCGATGTAAATGGAAAGTTAATCGCACCTGGATTAGTAGATGTACACGTTCATCTTCGTGAACCAGGTGGTGAACATAAAGAAACAATTGAAACAGGAACACTTGCAGCAGCAAAAGGTGGATTTACTACAATTTGCGCAATGCCAAACACACGCCCAGTACCAGATTGTAAAGAACATATGGAAGACCTGCAAAAGCGTATTAAAGAAAAAGCACATGTAAATGTATTACCATATGGAGCAATTACAGTACGTCAAGCAGGTTCTGAAATGACTGATTTTGAAACGTTAAAAGAACTTGGAGCGTTTGCTTTCACTGATGATGGCGTAGGTGTGCAAGATGCAAGCATGATGTTAGCTGCAATGAAGCGTGCAGCGAAATTAAATATGGCAGTTGTTGCACACTGTGAAGAGAACACACTTATTAATAAAGGATGTGTACATGAAGGGAAGTTTTCTGAGAAACACGGATTAAACGGTATCCCATCAGTATGTGAATCCGTACATATTGCCCGGGACATCTTACTTGCGGAAGCTGCAAATTGCCACTATCACGTATGTCACGTAAGTACAAAAGGATCTGTACGTGTAATCCGTGACGCGAAACGTGCTGGAATTAAGGTGACAGCAGAAGTAACACCGCATCACTTAGTATTATGTGAAGATGATATCCCATCGGCTGATCCTAACTTTAAAATGAATCCACCGCTTCGAGGAAAAGAAGATCATGCAGCGTTAATTGAAGGACTATTAGATGGAACAATTGATATGATCGCAACTGACCATGCACCGCATACTGCAGAAGAGAAAGCGCAAGGGATTGAAAGAGCGCCGTTCGGAATTACTGGTTTTGAAACAGCATTCCCGCTTTTATATACGAACCTTGTGAAAAAAGAAATCATTACATTAGAGCAACTAATTCAATTCTTAACAGAAAAACCAGCTGACACATTCGGTTTAGAAGCAGGGCGCCTAACAGAAGGTAGAACAGCGGATATTACAATTATCGATTTAGAACAAGAAGAAGAAATTGATCCAACAACATTCTTATCAAAAGGAAAGAATACACCATTCGCAGGTTGGAAATGCCAAGGTTGGCCGGTTATGACAATCGTTGGTGGTAAGATCGCATGGCAAAAGGAGAGTGCATTAGTATGAAAAGACAACTTATCTTAGAAGATGGAACGGTATTAATTGGAAAAGGTTTCGGAGGAGAAATCGAAAAGTCAGGTGAGGTTGTATTTACAACTGGGATGACTGGATATCAAGAAACTTTATCTGATCCATCATACTGCGGTCAAATCGTAACATTTACGTATCCATTAATCGGAAACTACGGCATTAACCGTGATGATTTTGAATCAATTCACCCATCTGTAAATGGTTTAATCGTAAACGAAATTTGTGATCACCCATCAAATTTCCGTAATGAAATTTCGTTAAATGATTACTTGAAAGAAAGAAATATCCCAGGATTAGCAGGAATTGATACGAGAAAATTAACAAGAAAAATTCGTGAATATGGAACTTTACGCGGACGTCTTTGCAATATGGATGTGGATGTAGAGGACATCGTTAGCCAATTGAAAGCAACTGTCTTTACAGATCATGTGAAACGCGTATCAACAAAAGACCCATACCCAAGTCCAGGCCGTGGTCATCGCGTTGTACTTGTAGACTTCGGAATGAAACATGGTATTTTACGAGAATTAAATAAGCGTGACTGTGATGTAATTGTTGTACCTTACAATACAACAGCAGAAGAAATTTTACGTCTTAGCCCAGATGGAATTATGTTAAGTAATGGACCTGGGGACCCAAAAGATGTACCAGAAGCAATTGAAATGTTAAAAGACATTATTGGTAAAGTTCCTTTATTCGGGATTTGCCTAGGACATCAATTGTTCGCGCTAGCATCTGGTGCGAATACAAGTAAGTTAAAATTCGGTCACCGTGGTTTAAATCATCCAGTAAAAAATCTTGCAACTGGAAAAGTAGCAATTACATCTCAAAACCATGGTTACGCAGTAGAAGAGGAATCAGTTGGAAATACAGAACTTGAAATTACACATGTTGCTTTAAATGATGGAACAGTAGAAGGTCTTCGTCATACGAAATTCCCAGCATTTACAGTGCAATACCATCCAGAAGCTTCTGCAGGACCAGAAGATGCAAATGATTTATTCGAAGATTTCTTAGCAATGATTGAAAACTTCAAGAAAGAAGGGGAAGAGTTATGCCAAAACGCCTAGACATTAACACAATTTTAGTAATCGGATCAGGACCAATTGTAATTGGGCAAGCAGCAGAGTTTGATTACTCTGGTACACAAGCTTGTCAATCTCTTAGAGAAGAAGGTTACAAAGTAATCCTTGTTAACTCTAACCCAGCAACAATTATGACAGATACTGCAACAGCAGATAAAGTATATATAGAACCATTAACACTAGAATTCGTAAGCCGTATTATTCGTAAAGAACGTCCAGATGCACTCCTACCAACATTAGGTGGTCAAACAGGCCTGAATATGGCTGTTGAACTTGCGAAATCAGGCATACTTGAAGAGTGCGGAGTTGAAATTTTAGGAACAAAATTATCAGCAATCGAGCAAGCCGAGGATCGTGACTTATTCCGTACATTAATGCAGGAATTAAATGAACCAATTCCATCTAGTACTATTATTCATACGCTGGAAGAAGCACATGAATTTGTAAAAGAAATTGGTTATCCAGTTATTGTTCGCCCAGCATTTACAATGGGGGGAACAGGTGGCGGAATCTGTAATAATGAAGAGGAGCTAATTGAAATCGTATCAGGTGGATTAAAACATAGTCCAGTAACACAATGTTTATTAGAAAAGAGTATTGCTGGTTGTAAGGAAATTGAATATGAAGTAATGCGTGATTCGAATGATAACGCGATTGTAGTATGTAACATGGAAAATATCGATCCGGTTGGGGTTCACACAGGTGATTCTATCGTTGTAGCACCGAGCCAAACATTAAGTGACCGTGAGTATCAAATGTTACGAAACACTTCATTACGAATTATTCGCGCATTAGGAATTGAAGGTGGATGTAACGTTCAGCTTGCACTTGATCCACATAGCTTCCAATACTATGTAATCGAAGTAAACCCGCGTGTGAGTCGTTCGTCTGCACTAGCATCTAAAGCAACTGGATATCCAATTGCGAAGCTAGCGGCGAAAATTGCAGTCGGTTTAACATTAGATGAAATTGTAAACCCAGTAACACAAAAAACATACGCTTGCTTCGAGCCAGCATTAGACTATGTTGTTTCAAAAATTCCACGTTGGCCATTTGATAAGTTTGAATCAGCAAACAGAACACTTGGTACACAAATGAAGGCAACTGGTGAAGTTATGTCAATCGGACGTAACTTAGAACAATCATTATTAAAAGCGATCCGTTCTTTAGAGCTTGGCGTTTATCACCTAGAGTTAGACCACTTAAAAGAGCTTGATAAAGAAACGATGAAAAAGCGTATTATAAAAGCTGATGACGAGCGTCTGTTCGTTGTAGCAGAAGCGATCCGTCAAGGTGTAACGAAAGAAGAAATCAACGAATGGTGTGAAATGGACTTCTTCTTCTTACAAAAAGTTGAAAATATCGTAAACATGGAACGCGAAGTAAAAGCGAATGTAGGAAATATGGAAGTGTTACAATCTGCGAAAGAAATGGGCTTCAGTGACCATTACATCGCCAATGCTTGGAACAAAACAGAGCGTGAAATTTACGATATGCGTAAAGAAAGCAATATGACTCCTGTTTATAAGATGGTAGATACTTGTGCGGCAGAGTTTGAATCTGCAACACCATACTACTACAGCACATATGGTGACGAGAATGAATCGATTGTAACAGATCGTAAGAGTGTAGTTGTACTAGGATCTGGTCCAATCCGTATTGGTCAAGGTGTTGAGTTTGATTATGCAACAGTTCACTCTGTATGGGCAATAAAAGAAGCTGGATATGAGGCAATCATTGTTAATAACAACCCTGAAACAGTTTCAACAGACTTCAGTATTTCTGACAAATTATACTTTGAACCATTAACAATCGAAGATGTAATGCACATTATCGATTTAGAAAAGCCAGAAGGTGTTATCGTCCAATTCGGTGGACAAACGGCAATTAACTTAGCAGCTAAATTAGAAGCACACGGTGTGAAAATCTTAGGAACATCACTTGAAGATTTAGACCGTGCAGAAGATCGTGATAAGTTTGAAGCAGCTTTAACAAAGCTCGGTATCCCGCAACCAGTTGGTAAAACAGCAACGACTGTAGAGCAAGCAGTAGCGATTGCTGACAAAATTGGTTACCCAGTATTAGTAAGACCATCTTACGTACTAGGTGGACGTGCGATGGAAATCGTATATCGTCAAGAAGAATTACTGCATTACATGAAAAATGCGGTTAAAGTTCACGCAGATCACCCAGTATTAATCGACCGTTATATGGTTGGTAAAGAAATTGAAGTAGATGCAATTTCAGACGGTGAGAATGTATTCATTCCAGGTATTATGGAACATATCGAACGCGCTGGAGTTCACTCTGGGGATTCAATTGGAGTATATCCACCACAGAGCTTATCTGAAAAACTAAAAGAACAAATTATTGAACATACAATTGCGCTTGGAAAAGGTTTAAACATTGTTGGATTACTAAACATTCAGTTTGTAGTATTCAAAGATGAAGTGTATGTAATTGAAGTAAATCCACGTGCGAGCCGTACAGTACCATTCTTAAGTAAAATTACAGGCGTACCGATGGCAAATATCGCAACGAAAGTTATTTTAGGTCAAAACCTTGTAGAACAAGGATATGGAACTGGCTATCACCCAGAAGAGAAGGAAGTGTATGTAAAAGCACCGGTATTCTCATTTGCGAAACTACGCTCAGTTGATACAACATTAGGGCCTGAAATGAAATCAACAGGGGAAGTAATGGGTAAAGATTTAACGCTTGAAAAAGCATTATATAAAGGACTTGTTGCTTCAGGAATTAACATTCCAACGCACGGATCAGTAATTATCACTGTAGCGGATAAAGATAAAGAAGAAGCGCTGGAAATTGCAAAACGCTTCCATGAAATCGGCTATAACTTATTAGCAACAGCAGGAACAGCACAATCCCTAACAGAACAAAACATTCCGGTGCAAGTTGTAAACAAAATTGATTCTGAAGACTACAACTTACTTGATATTATCCGTCAAGGGAAAGCGCAGTTTGTAATCAATACATTAACAAAAGGAAAACAACCAGCGCGTGATGGTTTCCGCATTCGCCGTGAATCAGTAGAAAATGGTGTGGCTTGCTTAACATCACTTGATACAACGAGAGCAATCTTGAGAGTATTAGAATCTATGACATTCTCAGCTCATTCAATGAAAGAAATTACGCAAACGAAGCGTCACGAGGTGGTACATGCATGATGCAAAAGCAAAATATGATCGTCGTTAACCAAAAAGAAATCGCAAAAAACATTTACGAATTAGTGCTTCAAGGGGATCTAGTGCAGCAAATGAAGGATCCAGGGCAGTTTGTACACATTAAGGTAGCAGAGGGCATTACGCCCCTTCTGCGCCGCCCAATTAGTATTTGTAATGTTGATCAAGACAAGAACGAATTTACAATGCTATATCGTGCGGAAGGACAAGGAACAAAAACATTAGCGAAAAGAAAACAAGGTGAACTTGTAGATGTGTTAGGACCACTTGGTCATGGATTTCCTGTAGAAGAAGCGCAATCTGGACAAACGGCTCTATTAGTTGGTGGGGGGATTGGTGTACCACCACTATATGAATTGTCACAGCGTCTTGTAGCAAAAGGAGTACGCGTTATTCACATCTTAGGTTTCCAAACGAAAGATGTTGTCTTCTATGAAGAGAAATTCGCAGAGCTTGGTGATACGTATGTTGCAACAGTTGATGGTACACATGGTACAAAAGGGTTTGTAACAGATGTAATTGATAGCTATGGAATTGACTTTGACATTCTCTACTCATGTGGACCTTTAGCGATGCTTCGTGCATTAGAAGGACGCTATAAGGAGAGAAAAGCCTACATTTCATTAGAAGAACGTATGGGCTGTGGCATCGGAGCATGTTTCGCGTGTGTATGCCATTTACAAGCAGATCCGAGTGGACATTCTTACAAGAAGGTGTGTAGCGACGGACCAGTATTTCCAATCGGGGAGGTTGTACTATGAACAGATTGCAAGTTGAATTACCAGGGTTATCATTAAAAAATCCAATCATCCCAGCATCTGGTTGCTTCGGATTTGGTCGTGAGTATGCACAGTTCTATGATTTAAGTGTACTTGGATCAATTATGATTAAAGCGACAACAGAACAACCTCGTTATGGAAACCCAACGCCTCGTGTTGCTGAAACACCAGGCGGAATGCTAAATGCAATCGGGCTTCAAAATCCTGGATTAGAAAAGGTAATGAATTCTGAATTACCTTTTCTCGAGCAATTTGATCTTCCGATTATTGCAAACGTTGCGGGTTCACAAGCTGAGGATTACGTAGCGGTTGCGAAGGCAATTTCAAAGGCACCTAATGTTCATGCGCTAGAATTAAATATTTCTTGTCCAAACGTAAAAACGGGTGGTATCGCTTTTGGTACAAATCCTGAAATTGCTGCTGATTTAACGAAGCGAGTAAAAGAGGTTTCTGAAGTACCGGTATATGTGAAATTGTCACCGAACGTGGCAAACATTGTGGAAATTGCAAAAGCAATTGAAAATGCGGGTGCGGACGGTTTAACGATGATTAATACATTGCTTGGTATGCGTCTAGATTTAAAAACTGCAAAACCAATTTTAGCAAACCGTACGGGCGGACTATCAGGGCCTGCGATTAAGCCAGTAGCAATTCGTATGGTACATGAAGTAAGTCAAGCGGTTAACATTCCGATTATCGGAATGGGTGGTATTGAAACAGCGGAAGATGTAATTGAATTCTTCTATGCTGGCGCAAGCGCGGTTGCAGTTGGAACGGCGAACTTTATCGATCCGTTCGTATGTCCGACAATTATTGAAGAATTACCAGCATTACTAGATGAATTAGGATTTGATCACATTTCGGAATGTCGAGGAAGGAGCTGGAAGTAAGTATGTCACAGTCGCTAATTGTTGCACTAGATTTTCCAGGGAAACAAGAGGTAGAACAATTCTTACATCACTTTGAAGGGGAAGAGTTATTTGTCAAAGTGGGTATGGAGTTATTTTACAAAGAGGGTCCTGCAATTATTACGTACTTAAAAGAAAAAGGACATAAGATTTTTCTAGATTTAAAACTTCATGATATTCCGAATACGGTAAAAAGCGCTATGCGTAGCCTAGCTAGTCTAGATGTAGATATGGTAAATGTTCATGCTGCTGGGGGAAGTAGTATGATGAAAGCTGCGATTGAGGGATTAGAGGAAGGTAAGCAAGAAGGAAAAGAGAGACCGATTTGTATTGCAGTTACACAACTAACAAGCACTTCGGAAGCTATGATGAAAAAAGAGATTGGTATTGAGAAAACGTTAGAAGAAGCGGTTGCTCATTATGCAAAATTAACGAAAGAAAGTGGACTTGATGGCGTTGTTTGTTCAACACTTGAAGTACCAAAATTACGTGAAGTATGCGGAAATGAATTTGTAACAGTAACACCGGGGATTCGTCTTGCAAGTGATGATGTGAATGACCAAGTGCGCGTAGCAACACCGAAACGTGCGAGGGAACTTGGTTCAAGCTACATCGTAGTTGGACGTAGTATTACAAAAGCAGAAAATCCGCTTGAAGCGTATAAAACAGTAAAACAACAGTGGGAAGGTGTAACAGTATGAAAAAAGAAATCGCATCGCATTTATTAGAAATTGGAGCAGTATTTTTACAACCGAATGATCCATTCACTTGGTCTTCTGGTATGAAATCACCAATTTATTGTGATAATCGTTTAACTTTATCTTATCCAAAAGTACGCCAAGCGATCGCAGCTGGATTAGAAGAATTAATTAAAGAGCACTTCCCAACTGTAGAAGTTATTGCAGGAACAGCAACTGCTGGTATTGCGCACGCTGCATGGGTAAGCGATCGTATGGATTTACCAATGTGCTACGTACGTAGTAAGGCAAAAGGTCACGGTAAAGGGAACCAAATCGAAGGAAAAGCTGAAAAAGGTCAAAAAGTAGTAGTAGTAGAAGACTTAATTTCAACTGGCGGTAGTGCAATTACATGTGTAGAAGCACTTCGCGAAGCTGGCTGTGAAGTATTAGGAATCGTATCAATCTTCACATACGAGCTAGAGTCAGGAAAAGAAAAATTAGAAGCAGCTAACGTAGCTTCATATTCTTTAAGTGATTACAGTGCATTAACTGAAGTTGCAGCAGAAAAAGGTATGATCGGACAAGCTGAAACGAAAAAATTACAAGAGTGGCGTAAAAATCCATCTGACGAAGCTTGGGTTACAGCGTAATACGAAAAAGGACGACTGCGGGGGGAAACGCGGTCGTCTTTTGTTTCGTGGCCTCTAATTCGTTTTCTAAAAAAATATCATTATACTCTTGGGAAAAATGTGAAATGCCATTTCTCTCAGCAGCATCATAATCAAGTAAAGTTCTATCGATATCAAAGAAAATCATATTGCAATCTCCTTACTAATAACTACTTATTGCTTTCTGCAACTTTATACCCTCTCACAAACAATAGAGTCATATAAGAAACAATAAACGAGAAGATGCTGTACATGCCAACCCAAAAGAAAAATTTTGGAGTAAAGGCGATAACCCCAATTATTAAAAAACTAGCAAACGTTACAATTGGCATTACATAATACGTTTTCGTTCTACGTGTTCCAATAACAGAAACGATAAAAATAAGTAATGGACAAAGAAATAAGACGAAAATCAATTCATTCATAGTTATGTCCCCTTTTCTAGTAGAAGTAATATGTTTCTTGTGAACGTTTTGAAATAATTACTCTCTTAATATAATTTCGCTACGTAATACATAATCCCTTTTGAAGGTCAGTATGTTTTAATACTTAACCTAAAAAAACGTAAGCAAGTATAGCCTTGCTTACGCTATAGAATAAACATCGCAACGATAGTGGTGACGATTAAGCCGATAATAACAGGTGAAAAGTTTCGACGTGCGAGTTCAAATGGATCTACTTTACAAATAGCAGCGGCAGGAATAAGAGCCCAAGGAATTAAAGTCCCGCCCCCAGTCCATATGGCTGCAATTTGTCCGAGTGCTGTTAATGTAGCGGTTCCATGTCCAAGTGCTGTTCCGAAAAGGTTTGCAATCGAACCAGTAAGTGATATACCTGAAAAGCCAGATCCATCTAAGCCCGTTATGACACCAACGATAGTTAAAGTTCCAGCCGATACATATTGATTTAAAGGTACAGTTTGAGATAAGGCGATTCCTAGGTCATTAATAATTCCATGTGAACCTTTCGGTAAATAATCTCCGATAATTTTTACAAAGCCGCTATCTCCTAAATAAAAAAGTGCAGCAATTGGAATAACTGGCCCGGAAATTTTAAATCCAAATTGTAGTCCTTCTATAAAATAATCGGTCGTTTTATTAAGGCCATTTCCTTTGTAGGCGATGAGAGAAATGATGATAATCATAATAACAGTCGTCCCGCCGATAAGTGCTGTTGCGTCGCTTCCTTGTAGTTTAAACTGAATCATGCAAAGGATATCAATGATATATACGATAGGGATACATATGGCAAGCCATTTCTTTGCCCGAGGAGATAATGAAGTGAGCGTTTTAGAAGGTTCGGTTGATGGGGTAGATTCTTGTATAGATAAGCCTGTATGAAATTCTTTTCGTAAGAAGAAAAATGCGACAGAAGTTGTCACAATACCCATAACGATAACGAGGGGAACACTGGCAGAAACAACGCTAGAAACAGGAAGTCCGGCGGCGTCTGCGGTTAATTTTGGTGCACCTTGAATAACGAAGTCACCAGATAAGGCGATGCCGTGTCCGAATAAGTTCATAGCAATTGCGACTCCAATTGGCGGAAGGCCGACGCGTACAGCGACAGGTAATAAAATCGCCCCCATTAAAGCGACAGCTGGGGAGGGCCAAAAGAAAAAGGAAATAGTCATCATTAAAAGACCGATAATCCAGTAGGCATGTGCAGGTGTACGAATCATCTTTGTAAATGGTGAAATCATCGTATCATTAATGCCGGTATGAACGAGTAGATTGCTCATCGATACGATAATGGAGATGATTAATATAGTTGGTAATAGTTCAGTAATGGCATAAATGAAACTTTGAAAGATACCACTAATGGCAAGAGGGATAGAACTAGTTGCGGTTAATGCCAATAAAAAGATAAAAACGATACAAATGATTGTCGTATCTTTTCTAAGAATAAAGAAGGTAATAATAGTGAGTAAGCAAAGAACATAGAGAGCGTGTAAAAGCGTTAATTCAACTCCCATAACATTCACATCCTTTAGGCGTTCGTGTAGTTCATTGTATGAAAGCAGTGAAAGTATGTGAGGATAGGAAAAAGAAAAAATGAAATTTCATGTACTGTAATGGTAAGGATAAGAAATGGATGTTACAATACAATTAATCCTAAAAATGGAATTTGAGGAGGACCTATGTACAAAAAAATTGGTTTTTGGGGATTCGTCATCTCTTGTAGTCTATTAATCATTTTAAATCTATTTACGAAGAATGAATGGATAAGTATTATACCTGTTCTCGGGTTTGTCTTTTTGCTTTTATATCGCTGGGATGACATGAAACAATATAGTAAGAAAAGTATTGGGATTACGATAGGTATCATTGTTGTTTGTTCATTTGTCGTAGGGTTTATTTTAATAGAGGGGCAAAAGAAAATGGAGAAAATGTCTATTTTTCAAGAGTGGATGTCTTCTGCGAAAGGCCTTTATATCGTAATTGTAGTCGTTATTTTTCTAAGAGTCATAATAAGAATAGGGAGTTACATATTAAAGAGAGGGTAGGATGGAGGGAGTACGAATGAGAGAAAAAATAGGATATTATGGTGTACTTATTTGTTTAATAGTATCTATCATTTCAGCACAATTTCTTAAAAGTGAATGGATGCCAGTTATATTATGTATAGGCGTATTCATTTTTGCTCCCTTGTACCGCTGGAAAGAGTGGAAAACGTATAGTCGGAAAAAGAAAATTATTTATAGTATCGAGTTTGTCATAATAATTAGCACGATTCCTTTCTTGCTAATAAAAGGTAATGAACAAATGAATGACATAGCAATTTTTCAAGGGTGGTTACTTTTTGCAAAATGGTTATACTTACTATTCATTTTAATAGCGGTGGCAGTGATTGCTAAAAAAGTAAACGGAAAAATATTTGTTAATGAATAAAAGAAAGTGCCACCGGATAAGGTGGCACTTTCTTACTTTACTGAATGAGCTTTTTGCATCTTCTTAATTAAACGAATTTGTCCACGATGATTGATTTCATCTTCAAATACGTAAAGCTTTAACAAGGAATAACAATTAGTTCTCTATTTGATTTTGTAATAACTTCATAGCCTTCTTTTGTAATGACGATATCGTCTTCAATTCTACAACCGCCCCAGTTCGGTATGTAAATACCCGGCTCAACTGTAACAACCATACCTTCTTGTAAAGTTGCCTTACTTTCTTGGGATAGGCGAAGCGGTTCATGGATTTCTAACCCGAGACCGTGCCCGGTAGAGTGGCCAAAGTATTGACCGTATCCATGTTCTGTAATGTAATCTCTCGTTATATCATCGATACTTTTCGCAGTTTCTCCAGGTTTAATTGCTTCAGTTCCACGCTTCAATGCTTCTAATACAACATTATATATTTTTTTGAATTCTTCTGATGGTTCGCCGATTGCTACAGTACGTGTTATATCGGAACAATAGCCGTTGTAAAGTGCACCGAAATCTAATGTAATCATATCGCCTCGTTCAATGATTTTATTTGATGCAACGCCATGAGGAAGAGAAGAACGAACACCAGAAGCTACAATGATTTGAAACGATGAGGACGTAGCTCCTTTTTTTCGCATGAAAAATTCTAATTCATCTCGGACTTCAGTTTCGCTTATTCCCGGTTTTAGAAAGCTGAGAATGTGTTGGAAAGCTTCGTCAGCAATAGTAGCGGCAATTTTCATTGTTTCTATTTCGGGTGTGTCTTTAATAATACGAATATCTTCGATGATTTCACACACCTGAACCATTTCTGCCTTCATATATTTTTGTAAGTTCTTATATTGTTGCAATGTCATGTTATTTTCTTCAATTCCAAGTTTTTGAATGTTTAATTTGGATACTTGATTTGCAACTTCTTTTTCTAAATTTCCTTTATGCATAATGATTTCTGCGTCTTTTATTTGTGATTTCGCTTGATCTACATAGCGGAAATCAGTTATAAAAACAGCGTTATCCGCAGAGATTAAGACGACGCCAGCGCTACCTGTAAAACCTGTTGCATATTGGCGATTTTCTTTTTTTGTAATAAGTAATCCGTCAATTTCATAGTTTTTTAGTTGATTTTGGATTTTATTAATTCTTAAAGTCATGTTAATTCCCCCTTTTCACAGTATTGAATAAAGCAAATAGCGTGCCAAAAAATATCTTTAGAGAAAAAGATAGTGGGAATTACATATGTTTTAGAGAAGATAAGAAATTTAGCCCATTATTTGTGGGCGGTGGGCTGCTCGTGAAATACAGATTACTTTAATTAACAGTGGGAGAATGAAAAAAAACATCAACTCAAGATTCACTTTCTTTACACACTGTAAAAAAATTTATACAAATGCGAAATAGAACTGTCAAATTTTTTGACAATATTGAAGTGAGGAAAGGAAAGGATAAGTGATGTTTAGAGTATATATTTGGAAAAACATTATGCTTACGTTTTATTTTAATGTAAATTTTAATATATAAATTAACGATTATTATTGATATAATAGGGAATTGTTGGATTTCTCTCGAAGATATGGATACGTAACAAATATGAAGGGATAAGGATTGTGAGTATATGAAAAAATTAAGTAAAGTAATGTCATTTTGCTTGGTAGCTAGTATGGTTGTTCTAGCAGGTTGTGAAAAAAGTGAAAACAAAGTTCAAGTAAATAAAACAATTGAACAGCTTGATGAAGCACCAGAAGTGACAGAAAAAGAAGCGAAAAAGATTGTAAGAAAGAGCGTAGATGGAATAGCAAACTCTTTTAGTGAAATGGAAAAAGAGAATGGATGGAGTCGAAATAATCCTGGAGATTTGAGTACAGCTAAAAAAGGCGTTAAGGGTATAGTTTCAGATAAGTTTCTGGAGAAACAGCTTCCAGGTTTGCTTGATACATTTAATAGGTCAAGGGAAACTGATATGTTGCCATTTCCAATTCATATTGAGCCCGACGTGAGGATAACTTATTCACAGAAAAATGATGTTTTAAAGATTGAGACACTTACCCTTGCAAATGACATGGGGAATGAAGCGGAGACATGGGAATTTATTTTAGTTTATAAAGATGGAAAATGGTTAATGGATAGATGGTCATCAAATACGCTAGCAAATTTAAAGTTAACGAAAGAAGAAGCTAACGAGCTTCTTAGAGTTCAAGGTTTCAAGAATGTCTCTTTTGTTAGAGAAGAGAATAGTGGAAATAAGAAATATATTTTTAAAGAAAGTAACGGAGTAGTTGCTGTGGACGCCCAAACATCTGTTATTACTCACAATGTAGATGACAAAGAACAAGAAAAGGTAACGAAAGAAGATTTTATTCAAGAGCAAGAAACAGCTAAGGGAAATGATTCCAGTACGTATACTAGTTCGAAAGAAGAGAAGCAGCCTAAAAAAGAATCTTCTTCAGTATTAGGTAAAACTAAGGTTCTAAATGAGTTAGCCGCGCTAGAAAATCAAGAAAAACATACAAATGTTATGACAACAAACGATATAGTTAATGAAATAGAAGGAAATTATCAATTGTGGGATAGTAAATTAAATGAAATTTACAGCGCATTAAAAAATACGATGTCACCTGATGCATTTCAGTCGTTAAAAACGAAACAAATTGCGTGGGTTAAAGAAAAAGAAAGTAAAGTTACAGCAATTGGTACTGATCCAAACAATGGAACGATGAGACGTATAGAAGCTTCAGAAGAGAAATATAAGATGACAAAAGAAAGATGTTATGAATTAGTTAATGGATATATGAACTAAGCTGGAAAAATAAAAAATGCGTTGCTAGCAAGCAACGCATTTTTTATTTACGCTTTTAATTTCATTACGATGTCAGCATCTGGTGTTACATATACTGTTTGTTGGTTATCATACGTAACGAATCCAAGTTTTGCACCACTCGGTTTTTTAACGTGACGTATTTTAGTGAAATCAACAGGTACAGAGCTAGACTCTTTTGCTTTACTGTAATAAGCGGCGATTTTTGCAGCTTCCAGTAAAGTTTCTTCAGCAGGTTCTAAAGAACGAATGACAACATGAGAGCCAGGTATGTCTTTCGTATGTAACCAAATTTCATCACGACGGGCAAATTTCGTTGTTAAATAATCATTTTGCTTATTGTTTTTACCAACGAAAATCTCTGTACCGTCACTAGCTAAATATTTATCCAATACTGGTTTTGTAGGTTTTTTCTTTGCGTTTTTCTTCTTACGATTGCGCACATATCCTTCTTCAGCTAGCTCCTCACGAATTTCTTCAATATCTTTTGAAGAAGCAGCTTCCATTTGTTGAAGTAAGCTATCGAAATAAAGAATTTCTTCATTGGTTTTTTCGATTTGTTCTTCTACAATAACAACTGAATTTTTTGCTTTTTGGTACTTTTGGAAATAGCGTTGTGCATTGTCAGATGGTGTTTTTAAAGGATCTAATGTGATTTTTACAGTTCCGCCATTTTCATCGTAATAATTAATGACCTCAATATCTTTATCACCTTTTTTCAAAGTGTACATATTGGCTGTAAGCAGCTCTCCAAATAGTTGATATTTATCTGCTTTTCCAGCATCTTGTAATGTTTTTTCAAGTTTAATAAGTTTTTTCTCATTTTTGTTTTTTTCGTTTTGCATAAAGCGTTCTAAATCGTGAGCTTGTTGTTTTACACGGTCTCGCTCTGCTTTTCCGAAAAAGAAACGGTCTAACAATTCACTAACAGATGAAAATGTTTTTTCGTTTCCTTGTAAGTGAGAAAGAGGGAATAGATAAAAGAACTCTTTTCCATTTGCTGTTATCATTGCTGGCACGTACTGATGTGTTAGCAATGGTTTTTGTAAGCTGAAGAAAGCTTCAGATAATGCTTTTTCATTTGCCATACCTGCTTTTTTTACAACTTCTTTTGCAAATAATGGGGAAATTCCCATGAATGCTCCGACAAGTTGTTTGTCCATGTTGCCAGATAAAAAGTCTAGCGGTTTAATAAAATCATCTTCTGTTTCGATAAGAAGCGGATTAACTTTATGTTGTGCTGGTGGGGCAACATATTCAGCTCCAGCATATACAGTACGATGTCGGTTTACCGCTAAAGAAACGTGTTTTAAGCTATCTAAAATAACATTTGTTTTCGTATCTACTAAGATAATATTACTGTGTCGTCCCATTATTTCGATTACTAATGTTTTTACTGATTCGTCACCGATTTCATTGCGACTGCGGACTGTAATTTGAATAATACGTTCTAAGTCAATTTGTTCAATTTTTTCAATAAATCCACCTTCTAAATGTTTGCGAAGAAGCATACAAAACATCGGCGGTTGCGCTGGTGAATCGTAGTTTTGATTTGTTAAGTGCATACGCGCATATGTAGGGTGAGATGAAAGAATCAGCTTTTGGTTTTTTCCGTTTGCTCGAATATGTAATAAAACTTCATATTTTGAGGGTTGATATATTTTTGAAATTCTTCCTGTTTGAAGAGAATTTGCAATTTCATGTGTAATTGCTCTTGTAAATAATCCATCGAATGCCATGAATGAACACTCCTTTCTAACTAAAAGTTAATTATAGCATTTTTTTGGACGAGGCTGAATAAGCTTTCATTAGAGTATGTCTGGAATCAGGAGGTCGATGGCAGGATGAACTGGTATGAAATGCGAGCACATGAAGTGGAGGAAAGAACGAATACGAATGTGGAGGTAGGTCTTACAGAGCAAGAAGCAGAGGGCCGATTAAAGAAATTTGGTACAAATGAATTGCAAGAAGCAAAGCGGCCTTCTGCGCTTATGGTGTTTTTAGCGCAATTTAAAGATTTTATGGTACTTGTTTTATTTGGTGCTACAATTATTTCAGCTTTTTTAGGAGAGTATATTGATTCGATTGCAATTGTTGCAATTGTTATTATCAATGGTGTCCTCGGTTTTTTTCAAGAGAGGAAAGCTGAAAAATCGTTGGAAGCTTTAAAAGAATTGGCAGCTCCTCAAGTTACTGTACTAAGAAATGGGAAGTGGATAAAAGCGCCGTCAAAAGCACTTGTACTAGGTGATATTATTAAGTTTTCTAGTGGTGACCGTATTGGCGCGGATGTTCGCCTTGTGGAATCTTCAAGTTTATATATTGAAGAATCGGCTCTTACAGGAGAGTCATTGCCTGTACAAAAGAAGGTAGAGGCGTTACAAGGCCAAGATGTTTCAATTGGTGATCAAAAAAACATGGCATTTATGGGGACGATGATAACGAGAGGTGCTGGAACAGGAGTAGTCGTAGCGACTGGAATGAATACAGCTATGGGGCAAATTGCAAATATGTTGCAAAATGCTGTACAAATGGAAACGCCATTACAAAGAAGATTAGAACAGCTTGGGAAAATTTTGATTATTGTTGCTCTTATTTTGACAGCTCTTGTTGTATTAGCTGGTGTATATCAAGGGAATGAAGTGTATCACATGTTTTTGGCTGGGGTTTCGCTTGCTGTTGCAGCTATTCCAGAAGGATTACCAGCTATCGTTACGGTTGCGCTATCACTTGGTGTACAGCGTATGATTAAAAAGAGGGCAATTGTGCGAAAGTTACCAGCTGTAGAAACGTTAGGCTGTGCTTCTGTTATTTGCTCAGATAAAACAGGAACAATGACACAAAATAAAATGATGGTAACGCATATGTGGTCAGGCGGAGAATTGTGGAAAGTAACAGGTCAAGGCTATGAGCCAACGGGTTCGTTTATGAAAGGTGAAGAAGTAATTGACCCTACTAAGACGAAATCATTGTATCAACTACTTACATTTGGCTGTTTATGTAATAATGCGAATGTTATTCAAAAGAAAAAGACGTATGTGTTAGATGGAGATCCAACAGAGGGAGCTCTCGTTGCGGCTGCAATGAAGGCGGGAATATCACGTGAAGCTCTTAAAGGAAAGTTTGAAGTCATTCGTGAATTTCCTTTTGATTCAACTAGAAAAATGATGAGCGTTATCGTTCGTGATCGTGAAGGTAAAAAATTTGTTATTACAAAAGGAGCGCCAGATGTTCTTTTGCAAATGAGTCAAACAATTTTGTGGGGAAATAAGCAGCAGCCTTTAAGTGAAATGTATCGAAAAGAAGTGCAGGCAGCGATTCATAGTTTAGGAAGTCAGGCTTTACGAACGATTGCGGTGGCATTTAAACCGTTAAAAGCTACAGATTCAATTGAACACGAAAGAGAAGTCGAACAGGATTTTATGCTTGTTGGAATACAAGGAATGATAGATCCGCCAAGACCAGAAGTGGCGCAAGCGGTGAAAGAGTGTAAGGAAGCTGGTATTAGAACGGTAATGATTACGGGAGATCATAAAGTGACAGCAATGGCAATTGCGGAACAGTTAGGGGTTTTACCAGCGGGTGGACGCGTTGTTGAAGGTGTAGAACTTGCGAATATGGATGTAGAGGCATTAGAAGATATTGTAGAAGATACGTATGTATTCGCTCGTGTGTCTCCTGAGCATAAATTGAAAATCGTTAAGGCGCTGCAAAATAAGGGGCATATAGTAGCTATGACAGGTGATGGAGTGAACGATGCTCCAGCTATTAAAACAGCTGATATAGGGATTGCGATGGGAATTACAGGGACAGATGTTGCAAAAGAAGCTTCTTCACTTGTGTTGTTAGATGATAACTTTGCTACGATTAAATCGGCGATTAAAGAAGGTAGAAACATATATGAAAATATTCGGAAGTTTATTCGGTATTTGTTAGCATCTAACGTTGGTGAAATTTTAGTTATGTTATTTGCGATGTTACTGGCACTGCCATTGCCGATGGTTCCAATTCAAATTTTATGGGTGAACTTAGTTACTGACGGTTTACCAGCGATGGCATTAGGTTTGGATAAGGCTGAAGGAGATGTGATGAAGAGAACACCACGCCATCCGAAAGAAGGGGTGTTCGCTAGAGGGCTTGCGTGGAAAATTATAAGTCGTGGTTTTCTAATCGGAGCAGTGACATTAGTAGCGTTTATTATTGCATTTAACCAGCATCCGAATGAATTGAAGTATGCACAAACGGTAGCCTTCGCAACATTAGTACTGGCTCAGCTTATTCATGTATTTGATTGTCGTAGTGAACATTCTATATTTCACCGCAACCCGTTTGGAAATATATATTTAGTAGGGGCGGTTATTATTTCTTTACTGTTAATGCTTGTAGTTATATATTATCCACCATTACAGCCGATTTTTAGCACAATGCCGATACAAGCACGAGATTGGTTGTTAATTGGGGGATTATCATCTATTCCTACCTTCTTATTAGTAGGATCCTTATTAACAAGAAAAAAGGAAAAAAAGAAAAAGCCACTGTTATATAAGAAGGGATTAAACTTGAAATAGTCAATGATATGAAAATATGATATAATTTACAGAAGGTAGTAGAGTTGCATCTCTATTACCTTTTTCATTGAGTTATTTCATGGCTTGGATGTGATAAAGATGATTTGTAGTATGACAGGATTTGGAAGATCGAAGGTAGAAAACGATACTTTTCAAATAACAGTAGAAATGAAGTCGGTGAACCATCGTTTTTTAGAAATGAGTATTCGGCTTCCGAAGCAAATGATGGTGTTTGAAGACAAGATTCGTAAAATAATTGCAAAGCAAGTTCGCCGTGGACGTATTGAAGTGTCTATTAGTATAACAGGTGAAGGGCTTGTTGAAAGAAAATTAACTGTGAATTGGGAACTTCTTGAACAGTACCAATCCATTATGGAAAATATAAAAGGGAAATTTCAATTACAAGATTCTATTACACTCGGGCAACTAATGAGAATGCCAGAAGTAACGGCAGTTGAAGAAATAGAAAATGTAAATGAACAATTTGAAACCGGTTTATATGAGGCTGTTCGCCAAGCTGCTCATATGTTGAAAACGATGAGAGATGGCGAAGGAGAACGATTACATAAAGATATAGCATATCGTTTGCAAGAGATTCATAATTGTGTAAATGCAATTATTCCACATGCACCAATTGTCACACAAAAATATCGTGAACGATTAGAAAATCGCTTAAAAGAATTACATAATCAAGATTTAGATGAACAACGATTGTTGACAGAAATAGCAATATTTGCAGAGCGTTCAGATATTCACGAAGAATTAGTTCGATTACAGAGTCATTTAGATCAATTTCGTGAAGCACTGCAAATTACAGAGCCTGTTGGAAGGAAAATGGACTTCATTGTGCAAGAGATGCATAGGGAAGTAAATACGATAGGTTCTAAGGCAAATGACTTAACAATTTCAAAATATGTCGTAGAAATGAAAAATAACCTTGAAAAAATTCGTGAACAAGTACAAAATATTGAGTAGCTTTCAAAAAATATATAAAGTTATACGTGGTGGAGAAATCGGATAGACTTACTAGGAGGCGCAAACTATGGCCATGCGGTTTTTAAATATTGGATACGGAAATATTGTATCTGCTCATCGAATTATTGCTATTGTAAGTCCGGAGTCAGCTCCTATTAAACGAACAGTACAGGAAGCGCGTGAACATAATGCTTTGCTTGATGCTACGTATGGGAGAAAAACAAGGGCGGTTATTGTTATGGATGATGGGCATGTAGTATTAAGTCCAATTCAGCCAGAGACGATTGCACATCGTTTAAATAATAAAGAAGATTTAAGTGAGGAAGGGTAGGTTTTACATATTTATGAGAAGTAGAAGAGGATTGCTCATCGTTCTTTCGGGACCTTCTGGTGTCGGGAAAGGAACGGTTCGAAAAGAGCTGTTTAGCCATGAAGACACACGTTTTCAGTACTCTATTTCAGTAACGACACGTAAACCGCGTGAAGGTGAAGTAGATGGTGTGGATTATTTCTTTAAAGAGAGAGAAGAATTTGAAGAAATGATTCGTAATGAAAAGTTACTTGAATGGGCTGAGTTCGTTGGTAATTATTACGGAACACCGATTGATTATGTTGAAAAAACGTTACAAGAAGGAAAAGATGTGTTCTTAGAAATTGAAGTACAAGGAGCAATTCAAGTTAAGAAAGCCTTCCCTGAAGGTGTATTTATTTTCTTAGCACCTCCAAGTTTATCTGAACTAAAGAACCGAATTGTCGGCCGTGGTACAGAAACTGAAGATGTTATTGAAAATCGTTTAACTGTAGCGAAAGAAGAAATCGAAATGATGGACGCTTATGACTATGTTGTAGAAAACGATCAAGTTGAATTAGCTTGCGACCGAATTAAAGCAATTGTGGTTGGTGAACATTGCCGCCGCGAAAGAGTGGCAAAATACTATAAAGAAATGACGGAGGGTCTATAATTATGTTAAATCCATCAATTGACTCATTATTAACAAAAATCGATTCTAAATATACACTTGTAACAGTAGCTGCAAAGCGTGCACGTGAAATGCAAATTGCTGACAATTGTGTTATTGAAAAGCCTGTTTCTCATAAATGTGTAGGTAAATCATTAGAAGAAATCGATGCAGAAGTATTAAAATATGTACCATGCGATGACAAAATAATCGATTAAGACATTCTTTTCGACAAATTAAAACATAGACTTTATAATTTTCTATGTAACGGTAACAACCTATTTACAAGTAGGTTGTTATTTTTTTACGATAGGGATGAAAAGGAATCGAAAAAGACGGAACGAAATACTGGTACTGACGAGCTGAAAATTCTATTTCAGTAGAATAAGTTTGAAAAAGAAAGAGGACGAGTCATATGCTAAAAGGGAAAAAGATACTTCTATGTGTAACAGGAGGCATTGCAGTTTTTAAAGCGGCTGCGTTAACAAGTAAATTAACACAAGCTGGCGCTCTTGTAAAAGTAATGATGAGTGAGTCGGCAATGAAGTTTGTTACGCCTCTTACATTTCAAGCACTTTCTCGCCATGATGTATATACGGATACGTTTGATGAGAGAGACTCGGCTGTTATCGCTCATATTGATTTAGCGGATTGGGCAGATGTTGTACTTGTTGCACCGGCTACAGCTAATTGCATTGGAAAGTTAGCTGGCGGTATTGCTGATGATATGATTACAACTACTTTGTTAGCTACTACAGCTCCAGTGTGGATTGCACCGGCTATGAATGTGCATATGTATGAAAATAAAATTGTTCAAAAAAACATGATGACGTTAAAAACATTAGGATATACATTTATTGAGCCTGGGGAAGGTTTTTTAGCATGTGGTTATGTAGCAAAAGGAAGACTGGAAGAACCTGAAGCGATTATTGGACGGCTAGAAGAGGCTTTCTCAGAACAAAAACCATTGCAAGGAAAGCGAATATTAATAACAGCTGGACCGACACGTGAAAAGATTGATCCGGTTCGTTTTATGACGAATTTTTCTTCTGGAAAGATGGGGTATGCGATCGCAGAAGTTGCAGCAGGCTTAGGTGCTGATGTCATACTTGTGTCAGGACCGACAGCATTAGAGTCACCATTACATGTAACAAGAATACAAGTAGAATCTGCACAAGATATGTTAGAGGCAGTCCTTCAACATTATCAGAATGTGGATGTTGTCATCAAAACAGCAGCAGTTGCAGATTACCGCCCAAAATATGTGCATGATAATAAAATGAAAAAGAAAAATGGCGATGCTGTAATTGAATTAGAAAGAACAGTGGATATTTTAAAAACGTTAGGTGAGAAAAAGGACCAACAGTTACTTATCGGTTTTGCAGCTGAAACGACAAACATAGAGGAATACGCAACGAGAAAATTACGTGAGAAAAATGCAAATATGATTGTTGCGAATGACGTGAAGGCGCAAGGAGCTGGGTTTGGTACAGATACAAATATTGTGACAATGTATAGAAAAGATGGAGAAATTATTGAACTGCCACTTTTAACGAAGAAAGAAGTGGCTCGTGAAATATTAAAGCAAATAGAAATGATGTTAGAAGATGATCATGTATGAAGTTTGCAAGTGTAATTGTTGATGTACCTGCACGTCAAACAGATCGACCGTTTGATTATATTATCCCTGAAAAATGGGAAGATATCGTGCAAACAGGAATGCGTGTAGTAGTCCCATTCGGTCCGAGGAAATTGCAAGGTTTTATTATTGGCATAAAGGATTCGGTTGATCTAGAAAGTAAAAAGTTAAAAGCGTTGTATGAAATATTAGATGTCACTCCGGTTTTAAATGATGAATTATTAAAGCTTGGGTATTGGCTTACAAATGAAACGTTATGTTATATGATATCAGCCTTTCAGGTGATGCTTCCGACGGCGATAAAAGCAACATATAAAAAGCGTCTGCAACTTCGTAACCAAGAAGAAGTAGCGCCAGAAATTCTTTCTTTATTTCAAGGGAAGGAAACGATAGATTGGGAAGCTATCGAAGCGCAGCCGCACCTATATCGCACTATTCAACAAGAAATTAAAAATGGTACGACTGAAGTGGTTTATCAAGTAAAGGATAAAGTGCAGAAGAAGAAACAAAGAGTAGTTCAACCGGAGTTGCCGGCAGATAAATTGGAATTAGCAGCATTTGAACTGAAAAGTAAAAAACAACAAGATGTACTCTATTATTTTGTAGAAAACTACAGAAGTGTACAGTTGAAAAATTTAACAGAAGAATTACAAATAACAGATGCTCCAATAAAATCACTTGTTAAAAAGGGTCTAATCTCAGAAAAGTATGTAGAAGTATACCGGAATCCGTATGACGATGATGATTTTGAACAAACGAAACCATTTCCGCTTACTGAGGAACAAAAACAAGTAATTACACCGATTTTGTCATCAATTACAAATGAAACTTACAATCCATTTTTACTATATGGTGTTACAGGAAGTGGTAAGACTGAAGTGTATTTACAATCTATAGCAGCGGTGCTCGAGAAAGGAAAAGAAGCAATTGTGCTTGTTCCTGAAATTGCGCTAACGCCCCAGATGGTAGATCGCTTTAAAGGTAGGTTCGGTTCGCAAGTTGCAGTTCTTCACAGTGCGCTTTCTGTTGGAGAAAAATATGATGAATGGCGCAAAATTTTAAGAAAAGAAGTGAAAGTGGTAGTTGGTGCGCGTTCAGCTATTTTTGCTCCCTTTGAAAATTTAGGAATCATTATTATTGATGAGGAACATGAATCGAGTTATAAGCAAGAAGATAACCCGAAGTATCATGCGAGAGATGTAGCAGTGTGGAGAGGACAATACCATAAGTGTCCAATCGTTCTCGGAAGTGCAACGCCGACACTTGAATCGTTTGCTAGAGCGAAAAAAGGTGTCTATGGGTTGCTTACAATGGAAAAACGTATGAACAAACAAGCTTTGCCGACTGTAGAAATTGTTGATATGCGTGAAGAGCTTCGTGATGGAAATCGCTCAATGTTTTCAAAGGCACTGCATGAAAAAATAGCAGATCGATTAGAAAAGAAAGAACAAATGGTTCTCTTTTTAAATAGAAGGGGTCATTCTACGTTTGTGATGTGCCGTGATTGTGGGTATGTCGTACAATGTCCGCATTGTGATATTTCGTTGACATATCACAAAATGAACCATCGTTTAAAATGTCATTATTGTAGTCATGAGGAAAATATGCCAACGGAGTGTCCTGCTTGTAATAGTACGTATATTCGTTTCTTTGGTACAGGGACGCAAAAGGTTGAAGAAGAAATCACAAAACTATTCCCTGAGGCGCGGGTCATTCGAATGGATGTGGATACAACAAGCCGTAAAGGAATGCATGAAAAATTATTAAAGGCGTTTGGTGAAGAGAAAGCAGATATATTACTTGGAACACAAATGATTGCAAAAGGGCTTGATTTTCCGAAGGTGACGCTTGTTGGCGTTTTAACGGCGGATACGATGCTTCATCTACCTGATTTTCGGGCGAGTGAAAAGACGTATCAGCTATTGACACAAGTGAGTGGACGTGCAGGAAGACATGAATTGCCAGGGGAAGTTGTAATTCAAACGTATACGCCGGAACATTACAGTGTAGAATTAGCAAAGAATCAACAATATGATGTATTTTATGAGCACGAAATGCAAATGAGGCAAATGAGACAATATCCGCCATATTACTACGTTGTACTTGTAACTGTATCTCATCCGGAATTATTAAAGGCAGTCCAAGTGACGGAAAAAATTGTCGGTCATTTACGAACGCATTGTTCAAGGCAAACAATGGTGTTAGGGCCGGTTGCTTCAGCAATTCCAAGGATAAAAGATAGATATCGTTACCAATGCATGATAAAATACAAACGGGAACCAAACTTAAAGAACGTGCTCAAAATGGTAAATGAACATTATCAAGCAGAAATGCAAAAAGAGCTACAAATCTCAATTGATTTTAATCCAACAATGTTAATGTAGCGGAGGGAAATATGGCAGTTTTAGAAATTGTAAAGCATCCAAATGAAGTGTTAGAAACACCATGCGAAAGAGTAATTAACTTTGATAAAAAGTTAGTGAAATTGTTAAAAGATATGCATGAAACAATGTTAATTGCAGACGGAGTTGGTCTAGCTGCGCCACAAGTAGGTGTAAGCTTACAAGTTGCTGTTGTTGATATAGGTGATGATACGGGTAAAATTGAATTAATTAATCCTGTTATTTTAGAAAAACGTGGTGAACAAGTAGGTCCCGAAGGCTGCTTAAGCTTTCCGGGACTTTATGGTGAAGTGGAGCGTGCAGATTACATTAAAGTACGTGCGCAAAATCGTCGCGGTAAAATATTTTTATTAGAAGCGGATGACTTCTTAGCGCGTGCAATTCAGCATGAAATCGATCATTTACACGGTGTTTTATTTACATCTAAAGTGAAAAGATATTATGAAGCAGGCGAATTAGAATAGGTTTAAAAGGAGCGGTTTTTGAATGATGAAAGTAGTATTTATGGGGACACCGGACTTTTCTGTGCCGGTGCTTCGTCGTCTTATCGAGGACGGATATGACGTAGTGGGTGTTGTAACGCAACCGGATCGTCCAGTTGGTAGAAAAAAGGTTTTAACACCTACTCCTGTTAAAGTAGAAGCGGAGAAACATGGTATTCCAGTATTACAACCGTTAAAAATTCGTGAAAAAGACGAATATGAAAAAGTATTAGCACTAGAGCCAGACTTAATTGTAACAGCGGCATTTGGACAAATCGTACCGAATGAAATTTTAGAAGCGCCAAAGTATAGATGTATTAATGTCCACGCGTCATTACTTCCAGAACTTCGCGGTGGTGCACCAATTCATTATGCGATCATGGAAGGTAAAGAGAAAACAGGTATTACAATTATGTATATGGTAGAAAAATTAGATGCTGGCGATATATTAACACAAGTAGAAGTAGAAATTGAAGAGCGTGAAACAACAGGTTCATTATTTGATAAGTTAAGCGAAGCAGGAGCACACCTTTTATCTAAAACGGTTCCTTTACTAATTCAGGGTAAACTAGAACCAATTAAACAAAGTGAAGCTGAAGTGACGTTTGCATATAATATTAAACGTGAGCAAGAGATAATTGATTGGACAAAAACAGGTGAAGAAGTATACAATCACATTCGCGGATTGAATCCATGGCCAGTTGCTTATACGACTTTGGCAGGACAAGTTATTAAAGTATGGTGGGGAGAGAAAATCTCTATTACAGAGAAAGCTGAACCAGGTACAATAGTAGCTCTTGAAGAAGATGGATTTGTTGTTGCAACAGGGAATGAGACAGGTGTTAAAATCACTGAATTGCAACCGTCTGGTAAAAAGCGTATGAGTTGTTCACAATTTTTACGTGGAACAAAACCTGAAATTGGTACGAAGTTAGGAGAAAATGCATGAGACAAAATGTTCGTGAGTTAGCTCTGGATGGCTTAATTCAAGTAGAAAAAAGTGGTGCATATAGCAACTTACTTTTAAATAATCTGATCGAAAAAAATACAATTGACAGAAAAGATATTGGTTTATTAACTGAAATGGTATATGGAACAATTCAACGTCGTGACACACTAGATTATTATTTACAACCATTTTTAAGAAAAAAGGTTGAAGCGTGGGTAAGAGTGTTGCTTCGCCTATCTTTATATCAAATGTTATATTTAGACCGAGTTCCCGAAAGAGCGGCTATTCATGAAGCTGTTGAGATTGCAAAGCGTCGTGGGCATAAAGGGATTTCAGGTATGGTGAACGGAGTATTGCGTTCAATTCAGCGAGAAGGTGTACCTTCGTTAGAAGAAATCGAAAATCCAGTAGAACGTCTTGCAATTGCAACGAGTCACCCAATGTGGCTTGTACAAGAATGGGCATCCGAATATGGTTTAGAGACAGCAGAGAAAATGTGTGAAGTAAATATGTTGCCACCTGTACCAACAGCACGTGTAAATGTTGATAAAGTAACGGTAGAAGAAGCGGTTGCGTTATTAGCTGATGAGGGTATAGAAGCAAAACGTGGCGAATTGTCAGAGGATGCAATTCAAATTGAAAGAGGAAATGTCGCACATACAGAAGCGTTCAAAAAAGGTTTCCTTTCTATTCAAGATGAAAGCTCAATGCTTGTAGCACGTGCTTTAGAACCGAATAAAGGAGATGCAGTTCTAGATAGTTGTGCTGCTCCTGGCGGAAAAACAACTCATATTGCAGAGCGTTTGGACGGAACTGGTAAGGTAATGTCGCTTGATTTACACGCACATAAAGTACGTTTAATTGAACAACAGGCGAAGAGACTTGGTTTAGAAAATGTAGAAACGATGGCTTTAGATGCTAGAAAAGTTCAAGATCATTTTGCAAATGAATCTTTTGACAAAATATTAGTAGATGCACCATGTTCTGGATTTGGTGTTATTAGACGTAAACCTGATATTAAGTTAGGTAAAGATAAGGGCGATAGTGAAAGGTTATCAACGATTCAACTTGCGATACTAGAAAAAATAGCACCATTGTTAAAACAAGGTGGTCGCCTTGTTTATAGTACGTGCACAATTGAAAAAATAGAAAATGAACAAGTAATAAAGCAATTTTTACAAGAGCATCCTGAATTTGAATGGGATACTACGATAAAAGATCGTATGCCAGAAAAGTTAAATCCGTATATTGATGAAGGTCAAGTACGAATTTTACCGCATTATTTTGCAACAGATGGCTTTTATATTGCTTGTTTAAGAAAGAAGGTGTAGCATCATGGAAACGACTGTAAAAAAACAAAAGAAAAATCTAGAGACAAAGAAACCATCAATTTATTCTTTACAACTTCATGAAATGCAAGATTGGTTAAAGGAACAAGGAGAACCTAAGTTCCGTGCAGGACAAATTTTTGATTGGCTATATAAAAAACGTGTAAAAAATTATGAGGATATGTCAAACCTTGCTAAAGGATTGCGCGATAAATTGTCGAATTCCTTTGATATTACTACTTTAAACACTTTAGTAAAACAAACGTCTTCGGATGGAACGATTAAATTCCTATTCCAGTTATATGATGGGTACTCTATTGAAACTGTACTAATGCGACATGAGTATGGAAATTCCATTTGTGTAACAACACAGGTGGGTTGCCGCATTGGCTGTACGTTCTGTGCATCTACACTTGGTGGGTTAAAACGAAACTTAGAGGCTGGAGAAATTGTAGCGCAAGTAGTAGAAGTTCAGCGTGCGCTTGATGAAACAGAAGAACGTGTAAGTTCTCTTGTTGTTATGGGAATTGGAGAACCATTTGATAATTATGATAATTTGATGTCATTCTTACGCATTGTAAATCATGAAAAAGGAATTCATATTGGTGCAAGACATATGACAGTTTCAACAAGTGGAATTGTTCCAAAAATTTATAAGTTCGCTGAAGAAGATATGCAAATCAATTTTGCGATTTCATTGCATGCTGCAAATACAGAGATACGTTCAAAATTAATGCCGATTAACCGTGCTTATAAGCTACCTGATTTAATGGAAGCTGTTAAATACTATGTAAATAGAACAGGGCGTCGTATTACATTTGAATATGGCTTATTTGGAGGAGAAAATGACCAAGTTGAGCACGCTGAAGAACTTGCTGCGCTCTTAAAAGGTGTAAAATGTCATGTAAACTTAATTCCGGTAAACTACGTGCCAGAACGTGATTATGTACGTACGCCACGAGAGCAAATTTTCTTATTTGAAAAGACGCTAAAAGATCGTGGAGTGAATGTAACAATTCGCCGTGAACAAGGTCATGATATTGATGCAGCCTGCGGTCAGTTGCGTGCAAAGGAGCGCAAAGAAGAGACGAGGTGACGAGATGAAAGCCGTGTTTCTATCGGATAAAGGGAAAGTTCGTCAACATAATGAAGATAGTGCAGGAGTTTTTCGCAATTTAGATGGAAATATTTTAGCGGTAGTAGCAGATGGAATGGGAGGTCATCGAGCTGGCGATGTAGCTAGCTCGATGGCTATTCAATTATTCCATGATTATTGGAAGCAAACGCATAATATGAATGAGCCTAAAAAGGTAGAAAAGTGGTTACATACTAACGTTGGAATTATTAATGAGCGCATATATGCTTACTCTCAGCAGCATGTAGAATGTAATGGCATGGGAACAACGGTTATCGTGGCGATTTGTACACCTAGTTTTGTAACAATAGGTCATATAGGAGATAGTCGTTGTTATATGGCATCAGAGGGAGAAATATCGCTTGTAACGGAAGATCACTCACTTGTAAATGAACTTGTTAGGCACGGTGAAATTTCAAAAGAAGATGCAGAATATCACCCGAAAAAGAATGTTCTGTTAAGAGCGTTAGGAACAGAAGAAAAAGTCGGACTAGATGTTAAAACATTGGTGCTCGAAGAAGACGATCAATTGCTTCTTTGCTCTGATGGATTGTCTAACAAAGTCCCTATGGCTGATATGCAACAAATTTTACAATTGAATGAACAGCTCGAGGCGAAGGGAGAGCATCTCATTCAATTAGCAAATGATCGTGGTGGAGAAGATAATATCACCCTCGTTATTATTGATTATGCGGATTCGACAAACGAAAGTAGGTGAAGTGCAACGTGCTGATTGGAAAACGCTTAAATGACCGTTATAAGCTGCTGAAAATGATTGGCGGTGGAGGAATGGCCAATGTATATTTAGCTCATGATGATATACTTGGCCGAGATGTAGCGGTAAAAATATTAAGACTCGACTATTCAAATAATGAAGAGTTTATTAAACGTTTCCATCGAGAAGCGCAATCTGTTACAACGTTGTCGCATCCAAATATTGTGAATATGTATGATGTTGGGGAAGAGGATGGTATATATTATCTTGTAATGGAATATGTACCTGGACGAACATTGAAGCAATACATAATCGATCGAGGGATGTTACCGATAGGAGAAGCTCTTGATATAATGGAGCAGTTAACGTCCGCTATGGCACACGCCCATCATTTTGAGATTGTACATCGCGATATTAAACCGCACAATATTTTGATTCGAGATGACGGAGTGATAAAAGTAACAGACTTTGGAATTGCGACAGCTACAAGTGCAGCAACGATTACACATACAAATTCGGTGCTCGGTTCGGTGCATTATTTATCACCAGAACAAGCGCGCGGCGGTATAGCGAATAAACAATCAGATATTTATTCACTTGGGATTGTTATGTTTGAATTGTTAACAGGAAGACAACCGTTTTCTGGTGAATCTGCTGTTGCAATTGCGTTAAAACATTTACAAAATGAAATGCCATCTCCAAAAAGATGGAATGAAAATATTCCACAAAGTGTTGAAAATATTATATTAAAGGCGACTGCGAAAGATCCATTTCATCGATATCAATCTGCTAACGCGATGAAACGAGATATTGAAACAGCACTATACCCAGAACGAATAAATGAACAACCATTTTACATACCAGAAGATATGGAAGCAACGAAAGCGATTCCAATTATTCAACAAGAACAACTATTTCAAAATGTAAGTGATGAAACGATTGTATTAAAAGGAAGTAAAGTGGATGAACAAGTAAGAAAAGAAGAGACCGAATCAGGTAAGAAGAAAAAACGAAGTACTAAATGGCTGAAAGTTTTAATTACAACATTTTTACTTTTAGCAATAGGGATAACCTTAGCACTTACTGTTATTCCAGGCTTCTTTATTCCGAAAGATGTGAAGGTTCCTGATGTGGCTGGTATGAAATATACGACAGCTGTAAATACATTAGTTGAAAAAGGGTTTGAAGTTACTGAACCTAATCTTGTATATACAGATGATGTTGAAGCCGGAAAAGTGATAAAAACAGATCCTATAGCAGGAAGAGTAGTGAAAGAAAACTCTAAAATTACTATCTATCAATCAGGTGGGAAAAAGAAAAGTAAGATGCGTGATTTGACAGGAAAAGATTTCGATAGTATAAGAGCTGAGTTAGAAGAAAAATATAAACAAGTTACAATAAATTATATTGAAAATGATAAGCCGAAAGGTGAAATTGTAGAGCAAATACCAACGCCTGATCAAATGGTTATAGAAGCTGAACAAGAACTGAAAGTTTGGGTAAGTAAAGGGCCTTATCAAATAAGACCAGGTGATTTTTCAGGGTGGACTGAAAATAGTGTAAAAGGTTATTTAAATGAAAGAAAGCTCGTTTCTGATATAAAAAGAGAGTATTCAGATACGGTTGATAAAGGCCTTGTTATTTCACAGTTACCAAAGCCTGGGACACCTTTAAAAGAAGGAGATAAAGTATCGATTGTTATCTCCGATGGTCCGAAGCCTAAAGTGACGAAAACGGTAAAAGTGGATAACATTTCTATCCCATATGAAGCTTCTGCAACAGGTGATAAAAAGCCGCAAACAATAGAAATTTATAAAGAAGATATGCAGCAAAAAATGGATAAACCAGTTGAAACGAGAACAATTACTGAGTCAGCGATTATTTCTTTAGAATTTGTAATTCAAGAAGGTGCAAAGGGACACTATAAGATTGTCCGAGATGGAGTAACGATTATGGACAAAGAAGTACCATATCCAGCTCAATAATAGTGAATTCCATCGTCCTTATATAGAAGATGGAATTCACTACTCTTGCCTGTTATGCTGTCTACATCGTGGACTGTATAACAGGCAAAAATATATGATTCAAAAAGCTGTAAAAGTGATACTGTTGTAAATAATATTTCAAATTTGATGGTAGATTAAATATATGAACCTGGATATATATTTGGTGGGTTTTGAAATAATTGTTTAAAGAACTCTAGTCTATTCATATTTAATTGCAGTTTCATTTTATACAAAATAAAGGAGAATTATATGCCAGAAGGAAAAATTGTAAAAGCTCTAAGTGGGTTTTATTATGTGCAGAATGAGGAAGGGATTACACAATGTCGCGGGCGTGGTGTATTTAGAAAGAATAAAATTACACCACTTGTAGGAGACCAAGTTGTTTTTCAAGCGGATAATCCGAATGAAGGTTATGTGTTAGAAGTATTTGATCGAAAAAATGAACTTGTTAGACCTCCTATTGCTAATGTTGATCAAGCTATTCTTGTTTTCTCTGCAGTAGAACCAGATTTTAATCCAGGACTGTTAGATCGATTTTTAGTATTGATTGAATATCATAACATTAAACCGATTATTTGTATTAGTAAGATGGATTTAGTAGATGAAAAAATGAGAGAAACTGTTGAATCTTATGCAAATGATTATCGTGAAATGGGTTATGATGTGTTGTTTACTTCTATAAATACATCGGAAAGTATTGATATTCTGAAACCATTCTTAGAAGGTTGTATTTCCGTCGTTGCAGGCCAATCTGGTGTTGGGAAATCTTCAATGCTAAACGTATTACGTCCAGATTTAGAATTGAAAACTAATGATATTTCTTCACATTTAGGACGTGGAAAGCATACGACAAGACACGTGGAATTAATTACAGTTGGAAGCGGACTTGTTGCGGATACACCTGGTTTTAGTTCGCTTGATTTCATAGATATAGAGGTAGAAGATCTTACATATTGTTTTCCAGAGTTGAAAGAAGCGAGCCAATACTGTAAATTTAGAGGGTGTACACACCTTGCTGAACCGAAATGCGCGGTGAAAGCTGCGATTGAAGAAGGAAAGATTACCGAATATCGTTATAAGAATTACAAACAATTCGTAGAAGAAATTAGAGAGAGAAAGCCGAGGTATTAGTCATGATTAAAATTGCACCATCGATTTTATCAGCAGATTTTTCAAGATTAGGGGAAGAGATTAAAGATGTAGAAAAAGGTGGAGCTGACTACATTCACGTCGATGTAATGGATGGACATTTCGTACCAAATATTACGATTGGACCATTAATTGTAGAAGCAATCCGTCCGATTACATCATTACCGTTAGATGTACATTTAATGATTGAAAATCCTGATAACTATATCCCAACTTTCGCAAAAGCAGGAGCTGATATTATTACTGTCCATGTAGAAGCTTGTCCACATCTACATCGTACAATTCAGTTAATTAAATCTCATGACATTAAAGCGGGAGTTGTATTAAATCCACATACTCCAGTTTCAACGATTGAGCATGTATTAGAAGATATAGACATGGTATTACTTATGACAGTAAATCCTGGATTTGGCGGACAGAAATTTATTCATTCTGTATTACCGAAAATCAAACAAGTTGCAGAAATGGTTAAAGAGCGAAATCTACAAGTGGAAATTGAAGTTGATGGTGGTGTCAACGCTGAAACAGCAAGACTTTGTATTGAAGCAGGAGCGAATGTTCTTGTAGCGGGATCAGCAGTATACAATCAAAAAGACCGCGGTGAAGCAATTCGTGTAATTCGCGGATAAAGAATGAACCGTTATCCTAGTGAAGCTTCTAGTTCATTAAGACTTCACTATTTATACATGTTAGAGTGGCAAATAAGGAGAAAGGCAATCTACCGAATGGCAGATTGCCTTTTTACAATAGAAGGGGAAGGGAAAATGATTATTCATATTTTAGCGGGAGGACCTGCAGAATACTGCGCAGATTTTTCTCGGTATGAAAATGAAGAAGTAGTTTGGGCGGCCGTTGATAGAGGAGTGTACCGTTTGTTGAAAAGGGGAATCACTCCGGCTGTTGCGTTTGGGGATTATGATTCAGTTACTGATGAGGAATTAGCATGGATGGGACAGCAGACAAATGAATTACATATTGTCCCGCGAGAAAAAGATCAAACGGATTTAGAAATTGCAATTAGCTGGGCTTTAGAACAGAAACCAAAGTTAATTCGTATTTTTGGTGCTACTGGTGGAAGACTTGATCATGGTTTAGCAAATATTCAGATGCTTTTAAAGGGATTAGAAGTAAACATAGAAATGTGTATTGTGGACAATAAAAATGAAATAATGGTGAAAAAGTTTGGTATGTATATAATTGAAGGAAACGAACATTTTCCATACGTATCATTTGTACCAGTTACTGAAAGGGTAGAAGGTATTACACTTCACGGTTTTAAGTACCCTCTTACTAATAAAACAATAGAGTGGGGATCGACACTTTGTATTAGTAATGAACTCATTGAGGAAAAAGGTAATTTTTCATTTACTTCTGGCATATTAATGATGATAAGAAGCACTGATTGAAGAAACAATTTTGCTCCTTGCATCATATAGTGAACAAGTGGAGTAATGGGGATTAGGAGGGAAACCATGAGATTTTATACAATTAAGTTACCTAAATTTCTTGGTGGAATTGTTCGTGCGATGTTAAATACCTTCAAAAAAGACTAAAAAAAGCACCTATTACCGGTGCTTTTTCCATTGGTATAATAAAAAAAGAGCCTAGCGGCTCTTTTTTTTATTATTAAACACGTTCGATTTTGCCAGATTTTAATGCTCTAGCAGAAACGTAAACACGTTGAACTTTTCCGTCGATGCGTACGCGAACTTTTTGAAGGTTAGCGCCCCATTTACGTTTTGTAGCGTTCATTGCGTGAGAACGAGAGTTACCAGAACGAGCTTTTCTTCCAGTGATAGCACAAACACGAGCCATTTATATTTCCCTCCCTTAACTACCGTAACATACGTAATTTTTCAATGTTAGCCTTTTATGCGATGCTAAAAACACTACTATAATTTAACACAACTAAAAAGAGAATGCAACACCGTAGGAAAAAGAAATCAAGAAAAAATACTTGACACTATATGTCAATGAAGAAAAGGTGAAATCAAGAAAAATTGCTTGACATATTATAGTGGTACATGTTGTATAATAACAATGGACTATTTTGCTCATCATAAAAAAATGTAATTTAAAACATAAAATATGAGAGTGAAAAAGAAAGAACGATGGAATTTTCTTTGAAAAGATTATATGATAGTAACTAAAGTAGTCTAGCTCACTTTCACCATTTATGAAGGGGGAAACGAGATGTCAATTGAAATTAAAACGAAGTACGGTCAAATTGATATTAGTACAGATGTAATTGCAACAATTGCTGGAGGTGCCGCAGTAGATTGCTACGGTATCGTAGGTATGGCATCAAAAAATCAGTTAAAAGATGGATTAACAGACATTTTACGAAAAGAAAACTTCACTAGAGGCGTTATTGTTCGTAAAGATGAAGATGAAGTACATATTGATATGTATATTATTGTGAGCTATGGTACGAAAATTTCAGAAGTAGCACATAACGTGCAGACTAAAGTGAAATATACATTAGATCAAACTGTAGGACTAGCAGTAGATTCTGTAAACATCTACGTACAAGGAGTTAAAGTAATAAACTTGTAATGTGCATTAAGGAGGAAAATCTGTGTCAATTCAAAAAATTGATGGAAAACGTTTATCACAAATGATCATTCAAGGAGCCAATAATTTAACAAATAATGTTCAGCTTGTTGATGCATTAAACGTATTTCCAGTTCCAGATGGCGATACCGGTACAAACATGAACTTATCAATGACTTCAGGCGCACGTGAAGTGAAAGCAAATCTTTCACAGCATGCTGGTAAAGTCGGCGTAAGTTTAGCCAAAGGATTATTAATGGGGGCTCGTGGTAACTCTGGGGTTATTTTATCTCAGTTATTCCGTGGTTTCTCTAAATCCATTGAACAAAAAGAAGAATTAACGACAGTTGATTTTGCTGCAGCTTTAGAAGCTGGAGTAGAGGCAGCTTACAAAGCGGTTATGAAACCAATTGAAGGAACGATTTTAACGGTTGCAAGAGAAACGGGTAAATATGCAGTGACAGTTGCGAAAAAACAGCGCGACTTTGTTTTGTTTATGGAAGACGTTGTAAAAGAAGCAAACGCATCGTTAAATCGTACGCCAGATTTATTACCTGTATTAAAACAAGTTGGCGTTGTAGATAGCGGTGGTAAAGGTCTTGTTGTTGTGTATGAAGGATTTTTAGCTGACTTAAAAGGAGAAACGATTTCTTCTAATATGCCTGCCCAACCATCTATGAATGACATGGTACGCGCAGAACATCACCGTAGTGTACAAAGCCAATTGAGTACAGAAGATATTAAGTATGGATATTGTACGGAATTCATGGTGAAATTAGAGCCTGAAAAAATGAAGGAACATAATTTCTCTGAACAAAAATTCCGTGAAGATATTAGTGTGTACGGAGATTCACTACTTGTTGTATCGGATGATGAGGTTGTAAAGGTTCATATTCATGCGGAACATCCTGGAGAACCTATGAACTATGGACAACGTTACGGTAGTCTAATTAAGATCAAAGTAGAAAATATGCGTGAACAGCATACTGCTTTATTAGATGAACCTACCATGGTGCCTGAACAAACGAATCAGCCAATAGAGAAACAACCGTATGGTATTGTAACTGTAGCTATGGGATCGGGTATTAAAACTTTATTTGAGAGCATTGGCGCAACGAAAGTTATCGAAGGTGGCCAAACGATGAATCCGAGTACGGAGGATATTGTGAAGGCGATTGAAGAGGCGAATGCTGAAAAAATCATCATCTTACCAAATAACGGGAATATCGTGATGGCAGCAGAACAAGCAGCGTCAGTTGTAGAACAAGAAGTTATTGTTATTCGCTCAAAAACAGTTCCTCAAGGTATGGCTGCAATGTTAGCATTTAATCCAGTTGGAACGCTAGAAGAGAATGAAGAAAACATGAAAGAAGCTTTAGCTCATGTGAAAACAGGTCAGATTACGTATGCTGTTCGTGATACGGAAATTGACGGTGTAGCGATTCAAAAAGATGATTTCATGTGTCTTGCAGATGGGAAAATTGTATCTACAAATGCTGAGAAAGTAGGAGCTGCAAAGCAATTACTAGAAGCGCTAATTGATGAGGATTCTGAAATCGTAACGATCCTACAAGGTGAAGATGCAACAGATGAAGAAGTGGCTGAATTAGTTGCATTTGTAGAAGAGAACTTTGAAGATGCAGAAGTAGAAGTACATGCAGGGAACCAACCGGTGTATTCTTTCATCTTCTCTGTAGAATAAGATAAGATTTGATTTGGAAATAAATGGGTTACTCACTTGCTAATGGATAAGAAATAGTGATATGAAATTTATTACTAGTTTTTATTCAAAAGGCTAGCATATTGATGATAGAAAAGAGCCTTGCTGCTAATAGTGAGGCTCTTTTCTTACGTATTGTACAACTTTGTTTTATCCCGCTATTTGTGGGCAGTAAAACTTCCACCCCTAAATTTGGCTGGAGCAAAGAAGTTAGGTGGGAGATAAACTGCCCGTAAACGCCCGATTGGTGAAGGCTAATAATCAGTGGGGGATGAACAAAACCCCCACTGATTATAGTTTCACTTTATACAGAGGGATTAGAGTAGTTTCTCTTAGAATGCCTATGATAGAATATATAAGGTGAAAGAGAGCAATTACAGATGTCAATGATATTAATGGATAATCAATAGAATGAATCAAATAAAATAATGTGACGGAGCGTGAGAATCTTGAATGAAGTTGTACAAGTTCCTGTTACGGATGTAAAGGGAATCGGAGGAGAAACATCTGAGTTGTTACACGAGATGGGAATTTATACAGTTTCTCATCTATTAGAACATTTTCCGTACCGCTATGAAGACTATGCGATGAAAGATCTTGCTGAAGTAAAGCATGACGAGCGTGTAACAGTTGAGGGGAAAGTTCATAGTGCTCCTTTACTGCAATATTATGGGAAGAAGAAGTCACGTCTTACAGTTCGTGTTCTCGTCGGTCGTTATTTAATTACAGCTGTATGTTTTAATAGACCATACTATAAACAAAAGTTAAATCTAGATGAAACGGTAACGATTACTGGTAAATGGGATCAGCATCGCCAAACAATTGCTGTATCAGAACTGAATTTTGGACCGGTTGTACGACAACAAGAAGTAGAACCTGTATATTCAGTGAAAGGAAAACTGACAGTAAAACAGATGCGCCGTTTTGTTGCACAAGCATTTAAGGAGTATGGAGATTCTATAGTCGAAGTGTTACCAGATGGTTTGTTAAGTCGATATAAATTATTATCACGCTATGAAGCGCTCAGAGGGTTACATTTTCCAGTGGGACAGGAAGACTTAAAGCAAGCGCGTCGCCGTTTTGTATATGAGGAGTTTTTCTTGTTTCAGTTGAAAATGCAAACATTACGGAAAATGGAAAGGGAAAACTCGAAAGGGACGAAAAAAGAAATTTCATTAGTAGAATTACAAGAGTTTACTGATGCACTTCCGTTTCCGTTAACTGGTGCACAACGCCGGGTTGTAGATGAAATAATGAAAGATATGACATCTCCGTACCGAATGAATCGATTATTGCAAGGGGATGTAGGTTCTGGGAAAACAGTTGTTGCTGCGATTGCTCTTTATGCGGCGAAATTGGCTCATTATCAAGGTGCTTTGATGGTTCCTACAGAAATTTTAGCCGAACAACATTATCAGTCGCTCGCGGAGACGTTTTCACATTTCGGTATGAAGGTTGAATTGCTAACAAGTTCTGTTAAAGGTGCGAGACGTCGAGAAATTTTGTCGAGATTAGAACAAGGAGAGGTAGATATCCTTGTTGGGACGCACGCTTTAATTCAAGACGAAGTTATATTTCATAGGTTAGGTCTCGTTATTACCGATGAACAGCATCGATTTGGTGTGGCGCAGCGCCGGGTTTTACGTGAGAAAGGTGAAAGTCCAGATGTGTTGTTTATGACGGCGACCCCAATCCCGCGTACGTTAGCTATCACTGCATTTGGAGAGATGGACGTTTCTATTATCGATGAAATGCCAGCTGGTAGAAAGGTAATCGAAACGTACTGGGCAAAACATGATATGTTAGATCGTGTTCTCGGCTTTGTGGAGAAAGAGATAAAAAAAGGAAGACAGGCATATGTTATTTGCCCTCTTATTGAAGAGTCTGAGAAGCTTGATGTACAAAATGCTATCGACTTACATAGTATGCTGACTCATCATTATCAAGGGAAATGCCAAGTTGGATTAATGCATGGGAGACTATCATCCCAAGAAAAAGAAGAGATAATGGGACAGTTTAGTGAAAATAAAGTGCAAATTCTTGTGTCGACAACAGTTGTTGAAGTAGGTGTGAATGTACCAAATGCGACTGTTATGGTTATTTATGATGCGGAACGTTTCGGTTTATCACAGCTCCATCAGCTGAGGGGGCGTGTTGGGCGTGGTAGTGAACAATCCTATTGTTTATTAATTGCGGACCCAAAATCAGAAACGGGAAAAGAAAGAATGCGCATTATGACTGAAACAAATGATGGATTTGTATTATCAGAAAAAGATTTAGAGTTACGAGGTCCTGGGGATTTCTTTGGAAGTAAGCAAAGTGGTCTACCAGAATTTAAGGTTGCTGATATGGTGCATGATTATCGGGCGTTAGAAACAGCAAGACAAGATGCGGCGATACTAGTTGATTCAGAAGCGTTTTGGCATAATGATCAGTATGCTTCGCTGCGTACTTATCTTAATGGGACAGGTGTGTTCCAGGGAGAGAAGCTCGATTAAAAGTAGTCTGCAAAAGTTTTTGTTGCATTCTACTTTTAATGATTATATACTACTTTTAGTACCTAGTCATAAAAAATGGATGGTGCGGTATGAAAAAAAGAAGAAGTAAAAAAGAAAGACAAGAATTATTACAACAAACAATAGAAACGAATCCTTTTATAACGGATGAAGATTTAGCGGAAAAATTTCAAGTGAGCATACAAACTGTTCGTCTTGATCGTATGGAATTATCTATTCCTGAATTAAGAGAACGAATTAAGCATGTGGCTACAAAACAACATGAAGAAGATGTGAAATCTTTACCGTTAGAAGAGGTTGTCGGAGAAATTATCGATATAGAATTAGATAGACATGCGATTTCTATCTTTGAAGTAAAGGTAGAACATGTATTTAAAAGAAATCAAATTGCTCGTGGGCATCATTTGTTTGCGCAAGCAAACTCACTAGCTGTTGCGGTTATTGATGAAGAATTAGCTTTAACTGCAAAGTCCACCATTCGATATATTCGTCCTGTAAAATTAGGAGAGCGTGTTGTTGCAAAAGCACGTGTTGAAGATGTAGAGAATGATAAAGGACGGACGGTTGTCAAAGTGCGTAGCTTTGTAGGAGAAGAACTTGTTTTTACAGGCACTTTTGAAATGTATCGATCTAGTAATTATAGTGAGGAAGGTAACAACTTATGAAAATCGCAATAGATGCAATGGGCGGCGATCATGCACCAAAGGCTGTAGTATTAGGAGCAATGAAAGCTATTAAGGAATACTCAGATTTACATATTACGTTAGTAGGGAAAGAAGAGGGAATTCGTCAATATTTAACGAGTGAAGAACGAATTACTATACTTCATACAGACGAAAAAATTGAATCGACAGACGAACCAGTAAGAGCGGTTCGTCGAAAAAAACAAGCTTCAATGGTACTAGCGGCGCAGCAAGTAAAAGACGGCGTAGCGGATGCTTGTATATCAGCAGGTAGTACAGGAGCTTTGATGGCAGCTGGATTGTTTGTTATTGGTCGTATGGAAGGAATTGAACGACCAGCTTTATCACCTACAATGCCAACTGTTGATGGAGAAGGTTTTGTTATGTTAGATGTTGGAGCCAACGTTGATGCAAAACCAATTCATTTATATCAATATGCAGTAATGGGCTCTGTTTACGCAGAGAAGGTAAGAGGAATTAAAAATCCACGCGTTGGACTTTTAAACGTTGGAACAGAGGATGGTAAAGGAAACGAGCTTTCAAAACAGGTCTTTGCTATGCTCAAGGATGCACCAATTAATTTCGTTGGAAACGTTGAATCAAGAGATTTATTGCAAGGTGTAGCAGACGTTGTTGTATGTGATGGTTTTACGGGTAATGTAGCGCTAAAATCATTAGAAGGAACAGCACTTGCGTTATTCTCTATGTTAAAAGAACAATTAATGAGTTCGTTTACGAGCAAATTAGCAGCAGCGGTATTAAAACCAAAACTTATGGTATTGAAAGATAAAATGGATTATTCGGAGTATGGAGGAGCGGCGTTGTTTGGATTGAAAGCTCCTGTCATTAAGGCTCACGGTTCTTCTAATGACCAATCGATATTTAGTGCGATTCGTCAAACGAGAGAAATGGTAGCGAAAGAAGTAATTCCTACAATTTCAAGTGTAATGGAGAAGGAGCCGCTTCAATAAGAGGAGGATTTGAAATGGGAAAAATAGCATTTCTTTTTCCGGGCCAAGGTTCACAGGCAGTTGGAATGGGTAGACAGTTAGCGGAGAATAATAAAGAGGTTGCGAAAGTGTTTGCAAAAGCGGATGAGGTTTTGCATGATTCTCTTTCAGAAGTGATTTTTGAAGGACCGCAGGAAAAGTTAACATTAACGACAAATGCGCAACCGGCACTATTAACAACGAGCTTTGCAATTTTAACAGCTTTGAAGGAGTATGATATTACACCTGATTTTGTCGCAGGACATAGTTTGGGTGAATATAGTGCTCTTGTAGCTGCTGGTGCATTAACATTTGAAGACGCTGTATATGCTGTAAGGAAACGCGGGGAATATATGGAAGAAGCTGTTCCAGGCGGGGAAGGTGCAATGGCAGCTATTTTAGGTGCGGATCCGGATATGCTGAAACGAGTTACAGAAGAAGTAACAAGTGAAGGATACGCAGTGCAAATTGCTAATATGAATAGTACGAAGCAAATTGTTATTTCTGGAACAAAGCAAGGAGTAGAACTTGCTTCTCAAAGAGCGAAAGAAAATGGCGCTAAAAGAGCAATTCCGCTCAAAGTAAGTGGACCGTTTCATTCCTCGCTTATGAAACCAGCTGCTGAGAAATTCCAAAGTGTTTTAAATGAAATTACAATTCAAGACACGAATATTCCTATTATTGCAAATGTTACGGCGGATGTTATTACACGTGGTACAGATATTCAAGAAAAGCTAATTGAACAGCTCTATTCGCCTGTATTATGGTACCCATCTATTGAGTATATGGTGAATCAAGGGGTAGATACATTCATTGAAATCGGACCTGGAAAAGTACTTGCTGGTCTTATGAAGTCGATTGATTCTTCAGTGAAAGCATATGCGATATATGATGAAGAGACATTAAAAGATACCATTTCAAATTTGAGAGGAGAAAGCTGATGTTAAAAGGGAAAGTAGCATTAGTAACTGGTGCTTCACGTGGGATTGGTCGTGCGATTGCCATTGATTTAGCGAAACAAGGGGCAAATGTTGTAGTAAATTATGCTGGTAATGAGCAAAAGGCGAATGAAGTAGTTGATGAAATAAAGAAATTAGGTTCAGATGCCATTGCAGTAAGAGCAGATGTTGCAAATGCTGATGATGTTACAAGTATGGTGAAACAAACTGTAGATACGTTTGGACAAGTTGATATTCTTGTAAATAACGCTGGTGTAACAAAAGATAATTTATTAATGCGTATGAAAGAAGAAGAATGGGATACAGTTATTAATACAAACTTAAAAGGTGTTTTCTTATGTACGAAAGCAGTATCGCGCTATATGATGCGTCAACGTCATGGACGTATTATTAATATCGCTTCTGTTGTTGGGGTAACAGGAAACCCAGGACAAGCAAATTATGTAGCTGCTAAAGCTGGTGTAATTGGATTAACAAAAACATCAGCAAAAGAATTAGCGAGCCGAAATATTACTGTAAATGCAATTGCTCCAGGGTTTATTGCGACTGATATGACGGATGTATTAGATGAAAATATAAAAGCAGAAATGTTAAAATTAATTCCTGCGGCTCAGTTTGGAGAAGCACAAGATATCGCAAATACTGTAACGTTTTTCGCTTCTGATCAAAGTAAATATGTTACAGGTCAAACGTTAAATGTTGACGGCGGTATGGTAATGTAATAAAAGAATCGATTTCACCTAGTTTTTTTGGACAATATTTTATATAATATTTGAGGGGAGGTGAATAAAATGGCAGATGTTTTAGAGCGTGTAACAAAAATTGTCGTTGATCGTTTAGGAGTAGAAGAAACTGAAGTAGTACCAGCTGCAAGCTTCAAAGAAGATTTGGGCGCAGACTCCCTAGATGTAGTAGAACTTGTAATGCAATTAGAAGATGAATTCGAAATGGAAATTTCTGATGAAGATGCTGAAAAGATTGCTACTGTTGGCGATGCTGTGACTTACATAGAGAGTCATCTATAATGCTTAAGTGAAGTCCCGTTTTTTAACGGGGCTTCTCGGCTTATATCTGGAGGGACCTATGCCGTACCGAAAACATAGAGAAAAAAAATACGAAACAAAATATCGTGAAGCTTTTAAAGTATTTCAAGAAAAGATAGGTATTACGTTTACAGATGAAAAATTATTGATTCAAGCATTTACGCATTCATCGTATGTGAATGAGCATCGAAAAAAACCGCATGAGGACAATGAGCGTCTTGAATTTCTTGGCGATGCTGTATTGGAACTCACTGTATCACAGTATCTGTTTCAAAAATATCCGACAATGAGCGAAGGAGAGTTAACAAAACTACGTGCAGCTATTGTATGTGAGCCATCTCTTGTTCGTTTTGCAAACGAAATGTCATTTGGTAGCCTTGTTTTATTAGGAAAAGGTGAGGAAATGACGGGTGGACGTGAACGACCAGCTTTATTAGCGGATGTCTTTGAAGCGTTTATTGGTGCCCTTTATCTTGATCAAGGGCTAGAAACAGTTTGGGGATACTTAAAAGAAGTTGTATATCCAAAAATTAATGAAGGTGCTTTTTCTCATGTGATGGATTATAAGAGTCAATTGCAAGAATTGATTCAGCGTGATGGTAGTGGCAATGTTGAGTATCAAATTTTGCAAGAAAAAGGACCGGCCCACAACCGAGAATTTGTGTCCCGTGTAACTTTAAATAATGAGGCATTAGGTCTTGGAAGTGGTAAGTCAAAAAAAGAGGCAGAGCAACAAGCTGCTGCAGAAGCATTGAAAAAATTAAAAGAACAATCATAAGGAATCCCCCTTTGAATGAGGGGGATTCCTTATGCATAGAATGAAACTTTCCTTTTATTTATAAATAAAAGGAGTGGGAAATCCGTATAGTAGCTTGTTTTCGTACAGACAACGTTTACAACAACGGAGAATAGGAGGAAGGCCTTTCGTGTTTTTAAAAAGATTAGAAATAGCAGGATTTAAATCTTTTGCTGAGCGTGTATCTGTCGATTTTGTTCCAGGTGTAACTTCTGTAGTAGGACCTAACGGGAGCGGGAAAAGTAATATTACTGATGCAATTCGCTGGGTACTTGGTGAACAATCTGCAAAGTCATTACGCGGTGCAAAGATGGAGGATATTATTTTTGCCGGCAGTGATACGAGAAGAGCGGTTAATGTTGCTGAAGTTACATTAACTTTAAATAATGAAGACCAACGCTTACCGATTGAATATAACGAGGTGTGTGTAACGCGTCGTGTATCTCGTTCGGGTGATAGTGATTTTTATATTAATAAACAATCTTGTAGATTGAAAGATATTATTGATTTATTTATGGACTCTGGTATGGGAAGAGAAGCTTTTTCAATTATTAGCCAGGGGAAAGTCGAAGAGATTTTGAGTAGTAAATCAGAAGAACGTCGTGGTGTATTTGAAGAAGCTGCGGGTGTGCTGAAATACAAACTTCGTAAAAAGAAAGCTGAAGGGAAATTGGCGGAAACACAAGAAAACTTAAATCGTGTACAAGATATTATTCACGAATTAAGTAGTCAAGTAGAACCACTAGAAAGACAAGCTTCTATTGCGAAAGATTATCTTGAGAAAAAAGAAGAATTAGAGAAAGTAGAAGCTGCGCTTATTGTACATGAAATTGAAGAATTACATGAAAAGTGGGAAGCGCTTCGAAATCAATTTGGGCATAATAAAGATGAAGAAGCTAAAATGTCGGCGAACTTACAAAAAAGTGAAGAAGAGCTTGAGGAATTACGCGGGCAATTACAAGCCGTTGATGAATCTGTAAATTCCTTACAAGAAGTTCTCCTTCTGTCTAGTAAAGAACTAGAAAAACTAGAAGGGCAACGCGAGCTGTTAAAGGAAAGGAAGCAAAATGCAACGACGCATTGTGCGCAGCTTGAAAAGCTAATTGTTGAGTTAACAGAGAAAGCTACAAGTTATGATGACGAAATTGAAACAAGTACAGAAGCGTTAATGCAATTTGTGAATCAAGTAAAAGAATTGGAGAAGAAATTGCATGATAACGAGCAATTACTTGCGACTTTTGCTGAGAATTTAGAGGAACAAATTGAGAATTTAAAAGGTGACTATATTGAACTTTTAAATCAACAAGCAAGTCTTCGTAATGAATTATCTATGATTGAAGAACAATCAAAACAGCAAAACTCTAAAAACGAACGACTTGATGAAGAAAATGAAAAGTATGTACAGATGCGTGTGGGAATTACAGCGAAAAAGGCGAAACTTGTAGAAAGTTATGAGCAAGCGAGAGAGAAAATAGCTGGCATTATTTCTAACATACAGAAGACAGAAACGGCACTTGGGAAATGTAAGTCACAGTATAGTGAAAATGAAACGAAACTGTATCAAGCGTATCAATTTGTGCAACAGGCGCGCTCTCGGAAAGAAATGTTAGAAGAGATGCAAGAGGACTATTCTGGCTTCTATCAAGGGGTACGTGAAGTATTAAAGGCTAGAGAAAATAGGCTACAAGGTATTGAGGGAGCTGTTGCAGAACTTCTGACTGTGCCGAAAGAATATGAAATCGCAATGGAAATCGCCCTTGGGGCAGCGATGCAACATATCGTAGTACAAACAGAAGAACATGCTCGTAATGCAATTGCATTTTTAAAGCAAAATAAACATGGCCGTGCAACGTTTTTACCTCAAGCTGTTATTAAAAGCCGATCGCTATCATTTGATCAATTACGCATTGTGAATCAGCATCCATCGTTTGTCGGTGTAGCGGCAGAACTTGTGCAGTACAATAATAAATATGAGAATGTAGTTTCCAGTTTATTAGGTACTGTTGTTGTTGCGAAAGATTTACGCGGAGCAAATGAGTTAGCGAAACAACTGCAATACCGCTATCGTATTGTAACACTCGAAGGTGACGTAGTGAATCCGGGTGGTTCTATGACGGGTGGAGCTGTAAAACAGGCGAAATCCTCTTTATTGGGACGTCAACGTGAACTTGAAGAGTGGACTAAAAAACTAACTGACATGGAAGAAAAAACAACGAAGCTAGAAAACTTTGTTAAAGCAGTAAAGCAAGAGATTCAAGAAAAAGAAGTACAAATACGAGAGCTACGCCAAGGTGTAGAGACCGAACGTGTAGATGAACAGAAGCTAAGAGAAGAAATTAATCGTTTAGAATTAGATGAACATCGTATTAATGATCGTTTATCGATTTACGATTTAGAGATTGAAGGATTTTTACAAGATCAAGTAAAAATGCAAGGGCGTAAAGAAGAGTTAGAAAAGATTTTAGCGACTCTTCAAGCAGAGATTGGGGAATTAGATAGCAAAATCGTCGTTTTAACGAAACAAAAAAGTGAACAACATTCTTCAAAAGAAAAAGTTCAGAAGGAAATGACGGAGCTAAAAGTACAAGCTGCTGAACAACAACAACGTTTGTCTAATCAAAAAGAAAAAGTCGAACGATTGACGAAGGAAAAAGAAGAGACTGATGCGACGCTTGTAAAAACGAAGGAAGATTTAGCGTTCTTAAAGCAAGAGATGACATCTAATTCAAGTGGCGAAGAACAAATTACGAATATGATTGAGAAGAAAGCGTATGATCGTAATCAAACTTCGGAGTTAATTCGTTCTCGTCGTGAACAACGCGTATCATTGCAAGAAAGAGTCGAGCATTTAGAGCGCGGTGCGAAAGAAACAATAGGTAAACATAAATATATTCTTGAGATGCTGAAAGATCAAGAAGTGAAAATTAACCGACTTGATGTAGAGCTGGAAAATAGATTGCAACATTTACGTGAAACATATACTATTTCATTTGAAGCAGCAAAACTTAAGTATACAATGATGATGCCGGCAGAAGATGCACGTAAAAAGGTGAAACTAATTAAACTATCCATCGAAGAGTTAGGCGCAGTAAATTTAGGGGCAATTGATGAATATGAACGTGTAGCAGAGCGCCATACATTCTTATTAGAGCAAAGAGATGACCTAGAAGAAGCGAAATCGACATTGCATCAACTTATTATGGAAATGGATGAAGAGATGAAAAAACGCTTTTCTACTACGTTCGAAGGGATTCGAACAGAGTTTCAATATGTATTCTCTGAACTATTCGGAGGTGGAAGAGCGGATTTAGTAATGACAAATCCAGAAGATTTACTAAATACTGGTATTGACATTGTAGCGCAACCACCAGGAAAGAAACTACAAAACTTAGGTTTACTTTCAGGGGGAGAGCGTGCTTTAACGGCAATTGCGCTCTTATTTGGTATTTTAAAAGTACGCCCAGTTCCATTCTGTGTACTAGATGAAGTAGAAGCAGCTCTTGATGAGGCAAACGTTGCTCGTTTTGCGCAGTATTTAAAGAAATTTAGTGATGAAACACAGTTTATTGTAATTACACACCGAAAAGGTACAATGGAAGAGTCTGATGTATTGTACGGTGTCACAATGCAAGAATCAGGGGTATCGAAGCTTGTTTCTGTTCGTTTAGATGATGGCGAAGAACTTGTTGCAAGTAGATAGGAAGGATGGGAAGTATGAGTTTTTTAAAAAAATTAAAAGAAAAAATTTCAAAACAAACGGATACGGTAACAGAGAAGTTTAAACAAGGATTAGAAAAAACGAGAAATTCATTTGCTGATAAAGTAAATGACTTAGTGTACCGTTACCGTAAAATAGACGAAGATTTCTTTGAGGAATTAGAAGAAATTTTAATTAGTGCGGATGTCGGAGTTTCGACAGTGATGGAATTAATTGATCAGTTGAAAGAAGAAGTGCAACGTCGTAACATTCAAGATCCGAAAGAAGTACAGGCTGTTATTTCTGAAAAGCTAGTGGGAATTTACAAAGGTGACAGCGACTTTAGTAATGAAGTTAATATACAAGAGGATCAATTAACGGTAGTTTTATTTGTTGGTGTTAATGGTGTGGGGAAAACGACGACGATTGGTAAGCTTGCACATAAATTTAAATCAGAAGGTAAGTCTGTCCTATTGGCGGCAGGAGATACATTCCGTGCTGGGGCGATTGAACAATTAGAAGTATGGGGCGATCGTGTTGGTGTAGAAGTAATTAAACAAGGATCAGGATCTGACCCAGCGGCGGTTATGTATGATGCTGTACAAGCGGCAAAGGCCCGTAAAGTGGATGTATTACTATGTGATACAGCAGGACGTTTACAAAATAAAGTAAACTTAATGAAAGAGTTAGAGAAAGTGAAGCGCGTAATTGAGCGTGAAGTACCAGGGGCTCCTCATGAAGTATTACTAGTTATTGATGCAACAACAGGACAAAATGGCTTAAGCCAAGCGAAAACATTCCGTGAAGCAACAAATGTTACTGGTATTGTTTTAACGAAGTTAGATGGAACTGCTAAAGGTGGTATCGTCTTAGCGATTCGTAACGAAATGGATGTTCCGGTGAAATTTGTTGGGCTAGGAGAGCAAATGGATGATCTGCAGCAGTTTGATCCAGAACAATATGTTTATGGTTTGTTTGCGAACTTAGTAGAAACAGAAGAAGTGTAAGTGAAAGAAGCGGTATTTCCGCTTCTTTTTCTATAAAAATATGTGATGTTAAGAAAAAAACTTGACACTCTTTTGTACTCCATGTAAACTAAATCATGTAAAGGGAAATCACTTAACAAAGGATGATCCAACATGCTCGAGAAAACAACGAGAATGAATTATTTATTTGATTTTTATCAATCGTTGTTAACGCAAAAACAAAGAAGTTATATGTCGCTTTATTATCTAGATGATTTATCTCTTGGTGAAATTGCGGAAGAATTTGATGTAAGTCGCCAAGCCGTGTATGATAACATTAAACGGACTGAAGCGATGCTTGAAGAATATGAAGATAAATTAGTATTACTTCAAAAGTTTCAAGAGCGACAGCGACTTGTTGCAAAGCTAAAACAGCTAATCAGCGAAGAAGAGCATGTGTATGAAGAAATGAAACAAGTTGTTGAAGCTATCGAAAAATTAGATTAGGAGGGCGGCAATATGGCATTTGAAGGATTAGCCGACCGACTTCAACAGACAATGCAAAAAATCCGCGGCAAAGGAAAAGTTTCTGAAGCCGATGTGAAAGAAATGATGAGAGAAGTTCGTCTAGCTCTTTTAGAAGCGGATGTTAACTTTAAAGTAGTAAAAGATTTTATAAAGCGTGTGTCTGAGCGTGCTGTCGGACAAGATGTAATGAAAAGTTTGACACCTGGACAACAAGTAATTAAAATCGTACAGGAAGAACTTACAGAACTTATGGGCGGAGAGCAAAGCAAAATTGCTGTTGCTAATAAGCCACCTACTGTTATAATGATGGTTGGTCTGCAAGGTGCGGGTAAAACAACGACGACAGGTAAGCTTGCGAATTTGCTTCGAAAAAAGCATAATCGTAAACCGATGCTTGTTGCAGCGGATATTTACCGTCCAGCAGCAATTAAACAGCTTGAAACATTAGGGAAGCAATTGGACATGCCTGTTTTCTCCTTAGGAGATCAAGTAAGTCCGGTTGAAATTGCGAAACAAGCGATTGCGAAAGCAAAAGAAGATCATCACGATTATGTTTTAATCGATACAGCGGGTCGCCTGCATATTGATGAAGAACTAATGGATGAATTAGCGAAAGTCAAAGAAGTTGCGAAACCGGATGAAATTTTCCTTGTTGTCGATGCGATGACAGGACAAGACGCGGTAAATGTAGCACAAAGTTTCCATGAACAGTTAGGATTAACAGGTGTTGTATTAACGAAATTAGATGGTGATACGCGCGGTGGTGCGGCATTATCTATTAAGGCTGTAACAAATACACCAATTAAATTTGCTGGTATGGGTGAAAAACTAGATGCAATTGAAGCGTTCCATCCAGAACGTATGGCATCCCGTATTTTAGGGATGGGTGACGTCTTAACATTAATTGAAAAAGCGCAAGCTACAGTTGATGAAGAGAAAGCAAAAGAACTTGAGCAAAAAATGCGTACGCTTTCGTTTACGCTTGACGATTTCCTAGAACAACTTGGACAAGTGCGTCAACTTGGACCGCTTGACGAATTGTTAGGAATGCTTCCTGGTGCAAATAAAATTAAAGGGCTGAAAAATGCACAAGTTGATGAAAAACAAATTGGGCATATTGAGGCAATTATTCGTTCTATGACTAAAGTAGAACGAGAACAACCGGAAATAATCAATGCTAGTCGTAAAAAGCGCATTGCCAAAGGTAGCGGTACAACGGTACAAGAAATCAATCGTCTAATCAAGCAATTTGATGATATGAAAAAAATGATGAAGACGATGACGGGAATGCAAAAAGGTAAGAAAAAAGGACTAGGTGGATTGAAGTTTCCATTCATGTAAGGAAAAAAGATGGCTCTGTTAAGAAAAAATACTTTACAAAGCAATAGTCTTTTTGCTAATATAATTATCTGTGTTAAATAAATTCGGAGGTGCTTTATAAATGGCAGTTAAAATTCGTTTAAAACGTATGGGAGCTAAAAAAACTCCTTTCTATCGTGTAGTTGTTGCAGATTCTCGTTCTCCTCGTGACGGACGTTTCATTGAGGAAATCGGTACTTACAATCCGGTTGCTCAACCAGCGGAAGTTAAGATCAACGAAGAAGCAGCATTAAAATGGTTAGGAAATGGTGCTAAACCGTCTGATACAGTTCGTAACCTTTTCTCTAACCAAGGTATCATGGAGAAATTCCACTTATCTAAACAAGGTAAGTAATTGAGGCAATGACAATGAAAATGTTAGTCGAGACAATTGTTAAACCTCTTGTGGATCATCCTGGAGATGTAAAAGTTACACAGGAACTTTGCAACGGAGAAATAAAGTATCGATTAACTGTACATCCTGAGGATGTTGGAAAAGTCATTGGAAAGCAAGGGAAAGTTGCGAAAGCGATTCGAATGCTCTTGTATTCAGTGGGACATCATAATGATGAGAACGTCACACTGGAAATTCAATAAACGTAAAAAGGGCGAGGAGTTATTTCCTCTCCCTTTTTTAACATTTAAAGAGAAATTGCATGTTCCATATATGAAATGGAAATGCTTAATTTATATAGAAACCAGGGGTGACATACTATTTATGACAAAATGGTTTAACGTAGGGAAAATTGTAAATACTCATGGCGTAAAAGGAGAAATTCGTGTTATTTCTCGTACTGATTTTCCAGAAGAGCGATATAAAGTAGGGAACACGTTATACATATGGGATGAGAAAGGTACAGACTATCTTACAGTGAAGGTAACTGCTCATCGTCAACATAAGACATTTGATTTATTAACATTTGAAGGATACAACAATGTAGATGAAGCAGAGAAGTTTAAAGGTTCTTTAATAAAAGTACCAGAAGAGCAGTTAGGTGAACTAGCTGAAGGTGAATACTACTACCATGAAATTATTGGTTGCAACGTTGTAACGGAAGAAGGAGAAGCGTTAGGGACAATCAAAGAGATTCTATCTCCTGGTGCGAATGACGTTTGGGTGATTAAACGTCCAAAGGGTCAAGATCTGTTAATTCCTTATATTGATGACGTTGTACTTCAAGTTAACATTGAAAATAAATTAGTAACCATTCATGTAATGGAAGGGCTACTATAATGAAAATTGACATTTTAACATTGTTTCCAGATATGTTTACGGGTGTATTTGGGTCTTCAATTTTAAAGAAAGCACAAGAAAAAGAAGCGGTAGAGCTTCGTGTTGTCAATTTCCGTGAGTATACAACTAGTAAGCATAATAGTGTAGATGATTATCCGTATGGTGGGGGCGCTGGTATGGTATTAACCCCGCAGCCTATCTTTGATGCGGTAGAAGAGTTAACGAAGGAAACAGACCGTAAGCCGAGAATCGTCTTAATGTGTCCACAAGGAGAGCGTTTCACGCAGAAGAAGGCAGAAGAGCTTGCTGGAGAAGAGCATGTTATTTTTGTATGTGGCCATTATGAAGGATACGATGAACGAATTCGTGAGCATCTTGTAACAGATGAGATTTCTATTGGGGATTACGTATTAACGGGTGGAGAATTGGCTTCTATGGTAGTCACTGACAGTGTTGTACGTCTTTTGCCAGGAGTGCTTGGGAATCAAACGTCACAAGTGGAAGACTCTTTTAGCACAGGTTTGTTAGAGCACCCACATTATACACGTCCTGCTGATTTTCGTGGTATGAAGGTACCGGATGTACTAATGTCAGGAAATCATAAAAACATTGATGAATGGCGCCATAAAGAGTCACTACGTCGTACGTACACACGTAGACCGGATTTACTGGAAGAACGAGAATTATCTAAGCAAGAAGAGAAATGGCTGGAACAGATTAAAGAAGACCGATAAGGGCTTGATATATTTTCTATTGCAACAGTCCTAACAATATGCTATTATAACATTTGTGCTACTGAAATCAGTAGCCGTATTAACGATGTTCCGCTGTAATTTAATAAGACTTTATAAGAGCATCTGTTTAAAGGAGAGAATTTAATATGCAACAATTAATCACAGAAATCACAAAAGGCCAATTGAAAACTGACCTTCCTTCATTCCGTCCTGGAGACACTTTACGTGTACACGTAAAAGTAGTTGAGGGAACTCGTGAAAGAATTCAGCTTTTCGAAGGTGTTGTAATTAAACGTCGTGGTGGCGGAATCAGTGAAACATTCACAGTTCGTAAGATTTCTTACGGTGTAGGTGTTGAGCGTACATTCCCAGTTCACACGCCAAGAATCGCGAACATCGAAGTACTTCGCCGTGGTAAAGTACGTCGTGCTAAGTTATACTACTTACGTAACCTTCGCGGTAAAAAAGCACGTATTAAAGAAATTCGATAAGACATGTATGGGAGCTTGTAAATACACAAGCTCCCTTTTTCCAATCTATATGAAATTTTGGTATAATACGAGCAGCTTACATAACTGTGGAGGGGAAAGCATGAAGAAAGAGAAGAGCTCACTTTGGGAATGGATCAAAGCAATTTTGATTGCTGTTGTATTAGCGGGCGTAATTAGACAGTTTTTCTTTGCCCCAATTCTCGTAGATGGTGTATCGATGTCGCCGACTTTACATGACCGTGATCGAATGATTGTTAATAAAATTGGCTATCACATAGGTGATCCGAAACGCTTTGATATTATTGTATTCCGAGCGACTGAAGAAAAAGATTACATTAAGCGTATTATTGGCCTGCCGGGCGACGAAATCGAATACCGTAATGATAAACTATATGTTAACGGGAAACCTTATGAGGAGCCGTATTTAGATAAGCAGAAAAAACAACTTGCTGACGGACCGCTTACATATGATTTTACTCTTGAAGAAATGACAGGAAAGAAAACTGTTCCAGAAGGTCAATTATTTGTTTTAGGCGATAATCGTCGTTTTAGTAAAGATAGCCGTTCGATTGGTACAATTTCAATGGACCAAGTGATTGGTAAAGCAAATATGCTATATTGGCCGTTAAAAGATGCACGTATTGTGAAATAAAAGAAAAAGAAGGTGGCAACATGGTAATCCAATGGTTCCCGGGACATATGGCAAAGGCTAGACGCCAAGTAACAGAAAAATTAAAGTTAATTGATGTTGTAATTGAGCTTGTAGATGCTCGATTACCTTTATCTTCTCGTAATCCAATGATTGATGAAATTATTACGCATAAACCAAGGCTTGTTGTTTTAAATAAAGCGGATATGGCGGATGATCGTCTTACAAAGCAGTGGATTGCATATTTTGATGAAAGAGGTCAAAAAGCAATTTCAATTAATGCACAAGCTGGACAAGGTATGAAAGAAATTGCAGCAGCTTGTAAAGTGCTTGTCAAAGAAAAATTCGATAAAATGGTTGCTAAAGGCATTAGACCAAGAGCAATTCGTGCTTTAATTGTAGGTATTCCAAACGTTGGTAAATCTACACTGATTAATAAATTAGCGAAGAAAAATATAGCAAAAACAGGAGATCGTCCTGGTGTGACAACGGCTCAGCAGTGGATTAAAGTTGGGAAAGAAATGGAATTATTAGATACACCAGGTATTTTGTGGCCTAAATTTGAAGATGAATTAGTTGGTCTTCGTTTAGCGACGACGGGTGCAATTAAAGATTCTATATTAAATCTACAGGATGTAGCTATTTATGCACTACGTTTTATGGAAAAACATTATCCAGAACGTTTAAAAGAGCGATATAAGTTAAATGACATTCCAGAAGAAATTGTGGAGTTATTTGATGCAATTGGAAAAAACAGAGGTTGCTTAATGGGCGGCGGAATGATTGATTATGATAAAACATCTGAGCTTATACTTCGTGAGCTTCGTGGTGGAAGATTTGGGAAAATGACATTTGAAACACCAGAAGAGTTTGCGGAGCAGGTGGAAGATGTAGAAAAAGTAGAAGAAGTATAAGACGTGCGTTTGTACGTCTTTTCTTTTTGGTTACGTTTAAAAGGAGTGTAAATGAATGCAAAAAATGACTATTCAAGAAGCGGGATGTTTGCTGCAAGAAATTATGAGTGAAGAAGACGAGCGTTTTCAAATGTTAGTGAAAGATGAGAGAAAAGGTGTTCAAAAACTAATTTTGAAGTGGTATAAACAAAAAGAGTTAGCTCAAAAAGAAAGAGGAAAATTTCTAGAAATGTCAAAGTACGAAAATGAGTTACGTGAAAAAGGGCTCACGTACATTGCTGGCATTGATGAAGTGGGCCGTGGGCCGTTAGCAGGACCTGTTGTGACGGCGGCTGTCGTCCTTCCAGAAGATTTTTATATTCCAGGATTAAATGACTCGAAAAAATTAAGTGAAGCGAAACGTGAGCGTTTTTATGATGAAATTAAAGAGCATGCAATTGCGATTGGAGTGGGAATTGTATCACCACAAGTTATTGATGAAATAAATATTTATCAAGCGACGAAGCAAGCGATGTTAGATGCCGTTGCTAATTTATCATGTACACCAGAATATTTATTAATCGATGCGATGAAGCTTCCTACATCAATTCCGCAAACATCAATCATTAAAGGTGATGCGAAAAGTGTCTCTATTTCAGCTGCATCTATTATTGCGAAAGTGACGAGAGATCGCATGATGAAAGAGTTAGGAGGAAAGTATCCTGCATATGGATTTGAACAACATATGGGATATGGGACGAAACAGCATTTAGAAGCGATTGAAGTACATGGAGTATTAGAGGAACATCGAAAATCATTTGCGCCAATTAAAGATATGATTCAAAAATAAGCTGTATATTCACAGCTTATTTTTTATTTTGGTATATAAACATTATTATTTTCGAAAAAGAATAAAGCGATTTCAGTTTTCTGACACTTTATTGTAGACAGCGTGCCAATCATCTTATACAATGGCAATGTAATGTTTTTTAAACATTAAAAAACTTTTCGAGTAAAACAGGAAAACAGGGGAGGATGGGACCATGAATATCCATGAGTACCAAGGTAAGGCAGTCCTTAGAAGCTATGGGGTTAGCGTTCCGAACGGGAAGGTTGCATTTACAGTAGAAGAAGCTGTAGAAGCAGCGAAAGAATTAGGAACGGAAGTGTGTGTAGTTAAAGCGCAAATTCACGCTGGTGGACGCGGCAAAGCTGGCGGTGTAAAAGTTGCGAAAAATTTAGAAGAAGTTCGTACATATGCAGAAAGCATTTTAGGAACTACACTTGTGACGCATCAAACAGGTCCTGAAGGTAAGGAAGTAAAACGCTTACTTATCGAAGAAGGTTGCGATATTAAAAAAGAATATTATGTAGGTCTTGTATTAGATCGTGCAACTTCTCAAGTTGTTTTAATGGCATCTGAAGAAGGTGGAACAGAAATTGAAGAAGTAGCAGAAAAAACGCCTGAAAAAATCTTTAAAGAATATATTGATCCAGCAGTAGGTTTACAAGGTTTCCAAGCGCGTCGAATCGCGTTTAACATCAATATTCCAAAAGAACTTGTAGGACAAGCTGTGAAGTTTATGATGGGCTTATACAGTGCGTTTATCGAAAAAGATTGCTCTATCGCTGAGATTAATCCACTTGTTACAACAGGTGACGGTAAAGTTATGGCGTTAGATGCAAAATTAAACTTTGATTCTAATGCGTTATATCGCAATAAAGATATTTTAGAACTTCGTGACCTTGAAGAAGAAGATTCAAAAGAAATTGAAGCTTCTAAATATGACTTAAACTACATTCCTTTAGATGGAAATATCGGTTGTATGGTTAATGGTGCAGGTTTAGCAATGGCTACAATGGATATCATTAAACATTACCATGGTGACCCAGCTAACTTCTTAGATGTTGGTGGCGGCGCAACAGCTGAAAAAGTTACAGAAGCATTCAAAATTATCCTTTCTGACAAAAATGTAAAAGGTATCTTCGTTAACATTTTTGGTGGCATTATGAAGTGTGATGTTATCGCAGAAGGTGTTATTGAAGCAACGAAGCAGGTAGGTCTTGAGTTGCCTTTAGTTGTACGTCTTGAAGGTACAAACGTAGAGTTAGGAAAGAAAATTTTAAATGAGTCTGGTTTAAATATTGTTGCAGCAGAATCTATGGCAGACGGTGCACAAAAAATTGTTTCACTAGTGGGCTAATAGAAAGCGGGGGAGAAAAATGAGCGTATTAGTTAATAAAGATACAAAAGTTATTGTTCAAGGTATTACAGGTTCTCAAGGGTTATTCCATACAAAGCAAATGATTGAATACGGTACGAAAATTGTAGGTGGTGTAACACCAGGTAAAGGTGGCACTGATATTGAAGGCGTACCAGTATTTGATACAGTAGAAGATGCTGTGAAAGCAACAGGCGCAAACGCTTCAGTTGTATACGTTCCACCCGCTTTTGCGGCTGATGCAATTATGGAAGCTGTTGATGCAAAGATTGATTTAGTAGTATGTATTACTGAAGGAATCCCTGTATTAGATATGGTAAACGTTAAGAGATATATGGCGGGTAAACATACACGTTTACTTGGACCAAACTGCCCTGGTGTTATTACACCTGACGAATGTAAAATTGGTATTATGCCAGGATATATTCACAAAAAAGGTCATGTTGGTATCGTATCTCGCTCTGGTACATTAACGTATGAAGCTGTACATCAGTTAACACAAGAAGGTATTGGCCAATCTACTGCTGTAGGTATCGGCGGAGACCCTGTTAATGGTACGGACTTTATTGATGCGTTAAAAGCATTTAATGAAGATGAAGAAACGCATGCTGTAATTATGATTGGTGAAATCGGCGGTACGGCAGAAGAAGAGGCAGCTGAGTGGGTACAAGCTAATATGACAAAACCAGTTGTAGGCTTCATTGGCGGTCAAACTGCGCCTGAAGGCAAACGTATGGGTCATGCTGGGGCGATTATTTCTGGCGGCAAAGGAACTGCTGCTGAAAAGATTAAAACAATGGAAGCTTGTGGTATTAAAGTAGCGGAAACACCAGCTGTTATGGGTGAAACATTAATCTCTGTTTTAAAAGAAAAGGGATTATTTGAGACTTGCAAAAACTACTAATCTTTTTGAAAGACACCTTCTTATTAGAGGGTGTCTTTTTACACATTTTTTGTTTACATAATAAAAATTATGGGTAAGGAGAATTGAGATGAAAAGAGAACGTTTATTGCACCTTCATTACATGTTGGCGGATCATTGGAAGGCGATGGAGAGACTACTATATGTTGATCCAGAACTGAAGGGAGTATACACTTTTAGTCCGAAACAATTTGAATATTACGCTGGAATATCCCCGAAAAAATCTTCAGAACTAGTAAATTTCCTTCAGACTTCAAATCTAAAGCAATATGTATCCTATTTAGAAAAAAATCGAATATTTTATATAACCATATGGGATGAGGATTATCCGCAACTATTGCAGGAAATACAAGATCCCCCTTTTGTTTTATACGGAAAAGGAGAGAGAGATTTTCTTGGCAAGATAAATAAATTAGCAATTGTTGGAACGAGAGAACCGTCTTTATATGGAAAGGAGAGTGTGAAGTTTATTTTACAACCTTTACTTGAAAAAGAATGGCTTATTGTTAGTGGGTTTGCAAGAGGGATAGATACAATTGCTCATGAAGTTACAGTAAGGCAGCATTGCCCGACTATTGCAATATTAGGACACGGATTATCTTATATGTATCCAAAGGAGAATAGAGGTTTATATGACACGTGGAAAGATTATATATTGTTATCGACAGAGTATCCGCCTCATTATGTGCCGAAAAAATGGTATTTCCCAAAAAGAAATCGAATTATTAGCGGTATAAGTAAAGGTGTTTTAGTTGTAGAAGCAAAAACGAGAAGTGGATCCCTTATTACTGCAGACCTTGCATTAGAACAAAATAGAGAGGTGTTTGCGCTTCCTGGACCTATATTTATAGAGAGTGTAGCGGGAACGAATCATCTAATTCAACAAGGCGCAAAGCTAGTAAGAAATGCGGAGGATATCCTTGAAGAAATTTTAAATTAACCATATATTTTCATGTTTTTATTAAACAATTATTGACAAATGGTAGATTGTCGCTGTATGGTATATTCATTCTTGATTGACAAAAACAAGAGAAATCAATAAGATTGATGAAGACTTGAATCCACCTCTTAAGGAGGCACTAGCATGTCAGATTACCTCGTAATCGTGGAGTCGCCTTCTAAGGCGAAGACCATTGAAAAATATTTAGGGAAAAAATACAAAGTCGTCGCGTCCATGGGACATGTCCGCGATTTACCTAAAAGCCAAATGGGGATAGAAGTAAAGAATAACTTCACCCCGAAGTATATTACCATTCGTGGTAAGGGTCCCGTTTTAAAAGATTTAAAATCAGCGGCAAAAAAAGCAAAGAAAGTCTATCTCGCGGCCGATCCGGATCGTGAAGGAGAAGCAATTGCTTGGCATTTAGCAAATACGTTAAATGTGGACGTTGAATCAGATTGCCGAGTTGTATTTAATGAGATTACAAAAGATGCAATAAAAGAATCATTTAAATATCCTCGTGCAATTAATATGGATTTAGTAGATGCACAACAGGCAAGGCGTATACTCGATCGTCTTGTTGGCTACAATATTAGTCCTTTATTATGGAAGAAAGTAAAAAAAGGATTAAGTGCAGGACGCGTACAATCTGTAGCAGTTCGTTTAATCATCGAACGTGAAAAAGAAATTCAAAGTTTTGAACCTGAAGAATTCTGGACAATTAAAACAGAATTTGTGAAAGGGAAAGACACATTTGAAGCAAGCTTTTACGGCGTAGATGGTGAAAAAGTTCAATTAACGAACGAAGCACAAGTGAACGAAATAATCGAAAAGATGAAAGACAATGCGTTTTCGGTTGAAAATGTAACGCGAAAAGAGCGAAAGCGTAACCCTGCATTACCGTTTACAACATCTTCCTTGCAACAAGAGGCAGCGCGTAAGTTAAATATGCGAGCAAAGAAAACAATGATGCTTGCACAGCAGCTGTATGAAGGGATGGATCTTGGAAAACAAGGGACTGTAGGTCTTATTACGTATATGAGAACTGATTCAACACGTATCTCAGAAACAGCTCAAACAGAGGCTCGTGATTACATTACTGAGGCGTTTGGTGCGGAATACATAGGAACAGAGAAGAAGAAAGAAACGAAAAAGTCGAAAGCACAAGATGCGCATGAGGCGATTCGTCCTACTTCGGTAATGAGAAAGCCAGAGGAACTAAAAAGTTTCTTAAGTCGTGATCAACTCCGTTTGTATAAACTGATTTGGGAGCGATTTGTTGCAAGTCAAATGGCATCTGCTATAATGGATACTGTTACAGCGAAACTCATTAATAACAATGTTCAGTTCCGTGCAAGTGGATCAGTTGTAAAGTTCCCAGGATTTATGAAAGTGTACGTAGAGTCGAAAGATGATGGTGCGGAAGAAAAGGATAAGATGTTGCCACCTTTAGAAGTAGGTGAAACTGTATTTTCAAAAGATATAGAACCGAAGCAACATTACACACAGCCTCCGCCGCGTTATACAGAGGCTCGTCTAGTAAGAACACTTGAAGAGCTTGGAATTGGGAGACCGTCTACTTATGTACCGACACTTGAAACAATCCAAAAACGAGGATACGTTGCTTTAGATAATAAACGCTTCGTTCCGACTGAGCTTGGTGGAATAGTAATCGAACTTATTTTAGAGTTTTTCCCAGAAATTATTAACATTGAATTTACTGCCAATATGGAGCAAAGCCTTGATGAAGTAGAAGAAGGAAATGCAAATTGGGTGAAAATTGTTGATGATTTCTACGTAGGATTTGAACCGCGCTTAGAAAAAGCGGAAAAAGAAATGCGTGAAGTGGAAATTAAAGATGAACCAGCTGGGGAAGACTGTGAATTATGTAGTCACCCGATGGTCTTTAAAATGGGTAAATATGGGAAGTTTATGGCTTGTTCGAATTTCCCGGAATGTCGTAATACAAAACCGATTGTAAAAGAAATCGGTGTTACTTGTCCGAAGTGTGATAAAGGGCAAATTATTGAACGCCGTAGTAATAAAAAGAAACGCCTTTTCTATGGATGCGGTACGTATCCAGAATGTGACTTTGTATCTTGGGACAAGCCGATTGGTCGTAAATGTCCGAAGTGTGAAAGTATGCTCGTAGAGAAAAAGTTGAAAAAAGGCGTGCAAGTACAATGTGTTTCGTGTGATTATGAAGAAGAACAACAAATGTGAGCGTAACTGCTCACATTTTTTTCGGGAAGAAAAGGAAAGGTGATATATATGACAACACAAGTAGTAAACGTCATTGGCGCAGGTCTTGCAGGAAGCGAAGCAGCTTACCAAATTGCAAAGCGTGGTGTCCAAGTAAAATTATATGAAATGAGACCAGTAAGGCAAACACCAGCTCATCATACAGATAAATTTGCTGAATTAGTATGTAGTAACTCACTTCGCGCAAACACATTAACAAATGCTGTCGGTGTTATTAAAGAAGAAATGCGCCTAATGGATTCTGTCATTATTCGTGCAGCTGATGAGTGCTCTGTACCAGCAGGAGGTGCTTTAGCTGTAGATCGTCATGAATTCGCGGCGAAAGTGACTGAATATGTGAAAAATCATCCGAACGTAACTGTAATGAATGAGGAAATCACTGAAATTCCAGAGGGGCCAACTGTTATTGCGACAGGTCCACTTACGTCTCCGGATCTTTCTGCACAATTAAAAAAACTAACAGGTGAAGATTATTTTTATTTTTATGATGCTGCAGCGCCAATCGTTGAGAAAGACAGCATTGACATGAATAAAGTATATTTAAAATCTCGTTATGATAAAGGTGAAGCGGCATATTTAAACTGTCCAATGACAGAAGAAGAGTTTGATCGTTTTTATGAGGCTTTAATTGCTGCTGAGACAGTGCCTTTAAAAGAATTTGAAAAAGAAATTTTCTTTGAAGGTTGTATGCCAGTAGAAGTTATGGCAAGTAGAGGAAGACAGACGTTAGTATTTGGACCGATGAAGCCTGTTGGGTTAGAAGATCCGAAAACAGGGAAAACACCGTATGCGGTTGTTCAGTTACGTCAAGATGATGCAGCAGGAACATTATACAATATTGTAGGCTTCCAAACACATTTAAAGTGGGGGCCACAAAAAGAAGTGTTACAGCTAATTCCAGGACTAGAAAACGCAGAGATTGTACGTTATGGTGTAATGCATCGTAATACGTTTATTAATTCGCCTAATTTGCTTCGTCCAACATATCAATATAAACAACGTGATGATTTATTCTTCGCTGGTCAAATGACTGGGGTAGAGGGTTATGTTGAATCAGCAGCATCAGGATTATTAGCGGGTATTAACGCTGCTCGACTTGTACAAGGTGAAGAGCCAGTTGTATTACCACCTGTAACTGCAATGGGAAGTATGGCAAATTATATTACTGCGACAAATGCGAAAAACTTCCAGCCAATGAATGCAAACTTCGGTTTATTTACACCGTTAGAGAAGAAAATTAAAAAGAAACAAGAGCGAAATGAAGCATATGCTACACGCGCTTTGGAAACAATTCAAAATTTTGTAAATATTTAATTAAATTTCTTGCAAAGGCTACTAAGTTGTGATACGATTTAGTAGCCTTTATTGAGGTGAGTTATATGGATGTGAATGTGAAGAATTTGTTACAATTATTCGTTGGATATTTACAAATTGAAAGAAATTATTCAAAATATACAATTGCAAGTTATCAAAATGATTTAGAACATTTTGTGCAATTTATGGAGCGAGAAGGCATATCCTCTTTTTTAGATGTTACATACGCGGATGTTCGTTTATACTTGACGACGTTGCACGATCAGAAGTTAGCCCGTAAATCTGTCGCAAGGAAAGTATCAAGCTTACGAAGTTTATATCGTTTTTTGATGCGTGAAGGTTATCAAAAAGATAATCCGTTTGCACTTGCATCACTTCCCAAGAAAGAATTGTCAATCCCAAAGTTTTTATATGCTGAAGAGTTAGAGGAATTGTTTGAAGTTTCTGATACAGGGGCGCCATTAGGTCAAAGGAATCAAGCTTTATTAGAGTTGATGTATGCAACTGGGATTCGTGTAAGCGAATGCGTTAATTTGCAACTTACCGACATTGACTTTGCAGTGGGAACAATTTTAGTGATGGGAAAAGGGAAAAAACAAAGATATATTCCGTTCGGAAGCTATGCACAAGATGCTTTAATTACTTATATAGAGAACGGGAGAAAACAGTTAGCTCAAAAGACTGAAGAACAATCTCATATGGTATTTTTAAATGCGAAAGGTAAGCCGTTAACAGATCAGGGTGTACGTTATGTTTTGAACGAACTCATTAAGAAAGCTTCACTTACAATGCGGATAAGTCCCCATATGTTAAGGCATACATTTGCTACACATATGTTGGATGAAGGAGCGGATTTACGTACTGTGCAGGAGCTATTAGGTCATGAGAATTTGTCAACGACACAAATTTATACGCATGTCTCTAAAGAAAGATTGCGTTCTGTGTACATGAAGCATCACCCGCGGGCATAAATTGCTTTTAAGGCTATAAAAACATATAAAGGAGTTTTTTCTATGGGAAATTTCCACGCTACAACGATATTTGCAGTTCATCATAATGGAGAATGTGCAATGGCTGGAGATGGTCAGGTAACGATGGGGAATGCTGTTGTAATGAAACATACAGCTCGCAAAGTTCGCAAACTTTTCCAAGGGAAAGTTTTAGCTGGTTTTGCAGGATCAGTTGCTGATGCATTTACTCTTTTTGAAATGTTTGAAGGGAAATTAGAAGAGTATAATGGCAACTTGCAGCGCGCTGCAGTTGAGATGGCGAAACAATGGCGTGGTGATAAAATGCTACGTCAGCTAGAAGCAATGCTCATTGTCATGGATAAAACAACGATGCTCCTTGTTTCAGGTACAGGAGAAGTGATTGAACCAGATGATGGTATTTTAGCAATTGGTTCAGGCGGACATTATGCACTTGCTGCTGGTCGTGCTTTAAAGCAACATGCAAGTGAACATTTAACAGCGAAACAAATTGCGAAGGCCAGTTTAGAAATTGCAGGCGATATTTGTGTTTATACGAACCATAACATAATTGTTGAAGAATTGTAGAATCGTAAGGGAGGCATTTTATATGCATTTACATTTTACTCCGCGTCAAATTGTGGAAAAATTAGATCAATACATCATCGGTCAAAAAGATGCAAAGAAAGCGGTTGCTGTAGCTCTACGAAATCGATACCGTCGCAGTAAATTAGTTGAAAATTTACGTGATGAAATTGCACCTAAAAATATTTTAATGATTGGACCGACAGGTGTTGGTAAAACAGAGGTAGCACGGCGAATGGCGAAACTCGTTGGAGCACCTTTTATTAAGGTTGAAGCGACGAAATTCACAGAAGTTGGATATGTGGGTCGAGATGTAGAGTCGATGGTCCGCGATCTTGTTGAAACGTCCGTTCGCATTGTGAAAGAGGAAATGGTAGTTAAAGTTCAAGATAAAGCAGAAGAGCAAGCGAATCAACGTCTTGTTGAAATTTTAGTGCCGAGTCCGGAGAAACAATCTGGATTTAAAAATCCATTAGAAATGCTTTTTGGTGGTAATCAAAATTCAAACCAAACATCTGATGTAGAGGAAGATGATGAAATCGAAAAGAAACGTCAAGATGTGGAAAGAAAGCTTGCGGCAGGCCTTCTTGAAGATGAAGTGATATCGATCGAAGTGACGGAACAACAGTCTTCTATGTTTGATATGTTGCAAGGAACTGGCATGGAGCAAATGGGAATGAATTTCCAAGATGCACTAGGAAGTATCATGCCGAAAAAAACGAAAAAACGTAAACTTTCTGTAAAAGAAGCAAGAAAACTCTTGACAAATGAAGAGGCACAGCGCTTAATTGATATGGATGAAGTTACACAAGAGGCTGTTTATCGTGCTGAACAGCTCGGGATTATTTTTATCGATGAAATTGACAAAATTGCTGGTAAGCAGTCGAATAGCGTAGATGTATCGCGTGAAGGTGTGCAACGTGACATTTTACCGATTGTAGAAGGATCGAATGTAGCAACAAAATACGGGTCAGTAAAAACGGATTATATTTTATTTGTTGCAGCTGGAGCGTTCCATATGTCTAAACCGTCGGATTTAATTCCGGAATTGCAAGGGAGATTTCCGATTCGAGTAGAATTAACAAAATTATCGGCGGATGATTTTGTTAAAATATTAATCGAGCCTGACAATGCGCTAATTAAACAGTACATGGCGTTATTAGCGACTGAAGGTATAGAAATTGAATTTTCAGACGAAGCTATTCGTAAGATTGCTGAGATTGCTTATCAAGTTAATCAGGATACAGATAATATTGGAGCGAGAAGACTTCATACTGTTATGGAGAAGCTCCTTGAAGATTTATCGTTTGAGGCATCTGAAATTACGTTAGAGAAAATAACGATAACACCTCAATATGTTGAGGAAAAATTAGCGACAATAGCTAAAAATAAAGATGTGAGCCAGTTTATTTTGTAATAGTGTCATCAGGTGACTCGCCCTAGTTTCCAAGTGATGAAAAAATATGTAAGTAACATGTAGGAGGAAATTTTGAAATGGAATTATTAGCAAAAACGAGAAAATTAAATGCGTTATTACAGAGCGCAGCAGGAAAGCCTGTAAACTTTAGAGAGATGTCTGACACAATGTGTGAAGTAATTGAAGCGAACGTGTTCGTTGTAAGTCGTCGCGGTAAATTATTAGGATATGCGATTCACCAACAAATCGAGAACGAACGTATGAAGCACATGCTTGCAGAGCGTCAATTCCCAGAAGAGTATACGCAAAGCTTATTCCATGTTACAGAAACATCTTCAAATTTAGGTGTGGATAGTGACTACACAGCATTCCCAGTAGAAAATAGAGAATTATTCGGTCAAGGTTTAACTACAATCGTACCAATCGTTGGTGGCGGTGAGCGTCTAGGTACACTAGTATTAGCTCGTCTTGGTCAAGAGTTCTTAGACGATGATTTAATTCTTGCTGAATACAGCTCAACTGTAGTAGGTATGGAAATCTTACGTGAAAAAGCAGAAGAAATCGAAGAGGAAGCACGTAGTAAAGCTGTTGTTCAAATGGCGATTAGCTCATTATCTTACAGTGAGTTAGAAGCAATCGAGCATATCTTCGAAGAATTAAACGGAACAGAAGGTTTACTTGTTGCAAGTAAAATTGCTGATCGCGTAGGAATTACTCGTTCTGTAATCGTAAATGCACTACGTAAATTAGAAAGTGCTGGTGTTATTGAGTCTCGCTCTTTAGGTATGAAAGGAACATACATTAAAGTGCTAAACGACAAGTTTCTACAGGAACTTGCTAAATTGAAAACAAACTAATTTATAAAAAAACTCTCCTCGGTTGAGGAGAGTTTTTTGTTTTTTTTAAGAGAATGATTTTGCTTACGTAAGGCGTCATGACAACGTTCATTAGAAAACTATTAATTAACCTTCAATTCCTTGCTTAAAGGAATTGAAGGTTGGTAATACTAGAATTTGAGCGTGAAAAAAAGAAAGTTTTACATTGTTCGCATTTTCGACTTGATTGTAATATTTCAGTATGATATAGTAAGCAGTGGTGTCAGTACAAAGTACACACGTTTACTGATTTAAGTGTTGGTGCTACGTTCGTAGTTTCGCTTAGAGACGAAGTAAACGGAGGATATCAAAAACCATTTAGGAGGAACTAAATTATGTCAGTAATTTCTATGAAACAATTGCTTGAAGCTGGTGTTCATTTCGGACATCAAACTCGTCGTTGGAACCCAAAAATGAAGCGTTACATCTTCACAGAGCGTAACGGTATCTACATCATCGACTTACAAAAAACTGTGAAAAAAGTTGAGGAAGCTTACCGCACGATGCGTGACATCGCTGCTGAAGGCGGAGACATCTTATTCGTAGGTACTAAAAAACAAGCACAAGAAGCTATTAAAGAAGAAGCAACTCGTGCTGGTATGTACTTCGTTAACCAACGTTGGTTAGGTGGAACTTTAACAAACTTCCAAACAATCCAAAAACGTATCAAGCGTCTTAAAGATATCGAAAGAATGCAAGAAGATGGTACTTTCGAAGTACTTCCTAAGAAAGAAGTTGTTCAACTTAAAAAAGAGTTAGAGCGTCTTGAGAAATTCTTAGGCGGTATTAAAGATATGAAAGGTCTTCCAAGTGCATTATTCATAGTAGACCCTCGTAAAGAGCGTATTGCAGTTGCTGAAGCACGCAAATTACACATTCCAATCATCGGTATCGTTGATACAAACTGTGATCCGGACGAAATCGATCACGTTATTCCAGCAAACGATGATGCAATTCGTGCTGTAAAACTTCTTACATCTAAAATGGCAGACGCGATCCTTGAAACAAAACAAGGTGAAGAAACTGTTACTGCGTAACAAATTTGGAAAGGTGATAAGGGGTTCGGCCTTTTATCACCTTTTTTAAGGTATAAACACCTTTATAAAAGGTATAAATACATATTTTAGGAGGATGAAAAATATGGCAATCACTGCACAAATGGTAAAAGAACTTCGCGGAAAAACTGGCGCAGGTATGATGGACTGCAAAAAAGCTTTAACTGAAACTAATGGCGACATGGAGAAAGCAATTGACTTCTTACGTGAAAAAGGTATTGCGAAAGCTGCTAAAAAAGCAGACCGCATCGCTGCTGAAGGTTTAACTTTCATCGAAACAAACGGTAACGAAGGTTTAATCTTAGAATTAAACTCTGAAACTGATTTCGTTGCGAAAAACGAAGGTTTCCAAGCATTAATTAAAGAATTAGCTGCTCACTTATTAGCTAACAAACCTGCTAACGTTGAAGAAGCTATGGCTCAAACAATTGAAGGCGGCAAAACAGTAGAAGAGTACATCAATGAAGCAATCGCTAAAATTGGTGAAAAACTTACACTTCGTCGTTTCGAAATCGTATCAAAAACTGATGCAGATGCATTCGGCGCTTACCTACACATGGGTGGACGTATTGGTGTATTAACAGTTCTTGAAGGTTCTACTGATGAAGCAGCTGCTAAAGATGTAGCAATGCACATTGCAGCAGTTAATCCTAAATACATCGACCGCGATGCTGTAACAGCTGAAGAAGTTGAGCATGAGCGTCAAGTATTAACACAACAAGCTTTAAACGAAGGCAAGCCTGAAAAAATCGTTGCGAAAATGGTAGAAGGCCGTCTTGGCAAATTCTTTGAAGAGATTTGCTTACTTGACCAAACATTCGTTAAGAACCCTGATATGAAAGTTCGTCAATTCGTTGAGTCTAAAGGCGGAACATTAAAAGGATTCGTTCGCTACGCTGTTGGTGAAGGTATCGAAAAACGCGAAGACAACTTTGCTGAAGAAGTAATGAACCAAGTAAAAGGTAACAACTAATACAGATTAGGGAACACATTGTGTTCCCTTTTTTAAAATAAAGATGTAAGCAATTGGAGGTTCATTATGAGTAAACCGAAATATGATCGTGTCGTTTTAAAGCTAAGCGGAGAAGCTTTAGCTGGCGAGCAAGGATTTGGAATTAACCCAGCTGTTATTAAGTCAGTTGCGGAACAAGTGAAAGAAATTGCAGAACTTGATGTAGAGGTTGCTGTTGTTGTTGGTGGCGGTAACATTTGGCGTGGGAAAATTGGAAGCGAAATGGGCATGGATCGTGCAGGAGCAGATTACATGGGCATGTTGGCAACAGTTATGAATTCATTAGCTCTTCAAGATAGCTTAGAGAATATTGGAATTCAAACTCGCGTACAAACTTCAATTGAGATGCGTCAAGTGGCAGAGCCTTACATTCGTCGTAAAGCAATTCGTCATTTAGAGAAAAAACGTGTTGTTATCTTTGCTGCAGGTACTGGTAACCCATACTTCTCTACAGATACAACAGCAGCATTACGTGCAGCTGAAATCGAAGCGGACGTTATTTTAATGGCGAAAAATAATGTGGATGGCGTATATAGTGCAGATCCATCTATTGACCCAGCAGCTACGAAATACGAAACACTTACTTACTTAGATGTACTAAAAGCAGGTTTAGGTGTAATGGATTCTACAGCTTCTTCTTTATGTATGGATAATGATATTCCATTAATTGTATTCTCGGTTATGGAAAAAGGTAACATTAAACGTGCCGTTTTAGGCGAAAATATTGGAACAGTTGTAAGGGGGAAATAAATTATGGGACAACAAGTATTGAAGTCTTCAAATGAAAAAATGGAAAAAGCAGTTGCTGCTTATTCTCGTGAATTAGCAACAGTTCGCGCTGGTCGTGCAAGCTCGTCTGTATTAGATAAGGTACAAGTTGATTACTATGGTGCACCAACACCAGTTGTGCAATTAGCGAACATTACAGTTCCAGAAGCACGTTTGCTTGTAATTCAACCTTATGATAAAACTTCTATCGGTGATATTGAAAAAGCAATTTTAAAAGCAGATTTAGGCTTAAACCCTTCTAATGATGGAACTGTAATTCGTATTGCATTCCCTGCATTAACAGAAGAGCGTCGTCGTGATCTTGTGAAAGTTGTGAAAAAATATGCTGAGGAAGCAAAAGTTGCTGTTCGTAACGTACGTCGTGACAGTAATGATGACCTTAAGAAGCTTGAAAAAGCTGGCGACATTACAGAAGATGATTTAAGAGGATATACTGAAGATATCCAAAAAGAAACAGATAAATATATTGCAAAAGTTGACGAAATCGCAAAAAACAAAGAAAAAGAAATTATGGAAGTGTAATAGCGATAATTTCGCAAATATGACCCTCTTCTTAAGGGGGTCTTTTTACACTTTTAGGCATACGTCTGCTTGTTGGAGGGTATGAATGATGTTTAAAAAGTTTCCTTTTTTTAAAAGTAAAAAGGTCACATCGTTTGATCATCTCATTGAAAAAGTGAAAAAAGGATATATCCCAGAACATATTGCTATTATTATGGATGGTAATGGAAGATGGGCAAAGAGAAGAGCCATGCCTCGCATTGCTGGTCATCATGAAGGTATGCAAGTTGTGAAGAAAATCACAAAATTTGCAAGTAAGCTTGATGTGAAAGTATTAACTCTTTATGCTTTTTCGACTGAGAACTGGAAAAGACCGAAAAAAGAAGTTGATTATTTGATGAAGCTTCCAGAAGAATTTTTAGGTGCATTTTTACCAGAGTTGATTGAAGAAAATGTACAAGTCCGAGTAATAGGGCAAAAAGATCGTCTTCCTACGCATACGCGCAGAGCGATGGAAAAAGCCATGGAAGATACGAAAGAGAATACGGGATTAATTCTTAATTTCGCGTTAAACTATGGAAGTCGAGATGAAATCGTTTCTGCTGTGCAACATATGATGAAAGATAGTGAGGAAGGAAAAATTCGTTCGGAAGAAATAAGTGAAGAAATGATTTCTTCTTACTTAATGACGAGTTCTTTACCTGATCCAGAGCTGTTAATCCGTACAAGCGGAGAGCTACGTATTAGTAATTTCATGTTATGGCAAATTGCTTATTCGGAATTTTGGTTTACAGATGTGTATTGGCCAGATTTTACCGAGGAACATTTGCTAAATGCGATTACAGACTTTCAACATAGAGGGCGCAGATTCGGAGGCGTGTAGAAAGAGAGGGTTTGGTAGTGAAACAGAGAATTATTACTGGAGTGATTGCTGCCGCGCTATTCATTCCCATCGTAATTTACGGTGGCGTGCCTTTTACAGTTTTAGTGTATGCACTTGCTTCTATAGGTTTATATGAATTAATTCGTATGAACAAGCTTACGCTTATTTCGGTACCAACAGTTTTAGCTGCAGTATTATTGTGGATTATTTTAATTCCGAGTAGTGCATCAGAACTGTTTACGTGGATTGGATTAGGTAAATTAGAAATCACATTTGTGATTGTTTTATTACTTTTATCATATACAGTCCTTTCTAAGAATACATTTACTTTTGACAATGCTTCATTTTTACTTATGGCAACGACATATGTTGGAATGGGATTCTTATATTTAAATGAAACGAGAATATTAGGAATCAAATATGTGTTCTGTGCACTATTTGTCATATGGGCAACTGATTCAGGTGCCTATTTCATAGGAAAAGCATTTGGAAAAAGAAAATTGTGGCCAGAAATTAGTCCGAATAAAACGATTGAAGGTTCATTAGGCGGTATTGTTTGTGGAATTGTTGTTGCACTTGTTTATAACATGTTCTTCCCAGTTGAAGCGAATGTAGGAATTTTAATTGTTCTGACGATTATCATTTCTATTTTTGGACAAATTGGTGATTTAGTGCAATCTGCCTTTAAACGCCATTATGGTGTAAAGGATTCCGGTACAATCTTACCTGGACATGGTGGTATTTTAGATCGAACAGATAGTTGGTTATTTGTGTTACCAATTCTATACTTCTTATTACAATACAATTAATAAATGAACGAGGGGTTGGAGTCATGAAAAACATTAGTTTACTAGGTGCAAGCGGATCAATCGGTACACAAACATTAGATGTGTTACGCTCGCACCCAGACCAATTCCGTCTCGTTGCTTTTTCTGTAGGGAAAAATGTTGATTATGCAGTAAAGGTAATTCAAGAATTTTCTCCGCAAATTGTCTCTGTGCAAAGAGAGGAAGATGTTTTAAAATTACAAGCTGTTTCTGGTAATACAAAAGTAGTATATGGTAGCGAAGGCTTATTAGAAGTAGCGCTACACCCAGATACAGAAATTGTAGTGAATGCTGTTGTAGGTAGCGTAGGGTTGTTACCTACACTCCGCGCAATTGAGGCGAAAAAAACAATTGGAATTGCAAATAAAGAAACGTTAGTAACTGCAGGGCATCTTGTAATGGAAGCAGCACGAAAACATAATGTATCGTTACTTCCAGTAGACAGTGAACATTCAGCTATTTTTCAATGCTTGAATGGTGAAAATGAAAAAAGAATCTCTCGCTTAATTATAACTGCTTCAGGCGGAAGTTTTCGTGATAAAACGAGAGATGAATTGCATCAAGTGACCGTAGAAGATGCACTTCGTCATCCAAACTGGTCAATGGGTTCGAAAATTACAATTGATTCTGCTACAATGATGAATAAGGGGCTAGAAGTAATTGAAGCACACTGGCTTTTTGGTATCCCTTATGAGCAAATCGATGTTGTTCTACATAAAGAAAGTATTATCCATTCTATGGTTGAATTTGAAGATCGTAGTGTAATGGCACAGCTTGGCTCACCTGATATGCGAGTACCGATTCAATACGCGCTTACATATCCTGATAGATTACCTCTTTCAGACACGAAACAGTTAAATTTATGGGAAATGGGAACATTGCATTTTGAGAAAATGAATCAAGAGCGTTTCCGTTGTCTACGTTTTGCGTATGAAGCTGGAAAGACAGGTGGAAGTATGCCGGCTGTAATGAATGCGGCAAATGAAGTAGCCGTTGAAGCTTTTTTACAAAAGAGAATTGGTTTCTTAACAGTGGAAGACCTCATTGAAAAAGCAATGCACCATCACACTGTCATTGCACGTCCGAGCTTAGAGGAAATTCAGGAAATTGACGCAGCCACAAGACGGTTTGTGATGGAACAAATTTAGCAAAGGTGGTTATGGAATTGAATACAGCGATTGCCTTTATATTAATTTTCGGTGCACTCGTATTTTTCCATGAGCTAGGGCATCTATATTTCGCAAAAAGAGCAGGTATTTTGTGCCGCGAGTTTGCGATTGGTTTTGGTCCAAAAATATTCTCATTTGAAAAGAATGAAACGGTGTATACGATTCGATTACTGCCCCTTGGTGGCTATGTAAGAATGGCTGGCGAGGATGCGGACACAGTTGAGTTAAAACCTGGAAAAAAGGTTGGGCTTGTATTAAATGAAAAAGACGAAGTTGTGAAATTAGTTTTTGACGGACATGAAAAATATCCAAATGTTCGTGTCATTGAAGTCGAACAAGCTGATTTAGAGCATAATCTTACAATTTCGGGTTATGAAGAGTACGAGGAAGAGCTGCAAACGTTCCGAGTGAATGAAAAAGCTCGTATCATTTCTGCGGGAGAAGAAATTCAAATCGCTCCGTACAATAGACAATTTGGCTCTAAAAAATTGGGTCAACGCGCTCTAACAATCTTTGCAGGTCCTGCAATGAACTTTATTCTAGCATTTGTTATTTTTGTGATTCTTGGATTTGTACAAGGAGTTCCTGTTGACAAACCGATGGTTGGAAAAGTAATGGGGAATAGTGCTGCAGAACAAGCTGGATTAAAAGAAAACGATACAATTCAAGCAATCAATGGTAAGAACACTAGTACATGGAAAGATGTTGTAACGATTGTACGTGAAAACCCAAATAAAGAAATTACGTTACATGTAAAGCGTGATAGTGAGCAATTTAATGTGAAAGTAACACCAACGCTTGATAAAGAAGGAAAAGACGAAGTTGGTAGAATTGGTGTTTATTCTCCTGTAGAGAAAACAGTGATGGGTTCTATTAAATCAGGATTTGAACAAACATACGAATGGACGAAACTAATTTTTGATTCTCTTGTGAAATTAGTAACGGGTCAATTTTCTATTAATGAGTTGTCAGGTCCAGTAGGAATTTATAATCTAACAGATCAAGTTGTAGATTATGGATTTACGCGTGTACTAAGTTTAGCGGCAGTTTTAAGTATTAACCTTGGTTTATTTAATTTATTACCAGTCCCAGCTTTAGACGGTGGACGTTTGTTCTTCTTCTTAATTGAAGCGTTACGAGGAAAACCAATTGATCGTCAAAAAGAAGGAATGGTTCACTTTATTGGGTTTGCATTATTAATGTTGCTTATGTTAGTTGTAACATGGAATGACATCCGTAAGTTTTTCTTGTAAAATAAGAAGAAGTTTATAATGAAATAGAGCTCGTAGAATAAAATCCCTCACCTAACTCGAGGTGAGGGATTTTATTGCGTGTAAGAGTAAAATGAAGAGGTGCGAATAAATGAAACAAAGTATGGTATTCAGTCCTACATTACGTGAAGTTCCAGCAGATGCTGAAATTAAGAGTCATCAATTATTACTTCGCGCAGGGTTTATGCGTCAAAATGCTTCTGGTATTTATAGTTTTCTACCATTTGGTTTAAAAGTGTTACACAAAGTAGAACGTATTGTTCGTGAAGAAATGGAGCGCGCAGGGGCAGTAGAACTATTAATGCCAGCTATGCAAGCTTCTGAATTATGGCAAGAATCAGGCCGTTGGTATTCTTACGGATCAGAATTAATGCGTATGAAAGATCGTAATGCACGCGAGTTTGCGCTAGGGGCAACTCATGAGGAAGTAATTACAGATCTTGTACGTGATGAAATTAAATCATACAAAAAACTACCATTAACATTATATCAAATTCAAACAAAATTCCGTGATGAGCAAAGACCACGTTTCGGTTTATTACGCGGAAGAGAATTTTTAATGAAAGATGCGTATTCTTTCCATGCAACACAAGAAAGTTTGGATGAAGTATATAGCGGTTTATACAAAGCGTATTCTAATATCTTTGCTCGTTGTGGTTTGAATTTCCGTGCAGTTATCGCTGATTCTGGAGCAATGGGCGGAAAAGATACACACGAATTTATGGTGTTATCTGATGTAGGTGAAGATACAATTGCGTATTCTGATACATCTGATTATGCGGCAAATATTGAAATGGCTCCTGTTGTTGCTACGTATACGAAGAGTGATGAAGCCGAAAAAGAACTTGAAAAAGTAGCAACTCCAGATCAAAAAGCTATTGAAGAAGTATCTGCATTCTTAAATATTGCAGCGGAAAAATGCATTAAATCTATGGTGTTTAAAGTAGATGAGAAATTAGTAGTAGTACTTGTTCGTGGCGATCATGAAGTCAATGATGTAAAAGTGAAGAATGTATACGGAGCTTCAGTCGTTGAGCTTGCTTCACATGAAGAAATAAAAGAGTTATTAAACTGTGAAGTGGGTTCTTTAGGACCGATTGGTGTTACAGGGGATATCGAAATTATCGCTGACCATGCTGTAGCATCAATTGTCAATGGATGTTCAGGAGCGAACGAAGAAGGATTCCATTATGTAAATGTAAATCCAAAACGTGACTTTAAAGTAAGTCAATATACAGATTTACGCTTCATCCAAGAAGGAGACCAATCTCCAGATGGAAATGGAACAATTCTTTTCGCACGTGGAATTGAAGTTGGTCATGTATTCAAATTAGGAACTCGTTATAGTGAAGCAATGAACGCAACGTTCCTAGATGAAAACGGAAAAACAAAACCACTTATTATGGGTTGTTACGGTATCGGTGTATCTCGTACAGTGGCAGCAATTGCAGAGCAGTTTAATGATGAGAACGGTTTAGTTTGGCCAAAAGCTGTTGCACCGTTCCATGTGCATGTAATTCCAGTAAATATGAAATCTGATGCACAACGTGAAATGGGTGGAAATATCTACAACTCATTACAAGAGCAAGGATACGAAGTATTACTAGATGATCGTGCAGAACGTGCAGGTGTTAAATTTGCAGATGCAGATTTATTCGGTCTTCCAGTTCGTGTTACAGTTGGTAAAAAAGCAGATGAAGGTATTGTAGAAGTGAAAGTACGTGCTACAGGCGAGTCTGAAGAAGTGAAAGTAGAAGAACTTCAAACATATATTGCTAATATTTTAAAATAAGAAGAGGTACCTCGTAATGAGGTACCTTCTCTTTCTTTGTAAACGTATTTTGTAAAAGAAGAAGGGAGAAATCTTTCTTTGTAGTACGTTTCAATTTATAATAGCAAATGGAAGGAGAGTGCTTATGTCATTAACAAATGAACAACAAGAGCGATTTCAAATTTTGCTCCAACAGTTGCAAATACCAGAAGACCTTATAAATCAATATTTACATGGCGGTGGAATTGAAAAGCTAGTTATTGATAAAGCGAATAAAAGTTGGCATTTTGACTTACAAGTGCCACGTATTTTGCCGACAGAATTATATGAGTTGCTAGAAACAAAGCTTAAGCAATCATTTTCTCATATTGCAAGAACAACATTTGCATTAGAAACAGAGAATAAACAATTTACAGAAGAAGAAGTGAAGGCATATTGGCCGCTTTGTACAGAACGAATTACATTTTCACCTATGTTCGCGTACTTAAAGAAGCAACTTCCGCAGGTCAATGGCGTGAAGTTGCTAGTAAATGTGAATAATGAGCTGGAATCTACTGCTTTAAAGAAAAACGTTGCGAAACCAGTAGGGGATCAATACGAAGCTTTTGGATTCCCACGTTTTCAGTTAGACACACATATAAAGCAAAATACAGAAGAAATGCAAAAGTTTCGTGAGCAAACACAGGAAGAAGATCGTCAACGAGTTATACAGGCTATGGAAGAGATGGCTAAAAAGCAAGCTGAAGAAAGTGATGTTGTTCATGAAGGACCAGTTGTGCTTGGTTATCTTATTAAGCCAGATGAAGAGATTACGCCGCTGCGTGAAATTCAAGATGAAGAAAGAAGAAAAACGGTTCAAGGGTATGTTTTCCATGTAGAGACGAAAGAACTTCGTAGTGGACGTACGCTATTAACTTTAAAGATAACGGACTATACGAACTCTATTATGATTAAGATGTTCTCACGTGATAAAGAAGACATCCCGATGTTACAATCCTTGAAAAAAGGAACGTGGGTAAAAGCGCGTGGTTCAGTTCAAAATGATACATTCGTGCGTGATTTAGTTATGATCGCAAATGATATAAATGAAATAACGGGGCCTTCTCGTAAAGATAAAGCAAAAGAAGGGGAAAAAAGAGTAGAACTTCATCTTCATACTCCAATGAGTCAAATGGATGCTGTTACTTCTGTTTCTAAGCTCGTTGCCCAAGCAGGAAAATGGGGGCATGAGGCTATTGCAGTTACAGACCATGCTGTTGCACAGTCATTCCCAGAAGCATATTCTGCTGGTAAAAAGGCTGGAGTTAAAGTTCTATATGGTGTAGAAGCAAATTTAGTTAATGATGGTGTGCCGATAGCGTATAACGAAGCACATCGTCTACTTGCAGAAGAAACATATGTTGTCTTTGACGTTGAGACAACAGGGTTATCTGCTGTATATGATACAGTCATTGAGTTAGCTGCTGTAAAGATAAAAGGTGGCGAAATTATTGATCGCTTTGAATCTTTCGCAAATCCTCATCAACCATTATCGGCGACGATTATTGAATTAACAGGTATTACAGATGATATGTTAACTGATGCACCAGAAGTGGACGAAGTGTTTAAAAAGTTTGAGGAATGGATGGGTGACCATACACTTGTTGCTCATAACGCAAGCTTCGATATGGGCTTTATTAACGTAGGTTTTAAAAAGGCTGGGATAGAAAAAACGAAAAATCCAGTTCTTGATACGTTAGAACTTGCACGTTTCTTATTCCCGGAAATGAAAAATCATCGATTAAATACGATGTGTAAAAAGCTTGATATTGAATTAACGCAACATCACCGTGCGATTTATGATACAGAAGCAACGGGATATTTACTTGTGAAGATGTTAAAAGATGTAATTGAAAAGGGATTTGAATATCACGATCAACTAAACGATAGTATGGGACAAGGGGATGCATATAAACGTGGGCGTCCAAGTCATATGACATTACTTGCCACATCAGATGTTGGGTTGAAAAATTTATATAAACTTGTTTCATATTCTCACTTGAATTACTTTTATCGTGTACCACGTGTACCACGATCACTATTAAAAAAATATCGTGAAGGCATTATAGTAGGAACAGCTTGTGACAAAGGTGAAGTGTTTGAAGCTATGATGCAAAAAGCGCCTGAAGAAGTAGAAGAAATTGCGCAGTTCTACGATTATATTGAGGTCATGCCTCCAGAAGTGTTACGTCATTTAGTAGAACGTGAACTCGTTCGAGATGAAGGACAGTTAAAAACAATAATTTCTAACCTAGTAAAACTAGGTGAGACGTTAGATAAGCCAGTTGTTGCTACTGGGAATGTGCATTATTTAGATCCAGAGGACGCGATATATCGGAAAATTTTAGTCAGTTCGCAGGGCGGAGCTAATCCGTTAAATCGCCATTCATTACCGCCTGTACATTTCCGTACAACAAATGAAATGCTAGATTGTTTTTCATTCTTAGGTGAAGACAAAGCAAAAGAAATTGTTGTGACAAATACACACAAGATTGCATCATTAATTGGTGATGTTCATCCAGTAAAAGATGATTTATATACACCGAAAATTGAAGGTGCCGATGATGAAACACGTGATATGAGCTATGTAATGGCACGAAGTATCTATGGAGATGAACTACCGGAAATTGTAGAAGCTCGTTTGGAAAAAGAATTGAAAAGTATTATTGGACATGGATTCGCCGTTATTTATTTAATTTCACATAAGCTTGTGAAAAAATCGTTAGTAGACGGTTATTTAGTAGGTTCGCGTGGATCGGTAGGTTCATCATTTGTTGCAACGATGATGGAAATTACAGAAGTAAATCCATTACCACCACACTATGTATGTCCAAATTGTAAACAATCAGAGTTCTTTAATGACGGTTCTGTAGGTTCTGGTTTTGATTTGCCAGATAAAGAATGCCCAACATGTAATGTTCCATATGTGAAAGATGGGCATGATATTCCTTTCGAAACGTTCCTTGGATTTAAAGGGGATAAGGTGCCGGATATCGATTTGAATTTCTCCGGAGAATACCAACCACGCGCTCATAACTATACGAAATTACTGTTCGGTGAAGATTATGTATACCGCGCAGGAACAATTGGTACGGTTGCGGAAAAAACCGCTTATGGGTATGTGAAAGGTTATGCTAATGATCATAACTTAACAATTCGAAATGCAGAGATTGATCGCTTAGTTGCGGGATGTACAGGTGTAAAGCGTACGACCGGACAGCATCCAGGTGGTATTATCGTTGTACCAGATTACATGGATATTTTTGACTTTTCACCAATTCAGTTTCCGGCTGATTCAATAGGTGCTGAGTGGAGAACAACGCACTTTGACTTCCACTCAATTCATGATAATTTATTGAAACTTGATATATTAGGACACGATGATCCGACTGTTATTCGTATGCTTCAAGATTTAAGTGGTATTGACCCGAAAACAATCCCAACGGATGATCCAGAAGTAATGAAGATTTTCTCTGGTCCAGAATCTTTAGGGGTAACGGAAGAACAAATTAACTGTAAAACAGGTACACTTGGTATACCAGAGTTTGGTACGAAATTCGTAAGACAAATGTTAGAAGAAACGAAACCAACGACGTTTTCAGAGCTTGTCCAAATTTCTGGACTGTCCCATGGTACAGATGTATGGTTAGGTAATGCGAATGAATTAATTTATAACGGTACGTGTACACTGAGTGAAGTTATCGGTTGTCGTGATGACATCATGGTATATTTAATTTATCAAGGCTTGGATCCATCATTAGCCTTCAAAATCATGGAGTCGGTGCGTAAAGGTAAAGGTGTACCAGAAGAATGGGAAGAGGAAATGAGAAATAACAATGTACCAGGTTGGTATATTGATTCATGTAAGAAGATTAAGTACATGTTCCCTAAAGCCCATGCGGCTGCTTACGTACTTATGGCTGTACGTATCGCATACTTTAAAGTACATTTCGCACTTTTATTCTATGCGGCATATTTTACAGTTCGTGCAGATGACTTTGATGTAGAGGCGATGGCGAAAGGTTCAGCATCCATACGTGTAAAAATTGATGAAATTGCACAAAAGGGATTGGATGCAGCACCGAAAGAGAAGAGTTTATTAACGGTACTAGAAATGACACTTGAAATGTGTGAGCGTGGTTATTCATTCCAAAAGGTTGATTTATACCGCTCGCATGCAACCGAATTTATAATTGATGGGGATACTTTAATTCCTCCATTTAATGCAGTGCCTGGTCTTGGTACAAACGCAGCTTTCAGTATTGTTGAAGCTCGTAAAAATGGTGATTTCTTATCAAAGGAAGACTTACAGCAGCGCAGTAAGGTTTCTAAAACGATTATTGAGTATTTAGATGGTCAAGGTTGTCTAGGAGATTTACCGGATCAAAACCAATTGTCACTGTTCTAATAGGTAGGAAAAGTCTTTGCAAATCAATATTTGCTATGGTATACTATAAACCGAGATAACCATGTCATGTATATTTTGTGAAAAAGAGAGTGGGGAAACCCACTCTTTCGTGTTACTATCTACATTTTGTCTATGTAGATAGTAAAGATATTTCTGTCGTATATACATATTTTGTTACAAGTTTTACTTCTTAAATTTGGTAATACTAGGACAGATATTCCCTGCTTAACGGCAGGGGCTTTTGTTAGCTAACGAGAAAGAATAAGATAGACCGTCTTTATGAACGGGATCTTTTCTTGTAAATGGTACATGGCGGCAGGAAGGAGGCTGTTTATGGATAAGAAAGTCACAGAAGTTGTAGAAGCATTTGCGCAGCCAATCGTTGAAGAGTTAAATCTTGAACTTGTAGATGTAGAGTATGTGCAAGAAGGACAAGACTGGTTCTTACGCGTATTCATCGATTCTGAAAAGGGAGTCGACATTGAAGAATGCGGTGCGGTAAGTGAACGTTTAAGCGAAGCTTTAGATAAAGAGGATCCAATTCCTCATCTTTACTTTTTGGATGTATCATCTCCTGGAGCGGAACGCCCATTAAAGAAAGAGAAAGACTTCCAGCAAGCGGTAGGAAAACAAGTGGCAATTAAAACATATGAGCCGATTGATGGTGAGAAGATGTTTGAAGGAAAGCTACTTTCCTACGACGGTACTACAATTACACTACTATTAACAATTAAAACACGTAAAAAAGAAATCCAAATTCCAATGGATAAAGTTGCAAATGCGCGACTTGCTGTTACGTTTTAGTAAGAAGGGGGATCTTCATGAGCACTGAGTTGTTAGATGCTTTGCTCGTATTAGAGTCAGAAAAAGGTATTAGTAAAGATATTATTATTGATGCGATTGAAGCAGCATTAATCTCTGCTTATAAACGCAATTTCAACCAAGCACAAAACGTTCGTGTGAGCTTTAACCCAGAAGTGGGAACAATTCAAGTTTTAGCACGTAAGGACGTTGTGGATAATGTATTTGATCCACGTCTTGAAATCTCTGTAGAAGAGGCAAGACAAATTAATCCAAACTACCAAGATGGCGATGTACTAGAAATTGAAGTAACGCCAAAAGATTTTGGTCGTATTGCAGCGCAAACTGCAAAACAAGTTGTAACACAGCGAGTTCGTGAGGCGGAACGTGGTGTTATTTATTCAGAATTTAGTGATCGTGAAGAAGACATTATGGTTGGTATTGTACAGCGCCAAGATGCTCGTTTCATCTATGTAAGCTTAGGTAAAGTAGAAGCTTTATTACCTGTAAGTGAGCAAATGCCAAATGAGCAATATAAACCACATGATCGTATTCGCGTATTTATTACAAAAGTAGAAAAGACAACAAAAGGACCACAAATTTACGTATCACGTACACATCCTGGTCTTTTAAAACGTTTATTCGAAATGGAAGTTCCAGAAATTTATGATGGAACTGTAGAAATTCGCTCTGTAGCACGTGAAGCAGGCGACCGTTCTAAAATTTCTGTATATGCAGAGAATATCGATGTTGATCCAGTAGGTTCTTGTGTAGGACCAAAAGGACAACGTGTACAACGCGTTGTAGATGAACTAAAAGGTGAAAAGATTGACATCGTTCGCTGGTCGAATGACCCAGTTGAATATGTTGCAAATGCTTTAAGTCCATCACAGGTTGTTAAAGTACTTGTAGATGAAGCAGAGAAAGCAACAACTGTTGTTGTTCCAGACCACCAGCTTTCATTAGCGATTGGTAAGCGTGGACAAAATGCGCGTCTTGCAGCTAAATTAACAGGCTGGAAAATTGATATTAAAAGTGAGTCTGATGCGAAACAACTTGGTATTGTGACAGAAGAAGATAACGTAATCGCATTCGGATTCGATTCAGCTGAAGACGAAATCGAATAGAGGTGATGAGTATGAGCAATCGAAAAGTTCCGTTACGAAAATGTATTGCGACGCAAGAGATGAAATCAAAACGAGAGCTAGTTCGCATTGTTCGTTCCAAAGAGGGCGAAGTGTCTATTGATTTATCAGGAAAAAAATCAGGACGAGGTGCATATTTATCAAAAGATAAAGAAAGCATTATTCAAGCTCAAAAGAAAAACATTTTGGAACATCATCTAAAAGCGAAAATCGACAGTTCTCTGTACGAAGAGCTTCTTGAGCTTGTTGAGAAGGAGTCGAAATAAGTGTCTGATTGGAAATCATTTTTAGGACTAGCAAACCGCGCTCGAAAAATTATTTCGGGTGAAGAACTCGTTTTAAAAGAAGTACGAAGTGGCAAAGCAAAGCTAGTATTGCTTTCTGAAGATGCGTCAGCGAACACTACAAAACGCATCATTGATAAAACCACGTACTACAACATACCAATGAGAAAAGTCGAAAATCGACAACAATTAGGGCATGCGATTGGGAGAGACGAGCGAGTCGTCGTAGCTGTGTTAGATGAAGGCTTTGCGAAAAAGCTACGTAGCATGCTCGATACAAATTACCGGGGGTGAAGGTATGAGTAAAATTCGAGTACATGAATATGCAAAAAAAAATAATATCTCAAGTAAAGATCTTATGACAAAACTAAAAGAGATGAATATCGAGGTTTCGAATCATATGACAATGTTAGAAGATGAAGTAGTAAACAAATTAGATAATCAATATAACACTGGAGCAGAAAAACCTTCTGTTGCAGATGAGTTTGAAGTAGAAGAGAAAGTTGTTCGCAGTAAAAAGAACAGCAATAAGAATAAGAAAAAAGGCAAAGCAAATGAAGACAAACGTCAAGATAACTTTGCTGGAAGACAACAAACACAAATAGTAGAAACGCCAGATAAAATCACTTTCTCTGGAAGCCTTACAGTAGGTGACCTTGCTAAAAAGTTAAGCAAAGAGCCATCTGAAATTATTAAAAAGCTCTTCATGCTAGGAATTATGGCAACAATTAACCAAGACTTAGATAAAGATACAATTGAGTTAATTGCAACTGATTACGGTATTGAAGTAGAAGAAGAAGTAGTTGTAAGTGAAACTGAATTTGAAACATTCATCGATGAGCAAGATGATGAAGAAAACTTAAAAGAACGTCCAGCTGTTGTTACAATTATGGGACACGTTGACCATGGTAAAACAACATTGCTTGACTCTATCCGTAATTCAAAAGTAACTGCTGGCGAAGCTGGTGGAATTACTCAGCATATCGGTGCATACCAAGTTGATGTAAATGATAAGAAAATTACGTTCTTAGATACACCAGGTCACGCGGCATTTACAACAATGCGTGCTCGTGGTGCACAAGTAACAGATATTACAATTCTTGTTGTTGCAGCTGATGACGGTGTTATGCCACAAACAGTTGAAGCGATTAGCCATGCGAAAGCAGCTGGAGTACCAATTATTGTTGCTGTGAATAAAATGGATAAACCAGCGGCAAATCCTGATCGTGTAATGCAAGAATTAACAGAATATGAATTAGTTCCAGAAGCTTGGGGCGGAGACACGATTTTCGTACCAATTTCTGCGATTCAAGGCGAGGGAATTGACAACTTACTAGAAATGATCCTTCTTGTGAGTGAAGTAGAAGAATATAAAGCAAATCCAAATCGCTATGCAGCTGGTACTGTAATTGAAGCACAGCTTGATAAAGGTAAAGGAACTATCGCGACATTACTTGTTCAAAACGGTACACTTCGAGTTGGAGATCCAATTGTTGTTGGAACATCATTCGGTCGTGTTCGTGCAATGGTAAGTGATATTGGTCGTCGTGTAAAAGTTGCTGGTCCATCAACTCCTGTTGAAATTACAGGTTTAAATGAAGTGCCACAAGCGGGAGATCGTTTCATGGCATTCGCTGATGAGAAGAAAGCTCGTCAAATCGGTGAATCACGTGCACAAGAAGCGTTAGTTGCACAACGTGGTGAGAAATCTAAATTCAGCCTGGAAGATTTATTCCAACAAATCCAAGAGGGCGATGTAAAAGAAATTAACTTAATTGTGAAAGCAGACGTACAAGGTTCTGTAGAAGCAATGGCAGCATCACTTCGTAAAATTGATGTTGAAGGCGTAAAAGTGAAAATTATCCATACAGGCGTAGGTGCGATTACAGAATCTGATGTTATTTTAGCTTCTGCATCTAATGCAATTGTAATTGGATTTAACGTACGCCCTGATGTAAATGCGAAGCGTACAGCTGAATTAGAGAAAGTTGATGTTCGTTTACACCGTATTATCTATAAAGTAATCGAAGAAATTGAATCAGCAATGCAAGGTATGCTGGATCCAGAATTCGAAGAAAAAGTAATCGGTCAAGCGGAAGTTCGTCAAACATTCAAAGTAACAAAAGTTGGAACAATCGCAGGTTGTTACGTAATAGACGGTAAAATCACACGTGATAGTGGCGTTCGTATTATCCGTGATGGCGTAGTAGTCTTCGAAGGAAAACTTGATACGTTAAAACGTTTCAAAGACGACGTAAAAGAAGTTGCACAAAACTATGAGTGTGGTATTACAATTGAGAGATATAATGATCTTAAAGAAGGGGACATCATTGAAGCATACGTTATGGAAGAAGTGAAGCGATGATTATCGCTTCACTCTCATTCGAGTGTATGATTTACGATGTGCATTCTTTAAAAGAGAAACGAGCAATTTTGCAACGTGTGTTAACTCGTGTGAAACAGCGCTATAATGTAGCTGTTTCTGAAGTTGGGCATCAAGATGTATGGCAACGTACAGAAATTGCAATTGTTTCCGTATCCTCAAATCGTGTTGTCTGTGAAAAAGAAATGAATCGTGTACTTGAGTATATCGATTCATTTCCTGAAATTGAACGTACGATAACACATTTGGAATGGTATTGAATGAGGTGAAGAGTTATGAAATTACGTGCGAACCGTGTGGGCGAGCAAATGAAAAAAGAATTAGGCGACATTATCAGTCGTAAAATTAAAGACCCACGTATTGGATTTGTTACAGTAACAGATGTACAAGTAAGTGGAGATTTACAAATTGCTAAAGTATATATTTCTGTTTTAGGTGACGAAGAACAGAAAGAAAATACATTAAAAGGTTTAGCGAAGGCAAAAGGCTTTATTCGTTCAGAAATTGGCCAACGTATTCGTCTTCGTAAAACACCGGAAATTTCCTTCGAGTTTGATGAGTCTATCGGATATGGTCATCGAATTGATACACTTTTACATCAAATTAATAAAGACGGTAAACGTGAAGAATAATGGATAGACATTTGTCTATCCATTTTTTCCATGTAAAATAAGTTTTGCATAATTGCAATTACTACAAAAGAATAACGATGAGGTGAATATATGGAAGGTGTAGTATTATTACATAAGCCAAAGGGAATGACATCACATGATTGTGTGTTCAAATTAAGAAAGATATTGCGTGAGAAACGAATTGGTCATACAGGGACACTGGATCCAGATGTAACAGGAGTATTACCTATTTGCGTTGGGCGTGCAACAAAAATCGCGCAATTTTTGACAAGTGAAACAAAAACATACGAAGGTGAAGTGACATTAGGATTTTCAACAACAACAGAAGATGCTTCTGGTGAAGTTGTGGAGAAACAAGATGTAAATCGTGTCATTACACGTAAAGAAGTAGAAGAGGTACTAGCGGAACTAACAGGGACAATTGAACAAATGCCACCGATGTTCTCAGCTGTAAAAGTTAACGGAAAAAAACTATACGAATATGCAAGGGCAGGACAAGAAGTTGAACGTCCAGTTCGTACAATTACAATTCATGAATTTGTATTACTTGATGAACGTGAAGTTTTTGAAGGAGAAAACATTTCATTTCGTTTCCGTGTAACGTGTAGTAAAGGAACATATGTAAGAACACTAGCAGTAATGATTGGTGAAAAACTTGGATTTCCATCACATATGTCTCACCTTGTAAGAACAGCATCTGGTGAATTTTTACTAGAAGATTGCATATCATTTGAAGAAATTGAAGAAAGCGTGCAAAATGGAACAGTAGAGTCTATTTTCATCTCAATCGATGAGGCGCTAAGTAAGTTTCCAAAAATGGTTGTAGATGAAAAGCAAGCTGAAAAAATAAAGAATGGCATGTTCTTAAAGAATGAATTAGAAACAACAGCACCATTTATTACAGTATTTGATAAAAATGATAGTTGCTTAGCAATTTATGAGCATCACCCAAAACACCCTGGCATGCTAAAGCCAATGAAAGTACTTGTGAATAATCAAGAACTAAAGCTATAATGAATTATTGGAAGGATTATTACAGAAAAAGGTGAATTCAAGCGTGAAACTTATTCATTTAACTCATCCACATGAACAAAATAAAATAGAATTACCACCTACTGTAATGGCATTAGGATATTTTGATGGCATTCATTTAGGACATCAACGTGTGATTCGAACAGCGAAAAAAATAGCGGATGAAAGAGGATGTAAAAGTGCTGTCATGACGTTCCATCCACACCCATCTGTTGTATTAGGGAAAAAAGAAGCGCATGTGGAGTATATTACACCGATGCGTCTTAAAGAAGAAATCATCGCAAGTTTAGGAATTGATATCTTATATGTGGTGAAATTCGATGAGCCATTTGCTGGATTATTGCCACAACAGTTTGTCGATGAGTATATTATTGGTTTAAATGTAAAGCATGTAGTAGCAGGCTTTGATTATTCATATGGACGTTTAGGAAAAGGGAAGATGGAGACTTTACCATTTCATGCAAGAGGGGAGTTTACACAAACCGTGATCGAAAAAGTTGAATATCAAGAAGAAAAAGTAAGTTCTACTTCATTACGAAAGTTAATTCGAAACGGTGAAATGGAACAAATTCCATCTATTTTAGGGAGAGCTTACACGGTAGAAGGAACAGTTGTACACGGTGATAAGCGTGGACGTCAAATTGGTTTTCCAACTGCAAATATAGGTTTAAGTGATGAATATCTGTTGCCACCTGTAGGTGTATATGCGGTAAGGTTGAAGGTCCATGATGAATGGCATGATGGTGTATGTAATATCGGATATAAACCAACTTTCAAAGAGAATGAGCGTCAATTATCTATTGAAGTGCATCTATTTGAATTTAATAAAGACATATACGATCAATGTGTTACAGTGGAGTGGCACATGCGTATAAGAGAAGAAAAAAAGTTTAATGGAATTGATGAGTTAGTTGCGCAAATCGCTCAAGATAAAAAGGTTGCCCAAGAATATTTTACGAGCGTAAAGAATATACTTGCTTTTTCAAATGAAAAGTAGTATTCTATGTTATGTACTTTATGACAACCATTACTTGGCATTGCGACTCACCGATGCTTGCTAGGTAACTGGGGGTTTAATTATTAGGAGGTGAAATAGGATGGCTTTAACACAAGAGCGTAAAAATGAAATCATTGCACAATTTAGAACTCATGAGACTGATACTGGTTCTCCAGAGGTTCAAATTGCTGTCCTAACGGAGCAAATTAACACTCTAAACGAGCACTTACGTACTCACAAGAAGGATCATCATTCACGTCGTGGTCTATTAAAGATGGTTGGTAAACGTCGTAACTTACTTACTTACCTTCGTAATAGCGATATCACACGTTACCGTGAATTAATCACAAAGCTTGGCTTACGTCGATAGTCAAAGAAGCGGGAATATTCCCGCTTTTTTGTTAGGTAAAAATATATCTTCTACTCTTTATAGCTTACTTAATTTTCGGCAATACTAGAGGAAAGAATATTGTGATATACTATCCATTTACATAGAAGAATTGAATATTTTAAATTGAGAGGGGTACTTAAATGAGTCAGGAAAAGCAAGTCTTCTCGATAGATTTAGCTGGTCGTCAGCTAACAATTGAAACAAGTCAGCTTGCAAAACAAGCAAACGGAGCAGTATTAGTAAGATATGGCGACACAGCAGTTCTATCTACAGCAACTGCATCAAAAGAGCCAAAAAATGTAGATTTCTTCCCGCTTACAGTAAACTATGAAGAGCGTTTATATGCAGTCGGAAAAATCCCAGGCGGTTTTATTAAGCGCGAAGGCCGTCCAAGTGAAAAAGCAATTTTAGCAAGTCGTTTAATTGACCGTCCAATCCGTCCACTTTTCGCAGATGGTTTCCGTAATGAAGTACAAGTTGTCAGCATCGTCATGAGTGTTGATCAAGACTGTTCTTCTGAGATGGCAGCTATGCTTGGTTCTTCATTAGCATTATCTATTTCAGATATTCCATTTGAAGGTCCAATCGCAGGTGCGACAGTTGGCCGTATTAATGGCGAGTTCGTTATTAATCCAACAGTAGAACAGCAAGAACAAAGTGATATGCACCTTGTTGTAGCTGGTACGAAAGATGCAATTAACATGGTTGAAGCAGGAGCGGATCAAGTACCTGAAGAAACAATGTTAGAAGCAATTATGTTCGGACACGATGAAATTAAACGTCTAATTGCATTCCAAGAAGAGATTGTACAAGCTGTCGGTAAAGAGAAAACAGCAGTGAAACTTTATGAAGTGGATGCTGATTTGAACCAAGCTGTACGTGAAATGGCTGAGACAGATATGCATTCTGCAATTCAAGTGCACGAAAAACATGCACGTGAAGATGCAATTAGCGTAGTGAAAAAGCGTGTAATTGAGCATTACGAAGCTGAGGAAGCTGATGCTGATACATTAGGACAAGTAAGTGAGATTTTATATAAAATTGTAAAAGAAGAAGTACGTCGTCTTATTACAGTTGAAAAAATCCGCCCAGATGGTCGTAAAGGTGACGAAATTCGTCCTTTAGCATCAGAGGTTGGCATTTTATCTCGTACACATGGTTCTGGTCTATTCACACGTGGACAAACGCAAGCATTAAGTATTTGTACATTAGGTGCATTAGGCGATGTGCAAATTTTAGATGGTCTAGGTGTAGAAGAGTCAAAACGCTTTATGCACCATTATAATTTCCCTTCATTTAGTGTTGGTGAAACAAGACCAATGCGTGGACCAGGTCGTCGTGAAATTGGTCACGGTGCACTAGGAGAACGTGCTCTTGAACCTGTACTTCCATCTGAAAAGGATTTCCCATATACAGTTCGTCTTGTATCTGAAGTATTAGAATCAAATGGTTCAACTTCACAAGCGAGTATTTGCGGTAGTACATTAGCGATGATGGATGCGGGTGTACCACTTAAAGCGCCAGTTGCTGGTATTGCAATGGGTCTAGTGAAATCTGGTGAGCATTACACAATTTTAACAGATATTCAAGGAATGGAAGATCATTTAGGTGATATGGACTTTAAAGTAGCAGGTACTGCAAAAGGTGTAACTGCACTACAAATGGACATTAAAATCGATGGTTTATCTCGTGAGATTTTAGAAGAAGCATTACAACAAGCGAAAGTTGGTCGTATGCACATTCTAGATCACATGTTATCTGTTATCGCTGAACCTCGCATTGAGTTATCTGCGTATGCTCCGAAGATTATTACAATGGCAATTAACCCAGATAAAATTCGTGATGTTATTGGACCAAGTGGTAAACAGATTAATAAAATCATTGAAGAAACTGGCGTTAAAATTGACATCGAGCAAGATGGTACAGTATTCATTTCATCAATTAATCAAGAGATGAATGAAAAAGCGAAGAAAATTATCGAAGATATCGTTCGTGAAGTACAAGTAGGCGAAATCTACTTAGGAAAAGTTAAACGTGTTGAAAAATTCGGTGCGTTCGTTGAATTATTTAGCGGTAAAGATGGACTTGTTCACATCTCTGAACTTGCACTTGAGCGTGTAGGTAAGGTAGAAGACGTTGTGAAAATCGGTGATGAGATTTCAGTTAAAGTTATCGAGATTGACAAACAAGGTCGTGTAAACTTATCTAGAAAAGTATTGCTAAAAGAAGAGCAAGAAAAAGAAACTGCTAAAGAAGAAGCAGCTAAAGAAGAAAACGCACAAGAGCAACAATAAGTGAAAGCCAGTTTAGCTGGCTTTTTTTTGTTATGTAAAAAATGTGATTCATTTAGATTTTTATGTGAGTATAGGTATAGTTTTCATCATAACGCTCAAATTAACAAAGATAAGAAGAAAATGGTTTCTTTTTTTATAGTTAATGGGAGGGTTTATATGAAAGCTCGTATATTAGCGTACATATTTATATTTTCTTTATATGTGGGTTTTGGCTCTTATTCCGTTTTTGCGCAGGATAACTTGCATGAAGAGATTCAAAAACATGTAAAACAGTACGAGATTATGCCGCAAAATGCGATGATTGATAAGATTTGGAAGGCGACGCCTGGGTATAATGGAAAACAAGTGGATATAGAAGCGTCCTATAATAATATGAAGAAAATCAAGAAGTTTGATCAAAAACAACTTGAATTTAAGGAAGTATCACCGAGTGTTCACTTAGAAGATTTACCACCAGCTCCCATTTATCGAGGACATCCAAATAAAAAAATGGTGGGATTAACAATTAATGTGGCCTGGGGTAATGAGTATTTGCCACGTATATTAGAGGTATTGAAAAAACATGATGTGAAGGCGACTTTCTTTTTAGAAGGACGCTGGGTGAAAGAAAATTTACGATTTGCCAAAATGATTGTCGATGCAAATCAAGAAGTAGGAAATCATTCTTACACACACCCTGATATGAAAACGCTGTCTACAGATGAAATACGAGATCAATTACAAAAAACGAATCGAATGATAGAAGCAGCTACAAATCAGAAAGTGAGATGGTTTGCTCCGCCAAGCGGAAGCTTTCGGGATGAGGTAGTAAAAATAGCGGATGATTTCCAAATGGGGACGATTATGTGGACTGTAGATACAATTGATTGGAAGCGGCCAGAACCGGGTGTGTTATTGCAGAGAGTAATGCGAAAAATACATCCAGGTGCTATTGTGCTAATGCATCCTACTTCATCTACAACAGAAGCGCTAGATACTATGATTAAAAATTTAAAGGAACAAGGATATAAAGTGGGGAATATTACAGAATTACTAGATGAAAAACGTGTGGATTAAATACATTTGCATGACATTCATCTCTAAACTTGTTATCATTAAATAATAGCAATTATTTAGAGAAACTGGCATTAGGAGGAAAGTTTTTGATTAAAAAATATACTTGTAAAAATGGTGTAAGAATTGTTATGGAGAATATACCAACTGTACGCTCGGTTGCGATTGGTATATGGATCCACGCAGGTTCAAGAAATGAAAATGAAAAAAATAATGGGGTTTCACACTTTTTGGAACATATGTTCTTTAAAGGGACAGAAACGCGAAGTGCAAGAGAGATTGCAGAATCATTTGATAGCATTGGTGGACAAGTAAATGCTTTTACTTCAAAAGAATATACATGTTACTATGCGAAAGTGCTAGATGAGCATGCTAAATACGCGTTAGATGTTTTAGCAGATATGTTCTTTCATTCAACATTTGATGAGGAAGAACTGAAAAAAGAGAAGAATGTTGTATGTGAAGAAATAAAAATGTACGAAGATGCGCCAGATGATATTGTGCATGATATGTTAACGAAAGCAACATATGAAACGCATCCGCTTGGATATCCTATTTTAGGAACAGAAGAAACGCTTGAAACATTTACAGGTGATACGTTACGTCAATACATGAAAGATCATTACACACCTGAAAATGTTGTTGTATCAATTGCAGGAAATATTGATGAAGCATTTTTACAAACTGTAGAGCAATATTTCGGTAATTACGAAGGAACAACAAATCGTGAACAAGTACATAGCCCAATCTTCCATTTCAATAAAGTAGCGCGTAAGAAAGAAACAGAACAAGCTCATTTATGTTTAGGATATAAAGGCTTGCAAATGGGCCACGAAGATATTTATAACTTAATTGTATTAAATAATGTTTTAGGCGGTAGTATGAGTAGCCGTTTATTCCAAGAAGTACGTGAGCAACGTGGATTGGCGTACTCAGTATTCTCTTATCACTCTTCTTATGAAGATACAGGAATGTTAACACTTTACGGTGGAACAGGTAGCAAACAATTAGATACACTGTATGAAACAATGCAAGAAACGTTAAATACGTTGAAAAATACAGGTATTACAGAAAAAGAGCTTGTTAACAGTAAAGAACAATTAAAAGGAAACTTAATGTTAAGTTTAGAAAGTACGAATAGTCGTATGAGCCGTAATGGTAAAAACGAATTGCTTCTTCGTAAACATCGTTCTCTTGATGAGATTATTGAAAGTGTAAACACTGTAACAAAGCAAAATGTAGACGAGTTAATTCGCAATATGTTTACCGATGAATTCTCTGCGGCACTTATTAGTCCAGATGGAAAACTGCCAAAAGGAATGAAACTTTAATCAATTTTGTAATTCATTCGCTTTCGGAAATAACCGTATCTCTTTTATATGAGATACGGTTATTTTTTTTATATATGCAGAATAGGTACTTATTATAGGATAACCTTCATGAAAAGTAGGATAGGGGGAGATTTAATGCGTTTAAGTGAATTAAGTGGCAAAGAGATTGTGGATTTAGAAAGAGCAGAAAAAATGGGAGTTTTAGGTCATGCAGATTTAGAAATTGATGAGAGAGATGGACAAATACAAGCGCTTATTATACCTACTGGGAAATGGGGAGGTTTTAAAAGAGAACAGCAAGAAGTGAGAGTAGAGTGGAGCAAAATTAAGAAGGTGGGAAATGATATGATACTTTGTGATCTTACGAACCATTCAAGATCGGAGTGAAAGATGACCATTTTGGTTGTCTTTTTTTATTTTTATATAAAGTGAAGGCTTTTACGAGCAGCCTGTGACGGCCTCCTAACTTCTTTGTTTCAGCCGAATTTTGAGGAGGCAGTCTTACTCCTCGCAAATAGCGGGATAAAGAAGTTAAATCACGTGTGCTTTTTGTTTTTTAATCACCTCAAACCCGTACATTACATATGATGTGGAGGAAAAAGAAAAAGTAGGCATTTTTCTTATAAATGAAAGAAAAAGAAGGTGAATTAGAGAATGTTGACTGAGATGCATATTGCTGTCATAGGAGGAGACGCACGACAGCTAGAAGTAATTCGCAAGCTAGTCGAACTGGACGCAAAACTTTCATTAATAGGGTTTGAACAGTTAGACCATGGCTTCACAGGGGCAGCAAAAGAAAGTATACAAGATTTAAATTTCACTTCTTTAGATGCGATTATTTTGCCGGTTGCAGGGACGAATGCCAAAGGAGAAGTAGATACTATTTTTTCAAATGAAAAAGTTTCCATAACGAAAGAACAAATTGAAAAGACGCCAGAAAACTTTACTATATATTCAGGTATTGGTACACCTTACTTGGAAAATCTCGTATCTACTACAAATCGCAAACTTGTAAAATTATTTGATCGTGATGATGTTGCAATCTATAACTCTATTCCGACCGTAGAAGGTACACTAATGATGGTTATTCAACATACTGATTACACAATTCATGGATCGAATGTAATGGTTTTAGGATTTGGTAGAACTGGTATGAGTGTTGCAAGAGCCTTTCAATCATTAGGAGCACATGTCAAAGTTGGAGCAAGACGTTCGGAACATATTGCTCGTATTACAGAAATGATGTTTTCTCCTTTTCATATGCAAGACATAGAGAAAGAAGTAGGTAATATCGATATTGTTATTAACACAATTCCGCATCTCGTTGTGACAGCGAATGTTATTTCAAAAATGCCAGCTCATACGCTAGTTATTGATTTAGCTTCTAAGCCAGGTGGCACGGACTTTCGCTATGCGGAGAAGCGTGGAGTGAAGGCACTATTAGCACCTGGTCTTCCTGGGATTGTTGCACCGAAAACAGCAGGACAAATATTAGCGAATGTTCTTTCTCAGTTATTAATAGCAGATGCAATCGCAAAGGAGGAGGATGAGAAATGAGTTTGAAGGGGAAACGAATTGGTTTCGGATTTACAGGCTCACATTGTACGTATGAAGAAGTTATGCCGCATTTAGAGAAGTTAATTGCAGAAGGTGCAGAAGTACGTCCGGTTGTTTCTTATACTGTCCAATCAACAAATACTAGATTTGGCGAAGGGGAAGAATGGATTAAAAAGATCGAAGAAATAACAGGGTTTAAAGCAATTAATTCAATTGTCGGAGCAGAACCACTCGGACCAAAAATCCCGCTAGATTGTATGGTGATTGCTCCTTTAACTGGAAATTCGATGAGTAAATTTGCGAATGCGATGACAGATTCTCCAGTATTAATGGCAGCAAAAGCGACGCTTAGAAATGGAAAGCCTGTTGTGTTAGCTGTTTCGACGAATGATGCTTTAGGGTTAAATGGGGTAAATCTAATTACACCAACAAGGTGACGACAAAGCGCGAACGCTTATATGTCGCCATCTTGAGGGAGCTTAGGATAAAGCACAAGTTCGAAATCATCGAGCCTTTGCCACTTTTCTTTCTTATAAACAGCCTTTTCTAAAATCGACTTTAGGAGGCTGTTTTTCATTTTTGGATCATCTGTTTTAAAGTACAGATCAAGAACATGCTCTACTTGAGGTATTGTATCTTTCTTCACTTTTTCCTTCTTAATTTCTGTTTTAATTTCTTTCTTTAAGTTTTCCATCGTGGAAGTAATTTCATTGATACGGTCGGAAATAACTTTTGAACGTTCTAAAAACATATCTACGGTATAAACGCCACGCTCTAATAAATCGTGTAAATTATTTTTTTGTTTTTGGACATCCACTAATTCTTTCTCAAGCTTTCGTAATGCAGCTTCATTCATTTGAATAACTTGTGTTTCTTTTAATTTGTCACCTTGCTTATGTTTTTCAAAATCAGCTTTATAATTGATATACCATTCTTTTAATGCCTCGAGTAAACGCTTCTCAATTAATTCAGTATAGCTGGATTTGTTTTCGCAGCCACGGTGTTTACAATCCATAGTTTCCTTTCGGTTTTTCGGATAACGTTGGACCATACTATAACCACATTTACTACATTTAATAATGCCAGCTAGAGGATTTTTAATTCCGTTCGTATTGTAAGGAACGTGATATCTTGAGTTTAATTTTTCTTGTACTTGCTCAAACAAACTTTCCGGTATGATTGGCTCATGTTTGCCAGCAGCAATAATCCAATCTGATTTATCTTGACGTGCGCAACTTCTTTTTACAGCGTCAGGACGTTTTACTTCTTTTCGTTTTTGCCACGTTACTTTTCCGATGTACACATTGTTCTTTAATATATCTAAGATGCTATAAGGATTCCATTCATTACCTAGCTTACTTTTGTAGCCAAGATCATTTAACTTGCTTCTAATTGCACTCGCACCCATATCCTCGCTTGCATACCAATCAAATATCATTCTTACGACAGAAGCTTCTTCTGAATTAATCGTTAACGTACGTTCGCGCTTATTTAAACGATGTATATCATACCCGAATGGTGCATGTGTGCCGAGGTAATTACCAGCCTCTACACTTGCGATACGGCCGCGTTGCATACGGCGTGTAATAATCTTTAATTCCTTACGTGCCATAAACGCTTCAAATTCGCTGTATTCTTCATCCCACTCATCATTAAGGTCATAAGTCTTCCGTGGTGTCATAATCTTCGTATTCGAGCGTTTAAACGTCTCTAAAATGATTCCTTGCTCTTTCATACCACCACGACCTAAACGGTCCATATCCATGCAAAGAACAGCATCATATTTGTTATCTTCAATTTCTTCAAGTAGCGCCAACATTTCAGGGCGTTTCACTAGGCTCTCACCAGAAACAATTTCCTCACGGACAGCTAAAATATTTAAGTTCATTTCCTTGGCAATTTTCAACAGGGTAGAGCGGTGCTTGGCTAAAGTTTCGCCTTCGCCACGTGCTTCGGCTTCGAGATCGGCACGGGATTTTCTTAGGTAGATTGCGGTTTTCATAGTAGTACCTCCTCAATAATATGTATTATATGAAAAACAAACATTGTGAAGAAATAAATATGATAATTAATAAAAGAAAGGCCTCTTAAGGGAGGCGCACCTTTTATTTTTATGTTAATTATTGTGTATAAGTTGTTTTTGAATCACTGGGAAACGTTCTCTGTTCTCAATTCATTTGTGTTTATATCGAGTTCTTGAAATGGAGTATACTTTAAATATATTTTTGAAGAAAAATCGCAAACATAAAAAGTTTTTCTAGAGAGGTCCCCACCATGATATAAAACTGATTTTTTATCATCGATAATATAAGCGTGGATTAATGGAGTTTGTTTTAATTCTTCTTCAGTGAGAATATCTACTAGATATTCTGTAGTAGAAGGTTTCTTTTTTGTTTGATTTGCAACTAAGTTTAAAAATAAACTATACAAAAGAGCAAATAAAATTATAGCAGGCATTGCAAGCCAACTCTTACTAGTAACCACTAAATAGGAAATAGGATAGAACCAAATTAAACTTAATATCATATTCGCCAATCCCCATTTGCGGGCTTTAGAATATTTTTGTACCGGCAAGTCTTTTTGAAAAGCGTAAATAAAAACGGGTACGAAACAGCATATAGAAATCATCATAAATAGCAGCCCAAACGTCCCTAGGTATAAACTCCAATTATGGGATGGTTTTTCAAATTGACAGAATGCAATTAATGGCATTAAATACATTGCAAAAAACAATAGAAACCAATCGGAAAGGAATTGAAAATCAGTAAGTTTTTTTTGTTCAGATTTATTCAGGAACAATTTGTCAAATTCGTTAAAAGTTTTAAATTTAATGCGAAATTGATAGAATGCAATAGCATTAGTTATCAGGGCAATTAGTAAAGTAATAATTGGTCCAATAAATTTATCCATAGTAATTTCACAACTCCTTAAGTTTTTGATTTAGAGTTACGGTATAAATCTAGCAATTGCTTGTATAAATGACTTGATATAGCTGTACTTAATAACTATCGCATCAATTAAGTAATAATTTCAACGTAAATGATTATTGTACAGTAACAAATTTTTTAAACGAGCAAAATCCCTTGGAACGCCATGAATTTCTGCTATTTCTTGAATTGATAGATTAGTATTCTGATATTCAGAAATCATTTCATCAGATAATAGAAGTTCGACTGCAAATGTATTTGCTTCAATTTCTAATCGATCTACAGAGTATAGAGTTTTATTTCTTAAAAATGGAGTATTTGCTTTTGGGTGTAATAGAGCATGTCCAAGTTCATGAGCGCACACAAAACGTTGAGTGGTTTCGTCGATTTGATTATTAATATGAATGAATTTAAAGCGTTTGTATGTGTTGTAAAAACCAAGAGTATTCCCAAGGTCTTCAAACAACACTATAATATTTTTTCGTCTAGCAATTTCAAATGGATTTGTTGTTTCATGTTTTTCTGCGATTTTGAGTGCGTATTCTTTAATTTCCATTTCTCGCTCCGTTCAATCTTTTTTATACTTGTTTGGAGTGAATTTTTGTTTTGCTAATTGTTTTGCCATGCGCATTGAGTTCTCCAGAGAAATACGAATCATTTCTTTTGTATGGTCGTCTATTGGTTCTCCGTCAAACATTAACGCTTCATCACTGTTTTCTAAATCCTTTAATGTTTTTTCTAAGTCACGTGCAATATCACGACTATCTTTTTTTGTTAAGTCAGGAAGTGTATTGGATACTCTTGATTCATCTTCTCTTCCTAATAAATAATCTGTTGTTACTCCTAAAACATTAGCTAAATCTTTTAGCATTTCGTTTGAGGGAGTGCTATGTCCGTTCTCATAGTTACTAATGGTGCCCTTAGTGGTATTTACTTTATTCGCTAATTCTTGTTGAGTAAGTTGACGTGTTTTACGTGTTTCTTTTAATCTTTGTTTCAACATTTTTAGCACCTCCCGTTAATAAAAAGTACAAAGATATTGTACCTTATACAAATGAAATATTAAACTTTGTACAAGAATATTGTACAAATGCATTGACGTACAAGAATCTTATACTTATAATTAAAGTACAAATTACTTATACAAGGGGCGAGAAAGTGAACAAAAATATTAAGTTAATTAGAGCTAGGAAAAAAAGTAAGTTAACGCAACAAGAACTTGCAGGTAGAATGCAAGTTACAAAATCTACAATAAGTAATTGGGAAAATGGTTATAGTAATCCAAATCTTGAAAAAGCTATAAGATTGGCTGCCATTCTTGGGTGTGATGTCAAAGATTTAATTTGATGCATGATAGTACAAGAATCTTATACTTTATAGTTGGGAAGTGGGTGGAAAAATGACAGCAACTAACATGGCAGTACCAACAGATTCGTCGCATAAACATATAAAAAGCACTTCAAGAGGTGACACCATGAGCCAACAAGAAGAATATGCAGCGACTTATGAATTTGGAAAAACGAAAGTCCATGTTGTGGCTCCTGAGCCAAAATCGCAAAAGGATATTGATAAACTCCTTCAAGCATATTACAAGGCTGGTTGGGCCATCATCAAAGAAATGCAAGTGAAAGAAAACATTGAGGAATAGTTCCTCTCTTTTTACATGAAAAATAGACAAGTTACATATGTACTAAATTCATTGTAACCATTTGAAAACTAAATATGGAGGCGAACAGATATGGGAACAAGCATATACTGCAATTCAGCAATAGGGGAATTATTACAGAATGCTAGAGAGTGTTGTGATAATGTTCAGCTGAAAACGAAGAAAGGACTATCTAAGTACCTTGGCATTACACATGAACGCTTAACTCGTATTGAATCTGGACTTTCTAAACCAGAATTTGAGCTTGCGATGGATTGGTGTCATGCAACAGGAGCAAAGTTAAATCAACAAGCAATCAAACATATTTATGGTGTTGGTTTACCACCTACAGATCCACGTTTAACTCAAGATGTAAATCTACAATTGATGAACTACATTAAACAAGCTGAAGAGGGGATTGTGGCAGCAAAGGAAATCATGAACTTACAAGTTGCAACAAGGTCATGGAAGCTTGATGAAAAAAAGAAACATGAATACGCAGTTCATGCAAAAGAAATCTTCGATACAATCCAAGCTACTCAATGTGTAGTACAAGCTCTTGAGCAAGTTCATTTTGGCATTATGGAACAAATACAAAGAAGTTGGTTGCAAAAGGCTATGGCGGAGAACGTTATTATTCAATCGGTGGATAGCTTAATGACTTTAACAAAAGTGCTGTAAAGGAGGAAGAAAAATGACGGTAGATTATAAGAAACCAAGTTTAAGAGAATATAAGGAACTAATTCGCTATGATGCAAAACTAACTGATGAAATTAAAATAGCGAAAATACTTGGTGAGGATTCAAAATTAGTTGAATTAAAGCAAGAGAAGAAGTTAGTGAAGATTCGAATCAAAATTATTGAAGCATCATTCATTTTAAAACATAAATGGGCAAAAGAAAAAGCTACCGCCTGAGAACAGTAGCTGGCAATATATTTTACAAAATAATTATAACATTTTATTCATTATTTGGACAAGCTACTGTGCTTGTCGTTACAACCAGAAAGGGATTGTTCCTCCATCCCCTACAATGCACCTTTCTGGTTGTAACGATGCGTACAGCATCAACTCAAATAGAAAGGAGATGTAATTCATGACACATAAATACGATCGTCTTCATGATCTAGTTCTCCCAGGAGACTTTTCATTTGCGAATAAACTTCATAACTGTATGGTTGCATGTATTCATAACATGTTTTATGCAAAATCAGCCGAAGAATCAAATCATTGGGAAGAAGAACTGGAACGATGTATGAAAGAATTTAAAATGCTTCGTGATACAAAAGAAGAACATGAGGCATCGATGAGTTATCGTGTAGTGATTAAAGATTTAAGAGCAAGAGGAGTTAATGCCTCTTTAGTAACACGTAGAAAATAAAAAATCTACCACTTGGCAGAGTGATAGATAAATAGCTTTGGAAAAAATATTTGAATTAATTATATCAAATTAGCATTCGTATAACAACGGAGTGTGTTGCATGCTTTTAGACAAATCATTACATAGAGTGTTGCTGAACCCTAAGGTATTTCAGCAAGCAACCTCAGAGCAACACCTAATTTACTTAGTAAACCAATATCTCAAAATAGGATACAAGAATTATCGCTTATTACGTGTAGAGGACGGATTTGCGATATGTAAACGGGAGGATGAATAATATGGCAGTTTATAGACCAGTACATGTTTCATTTTGGCAGGATTCATTTGTTTTAGATCTTACACCGGAGGAAAAGTATTTCTACTTATATTTGATGACAAACAGTAAAACATCTCAATCAGGAATCTATGAGCTTCCACTTCGTATCATTGAAACTGATACAGGGTACAACCGCGAAACTGTTATGAAGCTATTAGAACGCTTTGCAGAGTACGGGAAAATTAATTACAACAAAAAAACAAAAGAGTTGTTCTTAATCAACTGGTTAAAATTCAATCCGATTAAAAATGTGAACATTGAAAAGTGTGTATTAAAAGAAATTCAATCTGTGAAGGACCAGGATTTTTTAGTTGATTTCTATGAAACTTGCTTGGAATTAGAAGTACAACAAGAATTTAAGATTCCAAGAATTAAGGAGTATTTATCGGCACGTTTGGAGGGGCTTATAAGGGGCTTCCAAGACCCTAGCAAGGAAGAAGAAGAAGAAAAAGAAGAAGAACAACAACAAGAAAAACGCGCAGGCGCTGAAGAAGTCGTTGAGGTTAATCCAATTTCTTTTTACGAGCAGAATTTCGGATTCATTACACCTTTTATCGCAGATGGTATTCACGCTTGGATAGATGATTTAAATGCAGAGCTAGTTGTAAAAGCTATGGAGATTGCTTTAGAGAAAAATACGAGAAACATGTCTTACGTAAATACGATTTTACGAGATTGGCATCTTAAAGGTTTTAAAACGATAGCAGATGTGGAGGTGGCTGATAAAGCATTTCGCGCTCAACGATTAACAAAAGTGCAACAGCCGACACAAATACCTTATCAACAAAAAGGCTTATCGGAATCTACTAAAAACGTAATACAGCAGCAACAATCATGGGAACAAAACATTCCAACGGATGAAGAACTTGCAAAACTTAATCAACAGAATGGATGGATGGTTCAATGAGTAACGATATGATTCGTAACGCAGAAGCTGAACAAAGTGTTTTAGGTAGTATTATTCAAGAAGGTGATTTAATTAAAGATTGCCAACTAAAGCCAAAGCAGTTCTCTAATCCGACACATCAAGCGATTTTTAAAGCGATGAGAGAGTTAGAAGATGCTGAGGTTCCAATAGATCTTGTCGCTCTCATGGGAAAATTCGATGAAAGCTTTATGAATCAAATTGGTGGAATTGAATTCTTTGTAAACCTGACAGAAGTTGTAACAACAACTAAAAACTTCTCGTATCATGAAGGTTTAGTGATTGAAGCTTGGAAGATGCGACATGCTCAAGAGGTTGCTGGCAACTTATATAATCATCTTCAGCATGAAAGAGATATAAATGCTATTAGTACATCGATTGATGAACTAAGCGCTATTGAAGAAACAGGTTATTCAGATGAATTTAATCTAAAGGAAACCCTAGTTGATCTGTATAAGAACATGCAAATTGATGTAGGAGATCTAACCGGTATACCAACTGGTTATGACGACTTAAACAGAATGACAGCAGGACTACAAGAAGGCGATTTAATTATTGTCGGTGCCCGTCCTTCGATGGGGAAAACAGCATTTGTATTAAACATTGCTTTCCATGCAGCGAGTGCTCATACAGCAACAGGAGTCTTTTCGCTAGAGATGGGAGAAGAACAGTTACTTAAGCGTATGATCTCAAGTACTGGAAATATAGATGCTACGAAATTAAAAAACCCTAAAAAGCTATGTAATTTAAAGGATTGGGAAAAGATTAGTCAGGCTATGGGCTTGATAAATGATTTACCACTAGAAATATACGATAAAGCCAATGTAACGATGCAAGAGATTTACGCAAAGACTAGGAAACTAAAGCGCAAATACCCAGACAAAAAGGTGTTAGTCGCAATTGATTACTTGCAGCTTATTGTAGGTGACCCAAAGCACAAAGGAAATCGTATGCAAGAGATTGGTGAGATTAGTCGTAAGCTAAAACTTATGGCAAGAGAGCTAAATGTATGTGTGGTTGCATTATCACAGTTAAGCCGTGCTGTTGAAAGTAGACAAGATAAAAGGCCGTTACTCTCAGACTTACGTGAAAATGGTCAAATTGAGCAAGATGCGGACTTGATTGCATTCTTATATCGTGAAGATTATTACGACCGTGAAACGGAAAATAAAAACATAACAGAAATCATTTTAGCGAAACAGAGAAACGGTCCAGTTGGTGTTGTTGAACTAGCATTCATTAAAGAGTTTAGTAAGTTTGTAAATTTAGAGCGGAAGTTCAGTCACCAACAGGAGGCCTAATCATGTTGTTACGTCAGGAAGTAGAGCGTAGAAAACTAGCAATCATTCGTAAATTATTGGGATTAGGACTATCGGAAATTAATGGGCAAACATTAGATCAACTAACATTAACGCAGCTTGAAGGAATCTTAATTGCAAGCTTGCAGGTATTGGAGGGAACAAGCGATGACAAAGCAGCTAACAATTTTTGATGTTGAACGAGTTGTGTCATTTGATCCTAAGAAGGCTCATGTTCATCGGTTAAATTCTAAACTACGTTTTGCTGACGTTGTTGTACAAATACCACGCCAAGCAAAGGCGATTGACGAATTAAAACCAACGACAGCGCCAGATGATCGTTACGAATTATTTGAGGATTACACAATTGGGATTTGGCGTTATAAGCGAGTGGAGGATAAACAGTTTGATTGGGAAGAAGCTGAAGAGATATGTAAGCGAGCAAGGGATAGCAAAGAGCCGATTCCAATACGGCTTCATCTATCCTTGGAACAATCGTTTGTTCCGGAGAATGTTGTGCAGTATTTATAAGCAAATAAAAAAGCCGAGAATACTCCCGACTACTTTCGACAAAGTAATTATATCATGGGAGTGGTGAATGTGGCGATTATTAAAGAAGATATTGCAGAAATGAGAGCGGAAATTTCTTTAGCTGAAAATATGGTTTATATCGTGAAAGATGGACAAGTTCGTCAAATAGAGCCGCCGATAAGTGGTCATGGTGAGCAGTCCTTGATATACAAGAATAAAAAAGTAATTCGTATTGAAAAACGAGAATCAGAGTTGATTTAGCCTAGCTTTTATTTTTTTAAACAAGTTGGAAATTGGGGTAATAATAAACCTTGAATTTTGTTCAGGATGAAGACTCAGTGAACAATTAATGAATATAAGGAGAAATCCCTGCGGGGGCAAGGATTTCGGAGGGGAGAGGCTATTGTCGTACTGTGTCGAAATTTGGCGTATTCGACAAATTAATATTATCACGAATTTTCAAGTAATTGTGATGTTCGATGTGTCAAAAATGTGTACGAATTTCACATAAAAGCGTTATTGTAAAGAAAAAGAACAGCTAGCAAAAGCTAACTGCTGTACTTAATTTATGGCTTATTCCAAAAAAGAGACATACCACCAAAATATAAAATTATTAAAAGGAAAATTACTATGAAAATAACTGAAGAAATCTTTTTCCATGAGTTTTTCATCAATAGACCTCCTTTATTAAGAATATTAACATCTATCTAATATTTGAACAAAATAGTTATTTTAACAACAAAAGCCCTAGCAGGGGAGCTAGGGCAGGGGATGGGGTATTAAGAATTGCCGAATTAATAACGAATGACATCTTCGAATGAATTTAGTGTAACACACAAACTTGTATACATCTGTTACAAAATCATGAACAAAGGGGAATGAGAGATGAAAGTATCAGAACTGGTTATGAATCTATTTGAAGTAGACAAGAAATACGAAATAACAATCTTTGATCCAGACAATGGTTTTTTTGAATATAAGTGTTTTGTGAATGTGAAAACCGAAGAGAATTTATACATGAATGTTTTTGAACCGTCTGAGATAGGAGGGCATTGGATTCACTGGACAGATGTGGATGCTGTCGAAGAAATTGAATAAAAGCGTTATTTGTGCGACACGTTTCCTCATAAGTGTGCAAACACGAAATAGGAGGGTTATCAATTTGATAACAACAACTGATTGACTGAAAGTAGGAATGAAAGCCGTCAGGTTGAGCTGAAACTACTTATCTGATACTCCTACATGCAAGGCGTGATAGTAGTCACAAATTGTATGAAGCTAGGTGAAGTCGGCTGAACAAAACCTAAGTGAAAAATCATATGGTGATGGATAGGTCGGGATGCTACAAAATATCTATGGTGAGAATGTCCAGATGGACTGGCGAACTTGCGAATGTACGGGTCTAAACGCTTAATACATTAGAAATGTGTATGTCGTCAATGACGACGTTATCTACCGAAAAGTAAGAGTAAATGATATGAAATTCGGAACATCTAACGATGAAGGTGTAAAGATAACAGGCTTAAAGCAAGCACCTAAGGATATATGTATAGCTAAGTCAATTGGAACGTGGTAAGCAAGAAACTGTCATCAAGGCCTACTAGCAGACAGGTGCATATAAGGTTCTAACGAACCGAAATTGCTTCATTCTTGTGAAGGTGGGGACATAGTACCGAAGAAGCATGTAATAAATGTGGAGGGATAGTCCCTAGTCTTGTTCTTTGAAAACTAAATCAATTAGATGTAACTCACAGGATCGAGTAAGATGATGTGACCTTTCGTAAGAAAGGGGAATTAATACATTGGTGAGTACAACATTGTTTGTAATCTAGTTGCTTTAGTATAGAAGAATAAGATGGGGCGCTGTATGCGATGAAAGTCGCACGTACAGTGTTAAGCGGGGGAAAAGATGGAGATAACTTCAAAGTCTTACCTATCGCAACTAATCGAAAAGGGAGAGATGGAAAATATGAAGGATGTAAAAATTGAAGATGTCGGAGAAGAACTAAAAATTATTGTGGATGGTAAGGAAATCGCATGTGCTACTCATATGGCAAAGGCAGTAGCAGAGAATTTATTAGTAGGTTTAGATCAAGCCGGAGCTATTAATCTCACTATTGTAGATTTAACAAAATAGTTATTTGAATGGAAAATAATAAAGCCCTAGCAAGGGAAGCTAGGGCAGGGGATAGGGTATCAAGAATTTTCGGGTCAATAACGAATGACTTCTTCGAATGAGCTTAGTTTAACACACAAATTCTTGTACAGGTGTTACAAAAATATGAACAAAGGGGGAATGAAGAATGAAAATACCAACAATTGTATTTAAAGCTAAAAATAAAGAAAACCGTTACTTATGTAATGGCCCGGATTGCGGTGACTGGAGCGATGAGTTTTTAGACACACAAGAAATCACTGATGCTCTTCACATCATAAAAACAGATTTTAAAAAGCCAACTGAAGAGGATGTACAAAACTTTTATAAGTTCATGGCAAGCCTTCCATTTAATAATGATGTGGAATTTATTAAGAAACACTATGATCCGGTTGATATGGAAATAACGCAGGAACAACTAGAAATTATTCGTATGCATGATGAGTGGTAATTAATACAAAATCCTTATTTTTTATTAAAAACTGCCCTTGTATTCTGGGGTCACAAGGGCAGAAGATATATGGGTTTGCAAAGGGGAATTTGCAAATTCTTATAAATTCTAACACACGCATTTAACCATAGGGGTTACAAAAGTGTAACAAAATCGTTATTTAAATAAAAGAAACCCCGATTGTCTGCGGGGTTCCTAAGGGTAATCGTCAAGTAATGACGTACTCGACTAATTAACGATATCATGAATTTTTTGGTAAAAATACTGGTAAATGTGTCCAAATGAATAGGGCATCATTTTAAACCAAAACGCTATTTTAATCTCAAACAAAAGAGCAGCTAGCAAAAGCTATCTGCCCCGCTTTAAAGGAGAAATCAATTGTTACAGATTGGCGTATTCAAAGTATGGACAGAAATTGGGGATTTATTCAGGCAAAACTAAAAAGAGCACTATCAATTAGTACCCTTTGTAAAAATAGCGTAAGTGGCCAGCTCACGTTATAAAGAAAGGTAGAATTTAATATATTCAAACCCTGCTTAAATGGTGAAAACAAAAGAACAGCTAGCAAAAGCTAACTGATCCATTGCAACTTGTTAACAAAAGAAAAAGGTTGCTATTCAGGAATTGAACAGCTTGTAGATATTATGTGGAAGTTTTGGAATTTTATTCAGATAAATTACAAAAGCAGCTAGCAAAAGCTAACTGCTTAGCCCCAAGGAAGAGAGAGGAGCGCTTGATTAGGTCTAAGGCTGAAATAAGGGTTTTAGATGTTAAGACCTAAGACCTAAATATAGTATAGATCTCACTTCAGAAATTATGCATATAAATTGTATTCCTACAAAAATGGTTAAAAAACAAAGAAGCTAGCTCAATTAGCTAACTGCTTGTTGTACAAAAGAAAATTAGGCCCTACAAGTAAATGATATGTAACTTTAAGTTACAGCTATAGTATAAGCGGAATTAAAAATAGTATGTGGGAGTGAAAATGAGCTTAATAAAAATTTCATTTTGTAGAAAAGGGGAACGGATATGATTATAGATCCACCTAAATCATATCAACATAAAGAAGATGGAACGGTCGTTCAATTATTAGAAATTAATGCTAACGATTGGTATTGCTGGGTTAAATGTTCAGATTGCGTTATAAGACCTATATCAGAGGATATTTTCTTCAGAGATTTCGAACCAATTAAAAGAGCAGCCAGCAAAAGCTAACTGCTCAGTCTTGAAGGAAGTCTCGAATAGTACGGTTACACATAAGAGATTTCTGGCTGTTAAACAGCCTATCTACAGTATTGACGGAATGTTGAGTTTTATTCGTGAAGAAATACGTTTAACTTAATGCATAGCCCACAATCAAAGTTAGTGTTAAAAACACTGATAATAAAAGTGTTAGTAGAACTGTTACTATGCTTCTAAGCATTGAAATCAAATTATCTACTTTAGAGAATCCTTTCATACCAGCAAAAAAAGTTCCTATTGAAAAAATGAGTACAAAAAATAAAGGGTGAAAATAAACGACGTTTATAAAAGATGCATTCATTTCAGGTGTGCATACTTCAAGATATAAAAGAAAAAAAGCAATGCAAACGAATGAAAAAATAAAGGACCATAGATTTATATTATGCTTCATAGGTTGCTCCTTTGTTATCGAAATATTTCTATTAAATTTTAATGGAAAATATAAGAAAAAGATAGTGGCTATAAATTAGAATGAATTTTTCAACAAAATAATCCTTTGAATAGAAAAATAGATAAATTGTGTAAAAATGGTATAATAAATAAAAATTAAATATTTAGTCCTACTGGAAGAACCAGCGGACATCAAACGATAAAGGGCATTAGTGATAGTGTTCTATGGTTTGGTGTCCGTTTTTTTATTTTCATTAATAAAACAGATAAGGAGTGTTTATATATGACGCAATTAACATTCTTACCAAAAATTGATCGTAAAGCAACACAAGTACGTTTAGAAGAGGTTCTTGAAAACGTTCGTATTTATAGACAGTTTGGGATGATTAGAAATGAGATGAAGGTCACAGCTTCTTGCGAGATAAAATATCACGGTCCTACAAACATGGTAGGCAAGCCAGCTGAAGATGTTGCTTTAGCAAATGTTGTAATGAGTGAAAGAGAAGTGAAATTACAACGCTTATCCTTTCAAATTGATAAGGCATTAAGTCGCTTTAGCAAGAATCAAAGAGACATCATTGTAAAGCGATATTTAGAAGATGAAGAAGTCTTTGATTACATGATTTATAACGAGGTTGGAATGAGTGAACGTACATACAGACGCAATAAATCTAATGCTTTTTATAAACTAGCATTTGCTCTTAGATTAGAAGTATATGAGGCAGAAGAGCATTACGGAGGGGATGACCGATGAATTTTGTTCAGCCAATACGTGATCCAGAGCAAATACAACAGATTAAAGAATATCTGAGGGAAAACAATGAGCGCAATTATATTTTGTTTGTAATGGGGATTAATACAGGTTTGCGGATCAGTGATATTTTAAAACTAAGAGTTAGTGATTTAAAAGGAAGCCACATCTCAATGAGAGAAAAGAAGACAGGGAAACAGAAACGTATTCAATTAACTCCATCATTAAAAAGAGAACTACGTTGGTACATTGAAGAAAGAGATGACAATGAGTATTTAATTAAGAGTCGCGAAGGAAAGAATAAACCAATTGGACGCAGCATGGCATATAAGATACTTAGAAGTACGGCATCAGAGTTTGGATTAGATGAGGTAGGTACACATACATTACGTAAGACATTTGGATATCACATGTATATGCAAACAAAGAATATAGCCTTACTTATGGAGATATTTAATCATTCATCCGAAAGAGTTACGTTAAGATACATAGGTGTCAACCAAGATGCAATGGATAAAGCTATGATTAAATTTAAAATATAGCAACATCCTTTTTATTTTTTGTGTTTTATAGTTACCCATTTTTTATGTGTTGTGTAATTCAAAAAAGAAAGTGTTATGAAGCTATGAATATCAAGGGGTTCAACGATAGGGACGGTTACACAAAATATAAGATATGGGTAACTAGTGGTAGTATAATAAATACTTATAGTTTAATATATAAATTATGAATAATGATTATGGAGTGTGAAAAATGGATTGGTCTTGGGCAGAAGCAGGTGTTAAGTGGATGGGAAGCTTAGGGGTATTTACTCTAGGAACTGTAACGGTAACAGGAATAGCAGGTTATCTTTTTAAAACAGTATTTACTCATACATTAAGTAAGCAGTCAGAGGAACATAAAGCATTATTGAATCAACAGACAGAGCATTATAAGTTACTGTTGAATCAACAAACAGAGCAGTATAAAGCGGAATTACAAAGAATGAATAATAAACATAATATTACATTTAGTAAATTACATATAGATAGAGCGGAAACAATACGACATTTATATATCAAATTAGTCAAGTTACATGATAGTTCTATGGAGTTATTAGGATATGATGGAATACTTACTCGATCAATTGGTAAGTCAATGAATCCTTCGGAGATGCAACAAGCGGTGGTTAAAACGTATCAAGATGCTAGTGAATTAAAAGATTATTTTTATGATAATCAGATTTACTTCTCAGAAGATATTTGTGAACTGCTTGAGAAAATATTAGGGAAAATGTATCCAATATTACTTGCTCTTTCAGGATATAAACATGAATGGGTTCAAGGAGCAGATTATTGGAAAGAAAAATTAGAGGAGATACCTGAGGATATTTTAAGTGAAATTCCAAAATTAAAATGTGCTCTTGAAAAAGAGTTTAGAAAGTTACTAGGAGTAATTGAGGAATAAATGATGTGAAAATAAGTGGCAGAGTCGTGACCGCTTTTTGGCAGTATATGTGCCGGTTGTTTTGGAATTTGCGTGTTATATTTGTATTATGAGAAGTGGCGGAAAACACAACTCACAAAGATTCCTTTATATATTTTCTAAACGGTTCATAATGAGGGCACATGAAATCCGAAACCAGCAGATGGTACTGATTGAATGTTACTGTTAATAAGGAGAGCTTTTGCTCTTCTTCCAGTTACTTAATATTGTTAGAGTAGATAAATGTTAACAACTTTAGGTGATTGGAAGAAGAATAAAACTGCATTTACCGTAAATTGAAGTGCAAATTAATACTTAATGAAAAAAGTATTCATTCGGGCGCTTTTTATTTTGTAGGGTCTTCTTCTTTTCTGTCGAATAGATAGAGAGAAGGGAGATGGAACAATGAGAATTACATATGATGAATTCAAGGAAAAAGCAGAAGCTCGAGAATTAAATAATTCCGATGGATACAAAAGAATTATAGAAGATTTGAGTGAATTTTATGATGAAGCAAAAGACTTTATATTCTTTTATCCTAGAAATTTATATAATAATGAGGAAACAGAGTTTATATTCTTTTTAAAAGACGGTTATTTAACTGTCAAAAAAATAAAAGAAAATTATCTATACGAGCAATTTAAATGCAAATTATTATCTAAGTCGCTAACTAAGGGCAAGTATGAACATGGTGAACATCTATTAAAGTTAAATTTCGACAATGGGAAAGAATTGTTTTTTAGCAGTACGATAGATGCGAATGAATATTGGGGAGTAGTATATACGAGAGCCATTATAGATTTGTACAAAGTTATGTAAAAAAGCATCCAAATCGGATGCTTTTTTGTTGTATAGAAATTACACATTAAAAATGAATATGAACAAAATGGACATTTGAAGGTGAGGCTACATATCTACTGGAATTTATACGAATAAAGATTGAGATTTTTGTAGATGGGGAATTCATATAAAAAATTCTTAAACGTAAAGTTGTAAATGATTTTAGACGATCTAGTAAGTACGCTCCCCGTAAAGATTCAAATACAGAATAAGATATCAAAAGTATATAAAGCTTGTTTTAATGCACTTGTTTCGGAAGTCAGCTTATGAGCGACACACTAGTTAGGCGGAGAAATCCCAGCTACGCGGTATGATACGTGACTGGGACAACTTTCCCAAATGGGACTACTGGAGCAAGTCACGATAGATGACAAACATGTTTTTCATTACCGTATTATGGATGACGAAAGGAAGTTTGTAGCGAAGAAGGGTGCAAAATGATATTGAAATTGCTAATTTTGTGGTAAAATTTGATATATTATTTTATGGAAATTCATGGAGGTATATATGGAAAATTTTTTAGCGCTATTAATTTTTACTTTTCCAGGTTTGATAACTTATTTCTGGATTCAATTATTTGGTGTCACACCAACAGTACGATATCAAGGTACAGAAATTCTGGCAATTAGTGCAATCCTCTGGATCCCGGTTAATATTGTCGTATTAACAATCTATAACATTACAATTTTTTTAGTTAAAACAGATTTATATTCAAAGTTAAACTTAAGTAGTATTTATGACATGGCATCATTAAATAAAATGTCAGGTAATTTCTTTTTCTTATTGTATTATGTGGTTACTAGTACAATAATAAGCTATTTATTTGCAAAAATTGTATCTGGGAAGATATACGATAAAATGCTAACTAAAGTAAATAAAATAAGAGTGAAGAATAATAAGGCGCCATTATCGAGAGAATCAAATGTATGGGATACCGTGTTTTTAAGTAATCAGGCACAAATAGTAAGGATCTCGAAATTAGATAATCCTAAAATGTTTATAGTAGGAGAAATACAAAATGTTTCTAGAACATATGAATTAGAAAAAAACATAGTATTGAGGGAAACAAAGTATTGGACCAAAATAGTTAAAGCGTATGATATAGAAATTGAAAAAGTATTTGTAGATATAAAAACAGGTATGCAGGTTGAAGTATATGACAGTAACGAATGCATAAAAGCACAATCCATGTATAATCAAAATCCACAAGCTGAAGACAATGAAGATTTGGAAACAATAGAAGAAATAAATCAATGAATTAGTAAAAAAGAAGTAGAATATTTCTACTTCTTTTTTGGGGTAGGACCTTTTGTGGTCATTGTTTTAATTGTTAATGACGGCTTATCGACGGAAGCTTTGGTATGTTTGGCTGAATTAACCATCGTTTTACCTAAAGGCTTTCTGTCAGAATTTTTTTCAGACATGAAAATTCCTCCTTTCTATGATGAGATATTATAATAGAATTATAATATAAATAACAGGTTAATAATGTTATTTTTTAGAAAAATATTTGAATAGTTTTAATAATTGGGGGTTGGAGGACTATGACGATAAATACTGTTGAGGATTTACAGTTTGCGACAGTGATAATTAGTACTAAAGATGATAAAGGTGAGCCGAACTGTGGTACGGGATTTATTATGGATTTAGGAGAAAAAACAATAAAAGGAGTACCTGTGAAGATTCCCGTAATTGTTACAAATAAACATGTGATAGAGGGAGCTGTGGAGGGAACAATTCAATTTCATGCAGTTACCAAAGAAGGTAAGCGAGAAGGGCAATGTAAATTTCATGTAGAGAATTTTGAAAAAAAATTCTATGATCACCCTGAAAAGGATGTAGATCTTTGCGCTATGGCAATTGCTCCTCTCCATGGATTAACAGCAAAAGATGGGATAAGACCTTACTACAAATCTGTATCTTTAAGTCAAGTAATGGATGAAAAGGGATTACAAGGGATATCAGCAACAAAGGATATTGTTGTTGTAGGCTATCCAAATGCAATTTGGGACGAAGTCAATAATTTCCCTATTTTCAGGAAGGGGATATTAGCTACAGCACCCTCCGTTAATTATAAAGGGGAGGAAGAGTTTTTAATTGACTGTGCTATATATCCAGGATCGAGTGGATCACCAGTATTTTCGATTGAAACTTTATTTGATTCAAAAACATTTGACCCTTTTTTGTCAATTAAATTGTTAGGAGTAGTATTTGCATCTTATGAGCACACTGCAGAGGGAGATGTAGTCATAGAAAAAATTCCTACAAGTGCATATAGTACGTTGATTCCTAATCATCTTGGTGTAGTTATTAAAAGTACGAGATTGTTTGAACTTGGAAAAATATTGGAAGATATCTATATACATAAAGAAGCGCCTATTTTGGATTATAGAGGAGAAAGTTTTGGTTCAATAATAACTATGGAAGAGTAAAGAAATTATATACTGAGATAATAGTGAGGGTGTATTTAAAAGGTTATACGTTACAGAACAAAGTGTTTTATGAGGCGATGTTTTGGTAAATCATAGCTATTTATACAAAAAATAAAAATATATAAGAGAAAAATCTTTTAGAGGGGGGCTAATTATCGGTAGTTATTTTGTGTATATTATTTATTTCCCTGTATAAATTAGTTTTCGATATGGATTTTTTAAAATATGATTCTTTTGAACAAGAAAATGTGAAACATTTTAGAAAGGGGCTGTTGATGTGAGAAAAATAGATGAGTCAAAAAGGCCGTTTTTTGAAACACATTGAAAAAAGGGGACAACTTACTTTGTACATGGTTATGCGGTAGGGATAGAGCAAAAAGTATACCTCGGAGAATTCAATTCATTAAAAGAAGCTAGACAATGTATTTACCGTTATGTACACAGGAACCCTAAATGAATACAATAATAGCCAATCCAGAGAAGACAAAGAGGATAAATGGCATGAGGATGTTTTACAAAATGAATATAAAAAGCAATATAAAGACCTTAAAAATTGGAAGAAATAAAAGTAGCGAATCCGCTGCTTTTTTATTTTATAGAAGAGGTTATCGTGAGGTGGGAATGGCAAAGGAATACGCAAAGAAGTTTTACAAGTCAACAGCATGGGTGAAGTGCAGAGAGTCATATATTGCTACAACATTAGATGGTATATGTGAGCATTGTAAGGAAGTTCCTGGCTATATTGTTGACCATATTGTTGAGATTACACCACAGAATATAGACAATCCAGATATCACATTGAATCACGAGAACCTACAATACTTATGCTTACCTTGCCATAATACAAAGACGTTTGGTAAGTCTGTATTGATTAGGGAAGATGTAATGTTTGATGCGAACGGCGATCTAATTAGGAGGGAGGAAAAGAAATGATATTAACAAAACAAGAACAAGCGGTTGTGATTGGAACGTTCATTTCAATACTTGGAGAGAATTTGGTGAATGAACATTTCGATGCTAAGAGGTTAGAGGAAGTGAGTAAAACCCATAATGAAATGCACGATAATACCACGCCAAGAGAAAGAAGAGCAGCAATGATTAGTTTGCTTAATAAAATGATGGATGAATTCCTGAAAGGATAGGCCCCCTATGAAGGAAGGAGTTAAAGGTCTATCGGGGACCGATAGGGGAGCTTCGTGTAACACACAGGTCATTTCGCGTGACCCCCCTACCCCAAAACGGAAGAAATGAGGTGTTATTGATGGCGATTAAGAAAGAGTTAACAAAAGAAGACCGAGTTAAAAAGGAAATTAACAGACTTAAACGGATATATAAAGAAATGCCAAAAGATACCCTCTTGGTTGTGGATGGGCTAATTGTTGAAGCTGCAGACCTAAGAGTTCGATTAGAAGATATCCGAAAAGATCTCGATGAGAATGGTTATGATGAAATGTTCTCGCAATCTGAGAATCAAGAACCATATGAAAGAGAACGTCCACAAGCTCGTCGGTATATATCGATGAATAAAAATTATCAGAGCATTATGAAGCAATTAGGTGATTACGTTCCTAAACCGGATCCAAAGAAAAAAGAAGAAAATGATGATGAATTTGAAAAGTTTGTGCAGAAGCGATGAGAAAACAATATCCATTATCACATAACCCGATAATAGAGTATCACAATAAAATTGAATCCGGTGAAATTGTAGTAGGCAACAAAGTTAAGCGTATTTATAAGAAGCTTGTTGATGATGTTTATAGCAATGATTCAGAGTACGAATATGACCCTAATCGGGCCAATCATGTTATTGAATTTATCGAAAATTTTTGTAAACATAGCAAAGCAAAATGGGCAGGTAAACCAATTGATTTAGAACTTTGGCAACAGGCTTTTTTGGCTGCTACTTTTGGCTTTGTTCATAAAATCGATGGGACCAGAAAGTACCGAGAAGCATTTTTAGTAGTCGCACGTAAAAATGGTAAGTCCACACTTTCATCTGGTATATGTTTGTACCTACAAGTTGCAGATGGTGAAGGTGGATCAGAAGTTTATGCAGTAGCAACCAAGGAACAGCAAGCAAAAATCGTTTGGTCGGAATCCAAAAGAATGGTGAAAAAGTCACCCGCTTTATCAAAGAGGATAAAAACTTTAGTTAAAGAATTAACTGCTGATTTTAACGATAGTGTATTTAAACCAGTGGGTAGTGATAGCGATACATTAGACGGATTAAACGTTCATGGAGCTTCTTTGGATGAAATTCATGCGTGGAAGGATAAGAATTTATATGACGTAATTGTCGATGGTACTTCGGCACGTGAGCAACCATTAATTCTTATGATTACAACGGCCGGAACGGTAAGAGAATCCGTTTATGATATGAAGTATGATGAAGCAGAAATGTTACTGAATGGATTGGATGATGAAGAGGGTTATAAAGACGATCGTTTTTTACCTGTTATTTATGAACTTGATAAAAGAGAAGAATGGACTGACAAAACAAAATGGTCTAAAGCTAATCCTGGTTTAGGCACCATAAAGAAAATAGATAACTTAGAAACGAAAGTAAATAAAGCTAAGGCTAATTCTCTTTTAGTTAGCAATTTATTAACTAAAGACTTTAATATTCGTGAAACATCATCGGAAGCATGGTTAACATTTGAACAATTAAACAACTTAGCTTCTTATAATATCAATGAACTAAGACCTTCGTATGGAATTGGTGGTTGCGATTTATCTTCAACAACCGATTTAACGGCAGCGAAGGTTATTTTTATGGTTTCTGGCGATCCGCATATATATGTTAAACAGATGTACTGGCTTCCAGAAGACTTGTTAGAAAAACGAAGTACAGAAGATAAAATACCGTATAATCGTTGGCATGACTTAGGGTTACTTAGGACTACTCCTGGCAATTCGGTTCATTACAAATATGTAACAGAATGGTTCTTAGAAATACGTGATGAATACGGTATTTATCTCCCATGGATTGGTTATGACCGATGGAGTGCGAATTATTGGGTTGAGGAAATGGAAGGATATTTCGGTAAGGAAGCTATGATTCCAGTCGCGCAAGGTAAACAAACATTATCAAGCCCGATGAGGCTTTTAGGAGCTGACTTAGAATCAAACTTGATTAACTATAACAATAATCCTATCGACAAGTGGTGCTTATCTAACACCGCAGTTGATATTGATAAAAACTTAAACATACAACCGAATAAAACGAAGAATCAACGTCGCCGTATTGATGGGACAGCGGCACTTTTAAATGCGTATGTAGTCCTTCAAGAGAAACGAAATGATTATTTAAATATGATTTAAGGGAGGTGATAAATTGGGATTATTCGATAAGATGTTTGGCAAGAAGCAAGCACCTACAACAACTCGCTTTGAAATGGTGAACGATAACGGGGGCGGTTTTTTTTCATGGAATGGTGATATATATCAAAGTGACATTATTCGAGCGTGTATACGACCTAAGGCGAAGGCTGTTGGTAAATTGGTCGCTAAACATATTAGAGATAATACAACTGAATTTAAGGTGAATCCTGATCCTTATATACGATTTATTTTAGAAGAGCCGAACCCATTAATGACGGGCCAGATGTTTCAAGAAAAGATGACGGTTCAGTTAGAACTGAATCATAATGCATTCGCTTATATCAAACGTGATGAATTAGGTTATGCTACTGAAATTTATCCTATTCCATGTATGAATGTAGAAGTTGTGGAAGGCGTACAAGGGGACATATTCCTAAAGTTTTATTTTAAGAATGGTAAAAGAATGACTGTTCCATACACAGATATCATTCATTTACGAAAAGATTTTAATGAAGATGATTTTTTTGGTGAACATCCTGGTAAATCATTGGCATCTCTTATGGATATCGTTTCAACTACTGACCAAGGTATTGTAAAAGCGATTAAAAATAGTGCAATCATTAAATGGGTTCTTAAATTCAAATCTGTATTGAAGCAAGATGATATTGATATGCAGGTTAGCAATTTCGTTAAAAATTATCTAAGTATTGATAATGTAAACGGAGGCGCAGCGGCTACTGATCCTCGTTATGATTTAGATCAAGTTAAGAATGAGGCATTTGTTCCTGACTCAAAGCAGATGCAAGAAACAACTCAAAGGATTTATAACTTCTTCAACACAAACGAACAAATTATACAAAGTAAATATTCAGAAGATGAATGGAATTCATATTACGAATCTGAAATAGAACCATTAGCAATGCAGTTTGCAGGTGAAATGACCCGCAAGCTTTTTTCACGTCGGGAAAGAGGGTTTGGAAACAAAATAATATATGAAGCCTCAAGCCTGCAGTACGCTTCCATGAGCACGAAGATGAATCTTGTTCAATTTGTGGATAGAGCGATGATGACACCAAATGAAGTCCGGCAAATCCTTAACATGGGTCCTATTGATGGTGGAGACAGAGTATTGATGAGATTGGATATGGCTCCAATAACAGCTAGTGAAGGGGGTGAGAACGATGGACAAGACGGAACAACGTGAACTAGTAACACAAACGATGGAAATTAGGGAAGATGAAAACGGCAATAAAATTCTTTCTGGTTATGCTGTAAAGTGGGGTAAAAATTCAGTTGTGATGGGTTATTATCGTAAATTTCGCGAACAGTTTAGACAAGGTGCATTCTTAGAGTCATTGCAAAAGGATGATCAACGTTTCTTATGGTCGCATGATACATCTAAAGTTCTAGGAAGAACAAAGAATAACACCTTGCAATTAGCGGAAGATTCCATTGGGTTAAGGTTCGAATTGACATTGCCCAAAACAACACTTGGAAACGACACATACGAAACAATCAAGCGTGGCGATGTCGATGGTGTTAGCTTTGGTTTTAGTATGATAACCGAGGAAATAGATGAACCTGACGATGACTTAATGTTACGAACGGTAATCAAGGCTAAGTTATTAGAGGTTAGCGCAGTCGCTTTTCCTGCTTATCCTGATTCGGAAGTTAGTGCGAGGGGTTACGATCCATACAAACATCATGAAGAAAGAAAATATAAAGAAGAATTACGTAAAAAACTAATCTTAAAAACTTACTTATAGAGGAGAATGATATATGAATCGTTTGCAAGAAATTTTACAACGTAAAGCGGAAATCCGCACGGCATTAGAAGGTAGTGGAGAAGTTGATTTAGTAGCATTAGAAACTGAATTACGCGAACTAAGCGAAGAACAAACAGGAATTGAGACACGTCAACGTTTATTGCAAGAAGCTAGTGCTATTAATGACGGTGGTGCACCTGAAACTCGCACAATTCACACTTTCAACACTCAACAGCATGAAGAACGCGAATTCGGAACAGATTCACTAGAATATCGTAATGCTTTCATGAATTATGTGTTACGTGGGGAAGCAATCCCTGCTGAACTTCGCGCTAATGCAGTTACAAAAACTGGCGATGTAGGATCTGTTATTCCACAAACTGTATTGAATCAAATTATTGAAAAAATAGAAGCTGTTGGAATGATTCTTCCATTAGTTACACGTACAGCTATTAAAGGCGGAGTAACTGTTCCGACTTCAGCTGTTAAACCAGTTGCAACATGGGTAGCTGAAAGTGCTGGAAGTGATAAACAGAAGAAACCTACTGGCAGTATTACTTTTAACTACAATAAATTACGTTGTGCTGTAGCTGTTTCTCTTGAAGTAGATACTATGGCACTAGTAGTCTTTGAGTCTACTTTAATCAACAATATTGTGGAAGCAATGACAAAAGCAATTGAACAATCAATTATTAGTGGAACTGGTTCTGGACAACCAAAAGGTATTTTGACTGAAACTCCTGTTACAGGACAAGCATTAGATATCGCTAAAATCGAATACAAAACGCTCATTGATGCAGAAGCGGCATTACCACTTGAATATGAAGCAAATGCTGTTTGGACAATGACAAAGAAAACATTTATGGCATTTTCAGCTATGACAGATAGTGCAGGACAACCAATTGCACGTACTAATTATGGTATCGCGGGTAAACCGGAACGAGTTTTATTAGGGCGTCCAGTTAATTTATGCAACTATGTTGATAGTTTCTCGACTGCAGCAAATGGTAAACCATTTGCATTCTTATTTAACTACAAAGATTATATTCTTAACACTAACTATCAAATGGGAGTTAAGAAATATGAAGACAATGAGACTGATGACCTTGTAACAAAGGCAATCATGATTGTGGATGGTAAGGTTGTCGATAATAACTCATTAGTAGTTCTTAAAAAGGCAGTTGCAGTTTAAGGAGTTGATAATAAATGAAAAGCTTAGTAATTAAGCCATTTATCGATAAGGATACACAAATAGGATATTCAGAAGGCGATGTGTACGAGTCAGAAGACCCGGAACGCATCGCTTTCTTACAAGAAGAAGGATTCCTTAAAGTAAAACAAGAGTATTCTAACGGACTTCATCATGTAGGTGGTGGGTATTATCAACTACCTAATGGTGAAAAAATCAAAGGGAAAGAAGCTGCACTTGAATCTTTAAAAGAACTGGAGCAAGTTGGTGAATAACAATGATGCTTACAACTGTTAAGAAGGCGTTGCGTGTCTCTCATAATGATCTTGATGATGAAATTGATGATTTGATTGAAGCGGCCCGATATGATTTGAAGTTATCGGGCGTTTCTGGTTTCAAATCGAATGATGATACTGATCCATTAATTAAGCGTGCGATTATCACTTATACGAAAGCTAATTTCATTCCAGATGCAAAGGAATCTGAGCGATTCCAATTATCATATAACATGCTTAAAAATCATCTAACTTTAGCAGGTGATTATAAATGAACGATATTCTACATTTCCCAATCGTTACAGTTATTGAAGATGGATTAGGGCAAAAAGAAGAAACGGAAATGTTTAGTAGACAAGTATTTTGTAAAAAGAAATCTGTCCCACAATCAGAATTCTTTCAAGCTGGACAAAGTGACATTAAAGCTAGCCATGTATTGATTGTTCATGTCTTGGATTACCAGGATGAACGAAAAGTAAAGTATAGAGATAAGGAATTTAGCATATACCGCACATATGAAAGAGATGATGAAAAAATCGAGCTTTATTGTGAGGTGAAAGCTAGTGGCTAGTATTGATAACATTGCAAATGAGATTGCTAGAGAACTACAAAGGTACGGAAATGAAGTAGAAGAAAAATTAGAAGTTGCAAAAGAAGAGGTTGCAAATGATCTAGTGAGTGACCTGAAAGAGAATAGCCCTAAAAATACAGGTAAGTATGCGAAGGGATGGCGTAAGAAGAAGGATGGCAATGCAATTATTGTTCATAATGCATTAAAGCCTCAGCTTACACACCTGCTAGAAAAAGGACACGCAAAAGCCAATGGTGGACGCGTACCGGCTCAAGTTCATATTGATCCAGCTGAAGAAAAAGCAATAAATGAATTTGTAGAGCGAGTCGAAAGGGCGATTCAACAATGAATTTAATTGAATTAAAGAAGATTCTTGGTGCTACAGGTTATCCTGTGGCTTATTCGCATTTCACAGCGTTACCAGGTAATCCGATACCAAAGCCACCATATATTTGTTTTCTTGCGGATGGATCAGCGAATTTAATGGCTGATAACAAGGTTTATCACAAGATAAATGATTTAAATATAGAGCTTTACACAACTAAAAAGGATTTAGCTGCTGAAGCTAAACTTGAACAAGTCTTAGATGACAATGAGATTCCTTATGAATCATATGGGACTTTTATTGAATCAGAAAAAATGTATCAAAAAATATATGAAACGAGGTTGATGTAAATGAAGAATGAAAACAAAGTAACATTCGGTTTGAAGAATGTACATTATGTGCCAATTGATATTGAAGGATTTTTAGTGAAGTTTGGTACACCAATTCCACTACCTGGTGGAGTTGAATTAACTTTTGAACCACGCGGTGATTTAATTGAATTCTATGCAGATGACATGCTTTATTACGCGGCAAGTAATAACCAAGGTTACGATGGAACGTTATCCATTGCGACTATTCCAGAACAATTTGCTATCGATGCATTAGGTGAGCAATTAGATGAAACAGACGGTGTATTAAATGAGTTAGCTGATGCCAAAGGAAAATCATTTGCATTACTATTTGAATTCGATGGCGATGTGAACGCAACTCGACATGTTATGTATAACTGTGCAGCAAGTCGTCCAACAATTGCATCTAAAACAAAAACAAATTCTGCTGAGCCAAATACAAATGAATTGAAATTCGTTTCTAGTCCAATTGTTTTAGCGCCTGGTGGCAGACCAATGGTTAAAACAAAAACAACATCTAAAACAACTCAAGCAATTTATGATAATTGGTACAAAGAAGTTTACGTGAAAAAAACAGTATCACAGGGGGCGTAATTAAGTGGAAAAGACAATCATAATTGATGGTAAACAGGTTCGATTAAAAGCTACAGCGGCAACAGTTAAACGATATAAAGCACAATTCAGACGAAATTTATTTGCAGATATGATGGGGTTAGGAGCGATTAATGCTTTAACTTCACCAGATGGGTCAGAACAACCTATTGATATGTCTAATGTTGATATAAGTAAAGTGGACTTTGAACTTATTTATGACTTGACTTGGTTATACGCTAAAACGGCTGATCCAAGCATTCCTGATCCTATGACGTGGTTGGATGAATTTGAAGAATTCCCTATTGAAGAAATCATGCCAGAAATCATGGAATTAGTTCAACTCACTATGGGAGCAAAAAAAAAATAACAGGAAATGATGACGAGCAAGGAACTTTCGGTGATGAAGAATTAACAACCGATACGTTCCTTGCTCTTTGTTATAAAGCAAAATTAACACGTTGGGATTTAGAAGATATGACAATCGGTGATTGTTTTGATTATATTTCTGAATTTGCTGAAATGGAAAATCCAGATAAAGAAAAAGTAAGAAAAGCGAATCAAAAAGATTACGATTCTTTCTAAGAAATGAGGTGAAAATATGGCAGGAAGAATTAAAGGAATTACGGTTGAGATTGGCGGTAATACCGTTGGTTTACAAAACGCCTTAAAGGATGTTAATAAACGTAGTAATGATTTAGCAAAAGAGTTAAAAGATGTAGAACGTCTTTTGAAATTTGATCCTGGAAATGTAGAAGCATTAGCTCAGAAGCAAAAATTACTTACTCAACAAATTGAAAATACAACTGAAAAACTAGATAAGTTAAAGGCAGCAGAACAACAAGTACAAGCACAATTTCAAAACGGTAAGATTTCTGAAGAACAATATCGAGCGTTTAGGCGTGAAATTGAATTTACAGAAGGGTCACTTAATGGTCTTAAAAATAAATTAGGAAACATGAAAGCCGAGCAAGAAAATGTAGCAAGTTCAACTAGACAATTAGAAACATTATTTAGGGCTACAGGAAAAAGTGTTGATGATTTTGCAGGAGCGTTAGGAAATCGTCTTGTGAATGCAATTAAAAGTGGAACGGCTACAAGTAGACAGTTAGAGCAGGCAATTGGAATTATCGGTCGAGAAGCATTAGGGACAGAAGCAGATATTGAAAAGTTACAACGTGCGCTTCGATCTGTGGATGATGGGAACTCCATTCAACAAGTGCGAAATGAATTAAAAGATTTACAACAAGAAGCCCAAAGAACACAAAAGGAATTTAAAGAATTAGATATTGGTTTAGAAAATGTACTTGGGACGATGGTTGCTGGTGGTGGTATTGCAGGAACCATTGAACAAGCACTTGATATGTCTAAATTAAAAACAAAAATTGATATAACTTTTGATGTCCCTGAGTCTTCGAAAAAATCCGTAGAAGAAGCAGTTAGAGGTATCGAAGCCTATGGTGTTGATGGGGAAGCGGCTTTAGAAGGTGTGCGTAGGCAGTGGGCATTGAATAAAGGTGTAAGTGATGAAGCGAATGCAGCAGTTGTTAAAGGAGCGGCAGCTATTTCACAAGCCTATTCTGGTATAGATTTTACTGAGTTAATTCAAGAAGCACATGAAATTGGCAATGAATTAGGAATAACCGATGATGCCGCATTAGTTTTAACAAACTCTCTTTTAAAAGTCGGATTCCCTTCTGAACAATTGGATATAATCGCCGAATATGGAGGGCAATTAACACGAGCTGGATATAATGCAGAGGAAGTACAAGCTATTATGGAAGCTGGTGTTGAAACTGGTACTTGGAACATTGATAATCTCTTAGATGGTTTGAAAGAGGGGCGTATTAAAGCCGCTGAGTTTGGTCAAGGTATCGATAAAGCAATGAAAGAAACCCTTGAAGGTACTAATATTTCAGCTGAACAATTGCAAAAATGGGGTCAAGCTGTAGCTAATGGTGGTAAAGAAGGTTCGGCAGCTATGACTGATATTGCTCTAGCATTATCACAAGTAGAAGATGAAACGAAACGTAACGAATTAGGGGTAAAGCTTTTCGGTAGATGATAAATTGTGCCGAAGTAAAATTGCGGTATGAAGCAAGGAGGGTGCGATTCCTAACTTGAACCGAAGGCTATATAAAATATAGTCAGGGGCAGAGCATAGAGGGTGAAAAGATATAATCCCTCCACGAGACCGCGACACTTTATAAGTGAAAACGTATGCCGAACTTACAGGAAATGAACTGTAAGAAGTAGAGGATAAAAAGCCTTTACGATAACAAAATGACAATGTATGAAGATCAAGGGCAAAACATCATTAATACTTTGCTAGGAGCGAAAGAAAAAACAGTCGATTTCAAAAAAAATCAAGATCAATTAAATGACTCAATAAAGAAAATGGATGCGAATCCAGCTGTTAAAATGCAAAAGGCTTTAGGTGATTTAAAGATGGCGCTAGAACCAGTGTTATCAGTTGTAGCTGATCTGGTATCTAAATTTGCTGAATGGGTTACTAATAATCCAGCATTGGCAGCAACGCTTGCAGCCGTAGCAACTGCCATTGGTATAATTTCCGGTGCGATTATGGCACTTGCGCCTATAGTTGTGACGGTCATGAGTATCTTCGGGATTGGAGCGGCTGCAGCGGCTGGTATAGTTGCCATTGTTCCAATTATCATAGCCGCTATAGTTGCTTTAGGTGTAGCCATTTATAAAAACTGGGACGATATCAAAAATTGGACAATAGAAACCTGGAATTCTATTAAAGAATACTTAATAGGACTGTGGGACAGTATAGTTCAATTATCTAGTGAAGTTTGGGCTTCACTTTTAGAAACAATGCATGCATTTTTTGATCCCATTGGTCAATTTTTTAGTGATTTATGGACAGGTATAGGTCAGATATGTAGTGATACATGGAATTCCATAGTGGAATTCTTTTCGGGGGCCTGGGCTTCATTCACAGAAATGATGCATAGTTTCTTTGATCCAGTAGGCGAATTCTTTAGTAGTTTATGGTCCGGGATTGTCGAAACGGCTTCTTCTTGGTGGTCTTCTTTAGTTACAACAGCTTCCGAATTGTGGGGGGCGTTAACTCAAGCTTGGCAGGAAACTTGGAATACGATTCTTACTGTTTTAGATCCAATTATTTCGGCGGTTTCTACCATTTTAGAAGCGGGTTGGCTGTTAATACAGGCAGGTGCACAAATTGCATGGGCGGCAATATCTCAATATATTATTCAACCGATTCAAGAAGCTTACGACTGGGTAAGTGGAAAAATCGGCGAGTTAGTTACGTGGCTTGGTACACAATGGGAAATTGCAAAAGCTGTGGCACAAGTTGCATGGGGGTTATTTAAACAATATATCATTCAACCCGTCCTAGACACTTGGAACTTTGTAAAAGAAAAATTTGGCGATTTGATATCTTGGTTAAGTTCGAAATGGGAAGAGATAAAATCCTTTACTTTAGCAGCTTGGAACTTAATCAAACAGTATGTTATTCAACCTGTTCAAGATCTGTGGAATACGACAAAAGAAAAAATTGGTGCTTTGAAATCTTGGATATTGGAGAACTGGGAATCTATAAAATCCGTTACACTCTCATCGTGGAATGCGGTGAAGAAATATGTGATTGATCCAGTAACTGAAGCTTATAATTCAGCGAAACAAAAATTTACCGATTTATATAACTCAGCAAAAGAAAAATTTGATTCTGTGAAGAATGCAGCACAGGAAAAATTTGAAGAGGCAAAACGGTTTATTATTGACCCAATAAAAGATGCGGTTGGCAAAGTAGAAGAATTTATTGGGAAGATTAAGGGATTCTTTAGTGACTTGAAGTTAAAAATTCCAAAACCTGAAATGCCACCTCTTCCACATTTCAGCTTGGAAACAAGCACGAAAAACGTTTTAGGTAAAGATGTTACTTATCCTTCCGGAATCAATATTGATTGGCGTGCGAAAGGTGGTATCTTCACTAAACCGACAATATTCGGGATGAATGGTGGTAATTTACAAGGAGCAGGAGAAGCTGGAAAAGAAGCGGTTTTACCATTAAATAAAAAGACACTTGGAGATATTGGTGAAGGTATTGCTAAAACTATGATTGGTACTACCGGATCTATGAGTCAATTAATGGGTGATATGAGTCGCATGATGGATAGTTCTATGAGCCAGTTATCAGGATTAAAGACTGTGATGAGTGGTGTATATGGAAGTATGTCAAACAGCAAACAAGCAATGACAAGCGGTGTATCAAATCAAGTGTTTAATTACTCGTCTGGATCATCTGGTGGCGGAGCAATTCCAATGCTTGGTGGTGACTTGGTAGTTGAGGTTCCTATTGTTTTAGAGGGGCGAGATGTGGCACGTGGTACTTATCGATATACAACCGAGTATCAAGATAGAGAAACAGCAAGAAACTCAGCCTTTTAGGTTTGGGTTTCTTTTATTTTATAAAGAAAAGAGGTGTTAACATGAGTTCTTTTACATTTAACAATCAACGTAAAGATTTTATTCAAATTGAAAAAGGATGGAAAAGACCTACATGGGCACCGTTAAAACGGAATTTTCTAAGTGTTCCAGGTTATCCAGGAGCAAGGTTATTAAACACACAAACTGATATCCGTGTTCTTTCGATTCCTGTAGGAATTATAGTTCCTGATGGTGGCGACTTAGAACTATTAAAAGAAGAAATAGCAGCTTGGTTAATTACAGAACAACCAGTGGAGCTTATTTTTGATGTAGAACCAAATAGAACATATCTAGCAATTGTGGACGAAGGATTTGATCCAGATGAATTCGTTACCCTTGGTAAAGGAACACTTAAATTTATTTGCCCAATGCCTTATAAATTAGGTCAGATACAAACAGTTGATTTTATGAATGATGGTCGAGGTCTAATAGCAAACGTACAAAATAAGGGTAGTGTGGAATCTAATCCGATTTTTGAAATTGAAGTGGAGAAACCTTCCACATTTCTTGATGTATGGAATGGAACGAATTACTTTCGCATTGGATATCCACTGAAAGCTGATCAAGTTCCTGTCGAAAGGAATCAGCGTGTATTGTGGGATGAAATGGGGACCACTGTAGGATGGACAAATGTCCCTAAAACAGAAGATATGACTGGTGGAGGAAAGTTTAAAACAGACGGATATCGTTTTATGGCTGAATATCTAGGTGAACCTACAGTAAAAGGTTGGCATGGTTGCATAGCAAAGAAGAACATTCCACAAGGTCCATTGCAGGACTTTATCATGCAAGCCTATGTAGGTATTAATAGTTTTCACTGGGACCAAATGGGGCGGGTTGAAATAGGATTGTTGGATGAAAACAGCGATTATGTGGCCCGTATATCCATGTCTGATGTTCAATGGGAAGCGGAACAAAACAGCGGATTTGCTAGTGTTGGTAATAGTAAAAAACCAGGTGGACAGGTATTCATTAATGAACATGGGGACCATGCAGACACATGGACAAACTTCAGAGGTCGCTTATGGCTTGCTAGAACTGGAAACAGATGGGAAGCATATATTTCTAAATTTATATTAGGTACGGAGATTGATGACTCAGAGCGCTTTGTAGTGTGGATAGATGAAAATAATGTCAATATGAATAAGGTCGCCCAAGTGCAAATCAGTATTTCTCAGTTTTCAAATAATATGTTTTGTTCACAAATGTCTATCGATGATTTAAAAATATGGAAAGTTAATATGAACACGCAAGATAATCCACCATATATTTTTGATGTTGGAGATAAAGTAGTAATTGATACGGAACGAAGTCTTGTAACGATAAATGGTAAGAGCGCGATTAATCTAAAGGATATATTTAGTGATTATCCAGTTATAAATAAAGGCTCAAACAAGCTAGAAATAATGCCATCGACTGTTGGAATAGCTAAAGTAGCGTATAGGGAGCGATTTAGATGAGAACACCAAGTGGAATATTACATGTTGTTGATTTTAAAACAAGTCAAATCGTTTCCAATATACAACCAAAAGATTATTGGGACGATAAACGACATTGGGAGATAAAAAATAACATTGATACATTAGAGTTTAAAGTATTTGATAATACGGACCATGCAGCTACACTCATGCAGCAAAATCTAGTGTTAAAAGAAGTAAGGGATGGGCGGATTGTTCCATACGTTATTACTGAAATTGAGAAAGATTCAGACGATAGATCAATGATTGCTTATGCTTCTGGCGAGTGGGTTCAACTTGCAAAAGCAGGAATTATCAATCCACAGAAAATCGAAGGTAAGACAGTCAATGAATTTATTGATATGGCACTTGTGGGGACAAAGTGGAAAAGAGGAAAAACCGAATACGCCGGCTTCCACACGATGACAATTGATGAGTTTATAGATCCATTGAAATTTTTAAAAGATATTGCTTCCTTGTTTGAATTAGAAATCCAATACCGTGCGGAAGTCGTAGGTTCTCAAATTGTCGGTCGCTATGTAGATATGGTAAAAAAGCGAGGACGTGATACCGGTAAAGAAGTAACTCTTGGTAAAGACTTGATGGGTATCAAACGAATTGAGAATTCCCAAAACATTTGTACAGCCTTATTGGGGTTCGTAAAAAAAGAAGGTGGGGACTTTATAACCATCTCTAGTATTAATAATGGAGTTCCTTATCTTGTAGACAATGATGCATTTCAGCGATGGAATGAACGAGGGCAACATAAATTCGGATTCTATACTCCGGAGACTGAACAAGATATAACACCACAACGTTTAATGACTCTTATGAAAACTGAGCATAAAAAACGTATTAATACATCTATTTCTTATGATGTTCAAGCACAGTCTATCGGTCGTGTATTTGGACTAGCTCATGAACTAATTAATGAAGGCGATACATTAAAAATTAAGGATACTGGATTTACACCGAAATTATATCTTGAAGCTCGTGCGATTGCTGGTGATGAATCTTTTACGGATCCTATACAAGATAAATATGTGTTTGGTGATTATCGCGAGATTGTGGATACAAACGAAGAATTACGGAAAATGTTCAACAAAATATTAGCTACACTGGGCAGTAAAGCCAATAAAGAATTATTGGATAAGTTAGAAGAACTAGTAAAAGAGAATGATCAAAAAACCGAAACTGCTCAGAAAGAATCAGAAGCAGCGAAACTGTTAGCTGAAAAAGTCCAAGAAAATCTTAAAAACTATCAAACTACTATTATTGAAAGCAAAAACCCGCCGAAGACAGGATTAGAGCCTGGTAAAACACTTTGGCGTGATATCTCAAATGGTAAACCAGGTATCTTAAAAATCTGGAAAGGTACAGAATGGGAAGTGCTTATACCTGATTACGGAAAAGATGTAAAAAATCTTGATGAACGAACGGCTAAATTTGAAATATCAATGAATGGTATGACAAGTGATGTCAAACAACTATCTATTACTACAACAGAACAAGGTAAACAAATATTTGAAGCTAACAATAAAATTGAACAGACTTCACAAAAGCTTGAAGCTAAAATCGATATTAAACAAGTTGAGGATTATGTGGGCGGAATTGGAGTAACGAATGAACTTCGTAACACTCGTTTAAAGCAAGGTACAAAATATTGGTCTAGTGCAGTTTCCTTCTTTGTTGACAATGCTGAAACCCACTGGGGTGATTCGTCTCTCAAACTCTCAGTTAGTGGAAATACTGATAATGCATTCCGCAATATAACATCTGATAGAGTATCAGTTGCTACTGGAGAAAATGTTGTGGTATCAGCATATTTCAAAACAAAAAATATGGATGAACACGAAAGTAAATACACGCGAATTGCAATTGTCTTTTGGAAAGCAGATGGATCTCAATTATCATCTGGTAATTTTCTTAACTTTACTATTCCGAATGATACATGGGTGAGACAGGAATACAGTGTTGTTGCTCCTCCAGAAGCTACAAAAGTAGGTTTAAGAGCTTATGTTATTCGAAATGGCACAATGTGGATGGCACATCCTATGTTACAAAAAGCAACTAAAGCAAGTTCTTACATTGAAAACCCAGCGGATATGGTCGACAAAGATAAAATCATGGATGACTTAGCGGATAAGGTAGCAACTGAAAAATACAATCAGAAAGTTACAGAGTTAGAAAGAAGTATCAGCGCTAATGAAAAAGGCGTTACAATCGTCTCTGAAAAACAAGAAACTTTCATAAATGAGACTTTTGATGCTTATGTAAAGAAAACAGGCTCAAAGTTAGAAGTACTAGATAAAGGAATTCTTGCTGAAGTTAAAAACGGTAATATCATTGCAGCTATTAACTTCTCATCGGAAAAATTAGAAATCGATGTTTCAAAAGTAGCTATTAATGCAGATACAATGGTGAAATGGTTAACGGCAAAAGGTATTGATACGAATGTCATTAACGTTATTGGTGATAAGATTACCATTGATAAAAATGGTGTAACCGTTAAAATGCTAGATTTCCTATTCCAAGATGAATGGGGAACTAAAACAACCGCAGTATCAAGACGAAATCTAATAGCAGATCCCGACTTTTCTTCTGTTGGAAAGAAAAACATTGGGAATAGCGATTATTATGGATTTGAAGGTGGATATGGTCTTACTTGGAAGTCGCAGGGCAATGTAGTGATAGAAAAAAATACATCTGTATTTGATTACGAACAAATGGTTAATGCGTCAAGGGTAGATATGTACAACTATCCAGAAGCAGTGGTTAACAATGGGATACATCCTGGTAACGAATATACTGTATCTGCACATTTTAGAGCAGCTATGGTAAATGGCGTGCGTAAAACAGCGAAACCACGTTTGCATGTATGCTGTGTGAAGTTTAGGGACAATGTTTCTTATGACATATGGAATGAGCAAAAAATGGACTTCGCTGAGCCATCTGTATTTTATGGAGAAATCAGAAGATATTCATTCACTTTTAAGGTGCCGACAAACTATATACCTCAAGAACATGCGTTAATTATTAAAGTCTATTCTGCAAATGGACAAATAACCGGTGCACAAACAGCGGTTTGTGTATCAGGTGTAACGCTATACAGTGGTAAATATGCATCTATGTATAACTGGGATCGAGCGGCAGCAGAAAGAGCCGCTGGTATTCAACCATTTAATAGTATTGCAATAGGTAGTGTAAATAACAATGTAGGTCCAGCACCTGATGGCCAAACGTTTGATATATCAACAGAAAAAGATGTTAAGTTTTCTACTAATATACGAGCTGCACAAGGTGTAAGTCTTGGTGGAAATGCATTTCAAGGCTGGGGGCATATCCGTTTTACAGACGGTAATCTCGGCCCGGGTTTTTATGTGAGCAGTGCGAATGGTTGGAAATTTAATGCCCTTGGATAAAAAAGGAGAGATATAAATGAATAAGTATGACATTCAAACGATGCCACTTCAAGCAGGTGAAAGCTTTCCTTTTATGGGGAGGCTGGTAGATGCAAAAAGAACTGATACAGGAATTTCTGTCCAAATACCTGCTGATATGTTAAATAATGCGGGCATTCCTGATGGCACTAGTAAGGTCGAAGTATGGAGAGAAATGTCTGACGGAACAATCTGTTTCAGAATTGCAACAAGATGTGAATTGTGTGGACGTGGTGCAAGACTTTATGAGTTAGATATGGGATTTGCGAAAAAAAATATTTGTGCAGATGATTATTTCAAACTGACAGGTAAAAATCCACCGCAAGAAATTCCAACAACTGAAACAATACTAACCGAACAGCTATAAGCTGTTTTTTATTTTGAACAAAATACGGCTTTTATAACAAAAGAGGGACAAATATATGTCTCTCTTCTTATTTTGAAATGAGGTGGTCAAAGTGGAAGGGTTACAAGAAGTAAGAAGCGATGTTCAAGAAATTAAACGAGAGATAAAGGACATTCGTTTAGAGATTAAGAGTTTAGAAATACGAACAACAGGTAACGAGAAAGATATTGATAATATCAACAAGCAGTTGGATAAAATCAGCGCCAATACTACCTGGATTTTAAGACTTATTGTGGGTGAACTTGTTGGAGCAGCTCTTACTTTCTTCTTGAAAGGAGGTGGTATGTAATGTTTGAAATTACTGTAATGATTGGAATTGTAGTTGGTCTTTCGCAGATCGTAAAAACAATTGGATTACAAACAAAATATGTTCCGTTATTAAATTTAACGCTTGGCATTGTGCTAGGCGTTTTATTTTTGGACGGAGATATCAAAACAAATGTATTTCAAGGAATCATCATTGGACTGTCAGCAAGTGGATTATTTGACCATACAAAAATTATGAAAAAGGATGTTGATGCTAAATGAAAAAGACAATGAAACATATTACCTCGGTCCTTATGATTCTAGTACTTGCTAGTTCTTTTGCCACAAGTGCTTTTGCTGATAGAACACTTATTATTCCTGATTTACCGAAACAACCATACCGCAATGGTGTAGGTGCTTATGAGGGCGTTGTAGCACATTCTACAGCCACTCCTGAAGCGCCAGCTATCAATATCCAAAAATATGAGTCTCGTACATGGAGAAACGCATTCGTTCATTATGCAGTAGATTGGAATGAAACAATCCAAATCGCTGACACAAAATACATCGCCTATGGTGGTGGACCTTCTGCTAATAAACGTTTTGTACATGTTGAACTTTGCGAAACAGCTGATTACGATAAGTTCAAACGCAGCTATGATAAATACGTGAAGCTACTTGCTAAAATCCTTCGTGACCGCGGTTTATCTGTAGAAAAAGGATTATGGACTCACTACGATGTAACGAAATACCTTGGTGGTACAGATCATGAAGATCCACTTGACTACTTAAAGTCTCATGGCGTTTCAGAAGCTCAATTTAGAGCAGATGTACAACGCGCATACAATAATTCTAGTGTGGACGTTTCTGTTCCTGAAAAACCATCTAAGCCAGCAGATGTACCAACAGCTGTAACAGACGGTATCGCTTATATTGAAGGTTACAACATTAATTTGCGTAAAGGACCAGGTACAAGCTACTCTAAAATTCGTCAATTAAACAAACCAGAAGCTTACGTTGTATGGGGCGAAAAAGATGGTTGGTTAAATCTTGGTGGTGAGCAATGGATTAAAAATGATCCATTTTATGTGAAGTTTGAAAAGAAAAGCACAGTGGATTCTTCTATTGTAGGGAAGCGTGTTGTTTCAAAAGTTAAAAATCTACGTTTCTATGATGCTCCATCTTGGCAGGATAAAGATGTGGCTGGTTCTGTAGATGTAGGATTAGGATTTACGATTGATGCGAAAGTAAGCGTAAATGGTTCACCACAATATAAAGTTCACAACAGTAAAGGAAAAGCATACTATGTTACTGCAAATGAAGCCTATGTGTATGTGAAGTAAACAAAATGAAATTTAAATAACAAAAGACGATTCTTATTTAGAATCGTCTTTTGTTTCTATTTCCGTAAATCGTTTAATTAATTCTCCATCACGTTCAATTGTTTCAAAAAACATGTCATAAGGTCTAGCGAAAATATCTCCAGAATCATTTTGATATATAACAAGTTTTTCGTTTGTTTCTGAGTGTTGTGCAGTGCATATCATTTTGTAAATTGTACCTTTGAAATGTCTGAATGTTCTCATGATGCCCTCCTGTTAATCCTTAACAATTGGATATATTTGTACAGCTAAAAGGACAAGTCCACATACAGTAATATACCCCATATTTTCTAAATTAACAGCGTGAGCAATTCCAGTTGTTGCGACGAGTGTTAAAATAGCCGTGAAAATATGTAGTCTTTTAGCCCTTTTGCGTTCAGGAGAATTTTGAGTAACTTCTGTTAGAAAAATATCTAAAATTTGTTGTACTTTAGTTTCAGTCATTTCTCTTGCGAAGTCTAGAATCCTTTGTTTTTCCTCAGCTGAAGTAGTTGCATAGTTTACATCTAAAAATTGCCGTAAGGTTTCTTCTTCCACATATCTTTGTACAATAGCTCGTAAGTTATTCATTATTTGACCCGTTATACTCCTTACGTAACATGTTGGCTATTTCTTTAGCCGCTTCGTTCATATGAGTCATTAAGTGATCACCAAGTTCTTTAGCAGTTTCAAGTGATACATTACTTACGCCTCTATCTGTAAGAAAGCTTTGAATTTCAGTATCCAGATGCAATTTAGATGTATTTACACTTTCAGATTGATAATAAACAGTACTACTTTGCTTGTTATAAGGCTTTAAAGCTTCGGAAGTTAATTTAATTAGTGCTAATTGACAAAATTTAATCCCAGGTGTTAACCGTATAGGAACCGCTGAATGATTTATAGCTAAAAAGCTTAATCTTCCTTCGTATCCTGGATTCATGTAACTAGCTGGACTGATCATAAAGCCAAGTAATTTGACACTATAACGTTCTAAAACTTGAGCTGCCATATTTGTCGGGATTTTAAAATATTCATTCGTTTGGACTAATATGGACTGATTGGGTTGCAAATAGAATTCTTCAGTTCTAATATCAACTTCTCTATAACATTCTATAGGAACTTCAGCACCAAGTATTATAGGATCTTGTGATTCATAGACTTTAATATGATTGTTTAAAGTTAAATTGATAGTTGCACCTTCACAGTTTTCTGGGATGTAGGGTTTAATTAAGTTAGTATTTTGTGCAAGGAACATTAAGTCTTTATCACTTAAAAACATACAATAGCCCCCCTTAATTAGTTACTAATTGTGCTATTGTATTAACTATGTATCATTATGTATAATATGGCAATATAAAATCTTGAATTTATATAGTTTTGACAAAGAATTTTAATTCTTTCTATATGTGGGTAACCTATGTTTCTATAATCTTTAGTACGGGCGGGATTAAGGTTTTGTGGGATTAGGATTTACAATTGATGCAAAAGTGAGTGTTAATGGATAGTGGCAATACAAAATGTATAATAGCAAAGGTAAAATATACTATGTTACCATAAATGAAGCCTATGAATATGTGAAGTGTTTTTTTAACAAAAGAATAGTTTGGTAAAAAAAGAGCCGTCATTTGATGGCTCTTTTTTTATTATTAAAATTTACTTTTAGATAATGCCTTTAATATAGGATTAATCATCTTACTTAATAAACGGAATCCCCTAAATACAGACCGAACAACCTTCATATAATCGTCCCCCTTAAATTAAGTAAATCATACCAATTTATAGAGTGTATGAAAAGTAATGATCCACTTGACCACTGACCACAAAAATGACCACACACTTAAAATAAATTAAATTCATTCAAAACAAAAAGAAGACATTTGAATTTATTATCTTTGCAAAAGAATACACTACAGTAATACAAGCTACACTAAATGATGTGATATACTTTATACAGCTCATATGGGGATTTGATAATTAAATAAATTCAACTCTTCATGATGTACTATATATAATAGAAGAAGAATGAAAATGTTTATTGGTTTTGTCATCACCCTGTTGGAGTCAACCTAATGCGCCTAATGGCTACAAAAGACATCTACTTCGTACCATTCGGCCAAGATGCACCAGAGAAAAAACCGAACTCAATGGTAGCTCGTATGGAGTTACTTGAAGATACAGTATTAGAAGCGTTACAAGGAAAACAATTACAACCTGTTGTTGTAGAAAAATTCAGATATATGAATTAAAAAACGAAAAAAAACGTACAATTTTTGTTGAAACCATCATTCTTACTGTAGAATATGATAAAATTAACGTTATTAAGATTAGAGGGGGCATTGTAAGCTCCTTCTAATTCTAAGTTATAGAAGGATTGGTATCTAGAAAGGGGCATAGTGATGGAAAAGCAAAAAACTTTTCATGTCGCTGTAGTTGGAGCAACCGGCGCAGTTGGTGAACAAATGTTAAATACTTTAGAGAAACGAGAATTTCCAATTGGGAAGTTAACGTTACTTTCATCTAAACGATCTGCAGGTAAGAAACTTGTATTTAAAGGCGAAGAATTTACAGTTCAAGAGGCAACTCCTGAAAGTTTTGAAGGAGTAGATATTGCACTATTTAGTGCAGGTGGATCTGTATCGAAACAATTAGCGCCAGAAGCAGCAAAGCGCGGTGCAATTGTTGTTGATAATACAAGTGCATTCCGTATGACAGAAAACGTGCCACTTGTTGTACCTGAAGTAAATGAAAATGATTTAAAAGAACATAATGGTATTATTGCAAATCCAAACTGTTCTACAATTCAAATGGTAGTAGCTCTTGAGCCAGTTCGCCAGCAATATGGTTTAAAACGAGTAATCGTTTCCACATATCAAGCTGTATCAGGTGCTGGTGCGGCAGCTATTGAAGAACTTCATGAACAATCACAAGCAATCTTAAATGGCGAAGAAGTAAAGGCGAATGTTTTACCTGTATCAGGTGACGAAAAGCATTTCCAAATCGCTTTTAATGCTATTCCACAGATTGATAAATTCCAAGATAATGGATTTACATTTGAAGAAATGAAAATGATTAATGAAACGAAAAAAATTATGCATATGCCTGAATTAGAAGTAGCTGCGACATGTGTACGTTTACCAGTTGTATCGGGTCATTCCGAGTCTGTGTACATTGAAGTAGATAAAGAAGGCGTAACAGTAGAAGAAATGAAAAACTTACTTGCAAATGCAGAAGGTATTGTACTGCAAGATAATCCAGCAGAGCAGTTATATCCAATGCCAGCTACTGCAGTAGGTAAAAACGAAGTATTCGTTGGAAGAATCCGTAAAGATTTAAATAATGATAAAGGATTCCATCTTTGGGTCGTATCTGATAACTTATTAAAAGGCGCTGCATGGAATTCTGTTCAAATTGCAGAGCGCTTAGTAAAATTACAATTAGTGTAAACGGCTAAGAGAAGGTGCAAAATATGAAAATTATTGTTCAAAAATTTGGTGGAACATCAGTACGTGATGACAATGGGCGTAAGCATGCGCTTCACCATATAAAAAAATCGTTAGCTGCTGGTTATAAAGTAGTTACTGTCGTATCAGCAATGGGCCGTAAAGGTGAACCGTACGCAACTGATACGTTATTAAGTCTTGTAAATCAAGAGGAATCTAATATTTCTAAACGTGAGCAAGATTTATTATTATCATGCGGAGAATTAATCTCAGCAATTGTTTTCTCTAACATGTTGAATGAGAATGGTATAAAAGCAGCAGCATTAAATGGTGCACAAGCTGGTTTTGTAACGAATAATGACTTTACGAATGCTAAGATTATTGAAATGAATTGCGATCGTATACATGAAGAGTTAGCAAATGTAGATGTTATCGTCGTTACTGGATTCCAAGGTCAAACGAAAAATGGAGATACGACAACACTTGGCCGCGGAGGTAGTGATACTTCAGCTTCAGCATTAGGTGTTGCGCTTCATGCTGAATATATCGATATATTCACAGATGTTGAAGGTGTTATGACTGCGGATCCTCGTATCGTAAAAGATGCGCGTCATCTTCAAACTGTAACATATAACGAGATTTGTAACATGGCTTATCAAGGTGCGAAAGTTGTTCATCCGCGTGCGGTTGAAATTGCGATGCATGCAAAAGTACCACTTCGTGTACGTTCTACGTATTCTGATAGTGAAGGTACGCTTATTGCGGCATATGATGGTGCTACAAAAGGGCAGGATGTAGAAGAGCGTCCTGTTACAGGGATTGCCCATGTGTCAAATGTAACGCAAATTAAAGTGCTTGCAAAAGAAACTGCATATGATTTACAACAACACGTGTTTAAAGAAATGGCTAATGAAGGGATTAGTGTGGACTTAATTAACATTTCTCCTACCGGTGTAGCTTACACAGTAAAGGATAGTGTATCAGCGCGTGCAGTTGAGGTTTTAAAGCAACTTGGATATGATCCAGTTGTGACAGAGCATTGTGCGAAGGTTTCTATCGTTGGTGCTGGAATGGCAGGTATTCCAGGGGTTACAGCGAAAATTGTCACAGCTTTAGCGGAAAAAGGTATTCAAATTCTGCAATCAGCAGATAGTCATACGACAATTTGGGTTCTTGTAAAAGAAGCCGATTTAGTGGAGGCTGTGAATGCATTACATAGTGCATTTGAGCTTTCAAAAGAAAAGCAACTGGAACAATAAGGAGTGAGATCATGATAGATTTTGGGACAATTGCAACCGCGATGGTAACACCGTTTGATAAAAACGATAATATCGATTTTGCAAAGACAACGAAATTGGTAAATTATTTAATTGATAACGGTACAACAGCAATCGTGGTAGGAGGAACGACTGGAGAATCTCCTACATTAACATCAGAAGAAAAAGTAGCGTTATATCGCCATGTCGTATCTGTTGTCGATAAAAGGGTGCCCGTAATCGCTGGAACAGGTAGCAATAATACGCATGCTTCTGTTGATTTAACAAAAAAGGCAACTGAAGTTGGTGTTGATGCAGTTATGCTAGTGGCACCGTATTATAACAAACCGAGTCAAGAAGGGATGTACCAGCACTTTAAAACAATTGCTGAAAGTACTCCGCTTCCGGTAATGCTATATAATGTTCCAGGGCGATCTATTGTACAAATCTCCGTTGATACAGTTGTTCGTTTATCAGAAATAGAAAACATTGTTGCGATTAAAGATGCAGGCGGCGATGTGTTAACAATGACAGAAATCATTGAAAAAACAGCGGACGACTTTGCAGTATACAGCGGTGATGATGGTTTAACATTACCAGCTATGGCAATTGGAGCAAAAGGTATTGTTTCTGTAGCATCTCATGTTATCGGGAATGAAATACAAGAAATGATTGCTGCATTCCAAGCTGGAGAGTTCAAAAAAGCGCAGAAATTACATCAATTACTAGTAAAAGTAACGGATGCACTATTTATGGCGCCAAGCCCAACACCAGTAAAAACAGCATTACAAATGGTTGGATTAGATGTAGGTTCTGTACGTTTACCACTTCTTCCATTAACGGAAGAAGAAAGAGTAACGTTACAATCTGTAATGCAATCTATTCCTCGTTAATAAAAATGACCTAGTGTGAAACTAGGTCATTTTTATTTTGACTAACTATATGTAAGTGGTGAAAATTAGCTATAGTTAATAGGCTGTAATAAGAAGGCGATGGCAGAGTGTAGGATTAGTTAGAAACGGATTACAGAGATAAGATTTTTTTAGTGAATATCGTTTCATGTTTATGTAAAGAACTCACATGAATATTTTTCCATTAAACTCCTATTACGTAGGAAAAATAGTGAGTATGATATGAAAATCCCCCCCGAAAATTACAGCCTCACTTTAGCGTCTTCTCTTGTCTTTCGCATAATTTAACTTGTGTTCTATTTCTTGTATCAGGTATAATATGGCTAAGTAGCTTAGTACGGGTATGCTTAGCAAAATTGGTAAAAATTACGATTCAATGAAATTTTCATATCATATCGAATAAGATATTTGATTTATATAATGAAAGAGAGGTGAAACCTGGTTTAAAAAATTAACAAGGACATGATATCGCATAACGGTAAGGACATTCGTCTTGGACGGTGAATATATGGTGGTTGTAGAGTTTCCCCTGGTGTCTCTGCAATTTTAGTGAAATCAGTGTTTGCAAGATTTTTAAACCAGGCAACAACATGAAGAGAAAAGAGAATGAGTCTGTTAAAGTATTTGCGCTTGGCGGAGTAGGTGAAATCGGAAAAAACATGTACTGTGTTGAAATTGATTCTGAAATCTTTATTGTAGATGCAGGATTGATGTTCCCGGGAGATGAAATGTTTGGGATTGATATTGTTATTCCTGACATTACATATTTAGTAGAAAATCAAGAGCGAGTAAAAGGACTATTTATTACCCATGGTCATGAAGATCATATTGGTGGAATTGTTTATGTGCTTCGTAAATTATCTATTCCAGTATATGCGACGAAATTAACGGTAGGACTTATACAAGAAAAGCTTGGCGAAGCAGGAATGTTAGGCCGTGTAGACTTAAAAACAATTGACTCGAATTCAACAGTAGAGTTTAATTCAACAACTGTGTCATTCTTCGGAACGACACATAGTATTCCGGATTCTGTGGGTGTTTGTTTCCATACATCAAAAGGTGCTGTAGTATATACAGGAGACTTTAAATTTGATCAAACTCCAATCGGAAATAGTGGAGCAGATATTGGGAAAATGGCGCAAATTGGAAATGAAGGCGTGCTTTGCTTGTTATCTGATAGTACAAACGCTGAACGTCCTGGTTATACAGGTTCGGAAAAAGAAGTTGGTATAGAGATTTCTAAAGTATTCTATAGTTCAGAAGGACGTATTATTGTTGCTTCATTTGCCTCCAATGTACATCGTATTCAACAAGTGTTTGATGCAGCTGCTGAAACTGGAAGGAAGGTAGCAGTAGTAGGACGTAGCATGGTAAAAGTGGTAGATATTGCAAGACGTCTTGGTTATTTAGATGTTCCAGAAGGTATGGTTATTTCATTACAAGAAATAGACAATTTCCCGGAAAAAAAGGTAGCTATTTTAACGACTGGTAGTCAAGGGGAACCGATGGCAGCCCTTTCTAGAATGGCGAAGCAAGCTCATAAACAAATTTCAATTCGTAAAGGTGATACTGTTATTATTGCAGCTTCTCCAATTCCAGGAAATGAAATATCTGTATCAAAAATTATTGACTTGTTATTTAGAGCTGGTGCTGAGGTTATTTATTACGGTGAAAGAAAAGTTCACGTTTCAGGTCACGGTAGCCAAGAAGAATTAAAGCTGATGATAAATTTAATGAAGCCGAAGTATTTTGTACCCGTACATGGTGAGTTTCGTATGCAAAAAGCACATGCATATTTAGCGGAGGATGTAGGTATTACGAGAGAGAATATCTTTATCGTAGAAAAAGGTGATGTAATTGCTTTTGATGACGATGAAGCAAAATTAGTTGGTAAAGTGCAAGCTGGCAATGTTTTGATTGATGGATTAGGTGTAGGTGACGTCGGTAACATCGTTCTTCGAGATAGAAAGATGTTATCTCAAGATGGAATTTTAGTTGTTGTTGTAACACTAGGTAAGGATGAAAAGAAAATAATCTCTGGTCCAGAAATTATTTCACGCGGCTTTGTATATGTTCGTGAATCAGAAGCATTAATCGAACGATCCACAGATATTGTACGTATGATTGTTGAACAATCAATTAAAGAGTATACAATTGAATGGTCTATGTTGAAACAAAATATTCGTGAATTATTAGGGCAGTTCTTGTACGAAGAAACGAAGAGAAAGCCAATGATTTTACCGATTATTATGGAAGTATAAAGAAGGTCACCTTTACAGGTGATCTTTTTCTTTTTTAACCCTATCGAATGAAATTTATAACTTAAGAAATAATAGTTATATACGAGTGAAAGGGGATGCGATATGACAGAACGTGATCGTTATACAAATGAAGAAAAAGAAGCTGAGCCGAAAGAAGTTCCAAAAGAGGCTTCTATAGTGGAGAAAATTCAGCAACTTGGACAGACGAATGTACCACAAATGAATGAATCGCGTATTCATTGCTTAACAATTGTTGGGCAGGTGGAAGGTCATATTCAGTTGCCACCACAAAATAAAACAACAAAATATGAACACATCATTCCGCAAATTGTCGCGATTGAACAAAATCCAAAAATTGAAGGTTTACTGTTAATATTAAATACAGTTGGAGGTGACGTTGAAGCTGGGTTAGCGATTTCTGAAATGGTGGCTTCGCTTTCAAAACCAACTGTATCTCTTGTTTTAGGAGGAGGGCATTCAATCGGTGTACCGATTGCGGTCTCGACTAATTATTCATTTATTGCCGAAACAGCGACGATGACAATTCATCCGATTCGTTTAACAGGTCTTGTTATAGGTGTGCCGCAAACATTTGAGTATTTGGATAAAATGCAAGAAAGAGTCATTCGATTTGTGACAAAGCATTCGAAAGTAACGGAAGATCGTTTTAAAGAGCTTATGTTTGCAAAAGGGAATTTGACGCGAGATATTGGGACGAATGTAATAGGTGGAGATGCAGTGAAGTATGGTCTTATAGATGGTGTCGGTGGTATTGGTAGCGCACTTCGAAAATTAAACGAATTAATTGATGAACGCATGGATAATAGTGCAGAAGGGACAATGCTACAATGATTTTATATACAATTATGCCGGAGCAACTTGTGTATCCGGCCGATTATTCACAATGCGAAAGCCAAAAAGTTGTGAATATAAATGGCGTGGAATTAGTGGTTTCTGAGGAGGATAATCAATGTTACTCTATTGTACGTGTATTAAGTACGAATCCGTCTCACTACCTAGATTTTGAGCCTGGACAGAAAATTACCTTTTAGCAAAAAGAAGGATTTTGTTTAGGAGCTATGGTATAATATACAAAACAAGACGGTTGAGCAGCCATGAGTAGGCTGCTTTCTTCTGTTTATTTAACATTTTACAAGAAGTGTAAAAATAGAAGATATAAAGACCTGAAAAATAGAGAGAAAGACATATAAGTAGAACTTTTTTATAAGGAAGTTGTACTTAATTTTTAGAACACGAGGTGAAGAAATGGCAAAACAAAAGCAAAGAGGGACGAAGGCAAAGGCAAGACGTACGATAAAGCCAACTTTGTATTATGAAATCGTCGGGTTGACTCTTTTTGCACTTTCAATTATTACGATTTTACAGCTAGGTGTTGTAGGTAAATCGTTTGTGTTATTTTTTCGCTTCTTCTTTGGTGAGTGGTACATAATTGGTGTGTTAGGTGTAATAGCTTTATCTGTTGCATTTGTAATAAAGCGTGGATGGCCAAACCTTTTAAATAAACGGTTAATAGGTGTTTATTTAATTGTACTAGCAATATTAATGTTTAGTCATATTACATTATTTAACCTTCTTACGAAAGATGGAGCTGTGCAAAATACTTCTGTAATTGTTAGTACAAAAGATTACTTCTTCCTTGAAATGAAAAAGGGCCCGGATAGTGTTCATTTAGGTGGTGGTATGTTCGGTGCACTGATGTTCGCAACGTGCTACTTCTTATTTGACGAAGTAGGGGCATATATCATTGGAATTATTTTAGTTATTCTTGGAATACTTTGTATAACAAATAAGCACATTGGAGAAGTACTTGCTCCGGTAGGGAGAATTCTTAGAAGTCAATTTCAAGTAATGCAAGGGGATTATAAAGATTGGAAATCTCAAAGGGTCGCCGAGCAAACTGAAAAGAAAAAAACAACAAGAAGCAAGAGACGTGAACGTGTTGCTGAACAAGAAGAAGCTATTGAGCCAGTAGAAGAAATAGAAATTGGTCCACCAATTATTTCAAATTTTACTGAGAATTATCCAGTAAGTGAAGAGACGGAAAAGCAGATAGAAGAAAATGATTTAATCACTCCTCCGTTTATTGAAGAGGCAGTTCCACCTACGCCAGAAGAACAATCTCAAAAGAAACGAGGAGAAAAAATCGTTGAATCGCTAGAAGGTGAAACGAAAGCACCTCCTATGCAATTTTCTAATGTGGAAAATAAAGATTATAAGCTTCCTTCGCTTGATATATTAAAGTTTCCCCAAAATAAGCAAGTTACAAATGAAAATGCGGAAATTTATGAAAATGCTCGTAAATTGGAACGTACATTCCAAAGTTTTGGTGTGAAAGCGAAAGTAACAAAAGTACATAGAGGTCCTGCAGTTACGAAGTATGAAGTGTATCCTGATATGGGAGTAAAAGTAAGTAAAATTGTTAGTTTAAGTGATGATTTGGCGCTTGCTTTAGCAGCGAAAGACATTCGTATTGAAGCACCTATTCCCGGGAAATCAGCTGTAGGGATTGAGGTTCCGAATTCAGAAGTTTCTATGGTAACGCTGAGAGAAGTTCTTGATTCAAAGGCGAATAACCACCCAGAAGAGAAGTTATTAATCGGTCTTGGACGTGATGTTACAGGAGAGGCTGTATTGGCACGTTTAAATAAAATGCCCCATTTATTAGTAGCTGGTGCGACTGGTAGTGGAAAGAGTGTATGTATTAATGGAATTATTGTAAGTATTTTAATGCGTGCGAAACCGCATGAAGTAAAATTAATGATGATTGATCCGAAAATGGTAGAGTTAAATGTATATAACGGTGTTCCGCACTTATTAACACCAGTTGTAACTGATCCGAAAAAAGCGTCACAGGCTTTGAAGAAAGTTGTGAGTGAAATGGAGCGTCGTTATGAATTATTTGCGCATAGCGGTACGCGTAACATTGAAGGGTATAACGATTATATTAAAGAACATAATAGCCAATCGGAAGCGAAACAACCTGAATTACCATATATTGTGGTAATTGTGGACGAGTTAGCTGATTTAATGATGGTTGCTTCTTCGGATGTAGAAGATGCGATTATGCGTTTAGCACAAATGGCACGTGCTGCTGGTATTCATTTAATTATTGCGACTCAGCGTCCGTCAGTTGATGTTATTACGGGTGTTATTAAAGCGAATATTCCATCGCGTATTGCATTTGCTGTATCTTCCCAAATAGACTCTCGAACGATTCTTGACGGTGGTGGTGCAGAGAAGTTGCTAGGTCGTGGAGATATGTTGTTCATACCAATTGGTGCATCGAAACCTGTTCGTGTACAGGGGGCGTTTTTATCAGATGATGAAGTTGAGAGAGTCGTAGAATCTGTTATTGCGCAGCAAAAAGCGCAATATCAAGAGGATATGATTCCACAAGATGTTCCTGAAACAAAGCAGGAAGTAGAAGATGAATTATACGATGAAGCGGTTCAGCTTGTAGTAGAAATGCAAACAGCATCTGTTTCTATGTTACAACGTAGATTTAGGGTAGGATATACGCGAGCAGCTCGTTTAATTGATGCCATGGAAATGAATGGTGTAGTAGGTCCTTATGAAGGTAGTAAACCAAGGGGAGTACTCATTAAAGATGTGCAAGAAAAAAGTTCTTAAAAAAAGCCTAATTGTTTTTACAATTAGGCTTTTTTATATGCTGTTTTTGTTATATACTATAGTCAATAGAAAAGAAAGTGCTTACATAACGGAGGGCTCTTTAGAATACGAATGCTTATCGTTTTGATTTTCTAAACGTTCGATATTTAATGTAGAAAAATGTTGAATTCTGTTGACACATATGGGAGCAAGTGGTAAGATTACTTCGAAAAGAACCACTACCTCATATAATCTTGGAGATAAGGTCCATAAGTTTCTACCTGGCAACCATGAATTGCTAGACTATGAGGGGAAAAGTGTGTAACAAAGGATGTAAGGAATCTTTGTGCCGAACTTTTTCTCGATATGAGGAATGTTTATGGTGCAAAGTTTTTTTTATGGAATAAAGTGTGAAAATTTCATCTTGAAAAATTATTAATATTTATTCGATAATTACGCTTATTTTTAGTATTTAGTAATTTATACTATGTTGTAAGTTGAAAAAAGAGAAAAGAAGTCTTACATCAGAGGTCGAATAATTGAAATGCGGGGGAGTCTTATGTCAGTAAAATCCGATAGTCGTCACCTATATTTGCGGGTGATTGATCACATCAAAGGAAAAATTAAAGATGGGGCTTACAAAGAAAAACAAAAGTTACCTTCAGAGTTTGATCTAGCGAAAGAACTTGGTGTAAGTAGGGCAACTTTAAGGGAAGCACTACGTATTTTAGAAGAAGAAAATGTTGTTATTCGTAGACATGGTGTAGGGACATTTGTAAATGCGAAGCCGTTATTTTCTTCTGGAATAGAGCAACTTTCTAGTATTACAGATATGATTTCTAGTGTGGGGAAAACACCAGGAACAATCTTTTTATCATCATCTACAACAACTTTAACAGAAGAAGAAAAAGAGAAATTTGATTGTGAAGATGGTTTTAGCGCAGTAATGATTGAACGTGTTCGTACAGCGGATGGGGAACCAGTTGTATATTGCATTGATAAACTGGCAAAAGAGATATTACCAGATTTATCGGGATACAATGAGGAATCGCTGCTTACAGTAATACATAATAATACGCACAAGCGTATCACGTACGCAGTTGCTCACATTGAACCGATTGGTTATCACCCGAAAATTTCACCGATTTTAGAATGTGAACCTGAAACGGCACTGCTAGTTTTAAAACAAATGCACTATGATCAAAATGATGAGCCAATCTTATATTCTATTAATTACTTTAGAGCTGATAAGTTTAGCTTCCACGTATTAAGAAAGCGTATGTAGGGAAGTTCCTTTTTAGGGAGGTGACAGCAAGAAGTAAGGGACAGCAGCGTATGAATCATTAGACAAAACATTTCAGGAGGGGTTTCTAGTATGAAGAAAAAAACAGGTCTTTTATTATCGTTAACGTTAGCAGCAAGTACAGTGTTAGGTGCATGTGGTAACTCGGATAAAGCGGATAGTGACAAAAAAGGGGATAAAGAGTTTAAGGTTGGTATGGTTACAGATGTTGGGGGCGTTGATGATAAATCATTCAACCAATCAGCTTGGGAAGGTTTAACGAAATTTGGTAAAGACAACGATTTAAAGAAAAATGAAGGATATCGTTACCTTCAATCAAGTAAAGATGCTGATTACATTCCGAATTTAACGAAATTTGCGAAAGATCATTATAATACAACGTTTGGTATTGGATTTTTAATGCAAGACTCGATTGAAAAGGTTGCAAAACAATATCCGAAAGAGCAATTTGCAATTGTAGATACTGTTGTGAAAGAACCGAATGTAACAAGTATTACATTTAAAGACCATGAAGGTTCATTCCTAGTTGGTGCTGTAGCAGCAATGACAACAAAATCAAATAAAGTTGGATTTGTTGGTGGCGTGAAGAGTCCATTAATTACAAAATTTGAATCAGGTTTCAAAGCTGGTGCAAAAGCAGTAAACCCAAATATCGAAATCGTATCACAATATGCTGATGCATTTGATAAGCCAGAAAAAGGATCTATATTAGCTTCAGCAATGTACGGTGGAGGCGTTGACGTAATTTACCATGCTTCAGGTGCAACTGGTAACGGTGTATTCACAGAAGCGAAAAACCGTAAGAAAAAAGGTGAAAATGTTTGGGTAATCGGTGTTGACCGTGACCAAAATCAAGAAGGTATGCCTGAAAACGTAACTTTAACTTCTATGGTGAAACGTGTTGATATTGCAGTTGCAAAAGTAGCACAAGAAGCGAAAGATGGTAAGTTAAAAGGCGGTAAAGTAGAAGAGTTTGGTTTAAAAGATGATGGTGTTGGTATCTCGAAATCAACTGATAATGTGAAAAAAGTAAACCCAGAAATTTTAACAAAAGTAGAAGAGTTTGAGAAGAAAATCACTGCTGGTGAAATTAAAGTACCTGCGACTGATGATGAATATAAAGCATACGAAGCTGCTCTAAAGAAATAATGATAGAGCAATAGCAAAGGTTAGTTCTTAGAACTAACCTTTGTATATATAAAAATACTTTTAATAGAGTGTAATTAGGGAGTGTTCCCTGCTAGAAGGAGGAACAAAATGGAATACGTAATTGAGATGAACAATATTACAAAAGTATTCCCAGGCATTGTAGCGAATGATGATATTACGCTGCAAGTAAAACAGGGAGAGATACACGCTTTACTTGGAGAAAATGGTGCAGGGAAATCAACGTTGATGAATGTACTGTTCGGTTTGTATCAACCGGAACAGGGCGAAATTAAAATTAAAGGAAACCCTGTAAAAATTACAAATCCGAATATAGCAAATGACCTTGGAATTGGGATGGTCCATCAGCACTTTATGCTTGTTCATAATTTTACAGTTACAGAGAATATCATTCTTGGAAATGAGCCGAAGAGAAAAGGGAAAATAGCTGTTGAAGAGGCTGCAAAAGAAATTAAACAATTATCTGAACAGTACGGTTTAGCTGTTGATCCAAATGCAAAGATTGAAGATATTTCGGTTGGGATGCAGCAAAGGGTTGAAATATTAAAGACGCTTTATCGTGGTGCGGAGATTTTAATATTCGATGAACCGACTGCAGTGTTAACTCCTCAAGAAATTCATGAGTTGATTCAAATTATGAAAAAGCTTGTGCAAGAAGGAAAATCTATCATTCTTATTACACATAAATTAAAAGAAATTATGGAAGTTTGCGATCGTTGCACAATTATTCGTAAAGGTAAAGGAATTGGTACAGTTGACGTTGCGAAAATGGATGAACATAAACTTGCAGAATTAATGGTCGGACGTCAAGTGAATTTTAAAACAGAAAAAATAGGGGCCAAACCGAAAGAGGAGGTTCTGTCTGTTGCGAATCTTGTCGTTCATGATGCACGCCAATTACCTGCTGTAAAAGGCCTTGACTTAACTGTTCGTGCAGGAGAAATCGTTGGTATTGCAGGGATTGATGGAAATGGACAAAGTGAATTAATAGAGGCAATTACTGGTTTACGAAAAGTTGAGTCAGGTTCTATTGCAATTAAAGGAAAAGAAATAACGAATTGGCCTGTTCGAAGAATTACAGAGGAAGGAATTGGTCATATTCCAGAAGACCGTCATAAACACGGGCTTGTGCTTGATTTTTCTGTTAGAGATAATATAGTTTTGCAAACGTACTATAAAAACCCATTCTCAAAGAAAGGGATTTTAAACTTTAGTAAAATCACACAAAAAGCAAAAGAGCTTATTGAACAGTTTGATGTACGTACACCTAGTGAACAAACCTTAACTCGCGCACTATCTGGTGGAAACCAGCAAAAGGCAATTATCGCACGTGAAGTGGATCGTAATCCGGATTTATTAATTGCGGCACAGCCAACACGTGGTTTAGATGTAGGTGCGATTGAATTTATTCATAAAAAATTAATCGAGCAGAGAGATAATGGGAAAGCAGTATTACTTCTATCGCTAGAACTGGATGAAATTTTGAATGTAAGTGATCGAGTTGCTGTTATATATGAAGGGAAAATTGTAGCAATTGTCGATGCGAAAGAAACAAATGAACAACAGCTTGGTTTGTTGATGGCTGGCGGAACGGAGAAAGAGAAGGTGAATACAAATGGCTAAAAAATTTTTAACGGAGCGAACAATTAACATTTTAGTTCCTGTATTATCCGTTATTTTTGGTTTACTTGTTGGTGCCATTGTAATGTTAGTTAGTGGATATGATCCAATTGTTGGGTATGCAGCGCTTTGGGAAGGAATGGTTGGAAATCCGCAAGCAATTGGTGAGACATTACGTACGATGATTCCGCTTGTGTTAGCAGGACTTTCTGTGGCATTTGCATTCCGTACAGGTCTTTTTAACATCGGAGTAGAGGGGCAATTATTAGTTGGTTGGCTTGCTGCTGTTTGGTTTGGATATGCAGTATCATTACCGGCAATTTTACATATTCCGTTGTCAATTTTAGTAGCGGCGATAGCTGGTGGTTTGTGGGGATTTATCCCGGGATATTTGAAAGGGAAATTTAAAGTAAATGAAGTAATCGTAACAATCATGATGAATTATATTGCACTTTATGTGACGTATGATTTAATTAAGCGCTTTTTACATGAGGCGAATGAGAAATCGTATGACATAAAATCTAGTGCTTCATTATCTTCTGAATGGTTATCTTCTTTAACGGATGGTTCTCGTTTGCACTGGGGAATTATCGTAGCGATTTTAATTGCGATTATTATGTGGTTCTTATTGGATAGAACCACATTGGGATACGAATTGAAATCTGTTGGATTTAATCAACATGCTTCTCAGTATGCGGGGATGAAAGTTTCTCGAAATGTTGTGCTATCTATGACGATTGCGGGTGCGTTTGCAGGGATTGGTGGTGCTATGGAAGGGCTTGGTACATTCCAAAACATGACAGCGATGTCTTCGTTTACAGGTATTGGATTTGATGGGATTGCGGTAGCTCTTCTTGGAGGGAATAATCCATTTGGTATATTATTATCGGCTTTACTGTTCGGTGGTTTGAAAAGTGCAGCCCCACAAATGAATTTTGAAGCAGATGTACCTTCTGAGTTAATTAATGTTATTATCGCATGTATTATTTTCTTTGTTGCTTGCAGTTATGTTTTACGCTGGGCACTTACACGCATGAGCAAGGAGGGAAAATAAATGAGCTTTTTAGATGTTTTAGCCATTCTTGTGACTGGTACGTTATATACGGCAGCGCCACTTATTTTTACGGCGTTAGGTGGAGTGTTCAGTGAACGTTCTGGAGTTGTAAATATAGCATTAGAAGGTTTAATGTTATTTGGTGCATTTACTGGTATCGTTACAACGTTATTAATGGGTGATACGTGGGGAGCAATGACTCCTTGGATTGCACTATTATTTGCAGCTATTGGTAGTGGGTTATTTGCACTTCTTCACGCAGTAGCATCCATTACATTCCGCGCGGATCAAGTAGTAAGCGGGGTAGCGATTAACTTTTTGGCCCTCGGTTTAACAGTATTTGCGATTAAGAAAATCTTTGGTAAAGGACAGACTGATTTTATTCAATACCGAATTGAAAAAATCGATGTTCCAGGACTTTCGGATATTCCGGTAATCGGGAAAATCTTTTTCTCAAATGTACCGTTAACATCGTATATTGCTATTATTTTAGCTTTTGTTGTTTGGTACATTATTTATAAAACGCCGTTCGGTCTTCGTCTTCGTGCTGTTGGTGAACATCCAATGGCAGCAGATACGATGGGGATTAATGTATATAAAATGCGTTATATTGCAGTTTGTATATCTGGAATGTTTGCAGGAGTGGGTGGTGCGGTCTTCGCAATGTCGATTTCTGGTAACTTCTCAGGTGCTACAATTACTGGACAAGGTTTCTTGGCGCTAGCAGCTATGATCTTTGGTAAATGGAATCCACTTGGTGCTCTTGGAGCGGCGCTGTTCTTCGGATTTGCTCAATCACTTGGGATAACAGGTGGTACCATTCCTGTATTAAAAGAAATTCCAAGTGTATTCTTAACGATATTACCGTATGTATTTACAATATTAGCACTTGTTGGTTTTGTAGGACGATCTGAAGCTCCGAAAGCATTAGGAACGCCTTATGAAAAAGGAAAACGATGAGTATTTAGAAAGTATAAGAAAAGCTCGCACATTAGTGCGGGCTTTTTTACATAGAATATATTTAATACGGAATTTTACTATGTTCCTTACATATTAAAGTTTTTAGAAAGAATCAAATGTAAGCATAATAAGGAAGAAAAGTTGATTTTTTATTTCTAAAAACTGTATATTGAAGAGGAATATTCCTACATACGTAAAGGAGGGCTATTAATGAAACTAATGGAACAGCAACTGCATGAATTAGGTGGCTTGCGAGTACATATTATTCCGACTGATAAATTTAAAACAAATACCTTTGTATTTCGTTTTAAAGCACCTTTAAATGAGGAGACGGTGACAGAGCGTGCTCTATTGCCGTACGTATTGCAAAGTGCGACAGAAAAACTGCCTTCTGTAATTCGTCTTCGTCAATATTTAGAAGAATTATATGGATCTTCTTTAGCGGTAGATGTAAGTAAAAAAGGGGAAGACCATATCATCTCTATTTATGTAGACATTGCAAATGAAACATATTTACGCGATGCACCACCGTTATTTGAAAAGGCGCTTTCTATGTTATCTGATATTGTTTTACATCCAGCAACAGAAGGGGACGGTTTTCTATCTTCTATTGTAGAAAGTGAGAAACGAGCACTCTTGCAACGAATTGAAGCTACTTATGATGATAAAATGCGTTATGCAAACGAGCGTTTAATTGAAGAAATGTGCAAAGTAGAACCATATCGCTTAAGTGCAAATGGGAAAAAAGAGAGTGTTGCTTCTATTACAAATGAAAGTTTGTATCAATATTATCAAAAAGTGTTAGCTGAAGATGAAATGGATTTATATATCATTGGTGACATTTCAGAAGATGCTGTGGAGCTTGTAAATAAGTATTTTTCGATTTCACCTCGTGTTGTGAAAGAAAGAAATGTACTTCTTCATAAACGAAATAATGAAGAAAAAGAAATTGTTGAAAAACAAGAACTAAAGCAAAGTAAATTAAATATCGGCTATCGCACATTCATTACGTATAAAGATGAAGATTATTTTGCATTACAATTGTTTAACGGATTATTTGGAGGGTTTTCTCATTCGAAGTTATTCGTAAATGTCCGTGAAAAAAATAGTTTAGCGTACTATGCAGCATCGAGATTTGAAAGTCATAAAGGTTTGCTCTTCGTTATGTCTGGGATTGAAGCGAAGAACTTTGAAAAAGCTGTTGAAATTATTAAAGAACAGATGAAAGCAATGCAAAGCGGTGATTTTTCAGAGGAAGAGATTCAGCAAACGAAAAGTGTAATTCAAAATCAAATCTTAGAGGCAATTGATACACCACGTGGTTTTGTTGAAATGCTTTATCACGGGGTAATCTCAGAGCGTACGCGTCCAGTTGAAGAATGGCTAACGGGCATAGAAAGCGTGACGAAAGAAGAGATTGTGAAAGTTGCTAATAATATTGAACTAGATACAATTTACTTTTTACATGGAACGGAGGGAGAATAAATGGAGAAAATTGTGTATGAGCAATTAAAAGAGACGCTATATTATGAAAAACTTCCGAATGGATTAGACGTATATATCTTACCGAAACAAGGCTTCAACAAAACATTTGCAACATTTACGACGAAGTACGGCTCTGTTGATAATACATTTGTTCCGCTTGGAAAAGAAGACATGACTCGTGTACCAGATGGAATTGCTCATTTCCTTGAGCATAAATTGTTTGAAAAAGAGGACCATGACGCGTTTCAATTGTTTAGTAAACAAGGTGCTTCAGCGAACGCTTTTACATCTTTTACAAGAACCGCTTATCTCTTTTCCTGTACATCAAATGTAGAGAGAAATTTAAATACGTTGTTAGACTTTGTACAAGAACCGTACTTCTCTGAAAAAACGGTTGAAAAAGAAAAAGGTATTATCGGTCAAGAAATTCAAATGTACCAAGATAACCCAGACTGGCGTTTGTACTTTGGGTTAATCGATAGTTTGTTTGTGAAACATCCAATTAAAATTGATATTGCAGGGACGATTGAGTCTATTAGTAAAATTACAAAAGACCTACTGTATGAATGTTATGAGACTTTTTACCATCCGAGCAACATGTTATTATTTGTTGTTGGAGCGATTGATCCTGAAAAAACAATGGATTTAGTTCGTGAAAATCAAGCGAAAAAAGATTACGAAAATCAACCGGAAATCGTTCGTTCTTTTGAAGAGGAACCAGAAGAAGTAAATGAAAAGAAAAAGATTATTTCAATGCCTGTCCAAACTCCAAAATGTTTAGTTGGTATTAAGGCAACGAATTTAAAAGAAAAAGGGCAAGCCCTTTTAAAACAAGAAATTGCGCTTACATTACTTTTAGATTATTTATTTGGAAAAGGGTCAGTTCATTACGAATCTTTATATAATGAAGGTCTTATTGATGATTCGTTCTCGTATGACTATACTGAAGAAAATAACTTCGGTTTTGCAATGGTTGGTGGAGATACGAAGCACCCTGATGAATTGGCAGAGCGATTAAAAGGTATTTTACTACAAACGAATTATGATCAGTTAGATGAGACTGCGCTGGAACGGGTGAAGAAAAAGAAAATTGGCGGATTTTTACGATCGTTGAATTCACCTGAATATATTGCAAATCAGTTTACACGATATGCGTTTAATGAATCTAGTTTATTTGATGCTCTTACAGTGTTAGAAGGATTAACTGTTCAAGACCTACAACAAGCAGCAAAAACATTATTAATTGAAGAGAAAATGAGTGTCTGCCAAGTGTTACCAAAAAAGTGAAGTAATATGTGAATGAAAAACGCAGTATCTATATCCCTCATCTAACGTTTGGTTATTGCCAAATGGTAAGATGAGGGTATTATTTATTTATACATAAAAAGATAAGAGAGGGAATTTATGAAAAAGTATGCATTAGTAACTGGAGGAAGCGGAGGGATTGGCTCTACTATTTCGAAGCAGTTAATCGAGGATGGTTATACAGTCTATATTCATTACAATAAAAGCGAAGAGAAGGTAAGGGAGTTACAAAAGGAATTTGATGCAGTGATTCCTGTGCAAGCAAATTTAGCTTCTATCGATGGAGCGGAGGAATTGTGGGGACAAATTGAACATCCTATTGATGTTATTGTATACGCAGCTGGAAAGAGTATCTTTGGATTAGTAACAGATGTTACGAATGAAGAATTAGATTATATGGTGGAGCTTCAAGTGAAGAGTGTATATAGACTTTTATCGATGGCGCTTCCACCGATGATCGGGCGGAGAAGTGGTAATGTTGTCATTATTTCATCCATATGGGGGCAAATAGGAGCATCTTGTGAGGTGCTGTACTCAATGGTAAAAGGTGCACAAAATTCTTATGTGAAGGCTTTAGCGAAAGAAGTTTCTTTAAGTGGATTGCGCGTTAATGCGGTAGCGCCAGGTGCAATCGAAACAGAAATGTTACATGCATTTTCAGAAGATGATAAAAATGAAATTGCTGAAGATATTCCATTAGGTAGAATAGGACTACCCGAAGAGGTAGCAAAAACAGTCTCCTTCCTCGTTTCGCCAGGAGCTTCTTATATTACGGGGCAAATTATCGGAGTGAATGGCGGTTGGCATTGCTAAAAATTTCTTACATAAAAAATAAAAAAATGCACAAATTAAGCATGATTCTATTACTCAATAGTGAGGTGCTTAAACATGTCAGTGTTAGATAATTTTGATCAGTGGAAGAGCTTTTTAGGAGAACGTTTAGAACAAGCGGGGGGAAAAGGGCTTGATGGTGGTGCCGTATCAGATATGGCATTTCGTGTTGGTGATTATTTAGCAAATGAAGTAGAAGCGCGCAACGATCAAGAAAAATTATTGTCTGAGCTTTGGAAAGTTGCTGATGAACAAGAGCAACATACAATCGCAAATTTAATGGTGAAGTTTGTACAACATAAGTAAAAGTAGAGAGGAGAAGCTCCTCTCTACTTTTTTTGTATAGTAATTAGGAGGAATAGATTATACATTTAGCTTCCCTATTAAGGTGAAATCATATAATATAGTACGTAGGTGTAAAGTAAGCGTAGGGGAGTGATCTTGGATGATTGAATGGTATTTTGAATATGAAATACATAAAAACCGACCTGGCTTACTTGGTGACGTTTCTTCGTTAATCGGTATGCTTGGCATCAATATTGTCACAATTAATGGTGTAGATAATGCACGACGTGGACTTTTGCTTATGTGTGATAATCAAGAACAAATCTCTAGACTTGAATCAATTTTAAATACGATGGATAATATAACGGTAACGAAATATCGTCCGCCAAAGCTTAGAGATAAGCTAGCAGTTAGACATGGTAGGTACATACAACGAGATGCAGATGATAAGAAAACATTTCGATTTGTGCGTGATGAATTAGGATTGCTTGTAGACTTTATGGCGGAGATAATGAAAAAAGAAGGTCATAAATTAATTGGGATACGAGGAATGCCTCGTGTCGGAAAAACAGAATCTATTGTTGCCGCAAGTGTTTGTGCAAATAAGAGATGGTTATTCGTATCGTCTACTCTCATTAAGCAAACTGTTCGTAGCCAATTGATTGAAGATGAGTATAGCGACGATAATATTTTCATACTAGATGGAATTGTGTCGACAAAGCGTGCCAATGAAAGACACTGGCAGCTCGTTCGTGAAATCATGAGATTGCCTGCAACGAAAGTTGTGGAACATCCGGATGTGTTTGTGAGTCAGTCAGAATACACATTGGATGATTTTGATTATATTATCGAATTGCGTAACGATTATGATGAAGAAATTCAATATAATTTAGTAGATGAAATTGAGCAAGGTACGAAAAACAATTTCTCTATGTTCGACTTTTAAAGAAATATTGAGGTGTTAGTAGTGACGGAATTAGGACAAAAGCTGACAGAAGCAAGAGAAGCGAAAGGCTTATCTATTAATCAGCTGCATGAGATTACAAAAATTCAAAAACGCCATTTAGTAGCGATTGAAGAAGGCAATTATGATGTGTTGCCAGGAGCTTTTTATGCGCGTGCATTCATTAAACAATATGCAGATGCTGTTGGATTAAATGGAGAGGAACTGCTTGTAGAATATCAGAGTACGATACCACAATCTGAAAATCGTGAAGTTCCACAAGTATCAACTGGACAAAAAACACAAGAAACAATGCAAAAATCTTCATCATGGCCAATTGCAGATCATATGCCAAAAATTTTGATTGTGTTGTTAGTAATCGCATTTGGAGTGGTAGTCTGGTTTGTTATTCAAGCGTTAACTGGAAAAGATGATAGGCAAGTTCCGAATGCTCAAAGTGAGAAAATTGAAGTTCAAAAAGCAAAAGATTCTCCGCTAGATACGAAGAAAGATGAAGTGAAAGCGGAAGAACCAAAAAAAGAAGAGCCAAAGAAAGAAGAGCCAAAGAAAGAGGAACAACCAGTGCAACCAACTGGACAACAAGAAGTGAAGGTAGTTGGAACGAGTGGTAAGGTATCTACTTTGGAAATTCATAATAATAAAACATTAGAACTGGAAATTTCAGCGAAGGGTGCAAGCTATGTAGATGTTAAAGATGATGCGGGTAACGAAATTCTAAACACTACAGTACAAAGTGGTCAAACAGAAAAACGTGATTTATCAACAGTAAAAGAAGTGCGGCTTAATATTGGAAGTGCACCGAATGTTGAAATTAAACTGAATGGCCAAGTGGTTACTTTCCCATTAGATCCAGAAAAAGAATATCACCAAAGATTGGTGATAAAAAACCAAGGGATAGGGCAACCTGCGCAATAACAGTCATCGCTTCGATGACTTTTTTCAATGAACAAATGTTTTTGACATGATGGAGGAATAGCTGTGAATTTACCAAATAAAATTACAATATCTAGAATCTGCTTAATTCCAATTTTTATGGTAATTATGCTAGCGCCCTTTAACTGGGGCTCATATACAATTGGTGATGTCAATTTACCAATTCAACATTTAGTAGGAGCACTAATCTTTATAATTGCTTCAGCTACAGATTGGATTGATGGATATTATGCAAGAAAATATAATCTTGTAACGAATTTAGGGAAATTTCTTGACCCGTTAGCAGATAAATTACTTGTTTCTGCAGCACTTATCACATTGGTAGAGATGCAATATGTACCTGCTTGGATCGTTATTGTAATTATAAGCCGTGAGTTTGCAGTAACAGGTTTACGCCTTGTGCTTGCTGGGACAGGGGAAGTAGTTGCAGCAAATCAGCTAGGGAAAATTAAGACATGGACACAAATTATTGCGATTGCAGCATACTTATTACATGATGTACCGTTAAGTTTACTTCATATTCCAGTTGCAGATATTTTCATATGGATTGCATTATTCTTTACCGTTATTTCAGGATGGGATTATTTCTGGAAAAATAAAGATGCTTTTGTAAACTCAAAATAGAAGTTTATGGGGGAATTGGGATGAATGCTGAAATTATTGCGGTTGGAACGGAATTATTACTTGGACAAATTGCAAATACAAATGCCCAGTTTTTATCTGAAAAGTTAGCTTCAATCGGAATTAACGTGTACTACCATACTGTTGTTGGGGATAATAACAAGCGATTACAGAAGGCAATTGAATTGGCTGAAGAACGAGCTGATATGCTCATTTTTACAGGTGGATTAGGACCGACAAAAGATGATTTAACGAAAGAAACAATAGCATCTAATTTAGATGAAGAGCTTGTGTATGATGAAAAGGCATTAACATCGATAAGCGATTATTTTAAGCGTACAGGCCGTGAATTTACGGAGAATAATAAAAAGCAGGCGCTCGTTTTAAATGGATCGACTGTATTTGCGAATGATCACGGTATGGCGCCTGGTATGGGGTTAAATAAGAACGGAAAAGTTTATATTTTATTACCAGGACCACCAAAAGAAATGAAGCCGATGTATATAAGTTACGTAGAGCCTTTTTTATGTAAGTTTACAACGGGGGAAAATATTTATTCTCGTGTTCTTCGTTTTTTTGGTATTGGGGAATCTCAATTAGAAGTGAAAGTTCAAGATTTAATTGATGGTCAAACGAACCCAACCATTGCACCACTCGCAAATGATGGAGAAGTGACATTACGTTTAACTGCCAAACATCAAAATGCTGATGAGGCGGAGAAACTGATTCAGTATGTGGAAGATTTGATTTTAGAAAGAGTAGGAGAATTTTTCTACGGATATGACCAAGATTTCCTTCATTACAAGGCAATAAGGCTATTGAAGGAAAAAGGGTTAACTTTAGCATGTGCAGAAAGTTTAACAGGTGGTCTTTTTGGAAATCAAGTAACAGAAAATGCTGGCGTCTCGTCTGTATTTAAAGGCGGTGTCATTTGTTATCAAAATGATGTGAAGCAACAAATTTTACATGTGCCTGAAGAAGTGTTACGCACTGACGGCGCGGTTAGTAAACAGTGTGCTCGTTATCTTGCTGAAAATGTAAAGAAACTGTTAAAAGCAGATATCGGGATTAGTTTCACTGGGGTGGCAGGACCGGATGCTTCAGAGTATAAAGAACCAGGAACCGTATTTATTGGATTGGCGATTAAAGATGAACCAGCTGTAGTCTTCTCGCTTAATTTAAGTGGAAGTCGTCAACAAATTAGAGAACGCTCTACAAAATATGGATTTTATCATTTATTTAAAAAGCTAGAAGAGATATAAATTTCTTCTAGTTTTTTTTGTTGGACAACCTAGTTTTATTCGATCTAAAATAAAAAAATCGAATAAATGTTCGATTTTTGTTGGCAAATTGAATTGAAAATAGGTATAATAAGATTAGCAATTTAGTTAAGGAGGAATTTTGAATGAGCGATCGTCAAGCGGCATTAGATATGGCGTTAAAACAAATAGAGAAGCAATTCGGTAAAGGTTCAATTATGAAATTAGGAGAACAAGCGGAGCGTAGAATTTCTACAATTTCAAGTGGTTCTTTAGCACTTGATGTGGCACTAGGGGTAGGCGGATACCCACGTGGTCGTGTTATTGAAATTTATGGACCTGAAAGTTCAGGTAAAACAACAGTTTCATTACACGCAATCGCGGAAGTACAGCGTCAAGGTGGACAAGCAGCGTTCATTGATGCGGAGCATGCAATGGATCCTGTATATGCACAAAAATTAGGTGTTAACATAGATGAATTACTATTATCACAGCCTGATACAGGGGAGCAAGGACTAGAAATCGCAGAAGCACTTGTACGAAGTGGCGCGGTTGATATTATCGTAATTGACTCTGTAGCAGCTCTTGTACCGAAAGCTGAGATCGAAGGGGACATGGGTGACTCTCACGTTGGTTTACAAGCACGTTTAATGTCACAAGCACTTCGTAAACTTTCAGGTGCAATCAACAAATCAAAAACAATCGCAATCTTTATCAACCAAATTCGTGAAAAAGTTGGGGTTATGTTCGGAAATCAATCACAAGTTGCTTAATCAAAGTAATGTACTTGAATCTTTATTTGTCTTCTTCGACTAAGTCTTTATAAGGAATTTCTTATAAGGAGAGATTAAAGTGGCAGTGACAATTGGAAATAGAACTTATCGAAACATAGAACAATGGCAAGTGGATTTTATTGTGATACATGCGGATAGAAAATTGAGAGATATAGGTCAAGAAATTAATCTTGATGAAAGGCGAGTAGGTGAAATTTTAAAGTTACTTGGAATTAAAAGAACCAGACACAGGAAAATTTACTTGCCTAAAACCGCAGAAGTTGAACAAGAGTTGAGAAATCCATATTTATCACATGTTGAAATTGCTGTTAAGTATGGCGTATCCGATACGTGTGTTGCTAAAAGAAGAAAAGAACTTAATATGAGGGTCAGGAAGAAAAACTATGATACTTTACTTGAACAACAAGTTGAACAGATGTTGTTAAGTTTAAATCTGGCATTCATTAAGCAAAAAAGAATCGATAAGTGGTCTATTGATTTCTACTTAGGTAGAAAATATTGTTTAGATGTCCATGGGAAATGGGCACACTCACTCAAAAAAATAAAAGAACGAGATAAAAGAAAACTTTTATTTATGCAAGAGAGCTGCTATAAATATCTCGTTATACATGAAGAAGAGTTAGCAAATAAAGAAAAAGTCTTGCAAAAGATTAAGGAGTTTACTCTGGGTTTCCCTTGCTAGTGATAGCATGTTAAAAAACCTTGTGAACCTTATTGCCTAAGGGTGTAACTATTCATATAGTTGCTAACGGTGAAGCCCACCATTTTATTAGGGTAATACCGTGCCAAGCTCCATAGTTATATGGGGAAGGTGTAGAGACTACCGAAAAGGACTTTTAGTTAACTGAGTAGGGTACGGCAGATGATAGGCTACTGCTGGAAGTGCAAGGCTCTCTGCAAAGAGATGAAGAGATAGTCCGGACTATAGAAATGGAAAATCTATAGATAGTGCCAGAAACAACTCCAGGTGGTCGTGCGTTGAAATTCTATTCAACTGTCCGTCTTGAAGTACGTCGTGCTGAGCAATTAAAGCAAGGTAATGACATCGTTGGTAATAAAACGAAAGTAAAAGTAGTTAAAAATAAAGTAGCACCGCCATTCCGCGTTGCTGAAGTTGATATTATGTACGGAGAAGGTATTTCAAGAGAAGGTGAAATCTTAGATATGGCTTCTGAACTTGATATCGTTCAAAAGAGCGGTGCTTGGTACTCTTATAATGAAGAACGCTTAGGGCAAGGTCGTGAAAATTCGAAGCAATTCTTAAAAGAGAATACGGATTTAAGAGAGGAAATTGCCTTCTTTGTTCGTGAACATCACGGAATTGGTGAAAACTCTGGTGTTGAAGACACGGAAGATTCAACTCGTCAAGATTAAAAAATAAAAGACACGGGACCGTGTCTTTTATTTTTTAATCCACTATGAAAGCGTTGTATATAGCTGGAGATAAAATATTTATTCTGTCCAAAAGGCTATGTGTAAAGGGGAATATTCATATATTTTAAGTGAATGAATTGGGATTTTCTAAGGTTTTCCAGGATAATATGCCGTCTGTTTTTTTAATCCATATAAGATTCAGGGCTGAAGGTAAAGAAAGTAAAAGTAGACAACGCTTGACAATGAAAATTGCGATAGATACAATGAGAATGTATATTTTTTCTTATATACGATACACTCTTCTCAAGAAGAGAAGTAATATTCGGAGTAAGACTTAAATCTTGCCGAAATAATAATATGACATTTTAATTGTGAAATGAAGAAAGTCCCTTAAAAAAGCGGGACGACGGTCTTTGCTGTACGTTGTAATTCAATGTACATGCCGACAGTCTTTTTTCATTCATAGCAAGGGGAGGTGAAATCATGAGTAGTACAGTTTGGATACTCATCTCCATTTTGCTTGCAACAGTCGGTGCAGTTGTTGGCTTTTTTGTTCGAAAGTCTATTGCTGAAGCGAAGATTAATGGTGCAGCTAATGAAGCAAAACGTATTCTAGACGAAGCGAATCGTGATGCTGAAGCACTTAAGAAAGAAGCGCTTTTAGAAGCAAAGGATGAAATTCATACACTTCGTACAGAAGCTGAATTAGAAATTCGTGACCGTAGAAGCGAATTACAAAAACAAGAAAATCGTTTAATGCAAAAAGAAGAGAACCTTGATCGTAAAGACGAAACGCTCGATAAGCGCGAGCGACAGTTAGAAAAGAAAGAGGAATCTCTTGTAGCGAAACAACAACAGATTGAAGAGTTGGAAAGCAAAGTGGGAGAGTTAGTTCAAAAGCAACAAACAGAATTAGAGCGCATTTCCAATCTGACCCGCGAACAAGCGAAAGCAATTATTCTTGGTAAAGTGGAAAGTGAAGTTTCTCATGAAATTGCCGTTATGGTAAAAGAAAGTGAAGTTCGCGCGAAAGAAGAAGCGGATAAGAAGGCAAAAGAGATTTTATCTCTTGCAATGCAAAGATGTGCAGCTGATCATGTTGCTGAAACAACCGTTTCGGTTGTAAATCTTCCAAATGACGAAATGAAGGGACGTATTATCGGACGTGAAGGTCGTAATATTCGTACGTTAGAAACGTTAACAGGTATTGACCTTATTATCGATGATACACCAGAAGCGGTAATTCTATCTGGATTTGACCCGATTCGTCGTGAAACAGCTCGTATCGCTCTTGATAAACTAGTACAGGACGGACGTATTCACCCAGCGCGTATTGAAGAGATGGTCGAAAAATCAAGACGTGAAGTGGACGAGTATATTCGTGAAGTCGGAGAGCAAACAACGTTTGAAGTGGGTGTTCATGGCTTACATCCAGATTTAATTAAAATTTTAGGTCGTTTAAAATACCGTACAAGTTATGGACAAAACGTCTTAAAACACTCTATGGAAGTTGCATACTTAACTGGACTTATGGCAGCGGAGCTTGGTGAGGATGAAAAACTAGCAAGACGTGCTGGTCTATTACATGATATCGGAAAAGCAATCGATCATGAAGTAGAAGGTAGTCACGTTGAAATTGGTGTTGAACTCGCAACGAAATATAAAGAGCATCCTGTTGTAATAAACAGTATCGCATCTCACCATGGTGACACAGAACCAACTTCTATCATTGCAGTTCTAGTTGCTGCAGCAGATGCATTATCAGCTGCAAGACCGGGAGCTCGTAGTGAAACGCTTGAGAACTACATTCGTCGTCTTGAAAAGTTAGAAGAAATTTCAGAGTCTTATGAAGGCGTAGAAAAATCTTTCGCAATTCAAGCAGGACGTGAAGTTCGTATTCTGGTAAAACCAGATACAATTGATGATTTAGAAGCTCATCGTTTAGCTCGTGATATTCGAAAACGTATTGAAAATGAACTGGATTATCCAGGACATATTAAAGTAACTGTTATTCGTGAAACACGTGCAGTGGAATACGCAAAATAAAGTGGTGAAACACCACTTTATTTTTTTGTGTTGGAATTGGGTAAAATAAAAAAACTATTTATCCCGCGTTAACGGGTAGTAAAACTCCCACCTCAAAATTCGGCTTGAGCAAAGAAATTAGGTGGGGGATAAACTGCCCGTTAACGCCCCACTGATTATAGTTTCACTTTATGAGCAGTATGCAAGTGAAAGAAACTTATAATAGATAAATTGTAACTGTTGTAAGAAAATAGCTTCACGTTATAGTATGGTAATAAAAAATGTAGTACATAGAAAGGGTAAGACATATGAGAATATTATTTGTTGGGGATGTAGTAGGATCTCCTGGTAGAGACATGATTCAACAGTACGTACCGGCTTTAAAGAAAAAATATACACCTACAGTAACAATTATTAATGGAGAAAATGCTGCGGGTGGACGTGGAATTACGGAAAAAATATATCGAAACTTTTTAGAGTGCGGGGCACAAGCGGTTACGCTTGGAAACCATGCTTGGGATAACCGTGAAGTATTTGAGTTTATTGATGATGCAAAATATCTTGCAAGACCAGCTAACTTCCCAGAAGGGACGCCGGGAAAAGGGCTTATCTTTGTAAATTGTAATGGAACAGAAGTTGCAGTTATTAACTTACAAGGACGTACTTTCCTTCCTCCAATCGATTGTCCATTCCGTAAAGTGGATGAGTTGATCAGCATTGCAAAAAAACGTACAAACATTATCTTTGTTGATTTTCATGCTGAAACAACAAGTGAGAAGCAGGCGTTAGGTTGGTACGTAGACGGTCGTGCTACAGCGGTAGTAGGTACACATACACACGTTCCTACAGCTGATAATCGTATTTTACCAAGCGGAACAGCTTATATTACAGATGTTGGTATGACAGGCCCATATGATGGGATTTTAGGTATGGATCGCGAAGCGGTATTGAAGAAGTTTTTAACGAACTTACCAGTACGTTTTGAAGTGACGAATGGTAGAACGCAATTAAGTGCAGTGTTAATTGATGTGGATCCTAATACAGGGAAAGCGAAGAAAATTGAGCGTATTTTAATTAATGATGACCAGCCGTTTTTTGATTGATTTTTAACGAAAAGTTAGAGAATTTTTTATATTTTAATTTTTTAGAAAAATTACAGGGATTTAGCAGGAATACGTGTCATTCCTCGTGAATATAAGTTAAAGTGAAATAATTGCTATTACTTTTTATAGAAACGAGGAGGAAACGCGGAATGGAAATATTAAAAGTTAAAGCAACGTCGGTCCCTAATTCTGTAGCTGGTGCACTTGCAGGTGTTATTCGCGAACGCGGAACAGCAGAAATTCAAGCTATTGGTGCAGGTGCATTGAACCAAGCGGTAAAGGCAGTAGCAATTGCAAGAGGATTTGTAGCGCCTAGCGGTTTGGACTTGATTTGTATCCCAGCGTTTACAGATATTATGATTGATGGTGAAGAGCGTACAGCAATAAAATTAATTGTAGAACCTCGTTAAGTTGAAACAACCTGTTTGCATGTATGCAAACAGGTTGTTTTTGTAATGGAGGAATGAAAATGAAAATTTTTGATGCGCATTGCGATGTACTCTTTCAGTTATGGAGTGCAAAGGGGAAAAAAGACTTTCAAAACGATTCACAATTACATATTACATTTGAACAATTAAAGAAAAGAAAAGGAAGTATACAATGCTTTGCTATATATGTACCAGAAACAGTAGCGTATGAAAAACGTTTTGAAGTTGCGCTGCAAATGATAGATATTTTTCATAATGAAATTTTATCGCTACCAGGAATGAAGTTTATTCAGACAAAAAACGATATTAACATGCTAAAACAGGACGAGATTGGAGCATTATTAACATTAGAAGGATGCGAAGCAATTGGAAAAGAAGCGATGAAATTACGTTTGTTTTATCGCTTAGGTGTACGTTCCTTTGGATTGACATGGAACTATGCCAATCTGTTAGCGGATGGAGCGCTAGAGGCACGTGGGGCAGGTTTAACTACATTTGGTAGACAGGTTGTACAAGAACTTAATACGTTACATTTATGGACGGATGTGTCTCACTTAAATGAAAGAAGCTTTTGGGATGTTATAGAAATTGCTGAAAACCCAATTGCATCTCACTCAAACTGTTATCAACTTTGTGGGCATCCACGCAATTTAACCGATGAACAAATAAGAGCTCTTATAAAGAAAAATAGCATTATTGGTATTACTTTCGTACCACAGTTTTTAACGAATGAAAGACAAGCGAATATAGCAGATATATTAAGGCATGTGGAATATATTTGTTCATTAGGTGGAGAAAAAAATATAGGGTTTGGTTCTGATTTTGATGGGATTTTAGAAACTGTTGTAGGTGTAGAAGCATATAGGGATTATGAAAATATAATTAACCAACTTTGTAAAAAGTATAGTGAATCAATGGTAGAGCATTTTTTGTATAAAAATTTTATTGACTGTATTACTTTCTGATTATTAATTTCTAAAAAATCAGAAAAAATAAATTTTACTCGCGGTAATTTATTGATTTTTTTAAGACCTAATACTAGAATGGTGAACGAAATAGCATTATACTAAAGATTAAGGGAAATCAGAAGAGGCATAATTTGCGTCCATTGTAGTTTATTTGCATAAAAAATGCTAAACTAATACTGTAAAAAAATACACTACAATGAATGCAGCCAAAAGGGGTGTAGGAGATGATTAGTCAACTTTCATGGAAAGTTGGAGGCCAACAAGGTGAAGGAATTGAAAGTACAGGGGAAATCTTCTGTATTGCATTAAACCGATTAGGATATTACCTATACGGTTACCGCCACTTCTCATCACGTATTAAAGGCGGCCATACAAATAATAAAATTCGTGTAAGTACAACAGAAGTACGCGCGATCTCAGATGATTTAGATATTTTAATTGCTTTTGATCAAGAAACAATTGATTTTAACTTCCACGAACTACGTCCGGGCGGAATTGTAGTTGCGGATGCGAAATTTAATCCAACAATACCTGATAATACAGATGTAAATCTATATGTGATACCGTTTACAGATATTGCTTCAGAGTTAGGCACATCATTAATGAAAAATATGGTTGCTGTTGGGGCATCTAGTTCGGTATTAGGGTTAGACGAAACAGCTTATTTAGAGGTTGTTGAAGAAATCTTTGGTCGTAAAGGGGAGCAAGTCGTTCAAAAGAATATGGAAGCAATTAAACGCGGCTCTCAATATATGAAAGAATTGCTTGGTGAGAAAGTAAACATGATGCAGCTTGAAAAAGCTGATGGTAAGAAACGCATGTTTATGATTGGAAACGACGCAATCGCATTTGGTGCGGTAGCTGGTGGTGCTCGCTTTATGTCCGCATACCCAATCACACCTGCATCTGAAATTATGGAATATTTAATTAAAAAGTTACCGAAAGTCGGCGGAACAGTAATCCAAACTGAGGATGAAATCGCAGCTTGTACAATGGCGATCGGTGCAAACTACGCTGGTGTTCGTACATTAACAGCATCTGCTGGTCCTGGTCTTTCATTAATGATGGAAGCAATTGGTTTAGCAGGTATTACTGAAACACCACTAGTTATCATTGATACACAACGTGGTGGTCCAAGTACGGGCTTACCAACAAAACAAGAGCAGTCTGACTTAATGGCTATGATTTACGGAACGCATGGTGAAATTCCAAAAATCGTAATGGCGCCAAGTACAGTTGAAGAAGCTTTCTATGATATTGTAGAAGCGTTTAACTTAGCAGAAGAATATCAAGTGCCTGTTATCTTCTTAACAGATCTACAGCTTTCTTTAGGAAAGCAAACAGTAGAACCACTTAAGTTAGATAAAGTTGAAATTCGTCGCGGTAAGCTTGATTTAGAAATAGAATTACCAGAACGTGAAAATAAAGCATACTTCAAGCGTTATGAAGTAACAGAAGATGGAGTTTCACCACGTGTTTTACCTGGTATGAAAAATGGTATTCACCATGTTACAGGTGTAGAACATGATGAAACGGGTAAACCATCTGAATCAGCGTTAAATCGTAAAGATCAAATGGACAAACGTTTCCGTAAAATGGCGAACTTGCAGTTTAATACCCCTATTTACAAAAATGCTAAGCATGATGACGCAGACGTATTGTTAGTTGGCTTTAACTCAACTCGTGGTGCGATCGAAGAGGCAATGCAGCGTTTGGAACAAGAAGGAATGAAAGTAAACCATGCCCATGTACGTTTAATTCATCCGTTCCCAACAGCTGAAATCGATCCACTTGTGAAAAAAGCGAAGCGTGTTGTAGTAGTAGAAAACAATGCAACTGGTCAGCTTGCTAACATTATGAAAATGAATCTTGGCAATGGTGAGAAAATTTCTAATCTTTTAAAATACGATGGAAATCCATTCTTGCCGAAAGAGATTTACAACGAATGTAAAAAAGGGGTTGTATTAAATGGCAACATTTAAGGACTTTCGTAACAGTGTAAAACCAAACTGGTGCCCAGGTTGCGGAGACTTCTCGGTGCAGGCTGCGATTCAGCGTGCGGCAGCTAACGTTGGTTTAAATCCAGATGAGCTAGCTGTTATTTCTGGTATCGGCTGTTCAGGTCGTATTTCAGGGTATATTAATTCATATGGTTTGCATAGTATTCACGGACGTGCTCTTCCGATTGCACAAGGTGTGAAAATGGCAAATCGTGATTTAACAGTTATTGCATCCGGTGGTGACGGTGATGGTTTTGCGATTGGTATGGGACATACGATCCATTCTATTCGTCGTAACATTGATATTACGTACATCGTAATGGATAACCAAATTTACGGATTAACAAAAGGTCAAACTTCACCACGTAGTGAAGCTGGATTTAAAACGAAAAGTACACCACAAGGTTCAATTGAACCATCACTAAATGTTATGGAAATGGCTTTAACAGCTGGTGCGACATTTGTGGCGCAAAGCTTTTCAAGTGATTTAAAAGAATTGACGCAAATTATTGAAGCTGGTATTAACCATAAAGGCTTTTCATTAATTAATGTATTTAGTCCATGTGTTACTTACAATAAAGTAAATACTTATGATTGGTTTAAAGAGAATTTAACGAAACTAAGTACAGTAGAAGGATATGATCCATCTAACCGCATGATGGCTATGCAAACATTAATGGAAAAGAACGGGTTAGTAACAGGTTTAATTTATCAAAATACAAAGCAGCCTTCTTACCAAGAGCTTGTAAAAGACTATAGTGAAAAGCCTTTAGTGCAAGCTGATTTAAATATGGATCAGAAAATGTTTGATGAGCTTGTTGCTGAATTTATGTAATGATCGGAGAGAAGGTTGCCACTTGGCAACCTTCTTTTTGAGTGAATAAAAATAATTAATAGATTTGTTTACTTAGAAAATTCAGAATGATAAAATAATATATAAATCGTTGTATAAAAATAGCATGTTCATTAACTGTGAAATGTAATATAGGATAAGGCTTCTTCTTCGTTAAAGTTGGCTAAAGGCTCTATACTATGATAATGTGTATAGGGATAAAGCAATATGCTTTTCAATAGGACAAGATGAAATAATAAAAGGGAATGTCTATTTGTGTGGGGAAGACTTCATTCTTACGGATGATTAGATCGATTACTCAAGTTTCAAAGGGCAAGTTATCTCTCAAGCTATCTAACATCATTGAGATGGGGCTAAGCGCATTAAAATGGACTACAGAGTGTGTATAGTTAAGGGTGAAAGGAGATTACCGATGAACGAGCAACAACGATTAGCAAGTCGACAAGCAAATTCCTCTACGAAAAAAGAAGAGAAAGATTATAGTAAATACTTTGAAAGTGTATACCAACCACCTTCCTTGAAATTGGCGAAAAAGCGTGGGAAAGAAGAAGTTAAAATTGAACGAGATTTTGGCTTACCTGAAGAGTTCCGCAATTTTGGCGCAGGAAGAAAGTTTTACATTCGTACATACGGCTGTCAAATGAATGAACATGATACAGAAGTAATGGCTGGGATTTTTACAACACTTGGATATGAGCCAACTTTTTCAACTGAAGAGGCAGATGTGATTTTATTAAATACTTGTGCAATTCGTGAAAATGCTGAAAATAAAGTGTTCGGTGAACTTGGTCATTTAAAATCATTAAAGCGAAGAAATCCGGATCTTTTAATTGGTGTATGTGGTTGTATGTCTCAAGAAGAATCTGTTGTAAATAAAATTATGCAAAAAAATCAGCATGTAGATATGGTGTTTGGTACACATAATATTCATAGATTACCGTATATCTTAAAGGACGCAATGTTCTCAAAAGAGACGGTAGTTGAAGTTTGGTCAAAAGAAGGGGATGTAATTGAAAACCTTCCGAAAGTACGTCGTGGTGATATTAAAGCTTGGGTAAATATTATGTATGGCTGTGATAAGTTCTGTACATATTGTATTGTACCGTATACACGCGGAAAAGAGCGCAGCAGACGTCCAGAAGATATTATTAAAGAAATTCGCCATTTAGCTGCGAACGGTTATAAAGAAATTACGTTACTTGGACAAAACGTAAACGCATACGGTAAAGACTTTGAAGATATACAATATGGTCTTGGCGATTTAATGGATGAACTTCGTAAAATCGATATCGCACGTATTCGTTTTACAACAAGCCATCCACGTGATTTTGATGATCATTTAATTGATGTTCTTGGAAAAGGTGGTAACCTAGTAGAACATATCCACTTACCAGTTCAATCTGGTAGTACAGATATGCTTAAAATTATGGCGCGTAAATATTCGAGAGAACACTATTTAGAGCTTGTACGAAAAATTAAAGAGACCATTCCGAATGCAGTACTAACGACTGATATTATCGTTGGTTTCCCAAATGAAACGGATGAGCAGTTTGAAGAGACGATGTCGTTATATCGTGAAGTAGGATTTGATACGGCATTTACATTTATTTATTCTCCGCGTGAAGGTACACCAGCTGCAAAAATGCAGGATAATGTGCCGATGGAAGTGAAGAAAGAGCGATTACAACGCTTAAATACACTAGTGAATGAATATGCAGTTAATAAGAATAAGCGCTATATAGGACAAATTGTAGAAGTATTAGTTGATGGAGAAAGTAAGAATAACCCTGAAGTACTTGCAGGATACACACGTACGAATAAACTTGTCAACTTTGTTGCTTCAAAATCTTTAATTGGTCAGCTTGTGAAAGTAAAAGTAACGGAAGCAAAAACTTGGTCTCTTAACGGGGAATTGGTTAAGGAACCGATTGAGGTGAAATAATAGATGAAAGTATATACGAAAGATGAAATTGTTGAGCAAGCGAAAGAATTAGCAAAAATGATCTCTGAAACAGAAGAAGTCGATTTTTTTAAGCGAGCAGAAGCACAAATTCATAAAAATGAAAATGTAAAGCGAGCAATTGATGAAATAAAAGCTTTGCAAAAACAAGCAGTAAACTTGCAACATTATGGGAAATGGGAAGCTTTGAAAAAAGTAGAAGCTGAAATTGATGCGCTTCAAGATAAGTTGGATAATATCCCAGTTGTACAGGAGTTTAAATCTTCACAAACATATGTAAATGACTTACTACAGTTAGTTGCTAGTACCATTTCTAACAATGTAACAGATGAAATATTAGTTTCAACTGGTGGCGATGTATTGAAGGGTGAAACTGGTGCAGCGGTAGAAAGTAAAAAAGGAAATTGTGGTTGTTAAAGAGATGTCTTATTGACATCTCTTTTTTTTAGTGAGTTATATTGTAAATTCTTCTCAAAAAAAAGAATGACACATTCCGCTATTGTCACGCATATGATTAAGTGAATAGTGATTGAGGAGGGTTACGAATGTCCGAATTTAGAGAGATTATTACAAAAGCAGTGGTTGGAAAAGGACGTAAGTATACAAAGTCAACGCATACATGTGAATCGAATAATGAGCCAACAAGTATTTTAGGGTGCTGGGTAATTAACCATTCGTACGAAGCGAGAAAGAATGGGAAACATGTGGAAATTGAAGGTTTCTATGATGTAAACACTTGGTATTCATTTGATGGAAACACAAAGACTGAAGTTGTAACAGAACGTGTTAACTACAATGATGAAGTAAGCATTGGTTATCGTGACAAAAACTTTTCTGGTGACGATTTAGAAATTATCGCTCGTGTAATTCAGCCACCAAATTGTTTAGAAGCTCTTGTATCGCCAAATGGTAATAAAATTGTTGTGACGGTAGAACGTGAATTTGTAACAGAAGTAGTTGGGGAAACGAAAATTTGTGTAAGTGTAAATCCTGAAGGTTGCGTAGAATCAGACGAGGATTTCCAAGTCGATGATGATGAGTTTGAAGAATTAGATCCGAACTTTATCGTTGACGCAGAAGAAGAGTAAGAGAAAGCTAGGGAGAAGTTCTTCCTAGCTTTTTACAGTACATAAGTGGTGCTGAATGACCATGATTCCTTATGAAATGTGCTATAATGAGGAAAGACTCCTGGAATAGGAGATATGGGTGTCCGTGAAGTGTGACATATATGAATATAGATTATTATGTAAGAATTATGGAGGAAAGACATGACGCAATATACGCCTATGATACAGCAATACTTAAAGGTTAAGGCAGACTATCAAGATGCCTTTTTATTTTTCCGATTAGGTGATTTTTATGAAATGTTCTTTGAGGATGCGGTTAAAGCAGCTCATGAACTTGAAATTACATTAACGAGCCGAGATGGTGGTAGTAGTGATCGTATACCGATGTGCGGTGTACCGCATCATGCAGCTAAAAATTATATTGAACAACTTGTTGAAAAAGGATATAAAGTAGCTGTTTGTGAGCAAGTGGAAGATCCAAAAACAGCTAAAGGTGTAGTGCGCCGTGAAGTAGTACAACTAATTACGCCAGGAACGATGATGGAAGGGCGTACAATAGACGAGAAAGAGAATAACTTCTTAGCAGCATTAACACATTTCGAAGATGGATCTTATGCGCTAGCTTGCAATGACTTAACGACTGGACAAAATACAGTGACGTTGTTAACAGGTTCAGTAGAAGATATTTTATTAGAAGTGTATGCAACTGGTTCAAAAGAAATTGTTGTAGATTCTACATTTTCAAAAGATGAATTAAATAAATTAACTGAAACATTAAAAATGACGATTTCGTATGAAGATGCAATAACTATTCCAGAAGGATTAGAACATCTTGTGAAAAATGTTTCCCAAGCAAAATTAATTAAAGCAATTGGACGCTTATTTAACTATGTGATAAGAACACAAAAACGTTCGTTAGATCACTTGCAACCAGTAGAAATTTATTACACGAATCAATTTATGAAAATTGATGTGCATTCAAAACGCAATTTAGAGTTAACAGAGACTCTTCGCACGAAGGAAAAGACAGGCTCATTATTATGGCTATTAGACAAAACAAAAACGGCTATGGGTGGGCGTATGTTAAAACAGTGGATGGAACGTCCACTTATCCAGAAAGAAAAAGTTGAAGAGCGTTTAGAAATGGTTGAAACGTTTGTAAATGATTACTTCTTACGTGAAGATTTAAAAGAAAAGTTAAAAGAAGTATATGATTTAGAGCGTTTAGCAGGGAAAGTTGCATTTGGTAATGTAAATGCACGGGACTTATTACAGTTAAGACGTTCTTTACTGCAAGTACCAGCTATTTTAGAAGCGATTAGTCTTTTAGATAATGCTTATGCAGCAAGGTTAATTCAAGGTGCGGATCCATGTGAGGGCTTAACTGAATTACTAGGAAGAAGTATTCAAGAAAACCCACCGCTTTCTATTAAAGATGGAGATATTATTAAAGATGGTTATAATGACAAGCTTGATCAATATCGTTACGTTAGTAAAAATGGAAAAACGTGGATCGCTGAGCTTGAAAAACGAGAGCGTGATATTACAGGGATTAAATCATTAAAAATTGGGTACAACCGTATTTTTGGCTACTACATTGAAGTGACGAAGGCGAATCTTGCAGCACTTCCAGAAGGGCGCTATGAGCGTAAACAAACACTTGCAAATGCAGAACGTTTCATAACAGATGAACTAAAAGAAAAAGAAACATTAATCTTAGAAGCAGAAGAGAAAATTGTACAATTAGAATACGATTTATTTACAGCACTTCGCGAAGAAGTAAAAGTATTTATTCCGAAATTACAACATTTAGCGAAAGTAATTAGTGAACTAGACGTACTGCAAAGCTTTGCGACAGTTAGTGAAGAAGAGCAGTTTGTAAAACCTGTTTTAACAACTAAGCGCGAAATCTTTATTAAAGATGGTCGTCATCCTGTCGTTGAAAAAGTATTGAACGGGAAATTGTATGTACCGAATGATTGTATTATGCCGGAGAAGATGGATGTCTTTTTAATTACAGGACCGAACATGTCTGGTAAAAGTACGTATATGAGACAATTAGCACTTGTTACTGTTATGTCACAAATTGGTTGCTTCGTACCAGCGACAGAAGCCGTATTACCTGTCTTCGATCAAATCTTTACGAGAATTGGTGCAGCAGATGATTTAATCTCAGGTCAAAGTACATTTATGGTTGAAATGTTAGAAGCGAAAAATGCAATTGCAAATGCATCAGAAAGAAGTTTAATTTTATTCGATGAAATTGGACGCGGTACATCTACGTACGATGGTATGGCACTTGCACAAGCAATCATTGAACATATTCATGACCAAATTGGTGCGAAAACATTATTCTCTACACATTATCATGAATTAACGGTGTTAGAAGAAAATTTAGACCAACTAAAGAATGTACATGTTTCAGCAATTGAAGAGAATGGAAAAGTAGTGTTCCTTCATAAAATTCAAGATGGAGCGGCTGATAAAAGTTACGGAATTCACGTTGCTCAACTTGCTGAGCTTCCAGAGAGCTTAATCGCTCGCGCGAAAGAAGTGTTAGCGCAACTAGAAGGACAGGAAGAAATTATTATTCCGAAACGAGTAGAAGTGAAAGTGCAAGAAGTTGCTCCAGAACCAGTTGTTGTAAAAGAAGAACCGGCAAAAATACAAGAAGAGACAGACGAAGAATCACAACTATCTTTCTTTGGAGGAGAACAGTCTTCGAAAAAACAAGACAAGCCTGTGCTCGATCAAAAAGAAACGGCAGTACTTGCACAAATTAAAAAGATTGATTTACTCGATATGACGCCTTTAGAAGCGATGAACGAACTGTATCGTTTACAGAAAAAGTTAAAGAAAGGATGAGTAAGTAGATGGGGAAAATTCGCAAACTCGATGATCAACTCTCTAATTTAATTGCGGCAGGGGAAGTAGTAGAGCGCCCTGCCTCAGTTGTAAAAGAACTCGTGGAAAATTCCATCGATGCGAATAGTACATCTATTGAAATCCACTTAGAAGAAGCTGGGTTATCGAAAATTCGCATCATTGATAATGGAGATGGCATTGCAGAAGAAGATTGTATCGTTGCATTTGAACGCCACGCAACGAGCAAAATTAAAGATGAAAATGATTTATTTCGTATAAGAACGCTCGGTTTCCGCGGAGAGGCCCTGCCGAGTATTGCTTCTGTAAGTGAATTAGAATTAATCACAAGCACAGGTGATGCGCCTGGTACACACCTTATTATTAAAGGTGGAGACATTATAAGACAAGAGAAAACAGCGAGCCGAAAAGGAACAGATATTACAGTACAAAACTTATTCTTTAATACACCAGCGCGCCTTAAATATATGAAAACTATTCATACAGAGCTTGGGAACATTACAGATATCGTGTATCGTATTGCAATGTCACATCCAGAAGTATCGCTAAAACTGTTTCATAATGAAAAGAAATTGCTTCATACATCAGGAAACGGTGATGTAAGACAAGTACTTGCATCGATTTATAGCATTCAAGTTGCGAAGAAGCTGATTCCGATTGAAGCTGAGTCTCTAGACTTTACCATTAAAGGTTATGTAACATTACCAGAAGTAACGAGAGCGTCTCGTAACTATATGTCAACGATTGTAAATGGCCGTTACGTTCGAAATTTCGTATTAATGAAAGCAATTCAGCAAGGATATCATACGTTACTGCCAATCGGACGATACCCAATCGGCTTCTTATCAATTGAAATGGATCCAATGCTTGTTGATGTCAACGTACATCCAGCAAAATTAGAAGTACGCTTTAGTAAGGAACAAGAACTACTGCAGCTTATTGAAAAAACGTTACAAGATGCATTTAAAAAAATACAGCTTATTCCGGATGCTGGAGTAACAACGAAGAAAAAAGAAAAAGACGAAAGTGTGCAAGGGCAATTCCAGTTTGAGCATACAAAACCGAAAGAACCACAGGTGCCAAACATCGTTTTACCAACTGGAATGGATGAGAAACAAGAAGAAACAACGACGGCTGTAAAACAGCCAGCGCAACTTTGGCAACCACCGAAGCAGGAATGGCAGCCACCACAGTCACTTGTAAGAGAAGAAGGCTGGCAACCAACTACTACTAAACCGATAATCGAAGAACCGATTCGAGAAGAAAAATCATGGAACAGTAATGAAGAGGACTTTGAGTTAGAGGAATTGGAAGAAGAAGTTGGGGGAATAAAAGAGATTGAAATGAACGGGAATGACTTACCACCGCTTTATCCAATTGGACAAATGCACGGAACATATATTTTTGCTCAAAATGATAAAGGGTTATACATGATCGACCAGCACGCAGCGCAGGAGCGCATCAATTATGAATATTTCCGTGATAAAGTGGGACGAGTTACGCAAGAAGTGCAAGAGTTACTTGTACCGTACCGTATTGATTTATCTCTTACCGAATTTTTACGTGTCGAAGAGCAGTTAGAAGAATTAAAAAAAGTTGGACTATTTTTAGAGCAGTTTGGCCATCAATCCTTTATCGTCCGTTCGCACCCAACGTGGTTCCCGAAAGGACAAGAAACAGAAATCATCGATGAAATGATGGAGCAAGTTGTCAAACTAAAAAAAGTAGATATTAAAAAACTACGAGAAGAAGCAGCCATCATGATGAGCTGTAAAGCATCGATTAAAGCAAATCAATATTTAACGAACGATCAAATATTCGCTTTACTTGAAGAACTTCGTACGACGACAAACCCATATACATGTCCGCACGGAAGACCGATTCTTGTGCATCATTCTACTTATGAGTTGGAGAAGATGTTTAAGAGGGTTATGTAGGGGAAATTGCTTTCTTCTAAAATGTTTTGGATTTAATAAAGATAAAGTTAGATTAAAAAGGGAGCAACCGTAATTTAAAATGTACCCTATAGAATAGACACTGAAAAAAAAGTCTATTCTATAGGGTATTTCTTGTATAATGAGAGAAAATTGGGATCGGAGAAAGTTCAAAATGACAAAAAAGCTATTTACAGAAAGAGACATTCAAATTCTATCAAATAACCCCTACATAAAATCTGTAAGTCAGAAAGGTATCACTTATACAGATGAATTTAAGCGTATTTTTATTGAGGAAAATGAGAAAGGAAAACTACCTCGAAATATTTTTGAAGAATGTGGTTTTGATATAGATATGATTGGAATGAAACGAATTATGTCATCAGGAAGTAGGTGGCGTGCTGCTTACAGAAAAAATGGTGTATTTGGTTTGCGAGATACACGCACCCAAAACGCGGGAAGAACTCTTGAGAGAGAGCTTACGTTAGAAGAGAAGTATGCTCGTTTAGAAGCCGAACGGAACTTACTAAAGGCAGAAAATGAATTGTTAAAAAAGATCAAACTTATGGAAGGGAGGATGAGAAGGAAATAACGTTATCACCTAGTCAGAAATATATCCTGATTCGTTCTGTCATCATAAAATATAACTTAAGAAATATGGTGAGTTATTTGTGTAAAGTAGCTGGTGTATCCCGTTCGGGATACTATAATTATTTTTCCATTTCATCTCAAGAACAACGGAAACAAAAGAACAATCAAGATGAAATCGTGAAAGAAATCATATTAAAAGCACTTCGATTTAGAAATCGAAAGAAAGGGGCTCGTCAAATAAAAATGACATTGGTGGGTCATTTTCAAGTTGTCTACAATTTAAAGCGTATCCGTAGAATCATGAAAAAATATGAGATTGTCTGTCCGATTCGGAAAGCAAATCCTTATAAAAGAATGCTGAAAGCTTCAAAAGAACATCGAGTAGTGCCGAATCAATTAAATCGAGAATTTAAACAAAACACCCCAGGAAAAACGCTTCTTACAGATATCACTTATTTAGTTTACGGTAAGAATAAAAGAGCTTATTTATCTACAATTTTAGATGGATCAACCAATGAAATTTTAGCTTACCATGTTTCAGAACAGATGACATTAGACCTCGTAATAACAACTCTTCATAAACTAAAACGGAATAAGAAGATTCGATTGACTGAAGGTGCATATATTCATTCAGATCAAGGAGCCCACTACACAAGCCCTACCTACCAAAAATTAGTCAAAAAGCTAAAGCTCGGACAATCTATGTCAAGAAGAGGGAACTGTTGGGATAACGCTCCACAAGAATCATTTTTTGGTCATCTGAAAGATGAAGCACATATAAAACCTTGCGAGTCTTTTACTGAGTTGAAACAAGAGATTAAGAAATATATGACGTACTATAATCACTATAGATATCAATGGAATTTAAAAAAGATGACTCCTGTTGGATACAGAAATCATCTTCTTGATGTTGCCTAACTTTTTTAAAAATGTCCTTTACAAAGGGTACAGATTAATTAGTTGCTCTCTTTTTTTTATGTAGATTTGTTATTGTTCAATGAGTGTGAAGCAGTTTAGTTTTGAAATAAGAATTGGAAAGAGTATTTAAGAGGCTATAAAGGTATATTGTTTTTTAGTATGTATTCATTTTTGAAGGAATTAATTTCTTGGCTATGGTTACTTTATCCTGTTATCAAATCCTACTAAGAATAAAAAAAGCACGGTATATCAGCACTTTTAAAAAGGAAAGTTTTCCAGTAAACTCTCCTTTTTAAAGGGTGTGTGAGCTGCAAAATTAGGATTTAGACACTACTTAAAACGTAACTGTGCATGGTCGCAATGATGCTCTATAGAATTATTTGTTTTTATTATTATTAATTTTTTCAGTATATAGAACTTTTTCTTTGTAATGTTTTGTTATTGGAAAATTATGTGTACCTGTGCCGTTTTTGTATTGTTTATAAACTGGGTTTTTTATGGGGATTGTTGTAGTTTCGGTAAATTCATATGGGTAATTTATTTTAGATTTATCTTCAAACATGAGAATGCCTCCTTTTTAGGATTTCCTAAGTTCTTTACTATAACATGATATGCATATATATTTTTTTGGACTAGTTATTTATAAATATTAATGGAATTTAATTACATAACTATTGTTGTTTTTTTAAGTTATCGTGATATATCTGAAATTCTGAAGGAAGGTAGCATCTCGGTTCAGCCAACAACCATTATGCGATGGGTTCATGGAGGGGAAAAACTTATCTATCAAATTTGGAAGAAGAAAAACAAAAGAGCAGAACTATATTGGGAAATGGGTGAAACCTATATAAAAGTCAAAGGGAAATGGTGCTATTTATATTGAGCAATTGATAAAAAGGGGATAGACGCTGGATATTCAACTTCGTAGGAAATGGGAGTTCTGGTTATCCAGAACTCCCATTTCCTACGAAGTATTTATCGGTGACCAATCCCAATATATTGTAAACCGTGTTTTACTATTTCATTTTGTTTAATACAATTGCGGCCATCAACGATTTTGCATCCGCGCATTAATCTTTTTACTTGTTGCCAATCAAGTGTTTTAAATTCGTCCCATTCTGTGGCAATAATTATACAATCCGAATTTGTAATAGAAGGTTCCAATTCAGTATGTTGTGTAACTTGTTTTTTCATATGAGAAGGGAGAAGGGCTATTGGGTCATAGGCGTGAATTTCGTAACCGAGCGGAATTAATTTTTCAATAAGTGTTACAGAGAGAGAGTAGCGTGTATCATCTGTATTTGGTTTAAAGGAAATCCCTAAAATTGTTAATCTGTTTGAAGAAGGATTTTTTAAATTGTTTTTGATTTTTTCAATATAGAGATCTACTTGTGTCGAATTGATAGATTGTACAGCTTGTAAAATAGGGACTGGTACTTGTTTACTATTTGCTGTGTAAATTAATGAATTTAAATCTTTTGGAAAACAGGATCCTCCATAACCAAGTCCTGCTTGAAGAAAATGGGGATTGATTCGAAAGTCATACCCAACTCCTTTTGCTACTTCAGTAATATCAATGTGATAAGCGTCACAAATTCTAGCAATTTCATTTATAAAAGATATTTTCGTAGCCAAAAACGCATTAGATGCATATTTAATCATTTCCGCCTCATTTAAACTTGTAGGAAAGAACGGTGCTTGAATACCTTTATATAGTGCTTGCATAATTTCTAGTGACTTTGTGTCATCTTTTTGTATGCCCACGACTGTTCTATCTGGAAAGAGCATGTCATGAACAGCAGAGCCTTCACGAAGAAACTCTGGATTAGAAACGATATTAAAAAGTGAGGATTCTACACCTTTTTTTATAAGCATTTCCCGCATGAGTTGATTGGTACCTGGTGGAACCGTACTTTTCGTGATAATGGTTTTATATGATTTTATAGTTTGAGCTAACATATCGATAACAGAGTAAATATATGTTAAATCTGTTTTTCCATTAGACATGGAAGGAGTTCCTACAGCAATAAGAATAACTGGTGTTTGTTGAATAACTTGATCAATATCACTACGGAATTGTAACCGTTTTTGATGTTTGTGCATAAGTTCTGTTAAACCTGGTTCATAGATAGGATACTCTCCTTTTTGGAGAGCGTTAATTTTATTTTGATCTTTATCTTTATCAACACAGATAACATGATGTCCTAAATCGGCTAATACTACTGCTGATGTTAGTCCAACATAGCCAGAGCCTATAATACATATATCCATAAAATGATCACCCTTCTGAAATTAGTGCTAGTTTTTAGTTTAATATTGGTGGATAAGTTCAATTGGTGACATATGAAAAGATCTACTCGTACCAGAAATGAGAAGAGATGATTAGGTAAAAGCTTTTTGATTTAGCGAATATTTGATAGTTTGTACGTAGTCCTAGCAATACTCCTGTGTAATCTTCTGGATACATATCTCCACTATATTGTTCACAGGAAAAGATAGGTGGAATAGTCCAATCGCCTATATTAATCACATCAAATCCTCTCACAACAGAATACGGAATATTCTCTGTTTCATCACATTTTCCTACAGAAGGGGTTATACAAAATCGCCCTTTACAACGATAAGATTTTTTTCGAACTTGATGACAACCTTCACATCCAAACAATTTAAATTCATCTTTAAGGTATCCAAATCGTATGAATTTTAAAATTCATTCCAAAGAGATTTACTGAATTTTTATACCATATTTGATTATAAATTGTTCCTAATGATTATGTCTATTAAAGAAAATACGTTTCAGTATATTTGGTTCCATAACTAAAAATTATCATAACCTGAACGGTTATGGTAGTTCCAGATTTTGTACGATGTCCCATGCATAGCAGGGGTTTTTAAGTCAAAATCCAAACAAAAAACCTATATTTTCGTGGTTTAATAAAAAGGATCAGATGCCTTTTTATTAAGCTTTCTTAAATTGGTCGAAATTACCATGTGTGAATGTGACAACTTATGCAATGTTTATGTTGACATATATGGTAAGCGCTTTTATAATCAATTTAACAATAATGAAAATCACTATCATTTAGGGGTAGTAGGGGGAAACAATTCATGACATTCAAGTTAAAAGTATTATCTGCAGCTGCGGTAACATCTCTTCTTTTTACAGGTTGTGCAAAAGAGGAAACAAAAGCATCGGAAGCACAAGATAAAAAGACAGAACAGACTGTGAAAAAAGAAGAAACAAAACAACAAGAAGCTGACTTTGTACAAGCTTACAAAGATGGGATAGCTGAACTTGAAAAAGCGAAAGATGGCAAAGAGGTTGACTTCGATAAAGTAACAAAGCTATATAAAGAAAAATTACAATCACTTGTTCAAAAGCGTGACGGTGAATTCAGTGAACAAATCGACCAAACAATTACAGCTGCATTAGAAGCAGGAAAAAAGAAAGAAATGGAACCAATGGTTGTAAAGCAACTATTTGATAAATTAATGCAAAAAGAGTTTTTCCAATCGATGCGCCATGATTTTAAAGAAATTGATACAAACTGGGGCAAAAAAGATGTTGTGAAAAAAGAAATGGATGAAGCACTTGCGTTTTATAAGGGCGTAGAAGGTACAGTTGGAAAACGCGATACAGCATATGGTACACAAATGGCTTCTCAAATTAAAGGCGGCTTTGATGAAATGCAAGCAGCCATTGATAAAGACGACAAACTTGCATTTGCACTTGGTAAGCAAGTTGTAGATAAAACGATAATGAAAACATTCTACCTAGCGACAGGTGGAGTTCCACATGGCTATGCTACAAAAATGGTAGAAGCAGCAAAAACTGATGAGAAGACAGCGAAAATTGAACAAGCAGAAGGATGGGCATTTTATCAAGCGATCTATCCGTATATAAAAAAAGCAGCTCCTGAAGATGCGGACTTTATCTTAAAGCAGTTTGATTTAAAAACTGATATAAAAACAGTTGATGCAAAAGCAGTAAATCAAGCGTTTGTACGTGGATTCTCAAAAGTTGCATTAGGTGAGTATAAAGAAAGTCAAGAGAACTTTGGAAAAGATAAAGGCCCTATTACAGCATTAGAAGGCGCGTTGTTCATTAATATCATTGAAAGTGATTTAAAAGCAGTACTTGGCGAACAGCAAACAGTAGAGTTAACAAAAACAGCACAGTCTTATTTAGAAGCAGTAAAAGCGAAGAAGAAAGAAGATGCTGATAAATTGTTACCACAACTTGAGACAGCATTAAACAAAGCAATCGAAACAGCGAAATAATAAGTTACTTGGTTTGCAATATGAGCTGAGGAGCTAAGCGAGGCTGTTGACATACATGTTGTTTGAAGAAACCTTGTCTTGATGAGGTTTCTTCTTTTACATAGTGTAATAAAAGGTGGTGAAATGAATGAAAGTATTAATTACTGGGGGATCAGGTTTTATCGGAAGTCATCTTGCTTTGAAATTGTTAGCACAAGGAAAGCAAGTTGTACTACTGGATAATTTCCACTCTTACTATGCAAAATCAAGAAAACAGTTTCAACTTGAACAAGTTCAGCGATATGGAAAGGTTCCGTTTTACGAGTGCGATATTTTGCATAAAGAAGATGTGAAAGCTGTCATGCAGCAAGAGAAGGTTGATGCAGTTATTCATTTAGCTGGATTTCCAGGTGTGAGACCGTCACTTGAAATGCCAGGTGCTTATATTGATATTAATATAAAAGGGACAAGTAACGTATTAACATGTGCAGGAGAAGAAAATGTAAAGAAAGTCATTGTGGCATCCTCTTCTTCTGTGTATGGTGAGCAAACAGGAATGCCGTTGAAGGAAGAAATGGCAAATGGCCGTGTCTTATCTCCTTATGCAGCATCGAAATACGGAGCAGAGTCACTTTGCCATGCTTATCAATATATGTATGGATTTCAAATAAATATTTTACGATTCTTTACTGTATATGGTCCGTGGGGGCGCCCTGATATGGCGATAGCGAGCTTTATTCGAAAATTATTACGTGGTGAAGAAATTGTTGTATATGGAAAGGGAACAGGAAGAGATTACACATACATTGATGATATTACAGAAGGGATTGCTCTTGCGTTAGAGTCGAATAGAAGCGATGTCTACAATCTAGGTTCGAATGCACCAATTTTAATGACTGAATTGCTTGCACAGTTAGAGAAGTACTTCCCGCTTATGCGCGTAAATAGAGAGGCGCATCGTCAAGGAGATGTAACATCGACGTGGGCTGATATTTCGAAGGCGAAAAATCAGCTGGGATATGAACCTCGTGTATCATTTGCAGAAGGGTTGGAGCAGACTATTGCTTGGGCGAAAGAATATCCGGATACTGTTTAATCTTTGTGGTATTTTCTTGTTATGTGTTTTTTTTGTTATATCGTGGCAGTCATTTGAAATGTCTTCTTTGTGGGGAAAACTATATGAATTATGGAAACATCCTTATACCTTAATGTTTCTTATTGTGATGTATGGCATTGCATTTTTCTTTCGTGCATACGCTTGGAAATTGTATCTTCATCATCATATTACAATGAAAGAGGCTTTATATGGATTGTTTTATAGCTTGTTTATTAATCATGTTTCTCCATTGAAAGTAGGGGATGCTGTTCGCATTGCGATCATTACAAAAGAAAAGAAAGTGACATTAGGAGAAGCGACACAATCAGTTGTTATTCTTCGTATATTAGATTTACTTATTCTTGGTGTATTTGGAACAGTAGGGATGTTTATACTGTGGGGGAATGTTTTACTGAATGTTCCCGTTATCCTCGCTTGTATATGTATCGGAAGTGGGGCGTTTTTTCTTTTGTATAAGAAAGTACCGCAATTTGTAGAGGGACAATGGGAGCAATTAAAGGCCGTTTTGTTTACAATACAAGGCGTTATCATTATATTACTAATTGTAATGAGCTGGATTTGCGAGGCTTTTGTAATTTATGAGATTGCGAGTTCACTTACATTCATACAGGCGGTTTGGGTAAATAGTATGACCATAGCAGGACAAGTATTTCAATTAACACCAGGCGGTCTTGGAACATATGAAACGGTAATGACGTTTGCGCTAAGGGCGCTTGGAGTAGGGGAAGTGGCAGCATATGAATGGTCATTAATGAGTCACGGTTTTAAATTTATATTTTCTTACGGTGTGGGTGCAATCCTGCTCGTCTTATACCCAATGGAGTTGCGTTCACTAGTCAGTCAGAAGGGGGAAAACATCCGGTGGAAGAAGTAAAAAAAGCATCAAAGTTTGAAAAAGTTGCAGCCCGTTGCTGGAACTTACTGAATGAAGGAAAACCGTTTACGCCTATTTTTGTATTCGGTACATTTTTATTGTTTTCTATCTCGCAGTTTGGACAAAATGGTTTTATTTCAGCATTTTTTAGTAGTTTTGTCCTCATTGTACCTTTACTTGTTTTATATTATTTGTTTGATTTTCCATTATTTTTAAGAAATTATTTATGGTTTCCGTTTATTGCATATTTAATTGTATTTAAGATGGTCCATTTGCCATTATTCTTTTTTGCATTAGGATTATATTTCTTCTTTACAATTCTATTTTGGGGAACATTGTATTATCATTTACGAATTGGTACATCATGGTTGAACTTCACACGATTTTGGAAGCTGGTTTTAAAAAATAGTGATTCTACAAGTGGGAATGCACAAGAACAGATGCCAAAGTTCTTACTATTACTTTCGCTTTGGTATTACTATTACGATTTCTTTCAAGCAGGCGGTACATTTAACGGTGTAGATTGGAAAGTGCTGTGTATATTTTATGGTGCTCTTCTTATATATACGCTTATTTTACACCGTAATTTATTTGATTGGCAGCCAAAGGCAATTTCTAGCTATACAGAAAACATGCCTGAAAATCAAAAGGCATTAAATGAAAAAGTAGTTGTGATTGTGATAGATGGTATGCGAAAAGATCGTTTTGAGGCAGCACATACACCGTATTTAGATTCTCTTCGTAAAAAAGGGACAGAGTTTTTAAATATGGAAACGGTATATCCAGCTCGAACGGTCGTATGTTTTTCATCTATGTTTACAGGAACATATTCGTTTGAACATGGGATTAAATCCAATATGGTTTGGAAGCATGGTGTGAATGTAGAAAGTATTTTTGATTCTCTTCGAAAAGTAGATAAAACAGGGAAAATGCTAGCTGTTGCGCATTTAGTTGATGCTTTTGGTGATGATGTGGAAACATTTACGGCTGTTATGAAAAACGATGTTGTCGACTCGAAAATTATGGAGAAAGCAAGAAAGATTATGGATGAACAAGATCCAGATCTATTTATCGTCCAGCTTATTTCTACAGATCAAACAGGTCATAGCCGCGGCGTACTATATGATGAATATTTACAAAAAATTCATGAAGCAGATCAGCATGTGAAGCAGTTTATTGAGCATTTAGAGAAAACAGGAAAAGCAGAAAATACGACATTTATCATTTGTGCAGATCATGGACAAGCGGATGGAATAGGTGGTCACGGTCATTTAGACGAGGGTGAACGGTTTGTACCATTCTTTATGTACGGTCCTCATATTGCCCAAGGTATAAAAGTAGAAGAGAAAAAGAGTCTTGTTTCTATGGCACCTACAATTGCTTACTTATTAGGAGTGCCGTATCCATCTCATAGCCGTGGTCCTGTATTAGTAGAAGCGTTAAAGGAGCAGGAAAAGGAATGAAAGTAATTGTTTTTATACCGGCCTTAAATGAAGAGGATTCTATTGCACAAGTCATTCAAAAGGTGCCGCGTCATTTTCATCCAAATGTAACGGTAGAAGTACTTGTCATCGATGATGGATCAACTGATAGAACGGTAGATGTTGCAAAAAAGGCCGGGGCTGATCACATCGTTTCATTTGCAAAAAACGGAGGACTTGGTGCAGCCGTTCGAGCAGGTTTGCAGGAGAGCTATCGTCTTGGGGCTGATATTAGTGTAATGATTGATGCTGATGATGAGTATCCAGCTGATGAAATTCCGAATGTACTCGAACCTATTTTTACTGGAGAAGCAGATTATACGATGGGTTCTCGTTTTCGTGGAACCATTCAAGGAATGAGATTGCATCGACGTCTTGGAAATTATTGTTTTACGACTCTGCAATGTTTGTTATTGCGAAAGTGGATTCGCGATGGGCAATCAGGTATGCGTGCTTTTTCTAGACAAGCGATGGAGCATGGGGAAATTATTCATGATTATAACTATGCCCAAGTTATTACTTTGAATTTAGTACGAAAAGGCTTTCGAGTACAAGAAGTACCGATTACGTATAAAGTAAGAGAAACAGGCGATTCTTTCATATCTTTTCGTAAGTATATGACGCGTGTGCTTCCGGCAATTTGGAAAGAAATGAAGCGTCCAGTAGAGAAAGTTACGATTGACTATGCTGCCCATGTATTAACAGAAGATAAGAGGTGCTCGTAGCGAGCGGTTCTTATCTTGACAATAATAATCATTAACCTCGGGAGGAACGTTCATGAAAAGAATCATTACATCATTATTTGTTGGTATTTTCTTACTATTATCTATGCAAACAAGTGCATTTGCTTATTCGTATGGAAATCCGAACGAAGAAAAAGTAGCTGAAGCATATAAACAGATGGTTACCAAGTTAGATGAAAATCCGGCAAACTTTAAAGAAGCTAAAAAAGCATATGAAAATGTACAAGAAGAAATTGATCAGCATATGGGAAAAGAACCCTCTAAAGCAATGATGAAGGACTTTGATAAACAAAATAAAGAAGATATTATTGCTGATATGCAAAAAATTCTTGCGCTCAATATTAACCGTCGTTTAACAAATGTTGATGAAAAATTTAAAGACTATGATACAAGCAAACGTCTATTAGCTAAAGCATTTGCTACATATGAAGCGTTATCTCCTGTTATTGGTGAGCGTAATAAAGAGCTGGATACAAAGCTAAAGGATGAATTTAATAAAGCTTTAGAATCATTAGGAAACCCAGGGTTATTTGGAGTAGGTCAAAAAGAAGCAAATCAAGATGCTTTCAAGAAAAGTAAAGATGCTATTTTAACAGGTTTACAAAAAGAATTTAAAATTAAAGATTTTAAAGTAGGGCACTTTAGTGCGAATAGTCAAGAAGATAAAGCAGCTTCTGAAAAAACAGAGTGGACAGATTTAAGCAGCTTGAAAAACTGGGCGCCGATTGTAGTTATCGTACTTATACTTGTTGGGGTCATTGTATATGCTGTAAGAAAACGTAAGTAAGAGTGAGAGAGGGGGGAAGGGCAATGCAGCTTCAAGCATTTCTCATTACATTCCGTGAAGTATTAGAAGCGTTACTTATTGTTGGGATTATTACAACATACTTAAAGCGTACAGATAGTAAGCAGTATGTAAAATATGTTTGGTTAGGAGCAGGGCTTGCGGTTGTAGCAAGTTATATTGTTGCTCTAGTCTTTCAAGTTGTATTTACTGGTTTTGCTGCTATGGGTAGTGAAATGTATTTGAAAATATCCATTATTTTTGTTTCAGCCATTTTGCTTACACAAATGGTATTTTGGATGGCGGAACATAGTAAGAATATGACAGCCAATATGGAAAATAAAATGAATCAATATATTACGGCTGGAAATATAATTGGAATGGTCGTGCATTCTTTTCTTGTTGTACTTCGAGAAGGTGTAGAAACAGTGTTTTTCTTTGCAGCGATTACAGGAGGGAACATCGGAGAAGCGATGAAAGGCTGGGGAGCTATTTCAGGCCTGCTTGTTGCAGCTGTTGTTAGCTTCTTATTCTTTAAAGGAACGATGCGTATTTCACTCAAAGTATTCTTTAAAGTAACAGGTGCATTTATTGTCTTAATTGCAGCTGGACTTCTTGTACAAGGCGTTTCTATGCTTCAAGATTTAAAGATACTTGGCAGCGTAATGCCGCACGTATATGATATTACATGGCTACTGCCAGAGCATCCAATTGATTATGCTCATTATCTTCGTGATCACGGGACTGCACCACTTCTTTCTGGTGATATCGGTATTTTTTTAAAAGCATTTTTAGGGTATTCCTCGATGCCATCTCTTGAAGAAGTACTTGTGTATATCGGATATTTTGTTGTATTGTACATGTTAATCATCTTTAAAAAACCTGTTAAAAAAAAGCAAACAATAATTGAAGAAAATAAGTCAGTAAGTTAAAGTACAAGGTGTTTTCCTTGTACTTTTTTTGCAGAAAGGAAATGAGATGAAACAAGTATTACGTATATGGGCAGTTATCCTGGTTGTTAGTGTGATTTGTATTCGTTTTTTTTACGCGAGTCCGTTTGCGGCAACGTGGGACGAAGTTGATTTTACACTTGCATTAAAGCAATATGACATATTAGCGATGCAGCCCCATTTCCCTGGATATCCTTTTTTTATTTTAGGGGGAATGATAACGCATATTTTTATAGAAAACCCTGTGCAATCGTTAGGGATTTTTAATGCCATTATGGCACTTGGTGCAGCTTTTCCGATGTATTGGATTGCACGCCATTATGTAAGTAAAACGAGTGCTCTTATTGTTGTAGCTGTCTTACAAACGAGCGGGTATTTCTCTATTTTAGTAACGCAGCCCATGTCGGAGGGCGCAGCGTTAGCAATCGTATGGTGGTATATATGGAGTATAGAACGTGCCTTTCGCACAAAGCGTTTTCAAACTCAATTTTGGCCAATTCTCTTTTTTGCGCTATTAATGGGTATACGGTTATCTTATGCACCGTTTGGAATAGTACTTATTTTGTTATTATGGCAACAATGGCATGAAGAAAAATGGCGGTTTATAATCTTATTTTGTACAGCTGTCCTTTCGCAGCTAGTTTGGATCAGCGCTCTTATTTGGAACATTGGTGGAATCACGGGATTGTGGGAAATTTCTTTTGGATTTGTAGAAGGCCATTTTACCGAATGGGGTGGAGCAGTTACAGATACGAGTGAACCACTTATTTCACGTCTCTATCGTTTACTTTTTGAAAACATCATCTTTGCAGGAATAGGTATCCACTCTTATTATTTGGTAGGTTTCTTTTTGTTCTTTTTGTTTTTATTTGTTTTACAATGGAAAAACATACGTTGCTATCCAAAGGTTTTGATCGCTCTTGGGATTTTTTATTTTCTTTGGAATTTACTTGGACAAAATATTGATAAACCTCGTCACTCTTATCCGGTTGTAGCGATGTTACTTTGCGTACTTGCTATTTTATGGTTAAAAAGAAATCGTGGTATTATATTGCTGTTGTTTGCAACTACTCAACTTATGATGAGTATACCGCTCATGAAAGAACAACAAGTGGAGGTACCGGCAACATATCAACTCGCGTCATATTTGGAGGGGAAACAAGAGCCGTTTATTGTATACACTTGGGAAGAGACGAGGGTTATGGAATATTTACAAGTGCCGTATGAACATAAACGGTTTTACACATATTCATATTTTTCACAAGATAAAAAATATCATAAAAATGATAATATATATGTTACGAATCATCTCATTGAAGGGTTTCAAAAACAAGGGATTAATATAGAAGGACAAGTTGAAAAGGAAGCCGTCTTTTATTCAAATCCATTATTTGATCCTGTTTATCATAAAATAGTTTTATACAAATGGAAAAAGGATTCTGTTGTAAAGTTTATTCAAGAATAGAGTAATCCAGCTAAAAGTTCTTTATTTTATTCGATTATTAATAAAATTTGTAATTCATCATACCCTGAAAAACCGAAACCTGGGTTCAGATTTCAGTTCGTTTCTTTATAAAGCGATGATCTTGTTCTACTATGTTATTCAAGTATTTTTGTTGTCTAAGTTGCATACCGTTAGGTATGCTTTTTTTTCACTGTTCAATTGCTATAGGAAAAGCGGGATTCTTATTGAATGTTATAACACGTAGCATATATATTCAATATATATTGTTTTTATAAAGGGCTCTACATTAAATGTTCCTAATAATTTAATGTGGGATATTATACTCGTATTAAGTTATTAGGAACATTTAATGTTGTTTCACAATTGAAAGGGAATTGAAAAAGAACTGAAACTTTTCTCATAAAAATTCAATCTTACTTGAAAAATGAAAGGAAAATGAAATTTTCCAAAAGAAATTCTTTGTTAAGATAAAAAGCATACATACAAAAAAGTATTGACATTTGGAGAAAAACGTATTTTCAAGATATAGTGGGGGAAAAGATGAGATTAGAAAAACAATTAATAAAAAAAATGTATTATGAAACATTCTTAATGGAGAATGAAACACATCAACCTCTTCAAGTACTTGGAGAAGCTTATGTAAACGAAGAAAAAAATGAGATTTCCGATGGATCTTATATTCGTTTTGCACAAGGTGAATTTTATTATCACCATCAAGATTTTGAAGCAGCTATTTTTAAATGGGAGAAAGTTAGTAATGAATTAGCGCCATGGGCACAAAAAAATATTGCGGATGCTTACTTCGAACTTAACCAATTATCAGTTGCTGAAAAGGTGTATACTTCCATTACTACTGATAACAAAATACTGATGACCGAAATTGTACTGCAATTACTGTCTCTTTACATCGAGCAAAATAATTTTGATTCAGCTTTCGCTGTTATAAAAGAAGCGGTTTCTTTAAATCCCGATTATCCAAGCGTCACAACAATTGCACGTTCCTTTTATGAAGAACAGCAAGATTTTGATAGTGCAGTAGAGCTTGCTGTGAACGAGTTAATTCGAACAGAATCTTATCCGTGGTTTGAGGTTCTAAAAGAATATATCGATAAAGGATTTACTAAAAATATTTCACCAGACTATTTTTATAAAGTATTAGTTACATTAAATAATGTAGATCAAGTACAATTTACGCAAATTGTTTCATCACTTTGGCACAGCTATAAAGATGAACAAAATTACTTATTATGGCTCAATACAATAAATGAATTTTTCATACATATCGAAATACATTCGTCCGATATATGGGACGAAATTTCTTCTCTTTACGAAGAAACATACTTTGAATTAATTCAAGGTCAATATATGCTTAGACAATTACACGGTATTATTCCAAATCTGTTAACAAATTGGTTAAAGGTAGTCAATCCCTCTCATGCTGTATTTCCATCTGCAGCAGTATTGGCATGGGATGAGATTTTTCCTTCCAAAATAGATTCAGCGGATATAAAACATGCGGAAAATCTACTGTCATATTCTATTAATCATGTGAATGGCTTAGAGTATAGTTTACATCTTTTTGAATCTATTACAGGGTGGGCACAAGAACATGATTTAGAAATGGGTCACCGATTTAGCTGGTTAGTTGGCGAGCTTGCAGATTTAAGAACAAATCGCTTATTAGTAACTGGAACTTCAGGAAACGGAAAAGCTTCATTTATTAACTCTATTCTAGGAGAAAATATATTAGAAAACTCAATCTCAAATGTAGTTGTTTTTAAAAATGACGCTTATACAGAAATTAACGCTATAACAGATTCGGAAATTACAACAACTGAGAATTTCTCTGATTTCCATAACATGATGTCTCTACACCGTCAAACATATAGAGATAGAGCATGTGTTGAATTTAAATTACCATGCAGATTTTTAAGTAAAAATAAACTTACATTCGTTGTTACACCTAGCTTTAATAGGAACAATGACGCGAAAGATGAAGTATTTGAATATTTAAATTCTACAGATGAGTTATTATTCGTATTGAATGCGGATTCACCTTTTACTGACAAAGAACGTGACATTCTATTAAGTATTCAAGAACATACACCAAATCTACAAGTTCATTTCTTATTAAATAAAATCGATAACATTTACAATGAAGCAGAAGCAAAAAGAGTTATACAAGATACGCAAGTGAGAATAAATACATATTTCCCTAATGCAAGAATTTTCCCTTATTCTTCGTTATATACAAATAGTAAACAACTAAACGATTTAACTGAGTTTATTCATTTTAACTTTAACCATAAAAATATCGATGCAGAACGGAATGAAAAGCTATTGTTTTTCATTCGAAAAACAATTACATATCTTTTGGATAAACGCGTCGAGAGGGAAAACAATCTAGTGGATTCTATTAATTGGAATGAAGATATGTTAGTTAAACTAAATGGTTGTATTAATAACCTTACTGCTTTTGAGAAGGACAAAATTCATTTAATTACAGAATCATATCGTACAATGAAAAACGAAATTACTAATGATCTTGCAGAACATATTCCGAAACTATTGCAGAGTTGTTCCGATTTAATTAGTGAAGAAAGCGATTTTGGTCACATTGATATTGAACTAAACACAGCGATGAATGAAAGAGTGAAACAATATCTAGAACAAACTGTATTACCTAATCTTGCTCGCTCTATGCAAAATTGGATTGCGACTTCTAATAACGAGCTCCTTCAAAGTCAATTGTTCTTAGAAGAAACCAGTGAAGGACTTAATTCTTTATTTGGAGAAAATCGAATACAGTTAGAATGTGACTTTAAAGTAATTGATGACTGGAGCAGAGATACTGATAGAATGACAACTAGAATACAAATGGAAGAAGTAAATATTTTACGCCGATTTACACCAGCACAATTTTTACTGAAAAGTGCCGGTAAATTATTTGGAGTTCTTCCTAAAAATAAAGCTATGCTATATAACAAATACAAACAGTATTTAGAAAATGAAGATTATACCGATGTAACGGCTTCTATTATGAAGAAGTTTTTCTTGCAATTTGAGCTGTTTGAAAACACACAAGAGCGGGATATTAATATGTTCTTTAGAAATCCATTTGGCGCGTTGGAACAAGCTGTAGAAAATACTCATTTAGAAATAAAAGAAAAACAAGATAAGCTGCATAAAATGAAATCAAACCCTGAAGTTTATCATGATCCTATAAAGCTCTTTGAATTGAGATTACGTCAATGTGAAGTAATCTTGAATATAGGTGAGGATAATTCCTATACAGGTTTACCTTTAGAAACAATCGTAGAATAAACGTAAAGTAACTCCAAAATATACAATAAAAGTTGATTTTGGAGTTGTTTTTTGTTTACATCTGTATAATATGTACGTTCTTTTTAATAGCAGATTGCATCATGTGTTATAAGAGAAGTAATAGGGAAAAGGGAGCAATAGCAATTAGTTGCTCCCTTTCCATTTGATTAGAGTAATTAAATGTCTGATAAATATTTTCCAACATACAGACCACTTGCAGCTGCTTGAGATAATGAATGAGTGACGCCTGAACAATCTCCAATTAAAAATAGCCCATTCATACTTGTTTCAAAATGGTTATTGATTTTTATTGTAGGAGCATAGAATTTTCCATCAACCCCATATAGTAAAGTATCTTCATCAATAGGTTCGTGGATAAATTGTTCTAAACGTAATAAAAATTCTTTGAGCCCTTCAATATATAATGGAGGGATTTCTTTATGCAAATCTCCATAATCTCCGTGTAGTGTAGGTTGTATACGATTATGTTTCATATCTTTTTCCGTAGTAGGTTGTTTCTTTATTAAGTCCTCTAAGCGCTGGATAACAATCCGATCTCGTCCTTGGTTAATGCTTTTAATAATTGAACTTGCGTATACATTTGCTTCTTTGAGAGTTGAAAAATGGCGTGGGATAAATAAAGTGAAATTTAAGTTAGGAGTGCCAGTTCCTTGCTCTCGAAAATTTTGACCGTCAGGCATAACTAAACCTTCTTCGTACTTTCGAATAATGCGCCCTTTTGGATTCATACAGTAAGTAGTTGCTGTGAAATGTTCATGCTGATAAGAAAGTTTTGTCTCAAATGTATCTTTTAATATAGAACGTAATTGATTTTCTTTCATCTCTACTCTAATACCTAAATCTACACGAGTTTGCTCCTGAGAAATATTAAGAGAAGTGCACATTTCTTTTAACCAATCCGCCCCGGAACGACCGGTTGCAAATACTAATTTCTTAGAATGGACAGTTTCTTGATTTGTATATATTTTAAAATGGTCTTTCTGCTTAACGATATTTTGTACATCTATATGAAATTGGATATCTATTTTGGTAAGTAAAAATTCATAGAGCTGCTGAAAAATGTTACTGGAAAGTGTAGTACCAAGATGTCTTACTTCGGTTGTTAGCATTTGTAAACCACACGCTTTAGCTCTCTTAGTGAGAGTTGGATTTTCTGTAGAATATTTTGAAACTGAACTTCCACCAAACTGACATAGAATTTCATCTACTTCCGCCATGAGTTGCATAAATCCTTCTTTACCTACTTTTTGCTCGAGTTCGCCTCCAAATCCGTTTGTATAATTAAATTTCCCTTCAGACTTTCCTAAACCACCAAACCCGAAATATTTATCACATGCAGTACAGTTACATATTTCCCCTTGTTTTAAAGAGCAATTTCGATGTTCTAACGGTTTACCTTTATCAAGAATTAAAACCTTTTTGTTGCTTTTGGCTAATGTATAAGCCATAAAAATGCTACTCACTCCAGCACCGATAATTGTAATATCATACATTTTTTTCACCTGCTACCGAATAGTTTGTTTGCTATTTTCCTAGTGTATAACAATTTTACAAAGTTAAGAAATAGCTTGTATTAATAAAGTCATAGTTGTGGATTTGATACTTTCTCAATTACTCTAAATGATGAATGAGATACAACAGTTTTTTATTTGAAAAGAGAGATACTTTTAAACAATCATTTTATCATATGGTTAATAAAAAGCTTAGATATAAAAAGAACAGACCTTTTAAGTAAAGAGGTCTGTTAATCATTTGAAATAGTTGTTAAGTGAATAAATCTGAAGAAAATTACAGTTTTATTTAGCGAAGACGTGGTTACCGATTACTGCTACTGTTTGACGTGTTGTAATCCATTTGTTTGTTGATGTTTTCGGATTATAGAAATAAAGCCAATCAGAATGTATTCCATTTGTGGAGATAGCCTCTTCTACTGCTATTTTTGCTTCTGCACTTGCAGGCTGATTAATTCTTCCATCTGTAACGGAGTAAATGCATATCCGTGTTTAATAGGTTCATAAATAACGCCTGTTATTGTATTAGGAAAACCTTTTGCATTTACACGATTTAAAATAACTTTCGCCACTGCCACTTTTCCTTTATATGATTCGCCACCCGCTTCAGCAGTAACTAAGCGTGCCATTAAGTCTTTTTCTTTTTCTGAAATACTTGAATTAATTTTCACATGTTGTCCTGTATAAAGCTTGTTTCCGACTGTATTGTTAATTAGTTTTATAGATTGAACGGTAACATTGTAACGCTTTGCTATAGTTTCTAATGAATCTCCCGGCTGTACTTGATAAATAATTTGTCCAGAGATGTTCTTAGGTTTGTCGTTTTGATGAACAGTGACCTCATTTGATTTCATGGATCCTGGAATATTTAACTGTTCACCAATAAAAGTTTGATCGTTTCCTTTATTATTCGCTTGTTTAATAGATTGTATTGAAACTCCATATTGTTTAATGATACCCCAAAGTGTATCATTCTTTTTTACTGTATGAATGGTGGAAGCCTCAGTTGCACCTTGATTACATACGAATGTAATTGCTGCTGCAGATAAAGGAATTATATGTATTATTTTTAATAATTTCATTGTAAATCCCCCCAATAAAAAATTAAGTTTTAACTGTTGAATAATGTAGTTCAGAGTATAAAAGGTATGTATTTATATTTTAATATAATTATATTAGCACGTATGAAATAAATAATCATCATAAGTTTTTTATTTATATCATGTAGGACCCAAATATGAAATATTGCATATAAAAACACATTGAAGTTCATGTTGTTGATTACTATAATTTATCTAGTAGAAAGGGACTTTAAATTTTCCTAATGCATTGAGAATATGGGAATGATTTTTAAATTTTACTTCTATGTAATATTTCATATTTATGAAATGTTATTTATTTTTTATTAAGTAGCTTATATTATATTCAATAAGTTTGATGTGAAAACAGAAAAAGAGAGGAATAAAAATGAGTAATAAGAAGTTTATTTTGAAATTATTCATATGTAGTACTATACTTAGCACATTTGTATTTGCTTTGAATGATAAGCAAGCAGTTGCTGCTAGCTCTGGTAATGGGCTTGAAAACTGGTCGAAATGGATGCAACCTATACCCGATAACGTACCGTTAGCACGAATTTCAATTCCAGGAACACATGATAGTGGAACGTTCAAGTTGCAGAATCCGATAAAGCAAGTATGGGGAATGACGCAAGAATATGATTTTCGTTACCAAATGGATCACGGAGCTAGAATTTTTGATATTAGAGGGCGTTTAACAGATGATAATACGATAGTTCTTCATCATGGGCCACTATATCTTTATGTAACATTGCACGAATTTATAAATGAAGCGAAACAATTTTTAAAAGATAACCCAAGTGAAACGATTATTATGTCTTTAAAAAAAGAGTATGAGGATATGAAAGGGGCAGAAAATTCATTTAGTAGCACGTTTGAAAAAAAATATTTTCTTGATCCTGTCTTTTTAAAAACAGAAGGGAATATAAAACTAGGAGATGCTCGAGGGAAAATTGTAGTACTAAAAAGATATAGTGGTAGTAATGAATCTGGAGGATATAATAATTTTTATTGGCCAGACAATGAGACGTTTACTACAAATGTAAATCAAAATGTAAATGTAACGGTACAAGATAAATATAAAGTGAGTTATGATGAGAAAGTAAAATCTATTAAAGATACGATAAATGAAACGATTAACAATAGTGAAGATTTCAATCATCTGTATATTAATTTTACAAGCTTGTCTTCTGGCGGTACAGCGTGGAATAGTCCATATTATTATGCCTCTTATATAAATCCTGAAATTGCAAACTATATGAAACAAAAGAATCCTACGAGAGTAGGCTGGATAATTCAAGATTATATAAATGAAAAATGGTCACCAATACTTTATCAAGAAGTTATAAGAGCGAATAAGTCACTTATAAAAGAATGAAGATTGTAATAGTAAGAAGCGATAAAATACATCGCTTCTTTTTGGTTTTCTAAAAATTAACATTAGGTATAGTTTTACATATCGTGCTTTCATGATAGAAAAAAATCGAAACTTGCGATATAATTACACATATAAAATTTGTACCTATAAATTTTATATGTAGTAATAAATTTGATTTATTGTAATGAAACGGAGGTATATACTATGAAGTTTCCACATGATTTTTTATTCGGGGCTGCTTCAGCTTCTTATCAAGTAGAAGGTGCATGGAATGAAGATGGAAAAGGTGTTACGAATTGGGATGAGTTTTCAAAAATTCCTGGCAAAACATACAATGGGACAAATGGTGATGTAGCTGTTGATCATTATCATCGATATAAGGAAGATGTTCGCTTAATGGCTGAGATGGGATTAGAATCGTATCGTTTTTCTATTTCTTGGGCGAGAATTTTGCGGACTGGAGATGGAGAGGTAAATGAAAAAGGAATAGCATTTTATAACAACTTAATTGATGAATGTTTAAAATACGGGATTGTACCGTTTGTAACTTTATATCATTGGGATCTACCATTAACTTTAGAAAAAGGCGGTGGATGGACGAATAAACGAACAGCAGAAGCTTTTGTAAAGTACGCAGAGATTTGCTTTAAGGCATTTGGTGATAGAGTTAAACATTGGATTACTTTTAATGAAACAGTGATGTTTTGTGGATTAGGGTACTTAAAAGGTGCACATCCACCTGGAATACAAAATGATGTTCCAAAGTATTTTCAAGCGACTCATTATGTATTTTATGCACATGCAAAAACAGTTGCAGTGTACAAGCAGTTGAAACAATATGGAGAGATTGGTATCACGCATGTTTTCTTACCTGCTTATAGTGTGGATGATCAAAAAGAAAATATACTAGCAACAAATCATGCGAATGAATATGAAACGTATTGGTACTATGATCCAGTTTTAAAAGGTGAGTATCCATCTTATGTTGTACAACAATTAAAGGAAAAAGGATGGACTCCTAATTGGACGGTTGAAGAATTAGAAATTATTAAACAAAATGCCGAAAAAAATGATTTTATTGGCTTGAATTATTATCAACCGATACGAGTGGAAAGATACGATATGGATATAAAGAATGAGGAACATTCTCGAGAAAACTCAACACTTTCTCCAGGTAGTCCTTCTTTTGATGGTTTTTATCGAACAGTTAAAATGGATGATAAAACATATACAAAATGGGGATGGGAAATATCTCCCGAAGGTTTCTTAGAGGGATTGCACATGTTGAAAGCACGTTACGGTGACATAAAGATGTATGTAACGGAAAATGGACTTGGTGATGAAGATCCAATCATTGACGGAGAAATTGTAGATGTTCCGAGAATTAAATTTATTGAAGAGCATTTAAAAGTAATGAAGCGTGCAATTCAAGAGGGAATTAATTTAAAAGGTTATTATGCATGGTCTGTTATCGATTTATTAAGTTGGCTAAATGGATATAAAAAGCAATATGGCTTTATTTTTGTCGATCATAATGATAACTTAAAACGTAAGAAGAAACTTTCGTTTCATTGGTATAATCATGTGATCGAAACGAGAGGAGAAGAGTTATAACAGATAAAAGAGTATTTTAGGAGAAAGTGTATGAGTGCAAAGTATAAACAAATTGCTGATGTTTTAGAGCAAAACATTCGAGATGGACTTTTTAATGAAACGAAAAAACTACCTACAGAAGAAGCGTTGATGAATCGATTTGAAGTAAGCCGTAATACGATACGTAAAGTAATTAGTCAGCTTGTGAATAGAGGCTATATTTTTCAAGTGCAAGGTAGTGGCATGTTTTTACGCGAAACTTCTGTAACAGATTACATTAATTTAGGTAGTTTACGTGGATTAACGAAAAACCTTGTTTCACAAAATATTGAAACGAAGGTGTTAGAGCTTGAAGTAATAGATGCGGATGAAGAGATAGCAAAGCGGATGCAATGTGAAGCTGGAACTAGATTGTATTTTTTGAAGCGCTTAAGAATTGTAGACGGGAAACCATTCTCTATTGAAGTAAGTTATTTCAAAAAGGATATCATTCCATATTTGAATGAAGAAATAGCATTAAGCTCTGTATACAGTTATTTCATTGAAGATTTACGATTAAATATTGGTTTTGCCGATAAAGTTATTAGTTGTGAAAAAGTAAATAAAGAAAATGCACAGCTTTTAGAACTAAATGAAGGTGATCCGGCGCTTCTTATTGAAAATACAGTTTGTCTTGTAAACGGGACGATTTTCGAGTTATCTCAATCGATGTTTCATTATGAAAAGACCAAACTTTTAAATCGGATTAATTTTAAGTGAAAATGAATATAATTAGCCTTGTAAAAAAGCAACTGATTCTAGGAAATCAGTTGCTTTTTATTTTGAAGTGGATGAGCAAAAAAACCTAAAAGTGGTTGGTCCGTTTTTCGCAAACTTCCATTATGATAAGAGAAGAAAGGTAGTATTTTATTGTACCTTAAGAAGGACATTTTATATGTATCTTGTTTGTTTAAATAGACTGGTTTTAGAGAGGTGAAAAGACAATGAGTTTTGCGATTTCACTAGTTGTTATTATTGTAGTTGTATCACTGTTTGGGACCGTACTAGTTGCACGAAATGTGGAGGAGAATTACGGTAAGTCTACAAAGAGGAATGTGAAAAACTTATCAGCTATCTATATCATTCTTCTTTTAGTGCTTCTTGTAGGAGTTACTTGGTATGCGGTCGTTATTTTATAGAGTTTATATATGATGAAGGAGTTAATATATTGATGAAAAATGAGCGCCACGTTTTAGTTGTTTTCCCGCATCCAGATGATGAGTCGTATTGCGTGGCTGGCACAATTTTGGCTTATACTGAGCAGAAAGTCCCTCTTACTTATGTTTGCTTAACACTTGGTGAAATGGGGAGAGCGATGGGGGATCCACCTTTTGCAACACGTGAGTCTTTATATGCTATTAGAGAGAAAGAGTTAAAGCGAGCTACAAATATTTTAGGGATTGAAGATTTACGTATGATGGGATATCGTGATAAAACTCTTGAATTTGAAGAGCCTGAAAAATTAAGAAGTCTGATTCAAAACTGTATTGAAGAATTGAATCCTTCTGTAGTTATTTCTTTCTATCCTGGGTATGCAGTTCATCCAGATCACGATGCAACAGGGGAAGCGGTAGTAGAGGCATTAGCTAATATTTCGGAAAGTAAACGACCGGTCTTTTATGCTGTAGCTTTTTCGGAAAATCATGAAGACGAAATAGGCCCTCCGGATTTTAAAAATGAAGTGACGGAATATGTTCCGAAAAAATTAGAGGCATTACGAGCACATGCATCACAATTTGCAACTAAAGTGGATGAGCTGGAAAGAGAGTATGAAGACGGTGTTCCAGAAACAGTTGAGTGGTTAGAAAGAGAGCCGTTTTGGATATATCCATTAAAGAATAAGAAAATGTAGTGCTATAACTGAAGGGGATTTATATGTATTTTATATATAAAAATCAAAAGGTTTATTACAATATAGAAGGATCGGGTCCTGTCATATTGTTTTTACACGGTCTTGGAGGAAACTCAAACAATTGGTTATATCAAAGACAATATTTCAAGGGAAATTGGACAGTGATTTCACTTGATTTACCTGGACATGGGAAATCTGAAGGACTGGAAATTAGTTTTAAAGAATACTCAAATGTTTTGTATGAGTTATGCAATTATTTAAAGCTACAAAAAGTAGTCATTTGTGGTCTTTCAAAAGGGGCTAGAGTAGGGATTGATTTTGCTATTCACTATCCAAGCTTTGTTACTAGCTTAATTGTTGTAAATGCATTTCCCTATTTGGAACCAGAAGATCGTCAAGAACGACTTAAAATATATGACTTACTTAGCGTAAATGATAACGGGAAAGCTTGGGCGGATACGTTATTGAGCGCAATGGGAGTAGAAGATAATGATGCAATTGTCCGAGGATTTCATCAATCCCTACAAACTATTAATCCAATGCATATTCAAAGGCTATTCGCTGAATTAGTTGATTACGATCAAAGACCATACCTCTCTAACATTGCATGTCCTGCATTAATAATACGAGGAGAGAATGATTATTTTGTTCCGGAAAAGTATGTGAGAGAATTTGAAAAACACCTGAGAAACGTGACTTTCGTTGAGTTGAAAGATAGTGGGCACTTGCCTTATGTAGAACAGCCTACTAGTTTTAATGTGACGGTTGAGACATTTTTAAATCATGCGCTTGATTAATACCATTTTCACAGTGAATACTATTATTAATGAATTCAGGACACCTGCTTGGAGAGGAGGGAACTAAATGGAATGGCAACCGAATCGTGAAAATAAGATACCAGTTTATAAACAAATTGCTGATTACATTGAAAGAGGCATTTCTACCGGTGAATTCCCTTCTGATAGAAAATTACCTTCTGAGCGTATGTTAGCACAGGAGTTACAAGTGAACCGGAGTACGGTAGTAGCTGCTTATGAGGAATTAAAATCACTTGGGGTAGTAGAACGGCAAAAAGGAAGCGGCACCCGGGTGAATACAGACATATGGGGTGTGTCACATAAACGAATACCGAACTGGGGTAGGTACGTTGAGGATGGATCGTTCTTGCCTAATGTACCACTTGTTCAACAAATTCGAACGGAAACACAAAAAGATGATTTAATCAATTTAGCGAGTGGTGAATTGTCACCAGAATTAATTCCGAGTGATAGATTTCGAACAATTTTGTCGGAGAAAACATTTATGGGAAATCTCGGTTATGACCATCCACTTGGAAATGAAATGTTGCGAAAAACAATTGCAGCACATGTCGAGCAATATAAACAAATAGAAGCAGATTCAAGCTCTATTCTTATTACATCTGGAGCTCAGCAGGCACTTAATCTTATCGTTCAATGTTTGTTAAAACCTGGCGATGCGATTGCAATTGAGGATCCTTCCTATTGTTATTCACTTCCGATGTTTAAATCAGCAAGTTTAAACATATTCCGTTTACCAGTTGATGAGCATGGAATGAATCCCGATGACTTAATCGATTTGCACAAAAAGCATCGCATTCGTATGGTATTTTTAAATCCAGATTATCAAAATCCAACTGGAACGGTACTTTCGTTGGCAAGACGTAAAAAGGTTTTAGAACTATCTTCTGAATTTGGTATACCGATTGTAGAAGATGATCCGTATAGTTTGACTTCTTTTAATGGAGAAGTGAATCCAACATTGAAATCGATGGATCAAAATGGGAATGTTCTTTATGTAAGCTCATTATCAAAAATTGTTGCATCAGGATTACGTATTGGTTGGGTAATTGGCCCCACGCGCGTAATTGAGCGATTGGCAGATGCGAAGCAGCAAGTTGATTTCGGTCATAGTGTATTTACACAGTGGGTAGCGAACCAATTTTTAGAATCTGAGGATTTTCATACGCATATTACGATGCTTCGTGGACAACTGAAGCAAAGAAGAGATGAGTTAATTAGAAAGCTTGAAGAAATATTAGGGGACCAGGTTGAATTTTTTGTTCCAGAGGGCGGAATACATTTATGGTGTAAAGTGCAAGGAACGTTTGATGAATACCATTTACTAGGTGAATCTATACGCAATGGTGTAGCATTTGTCCCAGGAAGCGTCCTAGGTTCGAAAAGTGAATATATACGATTTACTTTTGGCAGAGCGAATGTCGAACAAATTCAGCTTGGAATTACAAGATTTGCAGAGACATTAAACGAGATTCAATAATAAATTGTGGGGATTTGGTATTGAAATGGGGAGTAGCAATTGAAGTTTTTGAAGCTTTTACTTCAAGTAGGAGTGCTATATATGTTTAGTTTGGTTGGTGTATGGATTCAGGAAGTATTTCATCTATCTATGCCAGGAAGTTTAATAGGAATGTTAATTCTTTTTCTGCTTCTTTCCACTCGCATTTTGCCATTAAAATGGTTTGAGATAGGTGCAGAAAAGCTAATAGTATTTTTACCTTTATTTTTAATTCCTTCGACGACTGGGTTAATGGAATACGGTTCTTTTCTTTTAAGTAAGGGTAGTATTATGTTCTTTCTAGTTGTTGTAAGTACTTTAGTAACATTGATTATTTCAGGTTATGTAAGTCAATTATTAATAACATCCAAAAAATAAAATTGATAAGGTGCGCTATTCAAATGGTCTTAATTTTTATTACTGTAGTGATTTATTTATTGGCGACAAAGCTATATAAAAAATTTACGTTTCCATTTACTTTACCGGTGTTAACAGTTACAGCAATTATGATTTGCATATTCCTTATTTTCGGGATCTCTCATCAAGATTATAAGGAAAATGGGGGAGATATTCTTTCCAGTTTCTTGAGCCCTGCGATTGTAGCTTTAGCAATACCACTATTTAAGGAACGAAAAATACTTATGAAAAACTTCTTATCGATACTTGTTGGGGTAGTAATCGGTATAGTGGCTTTAATAAGTTTGAATGTAGTGATTGGGGAAATGTTGAATATAGATAAGGAACTTATATTAACAACTATCCCGCAATTAGCGACGATGCCTATTGCAATTTCATTAGCCGAACAAATTGGGGGTATTCCATCTATGACTGCTAGTTTTGTAGTTGTTGCGGGAATAACAGGTGCTATCATAGGACCGACAGTACTTAAACTTTTCCGTATAACAAGTACAATTGGAAAAGGAGTTGGGATGGGCTGCGCATCACATATCATTGGTGTGAGTCGTCTAGTGAAAGAGGGAGAGAAAGAAGCAACTATCGGTTCGGTAACGATGATTGTAACAGGGATACTTATTAGTATATTAGTACCTTATGGAATGAAATTTTTATTTTGAAAATTAATGAATCGTAATAAGGAGCATAACACTACTCATTTTAGAGTGTAATGGAGATGATTAAAATGACAACATGGTTTATAGTTACATTATTTATTTTTGGTGCTCTTAAAGTACTAGTTTCTAGTATGCCAACTTCTGTCGTAGAATCAATTATTAGTAGATTTGAGTTACATCAAAAATTGGATGAGGAAAATACTACTGTAACAGTAGATGGGGAAAGTATAGAAGGAGAAATGAAACTTCAAGTTATTCATGAATTTAATGAGGCTTTATTTTTGGATAAGCATTATTTTCCGCCGCAAGGGAATGGAACACCATTAGTTATTAAGACGAAGATAGGAAAGAAAACGATTAAGTTTTCTTTATATAGCTACGAGGAACACGTTGATGTAATAAAGCAATATAAGAAGAAAGTAGTTGCATATCGTTTGCGATCAAAAAGTCTTCAAAGTCGTTCAGTAGTAAGAATTGAAGATTATGCTTAAGAGGAGAGGCCGTTATACAAACGGTCTCTTTATTTTGGTAGCCAACGATATACTTTCCAAATAAAAGCAAGAAAAATCATATACCCAAACAAAGAATAAGTATGATGCCAATGCTCATTATGTACAAATAAACCTAGCCTCTCAGCAACTTGCTCAAAAATGCTAGCGCAAACGCCTATTGAAATAATAAATAGAGTTCTAGAAACTGTAGATAATGTTTTTGAAATTTGTATAAAAGAGGCTGTTAAAATCGGTAGTACGAGTAATGTGAAAGCTATGTTAACTGAAAATGTGGATGAGAAGGGTCTAACTGGAAAAGAATATATTTGTTTATTAACAAAGAAAGCATCTAAACAAGTTCCAATAATAGCAGAGAGAAAAACTGTAATTATTAAAGCTAGAAAGTCATTCTTCCTCTCGGAGGAGGACATTTTTCTTTGCGAGAATTGCAAGTTCAATTTTTTCGAGTGTTTTGCAGTAGTCTTCTGAAATTTGTCCACTTATACTTTCCTCCTTATCAACTAAGTAATTTACAACTTGCCAATCAGTAAACCAATCTTTACTTTTATCTTCTTCATGTTTCATATCGCGCCATGCATAGATGAGTGCAGGGCTGTATATACGATATGCACCACTACGCAACTGGCATTTCTTTATTCGGCGTTTATAAAACTCACGGGAAAAAGATTCATTTACACTTGAAAATAAATGAGGCCAGTAATCTTTCCTTGAGCCTGTGTGTGGATGATGTTGGGCCCAACTTATTATTTGAGATAAAATATGTGTATCCCGAAATAATAGTGAATACAACCTTTTTCCAATTAAGATTCGTTCATGCAAGGACGTAAAATGTTTCATTGTATCACCAAATAGTAATACTTTTTGTTTCTTATCATTTTCGTAGAATGGGAAAAGGATATGATTAAACTGAAAGAAATCAAAGAGTTTAAATCCAATACTATTTAGTACAGTCTTTTGAAAGTGTACATTTTGAATAACCCTTTTTTCTAAGTAGTTTTGTTCATTAATAATAGTTGCGATCGCCAATGTTTTTTTGTTACCTGTTTTCCAAAAATCGTTCCACATCGTTTCCATAAATGTAGAAACATTTAGGTGAGGAAGAAGATGAAATAGTTTTTGTGATTTTTTAACACTTTGTTCATATAGCAAAAATTGAGGATATACATCTTGAAAAATGAGCCAATTTCCTCTTTCTAAAAAAGAAAAAAATGTAATTTGATCCTTCTCTGATAAAATCCTCGTATATAAGTCTCCCTTTAAATCAGTCATATTCCAACCACCGTTACGTGATACCATATGTCCAAGTAGTGCCCAATGTATTTCGGGATATTGAATGTAAAATTGATAGTATGCACGTGTTCTTGTGACGTTATTTTTATTTAGTTGTTTTGTCTGTACTTTTATTTTGTCGATGATGAGTTGCTCTTCTTTCGTTAATGTATACATGGTGCCAGAATGAATGAGTTTGCTTTTTTGTTTTAACTCATTTTTTACATCGAATAGGGAGAGAGGAAGTGCTTTGGAAGGATTGTTATATATATTATTTGAGTTGTTTGAATTGCTTCGGTACATTCCATTACCTCCCTTTTTTCATGAATGTAAACATGGCATTGGCTATGCACCATTCTATTTATTTTATTACGAGTATAAGAAATAAATGAACGGTGTTTTTCTACAAGTAATATAGTTATCATGCAAACAGTATGGAAAAATCTTACTGTTAAGAAGTGAAATAAAAAACAGAAACTATGTTTAATAGTTTCTGTTTTTTTATTTTGTCAATTAAATGTAACAAACGACGATTATGATTTGAATCAATTGAAAATAATTCAATCGCGTTAATAAATACAATTTTTAATGAAATGTCCGGTAGGAGGAAAAGGAATGCTTAATAAAATAATTTTAATTACTGGTGGTACAGGTTCGTGGGGGCATGAACTTATAAAACAACTATTAGAAAAATCACCGAAAGAAATTAGAGTTTTTTCAAGAAATGAAACAGTTCAGTTTGAAATGCAGCAACAGTTTATAAATGAAGATAGATTGAAATTTATTATTGGAGATATTCGTGATAAAGACCAACTCGTATATGCTTGCCAAGGTGTACATTATGTATTCCATCTTGCAGCTTTAAAACATGTTCCAGTATGTGAGTATTATCCTTATGAAGCTATAAAAACAAATATACATGGTACGCAAAATGTAATTGAAGCATCAATCCAGAAGCAAGTTGAGAAAGTTATATATGTTTCAACTGATAAAGCGGCCGACCCATCAAATACGTATGGGATGACAAAAGCAATTGGTGAAAAGTTAATGGTTCATGCGAATGTGCAAACGAAGAAAACAAAATTCATTTGTGTTCGTGGTGGAAATGTTTTAGGGACGAGTGGAAGTGTGGTACCGCTCTTTAAAAAGCAAATTAAAAAGTCTTCACAGGTAGGGATTACTGATGAAAATATGACTAGATTTTTCTTAACAATTGAAGATGCTGTTGGATTGTTATTTAAAGCAGCATCTGAAGGAAGAGGAGGGGAAATCTTTGTTATGAAAATGCCAGCATGTAAAATAACGGATTTAGCAAAAGTATTGATTGAAGATTCAAAAAAAGAAAACGTGAAGATAAAAGAGGTAGGGATAAGACCTGGTGAAAAATTAAGTGAAATGCTTTTATCTGAGGTAGAGAGTAAAACAAGTATTAGTTTTGATCAAAATTATTTTGTGGTACTACCGACTATTCCTATAGAAGGACTTCAAGAATATTATGCTAGTTATCCGCTTGTGGATGTGAAGAGTTTTAGTTCTCAACAAGACTTACTTGCAAAACATGAGGTGAAACAAATGTTAGAAAAAGGAGGATTTTTACTATGAAAAAAAATGTGAGCCTTTTAATAACTGGTGCAAATGGCTTCACAGGGCGCCATGCTTGCCAATATTTTTTAGACAAGGGCTTTCATGTAATTCCTATGTTTCAAAATCGTTCACATAGAGAAAAATGCAGGAATGGAATTACTTGTAATTTAACTAATAAGGGCGAAGTAATGAAGGTAATTAAACAAATAAAGCCAGACTATGTATTGCATTTAGCAGGAAGAAATTCGGTCATAGAGTCTTGGACAGCTGCTCTTGAATACATGGAGATTAATGTGATAGGGACGTTATATTTATTAGAAGCAATTAAGCAAGAAGCACCCCATTGTAGAACATTAGTTATAGGATCTGCATTGCAAGCAGATAGTATGAACAACATAAAATTTTCAAATCCATATAGTTTAAGTAAAACTATGCAAGTAATCGTCGCAGAGGCTTGGGGTGGGTTAATGGATTCAAATATTATCATTGCAAAGCCCTCGAACTTAATTGGTCCAGGAGTATCGAATGGTATTTGTTCTATTCTGGCAAAAAAAATGATAGATATAGAGTCGGGTAAAAGTGAACCAATTATTGAAGTAAACAGTTTGAAAGATAGTAGGGACTTTCTAGATGTACGTGATGTAGTTAAAGCGTATCATGTGTTATTACGTGATGGTATAAATGGAAAAGAATATAATATTGGATCAGGAGTAAAACGATCTTTATTAGATGTACTAGAACAATATAAAGGATTAACACAGCTGAACTTTACTATAAAAGAAACAGATAATTTTGAGAGTGACTCAAATAAAAGTTTAGTGTTAGAGGATATAAAAAAGTTAGGTTGGGTCCCGAAAATCCAATTTCATCAATCATTGAAAGATGTACTTGAGTATGCGAAGCACAGTGACATCTGCATTCAATGAAAAATAAAAAAGGGTGTAAGAAGTATATGAATAGTTATGAAGCAATAGATAATCAAAGTACGCTATTTCTTTCGATTGTTGATACGCTGGATTGGAAAGATGAAGAAGCGCATGTGTTGCACCTCTATGAGGCAATAAATCAATATCGAGCGTATGTGGAAGAAAAAAAGGTTAATCGAATAAAGCCAGCACTAGAGACTAGAACTAGGCATGTGATTCAAGTTTTTGCTCAGTATGAGTGTAGTGAGTATGGAAATGATTTTTATGAACTCATCAAAGATCTCTTACAAGATATAGGACTTGAGTTAAAGATTAATATAAAGCTAGATTTTTAATGATAAAGGTGGATATAAGTTATGAATAAAAAGATTCTCTTTACTGGGGGCGGTACAGCCGGACACGTAATGATTAATATGGTATTGATTCCTAAATTTATGGAAAAAGGATGGGGAGTTGAGTATATTGGATCTCAAAATGGAATTGAAAAATTATTAGTTCAAAATGTTAAGTATAATAGTATTTCAACAGGGAAGCTTAGGAGATATTGGGATTGGGAGAACTTTAAAGATCCTTTTAAAATTATAAACGGTTGTTTACAAAGTTATAAATTAATTAAGAAAATGAAGCCTGGCGTTATCTTTTCGGCAGGAGGATTTGTTTCAGTTCCTGTAGTTATAGGGGCATGGTTAAATCATGTACCTATCGTAATACGTGAGCCAGATAGTACGTTAGGGTTAGCAAATAAAATAGCATTACCTTTTGCTACAAAACTATGCACAACATTCCCTCATACAGGGGAGAATGTAAGTAATGAGAAAAAGGTTTATGTAGGACCAATTGTAAGGGAAGAAATTGAGAGCGGTAACGTATTACGAGGAAGAAGCTATTGTAAATTTAGGCAAGATAAACCGGTACTGTTAATAATGGGTGGGAGTCAAGGTGCACAATGGATAAATGATATGGTAAGGAAAAGTTTAGATACATTATTATTAAGTTTTAATATTGTTCATATGTGTGGTAAAGGGAAGGTGGATCCATCTATTGGAATGGAAGGTTATATGCAATTTGAATATATAGGCGAAGAGTTGCCGCATATACTGAATATGGCAAGTGTTGTAGTTTCCAGAGCGGGTTCTACTGCTATTTCTGAATTGTTATTTTTGAAGAAACCGATGTTGCTTATTCCGTTAACTAATGGTTCCAGTAGAGGGGATCAAGTTTTAAATGCTGACTATTTTGCACGACAAGGGTATGCGGAAGTATTACTTCAAGATAGAATAAGCGCCAGTACATTTACAGATGCGGTAAACAAGTTGTATGCCAATAAGGAGAGATATATTCAAAACATGAATGGATTTAAGAAAACAAATGATGAGGGAATTCATCAATTAATAGATATAATAAATGAAGTGGTGAAGTAATAGAAATTTAAATAGAAAAACAAAAGGAAAGAAGGTATCTTCTTTCCTTTTTACTATAGTTGTTCAAATTCATTGTTACTTATGCCGATTATATTCTGTATAGAGCTATATACTATGGACGAATACCGTTTTCTAACAGCTTAGTAAATTCATTTGTATAAATAGGTTTACTGTAATAATAACCTTGAATAAACTGACATTTATTTTTTTGAAGGAAATTTACGTGTTCTTTCGTTTCTACACCTTCAGCAATGACAGACATTCCTAATGTATGTGCTAATGTGATGATCGTTTTAATGATTTCCATTCCATCTTCACACGTTTCAGACATTGTAATAAATTCTCTTGGGATTTTTAACGTATCGATTGGATATAAAGGTAAGTAGGCTAGGGAAGAATAGCCTGTACCAAAGTCGTCGATTGAAATGTGAATCCCTAAACTTTTTAGTGTACGCAGTTTTATCAATGTTTCTCTCTCATCCATCATTGCAATTCGTTCTGTTAATTCTAGATCAAGGGAACCTGCTGGTAAGCCTGTAGTTGCTAAAGCAGAAGAAATAGATTTTACAAAGTCTTCTTGTTCAAATTCTTTAGCAGATAAATTTACTCCTATTTTCAAATGAGAATATCCGAGTGTGTGCCAACGTTTCATTTCCTGACAGGCTTGCTGTAATGTCCATTTTCCTATTGGAATAATTTGTAGTGTTTCTTCGGCGATAGGGATAAATTCATACGGAGAAATAACACCTAATTCGGGATGGTTCCATCTGATTAAAGCTTCGGCACCGATAATTTTATTTGATTTGCTATCAACTTGAGGTTGATATAAAAGGAACAATTCTTCATTTTGAATTGCGTTTGGTAAATCTTTCTCTAATCGTAATCGTCTTTCGATTTTTTTAGCGATTACATCGTCATAAATAGAGACAGAGTTAAGCTCTTTTTCCTTAGCATCATACATTGCAACATTAGCGTTTTTTAAGAGTGTAGCGGTATCAATTCCACCAGATGGATATATAGCGATGCCGATACTAAGTGATAAAGTTAATTTATGCTCATGTAGGACAAACGGTTTTTTCATGCCTTCAAATAATTGGTTACATAACTTGAATAAGGAATCATGGTCCGTATAGTTTTCGATTAAAATTGTAAATTCATCGCCACCGATTCTTGACAGATGAGTATGTGATGGAAGACATGATTGGAAACGTTTTGCTACTTCTTCTAATATGTAATCACCTGACGAATGTCCAAGTGTATCGTTAATTACTTTAAAGCGATCTAAATCTAAATATAATAATGCAAACTCACTTTGTGTTGTTTGAGCATTTTTTATAAATTTTCTTAACTTCCTATGGAAAAAGGATCGGTTCCCAATTTTCGTTACAGTATCGTGGAATGCTAAATATTTTATTTCTTCTTGTTGTTTTTTTAGTGCGGTAATATCCTTTACCATAATATAGCTTCCTGAAATTTGTCCATCTATCATAATAGGAACGATGGTAACGTATAAAAAATAAGTAAAGCCATCTTTATATTGAGAACTAAGTTGTAAAGATGCGGATTCTTGTTGTTTAACCTTTTCTAATGCAGATGCTAGTTTATGTTTATCTTCTTCTAAAATAATCGAAAAACATGTTTCACCAAGTAACTCGTTTGTTGGCGCTCCAAGTAGCATACTCCCGGCTTTATTTACATTTAAGAATATTCCATTTAAATCAATCGTAAAAATAGGATCAGGATGATATTCATATAATGATTTAAACTTTTGTTGTTTTTGAGATAGAGCCTCTGATTTATGGACTAAATCAGAAGTCCTTAAAGTAACTTTTTCTTCTAGTTGAGCATTAAATGCTTGTAGACGTTTTGTTAGAGTAGCGTTTTGCATACCTACAATAGAATGTCGAATAAGTACAAAAACAAAAGCGATACAATTTCCTGTAATGAGAGTGGAAGATGATGTTTGTTCTTTTAACGTAAACCCGATTAGTATTGCAACAGCAAGATAGGGAAATACGACTAAAACTTTCTTTCCTAGTATAGGGTTTACAATGAAATAATTTTTATGGCTATTATCATCTTCTGAAATAGACCCAGCTATTGCGATAAGCAATATAGGTATTCTATATAAAAGACGTAAAAATGTTATAGTGTCAGTTGATAAATGGGTATTTAAGTAAAAATAAATATAGTTAAAAGTTGCAGAACTAATTAATACAAAAATAAAGATATAAATTTTCCGCTTGGACTTAAAAATTGTTGGGCGGAAAAAGAGACTAACACCTAGTAGAAGAAATAATAGATCTGCAATTGGATATAGAAATGAAAGGAAAATATCTCCGAGTGAAAGTGAGAATATATTTAAATTTGGCTGATTAAATAAATACCATTCTAATGTGAATATGGAAGTAAGTACTATACATATATCACAAATAAAGAAAGCTTTTCCCATTTATTGCATTCTTTTAAGATCTTATAGCAGAAAGCGATAAGACAGAAGAATAGAAAAAACATGTAAAATACATCAGAAACAGCAAAATGATGTATTGGAAGTTCAAAAAAGGTATCTTGATACGTATATACTACTTTTCCTAATAAAAAACTACCAATTGCAATTGTAATACATATCCAAAAAGGATTTGAACTAACTTTTTTAGAATATATAGAGTAAATTAGCGATATAAATGTAATGGCTTCAACGATGAGTGAAGCGTACATTGAAATTTGAAAAATGAGTAGGGAACAGAAAGAAAAACATAAAATAGATTGAATAGCATATTAATATTGTAATTAATATACATAGTTGTAAATTTTTATTTAATTTCAATAAAATCACCTTCTTTAAGTATGCACTATATTCGTAATATCTATACATAATAATATTACTTAAGGATTGTATCAGATTTCCTTATAAAAAGCATGCTTATAAGGAAAAAAATAAGAGTGTAATACTTCTTAAAATTGAAAAAATGTTACATTTAATGATTTTTAGTGTATCAAGATTTTAGATGAAAATTGTATATTTAGTCATCCTGTATATTTTAAAGTTTTTTTAGTGCTTTGCAAGTGGAGATGCAAATTTGCATATAAAGTAAAACTTTAATCAGTTGGGGTTTTGTCCATCCCCACTGATTTTTAGCCCTCACCAATCGGGCTTTTACGGGCAGCCTGACTCCCACATAACTCCCTCGTGTTCGCCGAATTTTGAGGTGGGAGTCTTACTGCCCGCAAATAGCGGGATAAAATGATGGGAACTTCTCTCTAGATGAGGTGAGTTTTTCGTTATTATAGAGTATTAAGTAAGACCTTTGTATGTAGCTATTCTCATACTAATGAGGGATTAAAGAAACGTGTTGATTATATACAATAATATGTAATACAGTAATATGTAATACAGTAATTAATTTTAAATATGGAGGGAAAATCATGATGAAATGGGTGAAGTTTAGAATAGCACGTCCAACTGATAAATTTGAAGAGGTTATAGCATTCTATGAAAAAGGATTAGGTTTAAAACGTATAGGTGAATTCTACGATCATGATGGCTATGATGGGATCATGTTCGGTCTACCAGATGAAGAGTATCATTTAGAATTTACAAGACATATAGATGGAAGCCCTTGTCCGGCTCCAACAAAAGACAATTTACTTGTATTTTACATGCGTGAAGATAGTGAAATGAAAAAAGTGAGTAAAAGGCTGCATGCAATGGGATACGATGAAGTAGAACCAGAAAATCCATATTGGAAAGATAAGGGGATAACGATAGAGGATCCGGATGGTTGGAGAATTGTGTTAATGAAAATAGAAGAATAAAGGGTAATGAAACAAATAAGAATAAGGTTTCGAATTTCGATAAGGTAAAAATATATTGGCTTCCTTCTAACGTAAGAAATATGAGAAACCAGTTCTATTGTTAGCTGGGAGACAAGATATATCAGTAGGTTATCAAGATATTGTACGAATTATTGAAGATTACCCAAGAGCAACATTAGCGGTGTTAGATATGGCGGGACATAATTTGCAAATTGAACAGCCTGATCTATTTGAGAGTTTAGTTTGGGAATGGATTAGACGAACAGTTTAGCAAAGTTCATAAAATAGTTTAAAAGAAGAATTAATTAATATTTTGATTGTACTCAAGTTTTGAGACGGCAGAGATTAAAATAAGTAATTAACTTATAAATATTTTCAAGGAGGACTTATGAATACATATATCTATATGGTTAGGCATGGTGAATCACCAAAATTAGAAGGAGATGAAAGAACACGTGGATTAACTGAGAGGGGAACTTTAGATGCTCATAAAGTAACTGAGATATTAAAAACAGAGGGGATTGATACTTTCATTTCAAGTCCGTATAAGAGGGCTATGTTAACGATAGAAAAGGCAGCTAATTTCCATGAAAAAGAAATAGTAGTATATGAAAATCTCAAAGAGTGTAGGTTTTTAAGTGAGGATAAGATTATATCAGATAAGGAAGTGTATCCACTCGTAAAGAAGATGTTCTCTAATCCAGATTTCACACTAACTGGAGGAGAGTCGTATGTGGATTGTCAGAGAAGAGTCGTGAAAATATTAAAAGAAATATTAATAGATTTTCAAGGACATAAAATTGTAGTTGGTACACATGGGCTTGTAATGACATTGATGATGAACTATTTTGATAACCAGTATGGGATTGAATTTTTAATGAATACATCAAAGCCAGACGTATATAAGCTAGAATTTAAAGACGAGCAATTAATAAATGTAGAGAGATTATGGAGAGAGAAATGAAATGGATTATATGGAGTGTGTTTTAAAAACTACTTTTAAAACACACTCTTTTTTTGAAGAGAAATAGTTTTTATCAACTATTTTTAGAATGTTAAATCAAATAAGTAATTATTCAGCTTTTGAATAATTTATTGGAAAATTGGTTTAGGAAAACAATTTTAAATGTGACAAAACTCCAAACGCTGGATTTATATTCAATAGGAGAGAAAAATGTAGAATTTTGTCTTACTGTACACGTTTACTTTTCATTTCCTAACATATAGGCTTTGTGGTGTAGGGGGGACATCGCCTTTACACTAAAATTATAAGGAGGCCATTGTGATGAAAAAAATGAAAAAATTTGCAGGAGTAGCTCTAGCGGGTTCAATTGGATTAAGTGGATTACTTTTTTTAGAACCAAGTGTAAGCGCTGCAGAAACAACGCAAGTGAAAGAGGAGAAGTTCAATGCTATTAATGTAGCGCTGAATCAAAGTGAATCTTATTTATTGAGTGGTAGAAGCATCGACGTTCTTTCTGGAAATAAGGAGGAAATTCAGTTAAACAAATACACAATTAGTTTTAGTGAGCCTGGGAAGTATGTTATTAGGGTCAATGGTTGTATTTATAATGATGTATATACTTTTATTGTGAATGAGTAGTATATGCTCTTGATGTTTAATTAAATATATATTATCGGATGAAAAAAGAAACACCCTATTTGCGGTGGGAATCGTAAGTAGGGTGAATTATTTGTAAGAAAGTTAATGAAAAGAGTAATTGGTATTAAGTTATGTTTTATATATTTTCATTAATTTGCTCTTGGTTTTTGTTATGTAAAGTATGTAAGAGTGTTTGAAATATCTTAAATGATTGCTGAAAGATTGGACTTTGAATAAAAGTGTATAGAAAAGTTACGATGAAAACAGGACCTCCTAGCATATATCCAATAACTAGTACAACGCATTCTACAATGATTCGAGCCCGGCTAATAGACAGTCCAGTTTTGTCAGAAATAGTAAGCATGAATCCGTCACGAGGTCCAGCACCAATTCCAGCCGCAACGTACATACCGCCCCCAATACCTGTAATTACAATACCAGAAAACAAAATGAATAAATTTATCCATAAATAATCAGTAGCGTTTGGAAGGATGTTTGATTGTAAGAAAAAGTCCATAATAGGGCCGATAAGCAATGCATTTAAAAATGTGCCTACGTTTATATATTTTGGATCTATTAGTAAAGAAATAAGTACGAGGCATAACCCGCATATAACACTCCAAGTACCAAGTGTCCATCCGAATCGTTCATAGAGAGCCATATTTAAAACTTCCCAAGGATGTAACCCGAGGAATTTAACTTTGACTGCAAGAGCGTTTCCGAGCCCAAAGAAAATTAATCCTAAGAAAAAAAGAAAATAGCGAAAGAGAGTTAGTCTCATCTTTTAAACCTCCCATTATATAATTATGTATATTACATGTTAGAATTTTAATGTACAAATATTATGTCTTTTTATGTTCTTTTAAAAGTGTTAACAATGTACATGAAATATACATCTTCACAGTCAAAAAAGTTAAAATATTTCGTTTTAAGGATTATAATAGAGAAAGAAATATAAAAAGGAGTGAACGAATTTGAAACAAGAACTTATTGAAAGATTTACGAGATATGTGAAGATTGATACACAATCAAATGAAGAAAGTCATACAGTGCCAACAACACCAGGACAGATTGAATTTGGTAAGTTATTAGTAGAAGAGTTAAAAGAGATTGGATTATCAGAAGTGACGATGGATGGTAATGGTTATGTAATGGCAACACTTCCTGCAAATACAGATAAAGATGTTCCTGTAATCGGCTTTTTAGCACATTTAGACACAGCGACAGACTTTACAGGGAAAAACGTAAAACCACAAATTCATGAAAATTTTGATGGGAAAGCAATTACGTTAAATGAAGAGTTAAACGTTGTACTAACGCCAGAACAGTTCCCGGAACTACCATCATATAAAGGACATACAATTATTACAACTGATGGTACAACACTTCTTGGGGCAGATGATAAAGCTGGTCTTACAGAAATTATGGTGGCAATGAATTATTTAATACATAATCCGCAAATTAAACACGGGAAAATAAGAGTAGCGTTCACACCTGATGAAGAAATTGGCCGTGGACCATCGCATTTTGATGTAGAAGCGTTTGGTGCATCCTTTGCCTATACGATGGACGGAGGTCCATTAGGTGGTTTAGAATATGAAAGTTTTAACGCTGCAAGCGCTAAGTTAACTTTTAAAGGGACAAATACACATCCTGGAACAGCGAAAAATAAAATGCGTAATGCAAGTAAACTCGCTATGGAATTTGATAGATACTTGCCAGTAGAAGAAGCGCCAGAATATACAGAGGGATATGAAGGGTTTTATCATTTACTTTCTTTAAATGGTGATGTTGAACAAAGTAAAGCTTATTATATTATTCGAGATTTTGATCGTAATCATTTTGAAGCGCGTAAAAATAACATCCAAGATATTGTGAAAAACATGCAAGAAAAGTACGGCGAAGATGCAATTGTTTTAGAGATGAACGATCAATATTATAATATGCTTGAAAAAATTGAACCGGTGAGAGAAATTGTTGATATTGCTTATGAGGCAATGAAAAGTTTAAATATTGAACCGAATATTCATCCAATTCGCGGCGGGACAGATGGATCTCAATTATCATATATGGGATTACCAACACCAAACATTTTTACTGGCGGTGAAAACTACCATGGTAAATTTGAATATGTTTCGGTAGATACTATGGAAAAAGCTGTTCAAGTTATTGTAGAAATCGCAAGACGATTTGAAGAGCAAGCTTAAAAAGAGAACCAAGTAGTCATGAAGTACTACTTGGTTCTTTTCTATAGTAAAAATACAAGGTGAAACTTGTTTACAAGACATGTGTAAAAGGGGGAAATGTTATGAGTGAAAATCAGTATCATGGTTATATAGGGACATATACAAAGGTGGATAGTAAGGGGATTTATAAATTTATACTTGATACGAACATTGGAGAAATTAAAGGGATTGAATTAGCAGCTCATATAGGAAGTCCGACATATGTAACGATTAGTCATAACAACGAGTACCTTTATTCTGTTGCGAAAGATAATGGATTAGGTGGAATTGCTAGTTTTTCCATTCATAATAAATCCGGTAATCTAAATTCGATTAATATGCAAGTTTTCGAAGGGGCATCGCCTTGCTATGTAAGTGTGAATCGGGAGAATAGTATAGTAGTAGCAGCGAATTATCATAAAGGAACAGTAGAGTCCTATTTAGTGAAAAAGGATAATGGAAGTTTAAATGTTGCTAAGGCAATTGTAGAACATAAAGGGTCAGGACTAAATAAAGAAAGACAAGAAAAGGCACATGCTCATTATATGGATTTTACTCCTGATGAAAAATATGTAGTAGCAGTTGATTTAGGAATAGATAAGTTGATTACATATAAAGAAAGTGATGGAGAATTAATAGAAGTTACCCGTTTATCTGTAAAACATGGTAGTGGTCCAAGGCATCTTATATTTCATCCAAGTGTGCAGTATGCATATGTTATGACAGAATTAAGTTCAGAAATTATTGTACTGCAATATGATGCACAGAGTGGCAGTTTTAAAGAAAAACAATACATCTCGGCATTACCTGAAGAGTATAGTGAAGAGAGTTATGGAAGTGCAATTTATATTTCTTCTGATGGCAAATTCGTTTACGCAGCAAATAGAGGGCATAATAGTATCGCAGTTTTCCGAGTAAATGGGCATAATGGAGAGCTAACTCTTATTGAAACAGTATCGACAGAAGGGGATTGGCCACGGGACTTTTCTTTAGATCCGACCGAAAGATTTTTAATTGCTGCGAATGAAAAATCTAATACATTGACTTTATTTACTAGGAATGAATTGACAGGTAAGTTAACGCTTGTACAGGCGGGTGTAAATGTTCCAGAACCAGTATGTGTGAAGTTTTTACATGTGAAAAAATAGATAGGTTTGCCTATCTATTTTTTATTAGGAAATTTTAATATAGCACCCGCCACAAATAAAAAGTCGCGTAAGACTCCCAATGTATCCAATTTGCTGCAAATTCTTTTATTTCGTTTTTGGTCGGTTTCTTTTCGGCACCTGTAATAAATTTGATAGCATTATGCAGACCGACATCATCAATTGGAAAGGCTGAAGGGAATCGTAAGCAACGCATTAAAACATAGTGAGCCGTCCATGGCCCTATACCGCGAATGCTAGTTAATTGTTTTTCAGCTTGCTTTACATCTTGTATTTGTAATAGAGATTCCTTTGATAATTTACCTTCTGTAATGAGCTGTGCGATTTCAATTAAGTATTCACATTTTCTCGTAGTCATTTTTAATATTGCGAGATCTTCTACACGTAGATTTGCTATTACTTCAGGTGAGGGGAATATCCAATGTTTTCTATCGTTCCATTCTACATAATTGCCAAAGTTTTCGACTAATCTTCTTTTTAGAGTATAGGCATATGTGAGGTTGATTTGTTGACCGAGAATCCCCCAGCACAGTGCTTCAAATAGATCGGGAATACCTAAAGTGCGAAGCCCATAATACTTTTCAAGGGGTTTTTGAAGGAGCGGATCACGTTTTGCTAATTTATAAAAGGGAGCTAAATCAGTAGTTAAATCAAACCACTCTTTTACATAGTTAGCTACAGCATCGCGGACTCGTTTTTCAGAGATATATGATTCTCCTAAAAAACGTATTTGAATATTATCATCGGCATTCAAACAAATTTCAACGAAAGGATTTACTTCTTGAATAGGAATGACTTTATAGATTTTATTGTTTTCAACATGAAACATACATTCATTTTTAGAACGCGTTAAATAGCGTAAGTTTTCTTGAAAACTAAATTCTTTTGGAACGACTAAAGATAATATTTCATTACAACCTTCTGTCATATTTATTCCTCCCGAAGCGCTTCTAATTTGAGCAATTCATTCTTCATTTCTAACCCACCTCTAAAACCAGTTAGCTTTCCATCTTTTCCTATAACACGGTGACAAGGAATTGTAATTAGAAGAGGATTAGCTCCAATAGCAGCTCCAACAGCACGTACAGCTTTAGGATTTTGAATTCTTTCTGCAATCTCTGAATAAGAATATGTCTTTCCATAAGGAATTTCACGTACCGTACTCCAAACAGATAATTGAAATGCAGTTCCGTAAACATCGATAGGAATTGTAAAGGTTTCTAGTTTGTTTTCCAAATACTCGACAAGTTCTTTTGTATATGTTTGCAAATAATCTGGATTTTGGATGAATGTATGCTGTGGAAGTTTTTTTTTAGCCCACGTATTTAGTTCCTCAATAGTTTTATTTTGTGATCCGATGAAGCATAATCCATTTGAAGTGGCGGCAATATGCATACGCCAATGTTTATGAATAAGCAATGTCCAATATATAGTTTTATTTTCATATGGTTTCATTATTTCATTCCTCTTTTGTTCCGTGCTTTTTTCGATATTCAGTAGGGGTAAATCCCGTCTTCTTTTTAAATAAAGTCGCGAAATACTCCGGGTTTTCTATCCCAACAGCAGTGCTAATTTCCATAATGGATTGATTTGTATGTGATAGGTATTCTGTCGCTTTTGTAATTCTGAATTGCTGTATATATTCTATTGGACTTATACCTGTCATTCTTTTGAACGTGCGTTGTAAATGAAATGGGCTACCGTGGCACATTTCTGCAAGTATGTCGAGAGTTAATACTTCATCAAAATGCTTTTCGATACAGTCTTTAATTTGTTCTACCCACTCTTTATTAGGTAAAGTTATCCCGTTTGGTTTACAGCGTTTGCACGGACGAAAGTGTTCATGCAATGCTTGCTCTGCATTTAGAAAAATTCGTACGTTGTTTTTATTCGGTATTCTCGATTTGCACGATGGTCGGCAAAAAATCCCGGTTGATTTTACAGCATAAAAGAATCTGTTATCGTATGAAGAATCATTATGAATAATTGCTTGCCAATACTCACTCGTCAATGTAAATCCTTCATTTTGCAAAGAACATCACCTCTGAAATTAGTATAACCTGAATAAAGCACATATGTACGCAATTACGGATGTAAGAGCAAGATTACAAAGGTGAAAGTATGATTGTTTTTCTATTTTGTGATAGCATGAACTTTGAAAGTGAACATCAAGAGGAGGACCATAAGTGAAGTTAATTTCATGGAATGTAAATGGTTTGCGTGCAGTTATCGCAAAAGGTGGATTTTTAGAATATCTTGAGGAATCCAATGCAGATATATTTTGTCTACAAGAAATTAAATTACAATGTGGACAAATTGATTTAAATCCAGAGGGGTATTATACATATTGGAATTATGCTGTGAAAAAAGGCTATTCAGGAACGGCAATTTTTACGAAAAAAGAACCGCTTTCTGTTACATACGGTTTAGGAATTGAAGAGCACGATCAAGAAGGACGAGTTATTACGTTAGAATTTGATGATTTTTATATGATAACGCTGTATACACCAAATTCTAAACGAGGATTAGAACGTTTAGAGTACAGAATGGAATGGGAAGATGATTTCAGGGCTTATATTAAGCGGTTAGATAAAAAGAAACCAGTGATTTTTTGTGGGGATTTAAATGTTGCTCATAAAGAAATAGATTTAAAAAATCCAAAAAGTAATCGCAAAAACCCTGGATTCTCTGACGAGGAAAGAGAGAAATTCACACGCGTTTTAGAAGAAGGATTTGTTGATACGTATCGTCATCTTTATCCTGATCAGGAAGGTGCATATTCGTGGTGGTCTTATCGTATGGGAGCACGAGCGAAAAATATCGGATGGCGTTTAGATTATTTTGTTGTCTCGGAAAGAATAAAAGATCAAATAACAGGTGCGAAAATTAACAGTGAAGTGATGGGATCAGACCATTGTCCAGTTGAAATACATATAAATTTCTAAAAAAGAAGTATCTTCCTGATAGCGGGGATACTTCTTTTTTTATTCAATTTGTTAAAATTTTTCAAATCATTCTTGAAATAACTTAATATTAAATATATACTTAGTAACGATAATCATTATCATTGAAAGTGATTATCAACGGATGAGGTGTAAAAAGAATTATAGTTTAGGGGAAGTGAACGAGAATGAGTTCCGGATAAAATCATTAATCTAATGAAATATATGTGTGGGACAAGTTTCATGTAGTTAAGTTTTTATATAAAAATAATCTATTTACAGATTTCGAGAGGAGATATATAAAGATGAACAAGAAATTATTTACATTAGGGATGGTAACAGTTTTAAGTGTAGGTTTAGCAGCATGTAATAGTGCAGATAAAACTTCAGGAGAACAAAAACAACAAACAAAGGCTAGTGAGACGAAAAAAGACGAAAAACGAAAAATTACATACCTAGGTAAAGAATATACAGTGCCAGCAAAAGTAGATAAAATTGCGACAGCTAGTTTAGAGTCAATGGAAGATGCAGCAGTACTTGGAATTAAACCAGTAGGGGCAATTACTGTAGGAGGGAAATTACCAAAGTATCTTGAAAAAGATTTAGAGGGTGCGAAGTCTGTTGGTGAGAAAATGGAGCCGAATTTTGAAACATTACTTCAATTAAAACCAGATGTTATTACATCAAGTACGAAATTCCCAGCAGAAACAGCTGAAAAGTTTACGAAAGTAGCTCCGACGTTCCCAGTATCACATGTTTCAACAAACTGGGAAGATAATTTAAAGTTAATGGGAGAACTAACTGGTAAAAAAGATAAAGCAGAAAAAATTATTAAAGATTACAATACAGACGCTGAAAAAGCAAAAGCAAAACTTGGAGATAAGTTAAAAGATAAAAAAGTACTTGTAATTAGATTAAGAGCAAATGACTTATTCCTATACCCAGAAGGAGTATACTTTAATCCTGTAATTTATAAAGATCTTGGACTAACTGCGCCGGAACAATTAAAAACTGTAAAAGCACAAGAAAAGATTTCTTTAGAAAAACTAGCTGAAGTTAATCCTGACTATATCTTCTTACAATACGAGGCAAGCGAAAATAATAAACCGAAAGTGCTAGAAGACATTGAAAATAATCCAATTTGGCAAAGTATGAATGCTGCGAAAGAAAAGAAAGTATTTGTAAACGTTGTAGATCCAATGGCACAAGGTGGTACAGCTTGGAGTAAAACAGCATTCTTAAAAGAAGCAGTGAAAAACTTATCTAAATAATATAATAAGTAAGGTGCGTTGAATGATATGCAGAAAACAAATGCAGTACCAGTAACCATATTATGTATAGCACCCATACTCATCCTATTTACAGTTATACTTTCTATTTTGTATGGGGCGAAAAGTATTGATGCTGAAACAGTGTGGAATGCATTATTTCATTTTGATTCAAGCGATGTAAATCATAATATTATTATTACTTCACGTTTACCAAGGGTAGTTGCAGCTCTTTTAGTCGGAGCATTTCTAGCCATATCAGGAGCACTTATGCAGGGGATGACAAGAAACTATCTTGCATCCCCTTCTATTATGGGTGTGACGGATGGTGCAGCCTTTGTTATTACACTTAGTATGATTTTCCTTCCAGGAATGTCATCGATCGGTATGGTTTTATGTTCAATGATTGGATCTGCACTAGGAGCCGGTATCGTGTTCGGTTTTGGTTCACTCCTTCAAAATGGATTATCCCCTGTTAGATTAGCAATTATAGGAACAGTTATTGGAACATTTTTAAGCAGTGTATCGGCCGCGATGGCTTCGTATTTCCAAATTTCTCAAAATGTTAGTTTTTGGTTTAATGCAAAGTTAGATCAAGTGGATCCTAATATAATTAAAATTACGATACCTTTTGGGATAATTGGGATAGTTTTAGCACTGTTCATATCAAAATCTATTACCATTCTTTCTTTAGGAGAAGAAGTTTCTATTAATCTAGGACAGCGTACAAAACTAGTTAAAGCAATGGCGATTTTATCAGTAATTTTTTTAACTGGAACGGCAGTTGCTTTAGTTGGGAAAATTGGTTTTGTAGGATTAATTATTCCACACATTACTCGCTTTTTAATTGGGGTAGATTATAAGTGGATTTTGCCATGTGCAGGCGTTATTGGTGGAATTTTCTTAGCATTATGTGATGTTTTAAGTAGGTTTGTAAATTATCCATTTGAAACGCCAATTGGAGTTGTTACATCTTTAATTGGAATTCCATTCTTCCTGTATTTAATCCGTACAAGAGGAGGAGAGAGACATGCCTAAAAGTTCAAGTCAACGTTTTGGAATGACGATGGGGATTATTATATTTCTAATTTTTGGTGCAATTTATATTAGTTTAACGAATGGTACATTTGATATTACGATTACAGATGTATTTAAAACACTCTTTAGAATAGACCCAGTACCAGAGCATGATTTAGTTATTTTTGATTTTCGTCTCCCGCGCATTATAATTGCTGGATTAGTAGGATTAGGCCTCGGCGTTGCGGGTGCTGTAATTCAAGGGATTACGAGAAATGGATTGGCAGACCCAGGTATTTTAGGAGTGAATGCCGGGGCAGGTACAGCAATCGTAATTTTTATGTTTTTCTTTCAAGGGCAATTAAAGAGCACAGACTGGGTTTCTATAATGATGATGCCGATGTTTGGCTTAATAGGTGGATTAGGTGCAGCGATAATAATTTATCTGTTTTCTTGGAAAAACGGTAAGCTAGACTCGCAGCGACTTTTATTAACAGGGATTGCAATTGGATCAGGATTTGGAGCATTCTCTATGTATTTATCACTCAAAATGAAGTCAACTGATTTTGAAATGGCTGCAGTTTGGGTATCTGGAAGTATATATAGTGCAAACTGGAAGTATATTGTTGCTATGTTACCGTGGCTTATCATTTTAATTCCGCTTATACAAAAGAAAGCTTATTTATTAGATTTATTTCAATTGGAAGAAACGAGTATTACGAGTTTAGGTGTTGCAGTAGAACGAGAGAAATCAATTTTACTATTAAGTAGTATAGGACTTGTGAGTGCATGTGTTGCTGTTTCAGGAAGTATTGGTTTCATTGGATTAATGGCACCGCATATAGCGAAAAGGCTCGTCGGTATTCAGCATAAATATATAATTCCTACGTGCGGAGTAATAGGAATGTTTCTTGTAATTGCTTCAGACTTTATTGCAAAAACAGTTTTCACACCTGTAGAGTTACCAGTTGGAATCGTTATTTCTATTGTCGGTGTACCGTATTTCTTATATTTACTTTATAAGGCGAAAGCGTAAGAGGGGGAATAAAAGTGAGTATTTTAAGTGCAAAGAATTTAGAAACGAGCTATGAAAAGCTTACAGTGTTTCGCGATTTAAATGTGGAAATACAAGAAGGAAAAGTAACGACAATTATAGGGCCAAACGGGTGCGGGAAATCAACACTATTAAAAACGATGGGACGAATTTTAAAGCAAAAAAGCGGTAAAGTGTATTTGCAAGGGCAGGATTTAAATACAATTCCAACGAAAGAAATTGCAAAGCAATTAGCGTTACTTCCGCAAAATCCAATCGCTCCAGGAGAGCTTAAAGTTGAAGAATTAATTTCTTATGGGCGTTATCCACATCGCAATAACGTGAATAAGTTAACGGCAAAAGATAAAGAAATGATTGATTGGGCATTAGACGTAACTAAAACGTCAGCATTTCGTACGAGACAAATTGCAAATTTATCAGGTGGACAAAGACAAAAGGTTTGGCTAGCAATGGCGTTAGCACAACAGACAGAAGTCTTATTACTAGATGAACCAACTACATACCTTGATATGTCTCATCAATTAGATGTACTGCAAATCGTGGAGAAATTAAATAAAGAACATAATTGTACGGTCGTAATGGTATTACATGATATTAACCATGCAGCTAGATTTTCAGATGAGATTATTGCAATGAAGGAAGGGGAAATTGTTACAACTGGTAGCCCAGAAGAAATCATTACAAATGGAGTATTAAAAGAAGTATTTCATATTGATGCGCGTGTCATGATTGATCCGTATAATGGGTCTCCTGTTTGTTTCGGATACGATAGCGTTGTATCTCAAGAAGAAAAAGTAGAAATATATGTAACGAGTTAAAGGGGGGATATAAGATGAATACTACTATTGAAAAACAGCAGATTATTACATCTAATACAGAACAGTGGAAAATATATTCAAAATTAGAAGATAAGGAATATCAAATTCATATTTCAAAGCCGAGGCAGCCAGCACCAGAGTCAGGATATCCTGTCATATACGTATTAGATGGCAATGCCTTTTTTCAAACATTCCATGAAGCGGTTAAAATACAATCAGTTAGAGCAGAAAAAACAGGTGTTTCACCAGCTATTATAGTTGGTATTGGATATCCGATTGAAGGGGCATTTTCAGGAGAGGAAAGATGCTATGATTTTACACCTGCCGTAATTTCAAAAGATGCTCCTTTAAAACCGGATGGTAAACCGTGGCCTAAAACAGGAGGGGCACATAACTTCTTTACGTTTATTGAAGAAGAATTGAAACCACAAATTGAAAATAATTTTGAAATTGATAAAGAGAAGCAAACGTTATTTGGACATTCTCTAGGCGGATTATTTGCATTACATATACTATTTACAAATGTAAATGCCTTTCAAAATTATTTTATTAGTAGTCCGTCTATTTGGTGGAATAACCAATCTGTACTTGAAAAAGAAGAGAACCTTATAAATCAATTAAACAATGCTAAGGTTGAAACGGGAGTATTCCTTACAGTTGGTTCCTTAGAACGAGAGCATATGGTTGTAGATGCAAATGAATTATCAGAGCGTCTACTCCAATTAAAACATGAGAAGTTAAGATTTAAGTTTTATGAAGCTGAAGGAGAGAATCATGCATCTGTTGTGCCGACTTCTTTAAGTAAGGGATTAAGGTATATTAGTCATTTGTAGAGGGAATTTATTTTGGAGAAATCAATAATAATATAAAAAGAATCCTATGTTTTATGTGGGATTCTCTTTGCTATATAAACATATTTAAGGTATTAATCAAAAACATTCAAATAAACGTTTGAATGTTTTTGATTAATAAGGTATACTACATACATAATCAAATATATATTTGAATAAGAGGTGTTACTTATGAAAGAAGAACATTGTGAACTTTGTTATCATGATGAGAAAAAAGTAAAACATGCAAGTGATATGTTGGAGAAAGAAAATATAAGTAGTGTAGCGAAAATGTTCAAGGCACTCGCGGATGAAACACGATTAAAAATTGCGTATGCACTGTATACGGAAAAGGAACTTTGTGTACGTGATGTCGCCAGTATTATTCATAGTAGTATTGCAACGGCTTCGCATCATTTAAGACTGTTACAAACAATAGGATTAGCAAAAAAGCGTAAAGAAGGAAAACTTGTTTTTTATTCATTAGATGATTCTCATGTAAATGGATTAATTGAATTAGCGTTTAGTCATAGTAGTGAAATGAAAAATAAAGAATTCGATATGTAGTAAGGCATTTTCATAAAGAAATTTCTTTATGAAAATGCAATTTTAAAAGGAGAGGAGATAATAAGTATGATTAAGCTCGTTTTAATAAGACACGGACAAAGTGAATGGAATGTTGAAAATCGGTTTACAGGCTGGACAGATATAGACTTATCAAATGCTGGTCTTCGAGAAGCAAGAGAAGCTGGAGAGGTTTTGAAAGCCAATGGATTCTCATTCAATATAGCATATACATCTGTTTTAAAAAGGGCGATGCGTACTTTGTGGATTACTCTTGAGGAAATGGATTTGATGTGGATACCTATTCATAAAACATGGAAATTAAATGAGAGACATTACGGTGCACTTCAAGGATTAAATAAAGAAGAAACAGCGAGAAAATATGGTGATGAGAGAGTAACTTTATGGAGACGTTCAACAAATGTACGCCCACCAGCTCTTACAAAAGATGATGAGAGATATGAAGCGGCACATCCGAAGTATAGAGATTTAAAAGATAATAAGTTTCCCCTTACAGAAAATCTAGAAGATACAGAAAAACGAGTTGTTTCATATTGGGATGAAGAAATAGTCCCTAATTTAAAAGATGGAAAAAAAGTGATTATTGCAGCGCATGGAAATACAATAAGAGCTTTAGTAAAATATTTAGATCAAATTTCAGATGAAGATATAGAATATGTAAACATTCCAACAGGAACACCATTAGTTTATGAATTTGATAACGATTTAAAACCGATATGTCATTATTATTTAAGAATGAAAATGGGTATAAAACAAACGGTTTAATATACCCTACCTATGTATTGTATGTGGATATCGGAGGTGATTTATATTGTTACATTATACTGTCGTAAATAAAAAAAATTGTGGGTCATGTGGATTATGTGCTTCCGTAGCTCCTGATATATATCAATTAGATGGAAAAGGAAAATCATTTGGTGTATTAGATAACAATGAAGGAATAATGGGAATCCCAAAAATTTTCTTGAAAGCAATGTTGGCAGCTAGTGACGGCTGTCCAACAAGTTCAATTCAAGTAAGAAAAGAGCCGTTTATAAATAAAGTGAAAATTCAATAGAAGAATTATTAAAGATAAAACAAGATTAAAAGGAGGAATTTATATGGGACATCATCACGGTCACCAACATCATGGGCATACTCACGGGCATTCCCACGGACATCATCATTTTGAAGAGAGTAGAGAAGGGAATAAGAAAGGTTTAATTACGGCATTAGTAATTACGGCAATTATTATGTTTCTTGAATTTTTTGGAGGACTAGTTACAAATAGTTTAGCCTTATTATCTGATTCAGGACATATGTTAAGTGATACGAGTTCGTTATTATTAAGTTTAATTGCCATTGGATTAGCAGCTAGAACTGTTACTTCTACAAAAACGTATGGATATTATCGTTTTGAAATATTGGCGGCATTAATTAATGGTATTACATTATTTGTTGTAGCTGGACTTATCGTGTGGGAAGCGATTGGAAGGTTTTTTGAACCACCAACTGTAGCAAGTGGTCCGATGATGTTAATCGCATCAATTGGTTTACTAGCAAATTTAATTAGTGCATGGGCTCTTATGAGACAAGGTGATGTGAAAAATAACGTCAATTTACGTAGCGCATATTTACATGTTCTTGGAGATGCTTTAGGTTCAGTTGGTGCGGTAGTAGCTGGTGCACTTATGTCGTTATTTTCATGGTATATTGCAGATCCAATTATTTCAGTGTTTGTAGCGCTATTAATTTTAAAGAGTGCATGGGGAGTAACAAAACATTCCATTCATATACTTATGGAGGGTACACCTGTTTCAATTGAGATAGAACAAGTTAAGCAAGCTATTAAAGAAGTAGAGGGTGTACGTGATATACACAATCTCCACATTTGGACAATTACATCAGGATTAGATGCATTAAGTGTCCATGTAATGATCGATAAAAAACAGGACGATCAAGAAGTGCTTCAAAATATTATTACTATGTTAAAACAGGAGTTCCATATTGAACATGCTACAATTCAAATCGAAACGCTTAAGATTAAGCATAGTGAAATGGTCGTTTAATAAAATTGAACAAAAAGGCTATGGAGGAAATTCTCCATAGCCTTTTTGTTCACGTAAGTAGAATTGTCCTTTTTGAAAGTTTTGTTTCAACTTTTCGTCTAAAGAGACAAAAAGTTGTCACAATTCCGTCACAATTAGCATAAACATACTATAAACGAAATGAACTTATCCCGCATAATAGCCCAATTGATTCAACTAATAATCAGTAGGGCTGAAAACACCACTGATTAAAAGTTCACTTTATTCTCAAGGAGGTAGGTCGTATGAAAACTATTCTTGCTATCGCTGGGCTTATTTGGGTTTTATCACACGGTATTCCAATTTATGAAGGAGAACAAATTCGTAGTGCTCTAAATAAAGAATTTAATGAATATCATATTATTGATCGACAAGATAATGTTGTTACAGTTCGTGTAAATGATTGTTTTCATACAGTTACCGTTGAAGGAACTTCTGTAGTTAATGACACAAAATTATGTGATCAACAATAGATGTATATATAATAGAAAGAAAAAAAGTCTCAATTCAAATTTGTGATGATTGAGGCTTTTTTTATTGAGTTTTAGTGGGAGATTTCATTGTTTTTTTGAAAAATGGGAAAGGGTATAATGATAATTGGGATTGAGAAGCTAAGTATTTGTTAAGAATAATCATATAAAGATAAGATACTCATATAGGGTATCATTACATAGATATTTAATGCTATAATTGGTATACTCGTAAAAAGTATTTGTTTTTATTGGATGAAGAGAAACTTTAAGAAGGTGATAATATGGATCATAAAGAGCAGGAAACAACGGCTATGCATAGATCAGAAAAAGAAAAAGAGCAAATTATAAATAGATTGAAGAGAATTGAAGGACAAGTTCGTGGAATTCAAAATATGATTGAAAATGATCGTTATTGTGTTGATATTCTAGTGCAAATTTCAGCGATCAATGCAGCGATGAAAAAAGTAGGAATGGGCGTCTTAAAGAATCATACAAATCATTGTGTTTCAGGAGCTATTAAAAACGGGAATGGTGACGAAGCAATTGAAGAATTAATGACCGTTTTTGAACGTTTTTCAAAAGCGTAAAAACCAAGCTAGTATTTGACTGGCTTGGTTTTTCTTTATACATATATGGGGTATGGACAGATGGTATAAAAATTGATGCGTGGAATAAAGAGAAAATAAAGGTTTTAGAAAAATTTTTAAATCATTATATAAAACCATTGATTACCTTAGGGGGGTATGGTAAGATGTAGTTGTGATTAACAAACAATGAAGAAACAAGAGGAGGATTTTAAATGGAACAGTTAACATTAAAAGTTGAGGGTATGTCTTGTGGGCATTGTGTAAATTCTATTGAAAGTAATGTGAAAGAACTAAACGGCGTTGAACAAGTAAAAGTTCAATTAGCAGAAGGAACTGTTGAAGTTACTATCGACTCATCAGTTGTAACATTAAAAGATATCGTTGCTGTAATTGAAGATCAAGGCTATGATGTTCAATAATAATTTTTAATATGGAAATAAATCGTACTTTATATGGAGTACGATTTATTTTGCTAAAAATTATACCTTATAAGGGTATATAGAGGTGAGAGACATGAATGAACAAAAAGAGGCCAATCTCCAAATATCAGGCATGACATGTGCAGCATGTGCAAATAGAATTGAAAAAGGTCTTAAAAAAGTAGAAGGTGTGCAGGATGCAAATGTGAATTTTGCACTTGAAAAAACGAAAATTTTGTACGATCCAACTAAAACAAATCCGAAAGAATTTAAAGAAAAAGTTGAATCGTTAGGATATGGCATTGTAAGTGATAAAGCGGAGTTTACCGTTTCGGGAATGACATGCGCAGCGTGTGCGAATAAAGTGGAAAAGCGTTTAAATAAACTAGATGGTGTGAACAAGGCGACAGTAAATTTCGCTTTAGAATCAGCTACAGTAGACTTTAACCCTAATGAAATCAGTGTAAATGAGATGAAGAGTACAATCACAAAATTAGGATATAAATTAGAAGTGAAATCGGATGAGCAAGATTCATCAACAGATCACCGCTTAAAAGAAATTGAGCGACAAAAGAAGAAGTTTATTTTTTCGTTTATTTTATCATTTCCGTTATTGTGGGCAATGGTGAGTCATTTTTCATTTACATCTTTTATTTATTTACCTGATATGCTTATGAACCCATGGGTGCAGCTGGCCCTTGCAACTCCAGTACAGTTTATAATTGGAGGCCAGTTTTATATTGGTGCTTATAAAGCGTTACGCAATAAAAGTGCAAACATGGATGTTCTTGTGGCACTTGGAACGTCCGCAGCTTATTTCTATAGTGTTTATTTAAGTATTCAATCAATTGGTTCTTCAGAACATATGACAGATTTATATTTTGAAACGAGCGCGGTACTTATTACTTTAATTATTTTAGGTAAATTATTTGAGGCGAAAGCAAAAGGGCGTTCATCAGAAGCTATTAAAAAGTTGATGGGATTACAAGCGAAAACTGCCACAGTTGTGCGAGATGGCACAGAAATGAAAATTTTAATCGAAGAAGTGGTAGCTGGTGATGTTGTCTATGTTAAACCTGGTGAAAAAATCCCAGTAGATGGAGAAATTGTAGAAGGAAAATCAGCGATAGATGAATCGATGTTAACAGGCGAGAGTATTCCAGTTGATAAAACAATTGGGGATGTAGTAAACGGTTCTACAATGAATAAAAATGGATTTTTAAAAGTTAAGGCAACTAAGGTAGGAAGAGACACTGCATTAGCTCAAATTATTAAAGTAGTGGAAGAGGCTCAAGGTTCGAAAGCTCCTATTCAAAGGGTAGCTGATCAAATTTCAGGTATTTTCGTACCTGTTGTAGTTGTGATTGCTATAATCACATTTGCGGTATGGATGATATTTGTTACACCTGGTGATTTTGGAGGAGCACTTGAGAAAATGATAGCAGTGCTTGTTATCGCTTGTCCATGTGCATTAGGTCTTGCAACACCTACATCTATTATGGCGGGATCAGGAAGATCAGCTGAATACGGTATTTTATTTAAAGGTGGAGAGCATTTAGAAGCGACGCACAGATTAGATACTATTATTTTAGATAAAACGGGTACAGTGACAAATGGAAAACCGGTATTAACTGATATAATTGTGGCAGATGGATTTGATGAGAAGGAAATATTAAAATTAGTTGGTGCAGCAGAAAGAAATTCTGAACATCCACTTGCAGAAGCAATTGTAGAAGGAATTAAAGAAAAGGGAATTGATATCCCAAGTTCAGAAACGTTTGAAGCAATTCCTGGCTTTGGTATTGAGTCGGTTGTAGAAGGGAAACAGTTATTAATTGGTACACGCCGATTAATGAAGAAGTTTAATATTGATATTGAAGAAGTTTCTAAAGCGATGGAAGAACTAGAGCGAGAAGGAAAAACGGCAATGCTTATAGCGATAGATAAGGAATATGCTGGAATTGTTGCTGTTGCAGATACTGTAAAGGATACTTCAAAAGCAGCAATTGCAAGACTTAAGAAAATGGGTCTAGATGTCGTTATGATTACAGGAGATAATACACAAACTGCTCAGGCAATTGCAAAGCAAGTTGGTATTGATCACGTAATTGCAGAAGTATTACCAGAAGGAAAAGCAGAAGAAGTGAAGAAACTTCAAGCTAGTGGTAAGAAAGTGGCTATGGTTGGAGATGGAATTAATGATGCTCCTGCTCTTGCTACAGCGGACATTGGAATGGCAATTGGAACAGGAACAGATGTAGCGATGGAAGCAGCGGATATTACGTTAATCCGTGGCGATTTAAATAGTATTGCTGATGCAATTTTCATGAGTAAAATGACGATTAGAAATATTAAGCAAAATTTATTCTGGGCATTAGCTTATAACGGCCTAGGAATTCCAATTGCGGCGCTCGGTTTCTTAGCTCCTTGGGTTGCAGGTGCAGCGATGGCGTTTAGTTCTGTATCAGTCGTATTAAATGCATTAAGATTGCAAAGAGTTAAATTGAAATCTTAAACACTTTCAGCTATAAAACGAATTTAATATGCTTTTTTACAATAAACAATACTTTGTATAAGTATTGTTTATTGTTCGTTTAGAAGGAAAGATCGATATAATATAGAAAGAGCAAAAGTAGTGAATCTTATATAGTGGAAGAAACTGTTTCAAAAATAAACACGAAATAATTATCCGGATAACCGAAATAGAAGAGTTAGTTTGATAAGGAGTTTTACATATGTTTAAAGATATTAAAATTAGAACATTCCAGAAAGAGGATTTAGAGCAAGTATTACAATTGTTCTATGAAACGGTTCATACGGTTAATGCACAAGATTATAATACGTTACAGCTACAGGCATGGGCACCAAAGCGACTAAATAGAGAAAGTTGGCTAAAGTCTTTAGAAAAGAATATTAGTTATGTAGCGGATAACAACGGTGTGATAGTTGGATTTGGAGATTATAATGATGAACATTACATAAATCGTTTGTTTACACATAAAGATTATCAAGGGAAAGGGATAGCTTCTTATATATTACAAAAGTTAGAAAAAGAAGTAATGAAGCTAGAACATAGGGATATATATACAGAGGCAAGTATTACAGCAAAACCTTTCTTTGAAAGTAAAGGTTATATTTGCATAAAGGAACAAAATAAGCAGCATAATGGTCAGATTTTTATTAATTATATAATGAAAAAAATAGCCTTCTCATAAATGAGAAGGCTATTTTTCATTATTTTACAGCTTCTTTTAGTTCTTTACCAGCTTTAAAAGCAGGTACTTTAGAAGCTGCGATTTGCATTTCTTCACCCGTTTGTGGGTTACGGCCTGTACGAGCAGCTCTTTCGCGAACTTCAAATGTACCGAATCCGATAAGTTGTACTTTTTCGCCAGCAGCTAAAGAGTTAGTGATTGATTCTACTACAGTTTGTAAAACTACAGTAGCTTCTTTTTGAGAAATCTCAGCATTTTGTGCTACGTTTTTAATTAATTCTGTTTTATTCATGTTTTTCACCTCATATGTAAATAATGCTATTTAAGTTGTTATTATAACGTATAAAACATTCGAGAACAAGTGTACGTAGATATATTCACGAAAAAAATGAAATTTGTAATATTTTTTAGGACTATTTTATAGACATTCAATTTAAGCGGATATAGATTTGTTATCTATTGCGGTCTTCTCTTTATGGGAAGGTAGTTTCTTATTATAAGATATGAAATAAGGTAGTGCTACAAATAACATACCTCCTACTAAATTTCCAAAGAAAACAAAAATGAAGTTCGGAAAATATTCAGCCCAAGTTAAATGACCAGAAAAAATTGCAGCTGGGATGACAAACATATTGGCTACAACGTGTTGAAATCCAATCGCAACAAAAGTCATAACTGGGAACCAAATACCGACAATCTTTCCGATAAATTCTTTACTTCCCATACTGAGCCAAACAGCTAAACAAACGAGCCAATTGCATCCGATTGCAGAAATGAAGGCTTGTAGTGGTGTATCTTGTAGTTTAGCTTGTGCAATAGAAACTGTTTTCGCTAAAAAAGCTCCCTCCGTTAATCCGACGATATGACCGAAAAAATAAGCAATGAATACAGCACCTATGAAATTGCTAAATGTAACAATAACTAAATTTCGTAGTAAGTGAAATAAGTCAATTTTTTTGTGAAGCCAAGCCATTGAAACGGTCATCATGTTGCCAGTTACTAATTCACCGCCCGCAAGAATAACGAGTATAAGACCGATAGGGAAGACAGCAGCACCTAGAAAACTAGTAAATGATCCCCAAGATTTTGGCATTGTCCCAATAACATGAATATCGAGTAAATACCCTAATGCTATGAAAGCACCACCAAAAAAACCGAGAATTAGCATAGGGAGTAATGATAAATGAGCTTTTTTTCTTCCGGAATTAGCAGCAAGTTCCGTAATTTCTTCTGGTGTAAATACAGACATGAATAACCCCTCCATAAATATTGTGATGGACAAATAGAAGAAACAATTTTAAAAATATATGTATTATAAAAATATGTTATGGATTCTGTATAAATTTGTCAAATCGAGATAGGAATAAAATCGAATATAGCCAATGCTTTTTCATGTTGTCACATCAATGTAACAAAAAGGTTTTAAAGTACATCTAGAGGTGAAAATATGAATACGCATCATGTAAAAAAAGAGCGGAAAAAATCAATCGTAAAGAAATTTATTATTAGTTTCATAAGTATATTAATGATTCCAATAAGCTTGTATTTCTATGCAACAGAAATAGAACGAAGATTAGTATCGGTCACGTGGAATGAAATAGAAGCTCCTACGATTCCTAAAGAGTTTAACAATAAAAAGATATTGCAATTCTCAGATGTGCATTTAGGGCCAGAGTTTACACTGAAGCAACTAGATAATTTGGTTGAGAAAATGAATGAGTTACGTCCAGATATAGTAGTTTTTACAGGTGATTTAATAGATAAGTTCGGATCTTATAATGAGGAAAGAGAAGAGGCGAAAGAAATTTTGAGGAAAATTCATGCTCCTCTCGGAAAGTATGCTGTGTTTGGGAATCATGATAGAGGCGGGGGCGGTAGTTTATTCTACAAAAGGCACATGGAGGAAGCGGGTTTTTCTGTTTTAGTAAATGACGTGCAGAAAATTAAGGTGGAAAATGGCAAGTATATTACAATATCAGGTTTGGATGATTTCTTATTAGGGAAACCACAAATAGACTCGACTTTAAAAAACTTAAGACAACAAGATTTCAATATGTTATTAGTACATGAGCCTGATGTTGTAGACAAAGTAGCTTGTTATCCAGTTGATTTTCAAATCTCAGGACATAGTCACGGAGGACAAGTTCAGATTCCTTTTGTAGGTCCTTTAATTACCACAAAATTAGCAGAGAAGTATGTTGAAGGAATGTATGAATTAGAAGGAAAGAGTAAGCCATTACATTTATATGTAAATCGCGGTATTGGGACGACGCGAATGCCTGTTAGATTTTGGAGTGTACCTGAACTTTCAGTTTTTGTATTGAAGCAAAGTAGTAACTAAAGTAGAACGTTTTATATTTTGGAGAATTAAGAGTACTTTTAAAGAAAGTTCTCTTTTTTTATTGATTAAATACAGAATATTGTGTATTTTTTTGTTTGAAGTGTTAAAAAGAAAGGGGAATTTTTATGATAGAAACATGGCATAAAGAATTGGAAAGTTTATATAACCAAATGGTTTCGTGGCGAAGAGATTTTCATCAATACCCAGAGCTATCGTTTCAAGAAATAGAAACACCGAAAAAAATAGCTGAAATCTTAAAAAGTTTTCATATTGATGTGAAAACAGATGTCGGGGGAAGAGGGGTAATCGGCGTAATTGAAGGTGGAATACCTGGGAAGACGATCGCGTTGCGTGCTGATTTTGATGGACTACCTATTCAAGATGAAAAGCAAGTTTCATATAAATCAAAGATTCCTGGCGTAATGCACGCTTGTGGCCATGATGGACATACAGCAACACTTTTAGGAGTCGCAAAAATATTAAGTGAAAACAGAGACCAACTTTCAGGAAAAATAGTCCTTATTCATCAACATGCAGAAGAGAAAGAACCTGGTGGGGCAATTGCTATGATTGAGGATGGTTGTTTAGAAGGAGTAGATGTTGTTTTTGGCACACATTTATCTTCTCAAATGCCTGTAGGAATTGTTGGGGCGAAAGCTGGAGCAATGATGGCCGCAGCTGATACTTTTGAAGTGAAGATTCAAGGGAGAGGCGGTCACGGCGGTATGCCGCATCATACTGTAGATGCCATTATCGTTGCAACACAAGTTATTAATCAATTGCAACTTTTAGTTAGTAGAAAAGTAGATCCGTTGCAATCTGCTGTATTAACAGTTGGTACATTCCATGCTGGTCAAGCAGATAATATTATTGCGGATACTGCTACATTTACAGGGACAATTCGGACGTTAAATCCTGAAGTGAGAGAATTTATGGAGAAGGAATTTAAACGAGTTGTTGAGGGGATTTGTCAGTCTCTTCATGCTGAAGTTAATATTCAATATAAACGCGGTTATCCAATATTAATAAATCATTTAGATGAAACGAGTCATTTTATGGAGATTGCGAAACGTGATCTTGGAAGAGACAGAGTTATTGAAGTACCACCGATTATGGGTGGAGAAGATTTTGCATATTATTTAGAACATGTTCCAGGAGCATTTTTCTTTACAGGTGCGGGTAATGAAGAAATAGGAGCAACATACCAACATCATCATCCTCAATTTGATTTTGATGAACGTGCGATGTTGGTTGGTGGGAAGTTACTTTTAAGTCTCGTAAATAGTTATTTGAGAGATGGAAAAGAATCTCTTAAAACTTTAGATGTGAATACGACAAAGTAATTTGCATAAATAAAAAACAACAATAGGTTATTTGACACTCCCACCCTTAAAGGGGCAAGTTGACTAATGTCAGTGGGATTCTTGTTACCAAAGGAGAAGTCTATTTCTGGTATCGCTGACGTGCAAGATTGCGGTGTGCCATCACCACTCTCACGACAGACCATATAGGTTCGTGAGCTAGGTACTATCAGCATACCGTACAGATTCGTGTTCCGATGTTTTAGCGCCTTGTTCTTGACGTCACATATTATTTTACCTATAGCATGAATTCGGCTATCGAACTTCCTATGATATCTTGTTTTCGAAGAATGGTATATCCAATCATTGCTAGAAAAGATTCATATATAAGTAAAGAAACAAGTAATTACTATTAGCATAGTGAAAATAAACTTTTTTCTTGACTTTTTATATGAAGGAGAGCAAAATGATAAAAAAGGAAGGGGGGATGACGATGGAAGAGTACGTATTAGAGCTGTATAACCTGTTATATACGACAGAATGGCAAGATATTGTTTCGTTTCTCGGGATAGTATTTTGTATGAAGATTGTAATCGTATATATGGAAGAGCAAGGTATGTTCTATTCCTTCTCATCTCCGTTCGATTTGCAAAGAGAGCCGTTACCAAACTATGCCAATATAAATGATAAACAAATTCCTTTTGTTATATTCTTTATGATTCGTTTTATAACAGCGATTGTGAAGAGGAAAGAAAGTGATGAAGAAGAGTGCCACTTAACTTGTAAGATAGCTAACGTTTTTTAAGCTAAATACAAGGAGGAGATTTATATGTGGTTTCGATTTCTTATGATTGGTTTCTTTTCATTAACAGCAATTTCACTAATGGGATATCAAGTGTCTGAAATATATCAAGCGTATAGCAATACGTTTTTTAACAAAAACTAATTGCATTGCTATTTAAATAATAAAGCGATAAAATCCTTCTTAAGAAGTTTTATTAAGAAGGATTTTTTCTTTGCCTTGTCTTGCTGTGTCAAACTATTGTCACATTTACACTGTGAATAATATGTTAAAATAGTGAGGTTACGTATACATATTTGAAGGAAGAGGGAGTGACCATTTTGGTGGATCAATCAACAAATCAGAAAAGCTATGCTCCTATTGTGATAACGCTTTCTGTAATTGTAAATGCGATTATATTATTTTTGTTCTTTGGACCTGTTGGCTATGAAGGAGAAGTACATTTTGATGTAACAATTTTACCAATGTTAAATGCAATCTTTAATAGTTTTACGTTTGTATTTTTATTAGCAGCTTTATTCTCTATTATTAAAAAGAATGTGAAAATGCACCGTGGTTTTATCCTGGCAGCATTTACAACGACTTTACTATTTTGTGTTTCGTATTTATCGTACCATTACTTAGCACCAGCAACACATTTCGGTGGAGAAGGATTCATTAAATATGTGTATTTCATCATTTTAATTACACATATTATCCTTGCGGCGATTATTGTACCACTTGCATTGTTCGCACTAGTATTTGGTTTTACGAATCAATTAACACGTCACCGTAAAATTGTACGTTGGACGATGCCGATTTGGTTATATGTAAGTTTATCTGGTGTTATTGTTTACTTAATGATCTCGCCTTATTATCAATAAAAAATCTCAGCCTTTAAGGCTGGGATTTTTTTGTTAAGCAAATTTGTTTGTGAAATTAAAAAAGTGTGGTATACAAAAGTATAGTTGCTTTTCATATGGAAGGGATGGTAAAGGTATATGCAAAATTTTGTATTTCGTAATCCAACAAAACTTATTTTTGGTAAAGGACAATTAGAGCAGTTAAAAACTGAAATTCCACAGTTCGGTAAAAAAGTTCTTCTCGTATATGGAGGAGGAAGTATTAAAAGAAACGGTATTTATGATAATGTAATTTCTATTTTAAAGGATATAAATGCGGAAGTGTTTGAGTTGACGGGTGTTGAACCGAATCCTCGTTTATCAACAGTAAAGAAAGGGATTCAAATTTGTAAAGACAATGGAGTCGAATTTATTTTAGCGGTTGGCGGAGGAAGTGTAATCGACTGTACGAAAGCGATTGCTGCTGGTAGTAAATATGATGGAGATGTATGGGATATTGTAACGAAAAAATCATTTGCTAGCGAGGCGTTACCGTTCGGTACTGTACTCACTCTTGCGGCAACAGGTTCTGAAATGAATGCAGGCTCTGTAATTACAAACTGGGAAACGAATGAAAAGTACGGCTGGGGCAGTCCAGTTACATTCCCTCAGTTTTCAATCTTAGATCCAGTTCATACTGCGTCTGTACCGAAAGATCAAACAATTTACGGTATGGTAGATATTATGTCACACGTATTAGAACAATATTTCCATCATGGAACAAATACAGAACTACAAGATCGTTATTGTGAATCTGTTTTAAGAACAGTCATTGAAACAGCTCCTAAGCTTTTAAGTAATTTAGAAAATTATGAGCATAGGGAAACAATATTATATTGCGGAACGATGGCGTTAAACGGCATTTTAGCGATGGGAGTAAGAGGAGATTGGGCAACTCATAATATTGAGCATGCAGTTTCTGCTGTTCATGATATACCACATGGGGGTGGCCTTGCGATTTTATTCCCGAACTGGATGAAGCATGTTGTAGATGAAAATATAAGTCGTTTTAAACAGTTCGCTATTCGTGTATTCGATGTAGAAACAGATGGGAAGACCGATAAAGAGATTGCATTAGAGGGAATTGAGGCATTACGTCAATTTTGGACTTCGATTGAAGCGCCAGTAACATTAGCTGATTACGCTATTAGAGAAAGTGAAATTGACTTAATGGCGGATAAAGCGATGGCTTATGGTGAATTCGGTAACTTTAAAAAATTAAATAAAGATGATGTTCTTGCAATTTATAAAGCTTCTTTATAAGTGAAGCGAGAGAAGAAACCTATTTGATTGTTGTATCAAATAGGTTTCTTTTTTGTTGTTTATAACCGAATGTGATTGTTAATGATTATTTTTGGTTGTTTGTGGTTGAATTTTGTGATCGTTTTCATTATACTGTAATCAAAGAAGAGGTGAAGAAGATGTTAACTCCTGAACGTCATCAAATGATACTACAACTTGTAAAAGAACAAAAAGTGGTTAAATTACAGCAATTAGTGGAAAGAACAGAAAGCTCTGAGTCGACAATTCGTCGTGATTTAGCACAATTGGAAAAACAAAGGTTATTAAAAAGAGTTCATGGTGGTGCCTCTGTTTTAACAGGAAAAGGACAGGAGCCCACGATGATTGAAAAATCATCCAAAAACATTCAAATAAAACAACAAATTGCCAAGTATGCGGCTAGTATTGTTGAACAAGGGGATTGCGTTTATTTAGATGCAGGAAGTACAACATTTGAAATGATTCCATTTTTAATAAACAAAGATGTTACTGTCGTAACGAATGGACTTATGCATATTGAAGCCTTAGTTGAAAATAATATTTGTGCGTATTTATTAGGCGGGATGATGAAGGGTAGGACGAAAGCTTTAATTGGTGCTATGGCACAGGAAAGTATGCAGAAGTATCGTTTTGATAAATGTTTTTTAGGAGCTAATGGTGTACATGAACAGTTAGGGTATACAACGCCAGATCCAGAAGAAGCACTCTTGAAACAAATGGCATTAACATTAGCGAACGAAGGGTATTTCTTAATTGATGAAAGTAAATTTTCAGAAGTTGCGTTTGCGAAAATTGCAAATGTTGAAGATGCAAGCATTATTACAAACCATTTAGAAATTGATTTAGAAAAATATAAAAGACAAACCAATGTAATTGAGGCTGATAAACAATGATCTATACAGTTACTTTAAACCCATCTATTGATTATGTAGTACAAGTTAATTCTTTCGATTTAGGAACAGTAAACCGAGCAGAGAAAGATATGAAGTTTCCTGGAGGAAAAGGGATTAATGTTTCTCGTGTTCTTCATCGTTTAGGTGTTGAAAATGTAGCGCTTGGATTTACGGGTGGATTTACTGGTCAATTTATTAAAGATGTATTGCATGGTGAAGGTGTAACAACGAACTTCGTCCAAGTAGATGGAGATTCTCGAATTAATGTGAAAATAAAAGGGCAAGAAGAAACAGAGTTAAATGGACAAGGTCCTATTGTGACAAATGAGCAATTTGAACAATTGATGAAAAAAATCGAAAGTATGCAATCTGGAGATTGTGTTGTACTAGCTGGAAGTGTACCTTCTTCTATTCCAACTACCTTTTATGAATCAATCGCAGCGTTTGGAGCCGAAAAAGGTATTCGTGTAGTAGTAGATGCAAGTGGAAGTGCACTGCAGTATGTAACTAAAAATAAGCCATTTTTAATAAAGCCAAATCATCATGAACTTGGTGAGTTATTCGGAGTGGAGCTTTCAACAGTAGAAGCCATTTTACCGTATGGAAGAAAATTAATCGAACAAGGTGTAGAGCACGTTATCGTATCAATGGCAGGAGATGGAGCTTTATTATTTACGACAGAAGGTATATATGAAGCAACTGTTCCAAAAGGTGTTGTAATTAATTCAGTTGGGGCAGGAGATTCCCTTGTTGCAGGATTTGTAGGTAAATATGAACAGACAAAAGATATTGAAAAAGCATTTCAATATGGTGTTGCAACGGGGAGTGCAACAGCATTTTCAGCAGATTTATGTACAAAGGAAAAAGTAGAAGAATTGTTGTCGCAAGTAGTTGTAGTTAAGCGATAGGGGGAAGCAACATATGAAAATTACAGAACTATTAAAAAGGGATACAGTCATTATGAATATGACAGCTTCAAATAAAGAAGCTGTCATAGATGAATTAGTTGAGAAATTAAATGGTGCTAATCGTTTAAATAATAAAGCTGAATTTAAAGAAGCTATTTTAAAGCGGGAGTCACAAAGTACAACAGGAATTGGTGAAGGTATTGCTATACCTCATGCGAAGACGAAAGCTGTTAAGCAACCAGCAATTTGTTTTGGTAGAAGTGTAAGCGGTATCAACTATGAATCGCTTGACGGACAGCCTGCACATTTATTCTTTATGATTGCTGCAAGTGAAGGGGCGAATAATACTCATTTAGAAACGTTGTCGCGTCTATCTACATTATTAATGGATGAAGGTTTTCGTAAACAATTATTAGAAGCAAAGGATGAAGAGGAACTTCTTCGTTTATTTGATGAAAAAGAGAATGAAAAAGAAGAAGAAGTTGAAGTAGCAAAGCCAGAAGGGAATGAACCGTACGTATTAGCTGTTACAGCTTGTCCAACTGGTATCGCTCACACATATATGGCTGCGGATAGTTTAAAAGCAAAAGCAGCAGAGTTAGGTATAGCCATTAAAGTTGAAACGAACGGATCAACAGGTATAAAGAATGGTTTAACGAAAGAGGATATTGAACGTGCAACAGCGATTATCGTTGCGGCAGATAAACAAGTAGAAATGAACCGTTTTGCTGGAAAACATGTCATTCAAGTGCCGGTCGCTGATGGCATTAGAAAAACTGAAATCCTTCTTAATCGAGCTGTAAAACAAGATGCACCAATCTTTAAGGGTGTAAAAAAGGATGGGAAGGCAGAAAGTGTAGAGAGAGAAAAAGGGCTGGGAATTTATAAGCATTTAATGAGCGGTGTAAGTAATATGCTTCCATTCGTTGTTGGTGGCGGGATTTTAATCGCGCTAGCGTTTATGTTCGGTGGAATTAAGGCAAAAGGTCCTATTGCTGAAATATTAATGGCTATTGGCGGTGGAGAAACAGGTGCGTTTTTATTCCTTGTACCAATTTTAGCTGGATTTATCGCAAGCTCTATTGCTGATCGTCCTGGTTTTATGCCTGGTGTTGTTGGTGGATTTTTAGCAGCACAAGCGAATGCTGGATTTTTAGGTGGATTAATTGCTGGTTTCTTAGCTGGATATGTTGTTTTAGGGTTGAAAAGATTATTTTCAGGATTACCAGTACAGTTAGAAGGAATTAAACCTGTTTTGTTATATCCAGTCTTTGGATTGTTGATTACAGGAGTTGTTATGCAAAAAGTAGTAAACCCGCCTGTAGTAGCATTAAATGAAATGTTAACAGGATGGTTAAATGGTTTGAGTGGTACAAATGCTATATTATTAGGCCTTATTTTAGGTGGTATGATGGCAATTGATATGGGGGGTCCAATTAATAAAGCGGCATTTACATTTGGTATTGCTGCCATAGAAGCACAGAATTTTGGAGTGCACTCAGCAGTTATGGCTGGTGGTATGGTACCACCACTTGCGATTGCATTAGCAACCACATTCTTTAAAACAAAATTTACAGAAGCGGAACGTAAATCTGGTTTAACAAATTATATTATGGGAGCTTCGTTTATTACAGAAGGTGCGATTCCATTTGCAGCTGCCGATCCAGTTCGAGTAATAGTAAGTTGTGTTGTTGGTTCAAGTATCGCGGGTGCCTTATCTATGTTATTCCAAATTACATTGCCGGCACCGCATGGTGGATTGTTTGTTATCGCATTAGTGAATAAACCGTTGCTATACATTTTCTCTATATTAATTGGGACGATTGTTTCAGCTATTATGATAGGTGTTTGGAAGAAGAAAGTTAAATAAAAGATAAAAAGGGACAGCTAATAGGAGTTGTTCCTTTTTCATTACAAAAAGTAATTTAATAATTGGATTATGATGGATTTTGGTAAAAGATGTAATGAAAAGTGATTTTTTTGTAACAAAAAAGTAATACTGTAATTTTTTCTGGAAAAAAATTCTTATACTAATTTGTGAGAAATATATGAAAACTATTGCTAATTTTGGTAGAAATGCAATTCTTTAATATGGAAATTTATGTTACAAATCATTAATCGTTTATTACGAATGCTTTGTAATTGTGTGATTTTCGAAATTCTACAAAAAACTGTTGCTATAATGAGAACACGAAAACAAAGCAAATGGAGGCTATTCATGAAAAAATTATTAGGTATAGCAACAGCAGCAGTTTTTGGTCTTGGGATTTTTGCAGGTTCTGCTAAAGCGGAAACGATTGTAACAACAGATGTATTAAACGTTAGAGAAAACCCAACTGTAGAATCAAAGCTTGTAGGTAAAATGTTAAGTGGAAATAAATTAGATGTTATAAATACAGAAAACGGATGGTCCAAAATTAAATTAGATGGCAAAGAAGCGTTTGTAAGTGCTGAGTTTACGAAAAGTTCTTATTATGTAACAGCAAATGTATTAAACGTTCGTGCTGGAGCGAATACTGATTCAGAAATTCTTGGTACGCTTAAAAAAGATGACTTGATTGAAACGACAAATCAAGTACAAAACGAATGGTTACAATTCGAATATGGTGGGAAAGCGGCGTATGTTCACGTACCATTTTTAACAGGTACAGCACCTGTTATTGAAAGAAAAGAAGTTCCAGCTCAAGATGAAGCACCAACTAAGGTGAAAACGGCGGTTAAAAATGATGCATCAGTTAAGGAGAAAACTCCGGCTAAAAATGATACGGCAGTTAACGGAAAAGAATCTGTTAAAAGTGGGGCATCAAGTAAACCAGTAGCACAAGCGAAGCCGGCAGCTAAGCCAGTGGCGAAATCTACTGAAACAAGTGCACCTGCTGGTCGTGAAATAACAGTAGAAGCGACAGCTTACACAGCTAATCCGAGTGAAAATGGCACATATGGTGGTCGTGTGTTAACTGCGATGGGGCATGATTTAACAGCAAATCCAAATATGAAAGTTATTGCTGTTGATCCGAAAGTAATTCCTCTAGGATCAAAAGTGTGGGTGGAAGGATATGGAGAAGCAATTGCTGGAGATACTGGTGGCGCGATTAAAGGAAACCGTATTGACGTTTTAGTTGGTTCAGATAGCACTGCTGATAGTTGGGGTCGTAAATCCGTTAAAGTGAAAGTTATAAAATAATGTATTAAAATAAAAAACGGCTGCTTGAAAATGTCTAAGCGGCCGCTTTTTTTATAAGAATTATTGAAAAGGGTAAATTGTTTTACCTGTAATAATTTTATACGCGGTGCAAAATTGAGTTTGCATATACTCTGTATTTTTATTTTCTGGATGTAACGCTGTTTCTTGAAGAGTAGAATGAAAGGAACGTAGTAAACAATTTAGTGCGAAATATAATTCTTCTTGTGAACAATTTTGTTCTTTTGTAGCGGTAGCTAAAATAAGGTCTTTTATTAATAATGGAAAATCGATAGTCGCTTGTTTCATAGTCACTGCACCCTCTCCCGAGCTATTTTTTATCATGTATATGCAGAATTGGACAAGCTATGCTCTTTTTTTATGTATAATTTCATGTACTAGATTCAAAGAACTTGCAATCATGCCGTTAAAATTGGTAAGATTGGGTATAATCAATAGATGGAGTATATTACATAAAGAGAGTTGAATGATATGGGAGAAGTGCAACGTGAAAAAGTTGCTGTCATCATTGGGCCAACTGCTGTCGGGAAGACGAAATTAAGTATCGATCTTGCAAAAGCGTTGAATGGTGAGATTATTAGTGGTGATTCCATGCAAATTTATCGTACGATGGATATCGGGACTGCAAAGGTGACGACAGATGAGATGGACGGAATTCCGCATTATATGATTGATATAAAAGATCCGGAAGATTCATTTTCTGTGGCGGAATTTCAAGAACGTGTCCGTAAGTGCATTCGAGAAATTACTGAGCGCGGGAAATTACCAATTATTGTTGGTGGAACCGGTCTCTATATACAATCTGTTCTATTCGATTACCAGTTTACAGATGAGGCTGGGGACGCTACATACCGAGAACAGATGGAAAAATTAGCATTAGAACGCGGTGTGGAATATATACATAAAAAGTTGCAAGAAGTAGATCCAGAAAGTGCGGAGCGTATTCATGCCAATAATGTAAGGCGTGTTATTCGGGCGTTAGAAATTTTTCACACGACGGGTGAAAAAATGAGTAACCAGCTCGAAAAACAAGAAAATGAGTTACTGTACGATGTTTCATTAATTGGCTTGACAATGGATCGAGAAATGCTATACGATCGCATTAACTTACGTGTTAACCTAATGATTGAACAAGGTTTATTAGAAGAAGTAAAAGGTCTACATGAAAGAGGAGTGCGAGATTGTCAATCTATTCAAGCGATTGGTTATAAAGAGATATATGATTATTTTGAGAATCGTGTATCTTTAGAAGAAGCGGTATCACAATTAAAGACGAATTCACGCCGTTATGCAAAACGTCAATTAACGTGGTTCCGTAATAAGATGGATGTCGCGTGGTTCGATGTTACTGATGGTGAAAAAACGTCAGAAATTTTACGATACATAGAAGGAAAGCTACAACTAAAGTCGAATAATAGTAAGTAGAGAAAAAGAGGAGGATTCGACATGAAGCAATCAATCAATATTCAAGATCAGTTTTTAAATCAACTCCGTAAAGAGAATACGTTCGTTACGCTGTACTTATTAAATGGTTTCCAGCTTCGTGGATTAATTAAAGGATTTGATAATTTTACAGTCCTGCTGGAAACAGAAGGTAAGCAACAGCTTATTTATAAACATGCAATTTCTACATTTGTACCACAAAAAAATGTTTCGATTGAATTAGAGTAGTAATGAATTATTGTACATAACAAAAAAAGAGCGAGTTTTTGAAGTGACCCCTAAAAGTTAGACACGGTTATTTCATTAGGCAGCTTGATAAAAGTGAGTCCGGTATTGTACCGGGCTCATTTTTAATTTTGCCTTTATCCGTTTCGTATTATAATAATCTATATATTTTTCTAATTCTATTTTAAAATGCTCTACACTTTCAAACTCTTTTATGTAGAGGAATTCCGACTTCATGATCCCAAAGAAATTCTCCATTACTGCGTTGTCATAACAGTTTCCTTTTCGAGACATACTCTGCACAATACCTCTTGATTCAAGTGTACGGACATATTGTTTCATTTGATAATGCCACCCTTGATCTGAATGTATCAATAGTTGGTGATTTTCAGGTAAACGTTCTAATGCTTTCTCTAACATTTCTGAAACAAGTGAATACGTCGGTCTAGAGCCAATTGTATATGTAATAATTTCACCATTATACAAGTCTAATACAGGTGATAAATAAAGTTTCTCTCCAAACAATTTAAACTCTGTGATGTCTGTTACCCATTTTTGATTCGGTGCATCTGCATGAAAACTGCGCGCTAAAATATTTGGTGCAATTTTACCGAATTTCCCCTTATAAGACTTATATTTTTTCATACGCACAACACACTTTAATCCAAGCTCTTTCATAATGCGCTGAACCTTCTTGTGATTTACTTTCTGACCACGATTCGTCAACTCATCACGAATGCGACGGTAGCCATAACGACCTTCATTTTCCTCATAAATCGCTTTAATTTCGGCTTTCAAATCGGCATCTAAATCCGGACGATTCATTTTCTTTACTAAATCATAATACGTGCTTCGTGGAATATCAGCTAGCTCCACGAGTGCCTTCACCGAATATTTATGCCTTAATTCATAGACTACTTGCGCTTTGTCTTGTTTAGTGACTTTTCCTTGTTTTGAACTAAGGCATTCAACTTTTTTAAGTACTCATTTTCCATTTCAAGCTGTTTAATACGTGCTTCAAGTGCTTCGACTGAACCTTCAACTGGTGCTTGTTTTGATTGTTTATTTGACTCTTTTTTCATGGATGGACGCCCCTTTTTCTTTGATTGAAGGGCATCGATTCCTTGTGTTTCGAGTTGTTTTTTCCAAACAATAATCGTTGAAGGGGCAGGAATGTTAAAGATAGCTGCCGTTTCAAATAAGGACGTACCGTTTTCAATCATATAATTTAGTACGTCTAGTTTAAATTGTTGTGTGTAATTTGTATACCGTTTTAGAAAAGCTTCCACACCATTTTGCTTATATTGGTTTACCCAATTCAAAATTACTGTGTCCCTTATACCGATCGCTTTACCAATTTCTCGATAACTTTCATTTCCGTTCAAATAACGTAGAACGATATGTATTTTTTCATCAGCTGTAAATTTAGCCATAGAAAAACTGCACCTCCAATTGTTAGACTGTGTCTAACAATTGGGGTGCAGTTCATTCTCGCTCTTTTTTTATTTGTCATAAACAATAAATAGTGAAATTTAAGCGATTCTAAATACAGTAAGTCGGATGTTAGTGTTGCCTGTTTCGGGAATTGTAATTTCGCTAAGGGTAGATTTGACAGAAATATTTGTGCCAGCTACTAACGTTTCAATTGTAGTAAATGAAAGTGAGTCGCCTATTAGATTTGAAGAGAAGTTGTCAGTTGCGACTGCTCCATTTATTGAAATTCCTACTCCGAGCGGAGCACATCCTGGTGCAGTTGTAGAGATGGATACGCTAATTACATAAATACCAGCGTTGATAACAGTAACTGTATCTGTGCCGTTGAAGATAATATTGTTTGCGTTAAATACTGTATGAAAAATGAAGTTGTTAAATTGGAGTACAGTTTGTTGAATGTTGTTTGTTACAACAATTGTTGCTACTGGGAAGGCAATTCCAGTCGGTCCAGTTGGTCCAGTAACTCCGATACCCGTAGCGCCCGTGTTACCTTGAGGACCAGTCGGCCCCGTAGGTCCAGTTGGTCCACCAGAAGGTCCAGTCGGTCCAGTAACTCCGATACCCGTAGCGCCGGTGTTGCCTCGAGGTCCAGTGGCGCCAGTAGCGCCCGTATTACCTTGAGGTCCAGTGGCACCAGTAGCACCGGTGTTGCCTCGAGGTCCAGTGGCACCGGTAGCGCCCGTGTTGCCCTGAGCACCCGTATTACCTTGAGGTCCAGTAGCACCCGTATTACCTTGAGGTCCAGTGGCACCAGTAGCACCGGTGTTGCCTCGAGGTCCAGTGGCACCGGTAGCGCCCGTGTTGCCCTGAGCACCCGTATTACCTTGAGGTCCAGTAGCACCCGTATTACCTTGAGGTCCAGTGGCACCAGTAGCACCGGTGTTGCCTCGAGGTCCAGTGGCACCGGTAGCGCCCGTGTTGCCCTGAGCACCCGTATTACCTTGAGGTCCAGTAGCACCCGTATTACCTTGAGGTCCAGTGGCACCAGTAGCACCGGTGTTGCCTCGAGGTCCAGTGGCACCAGTAGCACCGGTGTTGCCTCGAGGTCCAGTGGCACCAGTAGCACCGGTGTTGCCTCGAGGTCCAGTGGCACCAGTAGCACCGGTGTTGCCTCGAGGTCCAGTGGCGCCAGTAGCACCGGTGTTGCCTCGAGGTCCAGTGGCACCAGTAGCACCGGTGTTGCCTCGAGGTCCAGTGGCGCCAGTAGCGCCGGTGTTACCTCGAGGTCCAGTGGCACCAGTAGCGCCGGTGTTGCCTCGAGGTCCAGTGGCGCCAGTAGCACCGGTGTTGCCCCGAGGTCCAGTGGCACCGGTAGCGCCCGTTTACCTTGAGGCCCAGTAGCACCAGTGTTGCCTCGAGGTCCAGTGGCGCCAGTAGCGCCCGTATTACCTTGAGGCCCAGTAGCACCGGTGTTGCCTCGAGGTCCAGTAGCACCAGTAGCACCGGTGTTGCCTCGAGGCCCAGTGGCGCCAGTAGCGCCCGTATTACCTTGAGGCCCAGTAGCACCAGTGTTGCCTCGAGGTCCAGTGGCGCCAGTAGCGCCCGTATTACCTTGAGGCCCAGTAGCACCGGTGTTGCCTCGAGGTCCAGTAGCACCGGTGTTGCCTCGAGGTCCAGTAGCACCAGTAGCACCAGTAGCACCGGTGTTGCCTCGAGGCCCAGTGGCGCCAGTAGCGCCCGTATTACCTTGAGGTCCAGTAGCACCGGTGTTGCCTCGAGGTCCAGTAGCACCAGTAGCACCAGTAGCACCGGTGTTGCCTCGAGGCCCAGTGGCGCCAGTAGCGCCCGTATTACCTTGAGGTCCAGTAGCACCGGTGTTGCCTCGAGGTCCAGTGGCGCCAGTAGCGCCCGTATTACCTTGAGGTCCAGTGGCACCAGTAGCACCGGTGTTGCCTCGAGGTCCAGTAGCGCCCGTATTACCTTGAGGTCCAGTGGCACCAGTAGCACCGGTGTTGCCTCGAGGTCCAGTGGCGCCAGTAGCACCGGTGTTGCCTCGAGGTCCAGTGGCACCAGTAGCACCGGTGTTGCCTCGAGGTCCAGTGGCGCCAGTAGCGCCGGTGTTACCTCGAGGTCCAGTGGCACCAGTAGCGCCGGTGTTGCCTCGAGGTCCAGTGGCGCCAGTAGCACCGGTGTTGCCCCGAGGTCCAGTGGCACCGGTAGCGCCGGTGTTGCCTCGAGGTCCAGTGGCGCCAGTAGCGCCGGTGTTGCCCCGAGGTCCAGTGGCGCCAGTAGCGCCGGTGTTGCCCCGAGGTCCAGTGGCACCGGTAGCGCCGGTGTTGCCTCGAGGTCCAGTGGCGCCAGTAGCGCCGGTGTTGCCCCGAGGTCCAGTGGCACCGGTAGCGCCGGTGTTGCCTCGAGGTCCAGTGGCGCCAGTAGCGCCGGTGTTACCTCGAGGTCCAGTGGCACCAGTAGCACCGGTGTTGCCTCGAGGTCCAGTGGCACCAGTAGCACCGGTGTTGCCTCGAGGTCCAGTGGCGCCAGTAGCGCCCGTATTACCTTGAGGCCCAGTAGCACCGGTGTTGCCTCGAGGTCCAGTGGCACCAGTAGCACCGGTGTTGCCTCGAGGTCCAGTAGCGCCCGTATTACCTTGAGGTCCAGTGGCACCAGTAGCACCGGTGTTGCCTCGAGGTCCGGTAGGTCCAGTAGGTCCTTGACCGAACGAAGCTGAATTAACTAGAGCGGTTTGTAATTCTGCTATTAATTTAAGAAGCTCTTGAAGCGTGCAAGGGTCAATTCGGAATAGTTTGGTAATGTATAGTAAATAATTAATTAGGTTTTGAAGTTCAATAAATACAGCACTTGCTACGAAGGTCGGATTTTTTAATATAGTTATTAAGTTTTTGATAATGGCGAATCCTTGTGCTTTCAGAGCGGAAGTAGCGTCTAGTAAACAAATGAATTTGCTTAGTAGGTGCAATGTATCTATTAGATCTTCTATGTTTTTTGGGGATGGATTGGCGAAAAGTTTAGGGATTATTTTTATTAAATCGTTAATGATTGCGCGGAATATTCTAATTTGTGCTTTAGTAATTGGTATCGTTGGAGTAGTTGGGATTCGTCCAGCACTAGTTGGAAAGCATGGCTTGGTGTATTTATTTTGATTGTCGTTAAAATGAGACATTAAATCTCTCCTTTCTAATGAGGATGTAAACGAAACTCATCATAGTAGATGCAGGGAGTAGTTAAATGGTCATAGTAAAATTGATTATTTCGAGAAAAAATAAAAAAACGCCTTATTATAGGGCGTTTTTTTTATTTTCAGCGTATTGATAATATCGCTTTAGTGAAATTTTTGATTTGAAGCCAACTAATTTTATGATCTCTGGCTCTGGGGTTTGTTTTTTTATTAGGCGTAAAATAAACGTGTTCCGGAAATGCTGTCCAGAAATGCCTTTACGTAAATTCGCTCTTGCTACTTCAAGTCGAATCATCTTTTGGATAGCGATTTCTGTTAGTGCTTTTGGTGCGTCGTTTTCATATACCCATCTGTATGTTCCGCGGTTAAAATCGAATGCGACAAACAACGGGTCATTACTATGGTATTTAGGACGAACTGGTTCTGGAATACTTTTATAATATGTGTACAGTTGTTTTTTGTCTTCGGTTGCTAAGGGGATTGTTCTTTCTACTCCTGCGGTTGCCGGAATAGAAAGTGTATTAGTTTCAAAATGAACGTGATGCATAGTTAATGCTGTAAGCTCTTGTAAGGATAGTCCGTAGTCGATTAATAGACTTAAAATGGCAATATTACGATCCATTAATAATGGACGAACAGGACGTTGTTTTTCTGAAAGTCCTTCTAATGAAGTGACTATATACTTTAATCTTTTTTCTTCCTCGCATGAAATGAAATCTTCATTACGCAATGCACGGTTTGGTTGAATAGTAATTTCCATATTCTTTAATGGATTTGGAATGTTAAGAAAATGATGCATTCTATTTAATACAATAAATACACGATGCATTGTTTTCTCAGAGTAGTGTCGATTCTTTTTTAAGTCTGAAAAGTAATCTTCATAGTCTTTTGTACAAAGTGTTGCCCATATATTACTGGAAGGGAGCTTTTTGTTTTTTTCTAACCAATGTCCAAAATCTTCAATGTCATAAACATAACGTTTAATGGTTGAAGACTTTCGGCCTTTATTCAATAAAAAAATAGAAAAGGCTTGTATTGTATCATGGAATTCCGTTGTTTCCATAGTCCCACCACCTTGATTATTTCTTATATTATAGCAAACTTTTCTGAAAATAGGCATTTGCAAGAGGGACTGGAATAATAATATTTGGTGAGTGGATAAAATGAGGTGATTGTATGGAACAATCGATGCGTAAGAAAAATAACAATCAAATTAATATTGTATTAAACCATCGAAAGAAAATTTCGTTACCGGCATCAGAAAATAAAACGGTAATTTCAAGTGAAACCACTACTAAACATGAGATGTTGCAGAGAATTGAAGAAGAGATGGGAAAACTTGTTGGGATGGATGATATAAAAAAGATAATAAAAGAAATTTATGCTTGGATTTATGTAAACAAAAAAAGGCAAGAGGTGGGGTTGAAGTCTGAGAAGCAAGTGCTTCACATGTTATTTAGGGGGAATCCGGGTACTGGGAAGACAACCGTTGCTAGAATGATAGGGAAATTGTTGTTTGAGATGAATATTTTATCGAAGGGGCATTTAGTTGAAGCTGAACGTGCTGATCTTGTAGGTGAGTATATCGGTCATACAGCGCAGAAGACAAGAGATTTAATAAAGAAGGCTATGGGAGGGATTTTATTTATTGATGAGGCGTATTCATTAGCGCGGGGTGGAGAGAAGGATTTTGGGAAGGAAGCTATTGATACACTTGTGAAGCATATGGAAGATAAGCAGCACGGTTTTGTATTAATTTTAGCTGGATATTCAAGAGAGATGAATCATTTTCTTTCATTAAATCCAGGATTACAATCTCGTTTTCCGTTTATTATTGAATTTGCGGATTACTCGGTAAATCAGTTGTTGGAAATTGGAAAGAGAATGTATGAAGAACGTGAATATCAGTTATCGAAAGAAGCAGAGTGGAAATTTAGAGATCATTTACATGCGGTCAAGTATTCGTCACAAATTACATCATTTAGTAATGGGCGATACGTACGGAATATTGTTGAAAAATCAATTCGCACACAAGCTATGCGATTGTTACAAGAGGATACGTATGATAAATATGATTTAATTGGGATATCAAGTATGGATTTGATGCTTGAAGAGGAGACGCACAGTACGTAAACTGTGCGTCTGTTTTTTGATGTATAAGTACGTTACTCTTTTTTCGCTTTTTCTTGGTAAGATTTATGGAAGCGTTCCATTTTAGCGCTTTTTTCGTGTGCTGAATTAGGATCGTGTGTAATTTGGTCTACTGAGCTTTTTTGAGCACCTTTATTAACATGGTTTGTCATTTGTATTCACCTCGCTTTAAAAGTTAGTATGAACATTATGTAAAGAAAAACTCGTTAGAAAAGAAAAACCTCTTTACGATATGTAAAGAGGTTAGAGCGCTATTTATGCATTGAACGTTCCTTTGTATCAATACGTCTATGCGGTAAATGCCATTTGTAATGAATAGAAATCATGCGGAAGCAAACAATTAAAATGAATAAGGTGTATAGAGCCCAATCGCTAACGATAATTTTAGCGCCAATTAAGAACCCTGCTAAAATCGTCCAAAACGCATATACGTCAGCTCGAAGGACAAGAGGTTTTCTGCGAGCTAAAAGGTCGCGAATAATACCGCCGCCGATGCCTGTTAAAACAGCAGCTACGATTGTAGCGCTGATTGGTAAATCTAGTTTTTGAGCATATAGTGCTCCTTGTACAGCGAATGCTGATAAACCGATGGCGTCCGTGATGTTTTCCCACTTTTTCCAATGTCTAATTAATTTATTTGGAAAAAGAAAAATAATCGTCATTGATAATAGTGCGATTTGGAATAACATGTCTTGTTGCCAAAATGCGACGATTGGATAACCGATTAATAAATTACGAAGGGCACCTCCCCCAAATGCGGTTGCCATTCCTAAAATATATACCCCGAAAATATCATAATCTTCTTCCATTGCAACAATGGCTCCGCTTAGTGCGAAGGCGATTGTGCCTATGATGCTAAAAATCTCCCATGCCATGAATTTTCTCCCCCGCTAACTAGATGAAATATGCTTCCTCTGCTATTATATTAGAAGGTTTAAATTTCGAAAAGGATGAGTGAACATATTTGATGGAAGAAAAAGAAAAAGTCATATTAGTTGGCTGTCAATTGTCGCAAGATGATGATGAAAAATTTATGCATTCCATGAAAGAGCTGGCATCGCTAGCAAAGACTGCGCGAGCGGAAGTGTTAGTATCAACGACGCAAAAGCGTCCGAAGTTTCATCCTGCAACTTATATAGGAAAAGGTAAACTAGAAGAGCTTGCTGCGATGACGGAAGAGTTAGAGCCGGCTGTTATTGTTTTTAATAATGAGTTAACACCAAGTCAAATTCGGAATTTATCTTCAGTATTAGATGCGAGAGTGATTGACCGAACGCAGTTAATACTAGATATTTTTGCGCAACGTGCGAAATCGAGAGAGGGTAAGCTTCAAGTAGAGTTAGCTCAGTTGCAATATACAATGCCGCGCCTTATGGGGCAAGGTTTGTCTTTATCACGTCTTGGTGGTGGAATTGGTACGAGAGGGCCGGGAGAGACGAAGCTCGAAACGGACCGTCGTCATATTCGATCACGTATTGATGAAATAAAGAAGCAACTTGCGGTTGTTGTAGAACATCGGAAAAGATATCGTGAGAGAAGGAAAGATAATAAAGTATTTCAAGTTGCGTTAATTGGGTATACAAATGCAGGGAAATCTACGTTGTTTAATAGATTAACGGAAGCTGATACGTTTGAAGAAAACTTATTGTTTGCAACGCTAGATCCGACGACAAGAAAGATGCCATTACCTTCTGGGTATACAGTGCTTTTGACTGATACGGTTGGTTTTATACAAGATTTACCTACGTCACTAATTGCTGCTTTTCGATCTACGTTAGAAGAAGCTGGGGAAGCGGATGTTATTTTACATGTTGTTGATTCAGCAGATCCTAATTATGTAGGGCATGAGCAGACAGTAAAACAATTATTGTCAGACCTTGAAATTAATCATATTCCTATTATTACGTTATATAATAAAAAAGATAAATTGCATCAAAACTTCATTCCATTTCCGAAAAGTGATTTCTTAATGACTAGTGCTTTTGAAGAAAGTGATTTACTGTGTATAAAAGAAGCGATAGGAATGAAGATGAAGGAAGAAATGGATGATTATCAAGTGGAAATTCCTCCGAGTGAAGGTAGGTTGTTAACGCTTTTAAAGACGGAAACGTTATTAACTAAAATGGAGTTTCTAGAAGATAAATTTGTATATGATTGTACAGGATATATATTTGCTCATTCATCGCTTAATGGGCAATTAAAGAGATTTTTAGTGGAAGAAGGAGAAAATAATAATGTTTGATCGTTTGAAAAATGGAGAAAAAATTGCTCCAATCGTAAAAGAAGTAGAAAGTCAAATTATAGAAGTGCATAAATGTGTGGATGAAGTAATTGAGAGTAATCAATTTCGTGTGCTAGAAAGTTTTCGTAAACATAAAATTAGTGATTCGCATTTTATTCCGACGACAGGTTATGGGTATGATGATATTGGTCGTGACACGTTAGAGAAAGTGTATGCGGATGTATTTGGAGCGGAAGCGGGTCTTGTTCGTCCTCAAATTATTTCGGGTACTCATGCAATTTCAACAGCTTTATTTGGTATTTTACGTCCGGGAGATGAGTTACTATACATAACGGGGAAACCGTATGATACGTTAGAAGAAATCGTTGGTGTGCGCGGAAAAGGTGTAGGCTCATTTAAAGAATATAATATTGGTTATAACGCAGTTCCGTTAACTGAAGAGGGATTTGTGGACTTTGAAGCTGTTGCAGCTGCGATCCGTAGTAACACGAAGATGATTGGTATTCAACGTTCAAAAGGATATGCTACTCGTCCGTCGTTTACAGTTTCACAAATTAAAGAGATGATTGCGTTTGTTAAAGAGATTAAACCTGATGTTATTGTATTTGTAGATAACTGCTATGGCGAATTTATTGAAGAAAACGAGCCATGTCATGTTGGTGCGGACTTAATGGCAGGTTCTCTTATTAAGAATCCTGGCGGGGGAATTGTTAAAACGGGTGGTTACATTGTCGGTAAAGAACAGTATGTTGAAGCGTGTGCATATCGTCTAACATCTCCAGGGATTGGTGCGGAGGCAGGGGCATCTTTATACAGTCTGCAAGAAATGTATCAAGGTTTCTTCTTAGCGCCGCATGTTGCGGGTCAAGCGCTGAAAGGTGCTATTTTTACGGCGGCATTTTTAGAGAAATTAGGGATGAATACATCACCGGCATGGAATGCACCAAGAACGGATTTAATTCAATCTGTTCAATTTGACGATAAAGATCGTATGATTGCATTCTGTCAAGCGATTCAATATGCATCTCCAATTAATTCTCATTTCACTCCGTATGCAAACTATATGCCGGGATATGAAGATGATGTAATTATGGCTGCTGGGACATTTATTCAAGGTGCAAGTATCGAATTATCTGCGGATGGTCCGATTCGTCCTCCATATGTTGCATACGTACAAGGTGGATTGACGTATTCTCATGTGAAAATTGCGATTTGTTCTGCAATTGATGCGTTAATTGAAAAAAATCTATTAACAATTTCTTAAAGGGAAGCTGTCGATTTCGACAGCTTTTTTTCGTGTGAAAGTAATGATTTGTACCATTAGAAAAAAGAATGAAAAAATTTATAAAAAAACCATGTAAGAAAAGCTAACATCTATTGACACTAAACATAACGTGGTATAAAATGAGAAGCAGTTAAGGCGAAGGAGGAACTGAAGTGATGAAAGAAGATAGACGTTCTGCTCCGCTGTTTCCTATTGGTATTGTAATGGATTTAACACAATTATCTGCACGTCAAATTCGCTACTATGAAGAGCATAATCTTATTTTTCCAACCCGTACAAAAGGGAATCGTAGATTATTTTCATTTAACGATGTAGATAAATTGTTGGAAATTAAAGATTTGTTAGATCAAGGCTTAAATATGGCCGGAATTAAACAAGTATTGCAAATGAAAGAAAATCAAACAGAAGCAGTGAAAGTAAAAGAAGAAACGAAAGAAATTTCAAAATCCGAGCTTCGCAAAATTCTTCGAGATGAACTACAACATACAGGTAGATTTAATCGGACTTCATTGCGACAAGGTGACATTTCAAGGTTTTTTCACTAAAGATAACTGATTCTTAAGGTGTTTAGAGGGACTAAGGAGGAATTTATAATGGCTAGGTACACAAAAGAAGATATTTTCCGTTTGGCGAAAGAAGAGAATGTAAAGTATATCCGTCTGCAATTTACGGACCTTTTAGGGGTAATTAAAAACGTAGAAATTCCAGTGAGCCAATTAACAAAAGCTCTTGATAACAAAATGATGTTTGATGGATCTTCTATTGAAGGTTTCGTACGTATTGAAGAATCTGATATGTATTTATATCCGGATTTAGATACTTGGGTAATTTTCCCTTGGACAGCTGAAAAAGGTAAAGTAGCTCGTTTAATCTGTGATATTTACAATGCTGATGGTACTCCATTTGATGGCGATCCACGTAACAACTTAAAGCGTGTGTTAAAAGAAATGGAAGCATTAGGATTCTCAGATTTCAATCTTGGACCAGAGCCAGAATTCTTCCTATTTAAAGTTGATGAAAAAGGAAATCCAACATTAGAATTAAACGATAACGGTGGATACTTCGACCTTGCGCCGATGGATTTAGGGGAAAACTGTCGTCGTGATATCGTTCTTGAACTTGAAGAAATGGGTTTTGAAATTGAAGCATCTCACCATGAGGTTGCACCAGGTCAACATGAAATTGACTTTAAATATGCAAATGCAATTCGCTCATGCGATGACATTCAAACATTCAAGCTTGTTGTAAGAACGATTGCTCGTAAACATGGTTTACATGCAACGTTTATGCCGAAACCATTATACGGTGTAAATGGTTCAGGTATGCACTGTAACTTATCATTATTTAAAAATGGTGAGAACGTATTCTTCGATCAAAACGGTGAATTACAACTAAGTGATGATGCTCGTCACTTCATCGCAGGTATTTTAAAACATGCGCCAGCATTTACAGCGGTAGCAAACCCAACTGTAAACTCTTACAAACGTTTAGTACCTGGATATGAAGCTCCATGTTACGTAGCATGGTCTGCACAAAACCGTAGCCCGTTAGTACGTATCCCTGCATCTCGTGGTATTAGTACACGCGTAGAAGTACGTAGTGTTGACCCAGCTGCAAACCCATATTTAGTAATGGCAACTTTACTAGCAGCAGGTCTTGATGGAATTAAAAACAAATTAACTCCACCAGCTGCAGTAGACCGTAACATCTATGTAATGACAAAAGAAGAGCGCGAGGAAGCAGGTATCGTTGACTTACCAGCAACATTAGCGCAAGCATTAGTTACTTTACAATCTAATGAAATCGTATGTGGCGCATTAGGTGATCATTTACTTGAGCACTTCATTGAAGCAAAAGAAATTGAGTGGGATATTTTCCGCACGCAAGTTCACCAATGGGAACGCGATCAATATATGTCTCTATACTAAGAGAGAAAAAAGCCCTAATACTACGGTATTAGGGCTTTTTCGTCATTTATCTACAGTGAAAAAACACGAATGTTGTCGTAATTTTTTTAGTATCATTAGGAAGTAATTTAGTGAAAATAATTTGTGTTGACTCGTTCTGTATAAAGAACTAAAATGGCATTAACTAGAAATGTTTGTATATTTAAAAGAATGAAAATATTATTTTTTCTTAAGTTTTCGATGCCAATTTCAAGTTGAAGCTCATTGGTTTTAAATGAGGAGGGAAGTTATGGATAAGGAAATAAATTTGAAAAATCTATTTACTATTATACGGAAAAGGATTTGGATAATTCTATTATTTACAACTCTCACAACAGTAGCGGGAGCGATGTATAGTATATATGTAAAAACACCATTATATGCCTCTTCAGCAAGGGTTATTGTTCAAGCTAACGCTGAAACGATGAATACACTGAAAGCAATGGTAAATGAGCCTGTAATATTAGAAAAAGTGGCTGCTGAATTGAATATTAACAGATCTGCAGGTGCATTAAGTGGGCAAATAAGCACAGAAAGTGTACAAGGGTCCCAGATTATGAGAATAAATGTAGTGGATATAGATCCTGTGCTTGCTCATAAAATTGCAAATACTACAGCTGCTGTTTATAAGAAAGAAGTAGCGAATATACTGAATTTTAATAATGTGAGTATATTACCAGAAGACTCAGTTCAAAAAAATTCTATGCCTATAAATGTAAATCACTTTAAGACGATACTAATTGCATTCTCTATAGGTATGATGTTCAGTATTGGATTCATTTTTTTATTGGATTCACTTGATGAGAGAATCAAATCGGAACGGCGAATTGAACAATTGTTAGATGTTCCTGTTTTGGGTGGAATATCTAAAATGAATAGAAAAAATGCGAAAGAAAAATTCAGTAAAAAAAATACGGTATTATTGGGGGAGGGAACGGAGTGGCTTACAAAAATAGACGAAAAACAAATAAAGTTAAAGGAGAAAGTATAATTGCTTATACCGCTCCAAGATCTAAAATTTCAGAGCAGTATCGTTCGCTTCGAACAAACCTTCAATTATCTTCATCTATTCATAAAAGCAGAACTATAGTTATTGCTTCTCCGAGGTATGGTGAAGGAAAATCAACGATTACAGTTAATTTAGCAGTCTCGATAGCACAAAAAGGTGAAAAAGTATTGGTAATAGATGCAAATTTACGAACACCAACGATTCATGAAATGTTTGGAGTAGAAAATACAATTGGATTAACTGATATATTGAACGGAAAAACAACTTTAGAGGGTGCTGTGAAAAAAACAGAGATGGAAAGTCTGGATGTATTAACTAGCGGACCGATACCATTCAATCCATCTGAAGTGCTTAGTTCGAGTGCCATGGATATGTTAGTTCAACGGGCAATGGAACGGTATGATATCATATTATTGGATTCTTCTCCTGTACTAGAAGTAACGGATACAAGTGTGTTGGCTGATAAGTGTGAAGGTGTATTATTGGTGATCCGTTATAATCGTACTGTGAACGAAGATGCGCTTGAAACGAAAAGGGCGTTAAGTTTTACGAAAAGTAGGATATTAGGTGCGATTTTGAATGGAAAAGTATGAATAGTATAAATGTACTTTAGAAAAATAAATTTAAAATTCGTATATAAAGATGTTCTTTAAAAAGAATTTTTTAAAGGGCTACGATGTGGTGATGTCTCCTTACCGCTATCAACGGAGGCACTCGATTATGCTGTGGGTTGTGAAAACAACCTTAGATGCGAGTCATCAAGAGTGTAATGTGAGGTCGGGTTAGATGCCCATGTTTTATTAAAGTTTCTAACTATGTGCTTTTAATAAAGAGAATATAGTTAGAAACTTTAAATTTGAAAGAGTTAAGTATGGAATTGATTAAAGGAGGAAGTTACATGACGTATCGGCGGAGGATATCGTTATTGCTTTTAATGGATTCACTGATTGTGTTAAGTGCTATTTTTTTTAGTTATTTCTTTGTAAATGCTAGCTTTAGTGTTATCACTTTATCATCAGTTATTAGCTCTATCACTTTATTAGTCGGTCATCATTTGTTTGCTTTAATGTATAAGTTGTATAACAAATATTGGGAATATGCAAGTATAGGAGAATTACTCATTATATGCAAAGTTGTTACATTTTCTATAATTGCTACAGCAGTTGTGCAGCAACTAATCATGCAAAAAATGTATTTCCGGCTGTTAGTTGTAACTTGGATGATTCATATTTTATTAATTGGTGGTTCACGTTTTATATGGAGAATGTACAGAGATATTTATTATGTAAAAAAGGGTGATAAAAAAAGAACGTTAATTGTTGGTGCGGGATCTGCTGGGACAATGGTTGCAAGGCAGTTGTTGAAGAATAGTGCCGCTGAATTAATGCCAGTCGCATTTATCGACGATAATGCAAAAAAACATAATCTTGATATTTGGGGTATTCCAGTAATTGGTGGTATAAAGCAAATTGAGTACGCTATAAAAAAACTGAATATTGAAATAATAATTTTGGCAATTCCCTCATTAAACAAAAGAGAGCAAAATGTTATTTTGAAAAGATGTTTAAAAACAGAAGTGAAAACTCAAATTCTTCCGATGTTAGAAGACTTAGTAACGGGTAAAGTATCGGTGAACGAATTCAGAGATGTTCAAGTAGAAGATTTATTAGGGCGCGATCCTGTAGAACTTGATGTGGATGTTATTTCAGATTATATAACTGACAAAGTCATTTTAGTTACTGGTGCAGGAGGTTCGATTGGTTCGGAAATTTGTAGACAAATTGCAAAATTCAGGCCAAAAAAGTTGATTTTACTAGGGCATGGGGAGAACAGTATTTATTCTATAGAAATGGAATTAAACAGAAAATATGGAGATATGAAAGGCACGTTTATTCCTGAAATCGCAGATATACAAGATGAAAAGAAGATGCAATTAATTATGAGCAAACATCTTCCGAATGTTGTATATCATGCAGCTGCACATAAACATGTACCACTAATGGAGAATAATCCTGAAGAGGCTGTTAAAAATAATTTGATTGGGACTATGAATATAGCAGAGGCAGCGAGAGCGCATGGAGTGGGAACATTTGTCATGATTTCTTCGGATAAAGCAGTGAACCCGACGAGTGTTATGGGAGCAACAAAGAAATTAGCTGAGATGGTAATTCAGCATAAAGATAAAATAAGTCATACAAAGTTTGTTACTGTACGATTTGGGAATGTCCTAGGAAGTAGAGGGAGTGTAATACCTTTATTTAAGAAGCAAATTCAAAATGGTGGACCAGTTACAGTTACTCATCCTGATATGGTTCGGTATTTTATGACAATCCCGGAAGCATCAAGACTCGTAGTGCAAGCTGGTTCTTTAGCTAAAGGTGGAGAGATTTTTGTTTTAGACATGGGAGAACCAGTGAAAATTGTCGATCTTGCCAAAAATCTAATTCGATTATCAGGAAATTCTGTAGATGAAATAGGAATAGAATTTACTGGTATACGTCCAGGAGAGAAACTTTTTGAAGAATTACTAAAAGAAGATGAAATGAATGAGAAGCAAGTTCATCCGAGAATTTATGTAGGGCAAGAAATGAATGTTCGTATAGAAGAGGTAGAAGAATTCGTCTCTATATATGAAGATTTGAATGAAGCGGAATTGCGAGATAGATTATTATATTTAGTTAATCATCGTAAGCCTTTGAAAATATTAATTCCAGTATCAGGATAATGGTGTGTGAGCTTAATAAGAATAAAATAAGATGGGTGCGTGGGAATGATGTCTAAAAAAGTTCTGTTTTGTGCAACTGTGGATTATCATTTTAAGGCGTTCCATTTACCGTATATGAAATGGTTCGCAGAGCAGGGATGGGAAGTGCATGTTGCAGCAAATGGTAACATGCAACTTCCATATGTCAATCAAAAATACAATATCCCTTTTCAAAGATCACCTATTAGATCACAAAATTTTCATGCATACAAAAAGTTAATGTCAATTATTGATAAAAATAAATATAACATTATTCATTGCCATACGCCCATGGGAGGAGTAATAGCGCGTTTAGCTGCTCGGAAATCAAGGAAGAAAGGAACGAAAGTCGTATATACAGCACATGGATTTCACTTTTGTAAAGGATCACCGTATATGAATTGGTTGCTTTATTATCCGATTGAAAGAATTCTAGCTTCTCATACGGATTGTCTAATAACAATTAACCAAGAAGATTATGATTTAGCAGTTAAACATCGCTTTCCAGTGAAAGATATTAAGCTAGTTCACGGTGTAGGAATAGATGTACAACGATTTACTCCTGTAACTGAAATTGAGAAACGAGAATTAAAGCTACAATATGGCTATAAATCACAAGATTTTTTAATGTTTTATGCTGCTGAATTTAATAAGAATAAAAATCAAAGTTTTTTAATCCATGTATTAGCACAATTGAAAAATGAAATGCCACATGCAAAGCTTTTGCTTGCTGGTGAAGGGCCGTTAATGGAAGAATGTGAAAAAATAGCTACTCAACTCGGAGTGACTAACATGGTTCATTTTCTCGGTTACAGAAATGATATAGCTTCCTTACTACAGATGTGTGATCTTGCAGTTGCATCCAGCTACAGGGAGGGTTTGCCAGTTAATATTATGGAAGCCATGGCATGTGGACTTCCGGTTGTAGCTACTGATAACCGGGGACATAGGGAATTGATTATTAATAATAAAAATGGTTGGATTGTAGATCGTGATGATATAAAAGCCATGGCTGACAGGATAAAGGGTATTTCTATAAATCCTAAAGTATTAGCTCAGATGGGGCAGTATGGATGTACTAGTATTAAAAATCAATATTCAGTCAATGAAGTGTTAAAAGAGAAACAAGAAATTTATACAACATTCATGGGTGAAATGGAGGAGTTAAGGTGGGTACTCCATTAAGAGTATTACACGTAGTCGTAAATATGAATAGAGGCGGCGCCGAAACGCTAATTATGAATTTATATCGCAATATAGATCGTTCCAAAGTTCAATTTGATTTTTTAACGTGTAAAGAAGGAGTGTTTGATGAAGAAATAGTAAAGTTAGGCGGGGAAATTCATAGAATTCCATATACCACAAACGTTGGACATAGAGGATATATAAAGGCACTGGATGCTTTCTTTACCTCTCATCAAGAATATAGAATTGTACATTCACACATGGATAAAATGAGCGGATTTGTACTTCGTTCTGCTAAGAAGGCGGGAATACCGGTTAGGATTGCTCACAGTCATAATACTAGTAGTGAGGGAGGAATTGCGGCAAAAATCTATAAATGGCATGCAGGAAAATCTATATCTACATGTGCAACACATTTGTTAGCATGTTCAAATGCTGCTGCGAGATGGTTATTTGCAGATAAAGCTGATACAGCCAAAATCTTAAAAAATGGAATTGATTGTGATAGATTTTTGTTCCGTCCTGAAATAAGAAAACAAGTAAGAAAGGAATTACAAATTGAACAGGAAGCTTTTGTTATAGGTCATGTCGGAAGATTCGCTTATCAAAAAAATCATACCTATCTTATAGATTTATTTGCTCAGTTAACTCAATTCCGGCCAAATTCAATACTGTTATTAGCTGGTGAAGGGCCGCTTCGCATGGAAATTGAAAAAAAAGTAAAAGATTTGAATATAGAGAAGAATATAAGATTTCTTGGGGTACGAGGTGATATAGAACGTATACTTCAAGCATTTGATGCATTAGTTTTTCCATCTATTCATGAGGGATTACCAGTCACACTTGTAGAAGCGCAAGGGGTTGGTTTACCTTGTATCATATCGGATACTATTACGAAAGAAGTGGATTTGGGAATGAATTTAGTTGAACATTTGCCTCTAACGGATAAAGTGGCTTGGATAGAAAAAATGAAAAAATTAGAAACTAGTAATTTCTCGAGGAATATATCAGCTCAATTATTATTAGAAAAAGGATACGATATTAAGCATACGGCAGAATTAATCCAAGATTTTTATTCCGTACTTTCGAGGTGAGTAATTTGGAGAATTTAACGATTTTCACCCCTACTTATAATAGAGCGTATTGTCTTCAAAATTGTTATGAGAGTTTAAAACGTCAAACATGTAAGGGTTTTGTATGGTTAATAATAGATGATGGATCTAGTGATAACACAAAAGAATTGGTGGATAGCTGGATTGCTGAAAAACATATCAAAATTATGTATCATTGGCAACAAAATCAAGGGATGCATGGTGCTCATAATACAGCCTATGAAATGATTGATACGGAGTTAAACGTTTGTATTGATTCTGATGATTACATGCCAGATGATGCTGTAGAAAAAATCCTTTCTTTTTGGAATAGTTATGGGAATGATGAAGTTAGTGGAATAATTGGACTGGACTTGTATATAAATGGGCAAATAATTGGCTCAAAGTTACCAGAGGACCTTAAATACTCCACGCTTTTTGATCTTTACAACAAACATGGTGTTACAGGTGATAAAAAATTGGTCTATCGCACGGAATTGACTAAAAAATATCCATACCCCATTTTTGAAAATGAAAAATATGTAGGATTAGCATATAAATACTATAGGTTAGATCATCAGTATAAGATGTTATTGATGAATGAGGCACTTTGTTATGTGGAATACATGGCTGATGGATCATCAATGAATATGCTAAATCAATATCGTAAAAATCCAAGAGGGTTTGCTTTTTATCGCAAGGAACTTATGAAATTGCCATTTACTAATCGAATATTTAAGTATAGGCAAGCTATACATTATGTATCTAGTAGTTTCATAGCAAGAAATGGAAGGTTTATACAAGAATCGCCATGTAAAGGACTAACACTGTGCGCACTACCATTTGGGGCTATCCTTTATAGTTATATTGCAATGAAAACGAAAATGAAAGTAAACATTTAGAGACTTACTTAGTAATTAAATGAAAGGACAGAATAATGACCATACTTTGGATGAATCTTGCTATAGTATTTATGCTCTCTTTTTTTGCAAGATATTTTGCTATGCCATTGACCACGGGGCCAGCATGGATAAAGCCGAATCATTTTTTGACTTTGGTGGCCGTTCTATCTCTTGTATTGGTATCGGGCCTTCGAAACAATATTGGAGATACATACTTTTATATGCATGGATATACTGTTACTAATTTCACTTGGGAGTATATTAAAAACAATAAAGACATAGGATTTAATATTTTGCAAATGATTTTACAAAAGTATACCGAGGATCCTCAGGTCATGGTTTTTATTACAGCATTGATAACAAATGTACTAATCGTATTCATTCTATATAAGTATTCAAGGTTAATTGACTTAAGTTTATATGTCTATATCACGTCTGGGATGTACTTAACATCAATGAATGGGATTAGGCAGTATTTAGCTGCTGCTATTGTTTTTGCTGCGACCAAATATATTCTTGATGGTAACTGGAAAAAATACATTTTTATTGTTCTGCTTGCATCAACATTTCATCAGAGTGCGCTTGTTCTCATACCAATATATTTTCTAATTCGCAGAAAAGCTTGGTCAACAACAACGTTTATCCTTCTGTTTTTAGCCGTGCTTATCGTTATAGGGTTTAATCAATTTTCTGAGGTTTTCTTTGCAGCGATAGGGGATACTCAATATGGTCATTACAAAGATTTTCATGAAGGCGGTGCCAATATACTTAGGGTTGTTGTTGAGGCTGCACCACTCATACTTGCGTTCTTTGGTAGAGAAAGACTGAAAGAATTGTTTCCAAAGAGTGATTATATTGTAAATATGGCATTACTGGGTGCAGTTTTTATGCTTATTTCAACACAAAACTGGATTTTTGCAAGGTTTGCTATTTATTTTGGATTATACCAATTAATATTAATTTCTTGGGTTGTAAAGCTGTTCACTGAAAAGGATCAGAAGTTTGTCTATTATGCAATTTTAGTATGTTACTTTGTTTACTTTGTATATGAGCATGTCATTACTTTGCGGATTATTTATAAGAGTCACTTTTTGGGATAATAAAGGTTCAATATATGGAATTGATTATAAGATTGGGGTAGGTTTCAATGGTTAAGGCTAAAAAGGCCACAAGAGTTTTGCACATTGTCAGTGCTATGAATCGAAGGTGGTGCTGAAACGCTACTAATGAATATATATAGAAATATAGACAAATCACAAGTTCAATTTGATTTTGTTTCACACAGAACTGAAAAGAGTGATTATGATGAAGAAATTGCAGTATTAGGTGGTAAAGTCTATAGAATTCCAAGTCTAGGTCAAGTAGGGCCTTTTGCGTATATTAAAGAACTTACAAAGATAATGTCTGATAATCGATATGTAGCCGTACATGCACATACCGATTATCAAGGTGGCTTTGCAGCGGTGGCTGCGAAAATGGCAGGTATAAAAAAAGGGTTTGTCATTCTCATAGTAATAATTGGCCTCAAGGAGTTGGAATTAAAGCGAAAATTACTCTAAAGGTTTTGCGATCTATTATTAAATATGCTGGAACGGATTATTGTGCGTGCAGTATTGAAGCTGCACGTTTTTTATTTGGTAAAAGAATAATTAACGATAATAGGATAGAATTGATCAAAAATGGAATAGATATTAACCAATTTACTGATGTGGAGATGAGGGATGTTGCCAGTGTGAGAAAAGAGCTTAATATACCAGATGAGGCGAAAATAATAGGTCATATTGGTCGGTTTTCAGAATCAAAGAATCATATTTTTATCCTACAAGTTCTAAAAGAAATTTTGTAACTACTCAGCCACCTTTTGGTGTCTTTTTTTAATTTTACTAGTTTCATATGCCTCCCATTTGTAAATACTGAGTATATCAAACAGGGAGGTGAATAGGATGGTCGATCGAAAAATCATTTTAGATGCATATAAAAAAGGACCTGAAGCTGTTATTTCTTTATTTGAAAAAACATTTTCTAAGTTAGAAAAACGGATTCAAGAACTAGAAAATGCTTCAAAAAAAACTCTACAAACAGTCATAAACCACCTTCTACAGATGGTTTACGTAAGCCTGTTACAAAAAGTTTACGCAAATCGTCTCATCGTCAAACTGGTGGCCAGTTGGGCCATAAAGGACATACGCTTCATTTGACAACGACTCCGGACCATACGATTACCTATTCTCCTACGCATTGCACTTGTTGTAACACGTTCTTACAACACGAACCTGTAAAAGGATACCGCATTCGCCAAGTGTATGATTTACCACCTATCCAGATAGAAGTGACAGAACATAAAGTAGAACAAAAAGAATGCCCACATTGCCATTCTATCCAAGAATCCCAGTTTCCTTCTATTGTCTCTCGTCCTGTTCAATATGGTCCAAATATAAAAAGACTGGTTCCTTATTTAACTCATTATCAGTGTCTTTCTTTGAAACGAACAAAAGAATTCTTTCAAGATTGTTTTGGACATTCGATTAGTGAAGGAACTTTGGTCAATCATACAAACAGTTTTTCAGCTCAATTGCAGCCCTTTCTCGAAGAAGTAAAAGAAAAGGTTCTTCAGTCTCCTGTTGTCCATTTTGATGAAACCGGTATGCGTGTAGAAAATAAAACACAATGGTTACATACTGCTAGTACACCGGAGGTGACATTGCAACATATTCATCAAAAACGTGGCAAAGAAGCAATGGATGCGGGCGAAATCTTACCGTCTTTTTCTGGAATTGCGATACATGATGGCTGGAAATCGTATGATGCGTATATAGATTGTCGTCATGTATTATGTAATGCCCATCTCTTACGAGATTTGCAAGGAATTATAGATAGTACGGGACAAAAATGGGCTCAACAGATGCAGGAATTTCTAACGCAAGCCTTAACACTGAAAAAGCAATACAAAGGAAGCCTGCCAAAAGCGGAGCAACAGAATCTGTTTACCGTCTATCAATCCATATTGAAAGAACAATCAGTCCTTTCTACGGAATTAAAAAAGAAAGGAAAGCGGACACCTGCTCAAAATTTATGGAATCGCTTCGTCAAATACGCTGACAGAATTCTAGCATTCTTAGAACATCCAGACATTCCATTTGATAATAATCAAGCGGAACGGGATATTCGAATGACGAAAGTAAAACAGAAAGTGTCTGGGCCTTTCCGAAGTAAGAAAGGCGCAGAATCTTTTTGTCAGATACGAAGCTTTATGAGTACCATGAAAAAGCAAAAACAATCTGTCTTACAAGCGATAGGCCAGGTTATAGAAACCGGAACGGTTCCTTGGAATCGCACAACTTCATAAGAGGAATTCTCGATTTGATCTAGATTCTTTCTATTATTGGAGTATTTTCTTTTTCATGTTTTCGAATGTAAAACATGTATTTGGTATGCCTTTTTTCCTAACTAAGCTGAGTAGTTACGAAATTTTAAAGAGAGATGTAAATTTTATCGCTGTTTTAGTGGGTGATGGTCCGTTAAAAAGCTCTATTGAATTGAAGGCAAAAGAACTGGGGATTAACAACAATATAAGGTTTTTAGGCGTGAGGAAGGATATAACAAGACTGTTGAAAGCATTCGATGTTTTCTTATTTCCTTCTTTATTCGAGGGTTTCGGTATTGTAACGTTAGAAGCACAATGTTCAGGTACACCTTGTATTGTTGCGGATACGATACCTAGAAATACTGATATGGGCTTAGGAATAATCTCATTTATTAGTTTAGACGAAAAGCTTGAGGTATGGTCCGGAGAAATTAATAAAGCTTTATTAAAAGAAAAACCTGAAAGATCAAAGATAATTAACAATATATCAAAATTAGGTTTTGATATTAATAGTAATATTCCTGATTGGTTATCGTTATATGGAATAGAGTGTAAGGAATATATAAGATAGTTTTGTTTCATCACCATTTTGCATAAACCAATCCTGATTATATTTGCAAGGGAAAATAGGGGGCTATCATAAGGAATGATAGAAGTTGACAATTAATTTTGTGAGGTATTTGATGATGAAAAAGAAAAAAATATTAATCACTTCTTTTGACATGGCAATCGGTGGTGTAGAACGAAGTCTGATTGGATTACTAAATAAAATTGATTACAACAGATATGACGTAGATTTAATGTTATTTAAACACGAGGGAGAATTTTTCTCTTTATTACCAAAAGAACCAAATTTATTACCGGAAATACCTCCATACACTACTTTTAGAAAATCTATTGGACAAATACTGCAAGAGGGTAATACATCTATTGGGATCATCAGATTGATAGCCAGAGTGATGGGTACTTTACATGGTAAGTGTATAAAGAGTGAAGAACCTGGATACTTGGTTATTCAATACGGATGGAAAATGTCCCTATCATATCTTCCGAGATTAGAGGAAGAATATGACGCTGCAATTAGTTTTTTGTGGCCTCATTATTTCATAGGAAATAAGGTCCGAGCGAAAAGGAAGATTGGTTGGATTCATACAGACTACTTAAACATACCGCTGAATAAACGTATGGAGTATCAAATGTGGAGAGAAATGGATAATATCGTAGCGGTTTCTGAAAGTTGTAGGGATTCATTTCTTAGTATCTTTCCTTATATTAATAAAAAAGTAGAGATTATCGAAAATATTATATCTCCTGAGTTTGTACGTGAACAATCTAATCAAGATGTTACGCATGTAATGTCATTAACTCCTAATCGGATAAAGCTTGTAACTGTAGGTAGACTTTCACACGCTAAAGGGATTGATGATGCTATATATGCCTTTCGAAAATTATTGGATCAGGGATACGATGTTGAGTGGTATATTGTAGGATATGGTCCTCAAGAGACTGAGCTTAAAATATTGATAAATAAACTAAAAATTCAGGATAGGTTCTTTCTACTGGGCAAAAAGACTAATCCTTATCCCTATATAAAAGCGTGTGATATATATGTACAACCATCTAGGTATGAAGGAAAGGCTGTGACAGTTCGGGAGGCACAAATTCTTGGGAAACCTGTACTTATAACTAATTTTCCAACTGCTAAAAGTCAGCTAGAGGATGGAGTAGATGGGTGTATTTGTCCAACGGGTATTGATGGGATTATCGGAGGGATAAAAAAACTGATTGATGATGTCGATTTCAGAAATAAAATTGTTAATAATGCTAGTCAACGGAATTATGGTAATGAAGCAGAAGTAGAAAAGATATATAGGCTAATTGAGTGATAATAGTTTAAGTTATAAAACTAAAAATCTTTTATTGGTTCATAAAATATACTTGGAGGTATTATTTTCATGGATAATGTTTTAGTGTTAGATACGTCGGTCGGTTCTCTTAACAAGGGGGATGACATAATAATGAAGTGTGTAAGGTATCAGTTGTCTGATATAACTAAAAATTCATATATTTTAACACTACCGACTCACGTTTCACCATTTCATTGGTATCAAGTAGCAAGAGGATCACATAGGGTAAAGCTTTATAGTAATGCTAAATATAAATTTGTAGGTGGTTCAAATTTACTAACAATGGACATGCTTACTCATTTCCCACAGTGGAATATTAATATGTTCAATTACGGTCCTTTGAAAGGTAGTATTCTAGTTGGTGTAGGTGTAGGTGTAGGTGCAGGGAAAGGTAATAAGATAAACGCATATACAAAAATGTTATATAAAAAAGTTTTATCACATGAATATATACATAGTGTTAGAGACGAAAGAACAAAAAAATTTTTAGAAGAAATGGGATTAAAGGCTTTAAATACAGGTTGTGCAACATTGTGGTCTCTTACACCTGAATTCTGTAAAGAGATTCCAACTAAAAAATCAGATTCAGTTATTTTTACACTTACTCATCATTCGAAAGATCTAGTAAAAGATCAATTATTAATAGATGTACTGAGAAAAAATTATAAAAATATTTATTTTTGGATACAGGATGCGAGTGATTTTTTATATTTCGAAAATTTAAGTAATACAGAAGATATAAAAGTTGTTCCACCTAATATAGAAGCTTATGAAAAAGTGCTCAATACAGATGTTGATTATATTGGAACAAGATTACACGGTGGGGTATTTGCAATGCGACATAAAAAGCGCACAATCATTATCTCTATAGACGAAAGAGCTAGAGGGATGAGTGAGACATATAATCTGAATTTAATCGAAAGAGCCGATTTTGATAATCTTGAAAAAATAATTAACTCAAAAATTATAACAGATGTTAAGGTGGATTTTGAAGTGGTAGATCAATGGTTAAAACAATTCTCAAATTAATGAATACTCAAGAATTTGAAAGGTAAACTTATTAGGAGGCTAAAATGAATACTATAATTCTTGATGAAATCGTTGTAAAAAATAACAGGGTTGATTACTTTTTTAGCATTAAAGGGAATTTACAAAAATATTTTAAAATAAATAATCATATGTTCCTCGAATACAACTATGATATATCTGATATTCCAAATAGTATTTTAGCTATTCCATTTGTTTCAAATGTAATTCCTCTTGTGTGGATTACTGATTCAACAATATTGATAAATGAATTAGATGAATCTTTTTATGAATGTCTCAATAATATAAAAATTGCATATCAAAATATGTTTCCTAGTGTCAGGTTTAAGGGTTCTATTGTTGTAGATAAAATTATTGATAATACCTATACTCCTGAACTCGAAGCAGCATCTTTATTTAGTGGAGGTCTTGATGCACTTACTACATTTATAAGAATAAAGGATAAAAAACCATTATTAATTACTGAATATGGATGGCATGAAGACAATATAGAGGAAAGTGATGTGTGGGAGGCAAACAAAGAAAACGCTATAAATTTTGCAAAATGTCACGGATTAGAAAACATCCTTATACAATCTAATTATGGTACTTTTATAAGTGCAGGAAATATTGATCATGACTTTAGGGGGAAATTGGAGGATACATGGTGGCATGGATTACACCATGGCTTAGCAATAATATCTGCAGCTATCCCTATAGCTTTCAAACTTAAGATAAAATGTATATACATTGCAAGCTCTAATTCTCCTTTATATGAAGTTACTTGTGCATCTGATCCCACAGTGGACAATGAAATAAGGTATGCATCAGGTGAGGTTTTTCACGATGGATATGAACTCAACAGGCAAGATAAGGTTAAGGTAGTTGTTGATCATTATTCGGCCATTAAGGAATTGGTTAATATCAGAGTATGTTTTAAAAATGAAGAAAATTGTTGTAAATGTGAAAAATGCTTAAGAACTATTATGGGAATTATCGCTGAAGGTCAAGATCCTTGTGGTTATGGCTTTAATATTCCAAATAATCTTTTCCAGTACCTTAAAACTTCTTTGGATAATGAGGTGAAGTTTTTTACAGATACATTCATTGTTATTTATTGGAATATAATTCAAATTCGAATGAAGGAAAATTACAATAATATATTATATAAAGATTTACTAGATTGGTTTTTAGATTATGATTTTAAAGCACAGCGAAGAAAAGCATTACTTAAATATAGAGTAATAAAGTTCTTTCCTATTTTGAAGAGGAAGATTAGTACTAAATTAAGTAGAATGTTTGCACAAAACAATTAGAAATAGAAGGTATTATTATGAGAATACAAAATTCCCTGAAAAATATATTATTCGGTTTGTCGGGCCAAATAATTAGTATTGGTATGGGTTTCATTGTTAGAACCGTTTTTATTTATACACTAGGTATAGAATACCTAGGTGTGGAAGGACTTTTTACAAGTATATTAACTATGTTGTCATTAGCTAATTTAGGTTTTGATACGGCTATAATTTACAGTTTATATAAGCCCTTAGCTGAGAATGATAGTTGTAAAATACAGGCATTAATGAACTTATATCAAAAGGCATATAGATTAATAGGATTAATCGTTTTATTGATAGGATTATCGTTATTACCATTTCTTCCTCACTTAATGAATAGCGAGACGACAATTAGTAATATTAACATTATCTATCTGCTATTTTTACTGAGTTCGGTTTCATCATATTATTTTGTGTATAAACAATCTATTATTATTGCTGATCAGCGTAATCACATTATTTCTAAAATACACAGTATATTCACAATTATGTCTCACTCTTTACAAATTATTTTATTAATAATCATCGGAAATTATATTGTAATATTAATGGTTCAACTGGCATTAAGAGTAATTGAAAATATATATATTGCAAATAAAGCGAATAAACTATATCCGTATCTACAAGGGGAAAATAATGCAAAATTATCTAAAGAAGACAGAAAGCTTTTCTTTGAAAATTTGTATGCTCTATTGTTATACAAAATTAGCGGTGTAGTAATTAATGGAACTGACAATATTATTATCTCTAAATTTATTGGGATTACCTGGGTTGGTATTTATTCGAATTATCTATTAATTTTAAATACACTGAATACTTTATTGGGTTATTTGTTTTATTCTATTACTGCCAGTGTTGGAAATTTAAATGTAAAAGAAAATGAAGATAAAAAATATTTTATTTTTCGTGTGCTTAATTTTGTTAATTTTTGGATATATGGATTCTGTACTGTTTGTCTTTGGAATTTAATAAACCCATTTATAACTTTGTGGTTAGGTGAGAATTATGTGTTTAATAAGTGCATAATATTTGCCATAATATTGAATTTTTTTACTACTGGAATGCAAAATGCTTCTACAACTTTTAGAGAAACCACTGGTTTATTTAAAAAAGGAAAATACAGACCTATTATAGCGGCTGTTATAAATATTGTAGTTTCTATAATTCTCGCAAAACAAATAGGAATTGCAGGTGTATTTTTTGGCACTGTTATCAGCAGATTGTGTACCTATTTTTGGTACGATCCGTATGTTATATTTAAATTTGTTTTCAAAAAATCGGTAAAATTATAGTTTGTTTGGATTTCTGGTTTTTGTTTCTGTAATCATAACAGATACTCTTGGCAATATTTTTTATACCAATATATTTATAAATATGGTAATACGCAGTATTTTGTGTCTTATTATTCCCAATGTAATTTTTTTAATTGCGTTTAGAAAACATAAAGAGTTTAAATACTTACGGGATATAGTAAGACAAATTGTTAACAAAATTTTATCTAAGTTATTAATAAAAAAAACTTATTCCAGAAATATTAAAAATAGTTGAAGAGCAATATGAGGAATAATAGCTTTCTGGTATAGAAAATGTAAATGAATAAGCAAAAAATATCTAACTTAAATTAGTTCTCATGGTTTTATATAATGAACGTGTGAATTTAGTCAATTTATTTTAGTGGAGGAAATTATGAACGACTGTAAAGGTATGGCGTCACATTTAACTGAATTTTCTGAATTAATTTCAAAGAACCGTATTGAGAATACTACAGTTCCGCGTACAGCATATATCTTACAAATCCACAAAAATCCAGATCAAGCAAATGGGTTTATTAACCAAATCATCTCAGAAGAACAAGCCGATGTATTTGTTCATATTGATAAAAAAACACACAATAAATTATGTAGGAAAATATTAAGAAATCCTAATGTGGAAGTTTTGCATGAGAATATAGACGTAAAATGGGGTGATATAAGCCAGATAGATGCTACGATTTTGTTGCTAAAAAAAGTATTAGATACACAAAAAAGTTACGATTTTGTGTGCCTGAGAAGTGGTCAAGATTTATTGGTGAAAAACGGATTTAGAGATTTTCTATTAAATAATAAAAACAAAATATTTATGACAGCAACTCATATTGAAAGGAGTAATTCAGATGTTTCTTTTCAGAATATCAGTTGGCCAAAGGTAGCAAGGAAACAATACAATGTATTTCATCCTTTTAGAGTTTTTAGAAGAATAATTATGCGTTTGTATGGTTGGGGATTTAACATATTTCCCAACCCATATAAGTTGCCTGAAGAGCTCTCACTTTATCACGGTTCATCGTGGTTTTGTATCCCTTTGGATATTGCAAGATATATTATAGATTTTTTAGAAAGAAATGAATGGTACTATGATGCTTTTAAAAATGCTTTATGTCCAGATGAATGGTTTTTTCAGACAATAATAATGAATTCGGAGTACAAATCTCAAGTTGTAAATAATAATTTAATATACTTGAGGTGGGGCCAGACTTTTAAAACCCGAAATCATCCGATTACCTTCACCTTGGAAGATATCAATTCAATAGAAAGCTCAGATCAATATTTTGCAAGAAAATTTGATCAAAACTTTGATAAATCAGTAATAGAGTATTTTACAAGTAGAATAAAAATGTAGCATTTAAATCGGCTATCATACTATACGTCTCTGTTCATGTTCTTTTAACGTTTCGACTGTCTAACGGTAAAAATTTGAGATATAAAGTCACTTTATGTTCAGCCGCTTTTATTCTTTTCTCTATTATTAATATCCAATCAATTTACCTCGCTAAACATAATATATAGAAAAACAAGAAAGAGGTGTAAATTGATTTGGCTAATCTGGGAGAACTTAGTGATGTAGATTTAACGAGCAAGATGCCTTCGAATAATGATATTTTGACTTATGATAGTACAAAATCAAAATGGGTTCCAAAATCCCCAGAAGATACATTTAATTCAAACACATATGTGCTTGAATTAAATAGATGGAATGCTAAAAATGATGGAACTGATGCCGTTAACACTTCTCAAGGTATTAATAATGCTTTAAAGTGGGCATCTCAACAAGGATATACAGAAGTTGTATTACCAAAAGGAACGTACTTGATTGATAAAAATAAACCAATTGAACCACAAAGTTACCTAACGCTAAATTTGAATGGTGCAACTTTAAAAATGGAAACAAATAACTTGACGGGATATGCGATTGTGAGTTTCTGTAAAAATCAAGTCTACTCTAGGGTTACAAATGGTATTATCCAGGGAGATAAAGATACGCATGATTACTCTAGCGGAGGAACACATGAGGGAGGATACGGCGTTGCAGTGGGGAGTTTTACTCCGGTTGCCGATGGAGGGAATAATACAAGATTTGTATCTTTAGATAATCTAGAGATTTTGAATTGTACAGGAGATGCTATTACACTTAACAGTACTTTTGGTCAGATTTCGCCTTTTCCAACATCATTAGCTAGTTCATTTGAACAAGGCTCAATCAGTACAACAGATGGTTCGTTAGTAAGTAAGTAGTACGACAAAGATACGCTCCAAATTACAAATTGATATGAAGCAAGCTGCTACTGTAAAGTATGGTTATTTCGGTCTTTATGGGAATGGATTTGGCGGGTTGGGTACCGATGTAACATGTGATTATTATGATGTTATTTTTTATAATTTAAGTAACGCATTTATATCCGCTAAAATTAATGTGCAATTTTTTGATGAAGTGGAAGTTCCTAATGGAGCAAGCTATGCTAAAATTGTTCTTCATCAAAGTACTGTTCCTGCTCCCACAAATTGTTTAATAAATGTTCGGGTCCCTTCTTTTTCTCAATATACTTATATTGAGAAATGCAACTTACATCATTGTCGTAGACAAGGGATTACTGTAGGTGGCGCAAAGAATGTGTACATTCGTGATAATGACATTCATCATATCGCAGGTACTGATCCACAAAGTGGAATTGATATTGAAGATGGATATGATTTGAACCAATATATCTATATTGAAAGAAATAATTTTCATGACAATCAAAAATATAACATTATTGTTGTAAATGGGAAATTTATTTATATAGTAAATAATTCTATCATGAATACCCTTTCAAATGCTTATGTTGGGGTATCGATTAATGGTGGTGCAGATAGAGTAATTGTAACAGGGAATAATATCCGACTAGCAAAGGTCTTTTTAGCAGGAGATGTTATTTTCTCTAATAATTATGTGTATGGAGCACAAATAAATGCTCAAGGTGTATATGCAAACAGATCTATTAATATATTTGATAATGTTTTTTGTAACAGTAAAATGATTATTGATACACCATTCCCATATGTAGTTAGGGTTGATTCTTGTCGTTTTTTTAATGACGTGGATAAACTTAACTCCTTGTCAACGTTGTATCAGTGGACTCTAGAAGTGAAAAATGAACCACAAACGATATCGAATTGCGTATTTGAAGGACAAGATGTATTATATTTAAATTATTCAACAGCAGGAACATTTAAACCAGGCTGGATTTTTGAAAATACAATATTTAAAAATGTGAAAAATCCAACTTTATTTGCGGGAACGTATACAAATTGTTTCTTTAAAGACATTGTGTTTTTAGGCACACAATCAAGTACAGCAAATTCGTTAGAATTAAGAGATTGTAAGATCATTAGTACGGATATAAATAATACGTTACTTACAGTAAAAAATTTCAAAACATTCAAAATGATTAATTGTTACATTGAAAAAACAAATGGAACAGTCTTAAATATTCAAAATGTGTCTGATGATATCATGTTAGGTGGGAATGTTATAAAAATTACAAATGATACTCTTCCAAGAGCTATTATTATTTTAGATGTAGCCTTTGCAGGGAAACAAGCAATAATTCAAAATAATAATGTAACTGCTACGAACTTAACACAAGTAGGAATTGATAATAGAACAGCAAGTAATACTCTTCAACTTGTAATGAAAAACAATGTGTTAAATAATGCAACAATGATGATTACAGGGAAAGAATTTCTGCAAGGAAATATTATTTACGGTGTGATGGATCCATACTACCGAATGTCAAGTATCCCAACATCAGGTTATTATAGATTAGGACAAGAAGTGAAAAATTCAAACCCGACTGCCGGGGGATATGTTGGATGGATTTGTACCACAGGCGGATATGCAAATAATCAAACATGGGTAGCAGCTAAATATTATTCGAAAGGTAGTAGAATTAATTTGGGTAATCATGTATATGAGGCATTAAATGATGGTACGTCATATACAACTATGCCTACCTTTTCATCAGTTTCCGGTAGTGCAGTTACTGATAATAATATTATATGGAAGGAAATTGGGTCATTAGCAGTATTCAAAACATTCGGATTTATAAACGCATAATGTGTTTATTCACTTTTAGTTATTAATACAGAAAAAGAAAAGCTACTATGTTCTTTTAATAAGCTGAAGTGCACCCCAATTGTTAGACACAGTCTAACAATTGGAGGTGCATTTTTTATGGCTAACACATATGTTTGTTATATGTCAATTTTTCCAGAACTTATATTTGCATCTAGATATCCCATCTTAATTTTTAGTTGGTCGATAGTGCTTTGTCTTAGTTCATCATACATAAAAAATATTCTATATAAGCCTATAATACGAAGTATTGACAAAAGGAGTTCCGTGGTGCGTAATAATCAAAAAGCAGTTGGTTAAGATGGTTTAACTTAAACCAATAAATTATAAAAGATTTTAGAGGACTGTACAGCTCAATAAATGAATTGAGCTGTTTTTTATTTTCAAACGCAAGAATCTAAGAAGCTTTAGGAAAAGAGGGTATTAAAAATTAATAATCTAATGAAGATTTGGAGGTACTTGATGGCAAAAAATATGTACTTAAATTTAAGTAATCTTTATTTTATATACGCTGTTTGTTTTTTATAAAAAGAGGGGAAAAAGTAGTATGAACCAATTTGTGCAAAGAAGATACAGCTACTTATAATCCTAATTGTATTTGTTAGTACGGATTTTTTATATTATTGTCTATTAGTCTAATAAAAAATGATTTATTTTTAATAGAATCAAGAGTGAAAGGAAGAGAATCAGTAGCCCTTCCTTCTTTTTATTTATTATATTGATATGGTTTAGGAAGACGCTCTGAAAAATTTGAATGAGGAGTATAATTATATATGAAGAGACTTTTTGATTTGTTAGTTGCTTTGTCATTGTTATTAATTCTCTCATTGCCTATTCTTATAGTAGCTATTTTAGTTAGGATTAAGCTAGGCTCTCCGATCATATTTAAGCAACAACGTCCAGGATTATATGAAAAAACATTCCACCTTTACAAATTTCGTACAATGACCGATGCAAGGGATAATAATGGTGAGCTCTTACCTGATCAAATTAGGTTAACCTCATTTGGGAAATTTCTTAGAAAATATAGTTTAGATGAATTGCCGCAGCTTATAAATGTTGTAAAAGGTAATATAGGTTTAATAGGACCGCGGCCATTATTAATGGGATACTTGCCTTTATATTCTAATGAACAAGCTAAAAGACATCATGTAAAACCTGGAATCACTGGATGGGCACAAGTAAATGGGAGAAATAGCATTTCATGGGATGAAAAATTTAAACTGGATGTATGGTATGTTGAGAATCAAAGTTTTCTTCTAGATTTAAAAATTTTATATTTAACTTTTAGTAAAGTCTTAAAATCAGAAGGCATACAAAATGGTAGCCACGCAACTATGCCGATTTTTAAAGGGAGTATAAAACATGATGAAAAATAATATGAATATCTTGTTTACTAGTTCTGGTAGGAGAGTAGCTTTAATAAAAAAATTTAAGGAAGTTTTTGCGCAAGAAAAAATGAACGGGAACATCATTACTGCAGATTTAAAAGAAACTGCTCCGACTGTTCATTTTAGTGATAAGCATTTTATTGTTCCAAGAGTAACGGAAGAAAATTATGTAGAAGAGCTATTACAAATATGTCAAAAAGAAAATATTAGCCTAGTTATTCCATTAATTGATACTGAATTGATTCTTTTAGCCGAAAATAAGCCGATTTTTAAAGGAATTGGTGTAAAAGTATTAGTTTCCAGTAAAGAACTGAATGAGATAGCTAGTAACAAAGTAAATACTTATAACTTCTTTACTTCTCATAATATCCCCACACCTAAAGTATTTAGTGATGAAGAGATTGAAAGAAAAGAATATCAATTTCCACTATTAATTAAACCTTATGATGGCAGTTCTAGTAAAGGTGTAACAAAAATAATGAATGAAAAGGAATTGGAATTTTTTAAGGAATATATACCTAACGCCATGATACAAAAGTACGTTTCAGGAGAGGAATACACTATAGATGTCATGGTAGATTTTTATGGGAATATAAAAACGATTGTTCCTAGATTGCGTATAGAGACACGAGCAGGTGAGGTAAGTAAAGGTATGACCAAGAAGGATATTGAAATCATCAAAGCAGCAGAAACTGTAATAAAAGCTCTTCCTAATCCTATTGGATGTATTACTTTACAATGTTTTAAAAAGGAGGATGGACAAATTACATTTATTGAAATAAATCCTCGTTTTGGTGGAGGGGTTCCGTTATCGATTGAAGTGGGAGCGGATTTTCCACTATGGACAATTGAAATGTGTCAAGGAGAAATGTTTACGGAGCAAGATTTCAATTGGAGAGAAGACTTAACAATGCTTAGATATGATGAAGCAGTTTTTACGGAGAGTACTTAGCATGGTGATTGAAGCAATTGTTTTTGACATGGATGATACTTTATATAAAGAGAAAGATTATGTCGTAAGTGGTTTTAAAGCAGTAGATGATTGGATTAAAGAGAATTATGAAAAAACTGATTTTTATAATATCGCAATTCGATTATTCAATTTAGGCGAAAGAAAGTTTTTGTTTAATAAAACACTTGAAAAGTTAGATATTGATTATGATGAAAAATTGATTAGTAAATTGATAGAACAATATAGGTGTCATAAACCAGATATTCAATTATTGGATGAAGCGGATTGGGTACTAAATAATTTAATTAACTCCATAAAAATAGGACTAATTTCAGACGGATATTTAGTTGCGCAAGAAAGAAAAATAAGTGCATTAAAGTTAAAAGAGAGAGTTCATTCAATAATTCTCACTGATAAGCTTGGAAAAGAATGTTGGAAGCCAAGCAAAATTCCTTACGAAAAAATAAGTAAGGAATTACAGGTACCTCATCAGCAATGTGTCTATATAGGAGATAATTTAAGTAAGGATTTTATAACCGCTAAGAAACTGAAATGGTTAACGATTCACATTAATAGAGAAGATGGAATTTACTATAATCTTGAAGTTGAGCAAGCTTATAAAGCACATTATACAATTGATAATTTAAGGAGATTATCTGATATACCTGTATTAAAGCATATGTTTTTAGATACATAGCATTTTAAATATGTATAAAGGGTGTGTTTACATGCGAACAGTTCAGCATAAAAAGCGAATCTATCTTTCTTCACCGCACATGAGTGGAAATGAACAGAAATATATAAAAGATGCCTTTGATTCAAATTGGATTGCACCTCTTGGTCCAAATGTAGATGAATTTGAAAGAGAACTTGCTTCTTTTGTAGGAGTTAAAGGTGGTGCTGCGGTTAGTTCAGGTACTGCGGCCATTCATTTAGCTTTACGATTATTAAACGTTCAAAAGGGGGATACTGTGTTTTGTTCAAGTTTCACTTTTGTAGCGAGTGCAAATCCGATTGTTTATTTGGGCGCTGAACCGGTATTTATTGACTCAGAACCGGAAACATGGAACATGTCACCGCAAGCTCTAGCACTTGCGTTGCATGATGCTGATAAAGCAGGGAAATTACCTAAGGCTGTCATTCTTGTTCATTTATATGGTCAGAGTGCTAAATTAGATGAAATTCTTTCGCTTTGTAATCACTATGATGTTCCCATAATTGAGGATGCAGCAGAATCTCTAGGTTCTACATATAAAGGAAAAGCAAGTGGTACATTCGGAAGGTTTGGTGTTTATTCATTTAATGGAAATAAAATTATTACAACTTCGGGCGGTGGAATGCTTGTTTCTGATGATGTGGAAGCATTAGAAAGAGCGAGATTTTTAGCGACACAAGCAAAGGATCCAGCAGCACATTATGAGCATAGTGAGGTAGGGTATAATTATCGAATGAGTAATATATTAGCTGGTATTGGAAGAGGACAATTAGAAGTGTTAGAAGATAGGGTAAGAGCTAGAAAATCTATATATAAACGGTATTACGAAGCACTATCTCTCATGCCAGGATTTTATTTTATGCCTGAATTAGAAAATACACGCTCAAATCGTTGGCTTACTGCATTGACAATTGATGAAAAGGAATCTGGAATTTTTATTGGAAAAGTGTTGAGCACTTTAGCAGAAGAGAATATTGAAGCACGTCCTATGTGGAAGCCACTTCATATACAGTCGCTCTTTAAAAAGAAGAAGTATTATCCGCATAGCAAAAATGAAGATGTGTCGCAGCGTCTATTTCAAAGTGGGATTTGTTTGCCTTCAGGATCTAATATGTTAGTTGAGGATCAACAAAGGGTAATTCAAGGCGTTTTAAAAGCTATAGAATAGAAGAAATAAAAAGTAAGTAAAAGTGGAATTAGATTTGTATACGTACCACTATCAGTTCTTTATAATGAATTTTTTCACGAAAATTGTTTGGGAGTATTTAGTTTGAATTGACATAAAAAGGGAATTGTGATAGGTTTTAAATATCTAAACCCTAATCTATAAGTGAATTAAAGCATGTAATTGAGAAGGGAATAAAATAAGTATTTTGTTCGTTAAAAAGAATGATAAAGGGGTATGTTTAACGAATTTAATATATAAATAGTATTTGTAGTAACTTTCCATATATTAGGAGGGGAAAAATGAGCGCTATAACTGGCATTATTCACTTTAATAATGAACCTGTATCAATTGAACATGGCACACGATTAATGAGTGACCTACAAAAGTACCCTGCTGATGATATTCAAATATGGCATAAAGAAAACGCTTTCCTGGGATGCCACGCACAATGGATTACACCAGAGTCAGTTGGTGAACAATTACCCTTCTATAATTATGAAAAACAACTGGCAATTACAGCAGATGCTATTATTGATAATCGTTATGAGTTGTTTGAAAAATTACAAGTAGATTATGCGGATAGAAAAAATATGACAGATAGTGAGTTGATTTTGCTCTCTTATCAGAAATGGGGAGAAGTAGCACCGAAATATTTGGTGGGGGATTTTGCCTTTATGATTTGGGATGAGAAAAAACAAATTCTGTTTGGAGCTAGAGATTTTTCTGGGAGCCGAACACTTTATTTTTATCGTAGTGAGAACAAATTTGCTTTTTGTACTATTATAAAGCCGTTATTTACTCTACCACATGTTGAGAAAAAATTGAATGAGCAGTGGATTGCTGAATTTTTAGCTATACCTGTAAATTTCGAATCAGTAGATCCACAGCTAACAGTCTATAAATATATAGAACAGGTTCCTCCATCACACACTGTTTTGGTAAAGGATGGCAAAGTGAAGTTTTCGCGATACTATATACCAACTGCTGGGAAAATGCTTAATTTAAAATCAAATGAAGAGTATGAAGAGGCGTTTCGAGAGGTGTATCAAAGTGCAGTGAAGGCACGTTTACGAACACATCACCAAGTAGGAGCTCATTTGAGCGGAGGGCTAGACTCAGGGTCTGTCGTTAGCTTTGCTGCAAAAGATTTACGTGCTGAAAATAAAAAATTACATACGTTTAGTTATGTCCCGGCAGAAGGATTTGTAGATTGGACACACAGAGGGAGGATAGCTGACGAAAGACCATTTATTCAATCGACTGTAGAGCATGTAGGGAATATACAGGACTATTATTTAGAATTGCCAGAGAGAAGCCCACTATCGGAAATTGATGATTGGCTGGAAACAATGGAGATGCCATATAAATTTTTTGAGAATACCTTTTGGTTGAGGGGCGTTTATGAAAAAGCATCTCAGCGTGACATAGGAGTACTCCTTAGTGGTCAAAGAGGTAATTGGACAGTATCATGGGGGCCTATTTTTGATTACCAGGCAATGTTATTGAAAAAGCTACATTGGATTCGGTTTTATCGTGAACTACATTTATATAGTAGAAATATAGGAGTAAAAAAATCACGTGTTTTTGAAGTGGTAAGAAGAAAGGCATTTCCGTTTTTGCATCAGTTACTTTCTTCAGAGGAACAAGATGTTTTTCCTATAATAATCAATCCGGAATTTGCAAAAAAAATGAATGTTCTTGATAGGCTCAAAGAACAGAATATTGATATAACAGGTACCTCTATCTCAACTGCATATGACATGAAAAGAGAACAATTTGAAAAAACATATTATTGGAGCATAAATGGAACCTATGAAACGAAATTATCGTTACGTTATGCTTTATGGGATCGTGATCCTACAAATGACTTACGGATTATTCAATTTTGTTTGTCAGTCCCAGAAGAACAGTATGTTCAAAATGGTTTAGATCGATCTCTTATTCGGAGAGCCACAAAAAATTTCCTTCCGGATAAAGTACGATTAAATCAACGCGTTCGAGGTGTTCAGGGTGCAGATGGTGTTTACCGTATGGCTCCTTTTTGGAATGAATTTATTGAGGAAGTTCAAGAACTTAGTGTAGATCCAATAATCTCTGAATTTCTAAATGTAGAGGTAATTAAGAAAGCTATCTCAAAAATTTGTAAAGAACCTCGACCAGAATATGCATTTGATTTAGACTTTAGAATTTTAATGCGTAGCTTAATCTTCTATCGATTTATAAAAAAAGTAATATGAAAGGAGGTGATAGGTATGAAAAAGGAATGGAAACAACCTGTATTAGAAGTACTTAATATTAATATGACTATGGCGGGGCCAGGACGTAGAATTCCTGACGCAGTTCAACCTGATCCAGATGATCCAGTGAAGTATAGTTAAGTTATTGGGAAAATAAAGCTCTTATATAGTTTTATTATATAAGAGCTTTCAAAAAAATTGACAATGTGGGGTGAATAGGATGATTGATTCGATGGGAAATGTTTTATACAAAGCCTTCGGGTTAAAAATAGTAAGTGAAATCCCATTACCCGAGTTGTCTCAGCTGAATGAAAAAAAAGAGATGGCGGATGTTCAAATTGAAATAACTGATTTATCTGAACGGTGGGGTAGATATGACGAATCACAGCAAAAAAAAATTGTAGTGGAAGATGATGTAGTGATGTTTCATGTTCCTCAAACTGCAATATTTTCTATCCAAGCGGGCGAGAAAATTACTTTTTCACCTATGCCAGAGGCGAAAGAGGATAAAATTCGATTATATATTCTGGGAACTTGTATGGGGGCGCTTTTAATGCAACGGAAAATACTTCCATTGCATGGGAGTGTAATTGCCATAGATGGGAAAGCGTATGCATTAATTGGTGATTCAGGAGCTGGGAAATCAACGTTAGCCTCGGCTTTTTTGAATACAGGATATCAGCTTTTAAGTGATGATGTAGTTGCTGTGTCTCTTTTGAATAAAAATACTGCAATAGTTCATCCTTCTTACGCACAACAAAAATTATGGCAAGAGAGCATAAATGAGTTAGGAATGGAAGTAGCGCAATTTAGCCCTTTGTTTGAAAGAGAAACGAAGTATGCTGTTCCTGTGAATTCTCAATTCTTTCCCGAGCCATTACCTCTTGCTGGTGTTATTGAATTAGTAAAAACGCAGGGAGAAGATATTGAGATGACCCGTATAGAAGGTCTCACACGCTTGTATAAGTTATATCAGCATACCTTTAGGAGTTCTTTGATTTCTAAATTAGGATTGATGGAATGGCATTTTGAAACTTCATCTAATATTGCAAGTGGAATAGAAATGTTTCAATTAAGACGCCCGGCTTCGAGATTTACAGCTCATGAGCTTGTGCAAGCTATTTTAAATGCTATACAGAAAGGGAGTATGGTTGATGGTTGTTCATTCGAGAAAAATATCATTAGAACATAACGTTGTACAGAGTAAAGGCAATATAGTAAGTGATATGGATGGAGAAAAAGTTATGTTAAATGTCCAAAAAGGAAATTATTATAACTTAGGTGAAATAGGCGGAGAAATATGGGAGCTTATTGAAAAGCCGATAATAATTAATCAGCTTGTTACTATGTTAGTATCTAACTATGATATTGAACGAAAAGATTGTGAAGAGCAAGTTCTTTCCTTTTTAGAGTGTTTATTTCACGAAGGTTTAATTCGAATAAAAGATCAATCTAATAGATAGATTCGTAATTTCAAGAGAACTGTTAGGAAGGGATTAATGAATATTGTGAAAAGGTTAAGGATATTTTTATCACTGAACATGGAAATAAAGCTTTTATTTTTAGAGGCTTTTATTTTTTTAGGATGGGCGCGTGTACTAAAAAGTATTACCTTTTCCAAAGTTGCACCTTCTTTAGGGGATTACATGAACGAAACATCAGTTGCTCACATTCAGCCACACGGGGATACACTAAAGAAAGTGTCTGAAGCTATTTCTATTATGAGTCGTTATACTTTTTGGGAAAGCCAATGTCTTGTTAAAGCTATAGCTGGGATGAAAATGCTCGAAAAACGTCACATTGAGAGTACTCTTTATTTAGGAACTGCTAAGGATAGTCATGGGGAATTAATTGCGCATGCATGGTTACGGAGCGGTTCTTTTTATGTTACTGGATCAGAAGGAATGGAGAAATTTACTGTCGTTGGATCATTTGCAAAGAGGCTAAATGAGGACACTATTAAAGGAGAGTAAAATGGGGAAAGATTTTGGTCTTAATGTAGAGTTCATGTCTAAGGAATTGAACCTTCTTTTTACAATTTTGAAGTTACAAGATGACGAAATAATGCAAACTTACAGTAATGAATGGTTTTCGGATATTGATTGGGAGGTATTTCTTGAGCAAGCTGTGCATCATCGTGTTTATCCGGTGATATATCAAAAACTTAAACAGGTGGATGAGGAACTAATTCCTTCACATATTGTACAAATCTTGAATAGAAAATATAAAAAAAATACATTTCAAATGCTTTATTTAAGTGCTGAAATGGAACGAATAAATAAACTATGTAATGAAAATGAGATTCGTATGATTTTTCTAAAAGGACCTGTACTATCTCAGGACTTATATGGGGATATTTCTTTACGAACATCCTGTGATTTGGACGTTCTAATTCCGATACAAAATTTAGAAAAAGTAGAAATGCTACTTTTAGAGCAGGGGTATGTAAAAGATGATTATATTCAAACGATATTAAATGATTGGAAATGGAGGCATCATCATATAACATTTTTTCATCCAACAAAGCAGATTAAGCTTGAGATTCATTGGAGGTTAAATCCCGGACCTGGTAAGGAACCTGGGTTTGAAGAACTTTGGAAGCGAAAGAGAAAAAGTACCCTTACGAGTAATTCTGTATATATGTTAGGGAAGGAAGATTTATTTTTATTTCTTGTATCTCATGGTGCTAGACATGGTTGGTCCAGATTACGTTGGTTAGTAGATATAAAAAAAATTGTCGATCAAGAACTTAATTGGAGTGAGATTCATAAGTTAATGAGAAAATATCAAATGCTTCATTTAGGAGGACAAGCATTAATTTTGGCAGCTCAATTGCTAGGTGTACGACTAGATGAAAGAATGATGGGATTAGTAGCGAAAAAACATTCAAAGCAGTTAGCTCAAGAGGCGTTGTTTTATTTCAAGCAAATGATAAACTTGCATACAGACCCTGTTCCTGAAGAAGTACTTACTTATCATAGTCGACATTTATTTTCACTAATGTCTAATCAGCAAAAGGTTTTATATATTATGAGCCAACTATATCCTTATCCAATTGATGCAAAAACATTACCGTTACCTAAATTTCTTCATTTTTTATATTTTCCTTTACGCCCGTTTTTATGTCTTTGGAGGAAAACAAAGAAGCTTGCTTTGTTATAGGGGGAACATCGATGAATCATATTATATATTTTATGAAGAAATTATACTCTTCAGCGGGAAAAATACTGTATGTGAATTTATTTGGTATGGTTTTAATAAGTTTACTTGAAGGGATAGGTATTATTTTATTAATTCCTATGATAAGTATGACTGGAATAATTAATATAGGCGAGGAGACTACTTTTATTGCACCTGTCTCTAGATTTTTGCAGGATTTTCCTAAAACAACAAGTCTAGTTTCCATTTTAGGTATATATATACTAATAGTGTTAGGTCAAAATTTACTACAAAGAAATATAACGCTAAGGGATGCGAGAACGCAACAAGCTTTTGTACGAGAATTAAGAATAGAAACATATAGTATGATTTTAAAAGCAAGGTGGAGTTTTTTTTTAGAGAAAAGGAAAACAAATCTAATAAATATATTAACTACAGAATTAGCTCGTGTAAGTTATGGGGTTAATTTAATTTTACAATTGTTAGCTGCTATTCTGTTTACATTTATACAAGTGGGGATTGCGTTTTTATTATCTCCCCAAATAACTATATTTGTTTTGGTCTTTGGCTTATTATTCTTGTTAGCTTCTCGTGTTTTTATAAAAAAAGCCCGAATACTAGGCGGTAAGACCTCAGAATTGGCAAGAGACTATCTTTCTGGTATAACAGATCATTTTAATGGAATTAAAGATATAAAGAGTAATACTTTGGAGGCATCACGTATAGATTGGTTACAATCTATAACAGAAAAGATGAGTAACGAACAAATGGAGTATATGAGAATAAGATCGAACTCTCAATTATTTTATAAAGTTTCAATGGCTATTTTAATTGCATTTTTTATATTATTATCAGTAAGTATATTCAAAGCTCAACCCACCCAATTACTATTAATCATACTCATTTTTTCGAGACTATGGCCACGATTTATGACAATTCAGTCAAATTTAGAACAGCTTGCTGCAAGCATTCCTGCTTTTAAGTCATTATGGGAATTACAAGAGGAATGTAATGAAGCGATTGAAATGCAGGATATACATCAGCAAAAACATATAAAGCCGATTTGTATAGAACAGGGTATTGAATGTAAGGATATTTATTTTCGGTATAATAAGAAGGAGCATTTGTATGCACTTCAAAATATTAATGTGCAAATACCAATCAATAGTATGACGGCTATTGTGGGACATTCGGGAGCTGGGAAGAGTACATTAATCGATGTTTTAATGGGATTGATTCAACCAGAGAAAGGTCGAGTATTAATAGATGGAACCCCTCTTACAAGTGAAAATTTATTGTCATTGAGACGGGCTATTAGTTATGTGCCACAAGATCCTTTCTTATTTAATGCAAGCATAAGAGAAAATTTATTGATGATTGATCCGAATGCGAGTGAAGAACAAATTTGGGCTGCATTAGATTTTGCGGCGGCAGCTGAATTTGTACGAATGCTTCCAAAAGGGCTTGATACTCTAATTGGAGATCGTGGAGTGAGACTTTCAGGTGGTGAACGTCAACGACTTGTACTAGCTCGAGCTATTTTAAGACAACCATCCATTTTAGTATTAGATGAAGCTACGAGTGCATTAGATACTGAAAATGAGGTAAAAATCCAATCAGCAATAGAAAGATTGAAAGGAACGATGACTATTGTTGTTATTGCGCATCGGTTATCTACGATCCGTAATGCAGATCAAGTTATTGTTTTAGGAAAAGGTGAAATTGTTCAAAAAGGTGAATTTAATCAATTGGCTAAAGAGAGAAAAGGTGTATTTCGAAATTTATTAGGGTCACAAATGGAAGTTGGTTCTTAGGGGAGAAAGAGTGAATGAAATCTTGTATTATTGTAATTCGAGTTGAATGATAGCCCGGATAATGGTCAGTTACAGCAGATCTTATTCGGGCTTTTATATTTGTGTTTTGTAAATTTAGGGAATAAATATAATTTAGTACCTTGCAATAAACAGTACTTAATGGTATATTATGGATATAACAGGTACCGTGTATTGAACAGTACTGAAATAAGAAAGGGGGATTGTCCTTGAACGTTCAGTTTAAAAAAGGTGTGTTAGAACTGTGTGTATTGGCGCTTGTAAAACGTAAGGATTGTTATGGTTATGAACTTGTTCAGCAAATTTCAAATAAATTTTTAATATCGGAAGGTTCTGTATATCCGCTATTACGTCGTTTAACGAAAGAGGAGTATTTTCAAACATATTTAAAAGAATCCACGGAAGGACCGCCCCGTAAATATTATCAACTAACAGAGCAAGGGGAGACGCAACTTACGTTATTAGTAACAGAGTGGCGTGATTTTGCTAAAGGTGTTCAAGAAATTATTGAAGGGGTGGAATGGGATGAGTAAAGAACAGTTTCTTAAAGAATTATCAAGTCATCTTAGAAAGTTACCAGAAGAAGAGCGACAAGATATTTTATTTGATTATGAAGAGCACTTTCAGTTTGGGATGGAAGAGGGGAAAACTGAATCAGAAATAATAAAGGGGCTTGGTTCTCCGAAAGTAATTGCGAAAGACTTGCTTGCTTTGTATCGCTTTGATGAGATGAAAAAAGATCCATCGACTTCGAATGTAACAAGAGCTGTCCTGGCAGCGGTTGGACTTAGTTTGTTTAATTTCATTATTGTGTTAGGCCCATTAATTGCAATTATAGCTTTTATATTTTCCTTTTGGGTCGGTGGTATTGCTAGTGTAGTGACACCATTTTTCGTTATTGTAAAAGTATTTATGGGTACTTTTATATGGTTGGATCTTTTCGTTAGTATAACGTTTGTTGGAGTAGGTTTGTTGTTATGTATTGTAGCTTATTATAGTACGAAGTGGTTTAAAAGATTATGTGTACGCTATGTAGTATGGAACTTCAAAATGATAAAAGGGGAGTAGATGATGAAAAAAATATTATTAGTAGCTATCGCTTGTATCATTATTGGAGTAATAGGGATTTCACAAACATATAAGAAAGCAGTAGAAACTGTAGAGAAAGGAAATAAGGAAGAAGTTATTAAAAACGAAACGCTAAAAAATGTGGAAGTTAAGTTAGATGCTGGAGATATTGTTGTCCAAAAATCTCCTGATTCCTCTTTTTATGTAAAGCAAACAGGAGACGTAAGTAAACAGGAGATTCGTATTGCTGAAGATGGTGACACATTAAAAGTCATAGGGGAAATAGAAAAAGGTGTTTCATTTAATTTTTCCTTTTACAATTTCGGATTTCAAACGCCTACATTGACTATATTTGTACCAGAACGTTCTTATCAAGAGATAAAAGTAAATTCATCCGCTGGACAAATAGAAATAAGTAATGTGAAAAGTGACCGCGTAAGTGTTGAAACACTCGCCGGAGAAGTGGATTTGAAACATGTAACAGCAAAGAGTGTGGAGGGGTCTACAAAAGCTGGTGAGGTGAATTTTAAAAAAGTAATAGGGAAAGTAACAGCAAAAACGGCTAGTGGGGATATAGATATTATTGATCATGATTCTAAATATGATTTAGAGGCAAGTTCAACTGCTGGAGATGTAGATATTACTTTATTGGAAAAACCACAAGATGCAGTTATAACTGGGCAAACCGCTGCTGGAGACGTGACAATTTTTAATGAAGACAATAAAAATATAACGATTGGTAATGGTAGTAAAAAGATTAGCGGTAAAACCGCTGCTGGAGATGTTACTATTGAAACACGTTAATAATTAATGAAACGCATTCTTTTGAATGAACGGAAATCTATCAAAATATAAAAAGAAGATAATTACTTATATAAATAGGTAATTATCTTCTTTTTATTACTTTTAATGTAAATCACGATATACGCCAATTACTTTTCCAATAACTGACACTTGTTTTAAAATAATAGGTTCTAGTGAAGAGTTTTCCGGTTGTAGACGGAAATGATCTTTTTCTTTATAGAAACGTTTAACAGTCGCTTCGTTATCTTCTGTTAAAGCAACTACAATTTCACCGTTGTATGCAGACTGTTGTTGGCGAACAACAACTAAATCACCATCAAAGATACCAGCTTCAATCATGCTATCTCCAGAAATGCGTAACATAAACACTTGATCTGCTCCAGAAACGATACTAGCTGGAAGTGGGAAGTGATCTTCTACACTTTCGACTGCTGTAATCGGTAAACCGGCAGTAACTTTTCCGACGATTGGAACTTGAATAACAGATTGTGTTTCTATTCGGTTGTCACCTAAAATTTCAATTGCGCGTGGTTTTGTTGGGTCGCGTCGAATATATCCTTTTTCTTCTAGTCGTGATAAATGTCCGTGCACTGTAGAACTAGAAGCAAGGCCGACTGCTTGACCGATTTCACGTACGGAAGGTGGATATCCTTTTTCTTGTACTTTTAGCTTAATAAAGTCGAGAATGTCTTGCTGGCGTTTCGTTAACTTTTCCATGTTTTCTAACACCTCGTTTTCTTTCATTTTTCTTATTATTAAGTATAACATGCGAAAAAACATTCTACAAACATAAGTTCGAACGAAAGGCGAATTTATGATACACTATAAGGAAAATATAGTGAGAAAGAAGGGTTCAAAATGAATGCAATTATTTATGCACGTGTGAGCACAACAAAAGAAGCGCAGGAAACATCATTATTGCGTCAAAAAGATGAATTATTGCATTTAGCTGAGCGCTATCAAATGGATGTTACAAAGGTAATTGAGGAGCAGGCTAGCGGTTATACAATTGAACGTGATGGCATATTAGAAGTGCTAGATACAATTCGAGATGAACAAGTTGATGTACTACTTATACAAGATGAAACGCGTCTTGGTAGAGGAAATGCAAAGATTGCATTAATGCATTGTTTACATAAAGAGGGGATAAAAGTTTATACGCACACGCATAGTGGTGAATTACAGCTTTCAGATTCTGATTCGATGGTGCTAAATATAATTGGGATCGTTGAAGAGTATCAAAGAAAGATCCACAATTTAAAAATTAAACGTGGCATGCAAAGAGCAGTGGAGAAAGGATTTCGTCCAGAGAATAATTTGAAAAATCGTCATTTAAGCGTAGGACGTGAGAAAAAAGAAGTGCCAATTGAGGAAATTGTACGTTTGCGCCGGAATGAATTAACTTTTGAAGAAATTGCAGCAACACTTCGTGGTTTTGGTCATGATGTTTCAAAAGCAACTGTACATCGAAGGTATGTAGAATATACAAAGAAATTGCTTGATAAAGAGGACTAACTATTGTATGATAATAATCAGTTTTGAGTAGAAGGGGGATTCGAGATGCCAAGTCAAGAACTCATTGAACGCATTAACTTCTTAGCGAAAAAAGCAAAAGCTGAAGGCTTAACTGAAGAAGAACAACGTGAGCGCCAATCGCTACGTGAACAATATTTAAAAGGATTTCGTCAAAATATGTTAAACGAATTAAAAGGAATTAAAGTCGTTAACGAAGAAGGAACGGATGTTACACCGGCGAAATTAAAAGCTTTAAAAAAGCAAGAGAATGCAAAATTAAATTAAAAGATGGGCATAGCCCATCTTTTTTTATTTGTTAAATTCGTTATTTAATAACTTTCCAGTTGTGATTGACTGTTGCTTCTATCCTTTTGTGCTTCAATATATAGTTAGCGATAAGTTCAGACATATCTGTTGGTATGTCTTTTACTACTAGCTTATTTTGAAACATAAAGAAGTTCCCTCCGCCACTTGCGCGATAATTATTCATAACAACGTCATATTCTTCATTTATATTAAGGGGAGCGCCTTTATACTGTAAAGATTCTACTCTCTCACCAATTGGTTTTGAAATGTTTAATACGTACGAAATCCCTTCCCACATATCGTAATTATAGTGTTGCGGCTTTGGTTCTATGTAGGTAGGGGTTACGATGATGGATCCATCTGCTTTTAATGTGAAATAAGAAGCAGAGAGTTCGAGAGCATCTTTTATATCCGCTCCGGTTATTCTAATTACTTTTAATGTATTTGGATAAATATAATTAGAAACGATGTCACGCATTGTTACATGTTTCGGGAAACCTGGAGATGTATTATGGAACAAACTTGTGCAAGAAATTGAAACATTAGCTATATCCATCTGTATTTTATTTATGAATTCAATAAAAGGATGGTCTTGCAAACGAGTTTGCATAGCATCTGAAATTTGCATGTCCCCATAGATTAGTCCAATAGGTTTATCAAGCCAATTTTGTGTTTTCTCTTCATAATTGGCAACCAAGGAAAGAACATCTTGGTCTGCCGCAATTCTTTGTACGGGCAATAACTCTGAATAACTCTCTTTTTTCACCCATTTTTGTTCTGCTTTTTCGAATGTTACTGTTACTTTTCCAACTGAGTGTCCATTGCATCCGGTCTGTAAAATTGTTACACCATTAATCACGGTGTGAGCGATTTCTCGGTGTTGGTGGCCTGTTAGTAAAATATCTATGCCTTCAATTTCATGGCACATTGCATATCCTTGGTTTTCACCTGTTAAAACTTCAGTCGGTACCCCGGTTTGTAAATCGCGTTCAAATCCCCCGTGATAGGCTACGACTAGTAAATCTGATTTTTCATGTTTACGGATGTAAGAAACCCATTTTTTTGTTGTTTCAAATGCATCTTCAAATTGTAAATCTTTAATATGATGTGCTTGTTCCCAATGGGGGATGTAATGCGTTGTCACCCCTAAAATAGCAATTTTTATATTTGATTCAATATGTTTTGTTATATATGGTTTCCCGAAATAAGGTTCTTTTCTGTTTTTATCTAAAATGTTTGCTGATAGATAAGGGAAATTTGCAGTAGCCACAGCATTATTTAATATATCCATTCCATAATTAAATTCATGATTTCCGATAATTGCAATGTCATACTCTAAGTAGTTGGCTAATAAGGACATTGGGTTTTCCATATCTTTTTCGTATGTAGCGTAATGATAAGTAAATGGTGTTCCTTGAATGAAGTCCCCGTTATCAATTAAAAGAACGTTTGTGTTTTGAGAACGTTCTTTTTTTATAAGAGTGGAAATCTTAGCTAAACCAATGTCTGCTTGGGAGTTATCTTGGTAGTGAATTGGATAAACAGTACCATGTATATCGCTTGTTAATAAGATGTTTAAAGTTACAATTTGATTTTGATTCAATATCATTCACCTTTTCTATTGTTATCTACTAATTAAGCATATCAAATATATGAAGGGAATTTTAATGTGAATGTATAGAATGTGTAAAGATTCTGTAAATAGGGAATTATTCGTGAAAATGTGTGATATATTTCTTCATGTTTACGGAAGGTTATTTTATAACAACAAAAATGGGGGCATTAATATGTTGAAAAAAGTTTTTGTAATGAGTACAACAGTTGTACTAGCAGCGGGATTATTAAGTGGCTGTGGAACGAAGGAATCAAGTGCAAGTAAAAATGAAGATACGAAAAAAGGTTATGTACCGAAGACTTTAAATGTTCAATTTGTTCCTTCTCAAAATGCAGATACGTTAGAGGCGAAGGCAAAACCGTTGGAAAAGCTATTAAGTGATAAATTAAATATGCCGGTAAAAGTTAGTATTTCAACGAATTACAATACAATTGTAGAAGCGATGGCATCTAAGCAAGTAGATGTAGGCTTTTTACCTCCAACAGCGTATGTGTTAGCGCATGAGAAAAAGGCTGCAAATGTAATTTTACAGGCACAACGTTTTGGTGTAGATGATGAGACAGGAGCTCCTACAAAAGATTTAGTAGACTTTTATAAATCTGAGTTTGTTGTTAAGAAAGATTCTAATATTAACAGTGTAAAAGATTTAAAAGGTAAAAAAATTGGTTATCAGGATGTAACATCGTCAGCGGGGTATGTATGGCCTGCGGCTGTATTGTTAAAAGAGGGAATTGATCCGTTGAAAGATGTGAAACCTGTTACATTAAAAGGTCATGATCAGTCACTTATTGCGCTTTTAAATGGTGATGTAGATGCAGCTGTTGTATTCCAAGATGCTCGTAATATTGTAAAAAAAGATTATCCTAATATATTCGATCAAACGAAAATAGTGAAATTTACGGAGGAAATTCCAAACGATACGATTTCTGTACGTTCTGATTTAGATGCAGAGTGGAGCAAGAAATTACAGGATGCTTTCATTGAAATAGGAAAGAATGAGGAAGGGCACAAAATCATTAAAGAAGTATACTCACATGAAGGATACGTTAAATCTGATGATAGTAAATTTGATATCGTTCGTGAATACGGAAAGAAAGTAAAAACGCAATAATACATATGAAAATGGCAGCTAACTGGAAGGGGTGTAGTTTCAGTTAGTTTGCCGTTTTGAATACATAGAAGGTAGGTAAGATGTGTGATAGAGTTTCGAAATGTCTCCAAAGTGTATCCGAATGGTACAAAAGGATTGAATAATATAAATTTGAAAATTCAAAAAGGTGAGTTTGTTGTAATGGTAGGGTTATCCGGGGCTGGAAAGTCTACACTTCTCAGATCGGTAAATCGCCTTCATGAGATTACGGAAGGTGAAATCATAATAGAAGGTGAGTCTATTACTGCTGCAAAAGGAAAAGGGTTACGACGTATGCGTCGAGATATTGGTATGATTTTTCAAAGCTTTAACCTTGTAAAGCGGTCAACGGTATTGAAGAATGTATTAGCTGGACGTGTTGGGTATCATTCGACACTGCGTACAACGTTAGGTCTATTTCCAAAAGAGGATTTGGAGCTTGCATTTCAATCGTTAAAAAGAGTGAATATTTTAGAAAAAGCATATGCGAGGGCTGATGAATTATCAGGAGGACAACAGCAACGTGTATCGATTGCTAGAGCGTTGGCGCAAGAAGCGAAAATCATATTGGCAGATGAACCTGTTGCATCGTTAGATCCGTTGACAACAAAGCAAGTGCTAGATGATTTGAAAAAAATTAATGAAGATTTTGGAATTACGACAATTGTAAACTTACATTCTATTGATTTAGCTAGGCAATATGCTACACGCATTATTGGATTACATGCAGGTGAAATTGTTTTTGATGGTTCAGTAGAAGAGGCAACGGATGAAAAATTTGCTGAAATTTATGGGGACGTAGCTCAGAAAAGCGAATTATTAGAGGTGGCAGCTAAATGAATGACGTGACGATATATTCGAAATCGATACCGAAGCCGCCGAGTAAATTGAAACATATGTTAACGGCTATTCTAGTTATTTTACTTTTGTGGGGAAGTAGTGTGCAGGTCGACGCATCATTTGCAAAACTAGTAGTTGGTTTTCCTAATATGATGGATTTGCTGAAAGAGATGGTGCCGCCAGATTGGAGCTATTTTCAAGTTATTACAACAGCAATGCTAGATACAATACGCATGGCAATTATTGGGACGACTTTAGGAGCGATTTTAGCTATTCCAATTGCACTATTTGCGGCAAGTAATGTGTTTACTAGCGCATTTTTGTACAGTCCAGCTCGATTGATTTTAAATTTTATCCGGACAATACCAGATTTATTATTAGCGGCAATTTTCGTAGCTATTTTTGGAATAGGACCACTTCCAGGTATTTTGGCGCTTACTTTTTTCTCGATTGGACTCGTGGCGAAATTGTTGTATGAGTCAATTGAATCAATTGACCCAGGTCCATTAGAAGCAATGACAGCGGTAGGAGCAAATAAGGTGCAATGGATTGTTTATGGGGTAATTCCGCAAGTAAAAGCGCACTTTGTCTCCTATGTCCTTTATACATTTGAGGTGAATGTGCGTGCAGCAGCTGTTCTAGGCTTAGTAGGAGCGGGTGGTATTGGATTATATTACGATCGTACACTTGGATTTTTACAATATCAACAAACTGCTTCTATTATTATTTATACTCTTGTTGTTGTATTGCTAATTGATTATGTAAGTACATTGTTGCGGGAGAAATTATAATGAGTAAAACGACGATAATCGTACCGAAACCGAAGAAACCGAGTGTATATCGCTGGATTATTTTTATAGCACTTACAGTTATATATGTATGGGCCTTTTCAGGAGTCCCGCTAGAGGGAATAAAGGATACAGCGGGAGAAATTACAAAAGCAATTATGACAGGCGTACTGAACCCAGATTGGTCCTATGTATCTTTACCAGATGGTGAAGATTTGTTACATGGTTTAATTGATACATTGGCAATTGCGATATTAGGTACATTTATTTCTGCCTTTTTATCTGTTCCATTTGCTTTTTGGGCGGCAACGAATATGAGTAGTGGAAAATTAACTTCAGTAACTGGGAAATTTGTACTTAGTTTTGTTCGTACATTTCCTGAATTAGTTATGGCCCTTTTATTTATAAAAGCTGTCGGTCCAGGCTCTTTCGCCGGAGTTCTAGCTTTAGGATTACACTCTATCGGAATGTTAGGGAAACTATATTCGGAAGGAATTGAGAATATAGACAAGGGACCGACGGAAGCGTTAATCGCAACAGGTGCAAATCGGTTTCAAATACTTTGGTATGCAGTATTACCACAAGTGTTACCGGATTTTCTATCGTATACGTTATACAGATTCGAAATTAATGTACGATCCGCTGCGATTTTAGGTGTTATTGGAGCAGGTGGTATTGGTACTCCATTAATTTTTGCACTGAGTTCACGGAATTGGTCCCGCGTGGGAATTATTTTATTAGGCATCATTTTAATGGTAATTATAATTGATTTTATTTCAAGTTCGATTCGAAAACGGATTATTTAACGAATTTTAAAAGCATCGAAGTTAGATGCTTTTTTTGTATTTTTTTAGTGTTTATCAAAAAAGTTGGTATAGAAGAAGTTCATATATCTGTATAAATATACAGATAATTCCCTTTATTTTTAAAATAAAAACAATAAAAAAGTATGTCATATTGAATACCCATACATTACCGGAAACATTGGTTTTTTTATAAAAAATCAAAAAAACATCAACATATTTGTCGATACATGTTGTATAATCTTGCGTGGGAAGCTATCATATAAATGTATAAAACGTTTACTAACATACGCGAAGGGAAGAATAGCATGTCACATTCAATCGAACAACTTTCTATCAACACGATTCGCACATTATCCATTGATGCGATTGAAAAAGCAAATTCTGGTCACCCAGGAATGCCAATGGGTGCAGCACCAATGGCTTATACATTATGGACTCAATTTATGAAACACAATCCAAATAACCCAACGTGGTTTAACCGCGATCGTTTCGTATTATCTGCAGGTCATGGTTCAATGTTACTATACAGCCTACTTCATCTATCTGGTTATGACTTAACAATGGATGACTTAAAGAACTTCCGTCAATGGGGAAGCAAAACTCCAGGACATCCTGAGTATGGTCACACAGCAGGTGTAGACGCAACAACTGGTCCACTTGGACAAGGTATTGCAACAGCTGTTGGTATGGCGATGGCTGAAAGACATTTAGCAGCAAAGTATAACCGTGATGCGTACAATGTAGTAGATCATCATACATACGCTATTTGTGGTGATGGCGATTTAATGGAAGGCGTTTCTGCTGAAGCATCTTCATTAGCTGCTCATTTACAATTAGGTCGTCTTGTTGTGCTTTACGATTCAAACGATATTTCATTAGATGGCGATTTAAATCGCTCATTCTCTGAAAGTGTAGAAGATCGTTACAAAGCATACGGCTGGCAAGTAATCCGTGTTGAGGATGGAAACGATATTGAAGCAATTGCAAAAGCAATTGAAGAAGCGAAAGCTGACGAAAAACGCCCAACGCTAATTGAAGTAAGAACGACAATTGGTTTCGGTTCTCCAAACAAATCAGGAAAATCAGCTTCACACGGTTCTCCACTTGGTGTAGACGAAACAAAATTAACGAAAGAAGCATATGCTTGGACTGCTGAACAAGATTTCCATGTAGCAGAAGAAGTATATGACAACTTCCGTAAAACGGTACAAGATGCTGGTGAGACTGCACAAGCTGCATGGAACACGATGCTCGGTGAATATGCACAAGCATATCCAGAATTAGCAAACGAGCTGCAAGCAGCAATGAATGGTCTTCTTCCAGAAGGTTGGGAACAAAGCTTACCAACTTATGAATTAGGATCAAAAGCAGCAACACGTAATTCTTCAGGTGCTGTAATTAATGCTATTGCAGAGTCTGTACCATCATTCTTTGGTGGATCAGCTGACCTTGCTGGTTCTAACAAAACATACATGAATAACGAAAAAGACTTCACAAGAGCTGATTACAGCGGTAAAAACATTTGGTACGGTGTTCGTGAGTTTGCGATGGGTGCAGCAATGAACGGTATTGCACTACATGGCGGTTTAAAAACTTACGGTGGTACGTTCTTCGTATTCTCTGACTACTTACGTCCAGCAATTCGTCTTGCAGCATTAATGCAATTGCCTGTAACGTATGTATTCACACACGACAGTATCGCTGTTGGTGAAGATGGTCCAACGCATGAGCCGGTTGAACAATTAGCAGCACTTCGTGCAATGCCAAACGTTTCTGTTATTCGTCCAGCTGACGGTAACGAATCTGTTGCAGCTTGGAGATTAGCTTTAGAATCTACAAAAACACCAACTGCATTAGTGTTAACTCGTCAAGATCTTCCGACATTAGAAGGTGCAAAAGACGATACTTATGAAAAAGTAGCAAAAGGTGCATATGTAGTTTCTGCAAGCAAGAAAGAAACGGCTGATGTAATCCTACTTGCAACTGGATCTGAAGTAAGCTTAGCAATCGAAGCGCAAAAAGCTTTAGCAGCAGACGGCGTTGATGCAGCTGTTGTTAGCATGCCATCTATGGATCGCTTTGAAGCTCAAACTGCTGAGTACAAAGAATCTGTACTACCAAAAGCAGTAACGAAACGTTTCGCAATTGAAATGGGTGCTACATTCGGATGGCACCGTTACGTAGGTCTTGATGGAGATGTACTAGGTATCGACACATTCGGTGCTTCTGCTCCTGGTGAGAAGATTATGGAAGAGTATGGATTTACTGTAGAGAACGTTGTTCGCAAAGTAAAAGAAATGCTTTAATGATTTTAGAAAAATCTCTCCAGCATGGGGAGATTTTTCTATGTAATTGAGTTTTTTCGACAGGAAAAGTTTTTTCTCTCTCCGTAGTCAGACAATCATTGCAAATTTTTTCTTATATAATGTAGGGAAAAGGTTGTCCAGATCGGGAGGGAAAAAATGAAAACGTATGAATTGTATTTAATTCAAGAGGATATTGCGAAAGCTTACTTTGGTCGTGAATATTTGTTTTTTGATTTATTTGCTCGATTTTCAGAATCTGGGTCCCTTTCGGAGAAGAAAGTATTATATAAACAAATGACGTATATTACGATGCCATTACAAGTAATGAAACTTCAGCATAAATTAGAACAAGCTTTGCATGTTCTTGGCAAATATGAAAGAACACATCATACTCATACGCTCTATACAGGAGCCGAATATGGCGAAATAATGGTGAAACCACAATATATTCGAATGAATACTTCTGGAAATGTATCCATGGAAACAACTTTCTTTGAGGTGCTTAGAAAGTGTGAGTTAACATTTTTAGCGATGGATTATGAAAATAAAAAGTACGGATGGTTAAATCCTCTCAAACAAGTACGAACATATGTGTAAAAAATGTCGAATAGTATCTTGTCTTATTGAAAAGGTTTTAGTACACTGTAAGGTAGACAACATGAAGGAGGAAAAGATATGCCAATGTGGTTAGGTATTCTAGTGGGCGTAGTAGCACTAGTAGCAGGCGTGGCGTTAGGATTTTTCATTGCCCGCAAATATATGATGAATTACTTACAAAAAAATCCACCAATTAACGAACAAATGTTAAAAATGATGATGATGCAAATGGGACAAAAACCTTCCCAAAAGAAAATCAATCAAATGATGAGCGCGATGAATAAGCAACAAACAAAATAAGCGCAAAAGGGCACTCTTACCGAGTGCCCTTTTCTTTTGGATATAAAAGATATTTAAAACTTTTAAAAATTCTGTATTTTTGATAAACTGAAAATATCGCTCATTTTAAGGGAGGAGGATAAATATGAAAGTATTTTTTAATTTAGCTTGGTTTTTTAAACAAGAAAAACGAGCGTACATAATTGGAATTATTATGTTATTTGGTGTCGCGCTTCTTGAACTTGTAGCGCCAAGGGTACTAGGAATTGTAGTAGATGAAATTAATAATGGAACATTAACGTCTGAAAAATTGTTGAACTGGGTTATTCTATTAGTAGTTGTAGGAATGACGATGTATATATTACGTTACTTATGGCGTATTATGATTTTTGGATCTTCTTTAAAACTAGCTCGTCAATTGCGAAAGAATTTATATGAACATTTTACAAAGATGAGCCCATCCTTTTATCAATCACGTCGTACGGGCGATTTGATGGCACATGCGACAAATGATATTCAGGCGATTCAGCAAACTGCTGGGTCAGGTGTGTTAACAATCGTTGATTCATTAGCTGTTGGAGGATGTGTACTCGTAGCGATGGGGTTTACAATTAGCTGGAAGTTAACGTTATTAAGTTTAATTCCGATGCCAATTGTAGCTATTTCTACAAATTATTATGGAACTTTATTGCATAGAAGATTTCATAAAGCGCAGCAATCGTTTTCTGAAATCAATGATAAAGTACAAGAAAGTATGAGTGGGATGAAGGTAATTCGCTCACTTGGACAAGAGAAAGAGGATTTACAAGCGTTTCGGAAAAAATCGGAAGATGTCGTACATAAAAATATGTTAGTTGCACGTATTGACTCGTTATTCGATCCAACGATTTCCTTAATTGTCGGATTTTCATTTTTAATCGCAATTTGTTACGGATCATTATTAGTCGTACGGGGTGAATTAACTGTAGGGGAATTGGTAACATTTACAACATACTTAGGGACTCTTGTATGGCCAATGTTAGCTTTTGGATGGCTATTTAATATTATGGAGCGTGGACGTGCTTCGTATGATCGTGTGGAGAAAATACTTTCACAAACTTCGGATGTAGTGAATAAGGAAAATGCTATACATGCTATAGCAAGTGGTGATGTCTCGTTTGCTGTTGATTCGTTTTCTTATAAAAAGAATGAACTATTAAACTTAAAAGATATTTACTTTAATTTAAGAAAAGGTGAAACGTTAGGAGTCGTCGGGCGTACCGGTGCAGGGAAGACGACGTTATTAAAATGTTTAATTCGCGAGTATGACCACTTTAATGGTGAATTAAAAGTTGGTGAGCGGGATATTCGAGATTTAACACTTCACGGTGTACGCTCTGCAATTTCATACGTACCGCAAGATCATTTTTTATTTTCAGCGAGTATTGGGGAGAACATTGCTTTTGGAAAGGCCGATGCTACATATAAAGAAATTAGCAGGGCTGCTGAGATTGCTTGTATTCATAATGATATTATTCAATTTTCGGAAGGATATGACACGGTAGTAGGTGAAAGAGGAGTTTCGCTATCAGGAGGCCAAAAACAGCGGATTTCAATTGCACGTGCGTTATTAACGAATGCTGAAATTTTAATTTTAGATGATTGTTTATCAGCTGTAGATGCAAAAACAGAAGAAACTATATTAACTGCATTGAAACGAGAAAGAGCAGAAAAAACGACGATTATTACTGCGCATCGTTTAAGTGCGATTCAGCATGCAAATCTTATTCTTGTTATTGATGAGGGTAAGATTATGCAGCGAGGAACACATGAACAACTAATGAACAAAAATGGTTGGTATAAAGAAATGTATGAAAGCCAGCAGTTAGAGGAACTGGTAGAGAAAGGAGGCGTATGATGGCTGAGAAAAAGCGGAGTGATTTAAGGAGATTGCTTTCTTATATGAGACCATATAAAGGGTTATTAGCATTAGCATTTTTATTTCTAGTTGGTGCAACTGTAACTGAAATGATGGGTCCTTTTTTAATTAAACAATTTCTTGATGAACACTTAGTACCACGTAACTTTGAACAATCAGCACTTGTAACTCTATTTGTAGTGTATATTATTGCTCACTTATTAAAAGTATTATTTACGTATTTAGACTTATTGTACTTTCAAAATATCGCTTTTAAGATTGTTCAAGATATGCGAGTTGAAGTGTATGACCATGTTCAAAAATTGTCATTAAGTTTCTTTGATCGTACGCCGATTGGTACACTTGTATCTCGTATAACGAATGATACGGAAGCGATTAAGGATTTTTATGTTAGTGTACTATCAACATTCGTGAAAAATGTAGTCTTTTTAGTGGGGATTTTAGTAGCGATGTTTTTACTAGATGTAAAATTAGCGCTATTCTCTCTCATATTAATTCCAATTATGTTTGCGATTATGGTGCTGTATCGACGGAAAAGTGCAGCTTTTTATTTAGAGGTACGTAATCAACTGAGTGTATTAAATGCAAAGTTAAATGAGTCCATTCAAGGGATGAATATTGTTCAAGTGTTCCGGCAAGAAAAGCGGATGAGAAAAGAGTTTGAAGAAGTGAACAACAAGCATTATAGTGCTGGACGTCGTACATTGAAATTAGATGCATTACTTTTACGTCCAGCAACAGATCTTGTTCATATTGTAGCAATTGCGTTAGTTCTTGGTTTATTTGGAATTGACGCTTTAAAGAGTCCTGTTGAAGTAGGGGTTTTATATGCTTTCGTTAACTATATTCATCGTTTCTTCCAGCCAGTAAATGAGATGATGATGAAACTATCTTTCTTCCAACAAGCGCTCGTTTCATCATCGCGTGTATTTCATTTAATGGACGATAAAGATTTAGCTCCTGTTCAAATGGGGAGTGAAAATCCACGAGTAGTTAACGGGGAAATTCAGTTTAAAGATGTTACTTTTTCATATGATGGAAAGCGTGACGTTTTAAAAAATGTATCTTTTCACGTAAAGCCAGGGCAAACGGTTGCTTTCGTTGGACACACTGGTAGTGGTAAGAGTACAATTATGAATTTATTAATGAGATTTTACAATATTAAATCAGGTAATATTGTAATAGACGGAGTGGGTTTAGAGAAGTTTGAAGAACAAGAAATTCGAAAGAAAATTGGTCTTGTGCTGCAAGATGCATTTTTATTTGCAGGAAATGTAAAGCAAAACATTCGTATGTATAATGAAGAGATAACGGATGAAGAGATAGAAGAAGCAGCGCGATTTGTGCAAGCGAATACGTTTATTGAAAAATTATCGGAGCAGTATGATACAGAAGTTGTCGAGAGAGGAGCTGCGTTTTCTAGTGGTCAAAGGCAATTAATTGCTTTTGCTAGAACGATAGCAACTAATCCGAAAGTATTAGTGTTAGATGAAGCGACGGCAAATATTGATACAGAAACAGAGGAGGCGATCCAAACGGCATTGCAGCAAATGCGAAAAGGTAGAACAACGATAGCGATTGCACATAGATTGTCTACAATCCAAGATGCGGATCAAATATTTGTTATGCATGAAGGGGAAATCATAGAAAGAGGAACACATCAAGAGTTGCTTAGTGAACAAGGACTTTACTACAATATGTACTTACTACAAAATAAAGGGAGTTTGCAACAGGCCTTGTAGAATTACAAGGTTTTTTTTCTATTCTCTCAGATATTAAAATGTAATAAAATTTTCAAAATATGTGAGAGGTTTGTCGTGTCCTTTAACTAGAGTTGTACATATTGTATATAGAATAACAAAATTTGATAGGAGCTTTTATATGCAAAATAGATCCAGTTCAAATATTACGTTGATCGATGTGTCTCATTGGGAAGGAAACATTAATTGGAATGCTGTGAAGTCATCTGGCATTCCAGCGGCGTATGCAAAAGCGACGGAAGGTGTGAACTATATTGACCCTACTTTCGTTCAAAATGTACAAGCTGCGAAAAATGCGAATGTATTAATCGGTGCATATCATTTTGCGCACCCAGAACAAAATGATGCAATTTCAGAAGCGAAATATTTTGTGAGTATATTACAGAGTAATCAGACGGACTTAATTCCTGTTTTAGATTTAGAATCGCCAACGGATACTAGCAATAGTAGTTTAAAGGGTGCGAATATATCGAATTGGGCAAGAAGTTTCGTAAATTATGTGAAACAAGCTACAGGGAAAGATGTAATGTTATATACAGGAGTTTGGTATATTAATGAATTTGGAATTAACGGGTTAAGTGACATTTCACTTTGGATTTCCAGATATTCTAGTACACCGCCTGCTGATGCTGGTGGATGGACAGAGTGGACAGCATGGCAGTACACAGATTCTGGGCAAATTTCAGGTGTAGGAAATTGTGATGTATCAGCAGCTGTTTCATTAGAAGCTTTACAAGGAAATGGAGCAAGTGGTGGAGGTAATGTTTCCACGCCTAATAATGCAGCCCCAGTATACGGAGTTGCTGTAATTAATGGTGATAATGTAAATTTGCGAAGTGGACCAACTTTACAATCTAGTGTGATTCGCCAGCTAAATCGTGGTGAATCATATGAAGTTTTTGGGGAACAAAATGGATGGCTTTGCTTAGGGACGAATCAATGGGTATATAATGATCCTAGTTATATTCAGTATAAACATTATGTGGCAATTATTTCTGGTGATAATGTGAATCTACGAGACGCCCCATCATTAAACGGGAATGTTATAAGACAGTTACATCATGGTGAATCATATCGAGTATGGAGTAGGCAAGATGGATGGCTTTGCTTAGGGGCAAATCAATGGGTATACTATGATTCAAGTTATATTCAGTATGGTGTACAATAAAGTGAAACTTTAATTGATGAGGATTGTCCACACTGATTATTGGACAATTGGCCAGTACCAATTGTTTTTTACCAGCAGTCTAACTATAAAAAGGTATCTTACTTGAGGTGCCTTTTTATAAAAAATATATAATTTTTACAAAGTGTATATTAAAAGCATAGTATAATATAATCGATATATTTATAAAAATAATCGGAAATGAAATAAAGGAGTAATAATATGGAGTATGTGCTAATAGGTGGGATTTTAATATTATTAGCTGTAGTGTTTGTACTATTTTATAAAAATAAACAGTTAGAATCAGAGAGTCAGCAAGTAGAGTTTGAAAAGAAACAAGCGATTGAAACGTATGAAAGTGAGATTGCAGCTACGATTACAGAGCATAAAGAACAACAGGATACTTTAAAGAATATGGAACAGAAAAAATATAATGATTTACAAGTGAATACAGCTAGAGAACTTGAAAATATGCGTATGATGAAAAATCAATTGGCTGTTCAACATAGTAAAGAACGTAGTGAAATACAAGATAAGCATAGTAATGAAATACATATGTTTCAAAATTTAATTGCGGATTTACGAGAATATACCAAAAATGGTGCTGAAGTGAATGCGCATGAAACATTACATTATATGAAGCGAGGTTTCGTTGAGCAAGGAATAATACTAGAAGAAGAGTTTCATATTATACCGAACGTTTTTATGAGAAGTAATAAATATAGAGATAAACGTGACATAAATGATAATCGAATCCATCACCTCATCTTATGTAAAACTGGCATTTATCTACTTGAGACGAAAGAATGGACGGGGACATTAATTCATGGTTTAACGAGAGAAAATGCTGGTATATATTCATTTATGATAGAGGAAATTGGTAAGTATCAACATGAAATTGAAAAAGAAGAGACGTTTGAATTTATTACGGAGGGAACTTCATTAACTATGCAAGTAAGAAATGAAGGGAATCCAGCGTATAAAGCGAAAATACTATCTCAAAATTTATATAATTGTTTGGAAGAAATGCAAGTAGATATTGTAAAGGAAAAAGTAAAACCGATTGTATATTTTGAAAATGAAAGCGGAAAAGAAGTTATTGATCTTTCTAATGAAGAATTGCCGAGATTTAAAGATAGAGAGCAAATTGTAACGTTTTTCAGAAATGAAGTTTTAACAAGTAAAGTAATATATACAGCAAGAGAACTACAAAAGCTTAGAGATATGATTGGCCAGATGAATTATGTTGCGAAGTGAAAAATAAAGTAGGGGTGTTGAATGAATGGAGAAAGGTAAAAGGTAAAAGCGCTATATTGAGGGGGATATTATACATTTATTTTTGTTTGTATATATTAATGTATATTACGTTTATTTTTGTTATTGATATGGTTCATGTGTCATTGAGTGTAATGAGTATTTTTTTGGTAGTAATGCCTTTTGTCCTATTAGTTATTATTCAAAAGTTTAGCTTGCATGTTTCTGCAAAACGTAATAAGGGTAAGAAACAACTGTTTACTGTAATGATGGTGGGGCTCATTCCATTAATAGTGTGCATCGTACAATTAAGTATAAATGCATACACTTCAAATTTTAATCAGGATCGATGGTTAAATTATAAAGAAAAACGGGTATATATGGTAGATAACTTATTGGAAGAACATAAAATGATAGGGAAATCAAACGAGGAAATTACAAAATTGTTAGGGGCCCCTACGGAAACAAGAAGTTGGGAAGAGGGAATTACTACTTTGTATTATCTTGGGAATGAACGTGGTTTTATTTCTATAGATAGTGAGTGCCTTGTATTGCAATTTGATAGAGATGGAAGAGTAATAGAATATAAGGTGCAACGAGATTAAAATATTGAGGGAAGAAGCTATATCTTTTATAGCTTCTTTTTTATTGTTTAATTTGTTTTAGAAGGGGCATGAATTGTTGAATGGAATAAGGAATGAAAGCGGAGGTGATGCATATATTTAGAGGCATTGGTAGTTTTTTATAATTTTGTATAAAATGAAAAGGAGGTAGGGCGGTGAAAGCGATACCGACTGATGTCCTGAGTAAGGAATTGATGGAAAGAGAAGGGGTTATATCTATTACAGTGATGGAATTTGAAAAGATAGAAGTGGCCGGAGTAGTTGTTTCTGGTCCGGCTGTTATTTTGATTAATCAAGAGTAAGTACATAGTATCAATATAGAAAAGTAGAAAGAGCATCCATTTAGGGTGCTTTTTGTTTGTATAGAAGTGCGCATATGATAGATAATTGGAGGGGGAATATGTGGAAATTATTATGACACCGATACTAGCTGGGTGTATGTATGTTGTTAGTAGAGTAAAGAAAACTATTAATATATTTTACGAATGAATTATGTAAGTAATTCATATTTCCCATATAAAAAGATTTGCTTTAATATAATGAGTGTAAAGTTCGAGTATTCGAAGTATTACTTGAATTATATCCCTATCCCTTTTCTAAAAATGCGAACAAGTTTTGCCCTATTCTATTCAATAGTTTATTGTATAGAAATATATTGTTCGATGACCATTATGGAACGCACATAATGGGTAAATCCCAATCCTTAAAGAGGATGCCCCTAATCTTCATGTGAAAATATGATCGGATAAGAAAGCTGGCCAATTTATGGTCAGCTTTCTTTTTGTTCAAAGAGTAAGTCTTCTTTAATTTCTGTTTGCAATAATAAAGTTTTTCCAAAGCGGCGTTTACATTCAGCCCGTACTTTTTGAATGGCTAGTAGCTGAGAAGTAGCAGGCACTGTGACAATTGCTTGTCGAGGTTTCCGATTTTCTTCACAAAAAATACATTCCACAACATATTTAGAAATCATAATTTCATCCTTTCGGTTTGAATTTCTAAGAAGGGACTGCTCATGAAGTTGATGTAATCTTTCGTCATCGTTTTACTTTTTTCCTCTTTTTTCAAGGATAAATATAAAGAAAGATAGAAAGTTAGTATGGGGGGAGATAGGATGAAAAGATGGATTGGTACGGCAGCTATATGTATGAATGAAAAGAATGAGTTTCTAATGGTATTACAAGGAAAAGTAAATGAAGAGAAGCGATGGTCTGTGCCGAGCGGAGGACAAGAAGAGGGAGAAGAGCTTGAAGAGTGTTGTGTTCGTGAAGTATGGGAAGAAACGGGTTATGAAGTAGAAGTTATAGACAAGCTATGTGAAAAAAAGGGGATAACATATGGGGTACCAGTTCATGTGTATTACTATGTTGTGAAGTTAATAGGTGGTAACATGAAAATACAAGACCCTGATGAGTTAATACATGAAATAGATTGGAAAGGAATAGATGAAGTGAAAAAATTATCTTTATCGTTTCCAGAAGAATATGAGTTATTATATAAATATACAAATAAAAAAGAAAGTGTTTAAATACTTTCTTTTTTATTGTATCCAAGATAAGAAAAGCGGAACGATAACTAAACTAGCTCCAGCTGTTAAAAGCATTGATAAACTTGCAATTGTACCTTCTACAGGACCGATTTCAAATGCTTTTGATGTTCCGGTTCCATTCGCGCTAGTACCTAGCATTATCCCTTTTGCGAGCGCTGTTTTAATACGGCATATGCGTATGAGCGTAGGACCGAGTAATGCTCCAGTTAAGGCAGTTAATACGACGAAAACGGCTGTTAATTGTGACATGCCGCCAATCATTTCTGAAATAGCCATTGCAATAGGTGTTGTTACAATGTGCGGTGCTAAACTTTGTTCTATTGTAGAGTCAATTTGAAAAAAATCAGCTAATAGTGCGGAAGTAATAACCGATAGAAATGAACCAACAATGACATTAATTAAAATGGCCGTTCCATGTTTTTTTAATAAATTAAAGTGTTTATAGATTGGCCATGCGAAAGCAACTGTAGCAGGTTTTAATAATTCTGTTAGCCAATGACTACCAGATTCGTAGGTTTCGTATGGTGTATCTAATCCAAGTAATAAAGCAATTAATATGATTGGGCATACAAGAAGGGGAGAAAGCAAACTCCAATTCCAGCGTTGATACATTTTTTTAGATACCCAATATGTGAATAGTGTTAATAGTAAACAAAGAAAGCCGATCATTGTGGTGATCCTTTCCGCTTTAATAGCAATTCTGTTAAAAGTCCTGTTACGAGAGTGACACAAAGTGTACTAATCACGATAATTAAAATGAGATCGATTCCATATTGTGATAATGTATCTTTGTAACGAATGACAGCGACTGCAGAAGGGATGAAAAATAAAATAAGTTCTTTTAATAAAAGGTCTGCACCGTCTTGTATCCATTCTTTTTTCACTATGTTAAATTTTAATGAGATTAATAATAAAAAAATACCGATTATACTTCCTGGAACTGGGAGGTGTGCCTGTTTTGAAATCCATTCACCTGTCCAAGCGAAACAAAATAATAATAAAATTTGTCCGCTTAACTTCCACCATTTCATACAGTAACCACCTTTTTGTTTTTTTACATAAAAATTGTAAAAAATAATTCGCAATTTCTACTATACGTTCATTCGAAATATTTGTCTAATATATAAATTATATGTTATTAATATATTAGATGTATTAATCGAAAATGAAAAGGGTGTCCAAAATGGAATTACGGCATTTGCAATATTTTGTTGTAGTGGCAGAGGAATTGCACTTTGGACGAGCAGCTGCTCGTTTACAAATGACACAACCCCCGCTTAGTCAACAAATTCAGCAATTAGAAAAAGAAATGGAAGTTATGTTATTTTCAAGAACGAAGAGAAAGGTTGAATTAACAGAAGCTGGAGAAATGTTTTTAAAAGAAGTAAAAAAAGCGTTTGAACAAATTGAAAAAGCAGTAGAAGTCGCACAAAGTGCTCAAAGGGGAGAAGTGGGATCACTTTCAATTGGTTTTGTAGGTGCGGCGATATATGATATTTTACCGTCAATCGTCAGGGAGTATAGAAAGAAATTTCCAAGAGTGTCTGTTGCATTGCATGAATTGTCAACACCGGATCAGGTGCATGCACTTCATGATAATCGAATTGATATTGGATTTTTACGTCCGCCAATTCCAACGCAATTACTTGAGTTAGAACCAATTCAAAAACTTTCGTGTACGTTATGTTTACCGAAGGCACATCCACTTGCTGAAAAGGACGAAATACATATCGAAGATTTAAGGGATGAACCTTTCGTATTTATTACGAGACCAGTATGGCCAGCGTTATACGATACAATTTTATCGCTTTGCCGCGATGTAGGTTTTAGTCCGCATATTGTACAAGAAGCAACGGAGTATCAAACTGTCATGGGGCTTGTAGCAGCAGGTATTGGAATTACAGTAATACCTGTATCCGCAAATAAATTGTATAAAACAGAAGTTGTATATAAAGAGTTATGTGATTCTAATTTTGTTGCAGAAATGTCAGTGGCTTATAAAAAAATGAATAACAATCCAGAGTTGTTAGAGTTTTTGAAAATTGCAAGAGAGAAGAAACGAATAGAAATAGGAGATGAGAAGGACGAGTAGTAATCGTGACGAAAAAGCGATTTAATTTATATATATAAAAGTACACCTTGTTAAAAAATAAAGAGGAAAGGCATTTGAGTTGCCTTTCCTCTTTATTGTTCTTTTTTTAGCTCGATACTAAATAGATAAACGTGTTCGTTTTCTTTTAAGAGTAACTCAATGCCTGGTTCTTCATCAATTGTAGGAACACTTAAAGTATCTTTACTTGTTTTTATTACAGCGGCTAAAATCGTTTTTTGATTGTATTTTACGTTTTTAGTAGATTGAATTGTAGTGGTTGCAGAACTATTTATGCTTGGAGGAGCTACTGCAGGAACAAGTGTTGAACCACCTTCGATATTAATGTACCATTGACCTTTTTCTTGTACATCTTTATCAAATTGGAAATATGGTGGTATGAAAGAAAGCCTTATTTTCTTTTCTAAAAAATGTGATGAAGCCATGTTAGCAATCTCTTTCACTTTTTTACCATTTTGATAATATTCAATCGTAGCATGTAGTTCATCTTTATTATTCTTGACTGTAACATCATAAAACATTCTATTTCCTTCTTGTATAGGAGTCATTTGTAAAATATCAGATTGTTCTTTTGTTAACTTGTATGGTTTAACAGTGGCATCTTCGTTGTTTTTTAGTGGGCTACAACTAGTGAAAAGTAACAAAGAAAGAATAAACAGTAATTTTACACGCATATAACCCCTCACTTTTTTTGTAATTATAGTATGTAAATGGTTTTATTTCCATTTTTATTTCTAGGACTAAAGGCTTAGTAAAGATTCCGATTGAAGTGCGATGTTTAAAATGTCATATTTTTATACACTAGTAGTATAGAATGCGTATGTTATGAAGTAAGGTAGGGGAAGGGATCTATGTCTTTATGTCGGTTAGCGAGAAAAAATATACAAACATTTGCTACCAAAAGGTTAAAACAATTTATGTGGATTGCTATGAATACAATGATTTGTTTTTTTATGATATCATTCCGATTCAATGAAGCTGTAATAAGTAAAGTGGGATATACACTTATATTTGTAAAGTGGTTTTATGCTATGTTTCTATTTGTAGTTTTTGTATGTATTTTCATTACTTATAAAATGACAGCCTCTTTTTTACAGGTAAGAAGAGAGGAGTTTAAATCGTACGAAGTAGTGAATATGACGAGAAAGGAAATGTTATGTTTATTGTGTCATGAGCAATTATTAATTTACGGAGGAGCTTTCGTTTTCGGATTAATTCATGGTATGTTATTTTTGAAATTATTTATTATTATTTTTATGAAAGCAGTAGGAATCCAAGGAGTAACAAATGCACCGATTACGACGTATGCGATAATGGTAACAGCAGTTGTTATGATAACCGTCATTATAATATCAATGTGGCAATGTTGTAGGTTTACACAAAGGTTAAAGGGTGAAAAGTCATATGAAACAAGGAAAAAGGCATGAGAAATCATGGCTTTTTCTTCATTTTACACATGTTATTAATCATGATACAGTGGGAAGAACTGAAAAAAAGAGTTAAGAAGAAAGGTTGTATGGAATGATAAATGAGCAAGCGATCGTAAAAGTTGATCGATTAACAAAGCGAATTGGTTCAAAGACGTTAGTAGAAAATATTAGTTTTGAAGTGAAAAAAGGTGAAGTAGTTGGCTTATTAGGACCAAATGGTGCTGGAAAAACGACATTAATGCGAATGATGGTCGGAATGATTCGTATGACAGAAGGAGAAGTATGGATTGATGGTCAATCTGTAAAACAGCAATTTGAAAAAACTGCTGCGAAAATTGGCGCTGTAATTGAGACACCAGAATTCTATCCTTTCTTAAGCGGCCATGAAAATTTAACATATTTCGGACGAATGAATGGAAATGTAACTGAAGAGCGTATCGATGAAGTTGTGCAACTATTAGGAATGGGACAAGTGATTGACCGTAAAGTAAAAGCATATTCACTCGGTATGAGACAACGTTTAGGAATTGCTCAGGCACTTATACATAATCCAGATGTATTAATACTAGACGAACCAACGAACGGATTAGATCCTAGTGGTATACATGAAATGCGGATGTACATAAAGAAAATTGCACATGAACAAGGAAAAGCTGTTCTTGTCTCTAGTCACTTACTCTCAGAAGTTGAATTAATGTGTGACAGGGTTATTATTATTCAGCACGGAGAATATGTCGCAACACAAAATATTCAAAGTGATCAAAAGGAAGAAACAGAAGAAATACATATCCGTGTAGATGATGCGAATAAAGCGGCAGAGGTTTTAGAATACGATGTTTTAGTAAAAGAAAACGAATTAATTATAAACGTGAAAGATGAAGAAATTCCAAATATTCTTCGTACATTGATGGAGAAAAATATTCAAGTTTATCGTGTATATGAAGAAAGAAAAACGCTAGAAGAGCAGTTTTTAGAATTAACAGGGGGAAAAGATATTGTTTAATTTAGTTTATAACGAGCTGTATAAAATATTTAAGCGAAAGCGAACGATTATTCCTTTTGCAGCTATTGCGGTATTAATTATTGGGTTAGGATGGGTTACGGTAAAGTATTTAGAGCCAGAAACAAAAGGGTGGAAAGCGGATTATACAGAACGCACTGTAGAAATTGAGAAAAAGCTCGGCATGAAAAAAGAGGATATTTTAACAGAAAAGTCAGGAGACGAGCTTGTAAAGGAATACCAGCTTAAAATGAAGCATTTAGATACGAATACAGCGCCAGCAAGTAGTGCTCCACTTTCTTTCATGAGAGATACTGGTTTTATTGTTTTTCCTATTTTACTTCCGTTTATTCTCGTATATGCGAGTACAATTTTTGCGAATGAATATAGCTGGGGAACATATAAATTTTTAACGATTCGTCCGGCGAGTCGATTTAAAATTTTAACATCTAAGTTTTTGGCAATCGTTATATTTTCGGCATTATTATTTATATTTAATATGATTTTTTCCGTATTATGTGGGCTAATTATTTATAAATTCCAACAACCAGCTTGGACTGAATTTGTCGTTCAAAACGGAAATATAATAAAACAAAATATTTTCGTAGAAGCAAGTAAATATTATATTTTATCGTGGCTACCAACTCTGGTGTATGCTGCATTTGCATTTATGATTTCCATCTTAACTAGATCGAGCGGAGGTGCAATCGGGATTTCTCTATTTCTCGCTTTATCAGGGGGAATAGCGCTAATTCCGGCATCAAGATATGAATGGGCGAAATATTTATTACCAGCGAATACAGATTTATATGGGCTTTCAAAGGGCGGGAGCTTTATTGATGGAGTAACATTCCCATTCGCTTCTTGTATGCTTCTTCTATACTTAGCTGTATTTTTAGGGGTGTCCTATACTGTATTTATAAAACGAGATTTAACAGCATAAGCAAAAGCCGTTAAGGGTAACTTAACGGCTTTTTGTTTGTGATAATTGATGAATAGCTTCTTCGGCTAATAAGGCGAAATACTCCGCGCTAATAGGTAATGCTTCTTCATCTACTGTAAAAGCTGGATGATGCCATTCATGTGTACCGCTTGTTCCCATAAAGACGAATGAACCTGGTATTTCTTGTTGGTAAAAAGAAAAGTCTTCTCCCGCCATTGACGGTGTAGGAGAGATAACGTTTAGATTCATTTTCTCTGCAATCTGAATAGAAAAATCAGTGAGTACTTTATCGTTTTGAACAGCAGGAGGACCTGGGTAAAATCGAAATTCTGTTTTTACACCTAGTGCATCAGAAATGCCTTTAATGATACGTTCCATTAATGCCGGAATCTTTTCACGTGTTTTAGCTTGGAATGTACGGACAGTTCCTTCTAATATTGCTTTTTCGGGAATAACGTTCCACGTATTCCCTGAATGAATGTTTGTTACACTTACGACAGCGTTATGAGAAGAACTAATATTTCGGCTTACAATTGTTTGAAGTGCCATAACGATTTGAGATGATGCAACGATAGGATCGACGCCGGCATCAGGCACAGCTGCATGTGTTCCAACACCATGAATTTCAATTTCAAATCGATCTACTCCAGCCATTAGTGGACCGTCTTTAATACCGATTGTACCTACTGGTAAATCGGGCTTATTATGCATACCAAAAACGGCTTGCACATTCTTTAAATGTCCAGCTTCAACAACTTTACATGCTCCGTTTCCACTTTCTTCAGCAGCTTGGAATATAAAACGCACAGTTCCGTTAAGAGAAGCTTCTTTTTCTTTTAATAAGTAAGCCGCACCCAATATAGCAGCTGTATGAAAATCATGCCCACAAGCATGCATTTTACCTTGTATTTTTGAAGTGTATGGAAGGTCTGTTTCTTCTTGGATAGGAAGGGCATCGATATCAGCACGAAGCGCTACCACAGGTCCGTTTTGATTACCAGAAATTTCAGCGATAATTCCTGTTTCTAAACTGGAATCAATAATAGTAATATTAGCTTCGTTTAACCAATTTTTTATTGCTTTTGTTGTTTCAAATTCTTCGTACGATAGTTCTGGGTATTCGTGTAAATGGCGACGAATAGAAATAAGTTTTTCTGTTAATTGATTTGGAATGGATGCCACTTATTATCCCCTCTTTCTTAAGTGAAATATTTGTATTCATTATATAGCACAATAATAAAAGAGAGGATTTTCAAATGAAAATCCTCTCTCGTTTATGCTGCAACTTTTTTATGAGTATGCTGTTTTTTATAACGTCCACGCATTGCATATGCAATTTGCGGGATTGCAATACCGATTAAAATAAGTGATACACCGACCCATTGTGAAGATAGTACAGCTTCTTTTAAAACGAATACAGACATAATTGTTGTAACGGGCAGTTCTGCTGCACCAAGAATAGTTGCTAAGCCAGATCCGATTTTTGGAATACCGATTGTAAAGGCAATGGACGGAATAACGATACTAAATATTCCTAAGCCTAAGCCGTATTTCCAAAGGCCTTGAGAAATTGCTCCGTTAAAAATAAATGTTGGCGGGAATACGATCATGACTAAAGTTAAAGCGCCAGCCATTAAAAGGACACCGCGTGGTAACGAAGGTACTTCAACGGCAACTTTACCACTTACGAAAATGTATGTTGCAAATGTAATAGCAGATAATAAGCCTAAAATGATTCCAGTCGTATCGAAATCACCAGCTGATGTTTCTAATAACCCACTTGATAAAAATGTACCTGCAAGTAAGAAGATTACTGAAATAACTTTTTCTCTTGAAGGTAATGTTTTCGTTGTAATTGCTTCAATAATAATTCCAACCCAAACGAATTGGAATAAAAGTATAATTGCAATAGAAGCTGGTACAGTTTTTAAAGAAGCGTAATAAAAAATTCCAGTAAAACTTGCAGACGTACCTGCGAAGAATAAAATTAACATTTGTTTTAGTGGAACACGATGTCTAGAAAATAGAAGTGTAATAGCAAGTAAAATAATCCAACCGAACAAATACTGGCTACCAATTACCTCTCCAAGTGAAAATCCTTCTGCATATGCAAGTTTAACAAAAATAGCTAAAACCCCATAACTACACGCTCCTAATAAAACTAAAAGAGAATAACGAAGCATGAAAAATTCCTCCCATCTATATGAAATTGTTCCGTAACGGACATATATAACTAGAGGGAAGTATACAAAATTAAAAATGAAGGGTCAAATGAAAGAAAAGTGCGAAATTTTATAGAATAATAATAAAAGTATGATATTTATGCATAATCTTGAAATTAATAATAATTAAAGTATTGTAAAATCAGCTTTACGTTGTATAAAGACAGCATTTGAAAAAAAATTTTTAGGCTTAATATGTGTGAAGTTAATTGTAATGTGCTAATGATTTGAGAAACTGTGGAACCTTTGTTATGTTAGTAACAATTAGAAAGAGTTTCATAATTCAATTGAGATTTTTCTATATAATAGAAGGAAATGAAAACGTTTTATTAGAAACTGTGTGAAAGGGTAGTTTTTCTTATTGTCACGTTGGAAAAGTGAATTCATGAAATGTCCATAGTATTTTCAATTGTTTTTGCTACAATATGGAGGAGGAGAGGAGTGGAATAATGCAAGATATTAGTATTTTTTTAGCGTTTGGAGCTGGGTTCTTATCATTTATATCCCCATGTTGCTTACCGCTTTATCCGGCATTTTTATCATACATAACAGGTATGTCGGTTTCTGAATTGAAAGAAGAAAATGCAATGCTTCGCAAAAGAAGTATGATACATACAGCGTTTTTCTTACTTGGATTTTCGATTATATTTATCGCAATTGGATTTGGTACAAGTTTTATCGGAGGGATTTTTACGGATTATAAAGATTTAATTAGACAGCTAGGTGGTATATTTATCATCGTGTTCGGTCTTATTATTGTCGGTGTATTTAAGCCGAAGTTTTTAATGCAAGATCGTAAATTTACTTTTAAAAACCGTCCGAGTGGTTATTTTGGTTCAGTTCTAATTGGATTAGCATTTGCCGCTGGATGGACACCTTGTACGGGGCCTATATTAGTGTCTGTAATTGGATTAGCTGCAACAAATCCAGAATCGGCAATGATTTATATGATTGCTTACATACTTGGATTTGCGATTCCCTTTTTCGTACTTTCATTCTTTATTACGAAAATGTCTTGGATTAAAAGAAATAGTATGGCGTTCATGAAAGTCGGAGGATACATAATGATCGTTATGGGGATCTTCCTATACTTTAATTGGATGACGAAAATTATCGTATATTTCTCAAGTTTATTTGGTGGATTTACCGGTTTTTAGTATTATTCTGTGAAAATGTTGGAAATACTAACGGAAAAGCATATAATGAAATTATATTTTGCATATAGCCACAAAAAAGGATGAGAAAATATGAACATAGTTTTGTTATCAAGTATCGTTGCTGTTTGTATGGCTGTCGGTGCGATGTTTATTCGTTTAAAAGCAGCTAAGAAACCTGCAACATTGAAAAAAATTATACTTCCGCCATTTTTCATGAGCACAGGAGCATTGATGTATGTTTTTCCTGAATTTCGATTAACTCCAGCAGAAATGTTAGAAGCGATTGTCGTTGGTCTATTTTTCTCCATTTTTCTTATTAAAACATCTAAATTTGAAATACGCGGACAAGAGATTTATTTGAAGCGTTCAAAAGCATTTGTATTTATTTTAATTGGATTACTTGTAGTGCGTATCGTGTTTAAAACATACTTAAGCCAATCTCTTGATTTAGGACAACTTAGCGGTATGTTCTTCTTACTTGCGTTTGCAATGATTGTGTCATGGAGAATTGCGATGTACCGTTCCTTTACGAAATTACAGAAGGAAATGGAAAAAGAAGATGGTTTTTATAACGAAAAAGATATGAAACTAACTTAAAACTGTATATGTATAAAATAAAAAATACAGCGTCTTTGACGCTGTATTTTTTATTGGTATTGTTAGCACCTTCTGTCCCAACCACGACGTATAAAACGTAACTTGTCGAAAATAGGGAAATAAAAAATGAAGATTATTTTGCAAGTAAAGATTTGTAATTTGAATAATCAATCTTTTTTTCTTGAAGTTTCTTAATTAAAAATTTATGGTCGCGCTTCGGTGTGGCAACGATATATCCTTGTATAATTAAATCTTGTGTAATTTTTGAAGCGTTTTCCTTTATTGCAAGTTCACCAATTTTACCGGCAATCTTTGACTTGGCAACATCACGAAATAGTTCAGGAACGGGACTTACTAGTTCTTCTAATAATTGTTTTTGTTCGTCATCCCATAAATGTCTCGTTTTATTAATATAGTGCTCTTCCCAATCTAAAATGGACATACCATCTTCTTTCGGTAATCGTTTTAGGAATTTTCTGAACATGAAATATCCACCAATGGACATAAGCCCTAATAATACAACAGTCCAAGTGACTATAAACCAACTAAACCATCCTTCAAGCAATTGTATGCCCTCCTTTAACGAAAGCAATATTTTGTATTTTATTTATATTATAAGCAATGAGATTCATAGAAAGCAAGAACGCTTGATCATTTTGACCAAGCGTTGTGATTTAAACGAAGTATAGTTGTTCAACACATAAAATATCATTATCATTTTCTACATATTCAATGATGAGTGTGCCAACTTTACGATCTTTATCTTCAGTTGTGAAAATAGAGTAAGAAGTAAAACGTGTTGTTGATAGGCCGCTTATATGTGTAGGTAAAGAAATGTAGTCGTTATCGCGGAAGAATTCCATCAGTTCAATATCTTCAAATTCTTTTCGGTCAACTTGTTTGTTTGTATAGCGGCGTTGAAGTTGTTTTAAAGATTCATTCCAAGAAATTGCTTTTGTGTCGTATACCATTGTTCTATCTCCTTACTGTATGTAATTATTAAGAACATACGTTCTAATCTAGTATACTCTTTTTATAAGAAAAGGGAAAGCAAAAAATAATGTAAGCTTGGATTTCCAAGCTTACATTATTGATGCGTCCGTCATAATCTCTATTTTTTATTATAAGTTAGATAAGAATAAGAAACAAGATGATATATATTTTGTTGATAGTTTTCAAAATTCTGTTTATTATCCATGTATTATAGTACAAGGGAATGAGAGGGATGGCATACGTAATTTCACTCCAAGGACCGATGGCAAGTGGAAAAACAACATTGGCAAAAAGGTTAGAGCAATATGGGCTTTCAATTATATATGAAAATCCATATCCAATTGTAGAAAAAAGAAAAGAATTGTATTTAGATATGAACTCAAAAGAGGGGTTTATTACAAATCAAAAAATGTTTATTGAAGCAAAAATAAAAGAGTTTCAAAATTTGAAAAGTTCAGTCATAATTTTTGATCGCGGACCAGAAGATATTGAATTTTATACACTTTTTTATCCGAAGATGATAGGGAAAGAGTGGGATATAGAAACAGAATTAAAAGATGAATTGTATAAATTAAGAGAATGTCGTTCAGATGCAATTTTTTATTTAGATGTTTCGAAAGAGAATTTGTATGATAGAAAAAATAATGATAGGGCAAGAAATCGAAGTACATTTGATGAACAATTTAAATTAGTAGAAATCGAAAAGGAATGGTATAAACAATTTCCTATAACTTATGTGAACACTAATGTACTAGCAGTGGACGAATTAGAGGCATATTTTATAGGGTGGCTAAAGGAGAAAGGACTATGAAAAAAATATTATTATTCGTATACCCAACATTTGCGGAGTTTGAAATTACGGTAGCAACGGCATTGCTGAAAAATAAATATGAGATTATTACAGCGGGTGTAACGAAAGAAATGGTTATAAGTGAAACGGGCTTGCAAGTACAACCGCACATAGAATTAAATGAAGTGCGTGTGGAAGAGTATGAGGGGATTATCATTCCGGGCGGAGATGAAATACATATGAAAGAGGCAGAACTGCTTTTTTCAGTTATTCGTCAATTTTCTGAGCAAGAAAAATTAGTGGCAGCGATTTGTGCTGGACCGTATGCGTTAGCAAGAGCAGGTTTACTAAAAGAAAGTTCTTATACAGTGACCATAGATTATCAAAAATTAGATTGTTTTTCAGTAGAAAATTTTGTGTATACAGAAGTTGTACAGCACGCAAATATTATTACAGCACAAGGACATGCATTTGTGCCATTTGGACTAGCGATTGCCTCTTATTTTGGAGCAGCGAATGAACATGATACAAATTTTTATCGTGGAAAGGGCAATATAATGATGGAGAATCTTTTACCGGAAAACGTGTAAAAGCTAGCGAATGCTAGCTTATTTCTTTTTACATCGATAAATTACTAACGTTTTCGGATCGCTCCATATACCGTCATGAATTGTTAATTCATTATCTATTTCTTTTTTTAGCCAGTCCTTCATTTCGGTGTGAAGGGACATATTATCAGGTATATTCAGCGACGGAAACATGCTAGAAATATAGTTAATGATTGGAGTGGCATGATGAAAAACAAGTGCATTATGAATAATTGTTTCTTCAACAGTTGAAAAAACAGAGTGTAATAGATCTTTACCATTTTCTAAACAAAATGGAGCTGCTGACGGTGATGTTTTTGGTAAATCAAATGCGACTAACATTTTGTTACACATTTCATCTATACGAGGTAATGAAACTTTAGAATTTGTTGTAGCTAAAAGTGCGCCGCCGGGACGAATTACTTTATGGAATCCTTGAATTGTTTTTTCGACATCTTTCATGTGGTATAACATATGCCTTGCGATTACCCAATCATAACAATTAGCTTCGAAAGGAAGTTTACTAGCATCACCCAGTTTCTATTCGATTATATTATTCTTTATTGTAGCTTCAGAAAGCATAGTTTCCGATTGATCAAAACCAGTTAGATGTCCTTTATGACCATTCGTTTGCAAAAGGGAAAGGAATTTTCCGTTAGCGCATCCGACCTCTAATATTTTTTCTTTCCCTTGAAGTTGTAAATGTTCAATGACGATTTCATCTAAATTCACTCGTTTCTCTTCGAAATGTTTATGCGTATCGATACGTGTTTGTAAATGGTTGCTTACGTTGTATTGGCGTTTTACATCATTCATTTTTTCACATTCCACCTTCGTGCAAAATTGCTGGACCGCATGTGTTAACACGTCTGTTTTATTTAAACTTTCGTAATGGAGTGCCGATTCAAACCTTGCAAGTAATTTTTCTTCAATTCGAAAATGAATATCTTTTCGCTTTGCCACTGAAATCTCGCCCCTTTGCATCTGTTAGTGAGACTATAGCACGCCTGAAAAAAATCTGTAAATAAATTGTGTACACAAGTATGAGAGGGATAAAAAATTGTTTGAATAATATTTTAAACTATTGACGATTTAACCGTTTTCATATATTCTTAAATTAAGTAATATTCAAATAATTCAAAAGAAATGAGAGAGTCACATGCTTCTTCAAGGAACACATCGAATTGGTCGTATGGCTATGCTGTTGGCACTTGCGGATGAGAATGAAAGTCCCGTATTATCTATTCCGAAAGGTTGGAAATATTGTACTGGGAAAGTTGGTTCTATGAATTCGCAAAAAGTAGTAGCAGCAATGGAAACAGCGGCTAAGAGCAACCGAGTTATTGAAACAGATGTTTACAGAGAAACACATGCACTTTATCATGCAATTATGGAAGCTTTGTACGGAGTGACGAGAGGTCAAATTCAGTTAGCAGACGTTCTTCGTACAGTAGGACTTCGCTTTGCGATTGTGCGCGGTACACCATACGACGGAAAAAAAGAAGGCGAATGGGTTGCTGTTGCACTTTATGGAACGATTGGTGCACCTGTAAAAGGATCTGAGCATGAGGCGATTGGTTTAGGAATTAATCACATATGATTTGCCCATAGTCTATTAGTTAGAAGGGGGCCTTATTTTTTAGGACAGAAGTCTGTCTTAAAAAGATAAGGTCCCCTTTTGCCTTTATAAGGAGGAAAAAGAATGATTACGTTAACAGGACATACATTGACAGTTGAAGAAATGAAGAGGTTGTTACTTGAAGGTGAAGGTGTAACAGCTTGTCCAAATAGTATGCAAAAGGTAGCGGAGTGCCGCGAAGTAGTTGAGAAAATCGTAGAGGACGGAAAAGTCGTTTATGGTATTACAACTGGATTTGGAAAGTTTAGTGATGTACTTATTCAAAAAGATGATGTAAAGGCACTTCAGCATAATTTAATTCAGTCACATGCGTGCGGAATAGGCGATCCATTCCCGGAAGAAGTATCACGCGGTATGTTAATTTTACGAGCTAATACGATGTTAAAAGGAGTATCGGGTGTTAGACCACTTGTTGTAAATATGCTTCTTGAGTTTGTAAATCGTAAAATTCATCCAGTCGTTCCGCAACAAGGATCACTAGGAGCGAGCGGTGATTTAGCACCTTTATCTCATCTTGCTCTCGTTTTATTAGGTGAAGGTGAAGTGTTCTACAAAGGAAAACGAGTTCATGCGATGGTTGCTCTTACAGAAGAAGGACTTGAACCTATTGAACTTGAAGCAAAAGAAGGTCTTGCGTTAATCAATGGTACGCAGGCGATGACAGCGCAAGGGGTTCTTTCTTATATAGAAGCTGAAGCAAGTGCTTATCAATCAGAATTAATTGCATCGATGACAATGGAAGGATTACGCGGCATTATTGATGCATTCGATGAAAATGTTCATAAAGCGCGTGGTTATAAAGAGCAAGTGGAAGTGGCAAGCAGAATTCGTGATATTCTTCATGATAGTAAACTTGTGACAAAACAAGGAGAACTTCGTGTGCAAGATGCATATTCACTTCGTTGTATCCCGCAAGTTCACGGTGCTTCTTGGCAAGTTTTAAATTATGTGAAAGAAAAATTAGAAATTGAAATGAATGCAGCAACAGATAATCCACTTATTTTTGATGGCGGGGAAAAAGTAATTTCTGGTGGTAATTTCCACGGACAACCAATTGCATTTGCAATGGACTTCTTAAAAGTAGGGATGGCGGAGCTTGCAAATATTTCAGAGCGCCGTATTGAACGCCTAGTAAATCCGCAATTAAATGACTTACCACCATTTTTAAGTCCAGAACCAGGACTTCAATCAGGTGCCATGATTATGCAATATGCAGCGGCTTCACTCGTTTCAGAAAATAAAACATTAGCTCATCCAGCGAGTGTAGATTCAATTCCGTCGTCAGCTAACCAAGAAGATCACGTAAGTATGGGAACAATCGCTTCACGTCATGCGCATCAAATTATTCAAAATGCAAGACGCGTTCTTGCAATTGAGATGATCTGTGCGATGCAAGCAGCAGAATATCGCGGGATTGAAAACATGAGTACAGTTACAAAAACGTTCTATCATCAAGGTCGTCAGCAAGTGCCTTCTATTACAAATGACCGTATATTCTCAACGGATATCGAAAATATCGCGTATTGGTTAAAAACGAACTATTCAATAAAGGAAAGATTGGATGTAAATGCAGCACTATAAAATGAGAAAAGGGAGAGATTGAAATGGAAAAAGTACAACAAACAATTCGTGCGGCAAGAGGTACTGAGTTACAAACGAAAGGATGGGTTCAAGAAGCTGCACTTCGAATGTTAATGAACAATTTAGATCCTGAAGTAGCTGAAAAACCAGAAGAATTAGTTGTATACGGTGGAATTGGCCGTGCAGCTCGTAACTGGGAAAGCTACCATGCAATTGTTGATTCATTAAAAACGTTAGAAAGCGACGAAACGTTACTTGTTCAATCAGGAAAACCAGTTGCAATTTTTAAATCACATGAAGATGCGCCTCGCGTTCTTTTAGCGAACTCAAACTTAGTACCAAAATGGGCGAACTGGGATCACTTCCGTGAACTAGAGAAAAAAGGTCTTATGATGTACGGACAAATGACAGCAGGTAGCTGGATTTACATTGGAACACAAGGGATTTTACAAGGAACATATGAAACATTTGGTGAAGCGGCACGTCAACATTTCGATGGTTCATTAAAAGGTACTGTAACGATTACTGCTGGTTTAGGTGGCATGGGTGGCGCACAACCTCTTGCTGTAACGATGAACGGCGGTGTTGTAATTGCTATTGATGTAGATAAGCGTAGTATCGACCGTCGTATTGAAAAGAGATATTGTGATCTGTATACAGAGTCTTTAGAAGAAGCGTTAACTATTGCGAACGAGTATAAAGAGAAGAAAGAGCCAATTTCAATTGGACTGTTAGGAAATGCGGCAGAGATTTTACCAGAGCTAGTGAAGCGTAATATTACGCCAGATTTAGTTACGGATCAAACATCTGCTCATGATCCATTAAATGGTTATATTCCAGTAGGTTACACAGTAGAAGAAGCAGAGAAACTTCGTGAAGAAGATCCAGAACGTTACGTACAATTATCAAAAGAAAGTATGAAAAAACATGTAGAAGCAATGCTTGCAATGCAAGAAAAAGGTGCGATTACATTTGATTACGGAAATAACATTCGCCAAGTTGCTTTCGATGAAGGATTAAAAAATGCTTTCGATTTCCCAGGATTCGTTCCAGCATTTATCCGTCCATTATTCTGTGAAGGAAAAGGACCATTCCGCTGGGTAGCACTTTCTGGTGATCCAGAAGATATTTATAAAACAGACGAAGTTATTTTACGCGAGTTCGCGGATAATGAGCATTTATGTAATTGGATTCGTATGGCACGTCAGCAAGTTGAGTTCCAAGGTCTTCCATCACGTATTTGTTGGCTTGGTTATGGTGAGCGTGCAAAATTTGGCCGCATTATTAATGAAATGGTGGCTAATGGTGAATTATCAGCACCGATCGTTATCGGCCGTGACCATTTAGATTGCGGATCAGTAGCATCTCCAAACCGTGAAACAGAATCTATGAAAGACGGTAGTGATGCAGTAGCAGACTGGCCAATTTTAAATGCATTAATTAACAGTGTAAACGGTGCAAGCTGGGTATCTGTTCACCACGGTGGTGGCGTTGGTATGGGTTATTCACTTCATGCTGGAATGGTTATCGTTGCAGATGGAACAGAAGCAGCGGCAAAACGTATTGAACGCGTATTAACTTCTGACCCTGGTATGGGTGTTGTTCGTCACGTTGATGCTGGCTATGATTTAGCGGTTCAAACTGCGAAAGAAAAAGGCGTTAACATTCCAATGATGAAATAAGGAGGAAGAAACATGCTGGACACTTTACTAATAAATATCGGTCAATTACTAACAATGGATCAAGAAGATGGCTTGTTAAGACAGGAAGCGATGAACACGCTTCCTGTTATTGAAAACGGTGCTGTTGGAATCGAAAACGGCGTAATTACTTTCGTTGGAACAGCGGAAGAAGCAAAAGGATTACAAGCGAAAGAGGTTATTGATTGCGGCGGGAAAATGGTTTCTCCTGGTCTTGTAGATCCGCATACTCATCTTGTATTTGGTGGATCTCGTGAAAATGAAATCGCGCTGAAATTACAAGGAGTTCCGTACCTAGAAATTTTAGAACAAGGCGGAGGTATTCTTTCAACTGTAAATGCAACGAAACAAGCATCGAAAGAAGAACTTGTTCAAAAAGCGAAATTTCATTTAGACCGTATGCTATCTTTCGGTGTAACAACCGTAGAAGCGAAGAGTGGTTACGGATTAGATGATGAGACGGAATGGAAACAATTAGAGGTAACTGCACAATTACAAAAAGAGCATTCAATTGATTTAGTTTCAACATTTTTAGGTGCTCATGCAGTTCCGAAAGAGTATAAAGGAAGATCGAAAGAATTTTTACAATGGATGCTAGATCTATTACCAGAGATGAAAGAGAAGCAATTAGCTGAGTTCGTTGATATTTTCTGTGAAACAGGTGTGTTCTCTGTAGAAGAATCAAAAGAATTTTTATTAAAAGCGAAAGAGCTGGGCTTTGATGTGAAAATTCATGCAGATGAAATCGACCCTCTTGGTGGTGCGGAAGCAGCGGCTGAAATCGGTGCAGCGACAGCGGACCATTTAGTTGGCGCTTCTGATAAAGGAATTGAAATGCTTGCGAATTCTAATACAGTAGCGACTTTATTACCAGGAACAACTTTCTATTTAAATAAAGAAAGTTTCGCACGCGGCCGCAAAATGATCGATGAAGGTGTTGCTGTTGCTTTAGCTACAGACTTTAACCCAGGAAGCTGTCCAACTGAAAACATTCAGCTTATTATGAGTATTGCAATGCTGAAACTAAAAATGACACCAGAAGAAGTTTGGAATGCGGTAACAGTTAACTCATCTTATGCCATTAATCGAGGCGATGTAGCTGGGAAAATTAGAGTTGGTCGTAAGGCGGATTTAGTTTTATGGGATGCTTATAATTATGCTTACGTACCGTACCATTACGGTGTAAGTCATGTGAATACAGTATGGAAGAATGGTAATATCGCATATACAAGAGGTGAACAATCGTGGAGTACGGCCACTATTTAAAGAAAAATGCAAAGTTTATCGATCGTGAAGTAACGAAATGGAGCGAAATGATTAAAGATTGGGAGGAAGGCGTAGAAATATTCGGTGCTGCCTTAATTGGAGCGCCCCTTTCTAAACCATCTATTAGTCATTCGGGGGCATGTTTTGCGCCAAAAACAATTCGTGCGATGTTAGATGCATATAGCACGTACGCAATTACAGAAGAACACGATATGAAAGAAAGTGTTCTTCATGATTGCGGTGATATTACGATGCATGTGACAGATATAAAAGAGAGTCATAACCGAATTGCGAAAACAGTTGGCCACTTGACGAAAGTAAATCCGAAAATGATACCAATCGTTCTTGGTGGTGACCACTCGATTAGTTTTCCGAGTATAACTGGTTTTGCAAATAGTAAAGGAAAGGTCGGTATTATTCAATTTGATGCCCATCATGATTTACGTAATTTAGATGATGGTGGTCCATCAAATGGTACACCGTTCCGTAGTTTACTAGAAAATGATGTGATTACAGGAAAACAACTCGTTCAAATTGGGATTCGTAATTTTTCAAATGCACGAGCGTACCATGAATATGCAAAAGAGCATGGCGTGACAGTGTATACAATGAAAGATGTAAGAGAGCGAGAAATAAAAGATCTTATTTCAGAAAGTATTGAAGTATTAAGAAAACAAGGTGTGACTTCTATTTATATTTCTCTTGATATGGACGTATTAGACCAAGCGTTTGCACCAGGCTGTCCAGCAATCGGTCCTGGTGGAATGGATAGTACAACTTTACTTGATGCAATTGAATTCCTTGGTAAAGAGCCACTCGTTCAAGGGATGGATATAGTAGAAATTGATCCAACTCTTGATTTTAGGGATATGACGAGTAGAGTAGCTGCGCAAGTGATTATGAGTTTTCTTTTAGCGCGAGAAACAGTTCGTAAGCAGGTTAGTATATAGACGTAAAATTAAAAGTGAATGTTTTCCTATAACTTATAAAAAACACATTACTACTCATATGTAGTAATGTGTTTTTATGTTAAATGAGAATGTGAAATTAGAATAGATATGTGTGTGGAAAATGTAACAAAATGCGGGTTTTTTAGTGTTTCTGTACAGATTGAATTTTTATGCGTAAATAAATTGACATAGAAAATATTTTTGTGATATTATAAAAATTTTGCTAAAAAAATAAATGTGTGTTAAGATTGAGAAGGTTACCATATATGGAGGTGGATTATTTGTTTCAAATTGGCGATAACATCGTTTATCCAATGCACGGAGCAGGTATAATTAAAGCCATAGAAGAAAAGGAAATCTCAGGAGAAAAACAACAGTATTATGTTATAAAAATGTCGGCTAGTAATATGGAAGTGATGATTCCTATTGGGAAAGTATTGACTTCAAATATACGACCAGTCACAGATATAAAGGCATTAACAAACATAATAGATATTTTTCAACATGGAGAATCAGACAGATTACTGACGTGGAAACAAAGGTATAAATTGAATACAGATAAAATAAAAACGGGTAAAATACAAGAAGGTGCTGAAGTTGTACGTGATTTATTACGTATGCAGAAAGAAAAAGCACTTAATGCAAGCGAAAAGAAAATGTTAGATAATGCACATGAATTTTTGATTAGTGAACTGGGATTAATTGAAGGTATCACAGAAAATCAAATAAAAAGCTTTTGTTAAGATTCATTGTAGATAATGTATTACATCCCAAAAAAGATCTTGAATTTTTTGGGAATATAATTATAGAAAATCAATCATTTCAAAAACATTCAACTCTTTCAAACCACTTTTAAAGCATTAACCTCGTTTGTTATGACTACAATTTAATCCATTTTTATTTTTTAATTTCTTTTACGAATGTTCGAAGTTTAATTCAATACTTCGATAAAATAGTTACTTGATTTTTGCAATCCTGATTCACACTGGCACGGACAAGGAGCCGTAAGGATGAAAGAGAGGTAGGGCTTTCATTGTTTTAGGTATATAAGTTTTTATTTTTAGAAGAATACTGAGCCACTCTCATTCCTATTGTTACGGGATTTTTCATATGTGAGGAGATAATAATTGTTTATTTTCTTTATGTAAAAGAGATAAACGAATTGTTAGCCTTATATGGTCAACTAAAAGAGGTTTCCTAATTAGGAAACCTCTTTAATTTTTGTTTTTATTATTCTATTTGTTTAATATTCGAATCTTTAATGTTAAAGACGTATAAATTGACGTTACTATTTAAAAGTAAGTATGATGCGATTATAGTAATTTTTTTATAAGGGGGAAGAAAAATGACAAGTTCAAACAATAAAGCAGCAAATATTTATGCAGGAACAAATATAAATAATTGGGGATCTTTTGAAAACATTGATGAAACAAAGGTGTTTGATCCGATTCAAATTGGATCTTGGTCTCTTCGTAATCGCATAGCGATGGCACCGATGACGAGATGTTTTGCAAATAATGAGACTGGGGTAGTTGGTACTGATGTAGTAGAGTATTACCAAAAACGTGCTGCGGATGGGATTGGATTAATTATTACAGAAGGAATTGTCATTAGCCCGAGAGCAAAAGGGAATCCGGGAGTACCAGGTATTTATACACAAGCGCAAATTGATTCTTGGAAACCTGTTACAGAGGCAGTACATAAAGAAGGCGGAACGATTATTGCTCAAATATGGCATGTTGGACGTATGAGTCATCACGAAATAATTGGTGGTCAAATGCCGCAAGCACCGTCTGCTATTGCTGCGGAGGGTAATGTTCCGCGTTTTCGTAAACCGTTTGATATACCAGAAGCAATGACAATAGAAGAAATAAAAGAAGTTATTGGTCAATATGCACAAGCTGCAAAAAACGCAATCGAAGCTGGGTTTGATGGAGTAGAAATTCACGGTGCACATGGATATTTAATTGATCAATTTACTTATGAATTTGCAAATAAGCGCACAGATAAATATGGCGGGGACTTAAAGCAAAGGTTAACATTTATGAAAGAAGTAACGGAGGCTGTAATTGAAGCAGTTGGAGCTAATAAAACGCTGCTTCGCTTCTCTGCCTTTAAAGGTGATAACCCTGCCTATATGTGGGAAAACCCAGAACTTGCGATTGAAACTTTTGTAAATATGTTCAAAGAAGTTGGATTAACGATGATTCACCCTTCAACGATGAATTATACGCAAGTTATTGCTGACGGAAAGAATTTTCATCAATTAGTAAGAAAATACTGGGATGGTACTATTGTTGGGGTGGGCAATTTGAATCCGAAAGAGGCAGAAGAAGCATTGCAAGAAGGAACAATTGATGTAGCGGCGTTCGGAAGACCATTAATCGCTAACCCAGATTTTGTTCATCGAATTAAAAATGCTGAAAGTTTAGTTGAATATGACGCGAAAGAGCATCTTGCTACGTTAGTGTGAATAAGGATAAAAAGAGAACACATCGAGTGTTCTCTTTTTATTATGGAATTTCATATATAGGGGGAAGCGGAATGAGTGAAGCGCTACTCGTTATTATTAGTATATTGCTCTTTTTGATGCTACTTTTAATTGTCTTTTTTATCATTACATTTTTTATTAAAAAACGGACGCATCATTCTATATTAAAACTGCATCCATACTTAGGTAGAATGCGCTATTTACTCGAAAAAATAGGCCCAGAATTTAGGCAATATTGGTTTGATCATGATACTGACGGAAAGCCTTTTTCGCGCTACGATTTTCAAAGTGTTATGTTTCTAGCAAAATACCGTTCTGAAATACTTGGTTTTGGATCAAAACGGGATTTTGAGGAATCTGGCTATTATATTGCTAATACATTATTCCCCACATTAACAGATGAATTAAGTGTGAATCTCACGCAAGAACGTGAGGGGAAAAAGTATATGATTCATAAAGAAGGGTTATTTTCAAGAAGAGAAAAATTGACAGCGGATACAACAAACCTTTGGTTGTATGAAGAAGATGATGCAATTATAGTCGGCGAAAATCGTAAATATCCATGGAAACTGTATGGGATGTTTGGAGCGTCAGCTACATCTTACGGTGCGATTGGAGAAAATTATATTTTATCAGCTGGGTTTGGTGCAAAAATGGCAGGTGGTTCGTGGATTAATACTGGGGAAGGGGGCGTAATTCCAGAACATTTACATACGGGTGCGAATATCGTTGCGCAAATTGGTCCTGGATTATTCGGATACCGTGACGAGGACGGGAATTTTTCGATGAAGGAATTTATGGAGAAGGCGAAAGAAAGTAATATTAAAGCGTTTGAATTGAAATTTGGGCAAGGAGCAAAAATACGTGGTGGTCATTTAGAAGGACAGAAGGTAAATGAGAAAATCGCTTCCGTTCGGAAAGTACGAGAAGGCGAAACGATTAATTCGCCAAATCGATTTTCATTTATTAATAGTGCGGCAGAGGCTTTATATTTTATTCAAGATTTGCAAGAAAATGGTGGTAAACCAGTGGGCATGAAAATTGTAATTGGTCAACAGAAGCCTTTGGAAGATTTATTAAAAACAATGAAAGAATTAAACATCTATCCAGATTTTATTACAATCGACGGTTCAGAAGGTGGATCAGGTGCAACGTATAAATCGATGGCAGATAGTATGGGGTTACCGCTTATACCGGCATTACTTACATTTATTGATACGGCGAATCATTACGGTGTTCGGGATAAATTAAAGGTGTTTGCCTCAGGGAAATTAATCACACCAGATAAAGTAGCGATTGCTTTAGCTATCGGTGCAGATGCCGTAAATTCAGCACGCGGCTTCATGATGGCAAGTGGCTGTATTATGGCGCTTCAATGTAATTCAGGGCAATGCCCATCGGGTGTTGCAACTACGAATCCACACTACCAAAAAGCGTTAGATCCATATGAGAAGAAATGGCGAGTAATGAACTACATTATTAGCATGAGATATAGTTTGTTTTCATTAGCGGCAGCGGCGGGGGTAAAGAGCCCGCGCCATTTAACGAGAGAGCATATTGTGTTTAAAGATGAGATGGGGAGAGTAGTTCCACTTTCGGAATTGTTTCCTTCCGTAATTGGGAAGTAAATATGTAGCTGAACAAAAAATATGAGTAAAAAGTCATACATTTGTATGGCTTTTTTGGTTATGGGAAAAGTAGAAGTTTATTACATGAATGTTCCCGCTTGTCTGTTGCTCTTTTTCAAACAAATTATTTGATGGAGATGAGTTATCAGAATATTGTTTTTGATGAAAAAATGAAACGATATACGCATTGACAATAAAAACTAATTAGACTATAATAAATCTCGAATTCAAGGTATTTTTGAAGGATAGTCAAAAACATAAAATCAATATTTTAAATATAATCATAAGAACTGTAGTTTTTTTTGCGGATTATCTCGAATTCGAGATAATTTCTGAGCGAGATGAAATGTGTTAGTTTTTTTGAGAGGCATCTCAAAATTGAGATAAAATAGCATTGCGGATTGAACTTTATCATATGGACAAAATGAATAATGAATTTTAGCAAATAAACGTTTTTTGTAATGAAATAAAAAAGGGCATGGAGAAGACGATGGGTGAGGAATTAAAATTACCACAGCGATATAATCAGCATAGAAAACAGATTGAACAAGGGTTATTACCAATTTAAGTAAGATAACTATACTAATTATATAAGGAATTGAAAGGGGAGAAAAATGATGAAACATGTTTTTCAAAAAGGAAAAGATGAGTCAAAACCAACACTATTATTGCTTCATGGTACGGGAGGAAATGAATTAGATTTATTACCGCTTGCAGAAAGAATTGATCGGGAAGCTTCTGTCTTAAGTGTTCGTGGAAATGTATTAGAAAATGGGATGCCTCGTTTCTTCCGCCGATTAGCAGAAGGTATTTTTGATGAAGAGGATCTTGTTTTCCGTACGAAGGAATTAAATGAATTTTTAAATGAAGCAGCAAAAACATATGAATTTGATAGAGATAATATCGTAGCTGTTGGGTATTCAAATGGAGCAAATATTGCAGCGAGTTTATTATTCCATTATGAAAATGCATTAAAAGGTGCCATTCTTCATCATCCAATGGTTCCAAGAAGAGGGATAGAACTTCCTAATTTAGTAGAGAAAGCAGTGTTTATTGCTGCTGGAACAAATGATCCAATTTGTTCACCTTCTGAGTCAGAGGAATTGAAGATGCTATTAGAAAATGCAAATGCTAATGTAACAATGCATTGGGAAAATAGAGGACATCAATTAACGATGAATGAAGTAGAGAAGGCAACAGAATGGTATGAAAAAATGTTTTCACATGCATAAATAGTAGACTAAATCGAGTGTAAAATCATAAAGATTTTATACTCGATTTTTTTGTTGCAATTTAAGGGGTTAAAAGAGAATAGGAAAGTTATGTTAAAATAAAAGTAAAGGGGTTCCTGTTTTGTTAATGAGCAGGAGTGTCGATTATTCTAATAATGGGGGAAACTATTAGATGGCAAACTACGAAAATGAAGAAATGCTAACGGGAGGCAATGTCTCAAACGTATATCGTTCAGAAGATACAGTTCGACGAGAATTAAAGCAAGGCAGTACCAAAATTCATAAGCTATTAAATCATTTAGAAAATAAAGGTTTTAGTTATGCACCAAAGTTTTTAGGTATTGATGATAAAGATAGAGAGATATTATCATTTATTGAAGGGAAAGCTGGTAATTATCCTTTAAAAGAGTACATGTGGTCTAATGATGTTTTAAAAGAAATAGCGAAGATGCTCCGTCTTTATCATGATGCTGTGAGTGATTTTCCTTTATCAGATGATTGGAAACCAATGGATAATACTCCAAATAAAATAGAGGTTGTATGCCACAATGATTTTGCAATATATAACATTATTTTTAATAACGAAAAACCAGTAGGTATTATTGATTTTGATGTTGCTGGTCCTGGACCAAGACTTTGGGACATAGCCTATACTCTTTACACTTGTGTCCCATTAAGTAGAGTTTATTATACGGAAACAGGTAAGGCAGTTTATTATAATTCATTACAGCATGTGGAACGTATAAAGCAAAGGATTAAATTGTTTTTTGAGTCCTATAAAGGTGAGGGTATGGACGAGGATTATTTGGAGATGGTACTTCTACGATTAGAAGGATTATGTAAATACATGAAAAGAAAAGCAAAAGAAGGCGATATGAACTTCCAAAAGATGATAGATGAAGGACACCTTGAACATTACGAAAAGGATATTAAATTTATTCGTGAACATGGAAGAGAATGGATGTAATGAAATGCGTTTTATACGCTAAAAAGCTCAGAGTCATATAGGGACTTTGAGCTTTTTAGCGTATTAGTGTAGATGTTTTCCACAATAACTGAACTACTTATAACAGATATCTTTTACTTTATTCATGTACCATAGTTAAGAGTTTGTTACAGGCTGAGCTGTAGCAACTGGTAATTGGATATCGACAGTTGTTCCTATGTTTAATTCACTTGAAATGAATAATTTCCCGTGATGCTCTTGAATGATTTTATAGCACATCATTAAGCCAAGGCCAGTTCCTTTTTCTTTCAAGCTATAAAAAGGTTCGCCAAGACGAGCCATGCGCTCTTCAGGAATCCCACAACCTTCATCGATAATGCGTATTGAAACAAAATCATTTTCTAACGAAGTTGTTTGAATGAATATGTTACCACCATCAGGCATAGCCTCAATCGCATTTTTTACTATGTTAATAAAAACTTGTTTTAATTGATTACTGTCACATTGAATGTCAGAAATATAATCGAAATGGTCCATGATGATATGAACGCTATGCATAATTGCTGTTGGTAAAATAAAAGTTACAACTTCTTCAATTAATGTTTGTACGTTGCATGTATGAATAGATAACACTTGTGGTTTAGACATCGCCATAAATTGGCTTGTTATAGATTCCATTTGTGAAATCTCACTCAGCATAACGTCCACATACCATTTATTTTTCTCATTTATTTCTGGATGTAATAATGTTAAAAATCCTTTTAATGAAGTGAGCGGGTTTCTAATTTCATGGGCAATTCCAGCTGTCAGTTGTCCTACTACTGCAAGCTTTTCGGATTTTCGTAATAACTTTTCAGTTTCTTTTAGTTCGGTAACGTCTCTTCCCATTACTATAAGACCTTTGCGTGAGCCATCAGGGTGGAAGAGTGGGACTTTTGAAATACTTAAAACTAGGTCAAAATCATCTCTATGTATAATAAATTCCTCTCCGTGAAGAATTTGTCCTTTTTGCCATGTTAGTTCATCGACTTCTTCACAATGCAAAAAAGATTCGCGGTACGCTTCGTTATATTGAATGAGTTCATTATCTCTTTTTCCATGATAAGGTACGTTATGGAAATTGAAACAAGAAAGCGCATAGTCATTTGCTTCAAGCCAGCGTCCTTCATGATCCTTAAAAATAACAAATGCAGGCATTGAATTCATTAATGTGCGTAATCGTTTCTCACTCTCTTGTAATACTTTCTCAATTCTTTCTGATTTTTCAAGGGGTTTCATAATGGCGTATACACCTGTTAAACGATTTTTAACAAAAATAGGAACTAGTTTTGTTACGACATCTAGTAAATATCCGTCTTTATGATAAATAGAGACGATATACTCTTTTTGATTGTCAGCTGCAGTATTTTTTATGTATTGTAGTACTTGATCAGAAATATGTGCTTCTAAAATAGAAGTGATTGTTTTTCGCTCTAATTCGTTAGAAGTATAACCTAATATTCTTTCAGCAGAGGGATTAATATGTAAAATAACTCCTTCTAAATTCAATGAAATAATACTATCAGGGTTATGTTCAAAAAGAGATGCATACATCTCTGCTAAAGAACGATTTTGTATATGGTTTCGCAGGCGTCCAGATACGTTCGGATGACGCTTTTTTTGAGTAGATGAATATTTTTTACGACTCATAATATTTCCTCCGTACAATTAGCATCTAAAAAAGATGGATCTATTAATAACTATAATATAGGTGTGACGTTTATTTCTATAAAAAATGGAAAATACAGAATAAATTTTCTTTTTTTATTATTAGTGGAAGGTATAAAAGGTAGTAATAAGAGAATCTTATATTGCTTAATTAATTTTCTGTAAGTTACATGAATGTGTTTTCGTTATACGATTAGAATAGAAGAGGGGGAAGTAATATGAAAAATTATATTCAAGGAATTAATCATGTACAAGTAGCTGCGCCCGTAGGATGTGAAGAAGAGGCGCGAGAATTTTATGGTAATAAAATTGGAATGGAGGAAATTCCAAAGCCGGAGGAATTAAAGAAGCGTGGTGGGTGTTGGTTTAAGTGTGGAAATCAAGAGATTCATATCGGAGTTGAGCAAAACTTTAATCCAGCTAAAAAAGCGCATCCAGCTTTTTATGTTTTAAAAATTGATGAATTTAAACAAGAGTTAATAAAGCAAGGTGTTGAAGTAATAGATGATAATGCACGACCAGATGTAATTAGATTTTACGTATCAGATCCGTTTGGAAATCGAATTGAATTTATGCAAAATAAAAACTAGGTGAAGGTCCACCTAGTTTTTTATGCTTTTCTAAACAATCCTAATACTTCAACAGTTTCTGTAATATTAACGAATGCATGAGGATCAATTTCGGAAATCGTTAGTTTCATACTTGCTAACTCTTCACGCGAAACGACTGTCATAAGTACACGTTTTTTTTCGTTTGAATAAGCACCTTCACCATCAAGTAACGTAATTCCGCGTACTACAGTTGAAAGAAGCTTTTTTTTCATTTCTTCCGCTTGATTTGTTACAATCATAAGTGTAACTTTACGATGTTTTGTATGAACGGCATCAATTACTTTACCAGTTACATAAATTGAAAGTAAGCTTGTAAGGGCAACATCCCAAGTGAAGAAAAATCCCGCAATGACAACAACAACAGTATTTAATGCAATAAGGAATCCACCAAGTTTAATATCTCGCTTGCGAGATAACAACATACCGATAATATCAAATCCACCAGTTGAACCATGGCAGTTAAAGACAAGGCCAATACCAGCGCCGGCGATGACACCGCCAAATACAGAAGATAAAAGTGGATCTGTTGCTACGACTTTTACAGGAACATAGTATAGTGCAACAGATAATACAATTACAGAGACAACGGTGTTAAAAATTACTTTTTTTCCAAGACCTATGTATCCTAAAATAAGGATAGGTAAGTTCAATACAAAGTTAATAATACCTGTGTTCACAGGGGTTGCAATTCCTAAAATAATAGCAATTCCGCCAATTCCACTACTTAAAATTTTATGGGGGATAAGGAAAAGATTAAAGGCAATTGCAATAATAATAGAACCAAAAATAACACCAAGAAATCTGACCATCTCTTTCCCGTCCTTCACTAAATAATCATATTATTTCAAGATTATATATGAAATTGAAAGTTTTAGGGGAAAACAGTTTATTTCGGAAAATTAGATTAATCTAAATAGTTCGAGTGTTTAATTATTTAGAAGGGGGTACAGATATGAAGATAACAACGTACCAACAGAAGAGTCCTTTAAAACAAGAGTGTGAGGATTCATTTTTTTGTAATGAAGATAAAATGATGTACGGTGTATGTGATGGAGCAACTCCGCTCGTTCCGTTTTGTGATGAAGAAGGACATAATGGAGCATACATCGCTTCGCATTTATTTGCAAGTCATTTTACTTCGTTACGGGAGATTAATAGTTTACAAGGTGAAGTTGCAAAGGCGAATGAATTATTGCAAAACAAGATGATAGAGTACAAGGTTGATACGAGAAAAAAAGAACATCTGTGGTGTACATGTATTGCAGCAGTTCAAATAGAAGGCGAGAAACTTGAATATGCACAGTTAGGTGATTGTATGATCGTTGCTATACTTCAAGATGGAATGATGAGAGTATTAACGAAAGATACAGTTAAGGGAATTAGTAAACGTGCAAAAAAGAAAAGAGAGGAAGATAGAGAAAATGGATTACCTGTACCTGAAGAACACGTTTTTCAAGATGTTCGGGAGCAGTTAAAATACAATCGCTATCTTGCAAATATGTCAAACGGCTACTCAGTTGCAAATGGGATGAAAGAAGCTATGGATTATTTACAATATGGTGAATTACAGGTAGCTGAAGTAAGTGGGATTTTTATTTGTTCAGACGGATTGTTTCACCCAGAGTGGTCGTTAGAACAAACTGTAGTATATATAAGAAAGAATAGTATAAAAGAATATGTAGCAATCATTGAAAGGCTAGAAGGAGAAAATAGAATAAGACCAGATGATAAAACAGTTATTATGATCGATTTGTAAGAGGAGGATGTTCATATGGAAATTAAATGTGCAAATTTAACATTTCAAAATGAGTTAGTTCCTTTAGAAAAAGTAAATAAACTGATTATCCACCATACGTCAGAAGATGGATGGGATGTGTATAAAACTCACGAATTTCACCAAAAGGTAAGAGGATGGAGCGGGATTGGTTACAATTATTTTATTGAAGAAGATGGAACTGTAGTCGAAGGGCGAGGTTTACATATTGGAGCACATGCGAAAGATAATAATAGTGATACAATTGGAATATGTATGACGGGGGATTTTGATAAATATGATCCAACTATTGTACAAATGAATTCATTATATTCTTTATGTAAAATGTTTATGAAGCAGTTTGCCATAGAGAAAAGAAATATACTCGGTCATAGGGAGTTAGAAGGGGTTACAAAAACTTGTCCAGGAAATCGCTTTTCTATGGTAGAGTTAAGAAAAGTATTATCTTAAATATAGAGGAGTAACTCATGATGATGAACATAAAAATACCGACTGATAAAAAAGAAGAGCTTGTAGCACAAATTCAGCAATTTTTCGTTGAAGAAGATTTAGATGAGATTGGACGTTTCCAAGCAGAGCGCTTAATAGAAGAAATGATAAAGTTAGTAGGGCCATTTGCATACAATCAAGCAATTGGAGATGCAAGAAAGCTTGTAACTGAAAAATTATCTAATATTGAAGAAGATTTATATGTGTTAGAGAAGAATGAGGGTAAATAAAAAAGAGCCAGATGGCTCTTTTTTATTTGTTTTCTTTATGCTCTGTATATTCATGTGTTTTTTCTTTTACATTACCGATTGTGTTTTTAGCAGTCCATATTGATTTTGTATAAGCAATTTTCATATGGGCACGTTCCATATTATTTTGACTGCCGCTACCAAATCTAGCTTGTCCAACTATTAAATTGCAATTGGATTCAACAGCGGTCTCAATTCGTTTTTGAATTAATGCGGTATGACAACCTTTACGTTGAAATTCTGGCAAAGTAGCAGAAGCAGCTAGTGAGGCGACACCGTTATTTATCCCGCATTAACGGGCAGTAAAACTCCCACCTCAAAATTCAGGTGGAGCAAAGAAGTTAGGTGGGAGATCAACTGCCCGTAAACGCCCGATTGGTGAGGGCTAATAATCAGTGGGGGATGAACAAAACCCCCACTGATTAAAGTTTCACTTTATATAGAGTACCCCTATACTAGCTGGAGTGTTTTGAACTTCGGCTATGAAAAAATGCCATCCTGGCTGATTGTAAAGAATTTCATTATTTTGACGAACACTATCTTTTGTGAATAAAGGCATACTAAATCCCTGAACATAAATATCTGCAAAAGTATGAAACTCATTTTCTTTTAGTTTGCGTACTGAAATGTTAGAAGGGGGAAGTGGAAAATCTTGTTCCGGTATGCTATATAAAGCGGTATGGAAGCTAGATTGGTAAAAGCCTTTTTGAGATAAGTATTGAAATAGTTCAGTTGTGTCTTGAGCCGGTGTAATTTCAAAACGACAAGGGATGTGTAGTGATTGATAATAAGAGATGATTTCATCTATCTCATCTGTACTTGTGAATGCAATACCCTTTACTGTGTTAAAAGCAGGACCAGCAATTACTTTTGATGAAAAGGCAGTGGCACTCCCGAACTTTTTCATTTGTACTTGCATTGGATTTCCAGCTATCGCTTGTAATGCTTTTAATCTAGAAGATAGCATATCTATTTCTGCGTTTTCAATTTCTTGTGCTGTATTGAGTGTCATAATAGTACTCGTCAACTACCCCCACTGAGGTGAAACGTTTCAGTGGGGGCTTGAGTTAGAACTCTAGGTCTTTTCGTCTATCGCTAGACAGTTTGACGCTCTAGAATTCATGCCATCTTTCGGTGACACCCCAAGTAAGTTTTTGGTTGGTACTGGCAACGAACTATTGTTTTCCCACTTGCACCACCCTTTCGAAAAAGAGCAATTCTTCCTTGTGGAAGAAGCCACCACTCAGATGACTCCGGCGTGTGCTACAAGCCCCGACAAGTCGAGTACACATGGATGGTTGACGCACCCACTAAGCTATGCACGAAGCAACAGCCTTACGTGTTTGCACTTCTAATAGAATCGGCGTTTTCACTTTGAGATTTTCATCCAATTCTACAACTCTTGATTTTTGCAATGTATTCAACGCACCATTAATATCAGCGTGGATACATTTTCCTGATTTACTTCGATACAGACCACGAGTCATTCGTTTGCCACTAAAACGATAATGAGTCCTATCATCCTTAGACCAAACAGGAATCCTATCTTTGTCTAGAAAACTAGCTTTTGAGGTATAGCTTTCTTCTTGTTTCAAAAATCGGATGCCTTCTTTTACACATTTATTCTCAATTGCTGAAATCAATTTATGAAATGGGATTTGAACAAATTTTTGATTATTCTTGTTTCCCATATCAGATTCTTGTTTCCAACCAGTGTTATAACCTACGATAACCGTATCTATGTTGAATGCTTTCACTTTTTTGAACAACAGGCCTACAGTTTGTGAAATGTAACCATTTATTTGTCGTTCTCGTTTATGCCAAAGTGCAGCCATTTGATTCGTTACAACTCGTTTTGAAAGTCCATTTCCCCTATTTTTCTGTTGCAGATTACGTATCATTTTGTTGAAGTATTGGTTAATGGATTTTAATTTTTTTCCATCAATTAAGAATGTATCACCTGCATTTGTTGCACAACTTAATAATCTGTCTACACCTAAATCGCAACTCAAAGCGTTACTAGTAGTCGTGGATTGTTTCTTCATTTGAGAAACGTGCATCTCATATGTATAATGCACCTCAAAAAACCGACCTTTTTGCTTGGGTACAATCTCAATGTAGGAGACTTTTTTATTTATTAAATTTTTAGGCATACGTATTTTAATGGAACCGAATTTTTTTCTGAATTCAACATTCATCGGAATCATCCAATACCCGTTATCATCAACTTTTGGAACTTGATAGATTTCAATGATTCGTTTGTCAGTTGAACCAGAATAATTCGGAAACTTAGGACGACCTGTGAATTTCTCAGGATTTTTCTTCCACTGTTCCAATGCTTTAAAAAAGCTCTTCGCTTCTGTATATAAGGTTCTACGAATCGCTTGCACAGAGTTTGATTGCATGCCCGAGTAGTTCATATCGGCTTGCATGGCAGTGTCCACTTCTTTTACAGTAGCCATTTTATTATTGTTCAAGTAACTTTGTTTAATGGTGTACAATCCAACATTTCGCAACGCTTTTGAACTATGCGACATGCGTTGAAGTAAACGAAATTCTTTTGCCGTGAGGCAAGCTCGTCCGATATTCTGTTTCTGAGTGAATCGTTGCATGTTTTCTCTTTTCTTTTGTTTACGTAATACTTTAACTGCTTTCTTTCTAGCCATTGTTTTCACCACCTTTCTCAGAGAGTTCAGCCTATTGACTGACGGCAATTCATCTCCACCTGAATTGTTGGGCTTCACCCGTAGCACAAATCAGATGTAGTCTTCTTGCCGAAAAGGATAAAATTCCTCCGTCAATAAATATATTTCATAGTACATATACGATTTTTGTTCTGAGATTCCTGTTGAAATGTAAGAGAATAAGAAGTTTTTTGGAAGGGAAATGGAAGTGAACTGTCGAAGGGAGTGAAAACAGATTAAAGGTGGTGCTCTCATGAAACAGAAAGACGTGCAGACATGCTCTAATTGTGGTTCTCAAAACATAGGAGAAGGTGAGTTTGTCGGATATGCACAAATACGGAAAAAGGAAACGATGTTTACATCATCTCCAGTAGATGCTTATGTTTGTACGGATTGCGGGAATATCCTTTTATTAAAGGTACGGAATTATGAAAAGTTTAAGCAGAAGCCGTTATGATTATTGAGAAGTGGTAATATAAAACGTCGTATACGAAACATCTTACATTAAGTTAATACAAGTGACATTTTACATATATATGAGTACGCCTTAAAAAAAGAGATAAAAACATATACTGTATGAGATGCTCATCATTCATTACATAAACGGAAAAATATATAGAAGAAAAAGTAGTCATCTTAGAATGATTCATAACGAAAACTCCTTTAAATGAATAAAGGAGTTTTTTGTTTTTTTAACAATAATCACCTTTAATTGTTATAATTGGTTATTTAGAGGTGTTATTTTATTAACGTAATAATCATAGAAAAAACAGCTAAATCGTATATAAAACCGTTATATAACATAATCGCAACCGTAAGTTGACAAAGTGCAACCGCAGGAAGATAGAGATGAGAGCAATGTTTACATACAATTTAGTTAAGAAAGCAAAGGGGGATACACATATGGGATTTGGTGAGAAGTTATTTAAATTAAGAAAGGAAAAGGGCCTCTCTCAAGAAGCATTAGCTGAAAATTTAAACACAACAAGGCAAGCAGTTAGTAAATGGGAGAATGGTCAAGGTTTTCCTGAAACTGAAAAACTAATAATGATTGGAAATATATTTGAAGTCTCTCTTGATTACTTATTAAAAGAAACTGCTGAGCAAAGTAATGAAAAGGAAAATGGTTATTATGTAAGTAAGGAAATGGCGGAAGGGTATGTAGTGTATGGGCAAAAAATTTCTAAATATATCGCATTAGGATTTAGCTTGCTTATTTTATCTACAATACCGTATTTATTATTTAAAGAAAATGCAACAATGTCTACATTCCTTGTCATTATCATTGCTGTCCTTGGAATTGGAGCGATGATGGTACCTGTAACGATAGAAGAGAGTCGATACAATGTATTAAAAAAGGAAGAACTACTATTTGATCAAAACTTTCTAAAAGAATTGACAAAAAAATATGCGACTATTAAGAAGAAGTATGCGGCAGTAGTGATCGTTGGATTTTGTTTTATCGCGGCAGGAGCAATACCATTTTTATTTGAGAAAAAACGAATCACGTCAGGAGAGCTCGTGCAGTACTACCCTTATTGTGTTGTACTTATTGCTATTGGAGTTTATCTTTTTGTTCGTGTGTTAGGAGTGTTAGAGACGTATCGGATTTTAGTAGAAAATAAAGAATATAGTAATCGTTTCATTTTTAAATTAAAAAAGAAAGTAAGAAAAAAGGTAGATAGTTTTTAAATAGGAGAGAACCATGTTTTGTATCGTATGTATTCAAAACATGGTTTTTATTTATTAGAATTATTTCCAAAGAAATAATTCAGAAAATACAGAAAAATGTCGTAATTATTTGTAGAAGTCTGTTATAATATACAGAAATGAAAACGCTTTAAAGGGAGGCTGTAACCAATATGATGATGAATGTACCACTAACAATTAGTTCTATGATGGAAAGAGCAGAGAAACTATTCCCGAAGAAAGAAATCGTTTCTCGAACACATGATACAGTTACGACTTTAACGTATAAGCAGCTAGGGGAAAGGACAAGAAGACTTTCCAGTGCGTTAAAAAAGCTTGGAATTAAAGAAGGCGAGCGCATAGGAACGTTAGCGTGGAATCATCATCGACATGTAGAAGCATATTTTGCTATTCCAGGTATTGCTTCCGTATTACACACAATTAATATTCGTTTATCTCCTCAACATATTTCATACATTATTCAACATGCAGAAGATCGTATTTTACTTATTGATGAAGATCTTGTACCACTCATTGAGAATATCCAGTCTGAATTATCGACTGTACAAGCATATATTATTATGACTGATAAAGAGGAGCTCCCAAAAACTACCCTTCAGCCTGTATATCATTATGAGAAACTTTTAGAAGACGGCGACCCAAATTTCCAATTTGTTAAAGATATTGATGAAAATACACCTGCTGGTATGTGTTATACGTCAGCGACTACAGGGAATCCAAAAGGTGTTGTTTATACACATCGTAGTACAGTGTTGCACTGTATGGCACTTGGATTAGCGGATACGACAGCTTTATCGGAAAGTGATGCAGCAATGGCTATTGTGCCAATGTTTCATGTGAACGCTTGGGGACTTCCTTTTGCAGCTACTTGGTTTGGGTCAAAACAAGTTCTTCCGGGACCGATGTTTACTCCGAAAATTTTATTAGAAATGATTCAAACTGAAAAAGTAACGATAGCTGCGGGTGTGCCGACAATTTGGCTCGGTGTTTTACAAGAGTTAGAAAATAATAGTTATGATTTATCTAGTATAACGAGATTACTATGCGGAGGCGCAGCTGCACCGAAAAGCGTTATTAAAGCGTTTGAGCAAAAATATAATGTTCCTTTCGTACATGCATATGGCATGACTGAAACGAGTCCACTCGTAACGCTTGCACGTCTAAAAAGCTATGAAACAGATTTGGCGTATGAAGAACAACTTGAGATAAGATCGAAGCAAGGATATCTTGTCCCTGGTGTAGAGATGAAAGTAGTCGGTACAAATGGTGAAGTGAAGTGGGATGGTACGGAGATGGGAGAACTATGTTTACGAGCGCCATGGATCGCTGCAAGCTATTATAACGATGAGCGTACGGTGGAAGGGTTCCGTGATGGATGGTTATATACTGGCGATGTCGTTACAGTCGATGAGGAAGGTTGCGTCAAAATTGTTGATCGTACGAAGGATGTTATTAAAAGCGGTGGAGAATGGATTTCCTCCGTTGACCTTGAAAATGCTCTAATGGCACATGACGCTATATTTGAAGCGGCTGTCGTTGCAATTCCACACCCGCAGTGGCAAGAGCGTCCAGTTGCCTGCGTTGTACAAAAGAAAAATAGCACTGTTACAAAAGAGGAACTATATGAATTTTTAAAACCACAGTTTGCGAAGTGGTGGTTACCAGACGATATTGTATTTATGGAGGAAATTCCGAAAACATCTGTTGGGAAGTTTTTAAAACAGGCGCTTAGGAAAGAACTTGAGCATTTGCATAAAGAGAAGTGATTGAATTTATATTTGTAAACTTATGTAGAAATAAGGTTGACAAAGGGTGGATAGAAAGATAATATAACTCCTATAATATGTTATCTAAAATCTAATTTAAGTTTACAAATAGGAGAAGCAAATATGAATACAAAAAACTTAGTTTTCGTCGCTTTATTTAGTTCTATTATGGGAGTGTTAGGGTTAATACCTCCAATTGCTCTTGCTATTACACCAGTTCCGATTACATTACAATCACTTGGTGTTATGCTTGCTGGTGGACTGTTAGGATCACGTCTCGGTGCATTAAGTCAGCTTATTTTCTTACTTATAGTTGGAGTTGGAGCACCATTACTTGCTGGTGGACGCGGGGGTCCAAGTGTATTTGTTGGGCCAAGTGCAGGATATTTACTTGGTTATATCGTTGGAGCGTTTGTCATTGGATATTTAATTGAGCGTTTACGTGAAGTTTCTATTATAAAAGTATTATGCATTAATATAATTGGTGGTATTTTCGTAGTTTATGTATTTGGTATCATTGTCCAAGCTTTCGTAATGGATATTTCCGTATGGGAAACGATGAAAGTAAGTGTCGTATTTTTACCAGGTGATTGCATAAAGGCGACTATAGCAGCGATTCTTGTGACAAGATTACATCGCTCATTGAAACATATTATTACGCCTGCTTTAAAGAATAAAAAAATTACAAATGCAGGATAAGAAAAAGGAGAAACACGTTACTTGCGTGTTTCTCTTTATTATTTTGTAAAGAAAGGACGTCACATATGGGGATTACAAAAGAATACAAAAAGTATGCCTCTTTACAACCGAATAAAATAGCGATTAAAGAAAATGATAGAGTGTTAACATATAAAGATTGGTTCGAGTCAGTTTGTAAAGTAGCAAACTGGTTGAATGAAAAAGAATCGAAGAATAAAACAGTAGCAATTGTATTAGAAAATTGTACTGAGTTTTTACAAATATTTGCGGGTTCCGCAATGGCTGGATGGGTTTGTGTGCCGCTAGATATAAAATGGAAACGAGATGAACTTAAAGAAAGAATAGCGATTAGTAAACCGGATATTATTGTGGCGGAGCAGTATAGGCTTAGTGATATATTCTGCGAAGAAGGAAGGGTTATTGAGATTGAAGAATGGAAAGAAATGATTGAGAACTATCTTCCTACATATCATCCTGTAGAAAATGTACAAAACGCTCCTTTTTATATGGGATTTACATCAGGATCGACTGGAAAAGCAAAAGCATTTTTACGTGCTCAACAGTCATGGGTACATAGTTTTGATTGCAATGTACATGATTTTTATATGAAAAATACAGATTCTATTTTAATAGCTGGGACGCTTGTTCATTCTTTATTCTTATATGGAGCAATAAGTGCCTTATATTTAGGACAAACGGTACATATAATGAGAAAGTTTGTACCAGTTCAAGTGCTATCTAGTATAAAGATAGAGAATATTTCTGTAATGTATACAGTCCCTACAATGCTTGAGTCTTTGTATAAAGAAAATAAAGTAATTGAAAGTGAAATGAAAATTATTTCATCAGGAGCGAAATGGGAAGCTGAAGCAAAAGAAAAGATGAAAAATGTGTTTCCTTATGCAAAAAGATATGAGTTTTACGGTGCGTCTGAGCTAAGCTTTGTAACGGCATTGGTTGAAGAAGAGAGTGAAAGAAAACCGAATTCAGTAGGGAAACCTTGTCATAATGTACAAGTTCGAATATGTAATGAAGCAGGAGAAGAAGTGCAGAAAGGCGAGGTAGGAACTGTTTATGTGAAAAGTGATCAGTTTTTTATGGGATACATATTGGATGGGGTTTTAATTCCAGAGTTGACTGTAGATGGTTGGATGACAGTGAGAGATGTAGGTTATCAAGATGAAGAGGGATTTATATACATTGTCGGTAGAGAGAAGAATATGATTATTTTTGGAGGAATCAATATTTTCCCAGAAGAAATAGAAAGTGTATTACAGACACATCCAGCTGTTGATGAAATAGTTGTTGTTGGTATAAAAGATAGTTATTGGGGTGAAAAACCTGTCGCTATCGTAAAAGGAAGTGCTACGAAGCAACAATTAAAGAGCTTTTGCCTACAACGATTATCCTCTTTTAAAATACCGAAAGAATGGCATTTTGTAGATGACATCCCTTATACAAGTAGCGGGAAAATAGCTCGTAATGCAGCAAAAAGTATCATTGGAAATCAGGAGAAGATATATGAATAGAGCAGTTATTGTAGAAGCGAAAAGGACACCCATTGGTAAGAAAAATGGGATGTTGAAAGATTATGAAGTTCAGCATTTAGCAGCACCAATTCTTTCGTTTTTAAGTAAAGGAATTGAGAGAGAAATAGATGATGTTATATTAGGGAATGTTGTTGGACCGGGAGGAAATATTGCAAGGCTGTCTACTTTAGAAGCGGGACTCGGTTATCATATTCCTGGTGTAACGATTGACCGGCAATGTGGTGCTGGATTGGAAGCAGTACGTATGGCGTGTCATCTCATTCAAGGGGGAGCAGGTAATTGTTATATCGCCGGGGGAGTAGAGAGTACAAGTACGTCACCTTTTCAAAAGAGAGCGCGGTTTTCACCTGAAATACTTGGAGATCCTGATATGGGAGTAGCGGCTGAATATGTCGCGGAGCGTTATAACATAACGAGGGAAATGCAAGACGAGTACGCTTGTCTTAGTTATAAACGGACCCTGCAAGCGTTAGAAAATGGATATATACAAGATGAAATATTGTCACTTAATGGATTATTAGATGAATCTATAAAGCGAGAAATGAATTATGAAAGAATGATAAAGAGAACGAAACCTGTATTTTTACAAAATGGAACAGTAACAGCAGGGAATTCGTGTGGTGTAAATGACGGGGCATGTGCTGTTCTTGTAATGGAAGAGGGGCAAGCCCGGAAATTAGGATATAAGCCTTTTCTTCGTTTCGTTCGCAGTGCTGTAGTTGGAGTGGATCCAAACCTTCCGGGAACTGGTCCGATATTTGCTGTACAAAAACTACTTAGAGAAATGAATTTAGTGATAGAAGATATTGATTGTATTGAGATGAATGAAGCGTTTGCCGCTAAAGTTGTTGCATGTGCGCAAACGTTACAAATTCCGTATGAAAAGTTAAATGTAAATGGTGGTGCAATAGCGCTTGGTCATCCGTACGGTGCGTCTGGAGCTATGCTTGTAACGCGCTTGTTTTATCAGGCTAAAAGAGAGCATATGAAATATGGAATTGCGACATTAGGAATTGGTGGGGGAATTGGGCTTGCTCTTTTATTTGAAAAAGTAGAAGACTAGCAAGTTAACTAGTTTTCTACTTTTTCAGGAATATAGGCGTTGCTACCAGGTTTTGCTTTTATTTCGTTCCAAGCAGCGATAGCATCTGTTTTTGATTTTCCTTTGTTGCTTGGGTCTTCGAAAAAAGAACGAGTAAAACGATTATATTCAAATTGTGTACCGATAGTTGTTTTATATGTGGGGTCTTTTTTACGTTCGTTTTCCTCATACCAAAACGTTATAGCGTCTTCATATGTTTTTCCGATATTCTCTTTAAAGAACTTTTGAAGAGCTACTGTAAAGCGGAAGTTTGCTCCAATTTTTTCTTTGAAAAAAGCACGCACATCTTCACTACAGCGGTGATTTTCAGTAATAATTGTTTGAAGAGAAAGATCTTTATAAGAGAGGGAAGTTTTACTCACTTTTTGATGAGAACGGTTTTTTAATACTTTACCCGTAGTTAAATAATGTGAGATACGCCCGCTTATTTCGATCTTAGAGCCACTAGCTGGTAAATCATGCTCACGACAAAATGTTTGCAGTTCTGTTTTTAACCAATAATAGTTTTGGAAATCTTCAAGAGATATAGTTTTTGTTAAAGGTGGGCGCATGCATATAACAACTTCTTTCTTCCATAATTTTCTTTAATTATAAAACGTACGTTCTTTTTATGGAAGGATTTATTTGTAAATTTAATAGAAAAAGGGGAGAGATTATGACGAATGTAATGTAAGTTCGGGTTACTGGAATTTTAATTGAAGACGAAAAGGTATTGCTAGTAAAACAAAAAGAGATGCCACCTAGTCAAAAAGCTTCACTAGATGACATCTTCCTCATAAAATAATCTACACTGCTGACTGTAAAGAAGAAACAAGCCGACTTAAAAACTCATCTCCACTCATAATTGCTTTCCCACCGCCGCGAGCACTCTTTTTATTTCCTCCGCCTTTTCCTTCAATAGAAGGAAGGGCATTTTTTAAAAGAGAATTCATATCGAGTATCACTGCTTTACCACAAGCAAGAATACATTGTAGTTTGTCATCATTTTCAATGACGAAATACGTAATTGCATGCTCTTGTTGTTCTGTAATAATAGCAGAAAGTTTTGCGATTTCTTGCATGGAACGATTTATAAATACTTTAGAAATAAGTGTTCCAGCGTGTATTTCTTCTGGCTGTTGCAATAATTCATTCGCTTCTGCAAATAATAATTTTTCATTCATTGCTTGTACTGCTTTTTCGTTTTCTTTTTGAGAAGTAAGAATCTGTGCTACTTTTGCTGGAATATCAGTTTCGCTACTGTTTAATTGTTTAGAAACATCTTTCATAATTTGTTGCTGTTGTCCCATTAGTTTAAGTGTGCGCCAACCAGCGATAAATGTTAAGCGGATGCCACCTTTATTGCGCTCCCAATTAAGTACTTGAATAGGACCTACTTCACCTGTACGTTTCGGATGCGTTCCACCACAGCCGTTGTAGTCGAAATTTTCGATAATAACAACGCGTATATTTTCTGTCATAGTAGGTTCTTTACGAAGAGGTAATGTTTTCGCTTCTTCTAAGTTCATCCACTGGGTATGGATTGGATGGTTTTCAAAAACAATTTTGTTGGCAATTTGCGCTGCTTTTTCAACCGTTTCTGTAGGAAGATTTTCCGTTTCTAAATCAATTGTTACCGTTTCTTTTCCGAGATGGAACCCAATTGTTGGTATGTCAAAATGGTCCCAAAAAGCAGCAGATAAAATGTGCTGAGCTGTATGTTGCTGCATATGATCAAAACGGCGCTCCCAATCTATTTTACCCTCTACTTCTTCTGTATGTAATTGTTCTATTATGAAATGACGAATTTCTCCATTTACTTCTTCAACGTTACTTACCGGAATACCATTTAAAGTTCCAGTGTCGTGTGGTTGTCCGCCGCCTGTTGGATAAAATGCAGTTTCATTTAAAACAACATATAAGTTTCCTTCTGTATCATGCTCTTGTTTTATAACTTTAGTTGTAAAGGTTTGCTGATAAGCATCGTTGTAATATAATTTTTTCTCCAATTTTCTTTCTCCTTTCTCATTCACTAGTTTCATTGTAAAGCAATTGAAATAAGTTTCCTAATATTTCAGAAGAAAGAAACTATTTTTAGAATTTTCTTGCTATAATAAGAAAAAGAAAATGCGGGGGTGGAATGAAAATGCTATATGAAAACGGCGTAGATAAGCTGCTTAGTTTAAGCAGAAATATTTCCGAATTATATCGAGAATTAAATGAGATGACCCGGATTTTAACGGAATGTAATCGAGAAAGTGTGAAATTTGATCGGTTATATGTAAAGGAGTTACTTTGGAAAAAAGAAGATGTAATGGAGAAGTATGATCAATTACTCGTCCAGCTTTGTGTTAATGAATGCTTTGATTTAAAAAGTGTAATCACTGGCGAATATAAGTATACATATGAAGAAGTAGAAAGCATTGTTTTAGAATTTAATGAAAAGTATAATGTAGCTATTTTGATTAAAGATGTTTGTAAAGAACTACAGTTTACATATGGAATTGATATGGAGATAACGAGAACAGCTCGGGTATAAACATTTCAAGTATAGAAAAAGGAAGAAGAAAGCAGGTCCTTTGCTTTCTTTTTTTATGTAAGAAAAGAGAGAGTAGGTTTAAAGATGAAGGGGAAGTTACAGCATATTCATCCACTTGGAATGAGTATCATTATAGGGACATTATTTGCTAGGTTTGCAACTTCAATGAGCATTCCTTTTTTAGCGATTTATTTAACGACTGTTAAAGACGTATCGGCTGGAATGACCGGTGCTAATTGGAACGAGTGCGCTTGTTGGAGTTTTTGCTAGTTTTATTGGGGGGAATTTATCGGATCGATTTGGCCGGAAAACGATTATGATGTGGTCCATGATTGTTTGGGTTTTTGTATTTATAGGGTTTTCAGTTGCAGATCATGTTTTTAGTTTCTTTCTATTAAACGCTTTGAATGGGTTATGTCGGTCTTTTTTTGAACCGACATCAAGAGCTTTATTATCAGATTTAACAAAACCAGAGTATCGTTTACTTGCTTATAACTTGCGGTATGGTGCAGTAAATGTCGGGGTAGCTGTTGGTCCAATTGTGGGATTGCAGCTCGGAAGTGCAAAATCAACAATTCCTTTTTTAGTAGCCGCTGGAGTGTACATTTTATATACAGTTATATTAGCGCTTCAATTTAAGAAATATCCACTTGATAAAAAGAAAGTAACTACAAAAAATCCGGTCACAATGTTAAATGCGGTTCGGATTTTGCGAAAAGACATAGTATTTTTAGTGGCTTTAGTCGGGATTATTTTGAGTAATAGTGGTTTTTCACATTTAACGACGACACTATCTCAATATTTTGCAAACGCACATATATTTCAAGATGGAGTAAAACTGTTCTCATATATGCTAACTTTAAATGCAATTACAGTAGTAGTTATTCAATACCCTGTTATTCAAATGTGTAAAAAGTATACGCCGTTAGCGTCTATTATGGTTGGAACGTTATTTGTGAGCGGGGGATTGTTTGGATTTGGACTAGTAGAATCTATGTTAGGGGCTGCTATATGTACAATTATTTTTACATTCGGAGAAGTATTAATGTTTTCAATGACAGATGTATTTATTGATGAGATAGCTGATTCACATTTGAAAGGGACATATTTTGGAGCTATGGGTTTTTCAGGAATTGGTGGAGTAATCGGGCCATGGTTTGGTGGGATACTTCTCGATTATTATGGGTATCAAAATGGCTTTTTAGTATTTTTAATATTAGCTATATTTTCAAGCATAGCGTTCCCAGTTCTTTTAGTGACAAAAGGTTTATTGAAAAAAAGATACTTTAGAAATTCTAAAATAGAAATACATGCGAAATAACATAAGCCCGAGCAAACTAAAAGGTTGCTCGGGCTTATATTTGTATTTATATCAATCGTTAATTCGAAAAAAGACTTTTTCTTCATGCTTATTGGCAACTTCGTTTTTGGAAATATGAATGGCTAAATATCCATTCTCTAAGCAGGCTAGCATCTTCTTGTAAATGATATTAGCAGGTAAAGGAATGATCCGCTGTAAAGAAGTGTTTTTATGAAGTATGCAAATGTTTAGGCCTGTCTCCATCTTTTTAATGAGTACATTTTGTGCAGTTGCATTTGGTACATCTGTTTCCAAAATGTATTCTTGTTCTGTTTCACAAAGGTCAATATGAATTTGATTTGGAAAACTAAAGTTACTACAAGAATCAGAACAAAATTGATCCATCCATTCTTCGAAACCATCAACATGAAAAAGACAATCCTTCTTTTTCTTGCCCATGTAAGACACCCTCCGTAAAATCTCAATTCATACTATGTTATGCATGAATGAACTAGAGGTGAAGAATAAATGAAAAAATATAAACATTGTATGTGGCAAAGGTAGCTAGTGTGAATATTTTGTTTTACATATCATGATGCGCATGATTTTTTTGACGAGAATGGTTACGGTTTTTTACTTTATGAGATCCGCTTAATGGTTCAGGTTGGCCTTTTTTTTCTTTAGATTCACGATTGTTTTTGCCCATTGTATATAACACCTCCTCTTCCTATTAGAATGAGAGAAGTTTGCGAATTTATACGAGAATGTTTTTAGAAAAAAAGGTAAAGATAAATGGGACTAACTATTATAGAAAGGGGATTGTATAATGCCATATCATAAAGATAAACAACAAGCTTTTCAAGCTGCACAGCAAGGAGTTACACAAGCAGAAAATACATTTAACAACATTGTAAAAAATGATCCAAACTACGGTCATGATTTAAAAGAGTTACGCCAAGAGGTCCAGGAAGCGTATGAACAGATTCAAAATGCGCTAGAAGTAGCTTCGGAAACACAACGTCCACAACTTGAGCAATACGAAAATAATCTCCAAAATATTATGCGAAATGTAGATCAATTAGAAAAGTAAATGAGGTTGTTGTGTATTCGACAACCTTATTACTTTAACGAACGCTATGTTGAAACAGAAGGTTTTTCTATTAGTTTTTTCTTTACTATGCGCAGTACATATATTTCAAGTGGAAAAAGTGGAAGCGAAAATGTTGTTCAGAAAAGAACTAGAGCCAACTGGCTATGTAACGTGGGAAGTGCCAAATAATGAAAAGGTTATTGCAATTACGTTTGATGATGGACCAGATCCAACATATACGCCGCAAATTCTAGATTTATTACATCAATATAAGGCAGAAGCGACTTTTTTTATGATTGGATTTCGAGTTCAGCGTAATCCATATTTAGTAAAGCAAGTGTTAAAAGAAGGACATGAAGTTGGAAATCATACGATGAATCATTTGTATGCGAGCAATTCGTCAGATGAAAAATTAGAAAATGATATTTTAAATGGAAAGAAATATTTTGAAAAATGGGCGAAAGAACCTTTATTGTTTCGTCCACCAGGTGGATATATTAATGATGCTGTATTTACTACGGCAAAAAAAGCTGGGTATCAAATTGTTCTATGGTCATGGCATCAAGACCCTCGTGATTGGGCGAATCCAGGTACAGAATCCATTGTAAATCATGTTGTGAAAAATGCTAAAAGTGGAGATATTGTACTGTTGCACGATGGAGGAAGTGATCGTAGTCAAACAGTGGAGGCATTAGCAAAAATTTTACCTGAGCTGAAAAAGCAGGGGTATCGATTTGTAACAGTTTCGGAGTTGTTACGTTATAAACATTAGAGAAAATCCCAAAAGGTATACCTTTTGGGATTTTTCGTTACTGATTCTTTTTTCGTTTCTTATTATTTTGTCGCTCTGCTGGTGTTAAAGGTTCGTTTGCGAACTCTTCGTTATAACCAGTTCCTTGTCCTTGTGCGGATGCAGCATTCATTCCTGAAATAATATGATTGGCTTTTCGTTTACCCATTTTTCTCACCTCTATAATGTTTTTTATAGACGAACTATGAGTTGTTCATAGCATATATGAACGTAAAGTAAAACGCTGAAAGAGTGATTTACTTTATAGTAATAGTATTAATAAAGAGCATGGACACTATTCAAATTTAGAAAGATAAAGAAAACTTATGATAATCCATAAGTTTCTTATTATTTACTTATTTAGAAAGTTGTAATAAGATATTATCGTAAGGTATTGAAAAGTTTGTCTACATTTTATATTCAGACAACTTAGTCACGTTTAACAGGGGGGAAACATAATGGTCAAACATAATCCATTTCAATCACGTGCAACTTTTGAACTAGATGGAAAGACGTATCATTATTATCAATTGAAAGCGCTTGAAAACGCAGGGGTTGGCAACGTATCTCAATTACCATATTCTGTGAAAGTTTTACTTGAATCTGTGCTTCGTCAAGTAGATGGACGCGTAATTACAGAAGAACATGTTACAAATTTAGCGAAATGGGGAACAAAAGATGTTCAAGATATCGATGTTCCGTTTAAACCATCTCGTGTAATCTTACAAGACTTCACAGGTGTTCCAGCTGTTGTAGATTTGGCTTCGCTTCGTAAAGCAATGGCAGATATGGGCGGGGATCCTGATAAAATTAATCCAGAAATTACTGTAGACCTTGTAATTGACCACTCTGTACAGGTTGATAGAGCGGGTACAGCAGACTCGCTTGCATTCAACATGGACTTAGAGTTTAAACGTAATGAAGAACGTTATAAATTTTTAAGCTGGGCACAGAAATCATTTGATAACTACCGTGCAGTTCCACCAGCAACAGGTATTGTACACCAAGTAAACCTTGAATATTTAGCACCGGTTGTTCATGCGGTGAAAAATGCTGAAGGTGACTTAGTTGCATACCCAGATTCATTAGTTGGAACAGACTCACATACAACAATGATTAATGGTATCGGTGTTCTTGGATGGGGCGTTGGTGGTATTGAAGCAGAAGCAGGAATGCTTGGACAGCCTTCATATTTCCCAGTGCCTGAAGTAATCGGTGTAAAATTAACTGGTACACTTCCAAGTGGTACAACAGCAACTGATATTGCATTAAAAGTAACACAAGTGTTACGTCAAAAAGGTGTAGTTGGTAAATTTGTTGAGTTCTTCGGTAGTGGACTAAAGAGCATGCCTTTAGCTGACCGTGCAACAATTTCAAATATGGCACCAGAATACGGTGCAACTTGTGGATTCTTCCCAATCGACGACATTTCATTAGAATACTTACGTTTAACAGGTAGAGATGAAGAGCAAATTCGCGTTGTTGAAGAATATTGTAAAGCAAATGGCTTATTCTATACAGCAGACAGTAAAGATCCAATCTATACTGATCTTGTTGAAATTGATTTAAATGCAATCGAATCTAACCTTTCTGGACCGAAACGTCCGCAAGATTTAATTCCGCTTTCAAATATGAAAGAAGAGTTCCATAAGGCTGTTGTAGCACCAGTTGGAACACAAGGACTTGGATTCAATGAGCAAGAGTTTGATAAAGAAGTGAAAGTTACATTAAAAGATCAAGAAGTAACGATGAAAACAGGCGGAATTGCAATCGCTGCGATTACAAGCTGTACAAATACGTCAAATCCATACGTATTAATTGGAGCAGGTTTAGTTGCGAAGAAAGCAATTGAAAAAGGACTTAAAGTACCTGGTTACGTAAAAACATCATTAGCACCAGGATCTAAAGTTGTTACAGAGTACTTAGATAAGTCTGGTTTAACAACGTATTTAGATCAATTAGGTTTCCAAACAGTTGGTTACGGCTGTACGACTTGTATCGGTAACTCTGGTCCATTAGCAGAGGAATTAGAAGAAGCAATCGCAGCAAACGATTTATTAGTAACATCTGTTTTATCTGGTAACCGTAACTTTGAAGGTCGTATTCATCCACTTGTAAAAGCAAACTACTTAGCATCACCACCACTTGTTGTGGCATATGCACTTGCAGGTACTGTTGATATTGACCTGAAAAATGATGAAATCGGTAAAGATGTAAATGGTAATGCTGTTTACTTTAATGATATTTGGCCATCAGCTAAAGAAATTGAAGATGTAGTTCAAAGTGTTGTTACATCTGAATTGTTCAAAAAAGAATATGCACAAGTATTTAACAGCAATGAGCGCTGGAATGAAATCCAAACTTCAAATGAAGCTTTATATACTTGGGATAATGATTCAACATACATTCAAAACCCACCGTTCTTCGAAGGACTATCTAAAGAGCCAGGTGAAGTTGAAACATTATCAGGTTTACGCATCGTTGGTAAATTTGGTGATTCTGTAACGACAGACCATATTTCACCAGCAGGTTCAATTGGTAAGCACACGCCAGCTGGACGTTATTTACTAGAAAACGGCGTACAACCAGTTGATTTTAACTCTTACGGTTCTCGTCGTGGTAACCATGAAGTTATGATGCGTGGTACATTCGCAAATATCCGTATTAAAAACCAAATCGCACCAGGAACAGAAGGCGGATATACAACATATTGGCCAACTGATGAAGTAACATCTATCTATGATGCTGCGATGAAATATAAAGAAGATGGCACAGGCCTTCTAGTTGTTGCTGGTAAAGACTACGGTATGGGAAGTTCTCGTGACTGGGCTGCGAAAGGTACAAACTTATTAGGTATTAAAGCAGTAATCGCAGAGAGCTTCGAGCGTATTCACCGCAGTAACTTAGTATTAATGGGCGTATTACCATTACAATTTAAAGATGGAGACAGTGCTGAAACGTTAGGTCTTGTTGGTGATGAGTCATTTGAAATTCAAATTGACAAAACGGTTAGACCACGCGATCTTGTAAAAGTAGTTGCAATCGATTCAGAAGGAAAAGAGAAGCAATTTGAAGTAGTAGCTCGTTTCGATAGTGAAGTTGAAATTGACTACTACCGTCACGGTGGTATCTTGCAAATGGTTCTTCGTTCGAAAATCGAAGAGTCTAAAGTGTCGAACTAAACGGATTCAACAATATTTGTTGAATGTATATTTTAAAGAGGGATGAGATTTTCTCATCCCTCTTTAGTATGAAAAAACATCGGTATATTTAAAGGTCTCTAAGTGGAAACCTTATTGTCAGTTAATGTGGGATGGATTAAAGCGTTTTGTAAAATTAAGGGAGAATTAAAGTTGCATATCCCCTGTTAAGGGTAAAATTAAATGAAAGGAATATTCATGCGATAAGATATTTTTCGAAATGAATAAAAAAGCCAACTAATAGTTGCTGCAAAAGAGGTGGAATATGCCAAAAAGATATTGGGGAGTTATAATTACTTACATACTGTTTTACTTGTCCATTTATTTATTCGAACCGATTTTTATAACTTTATTTAATTTAACAACGGAAGCGGCCAATGCCTATGGTAGAATCTTAGGTTATTTTTTAGCTTTCATAGTAATTTTAATATTAATGAAACCAGATATTGAAAGAGGTTCTTCTGATGCTTATCCGCCCAAAAAAACTGTATTATGGTGTATCTATGGTGTTCTTATTTATTTTTTAGTTCAAGCTATTTATGGATTAATAGCTATTGTTGTATTTAATATGGATCCTAACTCAGAACACTCAGAAATGATAAAATCCAAATTTATATCTTTTCCATTTATAATAGTGAATATTGCAATTTTTGGGCCTGTAATGGAAGAGGTTTTAACAAAAAAAATTATTCTTGATACGTTACGCAAACGAACAAATGTCTACATTGCGTGTTTAATTACGTCTCTTGTATTTGCATTACTTCATATGGAGTTGGCAAGTGTTATTCCTTATACTTTAGCAGGATTGGTGTATGCTTTTTTATATGTAAAAACTAATAGATTGATCGTGCCTATTGTTGTTCATATGTCAATAAATACACTTGCTATTTTAATAAAACTTATATAGTAATACATATCGGCATTTAATAGGTCGTTGGCAGAAGAATATCCCTAGATAAAGTAGTGATTTTTATTTTATGTTTTGGAAATTAGGTTTTTAAAATAATATGAGTAAACAAAGAGGAAAGGGATGAAACCAAATTGGTTTCATCCCTTTCCTTTTATTATGCAAATTGGAGGAATGACAATGAATGAGTATAGAAGAATAATGTTGCCGCTACTACAAGAAAAGTTATTGTTAATTAGTGCGATTTGTAGCGGGATAGTAGCTGCCATTTTAAATTTATCCCGTCCGCTATTTATGGGGCTAATTGTAGATAACCTTATTCAGCGGGAGTTAAAAGGTGCGTATGTATATATTGCTTTGTTTGCAGGGAGCCGCTTTTTGATGTGGGTGAACAATCTGTTATTTGATTATGTAAGCTCAAAAGTAAGTCAGCGAATATTACGAGAGAAGCGTATAGATGTATTACGTCATTTTTTCTTATTACCGTTTGAAGAAAGTGAGAAGGTAAAACAAGGGGAGTTAGAAACATTAGTCGTTTCTGATATTCCAAATTGGGTAAGGTTATATGGATCTTTATTAATAGAATACATCCACGCTATTGCACAATTTATTGGTGCGTTCATAGCTCTACAACATATCGATGTACAGTTCATATGGTGGATAACCCCGTTTTTATTTTTAAGTGCAATGGTTCCAATGTTTATGGGGGGAAAGGTAAGAAATATTGCGAGTATTTCTCAAAAGAATCAATCAATTGTTGTAGAGATGGTGTCACAATTTGTAAAAGGTATACAAGATTTGCGTAGTTTACAAAAAGAGAGCTGGGCAATTGGCTTATTTAAAGGAGTGACAGTAAAATCTTATAAAACAGAAGTAAAGAAGACGATGTTGCAACATTGTATTGGGATAGTTGGAACGGTAATAGAAACAGGAGCATATATAGTTGTTCTTATTATAGGAGCAAAAAAAATAATAAAAGGGGATACGGAAGTCGGTTCGCTTGTGGCGGTATTAGCTACAATTGAGATGTTATTTTTCCCCGTTCGTTATGCGAGTGATTTATTGATGATGACACAAGTTGCTATCGCTTCGGCCAGTCGAGTTTTTGGCTTATTAGATATACCGGCTGAATACAGAAATGTAGAAAGAGCGAAGGGAATGAAATTAACAAACGTTTCATTTCAAGAGAACGGTGAAGAGAGATGTAGAATTAAAAATATTCATTTGCAAATTAATCCTGGCGAACTCGTTATCATTTTGGGGGAAAGTGGTGCAGGAAAAACGACGCTTTTAAAATTAATTACGGGTTTATATAAACCATCTAATGGTAGTATTGCTTATTACGGTAATAAAGCTCGTATGACTACTATATGGCAGGAGCCTCGTTTTTTTCGAACGACAGTAAAAGAGAATATGTATTTTCAAGAAGGGGGCTTAGAAAAACAGTTAGAAAAAAATATGGAACTTGTAAATGCGAAGTCGATTATTAGGAGTTTATCTGAAGGTATTCAGACTGTACTACATAAAAGCGGTGAAGAGTTTTCGGGAGGAGAGAGAAAGCGTCTTGCGTTATTGCGAGCGATTGTATCAAATCCGAATCTCATTATTTTAGATGAACCGACTGCGGGATTAGATCCGAGTAATCAAGAAGTGGTTTGGAATATGCTGAAAGGGCTAGGAGGGAATGTAACGAGAATTGTGACGACACATGATCTCGAGAGGGCGATGATAGCAGATCGGGTTGTTGTCATGAGGAATGGAATTATTGTGGAATGTGGGGATCCTAGAGAATTATTAAATTGTAAGTCATTGTTTAAAGAGATGCTAATAAAAAGATAAGAGCTATATAGCGCTCTTATCTTTATTCACTCTTATTAAGTTGGTACGTATATGATTCAGTATCGCTAGTACTAAACTCTTTGACTAGAGTAAGTTCATTTGTATCCGGATTATATTTGAAAATTTTGACCGTATGTTCGCTACTTAGTGATGGATTATATTCTTGAATAGCAAATGTATTTTCAGCAATCTGTGTCATATTACTGGTGGAAACATTTTCTATGGAATCATGATTTGTAGAAATTTCAACGACTCTTTCACCGTTGAAAATAAGAGAACGATTACTAAAATAACTAAACAAATTCGTATATAGCGAAGTTCTTTACTAATAGGGTGTTCTCCCAAAATAATCATCCTTTCTGTAACTATTGTATAGTAGTGGTGGTAGTCATCGTGAAGAAACTAACAATACCGAGACTTGCTAAAAGGATAAATGAGATTAAAGCGATATAGAGACAAATACGTCCAACTTGCTTTTTTTCAGGATCTTTACTGAAGAGCGAGATGATCCAAGTGATAATCCCGATTGGGGAAAATATAAAACTAAGAATATATAATAGTATTTTTTCAAATAAATTCATAAAAATCCCCCTTTTTGAAAGTTCTACATGTGCAGTTTTCTTCGTATTAGCGCTGCTGTTATGTAGGAAAGTATAGAATAAACAGCACTATAAATAATCCAAGCGTCTAAGTTTTGTGAAGCTAGGTGTATATCAAATTTAGAGACGATAATGAAAAATATAAGTGGAACAGTAAAAGAAATAATAATAGCAGCCCATTTGAATTTGTATAGCAAGCCGCTAAAACAAATACATAGTAATGGTAAAGTGAAGAAAACAAAAGAAAAAGGGTTGATAAGTAATTGTAAAATACATATCACCTCGAATTTTTTATATGTATTTCTAATTATATGATAAAAAGGAAAATATTTCATCTTAGTTAAAAATATTCCGACTATTTTGAATGTGAATATTTCCAAGCTTGTCCGTATAAGCTAAAATAAGGTATATAGTATTTTGATGATTATGTTATAAGAAGATAAACACGTTAGGGTGATATAAAATGTGGCGGAAGCTTACTGTTATTGTAGTGTTACTTTGTTTAGCGGGATATGCAGCTTATGATCAGTTTGGTAAAAAAGATCAAGTAGTACAAGGGAAGCAAGAAAAAAGTGAAGCTGCTATGAAAGAGATGATTGCAAGGAATGGTATTGAAATAGGAAAGAATGCACCTGATTTTGAATTAACGAAGTTAGATGGAACGAATGTAAAGTTATCAGATTTAAAAGGAAAGAAAGTGATTTTAAACTTTTGGGCAACGTGGTGTGGACCTTGTCAGCAAGAAATGCCCGATATGGAGGCCTTTTATAAAGAGCATAAGGAAAATGTAGAAATTTTAGCTATAAATTATACTCCTTCAGAAAAAGGTGGGGGAGAAGAAAAGGTAAGCAACTTTGCGAAGGAAAAAGGAATTACTTTTCCTATTTTATTGGACAAGAACATTGATGTGACAACAGCGTATAAAGTAATTACGATTCCAACCTCTTATTTTATAGACACAAAAGGGGTCATTCAAGATAAGTTTATTGGACCAATGACACAAAAAGAGATGGAAAAAAGGATTGCTAAATTAAAATAATGTTGAAAAGGTAGAGGTGGAAAGTTATCATTTCTGCCTTTTCTTTTTCACGTAGTGATAGCAGCATGTTATGATAAAAGAAATATAAACGTTTAGAGATAAAGGGGTGTTTGGAGTGGGGAATGTATCCTTACCGTTAGATTATGTTGTAATTGATTTTGAAACAACAGGATTTAACCCTTATAATGATAAAATTATTCAAGTCGCAGCAGTGAAATATCGTAATCATGAACTAGTAGATCAGTTTGTTTCCTATGTGAATCCGGAGCGTTCAATTCCGGACCGAATAACGAGTTTAACAGGTATTACAAATTATCGTGTTTCAGATGCACCGACGATTGAAGAAGTATTACCTTTATTTTTAGCATTTTTACATACAAATGTAATTGTCGCTCATAATGCATCTTTTGATATGCGTTTTTTGAAAAGTAATGTAAATATGCTTGGGCTACCGGAGCCTAAAAATAAAGTGATTGACACTGTGTTTTTAGCAAAGAAATATATGAAGCACGCGCCTAATCATAAACTTGAAACGTTAAAGCGAATGCTTGGAATTCGCTTAAGTTCTCATAATGCATTTGATGATTGTATTACGTGTGCGGCAGTTTATCAAAGATGTGCATCTATTGAGGAAGAAGGAAAAAGAAAAGTGCAGAAAGAAGTGCTTGATGAAACGGTAGCATACGAAGCAGTAAAAGAAATTCTTATGCGAAATAAACGTGATATCGAATGGATTCGCTGTATGAATGTCGGGAGCTATTTAGATATAAAAGCTTTTTACCCAATTATTAGGATGAAGGTAAACGGGCGAAAGAAATATGTGTTAACAGAAAAAATGGAAGACGATGTAATTGGTATTTGTACGAGCTTAACGTGTGAGGCAGCATTGAAAAGTGAGATTGGCAACACGAGAATTATGATTGACAGTGTAGAGGACATTTTCAAGCTAGAGAGCTACATTTTAGAAGAATACGATTCTGTATTGCGAGCACTGCATGAATATAGAGTGAATGAAGAAGATGCTGATGAAGAAATTAAAAAATATTTAAATATAATGATGTGAAAAAATCCCATGCGTAATATTTGCGTATGGTTTTTTTGTTAAAACATAAAATTTTCTTACAAATCTGATTAAAGAGTTTTTCATTTGCTCATACTATGTAATAAGAAAACGTAGAAGAAAGGGTGAGCAGCATGAGAAGAAGTCGCCGTAGATCGTTTGAAGAACTTGTAAATGAAAATAAACAACAATTATTAAGCGATCGTGATGCAATCGATCGAATTGAAGAACGTATTGAAAAACGTTATGCAATGAAACTTTTTAAGCAGGCTGAATAATTCTTAACACTAGTACGATACTAGTGTTAAGGAGGCGATAGTAATGGGTAATCCGAAAAAGAATTCAAAAGACTTTGCACCAAATCAAATTGGAACACAATCGAAAAAAGCTGGTGGGAATAAAGGAAAGCAAATGCAAGACCAAACTGGTAAGCAACCGATTGTTGATAACGGTTAAAAAAGGAGAATGTTATCATTCTTCTTTTTTGTGAGGGAATTAAAGATATATTTTTAACAGGAATATGAAAAAAGGGCTGACTTTCGTCAGCCTTTTTTCGTGATTGTAAAGTTTTCGACGAGTAAACGCCAATTTTGTGGGAATGGTAGGCCAATCTTCCAATAGCTGATGCCGCCTATTCCTTGTTCTTTCATTAAATTAAATTTACTTTGAACGGACCGTGAATCTTCAAACCAAACTTCATGTTGTACGCCGTTTTCGTCAAAGTAATTGAAATGAGGAGCTTGAGCCGTGAAATCATAGCGGATAGGAACATTGTATTTACGAGCTAGTGCAACAGCTGCAACAGAGCTAATTGCTTTTGCAGGTGGATTTCCTTGTTTGAACGGCAGTTTCCAATCGAAACCGTATAAATTTTGACCCATCATAATTTTTTGTGGTGGCATTTGAGATTTTGCATATTGAAGTACCTCTTTCACAGGACCAATAGGAGAAATCGCCATCGGTGGTCCGCCTTGCCAACCCCAGTCGTATGTCATAATGACGACGAAATCAACAATTTGTCCTTGTGCTTTATAATCATGAGCTTCAAAAAATTTCCCTTTTTGATTGGAACTTGTTTTCGGTACAAGCGTTGTACTTAATGTGTACCCGCTAGGTAAGCGCGTTTTTACATTTCGTAAAAAACGATTATATGCTTCGCGATCTTCAGGTGCTACATTCTCGAAATCAAAATGAATATCTCGCATGCCGTATTTTTCAGCTGTTTGCAAAATGTTCGTAATAAATTTGTTTTGAATCGTTGCGTCGCGTAAAAAAACAGATGCCAGTTCGGTACTGAAATTTCCATTTTCAATATTTGTAATAACGAGCATAGGGATGGTTTTACCTTGCGTTGCAATATTAGCGATTTTAGCTGTTTCGGTTGGTTCTTTTAAAGTGCCGTCTCGTTTTGCTTCGAAGCTGAAGTAGGCTAAATATGTTAAAAATGGATTAATAGCACGTGTAGCATTTACTAAACTTTCTTTTATCGGTATTGTTGAAGGTTGTAAATAAGCGATGGATTCTACTGCTCGTTTTGTTCCTTTCGGTATATATAATTGTTGTCCGACATGAAGAATAGATTTTAATGAAAGGTTATTAACTTTAGATAAACTGGCGAGAGGAACGCTATATGTTTGAGAAATTCGATAAAGGCTGTCACCAGGCTGTACATAATAGTTATTTCCTTTTGTATTAACGATAAGTGCCTGACCAACAACGAGTGTTTCGGCTGGGTTTAGTCCATTGTCTTTTACAATTTCTTCAGGTGTAGATCCATATTTTGATGCTAAACTATAAACACTATCACCGCTACGAACAGTTACAATTTGAATCATGTGTTTGCCCCTTTCGGTAAAAGATTCACTGTTTTTATTTTATTTTTGATTCCACTGTATTATGATTAAATGTATGCAAGGTAGCAGAAGTGAAAGAAGGCGAATAGAAATGTTTGTAGCAGAACATGAAGTTGAAATCCGCTATGCGGAAACAGACCAGATGGGTGTTGTTTACCATTCAAACTATTTAGTGTGGCTGGAACTTGGGCGCACGAAACTTATACAAGAATTAGGATTTTCGTATGTTGAAATGGAGAAAGAGGGAATTATCTCTCCTGTATTAGACTTGCAAATTTCATATCGTAAAGCGATGCGTTACGGTGAAAAAGCAATTGTGAAAACGTGGATTGATACTTTGAGCCCGCTGCGTGTTGTATATGGTTATGAAATTTATAACGGTGATGGCGAGCTTTGTATTACTGCAAGTACAACGAATATTTGTGCGAAAAAAGAAGGGTTCCGCCCTGTATCATTTAAAAAATTATATCCTGAGTGGTATGCGAAATATGAGGAAATTAAAAAAAAATAAAAAAAAGCGTGGCAGAAGCCACGTTTTTTTATTTTTCATAATTAAATTGAGGGAAATCATCACCGTCGTTAAGTGTCACTAATAAATTATGTCCATCGAAGAACCACTCATCATCGCCTTCAATAAAGAAGTTAATACCTTCTTCTTGCATTTGAACAGCAGGATGCGCAGGATCATCTTTACGAATACCTAAAGAAAGTCCTTTTTGCACAGTACTGCAACCACCGTATTGTACGAAAAAGCGTATTGTTTCACCTGATTGTAAGTGTAATTCGTTTTTATACCATTGTGCTGCTTCTTTTGTTACGGAAAGATTCATGTATAGTTCCTCCAAATTATGTTGCTTTTTCTTTAGTATAAAAAATAACGCAAAAAGACGCTATTAATATGCTTCACGTTTTCTTTTTGCGTTATGTGGGTTACGATCTTATTTTTGCTTTTTTGAAAAGTTTGCTTTTGGTTCAGTTTTATTTATAATTCGTCCGATATTTGCACGGTGTTTATAAATAACCATACCTGCTAATAAACACATCGCAATAATGAAGATTTTATCCCCGCTAACAATGGATGCAATAACAGCAATGACAGCTGTTACCATAGAAGAAAGTGATACGTATCTTGTTGTAAATAAAAGGCTGAAAAAGACAACAGCTAATATTGCAAAAACAACTGGTGAATAGCATAATAATACCCCAGCAGAAGTTGCAACTGCTTTCCCCCCGCGGAATTTTGCGAAGATCGGATAGACATGTCCAAGAACAGCGGCTAATCCAAACCATAGTGGGTGAATATCTGACCCGAAAATAATCGGTAGACTTGTTGCTAATGTACCTTTTAAAATGTCAGCAATTGTTACGATAAAACCTGCTTTTTTCCCTAATGTACGGAATGTATTAGTTCCGCCTAGATTACCGCTTCCATGCTCACGAATGTCGATTCCATAACCGATTTTTCCAACGACTAATGCAAATGGAATCGAACCGAGCAAGTAGGCAACGATAAATAAAAGATATGTAATAATCATGAGTTCAGTCTCCTTTATACAAATGTGTTGATAAAGGGTAAAAAGAGTTTTTCCCGTTCATTGTACCATACATTTGTAAAGAGCACATTTCTTTTTTACAAATGAAAAAGTCATTAATTTTTAAAAAAACTTTCACAGGAATGTTACATTTTTCACAGGAACAGAAGAACTATATGTTGTATGATTTTAATCAAAAGACAACAACATGTTGGTGGAGGGTTATGAATGTTGAAACAAAATGTACGTGGAGAAGAATTAATGAAAGTATTTGAGACAATTATTCACGGTAATGAACAAGATTTAATGCAGGAAAATGCAAATGTAGATGGCCGATCTCCAATGGGAGTAATGGGAACGTTCGCATCTGAGAGCGCAAAGTATTATGCAGTAGAAAAATTATTATCAGATCAAGTGAAAAAAGCGATAGATCAAAATATATTATATCCACATGATTTAGATTTTTATGCAACAGGAACAACGACTTGTTCGCAAATTCCGTTAGCGCAAATGCTTGCTAACGGTTTTCATACTGGACATGGACATATGAGACAACCGCAAGACATTAAAAGTGCATTGGCGCTTTCTTCAATTATTTTTCAGGCGAATCAAAATATGCAGCACGGTGGTCAATCGTTTGCACTCTTTGATATTGATTTAGCTCCATATGTGAGAAAAACAGTAGAGAGACATAAAAAACGACTACAGTCATATCCGCTTACGAAAGAACAAATAGAGGAATTTGCATGGAAAGAAACAGAAAATGATACGTATCAGGCGTGTGAGGCTTTCGTTCATAATTCAAATAGTATGCATAGTAGGGGCGGGGGACAAGTACCGTTTATTTCTATTAACTACGGAACAGACACATCGAAAGAGGGACGGCTTTTAATTAAGCAACTTTTAAAAGCGACGCAAGCTGGACTTGGTAAAGGGGAAACACCGATTTTTCCTATTCAAATTTTCAAAATGAAAAAAGGCGTGAACTTTGAAGAGTGTGATCCGAACTATGATTTATTTGAATTAGCGTTAGAAACGACAGTTGAGCGATTATTCCCTAACTTTTCGTTTTTAGATGCTCCGTTTAATGCTGTGCATTATGATGGTCGACCTGAAAGTGAAGTATGTTATATGGGGTGTCGTACTCGTGTTATGTCTAATATACATGGGGAAGAAACAGCAATTGGGAGAGGGAATTTATCGTTTACTTCTATTAATTTAGTGAAATTAGCGCTAATTAGTGGTTCGAAAGAAGCGTTTTTTGAAGCGCTAAGTTATTACTTAGATTTAGGTGTTAAGCAATTGTTAGAGAGATTTGCTTATCAATGTACAAAGAGAGCGAGAGATTTTCAGTTCTTATATTCACAAGGTGTATGGCGTGGTGGAGAAACGTTGCAACCTGAAGATGCTGTGGCACCGATTTTAAAACAAGGGACGTTAAGTCTTGGTTTTATCGGTCTTGCAGAATGTTTAGTAGCGTTAACTGGAAAGCACCATGGAGAAAATGAAGAATCATGGAAGCTTGGATATGAAATTATTTCCTTTATGAGGAAGAGAATGGATAAGGTGACGGAAGAACATCAACTCAATTTCTCTGTAATTGCAACGCCAGCAGAAGGGTTATCAGGAAAGCTTGTGAAGAAAGATAGAGAAGAATTTGGTGTAATTAGCGGTGTGACAAATCATAATTATTATACAAATTCGTTCCATGTACCGGTGTATTACAATATTCAAGCTATAGATAAAATTCGATTAGAAGGACCGTTTCACGCTCTTTGTAATGGCGGACATATTACGTACATTGAACTAGATGGTGCAGCTGTGCATAATCAAAAGGCGTTAAAGCAAATTGTACAAGCGATGGCGCAGTACGGAGTAGGATACGGCTCAATTAACCATCCTGTCGATCGTTGTAAGTGTTGTAGTTATCATGGCATTATCGGGAATGAATGTCCGAGCTGCGGAAATGAAGATGAGAATGAAATAGAAAGAATTCGCCGCATAACAGGATATCTTGTAGGAGATATGTCAAAGTGGAATAGCGCGAAACGTAGTGAAGAGATGGATCGGGTGAAGCATAAATGAAAGTTATGAATATCATTCATGATAGTGTAGTAGATGGAGAAGGGTTGCGGACAGTCGTGTTTTTTGCGGGCTGTCCGCATCGTTGTATCGGTTGCCATAATCCGAAATCATGGAATGTTTGCAATGGAACTGAAATGACGGTAGAAGAAATTGTGATAGAGATTGAAAAAAATTCATTAACCGATGTAACATTTTCAGGTGGAGATCCATTTTTTCAAGCTGCTGAAGTGAAAAAAGTAGCAAAAGTAGTGAAGGATTTGAAAAAAAATCTATGGATTTATACAGGTTACACGTTAGAAGAGATACAGAGTGCTCAAAATAATGATATGATAGAATTGTTACATTATGGGGATGTTTTGGTCGATGGAAGATTTGAACTTGATAAAAAAGATTTAACACTTCCATTTCGCGGAAGCTCCAATCAACGTATTATTCGATTGAATGAGTAAAAAGGCGGGATAGGTTATATGAATAAAACAGTATTACTTGTTGAAGATGAAAGAAGATTACGTGAAATTGTTAGTGATTATTTTCGTAATGAAGGCTTTGAAGTAATCGAAGCGGAAGATGGAAAAAAAGCGCTAGAATTATTTGCTGAACATACAATTGATTTAATTATGTTAGATATTATGTTACCAGAAATAGATGGTTGGTCTGTTTGTAGACGAATTAGAAAAGAGTCAGCGGTACCAATTATTATGCTGACAGCACGTTCTGATGAGGATGATACATTACTAGGCTTTGAACTAGGTGCAGATGAGTATGTAACAAAACCTTTTAGTCCGAAAGTGTTAGTAGCTCGTGCAAAGACGTTATTGAAACGTGCGGATGGAGCGATAGGAGTATCAGAAGAAAATACTATGTCATTAGCTGGAATAGAAGTGAATCGACTATCTAGAACAGTTTTAGTAGATGGAGAAGAAATTATATTGACACATAAGGAGTTTGAGCTTCTCGTTTATTTAATGGAGAACAAAGGAATTGTGTTGTCACGCCAACATTTATTAGATCAGTTATGGGGATATGATTACTACGGTGATGACCGAACGGTTGATACACATATTAAAAAACTGCGAAATAAGCTAGGAGATAAGGCGAAGCATATCGGCACTGTTATTCGAGTAGGTTACAAATTTGAAGAATAACCTTTAAGTTACTATGCATCCCGGCTTTGGGATATAGCAAATTTACACTCTCCTTTGTAGGTGAAATGTACAAAAAATACTTTTCTTGTCTACAATGATAGATAGGAGTATTTTTTTAATTGGATTTCACGATGAGTTCACAAGAAGGACACAAACTGTGACTATACTGAAAGTACGAATTCACCAGAGAGGGGAAATAAAACATGGGATATTACGACGGACCGAATTTAAATGAAGAGCATAGTGAAACGAGAGAAATGAAAAAATCAGGTAGTAAAAAAGGATATTTTTTCACAGGTTTAGTTGGAGCTGTAGTCGGGGCGGTTTCGATTAGTTTTGCAGCACCTTACATGCCGTGGATGCAAAATAATGCAGCAGTTTCGTCATTCAATTCTAATCAACAAGTAGAAGGTACTGTAGCTCCTGTTGTTAATAAAGTGAAGGGCGAAACTGATTTGCCAGGCATGATTGAAGGCGCAAAGGATGTTGTAGTTGGTGTAATTAATATGCAGAAGACTATTGATCCGTTTGCGATGCAACCGGCAGAACAAGAGCAAACAGCTGGTACAGGATCAGGTGTTATTTATAAAAAATCAGGAAATAAAGCATATATTGTAACAAATAACCACGTAGTAGACGGTGCAAATAAACTTGCTGTTAAACTGAGCGACGGAAAGCAAGTTGATGCAAAATTAGTTGGTAAGGACCCTTGGTTAGACTTAGCAGTTGTAGAGATTGATGGATCTACTGTTAATAAAGTTGCAACGTTAGGTGATTCCAGTAAACTTCGTGCTGGTGAAAAAGCAATTGCAATTGGTAACCCACTTGGATTTGACGGCAGTGTAACGGAAGGTATTATCAGTAGTAAAGAACGTGAAATTCCAGTAGATATTGATGGAGACAAACGTCCAGACTGGCAAGCACAAGTTATTCAAACAGATGCAGCGATTAACCCTGGTAATAGTGGCGGTGCATTATTTAACCAAAACGGTGAATTAATTGGAATTAACTCAAGTAAAATTGCACAGCAAGAAGTTGAGGGGATTGGTTTTGCAATTCCAGTTAATGTTGCAAAACCAGTTATTGAATCGCTTGAAAAAGACGGAGTAGTGAAACGACCAGCTCTTGGTGTAGGTGTTGTTTCATTAGAAGATGTGCAAGCTTATGCAGTAAATCAATTAAAAGTACCAAAAGAAGTAACAAATGGTGTTGTGTTAGCTAAAATTTATCCTGTGTCACCGGCAGAAAAAGCTGGCTTAGAGCAATATGATCTTGTAGTAGCATTAGATGATCAAAAAGTAGAAAATTCACTTCAGTTCCGTAAATACTTATATGAAAAGAAAAAAGTAGGCGAGAAAGTGGAAGTTACATTCTATCGCAACGGTCAAAAAATGACGAAAACAGCTACATTAGCAGATAATTCAGCTACAAAGAATCAATAAATATAAACTTTAATCAGTGGAGAGTTCTCTTCCTTCTGCTTATTAGCGTACATCAATCGGAATAAAAGAAAGTCTCTTTCATGTTGAAAGAGACTTTCTTTATCGGATATAATAAAGGTATAGGAGGGATTAATTATGACAATTGAAAACCCAACTCGTACGGAAATTGGTGAAGTATTGAAGAAAAGTAAAACGATTGCAGTTGTTGGATTATCAGATAAGCCAGAACGCACATCATATATGGTTTCAAAAGCAATGCAAGATGCTGGGTATCGCATTATTCCAGTAAATCCAACAGTAGATGAAGTACTCGGAGAAAAGGCGGTTTCTTCACTGACGGATATTAAAGAACATGTGGATATCGTAAATGTATTTCGTCGCTCAGAATTTTTAAAGGATGTTGCGAAAGAGTTTGTAGAGATTGATGCAGATGTTTTCTGGGCACAACTAGGAGTACAAGATGAAGATACATATAAACTTTTACAAGAAAAAGGCTATACAGTAATAATGGATCGTTGTATTAAAGTAGAGCATGTAATGACAAAATAGTATAGACTTTAAAGATAGAAAGATTGATTCAGCCCTCGCTTTTTACATAAGTAGGGCGGATGAACGAGGTGTTCATCATGAGATTTTTTAAAGGCTGTTTTTGGGGATTGTTACTTGTTATCCCGTTTTGGATATTGATCATTTGGATCATGATAAAGGTCTGGAATGTATAATGTTGGAATACATATCCATTTCTCGTTGACAAACGATTATTTTTCTGAAATAGTAGCCTAGAGGAATCCTTGTGAAAAAAACAAGGATTTTTCTATTGAAAATAGTATATAAAAGAGATAAGATAACTTGCCAAAACTATAGTCGAGGCGTTATTCTATAATAGAAACATATGTTCTTATTTGATTAGGAAAGGGGCAAGGAGTTTGGTTAAGCATCAGTTCCAATATAATGAAGATGCAATTCAAGTGTTAGAAGGACTTGAAGCCGTTCGAAAACGCCCGGGTATGTATATCGGGAGTACGGATAGCCGTGGATTGCATCATTTAGTATATGAAATAGTAGATAACTCCGTTGATGAAGCATTAGCGGGATTTGGCGACGAAATTTCTGTCGTAATACATAAAGATAATAGTATTAGCGTAATTGATAAAGGGCGAGGAATGCCTACGGGAATGCATAAGCTTGGAAAACCGACACCTGAAGTTATTTTAACTGTACTTCATGCTGGTGGTAAGTTTGGCCAAGGAGGCTATAAAACGAGTGGTGGTTTACACGGTGTTGGGGCATCAGTTGTAAACGCCTTGTCAGAATGGCTAGTAGTAACGATTAAGCGTGATGGTAGAATTTATGAACAACGCTTTGAAAATGGTGGTACTCCTGCAACGACGTTAGAGAAAATCGGGAAAACGAAAGAGTCTGGTACAACGATGCACTTCAAACCAGATACAACTATTTTCAGCACAACAAATTATAATTATGAAACATTATGTGAGAGATTACGTGAATCTGCATTCTTATTAAAAGGAATGAAAATCTCGATAAAAGATGAACGTAATGATTTAGAAGATGTGTTTCATTATGAAACAGGAATTGAGGCTTTCGTTTCATACTTAAACGAAGAGAAAGATTCGATTCATCCAGTTGTATATTTCTCGGGTGAGCAAAATGGAATTGAAGCAGAGTTAGCGTTTCAGTTTAATGATGGTTACTCAGAAAACATTCTTTCGTTTGTAAATAATGTACGTACAAAAGACGGTGGTACACACGAAGCTGGATTTAAAACAGCAATGACACGTGTGTTCAATGAGTATGCTCGTAAAGTTTCTTTATTAAAAGAAAAAGACAAAAATTTAGAGGGTACAGATATTCGTGAAGGATTAGCTTCGATTGTTTCTGTACGTGTACCAGAAGACGTACTCCAGTTTGAAGGGCAAACGAAAGGGAAACTAGGTACAAGTGAAGCTCGTTCTTCAATTGATGCAATTGTATCTGAGCATTTAGCTTACTTTTTAGAAGAAAACCCAGATGTAGCTACACTTCTTGTGAGAAAGGCGATTAAAGCAGCGCAAGCACGTGAGGCTGCTCGTAAAGCGAGAGAAGAAGCACGTACTGGTAAGAAGAAGAAAAAATCAGAAGGTACTTTAAGCGGGAAGTTAACACCTGCGCAATCACGTAATCCTCAGAAAAACGAATTGTATTTAGTAGAGGGTGACTCGGCTGGTGGTTCAGCAAAGCAAGGGCGAGATCGCCGTTTCCAAGCGGTGCTACCATTACGTGGTAAAGTAATTAACACGGAAAAAGCAAAGCTTGCTGATATTTTTAAGAATGAAGAGATCAATACGATTATTTACGCAATTGGCGGCGGCGTAGGGAATGAGTTCGCTGTTGAAGATATTAACTACGATAAAGTTGTTATTATGACCGATGCAGATACGGATGGAGCACATATTCAAGTGTTACTACTGACGTTCTTCTACCGTTACATGAAACCACTTATTGAAGCTGGTAAAGTATTTATCGCACTTCCACCTTTATATAAAGTAAGTAAAGGAAAAGGGAAAAGTGAAGTAATTGAATATGCATGGTCTGATGAAGAATTAGGTGGTGTAACGAAAAAGGTCGGTAAAGGCTATATGTTGCAGCGCTATAAAGGACTTGGCGAAATGAATGCCGATCAATTATGGGAAACAACGATGAACCCTGAAACACGTACGTTAATTCGTGTAAAAATTGACGATGCATCAAGAGCTGAGCGCCGAGTTACGACATTGATGGGGGATAAAGTAGAACCTCGCCGTAAATGGATTGAGCGTAATGTACAATTTGGTATGCAAGAAGAAGGAAATATTTTAGAAAATGAAATGATTATGGAGACGGAGGTGGAATAACATGCAGGCAGAGAAGTTTCATGACCTCCCGCTTGAAGACGTGTTAGGTGACCGCTTTGCACGTTATAGTAAATATATTATTCAAGACCGCGCGCTTCCAGATGCGCGTGACGGTTTAAAACCGGTACAAAGACGTATTTTATATTCTATGTATGTAGAAGGAAACGTACATGATAAAGCGTTTCGTAAATCAGCTAAAACAGTAGGTAATGTTATCGGTAATTATCATCCACATGGTGATTCCTCTGTATATGAGGCGATGGTCCGTTTAAGTCAAACTTGGAAAGTACGTAATGTTTTAGTTGAAATGCACGGAAATAACGGTAGTGTTGATGGGGATCCAGCAGCGGCAATGCGTTATACGGAAGCACGTTTATCACCAATCGCATCTGAGTTATTACGTGATCTTGATAAAGAAACAGTAGAATTCGTGTCAAACTTTGATGATACGAGTGAAGAACCTGTTGTATTACCGGCAATGTTCCCGAACTTATTAGTGAACGGATCTACAGGGATTTCCGCTGGTTATGCAACTGAAATTCCACCGCATCATCTTGGAGAAGTAATTGATGCTACAATGATGCGTATCGATCAACCGAATAGTTCTGTGGAGGACTTGTTAACAGTTATTAAAGGACCAGATTTTCCTACAGGTGGTATTATACAAGGGATAGATGGCATTAAAAAAGCGTATGAAACAGGTAAAGGTAAAATTATTATTCGCGGAAAAGCAGAGGTTGAAACGATTCGTGGCGGGAAGCAACAAATCGTTATTACAGAAATTCCGTATGAAGTAAATAAAGCGAATCTTGTTAAGAAAATGGATGAATTACGTATAGATAAAAAGCTAGATGGAATTGCTGAAGTACGTGATGAGACAGATCGTACAGGTCTTCGTATCGTTGTAGAATTAAAAAAAGAAGCGAATGCTGAAGGTATTTTAAATTATTTATATAAAAATACAGATTTACAAATTCCATACAACTTTAATATGGTAGCGATAAATAATCGTCGTCCGACACTTATGACATTACCTAAGATTTTGGATGCATATATTGGGCATCAGAAAGAAGTTGTTACGAGACGTTCACAATATGAATTACGAAAAGCAGAAAATCGTCAACATATTGTAGAAGGTTTAAAGAAAGCATTATCAATTTTAGATGAAGTGATTGAAACGATCCGTGGGTCTAAAGATAAGCGTAATGCGAAAGATAATTTAAGTGCGAAATTTGGATTTACAGAGGCGCAGTCAGAAGCAATTGTTTCACTGCAATTATATCGTTTAACGAATACAGATATTACAGCACTAGAGCAAGAAGCAGCGGAACTTAGTAAGAAAATTATAGAGTTACAGACGATTCTACAAAGTGAAAAAAGACTTTTTCAAGTTATTAAAACAGATTTGAAGAGAGTAAAGAAAACATATAGTGATAATCGCCGTGCGATAATTGAAGAGGAAATTGAAGAAATTAAAATTGATGTGGAAGTTATGATTCCGCAAGAAGATGTCATCGTTACTGTAACGAAAGAAGGCTATGTGAAACGAACAGGTTGGCGTTCGCATAATGCATCGAACGGGAAATACTTCGGTATGAAAGAGGGTGACATCTTACTTGAGCGTTTCGATACAAACACGACAGAAACCGTTCTTTTATTTACGAACAAAGGAAATTATATTTATCTTCCTGTGTATGAAATGCCAGAAATTCGTTGGAAAGATTTGGGTCAACACGTTGCGAATCTTGTTTCACTCGAGCGAGATGAATCGTTAATTTGGGCAACAGTCGTACCGAATTTTGAAGAAGAAAAACGATTTATCGTATTTGTTACACGAAACGGTATGATTAAGAAAACAGAATTAAACCAATATAAAGTGCAGCGTTATTCACGGGCGTTCGTTGCTGTAAACTTGAAAAAAGATGATGAAGTTGTTGATATATTTGCGACAGATGGGACAAGTGATATTGTTCTTGCAACACATGGTGCATATGCACTTGTATTCAATGAAGAAGAAGTAAGTCCAGTTGGTGTAAGAGCAGCTGGTGTGAAAGCAATTAACTTAAAAGAGGATGACTACGTTGCTTCTGGTAAACCGTTAAATGGTGAAAAAGATCAACTTATTCTCGTTACGCAGCGCGGTGCTGTGAAACGTATAAAGGCATCGGAAATTGAGAAATCAACGAGGGCGAAGCGAGGCCTTGTAATTTTTAAAGAGTTAAAACGTAATCCGTACCGCATTGTCGGTATTGAAATTGTTCGAGATGACGAATTAGTTTACATGAAGACAGCGAAACACATTGTAGAAGAAATTGATCCGAAAGCGTTTCGAAATAAAGACCGGTATAGTAACGGTAGTTTAGTACTAGATGTTAATGATACTGGTGAAGTAATTGAAACGTGGACGAAGAAAAGAACGGAATAAAGGGAGCATCTTGCTATGAATGATAGCAAGATGCTTTTTTCTAAGCAAATCATTATGTATATAAAAATAATCTTGTTATAATAATGAAATGAAATCGTTATCACAAATGGAGGGGCAGCATGAAAAAAATAGGTGTAGGGATTGTAGGATTTGGATTTTCTAGTACAACATTTCACATCCCGTTATTACAAACGATAGAAGAGTATGATATTCGTGCTATTTTATCATCAAAAGAAGAAGTAGTGAAACAAACATTACCAAATGCTGAAGTTGTTGGTACAATTGATGAATTAGTAAACCGAGCTGATATTGACTTAGTCGTCATTACTTCACCGAATACAACTCATTTTCCATATGTAAAAGAAGCGATTGTACACGGTAAGCATGTTGTTGTGGAAAAACCATTCGTTGTTTCAATTGAAGAGGGAGAAGAACTTATTTCATTAGCGAAGCAACATAATGTCGTTTTAAGTGTGTATCACAACCGTCGTCTTGATAATGATTTCTTAACGATAAAGAAATTATTACAAGAAAATAGAATAGGGAATGTATACGCATATGAAGCGCATTTCGATCGTTTCCGCCCACATGTACGTGATCGCTGGAGAGAAAAGAATTTACCAGGTTCAGGAATTTTATATGATTTAGGATCGCATTTAATGGATCAAGCATTATCATTATTCGGGAAACCAGATGCGATAAATGCAGATGTAATAAAACAACGACCAGGTGCAGAAATTGATGATTATTTTCATGTTGTACTTCACTACGGAGTAAAGCGTGTCATTTTACATAGTAGTAGTTTTGTGAAACAAGCTGGACCACATTTTACACTGCATGGAGATAAAGGTTCTATCGTGAAGTATGGTATGGATTCACAGGAAGAACAATTAAAGACTGGAATGAAGCCAGGGGATAATGGTTATGGAGCAGACCCTGAAGAGAATTTTGCTATTTTAGAAACAGAAGAAGAGTTAGTACGTATTCCAACAGAAGTCGGCTGTTATGACATGTATTATAAAGGTGTAAGAGATAGTATTGTAAATGGTGAGAAACCACCTGTAACAGCAGAAGAAGGCTTGGAAGTTATTAGACTTATTCAATTGGCAATTGAAAGCAGTGAAACTGGTAGAGTCATTTCTATAAAATAAAAAAGACACGATTCAGTGTCTTTTTTTATTTTTGCGGAACAGAAAGTCCGTAAAAGAACATCGTAACTATATCTTGTATATGTTTTTCTCGATCTCCTTCAAGAAGCTGTGCCCCGAAATCATCACCTAATTTAGTGAACATTTGAATGTACAGTAACATCATTTCTTTTGAAAGATGAGGATTAATTTCATTTTTGCGCTGTGCTTGTTCTAATATTTCTAAATACCAAGGCAGGATTTTTTCGTGTTGATAACTATAAATAAATTCTCGGAGCTCTTCGTCTTTTTGCATCATTTGTAGTAGCATATCAGGCTGAAATAACCCGCCCGTATTCATTTTTCTTACAATCATTTTTTGCATCATATCATGAAACGGTAATTTTTCTTCCGCAAGCTCTTTATAATATTGAAATTCAGATATTATAAATTCTTGTATAATCTCCCTAAATAACGCATCTTTACTTCCAAAATGATTATAAATTGTAACTTGAGAAACGTTTGCTTTTTTTGCAATATGTTCTATTTTTACTTCATTAAATCCGCGTTCTGAAAATAATATAAAGGCCGCATCTTTAATGGCACGTTTTTTCTTTTCTTTCACTTTTTCAAAGCCGTTCAAAGTAATCACCTCATTTAAAATATACAAGAAAAAATAATTGAAAACAATATTTTTGAAATATGGACATATAAATATTTCAAAAAGTTGTTGCGAATATGAAAGATGAGGAGTACAATAATTTTGAAATATCACACATTAAATATTTCAAAAAATGAGGTGGGCTTATGATTTCAGTTCAAAATGTCACAAAACAGTTTTCAAATGGGAAAGGCTTGTTTGATATTACATTTGAAGTGAAAGAAGGGGAAGTTTTTGGCTACTTAGGACCAAATGGTGCCGGGAAATCAACAACGATCCGTAATTTAATGGGATTTATAAAACCGACAGCTGGTAAAGCAACGATTTTTGGATTAGATTGTTGGGAAGATGCTGCGAAAATTCAAAGAGAAGTTGGCTATTTACCAGGAGAAATTTCTTTTATTGAAGGAATGAATGGATTAGAGTTTTTAAATTTGATGCAAGGAATGCGTGGGTTAAAAGATATAAAAAGACGAGATGAATTAATAGAACGTTTGCAATTCGATGTGAAAACACCAATTCGAAAAATGTCTAAAGGAATGAAACAAAAAGTAGGGATTGTTGCTGCATTTATGCATGATCCAGAAGTATTAATTTTAGATGAACCAACATCAGGACTCGATCCACTTATGCAACAAGTATTTATAGATTTAATATTAGAGGAAAAGCAAAGAGGGAAAACAATCCTTATGTCATCACATATTTTCACTGAAATTGAGAGAACTTGTGACAGAGTAGCTATTATTAAAGATGGGCGTCTTGTAACCGTAGAAGATATTCATGATTTACAAGGAATGCGAAGACAAGTAATAGATGTAACAGTATCATCTCAAGAAGAAATCGAGTCTCTTAAACAATGTGATTTGCAATTTGAAGGGGTGAAAGGTAGAGAGGCGTCAATTATTGTGCAAGGAAACTACCAAACAGTTTTACAAATACTTTCAAACTATAATGTAACGGCACTTCAAACGAGAGCGACGGATTTAGAACATTTATTTATGCATTATTACGAGAAGAAAGAAGGGATAAAGCATGAATAAACAACTATTTTTAGCTAGTTTGAAAGAAACTCAAAAAAGTATATTGAGCTATGCTACTGGTGCAGCTCTTTATTTATGGTTATTAATTTGGATATTCCCATCGATGGTTTCAGCGAAAGGTTTAAATGAATTAATAAGTGCCATGCCTGATAGTGTAAAAAAAATCGTTGGAATGGAAAGCCCAATTCAAAATGTAATGGATTTTTTAGCTGGTGAATATTATAGCCTATTGTTTATTATCATTTTAACAATTTTTTGCGTCACGGTTGCAACACATTTAATTGCTCGTCATGTAGATAAAGGGGCGATGGCATATTTATTAGCAACACCTGTATCAAGGGTGAAAATTGCAATTACACAAGCTACCGTTCTCATATTGGGATTACTAATTATTGTAATTGTTACTTACGTAGCGGGCTTATTAGGCGCAGAATGGTTTTTAAAAGATAATAATTTAAATAAAGAATTATTTTTGAAAATAAACATAGTCGGAGGGCTTATATTTTTAGTAGTTAGTGCCTATTCATTTTTCTTTTCCTGTATATGTAATGATGAAAGGAAGGCACTTAGCTATTCAGCAAGTTTAACAATCCTATTTTTCGTATTAGATATGGTAGGGAAATTAAGTGATAAGTTAGAATGGATGAGAAATATATCCTTGTTTACATTGTTTCGTCCGAAAGAAATTGCTGAAGGAACATATAATATATGGCCGCTAAGTATAGGCTTAACTGCTGGAGCGCTTTGTATCTTCATAGTAGCAATTGTAGTGTTTAGGAAGAGGGATTTACCGTTGTAAATTAGAAAGTCCACTGAGAAAGTGGGCTTTTTTCGTTTTTGTAGGAAAGAGATTTCTAAAATATACATTATTTATTAACGACAATCTACAGTCTGTTTATTAGAAAACATAATATACACTATTAAAATAGTGTATATGTAACGATGGAAAATGATATTAAAAAACTATATAGAATTTTTATGAATATTACTGTAAAAAAATAATTTTTTAAAAATTTTCAATAATAACACTTTACAAATATTAAAAAATTAGTAGAATAAGAGGTAGTAAGAATCGTCTGATAAATATATAAAGAAAAACAGAATTATCAGAAAATTCTTAAATAGATATCGTTTAGAATTAGGGAGGGTACAGAAAATGAAAAAGAAAAAAATGAAAAAACTAACAGCAGTTGTAGTACCGGTTTTAGCAATGAGCATGGCATTAACAGCATGTTCTACATCAGGCGGAGATAAGAAGACAAGTACAAACTCAAGTGGAGATAGCAAGTCAGAGGGAAAATTAGCGGCAAAACAAGTTTTAAATCGAACAGTAACACAAGAGATTCCAACGATGGATTCTTCTAAATCAACAGATACAGTATCTTCACAAATGCTAGGGAATACGATGGAAGGATTATATCGTCTTGATAAAGATAATAAACCTATTCCAGCTGCGGCAGAATCTAGTACAAAAAGTGAAGATGGTAAAAAATATACATTTAAACTACGTAAAGATGCAAAATGGTCAAATGGTGATCCAGTAACTGCGAAAGATTTCGTATATGCTTGGCAACGTCTATTAGATCCAAAAACAGCTGCTGAGTATGCATTTATCGCATTCCCAATTAAAAATGCAGAAGTGGTTAATAAAGGAGAAAAACCTGTAACTGAACTAGGAGTGAAAGCGGTAGATGATCTTACGCTTGAAGTTGAGTTAGAGCAAGCAGTACCATATTTCTTAAATTTAGTGGCATTCCCATCATACTATCCATTGAATGAAAAATACGTAAAAGAAAAAGGTGAGAAGTTCGGCTTAGAGTCTGATACAACAGTTTATAACGGACCGTTCGTTCTTAAAGATTGGAAGCATGAACAAGGATGGCAATTAAAGAAAAATGATCAATATTGGGATAAAAAGACTGTAAAACTTGAAGAAGTTAACTTCAGTGTTGTAAAAGAGGCAGCAACGCTAATTAACTTATATGATAGCGGTCAAGTTGACTTTGCTTTATTAAATGGAGAGTTCGTAGATAAATACAGAAATAAGAAAGATGAATTCGGAACATTTTCACAAGTAAGTACGTACTTCATTCGTATGAACCAAAAACGTGATGGACAAGATACACCATTAAAGAGCAAAAAATTACGTGAAGCAATTGCACTTTCTATCGATAAGAAAAATCTAGCAAATGTAATTTTAAATGATGGATCAAAAGAAGCTGACTTCTTAGTACCAAAAGGTTTAGCAACTGGACCGGACGGTAAAGACTTCCAAGAAACGTTTAAAAATGGTTTGAAACCAGATGCTAAAAAAGCGGCTGCAGCTTGGGAAGAAGCGAAAAAAGAGCTTGGTAAAGATCAAGTTACAATTGAATTCTTAAACTATGATACTGGTAATGCGAAAAAAGTTGGAGAATATATTAAGGACCAAATTGAGAAAAACTTAAAAGGTGTAACAGTTAACATTAAACTTCAACCATTTAAGCAAAAACTAAAATTAGAATCTGAGCAACAATATGATATTTCATACGGTGGTTGGAATCCGGATTATGCAGATCCAATGACATTCTTAGATATGTTTGAGTCTAAGCATTCTCATAACCAAATGAGCTTCTCAGATCCTAAATATGATGCAATGGTGAAAAAAGCTGGTACTGAATTAATGGGTGATGCGAAAAAACGTTGGGAAGAGTTAGGGAAAGCTGAAAAAACATTACTTGAAGAAGATGTAGCGATTCTACCTTTATATCAACGTGGAGATTCTTATGTTTTACAACCAAATGTAAAAGGTGTAGTAAAACATAATATCAGTCCAGAATTTAGCTTTAAGTGGGCATATGTGACTGAAAAATAATAGAGTTGAAAAAGCATTTTAAAGTAGCTTAGCTACTTTGAAATGCTTTTTTTAGTGAGCTTAAAATACTAATTTTTAGTTCAGTTAAATAGAGAAGAATAAGGCGTATAGTACGGACATATAGTAGATGGGGGATAAATCATACTAAATTACGAAGATTAAAATCAGAATATTTAAAATAAAACTATTTACAAATGCGAAAAAAAGAGTAGAATAATATTAGTTATAATTTTCAGAAAACTAATTGTTAGCAAGGGGTCTCTCAAGGGTTGGTATTGTACATATAATTGGGGAGGATACAAAAATGAAGAGAAAAAAGATGAAAAAGTTAACAGCAGTTGTAGTACCAGTTTTAGCGATGAGCGTTGCATTGACAGCGTGCTCTGGGTCAGGTGGGGAGAAGAAAACGACTACTACATCTAATAGTGGGGAAGAAAAAAAATCTGATATTAAATATGCAGCGAAGCAAGTATTAAATCGTACGGAAAACCAAGAAATTCCGACGATGGATACTTCTAAATCTACTGATACGTTAGGGGCACAAATTTTAGGGAACACAATGGAAGGTTTATATCGTCTTGATAAAGATAATAAGCCTATTCCGGCTGCTGCAGAATCAAGTACGAAAAGCGAAGATGGTAAAAAATATACGTTCAAACTGCGTAAAGATGCGAAATGGTCAAATGGAGATCCTGTAACAGCGAAAGATTTCGTATACGGATGGCAGCGCTTACTTGATAAAAATACAGCGGCAGAATATGCGTTTATTGCTTATTATATAAAAAATGCCGAGGCAATTAATAAAGGTGAAAAACCTGCAACGGAATTAGGTGCAAAAGCGGTAGATGATTATACACTTGAAGTAGAATTAGAAAAACCGGTACCGTACTTCTTAAATTTATTAGCATTCCCGTCATACTATCCTTTAAATGAAAAGTTCGTAAAAGAAAAAGGAGAGAAATTCGGTTTAGAAGCAGATACAACGGTGTATAACGGGCCATTTGTAATGGCATCGTGGAAACATGAACAAGGTTGGCAGCTGAAGAAAAATGATAAGTATTGGGATAATAAGACTGTGAAATTAGAAGAAATTAATTATAGTGTAGTAAAAGAAGTTGCTACGAAAGTAAATTTATATGATACAGGATCAATTGATTTCACACTATTATCAGGAGAATTCGTAGATAAATATAAAGCGAATAAAGATGAGTACGGTGAGTATGCAGAATCAAGTACATTCTTCTTACGTTTAAATCAAAAGCGTAACGGACAAGATACACCATTAAAGAGCAAAAAACTGCGTGAAGCAATTGCGTTATCAGTTGATAAAAAGGGCTTAGCAAACGTTATTTTAAATAATGGATCAAAAGCAACAGATCAATTGGTTCCAAAAGGGCTTGCGACAGGGCCTGACGGTAAAGATTACCAAGATACGTTTAAAAATGGTCTGAAACAAGATACGAAAAAAGCAGCAGCTGCATGGGAAGAAGCGAAAAAGGAACTTGGAAAAGATCAAGTTACAATTGAATTACTAAGCTATGATGATGGAACTGCGAAAAAGATTGCTGATTATGTTAAAGATCAAATTGAGAAAAATTTAAAAGGTGTAACGATTAATACGAAAATTCAGCCGTTCAAACAAAAATTAAAATTAGAGTCAGCGCAAGATTATGAAATCTCTTATGCAGGCTGGAGCCCAGATTATGCGGATCCAATGACATTTATTGATATGTTTGACTCGAAGAGCCCGTATAACCAAATGAGTTATTCGAATCCAAAATACGATGAAATGGTGCAAAAAGCAGGTAATGAATTATTATCTGATCCGAAGAAGCGCTGGGAAACGTTAGGAAAAGCAGAAAAATTATTCCTTGAAGAAGATGCAGGATTAGTTCCTTTATATCAAACAGGAAGATCATATGTAATGAAACCGAATGTAAAAGGAATTGTGAAACACAACATCAGTCCAGAATATAGCTTTAAGTGGGCGTATGTAACTGAGGATGGCGGAAAGAAATAACATGAAAGCATTTCAAAAGTGGCTAATATGCTTTTGAAATGCTTTTTTTGTATGGATAGGAGAATAAGGATCATGGAATTTTTGAGAAATGTTGAGGTTGCTTTTAATATTCTACTGTAGGATGGTAGAAGGAATTCAATAATTGGATAGATGAATGATAGTTAGAGATTTCATTTTTATAAGAAAAATATAGAACTTAGCAATAGAGAAGAATAAGAGGAGATATGTTTACATATAGTAGACGGGGGATAATTCATATAGTAGTTAAAACCACAAGTTACTATAATAAAAGAATAAATATTTAGAAAATTTACAAAAATACTTTACAAAACTCAAAAAGATAGTAGAATATTAATTAATAAGAATTTTCTGATAACAAAAGTTAGTAGAGAATCTCTAACTGTTAATATCGTACATATAATTGGGGAGGGTACAAAAAAATGAAGAGAAAAAAGATGACAAAATTAACAGCGGTTGTAGCACCAGTTCTAGCAATGAGTATGGCATTAACAGCTTGCTCTGGATCAGGGGATAAAGATAAGGCAAGCACAACGCCGAAAAGTGGCGAAAAAGAAGGCGGGAAATTAGCTGCAAAGCAAGTAATGAATCGTACAGAAACGAATGAAATTCCGACGATGGATACTTCGAAAAATACAGATACGTTAGGTTCTCAAATTTTAGGAAACACGATGGAAGGGTTATATCGTCTAGATAAAGATAATAAGCCAATTCCAGCTGCGGCAGAATCTAGTACGACAAGCGAGGATGGCAAAAAATATACATTCAAATTACGGAAAGATGCAAAATGGTCAAACGGTGATCCTGTAACAGCGAAAGATTTCGTATTTGCATGGCAACGTCTAGTAGATCCAAAAACAGCTGCTGAGTATGCATTTATTGCATATTATCTTAAAAATGCAGAGGCAATAAATCAAGGGAAAGCAGAAGTTTCTAGATTAGGTGTAAAAGCGGTAGATGATTATACACTTGAAGTTGAACTAGAAAGACCAGTACCGTATTTCTTGAATTTAATGGCATTCGCGTCTTACTATCCATTAAATGAAAAATTCGTAAAAGAAAAAGGAGATAAATACGGTTTAGAGTCTGATACGACAGTTTATAATGGACCGTTTGTGCTTACCGATTGGAAACATGAGCAAGGATGGAAATTAAAGAAAAATGATCAGTATTGGGATAAAAAGACAGTGAAGCTGGATGAAATTAATTATAGTGTAGTAAAAGAAGGGGCTACTAGAGTAAATTTATATGATACAGGTGCAATTGATTTCGCACTTTTATCAGGTGAATTTGTTGATAAGTATAGAAACAATAAAGAGGAGTTTGGAGCATATTCAGAAACAAGCACGTTTTACTTACGTTTAAATCAAAAACGAGGTGGGCAAGATACACCGTTAAAGAGCAAAAAATTACGTGAAGCAATTGCATTATCAATTGACAAGAAAGGTTTAACGAATGTAATTCTAAATGACGGTTCAAAACCAGTGGATTACTTAGTACCAAAAGGTTTAGCAAGTGGTCCAGACGGTAAAGATTTTGCAGAAACATTTAAGAATGGTTTAAACCAAGACTCGAAAAAGGCAGCAGCAGCTTGGGAAGAAGCGAAAAAAGAAATTGGAAAAGATCAAGTGACAATAGAGCTATTAAATTATGATACTGGTAATGCGAAAAAAGTTGGGGAGTATGTAAAAGATCAAATTGAAAAGAATTTAAAAGGTGTAACAGTAAATATTAAACTTCAGCCATTTAAGCAAAAACTAAAATTAGAATCAGAACAAGATTATGATTTCTCATATGGCGGCTGGAATCCAGATTATGCGGATCCAATGACATATCTTGATATGTTTGAAACGAAAAATTCGCAGAACCAGATGAGCTATTCAAATTCAAAATATGATGACATTATTAATAAAAGTAAGACGGAATGGATGGCTGATGCAAAAAAACGTTGGACAGAGTTAGGGAAAGCAGAAAAATTGTTACTTGAAGAAGATGTAGCGCTCGTACCTTTATATCAAAGTGGTAGATCATATGTTATGAAACCAAATGTAAAGGGAATTGTGAAACATAATATTAGTCCGGAATATAGTTTCAAATGGGCGTATGTAGAAGAGAAATAATAAAAGAAAAAAGCATTTTCAAGTTGCGGTATTATAGCACTTGAAAATGCTTTTTTTTCTGTGCACTATTTTTTTATGGATGAATATATGTATTATAGAAAACTCAAAGGAGAATCTCATGAAACGAAACACATACATCGATTTTCTAGCTTACTACGGAATAGGGAGTGCTCATCCTGGTGGTTTTACGTTAACAAAACAATTATTATCTCAATTGCCACTTAAAAGTGGAGCTAGTGTCCTTGAGATAGGTTGCGGCACGGGGAAAACAGCGGCGTATATGACAAAAGAATTGGGTTATAAAGTGACAGCGGTTGAAAAGAATGAAATTATGATTCAAAAAGCGAAAGATAGATGGTTGTTTGATGGTTTGAATATACAATTGATTCAAGGAGATGTAGAAGGATTACCGTGTTTAAATGATTCATTTGAGCTTGTACTTGGAGAATCTATACTCGCTTTTACAAATAAAGAAAAGGTTATTTCGGAATGTTATCGTGTATTACAGAAGGATGGAAAGCTTGTTGTCATTGAAATGATTACCGAAAAACATATTGAGAAGAAAGAGGAGGAAAAGATTGGACAGTTATACGGTATGAAAGAAGTATTAACTGAGAATGAGTGGATTCATTTATTTAAAGCAGCAAATTTTAAAAGAATTACAATTGCGGGTGGCGGAACTATTGCAGAAACAGTTGCAGGACATATGGAAGAGCCAGAGTGGAATGTATCACCGTTTATTCCAGAAGAATTGTATGAAGCGTGGGTGCAACACGAACAAGTACTGCTTATGTATCAACATATTTTAGGACATCGCATTTTTATATGTGAAAAATAGAGAAAAAGAGTTGGCTAAAGATAGTCAACTCTTTACTATGTTAGATGAAAAATAATGCAGCCAAAGTAATTCCAAAAATAAAGCCAAATCCGAGTTCAAGGCCCCAGCCACCGCCGCAACTATTGCACCCACGACCACCGCACCCACAGCCACTAAATCCACCAATGAATCCACCACCGCATCCAAATCCACAGTTATCACATCTGCTAATACCACCGCAAATATCACATCCGCCGTTTGAATATGCGTTATAGTATCCGAACCCTGTATCAAAGGATGAGCGCTGCTGCATTGGTTCAATCCAAACGGAATCATTTGTTACATCGATTATTTTGCCTAAGTGAACGCGACCATCACGATCTTCAATTCGAACAACTTTACCGAAATAACGTTGGCATGTATCATAACATCTTTTTCTATGCATGTTCTTTCCTCCTTCAGTATTACCGTAATACGATATGTAAGCAGGACAAGTGCGGCTTGTACGAATGACCTATCTCTCATAATTGTTATACGAAAGGGGAAATATACGAACAGGATACATAACGAGGAGGAAGAGAAATGAAATCTACAGACCAATTTCAGACGTATGAAGTCCCTTGGGAAGAATTTATTGAAGCATTGCGAGGGGAAATGAAGAAACAAGTAGGGGCCGATATTATTGATACGGTCGTATGTAATTTAAAAGATGGTTTTGAAGTGTATACATATGTACAAGGAGATTTGGATTTCGAGTATACAGAAGCTCTTGAACGAAAATATGGGAGTGATGCGAAAATACCTAATTTGTTAACAGTTATGCTGGTAGCTAGCATTTATAATACGGGTGAAGAGAATATACGTTTACATGCAGATAATAAAGATAATCCAATTGTTGAGGTATATGTGAAGAAGTAAAGAGTGCGCTAATTATAGCGTGCTCTTTATTTTTTGTATTGAAAAGAAAATCAAACTTTAATGGTGGAATTTATAGCGGGAAAAGTATGAAAGCTATGCGTTATTTCAGATATATAATAAGGAAAAAACTCGAAATAAAATATGAGAGTAGTTCATTTTTGTTTACATAATGTAATTGTTGTGAACTGTTGTCCTAAAATACAAGTCATATATCTTGTTTCCCCTCATAAATTTAAACATAGGAATTTGTCTGCAAAGGTGGCGAAGCCTCATCATGAAAATTCGAATTTGTGCCACGTTCATGTTGTTTCTATTTATATGTTTACCTTTTTCAGCTTTTGCAAAAGGAGAGGAGGCGAAGGAAAGGGTCGTTTCACTTGTATATGATGATTCGGGCAGCATGAGAAATAACGATCGCTGGAAGTATGCCAATTACGCCTTGCAAAGTTTAGTTGCGCTATTAGATGAGAAAGATAAATTTTCTTACGTTCCAATGAGTAAGCCAAATGATCCGTTAAACATTTCGTTAACAAAGGATCAAAGGCAAACAGAAATTAATGGAATCGGCGCGTGGAAAACATATTTAAATACTCCATTTAGCGCAGTAGAAACGGCGATGCAATCTATAAAGAAGGAAGCAGATATAGATGGGAAACGTGAATTTTGGCTTATTGTATTAACTGACGGGGCATTTAATGATTTGGAGAAAGATAAGGTTGGCGGAAAAGAACAAATTACACAGAAGTTAGCACAGTTTAAGAAAGAGATGGATTCTAAAAAGATCTCTTTGCACCCAGTCTTAATCACGATGGAAGAGGATTTAGGGCAGCAAGAAAAAGAGCAGTTAAATACGTTTAAAGAGATTTGGAAAACAGAAATGAATGGAGTTGTCATGCCGTCTAGCGGTGAGGATGGTATTGTACAAAGTGTGAATCAAGTGGCAGCATTAGTTGCTAATCGTGATCCATTTTCTTCTGTTGAATCGATTGTCAAAACGAAAATAGTAGGGAAAAAAGTAGAGATTACAACACCGTTTCCATTAAAGCGTATGACGCTTGTACGACAATCACCTTCTTTGTCTAATTATAAAGTTATGCAACTTTCCAAACCGTTACAATTGCAGTCTTCTTTTTCTATACATGCACCAGGAGAAGCTAAATTATTCGGAAATATAGTGCATGTAAGTACAGCGAATCAGGAAGTGATTAAGCCAGGGACATATACGATAGAAGTGGATCAGGACATTGAGAAAGAGGGATTACAAGTACTTGTTGAACCAGCGCTTAACTATACTGTTTCTACGTATGACAAAGATGATAAAGATAGAAAAAATGTTGAGAAAATGTATGAAGGTGTGACAGCTGTTATTGAAGCGAAACCTACTGAATTACCAATTCAAATTTCTTATTTCGAAGCAGAAGTAGAAATAGACGGAAAGCAGTATCCGATGAAGTGGGATGATAAAAGACATGTGTTTTATTACGAGACAAAAGTTGGTAAAGAGTTAGTACGCGGGAAAGTCCATATGAATATAAAGGGATTTTATAGACAGACGAAAGAATTCAAGATTGAACCAGCTGAAAAACCAAAATTAACACTTCAAGCTGTTACGAAAGATTATGAAGAAAAGGTAACAAATTTAGAAAATAGTAAACCATTTATTTTACAGCCACAGTTAAATGGTAAACCGATGACAGAAGAGGCTGTAAAGAAACTATTAAAATCTACTGGTGTCACATCGAATCAATCGATCAACTATGAATTAAAACAGCATGGTAGTCAAGTTTATGTTTATCCTCGACCTTATTACTCCGACACATTCAATTTTACAGATACCGGCACCGTAGAGGCTACCATCACGATCAATGATTCAACATTACAAGAAGTAAAGGAAAAAATCGTACTGCACATTGAAAATGCGCCTTTTTTTGAGAAGTATGCGCTCGTTTTTAAATTTGTAATTCCTATCACTTTATTACTTTCAATAGTAGGAATTATTATTTTAGGATGGATTGTTCGTCCGAGATTTCATAGGAAAGCATTACTATATTACGAATGGGATCAAGAAGTAGCGAAAGATTGGCTTTATCAATCTGAACCAGAGTTACTTAAAAATAAATGGTGGAAGCACTATTTTGGCATTCCATTCCGAGCAGAAAGAAAGACTGTGCAATCTGTAACATTAATAGCGAAAAAAAGATCGAAATCTATATTTGTAGCAAAAGAATCGCAAGTGGTTGGGATGATTATTGATGGGATGTTTATAACAGAGGAAGAGGTAGGAATGGAGCATAAGACGTTGTATCCAAATGAACTTTTAGTAATTGATAGAGGATATGGTAAGGAGATTTACCGGTACGAATGTGAATAGTAGATAGGGTGTAAGAGGGGCGGAGGAGGCCCGGCTCTCTTTATTCTTCTTTTCAAACAAGCAAGAATAGGAAGGTGGTTCACATGACATTACAAGTTCCAACAATTTTAATTGGCTTAGGTGGAATCGGTAGTACTGTCACACATCAAATATATGAAAGATTACCTGAGGAGCGTCGTAAAAAGGTAGCGATGCATGTATTTGATACAGATGTGAATACATTGAGTAAATTTGATCATATTCGGAAGTTTAAGACGCAAACGAGCTCGAGTAAAACACCGAGAGAGTATATTGCGGGAGATCCAACGATTCCAGAGTGGTTCCCAATGGACCCGACTATACTTGATAAACCGTTAACAGAAGGAGCGGGACAGTTACGTGTCATTTCTCGTTTAGCGTTGCGTGCAGCGATGAAAGAAGATAAACTCACATCGTTTTGGCAAGAAATCGAGAAGATTTTTCCAGTTACAAGTGATCAGACGGAATATGGTGTACGTGTCATTATTGTAACATCACTAGCTGGCGGAACAGGCTCAGGGATGTTTTTACAAATCGCATTATATTTGCGTGAAATGCTCCGGAAAAAATTGCAGCATCACAACATTTTAATTCGCGGTGCGTTTTTAATGCCAGATGTTTTAGTTAAGACGAGAACGGTTAGTGCGAAAGAGTTTGAAACTGTGCAAGCGAATGGTTACGCATCGTTAAAAGAGTTGCACGCTATTACGCTCGGGTCGACTGGTGAATTATCAAAACGAGGCGGCGTAACGATTGAATTAGAATATCGTCCTGATCAAGTGGATGAAGATGGAAGAACAAATCATACGATAAAGCAGCATCATTTACCGTACAATTATTGTTTCTTATATGATTATGAAAATTTACATGGGCACCATTTGCACAATTTATCGGATTATATGGAGCAAATGGCAAATACGATTTATTTACAGTTATTCAGTCCAATGTCTGCAAATCATTTTGCGCAAGAAGATAATCAAATTCAGCAATTGGCAGAATCGAGTGGGAAAGGGAGATATTGCGGAGCAGGAACGGCGAAGCTCATTTATCCGTATGAGCACGTTTTGAAATACTGTGCTTTAAAATGGGCGGTGCAAGGTTTAGATGAATCTTGGCTTCATTTAGATCAACTGTTTCAAGAGAAGAAGCAAAGATATGATCAAGATGTAAAGCGCGGTATGCAGCGTGAAAAGCCAGAGCGCGGGAAAAGTTATTTAGAAGATTTAGAGCATCTTGCTACTCGTCCAGAACAGGCCCATATTTTTTATAGACAAATGTTCAATGAGACGCGCGAAGGGGCAGAGGGCGGTAAGGTCGGTGTTGCAAAATCAAAATTGTTTTTAGATGCTGTCGAAAGCTACGTACACCGTACAGTGCAAAAAGATGAAGAATTAAACCGCCTACAGCATGAGTGTAAAATATCGGCTGCGAAACTGAAAATGATGGAACAAATGAAAGGTGAAGTAGCGAGAGTTGATCATGCGGTTCGTTTATATGCTTATGCGATTCCGAGCCGTGTACATGAGCATGTGACTACACTTTTATATGACATGGTCGAATCAGACCGCTTTATACCGAGTGGCTCAGAAGGACAGTCTTATCAATTAAATACATGGTTTTTAAAGAAAACGGATCCGGTTCATCCTGTCGCAGCACGTTTTATGCTGTATGAAATTCGTAAGCAGTTAGTAGAGAAGATGAATCGACTGCATGAAAATAATGAACAAAAGCGTAATTTAATTCAAAACTACGATAAGAAATTTAATGTGAGTAATATTGATGGAACGGTAACGGCTGTTCGCCGCGTTGAAATTGCCCAGCAACAAGGCTGGGTCGGCAAAATGTTTTATAATCAGCAACGTTTGTTCAAAAAAGAATTTGAAGATATCGTAACGCAATATGTCCACAAATTAAGTGAGTATCGTAAAGAAATGTTATTAGAACTCGTGTATCAATCGCTATACCAAGCAGTTGATAAAATGATCCAATATTGGGAAAGATTCTTTGATAATTTACACGAAACACGTGAAAATTTATTGTTTGAAATCCAAAAGCGAAGCAAGGAATTTGAGGGGAAAACGAACCCGACGAATGTATATGTATTAGCTGAAGAGAAATTGCAAGAAAAGATTTGGCAAGATATGCAGCAACATTTAAATTTAGGTGTATTACCGAAAGATATATCGGCTGAAATTTATATGAGCTTGTACGGGGAATATTGTCGTGATGCGAAAGCCGAAGAAATTCAGTCGAAAAAGGTGGAAGACTTCTATCGTGAACATATATTGAGTTATTGTTATGACGAACTTCAAGTGCGCTATCGTGACAAACTAGAGCTTAATATCGTTGAAGCATTGCGAAAAGAAGCAGATTTCAAGAAACGTGATCGTGATGAATACGTTCGTGAAAAAATTGAAGATCTTTTCCATTTAGCAAGTCCGTTCGTTCCGAAAGTTTCTCATCACAGAGAGTTACAATATTGGGGCGTACATCCTTCTTTAAAACAAGAATTGCAAGAAGAGTTATTGCAAGAAATGTTTAAAGAAAAAGATACGGTAAACGAGGCGTTTTCACCATTTGAAGTGATTTGTTATCGTGCTCATTACGGATTATCGCTACAAGATTTTCCTAAGCTTTCATCTGGACATATTGCGAATGGTTTTATGAACGATAAAGGTGATTATTTTCAATCGTATTATCGCCGCGTGAACAAATTAAATAGTAAAAAATCTAGTTTGACGCCGCATTTAGATAAATATTGGCACTTACCAGCCTTTATGCCAGACTTGAATGCAACGCAAACGAAGTTAGATTACGATAAATGTAATCGTGCTCTTCTATACGCGTATATGTATCGCTGGATTAGCTTAGTTGCTGTTGATGGGCAATTCGTGTATCAATATAACGGTGTCGGCCGTAGCTTTTTAATCCAGTCGATGGGGAAAAATATTTCAAGCGAAAGTTATAAGTTGCACAGAGCATTGCTTCATAATCCGTTTATTTATGAAAATATCTTGTCCAGGTTTGAAGAAGAGCAAGAAAAGGCAATGATACAAGGTGGACATTTATATACACATGCATTTGTATTAGGTGCTCAAGATATTAGATGGCTTCGTAAAGAGCATGTCCATAATATTTTAGATATGATTTTAATGTATGATCGTGAGGCAAAATATGACCCGACGTTAGAAGAAACATCTGACGATTTGTTAAGGCTATTCCTTGATGAAATTGAGTTGTATTTCCAAAACTATTACGGAACAGGTGCAGATATGGTTGCAAAGAAAGAGAAAGAGATGTTTATGAAACAATTGTGGGATCGTTCGTATGCGAAAGGGTATGTGGATCCAAATAGTGCGCCTTATAAAAAATGGCAAAATGTATTACATGTTCCCGATGAAGAAGAAGTGCAAAAAACGAATGTATAATGAGTGAAAAGGGAATCCTTAAGAATGGCAATACAACTTTAGAAATGAGGGATTCCGATGCCGTTTTTAGGAAGTGTATATCAAATATTTGGATTATATCCAGAAATTTATCATGCGATGATTTCAGCAGAGCTGCAAGAAGAAGCTCAAAAGGAACATATCGATAATAATAGTACAGAAATTGAAGCGGAAGAATAAAGCGCAGATGAACATCTGCGCTTTTTTTATTGTCTTAGGTGAAAATACTGTTTGCAATTTGTAGGGAAGTTAATCGGTCTAACAAGATAAGATGAATAATTATTTCTATATAACGAATCGACTGGTTTTATCTTGTTTGTATATGGGGATTTCATTGAGTCTGATGTATAAAAATGAATTCCGAAATAATATAAAATGTATTGAAATGGGAATTAACAGTGTTTTCAAGTGGTATCGTATATTTTGGAATACTATTTTTTTATAATTATTCGATGTGGGTGAATTAATTATATTGTTGACAATATAATTAATTGTGTGATAAATTCAATCAATCTTCTAAAAACATGCTTGTTAACAAGCGTATTTTTAGAAGATTGATTTTTCTGATTTTTAGGCATGTAATTTGTCGAGTTTATATAGGGAGTGAAAGTAAAGTATGAATATTATTAATGTGTAATAGCAACAGTAATAAAGATTGTAATGAGTAAGGGATAATTTTGAAAAAGAGGTTTCTACGAATGAGTTTATTTATAAAGAAAGCAATGAATGAAGAAAAGAAAAACGTGTTACAGCAAACTTTAGGAGCAATTGATTTAACGCTTTTAGGAATTGGAGCAATTATTGGTACAGGCATTTTCGTATTAACAGGTATTGTAGCAGCGAAACATGCTGGTCCAGCAATTGTATTATCTTTCATGTTAGCTGCAATTGTATGTGCTTGTGTAGCTTTTTGTTATGCTGAATTTGCATCTACAGTCCCGGTCTCAGGAAGTGTGTATTCGTATACGTATATGACATTAGGTGAGATTTTTGCTTTTATAGTTGGCTGGTGTGTTATGTTAGAGTACTTATTAGCTACTTCTGCGGTGGCGGCGGGATGGTCAGCCTATTTTCAGTCATTGCTACTAGGGTTTAATATTCATATTCCGGCAATCGTTGCTTCTGCACCAGGGATGGGGAATGGCGGGATTATCGACTTGCCAGCGGTTATTATTATTTTAGTTGTTACATTTTTACTAAGTCGTGGTGTGAAAGAAAGTGCACGTATAAATAATATAATGGTTATTATCAAACTGGCTGTTATTTTAGTATTTATTATTGTAGGAGCAAACTATGTAAAGCCAGAGAATTGGCAGCCGTTTCTTCCTTTTGGATACCATGGTGTTATTGGAGGAGCTGCTACTGTATTTTTTGCCTTTTTAGGTTTCGATGCAGTTGCAACAGCAGCAGAGGAAGTGAAACGCCCACAACGTAACGTTCCAATTGGATTACTTGTCTCTTTATGCATTTGTACAATTCTTTATGTTGGTGTTTCATTCGTGTTAACTGGAATGGTTCCATTTACGGATCTGAATGTAGCTGATCCAGTAGCATATGCACTGCGTATTGTAGGAGAGGATAGAATTGCTGGTCTATTATCAGTTGGAGCGATAGCTGGTTTAACAACAGTTCTGTTAGTTGCTATGTTCGCATTTGTTCGAGTATCATACTCGATGAGCCGAGATGGATTGTTACCAAAAAGATTTTCGAGTGTTCATAAACGTTATCAAACACCATTTTTTAATACATGGATTACGGGTATTCTTGCGGCTGTATTAGCAGGTTTATTGGACTTGAATTTGTTGGCAAATTTAGTGAATGTGGGAACGATAACAGCTTTCATATTTGTATCTATAGCTGTAATTGTATTAAGGAAGACACATCCTAATTTGAAAAGACCGTTCCGTGCTCCGTTAGTTCCATTCTTACCTATACTTGCGATAGTAAGTTGTTTATATTTAGCATTAAATCTTTCTAAAACCACTTTAATCAGTTTTGCAATTTGGGTTATTGTAGGTATTTTTATTTATTTTATATACGCGAAAAAACATAGTAAGATTAGAAATAAAGTATAAGGTATTACAATGATGGTTGTAGGCTAAAGTTTTTTTTACCTATAGCCATTTTTATTTGTGCACACCTTATTTTCGTGTTAACATAAAGCGAATTTTTTAAGGGAGAGAAAGAAATGAAATGGATTTATTTTATTGTTATCAACGTTATAGCATTTAGTATGATGGGGCTTGATAAGCGAAAAGCAAAGAAAAAGCAGTGGAGAACGCCAGAAAGTACGTTGTTTTTATCAGCTGCAGCTGGAGGGGCGGTTGGAGCTTGGATTGGTATGTATATGTTTCATCATAAGACACATAAAAGTAAATTTATCTTCGGTATTCCAGTGCTCGTTATTATAACAGTAGGAGTGTTTTTATACATATAACGGATTTGCAAGAGGAATGTCGAAAGAAATGCAGATTGAATATTGGTAAAGTAAGTATGTGAGACCTTATAATGAAGAAAAAAAGAGAAGAGGAGAACAGGGAAGATGGGGAGTCAAACAGCAGAGCAAAAGCAGGGGATTATATATGCGGCGGGTGCGTATACGATGTGGGGAGTTCTTCCGATTTATTGGAAATGGGTGGAGGAAGTACCGGCGGATGAAATATTAGCACACCGCATCGTTTGGGCATTTGTTTTTATGTTGTTAGTTTTAGGAGTAACGAAGAGGTTTCGTCAGTTTGGTGGGGAGTTAGTGGCCCTTTTTAAACGACCTAAATTATTAATGTCATTAACAATTGCTTCGATACTTATTAGTGGAAACTGGTTTGTATACATATGGGCCGTAAATCATAACCATGTAATCGAAGCAAGTCTTGGGTATTATATTAATCCACTTATAAGTATTTAACTTGGTACAGTTGTTTTAAAAGAGAAGCTTAATTTTTGGCAATATGTTGCGGTTGGCTTAGCTGGATTAGGCGTTGTTATTTTAACGATACGTTTCGGATCAATTCCATGGGTTTCTCTTTCACTTGCTTTTTCATTTGGATTATATGGATTAACGAAAAAATTATTAAATTACGACGCAACAATTGGGCTTACGATGGAAACGATGTTAGTGACGCCATTTGCACTTATATATTTGTTTATGACAGGAGTTCATGGCTTTGGTTCGTTCGGTTCTATTTCGGCAATATCAACGTTTCTTTTAATAGGGGCGGGTATTGTTACAGCGTTACCACTCTTTTATTTTGCTAAAGGAGCACAACTTATTCCGCTCTATATGATAGGATTTTTACAATACATCGCGCCGACTATTAGTTTAATTTTAGGTGTGTTCGTTTTTGGTGAACATTTCACATCTACTCATATGATTGCGTTTTTCTGTATATGGATTGCTTTATTTGTCTTTTCAATGGCGAAAACAAAGTTTCTACTACAGAAACAACCAAAATTTATTAAAAATAAATCAGCAAAAGTATCATAATGCGTAGTATTTTCTACGCATTTTTCTTTATACTTATATTATATAGAAATTCCATTATAGTCAGTGAGGAGCTGAAAAACATGGAAACAATTTTACATAATGACCCACTTATAGCAGCTGTAATTTCTTGGTTTTTAGCACAGTTAACGAAAGTCGTTTTTAAATTAATAAAAACAGGCGAGTTTGATTTTGCTAAGTTCTTTGCTTCAGGTGGAATGCCAAGTTCGCATGCGTCGACTGTTACTGCACTTGCTACAGGTGTCGGAGTGGTGGAAGGTGTGGAGAGTCCAATATTTGCGGTTGCCGCTATTTTTGCCATTATTGTTATGTACGATGCTTCAGGAGTAAGGCTTGCGGTTAGTAAGCAAGCGAAAATATTGAATGATTTTTTTCATGGTAGACAAACAGAATATAAAAAGTTAAATGAGCTCGTTGGACATACACCCTATCAAGTTGTTGTTGGTGCACTATTAGGAATTGTTGTCGGGGTTGGGTATTGTTTGTAAGCAGAATGTGTGTAATACACGTTCTGCTTTTCTTTGTTTTCATACATATTTAGCTAAGTTTTCGAATATCGTATACGGACTTAGAAAGGGTGGGTGAGCGGTGTGCTACTATATGACAAAGTGCGTGAGGAGATAGAGCGGAGAACGACTGCACTTCAAACGATGCAAAGGCAAGACGGAACGTGGTCATTTTGTTTTGAAGGAGCTTTACTAACGGATTGTCATATGATTTTTTTACTCAAATTATTAGGGCGAAATGACGAAATAGAACCGTTTGTGAAAAGGTTAGCATCTCTTCAAACAAATGAAGGGACTTGGAAATTATATGAAGATGAAAGGGGAGGGAATTTATCCGCCACGATTCAAGCATATGCTGCTTTACTTGCTTCGGAAAAATATTCGAAAGAAGATATGAATATGAGGCGAGCTGAAATGTTTATTAAGGAACACGGGGGAGTTTCTCGTGCTCATTTTATGACGAAATTTTTATTAGCGATTCATGGAGAATATGAATTTCCTGCGCTTTTTCACTTTCCAACGCCAATCTTATTTTTACAAGATGACTCCCCCCTCAGTATATTTGGGCTAAGCAGCTCAGCGCGTATACATTTAATTCCGATGATGATTTGTATGAATAAGAGATTCCGTGTAGAGAAAAAGTTATTGCCAAATTTAAATCATATTGCAGGCGGGGGTGGGCAATGGTTTCGAGAGGAGCGGTCTCCGCTGTTTCAATCGTTTTTAGGTGATGTGAAAAAGGTAATATCTTATCCATTATCGTTACATCATAAAGGATACGAAGAAGTAGAGCGCTTTATGAAGGAGCGTATAGATGAAAATGGAACTTTGTATAGTTATGCGAGTGCTACGTTTTATATGATTTATGCTTTGCTTGCATTAGGGCACTCTATTCAGTCTCCAATTATTGAGAAAGCTGTGACAGGATTAAAATCTTATATATGGAAGATGGACAGAGGAAGTCATTTGCAAAATTCTCCTTCTACCGTATGGGATACCGCTTTACTTAGCTATTCATTGCAAGAAGCTAAAGTTACAAATGAAAATAAGATGATTCAAAGGGCGACAGAGTATTTATTGCAAAAACAACAAACTAAAAAGGTAGATTGGAGCGTACATGCATCATCACTTGTAGCTGGCGGTTGGGGATTTTCAGATGTTAATACGACGATCCCTGATATAGACGATACTACGGCTGTCCTTAGAGCGTTAGCGCGAAGTAGAGGGAATGATAGAGTAGATAAGGCTTGGGGAAGAGGCGTGAAATGGGTAAAAGGATTGCAAAACAATGATGGAGGCTGGGGAGCTTTTGAACGAGGGGTAACGAGCAAGTTACTATCGAATTTGCCGATTGAAAATGCGAGTGATATGATAACCGATCCGTCCACACCAGATATTACAGGTAGGGTGTTAGAATTATTCGGAACGTATGCACCGAATGAATTGTCTGAAGAGCGAAAAAAGAAAGCTATCAAATGGTTAATGGATGTACAGGAACAGAATGGATCATGGTATGGAAAATGGGGGATATGTTATATATACGGGACATGGGCAACGATGACAGGCTTACGTGCAGTAGAAGTGCCTTCTACTCATCCATCGCTGAAAAAAGCAGCTTCATGGCTCGAGCATTTGCAGCATGAAGACGGAGGGTGGGGAGAATCCTGTCAAAGTAGTGTAGAGAAAAAAATTATTTCTTTACCCTTTAGCACGCCGTCACAAACAGCGTGGGCACTTGATGCACTTATTTCTTACTACGATCAAGAAACACCGATTATTCGAAAAGGAATTTCATATTTGCTCGCGCAGTCTACTATGAATGAAAAATATCCTACTGGTACAGGGTTACCGGGTGGCTTTTATATTCGCTACCATAGTTATGGGCATATATATCCGTTACTTGCTTTAGCGCACTACGTAAAGAAATATAGAAAATAAACCGAGAGATACTCTCGGTTTATTTTGATGGGTAGTAGGTCCCTGTTGAAAAGAATAAGGAACGTTGTAGTGCCTTATTTTTCTGTTGATTGGCGTTTTTGACGTGCATCAGCGGCATTTGCACGTGCGTTTGCATCTAAGTCATTGTGGTCAGCGAGTTCGCGAGCGAACTCAACATCAATGCCATCGGCAGCTTTGTTTCGATTTACATTCTTTTTTTTCATTCGACACAATCTCCTTGTGTTTTATCCCGCATAAACGGGTAGTAAAACTCCCACCTCAAAATTCAGATGGAACAAAGAAGCTAGGTGGGAGATTAACTGCCCGTAAATGCCCGATTGGTGAGGGCTAATAATCAGTGGGGGATGAACAAACCCCCCACTGATTAAAGTTTCACTTTATGCGACGTTGCAAAGTTAGTTTGACACAAATAGACTTTTTTATACAAAGAGGATTTGGAAAGCAGAGAGCCGAAATATACAATATAACTAATAGAAATGGGGGATAGGGATGGACTTGTTGAATGGGAAAACAGCTGTTGTAACGGGTGCTGCGCAGGGGATTGGAAAAGAAATCGCACGAGTTTTTGCAAAACTAGGGGCTAAAGTATTAATTAGTGATGTAAATGAAGAGAAGCTACAAGAAACGACACGTGAATTATCAGATGAAGGGTATGATGTGAGCTTATATCGATGTGATGTGAGTAATCAAAATGAAGCGAAGTCGTTAATTGAATATGCGGTGCAAAAATTTGGTACATTACATATTTTAGTGAATAACGCTGGGATTACAAAAGATGCAATGTTACATAAGATGGAGAAGTCTGCTTGGGAACAAGTATTACAAGTGAACTTAACTGGCGTTTTTTATTGTATGCAGCCAGCACTTCTTTATATGAGACAACAACAGTATGGACGGATTATTAATATTTCTTCTATTAGTAGGGAAGGAAATATTGGACAAGCAAATTATGCGGCTACAAAGGCAGGGGTTGTAGGCTTAACAAAAACAGCAGCGAAAGAGGTTGGAAGTTTTGGTATTACGTGTAATGCGATTTGTCCAGGGTTTATGGATACTGATATGACAAAAACAATACCGGATAAAGTAAAAGAGAAAATGGTTGGAGCGATTCCAGTTGGAAGAATCGGAACACCGGAAGATATTGCAAACGCAGCTGCCTTTTTAGCATCAGAGTATGCGTCTTACATTACAGGAGAGGTATTAAATGTGAGCGGTGGGTTGCAAGTGTAAATGAATACATAATGAAAAGAACCTGACCGAGTAGGTCAGGTTCTTTCTCGTTAATTTAAGTTAATCCAAACGCTCTTCACTTCTGTATAGTTGTTCAGCGCGTAAGATCCCATTTCGCGGCCAAGGCCAGATTGTTTAAATCCTCCAAATGGAGATGCTGCATCAAAGACGTTATAACAGTTTACCCATACTGTACCTGCACGTACTTTGCTTGCAATATAATGTGCAGTTTTTACGTTTTCTGTCCATACACCAGCCGCTAAGCCGAATTGTGATTTATTCGCACGATCAATTACTTCATCAATATCGTTAAACGGTAATGCAGAAATAACTGGACCGAAAATTTCTTCTTTAGCGATTGTCATCTCATCATTTACATCAGCGAATACTGTAGGAGAAACGAAGTAACCTTGGTCGAATGGTTTGTTTCCTCCGCAAAGTACTTCAGCACCTTCTGCAATTCCTTTTTCAATATAACCCATTACACGTTTTTGTTGTTCTTCAGAAACGAGAGGTCCGATTGTAGTTTCTGGATTTAGACCAGCACCTTGATTTAATTTTTTTGAATATAGAACGAGATCAGCCATGACATTATCGTACATTTTCTTCGGAATAAATAAGCGTGACCCAGCGCAGCACACTTGTCCTTGGTTAAACATAACACCAGAAAGGGCAGCAGGAATCGCTCGAGATAAGTCAGCGTCTGGTAAAATAATGTTTGGCGACTTACCACCAAGCTCTAATGTAACGCGTTTTAACGATTCAGATGCTTGTCTCATAATTTGTTTGCCGACTGGAGTAGAGCCTGTAAATGCAATTTTATCTACGAGTGGATGATTAACGAGAGCTTGTCCAGCTGTTTCACCGAATCCAGGAACGATGTTAACAACGCCTTTCGGGAATCCAGCTTCTTCAATTAATTCAGCTAAGTATAGAGCGGATAGTGGAGTTTGTTCTGCAGGTTTTAAAACGATTGTACATCCTGTTGCAAGGGCTGCGCCCATTTTCCACATTGCCATAAGAAGTGGGAAGTTCCATGGGATAATTTGACCGACAACACCAACAGCTTCATGGCGTGTATAGTTAAAATATTCACCAGAAACAGGGATTGTTTGTCCAACGATTTTTGTAGCCCAGCCAGCATAATAGCGCATATGTTCAATTGCAAGAGGAACGTCTGCTGCTAAAGTTTCGCGGATTGGTTTTCCGTTATCTAAAGTTTCAAGCTGTGCCAGCTCTTCTTTATGCTCTTCCATTAAATCAGCGAGCTTGTACATAAGACGGCTTCGTTCAGCAGTGCTCATGCGTGACCAAGGACCTTCATCGAAAGCCATTCGAGCAGCTACGACAGCTTTATGAATGTCTTCGCGACCAGCTTCAGCAACGATAGCGAGTGTTTCACCAGTTGCTGGGTTAGGAGTTTTAAACGTTTTCCCGGAAGCGCTTTCGACAAATGATCCGTTTACATATAATTTCTTTGTGCCTTGAAGAAATTTCTCTACCTTTTCATGAAGATTTACAGCTAGTTGACTCATTGTATAACCCCCTTGAAAATATAATTTAAACGCAGTACGAGACGGCGTTTATTCCGAAATCAAGGATGTGGGAACTAGATGAAAAGCCTCTACTTAAAATCATAAATAAAAAATGCTGAAAATTCAAATTTCATTTTCATTACAATTGTAAAAAATATGTAATGAAACATTGTATTCTATATAATTACAAAAAATCCTGCGCGTTTTTGTTTTCTAGTAGGAAAAACTAGAAAAACAGTGGTACAATTATACATCGTGAGAGGAGGGAGAAAATGAAGAATTATCATGATGATCCGCGCTTTCGAGTTGCCCATAGAGAAGCGTTAATTGGTCTTGGATTAGCTATTATTAATTTTATAATATGGTATGGATTTGCTTATGGGCTTGGAAGTAAGGATCCGAGTGAATATACATATGTATTAGGTTTTCCAGCATGGTTTTTTTATAGCTGTATCGTTGGATTTATCGTAATGGTTATTTTGCTTATTTTAGTTGTTCGTTTTTTATTCCAAGATATTCCACTCGATGAGGAAGAAAAAAGTGAGGAATGATAGATGAATTGGTATGTAATAATCCCAATGATAATTTCTTTTATCGTTGTGTTTTTAATTGGTGTATATGCATCAAGACGTGTACAAGCAACCGCTAATAATAAATTTTTACAAGAATATTTTCTTGGTGGGCGTGAACTTGGTGGTTTATTATTAGCTATGACGATGATTGCTACGTACGGTAGTGCAAGTAGCTTTATCGGCGGGCCTGGTATTGCTTACAATATAGGTCTTGGATGGGTGCTGTTATCAGCGATTCAAGTTGTAACAGGATATATCGTTTTAACGGTTATCGGTAAAAAGTTTGCTATTATCGCTAGGAAGATGGAAGCAATTACGCTTATTGATTATTTAAAGGGCAGATACAATAATAAAGCGGTAGTTGTTCTTTCTGCGTTATGTATTATAATCTTTTTGTTCTCAGCAACAGTAGCCCAGTGGGTTGGCGGCGGACGATTAATTGAGTCGCTAACAGGACTTTCCTACACAACGGCACTATTTTTATTTACATTTTCTGTACTTGTGTATGTGTTAATTGGTGGATTTCGTGCAGTCGCTTTATCAGATACGTTATTAGGAATCATTATGTTAGTCGGAACAACAATCATTTTGATTGCTACTGTCATTGCTGGTGGCGGAGTTGAAAAGATTATGCAGGAACTTATTCAAATTAATCCGAATTTAATAACACCGTTCGGAGCGGATGGAAGTTTAACGAAATCATATGTCACATCATTTTGGATTTTAATTGGAATTGGTGTCGTTGGATTACCGCAAATTAGTGTGCGTGCTATGTCTTATAAAAATTCAAAAGCTATGCACCAAGCATTAATCATTGGAACGGTTGTCGTCGGTACAATTATGATTGGTATGCATTTAACAGGTGTGTTTGCAAGAGTAGTCCTTCCAGGCATAACGGTACCAGATAAAGTAATGCCGCTACTCGCGATGGAAGTGTTGCCACCTTGGTTAGCTGGAGTTTTCTTAGCTGCACCAATGGCAGCGATAATGTCTACTGTGAACTCATTATTATTACTTGTAAGTTCGTCAATTATTAAAGATATATATGTGAACTACATAAATAAAGATGCAGCGGCTAGTACGATAAAAAAAGGAAGTCTGTGGATTACTGGTATCGTAGGACTGCTTGTTTATGCAGCGGCTATTAAACCACCAGATTTTTTAATTTGGTTAAATTTATTTTCTTTCGGTGGTTTAGAAGCAGCGTTCATTTGGCCGATTGTGTTAGGGTTATATTGGAAAAAGGGAAATGCAACTGGAGCTCTCGCATCTATTTTAGTTGGAGTAGGTTCCTATATGTTTATTCACCTTTGCTATCCTAATCCATTCGGTATACATACAGTTGTTTTCCCGATTTGCTTTGCATTTATTGCGTATATAATTGGTAGTATGAGTGCTGTGAAAAAAACAATATAGGTTAGGTATAGAGAGGGTGTCCCAAAGGTCATTAAAAGTGAACTTTGGGACACCCTCTTCTTAAGCGGTTATAATTTTAAAATCATTTACATACCTTACATGGGTATAGTAATATTGGTTTGGTGAATCGATATTACAGATAGTTAATTTTAAATCGAAAGAGGGAGGTAAGAATGAATGGATGACTTGATCATGATTTCTTATGAAACATGTTGTAACAAATAAGAAAACGAAAGTAAATATTTATGAAACAAGTAACTTTTTGGGATTAGCATGTAGCGACAGATTTCCTTTATCAAAATGATTTTGAACAATATAAACGGGATGGGGGATTGACAAGATTTGATTTTGCATTCTCTCGTGATAACGCTCAAAAAGTTTCTGCACAGCATAAAATGCTTGAACATAGTAAGGAATTATTTGAATGGGTTGAAAATCGAGCTTATTTCTACGTTTGGGGAGATAAGGAACATATGGCGAAGGACGTCAACGAAGCGCTTATTACTGTTATTGAAAAAGAGGGTACAATTGCTTGGGATGAGGGCAAAGCGTACCTTAAAGATATACAGAGGCAAGGATATGATCAACCTGATGTGTATTAAAGGAAATATGTATTAATCTTTGGAAATAGATGTTTTTAAAGAGTGCTCCACAGATTGATTGAGGTTACAGACAGCCCATTCAAAGATGCTCATCTAAAATACGAGCTGAGTTTTGATTAAAGAATATTTATTGAATAAATATAAAAATAACTTAAAAGGATGTGAAATTTGGTATGAATAAAAAAGAAAAAATGATTAAATTAGCTGTTAACGGTGGAATATCGTTCGGTGCAAAATTAAATGCCAAACAACTGGCTGTAATAGCCGATTATATGAATGAGGGTGATGAACTGGAGTTGACAACTTTCCAACAACTTTATCTAAATGTACCTGAAAGTAAAATAGAATTAGTAAAAGTAAACTTTAAGGAAGTGGGATTGTCCTGTTACCCAGTAGGGAATTTCGTAAAAAGCCTAAGAACCTGCAATTTTTGTAAAGGTGCAGAAGAAGAGGGAATGCCGGTTGCGATTGAGCTAAATAGACAGATAGCAGGAAAACCCGTTCCCTATACGCTTCGGCCAGCTTATACTGGATGTCCGATTGGATGCGGTGAACCTTTAATCAATGATATCGGAGTCATGAAAGTAAGAAATGGATATGATTTATTTATTGGAGGAAAAGCAAAAGGAAAGGATGCCCAAACGGGTACTTTATTGATGGAACAGCTAAATCCTGAACAACTTTATGAGGGTGTTGAAAAAATCATTGATATTTATGCTGGACACGGTAAGAAGAGAGAAACATTTTTAAAATTTATTAATCGTTTTGGATTAGATAATCTTAAAAAGCAAATTTTTGGATAAAGTTATTAATCTGAAAAGTTCACTTTCTATCCTGGTTTCATCGGTCATTACTGGAATGCCAATCGTCAGCAATATAGGGCTAACATTTAATATATTTGTGGCGTGTATTATGATTCGCAGTGGGGATGTAGAAGATAACTTGAATATGCGTGGAGCATACTTGTACGTGATCAGCGGTACGCTTGGTTCCATTGGTACTTTAGTTGCTGCACTGCTTACCACGCTCTTTGGCAGGGACTGGGTAGGATTCACTCACAAGTGTCAGTGCTGCCGCACTTGTATTACGCAGAGGTTACTATATTTTGAAATCCGGGCTCCATATCCTGATGGAAGGAGCATCACAAAATATAGATGTCGACGATGTGGTTAAAACAATCCAAAAAATGGAGTTAAATACGTTCATAACTTGCATATTTGGTCGATTACAAGCAGGTTAAATGTGCTTTCCAGCCGTTCAGTTGTAGATGACCAAATGTCTATCGCGGAAAGTGAAGGATTGCTCCAGCAAATCGAACATACCTTGAACACCACAATATTCAATATATGAAGATTCAGTAAGAAATGCCTGCCTATCAGGACATCACAACTAACGTCATTAAAATCTAGTATGTTATATTATTAGATTACTTAATTGAAAGGAAGCGCTAGATGTATAAAGGTTTTTTAATAGATGACAAAGTAAAAACTCCCCTGGGGAGTATATTAAATCATGAGTCTCTTAAAGAGACATTAGTCCTAGATCAGCAGATTCTGCTTCCTAAAACAATGGGGAAAGGGATAATCGAGCGAACAACAATTAAAGAAGGGATGGAAGTCATTATTTCAGATATAGAACTGTCACAAAATCTGACCGTTCAAATTGGGGAAGAATGTGAAATGTTTGAGCTAAATTATTGCTTAAGCGGAGAAACAATATGTAAAGTGAATGATAAACAATTAAACATCTATAAGCCGATGAGCAATGCTTGTTATTTTTGCGATACGAAAGTTCATTTGGAAACAAAAGCAAATATTCGAAGTCACACAGTCGAAATCCGTATGTCTCCTGATACCCTTCTTAGTTATTTTGATTGTGAAGAGGAAAAAAAAGAAATACAAGAAATTTTGCAAAAGCAAAAGGGTAATTTAACATCTTATCAGCTTTCGCCTTGGGTAAAAAAATGTGTCTTTGAAATTCTTCATTGTCCCTACAAAGGGGGAATGAAGAAAATATACTTCGAAGCAAAAGCGATGGAATTAATCACCCTGTTTTTCCAATGGAATGAAAATTTACTCCAGTCGAAGGAGCATTTAGTACTTCCAGAAGACATAGAAAGACTAAAACAAGCGAAAGAAATTGTGCTGACTCATTTAGATCAACCTTACTCCATTAATGATTTGGCGAAAAGTGTTGGTTTAAATGAATATAAATTAAAGCTTGGTTTTAAACAGCTATTTGGTACAACCGTATTTGACTTAATTAGAAGTCAGAGGATGAAAAAGGCAGCATGGCTAATGGAAGTAGAGGGCTTCAACGTTAGTGAAACGGCTGCCACTCTTGGCTACAGTAATTTTAGTAATTTTACAGTTGCCTTTCGAAAACATTTTGGAATTAATCCAAGTGAATACTTAAAGAATTTTAAAACAACCAATCATAATATTATTCGTTAATAAATGTTTAGATTTCTAGTATTTGGAGGTCTTTTTAGAATTTTAAATACATGCATTCTTTCTATGGGTTTATGTGATTTCCCTACTTTTATAGGTAAAAGATATCCGTTAACAGGTAGTATACATTGATAATAAAAATTATTATCAATGTATAGACGCATCTTTTTATAAAAGAAAAGGAATGATGAATCATGGAATTTATAAAATGGGAAGAAAAACAAATTTATAAAGCTATTTCTTCTAAAAAATACTCAAAAGTTATCGAATTTACACATTTTCTTGAGAAGGTTTTGAAGAACAAATGCCCTTTCGGATTATTAATGGTGAAAGAACAAGAGGACGACATACAAGATGAAAAAGAATCGTTAAATGCATTAACTAATTGGTTAAAAGATAACAAACCTCTCATGGGAAAATATTGTTTAGGAATAGCTATGGTTGTTAATGATGAGGAAGAGTTTCAAAAGCATGAGGCCGTTGCCTCAAAAATTACCTCCAATATTTATGGATGTCCAGGAGCCATGTTCAATAATGCAGAAGAAGCTTTTGAATGGTTACAGGATCAAATTGTGAATTTGAAATAAAGTCGTACTTTTTATAAAAATTAATTTTGTAAAATCAGCATATAACAGCTTATGACGGTTTTGCCATCCCGTTGTACTATACGCACCTTTACCATAAATGATGCGGTCCATCTTGTTTTTTTGTTGCTTCTATCTGGTTATCTAACCACGTAGTTGTTTCCTCGTTGATATGTGCAGTAGATAACTCTTCCATTTTTGAATCACATTATTATCCCACTGTATATAAAATAAAAAACTATTTTAAATTGATGGATATGGCCCGTGTAGGGTTGCGTTTTTTCATATAAATTTGTTCTTTTTTATTCTGTATATGTATGGCTATTCATAAATTAATAACAATTGATGGGATGGAGTTGAGGTCTATGAAAAAAATATTATTTTTAGGAGACCCAGGAATTGATGACTCTTTAGCAATTATGTATGGATTGTTACATCCTGATATTGATATTGTTGGTGTCGTAACGGGATATGGAAATGTAACACAAGAAAAGGCGACAAGTAATGCGGCGTATTTATTGCAAATGGCAGGGCGAGAAGATATACCTGTTATTAATGGTGCGAAAATTCCTTTATCCGGAGATTTTGTGACGTATTATCCGGAGATTCACGGAGCAGATGGCTTAGGACCAATTAAGCCTCCGAAAGCCTTTTCTCCAAATATAAAATCATTTTGTGCATTTTTCGATATTCTTGAAAAGTATAAAGGAGAATTAATCATTGTTGATGCTGGCAGGTCAACAACATTGGCGACGGCATTTATTTTAGAAAAACCGATGATGAAGTACGTGAAAGAATATTATATAATGGGCGGTGCTTTTTTAATGCCCGGAAATGTTACGCCAGTCGCGGAGGCAAATTTTCATGGAGACCCAATTGCATCACAATTAGTTATGCAAAATGCAAAAAATGTGACATTAATACCGCTTAACGTTACTTCAGAAGCGATTATTACACCGGAAATGGTGAAATATATTACGAAACATTCTAAAACGAATTTCAAGAAATTAATAGAACCGATTTTCAATTATTATTATAAAGCTTATAAAAACCTGAATCCTAAAATAACAGGAAGCCCAGTGCACGATGTAGTTACGATGATGGTAGCGGTAAATCCATCTCTTTTAGATTACGTGTATCGCCGTGTTGATGTCGATACGATTGGAGCTGCAAAAGGAGAGAGTATCGCTGATTTTCGCCCGCAGCCTGAAGCGAAAGCATTGAAAAATTGGGTGAGAATTGGTTGGTCATTACATTATAAAAAGTTTCTTGAGGATTTTGTGAAAATTATGACGTAGACATAATAGGAACATGCAAGTTAAAATAATGGAGATGATTATTTAAATAATCATCTCCATTATTTTGTTTTTAAGAGATAAATAGAGAAGAGTTACACAATAGGAGAGGAATTTCACTTGAAAAAAACTATAGTATGCGCAGTGATTGTGGGTATTTTTGTTTTGCTGATATCGGGTAACTTTTTAGTGAAAAAGGTGTGGAGTTCAAATAATGATGATGCGCAGTACATCGCATCCTTTATTGAAGAGCATAAAAATGAAAAAAATAGCGCTCTTCTAGTAAAGAGAAATGATAAAGTTGTGTATTCTGTAAATCCAGATGTTGTATTGCCAGTTGCTAGTACGATGAAGTTAATTGTGGCGCTTGAATATACGAAACAAGTTACAGAGGGGAAAATCGATCCGTCTAGTTTCGTTTCAATTAATGATGTGAATCGTTATTATGTGCCGAGTACAGATGGTGGTGCACAAGATAGATGGCAAAATTATTTACAAAAAAAAGAAAAGATAACTGAAGGAGCGGTTTCTTTAGAAGAAGTTGCAAAAGGAATGGTTAAGTTTAGTTCTAATGCAAATACTGAATATTTAATGGAGGTATTAGGATTAGACAATATTAATCGGAATTTACAAAGTTTAGCGCTTCCTGCACATCAACCGCTATTTCCGATCGTTTCATCTTTATACATTCCGGGATATTTGCATAAAGAATTACATGTTCCAAAATATAAAATAGAGAAAAAGTTAAAAGAAATGTCTCAAGAGCAATATCGTGAATATGCTATGATTATTCATGAACGCTTAAAAAAGAAGGGACCATTATTACAGAAGGAAATTCCTCTATATTTAGAGGAACGTTACGACAAAATTTGGTCGGATAGATTGCCGGCTGCTTCCGCTAACGATTATATGGTACTGCTTCAAAAGGCAAATCATCAAGGTGGTCTTACAGAAGCGGAAGAAAAAGTGTGGGCGAATATCGTCGAAACAGATATGAGTGCAAAGAAATATCGTAAAACATTCAGGCATGCCGGGCAAAAGAATGGTTATACACCATGGACGGTAACAAAAGCTGTTTATGCAATGGATAAACGGGGAAACTGTACAGAAATTGTTTTCTTGGCAAATAATTTAAATGAAGATGACAGTGCTGAAATACGTAAACATTTAGCAAATCTACACTTCCAAGTGTTGCAAAGTGATAAGTATGATGCGACTTTTATTAAGTAAACTCGGTGCTATGAGCGCCGAGTTTATTTTTATGTACAAGCACTTTTTCACCATCCCTGGGTATGATGGGTAGTAACACTTAGGCGAAAGGGGAAAAGGTGATGAAACAGAGTAAAGAAGAGTTTATTAAGAAGGAAGGCGCTGATTTCCCTGGGAAAACATATGTAGATTGTGTATTACAGCACGTATTTAATTTTCAGCGTAATTATTTATTAAAAGATATGTTTCAAGTGCATAGGGCACATATTACTATGTTAACTGAAGAAAAGTTGATGAAAAGAGAAGAAGCGAAAGTTATATTAACCGCACTTAAAAAAGTAGAGGGGATTCCAAAGGAGAAGTTGCTATATACAGAGCAACATGAAGATCTTTTTTTCTTAGTTGAACATTTGCTTTCTCAAGAAGCAAAGTGTGAATTTGTAAGTAATATGCACATCGGTAGAAGTAGAAATGATATGGGTGTAACGATGTATCGCATGAGTTTACGGCAATTTGTATTACGGTTAATGGAACATCATTTATTGCTGCAAGAAAGTATGCTGGAGCTTGCCGGTGAACATATGGAAACAATTATGCCCGCGTATACACATACACAACCGGCGCAGCCGACAACATTTGGTCATTATGTTTTGGCAATTTACGATACGATGCAACGAGATTTAGAAAGAATGAAAAAAGCGTATCATCTTGTAAATCATTCTCCAATGGGGGCAGCTGCCCTTTCTACAACAAGTTTTCCTATTAAGAGAGAACGAGTTGCGCAGTTACTTGGGTTTACAAATGTAATTGAGAACTCATATGATGCTGTTGCTGGAGCGGACTATTTATTAGAAGTTAGCTCGTTACTAATGGTTATTATGACGAATACGAGTAGATGGATTCATGATTTTTTACTATTAGCGACGAAAGAATATGATGGGATTACTGTAGCAAAGCCATATGTGCAAATAAGTAGTATTATGCCGCAAAAACGAAATCCCGTTTCAATTGAACATGCCCGCGCTATTACGAGTAGTGCTTTAGGGGAAGCATTTACTGTATTTCAAATGATTCATAATACACCATTTGGCGATATTGTTGATACGGAGGATGACTTGCAGCCGTATTTATATAAAGGAATCGAAAAGGCGATTCGTGTTTTTTGTATTATGAACGCAGTTATTCGAACGATGAAAGTAGAAGAGGAAACGTTAAAAAGTCGCTCATATAAACACGCGATTACGATCACAGATTTCGCAGATGTTTTAACGAAAAACTATGAAATACCATTTCGGCATGCACATCATGCAGCAAGTGCGATTGCGAATATGTCATTGGAACAGAAAAAGGAGTTACATGAATTAAATTTCAAAGACATAAATGTATACTTACAAGAAAATTTGAAAGTAAATTTATTAGAAGAAGAGTGGAAAGAAATTATATCACCAGAAGCTTTTATTCAAAAAAGAAATGTATATGGTGGACCGAGTAAAAAAGAAATGGAGCGTATGATTAATAAACGTAAAGAATCGTTTCGAAAAGAAGAAGAGCTATTTGAGAAGGAAAAGAAGAGAGTGTTGCATGCTGAAAATGATTTGAACACATTAGTTTCAAATATTATCGAATCGTAAAAGAAGGATTTAATGAATTAATCGCCAATACTTTATTTAAATATAAATTGAGGGAAGAGATTGTCGATGATTCAATTGCATGTATATGAAGATGTTCTCCGTTTTAAAGAAGATGTTACATCATTTTTAGGAGAGAACGAGCAGGGAAATAATTTAATATTAGGTGTATTGCAAGTTGTTCAAGAACCGATATTTATGGGGGTAGCGAAACAAGGAGAGGAAATTGCGGTTGTATTTCTTCAAACAGAAGAGAAGATACAAATGATTGTTGCAACTTCTGAAATTTCGGAAGAGGATATAGCGGAACTTGCAAAGGAGTTAACGAAAGTATATCCGGATATTCCTGGTTTCATTGGTAATAAGAAAGTCATACAGAAGTTAGCTGAAGAGATTGCGATATTAGAACGGAAAAAAACTACACTTGGAATGGAACAAGGTGTATATGAATTAAAACGAGTAAAGAAGAAGTGGAGCGGAGATGGAATTTTTCGAGCAGTAAATAGTGATGAGCTGCCATTAATAGAACAGTGGATATATCAATTTTGTGAAGATGTGAAGCTTCCTACTACGAAAGAAGAAGCAAAACAAACTGCATATACACTAATAACTACTAACCGTCTATTTGGTCTGGAGGTGGGCGGAAAACTAGTCTCTGTAGCTGCAAAAACGAGACCGACTACAAATAATATAACAGTCAATTTCGTTTATACGCCGAAAGAGGAACGAAAAAAAGGATATGCATCTATTTGTGTAGCCGAACTTAGTCAACGTATGCTAGATGAAGGCTACAAAACAACGACATTATATACCGATCTAGCAAATCCAACGTCTAATAAAATTTATCAAGAAATTGGTTATGAGAAGATTATGGAGTCGGTACTTATATTTTTAGAGAAATAGAACAAAAAGGCGCGCTAATTTAGCGTGCCTTTTCGTTATTCATCAATTCGAATAACCTCGCCTTGCGGAAAGTCTTCAGTCTCTAGTAAGTTACGAATAGCTTTCGCAACATATTCAGGTGACAGTAGCTTTCCTTTTTCTTTTAATGCGGTGAAGCGGTCTAAGTTAATAAAGTCTTCCTTATTTGTTTCACGAATTTGTGCTTGCATATTTGTATCAACAACACCCGGTGCAAAAGCGACAGTTTTTACAGGATATTCTTTCTCCACTTCTTCAGTAGCTACGCACTGTGTAAACATATTTATACCGGCTTTCGTTGTACAATAAGCTCCCCATCCGAAATAAGGATTTTTTCCTGCACCAGATGAAATATTTATAATGCGTTTATCTACTTTCCAGTCTTTCGTCTGTTTCATGAAAGTGGAAGTAAGGATCATCGGTGCAATTAAATTAATATGAACGTTCGTAATGAATTGTTCACTTTCTGATTTTTCGATGGGTTTTATTGGTGCAACTGTGCCTGCATTATTAATTAAATGAATCGATGAGACATTGTCTTTTTGAATAGATGAAAAGACTTCGTTAAAATGCGTTTCTAAATTATGTACATCTTGAAGATCTATGGAATGGAAAATACAATTGCTGTTGTTTTGCTCGGCGATTTTTGTAAGCTTTTTATTTTCTCTCCTAGAAATAGAGATAACGGTTGTATTTTCTTCTAACAATTGCACGGCGATTGCCTCACCTAAACCTTGTGAAGTTCCTGTTACGATAACGTAGCGCATAGTGTAGAAAACTCCTCTCATATGTGTGGGATTTTATTGGACAACGTATACAGTATAGCATCATTATTATTAATTCTTCACTTCTAACAACCGGTAAGATTGTTACGTTTAGTATTTCTGAGGAGAGGGAAAATGAATATTCCCTATATGTTAGACTAATGAAAAGGAGTGGGAAATATGAGACATAAAATGGGACTATATAATGAGCCTTTTCAATCTATTTATTCGGGTAAAAAAGTATTTGAAGTTAGATTGTATGATAAAAAGCGTCAACAAATAAAACATGGTGATGAAATTGTATTTACCAACCTTATGACGGCAGAAACAATTATTGTAAAGGTAACAGAGGTAAAGCGATACGAGAGTTTTAAGGAAATGTACGAACAAATTGATAAAAAATTATTTGACCGTGAAAATGTTAGCTTAGAGGAAATGTTAGAAAGTACATACAAAATCTATACGAAAGAACAAGAAAAAGAATGGGGAACAGTTGCGATTGGTGTTGAGGTAATAAAGTGAGAAGAAATCGCGGTGCAGCTATTATTGTACAGGACGGTAAAATCGCTCTTATAAAACGTGTTCGAGAAGGTGAGATGTATTTTATTTTTCCAGGCGGGGGAATTGAAGAAGGAGAAACACCTGAAGAAGCAACGAAGCGAGAGATTTATGAAGAATTAGGGGTACATATACAAGTGGAGCATCTGATTGCAAAGGTGAAGTATAAAGGTACGGAGTATTATTATAATGCCCATATTATAGGTGGAGTTTTCGGAAGTGGTAAAGGCGAGGAGTTCGAGTTGAAAGATAGAGGGAGTTATATTCCTTTATGGATGCCGATAAATGAGTTGCCAAATGTAAATATAAAACCGTATGATGTGGCCCAAAGTGTATTCGATTATTATAGGAAATAAGGTCTGACAACATACAAAAAAAACCATTGACATAGCCTTCTGATTTAAGTATTGTATTCGAGTATGTTTATAATCAGGAGGTTTATATGAGCAATCAAACTACTACACATCATGTGAAAATGACAACAGCAGATCCATCTGGAATTGGTCTATTTGGATTAGCGATGGTAACACTTGTAGCATCATCTCAAAAGTTAGGCTTAACAGATGGCGTTTCACTTGTATTACCATGGGCAATCTTTTTAGGAGGATTTGCACAAATCTTTGCATGCATTCACGATGCAAAGCATAACAATACGTTCGGTACAACAGCATTTGGTGCGTACGGCCTATTTTGGTTAGGTGTTGGAATGACTTGGTTAATTCAACTTGGAGTATTTGGCGAAAAATTAGCCCAAACTGCAGATTCAAAACAGCTTGGTGTAGCCTTTATCGGATACTTGATTTTCACGATTTTTATGACAATTGGTGCAATGGAAACACATAAAGTATTATTTATGATTTTCGTCCTTATTGATTTCTTATTTATCGGTCTTTCATTAAGTACTTTAGGTGTTATGCCGCACGCAATGCATAATTTAGCAGCGTATTCTGAACTATGTATTTCATTATTATCTTTCTATGGTTCAGCAGCAGCTGTGTTAAATACACACTTCGAAAAAGTTGTATTACCAGTTGGAAAACCATTTGGTATTTTTAAAAAGTAATAAAAAGGAACAGATGATTGTATAGTCATCTGTTCTTTTTTTATGGAATAAAATAAAATAACAAAAATATAATTGAAATTGATTATCATTATTAATATAATGAGAATGAGAATGAGAATCATTTATTGTAAAAGGGGGATGTCAAAGTGGCGAAAATTTTAATAGCGTATGCAAGTATGTCAGGGAATACAGAGAGTATTGCTGATTTAATTAAAGTAAGTTTAGATGCCTTTGATCATGAAGTAGTATTGCAAGAGATGGAAGGTATGGATGCTGAAGAATTATTAGCTTATGATGGAATCATTTTAGGATCTTATACGTGGGGTGATGGTGAATTACCATTTGAAGCGGAAGATTTCCATGATGAGTTAGAAAATATAGATTTAACGGGTAAAAAAGTGGCTGTTTTTGGATCAGGTGATACAGCGTATGAACTGTTTTGTGAAGCGGTAACGATATTTGAAGAACGTCTTGTAAAATGCGGGGCAGAACTTGTACAAGAAGGATTGAAAATTGAATTAGCTCCAGAAGATAAAGATGATGTTGAAAAATGCAGTGATTTTGCAATTGCTTTTGCCGAGAAGTTCTAGGAATGGGAGTGTCAACGTGGAAACAATGTTAAGTGCAACTGCTATTACAAAGTTAAGAGATGGGAAGCTTTTGTTAGCTACTACATATAATGGTTTATTCATTGAAAAAGATGGAGAATGGAAACAGGTTTTAACTGGTTTCCAAAAACGAATTCGAGATTTACATAGTGAAGGTAACGTAGTTTACGGAGTAGGAGACGAAGGAGTTTTTATTCGTAGTATGAATGGTGGAGAAACGTGGACGATCCAGCGCTTTCCAACGAAAGCAACGAGTTGGAATGTATGTAGTAATGAGAATGGAACAGTAATTGCTCATGGAGATAAAACACTGTATCATTCTAATAATTTTGGTTCCACATGGGAGACTATTCAGCCATTTCTTAATTACGGTAGCGAGGCACCATCTATTCGATCATTATTTTTATATAAACATTACTTATTTATCGGTACGAAAATACATACTAAATATGGTGGTGTTTGGCTTTTTGATTTAGAGACACGTAAATTAAAAAGGATTAAAATAGCGATGAATCAGATGATTTCTGCGTTGACTATACATAATTCCTATTTAGTATCGGCAAGTGGATCGTGCAAGGGAATTAGCGGGAATATTTCTTTTTGCAGAATAGATGAGAGTATCGAAAGTGATAAAATAGGTTGGCATACATGTCAAAGTGAACAAAAAGCGAGTAGTTATTTAGATTTAAGTGTGGATCAACATGTGTTATATACAACGTCAACGCAAAATAAGGCGGGAATTAGTACCGTTTGCCGTGTGCTTCTTGAAGAAGGAATTGTTACAGTATGTGATTCGGTTAAAGGGCATGGTTGGCGCATTGTTAATGAAAAAGAAGGCTATGTTGTAGCTGGATCAGGTGAATTAAAAGAGATGCAATGGAAGAAAAAAGCTGTATAGCTTAAAAAAACTTTACTTTTATTATATTGATATGATATAGTTACTTTAAACCATTTTACTTTTAATAATATAGAGATTTAAATGAGCTGTAACTTCCGAGGAGGATAGCAATGTTAAATCTCCTTGGGGGTTGCAGTTTTTTAATATATGATGTATTATTGTAAAGTGGTTGAAAATGAATATGTACATATAGGTACATTGTAGGAGGATTTTTTAAATGCAAAACGGTAAAGTAAAATGGTTTAACGCAGAAAAAGGTTTCGGTTTCATCGAGGTTGAAGGCGGAGAAGACGTATTCGTTCATTTCTCAGCTATCCAAGGCGACGGCTTCAAATCTTTAGAAGAAGGTCAAGAAGTTACTTTCGAAGTAGAACAAGGTAACCGTGGACCTCAAGCTACAAACGTAAACAAGAAGTAATTATGAAAAAAGAAGGGCTTGCCCTTCTTTTTTTTGCGTTTTTATTGAAGGTCCTCCTATTTACATATGATAATAAGACTGAATTTTCGATTTATATTTAAATGTATTAAATGTATTAAATGTATTAAATGTATTAAATGTATTAAATGTATTAAATGTATTAAATGTATTAAATGTATTAAATGTATAAACTGCATGTATAAATAGATACTGAAAATAAAGTGAAGCTGTTAATTAGGCTTTTCATATTAATAGGAATTAGAAAGAGGTATACAAATTGAAAAACGCTACACACTTCATTGTGTTTGATATTGAAAGGAATTTTAGGCCGTATAAATCAGAAGATCCGTCAGAAATAGTTGATATTGGAGCTGTAAAAATAGATGTGAGTACAATGAAGGTTATTGGAGAATTTTCAGAGTTAGTAAAACCAAGTGCCCCATTAACTCGTCATACAACAAAATTAACTGGAATTACAAAGAAAGATTTAATTGGTGCAGAGAAATTCCCTCAAATTATAGAGAAATTTATTCAGTTCATCGGAGAAGATTCTATATTTATTTCATGGGGAAAAGAAGATTATCGTTTTCTATCTCAAGATTGTACATTATACGGTATAGAATGCCCATGTATGGAAAAAGAGAGCAGATTTGATGTGCAAAAATTTGTTTTCCAGGCATATGAAGAATTATTTGAGCATACACCAAGTTTACAATTTGCAGTGGAGCAGCTCGGTTTAACATGGGAAGGTAGGCAACATCGTGCTTTCGCAGATGCTGAGAATACAGCGAATATATTTCTTAAAGCATATAGTGAGAGAGATATTAATAAGCGATACAAGAGACATGGTGAGCTTGAACTTGTAAAGAACGGAAAACTAACAGAAAAAGCGAAAAAAAGGATGCGAAAATGGGTGTTTAAAGAACTGAGAAAAAATACAGAGCGTCCTTTTGTATGGAGTGTATTTGAAAGTAGTGACACGTGGGAAAGTATAACGGAAAGATATTATATAAGTGAATCTGCAGTAGAACTTCTGAAGATTCACTTTCCTACGGCGGTTAGAAAGGCGGAAAGGCAGCTTAGGTATTTGGCTGAGATGAAGAAGGTGGAGGAAGAGGGAAAGGTAACGTAAATGTATTAAGGTAGCTAAGGCTAGTCCTTGTTATGAGGAGAATTTATTAGTGAGCAATGTAAAAACTCCTATTCCATTTATAGATATAGGAGTTTTTTAGTATTTACTTTTTAAGTGAGTTGATCATTCTTTATATTCTCGAATAAACTCACTTACATTATCTGAAAGAAGAAAATGTAAAGACGCCGTGATAGTAGATATATCCCAGTCCCACCAGGAAATTTGTTGAAGTTCTTCAATCACTTCTGGTGAGAAGCGATACCGAACCAACTTTGACTCCAGACATAATCATAGCGCCACTGCCTATCCAAACGTCATGACCAATGATTACATCGCCCTTAGTTTTGGGATGATCGCTAAACCCCGCACCCACGGGAACTTTTGCATTAAATGGATAGGTACTAATCCAATCTGTTCTGTGTTCGCGACCTAAAAAGACTGTTACATGGTCGGCTATGGAACAAAACTTACCTAATTTAAGCGAAGCTCCTTCTCCCCAAGTGCGAACATTAAGGTCACCATATGATCAATCTCCTATTTCATACGAAGCAAGCTGTGGATTTTGATTTAAGAACAAAACCCTGCACCTCCCAAATAGATATATTATCTTATGTATATGGGTTTAGAGGGGGGGAAGTAGCAAATTGTAAAATTAAATCGATAAAATGATATCTTGTTTCTTTAAATCACACAAACATATTAGTATCCCTATTTCTTTTCAATCCGCTCAATCACGTCTTGCAATTCATCCGGCTTCAAAAACTCAAATAGTAGAAAGTGTTAGTACCCATATACTTTTAGTGACCACCAAATAGACACGTAAATGTGACCAAAATAAAAGAGCGCTTGTTCACAGCGCTCAGTTAAAAATAGTTATATGGAAGCATTTATTCAGTGATAGAACCGAAAATTTAAGTACTGTATGGTCACGCGTGTAGACACATAATTGTTATTTTAGTTGCCTTTTTACATTATTCTATTCGATTTCTCCTGAGCCATAACTATACTGCTGCTTATTCTCAATCCGCTCAATCACATCTTGCAATTCATCCGGCTTCAAAAACTCAATTGGAGAGAATCCTTTTTCGAACGTAAGTGTGTCTGCTTCAATCATTAATACATATCGGTCGTTTACCTTTGCAATATGTATTAGGTCTCCGAAATCAGCAAGCAAAGCCTTCACAGAGATATGATCCGCTTTTAGCTTTAATTCTACTTCAGGGGCGTGCTCGACGATTTGAGCAGTAGCTTCCATTACTTCTTCTGTTGAAAACTGTTCCATGATTTCACGTTTTGGACTGGCAGCCCATACTTCCATCGCTTGGTCGAACTGTTCGCGTTCTTCTGTACCTTCTTCAAATACATCTTCAATTTGGTCGTATACCATGTCCATTACTTGTGTTTTCATAATTTCAGGCATAGAGCGCTCGTATTCGACGAATTTTAAGAAGTCCTCAAAGTAGCGGGCGTGTGATGCTTGGTGTATTTTTAGTTCGCCAGGCTCCACCATACCTTCTTCAGGCATGTATGGGTATTGGATAGATTTCATATTCTTTGTTGTGATGGCCATTTCAACGTTACGAATAAGCGTTGATTCATCAGAAATGGAAGCAACCTTTGGTTCGAAGTCACATTTCATTACGAATACGAATGGATCATCAAAGTATTTGCGTAGTTTTGCTTGAGCGATTAAAAATACACCACCACGTACAGCGCTTGTGTCAAGGTATGTATAAACGAGAGGTTCGCTCATATCTTTGAAGTTTTCTTTTGTTTCTGCAAAACGAATACGATTAAATAAGTTGTAATGAGGGTTTGAATCGAGTTCGTGCCCTTCTTCTACAATAAAGCGACCAATCTTTGTTGGGGCTTGTTCTGTTTTTGCGTGACGTTCTACTTTTCGCTTTGAAATTTTTAATAATTCACCATTCAAAAATTCTTTTAAAGAGCTATCTTCATACTCTTCAGCGTCTAATGTTTGAAAATGTTTATAGCGTTTATCAACTGCTTCACCTTTTCCTTCAACTTGTACTACATAAAAGGAAAGAAAATTTATTTCAAAATCCATATTTATCACCTTGTTTCATTTCATTAACTCTTATCAGTATAGAGATGGAAAAAACTTTCGTCAATTTATATAAGGAAGGGGGAGTCCCTTCCTTATATATTTGTTATTTTCGAAATTAAAATCCGTCTTCTAATGCTGAAAATGGAATGTTTAGTCTATTTTCTACTGTACGTAAACGCTGATTTAAGCGGTTTAATCTACGTGTATGGCGCTCAACTGTGTTTTCTAGTTGACGTACTCTTTGTTCAAGCTCATTTACTCGTCGTTCTAGTTGACGGTTTCCAGTGCCAGGAAAAGAGATAGGAAGTTGAAATTGTCGATTTTGATCATATGGATTAACTTGTTCTGTTTGGTCAATATATTGTTCGTATTGTGCTTGTAAATCATACTGAGGTTGGTAACCATATTGGTTATATGGATCATAAGGATTGTAGGGATACATAAAAACATCCTCCATTTCTTTATAATAGGTTAAATTCATCATAATGTATGTGCAAAAGCGGAGTAGTGGCACGGCAAATACCTACATACGCTGAAATGAAAGAGTTTTACATTTGTATTTCATCTGTTTAATGGTATATACTGGATGGAGATAGGTTGCATAAAAGTTACAATCTTATCAAACTCAAAAATTTATATAAATATGTATAGACATTTACAAAAGAAAAGAGTAATTTAAATAGAGTAAAAAATAACTTGTAACATTTTCTAAATATATTGTAAAATGATTGTAACAAAACATACATAAAAATGAAATAATACATAAGAAATAATGTTGGGGAAAAGGAGAGAGTATATTGTTCCGAAAAATAAAGGGTATATTAGTAGGGGTGCTATGTGTAGCTGTAGTAAGTGGTTGTGGAACAAAAGTAAGTGATGTGGCATTAGTAAGTGATTTTGGTGGGAACGTTGTAGAGGCCAAGGCTGATGTACAGGATTCAATTAGCTTAGTGGATGGGCGTACTGGTACTGAAGTGAAGAAAATAGACTTATCGAGCTTAGGGTATTTTGAAGATGAGGCGAAATTCAAAAAATCGGTAACGAAGGTTGCTGGTGAAGTTGGGAAAAGCGTTGACAAAAAGATGGTCCCTTCACGTATAGCGCCTGATGGATCATGGCAAGAAGGAAAGCCTTCTTATGAATTAATGGAAAAAGAATTAGTAGACAAATTATTAAATGTAGGTATGTGGGATTCTTCATATCAGTTACCTATCGTTGAGAAAAAGCCTACCGCAACATTAAGTGATGCGCAAGGAAGTGGCACGGTAATTGGTAGATATGAAACGAATTTAGGTGGCTCAGCAGGTGGCCGTATTGAGAATATTCGTTTGTCAGCAGCCAGCATAAATGGAGTTGTATTAGCAAAAGGAGACAGTTTCTCTTTTAATGCATTAATCGGTGATACAACGCCAGATAAAGGATATCAATTAGGTAAAGAAATTGTAGATGGTAAATTAGTAGATGGTTATGGTGGTGGCGTTTGTCAAACATCATCAACTCTATACAATGCAGCAGATCAAGCTGGTTTAAAAATGGTAGAGAGAACTACACATTCTAAAACAGTAGGTTATGTCCCGCAGGGAAGAGATGCTACAATTGCGTATCCATATTTAGACTTAGTATTTGAAAATACGAATGATGCTCCTGTTAAGCTTTATATGGGCATTCAGGGCGGAAAGTTAGTTGCAGAAGTACATAAGATGAAATAAATATTATAAGCTATAAAAATAAAAATGAAGCCATTATTTCTAAGTTTGATAGAAATAATGGCTTTTTGTGTATAGTTTATTAAGAATAGTAATTCCGAAGAAGAGTGGGATTTAATTCTTAGTTTTCCTATTGACATTGTTTTAATTTAGCTGTATTCTTCATAATAACAACTAAATAAATGGAAAAATTTATTGGTTTTCTTATCAAGAGAGGTGGAGGGACTGGCCCGGTGAAATCTCAGCAACAGGCTAAAAAAGCACTGTGCTAATTCCAGCAAACGTAAAAGGCGTTTGGGAGATGAAGGGAAATGGATTAACATTCAACTCTTCTTATATGTGTAAGAAGAGTTTTTTGTTTAGAGAGGGGGGATAGGGTGAAATTTGATGTAACGTATTTTTTAGAAAGTTTTCCGCAATTATTTAAATATGTATACATAACTTTAGGGATTACTGTTGTTTCAATGATTATTTCTTTCGTTATAGGAGTGGGCTTGGCAATCATTACAAAAAATAAAACGAAATTTTTATATCCAATTGTCAGGGTGTATATTTCTTTCTTTAGAGGAACACCGTTATTAGTTCAATTGTTTGTGCTGTATTTCGGATTGCCACAAATTTTTCCGACTTTTACAGTGCTTACAGCTATGCAAGCAACTTTAATTGGTCTCAGTTTAAATAATGCTGCTTATTTGTCAGAAATCATTCGAGGTTCATTAAATGCTGTAGAATCAGGACAAATGGATGCTTGTTTATCAGTTGGAATGACAAAGGCACAAGCGATGCGACAAATTATCTTTCCGCAGGCTATTCGTGTAGCAGTGCCGGCACTTGGAAATAATTTTGTCGGATTGTTAAAAGAATCTTCGTTATCTTTTGCACTTGGAGTGGCTGAAATATTAGCACAAGCGAAAATGCTAGCTGCGCAATCGTATCGTTATATGGAAAGTTATTTAGCGGTAGCGATTGTGTATTGGATTATTACAATCGTAATCAGCTGGGGGCAGAAAAAGTTGGAGAAGAAACTTGATGCACCGTATTTATAAGAGAAATGAGGTGATATATGTGATTGAGCTAAAAGATTTGTATAAGTCTTACAAACATAATGAAGTGCTGAAAGGAATCTCACTTACTGTCAAAAAAGGGGAAGTGGTAGTAGTCATTGGACCTTCTGGTTCAGGGAAATCGACATTACTACGATGTTTAAATTTATTAGAACAACCGGATGATGGCAGTATTAGAATTGAAGATTTAGAGATTCATACGAAAAAACTTTATCAAAAAGAAATAATAAAATTACGCAAAAAAACAGCAATGGTTTTTCAAAACTATAATTTATTTAAAAATAAAACAGCATTGCAAAATATTACAACACCATTAACGGTTGTGCAGAAAAAGAGTGACGAAGAGGCAAAGAGAATAGCGAGAGAAATATTAAAGCAAGTAGGCTTAGCTGATAAAGAAAATTTTTATCCGACAATGTTATCAGGTGGGCAACAGCAAAGAATTGGGATAGCTAGAGCAATGGCTTTAAATCCTGCTGTATTACTATTTGATGAACCGACTTCAGCGCTTGATCCAGAATTAGTGAATGAAGTACTACAAGTTATTAAAGATTTGGCAAGGCAACATATAACGATGGTTATTGTTACACATGAAATGAATTTTGCGAAAGAGGTGGCAGATCGCATTATATTTATGGCTGATGGCATTGTCGTAGAGCAGGGAACACCAGAAGAAATTTTTCGGAATCCCAAAAATGAGCGTACGAAAAAATTTTTACGACAACTAAATGCTTCTGAAGAAGGCAATCATTTCGTTATTTAGGAGGAAGAGTTATGAGGAAATCATCATTATTACTAACATTAGCATTAACAGTATCAGTTGGAGTTTTATCAGCTTGTGGTTCGGATAAAGCGAGCGAAAAAACAAATGAAAAAGTAGTGAAAGTTGGGACTTCTGCAGGGCGTAGCCCATTTATTTTTAAAGAAGGTGAGAAAGTAAAAGGGTTTGACGCTGAAATTATTGAAGCAGCTGCTAAAAAGGCTGGATATAAAGTGGAATGGAATGTTTCTGATTTTGAAGGATTATTCGGTTTATTAGATTCAGGCCGTATTGATACGATTGCAAATGAACTATCAGTTTCTCCGGAAAGAAAAAAGAAATATGACTTTTCAATTCCATATGTGTATTCAGGCTCTGTTTTCGCGGTGAAGAAAGATAATAAAACAATTAAGTCGCTAGAAGATTTAAAAGGAAAGACGGTAGGAGTTGGGCTTGGCACAGCAGGAGAACAAGAGTTAAAAGCATTAAACAAAGATAATGCCTTTACAATTAAAACGTTCTCAGAAGATCCAACAGCGGAATTGAATGAAGTAGGGCTGGGGCGTGTCGATGCTTATTATAATGATAAAGTTCAAGTGGAAACAACAATCACGAAGGCGAAACTAGATAATGTGAAAGTGGGATTTGGTCCACTTGAATGGGGAGAGATCGCATTTCCATTTGCAAAAAAGAGTGAAAAGTTAGAAGATATAAATAAGGCGCTAAAAGAATTAGAACAAGATGGAAAATTAAGCGAAATATCGAAAAAATGGCTAAAAGTTGATGCTACAAAAAAACAAAATTAAGGTGTATTCGTTGAATAGGGCTATTGCCTATCAACTTATATAAAAAACTAAAGGAAACTGGAGAGGAAGTTATTCATGGTACAAATTCATCCAAAAACACGTATTGGTCATGTTGAATTTAAAGTGAAAGATTTAGAGCGTCAAATCGCTTTTTATGAGAATGTAGTAGGCTTAGAAGTAATTAAGCAAGAGGGGAATAAAGCATATTTAGCAGGAAAAGGTGGTAAGAATACGCTACTTGTACTTGAGCAGTTAGAAGATGCAGCGCTTCAAGAACCACGTACGACGGGTATATATCATGTCGCCTTTTTAGTTCCGACTCGTGAGGCTTTTGCTTCGGCATTATTTGGTGTGATTCGTAATAAGAACGTAATTGATAGTCCAGCTGAGCAAGAAGGGCGTTATACATATTCAAATGAGATTTTACCAATTTCAAGATTTAATAGCGCAAGTGATCATACGTATAGCGAAGCGTTTTATTTACAAGATTTAGAGGGGAACGGTATCGAGATTTATGCGGACCGTCCGCGTGATCAGTGGGAAGAAGGACCAGGAGGAAGTACGCCACTTGATTTAAAAGAATTAGCAACGCTCGTTAATTATGAGTTTGATGGATTACCTGCTGACACTATCGTTGGGCACGTACATTTACGAATATCTGATGTAGAGAAGTCACACGAGTTTTATGTAGAAACAGTAGGCTTTGAAGTGCAACAGCGTGAAGATGATTGCTTATTTATTTCGGCAGGTGGGTATCATCACCATATCGGTGCAAATACTTGGAACGGGGTAAATAACCCGCACCCACCAGCACATACAACTGGATTAAAAGTATATACCATTGTACTACCACACAAAGAAGCGTTAGATGAAGTGAAAGAAAGATTAATAGAAAAACAACATGAAATAAATGAAACTACAAATGGATTTACGGTAGTAGATCCGAGTGGTATTACAGTGCAGTTTGAAATAGAAGTAGTATAAAGTGAAACTTTAATCAGTGGGGGTTTTGTTCATCCCCCACTGATTATTAGCCTTCACCAATCGGGAGTTATACTGCCCGGCGAATAGCGGGATAAAACAAGCCAGAAAGTGTGTAATCACTTTCTGGCTTGTTTTTGATTATTTAGAGCTCAATCCAATACCTTCTCACAACATTACCATCTTCTTCAGTGAAATCTTCATCACGGAGACCGCCGTTATGTAAAATCGTTTTCTCTGAAGCTGTATTCACTTCATCGCAAACGACAAGTGCTTTCGTAATGCTTAATTCCTTCGTTTTCTCTAATGACAACTCGAGTAGCTTCGTAGCATATCCTTTTTTTCTTTCAGAAGGGCGAATGCCATAACCGATATGGCCGCCAGCATTAAATAAATGCTCCGTCAAACTATGACGAATATTAACTGCTCCCAAAACTTTATTTTCATTTGTAATGAGCCAATAAGTAGAATCTGGTACCCATGTTTTAGGTATATTTATTCCGTTATGTGCGTCGTGTAATTCTTGAATCATTGCCGTGAAATTAGAAGGGTCTTTTGAGATAACCCACGGAATCATTGTTTCGCCGCTATTTTTCCATTCGTTATAAAAATCTAAGTATTCTTCTTGTAAATCGGTAGTAGGTGTAATTAAAGATACATTCATCGTTTGTAGGCTCCCTTTATTTATATTTTATTTCAACAAAATTTCAGTATAAAAAGAAAGTGATTTATAAATTTCTCAACCCCATTTCATATGCCATATTCAACTGAAAATAAGTTGCACGTTAAAGTTTAAAGAGTTTCGTATGAAAAGCAGGTAGTTTTATTTATGTTAATATTTAAAATATTAACATAAATCCATTGGGATATTAAATGTATTTTAATAAAATGCTTTTATTTTGATGGATAGATGCATGTGATAATTTTTGTTTTATCTATCTATAATGAAAGGAAATAAATTAGTAGGTAGTTACTATACGCATCCAGGGAAGTATTATTTACATGTATATCAGTACGGCGGGGGAACAGGGACTTATACGGTAGAAGTGAAATAGTAAAAGGGTCGCCGTGAATGGCGACCTTTTTTTATTATGCGTTATACCCAAATAATTTCAGATCTTCTTCTGAGTCTGAAATTATTTTCTCGAATCGTAATCCTACTTTTTCTAAAAGCTTTCCTGAAACAGTGTTATCTATAGAAGTAATTGCTACAATTCGTTTCATTCCTAGTTTTTGTACACCGTATTCCATTACCGCAGCAGCTGATTCATAGCCATATCCTTTGGAACGGAATTTTTCTAAAAAGGCGAAGCCGATATCAACGTCTTCTAATGAATCTCTTTTAATAAGACCACACATACCAAGTGGAGTAAGATCTTCTTTTCGTTCCACTAAGTAAAGACCAAAGCCCGTTTTATTATACATATCGACGGGTCCATTTAAGATGTAATTTTTTGCATCTTCTAAGTTTTTAACCCCTTTATCACCGATAAACTGAATCCATGCAGGATCGTTTACTAATTCGAGAATAAATGGAGCGTCCTTTATATCAAACCAGCGAAGAGTGAGTCGTTCAGTTTCAAGAACTATCAATCTATTGCACCCCCTTTAAAAGTTATAACAATTAGTATGGATTGTGCAAAATAAAAGTGCAAGTTATTTTTATTGAGAGTTACTTGTTCACATAAAGTTCGATTGTTTTGCATAGAAGGATATTTTATAATTAGGATTAACTGGAAAGAGTGAGATGCATATACAATGACTCCTAGGAAACTAGGAGTTTTTACTATATAACTATCATTATTACTAAATATGACACACTACACATTCTACTTAAGGAGGTACATAATGAAGAAATTATATAACGCATCGTTTACTTATTTAATTATTGGTTTACTATCAGGAATATTCGCTAGGGAGTACGGGAAATTTAAAGGGATAATAGGATCTACACTATTAAATCTTTTGCATACGCATACGTTAGTACTTGGCTTTTTCTTCTTTTTAATTGCTTTAGGATTAGCAAAAGTATTCGCTTTTCATGAAGTGAAAGGATTTAATAACTGGTTTATTTTACATAATATCGCATTAACTTTAATGTTAGGTTCGTTGGCAGCGAGAGGACTTCTTCAACTAAATGGAGCGGACTTTAAAGGGTTAACTTATATTGTAGGGTTCTCTCATTCTATGATGGCATTTACTTTAGTTTGGTTTATGATTTTGTTGAAGAAATCGTCTAAAATGTAGTTTTATAAAAAAGAACTTGTATGAAGTGACCCCTAAAAGTTAGACACGGTTATTTCATTAGGCTACTTGATCCAAATGAGTCCGGTATTGTACCGGGCTCATTTTTAATTTTGCCTTAATCCGTTTCTTATTATAATAATCTATATATTTTTCTAATTCTATTTTAAAATGCTCTATACATTCAAATTCTTTTATATAGAGGAACTCCGACTTCATAATCCCAAAGAAATTCTCTATTACTGCGTTGTCGTAACAGTTTCCTTTTCGAGACATACTCTGTACGATATCTCTTGATTCAAGTGTACGGACGTACTGTCTCATTTGATAATGCCATCCTTGATCCGAATGCATCAGTAGCTGGTGGTTTTCAGGTAAACGTTCTAATGCTTTCTCTAACATCTCTGAAACAAGTGAATACGTCGGTCTAGAACCAATTGTATAGGTAATAATTTCACCATTATACAAGTCTAATACAGGTGATACATACAGTTTTTCTCCAAACAATTTAAACTCTGTGATGTCTGTTACCCATTTTTGATTCGGTACATCTGCATAAAAATTACGCTCTAAAATATTGGGTGCAATTTTACCGACTTTCCCTTTATAGGATTTATATTTCTTCATACGCACAACACACTTTAATCCAAGCTCTTTCATAATACGTTGCACCTTTTTGTGATTCACTTTCTGACCACGATTCGTTAACTCATCACGAATGCGACGGTAGCCATAACGACCTTCATTCTCCTCATAAATCGCTTTAATATCAGCTTTCAAATCGGCATCTACATCTGGGCGATTCATTTTCTTTACTAAATCATAATACGTGCTTCGTGGAATATTAGCTAACTCCACGAGTGCCTTCACCGAATATTTATACCTTAATTCATAGACTACTTGCGCTTTGTCTTGTTTAGTGACTTTTCCTTGTTTTGAACTAAGGCATTCAACTTTTTTAAGTACTCATTTTCCATTTCAAGCTGTTTAATACGTGCTTCAAGTGCTTCGACTGACCCTTCAGCTAAAGCTTGTTTTAATTGTTTATTTGAATCTTTTTTCATGGATGGACGCCCCTTTTTCTTAGATTGAAGGGCATCAATTCCTTGTGTTTCGAGTTGTTTTTTCCAAACAGAAATCGTTGAAGGGGCAGGAATGTTAAAGATAGCTGCCGTCTCAAATAAGGACATACCGTTTTCAATCATAAAGTTTAGTACGTCTAGTTTAAATTGTTGTGTGTAATTTGTACATCGTTTTAGAAAAGCTTCCACACCATTCTGCTTATATTGGTTTACCCAATTCAAAATGATTGTGCCACTTATACCGATCGCTCTACCCATTTCTCGATAACTTTCATTTCCGTTCAAATAACGTAGAACGATTTGTATTTTTTCATCAGCTGTAAATTTAGCCATAGAAAAACTGCAAGTTCTTTTTTATATATAAAATTACATGAATCTTACTATTCTGATTATTTTGTATAAAAATGGTATAATTAATGCGGCGTAAATAATATAAAAGGAGAGTACGTAATGGAAATAACAATTGAACGTTTAGTAAATGAATTAAAGGATGTACTTCCTGAAGATCAAGTAGTGGTTAATAAGACAGTAAGAGAGTTACATAGTAAAGATGAATCTTACCATACTAGTAGTTTGCCGGATGTAGTTGTGTATCCAAAAACGGCTGAAGAAGTTAGCGAGATTATGAAAGTAGCGAGTCTGCATGGAAAGGCTGTCGTTCCATTTGGAGTAGGCTCCAGTTTAGAGGGCCATATAATTCCGTATGAAAAGGGGATTACGGTTGATTTTTCATTAATGAACAAAATACTTGAAATAAGAGAGAAAGATTTTCTTGTGAAAGTACAACCAGGAGTGACTCGTTCTCAGCTCAATAAAGAATTAAAAAAGTATGGTCTATTTTTTAGTGTAGATCCAGGCGCAGATGCAACGTTAGGAGGCATGGCTGCTACAAACGCGAGCGGAACGACAGCGGTTAAGTATGGCGTAATGCGTGATCAAGTTCGTGATTTAGAAGTGGTACTTGCTGATGGACAAGTGATACATACTGGCAATTTAGCGGCGAAGTCATCATCAGGTTATCATTTAAATGGTATTTTCGTAGGATCAGAAGGTACGCTTGGATGCTTTACAGAGCTAACAGTAAAAGTATACGGCATACCAGAACATGTTATGGCTGCGAGAGCATCGTTTCCAACTATAAATGATGCAGTAGAAGCTGTTATTAATATACTGCAAGCTGGTATTCCAATTGCGAGAATAGAGCTCGTTGATGAACTATCTATGAAACAAGTAAATCATTATAATGAAACAAATTACAGAGAAGAACCAACACTGTTTTTAGAGTTTCACGGAAATGAAGCAGGGCTAACGCAAGATATCGAGTTTACGAAGGAAATTGTTTTTGATCATAAATGTAAAGAAGTCGCTTTTGAAACTGAAACAGCGGCGAGAAATAAATTGTGGGATGCAAGACATAACTTAGCATACTCTTACGTTCATAGTTATCCTGGTAAAAAGCTAATGAGTACGGATGTTTGTGTTCCAATTTCAGAATTAGCTGGCGCAATACAACATGCGAAAGAGACATTAGATAAAGTTGGTCTTGTTGGTGGTATTCTTGGCCATGTAGGAGACGGGAATTTTCACGTGCTCTTAATGATTGATCCAAACGATAAAGATGAAGTGAAAAAAGCAGATGAAATAAACGAAAGTATAGTACTGTATGCTCTTAAGCGTGGCGGAACGTGTACAGGAGAGCATGGCGTTGGAATAGGGAAGCAGAAGTATCAAGAAGAAGAACATGGTGCGGCACTATTGGTAATGGAGAAAATAAAGAAAGCTCTTGATCCGCAAAATATTTTAAATCCGAATAAAATTTTTAAGTTAAAAGATAAGGAATGATGAAGTTTGGAGAAACGAATTATACATTTTGAAGGATTGGTCGTCTTATTAGCTACGATTTATATATATGCATTATGTGGATTTAGCTGGTTATTATTTATCGTATTACTTTTTGCACCTGATTTAGCAATGGTGGCGTACGCCATTAACAAACGTGTTGGTGCACAAATTTATAATCTATTTCACACATATATCATATCCATATTACTTGTTTTAATAGGGGTCTATTTTAAGGTGGATACGATTTTAATGGTTGGTTTAATATGGACAGCACATATTGGGATGGATCGAATGATTGGGTATGGATTGAAATATGAGACTGATTTTAAGGATACGCATATTCAGAGGTTATAGCTTAGGCAAAACGGAATTCATTGAAACTGTATTAGAAAAAGCTATGAAGGATAGTTGAATAAGGGAGTTTGTATCAATAAGAAAATAGACTAAGGTGGCAGAAATCATATAATGCCACCTATTATTTTTGAAGAAGAGGTTTTACTATATGAACTGACCTTATAAAACAATTACAATCTGTCCCTGCCAAATAATAAATCTCGTAAATATAATGGGAAATAAGAAGATAAGAAAAGAAAAGAAAAGAGGACACTTATGTACATACCAAAACATTTCACTATACAAGATGAAGAGACGAAGTACGAAATTATTGAACAAAATGGCTTTGCGACTTTATTTTCTCAACATAACGGAGCACCATACGTAACGCATTTGCCGTTATTGTTAAATAGGGAAACACTTACTTTATATGGTCATTTTGCACGTCCAAATGAGCAGTGGAAAGATAGTGGAAATCAACAAGTGTTAGCTGTTTTTCAAGGGCCACATAGTTACATCTCTCCATCATGGTATGAAACAAATAAAGCAGTACCAACATGGAACTATGTTGCGGTGCATGTCTATGGAGAGTTAGAAATTGTTGAAGATGAACAGGAATTAATAGATTCTCTTCAAGATTTAGTACATAAATATGAAAATCCAAAGAGTACCTACTCACTGAATGATGTAGATGCGAATTATATGGAAGGATTAAGTAGGGGAATAGTTGGGTTTAAAATAAAGATAAATAAAATAGAAGGAAAAGCGAAATTAAGTCAAAATCATTCTATGGAAAGAAGAAAATTAGTTGTAGAAGAACTTGAGAAAGTTGGTAGTGAGGGGAGCAGGGGGATTGCTGATTTGATGAAAGAAATAGAGTGATTTCATATGAAACAAAGGGATATTTCTATTTTTGTAGAAATATCCCTTTGCTTGAAAGAAAAACTGCCTCCGTAGCTCTAGAAGGGAAGAGCGCCGGAAAACAGTGTAGAACCGGGTCGCAAGGCGAAGGTTTCAGAAGCACCGAAAAGCAAATGAGCTGAGACGGGTGAAACTCCTGTCGGTGAAATTCCGTAGGGAAGCGTGTTCCCCTTAGCCTATGCTTACGAAAGGAGTGCGGGTTCGAACCCCGCCGGAGGCATATGGGAAGCACTGTATCAAAAAATATAAGATTATATTAACTACATAAGCGTATTTAAAAAGACCTTCGATTAAGAAGGTCTTTTTAAAGTGTTTTCTCAGCAGTTGTTGGGTTGTAGTCTTTACTTACGCCAACGGATTTGAAAAAATCAGGTCTTTGTGGTGCGGGAGTGTCCCCGATGTTCAATGCAACATATCCTTGCTGTGTTTTTGGTGTTTCGGAAGTATGACCTAACCCAAGAGTTGTGATGCCCATAACAGCTAAGCCTATGATGCTCAATTTGATTTTTTTCATTATACCAAAGCTCCTTTTTCTTCATGTTTTTTTCTTGCTTGATTGGCCATATGGAAATACTTACTAGCTTTTATATGGTCTTCATTTTCATAAAATATATTTGCTAGAATATCGGTGTATTCTTGTATACACTCCCAAAGGTTTTCTATTTTAAAGTAAGAAATTCCTTCCAAAATTATCATTTCTAAATCATTGATAGGAGTTTTATTATTTAATGCTTTTAAAATCATGAAGCGATGTTGAAATTCTTTGTTTTCTAATTTATTAGAGATACTTAATCCTTTTTCTATAAATCCTTTAGATTGGGCATATTCGCCTAGTTTGTAGTATTCACGTGCTTCAATAAAAAGTGCTTTAAAATGATTTGGTTTTTTTGTTGTAACCTCTGAAATATGACGCATTGCTAACTCTGGAAGATTTTGACTTGCATATAACCAAGCTAAATTGTGTCGCACTCTTAATGATAAAGTCTCTTCTGAATATTTCTGTAGAATATTTAATGCTGAATTGAGTCTTATTTCTGCTTGTTCAAATTGTTTTAAATCTATACAAGATAAACCAAAAATGTTATCACATAAAGCTACATTAATTTCATGGTTTATATGTTTTGAAAAAATCTCTTTAGCTTCATTTACAGTTTGAATTGCTACTAGTGGTTGATATGTTTGATAATAATAGGAAGCTAAGCGGTAGTTAAATTCAGCCTTCTCTAATTCGTCAGATGCGTGTATTAACAGCTTCTTAGCTTTCTCGAAGAGGTGTTTTGCCGTATTGTAGTCCCCAATAATTGTGTTGTGAATGGCTTTGAAAAAATGATAATGATAAGAAAGTAGGCCATTCTCTGGAAGTGGGAAAGAGTCAATTTTATTAAAGGCATCTTTAGTAATATTTAATCCATCTGTTAAAACGGTATATCTAAAATTAAAAAGTGAATAATATAATAGTAGGCTTGTATCTTCTTCTGAACTAGAGATTTTATCTTCGATATCTTTTTTTAGTTTTGTTGCATGGATAGTTTGATGTTGTAATATAGCTCGATACCAATCATTAAATAGTTGTGTAACTTGTTCATTACCTTGTAATTGAACGTTCATGAAATCCCCTCGCTTTTTGAATATTCTTATAAAATACGATATCAAAAATAACAATATTTAGAAATGGGGTTTTATATTTCTCAATATTTGTTTAGTAGATTTACTATTAAAAAATTGGAATAAAACTAGTTTTATTTTTTAGTTTAAGACAGGGGGAGTGAAATATAGTAAGGATAACTACAATCTGCTTCAGTGCATCTTTTTGAAAGGGAAGTGTATAAAAAAGGTGTGTTCACACAATTTGTATGAACACACCTTTTTACATATTAAACAATCACGTCCCGCAAAAAGTTCGATAAGGGCGATTAGTCGGCGCTGGAGGCGTGCAGTAATCCGCTTGTTCTTGAGAATATTCATAAGGATTTGCTAAAGCTTGAAGTAGGTTCTCCATTACGCTATAGTCTCCATTTTTAACAGCTGCTTCTAGTGCTTCTTCTACTCGGTGGTTTCGAGGGATGATTACTGGGTTGTTATTTTTCATTAATTTGTATGCATCATCTTTCGATTCTTTTTGTCTTTCTAACCGAGATTGCCATAGCTCGTACCATTCTTTAAATTCGGGACTTTCAAATAAAGGTGCATTTTCTAATGTAGTGTCAGTTAATGCACGGAATGTATTTGTATAATCTGCTTTATATTTTTCCATTGCTTTTAAAAGTTTCTCAATAAGTGATTGATCTTGCTCTTCATTGCTAAATAGTCCTAATTTCTTCTTCATTCCGAGGAACCAATTGTTTTCGTACTGCACACTGAACTTTGAAATTTCATCTTGTGCAATCTTTAGCGCTTCTTCTTCATCTTCGTGTAGAATCGGCATTAAAGATTCAGCTAATCGTGCAAGGTCCCATGCAGCCATATACGGCTGATTTCCATATGCGTAGCGACCTTTTACATCAATAGAGCTAAATACTGTTCCTTGGTCATAACTATCCATAAAGGCACAAGGACCGTAATCAATCGTTTCACCGCTAATCGTTATATTGTCAGTGTTCATTACGCCGTGAATGAAGCCGACGAGTTGCCATTTGGCGATGAGGCTTGCTTGTCTCTTAATAACTTCTTGTAGTAATGAAACGTATGGATTTTCAGTAGATTCAATTTCTGGATAATGTCTTTTTATCGTATAGTCAGCTAACGCTTTGAGATCCTCGATTGAGCCGCGAGCTGCCGCGTATTGGAATGTTCCAACACGTATATGACTACTTGCAATCCTTGTTAAAATAGCTCCAGGTAGCTTTGTTTCGCGATAGATTGGTTCGCCAGTTGAGACTACTGCTAAACAGCGAGTAGTTGGAATATCAAGTGCGTACATTGCTTCGCTAATAATATACTCGCGTAGCATTGGACCGAGTGCAGCACGGCCATCACCGCGGCGTGAATATGGAGTAGGGCCAGAACCTTTCAATTGAATATCAAAGCGTTCGCCTGAAGGAGTAATTTGTTCTCCAATTAAAAGGGCACGACCATCTCCTAACATGTTGAAATGACCAAATTGGTGTCCAGCATATGCCTGAGCTAGTGGATGAGCTCCTTTTGGAATAGTATTACCAGCTAAAATGGCAATTTCAGCGTCCTTTTTTAGTTCCTCAGGATTAAAGCCAAGAGATATTGCTAAAGAATTATTTAGTTTAATTAACTCCGGTGAGCGTACAGGAGTTGGGGGGATTTCGGTGAAAAATGATTTGGGCAGGTCAGTATAACTACTCTCTAAATTCCAAGCAGTTTCGTTTTTATTAGTCATCGTATCTCCTCCTTTTTGTGTGTTTTTGAAATTTGAATTGTAATTGGTTTTTAATTATTTTCTTGTACTTATATGTATTCTGTGTGAGGTTAATTAAAAATATTATACGTTTATTGTAAATGATCCCCTTGAAATCTATTGTAAGGACTTCATTACATTGTGTCCATTTAACTGTCATAAAAACAAAAAGAGCCTTCGTTATATAACGAAGGCTCTTTTTGTTTTTTTTCCTTTTATTCATACACAGTCCTCATAGTTGTAGATGTATAAAAGGAAAAAAGAAATTTGGGGCGTAATCTATCTATATGATAATTCAAAATGAAATATAAGTCTATATTTTTGTTGATTTTTTGATTATATTTATGTCACTGAGCTCAGAAGAATATATGTGGAGGGAAAATGTATGAAATCGAAACATGTACCAGTTTTAATTGTTGGAGGGGGATTATCAGGATTATCGTCTGCATTATTTCTTGCAAAACATAACATTGATTATGTGCTTATAGAAAGGCATCCGTCTACTGCGATTCATCCGAAAGCAGGTGGAATCACATTTCGCACAATGGAATTATTTCGAGAATTAGGCCTAGAAAAAGGAATTAGATTAGTTGGTAAAGCATTAGAGAATTGTCACGGGAGAATTGCGGTTCAAACGATAGCAGAGGTAAAGAATGAAGAGTTGGAACAAATAAGGGCGACTCAGTATGAAAATAACGAAAAGTTAGTTCGTAAAGTGGAAGAGATTAGCCCATCCAAACAAACTGCTTGTTATCAAATTACTTTAGAAGAGATGATGTTACAAGAAGCGAAAGCATTAGGCGGAGAACTATCTTTTTATCATGAATTGGTTTCTTATGAGCAAAATGAGCACGGAGTAATAGCAACTATTCGAGATCGAAAAACAGAAAAAGAGAGTGTCATATATTGTGATTATGTAATCGCAGCAGATGGAGCGAAAAGTAAAATACGGGAACAGCTAGGTATTCTAACCGAGGGCCGTGGTACAATCGGTGGTTATTATATGAACATATATTTTGAAGCGGATTTGAGTGGATTTATTAAAGGAGACGCATTCGGTTTTACTATGATAGTACATCCAGAAGTAATTGGTGCGCTTATTCCAGTCGATAACGAAAGTAAATGGATTTATCATGTAGCTTATGATCCAGTAAAAGGGGAGCGACCAGAGGATTTCTCTATAGAACGCTGTAAACAAATTATTCAAACTGCAATTGGAAGTACGGATATTAAGCCAGAAATATTAAGTATTTTGCCGTGGGAAGCGAGTGAAAGTACAGCGGTGAAATTTCAGAAAAATCGCATCTTTTTAGTTGGTGACTCAGCACATATTATGCCGCCAACAGGAGGATTCGGTTCAAATACAGGGATACAAGATACACATAATTTAGCTTGGAAATTAGCGGCTGTTATAAAAGGGAAAGCAAATCCCAAATTGTTAGAAACGTATCATGACGAGAGATATCCTGTTGCAAAATTAACGACGGACCATGCGAGTAGTATATTATTTCGTGCAGCGAATAGAGAGGAAGGTAATTTGAGTAATATGGATAGTTTAGCTGTCACTGCTGGTTATCAGTATTGCTCAGAAGCAATTATAGACGAATGTAACACTCCGCATAGAATGGATATAGTTGATTTGAACGGACGCCCGGGAACGCGTGCGCCACATTTTTTTGGAACTTATGAAGGAAAAGAAGTTTCTATACTTGATCTATTTGGTAGCAATTTTGTATTACTTACTGAGGCAGGGCATAGTGTTTGGACTGAAGCTGCAAATGTTGTTTCATCCCGATTAGGCGTAAGGATAAAAGTGTATCAGGTGGGTTTAACTGGTGATTTCATCGATCAAAGTAATAATTTTAGGAATTTATATGGGATAGAAAATGGAGGAGCGGTAGTAATAAGGCCAGATGGATTTATAGGGTGGCGTACGGAAAACGAGGCCTTAAAGCCGAACGTATTACTTGAAGACGTAATGAAGCATTTATTGTGTAATTAAATAAGAAGCACCGTTTGTATTTCAGTGGTGAGTTTATGTGAAAGTAAACGAATATTAAAAATGTAAATCTTTTATGAAGAAAATCTAAAGAAATGTCGTGGGAGCGACATTTCTTTTTTTATATGTTGTATAATTAAGTTATAAATGAGATTCGTTTTCATTAACGTTCATTTCCTCTTTTGAAGTTACCTGTAATTTTAGCCATAATAAGTTGTTTTTCTTTTTCATTATTTGCCCGAGTTATTTTGTTTAAAAACTTTTCAACGTCATTTCCTTTTAAAATCATAATCTGTTTTCCGCAATATTCAATTGAAACTATGTTATTTTTTGTTACCCGATAATGAAACATCATATCGTCTAAACGATTGCGTTTATCGGTCTTTTTCAAATTAACACCTCCATTCTGGCTAATGTGTAACGAATGTTACATAAGAAATTGAAATTCAAGTTGGATGCATCCGATTGTAAGGTGGAAATTTTACAAAAAAGAAATACAATAGAGAGTAGTCAAAATTTGAGTGTGAGAAAAAGGAATCTAGTGTAATATGATGAATGATAGATAGATTATAAAATGTTTGAAAATTAAAAGATATAGAATAGAATGGAAAAGTATAAAGTGAAATTAGATAAAAGAGGGTTCCTATATGTTTAAGAAATGGTTAATTGTTTTTTTTATTTTTGCTATTTTTTGTGGGAGTGTCGCTGCACTAATATATGCAAATAAAGATAAGAAATATAATTTGAAGGCATTTTCAGATTCTAAGAATAAGGATGGAAATGATAAACCAAAAGTTGATGTAAATCAACAAAAACGTTATGAGGTTGCAGCAACGAAACTAGATCAGTATTTAAAAGATAAAGGGTTTAACGGAACGGTTCTCGTGGCGGATAAAGATAATGTGGTTTTACGAAAAGGATACGGGTATGCGAATGTAAAAGATAAAATTTTAACAACGCCAAGAACAAAATATCGCATCGGTTCCATAACAAAAACAGTAGTTGCAATATCTATATTACAGCTAAGAGAAAAAGGGAAATTGAATATAGAAGATAATGTGAATAAATATATTCCGTCATTCCCGGCAGATAAAAATATTACGTTAAGAAATTTGTTAACACATACTTCTGGATTGCCAGAGCAGGGACAAGGTAGAGTTGATGCGGCATCACGTTTAAAGTTAGTAACATGGATTGGATCTCAAAAGCTTGAATTTCCTGCAGGAACGGGATGGAGATATACAGATTATAATTATATGGTGCTTGCATATATTGTAGAAAAGATAACAAATGAACCACTTGCTGACTATGTGAAAGAAAACATTTTTACTCCTGTTGGAATGCATGAATCTGGGATGGGTGCCACTTTCCCAGGAGATATGTTTTTAGCAGAAGGATATACGAAAAAAGATAATGAGTTAATAGCTACGCCTCGTTTAAGAATGAGTTGGCTATATGGTTGTGGTGAAATGTATACAACTGTTGAAGATATGAAAAGGTTAGATGAGGCAATTATAGATGGTAAATTGCTTTCTAAACAAAGTTTATCAGATATGTTTACTGTATCGCCCGCTAGAAAGTATGGATTTAGTTTCTACATTAATGCAGATTATAATCATAATCATGGAGTATTAGCTGGATGGAATACATTTAATAATTTTAATGGAGATAAACGAATTTTTGTAATTCTTTTCTCTAACGTACAAAATGGAATGAACGATACATTTAATCAAGAGTTTAGAAAGATGGCGAAAGATTTAATAGAAGGAAAATAATTATTTAAAAATCGGTATTGATATGAAATTATCAATACCGATTTTTTTATTTAGTAATGTTTTATTTAGTGAACAAGCAGGTATGAGAGGGGATTAATATTAGAATAAATTTATGAAGGAAGTTAAATGATATTAATGTTAAATATAGGGAATGCGTTTTGTGAATGTCATCTATTTGTATTGAACTTATGTGATTATCATGCAGAAGAATAATTGGTAATTTTTACATTGATGAAAAAGCTTGAGCTTCACACTATGTTAAGCCTTACATTATTGTAGACATGAACAGGAGGTTGCAAAATGAAAAAAGTAGTAAAGTTTTGTTTAATAGCTACATTATCTACAACGATTATTAGTGGGTGTTCTTTTGAAGGGGGGAATGAAAATGCAAAAGGGAAAGAGAGTGAAAAGGTAGAGGTACAGAAAAACGCTGGAAAATATACGATGCCGGATGAAAAAGATAAACATGAAGGTACATGGCTACAATGGCCACATGAATACACATATGGTCAAGAGTATAAGCAGGAAGTTGAACCTATTTGGATTAAGATGGCAAGTGCTTTAACTGAGGGTGAAAAAGTCCACATTGTTGCATATGATGAGGAGGAGAAAGAGCGAATCAATAAGCTTTTAATAGATAAAGGGCTGAATATGGATAAAGTTGATTTCTTTATCGCTCCTACTGATGATGTGTGGGCAAGGGATAGTGGTCCGATTTTTGTTTATGACAATAATAAAAATCTAAAAATATTAGATCCAGCATTTAATGGTTGGGGGAAGAAAACTCCTTATAAAAATGATGCCCGTGTACGTGAGAATGTTAGTAAACAATTAGGGATTGAAAGAATTGATTGGGGGAAATTCGTCCTTGAAGGTGGCGCAATTGAATTAGACAGCAATGGGACTGCTTTATTAACTCGAAGTGCAGTAACGAATAAAAATAGAAATCCTGATTTATCAGAAAAGGAAATTGAAAAATATATAAGTGACCTTGGGGTGACAAACTTTATTTGGTTAGATGGAGTGCCTAATTTAGATATTACGGATTTTCATATTGATGGATTTGCTAAATTCCATGATAAATCTACCATTGTAACGATGAAAGAAGACGACTTGGCGGAATGGGGTTTGTCAAACAAAGATATGGATACATTGCTAGATGCAAAAAATGCTTCAGGACAGAAGTATAAGTATGAATACTTACCGCTTAGTAAAGAAAAGGTTACTTTAGAAAATGGGAAAACTCTCGACTATAAGGGATCATATATCAATTACTATATTGGGAATAAAGTGGTATTGGTGCCTAATTATAATGACCCAAATGACAAAATCGCAAACGATACGATTCAGAAGTTATACCCGGATCGTAAAGTAGTCGGCATTGATGTGAGAGAGCTTTATAAAAATGGCGGAATGATACATTGTGTTACACAGCAACAACCGATTCAATTGAAGTAATCGATTATAGTTTCGCTATGTTGCTTTACAGACAAAATAGGTGAAATGCTATCTTTACTTATTTTGTCTTGTTTGAACATCTGTAATAAGAAATAAATGTATAATTTTAATGTAATGATAATCAAATGTAAGTATATTGTCATGATTGTTTTATATGGAAAAGGAGAAAAATATTTGTGTTGAAGAATTTTAAAATAGTATTTTCGTTTTTCCCTATCGTTCTACAGTGCATTATAAATGTAGCTTTGATCTGTTTGGGAGTTGTTTTAAGTGTGTTTCTTATGAAAGAAGTCATTCAATTTATACAAGAACTGAAATTGAGTGGTGAGGAATCTAGTTATCATTTAATTGATAGCATTGTCGTATTCTTTTTATATTTTGAATTCATCGTAATGATTATAAAGTATTTTCAAATGAACTTTCATTTTCCATTACGTTATTTTATATATATAGGTATTACGGCTATTGTTCGTCTAATTATTATAGACCATGATAGTCCAATGGATTCATTGTTATATGCTTGCGCAATTCTTGTATTAATTAGTGCTTTATTTATTGCAAATTCTAAAATAATGCGTCGTGATTTAGAAGAGTGAACATTAGTTGTTTAAATCAAAAAAAGATGTTTTATCTTTTGGTAAAAAAGGAGTAAAGATATTGAAAGAAATAATTTTAACCAGTTTCATAATAATAGGGTTTATGATTCTACTATTTAATTGTATACTTTCGTAATTTTAAAGGATAAAAAGTTAAAAAGGGAAGAGGCTTTTGTAAATATGGTACATTACAATAATCAAAATAGTTTACATCAAATATTTACATTAAAGGGGACAGTTATAAGAGATATTTTCCCGCAAATTTTATTATATATATGCGTTTCAACGATAGTAACTGTGATTAATTATTATTATGTAGAAATAAAAATTAATCAAACTCCTTGGGTAATTGTTGGAGGGGCTTTAGGTCTACTGTTAGTTTTTCGTACTAACACTGCGTATGATAGATATTGGGAAGGTAGAAAGTTATTTGGCATGATTGGTGCTTGTACTAGAAATTTAGCAGTTAGTTTTTTATGTTATTGGGAGTCTGAAGAGGAAAATACGGATAAGGAAAAACTAAAATTTTCACATTTATTAATTGCTTTTCCAAAGTTAGCGAAAGGACATTTGAGAGATGAAAAAGATTTATCTGAAATAAAATCATTGTTTGATATTTGTTCTGAGAAGGAACGAGAAATCTTGGCTAAGTCTATTCATTTACCGATTAGTATAGTTTTCATGTTAAAAACTATACTATCAAAAGGTTTGAAAACGGGTCAAATTCATCCAAATGCAATAATTAATATGGAAGCTGATTTGAATACTCTGCTTACGGCTGTGGGTGGATGTGACCGTATCAAAACAACGCCTATTCCTTTTGCATATTTTGCTCATATTAAAATTTTACTGCTCATATTTTGCGGGACTTTATCGATTGGCCTTGTTGATAGTCTTGGATGGTTTACAGTACTTGCAACTACGTTTATAAGTTTTGCATTTATAGGGATTGAAGCAATAGGGGGTGAAATTGAGGATCCATTTGGTCAGGATCCAAACGATCTTCCGCTTGAAGCAATTTGTATAGGGGTAGAAACGCATTTAGTGAATTTATATAATCAAAACGCTCTATCAGAAGTAATGGATTTGAATCTTGATAAAAAAATCATCTAATCCTTCATTGTGTACGACGATTAAAATTTAAAAATCTTGTCAAGAGTCAGTTTACGGCTTAACGACGGCTTTATATTTTTTATATAAATATATAATATTTCTCCGTGCTATAATCCATTCATGAAATGTGCACGTTTTAAAAATTGTAATGAAAAGAGAAATGAATTGGGCAGTAGTGGGCTTATTGAAATCAGTTATTCAATCATTATTAAAAAGTGAGGTAAATAATATGGAACAAAAACATAATGGAATTATTTTTACTGCAATACCAGATAAATCGAATGAATATTATCGACCATTTTATGAAGACTTGATTTATTTTAATGAATATTTAAACGAAAACAAAGCATTTACCGATCAACTTATATCTTTATCTGTTGAAGAGCAAGACTTTCATACAAGCTTTTTTGAGTATGATGATATTTGGCTAAGAGATGTTGCTCCAGTTGTAACAAATCATCTTGTTAAATTTAAATATCAACCAAATTACTTACCGAAAGATCAAGGGCGATATTTAGATCAACAATTTAATAAATGGTTGAAAAAGAACGACTTTGAATATGTGACATCTCCATTGATATTAGACGGTGGAAATCTTATTTGGAATAAAAAAGATACCGTTATTTTAACAGAACGTATATTTGATGATAATGATGATTGGACGGAAGAGGAAATTATTGAGCAGTTAGAGTGGGATTTAGATGTGAGCCGGGTTATTATTATTCCTGCTGAAGAAGGGGATGTACTTGCACACGCAGACGGAATGGTTAAATTTATTGATGAACATACAATGTTTATTAGCGATTTTTTAGGAGATCGTGAATTTAGATATAATGTTCAAGAGATTATTCAAGAACAAATGCCAGAAGCTGAATTTATAGTTGTTCCTTCGTCATATACAGAGAAGGGTCAATACGATGAAGAGATAGCGTCAGCAAAAGGTTTATATATAAATATGTTAGAAACATGTGATACGCTTTACGTTCCTAAGTTTGGATTAGCTAAAGATGAGGAAGTTTTACGATATATTCAACAGCGTACTGAGAAACAAGTTATTCAAATTCATGTAGGAGAAATATCGACAATGGGAGGCGCGATGAATTGTTTAACGTGGTATTGTCCGAGTCATTTGTTACCTTCAAAAATGAAAAGGCTGAACGATCAGAATGAAGGTTCTTCAATTAGAAAACTTTTTGATTGGTTTTAATAAATAAGCTTATAAGAAAATGTATTCAAGGGGTATTTATATGTATACAATTACTGAATTTTCGCGAATTTGTAAAATGAGTACACGGATGCTAAGGCATTATGACAAAGAGGAGATATTAAAACCAGCATATGTGAACCCGGTAAATGGATATAGATATTATGAGCAAGGACAGCTAGAAATAGCATTGAAAATTAAAAAGCTGAGGGAGTACAAGTTTCCTTTACCGAAAATTAAAGTAATTCTCCAGTCAGCAGATCAAAATTCATTTATTAAACATATGCAAGCGCAAATTATAGAGTTATCTCATGAGGTGAAACAAAATTTACAGGTTATTTCTGAAATGAATGAAATGGTAAGCATGAATAATGGTTTAAATATTGCTCGTCATAGAAGTTACGATATATTAATTGGAATGAGAAATGAAATAACGGTAATTGCTCAAAGATTACAAATAGATATAGATAATATGGATGATTATTTTTATGACTTATATGAAAAAGTACAAAAAAATAGTTTTCAAATAGCCGGTTCTCCATCCGTAGTTTTTTATGATAAAGAGTATATTCCAAATCGCAGTGATATTGAATTAAGAATTCCGGTTATGTATGAGGACAATAAAGGCGTATTACAAGAGTGCGAAATAAAAAAGCTAAATCAGCATCAACTCGTTACTACTATGCATTATGGCAGCTATGACTATATAGGCTATGCTTATATGGCATTAGAAGAGTGGGTGGAAAGCAATGGCTATATAATAGATAGTCACCCATATGAAGTCTATATAAAGGGACCTGAATGTGATTGTTTAGTAGAGGAGTATGCTACACAAATTTGTTTTTTAGTTACGAAAATAGAATGAGAATAAGGATTGACATTAACATTATGTCAATCCTTATTCTATATATGTAAGCAATTTATCATAATAAAAAGGGGAAAGAATATGAAAAGAAAAATTTTACTTATTTGTCTAATTCTTAGTATGGTATGGATCTCAGCGTGTACTCCTGAAGTAGGAGAAGGTGAGAATGGTAGCTCTGTTCTACCTAATCAGTTGCCGAAGAATGTAGTATTTAAAAATGGTACAATCTATACTTCAAATGGAAAGCAAGACATCGTAGAGGCTGTAGCCGTTAAAGAAGGGGAAATTACATTTGTTGGTTCAAACAAGGATGTAGAGGGATTTATAAATGAAGATACGAAAGTGGTGGATTTACAAAGGCGTTTTATCCTCCCTGGTTTTGTGGACAATCATAATCATATATTTGAAGCGAAATCACCAGCAGCAGGGAATTGTAGTGTCTCACCAGATGCTTCTTTGCAAGAACAACGCTCGTATTTAAAAGCGTGTAAAAAAGATGTAAAAGAAGGGGAATGGATAAGCGGAACTGGATTTAGTTTAGAAGAGCTGTTAAAAGATATGGACGAAAAATCAGAACAACAAACTCCATTACAAGTTCTAAATGAGTTATTTCCTAATAATCCAGCATTAATTATGGAAAGAACCTCTCATTCTGTATGGGTTAACTCGAAAGCATTGGAGTTAGCTGGGATAAATAAAGATACGAAAGATCCGCAAGGCGGAAGAATCATTCGAGATCCAGAGACAGGAGAACCGTTTGGTATTCTTTATGATACAGCTGGAGATATCGTGATGGAAAAAGCATGGAATTCCCAGCCGAATCTGTTTGAAAAAAATTATGAAGGTTTGTTGGACGGATTAGATGAGGTTGCGAAGAATGGTATTACTACAGTCGGTGATGGACGTCTCTATTGGAAGCGAGGCTGGTTAGATGTTTGGAATAAAGTTTATGATGAAAAAAAGCTAACGTCACGAGTAGTACTTCGTCCATGGGTATATCCGAATTTAAATGAAGCAGAACAAATGGAGTATTTCAAAAAAATTAAACGTGATGATTTGTCATCCCGAATGCTTATAAATCAAGTGAAAATGTATAGTGATGGAATTAGTATTAATAGCACAGCTAAAATACTAGAAAAATATAAATTTGAGTGGTTTCAAGGGACTCCATATGGTTTGAACTATATTCCAGAAGAAAAGATGAAGTGGTGGTTGACTGAACTTAATAAAATTGGTTACGGTGCATTAATCCACGCGATTGGAGACGGCGGGGTAAGAGAAAGTTTAAACGCAATTGAAGCAGCGAAAAAAGAAGGGGCAAATCAGCCTTATACGCTCACGCATGTGGAGATGGTAGAAGATAGTGATATAAATCGTTTTGCTAAATTAGGTATTAGCGCTGATTTTCAAGTAGGTCATGATTTTGCGGAAGATCCTAAACAAAGCTGGGCAAGTACGTATTTTTCAGATCAACAGATGAAACGAATTATGCCGTTAGGGCGAATTTGGAAAACAGGAGCAAATGTATCGCTTAGTAGTGATTGGGATGTAAATGAACAGAATCCACTTGTGACGATTTCGAATGCATTAAGTATTGATGAGAAAGGCTTATCCGATGTACATGCAGCTATTGATGCTTATACAATTAAGCCAGCCAAAGCATTAGGTCTTGATAACATTACTGGCTCGATTGAAGTAGGGAAATCAGCTGATATGGTATTACTAAATGAAGATATTACTAAAATGAGTGCCGATAAGATTCCGAATGCGAAAGTTTTAGTGACGGTTTTACAAGGAGAAGTAGTGTATCACAAGGAGAAATAGCGAGTAATCTTATTTGGTTGCCACAAGTAAATGAATATATTTCTGTTGACCTTAACACGATGTCAAAGTTTAGACTGAACTTACATTCGAAGAAGGGGTGAACACGTATGAGAAATATGGAAAATAGTTTGTTTTATATGCCTGCTGAGTGGGAAAAACATGAGGGGACATGGCTCCAATGGCCTCATGACAGAACCCATAGAGGTGAAGGTTACAGAGCTAAGTTGGATGATATTTGGGTAACGATGGCAAAGGAGCTTCATTATGGAGAAAATGTGCATATTGTTGTATACGATGAAGAAGAAAAAGCACATGTCCAATCGAAGTTAATTGAAGCGAAAGTAAATATGGTTAAAATTGATTTCTTAATTCAAGAAACTGATGATATTTGGATAAGAGATAATGGGCCTATTTTTGTGAAAAATAAGGAAGGGGATTTTTCATTAACACATTGGATTTTCAATGGTTGGGGGAATAAATACCCGCATGAAAAAGACGCTGTTATTCCAGAGAAAATAAGTGAAATGTATAGCATTCCAAAAGTTGAATCAAGTGTCTGTCTAGAAGGTGGAGGAATAGAGATAAACGGAAATGGAACCTTAATGGCGGCAAAAACTTCTATTATAAATGAAAATCGAAATCCCACACTAAGTCAGGAAGAGATTGAAATGGAGTTAACGAAGTACTTGGGAGTAACGAATTTCATATGGATAACTGGTATTCGCGGTGAGGATAATTATGATGAAGATACGGATTACCATATTGATGGGGCAGCGCGTTTTGTAAATGAAAATACGATTCTTTATGAATATGATCCTTTTGGGGAAGGAGAGTCGTACCTTTTGGAGGCGCACGAAAAGCATTATCAAGAATTGCGACAAGCGAGAAATATAGATGGAAATCCATTTCAACTCATTCCAGTACCGGTAACAAGACAAGTGGTGAAAGAAGCAGAATGTAAGGGCTCATATTTGAATTTTTATATTGGAAATGAAGTCGTATTGGTACCTATATATGGTGATGAACATGACAAGTTAGGACTTCAAATCATTGAAGGACAGTTTCCAGGAAGAAGGATTGTTGGGATTCATGTAAATGAATTGTATGCGTATGGTGGCATGATTCACTGTGTGACGCAGCAGCATTTAGAATAAAGTGATTCAAATGAAAAAAGCATGCAGAGCATATACTCTGCATGCTTTTTTCTTATAATGCTGAAAACTCTTCAACAAGTTGAGCAAAACGATTCAACGCACTTTCAATCGGTGCTGGTGTAGTTAAATCAACGCCAGCTTTTTTCAGTAGGTTTAATGGATAGTCAGAACTTCCACCTTTAAGGAATTCAATATAATTTTTCTGGGCATTTGGGTCGCCGCTTAATAATTTATCGGCGATTTGGATTGCAGAGGCGAAGCCCGTTGCGTATTTGTAAACGTAAAATGGACGGTAGAAATGAGGGATTCTAGACCAGCCATATTTTACTTCTTCGTCAAATACGATGGAGTCTCCATTATATTCTCTAAATAATTTTTCATAAATTTCACTAAAGACTTGGGCATTTAATGGTTTACCTTGCTCAGCCATTGAATGTGTGATTTTTTCAAACTCAGCGAACATGATTTGTGTAAAGAAGGTACCTTTAAAGCTATCGATAAAGTAGTTAATTAAATGATTACGTACGTTCGTTTCTTTCGCTTCTTTTAATAAATAGTGAATTAATAATACTTCATTTACTGTAGAAGCGACTTCTGCGACAAAAATGGAATAATGTGCAGAAATTCTTGGCTGGTATCCGTGTGAGTAATGCGTATGCATTCCGTGACCACATTCATGAGTAAGGGTGAAAAGGCTATTTAAATCATCGTGATGATTTAAAAGAATGAAAGGATGAACACCGTATACACCAAAATTATAAGCGCCAGAACGTTTTCCTGGTGTTTCTCTCACGTCTATATATCGTTTATTTTTAAAGCTTTTTAATGTTTCGATATATTCTTCACCTAAAGGAGCTAGTGACGCGATCATTATATCAAACGCTTCGTCGTATGGAATGTCTTGTTTTACACCTTTTACTAAATCAACACTCAAGTCGTATTGTCTTAGTTCATCTACATTTAATTTTTCTTTTCTAAGTTCATTATACGTATGTAATGATTGAATGTTTTTTTTCGTCGTATCGATTAAATTTTCATATACTTCTTTCGGAACCATGTCGCCAAATAATGATTTTTCTAAAGCTGATGGATATTTTCGTAGCTTTGAAACAGTAACATTATTTTTAATAGCTGCGGACAAAGTAGAAGCGATAGAGTTTTTTAACTGAACATATGGCTTGTAATAAGCTTTATAAGCTTCTTTACGTTTCTCACGATTCTCATCTTCTATTAACTTTGAATACATTCCACGTGTTAAGTTTACTTTTTCTCCATCATCAGTAGTCACTTCACCAAAAATTATATCTGCATTATTTAACATGCCAAATGTATGCTGCGGGGAGGAGAGTGCTTCACCCATCTGTGATAAAATTTCTTCTTGGTCTTTATTCAAAACGTGTTTTTTATAGCGGTATAATTCGAATAAGTCTTCTTTATAATATTGTAAGCCTTCTGCTTCTTCTATGTAAGAATGTAATGTGTTTTCATCTACACTAAGCAAGAAGGGGGAAAAGAAAGATTTAGCCGCACTTACTTTCACATGTAACTGTGATACTTTATCGACAAGAGCTTGGTTTGAAGTATCACGTGTATCAAGGTCAGATTGTAGTCTTGCATAAGCGAACATTATTGATAATATGCTAGATATTTCTTCACTCTTTGTTAAATAAGCTAATAAACTATTGCCATCGTGAATATTTCCGTTAAACTTGTGTAGTTCATTCGTTAATACTTCAATTTTATGAAAGTCGCTTTCCCAATCTTCAATTGTATGGTAAATGTCCGTTAAATCCCATTTTTCTTTATCAGCTACTTGTAGTCGATCTTTAAGTTCTGTCATAATCATTTCCTTTCTAAATATGTAGTTATGTTCCTATATAACTATGAAATACAACAAATTGCAAAAAATCCCTGCTGGAAAATAAAAAGCCTTGCCGGAAATGGCGAGGCTTTAAAAGTTTAATGTAATGCCGAACGTTGAATGTAAAAGATTTTTATATTGCTCTTCTGTAACTGTTTCTTTCGTTTTTTTACCGTTTTTCGCTATTGTAAGGCTATCTTTCGTTAAAGAGGCATGCCCATTTTCAGTCAGTTTTACAATAAGAGGTACTTTATTAAAAGGGGAACCCTCATGTTCAACGATAATTTTTTGTGCTGCATTTGCTTTTTCCACATTTACTTCTTCCAAGTGAAATGCATAACCTACTGTCCAATCATTAGTAGAAGATTGATCTAGAAACTCATTATTTTTACGCATTTCTAAAATATAATTACCTTTTTCAGTCGTTTCTTTACGAATACGATAGTCGCCTGTTACAGAATGAACGATCTCACCTGAGAAAGGAACAGGGGAAAGGGGTAAATATGATCCGAAACCTACTTCAATTAAGTAAAGTTCATTATGATGTTGTAAAACAGTTGCGATATGTCCTGAATCAACAGCCCATATAGAATTTGCAGCGTTATAAACTGTTCCAGAAACGAGATGGACGTCGAATTTAGAGTCTTTAAGGAAGTAATACATAGTCGGATTCAATTCATAACAAAGGCCGCCACGGTTGTTTAATAAAATTTTTTCTTTTAGATTTTCTTTTGATATTTCTTTAAAGTTGTTTTCGAGAATATTTAAGTTTTCAAAAGGGACAGATTGTGACATTGCATACATAATGTTAGGTAAATCTTTAAAAGAAACTATTTCTTTATTCTTTATATTTAATCGTGCGAAAAATTGTCTTTGAAAGTCTGTCATTGAAATCCCTCCGTTATGCTTTTATAGGTAAATTGTAAACAAAATTGAGTAAGATGTGAATTTTAAACTATGTTGAGATACTTGTGGAATATGTGAAGTTACATGAAAAATAATGTGAGAGATTAAAAGATTACTACTTTACTAACTGTAGAACGAATATTATAATAATTTTAATAAATTATGCAAACGTTTTCTTGAAGGGGATGGTGTAAATATGTTGAAAAGGATTATGGTAGTCTGTTTATTGTTTATTTTACTTTTTCCTAATATATATGAGGGGAATAAGGCGGAAGCAGCAACGATAAACAATGGAACATTAATGCAGTATTTTGAGTGGTACGCTCCGAATGATGGGAATCATTGGAATCGTTTGCGTTCTGATGCTGAAAATTTAGCCCATAAAGGAATTACATCTGTATGGATACCACCTGCATATAAAGGGACTTCACAAAATGATGTAGGATATGGAGCGTATGATTTATATGATTTGGGGGAATTCAATCAAAAAGGAACGGTGCGGACGAAATATGGGACAAAAGCACAGTTGAAATCTGCAATTGAAGCTTTACATAAGCAAAGCATAGATGTGTATGGTGATGTAGTTATGAACCATAAAGGTGGGGCTGATTATACTGAAACCGTAACAGCTGTAGAGGTAGACCGAAACAATCGAAATATTGAAGTGTCAGGTGATTATGAAATTAATGCATGGACGGGGTTTAACTTTCCAGGACGCGGAGATTCTTATTCTAATTTCAAATGGAAATGGTATCATTTTGACGGAACGGATTGGGATGAAGGAAGGAAATTAAATCGAATTTATAAATTTAGGGGTATAGGTAAAGCGTGGGACTGGGAAGTGTCTAGCGAGAATGGGAATTATGATTATTTGATGTATGCAGATCTTGATTTTGATCATCCTGATGTTGCGAAGGAGATGAAAAATTGGGGAACGTGGTATGCGAATGAATTAAATTTAGATGGCTTTCGTTTAGATGCTGTTAAACATATTGATCATGAATATTTACGCGATTGGGTAAATCATGTCAGACAGCAAACGGGGAAAGAAATGTTTACAGTGGCTGAATATTGGCAAAATGACATCCAGACTTTAAACAATTATTTGGCGAAAGTCAATTATAATCAATCTGTATTTGATGCACCGCTTCATTACAATTTTCATTATGCTTCAACAGGAAATGGGAATTATGATATGAGAAATATTTTAAATGGAACAGTAATGCAAAATCACCCTGCACTCGCAGTTACTCTCGTTGAGAATCATGATTCTCAGCCTGGGCAGTCATTGGAATCTGTAGTAAGTCCGTGGTTTAAGCCGCTGGCATATGCATTTATTTTAACTCGTGCAGAGGGCTATCCTTCAGTTTTCTATGGTGATTACTATGGGACAAGCGGAAATAGTAGTTATGAAATTCCAGCGTTAAAAGATAAAATTGATCCAATTTTGACGGCACGAAAAAACTTTGCATATGGTACGCAGCGTGATTATTTAGACCATCCAGATGTGATTGGCTGGACAAGAGAAGGTGATGGTGTACATGCTAATTCTGGTTTAGCGACATTACTCTCAGACGGACCAGGAGGATCAAAGTGGATGGATGTTGGAAAGAATAACGCTGGGGAAGTATGGTACGATATTACGGGTAATCAAACAAATACTGTAACAATTAATAAAGATGGATGGGGGCAGTTCCATGTAAATGGAGGCTCTGTTTCAATATATATTCAACAGTAAATTTGTGATGAAAAAGAAGGGGCAGACTGAAATATAAGTTTTCCTCTTCTTTTTTACATTCTGCATAGTTATTAAAGTATGACACCTTTACTTCTTGTAAAACATATAGTATGATGATTTCAATAAATTAGATTTCAATGACTAAAATATAAATTAATGAGAGGTGCTTTTTGTGAGTGCGGTAGGTACTAAATAGGAAAAATTTAATGAAATAAATCGGATAAGACCAGGGGATTTTTATGTACATCATACCCCTAATTTTGTCATGGATTTATTTCGAAACCTATGAAGATACCTACAATACTTTATAAAGCTTGTAATAATAGGGATTGCCATATACTTTTTAGATGGCTTATTTCCTTATACGTTATTACACTTGCCTTGTAAATGTAAAAGCTGCGGTATCCCCGCAGCTTTTTTGTATATGTTTTTAATGTATAAAAATGGTAATTGAATAATATAGAATTCATTGGAATCTAATGAGTAGGTATCTTCATTGATGATAGAAATCAATCATAGTGAGGAGAAACAAAATGAATACGATGACTTTTGAAAAGTTACAATATAACGAATTAATGGAAATAGTGAAATCTTATTGTGTAAGTGGTTTAGGTAAGGAATTATTAAATAAATTAGAGCCGAGTACGAGTATAAAAGTAGTGAGAAATCGCTTAAATGAAACGACAGAAGCACGAGCTATAGTAGATGCAGAAGGGCATGTGCCTTTTTTCGGAATATCCAATATAGCTAGTACAATTCAAAAATTAGAAAAAGGGATGATTTTAGATCCAGCAGAATTAGTAAGTGTTTCAGACTTTTTACGTGGGTGTCGAAAGATTAAAAAGTTTATGCTAGATAAAGAATTTTTTGCGCCAGTATTAGCTTCTTATGCAAACTCAATGACTGAATATAAAAGTATCGAAGAAGAAATAAATTTTTCGATTAAGGGAAATAGCATTGATGCAGCTGCTAGTAAAGAGTTAAAACGAATTCGAAATAATATCGATGCTATAGATGGAAAAATAAAAGAACGTTTAACGAAGTTTTTAAATAATAGTGCAAATAAGAAATATATTCAGGAATTCTTTATTAGTAAAAAAGATGATCGCTATACGATTCCAATCAAATCTACCTATAAAAATCAAGTTGCAGGAAGTATTGTGGAAGCATCTGCAAAAGGTTCTACTGTATTTATAGAACCACATACGGTTACAAAATTAAATGCGGAACTAGCAAGTTGGAAAGCAGAAGAAGCGATGGAAGAGTATCAAATTTTAGCGACTTTATCAGGAATGATATTAGAAAATATTTATCATATAAAAATTAATATGGAACTGATTAGTCAATATGACATGGTATTTGCGAAAGCGAAGTTTAGTAAAAGTATCGATGGAATAGAACCGAAGTTAAACGATCATGGTCACATTCATTTAGTGAATTGTAAGCATCCGCTTTTAACAGGGCAAGTTGTACCGTTAAATTTTGAAATCGGTCAAGAGTACCGTAGTTTAATTATTACAGGACCGAATGCGGGCGGGAAAACGATTGTGTTAAAAACAATTGGACTTTTAACATTAGCGACAATGTCTGGCTTGCACATCGCTGGAGATAAAGAAACGGAAATTGCTATTTTCGAAAATGTGTTTGTAGATATAGGTGATAATCAAAGTATTGAAAATGCACTAAGTACATTTTCATCTCATATGAAAAATCTGTCTGAAATTATGAGGATGTCAAATAATAATACGTTACTACTATTTGACGAAATAGGAAGCGGCACAGAACCAAATGAAGGTGCGGCGCTTGCGATATCTATTTTAGAAGAATTTTATCTAACGGGATGTATTACAATTGCGAGTACGCATTACGGAGAAATTAAACGATTTTCAGAAATGCATGGTGATTTTATGAATGCGGCAATGCAGTTTAATAGTGAAACGTTAGAACCGCTTTATAAGTTAGTAATCGGTAAATCTGGTGAAAGTAATGCACTTTGGATTGCAAATAAAATGAATGTAAAAGAACATGTACTGCAAAGAGCGAAAGAGTATATGGGAAATAAAGAATATCGTTTAGAAAAAGTGAATGAAAGTAAAATTAGAAAACCGAAATTCGTACAAGAAAAAAGAGAAAATCACTATGAATATAAGATTGGCGACCGTGTGAAATTATTAGATCATAACGATTTCGGAATCGTATATAAGGAAAAAGATAATTTCTATAATGTCGTTGTATATTATAACGGTGAATTCACTGAAGTGAATGTAAAACGTATTACTTTAGACGTGGCAGCAAAGGAATTATATCCAGATGGATACGATTTAAATACGTTATTTGTCGATTATAAAGAAAGAAAAATGCAGCATGATATTGAGCGCGGATCGAAAAAAGCGCTTCGTAAAATTGAAAAAGAAATAAGAAAGAATAGAGGGTAATATAAAGTGATAAAGATTAGACAAGAACAACAAAATGATTATAGTAAGACAGAAGAAGTTGTAAAAGAAGCGTTTTCAAATGAAGAATTTAGTGATAAAAAAGAACATGAACTTGTAAAACGTATTAGAGAATGTGACGCATTTGTTCCAGCGTTATCAATCGTTGCGGTAGATGAGGAAATAGTCGGGCACATTATGTTATCCAAAATTACAATAGAACAAGGCGGGACTACTGTAGATTCATTAGCACTGGCACCAGTATCAGTTGCTCCAGGCCATCAGAAAAAAGGAATTGGTGGCAAACTTATCGTAGCGGCGCTAGAAAAAGCGAAAGAACTTGGATATGGATCAGTTGTAGTATTAGGGCATCCAGAGTACTATCCGAAATTTGGTTTTAAGAAAGCAAGTGATTGGAATATAAAAGCACCATTTGAAGTGCCAGATGAAGTGTTTATGGCGATGGAACTTAGAGAGAATGCTCTTCAAGGTGTTGAAGGGGTTGTTCAGTATTCGAGTGCTTTTTCTGAATAAAAGTACCGATTAAGAAATGTAATCATAAAAAATGCTATCTTTTTGTAGGGATGTACAGAAAGATAGCGTTTTTTAGTAAGCAGATCTACTTACGTATATTTTGCGCGATGGATAATTGAGATGATAAGATTGATATAGAAATGTAAAGGGAGAGAATATGATGAAGACGCGAGAAACAGGTAGTAATGGGAAATTAGTTACGTTATATGTTACAAGACACGGTAAAACAATATTAAATGCGAATCATCGCGTGCAAGGTTGGGCGGATTCTCCGTTAGTAGAAAAAGGTGTTGAAGTTGCCGCGAATCTAGGAATGGGATTAAAAGATACTCATTTTACTAGTGTATATAGTAGTGATAGTGGTCGAGCGATTGAAACTGCTAATTTAGTATTAAAATATAGTGAGCAATCAGAGTTAAAACTTGAGACAAGAAAAGATTTACGTGAATTGAACTTTGGCACTTTTGAAGGCGAAAAAGTTGAAATTATGTGGGATGCTATCGGAAAAGCTGCAGGTGTTACATCACCAGACGAACTCATGAAGTATTCTATTGAAGAAGTTATTAATCTGATTAGAGCAGCAGACCCTACAAAACAGGCAGAAGATTGGGCAGTATTTTCTACGCGTATAAAAAAAGAAATTAATAGGATTAGTGAAGAAGCTGCAGAAAATGATGGAGGCAACGTTTTAGTTGTAGCTCATGGACTTCTGATTACTGCATTAATAGAAATGCTGGATCGTAGTAAAACAAAACTTGGAGTGGAAAATGCAAGTGTAACGAAAGTTTTATATGAAGATGGGAAGTATACAGTCGAATCGGTTGGGGATATGAGTTATGTTGAAAAAGGAAAAGAAAGTGTGGAAATATAATAATATCTCAAATAGAAATAAGAACAGGAAGCTAGCAAAATCTAGCTTCCTGTTTTAGTTAGATGAATCATGGGATTAATAAAATCTTCCCAGTACTTTTACGGCTCTCTAATAATTCATGTGCAAGAGCACCATCTTGTAAAGAGAATGTAGTAGGACTCGCGATGTTTAATTTTCCATTCGCAATCCATTCGAATAGTTGAGAGGAACGTTCTTTTCGCTCTTCGCAAGATATAAGTACATTCCAAAGGTCTCCGCCAGTTAAAGTTTTCGAAGTATCCATAAGCATACGTGGATCAACTGGCGCAGGATTACCACCGGCCATTCCGTAAAATACGACAGTACCACCAATTTTAGTCGCTTTAAAGCTTTCTTCTAATGTAGAACCTACTGATTCATACACAACATTTACGCCAGCATCATTAGTCATTTCAAGTACATTCGTATGCCATGCTTCGGTATATAAAAATACGTGATCAGCACCGGCTAATGTGGCTATCTTTGCTTTTTCTTTTGATGACGTAAGACCGATTACTGTTCCGCCCTGAAGTTTAATCATTTGGATGAGAAGCTGACCAACACCACCAGCTGCGGCATGTACTAAAGCTATATCACCTTGTTTTATTTGATAGCTATCTTTCGTTAAATAATGTGCTGTTAATCCTTGTAATAAGATAGAAGCGGCTGTTTCAAAAGAAATAGAATCTGGAAGTGGAATTGCTTTTTCTGATGGAACAGCAACTAATTCTGCATTTGCAAATGGAACGTCAGCAAATGCAATGCGATCTCCAGGATTGATAGTAGTAACGTCAGCTCCTACTTTTTCAACAATACCAGCCCCTTCATAACCTAATATATAAGGCGGATTACCAGCGAGATGATAATCGCCGCGGCGTCTATAAATATCAGCGAAATTTAAACCAATTGCTTGCATGCGAACAAGAATTTCATTTGGATTTATGATTGGATTAGCTATTTCTTTATATTGTAGTACATCAGCGTCTCCGAATGTTTCGAAATAAAGTGCTTTCATATGGAATACCTCCATTTATATTGTTTGTAGATGTTCTTTATCATACAATACAAATATCAATAGAAAAAGAAGATTATTTCGATGAAATCAATCGGAAATATCGATTGGAAAGAGGGATGATAAATGGAGATAAAACAATTAATTACATTTAAAGTAGCGGCGGAAAGCTTGAATTTTACACAAACTGCGAAGAAATTAAACTTTGCACAATCGAGCGTGACAGCGCAAATTAAAACGTTAGAGGCTGAGCTCGGTACGCCGTTATTTGAAAGATTAGGGAAACGCCTTTTCTTAACTGAGGCAGGGAAGAAGTTTCAACTATATGCCGATAAGATGATTGCGCTTAGTAACGAAGCGAAAATGGCTGTGAAAGATGATGAGGAAATAGCAGGTACGTTAATAATTGGTGCGCAAGAAAGTCAATGTACATATAGGCTCCCTTCCATATTAAAGATGTTTAAAGCACAATTCCCCAAAATAAAGCTTATATTTAAACCAGCGCATTCCAATAAAGATGCGAAAGAGCAATTGATGGAGGGGAAAGTAGACCTTGTATTTATTTTAGACGAATGTAAAATAGAAGACGTTTTACATGTGGAGCCACTTTTGAAAGAAGAATTAAAAGTAGTAGCAGCTCCGGGGCATCGTTTATTTGAACAACCGTCCGTTTCTACAAAAGATTTAGAGAGTGAAACACTTTTATTAACAGAACTCGGTTGCTCGTATCGGACTTTATTTGAAGATCTATTTCGCGCAGAAGATGTATATCCAGCAAATAAGATTGAGTTTGTTAGTGTAGAGGCAATTAAACAATGTGTCATTGCCGATTTAGGTATAGCGGTTTTGCCGGCGATAGTAGTAGAAAAAGATATACGAGAAGGTACAGTAAAGGAGTTAGTTTTAAAAGAAACAATTCCCCCGATTTATACGCAAATTGCTTGGCATAAAGATAAATGGATGACATCGCCACTGCAACAATTTATTGATGTAACGAGGGAGTTTTTTGCAAGGGATTAAGTGGAGAAATATTTGCTTCAAATGAAAGGAAATTAGCATTTTTGTATAGAGAGAACCGATGCTTGAATGAAACAAGTATCGGTTCTTTATAGCATATTTTTATAATCACTTTTAAGTATGGCCATAATAATTGAAAAAACGAATCAACTAAGGTCTGTATCAGGAGGAGTATATCCAAGGTGGCGAGCCATAGATACAATTTGTCCTTTATGATGAAACTCATGTGTTTCCGTATGAGTTAAAAGCCATAGTGGAGTTGTGCTCCAAGGCTCTTTTTGCCATTTCACTTCATTTGCTATATTTTCGAGCCACCGGTTATTGTATTCATCTAAAAAGCGTTGTACAACTTCATCTACTATTTTAAATCTAGCACGGACTTTTTTGACATCTGCATGTTCAATTTCATAATCGCTAGCAAATGAAAAATCTGCTCGTTTTTGGTTAAATGCGAATGTTCCAAGCCAGTATCGATAGCAATCGGCTACATGAATATGGGTTTTTATAATGCTGCCACTTCCGAAATTCGGCACTGTGCTATGTAATTTTTCTAGTGGGATTTCTTCCAAAAACGTAAATAGGTTTTCTCTTATAGAGCTAATAAGATTATATTGGTGTCTTAAAACATCTAACATGCAAATACACTCCTCTTTTGTTTACTGTAATATTTGTGCAGTAAGTATTTCTATATTTATGAGGAGAGGTCCTTTTTTATTGTTTTCAGTAAGCATATTAGATGTATTTTTTAATTGTTTCTGATAGATTAAACAAGGTGAAACTTTAATAAGTTGAACATTTTTAGCTCATAATAAATTGTACATAAAAAAGGGGACGATAAAATGAATAGAATAGTTGGTTTAAAACAATTTGAAATAACGCGTGGAGCATTACTTAAATTTATGGAAACTTTAGATGACAAAACTGCGGATAAGCAGCCGGATGGCTTTAATAACACAATCCGCTGGCATATCGGTCACGTGTTATCTGCAGCAGAGACTTTCATGTTTGGAAGAGAATTTAAACATTTACCAAGTGAATATCCAGGTATGTTTGGATATGGATCAAGACCATCTAAATGGGAAACAGAAGGGCCATCATTAGAAGTGTTAAAGTCTCAGTTACAAGAGCAAGCGAAGCGCATTAATGAAATTCCAGCAGAAGCATTTGAAAATAAACTTCCAGAGCCATTCTTAGGATTGGAAACAGTAGGGGAGCTTTACGGTATGATGCTTTATCATGAAGCAGATCATATTGGTCAAATGAAGGCGATGGAACGTCTGGTGAAATCTCTATAGTTTTGAATTTAATTGCTTAAAAAAACGAAATCCCAGATGGATTTCGTTTTTTTATTGAGCAAGTAGAGAAAATTAATTAATTCTAATATTTCTAACGTAATCAGCATTATCCTTTCGACCCCTTCAAATGTTTGAGTTGTGTAACAATCATAATGCTAATGACAACTAATAAAAACCATGAGCTAATTTTGCTTAAGTGAACGAGGTTCCATGTTTCCTGTTGATTTGGATATTGCCATGCTCCGAAGAAGGTAGCGATGTTTTCTGCAATCCAAATAAAGAATCCGATAAGGAAAAAGGAAAGTACGAGCGGCATTTTATATGTAACGCCTTGTAATGAAAATTCCACAAATGTCCGAAAGAAAATAATGAATAATAGTAAAGTTAATACCCATCTAAAGTCATATAGAAAATGATGTGTGAAAAAATTGAAGTAAATCATAGCTCCTAACGGCACAGCAAAAATAGCCTTTGGCCAATAATACATTTGCAAATGCAATCTTCTCCACGCCTGGCATATGTAACTTGCGACACTCGCATACATAAAACCACTGTATAGCGGAACACCTAAAACTTTTGAATACGCCTCCTCAGGATAACTCCATGATCCAAAATGTACTTTATATATTTCTAGCAAAAGTCCAATTAAATGAAAGACAGTAATTACTTTTAGCTCGTCTTTTGTTTCAAGTCCAGTCTTGTACATAATCCACTGCATAAGAAGACATACGATGAGTATGAAATCATACCGGTATAACCCCGGAATAGAAATGATTTTTGAAAAGGCTAGTGTCAAGAAAATAACGACTGGGAACAAACAGGATAATGCTTGTTCATAAGTAAAATAGAGTAGTTGTTTTATATAAAACATGTTTTCACCTTCAGGATTTTTATTTGAAAAATCAAAATAATAACTCAGTATACTATAAATTTGAAAATATAACATCGTGCTATTTTGCATGTATTTGTAAGTTTTAGAAGGGAATTGTAATAAGTATTTTAATATTTTAACAAAGTAAAAAAATAGTTTGCTATTTAAAAAAGGTGGGGATATAATAGCTAAATGAAAATGATAATTATTATCAATAATGATTATAAATAAAAAATAATTATAAAAAACAACTGAATATAAAGGATGAAATGAAACATGTTACATAAGTCTACTGTACATGCTGGCAATAATCGCTGGATACATATTAAGTTCATTTCTTTCATGAGCTTAACAATTTTATGCTTAATGGGGTCTATATTTTTAGCTGTTGCATTCGGTGCAAAGGATATTCATTTGCAAACGGTGTGGGCAGCGGTTTTTGATTACAATCCGAAATTAACGCAGCATCAAATTATTTATGAGCTAAGACTTCCAAGGGTGATTGGCGCGGCAGTTGTAGGTGCTGCTTTTGCAGTCGCTGGGGCTGTGATGCAAGGGGTAACACGAAATCCTTTAGCTGATGCAGGTGTGCTCGGAATAAATGCGGGTGCGATGTTTGTAGTAGCACTTAGTTTTGCTTTTTTCCCGCATATGCCGTATTCCTACTTAATGATTGTTTCCTTTATTGGAGCAGTTTTAAGTACCGTACTCATTTTTATTATCGGATCGGCAACATCAGGAGGGTTAACACCGATGAGGTTAACGATTGCTGGAGCAGTTATGGCAGCGCTTTTACACTCATTAAGTTCAGGTATTGCAATTTATTATGATTTAAGCCAAGATTTAGCGTTTTGGTTTGCCGGTGGTGTTGCGGGGGTTAAGTGGGAACACTTGAAACTTTTAGTGCCTATTATTCTCATAACGATTGTTTTTGCGACAGTGCTAGGGCGATCTATTTCACTCATATCAATGGGGGATGATGTTGCTACGAATTTAGGTGTGAAAACGAACCGAACGAGAATACTCGGGATGATTATAGTAGTTATTCTTGCGGGTGTCTCTGTTTCAGCTGTTGGTTCTATTGGATTTGTAGGACTAGTCATCCCACATATTGCTAGAAAATTAGTTGGTGTTAATTATCGGCTTATTATTCCTATGTCAGCATTATTAGGAGCTATGTTATTGGTGTTAGCTGATTTAGGAGCAAGAACAGTAAATCCTCCTAAAGAACTTGCGATAGGGATTATGGTAGCTCTTGTTGGAGTTCCGTTCTTCCTCTATATAGCACGTAAAGTTGGGAGTGAGTTATAAGTGAAGGATCTTTTTAACACGGATAAAAAGAGAGCTATTACTGTAACTACAATATTCGGTTGTATGAGTATCGCTGTAATTTTGATTAGCTTAAATACGGGGACGCTGAGCATTGCACCACTCAAAGTGATTCAAACGCTTTTTGGTTATGGTGATTTTGAGAGTGCAACAGTGCTATTCGATTATCGTATGCCAAGAATTATTATCACAATGTTAGCAGGTATCGGCCTTGGAATTTCCGGTGCGATTTTGCAAGGGCTATCTCGTAATGCACTCGCAGATCCCGGTATTCTTGGATTGCATTCGGGTGCATCTTTCGGGCTTATTGTATTCGTTACTCTCTTTCATTCTATTAACGAGAGTGCATCGATTTTAATACCATTATTTACATTTGGCGGAGGAGTGTTAGCTGCATTTCTTATTATTATACTTGCGAGTGATCGGTCAAAAGGTTTACTTCCCATTAGACTTATTCTTGTTGGTATTGCAGTTTCGGCTGGTTTTAGTGCGCTTTCGTTATTTTTCTCGCTCAAGTTAAATGATGAGACGTATACATTCGCTTCTAGATGGTTAGTTGGTAACGTGTGGGGAAGAGATTGGATTCATGTCCTAGCATTATTACCTTGGATTTTGATACTAACTCCGTACGCATGGCTGAAATCTAAAACGTTAAATGCACTGTCACTAGGTGATAGTGTAGCAGCAGGACTTGGTGTATCTGTTCAAAAAGAACGGTTACTGCTTTTAGCTACAGCGGTAGGATTGTCTTGTGCAAGTGTATCAATGGCAGGGGGAATTGGCTTTATCGGCTTAGTTTCTCCGCATATTGCAAGGAAGTTAGTAGGTAGTACATATCAGCACTTCCTTCCGTTAGCTGGCATTATTGGAATGATTATTTTAGTACTCGCAGATACGATAGGTCGTTCTGTATTCGAGCCAAACTCTATTCCAGCTGGTGTAGTAGTAGCGGCTTTAGGAGCGCCGTATTTTCTTTATTTACTTACAAAAACAAAATAAATACTTCAAAGAGGAGAACATATGAAAAAGAAACTTTCCATTTTATTTAGCATTATGTGTATTTTAGTATTAGCAGCATGTGGTCAATCGAAACCTAATGAAGAGGCAACTAAAAAAACGGAAAAAAGTAATGACCCAAAAATTGCTTCAATGTCTATTCACTTAACAAATGATTTACTTGCATTAGGAATTACACCAGTAGGTTCTGTTATTGGCGGAGATTTAAAGGATTTCTTACCACACGCAAAAGAACAGCTGAAAGATACGAAGAAACTTGGCGTTGTAACAGACCCGAATATGGAAGCATTACTTCAGTTAAAACCAACTGAAATTTATGTTGATGAAAAGTATGCTGGCAAAGATTTAGCGAAATACGAAAAAATTGCAAAAACACATGCTTTTAATTTAGATGAAGGTACGTGGAGAGATCATTTAAAAGAAGTAGGTAAACTTGTAAACCGTGAGAAAGAAGCAGATAAATATATTCAAGACTATGAAGAACAATCAAAACGAGTGAAAAGTTTAATAGATAAAGAGCTAGGTAATAACGAAAAAGTAATGGCAATTCGCGTTACTGCAAAAGAGTTACGTGTATTTAGTACGAAAAGACCGATGGGACCAATTTTATTCCAAGACTTAGGATTACAGCCTGCAAATGGTGTAGAGAAAATTGATGGAAACCGTCCTTTCGAAGTCATTTCACAAGAAGTATTACCTGACTTTGATGCAGATGCTATTTTCGTTGTTGTAAACAGAGACGATAAAGCAAAAGCAGCATTTAAACAACTTCAAGAAACACCAATTTGGAAAGACTTAAAAGCTGTAAAAGGTAAGCACGTATACATTATTAATGACCAACCATGGCTTGACTATTCTGCTTTAGGAAATAAAATGGCGATGGATGAAGCGGAGAAAATGTTTACGAAATAATACAGTTTTGCTATTAGGAAAGGCCCTCTAAATTTGGAGGGTCTTTTTATTGTTAGAATAAATAAAAAATTATACAATGAAGTTAATTTAATGAAGAGGAGATGTGCCAATGTCAGCGCTTATTGTAAGTATCCCGTTAATACAACAGTTTATGGAACAAGGGGATAAAGTGAAACTTTAATCAGTGGGGGTTTTATTCATCCCCCACTGATTATTAGTTGAACCAATCGGGCGTTTACGGGCAGTTGATCTCCCACCTAACATCTTCGCTCCAGCTGAATTTTGAGGTGGGAGTCTTACTGCCCGTTAATGCGGGATAAATAGGCTAGAATAATTGTCCCCGCTATTTAAATAAAGGGGGAGTTTGAAATGACGATGAATCTTTTTCAAAATAAAACTATTAAATTATCAGCTATTAGAGAAGCAGATGCTGAAGTGATGGCTAAGTGGCAAGAGGATAGTGAATATTTAAGAAATGTAGATACAGACTTAGCATTCCCGCAATCGTTACATGAAATAGCGAGTGATGGGCTATTAAAGGGACGGAGATCCAATAGTGTTTCTTTCATGTTAAGAACAGTTCAAGATGATCGCTTAATTGGTTTTGTTGCAATTCACGGCATAGAGTGGAATAACAGAACAGGTTTATTAGCAATTGGTATAGGCGATGCAAATGATAGAGGAAAAGGATATGGGAGAGAAGCGTTGCATCTTATTTTAAAGTATGCGTTCTATGAAATGAATTTACACCGCGTTGGCCTCGATGTTATTTCTTATAATAAAGCTGCCATTGCGTTGTATAAAAAGATGGGTTTTCAGATGGAAGGGTGTATGAGAGAAGTAGTTCAGCGAGATGGAAAGTGTTTTGATCGAATGATTATGGGGATATTGCGGGATGAATGGATAGAGCTGCAAGATTAAAAGTACATTCCATATTATATATGTAGTATGCAGGAGATATAATGATAATTGGCGAAAATTTACAGTGTACTGATTGAAAAATAAGGGGTTATGTGAGATGAATTTGGAGAAAACAAAACCAGTAAACGAAGAGGTCGCTGAATTAAAAGAACTAATTAAAGAACTACACGGAAGTGTACATCAACTTCAAAGTGAAGTGCAGCAACTAAGGCACGAAAGACCAGTTGTTGAAGTGAGAAAAGGTGTTCAATTATCACCAACAATCATCGGACAAATTGGTGGTATGATTTTAGGTGGATTAGCAATTATAGGTATATTTTGGTGATGAAAAAAGGTATGCGGCGTAGTGCTGCATACCTTTTTTACTGTCGTTATTTGTCGGTAAGTCGATATTCGTTATCGAATCGCCGATATAATTTCATGCACTACAATTTTTACATTAAGTAACGTAAATATATATAAGCATGTGATAATAATAATGCGATGATTGTTAATGGTAAACCAATCTTTAAGAAGTCCATATAAGAGAATCCATGACCTTCACGTTTTGCAATACCAGCAACGACTACGTTTGCTGACGCTCCGATTAACGTTCCGTTTCCTCCTAAGCAAGCTCCAAGAGATAACGCCCACCATAGTACTTCAATTTGCGGAGAATCGACAGATAGTCCGAGTCCTGTAGCTAAATCTTGAATAAGTGGAATCATCGTTGCGACAAATGGGATGTTGTCAATTGTCGCAGATGCGATGCCAGATACCCATAAGATAAGTATAGCAGCGAAACCGATGTCGCCATTTGTTACGTCGATTACTTCTTTTGCGAGTGAAGAAATAAGTCCGATATCAATTAACCCGCCAACGAGAACGAATAGTCCAGCGAAGAAGAAAATCGTTACCCATTCAATGTGGGCAAATACATCTTCAATATCGTGTTCTTTCACGCCAATTAACATAAGAAGTGTAGCACCTGTCATCGCAATAACGGCAGCGTCTACATGAATAATAGAATGAAGTACAAAGCCTAAAATAGTTAGTCCTAAAATTGTAATCGATTTTAAAAGGAGGCTTTGATCTTTAATATAATCTTTTTCATTTAATGCCATCAGTATTTTAATTTGCTCAGTTGTTGTTTTTAGTTTGTTACGATACATGAAGTAAATAATGCCTAATGTAACGATAGCGATGATAAGTACAATTGGAGCTAAGTTAAGTAAAAAGGCATTAAAGTCTAAATGCTTATTAGCCGATCCAATCATAATGTTAGGCGGATCACCGATTAGTGTTGCTGTTCCGCCTATATTTGAAAATAGTACTTCTGAAATTAAATAAGGAACAGGATTTACTTTTAAAATACGTGTAATGGATAGTGTAACAGGTACGATTAATAATACGGTTGTTACGTTGTCCAAAAATGCAGAACCGACAGCGGTTAATAGGGATAGTAATAATAAAATGCGGATTGGTTTTCCGCCAGCTGCTTTTGCTGCTTTAATGGCTACAAATTCAAATACGCCCGATTGACTCGTAATATGTACGAGAATCATCATCCCAATTAAAAGGGTGATCGTTTCCCATTGAATATGTGATGTGAAAGCAGTATGTAAATCTACAATTCCAAAAATAATCATAATAGCAGCACCGAATAATGCGATTACAGCACGATTCAATTTCTCAGAAATAATAAAACCGTACGTGACTAAAAATACGGCAATTGCAAAATAATATTGCCAATTTGCTACTTCATGTGCTGAATGTTCCAAGCATGTCACCTTCTTTAAAGTATGTATTCAATTGTCGAAATGTATCTCGCTACATTAACACGGGATAAAGTATATTGTAGCAAATTCAAAAAAGAAAGAAAACTATTTAACAAAGTGAAGGAAAAAATGTGATTTTTACATATCATATAAAAAATATAAAAAACACAGTGCAAATTATTAGGAAAAGTGAGCGTTGTCCTCTAATATAGAGATAGCAATTTACATTATTTTTGCGTAAAATGGTTTAAAGAGGTGAATTCCGATGGAAATAGTAAAAGATAGTTCTCTTATTCAAAATGAAATTGAACGTTTTGTAAATAAAGATGTATATATTCATTTAGAAACAACAAACGGAGCGTATGCGTCACACTTTAATGAAAAGTTGATGACAGTTGGAGCATTCATTCGAAATGCAATTATCCGTTTTGAACGCGGGAAAATAACTGGAACCAACCCATACCGAGTTGGTTTGAAAATGGATCATGGCTGGGTATATGCAGAAGGCATTACGCACTGGGAAGTAGACGATAAAGAGCGTTTATTACTAGCAGGTCATGATAATCAAGGCCGCTTAGCGGTAGCGCTTGAGTTAAGCTTAACGCCATTTAAGTAAGAAGGAGGGAAACTTATGGAGAGACATGTACTTGTTGTATTTCCGCATCCAGATGATGAAGCATTTGCTGCGGGAGGAACAATTCGCTTATTAACAGATCAAGGAGTACCTGTAACGTATGCATGCGGTACTCTTGGACAAATGGGACGTAACATGGGGAAAAATGTATTCGCTAACCGTGAAACGATTCCAAATATCCGTGAAAAAGAATTAAAAGATGCATGTGAAGCGATGGGGATTCAAGATTTAAGAATGCTTGGTTTCCATGATAAAACGTTAGAATTTGAAGATGTTGATTTTGTTGCAGATAAAATTGAAGCGATTATTCAAGAAGTAAATCCATCTCGAATTATTACATTTTATCCAGAACACGGCGTACATCCAGATCATGATGCATTTGGCCGTGCTGTAGTTCGCGCTGTATCACGTATGCAAAAAGAAGAGCGTCCAGTCATTCATGCAGTTGCGATTACGAGAAATCGCGAAGCAGTACTCGGTGAGCCGGATGTTGTAAATAATATTAGTGAAGTATTTGAACATAAATTAGCTGCACTAGGCGCGCATCGTTCACAAACAGAAGCAATGCTTGAAGAAACACATGCAAAAATAAAAAACAAAGATGCAGCAACATTAAAATGGCTGCAACTTGAACAATTTTGGACTTATAAATGGGAGTAGGCTAGAAGGATATCTTCTAGTATCTCTTACATATAAAAAGCGCCATCACTTGTGATGGCGCTTTTTTGTGCTATTGTTTCGTACTAGCCAAATACATGAGCATGTGGAATTTTTCGTCTCTTACATGATAATCGAAATAAGGTCCTGGATCTGTACAGTAACCGATATTTTCACTTTGCGTGATTTGAAATTCGTGGCCTGATAAATTTTCTTCTAAGTATTTTGGATGTAAAATATGTTCGTGAGAATTTGGATATAAGGCTGAAATGTTTTTCAAGGATTTGGCCGAACTATCATAATATGAGTATCCGCCGACAATTGTTGAACTGTTATGTAAATAGTTTTTTAGAACGTGAATTGGGAACTGCGGATTGAGCAGTGAAAAATCAGTTACTGAAAAACTATCCACAAAAACATCGATGCTAAGCGGTTTTAATGGTAGATTTAAATCGGAATTCAAAATATAAAGGACGCGTGGCTTCGGATTCATACGCTCAATTCTGTTTCTAACCTTCTTGAGCATCGCAAGTGAATAGCCACTGAATACATAGGACGCGCTTGTTTCAAGAACATCGATATATTTGGGTAGTGATACGAAAGCGTCAACGTTTGTTTCCACAATTAATTTGTTTTTCAAATCTATATTTTGTAGAACTTTTTGAAACTGAAAATTAATTTTTTCAAATAAGTTAATCATTTTGGGATTGATCTCTTTAATCGTTTCTTTATCGTAAAAATAAGATGGATAAGGAGACGTCTCGTACAAATTCGCGGTAATGATAATACCTTCCTCGATAGCAGCCTCGTATCCACAGCTACAAGTTAAACGCCCCGTGTGAATGTAAACTTTTTTAATCGTTACATCTTCCATTTCAAGTGGAATACGGCACTTCGGACAATAGAGCAAATTTACAAAATCAAGCGGGATTCCTGTAATATTCTCTTCTTTGGATGAAGGCGAGCTAGTTTGAGCTGCTTTTTCAATCAATTGGATAGCTTTTGATATGTCTTCTTTTTTCTTGGTTAGCTCGTCCTTTTTATCAATGAGCAAGTTATTGTAGTAGTCGATATCCTCATGGTCTGAGAAATTTGTGACACGCCGATATGATAAAATTCGTTGGATTTCTATCAATGAAAAATGAAATTTTTTCAGCTCACTAATAAAAGTCATGTCGTCGAAACACAATTGGTTCATTTGATACTGGGTGTTTTTTTTGTCTGGTATTAATAATCCTAGTTCAATGTAATAACGAACGGTATCAGTCGTAACATGAAAAAGCTTCGCAAATGTACCAATTTTCATAGATGTCCCCCCAATGAAAAAAGTGGAGTTACTCCATTTTTTTCACAAAATGACTTCAAAAAACTCTCAAATGGCTATTGACGTGGAGGAAACTCCAAGTCATATTATTAATTCAATAAATGTGAATATTTTGAATATTTTTGACTGTATTGTAACATACATGTCACGAAAGGAGAAGGATTAGCTATGGATAAGATGGATCATATGGATACTCTCTCACTATGGACAGCGACTGCAAACAGCTATGACAAAGGAAAACCTCTTGAAGGAAATGAAGAGGCGGATGTTGTCATTATTGGCGCAGGTTTCACAGGTCTTTCTTCTGCATATCATTTGCAAAAGTTAGGGAAGAGTGTCATTGTCCTTGAGCAGGAAACAATCGGATATGGCGCAAGCGGTCGCAACGGCGGGATGGTATTGCCGGGCTATAAGTCAACGATGCAGGAGCTTGCCAAGAAGTATGGTGCCGAAGAGGCGAGGCAGCTTAACGATCTTTCTCTGCTTAGTGTTGAATTAGTTAAAAACATTATCGACGAGCATCAAATCAACTGTAACTTCAGAAAGACAGGTCACATTGTGGCGGCTTACAAAGCCAAGCATTTTGAAGGGTTGAAACATGAAAGTGAATACTTAAACAAAAATTTCGGATACGAATCAAGCGTGCTTAATCGAAGTCAGTTGCATCAAGAGATCGATTCTCCGCATTATTATGGCTGTTTAGTCGACAATTCGAGTTACTCATTCCAACCACTGAACTATGCAATTGGTTTGGGAGAAGCTGCTAAATCGATCGGTGCAAAAATCTTTGAGCATTCGAAAGCACTATCTATTGAGTACGGCCGAAATAGTGTGAAAGTTGTAACAGAAAAAGGTGCTGTTACTGCGAAAGACATTATTGTGGCTACAGATGGTTACTCTGGAAAAATCATGACTGAACTGAATAAAGGCGTACTGCCAATTTCGGCACGTATTATTGCTACTGAACAGCTTCCAGAATCACTGGTGAATGCCGTCATTCCTAAAGATCGCATGGTTTTTGATACAAGCAGTTTCCTTTACTATTTCAGGCGCACACCAGATAATCGGATCATATTTGGCGGTGGCGATATTCGTCCAAACTTAGGTGATGCTGTTTATCAAAATGTTTACGATGCTATGGTTAAAATAATGCCAAACCTAGAAGGAAGCAAGATTGATTACAGGTGGGGTGGATTTATCGGGGTTACAATTGATACGTTCCCGGTTATCGGTAGATCCAAAGAAGGCGCATATTTCGCAACGGGTTATACGGGCCACGGCGCGTCTCTCTCGACATTGTTTGGTAAGTTATTGGCACAATGGATCGTTACGGGGAGTGCAGGTGGATACCGATTTGAAAAGGAACGCCTCAAATCATTCCCATTCTATAATCAGAAAACGATGCTGGTCAATATAGCACATATTGGTTTCAAACTGGTAGATATTATCGCGTAAAGGAGAGGTGTTTATGGAAATTAACATGTTCATTGACGGGAAATGGGTAGAAGCATTATCAGGTGCTAGAAGAAACATTATCAATCCTGCAACCGGAGAGGTTATAACAACGTCTGCTCATGGATCAGCAGATGATGCGAAGATAGCAATTAAGGCGGCTCGTAACGCGTTTGACAGCGGAATCTGGTCGGATTTATCGGCTGATGAAAGAGCTGACTATCTATATAAGATTGCAGACCGTCTTGAAGAGAAGACAGCTGAAATTGCCCGTTTGGAAACTGCAAATAACGGTAAGGTAATCCGTGCAACAACCCATGTGGATATTCCGGTGTCGATTCAATGCTTCCGCTATTATGCTGACTTGATCAAAGGTATGAAAAAGGAATCTTACACTCGCGAGGATGCTTCGGAAACAATTATTATTCATGAACCGATTGGTGTTTGTGGACTTATTGTACCTTGGAACTTTCCGCTTATGTTAGCTGTTTGGCAAATTGCTCCTGCACTTGCCGCGGGGAATACAATTGTAATTAAGCCTGCTGACGTCACTCCTGTAAGCATATTTAAATTATTTGAAATTATCGAAGAGGTTGGACTTCCGGACGGAGTGGCAAACTTGGTATTGGGACCTGGTTCAAAGGTTGGGAATGAGCTTGCAGAGAGCCATGATGTTGACAAAGTTGCCTTTACCGGTGGAACAAAAACAGGTCAAAGTATTATGCGCGCAGCTGCGGGCAATATGAAAAAAATCACACTTGAACTAGGTGGTAAATCTCCACTTATTGTGTTCGACGATGTGGATTTTGAAACCGCAGTCGATAATGCGATGTTTGGTATTTTCCACAATGCTGGGCAAGTTTGTTCAGCTGCATCCCGTTTGCTTGTACAAGAGACCATTTACGATAAGTTTGTTGAAAGATTGGCCGAGCGTGCGAGCAAAATTGTAGTTGGCAACGGAGAAAGCGAGAACATTGAAATGGGAGCCCTCACAAACGAGTCTCATATGAATGAAGTTTTACATTATATAAAGAGTGGAATCGAAGAAGGGGCAAAGTTAGTTTGTGGTGGTAAGCGCTTAACAGAAAATGGGCTTGATCGAGGATTTTTCATTGCACCAACAATCTTTGCTGATGTAAATGCGAATATGTGTATTGTTAAGGAAGAGATTTTTGGTCCAGTCCTTGTTGTACAGAAATTTAAAGATGAGGAAGATGCCATCCGAAAAGCGAATGATTCCATTTATGGATTAGCCGGTGCTGTATTTACTGAAGATATGGACCGAGCAAAACGTGTTATTAGTAAACTGCGTGCGGGAATTACTTGGATTAATAGTTATCATCTCGCTTATGTTGAAGGCCCTTGGGGCGGATATAAGCAAAGTGGAATCGGCAGAGCGTTAGGTACTGTTGGGCTAGAGCATTTTATGGAAACGAAGCAAATCAATATCCACCAGCATGCCAATCCTGTAGGTTGGTATGCGAATTAATTGAGCAAAACGTGCTATATAAATTATTTATAAGGGGATATGCTCATGAAAATAGTGGACAACGGTCCGTCATCAAAAATAGAGCAACCAGAAGTAATGAATAAGCCGGTGGATGATTCAGTGCTAGGAACCAAAAGTATTCCGTTACTATATTTACGGTTTGCTTTGGCGGGAATTATGGCTAACGTAATTTTAGGAGTTGTATCGGTTGTTGATGGCTATTTCGTCAGTGGCTTTCAGGAGCTGGAAGTCGAAGGGATCGGAATTGGATTTACGGTCATGGTTATTACCCGTATGATTGGTGTTCTTTTAGGTGTGGGAGCCGGAGCGGTCATTTCACTTCGGCTTGGAAAAGGCAAGATAGAGGAAGCTAGAGGTATTATGGGACAAACTTTATGGTTTACTCTTTTCCTTTCCACTTTGTTAGCCATACTTGGATTGATCTTTGAAAATGATATTATGATTTTATTTGGAGCAAGTGATGAAGCGCTTCCATATGCGGTGCAATATAGCCGACTGCTATGGATTTCGTTGCCATTAACGATATTGGCCGTTGTATTAAGTATTTTAGCTAATATCGATGAAAAACCTATATTATCAATGAACAGTTGGTTAGTCGCAGCGGTGGTTGCTGGGACTATGGAATGGATTATGGTAGTGAAGTATGACATGGGGATGATGGGTTCTTCATGGGCTAATACGATTTCGCAATCGATTCCTGCTCTCCTAATCTTTTATTTCTGGTTTGGTAAAACAAAACTTAAGCCGAAAATGAAAGATATGATGATTAATCTCAAGAAGATTGGTGAAGTGGTTTGGACGGGCTTTGCATCTTTCTCGAGTCAGTTCATGATGTTTATTGCAATTATTTTCACCAACAACTTACTGCAAAGCTACGGTGGTGGTTTGCACGTTGCAGCTTTCACAATTCAAAACGGTTACATTACAAATCTCCTCGCCTTAGCAGCGCTCGGTGGGATGACAGGACTTCAACCGATTATTAGTTATAATTACGGTGCGGGCAACCTTGATCGTGTGAAACAAGCAATTAAGATGGGACTCATTTTTACAGTTTCCTTCTTTGTAATCGTGACAGCCATACTAATCATTTTTGCAGATCCAATTGTGGCATTTTTTTCCGGTGGTAATCCTGAATTACAGAAACTGGGTATTTGGACGACAGTTATATTCAATTGTTTGTTTACGCTTAGTGCAGTTAGTTTGCTTATCTCTGGTTATTTTGAATCACAAGAAAGAAACTGGTCCGCAACGTTTATTAGTGTAAGCAAAATATTGTTGTTCATGTTACCGTTTCTATTTATTTTCCCGAAATACTGGGGTGTAGAAGGTGTATGGTACGCTGCTCCTGCTGCAGAAATTCCAGGTGTTCTCATTGCCATATACTTTATGAGAAAAGAGTTCAAACGTTTAAAAGCTACCAATGTTAATACAGCTACCAATGTTAAAACAGTAGATTTATAGGAACGTATTCCGTCAAAATTACCAATAAGAAAGAGGGATATCATCATGTTTTTTGCGAAAAAAATTACAGCAGAAGAAGCAGAGCAACTAGGTGCCAACACATGGGAACCGTGGGTAGGCGAACCGAATAAAGGAACGTGGCATGTAGAAGAACAGGAAGTTTTCTATGTGACAGACGGTGAAGTGTTTATTACTGTTGATGGAAAAAAGTATCATATTACAAAGGACTGGGTCGTTTCCTTAGCTAAGGATCTTGTTTGTGAATGGGATTGCCCAGTATTTCTGAAAAAGAATTATAAGATGAACCATGAGATTAATCTAAAATAATGTGAACTGGGGAGTGGACAAATGCTAAGCAGATGACTGCTCCTGTGTATTCAATGGATAAGATTAAGATTAGTAATGTTGAAGAAATGTATGCAAATAAGTTTACATACCGTCAAATGAATGCGCTTTCTTTTGTGAGTGTAATAAATACATAGGACGGTTATTTTAAAATAGGAGGCTTCACCATGGTAGTAATGAAAAATGTACAAACGTTGAAAAATTATATTGGCGGACAATGGATAGAATCTACAAGTAAACATGTTGAAGATGTACCAAATCCAGCAACAGGAGAGATTATTGCTCGTGTGCCTCTTTCGACTAAAGAAGATGTAGATAGAGCTGTAGCAACTGCTAAAGAAGCATTCAAAACATGGAGAAAGATCGCTGTTCCTCGGCGTGCTCGGATTCTATTTCGCTATCAACAGCTATTGATTGAAAACTGGGAAGAGTTAGCTAAACTCGTAACCTTGGAAAACGGAAAAAGTTATCAAGAAGCATACGGTGAAGTACAGCGGGGGATTGAATGTGTCGAATTTGCCGCAGGCGCACCCACTTTAATGATGGGAGAACAACTTCCCGATATTGCTACCGGTGTTGAATCAGGGATGTATCGTTACCCGATCGGAGTAATCGCAGGAATAACGCCATTTAACTTTCCGATGATGGTGCCATGCTGGATGTTTCCACTCGCGATTGCATGCGGAAATACGTTTGTATTAAAACCATCTGAAAGAACACCGCTATTGGCTAATCGCATAGCTGAACTGTTTAAAGAAGCAGGTCTTCCAGATGGAGTACTAAATATTGTGCATGGTGCACATGACGTCGTTAACGGCATTCTTGACAATGAGGATGTGAAGGCTATATCTTTCGTTGGTTCCCAACCTGTGGCTGAGTATATATATATAAAACAGCAGCAGCTAACGGCAAACGTGTACAAGCTCTTGCAGGGGCAAAAAATCATTCGATCGTATTAAAAGATGCGGACCTTAGTTCTACAGTGAAAGAAATTATAAATGCTGCTTTCGGTTCAGCTGGTGAACGATGCATGGCTGCGGCTGTTGTTGTCGTGGAAGAAGACGTTGCAGATGAGCTCGTTAATAGACTGCTTCAAGAGGCTAATGCAATTACGATTGGTAATGGCCTGGAAGCAGGTGTTTTCCTTGGTCCTGTTATTCGTGAAGGACATAAAGAGCGGACACTCGGATACATTCAATCCGGTGTAGAGCAGGGAGCGACACTTATTCGTGACGGACGTGAAGACGATGCAGCAAACAGCCAAGGTTATTTTGTTGGCCCAACGATTTTTGACAATGTGACACAGGAAATGAAAATTTGGCAAGATGAAATCTTCGCACCGGTTCTTTCTATTGTACGCGTAAAAGACTTAATGGAAGCGATTCGTGTTGCTAATGCATCACCATTCGCAAATGGTGCATGCCTGTACACAAATAGCGCTAAAGCTATTCGTGAATTCCGTGAAGAAATTGATGCAGGTATGCTTGGGGTTAATCTTGGAGTTCCCGCTCCAATGGCATTCTTCCCATTCTCAGGTTATAAGAAATCCTTCTATGGTGATCTTCATGCAAATGGAAAAGATGGCGTAGAATTCTATACTCGCAAGAAAATGCTTACGGCTCGTTATTGAAAGAATGATATGAAATCATAAAAAGATAGAATGGAGTTGGTGATTGTGCAAGCGACAGAGCAAACGCAAAGTTTGAAAAAAACAGATGAAAAGTACCTTTGGCATGCAATGAGAGGAGCAGCCCCTAGTCCAACGAATTTAATTATCACAAAAGCAGAAGGGGCATGGGTGACGGATATTGATGGAAACCGTTATTTAGACGGTATGTCCGGTCTTTGGTGCGTGAATGTTGGGTATGGTCGAAAAGAGCTTGCAAGAGCGGCTTTTGAACAGCTTGAAGAAATGCCGTATTTCCCTCTGACACAAAGTCATGTTCCTGCTATTAAATTAGCAGAAAAATTGAATGAATGGCTTGGTGACGAATACGTCATTTTCTTTTCTAACAGTGGATCGGAAGCGAATGAAACAGCGTTTAAAATTGCTCGTCAATATCATCAACAAAAAGGTGATCATGGACGCTATAAGTTTATTTCACGCTATCGTGCTTACCACGGTAACACAATGGGGGCTCTTGCAGCAACAGGTCAAGCGCAGCGAAAGTATAAATATGAACCATTGGGGCAAGGATTCTTGCATGTAGCACCGCCTGATACGTATCGAAATCCAGATGATGTTCATACACTGGCAAGTGCTAATGAAATCGATCGTGTCATGACATGGGAGTTAAGCCAAACAGTAGCCGGTGTGATTATGGAGCCAATTATTACCGGGGGCGGAATTTTAATGCCTCCTGATGGATATATGGAAAAAGTAAAAGAAATTTGCGAGAAGCACGGTGCGTTGCTCATTTGTGATGAAGTTATATGTGGATTTGGACGGACAGGGAAGCCGTTTGGATTTATGAATTATGGCGTCAAACCAGATATCATTACAATGGCAAAAGGTATTACAAGTGCGTATCTTCCTTTGTCAGCAACAGCAGTTAGACGAGAGGTTTATGAGGCATTCGTAGGTAGTGATGATTATGATCGCTTCCGCCATGTGAATACGTTCGGAGGAAATCCTGCTGCTTGTGCTTTAGCTTGGAAGAATTTAGAAATTATGGAGAATGAGAAACTCATTGAACGTTCCAAAGAATTGGGTGAACGACTGTTATATGAACTTGAGGATGTAAAAGAGCATCCAAATGTAGGAGATGTTCGCGGAAAAGGCCTTCTTTTAGGCATTGAACTAGTGGAAGATAAGCAAACAAAAGAACCAGCTTCTATTGAAAAGATGAACAAAGTCATCAATGCTTGTAAAGAAAAAGGTCTAATTATTGGTAAAAATGGTGACACGGTTGCAGGTTACAATAATATTTTGCACCTTGCGCCTCCATTAAGCATCACAGAGGAAGACTTTACTTTTATCGTTAAAACAATGAAAGAATGTTTAACTCAACTTTAATTAATTATTGATAAATCTTGTTAAAAAGCGGAAGAGCTTATTGAAAGATATAACTTTAAATACTGAATGAATTACTCGAAAAGAGTAATTCCGAAAGGGTTGAGTTTATGAAAGCTGATGTTGTATTGATAAATGGAGAAGTTATTACAGTAGACCGAAAGAATAAAGTAGTCGAAGCTGTAGCAATAAAAGATAATCGTATCGTAGTTGTTGGCTCAAATCAGGAGGTTAAGAGTTTTATAGGAGAAAAAACGGATGTAATTGACCTGCAAGGAAAAACGCTTCTTCCTGGATTCATTGATTCCCATATTCACCTCATTTCTCATGGACTAAATCAATTGGCTGTCAGTTGCAAAGCTGAACATATTGATTCTATCGAGGCTTTGTTAGATGATTTGAAAAAGAAGGCTTCAGAAACGCCAAAAGGTGAATGGATACGTGCTTGGGGCTTTAATGAAACCGCTGTGAAGGAAAAGCGTTATCCAACAATTACTGAGCTGGATGAAATTTCAGTTGAACACCCTATTATTGTAACCCGTACTTGCCACCACATAAGCGTGGTGAACAGCAAAGCATTAGAAATTGCGCAAATTAACGAGAACACACCGAACACGAGTGGGGGGGTTATTGAAAAGAATCAGGCAGGTAGGCTTACAGGAAAGTTAATTGAAGCAGCAAATATGAGGATGAGCGAGGTTGCAAGTTATACAGAAAGTGAAATGATGAAGGCTGTGAAAATTGCATCAGATCATTTCGTTGCAGCGGGCATAACAAGTATACATGACGCAGGTGGAGATGGAGCTGAGAGTTATCGTTTACTACAACAAGCTGTGAAGAGTAGGGATATTCGTGTCCGAATATATGCAATGATATGTCAAATAAATAACTCCCATGAATTTGTTAATAAAATGGTCGAAGCTGGTGTGGTAACTGGTACCGGAGATGAGAGATTCAAAGTCGGACCAGCTAAATTGTTTACAGATGGAAGTAGCACTGGGCCTACAATTGCAACCCGTAAGTCGTACTCGAGTGACCCTACCAATTATGGCATTCTTTATTATAGTGAGGAAGAAATTTACCGGGTTTTAGGTGAAGCGCATAAAAAAGGTTATCAAATCACTGTACATGCACAAGGCGATAAAGCTATTGAAATGTATTTAAATTGTGTAGAAAGGGCGCTAGAGGAATCACCAAGAAAAAATCACCGTCATCGAATCGAGCACGCGGGAATTTCTTCACCAGATTTACAAGAGAGAATGAAAAAACTTGAGATGATTCCTATTCCAAATCCTCCATTTCCATATGAATTCGGAGAGATATATGTAGAGCACTATGGTGATCGTGTGAATCACATGTACGCTGCTCGTGATTTTATTGATCGTGGTATCATTGCAGCAGGTAGTTCGGATGCACCAGTTACTGACTATAATCCTTTATTAGGAATTCATGTTGCTGTCAATAGAAAAACCAAGTCTGGAATAGAGGTTGGTGCTAATCAATCTATAAGCGTAATGGAAGCTATTAAACTATACACATGGAATGGTGCTTATGCGAGTTTTGAAGAAGAGATAAAAGGAAGCATAGAGACCGGAAAGTTGGCGGATTTAGTTATATTAAATGACAGCATTTTAAGTGTCGATCCAAACCAAATTAAAGATTTAAAAGTAGAAACAACTATTATTGATGGTGAAATTATCTATCAAAAAGAACAATCAGTGAAAATTTAATGTAGATTCAGAGAATATTACAGGAGCACCTCGCGTATATGAGGCAGCTGGAATGGAAGTACAGAGTAAATTTGTTCGTTTTGATAAGGAAGTTTTGTTGGAAGATAAAGAAGAAGTCCAGTGAGGAATTGCTGGGCTTTTTTGTTTTTGTACTACTAAGGATCACTTTTCAGAAATGAGAATTGAGTGATTAAGACTGGACGGATGTATTGGGTATGCAAAGAGAAGTAATTTTACTAATATATTAAACCTTCAGGCAGATATGTGAACAGAGCGTATGGTGAATGTGGAAATAGAATTTAAAATTGACAGTAGCAATGGAAATGAAATTCATTTAAATGGTGGAAAAGTGTAGTATAAACAATACATATTAATGTGTATGTGATAAATAACCGAGGTGAATACTTTCTCCTCGGTTATTTATATTGTAATAATATTTATACTAGAATCATATTGAATAGATGTATTTTATTGTTAATTTAGTTAAAAATTAATCAGATTTATGTATAATGATTTATTGAAAAAATAATTGAACTTTTCAGATAAATGAATTAATATGAAGTAAGCAATTTTAAGTTTTATAGAAAATAGGAAGATGAGGGGGTTTGGAAATTTTATAAGAGGCAAAATAAGATTTTAGGATAGCTTTAAAGTTAGTCTAAAATGACGTTTGTTTCATCATTTTCAAGCCGAAGAGGAATTAGGGTAAAGCATCTTACTTTAAATGCGGCTATGAATCATCTAAGAGGGGGAAATGAAGTGGCAAACAAAGAATTGAAACGAGGTTTAGAAGCACGTCATATTCAAATGATTGCTTTAGGCGGAACAATTGGTGTTGGTTTGTTTATGGGGTCAGCCAGCACGATTAAATGGACAGGTCCGTCAGTAATGCTTGCATATGCAATCGCAGGTGTTTTCATCTTCTTCATTATGCGTGCCATGGGAGAAATGTTGTATATGGAGCCAAGCACAGGTTCATTTGCGACATTTGGCCACAAGTATATTCATCCGCTAGCTGGTTATATGACAGCGTGGAGTAACTGGTTCCAGTGGGTTATCGTTGGGATGTCAGAGATTATCGCAGTTGGGGCGTATATGAAATATTGGTTCCCAGATTTACCGGCTTGGATACCTGGTGTTATTGCAATGGTTATTCTTGGTGCTGCTAACTTAATTTCGGTTAAGTCATTTGGTGAATTTGAATTTTGGTTTGCAATGATTAAAATTGTTACGATTTTATTAATGATTATTGCCGGATTCGGTCTCATTTTCTTCGGAATTGGGAACGGAGGAGAAGCAATTGGTATATCTAATCTGTGGAAAAATGGTGGTTTCTTCACAGGTGGTTTTTCAGGATTCTTCTTTGCGCTATCACTTGTAGTTGGGGCATATCAAGGTGTGGAATTAATCGGGATTACTGCTGGTGAAGCGAAAGATCCGAAGAAGACACTTACTAGAGCAATTCAAAGCACAATTTGGCGTATTCTAATTTTCTATATTGGTGCTATTTTCGTTATTGTAACTGTTTATCCTTGGGATCAATTAAGTTCAATTGGTAGTCCGTTCGTAGCAACTTTTGCGAAGGTTGGTATTACGGCAGCTGCGGGACTTATTAACTTCGTTGTTATTACAGCGGCAATGTCTGGTTGTAACAGTGGTATTTATAGTGCTGGACGTATGCTTTATACGTTAGGTGTAAATGGGCAAGCACCGAAATACTTTGCGAAGATTTCTAGTAACGGTGTACCTTTATTCGGTACAGTTGGTGTAATTATCGGTTTAGCGGTTGGTGTTGTTTTAAGTTATATCGCGCCAAAAAACTTATTCGTATATGTATATAGTGCGAGTGTACTTCCTGGTATGGTGCCATGGTTTGTTATTTTAATTAGTCAAATTCGTTTTAGAAAAGAAAAGGGAGCAGAGATGAAAGATCATCCATTCAAAATGCCATTTGCTCCTGTTACAAACTATTTAACAATTGCCTTTTTAATTATGGTATTAATCGGTATGTGGTTTAACGATGATACTCGTATTTCACTAGTTGTAGGTATTGTTTTCTTAGCTATCGTAACAATTAGTTTCTATGCTTTCGGAATAGGGAAGAGAGCTCCGTTAGAAGTTCAAAATGATCAAGAGATTTCAAGTAAATAAAGGTAATAAAAAAGTCCGATTTCTTATTTAGAAATCGGACTTTTGTTATTAAAACTTTTCTAATACAATCTTCCCAATTGTACGTCCACTTTCAAGTAATGCATGTGCTTTTTTAAGGTTTTCTGCATTAATTGGTGTTAACGTATCATTTAAAGTAGTTTGAAGAATACCTTCATCTAATAGCTCGCTTACTTTATTTAATAGTTCGTGCTGCGTAATCATATCACCAGTTTCATACATCGCTTTTGTAAACATAAACTCCCAAACGAATGTAGCACTTTTACTTTTTAAAATCCCCATCTCAAGAGGGTGCTCATTTTCGACGATAGAGCAAATTTTCCCTTGTGGTTTAATGAGGTCACCGATTGCGTGCCAATGTTGATCAGTATTGTTTAAGCAGAAGATATAATCTACATCTTTTAGCCCAAATTCTAATAGTTGATCTTTTAAAGGTTGGTGATGATTAATTATATAATCGGCACCGAATTTTTCAACCCAGTGTATGGTTTCGTTGCGGGATGCGGTTGCGATTACGTTTAGTCCAGCCCATTTAGCTAACTGAATAGCAATCGAGCCAACACCACCAGCTCCGCCGATAATTAAAATGTTTTTAAATGTGTTTTCGCTTTTTTTAGAGTAATCGATCCCTAAACGCTCAAATAAACCTTCCCACGCGGTAATGGCTGTTAAAGGAATTGCTGCAGATTCAGCATCACTCAACGTTTTTGGTTTTTTACCAACAATTCTTTCATCAACTAGATGGTATTCACTATATGTACCTTGTCTCGTTATGCTTCCAGCGTAAAATACTTCATCGCCTTCTTTAAATAATGTACAACCTTCGCCAGTTTGTACGACAACGCCACAAGCATCCCAGCCAAGTATTTTTGCTACATCTTCTTTTTTATCTTTCGGAGATCGAACTTTTGTATCAACTGGGTTAACGGAAATCGCATTGATCTTAACGAGTATATCTCTTCCTGTGGCAACAGGTCTTTCAACTTCAATATCAATTAAACTGTTTTCTTCTTCAATAGGTAAGTATTCATGTAAACCAATTGCTTTCATTTCTATTCCCTCCATTAAAGTAAGAGTCTTTTTCTCTTTCATTATAGATGGGAAGTGTTGTTATGTAAAAAAGTACATTCCTTTTTATGCTGTCGTTGATTTAGTTTTAAAATTCTGATAAATAATGTACAATCGGTATAGAAAACAATGCGAGGTGAATGACTAATGACAGCAAAACTAAGCAAAAGCGATTATTTAATCGTAATGGCAATTATCATTATGTATTCGTTAATTGGTCACGTATTAAATTTAGATGTTTTAAAAGTTATGGCTATTCATACAGATGATTTTAGTGTTAGTTTCGTAGGAATTGCTATATGTTATATCACAGCTAGGTTATTGTTTTTTGCTATTCGGAAATTTAAAAATGATAAGTAATGCTGTAATGAAGAATTTGTGAACAACCTAAAAATAATAGTTGAAACAATGGAAGAAGAGAAGGAGTTTATTTCTAACAAGAGGAATTCTTTACTATATTGTTTTATTCAAAACTAAATGTAAAGGTGGATACATAATGACAGTGAAAAAGCTTTATTTCGTCCCAGCAGGTCGTTGTATGTTAGACCATTCTTCTGTTAATAGTACGCTCACACCGGGGAATTTATTGAACTTACCTGTATGGTGCTATTTGTTGGAGACAGAAGAGGGGCCTATTTTAGTAGATACAGGTATGCCAGAAAGTGCAGTTAATAATGAAGGGCTTTTTAACGGTACATTTGTTGAGGGACAGATTTTACCAAAAATGACTGAAGAAGATAGAATCGTAAATATTTTAAAGCGTGCAGGGTATGAGCCAGAAGATCTTTTATATATTATTAGTTCGCATTTGCATTTTGATCATGCAGGGGGCAATGGTGCTTTTTTGAATACACCGATCATTGTACAGCGTGCTGAATATGAGGCAGCGCAGTATAGAGAAGAATATTTAAAAGAGTGTATTTTGCCGAATTTAAACTATAAAATTATTGAAGGGGATTATGAAGTTGTACCAGGTGTTCAACTGTTGTATACACCGGGGCATTCTCCAGGGCATCAGTCACTATTTATTAATACGGAAAACTCTGGACCTGTGTTATTAACGATTGATGCATCGTACACGAAAGAAAATTTTGAAGGTGAAGTGCCATTTGCAGGATTTGATCCGGAATTAGCTTTATCTTCAATTAAACGTTTAAAAGAAGTTGTTAGGAAAGAGAATCCAATTGTTTTCTTTGGACATGATATAGAGCAGGAAAAGAGCTGTAAAGTGTTCCCTGAATATATATAAATAGAAAAAGTCATGGGCCTATTAGCTCATGACTTTTTCTATTAAATAACCTTTTTAAATAAGTTATATACTTTTTTCGAATTCCCTTCATTTAATTGATAATAAGTAAGATCTACGTCATCAGGAGTGTTTTGATGGGCAATCATAACTTCACTACTGTTGTTATCTACTATCCAAATTAAATATTGTTTATAAGTCCCATCTTGGAAAGTAATCCACATGTTACAATCTACTGAATCAGAACCTTCTTCATCTAGCGTTAAATCGCCTTTTTTTGCTGTGTCCATACTGTTAATGAATGTTTTTAATTCATCTGTTTTTGTAAGGAAGATAGATTTTTTTGTTTTAATTGACTCTACATGTATATCTTTTATTTCCTGTTTTCCTAAAAAGACAGGAGGTGCATTTGGGTCTCTTTGAGTTGAAATAATAGTAGCTTTCTTCTTTGGTTTGCTTGCTGTATAGAAATCTTGAATAGATTTTCCAGAGTTGAAAAACCATACGATTCCAAAAATAATCAATACACTACCTAGCAGTAAAATAATTTTCTTAATAGAATATTCTCCTCTCTATTACTTCGTTTGAAGAGCTTTTCTATTAATATATGATAGGTAAGCGTAAAGTATTATAGTTGTACGTGGCTATGCTTCACAGTTTTTATAGGGCGATCAACGAGTAAATTGTAAGTAAGCCCTATTAATACGAAAATTCCACCGACAATTTTGCCCATTGAGAGTTCGTGTGACAAGAAGAAATCAATGATAGTCCCCGTAAATAATTGTCCGATAAAGATGAGTAACGTTAAATAAAATGCTGGAATTTTAGGAGTAATATAGTTTGATAATGAGATGACGATAACACCTACTAATCCGCCTAAGTATACAGCGATAGGTATGGATTGCAGTGTATGACTAGAAATATACAACGAATCTGAACTGAAAATTAAAAATAACATAGAGAAAAATAATCCAGTAATATAATTAAAAAACGTACCTTCCCAATTTCCAATTTTCTTTGCTAAATTCGCGTTAATAATTCTAGCAACAACGATGGATACTCCAACTAAAATAGCGATACAAATATATAACATATTCTTGCCCCCATTAATAAATTGTCATGATAATAATTCCAGAAGAGATGAATAATAACCCAACTAGTTTTTTCTTTTCAAACTTCGCAACTTTCATACCTAATAAACCGAAATGATCAATTACGATAGAAGCAATAGATTGACCAAGTAAGCCTAATGCGATAGTAATAGAGGCACCAAGAGCAGAGAAGCTTATATTGCTAAAAAGAACAGTGAATACACCAATCGCTCCAGCGCTATATAAATAAAGCGGAATACCTTTTTCAAAGTGAATTTTATTTTTGTTAAGGACTAGCACGAAAACAACTGCTATTAAACCTACAAGATGAATGACAACACTCGCTGTATAATTGCCAATCAACTCAGATAAAATTCCGTTCAATGGAAGCATAATGGCAATAAGCACACCAATAAAGACAGAAAGAAAGTTATACAATGTAATATCCCCTTTGTATTTCATGTTTGTAATGACTGTATCATGTTGAAATTGTGTATTACTATGACATATGTCATAGTAGAAGAAGAAAATTTTGATTAAAATGGGGATGAGTTGTAAAGGTGGGGAACTATGAAGAAAGTATGTAATTCAAATAAATTAGCAGATTATATGAAACAAAATAATATTGACTCATTTTTTAGTAGTGATATGAAGCCATATATGGAACTTATATTTTTTAAAAAGACTGAGTTCATTTGTAGAGAAAATGAAGAGATAGATTATTTATATTTCTTTGTTGAAGGAAAAGCGAAAGCGTTTAACACATTAAGTAATGGAAAGTCCGTATTATTATGTTTTTATGATAGCTTGCAATTGTTAGGGGATGTAGAGTTAATTCACTCTCAAAGGATCACTTCAAACGTACAAGTCATGGCAGATTCTTATTGTGTTGGCTTGCCTTTAGGGAAAGTTAGAAATCAGTTGTTTCATGATGCGAAATTTTTAAGATGTATTTGTGGTTCTTTAGCCAATAAATTAAATCGACTTTCAAAAAATAGTACAATTAATTTACTGTATCCGCTTGAAAATCGACTTGCGAGTTACATGTTAGCAGCAGGGGAACGAGCGGTTCAGCACGGAAATAGAATTGTGTTTAGTGGGAATTTAACGGAAACAGCCGAATTGTTAGGAACGAGTTATCGGCATTTATTACGAACATTAAATGTTTTTTGTGATAAAGAGATTATAAAGAAAAATAATGGTTGCTTTGAAGTGATGAATGTAGATGTTTTGCGGGAATTGGCTGCGGATGTTTATAAATAGGAGGGGATTATAAATGATTACACCTATATTTAGAATTTTTGATGTTGAAAAGGCTCATTTGTTTTACATTAACTTTTTAGGGTTTAAGTTGGATTGGGAACATCGGTATGAGGACAATATGCCGTTATATATGCAAATTTCGTTACATGATGTTGTGATACATTTATCAGAACATCATGGGGATGCTTCACCAGGTGGTGCGATTCGTGTGAAAATAGAGGATTTAAAAAGTTATTATGCTACTTTATCAAGTAAAGATTATGCTTATTCAAAACCTGATATAGAGAGAACACCTTGGGATACAATTGAATTAACTGTGATTGATCCGTTTTTAAATAGAATTACATTTTATGAGGAAATGGTTTAGAAATTGAGGTTTCATAAATAATTTATCAAAATAGGGGTTACAATGAAAAGAAAAATAGCGATAATTTCAGATATTTATGGAAATAGTCACGCTTTAAAGGCGGTATTAAAAGATATTTCATGTCGTAAGGTCGAAATGATAATAAATTTAGGTGATAGTGTGTATGGACCGTTAGATCCTTTAGGGACAATTGAAATATTAATGAGTAACGAGATGATACATATTAAGGGGCGTTTACTTTATAGTAAACTGCTCTTTTTATTTTGGGTAGATATTGAATTATATAAAAATAAAATGTTATGATTATGGAAACGTATGAACATATGAACATGTATTCATGTGTTTGTGAGAAGGAGGGATTGGAGTGAAAGATATAATTATCGTTGGAGCTGGTCAAGCTGGATTAGCAATGGGATACTACTTGAAGCAGGAAGGATATAGTTTCTTATTACTTGAGGCGGGAAACCGAATTGGTGATTCATGGAGAAACCGATATGATTCTTTGGAGCTTTTTACACCGAGGGCATATAGTAGCTTGCCAGGTATGGCATTAATAGGAGAGAAAAATGGATTTCCATATAAAGATGAGATTGCAAATTATTTAGAAGGATATGCAACGTATTTTAAATTACCTGTACAATTGCAAACTGAAGTTTTAAAAATAAGGAAAGAGAAAGAAATATTTGAATTACACACTCCTACAGAAATTTTACAATCGAAAAAAGTTATTATCGCATCAGGTGGTTTTCAGCAACCATTCATCCCCTCATTTTCACAACATCTTTCATCACATATTTTTCAAATACATTCATCACAATATAAAACACCATCACAAATTCCTAAAGGGAAAGTACTAGTAGTAGGTGGCGGGAATTCAGGAATGCAAATAGCAGTAGAACTTGCAAAAACTCATGAAGTTACAATGTCTATAAGTCATCCTTTAACGTTTTTACCGTTACATCTTTTTAGAAAAAGCATTTTTAATTGGTTAGAAAAAATAGGTTTATTGTATGCCGAAATAAATACAAAAAGAGGAAGGTGGTTTCAGAAAAGAAAGGATCCTATTTTTGGTTTTGAAGGTAAGGAACTCATTCGTAATGAAGCAATGAAACTATGGGGAAAAGTAGTAAGTGCATCAGAAAATAACATTATGTTTCAGAATGGTGATACGTATAGGGCACAAAGTATTATATGGTCAACTGGTTTTGTTCAAGATTATAAATGGATTGAAATAGAAAAGGCTGTGAATGAGAAAGGATTTCCTAATCATATAAAGGGAATAAGTCCAGTAAGAGGATTGTATTATATCGGATTGCCCTGGCAATCTCAAAGGGGCTCTGCGCTTATTTGTGGTGTAGGAAAGGATGCGACCTATTTACTTTCTGAGATTAAAAAAATAGATCAGTAGCAACAGCTACTGATCATCCATATGTACATGAATTAGGAGAGGTCAAACATTTATTAACTTTATTATAATAGATTTTCACGGGATAAAAAACTGAAAATTCTTATTTTTGTGTTGAGAAAGTTTTTTTGTATCGAAATATATGAAAAAACAGGAATTTTCATTGGGAAGAAAAATGATATTTATATTTTAGTAAATTATGATATAGTCTACATTAGAGCTATTTCCATAAATATAATTACTTGTAAATTATATTTATGTGAAGGAAGGAGAAGCAATTATGAAGTTTGATGATCAACGCCTACTAGGAGCCCGATTAGGTTCAATGCTCGTAACAGAAGAAAATCAATATTTAATAATTAAGAAAAAAGATCATTATGCACTATTGAATATACATAATTTAGAATGTACACATGTCGAAGTGCAGTTAGAACATATTGAAGAATTGTTGCATGAAGATTTCCAAGAAAGTATAACGGAAATTATAGCACCAGAACATATTAAAATTGTGGTGAAAAATGTTATATAAAGAAAGAAGCTGGGAGAATCAGCTTCTTTCTTTATATCTGTTTCGTTCATTATAGGGATAACATTTTTAAAACCTCACCAATAATCCCATCCTTTTGATGAACACCTAAATCCGAGTTCGTCATAATAACAGCGCCATTACCTCGGTATGGATTACATACAATCATACATTGAAATCCAACACCCCATCCAAGTGAGTAAATTTGTAAGTCTTCATTAGAATCATCTAGAAAAATACCTAATCCAGTCCATTTTGAGCAGCCTTGAGGAGAAATCATATCTAGTACTGTTTTTTGAGAAAGTTCTAGTTTGCTATTTCCTTGTAAGGAATGAATGAGTTCGATTACTAAAGCTGATAAGTCGGTTGGTGTTGTCCAAATGCCTGAAGCAGCTGCGAATGGATAAAATGGATAGTTCTCATTTGTTACAGTTTCATCTTTATTATGCCCGCAAGCAAAAGCATCGGTTTTATCTATGACTTCGGGAGAGAAGAGTGTACTATTTTTCATTTGTAGTGGCTGGAAGATAAGTTCTTCTAGTAACTGACTAAATGATTTCCCAGTAATATCTTCTAGTAGTTGTTCGATTATACAAAAGTTTGCGTCTGAGTAGTGAAATTCACTTTCTGGTTCATAATTCATTTCTATAGGTACTGGGCAATATAATGTTCTACCAGAAAGGACTTCAGGAATTTTAGGTATTCCTTTCTCTAGCTTATAATGTTCAAAACTATTAGGAGGATCAATGATTCCAGATTGGTGACTTAATAAGTTTCGCAACGTGACTTTTTTCTGTGAAGTAAATAGATTGGTAGGGATGTTCCAGGATGTGAGTCTATCAGTTACGTCTTCATCTAAATGTACGATTTCTTGATCTGATAATGTTAGTACGAGCATTGTGGTGATGAATTTGCTAATAGAACAAGAATTGAGGATGGAATCCGTAGTGACAGTTCTATTTGTTCCAGATTCAAGTGTTCCAAAGGCAGTCGCTTCGTTTAGTTTGCCATCACGTATGACGGCAAGGCTTAAACCAGCAACGGAATATTGGTTCATTTTCTCGTATATATTGTTACTTTTTAAGTTCATAGTTGCTCCTTTCTTTTTAAAAATAGAATATTAACTTTATTATACATTAGTAAATAGATAGAAGGAGAGTAAAAGAAAACACTTCATCTTTTACCGATGAAGTGTTTCTTATTTTAAGTTAATTCGAAGTGAATGCTTTAAAAAATTTATCTCGATACATGTACATAAGCCATGAGGTTGTTATTAAGGAAATAATGATTTCTTTGTTTTTTATTGGTGCATTGAAAACGAGCCAACCAACTATATCAAATAATAAATGTAGCACGATTGAAAGAACTACAAATTGCAATAACGTATTCAAAAATCTTTTCATAAAGTGTCCCCCTAAAATAATAGGTTTTATCAATAATGTTGTATATTACTATTATACATTAAATGTGTGTCATGGTAAAATTTACATAAGTTAGTGAAAAAATAAATAAAAGCTAGTAAGGGGGAACGTTCATGGAATTTTGGATGGTTATACCGATAGCAGTCTTTGGGTTCATTTATATCGCTGAAAAACTAACTAAAATTGAAAAGAAAAATGATGCGCGTTTAAAAAGGATTGAAGATAGATTACAATTAATTACGAAAGAAATGGGAATTGTAGAAGGAGAACCTGAGATTAATAAAGCTGAGATTAATAAAGCTGAGATTAATAAAGAATTACGTCAGCTTGTAGAAGCAGGAAAAAAAGTTAAAGCAATTAAGAGGGTGAGAGAGGCTTTTGGATTTTCATTATTAGAAGCGAAGCAATATGTGGATAAATTATAAAAAAGATCATCCAATTTGGGTGATCTTTTTTCACTGCACCATGCGTGTATTTACATAAGCAGCAATTATAAAGTGTCCAATTACAATGATAGGAATAATGATTTTGACATTAGGAGTAGTGAAGACACTACCGATTGTAGCAATGACACCAGCAAATAAATTATAAAGACCGACTATTTTTGATAACTTGACTTTATCCGGCACGCGGCGTTCATTGAATCCTGATAAGAGCCAAGTGTATTGTTTTACTCCAATAAAATAAGCTAGTGCAAATGAAATAATTGCTAGTATGAATAATGATGGGGAAGCGAATAGAGTCACCAGAAACACCTCCGTTAATGGGCTATAAATAAATTATAGTATGAATGTTATAATTTAACAAAATACAATTTTGATTTTAAGTTTATTAAAAATGAGATATTTACGATGAAGGGAGATTACATATGAATATTTCGGAATTCCAGCAATATGTATCGAGTTTCAGTAAAGAAAAAGGGTTTCAAGATACAACAATTGAAGAGCGTACGATGTATGTGATGGTGGAATTAGGTGAATTAGCGGAAGTTATATTAAAGCGTGATAAAATACAAGATTCGAAAAGAGAGATTGGTTTAGAAATGTTTGATGTAATTTGGAATGTATGTGATTTAGCAAACAAATTAGAAATTGATTTAGAGAAGGCGTTTGAAGAAAAAATGAAAATTAATAAAAAGCGTGAATGGTAAAAAGAAGATTAAGTTTTAAAGCGTACAGAATTTTGTACGCTTTTTTATTAATCGCATGAAAAATATGTAAGAAAAGATGGAACAAACTTTTGGAATGAATTGTCTATTATAGGTAATAACTATTTATTTTGAAAGAAAGGATTGATAAGGATGAAAAAGAATACGTTGATAAAAGTAGGATTATGTGTAAGTTTACTAGGAGCGATTCAATTTGTTAGTACAATTTCTTCTGTACAAGCAGAACAAAAGGTAGAGCAAAAAGTAATAAAGAATGAGACCGGAACTATTTCACTTTCTCAGTTAAACAAAAATGTATGGGTTCATACGGAGTTAGGTTATTTTAACGGAGAAGCAGTTCCTTCGAGTGGTCTAGTTCTTACTACTTCTAAAGGGTTAGTACTTGTCGATTCTTCTTGGGATGATAAGTTAACGAAGGAACTAATAGAGATGGTAGAAAATAAATTTCAGAAGCGCGTAACGGATGTCATTATTACACATGCGCACGCTGATCGAATTGGCGGAATTAAAACGTTGAAAGAAAGAGGCATTAAAGCGCATAGTACAGCATTAACTGCGGAACTAGCAAAGAAAAATGGATATGAGAAGCCACTTGGAGACTTACAAACAATTACGAATATGAAGTTTGGAAATATGAAAGTAGAAACGTTCTATCCAGGGAAAGGACATACAGAAGATAACATTGTCGTATGGTTACCGCAATACAAAATTTTAGCTGGAGGCTGTTTAGTGAAATCTGCGGAAGCAAAAGATTTAGGAAATGTTGCTGATGCATATGTAAATGAATGGTCCACATCGATTGAGAATGTGTTGAACCGATATGGAAATATAAATTCAGTAGTACCTGGTCATGGGGAAGTAGGGGACAGAGGATTACTTTTACATACATTGGATTTGTTGAAATAAGAAACTGTGGGAATAAAAAAGAGAGGAGAAAACAATTTTCTCCTCTCTTTTTTCTAACTATATTTAAATGCGAAGCTATCGATTACGCCTGAATACGTTACTGAGATTTTAATTCCAAGTATACAAATACCAGTACCGTCATAATTGCTATAATAACGTAAGTAACATCAAGCATTATAAGTGTCTTTAAAGTTTCAGTCATCCTAATTCACCCCTGTTATAAAGATATAACATGATCTCTCTATCAATTAAATAAGAGATCATAAAGATAAAATGTACATGAAATTTCTTAAGTAGTTTCTATATTAATATATCATAAATTAATGTAAACAATGTTAAGGTAGTGTAAAAGTACTGTAAATAAAGGGAGTTCTCATAATAACCTTAAAACATTCTCAACTAATAAAATACGCTATTCTTTCTTTTGGATTATAAGAAAGAATAGCGTATTTATATGTGAAATTTTGTATTTTATAAATCAAAATTATTTACGCAAGAGATTCAAAATGCTTTATCGCCAAATATAGTAAGAAATCTTAGTTTTGTACAATGAGCTAGTAAAAGATTCATTTTTATTTATATATTGTTAGACTTTCTTTAAAGCAATTATTTAGCGATTTGGAAGCATCAACAGAAGTGTACATGCCTATGTATAAATTTTAGAGTGTCAATAAAAATATTATGTCAACAATATGAACTGTCACAAATTTTCATATATTATTGTGATTGATATCACATCCCTTTTTCTCAATGGGCATTATGCTTAGTTTGTAAGGAATGATTGGGAGAGGGTGGGATGATATGTTTTGTTATCAATGTGAACAAACGCCAACAGGCGGATGTAAAGTGATGGGTGTTTGTGGTAAGAATGAAACCATTGCAAGTTTACAAGATACGATTGTGTTTGGATTAAAAGGAATTGCTGCTTATCGTACTCATGCTGCTCAGCTAGGGTATACAGATGCATTTGTAGATGCTACAACGCAAGAAGCGCTATATATGACATTAACAAATTCTAACTTTAATGAACAAGAACATATTGATATGGCTATGAAAGTTGGGAAATCAGCTTTACGGGTGATGGAGTTGTTGGATGAGGCACATACGAATCACTTTGGTGTTCCAGAGCCTGTTCAAATTACACAAAATCATGTAGAAGGTAAGGCAATTGTAGTTACTGGTCATAATTTATTTGCATTAGAGGAACTATTAAAGCAAACAGAAGGAAAAGAAATTAATATTTATACGCATTCTGAAATGTTACCAGCACACGGATATCCAAAGCTGAAAAAATATAAACATTTAAAAGGAAACATTGGTAAGGCATGGTACGATCAACGACGCCTTTTTGAAAAATTCACTGGCGCCATATTAGCTACAACGAACTGTGTTATGCCAATTAAAGGATCATACTCTGATCGATTCTTTTCATATGATATTGCAGGCTTAGAGGGCGTACAAAAAATTGAAAATGATGATTTTGCACCATTGATTCAAAAAGCGCTAGATCTTCCCGAAGTACATATGGAGTCGGATGAACAGTTAGTAACAGGATTTCATCATAATACAGTATTATCATTAGCTCCAGAAATTATTGAGGCAGTAAAGGAAGGGAAAATAAAGCGTTTCTTTGTCATCGCAGGTTGTGATGCACCAGGAAAAGGCGGGGAATACTATCGTGAATTAGCAACGTCCCTTCCGCCAGAAACGGTTATTTTAACAACTTCTTGTGGAAAGTTCCGCTTTAATGATGTAAGTTATGGTGTTGTACCTGGTACGGAGATTCCGCGTTATATTGACTTAGGGCAATGTAATAACTCAATTTCTACAGTGAAAATAGCGGCCGCTTTAGCAGATGCTTTTCAATGTGAAGTAAATGAATTGCCAGTGAGTATTGTCCTATCATGGTTTGAACAAAAAGCAGTTGCCATTTTACTTGGGCTATTTAGTCTTGGTATTCAAGATATTCGCATTGGTCCAAAGGCCCCTGAATTTATTTCACCTGGTGTGCTTGATGTATTACAAGAAACATTCGGTTTAAAACTAATTACAACCGCAGCAGAAGATATGAATATGATGTTATCGTAACAAAAAGGATGTCCTATATGTAGAGTTGGCTTTATAAAGAATTTGTATGTATTCGCAAGCTCATGTACTAGATGCACAGGTGCATTAGTAGAAGAACAAAAAAATGATCCGTCTTCTTAATAAGGAGAGCTAGCCACATTCATTAACTTCGGAATATTATAACGCCCAAAACAAAAATGCGGAATTTTTGTTTTGGGGTATTTCCTTTTTTTAGCTGGATAGGTATGTGGTGAGATTTCTTAAGAAGAAAATAGGCAGTATCCAATAGATAATAGCGGATTTAAGAAAAAATTTAAAAATCGAGTTGACATTCTATCTACACAGTCATACAATGTAGTGGTAATGAGTAATACTGAATAGCGTAGTTTTTAAAAATATATTCAGTATCCAATAGGCAAAAGCGGATTTAAGAAAAAATTTAAAAATCGAGTTGACATTCTATCTACTTAGTCATACAATGTAGTTGTAATAAGTAATACTGAATAGTGAGGTTTTTCAAAAGCTATTCAGTAAAAATTCACCTTAGTACTCTGTGATACTGAATATAAGTCAGACAGAATAGGGGGTAAAGGAGGATCAGAATATGGAAAATTTAACTGAAATGCTGAAAGGTTCGCTAGAAGGGTGTGTGCTGGAAATTATCAGCCGCCGTGAGACCTATGGCTATGAGATTACCCGCCACCTGAATGAGCTTGGGTTTACTGAAGTCGTGGAAGGAACGGTCTATACCATCCTTGTGCGATTAGAGAAGAAAAAACTTGTGAATATTGAAAAGAAACCATCAGATATGGGGCCGCCTCGTAAGTTTTATTCACTAAATGAGGATGGCCGTCAGGAGCTTGAATTATTTTGGAGAAAATGGGATTTTGTATCATCAAAAATTAACGTCTTGAAGTCAAACTAGCCTCATAAGATAAAATATTCGGCCGATATTTTGGGAGTTTCTTGTTCTGCTTTATAAAAAAGGAGGAAAAATAATATGTTGGAAATGTTCAAAAAATTAATTGGTGATAAAAAAGAGTACAAAATGATGATGGCACGGGTTGGAGCTCTGCCAGAGGACTACCAATTTGTGTTTAAGAAAATCCAAAACTACATGTGGAATTTCTCAGCGGGCAACGGGATGGATATGCTACACATACAGTATGAATTAATCGATTTGTTTGAAGCCGGTGCGGCGGAAGGCAGACAAGTGCTGGAAATCACTGGGGAGGACGTGGCATCCTTTGCTGACGAACTAGTGGCAAACGCTAAAACTTATGTCTCCAAGTATCGTGAAGATTTGAATGAAAGTATCATGAAGCAATTGAGAAAAAAATAAATGCAAAAGGTAATACCGACTGATTAGCTGGTTACAAATGTGAATTGCCACCATCGCTATTCAGTTATATTTTCAAATCAGTACTAAGTAATACAGAATATCAGTAATACAGAATATCAGTAATACTAAATAGAGGAGTGTAGGCAGTCTAGCTTTACAAAACATTTTTTAAGGAGGAAAAAAGCATGAGCAACACAGCGATTTCTGTAAAAGGGTTAAAAAAATCCTTTAAAGATAAGGAAGTGTTAAAAGGGGTAGATTTTGAAGTGCAGCGTGGCGAAATTTTTGCGCTGCTGGGCTCAAATGGAGCGGGCAAGACGACGACGGTCAATATCCTCTCTACGCTGATGAAGCAAGATGGCGGCGAAGTAGGTGTTTGCGGTTTTGACGTCCAGCGTCAATCGGATCATGTTCGTCAAAGTATCAGTCTGACAGGGCAGTTTGCAGCTTTAGACGGTATGCTCACGGGGAGAGAAAACTTGATAATGATTGCCAATTTGCGTGGAGTTTCTAGTCCTGCTCAAGTCGCTGATAATTTGCTTGCAAGATTTAGCCTGACCGATGCAGCCAACCAGAGGGCAGACCAGTATTCAGGTGGGATGAAGCGCCGGCTTGACATCGCGATGAGTTTGATCGGAACGCCAGCAGTCATTTTTCTCGATGAACCGACGACAGGGCTTGACCCCGAAGCGCGGATTGAAGTGTGGGATACCGTCAAGGAACTTGCCGGCGGTGGCACAACCATCTTGCTGACAACCCAGTACCTGGAGGAAGCCGAACAACTGGCGGACCGTATCGCTATCTTGCATGGCGGAAAAATTATTACGACTGGTACTCTTACTGAACTTAAAGAGATGTTCCCGCCAGCAAAAGTGGAGTATATCGAGAAGCAGCCGACATTGGAAGAAATTTTCCTTGCGATCATCGGCAAAAAGGAGGAGATGTAAATGAAAAGCAAAACAGGGGTATTACTAGGGCGCTTAATGCGCAACATTATGCGGAGTCCAGATACGATTATTACGGTAGCGATTACACCGATTATGATGATGCTGTTGTTTGTCTACGTATTTGGCGGAGCCATAAAGACAGGAACGGATAACTACGTCAATTATTTATTGCCGGGAATCTTGCTGATGGCTATTGCATCCGGTGTCGCTTACACATCAGTGCGGTTGTTTACGGATGTAAAGAGTGGGCTGATGGCACGTTTCATTACTATGCCTATCAAGCGCTCGTCGGTATTATGGGCTCACGTATTAACCTCACTTGTTGCTAATGTACTTACTATCGTGGTGGTTATCCTTGTTGCGCTCTTAATGGGCTTCCGTTCCAGCGCTAATATTCTGGATTGGCTTGCGGTAGCTGGAATACTTGGGATGTTTACGCTGGCGCTAACATGGTTGGCTATCATTCCCGGGTTGACAGCGAAGTCTATGGAAGGGGCGACAGCCTACTCATACCCGCTAATTTTTCTGCCCTTTATTAGTTCGGCCTTTGTTCCTACCGAAACGATGCCAAAAATTGTTCGTGCGTTCGCTGAGAACCAGCCTGTAACTTCAATCGTGAATGCGATTCGTGCCCTCTTATATGAAGGGACTGTTGGTAACGATATTTGGATTGCACTTGCTTGGTGTGTAGGAATTATGGTTATCGCTTACTTCTTCGCCGGTAAAGCATTTAAACGTCAGTTAGGGTAAGTGCACCATCGGTTCGGTGCCCTATGGTAACTAAATCTTCTGAAATGAAATATATGTTTGGAAAAGTGGATTAAAATCACATTAATCTTAGTTATTGCTATAATTGTTAGTATTTTTACTGGTTATGTAGTTGGTACGTAAGTAGGTTCAGACGCTGAAAAAAGCAGACTGAGAGAGTTAAAGGGGAAGAGATAATATTTTGACCGCAATTCTAATCGTCATATAATAAATGCAATTTTTATACATGAAAAGCCCACCTATTTCCGTAGGTGGGCTATATATTTATTACACAATACGACAGTATACTATCTTTTTCTAAATATGAAATTATGCATATTTAGAAAAAACTACACTTAATAAATATTACATATAGTAAATGGAAACTTATGGTGTTATTCTTTTGAAAGGCGTAACATGTCAATCATTATAGAAGATTTGGTGGCTCCTTGATAAAGAAGTTCCTTTTTTCTGAAAAATGAATATTGATTCGATACTAGTTATAATTATTCGGTCAGATGATTTTATGTTTTCTTAATTTATTCCTTTACATCTACAATGATTATTTATTATAACAGTTTTCGCGTCTAAAATAAGATGTTTCAGCAAAAGGGAATATAACTATCTTTATAATGAGTTCCCAATATAGTCAACGTTTTAACAAAAAGGATATCTGTATTATTTTCTCCTTTTTGCTAACTAATACAGCTTCAAAAAATAGACACAATTGCTACATGCCAATTGTAATTTATTATCTATTCATAATTCTGTTTATTCTGTCTTTCTAAAAATAAAAAAAAATTAGACTCGCAAATATAAACGTTATAATGAGGGCGTCGAGAGGTAACCGATTACCTACGGAGAAAATATCAAACATTTTAAAATTGGACAGACTGAAACGATTAATTGCAGAAAGGTGTGTGACCAGAAGGAGAATTTCTTCAAAATAGTTTAGTAGCAGCGGACATCGTATTAGCTGGTGTAAACAATATCATCAATGCTGACGAAGTATAGGGTTGGAGGATAAATGCCTCGCACATTAAGAGAGACAGCTTTAGGTGGAATCGTTTACAATATGGTGCATCAAGTAAGCGTTTCATTTTTAAGAATGGTCTATATTCTTAAGCCTAAAAAGAGACGTAAGAATAGGACACAAGGAGGAATTATTATATGAATGGGAATACTGCAAAAAAAATAGAACTTCAGGCTGAAAATACTGCAGTAAAAAATGAGAAATATCCAGATCCTACAAAGTGGCATAAACAGGATACTACCTGGGCATTGAGCCTTTTTGGAACAGCCATTGGAGCAGGAGTACTCTTTTTACCGATTAATGCAGGTTCAGGTGGTTTATTATCATTACTGTTAATTACGATACTTGCATTTCCTGTTATGTATTACTCACATAGGGCACTTGCTAAAATGATATACGCTTCTAATTCTGCTGATGAGGGGATCACAGGTACAATAAGAGAGTATTTTGGAAATAAGGCAAGTATCATTTTTAACATAGTATATTTCGTTTCAATTTATACGATCGTGCTGATGTATTCGGTTGCACTTACAAATACTGCAAGTAGTTTTATCGTGCATCAATTGCACATGCCGGAGCCTCCAAGGGCCATTTTATCTCTTGTATTAGTGCTCGGCCTTATAGCTATACTAAATTTTGGTCAAGATATCATTGTAAAGATAATGAGCATGCTAGTATATCCTTTTATCGTGTCTTTACTTTTTATCTCAATATCTTTAATTCCACAGTGGAATACGTCAATGCTCAGTTTTTCAAGTGTTTCTACTGCTTCAACAGGGACAGGGTATTTTGGAGTGATATTGATGATACTACCAATCATAGTATTCTCATTTAATCATTCTCCTCTGATTTCATCATTTGTTATAAAACAGAGAGCTACCTATGGAATAGAAGCTACTGATGCCAAATGTGCTCAAATACAAAAAGTTTGTTATATTATGACATTCGTAGTAGTTATGTTCTTTGTTTGGAGTAGTGCACTGAGTTTAACTCCAAAAGATCTTATGATGGCTAAAGAACAAAACTTATCAATTCTATCGTATCTTGCTAATGAGCTTAATTCACCAGTAATCACTATTGCAGCTCCTATCATTGCTTTTGTGGCTATAACTAAGTCTTTCCTTGGCCATTATATAGGGGCATATGAGGTAATGCGTGACGTAATTATCAAGTTTGGTAAAACACGCGGAAAAGCTATCGAAGAAAAAACAGTTAAGACAATGATTCTTGCTTTTGTCGTATTAACATGTTGGTATGTTGCTTATGCAAATCCAAGTATTCTTGGAATCATTGATGCCCTTAGCGGTCCGTTAGTTGCTGCGATCTTATGTCTATTGCCAATGTATGCGATTCGTAAAGTACCAGTACTGGCTAAATACAGAGGGAAAATGAGCAATGTATTTGTCATTATTGTAGGTATACTTACTGTCCTAGCAAGTATTAAGTCATTATTCTAATTCGCTATTGTTAGCTCAAGTGCTAAAATAGTGGGATTTGAAAAAAGAATGAAAGAGATTATGGATAAGATAAATCCACATTAGAATATTAAACAAGTAATTTAGTGAGGGTTAAAATCTAATAAAAAAAGACATGAACAAAGATTAGTTCATGTCTTTTTTTGTGTTGGCGTTATTCTTAGAAGAGCGTTTAAAGTAGCGGTAACGAATAAAATGTTTTTACTAGGTATTTAAATAGGGGTAACTGGTATCTAGTCAAACTCAATATTATTTTGAGTGTAACTGGTCACTGCTTATGGGCAGTATAAACATAATCTCTCTTTTAAACCTTCTAACAATTCTTCAGGCACTTCCCTAATTTTGATATCCTTACCTAGGAAAAGTAGCCAATTTGTTATTTCTGTTAATTCATCGAGATTGTTAACATTGATAAAAGTCTTTAGAATGGCTGTGGATTGGTAAGGATTTGTATAGGAAATAGAAATTTTTAAAGGATGGTATTTTTTGAACTGGGCAATCGCTTTTGGACCAAGTTCAAGTACAAGGTTGATTGCTTCGTCCTTCTTACTTAGTTTTTCTAAAATTTTTTTCTTACTTAATCTCTTTTTCATCGTATAGGGTTCGACATTGATGAGATGATCGACAGGGAGCATCTTCTTTTTTTCTTCTTTTATGTCAAAGACTTCAATTATCCAATGGCTTTTTTCTTGATAAAGGTGTAGTAGATAAATTGGATAAGACTTGATTTCCGCTTCTTCTTTTATGGTAATCAATAAATGGCTATCCAAAAGAAGGATTTGGATGAGTTTTTCTAACATAGGATGGGGGAGGTCAGAAAGCTCAAGTAGGTCAGGATTATGAGGGTTAGTCCCTTCAAAAAGCAAGATTTGATTTAAAAGAACAAGGTCATCTTGCTGGATTTCTGAGATGAGTCCTAGTAGTTTTTCGGCTAAAGACTGACGACTCTTTAGGTAGGGAAGTTGTTGATTTCTTGTGGCCATAAAGGCAATAAAAAGAGCTTTGACCTCATTATCAGTAAAGCGAACAACGGGCAGGATAGAGTTATGCATGACAAAATAGCCACCATCCCTTCCAACTTCAGCGACGAGCGGCATCCCCATGGCTTCAATCTCTCTAATGTCTCTAATAGCTGTCGATCGTGAGATGTTAAATTCTTGTATGATTTCAGAAATTGTAAAGTGGGAGCGGTTGTTGATGTACCGCATGATGGTATTAATCCGTTCAACTTTTTTCATGTTGGTCTCCTAAACAGTATCATTTTTTGACATGATTTAAGGATATTATAAACTTATCAGATGAAAAGATAAATCATTTGATTAATTTAAAAAAGAGGAAGGTTTTGAAGATGAAAAATTATACTTTAGAAGAAAAAGATAGCTTTATCGTGTTAGGTATTGGAACTGAACTTAAGAGCGAATACACAGACTTTGCTGGAATAAATAAAGAAAAAGAAGACTTTTGGGAGGCCGTTAAACAAGATGGAAGGCTTGACACTTTAAAGGATTTAGCTACAAATGATTACATTTTTTCTGTGAGCGAAGCGGTGAATAACAAGATGATGTATTATGCTGGTGTTATGACAGAGGCACAAATACAAGAAGAATCTAGAGTTATCCAGTTTCCTATGGGGGAATATTTAGTAGTTAAAGGGGAAGGCAAGACGGCTGAGGAGCTAAGTAATAAGCTTACTGGCATTGCCTTTGGTCAAGTCTTACCAGAAGCAAAGGATTTTGCCTACGTTGGTGGGCCAAATACAACGGTTGAGATGGGGCAGCGAAACGGCTTAGTATTTGGTGAAATGTGGATTCCAGTTGTTAGGAAGTAAAGAGATTAAAGGAGAGATGGAATTGTCCAATATCGTAGATTTTAAAATTGTAACTACAGCTGGCTTAGAATCTTCACCTATAGCAGAAGCGCTTGCTGGTTTACGTGCTCATGAAGCACGTTACTTTATGAACAAATACAAGTATGAATTTACGGTTGTACCAGCTAGTGAAAGCGAGGAGACTCTTGACTATGTGAACTGCATTTTGAAAGAAGAACGTGATATTGAGTTTGCGGCTAAACCTTTAGAAACATCGTGTTTTCAAGTGGGAAATATTAAATTTTCCTATGTCTTCTATGAGGATGGTCTTGCAGTCAACGTCATGTATACGTTGGATAACCCGAAGAAGCGGGCTGTTGGATTTAAGCTTTCTGAGGGAATGGAGATACCAACGGAGTTAGTAGAGAAGTTTAAGTTTGCTAGACAGAAGTCTAAACTTGCTGGAACAATTCGAGGTTCGTTTTTTGTAATAAAAGGAGAATATAGTGTAAGTTGAAGAATCATTCATTTGTTATATTGAGTTATTTTTTAAAAGGCGCGATTAAGGCTAACGATCTTGAATTGTTAGCCTTTTTTTACATAAGTAAATAATATTTACAGTCTGCTACACACTACGTTCAGATAAAATAAAACGAAAGGAAATTACTGTAGGGTGGTGGTGGCGTGAGCAAAAAAAGGCTATTTGAGTTATTCTTAGTAACTTTTGCTTTACTATTCCTTCATGTAAGCACATTTACTAATGAAAAATTGAATGATAAATTTGGTAACTTTACCTTCTTTGTTGTATTTTTCATGTTTTATATCAACGTTGCATTTATAGAACGGTATTTTGATGATATACAAAAGTGGATTCGAAATATCACATTTCTTCTTGCCCTGTTAGTAGTAACTTTAATATCACTATGGATAGGTTACTTTTAAAGCCTTGTGATCACGAAAGTCCCCCAGTTTAAAAAAATGGAGGACTTTTCATAGTCTTCTAAATACAGTGAATCCCGATAATAATACGCTATGTTAACCTTATATGAATAGGCATACATTAATCTTTTTTCTCCTCAATCATGATAAAATGGACGATAAGAAATTTATGTAAGATAAAGGGGTGGAAGATTAATGGTCAGTTTTAGCACTTTGCTAGCTTTTGCAATTGTTTCACTTAGTATGGTTTGTTCACCTGGGCCTAACATGATTTATCTCATTTCTCGCTCGATTACGCAGGGGCGTATGGCAGGATTCATTTCTCTTTTGGGTATCATGCTTGGCTTCATAATTTATATAATTGCAACAATGTTCGGACTTACAGCCCTTTTCCTAGCTGTTCCGTCTCTCTATGAAGCAGTTAAGTGGGCAGGTGCTGCTTACTTACTCTGGCTCGCATGGAATTCGATTAAGCCTGGTGCTACATCTATTATGGAACCTCGTACTATTGCTATTGAGCCGCCACGGAAATTATTTTTAATGGGACTTATGACGAATCTGCTGAATCCTAAGATTGCTATTTTGTATGTGTCACTTCTACCTCAATTTGAAGATCCTGAGAAAGGATCGTTGCTTCTACAAGGTGCAGTTCTGGGCTTTACACAAATAACGGTTAGCTTTATAGTCAACCTCCTAATTGTATTTACAGCAAGTAGAGTTGCCAAATGGTTTGGCACACGCCCAACGTGGCTGCGAGTGCAGCGTTGGCTTATGGCAAGCGTCTTGACAGGTCTTGCTGTACGTCTTGCTTTTGAACGTCGACAGTAAGAGTCTTCTTGGGGAAAGTTACTATCTTTTTGGAACGATTGTAAGGGGAATAAGAATGATATTAAAAATAAAGCCAGCTACTGTATGTTCTTACTTTTACCTAACGTTTTTTCAAAAATGCTAGTAGATGCTGTTTCTTTTTTTAGAGGATACGGTAGGAATACCGTATTTTTTATTATAGGGGAATTTTATTTTGTTAGCTTGAGAGCAATGTGAAACCTAAAATAATATGATCATATTATAAAAAGGGAGGAGGATATGAGTGCCTAAAATTGTTGATCAAATACAAAGGAAGAATCAGATAGCCACTGCTACTTGGCGTGTAATATTAGAAAAAGGTATTGATAAAGCTTCTATACAGCAAATCGCTGACGAGGCAAACATTTCGGTTGGACTTGTTCAGCATCATTTTTCGTCTAAAAATGAATTAATTCATTATGCAATGAATTTAGTATTGAATCGAATGGAAGAACGGGCAAACACTCGTACAAGTGAATTTAAGGGAACGAAAGAAGAAGCACTTAGAAGATTAATGAAATTTATTATTCCTTCTAATAAAGAAGAAATGTTGGAAGGGAAGGTTTGGATTACATTTCTGGGTATATCCTTTAGTTCTCCAGAACTTATTGAACTTCGGAAGAAAATGGATGACCATACGAGGTATCTTATGGGAATAATTCTAGATTTAATGAGGGATCTAGGATACGTCACACCAGGTCACAATAGAGAATTTGAATTAGAGATACTGTACGGATTTATTGATGGGCTAGTAATTCATGTCCTTCAAACACCAGAATCATATCCAGAAGAAAAAGTAAATCAACTTATTGAGTATTATTTAAAAGAAAAAAAGAGGGATTAATCGCATGAATAAAGTTTTCATTATTATTCTTGTAGTTGTTATTGTATTGATTATTAGGCAGCTTATCCCGAAGAAAGTAGATAGCTTCGATCTTCTTGGTATACCAATCATGGCTATAATCAGAACTTATATGGGTCTTCCAAATAGATTGGACTATATTATTACAATTGAATTAATTAGCTTGCTTATATTAGGAGCGATAGTTGGTTATTGGCAAGCTAAGAGGGTGAAAGTTTTTCATCATAATAATCAATTATGTAGTGTTGGAGGCTATACGTATATTATCGGATGGATTATTATGCTTTTGGGCAGGATTGTTATTTTATTGTTGTTCAATCTTAACTCGCTCGTATCGACATTTCAAGCGGGACAGGAACAGTTTACGAGTGAAATAATTAAAGTTCTTTCTCATGCTGGAGATTGGTTAATATGGTCTACTATTCTTGCATCTTCCATCATGTATACCGTTACCTTATATAAAGATCACCCGGATATCAAGAAATTAATACATGATCGTTTTAAAGAAATAAAACAACGAATAAAATATTAATTTAACTAATTGTTGTTATATGGGCCATTGCCACATGCCCATCAACTTAAGAAAACAAATCAGCCCCAAAACGAAAAAATGAGCTTTTTTGTTACAAGTTAGCACAAAATTTCGTTCTGGGGGTACTATAAAATTGTAACTTGATGGAGATTTGACGTTACCCCTATAAAGGTATGGTTTTCGTACTTTTAAATACAATTATGTCACTTAAGTAATGTGAGCGTCGCTGCTATTACATTGTCCACAAATGAACGTTGGGGGCGAGATTTCATCATAACCGTTAGACCGATTAACGCTACAATCAGTGCCTGTGCCAAAGACTTTGCATCTGTGTTGAATTCCAGCTCACCTGATTGGATTCCTCGTTCGATCGTCTCCTGAAAAATGACGGCGAGGTACATTTGATGTTCTCTGGTCAAAATTTCAAATCTCTCATCATGAGGTGCTAGTTCAACCATTGTATTGATACAAAAACAACCTTTACTAAGATCCCCTGCGTATTCTTCATTGACGACATCGGCAAAGAAAATAGAAAATGCCTCTTTTACAGAGGAGTGACTTTGAAGCCTATTTCGTATATCAGAGGCCCGAGACATTGTATACCTGCGAAGTGCGGCTTCAAACAATTCTTTCTTATCTCCAAAAGTCGAATAAATACTAGGGCGTTGAATGCCCATTCTAGAAGTAAGATCACTTAATGAGGTAGCCTCATATCCCTTCTCCCAAAATAACTGCATTGCTGCATCTAAAACTTGATCCTCATCAAATTCACGGGTTCTTGCCATTAAGAATTCTCCTCCTCAAACTTTGATTTTATTAATTGTTTTAGGATAGGTGTGTAGGTAATTACAATTGTTGTTTTTATTACCAAACAGTATGTAATTATTATATAATTAGCCATTCTTCCTGTCAAATCAAGCTCCATTCATTTAATGCAATATTAACTTTAGTGCAAAAAAATCGTTGACATCATGAATACGGCTAAGTTATATTTACCAGTAATCATATCGTACTGAACGGTATGTTATAATTAAAAATCTAATGTGATTGGAGGTTAAGGTATGTGCAAAACAGAGACAAATATAGAAGATGATCCACTCTACACTAAGATAAGTCATAAATCTTCCATAACAAAACCTAATTTGAATCAACAGCCATCCATGTCTCACGCTTTGGTATTATTGTTTGCGACTGCCTGTGGAATGTCTGTTGCCAATATTTACTTTGCACAGCCGTTGCTTGATCAACTATCTAATGAGTTTGGTATTAACCATTCCATTATTGGTGTTGTTATTACCATTACACAAATTTTTTATGGATTGGGCTTACTACTACTCGTACCGCTTGGAGATTTGTTAAACCAGCGACGTCTAATTGTCGGTCAGATGCTATTATCTACAACAGCTCTGGTTATAGTTGGTACTGCTTCCTCCAGCATGGTACTTTTCGCAGGTATGGCTTTGGTGGGTCTGCTTGCAGTTGTGACACAGACTCTCGTGGCGTTTGCAGCGACTATCGCTTCCCCTACAGAAAGAGGACGTGTCGTTGGCATTGTAACAAGTGGGATAGTTATTGGCATACTTCTCGCACGTACTTTTGCTGGTATATTAACAGATGTTGCGGGATGGCGTTCTGTATATCTATTTTCTGCAGCGCTCATGCTTTTGATGGTTTTTATGTTTATAAAGATGTTGCCCAATGTTGAGCGCGAGGTAAAATCGCTATCCTACCCTCAGTTGATTAGATCGGTGCTTGCTTTGTTTATTCAAGAACGAACGTTACGCGTTCGCTCCGTTCTAGCCATGCTGATTTTTGCTGATTTCAGCATTTTGTGGACTTCACTAGTACTGCCACTTAGTACACCGTCAATTGCTCTATCTCATAGTGCAATTGGCGCATTCGGTCTTGTAGGTGTGGCTGGAGCCTTGGCTGCGGCACGGGCAGGGAAATTGGCCGATCAAGGTTACGGACAACGAACGACAGGCATTGCTTTAGCTCTATTATTGATTTCATGGTTGTTCATCAGCTATATAGAGCAGTCATTAATCGCATTAGTGATAGGGATAGTTTTACTTGATTTGGCCGTACAAGCAATACATGTCACGAATCAAGCCATGATTCTTCCATCGCATACAGAAGCACGGAGTCGACTTACTGCTGGATATATGGTGTTTTATTCTATCGGCAGTGCTGGTGGTTCAATTGCGTCGACTCAAATATACGTACACTTTGGCTGGGGAGGGGTTTCTTTACTCGGAGCCTCTGTCAGTGCTTTAGCTCTTCTTTTTTGGGCTATGACCAGACGAGTTAAGATTTTATGAAATAAACGTGTGTTAGCCAATATGAGAAACACGTTACTACCATAAAGGAAATGATTAATTTTTTTTACTTAAAATCTAATTGGACTAGGAGAGATAACAAATGGAAATAGGTATTACGTCTTTTGTAGAAACGAAACCAGATGTTCATAGTGGTGAAGTGATAAGTCACGCACAGCGATTACGTGAAGTTGTTGAAGAAATCGTTCTTGCTGATCAAGTAGGACTTGATGTGTTTGGTGTTGGTGAGCACCATAGGAAGGATTATGCAGCATCCTCTCCAGCGATGGTTCTATCAGCGGCGGCACCACAAACGAAAAAGATACGGCTCGCGAGTGCAGTAACCGTGCTTTCTTCAGCTGATCCTGTGCGCGTTTTTCAGGATTTTTCTACACTGGATGGCATTTCAAATGGACGCGCAGAGATTATGGCGGGTCGTGGTTCCTTTATCGAATCTTTTCCATTGTTTGGCTATAATTTGAAAGACTATGAAGAACTGTTTGAAGAACATTTGGACCTACTGCTCAAAATACGTCAGTCCGAAAAAGTGACTTGGGAAGGCGGACATAGACCAGCAATCAATAATTTAGGTGTATATCCAAGACCTGTTCAAAATCCTTTACCGATATGGGTTGGTAGCGGTGGGAATCAGGAATCTGCTATCCGTGCCGGTTTTCTGGGATTACCACTTATGCTGGCGATTATTGGTGGTAGCCCAATGCACTTTGCACGAATTGTACAGCTATATAAGAAAGCAGCGGCTCACGCTGGTCATGATGTATCAAAGCTTCAGGTGGGATCTCATTCAATTGGATTTGTTGGAGAGAATACGGAATCGGCAGCAGATACATTTTTTCCTTCCACTCAGGCAGGCATGAATAAACTTGGTAAAGAGCGGGGGTGGCCTTATTATGATCGTTCCAGCTTTGATGCTGCACGAAGTTTTGAAGGGGCGTTGTATGTTGGTGATCCAGATACAGTCGCCGAAAAAATCATTCATCTTCGTAAGCATGTAGGGATTACACGCTTTATGATGTATGTACCATTAAGTACCATGCCACATGATCAGGTCATGCGTACCATAGAATTGCTTGGAACAGAAGTTGCCCCTCGTGTAAGAGAGGAAATTGCCAAATGGGAAGCTGAAGGAGAACCGGAGACACATCTATTCCGTTAATTATTCCATAAGGATTACATCAAGTTTCATTATTTAACTGGAGGAATCTATATGAAAATTGACAGTCGAGTATTACCAGAATTAAAACAGGCTTTCTCACAATTTCCAGGCTTTCAATTAGAGGGGGATTTAGAGGCGAGTCGAAGTCTCTTGTCGAATCCACATTTGGAAAAATCAGAGCTTGTAAACATGACCAAGCGAATGATTCCTGGCGCAGCCGGCGAGATGTTAGTTGAAATTTACGAACCTGTTGAGAAAAATCTTGATAAACTTCCAGCTATGCTGTGGATTCACGGTGGTGGATACGTAATGGGCCACCCTGATATGGACGATGTTTTGTGTGAACGCTTTGTTCAGACTGCTGAATGCGTTGTTGTGTCTGTCGATTATCGACTTGCGCCCGAACATCCTTATCCAGCGGCTATTGAAGATTGTTATGCAGGCTTGGTTTGGATGACAAATGAGGCAGACTCGCTTGGAATTGATGTGAATCGAGTTGCGATTGCCGGTGCAAGTGGAGGCGGTGGACTAACAGCAGCGCTTGCATTAATGGCTCGTGATAAAGGAGGTCCATCTATTATTTTTCAGATGCCGCTGTATCCGATGCTTGATAGCCACAACATAACACCATCAAGCTATGAGATTATAGAAGACAATGCAACATGGAATAGATCAAACAATTTAACGGCTTGGAATATGTACTTGGGAAAGAAGAACGATACTAACGAACCATCTCCCTATGCCGTACCTTCGAGAGCAGACAACTTAGCAGGACTACCGCCAACTTATACATGTGTAGGTCAACTCGATTTATTCCGAGATGAAATTATTGAATATGTAACACGACTTGCACAAGCAGGAGTAGATGTTGAATTTCATCTCTACCCCGGCTGCTTCCATTGCTTTGAAGTACTTGTGCCTGAAGCCGAAGTGAGTCAGCGTGCCAGTCAGAATTATTTTGATGCGATGGCACGGGCGCTTCATCCATAACTTATTTTAGTTCAGTCATCGGGGTGTTCAACTGAAGGCATGAGTGATAGCTCTAAATTTATTCGATGAGTAGAGATTACAGAAAGAAGTACAAATAGTGCCACCATATACTTTAAATTTTGCCCCTTACTCATTGATTAAAAACAGGAAATACTTCAAAGTTGGAATAGTTAACCAAGGTTTCAAAATAGTGTGCTAGCAATTCAACTTTTTTACTGCAGTTACGATGATAAGCACAATCAACACTTTGGAGTGTTTTTTTTCGTAAGTCGAGTTACTTTTTTAATCGCATTCATACTAAACAGCAGCAGGAAAGGGCGCCAATTGAACATTGGCACCGTTTATAAGAAGCGATAGACTGCATCCTTAGCTGGATCTTCATTTCAAGCTCGGAAAAAATAGAATTAAGTTCTTTTGGTAGTTGATGATATTGGTTATTTTGAGCTATTGTAGTTAAGGCACCTCTTCTGTGGTAGTGATTTCTAGGTAATCTCACTATACCAAGGATCGAGGTGTTTTTCATTTTACTCAAGTTGTACAGTACACAATTGATAGACTCTAAATTCAATATAGCTAAATCTCCCCGCTTATTTTATAGGTGCGAAAGTTGAGTTATTTGATTCCCATCTTAATGAAGAATTATTGAAATATATTTCTCCATTAGAATGGGAACACATTAATATTCTAGGAAAATACCGATTTAGTATAAAAGAAATTGCATCATTAGACTCCCTACAATCACTACAAACAACTTAACAGTAAAAAGCCAATTATTCTCTTAGAGTACCGGAAATCGGCTTTTTCTTATGAAATTTTGCTTAGCGTACGAAATTCGCGTTTTGATGGTGCTCCCCCATGCCCATCAACTTAAAAATCTTCACTACCTCCAAGTGTAAAAAAACGTTATTCTTTCTAAACAAGCTGATTGAGAAAGGATGACGTTTTTTATGAATCTCTCGATTCAAGATGAATTACAACTATTTGCTGAAGAGCTTCATCAACATTTAACACCTTCTATTTTGGAAGAACTCGCGAGAGAATTGGGTTTTGTGAAAAGAAAACGAAAGTTTTCAGGGAATGAATTAGCTACAATTTGTATTTGGGTGAGTCAACGGATAGCGAGCGATTCTCTCGTTCGATTATGTAGCCAATTACATGCAGCCACAGGAATCCTCATGAGTCCTGAAGGACTCAATAAGCGCTTTAATAAAAAAGCTGTTAAGTTTTTAAAACATATTTTTTCTGCATTATGGCAAAGTAAAGTTTGCGAAACATCAGTAATTTCAAGCTCATCATTAACCCATTTTCAACGAATTCGTATTTTAGATGCAACGATTTTCCAAGTGCCGAAACATTTAGCTAGCGTGTATCCTGGATCGGGTGGTTGTGCCCAAACAGCCGGTATAAAGATTCAATTAGAATATGATTTACATAGTGGACAGTTTTTAAATTTTCAAGTTGAACCAGGGAAAAATAATGATAAGACCTTTGGAACAGAATGTTTAACGACTTTGCGGCCAGGGGATCTCTGTATTCGAGATTTAGGCTATTATTCACTGGAAGATTTAGATCAAATGGACCAACGTGGTGTGTATTATATATCACGGCTTAAATTAAACAATATGGTATATATCAAAAATGAGTTTCCTGAATACTTTCGAAATGGGACAGTTAAAAAACAGTCTCAACACATCAAAGTCGATTTAGAACACATTATGAATACCTTACAACCAGGGCAAGTTTATGAAATGAAAAATGCTTACATTGGAAGGGATAAAAAATTATTCACACGAGTTATCATCTATCGTTTAACCGAAAAACAACTTCATGAACGTAGAAAAAAGCAAGTGTATACCGAGAGTAAGAAGGGAATTACGTATTCTGAAAAGAGCAAACGATTAACTGGAATTAACATATATATTACCAATACACCTTGGGAAATTGTTCCGATGGAACAAGTACATGATTATTATACGCTCCGTTGGCAAATTGAGATTATCTTTAAAACTTGGAAATCATTATTTCAAATCCACCATTGGCACGATATCAAACAAGAACGATTAGAATGCCATGTTTATGGAAAATTGATTGCCATTTTTCTTTGTTCCTCTACAATGTTTAAAATGCGGCAACTAATTCTACAAAAAAAACAAAAAGAATTGAGTGAATATAAAGCGATTGGAATGATCCAAGATCATTTATACATTTTGTATCAAGCTATACGAGAAAACACCCAAAGAATAACAAAGATCCTAGTTCGCCTGTTTACCCTACTACAGAAAAACGGGCGGAAATCTCATCGATATGAGAAGAAAACAGTCTTTGATATTCTGGGTATTGTCTATGAGTATAATCGATTGGAAAAACAAAAGAAAGCAGCATAATTTTTGAAACTATACCTACCAAGGTTTATTTGGCATACTCATTTTTAAGGACAAAAAGTATTTTAAGAGTTTTTTAGTTCATTTGAACGAAAGTTTATTTTGTTTCCATCCTTAAGTTGATGGGCATGTGGTGCTCCCCCATAATGTTGAAAAGGAAAAGAACATCTGTGGAACTAGTGGTGACAATAGAGTTGTTCCACAAATGAGACAGAAGAATAGTGTGCCCTATCTGAGAAAATTGGAATATTATGATTTTAGAAACTACAGCTATTGAAAATAGAACAAATAAAAGCTAAATAACAATAATATAATCTCTTTTCTAGATATGCCTTTATCAAGAATCAAAGAACTTAATACCACTTAGTACAAAAGCATCAGAACTTGGGCTATAACCAACTAACTTTCTTGTTCCTTCAATATCAATTCGTTTAAACCTGTTGTTAGATACACCATGTAAAATTGAAAATGGAGGTAAGTTCTTTGCCGTCATCGACTTTAAGAGAAGGTCCATAAAATCTTCTGGGCTTAAGTATGCACTCATATCTCTAGCTGTTAGTGGTTTACCATATGGATTATAATCATCATATGCACCTATACGAATAGCAAGACTTTGTAACCCTTCTTCATAAGCAAAATAAGAAGCAACAGCCTCTGCAAAACACTTACTTACCCCGTACATATTTTTGGGCCTCGTGGGTGAATAAGCATGTGGTTGATAATCCAAAGGATAGCCTTCAATTGTTTGAGCACTGGAAGCAACTATCACTTTGGATACATTATTATCACTAGCAGCTCTAAAAATATTATAGGTTCCCTTTATATGATTTTCTAATAAGGAGCCATAAAAATCAGCATTTGGCGAAGGATTACCTGCCAAGTGTATAACTATATCTATACCTTTCGTAAATTCTTGACAAGCAGCTAAATCAGAAACATCTAAATATATGATTTCATGATTTGTATCTTTAAAAGTTTCTAAAGCAGATAAGTTAATATCTGCTAGCCGTAACTGGTAATTCCCTTGCTTATCTAGGAATCTTGTAACATCTTGGCCAATCTTACCTGCAGCACCTGTAACTAAAATTTTTTGCATTTCACTTCATCCTTCCATAAAAAATACATCCCTTGTCAAGGGTCATATAATAGAGCATGCACTTATTGTATGTTGGTAATGGCATTAAATAAAACGAAGAAATATAATGGAGACATGAATAAAATTCATGAGGAGGACCATAGTGACTTTAACAAAATATGAAATATTTAACAAAGTGGCAGAACTCAATAGTTTTACAAAAGCTGCAGAAGTGTTAGGTTTCACCCAATCTGCTGTAAGTCATGCAATTAGCAGTTTGGAAAAAGAGTTGTCCTTTCCTTTATTTATTCGTAATCACTCTACTTTAACATTGACCAAAAATGCAGAGGAGCTTTTAATTACCGTTCGGAAAATTTTATACTATAACAACATGCTGAAGCAGGAAGTAGCCGCTATCAATGGGTTCCAAAAAGGAACAGTAAGAGTGGGGGTTTTTTCGAGTATTTCTAAAAACTGGATTCCTGGTATTCTTAAAAAAATGGAGGAAAAGTTTCCAAATATTGAAATCGAATTACTGGAAGGAAACTATGCTGAGGTTGAGAATTGGTTACAAAACGGGAGATTAGATTGTGGATTTATTAATAATGATACTTACTTTGAATCCTTTGAAAAATCCTTTGAAATCGTACAATTGAAGAGGGATCGACTTTTATGTGTTGTATCTAACCAATCCCCATTATGTAAGGAAAACCAAGTATCAATGCAACAAATAGAAAATGTACCTTTTATTATGCCAACATATCAGTGTTATGATGATATTCAAAAAATATTTAGGGAGAATAAAGTTAGCCCCAATATTAGATTCGAAAATATGAATGAATACTCAGTGATCTCCATGGTGGAGAATAATCTAGGAATTAGTATATTGCCAGAAATGATTATACCGACATCAAAAATTTCTTTTGCAGCCATTCCACTTGAAAGTGATAGCTATCGAACTATTGGATTAGCTATAAGAAAACCAACCTCACTCGCGACTAAGAAATTTTCTGAGATTACTAAAAGGTGGGTATCATTTGAATCAATTTAATTTTGCCAAAATCTGAGTTATTTAAACTGATAGGGTTCTTCTTGAACGGAGCAGATTAGTTCAATAAGCAATGAGAAAAAGTTATATATTATGTGTTGATGTAGAACTATAATATACAAAAATCAGGAGGTATTATATGATAATATATAAATTATACGACAGAACACCCTAATAACTTTGACTAATTACTAAACCTATATGAATCTTTATGGTGGAATTCACTTAAATTAACAAGTAATGATTTGGAACGAATGTGCAATCAAAGTTGATACGCCATTTACGCATTTGATGAAAAATAATTAGTGGGTATGGGACGTGTTATTTCAGATGGTGTAATTACTGGAGTAGTTTGGGGAATATGTGTTCTACCAATCTATCTGTCCGAAGGAATCGCCGCCATGTACAAATAGCGCTGGGCAATTGAATCATTTTTCCGCTGGATTTAGCTGAATTTGAACGTTCCTGTATTGTTTGGCACAACATCCAATGCGTTGTTCAATCAGTTATTCACAGCTATAATTGCCTATGCTTTGCTGAAATTTCTTCGTGCACAAGGCCAAAAGACAAAACAAACGCTTGTCATTTGCAGGTTTCACACGCCTGTTTCTTTGTGAATCCTTGTCAATTGAGTGGCAAATTAGTTTGAAAGAAACACTTGAATTCTACAGGTCGATAAATCAAGAAACTGTATTACTTTGGTTAATCAACATACGTGTTAATTTATAGTATAATGATTACTTGAAATAATGCGGTGGAAAAGAGGGAACCGATGCCTACTATACTAGTTGCTGACGACGATGCGAACATTCGCGAACTCGTCTGTTTATTTCTACGCAACGACGGATTCGCAACAGCTGAAGCAGCGGACGGCAAGGAAGCACTGGCCGTCTACATCTCAACGAATGTCGATCTTGTCGTACTTGACATTATGATGCCGATTATGGATGGTTGGACGTTAAGCAAGGAGCTCCGAAGAGCCAATCCTGATCTACCTTTACTTATGCTGACTGCGAGAGGAGAAACATGGGAGAAAGTGAAAGGTTTCGAACTTGGGACGGACGATTATTTAACCAAACCATTCGATCCGTTAGAGTTGACGGTTCGTGTTAGGGCACTACTCAAACGATACAAGATTGGCTCCACGCAGACGATCCATTTCGGGAACGTCATCCTTGATCGACAGACCTATAAGGTGATGAAAGGGACGGAGTCGCTTACGTTGCCGCTAAAGGAGTTCGAATTGCTGTATAAGCTCGCTGGAACACCCGGACAAGTCTATACGCGCGTGCAGTTGATCGATCAGATTTGGGGTATCGATTACGCCGGAGATGATCGAACGGTAGACGTACATATTAAACGGTTGCGTGAACGGTTCGCGACAACACCCGATTTTCGGATCGAAACGGTGCGCGGGCTTGGGTATCGGCTTGAGGTTTATGAATGATCAGATCCTTATATATACGTGTTGTCCTGACATTTTTAGTCTCCATCATCGGGGGCACGATCATTTCTTTTTTGGTGTCAACTTGGATATTCGAAGATAAATTGAACGAAAACGCTCAAATCAACTTACGTAACTTTGGCCAAGACATCGTCCGGATTTACAAGACCTTTCCGTTACGTGAAGCGGACTTGTTCGTAAGTGAAATGAAGCAGCTCGATTCTTATTATATTCGAATTTACGAAGCAACGGGTCAGTTCAAGTCTTACGGTAAACTTCACGGACACAAACCTGCGCCTGTGACGATGGAGCAACTAAAGAAAGTATTAGATGGAGGTGTTGTTCAGGACACTCCTAATGGTATTGCCACGGTCCTCTTAGGGTTGCCGTTGAAAACGGAAATGGGAACGAAAGCGATATTTTTGGAAGCGCTCGCCCCTCCTTCAGCCTCTTTTGTCACAAAGTGGGCATTGGTCTTTGCAACATGTTCGTTGATTGCAGGAAGCTTATTGATTCTAGTTGCCTCTGTATTCCTGGTAAGACCGATAAAAAAGCTGACAAAAGCGACCAAGCGGATAGCATCTGGAGATTTCAACGTCAAGTTGAATATTAAGCAAACGAGTGAGCTGGGTACTTTGGCTCGCAGCTTCGAAGAAATGATGCACGATCTGCAGCAACTTGAGCAGATGCGCAGGGAATTCGTAACGAACGTGTCGCACGAGGTTCAGTCTCCGCTCACTTCGATATCCGGTTATGCTCTAGTGCTTAAGCAAGTTGACCTTTCAGAATACGAACGAAGCCGTTATCTTGATATTATCATCGCTGAAGCGAAAAGGATGTCCAAAATGAGCGATAACCTGCTAAAGCTGAGTTTTCTTGAATCGCAGTCAAAGCAACTGCGGCTCGTCACGCTCAGCCTCGATGAACAAATCCGACGGATAATCGTGGCGCTCCAGCCACAATGGTCTGCTCGCGATATACATTTCGAGCTTGATTTACAGACAGTTAAAGTAACGGCTGATCATGACCTGTTAAATCAGGTATGGACGAATATCCTCAGAAATAGCATCAAATTTTCCGAGGATGCCGGCGTGATTAACGTAAGCATCAAACAAGATATCAAAAACGTGACAATCCTAATATCCGACACTGGTATTGGTATTCACCTTGACGACCAGAAGCGTATATTCGAGCGTTTTTTTAAGGCCGATCGTTCCCACAGTCGTAAGTATGACGGAAGTGGTATGGGACTCGCTATCGTTAAACAGATCGTGTCGCTTCATCAAGGTGACATCCGAGTGAAAAGTGAACCTGGTCAAGGAACGACCTTCATTGTCACCTTGCCAATCACTACACCAACAGATTAGTTAGATTCATTCTCTATGCTACGACTCATATGCAAGCTTACTTGCATATAGAGCCGTAGCATTTTTTTTGGCAGTTCATATTCAGTTCATATTGTCGTCATGGTGAGTACATCTTCATTGGTTAAGTTTTCATTACAGGCACATGAAGGAAGGCAAACAGATCAGGACAGGAGAAGATGACAGTGACACAACAAGAGGAAAAGAAAACGCTGAGTGGAATGAAAATAAAGAAAGTGCGAAACATCTTACTTAAAATCATAGGAGCAATCGTTCTAGCCATTGTACTTTTTTTAGGTATTGTTTATATCGCAAATGTGATGAGTAGTCATTCGGAGCAAAAACGAATAGTGCCCTACGGGCAGCACGTATCTGTAGACGGGAGAAACATGAATGTGTTAATTCAAGGCGAGGGCGAGGAAACGATCGTGCTCCTGCCTGGTTATGGAACAGCTACTCCAGGGCTTGATTTTAAGCTTCTTATCGATGAATTATCTCCATTTTACAAAGTTGTTGCGGTAGAGCCTTTCGGTTATGGATTAAGTGATGAAACTGTAAAAGAGCGAACCACAGAGAATATGGTAAGTGAAGTTCATGAAGCTCTACAGCAGCTTAATATTAACAGATACATGCTCATGGGCCACTCCATTACAGGCATTTATGGAATTGATTATGTGAACAAATATCCAAACGAGGTGACTGCATTTGTCGGAATCGATAGCAGTGTTGCAACACAACCGGGTATGGATATCAATTTCCCATTAAAAACGTTTGCATATCTCAAAAAATCAGGTCTCTTAAGATTGGCTATGAAAATCAGTGCTGACCCCTATGCTGGACTGGCATTTGATGAAAAAACCGTAGAGCAAATGAAAATGATTTCGAATAAAAACATGTATAATGACACAACCTTGAATGAGATGGACCATATTTCGTCTAATTTTAAAGGGGCTCAAGGTTTAATCTTCCCTAAATATCTTCCACTTCTTCTCTTTGTACAAGCGAATAATGAAGGTGTAGCAGGATGGATACCTCTGCATGAAGGGCAGATCAAAGACTCGGTACATGGGAAAGTAGTAACCATGGATGGATCACATTATTTACACCATACCAAATTCAAAGAAATCGCTGAAAACGTTAGACTATTTATGAAAGAAGTAAAGTAAGTGTTCAGAGAAAGGGTCATCCGTTATTTTATGCATTTGTCTACAGTCTGCAAGACCATCATTTCGATGGTCTTTTTTATGTCCAAACAGTTGTATATTTCCAAACCAAGATTATACTTTCGCCTGAAAGACATTGGGTTTCATTTTCATATTAACTAACGAGGCAGGTGTGTGGCCGAGCCTAGGTCGTATCATATAACGGGTGGGATTCCCGTCGAGTAAGAACTAGCCATTCGCTCGTAGCGAGTCTTGGGGGGCTAAAGGTAACTTTAGTCTTTAAGCGTAGACAGTTAGGTGGCGGATTTGCTTTACTGATCGTTCTATTCATCCTGTTAATCATTATAGGATGTAGTTGTTGGGGCGGCGGTAGCGGCGGATTCGGTTACTAAAAAAAGGGGCACTCATAAGAGTGTCTTTTTTCTCAATATAAGAACTCTAAGAATATGATATTATTTTAATGCAAATTCCCTTTTGTGCAATGGGATAGTAATGCCCAACAAAAAAACCACCTATTTCCGTAGGTGGGCCTTATCTTTATTACACAATATCAAAGTATACTCTTTTTTTCTCGTGAATTTTATGTAATTATACATATTTGTAAAAATTACATAAAATAAATATTACATGTAGTAAAATATAAATTGTGGACACGTTCTATAAAGCTGATTCTCCGATTAGAAGGCGTAACACATCTCAACCATATAGGTGTGGCGTTGCTTTAATCTAGCCAAACAAACGATCTCGATTCTCTTGTATTTGTACACTAACAATCTGTTGAAAATAAATGATTCTGTTTTATAGGACGTGTTTACTTAATGTCCAATACATATTATTAAATTAAAGTGGTTCAAGTCGGAGGAAGGCACCTTAGGGTGTCTTTTCTTTATGGGGTCTCACCACATCGCCATCAACTAAAAAAATATATAAAACCCCCAAAAAGGAATTTTATATATTTTCAATTTGAAGAGATCAATTTTCTCGTTTGAGGTATTTGTTTACCTTATCATGAGGACAATAAAGTGTTTTATACTATATTTTTTTGAAATATCAGTAAATTATTTGATGAATTAATAAGTTACTATTAATCTATAAATAGTAACAGTGCAGTAATCCAAAAGAAAAATGCTCAAATCGATAAATAGGGGAGGATTCTAGATGAAGGTAAATCAGAATATTGTTTTAAAAATTATTGGGTTAGAATTTTTATTAATGATTTTTTACACGCTTAACGGGGCCTATCAAACTATTACTAAGCCATCCAGTCCAGTATTACAATTTATTGGACTTGTTCCTTTAGCAGTGGGAATTTTAATATATTTAACAATAAAGAACAAGTGGAAATTCTATTTCTTTGATATTAAGTTAAATAATTCAATGAAGAATACCATTTTATTAAATTCCCCATTAGTGCTTGTTCTATTAGTAATACTACTTGGTAATAAAGGATTAAACACAACATCGGTATCTGACTTATTTTTTATGTTTATCATGCAATTTTTTGTTGTTGCATTTATTGAGGAAATCTTTTTTCGTGGATTTATGCTCAAAATGTTGTTTTCAAAGGGGATAAAAAAATCAGTTTTGATTTCAAGTTTTTTGTTTGGTATCACCCATTTATTACAACTAATTGGTGGGCAGTCTATTGAAGATACCATTTTACAAATCATATATGCATTTTTAGTTGGACTTGTTCTGTCCTTACTTATCGTAAATAAGCAATCAATTATTATCACCATTACTTTCCACACTTTTAATAATTTCTTTAATTTTATGGGGAATGTTCAAGCCTCGTCGCTTTTTGCATATATTATTATTGCAATTTTATTCTTCTACACCATATATTTATGGAAACGTGCTAATAAAAAAGAGTGTATTCGACAGGAAATAAATATAGCAGTTTGAGTTGTGATATTACCTTTTCAGTATAGAGGGCAGCCTGGTACCGCAATATTACCTTTAAAGGGGCTTGCTGCATGCTCATCAACTTAAGAGATTAATTGTTCCACTAAAATGAAAAAATACGTTATTCTTTCTGTAGAATCATAGGAAAGGATGGCGTTTTTTTCATTCTAGGGGGCATTTCTTTTTATTAGCTTGATAGCGATGTGGCGGTACCCCATTAATAGAAAACTACTGCAAGAGTTATAGTTTTATGTTTTTATTTCCCTTTTGGCATTTATCTTTTAATCAGATGAATGCTTTTTTTAGTACATAATAAAAAAATAACCAGAAAAACTGTCACAAAATCCGTTTTTCTGGTTTCTCAATAATACAGGCATCAAATTGAAAGTGAGGTTTAAACTAACATGTTAACCATAAAAAATGAAGAAAGTCATGCTTCTGATATGCCTTTTGAAGATTTATTTAAGCAGTACTATGCTTATGCTGTGAAACAGATTATATGGATTGTTAAAGATCAATCTATCGCTGAAGAGTTAGCACAAGAAGTATTTTTACAATTATATCGTAGCGACTGGAAAGTAATTGAAAACATACCTGGATGGTTGATTAAATCTTCTACTTATGTAGCTTATAACCATTTGCGATCTGAAAAAAGGCAACAAGCGAAGATTGATAAAGAAATACAATACCATGAAGTACAAAATGTTTCATCATTAGACGATGATTGGATAAGAAAAGAAGAAATTACAAAGGTACAAACGATACTAAATAAAATGAATGATCGAGAACGAACCCTTTTACTAATGAAATTCTCTGGTTTTCAATATAAAGAAATTGCAGAAATACTTCAAATTGAAATATCTTCTATTGGAACATTATTGGTCCGAGCCAAAATGAAATTTCGCAAGATTTATAAACAAATGGAGGAGGCATAACAAATGAAATGTTATGATGTCGGATTTATTCAAACATATATTGATGGAGAACTTTCTCATGATATAAGAAAGGAATACACAAAGCACCTAGATACATGTGAAGCATGCCAAGATTTATTAGTAGAAATCAGCAAATTAAATCAATGGGAAAACGTAATGCTAGATGAAGAATCTGCAAATTCACCACAAGAAATCAAAATTGATATAGAACAAGCATGGAAAACATTTGAAAGTCGTTCCAAGCTAGACAATGTTTCTAATATAAATCACAAAAAACAACAGAAGAAGGGACTCTTTACAAACATGAGTAAAAAATCAAAACGTTTCATGTATACAGCAGTAGCTGCAGCAGCACTTTTCACAACAGCAATGATTCCACAAGTACAAGTAGCGGCTACAAATGTTGCCTCATATTTTTCTGATGCAATTACAAATGATAAAGTTGTAAATGAAGGAATACAAGATGAAAATGGTGTCACACAAGATATGATGAAGAATGGTAAATATATTCCTATTGATGAAAAAATTACAGATCAAGGTATTACTGTACATTTCAAAGAATTATATATCGCAGATTCACGTATATCAGTTCATTATAGAATGGAAAAAGCTGACGGAAGTTTAGTACCATTTGAATTTGATACATCAGGATTAGAGCTTGAAAGTGATGGTAAAATTAATGGGCAACAAGAGGAAAACCCTGAGATTAAACATGAAGGGAGACTATCATTTATCCATGATTCAGATGACCGTCTTCCTTTTGAACTTATGGCAGCAGGTAAAAAATTAAATGATGTAGGCATTCGTGATAATGATAAACCCGAAGGTGTTGCTACATTTGTTATAGTTTCTGAGGGAAAAGACGATTTTAAACAGCCCCTTACTTTAGATGTAAATATAAATAGAATTGGAAAAGTAATTGGATCTTGGAAAGGTGAAATTCAAATTGATACTTCACATCTGAAAAATAATACTAATTAAAATGAAAAAAGGAATAGAACAATATGTATCTAATGCTCAGTTTATATGTTTTCTTGTTTTCGTTACATTTATTTCTTATATAGTTTTTACTCTATCTTTTATTTATGATTTAAGTTTATAACCTTAAATCAATCATTTAAGACCATTACAAGAAAAACCTCCCTAGAAAGGTAGGAAAATAAATAACCGGTTATTTTGTATCTAAAATGTGTCTAAACTTACAATTTTCTTTTTTGATATGGTGCCCCTATTGATAAAGAATTTTTTCGTTTAGGGGGTACTTCAAAACCTTAACTTGATGGCGATGGGGTAATATAAGGTTTTAGCTTGATAGCGATGGGCCATTGCCAGCAAGCTAAGAAAAACTAATACTCCAAAATAAGCTGTTTTGCTACAAGTTAGTACAACATTTCGTTCTGGGGGCACTATGGAATTTTAGTTTATTAGCGATAATAAATTAAAGAAATGATTAACCTTAGTTATAAAAAATTAATATATATAACAATAAAACCATCAATTTGAACAATCTTTTTTCAAATTGATGGTTTTTATTTTTGAAAAAATAACTATTTTATAAAAAATATTTTTTTGACCCCCATAAAATTATTTATTCCTTCGAATATATATAAGTAGAAGAAAGCAAATGAAAGAAAAAGCTAAAATTACCAAAAATATAGAGAAGAGTTATTCAAAGATTGCAGATAAAATAGAAAAAGAGCAGGAAGAACAAGTGGTATTGCAAAAGAAAACAAGAAAGCAGTACAAAATATAGACTTCACTTTAGTGCAAGTGGAAAAAATAGTCATCTAAAAAAGTCGGCCTCGAAAAATATGAGTAACAGCAAGAAGACAAGCCCAAAGAAAAGTACTAAGAAAATGTGGTTAAATGGTCACTTGTTTAGTGACCATTTTGCTATTTGAAGCAGAAGGAGGCAGGGAGATTACTAGTGTTGAGTTTAGTAATGAAGATCTTAAAAAAAACGAAAATAGAAGATATCGTATTTAACATACAAAACAACGGAGGAGATAAGGAAGCTTTTATCGTACAGTATCAGCCGTTTATTAGAAAATCAATCTCGTCTGTCTGCCGCCGTTATATTACAGAACAGGATGATGAATATAGCATTGGGTTGTTTGCGTTTAACGAAGCAATTGAACAGTATTCATATAAAAAAGGGAAATCTTTTCTAGCGTTTGCTGATCTTCTTATAAAAAGAGATGTAATTGACTATATACGCAAGGAGTCTAAGCATAATCTTGTCTTTTTAAAAGAAGATAAGCAAGAGGAAATATTAGAAATGCAAGTATCGCTTACGGAGTATATGAAAGAGATGGAAAATAGTAACCGTAAGGAGGAAATTCTTCATTTTCAAAGTGTGCTAGCTGAGTTTAAAATCACATTTTCAGAGCTTGCTAAGGAATCTCCTAAGCATCGTGATACGCGTGAGCACTTAATAGAAATTGTAAAGATTATTATAAAAGACGAGAAAATGATGGAAGAGCTGTTCAGAAAGAAAAAGTTACCGCTGAAACATATTGAACCGCGTGTTAGGGTAAGTCGTAAAACGTTGGAGCGACATAGAAAATACATTATTGCGATGTGTATTATTTTTGCAAACAACTATACATATATTCTTGATTATATAAGAGGGGAGAAGCATGATGAATAAAGGAATTGTGATGGATATAAAAAAACATAGCGTAGTTGTTTTAACTCCAAATGGAGAGTTTATTACGTTTAAAAGACAAGTACACTCTTACATGATTGGAGAGGAAATCTTGTTTAACAAACAAGAGCAAAGAGCACCGCGTTTTTCAATCCCTTCTTTCTTAAAGCCTGCATCATTACTTGTTACTTGTTTTCTATGTGTGTTGCTGTTTTTCTACAACCAACCGGAAGAAAAAGTATTTGCTTATGTCTCAGTGGATATAAATCCAAGTTTAGAGGTGAGCGTAACAAAGGATCTTCGTGTTATAGATTTGCGAGCTTGTAATGATGATGGAAGGCGTATTTTAAAAGAAATGAAACGATGGGAAAATAATGACCTGCAAGACGTAATACGTACTATTATAAAGCAGAGTCAAGAGGATAAGTACTTAACGAATGATAAGCAAGTTATGCTAACAGCTGTTACAAAGGACAAGTCGCTAGAACCACAGTTGGAAAAGGCTATGCAAAAATTAAAGAAAGAGTATGAGACAAAACACGTTACAGTCGTATATCAAAGCAGTACGATGCAAATGCGAGAGAACGCCAAGAAAGCAGGAGTTGGCACAGGTGTTTATATAAAGCAAGATGAGAAGCAGAAATCGATTACTCCTCCTGTACCGCCGTCTAATCAAGGGGAGCGCGATGAGGAGATACATTCGCAACCAAAGTCATCTCCTGATGTATCATCGGATTCGTCTCCTGTAAAAGAAGAAAGATACGAGAAACAAGAGCGTATAGAACAAAAGCAATCCAAGGAACAGCAACCGAAGCAAATAAAAGAAAATAATGGACATCAGCAAGAAAACAACGGTAGAGGGCCTCAAAAAGAAAATAATGGACATCAGCAAGAAAACGACGGTAGAGGGCCTCAAAAAGAAAATAATGGACACCAGCAAGAAAACAACGGTAGAGGGCCTCAAAAAGAAAATAATGGACACCAGCAAGAAAACAACGGTAGAGGGCCTCAAAAAGGAAATAATGGACACCAGCAAGAAAACAACGGTAGAGGGCCTCAAAAAGGAAATAATGGACACCAGCAAGAAAACAACGGTAGAGGATCTCAAGGAAATAATGGACACCAGCAAGAGAACAACGGTAGAGGGTCTCAAGGAAATAATGGACATGAGCAAGAGAATAACGGTAGAGGATCACAGCAAGGAAATATAAACGAAAATAACGGGCCTGAAAATGAGGACAAAAACGTTCCTACCACACAACATCAAGGGAATGAAAAGAAGAATCTATAGAATATTGAAGATGGGAATTCGTTTTATGGTAATAAACCCATCTAGTTTCAAACTAAAGGAATTTTTAATATTTAAATTTTTTAATTGACGGACATAAAATCGTATATCCTTTCGAATTATATATATGGATATCATTAATATTTATATAAAAGGGGAGTAAGAAATATGAAAACAAAAAAAGAAATGTATGAAGAGGTTGCTGAAGCATTGAAGGTATTGGCGCATCCTGCCCGTTTATCCTTAGTAGAAATAATGATTACAAAAGGCCCTACTAATGTAACAACAATGTATGAAACATTACAAATGCCTCAAAGTACAATTAGTCAACATTTATCCAAACTAAGAGCTGCTAAAATCGTTACAGGTACTCGGAAAGGATTAGAAATTTATTATGAAGTAACGGATAATCGTACAAAAGCAATATTATTAAGCTTGGTTTAAATGCTGACTTTCTAGACTTCAAAATTAAGAAGAGGATAGGAAAGTAATTCTGTGGCTATAATTTTTAAGACTTTTATAACACCGCAAAACGAGAGAATGTACATTTTCACATGAAGATGCACATTCTCTCGTTTTGGAGGTGTTTGTATTTCTTAGCTTGATAGCCCTATGTGTACTACCACGAATAGAACGGTATCTTTTATATATTTTCTTTCGTAATATTAACCCCATATTCCCTATAAAAATCTAAAATTGTAGATGCATTCACACCCAAATCTAATAGATTTTCCGGAAAGTAAATTTCAGAATCCGGAACCACAATATCAGATGTTAGCAAAATGTTCTCTGCTTGGACAGCTGCTCCTAAAGCAGTAAGATGTGTCTGTCCTAATGGATCTGATATGTTCACACATCGTCTATGCAATACACCAGTAGCATCATAACCTTTAAGGTGAATAACTATGTTATGTGCACTTCCCTTTCCGGGTTTATAGAGAATATTTTTCCGTAAATCGGTAAATTTTTCTCCGCTAATCATTTTCCAAATCCCTGTATTCACCAGAGAAACCAGTCCATATGTAGATATTTTACTATCAAAAGCAATACGAAAGTTAGCCGAAACAGCATGAATTGATTCTGGCAGGGTTACGTGATCAGGAGTATCCAAACGATAACATTTGGTTATATAACCGTTGGGAAAGCGGACTTTGATTGGATTAGTCATTGGATAAGCCTGTCGCATTCCCTCTCGAGCTTTGACTTCAAATGGAATAGTTAACCGGTCCATATATGCTGTTGAATTTGGTCCTGCTTTGTCTTGAAGAGAATATAGTGCGTTGATATCAACCGTAACCTCTTGAAGATCTTTTGAATAAATTTTAGAAAAAAGGGCTGCTGTCCCCCCCATCCACCCTGAAGCTAATACAACAGGGGATTGGACCTCAACATTTTTTAATCGATCAATAGAACTCTTAAAGCGTTCAGTCCAACGAGTAATGTCAACCAATGGAATTTTTTTTCGAACTGCAGATAGAAGTAGTCTATCTTGCGGGTCATTAACCGCATTAACAACTAATGTGAAATTATCATCCGAATTTCTTAAAGGATCATCTGTTGTGTTGTCTACCTTGACTATTTTTACTCTCTCTGATTCAAAAGGTAACGCTTTCCCTAAGGTTCTTCCCCCTAATCTAATTTCCAAATCAGGATGTCGATCATGTAAAATTTGAGCAATTTGACTACCAACAACTCCATACCCACCAACAATTAATACTGTTTTCTTATTCATCTGAAACCTCCATTTTAATTAGTATGAGATTGTAAGTTTAAACGATTAAAAACTTAAACATTTTAACGTAATGTCGCTAAAAAAAGGGACAAAAGGTGTCCCTAAACTATAAATGAGTACCTAATTCTTACATTCATCTTCAACTAAAGAAACAAGTTCTTTTAAAAGATTTATTGTTTCATTAAATTCAAGACAATAATACATTTCAGTGCCTTTTTTCTGAACTTGAAGTAACCCTGATTGTTTCAATATTTTCAAATGATGAGATACAGTAGGTCTTGACATGGGAATATGCTCCGCAATTTGCGTCACATTCAAGCTATCTTTATCAATTAAAAGTGATACAATTTGCTGACGAGTTGGATCTCCCAACCCTTGAAAACATGGTCTTAAATTTTCTAAAATATGCATTACTTTATCATTACAGTTCATTTCGCTAACATTACCTTCCGTTTAAGAATTTAATCATTTAAACGTATTATAAATTACATTACTATCTAATGCAATAAAGAAGTAGCACCAACTTTAAGTATAAATATAGAAAGTTTCATAAACAGCCATTTTCGTTTTTTCAGATTTGTAAGAATGTTGGTTCTTTTTTCTGTAACAATTGCCAAATCCATTCCAGCTACAACGAGGACAAACACACGAAATTCACGAAGCCTATATCAAATTGGGGTAGTAACACATCGGTATCAAGTTTAAATTTTATAGTGCCCCCAAAACAGAAACTTTTTGTCTTTTATAGCAAAGAAGTTCATTTTGGGGGTAATCTATTTTCTTAACTTAATAGTGATGTGACGATACTCCTATTACAAAATTTCAAAAGAATTCTTTGCATAGAAGATGTAACAAAGTAGGTAGGGTTCTTTTAGTCATTTAATCTTTTCATCTGATGATCTTTTCCCCATTCAAATAGTTCATTCATAATTTGCATTAAAGATTTTCCGTGTTCACTTATTGTGTACTCAACCTTTGGTGGTACTTCTTGATATACGGTACGATGAATAATCCCATCAGCTTCAAGTTGCCGAAGTTGTTGTGTAAGAACTTTTTGTGTAAGGTTTGGAATTTCTCGTTTGATTTCATTTGTTCGCATTTTTCCATCCATCAAAACACATAAAATATAAACTTTCCATTTTCCGCCGATTACATCGAGTGTTGTTGCAATTGGGCAGTCATCATTTTGATTCATATAACACCTCCAAAGGTACCTCAAGGTTCCTATAGTACCTGAAAGTACGTACTTTTCAATTATATGTGACTCATTCATACTAATACTAACGGGTTTGAATTATTTATAAGGGGGAAGAAACTATATGAAAACACTTGTAATTGTAGCACATCCTGATATTGAAAAGTCTCGAATTAATAAAAGATGGATAGAAGAGCTTGAGAAACATTCCGATGAAGTTACGGTGCATGAACTATATAAAGCGGCACCAAATTGGGAGTTTAATGTTGAAGAGGAACAAAAGCTGTTAGTAGAACACGACCGATATATATTTCAATTTCCATTTTATTGGTATAGCTCACCGCCTTTATTAAAGAAGTGGTTTGATGATGTGTTAACGTATGGATTTGCTTACGGATCTAAAGGGGATAAAGTGAAGGGAAAAGAGTTTGGTGTAGCTATTTCTATAGGTGGATTAGAAAAAGACTATGAAAATAGCGGGATTACAATGGCTGAGTTGACGAAACCATTTCACGCTACAAGCTTATACACGGGAATGGAATTTATACCTTCGTTTTATTTATATGGTGCAGAATATAAGCTTAGTGATGAAGAGATTAATAAAAGTGCACCTGAGTATTTACGATATGTGATGAATAAGGAGTATTCAAATATATAAGAGGAAATAGCCATTTACTTGTTAAGTAGATGGCTATTTTTATTGATTTTATATTCACTAAGTGTAATCTTTAGTAAATTAATAATTAATCTGGTAAAATAAAAAACCTAACATATATAAAGGGGAGTTTTACTTGAGAACGATGCGACAATTATTACAAAAAAGAGCAATGCAATCACCAAATTTGGAAGCGCTTGTAGGGGGAGAGAAAAGATATTCATTTCAGCAGTATAATGAACGAGTAAATCAGCTTGCACATTATTTGTTACATAACGGTTTGCAAAGAGGGGATCGTATAGGAATCCTATGTAAAAATAATCCCCCGTTTCCAAGCGTTCTGATGGCAAGTTTGAAAATTGGAGCGGTATTTATTCCGCTAAATCATCAGCTTACTGCTTATGAATTAGAAACGATTGTAAAAGAAGCAAAGTTAAAAGTATTAGTTATTGATGAAGAATTTAGTGAAGTGTTATTAAAGATTGATGCTGTTAAAGAAATTCCTTATGTAATTAAAACGACAGAAGAAGGCTTTGGTTCATTTGAATTAAAATTGCAAGAACAGCCAATTACAGAACCGAACGTAGAAGTTCATGAAGATGATGATGCGATTTACTTATTTACTTCAGGAACGACTGGACAGGCAAAAGCATGTGTGATTGGACATAAAAACTTACACTATTATTTTGCTGAGATTGCGGGGCAAAGAGAAATTCCAGCAGGTGAACGCTTTTTATCAGTGCATCCATTGTTTCATATGAGTGGGGTGCTTTCTATTTTAAATTGCATTTATCATGGCATAACGATGATTTTCTTATCTGATTCAAATCCTACTCTTATTTGGGATAAGATTGAAGAAGAGAAAATTACTACGATGCTTGCGTTTCCAGCGGTTTATAGTTATATGCTTGATGAACTAAATAAAAAAGAGCGTAACATTTCAACCTTTAAAATAGCGCAAAGCGGTGGTACAAAAGTGCCAGAAACACTCATTCAAAAATATATGAAAAAAGGAATATATATGGTGCAAGGGTATGGTAGTACAGAAGGCTGGGTTGTAACCTCATGGCATCCAATGATGGGAAAAGAAAAGATGTCTTCTGTAGGAAAAACTCTTAAACATGTAGAATTGAAAATTGTTCATCCAGAAACAGGTGATGAACTAACAACAAATGAAGTTGGAGAGATTCATGTAAGAAGTCCGTACATGTTTAAAGGATATTGGAATAATGAAAAGGCGACAAAGAAGGTAGTAAAAGATAATTGGTTTAACATGGGCGATGCTGGCATGATAGATGACGATGGATTTCTACATATTATGGGAAGATATAAAGACGTTATCGTACGCGGTGGTGACAACGTATATCCAGATCAAGTAGAAGATGTTATTCATGAAATAAACGGTGTTTTAGAAGTTGCAGTAGTTGGAATTCCAGATGACTTTTGGGGTGAGATTCCAACAGCTTACATTGTAAAGGACATTCAAACACCTTTAACAGAAGAAGAAATTATTCAACATTGTAAGGAGAAACTAGCAAACTATAAAATACCGGAAGTTGTATTTATGGACGAATTACCGAAAAACGCTTTAGGGAAAGTGTTGAAGAGGGAATTAAGGGAAGTTGTTATTTTAAAATAAAAAAGTTGTTAAACGATAAGGAATCCAGTTATGTAGTAAGCATAACTGGATTTTTGTTTATAAAAAACATAATAATTTACTAGATTTTGTATTTTGTGTAAGGTAATAAAGAATATTCAATTAATAATTAAAGGAAGAGATATAAATGAAGCTGCCACTATTACAAGTAGAGACAGAGAGACTGATTATCCGTCCATTTCAAAAAGAGGATTATGAAAGTTGGTTAGATGGATTCAATAAGAGGTTACCATCTCAATATAAATACGATGATGGCTATCATGACATGTCGTCTTCAACAAAGGAATGGTTCACGGAATGGATAAGAGGATTTGATGAGGCGGCACGACGGGATGAAATGTACGTTCTAGGTATTTTTCAGAAAGAAGATGGCGCCAATATTGGAAAGCTAGAGCTTATAAAAATTTTACGTATGGACTATCAATGGGCAATGATGGGCTACTCTATTCATAATCAATATTGGAAAAATGGATACGGAGTAGAAAGTGTAATAGCTGCGCTGCCGTTATTTTTTAATGGCCTTCATTTTCATAGAATCGAATTACATATACATGTTGATAATGAGCCATCCGTTCGTTTGGCAGAAAGAGCTGGTTTTTCATTTGAATGTATGAGAGAGGCGTTTTCTATGGGGAATGGTAAGTGGGCAGATTTTCTTATTTATTATAAAAATAAGGAGACGGATATATGAGGGTACTTATTACAGGTGGAAATCGAGGATTAGGGTTACAGTTAGTAAAAGTATTTCATGAGAATGGGCATATCGTTTATCCGCTAGTTAGAAGTGTGGAAGCGATAGAACAGTTAAAACAGATGTTTTCTTCTAGATGTTTTCCTATATTAGCAGACTTGTCAGATGATGAGAGTACTGAGTGTATTAAGAAGCAAGTTGAGGAGTATACAGAGTATATTGATTTAGTTATAAATAACGCCGGAATTACTGGAAAGGAAACTGAGGTTTTACGTACCAATTCAGAAGAGTTAACGGACCTATTTAACGTTCATTGTTTAGGTGTTATTCGAGCTATAAAAGGTACATATCCGGCTTTAACTAAGTCGAACCATCCGAGAATTATTAATATATCCTCTCGGTTAGGGTCATTACATAAAATGGCGGCCAAAGAGTTTCCTCAAGGAGAGTTTTCGTATTCATATCGAATTGCGAAAGCAGCACAAAATATGTTAACACTCTGTTTACAGCAAGAGTTTGCGGATAAAGGAATTCGTGTAACCGCCATTCATCCAGGGAAATTAAAGACGGACATTGGTGCTTCTGATGCGAATATGACTCCTGCTGAAGGAGCACAAAATATATATGATTGGGTAATAGAATCAAATGAGGATGTGTCAGGGAAGTTTATTGAGCCGGGTGTAGGTGAATTGAAATGGTAATGTACGATCTTTCAATTATTCAAAATGCATTTAGGTCTTTCAAAAAATGTTAAATAGATTATCAAATGCAGTAATAATTGAAGATATAGAAGAAAGACCGGAATATATCCGGTCTTTCATTACCTGTTCAACACTTCAATATAAGAAGCATCCCCAGCTGTTCTAATAGTAGAGCGGAAATTATTATGTTCTAAAGTTTCAGCAACTTGTTTTAATTGCTGTGCATCATCGTGATGAATGAGTAAACTATCTGCACCACTTTCTTCTATATGAATATGTTCAACATTTCCAATCGCTTCATGTATAGCTTTTAAAAATTCAGGTTTCATATTGTCCTCCTATATGTATGTAACGTCGTTACATAGTATTTCCTTATTTTTGAAATATAAAAGTAGAAGAAAGGAGAAATGAAAATGCATATAACGCAGTTTAAAGAACATATTGCATCACTTTTTGAAGAGCATCTTAATAAATACGGTGATGACGAGTATGACTTCACTCACATTAGTAAAGAGGAATTTCACAAAATAGGTTACACGACAAATTTGACGCTAGAGACGATTGAAGAAGCATATCAAAATGGGGTTGATATGATACTTACACATCATGCGCCGTGGAGTTTTTTATTCGGTATGGAAGAGGCTTGTATTAAAAAATTAAAAGAATATGAAATGAATCATTTTTGGATTCATTTGCCGTTAGATTTTGTAAAGTTTGGCACGTGTACGTCGTTATTTAATGAAATTGGGATAGATACAATACTGGAATATTCCACGTATGAGGAAGAAGCGCTACCAGGAATAGGAGAATATAAAGAAGCGATTCCCTTTTCAAACTTAGTTGGAAAACTTGAAGAGAGAATGGAAGAGAAAGTGAAGAGTTGGAAAAACCATGATAAGCCAGTAAAACGGATTGCGATTTTAACAGGTGCAGGAAATAATACAAACCTTATTGAGCGTGCACTAGAAAAAGGTTGTGATACGTACATAACAGGAGAAAAAACATTATATACAGTACAACATGCGAAATTTAAAGACATTAACTTAATTGTAGGTAGTCACACATTTACAGAAGTATTTGGTGTGGAAAGTTTAGCTCTAAAATTGAAAGAAAGAGATCCTGCAATAGAAATTACTAGATTAAATGAAGAGCATTTGGAGTGATGGAAATTCAGCTTATCAATTGAAAATAAAAAAGCAGAAAACTATCAACAAATATCAGCTTAATAAAAAATTAAAGGGATAGGAGAATGACTATGAACAATTTCGTTTGTACAACGTGTGGCGTTCAGTATGCAGCGAGTGTAGAAGAACCGGTAAGTTGTCTTATTTGTGATGAGGAGAGACAATATATTAATCCGAAAGGGCAGTCTTGGACGACTTTAGAAAACTTGCAAACGAGTGATACATATAAAAATGAAATTATAGAAGAAGAAAATGGGCTTTATAGTATTACGACAAAACCAGAATTTGCGATCGGTCAAACGGCATTTGTAGTAAAAACAGAGTCATATCGTTTACTATGGGATTGTATTACTTATTTAGATGAAACGACAATTGAGAAGATAAAAGAGTGTGGCGGATTAGATGCGATTGCACTATCTCATCCGCATTATTATTCAACACAAGTAGAATGGGCAGAAACATTTGATGTACCAATTTATATACACGAAGACGACAAAGAGTGGGTAATGCGCCCGAGTAGTCGTATCATTTATTGGGCTGGCGAGTCTTTACGATTAGCGGATGGAATTACTGTTCATCGTCTCGGAGGACATTTTAGTGGCGGTTCTGTATTACACTGGGAAGAAGGAAATGATGGGAAAGGTATTTTATTAACAGGTGATATCATACAAGTTGTAGCGGATCAACAGTGGGTGAGCTTCATGTACAGCTATCCAAATTTAATTCCATTACCGGCGAGAAAAGTTGAGGAAATGGCGAATCGAGTGAAACCGTTACAATTTGATCGTTTATATAATGCTTTTCACCGAGTAGTAAAAGAAAATGCAAATGAGGCAGTGGAACGTTCTGCTGAAAGATATATGAAAGCGATAGAAGGAAAGCTGTTTCATACGTAAAAGGAGAGTTAGCTTTATGAAAACGTTAGTATGCTTTGGGGATAGTATTACAGCTGACGAAACATTTTTTGATGGAACGCCGAGGTTAACACCACGTTTGCAAGAGATGTTTCCAAATTGGAAAGTGGTTAATGCAGGTGTTCCGGGTGATAATACGTTCGATGCGTTAAATAGGATTGAAGATGATGTATTATCATATAAACCAGACTTTATAACAGTTTTTCTTGGTACGAATGATGCAGTTTCTTTTGCTCAAGTTCCATTACAAGCATATAAAGAAAATTTAGAGAAAATTGTAAGTGCGATCTCACCAGAAAAAGTATTACTTATTAGTCCTGCACCAGTTGATGAAGAAAGACAACGTAATAGAACAAATGAAATACTCGGTCAGTATGCAGCGGTGGTAGAGGAAGTAGCAAGAAAAACAGGGAGCCATTTTCTCAATTTATATGCTGAGATGATTCAAGAAGAAAATTATAAAATATTCGTAAAAGATGATGAAAAAGACGGTTTACACTTTGGACCACAAGGTTATGAGTATTTAGCGAAGTTAATTTGTGAAAAGTTAAAAGGAATTCTGTAAGAAGCAAAGCGTGGGCGCTTTGCTTTTTTTGTACTTCTTATAATGAATTAGCTGAATCACAGAAGTAGACGATTCCTGTACTAAATGTTTAGTACCTATAGCACTTTAAAGTACATACATTTTTAATGAGTTAAATATAATTCATAATAGCACCAGTAAGAAGAAAACAAGCTTTACGGTACTATAGAGTCTGGTGATTCCGAAAAATGTAAATTGGTATAAAACAATTAGGGAGGTTAAAGATATGAGCACTTCAAATTTGAGTGAAATAAGTAAACAAATATTAATAGAGGAGGAAACACTTCAATTTTCCTCTTTTACAAATGAAGATGCCTTGCAATTAGGTTTATTTATCGTTGAAACAGCAAAGCGAGAGGGAAAGTTGATTGCTGTTGATATAACCAAAAATGGTGTGCAATTATTTCATTTCAAGATGACAGGGACAACTGAGGAAAATACGAAATGGATTGAGCGTAAAAAACGGGTCGTTTCTCTGCATAATCATAGCTCGTATTATATGCAGATAGAAAGTGAAATAAGCGGAATTCCATATCATGAAAAATACCGTTTAGATGGCTCGGAATATGCTGCGTTTGGTGGATCCTTTCCTATCCAAATAAAAAATGTAGGGGTTATTGGAATGATAACAGTCTCAGGATTACCACCAGAAGTAGATCATGAATTGGTTATAAGAGCAGTTAAAAATCATTTAAATCAATAATAGAAGTAATTTTAAAGGTTAAATAAAAAGGCAAAAATGAACATATTCCTGTTCGTTTTTGCCTTTTTATTATTTCTTTTTCGGTCTACGTACTAACTCGCCGCCGCAATTTGGGCAAACGTTTTGTCTTTCCTCTGTACATGGTGCACAAAATGTACATTCATACACGCAAATGTATGCTTCAGAATCGGGCTGAAGGGAATGGTCGCAAATTTGACAGTTTGTTTTCATTTCTAATGCCATAGTATCGCTCCTTATTATTTGAAAGTTCGTAATTTAATTATAATTAATATTGTAGTGGATGTCCTTTTTAAATGAAAAGAAATAAAAGGATTATGTTGTTGTTTGAAATGAAATAGGTCCATTTGTTTTTAAATTGATTATTTAGTGCAGTTGGAATATTATGAAATAGTCAAAAGACAACAGGGGGTATATATTTTGACTAATAATAACGATTATTTTCATGTAGAAGAGGATGTAAATCACAATAGTTTAAAAGCAGATTGTGAAAAATGTTTTGGATTATGTTGTGTGGCATTACCGTTTGCAGCATCAGTAGATTTTGCGGTGAATAAAGATGTTGGTAAACCTTGTACAAATTTACAATCAGATTATAAATGTAGTATACATAGAGATCTTAGAGGAAAAGGGTATAAAGGTTGTACAGTATTTGAATGTTTCGGTGCTGGACAAAAGATTTCTCAAGTTACGTTTAAAGGAATTGATTGGCGGAAAGATGCCGAGCATGCGAGAGAAATGTATGATGCTTTTCCGGTTATGCATCAGCTTCATGAAATGCTGTGGTATTTGAATGAGGCTATTCTATTAAAGGCGACGCAGACAATTCATAAAGAGCTGAAGGAAGCAATTGAAGAGACTGAGCGTCTTTCTAATTTAAGTCCAGATGAGTTAATGGAAGTAAATGTGCCATTACACCGTGCAGAAGTGAACATTCTCCTTCTAGAGACGAGTGAATTAGTATGGAAGGAAATGAATGCTGCACGTAAAAAACGAATCAGTCACCGCGGAGCAGATCTTATGGGAGCTAACCTTAAAAAGAGGGATTTACAAGGAGCAAATTTAAGAGGAGCTTATCTTATTGCGGCTAATTTACGAGATGCAAATTTAAGGGGAGCGGATCTCATCGGAGCAGATTTGCGAGATGCAGATATTAGAGGAGCAGATTTTACCAATAGTATTTTTCTTACGCAAGTCCAAATTAATGCGGCGAAAGGGGACAAACATACGAAATTACCGAAAGTGTTGTCTCGACCAGCGCATTGGTCTGCGTAAAGAGTATGGAGTGAAATAGTTTGGATATTTTTCAGTATTTAGAGGAAATGCAGGAAGATATATTTTCGTTATCAGTATCTCAAATAGAATCGAAGTATTATGATATTTGTCGCACACTAGCGTCAAGTGAGGATGCGGAGCGCATTAAATTGATTCCATTAGACTTATACAAGGAAAGTATGAGAATAGGTTTGAAAGAAGCGTTAGAAATTGCTGAAGGTGAAGAAGAAAAGGCGATTTATTTTGAGTATGATCTTGATAATGAGTGGGATAGTCAGTTTTATATTTGTGACGATTACATGTTTCTTGAAGAAGATGATGAGAATTGGGCCAGTGATTGGACGGATGAAATAGAAGGACCGTCTTTAGGAGAGTTAGCTGATATTTATGGTGAAAATGGCTTTGATTCAGATAAAAGGGCTGTAGGTATTACTTTATATTTAATTGCGAGAACAGTGTGTAGTTTTATAAGTGCATGTAGTGGAGTACAAAGTAGTATACCAATTTGTATAGGATTCCATGATCAAGACCCAATTATGCGAACAGGAAGAGACTAAGTCTCTTCCTGTTTTTTTTATACTATTTTTACTTTTCAAAAGTAGTAATTAGAACACTGCATATAATAAGGATACCACCAATGAAAAAGTTACTGCTTAATGTTTCATTTAATAAAAGCCAGCCCAGTAGTGAACCAACGATAGGTTGGAAGAAGAAAAATAATGAACCGATGCTAGCATCCATTAATTCTAATCCTTTATTCCAAAGGAAAAATGCACCTGCGGTTGAGACGATTCCTAAATAGAGTACGCCTAATAATACGTACATGTTCATATGTTCAATAGGAGTTGATTGGAATTCCCACACCATAAAAGGTGTAATGAAAAAGAGTGAAAAGAATATTGCGTACGTTGTAATAATTAAAGATGAAAATCGAGTTGAAGCGATTTTTACATAAATGGATAGTAAAGCCCAAGTAATAGCGGCTCCAACTAAAATGATTGTACCGATAAAATAGGAGCCGATTTCAATATCCCATCCGATAACGATAATGACACCGATTGTCGCTATGATAGTAGATAAAAGTCTACGAGTGGTTAGTTTTTCTTTTAAAATAAGCGCTGCAAATATAACCATAAATGCAGGTGTAGCTGATGTTACTAAAGAGCCTGTATGAGCGTCGGATAATTTTGTCCCGATGAATTGACATGTAATCGAAATGAAGTATCCGATGAAGCCAATCCAAGCGAATAATAGCCAATCTTTTTTGTGTATGGTTACTTTTTTCTTTTGCTTTTTTTCAGTTGTTTTCAAAATCACATATAAAACAACAAAAGCGATAATAAAGCGTAGCCAAACGAGTGTAAGTGGCGGGATAAAGTCGAGTACGTATTTACTAACGACGTACATACCACCCCAAATACTTGCTGCTAGTGATAAACATATAGCTCCTAAAATTGTTTGTTTCATTTGAATGACCTCCGTCTATTTTTAGGGTTATGATTTATTCCCTAAGACGAGGCATAGCGCACTTGTTATATGAATGCCCGTCTTAGATTATAGACGGCCTACAGGTTGATCGTTTTCGAATGAAGTGTTGTAGTACATGAGCGTAGCCTCCCTTCTTCTTTTATAATGATATTATAACTTAATTTTCTGATTATTGTAGAGCGTTATGGAATTGTGTATACAATGTGAATAACAAACCGTCACGTTTGACTGTACAGTTTATGTATTGTATGATAATAGTAATATAAACAAGGGGGGAAGATCGTTGGGAAGGTGTATCGAATCGGACAGTTGGCTCTCATGGCTCACGTGTCGAAACGAACGATTGATTATTATACGAATCTAGGAATCTTAAAAGCGGAGCGATCTCAATCTAATTATCGCTATTACGACGAAACAGCATTTGAGACATTACAATTTATTGAGAAGTGCAAAGAAATGCATATGCCGCTTTGTGAGATTAAAGAGAGAATCGAGGAGAAGAAAAAGCTGCTCGGTATCAATGAACACGTTTCGAAACAAGTGAATGAAGTGACAGACCATATTCATAGATTAGAAGCAGAGCTAACGGAGTTAAAGCCTCTTTTAGATGAATTGACTGATTCACAACGTGAAAAAATATCGAAATCTTTATCAGGTCAAACGACAGCTTTAATACAGACACTTATTCTATTATTATAGAATAAGTGAAATCCGACCTCTTTAATTTTTGTATCGGGCTATGTTTTCTAACGAACAAATAAGAAAACATTATAGTATACAGGAGGTGGACACCTTAGTTTTTTAACTAAGGGGATTCATTGGAAATATTTAATTTAGTCATGGTTGCGATTTTAATCGCATTTACTGGATTTTTCGTAGCAGCAGAGTTTGCGATTGTTAAGATACGTTCAAGTCGCATTGATCAGCTTGTTGCGGAAGGGAAACGCGGTGCGTTAGCAGCGAAAAAGGTAACAACAAATTTAGATGAATATTTATCTGCTTGTCAATTAGGTATTACAGTTACAGCGATGGGACTTGGTTGGTTAGGTGAACCGACGATAGAAAAATTATTACACCCGTTATTTGAGAAATGGAACTTAAATCCTTCTATCTCATCAGTAGTAACATTTGGTCTTGCATTTATGACGATGACGTACTTGCACGTTGTAGTCGGGGAATTAGCTCCGAAAACGATGGCAATTCAAAAAGCTGAAAAAGTGACATTGTTATTAGCAGGTCCGTTAATGATATTCTATAAAGTTATGTATCCATTTATTTGGGTATTGAATGGTTCTGCTCGTGTTGTAACTGGTTTATTCGGTTTGAAGCCAGCTTCTGAACATGAAGTAGCTCATACAGAAGAAGAGTTACGTCTTATTCTTTCAGAGAGCTACGAAAGTGGAGAAATTAATCAAGCTGAATACAAGTATGTAAATAATATCTTTGAATTTGATAATCGCATTGCGAAAGAAATCATGGTACCGCGTACAGAAATCGTTGGTTTCTATCTTGAAGATTCAGTAGAAGAACACATGAAAGTAATCCAAAATGAACGATACACACGTTATCCGATTTTTGGAGAAGATAAAGATGATATTATCGGTATGGTCAATGTAAAAGATTTCTTTATTCGATATATGAACAACGATCAAGAAGATTTATCATCGATTCGCACGTATATGCGTCCGATTATTGAAGTTATGGAAACGACTCCAATTCATGATTTATTACTGCAAATGCAGAAGAAGCGAATTCCAATGGCTGTTTTATATGATGAGTACGGAGGAACAGCTGGAATTGTAACGCTTGAAGATATATTGGAGGAAATCGTCGGCGAAATTCGTGATGAATATGATGAAGATGAAGCACCACCAATTCAACATGTGAACGAGTATCATAAAATTGTTGATGGAAAAGTGCTTATCACAGAAGTAAAAGATTTGTTTGGATTACACATTGAAGAAGACGATGTGGATACAATCGGTGGATGGATTATGATGCAAAATCATGAAATCGAAGAAGGACAATGCGTTGAAGCAGAAGGCTATGAATTTAAAGTGTTAGAAAAAGATGCTTATCAAATTAAACGTGTTGAAATTCAAAAAATGGAACAAGAACAAGAGAAAGCAGCAACTGTGTAAGTTGCTGCTTTTCTTCTGACACATAATAAAATGTGAAATTAGGAGCGGATATTTTGATTCAAGTAGCCTTACGTGTATATCGATTACAATTGTATACGATCTTTAGTGGTTTACTACTAATGTGGGCGGTTACTCCGTTTGGAAAACAAGTGACAGGATTCGGTATTGGATTAGCTGTAAGTGCATACTGTCTTTGGTTATTAGCTCGCAGAGTTGAAAAATTAGGAAGAAGTATTGTGATGAAAGAAAAGGCTCCTGGATTAGGAGTTCTAAACCGATTTGCAGCCGCAATATTAGGGGCTATCATTATGTATGAAATTGAGCATGAAATGGAAATGTGGGCATTTGGTACTGGAATATTAGGTGGACACTTTTTAATGATTGCGAATTTAGCCTATGCAAATATGCAGCTAGTAAAAGAAGAAGAGAAACAAAGAGAACATGCTTCGAAAAACATAGAGTTATGAGGAAAGGGACCTAATCTGGTTCCTTTTTTGCGTTTAAAAATAAATGATATAATACGAGTGATTTACTGGTATTTATCGGATTTACGCCAAATATAATACGCTTATTTTTGAGGCATTTCAATAGTATGAAAAAAAATTAAAAAAAATTAAAAAACCCATCGATTTCTAAAGCTTATGTATGTTATCATGACAAAAGAATTTGCGAAAGAGGTGGATACCAATGTTACAAGCGTTACTTATTTTTGTGCTTCAAATTATTTACGTTCCAACTTTAACAATCCGTACGATTTTGCTTGTAAAGAATCAAACAAGATCCGCTGCAGGTGTAGGATTGTTAGAAGGAGCAATTTACATTGTCAGTTTAGGTATTGTATTTCAAGATTTATCAAATTGGATGAACATTGTTGCCTATGTCATCGGCTTTAGTGCGGGACTATTATTAGGCGGTTATATAGAGAATAAATTAGCAATTGGATATATTACGTATCAAGTTAGTTTACTAGACCGTTGTAATGAATTAGTAAATGAATTACGCCATTCTGGATTTGGCGTTACAGTATTTGAAGGTGAAGGAATAAATTCTATACGTTATCGCTTAGATATCGTTGCGAAGCGTTCAAGAGAAAAAGAACTTTTAGAAATTATTAATGAAATTGCACCGAAAGCGTTTATGTCTTCTTATGAAATCCGTTCGTTTAAAGGTGGATACTTGACGAAGGCGATGAAGAAGAGAGCGTTAATGAAGAAGAAGAAAGATGAGCATGCATCGTAAGAAAAGGGAGTAGCTGAGAAGCTACTCTTTTTTTGTTAGCGAATATCATCAATCTGAAAGGAAAATGAGGCCATCACGTATAAAAAGTACTGGTGGAAGAGAACGAAGGGGGAATGCAAAGTATGGAACAAACAGAAATGTTACAAGTGAATAAAAAGTGTTGGGACGTAGTAGCACCTCATTTTTTTCAAGTAGATTGTTTACCTAAATATGGACCGTATACGGCATCAGAAGATGAAATTCATTTGTTTGATTTAATTGAGAATAAAACGGTTCTAGATATCGGATGTGGTAGTGGACATTCTTTGGAATATATGGCGGAGCGTGGTGCGAAAGAGTTGTGGGGGCTCGATCTTTCAGAGACACAAATTGAAACAGCAAATGAAACGCTAAAAGATTGGAATCCAAAGTTAATATGTGGTGCGATGGAAGAGGAGCTAAATATTCCAGAAGAACATTTTGATATTGTATATTCCATCTATGCATTAGGATGGACTTCTAATTTAAGAAAAACATTGGAACTTATATATTCATATGTAAAACCAGGAGGAAGCTTTATTTTTAGCTGGGAGCATCCGGTATATTCAAACTTACAGTATGGTACAGAAGAAATTGTTTTAAATTCTTCTTATCATGAGGAAAATCCTATTACATTTGAAACATTTAAAGGAGAAGAAGTACAAGCGACATTATATAAGAGAAAAATGAGTACATACATAAATGAGTTAAATAGGGCGGGATTTATAATTGAGAGAATAGAAGAGCCTGAACCATCTTATGTATTTGCTGGAGAAGTAGCAGAGCCGTCTACGAAGTACTATTCTTTATATAAGGCTAGAATGGTGCCGACTACTTTTATTATTAAGGCGAGAAAATGAAAAATACAGCGTACACCGAAAAAGTGTACGCTGTATTTTGTTAAAGGTCAGTACTTATCTTTTTGGCTGGAAAATATGCTGAAAGAAGTATTTGTGATGTAAGTTATCTACAACTTTATTTGCTTGATATGTGCGGTGTTGTTCTAGTCGAAGTCTTTGCTCCATCATTTTTATTGCGTGATCTGATAAACGTAACATTATACATTTCTCCTTTTCTATAAATATAGGTTTTTAATTGGTATCGTTCCCATATTTATAACTAAGGAGGCATACTGTGTAACATAGGCAAAAAAGCACCTTCCTCTCCCATTACGCTTACGAGGTTAGCTGTCGGACTCGGGAAGTGAGAGTGTCCCTACTTAAAAAAGATTCGCCCCAAGTAGCAAAAAGCTACATAAATGGTTCCCCCGCTCCAAAATTTGGATTCAGCAAAAGGTTTTATAAGGTAAAAAATAACATAAATAAATAGTTAAGTCAAACTATTTTGTGTATTCCGTCTTTTTAGCGAGGTCAAAACCATTCCATCAGGAAGTACGATATCTTGAATTTCAATAAAACCATGTTTTTTATATAAAGAAAGGGCAGGCGTATTGTTCTTCCCTGTTTGTACAATATACGCTTTTGAAGAAGAGAACATGTCAAATATAAAAAGTAGTAACTTAGTTGCTATCCCTTTATGGAAATGATTGGGTGAGACTACTAAACGATGGATATCAACTATATCTTCATCAACTTTAAAAGAAATAAATCCAATGAGTGAATTTTCCAGGAAATATCCATGGAATGTCTCATCGCAGTTTTGAATATCAGTTACAGTATCGTATAAACGGGGGATGGCCGTACTATTTATGTATTTTGCTTCAATTTCGTAAGCAGGAATTTGAATGTTTAAAATAGACAAAGCAGTATTATAAGAGTTTGCTATTAATTTTTGAATCATAAATAATAACGCTCCTTTTTTCTGTATTTTCATGCGTTTGACAAGATTTTTCATTTCTGGATATAATAATTACAAGGGTTACGTAATAAGTTAGTTGATAAATAGATTTATTCTATAATAGAAATGGAGGACTAAAAATGGGATGGATTATCACATTAATAGTTGGTGCTATTATAGGTGCAATTGCTAGTTCTATAACGGGTAAAAATTTTCCGGCTGGTATGTTTGGAAATATAATTGCTGGTTTACTAGGAGCTTTGTTAGGTAGTAGATTATTTGGATCTTTTGGGCCATCATTTGGTGGGATTCATGTCGTGCCAGCACTATTAGGGGCAATTGTGTTAATTCTTATTGTATCATTTGTAGTAAAAGCTGCAAGGAAATAAAGGCTATTATTAATTATTTTATAAAGCCCTTTTTAGGGCTTTTCCTAATTAGAGAGGTGGTACAATTGGAGAAAGTAAATATAAGAAAAAGAGATAAGTTGAAAAAGTTTTTTAAAGAACAAAATTATTTAGCTGTACTACTTGGATTTGCGTTGCTGTTTGTAAATATATTATTACTTACAAAAATATCATTCGTCTTTACACCGTTCGTCGTATTTTTAAAAACAATCTTTTTCCCAGTATTATTAGCGGGAGTACTATTTTATATATTGCATCCATTCGTTTCTCTTTTAGAAAGAAAAGGTGTGTCGAGAATTGTGTCAATTGCCTCGATATATATACTTGTTCTTGGATTATTTGTTTTTCTTGCGGTGACGGTTATTCCGATTATTAAAGATCAAGTAAATGCTTTAATAGACAACTTGCCATATTTCGGGCATGAAATCGAAAGGGCAGCACGTAAATTTGGAGAAAGTAATGTAATTGGTAGAATGCAGGAAAGTTTAAATATTGATGTTGCTAATATCGTAAAAGATTCTACAATGAATTTTACAAAATCATTATCATCAGTAACAGGAAATGTAACTGGATTTTTAAGTACACTTACTGAAGTTGTTTTAACATTTGTAATGGTTCCATTTATATTGTTCTATCTTTTAAAAGATGGTGAGCAATTACCAAATCATTTTTTAAAGTTTATATCTGAGCAAAGACAACCAGCTGCGAAGAGAATACTAGATGATATGCATTATGCGATTAGTTCGTATATTAGAGGACAGATTATCGTTAGTTTATTTATCGGTATTATGCTATTCATTGGTTATCTTATAATCGGCATTAAATACGCGGTATTACTTGCTATTTTGGCGATGATTGTAAACGTCGTTCCATATGTAGGTCCTGTTATTGCGATAACGCCAGCGTTAATTATTGCTTTTATTGACTCACCAGCAATGATTTTAAAAGTAATTATTGTCATGATGGTTGTACAATTAGCAGAGGGGAAATTTATTTCACCACAAGTAATGGGGAAAAAGTTAGACATTCATCCAATTACTATCATTTTTATTATTTTAACTGCCGGAAATTTATTTGGAATTATGGGGGTTATTTTAGCAATTCCAGGATATGCGATATTAAAAGTGTTAGTTACGCATAGTTATAGATTTGTTAAGTTGAATACGTAAAAAAGAGCTAAAACAGTTTTATCTGTTTTAGCTCTTTTTTATTGATAATTGATTTGCATATTAGGAGTACCCAGCTGTGCCATGACTGATCCATCAATAAACATCATACGTAGGCTTTTAATTCAACAATAGGTAGATTGCTTTCCTTTAGTTTGTAATCAAATATTATATCGTCCATGCGAAAATTCGCATCAACTTCAAGAGAAATGAAAGTACCCCCGATTTCTACTTGATTTCCGTTTTCAGTCTCAAAAGTGAGCGCACCGTCAAATGTTTCTATATACTCATCGCAGGTGTATAAATATATAGCGATAGGTGTGAAATGTATAATAACCCCTAAAGTATCATCGTCAGTCTGAATACTGCTCTTAAACTTACCAATTTTTTTAGTAAACCAACCCATAACTTCACCCCGTTTTTGTATTGTAAAGAAATTCTCTATATATTGATTATATATTATAAGGGGTAAATTGGTAATAACTATTGCTAAAATTCCTAAGCCTCCACGGAATGTTAAAAACAAGGAGTTAATTATGGTTAAAGGGTCCAAGAATGAAAATCTTTGTTATAAAATCAGAAAATTCAGGTTTATATTGAGGTCAAATGTGATAAACTGTAAAAAAATAACTAAAAAGCAATGAAAGAGAAGAGTACATATTCAAAACTTTTCAGAGAGCTGATATGTGGTGGGAATCAGTAAGGGATGAATATGGAATGGGCTCTGGAGCTTCTAACTGAAATGAGTAGGTAAAGACGGTTACTTCACGTTATCGAAGTATGAAGTGAGCTAATGATAGCTAATTAAGGTGGTACCGCGGGAGTCTCTCGTCCTTTTTTAAGGATGAGGGGCTCTTTTTATTTTGAGAAAGGAGGAGTTAGAGTGAGTGAGAAAATTATGTTAACAGGAATTAAGCCGACAGGTTATCCGCATTTAGGAAATTATATTGGTGCGATTAAACCTGCATTGCAAATGTCAGAGAATAATGAAGGAAAAGCATTGTACTTTATAGCTGATTATCATGCATTAAATGCGGTGCATGATCCGAATCAGTTTAGTAGTTATACGAAAGAGGTAGCAGCTACTTGGTTATCGCTTGGACTTGGAGAAGATGTTATTTTTTATCGACAAACAGAAGTACCGGAGATTCTAGAATTAGCTTGGATATTAGCTTGTCTAACTCCGAAAGGACTTATGAACCGCGCTCATGCGTATAAGGCGAAGGTAGAGCAAAATAAAGAAGCGGGATTAGAAATTGATGCAGGTGTGAATATGGGATTATATACGTACCCGATTTTAATGGCGGCTGATATATTATTATTTCAAGCTACTCATGTACCTGTCGGAAAAGATCAAATTCAGCATATTGAAATTGCTCGTGACATTGCGACGTACTTTAATCATACATTTGGTATGACATTTACGCTTCCAGAGTATGTGATACAAGAAGAAGGAGCGATTTTACCTGGTCTTGATGGAAGAAAAATGAGTAAAAGTTATGGGAATGTCATCCCGTTATTTGCAGAGCAAGAAAAACTACGAAAATTAATATTCAAAATAAAAACAGATTCTTCACTTCCAAATGAACCGAAAGAACTAGAAACGTTATTTACAATCTATAAAGAATTTGCGACAGAAGATGAAATTCAGTCGATGCGTGAAAAGTATGAGACCGGAATCGGATGGGGCGATGTGAAAAAAGAGTTATTTCGCGTTGTTGATCGTGAGCTAGCAGGACCTCGTGAGAAATACGCAACGTATATGAATGAGCCGCATTTACTATATGAAGCGTTAGAAAAAGGTGCTGAGAGGGCGCGGGCTATTGCGAAGGTGAATTTAGCGGAAATAAAAAAACGGATTGGATTTGAGAGGGAACGTTAAGCGTTCCCTTGTTTTTGTTGGAAATCTGTAATAATCCTCTCAATAACAGGAGGAAGATTGCTAGGTAACTCATCAAGCGGAAAGAAGCGTAATTCTTTCGATTCCGTTTGATCGCATACAAGTTCACCTTGAAATTCTCGGCAAATATAAACAACGAGTACACCATGTACTTGATCACCGTTTGGATAGATTTGATAGAAATCTGGTCCTGAGTATGTACGGAACAGTTCTACATTTTTTACGGTAAGTCCAGTTTCTTCAAATACTTCGCGTTTCACAGCGTCTTCCAGTGTTTCGTTATATTCTAATGCACCCCCAATAATCCCCCAGCGGTTAAAATCTGTACGGAGCTGCAGTAATATTTCATTATTTTCATTTAATATAATGGCGTGTGACCCTATTAAAATGAGTGGATGATTTCCTACTCGTTGTCTCATGTCTTCAATATAACCCATATTTTTTCTCCTTGTACTTAATAATAGTTAGGCAGTTCCTTTAACATTTTTTCCGTCTTATGTGCGGTAAAAGCTAAGTTGTGATCATTTTTTGTTCTAAAGAATAATGTACGTAAAAATGTTTTAATGTTGGCGCATAAAATGCAATATTCATTGAGAGAAAGGCGTTTTCTAATTTGAGGAAGTCTCTGTACTTTTTTATGAATAATTGAAATTAAATCTTCTTGTGCAAAGTCATGATATACCATCGATACTAACGGAGTGACAACTCTTTCATCTTCATTATTATGATAAATATCTGCCGAAGTGAAGATTTTATTTAATAAACAATGTATCATTTCTTCATAGCATTCAAAGGTAATATAGGAATTTTGGATAATTTCATTAAATGCATCAGAAACGTGTGCAATACAATGAGCCCAGCCTTTATCTTCAATATATCCACGGAAATCAGTCTCTAAATTTGTATATGTTATGAGATTTTGTTTTATTTCTGTAACATCCTCCTCAGTTAGAAAGTAGTGGGAGTTGGAAAATTGGAGGATTAAAGCAATTAATGAAACAGTATAAGAGCGTGTGAAAACCCCATCTGTATATGGGGAATTAATATCAAAATATAAGTATTCATCGCTTAAACAAGTATGTAAAAGTAATTTAAGTTGATCATCGAGTAGAAGCTCATATTGAATAAAGTGAGAAAAACAATTATAAATCAGCTGATAGCGAATGTAACTGTCAGTAGTTCCAATGTGCTGAAGCATGTTCGTTGTTAACTCATTTATATCTATATGTTGCATGTGCGAATAATCATTTTGTTGTATAAGCTCTAACTGTTGTTGCAGCGCTGTAATATCCAATGGAGAACCTCCTCCGCACTTTAAAGATGCGATCTTTTCTAGTATTCTATATATTCAAGGACAATCCTGCTCATGCAAGGAGACCAAACTTAAATTCAAGTATTATATAGATGAGGGAAGAGTATGACGATTATAAAACAATTAGAAAAACATTTTAAAATAAGAAGAAGTGCTTCTTCTATAATGATAAAAGAAAATAATGCAGAGGTTTTTACAGAAGAGCAAATTGAAGAAATGGTGCAATATTTTGTTACTGAGGCGAAAAAAGGTGGATTAGAAAATCTACAATTTGAGGTTTCTTCAAAAAGTCCCAATTATGATGTATATAAGAAATGCTTTGGAAAGTATTCATTTGAACATATTGCTGAAAATATAATAGTATTTAAAGATATATATGAAGTGGAAGATATAGAAAGTGATATTGATTTTAAGCTTATTGAAGAGATCGGAGAAGACGCTTTTTATTCTCTTTGGAATGAGCTGATGGAAGAAGAAATAGCGTATGATCAATTTGTAAATATGATGGAACAAGAAATTGGTGGGCAATGGAAAGAACATTGTTTAACAGTAATCTTGAATGAAAAGCCAATAGGAATAGTAGTTCCTCATATTGAACGGGGTACGTTAGAAGAAGGGAAACTTATGTATTTCGCAGTCGCTCCGAGTATGCGAAATAAAGGATATGAATCTGACTTATTTACAAAAACGATGTTTGTATTGAAGGAAATAGGAGCCACTTATTATATTGGTGAGGCAAATGTACAAGATGAGTGGATGAATGATGTTTTTGAAAAGAATGGATGTCAGCAGCTGAGTTGTAGTGAGCGATATGTGAAAAGGGTTTAGAAGGATGAATGACGTAGTCTCGCGAACTCATTTAGCGGGAATCCATGTACAAATTTTGAACGAGTAAAAGAACTTTTTGCATGTTTGTAAGATAAAAAGAAAAATCGAAACGACAAAGTAAGCTTTCCTATAATACAATAGAGAAGGATTATACTATACGAAGAAAGCGTTGGTGGAAGTATGAAGCAACAAATAAATTGGTTACAAGCAACTGTAGAACGAAATGAAGATAACACGTTACATATAGAGTGGGAAAATAATATAGAAGAAGTTAAAATTTATTGGGGTACTTCACCAGATCATATTGAAGAAAATGGTGAATTACTTGTGACGGTAAATGGAGAGTCATTTACTACAATTGCCAATCCGAGTGAAAATGAGCGTCCCTATTTTAGGTTAGTAGGAAGTAATGGACAAGCAGTTACAGTCGCGGAGCGTAGATTACCATTACAAGGTGCGTTTAACTTCCGTGATATGGGCGGATATGAAACGACTGAAGGCCGTAAAGTAAAATGGGGTAAATTGTATCGTTCTGAAGAATTAGCAGGATTAACAGAATGGGATATTGAGTATTTACAGAAGTCAGGCTTAAAATTAATTTGTGATTACCGTACAGATTTTGAAGTAAAGCATAAGCCGAACCCAGGCATTACAGGTGCTCGTCAAGTATGCTTACCAGTTATGCAAGACTTAGCGAAAGATTTAAATATAAATGAGTTTTTCCAAGTTGGTGACCTTTCTATGTTAGGAAAACCAGGCGAATATCTTGTGAAAATGAATCAAGATTTCGTAGGTGGCAACGAGGCGTTCGTGAGCTTCTTAAAACTCGCGCAAAATCCGGAAAACTTACCTTTAGTAAACCACTGTACAGCTGGAAAAGACCGTACTGGATTTGGTTCCGCATTATTATTACTTCTATTAGGTGTATCAGAAGAAACGGTAATGCAAGACTATTTATTAAGTAACGGTTTCCGTGAGAAGTTAAACGAAAAAATGATGGCATTTTTAGGTGCGAAATTACAAAACGATGAAAGTAGAGCGATATTAGGTGCGATGTTTGAAGCTCGTGCTGAGTATTTACAAGCTGCGATTGATGAAATTAAAAAGCAGTATGGATCAGTTGAAGCATACGCTGAAAAAGCTCTTGGATTTACGAAAGAATCGTTAGAGGAAATGAAAGAATTATTGCTAGAAGGTAAATAATGAGAAGGGAGGCTGGTTTGGATTAGCCTCCTTTTCTTATTGTTGCTATAATTAAGCTATGAGAATATAGGAATTGAGGAGAGCATCATGAAATACAAAGTAATACTATTTGACGTAGACGATACATTATTAGATTTCCCTGAAACAGAAAGAAACGCATTACATAACGCGTTTGTACAATTTGGCATGCCTACAGGGTATAATGATTATCTTGCAAGTTATAAAGAGATTAGTAATGGATTATGGAGAGATTTAGAAAATAAAATGATTACGCTAAGTGAATTAGCGGTAGAGCGATTTAGACAATTATTTGCTCTTCATAATATAGAAGTAGACGCGCAGCAATTTAGTGACGTATACCTTGAAAACTTAGGGAAAGAAGTACATCTTATAGAAGGTGCAGTGAAACTATGTGAGAATCTTCAAGATTGTAAGTTAGGTATTATTACGAATGGATACACTAAGGTGCAACAATCTAGAATTGGAAATTCGCCTTTATGTAACTTCTTTGATCATATCATTATTTCTGAAGAGGTAGGCCATCAAAAACCAGCACGTGAGATTTTTGATTATGCATTTGAAAAGCTTGGGATTACTGATAAATCAAGTGTACTAATGGTTGGAGATTCCTTAACTTCTGATATGAAAGGCGGAGAAGATTACGGTATTGATACGTGTTGGTATAACCCGAGTCTGAAAGAAAACAAGACAAGTGTTAAGCCGACCTATGAAGTGGAGAGTCTGCTTCGTATTATGGAAATTGTAGAAGGAAAAGTAGTTTCCTTCTCATAAGATTTTCCTATTGTCGATGGGTGTCGGTAAATCGATATATTGAAAAAATCGCTGATATAATTTGAGTTGTGGTCGATATATTGGGAGTATGTTGTTTTGAGGGAATTCGCAAAGAAAAAATAGCGCTACTATACTAATGTCATTCACGTGTTATAAGGTATTAGTTAAATATGTGTATATAATACATAGTTTCTCAGAGTAATGCGATGTCAAGTATGAGCTGTGTAACAACTAGAGGTGAGTGAAGGATGTTAACGTTTTTATTTGAGTTAGACAAGGCTATTCCACAGAAGGATGAGCCACGGTATGTTGCTTATACAAATGGCTTTATCGAAGGGGATTTAACGATTTGTGTGGGTGATAGAGTACTTTTTCAAAAGTCATGCATGAAGGTCGCAGAGCTGGGCATTTATTTAGGACAGTGGATGGAACAAGTTCAACACGGGCAGAACATACATATGAATTATGAAACGATTGAAGATGATGAGTTAATTCTTTGTTTTTTCTATGAAGAGGACAATCAGTGGAGAGTTTCTTCCGGTTGGCAAGAATTTGAACTTCAGGAGCGTATATCTACTGCAACATTAGTAGAGAGCGTTCAACGCTATTTATATGAGCTAAATAAGGAACTGCGCGCGATAGAATATCCTGTGACGTTTGATCAGTACTTAAGAGGAGAGCGGATTATGCAGCTTTCTTACAAACGACTGTGTGATAGTAAGGCAGACACGATGCCGATAGAGGTTTACAATGGAAGCAAACAAGTAAGTGTAGTACGGGGCTATTATAAAAATACTTTGATGAAAGTGCTAGACTTCATTCCAAAAGTTGGTAGTAATATCAATTATGAAATAAAGGATAGTAAGGACAATATTCGCATCATTGCAAAGGATGCAAGTAGGCGGCGCCAAAGAAAGATTTTAGTAACGTACATCGATAATAATGGTGCAGAGCATGAAATAATTGTATGTGACGGAAAGTTATTGGATGCAAATTTCTTATTTACCTTTACATATAAGACAGAAGAATATGTTGTTCACAAAAATTCACTTGGGATTGGAAAGGTATTACGAAAGGGCTATGTAATCGCAGATTGGAATATTCGTCTTGAGGAAGATATGTATTACATCGAGATGAATGTATATGATGAGGATTATATAGAGGATCAATACTTACTGTTAGGTGTATTTCATGCGGTTTTGTATGGGTGATAAAGTGAAACTTTAATCAGTGGGAGTCTTACTGCCCGTAACTAGTGGGATAAATAATGAGGAGGGAGGCTGATTTTGATTAGCCTCCTTTTTTATCTGCTTGTCAGCATTCATACAAAGAGAAAGCATAAGGTATTCTCTAAAAGATTTATTAATCATGCTGTTCACTAGAGTATATTAAGAATAATGTGTATGCAACCATATAGTAATAAAAGTCCAAAAACATCAATAATAAAATATTTAACAGTTGTTGGTTAGAGTTTTTTGAGTATCCCTTTATTAATCCTCAAAAATAAAAACCTCATCAATCGTACTATGAAGTGCTCTCGCTATATCATGAGCAAGCTGTAAGGAAGGATTATATTTTCCTTTTTCAAGATGGCTAATCGTTTCACGACGTACACCAACCTTTTTCGCTAAATCTTCCTGCGTCATATGCACTTTGGCGCGGTATTCTTTTATCTTCGTTACGAACGCCATGGTGCATCTTCCATTTCATCCACAGGTTTATCGTAAAAGAAGATAGAGAATCCGAATGTAAGAATGAGTGTGCTGAAAATAAGAGCGATATCAATCTCTTGTAAAACTGGATTCGGAAATAACATTTCAATAAACATAATGATAGTTGTTGTTAGTAATGTAATGATAAAGGCATTGCGGCATGATTTATTGACGATTTGTTCAAAAAGCTCATCGTGATGAACTTTTCTATATGTCGTGAAAAAGGAGAAGAAACAGAACATAGTAAACAATCCTTTTTCGTAAAAAAATCCGAGAAACCCAAAGAAACCGAGAAATCCTAAATATTTTATCCAAGTTGTTTTCACGATAGATTCTCCTTTCGATGTTAGAAATAAATCACTATATGTTATAAATATATCACATATGGAAATTCATAGTAATAATAGTTTTGCGGTTTATTTCATAATAATAGTAAAAAAGGTTAAATATTCTGTAAAATAAAAAGGGAAATATCGTAAAATGGTTGTAAGGAGGGGGAGGAAGAAATGTTAACTGGGATAATGATCGTTATATTACTTGTAGTGATTACTGTAATTGGAACGGTGTTAATTGGGCGAAATGGTGATGCGAATTATAGTAAAGCGACAAAAGGAAATATTAAACGACTTACGATGATTTATATTATACTAGCCGTTGTTTTAATCGTTGGATTAGGAGTTTATATTTATTTTAAAGGTTAAAAAACTGAAAAATGTAAAAATCTGAAAATATAAGTATGCTATAATATCAATATAGTTAACTGGTAATTAAGGAAAGGATTGGATGTAATGATTGAAATTGTGAATGTGTCAAAAAGTTATAATGGATCTAACTACGCAGTAAAAGATTTAAGTTTATCTGTACCTAGCGGAGAAATATTCGGATTTTTAGGACCGAATGGTGCAGGTAAATCAACGACAATTAAGATGATTACTGGTATTCATGGGGTGGACAAAGGGACCATTACAATCAATGGTAAAGATATTATGAAAAACCCGATGGAAGCGAAGAAAACATTTGGCTATGTTCCAGATAGCCCGGATATGTTTTTACGATTAAAAGGAATTGAATATTTAAACTTTATGGCTGATATGTACGAAGTGCCGAAGGAAGTAAGGCAAGAACGAATAGAGTCTTTAGCGAAGAAGTTTGATCTTTATAATGCTTTATCTGATCAAATTCAAAGTTATTCACACGGTATGAGGCAAAAGATTGTTATTATTGGTGTGCTTATACATGAGCCGGATGTATGGATTTTAGATGAACCGTTAACAGGGCTTGATCCGAAATCTGCATATATTTTGAAAGAAATGATGAGAGAACATGCAGATAAAGGGAAGATTGTATTTTTCTCTACACACGTATTAGAAGTGGCGGAAAAAATATGTGACCGCGTCGCTATTATTAATAAGGGGAATTTGCAGTTTAAAGGAAATTTAAATGAAATGAGAGATCATTTTAAATCCAATGAATCACTTGAAAAAATGTTCTTGGAGATGACGGGTAATGAGTAAAATTTGGACGTTAACGAAGGTATTATTGAAATTAAATTATGCAGATTTTATAACTGATAAAAAGAAACGATGGGCATATTTATTCTCCTTTGCAGCGATTTTATTTGTTGGGTTTTTAATATTTGGTTCGATGACGCATGGAATATATGAAGGTATGAAACAAATAGGTCAGGAGCCAGGAATTATTATTGCAATGGGACTAGCGATTGCGAGTATATGGGTATTTTTAATGAGTATAACGAACATTTTGACGGTATTTTATTATAGTAATGACATTGAAATGTTGTTGCCATTACCATTAAAACCATCCCAAATTATTTCAGCGAAGTTTTTTACAGTATTAATTACACAATACGTAATGAGTTCGTTTATTTTATGGCCTATCTTTATTACTTACGGTTTAAAGAGTGGTGCGTTTATTACATACTACCTATATATGATTGTCATTTACTTATTCTTCCCGATCCTTCCGTTAGTTTTAGCTTCATTGATTATGACAATTATTATGAGGTACACGAATATAGCGAAAAATAAAGACCGGGGAAATATATTTATCGGAATCGTAAGTATACTGTTTATCGTAGGGATTAATGTATTTATGCAGTGGAGAAATAAAAGTGCGTTTTCTGGAGACACAGCTGCGGACTACCTTGTAAATAATCAATCCTCTCTTTTCGTTCAAATGACAAATTATTTTCCGACTACATATTTTGGAGCGATGGGATTAGTAGAAAACACATCGTGGAAAGGTCTTTTATATGTAATTATTTTTATCCTTATTTCAATCGTATGTTTCGGGATATTTTATTACATTGCAGAGCGTACATATTTAAAAGGGGTTATTGGTCTTTCAACGAGTACAGCAAAGAAAGAGGTAATTTCAGCAGAAGGTTTACAGAAATCAACGGTACAAAGTTCACATTTAAAAGCATATGTGAAAAAAGAATTTAAAACGTTATTCCGCACGCCACAATTTTTCTTAAATTGTATTGTGCAAACTTTCGTTATGCCAATTATGCTGTTCTTTGTTTTATTTGTACAAGATGGAAATTTAAAATGGATTACGGAATATATTGATAATCCAGAATCTGCAGGTTTCGCAATTGGTGTTGGCCTTTGTGCATCCTTATTTTTAATGGGGAGTAACGTTATTGCAACAACGTCATTCTCACGAGATGGAAGCTCTTGGTTTGTGAATCGTTATTTACCAGTAAAGGCTTCGGATATCTTTTTTGCGAAAGCAATAACTGCTTGGTTAATTAATGTGGTCATTTTAGCAGTATTCGGTATTACGATGGCAGTTGTAGCAAAAGTTTCCCCAGTCTTTATGATACTTTGGTTCTTGCTAAGTGCGAACGGGTTATTGTTAATTAATTTAATCGGTACGCGCTGGGATGCACAAACTGCAGATATACATTGGGATACAGAACAGAAATTATTTAAGAGTCGATACACAACTTTATGGAATTTTTTAGCTAATATTTTAATAGCTTTAATTATTGTAGCGGGAGTAAGTGTATTATACTTTGTCCTTCAGGTAGGACTGTGGGTTATGTTTATTATTTTATTTATACTGTTTACCATTGCCAATTTAATTTTAATTAGAATTTTAAAATTAGGTGCAGAGCGTATATTGTCAAATATTCAATAAGAAGGTAGATCCTCTGTATTCGTGCAGAGGATCTATCTATAGATGGAGGAGAAAAGGTGAAGAAAATAGCAATTGTAACAGGGGCAACTCGTCTGAATGGAATTGGTGCAGCTGTATGCAAGGTGCTTGCTCAAAAGGGGATAGACGTCTTTTTCACGTACTGGCCTCGGTATGATAAAGCAATGCCGTGGGGAATGAATGATCAAGAACCCTTTTTGTTGAAAAAGGAAATTGAAAGTTACGGCGTTCGATGTGAAATGGCAGAAATCAACCTATCGCAGTCTTATTCGCCTAATCGTGTATTGTATATGGTATCAGAACGTTTAGGTGAGCCATCTATTCTTATTAATAATGCGGCGTATTCTACGCATACGAAAATTGAAGAGTTAGATGTAGAGCAGTTAGATAAACATTATACGGTCAATGTTCGTGCTCCTATGCTATTAAGTTCATTATTTATGAAACATTTTTCACTTAAAACGAGTGGAAGTATTATCAATCTTACTTCTGGGCAGTCACTAGCGCCAATGCCAGATGAACTGGCATACGTAGCAACAAAGGGAGCAATAGAAGCATTTACAAAGTCAGTTGCACCAGTAGCTATGGAGAAGGGGATTACAGTCAATGCTGTTGATCCAGGACCAACGAATACAGGATGGATTACAGAGGAATTACAGCATCATTTAGTATGGAAATTCCCGCAAGGTAGAGTTGGAAAACCGGTGGATGCTGCCCGTTTAATCGCTTTTTTAGTAAGTGAAGAGGCGAAGTGGGTTACTGGGCAAGTCATTCATTCGAACGGTGGTTTTTCATAAAAATATTATGTTAACAAGTGTTGAGAAATAAAAAAATTAGGAATTATTTTATTTTTTGTGTAAATAAAATGTCAAGAAAGATAAAAAATTGATAGGAGAGTATGTTGTCATTTGTAGATTGTAAATCTTCATGTGACAATATACTCTTTTTCTTTTGCTACAGAGAAGAAAAATGAGGTAGAAGAAACTCGAATATTAAAATAAATTTATCGTTTTTTGTACGTATTATTATGAAGATTACTGTCGGAAAGATGGTGATTCGTGTGAAAAGGGATTTTTTAAGAGAAAATAGAATCGTAAAGAGGAGGATAAATTATATAAACATAGGGGGATTTTTATGAAAATGAAAAAGGTCGCTATCGCATCAGTAGCAATTGGTACAATGCTTTCAATGGCAGCTTGTAGTACCTTCACAGATAAAGATGAAGCGAAGAAGGATCCAGCAACAGCGCAAAATGAAGAGCAATCAAAAACGACGAGTGCAGATGAAGCGTCAAAAACAACGAAAGATACTGAAAAAGACACAAATACTTCTTCGAATGAAAAAACAGATAAGGATGCAAAAAATACAAAGGAATCATCAGGAACAGAAAGTAACGGCAAAACAACAAAAGAAAAAGAAACGACAGGAAAAACGAATGATCAAACTACTAGCGGGAAAACAACAGATCAAAGCACAAGTACAAACAATAACGGAAAGACAACAGATCAAAGTACAAGTGCAAACAACAACGGAAAAACAACGAAAGATCCGAAGAAAAGCGTAGCTGTGAAAACAAATGTAAAAGAAGTCGTTACATTAATTGAAAGCTTAGATAAGCAATTAGCTGCAAGCCCTAAATTAGAAACAGTTAATAAACTTGGAAAACAAATTAATGAGAAGTGGGATGTAATTGAGAAAGATTTAGAGGCATCACACCCGACTGAATTTAAAACTATCGGGCAAAGTATGTATCCGTTAATTGTAGGAGCGGAGAAAGAAAAGATAGATGTTAATAAAATGAAGTCATTAACGACGAAAACGAAAAAAGATTTAAATCAATTATTAACGAAGCTTTCATAGTTTCAAAAGCCTACTCGTGCGAGTAGGCCTTTTTAGTTTGTTGTACATTCTCGTTGGGTGTTAAGAAATAAAGACTTCATTTGAAAGGAACATCACAATGATAAAAAAGAGTGATAACTATTAAAGATATTCTTTGATAGGAAGTCATATAAAACGCTCCCTTGTATTTATATTTACAATTTAGTAGTTTTTAAAGTTCATTGTTTTTAACGGGAATTTCATTTTAATACAAAGGGGAATGTATATGAATTTTGTAAAACTTGAAACGCAAGAACAATTTGATCAGTTGTAAAAGAGTGATGTTGTAATTGTGAAATGGAAACAAGGAGCAGGGCAGTACAAGGAGTTAGGAGAAATCACACATCATGATTCTTGCATAATTAATCGTATAAATGAATTGATTTTGAATGTACCTCGAAACGATTACTTTTCCATCGATAATTATTTAACAGGAAAATCATATGCAGCAGAAGTTTATGTAGTGAATCCGTAAAAAGAGCAGCTAGCAAAAGCTAACTGCTCATCTCCAAGGGGGAATGGAGAAAATATAATGTTGTCTACATTATTGACGGAATATCGGGTTTTATTCATTCGTCTATAAAAGTCGAGATAAAATATCTTTAATTAAACCTGAGGCCCCAATAAGGAGTATCGATAGAAAAATTATTGAGAATATACTTTTTTTAGGTTTTTTAAACTCTAGGTATAAGTTAATGATTGCACCAATTACAACAACAATAAAGATAACGAGTCTTAATATATCTGGCATGAATAACACTCCTATTAATTACTTAATTGTATTATACAGGAAGTTACTTTGAGATTAACGAATAGGAGTGCGATTTAAGGAAGATTTAAACAAAATAATCCTTTTACTCAAAAAAAGATTGCCTGTATACTAAGAGGCAATCTTTTTTAGCGAGAATACTTAGTGAATAGTTGAATTGCTTTTTCAGGTACATAGAATTTCCCATTGCTTTCTACAACGATGCTTCCTAATTCATGATCTTTTCCACCGATACAGATAATGTTTTTATTAACAAACAATTTGGCCTCCGTATTATCGCGTTTTACTACAAGCACCGGGTTTCGTGCATCTTTTTTGTCAATCGTTACAGTTGCACCAATTTGTTTAAAGGCTGTTTCAGCATCTAAGAATAATTTCTTAGTGATTTCTCCTAATTGAAAGCCCATTGCTTTGGCCATTATTTTCGCAATGTCTGTATTTTGGACTAAACCGTATGGCTTTTGAGGACCGTAAGAGTATAAGAATACATCTTCACCTGTATGACCACCAGTTGTAAAACCGATGTTCGCCCGGTTGGCCAATAATTTAGTAAGGATTGGACCTACATCAGTTTTCTTATGTGCAGCTTTTAATTTTTTTCTTTCATCATCAGTTAGGTTGTCTAAACCGTAAAGAGCAGCTACTTCTTTTATATTAGATAAATCATCTTTTAGTTTACTTGTAGCACCTTCAAGTGTCATTTTCGCTTTTTTCAGTGGGTCAATGTAAGCTGATACTGGTGTAGTATCATATCCTTTTGTGGTATTGCTGTTACCGATGGAAATACCGCTATTACCATGATCCGCTAAAGCAATGACCATAGTGTTACCATCTTTCTTCGCAAATGTTAATGCTTCTGTAACCGCATCATCAAACGCCAATACATCGCTAATCATCCCGATAGGGTCATTTGCATGTGCTGCCCAATCTGCCTTACTGCCTTCTACGAATAAGAAGAAACCATCTTTATCTTTTGATAATGTTTGAATTGCTTTTCTCGTCATCTGGGAAAGAGTTGGCTGTTTAGGCTGGTCTGCTTCACGATCCATATCGAACGCAAGGGCAGTATTAGAGAAAGAACCCCAGATTTTATTTGATTTGGAGTTTAGTAACGCATCTTTTGTTTCGACAAAGTCGTACCCTTTGCCTTGAATCACTTTTACTAAATCTTCGTTGTCTTTACGAATTCCATTGCTTGTTGTAGGCTGAAGTGCTGCCTTTCCACCACCTAATACAACTTCTATATTTTGATAAACTTGCTGTTCACCAAGCACTTCAAAATTCTTGCGGTTAGCATGGTGGGCAGAGAAACTAGCCGGAGTAGCATGCTGAATTTCTGATGTAGCAATGATTCCTGTCGCGCGGCCGGAACGTTTTGCGCCTTCTAAGACGTTGGCAACTGGACGAAACTTACATTCTTCTTTCACTGGTTCTAAGCCAGGTGAATTCACAACAGAAGGTAATACGCCCACGTAGCCTGAATTAGATTTATTTCCGGTCGCTAAAGCTGTGGCTGCCGGTGCAGAGTCCGTAATAGCTGATTCTGCTGAATACGTACGAACACCTCCGGATACAATTTGATCTAGTGCAAGAGATGAACCTTTGTACCACCGGGCTAATGTTGTAGCAGAAGAGCTTGTCCCATCTATAACCATAAAAATTACATTTTTAGGTTGCTTTCCTACTTTTTTTACCTCAGCTTTTACCTCGTTACCGTTCATCATGCTTCCTGTTGCTAATGACCATAGCACTACCGTTCCCGCTAAAGTTAGTCCCATTATTTTTTTACGAAGAGTAGTCATTGTGGTTCCTCCATTGGTTGTTTTCGATATCCGAATCTAGCGTTCGTATGTAAACAAGATTTATTATTAGTAGTACCCTATTGCAACGAAACTAACAATAACTATGGAGTCAAAAAGTTAAATTTAAGCTACTTACTCAGCAATCGCTTCTCCTCATATAAACCTCTGTGTGCCCTTAGTTGCACGGTCTTTCCTATAAAAAGAATCTTCTCTTTATTTTATGGGAAACATTTAAAAAAGGATGGTGGGAAAATGACAATTGATCGAGTTTGTACAATTGGTCCAGCAAGTAATAATAAAGAAACATTAGCGCAGTTAATAAACAATGGTATGAAAATTGTTCGGTTGAATTTATCACATGGCACGCATGAAAGTCATAAAGATATCATTCGTTTAGTAAAATCGTTAGACGATTCTATTAAAATTCTAGGGGATGTACAAGGTCCTAAAATAAGATTGGGTGAAATGAAAGAGGAACAAATTACACTTGAAGCAGGGGAGTTATTTACTTTACATACCAATCCAGTTCAAGGGAATAAAGAAGAAGCAAGTGTTGATTATGTGGGGATTGCGAATGACGTAAAAGTTGGAAGTAGAATTCTTATTAATGATGGAGAAGTTGAATTAATTGTTGAAAAGGTAAGTGCGGACAAAATAGAAACGAGGATAAAAACAGGTGGCAATATTTCCTCTCATAAAGGGGTGAACTTACCAGGTACAATTGTTAGTTTGCCAGCTATTACGGAGAAAGATAAAAAAGATATTCAATTTCTTCTAGAAGAGGAAGTTGATTTTATTGCGTGTTCTTTCGTTCGAAAACCTAGTCATATAAAGGAAATACGAAGTTTTATACATGAACATAAAGAAACTTCCCCAAATTTAATTGCAAAAATAGAAACGATGGAAGCAATCGAGAATTTTCAAGACATATGCAAAGAAGCGGATGGCATTATGATCGCAAGGGGAGATTTAGGTGTGGAATTGCCATATCAATTTATTCCACTGTTACAAAAAATGATGATTCGCGAGTGCAATCGATCGAATACATATGTAATTACGGCAACACAAATGCTTCAATCTATGGTAGATCATTCTATTCCTACAAGAGCTGAGGTGACTGATGTATTTCAAGCTGTATTGGACGGAACGAATGCTGTTATGCTTTCTGCTGAAAGTGCGTCAGGAGAGCATCCAATCGAAAGTGTGAAAACGTTACGTCTCGTTTCGGAATTCGCTGAGCATGTAAAAAAAGACGGTCCTTTTGCTATGAAAGATGTATTGGAATTGCTGCATAAGTCTCTTTAGTTTATATAGAAGGATTTATCTCTCATCCTAAAAACGTACGGAAAGGAATCAGGATAGGAGGTGCTATTTTAGTATTTACTTACAGATTGAAAGGTGGCATTCCAGCTGCCTATATGAAAGAATCATTATGGAACATGGAGGTCTTTCGAAAAGAAAAAGGAGGATTTTAAATTAATTAATCCAATTATCTCATTTAAAATATGTTCATTCCTATTCAAAAATGATATCCTTATAGTTGAATACTTTTGCTGAATCAGCAAGAATTTGTTGTTCTTTCTGTATGAATTCAACTTTTTTATGGAAAGATATGTTAGTAAGTGTGCAATTTGAACGTTTTATTTTTTAGAGTATGATAGGAGGAGAATGAATATGGAAGCAATTGAAGTAGGCGAAATTTTTAGTCTTACCGATGAGAATAATGAAGAACAGGAAGTTGAAGTGCTTGGAGCGATGGATGTCGAAGGAGCAGAATACATTGCGGTTGCCTTTGTAGAAGACATTCAAACAGAAACCGAGGAAGACATTGATATCTTCTTTTTAAAAGTAGAAGAAGATAATGAATTCTCATACATAGAGAATGACGAGGAATTTGAAAAAGTATCTGCTGCGTTTGAGAAGATTATGGACGAGCAAGAACAAGAATAATAATAGTTAGACAAAAGAGGGAGATGCATATCTGCCCTCTTTTTTTGTATATGGTTGAAAATCATATTTATAGCAATCGATAATTATATTATGTAAACTGAATGACTCTTTATTTATGCACTAGAAAAACCACCCAAATGAGGGTGGTTCGTATTATAAATAATTACGTAAAGAAGAAAGGGGAACCTTTACTTCACTACCTTCTTTCATATTTCGCAGCACAACTGTTTCTGTAGATAGTTCCTCTTCACCAATTATAAGTACGTATGGGATATTTTCTTTATTTGCATAGTTCAGGGCACGTTTTAATTTGCGTCCTGCTAGTTCAAGTTCGACTTTTAAGGAAGTAGTAGAGCGCAATTGCTGGGCGATTTGTAAACATTGTAATTCTGTCCCGAGTGGAATGATAAAAAGATCCGCTGTAGATGATGTTGTTGATTTCTGTGATAGAGCTGCATAAATGACATCTAAACCGAATGAAATCCCTACAGTTGGATAGCTCATATTATCACCACGGAAGGCTCCGATAATATTATCGTAACGACCACCGCTACCGATACTAGATGTAATCGTGCCATCTTTTAGAAAGATTTCATACACAGTGCCTGTATACATTGTGAGTCCTCTTGCTAAAAACGGATTGAATATCGTATTTTCATTTATTCCGAGAGCGAGTAAGTATTGCTGTAATTGTTGCAATTCGTTTACTCCATCGTCAACAAGTGGATTATTGAAAGTTTCTTTAAAGTCGGCAATAGTAAGTTTTAGGCAAGATACAACGGTATTACATATTGTATCGGCCATTTCTACAGAAATTCCACGCTCCAATACATCTTTTCGTACACCATCAATCCCAATCTTTTCGATTTTATCCAATGATAAAATTACGTCACTCGTTAATTCGGTAGGGATGTTAATAGACTCGAGAATACCATTTAATAATTTTCGATTATTATATTGAATCGTTACTTTTAAGTTTAACGCTCGGAATAGGTCAAATGCCATGCTCATGAGTTCAGCTTCTGCCATGACAGACTCTACACCGACTATATCAACATCACATTGAATGAACTCGCGGAATCTTCCTTGTTTAATCGGACCATCTCGAAATACTTTACCAATTTCATAACGTTTAAAAGGGAGGCGAATATTTGGATTCATTGCGACAACTTTGGCGAATGGAATTGTTAAATCGTAACGTAAGGCAAGCTCGCGTTTTCCTTGATCCTGAAGTTTATATATTTCTTTTAAAATCTCATCACCACCGCCGTACTTGTATGACATAAGTTCATTCATATTTAACGTTGGTGTTTCTAAAGGCTTGCATCCATATCGTTCAAATGTATCTTCACATGCTCTTTTAATTTTATTCCGCAGCACTTGCTCCTCTGGTAAATAGTCTTTTGTTCCTTTTACATTTTTCATTTCCACTAGAATCACTCCTCTTTTAAATTAAAAAAAGCTATGCGGGTATAAAAATACCCACATAGCTTTATGAACGCTTCGTGGGTCAACAGGAAAAGCCCTGTACCCACGAAGAAAAATTTTTCTTCGGATACACGGCGTTACGTATGATGATGAAGTTGGAAAGAAGTATTAAAATTCCGCATTACAAATCTCTCCTTAACATAAGTTTTTCCAAATTATATCAGATGAATTTTGAAAAATCAATGTTTTCAGTTTTGAAAAAAGCGTGAAGTGATGTAGGAGAAATGGAAAAGAGTGTATAATAAAAGAAAACTTAATGATATGAAATAACCTTTTAAGGAGAACATTATGAAAAAAGATAAAACAAATGCGATGCGAATATTAGATAAAGAAAAAATTGAATATTCCATGATGTCATATGATCCAAACGACGGGAAAATTGATGGCGTATCAGTTGCGGGGAAAATTGGTAGAGAAGTGAGAGAAGTATATAAAACACTTGTCGCTCAAGGGAATAGTAAAGATTATCATGTGTTCATTATCCCGGTAGATGAGGAACTCAATTTAAAAGCGGCGGCAAAAGCAGTCGGCGAAAAAAAGATAGAAATGATTCCGGTTAAAGATATTACAAAAGTTTCAGGGTATATTCGCGGTGGTTGTTCACCAGTAGGGATGAAGAAATTATTTTCTACATGTATTGATGAAAGTGCCCAATCACTTGAAACAATCATTGTAAGCGGCGGGAAAATCGGCGTGCAAATTGAGCTTAAAGTTGAAGATTTGATGAAAGTGACGAGAGCGCAGTTTGGAGAAGTAACGAAGTAAATATACATAGGGAAAGAAGTTCTAGTTTTATTAAATTCAGATAATAATTTATAGGATAGTTAGTCCATTATGAGGGCGGATTATCCTTTTTTATTTACATAATGAATGAATGAAATAAATAAGGATTGAATATTCAGTTTAATAATAATGAATACAAACATCTAAAGAAATTTGATAAAAGGTTGGTGGTCCTCCATGCCCATCAACCTTTTAGTATGAAGTAACACCTGAACGTATTATATTATTGTTTTTTATTAACAGACATAAAAAAGATTTGTTTTTTATTGATATTTTCCAAACACTATTATAAAATGTTTGCATATATATAAACAGAATCAACATTCGTTTGATTTTAAAGAAAGAGATAGGAAGGATTAATAATAATGAAATAATGGGTATATCACCTGCAAAGAGCCGCGAAAAGAATGGGGCCAGTACGGAAAAGATGCTTCCGTAAAAAAAACAAAAAATAAGAATTATTTGTTCTTGAAGAAAAGTGACTAGAAAAGTTACAACCATATGGAGAATAAGGTTATACGAAAAAAAGTCTTAAAAGGGGGACGAAATTATGGAACAAAGAAAGTTTTCAGTAACACCTCAAGATCGAATGAATTATTTATTAGGTCTTTATGCTGCAGATCAACAAATTAATGCAGTTCTTTATTTTCCTGTAGGTATATCAAAGGAAATACTTGAACAATCAGTAAGGATAACGTTACAATTGCAGCCGGTTTTGAACAGCCGGTTTGTAGAAAATGATATTCCTTACTGGGAGGAACATTCATCTGCCACTAACTCACCTATTTGCCTTTTTACAGAAGGAAATGATCAAGAACTTGAAATAATGGCAATAGATTTTATTAAGGAACCTGGTGATCGTATTCAGGGGCCTATGGTTCAAACAAAATTATTACGAGGCACTACAACAGACATGTTAGTTGTGAAATTATCTCATCTATGTTCAGATGGTGCAGGGGTCAAGGAATATATTAATTTGCTTGGAGCAATTTATACTCAACTTTCCTTGGGACAATCTAAGAATCAAATTATAAAGGAGTTTGGTGAGGGAAATGAGGGTTTTCGAGATCAATCACATGTATTCAAATATGCTGGAATATCGGACATAAAAAGTGCGTATCGTCCTAACCAAGAACAACAGGCATCGTTATGGTCTTTTCCATCTCAACCCAACAAAAATAAATCCCCCCAAATGTCCGTACGGAGGTTGAGCCATGAGCAATCTCTACGTCTAACCCGATGGACAAAAGCACAACAGGCTACCTTGAATGATGTAATCATGACTGCATACTTCCGAGCTTTATCACATTTCACTGTGTATGCAGAACCTCGCACCGCAGAAAAAATGATCGGTTTAACAATTGATTTACGTCGATATCTGCCTAATTATACAACTGGTGCTATTTGCAACTTATCTGGCATGGAAATGCCAGTGATTAAAATGGAGGATGATGAATCATTTAATCAGACTCTCGTTCGAATTAAACAATCAATGGATAAAATAAAGTCTCAAAATCCAGGTCTTTCTTCAGCAGCAGGAATGGAGCTACTGGCAGGTATGAAGCTATCTGTGGTGAAGGAAATGTATAATCAGCAATACGAACAGGCTTTACAGATGGGGATGGCGTTGCCATTACTGACAAATTTCGGGGTGATCGCTGATGAACCTATTCAGTTTGGTGAAGTTCAAGCTGAGGGTGGGTATATGACAGCACCCATTATGTATGCGCCATTCTTTTCAATGGGTGCAAGCTCTTATAATGGAAGACTTACATTTACGATTGGTTATCATACACCGGATACATCAAAAGAAAAGGTAGACAAATTTTTAGAAAATATTGTGAATCAATTACCATAAATAAAAGAGAATATAGCGCGAAAATTCCTAGCAGGATTGTATTTTAAGGGCTCGTCCCATGTACGGCGAGTCTCTTTTATAAACGCTACACTTACCAGACAGGTCTTACTCCTGATAAAAATTTATCTTCGCTTGCTTCATAAAATATTTTTGTTAAATCTACTCTGATCATTTGCATTTGTTCAGCACCTATCTTTATGTTTTATATTTATGGCAAACCGTAGTGAAAAACAATTTGCACCGTGAGAAAAACAAGATATATCGGCATAAAAGTACTAAAAAAGAGCGGATTTAAACTAAACTTTGAATCAGCTCTTTTTATTATTTTTTGAAATGTTTCATACCTATTATTCATAATAGGTGTACCGTCCATGCCCATCAACCTAAGTTTTTAATATATCCTCAAAACGAAAATTTTATATTTCTACAGTTATTTATGAGAATTCAGCTCATTTTTTGCGTTTTTGGGAAGAGCGTATTTCTTAAGTTGATGGGTATGAGGAGATACCCCTATAAAATCTATGACCTAAATATAAGCTTATTGGAGCTTCTTTTTATTTTGGACGGATGTTTCCTAACGGTTGTTGTGAGCTAATATAGTTTAGTATATGTTTTTTGTTTTTTTCTTAATGATATTCATTTTAAAATGGTTTTTTTTATTAAACAACCCTTTAAAAACGAACTTTATTTAAAGTTTAATGAAAAACGTTCATATTTTTGTTGTATATTCACTAATAGTTTGTTATATTATCCATATAATAATTTTAAAAAACATCACTCGTATATACTCGGTAATATGGTCCGAGCGTTTCTACCTAGTTCCCAATGAAAGAACTGGACTACGGGTTAAAGTATTCGGTCGTTTTCTGTAATGAGCGCTACCGATTTATAATTTTGCATTTGCTTTACCTTGTGCTTAATTAACTTTGACTACCGTAGTTCTAGAAAGTAGAGATTCTTCTACAATTTCTAGAGCTTTTTTCTTTGGACCAAAACATCGAGTATAGAAAACAACAAGAGAAAGAGGAGAGATTATTTATGAAGAAAAACCTGTTGAAAAAATATGGTGCTCTAGCAACTACTATCGCATTATCATTCTCAATACTTGCAGGATGTAATGCTAGTCCAAAACAAGCAGCAGAGGCGAAAAGTACTCAAAATCCTATCTTAATTCAAGGCCCAATGCCAATAGAAGCTGAAAAATTTGCAAAAAGGTTAAAAAATGTGAAAGAAGAAAAGTCTGGGAGTTTTGTATTTTATAAAGGAACTGTAGACAATTATCCTGTAATCGTTGCGAAAACAGGTAAAGGAATGGAAAATACAGCAGCCGCTACAGCAGTGGCTATTGAAAAATATAAGCCTATAGCGATTATTAACCAAGGAACATCAGGTGGACATGATCCTAATTTAAACGTATTTGATATTGTTTTAGGAAAAAAAGTCGCGAATATAGGTTCACTAAAAACAACAAATATGAATGAGAACCAGGGGATTGAGCCGGCAAAATGGATATCTATGGACCTGATGGCTTCTGAAGGAAGTGCAGGAGAAGATCCAAATGCTGAGAAAATCCGATACTACGAGGGAGATAAGGATTTACTTGCAGCAGCTAATGCAGTAAAAGACAAGTATACAAAAGGTAAAGTGGTAGAAGGTACTATAGGTTCAGCAGACGTTTGGAATAATGAAGTTGATCGAATTAAGTGGTTCCATACAAAATACGGTACATCTGTAGAAGAAATGGAAGGCGCTGCAGCAGCGCAAATCGCAAAAGCTTATGATGTACCATTCTTAGGAATTCGAGTATTATCTAACAATAAAACAAACGGCGGAAAATACAACCCGAATACAGCAGCGGCAAATCAAGAATATGTATATGAAGTAGTTAAAAAGTATATAGATTCGATGCCAAATAAATAAGTAAATAAAGGTAGTTCTATTCTCAACATAAACATCAAGTAACTCCAAAAGTTTTCGAGACAGATAGACCTATATTAGGATTAGTAGTTGGAAAAGAAAAGCTTGTTTCTTATTTGAAAAGATAAGAAATGAGCTTTTTTATGTAAATTTTTTTTATGAACTATTCAATAAATATGTATAATTGCATAAAAAAATTGAAGTTTATAAGTTATCATTAAACTACTTTTTACTGTAAGAGAATATTTTAATAGTCTTTACTAGAGAAGAATATTCTTTGTGAAAATAAAAATTGTTTATGTAATTGAAGAAACTAAAATTTAGGAGAACAGTATGAAAAAGAAACTATGTACATAGGCTTTTTTGATTAATCAATTCAAATTATATTTTAAAGGGGAAATGGGTATATGAAGTTCCGAAACACAAAACTTGCTATGGTTACACTATCTTCATTTTTTATTTTAGGTTCTGCATCTCTATCATTCACAGATATCATACATGGTGAAGTAGTTTCTGCATCTCCACAAGTAGATACGTTTTCAGCACAAGAGATTACTGTAAAAAACTATGACGATACATATTATAATAACGCTATAGGAAAAACGGGTTTAGAATTAAAGAAGGAACTTCATAATGTTATTGATAATCATACAAAGATATCATACAGTGCGGTTTGGGAAGCGCTAAGAGATACTGATGAAGATCCAAATAATAAAAATAATGTGTTGCTCTTATATACTGGGCGTTCGCAAGAGAAATTTACGAATGGTTCAGGAGTTGATAACTGGAACCGAGAGCATGTTTGGGCGAAATCACACGGTGATTTTGGAACGGCTGCAGGACCAGGAACAGATCTGCATCATTTAAGAGCGACAGATGTATCTGTAAATAGTTCACGTGGAAATCTGGATTTTGATAATGGTGGTATGAATCATTCGGAAGCAACAGAATGTAAATATGATAGTGATTCTTGGGAACCTCGTGATAGTGTAAAAGGAGATATCGCTAGAATGCTGTTTTACATGGCTGTTCGTTACGAAGGAGACAACGGCGAAATAGACTTAGAACTAAATGAAAAGGTGAATAACAACAAAGATCCATACATGGGGAAACTATCTGTTTTACTAAAATGGAATGAACAAGACCCTGTCGATGATTTAGAGCGAAAGCGTAATGAAGTGATTTTTACAAAATATCAACATAATCGTAATCCTTTTATTGATCATCCTGAATGGGTAAATAAAATTTGGAACTAAGATTTTCAAAGAATTTTTAGTGACATTATACTTTGACAGAAGGGATGGATCATTATGATCCATCCCTTCTTATGTTTATGCTAGAATAAATGTTTTTCATAGGAGTGCAATAGATTATAATAAAGCTTTTTACTTAAAGCAATAGTTTCAAGTGGTAAGCTTTATTTTACTTCATTTATATATGACTTTCACCGCACATACAAATTATTGCAACATTAGACAGGGAAACGAAAAAAATCCAAGAATATGTAATATAAAAGGAAAAGAGGGAAAGAGATGTGGAAAACTACCGATCTATGTGATGAATTTGAACAAGAATTACAAATATGTCGCCAGTCTTTTCAATCTTATGGAAAGAAAGAACAATTCTATGGGAAAATCGCAACAGTAAAAGTGAAGGATGATAATGTACTAGTAAAAGAGGGGTTACAAACACTGCCAGAAGGAACGGTATTAGTGGTTGATGGTGGAGCTTCTAAAAATTGTGCGTTACTTGGTGATAATTTAGCAGCTATTGCGGAAGAAAGAAACTTAGCAGGAATTATTGTAAATGGATATGTTCGTGATTCTATGGAGCTAAAAAATATTAATATCGGTATTTTAGCATTGGGGACGATGCCAAATAGAAGTGTAAAAGAAGGAAAAGGAGAGCGAAATATTTCATTGCAATTTGGTGAAGTTGAATGGAAGCCGAATGAATATGTTTATGTAGATGAAGATGGAATTATTGTTAGTGATAAAAGCTTACATAGTGAGGGATGACTTCTATTAATGGAAGGCTATTAAGCTATTATTCTTAGAAAATAAATCCGATAAAGCATGGACAAAATTCTTTGTCAATAGTAAAATAATACAGAAAATCAAAATTTGCAGAATGTATAGGTTTATCGTATTTACGATAAAGTGAAACTTTAATCAGTGGGGATTTTGTTCATCCCCACTGATTATTAGCCTTCACCAATCGGACATTTACGGGCAGTTGATCCCCACCTAACTTCTTTGCTTTCGCTGAATTTGAGGTGGAGGTCTTACTGCTCGTTAATGCGGGTAGGAGGTGTTGTACATTTTTGTTCGACACTTACAAAAAGAGAGTGTCAACCGCATACCCTTAAAGGGTCTTTTTTTGTGTGAATGTTAGTAAAGGGAGGGAATTTTGGGATGGCAATGTTAAAGAAATGGCTGCTTACATCATTAATGACAGTGGCACTTGTATTTGTTTCTTTTTCGAATACAGTACATATTACGTTTGCTGAAGGAAAGACAGCGAAACTTGCAATTATTGGTGAATCACAAAAAGGAATTATGTTATGTCCGAAAGAAGTTTCCATTGAAGATGGAGAAACAGCTTTTAGTTTGCTACAAAAAGTCATGGGTGACAAAGTAACATCTGAAAGTATGTCATTTGGAACTTATATAAAGGGCATCGATGGATTAATGGCCGGAGCAACGAGCGGTTGGTTGTATGATGTAAATGACAAATCTGCAGAAGTTGGGGCGGATAGTTATAAATTAGAGTCTGGGGATGTTGTTGCATTTCGTTACGTCGCAGACTGGAGCAATATGAGTCAAGAAACATTGCAACAAACGTTAGATAAATTTGGCACTTGTAAAACTGTAGAAGAGCCAAAGACAGAGGAACCGAAACCAGAAAAACCAGATGGTAAAATAGAGGAACCAAAACCAGAAAAACCAGATGGTAAACCAGAGGAACCGAAACCAGAAAAGCCAGATGGTAAAACAGAAGAACCAAAACTAGAAGATAAAACAACAGAACAACCAAAGCAAGAGAAAGTCGAAATTCCAGCAGCACAATTAAACGAAGCGATTTCTAAAACGTCAGAAAAGATGTTACAAGATGGAATTGGTAGTGATTGGGTTGCGATTGGACTTGCTCGTTCAGGTGTAAATGTTCCACTTGAAACGAAAATAAACTATGTTAAGCCAGTAGCTGAAAAAGTTAAGAAGCGTTTAAATCGTTTTTCAGCAACAGATTTAGCTAGAACGATTATTATGATGAATGCAATGAATGTAGATCCTACAAAGGTAGAGGGACAAAATTTAGTACAAAATTTATTTGAATCAGATAAAGTGAATTCCGTTACAGGATACGCATTTACATTACTTGCATTAGATACAAAGAAATATGAGGTTCCGGCCGAAGCGAAATGGAATCGAGCTGCTTTAGTACAAGCACTTTTACAGGCGCAGCATACAGACGGTGGCTGGACATATGATAGTTCAAGTAATAAAGAAAGTGCTAGTAACGTTGATGTAACAAGTATGGTATTAGCAGCATTAGCTCCTTATCAAGAACAACAAGACGTTAAGCCAGCTATTCAAAAAGCTGTGGATTACTTATACAAGCAGCAGTTAGGTAATGGTGGTTTTGCCGCTGATGGACAAGAGAATTCTAATAGTACTGCACAAGCAATTATTGGACTATCGTTAGTTAAAGATGTAGATCACAATCGTCTTAATAAAGCAGTACAAAATTTAATGTCATATCAGCTTCCAAATGGTGAGTTCAAATGGTTACCAAGTGATCAAAAGGGTAGCGGAATGGCTACAGAGCAAGCATTTTTAGCTTTACTTCAGTTTAAAGAGCTTGGAAAATCGATTTATGATTGGTCAAATGTAGTAGAGAATGAAATCGATACGAAACCAATTGTAGAACCAGAGCCAACTGTAGAAGAAAAAGAAGTTGTAGAACAACCGAAACAACAAGAAGAGTTACAAAAACAACCAAAAGATGAAAATCTAAAAGTTGTTGTAGATAACGAACGAGTTAATAAAGAAACAAATAAGAATAAGAATCAATTACCACAAACAGGAGCATCTTCTCATAGTGCAGCTCCACAAGTAGGTATGGGTGTATTATGTATCGCTTCTGCATATGTATTATGGAGACGTAAAGCAGCTTAACAAAAATTAGGAGCAATCATTTGTTCCTAATTTTATTATAAAAGGTGAGGGCTAATAATGAGTGGAGATGAACAAAATCTCCACTCATTAAAGTTTCACTTTATTATGAAAGGTGAGGGGCAGCATGAGTAAGATGAAATGGTTCATTTCTTTAATTCTTTCATTAGGATTATTAGTTGGATGTGAAGAAACGGCTGTAAAACCTGAGAAGAAGGCAGAACCGAAGCAAGAAGAGCAAAAAGAAGTAGCGAAACAGGAAGAACAAAAAGATGTACCGAAACCGGAAGAGACACAAGCTAAACCGGAACAGAAACCACAAGAAGAGCAGAAAGATAAACAAGAACAAAAAGTAGAAGAGAAACAAAAAGAAGAAAAGGTGCAGGAACAACCTGAAGTAAAGAAGGAAGAGAAACCAAAGGAACAGCCTGCTGCAAATAAACAACCGGAACAACAAAAAGTACAAGAAGAGAAACCTCAGCAGCAGAAAGCACCAGAAGTAAAAGAAGAAGCGAAGGTTGTTAATCAGCCGAAAGAAACACCGAAGCAGGAGCAAAAGGAAGATCCGAATAAAGAGGAGAAAACGATACCGACTCCGGCAGTACCAACTCCTGAACCACCAAAACCAGATCCAGTACCAGTACCGAAACCGCAAGCGAAACAAGTCACTATCTCGGTAAAAGGACATGAAGGATACTTATTAGGTGCGAAAAAGGTTGATGTACAAGAAGGTGCTACTGTATATAGTGTACTAAATAGTACAGGATTAGATGTTGATGCAAGTGGATCTAAAGGTGATGTTTACGTAAAAGGGATTAATGATTTATACGAAAAAGATATAAGTGATACAAGTGGTTGGAAATACCGTGTGAACGGTGCATTTCCGAATCGTAGTGCTGGTGTAGTTACAGTAAAACCAGGAGATATAATTGAATGGGTGTATGTATTAAAATAAGAAAGGACCTTCGGTAAAGGACTATGAAAATAAGCTTTTCTTCTTTACATCCTTTTGTGAATTTTTTCTATTATATTGGGGTGATGATACTATGTATGATGTGTCTTCATCCTCTTTTTTTAATTGGAGCGATTGTACTAATAGTAATCTTAAATATAGTGCAAGGAAATGGCGAGAAAATAAGAAACATGCTGCCTAGTACTATCGTATTCTTTCTAATGGTAATTTTATTTAATTCTTTATTAACACATAGAGGGGCGACTACGTTATTTTGGTTAGGAGATAGCCGGATTAAGCTTGAGGCAGTTATGTTTGGGCTTGTTATGGGGCTATTATTAGTTACGATTATGTTTACGTTTGCTTCTTATAACGATATTATTTCGAGTCATAAATTTTTATATTTGTTTTCAAGAATTTCACCGAAAGTTGCATTGTTAACGATGATTACAGTGCGATTTGTTCCTTTGTTTATTAGGCGGTTAAAGAAAATTACACTCGTCCAAAAAACGAAAGGTGTACAATTAGATTCAGGTTCACTCATTGAGCGTATAAGAAATGGGATGAAGTTACTGCAAGTGTTATTAGTTTGTTCGTTAGAAGATGCACTACAAACAGCAGATTCTATGCAAGCTCGCGGATTTGGTGTAACGAAGCGTACGACTTATATTCGATATAGAATGGAAAGACGCGATTGGTACACGCTAAGTTATTTAAGTATTCTACTTATAGCCTCATTCATATTTAGTTATTACGGCGGAGGAAAGTTAATCATTTATCCGAAAGTGGAATCAATACTGTTCCAGCAATACGATGGAATGATGTTTTTCCTATTTATGATGTTTATTAGTTTACCTATTGTAATGGAAGGAAGGGAATGGATATGGTGGCGCATGCAGAAATAAAGAATTTATCATTTATATATGCTGATGAAAATGAAGAAGCGTTACAGCATATTTCTCTTTCTGTTCAAAAAGGAGAATTTATAGTACTTGCTGGTGGTTCAGGTTCTGGGAAGACAACTTTATTAAAGCATTTCAAAAAGGAGTTACTTCCAATTGGCACGCGTTCTGGACATACATATTATGATGGTGCTTTATTAGAAGAAGTACCTGATTTATTATCTGCACAAGAAATTGGTATGGTATTTCAAAATCCAGAAAATCAGCTCGTAATGGATACAGTTATTCAAGAATTAGCATTCTCTTTAGAAAATATCGGGCTACCATCACATATTATTCAACAAAGAATAGCGGAACTCATTAGTTTTTTAGGATTTCAAGATTTGTTACATCAATCTGTTCATACTTTATCTGGTGGTCAAAAACAACTAGTAAATTTAGCAGCGGTATTAGTTATGCAGCCGAAGCTACTATTACTGGATGAACCGACAGCGCAGCTAGATCCGATTGCAGCGAAAGAGTTTTTAGGATTGTTAAAGCGTATTAATGAAGAACTTGGAATTACGATTATTTTAAGTGAACATCGTTTAGATGAGGTGATGTCGCTAGCGACTCGTGTCGTTTGTATGGATAAGGACCGAATCGTTTATGATGGTAGCCCTAAAACGGTTATAGCGAACATGTGGGAAGTAGAAAAGTTCCGTCCATTCATTCCGCAAATTCCAAGATTGTTTTTAGAGTGGAATGTGAAAGAGATTCCATTTACAGTGCGAGAAGCGCAAATGAAAATGAATGATTTTTCAGCGATATCATATAGGAATGGGCAAGTAGAACAATGTGAAAAGCAAGAAGTAATTTTAAGTGCAGAACATATATCTTTTCAATATGAAAAAAATAGTCCACTTATTTTACGAGGTTTAACAGTGTACATCGAAAAGGGAAAATGGACAGCTCTAGTTGGGAAAAACGGAACTGGGAAGTCTACACTGTTAACGATTTTAGCAGGATTGCAAAAAGCTAGAAGAGGTAAGGTAAAGTGGAATGGAAAAGTGATACATAAAATTGATTCGAAAGAACGATTTAAAAGTATAGGGTACGTATCGCAACATCCGTACTATCATTTTACATTTGATACAGTATGGGAAGAGGTTTATGAGCGTGCGCGTGAATTATATGGCGAAGAGGGAAAAGTAATAGCAGAAGAAATGTTGAAAAAGTTCTGGTTAGATTCACTTAAAGAGCGCCATCCACATGATTGTAGCGGCGGAGAGCAACAATTACTCGCATTATGTACAACGTTATTATCAAAGCCAACTTTATTATTACTGGATGAGCCGACAAAGGGACTAGATCCATGGAAAAAGGAAAGAGTCGGAGAGCTATTTAAACAGTTGCAAACAGAAGGTACAACAATTGTAATGGCAACGCACGATATTGAGTTTGCAGCGAAATACGTTGATCGATGTATGATGTTATTTGACGGGAAAGTCATTATGAATGATGCACCGAAAGAGTTCTTTAGTGGTAACTTCTTTTATACAACATCTATTAACCGATTCATCCGTAGAGAGTTGCCATTTGCATTAACGTGGGAGGATGTGTACGAAGCGTGTCCAAACGATATGTCGCATTTATAATATTTATTTTTGCTGTTGTAATATGTACACTACTCTTTACGACTCTTATTATGGACGGGTATTACATGGTAAGTAGTTTGTTTTTATTAGCTATCATTATGTTACCTTTCTATGTCCGTTTTGAAAGGAAGGCGTTTGTTTCACGTGAAATTGTTATCGTTGCTGTGTTAGCGGCGATTGCAGCGGTTAGCCGGGTACCATTTTCTATTTTACCGAGTGTACAACCGACTTCTTTTGTCATTATCGTTTCTGCAATTGTTTTTGGGAGTGAAACTGGCTTTATGATTGGGGCAACGGCGGCTATTGTATCTAACATTTTTTTAGGACAAGGTCCGTGGACTCCGTGGCAAATGTTCTCTTGGGGCATGATCGGTTTTATAGCAGGATTACTCCGAAATACATTTTTGATGAAAAAACTATGGGGACGACTCATATATGGATTTGCCGTTGGATTTCTATTTGGCTGGATTATGAATTTGTGGGGTCTTCTTGGTTTTATACAAGAAGCAACGTGGGAAACAGTTATTTCCTACTATGTCGCAAGTTTTTACTTTGATCTGAGTCATGCGATATCGAATGTTATTTTCCTTCTGTTATTTAGCACGTCATGGATTACGATCCTCACAAGATTTAAAAAGAAATACGGTATATTAGATGAGCATAACGTGACATAGAAAAGCATACTCATATAAGGTAGGGTCGCGACTTACATATTCGTTTGCCTCTTTCATGCTTCTTACATAGTGTAAGGAGCATTTTTTATTGTCAAAAAATAGATCTAATATATATCCGTTATTATATGAAATTATTTGTATAATAGTAGGTGAGAACTATTTTCAAGAGGGAGGTGTATAGTTAATGAAGTTAGTTATTCCGAAGCAACATGGAGCATGGGCGATGCTTGTCATACCATTTCTATTAAGTGTATTACTTGGTAAACCTACTTTTTATCATATCCCATTGTTTTTAGCCTGGTTCTTTATCTATTTAGCTACTTATCCATTTCTCATGTACATAAGGCAAAGACGAAAAAAAGAATTTCTACACGCTGCAATTGTTTATTTTATCATTGCATTTGTATTTGGGATGATTTCTTTATTATATGAATGGCGAATTCTTTTATTCGCAGTATTAATGATTCCATTGTTTATTGTAAATATGTATTATGCTCGTCAAAAAAATGAACGAGCATTAATAAATGATATTTGCGCGATTATTGTGTTTTGTATAGGTGGCTTAATAAGTTATTATTTCTCAATGAAATTTATTGATAGAACCGCATTATTCATTGCGCTTATTTCATTTCTATATTTTTTAGGAAGTACGTTTTATGTGAAAACGATGATTCGTGAAAAAAATAATCCGAAGTATCGTTTTATATCTTGGGGATATCATATTATATTAACGGTAATCGTATTTACTATAAATCCGTGGTGTTCACTCATATTTGTACCAAGTGTAATTCGGGCCATTATGTTGTATGGCAAAAAGATTTCTATATTAAAAGTAGGGATTTTAGAAATTGTTAATTCTGTATATTTTTTAATCATAACGGTAATAATGATGAAGTATGCCATTTGAAAAAAACTTCCCATCTTTTGATGGGAAGTTTTCATTCTTGTTCTAAAATATGAACTGTATAATCGCATCTTTGTAATGCTTGTTCTACAGCGTAAAGGGATTGTTCAATACGTGCACGATTAAAATCTTCTTCAACAGTTTGTAATGCATCTTCTAAACAATGTTTCGCTTCTTGTAATGATTGAAAAGAATCTTGTACGTATCCACGAGCATTCTTTTGCAACGTAGTAGCCTCCTTTTGTACATCTTTTTGTAGTATGAACAATAAAGAAGAAAATATAATTTTTATATTTATTTGACAATTATAATAAAATTACGTATAGTTAAATTTAAAGTGAATATTTTCTTATCCAGAGAGGTGGAGGGACTGGCCCGATGAAACCCAGCAACCGCGATGCAGGTGCTAATTCCAGCAGAACATTTTTGTTCTGGGAGATAAGACGAAGATATACGTAACTTCTTCTTATCGGAGAGGTTTTTTTGTTGCAAAAAAACCGATTACGAAAACATAATAATAAGAAGAAAGGGGTTGCGAAGTACTGTGACACTCGAAAAATACGTAAAACTGCGTAGTACAGTTTATGAATATATGATAGAGCAAGATAAGCCAATATCATTGTTAGATATTCAAGAACATATCGTTTCGCATCATGAAGGAAAATTCACTAAAAAAATGTTACATCAATTTTATTTATCAAGACTATTAGATGAACTCAAACTGGATGGGAAAATTACTTTAGCTGATGATGAATATCGCTATGCTGAAAAAGGGGTATTTTATAAAGCGGGAAAAGGGAGCTAGGCTCTCTTTTTTTGAAGTATGTAAAGTAAAAGACTGCTGAAGCAGCCTGATACAAGGGAATGGTGTTGAGTGTGTAGTGTCAAAGATTGAATGTGCCTGAAAGAGGCACTTCATATCGGCTGCAAATGAAAAGAGACACCTCCGCCGAATAGGTGTCAGTCGTTTTGTCACGTAGACTCGCTACTTGACAGTTATTAGAATAACATGCAGGATTTTGGAAGTCAAAAGGGAATTAGAGGAAGAGGTATTGTGATGTATGCGTACTTATTAAAAGATATAATGAAATGGATTCCAAAGTACATTATAGATAGAGGATATGAATATTATGAAGAGGGACATGTAGAAGATGTTGAAGTACATGATAATAAAGTATTTGCTTTTGTGACTGGTAATGCAGGAAATTATGAAGTAGTTATTGATCTTGAAGATTTTGCAGAAAGTAGCTGCGAGTGTCCGTACGAAAATTATTGTAAACATATGGCGGCGGTTGTGTATGATATTCAAGGTGCTGGTGAGAGTACGGTTAAAGAGAAACTGAACGGTTTAGAAAAAGAAGAGTTACTAACAGTATTAAATCGTTTGTTACAAAGTTCGAAAAATGTGCGAATTGTAGAGAAGATGTTAAAGAAGGGGAAAGATTAACTAAAGAGGGAGTTGTTTTGTAGTGAACGTACTAATTATATATGCTCATCCTAATCCTTCAAGCTTAAACGGGGCAATTTTAGAGCATGTGCAAAAAGGACTTGGGGAAACAAATCATTCTGTTACGCTACTTGATTTACATAAAGAACAATTTGATCCAGTGCTTGTATTTAATGAAGAGAAGAAAAGACGTGATTTACTAAATGAAGAAGAGACGAAGCAATATAGAGAATTAGTGAAAGCGGCGGATATTCTTCTTTTCATATATCCGATATGGTGGTGGGGCATGCCTGCTATTTTAAAAGGATTTATCGATCGTATTTTTGTAGCTGGATTTGCTTATAAATATGAGGGGTCATTACCAAAAGGGTTATTGAAAGGAAAGAAGGCGTGGGTTATTAATACGTTAGACTCACCGTTATGGTATGTGGCCCTATTATATCGATCAGCGGATTGGATTATGATGAAACGAGGGGTTTTACGTTTTTGTGGTATTCGCGATATAAAACGGTCAGTTTTTCAATCTGTGAAAACGAGTAAACTAGAGAAGCGTGAAAAATGGCTATTACAAATAGAAGAAAAGGCTCGTACATTATGAATGAAATAGATCGTATTATAAAGTGTTGCAATTGTGATGACGAACTTTTGCGTACGTATATTAATTGTTTAGTCCAATTGAAGAAATACAGCGAAACGTTTCAACAAATTCAAATACAATTAAGAAATGATTATTTAATAAGAGGGATTTGTGAAAGAGAAGTTGATGAGGTAATAAAGGGAAGTAAAGAATATGAAACATATTTTCTTCCTAAAGTATTGCAGTGGAATTTCCTTAAGAACAATCCTCATATGATTGAAAAAGTGTGTGAAGATTTGTTTACATATGAAGCATTAAATCATGCAGAGGTAGAGTGGAGGAAGGTAATAAGCTGTATAGATAATAAATAAGAAACATAGACTAATGATAAATCCTGCATATAGTAAGTTAACAACACAAAATCCCATAATATCACGAGCGCCTAAACCAGCTATCGCTAATGCCGGTAATGCCCAGAAAGGTTGAATTAAATTTGTCCAAGCATCGCCCCATGCAATTGCCATCGCTGTTTTCGCAGCAGGTACACCAAGTTCAGCGCCAGCTGGAATCATAATGGGTGCTTGCACTGCCCATTGACCGCCTCCAGATGGAACGAAAATATTTACAATGCCAGCACTTAAAAATGTAAAGAGCGGGAATGTAGTTTCATTTGAAATGCTAATAAAGAAAGTAGAAATAGCTCCTCCGAGCGACAGACCTTCACTATTTACTCCAATCATCATCCCCATAATTCCAGCATAGAACGGAAACTGAAGTAAAATACCTGAAGCACTCTTAGTTGAGTCAGAGAAAGCGCGGATATATTGAATCGGAGTACGGTGGAAAATAAGACCGGCAATCAATAACATAAAAATAACGATATCAAGTGTAAGGTTAAAGCCTTTCGTACTAAAATAGTTAAAAATATAAATAAGACCTAATAATCCAATGCAAAGTGTAATAATCATACTATTTTCCATTTTTTCAGCGAATGTTTTTTGCTCTACTTCTTGAGCGGCAGCCTCTTCATGGAACACGCTAGGGTCTACAGTAATTGTATGCTTTTCATCTGGATGCATTGCTCGGTTAATAAGAGGCATCGTAACGAGAAAGATAAGAACTGGAACGAGAGCGTATGGTGGGAATAACGTTTCTGTTATTGGAATCGCTTCTTTAATACTTCCAGCGGTCGTTTTGATTAACGTTTCGCCGCCTGTTGCTAACGTAAGAGGGATAGAAGCAGAAAGGCCTGCATGCCAAATGAGAAATCCAGAGTAGGAAGAAGCAATTGCCAACCTATAATCTAATCCTTCTAACTGTCTTGCCACTTCTTTTGCATATAAAACAGATACAACAATACCAAATCCCCAGTTTATGTACGCTCCTAGTAAACTTACGATTGAAATTGCAATAATACCTTGTCCATTCGTTTTCGGTAGTTTCGCTGCTTTTGTTAATCCCTTTTTAATAAGAGGAGCGTTTGCTAATGCAGATCCTGTCACGAGTACAAGAGCCATTTGCATAGAAAAGGCGAGAAGTCCCCAAATGCCATTGCCCCAATGCGTAATCATTTCTACCGGTGTTTGGTGCGTTGCAAACATGCCGAAGAAGATAACGAAAACAGTTAATCAGCATGATAAAATAAACGGTTCTGGTAAGAAACGCTGCACAAGGGCAACACATCCATTTGTAAATGAACGAAACAAAATAGGTCAACCTCCTTATGTATGTGTATTACAATATTCGAGGTTGTTTGAGTAATATCCTTTAATATAATGAAAAATCAGATTTCTAAGACTGTTGTCGTAATGTATAGATAGATTGATATTTTATGTCGAAATGTTATTTCATTTTGAACTGAAATATTTCAAAGAGGGGTAGTACCTATGCGAATCAACTTAAGCAAAGCAAATAGCCCAAAACGTTAAAATTATAGTTTGTGTATATAAATCGAAATAGTGTAAAAATATGTATTTTTGTTTATATCTCTGTTAATTAGATTTGACGAAAACAGAAATTGATAAGAATGCTCTATATACAAGGGAAAGAGGTGGGCATAGACGAATATGTTCATCAAATGACAGTTTACCCCGTATTAACGGGCAGTAAAACTCCCACCTCGAAATTCGGCGAATGCTAGGAAGTTAGGTGGGAGATAACTGCCCGTAAACGCCCGATTGGTTCAACTAATAATCAGTGGGGGATGGACAAAACCCCCACTGATTAAAGTTTCACTGTATGTAAGATCCAGATTATTGAAGAAGGATATTAGCTATTTTTAACGAACTCTGAATTACAAACAAACTTTATCAAAAGTGGTGAGATAATATAGAGAATAAAACAAATTTCTTTTTGGATATTAAAATGGAAAAATGTATAGTTAGCAAGCTTCGGAGTGCCGGTTGTGTTTTCGCAGAAGATGAGACCCGGTTACTTATTTCAGAGGCACTAACTCCAGAGGACCTTATGAAAATGGTAGAAATGCGAGTCAACGGTTTACCTCTGGAATACGTTGTTGGATACACGGAGTTTTGTGGTCTACGAATAGAAGTGGATCGAGGCGTTTTTGTACCGCGTAAACGTACCGAGTTCCTTGTTCATCAAACAGAGGCTCTGTCACGTTCTAGCGATATCATTGTTGATCTATGTTGTGGATCAGGTGCTGTGGGCGCAGCACTGGCAGCAGCTTTGGGACGAGTTGAATTGTATTCTGTTGACATTGACCCTATCGCAGTACAATGCGCTAGCCGCAATGTAACGAATTTTGGCGGTCATGCTTTTGAAGGTGACTTGTATAAAGCTCTACCCCACTCACTTAAGGGCCATGTAAATATCCTAGTTGCGAACGTACCTTACGTTCCTACCGAAATAATAAAGTTTCTCCCCCGGGAGGCACGCCTACATGAACCAAATGTGACGCTTGACGGAGGTGAGGATGGTCTTAACATTCTGCGAAGAGTGGCAGAAGAAGCATTAATCTGTGGTTAGCTTTGGATGGCCATCTTTTGATAGAGACAAGCGAAGTTCAGGCACCCCAGGCCTTTGAAATCTTTGCTGGTGCTGGGCTTAGCACGAAAGTCGCTAGAAACAAGGAACTGGACGCTACTGTCATTATCGGTTCTAATTCTAGCTTTTAGAGTACTACTAGTGTTACGTACGTTTCAAATGGTATGACAATCCAAAGAGAATATAGTGTTTACTGATAGGTGGTAATAGATCAATGAAAAAAGAATGTGGAATAATCATATTGGTTTTGTTTTTTATTTTGAGTGCTTGTTCTAGTAAAAATAATAGTACTTTTAAATACGAAGATGTTGAAAATGGAATAGTGTATGAATTAATTTCTAAAAATCTTAATATGAACACTGAAATATCTTATCAAATAAAAATGACTAATAATACCGATTATGTTATTGCGCAAAATAATGTTATGTTTTCATTTCCTAAATCATCTACAAAATCTGGACAAACAACCAATCCATTTAAAGTGTTGGCTAAAGGTAATAAGTTAAATATTAAACCTGGGGATAGTGTTGTTTTAGAAGTATCATTTTCTCCTGATTTTTATTCTGAATTTAAGAATACAGAAGTATCTAAAGCAAATCTGTATATAACAGGTTATATCGATAAATTAGCTGATGAAAATCATTTTGATTTTATTAAAAGTATTAATTTAGATTGAAAAAGTGCACCTCCGATTGTTAGACTGTGTCTAATAAACGAAGGTGCACTTCAAAGGAATCAACTTTTTTTATTGAACTAAAGCACCTGTTAGCTTAATAGCGAATGATTACAACGGGCTATTTCTCCCAAAGTTCGATCAATCGACCTTCAGGATCTTTAATCCAAATAAACTTTCCAAATTCACTAATCTCTTCTTTCTTTTCAAGAGGTACACCAATTTGTTCAAGATGCTGAATAGTCTCGTTTAGATTATGTACTTGGAAATTTAACATCACTTGTTGTTCTGTAGGAAAATAACTGTCATTCTCGGCAAAGAAAGAAAAGATAGTCTCAGTTCCTAATTCGGGTTTAATCACAGTCCCATTCCAATTTTCTATTTCAATCTTCAACACTTCACTGTACCATTTTTTTATAACATCAAGATTCTTAGTTCTCCAAAATATTCCTCCGAAACCTTTTATCATCGTATCTAACTCCTGTCTGTCTTTTAATTTTTAATGTGACATAGTATGTATTTAATATATCAAAACAAAAGAGTAATAGTAAGGAAAATCAGCAACTTATGAACAGTAAAAAATCATAATTGCTGGTGTAGCATTTACTACATTAACGATACCGACATCATTCTTCGCAGAACTTGGGAAACAAAAGCAAGATACAATTGAAATCTGAGCTAAAGGGTATAGCAATACTGACTCGTTTGAGGATAACTCTTCAACTTATAGTTCGCCTAAATAATCCTTGCAATAGTAAGGGGAAAATAGGGGACCTGGAAAAATGAATAAAGCAATGAGAAAAGCCCACACATGAAGTAAAAGCAATGTGCGGGCTTTTAAGTATAGTATTAAGAAGTTTCGCTAATTTTAGTCTCTGTATGAGTGTTAGTAGCAATTCTTTTCTTTATCTTAAAGTGATAGTAGGTGTAGCAAAAGATGATAAATGGTACAGTGCAATAGATTCCTAGTCTTTGACTTGGGATAAAGATAAGACTTATTAATATAATGCCATACAATCCAAAACCAAGAATTGGTACAAGTGGATAAAGTGGAGTTTTAAATTTTAAGTCTTCTAATTTTCCACCTTCGGCTAAATAATGTTTACGGAAAAAGAATTGAGAAACACAAATTGACATCCAAACAATAATTGTAATGACTCCAGAAATTGAAATCAGCCATAAGTAAACCGTTTCAGCAGCTACAACGCTTGTCAAAAGAGAAAAAGCAGAAATAGCTATCGTCAAGAGTAAAGCGTTTAGAGGTATCCCTCGTGATGATAATTTCTTTAAAAAGGCTGGAGCCATATCATTTTTTGATAATGACCAAAGCATTCGAGTTGCGGCGTACAGTCCTGAGTTTGCGACAGAAAGAACAGCAGTAAGAATAACAAAGTTCATAATATCAGCTGCATATGGAATACCTATATTATCAAATACAGCAACAAACGGACTCTTTGTTAATCCTGCCTCTTCCCAAGGAATTAAAGCCACGAGAACAAAGATTGCTAAGACGAAGAAAAACATCGTGCGCCATATTATATTTCTAATAGAACGAGGTAAAGTCTTTGCTGGATCTTCACTTTCACCAGCTGCGATTCCAACAAGTTCTGTACCTTGGAAGGAATAATTGACTGTAACCATTGTTAATAAGATAGCGGCAAGTCCATTTGGGAATAAACCACCATGATTTACGAAATTTGAAAGAAGCGGAGCGGGTTCGTTTCCTTTTAAATCAATAAAACCGAACATAGCGGCGCCGCCAAGAATAATGAAAGCGATAATGGCAGATACTTTTATACTTGAAAACCAAAATTCTGTTTCTGCATAACTACGAGCGGATAATGCGTTAATAGTGAATATTGTAACACCAAATATTAAACACCAAACCCAGACAGGAATATCAGGAAACCATCGCTGCATTGTAATACCAGCAGTTGTAAATTCAAGACCAGTCGTATTCGCCCAGCTTAGCCAATACAACCATCCGATGGTAAATCCAGTTGCGGGATTGATGAACCTAGTGGCATATTCCTGGAAGGAACCTGAAACTGGCATTGCTACAGCAAGCTCACCAAGACATAGCATAACGAGATACATTAATAATCCACCGGCCATAAAGGCAAGTACGGATCCACCAGGTCCAGCTTGACTTATAATAAAACCAGATCCGTTAAATAACCCCGTTCCAATCACACCACCGAGTGCAATCATGAATAAATGTCTACCTTTCATCGTGCGCTTTAATTCATTGTTTGTATTGTTTACTTGCGTCATTGTTTTCCTCACTTTCATAATTGGTAGTATGAAGATTGATGTTTTTCCGTATTATGGAATGTATTCCGTGATGTGAAATCTTGTTCTAATTTTCAGATAATTAAAAAGAAAAGTCAATATTTTTTTGTTTACGTTTTCATTTTTTTGATAGTGTTATATCTCTATTTTTGGAAAATTAAATAAATTAATTGATTTCAGTTTGAATTTTTGTTAAATTGATAGTTAATTAGGCTAAACATACTACAAGTAAAGTTGAGGCGAGTTATGGTACAGTCCATTGATCGAGCGATAGGTATTATTAAGTTACTGAATTCTACAAATGAAAAAGAGTATTGGGCTATTTCTGATATAGCTGATAGAACACATCTCCCGGTTAGTACAGTACATAGGTTACTGAACTCTTTGATGGAGCATGGGTTAGTTACGCAAATTTCAGAAACAAAACAGTACAAGATTGGGCCAATGTGGATGGAAATAGGATTACGTCAATTGGAGAAGGTAGACTACAGATCCGTTGCAAGAGAAGTAATGAAGCGTTTGGCCTCTGAAGTTGAAGAAAGTGTTTATTTGAACATTCCAAATGGAACACATTCTATTATCATTGAAAGAATTGATAGCCCTTTAAAAATTCGAGTTATCGATAACTTAGGGGAACAGATTCCACTTTCAATTGGCGCCGCAAATAAAACGATGCTTGCCAATATGAACACGAATGAAATGGAACACATTGTAGAACATTTACTTTCTTCTTTACCAGAACAAAAGCAAATTCTTTTCGATCAAATAAAGCAAATAAGAAATGAAGGATATGCTGTGAGTTATGGTGAAAAAACAGAAGGGACAGCTTCAGTAGCTGCACCTATTATCGGATTTAATCATAAAGTAGTAGGAGCATTAAGTGTTGGGTTAATTAGTCATCGCATTAAGGATGATCGACTATCTTTTCTTATTAGTAAGGTAAAACAAGCAGCTCATGAAATATCAATAAAAATCGGCAGTACATCAGAATTATAATTTTGATAGCTGTCGTCATTTTTTATTCATATATTGGAATTGATTTTCATAATGCGGAAAAATAGGGGGATTTATATGTCAAAGTGGCAATCAAAAGAACAATTAGTGCAATTATTAAGCAATCTTGTTGAAATTCCTAGTATTACAGGTTCAGAAGCTGAAGTTATATTACCAGACTTTGTTGTAGGACAATTATCAGACTTACAGTATTTCAAACAAAATCCGCATCATTTGCAAAAAAATCCGACCGGGGATGGAAGATATTTTGTTACAGCGCTAGTAAAGAAAAGTGATAGTACGAAAAATACCGTAATTCTTGTTAGTCACTTTGATGTTGTAGATGTACAAGATTACGGAGTGTGGAAAGAAGATGCATTTAACCCTAAAAAGTTAACATCTATGTTTTATTCTCATAAAGATGAGCTACCAGATCACGTACGTGAAGATATAGAACAAGGAGATTGGCTATTTGGTAGAGGAACAATGGATATGAAATGTGGTCTAGCTTTACAAATGGCAATGGTTGAGCAAGCTTGTGAAGGAAGATTTGATGGGAATGTTCTTTTATTAGCTGTTCCAGATGAAGAAGTGAACTCTGTAGGGATGAGGGCTGCTGTTCCGAGATTATTAGACTTAGCAAGAGAACATGACTTAGAGTATAAAACGGTTCTAAATTCAGAGCCTATGTTTTCAAGGCATCCTGGTGACCAAAATAAGTATATTTATACTGGTTCTATTGGTAAGGTGTTACCTGGTTTCCTTTGCTATGGAAAAGAGACACATGTAGGCGAACCTTTTGCAGGATTAAATGGGAGTTATATGGCTGCATTATTAACAGCAGAATTAGAGTTGAATACGGACCTTTGTGATATTGTAGATGGTGAAGCGAGTCCACCACCAACTAACTTGCTTCAAAGAGACTTAAAGGAGGATTATTCTGTACAAATTCCTCATCGTGCTGTCACATTATTTAACTTGTTTTTACTAGAAAAAACGATGACAGATGTAGTTTCATTATTACGTCAAAAAGTAACGAAAGTAGCAGAGAAAATCGAAGAATCGTATGAGGAGCGAGCGTATCATTTTTCTAAGCATAATCCGTTCATACCGCCTAATCTCAAAGTAAATGTATTAACGTATGAAGAGCTTATCACTTATGCAATTGAACAACATGGAAGAGAAAAAATAGATGAAATTCAATCTAATATTATAAAAAATAGAGAAGATAAAGATGATCGTGCGGTAACCATTGATTTAGTAGACAAATTATCTATCTTATGTAAAGAAAAGGCTCCGATGATTGTACTTTTCTTTGCGCCGCCATACTATCCAGCTGTGAGTTCACGCAACAATCCTTTAATTAAAGAGGTAGTTGTAGAAATGGAAAAGTATGCCCACTATAATCATAGCATTACATTTGAAAATCAAAATTATTTTGGAGGAATTTCAGACTTGAGCTATGTGGGCTTACAAAACCCATTGGACTCAATGAGTTCTCTTGTAGACAATATGCCATTATGGGATAAAGGTTATTCAATTCCACTTCAGGAATTAGAAGAGTTTGACGTTCCAGTATTAAATATGGGGCCGGTAGGAAAAGATGCACATCAATGGACGGAGCGTCTGGACGTAAATTACGCATTTGAAACGTTATTAGATATGTTACCTATATGTATTGAAAAATTACTTGTTTCTAATAAAGTTACACAGTCATAGTGTTTGCATAAGAGAGAGAAAAGGACCGTAGTGATACGGTCTTTTTTGCTTAATGAATAGTGTGTAACCTTAGATTTATGAAAATGTGACGGTACCTCATTTATTAATGTTACTTGATAAGTAGAGAAATGGGGGGGAATTGTGATGTAAGAATTTTCTTGTCCTCTTTTTTATATTAATTATTGAACATAAAAAGCTTTAGGACTTTGCAGAGCTTTTTCTACCTCTTCTTGTGTGAGAATAGGATTAGGAATTGCTGGTACTATCGGAAGCATTAGATCATTTTCTTCGTTACTATGACCTGTAGGATCATTTGGACAACAAGGTGCTGTGCTTTCTATATTGTTTCCTACCATTCTAGCAAATAATGCATGTCCGATTTCATGAGCAAGTAACAAATGATCTGCTTCATCAGTGACAACAATATTAGCTTGAAAATCAGTTATTTCACCATTCTGAACAATCGGTACATACGAAGTGCACCCAGTGTTTTCTCCATCTGCTAATCTATTTCCTCCGACAAAAAATAATCCAATCCATTCGTTAACTCCTTGAGTATATGGGAGTAAATTATTTAAAGTATCTGGATTAAAACAGTCAATTTTATCTGCGGAATACTCTTCATTGATATAGGTAAATCAATAGTTTTGAGCTCCTATAAACATTTGAGCAAGTCTATCATTACTACTATTAGCACTTGGGGCAACAAATATATTTAAGCCTACATAATATGCCATTTACTGATCTCCTTAAAATAGATTCGCAATAAACTATTTAAAGAGAGTAGATATGGCTTGTACACTTTTTGTAACGGTATTTGCTGAGTTTTTGTATAATATAATCATGTGAAGTTAACATAACTTATTGTATCAATAGTATATATTTGCGTAGAATATCCATTTTAAGGTTTTGAAGTACCCCCCTAAATGAAAATTTTATTTCTCTAAAGTTAGTTACTTAGTGAAGTCTGCTCATTTTTTCGTATTAGGGAAGAAGGTACTTTTTAACTTGATGGGTATGGGGTGGAACCCCTTTTAGCAAAACCGGAGTGGGAATGATGAGTATAAATAGTTTTGTGGGATTGATAAAGGACGAATTATTAAAAGAGGTAAGCATAAGAAGTGAGGATGAATTCGAGCCTGTAGTAGTTAAAGATATTCCTAGACTTTGGAAGTGTTTAGGGACAGGTAATTATGCCGCAGTATTTATGCACAAAGAATACAAAGATTGGGTAGTGAAAGTTTACGCGCGAGAAGGAGAAGGAATTGAAAAAGAGTCAGAAGTATACCGAAGAATCGGAAATCATCCTTCTTATTCGAAGCTTATATATAAAGGGGGAAATTTCATAGTATTGAAACGTTTAAAAGAAATTACCTTATACGATGCTATTCATAAGGGGATTAAAATTCCTAAGCAGGTAATCCTTGATATCAATGAAGCTATAGAGTATGCAAGGGAGCAAGGATTAACTCCTTGTGATGTTCACGGGAAAAATGTGATGATGGAAAACGGAAGGGGATATGTAGTCGATGTATCTGATTTCTTAAAAACAAAAGAAGATAGTAAGTGGAGAGACCTAGAAAAGGCATATTTTACATTTTACTTGCCTTTCATTTATAAATTGCCTTTCCCTGTTAAAATACCGTATTTCATGTTAAACATTGTTAGACGTTCATATAGAAAATATAAGAAGCTTAAAAAGAAATTCAAATTGTAAAAGGACCACATACTTATCTTTAGGTTAGATAAGTGAACCACTAGTAAACAAAAGGACCGTACATTTTAGATATGTCTAATATGTACGGTCCTAATTTTATAACTTCATAAAGTAATTTATTTATAAAATGATTGTAACATTTGTATATAATACTGACATTATTACTATGAGAAGTAAATCTTCTTGTTTTAATAGAATATACCATTTCAGTACATTTCATTTTAAACATATTGATGTACTATAGTTCTAAACAAATCACAATAACGGATTAGAAGGGGAATAAACTATGTACACAGACTCAATTGATTATTAAAATTTTAATCTAATTTACCTTTGCATAGATGCAGGTATCAGTTAGTTTTTTACTGTCAGCTGAAAGATCTTCATTACGTAATATCCCTTCCAGCTCAAAACCTAGTTTTTCAGGGATCGTACGACTTTTAGTGTTATTAGATTCACATCGTATTTCAATCCTTCTAAATTTGAGTAACTGAAATCCAAGGTTTGTTAACTCACTTACTGCTTCTGTCATATATCCCTTGCCACTAAATTGCATGTTAATCCAGTATCCAATTTCACATTTAGAAATCTTCCAATTAATTCCGTGAAGGCTAGCAGTTCCAATAAAATCATTAGTATCCTTATGATAGATAAGATAGCGAAAGCTTTCTCTTTTCAAAAAATCTATATGGGCATTTTTCAGGATAATTTCCGTTTCTTCAACAGTAGGAATTGACTGGAATAAAAGCAACCATTGTTTTAACTCATTAATTGAATCCTTAATAGCTTGGTATACTACATTCCCGTCACCAGCTTGAAGTGGTGCTCGAAGAATTAGTCTGTCTGTTTCTATCTGTAACGGAACATCTAATAAAATAGGATCCATATAATTTCTCCTCTCAAAAACTTTAAATTATGACATAATAAAAAAACTTTCACCCCAAGGAAATAATTCTTGAGGACGAGAGTGTACCACCTCAGTTTGTTGATATGTCACCATATCAACCTCTTCGGTTACATTACTATAATAAATAAATTAAAAAATACCCTAGCTCACTAACAGGAGATCCTGTCACAGCATCACTATAAGTTATTATAGAACCGTACGAAGCTCCTAGTCTTTCTTCATTAAGAACTTGATATGCAGCAATACAGTAAAGCCTATCTCCCATAAAGGGACCTCCTAAAAATTAGTAAACAATAAATATATATTCAATTAATCACTTAGAAATCCCTTTTCACATATTGAAAACTAAACTGCCAGTTGGTACAAAAAAATGGCTACCGAAGCAGCCTTAGGTTGTTCAAATAATGCATTCGTTAGTTGAATAAGGAATTATTATTTTTCATTTATCGGCTTCTAATTTTTGTCTTTTGTATAATGGGGTAGCGTCACATCGCCATCAAGTTAAGAAAAGCAAATACCCCAAAACGAAAAAATGAGCTTTTTTGTTACAAGTTAGTACAAAATTTCGTTCTGGGGGTACTATAAAATTTTAGCTTGATGGCATGGGGCTAATTCGTGTTTTTCGGCTCTCGAATGAAACAACTTAAAAAATCCTTGCTACATTTCATATGCAGCAAGGATTTTATTTTTCTTAGCGTGTTTTTTTTCCGAAATGCTGGTGATACCCTATGCCCGCCCATCAACCTAATCAGAATAACTTTCCCCAAAACGAAAAAAATGGGCTAAGTTCTCATAAATAACCGTAGAGATATCAAATTTTCGTTTTGGGGAACATTTAATTTCTTAAGTTGATAGCGATGTGGTGGGGCCCCATTATGGTCTTAATTCAAAATTGATTTTAATAATATGTTCTTGCCTACACACCAAGCGACCATCTATTTTTCTTTACATAATCTCCAGATACAGTCCATATCAACTATAGATTCTTGTCTTATGCTAAATGTAATCAAAAAGCAAGTAGATAAAGATAATGACTAAAACATTAACTCTAGATACTTTTTTGATGAATATTACAAATAAACAGGAGGTAATGAAAGATGTTTAAAACATTATTAGCAGGAACAATTTTAAGTACAGGATTATTAGCGGGTGGTGCAGTAGGTGCAGATGATGCGAAAATGGACAATTTAAAATCAAATGAAGATAGTTCAAATCAAGTAATTACACAGAGTGCAGATGGAACAACGTCTTTCTCACAAAACTTTGATGCACCTAAAGATGCAGTGCCAGCAACTCCCAAAGGAGATGTAAAAACTGTTGAAAGAACAGAAGGTACAGGTTCTCAAGAAGGAAAAATGGTACCAACAAAAGAAGGAAATTAAATACTATATAGTTATAACGAAGAGCATCCAAAAAGTGGTGCTCTTTTTATATTATAGGGATCAACTGGTTTTACTCAATATAGAACTGTAGAGGGAATTCAAGCTAGAATATGGGTTACTGTCTCTTCAAATTATGGTGTTTGAAGCACTAGTTTTGGTGGTAACGTTACAACATAAACATTTTATTAGAGATTTTTTAAATTTACATACACTCTAGATAGACTACATACCAACTTCAGATACTTGTTTTATGATACAAGTAATCAAACAAAAGGAGGGCAATACAAAATGATTAAAACAGTATTAACAGGGCACTCTTTTAAGTACAGGAGATTATTAACAGGTGGAGAAAATGTTGAAGATGTACAGACAGATAAACATATTCCATATGAACAAAATGAATTGCAGCAAACTCTAGAAAAGTACGATTCGAAGAAATTTGAGTTATAAAAAGAAAATAGATAAATTGACAAGAGAAAAGCACTTTGTGTATATCACAGGTGCTTTTTATTTTCATTTTGATATAGGGCTTGAATTAAATTTTTACACTAAAATATATACGGCAAAAAGGGGGGGAGTTCATTGCACAAAGTTATTTATGGAATATTAATTTTAATTTATACTTTGTATTCATTTTTTGTAAGTGATGGAAGTGAAGTAAGGTTTATTATGGTGTTAACTATAGTACTTATCTTTTCTGTGGTTTTAGAAAAAGGAAATGCAAACAAAACGACTGATTAAAGGTCTTTTTGTTTGCATTTTTTAGTTGGCTATTAAAGTCCAGATGTTTTAGGGATAGCACTAAATCGCCATCAAGCTTAAAGAACGACTTATCGCCAAACAATAAATACGAGCAACATGCACAAAATTTTCGTTCTGGGGGTGTTTACTTTTCTTATTTATTCTATTTAACAAAAGCACCTTTTTGTTTGAATGTATTATTTCACAAATTCCCCGTCATAGAAATAACTTTATTATGATTTACAGTTTACAATGACTGAAATTCATATTAATAAAGACCTCCATTTACGATTCGAACTTTGCATATGAATTGCTAATCAAGTAATAAATCGGACTTAAATACGATTACAGCATTTCCTGCAATTCTTACTTCCTCTGGTTCCTGATTACAAATTTTCACTTGAACATCAATGATACCCGCCCGTTTTATAGCTTCGCCCTGCACTGCTTTAAAACTAAATAAAGTATTATCATGTTTGACAAGTCTATGATGTATCAAGTATGCGCCTAAAGGACCGTTCGCATTACCTGTAACAGGGTCTTCGTTAATACCAATTGCAGGAGCAAACATTCTTCCATGAATTAAAATATCAGAGTCGGGAGCATTCATCGTAAACACATAGAAACCATTGCAATTAATTAATCCACTGACTTTTGTGAGTAAATCCATATTAGGGTTTAATTGGTTAAGAAGTTCCGAATTTTTAATTCCAATCATCACCTTAGAATGCCCGGTTGAAACGATTTGTACTGGACAATCTTCTAATAAATCATTTTCACTAATATTGAAAGCTGTAAATATATTCTCTAAAGCTACACCTTCAATCACAGTTTCAAAACTTATACTACCCTGCGTCATAATAATTTTGTAATCATTATCTTCATTAATCACATCGACTGGTAAAATGCCGGCACCAGTTTTATGATAAACTTTAACTGTATTTAAACTATTTTCAACTGCACGAGCATAGTGGGCAGCAATCGTCGCATGTCCACAGATAGGGACCTCATGAGTAGGCGTAAAAAAACGAATATGTACATCAGATTCGCTATTGTCTGATTTAAAGATAAATGCCGTTTCCGAATTGTTAAGCTCTCTAGCAATCCTCTGCATCTCACCCGAGGATAAACCATCTGCATTTGTTATTACACCAGCCGGATTACCTGATAATTTTTTCTTCGTAAATGAATCAATTTGATATAATCGGTACTTTCTTTCCATGTCATTTTCCACCTTTAATATATTTAATTTTTGGTCCTTTATACTATCTTTAATTCTTATTATATTAAAGTTCCCCCGTTGCTTCTATAAGGAGCTTGATAGAAATGTGGCGATACCCCATCGCTATCAAGCTAATAAAAAGAAATGCCCCTAAAATGAAAAAATGCGCTATTCTTTCTGTAGAATCATAGGAAAGGATGGCGTTTTTGGTTCTGGTGCAAAAAATCTCTTAAACTTGGACATACTGATATTACTACTCTACAAAAGGTGTGTGATCAGTATGGAAAAGGAGAATTTGTTCAAATGGAAGTATTATCAGCCTGAACTAATCTTATTAACAGTAAGGTGGTACCTACGGTACAATTTGAGCTTTCGTAACCTGGTGGAAATGATGGAGGAAAGAGGATTATCAATTGCTCACACAACGATTATGCGCTGGGTTCATCAATATGGACCTCAATTAGAAGAGAAAGTACGACATCATCTTAAGTCAACAAATGACTCTTGGAGAGTCGATGAAACATATATCAAAGTAAAAGGGCAATGGATGTATTTATATCGTGCAGTCGATTCAGAAGGGGATACAATTGATTTTTATCTAAGTCAATCAAGAGATAAACAAGCAGCCAAGCGCTTTTTCGTACGTTTCTAAACCTCGCGTGATAACAGTAGATAAGAATCCTGCCTATCCTGTAGCGATTCAAGAGTTGAAAGAAGAGAAACATATGCCTGAAGGTATACAACTAAGGCAAGTTAGATATCTCAATAATATAGTGGAACAGGATCATCGTTTTATTAAGAAACGCGTGCGTTCTATGTTGGGATTCAAGTCAATGAGATGACTATGGACGAAGACCTGATCCATTGGGAGTACATACTCAGTAATGTAGAGGCGGTACGAGTACCTCTTGGGTTTTGCTTGGCTTCTAAAAAAGAAGGTTGCCCATATGTGGTGACGCCCTGCTTGACTTGTCCAAACTTCTGCACAACTCCTGATAATCTGCTTAACTTTGAAAAAGAAATTCAGCGTGTCGAAGAGCATATCAAGATGACACAAAACTACCCAATCTACAATGAGAAGACCAAGGAACAACTAGATAATCTCATCAAGATTAGAGATCAACTTGCCGAAGGGAAGTCTCATCGAGGAGATGGCGCAAAGAAAATCCTATTTGATGCTCAAATCACTAAAGAAAAAGGTGTATTACAATGAAACATAAACGATCTACAGACGCCATTGTGGCCCTAGCTAAGATGAAGAGCGAAGAAACGGCTCAACAGGTTGAGCAGGCAATCAAACAGTTGATTAAAAAAAATGAGCGTATTAACTTCAACTCCGTTTCGGTGGAATCAGGGGTTTCTAAGTCTTACTTATATAACCATCCCAATTTTCGAAGTCGAATTGAAATGCTTCGTAAACAATGGCAACAGTCACCTGGAGCTGTAAAACGCCAAATGAGCGATGAGAGTAAGGATGCAATGATTCAATTATTACGTGAGCGCATTAAGGAACTGGAGGGTGAAAATAAGCGATTGAAAGGAGAAAATAAACGACTATATGGTAAAATATATGAAAAGGTTTAATACGTTGCCCGTTAAATAAATGCAACAGAAAAGCTGGCTTGTTTTTCTTTGATCTTCAAGAATCGGGCCATTTAACTGAAAAAGAATTAAACAAAGGAGACAGGATGAATACAAAATTAATTTTGATCGAAGGTTTACCCGGATCAGGAAAAACAACTATTGCAAAACTTGTACACGAGCTTTTGAAAAAACAAGGGTTGGATGCTCAACTCTTTTTAGAAGGCAATTTAGATCACCCTGCTGATTATGATAGTGTCGCTTTTTTTGATAAAAACGAATATAGAAGACTTCTAGAAGAATACCCTGAGTACCAAAAAATGCTAAAAAATAACGTGGTGATGAAAGGAAACGGATATTTTATTCCGTATGTTAAAATCAAGGAAAAATATGGGGAACAAATACCTCATCAGCTATTCAATGAAATTTGCACTCGTGATATTTATGAACTTTCATTTGAAAAAAATACAGAACTCATAACGGAAAGTTGGAAGGACTTTGGTGAAAAGGCACTTCATGAAGATTCACCTTATGTATTTGAATGTTGTTTTATGCAAAACCCATTGACTATCGGATTGGTCAAATATAATAGATCGATGGAAGAGGTTTCAGGCTACGTTTTAGGGTTAGCCGAGAATATAAAAAGTTTAAATCCGTTATTAATATATGTGGATCAAAACAACCTTGAAACATCCTTTAAAAAAGCTTTAGATGAACGGCCAAAAGCATGGTCGGAGGGGTTTATCGAATATTATACTGAACAAGGTTACGGGGAAAGCCACAAATTATATGGAGTAGATGGAACTATTAAGGTGTTAGAGGCTATGAAGTTGCTCGAAAAAGAAATCTACGACAATCTTGATATGAAGAAAATTTGGCTTGATAATTCCCAATTCAATCTAGGCAAGACCAAGGAAATATTAAAAGATGAACTAGAAGATATTTTTAAATAATGTTTAACAAACGGGCGCAATCCTTGAAAAAGGATAAGCGCTTATTTTATACTCTGATCCCCGTTACTAAAATAGAAAAGACAGGGAGAATTTTTTATTGATAATATATCGTCATTTGCGATATAATCGTATTATACAATTAATGTAGGAGCGTGGTTTAATGATTCAAAATATAAATAATTACTTTTCCGATATTTACTTCAATTTACATCCTAAGCAAGAGGAAGCCATTTCACATCAAAGTGTTCGTATTTTACAAACGGTTCAGAAAAAGCAATATGTTATGATTCGTGACATTGCTGAGCAATTATCAATTTCACACAATACAGCTTCGGAACATGTAAAAAAATTAGTGGGTAATGGATGGTTGTATAAAGAAAGGTCGGAAGAAGACCAACGTAAGGTGTATCTACATTTAACAGAAATAGGTTCCGCAATATTAAAGAAGAATACAGAGTTAGATGAAAATAAACTGCAAGCTGCACTTACCAGGTTATCGGCTAATGAAAGGGAAATGGTAGTTGAAGCATTTCGTATTTTAAGTGAGGTATCAAAATGAATGTATTTGCTAATAAAAATTATAAGTTCAGCTGCCATTATTGGCATCGTAACAGAATTGGCTAGGCGATTCCCTGTATATGGAGGCATTGTAGCTGCTCTTCCTTTAATCAGCATCCTAAGTATTATTTGGCTAACAATTCAAGGAGAATCTACTCAAAACATCAACAAATTTACACTTGGCGTTTTAGTAGGATTTCCTGCAACAGCGATAATGCTGTTTGTGATCTATATCGCATTAAAGCAATCTGTTCATTTAGTTCTAGCGATTTCACTAGGAATAGTTGCTTGGGGATTATTTTTAATAGGCCAAAAGTTTATGATGGGAGCATTTATTTCGTAAAAAGGTGATTATACTGGGGGGCGCTACTATTCCGTAATCGGGTGCATTTGCCGAACAAAGGCAATCGCACTAATTTTATCAAAGGCTTTATTCATACGGAGGATATTTTTAAAAGTTCCTCCCAAGTTCTTTTGCTTTTTTTCGATATCGTGCCATAAAAACAAATTGTTTTCCCGTAATTTCTTTAAAACAACAAATGTTTTAATAACTTCATATTACAACAATTGTTGTTTTAACTCGAGTAGAACTTAAGGTGAAGAGTGCGATTGTTGAACAACATAAACTAAACTGGCTTTCTACTTTGTGTTCATATAACCAAAGTAGGAGGCCTTATTTATTCTATATTTTCTTCATTTTAGTCTTGATTTGTTTTTACCCAATTTAGGTTTCATCCAGATGCCAAGAGAGTTGCGCAGATTTGTTTTTCTTTTTCCAAATCTGATAAATAAGATTACCATATTCATGAACCCATCGCATGATAGTTGTAGGGTGTACGGAAATCCCACGTTCTTTCAAAATCTCAGATACATCCCGATAGTTTAAAGAAAAACGATAGTAGTAGCCAGCGGCTACCAAAATAAAATCTTTCTTGAACTGTTTCCCATTAAAATATTGCATGTATGATTCTCCTCGTTCCTTTTTCTAGAGTGTACCCTAGTTAGAAAACTTTGCAATAGAACCCATACGATACTAGCTGTAATCATTAATGTATTCAACTTTGTACCAATTTTACTGTTTTTTAGAGCTGACATTAAACCGCATTTTATTAAATCTTTATATTAAGTTATAAATCTTATGACGAAAAATAACAAATAACGACATGTTTTTTAAAAATGTTGTTATTTGTTGCTTATTTATCTTTTATTTGTTGTTTATTTGTCTATTATTTGTTGTTTATTTGTTGTTTATTTGTTGTTTTTTGTCATGGAGAAATATGTAATTATGCATATCTAAATAAAGGGGATCGATATGCAGAGTGTGATTAAATTATATTAAAAAAAATTTAAATTATATTAGCTATTTTTTATATAGTTAAAATAACTCCTTTTTAACTAAGCATATCAAGTTGTAACTGCTATAATTACTTAAATTATATTAAAAAATTATTTTATAAGTATAACATTTTCAGTCACATTAATACTCGATAGTCGAATTATTGAATATAATCGACAAAATTCTACTATTTACGTATTAAAAAATTGATGTTTTAATAAAGGTGCAATTGGTATGACCACTCGAGGGGGAGAAGATTGCAATAATAAATGTTCACTAAAGTTGCAAGTAATATTATGTCGAAATTAATTATCGTAATATTCGTTCATTTCCAAAAGGGTCTAGAATCTCAAAAGTATCACATTTGAAAAAGTGTTTTAAGTTTCTACATAGCAGAAATGATTTTATTCCGTAATAAAAGTATAAGCAATGTACAGTATAATTTCATCTTTTGTAATCTTGTAGGGCCTTGCCGACAAAACTAGGAGAGATATTATGAACTTATTATCAAAAAGGTCATGGCAGGGTTAGCTTTAGGAACAATGAGTTTATCTATCTGGGCTCCTGTAAGTCAAGCAGCAACTCCAGAGAAAAATCAATATTATACTATTCATTTGACAGCTAATTCAAATATAGGTGATGAACTTTTATTGTTTACTTGTGAAAAACATAGTATTTAAATGAGGGGGAAGTAAGGTCCTTACATTCTATAAAAAGTAAATAATAACGAGGGTTTAACACTCTCTATCCGAAAGAATTCTCCTTCCTCAAGTATGTGCAAGAAAAGAGCCTAGCGTTAGGTCGTTCAAGATGTATGTATAAGATTATAAACAGACAATAGTGAAGAGGTGTACGGAATGAAAAATAAAATAATTAAAGGTTTTTTAATAACATCAATAGTAACTGGGGCGACTATTCCTATCAATACTCTCGCAATGCCAATCGTTCAGGCAGAAACGCAACAAGAGAATACGGATATTTCCTCATCCTTACGAAAATTAGGTGCACAATCTAAATTAATCCAAACATATATTGATCAAGCTTTAATGAGTCCTAATGTACAGCTTGAGGAAGTCCCAGCTTTAAATACAAATCAATTCCTAATCAAGCAAGATATGAAGGAATGGTCATCAGAACTTTATCCACATTTAATTCTATTAAATTCAAAAAGTAAAGGGTTTGTAACTAAATTTAATAGCTATTATCCAACATTAAAAGCGTTTGTAGACAATAAAGAAGATAAAGAAGGTTTTGTGGATAGACTTGAAGTTCTTCAAGAAATGGCTATGACGAACCAAGACAATGTACAACGTCAGATTAATGAATTAACAGATCTTAAATTACAGCTTGATAAAAAACTTAAAGATCTCGATACTGATGTGACAAAAGCACAGGATGTACTAAGTTCAGATGGAACAGGGAAAATAGACCAGCTAAAAAATGAATTACTAAATACAAAAAAAGCAATTCAAAATGATTTACAACAAATAGCATTAGTACCAGGAGCTTTAAATGAACAAGGATTTGTTATTTTCAAAGAAGTCTATAGTCTTTCAAAAGAAATCATTGAACCGGCTGCACAAGCAGGGTTGGCAGCGTATAACAAAGGAAAAGAAATTAATAACTCTATTTTAGAAGCAGAGACAAAAGCAGCGCAAGAAGCGAAAGAAAAGGGTAAAACTGCTCTAGAGATTGAATCGGCAAAAAAAGCAGCTCGTGAAGCAATTGAGAAAAGCAAGCAAGGTGAAATAGCTGCAGCTGCAGCCGCAAAAACGCAAGAGTATGACTTGATGAAAGCTATTGACACTGAAAAAATTAAGAAAACATATGGTGCCTTCGCTGAAGTAAATAAACTAACAGCAGAACAGCGAGCACATTTAGATGATTTAGAGAAACAAAACCAAAAATTATATGATTTAACAACGAAACTATCAATAGCAGATTTACAAAAATCAATGCTTCTTCTTATGCAAAATGATTTGCATACGTTTGCAAATCAAGTAGATGTAGAACTTGATCTAATGAAACGCTATAAAGAAGATTTGAATCTAATAAAAAATAGTATTACAAATTTATCTACTAATGTTGATACTACTAACCAGGAGTCTCAAAAAGATACATTAAGAAGATTAAAAAATATGACAAGTTATCTTGAAGAACAGGTTTATAAATTTTAATATTAGGAATTTATAAAAAGTATGAAGATTATAAGAATCTATCGAAAAATAGGGAGGAAAATAGATATGAATAAATTTCCATTTAAAGTGTTAACTTTAGCCACGCTGGCAACGGTTATAACTTCTACTACCGGTAACACTATTCATGCATTTGCACAAGAACAGACCGCTCAAGAACAGGAAATAGGGAATTATGCATTAGGGCCTGAAGGACTGAAGAAAGCATTGGCTGAAACAGGATCTCATATTCTTGTAATGGATTTGTACGCAAAAACAATGATTAAGCAACCGAATGTAAATTTATCCAATATTGATTTAGGTTCAGAAGGGGGAGAATTAATCAAAAATATTCACCTTAATCAGGAACTGTCTCAAATCAATGCGAATTATTGGCTAGATACAGCAAAACCGCAGATTCAAAAAACAGCACGTAATATTGTAAATTACGATGAACAATTTCAAAATTATTACGACACATTAGTAGATACTGTACAAAAGAAAGATAAGGCAGGCCTAAAAGAGGGCATAAATGATTTAATCACTACAATTAATACAAATTCAAAAGAAGTTACAGATGTAATTAAGATGTTACAAGACTTCAAAGGGAAACTATATCAAAATTCTACAGATTTTAAAAATAATGTTGGTGGCCCAGATGGGAAAGGTGGATTAACGGCAATATTAGCAGGTCAACAGGCTACGATTCCACAACTTCAAGCTGAAATTGAGCAACTCCGTTCTACTCAGAAAAAACATTTTGACGATGTATTAGCCTGGTCAATTGGTGGTGGATTGGGAGCAGCTATTTTAGTTATTGCAGCTATTGGAGGAGCGGTAGTAATTGTCGTAACTGGCGGTACAGCAACACCGGCTGTTATTGGTGGCCTGTCGGCTCTTGGTGCAGCTGGTATCGGTTTAGGAACAGCAGCTGGTGTCACGGCGTCTGGTCATATGAACTCCTATAACGAAATCTCTAAAAAAATCGGAGAATTAGGTACGAAAGCTGATCGTGCTAGCCAAGCAGTTATTTCGCTTACTAACGCGAAAGACACATTGGCATATCTGTATCAGACAGTGGACCAAGCGATACTGTCTCTAACGAATATTCAAAAGCAATGGAATACAATGGGGGCTAACTATACAGATTTACATGATAATATCGACTCTATGCAAGAACATAAATTCTCTTTAATACCGGATGATTTAAAAGCTGCTAAACAAAGCTGGAATGATATTCATAAAGATGCAGAATTCATTTCGAAAGACATCGCTTTTAAACAAGAATAGAACTGAAAATTAAGACCTATATAGGAGGAATATGAAATGATGAAGAAAATCCCTTATAAACTACTCGCTGTATCGACGTTTTTAACTTTGACAACAACTTCTGTTGTTACACCAGTAGCAACTTTTGCAAGCGGAATTGAACAAACAAATAATGGAGATATGTCTCTTTCAACAAATGAAGTGAAGATGAAAGAAACTTTGCAAAAGGCTGGGTTATTTGCAAAATCTATGAATGCCTATTCTTATATGTTAATTAAAAATCCAGATGTGAACTTTGAAGGAATTACTATTAATGGATATGTAGATTTACCTGGTAGAATTGTACAAGATCAAAAGAATGCAAGAGCACATGCTCTTACATGGGATACACAAGTAAAAAAACAGCTTTTAGATACATTGACAGGCATTGTTGAATACGACACAACATTTGACAATTATTATGAAACAATGGTAGATGCGATTAATGCAGGGGATGGAGAAACTTTAAAAGAAGGAATTACAGATTTACGAGGTGAAATTCAACAAAACCAAAAGTCTGCACAACAGTTAATACAAGAATTAACTAAATTAAGAGACGCTATTGGACAAGATGTTAGAGCATTTGGAAGTAATAAAGATCTCTTGCAATCGATTTTAAAAAACCAAGGAGCTGATGTTGAGGCCGATCAAAAACGTCTAGATGAAATTTTAGGATCAGTAAATTATTATAAACAATTAGAATCTGATGGATTTAATGTAATGAAGGGTGCCCTTTTTGGCCTACCGTTAATTGGTGGTCTAATAGTACTCGGAGCACAAGGTAATTTATCTAAGTTAGAGCCTACATTAGCAGAATTACGTCAGACCGTAGATTATAAAGTAACATTAAATCGTGTAGTTGGAGTTGCGTATATTAATATTAGTGAGATGCATAAGGCACTTGATGATGCTATTAATTCTCTTACTTATATGTCCACGCAATGGCATGATTTAGATTCTCAATATTCGGGAGTACTTGGACATATTGAAACTGCATCTCAAAAAGCTGATCAAAATAAATTTAAATTCTTAAAACCTAACTTGAATGCAGCTAAAGACAGTTGGAAAACATTACACACAGATGCGGTCACTTTAAAAGAAGGAATCAAAGAATTAAAAGTGGAGCCTGTTACTCCGCAAAAATAAGAAAATATTAGTTTTGTTGCAAAGTCACCTAAAACATAGAGAATCTATGATTACGTTGTTCAATAGTAATGCAACAATTAATAATTCCTTATACACCAAAAAGGCGGAGTCTCATTAAAGACTTCGCCTTTCGTTTTTATAAAATTTTTACCCAGATACCAAGATAACCGTGCTGTATTGCTGATTTTCAAAAAAATTGAAAGACGTCGCTTTTAAAGAGGAATAGGAATAGAATTAGAAATCAAAACCTATATAGGAGAAGTATAAAATGATGAAAAAAATCCCTTATAAAATACTCGCTGTATCGACATTTTTAACTATGACAACAACTTATGCAGTTACACCAGTAGTAGCTTTTGCAAGTGAAATTGAACAAACTAACAATGGAGATATGTCTCTTTCAGCAAATGAAGAACAGATGAAAAAAACTGTGCAAGATGCTGGGTTATTTGTAAAATCTATGAATGAATATTCTTATTTGTTAATTAATAATCCGGATGTGAGTTTTGAAGGAATTACTATTAATGGATATGCAGATTTACCTAGTAAAATTGTACAAGATCAAAAGAATGCAAGAGCACATGCAGTTTCATGGAATACGAAAGTAAAAAAACAGCTTTTAGATACATTGACAGGTATTATTGAATACGATACAAAATTTGAAAATCATTATGAAACATTAGTAGAGGCGATCAATACTGGGAATGGAGATACTTTAAAAAAAGGGATTACGGATTTACGGGAGGAAATTCAACAAAATCAAAAGTCTGCAAAAGTATTAATAGAAGAATTAACTAAATTTAAAAATGCTATTGGAGAAGATGTTAGAGTATTTGGGAGCCATAAAGAGACCTTGCAGTCTATTTTAAAAAACCAAGGAGCTGCGGTAGAGGATGATCAAAAGCGTCTAGAGGACCTTTTAGGGCAAGTAAACTATCAGAAAGACATAGAATCTAAAGGATTAGACATGGTAAAGATCCCCTTTCTTCCCACATTGATTGCTGGTGGGATAATGATAGGTGATGCAAGAGGTAAGTTAGGTTGGCTAGAGCCGGAATTAGCAAAATTACGTCAGAATGTAGATTATAAGATAACATTAAATCGTGTAGTAGGAGTTGCGTTTCATAATATTAGTGATATGCATAGTGCGATTGATAATGCTATTACTGCTCTTACTTATATGTCCACGCAATGGGATGATTTAGACTCTCAATATTCGGGCGTACTGGGACATATTGATAAAGCTAATCAAAAAGCCGATCAAAATAGATATAAATTCTTAGCCCCTAACTTGAATGCAGCTAAAGACAGTTGGAAAACATTACGAACAGATGTTGTCACATTACAAGAAGGGATAAAAATTGCAGAGAAAAAAGAACAGGATTTTATGAATCAGCTTCGTCCATCAAACGTTTTCTATTTTTATAAAAAAATTCATAACGCATACACATTTGAAATAAAGACTGGAACAAATGCACCAAATGCGTCTTATAAAGTTATGAATTTAACTAAAAACACTGTTCATAATATGTGGAGTGGAGGACCAAATACAAACATGTGGGCTGACTGGCTTTCATTCAATCCAAAAGATGAATTTGCAGTGGTAGCAGTAGTGGATGGGAAAGAATATGTTGTATATAAAGACAAAGTAGAAAATATAATGAACTGAACCCGAAAAGTTAGACAGAAAAATTACGCAGCAATTGGAGATGGTACACTAAGTTAAGTGAAAAAGATGATTCAGAGGGTACCAAATGGAGTATAAAATAAAGGTAACCATTGGGAATTACGTTCAATTTTCATATCGTAAAAATTCTAATTTGCAATTAATGGGATATGTAGTGAGTGTTCTACAGAATACAATTGTTGTAGATATTTCAGAGATAATGGGAATAGAAGTAGATGATGTTAGGCAAGTAGTAAAACATGGTTGCTATAATAAAGTGGTTCATAAGCAAATAAAAAATACTGTTTCATAAAAAATGCTCCTAGATAAATCTAAGAGTATTTTTTATGATGAAGTTACTGGATTTTTTGAGACGATCAATAGCAGCAGTTAGATAGTAATATATTCATTTAGAAAAAGCATCCAAATAGGATGCTTTTTCTAAATGAGGTCTCGCTTCATCACCATCAGGTTAAGAAATTTATTGTTATCTCAAACGAATCTAAATTCTTATAAGTAACTAACTGTAGCGAGATAAAATTTCGTTTTGGGGGGTCTTCAAAAGCTTAACTTGATAGCGATGTGGTACTACCCCTAGAGAAAGAATTTTTTATTAAATAATAAAGTTGTTGTTTAAATAACAATAAAATCCTTCGAAAATTAATATAGTTTTTTTAAAATAGAGATGATATGATGGATAATCATACCATTTTTTCACTTCGTGTATGATTTTATAGAAGGATACCTCTATATTAAGATGATATAAATAAAGGGATATATTAGTAACAGGGGGAGAATAATGAAAAAGTTATTACAAGAAATTATAAATTGGATTAGTATGACCGATGAACAGATTGTTATTGGCATTTCAGGACACGGTGCTGCCGGAAAAACAACGTTCGCCAATAAGCTCATAAACCAATTAAATCAAAATAAAGTGAATTATATTAATACAGATCCATACATTGTTAGTTCAAATGTACGAAAGTATACAAATATCCACTATACATATCAGAATGAAAATCATTATGATAAAATGACAGCTTGTCATCCATCAGCCCATCATTTGTCTGCGTTAGAAAGAGATGTTCAAATGGTAAGAGCTGGTTTAGATTTTTATACAATGGATACACATTATATAAAAAGTGAGTTAATTTCTTCGAAAAATAAGGTGACGATTGTAGAAGGAATGAGTGTCGCATTTATTAATCCAAATTTATTTGATTTGAAAATTTACTTCTATACAGATGGAGAAACAGAATTAATGAGAAGGTCTAGCCGTGATATTATTGAAAGAGGAGCCGATATTAATTATTTAAGGAAGTCTCATGAAGAACGTCGGATTCAGTATGAAGTGTTTATGCATCCGTATAGTCAAATTTTTAATATTATTATCAAAAATTCTAATGAAACAATATGTTTAGAAAAAAATACATTTGAGTTTTATAAAGTTTAAATGCAAATACTTTATTTATTATGTTTATTATAAAGAAGAGTTTTCATTATTTATGAACATATCTTCCGATAACGATAATTATGTAAATAAGCTGTCCATATGGGCGGCTTATTATATTTTTTGCTTAACCTGGGGTTTTTCGAAATGCTGGCGATACCCTCAATGAACAATATAACTTAACATAGTAAAATAATATTTGGATGGGAGTCCAATACATATTATTAAAATTTAGATGGTTCAAGTCGGAGGAAGGCACCTTAGGGTGTCTTTTCTTTATGGGGTAGCGTCAGAAAAATGCTGATTTACAACGTTAAGGAAATTTCAATATTAAAAAGCCTAATTTCTCAATTAAATATGAAGAAATTAGGCTTTTTTCATTTAGTGATGAAACCCATTATCACATTTCGTATCATGTGGCATAGGCCCGTCCAGGGAATCCAGAAAGGCAACGGTCTGTTTGAGGTTCCTCAAAAATAAATGCGCGAGATCCATGGAAAATCCATTTCGAACCACAACGCGCATAATCGTCACCGCTTCCATATCTGGAGGCAATGGATAGGCGGGTACTTGCCAGCCGAACACACGCAATTGTCGAGATAAATCATAAAGATTCCAGTTTAATGTGTAACCATCTTTCAGTCGCCAAGCGAAAACCGGAATATCCGAACCATCGGACAAAAGTTCGAACGGTTCCATCTTCTGAATCGCCTCGCTAAGAAAAAGAGCGACTTTCTGAGAAGCCCTTTGGACATCATAGTACCCACTTTTCCCCAAACGCAGGTAATTGTAATATTGCAGGAGCACTTGTGCGCCAGGACGAGAGAAATTCAGGGCAAAAGTCGGCATGTTCCCGCCCAAATAGGAGACGCGGAAGATTAGATCCTCAGGGAGATCTTCAGCTTCCCGCCAAATTATCCAACCCAACCCAGGATAGACTAATCCATATTTATGTCCGGATACATTGATGGACTTCACCCTCGGTAATTGAAAATCCCAGACTAAATCTGGTTGAAGGAACGGTGCTATAAATCCCCCCGAAGCCGCATCCACATGCATGGGAATGTCGAGGCCCGTCCTCTCCTGTAAATCGTCCAACGCTTTCGCAATGGCGGCAACCGGTTCGTAAAGCCCGGTATAAGTCTCACCGAGAATCGGTACTACACCAATCGTATTTTCATCCACGGCAGCGAGGACCCCCTGAGGATCCAATCGGGGATGCTCTGGGCTAACCTTCACATAGCGTGGTTCAACCTCCCAATAGTTCGCGAATTTTTCCCAAACGACTTGAACAGCAGAACTAAACACAATATTGGGCCGATCCACCGGCTTCCCTTCGCTTTTGCGTGCATTTTGCCAGCGTCTCTTTAACGCAAGCCCCCCGAGCATACATGCTTCCGACGATCCAGTTGTTGAAACGCCCATAGTCGTAAGGGGGGTGGGCGAATGCCAGAGGTTGGCTAAAATGCGGACACACCGCTCCTCAATTTCGGCTGTCTGTGGATATTCATCCTTGTCAATCATGTTCTTGTCGAATGATTTGGCATATAAGTGCTCTGCGGCAGGCTCCATCCATGTGCTAACGAATGTTGCAAGATTCAAGCGGGCATTGCCATCAAGAGCAATTTCATCATGGACGATTTGATACGCTGTTTCTGGTAACATGCCTTCATCAGGCATGTGAAAGCGCGGAACGACTGATTCTCCTTCGCGGGCAAACAGAGGATTTACAGAAAATTCGTGAGGCAGCTCCATTTGCACGTGACGCGGTAGATATTGTGGATTATCTGGCATGATCGCTTTTCCTTCGTATGCATCGTTTTGAACTTCTGCTTTCCGATCCTGTGGCATACAAGTCCCCCTTAATTAATTGTTTAACAAACATATTATTTACAAAAAAGCATTTGTTAAACTAAGGGGACAATTCTAATAAAAGGTGCTGCCACCATTCGAATTAAAGGAGAAGCCATGAATGGACTTGCAAGAGCTATTTTCTTCGGGAAATAAGGTGAGCTTAGGGAACAAACCATACAGCATCAATTGCAAAGGGCCAGTGCCTTAAACATAATTATCAATGCCATCAGTATCTGGAATACTTTACATCTAACAAAAGCAGTTAAATATCAAAACAAATACGAAAGTTATTATAGTGACGACTTTTGAAGAATCTTCTAGTGTTTCTGAAGCACTTAAAGCAGGGGCTGAAGGATATGTACTTAAATCTGCCCCACCTAAAGAATTAGTAGCGGCAATTAGATTGGTAAATTCAGGAGAGACTATGTTGTCTCAAGGTGTTGCGAATCGTTTGTTTAAAGCATATAGCTCAATACCCAAAAAGTATCCTTATGAATTCGACGTGAAATTGAGGTCTTAGGTGCTCTTAAAGAGGGACTTCGATATAAAGAAATTGCAAAAAAATTGTTTTTATCTGAAGGGACTGTAAGGAACTATGTTTCTTCTATATATATGAAACTTGAAGTTTCTGAAAGGAATGAAGCTGAGAAGAAAGCTATTTTATAATTACTCAGTTACTAGGGGTCACACGATCGAAAAAAGAAAATTGTACGTTAAGGAATATTTCTTCTTTATTCTATTCTTTCGTAATGGGGTACCGCCACATTGCTATCAAGCTAAGAAAAACAAATACCCCCAGAACGAAATTTTGTGCTAACTTTTAACAGAAAAGCTCATTTTTTCGTTTTGGGGTGAATCTATTTTCTTAAGTTGATGGGCATGGGCTAGTACCAACAAAACACAAATTTCGTACGCTACGACAATGTAAAGATTTTATGCTGCACGTAAAAAACCGATTAGTGAGAGCTCATAATCCGTGGGGGATAGACACCCCCCGCGAATTTAAGTGTCACTTCATAAAAAAGTAAGGGTCGGTACTGCATGTCATTTGACTATTATTTTTCCATCCATTCCTTTCAAGTAGTGGAACCGACATATTAGTTCATATGTACCGGGGGTTTCAGGTTTTACGGTAATTGTTTTTTCTTTTCCTGGCGGGACCTCAGCGTCGATTCCGAGCTTTTTCACCGTAAAGGTGTGATCTCTATTTCCTTTGTTTTTTAATAGCAACGTTGTCGTTTTCCCAGCCGGAACAGTGATGACATTCGGATTAAAGTAATCATCATTCAATTCAACCTCGATAGGCTGTCTCACAACGTCGGGTTCGGCAAATACACGGAGCGATCCTAAAGTAGTCATAACTACAATCATCGTAAGGGAAATGATTAATCCAGTTAATAGCTTTTTCACAGACATTCACAATCCCTCCTTTCCTAAGCACTAGTCTTTTCAAATTTATAAAATATTATCACTATAAATAGGGTTTAGGCGTGGTTCAAATAGTAATCCTTTCGGCAACTTCTAATAACCAAGTGATAACTGGAATAGGATTTGTGTAAATAAAAAAGCCTCCACTACCGCGGAAGCTTCTCCAAATGATGTGCAATATCAACATACATATCGGAATAAACCGAATGGATTTCATTACTAGGCGCAGCGTTAGAAGAGAAGTGGACGATTACCATATTTGCTGTCGGATCGATGTAAAGAGTTTGTCCGTAACTGCCTAACACTTCGAAAGCATCTTGTTCATTATGCGGAATCCACCATTGATTATGATAAGAAATTGAAGCGCCGCTGCCAATTGCGAGTTCGCCTTCTTGTACATTTTTTACACCTTCTGTAATAGAAGAAGGGACGATTTGTTTTCCGTTATATTGACCATTATTTAAAAGTAATTGCCCGAACTTCGCCATATCTCTAGCAGTTGCATTTAAACCAGCGCTTGCTTGTTCTACTTTTGTTTCATCTGTAACGTAATAAGCGTCTTCTTCCATACCAATTTGAGACCAAATTTGCTCGCTTACATTTTCCGCTAATGATTTGTCAGTGATTGTTCGGATAATCCAAGCGAGTGTTTCACTTGAGCCGTTATTGTAAGAAAAAGCGGAGCCAGGCGGTGCAGTTTCTTCTGCCTCTAGTAACATATCATAAATTTTCATAGGCCCCTCGTAATTTTTACCTCGGGGTAAAATATTACTAGCTAAATATAGTTGTGCATCTTGATTTTCTAGTCCTAGCTGCATATATCCGTGAGTAGGGTATTCAGCAGAAACTTGCATGTCCAGTAATTGCTGAAGTGTTGCTTTACCAAACGGTGTATTTTTTAATTCTTTTATGTAAGTGTCAGCTGTTTTCTCTACATCAATAAGATTTTCTTCAGCGAGAGATTGTATGATTGCACCAGTAAACACCTTTGCTAATGATGCCATTCCATGAGGATCACTCCCGTTATATCCATTGAAATATCGCTCATAAACAAGTTGTCCATTATGTACAACGACAAAAGCGTCTGTTTTGTTTTCGTCTAAAAGTTTTTTTAGAGGAGTTGTATTTCCAAATCTACGCTCCACAGCAAAATCGTCTAAGTTTTGTAACGCGGTAGGGAAGGGAGCAACTTGGTCAGGATTGTTTTTTACTTCATTAATTAAAGTAAATTCTTTCATATGTGTATACGACCAGCGTAAGTAAGGATCGTCTAACCAGTTTTCTTTTGTGACAGTATCTTTAGTGGGGGTCGTTTTATTATGTTTAAAAAAAGTAAACCCAAGCCCTGTAACTACGAATAGTAATACTAGTAACAGTAATAGCAGGGGAGATTTCTTTACATTCATGTATGTACCTCCTTTAGTTTCTATTATAAGTATACGCTCGTCTTAAAAGAAATACAAAATAAGGAAAGTAAACGGGTAAGTTTACTTTCCTTATGAGCGTTATGCAGAGATTTGTCCGTCTGTACTTTGTTTCTTGAATTTTTGTTTTCGTCCGTGTAATCCATAATAAAGAAGTAAAGTGAACGCAACGATAATAGCTGCGATAAAATACATATTATGATAACTTGATTTGGAAGCGACTATACCTAAAATGAAAGAACCAAAGCCAATGCCGCTATCAAAGAACGAGAAGTAAGTAGCTGTCGCAGAACCACGTCGATGGTTTGGAGCGGCAGAAATTGCAATCGTTTGGAAACTTGGAATTAATGTTCCGTATCCTAAACCGATTAACATACCTGAGCCAAGGAACCAAAATGAAGTTTGCGCTTGGCTTAAAATGAACATCCCAATTGTGAAAATAATGATAGCTGGATAAATAAGTACATTTTCACCGAAACGATCAAATATTTTTCCTGTAAATGGACGAGAAATTACAACAACAAGTGCGTATAAAATAAAGAAGTAACTTGCAATTTCGCTTAAACCGAGTTCTTTCGCATAAATAGGAATAAAGGATAAAATGCCACTATAAGAAAAGGCTAAAACAAATCCTGTTAGAGCGATTGGAATAGAAGATGGTTCAATTAAGTCTTTCCATTTCATTTTTTCTCGTGTTTGTTTACTTACTGGTTTTTCATGTGGAATATCGACTAGTAATCCTAATAAAAATGCGAGTAATGAAAATACTGAACAAACGATAAATAGTACAGTAAATGAAAAATGGGAAATAATTGTTAAACCTAAAAAAGGACCAATTACCATCGGTAGACTCATAAATACGCCGTAATAAGCAAGTGCTTCACCGCGTCTATGAGCTGGTGCTACATCAGTTACAATTGTTCCAGTTGCTGTTGTTGCCATTCCGAATCCAATACCATGTAAGAAGCGAAGGGCAAGTAATAAAAATAAACTTTGCGTACCGAAATACATAACAGTAGCGGCTAAAAATAGTGAAAGTGAAATGAATAATATTTTCTTTCTTCCTAAATCATCGAGCCATTTTCCTGTGAATGGTCTACATAAAACAGATGAAATAAGAAAAACAGTTGCAACTAAACCAATTTCCTCAGGTTTTCCTTTTAGGCTGTCTATAACATAGACAGGCAGAGTAGTCATAAGCATGTAAAATGTTAAAAAGAGAAACAGACTACTAAAACAAGTTCCGAGGAAATCCTTCGTCCAAAGTTTTTCACTTTGCATCGTCATCCCTCCATATTAATGATCTAAATTTTTGATAATTTGTTGTAACAATTGAAAAGCTTCATGTAAGTCTTCTTCTTTAATACCTTCTAGCGTCTTTTCTTCAAAGGAATCAACTTCTTCTTGCCATACTGGAATCATTTCTATTGCTGTTTCCGATAAGGAAATGAGCTTCTCACGGCGATCTTTTCCTTCCGTACGAATAATCCAGCCCATCGTTTCCATACGTGTTAACGTGCGGGTCATCGTTGGTGATTCAACATTTAAATACTGACATAATTCTGTTTGAGTACAAGATCCAGTTTGATTAATGCGGAAAATAACAGCCCATTGCGCACTAAATAATCCTGTTGGAGATACACGTTCATTAAATTTCTTCGTAAACTTACGAGAAGTTTGACTGACAATGTGGAAAAAATGTTGTTTTTCGTCCATGTATTTGGATCCTTTCAAATTAGTTACCTAGCTAACTATATACTTTTTTATAATAACTGTCTAGTAATAGACATGCAGTTTTATGTGGAAATTTCGTATAGATTTTATATTGAGAACATACATTCTGTGTGGTATTCTTTAATTAAGTAAAGAATTTTCTTTCTATTAAAAGAATGGGGGAACTTGTGATGATTAAGCCTGCAACAATGGAGTATGTTTCACTATCGAACGGAGAAACGATTGCATATCAAGAAGTTGGAAGGCAAAATGAAGAAATACTCGTGCTCATTCATGGAAATATGACATCGTCACAACACTTTGATTTAGTTATTGAGAAACTACAAAATCAATATCATATTTACGCAATTGATTTAAGAGGATTTGGACAATCAACGTATAATAAGCCGATAGATTCTTTGCAAGACTTTACGGAAGATGTGAAACTTTTTATAGATAAATTAAATGTAAAGAAATTTTCATTAATGGGATGGTCAATGGGCGGCGGTGTTGCGATGGAGTTTACAGCGAGCCACCCAACTTTTGTAGAAAAACTAATATTAGTAGAATCGGTTGGAATGAAAGGGTACCCGATATTTAAAAAAGATATTAACGGGCAACCAATCGTATCGAGTTTATTAAAAACGAAAGAAGAAATTGCGCAAGATCCAGTGCAAATTGCCCCCGTACTAGATGCAATAAAAAATATGAATAAATTATATTACCGTACAGTATGGAATCTACTAATATATACACATAATCAACCTGAACCGGATCGTTATGAAAAGTATTTAGATGATATGTTAACGCAGCGCAATTTCGTTGATGTGAACTATTCATTAGTTACATTTAATATTTCAGATGAACATAATGGTGTTGTACGAGGAAATGGACATATTCACCGTATTCAAGCCCCAACACTCGTCATACAAGGTGACCGCGATTATGTCGTACCACAAGTAGTTGGCGAGGAATTAGCGAAACATTTGCCAAATGCGGAGTTGAAGGTGTTAGAAGATTGCGGGCATTCACCGTTTATTGATTGTTTAGATGTGTTTATACAGCATGTAGAGGATTGGTTAGACAATAAATAATTCCCAAAATATAAAACTTGCATATACTATAGCATTTGTATGTATAAGGGGAGAGAGTCAATGCATAATCCATTTTTAATGTATCATTCGCCATATAATGATCATCAATATGTAAAAATTATTATTGATCCGATGTATATGCAAGTGCAGCAACTACCAATCGCCCATGCACATTACTACTTATATGGACCATCATTTTATGAAAATCCATATTTTAAACATTTTCATTACCATGTGAAAGCACAAGTTTGGGAAGGATAAGAAGCTAAAAGGTTGATTCTTTTAGCTTCTTTTTTATTGCTAATATTCGTACACGCATGTAAAGAAACAGTTTATAATGAAAGTTGGAAAGCGTGAGAAAGAGAGGGAAAAGGATGTCGATGCGTTTTACTTTTTGGATTATGGTTGGGATTGTGGCAATCTCAGGTTTATCACAAGGTATGCTCTTACCTGCCATTGCAATGATTTTTGAACAAGAAGGGGTTAGTTCAAGTATTAACGGTATTCATGCAACGGCATTATACATCGGGATATTATTTATTTCACCGTTTCTTGAAAAACCGATGCAAAAGTTTGGAATGAAACCAATTATCGTAATTGGTGGGTTTCTCGTTATTATTTCATTATTCTTTTTTACACAAACTTTTTCATTTTGGGTATGGTTTATTCTTAGGTTCCTAGTTGGTGTTGGAGATCATATGCTCCATGTCGGAACGCAAACATGGATTACGACAACGTCAGATCCTAGTAAAATAGGTAGACAAGTATCGATATACGGTGTATTCTTCGGAATTGGTTTCGCAGTTGGTCCGTATTTAGCAAGCACTGTTCAGTACGGTCTTGCAACACCATTTATCGTATCTACTATACTTTGCTTAATAGGTTGGCTTTTACTACTACCAACGAAAAATGCATTTCCAGCACAAGATGAGGCGAAAGCTGAAAGTGAATCATCCTTTTCTCGTTATAAACAAGTCGTTGGATTAGCGTGGATTGCGTTAATTGGTCCGCTTGCATACGGTGTACTTGAAGCGATGTTAAATAGTAATTTGCCAGTATACGCACTTCGCAAAGGATGGTCTGTAGCGGAAGTTTCCTTCTTATTACCAGCATTCGCAGTTGGAGGTATTATTACACAAATCCCGCTCGGTATGTTAAGTGATAAATACGGAAGAGATCGTATTTTAACGTGGATGTTCAGCGTAAGTACTGGCATTTTCCTACTTGCAGCAGTATTTGATCAATATTACTGGATCGTCTTTGCCTGTATGCTTTTAGCTGGTATGGTCATTGGCTCGTGCTTCTCATTAGGTCTTGGATTTATGACAGATTTATTACCGAGGCACTTACTACCAGCAGGTAATATATTATCCGGAATCGCCTTTAGTATAGGAAGTATTATGGGCCCTGTATTAGGAGGCGTATTTATAGAAAAAATACAGTATACAAGCTTTTTTATTGCAGTTATGATTATAATGGGTATTCTCGCAATGTTATATATTATTTACATGAAGAATCAATTCGCATCAAGAAAAATAGAAAGTAGGTTAGGGCATGACAAAACAACCTAATAAAAAGAAATTTGAAGTACTAGAAAACGAAACAATTACAGACTGTTTAGCACGTATGGAACAAGAAGGATATGCACCGTCTCGTCGCATGGAAGAGCCAATCTTTCATGAAGTGAAGAAAGACGGGAAAACAGAAGTTGAACCGTGTGGTAGAAAAATTGTTTTTGAGGGGAAATTGAAGTAATCAAATAACAGATTTTCTTTTTGATACAGAACAAGCCATCCAATTCATCCTCTATGAATTGGATGGCTTGTTTTTTTACAATTGATCAGTGAAGGAAAATATATTTTCTGGGAAGAACGAAAAGACATGCCCAATTCTCCTAGATCCTGTTTTCTAAAGTGTAGCTTCATGTAGAAAACTTTGCAATAGAGCCTTTATTTATTATTTTTGCTAAAACTTATGTACAATTCACAGTGCGAAACAACACATATAAAATGCCACTTCCTTTTTCATTTCTCCTAATTGGCTTCTTTATACGGATCGCAGAAAATATTGATACTTTTTTCGTATATTGGTAAAATAAGTTCTTGGGTCTTACTTGTTGTTATCAGTAGAATGATTGTCGCTCAACTTAAAGAAATTAGTTACAAAGATTTCGCAATATCTAAAGGGGGTCCGGCAACGATTCCCTCTTTTTGGAGCCACTCACAAACGTAAAGCAAGAGAGGAGGCTATATGAACTATTCTCCTTTCTTGTTTAGATTAACCAGCTACTACAATTGGAACAAGTATATCAAATTCAATATCTGGAGGATGCTGATTAAAATCTGGTCGACACCCTGGTGGATAATGTTTTTCTAGCAATCTATCAATTCTGATGGAATCGATAGATTGTTAGAAAGTGGAAAATGATTATCCGAATATTCCGAAGTAGATGTAACCCTTCCATGATTAAGTGTAAAACCAAAATACGCTGTTTTAAAAAGTTATTTGTTAGAACTGGTTATAAGTAATAAAACAGAAAAGAGGATCACATGTTACATAATTTACAGAGAAGTAAAAGAATTTTTTTATTATGTCTTATTTTTTTAGTGCTTTTAACCGCTTGTGGTAATACGGATGTTAAGACATCTAAAGCTTCATTACCACCGGCTCAATCAAATATAGATAAATCATTAAAAGCACCAAATTGGGTAGATAAAAGTCCTATTCAACAATCTCCTAATTTTATTGAAGATAAAAAAGTAAAATCGGCTGTGAATTTAATAGCAACGGGTGATAATTTATATCATGATGCAGTAATTAAAGATGGCAAACAAAAAGACGGTTCATATGATTATCACTATATTTATGAAAATATAAAAAAAGCTGTTCAATCAAGTGATCTTGCTATAGTGAATCAGGAGACTCCAATTGCAGGAAATAATCTAAAAGTACAGGGATATCCTACTTTCAATACACCTGAAGAAGTAGGTCAATCTTTAGTGGACACTGGATTCAATATAGTGACTCAAGCGACAAATCATGCTATGGATATGGGTATTAACGGTGTTATGAATACAAGAGAATACTGGAAGAAATATCCGGATGTTATCCCGTTAGGCATTAATGAGAGTCAAAATGAACGCAATGAAATAAAAACGATTACAAAAAATGGTATTCGTTTTGCGCTACTTAATTATACATACGGTACGAATGGAATTAAAGTTGCAGCTGATAAGTCTTGGGCATTAAATTTAATTGATAAAAAGGCGATCCAAAATGATGTGGAAAAGGCAAAGAATAGCTCTGATATGGTGATTGTTATGGTGCATTGGGGAGTAGAATATACCACTACACCTTCAAAGCAACAAAAAGAAGTTGCTCAATATTTAACAGATTTAGGTGTAGATGTAGTAATTGGAAATCATCCACATGTAATTCAACCAATTGAGTGGAAACAAAATAAAGATGGACATGAAACGCTAATCTATTATTCTCTTGGAAATCTTATTTCTGCTCAAGAAAAATTAGAAACATTGGTTGGAGGACTATCTTATATACAATTCGTCAAGTATGAAGATAAAACTTTTGGTATACGACAAGCGGCACTCGTACCGACAGTAACCGACTATGCTGATGGTAAGAAACAATTTAAAATTCAATTTTTAAAAGATTATTCGGATGAAGATTCTAAAAATCATGGGATTAAAAAATTTGTCGGCCCCGTTTCTTTGAAGGATTTCAAGGAGATTCCTAGAGATGTGTTGGGAAATTGGTATAAAGACTAATAAACAAAAAGGGAATGAGATACAATTAAAAAATTTATAATTTTAGCATTGGTATTGGCAATGGGATGGAGCCTTGCTGCTTGTAGTGGAAAGCAAACATCTCAGGAAACTACTAATAATAACGATAAAAATAAAAATGAGATAAATGCGAATAAAAAAGATGTTTTACCTATCTCTGATCTTAATGATTGGAGAATTATCCTTGTAAATAGAGAGCATATGTTATCAAAGGAACTAGGAATTGAATTAACAAGTATCACTCAAAATGCTAAGCCAAATATGAAAATCGATAGCAGAATTGCAACTTCCTATCAGGATATGGTAACAGCTGCAAAAAAAGAGGGAATCAACCTTTATTTAAGATCAGGTTATCGAGCTATAAAATTACAACAAACTTATTATGATGCTTCAGTTAAAAGCTATAAATCTCAAGGTTTGTCGGATAAAGAGGCTAGTGCTAAGGCATTGGAATATCTTCAGTATCCTGGTGCAAGTGAACACCATACTGGATTAGCGTTAGACATTATTTCAGTTGAATGGCAGAATACGGTAGAAGATTTAAATGCAAAATTTGAAACGACTGATGCATTCAAATGGTTAGATAAGAATGCTGCAGAGTATGGGTTTATTCTCCGCTATCCAAAAGATAAAGAGAATATTACTGGTATTAAGTATGAGCCATGGCATTATCGTTATGTAGGAAAAGAAGTTGCTATTTATCTAAAAGAAAATGGGTTAACTTTAGAAGAGTATTGCGAAAAGATTAAGTCCGACAAATAAAAATACACTTTGATTCTATTAAAAAGCCAGTGGACATATTTCCTTTCCTTAAAGGAAATAAATTATGCATTGCTACGGGAAAAGGCGGATCTAGAGGATGTGTGAACCTGCCTTCTAGTATTGTAAATACTGTGTATGATAATTTAAGCACGTATGAACCGGTTATCGTGTACTAGTAAATAGCAACCTCGTGTGAAACGATGTATGTATGAAGAACTTAAATTTATAAAAGAAGCAGTGAAAAAGGATCTGATATTCATATCAGATCCTTTTTCATTCGTAACATAGAATACTTGATTACTGTATCTGCTTAACTAGGCTTTAGAGACTGCCTGCTTTCCAGATGCTACAACATTAACCTCGCCATCTTTTTTGTTTTGGATGTTCGCTTTTCTTAGCTTGATAGACATGTGGAGGTAGCCCAAACACTGCGATTGGTAGTGTTGTTTATTTGTTAGCATCTTACAAATTGTGTTAATAATCGAAATAAGAAAGTACACATCACAGAATGGGATAATAAGAAAAATCCGGTTATCTTTTGTTTACATGGGTTAGGTGGCTCTAGTCTTACTTTTATAGAAGTGGCTGACAAACTAAAAGATGAGTATAGATTTGTTACATGTTTTGTGCAACTAACAAATCAGATGATGTTCACTATTGCTTTCAGTCCTGCTATAACGAATTTTACAATAGATAACAGAACGTATATTTGGTATAATCGAAACATACTACTTGAAACGCTGTACATAATGTATGAAATTCATGTAATAAGGTAAGGACTACATGACAATAACTAAATTTAAAAGTTCTAGTACATATAGGATTCAGTTCATGTTATACAAATCCATTGTCAGAAAGGAAAAGATGTAATGAATCAAATTTCATTTGAAGATTTATTTGAAGAAGAAAAAGAAAAGGTGGAGGTAGCTGAGGTATCTAAGATACCAGCTCCTTTATCGCCATTACAAAAAGATATTTTGGAATTAATTGATTCTGAAGAAATAAGTGCACTTGAGCTATGCGAACGATTAATACGATCTGGTAAAATACCCGATGAAAGATTCACTACGAATAAGCCGAAAGCATATGGACAAGTATGCTTAATATTAGAGGGTTTTGTTACGGAAGGGAAGCTTACTTTTATCAAAAATGATGAGAAAAGAGATAGGGTATATAAATTGAAAGAAGAAGTTTCTAACGGATAAGATGTACAGTGGGAAATGAATGATTGGTTCCCCGCCCCGTAACTTTTAATATCTACAAAAAGGGTGTCAATCTTGCTTAGATTGACACCTTTATACTTTTAACATCTTACATATTTACGTTTGAAACCAAGTCTTCCTCTATCAAGTTCTTTCTGAATACTTTCGTGAGCATTTAGCAAACTACTTTTTTGTTGTCACGTTTTACTTCAACTATACCAACTTCTTTTGCAGTCTCGACTGCCTTTTCGTGTAGTGGCACATATGAAATTGCCACAGTGTTTAGAAAATTATTCATAGAGGATTTTGCTCGTTATGGCGAATCATGAATTGTATTTTTCAACAGTTCAAGCATATCGGAAATTTTGCTTTCGGAAAATTCATTGTCTTTGTGATTCCCTAAAAGCCAGCAGTAGCAACTCCAGCCTGCAGACATTCTAAGCTCGTCCCCACTTGCAATCCATTTATCGGCAACGTCTTGTGCGATATTTGATTCTGATAAAGTTACTGCTACAACATAGTCGGATAGCATATAAAAATACGCCCCATCCATCCAACGATTAAAATCAGATTCATTCATAGCTTTTGGATCTGCAATAATGCCTGCAAAGTACATTGCATCGTAGTTACCTGTGGAATAAAGTTCCTCAGCTAACTATTGATTTAATTTTATTTTCTTAGCGATTGGTTTCATAGCGCCCGTAGTTACTCCAAAAACTGGCTCATGTGCACCGTTAGATATGTATATTTTTTTCGTTCTTTCCTTACCGAGGGATTCAAGCTCATGCATCACTGTTTTAAAATCCATAGCTGTGCACTTCCTTCCTTAATATAAAGACCCTTTTAATTGTAATTATCTAGTTTGTATTTTGTATCAAGTCTTCCATACTTCTCAAATTTAATACTAATTGTATTCAAGAGGCATGTTTACTTTCTATAGTTTCTCGACATGCGGTCTGATTTTTGAATAAAATGAATTGCATTTTATTGTAAATGAAGACAGAGCTAATTGAGAGAATGGTATAATATAGAAAAAGTGAGTGATAGGAATCATGAGTTTTAAAGTAGTCGATAAGTTATAAAATTAGTTCTGCAAGATAAGAATTAAAGGAGAAATACAATGGATAAGATTCAAATTGCGAAAAGAATTAGAGAGTCTATAAAGAGTGGTCAATTAAACACGTTAAGAGATTTACTTGAGAGAGAGCCGAAGATGTTGGAATATGTGACGCCATTTGGTACGTGGTTACATGTAGCGACAGCTCATGGACATTTAGAAATAATAGAGTACTTAGTCAATTCAGGGATAGATATTCATGCAAAGGGTGGTACTTTTTCTACAAATGTCCTTGAAAGAGCGGCTACAAAAGGATATTTACATATTGCAGAGTATCTCATTAAACATCATGTTGAAATGGATACAAGTGAATCGGATAGAAGTCCTCTGTTTGCTGCAATATATAGTAGTCATTTTGAAATTGTTAAATTGCTAGTTATGAATGGTATAGATATCACGATAAAATACTCCGGTAATAATATGAAAGATATGGATGCTTATACATTTGCTGTTGAAAGAGGAGAAATGAAAATTGCCGATTATTTAAAGCGTAATTTGAATGAGAAAGTATAATATTTTAATAATGGAGGACGCCATTGATGGAAGTACATGGAATGGTTTCAATTTGGTTAGGTAATATGAAAACGCAAGATCAGTTAGATACATACATGGATGTTACGTATGATGAAGAAGGAGACTCTATACCAGCAAGGTTTTTTGTTGATTTTAATATTGATATGATTGATGTAGATGAGGATTTTATTGAAAAGAAAGTGTTAGAAGAAGCGAGTGATGATATTTCTGTGTTATTAGCAGGATGTTCATATGATGATAAAATATTTTCTCGAATTAAGGAAGGAGTTAAATTAAATAAATCCTATAATTCTATTGTTTTAATTTATAATTTTCAGTATGACAATTCAGTTAGTTATTTTGAAGGCTTTGATTTTGTAACTGCTACAAGCTATCTATAGTTGTGAGAAGGTCACAAGTAAGGTAAGGAAGCTTTCTTAATCTATTTACACCTTAATAAACGTTTAGAAAATGGAGTGGAAAATATAATCCCAAACAATCAGTTAGCATATAAAGTTCAAGATTAGGATGGAAATAACTTACATTTATTTAATGAGTTATCATTTAATACAAATAAGTATGTGAGGTTGGTTACAAATGATAAAGAAATTTACTAGAGTAGTAGTAACGGCGGTGATGCCAATCGGTCTTATTGCGGGGTGTGGAACTGCTGAAAAAACTGAAGCAAAAGAGCCGAAAGCGGTACAAGCGGAGAAAAAGGATTATACGGATTACTCATATGGTAGCAAAGGTATATTAGTAAGTGGAAAAGCGAAAGAACGTCTACAATACGAGGTTGGGTATATGGATGATAACAAGTTAATTGGGATTGATGAAAATATTGAGGACTGTATTATTTTAGATAATAAAGATGAAGCTGGTTACATTTGGAAACAAATAGAGCGCGGATCTATTATTGAAGTGCAATATGGTAAGGACCGCAAAGACATCGTAGGGGTACAATTAGTAGGAGATCGTAAGCCATACGAAATTAGTGATAAGTTTGATCGAAATACGATAAATGAGATTGTTGGACAAGTTAAAGGTAATTTGTAATAGATATATTTCGCTAGTATATGATCTATTATCATGAAATGGCGAATCGCATACATAAAATTTGGAATCAACGGCATTTTTATATTAAAAATGCCGTTGATTTATGTTAAAAAGTAAATGATATTTTATCCCGCTATTTGTGGGAGTCGGGCTGCCCGTAAACGCCCGATTGGTGTAGGTTAATAATCAGTGGGGGGATGAGCAAAACCCCCACTGATCAAAGTTTCACTTTATAGCCTTGTAGAAAAACACGTATTAAAAAATACACAAATGAATTATTCTTCTTTTAGTTGTGATGATCGTCGTAAGGTCATTGCCCAGAATAAAAGAGCACAAGCACTAACAGATGCACCTAATATACAAACTCCGTTCCATCCGTAGCTTGCATAAATGTTTGTGGAAAGAATTGCACCTGTAGCACTGCCGATAGAATAAAAAATCATATAACTAGCAGTGAGCCGACTTCGCGCTTCAGGACGCACTGTGAAAAGTATACTTTGGTTCGTGACATGTACAGCTTGCACAGCTAAATCTAAAAGGATAACGCCGATAACTAGTAGGAATAGAGAATGGTTCATTAATTTAATTAGGAGCCATGAAAGTAATAATAAGGATAAGGCTATGCCAGTAGTTCTTTCTCCGAATCCGCGATCAGCGAGTTGTCCGGCCTTAGTGGCAGCTAATGCACCAGCAACTCCAGCAAGACCAAATGCTCCGATAGCTGTATGTGATAGATTATATGGTGCAGCACTTAGAGGTAAAACTAATGAAGTCCATAAAATACTGAAGGAAGTAAAAATAAGCAATGCTAATATTCCGCGAATACGTAAGATCCTTTCTTCTACAAATAATAAGAGAACAGAACGTAATAGTTTACGATAGGTCATAGCCGTTTTTTTATGTTCAAGATTAGGTAAATTACGATATAACAAACCAATTACGAAGAGCATAAGTACAGCAGAGGTAAGATAAACGGAACGCCATCCCGCTAGATCTGTTAATGTTCCGGCAAATGTACGTGCAAGTAGAATTCCTATTACGACACCACTCGTGACGAAACCTACTATTCGCCCACGGTCTTTTGGGTTAGCTAAAATGGATGCGTATGCGACGAGTGTCTGCGTAACAGTCGCAAGAATTCCGACGAAGGCCATACCTATAAAAAGTACGGTACTTGAAGGAGCGACTCCGACCACAATTAAAGCGAAAACGGATAAAAGCATTTGAACAATAATAAGTCTTTTTTGGTTTAATAAATCACCAAGTGGAACTAATAAAAGTAATCCGAGTGCATAACAAACTTGAGTAATCGTAATAACGACACCAATAGTTGAATGGTTGATCTTAAACTCATTTGATAAAGAATCAAGTAGAGGATGAGCGAAGTATATATTCGCCACAGCCATCCCGCAAGCTATTGAAAATAATAGAGTTATATAGCGAGGCATGATTGTATTGGTAGGTAATTGGAACTGATCATGATTCTGAGTAAGAGTAGTTGTCATTTTTTCTTTAGCATCCATAATAGCATCTCCTTTTGTTTTTTGAAAAATAACGTACCGAACGGTATATTATTTCGTAAGTAAAATATAAACAGGGAGAAGTTACTATGTCAAGTGAATTGTAAAGTAATTTCAGTTTCTTTTGACATATCATTTATAATTTTATACGATATATAATATACTGATTAGTACATAAAATCGTGATTTGTAATTTAGAAAACAGATGAAGAAAGAGGAGGGGTTAAATGGCTCGACTACGCGAATTTGATGAAGAAAAAGCTTTGGATGCTGCTATGCAACTTTTTTGGGAGAAAGGATACGCTGCTACTTCATTAAGTGATCTAACTGCTAAAATAGAAATACAAAGACCGAGTTTATATGCGGCATTTGGTGATAAAGAAGGGCTGTTTGAAGCTGCATTACGGAGATACACGAATTTACACGCAGCTAGCATTCGAACAAAACTTCAAAAAGAACAATCTGTCAAAGAATCAATTCGTATGTTTTTTGAAAATATGGTGGAAGAGGAATATAAAAGAGAATCAAATAAAGGCTGTTTTTGTATTAACACAATGGTTGAGATTGCCCCTCATAATGAAAAATTTGAAGTGTTGACTAGAGAACATCAAATGTATCTTTCAGTTATATTTCAAGAATTAATCGCCAAAGGTATTCAGTCTGGAGAACTGCAAAGTGATGTGAATGCTAAAGCATTAGCACAAACGCTAGTCACTTCATTAATTGGATTAACAGTGTTAATGAAATCTCGTCCAGAACGTTCAGTTATAGATAATTCGGTATGTATCATATTATCGTTACTAAAATAAATGTAACAGAATTGTATTTCAATCAACTATGTCGATTATAGACACTTTTATTTATAAACTTTCAACCTTAAAGCACTGAATTGTCTACGAAGGCAACAAGTGCTTTTTGTTTTCGGGTAAATATGAGCAGGTGAATCATAATGGCTGTCTGCAATGTATGAAGATTGTTGGAGACCTTTGTAATTAGACATCAGATAAGAGGGGAATGCAAACACTATATAACCCCCTTCAAAGCCCCTTATAAGCACCTACCAAGTAATAAATCACTAAGAAAAAACAAAAACAAAAACAAAAACAACTACAAGAACAAAAAAGCGCGAAAAAATAAAACCGGTGTAGTAGTAGTAAAAAAAATTGAAATTCGAATGCCAAAACCGTTACCTCATTCCTATATTTATATTGAAGGATTGGAATTTTCCTATTTGCTAGCAAAGAGTGGAGGGAAACTGATGGCGGTGTACCGTAATGTGCAGGTGAACTTTTGGCAAGATGAATTCATATTAGATTTAACGCCAGAAGAGCGTTATTTTTATATATATTTGTTAACTGGTACGAAAACGAAGCAATGTGGTATTTACATATTGCCAAAGCGTTTGGCAGAGCTTGAAACTGGTTACAGTATGGAGACTGTTGAGAAGTTATTGAACCGGTTTGTGGAATACGGGAAGATTTTATATGATGCGGAAACGAAAGAGTTATTCATAATAAATTGGCTACATTATAACCCTATTTTAAATACGAATGTAGAGAAGTGTGTGTTACGTGAGTTAAAGACTGTGAAAAGTAACGAGTTCATACATATGTTTTTACGTAAATGTCTTGAAGAAGAATACAAGATTCCATTATTACTACAGTATTTTGGTATGCCGAAAGAAGAGGGTTCACAAGCAGTTATTGAAGAGAAAGAAGATATGAAAGAGGTAGAAACGGTAGAAGAGGCTACTTCGCATAGTAAAGTTTATAAGTTTTACGAACAAAATATAAGTAGTCTATCTCCATATATCGTGAAGGAATTGAAGGAGTGGATACAAAAAGTTTCAGGAGAGACAGTATTAGAGGCGCTTAAAATCGCGTTTGAAAATAATAAGGGAACACTTGCTTATGTAAATGGGATTTTGAGGAATTGGTGTAAGAAAGGACGAGTAAGATTCAGTAAAGGAAAGGAAATAGTGCGTAAGAGAGAAGTGTTCAGTTTGTATGATCCATAGCATGAGCAAGTAATGATTTCTTCTTTTCTAAAAGGTTCTTTTACAATAGAAGCGAATAGATTGAGAGAGGAGGGATTGTATGGAAGTCGTTATAAAAAAGAAACGAAATAGGGGAAAAAGAATTTTCATTTGGTCTAGTAGTATCGTTCTTTTTTTGTTTATTTGCGTTATGATTTTTTTGAACATATATACGCTTAGTTCTATGCCAAAGATAGATGGAACGATAAAGCTAGAGGATTTACAACACGCTGTTACGGTGAAGCGGGATAGTAAAGGAGTACCGCATATTAAAGCGGGAAATGCACATGATTTATATTTTTCGCAAGGGTATGTACAAGCGCAAGATCGTTTGTTTCAAATGGATTTAAGTAGAAGGCAAGCTTCTGGTATGTTAAGTGAAGTTGTAGGGGAAGCAGCTGTTGATAGAGATAAGTTGTTTCGAACGCTCGGTTTACGGCGAGCGGCAGAAGCATCTGTTAGTCAATATGATGGGGAAGCGAAATATGCTTTACAGTCATTTGCTGATGGAGTGAACGCTTTTATATGTGAGGCAAAAGAGGAAAAGAAATTGCCGGTTGAGTTTACTTTATTAGGTTATGAACCTACTGAATGGTCAATGGTTGATTCTTTAACGATCGGAAAGTATATGGCGTTTGATTTAGGAGGACATTGGCATGGACAAGCATTTCGATATTGGGCGTTGAAAAATCTTCCGGAAAAGCAAGCAGCTGAACTATTTCCGGCTTATCCGAAAGATGCACCTAGATTACTAGCTGAACTGAAAAATACAAATGTAAATGTAGCACAAAGTTTTTCAAAGACGATCATTCCACCAGAGTTTAATGGGAGTAATAACTGGGTTGTGAGCGGTGAGAAGAGTGCATCTGGTAAGCCGATTTTAGCGGATGATCCTCATTTATCTCTCGCAACGCCGTCTATATGGTATCAAACTGAATTAGAAATGAAAGATATAAATGTGAGTGGAGTTATTTTCGCAGGCGTACCTGGTGTTATGCTAGGGCACAATAAGGAAATTGCATGGGGCGTTACGAATACAGGACCAGATGTACAAGATTTATACATTGAAAAGCGCAATCCTAATAATGAAAATGAATTTTTGTATAACGATAAGTGGGAAAAGGCTGCTGTTGTTGACGAATCTATTAAGGTAAAGGGCGGAAAAACAATCCCTTATAAAGTTACAATTACGAGGCACGGTCCAGTAATTTCAGAATTTGCGGATAAGGGTAAGGAGAAAACGAAAACAGTATTCGCTTTAAAGTGGACTGCTTTAGAGCCTTCAGCTGAATTAAGGGCAGTATTAAATATGAATAAAGCAAAAAACTGGAATGAGTTTGAAACAGCTCTTCAAGATTTTCACACACCGACTCAAAACTTTTTGTTTGCATCAAACGACGGAACCATTGCTTATAAAGCGAACGGAAATATACCAGTGCGTAAAAAAGGCGATGGTAGTTTGCCTGTACCTGGATGGACAGATGAATATGAATGGGAAGGGTATATTCCGTTTGATCAGCTTCCGAAAGTAATAAATCCAAAACAAGGGTTCATTTCAACTGCGAATAATAAAATTGTTGATGACGCTTATCCATACCATATTAGTAATACGTGGGCGCAGCCGTACAGACAAATGCGTATTCAAGAGTTTTTGCAAGAGAAGGATAAGTATACGGTAAAAGATTTAGAAGAGTTACAGATGGATCAAAAAAATTTATATGGGAAAGAGTTTGTTCCTATATTTTTGAATGAGTTAAATAAAACAAATTTATCAGAAGTAGAGAAAGAAGGAGTAAAAGAATTATCGAAGTGGAATTTTTACGATAGTAAGGATGAAGCAGCACCATTAATTTTTCATTTAGTAATGAAAGAGATTTCTAATACAGTATTTTCAAAAGAAATTCCGAAAGATGTGATGGAGTTATTTGAAGGTAAGCAACAAGTTGTCGATGAATTAATTCGTAAACAAGTAAATGGTGAAAATAGCACTTGGTTTTCAAAGTATGGTGGCTTCACGGAAGTTGTACATACGTCGTATGCAAATGTAATGAAGAAATTGCAGAAGGAGTATGGATCCGATGTTGGAGAATGGAAGTGGGGCGATTACCATCAACTTGCTTTTACACATCCAATTTCGAGATCATCTAGTATATTAGCACTACTCGCATTTAATCGTGAGAAACCAGTTCCAATTGGAGGAAGTCAAGTTACGGTTCAAGCAGCGAATTACGGAGATAACGGTATTGTAAATCACGGTGCTTCATGGAGATTTGTCATTGATACGAAAGATATGTCAAACGGTTATCATATAGTGGGGCCGGGACAGTCAGGACATTTTAGAAGCGATTGGTATCATGATCAAATAGATGATTGGGTGAATGGTGAGTATCATACGACTACACTTAATATGGAGGGAATAGAGGGGAAAGTGTTAACTTTACAGCCGAAGTGATAATATTTCCACTGATGAAAACTGTTAAATTAGAACATAACCCAGTTCTTAAATCATTTTAAAAGCCTACTATCAGTTAAATTGATAGTAGGCTTTTGTATTTTAGAGAATAAGATTCAATGATTTTATTATGACAAAACAGTAAGTGTTTTAACATTTACTTATACGATAACGGGCCTTATTTACTCTGTTACAAAAGAAACCACACAAAGCGTTCTTTTTCTTTGTTGCTCATTTTTATACACCGCATAACATTTTGTTATTCAATAATTCCAATTTCTAGAGCCTTTTGAACAGCTTCTTCTTTGTTACGGACTCCTAACTTTGTATAAGCTGTGGAAGCATAGTTTCTGACCGTACCATTCGATAAATATAACCTTGATGCTATGGTAGTGTATCGAAGTCCTTTTGCTACTAGCTGCAATATTTCTATCTCTCTAGCTGTTAGCTCATAAGCAGTTGCTTTTGATTGTGGTGTCTCGATTTGCTCATCAAACTTCTCAAATATTTTGTGAGACATTCCCTGATCAATCAGTGTCCCACCTTTGTGAATAAGTCGGATCGTATTAGCTAGCTCCAATGTTTCAATAGATTTGAGTAAAAAACCATCCGCACCGTTGCGAAGTGATTCCAACGCCTGTTCGGTATCCTGAAAAGTTGTAAAAATCAATACGCGGATATGTGGCCATTGTTGCTTAATCTTTTTGGTTGCTTCGACTCCATCCATGTGCTGCATATCTAAATCCATAAGTATAACGTGGGGTTGAAGGCGCCCACACAAATCGATGGCTTGATTGCCATCCTCAGCCAAACCGACTACATTTAAATCTTCATATCTATCGAGTAGTGTCCTCAAACTTTCCCGAACAAATGGCTGGTCGTCTACAATTAACAAACGAATAAGTCCATCTTTTATTTCAGTTTGTCGCGGTATGGTACATGTAACAAGCATTCCTTCCTCTGGCTTTGTATATACAGACAATTGACCTTGCAAATTCATTGCCCGTTCTTTCATCGCATTCATACCGAAGCCTTCCTGCCATTCTACATTTCCTTTTCCGTTATCTTGAACTTCTAACCTCGTATATTGTTGTTCAAACTGCAATGAAACTATAATTTCAGTCCCCTGACCATGACGTACTGCATTTGTAAGAGATAACGCTATCTTCGCTTGCCGAGACAATTGATATTCCTCTCCGTATGCCCGAAAACTTACAGTAACCTGAGCGTGCTCCTGAAATTCGGCTCCAAGATTTTGTAGAGATTGAATTAAGGAGGGCGATTGACACGGAGACTCCATTTGATGTAGGTAACCTCTCACGTCCTCGATGCTTTTACGTCCCATTTCAAGCAGAGAATCTAGCCTCTGTATACCCATTTCAGTAGCAAGTTCGGTGCGCAACGTTTCCATCCCCATAATAATAGAAGTATAAGCGTGACCAACTGTATCATGAAGCTCACCCGACAGTCTGTTTCGTTCCTCTGCCAGTGTTATGCGTTCAATCTGAGACATATATTGCTCAAGTACTGCGTTTTGTTTACGAATTGCTTCATTTTGCTTATGATTGACGATTAATAAATGAAAGGCGAATCCCATTACATAAGCGAATCCATAATAGGTGACCATAACCCAATAGCTATTACTTTGCGCAACCGCATAGAAAATTCCAGTTGTTATAAAAACTGTTGTTGGAGCTGTCCAATAATAGGACAAATGCTTACTATTTGCTGCGATAAGAAATACCGATATAAGAAAGATATTGTAAGCTTCTGGAAATAAAGAGGTTAAGAATATACATAGTCCACCATATAGCAATATTTCTGTGAATAAGTAATATTTATAATTGAATAGTAAGGCTACCCATGGAATAGAGAAGGCAATAATTTCCCAAATAATAATAATCCAAAGTGGTAATGTTAAACCATCCTGGAAATTTAATGTTGCTAGGAGGGTAGACACACTAACAAGTAGACGGATTCCTAACATAATCCAATCATACCAAAACCAATATTTAACCATATCAAACAATTTATTTACCCCCTAAGTAGCCTTCTTTCTCATTTCCTATATTATAGAATAATCCTTCTTACATTGTTATATTTTTAAGTTTAAACTGCCTACTATTCGTAGACTACAAACTTCTATCGATTTAGTTGCTGAATCATACTGCGTGTATAACCTCCAAATTTTTTCGTTAAACCATCTACTATTTTAATACTTATGGCGGTAAACACTATACCGATAGACATTACAAGGAGTGACTTGGGAAAAGTATCTATCTGTATGAAAATAATATTCATATCGATGTATCGATACAATAGTGGTGCTAACAGGAACATAAGTGGCATTACATAAAAAATGATTGCACTAATGAGACTGAAAATGCCAATCACAAATTTCTGCATTAACCAAAAGACAGCAGACCAGGTGTGGCGATCCGTAAGTCCTAATTTTACTTGCGCCCAGTCCGATGTATCCGTTGTTACACTTCTATCGTAAGATTCTGTCGAAATATCAGTATAAATTTTCGTTTGTATGCGCTCGAATTGGATAAAGGGTGTGGTAGTTTGTAGTACGCGTATAACTAATGGAATCCCAACTACCGTAAATGAAAGGGTGAAACTGAATAGCAGAGCTATTAGATAAAAACAAAAATAAAACAAACCTGTAATGAAAGTTAGTAATAAAAAATAACCATTCTGGATGAATCTTGATTTCATAAAGCTCATCGCTCCTATCTATGTAATAAACGAATTATATTGCTTTTTTTGTCATTCTCACTAGTGTAAAAGTGTCATATGACATCTCTAAATGATGCTAAAAAGGGGAGAGTAACCTACTTCTGGTTAAAAAAGATGCTTATATTAATCTCCATAAAACAATCCCGTTCTTGCAGATACAAGAACGGGATTGTTTTGTACTTTTATTTAATATGAGATGGACTTGTTTTTCGAATGTGAAAAATAATATCAAATTGCTCAAGCAATGAAGTATCAAAGTATAAAGAACCGTCCGGGAGGAGTTGTCCCCCTATACTTAGTAATGGCCTTTTTGCTTTAACCCATTTCTCTGCTTGTCCTTTAAGGTGACGGTTATCCAATAAAAACATTTTATATGGTACTTTTCCGAGGGTATAATTGAAACTATTTACATCTTGTGGAATCGTACCCGTTGTAATCTTACCTCCGGTGGAAGGATCATATTCGCTGTATAAGGTAAAATTCCCCTCCGTAGTTGTACTACCAATTGTGACATAATTATTGTCTAAACGTTCCTTCAAAAACTGCCCCGCAGCATAAGGGTATAATTCCTCATCGATAATTTCTTTAGCTATATGAATATTGTGTCCCCATACCATAGTTTTACCACCCAATGCCTCTTGTGCCCACATTGCATGATCGGCCAAGTATTGCTCATGTAGCTTTAACATACTTGGATAGTCGTTAGGAATTAGCATTGTGGTAAATTTCTCTATTGCACTTGCCGTTGCTTTCGCCCAGATGTACTCGGGTGAAACTATTTCTGTGTTGGCTTGCTTATTCTCATCTTTTAGTAATCGAGCTACTCTCTCAGCGTTTGCTTTGAACTTTTCTTTTATTTCAGGAGCAAGGTCCATATATTCCTGTGTACTTCCATTAAAAGCCGACAATTCTTTATAATTTTCTTCTACTTCTACCAGCAAATCTGGTCGATGCAGCCTTACATAATCAATTACTTTATTAAAGCAACCTTGGTCCAATTCCTTTAAGTCGAGCCCAATAAATTGGATCTTTTTTTTATTGGATGGATCAGCATTATAATCTTTCATCCACTCAATCATGGCTATAATTTCATCAGTAGGATATAACAAGTTTAAAAATTCCCTAGGGTTTCCTTTTCCTGTTTGGATATATTCATTTAGCTTTAAGCCGTTTCCCCAATCTTCTTCCATTGTGAAATTTGTAAAACCCATCTCAGTAACCAAATATTTCACAAGTCGAAACTTCATAGTGAAAATTTCAGAGCTTCCATGAGTATTTTCTCCTAATCCTACATATTGTGCACTCCCAATCATTTTCTTAAGTGGTTTTAAATCCTCAAATGGTTTTGACGGCTCTATCGTTTTTAATGGGTTAGCCTGTGATTGTATTGATTTAACTATATTTTTTTGGATAGATTGGCCTGAATTTTCGACTGCTACTGTTTGAGCCTTTCCTACTTCTCCACATCCTGTGACTAATAAAGCTGTACTAACCATTGCAATTATTCTTTTCTTATTCATTTTTTTCCACCTCAATTGAATTATTTTTAAAAGCGAGATTGATTCATGCACTTGCACGAATCAATTGCCTTAATTCAATTGTTATCTATCCCATATCATATTTTCTAGTTACATATTGTCATAAGGTTAATTGACACAGGTCATAGACTAATCATTACACTTTTGTACTATCGGCTATGACAACTTATAAATAATAATTACATTGATGAGTCGCAAGTAAGACTAGATTATAAATTTGGGAGGGATTTTAAAGATGAATTAATCTGTATGCCAAAATATTTTTATTCTAAGTTGTGTCTGTGGAAATGACAAGAAGTAAATTCGATAAACAAGTGAATTAAAGGGGAAGGGCGGATTACAATGATATTACACGCAAAATCGTTCCACAATAAAGATAAAATCCAACGTGCTAAAATAGGACTTCAACTCTTTCTGAGTATCTTAATCATTACTTCTATTATCCTAAATGTAGTAGTAATAATTACTAAAAGTATGCCGCTTATTGTGGTATATATGTTTACCCCAGCATTTTCTTCTATTTTGACTCGCATAATACTGAAAGAAGGGTTTAAAGATGTATCTTTTAGTCTCGGTAACTTAAAGATATGGAAGGGGATTGGTTTTGCTCTGCTAATACCTATGATTATTTGTGGAATTACTTATTCTATCGCCTGGTTGAGCGGAATTGCGGGGTTTCAGCATCCCGAAGGTGGTATGTTAGAACCAATCTACAATATACTTGGGCTTCAGTATCTAACGGCACCATTCAGTTTCATTTATCTAGTAGTATTGAGCGGCATTTTAGGAAGTTTGCTTAACTTAATCCCAGTTTTGGGAGAAGAAATGGGTTGGCGAGGTTATATGCTCACAAGGCTAGTCGATGCAGAGTTTTCACGGCCCATCCTTATTAGTGGATTGATTTGGGCAACGTGGCATGTTCCAATTGTTATTGCTGGTCTATATGTAGAGGGAACATCTGTCCTTCTTTCAGTACTTGGCATCTATTTTTGTATTGTGCCATTCAGTTATATTACAGCTTATTTACGACTTATCACAGGTAGCGTTTGGCCTTCGGTTATCATCCATACTACTTGGAATGCCATTATTCAAGGACCTTTCGCACGTGCAAGTACAGGATATCAAACTGAGATTTGGATTGGAGAATCTGGCTTGATAACTGCTCTTATTATCTTGATTACTGCAATAATTACGTCTCGAATAGTGAATTTTACCAAATATCATAATTAGGCGGATGTTATATACAAATATAATGGAGGTGTAATCATGAATATTCAAAGATATGAAAGTAATACGAATGAAGTAAATGTAAAAGTAATACAAACAAAAAGCGAATATAGATAAAAATTTTTTGATACATTTATGAGTATAAAAATTTATTTATGCGAAAAGATAGATGTGGTTAGATTATCAGAAAAAATTCAATAACTTCAATCGTGAAAAGATAAAAAAGGAGCGGAAATACGCTCCTTTTTTATTTACCTTACTATTTTTAGGAGGTTAGTATGAATAAGGTATGAATAAAGGATGAATAGCATTTTTATGGATGAAAATTCCACTCTTTTTTTTATGGAATATATGTGAAACGTTGTATAGAATAAGCAAGTATGTCAAAAATTATAGGGGGAAACTTGTGAAGAAAAGTAAGAGTTTAGTAAGTATTTTAGGAGTGTGTATCATGTTGTTTTCTTTTTGTTTCCAAGGAAATATACAGGCAGATGTAAATACTGTTCAATCTGGAAAAATAAAATCAGGAAACGTAACGGTATGGGAAGTAGGAAATGTAGCGAAAGTGTTAGCTGATGTAGAGCGCTTGAATTTAAATACGGTGAATGTACCGATTCAAGTTGATATTCCGAATGTGAATTCTGCTAACATGGTAATTAATCAGGCACAAAAGAAACAAGCTATTATTTTAATTCAAGAATTATTAAAGCGTAATATTCAAGTTATACTGGAGCCATTCCCATTTATTCAGCAAGGAAATATTGGAGAGACGGAATGGAACCCGAGTAATATTAACGATTTCTTCTGGAATTGGAAAACGGTTGTTTTACAAGATATTTTTAATTCCATTACAAGTAAGTACAATATTTATGGGCTGAAAATCGCTTCTAATTTCGTGAATATGGAATATGCAGAAGGATATTGGAATGATACAATCGATTTTGTTCGCCAGCAGTATAAAGGAAATGTTTTGTATCAAATGAACTGGTGGTTAACTGCAAGTTGGGATCCTTCTTTTGAGGCGAAATTTAACGAGAAAATAAATCGCCCGTATTTAAAAAAGGTCGACATCGTAAGTATTGATAGTTGGTTTGAAGTTTCAGGAAAAAGAAATCCATCATACGAAGAAGTAAAACAAAGTTTATTTGCGACGACAGTATATAATCGTGGCCAAAATGTCGTTCAGCAACTTGAGACATTACATAAAGCAACAGGAAAGCCAGTATATTTTGGTGGATTTAATGTACCAGCACGTGAACTTGGACTGCAAAATCCGTGGAACCCAGATATTACGAATGTGTTTTCAAAAGATGTACAACTTAACGGGTGGCGTGCTTACCGAGATGTATTAGAACCGAAGCCGTATTTTAAAGGTTTTTCAATTTGGTTTATTGGCTCTAATGATAGTAATCATTCATATCAAATACATAGTAAAGAAGCAGAGGCAGTTATTAATGGATGGTATCGAAAATAAATTTTATAAAATAGGTAAGTTTTAGAATCCATTACATATATTTTAGTGAAAGGCCTTTCACCATCTTATCACCTAGGGGGCAATCATAATGAAATTTTTGTCATACCTTACAGTAATTTTGGTGATTCTTGGCGGTTTGAATTGGTTGTTTGTAGCGTTAGATTATAATGTAGTTGAGAAATGGTTTGGTTCTATGCCGGCGCTTGTGGATACTATTTATTGGCTCTTTGGTCTTTCAGCTATTTATCAAATTTTTGATCGGTTCTTTACGAGTAAGTAGCTATTATACTTTATTACTAGAGTGTTAAGTACGATTATGTACTTAACACTTTTTTGTATGTTTATGAAATAAGCGTCAAATATTCCCCACCTATAATTTGTAAATAACCCATGAGATAATCTCCGTACATACTACATGTGGAGTTTTTTTAGGAATTTACAGTTATAACATCTCATATTTTGTTTATAATTGTAAATAGTTATTGAAATCTATAAATGTTATTTCTTTTTTAATAAATAAAAAATATAAAAAGGAAAAATAATGCAACTTTTTAACGCGCTTATTCGTGTTATATATGAAAGGAGGAGGGGGATGGAAATTGAAGAAATATATAAGGTTTATATAAACGATGTGTACCGGTATTTATTTTCCCTTTCTCGTAGCCATCACGTAGCGGAGGACTTGATGCAGGAGACTTTTTATCGGGCGTATCTTTATCTAGAAGACTATGAAAACCAAAAGGTAAAATCATGGCTTTTTAATGTGGCATATCATACGTTTATTGATTTTGTTAGGAAAGAGAAAAAAGTAGCTTTTGTAGGAACGGAGGAATTAGAGACAATACAAGCAGGTGAATCTACAGAAGAGTATGTAGTCGCAAAAAATAGTTACGAAAAGTTAATTCAGATTATTCACTCTTTACCACTGGTAGAGGCACAAGCTATTTTATTATATGACGTACATCAATTAACGTACGAAGAGGGTGCTTCTGTATTAGATTTAAAGTTAAACACGTATAAAAGTCACATATTTCGTGGGAGAAAGAGATTAAAAGAATTGTTAAAGGAGGAAAAGAGTCAAAATGACAAATGATAAACCTCATTCTGAACAAGATGATTATAAAGAATTGTTACAAGAAGCTCTTGATCAAAGACCGGCTTCACTTCCTGATGGAAAACAGGAGCAAGTGTTGAAAATAGGTAAAAAAAGAGCGCGTATTACGAATGTTTTGATTGTATTTACTTTTTTACTACTTATTCAACCTATTTTATATATATCTACACTCTTATATTATACAGTGGCACCTACAAACGCAATGGAGATACGGAATGTAGTAAATCAAACGTTAAGTGTAACAGAACCAAATGTATTTTTGAAAGATAGGGACATGGAGCAAACATTGCTACCGCTTAGTTTGCAATTGCATTTTGATTTGTATAAAAGGGTAGGAAAGAAAGATATTCGAATAGGAGAAGAGAAAACAGATTATGTATTAAGTAGAGCAACGAAAGTAAGCCGTGAATATACAACAGATGAAAAAATTCCAGAAGTCCCATATATAGATAACGAGGTGTTGTCTCATCCTAATAATTATAATGCGTCCTATAATAGTAGCGAAGAAGCGCAGGTATTAAAGGGTCTTCCGCAAGAATCTGTTGTAGAAGCATTTGTATCTTTTAGAGAATTATTAAGTGTACAAGAGGTAACGAATATGTTTCCTACTATTGATATTGTGTGGTATGCCGTTAATACAGGATTAGAGGAGAAGCAAACGAATGAAGAGGGTATGTATGTAGCCCCGATTGGCTTTCCAGCAGAAATGATTTCAAGTCCAAGTGGTGCTTTTGTAAGTGATTTACCTCATGAGGAACAATTTATTGATGTGTTAAAGTCATTACAGAAGCATGAAAATTTAGCAGTGAAGCTATCTAGAGCGAAAGTATTAGAGTTGTCAAAGCGTATTTCTTTCCTTGAAAAAAATGGGATAAAAACATACGGGGCAGTTGTAACTGGGCCTAAAGTAGAAGTTGAAAAATTGATGAGCCACGAAAAAGTTAGAAAATTGAAAGTAGGTGAAGCGAGGTTATGGAATTGGCATTCTTAAAAAAAGGAAAGAATCATATGTATAAACAGGAAACGTGGATGGGGACTATTTCATTAATTATTGCCTTTCTAGCGTTATTGTATTTGAACATTATATTGCTTATTCAAGAAACATTTATAGGTAAAAGTTTTCTGCAAATAGTTGGTATTGGAGTGGTGTGCTCAGTCATAGGTATGATCACAAAAAGCAAAAGTCGAAAATATGCATTGTGGGCATGTAGTTTATTTATTTTTATGCTGCTGTTTTCTATATTTGGATTTATGTTAGGTTGGATGATAAGCTTTGGGCCATAAATATGTGGAAAAGAGCGAATGTAGATTCGCTCTTTTTCTAATGTATAAAAAGTAAAATAGATAAGAGAAGAACCTATCAAATTTGAAAGGAGAGCACTATGCATCTAGGCTGTTGTTTTGTTGATATGTTTTCTGCTCACTTTATATAAAAAAATATTTGCACATGCAAGCGATTCCATTGCGTCTTACGCCGTAATAACGGAAAACAAATTGACCGTGTATTGTATATAGGTTATAATTCAGAAAGTTTAAAAAATAATAAAAATGAGAAATAGGGAGGTTATCTGGGTGATGGAGAGAGTGTATAATTTTTCAGCAGGACCATCTATACTCCCTTTGCCGGTTTTAGAGAAAGTGCAAAAGGAGCTTGTAAATTATAACGGGACAGGCATGTCTGTTATGGAAATGAGCCATAGATCTTCTTATTTCCAAAGTATTATTGATGAAGCCAGCAGCTTACTTCGTGAATTAATGAACATTCCTGATGATTATGAAGTTTTATTTTTACAAGGCGGTGCGTCATTACAATTTTCTATGATACCGTTAAATTTAATGAGTACGTATAAAAAAGCTGGGTACGTACTGACAGGTTCATGGTCTAAAAAGGCGCAGCAAGAAGCCGGAAAAGTAGGGGAAGTGCAAGTGATTGCTTCTTCTGAAAAAGAGAAATTTACTACGATTCCTAAAATGGATGATTTACCAAATGATGAAGAACTAGATTATATACATATTACAACAAATAATACAATTGAGGGGACAAAATATGTGGATATTCCACATGTAGAAAGAGTGCCGCTTGTTGCGGATATGTCCTCAAATATTTTATCAGAACAATATGATGTTACGAAGTTTGGTCTCATATATGCGGGTGCGCAAAAGAATTTAGGGCCAGCGGGTTTAACGATTGTAATTATAAAAAGAGATTTAATTGGCAGTGCAAGTAGTGCTTGTCCTACGATGCTAAACTATGAAACTTACAGTAAAAATAACTCCCTATATAATACACCGCCATCCTTTAGTATTTATGTGACGAAACTTGTACTAGAGTGGTTGAAAGAACAAGGCGGGGTATCTGCGATTGAAGAACAAAATAGAATGAAATCTTCACTTCTTTACAATTTTTTAGATGAATCTAAATTGTTTACTTCACCAGTTGATCCCACGTATCGATCACTTATGAATATTCCGTTTACAACACCGTCAGAAGAGCTTAACAATCAGTTTTTACAAAAAGCGAAAGAACGCGGTTTCGTTACGCTAAAGGGACATCGTTCAGTCGGCGGTATGCGCGCTAGCATTTACAATGCGATGCCAACCCAAGGTGTACAAGAATTAGTAGACTATATGAAGGAATTCGAGCTTGAGAATAGATAGGGAGATGGGGATATGTTTCGTGTTCAGACGTTAAATCAAATTGCGGAAAAGGGTTTGCAAATTTTTGATGGGAATCGCTATGAAATTGGAGACAAAGTAGGTCATCCAGATGGTATTTTACTTCGCAGCTATTCTTTACATCAAGAAGAATTTTCAGAAGATTTAAAGGCGATTGCAAGAGCTGGTGCCGGTGTAAATAATATTCCTGTTGAGCGTTGTACGGAAAAAGGGATTGTAGTATTTAATACGCCAGGGGCTAATGCGAATGCAGTGAAGGAACTTATTATCGCAAGTCTTATTATGTCTTCCCGTAATATTATAAATGGAGTGAGCTGGACGAAAGAGTTGGATGGAGAAGAAGTACCACAGCTTGTTGAAGCTGGGAAGAAGCAATTCGTTGGATCAGAGATAGCAGGGAAACGTCTAGGTGTTATCGGTCTTGGTGCAATCGGTGCTTTAGTTGCGAACGATGCGTTAGCTTTAGGAATGGACGTTGTCGGATACGACCCATATATATCTGTTGAAACAGCATGGCGTCTTTCTACGCAAGTGCAAAGAGCATTTAGTTTAGATGAAATTTTTGCAACTTGTGATTATATTACATTACACATTCCTCTTACGAACCAAACGAAGGGGATTGTTGGTGAACACGCTATAGAGACGATGAAAAAAGGAATGCGTCTATTCAATTTCTCAAGAGGAGAACTTGTAGATGAAACAGCTCTTCAAAAAGCGTTAGAAGAAGATATTATTACACATTACGTAACAGATTTCCCGAATGAAAATGTTATAAAGATGAAAAATGTAACAGCGACGCCTCACCTTGGTGCATCTACGTCTGAGTCTGAAGAAAATTGTGCGGTAATGGCAGCTCGTCAATTACGTGAATATTTAGAGACAGGAAATATTCGTAATTCAGTAAACTATCCGAACGTAGAACTTCCGTACATTGGAAAAAAACGAATTACGATTATGCATCAAAACGTTCCGAACATGGTAGGGCAAATTACAGGATGTTTAGCAGAACATCATATTAATATTGCGGATATGATTAATCGTAGTAAACATTCTTGGGCGTACACAATGATTGATATTGATAATGGTATTGATGATATAATTAAAGAGAATATTGTGGAAAATATAAGCAAAATTACAGGTGTTGTAGCCGTTCGAATGATTGTGTAAAGGAGAGAGGAACTTGGCAAATATCCGACCGTTTCGGGCCATCCGTCCAGTAGAAGAAAAAGCTGTGCAAGTGGCAGCTTTACCTTACGATGTATTAAATAGTGAAGAGGCAAGAGAAGTTGTAAAAGGGAATCCATATTCTTTCTTACATGTTGATAAAGCAGAAATTGATTTAGATCCAGCACTTTCACCGTATGATGATCGCGTATATGAAAAAGCGGGTGAAAATTTAAAGCAATTTATACAAGAAGAAGTGTTCGTTCAAGATGAAGAGCCAGCGCTTTATATTTATGAACTGACGATGCAAGGAAGAACGCAGTCAGGCCTTGTCGTTTGTACATCGATTGACGAGTATGAAGATGATACAATTAAAAAACATGAAAGAACGCGTCATGAAAAAGAACTAGATCGCATTCGTCACGTAGATGTGTGCGATGCAAATACGGGTCCTATCTTTTTAACTTATCGTACAAAAGAAGAAGTGAAACGTTTAATTGCAAGCTGGAAAGAAGAACATGCGCCAATTTATAAATTTACGGCAGAAGACGGAGTCGAGCATGTTGCGTGGAAGATTGCAGATGAAGAAGTGATTACGACTTTAGTAAATGCATTTGAAGATATCCCTAACTTGTACATTGCAGATGGACATCACCGCTCTGCATCAGCTGCAAAAGTAGGAGTTATGCGAAGAGAGCAATATCCGAATTACACAGGAGAAGAGGAATTCAATTTCTTCCTATCTGTTTTATTCCCTCATGATGAATTATCAATTTGGGACTATAACCGGGTTGTGAAAGATTTAAATGGCTTATCAGTAGAGCAATTTTTAAAGCAAGTTGCGCAATATTTTTATGTGGAAGAAGCAGGTGTTTCACCGTATAAACCAAATGAGCCAAAATCATTTGGCATGTATATAAACGAGAAGTGGTATAAGCTCACAGTGAAAGAGGAAACATTTGATGCGAATGATCTTGTTAGACGTTTAGATGTATCTATTTTACAAGATCATTTAGTAAGTCAGGTGCTTGAAATACATGATCCGCGCTCTGATTCACGCATTGATTTCGTCGGCGGAATCCGCGGATTAGAAGAACTAGAACGTCTTGTGAATAGCGGTGAATACAAAGCAGCGTTCGCGTTATATCCGACATCAATGGAAGATTTATTAACAATCGCAGACGCTGGAGAAGTAATGCCGCCGAAATCAACATGGTTTGAACCGAAACTTCGTAGTGGGTTGTTTGTACATTCGTTAAAATAAACTTCTTTAGTTTGAAAAACCGAAATGATTTTTAGTTTCGGTTTTTCTTATTTTAAAAGTGTTTTTGAGGAGGGGTATGGATGGAATTGCAAGTAGGGGAGAAAATCACTTTTGAGCGAACTTTTACGAAAGAGGATGTTGCGTTATTTACGGAAGTATCTAAAGATGAGGGCGTTCATCATGTTACACCAGATGAGCAGGGGAGATTTGTTGTACAAGGACTTTTAACAGCAACGCTGCCTACAAAAATGGGTGGTGATTATAACGTACTAGCTCGCAAAATGGATTTTGAATTTTTACGTCCTGTTTTTAGCGGTGATACGATTCGTTGTGACGTAACCATTGAACAATTTGAACCAGATGAAAAAAATCGCACAAAGATTATTGCGATGTTTATATGTAGGAATCAACTTGAAAAGGAAGTAATGAAGGGGAGTTTTTCGGGGATTATTCTTTAATCAGTAGGCAAAGGAAATGAAATAAGTGTGGGGGGAAACCCCACACTTATTTTATTCCACGCCACTTTCTAAAATAGAGAAAGATCTATTTTCACAATCAATTTCTGCCATCGCACCGTAAGGTAAAATAAACTTCGGTTCAGTATGCCCGAAATTTAAATTATAAAGAACTGGCAAATCTTCTAAGTTATATTCCCTCATAACTTTCAGTATTTCATGTTTATATTCTTCATAATACATTTCGTCTTTCGGTTTACCAAAAATGATTCCTTTTGCTTTTTGCAGAATGCCTTGCGCAGCATAGTTTCGTAACCAATACTTTATATAACTTGGTTCTGGATGATCTTCAGAGGTTTCAAAGAAAAGGATACTATTTTCCCAATACTTTTTCTCAGGCCAAAGCTCCGTTCCTTTTGCAAACTCCAGTACTTCAATACAACCACCAATTAAACGCCCTTGTACAGTGGTAGAGCCTTGAAGTAGCTCATATCCATTGTTTTGCTGCATCGTACGCCGTTGATCCTTATTCGCCTCTATCCATTCTAAACGCTCACTCGTCCATTCATGAGCTGGTTGAATCTCGCCAATATTCTCATTTGAAAAGAGAGTTCGATTCACCATTTCAATTGTATATGGATCCATCTCTACATTTTCGGCAAAATCGGTTAAAATTGCTGGACCGTAAAAAGAAGAAATTCCTGCTTTATGACAAAATAAATGTGAAACGGTAACGTCAGAGTACCCCATAAAAATTTTCGGGTTTTCACGTATCACATTAAAATCTATATAAGGAAGTAAACGGATGCTATCTTCTCCGCCAATATTCGCAATGATTGCTTTCACGCGCGTATCTTTAAATGCTGTCATTAAATCTTTCGCACGAGCCTCTGGGTTGTTATAAATGAATTCGCTACCTTTTAAACTATTTGGCATTGGGACAACCTTAAGACCGAAAACTTTTTCTAATCTTTTTACTCCTTGCTCATAACGCCATCTTAGCTCAGAATCACCTGATCCTCCCCACGAAGGGCTTACTGTTGCCACAATATCTCCCGACTGTAATCTTTTTGGTTTCATTAACATTTTAATTCCGCTCCTACATAATTTAATGGACTACGATTATACAAAATGTAGCATTGAAAAAATATGATGCATGACATTAGTTTCTTCATCATCAATCAGTTTACCTGCTGTTATGCAAGGATTTGGCATTCGTGTTGAATATAGGAATAATCGATTTAAATTTAAAAATTACAGTATGCAACATTGCATGAGAAAGATGGTTGCTATTCCTTATTGTCTGTAACTATAATAGTTACAGGTTGGTCGTATCCAATCGAAAAAATAAAATCATCATGAATGGAGATGTTTCATAATGGGTATGAAAAAATTAATTTTAGCAGGTGCTTTAGGGATCGCAGCATTATCAGGAACGAATTTACCAGGATTAGAACTGTCAAAAGCGAGTGCGGCTTCTATTGAGTCGAATTTCTCGACGTTAGAAGGGCGAGTAGTAGAAGTGGATAATGGTGTGATTATCGTTAAATCTAAGCAATACGAAGAACCTGTTAGTGTTTATATTGATTCACGTTCAAATGTGAAAGTAGGGGATGAAGTAAAAGCTACTGGATCTATGATGCGTAATTTTACAGAATATATGGTTGCAACTGCAGTTGAAAATACAACAAACAAGTTAGGCATGCACATGAAAGAAGATGGCTCACCTGATTATGTAATTGGAGAAGTATCAAAAGTAGGAACGATGGAAGATGAGGGGGACGTTTCTACTAAATATGTCGTAGTTGAGTATCCATCGCTAAACGGGAAGAAAGTTATTATTGATGTTTTCTTAACAAAGGGACAAGTATTCAATACGGGTGAGAAAGTAAAAATTGATATGAAGTATGTGGGCTGGGGCGGAAGTTCTATTAACTGGAACACAACGGATCATATCGAAAAGGTTTATGAGGTAAAGAGCAACGTTGAAAATAATGATGATGTTTGGATTTGGTCTTAATTAGACTTCTGTAAATAACAAATGTATCATGCAGTACCCATCAAATGATCATGTGTATGATAATTTGATGGGTACCTTTTGTTTATTTTATATTCGGGATTAAGGTACATCATTGGATCTATAATAATTTTAAAAATGCGGGTATACAGTTGAGTTGGATAAAAATATACAGACAAGTGTTTTAGCGTACTGCTTATGCATTAATTTTATTCAAAATTGCGACTCTATTCGTCGTAAATAATAGATAATTTTGTTTTACTGTTTTGATTAAAATCCGATCTGTTGTAGCGTATGCTGTTCCAATTCGGATTACGTTTTTTTCTTCTACACCAGCATAGGTTTCATCTTCTGTAACTTCAATAATTTCACTTAATGGAATTTGAACCTTAGCTAGTTGCCATGAAATAATTAATTCTTTATCTGTTTTTTTGACATCGATACCTAGCATGTTATCAAAACCTTTCTGTATTAAAATGTCACTTTCTATTTTATTATACAGATTTAAAGATTTTATTTCTATTATAAAATTTGATTTTTCATTTTTTTCGTAAAGTATCGTACTACGAACAAAAAGGAGGGTGTCTACTGGTACCTGCAATTTTTCTGCAACGAAGACGATCTTTTTTTTTTTGTGAATTTTTGAGAATAAGGGATTTTCGATTAGAATATGATGTTTAAATCGGAGCGAGTTTAAAAAATACAATAATGAAAGAGGTGTTTAAGGGTGGAGCGAGATGAGGTTTATTTACGAGCTAAAAAAAGGATGGAGAATTTAAAAGCGTTTTACATTCATTTAACGGTCTATATACTAGTTAATTTGATGCTTTTTTTTATAAATATAAGCTCTGATTCAAGTAAATTATGGTTTTTATATCCACTTGGAGGTTGGGGAATCGGTATCGTTATACACGGTTTGACAACTTTTCCAATTGGGATATTCGGAAAAGAGTGGGAAGAACGAAAGATTAAAGAATATATGGAGAAAGATAAGTAAATTTATTTCTGGAGTGTATGAATATAAAATCTCATATAAATCTCTGTGATCAAATGCTTGATGCGAAGTCTATTCTATAGCTTCGCCTATTTGTTTTGTATTCGAAGTTTGTGCGAGTGAGAGTGTTCATATACATTTTTTAGCGTGAATTGTATGTGAAATCAAAACTTTATTTGTAGTACATAATAAATACAGTTATTTTACTTTTTTAATTACATACGGATTTAGGGGGAATTTGTTTGTCATCCTATATTAAAATAAAAACAAACCACTGTTCGATTTGAATATTCCACGATATAATGGTGAGAGTTTATGGCAGAATAAATATTTACATAAGAAGTGAGGTACTGTATGAAAAAAAGAACGACAGACATTATTTTTATTATTATTGGTGCATTTCTTTTTGCGTTAGGTGTGAATTTGTTTGTTATCCCGAACGAGTTTGGTGAGGGTGGAGTAACGGGTATCACGATTATTACCTACTATTTATTTGAATGGTCACCAGGCTTAGTTAACTTAATTCTAAACGCGTTTTTGTTAATAGCTGGCTATAAATTTTTGAATAAGATAACAACAATTTATACGATCATTGCTGTAGTTACTAACTCGCTATTTCTTCATTTGACAGAGGGCTGGTATATTACTTCGGATGAAATGCTGGTAAATGCCATTTTCGGAGGAATATTTATAGGATGCGGGATTGGTCTAATTATTCGTGTTGGCGGAACAACAGCAGGTACTACCATTTTAGCGAGGATGACACATAAGTATTTAGGTTGGAGCATTAGCTATGGTCTACTGTTCTTCGATTTAATCGTTGCGTTTTCATCTTATTTCATCATTGGTGCAGAAAAACTGATGCTGACAATTATTATGCTATACGTAGGAACGAAAGTGATGGAATTTGTAATTGAAGGTTTAAATCCGAAAAAGGCTATTACGATTATTTCTGATAACCCGAATGAAATTGCTCAAAAGGTGACTACTTTAATGGGCAGAGGGGTTACTGTGTATTCAGGTCATGGCTATTACACAAAAACTCCGAAGGAAATTCTTTATATTGTTATTAATAAGCAAGAAGTAGTGAAGCTAAAGCGGATTGTTCAAACTACGGATCCGGCTGCGTTCATCGCTATACACGATGTTCGTGATGTGTTTGGAGAAGGATTTGTTGATATTTCTAAGGCTTAATAAGAGTTAGAATTAGTTTTTAAAAAGGCAGAAAATGAGCAATATTTTTTATTGAAATAATCTTAATGTGAAAATATGAGAATCTATTTTGATCACTTAATTATCAAGACCTAAATTTTAAAAAAACAAATAAATTCAAGGACATTATATATTTTATATGACTAATATGTAATGTCCTTTCTTATTCTACAATGATACCCGTTTGTTGACGATTAATTTTCATTATGCTTTTTGTGCCGAGTCCAATGCTTTTTTTAATTCGTCCGGTTTTTGAGTGCCGATTACCACTGTGTTATATTTCAACTTTAACTCTATACCTTTCTTTCCATTCATGTTATAGGCCGTTTCACCCTTAAGGTTAAAACGAATTCCCCATCCTCCGAATCTTTTTAGTGGACTGTAAGTAATGCTTTCATAGTGACATATATTTTTGAAAAGGTACTGTTTATATTGAAAATGAAAAGGAACAAAACGAACATAAAGACCTTTTTCACGGACTTCTATAATCAGTTTCAATACCCCAAGCATTAATACAGGAAAGGCAATCCCAAAAAACAACCACAAAGCAATTAACACACCATTGGGAGCTGGTTTATCTCCAAACGGGGTATCAAGGATAATTTGTTGAATGAATCCATACCACATCAGTGCTGCGATCCCAAATATGAGTATCCATACCCAAATTTGTTGTGGTCGCTGAACCTCACGAAAGATAATACGTTCTTGTTGTTTCATTAATAATTGTCACCTCCTAAATGATTTATTACAGGGAATCCTTTTTGATCCAGTAATATGTATCCTTTGTTGTTATTCTCTATGAGAACCTCTTGTACTCTCATAGCACTTTACCCCTAAAAAAATTAACGCTCAGTCTAAAGACCTCACAACGCTTTCCGTTATGAGATACGTTAGCTACCTAAATTATACAAACTTTTCTGAATTCAGTATACATATAGAGTTTTATTTTTATTATCTGTATAAGTAATCTAATGTTTATAAGAAAAGAGGATATATACTCATATATTGAACGTAATATCCTCTTCTTAGTTTAGTCTATTTAAAATCTATTTCAAAATGGATTCTTTTTATTTATCGTAAAATATTGGCTTGTAGGTATTATTTATGAACCTTTATTCCAAAGCTACATTATCATACGATCTGTTGTACTGTATTGCGGTTCTAATGCGTAGTATCTTTGATAACCTCAATAATTTCACTTAATGGATTTTAAAATTTAGCTCATTGCCATGAAAAAATTAATGCTGTAATTGTTTTTCTTTTTCTTGCAAAAAATCCAATTGTTTCTTAATGTAAGAATGTAGAAGGATGAACAAGAGAGGGTTTAATGAAGATGATACATATTTTATTAGCTGATGATGACAAGCATATTAGAGAGTTATTACATTACCATTTACAAAAAGAGGGGTTTAAAGTTTTTGAGGCTGAAGATGGAAAGGTAGCGCAAGGTGTATTAGAGGAAGAAAATATTCATCTTGCAATCGTAGACATTATGATGCCGTTTGTTGATGGTTATACGTTATGTGAAGAAATCCGGAAGTATCATGATATTCCTGTTATTTTATTAACGGCGAAAGATCAGTTAGTGGATAAAGAAAAAGGATTCATTTCTGGTACGGACGATTATATTGTAAAACCATTTGAACCGGCTGAAGTAATTTTTCGTATGAAAGCTTTATTACGTCGTTATCAAATGCTGAGTGCTGACATTATAACACTACACGGAACGACAATTGATCGAAAAGGTGTCGAAGTAAAGTGTAACGGTCAAACGATTTTGCTTCCTTTAAAGGAATTTGAATTATTATCACAGCTTGCTAGTTATCCCGGAAGAACATTTTCAAGAGAAGAATTAATTGAGCTAGTATGGGGAATGGATTTTGAAGGGGACGAGCGAACGGTTGACGTTCATGTGAAGAGACTACGAGATCGTTTCTCAAAACGAACAGACGATTTTCAAATTACGACAGTGCGCGGACTCGGTTATAAGTTGGAGTTGAAATAAGATGAAATCATTGTATTCTAGATTTGTTTTTATGACGGTCGGGATTATGCTACTTAGTAGTATTATCGGTTTTTTATTAACAAATGTGTACTATCAAGTGAAGTTAAAACCTTACAATAGTGAAAAGATTTTAATGTATGCTGAGGAAGTAAAATCATTATATGAAAAGCAAAGTGAAGAAAATAAAGAGGCATACTTACAGTCTATTGCGAAATTAGGATATGAAATTTATATTGTAGATGACCAAAAGAATGGAAAGCGTATCGGGAATGCGTTTCGTAAGATAACAATTAGTGATGCTACAGTTCATAAAGTACTGCAAGGTGAAACGTATAATGGTGTTTCCACCTATCCAACCCGCTTGTTTATTACAGGATTTTTCGATAATGAATTAATTAATAGTGTCGGTGTCCCGTTAAAACATGGTGATAAACAGTACGCTTTATTTATTCGTCCTGACATTCAGCAACAGTTTGGCGAGATGAGAATTTTCTTAGCGGTATTACTTGGGTTTATCGTTTTATTAAGTATTATTTTTATAGCGATTGCAGCAGGTTATATCGTTCGTCCTATTCGAACATTTACGAAAGCGACTCAAAAGATTGCAAGTGGTGAATATGATATCGAATTAGATGAAAATCGAAAAGATGAAATCGGTACGCTAGCAACTAATTTTCAAAAGATGACAAAGAGTATAAAAGAATTAGATCAAATGAGACAAGAGTTCGTTTCTAACGTTTCTCATGAATTTCAATCGCCACTTTCTTCTATACAAGGCTTTTCGAAAACATTACAGTCAGAGAGTATGAGTGAAGAGGAAAGAAAACATTACTTGAAAATTATTGAGGGCGAAAGTAAGCGAATGTCTAGTTTATGTAAACAGTTACTTACGCTCGCTTCATTAGATAAAGAGGAGAAGGTTTTGCGAATAAAAGAATTCCATCTACAAAAGCAAATTAAGGACGTCATTTTTATGCTCGAATGGAAATGGCGTGAGAAAGATATAGCTGTTGAATTTGATGTGCCAGACATCGTCATAAAAGGTGATGAAAACTTACTTCATCAAGTATGGAGTAATATTTTTACGAATAGCATTAAGTTTTCAAACGATGGTGGGACAATTGAATTTGTTGTAGAAGAATTAGAATCTAGCGTTATGATCTCTATATCAGACAGCGGAATCGGCATGGAAAAAGAAGAAATGGATCGTATATTTGATCGTTTTTACAAAGTGGATACAGCAAGGGCAAGAAACGTAGAAGGTAGCGGTTTAGGGTTATCGATTGTGCAGAAAATCGTTGAACTCCATAACGGAAACGTTTCGGTATATAGTACGAAAGGGGAAGGGACGACTGTTCGCGTTGAACTTCCGAAATAACTGTAAGGGAAGAGGTTGTTTTGGAACAGCCTCTTCTTTTTGTTGATTGGTCGATATATTTTCACTTACGTGTAAAGTGAAAAAGAGTTGTTTGAAAAATGCGAGTCATTCTATTCCACAATTGGGTCAGTTTGTGGAATAAAATTAGCAGGAAGTTTATTTGAAAATGTAGAATCCCTACAGAGTTATAAGGATTTTATTGAAACTTTAACTATTTAGGGAGGAGATTAATTTGAAACGAATTGACTTGTTTTTAAACGTACTAGATTCAACATTCGATAAAGAGAGTTGGTATGCACCGTTTAAACATGCTATAGAAGGACTTACAGCCGAACAGGCTATCTGGAAACCACCTGGAGAGGGAATGAAAACCATTTGGGAGAACGTTAATCATCTCATTTATTACAAAGAGAGACTTGCTGCAAACTTGGAAGGCCGTGAATGGACACATAATCTCGACGGTGATGAAACCTTTTATCTTACCAATCAATCTAATGGTGATAAGGAATGGAAGAAAGTCGTTGAACGTTCTGAAAATGCTCAACGTAATTTAAGACAGGTGTTGAGTGCAATTTCCGAAAAAGAGCTTGAACAAAATTCACTTGAGGGTAAATTACTAGACATCATGCTTCATGATGCTTATCATACAGGCCAAATTATTCAATTAAGGAAAATGCAGGGGGCATGGCCATCAAATCGTTGACTGAGCGTTCTAGTTATTCCATTAAAGGCGTTATTGTTGAATAAAACTTAGATTTTTAAACGACTTTATTGTTTTATTTTTAGTGTAGTGAAGTATCTTACATACAAAATTAAGCAACTATATTTTTACCCCAGTCCTAAATTTAGAACGGGGGTATGCTTGTTTGAGCTTTTAAAATTAAATAACTTTATTATCTCTACACATTACGGATTAGATAATACTTTATTTTTACTATAAAGCCGCACCTTTCCCATGTTCTTCCTTAAACCGAACCCCAAAAGTATCCGCTGTAATTTCATCAGCTTTCGGCAGTGAACGTAATTTCGGATGAAGTAGCCATACGAGAGAAATAAATAAAATCCCGATACTAGCGAGCGCAAAAATGAGTTGGCTACTAAATACATTTGCAGTATATCCGCCAATTAAAGAGCCGAACGGCATAGCAATTGTGCCCATACTTCGCATGACTGAATTGATGCGTCCAAGATATTGATTTGGAATAGCCATTTGACTGATCGTCGCAAATAATATGTTGGTAGCACCAATTGGAATCCAAGCTAAGCCGAATAAGAAAATAGACAGCCATTGAAACGGTACAATCGTAGAGAGAAACCAAAAGACAGCGCCAGCTGCAAAGCTAATAATGGAGACACGGCCAACATTACGTTTGCCAACCCATGAACTGAATAGTGCTCCGATTAAACTGCCGGCTGATATAGCGGCTAAAAAGAAGCCATATAATTTCACGCCACCTAAAGAATCAGCGAAAGAAGGAAGTATCGCCATCGTCATACCAATTGAAAAATTAGCGACAACTGAACCGATTAAGAAGACGCCCATTAATGAACGAAAGACGATTGAAAAGCCTTCTTTTAATTCAGAGAAATATTGTTTAGTGGAAAGCGATGTATTGGCTTCTGCTTGTTTCGGCATTTTTAATGAAAAGAACAAAAGGGCAGTAATCGCGAATGTAAAGGAGTCAATTACATATAAAGTGATTGCGCCAAGTAGTGCTACTAATATTCCAGAAAGAGTCGTGCAAATTAAATCAATGCCTTGATATGCAAATGAAAAGAGTGAGTTTCCTTTTAATAATTGTGTTTTATGCAGTAGAAGTGGTAAAGCTTTTGATTGTGCGGGATAGGCGAATTGTTCGATAAAGGCTACGATGGGCATAATGATGAGTAGTAGTTGAACTGTTAATAGATCGAAGTAGTGTGTAATAGGAATGATTAATATAAGAATGCATTGCAGAACTTGTGTGATGACGAGGGTGTTTTTGATTGACCATCTATCAACGAATGGACCAGTAAGAAATTGTAATGCAGAAGGTAATAATGTAAGGAAACCAGCCAATCCAGAATAAAAAGGATTACCACTAAGTTCATATACGAGCCACATCGCTGCTACATAATACAAACTATCTCCTATGTTTGTAAAAATTCTCCCTAAAAATAATAAGAGGAAATTCCGGTTTTTTAATACGTCCATTTAATCTACTCCTTTATGAAAAAATTATTCGGTAAAATAAAATTGACCGTTGGTGTAAAAAAATCGTATTACGATTTTTTTGTAAATGAAATTATATCGACGTAAATCAGGATATATCGAACACAACTTTGATTATATCGACGTTTCGACATGAGATATCGACTTGCCGACAAACATCGACAAGTTTATTTTTCTTCTTTTTTAACAAATCGCCGCATTGCTCGCTCATCGATTTGCAGTGCAGTAGTAGAAATGTAATAAGCTTTACTATTTGGATCCTTATCCGCATCTTTTGTGAGCTCGTTTAATTCAGCCATCACTTCATAAAACTTTTTCACCCACACTTGAAATTGTTCTGGCGTGGCATCAAACTCCCAGCAGGATGAAACGTAATTCCATTCAGCTGGGTCTTCGCTTACTTTTCGTAATGTAAAAGCTTCTTCTGGTGCAGCGAGAATATGGCTTTTCGTTCTTTCCGTCATTTGTAAAAAGATTTGGCGACCTGATTCGCTTAATATTTCTAAATGAGGTAATAGGTCTGCGGCAGGTGTGAAGCCTTTAGCGACAGATTGATAAAACTTTTGAACGATGCCATTCTTTTCTTCTGTATAAACGATCTCTATAAAACCATTCTTCTCTAATTCTTTTAAATGATAATGAATTTTCGCCCTTGAAATGCCGAATTTCTCAGATAGTAGTTGTCCTGTATAAGGACGTTCGCATAGACGCATCATCATTTCGACACGTAGTGGATCGCTCATTGCTTTTAGTTGGCTATAAGTAGTTAGTGTTAACATGGGCTTCAAAATGATCAACTCCTCAAATTAAATTACTCGGTCAAGATTATTTGACTGAATTGTATCAAGGATTTTAGTTATTTTCAATACTTTCTGAAAATTCAATTTCCGTTCTGTAATCTTCTGTTCATATTCCGTTCATATTTCTTTTTTATGATAAGTGCATAGAAAGTAATAGGAAGGAGCGAGCGAAATGTTTTTAGCTCTGCGTGAATTAAAACAATCAAAATTAAGATATGGATTAATCGGACTTATTATGGTGTTATTATCATTTTTAGTCCTTGTAATTTCAGGATTAGCAAATGGATTATCATATGATAATGCTTCATCGATTCAAAATATGGAGGCAAATAAATTTGTACTAGCGGATGATGCGGAAAATAAATTACTTCGTTCACAAATTAAGCAAGATGATGTAGATAACGTAGTAAATCAAGTAGGCGAGAAAGAGGCCGTTCCGTTTCGTGTAAAAAATTCAACTTATGAAAAGAAAGGTAGTTCGAAAAAAGTTGATGTCGCTATTTTCTCAAGTGAACGCGATTCATTTTTAGAACCGAAAATTGTCGAAGGTGAGAAGTTAGGTACAGCAAACAACGAAATGGTTGCTGATGAATCAATTAAAGAAAAAGGAATCGATATTGGGGATACAATTATTGATCCTGTTTCAAAGAAAGAATTTAAAATCGTTGGATTTACGAAAAATCAAATGTTTAGCCATACACCAGTCGTTTATGTAAATGAAGACGTATGGGGCGCTATTTCACAACCAAACCAAAAAGATTATAGTGCAATTGCACTTAATACAGATAAAGACATTAAAAATGCACATGTTATCGACAAAAAAGAAGTATTACAAAGTATTCCAGGATTTAAAGAAGAGCAAGGAACATTAACGATGATCATTGCGTTCTTACTTGTTATCGCTGCGTTACTAATTGGTGTATTCTTCTACGTAATTACATTACAAAAAACACAGCAATTAGGTGTATTAAAAGCAATCGGTACGAAAAATTCTTATTTAGCAAATAGCTTAGTCGTACAGGCGTTATTCTTATCAGTTGTGGCGATGATAATCAGTATTGTTCTTGTACAAGGATTAGAACAAATTTTACCAGCAGGTATGCCGTTCTTATTAACAACACCGATGATTGCACAATATGCAGCAATCTTTATCGTAATTAGTATTTTAGGAACACTTATTTCGTTATATCAAGTATTAAAAGTTGATGCATTAGAAGCAATTGGAGGCGGGATGTAATGACTTCATTATTAAAATTAGACAATGTAAGTAAAGTGTACGGAGAAGGGAATACTGAAGTAACAGCCCTTCATCCGATATCGCTTGATGTGAAAGCTGGAGAGTTTATCGGAATCGTTGGTCCTTCTGGATCAGGGAAAAGTACGTTATTATCAATCGCGGGTGCTTTACTATCACCGTCAAAAGGGGATATTTACATTCGTGAGAAAAATATTACGAAGTTATCAGAAAAGGAAATGACAGACATTCGTTTGAAAAAAATTGGCTTCATTTTCCAGTTCGCAAATCTTGTTCCATATTTAAATGTAAAAGAACAATTGCTTTACATTGCAAAGCTAAAAAAATACAACAAACAAGAATCTGAAAAACGTGCTGATCACTTATTAGCGGCATTTGGATTAGGCGAAAGAAAAACTCATTATCCAAATCAACTATCTGGTGGGGAAAAACAAAGGGTAGCAATCGCTCGTGCTTTCATGAACAATCCAGATTTAATATTAGCTGATGAACCAACTGCAAGCTTAGACTCAAAACGCGCACGTGAAGTAGTTGAAATGATGAAACGTGAAGTGAAAGAAAGTCAAAAAGCAGCAATTATGATTACACATGATGAAAGAATGCTTGATGTATGTGATCGTATATTGACGCTTAGAGATGGGCAGTTAATACAAAATTAAACAATGAAAAAGGACAACAGTACATATAAACGCTGTTGTCCTTTTTATTAATAATTTAAGATAGTTATAATAGCATTATTTTGAGAATAACGTTTTAATTTTATTGCGAGAAAGTAATAAAACGCCGCCTAAGACAGATAACATTCCGAGTGGAACGTTACTTGATTGCTCACTACCAGCGTTAGGAAGTTCTCTAGCATTATCTTTTGCAGGAACAGTAGCAGTAGTGTTATTATCCACTTTCGTTTGTTTAGGTTGTGATACTTCATTAATCTTGTTATCTACATTTTGCTTTGTTGTATGTATCTCAGCTAATTTGTCATCAATTTTTTTCTCAGTATGTTTAAAATCGTTTATTTTAATATCTAAGTCTTGTTTTTTCTTTGTTAAATCGTCTGAAACAGTTTGTTTCGCTTGTTTGATTTCGTTTATTTTATTTAGTAAATCTTGTCTAGCTTCTTGTAATTCAGCTAGTTTGTTTTTTATATCTTGTTTAGCTAGTTCTAAGTTAGATGAAAGACTATCTAAATTTTGTTTGATTTTCTTAAGTTCCTCTAACGTGTTACCGGTATTCGGCTTATTTTCTTTAATTTCAGCAAGTTTGTCCTCAGCAGTTTGTTTCGCTTTCTTTAACTCAGCTAATGTTTCATCTACATGTTTTTTAACTTCCTTAAGTTCATTAACCTTTGCATCGATATTTTCTTTATGCTGCTTAATTTCATTCACTTTTTCATCGACAGTTTGTTTATGCTCTTTAATCTCGTTAACCTTTTCATCAACAGTTTGCTTATGCTCTTTAATTTCAGCAACTTTTTCATCTACTTGTTTTTTATGCTCTTTAATTTCAGCGATTTTATCCTCGGCGATTTGTTTGTCTTGCTGAAGTTTTGCATCTAACTCTTGTTTCTGCTGTTTAATCTCACTAATTTTTTCATCAGCAACTTGTTTACGTTCATGTAGTTCATTCACCTTTGTATCAACATTTTCCTTAACTTGGTTAAGTTCATTCAATGTTTGATCCACGTTTTCTTTGTGCTGCTGCAATTTCGCATCTAACTCTTGTCTATGTTGCTTAATCTCAGCTAAGCGATCTCCAGTACTTTGCCCAGCAGTAGCATCATTTACTTCTGCATGAGTAGGGGTAGATCCCGCAATCATTGCTAAAGCTAGTGTAGACGCAGCGATTGTTTGTTTTGTTTTCATATTTTTGTACCTCTTTTCTTTCATATGCATGAGCTGTTTTGTGTAGACTTGAGCATATAGAAGTAGATTATTTTATTATTATATACCATGTGCGGCGCTCAGAGGAAGTATTTGCATAATAATCTATGAGTATGTAATTTTTAAATTCTATTATTTACTTTATAGAGTAGGGGAGTTGATCAGCTTTGTTTGAACGCTAATCTTGTAAAAGATGTGAAGGAGTGTGTTGTGATGTGATGTTGTCTTAACTCAAATGAACTAAAAATATTCTGTTTAGAAAGGAGGCAGCAATACTATGATTATTGAAATAGATATATCTAGAAGGAAATTTAATTTCGTTTATTCCTTTCGAGGTGAAGCATAAGGAACAATCATTTGAAGCTTTAAAAAAGCCCTGAAGTATGGAAATGTTCCTGGCGAAAAGGAGATCTAGGGCAAATGTTAATGATAGCTGTTAATAATAAAAAAGGTGGGAAACATATACCTTTTATTGTTAAGTACAGCCTTTCATAATCTATGTTAAAGTAATTGGAAAATTATTAGGAAAGTGTTATGGTTTATTTGGGAGCTGCACATTATTTATGTTCAGTAAAAAAGGGGGGGATTAAAGTGGGAGCTAAAATTTTTAACGGCAGGCATATAGCCAATAGCAAGGATAAAGAATTTGTTGTTTTTATTATTGGTATGCGTATTAACAACTTATTAAAATTTTGGAAGTGGATACCAGTTTTTAATGCTATGGGACCTATGATTAAAGAATTGTATCAAAACCCACAATGGGGTTTCTTACATACAGAATTCTTATTTAGTTGGAGAAAAGTAATTTTAATTCAATACTGGAAGGGATTCGACGAATTAGTAAACTATGCTCACGGAGAAAACCATTCATATGCTTGGAAATCATACAATAATAAGATTAAAGATAATGGGAGTGTCGGTGTTTTTCACGAAACCTATCAAATAGAAAAAGGTGCTTCTGAAGCGATCTATGTTAATATGCCAAAAACAGGTTTATCTAGAGCTACCGAACACATACCAGTATCTCAAGATACTAATACTGCTCAAAAAAGAATGAATGAATAATTTAGAATATTCGATATTTAAACTGATGAAAATCCTCTATTGATATGAAAAATGAAGTAGGAGAAAGGCACCTTAGAGTGTTTTTTCTGTATTTTCAAAAGGACCTGTTCATTAAAATAGGAATATTCTGTATGTAATTTCAATTTTCCTCTTGAAAACATACAATTTATTGAAGTGTTAAAGAGAGCTGAGAACTTGACAAAAAAACTTATTTATGCTATAATTTACCAATATGAAAATAACGTGTATAATAGGGTTCTCCTGGCCAGGGGAACCCTATTTTTGTTGTGAAAATGAAGGAGTGTATGTGCATGAAACAAGGTGAAGCAAGTGTAACGTCGTTAGTATCAGCTTTCGGGAGGGCGTATCATAGTGAGTTTGATAGTCCTAAAATCTTTGATGATTATGTAGCTAAAGATTTAATTTCACAAAAAGAGCGTAACAATATTGAAATGAACATGGTTCAAGGGATACATTTTTTCAATAAAGACATTGCAGAGCAGTTTCAAGACAATCCAAAAGAAATATTAAAATGGATTACGCAAGTTCAGTTGTCACCAACACCTTTAGCACGTGCAGCCTATTGTGAAAGAGTATTGCTACATGAGATGGTATTAGGAGCAAAGCAATACGTCATACTCGGTGCAGGCTTAGACACGTTCAGTTTTAGACACCGAGAATTAGAGAATAATATAGAAATATTTGAAGTAGATCATCCTTCTACACAGCAGTTTAAGAAGGAAAGAATAAAAGAAGCAGAACTTGAAGTTCCAAATAATCTTCATTTTGTTTCAATGGATTTCACTAAGGATTTCTCTAAACAAGAATTAATAAATGAAGGATTTGAAAATAAAAAGACTTTCTTCAGCTTGTTAGGGGTTACGTATTATTTAATGAAAGAGGAACTTTCCAGTTTAATAGAATGTTTATTCAAAATGGTTCCAGTAGGAAGTTCTATCGTTTTCGATTATCCGGATGAAAACTTATTTACAGAAAAAGGGCTGTCCAATCGAGTTGAAAAAATGGTGAAAATGGCTTCGGTAGGTGGAGAACCGATGACAGCGTGTTATTCTTATACCGAAATGGAAGTACTGTTAGAGAAGGCGGGCTTACTCATTTATGAGCACTTATCACCAGAGGATATCCATACATTATATTTTGAAGGTCGAAACGATTATTTGAAAGCTTTTGAAACGGTGCATTATATTCATGCGGTGAAGAAGTAGATAATTATTATTGTGAATTTTCAGGGGGAACAAGTGGAATTTCTTAAGAAAGAAGAGATTTTATCTTTTTATTGTATACACGAATCAGTTTACTTTAATAGTTAGATTACAATAAACTATGATATGATTAGTATTGGATTTCTTAATAAGGGGGTTTTAAAATGACGCCAGAACAAATTGTTAGAAAATTTTTTGATGAAGTACGTTCAGGGAATCATCCTGACTATGCAAATCAATTAATGGCAGAAAAAGTATTGGCACATCAAATTGTATCTGAAGAAGAACAAACAGTTTGTAGAACACCTGAAGATTATGCCGAACATGTAAGAGAGATGGTTGAAGTATATGGTAATTTTTCTTTAGAAATTCAAGAATTTTTAGTACAAGGAAGTAAAGTATATGTACGTTGGAAACAAGTAGGTATGCATGTAGGAGAAATTGATGGATATCAACCTACAGGACTTCCAATAATTCAAATAGCAAGTGCAGTGTATAGAGTAGAAGATGGAAAAATTGCAGAGTATTGGATTCAAATTGATAGGTCAGGAATTCAAAACCAATTAGAGCGCAATAAAAATATTCAGTAGTTAATTTTTAAAGCTATAAGTAGGCATGGGGAGAAATCTCTGTGTCTTTTTTTTAGGAAAAACAAGGAAATTAAATGTAGTGATGGAAAATATAATTATAAATATATTGCTACATATATATGAGTACTGTTTTGTGGAAACTAAAGGAAAGGGGAAATAGAAAATGTTGAAATTACAAGGGAAATACAATGAAGCGAAAATATTTACTACTAACGTAGAAGAAACAGCAGCAGGTCAAATTATTGATCTTTGTAATCAAGAGTTCGTAAAGGATAGCAAGATTCGTATTATGCCAGATACACATGCAGGGGCAGGTTGTACGATTGGGACAACAATGACAATTCAAGATAAAATCGTTCCTAATTTAGTCGGGGTTAACTAATCGGCTCAGACTTTAAACTACTCACTCAATTGACTGGGAACCCTAACGATAAAAGGCGAGGGCAATCAGCAGCCAGTGGTTATGGTGACATAATCGAATGGTTCAGAGACTTGTATCAGGTTAGCAGACTAAGATACAGAATTATTCCTCATCCATTTTGAGTTGAAGAGGAATAATTAATACGGTGAGCCTACAGTAGAGACTGCGTATCTCGATGACTGTAGAGAAGGTATAGTCCACTCTTTCAGGAAACTGGGAGGTAAGTACGATATTGGTTGTGGCATGGAAGTTGTTATGATTAATAAGAAGAAAGAGGAAATCAACTTCGATCACTTAGACGAAACAATTCGTAAATTTGTCCCAAGTGGTTTTCGTATTCGAGATAAGGAACATAGATTTTCAAAAATAATTGATTTTGATAGTGTAAGAGCCCCGTTCACATTACAACGTGCTCAAAAGAGTATTGGTACACTTGGTGGAGGAAATCATTTCATTGTGCGCCCAAGATGGGCAGTAAATATTGCGTAAATAGGTAGCGATACCCTAAGAAAACTGGGGTAATGCCAACAACCTTATCTGGAATCGAAAGTGAACAGGGAGTGTAGCATGGTTGTAAAGGTATAAGTCAATCAGTTGGTAAGATTGCGACTGAATATCGAGGCATAAAGGATTGTATGAGGATAAAGACTGTAATGTTTGAAGTTCGAGCGTAAGCGGTGCTATGGTTCACTGTTAGGAAAGCCAACTGAAACCTAACATTAATCCTACTTTGGGATAATCGGAAAATATTCCAAAGGTGTTGTAACTGAATCCGTGAATCAGATTGCAATGGTTTTCGTTTGAGGATTAACGCAGTTACAGATGTAATGAAAGCGTGAAAGAACTATCCGACAACAATCTTCCTATATTTACTGTACTAACTGGGGATTACCTAAACGGAAACGCCAATTGGCTATGAGTATTGACTCTGAATATTCCGCAAGGTAACGGAGTTCTCGTAGTAGTCCGAGATAGGGAAAGCCTATTACATGGCGAAGGGGAACAGTTTACAAGGATTAAAACTATATAGAAAGGAGCGAAAGGCTCTTGCAAAATTCTGAAATAGTTTTAATCAATCTATCAAAACAGGCGAAGAAAAAAGATTTCTATTTCGATAGATTATACAGGATACTATATAACCCACAAATGTATATCAAGGCTTACTCCAACATTTACAAAAATGATGGAAGTTCTACAAGTGGGATTGATGGTGAAACTGCTGATGGATTCAATGAATTACGAATCAATAAGATCCTTGATTCTCTAAAAGATGAGAGTTACCAACCCAAACCTGCAAAAAGGGTATACATTCCGAAGAAAAATGATAAGAAACGACCTTTAGGGATACCATCTTTCATGGACAGGGTTGTTCAAGAAATTTGTAGAATGGTGTTAGAGGCTATTTATGAACCGAATTTCTCTGATCACTCTCATGGATTTCGACCAAATAAAAGTTGCCATACTGCTCTGATGGAGATTTCAAGACTTTATACAGGAGTAAATTGGTTTGTTGAGGGAGATATTAAAGGTTTCTTTGATAATATCGATCACAACGTACTCATTAACCTTTTGCGTAAAACCATTAAAGATGAAAAATTCATCAGATTAATGTGGAAATTTCTTCGAGCAGGTTATGTTGAAGACTTCAAATTCAAAAAGACTTATAGTGGAACACCTCAAGGGGGCATTATAAGTCCAATTCTTGCGAATATTTATCTGAATGAACTTGATAAATATGTTGTTGATGAATTAAAGAAGGACTATGACAAAGGTGACAGAAAGAAAGACCAAAAGCGAAATCCAGTATACCGAAATCTTGAATTTAAAGCAGGAAACCTAAAAAAGAAAATCAACCACTGCGAAATCGAAACAGAAAGACAGAAATTACTTCAGGAATATAAGTTGATTAAACAAGAAATGTCTAATACTAGATATATTATTGATTCAACTGAATTTAAGCGTATCAAATACGTTAGATATGCCGATGACTTTATCATTGGTATTAATGGAAGTAAGGAAGACTGTCAGAAGATTAAGCAGAAAATAAAAGATTTTCTTGAGACCCAACTAAAGTTAGAACTTTCAGATGAAAAGACGCTAATCACTCACAGTAGTAAGTATGCGAAGTTTCTAAGTTACAATATCTGCGTAGGTAACAATGATAAAACCTATAAGAACTCGAAAGGTATAGCAATCAGAAATGCAAGAAGAAACATTCGTCTAATGATGCCAAAGGAAACATTAAGAAATTTTATATCTGAAAATAAACTAGTTGAGGACATTAACGCAAAAGTTTGGAAACCGATTCATAGAAATCAGTATTTAAGACTTAGCGACCTTGAAATTGTAAATATCTACAATGCTGAAATTCGAGGTATGTATAATTACTTTCGACTAGCAGAAAATGTCACCCACAAAATGTGGCAGTTAAGATATGTAATGGAATATAGTTGTTTGAAAACCTTGGCTGGAAAACACCAATCGAGTGTTCACAAAATGATTAATAAACTTAGAAATGGGAAACATTGGGGGATTAAATACAACACCAAAAAAGGTGAATCTTTCTGTTATTTTTATAACAAAGGTTTCGTCAGAGATAAGACGATTAGGAAGGATGACCCTAATGTTATTCCAAATACGCAGATGTTTAGTTTATCTACTACTGAATTAGAGAGAAGAATTAGTGCTAGAAAATGTGAATGGTGTGGAAAAGAAGATGTACCATTTGAGATTCATCATGTTCATAGATTAAAAGACCTAAAAGGAAAAGAACTATGGGAGAAAATGATGATTGCTCGAAATAGAAAGACCTTAGTGCTGTGCCATGATTGTCATAACAACATTGCACACCCTCAGGGATAGATATTTGTAAATGGAAAGCCGTATACACAGAGATGTGTACGTACGGTTTGGGAGGAGGCTATTGAAAACCTACTGTGGAAACACAGAAAGGCGTCAGTAGCCCACCTCACGAATTGAATGAGGATGATAAAGGGAATGTATACATTGTCATTCATAGTGGTTCTCGTAATTTAGGTAAACAAGTAGCGGAGTATTATCAAAACCTTGCTTACGAGCAACTTATTAATGTTAAATCTATTAAAGAAGAAATCATTGAGCGTCTCACAAGAGAAGGTAGACAACAAGAAATACATGAAGCTATACGAGGGATTAAGAAGCCGGCAATTCATAAAGAGTTAGCTTATTTAGAAGGTCAAGGATTTAAAGACTATATGAATGATATGAAGATTGCTCAAAAATATGCGGAGTTAAATCGTAAAGCAATGATGGATGAAATCGTCACTAGAATGGATTGGAAAGTAATAGATCAATTCACTACAATTCATAACTACATCGATATGGAAAATATGATTTTACGAAAAGGTGCTATTTCAGCTCAGAAAGATGAACGAGTAATCATTCCAATTAACATGAGAGACGGTTCAATCATTGCATTGGGTAAAGGAAATGCAGATTGGAACTTTTCTGGACCGCATGGAGCGGGGCGCATTATGAGTCGTAAGAAGGCTAAAGAAGTACTTAACTTAGAGGATTTTCAAAATACAATGACAGCAGTTTGGACTACATCTGTTGCAGAAAGCACTTTAGATGAAGCTCCAATGGTATATAAGCCAATGAATGAAATTGTTGAGAATACAAAAGAAACAATTGATATCAAACATATTATTAAGCCGATTTACAATTTTAAGGCTAATTAAAAGATGAGTAACGTGTATTGTAATGAAATATAGTATTGGAAAGTGGTCAGTATATTACTATTGGGAGTAGAGTAGGAGGATTATGAAAAATAATGTAAATGTTTATATAGGGGTAGCAGCGGCTATAAACATTTTTATCCTTTCTATAGTTTTCCTTTATTTTAATCCTTACAGTAATCAAATGCTTGATAAGGAAGTATATATTACTGTATTTTTCATGTTTTTGCTTCCGTCTTTTTTAGCAGTTATTGCAGTGCTTGTTAGGAAAAAGATTTTGATGATCCTTTGTGGAGGTTGGTTATTACCTGGGACACTTTACTTTAGTGTAGTTTCAATGCCGGCGTTATGGAATTTATATATTATATTTTTAATGATTTATTTTATATCTATCGTTTGGATGAAAAAGAGAAATGCTTGAAGAGAGTAGTTCTCTTTTTATTTGGCTCTTTTTGTATAGATTGTTGCTATTTTGACCATCCTTCTGAGAGGTAATAAAATTCTCTTTCAGGAGGGATTTTAGTATGTGGAAAGACGTTTATGCCAATTTTTCAGATTTGCCAAAACATGAGCAAATCAAGCTGTTTAATCTATTAACAGAAGATTTTTTTTTCTAACGATGAAGAGAATATGAAGGATGCTTTTACCACCATTAGGGAAATGCGTTTTAAAGAAGGGTTAGGTTGTGTCCATTGCGGTAGTGTCAAGGTAAAGCGGAACGGCAAGTATAGAGATAGACAGCGTTATCTCTGTCGTGACTGTGGAAAGTCTTTCAATGACTTATCTAATACCCCTATTTCAGGGACACGTTATCTTGGAAAATGGTCGAAATATTTTCAAATGATGGTCGAAGGTTATTCCCTCCGTTCGATGGGGTTTCAAATGTTGAACGGGATTATCGAGAGCGATGAGACCTTTTTTAAAGAGTCTTTAAAAGGGCGTAGGGGTTTAGATAGAAAGTCCAAGAAACGCGGAGGAAGAGACAAAAAGAGAGGGATTAGCAATCTTAAAATTGCCGTTGTGGTGGCTCAGGACCGTAATGGACAAGTTATCGCCCAAAAAGCTGGAACTGGTCGTGTGAGAGCTGAAGAAATTGATGCGGTTATCGGATGCTACATTGACCCTTCTTCGTTGCTATGCACAGACACAGCAACGAACTACAAGAAATTTGCTCTAATTAAAGCTCTGAAACACGAACCTATTAATCTAAGCAAAGAAGGATATGTAAAAAAGGGCATCTACCATCTCCAAAACGTCAACAACTATCACAAGCGATTAAAAGGATGGATGAATAGGTTTCAAGGAGTAGCAACCAAATACTTGGACAATTACCTTTATTGGTTCAACTTTCTTCAACAAAGCAAAAAATTGGCGGAAAAAGAACAGATAAATCAAATGCTACTTAGTGCCTGTCAAAATTCTAATCAAATCACTGTGAATTTTCTGCGTGAAGTATAAAAAACAGCCATTCCTTAGTGAAACGGCTGTTTTCGTAATTCAATAAAAGCTCCCAGATTGCGGTAGATATTTTTAAATATTATTTTGTTTTTTTTGACTTGATTATAATAAAAGATGGACTTCGCGATTCGTTTATTAAATCTGGCATTTTCTCTATCCCTGCCAAAGTTGATTGTGGTTCGATTATTTTATCCAGCGAAAGCCCGTGTTCAATCAAAGTATTTATTAATGTGGCAACAGTTCTATGATAAATAACCACACTATCGTCAACAAACCAGTTGTGTACTCTGATTCCTTCTTCTTGATAATTATCTAATGCCCAGTGTGATGTATTACCATCCTCAGTTTTTATCCAATGGTTGCTTCCTTTGCGAGCTGTTGCTATTGGGTGTTCGGTTGAAAAGATAAATTCACCACTGCTTTTTAATAGTTCATTAATCTTTTGAATCATTGCCGAGTAATCTTCAATGTAATGTATAGAGAGGGAACTTATAATCAGGTCGAACTTTTGATTGGTTAGTCCCATATCCTCCATAGGAAGACACATAAATTCTATGTTATCATCCTGATTTAACTTTTTAGCACGTTCAATCATATTTTTGGATATGTCTACACCTATTACGTTTTTTGCACCATTTTCTATACAATACTTTGAAAAATGACCATCACCGCAACCCAAGTCTAATACCGATTTTCCTTTCAAACACAGAATTAATGATTTGATTGCTGGCTGTTCTATGAAGTCATTAGCGTTTATTCCACTTTCACGCAATGCTGTGTAGTTTTTGAAGAAATTCGGATTATCGTAAATATTTTGTTTCACCTACATCACTCCTCAGATAAGGTTTTCATAGATTAAGCTGACTTCTGTTTCCAAATTATCATACTAACCATAAAAATTTTGTCATCCTTTTATTATAGTAATGGTTTTTAGGAAGATATCTCGAACTCAATACTTTCACAATCCTGCCCGTTTGCTGAATAATCTGCTGTAAATACTATACCGTATTAAGAAAATTAACCTTTATTTTAATTATAAGCAACAATCTTTACGAAAAGAGCCTTTTATTTTTTATTAAGCTATTGAAACGATAGTGAAGGGACGAGAGCGTAATGAAGCGAGAACTATCGAAATTAGCGGATGTACTAGTCAATCATTCGACTAAAGTGCAGCCTGGTGATCATGTGTTAATTCAAAGTGTTACTGAAATAGATCCCGCAGTAGTTCGTGAAATTATTAAGTCTGTGGAAAAAGCAGGGGGATATGCGCATGTATCAATGCGCGATGTTTCTGTTACAAGGCAATTAATTCTATCAGGATCTGAAGAACAATTTAAGTTATTTGCAGATTGGGAGAGTTATCGATTAAGTAAAATGCAAGTTTATATTAATCTCCGTAGTCCTAGAAATGCATATGAATTAGCAGATGTACCGGCAGAAAAAATGAAGTTATATCAAAAGATATTTGGAAAAGCACATAGTGAAGCAGTGTATAAAACGAGATGGGTGACAACTCGCATTCCGAATGCGGCTTCTGCGCAAGAAGCAAATATGAGCACGGAGGCTTATGAAAAATTTTATTATGATGTATGTACGTTAGATTACAAGAAAATGTCGAAAGCAATGGAGCCATTAAAAGAATTAATGGAAAAGACAAAACGAGTGAGGATTATTGGAGAAGGAACGGATTTGGAGTTTTCTATTGAAGGAATAGGCGTTTTAAAGGGGGATGGTACGGATAATATCCCGGATGGCGAAATATATACAGCACCTGTCAAAGATTCTGTAAATGGAGTAATAACGTTTAACACAGTATCTGTTCAACAAGGTTATGCGTTTCAAAATGTAAAGTTACATGTTAAACAGGGGGAAATAATAGAGACATATGCAAATGATACAGAGCGAATTAATCAGATTCTTGATACGGATGAGGGAGCAAGATATATTGGAGAGTTTGCGCTGGCCTTTAACCCCTACATACTACATCCGATGAATAATACGTTATTTGATGAAAAAATAAATGGTAGTTCTCACCTAGCGATTGGAGATTCGTTACAAGGTGCAGACAATGGGAATAAATCAGCAATACATTGGGATTTAGTAAACATTCAAAGGCCAGAGTATGGCGGTGGTGAAATTTGGTTTGATGATGTACTGATAAGAAAAGATGGACGTTTTATTTTGTCAGAGTTGTTCGGATTAAATGAAGAGAATTTGAAAAGGTAAAGTATTTTATTGAGATTATGTAAAATAGATTAAAACACAACGTATCAAACTAAGCGATTTATCGTGTGATTTTACACTCATTTAATATTAATAGGTAAATAGAACAATTGGTGCCAATTGTTGAATGGGTAGTGTAAAAAAGACAAAATCTCTTAAAAAACACTTAAATTTTCACTCCATCTATCTTTACAATCCCTCCTTATAATATGAATTGGACAAGCACCTAAGAGAAAGTAGAGCGTGTCAGTTTATACATTCTATTATTAGGGGGAGAAATTGTATGAAAAAGGCAGTTGCTTCATTAGCTGTTATGGCGGTATTATTACCGACATTTACAATGCATGCGGAAGAGAAAGAGCGAGTAAGAAAAACAGCTACGATGTTTAATGTTATTAGTGACATTCAAGGGGATTTAGGGGATTTTGATCACGTGTTAAAAGATATGAATAAAGTGACGCCACTTTCTAGAGCGCTTATTATGAATGGGGATATAACGCCAACTGGACAGCAGTCACAATATGATGATGTGAAGCGTGTGTTAAACAAAAATAAGCACCCGGAGAATGTATGGTCAACGGTTGGGAATCATGAGTTTTACGCTGGTAAATGGACAGCTGATGGAAAACTCTCTCAAAATACATGGCCAAATGGTGTAACGGAAGAGACATTGTTTAATCGATATTTAAAATTTAGCGGAAAAGATAAAGTATATCATAAAAAAGAGTTAGACGGTTATCCGCTTTTATTTTTAGGAACTGAAAAATATATGAAATACCACGATTCGAAAATGTGGGATGAAGTATATATGAGTGATGAGCAATTAGGATGGTTAAAACAAAATTTAGAAGAGTATAGTCAAAAAGATAAAAATAAACCAATTTTCATTTTCTCTCATCACGTTTTACCGGATACGGTATCTGGATCAAGACAAAATCCGTATTTACAAGATTATTTAAACATTGATAAATTGTACGATATATTAAAGGACTATCCGCAAGTTGTTTTCTTCACAAGTCATACGCATTGGGATTTAAACTTACCAGATTGGGCTGGTAAAAAGAAAATTGAAGGCGGAGATGAAAAAGGATTTACGGTTGTAAATACGGGCGGAATTGAAACAGGCTGGATGTCAGCTGGACCAAATGGCGGAGAGAAGAATGCTCCAGATGGATATTCATTTAAACAAGGATTACAAGTGAAAGCATATGGTAACGATGTAATCGTAACAGCTTACGATTACAAACGTGATAAGGATATAAAGAAATTATCAATAAGTGATGCGAAAATCGCACAAATGGCACCAGATGTGACGGCTGATGATAGAAATAATGTAATCGTTGGTGCAACAGAATATATGGAGTACTCTGTAGAAGGAACGAACGAGTGGAATACGTATAATCCAGGAAACCCGCCAAAATTTGATGGCGACAAAATCGTATATGTTCGTCATAAAGGAGAAATGAATTTAGAGCCGGGATTAACACAGCTTCTTCGTTTTTTGGCAAATAAGTGATTGGAGAGAGCCCATCTCAAGAAGAGTGGGCTCTTTTTTGATTGATGAGAATTGGGTTTTATATGTCGTTTCTTGTCGGTAAGTCGATATTCTATGTCGAATCGCCGATGAAAGTTAAGAATCGGTCGATAAATTTGAAAAATCGCCGATATAATTTCATTTACCGAATTTCAATACATTTTTAATCCAGAAAGGTGACTTCATCATTTTTCCATGTAATAATAGTATGGTTACATTTACTGTAAAAGAGTATAAAAGGAGCGTTTTTGATGAATTTAGCTAAATTCCCGAGAAAAAAATATACAGAATCATATACACCAATTGAAAAATTAAACAATTTTTCTGAAGCACTTGGTGGGCCGACTATTTATTTTAAACGAGATGATTTACTTGGTTTAACAGCTGGCGGTAATAAGACGAGAAAGTTAGAGTTTCTAGTTGCGGATGCACAGGCGAAAGGTGCAGATACGTTAATTACAGCTGGTGGTATTCAGTCAAATCATTGCCGTCTAACGCTTGCAGCTGCGGTAAAAGAAAAAATGAAATGTATTCTTGTGTTAGAAGAAGGGCTTGAGCCAGAAGAAAAGCCAGACTTTAACGGAAACTATTTCTTATATCATTTATTAGGCGCTGAAAACGTAATTGTTGTGCCAAACGGAACAGATCTTATGGAGGAAATGCATAAAGTAGCGAAAGAAGTAAGTGAAAAAGGAAATACACCATATGTCATTCCAGTTGGTGGATCGAACCCTACTGGCGCAATGGGATATATTGCTTGTGCGCAAGAAATTATGGCTCAGTCATTTGAGCAAGGAATTGATTTCAGTTCAGTTGTTTGCGTAAGTGGTAGCGCTGGTATGCATGCTGGTTTAATTACTGGTTTTTCCGGAACGCAAAGCAAAATTCCTGTAATCGGAATCAACGTAAGTAGAGGAAAAGCGGAGCAAGAAGAGAAAGTAGCAAAACTTGTAGATGAAACTTCAGCTCACGTTGGTATTCCAAACTCTATTTCGCATGAAGCTGTTACATGTTTTGATGAATATGTAGGACCAGGTTACGCGTTACCGACAGCGGAAATGGTAGAAGCAGTTCAGTTACTTGCGAAAACAGAAGGTATTTTACTTGATCCAGTTTATACAGGTAAAGCAGTAGCAGGACTAATTGACTTAATTAGAAAAGGTAAATTTAATAAAGAGGACAACATTTTATTCGTACATTCAGGTGGCTCACCAGCTTTATATGCGAATACGTCTCTGTTTGCGTAAGTGTGAAAAAGCATTGGGTATCCAATGCTTTTTGTTTTGAATTAATGTTGAAATTTGATACAATTTCGTGAATATGCGATGATTTTTCAACATTCAATGGTAAACAACGATATATATATGTTTATAAAGGAGATTGAACTATGACAGAATTTTGGGAAGCAAGTTTTATAGAAAATCAAATGATGTGGGGATTTGAACCTTCAGACTCCGCAATTTTAGCGAAGGACTTTTTCCTTGAAAAGAAAGTGAAGGATATATTGATTCCTGGTATTGGATACGGTAGAAATGCGAAGGTTTTTATTGATAACGGAATACATGTAACAGGTATTGAAATTTCAAAAACAGCGATTGAATTAGCGAGGGCAAATGAACTTAATGCTGATTTCTTCCATGGTTCAGTAACGGATATGCCTTTTGATAACAAACTGTATGATGGTATATTTTGTTATGCACTTATTCATTTATTAAATAAGGATGAGAGAGAGAAGTTTATTAAAGATTGTTATAGTCAGCTAAAACCAAACGGATATATGATTTTTACTACTATTTCTAAAGATGCCCCAATGTTTGGGAAGGGTAAACAACTAGGTAAAGATTACTTCGAGATAATGGAAGGGGTCAAAATGTACTTTTATGATGTTGACTCGGTAAAACAAGACTTTGGAAAATATGGACTGATGGAAACTACAGAAATTGTGGAGCCACATAAGAATATGGAGAGTAAACCTCCATTTAAATTTATAATGATCAAATGTCAAAAAACACTATAATTACAATTGTGTAAAAAATAGTGAACTGTTACTTAATAAGCCGGATGAGTAAGCTATTCACGCTTATTCATTATTCTTTAAAGGCGAAGTAAGGGAAGCAAAATGGCTTCCCTTACTTCGCTTAATTTATTTTAAAATATGTTCTAAACTTTCAATGAATCATTTGTTATATAATGGAATTGACGAAACGTGAGAGGGGTGATTATATGAGTACAGCATTAAGGTGGGGCATATACACGATACTCAGCATTTCTATAATATTAATACTTCTTTTAGGTTACGGATTATATTTTACGTGAAATGGTAACCGAACCAAAGGAAAAATAAAATAATTGCTGTATTAAATAACGTAAAGGTTAAACCGATAATAGATAAAATTCTCTTTTCGATACGACTACAAAAAGAGATAACTGCTAAAATAATTGCTATAACAGCGGAAGCTAATATGAAGTATGCGAAAGGAACCGCATATTCTACACCAACTCTGTCTAAAATAGGTGAGAAGAGAAATAGATTAATAGTAACGAATATACTTACAATAAGAAACGTATAACTTTTCCAAGTGCATGTTTTCAGTTGCATGGAATGGCACTCCTTCCTTATTAATTTTTATATGTAAAATCACAAGGTGATTACCTTTATTTTACAATTTAAAACACCTTTTATTAAAAAGAGGGGGACTAATATGCGAATTAGAAAATTGACTTTAGTGTTTATTGCTATTTGTATATTCATAGTAACAGGCTGTTCAAATATACTAGGAAATGAAGATCAAAGAATCGAAGTGCAAAAACGTGTTGGTGATGATGAATATGAAGATCTTAAGATAGTGACAGACAATAATCAGGTGTTGCAAGTAAAGAAAATATTAAATGAAATTCATTTTGAAAATAAAAAAGTGAAAATGTCTCGTTCAGCTGATTATCACTTTGTTTTTCAATTTAAAAATCCGAAAATAGAGGCGAAAGCTGTGTTGTATCAAATTTGGATAAGTCCTAATAAAGATAAAGTAGAAGTAATGGCGGGGGATAATCGGTATGCTCAATTAGAAGGAAAAAATGCAGCCACTTTGTTTTGGATTGTTACGGGAGAGAAGTTAGCTGAATAAAAGTATATGGTACTTAACTTTTTGGTGTTTATTGTAATGATTTACTACGTGTAAGGGACTATTCAATGTGTCGTTCTATTAAAAAATCTAAATTAAATCAATTAATTGCGATAAAATCTAGTTAAAAATAATGAAATTTCAGGAAAAATAAGGTACACTAGTCAATGGTTTTGGTTTAAAATCGATTGACGTTAATGTATACGGGGGAAAGATTGATGAACAACAATCCAGTAAATGAATCAGTTGAAGAAGTTGAGAGAAAACGAGTAAGATCAAGCAAACGTTTTACAAATTGGAAGCTTATTGCAGCGGGTGTTGGTGTAATTGTACTTCTCATTGGAGGAATGAGTTATTATCAGGCAACTCACTTCAATTCGAATGTTATGATTAATGACACAAAAGTCGGTGGTCTGAGCGCTGATCAGGCAATACAGAAATTAAAAACATCTGGATTAGCAAACAAAGTCTATGTCGATCAACAACAAATTTTAGATGAAAAAGATACAAAAACGGAACTTACGGAAAAAGATTTGCCTCAAGTTAAGAAACTATTAAAAAGCCAGTGGACATTTTTCCCTTCTTCAAAGGAAAAAAATTATTCATTGCTACCGGAAAAGGCGGATCAGTATCGTAGTGAAACGATGAAAAAACTTGTAGAAGAAAAGCTCATCTCTATGAATGAAAAATTAAAAGCGCCTCAAGATGCTATGGCGAAGCTCGAACAAGGAAAAGTTGTTATTTCGAAAAGCGTTGAAGGAAAACAGTATGACGTTACTAGTCTACTGAAAGATTACGACAAGCAGAAGTATAAAAGTGAAATTCATCTGAAGTCTACATACATAAAGCCTATTAAAGAAGACGATCCGATTGTCAAAAAAGAGGAGGAAGCACTACAAAATCTTCTTCAACAGTCCGTTGAGTATAAAGTGCAGAATGAAGTTTATCCTTTAAAAGCAAAAGATTTAATTCAAAATGCCTCTATGTCAAAGGATATGAAAGTTACAATCGATGCGAGCGACATTAAGAATAAGCTTGCTGAAATTAATAATGCTAAATCAACGTTAAATAAAGATTTCGCATTTAAAACTCATTCTGGTTCGGTCATATCAGTAAAAGGGCAAGGCTATGGCTGGGCACTAGATGTTGAAAAAGAAACAAAACAAGTTCAACAAGCTTTTGAAAAGGGTGAAAAATCGCTATCTGCTTCTAATATTCATGGAAATGGTTGGGAGAAGGAAGGTATCGGTTATAAAACAACAGCGAATAATGGTATTGGAGACACGTATGCGGAAGTTTCAATTGCAGATCAACAAATTTGGATTTATAAAGATGGCAAATTAGCAGTCACAACAAATGTAGTAACTGGTAAACATAGCACGAGTGAAGATACATCACCAGGTGTGTGGTACGTCCTATATAAACGAACACCATACACGTTGAAAGGAAGCGCAGTAGGTAAAGCTGATTATGCCGTTAAAGTAGATTACTGGGTTCCATTCACAAATAGCGGTCAAGGATTCCATGATGCAGGCTGGCGAACAAACTGGGCAAATAATGCTTATTTAACAGGGGGATCAGGCGGGTGTGTTAACCTTCTTCCTAATGTTGCAAAAACTGTGTATGATAGTTTGAACACTTATGATCCAGTTATCGTGTACTAGTAAATAGCAATCTTGCGTGAAGCGATGTATGTATCAAGAACTTAAATTTAAAAAAGAAGCAGAAAATCGTGAGTGATTTTCTGCTTCTTTTTTATTATTTATACTATGCACTTCTCGTGTGCAGGGGGGCAGTTATAAAAAATACAAAATATAAGCTAGGTACATTTAAACATAAAATGTGGTTATCGAGTCAGAGAAAGGCACCCGATGGTGTCTTTTCTTTATTTCCAAAAGGACCTGCTCAATATCATCATGGATTTTTATTGATGGCATTTATATATATATTTACTCATAAGAATAGAACTAGCTTAGTATTTACTGGGGGGATTAAGAATGAATAGGGATGAAACCTCATCATTACATCCTGATACGGGTGTTACGTCTGTAATGTTTGTTGAACGGTCATTAAATGAGATTCGTTTTTGGTCTAGAATCATGAAGGAGCATTCTTTTTTTCTTCGATTGGGGTTTAGATGTGAGGATACCCAACTAATCGAAGAAGCTAATCAATTTTATCGATTGTTTGAACATATCGAACAAATAGCGTATTCCTATACAAATGAAACAGATCCTGGGCAAATAAAAAGATTTAATTCAGAAGTACAACAAGCTGCAACTAATATTTGGGGATTTAAACGAAAAATTCTAGGATTAATTCTCACATGTAAATTGCCAGGGCAAAATAATTTTCCACTGTTAGTTGACCATACAAGTAGGGAAGCTGATTATTTTAGAAAACGTTTAATTGAATTAAATGAAGGTAAATTAGATGCCCTTCCTGATGCTATTATTAAAGAAAATGTTTTCTTTTTAAGGATTATGGCAGACCATGCTAAATTTATTGGTCATCTTCTTGATCCATCGGAAAGAAAGCTTGTAGATACAGCACGGAATTTTAGCAATGATTTTGATGAATTAATGTATCAAGCAATTGACTTAGAATCTATGAAACCACAATCTCAAACAGTTCCTCTTTTAGATCAATTTTTAGATCAAAATCGTGTGTCAGTCACATCTCTTCGGGATTTTAAGAAAACGGCACGTGATTTAATTGAGCAATGTAAAATAAAGAGTATCATTCATCCATTATTAGCAGACCATGTATTTCGTGAAGCTGATAGATTTCTTGAAATAATTGATATGTTTGATGCTCATCTTACCAATATTAAATCACAACCTAGATATTAAAAAATAAGGAAAGATACTATTTTGCCTTAAGCTGAGAAGTTAACAATTTATTGTTAGCTTCTTTTCCTTGTGATTTTTAATATTTCCAAGCAATGTAATGAAGCATACTTAGCGTATAAGCTACAAGAACAAGGCAAACAGCTTGTGAAAATAGATAAGTGATTTCCTTCTACAAAGATGTGTGGCGTTTGTAGAAACAAAAAAGAAATGTCACTATCTGAAAGAACATATGAGTGTTCGTGTGGACTAAAAATAAGTCGTGATTAATGCAGCTATCACTATCAAGCAGGAAGCCATACGCTTATTAGCGCTGACATGATTAGTAATAAAATAACCTTTGGAACAAGGGAGTCAGCTATCAAAAGTAACGATTAACCGAAAAGCCCCCACTTCAAGTAAGCTCATAAGAGATACTATGTGGTGGGTAGTTCACAGAACTTTATTATCTCCTTACACATTACCCAGAAGAAATAAAGCGGAAAGAGATTGAGATGAAAAGAATGGTTATTCCAATCGTCCCATTATGGAGACGATTGGAATTAAAATAGCGAATAAAATTGACAATGAATATCATTTGCATTTATTATAGAATCGTCACATTTAATTGGACATGACTTTTTTTATTAATGTAATAGATTTCCATTAAGGTGTTACTTTCAAGAACTATCACTGATTTTTTTATAGATATAAACGTAGGAAGGGGAAGAATAAAAATGAACTGGAAAAAGGGCGGATTATGGATTGTTATTTTTTTCATTGTAAAAGGTACGATTTCTACACTTTTAATTGTTACAGGTGCTAAATATTTTGATTTATCATTTATGCAATTTTTAGTACTAATAATGATTTTATTACTGATTTCTCTAACAGGTCGAAAATTCCTTTATAGACATAAACAAACCAAAAAGCAAAAAGAGATAAATATATAATAAAGCCCCAGAGACCATTGGATTTCTGGGGTTTTACTTATAAAAATTTATTTCATAGTTCATGATCTAGTTTAATCAATTGTCATGTATCTATGTGCCCTCCAATGATAAGGTTAAATCTTTTCAGTGTTACATTTAGAAAAGAAGAATAGAGGAATCTAGTTATACCAACTAAATATAGTCTAAGACATTTTGTAACTGAACATTTGGGGAAGAATGTGTTTCTTAACTTAATAGCGATGGAGTAGCACCCCATACCCCTCAAGCTAAAAAGGAAAAACACTTCATAACAAAAAAATTCTGCATCATTTAAACTCTGGTAGCAATTCATAGGATCAAGAATAATTTGGCTAACAGATTTCGTTAGATTGCCATCATCTTTTTTGTAACTGAATAGATTCATTACCGTTTCAGACCTATGTATGAATTCATAACCTAACAGTAAAAGGGGGGATGATTGAAGGTATGGCGATTAATGAGGAATCAATTTGTCAACAGTTTGCAAGAATTATCGGCGGCCAAGAAGGATTCGCCGGTGGAAAATGCGTGGCAACAATAAACCGGGATGAAATACAAGCAACAATCTTAGGAAAACGTTTTAGAGTAACAACTTCTTTCTCATTCGAATCAAGAGATAATAAAACTGGACGGGCATTATGTCTAGGGCGGGTAGCACTTTTACAAAAGGAAGTTACTGAATTTGTTGCTACAATTATTAAACAAGGAATAATAGTTTCGTCTATACACAATGAGTGGTTATGTGATGATCCAAATTTGATTTACGTTAATATTGAAGACGTTGATGATCCACTAATTTTCGCAAGGAAAGTCAGAAGAGCGTTATGCAATTAACAAGTTTCTTTAGTTAAATGAGTGATTATGTTGATTAGAATATTTCAGAGTGTTGAATAGTATATTTGGAAAATAGATTTAAGTAGATGGTTTTATAAAATCTCATATATAGCTAAAAAGAGTAACTCCATTTTGATCACTCTTTTTCAAAATGGAGTTTTTGTAATTACTTTTAAATAAGGAGTGAAGAGAGCTTTTTAATCAATCTTTATTCTGAAGCTACAGACGAGCATACATTATGCTCGTTTTTCAATTGGTAGTTTAAATGTAAAAGTACTGCCTTCTCCTAATTTACTTTCAACGGTAATTTCTCCTCCGTGTAGTTCTATAATCCATTTTACCATCGACAATCCTAAACCTGTGTTTCCATTGTTTGAAGATGTTCGTGCTGCGTCAACTCGATAGAAGCGGTCCCATATTTTCGCAATATGTTGCTCGCTGATGCCTATGCCATTATCGGAGACTTTACCTATTATGTTGGTTTCATCACGGAACAGTTGCATATTCACAGTACCGTTCGCTTTGCTATAAGCAATCGCATTCGTTAGTAAATTCATTAATAAACGCATCATCAATGTTTGATCTGCTTTAATAAACAGGTCTTCCTCTATATTAGTTGTTATATTAATCGAAGCTTCTTGAACCATTAATGAAAGCTCTTCTACAACGATTTCCGTTAATTCACTCATATTGATACATTCAAATTGAAAAGTATTATGCTTTTCTTGGTCAACTCTTGCTAATAATAAGAGTTGCGAGATTAACGCGGACATTTTACGTGATTGCCTTAAAATTACTTCTAACGATTCTTCCATTTCTTTCGGATTATTCCTCTGTGATAAAGCGTATTCGCATTGCGAAATAATAACAGATGTTGGTGTTCTTAATTCATGAGATGCGTCAGATGTAAATTGTTTTTCACTTTCGAATGATGTCTCCAATCGCTCAAACATTTTGTCAAAGATTTGTGCTAAATGATACATTTCGTCTTTCGATGAACCTTGTAAATTAATTCTCTTCGAAAGGTCTTTACCATCACCAATTTTACTAGCTGAATCACTCATTTGTTGCACAGGTCGAAACGCTCTTTGCGTAATAAAATATCCTCCCACTGCCGCAATGAGAATAAGTAATGGAAATGAGATGAGTGTTACCACAATAAGCGTATTCATGGTTGATGATAATTGATTCATGGTCATTATTCCACGAACCCAGACTTGCTCATCGCCGCCTACATTATGGAGAAAATCATATACAATCCATTCTTTATTACCGTCTTTAATGGTTTGTATTTCATCGGATTTAAGCGGTACCTTTTTATTAAAGCTTGTTGGACTATTTCCTGCCAGCAGCTCACCTTGTTTACTATAAATGAGGATATTTACTCCATCTTCTAAGGTTTCAAAATCATCGTCAATCTTTAACTGTCCATGCTTATATTCGATATCTTCAATACTTTCTTTTACTGTGCTCTTCAATTGACCTTTCATATTAAACAGCAAAACTTTATCTGAAGAAGTTAAAATAAAAGCTAACACGAGAGCCATAATAATTACAATTAGCCCCGTATACCACAGGGTCACTCTCATTTTTATTGATAGTCTTTTCATGATTCTACTCGCAATACGTAACCAGTGCCTCGTACTGTATGAATTAACTTCGTTTCAAACTGGCTATCAATTTTTTTACGAAGGTATCGGACGTAAACATCAATAATATTCGAGCCACCTTCATAGTCGTAATTCCACACATGTTGCTCAATTTTATCTCGTGTCAACACAACTTCTTTATTACGAATCATATATTCTAAAATAGCAAATTCTTTACTGGAAAGATTGATAACTCGATCTCCCCTTGTTACTTTATGCATATTACAATCCACCACTAGGTCAGCGATTTCAAACACATTAGATGTATTTCCTGTTTTTCTTCGCATCAACACTCGAATTCTTGCTAACAGCTCATCAAAAGCAAACGGCTTTACTAAATAATCGTCCGCACCTAAGTCGAGTCCTGTTACGCGATCATCGATTGTATCTTTAGCTGTAAGAAGCAAGACAGGAGTTGTATTATTGTCCGCGCGTAATCTTTGTAATACTTGTAAACCATCTATTCCGGGAATCATAATGTCAAGCACAATCAAATCGTAGGTAGCCATGCTTATATAATCCAAAGCATCTTCTCCATTCCCACATCCATCGACACTATAATATTCTGCATTTAATCGTTTTACCAATATATTTTGTAAGTCTTGTTCATCTTCGACAATAAGAACTCGCATTAACATTCTCCTTTTCTTCTTATTTATATGTATCACTATAATTCCAAAACATTAAAGAAAGATTAGAAACTATTTAATTATATCATTTTATTTTTTGCACATTAATCTTCCTTTAATGTTTGTTCAGTAATATAAAGACAAGGATAAGGTGCACATGTAAAGGGAGGAGAACATAATGGGAAAATGGATGATGATTGGAGCAATGTCTTGTTTATTTTTAACAGCTTGTTCTACTCAAGCTGATAACGATACAGAAGTGCAACAACTGAAAGTAGAAAATGATAAATCACAAAAGGAAGGTGCTCAACTACAACAAGAACCACACGAAACAGGGCCTGCTATGAATGATACTAAGCAAACACAAGATTTCAAAAACGAAGTTACATCTATTGTAGAAAAGGCAAATAACACGAAACCAGTTGGAGCAAAAGAAGATAACTTAAATACGTACTTAGCAGCAAAAAAAGAAATTGACCAATTAGATGACAAGATAGATCTATCTGAAGATCAGTTAGAAGCAGATTATCACGCTGGAACGATAACTGTTGAACAATATCAAATACAAGAAAGAGAACAAGATATACTTGAAGATCAATTAGAGCAAGCAGAAAATGCACTTGAAGCAAGATTTGGAATAGATGATTAATCATTAAGGAGTGGATGAAAATGTTAAAACATAAAAAGAAAATAATTATAAGTGCAATTGCTATTTTAGTAAGTGGTATTGCTATTGTTGGTGGATATTATGGTATGGGTTACAATTATGCAAAAAAGAATGAAAACTACACAGAGAAACAAGTTCGTGAAATTTCTTTAGCTCATACAAATGGAGAGATTATTAATGTGAAAAAAGAATTCGAATTAGAAGATGACAACTTAGCACAATCTAAATTTGAATATGAATTGGAAATCAAGACACCTGATAATCTATTAAATATTTTAAAGGTTAGTGCTAGAACAGGCACAATAGAAATCAATAATGAAGATTGAAGAAATATTGACAAATAAAATATCACGTATTTTAAAAAACTCCTAACAAAATTTGTTAGGAGTTTTTTCACGTTTATACTCTACTATTCTAAAAGGGGAGCCGCAACATCGCTATCAAGTTAAGAAATACACTCATCTTTTTCATTTTTGGGACAATTACTCGCTTAAGTTGATAGATGTGTGGCGGTAGCCCTAATAGAAAAGAATAAGGAACAAGCTATAAGTTTAAAGAGTAGAAATGATGAGGTTTTATTGAGAAAGTTTTTTTGAGTAATAATATTCAGAAAATTAAATGTTTTTTGAACTATTTTTTGTTATTATGTTAGTAATCTATAGGCAAAGGAGAAGGGACTATATGAGTGTACATACAATAAAAAAAGAAGAAATTACTTTACTTTTAAATGAGTGGTATCGAGAAATTCGTTCGCAGAATTTCGTTAAGGCAAAGGAATTAAAACAAAGTATTGATACAAAAGTTAATAGCATGGAAGAAGATCAAAAGAATACAGAGTATTATTCACTTTTAGATTTTAGGTTTAAAATGTTAAGTGCAGAGTTTTACCCCAATCAATCTGATATATCTAAGAATGATCTAAGAAAAATGAAGTTAGATGAAGTTCCATCAGATGAATCTTTATTATATTATTACCATTTCTTTAAGGCTTCTCATGCTACGATAAACGGTGATTTTAAAGTGGCTGAAAAGCATTATGGGATAGCTGAATCACTGTTGGAAAATATTCAGGATCCAATCGAAAAAGCAGAATTTAACTTTAAGCTATCCAACTATTATTACCATGTTTGCCAGCCTATTTTAGTAATTCAATATGCAACTAGAGCAAGAAATACATTTGAAGGGCTGTACGGGTGTAACAGGAAGGTTGCAGCATGTGACAATGTTCTGGGTTTAGCATGTATAAAGTTAAATGAATTTGAACAGGCAGAAGTTTATTTTATGTCGTCTCTGGATATTTTGAAAAAGCAGAATGAAGAAGAGTTAATGTTACGAGTTCGGCATAGTTTAGGGGTTATGTATGCAGAACAAGATCTATCTGAGTTAGCACTTCGTTATTTATCAGAAGTAGCACAAAAAATCCCGAATCACTTTAGAGCGATTTTTTTGGAAGCTAGAGAGAATTTTAAGTTAGGAGAAACAAAGCTTGCAGCGTCCCTAATTGAAAAAGGATTAGTAATCTGTAATGAACTAGAACAAAAAGAATATAAACATCATTTTACAATTCTAAAAGAAATGAATGAGAATGTTTCTGCTGAAGAATTAGAGGTAGCTAGTTCTAATGGCATTTCTTTCTTTAATGAAGTAGGTTTATGGCAATATGTCCAGGAATATGCTGAAAAATTAGCGGTTAAATATCATAAAGAAGGAAATTCAATAAAATCTAGTGAATACTTCTATTTAGGCTATAAAGAAAAAGAAAAAGGTTTTCAGAAAGGGGCTTTAAAATGAAAAGAATCATAAACAGTACAATTGGATTAATAATAACAGTCGTGCTATTAAATGGAGTAAATGTTTCAACGGACCAAACAAAGGTTAATACAACAAGTAGTATACAATATACGCATGGAGAGCCGTGGGGTTGATTTGTATACGTTATTATATTTTAAGATGAATATTGTCTTATCCGATTACAAAAAACCTTACCTTACTATCAAAGGTAAGGTTTTTTGCTGTTATTATGAAACAAAAGTTTCATTTTAGAGGTTAAAATAAAGGGGGAAGTTGTGTGTTTATGTTGTTAGAAAGTATGTAGAAAGGGGTATTTTTCAATCTAGCTTTAGAGAATTATGTGAATAGCACCCATAAAAAAGACCTCTATTTTTATATTCTTGAAAAAATTAGATATTTTGCTGCACGCTCAGGTTGTAACAATTCTGTTCAGATATATAACTTAAAGGAAAGAAATAGGGTATTCTATTTCTTTTTATTTCTATAACAAAATATAATTAGTAAGTCGAAAATGACGATAATAATTAGAAGTAATAATTCTAAAAGTACTTCTGTTTTTCCATTTTGTAAAGATTTAATAAAGAAATCCCATTCTTTTTCATAGGGGGGCTGTACCCAATTTCGTTGCAGTCCTAAATACATTCCATTTAAGAAAAAGACAATACTTAATAAGATCCTTCCGACTAATACGATAGCTACTTTTATATTCCAATTCTTTATCTTGATTACATAAAGGATTGGAAATAGTATAAGCACCCAAAAAACAATAATATAGGCTGTATTCATCATTTTATACTCCTAACAAAATGATTGTTTCTTAATCTGGGTGAATTTTCAGGTTGAAGCAAAGGAGTTAGGTGGGAGTCGGGCTGCCCGTAAACGCCCGATTGGCGAAGGTTAATAATCAGTGGGGGATGGACAAAACCCCCTCTGATTAAAGTTTCACTTTATCTCTCCGTTTCAAAAAACTCAATCCATTCTCCATCCGGACCAGCGAAAAATATGTAACGTGTTCCATCCGGTAATGTTTCGATTTCTTCTCCTAGTAAAAAAGTTACTCCATGTTGAACTGTACCCCGAATCATGGACACTTAAAAAAAGCCCCATGATTCGGGGTTTTTGTGTATTTTTATCAAAAAACCTCGTTATAATGGAACCAACGATAGAAATGAGGTACGGAGAATGAGTAAAATTATTTTTAACGAAATTCAAATGAAACAGCTAGAAAAAAATAAAAATGTATTAAAAGCGTCGGACCGTTCGATTAGCTATTGTTCAGATTTCAAAGTAAGAGCGGTAAAAGAAAATCAACAAGGAAAAGGTCCTAGCCAAATCTTTTTAGAGAATGGGTTTGACTTAGCTGTGATTGGTGAGAAGAAGCCAAAACAATGCTTGAAACGTTGGCGAAGAACCTTTGAACAATTTGGTGAGGAAGGCTTTTATACAGAACGCCGTGGGAAAGGAAGTACGGGACGCCCTTCGGAAAAAACCCTCTCTTCTGATGAAAAATTAAAGAAAGCGGAAGCACGTATTGCGTTTTTAGAAGCGGAATTAACATTCCTAAAAAAGTTAGACGAACTCGAAAGGCAGGCGTTACAGAAGAAGTGTTAACACCACGAGAAACATACACACTGATTGAACAAACCTTACGTCGATTTCAATTCCCACGTATGGTGCGTTACCTTTGCACACTGGCTGGGGTAAGTCGGAGTGGATACTATGCGTGGCTTCATCAGACAGATAAACAGCTGGAAAAAGAACGCAATGATGAAACAGATTATGAATGGATCCAAGAAATTTTCAATCGAAAAGGGAAAACATGTGGTGGTCGTTCTATCAAAATGGTGTTGGAAAAGACAAAAGGAATTTGTATGAATCTCAAGCGTATTTATCGTATTATGCGTAAATATAGCCTTGTGACAAAGATTCGCCGAGCGAATCCTTATAAACACATCGCAAAAGCGACACAAGAACATAAAACATGTCCGAACCTTTTAAAACGCCAATTCAATCAAGAAGAGCCTGAAAAAAGTATGTTAACGGATATTACCTATTTATTTTATGGAAAAGGAAAGAAGGCTTATTTATCATGTGTAAAAGACAGCGCAACACGAGAGATTTTAGCCTATCATGTCTCTTCCTCTTTACGAATGGATATCGTCTATCAAACATTAGATAACTTGAAAGAGAGATTAGGAGAAGTCATTCATCCTGAAGCGCTTCTACATTCAGACCAAGGTATTCATTATACACACCCTGAATTTCAGAAACGTGTAAGAGAAATGGGGATCAGACAATCTATGTCCCGTAGGGGCAATTGTTTAGACAATGCACCAATGGAATCCTTTTTTGGTCATATGAAAGATGAATTAGATTATAAAGATTGTCAAACCTTTGAATCCCTTGAGCTCAACATAAAGGATTATATGGAGGAGTATAATTATAATCGTTATCAGTGGACATTAAAAAAGATGGCTCCGATCGAATATCGGAACCACCTTTTAAGTGCTTGATTTTTCAGGGCTTTTTTATTAAACTGTCCATTTTATAGGGTACAGTTCATGTTTCTGTATTCTTTCAATTTCATCTTCTAATGAATCTACTTTAAAGCAAATGTGATGTACTTTTCCTTCTGCCGGAAGGGAAGAGTTGTAACCTTCAATTAGTTCAAGTATCGTTTCTTTTGATTCTTCTACGCCTAAAAATGCGAGCTTTAAGTTTGGGTTTGGATGTCCCATGCGTTTAATAAGTTGTAAGCCAACTACTTTTTCATAAAATGAAATAGATGTTTCTAAATTTGTGACCATAAGTCCGACGTGTTCGATTCTTCTAACTGGCATGTGCACTCCTTCTTTCTGAAAATTATATACAATATATTATTGAAAATTAAGAAAATAAGCAAGATAAAAACCTTATAAATTTTAGCGTGTTATATGGTATAGTGAGAAAGTATGTTTGGGGAGAAGGAAGGAGATTATACTATGAATACAACTACTCAAACTCCTTCATTATCGGAAACAATGAAAGAGTGGCATTATGCATTAGCATATGAAATAAAACATTGGAAAACGATAGGTGGTAGTAAAATTTCTATCATTAACGGTCGTTTTTTATATACAGATTATGAAAGTACAGTATACGTATTTCAGCTTATATCGGAAGTAAGTTTACCTGAAGGTTCACCAATTCGAATTGAGTTCGATGGTGAGGAAGCGGCGGGGGAAGTATTATCTGTACATGGATTAGAAATCGAATTGAAGTTAAATGATTATATACAAGGCGAAATACGAGAAGCCGTTTTATACAGTGAACCGTGGCAATTGTTAGAACAACTGCAAGAGAGATTGAAAGAAGCACATAAAGATAAGCTGAAACGTAATCGTATAAAGCGTCTTGTTGATGGGACGAGCAGTCCGAAACATATTGAAAAGATGAAAAATACGAAAAATGAATTGGCTTACCGTTCTTTTTACAATCCGACAACGTATGTGTGGGGACCGCCTGGAACAGGGAAGTCGTACAATTTATCACGTATTATTTCGGCTCATTATCAAAAAGGAAAATCGGTACTTGTGTTAGCTCACAGTAACGCGGCAGTTGACGTATTAATGAGCGAAGTAACGAAGCAAATTGAGAAGAAAAAGAAATGGACACCTGGTGAAATCGTTCGTTACGGTTTTAGCCAACATGAACATATACGAAATCATGAAACGTTACTTGCATCGAAGTTAGTTGAAACGACGAACGGATCTTGGGGAGAAGAAAGACTCTATTTAGAAGAGACACGACAAGATCTTCGTGAAAAGATTTTATCATATAAAGCGACTTCTGCTGATAAGAAGCGTATACAAGAGATTGAAAGTGATCTTCGAAAGCAAAAAGCGAAAATTAAAGAAGTAGAAAAAGAATATATTGAAAATGCGCAAGTAATCGGTGCAACGCTATCAAAATGTGCCATTGATTCACTTATTTATGAGCGTACATTTGATTTAGTTGTCGTAGATGAAGTAAGTATGGCATATGTTCCGCAAATTGCATTAGCTGCTTCTCTTGGAAAACGTATTGTCGTTTGTGGTGACTTTTTACAATTGCCTCCTATTGCGATGGCGAATCATGAACTTGTTCGAAAGTGGCTCGGCGAAGATATGTTTTATCATGCAGGGATTGTTGATTCTGTAAATAAATCAGAAGCACATCCGAACCTTTTTATGTTGCAGGAACAGAGACGTATGCATGCGGATATATCGAAGTTTACCAATTCATTTATTTATAAAAATAGAGTGTATGATCATGCATCTGTTTCAGAGCGTAAGGAACTTGCAAAACTACAACCGTTCGCAAATGAAGCCAGTGTTTTATTTGATACGAGCTTAATGGGAGCCTTTTCTTTAAAAGACGCTGCTTCTGGTTCTCGTTTTAATATTATGTCTGGCTTAGTAGCAATGCAAATGATTTTAATCGGACTGTTAGACGGTGTTCAATCGATCGGTGTTGTTACACCTTACAGGGCGCAGTCGCGCTTTTTATCAACGTGTATTAGAGAAATGTTGCAGAAAACAAAATATCAAAACATACCAGTTTTAGCGGCGACTGTTCATAAGTTTCAAGGGTCCGAAAGAGATATGATGATCTTTGATACGGTTGATAGTTACCCACAAGAACGCCCTGGTGTGTTATTCTTTGATCATAAAAACCATCGTCTCGTCAATGTAGCAGTAACGAGAGCGAGAGGAAAGTTCATTCAATTATCAGATTGCCACTACATGCGTAAAAATCTGTCGAGAAAACAAGCGTTATCGCAATTAACCGCTCATATAGAACGTCACGGAGATGTGTATGATCGCACGACATCAAGACAAGTGTGGGAGCGAAAAATCTCGAAACGATTACGTTGGTTTATGGAAATGAATCTTGAAGAACCGAAAGGGTTATTAAAAGATATTTTAGCGGCAAAACGAAAAATTATCATTTCCCTTCCAAGTACAAGGCAAGTTGATAAACGAGTATGGCAAGCGTTAATGCGTACGAATGCGCAAATAACAGTTTATAGTGATGGACCAGTTCCATTAAAAAATATAAAGTTACAAAGGCAAAATAAAGCATTCCCGTTTATATTAATCGATGATGAAATCTTTTGGGCAGGAGCACCTCTTACATCTCAAATGATGTTTGAAGGTAGTATGGAATTTCCGTACATATGTGCAAGAATGCAAGCACCTGAAACAATTGGTGTATTAAAAGGGTTTTTAGATATTCGGTAAATTCGGATAGGAATTCCTTGACTTTTACTTGGAATAAACTTAGAATAAAAATAATTTAATATAATTTTATGAAAATTCTTATCACGAGAGGTTGAGGGACTGGCCCTATGACACCTCGGCAGCGGATTCTTTATGAATACTGTGCCAATTCCAGCAAGGTAACTTGAAAGATAAGAAAGAAGCTCATTTTGACTGTATATGCCAAAGCCTCTTTCTATCTTTTAGAAAGAGGCTTTTTTACGTAAAAATAAAGGGGGAAGAAAAATGGGAGCGACAGGAGTAACGTCACAAAGAAAAACAATTGAAGAGAGTATAGAAAGAAATAAGGAAAAGTACATAAAAACAAGTCATGATATTCATGCGAATCCGGAGATTGGTAACCAAGAATTTTATGCATCAAGAACGTTAAGTTTATTGCTAGGTAGTGCAGGATTTCAATTGCAACATAATATAGCTGGTCATGAAACAGGATTTATCGCGCGAAAAAGCTCAGGAAAACACGGACCAGTTATCGCATTTTTAGCGGAGTATGATGCTTTGCCAGGACTCGGTCATGCGTGTGGTCATAATTTAATTGGCACAATTAGCGTTGCGGCAGCGATCGCATTATCAGAAATACTGGAAGAAATCGGCGGAGAAGTTGTCGTGTTCGGAACACCAGCAGAAGAGGGCGGGCCAAACGGTAGCGCGAAATCGAGTTATGTAAAAGCTGGTTTATTTAAAAATATTGATGCGGCGCTTATGATTCATCCGAGCGGAAAAACAGCGACAACGAGTCCGTCACTAGCAGTTGATCCACTTGATTTTCATTTTTACGGAAAAACAGCTCACGCAGCAGCGTCACCAGAAGAAGGAATAAACGCATTAGATGCGATTATTCAGCTTTATAACAGTATTAATGCACTTCGCCAACAACTTCCGTCAGATGTGAAAATTCATGGGGTCATTACAGAAGGCGGAAAAGCACCTAATATTATTCCGGATTATGCTGCGGCACGCTTCTTCATCCGAGCAGCAACGAGAAAAAGATGTGCGGAAGTAACAGAAAAAGTAAGAAATATTGCACAGGGGGCAGCGTTAGCAACCGGTACGAAAGTGAAAATTCATCAATTCCAAAATGAAATCGATGAACTACTCGTAACAAAAACATTTAATGACGTCGTAGCCGAAGAGTTAGAATTACTAGGTGAAGACGTAAACCGTAAAGAAAGAGTAGGAATTGGCTCAACAGATGCAGGAAACGTAAGCCAAGTCGTACCGACAATTCATCCGTACATTAAAATCGGACCAGATGACTTAATTGCTCATACGAATGAATTTAGAGAAGCAGCACGTTCACAATTAGGAGACAAAGCATTAATTACATCGGCAAAAGCACTAGCGTATACAGCGTATCGATTAATTACAGAAGAAGGGTTGTTAGAGAAGGTGAAGGAGGAGTTTAGAGAGGAGCAGAGGAATCAAGGATAGGAGGTTAAAGGGAGTGGATGATCCACTCCTTTTTCTTTTTTGAGGAAAGTGTAATATTAATCAAAAAAAATTGATTAATAAGTTGCATAAAGAACTAATCAGCGTATATACTATAAACATCAAAAAAAATTGATGAAGGGAGAGTGAATGATAGTGGCACAAGATTTTCAGCTATATGAGAAAAAGTTTAAAGCGTTAGCTGATCAGAAGCGTTTAGAGATTATGTATGAACTTTGTCAGCGAGGACAAACTTGTGTGTGTGATTTAACAGAGGTTTTCGAAATGACACAATCTAAGTTGTCATATCATTTAAAAATCCTGTTAGATGCCGGTTTAATTGTAAAAGAAACAAAAGGTACGTGGAGTTATTATGATTTAAATGATGCGGAAGTAAATAATTTATTATCAGAAGAATTATGCTGTATCTTTAGAAAAACAGGAAAAGGGAGCTGTTGTTAAAATTTTGCCCTATTAATCAAAAAAAATTGATTAATATCATTTTAAGAGGAGGAATAAGTTATGAGATATGTTCATGTTGGTATAAATGTTACTGATTTAGAGAAGTCTATTGAATTTTATGAAAAGGTATTTGGTGTGTCACCAGTTAAGGTGAAAATGGATTATGCAAAATTTTCATTAGAAAACCCAGGGCTTAATTTTACACTGAATGTACGAGATGAAGTGAAGGGAAATCAGGTAAATCATTTTGGTTTCCAAGTAGAGACAGCTGAAGAAATTACATTTCATAAAGAAAGATTAGAAAAAGAAGGTTTCTTTGCACGTGATGAGATGGATACTACTTGTTGTTATGCGGTTCAAGATAAGTTTTGGGTAACGGATCCTGATGGTAACGAGTGGGAGTTCTTTTATACAAAAGCAGATAGTGATGTTCATAAAATTGAAGATCCATCTTGTTGCACGACTTCTAACGTAGTAGATAAAAATTCTTGTTGTTAATAGGAGATGGAAAATAAAATGAAACGTTTATCTTTTCTAGATCGATATTTAACATTATGGATTTTTCTAGCTATGGCTGTTGGAATTGGTTTAGGATTGGTGTTTCCTAGTGTAGTAGACGGACTTAATACATTACAAGTTGGAACGACATCTATCCCGCTTGCTGTTGGTTTGATTTTAATGATGTATCCACCGTTGGCGAAGGTTCGTTACGAGGAAATGGGCCGGGTATTTAAAGATGTAAAAGTGTTGGTTCTATCTTTAGTACAAAACTGGATTATTGGGCCTGTACTTATGTTTGTTTTAGCAATTATTTTTCTTCCTGATAAGCCGGAATACATGGTCGGGCTCATTATGATTGGTTTAGCACGTTGTATTGCAATGGTAATTGTGTGGAATGATCTTGCTGATGGGGATAAAGAATATGCAGCAGGTTTAGTTGCTTTTAATTCGGTATTTCAAATGTTATTTTTCTCAGTTTATGCGTACGTATTTGTAACAGTAATTCCAGAGTGGTTAGGAATTGAAGGGGCTATTGTAGATATTACAATGGCAGAAGTAGCGAAATCAGTATTTATTTATTTGGGAATTCCTTTTATAGCCGGTATATTGACACGATTCGTATTAGTGAAACTAAAAGGAAGACTATGGTATGAAAAGGTGTTTATACCTAAGATTAGTCCAATTACATTAATTGCATTACTATTTACGATTATCATTATGTTCTCTTTACAGGGAGAAATGATTGTTAGCGTACCATTTGATGTAGTAAGAATAGCGATTCCGCTATTAATCTATTTTATTGTGATGTTCTTTGTTTCTTTCTTTATGGGAAGAAAAATTGGTGCAAATTATCAGGTGACAACAACGTTAGCATTTACAGCAGGTAGCAACAACTTTGAGTTAGCAATTGCTGTAGCAGTTGGTGTGTTTGGTATTCACTCAGGCGCAGCATTTGCAGCTGTTATCGGACCGTTAGTTGAAGTACCTGTAATGATTGCACTTGTAAACGTTGCTTTTTGGTTTAAACGTAAATATTTTAATGATCAACCAGTCTAATTTAAAAACAAAGGTGGACAACAACATGGAAAACAAAAAAACAATCTACTTTTTATGTACAGGAAATTCATGCCGAAGCCAAATGGCAGAAGCTTGGGGCAAGCAATACTTAGGAGATAAGTGGAATGTATATTCTGCAGGCATTGAAGCACACGGAGTAAATCCAAATGCTATTAAAGCTATGAAAGAAATAAATATCGACATAACAAATCAAACATCGGATATAATTGATTCAAACACTTTAAATAGTGCTGATTTAGTCGTTACGCTTTGTAGTCATGCAGATGCTGTGTGTCCATCTACTCCATCACATGTGAATCGTGTTCACTGGGGATTCGATGATCCAGCAGGAAAAGAGTGGTCTGAATTTCAACGTGTTCGTAATGAAATCGGAGAACGTATTAAACGATTTTCTGAAACAGGCGAATAAATAAAGGAAAGAGTCACTCTTCTATTGTATAGGGGATTGGCTCTTTTTTATTATAGATTTCATTACATATCCATTTATTTGTTGCATCGGTTTAAATCAAATGAAAAGAATATAGAATATTCTGTTATAATGGTAAAGTTAGAATAGAATAGTTTCAGGAAGGCGGTGTAACGTATGATTTCTGAATTAAACAAGCCTTCTGTTGCCGTTGTAGAAAATGTAGGGTTTGCAAATGTGTTTAATTATGTAGGATATTATTTTCCTTTTGAGTAAATTAGGTGTATTTTACAAATCTCTCATCTTAAAAGATTTTTACATGGAAGGAGAATAGGGTGAAACACATAATAAAAGACGTATTAATAAATTATTTTAAAGAAATCCATACATTAGTAGTTGAAGAAGAATTACATAAGGATAGTTGGAATACGGATTTACACTACAAAATCTTGGTGAATGAAATACGGTATTCCGCACGGTTTATAAATAGCAATCGAATAATCAACCCAGCTTTTGGGACGTTATCAAATGAACAATTGAAAGAGCAAGTACGGTTTACGTATTATTTACGAGAGCATGGAATTCCATTTATGCAGATTAAGGAGAATAGGGCGGGAGATTCATTTACATTAGTCACTTGGAATGAGGAACAGTACCGATTTGTATTGTCTACTTGGATTGAAGGAGAACAGATTACTCGTTGTACAGAAACTATGGCAGAAGCCTTTGGAAAGGAAGCAAGAAAGATACATGATCTTTCTAGTACATTTCAAAGCTCGACTTTTCAAAAGAAATCTCATTTAGATGGATATGGTGAGTTTATAAAGCTATTAGAAAATAAGAGCAGTACATGCAAGGAATTGCAGGAGTATATAGATCTCGCTAAGTATCATATAAAATGCGCACATACTAGTAATTTGGAGTTTATTGTACAAACAGATTTAAATCCTTTAAATGTTGTATGGAACTCAAATCAATGTGTGAAAGGTATTGTAGATTTTGAATCTATTGGATATGTTGATCGTATTGAAGGACTAGCCTTTTTAATAAAGTGGTATTCCCGGACAGAAGGAATAGAGTCACATGAAGTATGCTCGAAAGTTGCTAGAGCATTTTTAGAAGGGTATAAAGCTAGTAACATTTTAACTTCAAATGATTATAAAAGGTTTTCTTCGTTACTATGGTTATCCGGTAGTTTAAATTGGAACTTTGTTAAAAAGACGATGAGTCTATTAGGTGACGAGAGAGAAGTAGAAGAACATTTGAGAGCTTATAAAATAAGAGGAGAAAATCTATCTGTATTGGTAAGTAGAGAAAGAGCCAACTCATACGAGTAGGCTCTTTCTTTTTATGTACTACGAATCTTCGTAATAGAACAATGTTGCAGCATTCCTTCTATAGAATATAGAGCAACAGAAAGTCTAAAAAAAGTCATGTAATCATAAAAAAATGATCTCATTCACACTTTACAGGTTATCTGATGTATAGGCATATTTTTTTGGAGAAAAAATGTTTTTAAAAAGTGTTGAATTATTCTGAAAATTAAATTATTATTATCCGTATAAACTACTAAGTAATCGTTTACATGGATGAATTAAGGGTTTAAGCAAAACTGAAGTAAACGATTTCTTGAAAACTTAGAAAGAGTGATGAAATGGCAAAGTCTACAATTAAAGATGTTGCAATGGAAGCGAATGTGTCTACAGCTACAGTATCTCGGGTGCTAAACGACAGCGGATTTGTTAGTGACGACATTAAAGATCGTGTTTATTTAGCTGTGAAAAAACTTAATTATCAACCAAATGCGATTGCTAGAAGTTTAAAGCAAGATAAAACATACACGATTGGTGTTGTGATTCCAGATATCACAAACCAGTATTACATGACAATTTCAAAGGCTATTGAAGATATTGTTCAGCAAAAGGGCTATAATCTTATTTTCTGTAGCAGTCATGAAAATCCTAAAAAAGAGGATAAATTGCTGCAGCTATTGGTAGAGCAAAGAGTAGATGCTATTGTATTGGCGACTGCTGGGGGTTGTGAAGAAAGGGTAAGAAGTATTCATCAAGCTGGTGTGCCAATTGTTTTAGTTGATCGGACTGTTGAGATTGGAGACTCAAAATTAGATTCGGTTATAGAAAGTAATTTTGAAAGTGCTTATAAATTAACGAGCTATCTTTTAAAACAGGGGCATAGATCTATTGGTCTTGTGAATGGATTGTTAAACGTTAGTACAGGTAAAGAGCGCTATGAAGGATTTCAGAAAGCTTTGGAAGAGTTTGGGATTCAGGAAGATGAAAACTATACGTTTAATAGCACTTTCACAAGAGAGGGTGGAATGAAAGCAGTTGATTATTTTCTTAACTTTACTGAGAAACCTTCAGCGATTCTATCCTTGAATAATGAAATGTCATTCGGTGTTCTTCTTGAGTTAACGAGGAGAGGCTATTCTATCCCGAAGGACATAGTGATAGCTTCCTTTGGTGACGTTGAAGCAGCCCAATTATTACAAGCACCTGGGATTATATCAGTAGCTCACAAACCATATGAAATGGGGGAAAGGGTGGGTGATATATTACTGAAACGTTTAAATAATGAAGAAGGTCCTTTTAATGAAATATTTACACCGAAATTACTAATAGATGCACAAAGTGTACGTAGTTAAAACGATTTGAAATGATGATTTTCGTTAAGATAAAAATCGGAAGGGAGATAGAAATGTTAAAAGGAATACCGAAAATAATTAGTCCGGATTTAATGAAAATTCTTTTAGAAATGGGGCATGGGGATGAGATTGTTTTAGCGGATGGAAATTTTCCTGCTGCCTCTTGCGCAACGAAGCTAATTCGATGTGAAGGACATGGGGTTCTTGAAGTATTACAGGCAATTTTGCAATTCTTTCCACTCGATACGTATAGTAATCATTCTGTTTCATTAATGAAGGTTGTAAAGGGGGATCCTATCGCGCCTTCCATTTGGGAAACGTATGATGCAGTGATTAAAAAATATGATACTCATTTTGATGGTTTTGAGATGATTGACCGCTTTACATTTTATGAGAGGGCAAAGAAGGCTTATGCAATTGTTGCAACTAGTGAGAGTGCTCTCTATGCCAATATGATTTTAAAAAAGGGCGTGGTTACTGATTAGCGCAGTATTAAACGAATATATTGTTTGATAAAAAAATTGATAGGGTAGTAGGTGATGGGATGAGTGAATTGCTACTAAAAATGGAGGGAATTAGTAAATCGTTCCCTGGTGTGCAAGCGCTTTCTAATGTGAGGTTTGAATTAAAAAAAGGCGAAGTTCATGCACTTTTGGGGGAGAATGGAGCCGGGAAATCCACATTAATGAAAATTTTAACAGGGATCTATCAAAGAGATGCCGGAACGATTGCGTACGAAGGAAAAGAAATAGAGGTTCCAGATACAAAAGCAGCACAAAGACTCGGAATCAGCATTATTCATCAGGAACTTAACTTAGCTCCGCATTTAACAGTTGCCCAAAATATTTTTATTGGAAGAGAACCTAAAGGGTTATTTAATCTTTTTTTGGATGAAAAAGAACTAAATAACAGGGCAAAAAAACTATTTGAAAGGTTAAACATTAATCTAGATCCAAGAGAATTGGTAGGCGATTTAACAGTTGCAAAACAACAAATGGTGGAAATCTCTAAGGCTCTTTCCTTTGATTCAAAAGTATTGATTATGGATGAGCCAACCGCAGCCTTAACTGATACCGAAATCGATGCATTGTTTGTTATGATTCGGAAACTACGTCAGGACGGTGTGGGAATTGTTTATATCTCTCACCGTATGGAAGAGCTAAAGAAAATTACTGACCGTGTATCGATTATGCGAGACGGTACATACGTAGGAACGATGAACACGAAGGATGCAACCATTGAACAAATTATTTCTATGATGGTTGGAAGAAAAATTGATAACAATCAAAAACCAGAAATGAAAGAGAAAACGAGAGAAAAAGTGTTTGAAGTAAAAAATTTAAAGAGAGGGAACACGATAAAGGATGTAAGTTTTGAACTGTATAAAGGGGAAATCGTTGGCTTTGCTGGATTGATGGGGGCTGGAAGAACTGAAGTAGCCCGTGCCATATTTGGGGCAGATTCATTAGATTCAGGGGAGATTTTCATAAATGGAAAAAGGTTGAGTATAAAAAGCCCGACTGATGCAGTACAACATGGAATTGGCTATTTGTCCGAAGATCGAAAACAGTTTGGGCTTCTAGTTGGGATGGATGTAAAAACAAATATTGCAATGGCATCCATGAAAGATTATGTAAAACCTCTTGGCTTAATGCATGTATCTAAAATTGATCAACAATCTGAGGAACTCATTAAAAGGTTAAAAATAAAAACGCCGTCAGGTAATCAATTAGTGAAAAATCTTTCAGGAGGGAATCAGCAAAAGGTGGTTATTGGCAAGTGGTTGACTAGAGATTCAGATATCTTAATCTTTGATGAGCCTACACGCGGAATTGATATCGGGGCAAAAGACGAAATTTTTAAGTTACTAAATGAATTAGCTGAGCAAGGAAAATCTATCATTATGATCTCCTCAGAACTTCCTGAAATTTTACGGATAAGTCATCGTGTGATTGTCATGTGTGAAGGAAAGATAACTGGGGAATTGAAAAATGATGAAAAAGCATCGCAAGAAGCAATTATGACTCTTGCGACAAAACGAATTATGTAATGGATATTAACGGATTATAAAGGAGTGAACAGGAATGGAAATGCCAAAAGCAGTAGAATTTCCGGTTGAAGGGAAGATGAGGAGAGGGATTAATTCAAATGCTCTTCAGCAGCTTCTAGCATTTGCAAGTTTAATTGTACTTGTTGTGATTTTTTCAATTGCTTCAGCTAATTTTCTACAATTTGATAACATTATAGGAATCTTTCTATCGACAGCTGTTACAGGCATCCTTGCTTTAGGTGCAACGATGATTATCGTTACAAGTGGAATTGATTTATCATGTGGAACCGTACTGACTTTATCTTCGGTTATGACAGGTGTTTTTGCTGTCAACTTAGGTTTACCGGTTTGGGTAGCTGTTACCTTAGGGATTTTAATAGGTGCCGTAGTAGGTTTGATTTCTGGAGCTGCAATTGCAAAATTGAAGATTCCACCATTTATTGCAACGTTAGCTATGATGATGATTGCTAAAGGATTGGCACTTGTTATTTCTAAAGCTACTCCAATCTATTTCACTTCTATACCGAGCTTTAACAAAATTGCGATGGGTTCTATTATCCCTGGTTTTGCTATTCCGAATGCTGTTTTTATCTTTTTTGGAATGGCCATTTTCGCAAGCTTAATTTTAAATAAAACGATAATCGGAAGGTATACATTTGCACTAGGAAGCAATGAAGAAGCAACTCGTCTTTCTGGAGTGAATGTGGATAAGTGGAAAATAATTATCTACATGCTTGCAGGTGTTTTTACTGGTGTTGCAGGTATTATAATGGCATCTCGTCTAAATTCTGCTCAGCCAGCTTTAGGAGCAGGATATGAATTGGAAGCAATCGCAGCAGTAGTTATCGGAGGAACTTCTTTAAGTGGTGGTAAAGGAACAATTCTTGGTACTGTTATCGGTGCATTGATTATGAGTGTGTTAACAAATGGTCTTCAAATCCTTTCAGTTCCTCAAGAATGGCAAACAGTAGTTGTTGGGGCGGTTATCTTATTAGCAGTTTACGCAGATGTGTTGCGAAACAAAAAAGCAAAGAATTAACTGTGATACTGTTTTTTATAAAAAAATATATAGGGGGAATTTCAGATGAAAAAAGCAAAAAAAGGCATAGTTTTATCGTCAATTCTCGCAATCTCAATGTTTATGGGGGCGTGTTCTTCAAACAATGCAAGCACGGGAAGTAAGGATAGTAATGCTCCTGCAAAAGATGACGGCAAGCGTTATGTTGCGATCATTTCAAAAGGGTTCCAGCATCAGTTCTGGCAGGCAGTTAAAAAAGGGGCTGAGCAAGCAGCAGATGAATATAAGGTGAATATTACATTTGTAGGTCCTGAAACGGAAGCACAGGTTGATAAACAAGTTGAGATGCTTCGTAGCACACTTGATAAAAAACCAGATGCGATTGGTTTTGCGGCATTAGACTCTAAGGCTGCTCTTCCTTTATTAGAACAAGCAAAAAACAAAAAAATTCCGATTGTTGCATTTGACTCAGGTGTTGAGGGGGATATACCTGTAGCAACAGCTGCAACAGATAACAAAGCGGCAGCAGCTCTTGCAGCTGAGAAAATGGCTAGATTAATTGGTGAAAAAGGGGAAGTAGCAGTTGTTGCTCATGACCAGACAAGTAAAACAGGTGTTGAACGCCGAGATGGCTTTGTAAATACAATCAAATCAAAGTATCCGAACATCAAAATTGTCGATATCCAATATGGTAGCGGTGATCAATTAAAATCAACTGATGCTGCTAAGGCAATTATGCAAGCGCATCCAACTGTAAAAGGTATTTTCGGTACAAATGAAGGTTCTGCGATTGGGGTAGTAAATGCTGTTAAAGAATTGAACAAAAAGAGTGTAGTAGTGGTTGGCTTTGATTCAGGTAAACTACAAATCGATGCGATTAAGAGCGGAGTAATGGCAGGTGCGATTACACAAAACCCAATTGGAATTGGTTATGAAACTGTTAAAGCTGCTGTTGAGAACTTAGATGGTAAACAAGTATCAAAAACAATCGACACTGGTTTCTATTGGTATGATAAAACGAACATTGATGATCCAAAAATTAAAGCAGTTCTTTATCAATAAAACCTAAACAAGCAATAACAATAACATAGAAGCTGAGGTGTATAACATTGTCCAATGTAATAAATGATTTGAAATTATATGCAAATAAAATTGTGCAAACTGGTCTTGTTGTAGGAGCAGGTGGAAATTTGAGTATGAGAGATGGAAATATCATGTATATATCTCCTAGCGGTTTTGATTTGCAAGAGATAAAAGACCATCAATGGGTACGTGTTGATATTGAAACCGGTGAGATATTGGATGATTTAAAACCATCCTCTGAAATTTTAATGCATTTGGAATGTTTTCGTAAACGTCCTGATATAACAGCTGTTTTACATGCCCACCCAAGTTATTCGGTAGGTGTATCATGTTCCGGTCATACCATTCCGAGTCTATTCCCGGATTTTCCGGCAATGATTAAAAGCGTTGCTTACCTTGACTATATGATTCCGACTACAGAAGTATTGGCTAATGCGGTATCCGGCGTGATTGAAGAAAATGATGTAGTAGTAATGAGAAATCACGGAGTACTGACGGTTGGTAAAACAATGAAAGAAGCATATTTTCTTTTGCAAATTCTAGAGGAAGCGGCAAAAGTATATACGATTGCATCGACAGTAGGAGTCCCAAGGGTCCTTACAGAGGAAGAATGTCAGGATTTAAGAAATCTATCTTCTGAGAAATATAGATTAAAACTACTAAAAGATGCGGAGTAGTTGAAATGTTTTCGAAGGGTGTGAATGAATGGAAAAAGTTTGGGCTTTTGATTTAGGTGCATCCAATGGGCGTTTAATGGTAAGTGGATTTGATGGGAAACGCCTTTATCTTGAAGAGGTTCACAGGTTCTCCAATCGCCCTGTTTACGTAACAGGTCATTATTATTGGGATATTTTAAGGATATTCCAGGAAATGAAGAATGGAATTGGTAAAAGTATTGGAAAAGGGCATAAGTCGATTGAAAGTTTGTCCATCGATACATGGGGCGTTGATTTCGGGCTTCTATCTGAAACTGGTGAACTACTTAGCAATCCTTATTCTTATAGAGATCCACATACAAATGATAGCCTAAAAGAAATAATGGAAGTCATTCCAAGGGATGTTTTGTTCTCTCGAACGGGAGTTGAACCAGCAGCAATTAATACGATTTGCCAACTTTATACGATAAAAAAGAATAACCCGGATTTAATGGAAAAGGCAAAAACTCTTTTATTAACACCAAACTTGCTTAGTTATTTATTTTCCGGTGTAAAGGCGAATGAATATACGATCAGTACAACGACATCGTTATTTAATATTCATGAGCGTAATTGGGATACTGCTCTTATGAAAAAGTTAAACCTGCCTATAGAGATCATGGCAAATATTGTGATGCCAGGAACGACTCTTGGTCCGACCCTTTCTTCGATTCACAACGAATTTGGCATACGACCTGTTAATGTTATTGCTGGAGCGGGACATGATACTGCCTGTGCTCTTGCAGCACTGCCTATAAAGTCAGAAAATTCAGTATTCATGAGCTGCGGTACGTGGATCTTAATGGGAGTTCAAGTAAAGGATCCAGTAATGAGTAAACAGGCTTTGGAATGGGGCTTTACAAATGAAGGAACGGCAGATGGCGAGTTTCGGCTGCTCAAAAATATTATGGGATTATGGCTCATGCAAGAATGTAGAGCGGTTTGGGTAAAAGAAGGCAAGCTTTTTACTTACGAAGAAGAGGCAGAATTGATTCGACATACAAAACCATTTGCACATTTCGTAGACCCAGATGACCCTTCTTTCTTCAATCCGGAAAATATGCCAAAACAAATCCGGGATTTCTGTATAAAGAGTGGTCAACAGCCGCCTGAAACGGAAGGAAGTTTCCTCCGTTGTATTTTGGAGAGTCTTTCATTGAAATACAGGTGGGTCTTAGAGAAACTGGAAGTTTTAACTGGAAAATCAATAGAGGTTATCCATATGGGTGGCGGCGGCATTCAAAATGATTTATTTTGTCAATTTACCGCAAATGCGACAAACCGCCCTGTTATAGCGGGACCGGTTGAAGCGAGTGCGATTGGAAATTCATTATCTCAATGGATCACACTAGGAAAAATAAAAGATTTAAAGGAAGGTAGAGAAATTGTTGAAAATTCGTTTACTGTTAAGCACTATCAACCTCAAAATCAATCAGAATGGCAGGAAGCATACGGCCGTTTTACCGAAATAATTGACCGAAATGTAATGAAAAAGGGGTTTTAAAATGAAAACTGTTCATAATAGATTTTATAATAAATTACCAAAAATCGGCATAAGACCAACTGTTGATGGCAGAAGAAATGGTGTACGTGAATCGCTTGAAGATATGACGATGAATCTCGCAAAATCGGTAGCAAACTTATTAACTGAAAATTTGCGTCACTATAATGGTGAAGCAGTAGAATGTGTCATTGCTGATACATGTATTGGCGGTGTGGCTGAAGCTGCCCAAGCGGCTGAAAAATTTGCAGGAGAGGGAGTCGGTGTTTCCATTACGGTTACACCATGCTGGTGCTATGGTTCTGAAACAATGGATATGAATCCCGATATTCCAAAAGCAGTATGGGGATTTAATGGAACAGAACGTCCTGGAGCAGTCTATTTGGCGGCGGTGCTAGCCGCCCACAATCAAAAGGGTATTCCGGCTTTCGGAATATACGGGAAAGATGTACAGGATTTAAGTGATACATCTATTCCTGAGGATGTGCAGGAAAAGCTACTTCAATTTGCAAAGTCTGGTCTTGTTGTTGCCGCTCTAAAAGGAAAATCGTATCTTTCGATGGGATCTGTATCCATGGGGATTGCTGGCAGTACAGTTCAACCTGAATTTTTCCAGGATTATTTGGGAATGAGAAATGAATACATTGACATGTCTGAATTTGTAAGAAGGATAGATGAAGAGATTTATGATAAGGAAGAATATGAAGTAGCTTTAAACTGGGTGAAGGAGTATTGTCCAGAAGGCCCAGATAATAATACGGAAGAAATGCAAAGATCAAGAGAGCAAAAGAATAAAGATTGGGAAACTAGCGTTAAAATGACATTAATTGCAAGGGATCTCATGGTTGGAAATCCAAAATTGGAGGAACTTGGATATGGTGAGGAAGCGCAAGGATACAACGCCATTTCTGCAGGCTTCCAAGGTCAGCGTCAATGGACGGATCATTTCCCAAATGGTGACTTTATGGAAACGATTTTAAATTCCTCCTTTGATTGGAATGGAATTCGTCCGCCATACATTATGGCTACTGAAAATGATAGCTTAAATGGAGTTACGATGCTATTTGGCCATTTATTAACAAATACGGCTCAAGTTTTTGCTGATGTAAGAACGTATTGGAGTAAAGAGGCAATAGAACGTGTGACAGGTCATAAACCTGAAGGATTGGCGGCAAATGGATTTATTCATATGATTAACTCCGGTTCAGCTGCACTTGATGGTACAGGACAACAAACGAAAGATGGAAAGCCTGTTATAAAACCGTTTTGGGAAATTACAGAGGAAGAAGTTCAAAACTGTTTGGCAGCTACTTCCTGGAGACCAGCTTCAACAGGGTATTTCCGCGGAGGCGGATTCTCGAGTGATTTCTTAACAAAGGGAAATATGCCTGTAACAGCAGCTCGTCTCAATCTTGTTAAAGGATTAGGGCCTGTTTTACAAATTGCAGAAGGCTATACGGTTGAGATACCGGAAGAGGTTCACGATATATTGGATAAGAGAACTGATCCAACTTGGCCAACAACCTGGTTTGTTCCAAATCTAACGGGAGAAGGCGCCTTTAAGGATGTTTACACCGTGATGAATAATTGGGGTGCCAATCACTGTGTAATAAGCTACGGACACATTGGCAGCGATTTAATTACTCTTGCTTCGATGCTCAGAATTCCTGTAAATATGCATAACGTCAAAGAAGAACAAATCTTTAGACCGAGTGCATGGGGAATGTTCGGAACAAAAGATCCGGAAGCAGCAGATTACCGCGCCTGCCAAAACTTTGGGCCATTATACCATTAATGCAAGGATTCCCCCTGATTGTATATCGGGGGGTTACTATACAAAAAATGTCCGATAAAAATAAGTTATTGGAATTGATTAAGGTGTTTTATATGTAAAAGGATTCTAGTGCTCAAAATAATCGCAAGTAATATCAAACTCTTGAACATAGAGTTTCACTTTATTAGAAGTAAGATGGTATCCGAAATAATAGAACACCAAAAACAAAAAAACAACGGGGGTAAAAGTATGGTTAAAAGCTTATGGAACGAAACAAAGGTATCTCAATTACCGCAAGGAGTAGAAGAATTAGTCTATCGTTCGAATTTAATTGGAACAGACCGTGCAGTATGTAATTGGGGCGGCGGAAACACATCGGTAAAGACAGTGGAAAAGGATTTTCGTGGTCATGATGTAGAGGTCATGTGGGTTAAAGGAAGTGGATCCGATTTAGCGACTATGAAAGCACAAAACTTTACTGGTTTAAGAATGGAAGACATTCGTTTATTAATTGAGCGTGAAGAAATGCCAGACGAAGAAATGGTAGAGTACTTATCGCATTGTATGATTGACAGCAAACATCCGCGTGCGTCCATCGAAACATTATTGCATGCTTTCTTGCCTTTTAAACATGTGGATCATACACATCCAGATGCCATTATTAGTCTTTGCTGCGCACATAATGGAAGACAAATTGCCGAGGAAATTTACGGTAACCGTTTTGTTTGGGTTCCATATGTACGTCCTGGATTTACCTTATCTAAAATGATTGCAGAAGGCGTGAAAAATAATCCGAATGCTGAACTAGTATTAATGGAAAAACACGGCTTAGTTGTTTGGGGAGAAACGGCGAAGGAAAGTTATGAAAAAACGATTGCGGTTATTAATGAGGCAGAGCAGTATATCAATGAGCGAGTGAATGAAAGTACTGTATTCGGAGGTCAAAAATACGAAGCACTTTCAGTAGAAGAGCGTAGAAGCATTCTTGCAAAAGTAATGCCGATTATTCGCGGGGCAGTTAGTGATGAAAAGAAAATGCTTTTATCCTATGACGATACGGATGAAGTACTCCGATTTGTAAACAGTCACAATGCACCAGAGTTGTCTCAAGTTGGAGCGGCTTGTCCTGACCATTTAGTTCACACAAAGCGCACTCCTTTGTATATTGATTGGGATCCGCAAACAAAAGACGTGGACGGATTAATAGAGAAAATGAAAGCTGATGTGGAAAGCTTTAAAAACGAGTATAAAGCTTACTTTGAACGTAACAAATACGAAGGAGATCAAATGTTTGAATCTGCACCTCGCGTTATTTTAATTCCTGGTATCGGTATGGTGAATACCGGTAAAAATCTAGTGATGTCAAAAGTAAGTGGTGCGCTGTATCACCGAGCAATTTCGGTAATGAAAGGTTCCACAACACTTGGAAGTTTTGTTTCTTTGAATGAAAATGACTCTTACAATGTTGAGTACTGGCCATTGGAGCTATATAAATTATCGTTAGCACCAGCTGAAGCTGAATTTTCTCGCAAGGTTGCCCTTATTACAGGTGGTGCTGGTGGAATCGGAAGCGAGACGGGACGCTGCCTCGTTTCAGAAGGTGCGCATGTAGTGCTTGCTGATTTGAACTTTGAAGGGGCAGAAAAAGTTGCGGCTGAAATTAACGAGAAGTATGGCGAAGGTCGTGCGCTCGCGGTGAAAATGGATGTAACAAAAGAAGAAGAAGTACAGGCGGCATTTGAGCAGGCAGCCCTTGCTTACGGAGGCGTTGATAGTATCGTGAACAATGCAGGGCTGGCAACGTCTAGTCCATTCGATGAAACGACGCTTCAGGAATGGAATTTAAATATGAATGTGCTTGGAACGGGATATTTTTTAGTGGCACGTGAAGCGTTCAAGCAAATGAAACAGCAAGGTATTGGTGGGAATATGGTATTTGTCGGTTCGAAAAATTCTGTGTATGCAGGGAAAAATGCTACGGCATACAGCTCTGTAAAAGCACTCGAAACGCACCTAGCGAGATGTATTGCAGCTGAAGGCGGTGAGTATGGCATTCGTGTAAATTCAGTTCTTCCAGATGCGGTTCTTCAAGGATCAGCCATTTGGGGTTCAAGATGGCGTGAAGAACGTGCTGCGGCATATGGTATTGAGCCTGATCAGTTAGAGGAGCATTACCGTAAACGCACAACCTTATTGGTCAATATTTATTCGAAAGACATTGCTGAATCGATTGCTTTCTTTGCCTCTTCAAAGGCGGATAAAACAACGGGATGCATGATCACAGTTGACGGTGGTGTACCAGCAGCATTTATTCGATAATCATTTCGCTTGTGAAAAGGTATATAAAACGGGGTGTAATAGGCGAATATATTTTTGCCTATTATGCTTCAATATAAAAGAATAGCGAATTTCAAGGAGAGAATAAGTCAATATGTAAAAGGAGACACTTTACATTCGCTTTTCAAAAGGGGATGGAAATTTGAAGCTTAGAAACCTATTAACAGGGGGATTGCTTTTTGGTACTTTATTATTTTCTTTAGGAGGAGCTGGAGAAGTTAGTAAGGTAAAGGCAACATCACCTATTACGATTGAAACTCCAAAACCAGAGGGAAAGAAACTATCACTCTGGTACAATCAGCCAGCAAAAGATTGGGAAAAACAAGCATTGCCAATTGGTAATGGTTATATGGGCGGAATGGTCTTTGGTGGGGTCCAGCAAGAACGTATTCAGTTTAATGAAAAAACGCTTTGGACTGGTGGACCAAACAGTGCAAGTGATTATACTTACGGGAATCGTGATGGGGCAGCGAGTCACTTAGATAGCATTAGGGAAAAAGTAGCAAAAGGTGATAAATCAGGGGCTGAAAAGGAGTCTTCACAATTTCTCACAGGTCTTCAAAAAGGGTTTGGTTCCTATCAAAATTTTGGAGATATATATTTAGATTTTAATATGCCAGATTCATCTACATTTTCCAATTATCGCAGGGAATTAAATATAAATGAGGGAATTGCTACTGTTTCCTATAACTATAAAGGTGTTCAATATAATAGGGAATATTTCACAAGTTATCCTGATCGCGTTATGGTCATGCGTTTAACTGCTAGTGAATCTAAACAGCTTTCATTAGATGTTAGACCTACTAGCGCACAGGGAGGGCAAGTATCGTCCGTAGATAACAAAATCACCATCAAAGGACAAATAGCGAATAATGGAATGAAATATGAATCAGAATTCAAAGTACTGAATGAGGGCGGTACATTAACAGCAGAGAATGGGAAAATTAAAGTAGCAAATGCTGATACATTAACAATTATTATGACTGCGGCTACTGATTATGAAAATAAATATCCTACTTATAAAGGGGAGGATCCACATCAAAAGGTTGAAAAAATCATGGCCGCTATTTCTAAAAAGAGTTATGAGGTTTTAAAATATACACATATTAAAGACTATCACTCTTTATTTAATCGTGTTTCTTTAAATTTAGGAGGGGAAAAACCATCTGTTCCAACAAATGAACTACTAGCATCTTACAGTAAAGAAAACAGTAAGTATTTGGAAGAACTATTCTTCCAATATGGAAGGTATTTGCTCATTTCTTCTTCAAGACCAGGAACGCTTCCTGCAAATCTACAAGGGGTATGGAATAATTCGAACACACCACCGTGGGAGAGTGACTATCATTTCAATATTAATTTGCAAATGAATTATTGGCCTGCAGAAGTGACGAATCTGTCTGAAACCGCTTTGCCATTAATGGATTATGTGGACTCATTAAGAGAACCAGGAAGGGTTTCAGCAGAAAAACATTTCGGTGTTAAAGGCGGTGGATGGACCGTTAACACGATGAATAATCCATTTGGATTTACTGCTCCTGGATGGGGATTAGGCTGGGGATGGGCACCTAGTGCGAATGCCTTCATTGGCCAAAATCTTTGGGAACATTATAAGTTTACGGATGATAAACAATACTTACAAGAAAAGATTTATCCGATAATTAAAGAAGCGGCTGAGTTTCATAGTAAGTTTTTAGTTGAAGATAAAAATAAGAAGTTGGTTGTTTCTCCGTGCTGGTCTCCAGAGATTGGTGGTATTTCTAATGGATGTGCCTTTGACCAACAGTTAGTGTATGGGTTGTTCTCAAATGTAATCGAAGCTAGTGCGGTTTTGAATACTGATAAGGCGTTTCGAGATGAGTTAACGGCTAAAAGGGATCGATTATTCTCGCCAATTCAAATTGGCAGATATGGTCAAGTGCAAGAATGGAAGGATGATATAGACGATCCTGCTGAAACGCACCGGCATATATCGCAGCTAGTGGCCTTATATCCAGGAAGTATGATTAACCACAATACACCGGAATGGCTTCAGGCAGCTAAAGTTACTTTAAACCATCGTGGTGACGAGGGAACAGGCTGGAGTAAAGCGAATAAAATTAACTTATGGGCACGTTTGTTAGATGGTGACCATGCCTATAAAATTCTGCAAGGGCAACTTACTGGAAGTACGCTCAGTAACCTATTTGATACTCATCCACCGTTTCAAATTGATGGAAACTTTGGTGCAACATCGGGAATTGCTGAAATGTTAATTCAAAGCCATACCGACTCCATTCAATTGTTGCCTGCCCTTCCGAAAGCTTGGAAGGATGGTTCTTATAAAGGACTAAGAGCACGCGGTGCATTTACGATTGATGCGAACTGGAAAAATAGTATGCCTACAGTCATTCGTGTGACTTCCGATCACGGAAACGATGTAAAGTTAAAAAGTCCAATGTTCAATACACCATTTACTGTGACAAGAGTCGGAACGAATACACCGGTGAAATTTACGAAGGCTGGCGATACAATTTCATTTAAAACTGAACAAGGTAAAAGTTATAAAATTGAGTCTATGCTCAATTTCGATTTGGAATCTACGAACAGTGTAACTGCAGGAAATACAGTTAAGGTGAAGGCTCATTTATCAAACTTTGGTACATCGAAATCTTCTTCAGGGCAAGTGGTTGTAAAGGCTCCAGAGAGCTGGAATGTTAAACCGATTACAGTAGCTTTTGAAGGCGTTGAACCAGGGCAATCGAAAACAATTGAGGCAGATTTACCTGTCCCTATTGATGCAGTTGCTAATAATTACGTCATTGAAGCTGAAGTAAACACAGATAATGGGACGGTTAGTAAATCTAATCAAATAGAAGTAATTCCAGCAGTAAAGCTAATTTCGGCAAAGGTAGAACCAAATCCAATTAGCGCTGAAGGTGGTTCTACTACATTAAAGGTAAAGGTTCAAAATGAAATAAAGGAAAAAGTGACACCTGGCAAAATTGAATTGCAATTACCAGACGGATGGAATGCACAGCCATCAACAACGGACTTTCAATTACCTGCAGGAGGAGAGGAGACATATTCGTTTGTTATTTCCCCGCCAGCTCAGTTTAAAGGAATGAAAGAGGTTGGAGTCTCTGTAAAACTGGGGAATGCGGTGGTAACTTCAACAAAAGTGCAAGTTGCTTCTGGCGGCATCTATCTTAGTGATATTCCATGGATAAAAGCAACTGCCGGATGGGCAACGGTTCAAAAAGATAAAAGCACCGACGGAAACCCACTGTCATTACTTGGAACTACAGGGCCGATTACGTATAAAAAAGGGATAGGAACTCATGCAAAATCAGAAGTTACCTATGATATATCAAATGCAACGTACAAACAATTTAATTCCTATGTAGGAATTGATCAGGAACCTGGTGGTAAAGGCGGTTCGGTTGTGTTTAAAGTACTACTTGATGGAGTGGAAGTATTTAATAGCGGCACAATGTACTATAATACTCCGGCCAAATTTGTTGATGTTGATCTGACGGGTAAGAAAGAATTAAAACTAGTAGTTGAGGACGCAGGTAACGGTAATGGAAATGATCATGCGGACTGGGCAGATGCTTGGTTGAGTTTTAAATAGTTTTGATTTAGTCGTTACTCTTTGTAGTCATACGGATTATATGTCTCCAATTATACCCTCACATGTTCATTGGGGATTTGATGATCAGATAGGAAAAAGAGTGGTCTGAATTGCAACGTATGAAACAATTTTTTTGACTAGGTGAATAAAGGAAAGAGTCAATCTTCTATTGCATAGGGGATTGGCTCTTTTTTACTATATTGTGAGCTTTGCACCAGAACCTCCATTCTTCTGTGAGGGAACGTTCGTTCTTGTTTTTTGGTGGAATATTTTGTATTCTTAAAAAGAAGTGATTTTTAGAGAAGGCGTTTGGATATATCGACAAGTGGATGTTTTTATAAGAAATGGACAGTGGCTGTGAAAGGGACATTGAAAATATTACAAGCCGTAACAGATGATAAATTAGGACATAGTACACTTGCTTGGTTTGAGTTCGGTATTGTACTGGACTCAAACCAAGTAACAAAAAATCCAAGTCCCCATCGAGGCAGTAAGCAAATTTCTCTTCGCTCCTGCGCTTTTTTTTCATTCATCTCCCACTGTAATATAATAAAAAAAATAAACTAGAGGTAGGTACGCACATGATTCAATTAACAAACCGCCAGGCACGGCAATTTCTTTTGTTGAAACATGGACTTTTAGGTGAATATAAATTTAGCGGGAAGCAAGGTGTATTGGACTTTGTTCGGCAAGCTAGCTGTATTCAATACGATCCCATCGATGCTTGTGGAAAGAACGCCGAATTAGTGCTACAGTCGCGAATCAAGGGATTTACTAAGGGAATGCTTGCCGAGTTGTTATATGAGGATAGAAGTCTTGTCGATTATCCCGACAAGAACCTGGCCATTATCCCTGTCGAGGATTGGCCGTATTTTGGGCGATATAGGAAAGTCGCCCGCCAGCATGCAGAACGCTATCCCGAAATGGAAGTATTGACAGCGCATGTACGGGATCATATCCAAAATCACGGTGCGCTAAGTTCGAGTGATTTAAAATTGAATGGAGATTTCTCTTGGCAATCGGCCATCCATTGGAGCGGCGGAAACAATACATCTCGTTCGGTGCTGGAACAGATGTATTCGACGGGTGAGTTAATTATCCATCATAAAAAAGGAACGCGTAAATATTACGATATCGCCAAGAAGTACATACAGCCGCATTTGCTGAATGCACCAGAGCCGCTGGAAGATGAGCTTGAGCATCATAAGTGGCGCATACTGCGTCGAATCGGCTCTGTAGGTCTTTTATGGAATCGTGCGTCAGACGCATGGCTGAACATATGGGGGTTGAAAGCAACACAGCGCAACGAGGTTTTCCGCCAGCTATTGCACGAAGCTCGCATCATTGCTGTTGCTGTTGAACAAACGAAGGATAGGTTGTATTGTCTCACGGAGGATTTACCGCTTATTGAATCAGTTCTGCAACATCAGAAACCGAAATTACGTTGTGAACTTATTGCACCGCTAGATAATTTCATATGGGATAGAAAACTTATCAGCGAATTGTTTAACTTCGATTACACCTGGGAGATTTACACGCCTGCAATCAAACGGAAATTCGGCTATTATGTACTGCCACTATTATATGGAGAGAGCTTCATTGGACGAGCCGAGATAATCGCGGAACGAAAAACTGGAACGCTCGTTGTTAAAAACATCTGGTACGAGAATGGTGTGAAGCAAACAATACAATTGCGAACAGCCTTGAACAGTTGTTTCCAAAAGTTTGCGTTATTCAATGGGTGTGAGACGGTTTTGGCAGAGGCTTGGTTGAGTTAGAAAAAAATAATCTTCTATATTAGTATCAAGCATTGTATGGGATACCACTATCAAGCTAATAACTAATAAAACTAAAATGAAAAAAACGCTATTCTTTCTGTAGAATGGCGTTTTTGTATTTGATGAATTTTGACTATTTGTTCAAGAGTTTCAAAGTCTTTATCTCCAACTATTTTACAAGATCAAAAGGCTTACATAATACAGGTATAGCTCTTCTGTTTGAACGAACCGGCAGTTTAGCTAAAGAAGGGGAATTTATAGTAAGCATAGAAAAAGATGAATGACTTGAAATTTTTACGAGGTGAAAATGATGGTAATAAAACAAGAAGAAATGAAAGTAGTAGTGGGAGCTGGGGCATTTAATAACAATCCAGGTTGGATTCAAACGCAAGAAGATGAGCTGAACTTATTAGTTGAACGGACATGGGAAGAAAGATTTGAACATAACTCCATTTCAGCTATTTTAGCAGAGCATGTATGGGAACACCTTACTTTTGAAGAAGGGGTAAAAGCAGCTGAAATTTGTTATAAATTTTTAAAACCGTCAGGTCATATTCGGTGCGGCGTCCCTGATGCATTTTTCCCAGATGAAACATATCAAAACATAGTTCAAGTAGGCGGACCTGGCCCGAAAAATCATCCAGCTGCAAGCCATAAAGTCGTTCATAATTATAAAACATTAACGGAAATGTTTGAAACTGCTGGATTTGAAGTAGTTTTGCTGGAATATTGTGATGAAAATGGGCAATTTTATTACAATGAATGGGATGCGAACGATGGTGTTATCTTCCGTTCAAAAAGATATGATTCTAGAAATCAAGGAAACAAACTTGGCTTTCCATCGTTAATTGTTGATGCGATTAAACGGTAAGTAATTCAATGAACGCATGTGTTAGTCCTATAAGTTTATGAGCCGCAAATGCGGCTTTTTTGTTTGTGCTTTAATTATTTCGGTAAAGATTCCTCCGTCAAATAGTATTGCTTAAATATAGAAAAACACCTGTTTAAAATTAAAAGACAGGTATTTTAAATGAACAATTGAAAGAGCAAGTACGGTTTACGTATTATTTACGCGAGCGTGGGATTCATTTATGTTTATCACTTGGAGTGATGACATTGTGTAGATCTTCGTAACTTTTATGTAATTGTTTCATATATTAAAAAAAGACTCGATTCGCGGTATATAAAGTGGGCTGTAGTAGGAGAAGTACCTTCAAAAGTGCTATGGATGAAAAGATGATTAGGTTGTACGAAATATGAAAATGTACGGACATAATGATTGTAAATCCAATTATGTAACAAGTTTAGCCTTACAAAACGTTGCACCGACGAATTTTTCATGGATATGACCGCAAGTATGTGTATAATTACTGGTAATCTTATAGGTTTTCTTTGGAAAGCGAATGAGAAATATATGGTTTTCTGTATCTGACGTTTGAAAAAACTATGGTAAAGGGGAGAGAGGGAGTTTTTATAAGGTATGTCCTTTAAGAAAAACTATTTTTAGAGAGCTTATTCAAATCTTAAGGATTCTTAAGGATGTCACTATAGTTTCTTCAGGTTTGAATTTTAAACTATAGTAGTAAATTCAAACTATTGGAGTGATTAAATATGAAGCCTCTGTCTTTTTTATCTCAATATATAACGAATCCAAGAAACGTGGGTGCAGTACTTCCAAGTTCAAAGTTTCTTGCAGATAAAATGGTGGAAAGCATCAATTTTAAGGAAGCTAAATATATTGTTGAATATGGGCCAGGTACGGGTGTATTCACGAATAAATTGCTTGAAAAACGAAGTTCGAATACTACTCTTTTATTAGTGGAAAATAATAAAGAGTTTTATTTATTATTGAAAGAAAAATATAAAAAAGAGAAAAATGTATTCATTGTATTAGGGTCTGCGGAAAATATTGACGAGTATCTACAGGGCTATTGCATTCCTTATGCAGACTATATTGTTTCTGGTCTTCCTTTTTCTAGTTTACCCCCAAATGTTTCAAAAAAAATATTATTAACTACCACCAAAATTTTAAAGGAAGGTGGGAATTTTATTACCTTTCAATATACTAAATTTAAAAAGAATTTTCTTAGTCAGTTTTTTAATAGAATAGATGTGAAAAGGGAACTTAGAAATGTACCACCAGCTTATATCTTTAACTGTTCAATCCCAAAAAATAGTGGGGAATAAGAGGGAAACGGCAAGGTTATGGTTCTTTCTATTCCATAGATCTGTGGCGATTTTCCTTATAAAACCTGTATTTAATCTCGTTTATTGATGAAATCTTTGTAAGTGGTAATTTTATATTCAAGCATCTCATCCGCAGCTTTTAACGTTCTAATTTGTTCCTTAATAGAGTGTTTATGTTCTTCTAAAAGATTTAAACGCTCTGTCGTGGTATGTTCTCCTTCCAAAGCTAATGCAGCATACTTCTTTATTTTCGCAATTGGCATTTGTGTTTCTTTTAACTTGATAACAAATTGCAGCCATTTAATATGTGAATCGTTATATCGTCTGTCTCCGTTAATGTTACGAACAGGAATTATAATTTTTTCTTTTTCGTAATACCGTAATGTATATGTACTTATCTCTAACATTTTAGCCACTTCACCAATAGTGTACATAAGAAACCTCCATATAAATTTTTCTTGACTTAGAGTTTACTCTAATCATTATAATCAACTCATAGTTCGTTTACAATTAAATCAATTGGATAAAATTCAGGAGGGATTTATATGAAATATACAGTTATTACAGGGGCTAGCTCAGGAATTGGATATGAAACCGCTCTTGCTTTTGCGACTCGTGGAAAAAACTTAATTATAGCAGCACGCAGAAAGGAGGAATTAGGAAAGTTAAAGTCAAAAGTGGCTGAAATTAATCCAGACCTGGATGTTGTCATTCGAACCGTTGACTTATCTGTTACTGCAAATGTTTATGAATTCTATGAAAGTCTTCAGGTTTATCAAATCGAAACCTGGATTAATAATGCTGGATTTGGAAACTTTGCTTCCATTGGGGAGCAAAAGTTAAATAAAATTGAGACGATGCTTCACTTGAATATTGAGGCTTTAACCGTTCTGTCCTCTCTTTATGTACGTGATTATGCAGATGTTGAAGGAACTCAAATTATCAATATATCTTCAGGAGGAGGATATAGGATTGTTGCCGATGCTGTGACTTACTGCGCGACAAAGTTCTATGTAAGTGCCTTTACAGAAGGTCTAGCACAAGAATTAAAAGAAAAAGGAGCAGCAATGCAAGCAAAAGTGTTGGCTCCTGCTGCTACAGAGACCGAATTTGCAAAACGGTCTTATGATGTTGATAATTTTGAATATGATAATGTTGTTCCTAAGTTCCATACAGCTGAACAAATGGCCGGTTTCTTACTCAATTTATATGATAGTGAGAAGGTGGTAGGAATTGTGAATGGAGAAACGTATGACTTTGAATTAAGAGATCCAATGTATCCATATGTGATGAGTATAAGAAACTAGTTTTGTAAAATCTGAACATAACAAAAAACTGATAGTTCCTTAAGGGACTATTTAAACAAAAATCACCGATTTCCTGTACGTAAAGAAGTTGGTGATTTTTTTGTCGTAATGGTCGTGAAATTGAACATACACACTGTTTACATATTACAGAGGTGGCTACTTATATAAAAATTACATAACAGTAGTTGATATTCATCCATTAAATAAGACGATTATATGTACTGATGTTTTTCGTAATAAGAGAATGTTTAAGTTTGGTGATGTAATTGAAGTGAATTAGAGGGGGAATAAAAATAATTATCTCTTCCTAACTTAATTATATCATGTAAATCACGTTCAAAATAGACTGTTTATTCTCATTTACTACTGCTACAATCAATAGCACATGAACAGTAAGGAGAGATGTTAAATGAGTTCTTTCGTTCTCGATTTTCAGGAAATAGAAAAAACACAGCTTTCGCTCGTTGGTGGAAAAGGATTGAATTTAGGGGGATTATCAAACATTCAAGGGATTCAAGTGCCAGAAGGTTTTTGTGTTACAACGATAGGGTATGAAAAGGCCATCGAACAAAATGAAGCGTTTCAAGCTTTGTTGAATCAATTAACAATATTGAAAATAGAGGACCGAGATCAAATTGGTGAAATCAGTAAGAAAATCAGAGAAACCATTATGGAAGTAGAAATCCCTTCTGATGTAGTGGAAGCGGTGGCTCATTATCTCTCTCGTTTTGGAAATGAACATGCTTATGCAGTGCGTTCTAGCGCTACTGCTGAAGATTTACCATATGCCTCATTTGCTGGTCAACAAGATACGTATTTAAATATCATCGGAAAAGAAGCAATCTTGCAGCATGTAAGAAAGTGCTGGGCTTCTTTATTTACAGATCGAGCAGTCATTTACCGCATGCAAAATGGTTTTGAACATAGCCAAGTTTCTATATGTGTTGTCGTTCAAAGAATGGTTTTCCCGCAGGCTTCGGGAATTTTATTTACTGCTGACCCGATTACTTGTAACCGAAAGGTGTTATCGATCGATGCCAGTTTTGGACTTGGCGAGGCATTAGTATCAGGACTGGTCTCTGCCGATAATTATAAAGTAAAAGAAGGCGAAATCGCCGAGAAGATGATCGCAACTAAAAAATTGGCTATCTATGCCTTAAAAGAGGGCGGAACAGAGACGAAACAAATCAATCTCACTCAGCAAAAGATTCAAACGCTTACGGAACAACAAATATTACAACTAGCACAGATTGGAAGACAGATCGAAGCTTATTTTGGCTGCCCACAAGATATTGAATGGTGTTTAGTTAATGACACATTTTATATTGTTCAAAGCAGGCCGATAACGACTTTATATCCAATTCCAGAAGCAAATGATCAGGAAAATCATGTGTATGTATCGGTTGGTCACCAACAAATGATGACCGATCCTTTGAAGCCGTTAGGAATGTCTTTATTCCAGTTAACATCCTTTGGACCGAGGTTTCAAGCTGGAGGAAGGTTGTTTGTTGATGTTGCACAAAGATTGGCTTCGCCTGCTAGTAGAGAACTTTTATTAAATACAATAGGGAACTCGGAGCCGCTTATTAAAGATGCATTAACGACTGTAATAGAGCGAGATGATTTTATCAAATTGTTACCGGATGATGTAAAAGAAAAGAGTCTTGGTAAAAGTATGCCACCTACAAGTTCACAACCACAAATCGAAAACGATCCGGCAATCGTTATGGATTTAATAAAGAATAGTCAAGCATCGATCGAAGAGTTAAAACAAAACATTCAAACGAAATCAGGGCTGGCTGTACTTGATTTTATTTTAGAAGATATCCAGCAATTAAAGAAAATATTATTTCACCCGCAAAGTATGGCTGTCCTTATGGCAGGTATGAATGCTTCATCATGGATCAATGAAAAGATGGAGCAATGGCTAGGTGAAAAAAACGTAGCAGACACACTTTCACAATCTGTACAAAACAATATTACGTCGGAAATGGGTCTAGCATTATTGGATGTTGCAGATGTGATTCGGCCATATCCAGAAGTCATTGCTTATTTACAGCATATAGAAGATGACAGTTTTTTAGATGAGCTAGTTAAGTTTGAAGGCGGGGATAAAGCACAAGATGCAATCTATGCTTTTCTGAATAAATACGGAATGAGATGTAGCGGAGAAATCGATATCACAAAAACGCGCTGGAGTGAAAAGCCAACTACAATTATCCCGATGATTTTAAATAACATAAGAGATTTTGAAACTGGTGCTGGTAAACGGAAATTTGAAGCAGGGCTGCAGGAAGCTTTGAAAAAAGAAGAAGAGTTATTAGAGCGATTGCAGCACTTGCCGGATGGTAAACAAAAAATAGAAGAGACGAAGCGAATGATTCGTAACATCCGGAATTTTATCGGTTATCGTGAATATCCAAAGTACGGCATGATTAATCGCTATTTCATATATAAGCAGGCAATATTAAAAGAAGCCGAGAAACTCTTGCAAAATAGCATTATTAATGAAATAGAAGATATATACTATCTAACTTTTGAAGAACTTCACGAAGTTGTTTGTACAAATAAACTAGATTACAAAGTCATCAATAATCGAAAAAATGAGTTCAAATTATATGAAAAACTAACGCCCCCACGTGTTATTACGTCTGATGGAGAAATCATTACAGGGAAGTACAAACGAGAAAATCTCCCGGTCGAAGCGATTGTAGGCCTGCCTGTTTCTTCTGGAGTTATAGAGGGGAGAGCTCGCGTTATTTTAAACATGGAAGATGCGAATTTAGAAGATGGAGATATATTAGTTACCGCATTTACTGACCCTGGATGGACACCATTGTTTGTATCTATAAAAGGGTTAGTCACCGAAGTTGGTGGACTCATGACACATGGAGCAGTTATTGCACGTGAATATGGATTACCAGCAGTCGTCGGGGTAGAGAATGCTACAAAACTAATAAAAGACGGGCAACGAATTCGGGTACATGGAACAGAAGGGTATATTGAGATACTGTAGTTAAAAAGATCATTCACTATATGTAGTGGATGATCTTTTATTTTTTTAAGCCAACTGCTATCACCTGAAACTGAAGATCAAAATAAAAATGAGCATATGGATTGGATTTCTTTGGATGTCCTTGTCGTAGAAGAAAACATACATGCCACGATTCTAATTCACATGCAAGAAGCAACCATAAATATCGATGAATCAGAATGTATACCAATCTAAAACAAAGAATATTTTCAAAAATATTACAAATTAAGACAGTATATTGCAAATTATTAGAATATTCTTTATTATATAAACGTTGTAACGTATTTAATATTGGGGAGGAATGGGGATGAAGAAAAAGCCTTTTAAAGTGCTGTCTACGCTTGCGGCGACAGCTGTGCTTAGTTGCACATTTGGATTTGGTAGTCAATCTGTTTATGCGGCAACGCCTTCTAATGTAGGAGCTTTAAGTCCAATTGATGAAAATTTAATTCCAGAGGAGCGTTTAGCAGATGCGCTCAAGAAACGCGGTGTAATTAGTGAATCTACGTCGAAAGAAGACACATTAAAAGCTGTTGAAAAATACGTAGAGAAGAAGAAAGGCGAAAATGCTGGAAAAGAACCAGCAGCGGGGGATAGTGTCTCGAGAGAAGCCTTTGACTTTTTGAAAAAAGTTAAAGATGCAAAAGCAGATGCGAAAGAAAAAGCTGATCAACCTGCTAGTGGCCCGGTAGTTGGACAAGAGTCGGTTAAAGGGGGATTAAACGGCAAAGTACCAACTAATTCAGCGAAGCAAAAACAATATAACGGTGATGTTCGTAAAGATAAAGTTCTTGTATTGCTAGTAGAGTTTGCTGACTTTAAGCATAACAATATTGATCAAGTACCAGGTTATATGTATTCAAATGATTTTAATCCAGAACATTATCAAAAAATGTTATTTGGTAATGAGCCGTTTACACTTTTTGATGGTTCAAAAGTCCCAACATTTAAACAATATTATGAAGAGCAATCTGGTGGTAGTTATACAGTCGATGGGACAGTAACAAAGTGGTTGACAGTTCCAGGTACAGCAGCGGATTATGGTGCAGATGCAGGAGATGGCGGTCATGATAATAAAGGACCAAAAGGACCTCGTGATTTTGTAAAAGAGGCATTAAATGCAGCTGTAGAAAGTGGTATTGATTTATCTGAATTTGACCAATACGATCAATATGACAATAATGGTGATGGCAATAAAAACGAATCAGATGGTCTTATTGATCACTTAATGGTCATTCACGCTGGAGTTGGGCAAGATGGAGGCGGTGGTAGACTAGGTGATGATGCAATTTGGTCACATCGCTGGAACCTTGGAACACCATATCCAATTGAAGGAACAAAAGCAAAAGTTGATAACTGGGGCGGCAAAATGGCAGCATACGATTACACAATTGAGCCAGAAGACGGAGCAGTTGGTGTATTCGCACATGAATTTGGTCATGATTTAGGTCTTCCAGATGAGTATGATACGAAGTACTCAGGATCAGGTGAGCCAATTAATTCTTGGTCTGTTATGAGCGGCGGCAGCTGGGCTGGTAAAATTGCAGGTTCAACGCCACCGAGTTTCTCTCCGCAAAACAAAGAGTTCTTTCAAAAGAACATGGGTGGAAACTGGGCAAATATTGTAGAGATTGACTATGATAAATTAAATCGCGGTATAGGTTTTGCGACGTACTTAGATCAAAGTGTAACGAAATCAGCTCGTCCTGGTCTGATTCGCGTTAACTTACCAGATAAAGATGTAAAAGGTATTCAACCTGCATTCGGTAAGAAATATTACTATAGTACAAAAGGTGATAATCTTCATACAACAATAGAAACGCCAGTGTTTGATTTAACAAATGCAACAATGGCGAAGTTTGATTACAAATCATTGTATGAAATTGAAACAGATTATGACTTCCTTGAAGTACATGCAGTGACAGAAGATAATAAGAAAACGTTAGTGGATCGAATTGGCGAAAAGAATGTGAAAAATGGTCTAGACACAACGGATGGTAAGTGGGTAGATAAGTCATATGACTTAAGCCAATTTAAAGGTCAAAAAGTAAAACTAGTATTCGAATACATTACAGATGGTGGTTTTGCACCGAACGGTTTTACTCTTGATAACGCTACATTAACTGTAGATGGAAATGTTGTGTTCTCTGATGATGCAGAAGGCGAAGCGAAATTAAAATTAAATGGTTTCGTTACAGCAAACGGTTTTGATAAGAAGAAACATAACTATTATTTAGAGTGGAGAAACTACGCTGGTGCTGATCAAGCGTTAAAATATAGCGGTGGTGTACCGTATAATACAGGTCTTGTTGTATGGTATGCAGACTCTAGCTTTACAGATAATTGGGTTGGTATGCATCCAGGCGAAGGTTTCTTAGGGGTTGTTGACTCTCACCCAGAGGCAATTGTTGGAACGCTAAACGGCAAACCAACTGTTAAAAATAGTACACGATACCAAATCGCAGATGCTGCGTTCTCCTTTAACCAAACGCCAGCATGGAAAGTTGTATCTCCAACACGCGGAACATATGATTACAAAGGGTTACCAGGTGTAACGAAGTTTGATGATTCTAAATTGTATATGAACGATTTAATCCCAGATGCAGGACGTAAAGTACCGAAGTTTGGATTGAAATTTGAAGTAGTTGGACAAGCAGATGATAATACTGCAGGTGCAGTTCGTTTATATCGTTAATAATGGAGAAGCTGTTGAAGAGGATTCCTTTCAACAGCTTTTTTCATAGGAACATAAATTTCAAGTTATTAATAATAATAGTAACTACTCAGCCATATATTTCATTTAGAAGTTTGTTGATGTTCAGATTGATTAAAGCATATTTCTATGCAGTTAAGCTTATTTTTTTAAGCCAGCTGCATAAAAAGGTCCATGAACTGCGATTGTTGATAAAATACGAGCAATTTCCTCAGGTGTTTCTTTTTGTCCATTATTTAACCATTGCTGAATGACACCTATATGAGCAGATGCCATATAAGAAGCTAAGTATTGACTTGGAACAAGTAAATTTTCCTTATTAATGAGAGCGCCATTCGTATCTTCAAATAGTGTTTTCCACATGAAGTCTTTCAATTTTGTTTGGAAAGATAAATCTCCTTTTGGGCTTAGTACAGCTTTCATAAAATCACTATTTTCGTTTAAAAATTCAAGGATAGAAGTGATAAGTACAAACGGCGTTGTCGGAGAAGGATTTGATCCAAGTTCAGCAATAACTTCCGGAAATTTCTGTTTGGCGATGCTAGAAAACTCATACATAATTTCTTCTTGGCATTTTGTCATTAAATCAAATTTATCTTGATAGTGTGCATAAAAAGTACCACGGTTTATGTTTGCTTTCGTAGTAATATCTTTCACTGTAATGGCGTCAAAACCTTTTTCCTCAATTAACGCCACCAATGCATTTCGTATGGCAGTTTTCGTACGAATAACACGTAAATCTAAATTACTATCACGCAAAGCATGTCCCTCCTTAATTTTTTCCAACACATTTAAAGAAAGTGTCTTTTAACCGACACATTCACGATTTTTGATTATTGTATAAGATTTAACTCAAACATATAATTCAAAATACAAATAAACAACACGTTGTTGGTTATTATAAATCAAATTATAGGAGGATAAAAGAATATGTTTAAAAATAAACTTTTATTGTTATCACCAGTTGTTGCACTACTTGTTGTTTTTATTTTTTCATTAACATTATTTCCAACGGTTCAACCTAAGCCGAAAAACTTGCCAATCGCAATTGTAAATGAGGATCAAGGAGTGGAAATTCCGAATCAAGCTAAAATGAATATGGGGCAAACAATCGTTGATACTATTAAAAAAACATCGAAATCAGATGAAGAACCTGCGGTAAAGTGGGTAGAAGTAAAAAATAAGGAATCTGTTCAAACAGGTTTAAATAATCAAGAGTATTACGCAGCACTAGTCATTCCGAAAGACTTTAGCGTAAAACAAGCATCGCTACGAACACCACAGCCATCTTCGCCAGAGATAGAAATATTAATAAATCAAGGAATGAATACGGCGGCTTCAACTATGGCAGGGCAAATGTTAAATGGCGTAGTTGATAATATGAACAATAACGTTCGTACGCAGTTACTAGAAGGATTTAAAGCAAAAGGGACTACTTTAACAACTGATCAAGTTTCGAAATTAGTAACACCGATTACAAAGAAAGTAACGAATGTGAATGAAATTGGAAAAAATAGTGCAAACGGTAACTCGCCAATTTCGTTATTCCAACCGTTATGGATCGCAAGTTTAGCGAGCGCAGCAATCATCTTTATTGCGATTAGCAAAATGCCGGTAGGTACAAGAAAAGAAAACTTTGTATTAAAACTAAAACAAATATTAGCTGGAGCTATCGCGGCGCTTGTAATTGGATTTGGTCTAACATGGATCGCGGATGGCATGGTAGGATTAAATATTTCAAACTTCAGGGATACGGCTCTATTCTTATCCATCACTTCTTTTAGCTTCTTCTTAATGATAGCGGCGGTACTTTCATTAGTTGGGCTAAAAGGTATCGGTTTATTCGCACTCTTACTATTCTTCGGGGCACCATTATTATCATTAGCGCCTGAAATGTTGTCTCCGTTTTATCAAGATTGGATTTACTCATGGTTACCAATGAAATTTATGATCGAAGGACTTAGAGAAATATTCTTCTTTGGAAAAGGGTTAAGCTGGAGTACACCTGTTACTGTGCTCGTTTGGATTGGTGTGGTAAGTATGGTTATCATTTTAGTAACGGCTTTCAAGCGTAGTGCAATAAAGGAACATAAAACTGAATTAAGCGCTTAAAAGGTAAAGAACGTTTCACTTGTAGTGAAGCGTTTTTTTGATGAATTCATTATGAATTGATAAGGAAATTAAGCAGCGATAGATAGGCTTTTTCAATATTTTAAAGGTGATTGAAGAATTAGTATTTGCGGTTCTTTTTTGTATACATGCTCCTACTATTTCAAAGTGCATAAAATGTTATGCGAAATTATGGAGGGGATACGATGTATAATTCGAATTATCATGATTGTTATAGGCAGAATGATAAGTTGATAAGTGATATTGAAAAAGCTATAAACGGAGAGTATAGCGCTATAAGCTGCTATGCTAAATTAGCTACCATGGCTCCAAACGAGGCAGAACGAAATCAAATTCTTGAAATTCGTAATGATGAAATAAGGCATTTTCAAAATTTTGTACAAATCTATACGAATTTAACTGGTCAGCAGCCTAAACCGCAGATCAATGAAGGATGTCCTAATACGTACTTACAAGGATTAGAATTTGCTATACAAGATGAACAAAAGACAGTAGATTTTTATTTGGGAATTTCAGATGAAACATCGGATGCACATATGAAAGATTTATTGCGCAGAATAGCTGCAGATGAACAAAATCATGCGGTATGGTTTTTATATTATTTTGTGAAGGCGAAGTGAATATGAAAAATGAATGGTTGATGTGGTGAATATATTAGAAATTAGTTTAAAACGTAGTGCAGTAATTGAGTGAAATACTTAAATACAAGTAGAAGGAAACCGTTTCATTAGTAGTGGGGCGGTTTTTTTGCGATGAAATACAAGTTACAAAGAGTATCGACAAAATATAGTAGTTGAATTTGGTATATAATGTATGGAACGAAAATGAAAATAAATAAGCTAGGAGCAAACAAATGAAAAGAGGCATTTTTGTAGATATTCCAAATGAATACAGCAATTTACTTTGGAAAGTGTTAAAACCAGTGGATATTACTGTATTTGATTGGCGAGTGGAAAATGAGGAATCTTATTTAATAGTGCGTGATGGCCTAGGGTCAGAATTATTTTCGGAAGATAAAAAAATAATGAATGGATTAGAATTTAAAAAATTAATAAAAGACAACATATATTATCTCATTTTTGCAGATTTAAAAGCATATCCAAAAGGGGAAGTATTAGAAGAGGTTGAAACATATGAAGAATTTAAAGAGAGTAAGTGCGAAGTAGTCGTGCTAGTGGCGGATGGTGATTACATACAAATTTATGCGAAAAATCAAAAGGCGATTGAGTTGATGTATGAAAATGCACTGAATCAAGGTTTTTATGTTGAATACGTTACAGATGAAAATGACGGTAGAACGCGTTTGTCAGTATGGTAGTAATATGAAAGGAGAACGCAATATGGAGAGAAATACAGTTAAAGAATATACAATTCGAATTGCTACAGAAGAAGAAAGTAATAGCATTATCACTCTATTAAAAGAAGTAGCACAGTGGCTACAACATAAAGAAGTGAATCAATGGCAGTATCTTTTAGGAGGAGAAGCTACAGCTGAAATATTAGAAGGCATAAGCGAGAAATATACGTATGTTGTTCCGAAGGAAGATGAAATTGTCGGTACGGTTACAGTATCTCCTAAACAAAATGAATGGGATGAACGTATTTTTGGTAAAGAGGAAGTTTCTGATTCTTTATATATTCATAGATTTGCGGTGAAGCGGGAGTATAAGGGGAATGGAATAGGAGAATGGATTTTACAATGGGTAGAAGAGAATGTACAAAGTGATAAAGAGTATTTGAAGTTAGATTGTGTTGGGCATAACCAACTGTTGAATGATTTTTATAAGCGATGTGATTTTGAGTATATCGGTAGTACGGATGGGCTTAGTAAATTTCAAAAGAAAAGGAGAAAGTGAATGAATCCAATTAACGTAAGTTTAGTTGAGAAGTTAATACAGGAACAGTTGCCTGAATGGGCACATTTAGAAGTGAAGCCTGTAAAGCTTAGCGGGCATGATAATAGAACGTTTCATTTAGGAGATCAGATGAGTGTCAGATTACCAAGCGCTGCAGCATATGCACCGCAAGTAGAGAAAGAAAACAAGTGGCTTCCTATATTAAGTAAGGAACTTTCTTTACCAATTTCTGCACCAATTGCAAAAGGAAATCCGTCTGAAGAGTATCCGTGGTCCTGGTCTATTAATAAGTGGATAGAGGGAGAAACAGTTACGAAAGAAAATGTTCGTGACTTAAAAGGATTTGCAACGGACTTAGGTTCATTTCTAGTAGAATTGCAATCAATTGATACGAGTAACGGACCAATAGCTGGAGCGCATAATTTTTACCGGGGCGGACTTATATCTGTATACGATAAAGAGGCAAGAGTAGCCATTGAAAATAATAAGGATGTTTTTGATGAGACATTATTAAAACATCTTTGGGATTTAGCACTTAGGTCAACATGGGACCGCAAACCAGTTTGGGTCCATGGAGATGTTGCACCGGGTAACTTACTTGTTAAAGATGGAAAGCTTTGTGCCGTAATTGATTTTGGTATTTTAGGAGTAGGAGACCCTGCTTGTGATGCAGCGATGGCATGGACATTTTTTGATAAGAATAGTAGAAAGGTATTTAAAAAAGTACTACGTATGGATGAAGAAACATGGAATAGAGCGAGAGGATGGGCGCTTTGGAAGGCGTTAATTACATACGATGCGAATAGGGATAGTAATGAGAAAGTAGCTGAAGAATCGTATCGTGTGATTCAAGTGATTGTGGATGATTATGAGAGGTAATAGAAAAAGCTTATTTTGAATCATATGATCAAAATAGGCTTTTTTATTAATCGATACTTAAAGCTTTTTACCCATTTGGTTATAACTGTACTCAAAGCGAGATTTTGATGTGGGTACATCCTTTTTACCGTCTAATGGATTATTATAGTATATAAAGTGATCATCTACACCAGTTATGATAATCGTATGTGTATTTCTGTATCCATTTACGGTTTTTCCTTGAGGTGTTTGCCAAGGTTGGTCTAGTTCCGGAGCAGTCATTTTGGTCCCTACCCAATCATCTATTTTGTTTTTCTCCGCATCAATCCCTTGTATATTATCAACAGATATTCCGTTAAAAGTATCTGAACTTATTATTTTATATGTACAGAGAACGATATTAACGTTGCTTATTATTACGCCGATTGCTTATTTGTTGCTTTAAAAAAGGAAAAGTATCATCAAAATCATGTTAACTTTATAAAGGTATAGGTAATGAAAGGGGAAAGCTGGAAAAATATAAATAAAGTAGAATTGAAAATTATTATTTTAAAAAGATAAAGCTATAAAAAGAACCCTTCTGTAAAAAGAAGGATTCTTTTGTTTGTTATTTTTTATTAAAAGCAGGGTGTTCCCACATGGCTATCAAGCTAAGAAAAGCAAATACCCCAAAACGAGAAAATTTATATCTCCAGGTGAAAATGTACAATTTTTTGTTTTGGGGGCAATCTGCAAGCCCATCAACCTAAGATTTTAAAGTATCCTCTAAACGAAAATTTTGTGTTTTTTTGAACTTTTATTTATTTTTCGTATATGACGTAATACTTCTTAAGAAGATTCCTAACCCTGCAAAAAAGAATCCTAAGCATAATAAGCTGGCTGGCGTTCCCCAAGTGATTTGATCTAGCATTTTTATCCCCTCCCGTTTATTAGTATATAGTATTTATTGGGGTTTATCCAGATTTTCCCTTGAATAGGTACCTCCATATGCCTATCAACCTAACAGAGCAGATTGCCCCATTTTCCGACTACTATGTCTAAAATAGCAGAGGCGGCAGAAGTAAGCTTTGGTAGTGTAGCATATTACTATGAAAGTAAAGAGAAATTGTTTGAAGCAGCAGTATTAGCACCTTTTGAAGATTTTAGAAAACTATTCTTATTAGTTCATGAATTCGATGGTTCACCATTAGAGAGAATTTCAAAGATGGTATATGAACAAATGAAATTTTTTATTCAATAAAGTAGTTCTTTAAGATTAGTACAATATGTAATTGCTCATCACGATCAATTTCCACAAATAATGAGTAAAATACTCGTTTTTTGGGAGGAATCAAAGGAGAGTATTTCTTCAGTAATAATCGATGGTCAGAAAAAAGGAGAACTAATGTTATTAGAACCAAATGTTGTATTTTCTTCTTATTTCTCTTATTTAATCGGTACGATATTAACTATTATTGATGAGCTTTCACACCCTATATGGGAAGAGTATATTCGACAAGGAATTCGTATGTTTGGTCCTAAGGAAGAGATGTTGAGGGAAATTGAATTAGGTTAAGTGAGGTTAAAAGGGATAAAGTAATAGAGCATGGAAAAATATGATCTGTTTAATAAAAGTTAATATTTATTCAAACAGAAAAGAAGTCATTTTGATTCAAATGACTTCTTTTTTATTTATCGTAAAATCGCAATTCGTGCGAGATAATAATCAGTGGAGAGAAATAAAAAACACGAATTAAAGTTTTACTTTATTTCAAAATGAAAGTCACATTTAGTGTGAATTTAGTTTTTGAATATTCCTTGACAGGAATATTCTCATTTGGATATAATCAATTCAACAAGACGATAATATTAGTGATGATATTAATGTGTTATAACCGGAGACCATCACTTAACGAGGTGAGTGATATGTCGGAGAAAATTTCGGGTGTGAACGTGGCGACGCTGAATGCCTTATCTGAACCGAATCGTATGAATATCGTTGAACTGTTGCGTGACGGTCCTCTAACTGTTGGGGAAATTGCCGATCATCTGGGATTAAGGCAGCCACAAACTTCGAAACACTTAAAGGTGCTAAGTGATACTGGAATTGTGGAAGTGCAAGCTGAAGCTAATCGCCGGATTTATAAGTTACGACCTGAACCTTTCCAAGCGCTTGATTGTTGGGTACAGTCATTTAAGCGTGTGATGGAAGAGAGATTCGATAATTTAGATGAGTATTTGAAGGAATTGCAAAACAAGGAAAAGTCATAAAATCAGTTCATATTTAAGGAGGAATTAACATGTCAAACAATACAATGGTATCAAGAGTGGAGAACGATCGGGTATTAGTACTGGAGCACGTTTTCGATGCGCCGCGCGATTTAGTATTCAGTATGTTTAAAGAACCAGAGCATTTGAAACATTGGTGGGGGCCAAGAGGCTGGGAAATTCCGGCATGTACTGTCGACTTCCGTCCGGGAGGCGTTTGGCACTACTGTATGAAGTGTGTCAATCAGAACTTGGAGCAATTTTTTGGTATGGAATCATGGGGAAAAGCAGTCTATAAAGAGATTATTGAACCAGAGAAAATTGTCTATACTGATTACTTTTCAGATGCTGAAGGCAATGTAAATGATTCTATGCCGTCAACGGAGATGACATTGGAATTCATCGATTTAGGTGGAAAGACAAAGCTAATAAACCGTGCTGAATATGCTAACAAAGAGGCACTTAAGAGTGTTATGGACATGGGCATGCTACAAGGTATCACCGAAACTTGGGATCGTTTGAATGAGCGATTGGAGTCGCTGAAATAGTTTTTTATACCGTAATTTTATTTTCGGTGATAATAAAGTTTAAAACATTGGGTTTAATAAAAATTTTTGTAAGGGAGAGTTGAAATAGATGATTAATAATGTTGGTCAAATTATGTTGTATGTAAATAACCAAGATAAAGTGAAGGAATTCTGGACAGAAAAAGTAGGATTTATTGTAATTTCAGAGGAAGATAACGGTCAAGGAATGCGATGGATTGAAATTGCTCCAACTAAAGAAGCTGAAACAAGTATTATTCTCCATAATAAGGAGCTAATTGCTAAAATGCAGCCTGAGTTAAATCTTGGTACACCTTCCTTAATGTTCTTCTCAAAAGAATTCGATAGTTTATATAGCGATTTAGTAAACAAAAAAGTTACAGTCGGAGAAATTGTAAATATGCCTTCAGGTAGAATATTTAATTTTGCAGATAGCGAAAATAATTATTTTGCAGTAATGGAAAAAAAGTAAATTTCAATTCAATTTATGAGTGCGATGCTTGAATAAAAGGCATCGCATTTTTATTTATCATAAAATACAGTTTACGAGGTATTTGGGATAAACCTTTATTTTAAAGGTATATTATATTTTTATATAAATATAAAACGATTTAAGGTAGTATGATATAGTTACAAGAGAGGAGGGGTAATAAATGGAAATTATTCACGAAAGAGCCAAGTTACGGTTAATGGATAGCAATGATGTCGAAAAAATGTTTTCAATCGTGGAAGGAAATCGAGATATTTGGGCGTATTTAATCTCTAAAATGGATACTGTTCAAGATATGCAGCAATATGTTCAAAAGGCGATAAAAGCTTATGGGGCAGGTAAAGATTTGCCATTTGTTGTTGTGGATCAAAAGACGAATGAAATAGTAGGAAGTACACGCTTATATAACATTTCAGTGGAAGATAAGACTGTTGAGTTAGGAAAAACGTGGTATGACCCGAGTGTACAACGTACGAGTATGAATACAGAATGTAAGTATATGTTATTACAATATGCTTTTGAAAAGTTGCATATGCGGAGAGTACAAATTAAGACGGATGCCCGAAATGAAAAAGCACAAAGAGCAATTGAAAGACTCGGCGCAGTAAAAGAGGGTGTACTTAGAAACGAAAGAAAATTGCCGAGTGGACATGTTAGAGATGCAGTTGTATACAGTGTTATTGCAAGTGAATGGCCAGCTGTAAAAGAACGGTTATTAGAAAAATTAGAGTCGTATAAAGAAAAACGATAATTCATATTAAGAAAGGTGTATTGATCGTCAAGATGAAAAATATACCTTTTTTCTTACAAAACAGTTACTTCTTTTGTTTCATCATTCCATTATGATAAAAAATTCGTTACAATGTAGTTGTATGGTAATAAACTTATAAATTATACAAATGTAATGAAACCGCAAACGAAAAATGAATTGATAATCCTCAATTTTAAATGAAAACCCTTTAATGAATATATATGACAAGAAAAATTCCTTCTTTTAAACAAATTCAAACAAAATGATTTGATATATACGTTTTTATATAGAAGTATGGATGATGTACGGAGGCAGTTATAAATGAAAGAAAATAAGAAAAGTAAGAAAAGAAGAATCTTGCAAGTATTCTTGCTTATGATTTGTTCTATTATTTTATATGTAAGTTATGCAGCTTACGATATTTGGAGTTATCGCTTTAAAACAGATGATGATGTGAAGACAGATGCTGGTATCGTGCTGGGAGCAGCTTCATGGAACGGAAAACCATCTCCTGTATTTAAAGAAAGAATTAATCATGCAATTTCTTTATATAAGAACGGTAATATTAAAAAGATTATTTTCACAGGTGGTACAAAGTTTGAGGCAGAGCTTGAGGAAGCGCGTACTGCTAGAGTGTATGCACTGAAACATGGTGTAAAAGATGAGGATATTTTAATTGAAACAAAATCTCTTTTCACAGAGGAGAATTTAAAGAATGCAAAGCAAGTTGGGATAGAGAATGGAATACGCACATATACGATCGTGAGTGATCCACTTCATATGAAACGTGCGATGAAAATTGCAAAACATCTTAAAATTGAAGCGTATGCATCACCAACTCCAACGTCAGCGTATAAAACGTTAGATACAGAAATCCCTTTCTTTTTTAAAGAATTATGCTCGTATATTGGATATGTAACCTCTTTGCCATTAAAGGCATTGAAAGGGGATTAATATAAGAAAAGAACCTATCCTTTCATATAGGAACTTTTCTTATTGTTCAAAAGCATTGTATTTTTATCGGAATAGTGAAACAATAGAGAGGTAACTTCATATAATCATAATGACAAAATGAACGGTTTATGAATCGAACATAAAGGAGATTATGTATGGCACTCTCATTTGTTGAAACAGAAGAACAATCTTTAGTTATTGAGAAAATAAATAAATTGATTCCGAAGTTCATGGAAAGGGAGCATCAACTAAGTGAATTAGGATCATTTCCGTATGAAAATATTAATAATTTGAAAGATATCGGATATACGAAATTAACGTTACCAAAAGAATTGGGAGGCAATGCGATTTCTTTATATGACTTCGTTTTATTTCAAGAGAAAATAGCAGAAGGCTGCGGTGCTACCGCATTATCAATTGGATGGCACCTGGGCATTGTAAAGGAATTAGCTGAAAATCGCTCTTGGAATGAGGAAATGTTCACTTGGTTTTGTGAAGAAGTGCGTAATGGTGCGCTTTTTAATCGAGCAGCGACAGAGCCGAATACAGGTAGTCCTACGCGCGGCGGGAAACCAGAGACGTTAGCTGTCAAAAAAGGTGAGAAGTGGATTATAAATGGAAGAAAAACGTTTACGACAATGGCGCCAGTACTTGATTATTTTATCATTTCAGCAAGTGTTGAAGGCCAGGAAGAAATCGGAGAGTTTGTCATTCCAAAGAATACGATAGGCGTATCAATTGAAGAAACGTGGGATAGTATCGCAATGCGAGGAACTGCGAGCCATGATCTCGTTTTACAAAATGTAGAGATACCAGATCGCTTTTTCACTGATATAAAGGGTTCAAAGGTTAAAGCTAAGGGGATTGGCTGGTTACTTCATATACCAGCATGTTATTTAGGAATCGCACAATCGGCAAGAAATTATGCGGTTCAGTTTGCGGAATCATACAAGCCAAATAGTTTAAATCATTCTATTAGTTTATTACCGAATGTTAGAAGATTAGTTGGAGAATTAGAACTTGAGCTTATGCAAGCTCGCGTCTTTTTATATCAAATTGCGAAAAAATACGATGAGGCAGAAGATAAATTATCATTGCAAGCCGAACTAGCAGCTGCGAAATATGTTGTAACGAACGCGGCAATATCTATTGTAGATAAAGCAATGCGCATCGTAGGGGCGAAAAGTTTATCAGAAAAAAATCCGCTTCATCGCTATTATTTAAACGTCAGAGCAGGACTACACAATCCGCCGATGGATGAGATGATGCAACGCTATCTATGCTGGCGGATGCGGCGTTTCGGTCGTAATGAAGAAATATAAAGTTTGTTCCGTTCTGGAACAGACTTTTCGTTGTCGGTGAATCAGTATTCTATGTTGAATCGTTGATATATTTAGAGTTGTGATAGATATATTTGAAAAATCGTTGATATAATTCCATGTATTATGTCATTGTTCAAAGAATAGGGAATTCTCGTTTTACAAATTAAAAAGGCTATCCTTTTGATAAGAGGATAGCCTTTTTAATTTGTTCTATTGTGGTTGTACTTCAAGATTCATACTACCTTCAGAACCGTCTTGATTATGTGCAAATAACGAATAATCACCTGGTAAAGGATTGGCGATGAGTGAACGTAAAGTAAAGGATTTACTTTCATTTGGCTGTAACGTGTGTTTGACTAAACGATCTTCTTTGAATTTAATTGAATAATTGACACTCCCACCCCTAAAGGGGCAAGCTGACTAACGTCAGTGGGATTCTTGCTACCAAAGGCGAAGTCCATTTCTGGTATCGCTGACGTGCAAGATTGCGGTGTGCCATCACCACTCCCACAACAGACCATATAGGTTCGTGGGCTACGGTACTGTGACCATACCGTACAGATTGTTGGTTCTCAAATGTTTTTACGTCTTTTGCATGACGACTTAATACATTTTACGGAGTAGAAGAATTTGCTACCCCAACCTCATATGTATTCTGTTTTCAGAGAACAGTCGTTTTAGAGTCTTTTGCATGACTATAAATAAAGTATACCATGTTTTGCTATGCAAAAACGATGCTTTCATCCCACGTCTAAAGACGGACTAAAGTCTTGCGTGGGCTTTCCCGCATCATAAATTCTGTAATAGTTTCTTTTTCTATACTTGAAGATGAGGAATCTAGTTTTGTATTTTGCTTTGTTAATAAAGTAATCGTGCAAAGTGATGCGATGAGAATAAATGAACTAGAGATAACGAACCGCTTTTTTGTAAGAATCATATATTTTTCTCCCTTTATAAGAATATAAGAATGTATAATAACTAGAAAAACATAACATATATTCCATTTATTATAAAATTGATAAATCTTTCTTTTCATTCTTCTTTTTGTAGTTTTATAGTGGAATGCTATTTTTCTTATTTCACCTACTGTATAATAAGAAAAAAGTACGAAAAGAGGTTATCTCATGCTAGAGGTTATTGCAACTTGTTTAGAAGATGTGAAGCGAATTGAAAAGGCTGGTGGAAATCGAATTGAACTCATTTCATCGTATACAGAAGGTGGTTTAACACCGAGTTATGCTTTTATAAAAAAAGCAGTAGAAACAGTGGAAATACCAGTTCATGTTATGATTCGTCCGCATGCAAAGTCTTTCACATATACGGAAGAAGAAATTGAAATGATGAAAGAAGATATTGTAGTTGCTCAAAATCTTGGGGCTGCTGGTGTTGTATTAGGTGTATTAAGCGAACAAAATGAAGTTGATGAAGAGAAATTAGCAGATTTATTATCTGTTGTAGATGGAATAAATGTCACGTATCACCGTGCGATAGATGATACTGAAAATCCAGTAGAAGCGATGAAAGCTTTGAAGAAATTCAATAAAGTTACTCACGTGTTAACTTCAGGCGGACAAGGAAATGTAGTAGATAATATTCCGGTGCTTACAGGGATGCAAAAGGAAAGTGAAGGGAATATACAGCTTGTTGTCGGAAGCGGAGTAACGAAAGAGAATGTAAAAAAATTGCTAGATGAAACTGGAATTACGCAGGCGCATGTAGGTACAGCGGTTAGAGAAGGTAAGTCATGTTTTTCTGAAATTGACCTAAAGTTAGTACAAGAGTTAGTTGAAATAATAAAGTAAGTATTTAAGAAAGAGGAGAGACGATGAAGACAAATACGAAGAAAGAATTGATCTCATGGATTAAAACGATAGGTATTACCCTTGCGATTGCCTTTATCGTTCGTGGGGTGCTATTTACGCCGTCATTAGTACAAGGTGAGTCGATGATGCCAACTTTAGAAAATAATGAGCGAGTTCTCGTTAATAAGATTGGTTATAGTATAAGCGGGTTAGACCGTTTTGACGTTATCGTCTTCCACGGAAAAGAAGGGTACGATTTAGTAAAACGAGTAATTGGTTTACCAGGTGATACAGTTGAGTATAAAGATGATGTTTTATATGTAAACGGAAAAGCGATGGAAGAACCGTATTTAAAAGAATTTAAAGAAAAGGCAGCAGGTCGTGTATTAACTCCTGATTTTACGTTAGAACAAATCACAGGGAAAACGAAAGTGCCAGAAGGCCAAGTGTTTGTTTTAGGAGATAATCGTGAAGTATCTAAAGACGGTCGTATGTTTGGGTTTATTTCAGAAGATGAAATTGTCGGAAAAGGACAAGCTGTTTTCTGGCCATTGAAACAAGTGAGAGCGTTATAAAGTAAAGCAAAAGTATGGGAGAAATATTCTTCCATACTTTTTTGTTTGTGAAAAATATATTGATAGAATTGAAAGAATATTTTATAATTTTAAATTATAGGTTTGTTTCGAAAAACGGAATTTAAGTTCCGAAATTCGGAACGAAAAGGAGATAGGATGAGTATAAATAAAACGGCAGTTAAGACAATGGATATTTTAGAGTTGTTTTATGAGCATGAGGAGCTAAGTTTAACAGAGATGGTTCAGCTTACGAATATGCCGAAAACATCTGTTTATCGTTTAATTGGCTCGTTAGAAGAAATGGACTTTTTACAAAAAACAGAAAAGGGAAAGTATCGTCTCGGAGTCGTTTTTTTACGATTTGGTCAACTTGTTTCACAAAGGTTATCCGTAAGAAATATTGCGATACCTTATATGAAAGAGCTTAGAGATAGTTTAGGGCAAGCAGTAAATTTAATTATTCAAGATGGTAATGATGCAATTTATGTTGAGAAGATGGAAGGAGTTCAGCCGGTACGTGTTTATACGGCGGTTGGAAGAAGGGCTCCGCTATATGCTGGTGCATGTCCTAGAATTTTACTATCGTATTTTTCAGAGGAAGAGAAAAGAAAGTACGTAGAGGAAACAGATTTAAAGCAGTTTGCGGATGGAACGATCGTGAATAAGGAGCATTTGTTAGAAGTATTACATATGGCGAAAAAAGAAGGGTACACAATTAGCTACTCTGAATTAGAAAATCATACAGCGGCTATAGCAGCACCAATTTTTGCAAGTGATGGAACGGTTGTAGCTGGCATTAGTATTTCGGGATTAGCAATTGAGTATAGCGAAAGTAACATTTCATATTTTACTGCGAAAGTGAAAGAAACAGCATACCGCATTTCGAAAGAACTCGGCTTTTGGGCATAGAAAGAGGGAGTGGGATGAAATTTTCTGCGTTAGGGGATCAAGCAATTATTGTTACATTTGGTGAAGAAATTGGGATGGATATATACGAAAAAGTACAACGATTATTTCAAGCGCTGAGGCGGCATCCGTTTGCAGGAATGGTTGAATGCGTTCCGTCGTTTACTTCATTAGCGGTGTACTACAATTTGTACGAAGTATGGAAGCAAAACGAGAGAAGTGAAAGGCCATATGATCACGTTTGCCAGTATATACAGGAGCTGTGTGATTCTTATAAAGAAGAAGTGAACCGAGATGTGAAACATATTTCTATACCGGTGTGTTACGGGGGAGAATATGGACCTGATTTAGAAGAGGTTGCATATTATCAAGGATTACAAGTAGAGGATGTTATTCGAATACATAGTGAAACAACATATTTCGTGTATATGTTAGGTTTTACACCTGGGTTCCCATATTTAGGCGGATTACCGAAAGAACTAGAAACACCTAGAAAAGAAACGCCGCGGTTACAAATTGCTCCTGGTTCAGTAGGTATTGGCGGAAATCAAACAGGTATTTATCCGCTTGAAACACCAGGAGGCTGGAATATTATCGGCCGAACACCTATTTCTCTATTTAATCCAAAAGAAGAAACACCAACATATATTCAAAGTGGTATGTATTTACGATTTATACCAATAACAAAGGAAGAGTACGTATCGCTTGAGGGGGCTAAAGAATGGATGTAGAGGTTTTGCATGCAGGAATGTTTACAACAGTCCAAGATTTAGGACGATCTCATTATCAACAATACGGTGTACCTGTTGGCGGGGCTATGGATAAAAATGCGCTCAGGATGATTAATATGTTAGTAGGTAATGAGGAGAATGAGGCTGGACTCGAAATTACAATAATGGGACCTAAATTGTTAATCAAGAAAACGACTTTGCTCGCGATTGGTGGAGCAGATATGGAACCGTTGTTAAATGGAGAACGCATTCCATTATGGCGTCCCGTATTAGCTGAAGAAGGAAGCATGCTTTGTCTCGGAAAAGCGAAAAGCGGTTGCAGGGCGTATGTGACTTTTGCGGGTGGTATAAATATTGATCGTACGATGGGAAGTAAAAGTACTTACATACGTGCTGCTCTTGGCGGTATTGAAGGGAGAATGCTGAAAAAAGGAGATTATTTTCAAATTGGTACAGGGGCAGAAGTTGGGAGTCGTTTCATTCGAAATTTACAAGAAGAAGAGCGTATAAAAACGAAGTGGGCAATTTGTAACAATACTTTACCAAAATATAAGAAGCAGCCTATTCTTCGCGTCATAACAGACTTTGAATATGATCAATTTACAGAAGAAAGTATAAAGTCGTTTTTTTCGAAAGAGTATAAAGTATCCAATTATGCTGATCGCATGGGATATAGGCTTGACGGAGATGTTTTAAATAGAGTTGAAGAGATAGAAATTTTATCGAGCCCAGTTACATTCGGAACAATTCAAGTACCGAATGGTGGACAGCCTATTATATTAATGGCGGATAGACAAACGACAGGTGGTTATCCGAGAATTGGAAATGTAGTTTCAGTAGATTTACCTCTTCTAGCGCAGCTGAAACCAGGAGACTATGTAACTTTTGAAAAAATAACTATGGAAGAAGCTGCACACTTATATATAGAACAGGAAATAAGTATGAGTCTATTAAAGAAATTCATCGCTTTACGAAGCTGAGATTAGGAGGAAAACATCGTGACTACAATTGATTTAAACTGTGATTTAGGAGAAAGTTTTGGAGCTTATAAAATGGGGAATGATGATGAAATTCTTCCGTTCGTTTCCTCTATAAATGTTGCTTGTGGTTTTCATGCGGGTGATCCGGCCGTTATGAGGCAAACGGTTGAAAAAGCTCTGCAGCATAACGTAGCAATAGGAGCGCATCCTGGATTTCCTGATTTAATTGGATTTGGAAGAAGGAATATGCATGTTTCAGCAAGTGAAGTGTACGATTATGTTTTATATCAAATTGGCGCATTAGAAGGATTTGTTAGAGCTGCCGGAGGGAAAATGCAACATGTAAAACCGCACGGTGCGTTATATAATATGGCGGCAACTGATTCGGAAATTGCGGATGCAATCGCAAAAGCAATTTATCATATTAACCCTGGATTATTACTTTACGGATTAGCGAATAGTGAGGCGTTTATAAGGGCAACAGAAAAATATAATATAACTCTCGTACAAGAAGCTTTTGCTGATCGTACGTATAAGCAGGATGGAACTTTAACGAGCCGTACAGAAGAAAATGCTCTTATAAAAAATGAAGATGAAGCAATAAAACAAGTACTTCAAATGGTGAAGGAAGGGTATGTAGAATCGGTTAATGGGGAGAAAGTAGCAGTTCAGGCGCAAACGATATGTTTACACGGGGACGGAGAGAAAGCAGTACAATTTGCGGAAAAAATATACAGAACATTCGAACTTAATGGTGTTTCTATAAGTGCACCGAAATAATAAATGAGGGGAAGTGCTGGAAATGATTAAATTAATTGGGATACTACTTGTTGCAGTTGGGTTTTTATTTAGACTAAATACACTGTTAGTAGTAATGGTTGCGGGTATTGTTACTGGTATGGTTTCTGGTTTAAGCTTTTATGATGTGATCAGCATGTTCGGTAAATTTTTCATAGAAAACAGATATATGTCTATGCCAATCATATTAACTTTACCGGTAATCGGAATTTTAGAGCGTTACGGTTTAAAAGAAAGAGCAGAAGCACTTATAACGAAATCAAAAGGAGCAACAACTGGAAGAGTATTAATGTCATATTTTACGATAAGAGAATCATCAGCAGCACTTGGACTTAATATCGGTGGTCATGCGCAAACAGTGAGACCGCTAGTTGCGCCAATGGCAGAAGGAGCTGCACAAGGTAAATATGGTAAACTACCTGAAAAATTGAGAGAAAAGATTAAAGCAAACGCAGCAGCTGCGGAAAATACAGCTTGGTTTTTCGGAGAAGATATTTTTATCGCAACTGGTGCCATTTTATTAATGAAGGGATTCTTCGATTCAGTAGGTATGCATGTCGGTGTATGGGATATGGCGCTTTGGGGTATTCCAACTGCGATATCCGCACTAATTGTGAGCTGGATTAGGTTTAGAAGGTTTGATAAGTATATAGAGAAAACAATGAAGGCAGAAGAAAAACAAGAGAAGGAGGCTATATAAGATGAACATCATAACAATGGATACAATTTATTATGTATTAGGAATAATCGTTGCATTTATCGCTGTTCGTATTGCATTTGATCGTGAACATCCAAACCGATTCGGTTCTAGCTTATTTTGGGCATTGTTTGCAGTTACATTTTTATTTGGAAATGTAATACCTTCGTTTTACGTTGGCTGTATCGTACTCGCTATGGTCGTGTTAGCTTCATTAAATAAAGTAACAAAATCCGAGGAGAAAGAAGTACCAGTGCAAGAACGTGTGAAACATGCTGAGAAATTAAAGAATAAAATTTTTATGCCTGCACTGTTAATACCTATTTTTACAATTATCGGTACACTGACATTAGGGAAAATCAAATGGGGAAATGTCTCTCTTGTTGATCCTGATAAAGTAACGTTAGTTGCATTAGCGTTAGGTGCATTACTCGCATTCGTTGCAGCGATGCGTATTACAAAAGCGAGAATAACAACGCCTGTTCAAGAAGGAAGCAGATTACTACAGGCTGTCGGCTGGGCTGTTATTTTACCACAAATGTTAGCAGCGCTTGGCGGTATTTTCGCAAAATCTGGCGTTGGCCAGGTCGTTTCTGATTTAGTCGGACAAGTGTTACCAACAGAGTATCCATTCGTTGCTGTTATGGCGTACTGTTTAGGAATGATGCTATTCACAGTTGTAATGGGAAATGCTTTCGCTGCGTTTGCGGTTATTACTGGCGGAATTGGCTTGCCTTTAATTGTTCAAATGCACGGCGGGAACCCAGCAATTATGGCAGCACTCGGTATGTTTGCTGGATATTGCGGAACGCTTATTACGCCAATGGCGGCAAACTTTAATATTGTTCCAGCGATGCTTTTAGAATTGAAAGATAAGAATGCTGTTATTAAGGCGCAAGTACCAATTGCTCTTTCCATTTTCATTATCAATATGTTTATCATGTACGGCCTTGTATATCGTTTCTAATTAGGAGAGTGAAACTATGAAAACAGTATTATTAACAGGATTTGATCCGTTTGGAGGAGAAAGCATCAACCCAGCTTGGGAAGTCGCAAAAAGTTTACATGAAAAAACAATTGGAGAATACAAGATTATAAGTAAACAAGTTCCAACGGTATTTCATAAATCGATACAAGTATTAAAAGCGTATATAGAAGAGTTGTCGCCTGACATTATTATATGTATTGGACAAGCTGGGGGCAGACCAGATGTTACGATAGAGCGAATAGCAATTAATGTTGATGATGCAAGAATTGCTGATAATGAAGGGAACAAGCCAGTAGATGTACCGGTTGTAGAAGAAGGACCTGCTGCATATTGGTCCACACTTCCGATGAAAGCAATCGTGAAAAAACTTCGCGAAGAAGGTATACCGTCATCTGTTTCACAAACGGCAGGTACATTCGTTTGTAATCATTTATTTTATGGTCTTATGCACGAACTAGAGAAACATGATAAGAAAATAAAAGGTGGATTTGTTCATATTCCGTTCTTACCAGAACAAGCTACTAACTATCCAGGTCAACCGAGTATGTCACTTTCTACTATTAGTAAAGGGATAGAATTAGCAATCGAGGTAACGACGGAAGTGGAAGTAGATATTGTAGCGTGCGGCGGTGCGACGCATTAAATAGAAGAATAAATTGGGATACAATCATATTCCATAGATGATTTCACAAAGTTTTGGAGAGATAGTTAAGGTGAGGGCAATGGGTAAAATTCTATTCTTCGGAGTAATATTATGTGTCACGCGTATAGAAGGTTAAATCTAATTTTAATATTTTGTTATTCGATAAGGATTTATTAGAAATATAAAATGAAATAAAAAAGCAACTTCAAGATGATAAAGTAGCTAAATAGCAAGTTTAAAAAATGTTTGCAAAAATAATAGAATAACTGGTAATAAAGGAAAAGAAATCCGAAAATTGGATTTCTTTTTAATTTGATGTAACTATTTACATAATATAATATTCCATGGTAAAGTTTTCAAGGGAAAATTAAGTATGAGAAACACCATGGAGGGTACATTATGAAAAAACAAATTTCAATTTTATTAGGCAGCATCATGCTGACTGGAAGCATTCTTACAGGTTGTGGAAATGAAAAAGCATCCACAGAGGATAAGGAAAAAGCAACTTCTGCTGAGCAAAAAGATGTTTCTAACAAGTCCGAAAAAGAGGAGAAAGGTACTGTAAACTTATCTAAAGTAGGACAGAAAGCCAAATCAGATGGTAATGAAGCCGAATTAATGAAAATTAAAGAAGTTAACCAAACTGTAGATATTGCACCTATTAAATATACTGTAAAAGATATGAAGATTATTAAGCTTAATAAAGTTAATAAGTCTATGACAGAATTTTTACTTCAATATACAGGCGGGAACAAGTTGCCTGAGGATCTAAATTACATACAAATTCAGTACAGTGTAGAAAACACTAGTGATCAAAATGTAGATTTCTATGGTCTTCAAAAAGTTGTTCTGAACAATGGTGAACAGCTGGATGCAATTGGAAATGATTTCATTTGGGAAAGAGAAGATAATGATAGTAAATTTTATGGTAAAGTAAAAAAAGAGGGAAGTGTAGGTCTTATTATTAAAGGGAAGCCTGAGGAGATTACATCAGCTAAGTTAATCTTTAGTAATACAGTTAACCCTGACGGATATGAGACTATTACGGAAGAACAACAAGCAGAATTCCAAATATAAAAGAGAGGCATTGGTATTATCCCCTATAGGTAGACAGTAAAAAAAGAGTCCATCTGGCATGATGGACTCAATACTGGTTTATCTGGAGGGGATTTTTTTATGGCAAAAAAAGGACAATCATTTCAAAAATATACAGAAGAACTAAAGCGAGAAGTAGTTCGTCTTCGATTAGAAGAAGGAAAATCATTACGAGAAATTCGTGAACAACTTGGTGTGAAGAGTGATGCTCAAATTGTAGAGTGGGTAAAACGAGCTCAACAAGGGGAGTCATTTGAGGATCAACGTGGTGTTTGGAATTGAAAGAATTTTAATAGTCTTGAAGAAGAAAATACTTATTTGAAGGCGCAGGTTGAGTATTTAAAAAAGCGCAATCCAAATCTACGCGGGAAGGAATGATAATGAATCATAAACGTGTTTGCCGTCTGATGAGAGAGCTGGGCGTTCAATCTATCATCAGAAAAAAACGTCCGTTTTATGGAAGAAAAACATCTGTGGTATTTAAAAACCATTTGAACCGAGAGTTTCAAGCAGAAAAACAAAATCAAAAATACGTAATGGATATTACTTATGTAAGAATTGGAGAGCAATTTACCTATTTGTCAGCTCTCTTACCAAGTTGCATTATGTTTTGTTTTCCTAGAAATATCACATTATATTGCGTTTGTGTGGAGGTTGCTATGGTTATACAAAAAAAGAGTAACCCGTTTGGCTACTCTTCACATAGAAACTTGTATTTGTTCATTTCAATAAGAGACCGTTATTGAAGTCCCTTCATGAAATTTTGGATTTTTGATGATAATGCAAACAGCAGGATGCTAACTAAAATGGAGATAGCACCAATAACACCAAAGTAAATTGCTTCTGTTGCAGGATTATACAGTTTAACAACTTGGGCATTTATTGCTTGCGCAGACGCAGTTGATAAGAACCATAAGCTCATGGTTTGCGAAGAGAAAGCAGCTGGAGCCAGCTTCGTCGTTATTGATAACCCTGAAGGAGATAAACAAACTTCTCCAATTACAATTAAAAAGAAGCTAAGGACTAACCACATAGGATTCACTAAAGAGTGAGTACCGTTGATTAAAGCCGGAATAATCATAACTAAGAATGAGAAACCTGCAAATAGCAATCCAATAGCGAATTTTTTTGCCGTTGAAGGCTGCTTCTTGCCTAACTTTATCCAAACCCATGCAAAAATCGGGGCAAGCGTTACGATAAAGATTGGACTTAATGATTGGAACCAAGCGGAATGCAATGTAATTCCATTGAACTGTAATTGAGTTCGTTGATCCGCGTATGTCGCTAAGATAATAGCACCTTGTTCTTGTATAGACCAAAATATTGTAGCTGCAATAAAGAGTGGTATATACGCAAGAAGACGAGATTGCTCTACTTTTGTTGTTTTAGGACTACGATACATATAAATGAAATAATAGGCTGGAATAACAATCCCTAAGATACTAATCAAGAATGTAAAACGATTTATAGTTAACAACCCAGTTGGAATTGTAACCACACCTAGCAATGCTAATACAACCAGACCAACACTGAAATACTTGATAGTCTTTTTTCTTTCCGAATCTGATAATGGATTAGGTACTTGTGTACCGACTAGACCAAGGTTTTTCTGTTTTGTTCCAACAAATACCCCTAACCCAATTGCCATACCAATTGCCGCAACTCCAAAACCAAGGTGGAAATTATATTGCTGACCTAATGTTCCGACAACTAAAGGTGCAAGTAAGGCACCTAAGTTAATACCCATGTAGAATATACTGAACCCTGAGTCACGACGCGCATCTGTTTCACTGTATAAACTTCCTACGATGTTCGATATGTTAGGCTTTAACAACCCTGTTCCTAGAACTAAGAAGACCATAGAGATAAATAACGCACTTTTACTACCCGGTAAAGCTAAAATAAGATGGCCAATCATAATTAAAACGCCACCAAAGAATACGGTTTTACTTGGACCAAATAAACGATCCGATATCCATCCACCGATAATACTAGACATGAACAGTAAGGAACCGTAAATTGCCATTATCGAGGTTGCGGTAGATTGATCAATTCCTAATCCACCTTTTGCGACCGAATAGTACATATAATACAGTAAAATAGCTCTCATTCCGTAATGAGAAAACCTTTCCCAAAACTCAGTGAAGAATAAAGAGAATAATCCTTTTGGATGCCCAAAAAATCCTGTTTGAGGAATACTTTGAACAAGTTCGTTTTTTTCTTTCATAATGTTAATATTACCCCTTATTAATTTTTTATATTATACAAGTATAACTTAAGAGGCTCCCAGTAGTCCATAACTATCTAAGCCCATCGATGAAGAAAAGCAGCCTTCTGGCTACTTTCTAAATGAATTGAAAAATCGTCATTTGCTCATTAGACACACCTTTCACTGAATCTACCTCTAAACAATCCAAAATTGATTGTGAGAGTGCTTTAGCTACTAAGAATGCTACGGCTATTACCAACAAGTGTATATTGTTGACTTAATGGTATATGAGGCGGAATAACGTATGTATCTGGAACACTCATTAATCTTAAGCATTCTAGAACGGTTAACCTTCTATTTTTTTGCGGATGAATAAAACTCTCTACCATCCTTTGCAATATGAGAAGTGATAGTGTAGGATGGTTGATCCCAAGATAACTTTCTTACACCATTAAATTGGTTTGGGTTTAGATAATGCAACGTAGTAAGTAAACCGAATTGTACAACACCTACTGTAAACAACTGGTATAATAAGTATAGGAATATACATAGAGGTGATTTTTGTGCAGCAATTTGAAGAAGTACGTTCAATTTTAGAAAAAGCGAAGAAAATTACAGTGTTAACAGGCGCTGGCGCAAGTACGGAAAGCGGTATACCAGATTTTCGTTCATCAAATGGATTGTATGCTGATGCGAAGGTAGAGATGTACTTATCAAGAGGATATTATAACCGAAGTCCGAAAGAGTTTTGGAAGCATTATAAAGAAATCTTTCAAATTAATACGTTTCATCAATATAAACCAAATCGTGGGCATCGCTTTTTAGCGGAACTAGAAGAACAAGGGAAAGACATAACGATTTTAACGCAAAATATTGATGGTTTACATCAAGTAGGTGGTAGTAAACATGTAATTGATTTACACGGAACACTGCAAACAGCGCATTGTCCAAAGTGTAAAACGGGATATGATTTACAATATATGATTGATCATGAAGTGCCGCGTTGTGAGAAGTGTAATTTCATACTAAATCCAGATGTTGTTTTATACGGAGATACGTTACCTCAGTATCAAAATGCGATCAAACGTTTATATGAAACAGATGTACTTCTTGTAATGGGGACGTCACTCAAAGTACAGCCTGTCGCGTCATTCCCAGAAATCGCAAAGAGGGAAGTAGGCGCAACAACAATTTTAGTAAATGAAGAATTAACGGGACAAGAATACAATTTTGATTTTATTTTTCAAAATAAGATTGGTGAATTTGCCAAAGGGTTATCTTCGATTAAATAAGTTTTTGTTTTCGTAAAGAAACTGAGGTGGATGATGTCCACCTCAGTTTCTTTGTATGAATTATATTCATGTTATTGCGTATTAAGGGGAATGGTAATAAATAGGATATAAAATACAAAAACTGAAAATTAAATCTTTTATTTCTTTTGTAATTAATATAAAATTCTATATATATCATAAAATTAAATTTGATACATAATGATGTATTTGATTGCACTGTAGTGAACGTATGTTTTATGTAGAGAAATGTTAATAGAATGAAGCGAGGGAGCAAAATGAGACAGAAAAAGGAGAAGCAGAAGCAGTCGGAAAAGAAAAAGACTCATATTCCGTTTCGGTTAAATGTACTATTTTTTATCGTGTTTCTTTTATTTTCAGCTATTATTATTCAATTAGGTAAAGTACAAATCATTGACGGAGAAACGTATCGAAATGAAGTGAATAAAAAGGAAGATGTAACGGTGAGTACTCCAGTTCCGAGAGGGAAGATGTTTGATCGGGAAGGGAAAGTTATTGTAAATAATAAACCGTTACGAACTGTTACATATACGAAGATGAAAGGAGTGGACTCAAAAGAGGTTTTAATAGTGGCAAGAAATTTAGCAAAGCTCATTGAAATGCCGCAAGAAGATATGGACAAGTTAACAGAGACAGATAAAAAAGACTTTTGGATGCAGTTAAATGAAAAACGCGCAGCAACAAAAGTAACGAAAGAAGATGAGAGTAAATTTAGGAAGCAGGAAATAGAAGGGAAAGACTTAGATAAGAAAGTAGAAGAGTTGAGACGAGAAAGAATTACACAAGAAGAATTAAACGAGCTTTCGAAAGAGGATATAGAAGTACTAGCAATTAAAAGCAAAATGAATGCGGGATATAAAATGACGCCACAAATCGTCAAAAAAGATGTAAGTCAAAATGAATATGCAGTAGTGAGTGAAAGATTATCGATCTTGCCAGGCGTAGATACGACTGTGGATTGGGAGCGAGAATATCCAAATGATAAAATACTACGTTCTGTACTTGGTAGTGTTTCTACTGAGAATGAGGGATTACCAAGGGAGCAATTAGACTATTATTTAGTACGAGATTATAACAGAAATGATCGTATTGGTAAGAGTTACATCGAAAAACAATACGAAGATATGTTACATGGAACGAAAGAACAGTCTAAAAATATTACTGATAAAGCTGGAAATATTATTCGGACTGAAAAAGTGACAAAAGGAAAAAGTGGAGATAATTTAATGTTAACAGTTGATATGGATTTGCAGAAGAAAGTGGAGGAAAGTCTTGAAAGGAATTTAAGGGCATTTCATTCTTCTGAACCGATGATGGATCGTGCATTCGTCGTTATGATGAATCCGAAAAATGGTCAAATTCTATCATTAGCAGGAAAGAAAATTGTAAATAAAGACGGCGGGATGCAAATAGAAGACTACGCTTTAGGAACGATGATAAGCTCTTATGAGTTAGGATCGACGGTAAAAGGAGCTACGTTGTTAACTGGATATCAAACAGGAGCGATTAAGCCATATACGCATTTTTTTGATGCACCAATGTTCTTTAAAGGAAGTTCGAAGCCGAAGAAATCGTGGAAAGACTTTGGAGATATTGATGATTTAAGAGCATTGCAAGTTTCATCCAATGTCTACATGTTTAATACGGCGTTAAAGATTGCGGGGATTGATTATGTACCAAACAATCCGCTAGATATTAAACAAGAAGCGTTTAATAAAATGCGCTATTATTTTAGACAATTTGGTCTAGGAGTGCCAACTGGTATTGACCTTCCAAATGAATCGATTGGTCAAATGGGTAGAACCGATAATATACCTGGTTTTTTACTTGATTATGCGATTGGGCAATATGATACATATACGCCGCTGCAACTTGCGCAATATATGTCAACGATTGCAAATGGTGGTTACCGAATGAAACCACAAATTGTACAAGAAATTAGAGAGCAACCAAATAGACCAGAGGAAGTCGGAAAAGTTATTCACTCGATGGAACCAGTCGTGTTAAACCGAGTGGATATGGATCTGTCATATATAAATCATGTGAAAGAAGGATTTAGAAGAGTTTTCCAGGAGACTGATGGGACAGGTGCTGGAACTTTTAAAGGATTACCTTATAAACCGGCTGGAAAAACAGGAACAGCAGAAACAGTGTACGGTGGAGAAAGTGATATTGGCAGAGATGAAAACAACTATCGAAAAAAATGTTATAATTTAACTCTCGCCGGGTATGCGCCATATGATGCTGATCCGGAAGTCGCTTTTTCTGTTGTTGTGCCATGGGTGAATAATGATAAATCAGGTATTAATTCTGCAATTGGTAAAGAAATTTTGGATGCATATTTTGATTTGAAAACGCAGAGATCGGGTGTAAGTCCAGTCCCAGTAACACAATAGCCGAATAAGGCACAGTAAAAAAATTCAAATTGTAGTATATCACTGCGCAAATGAACAGGTGCAGTGATATATTTTTGAGTTAAAAAGTGTTTTGATAAGGTGGGAATGGATATGAAAGAGAAGATTAAGAGAGGTTGGGGAAAGTACATACTATTTATATTTGTCCTAGTAGTAACGTACCAGTCGTTCACTTTATGTAAAGTGGAAGGAAAATCAATGCAGCCAACTTTACAGGAAGAAGACTACGTATTTGTAAATAAAGCCGCTGTACATTTTTCTAGCTTACAGCACGGAGAAATCGTCATTATTAAGGAAGAAGATGAGTCGAAATATTATGTGAAACGCGTAATAGGACTTCCTGGTGACGTAATTAACATAACGAATGGAACTGTATACGTAAATGACAAAAAGCAAGAGGAACCTTATATAAATAAAGATTTATATAACAATACACAAGTGTTTTACAACTTTCAAAAGACAAAGATTCCGCCAAATAAGTTATTTGTAATGGGAGACAACCGTGAACATAGTAAGGATAGTCGGAATGGTTTAGGTTATATTGAAGAAGATAACGTTATTGGCAAGGTGGAATTTATATATTATCCTTTTTCAAAAATGAAAATACTAGACTAGTTTAGTATTTTTATTTATTTTCCTCAAAAAACATTCAATGAATTAGAAGTAACTTTTAATCCGCAGGTGCTCCTATAAAGAGGATGATAATTAACACTTTTATAGTAAGTTAACGGTTAGGAAATAGAAAGGGGTATGATGATATGTATAAGTACACAATATCATACTCCTTTTAAATAGAAACAAAAAGCCAACAATGGGAATGTGGAATGGCGTTGATGCTACTCCATACCCATCAACTTGAAAATATTAACTACCCCAAGAGTAAAAAATGCTATCCCTTCTTTATATTCATACTAAAAGAATAGCGTTTTTTCATTATTTAAATATGATTTCATCTGAATTTAATGGAGATTTTTCCTACAAAGGTAGTAGAATTTTTATTTGAATTTGCTACCTCAGTTAGATTTATCATATTTCAATTTCGATATAATAATAGTAACTACTCAACCCGTAGTTACCAATAAAGAAAGGAATAAGCAGAATGATACGGAACATATACGAAACTCATTTACATGTAAGAGATTTAGAAAAGGCTATAGATTTCTATCAAAATAAGTTGGGGTTAGCATTAGCAAGAAAACTCTCCAAAAGAAAAGTGGCTTTCTTTTGGGTAGGGGAAAGTAAAAAGCAAATGCTTGGACTATGGGAAGTAAAAAATATTGAAGATTTTGAGATGAAACACTTTGCTTTTGGTGTAGATTTAGAATTTCTAAAGACTTCTAAATTGTGGTTAGAGAATCGTGGAATAGAAGTGGTAGGAAGCCAGGAGAAAGGAAATCAAGAGCCAATTGTCCAAAGATGGATGCCAGCTGCAAGTGTATACTTTCTGGATTGTGATGGAAATAAATTAGAGTTTATTTCTATGTTACATGATAATCCAGATGAATTAGAATATGCATCCTATTTAAGTGAATGGGATGCGGAACACCAAGAAAAATAAATGAGATTGTATCCCGGAATATTGTTGATTACAAAACGTCTATTCTGACAGAAGATGATACGAAAAAACGATATGAAAAACATCTCATTTCTCAATAGGATAAGATGCGTTAAAATACTAAGAAAAAGCCAAATTCCAATAAAGAATTTGGCTTTTTTGCAAGGAATGCTAATTCAAGTTTTACTCTACATAATTCGCTTTTATAATAAAACGATGTTGCTTCACATCAAAATACCCTTTTTGCAAGATGATTTCATGTATGCGATACAATTCCTCGTTATAGCTTTCTACTGTAAAATCAGGAATTTGCCACGGAATTGCTTGTAAGTAATAGACAACAGCACCGACATCATAAAAACGCTGAAGAGGGAACTCTTCCTTGGCCTCTAAAATAGTAAATCCATTCTCCTTTAGTTCATTACATGCCGTTTTGAGTGACCAACTTGAAAATTCGCTATTCAGCGGTGTGCCAAACTGCTCATTAAGTTCCGCACAATCAAGACCACCGACTTGTTGTGTAAGAAATGTTCCATTGGTGGAAAGAATTCTTTTCACTGCAGAAGCAGAATAGGATTCATGTTGATTCACAATTAAATCAAACTGACCATCTTGAAATGGTAAAACAGTATCATCGGTCACTTCTACGACTGTAACCCCTAAAGGTTCTAATTTCTTTCGTGCAATTGGGACATTCGGAGCATAGCCCTCAGTAGCATAAATAGTTGGCGGGAATGGTTGTAACATAGATAAAAACTCTCCGCCGCCAGTACCCATATCTAGCATAGATTTTGCACGCAGCATAAGTTGGAAAGCAGTACTGCCATATGACCATGATAAAGGCTCGCTCTTCATTCGGCCAGTTTCTGAAATGAAAGAAAAATCCCAGCCGCTAAAGTTTGTCTTTGCACGTTCTAATAAAGTTAAAAATAATGGATCACGTTTCATAATTGTATCCTCCTATTTCGTTAATGAATGATATAGTAAGAAAAGAGAAAGGGAGGACCTCTTATTAAAATGAAGCGGTTTTACGTTTCGTGTTCGAATAGATTCATATAAATTGGCTCCTTGCGAGAATGATTATTTATATATTCGGGATAATTGAGTGGAAATCCTTTGAACTTATAAGAGAAGGCAGTTGTTTAATGAAAAATTGGATGGAGTTTACAGACAAAGAGTACGACCAAATTGGGGACAGGATATATAGTGAGCTTAAGTTTTCGCCAAGTGATTCTGTATTTCCATCTTTTAAGGTGCCAAGTCCTTTTGTTACATATGATATATCTCATTACTTCGGAGAATCGGTAGATTTAAATGCATATGACGATCTGGAAGATAAAGCGGTACAAGTTTTTAAAGAAAATACAGCATTGAATGAATATATAATGGCACTTGATTGGCAACATGAATGTTATTGGGTGAATCCACACTTAGAGTTTGAAAGAAATGAATTTGATGAGTGGACTATCCCGATTTTTCCAAATGGAGATTATTATTTCTTTATTCAGAAGGATTTTAAGTGGGGCTATTTAGGTCATCCTTGGGAAAAGAGTATAACGATATTTGGAAAAGAACTAATAGAGAGCTTTGAACAAAGTAAGCCAGAAATGTTTCAAAATATATTAAGGCAGGGATAATGCTTTAAAGAGAAAAAACGCTTATACTTCATTTTTGAAGCATAAGCGTTTTTGTTTAAAATACTTAAAAACAAAAATCTTTTGGTAAAGTGCCATTTTTTATCATCGTTCTTAATCCATGTTTCATAATCCAAGGGTTAACAGGATGCTGTTTATCGAGTAATTGTTGCAACCATTGAAGAACGAGTTCGTTATTTTCTTTCGTAATATCATTAATGTGATTGGCTACAGATTTTTGAACATACTTAGAAGGGTCATTCATTAATGGCTCAAGAAGCTTTAAATTATTTCTGAAGTCACCTTTCAGAGCTCCTATTTTTTTTGCCCAAGGAAGTCTTGGTCTAGTACCTTCTGAAACTAATCTCCTAATGTGGCTGTTTTCGTCACGTAACCACTGCTGTAATATGTCTAAGGTTTCTTCATGGTATTTTTCAAGATAAGGACGAATGGCATATTCAGCAGTATTCCTTTTTGTTATTTCATACATTGCATGGAATGAGGAGTCAAAATCGTTAAGTCCATATTTTTCAACGTATTTTGCGATAGGCATGTACATGTATCCGTTTGTAAATGTGCCTACTTCTGTTGTGTTTTCTGGTCCCAATGTTTTCAGTAATATATGTATTGCTTCATTAAAATCTTTTTGTAATGCATTGTGTAATTCATCTGCTATTACTTCGACACGTTGCTTTAACTCTAAATTTTCAACTTTACATGTTACAGAATCTACAAAGTTTTTTTTAGAGAAATTAGGCTCGTGTTTACAAATAGAATCAGCCATTTTTTCTGCTAATTCTTTATTGAATAAAAATTTTAATGGAACGTATTTACCCATTTTTTCACCTCATTGGTCAGATAAAAACAATTTTTATTTTTTAATCGACAACCCATACACCAACGTCTCACTAGGAGTCGTTATACTAAAACCTGTCGTCTTATAATCAAGTTTCACCGTATCACCAGTGTAGTCTTTTGTGAATGAGTCCATTTGTACAATAAGCTGTTCATCTTCATATACAACATCATCCGTATTATATGTATCCCAAATTAAATCAACATCAACGAAAATGCTGCAAGAGTTTGTCATTGTTCCTCTAATGCGAATAATCTTTTTGTCTTCACGTTCTAGTCTATGTATAGCTGCTATTGCTTCATCAGTAATACGAATGTTCATGTAATCCCAACCTTTATTTATATTTCCTCTATTATTGCAAAAACAGTGGCAATAGGGAAGGGAGATGAATTGTAATGAAAAAACGAGCAAACAAATTTGTTTGCTCGTTTTGCTATACTTTATTCTATTTCAGTTCACATTTATCAAGTGGAATTACTTTCGTTTTCTTAATAAATTTATAACCTAACCATAGTACTAAGAAGAGTGGTAAACCGATGTAAGAAATAAGTACACCGTTCCAATCGATAGATGCTCCCGTAAATGCCCCGTAGTTTTGTCCTAAAATAACGATAACACAAAGTGTAAATGCAAAGATTGGACCGAACGGGAACCATTTCGCTTGATATGGTAAATCTTTTAAATCTTTCCCTTGTGCAATATAAGCTTTACGGAAACGGTAATGACTAATAGCAATCCCTACCCAAGCAATAAATCCTGACATCCCAGAAGCATTTAATAACCAAATGTATACAACACCGTCACCGAATAAAGAAGCGATGAAAGCGACGCTACCAACTACTGATGTTGCGATTAATGCGTTAACAGGTACACCGCGGCTATCTAATTTGCCTAAGAACTTTGGTGCTTTTCCTTGGCGAGCTAAATCCCAAAGCATACGAGTTGATGCATACATTCCAGAGTTACCAGCAGATAGAACTGCAGTTAAAATAACAGCGTTCATAACAGAAGCAGCGAAGGCAACGCCCGCTTTTTCAAATACAAGTGTAAATGGACTTACTGTAACATCACTCGCTGCAAGGCTTTCAGTCGTATAAGGAATTAATAAACCGATAACGAGAATTGCTAAAATGTAGAATAATAAAATACGCCAAAAGATAGAACGAATTGCTTTTGGAATATTGCGTTCTGGATCAGCAGTTTCACCAGCAGCTACTCCTAATAATTCAGTTCCTTGGAATGAGAAACCAGCAGCCATAAATACACCGATAATTGCCATGATACCACCGTTAAATGGTGCATCTGCAACAGTGAAGTTTTTAAAGCCGACAGATTCGCCGCCCATAATTCCAAAAATCATCATAAAACCGACAATTAAAAAGATAATAATAGTAACTACTTTAATAAGTGCGAACCAATATTCAGATTCACCAAAACCTTTAACAGATAAATAGTTTAAGAGAAAAATAATAGCTAAACAAAGTCCACTCCAAATAAGAGAAGGGGTATCTGGGAACCAAAATTTCATAATTAATGTTACGGCCGCTAGTTCAGCAGCGATCGTAATCGCCCAGTTATACCAGTAGTTCCATCCAAGTGCAAAGCCAAGTGATGGATCAACAAATTTTGTTGCATAAGTACTAAATGATCCAGTAACAGGCATGTAAGCTGCGAGTTCTGCTAAGCTTGTCATTAAGAAATAAACCATAATTCCAATTGCAGCGTATGCGACTAGTGCACCGCCAGGTCCAGCCGAATGGATAACACCACCACTGGCAAGAAATAGTCCGGTACCGATTGTACCACCGAGAGAAATCATCGTAAGGTGACGAGATTTTAATCCACGTTTTAATTCACCTTGTCCTTGTGTAGTTTGCGTTTTAGAGGTAGCTTGATTCGTTGCGCTATTCATGTTCAACACTCCTTTTCTTGTAAGATAGGAAGGAGCGGGGGAGAAAAATACAAAAAACCGCCAAAAGAATTAGGCGGAACGTTTCACAAATAACCACCCCATCATACCCTTCCGTTAAGATAGCACCCCACGTCTACACGGTAATTTTGTAAACGTGACAGTTCTGTTCCTTTCGGAGACAGCCCCAGCCAATATTTCCAGAGAAGAAATATAAACTTCGGCAACTTTTCCTTTCAAACGGAGTCGGTGACATTCTCTGTGTCTCGGCCGTTCTACTCTTAAAAGTTGCAACCTCTACCTCATCGGATTGATGAGGATTTATATATTGCTAAGATTTTTAATATATGGCAATTGTAATGACTTTCTGAATATATTGCAAGGGATTTTGTTGGGAAAAGTCAAAAAATATCGGTTATTGTACAGGAAACGCTTGCAAAACTCCACCCGAACCTACTGTTATGTAACAATTAACAAATAAAAAGTTGTTATACAAAAGTTTCGCAAAAAATAATGAAAAACCCTTTAAAATTAAAAGAAAATTCAGAAAATATAATTCGACATAACTATTAAAGGGGATTAGTTTTTTATTTTGTTTCAAAGAATAAATATATGTGTATACGAAAAAGAATGAATATTCTATATATTTATAGTAAAATTGAAGTATTGTTTAATTGAAAAGGGGACATCGTTATGAAATTAGAAACTGAAAGATTACATATTATCCCATGTACGGAAGAATGGGTTCAAATTGCGAATAATCAAGGATACAATAGTGGCCCGCATATTTTAGGGCATATAGAAAATGTGAAACAAGATGCGGCTTTATTACCGTGGGGCGCGTGGTATGTTATTCGGAAAGAGGATGATGTTGTTCTAGGTGATATAGGATTTAAAGGGAAACCGAACGAGCAACATACAGTAGAAATTGGTTACGGATTTATTGAGAAATATTGGAATAAAGGGTATGCAACAGAAGCAGTTAGTGAATTAATGAAATGGGCTTTTCAAACAGGAGAAGTGGAAACGATTATAGCGGAGACACTCCTTGATAACTATAGCTCTATTCGTGTATTAGAGAAATTACATATGAAAAGAGTAAATAGTACTGAAACAATGATAAATTGGAAGATTGAAAAATAAAGAATACCGCTCGAAGTAAATCGGGCGGTATTTTACGTAATTATGGTAGCATTTGTTTTTGATTTGCCGGGTATCCAATTGTTGAATGTTTCGAATGGTTACGGACAGAAATGAAAATAGAGATAATAACGATAAGGCTAACTGCAACATAAGAAAGTGTAATAATAGTTGGATCAACTTTAAATGATGTAAGTAATGTACGTATATTCGTAAAGATAATAAGTCCACCAACGAGTACGCCAAGTAAATGCGAAGGAACGATGCGTACTAACCATGCTGCGATTGGTGCGGCAACAATACCACCGAGCATTAGGGCAAATACCCAAACCCAGCTTATTTGTTCCCAACCAAGTGAGATGAAAAAGCCGATTGTTGCAGCGAGTGAAACAGGAAATTCGCTCGTATCTACAGATCCAATAACTTTTCTAGCATCATTTCCTTTTGCAAGAAGAACAGGTGTCGTAATAGGCCCCCAGCCACCACCGCCAGTTGAATCAACGAATCCTGCGAACAGACCGAGCGGTACAAGTTGTTTAGCAGACATACGCTTATTTGAAGAAACAATTTGTTTTTGAATGATGAATCGTAATAAAATATAAACTCCTAAAGTAAATAAAAATAAGGAAATATACGGTTTAATTACATCGCCAGGTAAATTACTTAAAAAACATGCCCCAACAAATGCACCAATTGCTCCAGGTAATGTAAGCCTGGAAACTGTATATTTATCAACGTTTCCAAATCGGATGTGAGATGCACCAGAAGCCGCAGTTGTAACGACTTCAGCTAAATGAACCGATGCAGATGCAACAGCCGGTGCGATACCAAACATTAATAATAAAGAGGAAGACGTTACCCCGTACGCCATTCCAAGTGCTCCATCAATCAATTGAGCGAAAAATCCGATAATAGCAAAGATAATTAATTTCTGCATAAATAATCCCCCTGTAATAATAAATAAAAAGGCACTTTTCCCGTATGAGAAAAGTGCCTTTGGTTTTTCCAATCAGCAATATTTAAATTTGTTTTATTATAATACATATTAATCGTATAAATCAACTAGGTTTTAAATTTTTTTGAATTGAATGAAATAAAAAGAAAATATACAATAAAAGGATGGAGAGAAAGGGGAGAAAGAAAATGTTAACATTTGATCATCTCGTTCACGCAGTTCATTGTACGCCTGAGGAGGCGACAAAACAAATGCAGGCACTAGGTTTTCATACTGCGTTAGGCGGTGAGCATACAAACTGGGGGACTTGGAATAGTTTATGTTACTTTGATTTATCATATATAGAATTTTTAGCAGTTAAGCATGAAGAAAAAGCGAAAGAAGCAGAAAATCCATTAGTACAGGAAACGGTTGTTAAATTGCAAAATGGAGAAGGGATGCTACAAATCGCAATTCGAACAGATGAAATTGAAGAACTAGCAGTTAAGCTTAACAAGCACGGCTTACATACGATAGGACCATTTGAAGGAAAACGTATGAGGAAAGATGGCCGTCTTTTAGAATGGAAAATGTTATTTGTAAAGCAAGAAGAGAACGGACCGAAATTACCTTTCTTTATACAATGGAATGAAACGGACGAAGAAAGAAGAAACGATTTACGTAACATAGGAACAATCACTGAACATAAAAACAAAGTACAACAAATTGAAACGATTCATTACGCAGTGAAAAATGTTCGAGAAACAGTGCGGAAATGGGAAGAAGTAATGGAGCTAACTGCAAGCTCAGTCATGAAAAATGAAGAATGGAATGCGGAGTGTCAAAGTGTATTGTTTGGTGGTATTAGTGTGCAGTTTTGTGAACCGATTGGGGAAGGGATAGTAAAAGAACGTTTAATGCAGTATGGGGAATATCCGTTTGCGGTGGAGTTTAAAGAGGAAGGTAAACAAGTACACGAAGTACTAGGTAGTATGTACATATATTAATAGAGGTGAGTTTTATGGAGACAATTTTAAAAGCGATAGAAAGAAAATTAGACTGGCCTCGTATTTTAAGAGCGACTGTTATTTCAAAAGGTTTTTCGTTCGATGAGAAATATAAAATTGAACTAGAGAATGGTGAAAGATATTTTATAAAGGTATGCGATTTTTCATATTTTGAACGGAAGCAGGAAGAATATGAATATATGCAGCTGCTAGAGCCGTTACATATTCCCATGCCGAAACTAATTTATTTTATAAGCCTTACCGAATTAAAGAAATGTGTACAAGTTTTTGAGTGGATTGATGGACTAGATGGTGAAGACATATTAAGAAATTTGTCTATCGAAGAGCAGTATAGGGCTGGAAAAAAGGCCGGAGAAGTGCTAAAAAAGATTCATTTAGTCGAAAAAGAGGGTACAAGTAATTCATGGGAAATGTCTATATGGAGTAAATATAAAAGATACTTAGAAGCGTTGAAAGAATATGAGGTAGACTTTCTAAATTTAAATACAGTGTTAGACTTTGTAGGAAATCATAAAGACTTATTAAAAAATCGTCCAATTGTATTTTTACATGACGATTTTCATCCAGCCAATATAATGATTGAACATAATGAATTTAGGGCTGTCATTGATTTTGCTAGATTCGATTTTGGTGATCCAATTCATGATTTTTATAAAGTAGCGTTATTTACGACTAATATAAGCGTACCATTCGCTGTAGGACAAGTTCACGGTTATTGCGGAGGTGAACCATCGCTGCATTTTTGGAAATTGTATTCGCTATACGCAGCAATGATTTTCCCATCCGATATAGTATGGACAAATCGAACGACACCGCATTTAGTAAAGGATATGAAGGAGAGATTAAACCGAATTTTAGAAGACCATAATCATTTTTTATCCTATATTCCGAAATGGTATCAATCATATCATATGGATATAATAAACAATAAATAACGGAGGGGTTCATTTGGATAAAATAGCGATAATTTCAGATATTCATGGTAATATTCCGGCTTTAGAATCAGTACTGCAAGATATTAAATTAAGAGGAATCGAACGCATTATTTGTCTTGGAGATTTAGTAGGAAAAGGTCCTCATTCTAGCGAAGTGATTGAAATCATTCGTAAAGAATGTGAAGGAGTTGTAATGGGGAACTGGGATGATTTCATTACAAAGCCAACTGAATTTGAAGCGTTAAAATGGCATCAAAAACAACTGTCAGAAGAACAAAATGAATATTTAAGGAGTTTACCATTTTCCATCGAGTTTTATATGAGCGGGAAACTCATTCGTATGTTCCACGCTTCACCGAGAAGTTTATATGAAAGAGTTCAACCACACGCTTCAAGAGAAGAGCGTGTTAGTATGTTCGAAAATAGCGATTTGACGGAAAATATAGAAGGGGAAAGAAAACCAGATGTCGTTTGCTACGGTGACGTTCACCAAGCGTATGTGCAAAATTTTAGAGGGAAAACGTTATGTAATGCTGGTAGCGTAGGAAACCCTCTTGAGATTACACAAGCATCCTATTTAATCTTTGAAGGAACTTACAATGAAAAAGAAGCAGCGAGCTTTTCCATTCAACTCGTACGTGTACCGTATGATATTGAATTAGCAATTCGATTAGCAGAAGAGCTCGATATGCCAGAAATTGAGGAATACAAGCAAGAGTTACGGACTGCTTTATATCGAGGGTTTAAAGGGAAATAAGGAATATGTATATAAATAAAAATATACCGACAAGTAGTGATATTTTTATTTATCATAATTTTTGTTATGTAAACAAAAATGAGGAGGTCATATCGTGCATCGCCAAAAACGAATGAAAGAAATTGCTGATCATATTTTAACGTTAAATTTAACTCATCCAATAAGAGTTGGAGTGAGTGGTATTACAGCCTCAGGAAAGACAACATTTGCAAATGAACTAGCGGAGGAATTGAAACAGTGCGGAGTACCAGTAACACGTGCAAGCATTGATGATTTTCATAACCCGAGAGCAATTCGCTATACACAAGGTAAAGAATCAGCAAGAGGGTATTACGAAGATGCACACGATTATACAGCTTTCAAAGAAAGATTATTAAAGCCTTTAGGACCTAGCGGGAATTTACAGTATGAAACGATTTCTCATAACTTAATAACGGATGTCTCTGTACATAATGAGCCGCTAGTGGCCTTGTCAAATATGGTGCTAATAGTAGATGGAACATTTCTATTGAAAAAAGACATTGAGCATCTATTTGATTATAAAATTTTTGTAGATACCGATTTTGAGATTGCGAGAAATCGTGGTGCAAAGCGAGAAACAGAAGTTTTTGGAAGTTATGAAGAAGCAGAGAAGATGTTTTTGAACAGGTATCATGCGGCTTGTAAGATGTATATTGAAGAGCATAACCCGAAAGAGTGTGCGAATGTTATATTTCAGAATAGTGATTTAGAAAATCCAGAAGTTATATTTCAGGAAAGAAAGTAATACAAAATCAGAAATATATGTATAGCATTATATTTGTTGTTATAATTCTTGTATAATGAGAGTAATTTTATGAAGTGAATAACAGGGGATAAGGCAATTAAAAAACGTAAAAAGGGGACAGGAAATATAATGACAGAAGTACAAGAATTAAAAGCAGAATTACAACAAATTAAAAATAATAATTATGCTGTACCAGAAGATGTAGATGCATATCCATATGCACAATGGATGCTAGATTATATCGGATCACCTGATGCTGAATTACGTGATGATTTGATTTATAGTACGCTTCACACGTGGATTACAAATGATGTATTTCGACAAAAAGAATTACGAGGATTAATGCTACAAGCAATTAGTCCTGATTATTTATTTTATAAAATTGGTGAAAAGGGAACAGACTCTGTTTTTAAACGTGCGTTCTCCGTATTGATTCCACCACTTATTTTATCTGTTCATGAAAGAGAACCACTGTTATCTGAAGAACAACTGTATAGTGTGGCAGAACAAGTTCTGGAATATGTATATTTAGAAGAAGATGTAAGGGGTTACGTAGAAGGAAAAGGCTGGGCACATTCTACTGCACATGCGGCAGATGCACTAGATGCTTTAGCACGTACAATACAAAATCGTGAGTTTTCATATGCAATACTAGCTGCTGTTCGTCAAAAAGTTCGTATGAGTGACTACGTATACATACACTTTGAGGATGAGAGATTAGTAACGCCAATTATGTCGTTACGTAATCAAAATCTTTTAACTGAAGAAGAGTGGAGCAACTGGCTACATAGTATAGCAATTGTTGAAGACATCCGACATCCTCAGCATGCTATTTTAGTACAAAATATTAGAGCTTTCTTAAGAAGTTTATATTTTACAGCTTTAGAGAATGAGGGTGTTACTGCCTTTACAGATGATATATTGGAGACTTTGAAGGATTTGCGTAGGTATTAAAAAAGGTCTTTGAATTGGAAATTTTAAAAGAAATCCATACTTAGAAACAAAGAGAAAATATTAATTTTGAAAAATTTATTAGAAATTTATTTTTACATTGTACCCTTTCAGTATAGGCTGAAAGGGGTGTCAAATGAAAAAATTATTGAAGATAGTAAAGATTATATTTTTGGTGTGTAGTAGCATTATTTTCCTTGGAACAGGCGCTGTATTTATATATCATAACTATCAATTAAGAATGGAATCGAAATTAATGAACAATGAAGGGGAACTTGTTAATTTCAATAATAAAAAAGTGAATGTTTATGACGAGGGGAGCGGGAAGGATACGTTTGTATTTATGGCCGGATCTGGAATTGCCGCTCCTGTTTATGAATTGAAAGGATTATATAGTGAATTTTCGAAAGAAAACAAGATTTCTGTAATTGAGAGGGCTGGTTATGGATACAGTGATGTTTTTCATGATGATAGAGATATTGATACGATATTAGAACAAACGAGAGAAGCGCTTATTAGAAGTGGGAATAAACCTCCCTATATTTTAGTGCCACATTCTCTATCGGGTATAGAGGCTATTTATTGGGCACAAAAATACCCAAGTGAAGTAAAAGGGATTATTGGGTTAGATATTGGTTTACCTAATCAGTACGTAACTCATAAAATAGACGAGGTTGATTCATTAATAATAAAAGGGATGAATATTTTAACGAAAATTGGTTTTCAGCGATTAGCTCCTTCTATTACTTATAATCCCGAAGTAATTCAGCAATCCTTTTTAACCGAACAGGAAAAAACTATTTATAAAGCGCTCTCATATAAACAAGCTTTTAATGATAATATGAAGCAAGAACTTTTACAAAGTTACAATAACAGTAACAAATCTAATTCCTTATCATTCCCAAAAGAAACACCAATTTTATTTATAGATGCGATTGCTAGGGAAAATAAAAACTCGAAATATACAAAGCAAAAAAACAGAGATTATGAGGAGTTTGCTAGCAAGTTATTGATAGCTGATGTGAAAAAAATTGAAGGTACACATAGTATTTATTTACACGCTCCTGATGAAATATACAAACTTGCAATGGATTTTATTAATAATAAAGTAGTGAAGAACTAAGCTATTGTTATTTTAGTGATGGAAGGTCTACATAATGAAAGAATATAACATATTAATTGTTGAAGATGATTTGATGATAGGGAATTTATTACAAAAAATTTTGCAGCGTGAGAAGTATAAAGTGTATTGGGAGAAAGAAGGAAAGAATGTTCTTGATGTAATTCATGAAATAGATTTAGTCATAATGGATGTTATGTTACCAGGTGAAGATGGTTATCAAATTACAAAAAAAATAAAAAATCTAGGATTAAATATTCCAATCATATTTCTATCAGCTCGGAATGATATTGATAGTAAACTAAAAGGTCTTACCATTGGAGAAGAATACATGATAAAACCTTTTGATCCTCGAGAATTATTGTTAAGAATTCAGAAAATGTTAGATAATCAATATGGTACTTTCACGCAAATTAAACATTTATTTATAGATGCAGAATATAAAAGGGTTTTCATTAATGGTTTGCGTGATGAAGTTGTGTTTACAGCGATTGAGCGTAAAATATTTTTCTATTTGTATGAAAATAGGGATAGAATTCTAACAAAAGAACACTTCTTTGATTACTTATGGCAACTCGAAGATAGAAATCAAAATATCATGAACGTACATATAAAGAAAATTAGGACCAAAATCGATGATAAAACAGGTAACATTATTCAGAACATATATGGAGAAGGGTATAGATTAAATACCTTTATGAAGAAATGAAATTAAAGAAGAAATATCAGTTATTACTATTCACTGCTATTATTAGCGTACCATTGTTATTACTGTCGATTAGTATCTTTGTATCAGTTATTTATAATGTTGCCTTTAAAACTAAAAACAAGAACATTCCTTTTCATGAATCCTTTGCATATCCTACTATGTTAATCATATTTTTATTATCACTATTAGTATTAGCTTTTGTATTTTCAAAATCAATTAATACATTATTAAATAAAATTAATGTATTAAATCAAACGATTCGAGATTTAGCAAGTGATAAAAAAATTCCAAATATAATAGATGTCAAAAGCGATGATGAGATGGGGGAACTGATTAAATCAGTAAACTTGCTTATAGAAAGAACGACTTATCGAGAATTAGAACTACAACAACAGGATCAAATAAAAAAGGAACTATTAAATAAATTACGGCATGATATTAATACACCCTTAACAGCGGTTAGATTACAATTATATTATTTAGAAGGCGAATACGAAGGACAAGCACCAGTACTTGAATCAATGTATGGGCAGATACAATATATAAGTGATTTAACTAACGAATTTAATATTCAATCTACAGAGACATTAGAGAATACTTATATTGTGAAGGATGAAGTGAATATACAAAATTTAATAGAAAACATGGTTAAAAAATGGAGCTATTTGTATAGCATTCATAAAATTGAATTAGTATATAATCCACAAGAAAAAGAGTTGATATGGAATAGTAATGAGTTATGGATTCAAAGGCTATTCGATAATATTTTTCAAAATGTGCTTAAACATTCAAAAGCTAACAAACTTGAGATTCTCATAGGTGATGATATTGTTTTCTTTAGAGATAACGGGATTGGGTTTGATATGAATAGTAAAGGAACGGGGCTCGGCTTAAAAAATATTGAAGATATATCAAAGATGTTCGATATAAAATACACTTTACAATCAAATAGTGAGGGGACTATGTTTTCATTTGAAAACACTCAAAAGAATATTTAAATTTCTAGTGTAAGTTGTATTAGTAACATCTATCATGTCGTTACAGAACCAAAAGCTTTTAACTGAAGAAGAGTGGAGTACGTTTTTTACACAGATGCTATATTGAAGATTTTGAAGAAACGACATAGATATTAAAAAGACTACCGAATTAGAGCATGTGGTTCATCACCAGATTCCATCATAAAAGAGCATTTAAACAAAGAATAAGATTTAAAAACCGATTATTTCTGTGGGTTCCCTACAAAAATAATCGGTTTTTTAGTTGAATTGAAATTTTAGAATTAATTATACACGAGCTTATATGTAACGAATTTATTAAATATGTAGTTGCGGATTTTCCTCATATAAAGTATTCACATATTGTTTTAAATTCTTGATGAATAATAGAATATCCTGACTAGGCATTCTAGCATGTTGAAGATGAAATATGTTTCCTTTTCCGATTTCTAATTCGTTTGAAGTCAAAGTAATAGGAACATTTCTAAAGGCATGCCATGGGAAATACAAGTGTACAAAAGTTTCTCTAAAATATATACCAGGTTCACAAATTAATACTCCATCGGATCCTTTACCCAAATTACCAAGGACTGATGTATCTAAAAAAGCAATGATTTTTTCTTCTTTTGGAATAATATATTTTGCTCCAATTTCCTTTAACTTTTTGTGTGAAATATGAGTATCTACAAATAAACCATTATCAGGTTCTAATAATTCATCATGCGTCTCAAACAAAGAACAGATTGATTTTATCTCATTAATTTTTATAACTGGATGTATATCATTTTTCTTTGAATTATGGAAAGAACTTATAAGAGTCATAAGTAATTCTTTAAATAACAGTGGCGGATAATCGCTTCCGCTAATATTAAAGCTTTTTTGTGCATCAAAAGATAAAAAGCCATCTTTATCAATTTCAATTTGTTGCACTTCATTTAATTGATCCCATGTCATATTCCCTGTACCTAATAACCAATTTTTCCAGTATAAACCTGAACTTGTAAAGTAAACGCCATATTTTCCTGATCCAAACAAATTACAACTTAAAAAAGCGATAATTTGGTCATCTGTTGGTATAGAAAAACGTGTATTTGCAATTGATAAGAAATCTTTAGGTATTCTAGTAACATAAAATCTAGACTGCTGATAGTCTAAACAAATATCAGTTAAACGATTAATATCTATATTCAACATAATCATTCTCCATTTCATATTTTTTTTCGATATAAATAAATTATAATATTATCAGGAAAATATTAACACTTTAATTAAGCTTAAATTGAGAGATACTCTATAGGATTCTAAAATGAATTTGTATTAGATTGAAAAAATTATGATTCGGGTTATCTCTTTGAGGGAGTGTATTTTTGTGAACTTGATGGAAGAAGTACATAAAACCAATACCTTCCAAACATACTAATAAAATGTTTTGGAGGTGAGTTTATTGGATAAAAAAGACTTTCAAAAAGTTTATAATGATTACTTACATCAAGGAGAAGAGCAAGCTCAATTGGAAGTAGCCAGGGAAGTCGATTCAGGAGCAGAACACATTGTTGCTGTTCGTAAAAATGATGATGGGGATTTGATTGCTTTTAAAACAAGTGGCGGAAGAGAGTTAGATTATATTACTGCTCTTGATGAAGCAAAATCAGGGAAGTTAGCTCATGTAGACGTATTTCATAAGTATGGTAGGGATATTATACGTAGTGAACCGGATGGTATGAAAGAGAATAACTTAGATAACTTACCGTCTTTTTGAACGGGTAAACCTCAAGAAGAGAATGTTCATTTGGATATTCTCTTCTTTTTTTGCTAAGCTTTCCCTACAAATAGAATGTTCATTTCTAAAGTGAAATTACACTTTTAAAGAGCTCTCTAAATTTCTCTTTATCTTCTGCTGTAAATGGTTTTGGCCCCTTTGTACGCTTGCCGCTTTTTCGAACCATTGCACTTAAATACCGTGTTTGCAATAGTTGGTCAATGTTTTCATTCGTATACTTATAGCCTTTATGGTGTAGAACGATACAGCCTTTTGCTAAAGCGAGCGAAGCAAGACCGTAATCTTGCGTTACGATTAAATCTTCTTTTTTTGCTAACTGCATAATTCGGTAATCCGCAGCATCTGCTCCGGAATCAACATAAATTGTTTCCACACCTGCTGGCTGCTTAGCATTAGAATAATGAGAAAAGCTAGTAACGAGAGTAACAGGAATTTCTGCATTCGTAGCTTCAAAAATAATCACATCTTTTACAGGACAAGCATCTGCATCAACATAAATTTTCATATTTATCACTCCTATAAATAGGTTCGAGTTGATAATAATGGTAGATTTAGGTTTTGTCAAACGAGAATGCTCTATCCTGCATTAACGGGCAGTATGATTCCAACCTCAAAAATAAGTGATTACGAGGAAGTTAGGTGGTGGATCAACTCTCCATAAAAGTCCGATTGGTGAAGGCTAATAATCAGTGGGGATGGACAGAACCCCCGCTGATTAAAGTTATTTTTCACAAATCAAAATTGCCTCACGCAAACGAGAAATACCTTCCTCAATTTGATCAATATTCACCTTCCCGTAAGATAAACGAATATAACCATCTTTCGCGCCGAAAATACTACCCGGCATAAAGGCGATTTCTTGTTTTAAGCTTTGCATAATGAGCTGTTTTTCGTTTATCGGTTCGTTTAATTTTCCCCATATATAAATACCACCAGTAGGCTTTGAAAAAGAGATTTTATCATGAAGTTGCTCGTTTAGAGCGCGGACGATAATATCTCTTTTTTCTGCCAGTTGTTTTCGTAACGGTACGATATGTGACTGGAATGGAACGGTTTCGAAAAATTGTTGCATAAGCCACTGGGGGAATATACTCATTCCTAATTCCATTTGGTGCCGTGCATCGGATAATCGTTCTACTACTGACTGCGGAGCGACAAGCCAGCCAACTCGTAACCCTGGCGCAATCATTTTTGATAAAGAATGTACATAAATGACAGTTCCATTTTCATCAATTGATTTCAAAGTAGGGCAAGGTTGTTTATTTTCTAGCGTAAGTAAACTAGACGGATCATCTTCAACGATTGCAATTCGTAAGTCCGCACAAAGTGATAGCAGTTTTTTTCTCCGATTTGGATGCAGCATCGTTCCAGTAGGATTTTGGAAATTTGGATTTAAAAAGATCATTTTAATACGATGCTTTCTATATAACTCTTGCACATCGTCTGGATTAATACCGTGTTCATCGACAGGCAAAGGAAAAATACGAATACCTGCTGATTGGAATAGCGGTAATGAATAGCAGTGAGAAGGACTTTCGAAAGCGACTGCATCACCTGGATTTAATAAACATTGTACGATAAGGTGAAGTGCTTGCTGCGCGCCAGATGTAATCATAATCGACTGTTCGGTCGCTTCAATTTTTAAATAATCCTTCATATATTTTACTACCGCTTGTCTTAGCGGGAGATAGCCCTGCGGATGATCGTAACTTAATGACTGTGTTAACGGTTGTTCTCGTAAAATCATTTGTAGTTGATCGTGAGGATAAAGGTTACAACCGAGCTCTCCGTTTGCGAAATCAATCATGTTTTCATTTTGCTGTACTTCTGCCCGAATATGGCGAAGTAACGGTAAATTTGGTAAGAAAGTCCCGCCTTCTACGAAACCTCTCCAGTTCGGCGTAAATGTTGGAGAAACGCCCCACATATGTGTACTCACACGTGTACCTTTACCGGTCGTGCTTTCTACAATTCCCATTGCGCGAAGTTCATTATAAGCAGTCGTTACCGTACTGCGGTTTACATTTAACTGCGTAGCTAATTTCCGTTCTGAAGGGAGGAAGCTACCTGGGGGAAGCTCTCCATATGTAATGCGTCTTTCAATAAAGTCAACAACTTGCTGATAAATTGGGATTTTGCTGTCGTTATCTAGCTTCCATTCCATACAAACGCCTCCGCATCTCTTAACTACATCAAGTATAACAAATTGGCTGGGTAAAAAAACAGCCAATTGGACGGTGTTATATCCAGCCAATTTTACTATGCTAAATAGGGAAGGGGAGATTCGGATGAAACGATGGCAAATGGAATGGCTCCTAGTATCAGTTGCGTTAGTATGGGGAGCAAATTATACAATTGGAAAGTATGGCGTGGCATTTATGTCATCCATTCAATTTAATAGTTTACGATTTTTAGTAGCATCACCGGTATTATTACTTATTACATTTATTATGGAACGCTCACTTCGTATTGAAAGAAAAGATTGGTTACGATTATTAGCAGTCGGTATCGTTGGTACGACAATGTATCAAACGATGTTTATGCTATCTGTGAAATATACTTCAGCAACGAACGCCTCATTATTAATTGCGATGTCACCTATATTTACAGGGATATTAGCAGTATTGCACAAACAAGAACGCTTTTCGATGAAAGTACAAATTGGTTCAACAGTAGCCTTTATTGGTGCAGCACTCGTTTTATTGACAGGGCATTCAGGAGGAGCAAATTATGAGTATGCGTGGCTCGGAAATGTAATTGGATTAGTCGCAGCAGTCGCGTGGGGATGGTATCCAATTTTAGCGCAACCTCTTATTACAAAATACTCCGCAATGAGAGTCACATCATGGTCTACTTTAATTGGAATTGTACCACTCGTTGTATATTGTTTATTCAACGTAAATACATTAACGTGGCCAGTAGATATGCCAAGCTGGGGTTCTCTAGCATATTCAATCGTCTTTGCGACAATTTTCGGACTTGCAATGTGGTATGTCGGTATTAGTAAAATCGGTTCAACGAAAGTAATGGTTTATATGTATCTCGTACCATTGTTCGCAGTTATCTTTGCGGCTGTAACAATTGGAGAGCAAATAAACATGATGCAATTAGTTGGCGGGTTTATTATCTTCATCGGATTATATGTTGTAAAAAAAGGCGGAGTGAAGAAGCCAGCTTTCAATTTAAAAAAAGCAAGTTAATAGTGAAAAGGATCTCTTTCAAATAGAAGGAGATCCTTTTTGTTTATGCGATAAAAGCGCTTGTTCAACAGCCCATTTTTGATGATCGTGAAGTAAATGTTCTATAGCAAGCGATGGAGACATCCACCTTAAAATATGATCCTCCTCACAATTTTCGGTTTGCTTATGTACCATGTTCGCAATGTAAAAGAACCCATCGTTTAAATAATATGTATCTTCCTTTTCCGCATAAAAATATCGCGCTGCATTACCGATATACTGTTCGATTTCAATTGTCCATCCTAATTCCTCGAGTAATTCACGATGCAAACATTCTTCTTTTGTTTCATTACCTTCCATATCGCCACCTGGTAAAAAGTAACGTTCTCCATTTTGAATGATAGCTATGTTTGAAGTAGTTGGATCAAAAATAACCGCATAACAGCTCGGCCATAATACATACTGAACAGTAGTTATTTTAGAACCAAATGTGAGTTTCGAAATCATAAAAAACGACCTTTCTCTATAAAATACATAAAAGGGATAATAAGGTAAATGTCGAATTATATTAAGATAATCATAGTTGATTGGAGTGATAACAAAATGATAAATCGAAAATGTTCAAGGTGTAAAGAAATAACGGGTACAATACATGGTGGTAAAAAAATAAATGAAGAATTTTTGTGTGAAGATTGTCTGCAAAAAGGAATTGCGAGCGGGGAAATCGAATTATCACAAGTGGAGAAAGAACAAACTTCGTATCTTTCTATAAAAATATTAAAAATAATGAGTGTTATTTATTTAATATCATCCGTTTTAATGGCCGTATACGCTGGAACACTTATACATGATCCAGGCTTTGTTAAACTATCATTTTCAGGATCAGGTGCAGTTGGCATTATTATGCTAGGGTCAATATTCCAATCTGCTCTTGTATTTTGTGGTATTTGGGTATTCATTCTTTTAGTAGAAACGGTTATTAAAATTTATGAGAAAATGAAGTGAGTGAGAGGGAGAAATACATGCGAGTAAGAAACATTCAAGGGGAAGATTATGTAAAGATTCATTCCGTCTTAAATGATTGGTGGGGCGGAAGAGATATGGCTAATATGTTGCCAAAATTGTTTTTCGTTCACTTTCAAGAAACGAGTTTTATCATTGAAGAAGAAGGAGAAACGTTAGGTTTCTTATGCGGATTCTTTTCACAAACTCATAAAGAGGAAGCGTACGTTCATTTTATCGGTGTAAATCCGAAATATAGAAGAAAAGGAATCGCATCGACATTGTATTCTTATTTCTTTGATGTTGCTCGCGCAAACAATCGTAAAGTTGTAAAAGCAATCACGTCACCAGTTAATAAAAAATCAATACAATTTCATCAAGGAATTGGCTTTCAAATTGAAGCTGGGGATGATGAAATAGAAGGTGTATCCATACATACAAATTATGACGGGAACGGCGGGAGTAGAGTATTATTTTTAAAATATGTGTAAAGTAGGCTAACTTAAAGTTAGCCTTTTTGTTGTGAGGAGGTATGAATATGGAGAGTTCTCAAAGTAGAAACGAGTATTTACGACGTATTTATAAAGTGCAAGACTATATAGAATCAAATATAAATGATTCGCTTTCCATTGAAGATTTAGCTAATGTTGCAGGCTTTTCAAAATTTCATTTTCATAGAATTTTTAAAGGGATGATGGAAGAGCCGTTATCTCGGTATGTGAATCGTTTGAAATTAGAGAGGGCAACACATTTACTTACATATCGTATGGATATGACGGTTACAGATATTGCTTATCATTATGGTTTTACGGATTCAGCAATTTTCTCCCGGACATTTAAAAGTCAGTACGGAGTAAGTCCGTCTCACTATAGAAATCACAATAGCAAGAATTGCAAAGACGTTAGCGAAGGTTCTCAATACAATGAGTGTAAGAAGGTTCGAGGAGAGGTCGAAATTGTAACAGCGGACAAAGTAAACGTCGCATACATAAGACACGTAGGTACATATAAGGATTTAGCTATAGATTTTCCAAAAATGATAGGAAAGCTATTTCATTACGCAGCGGAGCAAAACTATCATGTATTTGAGGATACGAAGATATTAACAATTTATCATGATCATCATGAGTTTACTGAGGACTATCATTTAAGAACAAGTCTATGCATAACAATTCCAAATGGAGTAGAAGAAGGAAATAGTGAAGTGGGACTAATGACAATACCATCAGGGAAATATGCAGTAGGCCACTTTGAAATATTCCAAGATGAATACAAAGGAGCATGGAACTTTTTATATGGTGAATGGCTCCCGAATAGCGGATATAAACCGAGAGATTCGTATCCTTTTGAAGTATATAGAAATGATCCAAGGCAGCATCCGGAAAATAAACATATAGTCGATATATATGTACCTATCGAACCTTTTTAATCATAGATTAAGGGGGAAGAACGATGAAAACTGCTGAACAGTTAGATTGTGTTGTAAAAGAAGAATACAAAAATATAAATGGTGTGTTAGTTGTACAAAAAGGTAATGTCGTTTTTGAAAACTATTATAATGGTTACGGTCCAGATGATGCATGTCATGTAGCATCAGTAACAAAAACGATAATCTCTGCATTAATTGGGATATGTGTAGATAAAGGTTATATAAAAAATGTTGATCAAAAAGTAATAGAGTTTTTTCCTGAATATAATCTTAAGTCATCTGAAATAACAGTGCGGCATCTTCTTACAATGACAGCTCCATATCCTTATGCAGATTGGCAGGAACCGCTAGAAGAACTGTGTACACAAAAGGATTGGGTACAGTATACACTCAGTAGAATTGGGAACGGCGGGCAAATTGGCTCTTTTAAATATTCATCTGCAGGAGCTCATTTACTATCAGCAATTATTACGAGTGTAACAGGGAAAAGTGCTCGTGAGTTTGCGAATGAATACTTATTTCAATCAATCGATATGAGAGAAATTCCAAACTACAATATGAAAGCATTTGGATTTGATGACTTATTCGGAAAAGATGTGAAAGGATGGGTACACGATCCAAATGGTATTTCGACGGGCGGTTGGGGACTTACGTTAACGGTTAGAGATATGGCTAAGTTTGGACAATTGTATTTGAATGAAGGTATTTATGGTCGAAAGCAAATTCTTTCAAAATCATGGGTAAAAGAATCGACAATAATGAACGAAAATCTATATGGGTACTTATGGTGGTTACGAGAAGAAGATGGTATCTTTTCATATTGTGCCATGGGCGATGGTGGAAATGTGATTTGTTGTATACCGGAGAAGGAATTGGTGGTGGCGATTGCATCTGAAATTGTACATGAAGCGAAGGATATATGGGAATTAATTAAGCGATGCCTATAGTTAACTTTAAAAATCCTCCTACACTGCAGGAGGATTTTTTCTTTTACTAAAGTTTATTTGAAAATTAAAATTTAAAAAATCCTTTTTTGTTTATTTTGTATATTTGCTACTAATTCTAGCCTACTAGTTTAGCTGTTAATGCAAATATAATTATATTTGTATAATAAAAACATTTCATGTATAAGTATAATATGTTAATATCATAGCTGGAATGGAGAAAGGTATGTGCATTTTCCGCATGAATAAATAGGGTGTTTTGTTGTAAGAAGGGAAAAGGAAGGTATTTAGGTATGTATGGTATTTTTATGTTTTTATTAGTATTAGGAATGATAATCAGTGGGTTATTCATTGTTAGATTTCATAAGAGAATGGACTGGCAAAAAAGAATGAAAGCAATTGTAGCATGTCTCGGATGTTTTTCAGTTGCATTCATTTGTATTGTATTTGTTCCGAAAAAGGACACTTTTACGGTAAATGAATCGAAAGTAAGTGAGGAAACGACAAATGAAGAGGATTCAAAAAAAGAAGAAGTAACTTCGTCGGATGAAGTAAAGAAAGATAAAGAGCCTATATATAAAGAGTATAGTACAGAAGAAATAAAATCTTTGTTTATTACTGGTATGAGTACTAAGGAATTTGATGATAAAAAAGAAGAGAGTAAAATAAAAGTACGAAATTATAATAACTATAATCCAGCTGGATTATACACATTTGATACTAAAGAGGGACAAATTGTAGCAGTAGTATTAAATGCAAAGGAAGTAATTAAAGTTGAAACATTAAATAATCAAGAATTATTAGGGAATTTCATTAAAGATGAAGAAAATAGGATGAACGAAGAAAAAAGAATTGCAAATGAAGAAGCGAATAAGCAATTAAAGGAATTATATGAAAGTAAAAAGAATAAAATGGAAGGTTCTGGAGACTCAGTCACAAATAAAATGCAACTAAATTCAGGATTAGTATTCTTTGATTTTAATAATACGGGTTCAAGAAACTTTATTGTACATCTAAAAGATAGTAGTGGTAAGACGATAGAATTGCTAGTAAACACTATCGGAAATTATTCAGGAAAAGTATCTACTGCTATTCCGGTAAGTGGAGAATATTATTTAGAAGTAAAATCAAGTAGCAACTGGAATGCTACTGTAACACAAGAAACACCACCTGTATCTGAAAAGGTTCCAGGTACGATTAATGGTCATGGTGATGACGTAGTTTTCATCGATGTTCCAAGTGGAAACCACATTGTTAAATTAAAACATACAGGTTCAAGGAATTTTATTATTAAAGTGAACGATCAGAATTTGTTAGTAAATAAAATTGGTACGTATGAAGGGTCATCTTCTCAAGTTTTCAAGAATTCAGGGATGTATAGCTTTGCGGTAAAAGCAGATGGTGATTGGAGCATTACAATAGAGTAGTATAATTTATTTATATCTCTTTTAATAAAATGAAAAGTTAATATAAAAAGAAACCCTTTTGATTAATTTTTCAAAAGGGTTTCTTTTTTAGCTCTCGCTACATTAGGAATTAAAAATGAAAAATTAAAAGATGCGAAAGAGGGAACTTAGAAATTGTAGTGAAAAATAAAACATCCCCGTGATACCTTTTTTCTGTAATTGTTAACTATTCTTTAACTTTTCGAGGTATAAGGTACATCATGCCGAGCACAATTGCTAGCAAGATAAATTTAATAAATTCTATTAGGCTGGCATCCCACTTGTTTTGCAATCCATCTGTTAAATAAAATACATTAAACATACCATGTAAAATTGCGGGTGGTACTACAGAATGACCATACTCTCTCGTGTACGTCAAAATTATAGATAACATGAATAATAACGAGAAATAACTTAATATTCCTACAAACCAAAACTCATAATTTTTATAAAAGATTGCTACTGGTATATGCCATAAAGACCAGAGAAAAGCTGTAATAATAGCTGTGTGTATGAATGAATATTTTTTTCGTAAATAGTAATGAAAATTTCCGCGCCATATAATCTCTTCTAATAATGCAGATAAAGATCCGACTGTAAGACCAACGAGTAAGAGAAATCCTAATTCATTCCAATGATTATATAAGAACTTAATATCATAAATATAAAAATAAAAATGGAGACATAGTCCTAGAAGTAGTGGAAATAAAATGGAGAAGATTAGTGTTTTTATTTTTGGACGTGAAATTCCCAATGTATGAACTATTTTTTGTTTCTTATATAATTTTTGATACAAAATAACTGCTAAAAGCGGAACAACCATCGTAAATCCCAAATAATTACGACCATTTTCTATGTTCAGCAAGATGATATATACAATCGATGTGAGAAAATAAATACATAATGTTGAATGATAAACTATGTTTCTATTAATATTTTTCACCTACCTAAGTATATATAAGTTGTTAATCGAATATCCGATATTTTAATTATATATGAAATGAAAATAGACGGAATGAAAAATTTCATAAAACAATTTTGTTTTAAATTAACCGTCTACTCCCATATTTAAAAATTGAACAAGTTGATCATTTAAATAACTTGTATTATAAGAAAAATCATTTTGATACCACTCAATAATGATGCCAATAATCGCATTTGCTTGGTAGGAACAATAAAGTGAATGGTTCACTCCTTCTTTAAGCAAAGCCTCATTATCTTGAAGTAACAAATGCTTTATTTCCTCAAAAAATAAATAATAGTACATTAAAGGAACCTTTTTGGAAAAAACAATTCTATAGAATGATTTATATTTTTCGATATGATGAAAAATTCGAATTGTAGAAGGATCTAATTTACTAGTTTTCAATACTGATACGTAGCGATAAGGTTCTTGATAAGAACGTGTCAAATCTGCTGTAATTTCTTTAAAATACTCCTCAAATAAATCTTCTACTTGTTTATAATGCAAGTAAAATGTACCACGATTTATTTTTGCCTTTCTGCAAATTTCCGAGATGGAGATGACTTCTAAAGTTTTTTCATTTAATAATTCTAACAATGCGTTATGTAACGCCTCTTTTGTTTTCACAATACGCATATCTGTACGCATCATTTTTTTCACCTCTTATTGAACACATTTCATACGATTTGTTAATTATTGAACATTTATCGTTTTTTTGCTCATTGTAAGCGTTCTTTTATATTATTATAATTTTTATTGAACAACTGTGCAATAAAAGACAAAGGGGGCCGTTTCAGATGAGATTAAAAGGTAAAGTAGCAATTGTCACTGGTGCTGCGTCAGGCATGGGGAAAGCAATTGCAGAAGGTTATGCAAAAGAAGGAGCAAAAGTCGTTGTATCAGACTTAAACTTAGAAGGGGCTCAACATGTAGTACAAGGAATTAAAGCTACAGGTGCAGAGGCCATTGCTGTTCAAACAAACGTTACCTCCGATGAAGATGTCCAACGTCTTTTCGATGAAACAAAACAAGCTTATGGGAAATTAGATATTCTTGTTAATAATGCAGGTATCATGGATGGAATGGAGCCTGTTGGTGAAGTTTCAGACGAACGCTGGGAGAAGGTTTTCTCTGTGAATACAGTATCTGTAATGAAAACAATGCGTATTGCAGTGAATCTATTCTTGGAACAAGGACACGGTACGATCGTCAATAATATTTCTGCAGGTGGATTATATGGTGCACGTGCTGGTGCCGCTTACACAGCATCTAAACATGCGGTCGTTGGCCTAACAAAAAACACTGCCTTTATGTATGCGAACAACAACATCCGTTGTAACGGTATCGCTCCTGGAGCAGTCATAACAAACATTGCTTCTACAATGACAAATGTGAGCGAATTTGGTGCGAGCCGCCAAGCATTAGGTATGGCAATTAATCCACGTGCTGGACAACCAGAAGAAGTTGCACAACTGGCTATCTTCTTAGGTTCAGACGAAGCTAGTTTCGTAAACGGACAAGTGATTTCTGTAGACGGCGGCTGGACTTCATATTAATTTTAATTCAAGTATATAAAAGTAAATAAATTTTGAAAAAGCAATGCTCCTGTCAACTTGGCAGGAGCATTTTCCGTATAAATAAGCATTTTCATAGATTGGATGACTTTACGCTATAGAGTAATGAATAGACATAAGGAATAGAGGTTTGTTATTAATTGAATGTAAATTATGTTTTGGGAATGTAAAATTTTCCATACCTAATTTTATGGCGTGTTTTTCTAAGTATAATGAAAATACTAAATATTTCCGTACATATGTAAACTCTAATTCAAACATCATTAGTTAATTTCCTTAATGTATCTCGATGAATTAGGTTCACTCAGTAATTGCATAGTAAAAAGAAAAGTCCATTCATGTCTAATAAAAACCATTAAAACGGTGGCAAATGGAGAAATATCTAATTCACTATTTTTTAAATGCGGAGGGAATATGAAGCTACTTTTAAAAGAAATAGCAGTGAACAGAAAAATATTCATTATGTTACTTATTGGATTTGTATTAACGATATTGCCGATACTAATAGCTATATCTACTCGTGAGTATTATGATGAGAAATTTTATGAGCGTAAAAATGGTTACTTTAAATATTACTATTCTATTCATCTTACGAGTAAAGGGGAATTAAGTTTTAATGAAATTCAAGAGCTAGCACAAGCTAACTTTACAAACGCTAGTGTTATTACAAATGATATTAATAGTAAAATTCCAGATCTAGGTCATGTGACTATGATTGGTCTTATTAATAATAAGAGCTGGTCTCCGCCGTTAGTAAAAGGCTCTCGTATTAAACAGGATGAAGCAAATAGTGTAATTGTGGGAAAGAGTCTTTATAAAGATTCTGAAACAATACAACTATTTAGTAGAGAGTATACAGTTAAAGGAGTGAGTGGAACGAATACTGAATATGAATATAATAATAAAATTTTCGTACCACTAAATGACATGCCAGATGAGATAAAACGACGTATACAAAATGAACAAACATTTCAAATGATAATTAGATCTAACGAAAACCCTGAAAAAGAGATAGATACATTCGTTCAGCAAATTAAACAGAACAACAAAGAGATTAAAGTGGTAAATGAAAACGAGAATTACAAGAACGAAAAAAACTCAAGTCAAGCTATGACAGAGCAGTTAAGTATTCCGTATAGATTGCTCTTCATAGCTTTAATTAACTGTATTATTGTGAGTTATTTTTGGATTTATAAGAAGAGAAAGAGTATATCTTTAAGGAAAGCTTTGGGAGCAAGTAATTTGAATCTTTTTGTTTTTATATTTAGCCAATTATTTATATGTGCACTCTCTGCAGCGATCTGTGCAACATGTATTCAATGGATGTTAAGTGCACTGAGTAAAAGTATTATACATTCTATAGGTTTTCACATTAGTATAGACTTCTTTCATATTGTGATGAGTGTATGTATCGCTCTTTCTATTTCTTTCATCACCTCGGTAATTTCATTCATCCAAATCATTAACATTGAACCTGCTAAAGCCTTAAAGGAGTAAAAAATATGATGAGAATAAAAAGTGCTCTAATAGCCTTGAAAAACAGATTGCTAATCTCGATGTTTCTCCTTTTACAATTTACGTTTGGATTATCAACAATAACTGTTTCAGTCAATATTTTTTACAATTTATACTATCTCACCAATAACTCCAGTTCAGTGTTAAATAAGGACATTACATATTTAATTACTTTTGATATGACTACGGATAGGTTGAAAGAAGAACAATTTAATAAAGAGCATATAGAAGAGATTTACAATAAAATTCAACAAAATAAAGATGTAATTTCGTATGGTACATACGAAGAGAGAATAATCGAACTAGAATCAAGCAATAGACCATTGAAAGACAGCATGCTTACTGATTTGACAAATAAAACATATCATGAGGAACGTCCAACTATTAGGACAATCATAGTAGATGAAAATTACTATAAATTACTGAACTTACCTATAAAAACTGAAAAAGGATTCTCACATCAAGATTTTCAAAAAAACAGTGGAGAAAAAATGAATGTTTTAGTTGGTTCTTATTTTGAAAAGTACTTTCGCATAGGGGATACAATCAATAATCAATATACAATTATTGGTTTTTTGCCGGAAAATAAATTCATTGTAAATAATAACGGAGCGAACACATACCTAAAGTTAGAAAAGGCAATGATAATGCCCATGCCGATTGATAGATATGAAAATTATGAATCGATTTTTTTAAGATTACATCAAGGTACGATTCTAACTTTACGAAAAGATGCAGATGTAAAAAAACTACAAGAAACGATTCAACTTAAAGGAAACGACGTTACGTTATACCTGAAAAATTTAGGTGAAGAAATAAATGAAGATGTTACTAGTAGTAGACATTCTGAAATTATTGGACTTATAGTAGGAAGTCTAATTATTTTATTTATAATGGCGGGAATTGTCGTAACAACAATCGTTTCCATAATCATGAGGAAGCGTGAATTTGGTATTAAGATGGTCCTTGGAGAGAGTAAGTATGGGATGTTATTTCAAATTGTTTTAGAAAACATATGTATTGCGATAGCTGGCATGGTTATGTCCATGGTGTATTTTCTTTGGAGATATGAGGCTCATCTACAATTTTCAAAGGACTTAAATGTGGCATCTGTACTAGACTTAAATTTAAATCTACCAATATTATTTTTAGTATTCCTATTCTTACTTCTTATCATCATTGTTTCAAATTTCATTGTCTTCTGGTTTATTAGGAAGCTTGAACCTAAAACATTAATAGGAGGGATGGAATAATGAGTTTAATTGAGCTAAAAGATATTAAAAGGGTGTATAGCAACAAGAATCACAAAACGTTCGCGTTAAACGGTATAAACTTAACGATAAACAAGGGCGAAATTATAGCGGTTATGGGTCGATCAGGTTCAGGCAAAAGTACACTATTAAATGTTATAGGGTTAATTGATATGCCAAATGAGGGGGAATACTCCTTAAATGGTAAAACATTAAGTGAAATAAGAAGGAATAAAGTTCATAAAACAAGAAATGAAATAATCGGGTTTATTTTTCAATACTTTGCGTTGTTAAAAGAACATACTGTACTGGATAATGTAGCACTACCGCTAACATATAGAAAGTTAAAGCAACGGGAAAGAGAAAATAAGGCGAAGTTCTATTTGGAAAAAGTAGGTTTAAAAGAACAAATGCATAAAACACCCGATGAACTATCAGGTGGTCAGCAACAGCGGGTAGCTATCGCAAGAGCGTTAGTAGGCGAACCAGAATTAATTTTGGCCGATGAACCGACTGGAAATTTAGATAGGAAAACGGGAGAAGAAATTATGAATCTATTATTACAACTAAATGAAGAAGGAAGAACGATTATTATTGTAACGCATGATATTGAAGTAGCTAATCAGTGTAATAGAATTATTGAGTTAGTTGATGGGGAAGTTGTGCGGAGTTAAAGAATTAATGAACAGAATGAGAGTTAGCAATTCAGCTAAGATACATATAAAATACACTTACTTTTTATTTTAGAAACCATGACGATTAACTTTTTAAAATGGTTTCTTTTTAGTATATGGATTTGAAAGTGTAGTGAAAAAATAAATTATTCATCCGTAACTTTCCACAATAGAAAATCGTTAAACAAAAGAATAGATTTTTAATCACGAATGGGGGAAAACCATGAAAATTCTAATACTAGGCGGTACACGATTTTTAGGAAGAGCATTTGTAGATGAGGCTTTACAGAGAGGGCATGAAGTTACATTATTCAACCGTGGAACAAACAAAGAAATTTTTCCTAAAGTAGAGCAGTTAATCGGTGACAGAAATAACGATGTATCAAGTTTAAAAAATCGAAAATGGGATGTTGTCATAGACACGTGTGGATTTTCTCCACATCATATTAGGAATGTTGGAGAAGTACTTAAAGATAATATTGAACACTATATATTTATCTCAAGCATTTCCGTATATAAAGATTGGATCCCTCATCACATAAAAGAAGACTATATATTACAACCCGAACCGACGAGTGATCAGATAAAGGCTGTAGAGAATGGTGAAATATCGCCTTACGAGCATTATGGTGCGCTTAAAGTATTATGTGAAAAAGAGGCAGAGAAGTATTGGCCGGGGCATGTTTTACACGTAAGAGCGGGACTTCTTTCGGGAGTGTTTGATTATACAGATCGGCTTCCATACTGGATTCAGCGCGTAGCAAAGGGCGGAAAAGTGTTAGTGCCAGGAAGAAAAGACCGTCCAGTACAGTTAGTTGATATAAAAGATGTTGCGAGCTTTGGACTAAACATGGCAGAAAATAATAAAGCAGGTACATTCAATATAACAGGTCCAAATGATGAATTGACGATGGAAGAGCTATTAAATACGTGTAAAAAAGTTACGAATAGTGATGCTGAATTCGTTTGGGTTGATGAATCATTTATGCATGAGAATAAAGTGCAGCCATGGACGAAAATGCCATTATGGCTTCCTGAAACTTTTGCATTAGAAGGTGAAACAGATCCGTGGAAAGGTGGATTCTCTATTAGTATCGAGAGTGCCGTTAAAGAAGGGCTTACTTTTAGAAGGTTAGAAGAGACAGTTAAAGACGTGTATGACTGGATGAAGAGTATGGATGAATGGGAATTAAAAGCAGGTATTTCAGGCGAGAGGGAGAAGGGTTTGTTAGAAAAGTGGTATCAATAAATTTAGATGAGCCATTTGAATATACTTGATTGCACATAAGGAGGAGAAATGTTTATGAAGTGGTGGGGGACTGGGAGAATAACAATTTAACCATAGTATTAATAAAAAACGCCTTGTTACTAAAGAAACAAGGCGTTTTTCGTATGTAAATCTACCACTCAATCGGTTCTTCCCCGTACATCTCCCACAGTCTAGGAAACATCTTTTTCAATCCTTCTTCGTCATCTTCATCCCAGTCAAACTCAATATCTATCTCGTCGAATTCTTGATTAGATAAGACATGATAAAGTGTAAAGTAAGTATCATCTTCATCCCCGGTTTTTTCTGCATATACAGTGAAACCGAAATATAAAGAAAGTTCTTCAATGTTTGGAACGTCATACTCGCTCAGATTTTCTAACGCAGGAATTAACAGTTCTGGATCTTCAATACACGCTTCATAAACTTCTTTTCCTTGGAACAATAACCATCCACGGAAGTAATCAAAAGAATCATCCGAACAACCACCCATAATAATATAGGCCGCTGCCCATAAACGAGACGTATAGGAATCTTTTAATATGCGATGCATATGTGTGTCAAAAGCTACAATTTCATGTACTGTACGTTTAGCAAGGTGAGAAGTAAGCCATTCTAGTTGTTCTTCTTGATCTTCACCTTTCGTTTTGGCACGAGCGAGTAGCTCCCAAAATTCTTCTTCCGTTATCGTTTTTTCTTTTATGTAATCTTCCCCTAGAATAGGGTCTGTATATCCTTTTTTTCGTTTGGAAGTGATTAGTTTGTTAGCTTCTTTTATACATTCTTCTTCTGTTTCAAACTCTTTCGCTTTCACACTACCAGCTGTGCCAATTTTCCCGTAAAACACAACGTAGTCTCTATCTTTCACAACGATTTTCCAAAACTTATTTGATTTCTCAGTTTGCTGGATTAATAACGTTTCCATTCGTACCCCCATAATGTTTTCTAGTGTGCAATGTGATTGTAACATATGTATATTTACTTGTAATGACAAATCAAGTGTATCGAGTTTTTGAAAAAATCAAAAATCATTGAACGGAATAGAAAAATTTAGTAATCTTATTTATACAGTACATACATAATAGTTTTGAAATAATTCGATATTTAATAGATAGGGGAAAATCGGGATGGATCTTACGTTTAAAGTAGAGGAAACATGTTTTAATTACCGAGTCGGAGCAATTTGTAAACAGGATAATAAAATACTCATTCTGCAAGGTGACGGTGAAGATTTTTGGTATGTACCAGGCGGAAGAGTGAAAATGTTAGAAAATAGTGAAGATGCGTTAAAACGAGAGCTTGCAGAAGAACTAGCTGTTCCAATTGAAGTAAAGAGGTTAATATGGTCAGTAGAAAATTTCTTTACACTTTCTGAGCGAAAGTTTCATGAAATTAGCTTTTACTATGAAGTAGAGCTGCATGAATTACCCGCGAATGGAGCCGACCACTATATTCTGAATGAAGAGGGTAGAACATATATGTTTAAGTGGGTGCCGGTAGAAGAGTTAGATGCATATAACTTACAGCCAGCGTTTATAAAAGAGAAAGTAAAGGACGTATCAGTTCATACAGAACATATCGTTTTACAAAAGTAAACATGTCCGGAGGGGGAAAACGGTGAAGGGGACTAAAAAAGAGATACATATAGATGATAAAGTCATTCGTTACACACATATCGAAAAAGGTGCTAATACAATTTGTTTTATGCTCTCAGGTTCAGGCTACAATTATGATAAACCGTTATTCTATTATGCAACGATGCTTATGCTTGAAAATAAAATAGATGTAGTACATATTCATTATTCCTACGATGGACAATTAATGGAAAAACCAATGGAAGAAATAACGAAAGTAATGATGGATGATATTAATCCTGTCATTATTGAAGTGCTAAAAAGTGGGCAATATAGCAATTCGATGTTTTTAGGAAAATCACTCGGAACAATCCCAATTGCGAATGATTTAATGAAGAGAGAAGAATACGTACAGTCAAAGATGATATTACTTACACCTTTACTGACGTTTGATGCGATTTTTGATTCCATCTTACATAGTCATCATGAAGGGCTATTAGTTATTGGAGACAAAGATCATCAATACAATGCAAATCAAATGGATCAATTAGAACAATCCAAGTTAAAGATTGAAATTGTCAAAAATGCAAACCATTCTTTAAATGTTGGGGAATTTGAAACAGAAAATTCGATTGAAGCTATAGCGAAAGTAATAGAGAGACTTAAAGAAGTTGTGAGGACAAACTAATTTAAGTTTTCAATACATGCAAAAAGAGGTGCGAATTGCACCTCTTTTTTAATTTAATAAGCCTTCAAAACATGAAGCAAATAATCCTTCCGATTTAGCGGATTAAAGTCAACACGTTTTCGAGTAGGGAAGGGAGCCTTCAGCTTTGTGAAACCAGTTGGCTTTGTTATAAAGATACCTTCTCCTTCGGTAAATGAATGGAGCAGTCGTTTAAAATTCTCTGTTTTCGCAACAGGTAATAATCCTGTTAAATGGTAAGAGTCATTATAGAATATAGGCTCTGCGAAAGTTGCTGGAATGGCAGCTAGTTTATACATTGCGGTACTAATTGCGTGCTCTGGAACAGTTAATTCAAATTCGTTTAATGGTTCATATACACATGTTTCAGCTTGCTTTAAAGCAGCCATTAATACGAGCGGTGTTAAGTTTCTAAAGTCACTCGCTGTTGTAACAGGGCTTGCATAACCAGTATGTGTTAACGTGACGATAATATCAGTAACTTCCCATCCAAATAAACCTTGTTTTAACGTTTGAAATACTGTATCTTCAATCGCTTTATGAAATGCTAAAGGTAGTGATCCAAGTTCAACGCCTAAGTTATACGTAATACCAGAGTTAAGCACACCACGTTCCACTTTGAAGCCGATTGTTGCGTAAAAAGGATTCTCTTTTTCACTCATTACTTCAACGCTATTCCCTATGTCAATTGGTTTTTCAATACATACAACGCGCGTATTTGAAAAAGTAACTTGTAAATTGTATTTTTCATAAAGTGTTGTTTCGATAACTTCTTTTTGTACTTCACCGAAAAGGCGAATGTATAGTTCATTATGAACATCGTCTTTCCACACTTTAATGAGTGGATCTTCTTCGCATAGCTCCATAAGTGCAGCGTATAAATCATGAATTTGCTCTTTAGGAACTGCCTCGATTGCTGCTTCCATTTGCGGTTCGGCAAAGTAAATGTCTTTAATATAATCTGTCCGTTCACCGATAATATCACCAATTTTAACATTCGTAAGTCCCCACACTTTGCAAAACTCTCCATTTTGAACAGTAGAAGCTTGAATTGCATTTCCATTATGAAATATGCACATTTTTTTAATCTTTTCTTTATGTGACAGAGACTCACTGCGCTGAATATCAACATATTTTCTAACGTGTAAACAACCAGAAAAAACTCTTACATAAGCAATCTTTTCCCCAGAAGATTCGCGTTCAATTTTAAAAACAACACCGAATAATGTTTCATCTTGTGCCGATTTAGTAGTTGGAATTAAGGCTGAAATATTTTCAAGTAGTTCAGTTACACCTATACCTGTCATTGCTGAACCAAAAAAGATAGGAAACACATTTGCTTGCTGTATTTGCTTTTCGAGTTCTTTTCTTAATAGTGCATCCGGTACTATTTCGTTATTTACATATGATGCAAGCAATGATTCCTTATATGGTGCTAATCGTTCAATACAATCGTCATATGACTTATATTCAATAATACGAGCTTCCTTTGTCCCTTCGTTCTCTACAGAGTAGAAGGGGAATGCATCCTTTGAAAGAATTGCTTTTATTTGTTTCACAACTTTTTCAGTATTTGCGCCACTACGGTCTATTTTATTTACAAATAAAACAGTCGGTATGTTTAGTTTCTGTAGTGTTCGCATTAAAATCTTCGTTTGTGCTTGCACACCTTCAACGGCAGAGATAACTAAAATGGCACCGTCTAAAACGCGGAATGATCGTTCCACTTCAGCGATAAAATCAGCGTGTCCGGGTGTATCAATGACATTTACTTTTAAATCATCAATAAAGAAAGAAACGACAGATGCTTTAATCGTAATTCCGCGTTGTCTTTCTAATTCCATTGAGTCAGTTTGCGTATTGCCACTATCTACTCGGCCAACTTCTTTAATCACATTCGTTTCATAAAGAATACGCTCAGTCAAACTCGTCTTGCCAGCGTCTACGTGCGCGACAATCCCTATATTTATTGTTGTCATATATAAATATCCTCATTTCATTTTCCATTTTTATTTCCGCATTTCTATTTGTGTATTGCCGCATTACAATCACTCTCCAGTCATTTAAATTAGTACTATTATAATGCAATTAACATTTTTTGTAATGTGATAAAGTCCCTTGTTTTGGAAAAATATTAATAGGCGAACATTAAAAAATAAACAGGAAAAACAAAATGCTTGCATTATAAATCGATATAGATTATATTAATTGACATATCAACTATTGATGCATCAAACATTTTTGGTTTGGATGTAAAGGAGGGGTAATTTGACAAGTTCATGCTCAAAAGAAGCAATAATTTTATATAAATTACACTTCCTCAATAAAGAAGTAAGTTCGAAGTTTGAAGGTTGTACGGGTATGAGTCAATCTAGACTAGAGCTTATACTTCAGTTATATGAAGTAGATGAAATTAGTCAAAAAGCACTTCAGCAAGAAGTGAATATTGATAATGCCGCGATTACGAGGCATTTAAAACAGCTGGAAGCAAATGGAATGATTACAAGACGTAAAAATCCAGATGATAACAGAATTACGTTAGTTTCTCTTACAGAAGAGGGGCGAAATAAAATTCAAGTGTATCAAGAGGAAAAAGAGCGTTTCGCTACTTCAGCATTTAAAGGATTAAGTGAAGAAGAGCGCGACAATCTTTTAACGATGTTAGACCGCATTCAAGAAAACATAAAAGAATTATAAAAAAGGGAGAATACAACTATGACTAACTCAGTAAAAACAAATGATTTTAACGAAATTTTAACAGGACGTCGTTCAATTCGTAAGTACGATCCTTCAGTGAAAATTAGTAAAGAAGAGATGACTGAAATTCTTACAGAAGCAACACTTGCACCATCTTCTGTAAACATGCAACCATGGAGATTCTTAGTTATTGAAAGTGACGAAGCAAAAGCAACACTTGCGCCACTTGCGAAATTCAATCAATCTCAAGTAGAAACATCTTCAGCAATGATCGCTGTATTTGGTGACTTAAACAACTTTGATAACGCAGAAGAAATTTACGGTACAGCAGTAGAGCGTGGTTTAATGCCAGCTGAAGTAAAAGAAGATCAAATACAAAAACTTTCAGGTTACTTCTCAATGGTTACACCAGAAGTAATGAAAGATACAGTTTTAATTGATGGTGGTCTTGTAGCAATGCAATTTATGCTAGCAGCTCGTGCTCACGGTTATGACACTTGCCCAATTGGTGGATTTGAAAAAGACCAAATCGCAGAAGCATTCGGATTAGATAAAGAACGCCACGTACCAGTTATGTTAATTTCAATCGGAAAAGCTGCTGACAGTGGTTATCCATCAGTACGTCTTCCAATTGAAAAAGTTGCTGAGTGGAAGTAATTTTACACAAATAGAAATAAGTGAGATATGAGAGGGGAAACACCATGATTATTATTCACGCAATATTTCAAGTGAATCCAGCAAAACAACAATCATTTTTAGAAGAAATTCAGCCACTCATCCATGGTTCAAGAGAAGAAAGTGGAAATGTATCTTATGACTTATATAAAGATACAGAAAAAGAAAATGTTTATACGATGGTAGAAGTATGGAAAGATGAAGCAGCAGTTGCGAGTCATAATACGAGTGAACACTTCACATCTTTCGTTAGTAAAGCACAACAATTTTTAACTGCTCCGCTTAATATAAAAGTTTATAATGGAGAGTTAGTAAAATAATATGGTTTACAGAAGGTGACTTTGGCGTATTGGTCTTACCCCTGTCAAGTAGACAGTAATAGATTAGGTGCCTTTTCATTAAGCAGCCTTAGTTCCAAATTCAATAGGACTAAGGTTGTTTAATCTTTTTTGAAATCTTTTGTTATTGTAATAGCTTATATATCTTTTAGTGGCCTTAAAAACTTCTGCCTTTTCATAAAAGGTATGTCTATAAAAGCATTCTGCCTTAAAATGACTAAAAAAGCTCTCTATACATGCATTATCGTAACAATTTCCCTTCCTAGACATACTCACAGTTATTTTGTGCTTTTTAAGTAATTGGTTATATTTTTTTGACGTATACTGATAACCTCGGTCGCTATGTAATACTGTTTCGCAGGCTTTTCTTTTTCTTAAGGCTTTATTGACTGTATCTGTAACTAATTTTAAATTGTTGTATTCGCTCATTTGGTAGGCCACAACTTCGTTATTGTAAAGATCTAGTATCACTGAAAGATATATGCGCTTATTATTAAAGGTAAGATAAGTTATATCTGTAACCCATTTTTCATTTGGTCTTGTAGTTGAAAACTCTCTGTTTAACAGATTTTCCGACACGACGCATTGTTCTTTTAAACCAAAATGCCGCCACTTTTTCTTTCGAATCTTAGCTTGTAGCCCCATTCTCCTCATTAAACGATATACTCTTTTGTGATTTACCTGTAAACCATAATACTTTTTGAGCCATATACAAATTCTTCGGTAACCATAGCTGCCATTTATATCTGGATCTCGTTCGCATTCTCCTATTTTAGACATGATAAATTGGTCCTCTTTCATCTTTTCAGAGGGATTGTTGATTCTTTTTTTCCACTTATAATATCCACTTCTTGAAACACCTGCAATTTCACAAAGCAATACAATTGAAAAATTTTGTTTTAAGGTATGAATGACCTCATATTCTACTGATTTACTTTTTTTGATCTCATCCCCCTTTTCGTATCTAATAGCTTTTTTAAGTATGCATTTTCCGCTTCTAATCGTTGTATTCTAGCATCTTGACTTATTTCATTTGTTTGTTTAGATCTTCCACGTTTTTCTTGTAGGCCCAGAATACCCTCATTTTTATATTTTTTAATCCATCTATCTACAACTGAATATGTAACTCCTAATTCCTTTCCAATTAGCTTACTTCCAATTCCTCTATGTAAGTACAATTCAATAGCTTTCATTTTAAAATCAATTGAAAAAGTTCTTCTAATTTTCCCCATAAAAAATCCCCTCCATAATAAACAGTAAAGTAACTTTCTTTCAACTGTCTACTATAAGGGGATCATATCATATTGCTGGGGTCATCTTTTTTGTTTTTATATAAGTTATTCCTATATTTCCTTTTAAAACAATGTGTTATAATTTGGAAAAAATCTTAATTTTCAGAAATATAAGAGGCGGGAGATAAATATATGAGCACATTAAAGAAAATCACTAGCAATATTTCGAAGGTTATTATAGGAAAAAATGAATCGATTGAACTAGCAGCTATAGCTCTTATAGCAAGAGGACATATTTTATTAGAAGATGTACCCGGGACAGGAAAAACAACTTTAGCGAAAAGTGTGGACGCTAAGTTTCAAAGAATTCAATTCACAGCTGATACTTTGCCTGGAGATGTCATTGGCCTCGAATATTTTGATGTGAATGAACTTTACCATTTCATGAACAGAGAAGGTCTTATGAAACGATACAACAATGGTTAAAACGAATATGTCGAACGAGAGATATTATTCCGATATATGAGTCTGTTCGCTATGGTGAAAAGACGTATACGGAATTAGATGTAGAGAAGACTGTGCGGTGGATAGAACGGGATGGAAAAGGTCGGTATGAATAGTAGAATGTACTATATCAAGATAAAAAAGGTGGCGGGGTTAATCTGAATGTAAAAATTATATAAGTAAATAAAATTAATTTACTTATATTTAATTGCATGTTAATGTATAGTTAATTTTTTAATATCTCTACCAATGGAAAAAGAATATACAAGCTATATGTAACTCTTTGTAGAGTATTGCTTCTTTAATTGTTCATGAGTGTATCTTTGTTTTATTAATATAGAATGAAAAAAGGATGTATTAAAGCTAAACGATTAATGGGTAGCATGTTAATAAAAAATTACATGAGTTTAGTAAAAACGTATAATTTATTTTTAAGGGTGTGAAAATATAATGAAACCGGGATTGAAAAGCATACTTATTTCCTTTGCTTTTTCTGCAGTAGGGATGTGTTGGCTGCTGTTCATGTTATTTAGAGGGGGCGGAGACTGGCTATTGTCTTGGATAGGTGTATTAATGGCATATTTATCTTTATACACTTTAATAGATTTATATTGTAAAAATACATACGAAAAAACATTAAATAAATTGCTTATAAAATCAACAGTTACTACCTTTAGTTTTGGAGTATTAGGAATCACATTTGGTATAATACACGAGCTATTAACACCATGGAGTCTCAGTTTAATGGTTTGGTATTGGTTGCTAATTCTACTTTTATTTTTAACGACCATAATATTATTAGTTATTTTAGTATTGGTAAATCGTAAGAATCATAATTTTACCGTGGGATATAGAATACTTATACTTCTAAATATATTTCTTACGTTAGGACCAGTATTGTGGCCACTATTTCTTACTATTCTTGGAAATGGTATGAATGCTAGTGCAGGATGGTAAAAGTGAATAGAGAATAGTGATTTAAAGGATAGAATGGAATAAAAAATTGATATAGGGTTTTAAATATTTAAGAGAGCGTGTTTACATAAAAAATGAAAACACGTTCTTTTTTATTGTTAATCTTAATATGAACTCATTATATTCATAAGATAATCCAATCAGGATAAAATATATGTTATTGAAACAAACATATATGTACCTTTGAAGCGAACACAATTAATGAATCATCTTAAAAATAATAAAGACGAGGTGGAATGAAAATAAGGGCAGTTAAGTGACTGTCCTTATTTTCATTTTACCTTTTTAGTTTCATACGCAACTCTTTCTCAGCTTATCGTATCAAGATTTGAACGTAAGTATTTCGTAAGGAATGGATAAGAAAAAAGAGAGATTTATCATATAGGATTAGAGTATAACTTGAATCAATACGATATTAATAGAGGAGAGAGAGCCTTATGAAAAAATGTAATTCAATAAAGCTAGCAAGTTTGTCAGTTCTATTAGCAGGTACTACTCTATTCACACCAGGTTTTACTGTGAAAGCAGAGTCAGTACAAAATATATCAAGTCCGTCACAATCACATGATCAAAAGAATCGGAATGGCTGGAAACAAGTAATGCAGGAATCAGTACAGTTTGGAACACCAGGGGTATTAGCTAAGACGTTTAACAACGGAAAAACTAGTAGCTATGCTGCTGGCGTGGCGGATTTAAGTACAAAGAAACCAATGAAATCGGATTATCGTTTTCGGATTGGTAGCGTGACGAAGACGTTTACTGCCACGACTGTTCTTCAATTAGTAGGAGAAAATCGTATACAACTTGACGATCCAATTGAAAAGTGGCTACCGGGTCTCATTCAAGGAAATGGGTATGATGGCAATCAAATTACGATACGTCAACTTTTGAATCATACGAGTGGTATAGCTGAATATTTAAAGTCAAAAGACGCTGACATAATGAATTCGAAAAAAACGTATACAGCAGAAGAAATAGTGAAAATGGGGCTTTCTCTACCACCTGATTTTTCGCCAGGTAAGGGGTGGTCGTATTCAAACACAGGATACGTAATATTGGGAATGCTTATTGAAAAAATAACTGGAAATAGTTATGCAGAAGAAATTGAAAAGCGAATTATTGAACCTTTGGATCTGTCAAATACGTTTTTACCAGGGAATTCAACCGTTATCCCAGGAAAGAATCATGCTCGAGGGTATATGAAAATTGACGGAACAAGCGAGTTGAAAGACATAACGTATTATAATCCGAGTTTAGCTAATTCAGCTGGAGATATGATTTCTAATGCGGACGATTTAAATACGTTCTTTTCATCTCTACTCGGTGGTAAGTTACTGAAGGAGAATCAATTAAAAGAAATGCTTACTACAGTTCCTACAGAAGGAGAAGGCGTTGGTGACGGATATGGTCTTGGAATCTATGAGACTAAACTTCCAAACGGTGTTTCAATTTGGGGTCACGGAGGGGCAATTCCTGGGTTTACAACTTTTGTTGGGGGAGTAATTGGGGGCAAACATACATTGGCTGTCAGTATTAACTCTTTAGGTGCGATTGATATTATTACGCAGTTTAATAAAATGATGAAAATTGAATTTAATAAATAGAAAAAAGAAAATGAATTGGATTCTGCTATTGTTGTATATAAAAGAGGTGCTTTTTAAATTTTGTAACTATGGACAGTATTAGCATCTATGATATGGCATCAAGTGTATTTCAAAGTGAAAATCAATCTTATTGCTTAGTATAAAAATAAAAAGGATGTCAGTTGCATGACATCCTTTTTATTTTGGAGCAAAGAGGTATACCTTTAATTCTGAAAATTGTTATTTTTGCAACCATTCCATATAATAAAGGTTATAGGGATTTATACAGGGGAGTTATGAATGGAGAATACTTTAGTTGATTAACTATTTCTCGTTTTAACCAATATAACAATTAATAGATTTGGAGTTGAGTACATTGGGACAAAATCATTATAAATGGAGTAATAAGCAATTACGAGAACATGTTGAAGTACTAGATGGCACGAGAAGTCCGCACATTTTATTAAAGAATGCAACGTATTTAAATTCATACTTACGTGAATGGACGATAGCGAATATTTGGGTATATGATGATCGAATTGTATACGTAGGAGAAAAACTGCCAGAGCGATTAACTGATTGTGAAGTTATTGATTGCGAGGGGAAGTATATAGTTCCAAGTTACATAGAACCGCATGCGCATCCATATCAGTTGTATAATCCAGAGACTTTAGCAAATCATGCGATGCAATTTGGGACAACAACTTTCATTAATGATAATCTAACTTTATTTTTCACATTACAGCGTGAAGTAGCGTTTCAATTATTAGATGAATTTAAAAAGATTCCAGCAAGTATGTATTGGTGGTGTCGTTTCGATGGACAGACTGAGCTGCAAAATGGCCAATCTTTATTTAATAGTGAAGAAATAATGGAATGGCTTAACCATGAAGATGTTCTTCAAGGCGGCGAGCTAACAGCATGGCCAAAACTATTACACGGCGATGAGGACATGTTAAATTGGGTACAGGAAACAAAACGATTACAGAAGAAAGTAGAAGGTCATTTTCCCGGAGCGTCTGAAACAACTTTAGCCAAGTTAAAATTGTTAGGTACGGATTGTGATCATGAAGCGATGACAGGGCAGGAAGCATTAACACGCCTTATGCAAGGTTACACCGTTTCTCTTAGAAATTCTTCTATCCGTCCAGATTTAGAAATTTTAGTAAAAGAATTGCTAGAACTAGGTGTTAAACAATTTGATAGATTCATGTTCACAACAGATGGTTCACATCCGTCATTTTATGAAAACGGAATGACAAATAGATTGATAGAAATAGCGATTAAGCAAGGAATACCAGTAATTGATGCTTATAATATGGCAAGCTATAATATTGCTCGTTATTATAATATGGAACATTTACACGGCTCGATTGCGACAGGAAGAATTGCAAATATTAATATTTTGGAAAGTAAAGAAAACCCGGTGCCGATTAGTGTAATTGCAAAGGGACGATGGGTGAAGCGTAACGGAGTAAACAAAAATGAAGCATTACGTATAGAATGGGATAAATTTCAAGTAACCCCTCTACAACTAGACTGGTCTTTAAAGAAAGAAGATATGATTTTTTCTGAAACAACAGGTATAAAATTATTAAATGATGTTATTTCAAAACCATATGTAACTGAAATCGACTTAAACGGTGAGGAACTTTCTATTGAGCATGATGAATGTTTCCTTATGATGATTGCTCGTGATGGCACTTGGCGAGTGAATACAGTTGTGAAAGGTTTTGCGAAAGAATTAGGAGGTCTTGCAAGTTCTTATTCTGGTACAGGTGACATCATTCTTATTGGAAAAAGTAAAGAAGATATGCTTACAGCTTTTCATAGAGTAAAAGAGCTAGGTGGCGGTATGGTAATAGCGGAAAGAAATGAAGTGTTACACGAAATTGCATTACCGTTGCTCGGGATTATGTCCGATTTAAAAATGAGCGAATTAATATATAAAGAGAAAAAAATGGTGAAATTACTACAAGAGCGAGGATATGCCTATAACGATCCAGCATTTACGATTTTATTCTTTTCTGCGACGCACTTGCCTTTTATACGGGTAACGCCTATAGGATTATATGATGTGAAAAGTAGTAAAGTACTTGCTTCACCGGTAAATCTAATAAAGCAATATTAAAAGGAAATGTCCTATAAAAAGTCTATTTTATAGGACATTTCTCATTTATAGCATAAGAATATCTTAAGCCTCAAATAATATAGTATCTACATTATTTGAGGTGATACGTAAATATGAAAAAACTATTGTATATTTTAAGCGTATTTGTTTTATGTGTATCTATTCAACATGTTGTACATTCCCAATCAGATGCACCAAGCTTATCTTCGGATTGTCTCAAAGAAAGAAAAGTTCGAGATGAAAAGTATGTGAAAAATATAATGAGGGATATTAGATCCACGTTTAATTTGAATTTTGATGAAAATAGCTTTTGGGAAGTAAGTAAAAAAGATTTAGAAGCTGCACACGTAATGTATGGTGGCCGGGTTGATGATACTTATTATAATTCGTTAACTAAAGTTTTTGAAAGTGGTGGATATAGAGGAGAGCCTAGGTTATTTGTAAAGCCGCTTGAAGCATTTGTACTTTATAAAGAAATAGACGATACAAATGTAATAAAACATCTTGAACTTGAAAAAGGGGAATGGGTTGTTACCGAAACGAAAAAGAAGCAAGGGAAAAAGGTGGAATACAAACCGTTACAATGTGAAAAGGATTATCTGAAAAAGAGAAATGAGTATCATAATATGAACTGATGTAACAAAATGCTAATTAACGTTGTTTTTATCAACAGATAGCTTGTTATCTATATAAAATAGGAAAAGGTAAGTAAACATATTATCCTTTTGTAATATGTTTATTTACCTTTTTGAATGGGGTTAGTTGAAAACTATTTGCTGGCTAATGCAAAAATAATTTCTAACGAATCCTTCATCGTAAAAAGAGGAGTTTGTGTCAAAATATTTATACATTGCTGAAACATCTATGTATATTTTATTCTACAGTATTAATAAAAGAATGTTGGCTATTCATAAGAAATAGCATTGGCACAGTTTTTGCTTGTATTAAATTTAAGGAAGGGGAATTGTATTTAAGGAATCTGTATTCGTAATAGTATAAAACAAGCTACTATTGCATCATTGATCATACTTGTATTTATAGCGGAACTGTAAGTACATACAAATAAGTATGTTCTGGTTTTAAAATTCAGAATTTTCTTTAAAATTATTAGGGGGCAATGGTATGGTTAAATATTCAAAAATTTCTAAGTTGATTCTTGGTGTTGGACTAGTGACAATATCATGTAATGGTTTGCAAATTCAAGCAGAGACAAAAGAAAAAAATGTGAAGAACGTATTACAAATGGAGCCGGTAGGCATACAGAAATCCGTTGATGAGTTGGCACACTCTTCAAAAGTACAAGAAAATGCATCTTTTACAAAACGGTTAAAGTTATCGGATTTATCGCAGCGTCCGCTAGCACCAAACGAGGATGTTAAACCGTTAGCTGAAGAAAAAAAGTATTCGATGGCTGAGTTAAATCAATTAAGTAACAAACAATTAACTGATCTTCTTGTGACAATTAATTGGTATCAAATTCCGGAATTATTTCAGTTTAATAGTGATAGTCTCAAATTCTATCAAGATGATAGCCGAATGCAAGCGATTATTAATAAACTAGCAGAACAAGGACAAGCTTATACGAAAGATGATTCAAAAGGGATTGAAACATTAGTAGAAGCTCTACGTGCAGCATTTTATTTAGGTTTTTACCATGATGAATTAAGCAAACTAAATGAGCGTAGCTACCATGATAAATGTTTACCGGCTTTAAAAACAATTGCAAAAAATCCGAATTTCAAACTTGGTACATCAGAACAAAATAAAGTTATTTCATCATATGGAAAATTAATTGGAAATGCATCGGCTGATGTTGAAACGGTTTTATATGCAGGTGAAATTTTTAAACAATATAACGATAACATTGCAACTTTCATTGAAGACCGAACAAAAGGAGACGCTATATATGAGTTGATGAAGGGAATTGACTTTGATATTCAGACGGATATGTACACGACTGGAAAAAAGCCGAAAGATACGATGTGGTATCGAAATATCGATAACTTTATTAATGAAGTAAGTCGTTTCGCACTAATTGGTACTGTATCAGATAAAAATGGATGGTTAATTAATAACGGAATTTACTATGCTGGTCGATTAGGAAAGCTTCATAGTACGCCAACAAAAGGACAACAAGTTGTTACAGAAGCGATGAGGATTTATCCACATTTAGGGGAGCAATATTTTGTTGCAGCAGAACAAATTACTACAAATTACGGAGGAGTAGATGCGAACGGAAAAACAATAAGTTTAGATCAAATCCGAGAAGATGGAAAAAAGAAATATTTACCGAAAACGTATACATTTGATGATGGAGCGATTGTCTTTAAGGCTGGGGATAAAGTTAGCGAAGAGAAAATTAAACGTCTATACTGGGCGGCAAAAGAAGTACGCTCTCAATTTTATCGTACAGTTGGTAGTGATAACCCACTTGAAAGTGGACATGTTGATGACGTGTTAACGATGGTTATTTATAATAGTCCAGATGAGTATCAATTTAATCGTCAACTGTACGGATATGAAACGAATAATGGTGGAATGTACATTGAAGGAACAGGGACTTTCTTTACATATGAACGTACACCACAGCAAAGTATTTATAGTTTGGAAGAATTATTCCGCCATGAATTTACGCACTACTTACAGGGAAGGTACGAGGTTCAGGGATTATGGGGCCAAGGGGAAATGTATCAAAATGAACGTTTAACATGGTTTGAAGAAGGGAATGCAGAGTTCTTTGCAGGTGCAACGCGATTAGATAGTGTAGTACCGCGAAAAAGTATAATTGGTGGATTATCTAATGATCCTGCAAAACGATACACAGCAGCACAAACATTAAATGCGAAATATGGAACGTTTGATTTTTATAACTATTCGTTTGCATTGCAATCATATATGTATAATAACCGTCCTGAAATGTTCGATAAAGTGCATGATTTAATTCGTGCAAATGATGTTTCAAGTTACGACGCATACCGTTCTACATTAAGCAAAGATAATAAATTAAATGAAGAATATCAATCTTATATGCAAATGCTTATTGATAATCGTGATAAGTATACAATTCCACAAGTATCAGATGAGTACTTAGCGCAGCATGATCCAAAATCGCTTTCGGACGTTACTTCAGATATCACTAATGAATCAAAGTTAAAAGATGTGAAAGTAACAAAGAATAAATCACAATTCTTTAATACATTTACACTACAGGGGACATATACTGGAAGTGCGACAAAAGGAGAGATTGAGGATTGGAAAGTAATGAATCAAGCAACGAATGATATGTTGAAACGTCTTTCAGGAAAAGAGTGGACGGGATATAAAACATTGACTGCTTATTTTGTAAATTACCGTGTAAATAATGCTGGACAATTTGAATATGATGTTGTATTTAGCGGGCTGAATACGGAAGAAGGTACGGCTGTAGAAAAAGAACCGAATAATTCATTTGATACAGCGAATCCACTATCTTTGAACACTTTATTAAGAGGAAACTTAAGCGATCAAGATCAGGGGGATAAATTTGTTATCGATGTAAAGGATCAAAAAGATTTACAGATTTCTGTTACGAACGAACAAAACCTTGGACTGAACTGGGTATTATATTCTGAATCAGATCTAAATAATTATGTAGCTTATGCAACAAAACGTGATGGAAACAAATTGCTTGGAAATTATAATGCGAAGCCAGGGAAATATTACTTAAGTGTATATAAGTATGGCGGTGGAACAGGGAATTATACAGTGCAAGTAAAATAATTTACTATAGTTTGTTTTGAAAGGCTACTTATTGCATTTTTTAGCTAAGTAAAGTAGTTAATGTTAAACGTTAAACTACTTCAATATACCCCTGTTCTAATTATAGAACAGGGGTATATTGGCTTTATATTTTTAAATTAAATAACCTCATTGGATTTTGACAAGAAAATAATTAATATAGATTTGAATTCTCATTCGTAAAGCATGTTTTAATCTTCTTAATGCTCTTTCATTTTTGTCTCAATGCTTGTTTTCAAATCAGTTGATACTTGATCGAAATACCCCAAAACTATCTTCCTAATATCATTGGATATAACTTTCAAATCATTAGCTAAATTTTCAGCAAGATGTTCTTTTTCAATGTGTGATAACTTCGCATAAAATTCACCAGCCTGCCCAAAATCATCTTGCTTAGTTATAGAAGTTCTTTCGAGTTTTCCTTCAACGTATCTTCCGTCACCGCTTGTAATTTGATTAGCGGGTGTCCAATCTTGCTGTTGGTTGATCGCTAATTTACGAAATTCGGGTCCAATTCTTCTTCTTTGAGAATCACTATAAATATTAGCGCGACCTTGCAGCATTTTATCATCTGATAGTTCTGCACCGTCTAGTAAATTAGAAGGGGAGAAGGAGACTTTTTCTACTTGTTCCATATAATTTTCAGGATTTTTATTTAATACCATTTTGCCTACGGGCATAAGAGGATACTCCTTTTCATCCCATACTTTTGTATCATCTAAAGGGTCATAAGAAAGATGTGCTTCATCTTTTGGATCCATGAGCTGGACATATAAACCATATTCCACTGGTTTACCAGCCTCAATTGCATCGTATAAATCTTTTCCACTATAATCAGGATTTTCGGCAGCTAGTTTATTTGCTTCCTCACTAGTAATGGATTGTACACCTTCAAATGGATACCAATGATACTTTACGTACTTTCGATAACCTTGAGCATTTCTCCAAACATATGTATTTACACTATGTCCTGGGATGTGGCGAAGACTTTTTGCCGTACCAGCATCAGAGTATAAACGGACAACAAAATGAATGGATTCGGGTGCTCTAGCGACAAAACTCCAAAATCTATTAGGATCTAGTAAGTTATTTTTAGGTGAAGGCAATAACGCGTTAATAGTTTCAGGGAAACGCATCGGATCACGAACAGAAAAGACAGGAAGGTGATTACATAAAAGATCAAATACGCCTTCTTTAGTATAAAATTTTGTAGCAAAACCGCGTACATTTCTAGAAGTATCAGGTGTTCCTTTCGTACTAACAGCTAATGAAAATCGCACCATAACAGGAATTTTCTCATTTGAATTTTGTAAAAAGCTAAGTTTTGTATGTTCAGCCATCGGATATATCGTTTGGAAATAACCAAATGCACCAAATCCTTTTACATGAACAGGTCTTTCTAAAATCTTTTCATGAATAAATTCTTGTAACGCCTCGTGCAGTACATTATCTTGCTTTAAAATAGGTCCACGTGAACCAACTGTTTGAGAGTGAAGTTTAGCTGGTTCATTAAGTTCTCGATTGCTATTTAAGTCTTCTCCTAATAAAGATTGCCTCTGTTTATCATGTTTTTCATTCATCGATATAGCCTCCAAAATTTTTTCGTTGATTGTTACTAAATATGATTCTTTAGCCTTGATTATGTATTACATACGAAGTTCAAATTAGTAACATACCGCTAGATGAAAAAAAGGCACATACAGTGGACCTGTTGAAATAGAAGAAATTATGGAAAAATGAATATCGGGAAGAGAAATAACACGTTTTAGTAAAAGGTAGAAGAAAATCACTATTAAAATTTCAATCTTAAAAGTTAATTTATAAATGATTGTATAGATAATGAATATAAAAAACGGGAAAAATAACTAGGAGGAATTTAACATGTCGGATTGGTTTCAATTAGATAAAGAATATATGATGCCTACGTATTGTCGCACGGAGGTTGCGATAGAAAGAGGAGAAGGTTGTAAACTGTATGATGTGGAGGGTAAAGAGTATTTAGATTTATTTTCTGGCGTAGGAGTAAACGTATTAGGATATAATCATCCTAAAATTGTGCAAACGACCATGGAGCAAGTTACGAAATCGTTGCATCTTCCATTTCATTTTTTAAATCCAGTTGCGATTGAGTATGCAAAGAGATTAGTTGATTGCTCTTTAAAAAATGGAAAAGTTTTTTTTACAAACTCTGGTACAGAAGCGACAGAAACGACATTAAAATTAATTGATAAATATAGATCTATTACGAATGAAGAGCGTGAAGGAGTCGTTGTACTGAAAGATAGTTTCCACGGGCGAACATTAGGGGCTCTTCATTTTACGAGACAAGAAAATGTTTATCAAAATTTCCCGAAAACATCCATTCCTGTATATGAAGTGGAGCGTGAAAATATAAAGGAATTAGAAGATACAATTGTTAATGAACATCCCATTGCAATTATGCTAGAGCCTGTTTTAGGAAGCGGTGGGATCTATCCTTTATCAAGTGAATATTTAGAAGGGATTCAGCTCCTGTGTGAAAAGTATAATGTACTCCTCATAGTCGATGAAGTACAAAGTGGTATGGGCAGAACTGGGAAACTATTTGCTTATCAAAATTTCAATATTACACCAGACATTATTCAATTTGGTAAAGGAGCAGGAGGCGGGATACCGCTAGGAGGAATCATTGTAGGTGAAAAGTTATGTAATGTATTTTCACCAGGAGATCATGGAACAACGTTTGCTCATTCATCAATCGGAACGGCTTTAGGTTTAACGGTATTAACAACATTAATTGATGATGGTTTAATGGAAGAAGCATATGAAACTTCACTATATTTGAATGAAAAACTGCAAGAAATTCAGAAAGAAAATTCTTATTATATTCAGGAAGTACGTCATGCTGGTATGATGTTTGGAATTAGTATGAATGATACAAATGAAAACGTAAAGAAATTACAGTTAGAATTAATGGAGAAAGGGATGTTAGTCGATGTTACACAAGGGAATATCATCCGTTTACTTCCCCCGTATATAATTACGAAAGAGGAAATTGATGCATTTATTAATGAATTTATATTCGCTATTCATAGTGTGGCAGCTATAGCAAGTGTTTAAGAATTTTGATGAAAATACAAATATAAAAAGTACCTTATTTATAATTCGTACAGGAAGAAAATAGGGACAAAAAATAAATTTATATATTAAAATAAAAAGCTGAAAAAGGCACTCATACAGCGCTTTTTCAGCTTTTTAAAATACTTAATTACTTAATCTAGAAAGAATCTAATTGGACAAATAATTAATTATGTGAAACAATAATAACAGATAAGGAGACGTTGCTTTTCCTTAAGTGCTTCGTATTGAATTTATTCTAGTAAGAGAAGGTGTGCTGAAAGAAGTTAAATTAAATAAGGGGCTGTTTTACTATATGCAACAAAATAATGATTTAAATTTTGAACCTCAAGACGTTAATATTGTCAATCCTAAACAAGCTAGGAAAGCAGTTGTTGCTACTGGCATTGGGAATGCAATGGAGTGGTTTGACTTTGGATTATACGCGTATTTAGCGGTAATATTAAGTCAATTATTCTTCTCAGGTGTGAATAATAGTGGTTTGCAACTTGTACTTACATTTGGTACATTTGCAGCGGCCTTTCTCGTTCGACCAATCGGAGGTATTTTCTTTGGTAGAATAGGAGATAAATACGGCCGAAAGATCGTTTTAAGTACAACTATTATTTTAATGGCACTTTCTACATTATTCATCGCATTACTACCAACCTATGAACAAATTGGTGTATGGGCACCAATACTACTTTTAGTTGCTCGAATGATTCAAGGCTTCTCTACAGGCGGCGAATATTCAGGAGCAATGGTTTATATCGCAGAATCTTCTCCAGATAAAAAGCGTGGTATACTCGGTAGTGGTCTTGAAATTGGAACACTCTCAGGTTACATTGCTGCCTCGGTAATTGTTACCATTTTGACGTTATTATTAACAGATGAGCAAATGCTCAGCTGGGGATGGCGTATTCCTTTCTTAATTGCTGCACCAATTGGTTTGGTCGGTTTATATTTACGACGTCATTTAGATGAATCTCCAATCTTTCAAGAGATGGAAAAAGCACAAGAGGAATCTGAAGACAACGAACAATTTTCATTTATGGATATATTAAAATATCACAAAAAAGACTTCTTATTAAGCACAGTAATTGTTGCCTTCTTTAACATTACAAACTATATGATCCTTTCGTATATTCCTTCTTATCTAACACAAGTACTAAAAGTCAAAGAAACAACTGGCTTATTAATTATTTCAATTACGATGGCACTTATGATTCCACTGGCACTTTATTTCGGTAAATTAAGTGATAAAGTAGGTAATAAACGCGTAGTACAAATTGGTTTACTTGGTTTAGCATTATGTTCAATTCCAGCATTTTTATTAATTGGTAACGGACATATTGTAGCCATGTTTGCGGGTATTTTCGTCTTAGGTTTCTTCCTTAGTGTTTATGAAGGAACATTGCCTTCGTTATTACCAGCACTCTTTTTCACCGATGTACGTTATCGTGCACTTTCTATCTCCTTTAATATTTCTGTATCCATATTCGGTGGTACAACGCCGCTTGTATGTTCATACTTAGTTCATGCTACTGGTAATCCACTGGCACCAGCATTTTATTTAACAGGTGTAAGTGTAATTGGATTAGTTGTATTTAGTGTACTGTTTGTTACAACATCAGGACGTGCATTAAAAGGATCTTATCCTACCGTAGAATCGAAGAAAGAAGCACATCAAATCGCTAAAGAGGATCCTGAAGAAACACTTTGGTGGCATGAAGAATCTTTAGAAATTGAAGCAGGAAAAAAAGCATAATTTGTGAAAAGCAACGTGGACTTTTATACAAAAAGACTCCTAGTTTAATAGGAGTCTTTTTGTATACATTATTTTCTCTTCTTCTTCAAACTCTTCTGATAAGCATAAAGCTTATGAACCTCTTCCTTAAATTCATGCAAAAGCACAGCATTTTCACTGTTTGAATAACGTACTGCATTATAAGCATCTATAATGATATGACTCTGAATATTTACCTCTTCTTCATGATTTACTCTTTCTAGCCAAGCTTCAACAGTTTCTCCTCGTTCACGATTTAAAGGAGGGGATAGTTTACTCTCAAGTTTGAAAATTTCTTTTCGAATCTCATTATGTGGTGGGTTATTTCGCTTCATACGTTTTTGGCTAATTCCTTCTTTATCAGTAATGATTGTAGATTCGAAGACTGGTATATTTGGTAAACTTAAATGTTTTCGATTTTTTACTATTTTCCTTACGACATAAATAGCAATGACTGTACAGACTATTATTGTAGCGCTATTTATGAGTATCGGGTCAAAGTCAGGAAGTTTTTTACCGTCTTCAATTCGAGGGTTTAAGAGATGTCCTTTATTTGCCCAAACTCCTTCTGTATCTTTCATTTCAGCTGCTTTAATTAATGGCATTAGAGCATAGCCGACTCCCAATGCGATAAATTCAGTCATAAAACCAAACATAAGTCGAATAAAAGGGAACACTTGAACAATTAACATACTCATTACACCAATCGTAATGATAGAAGCGAAACGTAATAGTTGTTGTTTACGATTTGCCCCGGTTAGCCAAAATGTAATCATTAAGTGTAAGGCTAACATTAATAATTTCCATAACGGCGGAAAGGGTGCATAAAATATAGCTGTAACGACAAACCATACAATACCGCCTAACGATTTTTGAACCGGATATCCAGGTCCGACCGCGTGTACGATAAAGAAAAATAGTGGTAATATAATTGTGCCAAAAAGAGAAAACGGTAGAAATAAAGAAAAACCGACTATTTGAATAACTAAAAGTATTACGAATCCTGTTGTTTTTTTCTTCATTAGTTTATGAATAAGAAATACTCCTACATAACCGGTCGCTAAAAATATAGCAATACCAATGAGTTCATCTCTTTCCGTTAATAATGAAAGAAGGAGGAGCAGAATAAAGTCATTAACGTGATAGAGCCAAGTTTTCAACTGGTTCCACCATCCCTTCATTATTAATGAGAAACGTAGGCTGAGATAGAAGAGGAAGCTCATTCTTCTGCAAACCAATGTATATCATTGTAGACGAGCGTTCTCTTTTTCTCGTTACATAGTGAAGAAATCCTTGTTTCGGAAGTAGTGTACTATCATCTGTAATACGTGCTAATTCCTCTAAAGCTTTTGCATATTGCGTTTGTCCTTCATTTAACGGTAAATGTAATGCACCACCTTCTGCTAAAACACTAATAAATAACTCAAACGGAATTTGATGCTTCGTTGCGAATTGACAAATGTATGTGGTAAATGAAATAAGGTCTTCTATATTCTCTTTCCAACCGAATCCTCGATCAGCAGCTAAAGAAAGACAAATCGTCCAACTATAATTTTTTACAGGTTCATATTGCTTCGCTTGTAACGCCTGCATTTTAGCAGACGCTTTCCAATGAATAGAGCGGAAAGATTCACGTTCATATCGTTTAACACCGATAATGGATGTTTCATCATTGTAAAAAGAGAAATTCGTTCGATACGAACCTGTTAATAGTTGCTGGAGTTCTTGTAAACCGGCTACTTCTTTAGGAGTAGGGTATACAATAATTTCAGTCTTTAATTTATCGAAAACAGGTAAATGGACAGTTAATAAATGAAAAGGGTCTTTTAAAACACATTCAAATTGTTCAATTTGAAAGACACCACGCTTCGTTGCGGTTAATGTTAAATCCCATTTTTGCGCTGAATGAGCAGGTTGTGAAAATGGGAAAGAAAATAACGTTTTTGATATCTGTTCAATCCCTTGATCTTTATGCGGTATAAGGGACGAATTTAAATGAAAATAACAAACACCGTTAACGAGTGGTATATTTGCCCCATTTTTTAAATGAATAAAAAACTGTCCGGATTCATCAGGGAAAAGCCGAGTTGTTTGTTTTTCATTTATAACTTGAAATCTTTTCTCTATGTAAGCAACATATTTATAAATAAAAATCGCAAATAAATAGTAGAAGAAAAAGAGAAACATAATAATTCGTTGCGGTAGAAAAAACGTAAATAGTAAAGCGATGGGCACAGTTAATTGAATAATGTGGATTTGAAAAAATAAAGGTACAGTTACAACGCGCTGTCCATTCATGCTTGCTCAATCTCCACGGGTACGTCAACTTCTTTTAAAATCCTTTGCATTAATTCGTTTTTTGTCGTACGTAATGCACCTTCCATTGATAAGACGATACGGTGATTCCAAACAGAAGGAACTAAAAATTGTATATCTTCAGGCGTGCAATATTCTCTGCCGCGTAAAAAGGCTAATGCTTGAACAGCACGTACTAAAGCTAATGTAGCACGTGGGCTTACACCATTGGCAATGTAATCATGATTTCTTGTAGCGTGAGCAAGTTTAATAATATAGTGTTCTAACGGTTCTGATACGAAAATTTCTTTCACTTGTTGCTGCGCTTCTAAAATGTCCTCTAAAGAAATGACAGATGTGACGCTTTCTAAAGGTGCAACGCTACGAAAACGACGCATCATTTTTAGCTCATCTTCAGGAGACGGATAACCAATTGAAATCGTCATTAAAAAGCGATCAAGCTGTGCATCTGGAAGAGGGAAAGTTCCTTGTGATTCAATCGGATTTTGCGTCGCAATAACAAAAAACGGTTTTGGAAGAGGAGTAGACTGCTTTTCAAGCGTTACTTGTCGTTCTTCCATCGCTTCTAACAAACTAGACTGTGTTCTTGGCATCGCACGGTTAATTTCATCTGCAAGTAAAATATTTGTCATAACTGGTCCAAGTCTTAATTCGAATTCACTCGTTTTCGGATTGAAATATTCAATACCTGTTACATCACTCGGAAGTACATCAGGGGTAAATTGAACGCGAGAAAAATTACCACCAATGCTTTTTGAAATGGTTTTTGCTAACAAAGTTTTCCCAGTACCAGGCACATCTTCAAGTAGTACATGTCCGTCAGCAAGTAATGAAACGAGTAGTAGATCAATAATATTCTCCTTACCGACAAAAACAGACCCTATATTTTCTTTTAATTTATTTATCATATGTAACATTCCTTCCATAATAAAAGAGTTAGTATTTCTATATTTTAACAAATTATTCAGAAAATTGGTATGATTTTTTAATCCGAAGAAATAGATATTTAATTATTAAATTACTCTTGCATATTTTGGAATATGATTATACAATATCGGTATACGATGTATCGTAAGTCGATATATCATAAGGCGATGTATCGGAGGTAGTTATAATGAATGTGAAAGCACAAAAATATATTCCATTAACCGAGGCAACGTATTACATACTATTGTCACTCGTAAAGCCAATGCATGGCTATGGAATTATGCAAATGGTAGAAGAGATGACAAATGGGGAAGTAAAGCTAGGTCCTGGTACTTTATATGGGAATACGACGAAGTTATTAAAAGAAAAGTTAATTGTTGAAGTTGCCTCAACAGACAGAAAGAAGTGCTATGAGTTAACGCCGTTTGGTAGAGAAGTGTTAGAGCTAGAGTATAACAGGTTGCAGAGATCTGTAAGAAATGGAAACAGTATATTAGGGGAGTGAATGGAAGATGGAGACAAAGAAGATATTCAAACCTTTCGCGGTATGGAGCGTAGAAAAAGAAGAAGCTTTTTTACGGAATATGCACCAACAAGGCTGGGCATTACAAAAATATAATATAATGTATACATTTAAGAAAACTAAGCCGAAAGATGTAGTATATAAAGCGGATTTCAGATTGGATTATAAAGATTCAAAAGAAAAACAAAAAGAATATATTGATATATATGAAATGTGTGGGTGGAAACATGTAACGAGTTTTACAAAATGGAATTATTTTTGTAAGGAAGTAGAAGAGGAAAATGAGTTGCCTGATATATATTCAGAAAAGGAGACGAGGATACAAAAACTAAAGGAGTTATCACTATTCTTTGTTATTATGTTAGCAACTATATTACCATCAATGTATAACGTATTTTTAAGTCCGATAGAATCAAGAGTGCCTATTTGGGCGAAAGTTATGGTGGGGGTTGTTAGTTGTATGTGGATGTATCTCTTTATAAGGCTCTCTTGGAAAATTAAGAAATTGAAAAGCGAAATATTATAATAAAGATTGGATTTTAAAAGAAGATGATTACCGGAATCATCTTCTTTAATTTTTACATAATTCTATTTTGTTCACTCTTTTTTACACAATAAAAAACTATATATTTAAGGCATAGAACTAACAGTTACAAAGATAATACCAGTGATAATACCTAAAAAAATCATAAATGATGAAAAAACGATTAATAATAATGAACTACCGATTAATACTATTTTATTAGAGTTTTGATGTTTAAAGTGGTAATAAAGTAAAAAGCCGCAAACAGTAGAAATAATCCATATAGCTAGACCGTAAGGGGTCGAGATCTTCTTCCAATCGAAGATCCAAAAGTAAAAAATGCCTATGTGACAAGTTAATAGTAGAAATGTAAATGGAATCATTAACTTTTTATTTAAAATCATTTGTTTCACCTCTTTTATGTAAATATTACCAGAAGGGTGTGGAGTTTCAAATATAATAAGGAAGAAATACATTTTTTATTACCGTATTAAACGGAAAAATCCCTTATAGAAAAATCTATTTCTATAAGGGATAGTAACGATTTTATGAGAAAGACTGATTTTGCGCAGGTTTTATAAATTGCTCTGGGTTTTCAACAAGCCCGCATACAGCACATTGGACGCGATAAGTAGGTCCTTGATAAGCCATATGAAAAGCATTCATCGTTTCGTTTGTGTATTCTTCTTCTACTTGACCAGTTTGTGGATTTAATTTCACTGGTTTTACTTGTTGCTCAAGAATATTAAAGCGAGTTCGGTTCGTTTTACAGCTTGGACATAGCATTGGTTCCATATGTATACACCTCCATTTGTAGCATTTCTTAAGCGGTATGATTTTATGCACATAGTTTTATGATCACGTAGAAAAAACTTTCTCAACATAAATAGGTGTATATTATATTTAAAATTCAGAAAAAATAAAATATAATAAATGTAAGAACTGGTTATGTCCAAACCAAATCTCCTGTTTTATGCCAATAAGCTGGGGGCCGAGAAATCGGCCTCATTTTTTTGTGCTCGTCTCTATAAGGTACAAGGTTTTTAAAAACATTTGTCGAATTTTTAGAGGTGAAGGTAAAGGAGGAATAATTATGAACTTAAAAATGAAATACATTATTTTATATGTAGAAAAGTTTGAACAATGTCTTCAGTTTTATAAAGAAATTTTAAAATTACCAATAAGAGCTGAACACGGTACATATATCGAATTTGAAACAGGAGCAACAATTTTAGCGATGAATACACGAGAGGATGTTAAGGAGTTAACGGGACTACCTCTTACAGAAGGTGTACTACAATCTTCTCATTTTGAAATAGGATTTGTTGTAGATGATGTTAAGGAAACGATTGAGAAATTAAAAGAACAAGGGGTTAAAGTTCTAGTTGAGCCAATCGTAAAACCGTGGGGACAAACAATTGCTTACATTGCTGACCCAGACGGTAATTATATTGAAATTTGTAGTTCATTAGAATAGAAGGAGAAAAAGAGGATGGGGTTTCCAAAATTAGAAACAGAACGTTTACTATTAAGAGAACTTACACTATTAGATGCAGAAACAATGTTCCATTATTTTTCAAAAGAATCCGTTATTCGTTATTTTGGAATGGACTCTTTCGAAAATGTTGAGCAAGCGAAAACGACTATTCAAACGTTTAGAAAGCGTAATGAAGAGGGAAGTGTATTTCGCTGGGGAATAGAGAAGAAAGGCACAGATCAATTAATTGGTACGTGTGGATTTCATTTAATTAACAATCATCATAAACGAGCTGAAATTGGTTATGAGCTAGATGATACATATTGGGGACAAGGATACGCAACCGAAGCACTGCAAGCAATGCTAGCTTACGGATTTGAAACGTTGCACTTTATAAGAATTGCAGCTGTCGTATATATAGAAAATGAAGCTTCCCGTAATTTATTAAAAAAAGCCGGATTTCAAGAAGAAGGATTACTTCGAAAATATATGATTCAAAATGATGTTGCTCATGACACGGTCGTTTATTCATTATTAAAAGAAGATTGGCAAAAGTAATGAGCACAAGTGAAATAATGAAAGTTATTAAGGAGCATAAAGATGAGCGATTTATATTAGGTATAGATGGTCTAAGTCGTTCAGGTAAAACAACATTGGTTAAAGAGTTGGAAGAAGATTTGAAGCAAAGTGAAATCCCGTTTCATATTTTTCATATTGACGATCATATTACTGAGCGTAATAAGCGATATAATACTGGATTTGCAGAATGGTATGAGTACTACAACCTTCAATGGGATATAGAGTGGTTGCAGCGAAACTTTTTTTGGAAGTTACAAAGCGATATACAAGTACAATTGCCTTTCTATCATGATGAAACAGACATATGTGAAATGAAAGAAATACAGCTTCCTTTAGTAGGTGTAATAATTGTTGAAGGTGTTTTTCTGCAGCGAAAAGAATGGAGAAATTTCTTTCATTATATGGTGTATTTGGATTGTTCAAGAGAGACAAGGTTTCTTCGCGAGAGTGAGGAAACGCAGAAGAACCTTCCAAAGTTTCAAAGTAGGTATTGGAAAGCTGAGGAGTATTATTTGGAAAAGGAATCACCGAGGGATTTGGCGGATTTCGTAATACGCAATATGTAACAATGTAAGTACAAAATAGAAGATGTATAAAATGAATATTTTATGGGATTTTGATGGGACGTTATTTAATACGTATCCTGCATATACAATGATGCTTTCTGAAATATTAGGTGATGCAGTAGATAAACAAGAAATATACAAAAACTTAAAAATATCATATTCCCACGCAATTCAATATTACAACATTTCAAATGAACAGGAAGAACAGATTAAAGTTTTGAAGAAACAGTTTACTCCAAAAGATATGAAACCGTTTGAAGGTGTCGAAGAGATTTTGAAATTTGCGCATAAAAACGTGATTATGACACATAAACATAGGACAGGAGTTATGGAAATCTTAAAGTATGATGGATGGGACAAATACTTCGTCGATATGGTTACAATTGACGATGGTTTCCCTCGAAAACCGAACTCTTTAGCTTATGATCATTTACATAAAAAGCACAATATTGATCTAGCAATTGGAGATAGAGAGTTAGATCTATTGCCTGCGAAGGAATTAGGTATTTCAACATGTATGTTTCAAGATAAATGTGATGTAGCGGACTATTCTTTATCGCATTACTCTGAGTTTTTTAAGGTAGTTATTGATAGAGATAGAGAGTTTTCTTTATAAACGGCTTGATTAAAACTTCTACTTTTTACTCGGAAAGTAGAGGTTATTTTCTATGTTTAAAAAAACTATAGTGGATTAATACTTTCAAGTGTATAGAAGGAGATTGTTATAATAATGTGAATTATATAGTTATAGATAAATCTGTAGATAAAGAGTTATGTTTTTGAACTTTTTTAAGTAAGTGAAAGATTTCTATAAGGCGAGTGATAATATGAGTATTTTCATTTTAGAAGATGATGTCATACAAGCGCAGCAAATGAAGCGGTTAGTTGAAGAGATTTGTGAGAAATATATGTTGCCGTACGATTTTATCGAAGTAACTAGTAAAAGTGAAAACATTATTAAAAACATTCCACGGGCGACTTATGTACCAATTTATTTTTTAGATATTGAGATAAAAAGAGAAGAACGTAAAGGGTTGCAAGTAGCGCAAGAAATTCGTAAATATGATACGCAAGGGATTATTGTGTTTGTAACGACGCATTCAGAATTTGCACCGATCTCGTATCAATACATGGTATCAGCTTTAACATTTATTGATAAAGGTTTGCCTTATGAAGAACGATATCAAGTATTTGAGCAATGTTTGCTTCAATATGAGGCACGCAATAAGACTACTATTCCTAAGGATGATTTTATTGTTGAAAATAGTAACGCTACTGTGCGACTGCCATTTCATGCAGTCGAATATATTATGACCGATGATCCACATCGTTTAGCTTTAGTGACGTTAGATCGTATCGTTTATTTTTATGGAACATTAAAAGAGATTGAAATAGTAGATGAACGGTTATTTCGTTGTCATCAATCATATGTCGTGAATATTATACAAATGTCTTCTTATGATACAACGCAGAAGATGATGATATTAAAAAGTGGGAAACGAATTCCAGTATCGCGGCGTTTAGTTAGTAAAGTACGTACAATGTTAAAGGGTGAGATGTAATGTATATTTATGATGTGTTTGCACTTTTGCTCACTAGTATGAGTCATACCTTCTTATACATTCAATTAATCCGGTACAATAGATTGTCATATAGAATGTTAGCGTCTTTAAGTGTTGTATTTATTATTTTACTTGTAATTGTCGTAACAGTAACGAGATATCCAGAGCTTAATAGTACAATTGTGTTATTTCTAATAAGTTTAGGATTGATGCAAAATGAATTGAACTTTATGCGGAATTTATATTTTGCGCTTGTTAGCATGGTTATTATTACGCTTGTGAAAATGCTATTTCTCGAAGTGGGTATGAAACTATTTATGTTAACACCATTTGATTTCTATTTATGGACAGCGAGTATAATTCATCTTATCGTGTCGCTCATAACTTTTATAGGTATTGTATTAGCTCGTAAACGAATTCAAAGTATCGCTCAGTACATAGTAGGAAGTCCACTATATTATGTTACTTATATTTTGTTAATTATTGGGTTTATTATTGGATTAATTTTAACGAGTCCATCCACTGATTTTTTAGCAAAGTTAAATCAGCAATATGGTGAATTGAGTTTTATTTCAGCAATTATATTGTTCTTAGTATTACTACTTATTGTATTACTGAGTTCGCATTTGGCGAAAGAGAAGTTGGTAGAAGAACATGAAACAAGGTTAGATAAAGAATTACTCGATTATGTTGAGAAATTAGAATCGATGCATGATGAATTGGCCAGTTTCCGCCACGATTATATTAATGTGTTACTTGCGTTAGAAGCGGGAATACGTACAAAAAATGTGAATGAAATCGAGCAAGTTTATTATGAGGTTATTACTCCTACTTTAAAATTAATCAATGATCATGAACTCGATATTGCGAAATTATCTCGTATACATATACCTGAAGTGAAAAGTGTATTAAGAGCAAAAGTGGGTACTGCCCAGCAACAACAAATAAAAGTAATGCTTGATATTCCGGAAAAAATAGCGACGGTTTCGATGCCTATAGTTCCTTTTATTCGTATCATTTCAGTCTTATTAGATAATGCAACTGAAGAAGCGGTACATAGTGAGGAAAAGGTACTGCAAATTGCCTTTTTTGAAATGGATGCAGAGCAATATTTTGTTGTTCGTAATAGCTCCAATTATAAAGAGATTGATTTGCAAAAAATTTATGAGAAGAATTATTCGAGTAAAGAAGAGGGCAGAGGATATGGGTTATTCTCATTAAAACGTATTATAAATAAAACGAATAATGCAACGCTAGAAACGACTTATATGAGTCCTCATTTCACGCAAACTTTCATACTAAAAAAATAGATAACCATTTATGATGGAAATCAAACCGAATAAGAAATAACTACATACTTTCTTCAATCGTTTTTATACACTTCAAGTAAGAGGTGAAACGAGATGAATGGTCTTATTTTTACAGCGTTTATAAGTATAGGGTTACCGCTTGTTGCACTTTTATATGCTTTTTGGAAGAAACGCTATATCCCGTATATGCTAGGCGTATTGGCATTTGTTGTATCACAAATTTTAATCCGTATACCAATACTGAATTATTTAAATGGAAATAGCACAGCTTTTTCAATGTTTAGTGTCATGCAGCCTATATTATTTGCGATTATGCTTAGTTTGTCAGCTGGTATTTTTGAAGAGATAGCTCGTTTTATTGCAATGCGCTATTTTATGAAACAACGAGATTGGCAGTCAGGATTTTTATTCGGAGTAGGGCACGGTGGTATTGAAGCTGTGTTGATAGTCGGTATTCCAGTAGTATCTCTATTATTATCGCAAACAGTTAGCGGAAATACGGATAGTTATTTTGTCGGTGGAGTGGAACGTATCTTTGCGATGTTAATCCATGTCGGTCTGTCATTCATTGTATTGCAAGCTGTTGTCCAAAAGAAATTTCGTTATGTTGTATATGCAATTTTCATCCATGGGACTGTAAATGCACTAGCAGGTATCATACCGCTATACGTACCAGCAGATAGGGCTATATTTACTGTAGAAGTTACAATAGCAATTTGTGCGTTACTTGTATTTAGTTATAGTTTCATCTTAAAAAGAAAGGGTGTATTAAAATGAAAAGAATGTTACTCATTATTATAAGTGCTATTGCGGCGTTCGCACTTGCAGCATGTACTGGTAATAAAGTAGATGAAAGTACTTCAAAAAAGTTTATTCCGAAAGCGGAAGAAATTGTAACGTTACTAAATGAATCTAAGTATAAAGAAGTGCATGACAAATTTGATAGCAAGATGAAAACTGCATTATCAGAGGAGAAAATGAAAGATCTTACTCCTGTAATTGAAAAAGCTGGTACATTCGAAAAGATTGAAAAAAAGTCGATTGAAGAAAAAGATGGTTTATATACAGTTGTTCTTGTAGCGAAATATAGTAAAGAACAACGTACCTTTATCGTAACTTATAATGATAAAGAAGAAATAGCAGGTTTATATATTAAATAAAAAACAGATAAAGTGGAAGTGTCCGCTTTATCTGTTTTTTATTATTTTAACCAAATTATGGTTATTCATGCTAATATGAACTCATAGCTATATAGAAGGGGTGGGTAATTATGAAAACAGAAATAGTTTCCAAAAAGAAGTACAGCATAATAAGCTATGTATCTTTACTCATCGGAATTATGTGTTTTTTATTCGTTTTTATAACTCCAACAAGAATAGCGAATGCGGGTAATATAGTGGGAGATTATATTACAATTGCTCTGACAGGCGTAGGTATTATACTTTCAACAATTGGAATCACGAAACAAACAGAGAAGAAGGCAATTGCAATTATCTCATTAATACTTTCCTCATCGTTCTTTATTTTTTGGATTATCGCGATTATCTTATTGTTTACTGGCCAAATAAATTTTGCGCCGTAATGAGCAATAAAAAGAGTCCTTCATATAAGAAGGACTCTTTTTATTCGGTATCTTCAGGTTGATATTCTAAAAGATCTCCAGGTTGGCATTCTAATGCTTTACAAATAGCATCTAAAGTTGAAATTCTAATTGCTTTTGCTTTTCCATTTTTTAATATAGAAAGGTTAGCCATTGTAATTCCAACCTTCTCTGAAAGTTCAGTTACGCTCATTTTTCTTTTCGCTAGCATTACATCAATATTAATTATTATTGCCATGTTATTCACCTCAGACCGTTAAATCATTTTCTGATTTTATATCTATCGCATCTTTTAAAAGTCTTTGGAGAACGGCAGCAAAGACTGCGATAACCATTGAAGAAAAGATTAGGAGCATGCCAAGTATAATAATACCTGGTGCATCATCTCTTTCCGCCACAAGATAGAAGAGTGGCATACCTACCACATATAAAATACTGATTGTTACTGCACATTGTTTTATCTTTTTTAAAGCTCTAACAGATAATTTCGAGAAAGCGTTACCCTTGTCAATGAAGCTTACAAGTTTAAAAGCTTGATACAGAGCGAAATAAAAAGGTACCACCGTTGCATACAGATTGATTAAAATAAGATATTTTATATATGCAATATCGGGATACAATTCCGCTGCATAATTCCCTATGTTAGGAACTAAAAATATACACAAAGCAAGAACAGGGATTCCAATCAGAATAATAGCTGTCTTTAAAAAGAGTGTTGATCTTTGTTTCATATAAAGCACCTCATTTATTAATTATCTATTTAATCTAACATGAAATTTATCGTTTAACAATAAATTTTTATTTATTATAATCGTGTTTTTATTGTTAAGTAAATTTGAATTTCAGATGAAAATAAAAAGTACTGCTCTTTATAAAAAAGGGTGCCAAACAAATAGACTTCTTGTAATAAAAAAGTATGGTGAATATGGTGATATATACCATTGTTCCTTTGACGAAATATAGTACAGATAATCGTTCCTTCTTTCTGTAAATGATGTTATGTTAAAAGTAACGATTAAGTCGTTCTAATAATAAGAGTTTTTAGAAAAACAATATTTTTCGTAATTTGAAGAGGTGTTAATGAAATGAAATCGTACACGCAATTTGAACGAAGAAAACACATACTAGATGAGTTAGAAAAGTACAACCGAGTTATGGTAAATGATTTAGCGAAGGTACTAAATGTTACAACAGAAACGATACGAAGAGATTTAGATATGTTGCACAAGGAAGGGCAGCTTACGAAAATACATGGTGGTGCAATTAAGAAAAAAGATCAAACACTAGAATTTCATTTTGATAGGCGCCGAGCTGAGAATATTGAAGAAAAACGAAAAATTGCAATGGAAGCAAGTAAACTCGTAGAAGATAATGATATTATCGCAATTGAAATTGGGACAACCACAATGCAAATTTTGGATTACATACACGATAAAAAGAATTTGACGATTTTAACAAACTCGATACCAGCTGTTAATAAAATTATTGAGCTTAAAGAACAATATGATTCCTTTGATTGCAGGTTAATAGTCATTGGAGGAATATTGAATACAAATTCATTAGCATTGTCTGGAGAAATGACGTTAAACTATCTTGACCATTTCACTGTTAATAAGTTATTTGCTTCTTGTGATGGAATTTCTTTAGAAAAAGAACTAACATGTTCGTATATTGAAGATGCACAAATATATAAGCAGTTAAAGAATAATGCAAAACAAGTTGTCATGATGGCTGATGAGTCAAAGTTTAATTTAACAAAGTTCTATAAAAGCGGGAATTTCAGTGACATCGATGCATTATATACAAACGCTAAGCTCGATGAGGCGTGGCACAATGTGTTAACAAGTAATGGGGTAGAAGTAATAACAGTATAGAAAACAAAAAGAAGACTATTTCTTAGTAAGTTGAGAAATAGTCTTCTTTTTGTTTATATGTTGTTTTATTTTGTTTATTTGTTGTTTTTACAATTAGTTAACAAATTAACAACATTGTGTTAATAATATACTCGTACAATATGAATTAGGAGGTGGCAAGAATGCAAATAAAACTATCAAAAGCTGTGTTCTTTTTACTACCAGTTGGAATACCTCTAATCTTGTTTTGGATTATTCCGAATTTCATTAGTTTAGGTATTAGTTTTACTGATTGGGATTTTATGACGAATGATTTTAACTTTGTTGGTTTAGAAAACTATTTTAATTTATTTACACAAGATTCTTTTATGCAAGCATTGCTCAATACGTTTTATTTCGGAATTGGAACAGTCATTCCGACGATTGCATTGGGCTTAGGTTTCGCATTATTCTTCCGAAAAAAATTTAAAGGTTCTGCATTGTACCAATTAATGATTTTTTCACCTTGGGTAACGCCAACAATAGCTGTATCCATTGTGTGGTCACTTTTATATGAACCTCAATTTGGAGTTATTAATAAAGTTCTAAACTTTTTTGGGATACCAGGTTTGGACTGGCTTCAAAGTAGTCAAACAGCGATGTTAGCAGTCATTATTGTGACAGTTTGGAAATTAGTTGGTTGGACGATGATCTTCTATATTGGCGCATTAGAAAAAGTTCCAGATAGTTTATATGAAGCAGCTAGTATTGATGGAGCAAATTCATGGCAGAAATTTCGATATGTAACACTGCCAATGGTTTCATCAACAACTTTCTTCTTAGTTGTTGTCAATACAATTTCTTCAGTGCAGGCTTACGATCAAATAAAAATTTTAACACAAGGTGGACCTAGTGGTTCGACGCGTACGTTACTTTATTTATTCTTCCAACAAGGGTTTGAACAATTTGATATGGGATCTGCAACAGCAATCGCATTTATCATACTAATCATTACAATACTACTATCTGTTATAAACAAAATAATAGGTGACAAGTGGGTGAACTATTAAGGTGAATAATATGAAAAAAGGTCCATTAATCGTAAAGCATCTCTTTCTAGCGTTATCAAGTATACTATTTATTTTTCCATTCATATGGATGGTGCTTGGTTCGTTTAAAACATCTAGTGAAGTATTACAAGGAGGTTTTTGGCCTAAAGAATTTCACTGGGAAAATTATCAGCAAGTATTAGATATACTTCCATTTAGCACATATTTATTTAATAGTTTCTATACTTCTTTCATCATTACTATATATGTACTTGTTTCGTCAGCGCTTTTTGCTTATATGTTGGCATTTTATAAGTTTAAAGGCAAGAATATTACGTTTAGTGTTGTGATGGCAACCTATATGATCCCTGGAGCTGTATCGTATGTTCCTGTATATGTAATGTTAGGGACATTTGGTTTGCTTGATTCACATTTTGGATACATGATTTCTATGGCTGTTAGCGTATTCGGTATTTTCTATTTGAAACAAACGTTCCATAAAGTTGGTTTTGAAATAGTAGAAGCAGCCAAAATTGACGGAGCGAGTGATTGGCGAATTCTTTGGAAGATTATTTTTCCAATGACACGATCATCATTTGTAACTCTAGGATTGGTCACATTTATTGGTAACTATAATAATTACATTTGGCCAGCTCTTATTTTGAAAGATAATACACAAAAACTAATTACGAATGGAATTGCTGATTATTTCATTAATAGTTCTTTAGGACGAGATTGGTCACACATTATGGTTGCAAGTACAATCGCAATGGTGCCGCTCTTAATCGTATTTTTAATTCTACAAAAATGGTTCTTATCTGGTGTTACTGATTCAGGAATAAAGGGGTAATTAAATAGTAAAGGAGATATGTGGGATGAAAAAACTATTCATGCTTCTAACAGTTTTAACATTGTTTGTTAGTGCACTTGCGGGTTGTTCAGGCGGAAAAGGAAGTACGGTTAAGGCAAGTAAAGAAGGCGAGAAGGTTGTTGTTCCATTCATTAATGGAGTAGGTGGTTCTCTTGCAGATCGTGTAGATAAGATTGTGGAAGAATACAATAAAAATCAGGACAAATATGTAGTGAAAACGACAAAAGCGGGTAGCTACGATGAGTCATATCAAAAGCTACAAAGTGGATTTGCAGCGAATAACCAAGAAGCAATTGCATTACTAGGTTCAGATGTCATTCAAGAATATGCTAAAAAACAGTTAATCGTACCTATAGATGAATATGTTAAAAATGATACCAATTTCAAAAAAGAAGATTATGGGAAAGGGTTTATGGAGCAAGCAACAATTGACGGAAAGTTATATGGAATTCCGTTTTACGGTACAACACAAATTTTTTATTACAATAAAAAAGCATTAGCGGAAAATGGCTTTACAAAAGAGGATTTAAAGACGTGGGAAGGTGTAGAAAAGGTAGCAAAAACAGTCGCAAAACGTGGTGAAAACGGAAATGTTTCATATGCTGGCTGGATGCCAATGTGGGGGACGTCAAACTTAATTGATGCAGTTCGCAGTGCTGGCGGTAATGTATTAAGTGAAGATGGTAAAAAAGTATTAATTAACGATGATACTTGGGTTACGGTATGGGAGGAATTCCGCACATGGCTTCATGAAGATAAAATTATGAAAATACATTCAGGTGGTACTGGATGGGAATATTGGGATAAAACAGTAATTGATTTAGTAGAAGGCAGAACATTAGGGTTTACAGGATCATCTGGTGACCAAGGATTTGTTTTCAAATCATTAGGTAAAGGAATGACGGAAGAAGAACGTCTTAACACATTTGAAGCATTACCTCAGCCTGCTTGGGGTAATAATAAACCAGCGCCAAAACTAGAAACATATTTGTTCACATTAACGAGAAATATTGATCCAGAAGTAGCAAAAGGCGCATATGACTTTATGAAATTTGCGACAAGTACGGAGAAAACGGCTGAATGGTCAATGGCAACAGGCTATATTCCTGTTCGTAACAATGTAACAGAGTACGGTCCATATGCTGAATTTGTTAAAAAACAACCACAAGCATTAGTTCCGTTAGAACAAGCCAACAATAATGGAGTGGGACCATTTGTAGATCCAACGGGCGGAAAAATCAATGACGCTTTAAATGTAGCAAAAGATAAAGTAGAGATTGAAGGGGTTCCAGCAAAGAAAGCATTAGATGAAGCAGCTAAAGTTGCGCAAGAAGAGTTAGATAAAGTTTTGAAAAAGAAGAAGTAAACCTGTTTGTAGTACGAACGTGAGGTGCTTTTGAACGAAGGAAGTGCCTCTAAAATTCACTTGAAAAGGTGTGAGAACTATGATCGAAATAACAAGTACGATAACACTCTCTCCATTCGTAAAAAATAAACACTGTTTCCAAATGGATGAAACTGATATTACAAACTTTACATTAACAATTGATCAAGGGGATAGCCGAAAAATTCCGCTTTTACTAATCTTAAGAGATCCTAACGGTTATGTACGTATACAATATCAAACTCCAATTGTAAATGAAAAACTAGTCGTTTCGAAAGATTCAAAGTTTTGTTCTGCTGGTTGTATTGGAGGAGACATACAGTCAGGTAATTGGGAATTAGAAGTCGTATATATCCCTCATTGTGCAAAGAAAGTAGTGAAATTTACTGGGGAAAAAGTTGACTATACAGTAAATATAGAAGTGAATGATCAGTTGGAGCGAAAGTATAATAGAGAGCATTTTTGTAAGGGCAATGTTTTTATCGATGAAGACCGTTTTAATAAGGTAGTAAATGAAGAACATCGCTGGTACAAAGGGGATTTTCATGAACATACAGATTTAACAGATGGCGAGATAGATGATGAACTTGGAATGAAAGTATGTGAAAAACAAGAATTAGATTTTTTATATGCGACGGAGCACAATATTATTATGCCATCTTATGAAAAAGGAAACACATTAATTATACCATCTATGGAACTTACAACTCCTTATGGTCATTACAATATATTTGGCATAAGAGAATTTGTTGATTTTACAGAGTATGTAGATGAATCATTTAGTGCTGAAAAAATGAATGCACTATTTTCACTCATGAAAGAAAAAGGTTATTTATTGAGTGTGAATCATCCATTTATGAAGCCTTGGGCGAACCAAGTTAATATTAATTTAGAAAATGTTCATACGATGGAAATTATGTGTGATCCAACTTATAAAAAAAGTAAATCATCTACTTTAGAAGCTTTACATTGTTTCGATCAAATGTGGTCAAATGGTCTTAAAATTTGGGGAATAGGAGGAAGTGATTCTCATTTACATCCATCTAAAACATTCCCAGGATCAAAAGACCCATCCATTTACGGTGATCCAGGAACATATGTATTATGTAACGGTTTATCTATTAAAAACTTGAAATTTGCGATTCAAAAAGGAAGAATTTATTTCTCTCGATTTAGAAAACTAACGATAGATATTCAAAACGAAGGTGAAACGATTGCTGTCGGCGATGAGGCTAAAGGAAATATTATTTATAACCTTCAAGCAGATAAACCGTGTGAGTGGAGATTACTTATAAATGGAAGAATGATTGAAAAAGAATACGGAAGCGATGTAACCTTTGCATTCACTTTAAATGAAGGGGCGTACGCTAGAGTTGAGGGATGGGAAGAGGACGAATTAGTAGCATTTATTAATCCTATTCATAATAAAGTTCAGAATAAAAATATAAAAACATGGAATGAAGTTATAGGGGGAATAAAAGGTGAATAAAGCGATTATTTTTGATAAAGATGGAACATTAATACAGTTAGATTCAGTTTGGTACAAAATTGTGCATCGTGTGTTAGATGATATATTTCAAACGTATCCAAATGAAAAAAGTAAACGAGATGACTACTTAACGATTATTGGTATGAATGATAACGATTTTGAGAGTACGAGTTTACTAGCTTGTCGCACAAATTACTTTATTGCGGCTGCATGGTATTCGTTATTAGAAAATCAATATGTGGATAAAGAGAATTTTATTCAAAATGTATGTCTTCTATTCAAAAAGTACTCTACTGCAGATGATCTTGTATTTACAGAAGTGGAAGGTGCAAAGGAAACGTTACGATATTTAAAAGACAATGAATATATTATTGGGGTTGTTACGGCAGACGATGTTGATGCAGCTATTCATTCTCTGAAAATGACTGAGTTATATGATTATGTAGATTTTTTAGGTGCAGATGATGGTGTGAATAGAACAAAACCTGAAAGTGACTTTTATCATATGTTTAAAGAAAAATTTTCACTAACTGAAGAAGATGTGCTTATGGTAGGTGATACATTAACAGACGTTACATTTGCAAGAAATAGTAACATTAAAGTAGTGGGCGTCTTATCGGGTGCGAGCAGGAAGGAAGATTTAGAAGGAAAAGCGGATTATATTTTAAACAGTATGAAGGATATTTCGAAGATTTTATAATTCATGTCATCATAATTTTTAACAATATCTATAAATATAGCTCGAATTCTAGGAGGATATTATGGCTCAACTATCATTCAAAAACATTTACAAAAAATATGATCATGATGTGACAATCGTAAAAGATTTTAACCTAGAAGTAAATGATGGAGAATTTATCGTTTTGGTTGGCCCTTCAGGGTGTGGGAAATCTACAACATTACGTATGATTGCAGGACTTGAGGAGATTTCAGAGGGCGACTTTTATATTGATGGAAAGCGTGTAAATGATGTTACACCGAAAGATAGAGATATTGCAATGGTATTTCAAAACTATGCACTTTATCCGCATATGAGTGTGTATGAAAACATGGCATTTGGATTAAAACTAAGAAAGTATAGTAAAGAAGAAATTGACCAACGTGTGCAACATGCAGCAAAAATTCTTGGGCTTGAGCAGTATTTAAGCCGGAAGCCAAAAGCACTTTCAGGTGGTCAGCGTCAGCGTGTTGCCTTAGGCCGAGCGATTGTTCGAAATGCAAAAGTATTTTTAATGGACGAGCCTTTATCAAACTTAGATGCGAAGCTGCGCGTTCAAATGCGTGCTGAGATTACAAAATTACATCAACAGCTGCAAACGACATCTGTATATGTCACGCATGATCAAATTGAAGCTATGACGATGGCGACGCGCTTAGTTGTACTAAAAGATGGGATTATACAGCAAGTCGGTACACCGAAAGAAGTGTATGATAATCCAGAGAATGTATTTGTCGGCGGATTCATTGGCTCTCCTGGAATGAATTTTTTCAAAGGAGTATTAACAGATAATGCAGTTATGATTGATAAGTGGAAAATTGAAGTGCCAGAAGAGAAGATGAAAGGCTTGCGAAATAAGGGCTATACGAATAAAGAAATCATAATAGGAATACGTCCAGAAGACTTTTATTATGGAAAAGAAATCGAGGATTTACCATATAACGCAAAAGTAACGGTATGTATTGATGTAGCAGAACTAATGGGAGCAGAAACATATCTATATTCTAACATTAATGGACAATCTTTTGTTGCACGTGTGGACACATCTTTAGATGTGCAAAGTCAATCAAATATAGAGCTCGGTTTAAACATGGACAAAGTTCATTACTTTGATTCAGAAACTGAGAAACGGATTGTTTTATAGATAATAATTAATATGATTATACCTTTAGAATTTCTTCAACTACTACAAATAAATGAATAGCAAAAAGCCGATTATCCTTTAGATTACAGGGAATCGGCTTTTTTATATAAAAGATTGCTTAGCGTATATTATCAAGACCTAAATCCAAAAAACACTTAAAATATCACGCTCCTAACATATTGTATATGACTAATATGTTAGGAGCGTTTATTTTTGGTAATGAGTTTTGAAACTGAATTTGAAAATGTCTTTTTCTCAATTCAATATTGATATTTTTCGAGCAATTAATGATTTAGGTAAACAATATTCATTCCTAAACTCAGCCATGGTATTTTTGGCAGAATATATGGTATATATTTTTGGTTTAATTATTATAGCTTATTGGTTTACCGGGTCCAGAAAAAGTAGGATGATGGTTATTCAAGCGATGGTTGCTTTTGTGATTGCTGAGGTGATTGGAAAAATAGCAGGGAAATTTCATTTGAATTATCAACCGTTTGCAGTATTGCCTGATGTTAATAAACTTGTCGACCATGCTGTAGATAATTCATTTCCTAGTGACCATACGATTCTCTTTTTTTCGATTTGTTTTTCGTTTTTGCTTGTTCGTAAAAAGACTGGATGGTTATGGATTATACTTGCATTTTGTGTAGCGATCTCTCGTATTTGGGTAGGGGTTCATTATCCTTTTGATGTTGTAATAGGGGCTTTAATAGGATGTGTTTCAGCGTTATTTTCGTATTGGTTAGTACCGGAATTTTCTTTTATCAAGCAATTGCTTACTCTATATGAAAGAGTAGAGAAACATGTTTTACCATCCAAAAACAAATCAAAGGGATTTTGAGTATACAAGTATAAAAGTTAGCGTGAAAGATACAGATGCTGACGACCTATATATGGAATGTATTCATGTTGCAGCTGTTGCTTCAGCTATTGCTGAACAAATTAAAGAGCAACAACGAATGAAGAAGGCTTCTTAATTTTGTGTGTTTGTGGATGTGATAAGCGCCCAGGTTTTAGGCAGTGTTGCGGTTCTCTTTCGTTGCAAAGTAAACGTCAAGTAACTCCAAAATATACAATACAAGTTGATTTTGGAGTTATTTTTTGTTTGCTTCACTTTTTTTCGGCACTCTACAGCTAGATGGTATTACTGACACGTACAAGTTATCAACAATCTTTATGTTGAAAGAATCTTAGCGTACGAATATCGCTTTTTGTTGGCAATGCCCTGTCACAATCAAGCTGAGAAAAACAAATAATCCAAAACGAGAAAATTCTTAAGTTGATGGATGTGTGATGCTACTCCTATGTTAAGGTTCGATTCATTTGAAACAGCAACCTCTATATTGAGTGGTGTTAAAGCGACGTATATGATAAAAAAGATGTATCGCTTGTAAAAAAAATGCATCACCTTGAATGAGCTAATACGACAAGAATTCGTATCGGGCCTAATTAGGGAATGCAGTACAGATCAGTATATAGTATACAAGCATTCCCTTTCTATAAATACGGTATGTTTTTAATATAATTAAAAGAAAATTTTTGTGTTCTTTAATATGATTTGACATAATACCAGTTTTTTTCTATTTTTGTGATTTCTTTATATTCATTATTAAAGTCGTATTTGTTTGGTCTAGTATCATTTGGTGTGTAAATAAATCCTGAAAAATTATCTAATATACCACGATAAGTAAAAAAGAAAACAGAAATACCATTTTTATTTTGTTGAATAATTACATCCCCACCGTTTTTGGAAGTGGATGCAAACTGTTTAGGTAAATGAATTTGTCTACTATCATAATGAACATTAGGAGTTAACTCTTTATGTTCTATAAGTGCTATAACTTTTTCACGGTCTTCTTTATAGATAATAAAATCTAAATTTATATAAATCTCATTAAATGGTATACATATCCAAGTAATTACTATGATTAGTTGAATAATTAATGGTTTCCAATTTTTGTATTTTATGAGATGTATGATTGTGAAAATTAATATTAAGAAAAACAATCCATGAACTATTATTGAAAGAAATGGCATAACAAATGGGGTAAGGAATTCAACTAAATACCATTTAAAAAAATGATAAAGTATAAGAGCGATACCGCTTATTAATGTAATTTTGGTTAAATTCTTATTCAAATTTTGAATCTCCTTTCTATACTAAAAACTATGTGATTTTAGTATGAATATAAAATGCATTTTTTCATGAATTTCCCTTATTTTCATTATATTAACTTTGTATGATTAATATTTTGAATATATCATAGATTTAAAATTAAATAAACGGACATTAAATTTTTATATTTTATAAAGAATAACAGTTAAATAAAAGTGAAGGAAGTTTTCAAAATAGACTAGTTTAATTTGATTTGTTTCATGAAATAGATCCAGTTCCGGTAAAATCAGTTGCAACAAGTGAACATTACGTTCATCGATAGAATAAGGTGAAACTAAGCGGAGCATATCAAAGTCGGTGTCACCGACTTATGGGACAGCTCACTTCTTATTGTGGAAACGGGGCAGTACAGAAGTGAAAAAAACTCTGTGTTTCTTTTTAATTAATATATTTATTGGGAAAAACTTCGAAATTTCCGGCACAAATGCTCCTTCTATCCTATAATAGAAGCTATTTTGGACGTAAGCAATTTGTAAGGAATGAGTAAGAAAAAAGAGGTTTTCATAGTATAAAATATTTATTATACCTGCGTATAACACCTACTACTAATAATGTGTTATAATACGAATTAGCAACATAAAGGAAAGGAATTAGAAAAAATGACATTACAAAATACTAAAAATTTAAAAAAACAAGTTGCTCCTTTTGAAAAATCAACGGCAAAAAAAAGTGTTTGGCAAATCATCAATACGGTAGTGCCATTTATTATCTTATGGTACCTTGCTTATAAAAGCCTGTCCGTTTCTTATTGGTTAGCATTAGTTCCATCTCTGTTAGCCGCTGGATTTATGACACGGGTTTTCATTATTTTTCATGATTGTACCCATCATTCTTTTTTTAAAAGTCGTCGTGTAAATAGAATAGTAGGGACATGTATGGGTGTTTTAACTTTATTCCCGTTTGATCAATGGGGGCATGAGCATTCCGTTCATCACGCTACAAGTGGTAATTTGGATAAGCGAGGTACAGGAGATATTTGGACCCTTACAGTGAATGAATATTTGGCAGCGCCATTTAGACTCCGTTTAGCATATCGTTTATATCGCAATCCATTCGTTATGTTTGGATTAGGTCCGATTTATGTTTTCCTACTTAAAAATAGATTTAACCGAAAAGGTGCTAGAAAGAAGGAACGCATGAACACCTATTTGACGAATGTTTTAATTGTTGCTTTAGTAGGGTTACTTTGCTGGGCAATCGGATGGCAATCGTTTCTTTTAGTACATGGTTCCATATTCTTAATAGCAGGTTCAATAGGTATTTGGCTGTTTTACGTACAGCACACATTCGAGGATTCTTATTTTGAAGAAGATAAAGAGTGGGAATATGTGAAAGCGGCAGTGGAAGGAAGTTCTTTTTATAAACTTCCAAAAATCTTGCAATTTCTAACTGGTAATATTGGATTTCACCATGTTCACCATTTAAGTCCAAGAGTACCTAATTATCAATTAGAAGAGGCACACAATAATACGCTTCCTTTAAAAAATGTACCAACGATTACTCTTGCTACAAGTTTGCGGTCACTCAGTTTCCGTCTTTGGGATGAGCAAAACAACAATTTTGTTAGCTTTAAAGACGTCAAAAAATTAGTGAAAAACAATGTTTCTATTCCAGTAAAATCAGAACTATAACTTCACCACATATAACTGACTCCCCTTAATCATTTTCGATTTAAGGGGAGTTTTTGTTTAAATAGTAGATGTACGATATGGAGAAAACTTAAATGATTCAAATTGTAATGGAGGTGGATTAGGAAATAGTAGGTATTAATATAAGAAGACGATAAAAATATTATGTTAACAATTTGAGACGATTGATATTACTTTTTTCAATAGATATTATGCTTAGTCTCTGAGTATATTTCATCTGGTGTGTATCATGTCTTACAAGAAACGTATGATTTAAAACTTGATAAAATCTGCAGCAAATACATATGAAAATGATGTTACCTTAATAAATCAAAGGGTATTACGCTATGAAATAAATGATAATAAGAATAGGTGAATTATTTTAGAATAACAAAATACAAAACGGACAAACTCAATTATCCTTGAATTTGTCCGTTCAGTTACTGGTGAAAAAGGAGGAGTATGTAAATGAAATGTGCATATAGTCTAAAACTATTTAAAGATATGTGTATTCAGCTAAAGTGATCTCTTTTACAGTTTTTACTCTTTAGTTTGCCTAGATAGTTCAACAGACTTTTGCGTACAACGCTGCATAGCTGAAATGATGGCTGTTCGTAAGCCTTTTTCCTCTAATGTTGCTACAGCTTCTATTGTTGTTCCGCCTGGGGAACAAACCATATCTTTCAATGCACCTGGATGCATTCCTGTTTCTAGTACCATTTTTGCAGAGCCTAACACAGCTTGAGCTGCGAATTTATATGCTTGATTTCGTGGCATACCATCTAATACAGCTGCATCTGCCATCGCTTCTATAATCATATATACATATGCTGGCGAAGAACCACTTACAGAAGTTACAACATCCATTAATTTTTCACTTACTATCTCTGTTTGACCAAAACTATTGAAAATGTTTAGTACATCTTCTAGATCTCTTTTTGTCACCATTTCATTAGGACATAACGCAGACATTCCTTCTCCAACAAGAGCAGGTGTATTAGGCATTACTCTTACAACCCTTAACTTTTTATGAAAAGCATCCTCAGTACTTTTGATGCTTTTTCCTGCAGCGATCGTTACGACGATAACATCGTTTTTTATCACTTCTTTTATTTCGTTAATTATTGATGCGTATAGGTCTGGTTTAATTGATAAAATTAAAATATCAGCATTTTTAGCTACTTCATTGTTGTCAGTAGTTGTAGTTAGCCCGTATTTTTCACTGGCATTTTTTAAATTCGTAGTGTTTAAATCTGAACAAATGATTTTATTTGAAGACACTATATTTTTGTTTAGCATTCCGCCAATTATAGCCATCCCCATATTTCCGCATCCGATGAATCCAATTTGTTTGTCCATAATAACTCAATCTGGCTCCTTTTATCATAAATTATATCGGTCTGATATTGTTATTCTAAAATAATGATGATATCTCCATGCAATATAAAGAAACATTTTAAGAGAGTGTGTGCTTTTTTGCAATACAAAATATAAAAATAAATTATATTCGACATTATGTAAGTACACGCATTATATTTAAAGATTTTATGTTATCCCGCTATTTGTGGGCAGTAAAACTACCACCTCAAAATTCAGGTGGGAGATCAACTGCCCGTAAACGCCCGATTGGTGAGGGCTAATAATCAGTGGGGGATGAACAAAACCCCCACTGATTAAAGTTTCACTTTATATACCTTGGTATGGAGAACAATATATGTTATTAATCGCATGAATGACAGGAGAGATTTTTTAAAAGATTTTATGTTTATGAATATGAGTATAGTTATATCAATTTTCACTATCATCCAGTATGTCCATAATCTCATACAAGAAACTTGTCATCATATTCATTTTGCAAAATACCTCTTGACACAAAAAGGAACTATATAGCATAATATAAAAAATTAAATTGAAAATCGTTGAAGGGAAATAGTACATATGTCTTCTTGCGAAAGAGAGTGGAATTCACCGGCTGAAAGATTCCTCGTATAGAATGTATCGAACCTATCCCTGAGTCTTAAATGAAAGTTTAGGCGTACGCCTGCGTTATAGGCGCCAAGTGGATATCTATGTATATCAATTAAGGTGGTACCGCGGAACAATGACCGTTTCGTCCTTTTTATTTTATTAAGGGCGAAGCGGTCATTTTTATTTTACCCTTTAATACTATAGATGCAGCATTGATGAGGATAGAAATCGATGCACACTGTATGGATAGAAGTGTAATTTATGAAAAACTTTGATTTTAGACTTGGGGGATAAAAAAGTGAGAAAGCAAAGAATTGTTGTAAAGATTGGGAGTAGTTCCTTGGCAGCGAGTCATGGAGGCATCTGTAAAGAACAGCTTTCAGATCACGTTGCTGCATTGGCACGATTGAAAGAGGAAGGACATGAAGTTTTGTTGATTACATCTGGGGCGGTCGCTGCAGGTTTTTCTGCTCTAGGGTATCCTAGCAGACCTGTGACAATTAAAGGGAAACAGGCTGCTGCCGCTGTCGGGCAAAGTTTATTAATGCAGGCATACACGGAGGAATTCCGTAAATATGGTATTGTTACTGCACAACTTTTACTAACGAGAAATGATTTTTCTAGAAAAGAACAATACAGTAACGCTTACGCTACTTTAGGAGAGCTACTAAACCGTTCTGCTCTTCCTATAATCAATGAAAATGATTCCATTTCTTTAGAAGAGCTGACGTTCGGTGATAATGATATGCTGTCAGCTTTAGTAAGCGGACTTGTTTCGGCAGATATGCTCATGATTTTTACCGATGTGAACGGTTTATATGACAAAAATCCTCAGAAAAATGCGGATGCGAAAAAATATCATTTCCTTCCTGAGGTAACGGAAGAAATTGCTTCTCTTGCAGGAGATGCTGGCTCAAAACTTGGGACTGGCGGTATGAAATCAAAAATCGATGCTGCAAAGACGGCACTATCTCTTGGAGTGAGTGTATTTATCGGAACGGGATGTGGACAGGAGAAGTTTTTAGATGTTATGAAGGGCAAAGGTGATGGAACATATATAGGGAATGCTCCTCAAAAAGTGATTAAGATGAACAAGCAATGGATCGCACTACATTCGCTTGTTAGCGGACAAATTGAAGTAGATGCGGGGGCAGCCACTGCCATCATTCAACATGGAAAGAGTCTTCTTCCTGCTGGTGTTACTAATGTATCAGGATTTTTCCAAGTCGGTGAAGTTGTGGAGGTAATCACGCAACAAGGGCACGTAATAGGGAAAGGACAATGCAGATACAGTGCAGAGGAACTAAGGGATTTAAAAGGTATGCAGAGCCAAGATATTCAAGCAAGAGGGGAAAGGCATAGCTATGAAGTCATCCATAGAGATCATTGGGTTTCATTTTAAGAATAGAGACCGCTCTAATTCTAATAGGTAGGATAGTGCATTACTAGTGTTAAAAAGATCTCGGATTTTATACTGATTAACCTTAAAAAAGGAGGAAATAAAAATGAATGAAGTGTTGGCAAAGGGGAAAAAAGCGAAACAGGTTGCTAGAGAACTTGTGCTTAAATCTACAGATCAAAAAAACGAAGCACTTGCCGCGATTGCTGATCAGTTGATAGTAGAAACAGCTTATATTTTAGAGGAAAACAAACAGGACATCGAAGAAGGTAAGGCAAAAGGATTTTCTGATTCTCTTCTTGATCGTCTTATGCTGAATGAACAGCGTATCATTGATATGACTGAAGGTATTAAGCAACTAATTGATTTACGTGATCCTGTTGGAGAATGTGTAAGTGCATGGGAAAGACCAAATGGATTATCTATTCAGGAGATGCGCGTACCACTTGGTGTTGTCGGAATGATTTACGAGGCAAGGCCGAATGTGACAGTGGATGCTGCTACAATTTGCTTAAAAACAGGAAACGCAGTAATACTACGTGGTAGTTCTTCTGCTATTCATTCTAACAAAGCCATCGTTAGCGTTATTCACCGGGCGCTCAAACAAACAAGCTTGCCTTCAGAAAGTGTACAGCTCATAGAAGATACAACGCGCGATAGTGCAAAGCAGTTGTTTACATTGAATGAGTACTTGGATGTTCTTATCCCAAGAGGCGGCAAGCAGTTAATAGATACTGTAGTGAGAGAAGCATCTGTTCCAGTACTTGAAACAGGTGCGGGAAATTGTCATATTTTCATTGATGAAACAGCGGATAAACAAATGGCATTTGATATTATTATAAACGCAAAAACGCAGCGTCCATCTGTATGTAATGCAATTGAAACGATTGTACTTCATGAGAATTGGGCGCAGCAATTTGGTAGCGAGCTGTTTTCTTCCTTGAAGGAAAGAGGAGTAGCGCTACGTGGTGATAATAAAGCGTTGGCAATTGATTCTTCTATTGCATTAGCTTCAGAAGAAGACTGGGAAACAGAGTTTTTATCTCTCACACTGGCAGTTAAAGTGGTTTCCACTACGGAAGAAGCAATTCATCACATAAATACGTATGGATCCATGCATTCCGAAGCGATTATTACAGAGAACGAGGAAAACGTCAGCAAATTTTTCACATCTGTTGATGCCGCGGCACTCTACCATAATGCATCGACTCGTTTTACAGATGGATCTGAATTCGGATTCGGCGCAGAAATTGGCATCAGTACGCAAAAGCTACACGTAAGGGGACCAATGGGGCTACCTGCATTGACTTCCACAAAATATGTGATTCGTGGAAATGGACAAATTCGAAGATAAGAATTATAAAAAAACAAGTGAAATAATTACAAAAGACACCCAGTTTAATTCGGGTGTCTTTTGTAATTAAAAAGAATTCAATATTCATTTACCACACAAAAAGCCCCACAAGCATAGCACTTAATAAGGAAACAGCCATTCCGCTAACAAGAAGCTTCCAAACATTCTTACCGATTATGGATGATTTTTCCCCGCCAAATAATGAATTGTAAGTTCCATAAATCATACCTACTGTACTAAAGTTTGCAAAAGAAGCTAGAAATGTAGTTGCAACCGCAATCGTATGCGGTTGTAAAGACTTTAAGTTTGATTTTAAATCCATCATTGCAACAAATTCATTCGTTGTGATTTTTATCCCCATTAATTCAGCTACGTACATAGCATCTTTGCCTGTTAAACCGAGTAAAAAAGCAAAGGGACTAAAGATAATCGAGAAGATTTTTTGAATTGTTAAACCTGTTATAAAAAAGCTTAAAATACCATTTAAACATGCTGTTAAAGCTACATATCCAATTACCATAGCTAAAATAACGATAACCATATTCATTCCGACTAACATACTGTTAGAAATAGTAGAAAAGAAATCTTTTTTTTCATTTTTTGAAGGTTTATAAATAACATCTTCTTCTTTAGTAACTTCAATAGGATTTAAAACATTGGCTAAAATTAATGCGTTAATACAGTTTAAAGGAATAGCGCTGAAAATATATGTTGCTGGAACCATTGATAGATAAGCACCAAGAATTGATCCGCTGACACTACTCATACTCATAATTCCAAAAGTCAATAAACGATTTTCTTTTAACACAGATAATTGATCACGAACAACTGCAAGTGCTTCCGTATTTCCTAAAAACATCATTTGAATGGAAAAGAAGCTTTCTAACTTTGGTAAACGAGAAATCTTTGAAATAATTGCACCTACTTTATCAATAATCCAAGTTAAGACTCCAAAATAAGAAAGGATATCAAAAAAAGTGATAACAAAAATGATAGGAAGTAAGGCGCTAAAGAAGAAATCAACTGTTTGATTTTCCATAGCTGAAGGAAATGCAAATCGAATACCTTCATTCGCACATGATAATAGCCAACTGAAAAATGAGGCAATTTTATTAATGATAATACTGCCCAATTTGGTGCCTAACATAAACCACGTAATAAAAAGCTCCAATATTATTAGAATAACGATTGGTCTCCATTTTATTTGTTTTTTATTAGGCGAACATAGGAAAACGAATAATATTACAATGAAAATCCCTAACATATTTAATATGAAATGCATGTCAACAACTCCTTGAGGCTTATTATTTGTATATAAAAAAGCCTCTATTCTTCCAAATTTGGATTATGATCAGAAGTTATGAAGAATGTAAATTATGTTGGGATCAATCTATTTCAATTTATGTACTAAAAATTAATGTTTTTTCGCTGTATAAAGGATATTTATTAATAATGTAAAACAACAAAATAAATCTATTGGTAGAACGAAGGACAATTAATAGCTGCATCCATTTTTAAATTGTTTAGGTGAAATACCAGTATGTTTTTTAAAGATCTTTGTAAAATGACTTTGGTCGTGAAAATTTAATAATGTAGAAATTTCGGATATAGAATGTCTCGTATAAGTCATTAACTTTTTTGACTCATCTACTTTGGCACGCTGAATATATTCATTTAGAGAAATTCCAACTTCTTTTTTGAAAAGGGAAGATAGATAACTAGGGTTTAATGTGACTATTTCTGCAAGGATAGTTAGTGTAATATCACCATAAAGATGAGTAAATATATAATTTTGGCATTCGTTTATAGGTTTGGAATGTTTTTTTATAGTCCCATTTTTGACACGTTCTGCAAACTCAAGTAAAGCATTCTCCAAAAAAGGGGAAATGGCTTCATTTTTATGTATTTCTTCGAGTTTTTGTATAAATAAATCACTAAGAGTATATGCGATTTCAGGGAAAAGTCCTCCTTCTATAGCAGATCTAGTTGCAAGTGTAATAGCTGCAATGGCAGAATTTTTTTGGCTTCGTAGGTGACTTGTCTTTGATAACACCCCAAGCTCTCCTGATTCAGGTAATCTCCTTAGACTTTTAATTAAATCCTCCTTTTTCCCTTGCTTAATACACTCAAATATTTTCCTCTCAGCTAGTGGATCGATATGAGTTAATGTACTTTGTCGTTGCTCTGATATATGTATTTCGGGCTGTTCAATTTTAAATTCCACCTTTTTTACAAGCATGTTTTTTTGCAGAACATCTGCTATGTTTAACTGTTTCTGATACAGCATGTAATAAAGCACTAAACTTATATTTAAAAAACTCAAATTATTTAATACGGGTAGAGAACGATAATATCGAATCATTTCTTCTTTGTCTATTTTTAGTTGAAGATCATTAACGATACCTTTAATTGATGTTTCTGATAGCCTGGAATAAAGGACGGGTCCAACAATGATATTCCCACTAATTTGGTCGTTCAAACGCAGATTAATTGCGAAAAAATTTTCAAGAAAGGCTGTCTCTTCTAATGACGGAAAAGTAAAGGGGGGCTGTTCCTTAAATAGTTCATTAAGTATCGCCTCTTTTGAAGAATACATAGGGTTATGCTGAATATTGGACGAGATTTCAAATACTAAATCTCCTTTGTTATTAAGAAAATAGATAGGTGTTTTATGTACGTCAAAGATTAGTTTACAAATATAATATAAATCCTCTAGTTTGGAGCAACTCATTATTGTAACCTCTATTCTTTAAAAATCAGCTAAAATTTTTACAAGTATTCTAAAAAATATACCATAATATCTAAAAAATAATAACTATAATGACATTAAGAAAGCGTTTACTTAATTATTTTTTAGGAGGGCTATCATGAAAAGAGATATTAAGAAAATCATTTCACAAATGACATTAGAAGAAAAGGCAAGTCTATGTTCTGGATTAGACTTTTGGAATACAAAAGGGATTGAGCGATTAGGAATTCCTTCTATTATGGTAACTGATGGACCACACGGGCTTAGAAAACAGGCAGAGGGAGCAGATCACTTAGGGATTTATAACAGTATTCCAGCGACTTGTTTCCCATCAGCAGTAGGATTAGCAAGTACATGGAATAAAGAATTAATAAAACAAGTAGGAGTTGCATTAGGAGAAGAATGTCAGGCTGAAAATGTAGGTGTTCTCCTTGGACCAGGTGCAAATATAAAACGTTCGCCACTTTGCGGAAGAAACTTTGAGTACTTTTCAGAGGACCCATATTTATCAGCACAAATGGCTGCAAACCATGTTAAAGGCGTACAAAGTCAAGGGGTTGGAACGTCATTAAAACATTTCGCTGCTAATAATCAGGAGCATCGCAGAATGTCTGTAGATGCAATTGTCGATGAAAGAACATTGCGTGAAATTTATCTTGCTAGCTTTGAAGATGTCATTAAGGAAGCACAGCCTTGGACAGTAATGAGCGCTTACAACAAGGTAAATGGCGAATACGCTTCGGAAAATAACTATTTATTAAATGATATTTTAAAAGATGAATGGGGATTTGAAGGTTTTGTCGTTTCTGATTGGGGTGCGGTAAATGAGCGTGTTGCAAGTTTAGCGAACGGCTTGGAGTTAGAAATGCCTTCAAGCTTTGGAATTGGTGAGAAGAAAATTGTTGATGCAGTTAACTGTGGTGAGCTATCTGTAGAAAAACTTGATCAAGCAGCAGAGCGTCTTCTTGACATTATTTTTAAAGCTTATGATAACCAATTAGAAAACGCTGTGTATAGTAAGGATGCGCATCATCAGCTTGCAAGAGAAGTTGCAAGTGAAAGTATGGTTATGTTACAAAATGAAGATGCAATTCTTCCGCTGAAAAAAGAGGGAACGGTAGCAGTAATTGGAGGATTTGCAAAGCAACCGCGTTTTCAAGGCGGCGGAAGCTCTCATATTAATCCAACAAATCTTGAAAGTATTCTTGAAGAAATTGAAACTGTATCAGGTGAAAAAACGAACATATTATTTGCCCAAGGCTATGACATTGCCAGTGATGATGTAAATGAAAGCATGGTTAATGAAGCGAAAAAAATAGCAGAGCGAGCAGATACAGCGGTCCTTTTCGTTGGACTTCCAGATCGTTATGAATCTGAAGGCTTTGATCGAAAACATTTACAGATGCCAGAAAATCACGTGCAATTAATTGAGGCTATTGCTGAAGTTCAAAGTAATATCGTTGTAGTTTTAAGTAACGGTGCTCCAATTGAAATGCCATGGATAGGTAAAGTAAAAGGAATACTTGAAGGCTATTTAGGTGGACAAGCATTAGGCGGAGCGATTGCTGATTTATTATTTGGTGATGCGAATCCAAGCGGGAAATTAGCGGAAACATTCCCGAAAGTGTTAAGCGATAATCCTTCTTACTTAAACTTCCCTGGTGAAGGTGACAAAGTAGAATACAAAGAAGGTGTGTTCGTCGGATACCGTTATTACGATGCGAAAAATATTGAACCGTTGTTCCCATTTGGTTTTGGTTTAAGCTATACAAATTTTGAGTATAGTAATCTTTCAATAAATAAGAAAGAGATAACGGATACGGAAACTGTTTCTATCATTGTGAACGTGAAAAATACTGGTAGTAGAGCAGGGAAAGAAATTGTTCAGCTTTATATAAAAGATGTTGAAAGCAGTATGACCCGTCCTGAAAAAGAGCTAAAAGGATTTGAAAAAGTAGAATTGCAGCCGGGAGAAGAAAAAACGGTTAGCTTTACTTTAAATAAAAGATCATTTACTTATTATAATGTTGAATTAAAGGACTGGCATGTTGAAACAGGTGAATTTGAAATTTTAGTAGGAAAGTCTTCAAAAGAGATCGTTTTACAGGATAGCATGTATGTTCAATCAACGACTATAATTCAAAAACCAGTGCATCGTAATACGTTACTTGGGGACATATTTACGGATCCAATTTTAGCACCAATAGCAAAAGGACTTATGGAAAAAGCATTAAAAGACAGTCCGTTTGGTAGTATGACTGAAGGGGATAGTGATGCCTCTGAAATGATGGATGCTATGCTGAACTATATGCCATTACGAGCATTAGTGAACTTTAGCGCAGGTGCTTTTACAGAAGAAATGTTGAGTGAAATAATTGGGCTATTGAACGATGCACAGATGAATTAATAAGTGTGAATGAATTTTTTATCCCGTATTAATGGGCGGTAAGACTCCTACCTTAAAACTCGGCGAATGCGAGGAAGTGAGGTCGGAGATAATGGCCCAGAAATGTCCGATTGGTTTTGGTTGATAATCAGTGGGGGATGGACAAAATCCCACTGATTAAAGTTTTATTTTATCTATGTAGGACGTTTCTCCAACATGCAAAAAAGGTAAATGAGAGTTAGAATCTCATTTGCCTTTTTTTGTACTTATTCTGCCAAATATAGAATCATATGCTGGTCTATCATCTTTAATCATTGTTTATAAATATGAACGATGCGATGGCCATGAACCTTGGAGTTTACGAAGTTGTATAATTTGTCCTGTATGATAAGCATCGTGCAAAAGGATATTCAGATATTGTTACCAAACTGGTAGAGACGGACTTGGTTGATCCAGTTCTGCTTCTTGAAGGGATGTTAATGAAGATTGCAAGGCATCATGTACTTGAAGCGTTCGCTTCACTGTTTGTTGCCACGCTTCATCATCATTAGGTCCACCTTGGACAAACGTGTCATCATTATTTTGTGGAGCAACAAATGTGTCATCTTGATGTAAGCGGGAAAGTAAGCGCTCTTTAAAGATTAGTAAATGGTTTGCATTTTCCCAAATCGTATTACTGGCCTTTCCTTCTGGGTGCCAACATGCTTGGGCAGCGGTAAGATTCTTTAACGCTTCTGATATCGGTGGGTACCATTCTTCTTCGTAAAAAACTTGCTTGACTCCATTTTGTAATATTTCTTTTTTACCCATTCGTATAGCCTCCTTAACTATGAGATAGACCAACAATAAGTGTTAGAGAAAGTAGGTAGAAACGGACCTACTTATTATCTGATTGATGTTTGGAAGTTTCTAAAAGAACAATATGGCGTCGTTGTAGTAATTGTAGAAATAAACTTATGCTTTCTAAATCATTTTTCTAAATGTAATAAATTCTCCTTTCTCTTCAAGAAACCTGCCTCATAGTTGAACAAGAAAATTAACTGCAGCTTAAATTTAAAAACTTGTAGCAATATAAAGTTTCAGAAAGTTTTATAATTCTAAAAAGTTAGAAGGTATAATTCGATAAATATAGAATTCAATACATAGCAAATAAGGAGGGGATAAAATGGAAGTCTTTCACGTAACGAGTAGAAAGAGGGAAACGTACAACGTTCAAATGAAGTATTCGATACTTTTCGAATGCGCACTTGGCATTGCGGCAATTACGCATAAGAGGTTAATCGACACGCTTGAAAAATCTCAAAGCGAATGGGAAGAAATTAGACAATCATTATCGGTAGAGATGAGAGAGCATTTACAGTTTGTAGAAGAAAATAATACATGGAAAGCATTGCTTCAGTTATTGTATGAGGGAGATTTTCAGGATCTATCACAGTTTATTGCAAATATCGATTCACTTTTAGAAGAAGATTTAAAGTATATATGTTTACCGTTTTTAGGAGAAGCGTATCAAGCGAAAAGACGTTTAGCTGCAAGCGGAGAAGTATCTGTAATACATGAACTAAAGGAACTGACACATGATCATCAGTTTTTCTCTACGTATATTGAGTTTATATGTCATGTCGATGTGCGCGAACTAAAAACGCATTTAATCGCCATTATGACAGGGTGGTATGACTGTGTTGTTAAAAAAGAGGCAGAAGAAATTGTTTCTATACTACAGCGAGATTATGAAGCGAAAAATGAAATGAATAAAAAGATGAAACCGGAAGAGTTTGTCGAGTGGGCGACTGGTGGAGTGAACTATATGCCAGAGCCAAGTGTCCATCACGTACTTCTTATCCCGCAAATGACGTACAGACCGTGGAACATAGAAGCGGATATTGAAGATACGAAAGTATTTCATTATCCAGTCGCGAACGAAAGTATACATCCTGAAGATCCATACGAACCGAATTATTTTTTAGTTCATAAACATAAGGCGCTCGGGGACGAGGCAAGGCTCCGTATTGTAAAACTACTATTTGAACAAGAGCGTACGCTGCAAGAAATAACGGAAAGATTACAACTAGGAAAATCGACAGTACATCATCATTTGAAACTTTTACGTTCAGCAAAGTTAGTTGATATTCAAGACGGAAAATATGTGTTGAGAAAGAAAGCAGTGCAGTCTTTAGCGAAAGAATTAGATACATTTTTGAATAGATAATATACAACGAGAATGTACATAAAGGGAGGAATTTAATAGAAAAGTTGGTGAGATATAGTGAAAAGTGTATTGAAAAACCGTTCATTCTTTTTTATGTGGATAGGTAGTGCAATTTCAGAATTAGGCGGGGCTTTTGGGACGTTATGTAATTCAATTCTCGTTTATGAATTAACAGGATCAAAAACAGCATTAAGCAGCATGTGGCTATTATATTTTATCCCGTCACTCATACTACAACTAATAAGTGGTCCATTTATTGATAAATGGAGCCGAAAGTGGATTATGATTTTTTCACAATGGATACGGGCATCTGTTTTCTTACTACCTTTAGTCATGTTAGTTACTAGTAGTATAGAAGTTTGGCACGTGTATGTCGTTCAAATTATAATAGGGCTCATTACACCGCTTTATACACCTGCAAGTCAAGCGATTACACCGAGCGTTGTAAGTAAAGAACAGCTTCAAGATGCAAATGGATATATTGATGGGATGACTCGTCTTATGATGTTTCTTGCGCCAGTATTAGGTGGTATCGTTATTAAATTCATTGGAATCAAATTAACAATGTTGTTCGTATGTGTTTGTCTATTCATTAGTGGAGGATTGTTACTTTTCATAAAAGAAAAAAGAGTAAAACAAAAATTGAGAAAAACGTGGCTAGAACAGTTTCTTCACGGTTTTACATACTTTTTCACAAAACCAATAATCGTTTGGCTCGGTGTATTTCTTACTTTCGTACAGTTTGGAGTAGGGGTAACGATGGTCACAAACCTTCCTTATATAAAAGATGACCTGGCAGCGGGATATGCGGAGTACGGTTACTTCATGGCAGGTTTCCCGCTTGGCTATGTAGTTGGTTCCATATTAGTTGGAAAAGTAACATATAAAAGTCGGCGTATACTTATGCTCGGAGGATTGTTTATAGGGGGCCTCACATACATTTCTCTAGGGTTCAATCATAGTATTATAATTGCGGTAATAATTGAAGTAATTGCTGGTATATGTATTGCATTTTTCAATGTTCATAACACGACGATATGCCAACAAACAGTCCCAAATAATATGATAGGAAAAGTATTTTCAGTGCGATTATTTTTCATACGATCGGCAATGCCATTAGGTGTGTTTCTTGGGGGAATACTGAGTGAAATGTGGGGAGTGAGAATATTATACTTTATCATAGGTTCGATTATATGTGTTACTTCTTTAATAGGGATATTGCTTCCATATTTTAAATTTTTGGATGAGTCGATTGCGGAGAAGTCTGCATAATTCTAAAAATTTAAAACTTTATAATTGAAAATAATTATCATAATCAATTATAATGGAAGAATACTAGTATTCGTATTATAAAAAAGGGAGTGGGATTATATGTTTATCGAAACTAAAACATTTACAGTAAAAGAAGGTACATCTAATATAGTTGTAGAGCGTTTTACAGGAGAAGGCATTATTGAAAAATTTGAAGGCTTCATCGACTTAAGTGTTCTCGTGAAAAAAGTGAGACGCGGAGATGAAGAAGTTGTAGTTATGATTCGCTGGGAATCTGAAGAAGCATGGAAAAACTGGGAAACAAGTGAAGAGCATTTAGCTGGACATAGAGCGGGCCGCGGTAAACCAAAACCAGATCATATCATTAACGTTGAACATGGGGTTTATTATGTGAAATCATCGAAATCGGCTTATCAGAAGTCGTAATAATACATTTGTTTAATTATAATTTTTCAAATATATAACCATCTATCTGTTTACTGATAGATGGTTATTAACATTGAATAAAGAGAATGATTCGTATGTGATGTAAGAAGAATTAACGGACAGGTTAAAATTAGAAATGTTATAATATAAACTCGATTAGTGAGTAAGATTAGGAGGGACAGTAATGGTTCAATCGATAGTGCATATTGCATTAGTAGTAAAAGACTATGATGAGGCAATAGAGTTTTATACAAGGAAACTAAATTTCACATTAGTTGAAGATATTTATCAGCCAGAAGAAAACAAACGTTGGGTAGTGGTATCTCCTCCAGGTTCAGTCGGCACCACAATATTACTAGCTAGGGCATCTAAACCTGAACAAGAGCCCTTTATTGGTAACCAATCAGGTGGTAGAGTTTTTCTTTTCTTAAATACTGACGATTTTTGGAGAGATTATAATGAAATGATTTCAAGAGGAATAGAATTTGTGAGAGAACCGAAAGAGCAATCATATGGAATTGTTGCAGTGTTTAAGGATTTATACGGGAATTTATGGGACCTGCTGCAACTAAAAGATGATCACCCAATTGCACAAAGAATTAAGTAGATTACTACGATTGTCAATCTTTATCGGTAAATCGAGATTCCGTGTCGAATCGTTCATATAATTTCATTTACTGTATTCCAAATGTTGCATTAAAAAAACGTTCTAGACGATAGAATAAAGTATTAGAATATTAAAAAATGAACACTTGAATACCTTCCCTTAAACATTCAAGTGTTATCAATATGGGTCAATATACTTCTGTATAACCCCTGTTTAAAAGGAGATGGGTGAATGAGGTTGAATCATTTGAATCTATGTGTTGATGATTTATCAGAAGCTAGACATTTCTTTGAAACATTTTTTGATTTTCAATTTTTGGAGCAAAAGGGAAAGGCGCTTGTAGTGATGAGTGATGAGAATGGATTTATACTGGTGTTAAGTGATCCAAAAGCGTTCAAGGGGAAAAAGGACGTTACATATCCTGAAGCTTTTCATATTGGTTTTTTGGTGGAAACTTCAAGTGAAGTTGATCGAGCATATAATCGTTTAGTAGCCGGAGGCATTGAAATAGACAAGGAACCTTATACAATGAGAGGTAGTAGTTATGGTTTTTATTTTACAATGTTTAATGGATTGTTAATTGAAGTGTCTTGCCTTGATTATAGAGATGGTAAGAAAGTTTCAAAACTAAATAGCATTCATCAAGAGTAATTGTTTGAAGGTGTATATATAGCCCCTTATCGAGTTTGGGAAGGGGCTTGTTATCATAATGCTCGTTATTCAAAAAGCTAAATTTAATCATTTGAACTACTCTCACTTAACAGGTTAACTAGCTGTTTTTTTTAGTTAAGATAAATAATAGGGGAAATATGGAGGTATCAATGTGTTGACTTGAAATAAAGTTTAATCAAAAACACTCCACAAACCCATATTATATGGTAAATAAGAATAATCCATTTTGAAAAGAGAATAATCAAAATGGATTATTCTCTAGCAGTTTTCAGTTATGGTGTTATAAAAAAGTTTAATCATTTTCTCAAAGAAATCAGTTATATAGAAAAATTCTAGGTCACGGTTAAGTTTTTTAAGTCACATTTAAGTTGTTTACTTCACAATCAGTGAGCTAGGCCAAAAAACATAATTCTTAAAATACAAATTCGTTCAGGAGCTGAAATCCAATATTTTCTTTCTGTTAAATCATTTATGATGGACCTATGAGATTTCACCAAAGTCTAGTGTACTTCCTGTTTCTACTAAAGTCTTTGTATTATTTAATATCATCCACCAGGCCTTGTTGCTGTTCTCATAATAAGGATCATCTTCTTTCCATTGGTCATGAATGAGTATTAATTTCGTGCATGATCCAATAGGTTTTAGAATATAAGAAATTCTTGACTCAAATGCACGATCATCTTTCATATAAGACTTTCCAGGATAGTGAGTAAATCGAAGTAACTGATTTGGTTCATATTCCAATACGTTTCCGTATACATGCACCGTTTCATTTCCATCTAATCCAGGACCTACATATTCCAAGAGATCGCCCACTTGAAATGTAGATCGAATGATGGACCCATAATAAATTTGTTTTGTACCCTCAGGAGAGATCAATGCCTTCCAAACTGCCTCTGGTGAGCCTGCAATATAAAATTCATACATCAAATTCTTCATGATTTTTATGCCTCCTAAAAATTTAATTCGCTACATGTACATTATAAAAAAACTTCACTGACAATTACGGTCAGTGAAGTGAAGGGTTTTTATAATGATTGAATAATTCAAAGCTGATAGTTGCCAATCTTTCTTGTAATAAAGTTGGTTCCAGAATGCTAATAGATTTACCATAAGGGAGAAGGAAGTAAGGTACAAAAGTATGAATAGACTCTATATCAACCTTAAAAAGAGCTTGATTGTTTTTTCGTTCTATTAAAGCATGGTTAAATAACCAATGCTGACATAAATCATCAAGCGCATGTGGCATGCCTTGGATACGGACAGAAATGAGTTCTTTAAGTTGGTTTGAATCAGGTAAAATGTCTTTTAGAAAGAAAGAACGCGCTGAAAATTCCAAGGGCCGATCAAATTTTTTATCTGTTCTGGATAATGATTGAATACGATCGATTCGAAAACTTCGAATTTCTTTACGCAGATGGCAATAAGCCACTGTGTACCACTTGCCTTTCCAATAAACAAGACCATAAGGATCAATATGACGTGATTGAGGTTCGATTTCTCCCCCCTTACGATAAACAATAAATAACCTATAACTTTCGGCAACAGAAATTTCTAAATCTTGAAGAATAGATTTCAAAGAGGGTTCGACAGTAGGATGGATGACTTCAAACCCTCTTAAATGACGATTGATATGATTCAATTGTTCCTCGTTTGTATACATTTTCAATTTAGAAATTGATGCATCTAGCGCTTCACTAAAGGGATACCCTGCATCTATTGCAAATTTTGCAGCATGGACAAGCGCTTTCTGCTCATCCAAATTAAAAAACAAAGGTGCCTTTGTAAACTCATTCAGTAAACTGTACCCACCATTATGCCCTGCATCTGAAATAATTGGTACTCCACTTGCACACAGAGCATCAATATAGCGGTACACCGTACGAATACTGATTTCTAATTCCTCTGCTAATTCCTTAGCAGTCAATTGTTTTCTCGTTTTGAGGAGCCATAAAATAGAAAGCATGTTAACCATTTTAGACATATATAGACATTCCTTTCGCAAAGATTCAAGATAAGCATTCTACATTAGTATAAAACATTCTGCTTCTCTATTAATCATATTCCAATTACACAATATGGCCCTTTAGTGGAGTAACTTTATTACTACCCAATAGTTCCTTAATCAGCCTTTCAGTTCCGATCTTCTTTTCATTTTTCACTATAAATACACGCCTTTAGATAAATAGATTAAAAGGGATAAAATAACGCATCTTTTAGTCAGAAATCCGACTTATGAGACAGCTCCTTTATTTATTTATTTATTTATTAATCTAACCGAATTTCAAACTCAAGCATAGCTTGATCTTTCATAAATGGCATACTTTGTTCTTTAAATAATAAGCTAATTCCAGAGAGATTATTAGGAAGAGTAGGGGAAACTACAAATTGGTAGCTAACATGTCCATCTGTTCCAGTCCATCCTTCTGACCAGCAATCGTATGTAGTATTTATAGATAATTCAACAAGGCTATGTGTATTTATTTCATTAAGTATTTTGTTTTTCGAATCCCATTCTTTATATAAGTAAATTACGCTAGCATTAGAATATTGACGAATAAAGGTTACAGTATATACTGTTCCATTACGTTCATAAGTTTTTAAAACGGGTATATGTTTTTTAAACTTAGCCGGTTCAACCCGAGGTTTAAATTCTTCTTCGTCCATCATGGAAGAGAATAATGAATTTAAATAGTTTGGATAAAATCCGTACTGCTTTGCCCAATTAGAAGTAGCCTCATCAGGCGGAAATCCTGGGTTCCCATTCGAAAGTTCTTTTCTTTCTTTTAATAGGGCGCAAATTTTTTCATCAATAGAGTATAAGCGTTCATCGTAATGATCAGTAGGGCGTTCAAAAGACATTCGTTGCATAATCATTCCTCTTTTCCTTTATTTTTGGTTTCATATTTTATTATAACTGAAACAATTCTCATTTTTTACAATATAATCAATTAATTTAAATATTGCGAAAAATAGGATGTTTATGTGTTAAAATAAATATAGAAAACCATTTATTAACTATCGGCAGGTTAATAGAAAAAGGGTATAAATAGTTAATAATGTCACAATTAAAATGCAACTAGATAGTTAGGAGGAATCATTATAATGGATACTACACAACAAAACAGTAATGCATGGGATAAGAAGGTTGAAGAAGGTTCGAGATACACTCAACCTGTAAGTAGTGAGGTTATTGAAAAAAGTAAATCAGGTGAATGGGAGATCACAGTCACCACAGAAAAATCAGTTCCTAGAGATTGGTTTCCGAAGTCATTAGAGGGATTAAAGATACTTTGTTTAGCATCAGGTGGAGGGCAACAAGCACCAGTACTGGCTGCTGCTGGAGCAGATGTAACAGTTACTGATATATCTAAGAAGCAATTGGAACAAGATGAAAAGGTAGCGGAACGGGATGGATTAACTTTAAAAACAGTACAAGGAGATATGTCAGACCTTAGTGATTTTGAAGATGAATATTTTGATATTGTCGTAAATCCTGTTTCTAATTTGTTTGTAAAAGATGTTCATCTTGTATGGAATGAGATTTCAAGGGTTTTAAAGAATAAAGGTATTCTTATTTCTGGATTTACAAATCCTTTACTATGGATTTTTGATGACAATCAAGAACAAAAAGGTATTTTGGATGTTAAACATTCAATACCTTCATCAACATTGGATTATTTACCAGAGGATGAAGTTCAAGATTACATTAATTCAAATCAAACAATAGAATACGCACATACTCTAGAAGATCAAATCCAAGGTCAAATTGAAGCTGGTTTTGTTGTAATGGGTTTTTATGAGGATGATTTTGGTGGAACAAGGATATTAGATAAGCATATTAAAACTTTTATTGCTACAAAAGCTATAAAGTTAAAGGTTGATTAAAATTTCTGGCTCGTTAGTCGAAGAAGTTAACTTGAAAACAATAAAAGTTCAATGTATGTCAAAAAGGATGGCACTTGCCATCCTTTTCTTTGTGTATTTTGAGTGTCAAAACAAGTTTTACACCCCTGAACCGAACCGGTTATAATATATAGTCTGTCATTTTCCCCTTAATTTTTTACATCATTATATAGTTCCAGCGCCTCTTTCACATTCAATCTATTTTTCACAATGCCATGAATTGCTTGAATCATCGCAGCTGGATGTTCGGACTGCCATATGTTTCGGCCCATGTCTACGCCGATTGCGCCTTCTTGCAGCGCATTGTACGTAATGTTTAATGCGTCTTCGATTGAATCTAGTTTTGGGCCGCCCGCGATTACGACTGGGGCAGGGCATGTGCTCGTAATTTTTTCGAATCCTTCGCAGTAATATGTTTTAATAATGTCAGCTCCCATTTCAACACATACGCGGGAAGCGAGTGCTAGGAAGCGAGCTTCACGTTTTTGTAATTCTTTCGCAACGGCGGTAATACCGAGTACTGGCAGGCCGTAATCGTGAGCTTCAGATACTACATTTGCGAGATTTGAAACAGTTTGTGTTTCATAGTCTGATCCGACAAAGACAGAAACGCCGACGCCAATTGCGTTTTGTTTTACTGCTTCTTTCACAGGTGTAACAATTGTTTCATTCGCTAAATCTTTGCCGACTACAGTTGCCCCGCCTGATACACGCATAACCATCGGTGTGCTGCAGTTTTCAGGTATACAGGAGCTGAGTACACCTCGTGTTAAAAAGAGGGAGTCTGTATATGGAAGCAAGTTTTTAACTGTTTCTAACGGTTGTTCAAGTCCGTGAATCGGTCCTAAAAAGTAGCCGTGATCTATCGCTAACATAACTGCTCTGCCGTCAGGTAAAATTGTATTTAATCGATTTTTAAATCCCCAAGTCATTAGGAATCACTCCTTCGTTAATGTTGGATTTTCAGTTTGTACAGTATCTTTATTTGGTAAATGTGGTGACTTTATAAAAACAGCTTTAAAAGGCTTATCGGAATGGTTAATAAGATAATGAGATTCATGAGGTCGAACTTGCAAGACATCACCTTGTTTGATCGGAACTCTCTCGTTATTCACATAGAAATCTATTTCGCCTTCTAACGCATAGAAGACTTCTTCGCAAGTTGTATGATAGTGATTTTGAAACTCTTGCCCAGGCTGAATAACGACTAGGCCAAGATCGATATTTGGACCTTGTATTAAATATTTAGGCCCGTTATCACCGAAGCGATAGGTGAAATCATCCTCATTCACTTTAAGCATAGAAATCACTCCTTTATGTAATGTGTTACAGCGCACCTGGGGCAATCCACATATGTGATGTGAGGCCTTTATCAGCTAAAGAAAGTTGGCTAGCATACACTGTTTTCCATGTTTCATAGAATCCTTTATAAAGCTCATGATTTTCAGCGTTTGGCTTAAATGTGTTTTCCCACTGTACAAATTGTTCGGCAGTTTCTTCCATCGATTCAAAAATGCCTACGCCAACTCCAGCGGCAATTGCCGTACCTAAAGCAGCGGCTTCTTTTACAACGGGTACTTTAACAGGGATTCCGAGGACATCTGCTAGTATTTGTGGCCAAAGTTTACCTTTAGCAGCGCCGCCAGCAAAGGTTACTTCAGAAGGGAAATTACCTGTGAGAGCTTCTATTAATTTCAAGTTGCCGAGTGTAACGAAGGCGGCATTCTCTTCAATTGCGCGGAACATTTCTTTCTTACCGCATTTTTCAGCATCTAAACTTAAATTTAAAAAGGATGGTGCAGCATGTCGCCAAGAAATATAATTCATTACATTTGAAAAAGTGGGGATTATGCCATGTGAACCTACAGGTACTTCTTTTGCTTGTTCTTCTAGTAATTCATAAGCATCTACACCGAGTTTTTCAGCGAGCCTTTTTTCTTCTTGGCAAAAAGCATCTCGAAACCATCTCATAACAAGGCCAGGGAAGAAGGCGATTGTTTCGTATTGCCATAGGTTAGGAATGACGTGGCAATTAACACGAATCGCCGCATTTGGATCAGTTTCTGGTTTTGTTATATTTACTTCTTGCTGCCAAAAGCTACCCCCGCATATTAATGTTTGATTTTGCTTAACAACTCCAGTTCCGAGTGATGCCATTTGAGCATCACCGCCGCCAGCAACGACCGGTGTTCCTTCATGTAATCCTGTTAATTCAGCACTTCGTTTTGTGATATTTCCGATAACTGTACCAGCTTCATTTACTTTTGGAGAAAAGGCTAGAGTAAGACCGCATTGCTCAGCAACCCAGTTATCCCAAGCTCTATTTTGTAAATCGAATATACCGGATGTACATCCATTTGAAGAATCAATTTGCAGTGCGCCGCACAATTTATATAAAATCCAATCGTTTAACATCGTAAAGGAATGAATGTTTTTGTACACGTCTGGTTCATGTTTTTTAATCCAAAGTAAGCGAGGTAAAGCACCTAACGAAAAAGTTTGACCTGATTTTCTATATAAACCTTCTTCAATTTCGGAACGAATTTGTTTTAGCTCACTAACTTCCGCTGATGCGCGGCCATCAACATTTGCACAAGCCCATATTTCTTGCCCGTTTTTATCGTATAAAACAAAGCCTTCACGCATACTCGTTGCACTAATACCTTTAATAGAAGAGGGGGACGTATTACTTTTTTGAAGAACCTCTTTCGTACATTTTTGAACGAGCTGCCAGTTTTCTGTTACATCAAAATTCATAGAACCAGGGTAACGACTATCTGATTTATGAACCCACTCTTTTTGACTAACGGCAAGTTGATTACCGTTTAAATCAAAAAGAACTGCTCGAATGCTCCCTGTACCAGCGTCGTAAGCTAATAGAGTAGACATTAAGAGTCACCTTCCTTTCTTAATAAGGAGAGGGCAGTTTCTTCATCCGTAATTAATGTATGAATGAACTTTCCTTTTAAGGCGCCGTAAATTGCATCTATCTTTTCCGTACCGCCAGCTACACCAACGACATGTTTCATATTTTGAAGAACAGAGAGTGGTGTGCCGATAAGACGATTATGATGAGGAAGTTCTAATTGTTTTCCGTTAGTATTATAAAATTGCCCTAAAATATCTCCGGCCCCGTTTTGACTACGTATATAAGTCATTTCACGTAGCGTTAGTTTTTCTTCTTTCACAATTGTGGCGTCTTGAGATAAGCTTCCAATGCCAACTACTGCTGTATGAGCGAGTGAAGCGACGTGAAGCATATCTTTCACGCTCGGTTCAGATAGAATAATTTGCGTCATTTCGTTTGTAGATGTAAGAAAAGGGGTAGGAATAATATGAAGATCGCCTTGCATGTAGTTTAAATAGCTTTGGTTTCTTGGAATATAGTGATTTACGCCTCCTGTAAGAGTAACGATTGAAAGATTCATAGAGCTATCAAAATGAATGTTTTCTAGCATTTTACTTATCGTCTCTCCCCAGCCAATCCCAAGTAAATCTCCTTGTTGCAGATGAGTTTCTAAATATTGTGCGGCAGCTTTTCCGAGTGAAAATGCATAATCCTCAGTTGGCGTTGGAATAACGAAAGCATCTTTTAGATGGAATTTTTTCATAAGGTCACGTTCGATGCTTAAACAGTGCAAACCAGTACCTTTTACGTGAAATGTGACGACACCTTCCGTCCGTGCTTTATCTAACAACCGAACGACTTTATTTCTTGAAATGTGAAGAAGTGAAGCAATTTCTTGCTGGGTTAATTGATCTTTATAATAGTACCAAGCTACTTTTGTTAACAAATTGTCTTCAAAGTTGAGCTGTGACATACTCTTCATCCCTTTCAACAATTGACCACTGCTTAAACATATGTGTTCGTTATTTTGTTTATTCCAGTTGAAGCGATAAAATAGTCCAGTGAAAAAAGTGTTCTAGATATGAAAAAATAAATATACAATGCTACAAAACAAGTAGAACAAAAAATCATTTTCTCAAAAAATGTTCTGCATAAAGGCAGGTGACAACATGTGGAGAACGTGCCCTTATTAGAAGTTACAAAAATGAGTAAATCTTTTTCAGGTCAACTCGTATTAAAAGAAGTCAATTTACAATTAGAGCGTGGAGATGTATACGCTTTAGTCGGAGGAAATGGTGCCGGGAAATCAACATTAATGAAAATATTAACGGGTTTGTATTCATACGATGCTGGCAAGATGTATGTGAAAGGGGAAATACAACAGTTTTCAAACACAGCAGAAGCACATCAACATGGCATATATTTAATACCACAAGAGCCACTCATCTTTCCGCATATGACAATTGAAGAGAATATTTGTATCGGAATGAAAGCGAAAAAGAAAGAACTTCGAAATAAAATTAATAAGTTGCTAGAAGACTTAGGCTGGAACATTCAACTTCAGGATTTAGGATTATCGTTATCCATTGCCCAGCAACAATTAGTAGAAATATTGAGGGGATTAATAAGGGAAGCTGAGATTCTTATTTTAGATGAGCCAACATCGACATTAACAACTCACGAAATTAAGAGTCTTTTTGTGTTGATGAAAAGTTTAAAAGAAAAAGGAATTGGCATGATTTACATTACGCATCGTTTTCCAGAAATCTTTGAAATTGCGAATAAAGTAGCAATTTTACGTGACGGAATGATTGTAAGTCAAGGTGATGTATCAAGGTATACATATGACATGCTAATGGAGGGGTTATTACCGAAAGGATATAAATTTGAGGAGAAAAAAGAGATCATACAAGAGGAAACAGAGCATTCGGAAAAACTATTAGATGTCACGAATGCGTCAAGCTATGCGTTTCAAAATGTATCATTAACTGTACACGCTGGAGAAGTTGTCGGGATTGCAGGTATCGTCGGATCAGGTAGGACTGAATTAGCTGAATCAATATTTGGATTAATGCCTTTGAAATCAGGTTCTGTTTTATTAGAGGGAAAATCCATTACGAAGTATTCGGTACATAAGCGAATAAAGGAAGGTATGGTGTATGTACCGGAGGACCGGGCAGGGAATGGCATTTTTTCAATTGCGTCTGTGAAAGAAAATATAACAGCTGCATCTTTAAACAGTATGAGTAGCTTCTTTTTAAATAACAAAAAAGAAAGCGCTTTATCAGAGTTGTATATAAAACAGTTTAGAATTGTTGTCCCTCATATGAATGAGAAAATGACGTCTTTATCAGGTGGGAACCAACAGAAGGTCGTGTTAGCGAAATATCTTGCATGTAATCCGAAAGTGATTATTCTTGATGAACCGACCCGTGGTATTGATGCGAAAGCAAGACTAGAAGTATACGAAACGATACAAAGTTTGAAGAGAGAGGGACTTGCGATCATATTAATTTCTTCAGATATGGAAGAAATCGTTCAATTAGCGAATCGTGTTTATGTGATGAGAAACGGAGAATTCGTCTCTCATTTGGAGAAGAAGGAAATTTGTATTGATGAAGTTACACGCCTTGCGTACGGAGGAAAGGGAGGTGTAACGGAGTGAACCGTTTATTTAAAATGCATGAGACGTCTATTATTATTTTATTACTTCTTTACATAGCCTTCGTTGGAGTAATGAACCCTAGTTTTGTTCAGTTTAGCTCTTTATCTTTAATTATGAAATCAAGCGTTATTTTAGTTGTTTTGGCAATTGGTCAATCTTTCGTATTGTTTACGAAAAATATAGATGTATCAGTAGGATCTATTATGGGATTAAGCGCTGCGGTTTGCGGGATGTTGTTAACAGATGGATACAGTGCCTTTATTTCAATATTTGCGGCAATTATACTTAGCGCCCTTATTGGTATGGTAAACGGAATTGGCGTTACGAAATTTAGGGTGCCAGCTATCATTATGACATTAGGAATGCTCGGGATTATTAGAGGCGTAATGTTAATATTTACGGGCGGAAAGTGGATTGAAGATATTCCGAATGAGTATAAACAAATTTCTTCTATTATGATGTTAGGGATTCCGATAACGGTATGGACCGTTCTTATCATATTACTGCTGCTATATTTCTTTTTAATGAAAGTTCAAATTGGAAGATATTTTTATGCGGTCGGTGATAATGAAGATGGTGCAAGGCTTATTGGAATACATGTAGATAAAGTGAAAATATACGCGTTTATCATATCAGGCATAAGCGCTGGGTTCGCTGGATGTATATTCGTAATGAATATTGGATTCGTTCCAAATCAAACAGGTACAGGGATAGAATTGCAAGTTATCGCTGCTGCTGTTTTAGGTGGTATTCATTTAAAAGGAGGAACAGGTTCAATATTTGGAGCGGCATTAGGTGCATTCTTCTTAGAAGTGATAAGCAGTTCACTCGTCTTTTTAAAAATACCTGCATTTTGGAATAGTGCTATTTCAGGATTTTTACTTTTACTCATCATCATATTAGATAGTGTCTTAAAAAAATGGAAGAAACTCCGGCAATTAGAAGAAAGGAGGGTGAATCTATGAGGGGAATACGTAGCTTGTATAGATGGGAAGGGGTTCTTCTCATATTGCTTCTCGTAGAATTCATTCTCTTTAGTTTCATAAATAGTGATTTCTTAAACATTAGTAACCTCCTTTTTAGTATGAACGATTTCCTCATTATTTCAATCGCGGCTATTCCGATGACATTTGTCATTGTAACTGGCGGAATTGATGTTTCAGTAGGATCTATTATGGGGCTTACTTCGATTCTTATCGGAGTACTTTGGATGAATGGCATGCCTATACTGTTAGCCGTTATCATTGCGCTCGTAATAAGTTGCATAGCGGGCGGATTAAATGGACTTATTATAAAAATGACAGATGTAGAACCTCTTGTCGTTACACTTGGAACGATGTTTTTATATGCAGGAATCGCCCTTGTTATTTCAGGTGGTTCGGGTGCAGCGGGCTATGAAGGAATAAGTGGTTTACCAGATTCGTATGTGCAACTGGCAAATGGTAGTTTTATCGGTATACCTAATTTATTATGGCTCCTTGTCATTTTAACGATAGTATTTACGATATTGTTTCACCGTACAACATACGGTCGCCACGCAAAATTAACTGGCGCAAATGAAAGTACGGCGAAATATTCCGGAATTCGAACGAAGAAAGTAGTGATTACTGCTTACGTACTTTCTGGGTTAGGAGGTGGATTAGGAGGAGCTTTCTTAACAGCGTATTTCGGTTCTGCTCGTGCTGATATTGGAAGTGAAACCATTTTGCCAGTTATTACGGCAGTTGTATTAGGCGGCACACTAATTACAGGCGGAAAAGGGAGTATTATTGGGACAGTACTAGCGAGTGTTTTTATAGGACTCATGCAGTACGGTTTGCAAATGACGGGCTTAACGAATGAACAATCTAATGTAGTAATAGGTATTATCCTTATTGTTTCTGTTATTATGAGACATTTCAAATTACAACGATTCACTACGGGGAAAAGAAGGAATTTGCATAAGGGGGAAATGTCATGAAGAGAAAACTGGGGATTGTTATTATTATGTGTATTTGTTTAATCGGTTTAATTGCTTGTTCTAGCCAAACTGCGGATAAGAAAAAAGCAGATGATGTAAAATTTGCGTTCATTCCGAAATTAACGGGAGTTGGCTTTTTCACATCAGGTGGTGAAGGTGCAAAAGAGATGGGAGATAAGTTAGGTGTACAAGTGAAGTACGATGGACCGTCTGAGGCAAGTGTATCAGGGCAAGTAAAATATATAAACAATTTTATTAACCAAAACTATGATGCAATTATGGTTTCATCTACGTCAGTTGATGGTCTCTCGCAATCATTACAACGTGCAAAGAAAAAAGGGATGACAGTATTAACGTGGGATTCTGATGTGAATCCGAAAGACCGTTCGTTTTATATTAGCCAAGGTACACCAGATCAACTTGCAAACTTATTAATTGAAATGACTTCTAAGCAAATTGGGGATAAAGGAAAAGTAGCATTCTTTTATTCAAGCCCGACTGTAACAGATCAAAATCAGTGGGTAACGAAGGCGAAAGAGATTATTAAAGAGAAATATCCGGATTGGGAAATTGTAACAACGCAATACGGTGAAAATAATGCGCAAAAATCTTTATCAGTTGGAGAGATCATTTTAAAAACATATCCAGATATTAACGCAGTAATATGTCCAGATGCAACAGCACTACCAGCAATGGCACAAGCAGCTGAGAATTTGAAAATGGATAAGAAAGTAGTCGTAACGGGGTTTTCGACACCGAACGTTATGCGTGATTATGTGAAACGAGAAACAGTACAACAATTTGGATTATGGGATGTAAAACAACAAGGTGCACTAGCAACTTATGTTGCAAATGAAATTGTTGTAAAAGGGAAGAAGTTAAAAGTCGGGGATAGCTTTGAAGTAAAAGGAATCGGAAAAGTGAAAGTAGAGCCGAACTCTATTCAAGGGTATGACTATGAGGCAGAAGGAAATGGTATTATCGTATTACCTGAACGAGTTGTATTTACGAAAGATAATATCGATAAGTATAATTTCTAGTAGAAAATAAAAACGTCCGAATATATCGGACGTTTTTATTATGTCGTTTTTTTAATCTATTCATTAATTGTGAACAGCTTCTTTTTCATTTAACCCAAGTGTGCGTCCTGTTGAAGCGTGAAGTTCTTGGAACAGTCTTGGATTTTCCGTTAGTGATACGCCATAAGAAGGGATCATTTCTTTTATTTTTGGCTCCCATGCTAGTATACGTTCTGGGAAGCATTTTTCTAATACTTCAAGCATAACGTGAACCGCAGTAGAAGCACCTGGAGAAGCGCCAAGTAACGCAGCGATTGATCCGTCATTTGCACTAACAACTTCTGTACCAAATTGAAGTGTTCCTTTACCACCTGCATCAGTATCTTTAATTACTTGCACACGTTGTCCAGCAACGACAGTATCCCAATCTTCACTTTTAGCGTTCGGAATAAACTCACGTAATTCTTCCATACGCTTTTCGTGTGATAACATAACTTGTTGGATTAAGTATTTTGTTAATCCCATTTCTTTTACACCAGCTGCTAACATCGTTAAGACGTTATTCGGTTTTACAGAACCAATTAAATCAAGGTTTGATCCAGTTTTTAAGAACTTAGGCGAGAAACCTGCAAATGGTCCAAACAGTAAAGCTTTTTTGTTGTCTATATATCTTGTATCAAGGTGAGGTACAGACATTGGCGGAGCGCCAACTTTAGCTTTTCCGTATACTTTTGCATGATGCTGCTCTACAACTTTTTGGTTTTTACATACCATAAATAGTCCACTTACTGGGAATCCTCCAATATGTTTTGATTCAGGAATACCAGTCTTCTGAAGTAGAGGTAGACTACCACCACCGCCGCCGATAAAGACGAACTTTGCAGTATGGTGTTCGATTTTACCACTATTCATATCGTGTACTTTTACTTCCCACAAACCGTTCTTCGTACGTTTAATATTTTCAACACTATGTTTGTAGTTTAGCTCGACATTTTTAGTTTTTAAGTAATCAAACAACATGCGCGTTAACGCACCAAAGTTAACATCTGTTCCAGAGTCAATTTTCGTTGCAGCCATCGGTTCATTAGAGTTACGACCTTCCATAATGAGTGGAAGCCATTTTTTTAATGTATCAGGAGCATCAGAAAATTCCATTCCTTGGAATAGAGCGTTTTTTGAAAGCGCTTCAAAACGGTTTTTTAGAAACTCCACATTTTTTTCTCCTTGCACCAAACTCATATGAGGTAGTGGCATAATAAAATCTTGTGGATTACGAATTAAGTTTCTCTTAACAAGATACGCCCAAAATTGTCTTGAAAGTTGAAATTGCTCATTTACTTTTACAGCTTTACCAATATCTATAGACCCGTCAGATTTTTCGGACGTATAGTTAAGCTCACATAGCGCAGAATGTCCTGTACCAGCATTATTCCATTCGTTAGAACTTTCTTCTCCGGCATTAGCGAGTTTTTCAAATACTTTAATTTCCCATTCAGGTGCCAATTCTTTAAGTAATGATCCTAACGTTGCGCTCATAATTCCTGCGCCAATTAAGATAACGTCTGTTTTTTGCTGCATGTTGCTCATGATAATCTCTCCATCCCCTATATTGGCAAAAAAGAGTAGGTGTTTTTATATCTAAGCCGTAAAAAGAAAACACCGCCTAGGCCCCACCTAGGTATTTACCTTTTTTGTCTCAATTATATAACCATCTCATAGTCTATTATAATAATTAATAGACTAAAATATCTAGTGTTATCTGATAATTTTAAACTATTTAACGTTTTATTTCATAGAATTCTTCTGTCATAAGGGTAAAAAGCATAGTAGTAAAGCGGAATTTGGAGAAGAATTCCAGTTTGATGTTATCCCAAAAAAACTTCTATTTTTATGTTTTATCTTTGGGAACTAGTAAAATTCTATTTTTGTAACATCTAATTTGAAAAAATAGAGTAAATAACAAATAAATGATAAGATTATTCTGAAAATAACCAAGGAGGGATACCAATGCTTACAAAAGAACAAGTCGCAAACTTATTTCGGGATTTTTCTGTAAATGAATGTAAAGGATCGAGTCCTTTATACGAATACTTATCAATAAAAATTTCTGAAGATGAGGAAGTTCTTACGTTAGCTTCCTACGCACAACCTGGTCAACCAGTCCCAAACTTATTATTAGGTGCAGTACACTATTTATTGCTAAAAGGGAAAGACCATCATTTAAAAACGTATTATAGTAGCTTAGTTGAAAATGCTAAAACAAATTTAGATAAAGCTTTTGAACAATTTAAAGATTTCTGTAATGAGTACCGAGAAGAAATCATTACTTTATTACAAACGAAACTCGTTCAAACGAATGAAGTAAGACGATGTGCATACTTATACCCAAGTTTCTGCTACATATTTAACAAAGTGAATAAACCGTTAGTGGTAATTGAAATTGGTACAAGTTCTGGATTACAACTGTTCTGGGACCAATATAGCTATTCGTACGGAACAGATGAAACATATGGAAATATAAATTCGAATGTACATTTAACCTCTGAAATAAGAGGGGAGAATGTGCCCCGTTTTCTAAAACAAAGTCCACCTGTCGTAGAAAGAATCGGACTAGATTTACATGTGAATGATTTAAATGCCGATGAAGATTATTTATGGTTACGCGCGCTTATTTGGCCAGAACATAAAGAAAGACTTGAACTATTCGATCAAGCAGCAGCGCTTGTAAAAGAAAAATCAGTGAGATTAATAGAAGGTGACGGTGTAGCACTTCTTCCGGCCATTGCAGATCAAATAAGGGAAGATGCAGTGATTTGTATTTTCCATACACATGTGGCAAACCAAATACCTGAAAATGTAAAACATACGCTAGAAAAACAAATTAAAGACATTGGTGCAAAACGTGATGTATTCCACCTATATAACAACATCTGGGACCGGGACCTTCATATTGATTATTATATTAACGGAAACGAATATTGTGAAACTGTTGGGGAAACGGAAGGGCATGGGAGATGGTTTAGTTGGGGATTGGGGGATAAGAAGCTATGCTAAAGTAAATCTAATAATTATGGGTTTCATCACCAAAATTCGTAATTAAAATAGCTGATGGAAGACACTCCATCAACTGTTTTTTACTTTTCATAAAACTCATTAGGTATCTAAGGTAAGCGTCAAATATTCCTCACCTACAAGTTGTAAATAGCCCATGAGATTCATCTTCTTACATCCAAGGATTTAAAGAAATTGGATTATTAAAACCTGACAGGTGTCAAAAAAGAACCTACCGGTTAATCAGCTATATTACTGGTTCAAGAAATTATTACTTCAAACGGAAGAGCCGAAGGAAAGTAAATGTTTAAAATGAATATATAATACATGCGAGAAAGAGCACAATTTGATAGGGGGGGCTTCCAAATGCATATGGATGAAAGAATGAATTTGCAGTTAACAAGCCAGGCTCTTCAGGTAATGAATAACGGAATTGCTGTCATAAGTCATGATGGAATCATCACATTCAGCAACCAACCATTCTGCAGCATGTTACATAAAAAAGAAAATGAAATAATAGGTAAGCATATATCAACGATTATTCCTGATCGTAAAAAGCTAGTAGTGAATCAAAATGATAGTTTGTACAAGTACGAGTGTAAGGTGGGCAACCAAGTATTGATTATGAATGAATCCCGTGTATATCAGAGCGGGAAAGAAGATGGATCAATTGCCATTTTGGAAAACAAGGAAAAAAGTATACAGTCCTTGGAAAGTATCATCAGTCGGTATGAAAATGCCTTGAATTTACTGTCGGAGTGTATTCTAGGGGTAAATGAACAAGGGATTGTCAATTTTTTAAGTGGTTCTTATGCACAATTTTTAGGGATTGATGATCCAAAGGAAGCGATAGGTAAGCATTGTACGGAGGTTGTTGAGAATACGAGGATGCATATTATCGTGAAGACGGGACAGGTGGAAATTGGGCATATCCAGCGTATAAGTAATCGGAATATTATCGCAACTCGCATACCTATTGTTAAGGACGGTGAGGTTATTGGTGCGATTGGTAAAATTATGTTTCATGATATACAGCAGTTTAAAGCTTTGGGGGATCAGATTAGTGCAATGGAATCAAAGTTATCTTACTATCAAACTGAATTACAGCGGTTGCAAGAAGGTAGGTTGTCCTTTCAAAGTATTATAGGAGAGAGTGCGAAAATGAAAGAAGTTAAAACGATGGCCTTGAAGGTTTCTAAAAGTCGGTCTACCGTTTTGATAAGAGGAGAGAGCGGTACAGGGAAGGAGCTCTTTGCGCATGCGGTACATCGTGCAAGTCCGCGTGCTAGGGGTTCATTTATTCGTTTGAATTGTGCTGCGATTCCGAGGGATCTTTTGGAGGCTGAATTATTTGGATACGAAGAGGGGGCTTTTACAGGAGCGAAAAAAGGTGGTAAGCCTGGGAAGATTGAGTTGGCCCATAAGGGAACGTTGTTTTTAGATGAGATCGGTGATATGTCTTTGGACATGCAGGTGAAGTTGCTGCGTGTGTTGCAAGAGAAAGAGATTGAAAGAATTGGTGGTACGAAAATTCAAAAGATTGATGTCCGTTTCATTGCGGCGACACATCGAAATCTTCGTGAAATGGTGCAAAGAGGGGAATTTAGGGAGGATTTATATTATAGGTTGAATGTGTTTGCGATCGATATTCCTCCGTTACGAGAGAGAAAGGAAGATATGATACATATAATGGAATTTTTAATTCGGAAATTGAATGGGGAGCTGGGTAGTAGCGTTCTTTCATTGGATGAGAGAGTAAGGGATATATTCATGGAGCATGATTGGCCAGGCAATATTAGGGAGCTAGAGAATGTGTTAGAACGAGCGATGAATGTTATAGAAGGAATGATTATTCAAGTGCATCATCTTCCTGTATATTTGCGGAAAAAAGATTTGGAAGAAGAGTTATATCATGAAATATTTGCGGTGGATCAAGAGAAGAATGAGATGAGTTATTCACTGCAGGAGGAAGTGGAATCGGCTGAAAAACGGGCGATTACAAGGGCTTTGGAAAAGACAGCTGGAAATATAAAAGAGGCAGCCAAGCTTTTAGGGATTCATCGGGCTAGCTTATATCGTAAAATAGAAAAATATGGAATTTTGTGAAAGGAAGCAAAGGGCAAACAGGCCCTTTTTTTGTTTGGTTTGCAGTAATACATACTGTCTCTTTTTTGCGACACTTTCTTATAGATGCGACATGATCGTAATCATTTGTAGCGCAAATGCGACATGTGAAGGTGGACATGTAAGGGAGACTTGGGTATATCCCTGAAGGAATAAGGGAATAGAGAATGAGTCGATTTTTGGCATGTTTCTTGCTATATAAATAAAAAAGATTATAGCAAGAAGGGATGGAATTCAATGCTGGAAAATCACAGTTTGCCACATTTTATTATGCAAAGTATTGAAAAAACACCAAGTAAGGTCTATTTACAATTTGAAGAACAAAGAGTTACGTATGAGGAGCTCTATCATCGAATTACTAGAGCCGCAGCGGGATTTTGTGAGCTCGGTATTCAAAAAGGTGACAAGGTTTGTATTATGCTTCATAACACTCCTGAATATCTGGATGTATGGTTTGCTTTATCTTTTATGGGAGCAATTGCGGTGCCTCTGAATGTGCATTTAAAAGGAGAGGGCCTACAGTATATTTTATCTCACTCTGATTGCAAGCTGATTATCGTTGATAAGGAATTTGTTCCTCAAATTGCTTCTTGTTTGCCATTTATACAAAGGGACATTCAAATTGTCGTTTACGGAAATGATGAAAGCGTAATCAATTTGAACGATGGTAAAGAACCGCTGGTAATCGAATTGAAAGATGTACTGAATACAAATAATCATCACCTTCCAACTGAATTTGTTTCCTCCTCTTCTATTAACAGTATTCTTTATACCTCTGGAACGACTGGATTACCTAAAGGGGTCATGTTAAGTCATTCTGCCTATGTAAATTCTGCGCAGTCATTTGCCACCTATATGGTTGGCGCAAGTTCGAAAGATATTTTATTTACAGCGTTGCCGTTATTTCATATTAACGCCCAGGCCCATACAGTACTCGGTGCTATTTCTTCCAATGCGACGATTGCTCTTGGCAAGCGGTTTAGTGCTTCTAGATTTTGGGATGAAATTCGTGGTCATGGCGCAACCATTTTTAATTCTTTAGGATCTATGATTCCTATTCTCTGCAAGCAACCAGAAAAGGAAAACGATAATGAAAATTTTGTAAGGGTGACGGCTTGTGCTGCTACGCCTAAGGGATTTTGGAAGCCGTTTGAGGAGAGGTTTGGCGTCCAGATTGTAGAAGGTTACGGATTAACGGAAACGACGGGTTTTTGTGTAACGAATCCATTGAATGCCAATAAGCCGCCTTCTATTGGAAAGCCTTATTCTTACGTAGAGACGAAGATTGTCAATGAGGATGGAAATGAAGCGCGGACTGGTGAAATTGGAGAGATTTTTATACGTTCCTTACAGGGACAAGCATTCATGGAAGGCTACTATAAAATGCGGGATAAAACAGAAGAGGCGATGAAGGAGGGATGGTTCCATACAGGAGATCGTGGTTATCTAGACGAGGAAGGTTACTTATATTTTTGCGATCGAATCAAACAGTGTATCCGGAGGCGTGGAGAAAATATCTCCTCTTGGGAAATCGAAAAGGTAGTGAATAATCACCCGAAAGTACTTGAATCAGCGGCCATCGGTGTTCCATCGGAAGTGGGAGAAGAGGATGTCAAATTATATGTGATTGTAAAGAAAGGAGAAACGATGTCCCATGAAGAGATTATAGATTGGTGTCAAGAACGTATGGCTTACTTCATGGTGCCGCGATATGTTCAGTTCAGTGAAACTTTTCCAAAAACTGCGACGGAACGGATTCAGAAGTTCAAGCTGAAGGAGGAAGGAATCGGTACTGCTTGGGATAGTGAAAAGGTCGGCTATGTAATTAAAAGAACGAGTTGATGTGCTGACGGTAGTAAAAGTATCTCATTACATATTGGAAAGAAGGGATTGAATTGGAAAATAAGCGGGTTGTTACATGGTCCAAAGAAAAAGGAATCGCGACAATCATCATTGATAATCCTCCTGTGAATGTATTGAGCGGTGCTGTGGTTGAGCAACTGACGGTGGTGGTCGATGAAATCGAACGGGATGATGAAGTAATTGCTGTACTTCTAACTGGCGCTGGAGAAAAGGCCTTCGTTGCAGGAGGAGACATCAAGTCATTTCCGGAATGGATTGGGAAAGGGAATGAATATGCAGAGGGAAAATCATTGTGGCTTCAGAATCCATTAAATAAAATAGAAAGATTGTCGAAGCCTGTAATCGCTGCTATTAACGGATTAGCGCTTGGGGGCGGGTGTGAATTAGCCTTATCATGTGATTTACGGATTATAGAAGAACATGCCCAAATCGGACTTCCAGAGGTGAAGTTAGGATTGTTTCCAGGTGCGGGAGGCACGCAACGTTTGCCTCGATTAATAGGAACTGCAAGTGCGAAAGAAATGATGTTCACTGGTGAACCGTTCACTGCCGAGGTAGCTTGGCGAGTTGGTTTGGTGAATCATGTTGTTCCGCGTGGCGAAGCGCTGAATAAGGCGAAGGAACTAGCCGCGAAGATGGCTCAATTTTCCCTTCCTGCTTTATCTTTGATGAAGCAATCTATCAATAAGGGATTATCTTCTTCTCTTGAGGACGGGCTAAAAATAGAAGCTGAGAATTTCGGCCATGTATTTCAAACGAGTGATGTAAGAGAGGGGGTGGAGGCTTTTATAGAAAAGAGGGTACCGCTTTTTCATCATAAATAAAATAACAAAAAGTAATGCCTGCCTCTGGCAGGTGTTGCAATAATATATATAAATATAAAAGGGTGTAAAGTAAATTTAAGAGAATCTATTTTATTGAGGGGGAATGCGGTTATGGATTTATTGATTGTATTGCTATCGCTTGGCTTGCTTATATTTGTAGCTTACCGAGGATTCTCAGTCATTTTATTCGCTCCGTTATGTGCTTTGTTGGCTGTATTTTTAACGGAACCGGCGAATGTTTTACCATTCTTTTCTAATGTTTTTATGGCGAAGATGGTCGGATTCATAAAATTATATTTTCCTGTATTTTTGCTTGGAGCGATATTCGGTAAAGTGGTAGAAATCACTGGAATAGCAGAAAAAATCGCGAAAATTATCATCCATTTTATAGGCGTGAAAAGAGCTATTCTTTCCATCGTGTTAATGGGAGCGATTCTTACATACAGTGGTGTCAGTTTATTTGTCGCAGTATTTGCGATTTATCCGTTTGCGGCGCAATTATTTCGCGAGGCGGATATTCCGAAACGTCTCATTCCAGCGACAATTGCATTCAGTGCATTCACGTTTTCGATGGATTCACTTCCTGGATCACCTCAAATCCAAAATGTTATTCCAACTACGTTCTTTAAAACAGATATTTATGCAGCTCCTACATTAGGGATTATCGGAGCACTGTTTATCTTTATATGTGGCATGATGTATTTGGAAAGGTGCAGGAAGAAGGCTGCCGCTAAGGGAGAGGGGTACTTCGGAAAAAGCGGTGCCACTTCTGAACTGGCTGCCACAACTAGCGCGCAATTGGTGCAAGCGCCTATTGTTTCCAGCGAGGTTATTCCAGCTAGTTATTGGGTAGCTTTTCTTCCGCTTGTACTGGTCGGAGTGATGAATAAAGTCTTTACAGAATTCATCCCGGTTTGGTATACAAAGGGATTTGATTTTGCATCTATAGGTTTGAAGGAGTACGGAACGATTGATATGGGACAAGTCGTAGGTATTTGGTCAGTGGAAATGGCACTTCTTATCGGAATACTTGCTGCTATATTATTAAACTTCCAAGCGGTAAAAGAACAGTTTCAATCTATTACAAGCGTGGGCGTAAGTGGTTCAATCTTAGCTGCCATGAACACTGCAGCCGAGTATGGATTTGGTGCCGTTATAGCAGCTTTACCCGGATTTGTCATGATTCAAAATTCTTTGACAGGTACATTTTCAAACCCTTTAATTAGCGGAGCGGTCATGACGAATATTTTGTGCGGTCTGACGGGATCAGGTTCGGGTGGAATGAGTATTACATTAGGTTTAATGGCAGATAAATATATTGAAGCGGCAGCGAACTTTGATATTCCGTTAGATGTGCTGCATCGTGTAATTGCAATGGCAGCGGGAGGTATGGATACTCTCCCTCATAACGGAGCAGTTATAACTTTACTTGCAGTTACAGGATTAACACACCGAGAAGCTTATAAAGAGATTTTTGGTATTACGATAATTAAGACATTAGCCGTTTTCTTCGTTGTTGGAGTGTACATGATGTTTTCTATTGTATAGTAGGAAGGTTGATCGGCTGTTATAAATAACGCAGCCACCAAGTTAAGATTATGTATAATGGTAAACAGAAACAGCCATCATTCCATGAAACGATGGCTGTTTGTATGTTTTTAATGAATTTCACAAAAAACTTCAATTGTAGATTGGAATTGAACTATCCCAACCTTCACTTGGTCTAGAGGAGGAGGGCTTCTCGGTTAAAATGATAAAGTCGGTAAATTTACTTGTTACAACAATGCTCTTCTACTCATCCATTGCGTCATAACCCACTTTTCACCTTTGATAACAGGTGCAGCAACTACAAGCAAATCCTCACATTGGACCCCAGCTGGCCAACATTCATAATAGTCGTGAAAACCATTTACAAACATGATTTGTCCGTTCTCAAATAGGATAACAAATATGGAGTTTCCTTACCTATTTTATAAAAGGTTAAAAATAAACCATAATATTATTATGTAAACAAAATTGATGAATGTACAGCTTGTTAAATAGTTCAATATTTTTGATTTTTCTATGGCTGCATAAGTATGATGTTTGTAGGAGGGGATCATATGAGTATACACAAAAAAATCATAGCGATTTCAGGAAGTATTAGGGAAGGATCATCCAACACAAACATATTAAAAACTTTAGCAGCATTTATTCCAGAAGGTATAGATTACACTATTTATAATGGGATAGGGGAACTACCTCATTTTAATCCGGATGTAGATCGAGTTGGAGCACCGATTGTTGTTGAAGAATTTCGAAAGACATTAAGTGAAGCACATGCACTTATTATTTGTACACCAGAGTACGCAAAAAGTATTCCAGGAGTTTTGAAGAATGCATTAGAATGGCTTGTTTCATCAGCGGAACTTTATAAAAAGCCAGTTGCTATTATAACAGCTTCACCGTCGATTGCTGGAGGGGATAAAGCTCATGAATCATTATTACTTACGCTAGGTATGCTAGATACAATTGTCGTTCAAAATGGTTCGCTATTAATCCCATCTGTGCGCACTAAATTTAGTGATGATGCAAAAATAACAGATGAGGATACAAAGAAAGCTCTTATCTCTTTAGTTCAAAGTGTAGTAGACGAGATAAAGAAATAATGATTTAGTTCGTATTAAAGTGAAAATGGACTTTTATAATAATAAAAGATAAAAGCAATGCTACGGTTAGTTCAAATGTAGCATTGCTTTTTTATATAGTTAAATATATGTACTCAAAATCTCCCCAGGTAATCCATCAATCTCACAAACTATATCTGATGTAAAACCAACGTTTAGTAAAATCTTCCGAGAGGGGATATTGCTCGGATCGATAATTGCTTTTAGTACGCTTACATCTGTCTGCTTCGCTATATTTATTAATTCCTTTGCAATACAACTACCATATCTCTTTCCCCAGTGCTCTGGCAAAATCATATAGCCAAGTTCTGCTTCTTTAAAATCAGCCTCATTTACTGTTATATGTCCAAGTCCGATAAATTCATTTGTAATAGAGTCATACACTTTGTAGGAGCCGAATAATCTATGTTTTTTATTACGCTTTAACAATTTTTTATAGTCGTTTTGCGCCTCGCCTAACGGAATGGTACGTTCCGTAATTTGTGCCATCACTTTTTCATTTGATACGAGCTGGAAATATAAATTGAAGTCTGTCGCTTCAAATTTACTAAAATATAGCTTATGCATAGTATTCCTCCAAACTAATTTTCATTTGTTCTTCAGAAAAGATAAACGATAGTTAAATCGTGATTTCTATTTGATTGCCTTCTGGATCGCTTATTACACTTTCATAATAGCCATCTCCAGTGAAACGTGGTCCATTTAATAAAGAATAGCCTGCTTCTTTTAACGTTTTTGTCAGTTCATTCACACGTTCCTTACTGCCAACAGAGAAAGCCATATGTGCATAGCCAGTTATATTAAGATTAGGCTCGTTTTCTATACCTTTCTTACGCATAAGTTCAAGCCTTGCTCCAGATTCGAACGTAATAAAATAAGATTCAAATTGTTTTGCTTCGTTATGATATAAAGAGTTTACCTTGCCATTAAAATACTTCGTATAAAAAGTACGCATTAATTCTAAATCATTTACCCAAATTGCGATATGTTCGATTTTCATAGGTTTCACCAATCCTATCTGTACTAATTAGGCTTCCACTGTATAAAAGTTGCATGTACATTGCAAGAAATTTGATTCGGTGTTAAAGGTAATTGTTAATTTTTGGTTGTATACGTACATACAATGTGTAATTAAGTGAATGACTTACATAGGAATTACAGAAAAGGGTGAATGAGACTTATGAGTCAATTAGAGCAAACAATGTACGTTGGTGTCATCATGTCTATTGTACTATCCGTAATGATTTTGGGGTCTTTATATTATAATCCTCGTCTTTGGTTAAATGATTATCCAAAAGATATTCAAAAGGTAGTTTTTCCGAAATCGATTAATGAAAAAAAGCAAACGATTTACTTTAGTATTGCATACAATGTGATTCTCTTCGGTACTCCTTTCGTTTCAACATATATATTACATCAACATGAAAAACTATTGTATATTGAGGCCTATTTACATAGTTTTAGCATTTTAATGATTTTCAATTTAGTAGATTTATTAATAATCGATTGGCTTATATTTTGCTGGATTACTCCGAGATTTGTTGTTATTCCTTGTACGGAAGGGATGAAGGGATATAAAGATTACAAGTTTCATTTAAGAGGGGCTATAGTCGGTACTCAATTTTTAGCAATCGTAAGTTTATTTCTGGCAGGAATTGCGACAACCATTTAGTAAAAAGAAGAAGGATAGGAAACGTTTATATAAGATAAGTAGATTTATAATGTATAGAATTAAAAATGAGAATTTGATACTATTGGAGTAAAGGGTTTTAATAACGGTATATTAAGCGATATCAATGTACCTTTGCAAATGTTTTGATATTCCGTGAAATCACCTAATTTTATGGAAGCATTTGATAAAACCCCAAAAAACGCAATGGAGGCTATTATGAAAAAATTAATTGGCGCAGCAACAGCAACAGTTTTTGGATTGGGGGCTTTTACAACATCTGCTATCGCAGAAACTATCGTAACAGCGGATGTACTCAACGTACGTGAAAAGCCAACAACGGAATCAAAAGTTATCGAAAAAGTAAAAGAAGGACAAAAGTTAAAAGTTATAAATACTGAAGAAGGATGGTCAAAAATTGATTTAAATGGTAAAGAATTGTTTGTAAGTTCGGAATTTACAAAAGATGTTTATCATGTAACAGCAAACCTATTAAATGTACGTTCTGAAGCGAGCACAGAATCAGAAATTCTTGGCAGACTGAAAAAAGATGATGTAATTGAATCAACGCATCAAGTAAAAGATGGATGGCTACAATTTGAGTATAAAGGAAAAACAGCTTATGCAAACGTTTCTTTCCTATCAAGTACAGCACCAATTGAAAAGAAAGCTGAAGAGAAAACGAAGCAAGTAGCGAAAGTACAAAAAGCGGTAAATGCGAAGGAAGAAGCAAAAACGCAGAAAGTTGCAAAAGTAAAAGAAGAAGCAAAAGTGCAGGAAGTTGCAAAAGCTAAGGTAGCAACAAAAGCAAAAGAAGAAGTAAAAGCGAAAGAAGAAGTAAAAGCGAAAGAAGAAGTAAAAGCGAAAGAAGAAGTAAAAGCGAAAGAAGAAGTAAAAGCGAAAGAAGAAGTAAAAGCGAAAGAAGAAGTAAAAGCGAAAGAAGAGGTAAAAGCGAAAGAAGAAGTAAAAGCAAAAGAAGAAGTAAAAGCGAAAGAAGAAGTAAAAGCGAAAGAAAGAAGAAGTAAAAGCGAAAGAAGAAGTAAAAGCAAAAGAAGAAGTAAAAGCGAAAGAAGAAGTAAAAGTGAAAGAACAAGAACAAGAATTAGCGAAAGCGAAAGAACAAGAATTAGCGAAAGTAAAAGAACAAGAACAAGCGAAAGCGAAAGAACAAGAATTAGCGAAAGTAAAAGAACAAGAACAAGCGAAAGCGAAAGAACAAGAATTAGCGAAAGCGAAAGAGCAAGAACAAGCGAAAGTAAAAGAACAAGAACAAGCGAAAGCGAAAGAACAAGAATTAGCGAAAGTAAAAGAACAAGAACAAGCGAAAGCGAAAGAACAAGAATTAGCGAAAGCGAAAGAACAAGAACAAGCGAAAGCGAAAGAGCAAGAACAAGCGAAAGCAAAAGAAGCAACAAAGACACAAGAAGTATCTAAAAATAACTCACAGTCTGCTAAACGTGAATTAACGGTAGTAGCGACAGCATATACTGCTGATCCAAGTGAAAATGGTACATATGGTGGACGCGTTTTAACTGCGATGGGTCATGATTTAACGGCAAATCCTAATATGAGAATTATCGCAGTAGATCCGAAGGTAATCCCATTAGGATCTAAAGTATGGGTAGAAGGTTATGGAGAAGCTATTGCTGGTGATACTGGTAGTGCTATTAAAGGAAATCGTATTGATGTTTTAATGGGTTCAAAAAGTAAAGCTATGAACTGGGGAAGACAAACTGTTAAAGTAAAAGTTTTATAATAATGGTTATCCAAATAGAAGTCAGTTCTCTTTATTGAGACTGGCTTTTATTTTTTGCCTTAATGTGATTCATTGAAAAAATTTGAAGGATATGTAAAAGAATAAAACCTTACTTTTGCTGCTGAGTACAGTGAGCAGTAAAAGTAACCATATTGAATTATTTAATCCTTATTTGTATTTCTGACAACCATATTGTTCTTCTATCACTATTAAAATACAATTAGATAAATAGGAGAAAAATATTCATAAAATAGTAATTATTCTATTTAGTCTTATACTAGGGTTTATAACGTTCCAAATCCCTATAGTGTCAGAATGGATACAGAACTCAGTCTTCTGGTAAATTGTTATTATTTTATTATCGTATTCATACCAAAAAGATAACGGTGATAAGAATAAGAAAAATGATGATTAGCAACAATAAAAAATGTTTTATGTACCGAAAGTTATTAAAAGATTAGTATCGAGGATCACCTTTATAAGCGAGAAGAGGATTAAATATGACAACAGAATTATATGGCACACATTACAATGAAATAAAAGGGTATAGAGTAATTGAAGGGAAAGATTCATATAATCATTATTTTGGTGGTCAAGATTGTGACTTACCACTATGTAAGCTATGCAATGAGAAAATGCATCAAATCTTTAGTTTAGATTTGAAAGATGATAGGCTTGTTGAACTTAAAAATGATGAAATGAATGTTTTACCATTCGTTTCTTGCTTGAATTGTTCGATGGTGTGGGAGCCGCAATATTTTCAGTTAAGTAATGGTGGTAAAACGGTACAAATAATAAAGCAGGACAATACGGAAGATTGGATAATGGAAGATGAGGATAAACTACCGGTCGATCTACCAAAAACTAATGTAAAGCTAACAAATATGAAAAATGAAGATATACCTACTGATGAAGATCGTTACTGGGAAGCTTTTGACTTATTCGGTTCGGAATATATATGTAGATTGTTAGGAGCGCCTTTATACGATGAAGTTCCAGAAGATTTGGGATGTCCAGCTTGTTCTAAAGAGATGAAATATGTTGCTACAATTACACAAGACCTTGAGGAACGGGAACTTATTTCAGTAGTTGATTTTCAGTTTGGTGAAATGAAGATATATTATTACTTATGTAAAGATTGTTCAGTTATCAAAACTGAAATACAAGGAACATAATGAAAATAAGACTGACTCATCCTGTCCGTCTTATTTTTGATGTGTCACATCATTAACAATGGCATGAAATATGTCTTTTTGCGTGAAATCATCTGTAAAAACAGTTTCTTTATCAACTTCAATTGTATCGTGCGGGTTATACCATTTACTCAATAAATCTTCTCCAAATTCAAGTCGTTTTTCTCTCGTATTATGCCGTCTAATCGTTTCTTCAAGTGATAAGTCAAAATAATATGTATAAGCGTTTCCTTCGAAATAATGTATTAATTCTTTCAGCATATCACCGTATCTACGACTGTTCAGTATACCTTCTAAAATAACAAATTCACATTTTCCTTTTCCGTACTTCGTAATTTCAAATAGTAAATCATGAGATAAGTTACCTATTGTATCGTGAACTTTTAGCATATCTCTGCGCACAACGTCTTGTGAGACTAGAAGTGTTCCTTGCCCGAAATGTTCTTGCAGTTCCTTTGCGATTGTTGTTTTGCCACTTGCGGAGTTTCCGCGAAGAATGATTAATGTCGATTTCAAAGTCTCATCTCCAAATTGTTTTAGTTTTTTGCTTTGTTACATTGAAAATTGTTTTAGTAAGCGCTTCTCGCCAGTTTATAGAAGTTATTGCTTTCAAAGTGATATGAGACATCGTAAATAACCTCCAGTTTATTTGTGGTTTGATTATAGGAACTCTTTATTTTAAAGATACAATATTTTCTTGAAAAATAAACAGAATTATTGTAAAGTAATGATAATTAAAATTTATATTGTTTAAAAGCTATGAAAGGAAGTAGTAACAAGTATCTTTTTTTTTAGAGAGTCGGTGGGTGGTGTAAACCGATAGAAAGCGCTTGTGAATCCGTCCTTGAGCGAAATGTGGAACCCTTCAATGTGAAGTTAGTAATCGTTTCCGGTTAAAAACCGTTAATTTTTTAAGTGGAAATCTTACATTTTCTATGCTTTCAACTAGGGTGGCAACGCGGGTTAACTCTCGTCCCTTTTATAGGGACGGGAGTTTTTTGTGTTTTTTTAGTGAAATTCCCTATCTTAAAAGCTTAACGTGAACGAAGAAGATGACATTAGTCACTTATTAAAGGAGAGATAAGACATGTTAGATGTAAAAGTATTACGTGCTAATTTTGAAGAAGTAAAGAAAAAATTGATTGATCGCGGTGGAGAGTTTCTTGAATTGGATACATTTGAAGAATTAGATCAAAATCGTCGTGAACTGTTAGTAGAAGTAGAAGAATTAAAAAGTAAACGTAATGGAGTATCTGATCGTATTGCGAAGTTAAAGCGTGAAAAACAAGATGCTAATGAACTTATTAGTGAAATGCGTGAAGTAGGAGAAAGTATTAAAACGTTAGATGATGAGTTACATAATGTAGAAGAGAAATTGAATTCTATATTATTGGCATTACCAAATATACCTAATGAAACAGTGCCTATTGGAGCATCAGAAGATGATAATGTTGAATTACGTAAGTGGGGAGAAATAAACGAATTTTCATTTGAAGCAAAACCACATTGGGAAGTTGCTGAAAAATTAGGATTACTAGATTTTGAGCGAGCAGCAAAAGTAACAGGAAGCCGCTTTGTATATTACAATGGCTTGGGAGCACGTTTAGAGCGAGCAGTAGCTAACTTTATGCTAGATTTACATGTTGAAGAACATGGATATACAGAAGTGATTCCACCGTTTATCGTAAATAGCGATAGTTTAATAGGAACCGGACAATTCCCGAAATTTAAAGAAGATGTATTTACATTAAAAGACACAGATTACTCTTTAATTCCAACGGCGGAAGTACCATTAGCGAACTATTATCGTGACGAAATATTAAATGGTGCAGAATTACCTATTAATTTTACCGCTCATACGCCATGTTTCCGTTCTGAAGCTGGTAGTGCAGGACGTGACACGAGAGGACTTATTCGCCAGCACCAATTTAGCAAAGTTGAAATGGTTAAATATACTAAGCCAGAAGAATCATACGATGAGTTAGAAAAATTAACTGCGAATGCCGAAAGAGTACTACAATTATTACGATTACCTTATCGAGTTATCGTATTATGTACAGCTGATATAGCATTTCCAGCTGCGAAAACATATGACATTGAAGTTTGGTTACCAAGTTATGGGGTATATCGTGAAATATCTTCTTGCTCAAACTGTGAAGATTTCCAAGCGCGTCGTGCAAGCATACGTTTCCGTCGTACACCAGGTGCAAAACCAGAATTTGTGCACACATTAAATGGTTCTGGGTTAGCTATAGGGCGTACAGTAGCAGCTATTTTAGAGAACTACCAACAAGAAGACGGCTCAGTTATAATCCCAGAAGTATTGCGTCCATACATGGGAGGAGTAGGGGTTATTAAATAAGAATGATGTTGATTTGAAATAAAGTTTAACAGTTTATAAAATGCTAATAAAGAGGTGCTACATGTTATTTCAAAAAGAAAATTTATTAGTTAGATATGTAACAAAAGACGATGCACCTATCATTTCAAAATGGTTAACAAATCCAGAAATTTTACAGTATTACGAAGGAAGAGATAATCCGCAGTCTGTAGAAAAGGTACTCGATCATTTTATACATAATCCAAATAGTAATGAAAAAAGGTGTTTAGTAGAGTTCAATGAAATACCGATCGGTTACATACAAATATATCCTGTTGATTCCGAATGGAAAGCGTTATATGGATATGAAGAAATGAAAAATGTGTGGGGAATGGACCAATTTATCGGTGAACCAGCGTATTGGGGAAAAGGGATTGGAACAACCCTTGTTGAAGCGGCAATTACATACATTATGGAGAGCTTAGGAGCAGAAGCGATAGCGATGGATCCTAGAGTAAATAATGTACGTGCGATAAGCTGTTATGAAAAATGCGGATTTAAAAAAGTGAAGATTTTAAAGGAACATGAACTGCATGAGGGGAAATTAGAAGATTGTTGGATGATGGAATATAAACAATTATAATGATTTATGAAAGGGCTTATACAAACAAAGGGAGCTGTGTGAAATGAAAAAGGCATTACTAGTTATTGATGTGCAAGCGGGTATGTATACAGCAGGAATCCCAGTACATAATGGGGAAAAGTTTTTAGAAACGTTGCAAGAGCTTATTGGGGAATGTCGTTCAAATGGTATTCCGGTTATTTATGTACAACATAACGGGCCAAAAGATCATCCGTTAGAAAAAGGTACAGATGGCTGGAAAGTACATGCGGCGATTGCACCGCAAGAAGGGGACAATATCATTGAAAAGACGACGCCAGATTCATTCCATAAGACGAACTTAAACGAAGTGTTACAAGAAAAAGGGATTGAGCATGTTATTATTTCAGGAATGCAAACAGAGTACTGTGTTGATACGACAACGCGCAGAGCGTTTAGTGAAGGATATAAAGTAACATTAGTGAGTGATGCGCATAGTACGTTTGATACAGATGTATTGCGTGCTGAAGATATTGTAAAGCATCATAATGTTGTGTTTGGATCATTTGCGGATGTTGTTGCATTGAAAGATCTAAAAGTAGAAGCGTAAGTATTGAAGTGGCTGTCTCTAAATGGGGGCAGCTTTTTTATTAGAGGATAGGTCGTCAAACATTGTCGATATTCTTTGTCGAATCGTTGATATAATTAGAGTTACGATAGATATATTCAAAAAATCGTTAATATAATTTCATTCACCGTATTGATATTACAAAAAATAAAAAGGAGCGCCACATCGTCAAAAATTCGACGGATGAGACAGCTCCTTTTTTGCACCAGTAATTATGGCTTTATTTCTTCTTATCTTTATCCAACACATTCTGTTCTTCAGCAAACTCCGTACCATATGCAAACCGGCGATTAATTCGAATGTTATCATTGTTGTGCCTTGAGTGGGAATTAGAAAAGCGATGGACGATTACTTCTGATAATGTAAAGACGATGGCAGAAAGGATACTGCCCCATGCAATTTGCATGTAGTTGTCTAATAAAATATTACCGAAAATCCAGACGCTTAAATACGTAAGTAAGAAATCCGTCATAATGGCAGCGGAATTGCCAATTCGATTTAAAATAATTTTATCAACAAACATATAAGAAACGATTGTGACGAAGAGACTAAAAGAAATGATTTGGACGAGCGTTGCTGGGAAAAATAGAGCTAGTCCGATACTAAAAGCGATGATGCATGATATAAATTTGATAAGTATTACAGTAATATCACTCAATATTTACACCTCCCATTTATACATAGTTTTACAATAAATTCAGGAGTTCATACATTGGAACGGTTTAATTTATATAAAACTTTATCACGTCGAAATTTTATCTAAATATTAAAAAAACAATTAAAAAATGTTATAGTAAAATGAGAGCGTATGACATTTTAGGTAAGGGGGAATCCGGGATGTGGATTACTTCAGAAGTAGAAATTCCAGATGAGTTAATCGATCACCTTGAACAAGGGAAGTTAGTATTATTCGTTGGAGCAGGAGTTTCTATGAAGGGGAAATCAAACTTACCGAATTTCGATGATTTAGTTGATGAAATTTCGAAAGCTTTATATGTCGAAAGGCGTGAGATGACAGAACCCCACGATTATTATCTCGGTAAAATTGCGAAAACGAAAGATGTGCATCAAGTTGCAAGAGACCTCGTTAATATAGAAAAATCAAAACCAAATCCATTACACTATGCGATTCCAAGGCTGTTTCCGTTAGATACGGATGTTCGAATTGTAACGACAAACTTTGATCAACATTTTACGTCTGTAATTACAGAAATGAATAGAGAGCTGAATATTTATTATGCACCTGCTTTACCGACAGGGAGAGCGTTTAAAGGATTGGCTTACATACATGGGAATGTAGAACAAGAGAAAGAAGCTTTAATTTTAACGGATGGTGATTTTGGAAGGGCTTACTTAACAGAAGGATGGGCGAGACGATTTTTAGTTGATTTATTTTCAAATTACACTGTTTTATTCGTTGGGTATAGTCATAATGATCCTGTAATGAAATATTTAGCAACAGGCTTACCACCGAGTACAAGGCGTTATGCTTTCGTCGCACAAGGGGATAATACATATCATTGGGAGCATTTAGGGATAAGACCGATTGTGTATCCGAATAAAGCAAATAATCATCAGGCACTTGTGAAAGCGGTGAAGCGGTGGGCGGAATTAATGGGGGATAATTATATTACGAAAAGAATGCGTATTCGTGATATTGTAACCGTACCTCCATCAGTAGAGCAGGAGCAATTATCCTATATAAAACAGTCAATAAAAAAAATTGAAACCGTTCGGTACTTCGTTGAATTTGCTCGTGATTACGAATGGGTAGAATGGCTTGAAGCGGAAGGGAAATTACGAAATTTATTTTTGCTTACAGCAAATTATGATGAAGTAGATGAATTGCTTGCAGAATGGTTAGTGGAGCAATTTCTATTTAGTCATCAAAAAGAACTATTTCAATTGATTTTTAAAAATCATTCTAAAATATCCCCGTTATGGTGGCGAACAATTTGTACTTACTTAAACGAAACGAAAGAAGCGATGGACCCTTTGTTGTTTGCAAGATGGACATTACTTTTATTAGAAACAGCAGAGAAAGATAGTAGCTCTATTGAAATGATTTCATACTTATTGCAAAAATGTTCTTTCCCTGAGCATAAAGAAATTGGCTTGTTGTTGTTAACGTTTATTTTAGATGGAAAACTAAAATTGAAGCGTGTAAGAAGATGGGGAAATGATACGCAAGAGTCGATTGAACTCGAGGAATCGAGTCGTATACCAATGCCTATTTTTTCTCATGTGGAGCGAATTTGGAAAGAGAAAATGAGACCACATATTACTTACTACGCAAATCCAATTATGGTTACGGGGTTAGAAAAAATACAACTATTGTCATTAAGACAAAATGCACTGAAAAGAAGAGATAGAGAAATTTCAGAGCAGGAGTTACAGCAAAATGATTTTACGTTTTTAATTCAAATTGTAAAAGAGTGTCTTACATATTTATGTGAAAACAATGAGAAAAAAGCGAATTATTATATTACAGAAATGATAGAAACAGATAGTGTACTTCAAAAGCGAATTGCGATTGAAGCAATGAGTAAAAATGTATTCGTTACTGCGGATGCCAAACTGAAGTGGTTACTACATGAAGGTCTTCTGCTAGATGTCACATATAAACATGAAGTGTTTCAACTTTTAAAGAATTATTATGCAGATGCTTTAGAAGAAACAAAAGAGGAAATTATTCAAACTGTATTAGAACATCTTGCAGAAGAGAGGGCGTTTGATGCTTGTCTCGTTCTAGATACATTATTTGCATGTGATTCGAATAGTCGATGCACGATAGAAGGATATGAATTAATGAAACAGAAGCACCCTCATTTTTCTTCTGATCGATACAGTGTTCCAAAGAAAGAATATATTGAACAAAGCATAACTTGTAATGTAACAGCTGATGGATTACTACAGCTGAAAGACGATGAAATAATGAAGCAAGTTCGGCAGTTCTCTCAAGATGGTGTTTTTGAACAACGCCATTTTGTAGAGATGTTATCAAAAGCATGTAAATTAAATGTAGAGTGGAGTATTTCGTTTGCTTATCAACTAGTAGGCGTACATGAAATTAGTAATGAAGTTTGGTTTGTTTGTATTAGAGAGTGGAGAAATAATAGGAATTTAACGAGTGAGCAGATTCAAAGGATCATTCCGTTATTGCAGAAGTTTGTTAGAAATACTACTTTTCATTGGTTAATTAGTAGTTTTCTATATGAAATTAGCAATCGATTAGAAGAGCTAGAAGAGAATAGTATACGGGTTATAAAACGCTTTGCTTTTTCAGTATTTCCACAAGTTATGAGAGGGGAAACGGATTTTAAAATTGGAAAACAAGAGTTTTACAATGAGTCTATACAGCATCCTGTTGGGAAGATGACCGCTGTATTACTAAAACTGTTATCATACGATCACTTATATGATCGTAATGTGTATGAATATTTATTTTTATTTGAGGAACAGGTAAGGGTTACTTCGGAAAGAACGAACTTTATGTTAGCCCGTTTAACAGCAGATATTACGTTTTTATACCATATTGAGAAGCAATGGTGCCGAAAATATGTATTACCTTACTTAGATTTAAAGAAAGAAAATGAGTTGACCAAGTATGCGTGGGCGGGATTATGTTATACGCAAATTAATTTACCTTTATTTACAGAGATGAAGAGATATATTAAATATGCGGTAGAGCATTTAGAGCTGCTACATCCGTATACGAGAGAAGCGTTTTTAAAATGGCTTAGTTTTGTATTTATTAAATGTGTGCTGTATTGGGAGCAAAAAACAGATTGGTTATATCCACTTTTAATGCAAGAAAACGAAGAGAATAAAATTAAATTTATGCAGTATGTATGCTACTACGTAAAAACGTTAAGCGGAAAAGAACAACAAAAATTTTGGACAGCGTGGCTACATGTATTTTTAAGAGAACGTCCGAAAATGGGCGTAATATCAACGAGAGAATATATGATGCTTTTACGTATTGTATTATGTATGGATGAGATTTTAGAAAAAGGGCTTTGTATTATTTCGAGTAAATTTCTAGGTGTAGAAGGGCAATGCAATCAAGAGGAAATGAAACAGTTATTTATTGAGATGCTTGAAAAGAAGGATAGCATGAAAGCGTATAAAGAACAGTATGCAAATGTGTTTTTCATTTTACTTCAAACACGTCAAGAAGCTGATTTACTTGAAAATGAAATCATACAAATAAAAGAACTATTAATCCAGTATGAAGTAGAAAAACATGTATTAAACTTAATTGAAAATGAGATGATTCGTATCGGAATTGTAATGGGGAATTTACAAGGGGAATTATAGGGCAGAAGTGGAATTTTTTTAAAAAAAATAAAAAGTTATTGACAGTGTTTTGAAAAGCGTTCTATAATACGAATCATACTTATTCAATTTCAAAAACATTTGAATAAACAAAGTGCAATGAAGAGATCACAGTAGTGGTTAGTCTTACTGTAACAGAGAGCTGGTGGTTGGTGTGAACCAGTACAGGGATAATCATGAATTACAGTCTTGGAGCATCTTTTTCGTAGTAAAGATAGTATTGTCTTTATGAAGAAAGAGCGGTCAAATGATCGTTAACAGTGAAGAGAGGTAGACGGAAAGTTAGTCTACAACTAGGGTGGTACCGCGATAAATATCGTCCCTACTGATTTATTCAGTAGGGACTTTTTGTATTTTAGTGGTCCAACTTGAAAATAAAATAGTCATGCGTTGAAAGGAAAAGGAGTAGTTGTTGTTTCCCTGTAACAGAGAGCTGGTGGTTGGTGCGAACCAGTACAAAAACAAGAGCGAATTACAGTCCTGGAGCATCTTTTTCGTAGTAAAGATAGTATTGTCTTTATGAAGGGAAAGACGGTCATATTGATCGTTAACAATGAAGAGAGGTAGACGAAAGAAGTCTACAACTAGGGTGGTACCGCGATAAATATCGTCCCTACTGATTGAATCAGTAGGGATTTTTTGTACAAAAAAAGTGATTTTTAACTAGTAGATAGTGTCTTTATGGTAATTATTAGTTTAAAATAAGAAGAGGTATCGATTCCACGAAGAAATTGTATAATTTATCAGTTCAGAAAATAGAGAATTTTACATTCTCTTACTATACTTTTAAAACATTAGAGGAGGATTTCCAAATGGCAAATCATGAATTAGATCAATTACGTAAACAGGTAGATGAAATTAACTTACAACTATTACACCTTTTAAACAAACGCGGTGAAATCGTTCAAAAAATTGGAGAGCAAAAACAAGTACAAGGTACGAAACGCTTCGATCCAGTACGTGAGCGTGAAGTGCTTGATATGCTTGCAGAGCATAACGAAGGACCATTCGAAACGTCAACGGTTCAACATATTTTCAAAACGATTTTCAAAGCAAGCTTAGAATTGCAAGAAGATGATAACCGTAAAGCATTACTAGTTTCACGTAAAAAGAAAAAAGAAAATACAATCGTTAATGTTAAAGGTGAATTGATTGGAAACGGAACACAAACGTTCATTATGGGACCTTGTGCGGTAGAAAGTTTAGAGCAAGTTCGCCAAGTAGGGCAAGCGATGAAAGATCAAGGACTTAAATTAATGCGCGGCGGTGCTTTCAAACCGAGAACATCTCCATACGATTTCCAAGGTTTAGGAGTAGAAGGTTTACAAATTTTACGCCAAGTAGCAGATGAGTTTGACTTAGCAATTATTAGTGAAATTTTAAATCCGAATGACGTAGAAATGGCGCTAGAATACGTTGATGTAATTCAAGTTGGAGCACGTAACATGCAAAACTTCGATTTACTACGAGCTGTAGGTAAGGTTAACAAGCCAGTATTATTAAAACGTGGTTTAGCAGCAACAATTGATGAGTTCATTAATGCAGCGGAATACATTATTGCACAAGGTAATGACCAAATTATTCTTTGTGAGCGCGGTATTCGCACATACGAAAGAGCGACACGTAACACATTAGATATTTCAGCAGTACCGATTTTAAAGAAAGAAACACATTTACCAGTTATCGTAGACGTAACACATTCAACAGGGCGTAGAGATTTATTATTACCAACAGCGAAAGCGGCACTTGCAATTGGAGCAGATGCAGTAATGGCGGAAGTACATCCGGACCCAGCAGTTGCGTTATCAGATTCTGCGCAACAAATGGATATTCCAGAATTCCATAGATTCATGGATGAGTTAAAAGGTTTCAAAAATAAATTATCTTAATTCCATATCATATATGCGCTGAAGAGGAAATAGTAGTGCTTATCTCACTGTTAAAGAGAGCTGATGGTCGGTGTGAATCAGTACAAAGGTAAGCATGAATTACAGCCTTGGAGCATCTTTCCCGCCAGCTTTTGAAGGGAAGGACGGTCAAACGATCGTTAAAGAAGAAGAGAGGTAGACGAAATAAGTCTACAACTAGGGTGGTACCGCGATAAACATCGTCCCTACTGAGCGCTCAGTAGGGACTTTTTTGTACAAAAAAATAATAAAGGGGTAAGAGAAATGAGATACATTACAGCTGGAGAATCACATGGTCCGCAGTTAACAGTTATTTTAGAAGGTGTACCAGCAGGTTTAACATTAACAGCGGAACATATTAATAAAGAATTATTAAGAAGACAAAAAGGGCATGGGCGCGGAAGACGCATGCAAATTGAAACAGATACTGTTGAAATTGTAAGTGGTGTACGTCACGGGATGACACTCGGTTCACCGATTACGTTAATCGTAAAAAATGATGATTTCAAACATTGGACGAAAGTAATGGGCGCAGAACCAATTTCAGAGCAAGAAAGTAAAGAAATGAAGCGTACGATTACAAAACCACGTCCAGGACATGCGGATTTAAACGGGGCAATTAAATACGGTCATCGTGATATAAGAAACGTATTAGAGCGCTCTTCTGCAAGAGAAACGACTGTTAGAGTTGCGGCTGGTGCAGTTGCGAAACAAATTTTGAAAGAACTAGGTGTGGAAATCGCAGGACATGTTCTTGAAATTGGCGGTGTAAAAGCGAAGCCTATTACTCAGTTGCCGATAGAAGAAATTCAAACGATTACTGAAAACTCACCTGTTCGATGTTTAGATAAAGAAGTAGAACAAGAGATGATGGATGCGATTGATGATGCGAAAAGTAGCGGAGATTCAATCGGTGGTATTGTTGAGGTAATTGCAGAAGGTATGCCAATTGGAGTTGGTAGCTATGTTCATTACGACCGTAAATTAGATGCAAAACTTGCCGGGGCTATTATGAGCGTGAATGCGTTTAAAGGTGCTGAAATCGGAATTGGTTTTGAAGCGGCAAGACAGCCAGGAAGTAAAGTGCACGATGAAATTATATGGGATGAAGAAAAAGGATACACGAGAAAAACGAACAATGCCGGCGGTTTAGAAGGCGGTATGACAACGGGAATGCCAATTGTCGTAAGAGGCGTAATGAAGCCAATTCCTACATTATATAAACCGTTAGCAAGTGTAGATATTGATACGAAAGAAGCGTTCCAAGCGAGTATTGAAAGATCTGATAGCTGTGCAGTACCTGCAGCAGGTGTTGTAGCTGAAGCTGTTGTTGCGTGGGAACTTGCAGATGCACTAGTCGAACAATTCGGAAAAGACCGCATGGAATTACTAAAGCAAAACATTACGCAACATAACAAATACGCAAAAGAATTTTAATGAAAAGGCGGGGTTAACATGCGAGTAAAAGATCAACTATCATCATTACAACCGTATAAACCAGGTAAATCACCAGAGCAAATGAAAGAAGTATACGGGAATCATTCATTTGTTAAGTTAGCATCAAATGAAAATCCATTTGGCTGTTCACCTCGTGTTTTAGGAGAATTACAAAAATCGTGGCAGGAACATGCATTGTATCCAGATGGCGGAGCTACAACGCTCCGTCAAACGATTGCAGAGAAATTACAAGTGAAAATGGAACAAGTGCTTTGTGGTAGTGGGCTCGATGAAGTCATTCAAATTATAAGCCGTGCAGTGCTCAGAGCAGGAGATAACATTGTTACTGCTGGTGCAACATTCCCTCAATATCGTCATCATGCGGTTATTGAAGGATGTAAAGTGAAAGAAGTTCCTTTAAATAACGGTGTATATGATCTAGACGAAGTTTCTTCAGCAATTGATGAACATACAAAAATCGTTTGGATTTGTAATCCGAATAATCCGACAGGCACATATGTTAATGAGCAAAAATTGACTCAATTTATTGAAGGTATTAGTGAAAATACGTTAATTGTCATTGATGAAGCGTACTATGAATACGTAACAGCAAAAGATTTTCCAGAGATATTACCACTTCTGGAAAAGCATAAAAACATTCTTGTACTTAGAACATTTTCTAAAGCATACGGATTAGCTTCTTTCCGCGTCGGATATGCAATTGGACAGGAAGAGTTAATTGAGAAATTAAATGTTGTCCGTTTGCCATTTAACGTATCTTCATTAGCGCAAAAAGCGGCAACGATTGCCTTTAGTGATGAAGCGTTTATTGAGGAAATAGTACGTATTAATAAAGAGGGATTACACCAGTACGAAAGTTTTTGTACAGAAAATGAAATCCCGTTTTATCCGTCGCAAACGAACTTTATCTTCTTACCAGTAGATGATGCTGGAGAAATTTATGAATCTTGCGCGCACGCTGGTTTTATTATTCGTCCGTTTCCAAATGGCGTGCGCATTACAATTGGAACAAGGGAACAAAATGAGGGAGTGATTTCAGTGTTAAAACAACACTTTGAAAATAAAAAAAGTAAGTCTCGAGATGAGGCAAATGTGTAAAAAGGTAGTATTAATTGGAACAGGATTAATAGGAGGCTCACTTGCATTAGCGATAAAAAAAGAGCACGATGTAACGATTACCGGCTATGACATATTTAAAGAGCAAGTAGAGCGCGCAAAAGAATTACATGTAGTTGATGAAGTAGCAGTAGATTTACAGAGTGCATGTGAGGAGGCACATTTAATTGTTTTTGCCTCTCCAGTTGAAGAAACGAAAAAGTTATTACACAAACTTGCATCATTTCATTTACGAGAAGATGTTATTGTTACCGATGTAGGAAGTACGAAAGGGACAATTATGAATGAAGCGGAAGCTTTATTATCAAAGAAAGTTTCTTTTATCGGTGGACATCCAATGGCAGGCTCTCATAAAACTGGTGTTGAAAGTGCAAAGGCGCACCTTTTCGAAAACGCATTTTACATTTTAACGCCAATGAATCACGTGCAGGCTGATCAAGTAGATGAGCTAAAAGGATGGTTAAAAGGAACAGGTTCACATTTTCTCGTTTTAAATACAAAAGAACACGATTATGTAACTGGCATTGTTAGTCATTTTCCGCATCTAATCGCAGCAGGATTAGTAAAACAAGTTGAGAAACATGCAGGGGATAACCCACTTATTCATCAACTGGCGGCAGGTGGATTTAAAGATATAACACGCATTGCATCAAGTAGTCCGAAAATGTGGAGTGATATCGTAAAACAAAATCGCGGTCATTTATTGGAACTATTAGAAGAATGGATCTCAGAAATGGAAGAGTTATATAAGACGGTTTCTAAAGGAGATGCAGGAGAAATACAAAGCTATTTTGCAGATGCGAAAGAATACCGTGACTCTTTACCGGTGCGAAAGAGAGGCGCAATTCCTGCCTATCACGACTTATACGTCGATGTTTTAGATAAAGTAGGGGCATTAGCTCATATTACGAGTATTTTAGCAGAAGAAGAAATTAGCATTACAAACTTGCAAATATTAGAAGCGCGCGAAGGATTGCTTGGGGTGCTTAGAATTAGCTTCCAAAGAGAAGAAGACCGCATGCAGGCAAAGCTGGCGCTAGGAAAAGAAGAATACCAAACGTATGAAACAATTTAAAAAAGAAGGTGAGAACGTGAAGGGAACAAAAATACAACCTGTAACTAATGGATTGAATGGAATAATTACAATCCCAGGTGATAAATCAATTTCGCATCGCGCTGTCATGTTTGGCGCAATTGCAGATGGAAAAACAACAATTAAAGGATTTCTTCCTGGTGCGGATTGTTTAAGTACGATTTCTTGTTTTAAAGAAATGGGAGTAGAGATTACGCAAAATGAAGACGAAGTTACGGTAATTGGAAAAGGATTAGAAGGTTTACAAGAGCCAAAAGCTGTATTAGATGTTGGTAATTCTGGTACAACGATTCGATTAATGTCAGGAATACTTGCAAACACACCATTCTTTTCTTGCGTGCAAGGTGATGCTTCAATTGCGAAGAGACCGATGCAGCGTGTAACAAATCCACTAAAGCAAATGGGCGCAAAAATTGATGGTCGAGAAGAAGGAACGTTTACGCCGCTAACAATACGCGGAGGAGATTTAAAAGCGATCCAATATGCTTCACCTGTCGCAAGCGCGCAAGTGAAATCAGCTATTTTACTTGCAGGTCTTCGTGCTGAAGGTGTAACAACTGTTACAGAACCTCACGTTTCGCGTGATCATACAGAAAGAATGCTTGAGGCGTTTGGCGTTACAGTAACTCGCGAAGGGAAAACTGTAAAACTAGCTGGTGGACAAAATCTAAAAGGAACAGACGTTCAAGTTCCGGGTGATGTATCATCTGCGGCATTTTTCTTAGTAGCAGGTGCAATTATTCCAAATAGTAAACTATTATTACAAAATGTAGGAATGAATCCGACTCGTACAGGTATTATTGATGTTCTTGAGAAGATGGGTGCTACGTTTACTGTAGAGCCAATTAACGAAGGTGCATCAGAGCCAGCTGCAAACATTACAATTGAAACATCGTCACTGAAAGGAATCGAAATCGGCGGGGATATTATTCCGAGACTAATCGATGAAATTCCAATTATCGCCTTAGCAGCAACACAAGCAGACGGAATTACAGTCATTAAAGATGCACACGAGCTAAAAGTGAAAGAAACGAATCGTATCGATACAGTCGTTGCTGAACTAACGAAACTAGGAGCTCGCATTGAAGCGACCGACGATGGAATGATTATTTACGGTAAATGTAAGCTAAAAGGAACTACAGTACATAGTCACGGTGATCACCGCATTGGAATGATGCTTGCGATTGCTGGCTGCATTGCTGAAGGAGAAACAACAATTGAAGATGCAGAAGCAGTAGGTGTATCGTATCCTACATTTTTTGAAGAGCTTCAAATATTAGCTAAATAAATTGATGAGAGGCAGATGCGTAATGTATCTGCTTTTTTATATAAGATAGGTGTCGATATTCTTTGTCGAAGCGTCGATATAATTTCATTCACTGTACTGGAATATTAAGAATTATGGTACAATTCAAACAAGGAATGGAGGAGAAATATATGAACGTTATACAATTAAAAGAAGATAAGTTTAGAGAAGCATTACGTTTATCAGAATATGCTTTTCAATATAAAGCAAATGAAGAATCGGTAGAGCAGAAAATTACACGAATGAAGGAAAGTCATCAAATATACGGCATTATGGAAGGTGAAGAGTTAGCGGCAAAACTGCATCTTATTCCGTTTCATACTTACATAGGAAAAGAAAAGTTTAAAATGGGCGGCGTTGCAGGGGTAGCGACGTATCCAGAGTTTAGAAGAAGCGGATATGTAAAAGAGTTGCTTCAGCACTCCCTTCAAACGATGAAAAAAGATGGATATAGTGTATCGATGCTACATCCATTTGCCGTTTCATTTTACCGTAAATACGGCTGGGAACTTTGTGCGAATCGCCTTACATGTCATATGACGAAGAGCGATTTAGTTATGAAAAAACAAGTGAATGGTACTGTGAAACGATTCAATAAAGAAAATCACCCAGAAGAGGTCGAGAAGATCTATGAAACATTTGCAGAACGTTTTTCTGGTATGTTAGTTCGAGGGTCTAAATGGTGGCTACAAGCGGTATATCATGAATTAACATTGGCAGTTTACTATGATGAAAATAAGAATGCAGCTGGTTACATTTTATACAAAATAGAGAATTCTAAAATGACAGTAGAAGAATTTGTCCCATTACATAATGAAGCGAGAAATGGCCTTTGGAATTTCATTTGCCAACATGATTCTATGATAAAAGATCTAGAAATGATACTAAGTGAGACAGAACCACTTCTTTACACATTGCAAGAGCCACGAGTGAAGGCAGAAATTAAACCATATTTTATGGGTAGAATTGTAGATGTGGAGCAGTTTTTAAAGCAATATGAGTTTAATTGGAACAATGCGCAGCAAGAAGTGATCTTACAGATTACAGATTCATTTGCTCCGTGGAATAACGTATCAGTGAGACTTGCAAATCATGAAATAACAATTATGAAAGAAGAAACAATAGATAAAGGAATTAGGCTGGATATTAATGCGCTATCTACAATAATGTTTGGCTACAAGCGCCCATTAGAACTAAATGAACTGGAATTAATTAGTGGAAGCGAAGAGGAGATACGAGTATTTGAAAATGTAGTACCGGTGCGTGAAGCATTTATATATGATTTCTTTTAATTTGGAAATATGAAATCGAGCTGTCTCCAAAAGAAATTTTGGTACAGCTTTCTCTAATCGTTGTCAGTTTTTGTCGGTGAGTCGATATATCTTGAAAATCGCTGATATAATTTTATTCACAATCATGGGATATAAAAATGCTACATTACTTTGTCGCACACTTGACTTTTAACCCATGTAATTTATAATTAAAAACGGAATGAATTTTCATTCCTGGAAATTGAGGTGGGAAAAGTGGCTAAAAATAAACAAGAGGATATTTTTGATGCTGCGATGCAACTTTTCGCAGAGCGAGGTTACGATGGTACGACGATTCCGATGATCGCTGAAAAAGCTAATGTCGGCGCTGGTACTATTTATCGCTATTTTGAAAATAAAGAGGCACTCGTTAACTCATTATTTTCAGAAAGTATGTTACAACTATCTGAAACAATAAAAACAGATTTTCCTGTTGAAGCAAATATTCGTGAACAATTTAGTCATACGTATAATCGTTTATTTGAATTTGCGAGAAACAATGTGGATGCTTTTCTTTTTACAAATTCTCACTGTGATAGTTATTTTCTTGATGAACAGAGTAAGAAAATATTTGACGACTTTATAGGATTTTTTATGAATATTATAGAGGGTGGGATTGAAAAAGGCCTTCTTCGTCCATTACCTCCAGTTGCTTTAATTATTATTGTATATCAGCCGCTTGAAAAATTAACAAAAGTAATGGCGACAGGGCAATTAGAATACTCAAAAGAATTAGTAAAAGAATTGGAAGAAAGCTCTTGGAATGCTATTAGAATCATTTGATTCTATAGCTTTATAAGGATAGGAATGAACATTCATTCCTAAATAGATATGAAAATTGGAGATGATATGTTTGTATAGCTAAAGGAATGAATATTCATTCTGGTAAGAGTAGTTTAATAGCGTTTATAAAATAATTTAATAGGAATGAACGTTCATTCCAAAATGATAGTTTTCAAATAATAGGAATGAATATTCATTCCGAAGGAAACATAAACCTCTAAAAGTGGGAGATGATTAATATGAGCAAGTTAAAAAGTTGGAGAAGTTTATCTTTTCTATTATGGATAGTTATTACTATTACAATGGTCGTAACGATGCCTAATATGGATAAATTAGTGAAAGAAAAAGGGCAAATTACGATTCCTAATACAGAACAAAGCAGTATTGCTGACAAAATGATAAAAGAGATGGATAAAGAAGGGGCTCAAAAGTATGAAATTATAGCCGTTTTTAATAGTGGAGATAAAAACGCTTTAACGAAGGAACAAAAAGAGGAAATAACAAAAACAATCAACGCTTTACAAAATGAAAAAGAGCAATTGGGAATTAAGGAAGTAGTTTCACATTTAGATAATAAAGATCTTGAGAAACAATTAGTTTCTAAAGATAATACGACTATTTTAACGCAAATATCGGTAGACAAAAAACATGGTGAAATATCAAAAGTTGCAAATGTACTTCATAATAAAATTAAACCGAAAGGAGTTAAAACGTACTTAACAGGAAGTGATTTAATAGCGGGTGATTTTCTTACATCCTCTCAAGAGGGAGTGAAAAAGACAGAAGTTATTTCAATCATTTTCATTCTTGTAGTATTAATCATTGTATTCCGTTCACCAGTTGTTCCGATTGTTTCTCTTCTTACAGTTGGTGTATCGTATTTAGTCTCAATGGGGATTATTTCTCATCTTGTAGATCAATTTAATTTTCCGTTTTCTAACTTTACGCAAGTATTTGTAGTTGTCGTACTGTTTGGAGTGGGAACAGATTATAACATTTTATTATATACGAGGTTTAAAGAAGAATTAAGTAAACAAGAAAATGCATATTTAGCTACGAAAGAAACATTTAAATCAGCAGGTAAAACCGTTTTATATAGCGGAATTGCAGTGCTAATTGGTTTTGCAGCACTTGCTTTAGCAAGTTTTAAATTATATCAATCTACTTCAGCGGTAGCAATTGGTGTCGCAGTATTACTACTCGTATTAACCACTTTAAATCCATTTTTCATGGTGCTATTAGGAAAAGGAATGTTTTATCCAGTTAAAACATTTAAAGGACATGAGGATAGTCGTTTATGGGGATTCTTTGCGAAAAATTCAGTAGCAAGACCATTTATCGCTTTAATTATTGTATTAGTGATATCGATTCCTTTCGTATTAAAATATTCTAACACGCTTAATTACAATGATTTATTTGAAGTGGATAATAAATATGAATCAAAAATGGGGATTAACGTAATAGAAGAGCATTTTTCGCCTGGTTTTTCTTCACCAAGTACGTTAGTCATTCAATCGGATAAAAAGTTAGATGAGGCGACTTCTCTACAAACCTTAGATGAACTAACTGATAAAATCTCGAAAGTTAAAGGAGTTTCAGAAGTATATTCACCGACGCGTCCAACCGGTGAAAAGATAAAAGAATTATATTTAAACAAACAGGCAGGAGAACTAAATACAGGATTAGGAGATGCCAATGGTGGCATAAAAGAAATTAATGATGGTTTAACGGATGCTAAAAATAAAATGGGTGGTAATGACTCAAATAGTCTTGCGAATGTTCAAAAGTTAATTGATGGAACGAACGAGGCGAAAAATGGGGTATCGGCATTAGGAACAGCTTTAAATCAATTATCGAATGGAATAAACGATGGAGCACAAGGAGCGAAGCAAATTGAGAGTGGGTTAGCTTCATTAAACGAAAATATAAATGTGTTATCTAATGCAACTTCGCAACTTCATGCTGGTTATGCTCAGCTAGAAAAAGGTTTAAGTTCTTACAATCAATATTTCGGAAGTATTTCTCAAGCGATTGATGGTGCGAAAAAAGGATACGAACAAATTGAAATGTTAATGAACAATTTCATTCAAACGAAACCAGAATTAGCAAATGATCCTAACATTCAGCAAACATTAGGAATTGCAAAGGAAGCTCAGAAGCAATTAAGTGTACTTTCAAATGAATTAAATCAATTAGCAACGCAGCATAAAGCAGCAATGGGTTCATTTAAAGAAGCGAATCAGTCGTTACTGAAAGTAGATAAAGGTTTAAAAGAAATGAATAATGGCGTTACACAATTACAAAAAGGCGCTGGTGAGCTGGAAAATGGATTAAATGAAGGAGCCACAGGTTCAAAACAAATTGCAAACAAATCAGCTGAGTTAAAATCCGGTTTAACGAAAATAAATGATGGGCAAGGACAGTTATTAACTGGGCTTAAGGATTTGCAAGAAAAGATGGGGCAATTACAATCAGGCTTATCTAAAAGTACAGAAGGTTTAGGCAAAGTAAGTAACGGTCTAGGAGATGCTCAAAAATATTTAGGCGAGCTTAATGAATCAAAAAGTTCTGAGAAATTTTATATTCCAAAAGAAGTTTTAGAGGGAGAAGATTTCCAAAAAGCTTTGAATACGTACATGTCACATGATAGAAAAACTACTAAAATGACAATCATTTTAGATGTAAATCCGTATTCAAAAGAAGCGATGCCAATTATTCAAGAAATTAATAAAACAATAGATGGTACTTTAAATGGAACTGAAATAAAAAGTACGAAAAAAGCAATTGGCGGGACAACAGCTAGAAACGTTGATTTAAAAGAAGTAACCGGGCAAGATTTCTTACGTACTGCTACGATTATGTTAATTGGTATTACGCTTGTTTTAATCGTGATCACACGTTCATTCTTAAACTCAATCTTTATCATTGGATCGTTAATTTTAGCGTACTTTGCATCGCTTGGTATTAGTGAACAAATTAGTGCACATGTATTAAACGTAGAGTCATTAAGCTGGAATGTTCCATTCTTTAGCTTCATTATGATTGTCGCTTTAGGAGTGGATTATAGCATTTTCATAATGATGCGATACAATGAGCTAGAAGGGGATTCAGTAACGAAAATTGTAAATGCATCTCGTCATATAGGAGGAGTCGTATTATCAGCGGCACTTATTTTAGGCGGGACATTTGCAGCGTTAATTCCTTCAGGTGTATTAACGCTAATACAAGTGGCATTAGTTGTTGGCATTGCCCTTATACTACTAGCTTTAATTGTTATGCCAATTTTATTACCAGCTTTAATAGGGTTAACGAGTAAAATACAAAGTTATAAAAAGAAAATAATTGATACGAAGTAATAAAAAACTGTAGAGAGTGTGTTCTCTACAGTTTTTTATTGAAAAACAGAGTGAAGAACGTTTGCGAATAAACGGAAAAACACTTTCTAATATATGGTGAAATATAGTTAGGGAGATGCGGAAAATATCCACGCTCTTTTTTGCAGTAGGAGGGGTTTATGGGTAACAACCAGATCATTCGTTTATTGTATGGTATTTTAAGTTTTGTTGGGGCAATTATATTCTTGAGGTTGTGTGAATATCTTTTTGATATTAATTTGTATAACGAAATGACCGATTCATTTATATTCTCTTTTTTAAAATACATAATATCCCAATGGAATATCGTGTGTTTCCGTTTGTTTCGAGTATTGTTACTAGTATTATGTAAATAACATTTCTTTAAAACGCTGTATTAGCTAGTAAATCAATATAATAACCACACTATAAAAGTAATCAATCGTTGCTATTCATCCAGCTTCTACTATATAATAGCTATAGTCTACAATAATTGAGTCGTAATATGCGATTTTTTAGGACAATCGGTGAGAAAACGCTGAAATAAGCGGTATTAGTAGGAGGACACAAATGATTACAGTAAGTAACGTTAGTTTGCGTTTCGCAGATCGCAAATTATTTGAAGATGTTAACATAAAATTCACGCCAGGTAATTGCTACGGTTTAATCGGAGCAAACGGTGCTGGTAAATCAACATTTCTAAAGATTTTATCTGGAGAAGTTGACCAATCAACAGGTGACATACATATTACGCCAGGTGAGCGTCTAGCAGTATTAAAACAGAATCACTTCGAATATGAAGAGTTCCCTGCACTAGAAACAGTAATGATGGGTCACACACGTCTTTATAAAGTAATGCAAGAGAAAAATGCAATTTACATGAAAGAAGACTTTAGTGATGAAGATGGCATGCGTGCTGCAGAACTTGAAGGTGAGTTCGCTGAGCTAAACGGTTGGGAAGCTGAGTCAGAAGCTGCAATCCTTCTAAAAGGATTAGGCATCGGTGAAGATATTCATGATAAAAAGATGTCTGAATTAACAGGGGCAGAGAAAGTAAAAGTATTACTTGCTCAAGCTTTATTTGGTCAACCTGACATTCTATTACTAGATGAGCCTACCAACCACTTGGACTTAAAAGCGATCCAATGGTTAGAAAACTTCTTAATGAACTTTGAAAATACAGTTATCGTTGTATCCCATGACCGTCACTTCTTAAATAAAGTATGTACGCACATGGCTGACCTTGATTTCGGTAAAATTCAATTATACGTTGGTAACTATGACTTCTGGTATGAATCAAGCCAATTAGCATTAAAACTAACGCAAGATTCTAACAAGAAAAAAGAAGAAAAAGTAAAAGAGTTACAAAACTTTATTGCACGCTTTAGCTCAAATGCATCTAAAGCGAAACAGGCAACTTCTCGTAAAAAATTGTTAGATAAAATTACATTAGATGATATTAGACCATCATCACGTCGTTATCCGTTCGTTGGTTTCACACCAGAACGTGAAGTAGGAAATGACCTATTAACAGTTGAAGGTATTTCGAAAACGATTGATGGCGAAAAAATATTAGATAATGTGAACTTCACTTTAAATAAAGGTGATAAAGTTGCATTTATCGGACGTAACGATATTGCGATGACAACATTATTTAAAATTCTTATGGGTGAAATGGAGCCAGATAGCGGTTCATTCAAATGGGGTGTAACAACATCTCAGGCTCATTTCCCAAGAGATAACTCTGAGTACTTCGAGAACAGTGATTACACTTTAATTGATTGGTTACGTCAGTTCTCTCCACAAGATGAATCAGAAAGTTTCTTACGTGGTTTCTTAGGCCGTATGCTATTCTCTGGTGAAGAAGTAAAGAAAAACGTTTCTGTTTTATCTGGAGGAGAAAAAGTTCGTTGTATGTTATCTAAAATGATGTTAAGCGGTGCAAACGTATTAACATTAGATGATCCAACGAACCATTTAGACCTTGAGTCTATTACAGCATTAAACAACGGTTTAATCACATTTAAAGGAACATTACTATTCACTTCTCATGACCATCAGTTCGTACAAACAATTGCAAACCGTATTATCGAAGTAACGCCAAACGGTGTAGTTGATAAGGTAGCAACGTATGATGAGTTCTTAGAAAATGAAGAACTTCAAAAACAAGTTGATGCAATGTACAAAGGTCAATAATGAATGATTAAAACCCCCGCTCTCTTTTATGAGAGCGGGGGTTTTGTGTAATATTTTCAAGAAAAAAACATTCGTTTTAATATGAAGTGGTGGAGAGTTAAAATGAATAATTATTCAAAAATAACATTAGTGATGATAAGAAATTTTGATGTTGCACCTGAAGAAATGGTTTTTTACATTGGAAGGGACGAATAAAGTAACGGAAAATACTCCTGAAGTAGGAGTAAGTTAGGAAATTGTTGATCATCGTGATGGAAAAGATTATCGAGTAATTGGGGAAGTTAGTTATAAAGGATAGGATTGTAGAAAAAGTGTAGTTTGAGCAATTACTTCAAACTACACTTTTTCTTATGTGAAATATGTACCAAAATTGGAGATAGATTAGTTTGCAAATGAGGAAATAAAGGATTATAGTTTGTGGAGTCATAATTAGTGGATGAGTCTTGGGAGAAAACAGGAAATGTTACAAATGTATTTTGTTAAATAGAAACCAAGGTCAAAATGTTTAGAAAGAAATAGTTGAATAAATAATAACTTCAAATTATAATTACTAATATTCTTCATATAGTTAAATAAATAAAATCTATGTGAAGAAGAAAAATTGAATAGAGAGAAAGACTTATACAAAATAAGCCTTGGATGATTAAAAGAGGTGGAGAGATGCAACAATTGTTATTAAAGAGTAAACGAGTATTAAGTAATCATTTTGGATTTTTCGTATTTGCAGTTATTTTACTTTGGTTAAAAACATATGCAGCATATGTGATAGAATTTAATTTAGGGATATCGAATACAATCCAAAAGTTCTTACTGTTTTTTAACCCGTTAAGCTCAGCAGTTCTATTTTTAGGACTTGCATTATTCGCAAAAGGGAAACGAGCTTACATTTGGTTAATTATTATTAATTTGCTAATGTCTATACTTTTATACGCAAACGTAGTATATTACCGCTTTTTCAGCGATTTTATTACGTTCCCGACATTAACACAATCGAATAACTTTGGAGATTTAGGTAATAGTATTTTTGCATTGCTACACTTATATGATCCACTATATTTCTTAGATACAATCATTTTAATTGTTTTAGTCGCAACGAAATTTGTAAATCCTAAACCAATCCGTGTTGCGAAGCATAAATTATCGCTAGTATTTGTAGCAGGTATTTTATTCTTTAGTAATAACCTAGGACTCGCAGAATCGGATCGTCCTCAGTTATTAACTAGAACGTTTGACCGCAATTATATTGTGAAATATTTAGGAGTGTATAACTTTACGATTTATGATGGTATTCAAAGTGCGAAAGCATCAACAGAACGAGCATTAGCGGATGGAGATAATATGACAGAAGTTAGAAACTATCTTACATCAACATATGCAAGTCCAAATCCTGAGTACTTCGGTAAAGGAAAAGGAATGAACGTAATTTATATTCATTTAGAGTCATTCCAAAACTTTTTACTAAACTATAAGCTAAATGGCCAAGAGGTTACACCATTCTTAAACTCATTTACAAAAGATGCGAATACGTTATACTTTGATAACTTCTTCCATCAAACAGGACAAGGTAAAACATCTGATGCGGAGTTTATGTTAGAGAACTCAATGTACGGATTACCACAAGGATCTGTTTTTACAAATAAAGCTAATAACACGTATCAATCAGCACCAGCTATTTTAGGTCAACAAGGATACACATCAGCAGTGTTCCACGGTAACTACAAAACGTTCTGGAACCGTGATGAAATTTATAAATCATTTGGTTTTAATAAATTCTTTGATGCGTCATACTATGATATGAATGAAAAAGATGTAGTAAACTATGGCTTAAAAGATAAACCGTTCTTTAATGAATCAATTCCGTTATTACAAACGTTGAAGCAACCGTTCTATTCGAAGTTCATTACGTTATCGAACCATTTCCCTTATCCGATTGATAAAGCGGAGGCAACGATTGAACCAGCGAAAACAGGTGATTCATCAGTAGATACGTACTTCCAAACAGCACGCTATTTAGATGAATCTGTAAAAGGATTCATTGATTACTTGAAACAATCTGGTTTATACGATAACTCAATTATCGTTATGTACGGTGACCATTACGGTATTTCAGATAATCATAGTGCAGCAATGTCTCAAATAATGGGTAAAGAAATGAACTCATTTGAAAATGCTCAATTACAACGTGTACCTTTAATCATTCGCGTACCAGGAATGGAAGGCGGTGTACAACATCAATACGGCGGAGAAATTGACGTTCTACCAACGTTATTACACTTACTAGGTACAGATACGAAAAATTATGTCCAATTCGGGTCAGATTTATTATCACCAGAGCATAAACAAGTCGTTCCGTTCCGTAACGGTAACTACGTAAGCCCAACAGTTACAGCACTTAACGGCAAATATTATGATACAGCGACTGGGAAACCTGTAGAATTTACAGATGAAATAAAACAAAATGAACAAATGGTTCAAAAATCACTAAAATACTCCGATCAAGTTGTTAACGGTGACTTATTACGATTCTACACACCAGAAGGATTTACACCAGTAGAACCTTCTAAATATAACTATAACAATCGTGATAAAGATAAAACGAAGGTGAAGACGACTGAAGACGGGGAAACAAAATAAATAATAAAAAATCCTACTCGTATTCCATACGGGTAGGATTTTTTATTTTAAGATTTACTTTCGAATTTTTGGAGTGCTACTTTTTTAGGCATAAAACATGCAATAATCAAAGCTACAAAGGATAAGACTAACATAAATACGTAGGCATCACTTGAGCTGAAGATAGAAGCTAATTTCGTTACTTGCATAGCTGATATGCTTCCGTTCTCACTAGATAACTGTGAAGTATGTGAAGTGGATTGAATTGTATACACAGTGATAATGACTGCTGTTCCTATAGCACCAGCTAATTGACGTACGGTATTATTCACTGCGGAGCCATGTGAACCCAATTCTCTTGGTAAAGCGTTTAAACCTGCTGTATTTAAAGGCATCGAAATGAAACTTAGTCCAATGCGTAGAATAATAGTACGAACCATTAAATACATATAAGTGGTGGATTCGGTCAAGTCAATTACACCCCACATTGATATAATGATACATATTAAACCTGTAATAAAGAGTGGTTTTGCCCCGTATTTATCAAACATTTTACCTGTGATAGGTGATAAGAAGGCATTAATTACAGCGCCAGGTAATAGAAGTAAACCGGATTCAAAAGCAGTGAAACCTCGTCCATTTTGCAAGTAAATCGGTAAAAGAATTAAATCAGCATACATAATCATCGTAATGAGTACGTTAATGACTGATGTAAGAGTGAAAATTTTATATTTAAATACGGATAAATTTAGCGTTTGAATTTATGGGAGAAAAAGATGGGGAGTTTCACCTTATCATTCGCTTATCGCTGGAACTTAATCCCTCATGGTGTAAGGAAGAGGAGTACGAATTCTCTATCAGTATCACTCAAGATAATAGAGAGAATATTATTCGTTCTATTGAAGAGCAGCGAAAGAAATTCCCAAAACGATAATAAAAAGACTTGATAACCTACTAGAGGAAATCAAGTCTTTTTCATTAAATACGATTATCATGCCAGAAGTTTAATGGGAAGTGTTCGTTCTCATGATAGCTTTCTAATTCATATCCTCTTTCTTTCAGCCCTTTAATAATTCCAGGTACTGCTTTAACTGATTGTGGATGAATATCGTGCATAAGAATAACTTCTGTTGGATTTGTAGCACCAGCTAGAACGTTTTCTACGATTTTAGCAGATGCAGCATCAACTGGCATTTTGTTGTATTTCCAGTCTAATGAATCAATTGTCCAATCCCATACTTTTAAACCATTCTCAACAACTTTGTTGCGAAGGGCTTCATTTAATCCTGGCATTGAGCCGTAAGATGGGCGAGTTAATACTGGTGATTTGCCTAGAACGCCAGCGATTAAGCCTTGGTCTTCTTTCATTTCATCAACGTAATGACCTTCTGTGTAAAGCTTCTTGTAGTTATGAGTCATACTGTGCATCCCAACATAGTGGCCTTCAGCATCTTCACGTTTTACAAGATCAGGGAAAGCTTTTACGTTTGAACCAATTAGGAAGAATGTTGCTTTTGCATTTTCACTCTTTAACATATCTAAAAGCTCAGCTGTGTATTTTCCAGGACCATCGTCAAATGTTAAGTAAGCGACTTTTCTAACTTGCCCGTTATAGTGCTTTGGAGCTTCTTTCGGAGCAAGGGATGTTTGAATTTCACTTACAAGTTGAACAGATTTAGCGTCATCCTCTGTACTTGCTAGAGCGATATGTGTTGATCCGTAAGCAGCTTCGTATGTAAATAATACCCCGGCGCAAATCAACAGAGCCCTTTTCACTAAAGTTGTCATCCGAATTCCATTGTGCATAATTTTCCTACTCTCTATAAAAGTTCTACTCTACTATATTAGCAATTTTAGAGGGGGAAATGCAAAAAAACTTTTTTACAAGCGCAAAAAAGTTTGTCCAAAAGTATGCAAGATTTTATAATAATTGCGTCTTAAATAAATGGGATAAAAAAATGGATAATCTTAATCTTTAATAGGAAACACTACAAAGGATATTAATTTTAGGAGGTGCTTTAATTGAAGTATAAAAAAATACTTTCTATATGTATGACAAGCATATTTACAGTAGGACTGCTATTTGGGTGTAATACAGCTCAAAAGGATGAACAGGAACCAGATCCAACGGAGGAACCTTCTGAGCAAAGAAAACAGGATGAGAATAAACAGCAAGATCCTTCTAAAGAAAAAAATAATGAGTTAAATAAAAAGGATGAACAGGAGCCAGATCCAACTGAAGAACCTTCCGAAGAAAGAAAAGAGAAAAAAGAAAATGAGTAATTGCGGATTAGTAAAATTTACAGCATAAAAATAGAAATAAGTAACTTTAAATTATAAAAGCCCTTTTCTCTTCATTTAAGGAAAGTGGCTTTTATACGTTTTAAACATTCCTTTAGAAAGGTCATTCTTATTAATAGATTATCGGTCCAACGATATAGATTGGACCAACTTATACTGCATTGCTTAGGAAGTGAAATGGTTATGGGCTAAAAAGATGAAAAGATTTTTTGAGGCCAGTTTTAAAATTTCACATACCGTATTTTAAAAATAAATATAGGAAAACCAAAAAGTAATGTAGAATATATCGTACATACATATGTGAAGTCAACAAAATATATAAAAGAGGTGGACCTATGTTACTTGAAGAAGTAATGCAGCAACTAGAAGAATATGGGACAGAACAAACTCGTAAGACGTATAAAAACCATGGGGCGAAAGAGCCGTTATTTGGAGTTAGTTTTGCAAATTTAAAATTGTTGAAAAAGAAGATAAAAAAAGATCATGATTTAGCAATCTCATTATGGGAAACAAAAAATATGGACGCAATGACTTTAGCAACAATGGTTTTAGATCCGAAGAAACTAACGTCAGAACAGCTAAATAGATGGGTTCAAGATGTTGATTATTATTGTTTAATGGACGTTCTTATGACAGCTATATGTACGTCGCCAATCGCGATAGAAAGAATGGAAGAATGGACGAAGTCTGATGATGAATGGATTGGAAGAGCTGGTTGGTCATTATTAGCGAATATCGCAATAAAAAATAAAACGTTTGACGATGACTTTTTCTTACCGTATTTAGAAGAGATTAAAGTTCATATACATAATGAAAAAAATCGTAAAAGAGAAGCGATGAATAGAGCTTTAATTGCGTTAGGGGTTCGAAATGAAGCTTTAGAGCAACAAGCAATTGAAATCTCACGTGAAGTTGGAAAAGTAGAAGTTGATCACGGTGAAACGTCATGCAAAACACCAGATGCAGAATCCTATATTAAAAAGACACGAGAAAGAGCTGAAAAGAAGAAAGTAAAATAAGAGAAGGAGAAAGGCTATGAAACCAATTGAAGCGGCACGAAGTATTATTACATCACAATTTTCGAATTTTGATGTTGCTTTACTAGGGGGAAGTGTTGCTAGAGGAGAGGCTACGAAAACATCTGACCTTGATATTGTAATATTTGACCAAAGTTTGTCATCTTGTTATAGAGAATCTTTCTATAGTAATGGCTGGCCTGTTGAAGTATTCGTACATAATTTTGAAACGTACAAAACCTTTTTTAAAAGTGATTGTGAGCGCGGGCGACCTTCATTACCTCAATTAGTTTCAGAAGGGATTGAATTAAAAGGTAAAGATAAAATTGTAGAGATACTCAAAAGAGAAGCGAATGGATTATTAAATAAAGGACCAGAGAAATGGTCAGAAGAAACGATGAAACAGAAACGCTATTTTATTACGGATACTTTGGATGACTTCATTGGTGCAACAAAGAGAGAAGAAGAATTGTTCATCGCAAATTTATTAGCTGATTTAGTACATGAATATGTTTTAAGGGTAAATGGTCAATGGCTTGGAAATTCAAAATGGTTTATTAGAGTGTTAAGAAGGTATGACGAGCAATATGCAGAACATTTTGTAGCGGCTTTTGATCATTTTTATAAAACAGAGGAGAAAAATGAATTAATTACGTTTGTAGAAAACACGCTAGATCAATACGGAGGAAGAATGTTCGAAGGATTTTCTATAGGGAAATGAGAAGGGGATAGCAAAGTGAATATACCATTCGTTCAATTAAGAGAATTGACACTAGACAATGTAGAAGATCGATATCAATGGTCATTAGATACAGAAGTAACAAAGCATTTAGTTGTACCAAATCAATATCCACCGTTCACTCGTGAAGATACGAGAAGGTGGATTGAAGCATGCATAAGTCGAGAGAATGGTTATGAACAACGAGCTATCGTTACAAAGGAAGGTATACACATTGGATGGGTAGACCTAAAAAACTTTGATAATACAAATAAAAATGCCGAACTAGGGATTGCAATTGGAAATAAAGAATATTGGGGTAAAGGATATGGAATGGCAGCTCTATACAGTATGTTACAAATCGGCTTTTCTGAATTCCAATTAGAAAAAGTTTGGCTACGAGTAGACGAAGATAATTTACAAGCAAGAAAGAGTTATGAAAAAGCTGGATTTGTTTGTGAAGGAATAATGAGAAATGATCGATTACGTCAAGGTAAGTTCATTCATCGCTATCGTTATAGTATGTTAAAAGAAGAATATCAATTTTTATTTAATAGTCTATAAAAATATTATGTAAACTTAAAGGGGATAGGGAAAATGATTCGATTACTTTCTAAAGTAGATGCGGAGCAATATTGGGACTTACGTTTACAAGCATTACAAGTAAACCCAGAGGCATTTGTAACAACTTATGAAGAGGCGATTCGCCAGGAAAATCCTATTAAGCGAGTGGAAAGTAATTTAACAGCTACAACTAGTTGTACATTCGGTGCTTTTAATGAGAAAAATCAATTAATTGGAGTTGTCACTTTACTAACAGAAGAGAAAGAGGCATATAAACATAAAGGTCATATCGTTGCGATGTATGTAGATGCACAAAATAGACGTAATGGACTGGCACGTGAGTTAATTGCAAATGCAATTCAAAGAGCGAGAGAAATAGAACTAGAGCAATTGAACTTAGGGGTTGTATCCACAAACGAACCAGCAAAAAAATTGTACGAATCAATGGGCTTTAAAACGTATGCAATTGAAAAAAGAGCTATAAAGATGAATGGTGTGTATAGTGATGATGAAAATATGGTGTTGTTTCTTTAAAGACTACATCCATAATGAGATTTTCGAATATTAATTATATTCATTTTGTTGTATAGTATAACAAGAAACTAAACAAGGGGTTTTATAATGAAAGCTATTGCAGTAGGGATAGTGGCATCGTTTTTCTTTGCCTTTACCTTTGTGTTAAACCGGTCGATGGACTTAGAAGGCGGAAGTTGGATTTGGAGTGCATCACTACGGTATTACTTTATGGTTCCCATGCTATTACTTATTGTTATGTATAGAGGGAACTTAAAACAACTCTTTCAATATATGAAAAACAATCCGAAAGAATGGTTGTTATGGAGTATTGTTGGATTTGGTCTCTTTTATGCACCGCTTAGTTTCGCGGGTGCGTTTGGACCGGGGTGGCTCGTTGCTTCAACTTGGCAAATTACGATAGTTGCAGGAATTTTATTAACACCATTTTTCGCGGTAGACCCATTACATAAGAAGCTTCCGATGAAGGAATTAGTAATGTCAGGCATTATTTTATTCGGTGTTGTTCTTATGCAAGTAGAACACGCTTCTTCTTTAGGAATTCGTGAAACCATTTTATGTGTAGTTCCGGTACTCATTGCAGCGTTTGCGTATCCACTTGGAAATAGAAAAATGATGCAAGTATGTAAGGGCGAATTAGATGTCTTCCAACGAGTTCTCGGTATGACATTAGCAAGTTTACCATTTTGGTTTTTACTTTCTGGTTACGAAGTATCTACAAGCGGTTTACCGTCAAGTAGTCAAGTTTTTCAATGTTTTATCGTTGCGATTAGTTCAGGTTTAATTGCGACAGTATTATTCTTCTATGCGACAGATCTTGTAAAAGATGATCCGCAAAAATTAGCAACAGTCGAAGCGACACAGTCTGGTGAAGTTTTATTTGCGTTAGTAGGAGAGCTTATCTGGTTATCTGCTCCAATCCCGTCTTCTTTATCGTGGATTGGAATGAGCCTCGTTATTGTCGGAATGATATTGCATAGTTATGTAGCTGTAGTTGTGAAAAAAGAAGAAAAAATAACAGCGTAGCGTAAAAAGGGGCTGTCCCAAAAGTTTAATCTTTTTGTTAAGATAACGATAGTAAATGAAATTATATCGAACACAATTCACATTATATCGACTTAACGACAAAATATGACAAAACCTATTACTAAAAGAAAGCCGTCCCAGAATACTTTTTGGACGGCTTCTTTTTTACTTTTACATATCTCATGAAAACACTATTATTCTCTTAATTATTTTTCAAACTACTAGTAATTTGATTTTCCATATCAGGTAATGTAGTTTCTAAGGAAGTATCATTTAATAAATTTGCTTCGCCTGAATTATATTTATTAGTAGAATGAGAAGCCGGTTTGTTTAGTTTGTGATCATACTTTTCAGTATACCGTTTTACTTTGTTATTCTCATCAATTGTAAATTTACCTTGATAAGAATTTAAAGAAATGAACACTTTTTCTTTAAGTTTGAAAAAATCCTCCATATCTTCTTTGGCAAATAGAAGAACATTTTCATTCTTTTTAGAAGTTGGAGCACCATCTAGTAAAACTTCAATCGGTTCGTTTAATTCATTTTTTTGTATTTTAATTTTTTCTGGATCATACTCTTGTAATTTACCTTTTGTTGTGACACCACCAATTTCAATAAATTGAATTATATCACCGGGGTTCACTGCATTGTTAAAGCTTTTTGAAACTTGAATTTTTGAACGCGTAAATGTATTTGTATTAAAATCAAAATACTGAGATTCAATAATTGTCCCCTCTACTATAATATCAGCATTTAAAGCTAATTCTTTTACATCATTATATGTTTTTTCAAAGTCGGCCTTATGAATTACTTGTGTAATATCGTTTGTTTTGAAAACAGATTTTTTTGATGATACTTTTAGCAAAGATACGGGAGAGCTTTGCTTCATTTCTACTTCTTGTGAACCACTATAAATATAAAATGCAACACTTGAAGTTAATATGATACATATAAGTCCACTCGCAATAAATTTCTTTTTCATATAATTCACTCCATTCCTAATATAGAATACTAATTAATACAATGAGTTAATTCCGTAAAGTGAACCTGAATCTGGTGTATTTACAGTTCTACCTGAGCCAAACTGACACATAATAGAGTCACCTTCATAATTGTTATGAGCAAGGCCAAATGCATGTCCCATTTCATGAGCAATGGTTCCTGACTTATGATAAGTATTTAGAGAATCGAATGACGATGAATTGAGTTGAATTTTTGCCCAAGAATAGTTAGAAGACGGATCAATTTGACTACCGCTTCTATAAAATTTTGTTTCACCAAGAATACCACTTGAACGTGGATAATAATTGCCTTTGTAAATATCTATTACACTAGAAGGCTTGTTTGAAGTATTTCTAAAAGGAATAGGCGTCGATACAATTTTACCTGTATGAACCCAAGCGCTCATAGAACTATTAATTCTAGAGGATTCTCCAGAAGCTGAACTATCAATCCAATAATATTGTGTGGACTTCCCCCAATTTCCTACACCACCCGTTAACTTCCCTCCGAATGTGTCATAATGATTTGCTGCAAATGTCGAAGAAGGAATGGTAATAGATATGACAGAAACAAAAGCTAGAGACAACCCGACAATTTTTTTCATAAAAATACCTCCTTAAAGTAGTAAGATAAATCGAAGTAATCTTACCATTGTTTTTATATAATTTGAATGTAAAAATAAATAAATTCACATACGGCGTATGAAATTTCACAAAGGATTAAACATTAAGACAAATTTAAAAATGAAGGGTATAGGTAATAAATAGGTTTGCAAGGAAAAAGGAACTGTTGGCAGAGAAAGAATTGGAACAGCTATTTTTATGCTTTGTTTGAAAATGATTATGTTAAAAATTAAGAAAAATATGATAATATATGTATGTATTAGTTTAAAGTAAAATGGGGGAACAATCGTGAAAATGAATGAAATAGTGGCGAGTACACAACTTCCAAATACAATCGAAACAATTACAAATGATTTAAAAGAATTAGGGATAGAAAAAGGAATGACAGTTATTGTTCATTCATCATTAAGTTCGATTGGTTGGGTATCTGGCGGAGCAGTTGCAGTAGTAGAGGCGTTAATGAAAGTCATTACGGAAGAGGGAACAATCATTATGCCAACCCAATCTTCAGACTTATCCGATCCAAAACATTGGTCAAGACCACCTGTACCAAAAGACTGGTGGCAAATTATTCGGGATAACGTCCCAGCATTTGACCCACGTATAACACCAACAAGGGCAATGGGAGAAGTAGTTGAATGTTTTCGTACATATCCGAATGTATTGCGCAGTAATCATCCGCTCAGTAGTTTTGCAGCATGGGGGAAACACGCAGAAGAAATTACAGCGAATCATTCACTTTCCATAAGTTTTGGTGAAGAATCGCCATTACGAAAAATATACGATTTAGATGGATACATATTATTACTTGGTGTCGGTTATGACTCCAATACGTCCATACATTTATCTGAGGTACGTACAGGTGCACGTGAGTTAATAAAGGTAGGAGCGCCTATTATAGAAGAAGGGGTAAGAGTATGGAAAGAATTCGTTGAAATGGATTACGATTCTGACACGTTTGTAGAAATCGGAGTTGAATATGAGCGTAAAGGAACAGTTACGCGTGGGAAGATAGGGAATGCAACGTGCCGCTTTATGAGGCAACGTGATGCAGTTGACTTTGGAACAGAGTGGTTTCGTGCGAAAAATCAGTAAGGGATGGTTATTATGAAGGGGAAAAAAGTATTAATTACGAGCGGCGGTTGCCTAGAAAAATGGGATCAAGTACGCGGACATACAAATTTAGCAAAAGGTACGATTGGAAGAATCATTGCAGAAGAGCTAATGACAAAAGGAGCAAATGTAATATATTTGCATGGCTACTTTGCTGAGAAGCCAATGGCTGTAAATAACCAATTAGAATTGCACCCATTTGAAGGGATTATTGATTTACAAGATAAGATGAAAAGTATTATTACACATGAAAAAGTAGATGCAGTTATTATGGCTGCAGCTGGCTCAGATTGGGTTGTCGAAAAAATTTGTGATCAAGATGGAAATGTTCTTAATATGAACGGAAAGATTTCAAGTGATATCGCACCAATTATTCATTTTCAAAAAGCGCCAAAAATATTAAAACAAATAAAGAGTTGGGATCCAGAAACGATACTCGTTGGCTTTAAACTTGAAAGTGATGTAAATGAAGCAGAACTTATTGAAAGAGCAAGCAAAAGAATGGAAGGTGCAAAAGCGAGTGTGATGGTAGCGAACTCACCGCATTCTTTATATTCCCGCGGCGCCGTGCATCACGTCATTGGACAAGATGGTAATGTGAAGTTATGTAATGGGAAAGATGAAACTGCAAAAGAAATTGTCAATATGTTAGAGCGTTTATGCAATCGTATTACTGCGATGTAAATTTAAGCTTTTAGAAAGAGCTGCAGTCGCATAGTATATAATGGAGTTAATATTAACTTAGTGGGGGAACGTATCCCTCACTAAGTATTAAATTGAATCAAATCAATGGAATAGGCCATTAGCTGCTCGTAAATGTGTAATACATGATATATGCATAATGAACATTTTGTGAGGAGTGGATTGTATGGAACATTTATTAAAGCAAGCTATTAAACTTAGAAATGAAAAGAAATATGCGCAGTCTAGAGAGATACTTATAGGATTAACAAATTTTACGAGAGATGCAGAAGTGCTATATCAATGCGCTTGGATACATGATGTCATGGGTCTTGAAATGGAGGCGGTTCCGTATTATGAACAGGCGATTGCGAACGGACTTGATGGTGAATCACTTCGCGGTGCGTATATCGGTCTTGGCAGTACGTATCGTTGTATAGGGGAATATGATAAAGCGATTACTGTATTAGAAGCAGGGATAAAGAAGTTCCCGGAAAATGACGTGATGAAAGTATTTTTATCATTAGCAAAATATAACGTAAACGATCATGAATCCGCGATGAAATTACTACTTGAAATGGTCGTAAAAATAGAGGAAGTAAAAGAATTTGAACGTGCCATTTCATTTTATAAAGATCATTTAAATGAGGTTTTTGAATAGAGGAGAGAAGGAATGAATCCATCAATTTCACGAAGGCGAAAAGGCATTTGGATTGGGCTCATATCTTTAATTATGTTATCAAACTATTTATTGTATGCCCTTCCAATAGTGCCAGCTGCCCCGAAAGAAGTAGTGCTTGGTTCGTTATTAGATTTTATGTTTGTAATTCCAATCATCACATATTTCTTTATTATAAGGAAAAGATATTCGTTAACGTATATGTTTCCTGTAGTTATAGCTGGATATGTGTTCGCAAGATTTATAATTCCTAGTGATTATTTACAAGCTTTTTCATTTGTTTCGTATGTAATAGTTGCTGGAGAAATTGTGTTCGTATGTTTTGAACTGATTCTGATATATAAAATTATAAGAGTACTTCCTAAAATAATAAAACGATATAAAGAATATAGAAGTGAGTATTCTTCATTTTCTTATGCGATTGATGCAGCATTTGATGCTAATATGAAGAGAAGTAAGACAGTAAATATCATTCTAACAGAGTGTAAATTACTCTATTATGCTTTTTTATCGTGGCGTGAAAAAGTACTAGAAAGTGAATTCATATATTCATATCATAAGAAGACCGGTGCAATAGGTGTTTATATCATGATTATTCATGCAACATTAATTGAAAGTATCGGTTTTCATTATTTACTTCATCAATGGAATCCAGTTATAGCTTGGATTTTACTCATTTTGAACATATATGCGATGTTTTATTTTTTAGCTGAAATCCAAGCGATGCGTAAAAATCCAATTATCGTTGCGGAAGAAAAAGTGATCATTCAAATTGGATTAGGAAAGAAAATCGTTATACCATATACACAAATTGATAACATTGCGTTTTATAAAGGCGAACCTTTAACGAAAGAAGAAGAGAAAGAGGTTCTTGACGCAACTGTTATGGAATTTATAAAAGAACCTGCAACTTTTGAAATAACGTTAAAAGAGCCAATTAAAGCACAGTTGTTATATGGATTTTCTAAAACAGTAAGTCGTATTCACTTAAATGTAGACGATGAACGGAAATTTTATGATGCGGTTATGGAGAAGTTGAAATAGGAGTAAAAATAGTGAAAAATAAAAAAACTCGCAACTTAATAGCTTGCGGGTTTTCGTCGTAAACAATTAAAAAATATGATAAAATTAAGAGGTAACTTATGGTACGGTTGGTTGTTCAATTATCACTTCTCCGAGTAGGAGGGGGGTGATAATAAGTGAGTGAAATTACGTTGTTACTGCAAGGTGGACTGTTTCTCATTGCATTGTTAACGTTTATTGTCGTCTTAATTGACAAACTCAAAAAATAACAACCCACCTATGCCTATAGAATGTGGGTTGTTGTGTTTGTACGAAACAAATAGGATAAATGAACAATCCAATCTGCTAAGTTACGTGGACTAGTGTGTAGCCGCACACTAGTCTTTTTTATTTATATACAGTTTTTAATTGTTTTATGTGATTGTATTGTTCTTTTCATACTCATTATAACACAGTGTCTTTTCATGAAGAAAGGAGACCGTATGTTCTTATGTGGATTAAATAGAACGTGTAGTTTCTTTAAATAGCCCATCCATATACTGTTTTAAACTTTCCACAAAAAATCCTTTTTTGTCTACATTATTTACGCCGACAATTGGTGATGGAAGATTGTATCTTTTTTCTGATAAATGAACAACAACATCAAAAATATCAAATAGGCGAATGAAGCAGAACAGACCGTCTTTATCACTAAGTAAAATAAAGTAATGGTTTTCGCTCGTTGTATTTAATGTATTCCATAAAGAGCTTTTGCTTAAGTCACGAACGATACTCTTTTCCTTTAATTCCATGAAATCGGCATTTAATAGAATGGTAGAAATATCAATCGCATCTGGATCGTCAAAGTAGCCATCAATTGTTTGTACAGCAAAAGTATAGGCCATTTTTAATACACTCATCTTATATTTACGGTTATCTAAAAGCAATTCACGTTGAATAGAACTAGCTACTTTTGTTACGCGCTCCTCTTTCCAAATTTCATTATGTAATGAAATATCGTGCTTTTTACATAGTTTCATAATTAATGCATTAGAATAAAGTATCTCATCACTTACTTCGACTACATCTGTCTCAGCGGCTGCTAGCTCCTCACCATGTTCATTCGTATAGAGAGGGGAGTCGATTTGTTTTTTCATTTGCTCAATCTTATATTGACTTAATTTATGTCTAATTAAAGGACGGTCAATATTTGTTGTCATATGTTCATGACAGGAATCACAAATTGAGTTTGTGAAATAATATCCACATAATATCTCTGGAATGACATATTGTTCACTAAGTTCTTTCGTATCTTTTCTGCAAATGATGCATTGTGTCATATTTATCACCTTTACCTGCAAATTTGTCTGTAATCTCATTGTAGTGTATTTAATGGGATTTTGGAATATTGTAAAGGAAAATATTATGTGAAATCTAAGTTTAATTTGGTACAATGAAGAGAAGTGCTAGTTTAAAGGAGGACGTTTTTTTGAAATCGAAAGTGCACTTTTGGACATTAGAAGTGCTGATGGTTGTAGGAATTATATTTATTTGCACAAAAATATCGTTTCTATTTCAACCGATTGGTATCTTCATATCAACATTATTTTTCCCAATTTTAATCGCGTTATTTTTATACTTCATATTTAACCCATTGTTAGTCTTTTTGGAGAATAAAAAAGTACCTAGAGGTTTAGCGATTTTACTACTGTATCTTTTTATTATCACATTAACTGGAGTTGCTATTGGAGTAGTTGTTCCAACCATCTCACAACAGCTAATGGATCTAGTGAAAAACATGCCGACTTATATAAAAGAGGGGAAAGTATACATACAAGATCTATCCCATCATAGGTTATTTGAATGGTTATCTACACAAAACTACGTTTCCATTGAAACAATTGAGAAAAATGCGATTGAATACTTAAAGGAAATACCAAACACAATTACGTCGAGTGCAACGGCTTTATTTGGTATTATCACGAACGTGGCGTTAGTTATTTTTACAGTACCGTTCATTTTATTTTATATGTTTAAAGATGGACATGCATTTCCAGGAAAAGCTGTTAGTGTATTACCAGAGTCTTACCGTGAAGAAGGACTTCGTATCATAAAGGAAACGAACGAAACATTATCTGCATATATTCAAGGGCAAGCGCTCGTTTGTTTATTTATAGGTGCCTTTACATTTACTGGTTATTTAATTATCGGTTTACCGTATGCTTTCGTTTTAGGGATTATCGCAGCATTTACAAATATAATTCCGAACTTAGGTCCATTTATCGGAGCAGCACCAGCTGTAATTGTAGGGCTGTTCGTATCTCCGATGCAAGCTCTGTACGTAATTATTATTGTAACAATTGTACAGCAGTTTGAAAGTAACATCATATCTCCACGTATTATGAGTTCGAAATTAAACATCCATCCGTTAACAATTATCATCCTTATTTTAGGGGTAGGTAATTTCGCGGGAATTATCGGAATGATTTTAGCAGTGCCTGTTTATGCGGTAACGAAAACAGTTGTTTCGAACTTAGTGAGATTGTTTAAGACGAAACGAAGTAAACGGAAATAGAATATGTTGAGAAAGATACACCGCTTAAATTGGTGTATCTTTTATTTTTTTAGAGTGTATGAAATACTTATTATTATATATTTTTTACACATCAAATCAGGCGATAATTTTTTGTTAAATAAACTTTATAAACTATGTGGAATCCCTCTGAACTATCCAAATCATCTCTTTACACTGCGTCATTAACATCATAATCGACTCCTTTCATTTCTAATATAAGTTCAAACAATTATAGGTGAGTGTAGTACTTGCTTCTACGATCACGAATTTCATCTATAATCTTTTTATACTGTTCCTCTTGTTTTGCTTCATTTGCAGATATAGTTTCTTTTTGAATCGTAATGGTTAAAAAGAAAAGGTGAAACTTCATACATGAATTCCTCCTTTCGAATAGGAATTACAGGTGACTACAATAATGACTTTGTCGTTCTTTTACGTTGTCCATTGCCTGTTCAATTTGTTGGCCATGAAGCATATCAAACTCAGACAGTTTATTTTTTTGAATGGTAATTGTTAAAAATAATACTTTGAATTTCATTGGATTTTTACCCCTTTATAATTTATTTAGTAAAGACGATTGTAATAAGAGGACTGGCGCTCTTTTACTCCGTCCATAATGTTTTTAATTTGTTGTTCGCGAGAAATTTCATCTTTTGAAAGTTTGCGTTTTTGAATGGTAATCGTTAAAAAGAAAGCTTTAAATTTCATTAGGATATTACCCCTTTATAACTTATTTAGTAAAGACGATTGTAATAAGAGGACTGACGCTCTTTTACTCCGTCCATAATATTTTTAATTTGTTGTTCACGAGAAATTTCATCTCTTGAAAGTTTACGTTTTTGAATGGTAATCGTTAAAAAGAAAGCCTTAAATTTCATTAGGATATTGCCCCTTTATAATTTATTTAGTAAAGACGATTGTAATAAGAGGACTGGCGCTCTTTTACTCCGTCCATAATATTTTTAATTTGTTGTTCGTGAGAAATTTCACCTTTTGAAAGTTTGCGTTTTTGAATGGTGATTGTTAAAAAGAAAGCTTTAAATTTCATTAGATTATTACCCCTTTAAAAAATATTTTTAATACATTTGTGTATAATACGAACTTTTAATGTCCGTTATTTTATCCATAGTTTGTTTTAATTGTTGTTTACGAAATATTTCAGCTTCAGATAACGTTTTTTTCTGAAGTGCTGTCGTAAAAAAGAAAATATGAAAAGTCATAGACGAATTCCTCCTTTCGAAAAGGAATTACAGGTGATCACAATAAAGCACTTGGCGCTCCTTAACATCATTCATAGCTTTTGCAATTTGCTCATTATGAAGAATTTCAGCTTTGGAAAGTGTATTTCTTTGAATCGTAATACTTAAAAACAATACGCTAATAGTCATCGAATGTTGCTCCTTTCTTTAAAAAATAATGTATGAGACTAAAAAATCGCACAAAAAAGCCACAGGAAGATATCGTTCTCCTATGGCTGGGCGTGAAAAAGCCACAGGAAAGTATACGACCTCCTGTGGCGAATTTATGAATTAATAGAAATAAAGTGCGATTTTCAATTCTCCATTAGGGTGGTCGAATTCATATTTAATTGTCCGAAAAACACAGGTGCAGTTAACGCTAAAGTTAAAGCATCTAATTGTAATTTCATCATTTCCTTCGACCTCCTTTTAGAATATTTTTCTTACGTTAGTAATTATATACAATTAATGGATAATTGTAAACATAAAAATTGAAAATTTTTAATTTTGATTAAAATGCGTATATTTTAAAGGGTTTTTAATGGATACATTGTATAGATTGGATAATAAATAGAACTTGGGGGTGTCTAATGAAGTATATGATTAGAATAGCAGGTGTTATGCTAACAATTTTTTTATTTGTTACTGCTTGTTCTAATGGGGAACAAATAAAAGAAATATCACATATTGAACCTGGGGTTTTTAAAAAATATACGGGGACATACGTTGGAAATAATTCCGACGTGTTTGCGATTGTTAAAAACTTATCTGGTGGAGAAACAGTTCAAAGTATCAGTTTAGAAAATGAAAATATTAAAGTGAAATATGGTGCAAAAGAGAATGGAAATCTTACAGATGACATGATTGAGACGTATTGGTTTGATGGGAAGGATACGATGAAAAAGAACTTTCTCTTTAATGCTATTTATCTTGCAATTTTAGTACCAAATGCGAAAGGGTGTGAGTTTCAGGTTAAAAATCAAAGTTTTGCATTGAAAAGAGAAGAACTTTTACCCATACTTTATAAAGAATTTAATGATTTGCCAAAGGATGATCTTATATGGAATAAGGGAATCGTAATGAACTTCTTTTACGGTAATCAAGAAAAAATAGAAAAGCTAGTTAATAATAAAGATTTTCGAAAGCAATTTTTTGATGAACATCCTGTGCGGGAATCTAAGTGATAGGGAAAGAGAAAATAGAAGAATTGCACGATAGATTGTATACAGGTCCTTTACTACAATTTTTGAGAACGGATATTCCATACATACCACATGTAACAGTTGGGAGAAAAGGTAGCGCGGAGTTAGCAACTGAAATAGCGAAGGGGATTCCTAGTTTTCATGAGAAGTTGGACTGTGTAATTAATAGAATTAGTGTGGAACGAATTGGTGAGAATGGAGAGTCAATTATTGAATTTGAAGTACCATTGCAAAAAAGCTGACAAAAGTCAGCTTTTTTATTTCGTACCATGAAGTAAAGCACCAATCGCACCACTATAACCGCCGTCTTGTAAAAAGACTGGTATTTTATTTTGATATTCTGTATAGCTACTTATAATACTTTGAAGATGTACGTTATTACATAGAGTAGAACCGATGTAAATGATATGGTCAATATTTTTCGTTTCGGCGAATTGAAGGCTTAATGCTGTGACGACTTCACCGACAAGTCCTTGAACGGTAGCTAGTATATCTGAACTACTATAATTTGAATCTGTAATGGCCGCTTTTCCGAAATTGCTAGCAGTTAAGTTATTATCAATAGGGGAGAGAATCCCACCATAAATATCTCCAACTGTAATATCTAGACTTTTTCTGGAGCCTATATTCGTAAGCGGAATCACATCTTCAAAATGATCTATATTTGTTAATAGTTTTGAAAGGCCCATAATAGTACCACCGCCAACGCCAGTTCCCCCAGCGCGAACGTATTGCTTGTCGTGAACATAGTGAATGGAAGTACCTGTACCGATATTTGTTAATACAAAGTTGTTTATAGCACGTTTTTCTTCTTTTAGTATGTAGCGTACGCCTGCTAAAGTAGCTTCAAACTCGTTTAATTCTACTATTTTATATGAACCTGAAAGTAGTTGTTCTACCTGTTTAGCTTTACCACCTGTAATGCATAATTGTGTAATTGAATTATTATTATGAAGCCATTCTTTAATTCTTTTTTGTTCATATGAATAAAATTTTTCAAAAACTAATTTGTTCATTTCGTTAAAGTAAGCAATTTTTGTTAATGTTCCCCCAGCATCAATACCAACAACATTCCGCATTTTTCTACTCCTTACTATGTAATCTGTTTAATCAGCTTGATATATTAATAGCTTTTCAATGGTAACGATTGATTGACCGTTTACAGAGGCAATTCCTTTCCCAAGAATAAAACCTCGTCTGTTACGTGTTAATTCATAATGTAAGTCAAGTTTATCACCGGGATACGCATTTTCATGAAATTCCACCCCATCTAAAGAGGAGAGGAAACCAAGTCCTTCAGATTCACCTGTACTTACAAAAGCACTAAGTTGAGCGAGTGCTTCTACAATTAGCATATGAGGCATATAGTTTTGATTGTTATTAATAAACCACTCGTTATTTGTGATCAGTTTGTATCCTGTAGCTGATTGAGATTCTTTAACGTTTGTAATTTTATCGATCATTAAAAATGGATAGCGATGTGGAAGAGTATCTTTAATATTCATATCGTACCTCCAGGAATAATAATACCCCTGCTAAAGTTAAGCAGGGGAGTTATTATTAATTCTTAACTAATTCTTCTATTTTTTCAATAGAGAAAATACCGCTATTTTTAATGTTTTCAACTGCTTCTTGTAATACTACTTTATCTTGAACAAGTGCAATACGTACAAAGCCTTCGCCGTGAGGACCGAAAGCATGGCCTGGTGTGACAACGACATTTGCACGATCCATAAGTGCATAAGCGAACTCTAGAGAAGTCCATCCTTTCGGAATTTCAGCCCAAACGAACATACTTCCAGCTGGTTTATCGACATTCCAACCGAATTTGTGGAATCCGTCCACTAAAGTATCTCTACGTTCTTGGTAAATGCTTCGGTTTTTCTCGCAAAACTCTGCGCCATTTCTTAGTGCAGCAGATGCTGCTTTTTGAATTGGTAAAAATACACCGTAGTCTGTATTCGATTTAAACTGTGTTAGTGCACCAACAACGTCTTCATTTCCAATCATATATCCAATACGGCTACCTGCTAAACTATAACTTTTTGATAAAGAGTTTATTTCTACACCAACTTCTTTTGCACCAGGTACAGATAAGAAGCTAATTGGCTTTTGACCATCAAAATAAAATTCAGCATAAGCAAAATCATGGACAATGATAATATTATGTTTTTTCGCGAATGCAATTACCTCTTTAAAGAAATCTTCATGAGCCATTGCTGGAACTGGATTCCCTGGGAAGTTCAAAATCATCATCTTCGCTTTATCGGCAATTTCTTTAGGGATAACTTCTAAGTTAGGTAAGAAATCATTTTCTTTCTTTAATGGCATGTAGTAAGATGTTGCACCGGCCATTTGAATTCCTGTTTCATAAGCTGTATATCCTGGATCAGGAACTAGTATTATATCTCCCGGATTTGCAAAAACCATAGGTAAATGAACGAGTCCGTCTTGTGAACCCATTAATAATAAAACTTCTTTTTCAGCATTTAATATAACATTATGAGTGTTGTTGTAATATTCAGTTACAGCTTCGTGAAATTCTTGAATACCAGATAACGTATATCCGTAACTTTCTTTTGCACTTGCTGTATGTACCATTGCTTCTCTTACGAAATCAGCAGGAGGCATATCGGGATTCCCGATACTTAAATCAATCATTTTATGACCTGCTGCAATTTTCTCTTTTTTATAGGCCCCTAATTCACTAAATATAGAAGATTGGAATGCTTTCATTCTAGTTGCTAACGTGTAAGTCATCAAAACCCCTCCTAAAAACAGTGTTTTCTTTCTGCGTTTTTAATTATTCTGAAAACACATGTTTATATTTTATCATTTTTTTATGAAAATTAAAACGATTGACAAATTTAGAGGGAGGATAATAAGGAGAGAAATAAAAATAACGCAGAAAATATTTTCTACGTTATAAATGGAGATTAATTGTTTGTTTTTTTATATGTACATGTTTTTTCAGTTGTAAAAAAGTATACATTTAATTTATTATCGACAACTTTTAAAGATTGATCTGATGTAAACGAGTTACCATAATCAATATGATAAACGTTAGAATTTTTAACAAACGTTCCTTTAAATAAATCCTCTTTTTTATTTGTTGTTTGCATTTCCACTAAATTGTGAACAACCTTTTCTTTCTTTTCTTCTTTTACAACTGTTTCAAATTTATAATATACAGGGCATTCACCTTTTTTATTATCAATGACTTCCCAAGAGCCGTATATATCATTATTGCTACATCCACTAAGTAGAACGACGAATATAGGAAAAACAAGTAGAAACTTTTTCATTGTGTACTCCTTTCTTATTAGTTTCTATAAACGTGCGAATACGATAGGAATATTGTAAAAAATAAAGTTTAAATTTTTATAAAGAATTACTAAATTTCACATAAAAATTTGGATAAAGATGAGATTTTCAAAATAAAAAGGCATGAATCTAGTGTAATACCAGATTCATGCCTAGCAGTCTATCTTATGTTATGTTTTTTGAGGATAAATGAAGCGGAAAGAAGAATGAAAATTCCGTTTACAATATATACATCTGTAATAATAAAGGCTAGGTTAGCTGCACCAAAACCACCTTTATCGAATATAGAAGCGAATGCTGTAGTAGTCAAAAAGATAATGGGAGTTAACAGTAAAAATAAGAAACCTGCAACAATCCTTCTTTTAAAGTTATTTTGAGATAGGGAAATGGCTAAAAAATTAAGGACGCCAAACATAACGAATGAAAACAGAAGGGTAATTAATAATTGCATACCAGCAGACATTTCCACAGCTCCTTTTTGAAGAATCTATAATTTATTGTATTCGAAAGTAGTAGGGGATACTCCTTTAAAAATTGGAACTATACAAAGCATATAAATTTCAATCCTAGAAATTGAAAAAGAATGGAGCCATATTAAAATACTGGATCCATTCTTAAGAAGTATTAGTTTTATAAATTCGCAGATTGCGAAGGTTGTTTTTCATATTGTTTCTGTTTAGATAGGGAAATAAATATAATCAACAATGAAATGACGCCGAAAATTAGAACCATATACTGTAATCCAATTGTATCTAAGAAGAAGCCAGTTCCAAGTAAGACAATTTGGAACATAACTCTCTCAAACATATTACGGAATGAGAAGAGGCGGCCGTGATAGCTTTTTTCTACTTTCGTTTGGAAAATTGTCGACATAATAGGGAAGAAACAGCCGACACTAAAGCCAAACAAACCAAACGATGTAAGAGCCATCCATTTTATATCGCTAAAGAACAATGAAAGGTGTGCAAAAGCGGTACAAATTGCGAAGAAATATAGTAACTTTTCAGGTTTGAAATGATCAGATAAACGTTTAATAACGAAGGCACCTAACATAAATGCTACACCTTCAATTGTATATATGAATCCTTTAATCGTTGGATCGTGTTGCATTTCGCTAATGTTAATAACCATTAAATTGAATCCAGCTATAAATAATAGAGGGATAATACTTAATATAAGTGCTGTAAAAGCAATAGGAATTCCTTTTAAAATACGAAATACTTCCATAAAACTATTATCTTTAGCTGATTGTTTACTTAATGTAGCTGATTTTTTATCTTCAAATTGTAGGAAGAAAGTTGAGAGGAATAATAAAGCGTATGCTGCCATTGAGAAGGCATACATATACTGTAAACTCATTACAACTAAAAGAATTCCACCTAGTGAAGTACCTGCAATACGAGCGATTGTACCAACATTCATATGTACACCGTTCATCTGTAATAGCTCATGTTCACGAACGATGAGTGGGATTACAGATTGTAATGCAGGGAAATAAAATGCCGCTGAAATTTGAAGTACAATCATAAAAGCAATCATAAAGGCGATACTTTCATATTGAATAGCGAAAAACATGAAAATAACACTAATCACACGACCAAATCCAGCGTAAAGAAGAACTTTCTTTTTTTCATATTGATCAATGACACGTCCAGCCATTGGACCAACTAGAACACCAGCTAACAGTCCGATAAATAATATAACGGATTTCATAAAATCAGAAGGGACGTATTTTTGCATAAATTCAAGATTACCAAGAATACCAAGCCATAACCCTAGACCAGCAATAAACTCCCCAATTAATACGATCCAAACATTTTTATTACGCCACATAATTTAAACCTCTCAGTCTTTTGAAATTAAAAACTCGTATATAAAACCTCCGTATTTTATTCATTATTTTTTAACGCGCTTTTTTAGAGTCAGAGTCTATATTACGTGTTTCATTAATGGATTTCAATTTTTTTGATTTGTTGAAAATTTGATTAATTATATGATGAAATAAGTAATTCAAAATGTGAAAAACTCTTGATTAAATACAAATTGAAAATAAAGAAAAACATAGAGAAAATAAAAAAGTGAGAACGTAGTTACTACTTCTCACTTTTCTCAAATGCAACATCAAACACTAGATTCTTTTAGCAACACTTATGATCTTGTCCAATAGCTAAACCGCTAAAAGATAGTGGACCAACAACATCTGCACTTGCACCACTAGTAAGGTTTTCTACAGTTAATGAATATTCGTGAGTCCCGCAGCTAACATTTTGATCTATAGCTTGAAATGTTTGCGCGTAAAATTGCTCAGAATCTGTAGATTCAATTCCTACTTGAGCGTTGAAGATTTCTGTATTGTCACGGAAAATTCGGAATAAAACTTGTGAAATCTCAGTTATACCTTCAACTCCAACTGTAGCAATTAATTCTACTCGATTATTACATGCATCTCCTCTAGAAATTTTTAATTTAATATTAGCTAGAATTGCTTTGTTTGGGGAATGGGGAATCGTAAAAGTAGTTTCACCAGTTTTATTTATTGGTTGAGTAGCTTGGTAATCAATGATATGAGTCATGTTCGTCACCTCCTCATATACTAAAATATGAAAGTAACGATGTATTAGCTTGGACATATACTAGAAGATGTTAATAGAATTGAGAATACAGTTGAATATAGGGCGATAATATAAAAGCATCAAGAAAGAATCACAATACTGTGAGTTGTTTCTTGATGCTGTTTGTACATTAGGCAGAATATTCTTCTTTACGCACTTCAAAGAATTCATTACGGCGTAAGTAATTAAAAATTTTTTCCGAAACCGCTTCTTCTTGAGATATTAAGAAACGATGATCAAAAGCATAGAAAGATTGACCTTTAATTAATTTTACGTAGTATATTTTACACGCCTCCTTTAAATTAGGATTCTTAAATACTTTCTATTATGATGACCTATCTGGTTGTTAATAATACTTAAAGTTTCAAAGGGAAGAAGTATAAATTCAAAAAAACATTGAAACAGCTTACAAATCTGTAATGTTTTTGTCACCTTTAACGATAGTTAAAATTAACCAATATCTCCTATACTACAAATAAGTTACATAAAACAAGGAGGTAGAAAGATGGAGGAAGTAATTGGAGAAGTTGTAGCAGGGATTTGTGAATTTGTAGTTGAAGTTACGGTGGATGTTTTAGGAGATTTAGTTTCCGGAAATGATGAAGAGAAAGAAACATTATAAAATTTGTAGAAAGTTTAAAGATAAACAATGTGTAAAAGCTGATTTCTAAAGGGAAGTCAGCTTTTATATTTTTTACATTATATTAATAATATTTAAATATTCATCTGTTATGATGTTAATGAAACCAATAAAGGAGCTGATTGATATGAATATGCCTAATTCTAGATGGGATGTACCTGATTCTAGTAAGATTGTGGCGAATATAAATGAAAAGGAATATCACTTTATTGTTCGTATACATCCACTTGCAGGAAAGATTATAGCGCTATTTGAAAATGGGAAAGAATATGGTTTGCTTGATAAGCAAATCGCTAGTAGGAATAAATTTATTAGGTCAGAACTTACTAAGTTGGAGCATTTCAACATAGATATTCTTTATGATAGTCCTGGGTGGATATGGATTGGCATGGATCAATATGGATTTCATGCAAGAGAGGCTACTAATAGCGAAGTAGAAGTTCTTGTGAAGTTACAGGGGGATTAAGCTATTTAGACGTGTAAGAAGATCCTCAAATATAAGAGATACTTTGTGGGGTTGTGGGATAAGTTCCCATAACCTTTTTTGTTTTGTACTTAAAAATAAAAGAGTTAAATTTTTTTGATAGAAGGTCTCTAATAGAAGAGACGAGACTAAAAGAGGATTTGAAATTATATAGAGAGAACTTATAAATTAAATATAATACTTTATAGAAAGAAGATGATAAAAATGAGTAAAGAAGAACTTGTGAAACAACAATTTGGTAGTAATGCAGAGAAGTATGTGAAAAGTAAAATTCATGCAAATGGACCGGATTTACAATATGTAGTTCAGCAAGTTGAAACTCGTCATAATACTCGTCTTCTTGATATTGCTACTGGTGGTGGACATGTTGCAAATTTGTTAGCCCCAATGTTTAAAGAGGTAGTCGCTCTTGATTTAACAGAAAAAATGTTAGAAAAAGCAAAAGGTTTTATAGAAGGGAACGGGCATGAAAATGTATCATTTGTAGCAGGAAATGCAGAAAATTTACCATTTGCTGATGAAGCCTTTGATACAATTACATGCCGAATTGCCGCACATCACTTTGTTGATCCTTTGCAATTTATTTTTGAAGTACATCGAACGTTAGAAAATAATGGATTATTTATATTAATTGATAATGTTTCACCAGAAAATAATGAATTTGATACATTTTATAACTTTATCGAAAAGAAGAGAGATCCGAGCCATGAACGAGCTTTGAAAAAAACAGAATGGATTACTTTATTAGAGAAACATGGTTTACAAATGCAGTCATGTCATACTTTTGACAAGAAGTTCGATTTTGATTGGTGGTGCGATATGATGGATGTACCTATGCAAAAACGTGTAAAGATAACAGAGTGTATGATGAAAACATCAAATGAAATGCAGGGATTTTTCAAAATTCAATTTGAAAACAATAAAATAGAATCGTTCTATACTGAAATGGCACTGTTCATATGTAAAAAAAGTTCAACATTAAAAAGATAAATTTCTTGCAGTCTTTCTGATGTACGATATACTTAGTACAGATAAAATGAGAATTGAGGAATAGCAATAATGATTCGTGTACGTATTGAGGGAACTGAGGAAGAGATGCTTGAATTTTTAGAGAAAATGCCTGACATTCCTGGGTTTGAAAAAACACATATGAGAGAACCGAGAAAAGGGAATAATCCGAAATATGATTCAAGCAAAAATGTACTAGCATATTTATCGTATAAGAAGATTGAAGTCGCCAATAAATAGGCGGCTTTTTTAATTATCTCCGTTTCACCGCCTTGTCTTTTTTGCATAATAATGATAGTAGATTATGCTGGAGAGGGGTGAGAAAAGTTAATAAAAAAATAATCTTTTCCGGAGATTTTGGTATTGATGATGCAGTAACGTTAATTTATGCGAATAAAACATGCAAATTAGATATTATAGGTATCGTTGCAGAGTATGGAAATGTATCAAGAGAAATTGTAACGGAAAATGTTTATTTTTTAGAAAGATACTATGCTACAAAAGTAAAAATTATTGAAGGTGCCAGTAGACCGATGACAGCTGAAGAACCTTTATTTTTCCCGGAAATTCATGGGGATCACGGTTTAGGTCCAATCATTCCACCGAAAATGAGAATTTGTGAGAGCGAAAATTTTTGCGAATTGATTAAATTAATTGAGCCTTGTCCTGAAGATATTATTATAGTGGCGACGGGACGATTAACAACACTTGCAACATTATTTTTATTGTACCCCAATTTAATGAATCGAGTATGTTCTTATTATATAATGGGTGGTGCTTTTCTTTTTCCGGGGAACGTTACACCAGTATCGGAAGCTAATTTTTACGGCGATCCAATTGCGGCAAATATCGTAATGAGATATGCGAAGAACGCTACTATATATCCGTTAAATGTAACGCAAGAAGCACTTATTACTCCTGAAATGGTCGATATTATTGATAAAGAAGGAACAGGACAGGCGAAACTTATTAAGCCAATGATCGATTTTTATTACGAAAATTTTTACAAAAAAGAATATCCAGGTATTGCTGGGAGTCCGATTCACGATTTACTTCCGTTCATTTCATTTATGAATGATGATATTTTTGAATATAAAAAATCAGCAGTTTGGATAAGTACGACAAATGATGTAACGAGAGGGCAAAGTGTTGCAGATTTTAGAAGAATAGCTGAGCCAACGACGTTTGATAATCGTCCTATACAAAGAATTGCCGTTGAATTTAATTATCAAGCGTTTAAAGACGAATTTATGAGAACAATATTGAAGCCAGATTGTCCTTAATATGTTGAGCAGATTTGAATGATTTTCATAAGACGAATAACTTATGAAAAATGTAACATAACTAATGGTAAGCAATTGTTTCTGATTATAATTTTATTGTTCAAAAATAAAGGAGGTAAATATATGATTTGGTATTTAATCGTCGGTGGTATTTTAGGATGGTTTGCAAGTCTGATCACTGGAAAGGATGTACCGGGCGGTGTAATTGGTAATATTATTGCTGGTATTATTGGTTCTTGGCTTGGTTCGTTATTACTTGGTAAATTCGGTCCTGTTATTGGCGGATTTGCAATTATTCCAGCTTTAATAGGTGCGGTCATATTAATTTTCATTGTGAGCTTCTTATTACGAGCTATACGGAAATAAATAATAAGGGGCTGTTTACATTTGTGAGCAGTCCCTTTGTATTATGTTGTTTAATCTGTTATGCTACTTTTATACAATCAGGAGGTGTCAGCATTGAAATCATTTACAGTAAATTTTCATCAAGAGGATAATGCAAAGGCAACAACAGTACATAAATTAAGTGAAGAGGACTTCGATAAAGCAACAGAAAAAGGTACTCGTCATCTATTTGATTTAGATACAAACGTTGGTTTCTTCGTATTCTTTGATGCTGAAGATGCAGAAGGAAACGAGCAATACTTAATGTTACAATATGAAGGAGATCATGAAGAACCAAGTGCTTGCTACGGATTTGATTTGAAATTGTTCTATCAATTTTTAGCACTATACTTAAATGATCTTGAATTCCAAGGTGAGACAAATGAAGAAGAGGAAGAAAATGGTCCAATTCATCATTTAGCGCATTTACTTTACCATATCGTTGAAGATGGTAAATCTATCGAAGTATAAAATACATATTTGAAGCTGTCCTTTAATAGGGCAGTTTTTTTAATTTTATTAAGATATTATTTCAAGTGCCATTCCCTCAAGCCTTATAGGTTAAACAAGTTGAGAGTGGAAATTCAATCGTTACGGGGGCTGTTTATTCCTGCTATGTTTCAGTTGCAACACCACTAACTGTCGTTTTATTAATTGAAATGAGCTTTTGTGACAGCGCATGTCAAGTAATAAAAGAAGGATATAACAATTAAGGTGAGAAAGTGTATACAAGGAGATCAATAAGAGGATTAATAATACAATTCCAAGCTTTTTAAAACTTTCGTAAACCGAAGTACTTCCTTTATGGACCAAAAATAATTTAAGGGACAGTGTTATGGAATGGTTGCAAAAGTGAATATGTTGAAGAGGGAGGCTGAAAATGATGAAAGTATATATGAAAGTGCTTATATTATTCCTAACTTTAACGTGTGTAGCTGTTTTAACCGCGTGTAATAACGCTGAGGAAAAGAAACAAACGAATTCAACATCAGAAAATAGTACGGAAAAAAAGAGCGATACGTCAGAAACCAGTAAAAAGAATGAGGACACCGCTCCAAAAACAGAGAAAGAACCTATGGAAAAACCAAAAGATCAAGATTCAGCAAAACCTACAGCAGATTCTAATTCGAAAAATACAGTGCTTAATCAAAAATCAATTAACCATGTAAAAGATTTATTTGAGCAAGCGAAAGAAGGTAAAGTACCTAATGTACCATATGCAGCACATACAGGTGATATCGAGGAAATAGAAAAAGCGTGGGGAAAAGCAGATAAAACTGATCAAGCAGGGAACGGGACGTATGCGACTTTTACAAGTAAAAATGTTGCATTTGGCTTTAATAAAGGATCACAAGTTTTTGACGTGCAATCTTACCATTCAGAACTTAAGGTGATTACGTTACAAGAAATAGAAAAGGCTTTAGGAAAACCGACGTCGATTAAAGTAAATGGTAATGACAAAATCTACGTTTATAAAGTAAATAACCAGTTTGAATTGAAATTCGTTATTCCAAATTCAACTGGTAAAGTACATCATATTTCTGTGTTTTCACCGGAGGATAGTATTAATAAAATGGCGGGTTAAATGAAAGAGCTGCTCCTATAGGGACAGCTCTTTTGCTTTTGTTCTCTCTAATGACTGAACAAAAACAGATTGAATGATACCGCCAATTATTAATAAGAAGGCACAAATATAAAATAGAGTACTACCGCTTAATTTGCTTAATAACAATGCTCCTACAAAAGGCCCGCAAGTTCTTGAAATATCCCAATGTATACCGTATATAGAAAAATATAATCCGCGACTATGACTTGGAGCCATTTGTGAAACGAATCGCAGTAAGTGATTCAAAGCGATACTTTCCCCAATTACTAAAAAGAGCAATGTGAAGAATAATGACCATATTGTTGTGGAATAACCGTAGCCAATCGCAGCTAACGTATAGCAAGTATAGGAGATAACAATGATTTTAGGCATAGAAAATCGTTCTGACCATTTCACAAGGAAAATTTGAAGAAGCACTTCCATGACTGCTTTACAAGTTGAGATAAACACGAGTATGAATAAAAAATCTGGAAATACACTTTCGGCGAATATACGATAATTGGATTCGGTTTGAGCGTAGAAAAAACTAATCGGTAGCGTAGAAACCATTAGCCCAAACACAGCATAATGTTTCGAAATAAATTGTTTTGGCGGATATACTTCTTTAGTTTTATTAACGTTTTGTCTAAGTGGAACGGTTTCAGGAAGCTGCGTCCAAACGAGAATAGCATATAGCGTAAGGGCTACACCTTGCAAAATAAATAAATATTCAGGGTGACTAGTATAGAAAAAGGCACCAATTACTGGTCCGATTACAGAGCCAATCGCTCCAGTAGTATGCAGAACAGCAAATATTTCTGCCTGTTGTTCTTCCTTCGTTAAGTCAGCGATTTGTGCGCGCTGTGCCGGAATATATAAAGAGCGGCCAATACCATTTACTACATACAATAAGGCGAAAAAGGCGACCGATTCAGCAAAAACGAATCCGCTTACGGCAAAAGCTTGTAAAAGTAATCCGAGTAACATTATTTTCTTTCGGCCGTATTTATCTGTTACACCCCCAGCGATTAATGTAAACACAATATCAGCGAGAGGCTGTAATCCGAAAAGAAGCATTGTAACTATGACATTACCATTTAAAGCTTTATTAACATGAACAATAAAAATGATAGCTAACATTGCTTCAGTCGTTCGGACTAACAATTCACCGAACAATCGAATGAGAATAGGCTTATTATAACGTTTTAAAAGATACTTCATTTTTATTTCCTCCTTTCTATATTGAAATGATAAGATGGAAGCTAGAAATGAAAAAGGGTAGAATGAAAGAGGAAGATTTTTCATCTTTTAGGGGGCGTTTTATGACTATTTTGGAGCAATATATGCACCTTTGGCTCCAGTATGGAAAAGGGAGAGCAGAGGACGAAAGATTAGAAATAACAATACAAAATATATCTGAAACTTTATTTTGTACAGAGCGAAATAGTAAATTAATCATAAAAAAATTAGAAGAATTAAATTGGATTATGTGGTTTCCAGGCCGAGGGAGAGGGAATCGTTCAAAGTTGTTATTTCAAAAACATCCACTTTCTTTAATTTTAGAAAGAGGAAAAGAAATAACGAAACAAGGGGATGTAAAAAGCGGGAGTGCATTTATTGAAAGGTATAGCTCATATTTCCCATCGCTTCAAACTCAATTTCAAACTTGGATAGATTCGATATTCGGTTATCAAGTTGAGAGGACGTCTCAAGGAAGAAAAGATGTGCTACGTTTGCAAGTGCAAATGAATCTAGATATTGCATTAGACCCTGTATACGCTACGATGCGTTCGGAATGTCATATGGTAAAACATATATACGACACATTAGTGTATGTAGACGGAAATACAAACAGTGTAGAGCCAAGACTTGCGTTTTATTGGGAATATGATGACCAGAAATATATATGGACCTTCTACTTACGAAAAGGTGTTCAATTTCATAATAAAAAAGAACTAACCGCTTATGATGTTGAACAGACATTTAAACGATTCTTGAAAGCGAAAAATAATCCACATGCTTGGATGTTACAGCACGTTGAAAGTTTACATATTCTTGATGACTATATTGTGCAGATTCGTTTATCTACAGATAATAAGTTGTTTTTACATGCTTTAAGTACAGAACAGTGTTCGATTGTAAATGAAGATGAAGACGGGAAGTTAATCGGTACTGGACCGTTTCGGTTATGTGAAAAGAATGAGGATGTATTCGTATTAGAAGCAAATGATTTATATTTTCGCGAGCGACCTTTTCTCGACCGAATTGAATTATGGAATGTAGAGCACAGAGTTAATACGTGCGATATATTAGCGAAAGCACGTTATAAAAATATAGAAAACCATCATAAAGAAGTATCTAGACTTGAGTCGAATGTAACTTACATTACGTTAAATACTGCAAAAGAAGGACCTATGCAAAATGTGATGTTTCGTAGAGCTTTATATAAAATTATTCATGGTAATAAAATTGTTGAAGAATTACAGGGAGAGCGCGGAGAAGTAGCGGATGAATTAGTACTCACAAAGAACGGTACAATTCAAATTAACAGGGATATACATACACTTATTAAATGCAGCTCTTACCGTAATGAAACACTGCGATTATATACATTTACAGGGCAAGATCACGTTGAAGATGCGCATTGGATACAAAAAGAATGTGCAAAATACGGAATTAAAATTGATATTGAGTTTCTTGAACAAGAAGAGTTATTGCAAATGAGTACGATACAAAAGGCTGATATAATGCACGATAGTGCGACAATTAGCGAACGGATAGAAGATAGTTTACTATATATGTTTCTTACAAAAAACAGCTTTATTCATCAGCATAGCGATATAAACTTTAACGAAGTATTGCAGCCTTATTTTACAGAAAATCAATTAGAGAAACGGGTGACACTGTTACGCGATATTGAGGGCACACTGTTACGTGAAATACATATCATTCCTTTATATCGTAATAAACAGCGAGTAAGTTCACACGAAAAAATACAAAATGTAATGATTAATTCACAAGGCTGGATTGATTATTACGATATATGGTTTAAAGCTTGATATATAAAGGTTCTTATGCATTTTGATGAAATGCGCAAGAACCTTTTTTCATATAAAAAGGAGGTTTGTTTTACACATTGTTACGCTACTTATTATAAAAGTCCGTTTACAGCGTAACAGTGTTATGTTACATTGTTATCAGGAAGGAGTGTTATACAGTTGAGTACAGATTTAATTTCAAAAAAAGATTTATTAGAACTAACTGGTATTTCATACGGACAGTTATATAGGTGGAAGAGAAAAAATTTAATACCGGAAGATTGGTTTGTACGGAAGTCAACGTTCACAGGCCAGGAAACATTTTTTCCGAAAGAAAAGATATTAGAACGTATTAATAAAATCCAAACGATGAAAGAGGATTTATCACTTGATGAATTAGCAAATATGTTTTCACCGAGCGTGACAGAAATTCTTTTAACAAAGGATGATTTGTTACGTAAGGGTATTGCATCAGAACCAGTCTTACAATTTTTTATAGAACAAACGAATAAAACGGCAGAGTTTCAATTTGCAGATATTCTTTACGTGTATATGTTAGAAGAACTTCTTCAATCAGGAGACGTTAGTTTAGAAGAGGGGAAAATGGTCTTACAAGTATTAAGTGAAAATTACGAAGCGATTAAGCATAAAAATTGTGACGTAATTATCGTTCGAAAGTTAGGGATTTCTACATGTTTCTTAGTTTCAAATGTGGATGATTTAATTTTTGAAAAGGGAACAAAAATTGTTTTACGTGAAGCGATTACGAAATATACCGAAGCATTAAAAACTAAACTGTTGTAGTGGAGGAGAAATCATGCGTACAGAAAATTTAATTATAAACGGTTACGGTACATCGAATGGCGGTGAGTTTCACAAAGTACAGCTAAACGGAAAAGGAACTGTTAATGGAAACGTTGAATGTGAGCAATTTGAATGTAATGGTTACGGTGCAGTTACTGGTGATTTGAAAAGTAGTAATGCAAGAATTAGCGGATCGGGTAAAGTTGATGGTACAGTTAGCGCAGAAATGATGCGAATCGATGGGAAAGCGACAATTACACAAGATGTAAAGGCGAACAGTTTAAAAATTGCAGGAAAAGGTACGATAGGTGGAAATGTCACCGGTGAAGAATTTAAAATCAATGGCCAAGCGACGATTGATGGTAATTGCGAGGTTGATGTTTTTTCTTCAGAGGGACAGTTTACGGTAGGTGGTTTATTAAGCGCAGATGAAATTAATATTAATATTCACGGTACATGTAGAGCGAAAGAAATTGGCGGTCAAACAATTAAAGTAAGACATAGATTGAGTACTTTTAGTAAACTTTTTAAAACAGTATTTGGCCTGCAGTTAGAGGCTGAATTGTTAGAAGGTGACAATATCGATATTGATTATGCTCACATTAAAACGGTAAGAGGAAACAATGTTACAGTAGGACCGAACTGTGAGATTGATCTTATTGAATATACAGGTGTACTTAATGTTGATAAAAATGCAAGTGTGAAAGAAATTAAGCAGGTTTAAAGGAAGGGAGCAATCGATATGGAAAATCAACATAGTCTTACTGTAAATGGATCAGGTAGCTCGGCAGGTGGAGATTATAATAAAGTGAAGATTCGCGGCGAAGGAACAATCTCTAATCATATGAGTTGTAATGATTTTAAAACGTATGGTACGAGTGAAGTACGTGGCAATATGAAAGCGAAAAATTATGTCGTGTATGGAGATAGTGAAGTACAGGGGAATATGGAGGCGGAATATGTAAAAGTATATGGCAATGCCCAAGTACAAGGTGACGGACAAATTAATAAAACAAAAGTTAGAGGTATGATAGAATTTAAAGGGAAGCTATCCGGTGATTTCGTAGATGTGAAAGGCGCTTTAAATGTGAAGGGAGATATAGAAGTAGAGGAATTATTACTAACTGGTGGTCTTGAAAGTGATGGTTTGCTTAATGCTGAAAATATTGAAATCTCACTTCGTTATGAAGGAAGTAAAGTGAGAGAAATCGGTGGGAAAAAGATTACAGTACGTAAAAAAGCGAGATTTATTCCTTTTACAAGTCATGCAGGAAGCCTTCAAACATCAATTATTGAGGGGGATGATATTTATTTAGAACATACAATAGCAGACGTAGTAAGAGGAAATCATGTTATGATTGGCCCTGGCTGTGAAATTAGTGTTGTAGAATATCATACTAGTTTTAACCAAAAAGGGAATTCAGTCGTAAAAGAAAACAAACAAATATAAGTAGTATGAGGGAGAGCAAGAAATATGGTTGAGAAGAATAATAAACTCGGCTTCGTTGTTACCGGTTTATTGCTAGGTATCTTAATGGCATCAATGGATAATACCATTGTCGTAACAGCGATGGGAACGATTGTTGGTGACTTAGGAGGCCTTGAAAACTTTGTATGGGTCGTTTCTGCCTATATGGTCGCAGAAATGGCAGGTATGCCGATTTTCGGTAAACTATCAGATATGTATGGTAGAAAGAGATTCTTTATTTTCGGTTTAATCGTCTTTATGATTGGTTCGGCACTTTGTGGTACTGCTGAAAATATTACACAGTTAGGCATTTATCGTGCCATTCAAGGTATTGGCGGTGGGGCACTAGTGCCGATCGCATTTACTATCGTTTTTGATATTTTCCCTCCAGAAAAGCGCGGGAAAATGGGTGGTTTATTCGGAGCAGTATTTGGTTTATCAAGTATTTTTGGGCCACTACTGGGCGCATATATTACGGATTATATTAGCTGGCACTGGGTGTTTTATATTAACTTACCACTTGGAATTTTAGCACTTATTTTTATTACATTATTTTATAAAGAGTCACGAGTTCATAGAGAACAAAAGATTGATTGGTTTGGCGCAATTACTTTAGTTGGTGCAGTAATTTGTTTAATGTTCGCCTTAGAATTAGGCGGACAAAAGTATGATTGGGATTCTAGCTTTATTTTAAGTTTATTTGCTGGGTTCGCTATTTTAGTAATTGCTTTTATTGTTATTGAACGAAAAGTAGAAGAACCAATCATTTCATTTGAGATGTTTAAACAACGTCTATTCGGAATGAGTACAATTATTGCCTTATGTTACGGGGCGGCATTTATGTCAGCAACTGTGTACATTCCGTTATTTATTCAAGGTGTATACGGTGGTACGGCAACAAACTCAGGATTATTGTTATTACCAATGATGTTAGGATCAGTAGTTACAGCACAGTTAGGTGGATTTTTAACATCGAAACTTAGCTACCGAAACATTATGATTATTTCTGCTGTAATTATGCTAATCGGATTATTCTTATTAAGTACATTAACGCCAGAAACAAGTCGTATATTATTAACAATTTATATGGTTATTATCGGCTTTGGAGTTGGTTTCTCATTCTCTGTACTAAGTATGGCTGCTATTCATAACTTCGGTATGGAGCAACGCGGTTCTGCGACTTCAACGAGTAACTTCATTCGTTCATTAGGTATGACACTTGGTATTACAATCTTCGGAATGATTCAAAGAACTGGTTTCCAGGATCAATTAGAAGAAGCGTTTAAAGGTATGAGCGGGGGAATGAATACAAACGCTTTAGGAGATTCAAGAGCTATTCTATCAGAATCGGCAAGATCTCAAATTCCGCCGCAAATATTAGATAAAATTATTGAAGCTCTTTCTAGTTCAATCGTTCAGACATTTATGTGGGCGTTAGTCCCAGCAAGTTTAGCGTTCGTATTCATTTTCTTTATGGGAAATGAGCGCATGGTATATAAGAAAGAACAAAACAAGGTGAAAAGTGAAACATCAAAAGCGTAAAGAAAAAGCTCCTTTCAATTTTGAAAGGAGCTTTTTCTTATGTACGGAGTCGAATTAGCCTTCGATAATTTCGTATTCTTCGTCTGCTAATAATAAAATGTGTGTTTTCTTACCTTTGTTTTGAACTTCGATTACATCATATGTACCTAAGTCTCTTAGCTTGCTTTGAGAAGCGTTAACCATAACTTCCATAGAATCAATTAAGATATCTTCTTCAATGTATGATTCAGGCAATGCCATATCTTCAGTATCTAATACACATGCGTATAGATTTTGTAGGTTTTCAGCAGTTGGATTTTGTTCCTCAACATCAATAATGTTTTTTACTGCTTCCATATTTTCTTCTTTTACTTGATATACTTTAATTTTAGTCATTGTTTTAATCTCCTTTATAACGTAATCTTAGAGGCTGCAATTCATCCCGCAATAACGGGCAGTAGACTCCCACCTCAAGATGAAGAAGCAAATGATGAGGACGGTGGGAGATAACTGCCCGTAAGAGCCCGATTGGTGAGGGCTAACCATTAGTAGGAGATAAAGCTCCCCGCTAATAGAAGTTTCACTTTATTATAACGCTTTTTTGTTGAAAGATGAAATTGTTATATGCATTTATAGTGAAAAGTATATTTTATTACTTATTTGAGGAACGATTAGTTTCTTAATTTGACAGGCATATGTCTGTATACTTATCTAGACTAATATTAGAGTTATATTGTCCAAGCTTTTCTTACATGCCTTTCATATTATATTTATTAGGTAAAACATATAGGAAAGGAATGGAGAATCAGTGGATTGTGAGCCGAAACGTGATTGTCAATGTTGTCAAAATAGTATATGTGAATTTTTGAAAAGTTTAAATCCTTATTCTAGAGTTGAGAGTATCGTAATAGACGGAAACGAAATAGTTGTATCCTATTTTATTTCATTTAATGAGATAAAAGGTATAGTGTCGTTTGCACAAGAAGACAGTGAGGTAATATTTGTAGATTGTTCAAGAATTGATGCGATTCGCATAGGGAAAGTTTGTAGTTGTAAAACGAAAGTTAAATTTATTGAAGAGGAATTCAGTTTACTTGGAAATGTTTGTCCACAATGCTTAACTGAGGGAAGTACACTTTTTTTTGATTTTAATAATCCTGACTTAAATTTATCTTTACAAGCAAAAACGATTAATCCACCTAGATGTGTTGAATTTGTAGATGAGCTTGGGAATGTAGTAAAGCAAATTACTATAGTAGGTGAAGCGGTTGTTTCTAAAGATTTCGTTTCGGTACCTGAACTGTTAGATTTTCGATTAATCTTATCGGATACAGCTGGGAATCCTTTGAAATTCGGATTACTATTTATTAATTTCCCTGATATTACGTTTATCATTCTTTTCGCATCAAGGGGATACCTCAATATAACGAACTGTTTAAAAATAGAGAGTGGAACAGGTAATGTCGAAATAGAAGAGATGAAAAAAGAGATTATTAACGACAGTAGTATGATGTACAATTCAATTATTAAGTTAACTAAACTATATATAAATGGTGAGACGGAATCTTATACTTCTAAGAAGGAGGTATAACGTATCTATTTCAATTAATTCTCATACACTATACTATGCTATGTATGAGAGTTGTTACATAAAATATATTAATCGATTAAATGTATCTTGGATCCCATCGCTCTAATTCTTTAAATTTTTACTGAAACTGAGTAAAGTTTGCAGAAAGTAGGAATATTAATTCTAAATTAATGAGTAGATAAGTATGTAGCATTTTTTTATAGGAAAATCATTTCAATAGAATTAGATGTTATAATAAATTTGCATTTACGTATAATTTATAATTATTTGATATTTGAAGGTTGAGTTTCATAGACATTTACTTAGATAATAAATAAGTGTGTATAAAAATACTAATAAAAGTTAACTCATGAAAATGTTGAGCCTAGTTGATTTTAAAGAAAGCGGGAATGTAAATGATATATGAAGCAAATATACATACAAGAAAAAAATTAGTTTCTATGTTCGAGGATTTTAATAATGTTGTTCTACTTTCTTATTTACAAGGACATATGGGCATCGCTTGGGTGAACAATCTTGAAAACCCGACAGTAGCACAGATTACGGTAGGAATTTTCACATTTTACGCTGGGGATCCAAATGCGAAAGAGACAGAAGAGTTATTACGTAACATCCCTGAAAGAATTTTGGTAATCGTAAATAGTGATGAATGGAAAAAGCGTTTAGAAACATTCCACGAAATAAAAATAGATAAGTTTTTACGGTATAAATTCAAACGGAATCCAGAATTGTTTAATCATACAAAATTACAATCTTTTATATCGGCACTTCCAAAAGGGTATGAATTAAGAAAGATAGATGAGCATATCGCGAATAACCCATCATTACACAAGGTTTCTGAAGATTTTATAAGCCAATTCCTTTCAATAGATGATTATGTAAATCGAGGTATAGGTTATTGTATTTTGTATAATGGAGAAGTTGTATGTGGTGCATCATCATATAGTATTTATGATGATGGTATTGAAATTGAAGTTGCTACTGACCCGAAGCATAGAAAAAAGGGATTGGCAACTGTAGTTAGTGCAGCGTTAATATTGGATTGTTTAGAAAATGGGAAATATCCAAACTGGGATGCAGCCAATAGCACTTCTGCTAAACTAGCTGAAAAATTAGGATATGTTTTTGATAAGGCGTATGATACTTATTTTGTAAACAATAGGTGAATGAACGGGAGCGTGTACGGATTGTAAAAGGTCATAAGACTAGTAAATTAACGTTTAGTAGTCTTATTTTTTATAATTGCAAACAAAAACTAAACTAACCAAAGATAAAAAGGCATTAAAAGAGATGTTAATAAATGAAATTAAGGGAAAAGAATGACGACAAGATTGGTTTCCTAAGAAGAGTTGATAAATTCTAGTGAAAAATTTGAGAATAAAACAATGATATTAATGATAAGGATGAAGGGATTTTGCAAAAATTTGGGTATAAAAACCGACTTTTTTTAGTCGGTTTTTATTTTTTTCAACAGTAGAGTGATACCAATATTGATTTTACTATTGAATATAATTAACACATCAGTTCCTACTTCCACGATGAGGGTTCAGAAATTCTCTTTTTATATAGGTAGATACATATAAAGGCTCAATATATTTAGTTATGAGTGTTTAACTAACAATAAAATTTCTATTTTTTTGTAAATGATGAAAGTAACTATTATAGGAACCCACGCATTAATAGAATAGATACATATACAGTATAGAGAGTTAAAAACTCCAAAATATTGTATAAAGGAGCTTATAAAATATGAGCGAACAATGCCCAATTAATGTACCATGTCAGGTAGATGGACAAACTCAAACACCATTAAGTGATGCAGCTGCAACACCAATTCTTACTCCAGAAGCACCGATTGTAAAAATACCAGTTGTATTAGCAGAAAGAACAATTCAAATTGTTGTAGAGTCCGATATCTATTTAGATCCTCCAGCAGTTGAAATTAAACGTATTTTAAAAAATGCATTTTTAACACAATGTAAGTTAGTTCCTGTAGCATTTACTCCAGTAGAAGGTACAAATTACCGCCGAGTTACAAGAGCAAAATTATTTGTACAAGGATATATTCGTAAAAATATTGAATATGCAAATGATGAGTGTAAAGGAGTGCTATATGACCGTATTGCAAATGTTCCATTTTCTGGTTTTGCAGATTTAACAGCAGCAGATTTTCTATCACAAGCTTTAGTAGCTGCTTCTTCAGATACTACTTCTCACTTTATTAATCCTAAAAATGGTGATATACCACGTTTAGACAAATACTTCTTCGAAAATACAGTTTTTTATAACGAACAACCATATTGCGAATTAGTCAGTGCTCAATTTTTCGAATTAGACTTTTCCCCTTGTCCAACAGACTTAAATGAACCATTTGATACTCTTCGTGAAAAAATTGTACTAGACCTTACTTTAAAAGTTTTACAAGTACAACAAGTACGAGTATAGAACTAAAAAGACAATGTCTTTTTTATTATTATAAAACATATATAATGATGAAATGGTCGCGTACAAAAAACATATTTTTATGAATTTCATCGGATGGGGGGATGGTGATGAATAAGCCATGGATTGGTAAGGGAATATGGAACAAAGTTTATAAAGGGAAAATGCTGAATGGTCAAGATGATTCAAGCAAAATAAGAGAAAAGAAGAACAGTGAAGAAACAGAATCAAAAAAAGAAGATACAGCAATAAAATCAGAGAAAGAAAGGAAAGAAACAGAGTCAAAAAAAGAAGAAGAAGCAATTGAATTAGAGAAAGAAAGTGAAGAAACAGAGTCAAAAAAAGAAGAAGAAGCAATTGAATTAGAGAAAGAAAGTGAAGAAACAAAATCAAAAAAAGAAGAGGCAATTGAATTAGAGAAAGAAAGTGAAGAAACAAAATCAGAGACTGAAGGTATAGCAATTGAATTAGAGAAAGAAAGTAAAGAGACAGAGTCAAAAAAAGAAGATAAAGCAATTGAATTAGAGAAAGAAAGCGAAGAAACTGAATCAAAAAAAGAAGAAGAAGCAATTAAATCAGAGAAAGAAAGTAAAGAAGCAGAGTCAAAAAAAGAAGATAAAGCAATTAAATTAGAGAAAGAAAGTAAAGAGACAGAGTCAAAAAAAGAAGATAAAACAATTGAATTAGAGAAAGAAAGTAAAGAGACTGAACCAGCAAAAGAAGAAGTAACAAATGAATCAAAGAAAGAAAGTATAGATTCAGGATCAAAAATAGTGACTTCAGTGCGTTCAATAATAGTGAAAACTCCATTTTCTATTATTTCGGATGTGACTAGTTTTATAAAATTTCCTAATATTAATGTAAAAAAACAAGAAGCATTTGTATTTCGTAATGAAAAAGATGCTAGGGGTCGTGAACTGGATGCTAAGTTATTAACTACAGTGCAACATTATCATGGAGAAGTTAATTGTAATTTAGTTTCTTCAAATCTTCATGAAAAGAGAGTGCTTTTAGAATTTTCTAATCAAAAAGTAAAAGGGAATATGGAAGAGAATTGGATAGGCACATCTTCGTGGATTCCTATCCACGGTATAATATTAGAGAAGGAAGATGAAGCAGACGTAAATAATTATATAACTGGGAAACTACCAATAGAAATAGGGAGATATAAAGGTGAAATTAGCTTACAAGAAAAGGTGGTATTTAAAGAAAAAGTTATAGGAATAAAAGAGGTATCACAGGAAATTATTTTGACCAAAAAAGAATTCTTATTGCCAAAAATAATAAAGAAAGGACATAATCCATCTATAATTGAAAAAGGGAGCTTATTTGTAGAGGGCTATATATTTCAATGTATTGAATTTATTTCAGAACAAAGTACATCTCATGATAAGCTCTATCAGTTAATGCAAAATATTGTATTGGAATTGACTATTCAATTATTGCAAGAACAGGAAGTTCGTGTGCGGATTACATAAATAATCATATCTCCATCGATTAGCTAAAAATTTCTTCAGGAGTATGTAATAGAGAAATTTAAAAATAGTGCTAGCAAGTTTGCAAACGAGCTAGCTAATAAGGCGTGGGAAAAGATGTGAACTATAACTGATGGATCGATTGAAAATACTAGTTATTAAGATAGATGAAACGGATAAATCTTTGTTAAAACATGAGGTGTAATACAATGTGTATCCCCTTTAATTATAGAAAACTCACAACTTAAAAAGTAATACATCTTTATCATAAGTTTTTAAACACCAATTATATTTTTTTAGAATAATTGGATGGACAACCTCTTGCGTAGTATCGACTTCAGTAAAACCGTATTTTTTATAAAAGTTTTTTAATTCCTCGAAAGGGAGACAAAATACATTTTGAATATGTAATTCCTTCGCTGTTTGTACTAAAAATAAAACGAGTTCTCCGGCTAATTGTAAGCCTCTAAATTTAGGAAGTATGAAAATACCACCCATTTCAATAGTATCTTCATCAATTTGAACTAAACGACCTACACCTGCAAACTCGCCGTTGTATGTAATAATCGCAACTTTATCCCGTTTTAAATCACTTGGTACAAATCCTATTGATTCGTATTGATTATTAATCCATTCTAAATCTTTAGAAGTAGCTAGTTGTATACTCATAAGTAACCCCCTTTGGAAAAGTATTAATATTCTCATTATATATAGCTCAATAACTAGTGGAAAGAGGATAAATCAAAATCATTTTTCTTAGCAGTTCAAGTTTTGAGGAAGAGTGCATACAATATAAAGTACTTTCCCTTTCTTCATTCTTGTTTTACGTATATAATTTAAAAGTAATATTTTTATTTTATTTTTTTATATATTTATAACAGAATAGAGGTTTAAAAATGAGTGTTAAAATCATTACGGATAGTGCGGCGGATTTACCGGTAGAATTGCTGCAAGCATATGATATAGATTTAATTCCACTCCGTGTATATGATGAAGCAGAAACAGAGTATTTAGATGGGGTTACATTAAAATCAGTTACTTTATTGCAAAAAATGAGAGAAGGCGCAGTTTATAAAACGTCATTGCCTTCACTTGAAACATTCCAAGAAAAATTTGTTTCCTATGCAAAAGAAGGTAACCCTTGTATATATTTAGCCTTTTCATCTGAATTGTCTGGTACATATCAATCGTCAGTTCTCATTAAAAAAGAAGTGAAAGAAACATACACTGATTTAGATTTAGAAATTATCGATACAAAATGTGCCTCACTCGGTCAAGGTATTGTCGTATTAGAAGCTGCCAAAATGGCAAAAGAGGGCGCGTCAAAAGAAGAAATCTTAAACCGTGTCGCTTTTCTAATGGAGCATATGGAACATATCTTCACTGTAGCTGACTTACAGTACCTTGTTAGAGGTGGACGTTTAAGTAAAGTAGCCGGTTTCATCGGCGGTTTATTAAACATTAAGCCAATTTTAAATGTGGATGAAGGAAAACTTGTACCACTTGAAAAGGTAAGAGGGAAAAAGAAAGTATTAAGCCGAATTGTTGATATTATGGAAGAGCGCGGAAAAGACCTTAAAGGTCAAACAATCGGTATGACTCACGGTGATGACTTAGAAACGGCCGAAGCATTAAAAGCATTAATTACTGAAAGATTCGGCTGCGAAGTATTTATCGTAAATACAATTGGAGCTGCAATCGGAGCGCATACAGGACCAGGTGCGTTAACATTGTTCTTCTTAAATGAAGTAGAGTAAAGGATTGATCTTTTGATCAATCCTTTTTTAATTCTAATATAAATGTTTTATGCGAATGAAAAATATGTAATTATTTATTAACTTTCTCTTTAAAAGGTATGAAGGTAGATAGGAAAGTAGTGACGGCGAGTGCAAAGCTGATTCTTTCAGTATGATCAATTACTAAGTCATTTTTCCACTGATAAAGGAAAGAAGCTATTATTAAAAGTAAAACGGCTCCTCCAACATATCTTACTATTTTTCGTGCTGATTCATTTTTAAGTCTTACAATCATGGTTATCATCCTTTCTTTTTTTGTAAATTATTCGATAAACTAACTTATAGGATATGGTATTTATAATTCGTCTATTAAGTTCATTTAATTTATTTTTGGTTTACAATCGGTGCCTTCTATGTACTAGGCAAGCTTAAGCAAACATGCTATCTAAATTAAGAATGATAGTTTACATTTAGTTAAATCCTTTTTATTAAGTTTATCGTAATTCAAGTATATGGCGCTGTCTTTGTTAATAACAAGTAGTAAAATTGTATGAAAAAAATAGCCGGAAAAACCGGTTTTTTACCATTTAATTTAACAAGAAGTATAGAAATAATCAAAGTATGAATGTACAATTTAAATAATCGATACATTTTTTTACATATGTGAGAATGCCCATTTTATATAGTATGAAAGATTAAGAAATACATAATGACTTAATTAGTAAAAAGCATGAAATGGTTAAATAGGGAGAGTAGAGAGATGGAAATTGGGGAACGTATTCGGCAAGTTCGTATGCATAAAGGATTAACACAGGGGGAGCTCGTATCAGAAATATGCTCAGTAACCTATTTAAGTAGAATTGAGAGTGGGAAAATAAAACCATCATCTTCTTTTTTAAAACAAGTTTCTAAGAAGCTGGGTGTTGATGGCGATTATCTCATAGAAGGTAATCACGAGGAGATAAAGCTTACTATTCTTGAAATATGTAATAAATATAAAAAAGATCAAAGTATTACTGAAGCTGATTTATCTTTGTTAGAATTATATGTTCGTGAAGTGGATTCAATACCTTTATTACTAAAGGTATATGGTGTACTTATATACTATCATGCCCGACAAAAAAACTTATTATATGTGAAGCCGTTAGTAGATCAAGCTTTGCAAATGATACCAAGTCAGGTCGAAATACAAGATAATGAGGATTATATTTATTACTTAAGAGCTCGAGGTCTTTATTTTTCTAATAAAGGGGAATATTTCACAGCATATGGAGTTTACAAAAAGATAGAAAATATGCTGGAACCAGAAGAGACCGAGTTGCATGCGGATACGTATTACAATATAAGTATGGTAAGTCAGCATCTTAATAAAGACCTAAGTGTTAGTCGCATATACGCAAAAAAAGCATATGAATTGTATAAAAAGTTTAATATAGAGCAACATAAAATTTATGCGTTAATACTTCTTGTGATGCAATATAACAAAGATAAACAGTATGAACAAGCATTTGAAACTTTGAAACGAGTAGAAAATGAATCAAAGGTGGAAAATGATTCATTAAACTTATGTTATGTAAAATATAATTACGGAAAAATTTATCAAGCATTAAAAGATTATAAAAATGCAATAAAATGTTACGAAGAAAACTTGATTCTTTGTGAGTATTTACCAAACAAAGCAGATAAAGTATATACAATCCGGAATTTAATAGAGATTTATATGGAATTAAAAGATTGGAAAAAAGTAACTAAATTTATAGATGAGGCATTTGAAATTTTATCAATTTTCGATGTACCTTATGCACATGTTCAACTTTATGGGTTTAAAGCAGAAAAGTATAAAATATGGGCAGATTATAATGGATATGAGAAGAATATGAAACAAGCAATTGAGATGGGGATAGAAAAACAGCAATATAGCTTGGTTGCTGAATTAGCTTTTAAATTTGGGGATTATTATTATGAGAATCGTTCCTATAAATTATCTGCTAAATATTATAAAATATCAGCTGAAAATAAAATGGATTAAAACAGGGTTTCAGTAATATGTTTTCTCAGATTATTAATTAAAAGAGGTTCCCACGCATTAATGGTACTGTATGGGAAGGAATCACAAAATACGAATTTCGTATGTGAAGCAAAATAAAAAAGAAAAAGCCAATGTCCTTATCGTAGGGAAATTGGCTTTTGTTTATCTGTATTATAGAAACTGAGCAACTGGAAAATCAAGATTAATAGTGGTATGGCGCAATATTGATTTATGGGATTTCGCTTTCTTTGAAAACAAACGCATTAAAACAGCAACTTCTAAGGATGCACTAGATAAAGCATTTTCATCTTCTCTACCAATAAGTACTACATCTTGTATAACAGGCCAAGAGCCAGCACGATTATAAAAGGGAGCTAAAGACGGTTTACATGTAAATATACCGAAATCTATATCGCTTTGTTTTTCAATCCATTCGGTAGCGGCAGTAACTGTATGTAAACCTAAACCTTGACCATGATAATCTGGATCAATCGCTACACAACTCAGTCCGGCTATATTAAATGGTTGTCCCTTATGATGGATAGTTTTGCGCACTACACCTGCATAGCTGACTAGCTTTTCATCTATATAGGAATAAAATGAGTGTACATTAAATTCTTTAAGATGTGTTTCAGGAATTTTCCCCTCAGGCAGGGAATCGGAATCTGGCCAAACCCGCTGTAGCATTACAGCAATTCCGCGTCGTAATGCATCAGATGCTTGATTATAGTCGGTTGATTGTACAATATGAGTTGTCATAAGTTATTCTCTCACTTTCTACTATGTTTAAATTCTATATATACTCAGTAAAAGCCAGCATCTTTAGATCGTTAGGGTGGTATTTTTTTCAATTTGTTTGAAATATAGTTAAAAATCAGTTCCAGTTATTCGAGCTAGCATAAATGTTATTAAAAATATTGACTCGCAAGTAAAAGCTCTGATTTATTTGATGCTTAATAAGCTAAGAATAACATAAAGAGAATAGTCATTATTTTTTAGAGCATCCTAAAGTTTATCATCTAATAAGCCTGGAGTGAATCTCATGCTAAAGAGTAAACTATCCCTAATAATTTACGGGATTTTAATAATGGTCATATTTGCATCTCCGAAAGAAGGAAACGCAGCTAACATATCTGATAAAGATTTTTATGATTCCTATAACACTTTATTGGCTCCGTATGCAAGTCGAACGATTCAAAGCAAACTTGGACCTTCGCATCAGTATAGTTTAACTGATGCGAAGGTTATAAAAATTGACCGATCCCCAAAATACACTTTTAACTTCATTGTCGTTGCAAAGTATCGAACTTATACAAACGCCCATAACCCACCAAATCATGTTGTAACAATTACTTATAACATTAATCCAAGTGGAGTGAAAGTTATAAACTTCAAACAAAAGAAAGAGTAAATAAACAGTGTAGTCTATACGAACCTAGAAATTCCCTAGAATAAGTAGTAATACTTACAACTTATTTAAATAGGAAGAAATAGAAAATGAAATATCAAATTACATTCATATAAGTTTGAATATTTCAAGATGTTAAAAATTTGATAGTTCATATATAATAGTGAAAAGAGTAGATTTTTGTAACTATTTGTAAAAAAGGAGGGTGCAAAATGAATAAAATAATACAAGCCCAATCTCAATCTCAATGGGATTTGGACAGGCTATATCCTCAAGAACAAAACTTCACGTTTTCTATAGAAACGATAGAAAGATTAAAAATTGAATATAAAGCAACAAAAGACTCAGTAATCCTTTCACAACTTATACAGGCTATCGAAAAAGCAGAGTATTACTTATATTGCCGCGCTACTGAAGATGATCCACCACCCGAAAATAATTTACAAGGTGTAATAATAAACCAATTGAAGAAAGAAGTTCAACTATTAATAGAATCTAGTAAGGAACAAAATATTAATGGTAATAATTCAAGTATTAAGCTAATAGAAGATGAATTAAAAGCTTGGGAAGATATGTACATACAATTACGGAATAAGATAGAAGTAATACACGATAAAGAGACCTTATCTTTTGGACAAGCGAATTATGTTGCGATGAATAGTGATGATCATAATGAAAGATTAAAAGTGTTCGATTCTCTTACAAATACTTTGAATAAGGAAAAAGAAATCTTTGCTACTGTATTGAACCAAATAGGAAGGTTACGTAATACGCGGAGTAATGAATTAGAAAGGAGAGAAGTTTTAACTCAATCCCTTCAAATGAATGGCATTTCTGAAACTGTATTATCACAAATGTGGGATGCAACTGAATCTAAACTTGATAAGCTAGTAAGTGCTTTAAACGCTTTTAAAAAGGAAAAGAATTCGATTACATGGCATGAACTTATGACATTAAAAGAAAGTAATGTGAATGTTTTTCCTTTTTCAGTAGGAGTACAAAACATATATGATGCATTTGAAAATATAGATGAAGAATTGGAAAAGTTCGCGCGGAATGCGATAGCGAATGGCTGGGTCGATGCTGAACCGAGAGATAATAAACCGCCGGGGGGATTTTGTGCTCCTTTTTTCAGTGAAAAAGAATCCCGTATTTCAATGCGTTATGATGGGAGGATTGATAGTGTAAGAGTACTTGCTCATGAATTAGGACATGCTTGGCATTTTTATGTTATGAGTTTTGAACAATCCACTTCATTTTTAGATGATTATCTGCCAATGAGTACAGCTGAATCAGCGTCTATTTTCTTTGAAATGGTACTTGTAGATCACTTAATAAAAACAGCAGAATGTACAGAAATGAAAAAGTCATTGCTTAGCTGGAAAATTAGAAATAGCTTTAATTATGTTATGGCGATTCGTGCATCGTTTCAGTTCGAAAAGAGTTTTTATGAAAAAAGTAAAGAAGGTCCTATAAGTGCTGATGAAATTGAGAAATTATCTATAGCCGTGCAAGAAAAGGCATATGGAAATGCACTAACAGAATATCAGCCGTTTGTTTGGATGAAATACGTTCAGTTTTATATAGCAGATGTTCCTTTCTATAATTATCCATACACATTTGGTTATTTAGTAAGTTTTAGTTTACTAGAATTAGCGAAAGAAAATAAAAGTGAATTTTATTTGAGGTATAAAGAATTTTTGCGAGAAACGGGGAAAGCCCCAGTTGAAGAACTTATGGAGATACATTTTGAAATTGATTTAACAAATTATGAGTTTTGGAATAAAGCTTTTATACAAATAAATAAAGATGTTGATGAATATTTGGAGCTTATGTAGGGGGCGCACAAATAGATAAAGGGGAATACATTATGAACAGAATCGGTATTATCGGAGCAATGCAAATAGAAATAGACTTACTTTTAGAAAAACTACATATAAAAGAGGAACATACAGTTGCCAACATGCCTTTCTATAAGGGAGAGTTCATGGGTACAGAGATTATAATTACTCGCTGTGGTGTAGGGAAAGTAAATGCAGCTGCATGTACACAAATATTAATTAGTAAGTTTGATGTAGACTCTATCATTAATACAGGTGTTGCGGGTGGATTACATCCGGATGTGAAAGTTGGCGATCTAGTTATTTCTACAAATGTTACGCATCATGATGTTAATAAAAATCAAATGAAGAATCTATTTCCGTTTCAAGAAGAGTTTCATGCAAGCGAGGAATTAAGAGATTTAGCCCGAAAAGCTGTTAATAGTAGTAGTTTAAATATTACTGTTCATGAAGGAAGAATCGTCAGCGGAGAATGCTTCGTCGAGGATTCAAAATTAAAGGCGCAATTAGTCACTGAATATGCACCTCATTGTACAGAAATGGAAGGAGCGGCAATTGGACATGTTGCTTATATAAATGACATACCATTTCTAGTTTTGAGATGCATTTCTGATAGTGCAGATGATGAGGCGCAAGTTTCATATGATGATTTCGCGAAAACCGCAGCGAATTATTGTTCAGAAATTATTGTTGAGATGCTTAAACATATTTCGAGTAAAATTGTATTGTAGTTTATAAGTAAAGAATGGGAGAGAATAAAATGTTGCAAGCACTAATTTTCGATATGGATGGGACTTTATTTCAAACAGACAAAATTTTAGAGTTATCACTAGATGATACATTTGATCATTTACGGTCACTACAATTATGGAATGCAGTAACACCAATTGATAAATACCGTGAAATTATGGGTGTACCTTTACCAAAAGTTTGGGAAGCTTTATTGCCGAACCATTCTAATGAAGTAAGAGAACAAACGGATGCATATTTCTTAGAAAGATTAATTGAAAACATAAAGAGTGGGAAAGGTGCTTTATATCCGAATGTAAAAGAGGTTTTCAATTATTTAAAAGAAAATGATTGCTCAATTTACATAGCTAGTAACGGTTTAACGGAATATTTACAGGCAATCGTCTCTTATTATGATTTAGAGCAATGGGTTACTGAAACGTTTAGTATCGAACAAATTCAGTCGCTTAATAAAAGTGACTTAGTAAAAAGTATTTTGAAAAAATACGATATAAAAGAGGCAGCGGTAGTTGGAGATCGTTTATCTGATATAAATGCAGCTAAAGATAATGGCTTGATTGCGATTGGATGTAATTTTGATTTTGCACAAGAAGAGGAACTTGCTCATGCTGATTTAGTAATTAATGATTTAATGGAATTGAAGGGAATATTACCTGAATTGAAGAATTCTTACACTACAAATTGAATAAGTGAACAGACAAATGAATGCTCAGGATGATATATTCTTGGGCATTTTTATTTTTCAAAAAGATACATTTGAATAGAGAAAGTGGGGGATAAAGCTGGAAGATATACAAATTAAGCAGATTGAAGATTTGTTTAAATATGAGATCAATCATCTTGTCGAAGAAAGTACAGAAGAAGGATTTAACTTCCTAATAAAATTAATAAATGAATATGAAAGTAAAAGAAATACATTTAGTAAAACAGGCGAATGTTTATATGGAATTTTTCGAGAGGATAAGTTAATTAGTATTGGAGGATTAAATCAAGATCCAAATACGAAAGGTTTAAAGATTGGCCGATTAAGAAGGTTTTATATTTCAAAGGATTATCGGCGCATCGGATTAGGGAAGTTGTTATTAAAGCAACTATTAAGACATGCGGAAAAGTATTTTCACGTTGTGGTTCTACATACGGATACGAAGCAAGGTGATGAGTTTTATTGCGCAAATGAATTTGTAAAAGGAGAATCTTATAAAGGTTCAAGTCACTTTATAAGATTGTAGAAAGGTCCCATACTCATGTACGGAACCTTTCTTAAGCAATTACATCTTAACATTCATTTGTTTCAATAATCCCTTCGGATCACCTTTTACATAATAAAAATGCGGATTATTCTCATCGTCGTAAAGCATAATATAAGGTTTTTCATTAAATGGAAGAAGGATGAGTACTTCATCGATTGTTGTATGTAACCATTGATTTGTAATAGAAACAGGTTTAGATAAAGGGATTTTTATCATATGTCCATCTTTCGGAACGACATTTAAGTTTTTGAATGGACCGGTAATTGATTTTGCAAATTGAACTGCTTCTTTTTGAATGGCCCGATCTAAAGATTGTTTTTGGACTACCATTTCTTTTTTGCAATCAAATACTTCAATTTGTTTATTTGTATTTGCGAACGCATTTGTTGATAATAAAAAGAAAAGCAGAGTAATGACTCCTATTTTTTTGAACATAAAACAACACCTCACACTTACTATACCCTCAAATGTTGTAAATATTTTTCTGTCACATTCATGTAACAAAGAAGTTGTATGATAAAATTGATATTTGTTTATAGGTAATGGAGGAAATGTAATGAAAGTATTAATCGCAGATGATGAACAAGATATGCTGAAAATTTTAAAAGCGTATTTTGAAAAAGAAGGCTTCGAAGTTTTATTAGCGAAGGATGGAGAGGAAGCACTTCAAATATTTTATGATGAGAAAATTGACTTAGCTATTTTAGATTGGATGATGCCGAAAAATAGTGGTATTACTGTCTGTCAGGAAATAAAAAAGAATTCAAGTGTGAAAGTATTAATGCTTACTGCGAAAAGTGAAAGTGAAGATGAATTAGTAGCTCTTCAAAGCGGGGCAGATGAGTATGTAAAAAAACCATTTCATCCAGGAGTGCTAATAACCCGAGCGAAAAAGCTTGTGCAGCATGAAGATGTTATTCAAGTTCAAGATTTAAAAATAGATTTCACCAAAAATAAAGTATATAAAAATGAGAAAGAATTAGACATTACAAAGACAGAATTACAATTAATAAAGTGCTTTTTAAATCATAAAGGCACGATTTTAACACGGAAAAAGTTGTTAGATATCGTCTGGGGATTTGATTATTTTGGGGAAGAGCGAACGGTTGATACGCATGTAAGAAGATTACGTAAAAAAATAGGAGAAAATATTATAAAGACACATCGTGGTTTAGGATACAGTTTGGAGGAAGAGTGTGAATAAGCTCGGTAAAAAGTTATTTTTCAGCATTTCTTTAACAGTCATCCTTATTTTTGTCATCTCTTTATTATTAATTAACTATTTTTTACCAAAATATAATGTGCACAAAACACGTGAAAGCTTAGAAGGCATTACAGCGGAAATACAGTCGATACCGCGTGAAGAACTGGATGATGCTATAAATCGCATTGAAAATGAAGGTAATGTTACGATTGCATATACATCAATAAATAATTCAGAAGATGCTATTAATGAAGAATTACGCATGCAACTTACAAAAAAGAGAGTTGCATTGAATAAACTTTGGATTACAAAAGAAGAAATTACGAAAGTGAAGAACCTCGGACAATCGAATAAAATATATGATCAAGAAAAGATAAAATCTAGTTTTTTTGCGAAATACATTGCGAAAGATGATATGTTGATTTTAGTAGGAGTTTCTATCGCACATTCCAATGAAGTAATTAAAACGCTTAACTCATTTTATTTATACATTTTGGGATTCTCACTATTTCTTATTATCGTGCTTGTTTGGATTCTTTCAAAAACAATCACTACTCCACTGAAAGAATTGAGTGATGTCGCAGAAGATATTTCACGTCTGAAATTTAAACGGACGAAAGTTAAAACGAATGATGAAATAGGTGATTTAGCAAATAGTATTAACATCATGAGTGATAAATTGCATGGAGCGCATCAAGATTTAACAAATCGAAATGAGCATTTAAAACGATTTATGGGCGATGTAACTCATGAGTTAAAAACACCAATCGCATTAGTAAAAGCATATTCTATGGGAATAAAAGATGGTTTAGATGATGGCACATATGTTGATACAATCATTAAACAAACAGATCAAATTTCAAATTTAATTGAAGAGTTATTGCGATTTTCTAAACTAGAAAGAGATATTTTACAAAAAGAAGAATTCCCTATTGAACCACTAGTCCAAAGTATAATAGATAAGCATAAAATTGAACTGGATTCGAAAGAAATCAAGTTGCAAGTGAACTATAATGCTGGTGACGCGATTGTTTATGCTGATTTAAATAAAATGAGAATGGTCTTTCAAAATTTAATCTCTAATGCGATAAAATATACAACGAATCAAAATATAAAAATCACATTAGAAGAGAAAAATGACGTTGTGTATTTTCAAATTCAAAATGGTATTGCTGCTGAGGGCGTTAAAGAGATTGATAAAATTTGGGAACCTTTTTACGTATTAGAATCTTCTCGTAGTAAAGAGAAATCAGGTACTGGATTAGGACTAGCGATTGTAAAAAGTATTTTAGAAAGACATGGATTTGAATACGGGGTTTCGGTAGTAGATGGGGAAATACAATTTTATATGTATATAGAAAGGAACTAATTGTTATTAGTTCCTTTTCTTTTATATAAAAAGATTTGATAGTTCTACAAATTTCTCAACTTTTTATAAAATATAAACTGAATTTTCTGTATTTTTGATGTATAGTAAGAGAAGGAACATATGGGGAGGGAAGGGTATGAAGAAAAAGAAATTAGCAATTACACTTTCAGCTATAGTATCTTTAACAATTACTTCAGGGGTTTCTAGTATAACTGCACATGCGGAAAATAAGGAAGGGAGCTTCGTAAAAGAGAATGATGTTAAGTTAAATGGACAAGTTTCAGAAGCTTTAACTCCAAATACGAAAATTCAATTGGAAAATGGGATGACGAAACCAATCTATTCACTTGATGAAGCCATTGTAGAAAATCTATTTGTAGAGACAGAAGTTGATAGTGATCGAGATGGTAAAAAAGATCGTGTATCAGTAAAGGTTATGCGTCCAAAGACAAATCCAGATGTGAAAGTTCCTGTTATTTATGAAATGAGTCCATATCGATCTGGTTTAAAAGATGTTCCTGTTTATAATGTTGATGAAGAATTGTATGCGTATGAGGGAAAACCGTATGGGGCAGTTAATCTTGGATCGTATGGTAATTATTATGTTCCGAGAGGATATGCAGTCATTTTAGGCGAAAGTATCGGAACTGGAAAATCAGATGGATGTCCGACAACTGGAGATGAGCAAGAAATACTAGGGACGAAGTCTGTCATTGATTGGGTAAATGGGCGTGCGAAAGCATATACAGAGGATGGTAAGGAAGTAAATGCAAATTGGTCTTCGGGAAATGTAGGAATGACAGGAGTTTCTTATAATGGTACGTTACCGAATGCTGTCGCAACGACTGGAGTTGAAGGGTTAAAAACAATTATTCCAATCGCAGCGATTAGTAGTTGGTATGATTATTATCGTGCAAATGGAGCAGTAATTGCGCCAGGAGGTTATCAAGGAGAAGATACAGATAATATGGCTGAAGCAGTACTAACAAGAAAGAATCCTGAAGTTTGCGGGCAGGTCATTAAAGAATTAACAGCTGGACAAGATCGTAAAACAGGCGATTATAACGACTTTTGGGATAAACGTAACTATGTAAAAGATGTAAAAAATGTGAAAGCAAGTGTATTTGTAGTTCATGGGCTAAATGATTGGAATGTAAAAACGAAGCAGTTTTCACAGTGGTGGGAAGCTCTTGGCGACAACAATGTTCCTCGTAAAATGTGGTTACATCAAGGTGGACACGGCGGAACATCAAGTAATAACTGGCAACAAACGCAAAATAAATGGTTCGATTATTGGTTATATGGAATTGAAAATGGAATTATGGCTGAACCGATGGTAGATGTCCAACGTGAAAATAAATCGTGGCAAAAAATAAAAAATTGGCCAGATCCAGCGGCTGTACCATCAAAAGTCCGTATGTATTTAAGTAATAAAGCAATCAATTTGCCATTAAGTATGGGATCAGTAAACAATGTTTTCTCGTTAGTAGATGATGCAAAAATAAAGTCAAATCAACTAGTAGAAAACCCTGAGTTAGAAATAGCGAATCGATTAATATATACAATGCCTGTACTGCAAAAAGATATGCGAATAAGTGGTACGCCTAAGATTTCAATAACAGGAAATATGGATCGATCAGTTTCAAATTTAACAGCTTTACTCGTTGATTACGGCGGAGCGAAGCCTGAAATCGTAACGAGAGATTGGATGGATCCGCAAAACTTAAATAGTATAGAGAATTCAACAGCGATTCAACCTGGTAAAGATTACACATTTTCATGGGACATGCAGCCAGATGATTACGTATTTAAAGCAGGACATCAAATAGGAGTCGTCTTAATCGCAAGTGATTACGATTATACAATTAGACCGAAAGCGGGCACGAAGCTTACAGTAAAATTGAGTGAAGTGACATTGCCGATTGTGAAATAAATAGTTATTAATAAAGAGCTTACTACATAGTAAGCTCTTTAAATTTTGAAATATAAATGCCTACAAACATGGGGAGTTTATTATGAATTTCTATCGGTAGATACAAAAATGCTTATAACAAATAAAAAAATTGCATTAATGATTAAAAGTCCACTAAAGGTAAAAGCGGCAAAACCTCCAGCTAATCCATCTCCTACTTTTTCTCCAATTACGTGCATAGTGGCAAAGAAAACAATGGGGGAAGAAAGAATGAAAATACCACTGGCTATTTTCCATATTCGTTTATAATTTTTTGCTATAAAGAAAATTAGAACATTAATAGCGATAAGAAGAAAAAGAAATCCAATTAATGAATTCATCATATCTTCCTTTCAGTGTAAGTTTGAATTTTGATTTCTATATGTTCATTTTGAAGGGAATATTATACAATATGATTATATTCTATGGAAAGCGAGTGATATATTATGACAGTCAGCTCTTTCGAATTCTCATTAAAATTTGAGGTACGGAAAGATTAAGTAAATTAGAATCTTCCGTACACATAAAACGGAGGAGAAAATAAATGTTTAGTTTTTATAGTACGCTTTGTACGGAACTTTATGATTACACAAAACCTGTCGGTTACTCTTTGAATGGTGATATTGAATATTATCAAGAACGTTTAAAAAGTTGTAAAGGAACAATTCTTGAAGCAGCGGTAGGGTCGGGGCGTGTCATTATTCCATTTCTTGAAGCTGGTTTTAAAGTTGATGGGATAGATTATTCACCTGAAATGCTAGATTCTTGCCGAAAGCGTTGTAAAGAAAGAAGTTTAAATCCTAATTTATATCAAGACAGCTTACAACAATTTTCACTGCCACATAAATATGAGGCAATTATCATTCCTACTGGATCCTTTTGTTTAATTGAAAATCATGATGATTCTATAAACGCTTTGAAATGTTTTTATGAACATCTTAATCTAGGCGGGCGTTTAATTGTAGATCTTGCGCTTCCATATGACTGGAAGACGGGTGAGATTCATACATCGACTTTTTCTTTGCCAAGCGGGGACGGGATTACATTAGAAAATAAATCAATTGAGATAGATTGGCTGAACCAAGTTACCCTATCATATTTAAAATATGAAAAATGGAGTAAAGGACAGTTAGTACAAACAGAGCTACAACGCTTTGCAATGCGGTGGTATGGAATAGAAGAGTTTAAACTCCTTTTAGAAAGTATAGGTTTCACTGACATTACTTGCTCTGCTGACTATGTTTATGAAAAGCAACCGTCAAATGCAGACCAAATTATTACTTTTGAAGCTGTACGAAACGAATAATATAGGAACTATTCATGAAAATAAGGCAATCGACACAACATCGACTGCCTTATTTTCAATTTTAGGATATGTTTTATGTAATTGTTTATAGAGAAAAATCGGAGGAAAACAAATGAAATTCATATTAATATTTGGCCCACAAGCAGTTGGGAAAATGACAGTCGGTCAAGAGTTAGCAAAAATTACAGATTTAAAGCTTTTTCATAATCACATGACAATTGATCTAGTAAGTACATTTTTTGATTACAGTACAAAAGAAGCAAAAAGATTAGTAAGTTTGTTTCGTAATGAAATATTTGAAGAAGTGTCTCAAAGTGATTTATACGGAATGATTTTTACATATGTATGGGCATTTGACCTTCAATCGGATTGGGATTACATACACCATGTAGTAAGCATTTTTGAATCAAAAGGTGCAGCAGTATATTTTGTAGAACTTGAAGCAGAAATTGGTGAAAGATTAGAGCGTAATAAAAGTCCCCATAGATTAGAACATAAACCAAAAAAAAGAGATATTGAATGGTCCGAAAAAAATTTAAAAGAAACGATGAAAAAACATAGATTAAACTCTCTTCATGGTGAAATCGAAAAAGAAGAGTACATAAAAATTAATAATACTCATTTGAGTGCTAAAGAAGTAGCTGTAATGATTAAGGAGAAATTTCGATTATAAAATACTTAAATGCTGTTACGTTTTCATTGTCCAAGCTTTTTCATAATAAACACATATACTATTTATATTAAGGACGGTCACTAATTTATTGAGAAACCGTCATTTATATATAAATGACAACTTTGGAAGGAGGTAAGAAAAATTTGGAAAATGAACAGCCGGGAAGAATTGAAAATCAAGTGTATTCTAATCGAGTATTAAGATCAGAATTTGATGAAAATTGGGCAACTTGTATTTCGAAAAGTGGATATGTAATATATACGGCTACAAGTGACAATGCGGAAGTAGTAGTTTTACTTTCTGATGGTTCAAGAAAATTATTAATCTTTGAAAAAGGCGGTAAAGTAATAGTAGGCGGTGGTGGAACAAGCCATTATAGTAAACCGCATATTGCAAGAGATATTTAATGTGAAAAATGTTAATCGAGAAGATGCTTGTAGTATTTAATTTGTATATAGAAATGTTTTATCCTAAAGTAAGTTTTTGTTTTAGATTCTGGCGTTTTTGTAACAAAAATAAGATGAAAAAGATCTTTAACGTATAAAGGTCTTTTTTGTTTTATTCACAAATAGAATTAATGGAGGTGAACTAATAATGAAAAATAGTGGAGTAACCTATGTTCTTTCGGGAGTTCTCCTATTCGGTCTTACATATATAACTTCCGCAATTTACGCGGGTTCATTAGAAATTTGGGATAGACTAAGTGGAAAATTCTTTACTGCATTTTATGAAATCCAGGGTGCAATTTTATCGGTAATTTCAATTTGTTTTATTATAGCAGGGATATACTGTATACATAAAAAAGTGTAGTGAAAAACAATCAGCCTTTCATGTACTATACATGAAAGGCTGATTGTTTTTATGTGTTGAAGGAGTCTTTTAGAAGAATTGTAGTTTTTAGATTGATAGTTAAAACTGTAACAGCTTATGTATAATTAATATCATTTTGTCAAATGAATGTCACATAAAAGTCTTATAGTGTATATAGAAAGTGAAACATACACAAATCAGGAGATGAAATGATGAAAAAAGCGTTACAATATATATTTATATTACTTACGTTATTTACCTTAAGTTATGTAATTCATACCAACTATGAAAAGCATAAAGAGATTAAAAATAATAAACAAGTAATTAGTGAAGTTGCAAAGAGGTATGATATTCCAGATTGGATACCATTATCAATTGCGGATCATGAAACAAAATTTAACCGAAAAGCAATAGGAGATAACGGAACATCTTTCGGATTATTCCAATTACATCGTGGTGGATTAGCACCAGCACAATTATCGGAAGAGAGTTTAGTGGATTCACGTATAAATACAACGATAGCAATTTCAAGTATGGTCAAATCGTATGAGCGTGGTGTGAAAAAAGGACTGCAGGATTGGGAGTTGCTTAAATATGTTGCTAATACATCAGGGTGGCCAGGAAATTTAGGGGGAGAATGGACAGATAATAATACGAAATATAATAAAGGGTTAGAACAATCATATCAATTATATAAAAAAGAGAAGTAGATATAAAAAGGCATTTTCAATTTGGGGAAATATCTTTTTTATGTTATAGTATAAAAGTGTTTGGGCGTTATGTTATTTCGATATATCTTCAAATTTGTTATGTAGTATTTTTATATTAAATAACTACTAAAATCATTTTTTATATAAGGAGTAAGAAGTAGGGAATATGAAAAATATAGATTTTATACTAGAAAGTGATGAAACATTAAAACCGTCAGAACGATTAGTACTATTATTATTAGAGAAGCATAGAATGTTATATACGAACGATCTATTAGCTCTTTCAAATTTATCATATAAAACATTAACAGATTCACTAACAGCACTCGTTTTAAAGTCTTATGTTTTAAAGGATACAGGTAAGGGAAGAAGGCAGAATTGTTATAGATTAGTATGATAAGAGTACCGTTATAGACTCTTGCTACATATGGATTTTTCAAATGTAAGGATAAAATTCATTTTGGTTTTCAAATGATAAAAAACTATTGATTTAAGTAAATAGCCGGTTTCGATATGTTAAGAGTTCATGGCTGCTAAATATATAATTTCATTTCATTTTTATTAATGTTAATTAGTTGCAAGTGAAAATGATAATTTTTTAAAACAATTATAAAAATGAAATTCAAAAACAATCTACTCAAGAGTGGGTTGTTTTTTTATTAGGATAACGAATTATAAAAATAATATTATTATGTAAACTTAATTATTAAGAAAGGAACATGTGATTATTAATGGAATTTATTAAGGGGTACTTAATATTTGTATACATGGAGGTTCATTATGGAACAAATCATATCAATATCACAAGCAGTCATAAGCGGGGAAAAAGAAAAGGTAGTAGAAATCATTAATACGGATCCAAGTGTTGTTAACTCATTTAGTGAAGATGGATGGACACCGCTTCACTTAGCTGCTTATTTTGGACAGAAAAAAATTGCAAGTTTCCTTTTAGAACAGGGAGCAGAAATACATATTAGAGCAAAAAACGAAAATGAAAATACGCCACTTCAAGCAGCAATTGCGAACAAACAAAGCGAGCTTGTAGCTTTCTTAATTGAAAAGGGATCAGATGTGAATGCTGTGCAAAGTGGTGGCTGGACAGGACTTCATGAAGCAGCGTTATTAGGAAATGAAGAAATCATTATATTACTTCTTGAAAATGGTGCAAATAAAATGATTAAGAAAAATGATGGGAAAACCGCATATGATATTGCTTTAGCAAAAGGGCATGAATCCTTATTACATCATTTGCAAGAGGAAGTGAGCTTATGATTAGCCACTGGAATGTAGGGATTTTTCTTTTTAAGGAAGTGGAAGTGTTAGATTTTGCGGGCCCATTTGAAGTTTTTTCCGTTACAGCAACAAGTGAAGGTCAACCATTTACAGTTCATACTGTTAGTCAAGATGGAGAAATGATTACAGCGAGAAATGGATTAAAGGTACAACCGGACTATAGTATCGAAAACTTGCCTCCAGTTGATATTTTAATTATTCCTGGTGGGTTAGGTGTTAGAGAAAACGAAATGAAAAATGAAATAATAACAAATTGGATCCGCGAGCAAATGAAAGAAGTAAAGTTAATGACTTCTGTTTGTACCGGTGCGCTTTTACTTGCGAAAGCTGGATTACTCGATGGCTTCAAAGCGACAACACATTGGGCAAGGATTGAAAGTTTTAGAAATGATTTTCCGAATATTGAAGTATTAGAAAATGTAAAGTTTGTAGATGAGGGGCATATTATTACGTCTGGTGGAATTTCAGCCGGAATTAATATGTCATTTCATATTGTGAAAAATTTGTTAGGTGCTCGGGTTGCTGAAGAAACAGCGAAGAGAATGGAATATGATATTGATTTACAATATTAAAAGTAAAACAAGACCAGCAGTTGGAAAAATCCAACTGCTGGTCTTGTTTTATATTGACTGAATATACGCTAATTCCTCATCTGTAAGGATCGGACGGGTAGTTGCATCTGCATTTTCTTTCGCTTGTGTTTCTGTTTTTGCGCCAGGAATTGCGACCGATACTGCTGGATGGGAGAGGACGTAGCGAAGTGCAAGTTGTCCTAATGTCTGATTTTTATTTGAGAGTAACCTTAATTTTTCTACTTTTTGTAAATCTTCTTGAAACCACTTTTCTTTTGGCCATTCTTTGCGTAAATCTCCATCAGGAAAAGTTGTTTTATTTGTAAACTTTCCAGTTAATATCCCCATTTTTAAAGGTCCGCGTATAACAGCTCCTAAATTGTTCTCTTGTAGGTAGGGCAGTATGTCGTTTTCTGGTTTTCGGTTTAATATGTTGTAATCAAGTTGCACAACATCAATTTCATCGTTTTTATTGAAGTGTTTTATATATTGTAGGTCGTGAGTTGAAACACCAACAGCTCTTACTTTTCCGTCCCGTTTTAATATTTCAAATGCGCGTAAAAATGCTTCTGTTTCTTCTTGTTTATCCCACCAAATGTGACAGAAATAAACATCAATATAATCTGTTTCTAGGCGCAGTAAGCTAGTTTCAAATACTGCGATCACTTTTTCGGCAGTATTATAAACAGGCTCTCCACTTGGATCATAGTGATGTCCAATTAAACCACCTTTCGTTGATAAAACGATATTATTACGGTGCTCTCTTATCGCTTGAGTTACTAACCTTTCACTATGTCCTAATCCGTATACATCAGCAGTATCAATAAAGTTTACGCCGCATTCAATTGCTTTCTTCATAGCGGTTATAGATTGTTTGTCGTTAACAGGACCCCATTCATCGCCGCCAATCGCCCACGCTCCAAAGCCAATTTCAGAAACAGTAATTCCAGTTTTACCCAATGTGCGGTAGTGCATCATTTTTCCTCCTTGTAAGCATGTTATAACATCGGTATGCAAAACTAGAATTTATATGTGTAAAAATGTTTTCTACAATTGGGGAAAAAGAATAACATAAACTACTATTTTATAGCAGCATAAATAAAAATTCTCATTTTAAATACAGAGATGTCGTCGAACGCTATCTCTAATTGGTTAATTTGTGAGATTTTTTTGTGAAGGAGCTTATTTTATAAGAATAGAATTTAAGTTAATAAGAGATCGTGCCTATGGTAGTGGAAAAATATGGGTTAGGGGGATTTGAAAATGAGGAAACTCAAAAGAGTAAATGTTCCTAATATACCAGAGCAACTATCACAGCCTAACGACAATCGAACTATAAATAAGAAGAAGTTAAGGCGTTTTATTTTCATGTTCATTTTTATTGCTGCGACTACTCTTTACGTTCAATATATTTTGACGAAACAACAAGAAGTAATTAATGGCAAACAAAATACAATAACGAACCAAAAGAAACAATTAGTTTCTTTAAAGAAAGATCAAGGTTCTTTAAAGACTAACATCGAGAATTTAACGGATAATGAAGAAGAAATATTAAAGTTTGCGAGAAAAGAGTATCAATTTTCTAAGTCAAACGAAACAATATTCGTATTGCCAAAGTGAAGTGGTGGAACAGTTAGCGATAGCTAACTGTTTTTTGATGTATGAGGAAAAAGGTGTTTGTAGTGTGAATGTCATGGTACAAGGAGCAATGACATATTGTAAAAATGAGAAGTTTGAGCCATTTTTAATTGTTTTAAGAGATTTCCATAATTATGGAATATATGTCAAAATAAATATTGTTAAAATTCTGTCAATTGTATATAATACAAGGTAAGCGGATACATTTTTTGATCAACGTTGAGTTAACAGCTTATACGTCTGTTAAGAAAACCGTTATCCTCGTATAAGAAAGGAAGATAGCTGTGTACGCTTCAAATACAATTTACGTCGTAGGGGATGCGAAAGCACCTCAAAATAATCCCATTACCGAAAAGTTCAAAAGTTATTTTGTAGCATTTGTACTTGAGAAGGATACAGGGGAAATTGTAGATGCAGATTGCTCAGCGACAATTGCATTAACATCTCAATTTGTTAAATATTTGTTTCTACATAAAAATATTAATGACCCAGCATTAGTAACAGAAATAAAAAATCGATACTTCGGTTCGTCTCAAAAGGCGCTACTTGTAGCGCTAAAGGATGCACAGAAAAAATATAATCAGATTGCTGCTTTGTCTACCCATTCATAGACAAAATCCAGCCGTAAGAATCTTCTTATGGCTGGATTTTTTTGTTTCGCATTAACGGGCAGAATAAAGTCTCCCGTGTATTAAAGTATCACTCTATAAACAACGAAAGGATGAACAAAATGAAAATTACCGATGTGAAGGTAAACCGCCGACATGTAAAGCTTCATACACCGTTTAAAACAGCGCTTCGTACTGTAACGGAAATCGAAAGTATAGATGTGTTTATTCATACAGATGAAGGAATTGTTGGAAGAGGAGCTGCTGCAGCAACGCCGGTTATTACAGGTGATTTTGCCAACGGGATGGAGGAAGCAATATTAGGACCAATTCGTTCTGTATTAGTTGAAAAAGATGTACTGCAATTTCAAACGTTATTGTTACACATTCAAATGAGTTGTATAGGAAATACAAGTGCAAAAGCGGCGGTAGATATGGCTTTATACGATGTGTATTGTCAATTTCACAACATACCGTTATACGCATTACTAGGTGGAAAGAAAGAGATTTATACTGATATTACAGTAAGTGTGGATGAACCTTTATTAATGGCAAAAGAAGCAGAAAAGCATATCGAAAAGGGATTCCAAACATTAAAAATTAAGGTGGGTAAAGAGGCACATTTAGATTTGGAACGCATAGAGGCAATTCGAAATGTGGTTCCAAAGAATACGACGTTACGTTTAGATGCAAATCAAGGATGGAAACCGAAAGAAGCGGTTTCTATTATTAGAGAAATGGAGAATAGAAATTTAAATATAGAATTTGTAGAACAACCAGTTCATGCGAAAGATTGGGAAGGATTAAAGTACGTGAAGGACAATGTACAAACGCCTATTATGGCAGATGAAAGTATGTTTTCGGCAAGCGACGCATTAAAGATTGTCCAAGGAGGATATGCAGACCTACTTAATATTAAGTTAATGAAATGCGGTGGTATTCGAGAAGCCTGGAAAATTGCGGATATTGCGGAAGCAGCAGGTGTGAAGTGTATGGTTGGAAGTATGATGGAATCTTCACTTTCAGTTAGCGCTGTTGCACATTTAGCTGCGGCTCATCCAAATATTCATTACTTTGATCTTGATGCACCGTTATGGTTAGTAGAAGAGCCAGAAGGGATGACTTACACTGGCCCAAAGGTAAACCTGCATTCTGTAGTGAATATACAATCTTAGGAGGAGTACCTAGTAAACTATCTTTTAAGGGGGATATATTATGAAAAAAGTGGGGACTGCATTATTAACGACATTATTCATTTTTTCATCTTTCACATCGGCAAATGCCGAAGAGAAAAAAGATAAGAAAGCATTTATTGATGTGGCAGCTGCGACGTTATGGACCGCACCAGATTCGCTTCGGCCAATCGATGCACCGAGCGCAACAAACCCAGTTGATTTGTGGAAGTGGACGAAATCAATGACACTTGATGAGAAGCTTTGGTTAACGAGTGCAAATAAATTAGAAACGCAAGCGCTACTCGGTCAAGAAGTAACGGTCATTGATAAAAAAGGTGATTGGGTAAAAGTACTAGTGCACGGACAGCCAACACCGCGAAATGAAGAAGGGTATCCCGGGTGGATGCCTGAAAAACAATTAACGTATAATCAAGAATTTGCAGATAAGGCAGGACAGCCGTTCGTTTTAATTACAAAACCGACAGCTATTTTATATATAAATCCTTCTGAAAAACATAAATCACTAGAAGTAAGTTATAATACGCGATTACCACTTTTGAGTGAAGATGCTATTTCGTACCGCGTACTATTACCAAATGGTCAGAAGGCGTGGCTACGGAAAAATGATGGAACGGTTCACCGTTCTCAAAATGATATTCCTATGCCAACAGCTGATGATTTAATAAACACCGGCAAGATGTTTTTAGGCTTACCGTATATATGGGCTGGTACAAGTGGGTTTGGTTTTGATTGCTCTGGATTTACACATACGATTTATAAATCACATGGCATTACCATACCGAGGGATTCTGGGCCACAATCAAAAGCAGGAACTGCGGTTGATAAAGAAAACCTACAAAAGGGCGATTTAATATTCTTTGCACATAATCAAGGAAAAGGTAGTGTCCATCACGTTGCAATGTATATTGGTGATGGTAATATGATTCACTCACCAAGAGCTGAAAGATCAGTTGAAATAATCCCGTTAAATACACCAGGATATATAGAAGAATACGCTGGTGCTCGTCGTTACTTACCGTAAAAAATAGAGGGGGTTTGGAAATGAAAAAGGTAGTTCGCTACTCATTAGTTAGTACTCTATTAGTTTCTTCATTTTTAGTTGGTTGCGCAAAAGAAAAAACAGCTACAAAGCCGAGAGATGAGAAGAAAGTATTGCAACTATTAGAAACGGGTGAAATTCCATCATTAAATTCAGGGAAAGTAACAGATGCTGTATCGTTTAACGTTTTGAATAATGTAATGGAAGGGTTATTCCGTTTATCGAAAAATGATGAAGTGATCCAGGCTGGGACACAGAAATATGAAGTGAGTAAAGACGGAAAGACTTATACATTCCACTTACGTGATGCGAAATGGTCTAACGGCGATCCAGTAACAGCTCATGATTACGTATATGCTTGGAAGCAACTTATTAATCCAGATACAGCCTCTCAATATGCATATATTGCGTACGATGTGAAAAATGCGGAAAAGATAAATAAGAAACAATTAGGATTAGAAGAATTAGGTGTGAAAGCAAAAGATGATAAAACGTTTGTTGTGGAATTAGAACATCCAGTACCGTATTTTACAAAACTACTTATTTTACCGTCGTTCTATCCAATTAATGAAAATTTTGTGAAAGAGCAAGGTGATAAATACGGTTTAGAGGCAAATAAAGCGGTGTATAATGGGCCGTTTACGTTGTCGGAGTGGAAGCACGAAGCAAGTTTTACAATGAAGAAAAACGATAAATATTGGGATAAAAAAGAAGTGAAGTTAGATGAAGTAAACTATCAAGTTGTTAAAGAAATTTCAACGGCGGTAAATTTATATGAAACAGATAAAGTTGATAGAGCTGTCATTTCTACAGAATTCGTAGATAAATATAAAAATAATAAAGAACTGAAACAATATACAGATCCGGTTATGTATTTCTTCCGTTTCAATGAAAATGTACCGATTCTTAAAAATAAAAACGCACGTCTTGCACTGAGCACAGTTTTTGATAAGAAGGGACTTGCGACTTCATTTTTAAATGATGGATCGGTAGCTGCGAACTACTACGTTCCGAAAGGATTTTTAAAGGGCCCAGATAAGAAAGATTTTAGAGATACAGCTGGAGAATTTAATAAGACGAACGTAAAACAGGCGAAGGAATATTGGGAAAAAGCAAAGCAAGAGACGGGAACAAATGAAGTAACGTTAGAATTCTTAAACTATGACTTAGAAAACTTTAAAAAAGTAGGAGAGTATATTAAAGAAGAGCTTGAGAAAAACTTACCAGGGCTAAAAGTAAATGTGAAATTACAACCCCATACTCAAAAACTAGCGCTAGAGAAGAAAAAAGAATATGAAATGTCGTTATCACGCTGGTTACCTGATTATCCAGATCCAATGACTTACTTAGAAGTATTCCTTTCGGGAAGTACTGTCAATAATACAGGATATGCAAATCCAGAATATGATGCGTTAATTAAAAAGATTAAAACTGAATTAGGTAATGATGAAAAAGCTCGTTGGAAGGCATTGCAAGATGCGGAAAAAGTGCTCCTTGATGATGCGGTAATTGCACCGGTATTCCAGCGCGGATTATCTTACTTACAAAAACCATACGTGAAAGATTTATACGTACATCAATTTGGCCCAGCAACAAGCTTGAAATGGGCAGACATACAAAAGTAAAGAAAGAGAAAAAACAGACTTCACGTATGTGATAGTCTGTTTTTTCTTATAGCTTCCAATGAATTATAGACATTTTATATATTTTTTCACTGTTTAAAAATAAAATTATTACTAAATTTTCAGTGTGAAATATATGTGGAATCTTGTATAATTAACGTGTTTCTTTGGAAACATTTTCTTGCGCTATTTGTATAGGACTTAATAGAACAAGGAAGGAAATACATACATGTATATAATAGATAAATAGAATGGAACATGTATAGAGAAAAAGGAGAGAAATGATGACGTGTCATAAACAAGGGTTACAATTTATTCGTAATAGAAAGAGGAATAACCGATGAAGATGAAGCATGCTTTTGGTCCAATTATTATAGCGTGTCTACTCTTTTTCATTGTTCTGCTTATCCCATCTAAAAGTTTAGTATCACTTATTAGCGATAAGAAGGTTGAAGATGCGGCAACTTCCTTGCAAAAAGAGAAATTACAAAGTATTTTCTTGCAACAGAAAATGTTAGAGAATTCGCAGTACTTACCGATGTATGGTTCATCAGAGTTTTTACGAATGGATGCATATCATCCGTCTAACTATTTTAAAGTAAATCCAGCTGGCTTTACACCATTTTTAATCGGGACTGGCGGTACGCAAAGTTTGGCTCATATATTAAATATGACGTCAACAATGGATGAATTAGAAGGTAAAAAGGTAGTGTTTGTTCTTTCACCACAATGGTTTACAAAAACTGGTGTATCACAAGGGGACTTTTTAAATAATTTTTCTAAACAACAAGCATATCATTTCATCTTTAATGATGAAATAAATCCTGATATGAAGAAGAAAATTGCGAAACGTTTACTAGATTATAAAGTAGTTCGTAAGGATGCGATATTAAGTAGCTCACTAGAAAGTATTGTGTATAACGATACAAAACATAACATAAAGGCTGGACTAGCTAAACCGTTAGCATACATGTACCGGAATATTTTAGATCATAGAGATCTATTTAACTCTCTATTTAAAATCGAACCGATGAAAGAGAAAACAAATATGGGATTACGTTCACTTTCTTGGGAAGATGCACGTAAACATGCGGAACAAGAAGGTAAAGTAGGATCCACAACAAATACATTCGGAATTGAAAATCCATATTACTATAAACATAATTTAAAGAAAAAATTAAAAGGTTTAAAAAACTTTAGAGCAAATGAATCGTATGATGATTCACCAGAATATGATGACTTACAAATTGTTTTAGATCTTTTCAAAGAAAAAAATGTAAAACCACTCTTTATTTCTGTGCCTGTAAACGGACCGTGGTATGATTACGCTGGTTTCCCAAAAGAACGCCGTGATGTGTATTATAACAAGGTTCGCGATCAAGTCGAAAAAGCAGGATACCCAGTAGTTGATTTTTCTAGCCATGAATATGATAAGTATTTCTTAAAAGATACAATTCATTTAGGCTGGAAAGGCTGGATCTATTTTGATGAAGCAGTGCAGAAGTTTTACTCTGAAAAATAATGTATAAACAATGGAAACAGGAATGGCGATAAAGCCGTTCCTGTTTTTTAATATAAAGGATTTTGGTGCGGGCAATTTGGAAAGGCGTGTATATCTTGAATTTGCCTAAAATCATAATGTTTCATTGCAAATTGAGCTTGGTAAAGGTATTCGTAAACAAATAATTGATTATTTTGTACACCGCATAAAACGCCGGAAGTTCCTTGTCCATTCATGAAGGAAATGCCGATAGGGCGTCCGATTAAGTATGGTACTTTTTGATGCCAATGCATAGGGGAATCACTCCTTTTGAGTTACTATACGAAGTTACAAATGAATTGTAACTTATCCAAGTAAATCTTAAACTGGAGGGTTTTAATGAAATGTCTAGAAATCATTAATATGAATGAATTATTAGTGTGGAAGAGGAGTGCATTATGGAGAAAGAAAGGATTCTGGAAGAAAAGTTAAGTCTAATAGACTGGTGCCAAACATTGAAGTGTGTAACTAATGATGTATGGTTTGAGTCTTTTAGAAAAGGTTCATGGGGAATTGCGGATGTGATTTCACATTTTATCGTTTGGGATGAGTTTTTAATGAAGTATAGAATTTCATATTTTACAAGTGGGCAATCTGTACCAAATGTTCCAACAGATGTTGAGGAAATGAATAAGAGTGCAATAAAATATGCGAGGTCTGGTATTTCGAAAGAAGGACTAATAGATCAATTTAGTTTTACTCGTAAACAGTTAGTTGATCAAATGAATCAAATTTCTGCCCAGAACTTTAAAGATGACTACCAATTCGGCACGAAAAGAGTGAGATTAAACGATTATTTTTCATCACTCATTCAACATGATTTAAAACATAAAGAAGAAATAATGCAATTTATAATATATAAACAAGCCTATAATAAAAAACCGCTATAATTCTAAATGAATTTATAGCGGTTTTATTAAAAATTTAAGCAAGCTTTTTACGTTTTTTTGTCCACTTTTTTATTACGAAATATAAAATAATAAGAACAACCCCGCCAATAGCGAAAGATTGCACATATGGTCCAGCAACGTCATTTATATTACCCCAGTTTTCTCCAAGTTTTTCACCTAAGTAAATGAAAATGATAGACCAAGGAATAATCGCAAGTCCTGTTAAAGTAATGAAACGTGAAAGTGGCATTTTGGTAATCCCAGCAGGAATTGAAATCGCATGACGAACGACTGGAATGAAACGTGCAGTGAAAATTACGCCAGTTCCGTAACGATTAAACCAATCTTCAGCAGCATCAATTTGTTTTTTATGAATGAAAATATACTTTCCGTAACGTTCTAATACAGGGCGACCACCGTATCTTCCAATCCAATAAACAAAAACTTGGGCAATAACGCCGCCGATTGTACCGAATATAACTGCGCCTACAAATGAGATACTTCCATTTGATACTAAGTAACCTGCATAAGCTAGGACAATCTCACTTGGGATAATCTCAATCATAAGTCCAAGCATTATGCCCCAATAACCTAATCCTTCAAAAAATGTTAATACTGAATGAATAAAACTACTTAACATTGTTGCACCTTCTAGTTCATAAGTTTTTTCGAGTAAGAGCTCTTTTTATTTAATAACATAAAAAGTTCACTATATGCAAATTATACCTTATTTAATGAATGTATTGCCATTTTAATACTTTTTATGTCTTGTATTAGTTTTCCTAGTATTTATAGTAAACGATATAAATTGAGTTTTCATGAAGAGAGAATGAAAGGAGTATTAAAAATTTCTCATATTTAAAGAGAAGGAAAGGACTAGTAGACTGAAAATTTTGTATAATGATGTAAGTGTTGAATTTACAAAGGGGGAAATGAAATACATGAAACATAAAATTGCTTTACTGGCAGATGTCCATGGTAATGCAACTGCTTTAACTGCAGTTATCGAAGATTCTATTAAAGAAAGTGTGACTGATTATTGGTTTTTAGGAGATTTAATTATGCCTGGGCCTGGATCGAATGATTTATTTGAGATGTTAGAGAGTATTAACGTTGATACGTATGTTCAAGGAAATTGGGAAGATAGTTTTCTGGATGTGCTTAATAAAAACATTGATATTAATAACGCTACGGATATTTATGTTTCTAGATTAGTTCAGTATCAATGTGAAAATTTAGATAAAAACTATATTAATCATATTAAAAATCTACCATTACATATAACAAAACGGGTTAATGATTTATCTATCAGTATTAGTCATAATCTACCGAATAAAAATTATGGAGGAGATTTATGGCCCACTAATAATCAGGAAAGTTTTGATCAGTTATTTGATCATGATTATGATATTGCGATTTACGCTCATACCCATCACCAATTGTTACGCTATAGTAGCAATGATCAATTAATTATTAACCCAGGAACTATTGGACAACCTTTTTACAGATGGGATAAGTTAAACTCTGACCTACGTGCTCAGTATGCAATTCTTGAAATTGATGAGGCAGGGGTTGCAGAGGTGAGATTTAAAAAAATTTCTTATGATGTAGAAAAGGAATTAAAAAACGCTATTAATAAACAACTTCCGTATATTGATTTATATCGAGAACTGCTCGAAACAGGAAAAACCCATACTCATGATATTGAATTATTACAAAAGATTAATGATAAATTCAATTATAGGGATGAAATAATTAGATTTATGGAAAAAATCGGTTAGAAATCTAATGGAATGAAATTTAGATTTTAAAAGAATTTCTGATTAAATTGTTTAGTGTAGTTAAGTATCTTACATCGAGGGAAAACAAGCATAACCCTGTTCTCAATATACGACAGGGTTATGCTTGTTTTCGTCTTTAAAATTAAATACCTTTTTGTTATAAAAAAATAGAAGCAATTCTGCTCCTATTTTTTACGGCTTCACATCTAAATTTTGTAAAAATAACGTTGCTGAAACGTAGCGCTTCGCTAACATTTGTACATATGCGGTATGAACAGATAGGGTAGCAATAATAATAGCGTTACGAATTGCTTCGCGTTGTTCGTTATTAATTTGATCAAACTTGCTTGCAATTTTATCAGCTTTTTCTTTTACAATATTTTCGATCGTATGAATGGTATCAGTTGCATTTAGTTGTAAGCAATTCCCTTGATTTAGTTCTTCAAATAAAGAAGAATAAGCTACATATAAATGAACGGGGTTAATTAAATCATCACTTCGATCGGCCGGGTCATTTACGATAAGTCGTAATAGTTTGCGAATAGATTCAAAATCAAGCGCTGTTTTTAAATCTTCAACAATGAATAATAAGGCTGCTTGTTCGATTGAGTATTTCTTCCCTTTTTGAGGGGAGCCAATCATTTCTTTTATATCTCGTTTCACCCAGTTTTGCATAGCAGTTACAGAGAAACTTGTGTTTTCAATCTGATTACCAAGCGCAACTATTTCATTTAAAGAAAAACCGACATCCGTATCATCGATTTTAATTAATTTTTCAAAAATAGGTGAAAGTGCGGTTGTAATAAAAGCTGTAACGCTTTGTCCGCTTTCAATATCTTTTTTATGTGACTTTGCCCAAGCTTCTTGTAAAATGCTAAGAGGCTTTTTCGGATTCCATCCTCTAAGTGATAGAAGGAGCGTTGCCATTTCGTTTCGTGTGAGATGAAATGTTTCCATCTTTTCACCTCCAAAATTATAAAAAGTTCTTATGAACTTATAATATGTTTTGTTTCATTTAAAGTCAATTCCGTTTTTCTTAATTTTTCCTTTGTTATGGAATTATTGTCGATAGTAAATAATACTTGCATATTTCGACAAAAGTTCATATAATGAGTTCATAAGAACCTTTAAAAAGGTTTTAAAATAAATCTATCATTCTTGTTTTAAAAGAAAGGTAGATTTCACATATATCTATATAAAAGGAGAATGGATATAATATGTTGAAAAAACTTGTAGCAGTAATGACAGCATTCATGGTTATCTTTGGGGCTAGTAGCTTTATGTTCGTAAATCACGCGGAAGCGAAAAGTTACAAATCTGGTAAAAAATCATATACACCAAGTTCTGGTCAAAATTCAAAAGTTGATTTAAACAAAAAAGATTCTAATGTAAATTCACAAAAAACGACAACAGATTCAAAAACAAAAGCAACAAACACAGCACCAAAAAGTAATAAAGGTGGCTTTATGAAAGGTTTATTACTAGGTGGTCTTGGTGGTTTACTAATGGGTAGCTTATTTGCAAATATGGGAGCTCTTGGTTCTGTATTAGCGTTTATGGTAAATATGTTAGTAATGGCTGGTATCGTAATGTTAGCAGTTCGTGCATTTAAATACTTCAAAGATCAACGTAAGAAAAAGGCAGATGAAGTAGCATGGAAACAATAAAAATTTCTGAACAAGAGCTTATAAATGCGCTTTGTATATATATCGCTGAAAAAAGACAAGTTGGTCCAGAAGAAGTTTCAGTTGAACTAATGTATGATGATGACTACGGTTTCTCTGCAGAAGTAGAGGTAAATGGTCGCCAGCAAATATTAATTCAAGCGAACTTAATCGAAGCACTACGCTTACTACTTGATCGAGAATACAACGTCAATTCATTTGCAGCAAGATTGCAACTTGAATTAGATGATGAAGAAGGTATTTACGCATTAGCGAAATTTAATAACTCAGATGAGTAGTGAAAAGAGCTGTTGAGAGTAATCTCAGCAGCTCTTTTTAGTATGTGCATATGTAGAAGAATAATCATACCAAAGTTCATTCATCTTCCGTCTACCAACATCAATCATTGGATTAAATTGAATCGCTGCTTTTTGACGAACAGAGTGAACGTTTTGCATTGCTTGTTGTAATTGTTGGTCGACTAGATCACGTTTCTCACTTGCATGTTTAGCAATAGATAGACCTGCAACTGTTCCTTGCGCCATCGCGATTTTTCCGCTTTCAATGCCCGTAATATTTCCAGCAACAAATAAACCTGGAAGAGAGGTTTCCATTTCTTCTGAATGAAGCGGGACATGCCCGCCAAGTTCAGGAATGTAATGGAACGGACAACCAGCTACAGCGGCAAGCTCAGCAAGAGGGTATAAACCTCCGGCAATACAAACAAAGTCAGCCTCATATATCTTTTCTGATCCATTAATAATATTTCCTTTAGAATCAATATTAGCCACACGGACACCTTCAACTTGATCCGTTCCGATAATTTCAAGCGCAGCTTTACGAAGATGAAGCGGCGTCCCGTTTATTTTCATTCCGCTATTTGGATAGAAGGTTAATCCAGCTTTTCGAATCCAATCATATTTCATAAAACGGCTACCTAAACGCAGAAAAGCAGAAGGAGCGAGGTGAGCTACATTTAAAAGAGAGTTCAAAACTTCTTCTGGTTCACCAGCCTTTTGGCTTAACTCACTTTTTTCAGGAAGTACAATATGTTCTACTTTAATTCCAGCTAATTGTAATTCATTTAAAATGGCGAAAGACAAAATGTTAGCGCCAATTATGATTCCTTTTTTTCCAACTTGCACGCGGTGAACATTTGTCATAACTTGAGCTGCTCCAATTGACATAACTCCTGGAAGTGTCCAGCCAGGAAGGGGAATAGAATACTCAGCAGCCCCAGTAGCAATTAGTACGAACGGTGCTTCTAACGTACCGATATTTGTATGCACGAACCAAGAACTTTCATCTTTATCTAAATTATAGACGGAAACACCGCACCGAATATCGACTGAAAGGGATTTTGCTTCTTCGTGAAGGCGTTTGGATTCTTCTATTCCGTTCCACCATTCCCCAGTAGGCTCTTGATGTAACTGTCCTAACAATCTCCCGCCCGGCTTCATAAATTCATCAATAACAAGTACGTTAAGTCCAAAACGTGCACAAGAGATGGAAGCTGATAATCCTGCTGGTCCTGCGCCAATAATAATTACATCGATCATCGCTTTTTCACCATCTCTCTCACGATATTTGGATGCTGTTTTCCGCTTTCAACAACCATATCGTTTTCTACAACCGTTAAGCATGCTCGTACGTTCGTTTGATTGTTTACTGTCACACGGCATTCAGAACAATGTCCGATATTACAATAAATACCTCGCGGCGTCCCGCTATCTTCATGGACTCTTAACGTTCTTATTCCGTTTGCAAGTAGAGCGGCCGCTATCGTTTCATGTTCATATGCTTCATATTGTTGACCATTAAATTGAAAATTGATACGCTGACTACTATTTAAACTACCTAAAATAGGGTGATTTATAATTCTATTCATTTATTTTCACCTACCGCCCCAAAAGTAACTGCACGCACTGGTGGTTGATATTTTAATGGAATCTCGTCAGGAGATGTACCAGGGTTAGCGTTTTCGATCATTCGATCTAGTGTTGTTCTACATGTACGTCCCCCGCAAAAACCCATACCAGCACGCGTTCTTAGTTTTAACTCACGAGCTGAGCAATTATATTCAGCAATTGTCGATTGAAGTTGTCCGTATGTAACTTCTTCACAACGACAAACAATTAAATTCTCTTTATTCGTCATATGTATTCCTCCTCTAGTTCGGTTTACACAAATTATTATGCAATAACTATGCCAACATAGAGGAGGAGAAGGGGTTATTGTAACCCAAGCCTTTTTAAGCGGTTATATAAAGTGGCCCTCGTTACCCCGAGTTGTTTCGCACATTCTAATTTATTACCATCTAAAATGCGTAAAGCCCTTTCAATTACCTTTTTCTCGTGCTCATCCATTTCTTCTTGTAAAGAAAGAATCATATTATTATTGCTGAGTAATAGGGAATGAGATGTTTTGTTCTCTAAAGTATCATTTGTATGAAACGGTAAATATTCTTGTTTTATAATGCCGTCTGTCGCAAATACGACGAGTCTTTCAACTACGTTGCGGAGCTCGCGAATATTACCAGGCCAATTGTAATGAAGCAGTTCATGCATAATGCTTGAAGGTAAGTCACGAATAGGCCTGTTATAGTTTATTGAAAAATCGTTTAAGAAGGAGTAGGTTAATTCGATAATATCCTCTCGTCTTTCGCGCAGTGGCGGAATGTGCAAGCTAACTACATTTAAGCGATAGTATAAATCTTCTCGGAAAGTTCCTTTTCTCATTTCTTCTTGTAAATCACGATTTGTAGCAGCGATAATGCGGAAATCGATATTAATTTCTTTTTCTCCACCAACTCGGTAATACTTTCGTTCTTGCAGTACACGCAAAAGTTTCACTTGCATATCGAGAGGCATTTCTCCAATCTCATCAAGGAATAAAGTACCGCCTTGCGCGAGCTCTATTTTCCCTTTCTTCCCTTTACTATTTGCACCAGAAAACGCCCCGCGCTCGTAACCAAATAATTCACTTTCAAATAACGCTTCAGGAATTGCACCGCAGTTAATTGAAATAAACGGGGCATTCGCTGTCTCACTTGCTTCATGAATTGCTTTCGCAAACACTTCTTTTCCAACTCCGCTTTCGCCGAGTATTAAAACCGTGGATTTCACTGAACAAACCTTTCTAGCTAATTGAATCGTTCGTTGTATAACAGGGCTTTTTCCATTCATCGCAAGGAAAGGATCGGATGTATCTTTATATTTTGCTACTTCTTGTTCTAATCGGTGCATTTCATGCGACATATTAAATAGTTTTTCATTCAAAGCGACTTGATTTGTAACATCAGTTTCAGAAACGACTGCTCCTATAATTTCATTGTTACAATAAACTGGATTTGAATTAATTAATACGAACAAATCCGGACGAGGCTGATGGAACTGGGCGATTATGCTTTTTCCGTCATGTAATGATTGTAAAATTTCTAAATCTTTATAATCAAAAAAACGTGTAATCGGTTGTCCGATAATTTCGTTATGTTTGACTGAAAAGATTTTTTCAGCGCCATCTGTCCACGTACGAACGCATTCTTTCTCATCAATGACGGTAACAGAAGAATCAGTCGTTTGAATGACAGTGTTATAAAAAGCTAGCAGATCATTGTAAGACTTATAAAGAAATGGAATCATTTGTTGAGCAGTTACACAGCATATAGGATCTAGATTTTCGTTCACAATTACAACTGCCGAATTGTTAGAAAAAGCTTCGATTAACGTAGTGAAAGAGTCCTCTTCATAAATAACTGCGCAACTACATTCTTCAGTAGATGAAGGAAGGTAATAAAAATTTTTACCTTCCTGTTTCATGTGCTGAATGGTGCTTGTACGATCAATTGATAAAATTTTTATAAACCCTTTTATTGTTGGAAATGAAAATGTCATAGTGTCCTCCTAGTATGTATAAAAATTTAGACAGTGATAAAGAAATAATACACCTATTTACGATAAATTTAAAATATTTTTACAAATAAAAATTATTTCATATAAATAGTTCTGTATGTAGAGTTGGCACACCAATTGCATAAATAAAAAGTGAGAGATTTAGGAGAAAGGAGGAGTGCTATATATGAGGCACTGTGACGTTTTAATAATAGGCGGTGGAATTATAGGATGTTCTATCGCTTATTACACTTCAAAATACGGAAGAGACGTAACGATCATTGAAAAAGGAGAATTTGTCAGTGGAACGTCTTCACGGTGTGATGGGAATATTTTAGCGATTGATAAAGACCCAGGGTTTGATAGCCAAATGTCGTTAGTAAGTCAAAAATTAGTAACTGATTTAAGTGAAGAGTTAGAGCACTCATTTGAATATAGGGCGCCAGGAAGCATTCTCGTTTGTGAATTAGACGAAGAGATGGAAGCGGCGCAGCAATGGGTCAATCGGCAAAAAGAAGCTGGTTTACCGTTTCGTATGCTTGATAGACAAGATATAAGAGACGAATCACCGTTTTTTGCAGATGATTTATTAGGTGGTTTAGAATGTGCAACGGATTCGACTGTAAATCCGTACCTTCTTGCTTTTTCACTTCTCGCAGAGTCAAAAAAATTTGGTACAAAAGCTTTTAATCATACAGAAGTGAAAGAAATAAAAAGAGATATAGATGGTTCCTTTATTGTAGAAACGACAAATGGAACGTTTACTGCGAAGCAAGTTGTGAACGCAGCCGGTGTGTGGGCTCCTAAAATCGGACAGATGTTAGATGTGAATATCCCAATTGAACCGAGAAAGGGACATATTATTGTAGCTTCAAGGCAACAACACGTAGGTTGCCGTAAAGTAATGGAATTTGGTTATTTGATTTCTAAATTTGGTGGAAAACGAAAAGTGGATGCTTTAACTGAAAAGTACGGGGTGGCACTTGTATTTGAACCGACAGAAAGCCAAAATTTTTTAATTGGTAGTAGTAGAGAATTTGTAGGCTTTCATACGAAGATAAATAACGAGGTTATTAAATGTATTGCGAACAGAGCAATTCGTTTTTATCCGAAAATGGCAGATATGATGGTGATTCGTTCATATGCTGGTTTACGCCCGTGGACAGAAGATCATTTGCCAATCATTTCAGGAGTGGAACATATTCCGAACTACTTTATAGCAGCAGGACATGAAGGTGATGGAATTAGTCTTGCAGCAGTTACTGGGAAAGTGATTGAAGAGTTATTAAATGACAAAGAAACAATCATTCCTATTGAACAACTTCGTTTGAGTCGTTTTACAGAAAGGGTGTTAAACGGATGAGGTCACAAAGAGTCTTTACGACGATTGATACACATACGGGCGGGAATCCAACGAGGACATTAATTAGCGGACTTCCTAAGTTAATTGGAGAGACGATGGCAGAGAAGATGTTACATATGAAAAAGGAGTATGACTGGATTCGTAAATTGTTAATGAATGAGCCACGTGGTCATGATGTAATGTCAGGAGCACTATTAACAGATCCGTGTCATCCTGAAGCTGATATAGGTGTTATATACATAGAGACGGGTGGATATTTGCCGATGTGTGGCCACGATACAATTGGTGTATGTACAGCTTTAGTTGAATCAGGTTTAATTCCAGTAGTTGAACCGATTACTTCCTTAAAGCTAGATACGCCAGCTGGCTTAGTTGAAGTAGATATTTCTGTTCAAGATGGGAAAGCGAAAGAAGTCTCTTTCTGTAACATACCAGCTTTTTTACTGAAAAATATTTCTGTATACGTCGAAGAAATTGGAACTGTAGAGGCTGATATTGCGTATGGAGGTAATTTTTATGCCATTATCGATGCGAAGGCAGTTGGTCTAGAGCTAGTGCCAGAAAATGCTTCTACAATCATTGATAAGGCGATTCATATTAGAAATACAATTAATGAGAATTTTGAAATCATTCATCCAGAGTATTCGTTTATAAGAGGATTAACACATATTGAATTTTACACAGATCCTACTCATGAAAGTGCGCATGTGAAAAATACAGTTGTTGTTCCACCAGGGGGAATTGATCGATCTCCATGTGGTACAGGAACATCAGCGAAGTTAGCTGTATTATACGCTCATAAAAAAATTGACATCGATGAAGAATTTGTTCATGAGAGTATTGTGGGTTCTCTATTTAAAGGGTGTGTCATGAATACAACATATGTCGAAAATATTGAAGCTGTAGTAACGAAAATTACGGGATCAGCTTGGCTTATGGGCATGCATAGATTTTTTTACAATGAAAAGGATCCACTTAAAGAAGGCTTTTTGCTAATTCCGCCGATGGAACATGAAACGGAGGATGTAAAATGAACATTCAAAAAATGTATACAGCAGTAGACGTACACGTAGCTGGCGAAGCATTTCGTGTAATTAAAGACCTACCATGCAAATACTACTACAGTTTGGAGCAACTAAATGAACAATTTTCAGGTGATTTAGCAGAAGAAATGAAACTCTTATTAAATGAACCACGTGGTTTTATCGGTTTAAATGGATGTATTGTCGTTCCTTCTATTCATAATGAAGTGGATGCAGCTGTATTGTTTTTTAATCATGAAGGATCAATCCCTCTTCATTACGGTGGTATTGTCGCGGTAATAACAATGCTACTAGAAAGTGGATATTTAAAAAAGAGAGATTCTAATCAATATAAAATTGAAACGCTATCTGGAATTTTTTCAGTCCACGCATATGTAGAGGATGATGAAGTTATATCTGTTTCGTTTGAAAGCAAACTATGTTATATGGTTGAGAAGGATTTGAATATTGGTAATATACGTTATTCTCTCATACAAGCAGATAAAGTATATGCAGTTGTAGAAAAAGATACGTATTCGCCAGAAATCAGTATTGAAAACATCTCTAAATTAAAAAAATGGGGTGAAGCTACACTTCAATCTATACAAAAACAGTCATTAATAAAAAGACTTATTTTAGTAGATTCTATGCAAAAAGAAAAGAACCATATAAAGTCGATTACATTTCATGAAGATAACTTTATAGTACGTTCGCCGGGTTTTGTTTCTACTATTGTGTCTTATGTTCATACATTATTTAAAAATGATTATATAGCGGATAAACCTTTTAGAAATGAAAGTATTTTTAATAGCTTTATAACAGTAGAAAAAGTGAAGAAAGAAGAACTCGGATACATTTTTCGATTTGAAAGTAGAGGGTTTATTACAGGTATGCAAACATTTATATTAGATCCTACTGATCCGTTTCCAACAGGTTTCTTATTAAAATAATATGTTAAAGGGAGAGATAAAGATGCAAAAAATTAAAGGGGCATTTCCAGTATTAATAACACCGATGGATGAATTTCAAGAGATTGATTGGAAAGGCGTAAAACAAAACGTAAACTACTTTATTGAGCAAAAGGTAGCTGGAATTATTATTAATGGAAGTACGGGGGAATTTGTTAGTTTATCAAAAGAAGAACGATTTAACATGGTAGAAACAGTATTAAAAGAAGTTGATGGCCGTATTCCAGTTATTGTTGGAACTGCTGCGGAGACGACGAAAGAAACGATTGAATATACGAAACATGCAGAAGCGCACGGAGCAGATTGTGCATTAATTATACACTCGTATTATTGTAAACCGAAAGAAGAGGAAATCTATTTTCATTTTAAAGAAATCTCAAACGCTGTAAATATACCAATTATGCTATACAATAATCCATTTACTTCTGGTGTTGATATGAGTACAGAACTTATGCTTCGAATCGGAAAAGAATGTGAAAATGTTACACATATTAAAGAATCTAGCGGAGATATTCGAAAAGCGAGAGATTTAGTAAGACAAGGTGAAGGTGCTTTTCAAGTCTTCTGCGGATCTGAAGATTTAGTTATGGAATCTTATTTAGTTGGTGCAACAGGATGGGTTTCAGTAGCAGGAAATATTGTTCCAGGACTTGTTACGAAAATGTATGAGCATTTTCAAAATGGTGAATTAGAAAAAGCGTGGGAAATGAACGATGCTATTTTACCACTTTGCGAGTTTCTTGAAGGATCAGGGAAATATGTACAAATCGTTAAACGTTCAATGGAACTACACGGGCAAGTTGGCGGACCTTCTCGTTATCCGAGATTAGGATTAACTGAAGAGGAAGATCAAAAGCTTCAAACGATTTTATCAAAAATTGCAGCTCATGCAGCTGTTTAAACAAGGAGGAGAGTATATATGTTAACGACAAACATTGAGTTGAAACCAAAGGTGAAAGCGTTTTTAAATGAAGAAATTAAAATGTTTATTAATGGCGAATTTGTTCCTTCTATTAGTGGAAAGACATTTGAAACATACAATCCAGCGACAGAAGATGTGCTAGCCGTCGTATGTGAAGCACAAGAAGAAGATATTGATATCGCAGTAAAAGCGGCGAGATTTGCTTTTGAATCAGGCCCGTGGGCAGAGATGACTACTGCTGAAAGAGCACATCTTATTTATAAATTAGCAGATTTAATTGAAGAGCATAGAGAAGAATTAGCACAGCTAGAAGCTTTAGACAATGGAAAACCATATCAAGTAGCACTGGATGATGATATTTCAGCAACTGTAGAAAATTATCGTTATTACGCGGGATGGGCTACAAAAATTATCGGGCAAACAATTCCGATTTCAAAAGATTATTTAAATTACACACGCCATGAACCGGTTGGTGTTGTAGGTCAAATTATTCCATGGAATTTTCCGCTCGTTATGTCTTCTTGGAAAATGGGAGCCGCTCTTGCGACAGGTTGTACGATTGTATTAAAACCAGCAGAGCAAACACCTTTATCTTTACTATATACAGCGAAGCTTTTTAAAGAAGCTGGTTTTCCAAACGGTGTTGTAAACTTTGTACCAGGTTTCGGCCAAGAAGCAGGAGCTGCAATTGTAAACCATCATGATATTGATAAAGTAGCTTTCACAGGTTCAACAGTTACAGGGAAATATATTATGCGTCAATCTGCAGAAACAATTAAACATGTAACACTAGAACTTGGTGGTAAGTCACCAAACATCATTTTAGAAGATGCTGACTTAGAAGAAGCGATTAACGGTGCGTTCCAAGGAATTATGTATAATCATGGTCAAAATTGTAGCGCAGGATCTCGAGTTTTCGTTCATCGAAAGCACTATGAAACAGTCGTAAATGAACTTGTAAAAATGGCAAATGAAGTGAAGCTTGGGGCAGGTATGGAGGCGGAAACTGAAATGGGACCGCTCGTATCTAAAAAACAACAAGAGCGTGTGCTAAATTACATTGAACAAGGAAAAGCTGAAGGTGCTACTGTTGCAGCTGGCGGTGAACGTGCATTTGAAAAAGGTTATTTTGTACAGCCAACCGTATTCACAAATGTTACTGATGATATGACAATTGTTAAGGAAGAAATCTTTGGACCAGTTGTCGTTGTACTTCCATTTGATTCGACAGAAGAAGTAATTGAAAGAGCGAATCGCTCTTCATATGGGCTTGCTGCGGGTGTATGGACACAAAATATTAAAACAGGGCATCAAGTTGCCAATAAATTAAAGGCAGGAACAGTGTGGATTAATGATTATAACTTAGAAAATGCTGCTGCACCATTTGGTGGATATAAGCAATCTGGTGTTGGACGGGAATTAGGTTCATACGCCCTTGATAACTATACAGAAGTGAAAAGTGTTTGGGTAAATATTAAGTGATACTCTATTCAGTCGGGAGTCTTTTCATCCCTGCTGAATAGTAGTTGAACCAATCAGGCATTTACGGGTAGGTGATTTTCCACCTTACTTCCTTTGTGTTCAACGCATGAGGTGGGAATCATACTACCCACAAATAGCGGGATAAAAGAATGATGAAATATAGTAAGAGATGCGGACAACTGGTAGGTAGGATAAAGGTTGTCCTTTTTCTTATATATAAAATTGCTTTTTCAAAAGAATTATAAGGGGGATTTGGATGGAGAAATTAGTAGAATGGTTAGTAGGGCAAGTATGGAGTATTGGTTTAGTTGTTTTTGCATTAGGAGCAGGAGTGTATTTTACAATTGCAACTCGTTTTTTACAAATTCGTTATTTTAAAGAGATGATTAAACTATTATTTGAAGGAAAGAGCTCAGAGACTGGGATATCATCCTTTCAAGCATTTTGTTTGGCGTTATCAGGTAGGGTTGGAATAGGGAATATCGCAGGGGTCGCGACAGCTATCGCTTTTGGCGGACCTGGAGCTGTATTTTGGATGTGGATGATGGCTCTATTAGGAGCGGCTAGTGCATTTGTTGAATCAACATTAGCACAAGTATATAAAAGTAAAGTAGGAAATGAATACCGCGGTGGTACACCATATTTCATTGAAAAAGGTTTGAAAATGAAATGGTTTGCGGTCATTGTAGCAGTGGTTGTAACACTTTCATATGGCGTTTTATTACCAGGGATTCAATCAAGTAGTATCGCGGTTGGATTTGAAAACTCTTCGGGCATTAGTAAATATATAACTGGTATATTTTTAGTTGTATTATTGGCAGCGATTATTTTTGGTGGAGTAAAGAGAATTGCAGGCGTTTCACAAATGTTAGTTCCATTTATGGCAATTGGGTATGTAATTGTTACATGTATCGTATTAATTGCGAATGTAACGGAAATTCCAAGTATGTTTGCTTTAATTTTCTCAAGTGCATTTGGTGTAAATGAAATGTTTGGAGGAATCGTTGGGGCAGCTATTGCATGGGGAGTAAAGCGTGCAGTATTTTCAAACGTTGCGGGTGTAGGAGAAGCAACATATAGTTCTGCAGCTGCTGAAGTATCACACCCTGCAAAACAAGGGTTAGTTCAAGCGTTTTCTGTATATATCGATACAATTGTAGTATGTACAGCAACAGCTCTCATGATTTTAATAACAGGTATGTATAATGTTATACCTGAAGGGAAAAGCGCTATTGTACAGAATATAGGAAATGTGGAAGCAGGTCCAATTTATACACAACAAGCAGTTGAAACTGTTATGACTGGATTTGGTCCAATATTCATTTCAATCGCAATCTTCTTCTTCGCATTTACAACTTTACTCGCTTACTACTATATCGCTGAAACGACGCTTACTTATTTAGATGGTGGGCTCAAATATAGCTGGTTAAAACCAGTATTAAAAATTGGATTTTTAATTATGGTATACATCGGTAGTGTAGAATCAGCTTCGTTTTTATGGAACCTCGGAGATTTAGGAATTGGTAGTATGGCATGGTTAAACCTTATAGCAATCCTATTGTTAAGCAAAACTGCATTAAAAGTGTTAAAAGATTATGAAACGCAGAAAAAAGAAGGAAAAGATCCTGTTTTTGATCCTAAAAAAGTAGGAATTGAAGGTTTAACGATTTGGGAAGAGCGGAGTAAAGAGGTTGGAAGGAAAAATTCTAAAGAAAAAGTATCGGCGGATGATAGTGTTAAATTTTAAACATGCAAATTTCTAGTATTAAAAAACTGAAAATTCAATCTTTAATCAAGGTTATATATGGTCCTTGTTTGGTCGTAAACAAAAAGGCTGATCTTAGTAAAGTGATTTTAGAAGCTTGTTGTGTTTTAGCTGCAATTTCAGGAGAACTGAAAAGTGCTAAGCAATGATTTTAGTGCAAGAGTGTATGGTGGAATTGAAAAATCAAATTCATTAAACATGAGAAAGCTCTCCTTAAAATAAGCTTGTAAGGAGAGCTTTTTATTTTAGCCTAATTTTTTTGAAAGAGTTTCAGTTGTTTCATATAATCGATAGCTTTTGTTTTATTACTTTGTGCAGAAACATATTGTGCCTCATTTATATCTCTATAATAATTATTAAATATTTCTTCAGAAAGAATTCCGTCAGAGAGAGCTTTTTGAACTGCACAGTGTGGTTCATTAGTATGCGAACAGTTAGAAAATTTACATCTCCTAGATATACTTACTATATCTTCATATCCAAAATCAAAGTTATCTTTATGTTCTATCAAGTCAAATCCCATTTTACTAATAATTTATCCCTCCACTTTTCAAAGAGTTTTTTAGAATCATAAATACAAATTCTATCGTTTTTAAGTTTCGTTTATTTTAATATTCTATATTTTTATAAATCGATTTCTCTACATCAGGGAGAAGTGTGTATATATTCTTACCGATTAAAGATTCTAATTCATTCTTAATTGTGTAGAATCCCTTCCAATGTAAAGAGGTATGAGAGGTTGTTCCATGTCGTAAACCAACTGAAATCAATCTTTTTTCAAGAGTAGTAAAGCCTTCCGCATCAGCAAGTGCATCACAAAGGGTAATAACCTTATTGTATAAGTCGTAGTCACTATTTTCATTCAATATTTCAATTAACCGGCTTTCCATATAATCGGGAACAAGGCTCCACTCCGCTGCGATATCTATATGCTCATTTTTGCAAGGAAATGAATGTGTCACACATATAATGGCGTTTCCTGTATATCCTAAATCATTCATATACATATAACCATCATAGGAATGAATAACAGATTTAGTAAAACCTTTATATCTTCCTATATCATGCAGGAGGGCAGCATTGTATGCTATGTCAGCATCTAGGTCGTATCCATTATTAATAAGTTCTACAACTATCTTTTCAGTTGCAAGGGCAACATTACGTGAATGTTCGAACCACGGACCTGGGTTTTGTTCATATGCCCAATCCAGCAATTCTCTTGCATATTTCCTATCTAATATATATTTCATATAGTTATCCTTTCTCTAAAAAATCATATTTTAAATAATTTCATCTTAGTATTTCATTATTCCTGCTTTAAAAATTGCTACAATGAAACAAAAGGGGGAAAAGGAATGCGAAGTATAGTAATTGAAGAACTTAAGCAACTAGAAAATGATATTGAAGAGCTTTCTGAACTGTTGAAAACTGTAGTAGATGATGGAGCGTCAATAGGTTTTTTACCTCCACTAGAAGAAAAAGAAGCAGCGAAGTATTGGCAAACTGTATTAGCACTAGAAGTGATATTGTATGTTGCTAAAATAAACAATGAAGTGACAGGCAGTGTTCAACTACATCTAGTTACAAAGCCGAACGGGATCCATAGAGCCGAAATTTGTAAGTTAATGACTCATCCAAACTTTAGACGTAACGGTATTGGACGTTCACTTATGCAAAAAGCAGAGGAACGAGCAAAGCAAGAAAACAGGACTCTTTTAGTATTAGATACTAGAGAAGGAGATCCTTCCAATAGATTGTATAAGTCATTAGACTATCAAGAATCCGGTAAAATACCAGGGTATGCAATTTCTCCAAATGGTGGGTTAGATGCAACGGTAATTTATTACAAAATGATTTAGTTTTTTATTTGAAAAGGGAGATAATTTCAAACGACATATTTGTTATTATGTCTGTGTGTTGATTTATAAAAAAGATTGATAATTTAAAATAAAGTTTGATAAAACCCTGTAACTTCATCTGGAATGTTCAATTAAAGAGCCAGTTTGTAGAAGGTTTTAATAGGTTTTTTAGAGTTATTATTTAAATAGGGATTTTGAAGTCTTTGGTGAGTATTAAATGTTAATCTAAAAGATGGAGGGTGTTGTGATGTTAAAACTGTTTCAATATAACTGGCAAGTTCGTGATGAGTGGTTTACATTGTGCGAAGACATGCCGGATGAAGAACTATTAAAGAAACGGGTCGGTGGGTTCGGCAGTATCCTGCATACTCTATTTCACATTGTAGATGTGGAATATATGTGGATATTAGGTTTGCGCGGTGAACCAGTGCCTGAGGAGCCGTTGTTTGAAGAATATGCCAGCTTGCAAAAAGTGAAAAATCTTTCAGCTCAATACCACGAGAAAGTGAAGCCATTTGTGACCTCTTGGACAAATGAAATGGATTCTCGGAAACTTTCAGAAATTGATTTCAATGAAAAACCGATTAGCTCTAGAGACACACCAATTAGGCGCCGAGCCATTGAATGTACACACGGAGAGATAATACGTCATGTCATTGTCCACGAAATCCACCATATCGGCCAGTTATCTATATGGGCACGTGAAATAGGAAAGGAGCCTGTTTCCGCAAATTTGAGAGGAAGAGGGCTATTCGATAATTAGACGGACTTTGTCAATTTCACATTTAACAACGTAGTGCAAGTACCACCTTTATTTTAAGAAAAGATAACCTTTGACCATCTAAATTATTTTAGAGGGTCTTTTTTTGTGAAAACGATGAAAAATATAGAAGAAACTGCAATTATTTATAAAAAAATGTGTCTAAAATATTGTCATATTTGCTTCTTTAAGATATCCTTTTCATGAAGAGGTGGAAATCATGGAAAAAGTACTAGTTTTCGGGCATAAAAACCCAGATACAGATGCAATTTGTTCTGCGATTGCTTATGCAGAATTGAAAAAAGAATTAGGAATGAATGCTGAGCCTGTACGTTTAGGCGAAATCAGCGGTGAAACTCAATTTGCGTTAGATCATTTTAAAGTAGAAGGACCGCGTTTTGTTGAGACAGTAGCAAACGAAGTGGACAACATTATTTTAGTTGACCATAATGAGCGTCAACAAAGTGCTAACGATATCGAATCTGTTCGTGTGTTAGAAGTTATTGACCATCACCGTATTGCTAACTTTGAAACAAGCGATCCTATTTACTATCGTTGTGAGCCAGTTGGATGTACAGCTACAATCTTAAACAAAATGTACAAAGAAAACGGCGTTGCAATTCGTAAAGAAGTTGCAGGTTTAATGTTATCTGCAATTATTTCAGATTCTTTACTATTCAAATCTCCAACTTGCACAGAACAAGACGTAGCAGCAGCTCGTGAATTAGCGGAAATCGCTGGTGTAGATGCAGATAGCTACGGCTTAGAAATGTTAAAAGCTGGTGCTGACTTAAGCGGAAAAACAATGGAGCAATTAATCTCTCTTGACGCTAAAGAATTCCAAATGGGTAACGCGAAAGTTGAAATCGCACAAGTAAACGCTGTTGATACAAACGACGTTCTTGTACACCAAGCGGAACTTGAAAAAGTTATCTCTGCAGTAGTAGAAGAAAAAGGTTTAGACCTATTCTTATTCGTTGTAACTGACATCTTAACTAACGATTCTGTTGGTCTTGCGATCGGTAAAGAAGCAAACGTTGTTGAGAAAGCATACAACGTAACATTACAAAACAACACAGCTACTTTAAAGGGTGTTGTATCTCGTAAAAAACAAATCGTTCCTGTATTAACAGAAACATTCCAAGCTTAATAATATTGAGTACGGATAAACAGAAAGGACAAGTAGTCAGATTGGCTGCTTGTCTTTTTTTATTATAAAATTACAGACGAGCCTATTGGATGGAAATAAAAAAGGATAGCAATAGCTATCCTACTTATCGTTTATTCATAAGATCGTTTCTTATTTATATAAAATGTAATAATAGCAGCAATAATGAAAATAGGTATTGCGTACGCTTGCCCAACAAAGAATTTCCAACCTACAGTATTATAGCCCTCGGATGCTGGAATGATAATCGCGATGATACAAACAATAATATAAGCTAATAATGCTGGGAGTATATTTTTCATAGTTGTTCACCTCCTTTCAATGATATATATACTGTACTATTGAATAGTGATTGGGAGGTTAAGTGTACTTGATTTTACGAAATCTTCACAAATCCACTAAAGGATGAGGTGTATGCATGCTGTATGAAAGTGACTTTAGTACGGTGTGTTTATGTAATAATATATATGCTTAATCGACTGTTCTAAAAGAAAGTAAACTAAATATAGAAGATAATGTAATTTTATCTTTCAAGATTAGTATATAGTATTCTGTAAAAAAATGTACTGGGAAATTGATGTTTCATAAGAAAGATAGAAGCGAGGTAAGAAATAACGATGAAAAGGTTATGCATAATTCCATGCGGAAAGAAGAAAATTTGGGATAAGTACCCAGATTACGGAGAGGTAGAGGCAAAAGATGTATATATTAGTCCATTCGGAAAAGCATGTCAGGCGTATGCAGCTGAGTTTTTCGAGAACTGGGTTATATTATCAGCAAAGCATGGATTTTTACGACCAAATGATATTTTACAGGAAAACTATGATCTTGCATTTGATTCAAAGAGTAATGAAATTATTAGTATAGAACAATTAAAACAACAGATGATTGATAAAAGCTTACTTCAGTTTGATGAAATAGTCTTACTTGCAGGGAAGAAGCATAAAAAAGTTGTGACGAAGCTATATCCAGAAGAAATCATTACATATCCATTAGAAGGGTGTAAAGGAATTGGGTATATGTTGCAGAGGTTGAATGATGCTGTGGAAGCACAGCAGGAAGTATAGATATGATTTGATACTAGATTCAACTCACTTTAATACTAATAAACTAGACTAGCAAACAAGCCATTTTACACTTTAAAACATAGAATATGATGAAGTCTATAAAGGAGGAATCATATTCTCATGAGAAATAATTGTAATAGTTTTTGGGATGAGTTAATGTTCGGAAGATGTAGATGCAAACGTAAGGATTGTCACGAATGTTGTTGCAAGGAAAAACCGAAATGTGATTGTGACGAGTGTCGTTGCAAGGAAAAACCGAAATGTGATTGTGACGAATGTCGCTGTAAAGAGAAACCGAAATGCCATTGCAAGTGTGAAAAATGTCATTGTAAACATGAAGAATGGTAAGAATGATAAATAAAAAGGGTACTTTGAAGTACTCTTTTTATTTATGTGATAAGTAGACTCGTCAAACAAATATAACCCCTAAGGGGATAGGAGCTATTTCTATAGTGAAAAGCTAACGGTAGTTTATATTAAATGCATGTTTAAATTCCATTTTGAACGGATTTCTTTTCTATTTCCCATGAATCTTGCTTTTTAATTTTTAAAGATACAGGGGTACCGTTAGATTCTTTATAAAAGATATATCCTTGATTCGATTTTACGTAAGTTGAAGGTTCACCTATGCAATCTTGAGAACAAGATGTGTTAATAATTTCGATTAATGATAATTCACTCGGATCAGTTTTACTAGCATTTATTAGAGTATCAAGGTTCGTTTTACGAAAGCCTTGTAAGTTTACATCGAAATTCTTTTCTATTTCTCCAGTAAAGTTAATATTCATTACTTCAACTGAATTTTTCTTTTCTAAAAGAAAACCATTTCCATAAAGGAATTTTGTATATCCAAGCCATGCGATTAAAAATAATATAAAAAACATACCAGCTGTTCTAAGTTTTCGAAGTCGTTTACTTACGATTGTTTCTGAATATTTCATTCAGCTTAATCCTCCAGTGTTTTTATTTTAAAGTATGCTTGGATACATATATTTAGAAGAGGATGAAAGCTAGCAATCAAGTAATTCAAAAAGAAAGCATCCGAAGTTAGATACTTTCTTTTTGGCAATTAGCACTATCTGTTAGTTACTTGTTTCATAAGAGGTCTTATTTCCTTAACAGGTGGTTTTTTATCATAGGCATCAACGTAAGAAAAGTAGTAATTTAAGTTTCTGAGAAGTCCTTTTCCTATTTTAGCGCTTAAGAAGGGGAATACTTGTCCAGTATAATCATCGAGAGATTTACAGTAGTATTTTTCATCTAAGTATATGCTGTATTTACATGTTAGTTCTACTAATGAGTTACCTTCATCATCAAATACTTCTTTAGAATCAATAATGTCTATTAATGCGAATTTTTCATTCAGATAAACTTTCTTCTTTTTCTCGTGCTTATTTGTGAGGATAAATACGAGACCAATTGCGTTAATCAAACTATTTCCTCCTATAAAAAACGGATATTAATAAAATATATCGATATAAGCTAAATGTAAAGAGGAGAGGCGTAAAATGTGAACTAGATAGAAATAATAATAAGCCGATTTGAAGACAAATCGGCCCATTATTATTGAAATACTTGCGGAAATTGTTTTACGATTGCATCTGTTATAGTATCAGCCATTTCTAATGCTTCTTTTTCAATTTTATCGTATAGTTTTACACTGGCATCATAATCTTTATTTAGGAAGGCGAGTGCTTCCGCTTTCGTTAACGCTAAATGCTCATAAAACATTTTTCTAAATTCTTCTTTTTCTATATATGGGTTGATACTGGTTAGAAACTCAACAATTTCATCACCATTAGAGTACCACTTCTTTTCTATAGCGGCTGCTGCGTTTTGATCGCCAGCTTTTGCGGCTTTAACAAGATCAGCTGCAATTACTAAGTGGTCTTTAATTAATGCACTATATTTTTTTACTGCATTTTCTCCGTAGAATGGTTCAAGTGAAAGCCCCATATGTGTTGCATTTTGTAGAAGACGTCCAACAGTAACGTTTACGTCTGGCAAGTTAAAGATGATGCCTATAATGGCTAATCGCGTCCAAGCGACGTGTTGTTCCCATAAAGAACGCATATATCCTTTTAAAAAGTTTTCGTTTTTACTAACTCGGTAATTCCGTACAAATGAATCGAAGTTTCCATTAGTGATATGATAAGGGGAGTAATACGATTGCCAATAAGTATACATAAATAGTTACACTCCTTTGAACAGGTATATCTCACAATATGATAAACGTTATTTTTAAGTTACGTGTCCAGGAGTTTTTTTGAGAGTTGGAAAAGGAGAAAGTTGAAGGGGAATAAAAAACATGATTACGATATATATGAATTAAAAGAATTTTAAAGTAATAGAGGTCCTGCAAGGGAAATTGCAGGACCTCAAAAGGGTATTGCCGAGATGTCGGACTCGACTACGTAATATTAGCATAAAATTCTTTCGAAATAACCTGGTAAATGCGACCAAATGAAAAGGATAATTTTTAATAAAGTTAAAGGGATCTGCTTCCCGCGGCAGACCCCTTTAACTAGATAATGTTGATGAGCAAAGACTCATCTAGAGTATCTTCATAATAACAAATGAAATTCACTTTGTGTATTGAGAAAAAATGAATTGCTTGTATGAATGTAGCGGATTTATATTTTGCTTTTTGGAATTATAATCATTTGTGGAGAGTGGAATAGGGTTCTAAAATGGAGAAAAGACTTTTCAGCCAGGATATCATACATTGCAATATGTAAGGATAAAAAAGACCTGCTAATTTTAAGCAGGTCAACATAAGGGGTTTATCTAACAGATTATTATATATGGTAACAACTGTATTGTAGTAAGTCTATAAGTTATATGTTGAGAAAATTTGTTTGAATAATATATATTTGGCACATGTATTAACGTTTAAAAAGTTGAGAAAGGAAATTCATAAGCTTGCTATAAGAAAATAAGGGCTGATACTTATAAAATGATTCATATTTCCACGCATCATTATTAGAGAATTGGAGTTGTTTATTTGACTCTTTAGGCTTGATGGAACTATTGTAACTACGTTTCATAATTTAACCTCCTCAAATTCATATGTATACGATTAGTAGTATTCTAGGAAGGGGAATAAAATGAATATTTATATTGAAATTTTTTCTTCTTATGTACTAGATTTGTGTTTTTTATATTGTAAAACGTAGGAAGCAACTAGAACTCAAATACTTATAAAATTCAAAGTGGCGAGAATCAATTTGATGACAGATTATATAACTCTGGCATTCATCACTTTCATGACGCATAAGTGATGATATAATAGGAATAGATGAAAGATATAGAAAAGCAGGTGAATCTTTTTTGTTTACAAAAGCACAAGAACTTTTAGCGTCTTATTTCGGTTATTCGTCATTCCGAAGAGGACAAGATGAAACAATTAAAAATGTATTAGATGGGAAAGATACAGTTTGTATTATGCCTACGGGCGGTGGTAAGTCAATTTGTTATCAAATTCCCGCATTAGTATTCGAAGGAACGACATTAGTTATCTCACCTTTGATTTCACTTATGAAAGATCAAGTAGATACATTAATACAAAACGGTATTTCCGCTACATATATTAATAGTTCTATTTCTATTACAGAAGCGAATCAACGAATTCAATTGGCGAAACAAGGGCATTACAAGTTGCTTTACGTGGCGCCTGAGCGTCTTGATTCTATGGAGTTTGTTGATCAACTTATCGATATGAAAATCCCGATGATAGCAATTGATGAGGCGCACTGTATTTCGCAGTGGGGTCATGATTTCCGTCCGAGTTATTTGCATATACATCGCATATTAGATTATCTTCCAGAAAAACCACTCGTTTTAGCATTAACAGCAACAGCAACACCACAAGTACGTGATGATATTTGTAATACGCTTGAAATTAATCAAGAAAATACAATTATGACAACGTTCGAACGCGAGAACTTATCGTTTTCAGTAATTAAAGGACAGGATCGTAATGCGTATTTAGCAGATTATATTCGTCAAAATCAGAAGGAATCTGGGATTATTTATGCAGCTACAAGAAAAGTAGTCGATCAGTTATATGAAGATTTAGGGAAAGCAGGAGTTTCGGTATCGAAATATCATGCTGGTATGAGCGATCACGATCGAAATGAACAGCAAGAACTCTTTTTACGAGATGAAATCAGCGTTATGGTAGCGACATCAGCGTTTGGAATGGGGATTGATAAATCGAATATTCGTTACGTTATTCATTATCAACTTCCAAAAAATATGGAAAGTTACTATCAAGAAGCAGGACGTGCTGGTCGTGACGGATTAGATAGTGAATGTATTTTGCTATATTCTTCTCAAGATGTGCAAGTGCAGCGCTTTTTAATTGATCAATCAACTGGAGAATCACGTTTTTCAAATGAACTTGAAAAACTACAAAATATGACGGACTACTGTCATACAGAACAATGTTTACAATCATTTATTTTGCAATACTTTGGAGAAGAACCGAAGGAAGATTGTGGCCGCTGTGGTAATTGTACTGACGATCGTGAAAGTATTGATGTGACGATAGAATCACAAATGGTTCTATCGTGTATGATCAGGACGAACCAACGATTTGGAAAACAAATGATTGCACAAGTTTTAACTGGATCAAAAAATAAGAAAGTCATTGAATTTAATTTTCATACTTTACCAACGTATGGCCTTTTATCAAACCGTAGTGTAAAAGAAGTCAGTGAGTTTATTGAGTTTTTAATTTCGGACGAGTTAATTGCAGTTGAACATGGTACATATCCGACATTAAAAGTAACGGAAAAAGGGAAAGAAGTATTGCTTGGTAAAGAAAATGTTTTACGAAAAGAACGAGTTGAAACGCGACAAATCGTCCAAGACCATCCTTTATTTGAAGTGCTTCGTGAAGTGCGTAAAGAAATTGCGCAAGAAGAAGGTGTACCGCCTTTCGTTATTTTCTCTGACCAAACATTAAAAGATATGTGCGCGAAAATGCCGCAAAGTGACTCCGAACTTCTAGCTGTAAAAGGAATAGGAGAACATAAACTTGTGAAGTACGGTTCTCACTTCTTACAAGCAGTTCAGCACTTTATTGAAGAAAATCCAGACTATGCGGAAACGATTAAGATGGAAGTTGTTACAGAGCATAAAAAATCAGGAAAAGCTTCAGCAAATTCCCATTTAGAAACGTATGAAATGTATAAACAAGGCATTGATCTAAGTGAGATTGCGAAAGAGCGTGGTCTATCGAGACAAACGATTGAAAATCATTTAATTCGCTCTTTTGAAGATGGAATGGAAGTAGATTGGAAAAGCTTTGTTCCAGCAGCGTATGAATCTCTTATTGAAACTGCCGTGCAAAATGCAGAAGGTGGATTAAAGTCTATTAAAGAGCAGCTTCCAGATGAAGTGAGTTACTTTATGATTCGTGCTTATTTACAAATAAGAAAGTAGAGACATATAAAGGGGATAGGGATATATGCATCACGTTTTCGTTTATGGCACGTTAAGAAGAGGGCAAACGAATGCTCATTATATGCAAGGAGCAACATGCATCGTAGACGGAGCATGGACGTATGGCAAATTATTTGATACAAACGAAGGGTATCCTGCAATGATTTGCCCAAGTGAGGAGAAAGTATATGGTGAAGTTTACGAAGTAGATGATGAGGTTTTGCAAAAGTTAGATGAACTCGAAGAATATACAGGTAATGCAGAGACTGATTTATATGATCGAATTACACAAACGGTATATTTTGCTGATAAAGAAATACATGCATATGTGTATGTTGCTCAGGATAAAGAGATATTAAAGAAAATCATTGATTCTGGGGATTGGATCGTGTATCAAAAAATATAATAAAAGCAGCTAAGGATAAATTGGTAAGCAGATAATGGAATAATTCATTATCTGCTTTTTATTTTGTTTTCAGTCGAATTTCTCATTTTTTATATTCCTATAAAAAGAATAGCGTTTTTTTTCGTTATATGGATACAAATTTACATTATCTTGATAATAGTAATAGGCGAGAACCTATTATGTTTAACCAATAATAAAATGACACAATTGACAAAATATGCATCGGTGTTATAATGTTACATTGTTATCAAGGTAACAAAATAGTATTATTTGCGGTAAGGATGTGAAATTATGAAACAAAATAATGAGCAAATAAATGAAAAGAATATAAAAATTAAAGTTGAACGTGTGCAAACTGGAATTAGGATGGAAAAAAGAATGGTAAAAGTTTTGAAAGCGATGGCAGAATATCATGATATTTCATTAGGTGTTCTTCTTGAAAGAATTGTTCTTCATTCTTTTGAAAACAAACCTGTGTTTAGCGATGAAAGTCTTGAAAAAGTTAAAGCCATAAAAGAAGTTTACGATATGGATTATGGCCTAGAAATAAGTCGTAAGTGGAATGATTCGGATAACTAGAATATTAATAATACCATTTAGATTTTATGTAAAAGATCTATGAAATATAGAAATGAATATAAAGTATCAGGAGCGATATTAAATGAAATTTAGTACATTAACCATATTTGATAATTACCCCAATCGATTATCCCGAACACCTAAACAATTCTATAATGAGGTATTAGAGCAAGCCGTTCGGGCTGAAGAAGTGAATTTTGATGGGGTATGGTTTGCAGAACATCACTTCTCAGATTTTGGTATTAATCCTTCTCCAGCAGTTCTGCTCGCTGCGGTATCTCAAAGAACGAATAGAATTCGCCTCGGTGTGGGTGTTTCAGTACTGCCATTACACAACCCTATACGAGTTGCTGAAGATTATGCGATGGTTGATCTTTTATCAAACGGAAGATTAGACTTGGGGCTAGGTAGTGGATATGCACAGAAGGAATTTGATGGTTATAATATTTCATTGGAGGACAAAACCGAGCGTTTTAACGAGTCTCTAGAAGTGCTACGTAAGGCATGGTCAGGCAAGATTTTTTCTCATCAAGGGAACTTTTTTCAATACAAAGACCTTAGGCTTAATGTTCAGCCAACACAAGCTCCGTTTCCGCCTCATTGGATTGCAACCTCTAGTGAAAAAGGTGTTAATCATGTTGCTAGTATGGGAAACAATTTCATGGGGCTTGGGTTTAGTAAATCACGAGATGAATTAGCAAAGCTGATTGATACTTACAAGAATACGTATCTAAAGTCAGGATACGGTAATCCAGAAGAGTTGGAAATCCCTATTGCATTTCATGTTCATGTTGGTGAAACATATGCAGATGCTGAATCAAATGCAAAAGGTCCTTATCAACTATTTATGAATACTCCGCGTGGGACGAATATTTCATATGAAGACCTTAAACATAAATTCGATCCAGTAATAGGAAGTCCTGATGAAGTTATTAAACAAATTCAGTCCTACAGTGAAATAGGTGTTACGAATTTTATGGCAGTAATGAATTTTGGTGGATTAGAACATCATAAAGTGCTTTCATCTTTAGACTTATTTGGTAAGTATGTAATTCCTGCATGTAAGTGAAAAATTGATTGTTCCCCAAAACAAAAAAATGAATGTAATTCTCATAAATAAATATAGAGAAAAAATTTCCTTTGAGGATACTTCAAAATCTTAGCTGATGGGTATGGGCTTATCCCTACCTTTTCTTTATTTTGGAAAATTCTCACTTAAACTATTGACTTTATGATTGTGTTTTTTATAGAATTATATCTCGACTGAAAAAATTGGAACGGACAGGAGGGAATCATCAAATGAGTAACATATTTGAAGAAGAATTACAGAAAATGAAAGATATTTTATGTACGATGGATGAGCAATTAGAGCAGCTTGAAAAAATCCCGGTTTATTATGGAGAAGATTTTAAAGAGCAAATTCTTGAAAGTATGAGGGAGTCTAATAGACAAAACTTACGTATTGGTGTGCAAGAGCCGTACTTTGGAAGATTAGACTTCCAGGAGGATGGCAAAGAAGATGTTATGCCGATTTACATCGGTAAAGTAGGTGTTTCAGATAAAGATACGATGAAACCGATGGTTATTGATTGGCGAGCACCTGTCGCAAGTATGTTTTATTCATTTACCGGTGGAGAAGAATTAGCGTTTTATCATTCACCAGACGGGTTAGTAGAAGGCGATGTTTATTTAAAAAGAAATATTTCTATTCGAAAAAGAGAGCTTGAACGTGTTGTTGATACATATGTGAAAGGAAATGAAGATGTATCGCATGCTGATGATTTTCTTCTATATCGATTAGGTGAGAATAAAGATAATAAATTGAAAGATATCGTTTCGACTATACAATCGGAGCAAAATAATATTATTCGTGCGGAAAGAAACTTACCATTATTAATTCAAGGGGTTGCGGGAAGCGGAAAAACAACGATCGCTTTACATCGCCTTGCTTTTTTAATTTATGAATACCGTGAACAACTAGAGGCGGAGAGAATGATTGTATTTGCTCCAAACAGTTTGTTTTTAGACTATATTTCGAGTGTACTTCCTGAATTAGGTGTAGGCAATATTAGTCAAACAACGTTTCCAGATTGGGCATTACGTACGTTAGATGGTTCGGTGAAACTGAAGCAGACAGAAGAAAAATTGAAAGAAGCTTTTTCAATTAATCGTGATGAAAAAAAGGTTATGCTCGGTAAATTGAAAGGCACACTGGAATTTAAGTCGTTTATTGAAGAGAGAATGGTTCAATTTGAAAAAGATTTAGTACCGACAAAAGATTTTGAGGCGTGGGATAAAGCAGTTATTCCAGTGGAAGACGTTAAAAAATGGATGCAAGTTGAATATAAACATTATCCATTAAAGAAAAGAAGAGAACGTTTAGTCGGCCGTATGAAGCGCTGGATTGAAATTGAACTTAAAAAGTTTGGAGAAACAAACGAGAAAAAGTTACTAAAAAAAGAAGCGACAAAGAGATTGAACACATATATGAATTTTTGGCCAAAGATGAGCCCACTTTCACTATACAGTTCAATGTTGAAAAGTAAAGAAATACTCGACGTATTACCTGAAGAATTAGTGCAAGAAACAGAAAAGAATTGTCGTAAAAAAGAAGTGTATGTAGAAGATTTACCTGCTTTAATTTACATACATCATCGCATAACAGGTATTGAAATCGGACAGAAGTTTCATCACGTCGTTATTGATGAAGCGCAGGACTTCTCACCATTCCAAGTTTATGTACTAAAAGAAATTACACTAGGTAATTCTTTCACTATATTAGGTGATTTATCGCAAGCAATTTATGATTATCAAGGAATTGAAGACTGGAATGCCTTTAAGGAAGTCTTTCAAGAAACAGGTTATTATGAACTGACGAGAAGTTATCGTTCGACAAAAGAAATTATTGAATTTGCGAATGAAATAATTAAAAATGCAGAAATTCCTGTAGGGCTTGCTACACCTGTTTTCCGTAGTGGTGAAGAAGTAAAGGTAATTCATGCAGAGGATCAATTTACTGAAGTTTTGAAGACATTACAGCATTTGCAAAATGAAGATGTGAAAACAATCGCGGTAATTGGAAGAACAGATGATGAATGCCGTGATATATATGAGAAGTTAACAAATGCAGGGTTGACTGTTAATGTCATTGAAGCAGATCAAAGTAAATACGAGGGTGGTATTTCGGTAGTGCCTGTCTACTTAGCAAAAGGTTTAGAATTTGATGCAGTACTTCTAATCGACGTTGATGAGGAGCATTACAAAAATACAAAACATGATGCGAAGTTATTGTATGTTGGATGTACGAGATCTCTTCATGATTTATGGATTTTCCATGGCGGGGAAGCATCACCTTTAATTAAGGGGTAAAAATAAATAAAAACTTCAAGAGGACTTTCTAGTAATAAACAGAAAATCCTCTTGTTTTTCTATATAAAGATAGGGGAGAGAATGAGTATGATTACAAAAGTAATAACGAAAAGAAATTGGGAAGTCGCAAAAACAACTGGAGAAATTAATGAAGCCTCTCTTAAAGATGAGGGGTTTATTCATTGTTCATTATTAGATCAAGCTTTAAAAGTTGCTCAAAAACATTTTAATCATGAAGAAGAGGTTTTATTACTTACAATTAATCCATCCCTGGTAAAAGCAGAAATAAAATATGAACTTGCTTCAAACGGTCAAGAATACCCGCATGTATATGGAGTAATCAATGTTGAGGCGATTGTAGAGGTTGTCCCATTTTCTAAAGAAAAAGGAGAGTTTATATTACCAGAGATACAAAGTTAAGCGTGTTATAGATATTTAAGTTGGCTAGAAAAGCACAAATCATATAGTTTGTGCTTTTAATTATGTATTTTTTTGGTAAATAATCATTGTTTTTGTCACACTAATACTGTACGATACATAGTATAAAACATATACTGTATGACATATAGTAATGGAAATGAGGTGAATAAATGGATGCTTTATTAAATTCGTTAATTACTGAGCTAAGAAGAGGGACATTAGCATTAGCGGTTTTAAGCCAATTAAGAACGCCGCAGTATGGATATTCACTGGTCCAATTATTGGAGCAATCGGGGATTATAATTGATCAAAGTACTTTATATCCACTACTTCGCCGATTAGAAAAGCAAGAACTAGTGACGAGTAGTTGGGATAAAACGGAGAGTAGACCTCGAAAGTATTATGTTTTAAGTGAATATGGATTAGAGATATTTTTACAGTTGAAAAAGGAATGGATAAAGGATTCGAAAGAACTTTATAACCTATTGAAGGAGGAGGACGAGAATGAGTTTGATTGATATCTACGTCGAGGAAGTTGCGAAGAGATTACCTGAAAAAAATCGTGAAGATATTATACTTGAACTACGGTCAACAATCGAGGATATGTTACCTGATGATTATAATGAAGACGATGAAAAAAGTGTTCTTGAAAAATTAGGGAGTCCAGTCTCATTGGCTAATGGGTACTTGGATAGACCGATGCATTTAATTGGACCACGTTATTTTGATGTGTATATGACTTTATTAAAAATGATTATACCGATTGCGGTTGTTATTGCGCTTATTTCAATGGTTGCAGAAAATTTTATTGGCTATAGTGGTGATCAGGCGGTATTAAATGTAATTTTAAAAATGATAGGTGAAGGCATTGGAAGGACATTGGAAGTAGGTCTCCAAGTATTTTTCTGGGTAACAATTGTTTTTGCTATTTTAGAAAGAACGGATAAGGAAAAAGATGCGCACCCATTAACAACAAGTTTTAAAAAATGGACACCAGATGATTTGAAAAGCATCTCGTATATCCCGAAGAAAAAGGCGATTTCAAAGTTTGAAGTTTTTGGAGGGCTGATGTGGACGGCAGTATGGGCAACGCTTTATTTTTATGCCAATCATCTTGTAGGCGTATATGAAGGTACTGAAAATGGACTGAATTTTGTCGCGCCAACTTTCAATCAAGATGTTTTACTCCAGTACTGGCCAATCGTTGTTATTATGATCGTTTTCGAAATAGGTATATCACTTTATAAATTAGTACAAGGACAATGGACGCAAAGGTTGGCAATTGGGAATGCTATTCTTCAAGTAGCTGGAACAATAGTATTCATTGTAATTGTAGTAAATTCGCATTTATTTAACGAAGGATTTATTACGTATGTGGCAAATGTGTTTACTATGTCCCCAGAGGAATTTAAAACGTGGTTAATCGGCGGTGGAATTTTTATTTACACACTGTCTGCTGCAATAAATATATTTGATGGTTTCCGAAAAGCTAGTATTCGTATGTGGAAATGAATCAGGAATTCCGATAATATGAAACCATTTAGAAGATAACCATTATGAAAGGAAGAAAACAATGATAAGGGAAGCAACGAAAAAAGATTTAGCATGTATTTTAGATATTTATAATGATGCGATAGTTTATACAACAGCTGTATATGCTTATAAACCTGTAACCCTTGAAAATAGAATAGATTGGTATGAACAAAAAAAGACTGACGGTTATCCAATTTTAGTATACGAACTAGATAATAAAGTAGTGGGATTTGCAACATTCGGTCCATTTAGGGCATGGCCTGCTTATAAATATTCAGTTGAACATTCGATATATGTTGATAAGGAATATAGAAAAAATGGAATTGGGACGTCTTTAATGAAAGAACTAATAGCTATTGCACAGGAAAGAGAATATATGACGTTAATTGCTGGGATTGATGCAGAAAATGAAAAAAGTATTGCTATGCATAAAAACTTTGGGTTTGTTCATTCAGGGACAATAAAAAAGGCTGGTTATAAATTCAATAGATGGTTAGACTTAGCTTTTTATCAATTGGAGCTTAATGGGCCAAAAAATCCTGCGGAGGAATAGAAATGTTCGTTCCGATAATTATAAAGAGATTATTATCGGAAGGTAAGAGCTGTACCTTGTAAATAATAGTTTATAGTTCATTATTTTCAAAAGGTAGTATGAAGGAATTTCATGCTACCTTTTTGTTGTAAGCACAAATATGGTTTAACAAAAAAAGGGGTTTTAAAATTTAATATCGAATTTTGAGAAGATGATAAAATGATATAAAAAGAGGAATGAATATGCAGACTGTCAGACAGGTGGGTTGCCCACCACTACAATAAATATTGGTATAATGGGAATGTTTAATGAACTCCCGTTTCTTTATGTAATTGGAGGGAAAGATTTACCCGAGCGAGTTCATAATATAGAGGTTGATGAAACTATTACAACAGCTTTGAAATACATATACAAAGAATATAGTGAAAGCATGCTAGGAGTGAGCGATTGAAAAGAAATTTAAAAATTTCAACGATCATCATATTAATTGTAACGATTATTGCTTTGGAAGTTGGAATCGCACTATACGATCACAATTTGTCATTAGATACAATTTACTTTGCAGCGATACTCATTTGTATTGTATTGCTTTTTGGCACTCGTATTTCTGAAGAGAGAGAAAGTACATCGAAACAGAGACGAAGAAAAACAGCTCTTATATTTTGGTCATCTATTTTATTGTCAATCGTTAGTTTTGCAGTTATAAGTTATGCAAGAAAAGGCTATGTCTCTGTACCAGGGATAATTGGTTTTTCATGCTTTGTTATATATGGCGGATTTGTATTTATTAGTATTTTAAAGAAAAGAAATAAAAATTAAATGTAGCTTACTACGTTGAAAGGAAGAAATATATGAAACGCATAGAGAACGGTACTCGTACTGAAGGCGAATACATAAAAAATAAAGTAATTCAATATAACATGTCTATCTTAACAGATGAAGTAAAACAACCGATGGAGCAAGTAAGTTTCGTAGTGAAAGATGAGGAAGGGAAAATCTTTGGCGGCGTAACAGGAACGATGTATTTTTATCACCTTCATATCGATTTTTTATGGGTTGATGAATCAGTTCGCCATGATGGATACGGCAGTCAATTGTTACATAAAATTGAAGAAATTGCAAAGGAAAAAGGGTGTAGACTAATATTACTAGATTCATTTAGTTTCCAAGCACCAGACTTCTATAAAAAGCATGGTTACCGAGAATATGGTGTTGTTGAAAATCACCCGAAAGGTCATAGTCAACACTTTTTAGAAAAGAGATTATAATAATATTATGTATACTAGTTGGTGGGAAAAATAATATGTACACGTATAAATTACAACATGAACAACCAATCTGTGCAGAGAAAATAAAGAAGCTTTACGATTCTATCGGCTGGTGGCCAGAAAGAAAAGAAATCGATATTGAAAAAATGTTAAAGAATAGTATAGCAATTGGAGTATGGGAAGATAACGAATTAATTGGATTTGCTAGAGTTGTTTCTGATGGTGTTTTTCGAGCGTACATAGAAGATGTTGTCGTCCATGAGAGTGTAAGAAATAAAGGAATTGGTGAGAAGATGCTAACAATGTTACTGAAAGAGATTTCTCATATTGATATTGTTAGTCTATTTTGCGGAGAGAAACTAATAAAGTTTTATGGTGAACAGCAATTTCAAGCGACAAAGCAAATTGTGATGCATAGTAATCAAATAGTGAAAGAATAAGAGGTGCTAGAAGAATGAATGCAACGAGAGAGTATTGTTTATCGAAAAGAAAAGCGACAGAAGATTCTCCAGATGGCTGGAGTGCAACATGTATGAGACTCAATAATAAAATATTTGCGATAGTGAACCATGAAGAAGGTGAAAAAGCTGCGATTACATTAAAGTGTGATCCGGAACTTGCTTTGCGAATAAGAGAAGATTATCCAGAAACGATTATTCCTGGATATCATATGAATAAAAAGCATTGGAATACAGTGTACATACATAAAGATGTAGGGAAAGAACAAATTAATAAGATGATAGATTGGTCGTATGATTTAGTACTACAATCATTTTCAAAGAAAAAGCAGCAAGAGATAATGGATTAAATACAAAGTGAAGTCGACCATAAATAGCTAGTAAAATGATTATATTTTACTAGCTATTTACAGTTTTAAATTATAAAATAGGGGATTTTGAAATGAATACGAAACGAAATAGATTACTATATGCAGTGTTTATTATAGTTGTTATTATTTTAGGTCTTAGTTCAAGAAAGTTTGCTTTTGCATTACCTGATCTATTAAATGACTACTTAGGGGATGCATTATGGGCATTAATGATTTTCACTGGATTTGGCTTTTTATTTCCTAAAATAGAAACGAAGAAATTAGCTTTTATTAGTTTGCTATTTTGTTATGGGATTGAAATTAGCCAATTGTACCATGCGGCTTGGATAGATAGTATTCGTGCAACGACTTTAGGTGGACTCGTATTAGGGTACGGATTTTTATGGAGTGATTTAGTGGCTTATACAATTGGTGTTGGTGTAGGAATGTTTTTTGAGTTTATGTTACGGAAGAAATAAGAGATTTAAAAAAGGGGGATTTGTATATGGAGCATGCACTGGAAATTGCAAAGTTTTGGTTTCAAGATAAAGATGTCACAGCTACTGAAATTCAACCTAACGTAACGAAGATTCATTGTAATAAAAAAGCGTATATTTTAAAGGAAAAGGGATCGATAAAACAGTTTCTAGTTGAACTAAATGTATTAGAACAGCTTGATGAAAAAAGAGTTAAAGTACAAAAATTAGTGAAAACGAGAAATGATGAAAGGTACGTATTTTATAGAGAGAAGAATTATTGTTTGTACGAATATGTTGCCGGAAGTGTACTAGAAATAAAAGATACAGAAAAGCTAAAAGTGCTAGGAAGTACAATTGGAGAGGAAATAGCTAATTTACATCACGAACTAAATTCAGTGAATAGTGCTAACGAGTTAATAAAAAGAGAGTTATATAAAGTGGTATACGAATGGGCGTTACCGAATTTAGTAAAGAATGAGCATGTTCATCGGAATGTAATTCAAAAAATGGATCAAATACATACAACTTTCAAGGAAACGGTTCACTCATTACCGAAACAAATTATTCATCGCGATATGCACTTATCAAATGTAATCTTTAAAGAAAGTGATTTTCAAGGGTTTATCGATTTTGAACTTCTAGAAGAAAACGTTAGAGTATTCGATTTATGCTATTGCTGTACAAGTATTTTAAGTGAGATATTTAGTGATGAAACATTAAGAGGGAAATGGTTACAAATTGTAAGTGGAATTTTTAAAGGATATTATAAGCAAAACATTTTAACGAGAGAAGAACTAAAATCAATTTGGTATGTAATGCTTTCAATTCAAGTTATATTTATTACTTATTTTGTTCAGTTAAAAGATTTACTAAAGTTAAATGAAGAGATGTTTTTATGGATTTTTGCTAATAAGGAAGATATTGAAGAATCTATAGAAAGAATCGTACTCATATGAAAAAAATTATATTAATTGGTTCTGGTGGTTCAGGAAAATCTACATTAGCAAGGCTGTTAGGAAATAAACTAAAAATACAGGTGTATCATCTTGATGCGTTATTTTGGAAACCGAATTGGGAAGGTGTTCCGAGGGAGGAACAAAGAACAGTTCAAAATGACTTAATTAAAGAAGAAAAGTGGATTATTGATGGGAATTATGGCGGGACAATGGACATAAGAATTAACGCAGCTGATACAATTATCTTTCTTGATATTCATAGAACAATATGTGTTTATCGTGCTTTTAAAAGAATTGTGCAATATCGGAATAAAACAAGACCGGATATGGGAATATCCTAAGTCGAAAAGACCTGCAATTATAACAAGACTGGATCAATTAAAAAAGCATAAAAGAGTTATTATTTTAAAAACACCAAGTGAGGTTCAACGATTCTTAAAGGAAGTACGGTAAGTATAAATTAGTGCATTAAAAGAATTAAATTATGTTCCATTTTGAATTGGAGGGATAATATTGAATGAAATCATTCGCTCGACTGATTCTTTTATGGTAAAAGTTCCAACAGGAGAGGTAGTATTAAGAGATGATCGAATAAAAAAGGAATGGAAAGTTCAAGTTAAACCATTTCTTCTTGCAAAATATGCTGTAACGATGGAAGTATATGATGCTATTACGAATAATACATCAAATATATTCAAAGATAATAATAAACCAGTTGTAAATATCTCATGGAATGATGCAATTGCGTTTTGTAATTTACTTTCAAAAAAAGCGGGATTAAAAGAGTATTATTCTATTAGTGATGACGATCAAATTGTTAGTTGTAACTTAGATTCAAACGGCTACCGATTACCTTCTGAAGCAGAGTGGCAATATGCGTGTAAGGCAGGAACTACTGGATACATATATGGAGAGCTTAAAGAGATTGCTTGGTATAATGAAAATTCAGATGGACATATTCATGAGGTCGGTAAAAAAGAACCGAATGCATGGGGATTATATGATATGTTGGGGAACGTTTGGGAATGGTGCTATGATTTGTATGATGAAAAAGTGTACGGATCGTACCGAATTTTCCGAGGCGGTAGCTGGGCTGAAGAAGCGAGAGGTTGCGGTGCTACTTGTCGCCGCCGTAGCCATCCTACATTTCATATAGATGATCTTGGTTTTAGGCTTGCTAGGTCCATTTAGAAGGAGAATAAAAGATAGGAGTACGGAAAGTGTCTGTACTCCTAATGACAACATAGAAATCATTTAACCTAAGGAGTGTTTACATTGGCACGTGTTTTATTCATTAACGCTGGATCAGAAGGTCATATTAATCCAACCATTAAAGTTGTAGAAGAACTAATTTCCCGCGGTGAAGAGGTAGTTTATTTTTCAATAGAAGCTTTCAGGGAGCGTATTGAAAAAACAGGGGCTACTGTACGAACAATTGACGACCAAAAGTTTATAAAAGCTTTTCTTTCCGGTGGTCGAAATTATTTACCAGAAAGAATAAATGGTCTTTTACATACAGCAGATGTTATTATACCGAGTGTTCTTGAACAAATTGAAGGAGAACATTTTGATTACATCATTCACGATTCTATGTTTGGCTGTGGACATCTAATTGCTCAAATTCTTAAGCTGCCAGCAATTAATTCATGTACATCTTTTGCGCAGGATGAAAAATCATTCACAATAATGTTAGAACATCTTTCGAAAAATATCCGAGATGAATCTATTGAAAAAATTAAAAATGATTATCAAAACTTAACAATAGGAATTAAAGAAAAATATGGTGTTGAAATTAAATCACCTTATGAAGTTTTCTGTAATCCTGCATCACTTACAATTGTTTATACAACTAGGGAGTTCCAACCTTTTGGAGAAACTTTTGATGAATCATATAAATTTGTAGGACCATCTATTTCTACACAATTAAGAAAAGAAAACTTCGATTTTACTACAATCGAAGGGAAAAGTCTCATTTATATTTCACTAGGTACGGTTTTTAACGAGTCCATTACTTTCTATAAACTTTGTTTTAAAGCGTTTGAGAATACCGATTATACTATTGTTATGTCTATCGGTGAAAAGACTAAAATAAGTGATTTAGGTGAGATTCCTAAAAACTTCATTGTGAAAAATTATGTTCCACAAATTGAGGTACTTACATATACAAAATTATTTATTACACACGGTGGAATGAATAGTACACATGAAGGACTTTATAATGGGGTGCCACTAATTGTAATTCCGCAAAGTGCAGATCAGCCAGTAATCGCGAATCAAGTGGAGAATCTCGGGGCAGGAGTTACATTACAAATGCAAGGATTAACGGAGACTCAACTACGTGAAAGTGTAGCGCTTGTTTTAGGACAATCATCGTTTAAAGAAACTGCTTTAAAGATGAAGGAGTCTTTCCGGAAAACAGGTGGGGATATGCAAGCTGTTGATGAGATTTTTGTATGTATAGGTCGGTAGTGAACTGAAAAATATGCAAGTTTAATACAAAAATTAAAAATCCATTACAGTAAAGAATATGATAAGTTTCATGAAACAAACGAATAGGACACAAAAGGGTATTATATGAACCTGCAGTATGGATTCATATAATACCCTTTTTATCACGCCAATTCCTTCATCATAAGTATGTGCGGAATTCCATCTTCCATAAATACATCAGAAGAAGTTTGATAGCCTAATTTTTCATAAAATCCTGCAGCTTGTGTTTGACCGTGTAGTCTCACTTTGTTTGCTTCTTTGTTACGAGCAATCTCTTCTAACTTTTGAATGATTACTTTTCCTAATCCGTATTTGCGATAGTCTTTTAAAATACAAATTCGTTCTAGTTTACCCATTCCGTCAATGAATCGTATACGGCCAGTTCCTACAGGAAGTTCATTATAATAAACTAATATATGTTTGCATGTCTCGCCAATTTGGTCATATGTATCGAATTCATCCTCAAGAGGGACACCTTGCTCTTTTACGAATACTTCTTTTCGAATGTAAAAGGCAGTTTCTAAATCAGTAAGTTCTGTTATGAGTTTGGATTGCAAATTGTTCAGCCCTTTCTAGTGTGATATGAATGTGTTTTCATAGTATATCATACTGTAATGTTATACTATGAAAAATAAAAAACTGACTTGCAAAAGTCAGCCTTTAAAATGGTTAATATTCTTTTATCCCGTTTTTTGTTCCGATGATCGCTTTGTTCGTCATATTGATAAATAATCCTGTTTCAACTACACCGGTAATCATCTTTAACCCTGTATGTGTGTCATTTGGATTCAATATTTTGTTTGGAAAAATACAATCAATAATTAAATTGCCGTTATCAGTTATAAATGGTCCGCCATCTTTCATACGTAAACGTGTTTCGTATCCTAAAGATTGAACTCTCTTTTCAGTTTGCTTCCAAGAGAAGGGGATGATTTCAATAGGAAGTGGAAAGGCACCTAAGTGTGAAACGAGTTTGGATTCATCTGCAATAATAATAAGTTCTTTAGAGGAGGTGGCAACAATTTTTTCGCGAAGTAATGCACCACCGCCACCTTTTATTAATTGTAAATCATTATTGATTTCATCTGCTCCATCGATTGTGAGATCGAGTATATCGGCTTCATTTAAAGAGATTAACGGAATAGATAGTTGTTTTGCTAATGCTTCAGTTTCTTTTGATGTCGGTACAGCTTGAATAGATAACCCTTCTTTTACATGTTGACCTAACTTTTGTATTGTCCAATATACAGTTGAACCCGTACCAACTCCAACCTTCATACCATCTTTTACAAAGCCAGCAGCATATTCACCGGCTAGCTGTTTTAAATTCATCATTTTACTCCGCCGGACGTGGTCCAGCATCTAAACCGGAATTTTCAACTGTAAGTATAGGGCGAACAGTAATATCTTTATGTACACGCATTTGGCACGATAATCGTAAGTGGTCTTCAATTCCTTTTTCCGTAATAGCTTGTTTTTCATCATTTGTAGCCTCACAAAAATCACCTGCAATGACTTCAACTCGGCAAGTTGTACATCTTGCTTTGCCACCGCAACGATGAAGAATGTGTACACCGTTATCTTCAAGTGCTAATACTAGTTTTGTCCCTTCCTCAACATCAAAAGTTCCGGTACCTTCAACTGTTAATTTTGGCAAATTGATTCCTCCTCATGTAAAATGCTATATAACATATTTATGACCCGTATTCATGAACATAAACATAAAATTTATTATAAGCCCCGTAACTTTTTTATTTGTTCAATCGTTTAATAAGTAAGCGCTGAAAAGGAGTGGTTATTTTGTGCACAAAAGTAACTCAGGTTTTAAAGGATCATATCGATATGAATCATTCAAATATAAATTTATTGATTGAACATTATGCAGAGGTAAAAAGGTACTGTACGTTTTTGACGAAGAATAAATGGGATGGGGAAGACCTTGCCCAAGAAGCAATTTGCAAAGTTCTTCAAAAGTATAGTGAGAAGAAAATTTGTATAACGCTTCTGTATAAAATTGCTCGAAATCAATGGTTAGATCAAATGAAATCAAAATCCGTTCAAGAAAAGTTAGAACAGCAAAATACATTTGAAGAACCACATGAAAAAATTGCAGATTTGCATGAAATGGTAGGGAAAGTATTATCTTCGTTAAATGTGCAACAATCCGTAATTTTATTATTAAAGGATGTTTTTCAATATAGTATCGCGGATATTGCTAAAGTATGTTCGGTATCAGAAGGTGCAGTGAAAGCATCGTTATTTAGGAGTAGAAATAGGCTGAAAACGGTAAGTGAAGAAGGGATTGAAATAGTGGAGTACACGGATGATGTTGAAATCGTTGTAACTTCTATTCGTGAAGAAAGACCTGAATTGTTGACGAAACTTCTCCCAACAATAGATTTCACTAAGTTACCATCAATACAACCGGTGTTATTCTTCAGTATGAAAAAACCTTCTTCTTACAGTTGTATGCTTAGTGCGGCATAAAATAGATGGAGGGATTTAATATGAATGCAATTCCTTACGTAGTAGAACAAACGAAATTAGGAGAACGCTCCTATGATATATATTCAAGATTATTAAAAGACCGAATTATTATGATTGGTTCAGAAATTAACGATCAAGTTGCAAGCAGTGTAGTAGCACAATTATTATTTTTAGAAGCGGAAGATGCAGAAAAAGATATATTCCTGTATATCAATAGTCCGGGCGGTTCAACGACAGCGGGATTTGCAATATTAGATACGATGAACCTTATTAAACCAGATGTGCAAACACTTTGTATGGGCTTTGCGGCATCATTTGGTGCGCTTTTACTATTAGCTGGCGCAAAGGGAAAAAGATTTGCGCTCCCTAACAGTGAAATCATGATTCATCAACCGCTCGGTGGTGTAAAAGGGCAAGCAACGGAGATTGAAATTACAGCAAAAAGAATATTAAAGTTAAAACATGATATTAACAAAATCATATCTGATCGAACAGGGCAACCAGTAGAAAAGGTAGCTCATGATACAGAAAGAGATTATTTTATGACGGCAGAAGAAGCGAAGGAATATGGAATTGTTGATGCAGTTATTGAGAAAAAATAACATGAAACAGGCTAGAGAATATGATAAATTCCCTAGCCTGTTTTTGTCATTCTTTTACCCATTCATCAACTAAAGCTTGATTTTTTTTAATCCATTTTCGCGCGGCTTCTTCCGGATCTTTCGTTTTATTTAGCATGACCATTAAAGTACCTAGTTGTTCATCGTTCATTTTCCATTGATCAAAGTATTTCACAATATCCGGATGATCTTTTTCGAAACCTTTACGAACGGAGTAATAAATGTCATCTTTTTCACCATATACTTTCTTAGGGTCTTTTAAATATTTTAAGTCAAATTCTGAAAAGCCCCAATGAGGATTCCAAAGCGTAACAGCGATTGGTTTCTTTTTCGTATATGCCTTCTTTAGTTCGCTCATCATCGCAGCTTCTGAAGATTGGACAAGTTTGAGTTTTATATCATATTCTTTCATTGCTTTATTCGTTAAATTCATAAGGCTACTGCCAGGTTCAATCCCGACGATTTTATTATCTAGCTCATCTTTATGAGCGTTTAAATCTTCGATGCTGTTTATGTTTTTCACATAAGAAGGGACGACTAAACCAAGTCCAGTGCCTTCATACCATTTTGATTTTAAGACAATGTCATCTTTATAACGATCATTTAATGGTTGATCAGTAACTGGAAGCCATACTTCTAAATTTGCATCGACATCACCACGTGCGACTCCAGTCCAAATCGCAGCTTTTTCTAAATACATGAGCTCAACTTTGTAGCCTTTTTCTTCTAATAAAACTTTCCACATGTTTGCGGTTGCGATATTTTCTTTCCAACTTGTTACACCTATTTTAATTTTCCCTTTCGAATTTGCATTTGTTGCATTACATGAAGTGAAAATCATAGTAATAAATAATGCAAGGCATATAAGCCATATTTTCTTTTTCATCGAAACCCTCCTAAGAAACGTTTGCCTTTTTAAATAAATGTATAAGTAAGCATTCTTATTATGAACGGAAACGAGAATTTTAAAGAAAGCTTATGAATGTCATTTTTATGTAATATTTCTTTGCAAAATCGCAACACTATGTAAATAGATGGGCAGAAAAGGAGTAGTGACATGGATAATACAAAGGTACGTGTTGAAAATGTAACAAAAGTATTTGGGAAACATCCGCAACGAGCGCTTACCTTATTAAAAGAAGGAAAAAGCAAATCCGAAATTTTAAAGGAGACAGGAATGAACGTTGGTGTGAAAAAGGCAACGTTTGAAGTATACACTGGAGAAATTTTTGTTATTATGGGTTTATCTGGTAGTGGGAAATCTACATTGGTTCGAATGCTAAATCAATTAATTAAACCGACAGCGGGGCATATATACATAGATGGTGAAGATATCGCAACGATGGGAAAAGAAGAGTTGCGAAGAGTAAGAAGAACGAAGATGAGCATGGTGTTTCAAAAGTTCGCTTTATTTCCGCACCGTACAGTGATACAAAACGTTGCGTACGGGTTAGAAATTCAAGGAGTTCCAGTAGAGGAAAGAGAAAATAAGGCGTTAGAATCGCTACAGTTAGTAGGGCTAGATCATCATAAAGATAATTACCCAAGTCAACTTAGTGGTGGTATGCAGCAGCGTGTTGGAATCGCAAGGGCACTAACGAATAATCCAGATGTATTACTAATGGACGAGTCATTTAGTGCATTAGATCCACTAATTCGAAAAGAAATGCAAGATGAATTGTTAGAGTTACAAGATAAAATGGAAAAAACAATTATATTTATTACACACGATTTAGATGAAGCGCTTCGCATTGGAGATCGTATCGCATTAATGAAAGATGGAGAAATCGTTCAAATTGGAACGCCGGAAGAAATTATGATGAGTCCTGCCAATGAATTTGTAGAGAAATTCGTGGCGGACGTGAATTTAGGAAAAGTAATTACGGCGGAATCTATATTAAAACGACCGGAGACTTTATTAATTGATCGTGGACCACGTGTAGCACTTCAAATTATGAGGAATGCAGGTGTTTCTACCGTATATGTTGTAAACAAAAAGTATGAGTTTTTAGGTATATTAACTGCGGATGATGCAAGTAAAGCAGTACAAAAACAGTGGCCGATTGCTGATTTATTACTTAACGATATTCCGCATGTGTATTTAGAAACTTTACTGGAAGAAACGTATGCAAAAATGGCGGAGATGAAATATCCGTTACCCGTAATTGATGAGAAGAAAAGGCTAAGAGGAATTATTAAACGTGAAAGTGTCATTCAGGCTCTTGCAGGAAACATTGAGGAAGAGGTGAAAGACGATGAATAGTATACCGCGTATTCCATTAGGGGAATGGGTCGATTCATTTGTTGCAAGTTTATATGAGCACTTTGAAGGCTTGTTCCGAGGATTCTCCTATATTATCGGTGGATTTGTTGATTTACTCACTAATTTTTTAACAATAATACCAGCCATATTGATGATTATTCTCCTATGTTTCCTCATTTGGTACACAACGAGAAAATTATCTTTAGTCATTTTTACGCTCATCGGATTATTATTTATTTTAAATATTAACTATTGGGCACAAACGATGCAAACATTAGCGCTCGTACTTACTTCAGTTATTATTTCAATTATAGTCGGAATTCCAATTGGCATTTTAGCATCTCAAAACGAGCGCTTTTCAAAATTTTTAAAACCGACATTAGATTTTATGCAAACAATGCCAGCATTCGTCTATCTCATTCCCGCGATAACATTTTTTGGGGTAGGCGTCGTACCAGGCATTATCGCTTCCGTTATTTTTGCTATGCCACCGACAATCAGATTTACAGACTTAGGAATTAGACAAGTTCCAGAAGATTTAATTGAAGCTGCGAATGCGTTTGGCTCTACCGCATCACAAAAATTATTTAAAGTACAATTACCACTCGCAACCGGAACGATCATGGCTGGAGTGAATCAAAGTATTATGCTTTCGTTATCAATGGTTGTAACAGCTTCACTTGTAGGAGCGCCAGGACTTGGCGTCGATGTATATCGCTCTGTAACACAAGTAAATATCGGAATGGGATTTGAAGCGGGACTAGCTATCGTCGTGATTGCGATTATATTAGACCGAATTACGCAAGGGTTTCATACAAAAAGAAAATAATTCAAAAAACACACTTTATACAACAAAGTGTGTTTTTTTGAATTCGAATTACATCCGAACAATAACAGAACCTCCAGCTGGTGCACAAACTTGGTTTTGCTGTTGTTCCATTGATTTTATTAAATGATTATTTTCTTCGATTAAAGAGATCAATTTAGCTAATTGGCTTTCAAGGCTTGCGATGCGCTGCATCATGTATTGCGAATCATAATGCAGTGTATTCCTTGGGGTATGGGGTGAGTAAACATATTGTTGATTTAAATTTGGATTCCAATGAGGATGCATTTGAATCGTTCCTCCTTAAATGAATTACGAATCTTTCTTATAGTAAATGCCTATGTATATTTAATGGTTACTCGAAAATTTTTTCATAATAAGAGGAGTATGTACGGAAAATGGAAAAGTAATATATTTAAAGTTTAAAGTACATTTTTTGGAAATATTCAAGTGGAATAGCGAATATATTAGGATATTACCACGTTTATGTAAATAGATATTATATAGGGAGAAATGATGGGAGGAGATGCAATTTTGTCTGAAAATAAAAAAAGAAATGATGCTATGACAATTGGTGTCGCTATAGGTGTTGTAATTGGTGTAATTCCTGGTGTATTTACTGATAATATAGCAATCGGAATAGCGATTGGGATTGCAGTTGGAATGGGGATTACGCTTTTGAAGAAATAATGAGTTGTAAACTTTTAAAATGAAATTTGTTTAAATCGTATCATATAAATTTAATAGAAAAAATGTGGGTTTAAGAGATTGAATTTTCGGAATACAAAACCTATTTTTCCTTTTTTTGTGATATTATATATGAAAAGGATGGTGATGGATATGCCAATAAACAATCAAGCAGAAAAAAACTGCTTCATTTGTGAAAAACATAAAGGGAACATTACAGTTCCAGGTGGTGCTATTTATGAAGATGATCTCATATACGTTGGACATGTCCATTGGGATGCAGAAGAAACATACCTTGGCTATGTAATGATAGATATAAAGAGACATGTACCTGGCCTTGCTGAACTAACAGATGAAGAAGCGAAAGCGTTCGGACTTATAACAAGTAGAGTAAGTAAAGCACTTAAAGAAAGCGAAGGTGCAGAACATATTTACAGTTTCGTTTCAGGTAATGGTGTACCACATTTGCATATGCACATTATTCCGCGTTATCCGAATACACCAAAAGAGTTTTGGTCACCAACTGAAGTAGCGAAATGGACTGGCGCACCATATGGTGACTCAGAGAAAATCAAAAAACTATGCGAAAGAATACGAAAGTATATGGTAAATGAGTATGCATACAACAAATAATACACAATATTCATGGGTTGGAAGTAGGGAAATGTGTTTAGACGAAGTTTCAGTAAAGCAATATGGTGATATCGTACTTGGTAAATACGGCGGGAATATAAGTGCCGGAGCAAAAAAGAATGAAGACGGTGCATTAGTTTGGTCAAATGGTGATTGGGAATTCGCTGTTATATTAGATGGACATAATAGTGCAGATAGTGTTGATTTAGTAGTAAATACAATCCAAAAAGAATATGAAAATATAAAAGCGATTATGAAAGAATCAATTGAAACCGTATTTCGATCTGTTGAAAATTATATACTTACGATTTTTCAATCCCCCTCATTTAAAGAAAAGTGCGAAAGAGTAAAAGGTGAAACTGCTTGCTTAATATGCGTAAGAAAAGAAAATTACATATGGTGGCTTTCCATAGGTGATTGCTTGGTTTATGTATTTCATGAAGAGTTACATAAATTAGGACAATATACATTGAATCAACGCCACTTTTACGAATGGATTGGTAATGTAAATACATTTAATTTACCCGTTCCTTGCTATTCGTCAGGAATTCGTGAACTACGTACTGGAAAGAATCGAATTGTAATGGTGACAGATGGAGTATTAGAATGCGGGGAACGCCGTTATGAAACTTCATTAAATCTTTATAATGATATGAATGGAAATAATGTAGAGCTTAAAGAACATGTTCACAATGTTTTAGAACACGTTCATTATCAATTCGGACGAGATAGTGCGACAATTATTAGTTGGGATATTGAAAATAAAGGAAATGCTACGTATCCGAGTGATCAGCCGGAGAAAATCTAAACGATAAGGTAAAGGAGGCGATCTCTCTATTGCATGTGAAAGTAATTGTATTAGTTTTATGGATCATATTCTTATTTTTCTTAGAAAATATAGTGAGAAAAAGGCTAAATATACCGAAACAAAAAGGATGGAATAATAAATATGTAAATAAGCTGCATAAATGGGGAAACAGAATTATTATTTTTTCTTATATAGTGGTTATAATTATATGCTCTTCTCTTTCAAATCCCCTATATATGGGCTTTCTACCTTTTTTGTTTTTAATTACGTTATATAGTTTCGAATCATATATGGAATGGAAATATGACCGAGAATCGAGGGAGTTTTTGATGTCCTTAGGCGGGGCTGTATCACTAATGATAACGGGGATAATTCTATATTTCCTTATTTAATATGTATTGATTACGAAACTATGGCAATATCATATAATGAGCAATTATAGGGAGAGAAGAAATGAAAAGTCTTCGATTACGCGCTGAAGCAATGATTTTAAATGAAGATCATCCTAAAGCGCCTGTTCAATGTGATGAGAATGAATCATTTTATCCCGCATTAACGGGCAGTAAGACTCCCACCTCAAAAAATCGGCTGGTGCAAAGAAGTTAGGTGGGAGATCAACTGCCCGTAAACGCCCGATTGGTTCAACTAATAATCATTGGTGGGGAACAAAACCCCCACTGATTAAAGTTTCACTTTACCGTTTTTCAGGTGGCTCTATTGAGTTTGGTGAGACGGCACAAGAAGCAATAATACGGGAGTTGATGGAAGAATATGATTTGAAAGTTGATGTTCAAGAGTTAGCAATTGTAAGTGAGAATATTTTTGAGTGGAAAAACGAAAAAGGACATCACTGTACATTGCTACATCGGGGAACTGTTGAAGAGATCATTACAAATGAAATACGGCATAAAGATCATGAGGATATTATATTAACTTGGAAAAGTCTAGAAGAATTAAAGGAGAAACCAACATATCCTGAAGGAATCTTAAGTTATTTAGAAGAGAATAACCGTAATAACGTCCACTTTATTTTTAATAATTCAATGAAGTAATAGGAGGAATGGTAATGGGAACTTCTACTTTTTGGATTATAAGTATTGTTTTTTGTATAGCTGTCTATTTTTTGATAAGTTTTTAAGAAAAAAATTGAATATGCCTAAGATAGGTTTTTGGGGCTATAAAAAACATGTAAATAGTTTACATAAAAAATTGGAAATAGGATTACTTTTTATTTATTTAATAACTAGTTTTATTTTTATCTTTAAATTCGAAAGTGTTAATATTGCTTATGTCATTTTCACTTATTTAGGTGGTACGTTGATCTTGAGAGCATGGATGGAATGGAAGTATGATAGAGAATCGAAAGATTATATATTTTCACTAATTGGAGTATTTACATTTGTTTTTATGACTTCGATGCTATTTTACTTCGTTCCACCTGCTGCATAACGATATAATTATTGATGTAAGAAGTATAAGGGGATGGATTAGGTTGGATTTAAACGTGATTTTAGAATGGATTCATGAAAAATGTGAAGATCAATCACTTATAATAATAGGTATCGATGGTACGATTAATGAGATAACTAATTGATAAGCAACCATTTATCTATGTGTAAATGGTTGCTTATCATGTGTATGAAGTTTGGCCCTCGTAATTTAATCATTGATTTTAGTCAATATGGATTTAATGAAATTTGTTTTATCTTCTGCATACTTATGTTTATCATTAGGATTAGCTTTTGAAAGTTGAATCTTTAACTGTTCATACTGCATACGAGAAGTTTTATTGTCTATTAAGTAATATCTGAATTTTAATTGTTCCATTAAATATTTATTCCCTTGTTCATACATATGAATTTGATGAGTTCTTGGCTCACCTTTATTGAAATAATACCTTTCGGGTAATACATCTTTTCTATATTTATAATTTAATTGTTCTAGGTTTGTAATACATTTTAGATCACTTTTGAAATCTCTTAATTCAATCGCAATATCAATAATAGGTTTTGCGCTTAAATGCGGGATGGAAGTACTTCCAATATGGTGTATCGCTAAAATATATTTTCCAATTTGTTCCTCAATTAATTGTTTTTCTTTTGAAAACTCAAATTCCCACTCTTCGGACCACGGAACTAAAAACACTTTACCATAGGGTAAACCTAGCATTTAATTAGCACCCCTTACATATTTTTTCAATAAAGTTACTTACATCTTCTTAAAACTCCTCAAAACAAGAAACTCCCACAATCTCCATGGAAGAATTTTCTTCGCAAAGATCATAAATTTGACACCTTTTCCAATTGGATATCTTAATGTAGTACGTTTCGCTTCGGCAATTTCAACGATTTTATTGGCAACATCTATCGGATTACCAAATGTATTGCTGCCGCTATTAATATGTTTTTGTATTTTATCCATATATTCTTTGTAAGGAGAGGTTGTATCAGATTGGTTTTCAGCTAATTGTTTACCAACTTCCCATATGTTCGTGTTATAAGAACCAGGTTCAAGTAAGGCAACGTCTATTCCGAAAGGTTTTACTTCTAAGCGAAGCGATTCACTCCAGCCTTCTAATGCATATTTTGAAGAAACGTAAGGGGATAAACCAGGAAATCCAACTTGGCCACTAATACTGCTTATATTAATGATTTTTCCACTTTTCTGCTTTCTCATATATGGTAAGACAAGTTGAGTGATTGAAATAGCTCCAAAAAGGTTCGTTTCAAATTGTTTACGGTATTCCTCTACTGGAATTTCTTCTACAAAGCCTCCAGTTGCATATCCTGCATTATTAATGAGAAGGTCTACTCTATTCATGTCTTTTAAAAATAATTGAAAGTTATGTATAGAACTTTGATCTGTTACATCTAATTGTTGAACTTTTATGTTTTGCTGTAAGTTGAGTTTAGTAGCTTGAGATATTAAGTCTACTTGTTTTTCAAGATTTCGCATTGTAGCAATGACAAAATAGTCTTTTTTCGCAAGTTCAAGTGTCGTTAATAGTCCGAATCCACTTGATGCCCCTGTAATAACCGCGATTTTTTTATTCATTGGTCGCTCGCTTTCTTTTTCTTTTATCATAACGAGTTATGGGGATAAAATCTATTTATTGTATAAAGATATTTGTTATAATTGAAAATGATTATCAATTAATTTTAGTTTTTACATAAAAGGAGGGTGGATTTCATGGAGACTAACGGTTTTCATGATATTTTTCATAAATATTTTCATGGTTTACAAGTTGTAGAGGAAAGACATATGAATATGCCCAAAACAATAGGTAAGGGTGAAATACGAAGATGGACTTCGTTTTCAGGAATGGAAATTGTGTTATCAAATTATCAATTTCATAAAAATCATTGCATCCAGTTTGCATCTGATGCAGCAATGGTGGAGCTTAATTTTTGTTTACAAGGGTTCGGAGAAGTGCAAGTTGGTCATTCCTCGTATGAATTAATGACTGGAAATAGCTATTTATATTTTATGAATGATTTTGATGTATTATTTGAATATGAAAAAGAAACGACTCTATATTCATTAGCGATTGGTATTCCTGTACCATTGTTTAATCATTTCATGACGAATAATGCTATTGAAAAAAGTCTTGATTTTCATTCTATATTAGGAAATCAATCTTTTAAAAAGTTTCAAAATCCAATTGATTCTATAACATCTAATCGTATTAAGAGAATGATAGAGCATCCCCAAAAGGATCGTATTAATCAACTAGAAATAGAAAGTAAAGCGCTCGAATTGCTTTCTATACATTTTGGGAGAGTGTTGCTTAATGATTGTGACGCCAATAAAAGGAGTCAATTATCAAAAAAGGATTTGAATAAAATAAAACAGGCTGAAGAAATTTTACTTCAACGAATGGAATCACCCCCATCATTATTAGAATTGGCTAAAATAGTAGGATTAAATGATTATAAATTAAAAATTGGGTTTAAAGAATTATTTGGGATGTCCACATTTACATATTTACGAGAAAAACGTATGGAACATGCGATAGATTTACTGCGTTCGGGAAATAGTAATGTGACCGAAACGGCATTTGCAGTTGGATACAATAATGTCAGTCATTTTTCAGAGTTATTTCGTAAAAAATATGGAATGAATCCATCAAAATTTTTACGTATTTATTAACGTAAAACAGGAATAATCCGCTATACCGTAAACTCCTCCGTCATTTGGTAGTTGCTTTTTGTAATGGTCATTATAATTACAATCAACATCCAATTGGAAATAACTTTTTATGGAGGGATTTAAATGAAAGAGCAGAAGGAGCGTCATTTTTGGATATTTGTATTAACAGGAATGTTTCTTATTATAACAACGACGGGTTTTGCACGTATGGCATATGGAATTATATTGCCGTTTATGCAAGAAGGACTCCATTTATCTACAGCTCAATCAGGTATGCTAGGAACGATACTCTTTTTAGGCTATTTATTAACAGTCGGAACATCTGGAATACTCACCATTCATTTTGGAGCAAAATCAGTTTTATTAATAGGGAGTTGGCTCGTCGTTGTAAGTTTAATAGGATTAGCATTTGTTCCTTCAGTTTGGATAGCTGCTATTTTTATGCTATGTGCTGGAGCTGGAAGTGCTCTTGTATATACACCACTCATGTCAATAACAGTAGGATGGTTTCCAGAAAAAAGAGGAACTGCAATGGGGCTGTTATTAAGCGGTGCTGGCATAGGCATGCTATTTAGTGGAATAATTGTTCCTTATATAGTACGTACATTTCCAGAGTATAGTTGGCGTGGTTCATGGCTTTTGTTTGGCGTTATTACATGTATTGTTGTATTCGTTTCCTCAATTGTTTTGAAAAATCCAGAAGTTACTGAAGATGAGGGGGAAAGGAATAATAAGTCGTTTTTATGGAAAACGAAAGAGCTATACATCATTGCATGGATGTATTTTATTGTTGGAGTTGTTTATTTAATTCCAAATTTATATCAAACTAGTTTTATGATTGATAATGGTATTTCGGCATCAATTTCGGGAACTGTTTATGCGATTGCAGGTATGTTTTCAATCGTAGGAGCTCCTGTCTGGGGATTGATTTCGGATCGGATTGGTATAAAGAAGACGTTATGTATTGCACTTTTATTAGCTGTAATAGGTGATATGATTCCAATTATATTTGGACATATCATTGGCTTTATCATGTCGGCAATTATTTGGGGTTCCAGCCTCGGAGGTATCCTTTTATTAATTCAAGTTGCTGCTTCAAAGCAAGTATCTCCGAAATATGTCTCAATGGCAATTAGTTTTATATCCGTTTTCTATGCAGTTGGTCAAATGATTGGACCAGGACTTGCAGGATGGATTATCGGGGAAAGTGGTTATACAACAGCTTATGGATTAGGTGCTTTCGGTTTCTTTATGTGCATATGTTTGGGATTGAGGCTAAAAAGAGGGGATTTTGCAAACTCAGCGTATATAGAGAAGTGAGTATTGTCTTGAAATGAATCTTTTTAACGGGGGGAAGTAAAATGTTCCATGTTAAAGATGTTTTAGCAGATCAGTTATTAGCAAATGCGAATGATCCTAGTTGGTATATTCCGTTTTCAGATGCAGTTAAGGATTTATCTGAGAGAGAAGCTTTCTGGAAACCGAATGAAGAGAGTAATAGTATAGCTGAAATTGTACAACATTTACTGTATTGGAACTCGACGTGGCAAACAAGGTATAAAGAATCAAATGTTAATGCCGTGCCCGCTATTGGTGATAATAACAAAAGTTTTATGCTATCAGATAATCAAACATTTGAAGAGTTAAGAGAAAAACTATTAGAGAAACTGTTACAATGGCAAAATCTCATAAATGAAGACAAGGTTGAAAGTGATGTAATTGGATTTCCTGTATCTGCGAAGTGGTGGGAAGTATTAGCTAATGTAACAACTCATAATGCGTATCATATTGGTCAAATTATTTACATTCGGAAATTACAGAAGAGTTTTGATAGTGAATAGTGTAATGGTTCTCTAATTTATCTGAAGCAATTCATGAAGCATTATTGTAGGCCGTAAGACATGCTGTGCACGCTTGAAGGTAGAAAGACCAGTCTAAAATGACTGGTCTTTCTACTATCTAATAATATTTAAGTAGCAATTTGTGTGAAACTATATAAAAATGTAGTTCCAACTATTCAATTGAAATGCCCTGTTACTATTTGATTTCAATTGCTGAAGTAATATCGTTCCAATCCGCAGCTAAATTAGCAGTTTGACCATACCAATCAGAGTGTCTAAAGGAGACACCTTTTCCATATCCTTGAGTTGAAGAATGTTCCCATAGCGTTGTTGAATAACTTGCAGAAGGTGAAGCTGTACTTACAGAAGAAATTCTGTCGTTCCAGCTAGAAGGTAGGTTTTTAAAGCCGCTGCTCCAATAAATATACTGTCCACCTTTATTTTGATGCTCATAAAAATCGGTACTACCAGCACCACTACCTAAGGGGTTAATTTGATTTTTAAGTGCCTTTTTATCCTTTTCAATAAAAGCATTCAATGTTTCTCTGCTAGTAAAGCCATAAGCTAACCAATCTCCATTTTCATTTTGCTTAGGTAGTACCATAGTAATTTGGATGTCTTTTTTTGATTGATCGCTTAGTTTTGTGAATGAATTAACATTCTTTTCATCAACTTTTAAATAATCAAATGATTTAATTGTATTATCTTTTTCTGCAGCACTTACTACACCTAATCCTCCAGTTAATGCAAAACCTGCTACTAATGTCCCTGCTACTAATTTCTTCAACATATAACCATCCCTTTTTTTGTTTAGATTTTTGTACAGGAAAATCTTGTACTAGTAAAATGTAATCTAGTTTTATAATTTTGTAAATATTCTGAAGTTTTAGAAATAATAGGCGGAATATTTGCAGTTTTACATTTTTTCTTTAGAAAAAATGGTTATTGGAATGATATAATAAATAAATATATTGCTTTTCTTGGATGTTAAAATATTTTAGGAGAGATGTCATTGAAATATTTCACAAGAGATTGGTATAAAGAAATGCAAATTTCAGGATTTGTAAATTACATAGGATCAATAGAAGAATGGAAAGAAGTGAATCCTGATTATATACAAAGTTTGAAAGACGAAGTAGAAGAAAGGAAAGAAGATTTATTAAATTTTCTTCCTGAAACACTACATACACATATTCATAACAACACTATTGATTCAGAATATCCACCTAATGAATTAAAGAAACTTTTATTAGAGTGGACAGCAGATTATGAGAAAAGAATGGCTCAATTAGATCTATCATACTTAGAACATTTTAATTCCATTAAGAAAATGCTTCCGTCAAATGTTGTTCAGTTACATAAGGCATCACTACATGATAGTGAAATTTTAACTGTAGAGAGAAATTTAGAAGATATTTTATCTATAACAGTAGATTGCAGTGGCACTTTTAGTGATTTCGATAAACTTCAAGTAACTTTTACAGGAGTGACGAAATGTTCTATGCCGGATAATCTTAAAGGTGCTTGGTGGCTGTACCATGAAATAGAGCTTACTGAAGATGGATTTGAATTAGGTATGTTATTTGATTGCCCATTTGAAGAAGTAACGATTTGTGCAAAAGATGTCTTGCTTGAGAAAAAATAACTTGGTTATTTGTATATTAATTTATAATAAAGAGAGTTTCTTTTGCTGAAGTTTACAAGTTCGATAACAAAAAAACAGTCATTTAAGACTGTTTTTTATTTTGATACTAAATTATCAAGCTTCCAATATGTATTTGTTAATGGAGCAACTTTACTATCTATATACAAATACATGTTATTTAAGTCTTTAGGCGAAGTTTTCATTTCAAATACAACGTCAGTAGTTAAAGAAAATTCGAGTGGAACATTTTTATATTTCTCATCATCTACTGGATGAACTTCACCTTCATATTTTTGACCAGTTTTTTCATCTTTTATGAAATATTTTATCTCTGAAAGATCAATAGTTTGTCCATCGGCTCGAACATTATTAATCATAACACGTGCTGTGAGACGCCACTCTTTGTCTATTTTTTCGAATCTTGCATTTTCAACAGTTGCTCTATAGTATCCGTTTTTAAATATTTCCCCATAGTGCATTGCATTCTTTTCGAGAGAGCTCTTTTCTTGTTTTGGTGTAGCACTGCTATTACATCCTGCCATTATTCCTGTAAATATTAATGCTGTACAAGTTACTTTAATTAAAGATTTCATAGTAATTCCTTTCTGTATTAAAAAGTAAAACATAGGAATAATTTTACAACAATAAGGAGATAAATAGAAGCATTTTAGTAGGATATACAAATATACATTTATTCGGTGTTGAAGTTAATGAAATAGAAAGAGAGAGAAAACCTGCATAAAGCTGAAAAAATAAGAATTGAAAATATTGTAAAACGGAAGGGACATGCATATAATTAACATAAATATTAAATTTCTGAATTTTCAATAACGGTGGTGAGAACATGTTTACTGAAGAGCGTCGAGAGAACATTTTAGAATTGCTTAAGAAAGATGGAAGAGTAGTCGCAAAAGATCTTGCTGAAATATTTGATATGTCTATTGATTCTATAAGAAGAGATCTATCTATTATGGAGAAAGAGGGTTTATTAAAAAGGACGCACGGAGGTGCAATTGAACTTGCAAGAGTGAGGAACTTAGCCGCAGAGCCATCTAAACGTTATAGTAATGGCCCTATATATGAGGACGCAATCGCTAAAGTTGCTGCATCTTATATACAAGAAGGAGATTCCGTTTTTATTGGTGGGGCTTCAATTCATTGTGCTATGTTAAAATTTTTACCCGAAACATCATTCACAGTTATTACGAATTCTATAGAGATAGCTAGTTCGTTACGAGAATATAAGAACATAGAAGTGTATTTAATTGGTGGTAAGGTAAAACCTTCAGGAAATATTACTGATACACTTGCCTCGGAATTGATTAGTAGTTTTACTATTGATATTTATTTTTCCACAGGTGGTGGAGTTTCATTACATGGTATAAGTACTGCAACACCGGAAGTTGCTCATTTTGGAAAAACAGTAAGCAAAATCGCTCGAAGAAATATTTGTTTAGCTCCTCATAATAAACTCGGAATAGACTGCTTTATAAAAGGAGAGTCACTTAAAGAAATTGACCTTATAATAACAGATGAAGAGGCTAGTAAAGAAACTATTCAAGAATTTGAGAAACAAGGTAAACAAATTGTAATAGCGCCAATAGACTGCATTTAAAAGGAGTTTGAAATGATTATAAAAGGACAAGAGTTTCATATAAATGGATTAACTTATACAATTCGTTCTGCAGCTGAGACAGATGCAGAGCAGTTATCGAAAATACGAGTTCAGATCGATGGAGAAACTGAAAATATGGATAGAGAAGTTGGAGAGGGATTTATAGATACGAAGGGATTCCAGGAAATAATAAAAACGGATAGTAAAAAAACAAGAAATCTCTTTTTAGTTGCGGAAGTTCATAACCGTGTCGTTGGATTTTCGAGATGTGAAGGATCTGATTTAACGAGATTATCTCATAAAGTAGAATTCGGAGTTTGTATTTTAAAAGAGTTTTGGGGATATGGAATGGGTAAGTGCCTATTACAACAATCTATTAATTGGGCTGATGAAAATGCAGTGAAAAAGATAGCATTACAAGTGATAGAGACAAATAAGAAAGCCATTCAGCTTTATAAAAATTTAGGTTTTGGGGTAGAAGGTATTCTAAAAAATGATAAAAAACTGTCGGATGGTAAGTATTATAATACGGTAGTAATGGGAAGGTTTACTGATACTTTTCATAAAAGAGGTGAAGAAATATGTTTTACAGAAGGAAGTACTATGTAGTAAAAAATGAATTCATAGAAATATTTAATGATCATTTCAATGATACTAATTTACCTAATCAATTAAAATATGGTTCTCGTTTAATAGGACGCTGGATGAAAGATAATAATGATGGTACGACTGAAGTATTTGCAATATGGGAATATGATAGTTATGAAGAATATGTAGAAATTGAAACGGAAATTAGAAATGATAAAATGCATGTTAAAAGAATACATGATTGGTATGATAAACATGGCGGGAAAGAATATGTTTTACGAGAGTACATAATAGAGATGAAAAATGAAAAGTTACTATGTACTGTAAAATGATAGAGGAGTGAAGCCAAATGGGGATGAGAACGAAATTATATATTAGTTTAGCATCCACTATTTTATTCGCAATAGCAGTGGCAATATTCTTTTTAAATAACAATCCGATAAAGTGGTTTTGGTTATGTATTTTAGTAGGCTCCATTATACAAAATATAGTGTTGATAAAAAAACATAAAGAAATTCATTAAGATATTCAAATTATCAACATATTTGTGTCGTCTTTCTAATTGTGTTGAAAATGCTATTTCTCCTGTTCGATTGAGTTTTCACATCCGTATATGCTAGGTATGTTAACTTCAATTGCCCATGCGATTGAACGTGAATGTAGCATTCAAATACATCAAAACGAACTACATGTAATTCACCGCTTTTTAGATGTAATTGATAGTGATGAACAAGTTGTTATTTGTAATCAATGTTCAAAATATAAATGGACGGGAAATATGCGGAACGTAAATGTCATTTTATTACAGAAGGTGATGGGAAATCAAAAACAAATTGAGTTACAAAATGGAAATAAAGAAAAACATACGCTGAATTTTCACGGAAAACTACAGTGTTATAGCATGATTGAAGCGCTAGAAAAGACAAACGGAAATGTTTCATTAGCTGCAAAATTATTTGCTGTGCCACGCAGTACATTTTATAAACGAATGCAAAAATTTAGGCTATAAAAGTAGATTTTTGTAATCTGCTTTTTCTTTGTGGGCTCACGTTCTGTCGGAATGTGCGCTTACCGGGGAAATAATAGAATAGTTAGAAAGAAGATTTCCTGAAGGGGGTTAACATGTGAAGTATATTGAAATTGGAATCGGGAATAGGTGGTTCGTTCGAACAGAAACTGAAAATAAAGACGGAACTGAATTTGAGGAACGCGGCATTATAAAACCTATTTATTTTGAGTCTTTATATGTACGAATTTGGTTGTGGAAAACGTGTTTTATTTTTGATACGAGAGAGGGCTTTAAGAAAGTAAGAAAAAGTAGAGCTGAGTATAAGTTTATTGTTGGAATGGTGAGTAGGTTAAAACAATAGAATCAAACAGGGGGTGTTCTTATGATTAGAATTACCACATTCATACTTGCAATTATTGTAATGGTCTATTCCATCTATAGTTGGAATGATGATTCGAAACAAAGTATGCTTATTCTACAATTGCTTCTAGGATTTATGTTAGCTGGTATGGGGGTACAAAATTTTAAGAAAGATGAAAAAGAGAATAAAAATCTGGGGATTATTCTCTTACTTGCATCGCTATTTTGTATTTTTGTATCGTTAATAAAATATTTTAAATAAACCGTTACTAAGCATATTGAGTAACGGTTTTTTGAGGTTATAATGTGCTATTTATATAATCCTGTCGTATACATTACCGTTAAAGTATGTACAATTTCTTCTAACTCTAGTTCTTTATCATTTTGTACGATTGTCCAAAGAAACGTTTCATTCATCGCGAACCAACCACGTGCTACAATCTCTTTATTTAATTCAGGCTGCGCCAATCCACTTTCTTGAGAGTAAGTAATATCTTGTGTAATACTTTTTATAAAGCGTTCACGAATCTCATCCCATTTTTGACTTATCTCTCTTGATAATCCTATTGCTTCTTCGACAACTTGCAAAATATCCCGTTCTTCTTCCGCTAATTGTAAAAATGCTCTAACTTGACTTTGAATCATATCACATGCTTCTAACTTTGTTTGAGGGGAAAAAGAGCGATCAGCAATATCATAAAAGCGATTCATCACACCTTCCATCAAAACGACGAGGAGAGCATCTTTGTTTTTAAAGTATACATATGCTGTTCCATAACCAGTTTCTGCATGTTTAATAATTTGCGTGATTGTAGTTTTCTGAAATCCGTTTTTTATAAAAATAGTATAACCGGAATGTAATAGTTTCTTTTTCGTTTCTAAGGAGCGGTGTTTTCTTGTTGAAAGAGTAGAGTTTTTCAAAGAATCACCTCTTTATACTGAAATATCTGAAAATATAATTGTATTGTAAAAGAAGTTCGTATATAAAGTCAACTGACATAATATCATTGACGTCATATCAACTTAAGTGATATATTTTAATTAGTTAGAATAAAAAGAAAATTAAAAGAAGGTGACACCATGTATAAAGAACCATTTCAACCAACTTATGAGTATGCGCTTGAATGTGATAAACATGATGAACTGAAAGATTTTCAAACTGAATTTTATAAAAAAGAAGGAACAATATATTTAGATGGTAACTCTTTAGGTTTGCTTTCAAAAAGAGCAGAGAAATCGTTACTTACTTTGCTAGATTCATGGAAAGAGTTTGGAATTGATGGATGGACTGAAGGTGAGCATCCGTGGTTTTTCCTTTCGGAGAAATTAGGTGAATTGACAGCACCTCTTATTGGAGCTTTGCCGGAAGAAACAATTGTAACCGGTTCCACGACTGCGAATATACATCAAGTTATTGCGACGTTTTATGAGCCGAAAGGAATACGTACAAAAATTCTTGCGGATGAATTAACATTTCCGTCAGATATTTATGCGCTTCAAAGTCAAATTCGTTTAAAAGGCTTAGATCCAGATGAGCATTTAGTACGAGTGAAAAGTCGAGATGGAAGAACACTTTCTGAAGATGATATTATTCAGGCAATGACAGATGATATCGCTTTAATTTTATTGCCTTCTGTACTATATAGAAGCGGACAAATTCTCGATATGAAGCGATTAACAGCTGAAGCTCATAAACGTGGTATTCATATCGGTTTTGACTTATGTCATTCAATCGGTTCTATTCCGCATCATTTTAACGAATGGGATGTAGATTTCGCTGTATGGTGTAATTATAAATATTTAAATGCAGGTCCTGGTGGTGTTGCAGGTTTATATGTGAATAAAAAACATTTAGATAGACTTCCAGGATTATCTGGTTGGTTTAGCTCTAGAAAGGATAAGCAGTTTGATATGGAACATTCATTAACTGCGGCTGATCATGCTGGAGCCTATCAAATAGGGACACCTCACGTATTAAGTATTGCACCATTAATCGGTTCTCTTGAAATTTTTAAAGATGCCCGTATTGAAAGATTACGTGAAAAGTCATTACATATAACAAGATATATGCTCGATTTAATTCAATTGGAGTTAAATGATATGGGATTTACAATCGGAAATCCGCTAGAGGATGAAAAACGAGGCGGGCATATTTATTTAGAACATGCTGAGGCGGCACGTATATGTAAAGCGTTAAAAGCAAATGGAGTGATTCCAGACTTTAGAGCTCCAAATGGAGTTAGACTTGCGCCTGTTGCTTTATACAATACGTATGAGGAAGTATGGAACTCTGTACAAATCTTAAAGAAAATTATGAAAAATGAAGAATATAAAAACTTTGAAAATAAGCGAGAGGTTGTGGCGTAAGCATGAAAACATCGCAGTGGATTGATATTTCACAACCGCTAAATAATGATATCGCGACATGGCCAGGGGATACACCGTTCTCGTATGAAGTTTCATGGTCAAAAGAAGACAGTGGTTCGGTAAATGTCGGAAAGTTAACGATGAGTATCCATACAGGTACTCATATTGATGCACCATTTCATTTCGATAATGACGGTAAGAAGGTGTTAGATTTAGATATACACGTATATGTAGGCGCAGCACGAGTTATCGATGTGTCAGGGCTGGAGAGTATCGGTAAAAAGGAATTAGAACGTTTTAAATTAGAAGGTGTAGAGCGATTATTATTACGTACATCTTCACATGGTAAAGCGCAAGAATTCCCAGAAAAAATCCCGTATTTACGTGCTGATATTGCAGATTTTCTATCAAGTAAGGGCATTCGTTTAATTGGGGTAGATGTACCCTCTGTTGATCCTTTAGATGATAAAGAACTAGCAGCACATCATCAATTATTTAAACACGGAATTCACATTTTAGAAAATGTCGTACTCGATCACGTAGCAGACGGCGATTACGAACTTATTGCCTTACCACTTGCATTAACAGATGCAGATGGGAGCCCAGTTCGAGCTGTTATTAGACCAATATAAATAGAAATGTTAAAAGGGGCGTTTGACTAATATGAAAGAAAATGAAAAAGTAATTATGGAAAAAGGGATTCACACTGATTTTAAGGAAAATATGACGTACGGAGAGTATTTACAGCTAGATAGCTTATTATCTAGTCAACAAAGATTATCAGATCATCACGATGAAATGTTATTTATCGTTATTCACCAAGCGAGTGAGCTTTGGATGAAACTAATTTTACATGAACTGAATGCAGCAATTGAATCTATTAAACAAGATAAATTACCACCAGCTTTTAAAATGTTAGCACGTGTATCAAAAATTCAGTCGCAAATTATTCAATCTTGGGATATTCTTGCGACATTAACGCCATCAGAATATATTGAGTTCCGTGATTCACTTGGTCAGGCTTCCGGTTTTCAATCGTATCAATATCGAATGATTGAGTATGCACTTGGTTATAAAACACCACATGCATTAAAGATTTATGAAAAGGACCCAGAATTACATGCTCGTCTTCATAAAGCACTTCATGCACCAAGTTTGTATGATGTGGCGATACAAGCGCTTGTTAAAGAAGGATTCCCAATTCATGAAGATGTGTTAAATCGTGATATTACGCAGCCTTACGAAGAGGATGCAACTGTAGAAGCGGCTTGGATAGAAGTATATGCGGACGTGCAGAAATATTGGGATTTATATCAGCTTGCAGAGAAATTAATCGATATTGAAGACTGGCTACAACAATGGCGTTTCCGTCATATGAAAACGGTAGAACGAATTATTGGTCATAAAATGGGAACAGGTGGCTCTTCTGGCGTATCTTATTTAAAGCGAGTGCTTGATCAATGCTTCTTCCCAGAGCTTTGGAATGTTCGAACGAAATTATAAAATAAACTTGTCAGCTATTAAATGCTGGCAAGTTTATTTTTTTTGTTTTAAAAACAAATATGATTTAATAGAGAGAACGAGATGAACAACAAATATTACATAATCATTTAGATGGAGGAAGATTTCTTGAACTTTGAGCAATTACAAAATAAATTTGAAAAGAAAAAAGTTAATACATTTCTTGTTTATCAAAAAGGGGAATTAACGACTGAGTACTATAAAACGATAGACTGTGCAAATGACTTATTTAAAATTAATTCGATTACAAAAAGTATCGTATCTATATTAATTGGTATCGCAATTGATAAAGGATTTATAAATGATATACATACACAAATCACAACATGGATTCAAAATGCACCGGAGAAAAAGAGGGAACTAACGCTGTATCATTTATTAACGATGACAACAGGAGAAGATTGGCAAGAGTTCGGAAATGGGGTTATTTTCCCAAATGACTTTGTGGAATCAGACAATTGGGTGCAATACATTTTAGAAAAGCCGCTCATTGAAGAAATGGGTACGAAAATGAATTATAATTCAGGCTCTTCTCACTTACTTAGTTACATCATTCAACAAGCAACTGGAATGTCGACGGAGCAGTTCGCGAAAAAGTATTTATTTGAGCCGTTAAACATTACGGAGTATGAGTGGCAACAAGACCCGCAAGATATATATGTTGGCGGATTCGGTATGAAAATGAAATCTATAGACTTATTAAAGTTAGGGAAATTATGTTTGAACAATGGATATTGGAAGGGGAATGAAATTGTATCATCGAAATGGTTAGAAGAATCAAATACAGCTCTATTTGAAACGTATGAACATGTCGGGGCATATGGATATCACTGGTGGGTATTACATAACGAAAGATTTCACATACCGTATTGTATGTATTTTGCTATGGGATACGGAGGACAATACATTATTATCATTCCGCAGTTAGAGCTCGTAGCGGTTATTAGTAGTCACATGCCGAAACGTGGCCTCGTACCATTAAAGTTATTTATAGAGCATATAATAGAGAATTCCAATCATAAATAAGAAGAGGAAGGAGGTGTTGTATGAGAAGTGCAAAAATGATAGCGATTTATAGACTGTTATTAAGTCTTCTAGCGTTTAGTGCACTTATTACTCAATTTGTTACAAGAGCACAAGTGAAACCGTTCAATCCAGTTAATTTTTTTAGTTACTTCACAATTGAAAGCAACATTTTAGTGGCGGTAATTCTACTATTAAGTAGCTTGGTGACAGCCACATTCGGACGTTCCGAGCAGTTTGGAGTTCTTCGCGGCGCAGCTACAGTATATATACTGACAACAGGACTTATTTATTTTTTGTTATTAAGGGGATTAGAAGAGTCACTTCAAACAGCAATACCGTGGGTAAATACTGTGCTTCATTACATCATGCCATTAGCGATGATTTTAGACTGGGTTATAAATCCACCTACAAAGACCATTACATGGAAACAGGCTGCGAGTTGGCTTGTTTTCCCGCTTTTATATGTTGTCTATAGCTTAATACGCGGTCCATTCGTGAATTGGTACCCATATCCGTTTCTCGATCCGAGAATAGGTGGATATGGTAGAGTACTTTTATATAGTATCGGAATAGCGGTTGTAATTGGAGCTATTTGCGGATTAGTAAAAATGTTAGGTAATCGATCTTTGCATATAAATAATAATCCTCCTTATTAAGGAAGAAGTACATAAAGAAACCTCTGTCTGTATGTAAAGACGGAGGTTTCTTTGTTTTACCGATTTGTCTTCTGAAAGGACATCTTTAAAAATTTCTCTGTTTTCGTATCAAACTCTATATCCACAAAAACACCATACTCTTTTCTACCCTCACGTAGCCATAATTTAAACTTTTCAACTGTTATTTGAACAGTTTTTGGTTTTCTACCTATATGAAGGTAATCGATAATTTCAGCTTTCGGATATTGTTCTTTCGTTTTTTCAACGGCTAGTTTACCCCATTTTGCATAGGGTGGCTGTGCGTGAACTATAGATGGACCAGTATATATATTTGAACATGCTGTTAGTAAAAAAATCGCGAATGCTATACGTGTGAAGAAATACTTCATAATAAGCTCCTTTTACTCTTTTTTATATTGTGTGCATATATCTTCAAGCATATAAGCTTGGCTTTTTTTGTCTTCTTTACATAAAAGCTTCACATTTACAAAACATAACCATGAATTCATTCTGTATTTAAGGAGGGAAACATATGCGTCAAAAAGGTTTTTTGAAGCTAGCAGTTTTACTTACCTTTATTGGTTTATCTTTAATGGTAAGTAGTATACAAACCAAAAATGTAGAAGCCTTTTCTAATCAAGTAATTCAAAGGGGAGCATCTGGAGAAGATGTCATTGAACTGCAAACTCGTTTGAAATATAACGGATTTTATACGGGAAAAGTTGATGGTGTTTTCGGATGGGGTACATATTGGGCGCTTCGAAACTTTCAGCAAAAATTCGGATTGCCAGTTGATGGTTTAGCGGGTGCTAAAACGAAGCAAATGCTTGTAAAAGCGACGAAGTATGATAAGTCGACCGCTAATAAAGGTACTACAACTAATAAAGGGAATAGCGGTGGTACTGCACAAGAAAATAAACCACCACAAAGTAAAGGGACAAATGTTCCAAACGGTTATTCTCAAAATGACATTCAGCTAATGGCAAACGCTGTGTACGGAGAATCGCGTGGTGAGCCATATTTAGGACAAGTTGCAGTAGCTGCGGTAATTTTAAACCGTGTCACAAGTGCATCGTTTCCAAATACCGTTTCAGGTGTAATATTTGAACCGAGAGCATTTACAGCAGTAGCAGATGGACAAATATATTTAACGCCAAATGAAACAGCGAAAAAAGCTGTATTAGATGCGATTAATGGATGGGACCCAACTGGGAATGCATTATATTATTTCAATCCAGATACTGCGACAAGTAAATGGATTTGGACTCGTCCACAAATTAAAAAAATCGGTAAACATATTTTCTGTAAATAGAGCGGAGGTGGAAACATGTTACGAGGTATTATCATTGTATTGTTAACAGTAGGTGTAGTAGGAACAGGGTATTGGGGCTATAAAGAGCATCAAGAGAAAAATGCGGTATTAATTCGAGCGGAAAATAGTTATCAGCGTGCGTTTCATGATTTAGCATATGAAGTTGATTTATTACACGATAAAATTGGAACAACACTGGCGATGAATTCACGTTCCTCATTATCGCCAGCTTTAGCAGATGTATGGCGTTTAACATCAGAGGCTCGTTCTGATGTAGGGCAACTACCATTAACATTAATGCCATTTAATAAAACGGAAGAGTTCCTTGCGAATATCGGTGATTTTAGTTATCGTGCAGCGGTTCGTGATTTAGAAAAAGAACCGTTAAATGATCAAGAATATAAAACGTTACAAGGTTTATATTCAAATGCAGAAAATATACAAGATGAACTGAGAAAAGTGCAGCATCTTGTATTGAAAAATAATCTTCGCTGGATGGATGTAGAAATGGCTCTAGCGTCAAACCAAGATCCAGCAGATAACACAATTATCGATGGATTAAAGACGGTAGAAAAGAATGTAACATCATACTCGTCCACAAACTTTGGACCGACTTTTACAAGTGCACAAAAGAATAAAAAAGGCGGATTTGAGGCAAAAGGAAAGGCGATTTCGAAAGAGGAAGCGGAAAAAATCGCGAAATCATTTTTAAACTTAAAAGGGAATGAAAAAGTAGAAGTTGAGAAAAGTGGAAAAGGTGCAAAAGAATCATTCTACAGTGTGAAAATTCAAGATCCAGCAACGAACAATGAGTATTATATGGATATTACCGGAAAAGGTGGATATCCAATTTGGGTAATGAACAACCGAGAAATTAAAGAACAAAAAATTAGTTTAAATGATGCAGGAAGTAAAGGATTAACATTTTTAAAGGATCATAAGTTTACAAATATGGAGCTATTTGATAGTTCTCAATATGATAATATCGGTGTGTTTACGTACGTTGTAAATGAAAATGGAGTGCGTATTTATCCAGAAGCAATTCAAATGAAAATTGCTTTAGATGATGGATCGATTGTTGGTTTTTCTGCGAAAGAATATTTAGCATCGCATCAAAAACGAACAATTCCGAGTGCGAAGCTAACTGCTGCTGAGGCGAGAAAGAAAATTAATCCCGATGTAAAAGTTATGGAAGAACGTAAAGCTGTAGTAGTAAATGACTTGCATAATGAAGTACTTTGTTATGAATATATTGGTACTTTAGGGAAAGATACGTACCAAATTTTCATTAACGCAAATAGCGGGGCAGAAGAAAAAGTGAAGAAGATGCAAGCGGTTGAAAAAATTTATGATTAAACATCAATGATAAAGTGGTGAAAATAATGAAAATCATTATATATATGTTAATGTTTTGTTTCGTTATTACTGGATGTAGTATTGGAAAAAAAGACAATTCTAATGAAAAGCCAGAACAAAAAAATGTCTCGATGAAAAATGTTACGTATACAAATAAATCAAATAAACCAAATGAAAAGGCAGCTGATCATCTGGCATCTTTAGCTGCAAGTATACCTGGTGTAAACGATGCGACAGCAGTAGTAGTTGGGAAATATGCTGTGGTAGGTATTGATGTAAAAGCGAAACTTGATCGAACTCGCGTTGAGTCAATTAAGTATTCTGTTGCAGAAAGTTTAAAGAATGACCCAAATGGTGCGAATGCAGTCGTTGTAGCAGATGTTGATACGTATGAAAGACTAAAACAAATAGGTAAGCAAATTAAAAAAGGTAAAACTGGTGAAGGCATACTTGATGAATTAGCAGCAATTGTTGGCCGTGTAATGCCGCAAGTTCCAAATGATATGATTGAAAATAGAGAAACAAACCCGATTAAAGATAATGATAAACAATTACCAAAAGATGAAGAACAAGAACTTCGAAAAGAACAAGATGATCAGTCCAATAATCATTTGAAAAAATAGTGGAAATCCCGTACTAAATTGTACGGGATTTTTTATAAAATTAAATATTCAGTTTATTTTTAAGGGAAAATATGGTTTAATAATGAGGGGAGGGACAACCGTTATGATGAAAAAAAGCACACTCATATTGTGTAGTTTATGCATAGGTTTTAGTATGACAGCGTGTGACCAGAAGAAAGAAGTGAAGAAGAAAACTGCTACATCTTCTACTATAACGGAAAATAAAAATCAAAAATCCATTAATGTAAATCATTTCTCAAATATTAATGAAGGAATGACATATTTAGAAGTGAAAGAATTAATCGGTTTTGAAGGGGATTTACTCATAGAAGAAGGGGAAGAACATTCTACACGAATTAAACAAATTTTTGCTTGGAAAGGCAACGATCCAAAATCATTTGCTGAAATTACATTTTTGGATGGAAAAGTGCATTCTAAAACACAGCAAGGTTTAAGTTAATAACTTGAAGGAGTGGGAGAGTTAAGCATGAACATACATACAGGGGAAATACAATTAGTTCCGTATAAGGAGCAGTATAAAGAGATAATACAATCATTTACTTTACCAAGTGAACAAGTTCAATTTACGGCGAATCCAGGTGAATTACTGGAGAAAGCGAAAAATGATCGAACGAAAAATGTAGTTGTTATTTTAGACTATAACGGAGTACCTGTCGGTGTATTTATATTACAAACAGGTGATAGAGTACAGGAGTTTACAGAAAATAAGGATGCCATACTTTTAACTTCTTTTTCTGTTAATCATAATAAACAAGGAAAAGGATATGCTAAAAAATCATTGGCGCTATTACAAGGCTTTGTAAAATATTATTATTCAATAAAAAACGAAGTGATTCTTGCTGTAAATGAAAAAAATATTCCGGCACAACAGTTATATGAGAAAGTTGGATTTCAAGATAGAGGATTTAGAAGAATGGGACCAATTGGACAACAATTCATATTACATTTACCTATAACGAGATAATAAGATAATAAAGCTTACTCTTGAAAAAAATCATGTAGTAAGTTTTTTCATTTGAGATATTTTCCAAACATGATATGTTAGAGGCATTAAGGTAAGTATTCGAGAAGTATGAAGGTGCAAAACAATTCGATTGCTAAGCATGTAAATACGCGAGGGGTAATCATATGACAATTTATATTGCATTACTACGGGGAATAAATGTAGGTGGGCATAAAGTAATCAAAATGGCGGATTTGAAAAAAGCGTTTGAATCAATTGGGGTAAAACAAGTGAAAACGTATATTCAAAGCGGGAATGTAGTATTTGAATCAGAGGAAGAAATAAATTTTCTAAAGGAACGAATTGAATGTGCAATTAAGAACGTTTTTGATTTCGATGTTCCGGTCATGTTAAGAACAAATGATGAATTTATTAATATTATTAAAAAATGTCCTTACGAGACCAATTCATTGTTAGAAGGAGAAAGTGTACATGTGGCCTTTTTGGCTAATACCCTTTCTGAAGGGGAGTGCAATCAGTTACTTAGGCTTAATAGTGACATAGAAGATTGTCATATCGAAGGAAGAGTAGTGTATTTATTTTTCAAAAAAAGCATTCGGAATTCTAAACTAATGAACCAGTTTCAAAAATTACATACGCCAGCTACAGTAAGGAACTGGCGGACTGTGAATAAGCTGAAAGCAATAGCAGAAGAGATTTAAATAAAAAAGTGGTTTTCTATTTACAGAAAACCACTTTTTTTATTTATATTGTTTGGCGACAATGAGTTCAACGATAGGGAAAATAAGAAAGGAAGAACAGAGTGCAATAAAGAGTGGAAGGTTTTTTACACCATCCAAATTGAAACCCATAGAAAATCCTTCCGAGCAGAGTAATATAAGGAACATAACACCTACAAGCACAAAATACGCGATTTTAAAGCTTTTATATGTAATTTGTTGTCCCATCTCATCTTGACTTTCTTTCGATACTCCGTTTGGATCTCCCCATGTAATATGATTAATTAAATTACTAAGTATTAAAGAAGCAGCGAAAATCGTTCCACCCAAAATTGAACCTTCAGTTGCGTATTTGTATGCGCCATGTCCGAGTATCGCGATTAACGATAAAACAATGATTACAAAAATAATCTTTTTAGTATTCAATATATAATTGCACCTCCACCATTGTCAAAAAATCTTTACAACCATAGTATAAAATTGGAAAAGTTTTATGTCAAATACTTTTTACACGATAAATGAATATTTGTGATATTTTGTTTAAAGGATGAAGAAAAAATTACATTACATTTGAATGTAAAAGAATGGGCTCGCATATATTTGGAAGGGATGTCAGATTAAATTAGGGGGTAGTTATGTCTATTCTTTTAAAAGCTGGTGCAGATGCAGGAAATAATGGTTTGAAGTTAATGGTGAAAGGGCAGGAACCCATTTTTATTCCGAGTATTTATTCCTTATATATAGGTGAGCCTACGGGGTTGTTAGATGAGGGTGAAGTTTCATCGTCAGAATTAGAGAATCACATTGATGTGACCATTAGTTCTCCATCGCTAATGTTAAATAATGTACGATACATCGTTGGAGAAAAAGTGATTCAAGATCAATTAAAAGGTACAGAAGTGGAGAAGAAATCAAATAAATCTACTGATGAATTAATGGTCATTACAATCCTTTCAGGTTTAGCGATAAGTGCTATGCGTCAAAGTCCAACTTCAAGTCATATTAATATTCGTTATGATTTATCTGTTGCTCTTCCAATGCAACTTATTACACAGGAAATCGCTGCTGAAAATTCGAAACGGTATATGGGTAATCACAAGGTCATATTCCATTATCCAAATGGACGCGATGTTACGATTAATGTTTCTATTGAGTTTTGTAAATGTCTACCTGAAGGCGCTTCTGGGACGTGGGGGATTGTATATGATGAGGAAGGAAATGTTGTGAAACATAAAATAGAATGTGAACAAAATCAAGTTTCAGAAATTGATTTTGTAGATAAAACTTTATTGTCTTTTGATATTGGCGCAGGGACAACGGAAGAAGTTGTTTCATTAGGGGTAAATTTCCGCCCGCAATTAAGTAAAGGATTATCGTACGGTGTAAAAGAAACGTTACTACAAATTATTACGAGATGGAATCGGAAATATCCTACGAAAACAATTGATAGTATTACAGAATTCAACCAAATTTATTTAAATGAAAAGCATCCAAGAAATGCATTGTTAGTTGAGGAATCGCAGCCAGCGTTTTTAGGTTTAGCAGCACGCGTTGCAACGGATATTATTAACAAAATTGATGATATGAAAGACGATCCATATGTATTTATTTATGGTGGGGGCGCAGTTATTATTAAAAATAGCTTAAAAATGATTTTGAAACAAAAAGGACGCTTGAAAAATGTAATTTTTGTAGATAACCCGTTATTCACCAATGCTCGTGGTCTTTTAGTATATACATGTTCGCCAAAATATAGAGAGCATAAGCAAAAAGAGTTAGGATTCACAAACTTAACGATAAGTTAGTTGGTGGAAGTATGCGATCTAGGCGATTTAAACGTGGTGATCGAGTGAAAATAAATATTAATAAATCGGTATCACCTGAAATGATTGCATGGCTTAATAAACAAACTAATCCAACTAATTTCTTTTTCTTTGCAGCGCAGCAATTATTTAAACAAGTAGGAGATATTGATGTATCGAAAGCCTTGCCAAGTAGTCATGTTTTTTCTTTATATGTAGAACCGCCATCTCTACTAAAAGTTGAAGTGAATCCATTTAAAAACGTACCACTAGAAAATAGTAAATCCACCGAAAATGTAAAAAAAAAATCGTGGGAATCTGTTGATCAATTAGATTGCCCATTCTTTTGAACATAGAAAATCATAGGTAGAGCCCATGACTATACATACAAATGCAGTGATGGGCTTTTGTAATTGTATCACTATTTCTATTAGTTGTTTTTATCTTATATTTTAGATGTATGTTTTGAAACTGTTTTAATAATTTCGGCCCAGTCATCGGGATGATTCTCATGCCCTGAACCTTCAAGGGTTAGTAGTTTTGCGTTCGGAATTTCATCAATAAGTGCGAGTCCATGTTCAAGTGGAAGAGCTGTATCGTCCGTACCATGAATTACTAAAGTAGGTACTAGTAATGACTTAAGTATACCTTCATAAGAATCATCACCTGTAAGGAGGGCATGGTTGAACATGCTTAATAAATTGTTGGCACGTTCTATTTCTTGCTTTACTTGTTTCAAAGTTCTTGCTTCATCAAATATACGCTTTGATCCACAGAGTAGACGTGATCCTGTAACTAAATATTTCGCTATAACATCTTTATTTGTCCAATCTAAATTCGCACCATTAGCATGATGTGTCAAAATTCTTTCATCCATTGGAGGCAAATCACGAGTATTGTTATCAGATCCAATAACGCTTGTTGCTAGTAATGTTAAGGACAAAATTCTTTCTGGGTGTTTTACTGCAGCAATTTGAGCAATCATACCTCCTAATGACATGCCCAGAAGGTGTGCCTTGTCAATATGATATGCATCGAGTACCCCGATTGCATCCTCAGCCAGGTCAGCTACAGTGTAATTGGAAGTCCCAGGCTCATATGTAACAGAGCGCCCAACATCACGGTTATCATAGCGAATGACAAATCTTCCTGTGCTAGCCAACCTTTCACAAAATTCTTCATCCCAATAAACCATTGAACACGTAGCTCCCATAATTAATAATATTGCTGGGTTATTAGGATTTCCAAAGCCTTCTGTACATATATCAATACCGTTTACTTTGAAAACTTGTTCACTCATAGCACACTCTCCGTTTCATTTAAAGGTCATTAATAAATAAAGAGAAATATAACTTTGGGTGTTTCTTAAGCGTAAATTAGATTGTATTTAAGTGAAATAAATGTTTTTTGCACTCATGATGCTTAATTAGTAGAGTAGCATAAATATCACCTCCAAACATATTTATTTTCATACAAGGCGAAAAATTTTGAAAAATAATTGTTTGTTATTAAAATAAACAGCAAGGGGGCGAGGAAATGAAAGCAATTGTTATTAATCAATATGGTAGTGTTGAAGAATTACAAGAAAGACAAGTTCCAAAGCCGGTTGTTAAATGTAATGAAGTATTAATACGCATACACGCAACATCCGTCAATCCTGTTGATTGGAAAATAAGAAAGGGAGACTTACAAAAAAAGTTGCGATTTTCATTTCCAATTACATTAGGATTAGATGTTGCTGGAGTAGTTGAAGAAGTTGGAGAAGATGTGAATCATTTTAAAATAGGAGATAAAGTATTTACGAAACCCGAAAATATAGGGAAAGGTTCTTATTCTGAATACATTACAGTGAAATCAAATTTAGTAGCGCAAATGCCAAATAATCTTAATTTTGAAGAAGCAGCATCTATACCTCTTGCAGGACTAACAGCTTGGCAAAGTCTTGTTGATTATGCACAAATAAAAGAAAATGACCGAGTATTCATTCATGCTGGAGCGGGCGGAGTAGGGAGTTTTGCAATTCAAATCGCAAAATCATTTGGGGCCTTTGTCGCAACAACTGCAAGTAGTAAAAATGAAGAGTTTTTAAAGTGTTTAGGGGCTGACCTTGTTATTGATTATAAAAAAGATAAATTTGAAGAGTTACTATCAGATTATGATATTGTGTTAGATACAATCGGCGGAGAAGTACAAGAAAAAAGTTTTCGAATTATTAAATCTGGTGGTGTTCTAGTTTCTATCGTTCATGAACCACTGCATGAAGTAAAGGGCATAAAATCAGGGTTTTTATGGTTGAAACCAAGTGGGAAGCAATTAGACGAATTAACTAGTTTGATCCAAGCTGAAAAAATTAAACCAATCATTAGCAAGGTTGTTCCGTTTAATGAAAAAGGAGTTAGAGAAGCTCATATTTTGAGTGAAAGTCAGCATACTAGAGGGGAAATTGTAATTACAATGGGATGATGGTTACATAAATATATGAGTGGTGACTATATGAAATGAAAATAGTCACCACTCATATATACTATAATTTTTGCACGACAAAAGTAATCGCATTCGTATTTAATTGAATGTGTGTACCGTTTCGTACAATATCATACGTTAAATTTTTCATTTCAACTTTTACTTCTTGCCATTCGGAATAAACGTCTTTTAGTATACGTATCATTTCTTCCATAGAAATGTTAATTTCAATTAAAGCATCTAATTCTTGATTCGTTTCCAAGTCAATTTCTTGAATGTTAGAGTTGACTATTAAACAGTTGATACCGTTACTCTTTGTTCCGTTTTTCATAGAGTGAAGCACTTTTTTAAAATCTTCTATCGATTTGACATGCTCTAAACTTGATACTGCAATGATGTAGTTATAAGAATTAGAGGAAATATAGTAGTCTTCAAGTGCTGATTGTTCTGTTTTTATGTATTCAAATACACCATGTTCTTTGCTATAAACTTGTAACTTCGTTAAAGCCGAATCAAGTAGATCAACACAAGTAACGGTTCCGCCACTATTCATGATTTTTTGTGCAATCGGAATACTGTTTCTACCGACACCAGAGCCAAGGTCAAGTATGTGTAGGTCTTTCTGTCCTTCAAAATAGTTCAGCATGTCCATAACTGTTTTAACAGGTTTATACAGCCAAGATCCTGCTTCGAATAATTTGTATTGTTCATAGCAAAGATCGTGATACTTTTTCTCTTCTTGTCTTATGTAATCGATTCTGTTCATAGTGATTGACCTCAATTCATTAAAGATACATATAAAATTCGATAAAAATGTAGGTAAACCTTTTGTCGGATTGGAATAAAAAAGATGTACTGTGAAAAAACGAAGGACTTCTCACGTAACTCGAAAATAGCATATAACTATGAGGAGGAAGAGGTATAGGATGTTTCATGTGAAAATGTATTGCGAGTATATAAAAGGAGTGAAAAGTATAAGCGATTTAAAGAGAAACCGAAAGTGACATAATGTTGTGATGGTGTAGTCACAACATTCAACTTGAATGAATATATTTTTTAGATAGGGAAAATATGTGTTATTAATTTCTGTTCAGAAAAATTTGACAATATATACGTTATAAATTATCATGTGTAAAAAACTAATATAAATTGGCATTGAAGAGAAGAGTAGTTAAGAATGAATACATACAGAGAGCTCTGGTAGCTGAGAAAGAGCGGTATACATCTTAATGAAAAAAGACTTGGAGCTGCGCAAGGAACTAATTTGTTTAGGGATGGTGCGACGGGTTCTCCCGTTATAGAGATAGGGTATAAGCATATTTTGCCGTACCTGAAGAGGTTAATATGGTGACGTATTAACAAACTGAGGTGGTACCGCGAAGCTAATAACTCTCGTCCTCAAGATGAATAATCTTGGGGGTGGGAGTTTTTTTATTGCATAAAACTGAAAATGTGAAAACAAAAATACAATTGAGGTGAGTAACATATGCATTGGGCGTATGAAGTAGCACATGAATTAATTAGAAAGCATCCAAACAAAGAAACTTTTGTTTGCGCATCTGGAATAAGTCCATCTGGTTCTGTTCACATTGGAAACTTTCGTGAAATAATAACGACTTATTTCGTTGTAAGGGCGCTTCAAAATTTAGGGAAAAAGACTCGTTTCATATTTTCATGGGATGATTATGACAGGTTTAGAAAAGTTCCCCAAAATATTGATTCATCTTTTGCAAGGTATATTGGTATGCCATACTCTGATATTCCAGATTCGTATGGATGTCATGACTCGTATGCAGAGCATTTTGAAAAAGAGTTTGAGAAATCGCTCAAAGCATTTGGAATTGAAGTAGAATTTATTTATCAACATGCTGAATATAGAAGCGGAAGGTATAACGAAAACATATTAGAGTCTTTGTATAAAAGAAAAGAAATATATGATATTTTAATGGGTTTTAAAACAGGAATACACCGAGAAGAAGATAGAGAAAACTTTTATCCCGTTACGTTATATTGTGAGAGCTGCGGGAATGATGCAACAACTATTACACATTTTGATGAAGTATTAAAAACAGTTCGGTATGATTGTGAATGTGGAAATCAAAATAAATTATCCGTATTAAATACAAATCAAATGAAACTGAATTGGAAAATCGATTGGCCGATGAGATGGATGATAGAGGATGTTATTTTCGAACCGGGCGGAAGAGATCATTCATCGGAAACAGGTAGTTATAATGTATCAAAAGAAATTGCAAGGAAAATATTCAATTGTGAAGCCCCTCAATACGTTGCTTATGATTTCATTGGAATTAAAGGGCATCATGAAAAAATGTCCAGTTCTTCAGGGAATAGTATTACACCTAGCGACTTATTAAAAGTGTATTTACCAGAAGTAATTCTTTTTATGTTTGCAAAATATAAGCCTGATGCAGCTTTTCATATTGGACTTGATGAAGATGTGATACGTAATTATACAGAGTATGAACGATTGAAGGACAGTTATGAAAATAAAACACTCAAAAATGAAGATTTATTTGATGCAATTAAACTTTCTAGACATGATAGCCGATTTAAAGAGTATCCAAAGTTTAATCAAGTAGTAGGAACTTTACCGTTATTAAATTTTGATTCATCTATTTTACAAGATATATTAGAGAAAATAGATAGGAGCTATGGATTACCTGAAATGATAGCGATAAGTAATCGTGCAGAGTATTGGATAAGAAACTTTCAATCTGAAAAATTAATTGAGGTAAATCAAGAGAAAAATACGGAGTTTTATAACACATTAGATGAAAGGCAGAAAAAATGGCTAGTGGAAGTTTGTAAAATATTACGTTCTAATAAAGATTATTCTAACTTAATGGAACAATTGTATCCGATTTGTCATCATGAAAATAAAAAAATAATGAAAGAAAATCAAAAACAATTATTTACCATTATATATAGGCTCATTATGAATCAATCAAGTGGTCCACGTATACCTTTATTAATACATGTGGTAGGCGTCAGAAAATTCGTCACATTATTAGATTTCTAAAGTACATTAAAAAATAACGCAAGTACTCAAAAGAATAAGTACTTGCGTTGCTTAATTTTTGCTATCGTGAATACATTTTTGGACATTCATCACCACGTGGTTCGTAAAAACAATGGCTTTTAAATTGCCCTGCAAACGGCTGATTATACCATTCAGGCGGACAAGCTCCAACTGGACGGAAATACCAAAGAGCCCACCTTGCCGGCCAGCGCCATTCACCTTGTAAAACTTTTCTTGCGATTTCTTTTTCTGATTCACGGGCACGTTGATAAAAGTATCCGTATTGAACCGCTTCGAATCCGCCAGGGCTTTGATATACAGCATCAGGTACGGTACGGAGTTGTTTAAAATCTAAGCAATCGCAAAATACACGGTTTACTACAACACATCCGACAAGTTGTTCACCTTGTCGTCCTTCGCCCTCAGCTTCAGCACGGATTAAACGTGCTAGTAAATCAACGTCACTTTCGTTGTATGGAATAAGGGGCATTGTAATACCACCTTTCTTTACTTGTTATAGTAAAGAGTGTATGTTTCAAAATGAGCTAAGTGCTTTTGTAATCTGAAAATAACTTTTAATTTTAACAAGGAACTTGTATGAATTAGAGCTAATTAGTTATAGAAGATAATAATGAAAAGGGAGAGGTAGTATGTATCGTATTCATAAAGAACATATTATTTATGCAATGTCACCAAATAATGAGCCATGTATAGAAGTAGACACTGGGAGTCGGATTGTATTTGAAACGTACGACTGCTTTGAAAATCAAATTGATTCGGAAAATGTCGTATTTCAAGAACTAGATTGGAATCGAATTAATCCAGCGACTGGCCCTGTATATATTAAAGGAGCAGAACCTGGTGATATATTAGTCGTCAGGATTGTAAAGATTAAAATTTCAGAGCAGGGTGTTTTAACAACAGGTGCGAACCTTGGTGTAATGGGGGATGAGCTAAATGAAAATACAGTGAAAATTGTCCCAATACACAATGAACATGTTATATTTTCAAATGAAATACAGATTCCAATTAATCCAATGATCGGTGTGATTGGTACTGCCCCAAAAGAAGAGAGTATTTCATGTGGAACACCGCATGACCACGGCGGAAATATGGATTGTAAAGAGATAAAAGAAGGAACAACATTATTATTACCTGTAAATGTTTCTGGCGCTCTTTTAGCATTAGGGGATTTACACGCCGCAATGGGTGATGGTGAAATTGGTGTTAGTGGAGTGGAAGTTGCTGGAGAGGTAACTGTAACTGTTCAAATTATAAAAGAAAAGAAATGGCCATTACCAATGGTTATCCAAAAAGAAAAAATAATGACGATTGCTTCAGAGAAATTGTTAGACGATGCAGCGAATCGTGCTGTACATAATATGGTGACATTTTTACATGAAGAATTAGAAATGGCTAAAGCTGATGCAACTCTTTTATTATCAGCAGCGGGTAATTTAAAAGTTTGCCAAGTTGTGGATCCACTAAAAACGACGCGGATGGAACTAAGAATGGACTATGTGGAGAAGCTGGGTTTTAATTGGAGTAAATTTAATATTAAATAAGAATAATAGAAGAAGGATGCTGTTTTATAAAAGTATCCTTTTTTAATTTACGGATTAAATAAAAAGAGGTAGTATTTATTTTGTATAAGTATATTTGAGATTGTGAATTAAAAGGAGTTCAATAATGGTCAAAATTATGATTGTAGAAGATGATATGAAAATTGCGGAGCTATTATCAACATATGTTGCGAAATATGGTTACCAAGGAATTATTGTATCGGATTTTCAAAATGTGTTAGACATATTTTTAGAAGAACAACCAGAGTTAGTTTTATTAGATATTAATTTACCAAGTTTTGATGGTTATTATTGGTGTCGTCAAATTCGTGCGGTTTCTACATGTCCGATTTTATTTATTTCGGCTCGCGAAGGTACGATGGATCAAGTTATGGCATTAGAAAATGGTGGCGATGATTTTATTTCGAAACCGTTCCACTATGAAGTTGTAATGGCGAAAATTCGTAGTCATTTAAGACGTGCTTACGGAGATTATGCACCGAAACTAGAAGAACGTATGGTTGAGCAACAAGGTCTTTGTTTATATCCCGAAAGGCTTGTATTAAAACTTATGAATCAAGAGATTGATATTACGAGAAACGAAGCCATTTTATTAGAGACGTTAATGAAAAATTATCCGCGTGTTGTGAGTAGAGAAGTGTTACTAAATAAATTATGGGATAGTGAATCCTATGTTGATGATAATACGTTAAGTGTAAATACAACACGGGTGCGTAAAAAATTAAAAACGTTACATATTGAAGGAGCGATTGAAACAATTCGTAGTGTTGGATATAGACTGCATATTACTTGGGATACTGGTATGGAAAAATGATAAAACTGTTTATACGTGATCATATACCACTTATTTGTTTTACAGTATTTCAACTTCTGTCCATATTCCTTGTGTATTGGTTTGATGGGCATAACCATATTACAACAGCATTATATGCAATGTTTTTAGGTGCTTTTTTTATGGTAAGTTATTTATTATTTCGTTATTTTACACATCGTTCTTTTTATGAGCGCTTAGCAAATCCGATGCAATCTTTAGATGAATCTGTTCAAAAATCTGATTTTGCAGCTGTATCTACTGCACTTCAAGATCTGCTTGAAGTGCAATATCGCCATTATCAAAATCAGCTCCAATTGCAAGAGAGAAAAAATAATGATCATTTAACCTTTATGAATCAGTGGATTCATCAAATGAAAACACCTTTATCTGTAATAGAATTAATTACACAGGATGAAGTGGATTCGCGTTTTGAAAGTATTAATGAGGAAACAGATCGGTTAAAAAAGGGATTAGAGATGGCATTATATGTCGCGCGTTTAGAAGCATTCACACAAGATTTTTATGTAGAAAGAGTACAACTACATAAAGTAGTAAATGATTCCGTGCATGAACATAAACGCTTCTTTATCCGGAGTTTTGTATATCCAGAGCTTGAAATTGATAAAGGTATTACTGTAGAAAGTGATGCGAAATGGTTGCAATTTTTAATTGGACAAATTATATCGAATGCGATTAAATACTCATCAGGTAGTAGAGAAAAGATTAAAGTGAAAGCATGTAGGGAAGGTAATACAGTTGTACTTGAAATTGCCGATAGTGGCGTCGGGATACCGAAGCAAGATTTACCAAGAGTATTTAAACCGTTCTTTACAGGAGAAAATGGTAGAGATTTTAAAGAATCAACTGGAATGGGGTTATATCTTGTATATGAAATTACAAAACAATTGGGACATAGTGTAGAGATCCATTCAGAAGTTGATAAAGGTACCGTTGTACGAATAATATTTTTTAATGTGTAACAAGTGATTAAGGCTAAAGAACTTTGGAGATAAGTTTTTTAGCCTTGTTTTGTACCACTTGAAAATAAAAAATTATTTACCTTAGAGAAGTAAAAGCGAAGTGTTTATTATTTGTTTATGGTAGGGGGGATTGTAATGGATATTCGTAAAATGAGATATTTCATAACAGTGGCAGAAGAATTAAACTTTAGTCGTGCAGCAGAGCGTCTTATGATGGCACAACCGCCTTTAAGCCAAGAAATTCGAAAATTGGAAGAAGAATTAGGAGTTCAACTTTTTCACCGGACAAAAAGAATGGTTGAACTTACCGATGCGGGGAAAATCTTTTTAGAAGGTGCACGGCAAACGTTGCTTCAAGTAGATAGAACCATTAAAGAAACGCAGCTTGCGGATGAAGGGAAGATAGGACATTTAATAATTGGTTTTGTCGATTCTACAGAAACCGTTATAGAGATATTAAAAAAATTCCGAGAACGTTTTCCTAAAATACAGCTCATATTACGCGAGATGACAACAGACCAGCAAATAAAAGCACTCTATGAAAAACAAATTCATATTGGATTTATTCGTTCTAAGCAGAATAATGAAATATTGTCTTCCGAAATTTGTTCTGAGGAACGTTTAAAATTGGTATTACATCAAGATCATCCCTTAGTTTCGTTACCTAATATTTCTATTAAAGAACTAGTGGACGAACCATTTGTTTTATTTCCTCGTCATTTCGGTACTAACTTTTATGATTTAATTATTAGTTACTTTTGGGAACATGGAGTAAGTTTAAATATTGTTCAAGAAGCGATCCAAATGCAAACGATTGTAAATTTAGTTGCAGCAGGAATGGGGATTTCTGTCGTTCCATCATCGGTGGAAAGTTATAAAAAATCGGGTGTCATATATAAAGACATTCAAGAAAATACACCGAAAATAAATTTATATGTTGGATGGAGACAAGATGAAAAGTCTGTCGTGTTAGAGAACTTTTTAACAGTTGTTAGAGAGGTTTATGCGACTTCACAATTTGAATTTAAAGAGTAAAAGCCCATCTTGATAGGATGGGCAGTGAGAAATTGGAAAGTGAAACCTCTATTTTTATTTTAAAGTTAGACCACAAGGTATTTTGTGGTTTTTAAAAAGTAATTCACTGATGTTTCAACCTGTTTTGCTCGGATCGTACTCAATGAAACCTTTTAGTACACTATCAATCTGATCCATTATTTCAGGGTGTAATTTAACACTAGAAGCAACTGCATTTTCTCTTATTTGCTCTGGGTTTGAAGCACCTATAATTGCGGAGGAAACAGCTGGATTTTGTAGTACCCATGCAACTGCGAGTTGAGGTAGGGTAAGATTATTTTCTTGCGCGATGGGATTGAGTTTTTGGATAGCGATGAGTATGTCATCATTCATCCAACTTTGCACCAGTTTGTGGAAAAATGGTTTGCCAGCATCTGAATTAGCACGTGATTGAGTGGGTATTGCTTTACCAGGTTGATATTTTCCTGTGAGAATACCTTGTGCAAGGGGGGACCATACAATTTGACCAAGTCCCTCACGTTGACATGTTGGTATTACATCAGTTTCGATAACTCGCCACAACATCGAGTATTGAGGTTGGCTAGCGATGAGTGGAATTTTCAATTCTCGTGCAAGTGCTGCACCGCGGGTAATTTGTTCCGATGTCCACTCACTTACACCAATATAATGGACTTTTCCTTGCCTTACAAGATCTGAGAAAGCAAACATCGTTTCTTCAAGAGGAGTTGTTGTATCAAATCTATGTGCATAATAGACATCAATGTAGTCTGTCTGTAACCTGTGTAAAGATGCATTACAATTTTCTAAAATATGCTTTCGTGATAAGCCTCGATCATTTTTTCCGGGTCCAGTCGGATGGCATACTTTTGTACATAGTTCTATACTTTCTCGGCGTATACCTTGCAAAGCCCGGCCAAGTACTTCTTCGGCTATAGTGTCTGAATAAACATCGGCAGTATCGAACGTTGTAATTCCGACATCTAGTGCGACTTTCACACAATCCTTTGCAGTATCCTCATCTACTTTTCCACCATGGTTTATCCAGTTCCCATATGCAATCTTGCTTACTGTTAATCCACTGTTTCCTAGTTTGCTAAACTCCATTGTAGTATCCTCCTTTTAAAATGATATCTTCATTATAAGAACTGAAATTTAATATGTATAATATATAATTTATTGGAGATTTATATAAAAAATATATAAGTGGGAGCGCGTAGAAGTTTACATGATAGTAAAATCTAAAGCAGTATCACATATAATTACATTTACTCATACAGTACTACTATGGTACAATTTGGTTACTAACGACGGAAAGGAATGATGGGTGGACGATGATTAACTAATCTTATTTTTAAATGTTGAAATTAAATAAATTTCAATTTATAAAAAATAGGATTAGTCTGCCCGATTTCCATACAATAGTATTGCTATTTATTTTGCTTAATAGCTTATTTGGGTATAAATATTTTAATGACTAATCCTGCCAAATTAATTTGGGAGGATTTTTTTGTTCTCCCTTAATGAAAGGGATCTGTAATATGAAAGAACTTTTAAAATTAAATGATGTTTATGTTGAAATAATAGAAAATACTTTATTAGAGAAAATGAATGTTACAGTAAAACAAGGGGATGTTATCGGATTAATTGGTAAAAATGGTGCTGGTAAATCAACGTTACTTCAATTAATTAATGGGAAGATTGAGCCATCAAAAGGTACTGTTGAATGGCAGCAAATGAATGTGACAACGGCATATGTTGAACAAGAAACAGAATCCTTTATTAGTAATGATGTGATTGCAAAAGAAGCAGAACTTCTTGCGAAATGGGGCGTGCCAACAAACGATTTTCTTACTTTAAGTGGTGGTGAAAAGCTGAAAGTTCGATTAGCAAAAGGGTTTTCCGAAAATCCTAATTTATTAATATTAGACGAACCGACAAATCATTTAGATGAGACGAGTACGGAATTTCTCATTAAACAAATAAAAAATATGAGAGGTACAGTTATCGTCGTATCGCATGATCGATATTTTTTAGATGTTGTCGCAACAAAAATATGGTCAATTGAGGATAAAAAATTAATTGACCATAGCGGTAATTATACGAGTTATATGAAAGCACGTGAGCAAAAAAGAATGACGCAGCAGCGTGAATATGAAAAACAGCAAAAAAAGATAGAACAAGTAGAATCACAAATAAACGAATTAAGTTCATGGTCACAAAAGGCACATGCACAGTCTACAAAACAAGAAGGCGTTAAAGAATTTTATCGTGTGAAAGCGAAGCGAATGGATGCGCAAGTGAAGTCGAAACGGAAACGTCTCGAAAAAGAGCTTGAGAAAACGAAAGTAGAACGTGTTAAAGAAGAGTATTCAGTTGAGTTCTCTATTCAAGCGAATAAAAAAGTAGGAAAACGCTTTTTAGAAGTGAAACAATTGAGGAAAGAATTTGATGGACGAACATTATTCGAAAACGTTAATTTTACAATCCAACACGGTGAGAAGCTTGCGATTATTGGACCAAACGGAAGCGGGAAAACAACATTACTGAAGATGATTATGGGCACGGAGACTGTTCAAGGAGAAGTATGGATTTCACCATCAGCAAACATCGGTTATTTAACACAAGAAGTATTTGATTTACCACTTGATAAAACACCAGAAGATTTATTTTTTAAAGAGACATTTGAAGAAAGAGGAAAAGTCCAAAATTTAATGAAATATTTAGGGTTCCAGGCTTCTCAATGGAAAGAGCCGATTGAGCAAATGAGCATGGGAGAACGAGTGAAGTGTAAGCTAATGACCTATATTTTAGAGGAAAAAGATGTACTTATTTTAGATGAACCGACAAATCATCTAGACTTACCTTCAAGGGAACAACTTGAAAATACATTGGCTGAGTATAATGGAACATTGGTTATAGTTTCTCACGATCGATATTTTCTAGAGAAAACAACTAACACGAAACTCGTGTTTTCAAATAATACGATACAAAAGCAGTTAGAAGAGCCTACTAAAACAAGAGATGATATTGAAGAGCTACGTTTAACGTTAGAAACAGAGAGACAAGAAGTATTAGGTAAATTAAGCTTTTTAACTTTTAACGATAAAGAATATAAAGAACTTGATGAACGATTTATAGAACTTACGAAGCAGATTAAGGCGCTTTAATATAATTAAGGGGGATTAACATGGGAGAAGAGAGTTCGACTAATTTATTTAGAATAGACTGTGGAGATATATACTTGCAAGAGTTTACTAACAAAGATGCGGAGAGTATTTATAAAATATCGAATCAACCGGAAATAGAAAGGTTTTTGCCAGACTGGAAATCAACGAAAGAACAACGAGTAAATTGGGTTGCAAATTATGAAATACCAGCAAATAAAGCATTTCTTGATGCGGTGAAAAATACATGCAACATAGATGATCATATATTAAAGCTAGGAATATTTAATAAAGATACAAATGAATTTATTGGATGGTGCTGCACAAGCATTAAAGAAGAACTCCCTTCACCAAATAGAGAAATCATGTATGCTATTTCAAGCGAGTATCATAATAATGGTTACGCTACGAAAGCGACTAAAGGGTTAATTGATTATTTGTTCAAAAATACAACTTTAGATGTCCTAAATGCAATTGCTTTAATCAACAACATACCATCAAATAAAGTAATTAAAAAATGTGGGTTTACTTATCTGAGTCAACAAACGATAGAAAACCAACTATATAATCATTATATAGTGAGTAAATCAGAGTGGATAAAAAATGTTCTTCTTTAAAAAGGGCTATAATGGAATAAAATCATTATAAAAAAGAAAAGCTTAGGGCTTAAAACTCTAAGCTTTTTTACATAATATTTACTTTTTGATTTTACTTGTGAATTATAAGTTGTTATTAATCGTTTTGAAGTTGTATAGTTATTTTTTATAATATATTGCATGTTGCTAATAAAGAATACAAGTTGTCCCGGCGTCAGAGATAAGTAGCATTGTATTTCATGCTACTATGTATATATTATAAGATAGATATACGCCGGTTGTAGCTTAAAAATAGATTTGTTATCAGTTTTTTTAGAAATCTTACAAGCGTGTAAGATAAATGAAAGATGAATCAATATGAGCTGTAAGACAATTCCTTTACACTTTATAGTGAGCAGTACAAATGAAGGGAGAATATAAATGGAAATTTTACATGCAAAAAGTATTAGTAAAGTATATAAGGGGAAAATACCTTTTAAAGCATTGGTAGATATTGATTTATCAATTCAAGAAGGTGAATTTATAGGGATTATGGGACCATCAGGAAGCGGGAAAACAACGTTATTAAATATGGTATCTACTATCGATTCTCCAACATCGGGAGAAATATTAATAAATGGCACAAATCCTTTCCAATTATCATCAGAAGATTTAGCGTTATTCCGCAGGAAACAATTAGGATTTGTTTTTCAATCATTTAATCTTCTTAGCACACTTACTGTAAAAGAAAACATCGTATTGCCGATGACATTAGATGGTGTTTCTGTGCAAGAAATGAACAAACGAGTGGAAGAAATTGCAGAGAAATTAAATATTACAGATATATTGAGTAAAAGAACTTTTGAAATATCAGGGGGGCAGGCTCAAAGAACAGCAATCGCTCGTGCAATCGTTCATAAGCCGCAATTATTACTTGCAGATGAACCAACAGGGAACTTGGATTCTAAATCTTCAAATGATGTAATGGAGATGCTAGATGCTCTTAATAAGGAAGAAAAGGCAACGATGATGTTAGTTACACATGATCCGTATGCAGCCAGTTTTTGCAGCAGAGTTATATTTATTAAAGATGGTCAACTATATAACGAAATTTATTGTGGTGAAAGCAGGCAAGCATTTTATCAAAAGATTATGGATGTCCTTTCTTTGTTAGGGGGGAAAAGACATGACTTTTCGTCAGTTCGCATTTAATAATATTTTTCGTAATAAGCGTACATATGCTGCCCATTTTTTAAGTAGTGCATTTTCTATTATGATTTTCTTTACGTATGCTCTTTTATTATTTCATCCTGATTTACAAGGAGAATTAAAATCGACAAGTGCAACAATAAGTGCATTCGGTACATTGGGATTTACAGTTTCGCAAGGATTGATTTTTGTATTTTCATTTTTCTTTATTTTATATTCAGTTAGTTCGTTTTTAAAAACGCGTAAGAAAGAATTTGGCATATTAATGATGCAAGGTATGTCAATGAGACAGCTTAAGAAATTATTATTAATTGAAAATATGTTGATTGGATTTGGCTCAATTTGTATAGGAATTCTTATTGGACTCATATTTTCTAAACTAGTTTTATTGATAAGTGCAAGTGTATTAATGATTAGTAATGGTTTACCTTTTTATATACCAGTGCAGGCGGTATTATTAACAGTCATCACATTTCTTTTATTATTTTTAATTGTTTCGCTTGTTACTTTTAAAATGATAAAAGTAACGGAACTTGTGGAACTTATTCAAGCAGAGGAAAAGCCAAAGCCTGAACCGAAAGCTTCTATTCTATTATCGCTACTTTCTTTAATTAGTATAGGCTATGGATATATTTCAGTATTTCGCTTTATCCCAAGTACTAATTTTATTACGCTCGGAATGGGTGTACTTCTAGTCATTATAGGAACGTACTTTTTATATACACAGTGTAGCGTGTATATATTGTATCTTGCTAAAAGGAGTGAATCATTCTTTTTAAAGCGAACAAATATATTAACATTTTCAGAATTAATTTACCGTATGAAAGATAACGCAGCGATGTTTTTCATTGTATCTATTATTTCAGCAGTTGCATTTACAGCAATCGGTACAACAGCTGCTCTTGGTAATAGGAATTTAGTATGGATGACAAACCCATATACATTTCTGTATGAAAGCTCTGAAAACAACAAATTGGTAGATAAACATCTCTCTACTATAAAAAAACATCTTGCGGATGCAAATATTCCGTACCGAATGGCTTCATCTTCAAATAAATTTACAGAAAGTAACGTAAATGTATTGAAATTAAGTGAATATAACGAACTTACGAGAGCACTCGGATACCAACAAGAAACGATTGAAAAAGAAGATGAAATTTTACTAATCCCTGGGAGGGTGTCACAAAAACAAGAATTTAAAAATGGTGACTATAAAAAAAATATTGAAGTCATTCAAGGAGATTGGACAAAGACATTTCGTGTGAAAAAAACTGTGGGAAATTTAGTTTTACCACATGATCCTAGTAGTATTTATATTGCTGTTCAAGATCATGTGTATGATGAAATTCCTCATACGAGTAATCCAAAAGATGAAAATATTCAACATCGTACTTACGGATTTGTTGTAGATGATTGGATAAAAACGAAAGAGATTTCAAATCAATTAAAGAATGTATTCGATAAAGATCTTAGGGACAGAGATTTCTACTTTGAGGCTTTAACATTAAACTTGTTGGAGGCAAAGCAAAAGAATGGTTTATTACTTATGGCAAGTGTTTTAGTCGGAATCGTTTTCTTTACATTTGCTGCTAGTTTTATTTATTTCCGATTATATACTGATTTGGACCGTGATCAACAACAATATAAAATGATTTCGAAAATGGGATTAAGTAAACGAGAGTTAAAAAAAGTTGTAACGAGACAGTTAGTATTAATGTTCTTCTTACCGATTATCATTGCAGTGATTCATACTGTAGTTGCGTATACGGCACTGCAACAATTAGTCGATTTTTCTATTTTAAATAGCTCGATCGTTATTTTAATTTCATTTATATGTATACAAGTTTTATATTTCTTTATAACTCGTTGGCGTTACCTACAAAAGCTTTATAAAGTTATGGAGCAATAGAGTATATTAGCTTGTAAGACTACACAAAAGTATGTGAAAAAATGAACTGTATGATGAAAGGAAACGCGATGAAAAGAACTTTAACTATTTTTATGTTAACGATACTACTTTTAATAAGTTTTAGTGCATGCTCTAAAAAGGAAAATCCATTTCCTGCAAACGGTTTATTAATCATTGGAGATGAAAATAAAATTTCACCAATTATTAATCGTTATCAAGAAATTACGAAAGAAAATGAAGTGTTTTCTGTGAAAAAAGGTAAAGTTGGAAATGGACAGGTATTAATTTTAAATGAATCTACAGCACAAGCATTGATTAAAGAAAAAGTTTTTCGTAAACGAGATAATGGCTCCAATTATATTATAGATACGTTACCGAAATTCCCAAAAGAAGGTTCGCTGTTGTTTACACATGAAGACGAAAAGAATATGAAAAGTATTGAATTAGAAGGAAAAGAGATTCCAGTTTCATACGATAGTGACGCTTGGATAGGTAACACTCGTACATATCCAACGCAATGGTATGTGATTGTAGCACAAAATAGTGTGTATAAAGAAATAAAGGCAAATGAAACGAAAATGCACCTTCTTCATCTGAAAAAATCTTTAGGAGATGAAAAACCTAAAATGTCGACAGATAATACATTGGTTAATGAAAATGTCAAAGTAACAAGGCTAATTAAAGGTTTGGAAGGAGAAGTATCTTTTCAGTTTGTAACGATTGGAGAAAAATCTTAAAAAAGAGTTCAAGGTTGATAAAAACTTTATCAGTCTTGAACTCTTTTTAGTTTATAGACCAATCAAATATTATGCTTTACATTACTTCATTTAATCGAGTCTCACTCGTTTCTTCAATCGTATTTGAATTTTGAACTGAATTATTTTGAGCTTCTTTTTCTTTACGGACTTTTTGTAGCATTTCAAGTATGATCCATAAAGGAACACCTTTATCTTTCAACATCTTCCATAAATCTAATTCGCTAAATTTATGCTCAAGTCGTTTCATTTCTTTTTCAGATGAACGAATATCAAATTTGATTGGATCATTTGATTTCGTATCTTCAAGTTTAATAGAAGGGATATTATTATGCTCAAGACTAGAGGAAGTTATTTTAGTAGGTTGAGATAAAGTACGAATGTTTAATCCGATTTGCATGCTTTTTCCTCCTTTCAAGCAATGAAATTAGTTTTCTTATGATTTTTAATCCATTTAACATGAGGAAACTACATTCAATTATAAATTCAAATAATAAGATTTAAAAGTTTTATTGTAAAAAGTAAATGTTTACTTGAATTAATATTTATCAACATTTGTGTATGTTTTCTATATATACAACGTATATAAAATACTTTACATTATGTTTAAGTTAAAAACGAATTGTGTAAATCTTTTTCACGGAAAAATGTAAACGTTTTATTAGGGGGGGAAGTATGGGGAAGCTATTTTTAAAAATATGTTTTTTTGCATTAGTGACTGTTTGTTCATTTGTAGCGAAAACAACTTACGCTGAAGAGAGGCAACAAAATAATTATCCTATCATTTTAGTGAATGGATTTGCTGGATGGGGTAGGGAAGAAATGCTAGGGGTAAAATATTGGGGTGGTGTTCATGATATACAGGAAGATTTAAAAAGAAATGGTTATACAGTTCATACGGCTGCTGTTGGCCCTGTTTCTAGTAATTGGGACCGTGCATGTGAATTATATGCGCAAATTAACGGTGGAACAGTAGATTATGGTGCGGCACATGCTGAGAAACATAGACATAATCGTTTTGGTAGAACATATAGTGGTTTTGCACCGAATTGGAGTGAAACAAATAAAGTTCATTTAGTTGGGCATAGTATGGGAGGACAAACGACGAGAACATTAGTACAGCTATTAAAAGAAGGAAGTTATGAAGAAAAAAATTATGTGAAAAATCATCCGAATACAAAGATATCACCACTATTTGAAGGTGGTAAATCGTATGTTCATAGTGTTACAACTTTAGCAACTCCTCACAACGGGACAACACTTGCGGATGGTAGTCTATTGCTTCCGTTTGTTAAAGATTTACTCATTACTGCTGCAAGTTTAGGAGGAAACAATAATTTATCATTATATGATTTTAAATTGGATCAATGGGGTATGAAAAAGAATGGTGGAGAGTCCTTTTTCCAATATACTGATCGTATTTTAAATAGTTCAATTTGGAAAAATACAAAAGATATAAGTCAATGGGATTTAAGTACTGATGGTGCAAAAGAGTTAAATAATTGGGTAAAGACACAATCGGATGTATATTACTTATCGTATAGTGGACATGCATCGCAAGCAGCACCTATAACAGGTTTACAATTACCTCATATTACGATGAATAAAGTGTTAATGGGTAATGCATTTTTCTTAGGTTCCTATGCAAGATATGAAGAAAATCGCCCATTAATTGATACATCTTGGTGGCAAAATGACGGTGTAGTAAATACAAATTCTATGATTGCGCCTTCGTCTAATATTGCCGTAAATAATAATGAGTCTTTACAGGTTGGAAAATGGAATCATATTGAAACGAAAGTAAATTGGGATCATCTCGATATGGTAGGATTAAGTGTTTCAGACACGTTAGGTTTTTCTAATATTCAAGAATTTTATAGAACAATTGCAGAAAAGTTATCATGGCTACCGCAATAGTTAATAATAAAGCGCTCTCGATGGAATTCGGGGGCGCTTTATATTATATTGAAAGAGGGATTTGGTAGAAAAATATGGGGGGATATTATGAAAATTCACATTGTACTATCTGGATATGGAACAGTAGGAAGAGAGTTTATAAAATTATTAAATGAAAAATATTTATATATAAATGAAACATATGGAATAAATTTAGTGGTAAGTGGCGTATTAGGTAGAAATGTTGCAATACGTAATGAGGGAGGGTTATCTATTCATCATTTATTAATGTATGGTGGCGGTACTGCTGCGATTGAAAAATATATAGAACATCATCCGGAGGAACGTGGAACGAGTGGGATAAGTGGCACTGTATTGGTAGAATCAACTGTTACAAATCTAAAGGATGGAAATCCAGGAAAACAATATATAAAACAAGCGATTGAGAAACATATGGATATAGTCGCAATTTCTAAAGGTGCACTCGTTACAAACTGGAGAGAAATAAAGGAAGCAGCAAAAATGGCAAATGTACGTATTCGATATAGCGGTGCAACTGCGGCTGCGTTACCGACATTAGACATTGGACAACTAAGTTTAGCAGGTTGCCATATTGAAAAAATAGAAGGAATATTGAACGGGACAACAAATTATATTCTTACAAAGATGCATGAAGAAGATAAGACGTTTGAAGAAGCGTTGCAAGAAGCACAAAATAAAGGAATTGCGGAGACTAACCCGTTATTAGATATAAGCGGGATGGATAGCGCTTGTAAATTATTACTTTTGACGAATAGTTTAATGGGAACAGATTATTCACTCAAAGATATACAAATAAACGGAATAGAGCACGTTACAACGCAACAAATTCAAAATGCAAAGGAACAAAATAAATCTATTAAATTGATTGCATCAGCATATAAAGATGATAATGGAAAAGTAAATCTTAGTGTAAAACCTTGTAATTTAGAGAAAGAACATCCATTAGCAAATATAAATAGTACCGAAAAAGGAATTACATTCTTTACGGATTCAATGGGACAAGTGACAACGCTTGGAGGGGCCTCAAACCCACGTGGGGCAGCCGCAGCCGCTTTGAAAGATGTAATCAATCTATATCGAAAGGATTTATAGGCTTTATAACCGTACCGCTATTCATAAAAAATACATATGTGGTGGACCTTTTGAGAATGAAATAAATGTGCAAAAATAATTGCAGGGGGTAAGGAATTGTTTAAGGATTTTAAAGTTGTAAAAGATCGTCCCGTTTATATTCAATTAAAGGATTATTTGAAAAAGATGATTATGAAAGGGCATTTGTTAGGGAACCAAAAAATCCCATCAACAAGGGAACTGAGTGAATTACTATCAGTGAGCAGGAATACAGTACTCTCTGCATATGCGGATTTAGAACAAGAAGGGCTCATTTATGCAGTTAAAGGAAAAGGGAACTTTGTCGCGAAAGTGGATATAAGTAACACTTCGTCTGTTGAAATAGATTGGAAAAATAAACTCAATACAGTTACCGCATTAGCGGATGAATTAGATTTAATGAAACATGGTGTTCGCTGGGAAAAAGGAATGATTGTTTTTAATAGTATAGCTCCGGATGAAAAGCTATTTGATGTTGAAAATTTCAAAAGAGCTTTTCTTACTCGTATGTCCATTGAAGGGGATATCGTATTGAACTACGGATATGCAAAAGGTTATCGACCGTTAATGAATTATCTACTTCATTACATGGAAATGAAAGGTGTAGATATTTCGAACAAAGATATTTTAATTACAAATGGATTTACAGAAGGATTAGATATTGTACTTTCTTCCTTATTGAAAAAATCAGGGCGTGTTATTTGTGAGAACCCAACTCACCATGCTGCATTGAAGCTTTTTCGTTTACATGGACTTGAAGTTCATGGAATTAATATGAATGATGATGGTATTGATACGACTGAAGTAGAAAAAAGTTTGCGTGAAAAGGATTTTGATTTTGCGTATTTAATTCCTTCTTATCATAATCCAACTGGTATTGTTACGAGTTCGGAGAAAAGAACGGAATTGATGAGGTTATTTTCGAAATATAAGGTTCCTATTATAGAGGACGGATTTAATGAAGAATTACGTTATTCAGGTTCACATTTATCGCCGTTATTAACTTTTGCTGGGGCTGGTAATAATGTGATTTATATTAGTAGCTTTTCGAAGGTACTTTTCCCTGGTTTACGTGTAGGCTGGATTATTGCAGATAAAGAACTGATACATTATTTAGAAAGTGTTAAAAGAGCAAGAACCATTCACACATCAACGTTAGATCAAGCTGTTCTGTTTCAATATTTACATGAAGGATATTTTGAAAAATATTTAAAAAAAGCAAGATCTGTTTATAAGAAAAAATATGAGTTAGCTGTTGGGGCGTGTAATCAGTACATTCCGTTTAAAAGAATGACTGGAGATGGTGGACTTCATTTGTTTATAGAGTTGGAAGAAAAAATTCAAGCCCGCACACTTTTACAAAAGTGTTATGAGAAAGGAGTTACGTTTTCTCCTGGAGATGTTTTTTACTCTGATGGAGGAGGAGCGAACACATTCCGATTAGGTTTTTCACGTTTGAAAGAAAAGGAAATTGTTAGCGGGATTCAAATAATTGGTGAAACATTAAAAAATGAAACTTGGAGTTGAGAAAATGAGAATTGGCGTTATTATGGGAGGAGTATCCTCTGAAAAACAAGTATCAATTATGACTGGTAATGAAATGATTGCACATTTAGATAAGAGTAAGTATGAAATAGTTCCAATTACATTAAATGAAAAAATGGATTTAATTGAAAAAGCGAAAGACATTGATTTTGCATTGCTAGCATTACACGGAAAATACGGAGAAGATGGTACAGTTCAAGGGACGCTTGAGAGTTTAGGTATTCCTTATAGCGGTAGCAATATGTTATCTAGCGGTATATGTATGGATAAAAATATTTCGAAAAAGATTTTGCGTTATGAAGGAGTAGAAACACCCGATTGGATTGAACTTACAAAAATGGATGATCTAAAGCTTGAAGAGTTAGATAAGATAGGATTTCCGTTAGTGGTAAAACCTAACTCTGGTGGCTCAAGTGTTGGAGTAAAGATCGTTAATGATAAAAACGAATTAATCTCAATGCTGGAAACTGTATTCGAATGGGATTCTGAAGTAGTAATTGAGAAGTATATAAAAGGTGACGAGATTACATGTTCAATTTTTGATGGTAAACAGTTACCTATCATTTCGATTCGACATGCAGCTGAGTTTTTTGACTACAATGCAAAATACGATGATGTTAGTACAATTGAAGAAGTTATTGAACTGCCAACTGAAATTAAGGAACGTGTAAATAAAGCGTCAATGGCTTGTTATAAAGCATTAAAATGTAGTGTTTATGCAAGGGTTGATATGATGGTGAAGGACGGAATTCCATATGTAATGGAGGTTAATACATTACCAGGGATGACACAATCAAGTTTACTGCCGAAAAGTGCAGATGCAGCGGGAATTAGCTATAGTAAGCTATTAGATATGATCATTGAAACTTCATTAAAAGTAAGGAAAGAAGAAGGTTTTTAAGATACTTGTACAATTAAAACTTTTGATAGTTCCACGAAGTATGCTATGATAATTACAATACGACAACTAAATATTTATCCACTAGAGGGGCCTTTTATAGGCTGAGATCAAATGTAATTTTGAGACTCTTAGTACCTGATCTGGTTAATGCCAGCGTAGGAAAGTGGGGAAGACATGGTATTTAATGCATAAATTAATATTGTCTATTTCACTTTCTTTACGCCTGTAAAGAAAGTTTTTTTTATTTCATTAAATGTGGATAAATACTTATATTTTATAAATTATTGGAGGGATTTAAATGACTTTTTCACAATCATTACGTAAAGAAGTAGATTCAATTTGGGAAGCGAGTTTCAATCACCCTTTTGTAAAAAAGCTTGGCGAAGGAACGTTAGATTTAGCTAGTTTCCGTTATTATGTGCTTCAAGATTCATATTATTTAAGTCATTTTGCTAGAGTACAAACGTTAGGTGCTGCAAAGGCTCTTGAATTAGAAACGACGGCTCGTATGGCGCATCATGCACAAAATACGTATGAAGCTGAGTTATCTTTACATGAGAATTTCGCAAAGAAATTAGGGATTACAAAAGAAGAAAAAGATAATTTTATTCCTGCGCCAACTGCATATGCATATACATCTCATATGTATCGTGCAGCTTATGAAGGGCATTTAGGAGATATTATTGCGGCTATTTTACCTTGTTATTGGTTATATTATGAAATTGGTGAACGATTAAAAGAATGTCAACCAGAAGAACCAATTTATCAAGAATGGATTTCTGCATATGGTTCGGATTGGTTCCGTACTCTAGTAGAAGAGCAAATTACACGATTAGATACGATTGCTGAAAAAGTAACAGAGGCAGACCGTAATCGTATGAGACAACATTTTATTTTTAGTAGTCAATATGAATATTCATTTTGGGAAATGGCATATACATTAGAAAAATGGCCGGTGAATGAAGAAGTTAAAGGTGTTATTTAATAAAGAGTATATAAAAGGTATCGCTATATAAAGAGGCGTTACCTTTTATTATGTTTAATTTATGTAAATATTTTGTAAATTACAGATATAAAATACAATAATGAATTATAATGTTTTTATAATATATAGAGTGAAATAAGGAGGTAGTTATATGGTAATAGTAACTTTTTATTAATTTAGTTTTTATACTGTATTATTCTTATAATTAAATTTATTTTTTCCTAAACTATGCTTGGTTTAAATTTGATTCGTTTATGCTTAAAAAAATTGGTATCTTTTCTAGTATTATTTATGATCAATATATATTAAGAGAGGAAGTATTAATAATATGGAAAAATTACGGTTATTAACATTTAAAAATATAGTAGAACCCCTCTATAATGAGAAAGTATCGTATATTTACTTTCCTATTGAATGGCTTGAGATTGTAGAGATACATTATAGAACATTTTTATTAACGAGCAAATTAAAACTTGTAAATGAAAGATTGTATGATATGTTTTCTGATATATTGTTCATTCAGCATGATCCATATGTATTAAAGGAAGATACACCTTGGATTGTAGCAAAAGAACCAATGAGACAAGAACAGTTAGACTATATTTTCCAAAGCTGGTATGAGGTTATTCATGATTGGAAACCGAATAAATTAATAGATCCACCACATTTAGAATGGCAGTATGATTTAATTAGTAATTTACCAGTATTACATGATAAAAAAACGTTTTCTAAATGGGTACCAGCTTTAATTACTCATATTTTTTGCGAACAGCCTTTACGTATGGAAAATAAAAACGAGGAAGAAATATATTTTTCGCCACTGCGATCACAAGATGTTTTTGAAGCGATGTCTGAGCCAATTAAAGATGAAGAAACACATGATTATTTCGCTTATGTATATCGGTTTGAATACGTAACTCGTGGAGGTGAGAATATTCCACTATTAAAAGTATCCGTAGGGATTAGGCGGTTTTATCAACAATATAATCATAAAGATATTCCTATACTTTTAGGGCGGAAGCGGAGCCAAATACTGATTTCAACTCCTGAATTTGAATTAAATAATAAAAAGCAAAGGTTTATAAAGTTAAAAGTGCAACAAGCTGAAAAAGGAATAAAATGGATTAAACGTTTTAGAAATTTAAAAGATGAGTATAGGATAGGTGGAGAAGTTAAATTAGAGGACATTCTCCAATGTCCGAAAGAGTATATTAGAGGAACTAATGTAAGAGTGCTTCTTCCATATAACGAAAATATATATAAAGTTCAAGGAACAAAAATAAAATTTGGTATAAAAGTAAGAGAAAAAGAGGAACTTTTTAATGAATTCCAACTAAGCTTCCCATATTTTACATCACTTCCAGAATGTGAAAAGTATTAACTGATAATGAGAATGAGTTATTACCTTTATTTGCTCCAAAGGGATTAGACACAATTACGTTAGAAGTATGGTCAGATGACATAATAATAGAGATAGAACAAGCGTTATTAGATAGCAAAATAGTTTTAGCTCAAAATGAAGATTCATCCTATGTATTAAATGCAGATAATCCGGTGCTGTTAAAAATTGAAAGATACAACATTGAAAAATTATTACAAAATCCATATAGAATGCAATATAGCCATAAAAACAAAAAGAAACTTGTAGACGATGTCGTAAAAGCTGTACATGTTACGGCAGGTGAGCAAGATGAAATGAAATTAGCATTAATTGCAATGAAAAATTGTGATGGTCGCGAAAAAATTAATCCAAAGCAAATCATTCGGGAAGGATTCGCTCGAACGGAACGTATTTCAGCATTTATTAATTTATTTATTGGACAAAGTGTATCTAAAAAAGAAATTATTAATGCCATTCTTAGTTTGTTAGAACAAAAGGGATTCTTAAAGCGTAGTTGGAATAAGATAAAATTACCGGGGATAATTGTAAATTTATCAATTGAGAAAATGTCTAAATATGATTTCTTACCTATTTTTTCAAAAATAAATGGGAGAGAAATAGTATATAAATTATATGGGCAAGAAGAATGGGGCACAATTGATCATACGTTATTAAATATAGGTAATAATAAAGTGTTTTTACCACAACCATCAAAAAGGAATGATATAGGAGTCAGTTTTAAACAATTTATGTCAGAAACATTAGTTGAAATTTCACAAGATGCACATAAACAAAATAAAGAAGTTTATTTTATTGTAGATGCAAATATGAGGAAATATTGGATAGAGGAATTGCAAAATGAAAGCGTTAATATCAAGGTTTCACCTGAAATAATCCCAAATTTTAAAGAGGATATAAACATAATTAGAATTAATACTAACTCAGATGTACCGAACTATATTGTTAGAGACCAAGAATATGTTATGGATGAAACGAGATTATTTGTAGATCAAATGGGAATTTACTATAGCACGGCTGCATACGAATTAAATTGCAATGAGATAGTACAGCAGCACATACTCGAAGTTATCCCGTTTGGTGTAAAATCTGAGGAAAGAGAAGAAATCGCCAAAATGATACATTACATGTGCTGTAAATCAACCTTGCTCTCGGAACAAAATATTCATAATACGCATGTAATGCATATGGTTAAATTAATTAAAAATTATACTACAGATATTGATTCAAGGGAGTTTAAAGAATTCAGTGACGAATTAGATGCAGATGTAATAATTTTAGAAAAAGAAGATGCATTGATATTAATATAAATAATAGTATACAAATCCTGCTAGTAATAATGAGCAGGATTTGTCATTTTTCCATGTAAATAAGGCTATCCTTTGTCATGTATCTTTTCTTTTACGTATTTACTTTATTTACATACAGGATTAAGATGTTTTTTAGAAATACAAAAACTACATCATATGGAAAAGCGATTTTTATTAATTGAAAAGATAATTTGAAAGGAATGGGGAATTGTGAAGAAATTAGATGTATTATTAATGCTACTGAGCGGCCTCTTTCCAATTGCAGGAATGTTAAAGCAAATCCCTCTTGAACAATCTTTATATATTGGAGGACTTTTATTTTTTACTAGTTTCGGTAGTTACTTTGCGAAAAAGATATATTCACGTATATGTAGCTGGATAGCATATGCACCATTTATAACACTACTGTTAGTTATTTGGAATCAGGATATTTCAACAAGTGCTATAATAGCAAATGCCAAAATTGCCGCTTGTATCGCTTTAATACCTTGTATATTCCGCTTTCGTACATACGGGCTTACTTTAGGTTTATTCTCATTATGGGCCGCTTTATTATGGGATATAAAAGAAGTACAGTCGTTAGTCATACTTGAGCGTATGACGAGTTTAATGACAAGCAATTACGTATATCTTTTACTCTTGGTTGGAGGACTTATATTAGGTGGATTACTTGCGACGTTAATTCATCGAAAAGAGAAAGATAATAATAAAGAAAATACAAATCTATTTAAACAAAAAAAGAAACGTAAAAGGCTATCATTTAAGATCCGCTTTCCAAGATTACCGAAATTTAAGATGAAATTATTTAAGTTTGGTGGAAAAGGTTCTAAACGTAAAACGTCAGAAATAATGCATGAGCGTAATAACGCAGAACCAGTTGTAACATATGAAATGGCAGAGCAAATAGATCAATATAAAGAAAGTACTGTTCAAGGACAAACTAGGATGGAACGTCGAAAAAATAGGTATAATGCATAATAAATTTCACTAACCCCTTAATGATTTATCGTAAAATTGATAAATCATTAAGGGGTTTTTTATGTAATTAAATATAGGTTGCGTATGAAGGATTCATAGCATATTTTAAAGGTAAGGATTTAAATAAAATAATGGGAGGACAAAATGCTTATTATTACATATATTTCTGTTTGCATATTATTCTTAGTTAGTTTTTTACATGTTTATTGGGCTTTCGGAGGTAAGTGGGCGACAAATAGTGTCATTCCAACTAAAGCTGGAGAAAAGGCGTTTACACCAGGTACAGGAATGACATTGTTCATTGCGTTATTATTAAGTATGGCAGCAATGATTTTATTACAACAAGCAAATATTGTTCATTTCGCACTTCCCAATGTTTTTGTTCAAATGGCATCCTGGGTTTGTATGGTTGTTTTTTTCATAAGAGTAATTGGTGAGTTTCATTATTTTGGTATCTTTAAACGAAAAAAAGATACGCAGTTTGCCAGAATGGATACTGTTTTATATGTACCGCTTTGTGCATTTTTATCCTTATCCTTCTTATTAGCTATAATAACGTGAACATATAACCAGTATTATTTTAATACTTTATTACAAAGTAAAGAGAAGAGTTAATCCAGCAAATAAAGTCAAGTTATTTTTATTTATGATTTCACTTTCTATAGAGATATATACAATATTAATTATGAGGATGGATTGCCTCTAGTTGGTAAGTAGTTAAAGAAATTATTACAACTATGTAAGGTTAATTTAATGATAATCGATAGTAAATTAAGATGTTTGAGTGTATTGTTAATAGGGTTTAAAAGCACTGATTATGTATAAGGGGAAATAATATTTAATTAGGAAGTGTAATTAAATGATTGAAATTAAATCTATTATCCATTCGTACAAACTAAAGAGAAGAATAGCTAGGGATTTATACGGCAACAGAGATGAATTGACGCTGTTATTAAATGAATTTAATAATATGAAATGTACAGCTGCATCTGAAAAAAAGAAAAATAGTATGCTATCTCGTTTACAATTAATTTATCAAAATATAAAATTAGATAAGCAGTACCCTCTACCATTTGCTTTAAATAACAAGTTATTGGAGCGGTTAGAAAATGAATCTCTTCAAACTATTGAGGGTTGTGTATCATGTCTACATTTAATGTTGGATATAAATTATGAAAAAATAAAACATTATGGATCGAGCACAAGTAGGTCATTTGTTCCATTATCGCAATCTTCAATTTTTCTTGCTGATTGTGTTTGTTTAACAGGAGTTGTATTGGGGTTACTAGGAACAGTGACATTTGGAGGATTAATGTTATCTGTATGTTCTCTTACATAAAGAAAAAAAGGACACCCACAAGTGTTCTTTTTTTAGTTACTTAGGAGAGCTTTTGAGATAGGAGGGACATGGATTCAAATCTATAGTTACACATGTTTATTGTGTTGTGTAACTCAAAAAGGAAAGTATCAGCAACTGCTTATTTTGTATGAATATAAACATCGGCTATTTGGGAGCTGTAATTGAATGCTTAGAAGGGAGCAAAAAATAGTGTGTGAAATATTAATAAAAAAGGACAAGCAGTCGTACCTACTGTCCTTTAAAGGAGAAAAGTCTTTTGGTTAAGAACTACGAATAAACAGAAAATCTGCTTGTAATTAGTTTTATCCCAAATATACATACCTATACAAAAAAGGGATAAGTACAAAAATACTTATCCCAGGAAGGGAAATCCCAAACACCAAAATGGCTTGCATTGGTATACAGGTTCAAAAGTAGTATATGTAAAACGAAAAATCTCATACAAAAAGCAGACAATCAAAAGTATTGTCTGCCAGAAAGTCGGATGAATTAGCCAACTGTGAAAAATTGCTTTCCCACTTCAAGAAGAGTAAAGGCAACAAATTTGAAAGAAATGAATTGGGATTTAGTTATTGCTTCTATGAATGATGCATTTTCTTCATTTTTTTTGTCCCCAAAATACAACTAATAATTGCGAGTAATGCATTTGAAGAAATGAAATTTACGGTCCAATAAATTCCTGTTCCAGCAATTATATCGATAATTATAAATCTTTTAATTGCCGAACTTTTTACTACATGAAAAACAAATTGATTGTTATCGTTACCCAATGTTATCACATCCCTTATCTAATATATGACAAGGCATGCTTGCTCTAGTCTTCATGATAATATACTAAAAAGAGTAATTAGCAGAAGCTTATAAAGTAGTTATAAATAAAAGATAACTATCGGAAGTTTAAAGATAATTAGATAAAAAACATCCATGGGGATGTTTTTTGTTTATAAATAAAGCAATTGTACAATGAAAGTATGAGCAGATTTTATTAGTAATAATGTAGGCTATTAAGAATGAATGGATATAGGAAGGTCTTTTCTAGCGTGTTAGTTACTCCAATGTGTATGTATCTATTTGGCATCTGGACATTGTACTTTTTAATGCACAATGTAATAAGTACAAGCATATATTATGTAATAGGACAAGATCTTCGTGTCCTACTAAATACTCAGAAAAAACCTCTAATCACATTAGGGCATCCAATAGCAGGGTGCTCTAATTTTTTATGAAAAATGTAGCTTCACAACGGTTTCGTTTCAATTATAGTTTTCTTTAACCTTTGATATTAAACTTATCTTTAACGTTAATAAATATTAAGATTAGCATGATAGCAACAATTAAATTAGACAAATAGAAATTTTGGTGAAACAGTAGTTCAAAGATGACATCGAATGTATACAATAAAGCGACAGCAGGTAATATACAAATAAATATAAATCTCCAATTTTTTAAATAATGTTTATAATTAGTAAGTACTTTCGCCATTAATATTGCTCCTGTAGTTTTTATTTTCTATATAATTATACATTTAAATAAAAAGATTTATAAAGTGTTTAAAAATTATTTAGCAACTAATGTGATTTGGGGAGATAGATAAGGAGGAAGCAAAAAATATTATAAATCTATAGATTGAGAGGAATATAGAGAAAGCTTTTGTTAAAAACTTAGATGGCTGCAGCAATCTGTGTAATAAACGATTTGATTTTAAAAAGACTTTTAAACATCTATACTAAAATGATACACTATAATCTACGTTATTTTAGAAATGAATAGAGGTATTTGCGTGATAGATAAAATCAAAAATGCTGTAGAGGATATGTACGAAGATGAAGCAAAACATTTACTGCAAAGCATTCTTATACAATTAGATTTATTAGAAGAGAACTATAGTGAAGATACGATTAAACACTTGATAAGTATACCTAAGCAACTAACGAGTAATACATCTTATAAAAAGAATGTAAAAGAAAGTACACACATTCATATCGCTTTTGATGATTCAACAACTGGGTGTTTAAAATATATGTTAAGTCAAGAAGAACTATTTGAGGAGAGTGTTGTTGCATTCTCTGAATTCTTTTCAATTGGACCGATTAATCAATTACATACGAATAAAGGGCAACTCGCAAGACAGCAATGGTTATTAAACAACTTAACTTCTTATGATAGTTATTATGAAGAAGAATATTTACCAAGATTTATGGAAACTTTAGAAGAACTACATTCTATTCCTAATGAAACACCGATTACCATTTGGAAGGCAGATAACGCACATGAACATGTAGGCCTTTGTTTTGTAATGGCGCAATTAAAAGGTAAGAAAAATATTCGAATCATTAATACATCTGAAGTGAGTAGAGAAATCTTAAACCAAGAGTATGATATACGTGGAACGGGAGAATTATCGCCCGAAAGTTTAGCTACTTTCCAAAATAGTTTTGCAGAATCACCGTTTTTAACTAAAGAAAGCAGAGTGAATCTTGAACACGAGTGGGATAGTTTATCGAATAGTATGGAATTTTTAAGAGTTTGGAAAGACAATGAAGTGCATTCTGTACAAGAAGAATATTTTGACCAATTCATTATTGAGTGTGCGAAAAAAGTAGGTGCTGATAAAGACTTCCTTAAAGCTCCGAGAGTAATTGGTGAAGCACTTGGTCTTGTAGAGCAATTAGTTGGGGATACTTTCTTAGAGTATCGCTTGAAAGTATTAATTAAACAAGAGGTATTTGAATTTGAAGGTTTATTAGAAGAAATGCGTTTTTATAGTGTGAAGTTGAAAAAATAATAATATATTCCGTTTATAAAAAAGCTCGTATTTTTGAAAAAAAGATACGAGCTTTATTTTTTTAGTTTAATTTGGGCTATACATAAGCTTCCGATAGGTGTTATATCACATATGAATGTTAAAGGTAATGAATGAAAAGAAGGTGATTTGTTAATATGTATAACCAACAAAATTATCCATATGATCAAACGATGTATTATAATCCACAACAATACGGATATGAACCTGATATCGAAGTTAGAGAGGTTGAACTAGAAGATTATAGACCAGATGATGCGGAAGATGCTCCAACGTCACCACCACCGTCACAAGCTCCGTCTTTACCATCCACATTTGCTTCTCCTGCACAAGCGGGCAATATGAAATCATGGATGTGTAACTGTTTAGGGAGATGGGGATATTTACGTTTACATCGTCCTGGTCCATTCGGAAGAGACTTATGGTTTTTTCCGACAGAAGTAAGAAGAAGTGGGGTATCCGGCTACACTTGGCAAGCTGGTCGCCGCCGCAAAGTAAGTTATCGATATCAACAAATTAGTAATTTTATGTGCTTCGCATAATAGGAAGTGAGAGAGTAGAATAATTTTACTCTCTCACTTTTTTATTTTTCAATATACGAAGTAAGATTTTAATTAAAAATTTACAATTTTCTAGTTTTTATTGAAGTATAATTCAAATGTTGGGTTGATTTACACAAATAATTGAGAGTGAGGGAATGCAATGTCAATAAAAAATAAGGTTGGCCGAAAAATAGAGGATGGCATTAATTTAGCTTCTGCTCAGTTTAAAGAAGATGCTTATGAGATTTATAAAGAATCGCGAAAAGTGCAACCTATTTTATTTGTTAATAAAGTCGAGATTGGTACAGAATGGCTCATTACAAGATATGAAGATGCCTTGCCGCTTTTAAAAGATAATCGCTTAAAAAAAGATCCAAATAATGTGTTTTCTAAAGATACAATGAACATGTTTCTTTCTGTTGACAATAGTGATCATTTAACAACACACATGTTAAATTCGGACCCACCTAACCACAGTCGTTTACGCTCTTTAGTTCAAAAAGCTTTTACACCGAAGATGATTTCACAATTAGACGGAAGAATTCAGAGAGTAGCGGATGATTTAATAAATGAGATAGAGCGAAAAGGTACATTAAATCTTGTGGATGATTATTCATTCCCATTACCGATTATTGTAATAAGTGAGATGCTTGGAATTCCAAAAGAGGATCAAGCGAAATTTAGGATTTGGTCGCATGCCGTCATTGCCTCCCCAGTAACACCAGAAGAAATAAAAGAAACTGGAAAGCAACTATCTGAATTTATTACATATCTTCAATATTTAGTTGATGTAAAACGACAAGATCCTAAAGAGGATTTGGTGAGTGCTTTAATACTTGTGGAAAGTGAGGGACATAAACTTAGTGCCCCGGAACTATACTCAATGATTATGTTACTTATCGTAGCGGGACACGAGACAACTGTGAATTTAATTACAAATACGGTATTAGCACTTCTCGAAAATCCTGATCAATTACAGTTATTAAAAGAAAATTCAAAACTAATTGATTCAGCTATAGAGGAAGGATTGCGATATTATTCTCCAGTTGAGGTTACAACTGCAAGATGGGCGGCTGAGCCGTTTCAAATTCACGATCAAACAATCCAAAAAGGAGACATGGTTATTATTGCATTAGCTTCAGCAAACCGTGATGAATCAGTATTTGAAAACCCAGAAGTATTCGATATTACAAGGGAGAATAACCGTCACATTGCCTTTGGACATGGTAGCCATTTCTGTTTAGGAGCACCACTTGCTAGGTTAGAAGCAAAGATTGCTATTACTACTTTGTTAAAGCGTTTGCCTTCGTTACAAATAAAAGGTAATCGTGAAGAAATTAACTGGCAAGGAAATTACTTAATGCGTTCTTTAGAGGAATTACCTTTGACTTTCTAGAATAGTTACATTAAGACATGCATACATCGAAAACGATTTACATAGAGTATGTATGTATTATTTAAATTCGAAACGGAAGGGTGAAAACATCCCAATGATCAACTAATTCTATTTGTAAGAGATCTTCGTTAAAAAACGAAATATTCTTCTGAATAGGATTAGTATGTGCATGTATAGAAAAGGGATGTATTTCGCGCTGCGAATATATAGTCTTTTCATATGATTTGTGCTGCCTCCTATTTAGAACACGAAATAGGAGGCTTTTTTATGTCGACGACTGCAGAAACGAATCAAAATCAGGGGGTATCACAAGTATTAAAAAATCGATTTGTGCAAGGAATTCTTGCTTCAGCATTATTTTTACAAATTGGAATATGGGTTCGGAACTTTGCAGTATTACTTTATGTTATGGAAATGACGAAAGGTGATGCTTTTGCAATTTCGATGATTTCAGTTGCCGAATTTGCACCGATTTTTATCTTCTCCTTTATTGGTGGGACCTTTGCGGATAGATGGAAGCCGAAGAAGACAATGATATGGTGTGAAACTTTAAGTTCTATATCAGTGTTCGCAGTATTGATCACTCTAATGTTTGGTACGTGGAAAATCGTGTTTTTTGTGACGCTCATATCTGCGATTCTTTCACAGTTTTCCCAACCATCCGGAATGAAATTATTTAAACAACATTTATCGACAGAACAAATTCAATTAGCCATGTCATTATATCAAACGATATTTGCAATATTTATGGTGTTAGGACCGATTATTGGAACATTTATTTTTCACAGCTTTGGAATCTATATTTCAATAATAATAACTGGTATCGCTTTTTTACTTGCTGCAGCTGTATTGTTATTTCTTCCGAAAGATCTTGAAAACGAAGCAGAGAAAAAAGAAATAACTCTATTGCAGGAAATGATTGATGGTATTCAATATGTAAAAAAGAAAAAAGCATTAACTTTGCTCGGTCTATGTTTTATGGCAGCTGGACTCGGTATAGGGCTTATCCAGCCGCTCGGAATATTTATTGTGACAGAACAACTAGGATTATCAAAAGAAAGTTTACAGTGGTTATTAACAGTAAATGGTGCAGGAATGATTGTTGGCGGAGCTTTAGCAATGATATTCGCGAAAAACGTGGCCCCGCAAAAGATGTTAATTGTAGGTATGCTCGGTCAGGCAATCGGAATTGGTATTATAGGCTATTCCACAAATTTATGGGTTACACTTACTGCACAACTTTTTAGCGGATTAGCTTTACCGTGCATTCAAATTGGGATTAATACGCTTATTATTCAAAATAGTGATACGGATTTTATTGGGCGCGTGAATGGTATTCTAAGTCCATTATTTACTGGTTCTATGGTAGTAACGATGAGTATTGCTGGAGCGTTAAAAGAAACCTTTTCTTTAAGTACAATGTATGAAGGGACAGCTCTATTATTTATAATTGGATTATTGTTTATTTTACCTATATATAATCTAAAGCCAGTTATAGCAGTAGAAAGTGAAATGAATGGTAAAGGAAGTGCTGTGCAACATGAATCCTAATCCAAACGTTAAATACCCAATTGAAGGAAATCAAAACGTTCATTTTATAAAAAACACAATAATGAAATCTAATATAATCGTTGGTGATTATTCTTACTATGATGCGAAGCATGGGGAAACATTTGAAGATCAAGTATTATATCATTATGAATTTATCGGGGATCGTCTCGTTATTGGTAAATTTTGTTGCATTGCGTCTGGAGTTACCTTTATTATGAACGGAGCGAATCATCGAATGGATGGATTTTCGGCATATCCATTTAATATTTTTAGGAATGGCTGGGAGAAATTCACACCACAGTTATCTGATCTGCCCTATAAAGGAGATACAGTGATTGGAAATGACGTTTGGGTTGGTATGGACACAACTATTATGCCTGGAATAAAAATAGGTGATGGTGCAATAATTGCAGCTAAATCTGTTGTGACTAAAGATGTCGCACCATATACAATTGTTGGTGGAAATCCTGCAAATAAAATAAAAGAGAGATTTTCAAATGCAATAATAGATGAATTATTGCAGATTCAATGGTGGAATTTTGACATTGAAAAAATAACCGAAAATGTTGATACTATTGTACGAGGGGATATAGAATCATTAAGAAAGCTAAAAAGAAAATAAAAAATGCATGCCAAAGAGTATCATACCCCCGAATTTTGTTAATGATAAAAAGAACAAGGAGGTGTGATACTATGGCACAAGATGTATTATGCGAAGTGAATAACTGTAAATTTTGGAGTAACGGTAATAAATGTAGTGCAGATGCAATTTATGTAGTTAGTCATAAAGGAAAACAAGCATCTACAACTGAAGAAACAGATTGCAAAACTTTCGATCCAGAAGTATAAATTTTTGAAGGGTAGCCAAATCGAGGTTGCCCTTTTATTAATTATAGTATTGATAATAAATCTCATTTTCATTCATTATTTTTTACTTTTCTTGTTATTTTTTATATTTTCTTCATAAGAGATATAATCCAATGTAATTCATGTTCAATACGTGATTTAGTAAATTCAACAACTTCTGTAATAAAAGGTGAGACAACGTCAAGGGATTGGATGGCTGTAAGTTGTTCTTGAAGCACGTTTTGGCGCGTAGTCAAAATTTCTTTTCTAGCCTCGTAATCAAGTTTTTCGAAGAGCGCGATACGCACAAGGAATTCAGTATTGTTTGTCGCAATTTTTTCAGGAAACTCTCTTAGCATTTCATAAAAAATTTCTTCGCCTGTTTCTGTTATTTCATATATATTTCGGTTTGGTTTTCCGACTTGTTGATGAATTTCTTTCATTATAGCCCCCATGTCCTCAAAACGTCGAAGCGCAGGATAAAGCATATTATGATTCAATTCAAAATTCCCGCCTAAGCGATTTTGAATATTTTTCTTTATTTCATAGCCGTGTTTTGGTCCTGTCGTTAATTCAGCTAGTAGTAAAATATCAACGTACATAGTAATCCCCCTAATATGTTTCTCAAGTTCTTATTTGAAAATTCCAGCTCTCTATATGTTAAAATAACATATGTTAGTCTATACATCTTTGTAAAGCCTACCTATCACTTTTATTGTAAAAGAAAAGGGAGGAAAGAACTATGACTTCACCTGAAAATGTTATTTTAGTTCATGAAATTTCAAAGCTAAAAACAAAAGAAGAGTTATGGAATCCTTATGATTGGTATCAGTATATGAGAGACAATCACCCTGTTTATTATGATGAAGAACAAGACGTATGGAATGTGTTTCTGTATGAGGATGTGAACCGTGTTCTATCAGATTTTCGCTTATTTTCTAGTAGAAGGGAACGTAGACAATTTTCAATACCACCTTTAGAAACGAAAATAAATATAAATTCTTCTGATCCCCCAGAACACCGTAATGTACGTTCAATAGTTTCGAAAGCATTTACTCCAAGAAGTTTAGAACAATGGAAACCTCGTATACAAACTATTGCAGATGAACTTGTAAAAAATATAGAAAAGTATGATGAAGTTAATATTGTTAATCAATTTGCTGCACCTTTACCTGTTACTGTTATATCAGATCTATTAGGAGTACCAACTACAGACCGTAAACAAATTAAAGAATGGTCTGATATTTTATTTATGCCGTATAGTAAAGAAAAGTTTAATGATCTGGACACGAAGAAAGGAGTTGCTTTAAATGAATTTAAAGCATACCTTCTTCCGATTGTCCAAGAAAAACGATATCACTTAACGGATGATATTATTTCAGATTTAATACGAGCGGAGTATGAAGAGGAAAGGTTAACTGATGAAGAAATTGTAACTTTTTCAATAGGACTTTTAGCTGCTGGGAATGAAACGACTACAAATTTAATTATTAATAGTTTTTATTGCTTTTTAGTGGATTCACCTGGAATTTATCAAGAATTAAGAGAAGAACCTAAATTAGTTGTAAAAGCAATTGAGGAAGTATTACGTTATCGCTTTCCAGTTACATTAGCTCGGAGGATTACAGAGGATACAAACATATTTGGTCCCTTAATGAAAAAGGATCAAATGATTGTTGCATGGGTTAGTGCAGCAAATTTAGATGAGAACAAATTCTCACATGCTTCTAAGTATAATTTACACCGCATAGGAAATGAAAAACATTTAACCTTTGGTAAAGGTCCGCACTTTTGTTTGGGGGCACCGCTTGCACGTTTAGAAGCTGAGATTGCATTAAGTACCTTTATAAATGCTTTCGAAAAAATAGAATTATCTCCATCTTATAATTTAGAAACATGTATATTGGAAAATGAGCAAACCTTAAAATACTTACCTATTCGCTTAAAAACTCAATAAAACGTTCAACAAGGTACATTGTATTGTACCTTGTTTTTTTATTTCTCAATTGTAAAATTTTAGTGTGTTTTATAGTATGGAGGTGTGTGAAAAAAGAGTAGAGGAGGATGCTTATGTTAACGTGCAATGGGAGTAAAACGTTTCAAATATTTATTAAAGCTGTAACTGATTTAATAGATGGTGATTTATTGGAAGAACAAATCGTGTGTGAAATTGAAACATTACTAGAAGAACTTTTAGAAAAGAAAACATGGCTTCCATTAGATAAACAGAAGGCGAATTCGGCTCAATATGCACGACACTTACTGTATGAAGATCCGTTAAAACGTTTTGAAGTATTAGCTCTCGTATGGAAAGATGGACAATCTACACCATTACATGATCATGATGGCACATGGGGAGTAGAAGGTGTTTTTTCAGGAAGGATAATGGTGCAGAACTTTGTTCAAACGAAGCAACTTGGAAATTCACTTTCTTATTTAACACATACAGGAAATCTTTATTTGGGAGAAGGCGAAACAGATAAAGTAATTCCACCAGCTGATTGTCATATTCTAGAAATATCCGAAAATGAAAGCGCAATCACTATTCATATATACGGAAAACGTTTAGAAAAGTTTAAAGTATATATACCAACAGAAGAAAAAAACGTATACATGTGTGAGACAAAATATATTAGTTATAATTCGTAGCTTAAAATCCAAAGCTTTTCTTTAAAAAGAACAGCTTTGGATTTTATTTTTAATTATTTCTTGACCTGAAACGCTTTTCATAAATTATAAATAAGGAGTGCTTCACGAGATTCGTATGAAAACGATACCTTTTATTTAATAAAAACTCGTGTATTTATAGAAAGTGGTGAAGAAATAATGAAATTAATCGCAATTGATCTAGATGGAACTCTTCTTTCAGGGAATAAAATGATTAGTAAAGAGAATGCAGAAGCAATTCGGAAATGTCAAGAAGCTGGCCATGTTGTAGCAATTTGTACAGGACGTTCTATTGTGGATATTGAACGACTTTTGTTAGAAGTTGATTTGGAGTGTCCGATTATTGCGGAAAATGGTGCACTTATATATAAAGATAAAAAAATGATGAAGAGATATCCAATTCAAAATATGCAGGCACTTGAGATTGTAGAATATCTTGAAGAGAATGGCTTGTATTATCAGCTTTATACTAATAAAGGTGTGTATGTACCGGATTATGGAGTAGAGAGTGTACGTAATGAAATCGAGTATGTGAGGAATGCAAAAGAAAATTTCGATTTGAAAGAGTTAGAAACGATTGCTGCATTATACCTTGAGCATACAGCATTTCATAGTACAGAAAGCTGTAAACCAATTGTAGAAATGGATATACATGTGCATAAACTTTTACCGTTTTCTTATGACATAGAGAAATTAAAAAAATTAAAAGAAACGTTTCTGCATAATACGGATTTAGCTATTACATCTTCCTATTGGCATAATTTAGAGATTAATCATCGAGATGCTCAAAAAGGAAATGGATTATATACTTTAGCAGAACATCTTAATATTCCAGTTGAAAACACTGTAGCAATAGGCGATGGCTTAAACGATGTTTCTATGATGGAGAAAGCAAATATATCAATTGCAATGGGAAATGCAGTTGAAGAAATAAAAGCGATGTGTCAATACGAAACGTTAACAAATGAAGAACATGGTGTCGCACATGCTTTATATAAATATGTAATGTAATAAAAAAAGAAAAAAAGAATCCAAATAGATTCTTTTTTTCTTTTTATTAGGGGTAAGGTATTCTATGAGATTCATAGAAGCCTTATTACACCTCATTATATAGAATATATTGGAATAAATGTTTATATTTTTCATGAAAGTTGTGAATTTTTTGTGAATTCTACGTTTATTGTATTTTTATACTGCTACTAGCAGCGCGTAACACTCCCATATTATTTTCTGTTTTTAATTGAAAAATAGAATTTGTTCGAATAATTATTCTACAGCTATATACCTAGGAGCACTTTCTTCGTATAATGAAGAAGTATGAATTTTGAATTTGTATAAATTTTACATATCGAGGTGAAAAAGGAATGAATGCGCGGCTAATGGAACTTATTGATGTGAGTACAATAGAAACCATGGCAGAACAATTTTATAAATTAACCAACATATCACATCAACTTCTTGATGCTGAAAACGAATGTATATTTTCATTTGGAATTAATGAAATGAAAGTATGTAAACTTCCCAAAATTGAAATCCCCCTTTTCTTATACAATCAATATTTAGGATCTTTTGTTGTATGGTCCAAACGAAGCGAAATTTTCAATTGTCAAAAATATTTTGAAATGCTTTCTAACCTCATTATAGCTGGGGTGAAAAAAGCAGTTCAAAGTAAAAATACATCGTTACTTTCTCGAAAAGAGGAAGAACTACATACGATCTTACAAAACATGCCTGTTATGGTGGATGCGCTTGACTATAATGGAGATTTTGTTTTGTGGAATCGAGAATGCGAGATTGTAACAGGTTATACTGCTGAAGAAATAATTGGGAATCCAAACGCTCTTCAATTACTGTATCCTGACCATAATTATCGCCATCAAATACAAAATAAATTTTTGACTCGTGGAAAAAATTTTAGAGATTGGGAAATGAGTTTAACATGTAAAAATGGTGAAATTAAAACGATAATGTGGTCCAATATATCTGAGCAGTTTCCTGTAACAGGATTTAGTTACTGGGCTGTTGGGGTAGATATTACACATTTAAAAGCGATAGAAGGGCAATTAAAACAACAAACCTCTGAATTAGAATTAATTTTTAAAGCTTTACCAGATTTATGTTTTTTAACAGAAGACGATGGGACAATTATAGATTATAAAGCAGGATCTCCTACAAAATTTTACGTACCCGCAGAAGCTTTTATGGGAAAAAAGTTTTACGAAATATTACCGTCTCCAGTAGCACAGCAATTTCAAGAAGCAATTCGCCAATTGAAAGAAGAAGGAAAGAATGTAATTGTAGAATACCCTCTAACAATTAATGAAAGTATCGATTTCTTTGAAGCTAGATGTTTACCATTATTACAAGATAAAATTATGATTGTTGTCCGCGATATTACAGAGCGGAAAAAGGCAGAAGAATTGCTAAATAAATCAGATACACTTGCGGCAATTGGTCAATTAGCAGCCGGTGTAGCACATGAAGTGAGGAACCCTTTAACTGTAATAAAAGGATTTATACAATTATTCCAAATTAACAAAGAGGATCAAGAAAAATATTTTAATCTTATGCTTTCTGAAATCGAGAGAATTGAAGCAATCCTTCAGGAATTTTTATCGATTGCTAAAACAGATGAAATCCCTACTGAGAAGAAAAATATTTGTCAAATATTCAAAAATGTTGTGTCGTTAATTAACACAAAAGCAATTATGACAAACATTCAAGTTGAGTTATTTACAGATTCCAAAGAGATGATTATTGAATGCTCTGAAAATCAATTAAAACAAGTATTTATTAATATTTTGCAAAATTCAATTGAAGCGATGCCAGATGGCGGGAAGATTTCAATTCATATTAAAGAAATGAATGAAGGTGGTATCATAATAGATGTAGTAGACGAAGGAATAGGGATACCAGAAGAAAGAATTAAGAGATTGGGTGAACCTTTTTATAGTACGAAAGAAAAAGGAACAGGAATCGGATTGATGCTAAGTTATAAAATCATTGAAAGTCACCATGGGACTATTAGTATTATGAGTGAGGTTGGCGCCGGGACAACTGTAACGATTTACTTACCAAAATTTCAAAATGAACCGTCCATATCAAAGAGTGAAGATAGATCCGTAACAATACGCTCTATATAACTCGTAAATAATTAAATACGCAATAACAAAGGGCTTAGTGAAAACTAAGCCCTTTGTTATTGCGTATTTTTAAATTTTATTTAGTAAACTTTACCTTTTCTTTACCATTGCTTAAATTTCTATTAAGTTTTAAACATTATATTAATATTCATACAACGTAATGTTTAAAAAATAATATTACTTACTATATGGAGACTACATATAGTAAGTAATGAAACGAAAGTGATGTAGGGAGGAGATTATAACAAGGTGAAAAAGCAAAAAAAGAAGAACGGTTGGCCAATACCAATACGGTTAAATATTTTATTCTTTTGTGTATTTTTATTATTTTCTGGAATTATAATCCAGTTAGGTAAAGTGCAAATTTTCGATGGAGAAACATATAAGAATGAAGTAGAAAAAAGAGAGAATGCAACTGTTAGTCTTACAGTACCACGTGGCAAAATTTATGACCGCGAAGGTAATCCAGTTGTTGACAATAAGTCTTTACGTACGATTACATATACAAAGGTGAAAGGTGTAAAATCGGAAGAAATGCTAAAAACTGCAAGACAACTTGCAGAAATAATTGAAATGCCGCAAGAAGATATAGATAAGTTAACCGAGACAGATAAGAAAGATTTTTGGATACAATTAAATCCAAAGGTTGCTCAAAATTTAGTATCTAAAAAAGAAATAGATAAGTTTAGAGAAAATGATATTGCCGGAAAAGAGCTAGATAAAAAAACTGAAGAGTTAAAGAGAAAACGAGTTTCAGATAAAAACCTTCAAGAATTAACAGCTCAAGATATAGAAGTGTTGGCTATTAAAAGTAAAATGACTTCAGGTTATCAAATGGCACCTCAAATTATTAAAAAAAATGTTAGTGAAAAGGAATATACTGTGATTAGTGAAAACTTAGCAAACCTCCCAGGGGTAGATGCATCAGTTGATTGGGAGCGTTTCTATGTTAATGATGGTTTATTCCGCTCGGTACTTGGAAATGTTTCGAATGCTGATGAAGGATTACCACGTGAACGATTAGATTATTATTTAGTGCGTGATTATAGCCGGAATGACAGGGTCGGGAAAAGTTACATCGAACAACAATATGAAGATGTACTTCATGGTACGAAGAAAGAAGTAAGAAGTCTTGCTGATAAACAAGATAATACGATTAGAACGGAAACAGTTTCCGAAGGGAAAAGCGGCAAGAATTTAACTTTAACAATAGATATGGAATTACAGAAAAAAGTTGAAGAGAGCATAGAAAAAATATTAAAGGCATACAAAGGTTCAGAATCGATGTTGGACCGTGCTTTCGTTGTAATGATGAATCCGAAAAATGGTCAAGTATTATCAATGGCTGGGAAAAAGTTAGTAGAAAAAGACGGGAAAACTGAAGTTGAAGATTACGCTTTAGGCACGATGACAAGTTCATATGAGCTTGGATCAACTGTGAAAGGTGCGACAGTGTTAACAGGGTTTGAAACAAAAGCTATAACACCAGGTACATACTTTTATGACGCACCTATGAAATTCAAAGGAACTAAGGAGAAAAAGTCTTGGAAAGAATTCGGAAATATTGATGATCTAAGAGCTTTACAAGTTTCTTCTAACGTCTATATGTTTAATACAGCATTAAAAATTGCAGGTGTGGATTATGTGAAAAATAGTTCACTAGATATTAAACAAGAATACTTTGATAAAATGAGATATTATTTCAGGCAATTCGGTTTAGGTGTTCCAACGGGCATTGATTTACCGAATGAAACAGCTGGACAAATAGGGAGAAAAGATAATCAGCCTGGTTTCTTATTAGACTTTTCCATTGGTCAGTATGATACGTATACACCACTTCAGCTTGCACAATATATTTCTACTATTGCAAATGGTGGGTATCGTATGAAACCACAAATTGTTCAAGAGATTAGAGAACAAACCGTGCAGAAAGATGAAATCGGCAAAGTGGTGCAATCAATAGAACCAGTTGTTTTAAATAGAGTGGATATGAAAGAAGATTATATAAATCAAGTAAAAGAAGGGTTTAGAAGAGTTTTCCAAGAAGGGGATGGAACGGGAGTAAGGGCGTTTCAAAAAGCATCATATAAACCTGCTGGTAAAACAGGAACCGCACAGACTGTATATGGTGGAGAAAGTAATATTGGCAGAAATGATAAAGGTGAACGTAGAGAATGCTATAATTTAACATTAGCGGGATATGCGCCTTATGATGATCCAGAAGTAGCATTTTCCGTTGTAGTACCATGGGTTATAAATGATAAGTCTGGTATTAACTCTGATATTGGAAAAGAAGTTTTAGATGCTTATTTTGATTTAAAAAATAAGCGATTAACTGGCGAAGCACCAAAAATAGATGACTCTAAAGAGAATTAAAATATACGAAATGTCTCTAGCATTTATATGAACTAGAGACGTTTTTACATACGAATAGATTAGAAATGAGGTATATATGAAGCAATTGATTCTAAAAGATTGGAGAAAAATATGTAGCTATATTTTAATTATAATAGGAATTATTATTATTAATAAGTCATTTTTATTTTGTATGGTAGAAGGAATTTCGATGCAACCTACTTTGAATGAAAATAATCGCATACTAGTTAATAAGGCTAGTGTCTATTTTTCTTCTTTTCATCATGGTGATGTTGTAATAATAAAAAAAGAAGACGAGCCTACATACTACGTGAAACGAATTATTGGATTACCAGGGGATAACATACAATTAAGAAACGATGTGGTATATATTAACGGTAAAAAGCGAGATGAGTTGTATATACAGTTAGATATGTCACAAGTATCAAATCATTTTTCAAACTTTAGAGAAATGAAAGTTCCCTCGCATAAATTATTTGTATTAGGTGATAATCGAAATCATAGTAAAGATAGTAGGAATACACTTGGACTTATCGATGAGTCACATGTAATAGGTAAAGTGAAAATGGTATATTATCCATTTGATCAAATAAAATGGTTAAAATAATTCTATTAACTATTCACGTTTTATAAAATAATTCATATATTGATAGCATAGGACAAGCAGAAAAGCTTATCCTAACCTCACAGAACACTCCTTATCACAGTTAGGCATCTACTTATGTAGATGCCTTTTCCGATGACTGATAATTATTTATCAACCTAAAGTAGTAAGCATATTGGGACTATTAGAGGAAGATTGCTTGTAATAATAACAGTACGATTAATAAGAACATTGAATTGTAAGGAGTGAGAAATACGTGTTGAATATTTTAATAGTTAATTTTCCTGCAGAGGGACATGTAAATCCTACATTAAGTTTAGTAAAGGCCTTTACTGAAAGAGGAGATAACGTACACTATATTACAACGGAAAACTTTAAGGAAAGGCTTGAAGTTTTGGGGGCTATTGTACATACTCATCCGGATTTATTAAAGGAGATTTCTATTGATAATGAAACTTCATATGGATTAAAATCTTTCTTTCATGTACATGTTCAAACTTCTTTATATATATTAGAAATTACGAAAGAATTATGTAAAAGCATAAATTTTGATTTCGTAGTTTATGATATATTTGGTGCCGGAGAGTTAGTAAAGGAATATTTACAAGTTCCAGGCATAGTTTCCTCTCCTATATTTTTAATTCCACCAGAATTATTGGAAACCTTGCCTTTTCATCCAAATGCAGAAATACAATTCCAACCCGATGAACTCTCTGAAAAGTTACTGTATCAAATGGAACATGAATTTGGAGTAAAGCCCAAAAATAATCTTCAATTTATGCATAATAAGGGAGATATTAGTCTCGTGTATACAAGTCGTTATTTTCAACCTAATAGCGATTCGTTCGGAGAAAACAATGTTTTTATTGGACCGAGTATTATAAAGCGCAAAACAAATGCAACGTTTCCACTTGAATTGCTTTCAAAAAAGAAAGTTATTTATATTTCAATGGGAACACTTCTTGAAGGGCTCGAACCATTTTTTAATACTTGTATTGATGCTTTTTCAAATTTCGAAGGGATTGTAGTAATGGCGATCGGTGATAGAAATGATATTTCAAAAATTAAGCAAACGCCAGACAACTTTATTATAGCCCCTTACGTACCTCAATCAGAAATATTAAGTGAAGCAGATGTTTTTATTACACATGGTGGAATGAATAGTGTGCACGATGCAATTTATTACAATGTCCCATTTGTGATAATACCGCATGATAAAGATCAACCTATGATAGCGCAAAGATTAACTGAGCTTGAGGCAGCACATAGATTATTGAAAGAGCATGTTAATGTGCAAACTTTAAAAGAGGCGGTAACAGACGTTCTTTCAAATAAAAAGTATAAACATGGCATTCGAAAACTGAATGAAAGTTTTTTAGAGTGTGGTGGTTCCGAAAGAGCCATTGCAGTTATTGATGCTCTTTTAAATAAATAGTTCGGACAATATAAAAGCATAGAGGATCTACCTTTATGCTTTTATATTATTATCCAGCAAATTGTACAGCAGTATTTGCATGTAAAAAAGCAGTATCAAAAACAGGAACAGTAAGGTCATTTTGGGAAATAAGCAATGGTATTTCAGTACAGCCTAGTAATATACCTTCCGCACCGTTTTGAATTAATGAATTGGTAATTTGTATTAGTTTCTCCCTTGAAGTTTCTGAAATAATGCCTCTACTTAATTCGTTTAATATGACGTGATGGATAAAAGTTCTTTCTTCGTCATTTGGGATAATTGTCTCAATGTTATATTTTGCTAGTCGTGATGTATAGAAATCTTGTTCCATCGTTTGTTTTGTTCCTAATAGTCCGATACGTTTTATATTCTGTTCTACCATTTCTGTAGCACTTACATCACCGATATGAAGAAGTGGGATTGATATTGCTTGTTCTACTTCCTCAGCAAATAGATGTACAGTATTAGAACACATTAGTAAACATTCAGCTCCAGATTTTTCTACCTTTTTGGCTACTGTGACTAATTCATTTTTCACTTCTTCATATTGATGATTTTGTAATAATGTAGTTACCTCACCAAAGTCCATGCTATATAAAACAAGCTTCGCATTTTGATCATATTGAGAGAGGGTTAGTGTATTTATATGTTTATAGTATAACGATGTTGATTCCCAACTTAGTCCGCCAATTAGGCCAATAACTTTCATCATGTATTCCTCCCGTAACAATTTTGAATTCATTATTTCATAATTCCTATAAGAATACAATGATTTAGAAGAACTATTTATAGAAAAATAAAAATATTAAGAAAAGTGTTGAATTTTTTAATTGTTAGTGCCATAATACAGATTACAAATACATACTTATCCAGAGAGGTAGAGGGAACGGCCCTACGAAGCCTCAGCAACCCCTATGTAAATGCATAGGAAGGTGCTAATTCCGCAGAGGACATTTATATGTCTTTTGAAAGATAAGAGGATTCTTGTACGTGAAAGAAAATGACCTCTTAATTTAAGGGGTCATTTTTTGTTGTATAGAAAGGAAGTGTCGATGCATAATTCATTTTCAAAATAAATATAGAGTATTAAAAGCGGGATAATAGGAGAGGAGAATTGTAATGAACAAATTAACGACAAAACTAGTAGTAGCAATCGGAATTGGAGCAGCTTTATACGGGGTATTAGGGCTTTGGGGATTTTCTATCGCACCCAATACATTTGTTAAACCAGCATTGGCTATATTAACAGTTTTTGGTGCGTTATTTGGCCCAGTGGCAGGACTATTAATAGGGCTTATTGGTCATACCGTTACAGATACAATCGCTGGTTGGGGTATTTGGTGGGGATGGGTGTTTAGTTCGGGGATTATCGGATTTTCAATGGGTCTTATACAAAAAAGAACTGGTTTCAGTGTAAAAAATGGAGCGTATAATAACCGTGATATTTCTTATTTTGCAATAGCGGGGTTAGTTGGAATTGTCATTGCCATTATATTTGCTGGTGCATTCGATATTATTGTGATGGGAGAACCGTTTGACAAAATCGTTATACAAGTACTAGGAGCAACCATTTCAGACATTATCGTATTTTTAGTTCTTGGATTACCAATCACGATTGGTCTAGCTAAAGCAAATAAGAAACATACACATTTAAAAATTGAAAAGTAGGGATGTATACATGCAACCAATTATATCTTTTGAACAATTTACCTTTCAATATGGGCATGCCGCACAGCCTACTTTAAAAGAAATTACATTTCATATATATCCAGGGGAAAAGGTACTAATAGCTGGAAGAAGTGGTTCAGGTAAGTCAACATTAGCTCATTGTATTAATGGGCTAATCCCATTTTCTTACGAAGGGATTAGTACTGGTAATATTTTAATAGCTGGAAAGGATCCGAGAGAGGGAAGTATTTTTGAACAGAGTAAACATGTAGGAACAATATTACAAGATCAAGATTCACAATTTATTGGTCTTACTGTCGAAGAAGATGTAGCATTTTCATTAGAAAACGAATGTATAAATCAAAATGAAATGAAAAAAATTGTTAATGATTCTTTAAAAAAAGTAAACATGCAGAATTTTCATGCACAAAGTCCTCATGAATTATCAGGAGGTCAAAAACAGACAGTCTCTCTTGCAGGTCTGCTAACGACAAATGCAGATATATTATTATTTGATGAACCGTTAGCTAACTTAGATCCAGCAAGTAGTTTGAATACTATAGAACTCATTAAAGATATTCATGAGAAATATAATAAAACAATTGTAATTATTGAACATCGAATAGAAGAAATTTTAAACCTTGATTTAGACAAAATTATTTTAATCGATGAAGGAGAAATTGTTGCGATGGGTTCACCGGATAAAATATTAGCATCTAATATATTACCAAATATCGGGCTAAGAGAACCTATTTATATAGAAGTTCTAAAGAAATTAAATTTTGTCAATAACAATAACCTGTTGTTCCCAATTGAAAATCTTTGTAATGAAAAAGTTAATAGCGTAATGAAGAATTGGATGCAGAAACAAGTTTCATTTGAAGACACACATAAAAATAGAGAAGTATGTCAAATAGAAAATTTATCATTTTCGTATAATAATAAACATATAGCATTAGAAGATATAAACCTTTCAATAAGAGAAGGTGAAATAGTAGCATTATTGGGTCATAATGGAGCAGGTAAATCGACATTAGCTCATAGTCTAATAGGAATAAATAAAACAAAAAATGGGAGAATTACATTCGCTGGAGAAAACATAAATACGTGGTCTATCCGTAAACGTGGCGAAGTTATTTCGTATGTTATGCAAAACCCAAATCATATGATTACACAACGTACTGTTTTAGAGGAGGTTTCATTCACATTAAAATTAAAAAAGGTTTCTAAAGAAGAAATTAGTAGTAGAGTGGAAGTTGTTTTGAAAATTTGTGGATTATACCCATTTCGTAATTGGCCAATTCAGGCATTAAGCTACGGGCAAAAAAAGAGACTAACTATTGCTTCTGTACTTACAACAAACCCAAAACTTATTATATTAGATGAGCCGACAGCTGGGCAAGATTACTACCATTACAAACAGTTTATGTCGTTTATAAGAACATTGGCTGAAAAGGGCATATCCTTTATTTTTATCACACACGATATGAATCTTGCTTTAGAATACGCAGATCGAGCGGTAGTTCTGCATGAAGGGAAAATCATTGCGGACAATACTGTATCCGCTGTATTAGGGGATCAAGGAACGTTACAAAGAGCTAATCTACGGGAGATTTCATTAATAAAACTAGCTAAATTAAGCGGAATTCCAACTCCAGAAAAGTTTGTGAAACTTTATATTGAGGCTAATAGGAGGGAGGAATATGCATAATACGTATTTTCATCGTATGGATGGTGCAATTAAATTATCTTTATTTATATTTTGTATGACACTTACTTTTTTATTTTTTGATTTTCGTATATTGCTAATTTTATTTATTATTGGATGTATCGGCCTCTTAATTGCAAAAATTCAATTGCGTAAAATTATAGTTGTTTTCAGCGTTATATTTACATTTAGTTTATTAAATTCCGTTATGATTCTTTTCATTACGCCCACCCATGGATCGAAATTAACGGGAACGTATACCTCTTTTTTTCATATAGGTTATGCAACAATTACATATGAAACTTTATTTTATGCCGCTACACTTTCATTGAAATATTTTACGTTATTACCATTTACACTTCTTTTTATTTATACAACTCATCCAAGTGAATTTGTCAGCAGCTTAAATAAATTTACCATTCCTTATAAAATTACATATGCAATAAATATTGCACTGCGTTATATACCAAACATTCAATCTGAATATATAATCATTAAACATGCACAGGAGGCAAGAGGCGTACCTTTTGAAAAGGGAGAAGCAAGTTTATGGATTCTTATGAAAAATCGTATTTTGATTTTTTGGCCACTTATTATTCATTCTTTAGAAAGAATTGATACGGTTTCAAATGCAATGGATTTAAGAGGGTTTGGAAAGAAAGACAAACGTACGTGGTACTATGCAAAGAATGCTCAAAAAGTAGATTACATCACTCTTTTTGTTGGTATTATCATTTTAATTATTGCAGTGTACTTAAAAGTAAATGTATTCAAGAGTTTCTGGTACCCATTTTAAAGCACTCTCAATAGAGTGCTTTTACTAATTTTATGAAGACATGCTCAAAAAAGGGAGATACACATACTGTATAATACGAACCAGTTAAAATGATCAACTACCTATTAGTTTTCAAACCAAAAGGAGGAAAAAATATGAGTTTCGGCGGTTCTTGTGGTTTTGGTGGAGGTTTCGCATTATTAGTTGTGTTATTTATTTTATTAATTATTGTTGGATGTAGCTGTTGGAGCTAAGGATACTAATTTCTAATTAATCTCTACAAAATGTAAACTTTAAAAAACATAGCAGATACTTTTTGTATCGAAATAAATGAAAAAGGAGCTTAATAGCTCCTTTTTCATTTATTATACGAAATCTCTTCATTACTGTATTTAGGTAATGTGATAGTTAAAGTAGTTCCTTTATTTATAACACTTCGGATTTTCAATGTGCCTCGCATCGTTTCGATAATTTTCACAGCAACCATCGTACCTAAACCAGTACCTTTCGTTTTTGTACTAAAATACGGTTCGCCAAATCGATTAATTTGCTCTTGCGACATTCCAATTCCACTATCTTGAATCCTTATTATGACCGTATTATTACTAACAGTTGCAGAAATAATTAGATTACCGCCACATGGCATTGCTTCTATACTGTTTTTTATTAAATTTAAAAAACATTGATGGAAATGCTGTGTATTACCAATAATTGTTCCCGCTGAGAACTCTTTTGTAATATTAATATTATTCATGTTACAAAAAGGCAACATCATATTAATAACCCGAGTTAACTCGTGCTCCACTGAAATATGATCTAGTTTTTCTGAAGCCGGTTTGGCAAAAGTTAAGTAATCATCAATAATTGCTTGTGCACGATTTAACTCTTCAAGAATATGTTCAATATACTCATCTCTGGATTGTTGAGTTATATTTGGTGTTTTTAAAAGTTGTGTAAATCCTTTTACAACAGTCAATGGATTCCTTACTTCATGTGAAATACTTGCAGCGAGTTGGCTGACAATCTCCATTTTTTCAACTTTTATTAATTTTGATCGCATGAATATTGCATCTTTTAAAACTTCATTAAAATAGACCATAAATAATATTAAAATAGTGGGTAATAGAATGAAATAAATAATGTACAAATTATTCACTTCAAAATCTGATAGAGTTAAAACAATTACAGTTGTAAATATTGCAAGGAAAAAAGTTAAAAACATAGATGAAGCTACTTTCGTTTTCCGATTGTATGTTTTAAATTTTGATGATGCGAATGCTGTAATTATTAACATCGTTCCATAAACAATGATTGTTAACAGGCTAAAACCATAAAACATAAAACGTGTAATTAATAAAATCATGAGTAATGCAATACCGACAGGAAATCCACCATAAAGTGTACCAATTAAAAAGGGGATTTGTCTTAAATCATGAATACAATTTTCATCCATATAGATAGGGTACCGCATACATAAAATTAGTGGGATGCTCGTACAAAGAATGATAAGTAGTTTCTTATATTTCTTCCCGAAGTACCCACTATCATAAATAAAGTAAAAAACAAAAATACTGCTTAAAATATAAAGAAGATTATTTAAAACATTTTGATTAATGTAAACAAAGTTCATAATACATGCCCCGTTATCCTGAATTTCAATCCCATATGTATTATACATTATAAAAGTACAAGTTTTACATGTACTTTTATAATGTATGTAGTTTTTATAGCTTTTCAGCGTTATAGACTTTTAACCATGCATTATTAAACTCTTCCATTGACGCATAGCGCTTACTACGATTTTCATTTACAGCACGGTATGCTACTTCATATAATCCTTCGCCAGCTTCCCATTTTATAAAGGAACGATCTTGCCCGCCACCTAAAAGTGCAAAAGCTATAGCCCCCATATTAAATACGTTTGTTTTTCCATCTATTATAGAGTTAAGTTGAAACTCTTCAGGTGACATAAAACGAGATGATCCCCACAGTCGCCCCATCTTATTTACATACGGTGTGTTACTGTATAAATCAATATCACAAATTTTTGTTTCATTAGTTTTAAAGTTGTATAAAATACTACCGTCATAAAAATCAATAGCTACATAGTGTTTGTGTTCAACGTAAGTATGGAAATTTAAAATAGAATTTAATGAAATCAGTCTGTCTTTAACGGATAATTTCTTATATTTATAAAATGGTGAATTAGGATCATTGTATTTTGCTGGGGGTGGGAAACTCCAGTGCGGGTGAAGACATTCACCGTCAAACCAATCAAAAATTAAAACATATCCATGTTGTAAAGGGTAGTGATCAATTAAATTTATAAGAGAAACGTGTTTTAATTCATTGTATATAGTAACTGAGTTTTTTAATCTTTTTATAGCTTCATTTGTAGAAGCATTATATGCGAGTGTTTGTGCCCCTGCATATTTAATAAACTTCTTTTTCCCATTCTTTTCAACACCGAAACTTATATTACCGGAATCTTGTTGGTCAAAAACTGCAAATACTGTTCCTAGTTTCGTAAGCCAATCAAAATTATGATAATTTTTTAGTTGGAATGTGACAGTATTTAATTGAATTTCAACTGGAATATCTTTCATGATTCACCTCATATTTAGTATAATTAAGTTGTCTATTATAATATTCGACATATTTTGTAAAATCCCTATGTTAATAAAATTAAATTTTATAAATATAATGATGTATAGTTATAAGGAGGAAAGAAAATGGATGGAAAAATCTTAATTAAACCGTACGAACATTATTGGCATACAGAGTTTTTAAATGAAAAAAATAAAATTGTGCCGTTACTAAATGAAGAAATTATTGCTATTGAACATATAGGAAGCACGGCCGTAGAAGGATTAGGGGCTAAACCTCTTATTGATATGATGATTGGCGTAACAAATTTACAAATTACCGAAAATTGGAGGGAACCCCTAGCGGAAATTGGCTATGAATATGTTCCAAAAGAAACACTTAATTGGCGTTTTTTTAGAAAAGGGAAATGGAGAGCGGGTAGTCATCATTTGCATGTTTATATTTATAATAGTGAGGAATGGAAGAACAACCTATTATTTCGAGAATTTCTAAAAAATCATGAGTGGGCACGTGAAGAATATAGAAAATTAAAAGAGAAACTTGCTGCTACATATCCTTTTGATCGTGTTTCATATACAAATGCAAAAGCACCGTTTATTTGCAACATATTAAAATTGGCCAAAAAGGATATAAACAAAATATAAGTAATTTGCAGATTCTCATTTTATTTTAATCTTTCTCTCATGTTATTCTCTCTTTTGCTTGATACACTGCTGATTATAGAGCTTTTGAGTCAAAAGGGGATTAAATAAAATGGAGAAGATACTAAGAAATAAATATTTTCATATGTACGTTAAAATAATAGGTATTACTATTATTATTTGTAGTGTGGAAGTGCTATTTATTAATGTTACGTACGGGAATGTATTAAATGTACAATGGTTAAATAAGAAATTAGGTTCTTTCGGTGAATATGGGGCAATTCTAGCTGCATCATCATGGTTCTTACGTCATATATGGTTATTTTTAAAGAAGAAAAACATGCACGGATTTAAAATAATTAAAGAGCTATATCTTTTTATAAAACGGTTTCACATACTAATTGGTTACACTGTAATAGCTGTTGCGGCTACTCACGGTGTTTACTTTTTAATAAAAGGAAGTCGTCATATAATACTAATATACAGTGGTATATTTTCTCTTTTAACCTTAATAGCATTAGGGGTTGCAGGATTTGGTTTACAGAAATCTAATCAGAAAACAAAATTGAAGATGTATCGAAAAGTACATCAATTCATTGCGGTTTTATTCGGAATAGGATTACTTATTCATTTAATCGTATAGGAGGAAGTATCGTTGCAACATATACTAATTATTGAAGATGAGGAAAGCTTAGCAGATTTTTTAGAATTAGAATTAAAGTATGAAGGATATATAGTAGATATACAACTTGATGGAAGAAAGGGATTAGAAGCAGCACTTGAAAAGAATTACGATCTCATATTACTTGATTTAATGTTACCAGGATTAAACGGACTGGAAGTATGTCGTCGACTAAGAGCAACTAAAAGTACACCTATTATCATGTTGACTGCTCGTGATAGTATTATGGACCGTGTGACAGGGTTAGATAGTGGAGCTGATGATTATCTTCCAAAACCGTTTGCGATTGAAGAACTTTTAGCACGTATGAGAGTGATTTTTAGGAGAGAAGAAAATACAGAGCAAAAGCACGCATCATTTCTTTCGTTTAAAGATTTACAGCTTCAGATTGAATCTCGAACTATAACTAAAGGAAATGAAGAAATTGAACTTACAAATAAAGAATTCGAGCTACTGCTTATGTTTATGAAAAATATTAATCGAGTTCTTACCCGTGATATTTTACTGGACCAAGTATGGGGATATGATGCAATGGTTGAGACAAATATAGTCGATGTATATGTTCGTTATCTACGTAATAAGTTACATAGTTTAGATAAGGAGGAGTATATCCAAACAGTCCGCGGTGCTGGATATATAATGAAATGATAAAAAACATTATGTACCGAATTAGAAATTTGCCTATAAAGTGGAAATTAACACTTTGGTCCACTACACTAGTATTCATTTTGTTTATTTTATATAGCGCGTTACAATTTGTTGTAATTAATAAGTGGACTATAGATTATGAACAGAAACAAATAAATAGACAAGTGACAGAAATAGCGGCATATTTTCAAGATAAAAATGATACGCTCTCGAGCAAAACATTTGAAAACAGTAATGAATTTCTTAACAACATGATTGATAAACATCAAATGATTCGTATTATCGGAAATGATGGAAAACCCATTGTTACTGTTTCGCGAGATTTTAATGAATCGTGGATAGAACCAAAAAATGTTACACAAGATGAAGCATTTATAAAAAGACATATAGAAGATCGAATATTAGTTGAGCGCATACCAATTCAAACAAAAAAATTCACGGGAACTATTGAACTTACGAAAAACTTAGAGACATTTGATCATTTATTAAAAATTATCTTAGTGGTAATGGTCTTTGCAGGGATATGTGGATTAGTGTTTAGTTTTTTAGGCGGGATACTTATAACGAAAAAGCTTTTATCAAGTGTCCAAAACATAACGGATACGATGAAGCGTATTAAGAAAAACGGACTAAATGAAAGAGTTCCAGTACGAGAAAATAATGATGAACTCGCAAAATTATCGATTCTTTTTAATGAAATGATGGATGAAGTAGAAACTTCTTTTACACAGCAAAAACAGTTTGTAGAAGACGCATCGCATGAATTAAGAACACCATTAACAATTATTCAAGGGCACTTATCAATGCTGAATCGATGGGGGAAAAATGATTCAGCATTATTGGATAAATCTCTTCAATCCAGTCTAAAAGAAGTAGATCGATTAAATAAATTAGTTTCAGAATTGCTAGAGCTATCAAGAGCTGAATCAGACCAGATGCATCCAATAGCAGCCGAACGAGTCCATGTTAATAGCGTATTAAAACAAGTTACACAAAACTTTGCAGTACTGCAACCTGACGTTCAATTTGATATGAAATTAGATGCAGATGAAGCGTATGTTTCAATACCACCATCTTACTTAGAACAAATTAGTATTATTGTAATGGATAATGCAGTGAAATATACAAAAGAAGCTAATAAGTATATTTGTATTGAATCAAGTATACAGTCGGGGAAAATTAATATTCGCATAATAGATCATGGAACGGGAATACCTGAATCGGATTTACCATTTGTTCTTAACCGTTTTTATAGAGTCGATAAAGCGAGAAGTCGAAAACAAGGTGGCAATGGGCTAGGTCTATCTATTGCAAAACGGCTTGTAGAAAAATATAACGGAACTATTCAATTAGAGAGTAAAGAAAATGAAGGAACAGTTGTTACGATTACATTTCCTTATGCTACCCATTGATAGTTGAAGGTGGAAAATTCTTTTTGTAAGAGTTATTTAAAAGGAGGAATACATGATGTATTTCCTCTTTTTTTAATGTTTAGTAATCAAAATATTTTATTTATTTCGATATTTTCGATACATTAATAATATAAAGGGGGATTATTAATGAAAGCTATTGTACATCAACATAAAAATGGAATAGAAGGTTTAAAATATAAATTATCACCTGAGATAACACCTAATGTTGGGGAAGTTAAAGTGAGATTAAAAGCAGCAGGTTTAAATCATCGCGACTTATTTATAATGAATAATAGGAAAGAAATGGAACTACCATTAGTTTTAGGGTCAGATGGTGCAGGTATTGTTATAGAACTAGGAGAAGGAGTTTCAAATATTTCACTACATACCGAGGTTATTATTAACCCTAGTATTGGATGGAATAATACTCATGAAATACCAGAGTTACCTGAAGTACTAGGTGGACCAGCCGATGGAACGTTTGCCGAATATGTTATTGTGCCAGCTGAAAATGTAGTGAAAAAGCCATCCTATCTTACGTGGGAAGAATCTGGTGTGTTATCTTTATCGGCATTAACTGCATATAAAGCGCTTTTTACAAAAGGTAGATTAAAATCTGAAGAACATGTCCTAATTCCGGGGATTGGCGGTGGTGTAGCTACTTATGCTATGTTATTTGCTAAAGCAATTGGAGCAAAGGTGAGTGTTACTTCAAGGATAGAGGACAAAAGAAAGGCTGCTGAAAAATATGGAGCAGACTTTTCTTTTAATAGTTCTGGTAATTGGGAAGAGTGCCTACATGGAGAAAAAGTGGATTTAATTATAGATAGTATAGGTCCGGCGACTTTCTTAAAATATTTTGATATATTAAAACCAAATGGAAGAATCGTTAACTTTGGTGCAAGTTCAGGAGATAAAATCGAATTACCGTTACGAGCATTATTTTATAATCAAATTGATATTATGGGAACATCAATGGGAAGCCGTGAAGAATTTAATGAGATGGTTCATTTTATAGAGAAACATAATATTAAACCAATTATTGATAAAGTATATCCATTAGAAGAAGCAATCCAAGCTTTAAATCGAATGCAGCAAGGAGAACAATTCGGTAATATTGCCCTTCGTATGGAATAAGAATATGATTTCGTAACTAATATATTTGAATGAATATGTTATGTATTATATCCATGCATAGAGTGTTCACCATGCTATTTAAAATGGTTTACAACCTTTATACATATTTAGCTCGTGTAAATAGTTACACCATTGTCAAATGAATAGTAGCAAAATGAGAATTAGATGAGAAAAGTTTAAGCCCATTTTCATTTTGATGTTGTATGCTGTGTAAATCAAGAACACTTGTATCTTTATTTAAAGTACAATGAGAAAAAATAAGGAGAGAGTAATATGAATTACACAGTATTTCAATGGATTAATAATTTTGCTGGATCATCCAAGCTATTAGATACGCTAATGATTGCTATTACAAATAGTGCTGCATATGTAGCTATTCTATTTATGCTTATCCTATGGTTCAATAATGGAAAGAAAGAAAATGCAATCCGAAAACAATATACGGTGTTATACACGACACTTTCAGTTAGTATTGCATTATTAGTAAATGTTCTTATACATGCGGTATATTATCATCCGCGTCCTTTTATTACACATCATGTCAATCAATTAGTACCGCATGCAGCAGATTCATCATTTGTAAGTGATCATTCTGTACTTGTATTTTCGATTGCTTTCGTATTTATTCTAAGAGGAGAAAAACTTAAATATATCGCGCTTATATGGGCAATATTAGTCGGTGTATCACGCATGTACGTAGGTGTTCATTATCCTCTAGATATACTTGGGGCTGCGTTCTTAACATTTATTACAAGTGGATTAGTAATACAAAGCACACGTATACTTGAACCGTTAGCTAGTTTAATTTTCAAAATGTATGCACTAGTAGCAAAACGAGTTCCTTTTTTAGCAAAATATAATCATATAGCTTAATCGTAAGAACCTACAAAAAGTAGGTTCTTTTTATTTGAACATTCTTAAATTTCACTTACCGTATTTTATATTAAAAAATACAAAATAAATAAAAAACAAACAGCAACAGAGCTGGTTTTCTTATTGTTATAGAGGAATTAGTAAAAAAACTTCGAAAAAGATAGTATCTAATATAATAAAGAACATATTTAGTAGCACATCTTTGCATTAATACATTGGAAAAGAAAGGAGATAAGTATGCATAAACTTCAAACGAATAAAGGCGCTCGATATATGATGATTGCTTTTATTGTTTTGTTTCTTACTATGCTTTTACGTATATTTTATATTCAAGCAGTAGGAGTCGTGCATAATGTTAATGTAAAAGATCTTGCGAATGAACAACAAAACAAAAATGGAGTTCTTGAAGCAAATCGCGGGACAATTTATGATCAAAACGGTAAAGTATTAGTCCAAGACTCAACGACATATCGCATCGTTGTAAACTTAAAAGGAAAAGATAAATTAAAAGATAAAGAAGATACTGCACAACGTTTAGCAGATGCGCTTGAAGTTGATAAAGAGGAGATCATGAAAAATTTTCATGAAGGACGTACGCAAGTTGAAATTGGTAAAATTGGACGTAACTTATCTAGAGAAGCGAAGGAAGAAATTAATAATTTGAAAATACCAGGTGTATCGTTTACAACAGAAAAAGCCAGAGTATACCCAAATGAAGACTTCGCCTCGTATATACTTGGTTTTGCAAGACCAGATGATAAAGGTAATGCGGAGGGGAAGTTTGGGCTTGAAGAAAGTTTGGATAAATATTTACGCTCTACAAACGGAAATGTAGAATATGTAGGTTCACGAAGAGGTATCCCACTTACAAATGATATAGGAAAAATAGAACCTGCTAAAAATGGAAATAACGTATATCTTACGCTTGATAAACAAATTAATAGTTTTTTAGAAGACGCGATGAACAAAGCGGAGCAACACTATGATCCTTCTATGTTAGTAGGAATCATTGCAGATCCAAAAACAGGTAAAATTTTAGCAATGTCTAGTAAGCCTAGTTATAATCCTAATCAGGGAGACATTGAATATTTTTTAAATGATCCAATTGCGAACGCATTCGAACCAGGGTCTACAATGAAAGTTTTTACATTAGCTGCTGCAATTAATGAAGGTGTATATAACGGGAAAGAATATTTCCAATCAGGAAAATACACAGTTGGTTCAGCAGAAATTAAAGATCATAATGGCGGATATGGATGGGGCTCAATTACATTTGATGAAGGGTTTGAACGGTCATCTAACGTTGCTTTTTCTATTTTAGAAGACCAGTTACTGAAACCAAATAAATTCAAGCAATATATGAATAAATTTGGTTTCAATCAAAAAACAGGGATAGATTTGCCTGGAGAAAGTAAAAATACATTATTGTTAAATACTCAAATTCAACAAGTTACTACTTCTTTCGGCCAAGGCTCAACTGTAACTCCTATTCAAATCGTACAAGCGGCCACAGCTATAGCAAATGACGGGAAAATGATGCAACCTTATATTGTTGATAAGGTTGTAAATCCAACAAATAAGCAAGTTATTATGGAAAATCAACCTAAAGAAATAGGGAATCCGATTAAAAAAGAAACTGCAGATAAGGTAAGGAACTTAATGGAACGTGTTATAACATCATCTAAAGGAACGGGAACGATGTATAAAATTGATGGTTATCCGATTGGTGGTAAAACAGGGACAGCGCAAATTCCGAATCCTGAAAATGGACGATATATGGAAGGGAAAGATAATTATATTTTTTCATTCTTAGGAATGGCTCCAATTGATGATCCGCAATTAGTCGTATATTTAGCCATTAAGCAACCTAAATTAAAGGGGAATGAATACGGCGCTCAGCCTCTTGCCGAAATTTTTAAACCAGTTATGAAAAATAGTCTAGAATATTTAAAAGTGAAACCATATACAGAAAAACAAATGGCAGATGCAACAAAGCAATCTGAAATAAAAGTACAAAATCATGTAAATCAAACGATGGATACGGTGAAAAATATTGCAGAAAAAGCGAAACTTCAGCCGGTATTATTAGGAGAAGGAAAGATAATAAAACAATATCCACAAACTGGCGAGGTAATGAGTGAAGGAGATCGCATATTTCTAGTGGGAAATAATGTGAAAATGCCTAACCTAAAAGGTTGGTCAATGCGTGATGTTATGTATTTCTCTAAGTTGTTGAAATTAGATTTAAAAACAACAGGTACAGGGTATGTAACGAGTCAAAGCATTGAAAATGGACAATATATACAAGAAGGTGATGCTTTAAAACTAGATTTGGAACCGCCTCTAGAACCATTAGCAGAAGCGAGTACAAATTAATATCGAATTTGTAAGAGCCTATAGTATAAATAGGCTCTTTTTGTTAGAGTTACAAGCAATTTCACGCACCGTATTTTTTTTAATAAATAAAAAATCAAGTTACAAAATTATAAAGGATGTTCACTTTCTTAAAAAACTGATTATTCTTTTTAATTATTTACAATATAAAACCTATATGATAATATGGATAAAATTACATGCGATGATGAGAAGAGTAAATAAAATGAATTTTTCACAGAGAGCTCCATTTAGCTGAAAAGGAGCAAAAATTCTTTATTGAATCAAGCCTCTGAGCAGCACATCGGAACCTTTAATAAGGGGATGGTGTGACGGGAGCTCCCGTTATAGAGCTAAGGTATAAGCTTTATGCAGTACCTGATAAGGTTAATATGGCGACATATTAACAAACTAGGGTGGCACCGCGATGATAAATCTCGTCCCTAAGACTTTAAGTCTTGGGGGTGGGATTTTTTTATTGGTTTAAAACAATTTAGAAAGCGGGTGCCTAAAGTGAAAAAATTACTTAAAGATTGGAAATATCCTTTATTACTACTGTCCGGAGTCGGTATTGCAAATTTAGGTGCATGGATTTACTTAATAGCACTTAATGTACTTGTCTATAATATGGGCGGCTCAGCTTTAGCGGTTGCTGCTTTATATGTGATTAAACCATTAGCTGCTTTATTTACAAACGCTTGGTCGGGAAGTATGATAGATCGTTTAAACAAACGGAAGTTAATGATTCACCTTGATATATACCGCGCAGTATTTATCGTCATTTTACCTTTGCTTCCATCTCTTTGGATTATCTATCTTTTAGTATTCTTTATTAGCATGGCTAGTGCGATTTATGAGCCAACTGCTATGACATATATGACGAAATTAATTCCAGTAGAGCAAAGACAACGTTTCAACTCACTACGTAGTTTAATAGGATCTGGTGCATTTTTAATTGGTCCAGCGGTAGCGGGGATATTATTAATAATTGGCACACCAGAGTTTGCAATATATATGAATGCTATAGCATTTCTGCTATCAGGGTTCATTACATTACTTTTACCTAATCTTGATAAAAAAGACGATTCTAATACATCCAATGATAAATTGTCACTAACTGTATTAAAGAAAGATTGGAACATAGTTTTAAATTTTAGTAAAAAATCTATGTATATTGTTTGTGTTTACTTCTTATTTCAAGGGATGATGGTCTTAGCTACCGCTATTGATTCGCTTGAACTATCGTTTGCAAAAGAAGTTTTATTGTTAACAGATAGTGAGTATGGCTTCCTAGTTAGTATCGCTGGAGCGGGTTTTATTTTAGGAGCCATAACAAATACAATTTTATCAAAAAAATTAGCACCTTCATTTCTAATTGGGATAGGATCATTATTCATTGCAATCGGATATTTGATTTATGCTTTTTCAAGTGGGTTTTTAATAGCTGCTATCGGATTCTTTGTTTTATCTTTCTCTATGGCATATGCAAATACAGGATTTTACACATTTTATCAAAATAACGTTCCGGTTCATATGATGGGACGAATCGGGAGTATATACGGACTCGTTATAGCTGTTTTAACAATTTTTATAACGATTCTGTTCGGAGTTGCAACTCAATTCACTTCTATACAACTTGTAGTCATTGTAGGAGTATTTGTAATGCTACTTATTACTATCATATTGTGCGTGTTTACTTTATTACCATCGCAGTCTAAGGTATATTCCGCTGAATCAATAACATCGAAATAGTTCCCTTAGTTTTCATTTGAAACTTAGGGGGTTGAATAGGAGGGTTCTTTCCCCTATATATGGAAAAATAATAAGGGGAAAGAACAATATCGATAAACAAGGGTGGTTATTATGATAAAAACAAAAGATCAAATAGAGAAAATTGCAAAAGAAATACATCGGAATATAGATTTTTCTGGGGTAGTCTTAATAAAAAAAGATGATGATATTATCTATGAAAATTCATTTGGATATGCTAACCGAAGTGAATGTATAAACAATACACTACAAACAAGATTCGGAATTGCCTCAGGATGTAAATTGTTCACTGCTATCAGTATCTGTCAACTTGTTGAAAGAGGTGTAATTACTTTTCATACAAAGTTAAAAGATTGTCTACATATTAAATTCCCAAACTTTAATGAAGATATTACAATACATCAACTTTTAACGCATAGTTCGGGTATTCCAGATTATTTTGATGAAAGTATCATGGATAACTTTGAAGATCTTTGGAAACAGACCCCTATGTATCTTTTAAAAAGTTTAAAAGACTTTTTACCCTTATTCCAAAACAATACTATGATGTTTACACCAGGAAGTAAGTTTTACTATAACAATGCAGGTTTTATTATACTTGGATTAATTATAGAACAACAGACAGGACTTGAATTTACGGAATATATAGAAAGAAATATATTTGTTCCAGTTGGCATGAATGATTCAGGCTATTTCTCTTTAGATAATTTGCCAAAACATACAGCTCTCGGATATATAAAGGATGTAAATAGTCAAAAATGGAGAACAAATGCATACTCTATCCCCATAAAAGGAGGTTCTGATGGCGGTGCTTATATTACTGCACCAGACATGGTGAAATTTTGGGAAGCTCTATTTAACAACGAAATATTAAGCCACGAATATACGAAGTTACTTTTAACTCCTCATATTTTGGTGAATAATAGCCAGTCTTACGGTTATGGAATATGGATTGAGAAAAGACAAGAAAATATTTTTAAATATCATGTAATGGGATATGATCCAGGCGTGAGTTTTCGTTCGGCCGTATACCCGGACTTAGGAATTACATTAGTTATTCCATCAAATAAAGGGGCAGGACCCGAAAAATTCATGGTAGAAATAGAAGGAGTTTTTTAATTACATGGATATAAAAATTAGAGCATATAAAAAACGATGAAATAGGCTGGATATGTTGCAGTATGTTATCTTTTTTAGATACAGCATATTATGACAATGTACTTAGAGGGAAAGAAAAATATGAAAATCCCGCAAATGAAGGTTTCTCTTTAATGAATTTACAATAATATAAAGATGCATTATTCCGTATGACAAAACTAACCTGCGAAAAGTCCTATAGAATAATTAAGATAAAGGGATGTGTTAGCGATTTGCATATGATTAACGATAGTTTATTTATTATTTTTGGGGTTATCTGTTATTTATTTGTCCGAAGTATATTAATTGGGTTCAAAAATAAAAAGCATGTGAATTGGTGGAAAGAATTAATTAGTTTTCTATTTGCAGTATACATTTGTATGGTTGTTGCAGTAACCTTATTCCCTTTACCAATCGGGTTTCCTTCTAGTGTTGAAAATCTTAATCGGTCAATCAATATTATTCCTTTTGCATCAATTATTAAAGATATCGGTCAAATAGGGAGTGCTTATGATGGTGATGTCCTATTTATGATTGGTCTAATCGTAAGAAATGTAGGCGGGAATGTTTTATTATTAATGCCTTTAGGGTTTTTAGCACCACTTATATGGAATAAATTCAACAAAGTTAAAAATACTATTTTATTAGGTTTTATCATATCGGTTAGTATAGAATTGTTACAATTAATCGAGTCATTAGTTAGTGGATGGGGACGTATTACCGATATTGATGATGTAATCTGTAACGTTCTAGGTTCTATAATTGGATATTCCATTTATAAAATCACTTTAAAATTAGCTGCTACATTTAACATTCAAGTATTAGATAAAACTAACTCTAAAGGTATAGAATTTATTGATAAATAAAAGTTTAAACCAGTTTAGGAATATACTAATAAAGCTACTAAAGACGTACGAGTAGAAAGTACGTCTTTTTACTTTTATAAATAATGCTTAAGGCTAATGGGAAATCACATTCCATATTTTACAAATTAAAGTAGCTATCGTATTTCATGTATGGTATGAACAGAGGCGAATATAATTTTCAAAGGTAAACAAGTATATAGGAGGACTCTAAATGGATATTCTATTTGTTATTCTTATAATTGTATTAATGCAAGGTAAGGAATACAAAGTGAATATTAATCGTATTTGGCTCATTCCGGCTTTGCTGTGCTTTGTAACAATCCAGTCCATTATTCATATGGGACAATTAAATATATTGCACGTACTATTATTCGTTGCAATGCTCGGAATTGGATTGGGTCTTGGAGTTATTAGAGGAAAAGCTTTAACATTTCGATTAGATAGTGAAACAGGTCATGTATTACGAAAAGGAAATTGGTTAAGTACAATTATTCTCCTTGTTATTTTAGGTGCAAAGGTTTTGATTAAGCAAAGTATGTTTCCTGGCAGTACTCACCACATATTAATGGTTGTAACGAATGCCTTTTTATGTATCACATTAGGTACCGTAATTAGTAGACGCTATTATATTTGGAAAAAATATAATGAATTAACACAAACAGCGTAAATACATTCGTCCCTTGTTTAACAACGCTGTGAACGGTAATACTAAATAATATTGAACTTTTACAACAAGGGATGATAATATGATATTCATTTACACGGATTTCGGCGGAACGCATACAACCTCGCTAGCTGCAGCTTATCATTTAAATAAATTACCAACTGATCGGAAGTTAACGAAAGAAGAAATTTTAAATGTAGAGTACTTTAATAAATTGAAAACAGAAGATATGGGGAAAATTATTTTTCATGGACAAGATGAATATGGGAATCCTGTATATACAATTGGATGCGGGGCATCAAAGGTCGTTGTACCTGCCATGAAGCATTTAGGAGAAATTCTGCAAAAACATTATCAAAACAATGATAAGATTATTTTTTCTAATACATCACCAACAGTTCCATTGCCAATGACTTTAGGCGGTTTGTTTTCTAGAAGATTTCATATTGATTTTATTGGTGTACCGTTACTCGTATGGGGAGCAAAAATTTGCTGTGATAACATCCAGCGTCTCGTCAGTTATACGAAAGAAGCGGGGCGAATGACGAATGATTATGTTGTTATTTTAGATAACGAAACATTTAAGTAATGTAATGTTAAAAGAAGGCCGGAAAATTTTGTGGTTTTCTTTTTTTTTGATAAATAGACAAAAAACATTCACATTTATTATCCATCTACTATAGCCAAAATAATAAAGTCCTGTTACTATTACAGGGGATATTCTCTTTTCGTAAGATAAATATATAGAAAAGTCAGAAAAGAGGAACAGAATAAGGGAGGAACAACATGAAGCGTGTTGCTTGGTTTACTGATAGTACAACTGCGAGTTTTACAACAGATGGTGATAACTTTGTTATCCCAATTGAAGTTATTATTGATGGAGTGTCTTATAAGGATTGTGAAGAAGGAGTTCATAAACGTCTTTATGAAGCGTTAAATGATGGAAGAACAGTTACTACTTCGCAACCTAACATAGGGGAAATGGTAGAATTATTTACTAAATGCAAAGAAGAATATGAAGAAGGCTTTGCAGTTGCTATTAGCGGAAAAGTAAGTGGGACTTATCAAAATATGAAGCTAGCTGCTGATATGGCAGGTTTCCCTTTAACTGTATTAGATAGTGAAACGACAAGTTATCCAATGGATGAACTTTTGAGAAAAGCTAAAACGTTATACAATGATGGTATGACTTTACAAGATATACATAAAACATTAGTAGATGAAAAAAGAAGGCCCTTTTATGTATTTCCAAAAAGCTTAAAAGGTTTATATGCAAGTGGTCGTGTAAAGGGAGTTCAATTTTTACTTGGAAGTTTATTAAGTGTCAACTTAATCTTAGAAGTAAAAGGCGGAGAACTTTTACTTGAAAAGAAAGTGCGTAAAATCCAAAAATGTAGAGACTACATTAAAAATGAGCTTGAAAAAGAATTACCAAAAGTACTTCATATGTTCTATGCTAACGATAAAGATGGAGCTGAAGAATGGATTTCAGATATTAAACAAGCATTCCCTGAAATGGATTTCAAGCTTTATCCATTGCCAATTTCATTTGCTGTTCATGCAGGTGAAGGTACAATAGCAATTAGTTATTAAGAGTAAAACCCGTGAATAATTCGCGGGTTTTTTATTTTTTTCTATAACAAATATAAAGTATTCATTGAATCTACCCCATACTAAAGATAATTATGTATAGATAGATAAAAGGATTTTCTATGATTAGAAAAGAAGTATTTATAAACAAATATTAAAATGGTAGTGATATTATGAAAATCGGTAAATTTGGAGAAAAAAATAATTTAAGTATAGATACGATTAGACATTATATGGATCTCGGGCTAATTATCCCCGAAAAGAAGGGGGGCCATTATTTTTTTGATGAGTATTGTCAAAAAGATATAGAGCTTATATTAGAGTACAAATGGCTAGGATTTAGTTTGAATGAAATTAAAGAACTTTTTCTTTATAAAAGTTTAGCAAAATCTATGAATTACGAAAAAGATACTTTTTACCAATCTTTATTTAAATTGAAATATGAAAAGATGGAACATGAAATAAAAATTTTAAAGGAAAGAAGAGATAAATTAAAGGCAGCGTTAAATGATTTATCTATAACAACGGAGATTTCTAATTCAATTTTAGGGATAGATTTAAAGGTACTTAATTTTCTTACATGTTTTAAGTGTAGCGGAAATTTAATTCTTCAAGATGGAATTATTAATAGCAATCAAATTATGGAGGGGAAATTAACTTGTAATTGCGGCGAAGAGTATGTTATTACTTCAGGGATTTTAACAGCAGGTAAATCGTTTGAAACGTCTGACAGGGCTTCTTTTGAAGATCCGATTTCAGATTATATCCATGAAACTGATTCTTCTTATTTGGAGAATATACATAGAGCAGGAGAATGGGCGAAAAAGAAATTAAAACAACTAGATTTAAATGACAAGGTACTGCTTGATATAGGATCGGGTTTTGGATTCTTTTTACGAAATATTTATGAAGAGCTGCCAGAAGATTGCTTATATATTGCTGTTGATCGAGATTTGAATAAACTTCTATTTTTAAAAGATGTAATTGAAAGAAGAAACTCCACAAGAAACATTCTTTTTATTTGCGCTGATTTTTTAAGTATACCTATTCAGAACCATTCTGTTGATATTGTAATTGATCAGTCTGGTACAAGTAATTACAGTTTTGAGAATGAAATCTTTTTGCTGCATGAATTAAATTCCCTTTTAAAACCTGATTGTTATTTATTAAGTTCATTTATTTTATTTAAAAATTTCAGCATAAATAGCCAAATTACAACTAGATTTCGAGATAATTTTACGTCTTCAAAAGTGAAGAGAGAAATCCAAAAGCTACAGTTTAATTCCATAGATGAAAGAACTTCAGAATATATAGAACGAGGAGGAAAATACGAGGATTTCTTTGTTCAAGGAGAAGAAATTTATACATATTCATTTTTCGGAAAAAGATGGGGTTAACCCCATCTTTTTTAATTTTTCTTTTAAAAGTTTTTAATACTAGCATATTGATATTGGGTTGACCCGAGAACTTACACTGTACGTAATACAAAGTTAAGCGGGAGGGAAAAGTTATGGAGAGTTTACGAATACAGTTACAGAATGAAAAAAGCAACCAAGAACTAAAAAATATTTGTCTCTATGTAATTGGGAAAACAATATCAATATTTGGTAGCTCTATTTATAGTTTCGCATTAGGATTATATGTTTTAAAAATAACCGGATCAGCATTAAATTTCGCAATTACACTCATTTTAGGAACGATTCCAATGATTGTTATGAATCCATTTGCCGGCGTAATCGCAGATAAGGTTGATAAAAAGAAACTAGTTGTTTGTATGGATCTACTAAATGGAGGCTTATTAATTGCTGTCTATATATTAAGCAGCAATTATGGACTAAACTTATTCATCATTTATGCTACTACCTTTCTTATGTCGGTATTTACAACATTCTTTGGAATAGGATTAGAAGCCGCAAAACCAAATATCGTGTCTAAAGAGAGATTAATGAGTATTAACTCTATAAGTAAAATTATCGATTCTGTATCTTTAATTCTCGGTCCTATGTTAGGGGGCATCGTTTTTGCTGTATTAGATATAAAAACTTTTATAATTATAAATGGTATTTCATTTATTCTTTCGGGCATATCCATATTGTTTATTCACTTTAAATTGTTCGAGTACAACATAAATGAGGAATGTTCAAAAAGAGAAATTAATTTTATTAAAGATATAAAAGAGGGGTTTTCTTACTTAATTGAAAGGGAAAGCTTAAAAAATACGTTTCGTATTTTAACTTCACTTAATTTCTTCCTAGGTTTTGCTGTAATCGTTCCATTACCGTACATAATAAACACAGTTCTCAATCTTAGTTCGAAGCAATTTGGCATAATTCATGGGACTTTTCCAGTAGGAATGATAGTTGGTGCAATATTAGTAAAAAAGATAACTGATTGTTTTTCTTATTCCTATCTTTTGAAAAAATCAAGTTTTATGTTGGCAATTTTTATGATAATTTCAGGGATTCCAGTTTTATTCAACAGTATTGAAGTAGATAATTTTGTATACGTTACTATGTATTGCATTATTATGTTCTTTTTAGGACTAATGATAGCACTAATTGATATTCCTTTAGCTTATTTCATGCAAAAAGAGATTCCTGATGAATATAGGGGAAGAGTACTCAGTATTGGATTAAGTATAGGTAAAATGATGATGCCTATAGCAATGGCATTATCAGGTCTATTATTAAATTATATTCCAGCCTACATGCTTCCAATTGCAGGAGGGATAGTATTTCTTATTTTGAATAAGGCTTACTCAAATAAGTTGAATTTAGAAATTCATTCAACAGATTATAGTGTTTAACGTAACTAAATGATATTGTTAAATGTTTAAAAAGCACAGGATCATTATCCTGTGCTTTTCTATCGTAATTCAGCTGTCTTTCTAATAACAATCTTATCAATATCATCTTCTTCATCACCAATAAATAACCCGCGCTCTTTTAAATATGTTTCGAAGTATAAATCTGCTTCTGCACGTTCATCATATGGTTTTACAGATAGAACGAAACCTAATTTATTTTGCTCCTCTAAATGAGAAGTGGAGATGTAAGCCGGTACATTGTGGCGTAAAAAGAGCTCTTTAACCGGAATAATCATATCTTTCATTAATTTCGTTAACATACCCATTTCAAACTCAAAATTAAAGCGATCTATACTAGATAAATCCGCGAATACTACACCAATAAAACCTGTATTAAATACTTCTTGATATTCTACTTCTTCGTTACCGTAAAAATTCTTTTCGATTAAATAATTTATAAAGTAAGCAAACCCATCACTTTGTTCAAACGGTTTTGTTGAAAGAACAAAGCCGATTTTCTTTTGTTTATGTAAATACACACATGACATGTATGCGGAGATATTATGTTCTTTAAATAATGCACTCGTTGCCCCAGATAGACCATCTAGTACGTGATGAACAATTTGAAGTTTTTTACGAGCGAAATAATAGGATTTCTTTTGTAACTCCAATGTATCAATAAAGACAGAGCCGATAAAGCCTGTATTTGAAATAATAGGTGTTTGCTTTTTTCTTCCTCTGCGCTTTGCTTGAGCCATTGTTAAAATCATCCCTTCATGTACAAATAAATCAAAAAGAACGTTTGTTCGTATATTTATATTTTACTATTAAAACGCTCTAAAGTAAAGGGTTTTTGATGAAAAAACAATAAAAAAGACACCTGTAAAAGGTGTCTTAAACGCTGTAGGGAATAGGGTTCATCCCGATTATTTATATTATGATACAGAAACAATCTCTTCTGTATCTTCTACATCTAAATGACAGTCCATAGTACGAACATCTTGATCTTCATGACTTCCGAAATAAATAGTAATTTTCATATGTATCGCTCCTTTATTCTAGGAATACCTAAAATAATTACTAGTAATGTTAATATTTATTATATACCACTTTTTTCATTCCGACAATGTTATATCATTTTTAATTCTTATTATGCTACATCGTGTGATATAAAGGGGTTAAAAAGGGGGATATCATTGATTAAGTGAAATTTCTTATATGTTATATTTAATATAGGAGTTATTAAATTATTACTTTCTATGAAAGGAGCACGATTGATGAATTATCAAAAGTTACTTATAGATAATTTTACATATAAAACTACATATGTTGCTCGACATGTGCAAGGAATGAGTGTAAAGAAAACGAAGGATTATATTGCCGTTAACTGTGGTTTACCTACAGATACATTTAATATTATTACTTTATTAAACAACAACTTAACGGAAGGAAACGAGGAATTATGTGCGGAGATAGAATACTTTAATCAAAAAGGGTTCCCCATGAGTGTTTGGTGTTGGGATGCAAAGCGAGAGAATACACTTAAGAACGAGTTACTAAAACTTAGATTAATAGAAGCAGAAAATAATATTGCAATGGTTGCAGATTTACAAACAATTCTTCCTACAATAGACATACCAGCAGGTTTTACAATACAAAAAGCAACTTCGCCGGTACAAATACAAAAATTTGGCGAAACATTAGCGGCTTTATTCGGTACATCAGCGGAAGGCTCTAATGTTCAATCATACTATAATCAAATTTCTTCTTTAGATTTATGGAATAGCGATGACACGAAACTATACTTAGGTCTTTATAAAGGTGAGGTAGTATCTGTTGGCTCTTTAGTATGTACGAAAGATAGTGTCGGTATTTATGATATTGCGACTAAAGAAGAAATGAGAGGACAAGGATTCGGCTCTACTATGTTTAATTTCTTACTGCAAGAAGCTAAACAACTAAAAAATACGTATTGCGTATTACAAGCTTCACCTGATGGAATAAATATTTATAAAAAATCAGGCTTTCAAGTTGTAGGACAAATGACTGTTTTTGAAAATCGGCATTTATTTGAGTAAATCATCCAAGTCAAATTGTTTTAAATATAGGAGTTAACATACCGTTATGAAAAAAACATCTATAATTACAATCATTTGTTTCTTCACAGTAATAAGCATCTTTGTTTTTCAACAAGTAAATGAACATAATTATATAAAAGCTACTAATCAATCAAATCATATAAAAAACATTGCGCATAGAGGTGCTTCTGCATATGCACCAGAACATACAATAGTGGCTTATACATTAGGACAACAATTAAAAGGTGACTATATAGAAGTAGATCTCCAAATGACAAAAGATGGACATTTAATAGCTATGCATGATGAAACATTAAACCGTACAACAAACGGTATGGGATTAGTTAAAGAACATACATTAGAAGAAATAAAGAAACTAAATGCAGGATCTTTTTTCAATAAAAAGAATTCCAATTTAGCAAAGGAAGAATTTGAAGGTGCTAAAGTTCCAACACTAGAAGAAATTATTGAAACGTTTGGACATAATGCTAACTATTATATCGAAACAAAATCGCCAGATGAATATCCTGGAATGGAAGAAAAACTATTAGAAATTATTAATCACTACCAAATAAATGATAAAGTTATTATTCAATCATTTAGTGAAGAAAGTCTGCGAAAGATTCATAATTTAAATGCCAATATACCGCTAGTACAATTATTATCATATAAAAAAGCAGTTCAATTAACAGAATCAGAAATAAAAAAGTATAAAACATACTGCATAGGTCTTGGTATGAATTACAAATATATTGATGCAGCCTACGTAAAAAAAATAAAGAATTATGGATTAGAAGTTCATCCATTTACAGTAGATAATGAAAAAGATATGAAAAAGTTAATTTCTTGGGGCGTCGACGGGATGTTTACTAATTATCCAGATCGTTTGGATACACTTATGCCTTAAAGAAACAGAAATAAAAGGAATCCAAAAGTAATCTGTACCCTTTGTAAAGGACATTTTTAAAAAAGTTAGGCAACATCAAGAAGATGATTTCTGTATCCAACAGGAGTCATCTTTTTTAAATTCCATTGATATCTATAGTGATTATAGTACGTCATATATTTCTTAATCTCTTGTTTCAACTCAGTAAAAGACTCGCAAGGTTTTATATGTGCTTCATCTTTCAGATGACCAAAAAATGATTCTTGTGGAGCGTTATCCCAACAGTTCCCTCTTCTTGACATAGATTGTCCGAGCTTTAGCTTTTTGACTAATTTTTGGTAGGTAGGGCTTGTGTAGTGGGCTCCTTGATCTGAATGAATATATGCACCTTCAGTCAATCGAATCTTCTTATTCCGTTTTAGTTTATGAAGAGTTGTTATTACGAGGTCTAATGTCATCTGTTCTGAAACATGGTAAGCTAAAATTTCATTGGTTGATCCATCTAAAATTGTAGATAAATAAGCTCTTTTATTCTTACCGTAAACTAAATAAGTGATATCTGTAAGAAGCGTTTTTCCTGGGGTGTTTTGTTTAAATTCTCGATTTAATTGATTCGGCACTACTCGATGTTCTTTTGAAGCTTTCAGCATTCTTTTATAAGGATTTGCTTTCCGAATCGGACAGACAATCTCATATTTTTTCATGATTCTACGGATACGCTTTAAATTGTAGACAACTTGAAAATGACCCACCAATGTCATTTTTATTTGACGAGCCCCTTTCTTTCGATTTCTAAATCGAAGTGCTTTTAATATGATTTCTTTCACGATTTCATCTTGATTGTTCTTTTGTTTCCGTTGTTCTTGAGATGAAATGGAAAAATAATTATAGTATCCCGAACGGGATACACCAGCTACTTTACACAAATAACTCACCATATTTCTTAAGTTATATTTTATGATGACAGAACGAATCAGGATATATTTCTGACTAGGTGATAACGTTATTTCCTTCTCATCCTCCCTTCCATAAGTTTGATCTTTTTTAACAATTCATTTTCTGCCTTTAGTAAGTTCCGTTCGGCTTCTAAACGAGCATACTTCTCTTCTAACGTAAGCTCTCTCTCAAGAGTTCTTCCCGCGTTTTGGGTGCGTGTATCTCGCAAACCAAATACACCATTTTTTCTGTAAGCAGCACGCCACCTACTTCCTGATGACATAATTCGTTTCATTCCAATCATATCTATATCAAAACCACATTCTTCAAAAATATTTCGAGGTAGTTTTCCTTTCTCATTTTCCTCAATAAAAATACGCTTAAATTCATCTGTATAAGTGATACCTTTCTGACTTACAGATTTTATGTAGGGGTTATTTGATAGAATTTGAATGTCTCTTTCTGTAAATAGCTTTTTTGTCATTTTGAACTTTCTCCGATCCCAATTTTCTCTCATTATACAAGAAATACCCTATAGAATAGACTTTTTTTTCAGTGTCTATTCTATAGGGTACATTTTAAAGCTTGGATTCCTTTTATTTTTCTTCCATTCCATGTCCTTAGTGCAAAAACAAAATATTCAATTCACTATATAGAATATCAAAATAAATTAGAAATTAACCAAAATGCAATTAATTTTTCCTTTGTTTTTTATATTTTTTTGATACACTGACTACGAGAGGAATACCGATTAACGTCGGTAAAAACCAAAACCATATAGGCGGCAGTAAATTAATAATGGGAATATGAATTCCGATGTTTACTAAAAGTGCGGTAACGGCACCGATATAGGAGCCTAACATACCTCTAATATGGTGATGAATCCAATTTTTCCAACGCTTTTTTCCTGCAAGATAGCCATAAATCGCAAATGAATAAGAGAAAATTGCTACATAAAATAAATATGCGATTTTATCCCAATTTATAATAGACAATATAATTGCAGTAAGAGTTATTACAACATAGGATGCATGATATATTTCGCCCCATTCCGTATGTTTCCCTTTCTTTTTTTGAGCAAGCATAGCTACAATTCCCGTAATTAAACATATGGTTCCAAATAATATGTGAATGGTCAAAAGAATATTGAAAATGCTCATAATAATTCCTCCTTTTTATTTTTATAGTATTGCAGTATAGGAGAAAAGTTGAATAACATTGTTAGTTCGACTTAATATATTGAAATAAGGGTATCTTTTGTGCAAGCGCTAAAGATTGACGGTGATTCTTATAAAGAACTCATTTTATTAGGACACGAGATGAGATTGTGGTAAATAAGATATAACAAAAATCCTCTTTACATTAAAGAGGATTTTTGTTATTCCATCAACTCACTAATCAATTCACTTAATATGTAAATACCTTGAGTAAATTGTTCAGGGGAAGCATAGCCATACGATAAACGAATGTACTGATCTGATTTCTCTTCATAAATTCGTCCCGGATTTAAAAGAATTCCCTTTGATAATGCTTCTGAAAACAGTTTTTCCATCGGAATGTTAGGTATCACCCTTAGCCATATAAAAAATCCGCCGCTAAGAATATCCCACGTGGCAATATCTGCACAATACTTATTTAAGGCTTGTATCATTATTCGTCTTCGCTCTTTTAGGTGAATCCTTACGTTTGCTACGTGCTCCTCATAAAAACCTTTGATTAACCATTCTGCAGCAACTCTTTGAGATAAAGAACTTGATCCATAGTCATATAGAAGTTACTTTGAGTATTATATATTTAGGTGTGTTCCCGACAGTACTTCCATATATTACATTAGCATATATTACATCTCATTCCAGTGCTTCTGAAGCAACAAGTTCTTTATATTTAACACCAGTAGCTGCATGTATTATCGCTTGGATATGGTTAGGTGAGGTGCCAACTTTTGTTTCGATAGTTGGAGGGGTAATTACTATATTAGGGGTTATAATTACTCATTTAACATTTAAAAAAGATAATTATAAAAAAATCGAGAGCGGAAAATATCTATAATAAATAGCATTAGAATTAGATGAAAAAGAATTTATTCGAGACTTTATAAAAATAATGCTATAAGGTGCTGTCGAAAAAGGGAATCATTTCACTCCGTTGAATATAAAAGATAAATTCTTTTTTAAAGGAGCTTAAAATAGTGAACGTCCAATTAAAAATTGTTACGAGAGAAAATTGGGAAGACGCATTGAAATTACAAGTTAAAGAAAATCAAATGCAATTTGTTCCGGCAGTGGCAGTATCACTTGCTAAAGTATACATAAAACCAGATGGTGAAAATGTCGAATATGTTCCATTCGCTATATATGATGGCGACCTTATAGTTGGTTTTATTATGCACGCTTATGTACGAGAATCAACAGATATGTATTGGATTAACGGATTTATCATTGATGAAAAAGAGCAAGGAAAAGGATATGGAAAAGCAGCATTAAAGGAACTCATTAACTTAATAAAAAATAACTTTAAAGAGTGTGAGGAAATTAGATTAACTGTCCATAAAGATAATATTTCTGCAAAGAAACTATATGAAGGTTATGGTTTTAAACCATTAGGAAATGTATATGACGGTGAGGAAGTATATCGCTTATTGTTGTTGAAATAAAGATGTACTGTTTTGAATAAAGTTATATCGTGTATTTATAGTGAAAAGGAAAAGAACATCTAGAATTGAAAGATCGATTAAGAAACTGTTTAGAAACAATAAGTTGTTCCGTTAAAGGGTCCTATTGCGGAGAAGTGATTTTACTAAATCATATAAATTATTGTAAACCGAATTCACAAAATTATTTAAACATTTTATTATAAAACAGTATTTATATATACTTAAACTATCATTAATAAAAACATCATGGGAGGAACTAATATGAAAGAAAGTAATAAAAAGGAGTTGTCACTAGAGCAACGTGAAGAATTACTACAAACATTGAAAGATCGTTTTGAGAATAACATGAACCGCCATACAGGTCTAGAGTGGGCTAATGTTCAAGAGAAGCTGGATGTTAATGCTGAAAAGTTGTGGTCGCTCAATGAAATGGAACGAACTGGTGGCGAACCTGATGTTGTTGATTTTGATAAAGAAAAAGGCGAATACATTTTTTATGATTGTTCAGCAGAAAGTCCTAAAGGGCGTAGAAGTGTTTGTTATGACCTTGAAGCGCTAGAATCAAGAAAGAAACATAAACCAGAAAATAACGCTATTGATATGGCAACTGCCATGGGCATTGAACTATTAACGGAAGAAGAATATCGGGCGTTGCAAAATCTTGGAAATTTCGATTTAAAGACATCGAGTTGGGTGCAAACACCTTCTGATATTAGAGAACTTGGCGGTGCCCTTTTTTGCGATTATCGCTTTGGACACGTCTTTGTGTATCACAATGGGGCAGAATCTTACTATGCCGCAAGAGGCTTTCGTGGTTCGTTAAGAGTCTAAAATTTGTACAGGCAGGTAAATTTGAAATAGAGAATAGATTTGCTTAGGGAAAAGTAGTGATTGCATACTTTAGCTACGGCTTCGATTTTGAGGCCGCAAAGAATAGGGCTAATCAAACCTTATTGTAAAAGAATGAATCAGCTAAAAATATTAAGAGTATGTTTCGATGATTTATTTTCATAAACATACTCTTTTTTAGAATCGTTTATCAAGATTATTAGTTTCAATTAAATTGTAAACTAGAACATGTAAAATGTTATCTTCCAGTTATTAATAATGTTCATCCATATGAAGCACCTATGATTTATATTATCCCGCTTTTAAATGACAATTTTTGAGCAAGTATAAAGTGAATGATTAGGAGGAATACAAAATGAAAAGTAAATTCCATCATATTGTACGAGCTATCATGATAAAAGATGAAAAATTACTAGTTGCTGAATACATAGGACATCACTATTTTTTACCCGGTGGCCATGTTGAAATTGGAGAATCAGCAGAGAATGCACTACTAAGAGAGTTACGAGAAAAACTTGGAGTAACTTGCAGTATAAAACAATTTTTAGGCGTCATAGAAAATAAATGGCAAGCCAAAGAAACCCTTCACCATGAAATTAACCACATTTTTGAAATAGATTCAAATGAGTTAAAATCAGATTTTACTCCAATATCTAAAGAGTCCCATTTAGCATTTCACTGGATTGATTTTAATAAAGAAAATATAAACTCCTATACAATAATGCCAACACCTTCCGTAAAAGAATTACTAGAAAGAAAATTAAGTGATGAACTATTAACTTGCTGGATTAGTAACTTTTAATTGTCTTTATTTATATTAATTACGTCCACTAAAAGAATATAAAGAAAATAGGCTCATAAACAAGGTACATCACCTAGTGTAAAGTCATATTTTGTTGATGTACGCATTTAGTCTATAGCCTTATTTCTACTTTATTTTTAAAAGTAAATAAACTTAAAGATATGGACGGAATTCACATTTATAAATGGAGGGTTTCATAATGAATGAGTTTCAACAAGAACTACAAGCATTAAACCTTAATGCTTATCAACCTGGTAATGTTGTTTATTGGGATCAGCAACAAAATCAATATCCATATTACTACATTCAAGACGATGCACGTCGTTGTGGCGGATGCGGTGGCGGCGGACGTTGTGGCGGTTGTGGTGGTCGCTGTGGTGGTTGTGGCGGCGGACGTTGCGGCGGTTGTGTAGGTTGTGTAGGCTGCGTTGGTTGTTTCAGCTGTTCTAATTGCTGGAACTGGTGGGTTATTTAAGTATTATTGATCTATAATATTTCACATGAAAGAAAAGTGCAGATGCAAAGTTATAATGTATTGAAACTTTTCTTTCATGCTGTCATTTTTATATGTTTTAGGGGGATATTTATTTGTACAAATATGAAAAATTAATTTCATGGGTAGAAAACATTAAAGAGACAAATCAAAGTTCTGCGGCAGCACTTTGTATTATTAAAGATAATAAGATTGTGCTCGAGCATTATAGTGGAACGCATTCAAATATTTCTACTAGTAAAAAAGTAAACATATCTTCACAGTTCAATGTCGCTTCCGCAAGAAAAAGCTATTTAGGATTAATGGTAGCTTATGCAGTTTATGAGGGGAAAATAAAATCTCTTGATGACGAGGCAGTAAATTATTTTGAAAAACCTGATCCTTCATTACTCGGTAAAACAACGATAAGACATTTAGTAACTCATTCACACGGTTTAAATGAAACTAATGATGGGACAGTTTTTCGTGAGTTTGAGCCGGGACAAGCTTGGGCGTACAGAGATATTAATGTAAGAATGGTCACGCAGCTTATTTATCAGCTGTATAATAAGAGTTTTCCTGAACTATTAAAGGAGCGTGTATTCATACCTGCTGATTTCAAAGAAACTGGATGGAGAATAAAGCAAGATGATAATTTAGTTAAGGTTGTTGTAAATCCAAATGAAGATGCCATAAATAGTGTTGGTGCAGTAGATGACGGCTCCGAGAAAAATTTGTTTGTCTCTGCGAGAGAATTTGCATACTGGGGGAACCTGCATTTAAATAACGGGTTTTTAAATGGTAAACAAATTGTCCCAAAAGAAGTTATAGCACTTGCTACGAGCTTACAAAGTCCAGAGTATACAAATAAAGAACTACCTCAAAACGGGTTGTTTTGGTTCGTTCAAAATGAACCTGCTTTATTTAGTGAACTTGGTGAGCGAGTTCCTAAAGGTTCCTATCAAATATTAGGAATTACAGGACCAACGATATTAGTCATTCCAGAATATAATGTCGTCGTTGCTAAAATGTACAATAAAAGATACAACTATGGTGGGGATAATTATTTATATTATTTACGTGAATTTAGCAATTTAGTCGCTGATACATTTAGCAGCAGTAAAAATAATGTGGTTAGGGCATAACTACTCCTATAATAAAAAGGAGTGAACTTTAATGAAAAATGAAGTGAATAAAAATAAAAAGCAAAATATAAAGGATGTAAACACAGAACAAAACGCGATTTATAGCGATCCGAAAGATGCAGCTAATATGCAAACTGTTCCGCAACCGAAAGACTTCGAGGAAATTGAATATTAATTTTCTCTCCGACTTATTTATGAAAGAAAAATACGTCTTAAGTCTCATCACTTTCAGCAAATTATTTGATAACATATGTACATAAGCATTCGAAAATGTCTTATCTTAACAAAGCTTTCTTTAAATGCTGTATATAACCTACAAAAAGACACTTCTTGACGAAGTGTCTTTTTGTGTAAGCTAACTTAATTTCCATTTTCCGTACAGTATCTTGCAATTTATCATGGATATACTAACTGTGAAAATTCATGTCATGATAAAAGAAGGGGACAGTTAGTATGAAACAAACATCTATAAATCCGTTGTTAATTGTTCTAGGTACAATCATTGTTCAAATTGGCCTAGGAACAATTTACACATGGAGTTTATTTAATCAACCCCTTGTAAGTAAGTTTGGATGGAACCTCAATTCAGTCGCGATCACTTTCTCAATTACGAGTTTTTCTTTATCATTCTCAACTCTATTTGCAGGAAAGCTACAACAAAAATTTGGACTTCGTAAACTGATCGCTACAGCTGGAATTGTTTTAGGACTCGGTTTAATACTTAGTTCACAAGTTTCCTCATTACCATTACTTTATTTATTAGCCGGTGTTGTCGTTGGATATGCTGATGGAACAGCATATATTACATCACTATCTAATTTAATTAAATGGTTTCCAAACCGTAAAGGGCTTATTTCTGGTATATCTGTTTCAGCATATGGAATGGGTAGCTTAATTTTTAGATATGTAAACGGAAATCTTATCGATAGTCTTGGTGTATCACAAGCATTTTTATATTGGGGTATTATCGTCTTACTTTTAGTATTAATCGGATCGTTCTTCTTACGTGAAGCAATTGTAAGTAACACCGCAACTGAAACATTACACAATGACTATACTCCGCGTGAAATGATGCGAACTAAACAAGTATATTTCTTGTTTTTCATGCTATTTACTTCCTGTATGGGTGGTTTATATTTAATCGGTATGGTAAAAGACATTGGGGTGCAGCTCGTTGGTCTTAGTGCAGCGACTGCCGCTAATGCCGTCGCAATGATTGCAATCTTTAATACAATAGGTAGAATTATTCTTGGAACGTTATCAGATAAAATAGGTCGATTAAAAATCGTCTCTGCTACATTTATTATTATTGGATTGTCCGTCTTCACTTTAAGTTTCATTCCACTAAATTACGGGATTTATTTTGCTTGTGTAGCAAGTGTTGCCTTTTGCTTTGGTGGTAACATCACCATCTTCCCAGCAATTGTGGGAGACTTCTTCGGATTAAAAAACCATAGTACAAACTACGGGATTGTTTACCAAGGTTTCGGATTTGGTGCACTTGCAGGATCATTCATTGGGGCACTACTTGGTGGATTTCAACCAACATTCATTACAATCGGTGTTCTATGTGTTATATCTTTCGTTATCTCTATAGTAATCCGCCCTCCAAATGCAGAAAAGGAGAAGGAAATCAAATCGTTAAATCGAAAAATAGCTTAATGCTAAGAAAGAGTCCTTATACTAGGGCTCTTTTGCTTTACAAAAAAATGTATAAATAATGGATGACATTCAAAAAATCTAATTTTATCCTTGTACTTATTTCATAATCTAACATTAAAGAAGATAGGACATTCCGATTATTAAATTGAATAAATAATGTAAAGGGGCGTGATAGTTAAAATGCAAATAGTAAAGCAATGGGTACAAGAAGATAGTGATTACATAAGAGAAAAAGTAATTGAATATAACCAAAAACAACTTTCAAATGAAGAAAAAACACCTTCAGAAAAGATTAGTTTTATAGTGAAAAATGAAAAAGAAGAAATAGTAGGAGGGATAACGGCAATCACATTTTGGCACCATGTACATGTTGACTTCCTATGGGTTTCTGAAGAATACAGGCACGAAGGTTACGGAAGCAATTTAATGAATCTTATTGAAGAATTTGTAATTAAAAAAGAATGTAGGCTAATCAAATTAGATACTTTTAGTTTCCAAGCCCCTAATTTTTATAAGAAGCATGGGTATAAAGTGATAGGGGTAAGTGAAGATCATCCTAAAAGACATAATCATTACTATTTAGAAAAAAGGTTATAAATGAATCATTAAAGAGTGTATTATGATTAATCTTTTTCAAAATATGCTCTTTTCTTTTGTGTGTCTATGAACACGATATCGTTTCGTATTAGTTATTTACTCAAATTACTTTTTATGAATCCAAACAATTTAATGATAGAATAAAATAAAGACAGAAAATTTTTACCATTCAAGGGGGTTACATATGAAAAAAGTAAATGTTACATACGCGCTTCTATATGATGAAACTCATGAAAAGCTATTAATGGTTAAAAACAAAGGGAAAAATGGTTCTTATTACACTTTACCAGGTGGAGCAGTTAAATTCGGTGAAACGTTAGAAGAGGCAGCAATTCGTGAAATAAAAGAAGAAACAGGGCTAGATATATCCGTAAAAGGGGTTTGTTCCATTAGTGAAGCCTTTTTTGAGGAGAGAGGACATCATGCAATCTTCTTTAATTTTTTAGGAGAAATAATCGGAGGGGAAATCTGTATATCACGGCCAAAAGAGATTGAAGAGATTACCTGGATGGAATTAGATTCAGCAGAACCTTATTTACGTATACCAGAACACTTAAAAGGTGTTTTACAAAAGAAAGAAACAGTTCCTTATATTTTTAATGGAACTATTATTCATCAATCTTCATAAAGATAGTATTTCATTTAAGGCGGGGGAAAAATGGAGTTTATCGTTAATCACAAACACTTTACACAAGCTCTTTCAGAAGTAAGTAAAGCTATCTCAGCAAAAACTTTAATTCCTATATTATCCGGAATTAAAATAACAGCAGATCAATTTGGAATTACTTTAATCGCAAGTAATTCGAATATTTTCATTGAAAAATTTATACCTAGTTCAATTGAAGGTGTACAAATTGCAACTATTTTAAAAGCAGGGCGTATTGTTGTACCAGCAAAATATTTCATTGAAATTATTAAGAAAATGCCAAGTGATATTTTAATAAAAAGTATGAATGAGCAATTGATTACAATTCAATCAGATGAAATTACTTTAAACTTAAATGGATTCTCGGCAAACGAATTTCCAAATGTACCATTTATAGACGAACATGCGGAAATACAAGTTGAGATGGGACAATTAATTGAAGTCTTTAAACAAACTGTCTTTGCAGCAGCTAAAAATGAATCTAGACCCGTTCTTACTGGCGTACATTTCGTTATTGATCATAACAAATTAATTTGTGCTGCTACTGATTCGCACAGACTGGCTTTACGTGAAATAACCATTTCTTCACATGCGAAATTGAATTGCGTTGTACCAAGTTCCACTATTAGTGAATTACTAAAATTAATGAACAGTAATTCAAATTTAGTATACATATATCTTTCAGAGAGTCACATTATCTTTAAATTCGGTACAATTACATTGTATTCAAGGCTTATTGAAGGGAAATATCCTAATATATCCGGCCTAATTCCAAATGAATCCCAAACGGTTATTAATATAGATAGAAAACAGATTTTACAAGGTGTAGATCGGTCAAGTTTATTAGCTAGTGAATGGGCAAACAACAACGTTAACTTAGAAATCATTGACGAATCCACAATACAAATCTCTTCTAACGCTTCTCAGATTGGTAAAATATCCGAGACACAACAAATAGATGCTATTCAAGGTGAAAAGCAATTAAATATATCTTTCGATGGACGATATATGGTCGATACTTTAAAAGCAATAAAAGAAGATAGAGTTACTTTAAGTTTTGGCGGTTCCATGAGACCGATATTAATTGAAGCAGGTGAACAATCTGCAGCAGTATATTTAATATCGCCTGTTAGAACTTATTAAGAACAAAGGAAGGAATTAAATTATGTACAAGCATACTTTATGTTTTATAAAAAGAAATGAAGAGATACTTATGTTAAATAGGGAATATGACCCTGTAAAAGGATTATGGAATGGGGTAGGAGGGAAGATAGAAAAAGGAGAAACACCATTAGAAAATGCGATTCGTGAAATAAAAGAAGAAACAAATATAGATGTTGAACAAAATCAAATTCAATTTTAAGGCATTATTAAATGGGAGGGTTCCTCATATTCTGGTGGCATATATGTTTATGTAATAGAACTACCTTACGAGTTTACATATGACACGCCTAAAAAGGTATCTGAAGGGATTTTAGATTGGAGGAACGTGTCCTGGATATTAAGCGACTATAATTCCAGTGTAGGAGAAATGATACCTAAGTTTTTACCTGAAGTACTAAACAATGAAGCTATATTAGAACATATTTGTGTTTTATCAAACCATAAATTACTATCCTATGAGTTTAAAGAACTAAAAGAAAAAGAGCTTGTCATTTAATTCGGGAGAAGCAATCTAGAAAACACAGCAATGAATTCATTATTTTGAGGAGAGATTCATTATGTGGAGAACAAATCAAATTGAAACATCACATGGGAAGTTTGAGAAGTTTATAAAGAATACTTTATAGTAAATATTTGTTTTAAGTGGGGAATATATAAGAAGGAGGAATTCATGAAAAAAGAAAAGCTTTTATTTTGGATATATACCACTAGTATGATTATTATATTATCCTCAATTATTTATTTAGCTTTTGCAGCATCTAGTAAAAAAGATACTCTTACTCAATTTAAAAAAGCTCCAAATATCCCATTAACTATTCAAGATTCAAACCATCTAGAAGACCCTACAGAATATTGGACTAAAGAAAAGATGAAAAATGCAATTCCAGTAGATATAAGAGAACTCCAAAATAAGTGAATTAACAAAAAGCGAACCTATTTAATATAGTTCGCTTTTTGTTATGATTATACTTCTCGCCACCAATCTGAAGTAGGATAATCTTTAGCTTTCAACGTAATAGATTCACCTATTTGCGGCGTTGCAATATTAACCCCTAAACGATTTGCTTCTTTCGTAACTCGCTCAATTGGATCACTCCATTCATGTAATGATAATGTAAAAGCACCCCAATGAATAGGAACAAGCAATCCTCCTTTAACGTCAATATGAGCTTGTACTGTTTCTTCTGGCAACATATGAATTGCAGACCATCTCGTATCGTATTGCCCGCATTCCATTAAAGTAAGATCGAATGGACCGTATTTATTACCAATTTCCTTGAAGTGCGGAGCATATCCACTATCACCACTAAAGAAGACTTTCGTTTCTTGACCAAGGATAACCCATGAACACCATAACGAACTATCTCTATCTGTCATACTTCGTCCAGAAAAATGCCTTGCAGGTGTACAAACTAATTTAATATTATCAAACGTAATTTCATCCCACCAATTATGCTCACTAATTTTACTAGGTGAAACACCCCATTTAATAAGATAACGCGCAACTCCAGTCGGAACATAAAAGTGCTTTGCACGATCTTTTAACTGCATAATACTTTTGTAATTTAAATGGTCATAGTGATTATGCGAAATGATAATCGCATCAATTTCCTGAAGATCTTCACGTTCTAAAGAAAAAGCACCACTATAACGTTTACTATTAAAAATAGGAAATGGGGAAGAGGCATCGCCAAACATAGGATCTAATAACAGCTTTTTACCTTCTATTTTTAAAAGAGCAGCAGAATGTCCAAACCATGTAACACTATCTAAAGACTCATTATCTTTATTCGATAAAACAATAGGTAAATTCTTTATAGGTCGCAACTTTGTTTTTATTTTAAAGTAATCAGTCATTAAACCTATAATATCTTTTGGTTTAAAACTTACATCAGTATGAATTTGATTTATATATTTCTTTTTCATTAGTTCTCCTTTTTACGTTTAACAATATACGTATGTTGTTATTCTAGCTGTTATTAGTGTAATCTATATCGTTTTACCTTTCATCTTTAATACAATACATTTCATAAATTCTTCAAATTTATTATTTATATATATAAAATAGAATTCATTTAGCAGCAGCTAAAACTAATATTATGTATTTGTAAATTGTTTTGTTTAAGTAAATTCTTTCTCATACACAACAAAGAACGTACGTTTCGTTATACGTTATAGAAGCAGGTAGGTAACTAATTATGCAAAAGGAGCATACTAAGGTTTTTAATTTGAGATTATTAAAGGGTACTTATTTTTATTTATAGAACATAGTAAATACATAGATTTTACAATTAACTTATTTAAAAAGAAGGGCTGTAATGATGCTTGCTAATAATACCCCAGAGAAAATACTGCAAACAGCTTATGAGACTAAAATGATTTCATCTGGAGATAATTCTCCAACTATAAAAATAAGTGAAACAAATCTTCAATATTTACTTGTTATGCTTCATCTTAGAATTGAATCAAATACTATAAAAACAGTACTAAATTGGACTAATGAAGAATTTGAAAAGCACATTTATTTATTAGAATTAGAAGGCTTATTGAAAAGGACAGGAGAAGGCTACTATCCGACGTGTATGGTTATAACAGCTTATGAAGGGGATAAATTGTATAACCTATGTAAACCTCTAATTAAGCCTACACTTAAAATGATTGAGAAATATTCTAATCAAATTGATATTATTTCTAAAAGAATTGAAACATTTAATCATTTACCTAAAGAATCGTATAGTCTATTACTTTATAGTGGTGTGTTACTAGATTTTGGACAAATAGATAATATTGAAGAAAACTATTTAGAAACGGAACGACCTTTGAGAAATGAGAAAAGATATTATTATGCGATCCAAGAACAGGCACAAACAGACATAGGGGCATTCGGGATGTATGGTAATACGTATTTTGATTTAGGAGAAGTTCAAATTGGCCTTTATGGAAACACGCGATATTCAACCTTAAATTTAATAACAGTGAATAAGGAAATACTTGAAGAACATTTTCACGATGCTATTACTGATATTAATTACGCGAAAAAGCAATTAGTAAAAAATTTTGTAGCAGTAGATAGTCAAATAGACTTAAATTTAAATGTATTTTACGAAAAACTAGGCTTAAATCAAAATGCACAGCCTATTATTCCAGTTTTTAAAACAACCGACTTATCTATTCTTAGCGAAATCGCTAACACAATTAGTGAAGAATTAATCTTATTGTTAAAGGAAAATGATCAACCTCTTAAAGAATATTACGTAAGCAGCAGATACTCAATGGAAATAACCTATGAAGAATTTTTTATATGGTGGTATCACTTTTTCTATACAAAAGTAACTGATGAATTAATAAAACAAGACGTAATTAAAAGCAGCTCTCGAGGGAATCAAACATATATAACTCTTTAAACTGTATGTAGAATTTAACTTCACATTGTAGCAGGAGGATACGTGTATGGCTGTTATATGCTTAGTTAGGCACGTGGAAACGGAGTGGAATGCTATTGGAAAGCTCCAAGGTCGCGAGAACATTAAGCTAAATAAACAGGGTAAACAACAAGCTGAAAAATGCGGTCTATATTTACGTAAAAAACAATGGGACATTATTATTTCTAGTCCTTTATCAAGAGCAAAGCAAACAGCTGAAATCATAAATACATACATGTTAATACCAGTAAACCTTATTGAAATGGAGAATTTTATAGAACGCGATTATGGTATGGCTTCAGGATTAACGACAGAAGAGCGAACGCAAATGTTTCCAAATCGTAATTATATAAATCAAGAACCAAGAAGATTTCTAAAAACAAGAATTATAACCGGTTTGAATATAATCCAGAAACAACACCCAAATAGTAAAGTTATTTTAGTTACTCATAGCGCCGTCATAAACACAATTCTTGCTCTTATATCCAATAATGAAATAGGCTCAGGAAAAACAAAACTTTTTACTGCTTGTATCAGTAGCATCTATTACCATCAAGAACAATGGAAAATAAGTGAATACAACAAAATAGATCATTTGTGAACAGATAATAGTTCAGAAACTAATTAGAATTAATATATAAAGAAAATGCGATATTTAAAGAAGAGAAGTACATTGCAAAAGAAATTTATCAATCCGGAAACTTTGCCAGCAACTTTCGGTTGCTCACATGTAGTCGAAGTTAGTAACGCTAAACGAACAATTTACATATCTGGACAAGTAGCGATTAATGCTGATGGTCATATAGTCGGGAATGGAGATTTAGGTACACAAACGCGCCAAGTATTTGAAAATATTAAAGTAGCATTAGAAGCTTCAGAATTAAATTTTAATGATGTAGTAAAATTAATATTTTTCTTGACGGATATTTCTCAAATGGCCATTGTTAGAGATATTCGAGATCAATACATCAACACAAACAATCCACCAGCAAGTTCAGCTGTAGAAGTTAACAAATTGATTAACGATAAATTATTAATCGAAATCGAAGCAATCGCTGTAGCAAACTAATTTTAAAAAACTTATTCTTAATCATATCAACGCAATTCGTTCACTTTAAAAGAATTGCGTTTTTTATTAACTAAAATATAAATTATACACGGAAACATTCTTATCAATAACACAACATGAACAACTTAAAATAACAAATAACCACACAATCTATAACAGATTATTAACCCAATTAAAAAGGGGAGCCTAACAATCATAATTAACATATGATAAGTTTATTACTTTTTTCTAGTTAACATAATATATATTATACAAAGTTGTATAGAGTAAGTGTTTCTCTGTATCAAAAACCAAGTAAACTATACTTAATGAGATGAAAGGGAGATTTTTAATGAGATTTATACTAAATCGAACTTAAATGCTTTTTTACGTTTTTATCACTTAATTTATATTTAATCCGTTCATAGCAAATCCGAACTTAAAATTCATGAATCGTTCTATTTACAAACACAAAAAAATTTTACGTAACAATATATTTAAAACAAAAATTTAAAATCGATTAAAGTGTTTTTATTACTAATAAATTTCCCACTGATTGATTTATCATTTTTAGCTACATATATGATTTGCTACATGTTACATTATTTTTATTTATTTCATATCATCGCTTGACTTTTATTATGATTGCTATCTTTTAATTTAGTTAACATAATTAAATATTATCAAAACAAAAATCATCCTAACTGTTAGGATGATTTTTTAGCACTTAAACATATATACACCAATAAATCGGGTCCTTTTCCCTATTTAAACATAAGTAATGCTCTAAATTGTTATTTTAATAGCAATCCCAATTGTAAATAACATTGGAAAAATCTAGGTTCAATAAATCTTCCTTGCGTATAAAGAAATTAGCAACACCAGAATCTCCCCACATAATATTTAATGAATCGTCTGTATCGATTTGCAACAACAATATATCATGTTGTTGGTATTTTTCTTCCTATTCCCTCGGATCTGTCTGTGTAAAGAATGGATACCCGCCAATTTTATGCCCTTGATCTTCGCATAGATCATCATACAGTTCGCCTAATTCTGTTTTATTTTCTTCATCAACAATTTCTTCCCAATCAATGTTTTTATTAAAAATCTTTTCAAATCGATAATCTCTTGATGTTACTGGTTGATAATCCAATTCAAACTTTAGTTTAGCTGCTTCAGGTATGATAAAATGCTCTAAATCTAAAGTGTTTAAATAACTAAAATTAGTAATAACCTTAGTTAAATCTTCCGTTATTGTAGAATGATAAATGATTCGAAAGTCTTTTTGGCTAGTTGGATGATCAAAATCTATTCCAAAAAGTTCATCATCAGCACTTACGAAAAATTGTAACAGAGTCCATTTTGAGGCATGGGTTCAATATACGGCATTTCTTCAAAGTTTAACTGCGCAAGTAGCATCATAGGTTGTCCGTTTGAGTCTTTAGGATGTTCCTGATTTATAGGTACATACGGATACCCGCCAAACTTGCTTTCAAAAAGAGTTGTCTCTGCTTGCGTTCCAGACACTTTAATATACGGTTTTACACTTTCTTCTAAAATACTTCGATACTGCTCGAGTTCTTTCGGTATATTAAGCTGATACGTATCCTTCATTTCTCTTGCCTCCCTTTAAAGATAATTCATAAATGCCTACCTCTATTATAGAGTAAAAAGTGCTTTCATTAAAAATAGCTAAAAATCCGTTTTCATTCTCATTTTTTGTGCACTTGGCGGACAAAGTAAATTATGTTCTGAAACCTTTTTATTAATAATTTGAATTAGTTTAGCTGCTTCTTCTGCATCTGTTGCCTCTTTTTGCTTTTCTTTTAAATTATCAATTTCCTTTGAAAGCTCAATCCACCTAGGCAAAACATGATTATTTTTCAAAGTCCTATAAAGTTGCTTGTCAGGATTATACGAAAGATCTTTATCAAGATTAAGAGGTTTCCCTTTCCCAGGTAAATCATTAAACACTCCTGTCTTTTCTGCCTGTTTAACGATAGAACTAATATGATCCTCATACGTGAACGACCAAACTTTTTCATCTTTAACTAAAATTTCTTGTTTTTTAAGTTTTTTATCTAGCTCATCTTGATTCATAGATTCTCTCTCCTTTTTATTTTATTTTTATAGTGTTGTTTTCGAATGTTTTAATGCTCTCAATCCATTCGGTAGCTTTTTACGCCACCAAATGCCATCGTGACCGCCTTTAAACTCTTCATAAATGGTTTTGTATCTTTTTTCTTTTAAATCTTTATAGAGACGTCTATTTGCCGTTTAAAGAGGTTCGTTTTCAAGATATCCTGCTGTTATATGAAATTGAAGATGAAATGTATACTGATTAGCCGATGTAATAAGAAGTCCTTGAAGGTGTGAAGTGCGAGAATAATCATGTGGTGTATAAAGATGAATCTTACGTGTAGTATTTAAAATTGAAATATAGAAAGAATATGTTTCAAACTTACTGTAATTAGAGCCTTGCTACATTTTATTTGTAATAAGGCTCTTTAAATTTGTTTAATTCTTATTGCACTAACGCATCCTTTTAAATCGGTTATTTATTAGAAAATTTATCAATTGCTTGAATAGCTTGTTCCAACGCTTTTATTCTTCTTTCTAAAAGTGTTCTTTGGGGACTACCAGCCTTTGACTTATCATAAAAGTTCTTGATTGATGGCAGCAAACCAGTAATGACATTACGAGCTTCTGCTAACTCTTCCAGGGTGTAATGATGGGTTCTTTGATTCCAAACGTTTTCTAGCATTGCTAAGCCGATGCAAACAGCTTTCAGTCGTTTCTTTACTAAAGTAGTATTTGCGCCTTTTTGAGTCATCTGCGACAAAGCATTTTCTAATTTATTGATGGTTGATTGTAAAGATTTTATTGATTCCAATTTATCTACATTTGATACATTTTCCATGTTAGTACTGTCCCTTCTTCGATTCTGAATTATTTTGCTTGATACTTTATAACATCGATAAGAACCTGATTTCACTCGGAATATTTTAACATAAATAACTAACAATATTTGAAAGTAATTCTCAAGAATCCGACACAATTGTTGAACACAAGTTAACTAAACTGCCTGATAGTCCAATAAGAATTAAAAACCTTTTTTGTCACTTAACATTTACATGATGAATAATGATTTAAAGGAAAACGACCGCAAAACTAAAATCCTCTTCCCTCCTCTGCAGTATTTTATAAGTACTTCTTTCTTCTCATTAGAATTCCTATATAAACAAGTTGGAAATATTGTATATTTTATGAACCAAAAAACGCACAAGTTATTTAACCTGTGCGTTTTCGTCTTTATTCAGTAAGATAGTAAAGTAACAGTTTCCGAGCCTTTTCATAATTCATGAAATCTCTATATAAAATGGGGTACTTTATAATTCCTGTTTTAAGAAAACGATATTGCGGAAACCATTCAAAAAACGATTTTCGTAGCCATAGTATTTGTTGAAACAAAATTTTCTTTTCGTTTTTATTAAGTACCCTACTCAAAGTTCCTGCTGTATGCATCCAATAATAATTTAAATCGGCATTAATACAGTCATCTTCTGTAAATGTATTTTTATAGTTTTTCTGCAATTTTCGTGTGTCACGATAGGGAAATGGCTTATGCAGAGGACTATGCATTTTCTGTAATTCATTAAAAATAACCTTTTTTCCTAATAACAACTTTCCACCCCTTTATTTCTCCATCCAATTCAATAAGTTTTTATAATGATTATGAGCATCCTTATACCCAAGATTATATAAATTAACGAGCTTTTCTTTATTTCTCTCTATACCGCTTATAGGAAGTTGTATACTTGGCTGAATTACATAAAAATTATCTTTTTGTTCGTTGTGATTCATATAAGATACAGTTTCATTATAAAAACGATAATGTTCTACTAAAAGTTCTGCGATTTTCGGATATCTTCTATATAAAATTTTAGACAGTCCAGAAAATTTATTCCGCTGCTTCTCGTATCCTTCTGGCTTTGTCATAACAACAACGTTCTTTTTATAACCATCATTCTGTGCTTTGAAAACTGGAATAGGATCTATAATCCCTCCATCTAACAGTTTTCGATTATCATATTCTACAGCAGGTGCAATAAATGGCACAGAGCTTGAAGCACGAATGATTTTCAAAATATCATTTCCATGTTCTATTTTATTATAATAAACTGCCTGTCCTGATTCGCAATCAGTCGTTCCGATTACAAACTGTTCATTTGAATTTAGGAAGGTTTGAAAATCAAACGGTACAATTTTGTTTGGTACTTCATCAAATAAAAAATCCATTCCAAATAATTCACGTTTTCGAATTAAGTTTCGATAAGATATATACCTGTGATCTGCTACTAGCTCTGTATTTACTTTCTTATTTCTTCCTTTTTGACGTGACAAATATGTTGCTCCCATACACGCTCCAGCGGATACACCGACTACATACGGAAAGAATAAGCTCCTTTCCATAAAATATTCGAGTACTCCTGCAGTATATAACCCTTTCATTCCGCCGCCTTCTAATACTAAACCGATATTCTTCATGCTTAATCCCTCTGCTTCTATTTTCTTAATTACATGTTAGCACAAGATTTTAGGATGAGGTTATATAAATTAATTGCAACAATAACGAAAAACTATTGAACTTATGTCATAATGTCTTATCCAATAGCATGGTACAATATAAGAAACTCATTCCACATATTATAAAGGAGGAATTTCATATGGGTTTATTTAGTGGTATTTTAGGAAATGCATCAAGTGCGAGTACAGAAAGCGTTGAACGTGATTTAGAAAAGATTATGCTAGATGATGAGAAAGTTGAGCATGCTTATAAATTAATTCGTGATTTAATCGTATTTACAAATCGCCGTCTTATTTTAGTAGACAAACAAGGAGTAACTGGTAAAAAAACAGAATACCATTCTATCCCTTATAAAAGTATTACACAATTTAGTATTGAAACAGCTGGGCATTTTGATTTAGATGCAGAACTTAAAATATGGGTGTCTAGTTTGAGCGCGCCAATTACGAAAGAATTTAAAGGCGATGATAGCATATTAAGTATTCAAAAAGCGTTAGTAACATATACGACGAAATAGTTCGTTTTTGTATATTTATTCACATTAGAAATTACTAACCCGAACATTTTGGAAGAATATACATTAAATTTGTATATTCAATCTAAAATAATGTGAAAAGGTAAAGCATTTAAAATGTGCTTTACCTTTCTTTTTTATAATAAATTAATGTTGCTTTATCATTTAATTTATTTTTAAATTCCGCTCTTATATATCCCATCTTTTCGTATAGAAAACAATTTCGTTCTTCCTCTAAAATTGTAGCAAGCTCCCAAGTCGTTATTTCCGGAAACATCTCCTCGATTAAAATTAATACTTTTTGAGCAATTCCGTTCCCTTGATAGTTTGGAATAATAAACATCGGGCTTATCCAAAATTTAGATGACTCTTCTTTACGTGATATACATATCGCTCCGACAAGATTCGTATTTACGAAAATTTTATAAAATCCACCGTCCGGATTATTTATTCTCGAAATCGTTCTTTCAATAAGTTCATTTGCCGGATTTGTTTCATAGTCCTTATACTTTTCTAATAATGAACTAAATGATTCTACTTGCATTTGAAATATAATCTCTGCATCACTTTCTGTCGCCTTCTCTAATGTTACCAATTTAAACGCTCTCTTAAAGAAGTGATATGAGCTGTATGATGACGACCGTGCCATGCATATAGTCCAATTGCAGCAGCAAGTTTTTTTTCTCCTGATTCAGGATGATTAAATGTCTTTTCTAAATCTGCCGGTTCTAAAGAATATAATAAGTTAACCCATCTTTTATGTAATGAATCTAGCATTACAAGTGAAACATCTACTGGCAATTTTGAGTCAGGTAGCTCTGCCCATTTTTCTTCTTTGTACGGTTTAATAGTTGGATTCTTTTCTGTCAGTGCTAATTTAAAGCGTATGTAGCTATTCATATGACTATCAACAACATGATGAACGACTTGACGAACAGTCCATCCACCAACGCGATACGGTGTATCTAACTGCTTCTGATCTAAATCTTTTATCGCTCTTGCTAATTCATTAGGTAAATCCTCAATTTCTTGAATCCATTTATCAATTATTTCTTCTGTAATAGTGCCTACATAAGTAAATTGACCTATTGGATAACGTAAATCCTTCATGTACATGTCCCCCCCCTATTATTTTTAATCCTTAGTAGTCCTCCAAATATAATGTACGAAATTTACGTTTTCTCCGTTTAAATCTACAGTAGTTGTATCTGCTTCCTTTTCACGAGAAAATCCCCTCTTTTCTAATACAATTTGTGAAGCTATGTTATTTGTTGTTGTCGTAGCATGTATTTCATTAATTTCATAGACTCTTGCTTGAGCCAAAATCAATTTTACAGATGATGCTGCAACTCCTTTTTTAGTAAACTTCTCTCCAACTCGGTAACCTAACGAGCCAATTCGTTTTTCCTTATCTATATCTACTAAATTGATACGTCCTACAATTTCTTTTTCTGTATTACGTATGAGATGAAAATAAGAAATCCCCTCAGTTTGTTCTTTTAATAGTTCGTCAAGTTGCTTTTGAAAGTATTCATACACGTAATAATTAGAGCCACGACTTGGTACCATTGTTTCAAAAAATGATTTGTTCGTGAGTTCAAAATTAAATAAATCTTCAGCATCTTGATTCTTTAATTGTTCTATGTATATTTCCATCCCGTTTACCCCTTCTTGATTTACTAACTGTTATACATTCTTTTTTAAACGATAATTTTCCTGCTATTTCTTTCGTCTGAGTAATACAGCAAGTAATACTCTAGGATGAAAAAGATGAAAAGGACTACGAATTAAGTTCATAACTCTGACTAACCGAATATAAATATCAGAATCACTTGCAGAAAGTTGATATATTTGTTTCGTATACCATTGCTGAAATTTTTGTTTCATAGTTAATTCTTGCTGTAACTTAGGATGACGTGCTATCTCCGTTGTCGTCATTTCCCAAGGTGTTTTGATAATCATAGCAGACTTCCTATAAAACTCTTGAGTTAATGTTTTATCAAGCTTTTTTCTCCCTTGAAGGATTAATTGCAATTGGCGAGCTTCCATAGCTGCAACTGAAACACCTTGTCCGAAAACTGGATCAAAACGACAATGCGCATCTCCAACTACTAACAATCTTTCAGGTAAATTATTAACTAGATCAAATCGCCTGCGTACTTGATATGGAATTTTGTACGTTTTTATATCGGTAATCGCCTCAGATTTGTTTAGAAACTCTGTAACATTAGGGATTGATAGGTTTTCAGCAAAATCATAAAATTCATCATCTGTTTGCGGTGCTTTTTCATTTGCATCTCCACTAAAAGTAACAAAATAACGATCATCTTCAATCGTTTGAATTAGAACACCATACGGATTCTCGGGAAAACTTGGAGACATAAGCATATTACAGCAGTCTAATTTCTCTTTTTCTTTGAGCCTAAACATTCTAGTTGCGTAAAACAAATCAATTCTTACTTTCTCTTCTTGTACTTCAAAATTGTATTTTTGTAACCAATCTATACTTTTTGAACCAAATCCACTTGCATCAACAACAAGATCTGCATGAAATTCTTCTTTCATTTCTGTTTTCAAACATTTAGCTCTTATTCCATAGACTTTATTAAGTTTGTTATCTACTAGTAATCCTTCAACCAACATTTCATACTTCGTAGTAACATTTGAAACTTGTTCAATTCGTTTTTGAATATGAGATTCTAACAGAAGACGACTTTGCTGAATCATATTTATTTCGCCTTTGAAAGGCTGCTTCCATAGGCCGAACTGATGCCATTTTAAATCGCGAGTAAAGTTATTTACAATGCTACCTGCTTCAATTAATTCATTAGTAATGTTAGGAAACAACTCCTCAAGTGCTTCTTCGCCGCCTTTTAATAACACATGCGGATGATTACTTTGTGGAACTCTTTTACGAGGTCCTTTTCCATCCCATCTTTCTCCGGCTTCTAAAATGATTACTTCTTCAAACGTATTTGATAAAGCTTTTGCGACGAGTTTCCCTGCTATACTTCCACCGATAACGATAGCCTTAGTAAACATTTTTTCCCCCTTAATGAAAAGAGATCCTGTCGTGTATGAATGGAACAGGATCTTAACTAATAATTCCTTGCTAATTATATTTAAAACACCTTTGTGAATTGCAACGTTAAAATTAAAATACCTAATCCCCATACGTAATACGCGAATACTTTTAAAGAATGACGTTTTAAATATTGAATCATCCATGAAACTGCTATGTAACCAAAGAACGCTGCTGATAATGTTCCGACAATTAATGATGTACTAGAAATAGATTCTGCTTTCCCTTGAAAAACATCTGCAAATTGCAAGATGATAGCTCCGACAATAGCTGGTGTTGATAATAAAAATGAAAAGTACGCCGCTGTTTCGCGGTCTAACTTTCTCCATAATGCAGCGACAATTGTCATTCCAGAACGAGAAATTGCCGGAAATATAGCTACTGCTTGAAATGAACCAATTATGAATGCATCTTTATATGTAATATCATTCATTTTTTTACGACCGTTCTTTTGTTTATCGGCCATATAAAGAAATAAACCCGTCACTAAAAACTCCCAACCTATTGTTATACCTGTTTTTGAAATATCTTCAAAAAAGTCTTTAAATAATAAGCCGATTACAACCGCAGGTATCGTCCCGACAATAAGTAAAAACATAAGCTTTGAAAACGGATTTTTAATTAAATATATAAATTCTTTCTTATAATAAATAAACACCGCAAGTAACGTTCCAATATGCAGCATCGTATCTAAAAATAAACCTGCTTCATCTAATTGAAAAAGATGTCTCCCTAAGTAAAGATGCCCTGTACTACTTATAGGTAAAAACTCTGTCAGTCCTTGAATAATTCCTAAAATAAAAGCTTCTAGCCAATTCATGATGATCTCCTTTCTCATTTGCTTGTACCAATATATGATGCTTTAATTTTTGTTATGAAAGAAAATATATTTCTCTTGGGGATTTACTTTAACTTTTATTTAGAAGTTATGGATTGCAATATCGATGGATATATATGTAAAAATAAAGGAGGGTTTATATGGAGAAACACACAAAATTAGGCAACATATTACTTTGGCTTGGACCAATTCTTGTGTTCTTAGGCTTATGTATGACAAATGTAATTACAGACATACCTTTCTTCGAAGGAAAGCATAAAACTCTTGGAATTATTATGTTATTTATAGGGGTACTTTGTTTAATTGCCGCTCATTACTTTAAAATACGAAAAAATTCTGCCGATTAAATAATATATTCCCTTATAAGGAGGAACAAATGCGAGGAAAATCATTACGGACAAAAATTACAAATCTATATAAATAAAAACAATCCTAGTGTATGTACTAGGATTGTTTCATTTCGCTAATATTGTTTATTTATAAAACACTTTATCAACGTTATATTTCGCTTTGTATTCATTAATGATGTAAGTTTCGTAAATTTCTCTTTCTGTTGGATCTTCTACGATACATGCATCGATGCGGTATACTTCATCACGATTATTTTTGATTGGTGAAACATTATCTTCAAAATGCTTTTTAATACGTTGTCTAATTTTACGAGCTTTACCTACGAAAAGAAGTTCGTCATTAATATTGTAAAACATAAAAATGCCGCCTTTATCTCTAGGGAACAAGTGGAAATCGATAAAACCGTTAATTGGAGTAATTAATGGCTCGTCTCCTTTAATAACTTGTTTACGTTCAGTAATTGAAACATCAGTTTCAGGAATATTAATTTTAATCAAGTTCATTCACGTCCTCTTTTATTATAAAGATAAATAATAGCATAAGTATGTAAGAAAAGCTATATTCAGAGAAATATTTCATTTTATAATTCAAATATTATAGGTATATCATGTAAACTTTTTTTCCAAATCATATGATCACTTGATTCGCCCCAATAATCCTTCAGCACATAACTAGGTTTTCCAAACTTTTTCGTCCATATTTTTTGCGCTTTTTTGTATCCACTATCTAAACAGTATTCGGTTATTCCTCTGCTAAGTAATGTAAGATACATTGTATTTAGTAGTAAACTCCCTATACCTTTTCTTTGATACTCCGGAAGTATAAATACAGTTCCTATTTCATACAAATCCTTAAGTACACCGCCTGTACAACTATTAATTAATGTACTTGCTGGACCGATTTCAATCGTTCCAATGATTTTATTGTTACTTGTATCTATTGCTAATAAAAAGTAACGACTTTCTCCATTACTATCAAAATCATTTTTCAAATATTGCTTTTTCGAATTAATTTCATTTTCTATGGCATCTAATAGTTGTGATAACCCTTCGTTTTTATAAGTATTCGTAATAACTATACGAAAAAACAAATTTAGTTCATCAATATCATCCGAATTCGGCCTTCTAATTTCAACGTTATACATGACTTAAATCTCCAATCTTTGAAAATATATGAGAAAGTGTATTCGTTCAAAAAGATTTTATACAATTGTTAAGACCATACTTTATATACTCTATTCATTATTATTCTACATAGCTCTGCATAGATCCAGCAGTATAGAAAACTCAGTATAAATATTAATGTAATAACTTTTATATCCATAGTTGTATGAATAGTAGGACCAAGTACAGGAAAACGGAAGATATCGAGAATGATCATAATTCCTATAAGTAGACATATCGCTGAAAAGGAAATTACCCAAATCCTCCTCTTGAATTGTAAAAAGGATACTCCTAACGCTATACCTAATAATCCTGTAGTAAAGGGAAAGACAATTAGTTCACTTGGCTCAATAATGAATAATAGGAAAATAGTAAGAATATAAGAAAGTACTCCCTCACGAATAGAATAACAAATAGCCAGACAAATCGGTAGCGTCGCGAAAGGACTAATAAATAACCCAATTCCAGGGATTAAGTTCCCCGCAGATTGAAAAATAGCAGCAAATGAACCGAGTAACGCTGTAATGACTAACCTACTTGCAGGAGTCACCTTTCTTTTATGAACAAAATTCGCATCCTGCTCTATCATCCATTGATACCAATAGCATCTAAAGCGATTCATCAAAATACCTCCTAAAGATACCTAATTCATCACTTACTATAATTATTCATACACTTATGGTTTACGAGTTAACTTTCTACTAATCGTTTATACATAGAAGTTTTTTAGAGGGACAACAGGTCGTGCATTTTGAAGAATAATGAATTTCTTATATTTTTAGACTTAGAGTTTATATCGTATCATGGAACAATTTCATAAATAGTACCTTTGTTAAAATCAGTTACTTTCATAGAACCGTAAACTCCTAAATATAATCTAGTTTGATCTAAGTTTGTTCCTAAACTAACATAATAAGCTGCTTGAGCACCAAAATCATAATTGGTTTCAATAACATGAAAATCATTACGTTTATCGTCTATACTTGCCCTAGTATATGCTAAAACACCTTTAACTGGAGACCGAGATTCTTCTTTTTTGGCAAGATCGGTAAACACGACGCTACCAGTTAAATTTGGTATTGCAGTTCCCATATAAGGCTGAACTCCTGTAAGTGAAGTTCCTCCAAACTTATCCGGTCTGGAATCTTTATGAAAATAACTAATTAGAGGCTGAATACGTCTCACTGACGTTTGAATTGTTTCATTATAATAAGCCATTGTTCTCTCATCCAAAGTAGGGTTCTCAGAACAGTGCCTTATAAAAGAAGTAGGTAATTCTCCTTCCCATCCTCGCCAACCAAAATTAATAAATCCATCTTGAATGGGAGTGGATCTCATTAAATGCGTTTGAACAAGTTCGGTAACCGGTATGGGTTTATAATGAACAAACGAAAAAATAGACTCTACAATATCCTGCCCGACATTTCCAGCATATTTGATATACTGATTATAAAACCTTTGAAATGAAATACCTGTTATATTACGAACTCCTTTCGCAATTACTGTAAGTGTTTCTTGTATAGATAAAGGAAACTCATTAAATCGCGTAACTACTGGAGGGTTATTTATGAATGTATTTTTACTTACATCGATTTCAATTATTTTACCCGCTATTTCTAAATCATCCTGGCTTAAATTAAATGGATCATAACCCGATCCACCATCTCCATTTGTAAAAACAAGTTTTCCAGTCTCAGGTGAAAAGTTTAAACTATTGACTCCGTTATGATTAAAAAAGGGCCTTCTTATGTTAAGTAATGTCCGTCGTTTTTGAGATTGACCATGTGATTGTAAAATCCATTCCTCAACCGTATCAATATGATCATATTGATTATCTCTATTTACCCACTTTAAGTTTAAAGTTTTCGGATCACATGGATCAGGTTTAAAAGGTTCAGAAAGGGCACCCGGACCTTGAGTGCCAGCTACTGAATAATGAAGGTAAAATAAACCATTTTGATAAAATTGTGGATGAAACGCTAGTCCTAGCAATCCTCGTTCATCGTAACCACTACTAGAAACTCCTTCTTCAGATGTGCCTAATTTTATGATTCGCGGGCGAATATCTAAAAAAGTCCTTATAACTCCGTCTCCTATGTAAAAGATTTCTCCTACCTGGGTGGCAATGAATAACCTTTCAATTGAGTCACCTGGTAGTATAGTTGTTTTCAAAACAGTAGGTAAATTGAACTTACTTGCAATGGGTCGTAAACTAACCTTAACTTTTGTCAACTTACTTTACACCCCTTTAATTGCGTTTTATTAAAAGAATATGATTAGAACTGTTCAATTAGTATCCAATTAGGGCCTAGGGAATTGGATACTATTTCTGACTGCGCTGCATTTCCTGCTTCTCCATATAACTACGCATCCGTCGCATATATTCAGGTGCGTCCATCGGATTCCCTGCGATCATTTCAATTATACAGAGTCTTTCGGCGCTTTCCTTTTCAGCATGGATTATAGCCTGATCAAGCTCTCCATAGGTCCGGACCGTAACGGTAAGCGCGTTACCTCCAAAAGCTTCGGCCAGCTTGGTGTAAGACCATCGAGGGATTTGGTTGTACTTTTGATCCTCTGTTTTGACATTTAAATATTTCTCAATTGTATAACCATCGTTGTTCAATATAAAGATTATGGGCTTGCAGCCGTAATAGAGCATAGAACTGATTTCCTGTGCCGTTAGCTGCAGGGCACCGTCACCTGTAAACACCAATACTCGGCGTTCCGGCGCGGCCATAATAGCACCAAACGCCGAAGGGATTGCGTAACCGATGGACTGCCATCCACCTTGTCCAATATATGTTACATTGCCCGGCAGTCTGACCTCTCCCATTCCATAATAAAACGTTCCGGTCTCGGCGATTACAATATCCCCATCTTTCAGCATGCGCTGAAAACGCGGATAATAGCCGTCCGCCATTAGAGGTCCGTCGGCAATAGTTGTGAATTGCTCATAAGGGAATGACAATTTTTTTGTCAAACCTTTGCCCGTATAACCCACCTTCTGAACGGCAAGTAGCATGTCGGCTGCAAGAATATTCGGATATTCCGCCTCAGCGATTTTAACTATATCTGGTTGAATATTGACAGTTATCAGCGGGTTCAGCTTTGCGGTAAAACTTGCGGTGTTTGTGTCCGCCCATACCATGCCAATCGCAATGATACAATCTGCATTCTCCACCGTACTTTGGACTTCAGTCCTCCCGAAAGAGCCTAGATACATTCCGATATAATTTGGATGGGTCTCATCGAATCCTCCCTTCCCGTACATCATCGTTACAACAGGCACATTCATTGCATCGGCCAGTTGCCGAGTTGCTGTCTGAAGGCCGAAGCGCATAGTTTTCACATCCACCAAGATAACTGGTCGGTGGGCACGCTCCAAAAGCGGACGGACATGATTCACTGCAGCCTGAAGGGTATTCTGGTTGGATGTTGGACGTGGTGTTACCGGTTCTGCCCAGACTTTAATCGGCTTGGTCACTAAATCATTAGCCACAACCAGGTATACCGGCCTTTTCTTTTCCTTAGTAATGCGAATCGCAGTCTGAATTTCAATCTTGGCATTTTCCGGCGTAAGCACTGCGGTATATGCCGTAATCTGCTCATACACCTTGCGAAAAACGTCAAAATTTCCATCCATTAAGGTGTGATGCATAAGCTTATGCTCTTTTTGATCCTTCTCAGGAGGCGCACCCACAATGTGTATAATTGGTACATGCTCGCTGTTGGCTCCCGCTATCGCATTGCAGGCGCTGAGCTCCCCGACCCCGAAGGTCGTAATAAGAGCCGATATTCCTTTGATTCTTGCATAGCCATCTGCAGCATAACCTGAGTTTAGTTCGTTTCGTCCTTCTATAAAGCTGATGCCGTTATAACACTCCAAAGTATCAAGAAGTGTAAAATTATAGTCCCCTGCGACACCAAAAATTTCGGTAATGCCCTCGAGTTTCAGGCAATCGAACAAATACTGGCCAACCGTTTTTTGAGCAGGTCCCCTTTGTAAACCAAAGTTACCCGTATTAATAATGTTGTCCATCGCTTGCTCACTCCTTATCCATTTCTTTGGCTTGTTCTGTTTTATAGTACCCTTTTTGATAATTCCCTTTAATTAAACCGGTTATCCCTTGTGCAACAATTAATGGGGAAGAAATGCTCCTTATCTCTGGAGAAAGTAATAAAACAGGAGAAGGAGGAGAAACACTAAAACATTACGAGGCTTTGGAAGTTTTCGGACTAGAAAATATTGCATATCGGTGGTCAGCTCAAGATTTAATTACACTGGACAAGATTCCTTACATCGGCGAAATCACCTCTGGTCAAAAGAATGTATTAATTAATATTCTAATGCTTTCTTTAACTCTTCTCGCTCACTTTTAGCCCACTTTGTTTTACGGTGAAGATTTTTGTACAACCATATATTACAACTACATTCTCATGAGCCTAACGCATGATCGTCGTAGGATGAACCGAAATCCCACGCTCTTTCAGAATCTCAAATACATCTCGATAACTTAAGGGAAAACGACGATAATAGCCGACTGCTACTAAAATAATGTTCTTTTTAAATTGTTTCCCTTTAAAATCTCCCATTTATCATGCTCCTCACTTTGTTTTGCAAAAATCTAGCTTACTTTTAAAAACTTTGTAACAGAACCCTAAAAATGATAAAAACCCACGAAGAAAATGAATTTTCACCGTGGGTTTTAGTCATTTAAATGGACTTTCGGGACACCTAACTCAAGAAGCATCCGCACCTTCAAACTGACTATTATAAAGCGAAGCATAAAAACCATCAGCTTCCAATAACTCTTCATGATTACCTTGTTCTACAATATCCCCATCTCTCATGACAAGGATTAAATCTGCATCACGTATTGTTGATAATCTATGAGCGATAATGAAGCTTGTTCTACCTTCCATAAGGTTTTCCATCGCTTTTTGAATCAGTACTTCTGTACGAGTGTCAATGGAGCTTGTTGCTTCATCGAGTATTAATATTTTCGGATCCGCAATAAGGGCGCGGGCAATTGTTAGTAGTTGCTTTTGTCCTTGGGATACGTTGCTTGCTTCTTCGTTTAGTTCCATTTGATATTTATTTGGTAATGTTTTTACGAAACTGTGAACGTGAGCTGCTTTCGCTGCTTCAATTACTTCTTCGTCTGTAGCATCGAGTCTACCGTAACGTATATTTTCCATGATGGAGCCGTTAAATAGCCAAGTGTCTTGCAGTACCATACCAAACATGTTGCGTAGGTCTTCTCGCGTGAAGTCTTTTATATCGTGACCGTCGATACATATTGCACCGCTATTTATGTCATAGAAACGCATTAACAGTTTTACAATCGTTGTTTTACCAGCTCCGGTTGGTCCGACGATTGCTACTTTTTGTCCAGGTTTAATGTTAGATGAGAAATTATTGATGATGATCTTATCTGGATTGTATCCAAATTGAACATCTTGGAAGGTAACTTCTCCTTGAACTTTTTGCAGCTTCACTGGATTTTCTGCTTCTGGCACTTCCTCTTCTTCTTCTAAAAATTCGAAGACTCTTTCTGCAGCAGCTGCAGTGGATTGAAGTACGTTCGCGATTTGCGCTACTTGAGCGATTGGTTGCGTAAAGCTTCTAACATATTGCACAAAGGCTAAAATGTCTCCAACTGCGATGGTTCTCTTTACCGCAAGCCATCCGCCTAAAATGGATACAGCGACGTAACCGATATTACCGATAAATGTCATAATCGGCATCATCATTCCAGATAAAAATTGAGATTTCCATGCGGAGTGGTAAAGGGTATCATTTACCTTTTCGAATTTTTTTACTTCTTCTTCTTCTTTGTTAAAGGCTTTTACGATATTGTGACCACTATAAATTTCTTCGACCTGACCGTTTACGTGTCCTAAATATTCTTGCTGGGATTTGAAGTATTTTTGTGATCGTTTTACGACTGCCATGATGAGAATCATCGATACTGGCAATATTAAAAGCGCCACTAATGTCATTTGCCAGCTGATTGATAACATCATGATAAGTACACCGATGATTGTAATAACGGATGTGATGATTTGCGACATACTTTGGTTTAACGTTTGGCTCACCGTATCTATGTCATTTGTAATTCTCGATAATACTTCGCCGTGCGTTGTTTTATCAAAGTAATTCAGCGGCATACGATTAATTTTTTCGTCGATTTCTTTTCTGAAGTTATAAGATACTTTTTGAGCTACTCCAGAAATAATGTACCCCTGGATAATACCAAACACAGTGCTCAGTATATATAATCCAAGAAGTAAAATGACAATGTTTCCGATATAGGTAAAGTCAATGGCCGCACCGGGTGCTCCTGATACTTTGCTTACGAGTCCTTCGAAAAGTTTTGTTGTCGCATTTCCTAAAATTTTTGGACCAACGATTGTAAAGGCTGCACTACCGATTGCGAAAAGGATAACGACTAAGATTGATAATTTATAGGGCTTCAAGTATTGAAGGAGTTTATTCATCGTTCCTTTGAAGTTTTTTGCCTTCTCAATCTTTCTCATGCCGCCGCCCATAGGACCGCCACCGCCAGGACCGCCTTGTTTTCTATTTTCTATTTTTTTATCACTCATGATGACAACTCCTCTCTTGAAAGTTGTGATAAAGCAATTTGCTTATAAACTTCACAGTTTTCCATAAGCTCTTCATGAGTACCAGTTCCAACTATTTTTCCTTCGTCAAGTACAATGATCTTATCGGCATTCATGATTGTGCTGATTCTTTGGGCAATAAGTAAAACAGTACTTCCTGTAATCTCATTGTTTAAAGCTCTGCGCAATGCTGCGTCTGTCTTAAAGTCAAGAGCTGAGAAACTATCATCGAATATGAAGATTTCCGATTTTTTCGTAAGAGCACGTGCAATAGAAAGTCTTTGTTTTTGACCACCGGAAACGTTCGTACCACCTTGTGATATTTCTGTACGGAAGCTTTCAGGTTTTTCGTTAATAAACTCCATAGCTTGCGCGATTTCTGCCGCTTTTGCGAGTTCTTCTTCAGTTGCTTCTTTCTTACCGTATTTCAAATTACTCTCGATTGTACCTGAGAATAGAACTCCTTTTTGCGGTACATAACCAATTTTCTCTCTTAATTCCTTCTGAGATACTTCTCTAATATCCGTGCCATCTATTAATATTTGGCCGCTTGTGACATCGTAAAATCGTGGAATTAAGTTGATTAATGTTGATTTACCACTACCTGTACTTCCGATGAAAGCTGTCGTTTCACCAGGTTTTGCAGTAAAGGTGATATTGGAAAGCACATCTTCTTCTGCACCTGGATATCTAAAGCCAACATTTTTAAATTCAACGTAACCTTTCTTGTCTGAAGCAAATGTTTTCGGCTCTTTTACATCACTAATGGTAATGTCAGTATCTAAAACTTCTGCGATACGTTGTGCGGAAACTGAAGCACGTGGAACCATAATAGATACCATTGAAATCATTAAGAAGGCCATGATGATTTGCATTGTATATTGCATAAATGCCATTAAATCACCAACTTGCATATGTCCCATATCCACTTGGTGTGATCCAACCCAAATAATAAGTACAGTAACGGCATTCATGATAAACATCATCATTGGCATCATAAATGACATTAAACGGCTTACAAATAAATTTGTGTTTGTTAAATCTTGATTTCCTTTTTCAAATTTCTTTTCTTCATGTTTTTGATTATTAAAAGCACGAATAACGAGCATACCTGTTAAAGATTCACGAGTGATTAAGTTAATTTTATCTACTAACTTTTGGATACGCTTAAACCTAGGAATCGCGATGCTAAATAAACCAATGACTAGACTTAAAATCGCGATTACCGCAACTGCGATAATCCATCCCATTGAAAGGTCTGTAGTAAGTACTTTAATAATGCCGCCGATACCTAAAATTGGTGCATAGAATACAATGCGAAGCATCATAACCATAAGTGTTTGAACTTGTTGGATATCATTTGTACTTCTTGTGATTAGAGATGCAGTGGAAAACTTATCAAACTCCGCATTCGAGAAGTTTGTAACTTTCCGGAATACTTTCTTTCTAAGGTCTCTGCCGAGTCCAGCAGCTACTTTTGCAGCAAGTAAACTCACGATAACGGTAGCTGCCATACTTACTAAGGATAAAAGCAGCATTTTCCCGCCGGAAGTAAGAATGAAATTAGATTGAAGCTTATCTATATTGATACCGATCTTTTTATACTCATTCTCAATGAATGAAACGGCTGATTGTGTTACCATGCTGCCTGGCATATTCTTAAACTTTTCATCTGCCTTTTCTTTCATTGCATTGATTTGATCTTGAGGAAGTTTCGCAATGATTGCAAAAGGATCTGTATTTGGCGGAAGCTTCGCTGGTGTTTTGTTGTCACCCGTCGCAGCAGGAGGGAAAGCAGATGCGCCTCCTTTTTCAATTCCTTGTGTAATTAACATTGGTTTCCCAAAGATATTGTTAAGTTCGTTAATTATATTTTTATCTTCTGTATGTAGCTTATAAAGCGGCTCTTTATCAAGCTGTGGATAATCTTTTAAGTCATTTTTTAGTTCACTTTGAGAGAGGTTGTTCTTATCTAAAAGCGCATAGTTGTCAGCTACTTTTTTCTTCTCATTTTCATTCATAAAGAGCGTAAGTTTATCCATTTCACTTTTACGAATAACCTCAGGTACTGCATTTTCTACACCTTTTTGTTGAATCCCTACATTGACAATGTTAGACATATAGTCTGGCAGTGATAGATCGCATACTGCCTGCACAGTTAAAAGACATACAACTGCAATGATGGAAGTAACAAATGGTTTTAAATGTTTAATGATCTTTAACATTTAATTCATCTCTCCATTTTCCTTATCTAATTTTTTTAGTTTTTACTCCGTTTCTCTCCTTTATTCTTCGTATTCTCAGTAATTCATTCTAGCAGCTCTTTACGTATTTTCGACCACAGATTAATTTTATGACTATATGAAGGTATGATGAAACTTTTAGGGTGTAGATGTTGTTTTATAGGACTTAAATCCCAAAATAGAACGCACATATTTCTTGATAAAACGACGATCTTGTTCCACTATATAATTAAGATATCTAACTAATCTTTTCTGGCGGAAAACCAAAATTTCGTAAACTACTTGACTTGATTGATGAATATCGGATTAATATGTTTCCTGTAGTCTTAGGCAGTGGACTACCTTTATTTAAAGAAATTACGGACAAGATCAATCTTAAACTTATAAAAACCAATACATTTAAAACAGGAGTGGTTGGTCTTATCCACCAACCGGAGGAAAATGCTTGACTACTCGGCACTTCAACTATCGGGTGCTAATGTTCAACAATGCGTACCGAAAATAATCAAACATATTTTATAAAAAGTGATTCTATAAAATATGTTTAGAGCCTATTTTGATAACTCTTTTTTTCAAAAACGGGCTTTTTATATTAGGTAAATCAGCAGTAATAGACTTACCTTTGATTAAACATGTTTATAAACCAACATAACGTACAGGAAATCGGCTTTTCTCTTGTCGAAATTTACTTAGCATACAGTGGTCATATATTTTCAAGAATAACGGAAGAATATATAGAAAATGCTACATAAATGTGAAGTTTGATCAACTTAGGGGGGACAACCTTGTTCAATCAGATAGTAAAAGCTGTACCCAATTTATTTACGATTGGAAATTTATTGTGCGGTGTTTTTTCAATTACCATGAATATGAGTGACTATTTGGAAGTAGCCTCCATTTTTATTTTCTTTTCAGCTGTTTTAGATCTCCTTGATGGAAGAATTGCGAGAAAATTAAAAGTGAACAGTGAGTTTGGTATACAATTGGATTCCTTAGCTGATATTGTTAGTTTCGGAGTTGCTCCTGCACTTTTATTTCATTCGATAGCAACACCATCTATTTTAACTTCTTTGGCATTTATCCTTTTCCCAACGATGGGTGCTTTAAGATTAGCTAAATTTAGTGTAAAACCAACCATTGGATATTTTAAGGGATTACCTATTCCAGCTGCTGGATTACCATTGGCTGGTATGGGATTGTTTTCATATAGCAATGCATGGATTACATTAATCCTCGCTCTCTTAATGGTAAGTCCAATTAGGTTTAAAAAACTTTAATTGGGATCCCGCCTATCGCTTTAATTTCATTTGTGAAACGGTTCGCTAATATCCATCAAGTTGAGGGGTTTGATGTTATTCATCATTTTACGGATTCAGCGATGGGACAGACTTTAAAGAGCGTACCTATTGTAATTGCTCATAATAGATTGTGAAATTGAATAGCCTCCAGTTTTTGAGGCTATTGTTTATATTTCTGATATGTATTTTCGCCTCTATATTGAACAAATCCATCTTTCTTCTCTAATACCTCAAACGATAAAAATGCACTTCGTTGCTATAAAAGGCAAAAATTTTTCGTTTTGTGGGTTATCTATTTTCTTAGCTTGATAGCGATGTGGTGGTACCTGTTTAAAAGAACTCCTACCTCCCCAAATACTTAGTTACTCCCAAATAACATGACAAAAAGATTAGGAAATCACTCCTAATCTTTTTGTTTATTACTATTCCATTGCCCCAGCAACATCATAATCATTTAAATCTAATTCAATCGGTTGCCCTAACGCAAGTTTAGCAAGTTCTGATCCTAAGTATGGACCTGCTGTTAATCCTGAAGCACCTAATCCGTTCGCAATGAGTATGCCTTCAAAATTAGGTAGTGGTCCAATAACAGGTAAGAACCCTGGTGTAAACGGTCTAAAGCCAACTCTTGTTTCAACCATTGTACCATCTTCTAAACCAGGTGCTACTGTTAACGCTTTATGGAATACTTCATGTAAACCACCTGCAGTTACACGGTGGTCAAATCCAGTATCGTTTTCATGTGTTGCACCGATTACGACTTGACCGTCATCAAAAGTCAAAATATATTGATCGTTTGGCGGCATAACAACTGGCCAGTTTTCTGTATTTGTATTTTCCATATGTAAATGAACTATTTGAGCTTTTTGGAACGTAACTAAGAAATTAACGCCTAATGAATTTAATATTTCGTTCGCCCATGCTCCTGCAGTTACAATAACCTTTTCTGCTAGAAGTGTTTTTTCGTTTACTTTAACACCAGTAACATGATTATTTTCATGAATTAAGATTGCATTTCCTTTTACGAAAGTAGCACCATGTTTTTTCGCAGCGCTTACTAGTGCATTGCGTAATGACCTTCCATTTACTCTAGCAGCTCCGCTAATATGAACAGAACTATATTCTTCTGATAATGCCGGGAATAATTTTTTCGTTTCTTCAGCTGATAAGCGCGTAATTTCACCAATCTCTGGCGCATCTTCACGTCGTTTATAAGCTCGCTCTTCCATTTGATCTAGCTTTTTCTCGTCAGTATGTAAACTAATTGCACCTACACGGTTGTAACCTGTATCCGTTTCACCATCATCTTCTAATTGCTGAATTAAAGAAGAATAGTAACGTGCACCGCCTTTAGCGATTTTATACCAAGCTTTATTACGACGCTGTGAAAGCCATGGGCATACAATACCCGCTGCTGCATCAGTTGCTTGACCTAACTCTTGACGATCAACAATTGTTACATTTGCACCGGCCTTAGCAAGATGATAGGCAGTAGATGCCCCTAAAATTCCAGATCCAACAACAATATACGATTTCATTTCAAACACCTTTTCTCTTTTGCATAATATAAAAATATAAGAACATCCTTTAGTATAATGTAAGGATTCCTTTTTTCAATGTACTCATCCCAATTAATTGTTGCATCATTGTGACGTTCCTAATCGTTATTTTTTCTTCTGACGGAATAATTCAATTGTTTTATAGCCTTGTGAAAGGATTTCAATCATTTTCTCAAGACGTTTTTCACGTGTTTTTTCTTGTTTTACAGAAAATAAATTTCGTGCCCAATCTTTTTGATAGCCAGGAGTTAAACTTTGATAAAATTTAAGTTCAGTCGGATGATTAGCCAATAATGCTTCCACATCTTGAATACGATCTGCATAATCAGCAACACATTGACTTGCAGCAGGCGTTTTCTTCACTTTTTTCTTTTCACGCTTTAAACCAACAACAGTAAAAACGTCATCCATACTTACCATTCGCGCAAATTTAATCTCACTATTTCCCACATATCCATCTTCTCCAACATTTAACGCTGGAAACATTTCATCACGATGAATAAAAGTACTGTAACGAGCATTACCTTTTTTCGGATATGCAAAAAACACATAACCTTTCTCAAGTAACAACTCTTCATTTTTAATAATGAAATTTGTATGCTCTACCATCTCATCAAGCGTTTCTACAAAAATAAAAACAGCATCATGCTCTTTAGAAAATGTAGTTGGTTTATCTCCAAACACTTCATAATCGTTCGGTTCGTTAATAACCACCATATTCGTATACTTATTAAGTTTCAATTTATCGATGACTGACATAATAATCTTCCTCTACATTCAATATTCATTTTATATATTTTTTATACTGTTCTAGTGTATTATATCTATTAAGAAAATCAAACTTTAAATTGAGAACGGAATCTACTTGGCTCGAAATAACAAAATAGCCGATTCCAAATAGGAGTCGGCTATTCACTTTTTCATAGTTCAATATTAAAAAGTGAATGTAATAGTTCTCTATATTGATTCCCTGTAATTTCACGCTTACTTTTTTCTCCGTAAATAATTTCAGTTAAACTAGTATTCGTTAAGGAAACATGACCAGAATCGGTCAACTTTACTGCAATCGACCCTTTATTGAAAATAGACTTCTCATCTTCTATCACCTTTTTTTGAACCTCATTTACAATTGACTCATCAATAACATGATTATAAAAAGCATGACAGACTTTCCACTCTTCATCAACATCCATTCTTTCTAAAACATAGTTTCCTTTGCTTGTATCTTTCCGTCTCACACGGTACATGCCGTTTTTAGAAGAAACCGGTTGCCCAGAAAACGGAACTAGAACAAGAGGTACCAACGAAGCAATCCCTACATCAATTAAATAGGTTTCATTATCAAAATTTATATTAATAGTAATATGTCCGTCCTCAAGTGCCCATGCATTAATATCATTTTTATAAACTGTTCCTAATGCTAGCTGAGCATTAAAACCACAGTCTTTTAAAAAATAGTAGAAAAGAGTATTTAATTCATAACAAAGCCCGCCACGCGAACTTGTTAATATTTTCTTCTGTAAGTTCTCTTTTGAAATTTCATTTGTATTACCTACTATAACATCTAAATTCTCAAACGGTATTGTATGCGCAAATGCAAAGAGTATTGTACTTAATTCTTCAAATTTTACTTCAGTACGTTTTTCAAGGTTCAATCTTGTAAAAAGTTGATGTTGTAAACTTGTCATATTCAGCACCCCTTAAAAATTATAAGTTAAACTAATATATGCTGATTGTAAATTTTATGAGGTACTGTATCCATGTACATTTACAATTACTGTACCGGTACAAATTTTGAAAACATCTTTGTATCAGAATACAAATAAGAGACACCATAACGGATGCCTCTTTCGAAATACACTTTATATCATTTACTTCAATGAGCTTAACTTTTCAATTGCTTGTTGTTCAGTTGCTAAATAAAAAATATCATTTCCATTATTACATTCATAAATGAGGTCTTTTAAGCTTTCACTAGCGTACATAGAAAAATCCCCAACGATAGCAATCTTTACCTTGTAATTTATAAACTTTTGAAGAATTTCACCCGCAAGACCTGTTTTTAAGTCAAAGAAACTTTCACTTATTAATGATTTATGGATAATAATACGCTTTGAATCTACTTCATATTGAACTGTCGCCAAAAGATCTAATGCAGATTGAACATCAGATATTACTAACGTATCGTTTCTTACGACAGCAATATTTATTCCGCCGGTTACTATTTTTTCTAATTCCATAGTCTCACTCCTCTATAATTTACACATCATGTAGTAAACATGCTTTGCAGCTCTTCATATTGATCATGGCTCAAAATTCCCTCTATACCATTTAGCCCTTACTTGAGTGATACGTATTACATCATGAAAATGGATTCTTTTATCTTAACTACAAATATAAATATAGTTTTATACTTCTCATACGGTCAATGAAATTAAGGATAATCTATCTTTTAAATATTTTTGAAAATTCATCTCTCCAAATTGTTTTTACTTGTTATAAAAATATTGTGGAGTGACATAACTTAACAAACTATCCAAGGTATTAATCTCGGCATATGGTTTTATTTCGGTAGTATTCGTGATCATATGAGGGTTAAACCATATGCCCTTTATATTTACATTTTGACAACCAGCAATATCCTTTTCTAAGTCATCTCCAACAAATAGTACATCTTCTGGTTGCACATTTAGCTTCTTTAATGCGAATTCAAATATGCGTTTGTCAGGTTTACTAAATCCCGTTTCTTCAGAAATAATGATTGTATCAAAATGACGATTCAAATTCGTGTTAATTATTTTAGCTTTTTGTCTCTGAGTTGATCCATTTGTTATAATTCCAACTTTAACATGCAACTTTATAGTATTTATAATATTAATAGTACTTTGGTTTATAGAAAAACATTTAGGAAAATTATTATTCCAAAAATCTTGAATGCTATTGCGTGGTAATCTATATTTCGATGGGAATTCATTAAAAAATGATTCCAAAACCATTACTTTATCACTGTGACCATAGCTTTTTTTATCATATTCTTTGAATTTCTGTAACATAATGTTTTTTACTGCATGTTGCTTAACATCCTCATAAAACTTCTCTAAAATAATGGAGAACAATTTATCTACTGCCATATCCCTATCAAGTAACGTATCATCTAAATCAAATAGCATTGCTTTATAACCCCTCAAATCATTTCACAACCTTTCTCACATTATATAAATACCCCCACTTTAAACTTTTGGTTTAGCCGGAGAATTGTTATGTAGGTGATTAACGATTAAACAGAAACTAGATAAAAAAACTCCAAAGTTTGTGGTACGCGCTCTACTATTTCGGTAGCTTTTTTATTGAAATTCATTTCCTATTTCCCCTTCTGGTAAAGAAGCGAAAATATATTTTCATACAATTTAAGAAATTACATGTATTTTACATTATTATACATTAGTTTTTTGTAAATATTAATCGCTCATCTTTTTATACGATGAGTATTTTTTTAAGCATACAATTATTTATCCGTAAAAAAGTAATGTGGCTATTAATACTTATTAGTTGATAACACACAATCTTGAACGTAGAGCTAACAAGATATACGTCCTATTCATCTCCACATAAACTCCAGATAGTAAGGCTATAATGACTACCAGAGGTGATATTATGAAAAACTATCATATTCTCGTGGTAGAAGACGATCAAGAAATTCAGGAATTAATTAAACAATTTTTAATGACACAACAGTATACAGTGGTAGTCGCATCAGATGGATTAGAGGGTATGACACAATTTAATAAGCAATCCTTTGATTTAATTCTTCTAGATGTAATGATGCCCAATCTTAATGGATTTGAAGTATCCAAGATGATTCGAAGTCAGTCAAACGTACCAATTATTATGCTAACTGCGTTAGAAGAGGAAGAAGATCAAATGAAAGGGTTTGATCTTGGAATCGATGATTATATAACAAAACCCTTTTCGTTTCATGTTTTGATTAGACGAGTCGAAGCTGTACTTAGAAGAAGTTATGATAAAAATGTAAATAATCATTTGGTATTTAAAGAAATGCGTATCGATGTTGATGCATATAGAGTATATGTAAATGACGTTGAAATTTTATTAACGACAAAAGAATTTGAAATTCTACAACTACTATTTCAAAATGAGAGAAAAGTACTCACAAGAGAAAATATCGTAGAAAAAGTTTGGGGGTACGATTATTTTGGAGAAACACGAATAATTGATACACATATTAAAAACCTACGTAAAAAGTTAGCTATCCCTTATATTAAAACAATAAAGGGTATTGGTTATAAAATTGATGAATAGTATTGTGAAAATCATGAAGATGAAGCAAATTACTTATAAACTCTTTATGACTACCTCTCTCATTTTGTTATCCTTTGCAGTATTAATTTATTTAACTTTATACTTCTTTCTCCCTACGTTTTATGAGCAATACAAAACAGATCAACTTCAAACAGGGATAAAAGAAATAATTGATAAGTCTAAAGATCTTACGTTTCAAGATGCGATACCACTTTTTGATGAATACGCAAAGAAAAATAATGCGATGCTTTATCTTCAAAATAATGAGGGAATAATTAAATACTCTCCTTCATTTTCTTTTACTCAAAGTGGTTCGCAAACAACAGTAGTTACTAGAGCGACACGGTTCGAGAATGCAGGTACCCTTAGCAATTCATATAACGTTACGCAACCAATTCAATTCCAAGATGGTAGTTTAACGCTTATAGTCTTTGCTACATTTCAACCAATTGATGAAGCTTCACAGGTTTTAGTACGCTTTCTCCCCTATATTAGTATCATTGTACTCGTAATTGGTGTAGGGAGTGCTTATTTCTATTCCAGGTTTATTACAAAACCACTTATTTATATTAATGAAGGTGCACAAAAGATGGCAAATTTAGATTTCTCTGAAAAAATTGAGGTTCGCTCTACAGATGAGTTAGGAGAATTATCTAATAGTTTGAATGACATGTCTATTAACTTACAACAAGCTATGTTTGATTTAAAAAAAGCAAATCAACAATTAAAAAATGATATTGAAAAAGAACGAGAAATAGAAACAAAACGCAGAGAGTTTTTTGCGATTGTAGCACATGAATTAAAGACCCCTCTTACTGTAATGAAAGGATACTTAGAAGGGATGATATACAATATTGGCCCTTATCAAAATCGTGATCAATATTTAAAGAAAAATCATCAAATTATTGAAAGTATGGAACAATTAGTTCGTGAAATTTTAAGCATGTCCAAATTAGAACAACACACCTTTAAACTAAAAGTAGAAGAAGTTAATCTTTCGAAGTTAATAGATACAATCACAAAAGATCTCGAATTTTTTGCTTCTCAAAAAAGCATCCAAATAATAAAAGAAATTGATTCTGATCTTTCTGTTTATACAGATCGTGTTCTTTTTGAAAAAACATGTAAAAATATTATCCATAATGCGGTTATGTATTCACCACATAATGAAAAAGTCTATATAAAGTTAAGTGAGGATTCTAAACAAGGTCAAATCAAAATGCAAATTATAAATACAGGTGTCAATATTAAAGAAGAGGATATACAACAAATTTTCAAACCATTTTATCGAATTGAAAAATCAAGGAATCGAAATACTGGAGGAAGTGGTTTAGGTTTATATATTGTTAAACAAATTTTCGAAACGCTAGATATAAAATATTCTATAAAAAATATGGAACATAGTGTACAATTTTGCATGAACATTCCATTATCTAAACAAACAACAAACAAACTCCCCTCTTAGTAGGACGAGTTTGTTTGTTTTTGTAGTAAGTATAAACTTATTAAGAATCAATAGGGTGACTTTTCGTTTTTTTAAGCTCCTTATTTTTACCATCCAACTTATGTTACATAGATCGTGGACAAACTAAAAGCTACAATCAGATATTTGTGATACTCCATTTTTTAGTACCGGTATTTTTCGAGTTACTTTTTAAGCAATATTGGGATTAGCTTTTTTACCAATCCACATACCTAAGCCCACCATGCCAAGCCAACAGCAAATTGCTAACATAAACATCAATCGTTGTACGGATAACCCTTCAATCTGCATTTGACCCTTCCCAACAATTGTTTGGAAAAGTTGTGACCATTCGACATCGTAAAACACCCCTACTCCCACAATCACAATCAATATAAAAAATTGTAAAAATATATTCCCCATATTTCTCCATGTTGTGTAAATGAGTAAAGAAAGCTCTCTATGTGTAGCATTCACCATATATACTTTCATATTATTTTGAGAAGAAATACTATTGATGGCATAGCTCCCAAATGTAACGCTAAGGACTATAAATAGTGGAGAATAAAACCCGAATATCATGATTAAAGTACATACTAAAAACAAATGGATTGGATTAACTTTCTTAGCAGCTTTGATATCTAAAAATATGGACATCAAAATCCCTAATAGGTATGGGCCAACTACAATGAAAATACAGGTTAACATGTTATAGAAAGTAAAACTATAAAAAATACCTATCAAAAATAAATATCCATTTCCTAATCCAAGTAAAAATGATTCTGCCTTTAATCGGATTGGTAAAGAAGATGAAAGTTTATGAAAGAACTTTCCTTTCAACAAACTCAAAAACATGAAACAAATAAGCGCTATAGAGAGTAGAAAAAAACAGAAAATATATTGTTCATTATTTATGTTACGACTTGTTCGTATCAAAAGAATAAGCATTGAGACAAAAAGAAACTTTCCTACTACCGATACGATGGAGATAGGTAAAAACCCTTTGGCTAACTCCGTTCTCGGCATCATTTTTATAGCAAAAAGGATACTGATTAAACAAATCCCATATATGCATGTTATCAGCGGCGGCGATAGAAAACTAATCGCTAACAATACGCTTATTAGTAAAAGAAAAACGATACCAATAATAATCGCTTGTTGATTTTTATTATAAATCTTTCCCCCGCCTTCCACATGTAGAAACAATAAAGTACTCGTCATGGTAGAAATTGTACTAACTGCAAAACCAGAAACTAACGCACTTATTTCTAGCCATCTTGAACTCCATCCAAAGAAAGTAACACTAAGTAATGATACTATCAGAATAGAAACAGCCCAATATAAGGAGCGGTGAATCCCAGCCTTATTCACAATAGGTATCCAGATAAACACACCCGTCATATAAGTTGTATAAAACAAGATTGATGGCCAGTATCCCTCAAAGCCTTTCGAAATCTGTAATCCATAAACAATGTAAATAAGCATGGGTGTGAAAATAGTCGTTATTAGTAGACTAAATGTAGTTATACTTTGCACCACAAATCTTTTTTGTTTTGTCGTATGTATCTTATAACACCTCACTTAAAATGAAATCAGTAGTTGTTATTACCTATTCTATCCGAAACGAGGTTGTTATATATGCGCCATCCAATTGATATTCCCGTTACGAGGGAAACTCAATCTAAATCCACATAAAATTAAGTAGAGTTCAAAAAAGGAGGATTTTGTGATTCTTATAAAATTAATGGATATATTCAAAACCTTAATCATAAATGGAACAAATGTGTTACTTAGATTGTCTATTACGTATAAAAAAGGTGTTTTTGGTAGTTCTCTCATTTTGTAATGCAAGAAATACAAGAGGAGTGCTATCCTGTACATTTGTTAATTGTATCGGCATGTAAAATACCTATACAAAATCCATAAATTCTTGAAAGAGGTTGAAAATGTATGATAGTTTCAAAGAAGTTTTTTCACATTTCGCATTATAAAAAGATGTTACCTGCAGTATTACTTTCATGTGTAACGCTTATAGGTTGTTCCAATAGTAATATTCAATCCGAACCACCGAAACAAACCAAACAAGAAAATACAAGTAATCATTCTTTTGTAAAGCTGGAAAAAGAATATGATGCTAAACTTGGTATTTATGCATTGGACACAGGTACGAATCAAACTGTTACTTATCGTTCAGATGAACGGTTTGCATACGCATCTACCCACAAAGCCCTTGCTGTTGGAGCACTGTTACAAAAGAAATCAATAGAAGATTTAGATCAAAGAATTAAATATACTAGCAAAGATCTTGTGAATTACAATCCAATTACTGAAAAATATGTAGATACAGGTATGACTCTGAAAGAGCTTGCGGATGCTTCCATTCGATATAGCGATAATACTGCACAAAATCTTATTCTTAAACAATTAGGTGGGCCAAGTGAATTCAAAAAAACACTGAGAGAAATAGGAGATACTGTCACAAATCCTGAACGTTTTGAACCAGAATTAAACGAAGTGCAACCAGGAGACACTCATGATACTAGTACCCCAAAGGCATTGGCTACTAGTCTTCAAACATACGCGCTAGGTGATATACTTTCAACTGAGAAACAGAACTTTTTAATAGATTTGATGAAAAGAAATACTACGGGGGACAACTTAATTCGTGCTGGAGTTCCAGGAGAATGGGAAGTAGCCGATAAGACTGGATCTGGGTCTTATGGAACAAGGAATGATATCGCAATCATTTGGCCACCAAATAAAAAGCCAATTATTCTTGCGATACTTTCTAATCATGCTAAAGAGGATGCGAAACACGATGATAAACTTATTGCAGACGCAACCAAAATAGTGTTAGATGCTTTAAAAGTAACGAATAAATAATAATAGTCATGAATGTAAGCTGCTCCTACTTTACGGCACATATAGTTTGAAAGACATATACGTATCTATACGCTAAGAAGTATTATTGAATGTATTTAAATTATTCAATACCAAATAATAAGCATCTCTTGTTAAAAGGTTTACTATGTTTTAAATGAGCAAATACTTTAGTATATATAGCTTTTGAGTAATCAAATTTTAGTTTTTTGAAATTTAGTATGCAGCACTGGAAAACAGATTAACTCACTATAATTGTCGAATATTCTATGCTTAGTTATCTTCAGGCTGATCTATACACAATCGTTCTAGAAGGGTGATGATATTATGTATGAACAACAAAATAATAGGGATAGAGATCAAAAAATGATGTTTTTTATGCAAGGAGTTCCCACAAACAATGTTAACATGAATCAATTACCTAAATGGATTAGAATTTTCGGCTATTGTGCGTTTGGTTGGATGATAGTATTTAGTTTAATTATGATTGTAGGTTTAATTCTTCAATAACTATACAGATAATCAGTTGAACGGGCCAGTATTTAGATCATACATCTAGGTAATGTTCCGTTTTTCATATGTGATTCCTCAATGATATAGTTAACCGATCATAACAAAAAGAACCTGTAGAAAATCCTACAAGTTCTTTTTCAAATATTGTTAAAAAGGGAACAACAAACTATCTTAACATTCAAAGCAGGGAGACCATTTTGATTATGGCTTGGCTTTATTATATATCAAATAAAAACATTTGAAGAAACTGATTTTCGAAAATTATGTGAATTAAAAAGTTAGGGTGTTTATATTAGATTTCGTTTACTACCAACTTCTTCTTACTTAAATAAACTGCACGATCTGATTTTTTAGCAACTTCCTGTGAGTGCGTCACAACAATAATACATTTATTTTCTTTATGTGCAAGTTCTTGAAACAGTTCTATTATATCCATTGCCGTTTCTTCGTCGAGGTTTCCTGTTGGCTCATCCGCAATAAGTAAATCAACATTACAAGATAACGCTCGAGCAATTGCTACACGCTGTTGTTGCCCGCCACTTAGTTGCAGAACGTTACGTTTCGCTTCTACTTCTGTGAGTCCTACCTTCTCTAATAATTCTAATGCCCTTGCCTTTTTATTTTGCACTTTAACACCTGTAATTTCCATTGCTGTTAGGACGTTTTGAAGAGCAGTCATATAGGTAATCAAATTATAAGATTGGAAAATTACAGATACATTTTGATTACGGTATCGATCCAAACCAATTTTTCGAATATCTTTACCATTATACAGTACATAACCATTTTTAGGGACATCCAGTCCACAACCTAAGCTCAGAGTTGTGGTTTTACCAGATCCAGATGGTCCTAAAATCGTGTAGAAATGCCCTTTTTGAAAAGAAAAATTAACATTATCTAGTATCGCTACATTTTTCCCATTACTTTCATAATAATAGTCCACATTTTTAAATTGTAAAATCGTTTCCATATCGAGCCTCCTTATTCATCTTTTAAAAGAATTTGTTTTGGATTTAAACGTAGAATAGATAATGCTGGAAGAAGCGTTGCTAATATAGCAATAGCTAGTCCAATCCCCCCCATTTTTCCTACATCTGCTCCTGTTACACTTACATCAATTTTATCAATCGGCTCTTCTTTTTGGTCTTGTAGACTACCACCAGGTCCAGCCACCATTACACTACCATTTTGTGGGGTGTCTGTTTCTTCGCTTGCTGTAGCAATTTCACTCGAAAGTAAATTATCCCCTATGTATTGAGAAACTTTAGCTCCTGTTGTTACGGATAATCCAAATGCTAAAATAGCAATACATACTACTTCTACTACGAACTGCGCCATCAGTTTCCATTTTTTCTCTCCAATGGACAATAAAATCCCCATTTCCTTACGACGTGCTTTAATCGATAACATAATGATTAATCCTAAGATAATCGCACCTGCAATAGATACCATATAGATAATCATTTGAGAAGTAGAAGCGATATTTTCGATAGGCCTAATCATTTGTTTGTATAATGAATCATGTGCATCTAACTTAAAATAATTAAAATCAATATCAGATTTTTTTGCTTCTTTTTTAAATGCATCAATGTCTTGTGGATCGTTCAATAAGTACACAACTTGAATACTACTACGAGTACCTTCATCTGTTTCTAATTTTTTTAAAGTAGAGTGAGGCATATATAGTTTATTAGCTGGATTCATCATAGGAGGGGGATTTTGCCCCATTGGTTGCTCATTCGTTTCGTAAATACCGATAATTTCAATTTCAAGAGTTTCCTTCTTATCCCCTGATTGAACTTTAACTTTATCTCCTACTTTCAAGTTGTTTAATTCCGCTAATCGTTTTTCCATTAAAGCTACATTCTGATCTTTCATCTGTTCTGTAATTGGTTTCCCATCAATGATTTTACTTTTTCCATTCTTAAAGCTTTCTTGTAATGCAGTTTTGCGAACTCCCTCAATCATAAAAGAAGAATTCATATCTATTTCTGTACCGGAGCCTGAACCGCCTCGTACAGCCGTCATTCCCGCCTTACCTTTTCCTTCTTCTTCTCCTTCTGAAGCTCCTACTAGTTTAAGTCCGTCAGAAATTCCGAGAGTGCTAGTTATGTAATTATAGTCTTTTACATACTTTGACTTCGCTAATTGATCTGCTTCTTTTGTATTAAGCTTCGGTGGATTAGGCATCTCTCCAGTTTCCCTAGCTTGTTGACCTAATTTGTCAAAATCAAGACTTAAAGTAACATCTGCACCGAGTTTTTTTCTTGCTGCATCAGCAGCTTTTTTTGATGCATTTTGGATTGTGAATCCTGCCAACACTAAATTTGTAACAATTAGGAAAACTGCCATCAAAATTAATGATGTTCCTACTCTTTTTTTCATACTGAGAATTGCTCGTTTCATAAAGTTCATTTTTTCTTACCTCCTTGATAACTTGTATTCTATATAGGTTATCTAGAGTCTATATGGAGCTAATCGGTAGTTTATCTAGAGATATAAGGAGTTTATGTGTAGTTATTCATTGACCTGGTCAAGAAAGACCGGAACACATATTCAAAAACGTAATCGTTTTTGAATATTGGCAAGGAAGTTATGGCTTTAGATAGCATTGAATGAGAGCATACAAATCCATGCTTATTACGTAATTTCTATACAACAAATAAAAACCACCCTATTTGAATGGTTCTATGTGTGCTTGTTAAATATGAAAATTCATTAAAGAATATGGAGGTTTATTGAAGTTGGTCGGATTTTCTAATAATAATATTGCGTTAAAAAGCCTAAATTATAATTTTATAAGTTAGGCTTTTATGCTATCTATAAGAAAAAGTTATAGAGACTCATAATATTTTATAATTTAACCTTTTGTATTTAAACAAGTAAAATAAAAGTAACAAGTGCATACATTAAGGAGGTTTTTTGATAGTGATAGAAACTATAACATTTAGGATTGCAACGGCAGATGATTTAGATGAAATTGTAAAAATGCTTGCTGATGATGTTTTAGGAAATAAAAGAGAGCGCTATGAAACACCACTCCCTGATAGTTATATAAGAGCATTTCATGCTATTGATTGTGATCCAAATAACGAGTTGATTGTAGCGTGTGATGGGACGGAGATTGTCGGTATTCAACAAATTACATTTACGCCTTACATTGTACGTCAAGGGGGTTGGAGAGCTACAATTGAGGGTGTACGGACAGCCTCATCAAAACGTGGTAAAGGTATAGGAAGTAAACTTATTAAATGGGCTATTCAACGTGCTAAATTACGGGGATGTCATTTAGTACAGTTAACAACAGATAAAGAACGACAAGAAGCTTTACACTTTTATAAGAAATTAGGTTTTAAAGATTCTCATGAAGGATTAAAACTCTTTCTCTAATGAATATAGCTATTTATATACCAAAAAGACGTATATTGTAAGGTTAATTAACTATAGGCTTCGAAAATTATGGTAACTATCACTGTATTAAATATACAAATTGACACATTGTCTTTCATATAAATTACGTCACTTCAAAAGGTGTACCTTTTGATACGAAAATAAGCAGGTTAATGTTCTCTTATATGAATGAGAATATTAACTTGCTTTTTAGATTTTAGTATAAATTATTTATGGTTTTATTTTATTGCTAGCTTTATAATATAATATACAAATTTATTACCTATTTTTGTAATTTAAGCACCTAATATTAGGAAAAGAGAATATTTTATAATTAATTTACAGCATAAATAAAACATAAATTTTGTCTATGTTTTAAACAATATGTATTTTGGAGGAGGTTAATTTGATTTTTTCAAAACTCATTGATCGATACGCCTTGTATGATTTGCACAAAAAAAGAAGTGTAGAGTTTCAGTATACTTCTCTTTCTAACACCTCACTAGATATAAAGGACATAGAATTTTTTTATAAAGTAAAACCATCTGATATTCATTTTAACATTAAGCATTCAAAACAGGAAAAGGAATACATGGTTGGACAATTCAAATATAAAAGCTCGGTTCAATCTGGTGATTCACGCAACGACTCTGTAACTGGGGAATTATTTTTACATAAAAATGCAGATGCACCTCATGTCATCTTTGTTCATGGTTGGAGAATGGATTCTAACGAACGTGTAAAAAAAATATTTCACGACCATATGACCAACTTGAAGTGGAATATGTATTATTTCACTCTACCCTATCATTTTGAAAGAAAACCCAACCAATCCTTATTCAGTGGAGAGTACATGGTAAGTGCCAATATTGAACGAACTGTACAAGCCACTAGACAAGCGGTAGCTGATTTACGAGCTTTGATTAAATGGATTAAAGCAAATAATAATGGCCCCTTGATTTTAATAGGAATCAGTTTAGGTGGGGTTATTACTAACCTAACAGCTCTTGTTGAATCAGAGATTGATGTATTAGCATCCATTTTCTACGCAAATCGACTTTCTTATTCAATTTGGAAGACAAATCCAGGTAGATTTATTAGAGAAGACTTGGAACACCATGGTGTAACGTATGATGAATTAATAGATTATTGGAAAATCACTGAACCGAGTCAAGCGTTACCAAAAGTAAAAAAAGAAAATATTTTATTAATTTCAGGTAAGCACGATCTATATGTGCACTCTGAGGATACGGACTATTTGTGGGAATCCTGGGAAAGACCTACAAGATATATTTATACATGTGGACATGCCGGGATTGTTCTTAAACGTAAAAAAATTGCAACTGATACTATCAATTTTATTCAGAATCGATTGAACTCCCCTCACTTACCCAAAGATATGCCTTAAAGTGAGAGATTACTAAGTATAGAATCTTATACTTGTAATCTTTCATTTTATACCAAGTTCATTTCATATGGAAAAGGGTTACTCATCATTTTCACCAGTGGCTTATTTTTATGAAAAGAAATTATTGTTGTTTACCCTTCTTATGCAATATTACATATAAAATTCTTTATTTGTTCTGTTATAATTTAAAGAGTAAATTATTCATCCATTAATTTACACTATCCATATCTACAGTTATGGATACCCTAATTACACATAAAAAAGAGAAGAACCTTGGTGAGTTCTTCTCTTTTTTTTTATTTTTTTAAGATTACTATCCAAAGTAATTATTGCAATTACTTTAAGCTGGCTTTTGAATTATAAATTCTGATTTTCATACTTCTTCATGAGTCTAGATAAGAAAAAAGAATCTACTCCTTTTCTAGCCAAATAAAAGGAATTTTTTTAAACAGTTATTTTAATTTGTACTGTTCTCCTATATTAATGCCTGCCCATGAGTATTTCCCTGAATTATATATTAAGGAATGAAAATGTATTAATCCTTTCCGAGTATGAATTCGAACAGGTATCCCTTGCAATATGTCATTAAAATAAAACGGATCACCTCTTGGTTCAATTAGAAAACTAAGTGTAAATAACTACAACGACATGAAAACACTTTACTCCTAAATCAACCACTTGTATTACTGGCTGCATGAAACTCCTTCTTGAGAAAGGTTTTAATTTCCGAATATTCTGTTGACTACTAAGACATATCCAATTTACAATTTAATTGTGATGTTTTTTCACAATTAAACTACTTAGAATACACTTCATTTATTCGAAAACAATTACAAATAGAGGTGCTAAAATGAAAACAAGAGTAAATCCAGAGTTATTACAAGGGTTAGAGATGTTTCCAGATCTCGATTTACGCCCGGAAAACTTGCAATCAATCAGAGAAGGAATAGCTCAAATGAGACCACCTACCGTTGTTGATGAATCCCTTTCGTTAACAGATGAAGTCATTGTTGGACCTGATGATAATCCGTTACCATTAAGAATTTATCGTCCAAAATCAAATAATGAACCTTTACCTGTCTTATTATGGATGCATGGTGGTGGTTATATCTTAGGGTCTATAGATGATAACGATGATACTTGTATGAGGTTTGCAAAAGAAGCTGGCTGTGTGGTCGTGTCTGTAGACTACCGCTTAGCACCTGAACACCCTTACCCAGCATCAATTGAGGATTGTTATTCAGCTTTAAAATGGATTGCTGATAATGCAAAGTCATTAAACATTGATTCGAATCGAATTGGGGTTGCAGGAGTAAGTGCTGGCGGTGGACTAACAGCAGCATTATCATTATTAGCCCGAGATCGAAAATATCCTTCAATTTGTTTACAAATGCCACTCTATCCAATGATTGATGACCGAAATAATACACCTTCAGCGAATGAAATTAAAGAAGGATTTGTTTGGAATCAAAAGGCAAATGAAGCTGGTTGGAAAATGTATTTAGGAGAAATGTATGGAACAGATCAAATCCCTGCCTATGCAGCGCCTTCTCGAGCAGAGGATTATAGTGATTTGCCATATACTTACACATTTGTTGGTCAATTAGATCCATTCCGCAGTGAAACATTAACCTATGTAAGCAAACTAGCGCAAGCTGGTGTTGATGTCGAATTTCATTTATATCCAAATGCCTATCACTGGTTTGAAGGATTAAATCCAAATGCCGATGTATCTATTTACGCTGTGAACGAAATGGTACAAGCAGTAAAGACTGGTTTCAAAAGAGTCTCTAAGGTTGAGGCTTAATCCCTTTACAAGAAAAACACTCTTAAATAGTATAGTAGCCGATTCTCATTTAGAATCGGCTACTAATATGTAAAATCCACCTAATATATCAAGGTTGAGAAACAGATATAAGATGTTTAGGCGATGTGTTTATTTCCTCTGCCAACGCCTTAATGCTCATCATGATTTGAAGTATTTCTTCTATTGTTGTCCTCGGGTTGATAGAGCAAAGTCGAATTACTACTTTTTCTTTTAATATAGTCGTACTTAGCATAGCAAATCCTCTTTGATTAATTTCTTCCACCAGTTTTTTGTTTATTTCATGAATTGTATCTGTAGATGTTAGCTCACAAGGAATATAACGAAAAGTAACAATTCCTAACTGGGCAGGTGTTACCACTTCCCAATCTTTTTCTTTCCTTAAAAACTCTTCAACTTGTTCAGCCAACATAATGCCATGATCAATTGCCTCGCGAAAAGCTGTGACTCCAAATACTTTAAAAGAAAGCCATACTTTTAATGCCCTAAATCTACGAGAAAGTTCAATTCCACGCTCCCCAAAATTCACTTTCTCTTCTATATTAGTTTCCGTATCCTTAATATACTCTGGGATCATACGGAACGTATTACTTAAATATTGGCTATTTCGAATAAGTACACAACCAACATCATAAGGCTGAAAAAGCCATTTGTGCGGGTCTAACGTCAAAGAATCGGCACGATGTATTCCGCTTAACAACTCCCTTCCTTTTTCACTGAGAATTGCTGCAGCCCCATAAGCCCCATCCGCGTGCAGCCATATGTCTTCATCATTACAAAGATCAGCCAATTCATCGAGGGAATCAACCGCCCCGCAATTCGTTGTCCCTGCATTAGCGATAACACAGAATGGTTTTTTCCCTTTTAATCGATCTTCTTTTATTTGCTTTTTTAAAGTACTAACTGAAATTCTTAAATCTTCATCTGTTTCAATTCGGCAAATTTGATGATGTTTAAAACCTAATACTTTAAGTGCTCGATCTACAGAAAAATGAGTTTGGTTAGAAAAATACACAACCGCATTTTCTATGTCATTATTCAGCTTGACCTGTCTCGCTACAGTAAGTGCAGTCAAATTAGCCATGGAACCGCCACTGACAAATAGCCCTTCAGCTGAATCAGGGAATCCTAGCATTGATTTTAACCAGTTGATTGTCGTTAATTCAATTTGTTCAGCACCTGCACCTACTATCCAAGCTGTAGGAAATACATTAAACCCACTTGCTAAAAAATCTGCTACTACACCAACATAATTATTAGGACCTGGCACAAAAGCCATAAAATGAGGATGATCCACATGAGTAATTTGATTAAACACATTGTTATTAAGAAAATGAAGTAACTCTTTTGGATTGGATCCGTTTTCTGGAATCGTTTCAATTAGCTTGTCTCTAAAAATATTACTATCAATCGTTTCCGAAACTGGTTTACTTTTTAAATGATTCATATGATCAACAATCAAGTCAACCGCTTGATATCCTAACTGACGCATCTCTTCGGCTGATAACTGCAAGTTTTTCGTCATTTGGTTTACTCCTATTCTATTTAAAAAGGCGAGTTCTTGCCCGCCTTTTCATTTTTTATAATTTGAAATTACCGATCACCTGTATTGGATTTTGAAGAATCATGTTGATTAACTGATGGAAGTGATTCAATATTTCCTGTATTTTCTCCGCTTCGTATAAAGTTTGATCATATCCAAACTTTATTGTAAGTTTTTCTTCAGGGAAGCACATAATTCCATACTTTACATGCGGCTCATCAACAACTTCGTAATCTGCGATGGCAAAATTTCTGTTTTCATTTGAAGAAAAGATAGCTTGGTTAGTTGGATAGTTTTCAAAAACCCAAAGATGATCAGTCAACTGATTTTTTAATTCACTTTGCTTTTGTATATCAACAAATGAATAGTATGCATACTCATTACATTTCAATGTTTCTAGTTGTACTTTTTTCAGGAAGTCCACAAAAGATTGCGTTTCTGTCCATGCTAGTCGGATAGGCAAAACATTTGTGAACAGACCGAACATATTTTCAATTCCTTCTACTTCGGGAGGTCTGACTGATACTAGATTAGGTAATACTACTTCTTTTATTCCGTTGTATTTACCAAGCAATATTCCCCATACAGCTAGTAATGCCGTATTCATAGTTATATTGTTTTTAGTTACAAATATCTGTAACTGATTAGTCAAATCCTTGTCTAATGTTAAATCCATGAATGTGAAGTTTAACCCTTCACTTTGCGTTGGTATTTTCTTTTTAGGAATACTAATTTTTCGATTGTATCCTGATAAATAATCCCGCCAAAAATGACGTGCTTTCTCATGATCTTGTGCTAAAGTCCATTCTATGAATGTTTCAAAAGGTTTTACCATAGGTAACTCCGCCGTAGTTCTCGCATTTATTGTTTCATAGAGCTGGAATAATTCGTCTATCAAAATGCTGACGCTCCAACCATCACATAATAGATGATGGGAACTCCAAACCACCTTATGCTCGTTATTACCTAGTTGGAATATACAGAGACGGGTCATGAGTTCATCATTTTTAAATCCTCGACTTATATTTTCATTCATCCACTGGTCTAGGAATTCTTGCTGTTCTTGTTTCGTCATCTCAATCAAGTTTTTTATCTCTGAAATCATTTGAACATCATGTAGAACAGCTTGCCAAGGTTGTGCTTGTTCATCTTGCACAATTATCGTTCTTAAAGAATCATGACGATCAACTAATTGTTGGAAACACTGAGTAAAGAGATTAATATCCAGCTCCCCCTCAAGTGCCCAAATTGTTTGTTCAAAATATGCATTTGTATCAGGTTCAGTCGCAGCATGCTCATAAATAACTTCTTGGAAAGGTGCCAATGGATAAATTCGTTCTATTTTTATATCCGGCATTTTTTCTTGTATTTTGATAAGTGTATGTTGATTAAGTTGTTTATCTTTAACATTTAGTGATGTAAAATGATTATCATTCATTTTGTTTACATCACTTGATTGTGAATTTGAAAGATGCTCTAGCTTTTTAACAAATTGAGCCATGTCTCCTAATATAGGAAATGAAAATAGATTTTTTGGCTCTAGCTCAAATCCTTGTCTATACAGTCTGACGGAAACTTGAATCGCTTTTATCGAATCTCCACCTAAGGCAAAGAAATGATCATTTACTCCAACCCGATCTACTTTGAGTACTTCTTGCCATACACTAGTTAATATTTTTTCCATTTCAGTTTTTGGAGCAATAAATACTTCATTCTTTTGTTTCTCTGGAGCAGGGAGCGCTTTTCTATCTAATTTCCCGTTTGGAGTCAATGGCAGTTGTTCCAAATAAACAAAATAAGAAGGAATCATGTAATCTGGCAAGTGGTCTCGCAAATGCTTTCGTAGTTCTGTTGTGCTAATATTTTGTTCAGTTACCACATATGCGACTAAAAATTTCATTCCATTCTCATCTGTCTGATCAATCACTACAGCGTGTTCGACTTGTTTGTAAGTGAGAAGACAATGGGAGATTTCTTCTAACTCTACTCGATATCCTTGAATTTTGACTTGATAATCTTGGCGTCCTAAAAATTCAATATATCCCTCAGGGTGCATTTTTCCACAGTCTCCTGTCTTGTATATAAGACCAAAATCAGGATGTGACACAAATGCTTCATTCGTTTTCTGTCTATCATTTAAATATCCTTTAGCAAGTCCCACTCCCCCGATATATAAATCTCCAATTACACCAACAGGGCACATTTTCTTTTCATAGTTCAACACATAATACGCTTGGTTTGCCAAAGGTATCCCGTATGGAATACTCTTCCAATGCGATTCCACCTGTTTGACCGGATAATAAATTGACCAAATCGATGCTTCTGTTGCTCCTCCGAGTGAAACTACTTCCGCAATCGGAAAATGTCTTTTTATTTTTTCTGGTAAAGAAAGTGGAATCCAATCTCCACTATGTAAAACTAAACGCAAGGAAGAATGTTCAAAATGAGAACCTACTTGATCTAATGCCAAATCCATAATTGCAGGTACTGTATTCCAAATTGTAATTCCTCTACGTTCGACGGTACGGATTAATTCTTGCATGTCTCTTGGCTCACGAATCATTACCAACATTGCACCTGTGCTTAACGTTCCGAAAATATCGTATACAGATAAATCAAAACACATAGAAGAAATACCAATAATACGATCATCTTCGTTTACCTGATATTTTTGATTAATATCTTGAATGGTGTTTGCAACCGCTTGGTGAGTAATAATTACTCCTTTCGGTTTTCCTGTACTTCCTGAAGTGTAGATAATATAGGCAAGATCTTCCGGACCAGCAATAGCAGGCATATCTTCTGTTGTATATAATGACAAGTGGTTTTCTTCATAAAGACTAGGTTCTAATAAAAGTTTGCATGAGCTATTTTCTAAAATATATGTTTGGCGATCTGAAGGATGGTCGGGATCAATCGGAACATAAGCGGCACCTGCTTTTAAAATACCTATCATATTAGCAATTGTGTCAACTCGTCTTTGTGCTAAAAGACCAACTTTGTCACCTAGACAAATTCCTTGTTCTTTTAAAAAGTGCGCAACTTGATTGGAGCGCTTATGAAGCTCCGAGTATGTTAAGTAGTCTTGTTCAAAAACTACTGCTACTTCATCCGGTGTACGTTTTACTTGGTCTGTAAATAATTGATATAAAGTAGTCGACGGTATTTTTTCTGTTGTCTCATTGTATTGCTTAATTAAAGCATGGTCTGACTCTTTCATCTGCAAAGATGTTACGTCACTTTGTTTCACTAATTGTTCCAATAAGTCAACAAATTGGTGAAACATCGCTTCTATCACATCAACATCAAATAATTCTTCAACATAGTTCCAGCTAATTAATAACTCTCCATTTTTTTCAATTACCACATTATCCAAATACACTTGTGGAGTCCGAGCATGAATATGGCGAAGTGAACCAAGCTGTTCCCAAGCAAAAGCCCCCGCACCTGCTAGCATCGAGGTGAAAACAATTGGCATAACTGCTTTTGGCGTCATTTGATGATATCGAGTAAAATCTCGAATAAAATTAACTCCATCGTAATGGCGATGTTCGAGGCCATCTAATAAAGTAGATTGCGTTTCTTTTACTCTAGTAAAGAAAGATTGATCTGGATTCACATCAACATCCAACAAGATGAGTGAAGTGAAATCTCCCACAATTTGCTCTACTTCTTCATGAACAGGATAACGGTTAAATACAGTCAAATTAATTGCCAATCGACATTGATTACTCCAATATGCCAACACATCACCATATATTGTACAAAGCAGAGCTGAAGGAGTTACTTCTTTTTCTTGTGCTAACTTTCGTAGCTTTGTCCATATTTCATTGTCCAGGATCTTAGTAAGTGATTGGAACTTAGGAGTAGCAATCTCTGCCGGATCCTTTTTTAACAGCAAAGAAGGCGCAAACGGAAAGTCAGGAAGCTTACTTGTCCAATAATCTTTTGCTGTTTTATATTCTGTGCTTTGTTCCAGTTCATCATAGATAAACATGTAATCTTGAAAATCAAAAGATAGAGGTTCTAACCTTTGCTCTGGTTTATAATAATAATGAAACAAATCCTGTCCAACGATGTTCATGCTTGCTCCGTCCATTAATAAAGCATCGTATCGAAAACATAATAAATACGTGTCTTCTTTTAAAAGAAAGGCTTTTAATTCAAACAAAGGCCATTGCCCTAAAGGAAATACATGATTAGTCATTCGAGAACGTTCTTCTTGTAAGCGAGCATTTTGATTCCTATCATCTAAATCTATGAGATTCACTATTTCAATCTCGTAATCAGGAACGCTTTGTAATATTTGCTGTTCTCCCTCTGGTAAAATTACAGCTCGTAACATCGGATGACGTTGAATTACCTTTTGAAAACTTTTTGAAAGACGATTGATATTCAATTTTGTTTCATATTCAAAATAAGTTTGAGGTGAAATACCACTTAATTCAAACTGTGAATTCCGTCCTAACATGTACGCTGTCTGAACCTCTGTTAAGGGAAATGGCTTAGACAAATCTTTAACATGGGTTGGTCTATTTTCAAAGTTTTTCGTTTTATGCTCTAACTTTACACAAGTACTAAGTTGAGCAATCGTGGGATGCTTAAAAAAATCTGTTGTACTTATTTTTAAGCAGTCTTTTCTTAATAAATTAATTACCTGAAGTGCTTTAATCGATTCTCCTTTTAAAGCAAAAAAATTATCATGAATACCGATTCCCTCAATCTCCATAACTTCTTCCCATGCATGCACCAATTTTTGTTCAATTTCATTGCGCGGGGCAACGTATGGAATTGATACATAATCTGTTTGTGTTATATCTAATAACCTTTTCCTATCTACTTTCCCATTTGGATTCAACGGAATCTCTTCCACCTGAATCATTTTTTCAGGAATCATAAACTCAGGTAATTTATCACTTAAATATTTTCTGATTTCATCAAAAGAGACCTTATTATCCGATACATAGTACGCAGCTAATAATTTCCTATTTCCATATACTTGATCAACAACGATAGCTTGGTTTATTTCTGGATATTCCCTTAACTGGCTTTCGATTTCTCTTAATTCAATCCGATATCCCCGAATTTTCACTTGATGATCCATTCGACCTAGATATTCAAGTTCTCCATTAGGCAACCAACGAACGAGATCACCCGTATGATACATCATTTCTCCTGCCGTAAAAGGACTCGGTACAAACTTTTCATCTGTCAGTTTAGATTTCCCAAGATACCCTCGTGCTACCGCCACGCCACCAATGCAGAGTTCACCCGGAATTCCAAATGGTTTTAATTGACCATACTTATTCAATATATAGGAATGATAATTCGGGTTGGGACTTCCAATCGTAACTTCTTTGGCAGAGCTCAAATCCTTTACTGTTGCACAAATGGTTGTTTCTGTAGGACCATAAATATTTAAAATTGTCGCTTCACTGATGCATCGAATTTTTTCAACCAAATCAATGGAAAATGCTTCTCCTGCTAACAAAATAGATTTTAAATCTTTTAGAAAATTTGCCCCTTCTGGATCACTTAAAATCACTTCCATTCGCGATGGGGTTGATTCCCATAAATCCACCTTATGTACTTTGACCAAATGAGCCAATTCTTTTGTTGCAAACTGGTCCTCTGTAGCAATAACTACTTTCGAACCTTGCGTTAAAGGAAGACATATTTCTAACAAGGAAATATCAAAAGATACACTAGCAAGAAACAAGAACGACTGATTATCTTTTACTTTTTCTCTCATAACGCTTAAAAAATGGACAAGAGATTTCTGTTCCACCATTACCCCTTTTGGATTTCCTGTTGATCCTGATGTGTAAATAACATAAGCCAAATCATTAGGCTCACCTTGTCGAACTAAATTACTTTCTTCACCTTGGAAGAGATGTTCCTCATCAAGATACAGTACTTCACCCGCAAATTGCGGCAATTCTACTTCTGTTCGCTTGCTCAGTAAACATTTTGCTTGACTATCTTGTAACATATATTCAATTCGTTCATTTGGATAGTTAGGATCGATTGGTAAATACGCTGCTCCTGCTTTTAAAATTCCCATCATGCCAATGATCATTTCCAATGACCGATCTACCATAACCCCAATAATACTTTCTTTCGATACACCTTTACTTTGAAGAATAGAAGCTAATTGATTTGCTTTCTTATTCAATTCTCTATATGTCAAAGATTGATCATTACAAACAACAGCAATTTGATCTGGGGTTTTTAACACTTGTTCTTCAAACAAATCTTGAAATGTTTGAGAAAATTCTATGTCCGTCTGATCTTGATTCAATTCTTCTAGCAACTCTTTCTCTTCTTCTGAAATGATACAAATATCTTTCACAGCCAAATTCGAATTTCTTGACACTTGCTTTAAAACATAAAGGTACGAATTTGCAAACTGTTGCAAAGAAGAGAATGAATGAGACTTAAAAGAAATTTGAATTTCAAATTCATTATGTATTTCATTCCATTTTCTTTGTATCCAGATGGCTAAATTATTCTCTGCATATTCTTCTATCGAATTTTTATTATGTAATCCTTCCATCCCAATAACAATTTGAAAAGGAGTTAAATGGTGTTTCGCTAATAATTCAGAAAGTGGATACTCCTGATTGTCATACCCGAATAAAGTCGTTTGTTCAATCTGATTTACTAGTTGTTTAAAGCTGTGATGCGGATGGATTTCACTTCCTAAAGGAATCAATTTATTAAGATTCTCGCTTTGTTCAAGATTCTTTTCAATTACAGGAATACCAATAGTAATCCTTTCTTGATCTGTATAGTGTGCCAAACAAATCCTTAACGCGGCCTGTAACCAGCTAAATAATAACAAATCTTGAGACTTACTTACTTTTTGTATACTTTTACTAAACTCTACATTCATTATGACTTGAACGTGCTCGCAAGGATTTTCTTTATTTAGTTGGTAACCGCTATTAAATACAGAAAAATCGAGAACCTCGGAAGATAATTGCTCCTTCCAAAACGCCTCTACCCCTTTATTCTCATGAATCGAACTTCGATCTTTAATGTGCATTTTTATCTTTATCCCCCTAATATTCATTTCATCTATTCGTTAATTTTCAAGCCAACTTCAATTCCATGGAGAAATACTTGATGGTTATCCAAACTTAAAAAACGCTCAATCTCTTCAAATTTCATATGACCAACCGAACAAACTCCTAAATTTAATGTCTCAGCCACCATATTTAAAGTAGCAGTGATGATGCCTGACTCAATACAAGCAAATAAATATCCATCTGAACCGTATTTCGGGATGGAAGCGTTCGCATTATAGACTAAATAAACTGAAAAGGCAGACTGAGTAAATAAATCCTGGTTAATTAACTCATGATCACTTTTGATTACTTGATCAATATTGTTTACAACCACAAGACTATTTTTTGATGGGTTATAATAATAAAAACCAGCTTTCATACCTTCTATACGTTTTGGTTTTATATAAACAAAGATATCAATAGGGTAGAGTCCGCCTGCACTTGCGTAATGATAGTATATTTTTTCTTCCCCAACCTGTTTTAGAGTTGATGTGAATTGGGAAAATTCTAAAAAACTAATATGTTTTTTCATATCAAATTGGCGACAAGACCTACGCTCCTTGATTATAGTGGGTAGCTCATTTGTTGTTTCAAATTGAATTTCGGTTGACCGCACAGCATGGTGCGTTCGATTCAATTGTTCACTCATATACTTATCTAAATCTTTTTTAGAAAAGCGAATCTGGTTGCTATATGGATTCGGAAAAATCTTTTCTTGTGTGGAAAATACTTCTCTTGGGTGTAATATGTTACTTACTAACACACGATTTTTTATCATAAGCTCTATTGTTTTTTGTGTCTCTTCTACATTTCCTAACGAAAAGCGCTCTACTAGTTCACTAATTTTCACACCTTTTTGAGTTAAAAAATAAAACTCAGGAAACCACTCAGACAGAACGCCTGTAAATCTCGTTTCCCCTATCAAAACTTCATTATGGAACTTCTCCCAATGCTTAATAGGAGACCAGTAATAAATTTGCTCGCTCATATAACCCTCCATAAACGTTTAACTTATTTTTAAAATACAGTTTTCTAATCTACAAAAAATAATTTTTAGATTCTGCCCCTTGTCTCATAGTGATTATAAATACATGTATTTCAACGAGACTTGAGAATAATGAAATAACTTTTTCTTCATTAAAATTTTTTATTTCATTATAAAAAATGATTTTTAATTAGATATTTCACATCCTTTCCCATAGTAATCCTATAAGGTATAAACCATTTAGAACATTAAGAATATTCGTGTATTCCCAATGTGAAATTATTGTAATGGATTGGAAAGCAGATGGATATAGTTATTAAACAAAATAATATTGAGAAAGTTTTATTTGTTATAGCGATAAAATTTTTCTTTAGAAGTTAGTGTAAAAATGTAACATACTATTACATACAAGTGAGTTACTAACATATCGTATTTAAAATAAAGAAAAGACGCCATTTAAGGTGTCTTTTCTTTATTTTAATTCCATATACTTTTACGCCTTTTCTATTTTTTAAACGATTTGTAGGAATTAATACATTCGAACATCTAGCTCGTTAAATGTTCGAATGTATAATAGAAATTATATAAATTAAGAATGTATTTCAGATAATTTTATAAATAAATGCAAAGATATTTCCTCCCCATACTGTTACAATAGCAATAATTTCTTGTTTATTTCCCTTATTAAATTGTAATATAATTACAGTATGTGAAATTATATTACATTAACTTTAAAAGCGAAGTGAAAACAACCTTCACTTCGCTTTTTATATTTGTAATCCTTATTCAATTTGCTCAACTCAGTATATACTTTCACATTATTTGCTTTTATTTAATTGGCTTTTCTGTTTTTAAAACAAATGAATTTAATGCAGGAACCTTGATTTTATTGTCATGGACTACATAAAGTGTTTTACTTCCCGCCTGCTTACCGTCTACTAGTACTTTCCAAGGACCTTTCGATGGAAGCGTTATGTCAACGTCTTCTCTATTTGCATTGTGAACCACCATAAAGTATTCGCTTTTATTCCCATTGCCTTTCCCATCTATTGTATAAGCTACAACATTTTTTGGAGCATCAATAAAAGATACATGCTTTTTAATTTGCTCTGCAGATGTCATTCGAAAAGCTGAGTACTTTTTGCGTAAATCTATTAATCCCTTCATATAATCTACTTCATTATTAAATGCTGCACGGCGTAACCAGTCCATCTGGTTAATTGAATCAGGAGATTTGTAACTGTTATGATCACCATATTTTGTGCGCATAAACTCTTGTCCTGCATGTAAGAATGGAATACCTTGTGATGTTAATAAAATAGAAGAAGACAATTTGTGCATTTGTTTTCGCACTTCTTCACTTTCACCTGGATTAGTTAGCTCAAGTTTATCCCATAATGTATGATTATCATGTGCTTCCACATAAGTTAACACCTGCTCTGGATCTTGATAGGTAGACGAATTTGTATCATAGTCAATACCTGCCGTAATGCCTTTTTTAATACGGTCTTCCATGTTTTGCTTTCCATTTACAAAACCATTTTCTTTCTCCTCAAATACACTGCCTTTCAATCCATCACGTATATTATCGTTAAAATGAGCAATCCCTTTCATTTTCTCCGCATTTTTTTGATTTGCTTTCAATTCATCTGCAAGAGGTGTATTTAAATCCCAGCCTTCTCCATGCAGAATAATAGAAGGATCAATTTGATTAACACCTTTACGTATTTCATTCATCGTTTCATAATCATGAATACCCATTAAATCAAAACGGAATCCATCTAAATTATATTCTTTTGCCCAGTACGTGACGGAATCCACCATAAATTTCCTCATCATTTTTCGTTCTGAAGCGGTATCATTTCCTACACCAGTTCCATTTGCAAGTGTTCCATCTTCATTGTAACGATAATAATAACCTGGAACTAACTTATGAAAATTAGATTCAGCGGCATTATACATATGGTTATATACTACGTCCATTACAACACGAAGATTATTATCATGCAGTGTTTGAATCATTTGCTTTAATTCAGTTATTCGAACAGTTGGCTCATAAGGATTTGTAGAATAGGAGCCCTCTGGGACGTTGAAATTTTTCGGGTCATATCCCCAGTTATATTGTGGTTCATTTAAAGTTTCTTCATTTACTGAAGCATAATCAAATATCGGTAAAAACTGAACGTGAGTAACACCAAGATCTTTCATATGATCAAGTCCTGTTTTTACACCTTCAGGCCCTTTTGTTCCTTTTTCTGTTACACCTAAATATTTTCCTTTTTGCTTAATACCACTTTCAGGTTGAATGGAAAGATCGCGTACATGCAATTCATAAATAATGGCATCTTCCGGATTTTTAAATTTAGGTTTTTTGTTTGCTTTCCATTTTTTCGGATTTGTTTCTTTTAAATCAACGACTACACCTTTATCTCCATTTACGGAAGCAGCACGCACATACGGATCAACCGCTTCAGTCCACTTATCACCAATTTTTACTTTATACGTATAAAAGAGCCCTTTTTGGTTCCCTTTAAGTTCTGCTATCCATGTTCCCTTTTCACCTTGTTGCATGTTTATTTCAGTACCTATTTTATCGCTCCAATTTTTATATGAAACTAACTTCGCTTCACTCGCAGTAGGAGCCCATAAGCGGAACTTTGTATGTTGCGGAGTATATACATTTCCTAAATCATTACCACTATAATAAAATAGATTATCAAATTCTTCGCTACGAATGACTTTACCGATTTCAATATTCGCATCAGCTAAGTTTGCTATTTTAACTTTGTATGTTTGTTTTAAATCAATTTTCTGTTCCGTAATTATTTTAACCTTATTAGTAATATCTCCACTATTTGTATCATAAGGACTAATCCCCTTAATTTTAACGCCTTCAATTTCAATTTTCTGTTCCTTACTATTAAACGGAATATTAGTATTTATAGTGATTTCATTAAAACTATCAATAGTAGCTTTTTGAATAGAGAGATCAGAAGAAGGCTTAGAATCATATACTTTTTCATCACCCGAAAGGATCCATACTTCAGCACGACCATCCCTTATATTTTCAACCCAGTGATCACCGCCATCTTTTTCCCATTCATTCGTACGAACTATAAATCCTACACGATTATAGTCACCTTCTATTTTCACCTTAGCATATTTTCCAAACTCATCTTCCCCAGTAAAATCATACGATTTACCATTTGAATTCTCGCCCCATACCCAAAGATTCCAGTCTTTTGTATTTCCAGGCTGCTCTTTGTAATGAATGATAACTTCAGTTGTTTTCGAATTTGAAACTGCCTTCACATTCTGAAAAGAAAAAACAGATGATAACATAACGATTATGGCAAGTAATAAAAATGATTTGTTAATTAATCTTTTTGTCATTTGCACCACATACACCCTTTCTTTAAATAGTACGAGCGATTTATTATGCTCGTACTAAATTACACTGCTTAAATTAATGTAGAAATCTCTTTTACTTCACCCCCATATTGACTATTTTCACATATGTATTTCAATGATCTTTTAATACGAAAACGTTTGCATTAATGCTTAAAAAAATAGATTTGTTTTTGCTTTCATATATTTGTAAATACTAAAAGATCAGGGAAATCATTTTAAAGCAATCGTTTGTTATCGCTTTCATTCTATAGCACCTTCTATTAAGAGGTCAATATATTATTAATTTTCTGTTTTTATACACTTTAAACCTTATATATTTTTCGCAACTTATTAAAGATAGACAGCGTGATTATTGCTTAGTAAGTTTATTTTCACTAATGCATTGCTGCGTAAAAAACAGCTAATATCCTTAAAATGACATTAGCTGTTTTTTATAATGTATTAATATATGAATAAAAACTATATTTCTAACTTACTTAATTTTTGCTGCATCAAATGCCTTTTGAACTGCTTGAACTTCAGCTGTATTCGCTCCATATTTATTAGTTGCCACTCGAATACATGCAGATTTCAATTCTTTGAAATTAGAAGTCATGTTTAACTCATCTGTATTTGCATAATAGAAAATATCAAACATTTTATCTTCACCAATCCCTTTAACAGTTACTCCGTTATGAGTTCCGCCTTTTGCAATAAGATACGCAATTTTATTAATAATGCTTGAATTAAAATGAACGCCGCCCTGATCCCATCCATTAAAATCGTTAAATTCACTATAATCATCTGGATAAGGTACTCCAAGTGAAGATGGAACGGAAGCTGGGTTTTCCATATCACGGAAAACAGATCCAGTTTGTTCTCCCATTGTCCAGTTAAAGGTTCCATTATTTACGTATTTCTCAATAGATGTTCCCATAATATCAGATAGCGCCTCATTAATCGCACCAGATTCACCGTAATATTCAAGATTAGATTCGCTAGAAGTAACAGCATGTGTAAATTCATGTCCAGCTACGTCATATGCCTTGACAATAGGATCGCCATATACAAGCATACTTCCATTATTAGCACTTAATGCATTTTGCCAATTTTTCGGATCGTTCGTATCTTCAGAATCCCAAGCATGTACAACTGAAACTACCTTTTGTCCCTTATTATCAAAACTATTACGCTTGTATTTATCTTTATAAAAATCAAATACCTTTGTTGCTAAGTAATGAGCACTTACCGCTTTTGGATCATTAAATGTTGTCGAATTGCTAGTTGCTAGTGTACCAGGATAATAGCTTTCTTCTTTAGTAATATCTCTGTAATTTACATCATATGTTTCAATTCCTTGCCCTTTTGTGTAATCAGCAAGTGCATATTTTCCATTACTTTGTTTAGAAATGCCAAATGTACGAGATATACCTAAATCATCTTTTCCTGTTCCAGTTAATGATGTAAGATTGCTTTTTTTACTTTCCTTTAAGGCTCCAACAAGCTTTTCACTTGCTTTTAAGTTGGATTCTTGAACCATATTTTTTAACATATCCCCATTCTGTGCATTTACTAGATATGTTCCAGATACATAGTTTGGTGTTGCTGCCGCAAATGTAACTTGGTATGCATTGTTAGCTTGTCCATTATTTTCATCAACAAAAATAACTTCCTTTACTTCTGGCTCAGAAATATAATTGATATCGCTCCCATACTTCGTATAAATATATTGTTTCGCTACTTCTTCTGATAGATTACTAGGTTTTTTAAAATTTTCTTGGTTTAAATTTTGCGCGCTATCTCCTGAAACACTTTTAATAACACCCTTTTTATCTACATGTGCAGTTAATTGATGCCCATATACTTCTTTCCCCTCATATGTTTGTTGTATACGTACAAGTGTAGTTCCATCATACGAACCACGTTTTTGAAGAACTTTATAATCCACTCCAGTTTCTCCATTTACTTGTTTTGGAGACAAGGCTTGTTCTGTTTTCTCCTTAAGAGCATCTTTCACTACATTCTCTGGTGCCTTTTGTGACGGTTGTGTAAGTTCACCTGTACGGAACGAATCCTCTTGAATTTGAACTTGTAGTTGATCGGTTTCCTCTGCATGACCTACTCCATATGGTACTACAGCTGTTAAAGCTAAGCCTGTTGTTAACGCTACCTTAGTTAATGTCTTTGTGTTTTTCATTTTTTCACCTCGTATAATTTTTGAAATAGAAAGCTTGTACAAAGTATACTGTCTATTTATGTCGAAAAAAGAGAAAATACAAAATATATGTAATATTATGCAAATTACATATATTTGGCGATGATATAAATAAAGAACGACACATATATGTATATTAATTTCAATAAAAAATGAGCCCTTTTAGGCGCTCATCCAATTGGTTAGTTGTTAATTATCTATATTCATTCTAATCAAAGTACACTTACATCTAAATAACAACATAAAAACCCACTCTTTACTATTTTAAGAGTAGTAGATAAATACTTTAGTGAGGCAACGCATATACAAGTTAGATTTTTCAATATAATTTTGTTATTTATGTCTATAGCTGCATGGATTGTAACGTTTTGAGACTGCTGAAGTCTTATATGAGTTTCAGGCTTTTTTATCTTGTCAAAAATATCTTTTAAAGATAAATTTGTCTCCCCATTTAAATATAGAAAAGGACATATCTATTGCATGTTATTAACTTAAGGTATGTTCTTTTAAAGCATATTATAAATATACATAGTGAGAAATGAAACAATAATTATTCAAATGAAAAACCCCCTGAATTTTTAAAGCAATCCAGGGGATTTTTTACCGATGATTCTCTATATTTCCATACCGATCACAAACTTTTTTAGGATAATGGTATGTCCAAGTTTAATAGTTTTTTGCACGAGAGCCATCTTTTTTATATTTATTTAATTATCCTACTAAGTTTTTTGTAAAATTCACCTTTTCTTTTTACATGATTAAACTGATTTGGATTAATATTAGCTTTTTGTGAGAGTGCTACAATCTCTTCTTTTGTAATTGAATCTTTAGTATTTATAGATGCTATATTTGTATATTTTCCATCTTCTGTTTTTGGGATTTCTAAAATCCCTTTATTTACAAGATCAACTACAGCCTTATGCTCGGAAGAATGTGTATCTACACCAGTAATTTTCCAATTATGCATAACTTTTGGCGTGTATACACCGTTCTTTACCTCTTTTAAATATGTAATAGCAAGGTTACGAATGGTTCCGCCTGTTTCTCCGAATGCATTCTCTTGTTTAGATGACCAAGTTTGTTCAAATTTACGTCCCTCTAAAGCTCCCCCTTTTGCCTGAAGAGCCTCCATTCTATACGCATTCATTCCTAGCGTCATAACATCGCTCATTTTGATTGGTTTATTTGTACGAATAGAGCGTAAATTTGTAATTCTATTTCCATATGGTTTTGTTAAGTCAATTTCGTATTTTACGCCTCCAAAGAAATCGTTCGTACTGTATTTAGACGCACGACGGTTTTTATCAAAACTAACTGTTACATCTCCGGCACGAGATGAGTTAAAATATCCTGCTGCCCATTCCATATAGTCTTTTAAATCTTTTCCAGTTATCTTATATACTGTAATTTCTCCCAAAGCATATTGATAATTATACGCAATATCTTTCTTCTTTATAGGACCAATATCCAAACGGGCATAATCATTATCAATTTGATGGGCTACTACATCCGCTTTACTGTAATAGAGCATGACTTCATGAAAGAAATCTGATAAAGGTGTCTCTTGAATCTGCACACTTGGAATACCCTTTATTTCATTTTCAGGAACAAGGTTTCTACCCTTTAATTGAGCGACTACAACATTTGCATCTCCTCTCGCATACTCATGAAAAGGTGTTAGTGTTTCTTCAAGTGTAGAATCAGATAATACTGTTGTTCCATCAGCATTTTTTACAGGTATAGCGGTAGCAGTTTTATCTTTTAAAACAAGCTTTCCATCTTGCTTTGTAAAAGTAAGGTCAATACGTGAAATATGCGTTCCATATTTATCTGGTTCTGTAATAATTACGCCATTTACAACTTCTTTTTTTACAAGTTTATGCATATGAGCCGCAAAAATAGCGCTTAGTTCCGGACAAGCATTCGCAATATCTTGAACACCAGTACCTGGGATTCCATTCTCATTTTCTAGTCCCATATGCATAACCCCTACCATTACGTCTACTTTACCTTCTAATTCTTTAATTGCCTTTTTTGTCTCTTCTACTGGATTTTTCACTACTAAACCATCCAAATGATCTGTCCCTTTTTCAAAATCACTAATCATTGGTGTATTCATGCCAATAATCCCGACTTTAATTCCACCTTTTTCAACAATCGTATATGCAGGAAGAAAACGCTCTCCATTTTCCTTATAAATATTTCCTGCTAACGTCTTTCCCTTATATTGCTCACTAACTTTTTTCAATGTATTTAATCCAAAGTTGAATTCATGATTTCCAAATGCCCAGGCGTCATATCCCATTGTATTCATCGCTACCATCATTGGCGATTGTGGCTTATCGTTGAATAATTCTACTGAGTTTCCTTGAATTGTATCCCCGGCATCTACTAATATGGTATTTGGATTTTCTTGACGTACCTTCTTTATAACCGTATAAAGCTGAGTCAAACTTCCACTCATATTTGCTCCATCAAGCGCATAATCCCAAGGCATAAATCTACCATGAATATCTGCAGTACCTAACAATGTAATATTAACATCAGATTCCTCAGCCTTAGAAATAGCTGGTTTGACTGTTACTGCTGTTACAAGAAGCATAAGCATAAGAATAATAAAATAGCATACATAGTTCTTCCATTTCATTTTTTGCATAATAACAATATTTCTCCCCTTTTTGTACTGTCATAAAGTTGCTTGAACTTTAAAAATGTAACTTATTATTCGGAAAAATTCAACTGCAAAAATAAAGAGAATAAAATGCATATATCCCCTAACAGAATTGTATTTTATCGTTTTCTGACAAAATACTTCTTCCTCAAACGTGTGAAGAGTGCTAAACCAACGGTAGATGTATATGTACTTCCAAAAATAATAACCCCGCTCTCCACTTAAGACGGGGTTACACTTATACAGCATATCGGATTCAGCATTTTTTCGAATGTTCGTTTCCTCTTCAAGAGTAAAATCTGCTAGTTTCGTATTTTCTTCTGATTATTGGTTGCTTTCAACTAAATTCATCATAATTTTAATCAGGACTTCTATTTTATCACTCGAAACCTTGATGCTATCCCAAATCGCTTAAAAAATAGACAATGATTTTTACTTTTCAACTTCACAAAGCAATTTTATCTCTTTGATTTGTTCTATATGACGCTGTTCATGCAAATAGATCAGTTCTATCCACTGATCAAGAAGTAATTCTCCAAGAGCTGGATGCGTCACTGATTTTTTCGCTAATATAGATTCATCTTCTATTGTACTCAGGAAACGCATCAATTCTTTTCTAGAGTCGTTTAACAAATCAACCATTTGCTGCACTTCAAATGGTTCTATACTTGGTTCAATCATTTCTGGGGCTATAAATTTTATCGATCTATCTAATAAAATAGTGTGAATTTCTTTACGCTCATTTAAGATACTATCCATCTTTTTTAATCCCGATGAAATAACTGTTATAACTCTCTCATCTAATAAAACTAAGTGATGACAAACTTGTGCTATACTCCATTTGTCCTTATCTGGTTTCCTATTAAATTGAGCATCACTTAACAAAGTAATTTCCTCAAATAATTGATTTCTAGTTTCATAAAACTTGTCATTTACAAATGTATTCATGTGAATTCTCCTTTCATTAGAACCTACATACTTAGATTCCTACGCTAGAAATATTCTCTATGGAAAAAAGATTTTCCTTCACTATTATTCCCATCCAATCTTTTCTTTAGTAGTTTCTCTAATTCACGACGAAAAATATGAGTTTTCTCAATATCCTTGAGGTTTACATGTACTACAGCTACACCATAATGCTTTCCACGGAATTCTTTCAATACAACTGCATAAAACGTTCCTAATTATCAATCTAGCATTAAATAAATGTTAAAAATCAGCCTATTTATTCATTTTTCATGCGTATGTATGTACATTTGTTAATTTATTCGATATATTATGGGTATTGAATGATTACGAAAAGTTAATAGGTCGCTCGTATAACACCTTATATTTTTATATCCGTGAAAACTACAAAATGTATGAAATTCCATTTGTCAAATGAATTTAATGCGGAAGGAGGTTTGTGGTTACTTCATCGGGATATAATAATCAGTTTTGAGCTGATAAAAATATAGGAGGCGACATAATGTTTCGTACGATTTCAAATTTCATGAGAGTAGCTGAGATAAGAAACAAAATTCTTTTTACACTAGCGATGCTAATCGTTTTTCGAATTGGCACGTTTATTCCAGTTCCTCATACTAACGCAGAGGTATTAAAAATACAAGATCAAGCTAACGTTTTAGGCATGCTAAACGTATTTGGCGGGGGAGCACTGCAACACTTCTCGATCTTTGCTGTAGGTATCACACCATATATTACAGCTTCTATCATTGTACAATTACTACAAATGGACGTTGTACCTAAATTTACAGAATGGGCAAAGCAAGGAGAAATGGGCCGTAAGAAATCAGCTCAATTTACTCGATACTTTACAATCATTCTCGCATTCATACAATCCATTGGGATGTCTTATGGTTTTAATAATATAGCAGGTGGACAATTAATTACAGATCCAAGCTGGACTACATACTTATTTATTGCGACAGTATTAACTGCTGGTACTGCATTTTTACTTTGGTTAGGTGAACAAATCACCGCTAATGGCGTTGGGAATGGAATCTCAATGATTATCTTCGCAGGACTTGTTGCGGCGATTCCAAATGTTGCAAATCAAATTTATTTACAACAATTCCAAAACGCAGGCGATCAATTATTTATGCACATTATAAAAATGGTCTTAATTGGACTTGTTATTTTAGCGATTGTTGTTGGTGTTATTTACATCCAGCAAGCAGTTCGAAAAATACCGATTCAATATGCAAAAGCTGTTTCAGGAAACAATCAATATCAAGGAGCAAAAAACACTCATTTACCTCTTAAAGTAAATAGTGCAGGTGTAATTCCTGTTATCTTTGCTTCTGCCTTTTTAATGACGCCGCGTACAATTGCGCAGCTCTTCCCTGATTCAAGCGTATCTAAATGGATAATTGCGAATCTTGATTTTGCACATCCATTTGGAATGACACTTTATGTAGGTCTTATCGTTGCTTTCACATATTTCTATGCATTCATTCAAGTGAACCCTGAACAAATGGCTGAGAATTTGAAAAAGCAAAATGGATACGTACCTGGTATTCGTCCAGGTAAATCTACAGAACAGTATGTAACAAAAATTTTATATCGCTTAACATTTATCGGTGCCATTTTCTTAGGCGCAATTTCAATATTACCGCTCGTATTCACGAAAATCGCAACATTACCACCTTCTGCCCAAATCGGTGGCACAAGCTTACTTATCATCGTAGGTGTAGCATTAGAAACGATGAAGACGCTTGAAAGTCAGCTTGTGAAACGTCATTATAAAGGTTTTATTAAAAAAGTAAATTAATTACGAAAACACACTAGAAGTCCCAATAGCGACCTAGTGTGTTTTTATTATAAAAACTTATAATAATGGAGGTTTTGTCTTATGAGTCAAAGAATTGCCTACTATGATATTTCACCTGATGGTATGAAAATTATGATGGATATGGAGAAATACACGAAAAAATCCTCAATTAATCGTGCTGTTAGAGAGCTTATAAAAATTAGAGTCTCTCAAATTAATGGTTGTGCTTATTGTATCGATATGCATACTTCTGACGCTCGAAAATTAGGTGAAACCGAGCAAAGAATTTATTGCTTAAATGCTTGGGATGATTGTGATTTTTATACTCCTGAAGAAAAAGTTGCTCTGGAACTATCGGAGCATATTACTCTCATTCCTACTAAAAGAGTTCCTGAAAATCTATACAACCGAGTACGTGAATACTTTGACGAAAAACAATATGTTGATCTTGTGTTAATCATTAATCAAATAAACAGTTGGAATCGAATTTCTATTGCGATGGGCAATACCGTAATAAAAAAATAACATTCTTCCACCAAACAATATGCGATCGATTTAGTTAAGTGTAAAATTAAATATACCCTATATAAAAACACAGTTGGTTATTTCCCCCACTGTGTTTTTGATTTTACTATCTCTAATCTGTATTCTAATGTGCTAATCATTTTCTTCTAAAGTTTGAATACGTTTTCCGCTGTTTTCCACATCATTAAACTTTAACTACATCTCTTTTTTTAACAACCTTCCTTGCTTGAAATACACTCCAAGTGTAGTACGATTTGCTAAAAATACACCAATCAAGATTAAACAAGCACCAATTCCCATTGTAGGATTTAATGGTTCTCCTAATACAAAATAACCTACAATAACAGCGATTAACGGAGATACATATAACCACGTTGATGGAAATACAGGATTTGTTTTTGATAAAAGCCAGTAATATAAACCGTGTCCACCGATAGACCCTACAAATATGAGATATAAAATTGGCCATTGTACATTCCAAGATGTTAAGATCGTTAGATTAGGCTGTTCCATTACGATAGATACAATTAACAACAAAACTCCTCCATAAAACATTTGAATGCCGTTAATGAGAAATGGTGATACGTTAGGTAAATCTGAAAGTATTTCTTTTGAACGAATAGAACCTATTCCATAAAACAACTCTCCTACTAATATAACAAGGCAAGCGATACTCCATATGAATGTAAGTTCTTGATGCATTCCAGGTAAAGAAATGCAAAAAACACCAAGGAGTGCTATAACTAAAGCAACAAGTTGTTCTTTTTGCAATTTTGTTTTGTTTCGCCTTGATTGTAATAGCAAGATCATCATTGGACCTGTTGCAGATAGAACTGCAGCTAATCCAGAAGAAATATATTGTTCTGCCCAGTAAAGGGTCGCGAATGTCATAAATGTTAAACAAAAACCAGCATATATAATACGTTTTGATAATAAGTAAGGCATAATATCCTTTCTCTTTAATTTAAAAATAATAATGAGAATAAGGCCCGCCAAAAAGAAACGAATTCCAGCTGAAAATAATGGTGGTGCGCCCGCTTCTATTCCAATTTTTATCGTTAAAAATGTCGTTCCAAAAATAATACATACTAAAATATAATTTAAAATGACCATTTTTCTTCCTCCTTTTTACTCTTGAAATGAGTATAGAGGATATGGTGTATAACAGTGTATCAACGCATATAACAGTTGAATAAAAATATAGTTGATTCCCTCCATGTTTTTCGCTTTAATTGAATTAAAAAGAAAAACAGGTGATTCTATGAAGATAGTACTGCGTAAAGAATCCAACATACCATATTACCAACAAATATATATGCAAATTGTTGAGAGAATTCAAAGCGGGATGCTTTCACATGGCGATTACCTCCCTTCTTTACGTTCTATGGCCGATGATTTGCAAATTAGTTTATTAACTGTTCGTAAAGCTTATAAACAGTTAGAAACGAAAGGTTATATACGAATTGAACAAGGAAAAGGTGCCTATATACATAAACGTGTGAATAAAGATTTCAAACCAATTCCGTATCAATGGCAACAAACGAAATCCATTAATGTTATGCGTTCTCAATATGTAATGAACCAACACCGTAAATATTTCGATTTTTCACAGGCGGTTCTTTATCCACGTTTATTACCAAATCCATTTCTTTCAGATGAAATGCACAAATTACTTAATAAGGATCAAATGATATTAGCAACTTATGGACCTGTTCAAGGTGATAAAGAACTTAGAGTGGAAATAACAAACTACTTAAAAGAACACCAACAATTAGTTATAGATCCATCTCAATTATTAATTACAAGTGGTGCCCAGCAAGGAATTGATTTAATCGCTCAAACATTATTAAAGCCCGGAGACTTAGTGTTAGTAGAAAGTCCATGTTATGGAGCGGCGCTTGATGTATTTGTTAATAAAGGAGTTCAAATTATCCCTGTTAGTCTTGATAACAACGGAATTCGCTCAGACTTAATTGATGATATTTGTCAAAGGAAAAATCCTGCCTTGTTATATGTGAATCCTACTTTTCAGAATCCAACGGGCACAGTAATGAGTAAAAAACGAAGAATGGAACTTGTAGAACTAGCAGAGCTTTATAACTTCTTCATTATTGAGGATGACTCTTTCGGAGAAATTTATTTTGAGGATGCTATAGTACCTCCCACGATAAAAAGCTTTGATACAAATGGTCATGTTATATATTTAAAAGGATTTAGTAAAACGTTAGCACCAGGTCTTCGCATTGCAGCGCTTGTAGCTGAAGGACATATCTTCGAATGGTTATATGCAGTGAAAGCCTCGATGGATATTGGTAGCCCTTTATTAACGCAGAAAGCACTGCTTCCTTTTTTACGAGCGGAACGAATGAAAAATCATTTAGAAAAATTACGTACAGCTTTACAAATTAGACGTGATTTAACAATTAATATATTATCTCCATTAAAAGAATTAGAATTTGAAATACCTAATGGTGGATTTAACTTATGGGTTACACTCCCTCGGTCAATCGATCCTTTTACATTATTACAAAAAGCGAATGAAGTAGATGTTTCTTTTTTACCCGGAACAGCTTGTCTATTAAACCATGAAACTCAATATAATCACTTGCGAATTAGTTATTCAATGTTAAATGATAAAGATATGTTGATTGGATTAGAAAGATTATATGATACGATAGCTACATTTAAATAATTGACCGAAAATCAAAAATAATAATGGATTATTACTTATTCTCTTAATAAAGAAACCAACACTTATATTATATGTAGGTTTCTTTACTTTCCATCGTTATGAAAATAATAAAACCATGTACACAAATTTTTGCAGTTGGAATGATAGTGCGTGTTATTAAACGTATTAGATACTTCATTACACTAAAAATATAACGATAAATACAAACAATATCACATTCATGAAATAAGATATACTATACTCTATTATATGAAAGGAGATAGCGATATTTGGAATTAAAAAAATTTATTGATCCCCTTCCAATTCCTTCCGCAATAAAACCAACAGGAACATATAAAGGTAAGCCGTTTTATGATGTACGTATGATTGAAACGCTACACAAGTTTCATAGTGATTTACCTAAGACGAAAGTATGGGGCTATAATGGAATGGTACCAGGTCCAACGTTTGAGGTTAAAAAAGATCATCCTGTATATGTGAGATGGTCAAACGATTTACCTAAAAAACACTTCTTACCTGTTGATACAACCGTTCACGGGGCCCATGATAACCCAGAAGTACGAACTGTTGTACATTTACATGGAAGCCCAAGTAAATCAGATAGCGATGGTCATCCTGAAGCATGGTTTACGAAAAACTTTCAACAAACAGGACCTAGTTTCGTAAAAGAAATTTATCATTATACGAATCGAGAACGAGCAACCACCCTTTGGTATCATGATCATGCACTTGGGATTACTCGTTTAAATGTATATGCGGGTCTTGCAGGACTTTACTTGATTCGTGATAAAGAAGAAAAATCACTACCCCTACCTAAAGGAAAACACGAAATACCGCTTATCGTTCAAGATAAATCCTTTAATCCAGACGGTTCCCTATTTTATCCTGCTCAACCAGAAGACCCATCACCAGGTTTACCATACCCTTCTATTGTTTCTCTATTTTTAGGAAATACAATTGCAGTTAACGGGAAAGTATGGCCATTTTTAAAAGTGGAGCCCCGCAAATATAGATTTCGTTTATTAAATGCTTCCAATACTCGCACATACAAGTTCCAATTAAGTGACCTTAGTTCATTCTTTTTAATAGGAACTGATGGTGGCCTTCTTAAACGGCCGATTAAAGTACAAAGTTTAGATGTTTCACCAGCAGAACGTATTGACATTATTATTGATTTTTCAAGGTTTGTAGGAAAAAAAGTAGTATTACAAAATGGAAGTGATTTAGATAATCCAACTGGTGAGATTATGGAGTTCCAAGTAACGAAACCATTATCCTGCCCAGATAAAAGTAAAATCCCATGCAAATTAAGTAACATTTACTTTATTCCAGTAGAAAAAGTAAAGAAAGTAAGACGATTAACATTAAATGACTCAGAGGATGAATTTGGGCGTCTAATGCTTTTATTAGATAATAAAGAATGGGACGATCCCGTGACAGAAACACCTTTACTTAATTCTGTTGAAATATGGGAGTTAGTAAATTTGACCGTTGGGATTCATCCTATTCATATACATCTAGTTAATTTTCAAGTTCTTGATCGTCATGATTTGAATGGAAACTTGTTAGATCCTCTCCCAGCTGATTTCGGTTTAAAAGATACCGTGCTAGTAGCAGGTGAACAAACCGTTCGAATCATAATGAAGTTTGAACCCTATTCTGGAGATTATGTATGGCATTGTCATCGTTTAGAGCATGACGACCATGATATGATGAGACCGTTAAAAATCATACCTTCCAATCTTAATAGACACAAATCAAATTGATAGATACATTAAATAACACGAAAGTCCCTTCAGTATTACTGAAGGGACTTTTACATGTTTGTGAAAAGTGTCTTTATGTACAAGAAGCGTTTTTCAGTCTAAAACTATTTTTTAAGATTGTATTGCTCTAATAGCTTCTCTAACATTTCCAAAGTAACTGGTTGTGCCTTAGTAGTTAGTTGATACCCAATCCGTCCATTCGTTTCTACAGTTGCTTGTTGTAAATTCTTGATTTCATGTATACCTTTTTCTCTCAGATGCATAAATAATTGTTGTTCTGACATTTTTGCGCGTAATAAATTCTTTTTTAAAACTTCTCCGTTTTCTATAACAATAATGCTAGTTCCATTTAGAAACTTTTCTACTTTTCGTGATTTCAATTCAATAAAATGAATGATAAGTAAAACACCCGCAAAAATAAACGCAGCAAAAATAGATGGGACTACTTTCCTACTTAATATAGGTTCTACAATAATACGACCTATAGAAACAACAATAATAATTTCAGCTCTCGTCATTTGGCTAACAGATTTACTACCTGTCAATTTTAAAACAATAATTCCAGTGAGGATTAAAATAATACTTTCAAAAAGTATATTCATTACAGCCCAATCCTTTAATAGTGAATGTTACTAGTATTCCCATTAAAGGATTTTTATGATATTTCACACACTCTTCAGACCAATTTGTTACTTTATTACCAACTTGAATAACTTCACCATAACTTTCATATCCAGTTTCTCTCGGATATAAAGGATTAACATCTGAAATGTCCGATTCTTGATACTGTGGTAACTCTGCCCCAATACTTATTGCACCTGCGACTGTTTTAACGATAATTTCATCATCCTGTAATGGCCTAATTTTATCCGTTTGCCACTTCAGTTGTTTAGAGCCTTCTAAAACTATTTTATATTGTTCCATTGATATCCTCTCACTTTATAAAAATATATTCACACTAAACTTTAAGCTATAATAATCAATATGAAAGATTCATCCAAAATTAAAGCTATAATGTTGGCTAGCACTCAACAGTGATAACATGATAATTGAATTTGATGGATATGGAATTAATGAGTATGTTATGGGTCATAAATGTTCTATTAGTGAGTTGAAAAATATATATTTTAACGTAAAAAATGAAGAGTTATCTAATGAGGATCTTGTAAGTTGATTTTGTGTACGATATCATTTTGAAAACATTCCAAAGTCATTACAAGAAGACATTATGAGCGATGTCGTCATTGATTTAGACACGGACTATATTTATATCCCTAATAGATAACAATAACTTAGTAAACTAAAATCTTTTAATGTAACTTACGATTCAGACAAGAATTTAATAAAATAAGTAATTGCCCAAATGGAAGTCGCGAATTGAGTGACAAAATACATTGTCCATTCGAAAAAAGTCAGCTTTCTCTCTCGTTTAATCTTCTTTAAGTATCTGTAAAATATTAATGTACTCAAAAACATAAGTAACAAAGATAATTGTTGTAAATCATCGATTATACGTACCGCCATAGACTCCATCACCCTCCTATACAAAATAAAAAATATACTTTAAGGATATCATTTATTTGGTAATGATTTTCCATTTATTCAATAAAATTTTAAAAATGTTTTATGCGATATATGTGTAGAGATAATAAAGTTGTTTAATTTTGTTCTTAGAAAGACAATAATCGCCTACTCAAAAATTTGATGGGCGATTATTATTTTTGTTTAATAATTACTTTATTTCATACCATTTTCAAAATGCTTTAATTTAATCACGATATTAATAATAGGTTTTGGTGTAAATGATTCTTGCAAGGAATCTCCTAATCTTGGACTTACTGATTTGAAAAAATAAAATTATTATGCCGTCTCAATTACCATTATTTCGGAAAATAATGTGCTATTATATATTCATAATTAACAAAAAATAAGAAAGAAGGGCTTGTTGTGGAAACAAGGATTATGGGAACAGAGAAGAAAATTGATTCAAAATCTCTTTTGGCTTTAGGTTTATTAATTATTTCTGGGATTGTATATCAACTCTTCGCATTTTTAGGGGATAATATGCCCGAAGTATTAAGAATGATTCTTGAAGCTTTATGGAATGTTGCATTATGTGGAATTATAGGATACTATTTTTTAGGGAAAATATCGTTAGATCAATTTAAACATTTTAAGTTTAAGACATTACTTTTGGGTGTGCCTTTAACTATAATCGTGGGTATGGGTTCCAGCTTAATATTCAGCTACATTTTTGAACCTGCAACTAAAAATTCTGTTGCTGGAGTCATAAGTATTTCTATGATTTTATATCGTGTTCCCTTTATGTTAATGGGCGAAGAGTTGCTATGCACTAATATAATTATTGCATTACAAAAATTAGGATTGAAATTTGGCACGGCATCATTAATATGTAGTGTGTTGTTCGCTTTATGGCACATTCCATCTTATGGTTTTGTGCCAATGCAGTTATTAATAACTATAATCCCGGCTAGATTAGCACTAAATTATATATGGAAAAATTCAAAAAGTATTTGGGTAAGTTGGATTTGTCACCTTATTTTTGACATTATTTCATTTATACCAATGCTTAAATAACCATTTTCTTTTTAAGAGGACTTTATTATTTGTTTACAGTATAAAGAAAAAGAGCACTCAGCTATTGAGTGCTCTAAAAATATTAATTTTGTTTTAATACATTTTCTTCGAAATATTTCCCCCAATCTGGTCGCCTTCCATCCATATCTGTAAATCCATACTCTCTTCCTAATTCCCATGAACTTAACGCTCGTCCCGTTTTTTCATTAACATTTGGATCACTTGCTAAAGCTGCTACTGCTCTTCCAACAAAGAAAGGAGTTTCTGATGCGATAAAATGAGGGTCTTGTTTAGCTCCTTCTCGCCAATTCCCCTCTGTTACACCAAATATATCTAACATCGCTTCTGAACGAAGGAATCCTGGACTAACTGCGACAGCTGTAATATTGTGTTGTTCTAAATCTTTCGCCATAGCTTCTGCTAAATGAATTGTTGAGACTTTTGCTAAACTATAGTACAAATTACCTCGATATTGATAATCGACTCCATCTGTAATTTCAATAACAAGTCCCATTTTATTTTTCACCATTAATGGTACACCGTAATGGCTTGTCATTATATGAGAATGAACAGCTCTTTGTTGCATGAGTAGTCCGTTATGTAAGTTGTGTTCCCAGAAAGGTTTCTCCCATTCTGTTAAAGGATCGCCGCCCCAAACATCGTTTACTAAAATATCAAGCTGTCCATTTTGTTCTTCTTGAATCTTTGTAAATAAAACTTTAATATCTTCTTCTACCGTATGATCAACACGAACTGCGATTCCGATTCCGCCTTGCTTTGTTACAAGCTCTGCCGTTTCTTCAATCGTTTCTGTTCTTCCCATACAGGATAGATTCCCTTTTGTACTTCTTCCTGTTACATATACAGTTGCTCCGGCTTCACCAAGCATCATCGCAATACCTCTTCCAGCACCTCTTGTTGCACCTGCTACAACTGCTACTTTTCCTTGTAATGGTTTCATTTTATTCACCTTCATTTTTATAATTCAACTTTATAACTTGGGGTATATGCTTTCTTTCATACTTCCTCGTATAGATTTCGCTATTTGGAGTAACTAATTGTAACGTAATGTCACCACAAACGCCATTTGTAATTTCAAATTCACCTTGTTCATTTGAAATACTACGTTCCTTACTTTCAATTGAATCCTCATAAATTTTCACATTTGATATAGGTTCGTTATTTTGATCTACGATTATACCTCTTGAATACATACCAACTGCTATGCATTGATCATCTTCTATATAATATTTAGTAACTACCATCGCTCCAATTACTATAGTAATACATATAAACAAGGTTATTAATTTGTGTCTCACAACAAACCTCCTTATTCGTATTATTCTTTTTTAAATTGAAAATTTAGACGTTCTGATTGTTTGATTTCCTCAATTACTTTGCGTATACCTTCTTCTATCTGATTTTCTTTTACATTCGATACATTTAACTTTAACAGTCTTTCTTTAGGAAAATCCCTTAGATAATTTTTATCAATAGTATCAATATTTATTTGAATATCACTCAATTTTTGTGAAAATATTTCCAAAATACTGGTTTTATCTATTTCTAAACAAGTATGGATTCCTATTGTATTATACTTTTTATATGTAAATAAAAGTGGGTTTTCATTATGCACTTTTTCTAATGTTTCTGCTAGTTTTTTTGATCTATTATTATAGGAGGATTTAATTTTATTTTTATGGCGTTCGAACATGCCACTCTTTATATAAATTTCTAAAGCAGCTTGAGATATCATTGGACTATCAATGTCTAAAATCTTTTTATATTTATGGAAAGCATTTGCAATAGCTGGTGGAATAACCGCCACACCGACTCGTAAACCTGGAAAAATAATCTTCGAGTAACTTTTCAAATATATGACATGATTACAATTATGTAAGCTATATAACGGATCTGCTTTTGAATCTGTTTCTAAATCTGCTAAATAATCATCTTCCACTATAAATACATTATACTTCTTGGCCAATAGCACGATTTTTTCTTTCTCATCTTTAGAATAAGACGTTCCAAGTGGATGATGAAATCTTGGAGTTGTATAAAAGAATTTAATTTTTTCTGTTCTGAATATCCTCTCTAGTTCATTTAAATCTATCCCTTCATGCGTACGCTTAATTCCGATTACAGGAATGTTATTTGTTTCTACATATTCAATATATAAATGGTAACTTGGCTGTTCAATTAGAATCGTGCTATGTCCATTCGGAAACGGTATAGAAGTCAATATAACAAGTGCTTGCTGAACACCTGACGTAATAAAGATATTTTCTTCTTTTGTAAAGACTTGATAGTTTGCCAGTTGTTTTTGAATGACTGGAATTAATGATGGTAAACCTTTCGGTGTTCCGTATACAAACAAATCATTTTTATATGTATCAATTGCCTTATTAATACAATGTTGAAAATCTAAGTATGGAAAAACATCTGGATCTGGTGCTGAGGAAGCAAAATCAATCATCTCGTTATTTTCTATGTAACTCCCAGATTTCTTAACAACGTAGTATCCACTTTGAGGTACAGAATAAATAATATGGCGCTTTTCTAATTCATGCAGCGCTCGTATTACAGTCGCCTTATTACATTCATATTGCGTGACGAGTGACCGTATAGACGGTAATTTCTTTCCTTCTTTTATCTCACCATTTTGAATCATACTTTCTAAATCGTTTAAAATATGTAAATACTTATACATCATTACCACCCCAATATTTAAGTTGTACCGGTACAGTTTGTATTTGTTCACATTGTAGCACTAGATCAGAAAGATTACTATATACGTATACTGGCCAGTAAGAAATCAACTACTATGAGGTGAAATTATGAAAAATACAACAAAAGCATATATATCAGCATTACTCTATTCATTTATTATTGGGTTTTCATTTATGTTTGTGAAACTAGCACTAACCATTACGAGTCCTCTTGATACTCTGGCTCACCGTTTTACAGTTGCCTTCATAGCAGCAACCATTCCGGTTATTTTCGGTTTTGTAAAGTTAAATATATCATTTAAAAACATACTTACACTTTTACCACTCGCAATATTTTATCCAGCATTGTTCTTTGCTTTCCAAGCATTTGGCTTAGTATATACAAGTTCATCTGAAGCTGGAATTATACAAGCAGCGATCCCTATATTTACGATGATACTAGCTTCCTATTTTTTAAAAGAATATACGAATACATGGCAAAAAACATCAGTATGTATTTCTGTCATAGGTGTCATTTATATATTTGTTATGAATGGTATAGGGGCTCATGAAACGAGCTTTATCGGTGTTAATCTCATTTTATTATCGGCATTATCATCTGCTTGCTACAATGTATTAGCTCGAAAAATGACAAAGAAATTCAAGCTGATGGATTTAACATACACAATGACAGCAATCGGTTTTATTAGTTTTAATTTCATCGCAATCATTGACCATATGAACAAAGGTACAATAACTGTATACTTTAAGCCATTTACGAATGGAACATTCCTTATCTCCATTTTATATTTAGGATTACTATCTTCCTTACTGACAGCATTATTATTAAACTATTCATTATCTTATATTGAAGCAGCCAAAATAAGTGTTTTTAGCAACTTATCTACACTTATTACCATTATCGCAGGCGTTGTATTCTTACACGAGCAAATTGCCTACTATCATATTGTCGGTACACTTATGATTGTTCTTGGAGTAATAGGCACAAATTTTCTAGAAAAAAAAGGAATCATAGCGAAAAAGAAGAATACCTCCTTGAGTAAATAAAAAGTGAGGGGTAAATAATGCAGAACTCTAATACGATCGATATCCGTAATATACATGAGCTAGAGAACGAATTATCTACTTTATTAAGTAAACCCATTTCTTCAGGAGAAGATTTAGAAAATTGGCTGAAAATACAGTCGAAATTAATATGGGAAATCGAAGAACAATTGAGATCACACTATATTGACTTTCAATGTAATACAGATAACAAAGAAATAAAAGATACGTTTGAATATGATCAACAATATGTAAGGCCTCTTTTGAAACGTTATCAAAATTCCTTTGATAATAAATATTTAGAGTCACCATTTCGAATGCAACTTGATCCAAAAACTTATAGCTTACTAGATAAAAAAATAAAAAATGCGCAAACATTATTTTGTGAAAAGAACATTGATTTAGAAGTAAAAGAAGACAAATTAGTAACCGAGTACTTCGAAATTACAGGCAGTTTGACTGCACTATGGGATGGCGAAGAAAAAACAATTACTGAACTACAGTCTTACTTACAAAATCCGAATCGTGATATACGAAAAAAAGCAAAAACGCTCATTTCTGAAAAATTCTTATCTGTTGAAAATAATTTACAACATATTTTAAATGAATTAATTGCAATCCGTCACCAAAAGGCAAAAAACATTCAATTAGATAATTATCGTGATTATATGTTTAAAAAATATGAACGTTTTGATTATACGGCTGATGATTGCTATGAACTTGCAGAATCCGTTCGTAAATACGTTGTGCCACTTATTGATAATATATTTAATGAGAAAAAAGCTGAACTTCAAGTAGATACACTTCGTCCGTGGGATCTAAAAGCAGCCGCACCAAATCAAAAAGTATTAAAACCCATTGAAGACGAGAGTGATTTAATCGAAAAAAGTTCTCATATTTTACAAAAACTAGACCCAGAATTTTCTGCATTATTGAGCCGTATGCATAAAAATGATTGCTTAGATTTAGAAAGTCGTAAAGGAAAAGCACCTGGAGGATTTTGCGAACACTTACCTGCTTCTCAATTATCTTTTATTTTTATGAATCTCAATCATACACATTATGATGTTACTACTTTCCTCCATGAAATGGGCCATAGTATTCATAATGAATGTATGAAGCAGCTAAAGCTACAAAAATATTTAGAAATCCCTTCAGAATCAGCTGAGCTAGCCAGCATGACAATGGAATTGTTTTCGATGGAGTATTGGGATACATTTTATGAGAATACAGAAGAATTTATAAAAGCAAAATTAGATTTCTTTAAAGATATTGTTAAGTATTTACCACAAATGCTTATCGTTGATCAATTCCAACATTGGATGTATGAAAATCCAAATCATACTGCTAAAGAAAGAAATGGAAAATATTTAGAATTACATAACACTTACCAATCGAATGTGGTAAATATTGAAGGTTATGAAAATTGGATAGCAACTGGCTGGTTACCTGTGCTACACATATTCGAAATACCATTCTATTATATCGAATATGCAATTGCGCAACTTGGTGCACTACAAATGTATAAACAATATAAAGAGAATCCTAAACAAGCTCTACAAAATTATAAAAAAGCATTATCTTTAGGTAGCTCTAAATCCTTAACAGAAGTATATGAAGCAGCTGGAATTCGTTTTGATTTTTCTAGTGAGACAATAAAAGAATTAATGGCATTTGTAGAAGAGGAATTGAAATTAATTGAACAAATATAATTAAAAAAGATGCACCTATGCTTTTAGGTGCATCTTCTTAGTCTATTAATCCAATGATATTTCATTTTATTCTATTGATAAGTTCTATGTATTGGGAGTCTCCATATCCGATTGTTGGGAAAAGATGAAACAACTTTTTTAATAATTCTTTGGTTGGTAAATCTTTATTTTTGGAGATGAATTTTACTACCGCATTCTCTTCTTTTAACATATCTAAATATAAGTTTATAGCCTGATACAACACTGGAAGTAATTCAACAGATGGTTTTTCATGATTTACCAATACCTCTTTGTATACAGAACAATAGTTACCTAACTTCAGTTCAGTTTGACTGACTTTGAATTCATCTTCTCTAAAGCTATTTAAATATACTTTCCCCTCATAATCGGACTGCTCAAGGTAGGAAAGTAATGTGAGCAAGTTCATTTGGCAAAACATATCCTCACCAAACCATAAAACGATACATTTATACTCACTCTTAAAAAGACCTTCTAACGGATGAATGACCTTTTTTATATAATTTTCTGTTGAATTGTTATGTCCCTCTGCCCTGGTTTTAATAAACTCTTCATCAAAAACTTGTTCAGTAGTTGCATTTACACACATCGCTTCATTAAATGGAGCGTAATCAGACTCCCCCATTAATTTTTTATTTTTAAATTCTTCATACATAAATTGACCATTTAATATGTTAAGTATATCTTTATCGAACAGCTCACTTCTCACATTTCGTAACTGCTCAACCTCTATTTTTCTAGAAATATTCATTTTAAACTCTCCTCCATTATTTATATTGAGTTTAACAAATGATTGAATAGGCATTTTGTTAAGTTGAAATTCTCTCGGATTTATTCCAAAAATATTTTTGAAAGCTCGGCTATACGCTTCTTGCGAGGAGTATTCGTAATCAAAGGCAATATCAATTATCTTTCTATCCTTCTTTAAACCCTCAGTAGATAAATACAATCTTCTAAGAAGAATATAACGCTTAATACTTATACCTGTTACTTGATGAAACTTAAAAGAACAATAATAAGGAGAATAGCCCATATAATGAGACAATTCGTCTAATGAAAATTCACTTTTTAACTTCCCCTCAATCCAATCGATCATAAGTTGTATATGCTCATTCATTTATTTCACTCCTCAACGAAAATTATAAGAGGTATCAATTTCTCTCTTTTGATATTTCTTGTGGTTTATTATATAAAACTACTAAATAACAGCATTATCTTTTAATTTCATATTTTCTCATCTACCTAAGTTTGTCACATGTTCACTATACTTTCCAATATACAATTCCTACGTAAATATGAATAGTTTCATTCAAAAAACAAACTCTCTTCCTATGAAGTGCCCCGAATTGTTAGATATAGTCTAACAATTCGGGGCACTTTTCTATAGTTGAATACCCTTCAATATACAGGTAGTGAAACAATATTTAACCGTACAGTGGACCCTATTTCTCAAGCCATTCAACAGATTTATTTAACCTAATGCCATCCTCAATATTGCTTTCTTCCAAAGTATCTGCTTTAGCTTGAATACAGATAAAATAGAGCGGTTCACTTGAATTATTACGCCAAATTCTTTCCCCTTCTTGTGCTACCCTAATGACAGTGCCCTCTTTGATTTCAAGGATTTCATCATCAATCTTGAATTCCCCTTGTCCCTTGACAAAGATATATAGCTCTTCATTTTCTCTATGCTTATGATAAAAAGACATTGAAATACCTGGAGGAAAAACATTAAGTGAAACTTCCATCCCTGTACATTGTAAGTCATCTTTAAGAAATACCTTTCCAGGAGCTTTAAATGGATTTCCATTTTTATATTGAAGTAAATCCTCCCATTTTCCTACTTGAACAGCACTAAAGTTTTTACCTTCTATTGTTGAATTAACAAATTGACTCATTTGTATTCTCCTCACATATTTGTTTTTCATGATTTCACTTTGTAATCTCTAATGAATTGAACAAAAAAGAAACCGAACAGTCTCTTTTTGGTAAAAAACAACTCAATTAATTGTCCATAATGTATCATTTGAAATGTACTGTCGTTTTTGAACAAGGATCTACTCCGTCCTCTAGCTTCAGACTTCATCTTCATTTTATTTAGAATTTCTAAAAGGCGAAACAATTAAATTTTTATAAATTACTATCTATTTCAATTTGTAAATTAAGGCCTCAGCAGCTTCCATCACAACCTCACTTAGAGTTGGATGAGCATGAGGTGTTAATGCAATATCTTCAACTGTCATGCCTGATTCGATTGCTAAACCCATTTCGGCAATTATTTCTGATGCACCATTACCCACGATTTGAGCACCTACTAATACACCATCTTCTCTACGCACCAATAGCCTCAAGAACCCTTTTCCTTCATTTGATACAAGTGCACGACCGTTTGCTGAAAATGGCGATTGAACCATTTTTACTTCCATGCCTTCTGCTTTTGCTCGCTCTTCGGTATAACCGACCGTTGCTAATTCAGGGGTTGTGAAGCAAACTGCTGGAATTGCCAAATAATCAACAAATGATAGTTTACCAGAGATAGCTTCGGCAGCTACTTTTCCTTCGTAAAATGCTTTATGTGCAAGCTGTGGACCAGTAATAATATCACCGATAGCAAAAATGTTCGGAAGGTTAGTACGACATTGTTGATCAACTTTTAATAAACCGCGGTCAGAAAACTCAATACCGATTTTTTCAAAACCCATATTTTCAGTATTAGGGCGACGACCAACTGTTATTAATACGTAATCAGCGTCAACTTTCTTTTCTTCACCACCAATTTCGCAGGTAACAATTACACCATTTTCAACTTCTTCAACACCTTTAGCGGATGCATCTACTATTACTGTAACACCTTTGTTTATAAGGTCTTCTTTCACAATTTGAGTCATTTGTTTATCAAAGCCAGTTAAAATATCTTTACCTCCTTCAATAATTGTTACTACAGAACCGAGGGAAGCGTAAGCAGAGCCCAATTCAGTACCAATGTAACCACCACCGATTACAACCAATTTACTTGGAACTTCAGTTAAACTAAGTGCACCTGTAGAGTTAATCACACGTTTTGTAAATTTAAATGTTGGAATTTCAACTGGACGTGATCCAGTAGCTATAATTGCATTTTTACATGTATATGTTTGAACTGCATCTTTATTGGTTACTCGTATAGTGTTAGCATCTATGAAATAAGCTTCACCTTTTATCACTTCTACTTTATTACTTTTTAATAATCTTTCTACACCACCTACTAATTTTTTTACAACGTTGTTTTTAAATTTTTGTACTTCTGCGAAGTCCACATTTACACCAGAAGAAAAAATACCCATATCTTCTGAATGCTTTGTTTCCTCAAAACGATGACCTACAGAAATAAGTGCCTTAGATGGGATACAGCCGACGTTAGCACATACGCCGCCAATATTTTCTCTTTCTATAATTGCCACTTGTTGTCCTAATTGTGAAGCCCTAATTGCAGAAACATATCCTCCAGGTCCAGAACCAATAACGATTGTTTCAATCTCTCTCATATAGCTTTTCACACTCCTAAAAGAAAATTGGAAAACACTAGATCAAAATCTTTTATACTCTACACATTTTTCAATTTACAATTTTGTAAAAGTACCATTCTTCTCTCATCCGTTTTTTCATAGTTCCATCATGGAATTTCTATTCAGGATCACCCCCCTTAAAAAAAGAAACTGAACGGTCTCTTTTTTTACGATAAAAATTACGGCTCACTTGGCCGTAATTTTTTGTTTCAACTCAGCTAGAAGCTGAGACGATACTGCATCAATATAGACTGTATCTTGATATAAACGTGATAAGGCAAGTGCTCCTTCAAGAGAAGAAATCCAGATGATAGCAATCTGCTTTGCTTGAGTATCTGGTTTTAACTCTCCTTGCTCAATTCCATTCGTAATAATCTTTTCAATTATTCCAAGTAATTGATTCATCGCTATCTGTGCTTGTTCTGCCATGAGAGGATGGGAATCATCTGCTTCTAACGTTACGTTCATGATTGGACACCCTCCAGGAAGAGGATCATTATGAATGAGAGATGTAAAAACTGAAATAAAAGTTTTTAACTTATCCAACGTATTGGATGTTTTTTTTATCTCTTCGACATAACGCACTCCCATTTGTGAAGTTGCGTGCTGGAAGGCTTGAATAGCTAATTCATCTTTATTTTTAAAGTGACGATAGATGCCACCCTTCTCTAATCCAGTCTCTCGCATAATATCAGAAATTGAAGAACCACTATACCCTTTTACATTAAACAGGGCAGAGGAACGATCAAGAATCATTCTTTTTGTTAATTCACCTTTACGCATAGTGTCCTCCTAAAAGAAAACGTTTGGTCTCTTTTTAGTATATGACAAATCGAAAAGAATTAGCAAGAAAAAATATAGAAATGAAGATAGCTTTTATTTATAGAGATTTATTCTCTGCCAATCTAGCCGCAGTAATTATAGGAGCCCACTGGAAAATTTCATCTCTTAATAGACCTGTTTTTTTGCAATATATATGTAAATACATTTCAGCTAATTCCACTGAATTCTGTGAATACAATAAGTATGTCCGAAACACATCTGCACGAATATCACCTGAACTAGCATCAACCCAATCTATAATATTCACATCACCATTACTCATAATTAAATTAAACGGATGAAAATCACCATGACATAATCTAGGTTCAAATGTGATTGAATCTAACTTTTTTAATATATTTCCCTTTTGTTTTTCATCCAGATCATGTACGGAGTTAATTTGACGATAAAGCCTTTCTTCCATCGGTTCTATTTCATCCGAGCTCACAGATATAGCATGAATTTTTTGTTGTACACTAACACATATACTTATGTAATGCTCCGCTTTACTCAAATTATTAAGCAAAAGCTCACCAACACTTTCCCCTTCTACATATTCCATAATAATAGCTTGTCTACCTTGTATCTCTGTAACTTCAAATACTTTAGGAACGTGTAAACCACATGAATATGCATACTTTTGTTTTTGTGCTTCGTATAGAGATTCTGTATTAGGGAGGCATTCTTTAAACAATTTCACAACTTTATTATCACATAGATAAATTTCAGCCGTATTTCCTTTGGCTATCGGATTTCCTAGATTCAATTCATTTCTCTCCTTACAGTAAATTAGAATAACGCCTTATAGTCCTCTATAAATTCAGTGTAATTATACTGAAACCCTTCTTCATGAAAATGAAAAAAACTTACCCCTCCCTATAATTATATAGAAAGTGGTAAGTTTAATTTTCTAGGAATATCGGAATGAAACTCCGGTGTATGCAAAACAGAAAATGAATACCCTTGTTGAATAAACAATACTTCAGTATGTTTACTTTCAAATGGAACACCATTTTTCTTAAAGTTATTTTGGATTTGTTGTAAAAACGCATGATCCGCTGTTCCGAATGAAACATGTACTTTCGGTGGTAAAGCTTTCATCGCGATTGGAATCCACGGTCGCTGCCACCAGGTTGCAACGATATATGCAGTGCCACCTATAACAAAGTTGAAAATATCCCCATCTTCCTTCGTTTTCATGTCTAGATTTGATTTCAACCATTCCGTAAATACAGGTACACTTTTAACCGGAAGACCAATTTCCCTTACGTATAAAATGTTTAACGGTGAATGCGGGGCTAATACCTCTTCTTTAACATAACTATGTGCGATAATTTCGAGAAGATTTCCATCACCATCTTTAAAGTATAAATTGAATAGACCGCTCTCCTCACCAATTGTATGACCATCTTTCCATTTCACAATGAGTAATCCAGACTCTTTAAGCCATTTTGCCGTTGCATGAAATTTTGAATATGGGATCTCAAAAGCGAAATGCGCAGGTGCAATTGCTTCATACACTTCTTGAAAGCTAATTGTTGTGTATGGTGTTACTTCAAATTGAATAAATGATGCTGTTTCTTTTTTTATTGGAAAAGATAGTATATCTCCGTATACTTGTTTTACTCCTTCTATAGAAACAGTTTGTAGTTTAATATCTGAAATGTGTGTAATCATTGTAATAAACCTCCAAATTCATTATATTTATTAGTATTGTATTTCAAAAACTAACAGGAAAAATCCATCTGGAGATTGAAACTTTAATTAATAAACTACTACTTTTGTATTAGAACAGTTAAGTTAACATTATAGGCTAATACAATAAAATCTTAACTTCAAGCAGTTTGCGTTTTAGTACAAATAATTGGTATGAACGACCACATCAAGATATAATGAATAATATCTTAAGCTAAAAGGAGTGTTGTATTGTGACTCAAAGAATTACTTACTATGATGCTGCACCTGATGCTATGAAAATTATGATGGACATGGAAAAATACACAAAGCAATCAACGATTAATCGAACGACTAGAGAGCTTATTAAAATTAGAGTTTCTCAGATCAATGGCTGTGCTTACTGCATAGATTTACATACATCTGATGCGCGAAAAATGGGAGAGACTGAACAAAGAATTTATTGCTTAAGTACTTGGGATGAATGTACTTTTTATACACCAGAAGAAAAAGTCGCTATTGAACTAGCTGAGCATATTACACTTATTCCTACTAAAAGAGTTCCTGAATCCTTATATAAACGCGTATGCGAACATTATGATGAAAAACAATATATTGACCTTGTCTTGATTATTAATCAAATTAATAGTTGGAATAGAATTTCTATTGCGATGGGAAATACACCGGCTAAAAAATAACACTTTAAGTAAACATCTTACTTACTCTCTATACGTTATTTCTTTATTACATACGCTTCAAAAAGGTTGATTCTTATACATTACAAGAATCAACCTTTTTAAGTTATATTGTATAAAGACATTACCAATGGTTTTTTATTTCTTCTACTATAACTTCCGGGTAATCCCAATGTAACAGATGGGTAGAATTTGGGATTAGTTTTACTGTCGCTCTTGTTCTCTCACTAAAAATGCTCGCTGTTTTCCCTCTATATTCATCCCAAATTTCGGGTACTGTAGCACGAAGTAATATTATATTAGATGGTAACTCCTCATATATATCCATGGTTTCATCCTTGTGCATGCCTCTTACGATATTACCAGCTGTTGTACCTCTCGCATGCCAACATACTTTATTATTTATTTCTATACCAAGATCCTTAACTGCAAGTTCTAATAATGGAGACCACCTTGTATAAACTTCTTTTTCACTTTTAAAGAAATCATCCCAACTATTAAATACATACTCTTCAAAGTCCTTTTCATAATAAGCGATTTCTTCTTCCAAAGTTTCTTCTTGAAGCCTTTTCGTTTGGTACCCTCCATCAATGAGAATACTCCCTAATACCTTTTCTGGATTATTTAATAAATAAAATAGCGCTACAAAACTTCCCCAAGAATGTGATAGGAAATAGAAATGTCCAATTTTCAGTTCATTTATTATTTCATTTAACCAATTTGCTAAATTCTGCATCTCATAATCTTCTGTTCTTTCAAAGAGCGGTGTTTTACCATGCCCAGGTGCATCAATGGAGATGATTCTATACTCTTCCTTTAACTCCTCTGCAATTTCTATAAAACTTAAACTCGTACTACCTAACCCATGTAAACAAAAGATAACCGGCTTGTCATTATTCCTCCATTCAGTAATATGTACATTTATCCGGTCATTGTTAATAAAGTAACGTTTCATAATAATTATCCTCCATATTTTGATTTTTGGATTAACACTTAACTTATTTCTATTTTTTTAAAGTTTTCCCTGCATTCTTTTCCACACAAAAAAGCCGATTTTCTTTAAAAGAAAATCAGCTTTTACGCTAAAATACATTATGATTTAACAGCAATAATCATAAACCTTTTTGAATTCGTACGAATCCCTTTTTCAGAACTATTAGCGTCAATAAACTTTTGTAAAATATTAAAATCCTCTTCCTCTTCTCCAAATCTAGGAATAATAGGCGTATGTTTTAATAAGAAAATGAGATCTTCAGGTGTACTGTAATAATCGATAACATCGTATTCACGTACTTGCACGAGCTCAAATCCTGCACTAATAAGTTCATCCATATATTTTTCTTTTAAAATGCCCTCTCTTTCGCCTAAGCATTGCCCTCTGCCAAATGCTTCTTTGAGATTTAATTTATCATGTTCGCAAACTTGTTGAGTTAAGAAAAAAGCACCCTTTTTCATTACTTTTGCCAATTCAGATGCTATAAACGGTGCATGACAACTAGAAGCAATATCAAAATAAGCATGCGGAAACGTTAAAGCTTCAGAACCCATTTGGAGAAACTCAACATTTTGTACACCTGCTTTTTTTAAGTTGGAATGTGCTGTTTCAATCATGCCATTAGAATTATCTATTCCAATTAATAATTTGGCTGAAGATGCTATGTTAAGTACATTTTCTCCTCCACCTGTACCAACATCAAGTAGAATGTGTGATGGTTTGCATCTTTCTTTCACTTCGCCATAAAAATCCCAAGTGTCACCTACAGTTTCACATTTCAGCTTACTGAAGTCCCACCCGTTTGCTCGTCCCACTTTATTATAAAAATTCTTATAATCTAATTCATTCATTTTATTATTTCCCCTTTGCAGAAAAGCATTAAATATCTAATTTTGATAATTCCCGAAATAGACTCAAAGGTGATATATTCGTAAATGGGCTTACGTCTCTTTTGATATCCGGTACGCATTTTTCATCCCAAAACAACTAGTTACTTCGAACAATAGGGAGCTTTATCAATTTCACCTCATTTGGAAGATTATATGTTTAATAATCTCTAACACTATTTAATTATATATTATAAAATAAAAATTTTTAAAACAATAAATTCTCACACACTCTAATTAGTTTACATAATAATTTTATAGTTCACCTTTATCGATATATTCTAAATGTCCTCTTCCCCAACCACACATACTATCCAAAACAGTGCTTACTGTTTTTCCATGTTCTGTTAAGCTGTATTCCACTTTAGGTGGAATTTCTTTTAATGAAACATGATAGTTCATTTCAATAACATCCTCTCTCACCGTTTTCATTGAGTCTTCGAGGAGACGTAATTGTTTTTGGAGATCATCTATTCCTTTTTTATTTGAGCACTACGATTTTCAAATTGTGATTTTATTACTTCAATATTTTCACTCTCTACTATTTCTTTAATTGGGCTGCTAAATAATATCGATAGCCACTCTGCTCATCGACTTTTTCTGGCTGCAATAATTCCACTTTATCGTAATGTCTCAACATACGTATGCTAATCGAAGAAAGTTTTGAAAAATCCCCTATTTTGAACATTAGCCCCTCCTATTTATTACCATTATTCGAAGCTCAACTTAGGCTTAAACAATGACATTGTGTGAGAGTCAACTATTTATAACGGTTTAAGTGATTATTTAATATATTATATTTACATAATTAAAAACCATTATGATTCATTTACCAATTTACTTTTCAATGCAATACATATTGATATTAATCCATTTACGGTCAATAACATAACTATAATACTAGTGAGTAAAGCTACATCTGCAGCAAACATTTTAATTGTCTGCCACGGTGAATTTGTACTATAAATAAGAAGTGGAATTAAAATAATAGATAATATTAGAAACAAACTCCCTAGAAAAAACCAGATCATTTTTTTACGGATTTTCTTACGTTTATACTTTATTATTAGCATAATTGCTGTAATGAAAAGTGTGAAAATTACTATTGACATAACAAGTTGAACTATTGGTATATTTCGGGGTATACTAACAGGTTCTTCACCATTCAAAATATTAATAATACCTTTTTTCAATGCTGGCAGTGCTGTTTCTTCTAAAATATGATTTTTATTCGTTAAAATCACACCACCCCAGCCAGTTTCATTTAAAATAAATATTTCTGCATGTGAATCCGGAGTTGACCCTGAATGCCAAACCATCTTTTCGTTTCCATTTATATTTGTTGTCCTCAGTCCAAATCCATAATGTTTTTCTGAATCTACTTTATATAGTGGTGATAAATAAAGATCCATACTATCTTTATTTAAAAATTGCGTATGCTCTTTGTGATTCAAAAACTTAATGAATTGAATCATATCTTCTAGATTTGCTGTAATATAGCCATATGGTGACCCACCATTATCATACGACACCGTACTTTTTCTTGGTATTCCAAACCATGATTGGTAACCTGTTAAATAACCATTTTTATAAGAATCCTCACTATTTGCTGCTGTACCATTCATTTTTAATGGCTGAAAAATTTCCTTCTCCATATAAGTAGAGTATGTTTCTTTTGAAACTTCCTCAATAAGTGCACCAAGAATTAGATAATTCGCATCACTATATTGATATTTTTTTCCGGAGGAAGCAGTTAATTCTACATTTGAAAGTTTTTTCACATTTTCTTTTATAGCTGTAGTGTTTTTAGATTGCTGATCTGATAAGGTTAATCCTGTATAAGTACTTATGCCACTAGTGTGATTTAAAAGGTGTTTTATTGTTATGTCTGAGGCGAATTGGTTGTCTTTTACTTTAAACCAAGGAAGATGTTGTTGAACTGAATCCTCTAAATTAATTTTTTTATCTTCTATTAACTTCACTATAGCTAGGCCAGTTAATGATTTACTTATTGATCCAATTGCAAATGGTGTTTTACTGGTTACCTTTTTTTCAGACTCCCCGGTATTCCCCCATGATTCTTTGAAGAATACATCTTTATTATGTACAATTGCTATAGAAGCTCCTGGAATATTTTGTTCCTTTAAAAACTTTTCAATATACTTGTCTAAAGTAACTTTAATATTTTGCTGAGCGTAAACTTTTGGATGTATACTACATAACATTAACACATTATAAAATATACAAATTAGAAACAATTTATATTTAAATGTCTTCATCTTAATTTATTTCAGATAACTTTCTTTTTTTATAACTTACTAAGCTTATAAATACTAAAACGGAGATTGTAAAACTAATCATTATTAATAAAGAGTTCCACCATTGATTTTCTGTTATTCGATATAAAATATTATAATTAAATGTATTATTACTATTGTTTGGACTAAATGATTCAGTTAAAAATATTGAAAGTGTAGTTTGTGAGATGAGGTAAGTAATCAAAGAGATGAATATTCCACCTATGATTAGTGTACTAGATTTTTTATTTACGTTTCGAAGTTGTTTCATTTTTACTCGCAGATCAATTTCATTTATTTCCAAAAAATCTTGAACAAATAACTGAGGCGTTCCTAAATCATTTATACTTTCTTCACCATGTTCACGACATTCTTGAATATGTTCTAAAATTTGTTGTTTAATATTTTCCCTTTCTTCTAAACTTATATCGTATTGCTTTAAATCCTTAAGTACGCCAGTTAAAAATTGCTGTTCTTTATCGTTTAATTCATTCCTCATTTCAGAAGGTCTCCTTTCAAACCACTCTTTAATAATGTTTTAATATCAAATTGCAACTCTAACCACTCATTAATTTTCTTCTCAAGACGTATTTTTCCATTTTCATTAATTTCGTAATAAATCCTAACTTTACCACTATCCGTTACTTCTTGATAAGTATTAACCCGCTCTTGATTTTTCAGTTTAGTTAAAATCGGATAAATACTTCCTACTCCTTTCAATTTCAAATTATGTCCTTCAAGTTCTTTCATAATTTCATAACCATAACTTTTCTTTGCAGACAAAATAGACAATACACACATTTCCAAATGACCCTTAATTAAACTTGTTCTATCCATAGGATAAATTTAACAGAAATATATACTTCATTCAAGTATATATTTCTGTTAAATTTAAAAATTAAGAAAATAACGGTTTTTTTCATTAAAAAATCAGCAAAATTTCAATATGATTTACTCCAAATAATTTCCCGAATTCTTTTCACCCTTTAATTCAGTACCAAAATGATTATTTATCATGACAAATAATCATTTTTATACAATAATAATTACACAATAAATAATGATTATTAAAACATTAACACTTTATTACACCGATTCACTCACACACCGGTGTACTATTAAGACTTAGAAAAAATGATTTAATCAGTTATATCAACCTGCTATACCTTTCAGCTTATCAATTGTTAATTTACGAATAATTTTTTTACCTTTTGTCTAGCTAGATTAACATTTTAAAACCAACAAGTTCTTCTCCAAAACAAAAACTCATTTGCAGATTATTGCAAATGAGTTTTTAAGTATTAACTGACAACTAGCTTTTAAAATTTTTTTTGGTTTAATTATTCTGCTCAAGACATTCATAAACAGCCATCATTTCTCGCTTATTCAACTCACGAATTCGATTAAATATTAGAATATCTGCAACATCCTCAGTTCGTAAGCTTTCATCCACAACATCACTAACTTTTCCAGTTAACCATGTTTCTACGTCTATGTCATCGACGATTTCTTTACGTCCTTCATCGTTAATACCACTTGCATTACAAGTTACACACGGAATTGTTAATTTAAACACGCCGTCATGCAGGTTATCTTCTGTTATTACTTTCTTTCCGTTACAGAATGGACATGGGTTGCTTTTTTTAATTTTATTAATTTGAGTAACTAATTTTTTATAACCAAATGCTTCATATACATATGTTAGTTTTTTATATTTTCCATTTGTGAAATACTTATCTATGATAGTTTCTCTTGTTTCATTGATATTTTGGAAATCACAAATAGTCACCTTATTTTTATTGCTGATGGATTCGACATTACCTTTAATTTCGCCCCAGAATGGTAATATATTTTGTAATACCATTTCATAGTTTGAAAAGCTTGCTTGCTCTAGTTCAAACATTTTCAGTGCAACTTGTGTTTCTCTAGGTAGTAACGAAACGTCTTCTGTTAGAATCATCTCGTCACCTAAAATGGATTTCAATTTTACTAGTGCAGGTAAATCACCTACTATTTTTAATACTTCTTCAAGCGGCTGATTGATAATTTCACGAATATCTTTATCTCCAAACTTAAGCGATTTATGGTGGTTTAATACAGTCCCCTCACAAATTGGACATGTCATCATTTCTTTAGAAGCTTTAATATCTTCTTTAATAGCTGCTTTGGAAATGACAATATACCCACCAATAATCGTATTAAATCCTACCCATGTTCTACGTGTCTTTCCTTTCTTATCATAAAAGGACTTATCAAAATAGCCGTACCAAAATGTATGTTTCTCTTCCTCAGACATATCATTATAGCTTTTCGTCAAATCATGACCTAGCTCATTTTTAATTTCTTCAAATAGAAATTCTATTTTTTCATATTGATAAAACTTTAATACTTTCATGATTTCCGGATAGAATAGACCCTCCCAAAATGGAATGTTTTTATCTTGAATTACAATTTCCTTATCAAAGATTTCTATCTTAAGACGTCCTGAACATGATGGGCAATGATTATCCTGAGAATAGAAATCGAAACTTCTCGTATCTTTATTAGCCGGATGAGCAGCTACAATATGATTGATCAATCCACCAATCTCATATAAAAAACTATATTGACTATACAAATGTCTTTCGAGATCAATAGCAACAACTGGTGCAATTGTATCAGATTCGTATTCACCGTAAATTAAACGAGCCATTGATGATAAGCTTTTTAATATGCCACCCTTATAGATGTTTTCTGCATTTTTAAAATAAGAAATATGATTTTCTTCTAAGTAGTTAATTCCATTTTGTTGATTCAGTGTTGAAGAAATTTGTAATGGAGTAACTTTATCTATATCATTTTTTTGACGATAATACTCATCATGACTCACAACATCAAGATGTTCTACAGATGCATGTTGTCTTTTACCAAAATCAATGATGAAATCAGAGTTTTCTAACATATAGGCATTATGTTCAATCATTACGATAGAGACTGATTCATCTTGTAAAATCCCCCTGACACTATCAATGAATTGATTTGATATATTTTGTGATAAACCTTTTGAAGGCTCGTCAAAAATAAATAGTGTATGTGGATTTCTTGATTTTGCAAATAACTCCGAAACTAAATGAACGCATTGAAACTCACCAGTTGATAATGTTTGTGTTTTCCGTTCTAATGTCAAATAGCCAAGTCCAAGTTTGATTAATAGGCTCAAGCGTTTATAAGCGATATCTTCATTAGGAAGTTCATCAATGATATCCTCAATCGAACGTTCAAAAATGTAATGAATACCTTCACTATATTTAGTAAGTTTCTTTTTAATATCAAGAAAAGTCGCAACGGTTGACCGACTTGTAATTGATTGGTTTCGATCTTGTCCTACCATTACTAGTTTATCTTTTGGATATCGTTTCAGGAAATCTTTAGATATACATTCATTAACAAGTGTTGATTTACCACATCCTGATTCACCTGTAACCGTTACAAGTCTATTTTTAGGAATCTGAAATTCAGTCATTTGGATGTTACGGCAATATAAATCATGGAATGCATAATATTCTGTTGGTATTTCATGATTTATTCCCCAAATTATTGGCTCTGGCCTTGGTGATTCTTCAACAATTGTTCCGCCATATTTCCCGCTACCTGGCCCAAAGAACAATTGCTCATCAGTTGTATCAAGTACTGTGTCTGAATGATCAATAAGCCAAATTTGATTCTTACATCCTAATTGTTTAATCTCTTCTAAAATTTTTAATAGTGTTTTATGATCAAGCCCTACTGAAATTTCATCAATAATAACTACAGTATTTTCACTTACTGCCATAAATTCTGCCAAGTACAGTCGTGTAATTTCTCCACCTGACAATGTACCCATAATCCGATTTAATGTTAAATAACCAATATTCATATCAACAATGTTTTGAAGAATATGTTGTTTCGCTTCACTAATATTTAAAACTTCTGCTAATGAAAGAATAGATTCTACACTTAAATCATTAATATCTGAAATTGTATGTGGTTTATCAAATAATTCAATTGTATATTGTTCAATTTCTTTACTATATCTTCTTCCTTCGCATTTTTTACACTCAATATTTTTAGTAGTGCCGCGTCCTTTACAACCAGGACACCAACCTAACTGATTATTAAATGAAAAGACCTCAGGAGAAAGATTATATTTTCCAGCAAGCTTTTCACGTATCTCTTTAAAAACACCTGTATGAGTACCAATCGTTGAACGTGGATTAGAAGAAATAGACGATTTTCCTAGAAAAAGTACTAAAGGCATTTCTTCCATCTTAATAGCACTGAAATTAGTTTCCATAATATTAGGAAATAAATACTGATATTCAGCTTTTGGTAATAAGGAAACAAGGCGCTTCTTGGATTCTTCACCAATTGTTTGACAAAAAGTTGTTTTACCAGATCCAGACAATCCAGCAATTCCAAATGATTTATTTACCGGTATTTCTGCATCTAATTTATTTATATTGTTCGCAATTAATTGATTTACTTTCATATTAACCTCTATTCTTATTGTTTTTAAAAAACGTTTTTATAAGATAATAATTACACAATAAATATCGATTATATAATTAATATCCTTTCAACTCATCGGTCTTAACCTTATATTTGTCAAACCAATATTCCCAATCATCTTTTGAAAATTCTTTCTCTTCCTCTTCTAAAACTGAAGAAAAAAGATCTAAACAAATATGCCAACCTGCTATATCTTTAGGAGTATGATCTGTTAATTCATGAATGAATTCTTTAAATAATAATAGGGATCCCTTTTCTTTTTTATGTATTTCAAATCGGACACGATCTTTATCCCATGTGAATTCTAAAACTGAATTCATTTGACATTCTAAGATATCAATATTTATAAATGTACCATCCATCATATCAAACTTTATAATTCCACCTGTCTTAAGGTCTTCTATTTGTAAGTTAGACATCCACTTTTTTAGTTTATTATTATCTGTTAACACAGACCAAACCTCTTCTATCGTAAATGGAAGATGACGATCAAATTGTACTAAGTATTCATTATTTTGCTTCTCTATTATAGCTATCATTATTCATAACACTCCTTCTATCTTGGATAGAATATATGTTCCCTTTCATTATTTTACTTGATTTTACGAAAAAAATAAATCTCAATTAACATAATTTTTACGGTGTTTTTACAATAAAGGGCTTTGTTATTGTCTAACTATTCGCTATGATTATTTCATACAGATTGTTCTTTGAAAACTGAAGATATGAGGTTGGTACGAGAAAAGGTTCGTTCCGTAAAATCTTCAATCACTCGCCATCATACCAAAAGAGCGAAAACCAAGCCTTGACGTTGGTATGGATAAGACAATCATAATCGCTACAATGTGGTGGGTTCTTGCCAAGGACAAAAAGAAAATGGCAATTTTTTTGTATACGCCAACAATTGGCACGACGGGGGATTATCGACTAATTAGCCCCCATTTTATGCACAAGCTAACTATCTCCTCCTTATTTTCATTACAAAAATAAAAAGCAGAAAGAATGATATCTTCTGCTTTTATAATAAAATGTACATTTCATATTGTTCTAATGCATTCTTTTCAAACCCACATTTCTTTAAAAATCCCTCAAGTAAACTATTATTAGGAAACCCAATTGATAATCTTGATAATTTCAATTCTTTACTTGCTACTTGTAATAATTGCGTCGCAATACCAATATTTCTATAGTCTTTGTCTACAAATATAAAGCTAATTTTCCCTTGTTCATTTACACATATAGAGCCTTTTAAATCATTATCAACATATGCACCGTAAAATGTATTATTTGTTTTTTCGATATAATCCATATCATTTTGCCAATTTATATGGAAGTTAAGCCATTTCCGAATTCCAAATTTAAATGGCTGCAATTCTATTTGTTTTACTTCAATACCTTTAAAATCCTTATTAATTATTTTAGTTACATCATTTAAATTATAATAAGAAAGTTCATATACTTTTTCATAACCAAATTTATTATAAAAATGAATCGCTCGGTCATTACCTACAATTACTTCAAGAAAAAGTTGCTTGCATCCATTTTGAATTGCCTCTTCTTTATGCAGTCCAAATAACTTTTGACTTACACCAATGCCGCGATAATCCGGATGAACAGCTAAAGTTCCGCAGCGCATTGTTTTTATACTTTCATAAACCTTTATACCACCAAGTATTACACCAACAGATTTGTCATCATCTAAAGCAAGAAAGGAGTGTTCTAGCATATTCCCTTCTGGTCCAAAAAATCTTTTGATAAAATTTTCTTTTGAAACTTCCATTTTAATAATGTAATCTGAAAATCCCTCCTTAAAAGCTTCATACACTAAATCTATACTTACTTCACTACATCTTTTATATTGAATCATATAAGTATAATCCTCCACTTTAGCTTGCTATATACTACATTCAAATACATGAAATGAATTCCCTACACCATATCCATCTTTTATTTCATGAACAACAATTTGACTAAATCCATTAGCAATAAGTATATTTTCAAATTCTTTTAAATCATATAGTCTTATAGGAAAATCCATAACCATACATCTTTGTACAAAGTTCTCCATAATACGTATGCAATTATAATTCACCTCTTAATTTGAAATGAGTGGGATATTCCCCCTCTTGTTATCTATTGTTAACTACAGTAATCTCATAAACACGTAAAAAAGTAATTAAATGCTCACATGCTCGTTCACATGCTAACATTTTAAAAACCTTTTGTTCTTCTTTCGTTTTGTCATTCGCTTGATCTGAGGCAGCTTTTAAACATAGAAATGGTTTTCTATTTACATGACACACATAAGCGAATGCTGCCACTTCTTGATCAACGGCTAAAGCACCGTATACAGTATGAAGTAAATACCTCATTTCTGAACTTCGAATACGTTGATCTCCAGATAGAAATGTACCAAAATGGACCGGGTCATATGAACGTAATTTCTTCATTCGTTTTACGAGTGATTTAGTTGTTTCAATAGGTGCTGTTCTACCATCATATAGATTAAAACTATCTTCTCCTGATCCAGCCGCTGTAACATCATGCTGCAAAGTATTAAGAGCTACAACGATGTGTCCATTTTTCACCTTATCTGATAAACTCCCGCAAATTCCTGTCATAAATAACTGGTCTGGCTGGAATTCACTTATTAATAGTTGTACACAACTAGCACAACTTACTTTACCGACACCAGTTACAACTGAAATAACTTCTAATTCATTAATAGAATGAAAATGAAATTCCCAAGCTGCTATTTTTTCTACACGCTCACTTGGATAATGTTGATGCAAATACGTAAGCTCTGGTTCCCATGCAGATACAATTGCGATCCTTTTCATTACACACTTCACTTCCTCCTATTTTCATGTAAATAAGTCATCTATACTCTCTCGTTCATATTCTGGTATCCACTCTTTATACTTCTCATATAAATCCCGTATCTTTTCTTTATTCTTCGCAATTACTTCACATCCTCTATCATCATAAATAAACATGATAATATCCTTTGTTATATTTATAAAAAATACATCTGGATATGAAATTTCTTTTTTTCGCCCTAGACGTGGACGTAGGTCAGGGAAATCTTCATGATTAGCTGCTTGAATAAGCGGTTCATATTTAACATCTTCAGCAAGACATTTTAAAGAAAATTGATATGTACAATATAAGTCAGCTTCTTCATCTTCAAATAGAAAAGGTAATGTTTCTTGTCTTATATGAAACTTTAAATCCCTCTTTTTAATAAATCTATTATATACATTTATTTTCTGCGGATTTTTTATATTTTCCTGTTTAAATCGATAAATATTTGTGACTAAAAAGACGGTATCTTCTTTTGAAAATATATCTTCAAATAAGTATTTATTACATGTATATAGTTGAGAGAAGTATTCCATGTTTAAATCGTCGGTTCCTTCTACATTTTGGTATTTATCTTTTCCAAAATCAAAATGTAGATGAGTTTCCCACTGAAAGTATATGTACGGTACTAACGTAACTCCTGGAAATGTTTGATTCATATATTCTTTTAATTGCATTTTTATACCCTTTCTACTCTACAATTTCTTTTAAATACCAATATGCTTCTTCTAGCCACGGATGTATGACCTTTAATGTATCTTTTCTTTCCCACAAATATGAAATATATACAAAAGCAGCATGGTCCAAAGATTTTCCCAATCCTTTTTTCACCTCAATTAAATATGATGGTGTCCCTATTTGATCCCATTCTAATTTATCAGCAACAAATAATACTAAATCCATCTTCGTTGCATGTTTACGCAAAGTAGTGTGGCAACTGATTGCATTTAAAACTTCTTCGTCCTCTATTTTAAATATCTCTTTTGCAATTACTCTCGATAATTTTTGATGAATAATCATTGGAAATTCTCGTTCTTCTTGTAATATTTCTATTCCAAATTTTTCAGCAACTGCAATCCGCTCCTCATTCGGAAAGATTGCACTAATATCATGTAAACACCCTGCAATCGCTGCTTTTTCTTCATCTTCATAAAATATTCCCGCAATTTTTCTCGCCTCATTTGCCACACGAATTGAATGTTTATATGTAACTTCTTTATTGTATTTTAATAGAAAAGCTTTAATATCATTTTCTATTTTTCCAGTTGGAGTAAATGAATATATATCATTATATAACATAGCAAGTCCCCCTTATAACTATCTTTCAGTATAATGTGGAGTTTAAATATCCTTCTTATTTTATATTCGTTATGAATGTTTTAATTCCTTTTTAATACGATACATGAAATTTTATGTAGAAACATTACTACAAAATACATAAATGTTTGATATTATAGTAATGTTGATTAATTGTAAGGAAAGGAACTAACTATAAAATGAATAAAAACATATTAATTATTGATGATGATAAAGATATTGTAGAATTACTGGCTGTTTATTTACGAAATGAAGGCTATAACATTTATAAAGCTTATGATGGTGATGAAGCATTACAAATGATATCTACATATGAAGTTGACCTTATGATTTTGGATATTATGATGCCCAAACGAAACGGATTGGAAGTTTGTCAAGAAGTGCGTGAAAATAATACTGTACCTATCCTTATGCTTAGTGCAAAGGCTGAAGATATGGATAAAATTTTAGGACTTATGACCGGCGCAGATGATTATATGATTAAACCGTTTAATCCACTAGAATTAGTGGCTAGAGTGAAAGCTTTATTACGAAGATCCTCTTTCCAAAATGCTACTTCCCAAAAGAATGAAGATGGTATTATTCGTATTCGTTCTGTTGAAATACATAAACATAATCATACTGTTAAAGTAAATGGAGAATATATTAAACTCACATCTATTGAATTTGATATTTTATATTTACTTGCGAGTAATACAGGAAGAGTCTTTAGTTCCGAAGAAATTTTTGAACGCGTTTGGAATGAAGATGGTTATGGTTCAAATAAAACTGTGATGGTTCATATTAGTAATTTGCGGGATAAACTTGAAACAGTAATGAATGGAGAAAAGTTTATTCATACTGTTTGGGGAGTAGGCTATAAAATTGAGAAATGAAGCTTTTGACATATTAAAAGATATCCCAAAATGGAAAATTATTTTTTGGCTCTTATTAGCTATCACACTAACCCCTATTACTGAATTAATTATTTATCGCCTCGTTACTAGTGTAATTGAGAGTTCACTTACTTTAAGTGAACTAGGAAAAGAATTCATTAGAATTTTTGGCCATGAAAAATATATTGGATTAAAAGAGTCTTTATGGATGATGATTGTATCTTATTTGTTTTTATTTTCTATTTTCTCATCCTATTTATACATTTTTTATCGTCATGAAAGAAAGGTTTACTATGAAACTTGTATAAAAAAAATGATTGAAGAGATTCGGTATATTGCAAGTGGAAACTTTAATCATAAAGTTTCCATCGTACACCATAATTATTTAGAAGAACTGGCAACTGGGGTCAATCAAATTATTGAGCAATTAAAAGTTTCGATTGATGAAGAAAGACAGGCAGAACAAGCAAAAAGCGAACTTATTACAAATGTATCACATGACTTACGAACCCCTCTTACATCTATAGTTGGATACGTAAATTTAATCCATCATGATAATTATAGAGATGAAGTAGAATTACGATACTATATTCAAGTCATTTACGATAAAGTAACTCGTCTTAATGCATTAATGAATGACTTGTTTGAATATACACGCGTTCAAAATAAAGAGTTAAGTTTATATTCTGCTCCCATTGATATTGTAGAATTGATTGGACAATTAACTGTCCAATTTCGGATACAGCTTCAAGAAGCTAATATTGAATGTCGCCCTTCTTTCCCATCTCAAAAGCTAATGGTACTAGCTGATGGGGATAAATTAGTACGTGTGTTTGAAAATCTAATCATAAACGCTATTACTTATGGAAATGATGGAGATCATATTGATATTACCGCTTACGAAAGCAATAACATGATTACAATTGATATAACAAATTACGGACAACCTATCCCTAGTACTGATTTACCTCATATTTTTGAACGTTTTTATCGTGTTGAAAAATCACGTTCAACAAACACTGGTGGATCTGGACTCGGATTAGCAATTGCAAAAAGTATTGTTGAATTGCATAAAGGAACAATTGAAGTATATAGCGATGATAAAAAAACAACTTTCACTGTAAAACTACTCCCTTATAAAGCTTAATACCACATATTTATAGGTTCAATTTTTTATCATATAAGAAATTGAACCTTTTATATTCCATCAATATCCAAAATTTAATAATCCTTTATAATTCTTTAGAAATTCTTTACCTTTTCTTTCTTCCTAATTAAGCATTCCTTTTTACAATAATATTATTGATGTAATAGTAGGAGGATCGCTTATGCAATTCTTGAAAAAAATAACAGTTTTATTATTATCTTTTCTCATTACTGCACTTATCGTTTTATATTTTTACCTTTATGTAAATGGTCCAATTATTCAAGCTAAATCAGCTATTTTAATAGATACTAATTCTGGTGAGATTGTTTATAAAAAAAATGAAAGTACTCCCATTCAGTCGGCCACTTTATCTAAATTAATGACTGAGTATATTGTGATGGAACAACTTCATGATGGCAAAATACAATTAGATGAATCTGTAAAAATAAGTAACGACGTTTTTCAAACCGAAACGAGTCCTATACATGTAACATCGAATGATAAAACAACCGTTCGTGATTTACTAAATACATTGCTTTTAACCGGAAATAATCGTTCTGCACTTGAACTAGCAGAACACATTGCTGGAAATGAAGATAATTTCACATCGTTAATGAATGAAAAAGCAAAACAACTAAAGTTATCACAACAATCTCCATTTTTAAATTCCACTGGAATAAATAGCGAGAAGAATAAACAATCGATTACAACAGCAATAGACGCAGCCGAAATAGCTGCACAATTAATAAAAGACTATCCAGATGTATTAAATATAACTAAACTAACCTCTTACCCATTTACCTTCAAAGATTTTCAAGTTCTCAACACAAATAAAATGATTTACTCTCTTGATAAAAACATTAAACTAAAAGGTGTTGATGGCTTGCAAACTAGTTTGTCAACTAACGGTAATTATAGTTTTGTTGGTACAGCAAAACAAGGAGATACAAGGTTTATTTCTGTAGTATTAGACGCCAATGAAGAAAACACGGCTTTTGTTGAAACAAAAAAGTTACTTCAATACGGTTTTGAACCTACCTCATATTCTGCACTCCAAGCTTTCAAAGACGTTGTTACATCTTGGACCATTTTGCTTCAGTTTAAAAATTTAATCATACAAACGATTATGATCTTTTTAATCATTACCACCTTAATGTTTTTACATATACGTCAGAAAAAATCAGAGGATTTTAACTAAAAGTTCTCTTTTATATAAAAAGCCGACTTGCATTTAGCAAGTCGGTTTCGAAATCTATAATCCCCTTCCAATTAAATTCGCTGAAACGGGCTGAAGATTTAAATCTCTCGCCCATATAGATAGCTGACCAATATGATGAATTTCATGTGCAATTACATGCCTTAAAACTTCACCGTATTTATATGTTTTATCTGTCCATGAAGCTTTCAATATTTTTGATTCGAAGTCGCCAGACCATAACCGCAAAAAGTTATCTAATTCTCGTCTATATAAATCAGATAATGCTTTCACTTTTTTGATTGATTGATTGATAATCTTTAAACTGTGGTTCGTTATCCTCTTTTTCTTGAAGCACACTAATCCAGCTATACTCAACATCTACAATATGGAAAAGTGTTTCTAAAATACTCCCAACACCTCCAACACGTTTGCGAAGCAATTCCTCCTCTGTAAGCTGTTCACACCACTTAAACCAATGATCTCTTACTTGCCAATTGTAATAAAATAGCGTTTTCAAATTGGAGCACCCCCACTTTTTTATATAGCCAGAAATGTTTCATTCGTATATGCTTCATTTTCCAATTAACTATGCAAAATCACATTTCTTCTACTGAGTTCCTCTACTATTTGCACAACTATTTCACTTACAGATAAAGATCCATCCAAAACGATATCTGAATTCGGCTTAACAGTATAAATTGCCTCTAAATAAGCTTTTCTCGCATGTGTTATATAATGTTTTAGATCATTATGTATTTCACTAATTGTACCTTCTTTAAAGTCACGCAAAATCCTCCTAGCCATCGCAATATCTAAAGGCGTATCGATAAATATAGTTACATCTATTAATTCGCGCATTTCACTATTTAAGTAGGCAAAGGGATAATCTACTATAATATAGTCTAAATTACTATTTTGTAGCAGATGCTGAATATCAGTAATTAATGGTGTTAGTACCCACTCATCATAATTCGCCCCATCATCAATCCATTTACAAATATCAGCAGGACAGTTATCAAATTTATAACTATCAAAGTATAGAGCCTTTGAATTCGTTAGCTCATGCGTTAAACTTTCTGTAATTGTAGTTTTCCCCCCTCCTGAAACGGCTGCAATTGAAATTATTTTTGTTTTTTTATTCATGATTTCCCACCAAACCCCTTTAGTTAACATAACATAATTATAAAGAACCGTTGCTAGTTATTGTTCCATTCATATTCTAACATACTCATTTCCCATAAGTTCCAATACGTTTCTCCTACTTTTTTTGCCTCTCTTAATAAACCTTCTTTTACAAATCCTATTTTTTCGTAACAAGAAATAGCTGACTTATTAAAGTCATAAACACCAAGAGTTACTCTATGTAGTTTTAATTCTTCAAAAGCAATACGAAGTACGGCTTTCATCATATGTTTCCCTATAGAACGCCCTCTCATTTTCGTATTACCAACTAGCACTTTTCCAATTCTAGCAGACTTATTTATATTATCTATTTGTCCAAGAGAAATATGACCAATAACTGCTTTAGTCTCTTCATCCATTATTTTGAATGCCAGTGTGTTTGCACTTTCTGCATATTTCTCTAATTGCTGTTCATTTAAAGGATATGTAAATGCATTTCCCGACCATTGTATTAAAAATTCTTCGGAATCGATCCAATTAATTAATTGTTTGAAATCAGTTCTTGTAAATTGTTGCAGCTTGATCACTCTCATTCTCCTTTCACACAACCTTTTATACACCTTCAAATTTATTTCTATATGAAAAATATATTCCCTTTTAAACAAAATAAAAAGCCATTCATAAGAATGGCTTAGCATCAATAAAGCATAATTAATCTTTATTTGCTACGTCAACACCGTTAAAATCAAACTCATCAGTAACAGTTGTAGCAGGTGGTAAAATTGCTTCAATTTTACAAAGAGATATAATTGCTGCAACTGAATCAGGAATAGCAGCTAGCTTAACAACATCGCAAGTTACCGAAGAAACAGTACCTATATAAGTACGTCCTTCAGTGTTAATTCGCACTGTTTTATTAATTAATTTTTTAAGCTCATCTCTAATTCCTTGTACACAAGAGCTGTCACATTTCTCATTCTTTTCCTTTTTACACTCTTCAAAAATGTCCCAACAATCATCATGCTTACACGTACATTTCTTTCTACAATTATTAAATCGAGAACCCAAAACCTCACCCCCTAATCCTTTCTACTAGTAAAGTATGTCCAATAGCTTAAAAGTGTACGAGACAAAAGCATAGAATAGTATGAATCCTATTGAAGGGAGGTATAAAAGAATGTCCTGGAAAAATGATTGCTGGAGTTCTAAGAAAAAGCATTGTTGTGATGACTGGTGGAAATCTAAAGAAAAGAATCATTGTGATAATGATTGGAGTTCTAAACGAAATAAGTGTCGTTGTAAATGTTTCTTTATTTGTTGTCATTGTAAAAGAAAAAATTGGTAATATTTTCAATATCGACTTAAAAGAGAGAACATGTCTTTTGTGACCGATAAATACTAGAATGTAATATACAAAAAGCTGACTAAGTATAGTCAGCTTTTTGTCAATGAACACGTAGAGATTTATTTTAATATAGTTCTTATTAGAAAAGGATTATTTTATATAGATTACTATAAGCATCCATAAAGCCAAGGCGCCAATGATAGCGAGCGCTATACGTGTAGATAGTACCCTTAATTCAAAGTCTGTTTTCTTGGAGGGTTCAGGATATGCAATTATGTAGATTCCCTTTAATAATGCAAGCCATGCAATAACCGTTAGGAACCCCTGCCAGTTGAATACCCATACATTATGTAGGATTACACTACCTAACCCTAGGAAAATCGATAGAAAACCATACATAATACCAAATCCTCTGTCTTCAACCACTAATTTTTTCAATTCACGTAGTACCGATGGACGTACGAAAAGTATTCCCGATACGATAACCGTTATCCATCCCCAAAACAATCCTAAAAAAGTACTAGTTTCCATTATTAGTTCACTCCCCTCAATTATTTATATTTCAGATATCCCCCCCTTTAGAACAATTCCAACATCTTTATATATAGGCTAAATTCTGCTCTTTTTTAATACAAACATGGCATATTCTATGCCCATCCTTAATCACCTCATTTCTCTACAAAATGAAATTTTTATATCATTCTTCGTCATCATCTATCCGAATCAACCGAAGTCGCTTTGCACTATTACCGCACACTTTTTCATAGCTTGGAGCTAACATGCACCAAAGCCAATATAATGATTTATTCGCCTTTTCACTAACCTCTAAAATTGTCCCCTCTGTAATAAAATGATCACCTTGATACAATGTATACTCGCTTGTCCCATGGAATCATCATTATTCCCCTCCCTATTAAAATAGCGTTTTTGTTTCAAATAATGCTCTCATTAATTTGGACGCATTTACCAGTATATTTACCAAAAAATTCATGATATCGTTAACTAGTCGAGTACGTCATTACTTGACGATTACCCTTAGGAGCCCCGCAGACAATCGGGGTTCCTTTTATTTAAATAAGGATTTTGTTTAAACTTTACAAAACTCATCTATATTAAACTATCTTCTAAAATTCCCATTGAACATTTATAATACTTTTAAACGGTTTAAATTCTACAATCAGTAATGGAGGCATTTTAATGGGAAACATCCCAAAAATATCATCACAACAATCAAATCCTAAGATACCCTCACAGCAAGTGAACCCTAACACCCAACAAGGTAATAATAAAAAAACAAGACGCCGTATTATAACTACTTTGGCTTTTATATTATCTGTAATTTTTGTCCTTCAATATTTTCTTAATAACCAACAAGAAATGATTAAAGAAAAACAAATCACGCTTAATACGGAGCAACAAAAATTATCTTCTTTAAAGAAGGATGGTCATTCCCTTAAAAATGATGTTAAAGCTTTAACAGGTAGTGAAGAAGAAATTTTAAAATTCGCAAGGAAACTGTATGGATTTTCCAAACCGAATGAAACTATATTTCAAATAACTGAATAAAATTACACTGCATTATCCAAAAGGCGATTTGACGATAATCGCCTTTTTATATTTAATTTCTAAAGTAAACATACTAATTTCTTTTTCTATCAAATAACTATTTTGTTTAATTTATTAAAGTACAACCGCTTGTCATCACAAGTAATTTTTATAATTAGTTAAATTCTCAATATAGTTTGTGTATATAATTCCATTCAAAGATACATAATATCCACATAACTATTTAAAAATACTTCGTTTTTATATCTAAGTTCAAAAAGGAGCTACATAACATGGATAAAAAAAATCTATTAAGTCAACAACTTGATTATGTGTCATCGGATGCGCTGAATACTCCTAGTAAAGCCCAAGAGCAAATGCAAGAAACATCTCAGGAGGCACATGATTCAAACAAAAAGGACAGTACTCAAGCTTTACATGGCGAAGATTTACCAATTTCAGCTGTATATAGAACAACGAACAAACAGTAAATTTAAAAGGGAAAAAATCTTAAGAACCAGTGAACTTAATTCTTTTCCCTTTTCCTATTTAAATAACACTTTTATATGAAACCCGTACACATTTTTGACACATCCACTATCACAATCTCCTGAAAATTCGTGATAATATTAATTTGTCGGATACGCCAAATTTCGACATTGAACGACAATAATATCTCCCTTATTGAATCCCTGTCCCCCAGGGATTTCTCCTTTTATTCATTACTTTTTTCTTCACTAAATTTTCATTCTTAACAAAATTCAATCACTCCATTGAATAGACAGCCATAGTATCCTATTTTGATAAAAACTAAAAACAAACAGACATACTTAACACTAATAGTAGATTTTTTAACTTCAAATTTACTTTTTCTCTCTTATCTTTTTGTAAACATTAAAAATGAGCTCTATTTACATAGAGCTCATTCGTAATTTTATAGTTTGCTAGACTGTAACCCCTGAATAAACGGAACTACTTCAGGATTTACAAGTGACGATAAATCTCCTAACTCTTTTCCTAAGTAAGCTGCTTTAATAACACGTCGCATTACTTTAGAATTTCGTGTTTTTGGTAAATCTTCTACAACGTGGATGTCTTTTGGACATAAAGCTTTACCAATATGAGAGTTTACTAAACTCATTAATTCTTTCTTTAACTCTCCAGAGAATATTACACCGTCTCGTAATACAACAAAACAATGACAAACTTCACCTTTTACATCATCCGGTACACCAACTGCCGCTGCTTCTATTACATCATTATGTTTCACAAGAATAGATTCATATTCAGCAGGCCCAATACGTTTTCCAGCAATGTTTAACGTATCATCTGAACGTCCTGTAATGATATATTGCTCACCGTCATAAATGACCCAGTCACCATGAACCCATTTATTTTCAAAACGTGACCAGTATGTGTTCACATAACGCTCATCATCTTCCCAGAAACTTTTCGTCATACCAACCCACGGTTTTTCTAAACATAATTCTCCGACTTCATCACGAATCGGTTTACCTTGATCATCAAGTACAACTGCTGCCATTCCTGGTAAGGATGCGTTAAAACTAATCGGTGCAATTGGTTTAATAAGGACGTTTCCGAAAATCCCACCAGAAATTTCAGTTCCACCTGAGTAGTTACAGATTGGGACCTTTCCTTTTCCAACTGTTTCAAACAGCCACATCCACGGATCTGGATTCCAAGGTTCTCCTGTTGATGCGAATACTTCTAAACTCTTTAAAGAATGTTTATTTACATACTCATCACCTTTTGCCATTAATGCACGGATTAACGTTGGCGAAATACCGAGATGAGTAATTTCATATTTATCAACTGTCTCCCATAAGCGATCTGCTTCTGGGAAGTCTGGAACACCTTCGTACATAACCATTGTTGCGCCATTAATTAAAGAGCCGAATAGTAAAAATGGTCCCATCATCCAGCCCATATCAGTTACCCATAATACGCGGTCGCCTTGTTTTATATTCATTCCAAATCCTGCATCAAATGCAGATTTTAGCGGGAAACCAGCATGTGTGTGTACTGTCCCCTTCGGCTTACCAGTCGTTCCAGATGTATATATAAGCATTAATGGATCATCACTGTTCATTTCTTCAGCATGTATAAATGGTTTTTCTTTTTCTAACGTACTCCATGAAAAATCATAATTATGCGGTGTAAAATCATTTCCTGCATGACGAACAATTACCACCTTTTCAACAGTTGGACAATGTTCACAAGCTTTATCTACTTCATCTTTTAATGAAACAATTTTCCCACGGCGTGAAAAGCCATCTGCGGTAATAACCATTTTTGAACCAGCTGCTTGTACACGTGTCATTACTGCATCAGCAGCAAAACCTGAGAATATTGGTGAAATAATCGCTCCAATTTTCATTACCGCTAACATAGCAACAACTGTTTCAGGAATCATTGGCATGTAAATTGTTACACGATCACCTTTTTCAATACCAGCATGTTTCAAACCGTTGGCAACACGGCTTACCCAGCTGTCAAGCTCTTCATATGTAAATGATTTCGAAGTTCCGTTTTCCCCTTCATACATAAGTGCTGCTTGTGTTTTCGTTTTATCGTCTGCAAGCCAGCGAGATAAAGCAGATTCTACAACGTTACAAGTTCCCTCAGTATACCACTGTGCAAACGGTGTACCATTTTCTAAATCTAACACTTCTGTATATGGTTTCATCCACTGATAGCCAACTGCTCTCTCAGCTTCTCCCCAAAACCAAGCTGTTTCTTCAATTGACTTATTATAAAAAGCTTCGTAATCTTCATAGCCTAATGATTTCATCCAACCAAATAAACGCGTTTTTTCTTTATATTCTTCTGTTGGAAACCAAACTGCTTGTTTCATGTTTTCCCCTCCTTGACTTTTTGAGCAAGAAAGCCCTAAATAGGGCTTTTAAACTGGATATACAGGATGTTTACGATCCGTGAATACTTGATATTTGCTCATATACATTTCGAATCGGCCTTTTAACTCTTCACGTAAATTGTTTGGATGAACAATACCATCAATCACCATCTCAGATGCTAAACGGTAAATATCAATATCTTTCTTATACTCTTCTCGTTTTTCAGCAATAAAGCTTGCGCGCTCTTCTTCTGGTAAAGCTGCAATTTTATTTGCATATACAGCATTGACTGCTGCTTCTGGACCCATTACTGCAATAGAAGCTGTCGGTAATGCTAAGCAGCAATCTGGTTCAAACGCTGGACCTGCCATTGCATATAAGCCAGCTCCATATGCTTTTCGAACGACGATAGAAATTTTCGGTACAGTTGCTTCACTCATTGCAGAGATCATTTTTGCACCGTGACGAATAATTCCCGCACGTTCTACTTTTGTACCAATCATAAACCCAGGTACATCTGCAAGGAATAATAATGGAATATGGTATGCATCGCATAAATTTATAAACTTCGCTGCTTTATCAGCTGAATCGTGGAATAATACGCCGCCCTTCATACGCGGCTGATTTGCAATAATGCCAATTGGCTTACCATCAATGCGTGCTAAACCTGTAATTAGTTCTTGCGCAAATAATTTTTTCACTTCAAAGAAAGAACCTTCATCAATAATTCTGTTAATGAGATCTTTCATATTGAAAGGAGCATTTTGATTTTCTGGAATGATTTCTTCTAACGTTTTATCGAACTGTTTCGGTTCTTGAGGTGTAATCAAAGGAGTCTTTTCTAAATAGTTACTTGGAAAATAAGAAATATATTGTCTTGCTTGCGTAATTGCATCTTCTTCTGTTTTACATAAAACATCTCCGCATCCTGATACTGAGCAATGCATACGTGCTCCGCCCATTTCTTCTAAAGTTACCTTCTCACCGATAACCATTTCAGCCATACGCGGAGACCCTAAATACATAGAAGCATTTCCTTCAACCATCATAACAACGTCACAAAATGCTGGAATATACGCACCACCAGCCGCTGAAGGTCCAAATAATAAACAAATTTGTGGCACTTTACCAGATAATTTCACTTGGTTATAAAAGATTCTTCCTGCACCGCGGCGTCCAGGGAACATTTCAACTTGATCTGTAATACGCGCTCCAGCAGAATCAACTAAATAAAATAACGGTACACGTAATTTTTCTGCTGTTTCTTGAATACGTAGAATTTTTTCAACTGTACGTGCTCCCCATGATCCAGCTTTTACAGTCGAATCATTTGCCATTACGCACGCAGTACGACCATGTATTTTACCAGTCGCAGTTACAACACCATCAGCTGGTAATCCAGTTTGTTCACAATTTGCAAATAATGCATCTTCCACATATTCACCATTATCGAATAAAAGAGCCAAACGATCTCGAACAAAAAGTTTCCCTTTTGCTTTGTTTTGTTCATGATATTTCGGTGCCCCGCCTTGCTTAATTGTTTCAACTCGTTCTTCAAATGAATTAGATTGTTGTTTTTGATCTAACATATTTACTCCCCCTTATACATTGGTTTGCGTTTTTCCTTGAATGCCTGTAATCCTTCTAATCTATCTTTCGTATGGATTACGCCCTCATACGCCTGTTTTTCCATTTGTAAGCCGGTATGTAAATCTACTTGAATACCATTTGAAATTGCTTCTTTTGCTAATCGAACGGCAATTGGACCATTATTAGCAATTCGATCTGCAATTTCAATTGCTTTCTCTTCTAGTAAATCAGCTGGTACTACGAATTCTACTAAACCATATTCTTTCGCTTCTTGCGCCGAAATACGTCTTCCTGTATAAATTAATTCTTTCGCTCTACCAACTCCAATTAATCTAGGTAATCGCTGCGTACCACCCGCTCCAGGTATTATTGCAAGGGAAGTTTCAGTGAGACCTAGACTTGCAGTGTCAGAAGCAATTCTAAAATCACAAGCTAAGCTTAATTCAGTACCTCCACCAAGTGCGATTCCATTTATTGCAGCAATAACTGGTTGTGGTAATTGTTCAACCATCTCCATAGTAGAACGAATCATACCCACAGCATGGCGAACTTGTTCTTCATTCATGTTGGCACGCTCTTTTAAATCAGCACCAGCGCAAAACGCTTTTTCGCCAGCCCCTGTTAAAATAACAACGCGCGTATTTGATTCTTCGTTTATTTGAGTTAATATAGTTTGTAATTCTTCTAATAATGCCAAAGATAATGAGTTAGCTTGTCTTTCACGATTTAACGAAATCTTTACAACATGCGGTGTAACATAGTCAACGGAAATGTTTTGTAATTGTAGCATATTCTCACCTACTTATCGTTTTATGTTGAAGCGCTCTATACACATGACTCGGTAATTGGATATTTAACTTACTTTGAATAAAATGACTAGCTCTCAATAACTTTTCTTCGTCTATATTTGTTTGGACACCTAACTTATGGAGCATATGTACTAAGTCATCAGTAGCAACATTACCCGATGCTCCTGGTGCATAAGGACACCCTCCAAGTCCACCACAAGAACTATCAAACGTTGTAATACCATGTTCTAAAGACTTAACTACATTTGCCAGTGCCATTCCATACGTATTATGAAAATGCATTGCAAACTGCGAAGCATCATACTTCTTTAATAAATGCTCTAATACTTGCTCTACTTGTAATGGATTTGCTACACCGATCGTGTCACCAAGAGAGATTTCATAAATGCCGTATGAGAATAGTTGATTACATATTTCGTCAACTGCTTCAACACTTATATCCCCTTCATAAGGACATCCAAATACAGTAGAAACATAGCCTCTTACCTTTTTCCCTTCGAATGTTGCCTGTTTTGTTATATCTTCAATTACACCTAATGCTTCTTTAATTGGTTTATTAATGTTACTTTTATTATGAGATTCACTTGCTGATAAAAAAACATTCACCTCATCTACATTTTGCAAAAAAGCTCGTTCCAAACCATTTTGATTTGGAACAAGCGCTGCATATGTAACATTTGGATCCCTTTTTAGCTCAGAAAATACATCACTTGCATCTGCTAATGCAGGAACCCATTTAGGGTGAACGAATGAGGAAACTTCAACGTACGACAATCCCGCTTCTGTAAGTAGTTGAATCCATTTTACTTTATCTTTTGTGCCAACAATCTTTTTTTCATTCTGTAAGCCATCACGTGGCCCGACTTCTTTAATGACAGCAAAATTAGGTAGTTTCAATTCGCTTCCCCCTATATCTCCCTATTCAATTTCTAGTAATACATCTCCTTCATTTACAAAATCGCCTTCTTGTACGTTAATTTTCATAACAGTTCCGGCTTCTTCTGAAACGATTGGAATTTCCATTTTCATAGATTCCAAAATGACGACATCCTGCTCTTCCTCTACTGTGTCTCCTACTCCTACAACAACCTTCCAAACATTTCCTGCCATCGATGCATATACTTTCGTCATCATTTTTTCCCCCTTAATATTCATAAATCTTATTTTTTAACAAGTTGTTTCGTTACAAAACCCGTTGTATAAATACCACTTTTGAACACATCATCTTCCAATACTTGTAATAGCATTGGTGTATTCGTTTTAATACCTTCTACTTTTAACTCTTGCAGCGCATCCTGTAATTTTGAAATCGCTTCTTCACGAGTTTCGCCATGAGCGATTACTTTCGCAATCATTGGATCATAGAAAGGTGTAATCGTTACTTGATTCTCCAAAAAGTGATCAATACGTACATTTGTCGGTAACGTTAGATCTGTAATTTTCCCAGGTGATGGGAAGAATGTTTTCGGATCTTCTGCATAAATACGAGCCTCGATGGCATGACCACTACGTTTTACATCATCTTGTGTAAATGATAGCTTCTCACCATATGCGATAAGTAGTTGTTGTTCAACTAGATCTAACCCCGTAATTTCTTCTGTAACTGGATGTTCTACTTGTAATCTCGTATTCATCTCTAAGAAATAAAAGTTCTTTTGATCATCTACAAGAAACTCCACTGTGCCAGCATTTGTATAACCAAGAGCTTTAGCAGCTTGTACAGCAACTTCTCCCATAGCCTTTCGTGTACCTTCATCTAAAAATGGTGAAGGCGCTTCTTCAATTACTTTTTGATTTCGGCGCTGCACTGAACATTCACGTTCCCATAAATACACTGTATTACCATGTGTATCTGCTAAAAGCTGAATTTCAATATGGTGTGCATCTGCTATATAGCGCTCTAAATACATTTCCCCGTTACCAAAGAAATTTTGCGCTCTTGTTTTATTACTTTCAAATGCTTTGGTGAGCGTTTGCTCAGTTTCCATCAACTGCATTCCAATGCCTCCGCCGCCCGCGGATGCCTTAAGCATTAATGGATAACCAATTTGTTTTGCAATTTCAATTGCTTCTTCAGCAGTTTCAATATTTGTAGTAATGCCTGGAACTACTGGCACATCTGCTGCTTGCATCGCTATACGTGACTCAATTTTACTTCCCATCTTAGTAATGATTTCTTCTGAAGGACCGATAAATACGATTCCTTCTTCTTTACAGCGAATCGGAAAAGATGGATTCTCTGATAATAATCCATACCCCGGATGGATTGCTTCAGCATTTGTCTTCTTAGCTATTTCTATAATTTTTTCAAGGTTTAAATAGCTTTCTTGGACACGTGGGCCCCCTACTAAGTAAGCTTCATTTGCCAATTTTACATGAAGGGCATTTTCATCAGCCTCAGAATAAATAGCAACGGTACGAATGCCAAGTTTTTGACAAGTTTTCATAATTCGAACTGCGATTTCCCCGCGATTAGCAATTAATATTTTTTGAAACATAGTGACTCCTCCTTTTTATCTACATCCTAAATGTCTTGCAATTACGAGACGTTGAATTTCAGAAGTTCCTTCACCAATTTCTAACAGTTTTGCATCACGAATATATCGTTCAACTTCATATTCACGCATATAGCCATATCCACCATGAATTTGTACCGCATGATTCGCGATACGACTAGCTGCTTCAGATGCAAACAACTTTGCCATAGCCGCTTCTTTACCGAAAGGTTTATCGTTATCTTTTAACCAAGCTGCTTTATGTACTAAATTACGCGCTAATTCCACTTCAGTCGCCATATCAGCTAATTTAAATTGAATCGCTTGGAAATTAGAAATTGTTTTACCAAATTGTTGACGTTCTTTCGCATATTGCAATGCACGTTCAAATGCAGATTGTGCAATACCTACTGCTAATGCTGCGATTGAAATACGTCCTCCATCAAGTGTATATAAGAATTGTTTAAATCCTTTATTTACATCACCAAGTATATTTTCTTTCGGTACACGCACACCATCAAGTACGATTTCACAAGTATTAGAAGCACGAACACCCATCTTATCGTAAGGGCTTGAAATCGTTAACCCTTCACTAGTAGTCGGTACGATAAATGCAGAAATACGTTTTCTACCATTGTCTTCAACACCGTTGATAGCGGTTACAATAATTGTATTTGCATACTCTGCATTTGTGATCCAACACTTTTCGCCACTAATAACATATTCATCGCCATCTAATATTGCTTTCGTTTGTGTGCCCCCTGCATCAGATCCAGCGTTTGGCTCTGTTAATCCGAAAGCACCTAATGTTTTCCCTGACGCCATTGGAACTAAATATTTTTGTTTTTGTTCTTCTGTACCGAAATAATAAATTGGAGAAGCACCTAATGAAATTGTTGCAGCATAGCTTAAACCAGTACCACCACAAGCACGACCAATTTCTTCAACTGCTAACGCGTACGATAATGTATCGCCACCTGAACCTCCATACTCTTCTGGGAATGGGATGCCTAATAATCCTAGTTCGCCCATTTTTTGAAATGTTTCATATGGAAACTCTGCAGTTTTGTCATAATACACAGCTTTCGGTGCGATTTCCTTTTCAGCAAAGTCACGTACCATTTCTTTAATCATTTGTTTTTCGCGAGTTAGAGTAAATTCCATTCCGCTACACACCCCTTATCGAATATTGAGTTTCGACAGCGTACGAGTTTCTACTACAAACATTACTTCTTAAAAGACACGAATATTAGTTAGACAATTGCTATAATTCTGTCATAACTTAATTTTAAAACAGATTCTGTACCAATGCACAAAAAAATTCCTACATTGTTCTACAACAACATAGGGTACTTTGTGTCGAAATATGTATTTTTTTGTTTTATAATCTCTATCTTTTTCCGAATCAGAAATTATCACTATCGTTTCTGGGGATGGTTCGAAATATGTTTTTAATAATACTTTTCATCAAATCAAATTGCCCACGATTTTAAAATAGTAATCAAACCGCTAAGTGTTTTTCTCTTCCCTGCATATTTATGAAATACCTCAGCTAATGCTCATGCTATTTTTAAACTGTGTTTTATAATACCTGAAAATATGCCCACATACACTTCAATTTGATAAATAGAGCGGCGTATGCATTAATAACTAATAAAAGATCTTCTCGCGATTTCCAAATACTACCTTTTGCGTTGGTAACATTACATCCTAATTTTTTATCCTTCACCTGGCTATATGCCCTAAATAAAAATCTTTAATCAAGTTATAAATTTAAATGGCATTCATATTTCAATTAATTTGTAACGTTTTAAAATGTGCGATTGTTAAAGAACTTTTAAAGAAATGTTCCCTAATAATAAAATTCGACAATCCACTTTCTAAATCACCTAATTTTAACGTTTAATTTAATCGATTTTTTTCGATTTCATTTCACGTCGTGTAAAAGTACCTTTATCCATTCGACTATTATCTTAAAATCCATCCAATTAAATTCATAAACTATGCGTATACTTACTCCTGCTTTTCTGCTAGCAAACTATCAATGATTTCGTTTTGGAAGTCCATAAAGTCCACTACTTTTCACGTCACTCCAAAGCGTTGTCCGATTCACATCGAGTTCTTACGTTAATTCATCCTGTGGCCTATTGTTGTTTTTTTGTCTTAGCTCGTTTAACTTAGCCAATATTATGTTACGCTTCTCTTCTGAAATAAAAAAAAGCAATCGATTTTATATCGATTGCTTTGAATTTCGTGTATCTTTTGTAGTTCTTATACATATTATAATGTCTTATTAAAAGTCTGTATTAAACAACTAGATTCACCACTACTCCAGCGTGATCAGATGGCTAAAGAGTCGTTATCGTTATATCAGCGTTTGAATTCAGATTTTCTAGCAGAATTAACGATAGGTATTTAGCCGGTCTCAACAGCAATTCGTTCCTTTATGCAACTTGAACAACCGGCGAATTTCGCATAATTTATTTCATTACCTCCGTGGCGTTAGTCCATACAATATAAATTGAATCGTATTTTCAATTTCCACTTCATCGTCCCATTTCTCTTCAGGCAATAATAAGAACCTCGTTAAGAGTAATCCTAATACAGCTGATAACGTAAGTCGTAATACAGAAGATGGTGGTATTTCAATAATTGTCCCTTCTTCTTGAAACTTTGCAATCAACTTTTTAAAATGTACAAGCAGTTCTGTTTCTATTAATTGTTGTATTTCACTTTTTAGTTCAGGCTGAAATGGTACTTCTTGAATTAATATTTTTATCATTGGAAAGTGCTTTTTAGCAAATTCAAATCTATTTTGAATTATTACTCTTAATAGCCCTTCATACGATTCATAATCTGTTTTAAATATTTCTTTTGCAAAGGCTTGTACGAAAAATGGTGCAGCAAACTTTGTTAAGGTCGGCATCACGACTGCAAACAATAAATCTTTTTTCGTTTTATAGTAGCGGAAGATTGTTCCTTCCGCTACACCAGCTCGCTTTGCAATTTCACTTGTTGAAGTTGAGGCGTACCCTTTTTCTCCAAACATATCAACAGCTGCCTCTAATATACGCATTTGACGTTCATTACGTTTATCAGTATTCGTTGCGGCAACTAATTCTTCCAGCCAATCCTTCTTCATTTATAAAGCTCCTTTTTGTCGTCATTATATTTTGCGATGTTTCTTTAAAGCAAATATATTTCCTACTGCAAATAATAGTGAAAAAAGAAGTAAAACAGTAAGATCTAAAGCAATTTCTGTAAACCCTTGATTCCGAATCATTACTTGTCTCATTGCGTCAGCACCATACGTGAGTGGAAATAATTTACCTAACATTTGTAACCATGTATTCATGGATTCCATTGGAAACAACCCAGAAAAGAAAACTTGTGGTACGATAACAAGCGGTATAAACTGAATCATTTGAAATTCATTATTTGCGTATGCCGATAAAAATGTGCCTAATGTTAGTGCAGTTAAAGAAAGCATACATGTTATAAGTAGCGTTAGCCATATTGAGCCAGCTACATATAAATCTAAAATATAAACTGAAAAACTTACAATTATAATAGATTGTATAAATGCAAAGATTCCAAAACCAATAATATATCCTACAACTATTTCCCATCTTCTCACTGGTGTGGACAATAATCTCTCTAATGTACCACTTAAACGTTCTCTTACGAAAGAAACTCCGGATAATATAAATACAAAGAAAAATGTAAAGAAACCAATTAATACGGGACCAAGCCCATCAAACATCGTAATGTCTTTAGAGCCACGTAAATAATCCACTTCAGGCTTCATCATTGATACATCACTCTTCTCTGTACTCTTTTGCAATACTTGAAGTACCGCACGATTTTTTGATGAATCACTGCCTTCTAATAGAAGATTCATTTTTCCATTCTCTAAATGAATTACTGCATCTACCTTTTGCTTTTCTAACTCCGAAACTGCTTTGTCTTTACTATATTCATAAATTGATGCTTCTTGATTTTTCATTGCTTTTACTATAGGAGCAGGCACATCGACTACAGCAATATGCGGTATATAGTCTTTTTGTGTAAATACTAGCGACAATAACCAAAGTAATAACATTGGTGCCCCAAACATCATTGCTAAAGAACGCTTATCTCGAAAAAATTGACGAATGATACGGATGACTACACCATTAACTCTCATGATTCAATCACTCCTTCTAACATAAAGACATCTTCAATTCGTCCGGATGACGTTTGTTTTTTCAATTCCTCCGGTGTGCCAATCGCAACTAAATTTCCTTCTCTAATTAGCCCTAGACGTTCGCAAAACTCTGCTTCATCCATAATGTGCGTTGTTACAATAATAGTAGTGCCTTTCTTTTTAAGATCATAAAACTTCTCCCAAATCGATTTTCGAAGAAGAGGATCTATCCCAACTGTTGGCTCATCTAAAATCATTATTTCAGGTTCATGAAGGAGTGCTATCGCCAATGATAAACGTTTTTTCATTCCACCTGAAAAATGCTGTACTTGCTTTTTCATATGCTCTGATAATTGTACAAGTTCAAAAACTTCTCCGATTCTCTCTTTCTTACGCTTACCTTTTAACCCATACATCGTTGCAATGAAATCTGCATTTTCATATGCCGATAGTTCTTCGTATAATGCATCAGCCTGAGCCATATAACCAATTCTTTTCATTTCATTTAGGTTAGGCATGTTTGTATTAAAAACAATTACATCCCCTGTAGTTGACTCATTAATACCTGCAATCATTTTAATGAGTGTTGTTTTCCCTGACCCGGAAGGTCCAACCAATCCAAAAATTTCTGCTTTTTCTATTTGCAACGAAAGGTTATGCAAAACTTCTTTTTTTCCAAATTTTTTTGATACATCTCGTAAAATAATTGAAGGTTGTTGCACTAAAAATCCCCCTTTTCTTTAAAGTGAGTGAGTACTCACTTTTATTTTACTCTCGAATTATCATATGTCAAACTTTACAAATAAATATTTTTTCTGTTATTTACTAAAATAATGAAACAGAGTCGACATTAGAATATCTTTTCTTAAAGTCGACTCTGTTTCATTATAAATTATTCGATTTTAGTTATGTTTTTAAATTTAAATACCTTCTAATTCTAGCAACATCTAAAGAATATTCGATAACTATTTGCTGTATTGGTAATATAACCGTTTCCGGATATAAATGTGCATATTGTAACGTTTCTGCATACTTTTCTAACCGTTTTTCTAAATACTTTACAATTTGCTCAGGATGACTTACTAATAAAGACGTACTATAATAATGAATTTGCTCCTCAATCGCCGTATATTCTTCAATTTCAAATTCTTTATGCATTTGTACACCCCTTTATATTTTTAATATCGCTTAATAATAACTATTTTAACTCGACTAATTTTTAAGTTTTTTGATTATTTACACTATAACAAACTCAATAGGTCAAATTTTGTTACTTTATGTAACGTTGAAAAATTTTAACAAAATTGTAATGGAAACTTGTACTGAAGAAAAACTACCTTTAAATTATTCCCATGAACAAAAAAGCCGTACAGATTAATTTAACTGCACGACTACAATCTCAGGTCTATTAAAAACTCTTTGCGGAATGATACTATTGCCTAATCCTCTACTAACTATCATAGACGTATTTTGTTTTTCATATAAACCCGCTGTATATTTAGGCAGTATTCCTTGATTAGGAGCAACTAATCCCCCGATAAAAGGTAACCGAACTTGTCCCCCATGTGCATGACCCGATAAAACTAAATCTACTTTCTCGTCAGCATACTCTTCAAAAAATTCAGGCCTATGAGATAGCAATACCTTAAAACCGTCTGAATGCATTCCATCTTTAGCTTTCCTAATCTCACTTTTAACAATATGTTCTTCATCACGATTTCCACTAGTAAATTCTGAATCATCAATACCTAGCAAGTTTATTTCTTGCCCATCTTTTTGAATGCTTACATGCTCATTTCTTAAAACAGTAACATTATGTGATCAATATAACTCATTAAATTCTAGTAAGGTCCATCATTCACTTTTATTAATAGCTCGTTTTATATTTAATTTTTATTGCATAGTCCCTTTTAATCAAGGAAACGGCAGATTGGCACTTATGTTAATGCAATTGCTATTAATACAGAATGGACATACATTTGTAAAATATGTATGTTTAGATAAATATATCAAGAAAAATGAATCTGAATATTACAATTCAATTTATAAATCTTCGGTAAATTGCTACTGCGAGGAACATAATAGTAGCTTTTGGTTAAAAACGTTTTTAACTATTATATTAGAGGCGTACAAAGATCTTCATAATACAGTTTTAGATTCTATATGTAAACATACTAAAGTGGAGAGAATTCAGGATTTTATACTTAAACAAAAGCAGCCCTTTACTAAGGAGAATATTCGTAACACATATCCAGACATAGCCGAGAGTACAATCAGTAAGGCTTTAAATTCCTTGCAATTGTTTGGTCATATTAAGCTAGTTACAAAAGGAAGAAATGCAAGTTGGATTAAAGTCTAGCCATAATTTTAAAACACTTACGGTTCCAAAAAAGAAAATTAAAACTTTATCATTTAAATTCATGCCTTTGGGCTCATATTCATTGAATTTCACTTTAATATATTAAGCTATTATTACTAATTTAGTTATTTCTAATTCCTACAAAACATTTTATAGGAAAATTTGTCGAAAAAAGTCGCATTTTAATATTTTTTCTTTATTTTCTGATTGTAAACGTTTCATTTTCGTGTTACCATCTTAATCAAACAATAGATGGTAATAAAAATGAAAATATTTCTTTCCTTTAGAAACATATAAGCGTACGGTCATATCAAGAAAATAAGGCCAAAGAAATATTTGATACCTATCCAAATAACCAATAGGAATTTTGCCGTATTAACTTTCTGTTATTTCAGAATAAAACTTCAAATTTTGTCCCTAAACAAAATTTGTTAGCGTGCAAAATTCAAATACACTAAAACACCCAAATAAATAAAATGTCCTTTTTTATTGAGCATTGAGGTATGGAAAAAAATTCTTCCTACAAAATTCAGCTGAATAACATAAAGACATCTAAATTACTACCTTTATCGCCATCTATCGTTGACAACATATTTACCAACTATAAAAAAGAACCTATCGAGGGTTCTTTTTTATTATAATCATTCAAATTTCAATTCTATCTTGTACTTAGATTTCTACACAAATTACATCTACTTTTTTGCTCTCAATTATTGAATTTATAATATAGCACATCAAACTTAGTTATTCTTGATCCAAATCAGTTTAAATTAGTGAATAAAATTCAATCATATAATAATAATAAATACAACTAATCGTTATATATTAAAGAGGTGTCAATTTTGTCCTTAAATGAAGAGACCTTAGAAACTAAGACAGATATAACCATTGAAAAAATCCAAACAAGTAACTTAAATGAACTTAAAAACACATTAGATAACATCTTTGATATTAGTGCAGATTTGATTGAACATCCTTTGCAATTAAAAACAAACACGAATATTTTACTATATTATTTTGAAGGCCTTACAGATGGTGTTGCATTAAAAGGAAATGTTGTTACACCATTATTACAAGCAGTGAATGAAGACAGTCAAATATTTAATTCTAATATTATTGCTACTCATACCAAAATAGTATATACGTGGAATGAAATTAAAGAAGGATTACTTGAGGGACAATGTGTACTGTTTATGGAAGGAGAAAAGAGGTCCCTTCTAATAAATACAAAAGGTTGGGCAGAGAGAGCGATTCAAGAACCCATTTCAGAAGTTACTATTAAAGGCTCACATGATGGGTTTATTGAGAATGCCACAAAAAACATAGGCTTAATTCGTCGATATATTCCTTCTACTGAATTGAAAATTAAAAAATTGACAATTGGAGAACGCGCCACTTCTTTAGTCTATTTAATTTACTTAGGGGATGTAGCAAACGAAGATGTGGTCCAAGAAATAGAAACTAGAATCTGTAAAATTAAAACGGATGCGGTATTGAGCATTGGAGAACTATCTAATTTTACAAAGGATCAAAATTGGACTCCTTTTCCACAGGCTTATTTAAGTGAACGCCCAGATGCCATTTCTAATCATATACTTGATGGAAAAGTAGCAGTGTTAATTGATAGATCTCCTGGTGCGATGATTGTCCCAATGAATTTAATTGGATTTTTTCAGACTCCAGATGATTATAATATACATTGGCTCATTGCATCATTTTTTCGCTTATTACGATTTGCAGGATTTATTATAGCTATTTTTTTACCCGCAATTTATATTGCTATAGTCTCTTTTCACTTTGAAATCATTCCTTTAGATCTATACACTTCTATTGCAACGTCAAGAGTTAAAGTCCCTTTCTCTCCTTTATTGGAAGCTTTTATAATGGAAATCACACTAGAAATGCTACGTGAAGCTGGTATTCGCTTACCACAACCAATTGGACAAACAATTGGAATTGTTGGAGGGATTGTAATTGGGCAGGCGGCTGTTCAAGCTGGTCTTGTGAGTAACGTTATGGTTATTATCGTATCTATTACCGCCATTGCATCATTTATTGTGTCTAATTATGATTTATCAAGTTGTATTCGGCTTATTCGTTTTCCAATGATGTTATTGGCCTATTTTTATGGGATTGTAGGTATTGTTAGTGGATTAATGCTCTTATTTTCTCATTTTGTTTCACTAACTTCCTATGGTTCACCATATGGATTGCCAATTGCACCATTTCGTCTCCAAGAGTTAAAAGATTCTTTTGTAAGATTTCCTATTTCTATGATCACCACCCGCTCGAGTACAGGACAGCCGAAACAAAGAAAGAAAAAAGAAGGTGGTTCGCATGGGAAATCTTAAATTCCAAAGCATAACCTTATTCGAATATATTGTTTTCATTCATTCACTGCAACTTGCATCAGGTATGTTAATTATGCCAAGCCCTCTTGCCACTACCGCTGGTACAGACGGCTGGATTTCTATCATTCTGGGATGGATAATTACTTCTATAATTGGCGTAATTATTATATTAATGTTACAAAAAAATCCTAACAAAAATTTCTCTCAGATCTTAAATACATACTTTGGTAAATGGCTAGGGACAATTTTTCTTCTTTTATATGCCTTTTATCTATTTTTTGCTGGTTTTAATACTTTATTAAAGGCAACTGATATTGTAAAAGTGTGGATATTCCCTTCCACTCCTGCTTATCAAATCGCAATATTATTACTATTGCCTTTTATCATTTTAGCCCTGAGTGGGTTAAGGGCTCTTACTAGTTATTCTATGCTTGTTTTCTTCTTCACTACTTGGATGCCACTATTTCTTCTTTTTTCATTAAAAAGTAACTACAATCCTTTACATCTACTACCTATTTTTAAAGATGGCATATACCCTATTGTAAAGGCAACAAAAGAAACCATTACTCCTTATGCAGGCTTAGAAATTGCATATTTTATTTATCCGTTCTTACAAAAAAAACAAAAAGCCATAAAAGGAATACTAATAGCGAATACTGGAACCATGTTTTTCTATATATATGTGACTATTCTTTCTTATATATACTTTAGTCCGGAGGGGATAAAAGACGTAATTTGGCCAGTATTTCATCTGTTAAAAGGGGTTCGTTTTTCTTTCGTAGAACGATTAGAAATTATATATATCGCTTACTATTTGATTGTATTTTCCACTACAATATATCCGTATTTATTTTTCAGTTTCGAATCTGTAACCATTTTATTTCAAAAAACCGTTCGCAATTGGGTGCTAGTTGGTTTTATGCTATTAATAGTCGGCTTATTCGTTTTTCTAAATCCCGATGTGGATCAATATTTATTTATATATTCTCTTATGGATATCTTAAATATCATTTTCTTTATTCTATTACCAATCTTTTTTTTCGCTTACAGCATTCTTTTTACTTGGTTTACTAGGAGGAAACAGCTTTGATTCGAAAATGGATATGGATTGTAATCTGTTGTGTATGTTTAATTGGTTGTAGTCAGAGAATTCCTCTTGAGAAGGTTTCATTAATCCTTTTAATTGCCTTGGATAGAAACTCTAATGGAGACGTAAAGGTGGGCACAAGCATACCACTCTTTCATCATAGACAGCCAAAAAGTACTATAGAGCACTGGACTCAGGCATCAACTGTATATAATGGATTCAGTAAGATAGATACGAAGTTAACGGGCTATATGACAGCCTCCAAAGCTGAAATCATTTTAATTGGGAAAAAATTGGCCCAAGAAGCAAATTGGATGCAGGAGCTTGATTCTTCTTACCGTGATCCTTACGCTACCATTAATGCTAAAGTAGTACTTGTTGATGGACCTGTAGAAGAAATTTTCACAATTAATAAGCCCGATAAACCATCACTACCATCTTATATAAGTAGTGTAATCGAATCCTCCATTCAAAATAATCAATCCGTTTCTTCCACTATTCAACAATTAATGAGAGAAAAAAATGAAGAAGGAATGACACAAGCTGTTCCAGTTATCAAAAAAACAAAAAATGAAATTGACACGATAGGAATTGCACTTTTAGATCGACAAGGAAAATTTTTAACTCGTATCCCTAAAAAAGATGTTAAATTCTTCAATCTTATAAATAAGCCCAAAAATAAAGGCCGGATGATACTACACCTTGTGCTTCCTCCTAAAAAATCCAACAAAAAACCAAACACTTCTATCTTGGTACAGAATGCGACAAGGAAGGTAGATGTTAATTTTCAAAACGGAAAGTTTGTATTTAATCTCGATATAAATGCAAATGTAGCTTTAATAGAAAAAACCAATGCGAATTTAATTAAGGGACATTATGATAATAAAAAAAACATAAATAATTTAAAGAGTGCTATTCAAAAAGAAATTAATAAGAAGTTACAAGATATTTTGGATGAAATACAGCAGAATAAAATTGATCCAATCGGATTATCCCTATATGCTAGAGCTTTTCAATATAAAGAGTGGAAAAAACTAAAAGGAAATTGGTTGCAAGCGTTAGCAGAGGCTAAAATAAATGTAAAGACACACGTCAAAATAAAAGATACTGGGACCATTAGAAATTAGACTAGCCTATTCTTGTATTTGATAGCATTTCTCAGTAAAATTTTCCCTCCTCAATAATTATTATGTAAAAGATGCTAACTCAAAGAAAAATTTTTAAGTTAAATACAAAGCAATAGATTTTTCTTTTTTATCTAACAGTTCTTTTAAAATGACAACAATTTAACTGCAATAATCCAGTATAAGTTTCTAATTTAAGGAAACGGAGAACTTATAATTCTGGTGCAGTGGACGTGCCAAATTTCATTCCAATAGCAACCCCAAGATAAAACATCAAAGCCGAAATTCCTAAGTTAAGGAATTTCGGCTTTTTGAGTTCGTAAGAATATCTTAGTTTTAGTTCTATGTACCTTGATAGAATAGGTACACATCAACATATTTCTGCATAACTTGATCGTTTAATTTGATTGAGCTACCAAGGGTTTTCGTCTATATCAATATATTAACATTTAAATTACAAATCAATTTTCTAGCACTATATTTGTTTTCTTAAAGATCTTTAATCTTGTTCTTAAATTTGTCAAACCTCTCATATAACTATACAAAAAATATATGCTATTATGGTTTTAAGAAACTATGTGTTCCCTTAACCCTGTATTTTACAGGGTCTTTGTTTATTTGATTTACTTTTATTACACCTCCGTCTTTTCAATTTATAAAGAATAAAAAATCATTTTATGACTGTATAAATGCCCTTGCAACAAAACCCGTATTCCCCTATTTTTTTGAAGAAACAGGATCCATTTTTAATGTTTTTATCCCTTCGTTTAATGTAAACGCATCTGCTCTTAATGTTTTCCACCTATCTTTCGCTGCATTCAAGTTAGGTTTTAAGAATTTAAATTTATTTTGATTCCCTTAAACCTATATGAATCCCTCATCTAAAAATGATTTTAATATAATTTAATAGTGATTGACGCATTTGTGTCTTTTATATGGATATGTAAAATTACATATCCATATAGGAGTAACTAGCTTAAATACGCCAAAATATTATTATCGTATACATAATAATATTGTTGCTACGAACACCACAGGAGAAAACTCCCCTCATGCACTTTAAGGCATAAATTGTCCATGAAATAATAATTTTTGCTTATATACTTACTATTCATTATAGGAATACAAAAAGCGATTCTTTTCACATTAAAAAGAATCGCTTTCCAAGTTCATATTTTTAATTACATTAAATAAAGAATTGTGAGATTATCACCTAAGAGCATTAACTATAACTTCAGCAGCCTCTGCAATTAGTTGATTATCATAGGTAGCCTCTTTCTCATCTTTACTGGATAAAATTGCGATGATAATGGGTGCTCTATTCGGCGGCCAAACGATAGCAATATCATTTCGTGTCCCATAACTTCCAGCTCCTGATTTATCTCCAACTACCCAGTCAGTTGGTACGCCTGCACGAATAAGTTTGTCTCCTGTAGCATTTCCTTTCATCCACTCTGTAAGAATTTTACGTTTATCAGCTGGAAGTGCATTTCCGACCGTAAAAGCCTTAAGATTGGTAGCAATTGCTTTTGCTGTACTAGTATCACGAATGTCTCCTGGAATAGCCTCGTTTAACTCTGTCTCAAAGCGATCAGCCATAGTAACCCGATCACCCATCTGTCTAAGCGCTTTTTCATATCCCTTAGGTCCACCTATTTTATGAAATAAAATGTTCCCTGCAGTATTATCACTGGAACGAACAGCAGCCTCAGCAATTTCTCCTAGTGCCATTCCGGTATCTACATGTTTCTCAGTAACAGGTGAATATTCCACTAAGTCGTCTTTCGTATAAGTGATAACTTCATTTAATTTCTCAATTGAGTTTTGCTGTAGCAATACTCCTGCCGCTAATGCCTTGTAGGTTGATGCAAAGGCAAATCTTTCGTTAGGTCGATAAGCAATTGTTCGATTTGTACCAGTATCAATAGCATACACACCTAATCGAGCATCAAATTTTTTCTCAAGTTGAGAGAATTCTTTATACGTCGCATGATTTTTATGTTTAACTGGTCCGGTCTTTTCTTTCGCTTCAACTTGCAATGCCCCTCCTGTAAAAGCTTCTAGACTTGTAAGACTTAAACCTAATATACCAACGCATATACCTATTTTTAGCATCCTCTTGTTTTTCAAAATCATCATTCCTTTCAAATTTTCAATACTGAAAACAAGTAGTAAATTCAATACACTGTATCCTATTTGAACACCTGTTTTTATACGTACACATAATAGACCATCTAAGAAACAAGTTTGTTCCATAAATTCAAAACCTTTTTAACTAGTAGCCAAGATATTAACAAAAGTAAGAGATAGCAACTATGATAGCTGCTATCTCTTATTTCAAATCTTCCTTTTTCTTTAACTTATAAAGGCTTTTATATAAACAGGGTCTCTTCCCCTGAGAAAAGTGCACAAATTTTACTAATTTTGATTCGAACTATCTGTACTAGCAGCTTCACCATGTATACGTTGCTTTTTTAAATCAAAGTATACATCTAAAATTTCCTTTCCAATTATAGAATTAATTCCATTTTTATCATCATGAAGCCATGGGACTACTACAGAAAATGCTACTTCTGGATTATCATATGGAGCATATCCAACTAATGTTAAGTTGTAACATTCCATACGTTCTCCTTTTGCATTTCTACCAATTGGATCATCTCCACCATATACAGTTTGAGCTGTCCCTGTCTTTCCTGCTGGTTTATATGGCGCATTGTTGAAATACTTCACGCCAGTTCCATCACCTTCTTGGAATACCCATCTAAATCCTTCTTTTATCCGATCAATATGTTCTTTCTTCATATCAACTCGATTTAATACGACAGGCTCTATAGAGCGTATAACTTTGCCAACTTCCTCTTCTTTTATTGATTGCTCTCGTATTTCTTGTACAATTTGGGGTTGCATTCTATATCCACCATTTGCAATAGTTGAAATATATTGTGCCAATTGCAATGGCGTATAAGTATCATACTGACCGATAGAAAAATCTAGTAAAAACCCAGGTTGACTATCTACTTTTCTAGTTTGCCCAATTATTTCATTCGGTAAATCAATACCTGTTGGTACCCCTAAACCAAATTGTTTAAAATAATAACGCATCTTATCAAATGCTTCTTGTTTAATATCCAATGAACCATTCGGTACGTAATTAACTCCCGCAATTTTTAAAGCTGTCTGGAACATGTATACATTCGAAGATACTTGTAAAGCTCGTAAATCATTAATATTACCAAATCCGGATACATTCCATGATTTCTTGGCTTGTGTACCTTTAAATTTCATCGGTGCATCATAAAATTGATCTCCTGGCTGTATTGCCCCTGTCTCATATCCAGTTAATAACGTTGCGCCTTTTACAGCTGACCCTTGCTCATACGAAGTTGTCATGTTACCTAATGCCAAATCCTCAATCTCTATTTCCCCTTCTTTTTCTACAATCTTTTTGCCTGCCATAGATAAAATCTGTCCGTTATTTGGATTTGTCATGACGACAAACGCTCGGTCCAACAGTGGCTCTGAACTCTTAAAAGCTCTCAAATTTTTCTCTATACTTTCTTCCACTTTCTTTTGTAATTCCATATCAATCGTTAATGTTAAACTACTACCACTTTTTCCTTTAGAGATTATTTCTGTGTTTATAATGTTTCCTGATTTATCAGTAATGTTTTTCACTTCTTCTTTTGTGCCGTGTAATACATCTTCATATCGTTGTTCAATATAACTTTTTCCTACACGATCATTACGGTTATATCCACGTACCAAATAAGAATCTAAGTTTTCTTTCGGTAGTCCTTCTTCACTACTTGTAATATTACCTAACACGGAACGAAATAAATTACCATTTACATAATTACGTTCCCAATCAACTGTTGTATCTACTCCTGGAAACTCCGCAAGGTTTTCACTTATCCGCGCATATTCTTGATCTGTCACATCTTTTTTAATAATTTGTGGTGTCAGTTGATAACCTGAACTCATTTTACTTTTAATAGCTAACACCTTTAAATCTTGTGCTGTTAATTCTGCCAATTCTACTTCTATAACGCGACTTCGTCTTAAGTCTTGAATTTTTTTGTCTAGTTCTTTTCCCTCTATTCCCTTTTCTTTAAACTTTCCTATGTCTTTTTTAGTAATCTTTGATTCCGCACGTTTCGTATTCAATTGCATCCAGAAATCTTTTTTATCGATATCGGTTAACTTATTTATATCTTGTTCAGGCATTTCAAGTACTTTCGCCAATTCTTTTGCTGTTTTTAAAATATCTTCACTCGTAATCCCCTTCACCCTTGTATACGTAATTGCGCGAAGAGATTTATTATTAACGACCGTTTTCCCTTCTCGATCTAGAATTTGTCCACGTGGAACTGGTATACTAGTTGTTTCATTTTGACTGTTTTCCACTTGGTTCTTATAAGCCTCTCCCTCAACGATTTGTACTTTTCCTAGCTGCATAATAATAGCTGAGAATAGTACAAATATGCAAAGGAACATTATATTTAATCGAATAGATATATATGTCTTCTGCTTCTTTCCTTTTTGTTCTTTCATAAATCCTCCATATAATTATTCCGGAACTCCTCACTAATACTTAGTAAATAAATATACTAAATAAGTTCCTTATATATTAGAAACCACCATTCAGTTATAAATAGTGTCTTATCTTTTTTTCTAAATCCTTGTAAGCGTCAATTCCTTTTCGTTTAGCCGCGTAATTGATAAATCTCCCTTCCTGTTTTTTTCCCTATTTCTTTGTCGCTTGCTTTAGAAATGCTAAACTGTATAATGACTCATATTAAACTTACACATAGACTTGCTAGTAACTTTTCATACTGATTATTCCTTTCTTCATGCTGTAATACTTAATAGACAACCTAAGTAATAAAGTTGTTCCACATTTACAAAAAAAATAATTAACTATAAGATGAAATAGGCTACATAAGGGAGGGTTATATGTTACATACAAAAAGATGGAGATTTTTTGCGGTTCTTTCTATTGTAGGTTTGATTTTACTAATTTTATTAAAAATCAACTTCATTTCAATTACTATCGCAACTTCTTCAGCTGAAAGAGGAAAAATTTTTGATCAAAATGGTGTAATACTAGCTACAAATAAGAAAGTTAAGTCTCTATATTGTACTTTTAATTATGAAAAGCTATCGAATCAAGATACATCAAACACATTAGCTTTTGTCAATCAATTTTCAAGCGAGTTTCAGCATGACATTTCTGCAGAGGACATAAAATCGCAATTACAACATTCTTGTAAAAAGCAGACTATGAATGATATACCGTTATACTCTGACATAAATGAGAATGAACTTACATTCATAAACAAGAACAAACCCAATAATGTAATAATCAAAGATGAATTGATTCGATATTATCCCAAACACGAAATTGGTTCACAGCTAATTGGGTATGTAGAAAATGACCTTAATTCTAAATATGGACCTGTTGGGAAAAGTGGGATTGAGCTTCAATATGAAAATGATTTAAAAGGAAAACCAGGAAAAACTCTGATTTTTAAAATGAATAATAAAAAGTTCTTATGGAACATTCAAAAAGTACAAAAAGGAAAAGATGTCCGGCTAGCTTTAGACTCTAAATTGCAGCAAAAAACAGAGGAAGCATTAAGGTCTCAAATTAAAAAAACACCTGATGCTAACGCTGGTTATGTTGTAGTAACCGATGTAAAAACTGGCGCAATTTTGACTATGGCCAACTCGGCAGTTTTTGATCCAAATATATTACATACACATGTATCATCTAAAAAGAAAAACATTAAATCACTTTCGCAAAATAAAGCAATTCAAAAATTAAAATATGGTGAGTCTTATGTAAATATGGCCTCTACTATAAAGCCACTTACTATTTTAATTGGATTAAACGAAAAGCTTTTTCAACCCGAAGATACTTATTTAGATAAAGGTACTTTTCAGTATGATAATCAAAATAACATTACTAATGCACCTGGAACGCCAACAGGTGAAATTACACCGAGTCAGGCTATCATTAATTCATCTAATACATTTATGACAGCAAAAGTAGCTCTACCCTTATTCAACCAAAATAATGGGAATATAGAAAAAGTGGCAAATATATGGACGGATTATTTAATGCAATTCGGCCTTCGTTCTAAAACTGGGATTGATTTACCCTTTGAAGAAGACGGACAATATGAATTTCATCCATCTAATAAGTTTGAAAATGGAATCTCCGCTTTATTAAATGCCTCTTGGGGAGGAAATGAAGTGCATAGCCCTCTTCAACTTGCTCAATATGCAGCAACTTTGGCAAGTAAAGGTGATAAATATAAACCTCAAATCGTAAGTGCTATTATTGGTCAGGACGGTAAGGAAACAAAAAAGTTTAAACCGATCTTAGAAAGTTCAAATCGTTATCCTATGAAATTTTGGAGTGTCGTGCAAGGTGGGATGAGTCAAAATATAGATGAGATTAAAAACTTACCTTTTGATGTCGCAGGTAAAACGGGTATTACAGGTTCTCCGAACGAGCAAGAAAGAGTGATCAATCATTCTCTTTTCATTGCATATGCTCCTGCCAAAGCTCCACAAATAGCCATTTCTGTTGTTATTCCTGGTGGCAATTTAGAAAAAAACAGCGCTGCTCTCGTTACATCAAAAGTTTTAGAGTCTTGGAATACACTTCAAAAAGAGGATAAAGATAAAGAGGAAGGTTCATTAAAGTGAACCTTCCTCTTTTACCATATAGAATCTATATTTGTTATTTTCCATATACCTTCATGATTTTTTTCTAACATGAAAGAATATTTAATATCAGTTAAAACATACTCTTTTTGTACATATCCAGTATTACCGTTAATAGTCGATATTTTTACATATCCATCCTTCTGCACTTTTTCCGGGATCCAAGCTTTCACCATTTCATTAGATACTTCATATAAAACTTGTGATTCTCGATTTGGTTCAGCTAAAATTTTCGTTTTGTTTCCAATAACAGTTGCATATATATAATGGTCTTGCTTTGGCTGATCACTTTCTGTTAATCCACTTGGCAATTTGTATACTTGCTTCGTATCATTCACAAATTCTCCTCCCATTGTAAGAGCAACTTGCAACTCATGAAAAATATCCTCATCAAGCTGTAATTCATCCTTCTTATACATACTCCCTTTAAAAATAACTTCATCATTTAATGCTCTATACAAATCATTTTCATTTTTTGAATTTGTACTTCGATATAACTCATTCATAAATTGTTTTAATGATGGATCTTGAGCAGATTCATCTTTTGTTTTAGGCTTAATTTGAGTACTACTTTGTACCGGTGATTTATTATCATCAAGCCAAGGTTGTTGAACAATAAAAAATAACATTGTACAAGCCAAAACAACTACAATAGGCAATGCTTTTTTACGAAATGGTCTTTTGTATGGTACAGAGTCTACTTCACTATTTTGGTATATCGATTGCTTTATTTTATAAATAAATGCTTCTTCATCTTTACGACGCTCCATTGGTCCATTTTTTAATTTGCTATACCAGTCGGGATTTTTTTTATTGTTCATCACTTCTACCCTCCTCTATTAATTTTGAAACCTTACTTCTCGCTCGGCTTAATCTAGATTTTACAGTTCCAATTGACACTCCTAATGTTTCAGCCATTTCTTCATAAGATAATTCATATTTTGCGTCCAATATTAGTATTTCACGGTGTTTTTTAGGTAGTTTTAATACAACCTCCCACACATCATTCATTTCCTCTTGCTTAAAAAATTCTTGTTCCGCCGACAAAGATTGCTTATCGTCACTAAAAAATCCTATTAAAGAAATCCTTTTAAAATAGGAGGATTTCAAATAGTTTATTGCAGTATTTCTTGTGATTTTTAATATCCACGTTTTAATAGATGACTCTTTTCGAAATGAATGCCAATGTTTAAAAACCTTTATAAATACATCTTGCGTGATGTCATCTGATAAGTGTGGATCTTTCGTAATAATAAATGAATAATTCCATACATCTTGCCAATAGTCTTTTATAACATAGTCAAGCTCATCATGATTACATTTTTCAATAAACTTCTGTTCCATTTCCACACCTCAAACTTATTTGAATAAACATAAAACTGCCCTCACTTTTATTATGGTTTCAATATATAGACATGATGCAAGTTTCATTTGTTCCATTGTTTATCTTTTTTTTGATAGAAGCATCCTCCTGAAAAATGTAAAGGTGTACAATAAATTTCATTAAATAATCACCTTTACATTCTTTTTGATGACAGACTCCAAAAAACAAGTAATGCATACAATGTTAAAAATTCACTCATAAAAATCTGATTATTATTTCTTAAATTTCACGCAACACTCCACTTGTATCACCTATTTTTTCTAAGAGCATACTTATTTGTGTGCTCTATTTATTTTTTACTAAATAACTGTTTTGTTAAAGTTTAAAATTACCCTCAATTGTCCATTTCAATTTGTTCTACTCTTATATTTACTATTAGCAATGCCAACCTTTCAGAAATGAAAATAAAGATGAGGTATCAACTTTCTAGAGATACAACAAAAAAGCATTCTCGATTAGAAAGAATGCTTTTTTGAAACTTTATTGTTCTTTGTTTTTCCCAATTTACACCTTTGAGTTAAGCATACATATAATAATTTTAGAAAAAGATTTCACCTTATAATTTAGTGTTATTTCTGAAAAACATGTTTTACTTTTTCGCCTGGAACATTACTCCCGCCTCTTCCTTTTACATCTTCAATCATCATGGTAACAATCATGTTTGGCGCGCTTGCATCGAAAGCTGCAAACCATCCAAGTTCTTTACCCTCTGCTTCTTTCGATTCTTTCAGTTCTGCTGTACCTGTCTTACCAGCGAGAGTTACACCATCAACTTTAGCAATTCTCCCAGCACCATCAGAATCATTAATAACCTTTATTAACGCACTTTTTAATATCTCTTGATTCTTGGTAGAAATCACATTTTCTTTCCAATTTCCCGCTTCTTTTGTTTTTTTTATAAGATGCGGTGATGGAATGTTACCCTCATTGACAATCGGTGCATAAGTCAATGCTAAATGAAGAGGTGTCATTAATACTTGTCCTTGTCCGTACCCCGTGTCTGCTAGTTGAATATCATTTTTTATCCCATCTTTTGCAATGATTGAAATAGGGAATTCGTATTCAATTGGTAATTTTTCATGAAATCCGTATTTCTTAAATTCATTTACATACTGATCTTTTCCTATTTTCAAAGCTTGTTGAGCAAAATAAATATTATCAGAGTACTTCATTGCTTTATCAAAATCAACTGGACTAGCATCCTTCACACGTGTTACATAATAATTTCCCCAAGATGAATCTTTTGTCCACTTTAATCCTTGAATTTTAAATTCTTCCTTAGGATTTATTGTGTTTGTTTCCAAACCAATTGCACCTGTAATCGTTTTAAATACGGAACCTGGTACAAATGCTTGTGTGAAGCGATTCATCATTGGCAGTTTCGAGTCGTTATTCCATGCTTCCCGTTGAGCTTTTGATGCTCCTCTAACTATTGTATTTGGATTATAAGCAGGGCTACTTACAAGTGCGATTGTTTCACCCGTTTTAGGATTGACCGCTGCACTAGATCCTGCTTCATTTTTCATCTCATTAAAGATTTTTTCTTGAATTGCAGCATCAATTGTTAACGTAACATTTTCCCCTTCTTTTGCTTCTTTTTTTGCTAAGTTTTTAATCTCTTTCCCGTTCTCATCTTCCATAAATACGCGTCCACCCTTTTCACCACGCAATTTATTCTCTAATACTTTCTCTAAACCTGTCTTACCTACTAAATCATCTGCTTGATAACCTTTTTTTGAAGCGATTTTAACTCCTCTGCATTTACCTTTCCTATATATCCCGTTAAGTGTGCCGCTGCTTCTCCTAATGGATACGTACGAATATTTACTGGGCGAGATGAAACTCCTTCTAATTCAATATAATCATTCTGTCTGGTTCCCTCTTTTAAAATACCAATTGGTACAAGGGAATCTGGTTTTATCCATTTCGCTGCGAGCTTCTGATCGACCTCTTCTGTAGACATATCAAGTAGTTGTGCTACTGTTTCTTTCGTTTGCGCTGCCGTTTCACCTAGTTTCTCTGGAATAATTCCAACCTCAGTCGCTTTACCATTCGTTGCAAGCCCTTTTCCATTTCGATCATATATTTCTCCGCGTTTTCCTTGCTCTGTTTGCATACGTACTTTGTAATCTTTTTTCATACCTGGGAAAATGAAGTCTGGTGTCCAATCTATTTTCCAAGATTCCTTATCTTTCACGAGTTTTGCTTCATGGATGAATGAAACTGTTCCTCCATCCGTATCCATTTTAACTTCAAAAAGAAAACGTTCTTTATCTTTAGTATTCTCTCCTTTGGTTTTAATTTTTAAATTCTTAACTCCTATACCCTCATAGATTTTTGGATATTTCTCTGTGAAATCCTTTTTAGAAATCGTTTTTTTTGCATGTTCTGATAAATGATCATACATATCTGCAAATTTTTTATCATTCCATAAATTGATATATTCTTCAAATGCTTGTTTTGGCGGTTCGTTTTTATTACATCCTACCAACATAACTCCAAAACAAAAGAAAAACAGCATCCATAATTTTTTCAATTCAATCTTCTCCCTTAGTTAAAAATGATTATTCCTTTCTTAATGTATTTAATAAAAAATGTTTTAACGCTTAATAGACAGTGTAAGTAATGAAATAGTTCCACATTTACAAAAAAAATTAAATTTATGATTAAATGGCATTCGAAGAGGGAGAATTTTAAGATTCTTACAAAACAAAAGAAGCAAATATATTTAGCAATCGTTATCATTATTAGTGTTGTTTTGACAATTTTATTTCAGTTACTATCACTACTTCTTTAGTTGAAAGAGGTAGTATTTTTGATCATAATGGTAATGGTTCGATCTCATCCAAAGTATTTTCACAGAAAAAAGGGTTCTGGTGCAAACACTCCACAACGTTTGTAAGTAACCTTCTAAACTTGGACATACTGATACTAGTACTCTAAAAAAGGACGTAATCAAGTACATTATCAGCCTGGACTAATCTTATTAACAGTAAGATGGTACCTGCGGTACAATTTAAGCTTTCGAAGAAAATGGGTAAATTGCGATAAATTCAATAATATAAAGGTTTCAAATGTGAACTGATATTTAATAGTTTACATCGAGATTTATTTCATTCATCAAGGTTTGCTTTAGTAAATGAAAAGGATAGTTAGCCCTCATAATGGACTAACTATCCTTTTATTATTTTTTTCTTGACTTAGAGTTCACTCTAATCATTATAATCGACTCATAGTTCATTCACGATAAAATCAATTGGATAAAATTCAGGAGGGATCGGAAAAGCTAAAATCAAAAGTGGCTGACATTAACGCAGACCTGGATGTTGTTATTCGAACTTTCGATTTATCTGTTACTACAATTGTACGTTAAGAAGTCAGTAATTCTTGTTATTTTTCCCTTATTTTGTTTTCTCTTAATAGTCGTAAATCTTCTATAATATATTTAGTGCATATAAAAGAGACGGAACCATAAAATCAGCAAATTAGAAAATAAAACAGGATGGGAGTCAGTTATTATGGAACAATCAAATAAAGCCTTTAGCGAGGCATTAGTAAAATCGTTAAGAGGAGAACGAGGACATCTTCCCATCAAGAATGCTTTGTCGGATATAGACGTGGCGCTTGCGGGAAAACGCAGAGAGGAACTGCCTTATTCTATTTATCAATTAGTGAAACACATGACCTACTGGCAAGATTTTCTCTTATTATCCGCTCAGGGGAAGAAACCTGCATTGCCTGCCCATGTAAAAGAGAGCTGGCCTGAAGAAAAATGTCCTGGCAGTGAGGAAGAGTGGCAACAGATTATTCAGTATTTTCTTCAGGGGATTGAACAGGCATGCGCGATTGCCCAAACCGTTCAATTGGACAAAACATTGGAGGAATGGCCTGGTGAAACCCCGGGCGGTGTTCTACGCAATATTGCATCTCACAACTCCTACCATTTAGGAGAAATTGTGCTGATTCGCAGATTATTTAGTGCTTGGCCACCGCCAACAGGCGGATATCCGGTCTAAACAAAGAAAGGGTTCCAACCCATGCCCATTAACTTAAGATTTTGAATTACCCCCAAAACGAAATTTTTACCACTTTACAGTTATTTATGAGAATTAAATTCATTTTTTTCATTACTGGGGAACAAACATTTTTTTAACTTGATGGAGAGAGAGTACAAAAACACAAATTTCATCTCCGAAAAAAATAAAAAAACGATTGCTTGGATCCTAAGAGGCAATCGTTTTTTCTTTTTAAGCTGTTTGTAATGAACAATTACAGGTTTAAAATATTATTTAGTGTTATTTCTGTTTTCCAAAACCTTCTCCATATTATTAGTCGCCCATTCCTTCACTAATAGGATAATTGGACGTAGTGACTCTCCAAGTTTTGTTAATAAAATATCAACCATCTTTCTCATACAATCTTGCATACTACAACTTTCTAATATAACGGATCCAATTCTTTCACAAAAACAAAAAACTGCTGGAATACCCCAACAGTTTTTTAATCGTTAAAACTAATCTGTCTTGTAGCATAATACATTTTGAAAAAATATGAACTTCCTTAAGGGATTTTCATCAGCTGTTATTCACTTCCTATTATGTAAGTCATAGCACTGATCATAGTTATGGAAACTAAAGTAAGAAAGCAATATTACAATGAAATCGTGACATTCTGTTGAATACTTTTTCGTTTTCAAATAAAATAAACTAATAAAAATTTTTAATTTTCAATTTGTAATTCGATAAATTTCATGTTAATATAGCGAAGGCCATGAAATATCTGTCGCCATCCATACTTATTTTTCGGAATATTCACTCCTCCAAAAGCGTAATTATTCTAAAAATTGCATTATCTGTTACCTATACAAGGGCTACTTTCAATTTGTAATGCACATAACTAAAAATAGCTTTTTTAATAGATAATTTTTCTATCTTCCTCATCGGTTCTAATATATATATAGTAAAAGATCACTTTTCAAATACCCTTCCCTTTCTTTTTAAAGATAGAAAATCTAAATTAAATTCATTCATAATACTACATACAAACTAACAGAGAGGCATAAACTATGGGAATTTCTACACTATTATTAAATACCTTTATTATTATTATTTGTATCCTTAGCTATCAAGTATTTTGGCTAGAACATAAAGAAAAAATAGCATGTAATAATATATTAATTTCTGTTCTTTCCTCCATTGCAATTATTTTTTGTATGACTTTTCCTTTTCATTTACATGCTGGGTTTATTTATGATTTACGTTTTATTCCAATAATATTAGTTTTTCTATATGGAAATACAAAGAGCATTATTTCTATAGGAATTTTATATCTTTCTTATAGATTTTACTTAGGCGGAAGCGGAGTTTTCCCATCATTTATTATCTTTACTATTATTACTGGTATTACAATAATGTTTCGTTACTTGTTACCCATTTATTTCAAGGAAAAAAAGATATTATTAAGCATACTACTTGTTTTAATATGTACAACTTCACTTTCTATCTTCGGTATTATAACTCAAATAAACACAGGTGGTAAAATTGGCTCTACTCTCATTGAATTTTTATTAAATTATATAGTCATTAATATTTTTACAGTATTATTATCCGTTTATTTAATAGAGGGAATGATTGAGAAATTTAAAATGAAAGAAAGAATGCAAAGAGCAGAAAAATTTTATATAGCTAGTGAACTAGCTGCATCTATTGCGCATGAAATTCATAATCCACTGACCACGGTACATGGATTCACTCAATTATTAAATGAAAATGAGAACACTAAGATGTCTCAAGATAAGTACTTAGAAATTATGTTACTTGAAATGCAGCAAATACAATCTACGATAAATAACTATTTATCTTTAACCAAACCACAAAACATTATAAAAGAGAAACTAGATATTAATCACATTTTAAATCAGGTGAAAGATGCTATTTCACCAATCGCTCTATCGTACAATGTTAAATTAAAACTGAATATTACAGACCCCCTTTTTATAAATGCTGATCCTGTAAAATTAAAACTGTGTTTAACTAACATCATACAAAACGGTATCGAGGCTATGATAGATGGTGGAGTATTGCAAATTAATATACAAAAAATTAAAGGGAATGTTGTTATTGATATTATTGATTCAGGAATTGGAATGTCCTCCGAACAACTAAAACGAATTGCCTTACCATTCTATTCAACAACTGAAAAAGGCACTGGACTTGGTACCATGATTGCCTACAGTACTATTAAAGAATTAAACGGAGATATAGACATAGAGAGTAAAGAAGGAAAAGGAACACGCTTTTCTATTAGTATTCCTTGTTAACATAACAAAAGTATATTTCTTTCTCATGTAATTATATCAAGATACGGTGAAAATATATGATGTTACAAGAGGTAGTAAATTTATAATAAATTCACTACCTCTTGTCTCTCTATCCACTTATCAAGTTTAATCTTGGTATCATCATTTAATCGTTTTCTTATATTTCAGCTTTTAGAATTCTTCTATTTCAACTGTAAAATGTGGCTTGAATTTCACTTCGATTCTTTTCTTTGCTTTGCTTCTGCCCCTTGAATGTATAGCGAGTCATTACGCGTATAAATTTGTTTCACCGACTCCATCTTGGTTTCAATGATACGTTTGTCTTCATAAAGCATTTTTAATTCAACAGTTGCATCATAATAGAACATAATCATTACCAATTCGAATCCAAGTTTATCGATTTTGCTATATCTATACGCACCCGCACCTGGAATATAATAATCTTCTGGTTCATCCTCGAATATTTCTAATAACTCGTATTTATCATATTTTATATCCAATATTCCTCAATCTTTTTTGTACTAGAATGTTTTAACTATGCTATTCATTTGTAACTAATCTCTGAAACTTGGACATACTGATACTAGTACTCTAAAAAAGGACGTGATCAGTATGGAAAAGCAAAACCTATTCAAGTGTTTGGGCTAACAGCATAAAATACAATTCCGCTCGAAATATATGCGCTATATTCTCTATTATTTTATCTTTGCACCAGAACCTTAATTCTTAACTAACTATTTGGACAAACAGTTAAACGGGACATTTTATGGATGATAAATCTAGGTTATGGCCCATTTTTATATGCCATTTAGATCTTCTCTTTTAACATCAATTAGTGAGATTCTTCTTTCCCACCTTTGTACAAAGTTCAAATTTGCTCTAACTTCACTCCCGTGCTCCCAAATATTTGGCGCCTTAATCATTTTTACACCTTCAGGGATTTCATGTTCTCTTCTAGAAATATGTTTCAAATCAGAAGGTATTAACCGCAATTTAGGCATAGGTTGGATGACCTCTTTTTTTTACAATCCTTAATTAATGTGATCAATTTTATAATATAGATTCTAGACAACTACCCAAAAAAGGTGGGAATACAAGAGTTTACTGAAATCAAAAAATCATGTTATGACATATAAAACCGACAGCTCTCAATCCGGATAAATTGGTAAAGACGTAGCAATGATGCTTAAGATTCAGAAGTCTACTTTGGATTACAACAAAATATAGATTTGAATCATATTTCTCAATGAACAATATTACTTAACGTGATAAAATAATATTGGATGGGAGCCCAATATTATTAAAATTAAGATGGTTCAAGTCAGAGGAAGGCACCCTAGGGTGTCTTTTCTTGTTTATTATAAAAAACCTCAAGCATGAATATACTTGAGGGTTTTTTCGATTTCTTGTCTAAAAGATACCAATATAGAACTTGATGGAATTCCTTAAAAAAACATCTCTTAATACAAATTATATCATATTTGTTAAATCGTGAACTATTATTCTGACTTCTGTACAGGCAAACTACTAAAAATCAATTCAGCAACTTTTACATATCCTTTTGAGTTTGGATGAATTAAATCCGTAGACCAAAGCGTATTGTCATTAACTAAATGATGATTCCAAAAGTCAACATGATGAAGCTTATACTCTCTACTCAGTGAAAGTATAACTTCATTTGCCTCTAATAATTGTTCTTTTAATACTTGTTTTTTTTCAGAAGGAAATGGAAGCCTAACAGTAAAATCTGGAAGGTTTGCTATAATAATATCAGTACCTGCTTTACTTAATGTATCTATCATAAATTCCATATCGTTCTTATATGCTTGATGATTCCAACGTCCTTTTAAAACATCGTTTGCACCTGCAATTAGACTAACCAAATCTGGATTAAAAGTTAATGCCTGTTCCAATTGCTGTGAGCGAATTTCTTTAGTTACTAACCCACGTTTTGCAAAATTAGCATATTTTAAATCATTTACACACAGTTGAACAAAATGATCTACCCAGCTTTTTAATGCTATTCCCTCAACTTCATCCCCTATCCCCTCTGTAAAACTATCACCAATCGCTACAAATCGCTTCCACATATATAGTCCCCCTTTTTTGTTATTCATATCTACACTATACAATAGCCCACAGCGTAATTGTTCTTCTTAAATGTTTTTCAATTTCAATTAAATTCCATAGGAGATTTTTCAAATGAGCAAGACAACTCGATTAAACTATTTCACATGAACAAAAACATGAAAATCTACGTTATCTTCTCGCAGAAATAGGTTGAGACCAACTATCTTTTCCATTATCATTTAAGCGTACTTGAAAAACATATATAGGTTGAGAAAAGCCTTTTGTATCAGCGTAGTAATCTATATTATAATCTGTAATGACTAATGTATCACCTGCTTTGAACGATATTATAGGATCAAAGTCTCCTTGTTTTAGTTTTTGAAATACTTCTTTGGGAGACAGAATTTCGACATCTCGAATATGTGATTTTTTTGTAACTGGCTCATTGTCATTAGGCATTTTTGTAATTTCCTCTTTGTAAACAGGCATTTTATTACCTTCGTCTTTTAACTCTATTGATGTTTTTATAGTGACATCAGTCATGTCTGTTTTTGTAATGGGATCTAAAGGCATATTCCCAAATTCCTTCATTTGATACGAAATCATTATTCCAAGTGCAACGAAACTTACTGTAATCGGAAGGAATAAATATTTGATCATTTGTGTATCTGTTTCTTTTTTCTTCAACAATATAAGAACTATATTTAACATAGAATATCCTAGCATCATTCCTAAAGTATTATGAAGTAAATCGGCTAGTTCCATACTTCCACGTTGCATTGTAAATTCAAGGATTTCTATCAATAAACTTGCTATAATTGAGCTGATTAACATCCATTTTGTTTTTTGAAAAACATTACTAAATAAAGGTAATAAAATTCCTAACGGAAAAAGCATACCTATATTCACAATAATATGGAAAAAAGAAGAAAATGAAAAGGTATTCCATGCTTTTTTATAAACACTAAGTACATCAAAGTCAATTGTTCTTGCAAAAGTTATATCATCTGGACGACCAAATGAAGTAGCTGATAATGCAAGGGAATAATATCCTATTATTAATATAAATAATATAATTTGTTGTACCGTAAATTTTTTTCCTCCTTTACATACCTTTTTGTATACTACAAAGTAGCTAAAAACAAAAATGAGTAGTAACAAGAATGTGAGTTGTATTGTAGGAATTACAACGGTAACAAGTAGTTCAGAAATAAAGTTCATTTTACACCTCTGTTTTTACGAATAAAATATTCAATAGTTTTATATAACATTCTAGATATAGATAGCAATGTGTTGTTACCCCTAATAATTATTAATATAGAATTAAACCTGTACTCTTGAAACTAGCTTTATATGACAAAGCGGCTACAAGGAAACTAGCGTTTTACTAATTGTATTTTCGGCTATGTTTGGATAAACGTTACGAAGATTCTCTTTAGTAAGAGGATTTTTGAAGTTATATATAAAATTAAAAATTTATTCAGTTTTAGTATGTTTATATAGAATCTATAATTGACCGATTCCTAATATACTTAGGAACCGGTCATATACGTATATTTACTAAAGAAATAAGATTCCTTCATGTATTACGCTTTTTTTGGGAATTTTGTTGTTCTTTGTTTTGCCCAGTTGATACATTTCTTTTCAATTAAATGGTACGAAACTATCGAAAAAAGTATTGTCATTGTCATACATAAAGTAAGAAGGAAGAAGATAGGTATCTTTGTATATAAAAGTTTAAATAGTACCATCATGATTGGAAAATGACACAAATAGATACTGTATGAAATTTCTCCTAAGTATACAAATACACTCTTATTTAAAAATGCTTTTACTTTTAGGTTACTCATGGCCATTATAATAAATATACTAACACCGATTACGACACCCCAATCTTTTAATAAGAAAGTAGTATCATTACGGGACAAACCATAAATTAAAATGGAATATAAATATAGAATAATCCCTAATGCAATAAGAAATCCTTTATTAATTTTTTTCATATTCCTATATAAGTAGATAAGCTTTTCCTGATGCTTAAAAAGTAACATTCCAACCATAAACATAGATGTAAAATGCAGTGTATCGGCATAACCATTATAAAATCCCTCTGCTTTCCCAATATGCAACATATTAAGGAAAACACTAATTAAAGAAAAGCTCAAAGCAATTAGTATCGTTTTCTTCCAACTCAGTTTATAAAAAAGAAGGAATAACAAAGGAAACACAATAGATATACGCATTTCTTGAGCCAATGACCAAATAACTGGATTATAATTTTCCGTAAAAAAGTTATTAAGAAGCACAATGTGGTTTATAATATCTATTTTTGTTATAGACCCTTGCCATCTATCATAGAACCAATCCCGTAGTCCTGCCACTTCATACGGCGAAAACAAAATAAATAAAGCAAAGGTAATGATTATCCAAAAATAATAAGGAATATAGATTCTTACAAATCGCTTAATTAAATATCCCCAATAATTTGTTTTTGAATGATAAAGTGCCATAGATAACACAAAACCACTTAGTACATAAAAAACGATTACAGCTTCTCCACCCGCCCATAAAAACCTAAGCGGGGAAAATTTAATAGAGTTAGGCAACGATGGTAGCATTAAACAAAAATGTCCAAATACCACTGTAAGTGCCGCTAACCCTCGTATGGAATCTAATTCTTTTATTCTCTTACTCATAAAATATTCTCCTTGTAAATTGTAAATTTTGCTGTTAATAAAGGCCACTATACTAGTGTGGTGGGGGAATTTTACATATTGTTTCTTTAAATTCCTAATATAAGTAGTACAAAGTCAATCTATGTATCTGTTTTAGGGAACTTTCATATTTAGGCATAAGTTATATAATAATAGAAAGAAAAAAGAAATCTCATTCTATAAAATCGTATTGTCGTTTAGAAAACATTTTAAAACTGTTTTCTAAACCCTTGTTATAGTCTGTCTGTTTATCTGTCCACTGAACACCCTTATTGCCAGGCCACCCTGAGGTATTTGCAACATGTTTTAATAGCTCTGGTCCTTTTAAATTTTGTTGTAAACCACGGTTATATGCATTTATCATATTAGATATTGCTATTCGAGTATTGGTTTCTGCATTTTTCAAATCTTCGTTCGTTAAATCTTTAGGTGCTAGCCCACCTCGATGAAGCTGAAACAGTCCAAATGATGTGCCCTGATCTCCAACTGCGTTTCGATCAAACTTACTTTCATGGAATGCAATAGATAAAGGAATCCATGGCGGTATACCATGCTCTATTGATATTTGTTGAATCGTGTCTCTTACTTTAGCTCGGTTAGTATGATGGTCATATGCGGATTTTGCAAGATATAGCCCTACTGTTAAAACCAAAATAAATACTCCGATTTTTATTAATGGCCCTCTCATCGACGTCACCTCACTTGTCAGTATCAAAGATTGTCTCTAGTAATCCTATCTTTTGGGGATATTAACTCGTAGTCGTGTATCATTTGATTATTCTTGGTTTCATTAATTACCGATTTTTAAGTGAAATTATTTTGGGGTTCCCTCTCCCTCCATATGGTACATCCCATTAAAACCGTACTTTTTTCTCAAATACCTTACTTTTTTATTCGATTGAAATTAAAGAATAACTATATACATAGGAATAAACGCTATAAAAAGATACTTAAATTTCTTTAAAAAATTCATTTTCTGACCTCCATTTCTTTATATAATTAATTTAAAACAAAATATTTAATAGAAAGAAAAGATTTTATTAAATTTTTATAAAATTTAATAACAGAAATAAGTACCAGGTATCAATCTTTATTGTCACTTGATGGAATAATGAATGTTTTTTCATCATGTAACTTTATTAAACTAACCTTGCACCAGAACCCTTTGAATCGAAAGATTCATAATAAACGCCATCCTTTCTGTATATTTCTACAAAAAGAATAACGTTTTTTGATTATATGGATACAAATTTATCTTAGCTTGATTGCAATACCAAAAGTTCCGAAGAACCAAATTTGAGAATCTATAATACTTTGAAATCTTTTATTTCAGGCTAATATTTAGTTTTATCCTATAAAGTTAGCCTTTTACTATATCAACCGCACTATTCCACATACCTCTAAAGAAAGATCCTATTTCGCGCATTAAACGTGTAAACCAATTAGCTTGTTCTACTTCAGATTTTGTTACAAGGTCTACTTGTAATGATTTACCTGATAAAAACCCAGGATCTGTACTATCTTTAGGTGATATAATCATTTGGCTAATTGTTACGCCTTTTTTAATAGGTGCTTCTTGTTCTTTATTCGATACTTTAAATTCTTTTTTATAAACGTCTTTGTTGCCCTTTGGCATTGGAAGTGAAACAGCTTGCTTCGTTTGAACAACCACATCTTTGTCCTTTGCATTTGCTACTCGTACTGTTTCATGCCCTTTAACTACTGAATCTTTTCCATAGACCTTCTTCACTTCAAAATTCGCAAATGCATAATCATATAATTTCTTTGTTTCATCAAAACGTGCTGTATGAGAGTTTGCTTTTATCACTACAGAGATTAGACGCATACCATTTCTTTCTACTGTACCAGTGAAACAATCTCCGGCTTCTGGAGTAGTTCCTGTTTTCAAGCCATCAACACCTTCGTATTGCTTAATTAAGCCTTTTAACATCCAGTTAAAGTTCGTCATATCAATCGGATACTTGCCACCCTTTTGGAATGTTTTTTTGGGGATTTTTGCTGTATCTAATATTTTCGGAAAATCTTGAATAAGACGTTGTGCTAAAATCGCACAATCTCTTGCAGACATTTTATTTTTCTCGTCTGGAGTTGTCCCTTCTGGGTGATGTCCTTTTAAATCTTGGTTTGTTAAACCTGTAGAGTTTACAAATTTATAATTTTTCATTCCAAACTCTTTTGACTTATCGTTCATCATTTTTACGAAATTGACTTCTTTTCCAGCAATCTCTTCAACTAAAGCAATTGTTGCACCGTTTGCAGAGTAAATTGCCATTGCCTCATATAACTCTTTGACCGTATAAGAACCACCATTTTCTAATGGAACGTTTGATAATGAGCGATCTTGCGAAATCTTATATGCATATTCAGAAACTTTAACTTTTTGATCCCATTTAAGTTTTCCTTTATCCACCGCTTCATGGACTAAGTATTCACTCATCATTTTTGTCATACTAGCAATTGCTAATAATTCATCTGCATTTTTCTGATATAAAATTTTTCCGGAATTCGCTTCTACTAAAATTGCTGATCCTGCTTGTACGTCTAAAACTGGGACTGTTTCCGCTAATGCTCTTCCAGATGTAACAACAATGCTACAAAATAGTGTAAGCACTGTTACTATTGCAATAAATCTCTTGCAAAACATACCTTTCACTTTTGTTACCTCCAATATCTTTGTACTCAAAAAACGTTATTCTAACATAATCCTCAAAAAAAATAGACAGCGTTATCAAATTCTATATACATATAAGACATTAGGATCGCTTTCATATAGACCATCTCATCAAACCCTTTTAGGGCACTGACACTTCGTATTCCCACACACATCCCTCTTTTTAATACCTTTGTATTTTTCAAAATGATCCGTACTTTCATATTTTTTAGGATTACACTTAATAGACAATGTAAGTAATACATTTGTTCCACATTTATAAAAAAATAAAACCAGTGTGCCCCGATTGAATATCGAAACACACTGGTAGCTTAGCCTTTTTCTTATTGTCTACTTGACAGGGTCTGTCAGTCTCTTTTCAAAAATTACTATATTTGCACCAGAACCACATATTGCTATGACTACCGCTATTCTTCTCTAATTACATCTTTAACGTTTTTCTTTTGAATTTTTCGAAGTGGAATTAGTACTGATACATAACTAATCAACAGTGCAGTAATTAATGTGATAATATCCATCACTCTACTCATATTAAAAATATCAGACTCTAAAATTGCAGCTATTTTTAAAGTTTCTAACCTTTCTTCATTTTAGTATAATTTTTAAAAATTAATTATCCATTGAAAAATGAAATTTGATTATTTTTTCATTTTGAGGATACTTCAAAATCTTAGCTTGCTGAGCATGGGATACCACACATAGCTATCTAGCCAAGATTAAGTAATCATCCGTTTAACTATTTTTCATATAAAAATACAATAATCTCCAACTTAAAAAGTAACCATTTCCCCCCTCTAGCATTATAAGCAAGATCAACCGGGTGCATCAATTAACTCACCAGTTACCCAACGACTGTCTGATGAAGAAAGAAAACCTACAATATCAGCTATATCCTTAGGTTCTCCCCACCTATTAAAAGTCGATAAACCTGCAGCATATTTCTGTCCATCTCGATTCCCCAATGTCTCGGCATTCATTTCTGTATTAATTATGCCCGGGAGAATTGCATTTACTGTAATACCACGGGCACTAAGTTGTTGTGCTAAAGTACGAGTGAGTGATTGCCCCCTTAAATATACTGTAGGCAAAAACACTCGGAGAGATATCAATGAACTTCCCCTTCATTCCAGTATTCACCTTATAGTAATAAATAAAGTAATTTGTCAGTATCATTTCTACTATGAATGGCCTACTTGAATTATTAGCTTAAGAAGTTTCTTAAGTTTTAAAAAAAGCTTATGGAACCTTTCATTCCATAAGCCATTCTATTTAATTGGATGTTCAACAATAAAGGACATCCAGCCTACTTTATATTCTGCATGTATATTACCATTATGAAGTTCAACAATTCTTTTTGAGATAGCGAGTCCCAGTCCATTTCCTTGATCATCTTTTCTTGCCTTATCACCCCTGAAAAACCTTTCAAATAATTTATTAGGATCGCTAACAGGCGGCTTCTCGACTTTATTTGATACTTTCAAAATTGCTTTGTTACCTATTAGTTCAAGACATATTGATAATTCGGATGGTTTCATGCTGTACTTTATCGCATTCATAAACAGATTTTCATAAACACGTACCATTTTTTCTACATCCATGAAAATAGGTATTGTTTCTTCCGTTATTGATTTTTGAACACTTAAACCTGTCTTTTCAAATATAGGAATATATTCTCCAACTATTTGCTCCAACAAACCTGATAAATCAACTTCATTAATGTTTAACTTAGCATCGATGTCTGATAAACGGGTGTACTCAAATAGTTCATCAATTAGATATTTCAATCTCTGTGATTTTAAATAAGTGGTTTCGAGATACTCCTGTAATTGTGCTTTACTGTCGTATTGCCCTCTTTTTAATAAATCTACATAGCCGATAATAGATGTCAACGGTGTGCGTAAGTCATGAGATACGTTGGTTATGAGTTCATTTTTTGTACGTTCCAATCGTCTTTCCTGTTCAAATGTATTCTCCAATTCCTTGGACATATAATTAATATTTTGAGCAAGTTGGGTTAATTCGTCCTTCCCGTTAATCCCAATAGTCAAACCGAGTTTTCCATTGGCAATATCATTCACATTATCAGAAATGAGCTTCAAATATACTATTTTCTTTCGAACCAATATCAAAAAAATCACTATAAAGTTGAAGATTGCGAACGTGAATAAGAACAACATTACCATTCTGAATTCAAACATGCCAAAATCTTCGTGTTTTATAAATAATGGATCTATGACGTATACCAAAATGAGGATTGTTAAACCAAATGAAATAAAAAAACTAACTGCAACAGCACCAAGAAGTTTTATAATGATCTTATTTCTGAAACTAACATTCTTCATATTTTATACCCAATTCCCCAAACAGTTTTAATATAAATGGGATGTTTAGAATCCTCTTCAATTTTGTCTCTTATTTTTGTAATATGCACCATGACGGTATTATCTGATTTATAAAAAACCTCTTTCCAAACTGATTCATATATTTTTGCAACACTCAGGACAATCCCTTTGTTACGGACAAGTAGTTCGAGAATATCAAACTCTTTTGGAGTTAGCCTTGTTTCTTTTCCCCTTACCCATACTTGACGAGTATCTGTATTCACGGTTAAGTCACCAATTTCTAGAATGCTTTTATTATGTTCTATTGACGTATTGTATTTTTTAAACCTTCTTAATTGGGATTTTACCCTAGCGATTAATTCCAATGGGTTAAACGGCTTTGATAAATAATCATCTGCACCAGAGGCCAGTCCCTGAATTTTGTCTATATCCTCAGATTTTGCAGATAGCATAATGATAGGCATATTGCGATCTTCCCTAATCTTCATACAAGCTTCAATACCATCCATATTCGGCATCATAATATCTAAAATAATAAGATCGAACTTCTTTTCTTCTAACAATTTTAAAGCTTCAATAGCATCTTCTGCCTTTTGAGTTTTCAGACCTTCATTTTCCAAATAAACAGAGATAAGATTTCTAATCTCTTTATCATCATCAACAATAAGAATTTTTGACTCCATCATATTCCTCCACATTTTTCTCGTATTAAACAACTAAAGGCAAAAGCAGGTGGTACATTTCTATCCTCTCTTTAGTATATACTTGCAATTGAAAGCGCCAAAATAACATAATCGGTATAAAAGATAATGTCTTAAATATTGTTCAAAATTTTCTTTAGATCCATTTACAATTAATAAGTTTTCTTCTTCATTAAATTTAGCTTTTAATAAAAAACAATTGTTTTGAGATTCCTTCTTTTAATTAAATTTTTTTGATTACACCGGTAGTGTATATAACTTATAAAATGAAAAAAGAATCCTCTTCAATACGCTCTTTAAAGGAAATTCTTTTTCAAATCTTATTTTCACCAGTTTTTCTCCTTGTTCTAAAAGTGTTTCATAGTCATTGTTCTCTTTAATTTCTTTGATTTTATTTTCAATTGTGGGCGTATTATTTATATTAAAGTACGTATTTAATACTTCATATGGTGTCTTTCCTTGTTTGGTTGCACTATCTTCAATAGCTTCTTTCCATGGAATATTTGCTTTGTCCATGCTTAATTCAAGGGCTGAACCAGTCTCATATCTCATATTCCGCTCTAAAAACCTTGGAGATTCTGCCTGTCCATTAGCAACGAAGTTGAACGCCTCCATAAAAGTAACATGATATGGCTTCTGTTTCTTTGCAAGTACCATAAGATTTCCACCAGTTAACTTACTATAACGATACTCTAAGTATCGTGCTGAACCTTCTATTGCTTCAGTTTTTGTTTCTCCAATTAATTGAGGCCATTTTTTATAGCGATAGTTACGTACAATTGTCCAATCATATAATGCCTGATTAATACTTTCTGAGTTCGTATCAATCATTGCTTTATCTAATAGCTTAAATTCTAATCCCATTAGCGCGTAATTTTCTTTATTAATCGGATATTCGTGAATAGACTCTCCATCATTTGCATCATATGTCCAATCTTTTTGTTTATAAGCATGAAAAGCTTCATGTAATAAGAAAGACGAAAAATCAAAATATAAATCTGGATTACTAAACATTTTAGGATAATATTTCAAATAAAACACATCCATATCGTTAATATTTATTATCCCAAAGTTCCAAGGAATCCAGGTAGAAATAGTTCTAAAATCAAAACGAGTTAAGCGATAGATTTTAGGTAGATGCAGAGAATTTGAGACTTTTATTTCCTTTGCAAAAATACTATTTTCTAATCCCGGTACATTAACTGCATAAGCTTCTTGTCTAAAGAATCCCCCGTCTTTATTACTACGTATCAGAACCAATGGCATTTTTTCGAAGCGATAATCTTCATTCCAAAGTTTATCACTCGATTCTTCGAAGCTCTTATAAATAGTAGATAATTCTTTTAACATGTTTTGATCCGTGTTATCTAAAGACTTAAACTCTGTATGATATGTTTTATTTAAAATTATGCTTCCCAACATAATTCCTATAAATATTACTAATAAGATTAAAATTACCTTTAAAAATTTTTTCAACATACACTCCTTTTCTAAAACGATAATCCTTATGATGAATAAGGTTTACAAGTTTTATGTTTATTAACACTCTTTTGGTGCAGACCCAATTTTAAATAATAGCTATAATAAATACAATGAATACAAGATATTATTTTGATAATTATTCCATCCTATCAAAATTTTGATTATAGTTAACAATTAATATTGGATGATTATTCAATTTTATTGTAATGGGATAGTGCAAGAGTTCCTACAAATGAGGTTAAAGTAGTACTCAATGTAGGAACGATGCTATCTTGCCTCTTCATTTCCCTTCATTATTAAGATATAGAAAGAATAGTATTTTTCTCTTTTAATTGCTCATACATAACTTCTTGTAAGTTATACATGAAATGCGACCCCTACTTGTATTTACTTTTCTTCTAACACTTTCTGCCGCTCATTGCTGCATATTTGTATCTCAAATTCACTTTCTATTTTGCTTACATAGTATTTTTTCACTTCATCATACGGGGGCCAATTATGTTGATACTTAGTATACATAACATTATTACATTAATTTTCTTTCGGAAGTACAATTCCTTTATACAATTGAACTGTAATCAAGTAGTAAATCGAGTAAATCACTACAAAAATAACAATTGGTAACCAAATACGAAAGTACGGATCAATTAAAAGAGGACCAAACATGTTCATACCAACTAATATGTGAGCAATACCCACAATTGCTGGGACTAAAAATACAAAGAATAACTCCTTATAAATCGATTGTATTAATAACTCCCGGCGAACACCGATTTTACGAAGCATTTGATAACGTGTATTATCTTTGGATGCACCAGATAGAATTTTAAACATTAAGCAACTCGCCATCATTGCTAAGAACGCAATTCCAACGAAGAAACCCATAAACATTAGTCCGCTGGCAAAACCATGATTCATATTATATGTTTGATACTTACTATCCAGTTCTTCCGCTTTCACATTTTTATATTTCGCTACCTGTAATTCATCAAGTTTTTTCCATTCTTTTATGTATGATCCAAAATCATCTGTCTTCCCAATAAACACCGTATTTTTTGTACCTTTCATACTATCGTATATGTTTTGATCGACAATTTTCACTTTATGATCAGGATACATATACATTGGCTGGATTGTTTGGAAAGCGTCGCTCCATTGTTTTGGTTTCCCATCATCTTTACCCCATTGTCTTGACAAGGCAAATGCATCCATGGGAATTTTCTCTGAAACTTTCAGCGTCTTCCCATTTTTTCTATCTTTTACTAAAGGACGATTTTTCTCTAAATCTTCTTTTATATAATAAACATACTTATCATCTACTTTGTAGCAATATTCAAGATTCTCTTGGAATAAGATACCACTCAAAATGTCCTTTTCTTCCGCTGTTGGATTATGAACTACCGAATCGTAAATTGTTCCTTTATCAGTCTGCTTTAGAACGTCGTTTTTAAATGCCAGACCACACGCAATTCCACCAGCGCCAAGAGCCACTAGAATTGCTACCGTTGCAAGCACATTTGTTAGGCCATTAATACGGAAGTTTAATTGAGCAAAAGTAAAAGCATTAAGCCCTTTTTCACTACGTTTTTTATTACTCTTTAACTTTCTAATCATAACTGGGAGAAGTGATCCAAATAACATGTAAGTACTAACTGTTGCTGTGATTAATCCAAGAGCCATTAATTTAGGAACGGTTCCTAGATCTTTTTCATGTGGTATATAGATCAGTGATGCATAACCAATACCTAGCAAAATCAGACCAAGGAATGCAACTACAGCTGCCATTTTTCCTTTTACCGCGACATGCTCTGTTTGTGCATCTGCATGTACAAGTTGTAATACAGAAATACGTGATAATTTAATACTATTCATACTTGCTGATAGTACAAATAATGCAAAGAAGAAGATGCAAGTAACAACCATAGATGGAATGTACAAAGCTTTGTAACCTTCTCCAGTTAACTCCAATTGTTTCATTAATAACCGACCGATACCCTCTGCAAGTCCTACACCAACTGCAATTCCGATTACAAGAGATGCGGCACCTAATACGATTGTTTCGATAAACATAAGTAAGGTAACTTTATGCTTTTTTGCTCCTAACATCATGTACATGCCAAACTCTTTTTGACGAAGAGATAATAAGAAAGAGTTTGCATATAAAATATAAAAAAATGTTACAATTGCTAATAAAAAGGAACCAATGTGGAATATATATACAATAGGACCCACATGTGCATTAGATTCAAGGAACCCTTTATTTAGTGCTAGCGTTTGAAACATATAGAAAATTGAAATAGATACAATAAGACCAACAAGTAAGACAATATAATCTTGTAACTTACTTTTTAACCCTGACATGGAAAGTTTAAATAACATGCCCAAACCCCTTTTCTTACGCTTTTTGTGTGCCTAAATCTGCAAGTACGTCTAAAATTTCTTTATAGAACTCTTCACGTATACCACCGCGATGAATTTCTTTATATAGCTCACCATCTTGAATGAATAAAATACGCTGACAGTAACTTGCACTGTACGGATCATGTGTAACCATCATAATAGATACACCTTGCTCTTTATTTAAGCTTGTCATGGCATCAAGTAAACTCGTTGCATTTTTAGAATCAAGAGCTCCTGTTGGTTCGTCCCCTAAGATAATTGCCGGCTCATGCACAAGTGCACGTGCTGCTGCTGAACGCTGTTTCTGTCCACCAGATACTTCAGATGGATACTTTTGAAGTATTGCTGAAATTCCTAACATATCAGCTACCTTTTCTACTTTCGGCCCAATATTTCGTGATGGAACACCTTTAAGGGAGAGTGGAAGTGCAATGTTTTCATAAATAGATAAGTTCTCTAATAAGTTAAAATCTTGGAAAATGAACCCTAATTTTTGTGAACGGAAATCTGAAAGCTCACCTTGTTTCATTTTCGTAATATCCGTTCCTGCAATTTCAATAACACCACCTGTCGCTTTATCAAGTGTCGAAATTACATTTAATAATGTTGTTTTGCCAGAACCAGATGGCCCCATAATACCGACAAACTCCCCCTCTTGAATCGAGAATGAAACACCTTTTAATGCGTGTGATTGATTCTCACCTTTTTTACCGTACACTTTTTGAACGTTTTTCACGTTTACAACTGGTTTCGTCATATATATCCTCCTACGTTTGTATGATTGATAAGCTACTGTTTGAGTTATGTCTTTTTCGTTTCCACTTGCAATGCTTCATCTGTAAAAGTATTAAACTTGTCCATCACCAATACACATCCTTTTATTTTTCAAAATAATAAGTCCTTTCATACTTTTGTAATACATAAAAATAGGTATCAAACGGGATTTATTGTATTTAATTTGAATATCCATTTTTAGTAATACATGTAATAGACAATCTAAATAATAAATATGTTCCCCTTTAAGATAAGAAAGCACTAGGTGTTTTGTTAAGAAAACACAATGAATTGCAAATAAAAACTATACAGAAATCTAACTCCTTATAGTAAATTGCACATAAAAAATCCCTTTTCGCCATCTCACAAAAAAAGAATCATTGCTGCATCCTTTATAAACTTTATAATGGCCGGCTCATGCACAAGTGCACATACTGCTGAACGCTGTTTTTGTCCACCAGATACTTCAGATGGATACTTTTGAAGTATTGCTAAAATTCCTAACATATCAGCTACCTTTTCTACTTTCGGCCCAATATTTCGTGATGGAACACCTTTAAGGGAAAGTGGAAGTACAATGTTTTCGTAAATAGATAAATTCTCTAATAAATTAAAGTCTTAGAAAATGAATCCTAACTTTTACGTACGGAAATCTGAAAGCTCACCTTGCTTCATTTTCGTAATATCCGTTCCTCCAATTTTAATAACGCTGCTTTATCAAGTGTCGAAATTACATTTAATATTGTTGTTTTACCAGAACCAGATGGCCCCATAATTCTTACAAACTCGCCCTCTTGAATTGAGAATGATACAATTTTTAACACATGTGATTGATTCTCACCTTATTTACCGTACACTTTTTGAATGTTTTTTACATCTACAACTGGTTTTATCATATATATCCTCCTACGTTTGTTTTTTCATTATCCGTTTTACATTTCTTTAAAATAAACTGCTATTTAATTAATTTTGCATTTACCTTATGTAATAAAATGAACTTTTACATTAAAATCAGTTTCCTGGGTCTCCTCCATGTTAGAATATAAAATATTATTCAAATTATTTTAGTCCCATAAGCTAAAAACACCCTTGTACACTTAGAAATTTACGGTTTTAGAATGAAGAAACAATTTTGTGTAATCATTTGAATTATAAATAAAACATATTAAGAACTACTGATTATATTTCTTAATTTTTCTTAAGATAATCTATAAAAACCAAACCATAATGGGGAGATTATTTCATAATTGATTCTAGTACAAATAATAAAAAACAAAATTAGATATTGATTCCTATTGGAATCAACTCTAAAGCAGTTATTCCATGCCAATCACCTGATATGTAGATCGAGACATACATTCTGCTTTTTAAATTGCAATATAGAAGGTGTAATAAAAAAACATATTGCAGGAATAGAGGGAAATACGTAGTTTACAAAGGATATTTTCATTAAGTGAGCATATATGGCGCTCTCTAAAAGTATAAAATCTAATTCATAATAAAAGTAAGTCTATAACATATTTTTACACGTATCTCGCTTGTCCCCAAATTAAATCCGTATCCATTGAGCGTTTCGAATATCGTGTATTATAAATTTTTTTGATTGAGTATAAAATTTTGAATTCGTTCTATTTTGATATATTTAGATACTCTTTAAAATTTCGTTTTATATTCCGATGAACAATATTAAATAATATTATTTGTTATACCAACAGAAATATTAAACATCACATCCATGATCTGTTGGAAAAATTATTTGTGAGATACATCTTAACGATGCAATTCCGTATAAAGTAGTAAATCATAAAAAGTTATTTGCTAGAATAATTCTATTGCAAAATTTTAAATTAAGTAAAACGAATTTCATTTCAGCTCCAAGGTAAATAAGCACCTTCTATATTTTTCAATATTACAAAATATCAATAAATATAGAAGGTGCTGGTTCTATCCATATAGACGTAATTTTTTACTTTTCTGTAATATTTACAAAATTGACGGCTCTCTTGTCCTCAGTGCCTAAAGCCGTATTCACTTTATCTATTTCCTTTCTTAATTCGGGTGCTTTCCCTTGATTGACTAAATTAAGATTCCCAAAAGATTTATTAAAAGATAGAAATTGTCTTGTTTTTTCTTTCCCATTTATTTCTTTAAATAATGTATCATCTACAATTAATAGGATCACGTTGGATCCACCACGATATGGAGATAGCCATACATCCCCTTTATATTGAACATTCATTTTTTTCTCATCAAATGTTAGTTCTTTCAAGTCTTTATATTCTTTATTTGCAAATAAAATAATTTCATCTTTTTTTATTTTGGGTAAAGAATCCAGGGGAATTGAAGATGTGAGTCCACTATTATTATCTCTCTCACGTATAAGCCCTTTTTTATTCATTTTTTCAGCAGTTGTTTTACTTATAAATAGCACTTCACTATTATTAGAATCCCCAAAATTCGTTGGGAGCTTTATGTTGTGTTTTTTATTTTCTATGGTCCCTTTTTTTATTGCATATAAGTCTTTTGATATAGTTATATCTTTGTATAAATCTATTATAGAATTTCTAGTTTGTTCGTCTATCTCGCCAACCTCTATTGCAAGTCCATTTGCTGGAGAATCTTTTGCACCAAATAATGAACATGCTCCTAACATGGTAATAGAAATACCTGCTACTATTAATAATCTTAGTCTTTTTTTCAACCTATATTCTCCTTCTTTTAATTATTTTTGAATTAAAAAATCGTTTTATACATTTTTTTCAAGTATTGAGAACGAACAAAGTAAAAGTATATAATTTGCAAAACTAAGAAACAAATTAATACCATAACTGAACTACCCAAGACTGAAAAATTGGCTAACTTTTGTAAGGCCATAAAAGCAACCGTACTATGTGTAATCGCTATTGAAATTGGTAAAAAGAATAACAATGTAAGTTGACGTGACACAACTTTCTTTAATTCCGGTTTGCTTAAACCGACCTTTGCTATCATTTTATATTGCTGCTGATTTCGTTCTAAGTCTGTGTATAACCGGAAATATAAAAAGCTTGCGGCAAACGTAAAGAAAACAATGCCTATTAATACACTCATGATAGATGCAAGTCCAAACCCTTGCCTCATCTCTATCCATGTAAGAATTAAAGCCGAAAATGTATATTTTTCGCTGTCTACTATATGCTCATTTATACCTTTATTATCCTTCTGAAAAGCAGCTACAATATTTTCCGCAACTTTTTTTGTTTTCTCCCAATCTTGCACAATAAAACCATTAATAGTGTTTTCAAAATAGTAATTCTCTGGATCCGGTATCATTTGATTATATACAGCGTCTGGTACAATAATTATCGTTACTCTTGTATCTTGTAATTCTTTCGGAGTAAGTATTTTATTTACATGCATATCTTTTTTTATATCTCTATACAACAATTGAAAGTTATTTTGATTAGATTTTGTATTAGCAACTTTTCTTGAAGGTATGACAACACTATCATTTTCATCTTTTAAGCTTTCTTTTTCAAAACCAAATGCCTTAGCTAACTTATTATAATCACTTAATTTTATAACGGTTGATAATAAATTACTGTTATAGAGAGTATCTCGAATTTGTTTTATTGAATAAGTCACCTGTTTGAAATTAAACTCACCATCATGGAGTTCGCTTTCTATTTTTTTTAAATGTTCTTTTTCTAAATGGTTATTATTATAAGACTGATAAGAAAATGCAAAAGGACTTTCCGATTCAGCCATGGATGAGTTGCCTAATCCCATACAAGTCCCCACTGCAGTGAAGGCAACGGTAGAAATAATAGTGACCATAAAAAACATTTTTGCATTATCTTTTAATTGATACACTAAATCTGAGATGGTTAGTATGTTTGTTTTCTTAAAGAAAATATTTTCCCTTTTCTTTAATGCACGTAACACATACACACTGAGCTGGGTAAATAAGAAGTACGTTCCAAGTACAACAAAGCTCCCCCCTGCCCCCATCATGAATAATACATAATTCGAACCCTTGTACTGAATTGCGTTAATACTATGGAAAACAGCCGTATATCCTAATCCCATACAAATAAGTGCGAATAAAGATAGCCAAAAGGATGCTTTTGGTTCAGGCTTTGGCTTTTCCTCTGCTTTTATTAATTCTACTAATTGCTCTACATTTACTAGTCGAGTAGTGAAAAGTGAAATAAATAAAAATAGTAAGAAGAAAGCTCCAAATGTTATTCCAATTGCTTTAAAGGGCATGTAAAATGGGAGTCCTTTATCAATTATTAACAGATTGTTGCTCATAATTAAGATAAACTTAGAGAACGCCATTCCAATTGTAATTCCTGTTAAAATAGAAGCGATACCAATTATTATATTTTCAATAAATACTAATTTATTCAACTGTGAACGTGACATCCCATGTAGCATTAGAATTCCAAAATCTTTTTTTCTTGTTTTTAAAAATGCACTTACAGAATATAGGATAAAGAAGAATGAGAAGAAAAATATTAACCCCTGCGATATCTGTAATCCTGACTTTGCAACTGTATTGATTGTTACACTGGTAGCAAGATCGCCTTGTAAATTAGGATGAAATGCAAGTAATGCATAAGTAAAGAAAATCATAATAGCAAACGTACTACTTAAAAAATGAGCCAAATATGTTCGTTTACTTCGAATGACGTTATTAAACGCGAACTGTCGAAAAGTCATTTGCATTTCCTCCTAACAATGCTAAAACCTCTAGAATTTTTTGATAGAATACTTTGCGATTATCTCCACAATAAATCTCATTGTATAACTGTCCATCTTTGATAAACACAATTCGATCACAATAACTTGCAGCCATTGCATCATGTGTCACTAACATCATCGTTGTGCTATTTTCTTTATTAAGCCTTGTCAATAGTTCCATCACATCACGCGCTGATTTTGAATCCAGATTTCCTGTAGGTTCATCTGCAAGTAATAATTTTGGATTATGAATAGTAGCACGCGCGATTGCGGTTCTTTGTGCTTGTCCCCCAGAAATTTCATACGTACGTTTATCTAATATTTCAGTTATCCCAAGTTTTTCAGCAATAGCTTCCACTTTCCTTTCCATTTCTCTAGGATTTACACCATCAAGCGTAAGTGGAAGAACAATATTTTCTTTCACTGTCAATGTATTAAGGAGATTAAATGATTGAAAAACAAACCCTAATTCACGTCTCCGAAATAAAGACAACTGATCTGGAGATAACAGATATGGATTTTCTCCATGAATTAATACTTCTCCTGATGTTGGAGCATCTATAGTAGACACCATATTTAATAGCGTTGTTTTACCACTCCCAGATGGCCCCATAATTCCTACAAATTCACCTTTGTTTATTTTTAAATCAATATGGGATAATGCTGTATATGAAATTTTCCCAGGATAAACTTTCCCTAAATCTGAAACATGTAGTATCTCCACAAGTATTTCACCTTCCATTTCTCTTTTCGATACATGAAGTGTAACCTATATATAGTATGTCTCATATCGATTTCCCTAACATTTATCTAACAAGTTTGTAAGATTCAAAAGAAAAAACCGATGAATAATCATTCTTTCATCGGTTAACGAGATGCATACGGGAATATTATTCTAACTATTGTTCCCTTATCTACCTCAGATTCTAGCTCAATCTTATGATTTAATTTTCCACATACTTCTTTAACAAGATATAATCCCATGCCAGTAGACTCTTTAAATTTTCTACCGTTTTCTCCAGTATAAAATGGATGGAAAACACGTGGTAAATCCGCAGTAGGGATACCCACTCCATAATCTCTTACTTCCAAAATAATTGCTCGTCCTTTGGAATACGCCGATACTATTACTTTCTCTTTCTTACTTGATGAATATTTAATTGCATTTGACAGCACTTGATTGAGTATAAATCGAAACCACTTCTTATCTGTTTCTACAATAAGACTCGGATCTACTTTTACCTGTGGATACACATAACTACGTATAAACAGACGTTTATTTTCATGAATAACAGAATCAATCATTCCCAATAATTGCAATCTGTTTACATGAAAATCTTGTTCAAATGTTTCTAAACGAGCAACATATAAGACCATTTCTAATCCTTTTTTTATTCTTTCCGTTTCTTCATTAATACTGTCAAATCGAGAGTCATCTGCATCTTGTGTAATTAACTCAATAACAGAAAGAGGTGTTTTCATTTGATGAACCCACTGATTCATAAAGGTCATTTGTTCTTGTTGTTTTCGTTCCCATTTTTTTAATTGGTTTTGATAATATTGATATTGAGTTTGTAGTAATTTATCTAAGGCCATTGATAATGGCGTCAAATCACTATCTTTTATTGACTCATTTAACGTTTCCATTGGTGTTGATAGACGCTTGTAGAATGAACGATGACTATAATAACGATATATTAGATAACCCATTAATAAAAAAACACCCAAAAATACAGAATATAATGCTGTCAAAATATGTGGATAACCATCAAACCAATATATAAAAAGAATGATAAGCAATTGGGCAAATGTATAACAAATGAGTGGAATATGTTCTTGTAAAAATAATTTCATTATTCCTTTCCTTCCTTCTCCCAAGTAGCATGCAAACGATATCCAGCACCACGAACTGTCTCCAGTGCGTTTTCAATACCTAAATCTTGCAATTTCTTTCTAATTCTGCCTATATTTACACTCAATGTATTCTCGTCTATATATGAACTATCCCATAGTTGTTCTAAAATCACTTCACGTTTTACAAGGAGCGGAGACTTTGTTATCAATATTTCCAATAACGTTGTTTCTTTTCTAGTAAGTAAAATTGTCTTATCATCTAGTTGAAGTTCCATCCTTTCTGGGAACAGAAATAATCCTGATTGCTCAACTATTCGTTCTTTTACTTTAGGAGCATATTCACCGTATGCTCTTCTGATTTGACTTCGAATTTTAGACATTACAACCTCATAATAAAACGGTTTTGTAATGTAGTCATCACCACCATTTTCTAAAGCCATAACCTGATCCATCTCTCCACTCCTTGCAGATAGAAATATAATAGGACAAGTAGAGATAGCCCGTATTTTGCGGCACCAATAATAGCCGTCAAAATTAGGAAGATTTACATCTAATAGTACTAAATCTGGTTTAATCTTTTGAAATGTATCTAAAACATTTTCAAAATCCTCTATCATAACACTTTGGTATCCATATTTTTCAATATGCGTTCCCAGTAATTCAGCGATTTTTATATCATCTTCTACAATCATGATTGTATTCATATCTTTCTCTCCTCTAATGGCAGTGTGATTTTTAAAGTTCGTTTGGCTTTTTATATTTAATTTATTTAATAGAGTTGATATATTACATGCATCCTTAAATACAATTAATATAAAACAAAGCATGTACTTGTTGTTTTTTTAAAAAAATTTTAATAATTAGTGGGTTGATATAAGAAACCATAACACAATATTTTAATGACTTTTATCTTCGTGACTTTGGAATAATGTTTAATTTAACATAACTTGCTACTTCATTTCAATTTCACAAAAAATATATTGTAAGTGCTATATTAATCAGATATTAAAATTGACAACTATTTTATACAGATTTTACTACTAGCGTTAGTTTATTGGATATTAAGAATTTCAATTATTAAATCCAACTATTTGCTAGAATCATACCAGATATTAATTATTCTTATTCTAAACTATTAGTTTTTTGTAATAAAAAAACTACATCCTATATTGAATGTAGTTTTTCTAGCTGATTTATTTATTTTTCACTTCATTTTTATAAAAAGCAAATAATGGTTCAATGGCTGGACTAGATAAAAGAGGAATTGCCTTCTCAATCAATTCTCTATCCCAATCAAACCAACGCATTTCCATTAGCATATTAATTTCTGTATCAGTGAACCGTTTTTTTATTTCCTTAGCAGGATTACCGCCCACTATTGTATATGGCGGAACATCTTTACATACGACAGATCCTGCCGCAACGATTGCACCTTCACCGATTGTAACGCCAGGCATTATTATAGCATTCATACCAATCCAGGCATCACTTTTAATGACTGTATCACCCTTCGGTTCATAAGATTGTCCGATTTGCTCAACGAATGGATACACTGTAATCCATTCAGGGTGATGGTTATGATTCCCACCCATTAAAATGACAACTCCACTTGCAATACAAACATAATTTCCAATAATGAGTTTATCAAGGTGCCAACCCATCTGTTCAATTGGATTGAAAAGTGCTTGGGACTTAGCATCGCCCCATAAATACCTTACACAACCATCTTCAAAATTTTGATTTCCATAGTACCCTGAATAATAGGAGTACTCTCCTACTTCAATGAGTGGATTTGTTACTATATCTTTTAAATACTTTGTTTCAGACCAATGATTAAATAATGGATGCTTCATAACTATATTCCTCGCTTCTAAGTATTGTAGATTTTTGCAATTTACTTAGAAGCTTAATACGACAGCGACATTTTTAAACTTTTTCAAACGACGAATCATTATCTTCAAGCCTTTCAGTTATAATGAAAAATCATAACGTAATAAATTATACAAGTCAAATAGAGAAAAGTATAATAAAGCTGTTTTTATAAATACGGATTTGTTATACTTTATTTCTTTTGAAACTATTTATATTTTATATAAAATACGGTATATGAAATTTCCACTTCATATACGTAATGTAAGTTCATTATATTTTCCATACTCAAAACTTATAAAAAATTCAATACAAAAAAGCAGCCTATAAATTTTTATGGGCTGCTCTTAAATTCATCGGTTATTACTTAGCTAATTCTTTCGTTCCCTTCATTACATCAACAAAGAATCCCCAGTTATTCACAACAGAAGAAATACTAATATGCTCATCTGGTGTGTGAACATTAAAGATATCTGGACCGAATGAAATTGCATCTAACTCAGGCATTTTTTGAACAAATACACTGCACTCAATTCCTGCATGTACTGCGAAGATTTCAGCATCTTTGCTGTATTTTTCTTGGTGCACTTTTTCGAATAAATTACGGATAGGCGAATTAGGATTATATGGCCATTCTGGATACTCAGACTCTTTTTCAAATGTTGCCCCTACTAATTCCGCAATATACTTAATTTCATCTACAATATGTTGTTTTAAACTACTTACAGAACTTCTCACTTCGCTTCGTAATTTAATCTCATCTTGCAGTGTTTGAATAACTCCTAAATTAGTTGAGCTTTCTACAAGACCTTTAATATCCATGCTCATACTTTGTATACCATTTGGAATTAAGAATAATGAAGAAATAAGCTGTTTTTGTGTTTCTTTAGAAAAGACTTTTTCCGCCTTTTCTTCTACTTTTGTAAGTGAAACATGAACATCCGGATCAACAGCACGCAGCTCTTCTTGTAAAATATGTGTCCATGATTTTAGTTTTTCTTCTACTTGCTGTACATCTTCTGCACGTAATAAAATTGTAGCTACACTTTCACGCGGAATTGCATTTGTTTTTAAGCCGCCATGAACTTCACTCATATTAAATTGAATGTGAATTGATAAATCACGTAAAACTCGTCCTAATACTTTATTCGCATTACCGCGTTGTTTATCAATTTCCAAACCAGAATGTCCACCTTTAAGTCCACCAACATATAGTCGGTATGTGTCCATATCTACTGGCGCTTCATCCCAAATCACTGAAATCGTTTCAACTGCTTTCGCACCACCTGCGCTACTTACTAGTAATTTATGATCTTCTTCAGAATCAATATTAATAAATATTTTTCCGTCAAAATGATTTGAATCGACAGCGAATGCACCGCCCATTGTCGTTTCTTCTTCAGTTGTAATAACAACTTCTAAAGCTGGATGCGGAATGTCTGTTGAATCTAATAATGCTAATGCATATGCAACGGCAATACCATTATCAGCACCTAATGTAGTTTCGCTTGCATATAACATATCACCAATAATTCTTAATTCAATTGGATCTTTCTCAAAATCATGAACTGTCGCTTGGTTTTTTTCGCACACCATATCAGAGTGCCCCTGAATGATAATAGCTGGAACATTCTCATAACCAGTAGTAGCTTCTTTTTTTATAATGACATTTAACGCTTCGTCTTGAATAACTTCTAAATTACGTTCCTTTGCGAAACTCACTAAGTAATCACTAATTTCTTTTTCATTACCTGATCCTCTAGGAATCTTTGAAATTTCTGCAAAATGATAAAATACAGGGTGCTTTGTTAATTGTTCTAAAGTAGAATACATTTTGAAGCTCCTCTCTCAAATACAAATCAATATGTAATAAACTTAAATCCTCTTCTATTATACCATGATTCACCATTTTACCTTTATTTTACGTATTGAATACTTCCCTATCGATAATGAAACTAAAAATTGAAGGAGAACACATTTATGCATTCTCCTTCAATTTCTTATGTTGTATATATTTAGATGTTTTTCCATCAATCAGTTTTTCTAAATGATTTATTTTTTCCGTTAATGCACCTTGCACAAGAGAGAAATCTGTATTTGATTCTTCCTTTTTCTCTTTAAAAAACGAAGTTTTTTGAGCGTTTATTTCTGCCATCTCTTCTCCCCCTTTTACAAAAGATACAACCTTCTATATTATATAGCAAATGCAAACAGAGTGTACACTTATCACTTTCTTTTTAATTCTTCTTCTAACTCTTCTACTTGCTGCAAAGTATCTCCTTTTATTAAAGAAAAATCTGTTGCATCTTCATTTTCTTCTTTAAAAAAATCATTATCATATTCTTTTATCACTACAATCACCTCTACGTGCTAGTGTAGGAATGATTGTCCTATTTTATACAACTGTGTCCGAATTTTTTTAAACATTATGTATAGATGAAAAGGACAGAAAAAGATTCTGTCCTACTTACAAAAATAACTATGATGTATTGTTAAATTATATACATTTTCAAAATCTCGATCTTGAAGGTTATTCTTCTTCCCATCAATAACAATAAAAACATCATTCACTATTTTTGCTGGTATAATTCCGACATTTTCTACTTGAACCGCTTGCTGGCCATTCAATTGCTCTATATGTTCTAGAGGTACTGTAATACTAAATTGAGAGCGAATACCACGGAAATTCGTATTTAATTCGTTCGCTGCTTCAAATACAACAATTTTCGCACCTACTTTTTCACCATACGAATCAAGAAATGCGTTTAAACTTTTTGTATATTCTTCTTCCGTGTGCCATTCCATTGTCCCAAATGCTGCTGGATTTACATTTTGAATAATTGTCGTATATATTTCTCCTCTTGCTTTTGAAGCAATTAATGACCGTTTAATTGATTGGACCGTCTTTCCGATATCACTGAATTTCGCACCCCATATTTCTGAAATGTTAGGTGTCAAAATGAATGCAATATCAACGAAAATTACCATCGCAGTAAACATTAAAAGATTTTTCCAGAGGGTTAAATCTATTCCTTTTATCGTGAAATAAACTGTGACTGATGTTATGAACAAACCGTACCACGTTTTTCGAATTCGCTGTTTCTTCTCCTCACACAATTCTTCATTTTTCCAATAAAAGAAAATAAGAACAATAAAGACGATTGCTAAAATAAATAAGCCGATTCGAATGTTAGAGATCGTCAATCACATCACCCTCCATTCCAAAACTACTCACGATACCATTACATGCGCAAAGAGCCATCTTTATGACAAAAGACGTGGACAACCTTCTAAAGTTAGCTACATCGCATATACATTAGAAGCAGGCCACGTCTTTTATCATGAATCTACATTGTATATGTAGACAAGCATGCGTTTCAAATTTTCACATTAAAAAGAAATATGTTTCGGAATTTCCCCTTCAGGTACTTCCCCGTCCATACTTAAGTAATAATGACGAATCGGATGTAAATTTTCGTCCAATTCATAAACAAGCGGAATGCTAGTCGGTATATTTAATGTTACTACACCATCATTTGAGAGATTGTCTAAGTATTTCACAAGTGAACGAATCGTATTGCCGTGTGATGAAATAATTACTTTTTCACCATTTTTTAATGCCGGTGCGATTTTTGCATGCCAATAATCAACTACTCTTTTCTCCGTATCCTCTAAACATTCAGTTAATGGGAACTCGCCTTTTTTTAACGTTTTGTATCTCGGATCATTCGCTTCATATCGGGGATCATCTTCAGTAAGTGCAGGCGGTCTCACATCTATACTTCTTCTCCAAATATGAACTTGTTCATCTCCATATTTTTTTGCAGTTTCGTCTTTATTCAATCCTTGTAGTGCACCATAATGGCGTTCATTCAACTTCCATGAGTTATGTATAGGGACCCAAGTGAGATCCATTTCATGAAGTATAATCCATAATGTACGAATTGCTCGTTTTAATACTGATGTATAGGCAATATCAAACGTATATCCATTCTTTTTTAATATTGTTCCTGCTTCTCTCGCTTCACTTAATCCATTCTTTGATAAAACTACATCTGTCCATCCTGTAAATCGATTTTCAAGATTCCACAAACTTTGTCCGTGACGAATGAGTACAAGTTTTATCATTATAATTCCCCTCTCGGAAATATGAATTTTAAAATTTCAATACGTACACATATAAAGTTTTTGGTATTGTGAATTTTTTATCCATAGTTGCCAAATATACAGATGAAAATTTATGATTTTTCAAACTACAAAATAAGATACTATTTCTATCTTTTATTCTACTGGTATTTCACGCTTAGACGTCCATGCATCAAATCCTGAACGGCTATTTGCCATTTCATTCATAACTTGATGCCAATTTTCTTCACATGATTCGCCAAACTGTTCAAAAATAGCTCCCATTTGCTCTCTTTGAACATCGCTCAGTTTTTTCTCTAAGTCTGTTCCTTCTTCTGTTAAAGACAGCTGTTTCACACGACGATCATGTGCAGCTTCATTACTCTCAATAAGTCCTTTATCTAACAGTTGGCGCAACGGTCCGTGAAGAGCTTGTTTACTTATTTCTAAAAGTGATAGCAGCTCATTTACACTAAGCCCTGGAAAACGAGCGATAAAAAACAAAATTCTATGATGTACACGCTGTATACTATATTCTTTTATTATTTCATCTGGTTTTTCTGTGAAAGTTTTATATGCAAAGTAAAATAATGCTAATGCCTCATTCATTTGCTCTTCTTTATGTTGTGTCATCTACTTTCCCCCTGTATGTAAATTATACCACAACTCAATTATGAATAATTAAGTTGGTATATTGAGCCTAATTTCTTCATTCTAAAACCCACAAATTTCAACTATTATATTTTTTGAAGGCTGTTTAATTCTTAAACCATACCTTCAAATAAAGTATCCAAATTACTTTTTAAAGAATTCTTAAAGAAATAGGTTAAATTCAAATGATAAATATTGTAAAATTTATTTATTAATATTTTTTTAAAAAACTCAATTGTGATTGGAGTGTTATTGTATGCAAACAAAAAAAGTTTATCTTTATGTATTTAATACGATGTCAGACTGGGAATATGGACATTTAATTGCAGAACTAAACTCAGGAAGATATTTCAAAAAAGAGTTAGCCCCTTTAAAGGTAGTTACAGTAGGAGCTAATAATGAAATTATTACTACGATGGGAGGACTGAGCATAAAGCCAGATATTTCCCTTGATGAATGTACTCTTGAGAGTAACGATCTTTTAGTTTTACCTGGAGGGACTACTTGGGGAGAAAGCATTCATCACCCTATCTTAAAAAAAATTGGTGAAGCGTTAAAACTCGGCACTATTGTTGCTGCCATTTGTGGTGCAACTGAGGGGTTAGCGAACTTTGGATACCTAGATTCTAGAAAACATACAAGCAATGATTTAGAATATATTAAAATGGTTTGTCCTAATTATAAAGGAGAACAACTTTATAAGATGGAACCTGCAGTATGTGATGAAAATTTGATTACTGCATCAGGAGTAGCTCCTCTGGAATTTGCAATGGAAGTATTGAAAAAAATTGATGTATTTGCATCAGATACGTTACATTCATGGTATAACCTAAATAAGACTTATAAACCTGAATACTTCTTCCAGTTAATGAATTCAATTACTAGATAAGCTGAAAAATTAAATTAGCAGTTTTATATTATATAAAAACCTAAAGTTGTTATAAATACAACGGGTAGCTAAATCTATTTTAATCTTATTGAATAACGATGGTCTTTCTTCTTTAGTTATAATAATGAAACGTTCTTTAAAAACCAGTGACGTTTGTAAAACAAAAAATAAAAGGGATGATACATATTAGTCTTGAATCATCCCTTTTGTTATGACGTTAATGTCACCATATTATTTTAATTATTCATCTCCAGCAAGAGTTAACTGCCAAGATACGCCATACTTATCATTTAACCAGCCAAACTTTTTACTAAACGGATATGAACCTAAAGGCATAAGAACTTTTCCATCTTGTGCTAGTTTATTAAAAACTGTTTCGATTTCCTCTTCCGTATCACAAGTTACATAAAGAGACATAGATGGAGTGAATGTAAAATCATGCTTTACATAACTATCGATACACATGAATTCTTGGCCATTTAACGTGAATGTTGCATGTATTACAGTTCCCTCTTTACCAGGTCCCTTTTCATCGTAACGAGAGATGTTTACAATTTCTGATTGATCAAATAGCGACGTGTAAAAATTCATCGCTTCTTCAGCTTTTCCCTCAAACATTAAAAACGTAGTGATTTTTTGATTTGTGTTACTCATTTAGAGACATCCCCTTGTTATGTATTTATGCAAAACATACATCGGACAATAAAACCGAACGTATATTCTTATAAGTGTATTGTCTATAAAAACGATGAGTTTGTCAATTATCTATGTTTTATTTCTTCTTAAATAATGCTGTCCAAAGAAATGATTCTCCAAACATATTATTTGGTTGTTCAATTTGCTTCATTTTTCTAATTTCAATTACTTCAAATTCTTTAAATATCTCTCTTAACTTTTCTTCTGAATATGCAAGACCACCTTGCAAACTCCATCCTCTATACACATCCCAGTCCGTTATTTCCGATCCATTTCGCTCATTCAAATCACCTGCTGCAAAACATGTTAATCCGAAATAACCACCCGATTTTAATGAGTTTTTAACTAGATCAACATAATTCATTCTTCTATGTGGTGGAATGTGATGCAAGCAACCGGAATCATATACAAAATCATATTCATCTTGAAAATCCAAATTAAAAATCGATTCACAAACAAATTGTATTTCTATTCCGTTTTCTAACGCCCTCTCTTTGGCCCAATTAATTCCTTCTATAGACAAATCTACGGCTGTTACATCAAACCCTTGTTTCGCTAAATAAATTGCATTTCTTCCTGGACCACATCCAAGCTCTAACACTTTCCCTTTTGAAATCCATTCTTTTTGTATATATGAAACTAAATTCTCATCTGGAACATTTGCAAAAAAAGGAACATCCTTTTCTCTATTCGTGTAAAATTCATTCCAAAATGGTACTGCAGATCTTAATAATGAATCAAGCATTTTTAATATATCTTCTTGTGTACGTAGCGTTTCATTTTTCATTTATACCCCTCCATAATCAATAGTCAGAAAATTATTATATCTCTTTTTGAACTTTCAAACAAAGAAAAAACTCCTATATTCAATAGGAGTCAAAAATATTATCTCTTTAAAATCCAAGTACGGTTAACCATTTTAACAACTTCTCTTCTCGCACTTTCAAATCATCGTTTCTATACTTACCCATCTGTATTTCGCTAACAATTTCTCCGTCCACCATAAAAAGAACTCTTTCTGTTTTAGCTGCTACCTTTACGTCATGAGTAACTAGCATAATTGTAGTTCCCATACGGTTTATATTTGCTAAAATATCCATTACCTCTTCTGTCGCTTTTAAATTCAAAGCACCCGTTGGTTCGTCAGCAAAAATAATATTAGGTTTATTTATGAGTGCTCTACAAATAGATACCCTTTGTAATTCTCCTCCTGATGCTTCAGTTATATTATTAGTTGCAATTTGACTAATTCCCGTTTTCTTCATCAATTCAAGTGCACGTTTATTTATTATTTTCCTGCTCTCAACTTTTGCTAAATACGCAGGCAAAACTATATTATCAAAAAGATTCAAATTTCTAAGAAGATTGCTCTGTTGAAAAATAAATCCCATTTCGCTGAGTCGTAATTTTGCTAACACCTCTTCTTTCATACATGTTATTTCTTTACTATCAACTTTCACACTTCCTGATGACATTTGATCCATTCCGCTAATATTATATAGTAACGTCGATTTCCCTGAACCAGAAGGTCCCATGACCGATATAAACTCTCCCCCATAAATCTCTAAATTTATATTTTTTAACATATGGTAAGTTTTATTTCCATCCATTGCGTATTTTTTATTTAATTGTTTTACTTCTAAAATTTTTTTCAAATTACACACCTCCTACTCCCCATTTAGCTTTAAATCATTTGTTTGTTTTACTGTAAAGCTACTGAAAAGTGTTGCTACGGTCACAGATATAAATAAAATAGCTGGACATATTACATAAGAAATGATCGGATTAACAACAAACTTTATGTGAGCTGCTCCCATAAATGAACCTAACCAGCTTATTAGTGTTTCTCCAAACGTAGCAGCTATAAATGTCCCTGTTAAAATACCTACTAATACTATAGCAATAGAACGAGTAACATATTGTATACGAATATCTTTGTAGGAAAAGCCGATACTTTTCATAATTAATATTTGCGAAGAATCTTTTACTAATAACATTTTAAAAAACATCGCAGTTATTAAAACCGATATCAATATAGCAATCAAAATTGCCACTTGTGTCACGCGTCTTAATTGTTTAATTGTCTCTCCTAAAGTTTGAGATAAATAATTATCCGTATCTGTTATTTTTGCAGAATTAAAATTTTGTTTATACTCCTTCACTTTTTCTTGCAGATTCATTTTGGGTTTCATATCTACATTTACTACGTACCATAATATATTTTCTTTATTATAAGAAAAGCTCGCTTTAGCTGTTTTGCCACCATTTGTTACATCTTGATATATACCAGTAATAATTAGCACTTTCTCTTTTCCTTCTACAAATAAAACGATCTCATCCCTTACATTCTTTTTTAATTCATTTGCGTTCATATAAGAGAGAGCGATCTCATTTTCATTTTTTGGTGCCATACCTTTAACATATTCTATTGGAAATTGAGTGAAATCTCCTACTTCTACATTTAAGTTTTCATGTGTACCATCAGCTTTCACCATTTTAAATGTACTCGTTACAAATGCTGCATATTTTTCTACTTCTTCATCATTTCGTATATATGAAATTACGTCCTTAAATCGTTTCTCTATATTTTCAGATTGCTGTAAATCTATTCGAATATCACTTTTTCCTGTTCCCATGTAATTTACAAACTTCGGTGACTGAATCGTATACAAAAAGTTAACAGGTACAACAATCATGAACACGGCTATGATTAAAACGATACTTAATACGCGATATAACTTAAAGCGTTTTACTACATCTTGTATACCAATAAATATATTTACATTTGTAATTTTAGTTTGAGAGAGAGAAAAAAATCTTCTAATCTTTCTTTTTCCTAGTTTATCTCTTGATCGTAAAGCGTCTATTGCTGTAATTCTCCTGAAATTCCGCAAAATGATGCGGCAAAAAAGGATAACGGCTAGAAATAACAATGTTGTGACTATCAATGGCACAACATAATATAAAATACTTTTATTAGCTGTCCCCATATAAAGTGCGATGTTAGAGATAAATATTTTTGTAACAAATAACGAAAGGATATATCCACATATACATCCGATAGCGGAAATAACAACATATTTTGTTACATATAGTTTTTGAATATCTTTACTTTGAATGCCGATAGCTTTCATAACACCAATTTCCCGATACTCTTCTTCCATTGAAGTCATAATCGTAAATCTAATACATAAAATCGCGATTAGCATTAATAATGCACTTATTATGATAAGTACTACAGCTATTATTCCATCTGTTAATGAATTGAGTGTTTTAAAGAGTGAATACGTAATAGAGGGACCTTTTTGAGGTAAGTTTGATGACTGGTATAAAGTTTCAAATTCATTTATTTTATCTAAATCTGTTAGCTGGAATTCAATAAGATATTCACTTTCTCCAAAATTCCCCTTTATTCTTTCGAAGTCTTCATCGCTTATTACAAATCGTTTTGAACTAACAAGTGATGGGTTCATTTGAACATCACGAACAAATGCCGAAATAGTAAATTCTAGCTCATTATTATTTTTCACAACCCATATTTTATTTCCAATACGCAAATTATATTTTTGCATATAATAAATTGGTACACCTATTTCCCCTTTCCTAACATCGATCACTTCATTATTTAAATCTAATAAAAAGTCAAAAATAGTATTTTGCTTAACGAAGCTAATGTCCATTACACTATTATGTTCCGCTTGATTTTTCTTCTTTATAAAAATGTTAGATCCGCCTATTTGAACCATCTCTGCTGTTTGTTGTTTTTTTACAAAAGGAGTTTGCGCTACAAATGAATCAATTGACTTTTGGTTTATTTCTCCGGCATGCATTTGTACGAAGTGCGGTGCGTTTGATACTTTAAACAATTGATCCATTGAGTTCAATAGATTTATAACGTTACTTGAAGCACTTGCCATTAAAAGACTGGATAACATGATAAACATAAATAGAATGGTAATTATCATTTTATTTTGAGAGAAATCTCTTTTTAACATTCTCCTAATCATATGGAGCTAGTTCCCTTCATTCCATAATATTTTCTTCGTCACTATAGCTATTATTATCATTATGAAACTAATAACTAATATAGGTAAATAAATTTTCATACTGAATCCTTCAAACATAAAACCATAAATGACTTGCCCAATTGGTGCCATACATTGAGATACCGCTGTTATAATTGCCATTACTTTCCCTAGGTTTTCATTTGGTGTTTTCTTTTGGACTACAGTAATCACATAGATGGATACAATTGTCATGATCATTGCAATTAGAATAGAAGAAAGTATAAAGAGGATAAATGGTGGATAGTATCCTAAATTAAGAATAACCGGCATAACTGAAAGTGCCATTGGTATTACTAATAAAGCTATTAAAAGCATCCAGTAATACAATGTTTTCATCTGTAGCTTTTTCGCAAAAAAACCTATTAATAATGCACCTAAAATAGTAGCAAAATCGATCAATCCCATTCCAATTCCGTATAATGTGTCGCTACTTTCCATTGTTACTCGTATAATAATTGGAGCACCAACAACAAATAGCGGTGTCAGTATTAAATTTAGTAATGCAGCTAAAAGCATAGATTTCAAAATAAATGGTTGTTTTAAAACATATATAAATCCTTCTTTCATATCCTTTACAATTGTCGGTATTATATGGCTTTCTCGTGCTCTTTTTATAAAAGGTATTTTAATAAATATTTCTAAAATCGCAGATAAAAAGAAAGTAAGACAACTTATTATTACGAGCATTTTCAAACCAATTATGCCGTACAATATTCCTCCTAATACAGGAGCAACTATATTTGACAATGCTTGCACACCATTTACGATACCGTTCGCTTGCTCTAACTTATTCTCTGGAACTAATTGCGGAATACTCGCCATTACAACAGGTGAATACATTGCACTAACGACTGCTAGTAAAAACATAATTGTTCCAATCAATATAATAGATACAGGTCCAGTAAATAACAAAACTATAAAGCTTAATACAATCGCAGCGTTGATAAAGTCAAAAATAACCATTAAATTACGGCGATTGAAACGATCTGCTATCGCTCCGCCAAGAGGGGCTAGCAAAAACGGAATACTCGTTACCGCATATAACCCTGCGAATATATCAGCACGCCCTGTTATATCTAGCACATATAATGACAGGGCAAAACGTAAAAGTGTTGAACCTAAAATAGTAATAATTTGTCCACTCACCATTAAGTGAAAATCTTTCATCGAAGACCTTATACTAGCTGACATCCTTATCACACCTTTCATTCGATTCAGACCGACTGTCGGTCGATAATATCCAAACAGAAAATTACTATTTCTGTTTGATTAAAACCTCCACCATGTAATCAAAGGCTCCCTCTTTCGCTCCAACAGATGCTTCCATCATTTTGATATAAGCTTTAGCTCTCCTCATCATTTCTTCCGGCTTCCACTGGAATAAACCCTCATCAAATATGACCTGTGCTGAAGAGAGTAATAATTCAATCGTTTCTTGTGGGTATGGAGTAGAAAATATGCCTTCAGCGATTCCTTGTTCTAAAATCTCTGCTAAAACAGGAGATAAATGAATAATTGATTGTACTATACTTTTTTGATGCATTTCCGCATTATTTGGCTGATGAAATTGTTCAATCATTTTATCTTTTACATCTCCTGATTTTGGTGATTGTTCCATTAAAACTCGAAATAACTTATCTAAAACTGGGATATTAGGATTAGAGACAATTGCCTTCGCTTTAGCAACATCTGCTTTAATAATCCTCATAATAATTTCATCCATTACTTCTTCTTTCGACTTAAAATAATGATAAAACGTCCCCTTTGCTATACCAATCTCTTTTAAAATGTCATTTACTGTAGTTTTCGTATACCCTTTTGTAACAAACAAACGTTCAGCAGTTTCTAAAATTTCATTTCTACGCTCCCCATATTCTTTTACGATCCTCATTCATGTACTCCTTCCTACGGACCGACTGTCGGTTTATTTAAAGTATATGTTTAGTATGTAAAAAGTTTCCTGTTATCGTATATATACAACAACCTACTTTATATTTCCTTTATGAATTTTAAATTATTTAATACGGTAAATGAAATTTTAAAGGTTGTTTCTATGCAATCACCCTTGTACTTATATCGACTTCGTTGTATAAAAACAAAAAAGAGCCGCAACACTTTGCGACTCTTTTTGAATAATAACTATTTAACGGCCACGTCTTTGCTGGCCACTTTTCTTATTACTTGGCTTATTAAATGATCGATTGTTATCATTTCTCGAACTATTTCTTGAATCGTTTCTTGGTCCACCTTTTGAACCACTTCTTGAACCTTCACGGCTATCTCTTTGACGATATTGACCTGATTTCTTTGGAGCCGGCTTTTGTACCGGTTTTCCATTTTCATCTACATGTTTTATCTTCGGTTGTTCAATTATTTCTCTTTGCAGTGGTGCACCAAGCGTTTTTTCAATTTCTTCTAAATATCTTTCATCTTTCGCTGCAACAAACGTAATTGCAAGACCTGATCCACCTGCACGTCCTGTTCGGCCAATACGGTGAATATAGCTTTCTACATCTTCAGGAATATCATAGTTAAATACGTGAGTGACACCATCTACATCCAGTCCACGAGCTGCTACATCAGTCGCAATTAAGTACTGAATTTTAGCTTCGCGGAAACTCTTCATGACTCTTTCACGTTTCGCCTGAGGTATATCACCATGAAGTTCAGCACAATTATAACCAAATCCCTTTAAATCATCATAAAGCTTACTTGCTCTAACCTTTGTACGACAGAAAATAACTGCTAAAAATGGCTGATCACGATCCATAACAAAACGAAGTGCATCTGGCTTTGCACGATCTGTCGTCTCAATGACACGCTGCTCAATTGTATCTACCGTTACTTCTTCACTTTGTACTTGAATCATTTGCGGCTCTTCCATATAACGCTTCGCCAATTTTTTAATATCTTTTGGCATCGTTGCTGAGAATAACATCGTTTGTTTACTGTCAGGTGTCTCATCTAAAATATCTTCAATATCATATAAGAAACCGAAATAAAGCATTTGATCCGCTTCATCTAGTACAAGCATAGAAAGATTACTTAAATCAATTGTTTCACGTCGTATATGATCAAGTAAACGCCCTGGTGTTGCTACAACAATATGTGTATTACCTTTTAGTTTTCTCAATTGCTGTGCAACATCTTGCCCGCCATAAATCGCAAGCACATTAATATCTTCTCTATGAACAAGCATCTTTTTAATTTCAGCTGTAATTTGTAGTGCCAGTTCCCTTGTTGGCGCAACAATTAAAGCCTGAACATCACTAGACTCTGGATTGATTTTTTCTAAAATAGGTAAAACGAACGCTAACGTTTTACCCGTTCCTGTTTTCGCCTGTCCAATAATATCTTTTCCTGACATAATAACAGGAATTGCTTTCTCTTGAATTGGTGTTGCTTCTGTGATTCCATTTTCACGTAATGTATGATTAAAAGTTTCACTAATTCCTAATTCTAAAAAATTTTTCATATTGACCACTTCTTTTCCTTATTTTTCACATTAGCTTTCATTGTACCATTTGTTTCGCCAAATATGAAAAATAAAAAAATTCTTACCTTCTCTTTTTATATTCACTATATACAAGTTGGACGAATTCGGTTTGTTTTCTTCCAGATTTTAATAATACTTCCATATTTTCGGAAGAAAAAATGTACTTCTTAATTTTTCTATTACTCCAAATTAAACTTGTATACTTCGTATCTTCGTGTAACCTTCGAAACCACTCAAACTCACTTAACTTCGCAATATGATGTTTTAATTTCACATCATTTCGAGGATAAAATAAAATTATATCTGCTATTACATCAAATAATGAGCCCAAATTCTTCCCTCCTATAACTTCTTTTAAAGTATATAAGCTCTTATACATATATATATCAATTTTACGGAAATATAGTTATAGGGTGATAAAATTGAACACTAAATTAATAAAGATTTTCTGTATAATTTTCTTACTGTACTTCCAGCCCACCTCAATAATTATGGTCAAAGCTCAAACTGATGTAATAAGTAAATTTAAACATGCTTTACTCAAAAATGACGAGAAATTAATGCAGTCATATATAACAGCAGGGATTAAAATACCTACTTTCCTAAAAGAAAAACATCTTCATGACATTATAGAAGTACCGTCTCCTAAAGAGGATACTACAATTCTTATCGCTTATTTCAAAGACACTAGTGATGTATGTACTATTGGTTTCATTTTAGAAATAGTAACAAAAAACAATATAATATCTCACATTAATCAAATTTATGATGGAACTAATCCGTTTATGAAAGAAGCTACTATTGTAAAAGAATATGAAATGAAGTTTAAACAACACATACTTACACCTACAAAATTCCCATTCGAAATTCAGCAATTTCACGGTTACATCTATAACGATAATTTGGAACTACGTTACTATAATGAAAATATTAGTGGGATTTTAAAAATCACTGTTTCACCAGTTCACAATAAATTAGACCAATATGTACACAAGAGAACGAAGTTCTATAATTTAAAAAATAATATGAAAGCATTATATAACCCTCATTTTGATTTAGCATATGAGGGTTATATTTCAAAAAGAAGATTTTCAATATAAAATCGCAATTGGTAACAAACTACATATAAAAGGAAAATACAATGCTAAGGATTTGATTCAAATCGCCGAATCTATGAATTAAAAAGGACACATTTTATTTTTTCGAACAGGTACTTTCCTATTTCTTATGGAAATATACAATAAGAAAAAATAATAAAATTGATTATTCTTTCGCTTCTTTGTCCATCCTTTTAAAAAATCTATGTTTTTGTAAAAGGAGTGTTTATATGGAGAAACAGACACTTTGGAAAAAATTCAAAAAAAGCTCAGTAAACCTCGGAAAATCCAGCGTATATGAAAGTATTATTTTATTCTACACAATGAAAAAGAAAGAGTTACCTACTAAAGCGAAACTCATTATATTAGCCGCTTTATCCTACTACGTATTAACAATCGATTTCATTCCAGATATAGCTGCTATTATCGGGATTGGCTTATTAGATGATGTTTTAGCAATCGCTGTAGCGCATAAATATGTTATGCGACATGCGGATGCTGAAATTAGAGAAAAGAGTAAAATAAAAATGGAGTCATTATTTACTTCAGCGCAAGCATAATAAAGTGAAACTTTAATCAGTGGGGGTTTTGTTCATCCCCCACTGATTATTAGCCTTCACCAATCGGGCGTTTACAGGCAGTTGATCTCCCACCTAACTTCTTTGCTCCAGCTGAATTTTGAGGTGGGAGTTTTACTGCCCGTTAATGCGGGATAAAAAAGGAGCTAAGATGATTCCCCTTAGCTCTTCTTTCATAAAACTAATTTACCTCTTAAAATACCGATTGATACAATTAATAATCAATGAGGTATTTTCACTTTATTATAAATATTATTTTACTTCATTAGCTACAAAAAAGTGCTCACATACACTTGAAATACGTTGCAAATCTACGTTTCCACCAGATATAACCGCTACTACTTTTTTCCCTTTAATATATTGATCAACTTTCCCTGCAAGCAGAGCAGCAGTAGCTAGTGCACCCGCACCTTCTACTACAGCCTTTCCACGTTGTAATAAGTCTTTCATTGCTACCTCTAATTCACCTTCTGATACTGTTACAATATCATCTACTAATTCTTTTACAACTTCAAACGTTAAATTCCCTGGTATTTTAACTGCGCAACCATCTGCTATAGTAGGTGCCTCGTAATGTTCTACGATTGTCCCTTTATCATAAGATACCTTCATCCCATGAACATTTTCTGCTTGTACACCAATTATATTGATTGATGGATTAAAAGATTTTAATGCAACAGCAATACCAGAAATAATTCCGCCTCCGCCAATTGGCACAATAACCGTATCAACATCCCACATATCATCAAGAATATCTAAGCCAATTGTGCCTTGACCAGCCATTACCTCTACATCGTCATATGGATGTAAGTATGTTTCACCTGTTTCTCTTATAATCTCCTCACATTTTGCCTTCGCATCATCAAAAGTTTCACCGTATAAAACAACTTCTGATCCATATCCTCTGGTAGCCTCGACTTTCGCTAGAGGTGCAGAAATTGGCATTACGATTTTACTCTTAATACCAAGTAAATGAGCAGATAAAGCAACACCTTGTGCATGATTACCTGCCGAACATGCAATAACGCCTTTCTCTTTTTCTTGCTCTGTAAGCTGCGACATTTTATTAAATGCACCACGGAATTTAAAAGAACCCGTTAATTGCATATTTTCTAACTTCAAATGAATTTCTCCACCAGTTTTACTAGTCAAATAAAAAGATTTTACTAATGGTGTTTTACGAACGTTTCTATCAAGAATTTTTTGAGCCTTTTTAATGTCTGCTATATGTAATGGTAGTTTACTAGTTATCATACTAACACCTCTTCCAATGATTTATGATCTACTCTATTGTCATTCCTCAGTTTTCGTAAATAATAACTCCTTTATACGCAACCAACTATGTTAAGAAAACATTTGTCATACCTGTACGCCCTTCTTTAAGACACACATCTGCAAACAATTTAACATCCTCTTCATATCACGTTCTTTATAGTGATTCAGACATGCTATTTGAATCCAGTTATTCTTTTGTAAATATGCTGATTCATAATGAACAATATATCCTTGTAATGCTAATGCATCACCTACTGCCTTAGAAGACTGCCCTTCGTTTAATTGAATGGTAAGAACAATTTGAGCGGCATGATCTTTAGGTGAAACAAGCTTTAAACCCATAGTAGTAATAGCTTGTTCAATATAAGCATACGCCTCTTTTATTTTTTCAAATGCCTCTTCATCTTCAAATCGCTTCAATGCTTCTTGCAATGCATAAATTAAATTCCATGAATGGGAGTATGGAATACTATCATTCATTTCATACATGCCAATATCCATATACACAGGTATTGCTTCGTTTTTCTCTACAATGTGATTATGAAAAACGAAAGATAATCCTGTAAATGATTTAATCGCTTTTCCGCTTACACCACTTGCAAAATATACATCCTTCAAATTTATTCGTATTGCTCCAATTGAGCTTATACAATCTACACATAGTTTCATTTGATACCCTTTACAAAGAATGTTTAGTTCTTCTAAATTATTTAACATTCCAGTTGATGTTTCATGGTGAACAAACCAAAGCCATTCATAATTTCCAATTTCCATTATTTTTTCTAATTCTGTATAAATAAACGGCTCTGCCATTTCTTTTTTATACGTATCAAAATTTAAATGTGCACGTTTTGCCTGCTCAATTAATCTATTACCGAACTCCCCGTTCGCTAAAACTAGTCCTTTACCTTTTAATGAACGTAACTGTAAAGCAATTGCATCATTCGCTAACGTCCCTGTTCCTAACATAACTTGTACACGTTTTGCTTTCGTTATTTGAAGTAATCGTTTTTTTACATTTCCCATCGTCACTTGAAATGACTTGGAGCGATGGGAAATAGGCTTAGTAGAAAATGCCTTTTGGACATTCTCTTCGATGTCTACTGGGCCAGGTAAAAACGTATATTCTTTCGTCATAATCCCCCCAACACTCGACTCTTCAAACTTAGTGGGTGTAACATACATTGGCTGGAAAGCTGCTTCTTCTGTTCCAACTAGCGTATGGAAAGGTTTAAACCCCATTTGCTCATATAAAGGAAGCTCACGTGTTGTGGCTGAAATGAGTGCTAATTCATATCCATTTAGAAGTAAATAACGATGTAAAAAGCGAATTAACCCTAACAGTGCTCTTCCATTTCGATATTCACTTTCTACTGAGAGTAAACGAATTTCATATACTTTTTCTCCATGCTCTTGTAAATAAAAATCTAAATTTGAAATTTTATAATCTAACGAGAATGGTCGTTTTCCCCGCACCGCGACCATGCCTACTAATTTCTCACCATCTAAACAAATTAAATATGTATTTGCTTCATGAAATCGATCTATACGAAAACGTTCTTTCGTTTCCTCATGCTGCGGAATCTCTTCTACAAATGTTTTATAGTTCAATTTATGTATACTTTCAAATTCCCAAGCTTGATCAGCAACCTTATAAATTAACCCCATTTCTTACCTCCTTTATCTCTACTTACCACTCACTATCAAATTAATAAAAATTATAAGTGGAGATTCCCCCACTTATAAAAGATTCACTTTATTCTCGATTTACATATAAAATAAGCACAATAATAAATGCACTTAAAATAGTCGTACCAATAGAGTAAGAATAAAAAATCATGCAAATTGGTAAACAAGCGATTGTAATTAACCCTGGCTTAGTAAATCCTTTAAATATTAAATAAAATACAATAAAAATGCCTATTAGAGTAAGCGCTATCAAATAATCAAATGCTATTAACCCTCCAATAAATGTTGAAATTCCTTTTCCACCCTTACCTTTAAACAACATTGGATAAATATGTCCAATGATAACGGCCAATAATGCCAGCATTACGAATGTAGCATCTTCAAAAAGGTATTTTGCTATATAAACTACAATTGCACCTTTGATCGCATCACCTATAAATGTAGCGACAAAATACCCTTTTCCATATACTCGCCCCATATTTCTTGCACCAGGATTTCCGCTTCCTTCATCACGAATATCAACGTTATGTCTCCATTTTGTTACTATATAAGCGGTCAATATGTTTCCAAATAAATAAGAAGCCACTACATACAACAATTGCATACTATTAATCATGTAATCATTCACTTTCTACATGGGAATACTTATACACTATTCAATTATTATGCACATTGTACTTTTCTGACTCTACATCCCTTTATATATTTTAACATCATATTTTTACAAATCATACAAAAAATCTCATTCAGCTATTTGTACTTTAATGTATATTTCCTTCATCAAATAATATGTTCTTTTCGCTGCCATTTCTGATTGTGATACAAATGTAACTTCTCCCATACAATTTTTAAAATTATCAACTTCCTCAAATTCACAAAAAACCGCCTAAAAGCCGAAACATTCAACTTTTAAGGCGGTTTTTTCTATTTATTCTTAAACTTCTCAGTCGCTGCTCTCATCTTCACATTCAAATCGTGATCAATGGAATCACGAATGTCTCGCTCTACTACTTCCATTTCTTTTTGGAAATTTTGCAAGTATATTTTTAGTTCTTCTTCTTTTTCAGGACGTTGTGATGGTGGTAATTGTACCACTAATGATAGCATCGCTGTTAAATCTTTCATTAAGAACGTTTCAAGTTTATGTTGTTGTTCAAACATGCGTTGTTCTTGATAGTACGGAAGTGCATTTAATACTGAAATTGTAATGTCATCAACCGTTCTTTGTAGTGAAGGATTAATCGAGCGTTTATATGCTTGAATTGTATTTAATGCATCTGGATATCGATCATAGAAATACAATTTATAAAACGATAAGTCTGTCGGTTTTACAGTTTGCTGTGATTCTTGTCTCAAGAAATCTTTCACTTTCATTGTTGCGATATCAATATCTTCATTCGTAAGCTTTTTTGTTGTTTTTGCCATCACATGCACTTTTTTCTGCTTTTCTTTCGGTAACATTGAGAAAACTTGCTCTCTCGTACGTTGGCCTGATGTACAGAAAAGAGTATTTAATGCATTTTGTTCTTTTTTCCCTTCTGTACGAATCCAGCGATAAAAGAGTGGGTGCTGCGTAAATTCTTGTAAAAACGGTGTTGATTTGTTCGATAATTTTTCAATGGAATCTTGCGCTCTCTTATATGGTTTCGTCCATGAAAAATAAAGTTTACGTCCGAAGTATACAACTAAAACAACGACAGTAAATGCGAGTAAAAGTAATGACCCTAATAGTAATAATACTCCTTGAATGAAACTCATTTTTTCACCTCCTCAAATGATCTGTTATTTCCTTGGACGCTGAATGAGTTTCTGCTTCATCTCATCATTAAATGTGTCAAGTTCAATTACAAACTTCTTACTAGACTCAATAATACGCTCTGACGATTTCTCAGATGCTTCAATAGCAGCGAATACATTTTGGAATGATTCACGTAATTTATCCATGCTAATTGCAGGATTTTCTAGGAGTTTTGTTGTTTCTTCTGTATTTTGTTTTAATGCTTGAGAATTGCTTAATACCATTGATTCAATCGCTTCATTTGTCGCATTAACTGCATCAATTGTTTTACGTTGATTTGTTAATGCGAGCTGAATTGCAGCTGAAACCGTTACAACGTTTTGTGTCATCGTAATTGCATTGCGAATTGCTTCTGCTAGCTTTTCATTATTTTTCTTAATAATATCTACAGACGCGATAGATTGTAATAATACACTTTTTGCTTGTTGCATATTACGAGTACGTACAAGTATCTTTTCTAATGCATCATTTATTAACGGAATATCCCTTTGACGTTCTGGATTTTGTTTCTCAGCTTCCAGCATACCAGCAAGTTTTCTTCCTAAGTATACTTGTTTATCAAGAGCGTGAATTTTATCGTGTGATTGCTCTTTTAACATTTCAAGACCAACCGTATCCTCTTGCAAGTTATCACGGCCAATGAGAAGTGATCTTATAATCTCCTCGATTTGCTTATCTATAGATTGATATTTATGCACGTAATTTTCAAGCGGATTTTTCTTAAACACTTTAAACATAAGTTTCTTCATACCAGTTGCTTTTAATGAGTTTGGATCAAGTTCTGATACCACTTTTCGTAATTCTAACAATGTATTTGGAATTTCTTCATTCTTTCCATTCATCATCGCTGTCACAGGACGTTTTAAAGCTGATAGCGTTTGTCCTGCCGCTTGCTGCTCTTTATCCCCTAAGTCTCCAAGCTGCGACAATACTTTTGATAAATCTGTATTTTGCTCGCTATTTAACTTTTGTACATAAAGATCTGCTTCTTTATTCAGTTCTTCAAGTTCTGCATCTTTTATTACTGTATCAACTACTACTTCTACATTATTATCTTTCACAATCGATACAGGTTCTTTTTTCTCGAGTTCAGTCAACAAAATCGCTCCTTTATTTATATGTGCGAATTTATGTGCACTATATTTCATCTAATATATCGTATTTCATATACATTTTGCTTGCTTGAAATCGATTTTTCAAGAAATACCTGCTTATGCAGTCATTCCCTGTTTCATAGTATAAGTATACTTGTTCTCGTCATTATTTTCCTCAGACTTAAGACCTAGAGAGTAACATGCTGAAGGCGGATTCTTTACGAATCACCTTATTTATTACCCCCTGCATGCTAATTTTAAATTCAATTTGTCAATCTCCTTCAAATCATACAGCACTCAATCTTTTGACATTTGTTATCTTTCAATGTGATAATGATATTAAAGCTCGCTTCTAATTATTCTTTCGAGCAACAAAGGCTCCCTTTTGAAAAGCTAATAACACCGTTTCAAACGTATCATCTTCTTCAATCATCTTTATAAATTCTGCTAATTCCTCCGCATGAGAAGTTGCATTATCAATAACAAGAAAACCGTTTGGCTCTAAAATACGTTTTATATGTTCCCACCACCACATGTATTGCGTACGTTCTGAATCTAGGAAAATAAAATCAAATGAATGATCTAATTGCGAATCTAAAAATGCCCCAGCTTCTTGATTGTGGATATCGATTCGCTGTGTAAAATTCACCTTCCGAAAATTCCTAAGTGCCTCTCCCACCCGTTCTGAAGAAAGTTCTACCGTTGTAACCTTTCCATTTGTTTCTTCTACCGCATTTGCTAGCCACAATGTAGAATAACCATTTGAAGTTCCAATTTCTAAAATTTTTTTTACATTACACCCTTTTACTAAAATTGATAAAAATTGTCCCATCTCACGAGAAATATTCCGTAACTTTTCTTCCCGCGTTTTTTTATGTCGATCATGCTCTTCTCCATATTGTTCAAGTTGAGATAATAATGAATCTAACGTATCCATTCTTTTCATCGCCTTTCCAAAGCAATATGATGAAAAAGCTCTTGCTGCCTGTCTACTTTTCATTATATGCGAAACGAAAACCTTTTTCTCGTTATATGACAAAGTTTTAAATTTTTTTATAGCATATTGTTTCGTTTTTTGGTAAAGTTAATTTCTACGTGCAATTATTCCATTCACATTATTTTACAATCAGTTTTCAATTATAAAATAATATAAACCCCATTTAAATGAATCGGTATTTCAAATTCAATTAAGTGCCCTTTTCGGACGCATTTTCTTTTGCTTATATATTTCTAGAAGAAAGGATGCTTACAAATGAACGTGATTAGCTTAGATGCTGCTAGAAAGCGAAAACAGCATAAAAAATTAATGATTACTATACCGATTATTAAACGTATTTATGAAGAAGACGGGGAAATTAAATTCGAGGTAGCTGGTGAAAAAGATGTACCTCTTGAAATGTTAGAAAAGTAATAAAATAAAGACGCATTTCTGTTGAAATGCGTCTTTATTTTATATTTTTACATTTAAATGCATAAGTTTTTCAGGATTAACCATCATATAAATGCTACCAAACTAATTTTATACTATTTCATCGTAATCCAATCATACTGCATACATACTAACGTTTTTATTTTTTAACAAACTAAAATCATCAGCCCCTTCACATTTCAATAACTAGACTCATACCCTAATTTCAGATTGCAATACAACATAAGAGAGGCAGGTAATACAATTGACTTCCAATGTTGACTACACATCCCCCTCAACCAATTTCACCCATGATTTAAATAAAAGTAATTTTTTTAAGAAAGATGCTCAAAATTATATAAACGTACTTGGCATCAAACAATTAAACACATTAGAAAACACTTCTTTATTAGATATATATTTAAGCACAGGTAATGTTGTAGAACCACACATCCATCAAAATGCAGCTGAACTCGTTTACTGTATTTCAGGATCTGCTGTTGTTTCTTTACTTAATCCATTTACGAACCAAATATTAAACTTACCGATTAAACCAGGGCAAGTTGCTAATATCCCACAAGCTTGGTGGCATTATGAAATCGCCACAACAGATAATACACATTTATTAGCCATTTTTGATGCCCCAACTCCTGAAGTTATTTTTGGATCTGATATTTTAAGATTAACTCCATCAAACATTATGGCCCATACTTACTGTCTCGATGAACAACAATGGAAACAAGCCATTTCTCCAATTCAATCTACTACAGTAATTGGTCCACCAGCAAACTGTAATCAAAACCGCGGAACAATGAATCAATCAACTCAATCCCCACCTCAACAACAAAATTTATATTACCAAGATTCATACTATTTCCCTCCATATTGGGGCTACTGATTTAATTCATTTCTATTAGAAAACTATAATTCATCTCCTTGGAAAACTCCTTGGAGATTTTTGTATTGTATATCCCCATTACATATTCTCAAACGTAACAATTAATAGAGTACAAACATATACTATTTATATATTTAATTGGAGGTGATGATACTATGAGTAATTATAGCAACTATCGAAAAAACAATTCTAATAACAAAAATAGTAGTTCTTCAACTTCTTCTCAATCTTCCAATTCTCAGTCGCAAAAAGATTTAGCTCAACAAGGCTATGTAAAGAAAAAAGGTTGTAGTTGTAATTGTAATAAGAATAAATCTTAATTATTACAATTCACTTCCCACTATAATCTTATTACACTTCAGTTATAGTAACCTTTATTAAAAAGCCCATTAAATTATGGGCTTTTTTGCTTCATTTATTATTGACCCTATAAAACTATTCGAAACTTGAAATTAAGAAAATACACAAAAATATACAGCTTTTCCCTGCATAGGGAAAAGCTGTATATAAAGTAAGTCAAACTACATCTTTAATATGAATTAATTGATTGACATACCTGCACTTACGAATCCAATCGCAGTACCAAATAAACTTGTCTGAAGAGTAACATACACTAATATTTTGTCTCCAGCACTCACTGAAATATTTAGAGGCTCTATTCCTGCTGCTGTTGAACCAATACCAATCGCAGGCAATGCTGGTGCTAATGTTAGAGGTGGTCCTTGTGGTGAAAAGGTATTACTCAACGCACTTGCAATAAATATTTGCAATTGAACATTTGAACCTCCTATGCCTACGTCAGCTACCGTACTAAAGAAACCTGCTAATGACGTAATTGTACCTGCGCGTGGTGCTACAAAAGCATAGTCTCCTAGCCCTGCTGCTAAAACGATATCTCCTGCAAGAGTTAAACTTATACCTGATAATCCGAATCCGAATCCAATTAGTGCTCCTGTAGCTAAGGCCCCAGTCAAAATATTAGCTGATATTAAAGTTGCTGGTGTAGTTCCTGATGCAAACGGAATGATAGCACTTGAACCTGTCACTCCTGTTGAACCTGTTGCTCCTGTTGCTCCTGTTGCTCCTGTCGCTCCCGTTGCTCCTGTTGCTCCTGTTGCTCCTGTTGCTCCTGTTGCTCCTGTTGCTCCTGTTGCTCCTGTTGCTCCTGTTGCTCCTGTTGCTCCTGTTGCTCCTGTTGCTCCTGTTGCTCCTGTTGCTCCTGTTGCTCCTGTTGCTCCTGTTGCTCCTGTTGCTCCTGTTGCTCCTGTTGCTCCTGTTGCTCCTGTTGCTCCTGTTGCTCCTGTTGGACCTGGCGGACCTCCTGACGGTCCTGTTGCTCCTGTTGCTCCTGTTGCTCCTGCTGTTCCTGCTGTTCCCGTTGCTCCTGTTGCTCCTGTTGCTCCTGTCACTCCTGTTGGACCTGGCGGAATTGGAGTAAAACTAATTATTTGTGTTAATAGATTTAATAAAAGTCGTAAAGTTGATGGAGCAATACACGTTAAAGCGAAGAAGAATTCTGCAAGTGCACTATAAAATTGTTGTAATAGTACAAACAATTGCTCCAAGCTCGGATTAGGAAGATGTAATACATTTAAAATACTTTGAATTAATTCTTTTAAATAATCCCCTTCTGAAGAAGGTAGTAATGAATTTAGGAACAATAAGAATTGATCAAACAAATTGATTAGCGCCAGTCTATTGGTATTACTTGGATTCGCAAAACACGCTGGGATAGCCGCTTTTAAACCATCTAATAAACTAATCAATTTAGCTAATTGTTGATTAGTAATACAAATTGTCTGTGGATTCTTACAACAATCAGCTGTAAAAACAATTGGATTACAGTGATTGTCGTTAGAACAATCATTATGTTTCATGTTTTTCCTCCTTACTGATTTAATTTTTGAGTTCATTTCTATCCTAAGAGTCATCATTTTCACATAAAGTAAATTGAATTATACTCTCAGAAATGAAAACGCTACTAATAATTAAACTCTATAACAACCATTTAATTACATTCGCAACTCACATATTAATTATATGTCCTTAGTAATTTTGTGATTAGATTATATAACTAAATACAGAAGCACATTTTACATTTCCACGTTTACTAGTAAATACACCTCAATAGTCTTGAAATAAATCCATTTATAAGCAGTACAATATTTACAAAAAAAATCATATTCACTATATAGGTGCAAAGCCGCATCTCTCATAAGTAAATGCTCAAACTTCTTAATAACTATTAAATGTATATATTTTTTAAAGTTTAAAAATATATACATACTTAAAAGTACTGTAAATGGACGAATAGAAAAGACTATCTATGTTAAATATCCAGTAAAGCTTATTATCAACTACTGTATAGATCATTTATGTTTATCTAAATTTACAGATGGTTTATTACTTTTAATTACAATATGAATCTTTACGATGTTAAATTAACATATCAAAGCAAATACTGCTTTGATACTCAAATGAGTTTTTTAATACAAAAAAACTACCTAATAATAGATAGTTTTTTCATAATATATTAAGAAACAGGATAATAAATTGTCATACTCACTCTTGTTAATGTTTCTCCTAAATTGTAATAAACATGTGGTCTATCCGCCTTAAATCTAATGGAATCACCACTTTTTAAATTATATTTACACCCATTTACTTCAATTGTTAATTCTCCATCAAACACTGTTATAAATTCTTCCGTTCCTTCTTTATGAGCTTCCGCACTCAAACTTCCCTTTTCTTCAATTTCAATCATATAAATTTCAAACTGTCTATTTTCTTGGAACGAAAATGAAGGAAATACTCTATACCTCCCATTATCCTCAGACAATATTTGGATATCATTCCGTAAAACTATAGTCGTATCTGGTTGTGGATTATTTATTAAAGAAGTAAAGGAAACCTTTAGTCCATTAGCGATTTTCCAAATTGTTGTAATCGTAGGACTAGATTCCCCTCTTTCAATTTGTCCAATCATTGTTTTACTCACACCTGTTAATTGTGAAACCTTTTCCAAACTCAGTTTTTCTTTCTTACGAATAGCTTTTAAATTTTTTGCAAGGATAATTTGAATTTCCTCCATAAAAAACACTCCTATACAATATAACGATCATTATGTATAATAAAAAGCACACGTTATATTGTTCTTTTCGGTCATTATAACACACGAATAAGAGGGGGTTTTTGAAATGCCTATATTTTCTTTTTTATTATTTGTCTTTGTTAGTAGCTTCACACCAGGCCCTAACAATTTTTTAGCTATGACATACGCCAAGCAATATGGATTAAAAAGAAGCATTACATTTTGCCTAGGTGTGGCTTTCGGTTTTTTTATTATCACTTCATTATGTAGTTTCTTTAATATTGTACTTATAAATATTCTGCCATTAATTGAATTCCCTTTAAAAATTTTAGGTGTAGCTTATATGCTGTATTTAGCTTTTAAAATACTCACTAGTAAAGGCGATACAGATACAAATGAAAAAAGTAATAAAAACTTATTTTTAGTAGGAATTATGCTTCAATTTGTTAACCCGAAGGGAATTTTATTCGGACTGACTGTAGTATCAACTTTTATTCTCCCTTACTACCATTCATATTCTAGTTACCTTTTCTTTTCATTGTTTTTAGGCATAGTCGGTTTAATGAGTACGTTTAGTTGGTGTCTATTCGGATCGATGTTTCAAAAACTTTTATTAAAACACAACCGAATATTTAACATTATTATGGCAGTTTTATTAGTGTTTAGCGCCATTTCAATTATTATTAACTAGTTCTATACTCATTCTAATTCTTAATTTTAGATTTCACCAAACGGGCTTTTATGGACAGTTAATCCCCCAGCTACCTTCTTCGCTTCAACAGGATTTCGAGGTGGAAGTCTTCTGGAAATAAGATTAACTATCCAATTCTTATATTTTGTTTAACTGAACCAAACGCTACTGAACGTACATCTTAAGCTTTTTCTCTTATTCTCCTAAATAGAACTTTTTTCTACCTTGTACAAACATTTCTTACCCTCATTAAATAAAATATATAGACAAATAAAAGATAGGAGATTAAGGAATGGCTGATTATTTTTATAAACATGGTAAAAAGTACTATAAAAACTATTCATATTCTCACAATAAAAAAGAGAACTGTTTCACTAAAACGCATACGATTGCTGGCTCAAATATACCATTAGATATTATTGTACCAGCTAACACTTCAAGAATAGTTTTTGAAGATGCTACTAATAATCACAATAAAACATTACTGCAGTTTCATGTTCCTGGTACTTCTGCACCAATTGTTGTAACTATTCGTACAAGAAATTCTCGTAGACCGATTACCGCTACAATAGCTTCAGGTGAAACAAGAATTCTTCAAGTGGAAAATTTTGAAAGCCTCACTCTCACAAATAATAATAATACAAGTAGCAACATTGGTGTTTTTATCCAAAAAACGTTTTGCATCTGCTGCAATGAACAAAATGATTATTATAAAGAGCATTCATATTCTCTTAACGAAGATAGTAACTGTTCTGTCGAAACTCATACGATTGCTGGTTCGGGAACTACCTTAGCTGGAAATGTACCTCTAAATATTATCGTACCCCCTAATATCTCAAGAACCGTATTTGAAGATCTTACTATTAATCACAACAAAACATTACTTCAAGTATCTGTTCCTAACGATTCCGGCCCCATTGTAGTAACAATTCAAACAAGAAGCTCTAACATACCAATTAATGCAACTTTAGTTCCTAATGAAACAAGGATTTTTCAAGTAGAGGATTTCCAAAACCTTACACTCACAAATAATTCCGATACATTTGATTTTATTGATATATTTATCAATAAAACATTTTGTATTTGCTGCGATGACCAGAACAACCCTTGCGATGAATGTTACCATGAATACGACAATGATTTTGATTGTTAGTTTTAATGAAAAAGAAACCTTTATAAAAAGGTTTCTTTTTCATTAAAACTACTAACATCCGATAATTTATGTATTTACTTATCTATCATTTCTCGTTTCTTAATAAAATAGCATTTTTTTTTATAAATTTTACACATTTAAACTAGACAAGCATATGTTATTATATGGAGATCCCCTCCACTCATAAGATTCTTACCTTTCTAAGAGTACGTTTATAGGCGTGCTCTTTTGATTTTTATTCAATAACGATTTTTACATCCACACGCTTCTTACTAAGCTTCATTGCTAAATTAGGCTGGATATATTTTTCTATTTTTGAATGTATAATCCAAAACTTATTACTAGAAACCGTACAAATACTAATAGCTCTTCAAAACAAAAACACATGCTTCTGTGGCGAAAGACAGTTCGGATAGCAATGTTTGCAAATACAAAAAAGCGATTTCCCTTTCTATGAGAAACCGCATCAGATCAATTTGACAATACTTTAGCTAGTCATAGAAGATCTTATGGATCAATCGCAGTATATAAAAATCCAAATGCTTCTCAATGGATAGGATTATGGACAGTATATGATGCATCAAGACATTTAATATATTCCAAATTTGGTTGGGTAAGTAATAGACCAATTAATCCATAATAAGAAAAAGAGGCTACGAAATAATTACAGCCTCTTTTCTTTAATCGCATTTTTCTATTTGGTCGCCTTCTTCACCTGCATTTTCTGCCGAACTATCCGTTCCGCCTCCCACTGCATGTTGCTGTTTAGTACTAGAACTTTCGATGGCAGCGTTGGTTCCTGCTGCACTGTCATCTCCACCACCACTTGCCACTTGAGTAGCGCTAGCCTGTTCCTTACTGGTTTCATTAATTTGATTATTGATGATAAGTACAAATTCTTCCTCTTCATCCGAAATTTCTTTTTTCATTTTATGCGGCTCAATCTGGTCCCCACTAATTCCTTTATTTATCGCTTCGCCTCCAGCACCCACCGTTTGTTGCTGTCTGGTATTCGATGAATCGATTGCTGCATTACTTCCTGCTGCACTGTTTTGTCCGGCTCCACTGGCAATTTGTGTTGTATTCGGTGCAAATGTAATCTAATTATTAATGACAATGACAATTTTTCGTTTATCAGCAAGATTTCCCAAATTAATTTCTTCTCCATCTTTTTTCACAAATCGAAACGTGATTTTTTCATTGTTTTCCGTGTTCTCCCCCATTTGTAGTATTAAATGACTGGAGAATGATAATGGATTGGACAAGGGTATTTTTTTATAAATAGGTGCCCCCGCCCACAATGAAGGGTGTATTACCAGGTTCCGGTATTTTCCTCGTTTTAGGTACGTCGGCTCGGCGACAGTCCAGCATCCGCCGAATTTCGGAATGCATGGAGAAAAGCCTTATAGGAGATATAGAAAGAGAGATTAGTAGAAATATTGGTATATAAAGGTTTCTAGGTCTCACTATATTTTTCTATTTTCCTTTTCTTATTTATATTTATCAGCCAAATATCTAGCATAGTGAACTAAATTTCTAGCTACATCTAATTCAAGATTAAATATATTAGGTACACCTGGTCTCCAATTCACCTCAAATAACCACAATTTTTGATCCTTATCAATCCCAACATCAATTCCTAACTCATCAAATAATACATCCTTATATAAAGAATTAAAATGGTTAGAAAAAGTTACTGCAAATCGTTCTAAATACCTTTGAATATTATACCAATCGTTATCAAACTCCGCTTTTAAAAAAACATCTAAATAAGTACTATAACCACCCCTAGCCATATTTGATACAATACTTCCTAATGGACCTATTCTCGGGAATATAGAAGTAATAACCCACTTTCCTTCTCCATTTCTTTGAACATGCAATCGAAAATCATAAACATGACCAGATTTCATTTGACATGAAATAAACTGTTGAACTATGTAACCTTTCTCTTGAATCTTATCAGATATAAAGCTCCGTAATTGATTTTTATTAATAGATGAAATTTGTTCTGACTCATTCATACTGTAATTTATCCCATTTTTTTCAATGAAAATAATACCACTACCTCGATGTCCAGAAATTGGTTTAATAATAAGTTTTTCATAACGATTAATCATGTCAAAAAACTTATTAACATCTTTTAATTCATAAAAAGGAATAAGATATTGCTTAAATTTTTTTGCTCTATTTATTCTGTTATAAACACTTAATTTATCTCCAATTGAATGACTTGTAAACGGAACTTTTTCATATAGATAATCATAGATTTGCTGATTTTTATCACTAACATGAACACTTGCATTGTAAATAACATCAGGAAAAGAAAATTCTTTTTCAATCCACTTACCATTTTCATAAGTTTTACCTAAAATCTTCTTAGTTTCTATATTTACTTTCCCTAAAGTAAAATAAAAAAAGTTCACACCTTCAGCTTTAGCTACAGCAGCATAAGCATATGCTTTTTTTACTATATTCGGATCTTCCCGATGGTGAAGCATACCAATTATAGTCATATTGGTTCCCCTTCCCCTCTTTCAAAAAATCTTTTTCAAAATAAATATCAAATTTATTATATATATATTCATGTTCCTCCTCATTTTAACCAATTTTCAAAAAATAAGAACAAGCTTTACCTCATTTTAATATTCTACCTATATAAATAATAATTTTGAGGTTTTATAAAATGATTAAGGTTAAGGTGACCAAGGATGGATACTATTGTTTTTATTGAAACAAATAAATCTGGATCAAGTAGAGAAGCAATCAAAGCAGCCGAAAAACTTAATTTCTTTACTGTTTTGTTAACTAACAAAACAAAATTTATTGAAGAACGAAATATATTCCCTGATGTACATCAAATGATTCTTACTGATATAAACGACTATGATAATATAATTACAATAATCGAAAAAATAATAAAATCAGGAAAAAACATAAAAGGAATCTTTAGTTTTATTGATCCTTTTGTTTATGTAGCTGCACGTTTATCAGAAAAATTTTGTTCAAATATTGTATCTACTAAAACAATCTATCGTATGGAGAACAAAATATTAACTCGTAATGTACTTAAAGATTTACCAATCTCACTCAAATATTTAACTTATAAACCAACAGAATTATTATCATCTTTCCTTAAAAAAACTAAAAATATGAATTTTCCTCTTATTGTAAAATCTCCTAAATCCACAGGTTCAAAAGATGTATTATTAGTAAAAGATAAAGATCAATTAATTTTATCTATGAAAAGTCTTTTAAAAAAACTACCCAATGAAGAAATTCTACTTGAAGAATATATAGATGGACCTCAGTACTTAGTCGAAGTTTTGGTTCAAAATGGAAAAGTTCATATTATAGCAATAATTGAACAAGAAATTACACTTTTTGAACGCTTTATTGTTACTGGTTATTCTTTATTAGGACAGGTAGACAAAGGACTATATAATAGTCTTTTCAATGCAGTTAATTCTGTTATTCAGGCTTTTAATATGAAAAATGGAGCTTGTCATCTAGAACTCCGGAGAATAAATGATGTTTGGAAATTAATTGAGATAAACCCCAGAATATCAGGTGGAGCAATGAATGACATAATTGAAATTGGACATGGAATCAACTTAGTGCAAGAGACTATTCAGTTAATGTTAGGAAATAAACCTTCACTAAATAAAAAACATTATAAATATGTGTACGCTCATTACCTAACAGTTAAATTTAAAGGAAAACTAATTCGAGTTACAGGAAAAAACCGCAGTTCTAAATATCCTGGTGTAGAGAAAGTCTATATAAGACCTAAAAAAGGAACGGTCTTAAAACCACCTACATCAATGGGACATCGATGTGGATACGTTTTAGCAGCATCCTATTTTAAAACAGAAGCTAAAAAAATTGCTTTAGAAGCAGCTAAAGAAATTTCATTTGAAATCCAAAAAGAATAAAAACAATATATATACACCAACAGATAAAAATATACTAAAAATCATATTTCTTATAATTTTAATTTATTTACTAAATAGACGACTCCAAAATGATTTAATTTATATATGGTAAAATATATCCATCGCTAATATGTCCAAACATGTAATTTTCATAGAAGCAAAATTACAACTAGACTTATACAACATGATTCAAAAATCAATGAAGGAATGTTTTAAGTGAAAGGACATATTCGAAAAAGAGGAACAAAGTGGTGTATTATTGTCGATATCGGAGCTGATCCAGAGACCGGAAAAAGAGGACAAAAGTGGCTTTCATGATACATTTAAAGCCTATTTGAAAAAAATCAGAATTAAACAACATTAGATTTCATGATTTACGCCATACACATGCAACGCTTCTTTTAAAACAAGGAGTACATCCAAAGATTGTAAGCGAACGATTGGGTCATAAAGACGTTTTCATAACTTTAAATCGCTATTCGCATGTTTTACCAGGATTGCAAGAGAATGCTGTTAAAACATTTAGTGAGAGACTATTCGGATAGCAATATTTGCAAATACAAAAAATACGGTTTCTCTTCCCACGAGAAACCGTATCACATCAATATTTCCGTTAAATTTTAAACTGACTCGTATACAGATCAAAGTAAAACCCTCCATCTTCCATGAGAGTTTCATGATTTCCTCTCTCTAAAACACTTCCATCTTTTATTACAAGTATTTGATCTGCTTTTTCAATCGTTTTCAGCCGATGAGCAATTACAAAGCTCGTTCGCCCTCTCATTAAATTATTTAATCCGGCTTGAATTTGTAATTCTGTTCTCGTATCAATATTAGATGTGGCTTCGTCGAGAATTAATATATCTGCATCTGCTAAGATCGCTCGTGCAATCGCAAGAAGTTGTTTTTGTCCCTGACTTAAATTCGAACCTTCTGAAGCGATTTCTGTTTCATATTGATTCGGTAAATGCTTAATAAAAGAATGTGCTGATGCAGCTTTAGAAGCGGCCATTACTTCTTCGTCACTTGCATCCAAACGCCCATAACGAATATTATCCATAATCGTCCCAGCAAATAAATACGTATCCTGTAAAACAACCCCTATTTTACTCCGCAAAGAATTAATATCATAATCCTTTATATCTTTTTCATCAATGCTAATTTTCCCTTTTTGAATGTCATAAAAGCGAGTTAACAAATTAATAATTGTTGTTTTTCCTGATCCAGTTGGACCGACTAAAGCGATTGTCTCCCCAGGATTCGCCTCAAGACTCACATCTTTTAAAATCATGTTGTCCTGTGCGTATCCAAATGAAACTTTCTCAAGCCTAACATGTCCTTGTAAATTTTGTACAAGTACTGCATCTTTTTTATTTTGAATTTCTGGTACTTCATCCATAATTTCAAAAACACGTTCTCCTCCAGCAACTGCCGCTTGAATCGTATTCATTAAAGTTGCAAATTGACTAAGTGGTCTCGAAAATTGTCGAGAATAATTAATAAAAGCTGCAATGACACCTACCGTTGTCATTCCGTTTAATACCATTACCGATCCAGTTCCAATTACAAGCCCCATTCCTAAGTTATTAATAAAGTTCATACTTGGAAAAATAAATGCTGAAAACGTTTCAGCCTTCGTTGCTGAAATTCTTAGCTGTTCGTTAATTTCATTAAAGTTATGTATGGTTTCTTTTTCTTTTCCATATAACGTAGTTACGTCTGCACCTGTAATAGCTTCCTCGATAAATCCATTTAATTCCCCTAAATCTTTTTGACGCTTCGCAAAGTTTTTACCACTATAAGCAACTAGTTTTTTTGTAACGAAAAACATAATAGGTACTGTAATTAAAGTTACAATCGCTAAAATCCAATCTAATGAAAACATCGCAATTGTTACACCTATAAATGTTAAAGCTGAGGAAATAATTTGTACAACACTTTGTGTCAAAGCTTGATTTAAGTTATCAATATCATTTGTCACACGGCTCATTAAATCACCTTGAGAACGTACATCAAAGAATCGCAGAGAAAGTGTTTGGATTTTCTCAAAAATATCTTGTCTTATTTTTTGTATAGTCTTTAATGCAACATTAATCATTACAAATGTTTGTAACCATGTTAACAATACGGTTATCCCATATATTGCAATGAGCAGCATGCACATTCTCGCTGTCCCGCTTAAATCCTTCGGTACAATGTATTCATCAATGATGACCCCCATATAATATGGGCCAAGTAAACCTAGTAATGTCGTGATAAATACAAGAATAATAACGAACATAAGAGATGCTTTTTGATACCCCATGTAGTTCCATACTCGCATTATAGTTCCTTTAGTATTCTTTGTTTTTCCCGTTTTCGGATTGTTACGTCCACCTTTATTTCCAAATTGTCCTTGAAAATTACGCATGCTCTTCCCCTCCTTCTTGCTGCAGGCTACCACCTTGGGAAAGATAAATTTCCTGATACACTTCACAAGTTGCCAATAAAGCCTCATGCGTACCATTTCCAACTAATTCACCGTTATTCAAAACGAGGATTTTATCAGCATCTATAATAGAAGATATTTTTGATGCAATTAAAAATGTCGTTGTGCCACTATATCTTGACCTTAACGCTTCTTGTATTACAGCTTCTGACTTCGCATCAACTGCCGATGTAGAATCGTCTAATACAAGAATAGATGGCTTTCTCACTAAGGCTCTTGCAATAGATATACGTTGTTTTTGACCGCCAGATAGATTGGTTGCACCTTGTGTTAAGTTATATCGATAAGAGTCTTCCAGCTTATTGATAAACTCAGTCGCACAAGCAGATGAAGATGCTAATTCCAATTCATCATAAGTGGCATCTTCTTTGCCATAACGTAAATTCTCTTCTATACTTCCTGAAAAGAGAAGTGCCTTTTGTGGAACGAAGCCAATGGAAGCACGAAGTTTTTGCAAATCGTATGCTTTCACATTAACATCATCTATACATATTTCACCTTGATCAACATCGTAAAGTCGTGGCAATAGTTTCGCCAATGTAGATTTACCACTTCCAGTGGATCCAATAATCCCTATTTTTTCACCTTTACGTACGGTAAATGAAATATTTTTTAAAACATATTCATTATTTTTCGTATAACTATAGCTAACATTTTTAAATTCTACATTACCATTCACTTGTTTTGGTTCATATACTTCGCCTTCAGTTGTAATATCAACTTCAGTATGTAAGACTTGTTGTACACGATCAGCTGATGGAAAAGCACGGGCAATTTGAATAAATACCATACTAATAGACATAAGTGACATTAAAATGATATTTAAATAGTTAATAAAAGCTAAAATGGCCCCTACTTGGAGTGTACCGTTAAAAACTTTCTCGCCACCAATCCATAAAGTTGCTACAATCCCGCCATTTACAACTAGCATAATAATTGGCATCATCAATGAAATAATTTGTATAGCACGAATATTTATTTCAGTTAAACTTGTATTAACTTTCTCAAACTGTGAGATTTCATATTTTTGTCTTACATATGCTTTTATAACACGTACACCGGATAAATTTTCTTGTAGCTTTGTGTTTACTTTATCTAATGCTTCTTGTACTCGTTTAAATGAACCGCTCGCTTGACCTGCAATCCATACAATTGCAACTAATAAAACGGGTACCACAACAAGTAAAATTGGAAATAGTTCTCTCGCTGTTACAAAGACTATAATGATACTTCCAATAAATAATAACGGTCCACGGACAAGTACACGTAACGTCATCGTCATTGCCGCTTGAATAGATGTAATATCATTTGTCACGATTGTTAATAATTTACCTGTTCCAAATGAATCACGATTTTTACTGGAAAATGTTTCTATTTTCGCAAACACATCTTTTCGTATGTCTGTAGCGAAATTAACAGCAGCTTTTGTAGAATACATCATACAACCAAGTCCTCCAACTAAACCGATTGCTGCTGCCCCTATCATAAGAAGCCCCATTTTTATTACATAATTCAAATCCCGGTTTGCAATTCCAACATCAATAATATGTTGCATTATTGTCGGTTGAATTAAGTCCATCGCAACCTCAAGTACCATAAATAACGGCCCAATAATAGCGAAGAACATGTATGGTTTTAAATACTGTAACAACTTGCGAAATGATTTCATACATAATCTCCTTTTTTCATGAAATTACCATTGAATAATTCATATTCCTCCTTATTTAAACGATATAGTCTGTAATTTCTTCATTAGTCCTATTATATTATGTAAATTAATATTTAACATTATTAAATGATAAGTTTTAAATCATTTTTAGTCAATAAAATGGAACTTTAATCTACCAGGCATTTTCACTGCCAGTTGATGTGAATACTCTTTAACTTAATAAAAACCGCATTCTCATTTAGTAAGAATGCGGTTTTCCCATCTATATTTGTTCAATTTTAAAATCGAAAACCTCGGTCTCGAATCCATTATTTTCAGAAGGACTACACGTATAAAAACCAATTTTAACAGGCTCATTACCTATGTCCTCCATCAAATGAGCGATTCTTATTTGTTCCCATCGCTGACTCGTTTTCACATATATTGTATAATCGCCAAGTTTTCGAATAATTCGAAAACTTAATTGTTGCTTAGCAAACTCATTTGGATAGTCTTGCGTTGACCAATCAGAATAGCCATTATTCGTTACGACAGCACCTAAATGTGATGGGCCCTCAGGAATATATTCTAAAGATGTTTTTAACCAACACTTCTCAGAAATCATAACAAATAAACCCGCTTGATCGTATGTCGCATTTGGATTCATGCGCAATTGAACTTCAGCCTGAAAATCTGTCATTATCTCATCATAAAATACATGGCCATTCATTACTTCAAAACCATAATGGGTTTTCAGCCAAAAATCTGTTTCTTCTTTCGAATGGACAATGAATGTATCATTGTCTTCAAGTTTGTAAAATTTAGGTGCGTTCATTACAGTAAGTTGCTCAATATGATTTGGTATATATGATGTTTTCATAATTCCTCCATAAAAAAGCATTTAAATTAATATTTAAAACTCCGTTAAAACTGGGAATTTATGTCCTTTAAAATCTAATTCTTTATTACTTCGAACCATTAAATACTTACTAGTCTGTAATTCTGTATATTGTACATCATCAATTCCTAATTGATCTGGGTAGAAATAAAATTCAATCTCCGTAAATTCCCCAGAGATTTCCTCACATAATTCATCTAAAATCGGAATTACCGGCGCAAATACTCCAAATAATTTTAGTTTTTGATTTTCTACTGTAAAAACAATCAGCGCATCTAATTTCTCTGAATAATAAAGGTTTTCATTCCATGTTGAATCATACATATTTAAATAAAACGAAGAGCGGTAATTTAACGTTGAAAATTTATTAGAAAGCCTTTGGCCATTTTCAATAATCTCATGTATTAATTGTCTATCCTCTTCATTATAAAAATCTAACTTTTTAAGTTGAGAATCTTTATCACTCTTATTTTCGTATGATACTGTCATCAAATATTCTTGCACAATTTGAAAACCAAATGGTTTATATAGTTCCGGATTTTCAGTAAACAAGACCGCACACTCGCATTGCTCATCAATTTCCTCTATCATCTTACTAAACAATTGTTTCATTAATCCTCGTCTACGATAATTCGGATGTGTCATTACTGATTGAATACCCGCTGCATTTATTTTTTCACCATTAATTAAAAGCGGAAGTGAAAATGCCGCAACATTTGCAATCGCTTTATCATCTTGTAAAAATGATAATGCTTTATATGTATAATCCCAATATCCTTTCGCTGAAAAATCATGCAATGTTTGACTTGTAATCCCAAACACTTCTTCAAATAAAGGAAATAACTGCTCTCTTTTCGGTTCTTCTAATAGAATATTCGCAAAATTATCAACATTCCCCATATTGTCCCTCCATACGTCGATTCCATTAAATTAGATATACTTATATGACCTACTCCTAGAATAATAGGCCTTTCAAATCAATATATTATCATAAAACATAAAAAAATAGTCTAATTTATTTTTTGTTTTGACTATTTAAAAATAAGTCAAATAAACTCATATAAAGATTTTTGAATATTAATAAGTTTATTATATACAAATGGTGCTTTCTAATTAACTTATTACTAATAGAAATGCACCATTTATAAAAATATTATTCACTTATTATTTTGTTCCTTCAAGTCGCTCCTTCGTACTTATTTCTTCACCCCTAATACGCTTTTCAAACGTCTTTCTCCAACTAGTAGACAGTGCATTTACTTCTAAAATCCTTTTTAATCCTTCAGAGTTTTGTTTTTCTTTATGCATTATGCGATTCGCAAACGAAATTGACACACCTTTTGGATCAGGCCTCAACAATTTCAAAGTATCTACCGGTAATATCCACCCTTCTTTTAATACTCGAAAATAAAAACCTGTGTATCCTGTATCTTGAAAATATAATGGTAGCTTTGGAATATTATATTTCTTCGCTAATTTAAAACAAGGTTGTCTTGGCTGCGTTACTTGTACAATCGCTTCTCCGAGTTGAAACGTGTCACCAATACAAACATCTTCTTCACGCATTCCGCTTACTGTTATATTTTCACCGAAAGCCCCATATACAAGTTCCTGATTCAATTCTTTTTCCCAGTACGGATAGTGGTCACCAGTATAAACACAAACCGCTTTATCTACCCCTCCATGATGAACTAAATCCGCCTGTCCATCTCCATTAAACTTTAAAAATGATAAAAAAACAGGTTCCTTTACTTGCTTTTTATTTATCCCTGTTTGAATTAACTTCCCACCATACATAACCTCTTTTGGCAATCCTATATTTAAAGATAGGATTTCATATACTTTAGTCATTCAAATCCCTCCTCTTACTTGCGGCACAACTTTTCAAAAGACTCATTTATTATTTCAAACCCTCTATCTATTTCTTCGTTTGAGATAACTAGAGGTGGTAAAAAGCGTAGTACATTATCAAATATCCCCGCTCCAATACTTATAAGCCCATTCTTCCAGAATTCATCAATTAATTTTAATGTTAGTTCTTTTGCTGGTTCTTTTGTTATACGATCCGTTACAAGTTCCATTGCAATCATTGCACCAATTCCGCGAACATCACCTATGACCTCGTATTTCAATTGCATTTCATGTAAATGTGATATTATTCTATTTCCAACTTGCTGAGCTCTTTCAACTAGATTTTCTTCTTCCATAATTTCAAATACAGCAAGACCGGCTGCACATGATAATGGACTTCCCGCAAAGGTCCCACCGATTTTCCCTCTCCCAGGAATATCCATCAACTCCGCACGGCCAACAATTGCACTTAATGGTAAGCCTCCAGCTATTGATTTTGATAATGTAATAATGTCAGGCTCTATTTGAAAATGTTCCGTTGCAAACCATTTCCCAGTTCGACCAAATCCAGTTTGCACCTCATCCATTATCATTAAAATACCATATTGATCACAAATCTCCCGGATTCGTTTTACAAATAAAATAGAAGGAACAATAAATCCAGCTTCTCCTTGTACTGGTTCCATTACGATTGCCGCTACTTTTTCAGGTGATACTTCTTCTAAAAACTTTTCAAACTGATAGATGACTTGAGAATCCACTTCTTCAGGAGAAGCCCCTTCTTCAGCTCTGTAGTAGTACGGATACGGCAATATATGCATGTCTGAAACGAACGGACCAAATCCTGCTTTATATGGATTTTCTTTGGTCGATAAAGACATCGTCATTAATGTTCTCCCATGAAATCCTCGTTCAAACGAGATTACTTTACTTCTCCCTGTGACTTTACGTGCGATCTTCACAGCATTTTCAATCGCTTCCGCACCACTATTTGCAAACATCGTTTTTTTCTCACTTGTTCCTGGCACTTTTTCATTAATTTTCTCTGCTAAAGTAATGTAATTTTCATATGGAGTTACATGAAAACATGGGTGAATAAATGATTCCGCTTGTTTTTGTACCGCTCTTACAACTTTCGGATGACAATGACCAACATTTTGCATTCCAATTCCACCAGCAAAATCAATAAACTGATTTCCATCTACATCTGTAATTATCGCTCCTCTTGCTTCTTTTACATATAAAGGCGTTAAATGATATATTCCTGTCGGTACAGCCGCCTCATACCTTTTTTGAAGTACTTGTGAATAATTTCCTGGTAATACGTTCGATTTCAACAATTCTGCTTCACCTCATCTAATTTTTATAATCAATCCATTTCTGATAAAGTGATTATAAATCTCATAAAACCATTGTTCAATTCAATTATTTATATAATAATGATAGGTATATCCTATGATTAAATTTGAGGTGATTCCAATCGAATTACGACAACTAGAATACTTTTTAGCTGTTTCAAAAGAGTTACATTTTACAAAAGCAGCTGAGAAATTAAACATTTCACAACCTTCACTAAGTCAACAAATACGTGCATTAGAACATGAAGTAGGCATGCCACTTTTCGATCGAATTGGTAAAAAAATATCTTTAACTGAAGCAGGAAGAGTTTTATTATCGCACAGTAAAACAATCTTTCATGAAGTCGAACAAGCCCGTTCTGCCATTCAAGATTTAAACGGATTACAGCATGGATCCTTAACAATCGGCTCATTGTTAACCGTCGTAAATTATTTACTACCACCAGCCATTTTAAATTTCAATAATTTATATCCTAATATTGAGCTTTCTGTATTAGGTCTTCGTACAGGAGAAATTCGTGAAAAATTATTACAAAACGAATTAGATATTGGCATTACATTTCTCCCAGTGCAAGATAAAGAGATTGTTTCTATCCCACTATATAAAAGTGAACTTACATTAGTTGTACCAACCAGCCATTCTTTAACTGAACGTAAGTATGTATCTATTGAAGAATTACAGGACTATCCTTTAATTCTTCTGCCTAAAAATTTCTATTTAACAGAACTAATTACATCTCATTGCCAAAACTTTAACTTTAAACCAAAGCCAATTTTAGAAATTAGTACAATGGAATCTTTAATTCAAATGGTCTCAAAAGGTATGGGAATTACAGTATTACCAAAACCTTATATAGACTTTTTGCAAAGCGAACACATTCAATCTATTAAAATTGAAAACCCCACTCCAACAATAGATATAGGACTTATTTATAGAAAAGATAAATACATGTGCGCTGCTACCCGAGAATTTATTGAACAACTAAAGTTAACAGTACATTCTCTACAAAAATAAGCATAAAAGAGATTATCCTATGAAGCCGATGCACAACGACCTATTAGAATAATTTCTTTTCATAATGAAATAAAACATTACATTTTGTGGTTTCTTTTCTAAAAACCTAGTATTCATTATAAGTGCTTAATTATTATCGTTTTATCAAGCGACATATCAGCGATATTTTATATCTATTTCGTATAGGTGTTAGCAAGTTCGTTTGAAAACTTGTTAGCACTTTTTTATAAAAATTGTATAATGCTTCACAAAGTAGGAATCCGTTTTGATCAATCTTTTTTCAAAATGGATTCCTTTTGTCTCTTATCAATATTCAAATGTTACAGTAGTACCATTAAAACCATCAAAACAATTAGAGCAATTAGAGCAACCACCACAACCAAAACAACTAAAGCAACCGAAGCAACCAAAACAACGGAATCCACCACAACGACCACCACCGCCACAACCACCACAGCGACCACAACCACCACAGCGACCACAACCACCACAGCGACGAGCAGCATCTTCAATATAGTAATATGGATATTGGTTTTGCTGGTCCCAATACACAATATTTCCAGGCTGATAATCATTAAGGCTTAACGCTTGTAGTTCTTGTTGAAAATTATTCATCTTCATGACCTCCGTTTATAAACTACAACCCCATCGATACTTTCCTATATTTCTGTTCGTTAAATCTAAGTAGAAATAGCGCTATAAAGTGAAACTTTAATCCGTAGGGGTTTTGTTCATCCCCCACTGATTATTAGTTGAACCAATCGGGCGTCTACGGGCAGCAGGGCTCCCACCTAACTTCTTTGCTCCAGTCGAATTTTGAGGTGGGAGTTTTACTGCCCGCAAATAGCGGGATAAACTAAGTTCAATACGTACACCAACAAAATATGACCTATCACTAGATGATGTACCTTGTTCATATGCCTATTTTTAGGTTGTTTTTACTATATTTTCATAAAGTGAAACTTTAATCAGTAGGGGTTTTGTTCATTTCCCACTGCTTATTAGTTGAACCAATCTGGCGTTTCCGGGCAGTTAATGCGGGATAAATGGAAATTATAAAATATAAATTTAAACAATAACATCTAGATTTATGTCATCATTTTCTAGCTTTATAGTCGTATATTCCATAACTTTGTTTGGTCATCTTCGTATTTCCAATATGCACTCCCATCTTTATTTTTCTTCGCTTCAATATCTGCTATATCAGAGCTAATTTTATAAGTATTTATAATTAGTGATTTCTGCTAAGAAAAGTCTATTTTTATGAATGGCAAATCAGCGATGTTTTATGTCTATTCCGCATACGTGTTAGCACTTTTTTATATTTCTTCTATTGCATACACCTTCATAATTTCAATATATTTTCCCTTACCACATGGACATGGTTGCTCTCTTCTATATGATTCTTCCCAGCTCATTTAAACACACCTCTTTAACTACTTAATTTATATTATTATATAAAAAAGCCCTGCCACAAGGCAGAGCGAGTAAGATGGATTACACGTATCATATAACAATTTATATCAGTAACTGAACACTGTTAAACAGTGTTCTTTTTTGTTTAAATTAGCGTTGTTGTTCAAAATATCCCGAAGTTGTTATATATTAAAAGTGCGACATACGTTCTACATTAAACCCTTCCCTACGACTTATGTTTGAGTGCTAGGAGAAATCCTAGCTTTTATTTTCCCCTCTGAATAAAATCTAAAATTCCGTCATTTAAATACCAAACTCCGAATTCCCCTTGGAGATGAGCAGTCAGCTTTTGCTAACTGCTTTTTTTACAAATAATAATTAATTTACCCAAGAGCATTTCAAAAGATTTTCGTATGATATGGTGTATTCCTTTCTTTTGAGTGAATGATCTCGTCATGAGAGCACTTTATTAAGTGCTCTTTTCGTGTTTCAAATACATACAAAATAAAATTTTTATATTAACCTTAATTACACATTTAATTGAATATTAATTCATCAGATACAAATCATTTCTTATAAGGGCGCTCTGTACTTACGCCGTTATATAAATATTCAAATTTATTCCCCGCATATTTTTATAAGTTGTATACAGTTCCATATGGAATTGTTGAAACAGAAATTCCGTATGGTGTAATATGATGCATTGGATAATAATACTCCATAGATGAATAGTACGGTTGTGTGCCTTGCTGTATTTGTTGCATTTGCTGCTGTGCTTGTAACGCTTGTTGAACAGCTTGAATTGTACTTTGTGCTCCGCTATACGTAATACCCGCCGTACCATACGGACGCATTCTATCTCGGGTATCAAAATATGAATAAAACATTAGTATTCAACTCACTTCCATATAAGTTATTACAAAGTATATTATGAGTATTACTTTCAGTGAGTGTTAAAAACTAGTCCACTAGCTTTTATTCAAATAACGTTTTTGTTCAACTGCCTTTTTTTAATCTCCACGCCTTATCAAAATATAATCTTATATATCTTTCTACTTATTATGATGCAAGTGTCTACACTAAATTGTTAGACAAGCATAAAATAAATTAAGTCTAATAATAAAGGAAAAATAAATATGCAAAACCGTTACATGCTTACAGTCAAACTCACCTCATTTAACGAGACAACGCTGACTGGCATTACTATAGAAGGTATCACGCTGACAGCGAACGTCACGTTAAAAACAACCTATCATCAAGCGATTCTCAATCGATTTCCCCCTCAGGACCCAGTTCGTCCCCTAGTCGTGAACTATAACGTAGCCGTCAAATCTGGCAGAAAATCTGCTATCTTGAATGCCGTGACGCAGCTCGCGAATGCTGGGGTAAGCGCGCAGGTTCGTCTGGATTCCTGCAACAATACCGTGGCATCCTTCCGTCCCGTTCCCTCAATAATATAAGTCAGATACCCGTCACAATAGGATAACGACTGTGACGGGTACGAAGCTGTTCGAGTGAATAGCCCTCAAATTTGTCCCGATCCCATTTCCCTTCACTCCTTGAATATTTTTTCAAAACCAATACATACTATTTTCAAGCCGCCGTATCCACGGCTAATACTTCTTTCTTTTGTTACAGCAGAAGCAGGTAGATTCGTCACTTATCTGCTTTCTCTGTATATTTTTTTTAATATCGAAAAGACTACCTACAAGCTGTTTGAACTAGCAGCTTCACTCTTCTTGTAATGGGAAAGCAATTTATCACAATTAGCTAACTCATTCGACTCACTGGCAGACAACCAAAATTGTTGTCTGCTTTTTGTATGGAATTTTTCATTTTGCATATACTACTTTTGAGCCTGTTTACCAATGCAAGCCATTTTAGTGTTTTGAATTCCGACTAAGCTTTTTTGTTGCATAGATTATTACATCTTTGACAACACTGGTTAAAAGCGCGCTTTCTGGTTATTCGTAGTTCTAGTCCAGAATAATTTTTCTCCTATAAAGGACAGTAGGTACGACTGCTCGTCCTTTTTTACTTATATCGCATACTCTCCCTTTTGACAGCTATGAACCACATTGCCCTCTTCATCGAATTAAGCAATTTCCCAATAAGGGTGGCAGTTGTACGCTTCTATTTCCCCATCGAACAAAACGAACAAATTAGTTTTCCAGTTTCCAACGATCGTCCCCCACTTGCCAGCTACATTTACTCGCATACCCATGTAAGCAAAATGTAGATTTCGGTGGTTCTGCATTTTCTTGAAAGCTTTTTCCGCGCTGTACATCTGCTTGATGTCAAAAACACCTTCGTTCTCGCACTTTACAAACTTCATGAATTCTGTCATTAGCATTTGATATCTCTTTAACTTTAAGGGTATATTCTCATGTCTTACCCAATATGCAAGAAGATGCAGTGAAAACATTCGCGAAGAGTATATTTTGATATGTGTTTGCAAACACATATCGAAATGTTCAAAAGCATTGATTTAAAGGCATCTATAGCACATTGAAATAAAACATTACATAAAAACTCATATAATATTAGTGCACCTTTTTTGAGATTGGAATATATTTTGTAAAATACACCCCTACTAGCAACAATACAATTGAGACTAGCCAAGTAAAAATACCGCCAAAATGAAGCCAATATGCAAACAGATTTAAGATTGCAATTAAAAAGCAACAAATAGAAGTTAATGAACTTTTTAACCCTTTTATCCCCGCTTTTTTTCTTTTTTGATAAGTTATATACATCGAAGCGACTAGAAAAAGGATTAGAACAATTGGTAACATAGCTTGTAGCAATGGCAATCCCTCCTGTCTATTTCCACCCCCTTTATTTTACCATTTAATTCCTTTTATTACATTCTTTTTTTCTTTTCAACTGGCTAAACTAAATATTATTTGATGTCTACTCAAAACCTTGTTAAAATCACTTCAAGAACATACATTCGAAATGTTGTTAATGTGCGTATAACATTTCAAAACTATATTAAATAATTCCAAATGGATAAAACTCTACGTTGAAACTACTTATTGGCTATCAACTATTTTTTGAAATAAGCAAACTTGTATTTATAAGATTACAAATAGCCGCATTGAACAGTTAAAGAATAAGTTTTTTAATCATCCATTTATCATGATAAGAGAGGAAAGTATTTATGAATAAAAGCAAACCAGTTGGCGAATTAACTATTGAAGACTTGAAACAAAACCCAATATGGGAATGGGCAATAGATGAAGAGGAAAACGAAGAGTGCGATGAAACGTGGGTAAAACCAGTGGAAACAATAAATTTTACAGAAGAGTTAAACGGTTCAATAGTACTGGGCGAATTAATAATACATAATAATGAGAAATTCCCTATGATGTGTAGTATCGATATTGAAAATAATGAGGTATTAATTAGTTCCATTGTTTTTTATAACGAAAAAGAAGATGAGTATATTGCTATAGAAGATGTAGTGAAAACGGTTGAAATGCCTTTATCACTTAATATTAATCTCACAATTAACGGAGAGCCTAGAGCTTTAAAATTCTCTGCAGATAAAATTGATATTTATAAAAACATTATAAAAACTAACTTAAATTAAATTCTAATTGAAGTTAGGAAAATACTCATCAAGCAAGAACTGGGAAACCATTATAATTAACGGTTTCCCAAATATCCTTCTATTTTCAATATTTATATAAATTCATACTAAATAATCCCATTTCCCACCAATGTCTCTGCGATTTGAACTGAGTTCCAAGCAGCACCTTTTAATAAATTATCAGAAACGATCCAAAGATGGAATCCTTTTGATGTATCAGGATCTTTACGTATTCTACCTACAAATGTATCTCTTTTACCCTCTGCATATAATGGCGTTGGATAAATTTGTTCACTAGGATTATCTTGTAAAATAACACCTGGTGCATTCAGTAGTACTTCTTTAATTTCTGCAACGGTCGCTTCTTTTTCAAGTTCAATATAAACTGATTCAGAATGCCCCGATACAACTGGAACTCTGACGCAAGTAGCTGCCATTTTTAGATTTGGATCTTCTAAAATTTTCTTCGTCTCTTGAATCATCCTTACTTCTTCGAATGTGAAATCATTGTCTGTAAATATATCCACTTGCGGCAATACATTAAATGCAATTGGATAATGTTTTTTATCTTTTTTCGCTGGTAATATAGTACTCTTCACTTCTTCACCTGTAAGCATTGACTTAGCTTGTTCTTTTAATTCATGAATCGCATGAATTCCTGAGCCTGATACGGCTTGATACGTTGAAACAATAATTCGTTCTAAACCAAATGATTTTCGAATTGGCTGAAGAGCTGTTACCATCTGTAGTGCTGAGCAATTCGGAACTGCAATGATCCCTTTATGTTCCCTTAAAGTATGTGCATTTACTTCTGGAACGACGAGTGGTACATCGTGTGCCATTCGGTATTCACTTGTGTTGTCAATTACGATTGCACCACTAGAAACTGCATGATTTACATATTGTCTAGAAACTTCTCCTCCAGCACTAAAAAATGCAATGTCTACACCTTCAAAACTAGTTGATTTTGCCTCTTGTATTTTAATCTCTCGCCCTTTAAATTGTACTATCTTACCAGCAGATCGTTTTGACGAGAGTAATGTAATTTCTTCTATATTAAATTTCGTTACTCTCTCTAACAATGCAATGATTTTTTGCCCTACTGCGCCTGTAGCCCCAACTACAGCTACATGATAGCTCTTTTCACTCATTTTTTCTCCTCCAATTTCACTTGAATGAATTTCTCCACAACTTAATTTTAAAAGAAATTTAATGATTTGAAAAATTGAAATACATGATATAATCATTCACAAATCATGATAATAAAAGAGGTATCATTTATGGAAATGAGACATGTTAAAACATTTTGTGCCATTGTTAAATATGGCAGCTTTTCTAAAGCTGCTCATGCATTAGGTTATGCGCAATCTACTGTGACAGCCCATATTAAAGCATTAGAGAACGATTTAAACATTCCTCTATTCGATCGATTAGGAAAAAAAATACTTCTTACAAAAGCAGGTCATCAATTTCATCCGTACGCATTAGAATTACTTACTATTTATGATAAAGCGCAAGAAATCCCTCAAAACAGTGACCATTTAGAAGGAACATTGACTATTACATCTAATGAATCATTGGCAGTGTATCGGTTACCACAATTATTACGTACTTACAAACAGGAAAATTCGAAAGTAAATATCGTACTTGAGACAAATACCAATGAGCAAGCATTGAAAAAACTACATGAAGGAGAAACCGATGTTATCTTCATAATTGGAGAAAGTATAGAGCATAATGATTTTATTACGTGCAATTTATGTAATGAAACATTTGGATGGATTTTCCCTGCTCATTTCCCTTCAAACACTGATCCACTCCTTTTATTACAAGATACTCAATTTATATTTACAGAACAAAGCTGTGGCTATAGACCAATGGTAGATCGTTTTTTACGTCAAAACGGAAGAAATCCTAATAAAACATTTGAGACTTCCAATGTTGAAGTCATTAAACAATCCGTTATGTGTGAGTTAGGAATTTCTATTCTCCCTTACATCGTTGTACAAGAAAGTTATCAAAAAGAACAACTCTGTTTTCAGCCCATCGAAACTCCAGCCGTCATTCAAAGCCACGTAATCTATCATAAATCTAGGTGGATATCACCAGTTTTACAATCGTTTCTTACATTATTAGAGAGAATAGAATAGAAAAGTAAGCGAGTAATAACAAAAATGAGTAACTGCTCTAAAAAGCAGTTACTCATTTTTGTTAAAACATTTGTGTTCATAACAGTAAAGGTGTTTCAAAATCAATATGTATATTATTTATTAGCTTGTACCTCACCTGCAATTAATTTACTACCTGAATATGTACCTTTTTGTATAAAAACTTGATTAATTAATTCTTTTTGCTCCTTTTCTGACATTACTCCTTTTCCTTCTCCTAAATTCCCACTTTGCAATTTCCAAATCTTGTTGTGGTCCACATCAACCTTTTCATATTTTCCTTGTTTCCATCGTTCTAAAATATCCACATATGTACTTTTTTGTGCAACATCATTACTATTTATAATTTCAAGTAAACTTTCAATACGTTCTTGTGTAATAAAAATATAACCCCATTTTTGATCAGCTTTCGTTTTTTGATGTGCCATTTCATGTAATGCTGTCTGTATGTTCTCATCTGTCCATTTGAAATTTTTATTAAAACCACTATTCGGCAATGAATGATTTCCATTTTCCGACAACTTTGCATCTTCGGCTTTTACATTACTATCAGCTAGCACTTCTACTGCCGGAGCGGCTGGTGATGCCCTTTTCGCAGCTGGTTTACTATTATTCAGATAATACAGCATACCATACGTTACACCTACCCCGATTACCGCCATACCAGCTATAATTCCTATTATTTTAAATAATGTTTTCATCTCGCCTATTTCCTCCCACATAGCCCTTTTCATAATTTCTATCTATTAAAAACAGATATAGCTTCTCTTTTTTCGCAACTTACTGCAATTCATTTTTTCATACTAATTAACATAAATATAACTATTACTTTCCAGAAATGTAGCAACTCCATCCTCATCATTACTTTTGGCAATAAATTTAGCGACGGATTTTAATTCCTCAACAGCATTGTTCATTGCAACACCAATGCCACATTTCTCTATCATTTCCATATCATTATAGTCATCTCCAAATGCAATTACGTCAGATACGTCACAATTAATGTGCTGAAGAACATGTTGAATACTATTCCATTTTGAAACTTCCGCATGCATAATTTGACACAATGTTCCGTCATCCGTAATGACTGCATTACATTCGACAGGAAGTTCTTTAATTAAATTCTTATCTATTGAACCCTTATTACAAATGATCACTTTAAAAGCTTTTTCGAATTCTAGCTCTTTTACGTCTATAACTTCACAATGTACATTACCAAAGTAATCAGTAACATCAAAATTTGAGTACAGCTTATCATTTATTTCAATACAAATATGATTAAGGTTATATTTTTTTGCTTTTTCTATGATTTCTAAAATATTATTCTTAGAAATCTCCTTTTTATATAAAATATCATTACCTTTAAGAACAATTGCTCCGTTATAACAAATGATAATGTCATTCTTTAACGCATTGGGAATATACCGATTTATATCTCTTGGAGGTCTTGCCGTAGCAAAAATCAATTTATCCCCTTTATTTTTACATTCCCTCAAAATATTAATAGATTTCTCTGAAATTGTTTTATCACTTCTTAATAGAGTCCCATCTAGATCCGAAATAATAACTTTCTTCATGCTTAAATTAAGTCTCCTCTCATAAATTATCATTATTTACATTAATAGAATTATTTTAATAAATTTATCAATACTTTCATTACTTTTGATGCACCTATTCCTCCTTAAACTATATAGCAAAACTTTTCATACATTTCCTTATATTGTATTTCTTTTTCAGATAAATTAAAAGATTATTCTGTCACGTTATAAAATTTCTTCTCTAATCTTTAATACATATACTAAGTATTTCATTTAAAACTACGAAACTTTATACTATTTCCACTTATAAAGTAGATGAAAAAATATTGCACTTAAATAAAAAAACGAGCGCCTTATATGATATGATCCCCTTATAGTAGACAGGAAAAAGAAAGCACATTAACCTGTTTACTATGGAGGGGATTTTTTTATGGGGAAAATTAGAGTCACTTACGATGTAGAATTTAAGAAAAAAGCTATAGATTTATACTTAAAAGAAGGCATGAGCTATAAAACCATTGCGAAAGAATTAGGTATTCATCACTCGGTTGTAAGTCGTTGGATGAAACACTTTGAAGCTGAAGGAATCAAAGGACTAGAAGAAAAACGCGGTAAAGCAAAAGGACCAGGTTTAGGTAGACCAAGGATTAGACCCGAAGATCCAGAAGCTAAGATCAGACGATTAGAAGCGGAAAATGAAATGTTAAAAAAGCTCTTAGGGATGTAAAAGGAGGAATGAAAGTCGTATCCAAAACGAAAAAATTCGAAGTCATCCATGAAATGACAAAAACAGGTTATACAGTGACCATTCTATGCGATATTGCTGGTGTAACCAGAAGTGGGTACTACAACTGGATAAAACGGCATACGACGCCTTCAAAAAAACAATCAGAGGATATCGAAATTAAGAAAAAGATATTGGCGTGTCATAAAAAATTAAGAGGAATTTATGGATATAGAAGAATACAAGTGTGGCTGAAAGCCACATATAACCTTCATTTGAATCATAAGCGCATCCAAAGATTGATGAGTGAACTAGGTATCAAAGCCGTAATTAGGAAAAAACGACCTTATTACGGAAAAAAAGAAGCTTATGTGATTTCAGAGAACCATCTAAATAGGGAGTTTCAAGCTTCAAAACCGAATGAGAAATGGGTAACCGATATTACCTATTTGATTTTCAATGGACAGCGCTTGTACTTATCCGCTATTAAGGATTTATACAATAATGAAATTGTTGCCTATGAAACCAGTCGTAGAAACGACTTAAAACTTGTGTTAGATACACTGAAAAAGGCAAAGAAAAAACGAAATGTGAAGGGAATCCTCTTACATAGTGATCAAGGGTCCCAGTATACATCTCGTCAATATAATCAATTACTTAAAAAATATCAGATGAAGGCAAGTATGTCTCGAAGAGGCAACTGTTGGGATAATGCTTGTATGGAAAACTTCTTCAGTCACTTTAAGGCAGAGTGTTTTCATTTACACTCCTTCCATAAAGCGAATGAGGTCAAACTTGCCGTGCGTAAATATATGCACTTTTATAACCATCAAAGATTTCAAAAGAAATTAAATAACCTGAGTCCATATAAATATAGAACTCAGGTTGCTTAGTTGCGCTTTTTAAATACTGTCTACTTGACAGGGGTCACTGCAATATGACACCCGTTTCTTTTTAATATGCACGATTCTCTTGTAACCACCACGTTATAGCATCTAACCTTGAAACATCAAACCGTATTTCTTCATTCACTTTCAAATCCTTTAAACTTTTCATAATCTCCATTTCATTCGTCTTTACATTTTTCGCCCCAATTAACTTGCAGTACCCTTTTGTAACATTATTTAAGTTTTCATAATAACGTTGGAACGGTTTAGCTATATGTAAATGTTTTTCAAAGTTTCTTCTTTTTCTCGTCCCATCCGACTCTTTCCGTTTTCTAAGCTCTTCCTCACTTGTATATAAATAAAAATATTGATCTGGAAAACCAATTTCTTCGTTAATTATCTTTTCTTTATAAAAGTTTTCTATTAAAGATAACGGCTGATTAAATATATCAAAATGGAAACACCAATTATAACTAAGTGGCTGATAAATATCACCATCAAGTATTACTAACTCATATTGCTGCGACTTCTGCACTGCTATATTCCAGCGCTCTACTTGTTTTTCAAAATACCATGTTCTATGTGCCTTTTTTGGTCTTTCAAATAAAAAGTTAACTTCAGGAATAATAAATGCACCGTAATTTTTTTCTAGTTCACGGCATGTTGTACTCTTACCAACAGCACTCGCTCCCTCAAACGCTATAATCCCCATATTTTCTCCCTCTTTCATTAGCTAATAATTCTTTGTTTCGCTTTTCGCCCCCATAACTGTTTCCATAAAACGATTGAAGCAATTGCAAGCATTATTGTTGTCATAATACTACCTTCAATTCCGAATGTGCCTCCGTGAAGTACTTCTGACCCATTTGTTACAGGTTTAAATAGCGGCGTTGAATATATCGTCATGCCACTAACCGCAAAACCATAGACGTTATATTGCGCCCAATTCCAAATTGAATGCCACGCGCATATCCCCCAAAGACTACTGTCTTTTAAAACATAAAATGCTGCAAATACACCAACTAATATTATATTCGATATTGAAAGAATTGTAATACCAGGATTAAGTAAATGCAGAAAACCAAATAAAAAGGACGTCACTATAATCCCAACCCATATACGACTTCTAACAGAAATAACTGGAAATAACCAGCCTCGTACAATAATTTCTTCCGTTGCACCTTGTATTAAAAAAGCAATTAAAGATCCTACAATACCAAATATGGCGGTTGCCGTAATTTGTTGCATTTGTAGTTTTACAATCCCTGTTAACACAAGTACAATTACTGGTATTGAAATAAAGACAAATCCTATTAACGCACCTCTCAAATACTTTCTTATCCATTGCACTTTCCAAAAACCAATGGATGAAAATAACCTTTTCTCTACAAACCTAATCCATAAAAAAACAAAAAATATAGTCCCACCAAACGCTAATATCATCTCAATATTATTATAAATTGCCTTTACAAATGATGTATCTGCTTTCGGTAAAAACAGCATAAATAACATAAAAAATTCACCTAAAGTTAAAAATACAATAGCTAGTAGTACAGCTAAAATAGGATGAACTTTTCTTCTTCCTTCTTTTGCTGCTTCAATTATTTTAAATTGTTTATTTTGCAATATTCTATCCCCTCCTAATTATTGTACTCCTCAGTATTATTAAAATATATATAGCCTTTCCTTTAAACTTATTTTTTAATATAAATGATCTTGGTTTAGAATAAATCCAGATTTGGAATAATATATAAATAAAAGAGATGTCTTTGTGCCTTTTACCAATTTCTCCTCATATTACTTATTGGTATTACCAGCACTTGCTATTTCCCACCATTTGTTGTAAGATAGTAATTAAGGTCAATTTAACATTATACTTTCTTTGCATATTATCAAGTATCAATCAGGAATGTTTTGTACTCCTTATGGATTTTTGATAATATGTGAACTTTTATTTTCAATCGAATAAGGCCGATCATATTGTAATCTTTTTAAATTTTAGGAGGCATTACCATGACATTAACAGGTAAAGTAAAATGGTTTAACAGCGAAAAAGGTTTCGGTTTCATCGAAGTTGCAGACGGTAGCGACGTGTTCGTTCACTTCTCAGCTATCACTGGCGACGGCTTCAAATCTCTTGACGAAGGTCAAGAAGTTAGCTTCGAAGTTGAAGACGGTAACCGTGGACCTCAAGCTAAAAACGTTGTAAAGCTATAATTCAATCAATAAAAAGGTTGTTACCAGCTCGGTTAACAACCTTTTTAATATATAACTAAAAATTTTTACATAAAAGGAGTGGTTACATGTATCGCAATCGAAAGAACGATGTAGCAGAAGTACCACCAGAACAAACCCCTGTTTGGGAATGTGAATCAGAGGATTGTTTAGGATGGATGAGAAAGAACTTTTCATTTGAAGAAGAGCCTAAATGCCCTTTATGTAAAAGTAGTATGAAAAGTGGAGAACGTTTATTACCTAAAATAGGTTAATTTTTACAAGCCCCTCTTATTTTAAATAAGAGGGGCTTTTTTATTAATAATGAATATCCTCTACATCTGTTCGTACAATAGAATACATTAATGCATCGTGTTGTTTATTTCCTTGATGAATGTATCCGCGTAACAGCCCTTCTTGTTGAAAACCTAATTTAGATAACATATTACACGAAGTTATATTTTCAGGATATGTAATAGCTCCAATTCTAAATAAACCTAAATCTCGAAATCCATACGTAATAATTTCTCGAGCAGCTTCAAAAGCATAACCATTCCCCCAATAACGAGGATGCAAATCATATCCAATCTCTGAGCGTTTACTCCAAAGTTGTAAATTATTTAATCCAATTGTTCCTACTAAAGTATTTGTGTCTTTTAATACAATCCCCCAACGCATTGCCTTTTTCTCAAAGTAATTTTTCGAAAAAGATTCAATCATACGTGAAGCTTGTCCAAACTCAGTAAAAGAATTCATACCGTAATAACACGTTACCTCATCCAATGAGAATATTTCATATATTTTTTGACAATAAGATTGTTCTATTTCAACTAAGCGCAAGCGTTCCGTTTCTAATATAGGAAATGCCATAACCATAGGATCACTCCTTTCTCTCTACTAATTTATTATAGCAGAAAAAGTATTTATAATTAGGAAAGTCCTCAATGTCCCACAAATCAAACATTTCTAGCGACGCTTTTCCTCATTTTCACTTACTAATGAAGCAAATGCACCCGTTCCAATTCCAATATCAATAATCTTTTGCCTCTTATTTAATTGAATCATTTCTTTCGCTTCAAGAGTACTTGAGACTCCCACGACTAAAGTCGCAAGCCCGAATCCTTACGGAATTACGGGTGGGATTCTTGAATGACTAAGCGTTCGCAGTCCATTTCTGTTTTGAACAGCCTTCAAGATGAGGGCATCTCATTGCCCCTCCTAAACCAGACCATATAGGTGCTTAGGCTGATTGACTGTTACCATCAATCACAGTTGCGTAGCGAATATTCATCGCCCCAACGATATCACGGTGTGTCTCAAACCCACATTGACACTTGTACTTTCTGTCTTGTGCCCTGTTCTTTTCAGCGCATTTCGGACAGCTTTGACTTGTATAAGCTGGATTCACATATTCAACCTGAATATCAGCTAATATCGCTTTATATTCAATAAATTTTGACAAACGATAGAATGACCAAGTGTGTAGGTTTTTTTCGTTTTTACGGCTTGTTCTTGCCGTCTGTCTTATATTCGTTAATTGTTCTAATCGAATGACAGAAATATGATTTGCAATCGCAAAATTAATGATTTCACGACTTATTTTATGATCTTTATCTTGCATCCATCTTTGTTCTTTATCATCCAATCGCCGAATCGCATTCACTTTTTTGGCTTTTCCTAATTTCTTACGAATACACCGAAACTTACGCTTCTTACATTTGTTTTGCCTACCATTTCCAAAAAAACGAATCTTATCATCATCTGTGATTGCTACCGCGGGGACCTTGAGACCTAAGTCTACTCCTAAAATTTTCGTTCCTACCCTTTCATTTGTAGGAAGCGTGACAGATATTTGGGCCATCCACTTATTCGATTTCATTGTGATGCGAAGTGTACCTAATTTATGTTTTAACAGATTCAGATTGCGATTGTTTTTATCGCTTAATAAAGCTCGGATTTTTACACGAGTCGATTTTCCATTTCTCTTAAACGGGATTGAAATATGAGTAGAGTCAAATGAATAATTCTGATTGTTCCATACACAAACAGGTCTCTTTAGAATCGGAATGATTTTATAATGGCTTTTCTTTACTTTTGTAGCAAACAAACTTTTTGCGTCTTTAATCGCTTGATTCTTCACCGCACTTGGGATATTTGCTTCAATATCTTTTGTGCTTTTTTTCGTACTTTTCTTTGCTTTAACCATTTCCGATACAAGTGTATTTATAACTTTGATATATTCGTGACTACTTTGTTCTAATAAACGGATTTGTTCTTTTGTTGGAATCAATTTCACTTTCACTGTTAGGGTCTGTGACATACGTTTCATCCCCTTGTTTTTTGATTTTCAACATCATTCATTTAATACATTTCTGCAATAGAAACAAAATGAGAACGTGTCCATAAACTTTGCAACTGCATGAGACGAGAAGATTTTTCTCTCAAACACTTTGAACCGTTCTTCTATAATCATTTATTCTCGTTACAATATATCTTTTATTCTCAGAAAATCACAACAAAAAGACCTAGAGAAACTACCTATACTTTGGATACTTAAAGTACCACGAACCTTGCGATTTTTAGTGGTACTCCGTATCCAACCTCACTTTCATCCCATGCCTAAAGGCAATGGGCTTTCTCGTTCGGAAAGGGCTGTAACAATTACACCCCTCCTGTTACTCTTTTCTCATCTTCACTTAAAAATATATTTTATTCTTTTCATTTCTATCACTCCGCTCGTACTAAGCTATTTTATAATTTCGATACCATATCCTCCTTTCCCTTCTAAAACGACAACCTAATTCATACATTCATGTTAAAATATAGAAAATAAGTTTTTTATTATGGAGGTGTAAAATTCCTATGTATATTTTCATCGGCTTATCCCTCTTGCTCATTTTACTCATTTTTTTATTCGCAAAAAAATTCACACCAAACTCATTCATGATGACTAGTTTTAAAGGAAATAGCTTTACGACATTTTCAGTTGGTATATTAATCGCTGCCACACTCTCTCTTTCATACGGAATGTATCACGCTGCAACATATCAACCTAGATATTTAGATATTAAATTACAAAATCAAAATTTTACTGTTTTCGGTAATGTTGGTGAGTTTGGTTATTTCTCAGAAGAATTACTAAAAAAAGATACAGAAGTTGAACTGTATTTTGTCTCTTGGGAAACAATACAATTAAATAATCCAGAAATAATAGTAGACTACCCTTCAGGCAAACAGAAAACATGGAAGCCTAATATAACAATAATACCTACAAATAAATTACAAGAAGAACATAATATTAAAGAACTTTATCAACTCTCACCGTATTCCTTTGAAGAATCTGGAAAAATAATATTAACTATTAAAGAAAATAAAACATCTCATAAAAAGATTGCAATTAATGTGAAATAATTACAAATAAAATGTCCCTCCAACATAATGGAGGGACATTTTATTTACATATGTATTTAATATTATTATTTTGACTGTTCATTCAATGTCGCAATTATTTCATTGGCAGTATTCTTTCCGTTTCCAATACAAGCACCAATTCCTACACCGTAATATGAAGCTCCAGCTAAGTATACATTAGGATAAAGAGCGGCCAATTTTTCTTGTAATGATTGAACAGCTTGATTATGTTCTAAATGATATTTCGGCATTAAATCTTTCCAATTTGTAACTTCAATTACTTCTGGTTCACCTTGAATTCCAAGACTCTTTTCAATATCATATAAAGCTACTCGTACTAATTCCTCTTCACTATAACTTTTGATCGTTTCATATACTGGATTAGTACTCTTATAAAACATTCTTACTAATAACTTTTGTTTACCCGATGTATGTTTCCACTTCCTGCTTGTCCATGTGCAAGCATCACAATGTAAATCACTGTTTTCCGTTACGATAAAACCTGTGCCGTCAGCCGGTAGTTGTTCATCTAGTATGTCAAAACCTAAGTAAATACTAATAAGAGATGAGTTTTTAAACTTATTAAACTGCTCATTTAACTCATTAGACTGTAATAAAGCTTGTGCGATATCATGTGGAGCTGCTAAAACGACATAGTCAGCTTGTATTGTCTCATGATTTGCAAAAGAAACCTCATACCGATCCCCTTTTTTACTTATCGATGTTGTTACAGCACCTTTTTTAATTACAGTCTCCGCCAGCACTTCTTCTAAGCGATTAATAATCGTAGATAGTCCACTTTTAAATGATACAAATTTTTTATTTCCTGCTGATTGAAATTGTTTTTTATTCTCTTCAAAACCTTTAATAATACTTCCGTATTTATTTTTATACTCAAGTAAATATGGTAACGTAGATGCCATTGTAAGCTCATTCAATTTACCGGAATATACACCTGAAAGCACAGGCGCAATTTGTCTTTCCACTAACTCTTTCCCTAAAAAGCTTTCTAAAAATACAGCAAGTGATGTATCCTTTGTAAACTCTTTATTTTTCGTAATAAAATCTTTTAAAGCAACGATTTTCCCTTTTTTTGAGACTAGCGTACTGCTAAATAATGATTCAACACTCATAGGAATCCCAAATATAGTGTCAGCAGGAATTGGTTGTAATATATTATCAGAGTATATGTAAGAAATGCCTGTTTCGTTATATACCATTTCATTTTCTAAATTTAAATCTTTTACAAGCGGCAAAACATGTTCATTACGAGCTACGATAGAATCCGCTCCAGATTCCATAATAAAATCATCTTCTTCCACACTGTGGATTTTACCACCTAAATACTCTTCTTTCTCAATAAGGATTAAATTTAAATCTATATTATAATCCTTCTTTAATTTTTCTAAGTAAAACATAGTAGAAAGTCCAGTAATACCTCCACCGATGACAACGACTGTTTTCATATTTGCTGCGCTCCTAACCGATACATTTAATAAATCCTATTATATTATACCCAAAATTCCTCATATTCGACTAGCAGCTTGCGCATTCTGTAAGAAATTAGACAATATATATGAATAAAAAAGAACTATAACATATTCAACTCACGTCATAGTTCTTTCTATTTTAAAAACATAAACCAGTTTATTAATTTGTCAATTTCTTGGCTGAGTGCTATTACTTTTTCATGTTGAAGTCCATAATTTGAGACTAGATTCAATAATTCTTCTTTTTTCAATTCAATTATTTTTTCTAACTTTACTAACTCCATGTCGTCTTTATTCGCTCCAATTTTAAAATATATGTACTTTAGTATAGCCTACTTACATAATAAGTAAAAGTCTCATACTAATGTAAAATCTTACATATTTGAAAAAATAATATATTACTAACAAAAAAAGAGACTTAAACTAAGTCCCTTATTACAGATCATTATAATTTTCTACCATATTTATTATGTAACACGTCCTTACAATCAGCCCACTTTGGAATCGTATCACTTTCCCAATTTGTAAATTCTAATTCATTCGCTATCTTTCTTGCTATTTTCATGGCTTGTAAATGGCTTCCATTACTACGATACTCTTTCATACATTCCTTATTCTCCCAAACCGTTAACGTCCAAAACGTATGCCATCCTTCTTTTGCAAATGAAGAATGTATTAAGCCATTCGCTTTATTCGCCTGTAATCCAGCTCTCGTTGTATATATAAAAAAGAACGGTAACATCCTTTTTCCTTTTAGACGCATTCTAGTAACAGAAATAAACATATTCTACATCCTCTCACGTAAAATATTATAAGTTATTACAAAAAACTTTCGTATTTTTATAAATATGTTACTTAAGCTTATGAATACGTGCCAATTACTATTAGTTAGAGACTTTTACTCATTAATATACAACAGAATTTCTCAAATGTTTTATCTTTATATTCTGGAACCCTTGTTAAGTGATCAAAATAACTATATGAAAATTTAAATATGTGCCCAAAATCCCAATTAAATTCACTGTAGTCTTTAAGCCAGAATGCATTATCTAGCGGAAGTGTATCAACTTGTTTTGCTTTTGTGAGCGGTAAACGATCTACAGGAGAATTCAATATTATTTGGGCATTCGGCATTAAATTGCGACTTTTTCTAAGTACATAAACTAGCTTTAATAGTGGTTTTATTCCTCGTTGAAATAATTCTATATGCCCTAAGTCATATAATACATTAATCGCATGTGAAAAGGTAAGCATATGGCCAATTAAATCGTGATGTGATTCCGCCTTATATATAACATGAAATTTTGATAACTCATTTAAAATAAATTTTGATAATTGCTTTGGGTTTTTAATTTCACTTTGAATCTCATCATTACTTATACTTAATTGCTTTACTTCTTTAGTTGTAAAACCAATCCAAGACCTACCGGGAATTGTTTTTTGAAACGATAATATAAGGTTTGCTATATTATTAATATCTTGCTCACTCCCCCAATGACTTAACTCCTTAATGGCTAGTAAACTTAAAGAAACGTAAATTACATTATGACCAACCCAATGGAGTTCATCAATCGTTTGTTCCAAAGATTTGATTATCGTTTCTTCAGCACTTTGATAATTGACACCTTGTTTATTATCAATTGTTTCGCCTAACCTTTGCTTATGGAGCATCATTTTCGCTTGAGAATAAATGTTACAGGCAGTTTTTTCATCAATGTTATTGTTTTTAGTAAAAAAATAACTAGCAATTGCAGCTGCTCCAAAATGTGCATGCCAAATATCATTTGTTTCTTTTTTACACTGAGATATAATTGAAAGCCCATCTTTTAATACATTTATATTTTCCATCTCTATTATCCCCTCTAAATCCTAATAAAAATGGCTTTTTAGCATCTACAAAGTTGCCAAAAAGCCAGGTAAAAACTCTCGAAACATTTCTACCTTAGCTTAAGGAAGGTGTTAACACAAATAAGATATGATTCATCTCATCACTCTTATTCAAAAATCTATGCTTCACGTTCGGTGGAATACGGACAACATCTCCTTCTTCTAAAAAATATTCATTCCCTTCCAATTCCACATACACTTCCCCTTTCATTACAACTGCAATTTCTTCCTTATCTTCGTGGGAATAGTGACTTTCTGTTGTATTTGCATATCCATTTAAATCCATCATTAACATTTCAATACGAGCTTTCATAAAATCTGGTGTTAATACATCATAAACAATATGATCATTATTTTCTCGATATACTTTTTTCCGATCTTTCTTCTTAGAAATAAGCGAGTCTGTATCAATATCATTAATAAAAAGAGTAAATAGCGGTACATTTAATGCTTTCGCTATTAATTCCAATACATTTAAAGAAGGATTGGCATGTCCTCTTTCAATTTGACTAATAAGTGAAGTACTGATTCCTGCATAATCAGCAAATTCACGAATTGTCATATTATTTTTCTTACGATAACTTAAAACAGTTTGACCTAGTCGATAATGAATCATTTTTAAAACTTCCTTTCGTCCATCATAATACATCTTTCATCCCTTTTGTGCTGACATACTAAACAGTGGCAATTAATCCTTCCTTATTTCAGCTTAGGCTTATATACTAACTTTTGTACATTATATTATATACAGTTCATTATAATAAACAACAAAACGGAGGGACAAACTTTGAAATCACCTATTCTTTCATATTTCATCTTATTTTTCGGCGTGTTCGCCTTATCAACTTCAGCAATCTTCGTAAAAATAGCAGATGCCCCTGCAGCAATCACTGCTTTTTATCGATTATTGTTTGCTACGGTAATTCTTTTACCGTTTCTAATATTTAATACAAACAATCGAAGCGAACTTCGCTCATTATCAAAAAAGCAATGGGGATTTGGACTCTTATCTGGATTATTTCTAGCAGCTCATTATGTCCTATGGTTTGAATCATTACAGTATACTTCTGTAGCAAGTTCTACAGTTATCGTAACGTTGCAACCTTTATTTTCAATGGTCGGTGGTTATTTTTTATTTAAGGAACGGTTTACGAAAGGTGCGATTATAGGCTGCCTTATTGCAATTTCAGGAAGTATCGTGATTGGGTGGCAGGATTTTCAAATTAGTGGAGAAGCTTTATACGGCGATATTTTAGCTTTTATTGCTGCTGGCGTCATAACAGCTTACTTTTTCATTAGTCAACATGTTCGTAAAGACCTATCCCTAATACCGTACTCGGTAATTAGTTATGGCAGTAGTTCACTCTTTCTCGGTATATTTGCTTACACACAGCAGTCACCTTTCTTCAATTACACTGCACAAACATGGTGGTCCTTTATAGGTCTGGCATTCATTGCAACGATTTTAGGACAAACAATTTTCAATTGGTTATTAAAATGGATGAGCGCTACTGTTATCTCGATGAGTATTTTAGGAGAAACAATTGGAACTTGTATGCTAGCCTATTTCATTTTAGATGAAACAATTTCTTTACAGCAAGGAATAGGAATTCTACTTATTTTCATTGGATTAGCATCATTTTTATTACAACCGAAACAATCAAATCACAATTTATAAAGTGAAACTTTAATCAGTGGGGGTTTTGTTCATCCCCCGCTGATTATTAGCCTTCACCAATCTGGCGTTTACGGGCGGGCAGTTTATCTCCCACCTAACTTCTTTGCTCCAGCCGAATTTTGAGGTGGGAGTTTTACTGCCCACAAATAGCGGGATAAACAAGAAAAGCATGACATTAGTTTGTCATGCTTTTCTTGTTTATTTATTATTGCGGAGATTGTTCCACTTGCTTTTGCTTTAGCCTTTGCTCCAATACATGAATCATGAAGAGGAAATGCTCTGCCTCTCTTGTAACATGATCAGCAAGCAATGGATTAATAACACTTCGAATTTGGCATGTTTGAATTAACTCTAATCCTGCTTTTTTGAAATTCCTTAACTCAACAGTGGCGTTTTCACTATCTTTATTCATTTTCCCTATAATTGGATATGTCGGTTCTTTTTGATATAACATTGATTCAACATCTCTAGCTTGGTTAAGCAGAATTTCGAAATCATCACCGAATTTCAACGCTGTATGAACAAGATTTCTTTCCGATTGATCCAGTAATGATCCAATAAAACGTGAGTGTTCCATCATAATACGCAGCCAGAAAACATTCTCACTAATAATCGCATCTTGAATAGGATCCATTTTCCCTTCGTTAAACTTTTGAAGTGTCCGCATAAAATATTCTGCTTCTCGTGCAACATGATCCACTAAAAGTGGGAAATTAAACCCTTTCACTTTACAATTGATGATTAAAATAAGTAAATTTCTTTTATAATTACGAAAAGCATACACTAACTGAATGCTTTCTTCATTTAATTGCCTTACCGCTTGAACAGTTTGTGGAATAGTAAATGCTTTTTGCAGCTGCCTATCAAACTGATTATAAAATTGTTCTACCTGCTGAATTAAATTTTTATCGTTACGGTTAAATCCCTCACCAAGAAACAAAGCATGCTCTTTCATAATACGTAACCAAAATCTATTTTCAGTTATAGATCGTTCAATAAATAATTGTTCTGTTAATGATTCAGGTGGAGCTGCTTTCAATTCCGGTGGCAACAGCATAGCCCGCTGTGGGTCCATAATAAAATGTCCAGGAATAGGTTGGTCTGTCGACATTACAATCACTCCTTGTTCCTTGAATGCGCAATTATGCTATGTATGAAAATAAATAAAATTTAAATATACTTATGCGATGGTTTTTTCAAGGTTTTTGAATTTTCCACATATGCATTCCCCTTGCACATAGAAATAGATTCTATTAAGTCATATGCTTTCCGGATCAAGATGATTCCTAATGCTTCACCCGTTAAAACATCCGTTAAATAAAAATTGCTCTTTATTTTTAACAAACTAAAAAAGCATGGCGTCCTTTTGCCATACTTTTTTCAAAACAAATCGATATTTCCGTTCAATTTACACCTCTATTTATTATGTACAATCAAACCATTTGGTCTAAAACGACTCATCATGATTTCGTTAACAAATTTCCCATGAGCCTTCAAATTCCCAACCTTTACACCCTCTTCGGTAAATCCAAATTTTTCATATAATACTTTGGCTCTAGGATTCGTTTCTAATACACCAAGCTCCACTCGCTCTAACATTAGCCAATTATCAGCTAAATCAAGCATTTTTGTAAGAAGTGCTTTTCCAATTCCCTTATTGTGATATTCACTATCTACTCCGATGAATAAATCACCCGAGTGAGATCTTCGTCCTGGACTTTGGGTTAAACCGACAAATCCAACAACTTCTCCATCATATTCTGCTACAAATTCAAATTGATTCTGTGCTAAATTTCGAATTCTATTCTCCATTGCATCTACACGCATACTAGGTAGGAAAACCATATATGGTAAAACATCATCTTGAATGCATATACGATGAATTGCTCTAGCATCCTGTGTTTCTACTGCTCTAACGTTAATCCCCATCTTTCTCCCCTCCATTCAATTATCATATTCTAATATCCAATATTAAAATCCTGCCTACCCTTATTTCTTTGTGTTATTTTTATATAATTATTTCGATATAATATTCATTTTTTGAACATCATCTCTTATATTCTCTCGTTCAAAATAAAAAAAACACTTAGAAGATACTAAGTGTTTTTTTGTTTAATTTTTCACCCGATTATACAACTCAAGCAGTTCTTCTACTGGAATACCGTTTATTTTCATACCAGTTATATTACAATTTTCTATCTCAACGTTTTTAAGATTACTGTTACTTATTGTACATCCTTCCAAATCACATCTATCAAATAAAATAGGTTCCTTTTCCGCTCCAAGATTTGTATTCTTGAATTGAACTCCACCTAAAGTCACCAAATTAAATTTACTGCCCGAAAGATTTAAATCTGCATATGAGGAGTTCCTTAAATTTATATTTTTAAACTTTGATTGACTTAAATTACAATTACTCATATTAATATTCATTACATTGCTATAAACAAATGAGCTATCTTTTAAATTCACTTGATAATACTCTGAATTTGCCAAATTACAGTTTTCATATCGCCCAGTTTTCATATCATTATTATTAACTAAGTTCTCTTCGCTTGAAGCTGTCTTTATTCTCTTCACATAACAATATTCATCTTCCGTTTCAAAAATCGTTTCAAAGCCCATTTTTTTATAAAAATGATGATTATTAATTTGTCTGCTAGACGTCTCAAGATCCCAAATTCTTACGCTTGGAAACTCTTCTTCTATAAAATCAATAACCTGTGCTCCAATTCCTATTCCTTGATGTTTAGGTTCTACAAATATACGATCAATTCTACCGTAAGACTTACCAGAAATCGTAACTATAATTCCACCGACAATTTCTTCGTCCATTATCACTTTAAAATAATCCAATTCTTCGATCGAATACATAGTCATCTCAATTGAAGAATATCCTGGTGGTTGAATGTTATAATCTATTACACCCTCTTGGCCACATAGCCATTGTTTTGCTTCTTCATCGAATGTTCTTTTCATTATTTCTGTCAACTTTTCAGTATCTAAGATTGTAGCTTTTTCAATAAATATCATAGCCATTTTGAATCCCCCTTAATATCATCTAGAAATAATTATAAAATAAAGAACATTAAAATAAAATATTTAATATCTATTAATTGATTTAATAAAATTAGATCTGCATAACATAAAAGCTCTAAATCGTGAGCATTAATAAAAGGCCACGATTTAGAGCTTTTGTATATTTTATGATGTTTCTTCGTTATGCACCTTCCGTACCATAGTCTTCAATGGTTAGCTTAACATTATATTTAATTGGCGCCTTACTAAACACTTTATCCCAATCCTTTTCAACTTTCTTCCATACTTTTGGATACTCGATTTTCAAACTAGTATTAAAGCCAGCAACATCAGTTTTATATTCCTTTTGAATTTTTTGTAATGTATGCTTCACTAATCGCTTCACTTCTTGCTCCGCTGCTTGCTCCACTCTTTTGAGAAATGCGTTTTTAAAAGCTCCCTCGGATTCCGCCCAACTTTCAGATAATCGCCCCACAGACTGAACATTTACATCAAAAGAAATTTTATCTCCTTTTACATGGGGCGTAATTTTACTTTTCATAGTTTTCACTTCATACATAACTAATTTTCCCGTCTTTTTATCATAACTTTTCACCAAGCCACTTTTCCCTTTTGCAGTTATCCACATTAGTCCTTCTAATTCATTCTCGTTCAAAAAACCACGGAGTTTTTTTGTACTCCCTTTCATAACAGCTGCACCTACATATTTCACTTCTCCGTTTATAGAAATCACATTCGGTAAAAGAAAACTCGCACCAGATTTCACCTTTCCTGGTAGTTTAGCTAGTGGCATCGGCGGTAAAATTCGTGAGGATCTATATTGATTATCCTCGATTTCAATCAAGCGAAATGCTGGAATTTCCCCAGATTCTTTCGATTTTAACACATCACTAGCTAGCCCTTTACTAACCATAATAAAACAACTAGGTCTCATCTCATTATCACGAACATAGATGTCCAATAACTGCGTTAAATTATATGTTCGGGCGATACTTTCACTAACAACTATTACTTTCGTATGATGAAAAATGATAGGCCGTTGCCTTCTTAATGCAACTTCACGTATTGATTGATGAAGAGAATCACTTGTTTCTGCAACATTCATATAAGCTTTTTGTTGTGATACTCCACCTTTTCCTCCGTCTGATGATGATTGTGCTTTAACAAATTGATAGGTGGTTGTTATTAAATTCTTCTTTTTATATCCACCGCCCTTTTCTTCAATTTCTTTCTCAATCTTTGTTTCTTTTCCTTTATCTATTGCTAAACCTACAGCGAAACCTAACTCCTCAATTTCATGGCTACTCCAGCATCCTGTAAGTAATAAGAGAAAAACAATTGACGTTATCCCTATAAAAATTTTTCTGCTTTTAATACTTTGGTTCATGCCTGTTTTTCCTCCCCTTCGCTATCATAAGGAGAAGAAACGGGAGAATACCAAATAATATTATCGCTGCGTTACTAATCAAATTTCCAAATTCAAATAACTCATTTATATTTTTTGGAATTGCAGCAATGATATATATGACTGGGAGTAATCCATACAAGAAGGAATGAATGTTTTTATTAAAAAGTTGTGCTAACCCTAAAGCAGCTGCATAATAACAGATTGTATATGTTGCAAAGATTTGCATAATCCATATCACTAATAGTAAAGATTCGAACCGTTCAAAAATTAAACCTTGAATTTCAAAACTTCTCATAAGGTCAATTGTAGGCCATGTTCTCAACAATACACCATCGATAGAAAACGCTCCTATAACCATTACTACTGTAATAACATAAAAAAATAAAGGAATCGTAGTGCCAATTATAACAACTTTTACTGCTTGAGACGGTTTCTTCATAAATGCTAAAAGTAACAACATAATTTCAGCACCCGAATATGCCGTAGTTGTTGTTTTTAGGCCTTTTAATGCCGGAACAATCCCTAATCCTAATACAGGACGAAGATTATCGAGTTCAAATATTCCTATACTCATAAAAGATGTCACTAAAAAAATAAAAACTGTAATTGGAAAAATAATTTCAAATAAGCGTGCTATCGCATTTATTCCGCCTAGATTTAAATACAGACTTATCCACATGAATGGTATAAGAATAGCCCAGTCAGGCGTACCTTCTAATAGAAAGAAACTTGTTATACCTTCCAACGTTCTAAGTTCAAAGGAAGAAAGTGTTAAAAAGTAACCGATAATCAACAAACTAATTAACACTCCAAGCCATTTCCCTACAAGTTCTTGGCTATATTGATAAAATGTTTTTTCAGGAAATTGTTGACTTAACTTCACGATAATTATGCCTGCAACTATCGCAATTAGTCCTCCTAAAATAACCGTTATCCAAACATCAGGAGTTTGCACTTTCTCAGCTGCTGTTCTAGGTAAAGTGAGGATTCCGACAGCAAGTATATAATTGATAAGAATCACAGCTGCTTGTGAAGTGGGAATTTTGTCCTTTGAGTTCATAATCATTCCTCTTCACTTCCTTTCCGTACATAGTCTTTTAAATTCAACATTTTTGGACGTCGCTTCATCATCTGAATTGGCATACGAACAATAAAATCCTTCCAATCGGTAAATTGATATAAGACAGCCGGGCTAGCATAAGGTACACCAAAACTTTTAAGCCTTGAAATATGACTGCATATAAATAAGAAAAATAGAATAACTCCATATAATCCGAATATAGCAGCGAAAAACATAGCTACAAAGCGAAGAATACGTAATGGAATTGCTGTACTATAATGAGAAAGTGCAAAAGAAGAAATAGCTGTGGCCGCCACAACAATTACCATTATTGGACTCACAATTCCAGCTGATACAGCTGATTGCCCAATGATTAATCCTCCTACAATTCCCATCGCTGAACCAATAGGCTTAGGTAGTCGTAGCCCTGCTTCTCGTAAAATTTCAATTGCAATTTCCATAAATAATCCTTCTATAATTGCAGGAAACGGGACGCCTTCTCGCCCTCCTATAATTGAAATGGCTAACTTAGTTGGAATCAATCCAGGATGGAATGAAATAAATGAAATGTACAGAGCGGGAGCAAATAGAGAAATAATAGCCGTTCCAAAGCGCAATAACCGAATCAGCGTACCTGGTATCCAGCGTTCATAATAATCTTCGGGTGATTGCATCATCATACTAAATGTAACCGGAACAATTAATACAAAAGGTGTTCCATCTAATAAAATTGCAACCCTTCCTTCCATTAATGCAGCGATAACTTTATCAGGACGTTCCGTACTCTGTACTTGCGGGAAAGGACTAAGATAATTATCTTCAATAAGTTGTTCTATATAACCTGATTCTGGCACATTATCAATATTAATTTTCTCAATTCTCTTCTTAACTTCTTCTACTAATTCTGGATCAGCAATCTCTTTCATAAAGGCAACAACCAAGTCTTTCTTAGCCCGTTCTCCTACATGAAATTTCACTAATGATAATCCTTCATTTTCACCGTGTAACCGTAACAAAGCAGTATTGTCCGATAAAACTTCTGTGAAACCTACCCGTGGACCCCTAACCGATCCCTCTGATATTGGCTCTTCAATATTACGTGTTTTTCCTTTTTTTGTATTAAGTATTAATACATCTGATAATCCATCAATTAATAATGCCGTTGAACCCATTAACACCTTTGACATCATTTTTTGCACAGATTGTACTTCTTCCACTCCACTAATAGGAAGAACTCGGTTTTTAATAAACTCTTTTGAAACACTATCTTTCATATTAGATGATTCATCTTTATACTCATCAGGAAAATTACACATTAATGATTTCAAAATGTGCATATCAATAAGATCTTTATCTGACAGCCCTTCTACAAAAACAAGAACTGCGCGGATGCTAGTCCCGCCGATATTAAACTCTCGACAATAAACGTCCGAATTATCAAGAGCCTCTTTTTTTATTACCTCTAAATCTAAGTTGAAATCACCTGTAAAGTGGTTTTCAGAAACTTTTGTCGCGTTATTCTCATATGTATTTCCCTGTTCTTGGCTTTGATTAACTATTGAATCCTGCGCTTTCACCTTCATCACTCTTTCTCCAAAAAAGCTTCTTATACCACTCTTCTTTACATATCAATATTTGTTTTCACTTGAATATAGTTTGTTATATTATTCTTTTTCTAATGTGCGAATCCAACTAAAAAATCTTGAAATTATATATGGAATGAATAGTACGATAAAGGCTTGTATAAAAACTTTCCACTCAGGTACATACGAAACAATCTTGTCCCACATTTTTATCATCCTATAACAATGCATAATTTTAGAAATTCCTCACTCAATTGGAATTTCTTATGAATTATTATGTCTGATAAGAAAAATTTTAATGCACTTAAAACTTCATCATACATTTCATCTATTTTTTTCGTTGCATATTCAAAATGATCATTCTATATCAGACCAACAAAAAAGAAGGTGGCCTAAAAATCAGTTTTACTGACTTTATCGGCAACCTTCTTTTATAAAGTATCTTCTTTTTGTAATTGCTTTTCTTCTTTCCAAAGTTTTCCTGGCCAAAAAGCGAAACGTCCTAATACAACTGTAATTGCTGGTACTAATAATGGTCTCACAATAAACGTATCTAGTAATACGCCGATTGCAGTCACAATACCAAATTGAACAAGAACTTGGATTGGCAACGTACCTAATACTACGAAAGTTCCTGCTAAAATTAAACCAGCTGATGTAATTACACTTCCTGTTTGTATAACACCATTTTTTACTGCATCTACATGATTTTGTTTCTTTCTATTTTTCCATATTTCTGAGACCATAAAGATATTATAGTCTTCTCCTAAGGCAACTAAAAATACGAATGCATATAATGGGATCGCGCCTTGTATTGCGGGAGCTCCCATACCAAAGTGAAGTACTATCCATCCTGCTCCTAGCGCTGAGAAGAATGATAAAACGACAGTTACAATTAAATAAATCATCGCGACGATAGAACGTAAGTAAACAAGCAATAATAAAGCGATAATACTAATCATCACAGGAATAATAACCGCTTCATCACGTTCTGTTATTTGTTTTGTATCATATAAGGAAGCTGTTTCCCCGCCAATCCACAATTGATTTTCTGCATTACTAATCCCTGTGTCTTTTAATACTTTTTTTACACTATTTTTCAATTCAGGGATTTGATCTAATGCTTCAATTGAGTATGGGTTTTCCACTAAAGAAACTTCATACATTTGCAATTGATTATTTTCTTTTCCCTTCATTGGTTCTTTCACTTTATTAACAAAGGATAATTTCTCTATTTCTTGTTTAATAGGTAAATCTTTTCCTTTTGAATCAACTACAATCTTTACTGGTGCTAATTCTCCAGCTGAAAAATGATCCGTTATTAATGTAAATCCTTCACGTGATGGCATATCTTTCGGGAATGATTCTAATAAATCGTACGTGTATTGAATACGTGGTACAAATGAAGCCAATCCTCCTAATAAAAATACAGTTAGCATAATAATTGTCCACGGTTTACGTACAACAATATCACCAATCTTTTTACTAAAGGCCCCCTTTGTAGTTTTTACTTTTAAAACTTTCTTTTTCGCAAACTCTTCATTCATTGCAGTTGTTCTCGGTATGAATGGGAAGAATGCAACTCTACCAAAAATTAATAATAATGCTGAAAGAATTGTTAATGCAGCGATTCCCATTATGAAAACAGCAACACTAAATGGTACTGCAAATCGATGAAAGGCTCCATAATGTGCAAGCAATAATGTTCCTAATCCTAATACTACAGTTAGTGCACTCATTATAATTGCACCACCTGAAGCTTTTATCGCAAGTTGCAGTGCCTTATATTTACTTTCTTCTTCTAACAGATACTCCCTATATCTTGAAATTAAAAATAAACAGTAATCCGTTCCTGCTCCAAACAGTAAAACAGTCATAATCGATATAGCCTGTGCATCTACTTTAATCCATCCATGATCGGCCAAAAAACCAAGTGTAGGACTTGTAATACCGTACGCAAATCCAACGACAATTAAAGGTAAAATTGCTAAAATTGGTGAACGGTACAGTAAAATTAATAAAACTAATACGAGAAGTACAGTAGCAACTAATAATTTCACATCAGCTTGACTGAATAAACTTACCGCATCCGTTTGAATACCTACAGGTCCAGATAATCGAACATGTAAACCAGAATCGGTAATTTTTTGTTTGAATGGATCTTCATCCACTTTACTATTCACTATTTTTCGTAACTCTTCTAAATTACTTTTTAATATATCCGTTCCAGCAGATTTATTAAAAAATATTGGTGTGACAAATGATGTACCATCTTTTGATGCACTTTTTGATAATACTTGTTCAGGAATTGTATCAAATGGTGGTAACAATGATTGTTCTTTTAAAGGACTGGCCTTTAATTCTTTATAAACGTCTTGTATGAGTTTATAATCCTTTGACTGTAATCCACCATCTCGATGCCATACAACTAACAACGGATTTCCTGCATTATTAGGAAATTCTTTTTTCATAAGTGCTTCAGCTTGCTGTGACATAGCTGTTTCAGGTAAATTTTTCGGATTCGGTTCTTTCATACTGTTTACTTGTGGCAACGTAAATGAAAGTACCAATGTAATAAGAATCCAAACCGATAAAGTTATCCATTGCGTATTCTTCCCTGCTACAAGCTTCCCTAACATATTTAACGGGTGCTTTTTCATAAAAACCCACCTTCCTTTTCCCCACCAATATTAATTATATATACTGGTCGGTTAATTAATCAAGAATGATTAAAAAATTATGTTATAATTATCTCAATCATAAATGTCAGGAGCGAATGTATTTGGATCAAAAACAACGTCCTCTCGGAAGGCCTCGTCAAAATAAAAATACAAAATCTACAAAAGCAATCATTTTAGAAGTTGCAACTAGGTTATTTCTCACTCAAAATTATCAAGTTGTTTCGATGGATGAGGTCGCGAAAGAATGTGGTGTTACAAAAGCAACCGTCTACTATTACTATTCAACAAAAGCGGATTTATTTACCGCTACTATGATTCAAATGATGGTACGAATAAGAGAAAATATGGATCAAATCCTCTCTACAAATAAGACTTTGGAAGAAAGATTATTGGACTTTGCTAAAGTATACTTACACGCAACGATGGATATTGATATGAAGAACTTTATGAAAGATGCAAAACTATCCTTATCTGAAGAGCAATTGAAGGAATTAAAAAATGCCGAGGATAACATGTATGACGTATTGGAAAAAGCACTCGATAATGCGACGGCCCTTGGAGAAATACCTAAAGGAGATCCTAAATTTGCTGCCCATGCTTTCGTAGCTTTATTATCAATCGGGAATTTTAAAGATGAGAATCACAATCCTACTCTTGCAAATATAGATGAATTAGCAAAACAAATCGTTTCGTTTTATTGGAATGGGTTAAGTCATTAAAATTAAATTGATTATATTTAATAAAGAGCACGTTTGAAATCCCTTCAAACATGCTCTTTATTAATTTAAGGGTTTTATTTATATACTAGCAATTAGATTATACTTTAGCACCGATTAACAAAAAATTCTTATCTACAGCTTTTGAATTTGTGCATTTATATTCCCCTTACTTAATCCACCATGGTAACAAACTACCGAATCAATTTCTAGATTTAAATACTTCTTCAAAGAATTTTGCGCTTCTTTTATATCCAAAGTAGTTGGGGCATGAATTCCCCCTAAAATTCCGTTTACGCTATACATTGAATCCCCAGCGATAAGAGTTTTACTTTGTCTCAAATATAAACTAATATGACCAGGAGTGTGCCCTGGGGTATGAATAATAAGAATACCACCGCAATATGGAAGTTCTTGGCCGTCAACCAAAGTATCATCCACTTTTCCTTTCGGAGGATTCTGTACTTGTGCATCCTTCAACAAAGGTAACTCCCCCTCGATATATGGCTTATCTAGATCGTGAGCATAGACTTTTATATTACTTCCACAGTTTTGTAATAGTTCAGGAAGACTACCTATATGATCTATATCTTGATGCGTCAAAATCACGGCTTTTAGTTTATCAAACGATACTCCAACCTTACCCATTTCTACTCGTATATCTTCAATTTGTCCAGGAAATCCAGTATCTATTAAAACTGCCATTTCATCATCCCATAAAAGAATTGGGTGAATAATATACTCTTGAAATTCAAGATGTAACATCTCTACTCCCTTAGCAATCTCCATGACTTTTGTCTCCTTTATTATTAGGTTTTTAAAATCTAAAAATAGATTTGAATACATAAAAAACTTAATAAATAAAACCCTGCTATCGTATAATATGCTTCGTCATACCAATCGAAAATTCCTCAAATCCAATTGATTCATAGTAATGTTTTAAATCTTCAACGCACATAAGTTGTGGAATAACTCGTTTTTGTTCGCAGTGCCGGATTAATCGTTCCACTATTTCTTTTCCAATGCCTTTGGACTGATATTCCGGTAATACACACACTCCGCAAATAATGCCCGTAATTACACCATCTGATATAATCCGTCCCATCCCTACTAACTTTTGGTCATCAAAAACATAAATTGCATACCAACTTTGTTTACACATTTTCTCTAACTCATTAACCGATAAGTTAAGAGAATTCCACCCTAAAGATTCATACATAGTTAATAATTCATTGAAATCTTTAGGGGGTTCAATTGTGTACTTTAAAATAGTTTTCATGTAAATACTCCCTATCATCCTTTTTGTTTTTATTCCAAAAAAATTTTGACCGTCGTCAAACTGACTCGAACAATACTTCAATAAGAAAAAAGGAAACTCCTTCTCTTTAAAAACATAAGGAACTTAATAAGATTGGTACCATACATATTTCTCTATTTAATATTTGTTTAGTATATCAACTAATGGTGAGTATAAAATATATACATTTCAACCATCACCAAATACTGAATCTAAATTACAATTATAAGAAAAAGAAGGTATCTCATCTTTGCAGTGACCCCTGTCAAGTAGACAGTATTTAAAAAGCGCAACTAAGCAACCTGAGTTCTATATTTATATGGACTCAGGTTATTTAATTTCTTTTGAAATCTTTGATGGTTATAAAAGTGCATATATTTACGCACGGCAAGTTTGACCTCATTCGCTTTATGGAAGGAGTGTAAATGAAAACACTCTGCCTTAAAGTGACTGAAGAAGTTTTCCATACAAGCATTATCCCAACAGTTGCCTCTTCGAGACATACTTGCCTTCATCTGATATTTTTTAAGTAATTGATTATATTGACGAGATGTATACTGGGACCCTTGATCACTATGTAAGAGGATTCCCTTCACATTTCGTTTTTTCTTTGCCTTTTTCAGTGTATCTAACACAAGTTTTAAGTCGTTTCTACGACTGGTTTCATAGGCAACAATTTCATTATTGTATAAATCCTTAATAGCGGATAAGTACAAGCGCTGTCCATTGAAAATCAAATAGGTAATATCGGTTACCCATTTCTCATTCGGTTTTGAAGCTTGAAACTCCCTATTTAGATGGTTCTCTGAAATCACATAAGCTTCTTTTTTTCCGTAATAAGGTCGTTTTTTCCTAATTACGGCTTTGATACCTAGTTCACTCATCAATCTTTGGATGCGCTTATGATTCAAATGAAGGTTATATGTGGCTTTCAGCCACACTTGTATTCTTCTATATCCATAAATTCCTCTTAATTTTTTATGACACGCCAATATCTTTTTCTTAATTTCGATATCCTCTGATTGTTTTTTTGAAGGCGTCGTATGCCGTTTTATCCAGTTGTAGTACCCACTTCTGGTTACACCAGCAATATCGCATAGAATGGTCACTGTATAACCTGTTTTTGTCATTTCATGGATGACTTCGAATTTTTTCGTTTTGGATACGACTTTCATTCCTCCTTTTACATCCCTAAGAGCTTTTTTAACATTTCATTTTCCGCTTCTAATCGTCTGATCTTAGCTTCTGGATCTTCGGGTCTAATCCTTGGTCTACCTAAACCTGGTCCTTTTGCTTTACCGCGTTTTTCTTCTAGTCCTTTGATTCCTTCAGCTTCAAAGTGTTTCATCCAACGACTTACAACCGAGTGATGAATACCTAATTCTTTCGCAATGGTTTTATAGCTCATGCCTTCTTTTAAGTATAAATCTATAGCTTTTTTCTTAAATTCTACATCGTAAGTGACTCTAATTTTCCCCATAAAAAAATCCCCTCCATAGTAAACAGGTTAATGTGCTTTCTTTTTCCTGTCTACTATAAGGGGATCATATCACTTTGTGAGATACCTTCTTTTATATCAATCTATCATTATATTATCAACCGAAAATCATACAGCTACATACGAGAAGAACAAACAAAACTAATAAACTATTTGAGAAATAACCCATAGAATACTACCCCTTTATTTCATTATGTAAAAGATTTTACCATAAAATTATTAATAGTATAATGACTGAAAAAGACATTGGCTTCATTAGTTTTTTATGTATAAAGTAATATTTTATAATTTTTTCATTCTCCTCTCATAAAAATACTTTAACTTTTCCTCTACTGTATTTCTCACGACTTAAATAACATCGTATTAGTAAATAAATAATTACTAATATCAATATAATTATTTGATTTTAAGTGAAAATAGTAATAAAATAATTACTAAATTGATAAAGGACACGAAAAATAATGACTAATAAAGAATTAACAAACGAATACATGAATTTATTATTAAATATGTCAGGTACTTTTAAATTATTATCAGAGAAATCCACTGAATTTACACATTTAGAGCAACACATAGTTGAGTATATTGCCCAGCAAAAGGTCGCTGTAAATTTAAAAATGATTGCTAATTATTTAAACATACCTAAACAACAATTAAGTGTAACCGTTCGTAATTTAGAGCAAAACGGATACATTATAAAAAAACAAGATACAGTAGATAAACGAGCTGTTTTAATTTCCTTAACAGATAAAGCTGAAAAAGCACATTATGAAAGATGGAAACAAATTTATAATAATTTCACTAGTAATCTTGAAAAACTCAATGAAGAAGATCAACATGATTTAACTTACGGACTGTATAAAACAAATAAAATGCTATCAAAAATGCTAAATAACGACTAATCATATATATATAATATTTTTTATTATTAAACGGAGGACGTTTCATGGTTAAAGAAATAGATTTACAATCAGTTCAAGGTACTATGCTTATTCCACTATGGGGACGAGCATATGGTAGTGAGAAAAACAAGGATATTTTAGATGATACGGAAGCTATTCGGATTATTAAAGAATGCGACTTTGATTTCTCTAAAATAGCAGATACATTTGGCGAATACGGATGTATCACTTACATTACCCGTGCACGAAAAATTGATGATACTATAAAACAATTTATTACAAAGAATCCGAATGCTACTATAGTAAATATCGGTTCTGGACTAGACACTACTTTTTCAAGAATTGATAACGGTACTATACAGTGGTATAACCTTGATTTGCCTGATGCGATCGCTTTCCGCAAAACATTAATTGAAGATACACCACGAAATATAAATATTGCCAAATCATTCTTTGACACTTCTTGGTTCAACGATATAAAATATGATCCAAAAGACGGTATTCTTTTTATATCAGCAGGTGTGTTTTATTACTTTAAAGAAGAAGAACTGAAGGAGATAATTGTCGCTATGGCAAAACGTTTTCCTAGAGGAGAGTTATATTTTGATGCTGAATCAAAGTTCGCACTGACGCTTTCGAATGCTACTGTAAAAAAATCTGGTAATAACGGCGCTATGATGTATTTTTACGTAAATAATCCAAAGACAATAGAAAAATGGTCTTCTAACATAAAAATATTAAGCTGCTCCCCTTTCTTTAAACATATACCTACAAATAAAAATTGGGATGGAAGTACACGAATTATGATGCGGATTGTAAATTTAATAAAGATGTTGAAGTTCGTTCATATACGGTTTGAAAAATGATTAATCTATAGCTTATATATTATATCGTATACAAAAAAGACCTCGATTTTATTAAATTCATATAATAATAGGATAGTTAGTCCATTATGAGGGCTAATTATCCTTTTTTATTTACATAATGAATGAAATAAACGAAGATTAAATATTTAGTTTAATCAGTATGATGTGGATATATAATTTGAAACATTTTTTTGGTTTTGGGAGGAGGACAAAGCCCCGATGCGAAGGCAGCACTCCGCTTTCGAGGACATTAAATAAACAATCCTAATTTGATTAGAAGTAGCCTTAAAGATAAACAAAGGACGGAAGAGTGTTTTAATGAGAGTTCACGAAATACCCATTGTTAATAGAAAGGCTTACCTTTTACTGAATTCGGAAGGAGGACATGCTTCAGTTATAGTTTGTCACTATTTGGGTTATAAATCAGTCATTTTATCTTTATCTGGATTTCCCCCAAAACTAATGGGCTGTTCTCCTTTTCAATAGTTTCGAGTTAGGTCCGGGATTTCTAAAGGTCGCGTACGTTCCAAACAATCTCACCACGCTCGTCCCACGTACTGTGATGCCTCTCAAATCCTATCTTTTCTAACACCCGGAAAGACGCAACATTCCAAGCGCCTACAGTCGACCAAAGTCTGCGGCGCCCGGTAGCAATCGCAGCGTCCAGCACAACGGATGCTGCCTCAGTCGCATAGCCTTTACGATGAGCACTGCGGAACAACTCGTATGCGATCTCCGGCTCTTCCAGTGTGGAACGACCGATAATCAAGCCACAGTATCCGATGAAATCACCTTCGTCTCGTCGGCGAATAGTGAGAAGGGAAATACCATTTTCACTTGCTTTCTTACGCATCTCGATAAGCTTGCTACGAACGGCGTCAAGGGTTGGCATATCCACACCACGTTCGCCAATTAATGCTCTCATCCAGGCTGAATCAGATTCCTCCCACATACTCAAATCCAGTCGTTCAGTTTTCAGCTGGAACTCCATAGCTTTAAATAAAGTTGTCATAGTGGAAACCTCCTAGTTATGTCACTGCACTCATAATAGCTTCGCACCTCATCACCACATCAGGTTGGAAACCCGGCTGATTCGCGAATCTATTTTCCAGCTCTCGCGAGAATTTATAGCAACAGTGTACAAAAAATTAGTGTTATTTTATGAATAGGTAATTACCCTACAAAATAGAACTTTTTATCAAACTTTTTTCAAAACTAACTATAATATAAAGGCAAAAACATATTATACATATCAAATAGGTCCTTGCCTTTACTTTTATTGACTTCAACAACTATAACCTAAATATAATTCGGACGAGGTCTTTTTTACTTATCTTTCAACTAAGCTAATTGCTAACTCACGTTTGTATCGAATAGATGTGAAACCTTCACCTACAGGTAGTCCATAAGCTGGTCTTTCATCTTGGTATTTAAATCCAACTGCTTCATAAAATGGAATCCCCATAGCATTATCTTTTGCAACTGAAACCCATTGTTCTTTTGCACCACGTTCAATTTGATCATTTGTAATTATAGAAAGTAATTCTGTACCAATGCCTTCTCTTTTTCTATTTGGATTTAAATATATTACAAATAACTCTGCTGTTTCTTTGCCAGTGAACCCACCTCCACCAGCTCCGAGTATTTCTCCATTATTACTTGCAACAAACCAGCCATTCCACTCTTGGCTAATATTTAACATTTCCCTTCTCACTCTTTCTTCATTGTAAAACTCCTTGATCGTACTTTCTATGTATTGCCAGGGCAACAAACCTGGGTATGTATTTCTATAACCGTCTGAACACACTTTAATAATCCCTTGTATATCTTCTACTCTTGCTTTTCTGTATTCAATCATATTGCATCCTCCCCAATTATAAATAATCCACAACTTATATAATTCAATATCCCTATAATTAATCCTCTCCATGTTTTTATACTATATTTCTAAAAACTCTATAATCGCTTCACATACATTATCTGTTTCTTCGATTTCTGGAAAATGTGCACTATTTTCAAATATAACAAGTTTACTATTTTTCAAATGACTCGTTATCCTTTTACTCATTTCCACACCAGTATTATAGTCATGCGCTCCAACAATGACACATGTATCTTGTTCCAAATCATTAATGCGCTCAATAAGCGATACAATTGATTTCGTTTCAAAAATAACTTTACTCATCTTCCCTGTATTATTTAAATGATTTTCTTCCCAAAGACTACGATTTAACTCTGCAAATTCTTGATTTTTAAACAATAGCTGATTAGCTACATGTTTCTATATAAATTCCAAACAAGTATTACAACAAAAGCTGTACCCTTATACAAAAAAGGTACAGCTTTTTAACAACATACACTAAGAGGTTTATTATCCTAACTAAATCACTTTCACATGACTTCAATAATTCATTTGTTAACATGCATTTCAAATTCTTTCGATACATTGAATTCATATTATTGTTTAATTTTCATAATCAAATAAAACATTTTTAACTACGCTACATTAACAGCTTTATTCTTCAAAACAAACTTTCCAAATAAGAAACGTACAAGAGGTCCCATTATTATTAATTGCAGTGGGTACGCCATAATAAAATTTTTAATAAAGACCGAGAAATAAATTGAAATGAATGAGTCACCATGTAACCCATTATGTAAATACATCATAGCCATTCCATAAAATGACATGAAGAATACCATTCCGATTACCATTGTTGTTGCCATCGCAATAATCATGTTTATTTTTTTGGATTTATCAAGTGGTAATGCAAATACAATCTTTTTCGCACACGGTCCTACGATACATATTTCAATTAATAGCGCAATAATAAATCCAATTATTAGTTCTAATGCGATCTCCTTGATATGAATTGGCCCTCCTGCTCCATTCATTAATAAATTGTAAAACGTCATAACGATAACCATCCCTAGGCACATCATCATACCGAATTGGAGGTTTTCCTTTCTTGTTGTTGGCAATTTCTATCATCCTTTCTGTTTAAGTCTTTGCCATTATATCGATATTGGAAACCCCTTCGTAAGTGAACATTTTGTGAACGTTTTTAAAGCGTTTACGTGCATTTCTTTCAGGCTTCACTCCAATCCTCCCACTTTATAACTTTTCACTTATAAAGGTTTTATATATTTTAATGTTGAATTATTAAATTTAATATTGAATTATATGATAATTACTACTAGGAGGATAACCATGAATAAAGCAGAATTTTACGCATATCACATCGTTACAAGGAAAACAATGAGTATCGGACAAATCATTCATTTTGACAAAAATCAAACTAATACCCTCTATCACTTCTTTTTTGAAAGAGAACAATTAAATTCTCATGATGAAGACTCCATTCAAATTTTAAAAAGTCATTATCTCAATGAGGAATTACATATACATAATGAAAATGCTAAAGTAGTTATGAATTATATAGATCAAACAATTAGAGCGGTTAGAGAAACGATTGTAGAAATGGTTAGACTGCAAGAATTTCCTGAATATCCTTCAAGGTTGTCTTGCTTATATGCTTCCAAAAGCTATGAAGATGCTTTGAAATGGAAAGCGCTATTTGATTCTTACAATCGAAAAGTTTTGCAGATTGTTAAACTACGAGTGATCGGTAGTTCTTTTGAAGGTGACGGAAATCTTTTACCGAAAGAAGATGGTATTCCTTTCGCTCAAAAAATTGAACAGGCTAAAGAGTATTGGAAAGGAAACGTTAGAAATGAACTTCCTGAGCTATTAATTAATGGAAAAATTGAAGTGGTAGAAATTATCGATGATTTTTCCTCAATTCATATTTAATTAATATAGGATGGAGATTACAATGATGAAAAAAGTGTACTTCAATCATGATGGTGGTGTAGATGATTTAATTTCATTGTTCCTATTACTTCAGATGGACAATATTGACCTCACAGGTGTTTCTATTATCCCAGCAGATTGCTATTTAGAACCAGCAATATCTGCAAGTCGTAAAATTATCGATCGCTTTGGAAAAGGTAATATTGAAGTAGCAGCGTCAAACTCTCGTGGGAAAAATCCATTTCCAAAAGACTGGCGGATGCATGCATTTTATGTAGATGCTTTACCAATTTTAAATGAGTCTGGGAAAGTTGTAACACCCGTAGCAGCTAAACCTGCACATCATCATATAATAGAGACTCTTCTACAAACTGATGGAAAAACAACTTTATTATTTACAGGGCCCCTGACTGACCTTGCCCGTGCATTATATGAAGTACCTGTAATCGAAGAAAAAATTGAACGTCTCGTTTGGATGGGCGGCACATTTCGTACTGCAGGAAATGTTCATGAACCTGAACACGATGGAACAGCCGAATGGAATTCATTTTGGGATCCCGAAGCAGTATCTCGTGTTTGGGATGCTAATATAGTAATTGATTTAGTAACTCTAGAAAGTACTAATCAGGTTCCACTAACTGTAGACGTACGTGAACGTTGGGCAAAAGAGCGAAAGTATATTGGTGTTGACTTCCTTGGTCAATGCTATGCAATGGTCCCTCCTCTCGTTCACTTTTCAACTAACTCTACCTACTATTTGTGGGATGTATTAACTACTGCATTTGTTGGAAACACTGATCTCGTAAAAACACAAATGATTACTAGTATCGTTCATACATACGGACCCAGCCAAGGACGTACAGTGGAAACTGCTAACGGAAGACCAGTAAATGTCGTTTATGATGTGAAACGTGATGCATTCTTTGAATATATTACTGAATTAGCTAAAAAAGCTGCTAATCACAACCAGTGTTGAAAGCCGTATAAACCCAGGTGATGAGCCAGCCAAAAAATTTAGAAATTGGTTGGAACTTAATATTTAATTTTTAAAAAGAGTATTGAATTAAATTTCAATACTCTTTTTGTGCAGTTTAACTATATTCAAATCAGAATAAGCTTCAATCCGATTTGAGTTAGGTTTTACAGATTAACCATTTCATAACCATTTACAAAGTACGTTATTGTTTCTAGCTCATCTTCATTTAATTCTCTATCTAGTTCTTGTTTATATGCTGCTTTTATCTTCTCTTCATCGCCTTTATGAGTTTCCGTATAAGTTCCTACTGTTTTTAGCAAATGAATTTCTTGTGAAAACTCATCCCGATTTATAGCTGTCCCATGAGAAAGAATATATGTCTCAGCATCAAATTTCTCTAATTCTTGTATCAGTTTAAACGTTCGTTTCGTTGTATAGTTCCGCTTTTCAGAAAAGATATCTGCATATATACAGTCTCCTAAAAACAAAATCTTTTCTTCTTTAATATAAATAACAACAGAGTCATGAGAATGGTCTCCGCCCACATGCTCTAACACACATGTCACATCACCAAGGTCTAATTCAAGTTGTTTCTGAAAGGTTAAGGGCGGCGGAAGAATTTGAATATTTCTTGGTTTTTCACTGAACTCTTTTTTTATACAGTCCGCACAAAATTCAATTTCTGTACCTTCTTTCACTCGTGCGTCCAATGCCTCATCCGACCACTCATAAGAAACAAGTGTGTTCATCTCTTTTTTTGTTTCAAAATGTGCGATAGACAATGCATTTTGTAATACAGGCAATCCAAAAATATGATCCCAGTGCCAATGCGTTAATGCTACAAAATCAGGATTTGAGATATTTTGCTCTTTTAGCATTTCTAAAAACAATTGTGTATGTGCTTCTGAATTACCTGCATCTATCATCAAAGTCTTTTCTTTTCCAACTACGATTCCTAAGATAGGTCTATCAGTCTCGGAAACGGGTGTCATATACCAAAATGCGTTTCCTATTTTTTTAATTTGCTGCATAACTATTGCCTCCATTTTATGACTGTGTAAAAATTCCCAGCCGAGAAATTTCTTTATTCTTTATTTTGATTACTAGTAAATAACAATGTCAGAAATGAAATCATTCTACATTTTTTATTATCTAGTGAAATACAAATACTAATGATAATTTTGACAGGTAATCCTTTCTCGATATTTGTTACCTTTAATCTATTTTACGCTACGAACTTGCCTTTAAATTATATTACAATTTGTATAAATGAGATACATTTTACAATATCGAAGGAGTGCTGAACCGTGAATGCAAAGGAAACAATCATTCCCTATTTCGGTAATGTGTTAACAGATAAAAAGTTGATTAATCAATGAATTTAATGAGGAAGGCTACCATGTTATCAGCTGAATAAAAGCAGCAACTATACAGTTGCTGCTTCCAACATTTCTTTTTGTATTTCAACACGTTTGATTTGGTGAGGGTCTTTAGAAAGAATTTTAAATGCATATCCTTCGCTATTTACTGTTTGCCCTTCTTGGATATCATAATTCTGCATCAGAATCCAACCACCAATCGTGTCAACATCACTATCATTCATATGTAATCCTAGTAAATCATTTAATTCGCTAATTAATACCTTACCTTCTACGACAACATGTCCTTCATTCATTTGCTGAATGGGCGGACGCTCATCTTCATCGTATTCATCACGTATTTCTCCTACAATCTCTTCCAGTATATCCTCAATGGTTACAATACCAGCCGTACCGCCGTATTCATCATATAAGACAGCCAACGGAATACGTTTCTTTTGCATTTGTAGTAAAAGATTATGTATTGGTATGGTCTCAATTACTTCAATTACTGGACGCGTATACGATTGAATAGAACTGAATTCTTTTGCTTCCTTATTCATATAACGGATAAAGAAATCTTTCACATTCACCATACCAATGATTTCATCTTTATCTTCCCCAAATACTGGGTAACGTGTGTACTTTTCATCACGGATTATTTTCATATGGTCTGCTAAAGAATTATCTACATGTAGCCCTATAATTTCTGTACGAGGGACCATGATTTCTTTCGCAATACGATTATCAAATTCAAAAATATTATTTACATATTTGTATTCAGCTTGATTAATTTCTCCACGTTCATAACTTTCAGAAAGAATCAATCGTAATTCTTCTTCTGTATGTGCTACATCATGCTCTGATGCAGGTTTTAAGCCGAACATTCCGGTTATCATCCTTGCAGAGCCATTTAACAAGCGAATAAACGGATACATGATTTTGTAGAACCAGATAAGCGGAGCCGAAAGTAATAAAGTAACCTTCTCAGCCTTTTGAATCGCGAATGTTTTTGGTGCTAATTCACCAACTACAACATGTAAGTACGTCATTATAGTAAAAGCAATTCCTAAAGATAATACACCTGCAATGGAAGGATTGATGTTCCACTTATCAAATAAAGGATGTAAAAGTCTCTCAATCGTTGGTTCACCTAGTGCTCCAAGTCCCATTGCTGTAACTGTAATCCCTAATTGACAAGCTGACAAATATTCATCCAAGTTTGATGTCACTTTCTTAGCTGCCAGCGCACCCTTCTTTCCTTCTAATACAAATTGATCAATCTTTGAACCTCTTACTTTTACAATAGCAAACTCAATTGCCACGAAAAATGCAGTACATGCGATTAAAACCGCTACCATGATTAAATTAAATATGTCCAACTAATTCCCTTAGCTTTCTTGAAACTAAAGGATTCACCTCCTGATATATTTTCTCTTTCCATACCTATAATTTCATACACATTAACATGAGATTGTATACAATCTACATTCTCAAAATGATGAGGGGTACTCTGAGAAAATCGAGGTCATTTAGCCACCTATCCGAGTCAACATCTGAGTCCAATACATTTCCACCGCCTTGATTAAATTATCTATATGTTAGCATGAGAAATAAATCCCAGTCAACGTTAACATTTGAAATACCCTGAAAATTAAACAAAGAATTTCTCTCCCCTGTTTCCTTAGATTTCTTAATGCGTGCACCAAACACTATACCATACCCTCCGCTTCCACTAACTATATTATTTTTTGTTCATTATTTACATTCCTTCTCACAGTAAAAAGTAAAGCGCAGTAATTTTTATCAGACTTTTCGAAAACACTTTGACACACATATTAGCCAATGCTAATATGAATGAAGAATAAACATATTAGTAATGACTAATACGATTGGAGTGAATACGATTGTGCAACTCAAATGACTTAGATATTAAAGCCAAATTTATTCGAGGCTTTGCTGATAAAACAAGACTTCAGATTCTTCAATGTATGTTAGATGGTGAAAAAACGGTATCCGAAATTGTAGAAATCACTAAAGGAAATCAATCAAATATCTCACAACATTTGAACTGTTTAAAGGGATGCGGCATCATCCTAGGTAGACAAGAAGGAAAATATATCTACTATTCCTTACGCAGTACACAAATTGAACAGTTACTTACAATGTTCGATGTTGTCTTTCATGAGGTACAAAATGAAGTAGCATCATGTGATAAAAACGATGGTTGTTTATCTCAAAAAGGAGAGAACTGACATGACAGATAAAAAGGAGAGCGAAAAACAAACGAATTGCTGTCAAGATTCTTCCATAGCACCCACAAAAGAAGAATTAGCAACGGAAACTTCATCGTGTTGCTCTTCAAAAAAAGAGATTCCAATTATCCCTATTACTAAGGAAATCTCTTGCTGTAGTAGTAACAACAATTCTATTAAAACTGAAACCTGTTGTTCATCTGAATTAGACCTACCCAAAGAACCAGTGACATCAAAATCTTCTTGCTGTAGTGACCCATCACCTCTTCTTAATACTCAAAAAATATCAGGAGATGGCGTACAAACTTATCTTGTAGAAGGTATGGATTGTGGGGCATGTGCTTTAACAATCGAAAAGCATCTACACAATGTTTCTGGCGTGGAAGAAGTTCGAGTAAACTTCGCTACTGGAAAAATGCATATTCGTCATGACCGGAATGTGGATGACATTATAAAAGAAGTGTCTAACGCAGGATTTGAAGCGTCTCTAGCTGGCGCTCGTAGAGGGGCAACACCTATTTCAAAATCAAAAAATACAACTTTGATTCTCTCAGGTTTATTTTTAGCTTTAGGATTTGGAGGAAGTTTTACAATCATATCCCCTCTTCTTATTACACTTCTCTATGCTATGAGCATTGGTATTAGTGGTTATAAACCTGCTAAAAGTGCCTTTTATGCAATTAGAAGTAAATCGCTCGATATGAACGTTCTCATGATATCAGCCGCTATTGGTGCTGCATTAATTGGTCAATGGCTAGAAGGCGCAACAGTTGTTTGGTTATTTGCATTAGGGGCAACGCTACAAAATAAATCAATTGAACGTACACGAGAATCTATTCGTGGATTAATTGATTTAGCACCATCAGAAGCTTGGATAAAAATTGGAACTGAACTTATAAAAAAATCCATTGATGATATTGCAGTAAATACAACGATTGTTGTAAAGCCAGGTGAAAAAATCCCATTAGACGGCACAGTTATAGGAGGCACTTCTACTGTAAACCAAGCGCCGATAACTGGTGAATCTATCCCAATTGATAAACAAATTGGTGATTCCGTATATGCAGGAACGATTAATGATGAAGGTTCTCTTGAGATTACAGTCACTAAACTTGTTGAGGATACTACGTTATCTCGAATTATTCACCTTGTAGAGGAAGCACAGGAAAATAAAGCACCGACAGAAGCATTTGTTGATCGTTTTGCAAAAATCTATACACCTATCGTTTTTGTATTAGCAATTGGTGTCATGATTATCCCTCCCCTTCTTGGTATGGGCGAATGGATGGAATGGTTTTATAAAGGATTAGAACTTCTTGTTGTTGCGTGTCCTTGTGCTTTAGTTATCTCAACTCCTGTTGCTATTGTATCTGCAATTGGAAATGCAGCAAGAAACGGTGTACTCATTAAAGGTGGTACTGCTCTAGAAATCGCAGGTTCATTAAATGCTATTGCATTTGATAAAACAGGTACATTGACTGAAGGAAAACCAAAAGTAATGCATGTACGAAGCTCAGATTGTACTGAAGATGAGTTATTATCAATTGCAGCAACGATTGAAGAATATTCTAATCATCCAATTGCAAAAGCCATTACAGCATATGCGAAAGAACACCAGACCTCTATTCAAAGTGGAACCGACTTTCGCGCCATTGTAGGAAAAGGTGCGCAAGTAACGATAAATGGCGAAACATACTACGCTGGAAATAAAGCATTATACGAAGAGTTTGGAGTTTCACTTCAAATGTGGAACGAACCAATTCAGGAAATGCAAAGAATTGGTCAAACCGTGATACTTGTTGGAACAGACAAAGTTATTTTAGGGATGATTTCAGTAGCAGACTCCATCCGTTCTACTACTTATGGAACAATTCAAGAATTAAAACGATCAGGTATTCAAGAAACTGTTATGTTAACAGGAGACAATGAAGGAACAGCTGAACATATTGCACTGAAAGCAAAAGTAGATCGTTATTTTGCTAATTTGCTTCCAGAAGATAAAGTTCATTCTGTAAAACAACTTCAATCTGAAGGGAAAACAGTAGCCATGATTGGGGATGGTATTAATGATGCCCCTGCCCTCGCTACCGCAAACCTTGGTATTGCAATGGGCGGTGCAGGAACTGATACCGCAATGGAAACGGCAGATATTGTATTAATGGCAGATAATCTTGAAAAACTTCCTTATACAATGAAACTAAGTCGGAAAGCATTGCACATCATAAAACAAAATATTTGGTTCTCATTGATTATTAAATTTATCGCCCTTGCCTTTATCTTCCCAGGTTGGCTTACTCTTTGGATGGCTGTCCTAAGTGATACTGGCGCTGCACTTATTGTAATCCTGAACAGTATGCGTTTATTACGGAACAAATAATAAGATAAAAACTAACACGGTAGTTTCGGCTACCGTGTTAGTTTTTATCTTTTCTATATTTTTCCCTTTCCATTGCTGATAAAACTTTTACAATGGAACAATTCCGTAGATGTAAGAACGCTTCGGAGCCGCAGCATTTTCTTTCTATAAGAACGAACTGATTACGATACCTTATACTAATTCTTCAACAAGAAGACCCTTTAGGCTTTTTCCTAACCGCCATTTATCTCCCCCTACTAATTTGTCCATTTCCTACCCATTCCTTGGGGTGGGAGCTGTTCAAGATTGATCAAAATGGATTCAACTTTTGAGATTAATTATTTAGCTTTTATAAAAAAGTTTGATCATTTTCTGTCTGTATTGTTCAACAATCGCGCCCTTTAATGGAATAACTATCTTAAAATCACTTAATTCTTAATTAACTATAGATTTAGTTTAATAAGAAAACATAGTTGTTTGGTTAGTTAATTTTGTCCCTTTGAACCTGTGCAATTTGACGTCATCACATGTTATTTATCTATATTGGAAATAACTGCTCCAGTCATGGCATCAATGTACTGGATGGAGGTCCTGGAATGACGATCACACGCTCGATAAACAAGGATATAGGATTCTGTTTCACTATCATAATTTTTGTTCCAAGCTAATTCAAAATCCAAATGATTGATAAATATTTCACTTGCTTCTTTTTTAGAAATAACCGGTTCAACAGGGATTTGGCTCAATTGTTCCATATCAAAACGCGGTCCACTATAATGATCAACCTGTCCTGTTTGACGATTAACAACAACCATAACTAATTCAAGTTGAATTGGTATACCATGACCGTTATGCATATGGAATGTAAATGATTCTTTCATTGAAGAATCATCCTCTTCTTCCTCGTTTTCTCGAACAATCAGTTGTAAATACCGATAATAATCTGGAACAATCATTTGTAAAAACGCAATGGCTTTTTGATAACACGCCTCACGACTAAGTCTAAGATCGCCACTTCGTTCATTAAACCACATAAAGCTTCTGATTTTACCAGTTTTCTTTGAAATGAAGGCTTTAACTGTATCTTCTGACTGTCTTTTGAAAAAGTCATTTATAGATAAATCCCCTTCCTTCATCTCCCAGTCCCGATTACGCCACACTATGCCCGTTTCTTCTCCCATATCTACTTCACGAATGACTTCCATCCTCTCGGTAATACCAATGATATCTTCAATAGATAAATCTTTTCGTACGGTCGTACTCGAAGGAGGAGTAAGCAAGACATATGTTTGCGGAGCGTCTTCGTCATGTATAATCGTTAACGTTGGTTTCAAAACGTCAGCTTTATATTTCATAAAAAATTGCTCAGGTTCGTACACAAGACGGAGTCCATCTACTGCTACATCATGAGTAGCAGTAGACAACTTTGCAATTGTCAGTTGAAAATCAAGTCTATTTTGTACGTGTTCAACCAGTTTTTCTTTTGAAATCAACATTTTTGGAATAACAAGAATCCCTTTCACACCTTTATATATAAAATTAACAATATTCCCCGCGAGGTCTATATCAATATAACAACCAGCATGTTCTAACGGTAAATCCATAACGATTTGTTCATAGTAAAAACGGTCTGCACAAGTAATTTTTTTTGTTTTATAGTATGTTAAATCTTTTAATGCTTCAGGATAATTGCTAAGTAAGAATTGTTCGGCACATTCTCTTTTTTCCTCTATATTTAAAGGAATCACATCTGAATTTTTATCGTTATTATCAATTGTTAAACCAGTCAAATTACCAGATAAATCTAAGTTAACAGTAATACCCTCATCTTGTTCTTCGTTTGTCCATGAAAAAATAGCCTCCCCTTCTCCATTCTCTCGCTCAACATACTCCTCTATGAGAGGTTGAAAATGACTAGGAATTTTGACCATCGATATTGCACGTTTCTTTAATTCTTCTCTTAGCAAGCAAGCCACCTCTGTATTTTTGATATTTCTTTCTCTTTCTCAACTATTTAAATTTTACATTACTTAAAAGAATTGATATATTTTCTTGCATTTTCCTGCTCCTTTGAATAACTTCAGTATAATAACTACTTCGAAACCTTTTCAAGAAATTCCTGCATATTCCATTAAGTGGCCCAATTCAAAAAGATACGTCTTTATATATGCACGCCTCGATTTTGATTAAAGATTAATTTCAGTAGCTTTCAAAAATATTCAATATAAAAATCGCGTCTCAGCTTTCCGCTCAGCTGAGCATATATTCTCGTGGTTTCACTCTTCTCATGACCAAGTAAGCTTTGTATTACTTCAAGTGACGCACCGTTGTTAATCATATGTGTAGCATAGCTGTGACGTAATTGATGAGGATGAATACTCTTTTTAATCCCGGCACGATTCGATATACGTTTGATAATAAATCTTAGGTTATCAATACTCATACGTCTTTTTGGCCTTCTTTCCGTAATAAACAAACAAGGCTCCTCATTATTTCTTTCATCTAGATACCTTTTTAACCAAATGGTGTAACGAGTTGATAGATTTTTCTCTATAATCAAACATAATTATTTGGACTAATCTCCCTCCCCCATTAGTAAGCTGAAATTAAGGGTATAGAATCGGAGTGTGATAATATGGAACGTCTATGGATTCCAATAATCGTTACGTTTTTTTCGTTCGGTGGATTACTATTAGGAGGTGCTGTTGGAGTAGCAACACGCCAACTAATTGAAGAAAAGATGCATCGCTTATACGCATTATGTGGTGGGATTTTACTTGGATTATTATCACTTGAAATTATTCCTGAAACATTTTCAAGCTATGAAATAATTGGGCCTATGCTCGGTATAGCTATCGGTATTTTAGTTATGAGCTTATTAGATAACTATTGCCATCATCCGATTATACATAAGAAAGATCAACAAGCATGGCAAACCTTCCTTTTTCTTTCTTTCGCTATATTCATTCATAATATGCCGAGTGGATTTGCGTTAGGAACAGCGTTTATAAATCATAATGACTCTGCCATTCCTTTCTTACTTGCGATTGTCATTCATCATATTCCAGAAGGGTTAGCTTTAATTATTCCATTTCTCTTTACAAAACATAAATACATTTCATTTTTATTAACAACTTTATTACTTTCTCTTATCCTAGGGACCGGTACTGTTTTTGGCATTATGATGGACGGGAAAGCTCTCCATTTACAAGGACTTATTATGGGAAGCGCAATTGGTTCTCTTGGCTATGTCACAATTCACGAAATGCTTTGGAAAGCAAAAAAACAGCTACCTTTCCTTCCGTTTCTATCGTGGTCTATTAGTGGATTTTTACTAATAACAGTCTTCACTCTTTTCACTGGACATCACTAAAACAAATAAGTTATATTACTTGTATATTTTTCCTTTTTCTCCAAAACATAATAGTATCTACCTATTATAAGGAGGAACGATTATGTTTGGTAAAACAGCCGGTGAAGCATTAGTGGATCTTTTAATTGACTGGGGTGTAGAACACATATATGGTATGCCAGGAGATTCCATCAATTCTATAATTGAAGCTTTAAGAAAAAAACAAGATAAAATTAAATTTATTCAAGTTCGCCATGAAGAAGCTGGCGCGTTAGCAGCGGCAGCCTATGCAAAATTAACAGGAAAACTTGGTGTTTGTATGGCTATTGCAGGACCTGGGGCTATTCATTTATTAAACGGTTTATACGATGCCAAACTCGATCAAGCTCCCGTACTAGCAATTTCAGGACAAGTAGAAACCGATTTACTCGGAACGGATTTTTTCCAAGAAGTAAACTTAGAAAGAATGTTTGATGATGTTGCCGTTTATAACCAACGAATAATGTCAGCTGAACAGTTACCCGCTGTAGTGAATCAAGCTATTCGAATGGCATATACAAAAAAAGGTGTATCAGTTCTTACAATTCCAGATGATGTTCCGAAATTCGAAGTGAAAAATGGTGCACGTATTACAAACTCTTCCTTTACATTACCTGAAATATTTCCGCAAGAAGAAGATTTAGCTATAGCAAAACTCGCACTTAATGAAGCTAAAAAACCTGTTATTTTAGCCGGGAAAGGAGCTAAACATGCGAGAGAGTCTTTGCTTGCATTTGCAGAACATATCGGTGCTCCAATCGTACTTACATTACCAGCTAAAGGGATTGTTCCTGATGAACACCCTCTTTGTATCGGTGGATTAGGATTAATCGGGACGAAACCTTCTTATGAAGCAATGAAACATGCAGATACTTTAATTATGGTGGGCACTTCTTATCCGTTCACTGGTTTCTTACCCGAAAAAGCAAAAACACTTCATATTGATACAGACCCCGCACAAATCGGGAAACGTTATACGACAGATATCGGCTTAGCTGGTGATGCTGATAAAACATTAAAATGGTTAATTGAAAATGTAGAAAAACACGAGGACCATTCCTTCTTAGAGCATCATCAAGAAATGATGAAAAAGTGGGAAGAAAAATTACACAATCAAGAAGAAGATTCTTCGACTCCAATTAAACCACAGCGAGTTATGCATGCACTGCAGAAAGTAGCAGAAGATGACGCAATTCTTTCAGTCGATGTCGGAAATGTAACAGTATGGACTGCAAGGCACTTCCGTATGACAAACCAGAAATTTATCATTTCTAGTTGGCTTGCAACACTTGGCTGCGGTTTACCTGGTGCACTGGCTGGACAAATTGCTTTCCCGGATAAACAAGTGTTTGCAGTTTGTGGTGACGGCGGATTCGGAATGACAATGAATGACTTCGTAACAGCTGTTAAATATAAACTACCAATCGTTGTCGTTGTATTAAACAATAATAAAATTGCTATGATTAAATTTGAACAAGAAGTTATGGGAAATATTGAATTTGGTACAGACTTAACGAATCCTGATTTCGCAAAATATGCTGAGGCGTGCGGTGGTATTGGATACCGCGTAGAACATTTAGATGACTTACTTCCTGCCTTTGAAAATGCAGTAAAACAAAATAAACCGTGCATTATTGATGTAGTTGTAGATGTAAATGAAGCACCAATGCCAGCAAAAATCACATTTGGTCAAGCAGCCGGTTATACGAAACATATGATAAAAGAATTATTTGAAGAAGGTAAGATTGATTTACCGCCACTTTAAAATATAAAAGAAAGATAGCTGAAAACAATTTGTCTTCAGCTATCTTTCTTTATTTTTGTACCTCTCTATAGAAAGAAAAATCATTCACAGTAGGTTGTATTTGTTTCTCTACTTGCATTTCTTCCTTCTTCCGATTCGCTCTTCTAACATTACCTAGTTTAATCGCATCTTGCATACTATTACTAATCAGATTCCCTGACAAGATCGTCATACTATAGAAAGCAATTGGTATAAGTACAATCCATGTATGTGTAGTTAAGTGACGGAAATTTTGACCAATTAGGCCAGTCCATTCTTTTGTTACACTATCTGCCTCTGTACCAAAAATTATTGTTCCTCCAAAAAATAATTCTAACAAACCAAGATGCAAGAGGAGTAATAAAGTACTTACAAATTGCTGGGCTACTAATAAAAGAAATGATGGTAGCATATGCGGCCATACATGGCGTTTCAACCTCTGCCACTTACTCCCGCCGAGCACAGTGGCCGCCAACATAAATTCTTCATTCTTAATACGTTTTACTTCTTGCGCTACATACAACATAACAGTTGGTACAGCAAGGCACGCAAGAACCACTACTTGAAACGCAACTCGCAAATGAAACGGAGCAGCCGCCTCTCCACTTTCGAACGTTAAAACTGCATTTAACATAAAATAAGAAATCATAATCATTGGTACAATACTAAACGGATCAAAAAAAGATGAGATAACTGGAAATGAGCGTTTACTGTACATACCAAATAATAAACCAATAGCTCCGCCAATTACTACACGTAAAACTGCGATAACGATACTTGCACCAACTGTCCATTTCGCTCCTTCTATTATTAACTGGAACAGGTCGCGGCCTTTCTCATCAGTTCCGAACCAAAATTTACTCGACGGTGAAAACGGAGCAGCCTCTAATTCTCCTTTTTCGTTATACATCATCGTTAGTTCACGAATATTTCCGTCAAAAAACACCGTATTTCCAATACTAACAATCATTAGTACACTTAACAAAGTAACACCTAGCCAAAATCTCACATCTCTTTTTACAACTTTCCACATGCTACACACGCTCCTTTATAACATTTTGTAAAAGCGTATGTAATAAACGAAATAGTATAAAAAGCGGTACGTATAATAAAACTAAACTCACTGTAAATATTTCTAATTTTGAATTTTCTTTTACAAAAACAAACATACCGTACGTATTAAACAGCCATTCAATAATATATAAATTTGATAACATAAATAAAATATTTGTTTTTGCATAATAGACTGTTGTTAACAAGACATTTCTTGAAATATGGTGCGTCAAAATATGTCTTAAACTTAGCCCTTTACTCTTAGCAAATATACTATAATCTTTCTCTAATTCTTCTCTGAAACGTAATAATAGTAGCTTAATAAATAATAAAGTTGTAGGTATAGAAAGGCATATTATTGGTAACAGGCGAGCCCTTTCCTCTCCAAGTCCTGCAAATTTCACTGGCATAAAACCTGTCTTTTGAAAGATTATTACTACTAAAAGTTGAGATAATAAAATTAATAAAATGTCCGGAATACTTTCAAGTCCGACGAAAATCCCATTCCACATACGTTGCTTTGATTGAGAGCGCTGTAATACCCAAACAACGATAAAATACGCAATGAGTAAAGATAGTATAAATGCTGAAATAAATACAAACATTGTCTCTACATAATGAATCCATATTTGTGGAAACAACTTTCTTGAATTCCGAAACCCATACGTAATTTCACCTGGTTGAAGTAACTTCTCTCCAAGAAACACAACTGTGTTCCAAAAACCGATTAAATCAATTTGCAGCCCCTTAAATAAGCGCGGGAGTGCCCCTAAAAATAGAATACAAATAAGCGCCGCAAATAATTGTAAACATGTAACCCCACACCACTTACCAATTCGAATGAACATAACTATTACCCCTTATATTTAAATGAATATTCAGAAATTAAAACTATGTATAGTACCTATATCTTTTAATAAAATAACTCCTCTCTCGACAAAACATATCGATTCTCGTCATTTCTCTGAAGTTGTATTATATCTTTCGACTATTATCCAACATTTTCCTTCTCGATCGATTATATACTATAAAAAAGCACTTGTTTTTAAAATAAGTGCTTTTTTATTTAATTTCATTTTACGAATGTATCACACAACCACTCATAAAACTTTTCCTTCTCTTCAAATTGAGGGTAATGTGCTGAGTTTTCAAAAGCTATAAATTCTTTTTGATTCGCTTCAATCCTATCAAAATACTGTTTAGCTGCATAAAATGAAGTATTATAGTCATATTTACCCATAAGAAAATAAAGCGGTAACTTCAGTTTAGTTACTTTAGTAGGTAATGGATTCTTTAAGTCTTTTTCTAATAAGACAGTTTGAGAGTGTGATAATCCAACGTTATAACGAATTACATCTAACAAGTTATATTCATTACTGAATAACATCCCTATGTTATCACCCTCTGGATTTTCAATAAGTCTTGAAGTTCCACCGTATTTCGCAACATAATTTCGCGGGGTATATGTATCGCCATTTTTAATTTGTTCAGTTAACCCTTTTAAATGTGAAACCTCATCCGCATTCCCAGCATTTTGTGCCTGTTCAATAACATAGTTTAAACTATCCATCTCACTTTCTACTGTATCGCTCATCTGTCCAATGCCAATATATGCTTCATATTTTTCAGGAGCTTTGTTGGCAGCCTGTATTCCAATATATGTACCATAAGAATGGCCTATTAATATTACTTTTTCTTTGCCTAGACGTTTTGAAACGTAATCCGTCATAGCTAATAAATCCTCCACGAGTAGATCTGATGAAAGGTTAGAATAGTCTTCAAAGAAATGATACGATTTTCCACTTGCTCTTTGATCGTAATTGACAACCGTGAATTTCTCTTCCAATAAGTCTTGGTATTTTTGAGCATATGGTATTTCCGAAGAACCTGGTCCACCATGTACAAAGATAATAACTGGATTACTCTTATCTTTGCCGCGTATCATAATTTCATGACCAGTTCCATTTATCTCTACTTGTTCTAATGTACTTATACTGTTTTTGACCTTTATTTGTGAGGTCCATGTAGGAAATACCAACGCTATGATTAGTAATAGTATAGTAATGACTCCGATAAGTTTTATTAATTTTTTTATCTTCCTCATACAACGTTTCCTTTCCTTTAAATTTATAAAAATATCAATTCCATCTAAATTTGTTTGTACATTATTAGTCTCCCATACACTTCTTAACTTTCCACTACATAAACCCTTAACATTTCCTTAATTTTCTATATATTCATTACAGAAAGACTTGAAAACATCTCGCATACACGTATTTATGTATCACAAACACAGAAAAAAGCCCTTGTTTTCATAACAAGGACTCAATTATTTTCCTATTTCGCTATCTCTTCTTTCGGCATTACCATACCTTTATAAAGTTGGACAGTAATCCAATAATAAATGAAATAAATTACTATGAAGATTCCTATTGGCATCCACACTTTTACAAATGGGTCAACTAATATGAAGCTGAATAAGTTAAGCCCTACTAAAACGTGGGAAATTCCAATAATTGCTGGGAAGATAAATAAATATGAGATTTCTTTATATATACTTTTTGTTAACATACTACGCCTCACACCGATTTTTCGCAGCATTTCATAACGGCGTACATCACGAGAAGCTCCTGTTAATATTTTAAACATAAGAGAACTCGCCATCATTGCTAAAAATGCAATTCCAAGGAAAAATCCCATAAACATTGTTCCGCTCATGAAACTATTCATGAACTGATAAATTGTCATTTTCGTATATAAGTCTACTTTTGTACCTGTTGTTTTTTCAATTACTTCTTCTTGTCTCTTATCTATTTCGATCAACAGTGGTTTATATTTTTTCATATCATCTACTTTTGCTAATGTTACAGTATGTTCTGTTCCTTGAATTCCTTTATAATACTCTTCATCTGCAATTCTTACAGGTTTTCCGTTAAATTGATTATGTGTAATTTGTATCTCTCTTACAACCGCATCCTCCCAATCTTTTGGCATACGAGGAAGCTTATTCACTACTTCAGGAGCTTCCAAAGCAGAATAGACAGGTTCAGTTAAAGGTTCAGCCACGCGTTTACGAGCAGGTTCTTTTAAAGTTTTTGTATCAAAATGATCTGAAATAAGTGGTGGTTTTTCAGTTAAGTCGTTACGTAAATAATAAACCGCTTCTCCATCTACTTTATACTTATACTTGCTTTCTTCAACAATTTCCATTTCTTTTAATGCTGCTTTATCTTGTTCATTTGGATCATGAATTACGACATCATATACACGTGAGAAGTCTGTCATAATGCCTACATTCTTTTGAAACGCCATACCTGCTGTCATCGCACCTGCACCTAATGCAATTAACATCGCTACAGTTCCTAGTACTCTCGATAAACTAGTTACTCGAAAACGTAACTGTGCATAAGTAAAACTATTTAATCCCGTTTCATTTCGTTTTTTATTCCCCTTAATTTTCATTACAAAAAGTGGGAGTAACGAGCTAAAAATGAAATACGTTCCTAATGTCGTAACAATTGTCGCTATTATAAATCCTAGTTCAGCAAACATTTTTATATTTACCATAAAATAGTATCCTGTACTTACTAGCAATACACCTAGTACTGTCATAATAACTGTGCGAGTTTTACTTTTCTTCACTTCATCTTGCGTTTCGTCTTCACGTATTAACTCTAATTCTGTTTTACGTAATAATCGGAAACTATTCATTACACCAGTAATGAAAAATAATATTAAGAAGAAAATAGATGTAACTAATATAGCTGGTGTGTATACAGATGCGTAATTACCTTTTGCTGAAATTTCCATTCCATTCATTAAAAAATTTCCTGCTACACTAGCTAGTATGATTCCTACTAAAATACCGATAATAATACTGACAATACCCATACCAAAAGTCTCAATAAATAATAATTGCGCTACTTTTTTCTTTTTCGCTCCAAGCATCATGTACATACCGAGTTCTTTTCTTCTTAATGTAAGTAAAAAAGAATTGGCATAAATGATGTAAAAAACTGTAATGAATGAGAGCAATATTGCACCAACCCAGAAGACGAGCCTAATACTACTAATGAGACTATTATCTTTTGTAAATTCACTATTCATCGCCATCGTTTGGAACATGTAAAAAATACTAATACTTATGACTAGACCAATAAGTAAAACCATATAATCCTTTAACATTTTTTTCATACTATGACGTGATAATTTGAATAACATAGTCTCGCCCCCTTACTTCGACTCAGTTGCTGAGCCCATTTGGGCAAGCACCCCTAAAATGTCTTGATAGAAATTTTCTCGTGTTCCTTGACGATTTAACTCTTTATAAAGTAGACCATCTTGAATAAATAAAATACGCTCACAGTAACTCGCACTAAATGCATCGTGTGTTACCATCAAAATACTGACATTGTGATTTTCATGTAAATCTTGCATCGCTTCTAATAAACTTTTTGCATTTTTACTATCAAGTGCTCCTGTCGGTTCATCTGCTAATACGATTGCCGGATTATGTACTAAAGCTCGTGCTGCCGCTGTTCTTTGTTTTTGCCCACCAGAAACAGCAGTCGGATATTTTGTTAAAATTTCAGTAATCCCTAATTTCTTTGCTACTTCATTTACTTTTCCAGTAATCTCACTTGACGGTACGCCTTGCAGGGAAAGTGGTAAAGCGATATTTTCATAAATTGATAAATTTTCTAGTAGATTAAAGTCTTGAAAAATAAATCCTAATTTTTGAGAACGAAAATCTGATAATGCATTCCCCTTCATAGAAGTAATATTTGTGCCAGCTATTGTTACACTGCCACCTGTCGCTTGATCAAGTGTACTAATCACATTTAGTAATGTCGTTTTACCAGATCCAGAAGGACCCATAATCCCTACAAACTCTCCTTCTTTAATACTTAACGAAACACCCCTTAATGCTTTTGACTGATTCTCATTTCTTTTCCCATACGTTTTTTCTACACTTTCTACAGTAACTACATTTGTTGACATCTCATTCACTCCATCCCTTTTGTATAGTATTAATTTCCCATATATTTCTTATATTTTTCTCATAAAAATCCTTAAGAATTTTTAAATTTTTCAAACATAAATTGAGATACATAAGAATTACGAACGATTTCTCCACTTAATATTCTCATTTTTCTAAAATCAGTTCATTCGATTTACCTTACATTTACCTTACATTTTTGTAAGGTAAAAAATAAAACACACCACTTTGAAGTGAACCCCGAAATCGGGACACATATCAAAACACCTAAACCATCTGTTCCAATTCACTTAACTCTTTTGGCCCATTTCCAAAAGGATATTGTTTTCCTACAAGTTGTTGAATACGATAATTTTGATCTGTACGATACCATTTCATCCATGTCTTAATTTGGGAAACATTTTTAATTCCGATTATTTCCATAATGGTACGATTTGAATAGCCATCCTTTTTCATCTCAATCACTTTCCACTTTACTTCTTCTGGGTAATATACTCTTCCCTTCAAATGAAAAACACCTCCGTTGAATTTACATACTTAGTATGCCAATTCAGGAGGTGTTTTTTCATGTACCACTATTCGGGTTCACTTCAAATCAGTGAAGGAGTTTTTCTTTGCAAAAAAGTGAAGACGTCCAATATCTTTACTTTTCAAGGAGATAATAAAAAAATAATAAGATTAAATAAACGAACCAAAATTAGAATGGAATTAGGATCCATAAATATGAATATCTTTGTTATATTCATATTTTATTGTATGTCAACGGTTTGTTGGAGGATGGGCTATGTTATATGATCTTTATATAGGCGTACAGACAACATTTCGGGAAAAACGTACGCTAAAGTTTCAACTATTGATACAAAAGGGATGTTCCGCTAACGTTCGTTTTTGGTGCTGGATCTAGAAAAGCTGCTTTTTATTTGGGAATAGCTGATTTTCAGATCCGAAACTCATTCCCAAAAACAAATTTTCAATAATCTGGACTAATATGGTTTTTGGGAAGGGCTTAACATACACAAAAATAGCAAAATCATAGCCGAAGTTCGCTTAGCATAGAAACTTTTCGAAATGTTGGCAAGACCCCATCGCCATCAAGCTAAGAAAAGCAAATACCCCCAAAACGAGAAAACCGGCATATCCAGGTAAAAATATACATTTTTGTTTTGGAGCAACTAGTTTCATTACCTTGATGGCATGTTGGTGAGACCCTAAAATGAACATTTGGATTGGCAATCCTTCTTCTCTTAAAATAACCTTAAATATATTATAGATTTAAGAATATCCGAAAAATAAATGGTATGATTTTCTAAAACATTCTGAATAAAGTTGATTTTAGAAAAGGAGTAGAGGGAAAATGTTTCAGAAGCTCAAATTTTATTTAATTAGCCTTGTAATTAGTTCAATGTTAGGTGGGATTATCATAGGTGCTAATTTCTTGGTCCATAACATCTATTATTTAGTTGTAGGTAAAGAATTTTATTTTAATATGTGGTCTTCCATTATTATATTTAGTATCGTATTTATTTCAGGTTTCGCGTATATGTTGAAAAAGGGTCCAGATATACTTGTTAATGATTAAACCAATAGTAATTATCGTAGGCGCTACCATGATCTAGGTGGCGTTTTTTATGTCTGTTTCTGTGTCTGACGAATTACAACCATTTGCTCAAGAGTTTCAAAGTTTTTTATCTCCAAATACCTTACGGGATCTTGCTAGAGATGTTGGTTTTGTACAACGAACCAGTAAGTACCAAGCAAAAGATTTAGTAGCTTTATGTGTATGGGTGAGCCGAAATGTAGCTATGACTTCTTTAACTCAGTTATCTAGCTGTTTAGAAGCATCAACAGAAGTCCTCATCAGTCCTGAGGGACTGAATCAACGGTTTAATAAGGCGGCCGTCCTACTTTTACAACACCTACTAGCCGAACAGACCCAAAATAGGTACTGTCCCTATTCCCTTTAAATAATTACCTCTTCAAACCAGCTGCAAAGTAAGGACCATTGACTGTAATCGTTGATAGGATACGAGCCATTTCTTTAGGAGATTCTTTCCTGCCTCTTTGGAGCCATCGCTGGATTACTCCTAAATGTGCCGAAGCGATATAATGGGATAAGTATTCATCTGGGACTAGTAAATTTTCTCTTTTTATAAGTTGCTTTATGTTTTTTTTAAACAAGTTTTCCCACATGAAGTCTTTTAATTTTATTTGAAAAGATATATCACCTTTAGGACCTAACACAGCATTCATAAATTCTCCATGTTTATCTACATACTCAAATACTGAAATCACAAAGGGGAAAGGTAGTAAAATATCTTCAAGATTTACAAGTTCGGTAGAAATGCCTTGCTTTTCAATTTCGACAATATCACGCATAATTTCTTTTTCACATTTTTCCAATAGGTCATATTTATCACGATAATGTAAGTAAAATGTCCCTCGATTAATATTGGCTCTAGCTGTAATATCCTTAACTGTAATGGAATCAAACCCTTTTTCATTTATTAATTCAGTTAGTGCAGCACGTATTGCTTCTTTAGTACGAGCTATACGTAAATCAGTGTATGATTTTTCCAATTGTTTCCCTCCTAAATTTTTTTAGACATATTTTTATATAATGTTCAGAATGCAACAGATCAACTATTTCTGTTTATTGAACCCTTAAGATACCCATACTATAATACTAACTATAAACAATCAACACTATGTTGATTAAAAAATAGGAGGTATAGAAATGAAAAACCAAGTATCACTAGTAGTTGAACATGAATTGAATGACGTAAAACCAGAAATGATTGACTGGTGGTGGGATAATATTGATACCCCTGAACGATATAAACTATGGCACCCAGAAGAACATGTTGATTTTAAGTGGTTAGTTGACCCTAAAGTACATGGACACGTAGGAGCCATATCAGCTTCCATCGAATCTGCGGGGGATGGACTAGAATTTCCGCTAAGGATTCGATGGGAAGATCCTAAAAATTGTCCTATAAATACCCATTACAGCCATGTTTTAATGGGTTCATGTTTAGATGATAATGAGGATGTAATTTCACAAGTAATACATCAATACCAAAAATCTGAGAACGGTACAGTAATGACTTCTACATTCATTTTCCCGAAAGGATTACCACCATTTATTAATCTAAGTGGTTTATATAAACACAATGTGGAAGAAATGAGTCAGTTCAGCAAATTTTTACCGAAACTTTTTGAAGAAAATTTGTAAGGAAAGTTAACAGCTTTACTTTTAATAAGTGATTAACTAGAAAACAAATCGGCCCCCAACATTTTAGATATGTCTACAATGTTGGGGGCCTTTCAATATCAAATCAATCACTTTCCACTTTGATTCTTCCTGGTAATGTACTCTCCCTTCAAATGAAAAACACCTCCGTTGAATCGACATACTTAGTATGCGAATTCAAGAGGTGTTTTTTTTCATGTACCACTATTCGGGTTCACTTCATTATAATGGTGTATTTTCTAATCAATTATTACTTTCTACCCTTTATTTCCTCTTCAATACTTGCCGCAAATATATCTAGCGAAACAACTTCCGACTTCTCTTCCCCATATTTTCGTACATTTACAGCTTTGCTTTCCATTTCTTTATCACCAATAACAAGAACATAAGGAACTTTTTGCATTTGCGCTTCTCTAATTTTATATCCTAACTTTTCATCTCGTATATCTCGTTCGACACGAATTCCGGCTTGTGCTAATTTATCTGCAATCCTATTTGCGTATTGTTCATGCACTGCATTTGAAACTGGAATTACTTTCACTTGAACCGGTGCCACCCACGCTGGGAACGCGCCTCCAAAGTGCTCAATTAATATTGCTAAGAAACGATCTAAAGATCCTAAAACTGCTCGGTGAATGACAACTGGTCTTATCTTTTCATTATTCTCATCTATATAATTTAAATCAAATTTCTCTGGCATTTGGAAATCAAGCTGGATTGTTCCGCACTGATGACTTCTATTTAAAGCATCTTTAATATGGAAATCAATTTTCGGTCCGTAAAATGCACCATCACCTTCATTTAATCTATATTTATAATTTAATGATTGTAATACATTTGCTAATGCTGCTTCTGCTTGCTCCCATAATTTATCATCACCCATTGAATCTTCTGGACGAGTAGAAAGCTCTACTTCATACTCAAATCCAAAAGTTTTATATACGTAATCAATTTGCGCCATTACTGATTTGATTTCATCTTCAATTTGTTCTGGTGTTACAAATAAATGAGCATCATCTTGGCAGAAAGTACGAACTCTTAATAATCCATTTAAAGCGCCACTAAATTCATGTCGATGCACTTGACCGAACTCACACATACGAATCGGTAATTCACGATAAGAATGTAATTTATTTTTAAACATAAGCATATGGCCTGGGCAGTTCATCGGTTTTAATGCAAAACTTTTATTATCCACTTCTGAGAAATACATATTGTCTTTGTAATGTCCCCAGTGTCCTGACTTCTCCCATAATTCTTGATTCATCATAAATGGAGTACGCACTTCTTGATAATTGTACTCATTTTGAATTTTTCTTAAAAATGCTTCTAATTCATTGCGAATAATCTGTCCTTTTGGCAAGTAAAACGGCATTCCCGGAGCCTCTTCCGAAAACATAAACAATTCAAGTTCACTACCTAATTTCCGATGATTTCTCTTCGCAGCCTCTTCAACAAAATGCAAATAATTTTCTAATTCTTTTTGTGAAGCAAATGCCACACCGTATATACGCTGAAGCACTTGATTGTTACTATCACCTCGCCAATATGCACCAGAAACATGAGTTAATTGAAATGCTTTCAGATAACCAGTAGATGGCAAATGTGGTCCTCTACATAAATCTACAAATTCACCTTGTTTATAAAGTGTTACACTTTCCTCATTAGGAATTGCTTCTAAAAGCTCTAATTTCAAACTATCATTCATTTCTTGAAACAGTTTTTTTGCTTCTTCTCGAGAGATTTCAACTCGTTCTATCTTTACATTTTCATTTATAATATTTTTCATTTCTTTTTCTATTTTCGGTAAATCTTCTACGTTTACACTACTTTGAAGATCCATATCATAATAAAATCCATTCTCAATAACTGGCCCTACTCCAAGCTTCGCATCACCATAAATTCTTTTCACAGCTTGCGCTAATATATGTGCCGCAGAGTGTCTTGCAATTTCTACACCTTCATTTGAGTCAATAGTAATAATTTCTACTTCTGCATTCTCTTTAATGTTTCGTCGTAAATCAAAAGACTGCTCATTAACTTTTCCTGCGACTGCTTTCTTTTTCAAGCTACTACTAATCGAACCAGCAATTTCTTCTAAAGTAATGCCTTTCACAAATTCTTTAACGCTACCATCTGGAAATTTAATTTCAATCATCTGTTCTTTCATTTTTCATCTCTCCATTTCATAATAAAAAGCACACTCATCCCTAAAATAGGGACGAGTGTGCTTTTACCCGTGGTTCCACCCAGATTCCCATCACAAAAATGTAATGGCTTCTTTTACGGTAACGTCGTTTACACGGCACTAGATACTTGATTTCCCCAGTGCAGCTCTAAGGTGGTAAGTTATTTTTCTGCGTTAGGAAGTTCTCAGCTTTCCTTCCTTCTCTGTATAACCGTTTAAAATAACTCATGTCCTTTTCTTCGCTTATTATGAAATAAAATATAAAAAAGCATATTCATCCCTAGTAAATAGGGACGAATATGCTTATATTCGTGGTTCCACCCAGATTCCCATCACAAAAAACATAATGGCTTCTTTTGCGATAACGTCGCTTACACGGCACTAGATACTTGATTTCCCCAGTGCAGCTCTAAGGTGGTAAGTTATTTTTCTGCGTTAGGAAGTTCTCAGCTCTACTTCCTTCTCTGTATAACCGTTTAAAATAACTCGTGTCCTTTTCTTTGCTTTTATAATAAATCCATTTATTGTTACTTAATATATCCTATTCAATTCGTTTTTACAAGTGTTAAAAATATATTTTTGGTTGAATAAAAAAGAAACCAAAAACATTTTTTGGTTTCTTTTTCTCTATTTTACCAATCTTGTGGTTCGTAATTTAAGTCTGAAAATAGTCGTTTTTTCTCTTTTTTCGATAAATCTCTCCACTGTCCGACTGGTAAATTATTCAACTCAATATTCATAATTCTCGTACGTTTTAACGTGTATACTTGATAACCTAAAGCTTCACACATACGGCGAATTTGACGATTCAATCCTTGTGTTAAAATAATTTGGAACTCATATTTTGATAACTGTGTAATCTCACAAGGAAGAGTTTTTGTATCTAAAATTTTAACACCTGCTGCCATTTTCTCTAAAAACTCCGGTGTAATCGGCTTATCTACTGAAACGATATATTCTTTCTCATGTTTGTTTTCAGCACGTAAAATCTCATTAACGATATCGCCATCATTCGTTAACAAAATTAAACCGTCTGAGTCTTTATCGAGACGTCCGATGTGATTAATTCGTAAAGGATGATTCACTAAATCGATAATATTACCTTTTACTGCTTTTTCACTTGTACATGTAATACCTACTGGTTTATTTAAAGCGATATACACATGGTCTCGAGCAATACGAAGTTGCTCTCCATTTACTCGTACGTCATCACCTGGATTTACTTGGTCACCAATTTTTGCAACCTTACCGTTAATAATTACTTTTCTCTCGTTAATTAACTTATCTGCTCCACGTCGAGACGCTTTTCCAGCTTCACTAATAAATTTATTGATACGCAAGTTAGGCACATCCTTTTCATAAAAAATTTCAAGCTCACACTGCTTCTACCGTACAATACAAAAGGGTAAGCCTCCTATTATAACTTAAATATATTAACATGAAAGGGTATATGACGTCTTCACTTAATTACATGTTTACACGAAAATAATTGGTCCTCTTTTCCTTTTCACCTCAAACTGTTTAGCAGTCAATAGATTAACCCTTGAATATAACATCATTTATTTACTTTTTTCATAGATAATATACCGATATAAGTTTGATTAATAATGCCTAAATAACTCACAATATGTGAAAAACAAAAAAGAATCCTTTTGAAAATAATCAAAATGGATCCTTCTTCAGCTAAAATAATACTAGTTTTTATACAAAAGGGTTTTTAATAATTATAACCTTTAATTGAAAACATCATTCAATATCGTTCAACAAACAAAGTAATCTCAAAAGCCCCTAATTTTTTATGCTTCAATATTTTCTTCACATACTCCAAAAAGAAGCCCTTGATTATCTATACAATAAGCAAAGTAACCCATATTAGGAATAGCAGTTTTAGGTACAACTACTTGTCCACCATTTTCAGTAACTTTCTTTATGTACTCATCAACTGAAGGTACTTCAATCGAATTAGTCGTCCTAGTAGCACCATCAGGTGATTTCATTAATCCACCATCGATACCAGGTCTATCACTCTCACCTGTAATTATGAACCAATAGTCATGTGGCCCAGGCATTTTTTCAAACTTCCATCCAAAACTATTTGTATAAAATTGAATAGCTTCTTCAGGGTTTGGAACTTGCAATTCAAATCTTAAAACTTTACTCATTTAAATACCCCCTCTTGTTCTTGTACAAAACAATTATACAAGAACAAATGTTCTGTTTCAACTTTATCTAAACCAGCTACTTTAACAAGTTCTAACTTTATTTCGAAGCGGCAACAGACCATTCTTCCTTCCTAATAACTTTCTTTCCATTTATATTTTCAACATACTCATTTACATTTGCTAACTTATATAACTCAGGAAAAATTTCTTTCATATAACGTTCATGTACTATTTCATCTTGCCAATACGTTAATACTATGTAACGATTTTCATTCTTTAAAGACTTCCCAACAACTCCACCTAATATCCCTTTCGCATTTTCCATTCCTTTATTCCAAATTGTTTCTTGCGTATGTAAAAAATGCTTTTCTTTTCCTTCTTTCACATCGCAAATTGCAACTCTTACAAATGACCCTTGTACAATTACGTCTTTCAAAGGAGTTTCTGTTATATCATACAACGTTTGAAACATTTCAATATTACAGGAAATATATGTGCCTTCTTGATTACTATTTAAAAAAATTGTATCATGAGCATCATTCATGAATGATTGATATGCATTTCTATCTTTCCATAAAGTATACACACACGCTTCAGCTTCATTCCACCCACCAAATTGTCCATGGAATCCGTCTAAATACTGTAAATCACGCCATTTTTCTTGTGCATCAGAAAACAATTCCCTTTTCTCTTCTTCCACCCTACAGTAGATTGTTTTTAGTAACATTTCTAATTCCCCCTTATAATACAATCTCTCTCTTACAATAATCAGTTTACATAATAAAACTACGGTAACTAACTATTCTATTTTTTTACAAATATACAACCAATCATTTTTTAACACTATATCTATCAAACCATCTATCTATTTTCATTTCAAATAATTCGGAATATAAAAAATGTAACCCTATACGAATGACATCTAAATCTTATCTCCCTTGTATATCTATTGCTCAAATAAATAATAAGTAATCTCTCCCGGATAATGTAATACAGTTACTTTCCGATCCCCTTTTTTAAAACTAACAGTATGCCCGTTTTCCCCTAAGTTCTCCCATCCACTTGCCTTCGTAATAGGCATTACACTTATATATTTATAATTCTCTTCGTTATCATCGTTAATATGTATTGCTGACATTGATATTGGAAAATCTTCAATTTTTGATCCCTTGTTCATATATATGAGTGCAAGTACACCAACTAATAACATAGCCGTTGCAATACTTGAAGCTCGTTTTTTTCTTTTCGTTCCCACTAAAAATTCCCTTTTCTAACATAATATCTTCATTATTTTACTAATTTTATTTATTCATGTATAGAATAAATATGATTCAAATCACTTCTGTACTTTACTCTTTGCCTTCAATAACATTATTGTTATATATTATAATTATAAGTTTTTAGAATTTGGAGGATTTATATATTGAAGAAATTACTTTTAAACAAATGGTTGCTTGTGGTTTCTATTCTTATTATTGCCGGCACTATTTTCTACGCAACTAAAGATCGAAAAAATGCTGAAAAAGAAACCGTTGATACCACAACTTTCCGAACTCAATTGCAACCTAAAATGAATGAATTAACTACTAATTATAATGACATTATTGAGAATGATTGGTTGCCTGCCTGGGAAGAGATTAACACGAACGGAGATTCAGTGGACAGAAATAAACTATTAGTTACAATGAGTGCTGTTTCCAAACAATATGAAAAAATTATGAAAGAAATAGACACAATACAAATTGAAGAAAACATAACAGAAGTACATATACAAAAGCAACTAGTTTATTTCACAACTGAATTTAAGGCTGCTTCTAAATTTATGAAAAATGCAGCAGATTTGATTATAGACGGATACAACAATTCTACTCCAACCAATGAAACAATTGAAAATACAAAGCATGCTTTAGGACTTGCGGATCAACATATTGTCATCGCTTTATCTACTTTAAATGAAGTTGAAGATAAATTAGGAATATCGAAAAAATAAGTTTATTTACTATTTCAAAATAAAAAATGATTGCATTTCACTAATTGTATATCTATAATATTTTTATTGATTCTATACACAATCAATACGTTTAAGTTTTGAATTTTATAATTCGGATGAACCATTCAGGAGAAGATCTATTGATCTACCGACGGGGCAAGAAGTTGTTAAACGAACTTTGAAACTCTCAGGTCTTGGTTACAAGTAGAACTGCATGGGGACGAATCTCTGGAGAGACTCCCTCTCGCTTTTGTATAGCGCGGAGGAAAACGAGCACCGAAGGAGCAAATCCGCTACTTTAGCGGATAATCTCTCAGGTAAAAGGACAGAGACAAGCGAAAGAAAATGCCGATTTGTATCGGTTTATTTTTCTATCCCTTGTTTCTCCAGAGACCATTTCATTTACTTGAAGTGGTTTTTATTTTTTCTAAAAAAAGGAGAATAAAGATGGAGACAGTAAGTAAAGTATTAGAACAAATGAATCATTATGTGTGGGGATTACCGACTTTATTGCTACTAGTCGGAACTGGAATCATTCTCACAGTGCGTCTAAAAGGTTTACAGTTTAGTAAACTATTATACGCTCATAAACTTGCATTTAAAAAATCAGAAGATACATCTTCTTCTGGAGATATTAGTCACTTCCAGGCGCTCATGACAGCTATGGCTGCAACGATTGGTATGGGAAATATAGCAGGTGTTGCAACAGCTGTTACTATTGGTGGTCCTGGTGCAATCTTTTGGATGTGGATTACTGCTTTGTTCGGTATGGCAACAAAGTATGCCGAGGCAATTCTTGCGGTGAAATACCGTGTTAGTAATGAAAATGGTGAATACTCAGGTGGACCAATGTATTATTTAGAGCGTGGCTTAGGTAAGAAATGGCTTGCTGTTTTATTCGCTATATTCGGTACAACTGCTTCTTTCGGTATCGGTAATATGGTGCAATCTAACTCAGTTGCAGAGGCAATGCGAATTAATTTCTCTTTCCCCCCTGCTTTAACTGGTATATTAATGTCATTTTTAATCGCTATTGTCATTTTAGGCGGTGTAAAAAAAATCGGGAAAGTGACAGGATTTATCGTTCCTATTAAAGCTTTCTTTTATATAATTGCTGGTCTTATTATTATTTTCTATCACTTTGATCAAATTCCAGAAGCATTTTCACTTATTTTTTCTGGTGCATTTCAAGGTACAGCTGCTGCTGGTGGTTTTATTGGAGCAACAGTTGCATCAGCTATTCAAATCGGAATGGCGCGCGGTGTATTTGCGAACGAAGCTGGTTTAGGAAGTGCTCCTATTGCTGCGGCTGCTGCCAAAACAGATTCACCTGCAAAACAAGCTTTAGTTTCTATGACTGGTACTTTTCTAGATACATTTATTGTATGTACAATTACGGGGCTAGTATTAATTACTACAGGCGCATGGAAATCAGGTAAAACTGGTGTTGAAGCTACAACATTAGCATTCCAATCCGTATTCGGTACTGCTGGTAGTATGATTCTCGGTATCGCCATTATATTATTCGCCTACTCTACTATTTTAGGTTGGTCGTATTACGGAGAGAAGTGTGTTGCTTATTTATTTGGACAAGGTGCTGTACGATATTATAAAGCAATCTTTATCGTTATGATTGCTATTGGTGCTAATTTAAAATTAGGTGTTGTATGGACATTTGCAGATATCGCAAATGGGCTTATGGCGATACCAAACTTAATTGGTCTTATTGGATTAAGTGGTGTAGTTGTCGCTGAAACAAATCGGTTTTTACAAGCAGAGAAATTAAAAAAAAGCAATAAAAAACAGGCAAGTTAATGTTTGCTTGAAATAAAGTCAGTTCAAATTTCATTACAAATATCGATTGTATATAGAATAAACCCACACATTTTGAAACATGATTGTTCAAAATATGTGGGTTTTAATTATTATCCACTTAAACAAACACAACTGTTAGTTTAAGAATATGCCTTCATGATTAACATAAATAACGCTTTCTTTAAACAGTATAACTTTATTTTAAAGCCACAGTTAATCTATCAAAAAAAGAATGACTCATATATAATGAGCATTCCTTTTTCAAACTATATTATTCCCCATCCTTCTGAACCATATGTAAATAAAGTACAAAATCCATCATAGTCGAGGAATGACCAAGTTGACGAATCATCGCTGTTATATTCCCTCTATGATATGTACCATGATTTACGACGTGTTGTACTAGCTCTAAAATTGAAGTTTCTAATTTCCCTACATAAGGGTTCTCAATAACAAATACAGCATTTACTTCTTTTAGTGTACTTAGAAATTCTTTATACTGATTGGCCATATTTATAAACATTTTTTCTAATTCATGTAACGACTTTGCTTCGACTTGTTTTTGTAGTTTTTCACGATCTTGTATTGCCTCACTCATACTTTTACCATGTAATATGTGTAACCATACGTGATCAGTAATATAAATATGTGCAAAAGTATCCTTAATTGATGGAAATACACTCTGAACCTTTTCGTTGAAGATTATCTCATAATTTGGTAGCTCTTTTAATCGATTGAATAAGCGTGTATTAGCCCATACATGATAATCAAACTGTTTTAACATGTAATCTTTCAATTTACATCGCCTCCTTATTGTATGAAACGAATGTTTTGTTTCTTCATTTCCGATTCTCTATCAGCTTTTACAATCCCTTTTTCATTAATTTCATGTTTATTTATAGTTTTATATTTTACGTACGTATGAAATTCCGTTTTAAATGGAAACGGTGTAATTCGAATTGTTTCTTCATCCACCCAATCAGCTCGAATAGGTTTCTCATCCTTACTATTAAAGATTTCTGTTCCTTCAAAACCATCTTTAAACAAATCAATTTCATTTTTCTTTTTTACACCAGGCTTATTCATGCATACATATAAAGAAAGTTCATCACAAAACTTTAATAACCTATAATGTTTATCGAACATCGCAAATTGTTCTTTTGTTAACGTTTTCAATATTCTTTTTTGTCGTCCCAATTCCCCTGTATAAAATGACATCATCTCTTCGTCTTCCTCATTTAATGGAAACGATAAAAAATGTTTACTACAAAGTAACGCCCCGTATGGATTTGACTCTTCAATTGCATTCAAACCAATCGTATAAAAAACAAAGCGTAATGAACTTGGACAATCCATAAATGTATATGGAATATTTTTAGCATCATTCAAAATTGGTACTTTATCAAGCTCTATCCATCCTCTATCATGTTCGTATATTGCATCAATTGTCTCTTTTAAGTATGTTTTATCTTCAAAAATATCTTCTTTTATATGGCTTGCAATCTCACCAGCTAAAAAACCATGATCATGTTGACGAATTAATATACTTTCTTTCTCATTCTTTTCACGAAAAATCATCCGTATACTCCCCCCTCATCTTCATATTATAGCTTGTCGTATGCATCAATTCTTAATAAATCCCTTTAATTTGCAGGGATTCAGTTTCTTTCAACGAAATTAACATAAATATACAGCATTCTTTCTAATCACAAAGTTAGCTTTATCTTTACTAACCATTATACTAAAACATTCATTCTAAAAAATTTTTTATGAGGTGAAAACATGAACAAAACAGAATTAATTAAAAACGTGGCACAATCAGCTGATATTTCTCAAAAGGAAGCTTCTGCAGCTGTACAATCCGTATTTGACACAATTGCTACTGCATTACAATCTGGCGATAAAGTTCAACTAATCGGCTTTGGAACTTTTGAAGTGCGTGAAAGATCTGCTCGTACAGGGCGTAATCCGCAAACTGGAGAAGAAATTCAGATTGCTGCTGGTAAAGTTCCAGCATTTAAAGCAGGTAAAGAATTAAAAGAAGCTGTAAAATAAACAAGAAACCAGCCATTTTATAGGCTGGTTTCTTGTTTATTTCTTATTTAAGCAGTTCCTGTATATTCTCTGCATGATACACTTCACAAATATAAAATATACATTTGCAGTTCCTTACAATTTGATATTTTCTAGTTGGATAAACATTCGCTGAAACAGAACATCCATCAAACAATTCAATAATATTTCCAGATGGCTGATATCCTTCATATAATACGTTTCTTCTTACTTCCATCTTTTCTATAAGTTTTTCAACTGGAATATTTCCATCCTCTAATTCTTGCTTTATAGTATGTGGTAAAAACGAAGTGTCTGCAAAAATTAGATTTTCAGATAACACCTTACCTTTATAACTAACATTAGATACGCGGTAAAGAAATGTTCCGTTTTTATCAAAGAAATTTTTTGCTTCTTTCGGAATGTACTGTCTATCAATTACCTCTTGTTCTAGAACATCAAATTGAACTGTATCATTCAAAAGCTTTTCTAAAGCAAGAATAGATGATGTATCTCCAGAAAATAAAATATTTTTAATTGCTTGTACATTATAAGTTAATTCGCTTTTTCTATTTTCCGCCACTAACATGAGGAACACCTCTTCTATAAAATATTTTATTAAATTGATTTATAATTTAATAGCGATACCGCGTCTAACTGCGTAATTTCAGTTACTTCTTTACTAAATATTGCAATGGAAGCCATATAATCTAAACTAGGTCTTACATCTTCCATCACTGTATTTTCTGCTAACTCTTGTCTATCTTTAAAAATTAACAATTTTGGAGGGTCATTTGGAGCTGATACTGTAATTTCTACTGGTGGGATCAATAGTCCTTCACCTGTCGCTTTCAGCACTGCTTCTTTTCGAGTCCAATATGTTAAAAATCCTTCTAGTCGCTGCTCATCAGGTAACTTCATAACTTGTGCTATTTCAATGTCTGTTAATACGCCCTCTGCCATTTTCATAACATCTACATTTGGATTCATTTGCTCAACATCAACACCCACAGGTGCAGATTTAGTAAATGCAACAACAACCCACTCACCCGAATGTGAGACTGATATTTGCGGCATACCTTCTGGTAACTGTGGTCTGCCATGTTGTAATTTACATACTGGGCACATTCGATCAATTGGCACTTGAACTGGCGACATAGAAAGTACCTTTCCAAGTACTAATCTACTAATTACGCAACCTATTATAAAACGCGCACGGTCTGCCGAATGATGATATGAATTTGCTTTCTCTTTCTCTACATCATTTAGTAAATTGTAATGCCATGATTGTAAATCTGAAATTCTTGCCCACCATATTTGACAACTATTCTCATTAAGAGTTGGTACAGAATCTACAACTTTACTCTCTATCATGTAAACTCTCTCCTTTTAAATGCCAATATTACTTTATTTCAAAAGAGTATTAGCATGCTGCAACTCATTCATTTACAACTTCTTTCTCTTTTTGTAATACAGATAACGGCTTTTTATTCTTCTTTGACATTACCTCTTTATCGGAAATACGTAAAGAAAATAGTAATGCTACAAGTAAAAATACCGCTGATCCAATTAATGCCGCTTGATATGGTAAGAAATCTGATTGTGCATTATTCTGTACGTTATTACTTCCAAAACCAGATAGTATACTAGCTAAAACAGCAACTCCTATTGCAGATCCTAATCGGTTTTGCACATTGAATATAGTAGTTGCTCTCCCCATAGAAGGTGGTGCAATATTGTTAAAAGCAGAAAATTGAACCGCACCGACAGATTGACCTAAGAAAATACCAATGCCAAACAATAGTGCCCGAATTTGCCATGGATTCGTATCATGATTTACAAAACTTAATAAAACAAATATAACCGCCGTACTTACTAATCCAATAGAGATTACCTTTCGAGCTCCTAATTTCTTATATGACCATGGCACAATCTGTGAAGAAATCATTAATCCAATCGCCTCCGGGAATGTCGTAAGACCTGATTCCAGCGCGGAAACCCCTATTACATTTTGATACATAAGCGGAAAAATAAATAGCATTCCTAGTAAACCAGCAGATGAAAACAAAGATATGAGACTCATTTTTCTAAAAACTGGTTCTTTTAATAAGCGTAAATCTAACATCGGTTGCTTTACTTTCAGTTCTACAATTATAAACAATGTAATGAATACAATCCCAGCTATCCCAGTACTTATTATTTCTGGAGAAATCCAACCTTTTGCCGGACCTTGACTGAGTGCATAGATGAGCATTGCAAAACCTGGTGCTGAAAGAATAAAACCGAGAGAATCAAAACGACCAGCTGATTTTTCAATGTGCTCTGCTAAAAATAGAAGTCCAAATAGCAAGGCAATGATACCAAACGGCAAATTAATATAAAATGCCCAGCGCCAAGACATTTGATCTACAAAGAAACCACCAATAATTGGTCCAATCGCTGGTGCTACAGCAATTGGAAGTACAATAAATCGAGAAATTTTTGGTCTTTCCTCTGGTGAAAATGTTCGGAATAGCATCGCCATCCCGACTGGTGTTAAAAGCCCACCACCAGCACCTTGAATGATACGAAAAATGTTTAATGAAGTAATATCATTAGCAATTCCACATAATGCAGATGCAATTGTAAAAACGAAAAGGGCAGTTAAAAATACTTTTTTCGTACCAAAGCGATCGCCTAACCAACCAGAAATCGGAAGAAAAACAGCTAAGCTAACTAAATACCCAACATTTACTGTCCCCATTGCAGACGGGGGCACTTGTAGTTCTTTACTTATCGTTTGCAGTGCTACATTCACAATCGTTGCATCCATCGCAGCCATAAACATCGCTGTTATATAAACGATGCTTACAACTACTTTTGGATTTATTTTTGCTTTCATTATTGTTTTCCTACTAATATTTTTTCGCTAATTTGATTTTTTTTCGGATCTAAATCGTTCCAGTTAACTTCAACGTATTCTAAGCAAACTTGTCTGTTAGCTTCTTCATGTACGACATTCCAACCAATAGGTACATCGAGGAAAGCAGGCCAGAGAGAATACTGGCCCTCCTCATTCATTAATACTTTATATGTGTAATTATCATTTTCAAACGGATTCGTCATACTTTACTTACCCCTTTCTTATTCTGCAAATATTTCGCTAATACTTGTCCAATTTCTGTAAGTGGACCTGGTTGACATAAATCTTTATGTCTACAATCAATATCATACTGCACGATTTCCCCGTCTAAATAATTTAGCCACGTATTTGGAGAAATAGGATCAAACCAGTCTGGTATAACAGTAGATCTAAAGAATAAAATATCCCCGTTATAAACTTTCGGTACGTATTTCCCTAACAACCCTACCGAATTTACATATGTTTCTTTCAAGTTCAAAATAGTCTCTTCTTCAAGACTTGCTAATGCACTTCCATCTTTGCGAAGTATTGCAACCGCACTTTCCATAGTAAGTGGTTTACCATCCATGTTATCTGGATCATATCCACCTAAAGCAAGTAATGCGATTAACGCTTCTTCTTCAGTAGGTGCTTCCGTATTCGGTAAGAAGTGACCAGGATACGAATCAAGCATAACGAGTAATTCTACTTCTTCCCCTTCATTTTGTAGTTGCGCTGCCATTGCATGAACAACATTTCCTCCAAGCGACCAACCGAGTAAACGATACGGTCCGTGAGGCTGTACTTCACGAACGTGTTTCAAATAATCCGCCGCCATCTCCTCTAAGCTTTTTGGAAGTTCTTCGTTTTCAGCGATACCACGTGCTTGTACACCATAGATTGGATAATCTGTTCCTAAAGATTTCATAAGTCCTGCATAGCACCAACTTAATCCACCCGCTGGATGTGCACAAAATAGTGGTAATTGATCTCCGCTTGCTCGTAATGGAAGCAACACATCAAGTGCACTTTGACCATTCCCCATTTCAAGTCTTTCAGCAAGCCCTGCAACAGTAGGTGCTGCAAATAAAGTTCCGATATTTAGTTCCACTCCAAGTGCCTCTTTAATGCGACTCATAAGCTGTACTGCAAGAAGTGAATGACCACCAAGATCAAAGAATCCGTCATCAATTCCAATTTGAGACACACTTAAAACTTCTGTAAACAAGTCACATAACATTTCTTCTTGCGGTGTTCTTGGTCCGCGGCTAGAAGATGATGCAATAAATTCTGGAGCTGGCAATGCCTTTCTATCTAATTTACCGTTTGGAGTTAAAGGTAACTCATTTACTACTACAAAAGCGTAGGGAACCATGTAATCTGGTAAACTACCACCAGCATGCTGACGCATTTCATTCGTATCAATCGTTTCATTATTTGATGCGACGATATAAGAAACTAATCGTTTATCCCCTGGTTGATCCTCCCGTACAATAACAGCTACTTGTTCAACTTTAGGATGTTTCATTATTACCGCTTCTATTTCCCCTAATTCAATTCGGAATCCACGAATTTTAATTTGATGATCTGCACGTCCTATATAATCTAACGTCCCATCTTGACGCCAGCGCGCTAGGTCTCCTGTACGATACATTCTTGTACCTGGCTTACCAAATGGATCTGCGATAAAACGTTCAGCAGTTAATCCTACTCTTCCTAAATATCCACGAGCCAGTCCTGCACCTGCAACATACATTTCTCCAACTACTCCAGGTGGCATCGGTTGTAAATAGTTATCTAATACGTATACTTTAAGATCCGGTATACTGCACCCGATTAAACTATTTGCCCGTAAAGAGACGATGCTCTCATCTAATTCAATATAACTAACATGTACCGTCGTCTCCGTTATACCGTACATATTAATAAGCTTCGGTGAGTTATGAGGATGACGACTATACCAATCTTCTAATCGACTTAGTTCAAGTGCTTCTCCTCCAAACACAACATATCGTAAAGATAATTTTTGACCAATCTCTTCATTTTCACGATCGGCTTGCATCAGTTGATAGAACGCTGATGGAGTTTGGTTTAAAACAGTCACCTTTTCCTTAACAAGCAGTTGTAAAAATTCTTTCGGCGAGCGACTTACAGTATGTGGTACTACGACTAGACGCCCTCCATATAATAAAGGTCCCCAAATTTCCCAAACTGAGAAATCAAAAGCGTATGAATGGAACATCGTCCACACATCGTCTGCGTCAAATTGGAACCAATGATCAGTTGCTCCTAAAAGTCTTACTACATTTTGATGAGGTATCATAACGCCTTTCGGTCTACCTGTTGAGCCTGACGTATAAATAACGTAAGCAATATGTGAAGGATATAACGGCTTAATGCGCTCCATTTCATCAATATTGTCTTCACTATATTTCTCAATTTCTTCTATTATGTTCACATCATCAACTAAAATCTTTAGTGCCTCATCACATTCAATTTCCACATCTGAATTTGTTAAAACACATGATGGTTTCGCATCGTATAGCATAAATGAGATACGATTTGACGGATAATCCGGATCTAACGGAATGTATCCCGCACCAGCTTTAAGAACAGCAAGTAAGCTTACAACCATATTTAAAGATCTCGGCATCGCTAAAGCAACGAGTTGATCAGGACCGATTCCTTTCGCTATTAACAAACGAGCTATTCTATTCGCTTTTCTATTTAGCTCTTCATAAGTTAGCTTTTCATCTTCAAAGACGACAGCAATAGAATTTGGACTTACATAAGCCTGCTTTTCAAATAATTGTGGCAATGTCATTTCAGGTACAATTTGAAAACCACCATTCCACTTTTCTAAAACTGTATTTCGCTCTGCTAAAGTTAATATTTCTAATCTACCAATTGATTGATCCGGATGTCTTGCCGCATCATCTAATAACAGAATGAATCGTTCTATTAGTTTTTGAACCGTTTCACGTTTATATAAATCGGTACTAAACTCTAACAATCCGTGTAAGCCGTTTGGAGTACCATCAACTCCGTTACTCTCGCTAATTTCAAATGTTAAATCAAATTTTGCAGAGCCAACACTTTGAATTTCAAGGCTCGCTTCTAAATCTGGAACATCAAACGTTGCTTCTGGCGTATTTTGAAAAGCTAACATAACTTGAAACAGCGGGTGACTATTTCGAGTACGTACTGGGTTTAACACTTCAACGAGTCGTTCAAATGGAACATCTTGATTTTCATAAGCTGCTAGATTTGCCTGCTTCACTCTATTCAATAACTCTTTAAAGATTGGATCTCCCGATGTATCCGTACGTAACACTAATGTATTTACAAATAAACCGACTATACCCGAGAGTGCATCGTCGTTTCTTCCAGCAATCGGACTACCAATTGGTATATCAGTACCAGCACCTAATCTTGTAAATAGCGCACTTAGTCCTGCTTGCAACACCATAAACAAACTAACTCCATTTTTACGAGCGAGCTCTACTAACCTACTATGCATACCTTCATCTATATGAAAATAAATTGTTTCCCCGCGATAACTAGTTTCAATTGGGCGCTGGTAATCTGTAGGTAACTCCATTTGATCTGGTAAACCTTTTAGTTCCTCTTTCCAAAAATCTAATTGTGTTGAAATAAGACTATCTGGTGTCGTTTCATCACCTAGTAGCTGTTGTTGCCATAGTGAATAATCTGCATATTGGACTGGAAGTATTTCTAATTTAACACTATCCCCTTGATGTCGTGCTTTATAGGCCGCTGTAAAATCTCTCGTTAATGGTTGTAATGACCAACCATCTCCTATAATATGGTGCAAGAGAATTAGTAATACATGTTCGTTTTCACTTACTTTAAAAAGTTGCAAACGAATTGCTGGTTCGATATCAAGATTAAAACTATATCTTACAGCTTCAGACAGTGTACTTTCTAATTCATCCTTACATGTATTTGTTATAATCATTTTTAAATTCAATTTATCCATTTCTAGAATTCTTTGATATGAACTGCCAAGTGAATTCGGGAAAATTGTTCTAAGTGTTTCATGTTTCTCAACTACATCATAAAAGGCACCTTGTAATGCTTCCTCATTCAATTTTCCAGACATACGAATAACTAACGGAATATTATAAGTAGGACTTGGACCTTCTAAACAATTTAAGAACCATAACCTGCGCTGTGCAAATGAAAGTGGAATTTCATTTGGTCTACTTACTTTCTTAATAGCTGGTCTCGCGCTTTTTGCACGATCCAATTGTTTCGCTAATTCAGCAACAGTTGATGATTCAAATAGTTTCCCGATTCCTAATTCGACATTTAACGTTTCACGAATTCTTGCCATTAAACGAGATGCAAGAAGCGAATGGCCACCCATTTCAAAGAAATTATCATCAATGCTAATTCGCGAAATACTAAGTACTTCTGCAAATAAATCACATAGTATTTCTTCTTTCGGATTTCTAGCAACTCTCTCATTATTCATTCCATTAAAATCAGGAGCAGGTAATTTCTTTCTATCAACCTTACCATTTGGTGTTAATGGTAATTCTTCTAGCACAACAAATGCCGATGGTACCATATAATTCGCTAAACTTTCTGAAACATAAGCACGAATTTCTGAAAGATTAATTGGTTCCTTCTCTTCTGCAACGAGATACGCAATGATTCGTTTATCATTTGGATGATCTTCTCGTACTATTACTACCGCTTGTCGAATACTTTGATGCCCTTGTAACACCGTTTCAATTTCAGCTAATTCAATTCGGAAACCACGAATTTTAATTTGATGATCTGTGCGACTAATGTACTCTAACACACCATCGGTACGCCATTTCATAAGATCACCTGTGCGGTACATACGTGCTCCAGCTTTTCCATAAGGGTTTGCAACAAACCGTTCAGCTGTTAACTCAGGTTTTCCTAAATATCCGTTCGCAAGTCCTTCACCCGCAATATATAATTCACCAATAACTTCAGGTGGAACTGGTTGTAACCCTGCATCTAACACATACACTTCAGTATTCCAAATTGGCTTTCCAATAGGAGGTATACCACTTTCACTTTCATCAATGTTCATGAAGGTAGACCAAATTGTCGTTTCAGTTGGTCCATATAAATTTGTTATAGAGCAACCTAATTCTTTTAATTTATTTGCTAAATGTGCCGGAAGAGCTTCACCACCAACGAGCACGTTTAGCCCTTGTAGCCTCTCTGGATATTCAGTTACTAACGCCTGCCAGAGCGTCGGTGTAGCTTGCATAATTGTCGCTCTTTCTTCTTGTAAAAGTGTCGTTAACGCAGAAGGCTCTTGGATTACCTCTTTCTGAGCAATTGTTATACTTGCACCACTAATAAGAGGTAAATAAATTTCTAAAGCAGAAATATCAAACGCAAACGTTGTAACTGCTAATAAATGATCGTTTTCATTTAATGAAAACGTATGTTTCATAGATAATAAGAAGTTACTTAAACCTTTCATAGGAACAATTACACCTTTTGGCTTCCCTGTTGATCCTGAAGTGTAAATTGTATAAGCTGGGTTTAAAAGGGATTCATCATTTCTGAATGGTATATTCATATGAGAATATGTTTTTAACGCTATTTTCGTTTCTTCGCTATTTAATACGATTTTTTTAATATCATTTTCTATCACTAAAGAGGATGAAACAGCTGAATGTGTTATGATACAAACTGGATTTGCATCATTTACTATATAAGTAATTCGCTCGGCTGGGTATTCTGGATCTATTGGTAAATATGCTGCACCTGCCTTTAGAACTGCTAACATACTAACTACCATTTCTATTGATTTTGGAAATGCTAAGGCTACAAACTGATTTGATTGTATTCCTTCTTCTAATAAATAGTTTGCAAGTTCATTCGCTCGTTCATTCAGCTCTTTATACGTAAGTTTTATCCCGTTACAAATAACCGCTATTTTATTTGGATTTTTTTGTACTTGTTTTTCAAATAATATAGGTAGATTAATTAGATCTTCAGCTTTCTTAGTTTCATTCCATTCCAATAAAACTTTATGATTTTCTTCAGGAAGAGTAATGTTTATTTTTCCAATCGGCTCGTCTTTGTGATAATTATTTATCACTAATTCTAATAGATTCATAAATCTTTCTTTATGCAATGCTAGTTCCGTATCGCTATATACTTCCGGATTCGCATCAAAATGAATCATTAACTCATTTTCATCGAAACGTTTATATACATTTATCGATAAATCATCGACGGGTCCTGCTGATAAATTATGTGTAATACCACGATTTCCAGCAAAGTTAAGCCCGTAATCAAAAGGCATAACATTCACTAACGGCCCAAACAACCTTTGATTTTCACCTAGTAATTTTAAGTCTCTTCTTAATTCCTCATGACGGTATTTATGATGACGACGTACGTCTCGAATTTCTTTAGAAACTTGCTGTATTAATTCCACAAGAGTTATATTTGGAGTTACAGTGAGACGCAGTGGAACTAAATTCATTACCATGCTTGGTGTATAAATAGATACAGAACCAAGACGCCCCATCATCGGTAAACCTAAAACAATATCATTTGCACCTGTTAATTTATGCATATAAATACTTGTTACGGCTACAACAAATTCGGGCCAACTCGTTAACGAAATATTGATACCTTCTAGTAACGTTTTCGTACTAGAATTTGATAAATAAGCAGTTTCTCGTGAAAATCCATTTGATGTTCTCGGCGCTCGTTCTGCTAAACTTACAACTTCCGGTTCATCTGCAAACTTCTCTAACCAAAAATTACGATCTTCCTGAAATTGTTTAGATTCACGATACTCATTATCTTCTTGTACAATTTTTGCAAGAGAGCCAAATGGCTTTTCATTCTTGTTTGTTTCTTCTATAAGTGATGTATACTCATTCGCTACCTTTTGGCTAAGAAGTGAAAATCCATAGCCATCCATCACTATGTGATGGATGCGCTGATACCAAAAGAAACGATTATTTTCAATTTGAATAAGTGCTTCAGTAAATAATTTATCCTCTGTTAAATCCACGGGCATAGATAAATCATTTTTCATCCATACCTTAGCAGCTTCTTCAGGGTTTTCCTCTTTACGAACGTCAATAAAATGCATATGAAACTTTGACGATTCCTCAATAACTTGCCATGGGCCAATTTCATCCTCTTCGAAACGAACATGAAGTGCTTCTGCTGCTGTTACAACTTTACGTACAGCTAACTCGAAAATTTCTTGATTAATATTTCCGTTTATTTCTATATATTCCCCAGTATTATAAATCGGACTAAGCGGATCTAATTGTTGCGCAAACCACATACCAAACTGCGCAGATGATAACGAATGACAAATCTTTTGACTGTTAGGCATTCTTTACTACCCCTTTATTATGTAGTCTATTTGTTACAGCACTTGTGCTGCTTGTGAAGATAGTAAACGGTACCAATCATCAACAGTTGGACGTTCTGCTAAATCTGCAAAAGTGATTTCTTTCCCTTCGCGACGCCATTTCTCTACTAAACTCATAATTCTAACCGAATCAAGTCCTCTATTTAATAAGTCTTCATCAACTTCAATACTCCCTACTGGCTCTCGGAGTAGTTGTGCAACTAGTTCATGCACTTCCTGTAAAGTGATTCCTTCACTTTCACCGCCTTTTACACTTTGTAAATCTTTTAATAGTAAGTTTGTTGATGTCGTTACTGCACACCTATTAGATGCATACTCCAATGCTTGTTTATGATGCTCTAGTGAAAAATCAGCAACTGCATCTGCTACAAAAAATGGCTGGATACCATCCATAAAAGCTTCACAAGCTGTTAAAAGGCAGCCAATATGCGCATAAATACCGCAAATAATAAGTTGATCTCTTCCTTGTTCATTTAAAATTTCTAATAGATTCGTCTTTTTAAATGCACTATATCTCCATTTTGTTAGGAATATATCATCCTCATCAGGAGTAAGTTCATCGACAATTTTCTTTTTATCTGGTCCAGCAGGAATACCGTCACCCCAAAAGTCTTGTAATAACCCCCGTTGTTCTAACGTTTGTCCACCAGGTTGTGCTGTATAAACAACTGGTATACCTAGTTCCTTACATCTTTCTCTTATCACCTTAATATTTGAAATTAGTTCTACTTTTGGCGATTCTGTATCGCTATATGCATCAAGAAAATATTCTTGCATGTCGTGGATTAGAAGAACTGCACATTTCGGATTTGGCGTCCAATTCACTTTATTTTTTGGTAGTTCTGATTCAACTGGCATTTTATATACTGAAATAGATGGGATAGCCATCTAATCACTTCCTTCCGATTTTAATAGTTTTTTAACGTTTTACTATAATAAGTTTTTCAGCAATTGCTTTACGTAATTCTTTTTTGCTTACTTTTCCAACACCTGTTTGCGGGAATGATTCAATAAATTCAATTCGATCTGGAATCTTATAAGCTGCTATACCACGTTCTCTTAAAAACATTTTTAATTCACTTACAGTTGGAGTTTGTCCGCGAGCTATGACAAAAGCGCAAGTACGTTCTCCTAAATAATCGTCAGGCATAGATACAATTGCTACATCATGTACTGCCTCGTGTGCTAATAGATGGTTTTCAACTTCTTCCGCAGCAACCTTCTCACCACCACGGTTAATTTGATCTTTATCTCTTCCTTCTACAATGATGTAACCTTGTTCATTTATTTTCACAAGATCACCTGTACGATAAAATCCATCTTCTGTAAACGATCGTGCATTATGCTCTTCCGCTTTATAATAGCCACGAATTGTATATGGCCCTCGTGTTAATAAACTACCTACTTCACCAAGCTTTACATCGTTATCATTTTCATCAACAACTCTTACTTCATCGAACGTAGACATCGGTCTACCTTGCGTATGAATAATAATTTCTTCAGGATCATCTAATCTTGTATAATTTACTAATCCTTCCGCCATACCGAACACTTGCTGTAACGTACATCCAAATGTAGGGCGAATACGCTTCGCAACTTCGGCACTAAATTTCGCACCTCCTACTTGAATAACTTGCAGGCTCGATAAATCGTTGTTACGGGAAGATGCAGCATCAAGCCAAATCATTGCTAATGGCGGAACGAGAGCGGTAATCGTCACTTTTTCTTTTTCTATAAGAGCAAATGCCTCATCTGGACTCCCTCCAGTTGCCAACACTACTTTTCCACCCGCATAAAAAGTTCCAAATGTCCCTGGAGAACTCATTGGGTAATTGTGTGCTACTGGAAGAACTGCCATATAGACACTTTCTGCATTCAAATTACAAATTTCAGCGCTAACACGTAAACTATAAATATAGTCATCATGTGTTCTAGGAATTAATTTAGAAAGCCCTGTTGTCCCTCCTGATAATTGGAGAAACGCAACATCACTTGGCTGAACTTCTGGTAATGGAACCGGATCCATATAAAGATTATTTATGTTCACAAATTCTTCTTCTTCCCCCACTACGATTACATGTTGTAAGGTTGGAACTTTCTCTTTCACTTCTCTTGCTAGTTTTCGATAATCAAATCCGAGTGCCTTATCTGAAATAACGTAAGCGCTCGCCTCACCAAACTCACAAAAATAACTAATTTCACTGCTTCGATGTGAAGGTAGCGCAAAAACAGGAAGCGCTCCAATTCGAAATAGTGCAAAACATATTTCGAAAAACTCTATAACATTGGGTAGCTGAAGAACAACTCGGTCCTCTTGCTTTATTCCTAAATTCAATAAACCTGCAGCTAAGCGATCTACCTTTTTATCAAGTTCACTATACGTTATATGTGTATTACTACTTACAATCGCAATTTCATCTCCATGCTTTTCAGCGCGTTCTCTTAACATCGCACCAAATGTCTCTCCAAGCCAACAACCTTCTTCTCGATAACGGTCTACTAATTCTTTTGGCCATTCCGTATAACCTGTTAACATTCTTTCTTCCCCCTACTTTTCATTCAATGAATTATCACTTAACCCTAAAGCTTTTAACATTGTTTGAAATTTAGCTGATGTCTCCGCTAACTCCTCTTCTGGTTTTGATTCAGCAACAACTCCAGCTCCTGCAAATAATCGAAGTGTATTCTCTTGCACTTCAGCACATCGAATTGTAACAATCCATTCGCCATCTCCATTTAGATCGCTCCACCCTAACATGCCTGTAAAGAATTCACGGTCAAATGGCTCAATTTGTTGAATAGCCTCTCTCGCTTCTTCCATTGGAGTTCCGCAAACTGCTGGCGTAGGATGAAGAGCAATTGCTAATTCTAAAGAAGAAGTATTTGGATCCTTAAGTTCACCTTTCACTTCTGTAGACAAATGCCACATTGCTTCACTATGAATAACTGATGGTTTTTCCGGAACATGTAATGTATGACAATACGGAAGAAGTGCAGCGGCAACCGCTTCAACTACTACCGCATGTTCATGTAAATCTTTTGGAGAAGAAAGTAATTCTTCTGCTCTTCTTTTATCTTCTGCTGGATCATCACTACGTGGTCTTGAACCAGCTAACGGATTAGAAATTACTTGCATACCATGACGTGAAATAAGTAATTCAGGGCTTGCTCCAATTAACGTCTTACTTTTCTCGTTTTCATCTTTCGGTAAATTAACAGCAAATGTGTAGCCGTGCTTATTATGTTCTGCTAATTCACGAAGAAGCTTTTGTTTATCAATTACCTCTGAAGATTTAACATCCAACGATCTAGATAGCACGATTTTCTTTAAATCTCCGTCCTGAATTTTTGCTATTCCTTGCTTCACACCATTCATGTAAACTTCAGGCTCTGGAACTGGTGTCATTTCAAATGCCAGTTTCTCATTTTGTTTTATCTCATTTGTTTTTTCTAACTGTAAACGCTCAGTAATTCTGTAATATTCTGGTACAATAAGTTGAACTTCTTTTCTACGATCAAATGGCAAAGCTCCTACAACGATAGGATTTGGATTTCCATCCTGTTTGGCATTACTTAATACCGCCTTTACAAGCTCTGGAAAACTTTCGATTTCACTATGTTTTACTGTAGTAAACTCTCCTTCTGCCAATATCGTTCGATTTGGTGAAGCGAAAAAGAATGAAGATTCAGTCTTATAATCTTCTAAAAGTTTTTCTGACAGTTCCTTTACGGCTGTAAGTTCATTCATAGTATAATAACCTCCTGAATTTTTTATTAAGCTCCTAATGTAGCTCCGCCATCTACACATAAATTGTGCATTGTAATATGACTTGCTTTATCTGAAGCTAAAAACAATACTGCTTCAGCAATTTCTGAAGGTTGTGCAATTTTTTGTAAAGGAATTCCGAGTCTATATGTATTTTGAGAACCAGCAATTATATTTTTAGCTCCATTCTCATCAGCCCATAGTAATCTTTGCATTTCAGTTTCAGTAGAACCCGGAGAAACTAAGTTACAACGAATATTGTATGCTGCAAGTTCTAATCCTAAACACTTCATGAACATCGTCGTTGCAGCTTTTGATGCAGCATACGCAGCCATCTCCATTCTCGGAGTATTTGCCGCATTTGAACCAACTGTAACAATTGCCCCTGACTTCCTTAACATCATATGTTTACTTACTGCTCGGGACATATAGAAAACTCCTGTAGTATTTACAGAGAATGTTTTATTCCATTCTTCGTCACTTAAAGAGTGAATCGCTCCCATACGTAGAACCCCTGCAACATTTACTAATATATCTATTGGCGCTATATCATTTTCAATTCGTTCTACTACCTCTTCAACAGTGACACTATCACTCACATCTAAATGAAACGTCTTAATACGACTTTCATTTGATGCATAATGATTTAAAAACATATTAAGCCCTTCTGCATTTTGATCAACCGCAATAACTGTAGCTCCTCTTTCTAAAAACATTTTTGCTACAACACTACCTATACCTTGAGCGGCACCTGTTACTAAAACGGTTTTTCCATCAAATTCCCCTAAGTTCATTTCCTCTATCCTCTCATATAAAAATTAATCTCATTAAACATCATAATTGATAATGATTTTTATTATCAATTATGATGCAAAAAATAATACACTTACTAAACTAATTGGTCAAGTGTGTTTTCTATTACTTAATTATAGAAAAGGAAACAAAACCAATCTATTGATAATGATTTTCATTTTCTGTATCTGCATCTAAATGATAATGTTTCTCAATATACTTGTCAATCTTTTTTTATTTTTCAGATAAAATTTTTTTTACGTTTCCATGTAATGCTTCATCTTTAAGCATTACATAGTACTTTAAATAAAAATTTAATCTATAATTTCTTATCATCTTTTTTGAAATTCCAAAAGAGAACCTGTAGATTTCTTCACCTACAATACTTTATCAAAAATTTAAGTTTTTCTTTTCTCAACATTTTTCTGAAAATATTTTATTTTTCATCTTGCATTTCTCAATGAATATCCTATATATAATCAAAGATTCTCATATATTATGCATCAATCAATAGTATTCCAATATAATCCAATTAGGTGCTTCACTGGCCCTTCCATTAGTAAAATTATGTAAATCATAAAGGCTGAGTAAAGAAAAACAATTAAAAATAGTTCATGAAGAAAAAAAGAAAGTGGTTCGTTATCCACTTTCCTTTCCTAATTTTATTATGTATCAGAAAAAAGTCCCCTATTTAATAGGGGACTTTTTAGTTATCATAGTGTTATAGATAATTTAAATATTTACGCTACGCTGCGATACTCTTCTTCTTTTTCTTTTTTCTGATTAGGTGCTTGAATTAAAATTGAGATAATGAATGACACGACACATAATACGCCGATCACCATAAAGGTTGGTTTGAATCCACCTAGAAGTGCACCGATAAAGGAACCTGCAAGCGCTCCAAATCCAAATCCTTGATACACAATTCCGTAGTTCTTACTATGGTTTTTCATACCGAAGAAATCACCAACAATAGCTGGGAAAATAGTGATATTTCCACCAAAGCAAAACGCTACACTTGCTACACAGACGAAGTAGATACCATAATTTAAATCTACGAAACTTAGAACCAAGACTGAAGTCGCCATAGCAACAAAAGTACCAGTAACGATTTTTAAACGGCCGATTTTATCTGATAACGGTCCTAGAATGATACGACCCAATGTATTGAAGATTGCAACCATAGCCACCGCATTAGCTGCTGTTGCTGCGCTAAGCCCTACAAGTTGAACACCGATGTCTTTTACCATGCCAATTAAGTATAAGCCACTCATACATGATGTAAATAACATAATAAATAATAAGTATACTTGTTTTGTGCCTAACATTTCTTTTGTTGTATATTCTTTAGTTTTTGTTTCCTGAACTGCACCTTGATCAGCAGCTTGATGGATTAAACAAGCGCCAATCACGATCATAGCTGTAACAATTAAACCCCAGTATATAAACGCTTGCGATACACCAACTGAATCAATCAACATTGCGTTTATGTATTTAAATATTAGGCTACCTGTACCATATGCAGAGACAGATATACCGGCGATTAAACCTTTACGCTCTGGAAACCACTTTATTAAATTGGATAGTGAAGTAATATATGCTGTACCATCTGCGTAACCTACAACAACTCCTGCTAGTACATAAAGCATTAATAATGAGGAAGCTTGTGAACTAAGTATTAATCCAAGTCCTAACGCTAGTCCAGCTATCATAATAAGTTTACGAAGTCCCCATTTTTCTTGCAATTTACTTGCAAACAAAGTTGAAAATGCTAAAGAAAGACTAGTAATTGAGAAAGTTATAGCAACAGCGTTAAGACTCCAACCGTATTTACTCACTAAGGGCTGATTGAATAAACTCCATGTATATATCGTTCCAAGCCCCATTTGTACTATGACTGTTCCAAGGACAACAAGCCATGGATTAACCGATGATTTTTTCATACCATCTCTCCTCCTCTTTCTATTTCAATGCTATTCGCTAAATATGCTTTTTTCATTTTCATTTTCGCCACCTCATTCGATTTAACAACTTCATTGTATAGGATATTACCCGTTATGTAAGCACTTACAAGACGGAGCGTCAAATATATGGAACCAGTTACATAAAACGAAGGATGAAATACAAAAAACTACTTGTTAAATACGTAGCAGCTTTTATAATGTTTTGCATCAGTACGACCTACGGAGGCTTTTACATCTTCTTTTACAAAAAAATTATCGAATTATACCATGGCTGGACTTCAATATTTTGCTTATCCTATACAAACAAAAAACATCCTATTCTTATTTAACTCTTCAACGTTTATAACATGTTGCGTCTGTATTTCTTGATACAAATCATTTAATAGTCTTGTAATCTGGCTTCTCATTACAATGCTTGTAATCAAAAATTCCATCATTTATACATTTCCACTTCCGTATATCTTGTTTTTCTAACGAAACATACAGAATTACAACGTTTTTTTACAATTTTCTACATAAAAATAGAAAATATATAATTCATTTACATAATGTTGCACTTTAATTTTTATTAAACAACAAATATTTTATTGATAAATAAAAACTAAACATTCACTAATATATCTATACGTGGTTTAATATATATAATAAACAAACATTTCTGACTTTTATAAGGAGGTACTATGAAAGCAAACGTAGGCGATACTATACTATTTCAACGAAATAACTTAAAGATCACAGCATCTGTACTAAAACTATACACTGAATCGGTCTTAGTTGAAGTTACAGATGTAAGCGGTGGTACTTTTGAATTTGACCGAACAATTGTAAATCATAAAAACTATAAAATTTTAAATGCAAATAAATAAAACAATACAAAATAGCCCCCGCTTAACAGCGGAGGCTATTTTGTATAATAACACTTCATTAATTTACATATCCTAAAACACTAACAATCTTACTTGCTTTTAAATTATTAATGTAATAATAAATTTCTAATCCTCTTCTTTCAGCTCTTAGCACTTTACCTTTCATTTTTGATAAATGCTGCGAAACAGTCGATTGAGGAATATTTAATATTTCTGTTAATTGCGTTACATTACAAGTTTTGCGTACACTTAATTCATTTACAATTTGTAATCGTATTGGATGCGCCATTATTTTTAAAATGTCCACATCTTCTTCAGTAACTAAACCTTTTTTTATCTCGCTCGTATATGTTGTCATAAGACATTCCCCTTTTGTTTGAATTCCTTTTTATTAAAATCTGCTTCTAAATAAAATGTAATCTCTAACATACAATTAAGACCCTTATATAGAAATAATAGGATTTTGATTATTTAAAAAAGCAATGCTATACAATTTTATTTATTTGGTACATATACATAATACAATTTCAATTTGTGCTGCATGTGAAGTTAGCGTAAATTTAGGATGAAGATTTTTCAAATAATTGAAACGCTTTTGGATACTATAGAATTCATTTAACTTTCTATAACTTTTTATTACAAAACTAAAAACAACTAGATGATTCTACCTATAACTATCCAGCTTTTTTAACACATGTTAGGCATTTGTATATACTATTGCAAAACACATTATTATTGAGGGGGAATTTATATGCCAACACCGTCACAAGAACAAGTTGAAGAAGCTCGTGAAACGTACGTCAGTCGTATTATTTTAGTTGGTGGTTCAGCTTTATTTTTAACAGGTGGTGTTATATCTGCAATTTCAGCCTTTAAAAGTTATAACCGTTTGGCAAATACGCCACCTTCTTCAAATGATTCATAATTGCATCGTTCATTCCTTTATATAATACAAATGCCGCCTCTACTATAGAGACGGCTTTATATAAAAACATTATTAAATTCATTTGAACTTTATTGAAAAAACGTTATACCGATTTGGCACAATGTTCAAAATAATGATAGATACTTTCAATTTGACAAGCTTATTTCACCACAAACCGCGTCTGACTACAGCCATCCTTCTGCTTCGTTACTTCTAATACAGCTGGCATTGCGTTTTTCAGTTCTTGAACGTGTGAAATTACGCCGATAAATCGGCCTGATTTTTGCAAGTCGATTAGGGCGTCAACTGCTTTCGTTAATGACTCTTCATCTAATGAGCCGAATCCTTCATCGATAAACATCGTTTCGATGGAAATACCACCCTCATACGCTTGAATTACATCTGCCATTCCAAGCGCTAAGCAAAGTGATGCGTTAAATTTTTCACCGCCAGATAATGTTTTTACATCTCGGGTTTGACCTGTATATGCATCGTATACATCTAAGCCTAATCCACTTTGTCGATTCCTCTTTTCAACTCGTTCGCTTCGTTTTAAATAAAATTGTCCATTTGATAATTTACGTAGCCGTTCGTTCGCAATTTGAACAATTTGTTCTAAATACTCAATTAAGATGTAACGTTCAAAGGATATACGACTATCGTTATCCCCTTTCATTACTTCATATAAATCAACAAGTTCTTGGAATGCTTTTTCTTCCTCATGAATTTGTTCATCAATTCGTTTAATATTTTCATGTAAATCCGTAATATATGATACGGCATTTTGAGCACGTTGTCGTTTTTCTTTAATAATATCAAGGTGAATTTCCAATTCTTTCACTTGCTCATCTAATGAAGAAATGTCCATATACTCTTTATCTTTTAATTCTGCCTTTAATTCTTCAATTTGTTTTGTAAGTACTTCTAGAGATGAGTAATAACTTCGGATTTCTTGTTGTAACTTATCCATCTCAGCATCATTTAATTTGGATTCTGTATATGTTAATTGATCTGTAAATCCGCTTTGTTCTAGCTCTTTCATAAAGCGTGTGAAAGTCTCTTCTTTCTTCTCTTTTGCACTATTAAATTGATTAGAAGCACTATCATGTTCTGCTTGAATACGTATATTTTCATTTTGCCAATGTTGATACGCTTCTTGTACTTTCTCCCATTCATCTTCCATGAACCTGAGTTCTTGCAGAGCTTGGTCAAACTGTACTTTCCAAGCTTGTACCGTTTGCAAGCCTTCCGGAATATTTTGCTTATCATGTTCATATGACGTACGAAGCTGCATACACTCCATTTCAGTACGGTGCTGCATTGTTTCTACTTCACGCTTTTGTTTCTGGAGTTCTTCTACTTTTTCTTCTACGCTTTTTATATTCACAGCAATTTGCTTACGCGTTTCTTCACTTGCTTTTAACGCATTAACATCTGCTGCTAATTGCTTTCCTTTTTGAACGAGCGCCCTATATGTTTCTACTAATTCTTCTGCGCGATACCCTCGCTTTAGCACTTCTTCTATCACTTGTTCATATTGAACTCGATAGAAATTCCACTTTTCTTCTAATTGAACATGTGATTTTTCCGCAACGTTTTTCTTTTCTCTTAGCCCATTTAACTCTTTTTCATCAATGGCATTACTTTGCTCTGTAGCTTTTTTCGGGTGATCCATACTACCACATACTGGACAAGATTCACCATCATGTAAATGAAGAGCTAATATACCAGCTTGCTCACTTAACCAGCGGCGTTCCATATCTTCATACGCACTAACTGCCAGTTGCATCTTATGAAATGCAATTTCTTTTTCTTGCTCGTATTTTTGTTTTTCTTGCCATACATCATATGCCTGCTTTAATACTTTTCCATCTTCTCGCATATTCGTTAGTTCTTCTACTTTAGCTACATATTGTTCAAGCGCTACTTCTAATTGCTGTAATTCGCCAGACATTCTTTGTTTTTCATTTGTATGCGCTTCTAGTTGTTCATCTAACTTTTGCATACCTTCTTTTAATTTTCCTATTTGAATCTCAGCATTTTGCAAATTTAACTTTTTCTCAGCTAATGATGCAATAATTGGTTGTAACTCTTCTAGTCTTTGAACTTGTTTTTTAGCATTTTCTCGCTCGGATGCCTTATTCTTTAATGCTTCATATTTCTCCTGAGCAAGTGCAAAACTGTTCATTATATGTTCTTTTTTTGCGATTATCTGTTTTAACAAACTTTCAGACTGCTGTTCATGTTGCATCGCTTCCTCATACCATTGCTCAAATGGTAATAATCGCTTCGCCTGTTCCGCATGTTTAAAAGATTTTTCTTTCATTTCGATTACGGCACGGTTTTCTTGTAAAGTACTGTACTTCTCATTCTTTTGTTCTAAATCTTTGAATTTCTCATTTACAGCTTTTGCTGCATGAAAACGTGCCTCTGCTTCTTTTAATTGTTTCGTTTTGTCATTTTGTTCTAAGTGTAATTGCTCAACCTCTGCATTGTACCAAATTGTTTCTTGTTCTAATGCCTCTACTACTTGATGTGTATTTACATGCTCTTGCTCCACTAATGTCTCTAATAATGCCCCATTACGTATTGGTAATTTAAATACATTACGGAAATATAGCTCACGTTCTTTTTGTTTTTCTTGTAAGACGTCTTTCCATTGTTTACGCTTTTGATCTAATATCTCACGCATTAATTTATAACGATCTGTTTTAAAAATGCGGCGTAGTATTTCTTCTTTATTTTCCGTTTCAGATGTTAATAATTTTCGGAACTCTCCTTGCGGTAACATGACAATTTGGCTAAATTGATGTTTACTTAATCCAATTAAATCTTCAACTTTTTTATTTACATCCGTTACATGAAAACGATCGACACATGGAACTTTTTCCTCATCAATTACTTCATATAATTCGACTGCATGTCCTGTAATTGTTTTATTTCCTTGTTTTTTATGGCCCAGTTGTCGTTTAATTTCATAACTTTTCCCTTTTAATTGAAAAGTTAATTCCACACTTGTATAAACATCATCATCAGCAAATTGGCTACGAAGCATGTTTGTATCACTGCGCTCTTCTCCACTAGCCTCTCCATATAACACATAACAAATCGCATCAAAAATCGTTGTCTTTCCAGCTCCTGTATTTCCAGAAATAGCGAAAATACGATGCTCACCAAGATCTTTAAAATCGATTACTTCTTTCTGTTTATATGGACCAAATGCGGTCATTATAAGCTGAATCGGTCTCATCCTCGCTCACCTTCCCGTTCTTGCACTGTTTGCAAAACATCTAAAAATAGACGTTCTTTCTCTTCTGATAAATCTAGCCCTTTCATTTCTTTATAAAATGCTTTTAAAAGAGATAAATCATCCGTTTTATGCCTTGAAACAGTTACTTCATTTTCATCTGTGAACTCTCGTCTTTGAATAGATCTTTCAACATGCATTGCATTTGGGTATACAGAACGTATTTTTTCCATTGGCTGCAAGACAGGATTTTCATCTAATAATTTCACAAATACATAATCTTCATTTACTGGATGAAGTAATAAATCGTCTATTTTCGCTTCTACTGTACGCATTTTACGACGCGGTGTAAGTAAACGTTTTTCAATTGTTGTTTCACCTTTTTCATCCAGTTCCACAATATAATATCCTTTTTTATGCTTTTCTTCAGAAATAGAATATGCAAGTGGCGAACCTGAATAACGAATTTTCTCATTACGTACAAAATGTGCTTGATGTAAATGGCCAAGCGCCGTGTAATGGAACTTATCAAAATAATGGCTATTTACATATTCAGCACCACCAATTGAAAGTGGGCGTTCCGCATCACTCGTATTTTCCTCTGCCTCTCCTGAAGAAGTTACAAATGCATGTCCTACAAATATGTGTCTCGCTTCTTTATCCATCGTTTCAGAGAGTTCGTTCATAAAAATACGCATCGCATCATCATGAGAACGAACATCTTCATTTTTCAATATATGTCTAACAATACTTGGGTCTGCATACGGAACGAGATGGAATTGAACCTCTCCGTATTCATCATTTAAAACAACAGGATTGTATGGAAACTGGAATTGTCCAACAATATGTAATCCTTGTTTTTTCATTAAATTACTACCAAATTGTATGCGGTCCGGACTATCGTGGTTTCCTGCAACTGCGATTACTGGTGTTTGTAAATCAATAACTATCTTTTGTAATACATCATTTAATAAGTCTACTGCTTCTGTAGGTGGAATTGCTCGGTCATATAAATCTCCTGCAATAATTACAGCATCCGGTTTTTCCTCTTCAACAGCTTGTACAAACTGATCTAACACAATTTTTTGATCTTCAGTCATATATACACCATGAACAAGCTTACCTAAATGCCAATCCGCTGTATGAAAAAACTTCATATTACCCTTCTCCTTTTAGTTTACTGATTGTAGTGAAACAAGCTGATAGTTTAGTGTAGTTTTTCCGTTCTCCCATTCTAACTTTTGGACAATTGCACTACCGATTCTTTCTTCGTTTGATTTATATAAAGGTAATACTTCTTGAATAGTAAATAGATGATAACCATCTAAAATTAATTGAAATAAATTATCTTCTATATGTAATCTTACTTCTTTTTCATTTGAAATAATTTTTGTGTGCATCTCAAATTTCATGCTAGATACAACCCCTTTTTTTCTAATCTCTACATTTTAATAGTATAGTGGTCATGCAAGATTGACAAGTAAATACACTACGATGTACATACTTTTTTATTTATAAATATTTTATGTTTTTTTACATAAAATACGGTATGTGAAATTCTTAATCTACAAAAATAAAAATGCCCTTTCAGGCATCCTTATTTTTGTAAGTACTCTTTCATAACGTAGTACAATACAGTTATTAACACAATCGCTACAAAAAACGCGAATACGGCCACAACATACCCATCTTTATTTAATAAAAAACATATGGAAATAGATATTATAAAAATCGGAAACACGAGACGTACCTTATCCTTCACTTCTTCTGTCGTATCTGTATGATGAAAATACTGTGTAATTCCTACCATAAGAGATGACAAAATAATAACCGACAATAGTAAAGGTCCTGGCATTCCGATCTCTCCTTTCTCTATTTCTAATTATATACAAACCCCACGATATTTAAAAGTTAGATAATTCAGCCTTTTAATCTTTTCTACATCCACTCTTTAATGTATTGTTACCCCACGTATACTAACTCAATTTAAGTTATACATATAATAGCGCCTTCAACACGACGTTTTCAAATAATAGCACTTACAGTAATGTTGTAATATTCCTCTTCATTCTCTGAAATCCTGCAAATATAACTCGTCAAAATATGCAATAAATAATAACATTAAGCACCTAATTTAGACAAAAATTATAGAGGACATTTCAGCATGTATCAAGAAATAAGAATAAGAAGATAAGTAAGGGAGGATTTATAATGACTGAACACGTTTTATTTTCTGTTAGCGAAAACGGCGTTGCATCAATTACTTTAAACCGTCCAAAAGCACTCAATTCTTTATCCTATGACATGTTACAGCCAATTGGGCAAAAACTTAAAGAATGGGAACAAGATGAGCGTATTGAACTCATCGTTTTAAAAGGAGCTGGGACGAAAGGTTTTTGTGCAGGTGGTGATATTAAAACGCTATACGAAGCACGTTCTAACGAAGTTGCATTACAACATGCAGAGCAGTTTTTTGAAGAAGAATATGAAATTGATACATTTATTTATCAATACAAAAAACCAATTATCGCTTGTTTAGATGGAATCGTAATGGGCGGTGGTGTCGGTCTGACAAATGGAGCTACGTATCGAATTGTAACAGAGCGTACGAAGTGGGCAATGCCTGAAATGAACATCGGTTTCTTCCCTGATGTCGGTGCTGCTTATTTCTTAAATAAAGCGCCTGGATATACTGGCCGATATGTTGCTTTAACAGCATCCATTTTAAAAGCTCCTGATGTATTATATATTAACGCTGCTGATTACTTTATGACATCAGATTCATTACCAAATTTCCTTACCGCACTTGAAAATGTAAATTGGAAAAAAGAAGATGTACATACTCATTTAAAAGAAGTTATTCGTACATTTGCAACCGCTCCAAACTTAGATGGCAATCTTTCTTCTTTATTAGAAGAAATTAATTCGCATTTTGCATTCGATACAATTGAAGGAATCATTCAATCTTTAGAGAAAAATCAAAGTCCATTTGCCCAAACAACGAAAGAACAGTTATTATCAAAATCCCCTGTTTCATTAAAGGTAACATTAAAACAGTTTATCGATGGCCAAGAAAAGTCAGTTGAAGAATGTTTTGCGACAGATCTTATACTCGCTAAAAATTTCATGCGACATGAAGATTTCTTTGAAGGAGTACGCTCCGTTGTAGTTGATAAAGACCAAAATCCAAATTATAAATATAAACACTTAAGTGATGTTTCAGAAGAAGATGTAAATCGATTCTTTAACTTACTTAACGCCTAAACAAAGAGGTCATATATTGTAGCTCACTCTCAGCTACTCTATATGGCCTCTTCTTTTTAGTTAAATAATTTTAAATATAATTTAATTTTATTTAACTAAAATGTATGTTAAACTAACATTAATCGAATTTTCTAAAAACAACAAAGGAAGGCGGATAACATTATGGAAAATTTTTTTCTGTTTATTATTATGTCTATATGTCTTATTATTCTACCCGGTCCTGATACAGCAATGGCTACGAAAAACACATTGGTTGCTGGCAAAATCGGCGGCGTAAAAACTGTTTTTGGTACTTGTGTTGCGCTTTTAATTCACACTTTAGCTGCTGTAATTGGTCTTTCAGCACTTATTGTAAAGTCTGCTCTTTTATTTTCTATTTTTAAATATGTTGGTGCTGTATATTTAGTCTATATTGGTATTAAAGCCCTTTTAGCAGTAAGAAACACAGAAGACTTAAATACAAATGACGTTCCAATAAATAATGACAATAAACATACTTCTTGCTTTCGCCAAGGTTTTCTTACAAATTTACTAAACCCTAAGGTTGCAGTCTTCTTTTTAACTTTTTTACCGCAGTTTTTAAATCCAAATCATAATACATTTATACAACTTCTCGTTATGGGACTTACTTATCTCATTTTAACAGTCATTTGGTTTGCTTTTTATATATTTTTAATTGATAAAATTAGTGCTTTTATGAAAAAGCCGAAGACACAGCGTTATATTCAAGGGATTACAGGAATCGTCTTAATTGGGTTTGGTATTAAATTAGCCTTTGAAAGAAATAGTTAACACAATGCAAACGAAAATACACTACTCCATTATGAGTAGTGTATTTTCGTTTGCATTATTTTTATAATGAGTGGGAATGCACCCCACTCATTATCATTTCACTTTATTAAAACCAGCGCTCAGTTACAACTTTTTTACGTGTATAAAATTGAACGCCATCCGTACCATTTGTACCAAGATCTCCAAAGAATGAAGCTTTGTTTCCTGCAAATGCGAAGAATGCCATTGGTGCTGGAACATTAACGTTTACACCAATCATACCAGCATCAATATTGTCTCGGAATGTTTGTGCGTGTTTACCATTTGATGTATAAATAACAGCACCATTCGCAAATTTCGATTGATTTGTCAGCTTAATACCTTCTTCTAAATCTTTTACTCTTACAATACTTAATACCGGAGCGAAAATTTCATCTTGCCAAATTTTCATTTCTTGATTTACGCCATCAAAGATTGTTGCACCAACAAAGTAACCTTCTCCAACTTCTTCATTGATTTTACGGCCATCTACTAGTAAAGTTGCTCCATCTGCTACACCACTATTAATATAGCCTAAAACACGTTCTTTATGAGATTCACGGATTAATGGTCCGACATAATTATCTTCGTTGAAACCGTCACCTACTTTTAACTTCTTCGTTTCTGCTACTAATACATCAATGAATTCATCAGCAATTTCATCAACTACTGCTACTACTGAACATGCCATGCAGCGCTCTCCACTACTTGCGAACGCAGACCCAATTACACCTTGTACTGTTTTCTCAAGGTTGCAATCTGGCATAACAACCGCATGGTTTTTCGCACCTGCTAACGCTTGTACACGTTTACCATTTTTTGTACCAGTTTCATATACGTAGCGTGCCACTGGCTCAGAGCCAACAAACGAAACTGCTTGAATATCTTTATTTTCTAAAATACTATTTACAACATCTTTTCCGCCTTGTACTAAATTTAATACCCCTTTTGGAAAACCAGCTTCATAGAATAACTCTACAAGTCGCTCAGCTAAAAGTGGTGTTCTTTCAGATGTTTTTAATACGAATGTATTACCGCAAGCAATTGCAAGTGGGAACATCCATAACGGAATCATCATCGGGAAGTTAAACGGTGTAATACCAGCAACAACTCCGATTGGGTAGCGCCAAATCGATCCATCAATTCCGTTAGCAATATTCGGAAGGGCTTGTCCCATCATTAAATTTGGTGCTGATGTTGCAAGTTCTACCGCTTCAATACCACGCTGTACTTCACCAGTTGCATCCGTTAGCGTTTTACCGTTTTCTAGCGTAATGATTTTTGCAAGCTCATCTTTATTTTCTTGTAACAGTTGTAGATATTTGTATAGTTGTCTTGAACGATTTGGAACTGGCACTTTAGACCATGTTTCGTATGCCGCTTTTGCCGCTTCAACAGCTTTTTCAACATCTTCTTTTGGAGAAAGTGGAACGTAAGCGATGATTTTTCCAGTTGCCGGATTCGGAACCGCTTCTACTTCAGTACCAGTAGATTCTACCCATTCGCCATTAATATGATTTTTCACGCGTTTAATTTCAGTTGTAATCATTATATTCTCTCCTTTTTTATCATGATTTTTATAAGTGCACTATTTTTGATTAGAAATTAATTGTTCGCTAACTTTCTTATATAAAGCAGCCATATCGTTTTCACCATATCCTGCCTCACTCGCTTCTTCATATACGTTTAATAGCATCTCACTTACTGGTAAGTGAAGTTCACTTTCTTTAGCTAAATCTACCGCAAATCCTAAATCTTTCTTTAATAAATTTACAGTAAAGCCCGGCTCATAATTTTCTGATGCAATAAAACTTTTATAATTACGCTCATAAATTCTACTTTGACCGTAACTTACATTTAAAATATCAAACATTTTATCTAAATCCATATTGTTCTTTTTCGCTAATGTTAAAGCTTCACTCACACCAGCTGTATAAAAACCAATTAATAGATTGTTAATTAATTTAACAGTTGTACCGCTATCAATCTGCTCACTAACATGGAAAACATTCGCTCCAAGTACTTCCATGACAGATTCAGTTTTTTCATATACTTCTTTCGATCCACCAACCATAAACGTTAATGTACGGTTTTCTGCACCAATTACCCCGCCACTAACAGGTGCTGCTAAAAAGTCTACTTTCTTTTCCTTCGCCGATTCCTCTAATTGTTTGTTTAATTGTGGAGATACTGTACTTGTATCAATTAAAGCTACATTCGAGTGGCTATTTTCAAATAATCCTTCTTCCCCAAAATATACCGCTTCCACAGCACGAGGTGAAGGTAAACTTGTAAAAATCACATCGCATGTCTCTGCTAGTTTTGAGATTGATAAGCCGATAATTCCTCCTTCTTTTTCAAAGGAAGCTTCCGCCTCTTTATTCAAGTCCACTCCATATACTGTGTAGCCCGATTTAACTAAATTTTTAGACATTGGAAGACCCATGTTACCTAAACCGATAAAACCAATCTTTTTCATATCGCTTTCCTCCTATTTACACAATATATTTCCCGCGATTTATAATAACTTTCGCAATGTCTCTCTTTTTCGTAAATAAGTTCGAGTATAAAGGCACTAATAATTGACGGATTTCAGCTAATATTTCTTGTCTATTTTGTTCTTCTGTGACAGCTGCTGAAAGAATGGAAATCGAAGCTTCTTCTACTTTACGATATCCCTCTTCACAAATAACATCTGTTATCATTTGCTTCGTACGCTCTTTTTCCTCACCATTTTTACTAACTGCTTTCCTCGTACGTAAAAATGCTGATTCCATGACGTACACGTCCGTCAACATATTTGATAGTACACGTGAATATTCTTGCTCCTGATCAATTTTTAAGTCCGGAGTTTTAGAGAGCGTTTTCAAAGATTGTTTCAACAATTTTTTCGATAATAAAATGTAACGATGGTTTCTTTCTACATTTGATATATCACTTTCTACTACATGATCTTCAATTTGCTCAAATTGTTTCATTAACATTTTAGCAACTGTTAATCTATTAATTTCGTTCGTTCCTTCAAAAATACGGCTAATTCTAGCATCACGATATAAACGTTCTACTTCGTATTCTTGCATATAACCGTATCCACCATGAATTTGTACAGCCTCATCTACAATATTGCCAAGTGTTTCAGAAGCATTTACTTTATTAAGTGCACATTCAATTGCAAATTGGGACATTTTTTTCATAAGATCTTCATCACTCTCATGAATTGCTTCATCAATTACACCCGCTGTACGGTAAGCTGCACTTTCTGCTCCATATGTAGAAATAATCATATTTGCAATTTTCTCTTGAATCATCGTAAAATCTACTAATTCTGTTTGGAACTGCTTTCGTTCCTTTCCATATTGAACTGACAAACCAATTGCTTGTTTTGCTGTTCCAATATTTCCAAAAGCAAGTTTTAGTCTCGCGAAGTTAAGAATATTAAGAGCTACGTGATGCCCTTTCCCAACTTCCCCTAAAACATTTTCAGCGGGGATGACAACATCTTCTAAAATAAGCGTCGCTGTTGAAGAACCTTTAATCCCCATCTTCTTTTCTTCTAATCCTATTGATACACCTTCACATGTTCTTTCGACAATAAACGCTGTCATTCCTTTATTTGTCTTCGCAAAAACAACGTATACATCTGCCATATGAGCATTTGTAATCCACTGCTTCTCACCATTCAACTTCCAAGCAGTACCCTCTTCATTCAATACTGCACTCGTTTTTGCACTTAATGCATCAGAACCAGCATTTGGCTCAGTTAAAGCATAAGCCCCAATCCATTCTCCCGATGCGATTTTCGGTAAATATTTTTCTTTCTGTTCTTTCGTTCCGTAATATATGTAAGGCAATGTACCTACACCGGCGTGTATATTAAAAGAAACGCTAAATGCACCAGCGTAACCCATTTTCTCTGCTACAAGACCTGAGACAGCCTTTCCTAACTCGAATCCACCATAATCTTCTGGTACCTCAATGCCTAATAATCCAAGTTCCCCAGCTTTCTCAAATAATTGACGAGAAACTTTATAGTTATGTTGTTCAATATTCTCCATTTGTGGGACAATTTCTTGTTTAACGAATTGTTCTGTCGTTTTTGCAATTAAATCTTCATCCCCTGAAAAATCTTCTGGTGTAAAGAAAGTATTATTCACATCTTTATTGAGTGAAAAAAATTCAGCCCATGGTAACTTCGTTTTCTCCATCTGAATCCCCCTATCATTTCGGCCTTCATTGCTTTTTGCATATGCTCGTCTACGATGAGTGGAATATCTTACTATTGAAAACAGAAGGCGATGATTTTTCACATCAAGCAGTTCGTTTTGCCAAAGATGTATTCTCATCGCCTAAGTCCTTCTACCTATTGATCTTCAGATAATACTGTTTTTGCAATTCCAGTATCTAAGTCTTCAAAGTCATGATATGAAATTGTTTCATATAACTCACTTCTCGTTTGCATATTAGAAAGTGCATCTTTTTGAGAACCTGTCTCTTTAATTAGCGTAAACACATTCTCATATGCTTTTGCAGCAACACGAAGTGAAGTTACAGGATAAATTACCATTTGGAAGCCCATATTCGCAAATTCCTCTGCACTATAATATGGTGTTTTCCCGAACTCAGTCATATTTGCTAATAAAGGTGCATTCACTTTGCTAGTAAATAAACGGAATTCTTCTTCCGATTGAAGCGCTTCTGGGAATATTGCATCTGCCCCTGCTTTTACATATGCGTTCGCTCTTTCAATCGCTGCATCTAATCCTTCCACGCCGCGAGCATCTGTGCGTGCTACAATATATAAACTTGGCTCAACTTCTTTAATCGCTTTAATTTTTTGAACTAATTCTTCTGTAGTAACAAGTTTCTTACCATTTAAATGTCCACATTTCTTTGGTAATTGTTGATCTTCAATCTGAACAGCCGCAACTTTCGCTTCCACCATTTCTACAGCTGTTCTCGCTACGTTTAGTACTCCACCAAATCCTGTATCAATGTCAACAAGAACTGGTAAATCTGTAGCTCTTACTAGATCCCTTGCTCTCTCTGCTACTTCAGTAGACGTCACGATTCCTAAATCTGGTAGCCCTTTACTTGCAGTATAAGCAGCTCCCGATAAATAAAGAGCTGAAAAACCTGTATTTTTCGCAACAAGAGCCGCCATTGCATCATGAGCACCTGGAATTTGTAAAATTTCATTTGCTTCTACTAAAGCTCGGAAGCGATTCGCAAGCTCCTCTTGTGTTGACTGTTTATTCACAACCCAAGCCATTCTAAATTCCCCCTATTATTAAATTAAGAATAGATCTACAAATTCGTTTACATTCATATTTTCTAGTTTTTCTTCATTTAGACAAACTTCATGAATTTTTTCTTGTTGCTTACTAGAATAATGACCTGCCATATTTGCAGTGAATTTTTGAACAACTTTTGGAATCGCTTCGTCTCTACGGAAACGGTGGCCAAGCGGGTATTCACATTCCACATTTTCTGTTACAGTACCATCTTTAAAATGAACTTGAACAGCGTTGGCGATTGAGCGCTTGTTCGGATCAAGGTAATCTAAACTGTACTGTTTGTTTTCAACAACAACCATCTTATTACGTAATTCATCTACACGTGGATCATTCGCTGCTACATCCTCATAATCATCCGCAACGATATCTCCTTTTAATAAACCAATTGCCGTAATGTATTGTAAGCAATGATCGCGATCAGCTGGGTTATTTAATGGTCCCTCTTTATCGATAATACGAATTGCTGATTCATGAGTTGTAATTGTAATACGATCAATTTCTTCTAATCTTTCTTTAATTTCAGGATATAATTTCACAGCACATTCTGCAGCTGTTTGTGCATGGAACTCTGCTGGGAATGACACTTTGAATAATACATTTTCCATTACATACGATTCTAGTGGTCTTGCTAATTTTAATTCCTGCTTATTAAATAATACATCTTGGAATCCCCATCCTGGCGCAGATAATGCTGTTGGGTAACCCATTTCACCTTTTAGAGCAGTCATTGCAAGATGAACACCGCGGCTCGTCGCATCCCCTGCTGCCCATGATTTACGTGAACCAGTATTTGGAGCATGACGATATGTACGAAGACTAGAATTATCAATCCACGCATGTGATAATGCATTAAAGATTTCTTCACGCGTTCCGCCAAGCATTTTCGCAACTACCGCAGTTGTTGCTACTTTTACGTATAATACATGGTCAAGACCAACACGGTTTAAGCTGTTTTCTAAAGCAAGTACACCTTGAATTTCATGTGCTTTAATCATCATTTCTAGTACTTCACGTACTTTTAATGGTTCTTTTCCTTCTGAAATACGAACACGGCTAATATAATCTGCTACTGCTAAAATTCCGCCTAAGTTATCAGATGGATGTCCCCATTCTGCTGCAAGCCAAGTATCGTTATAGTCTAACCAACGGATCATACATCCGATATTAAATGCGCCTTTTACTGGATCAAGTACATATGACGTACCTGGTACGCGTGTACCATTTGGCACGATTGTTCCTGGTACAACTGGTCCTAATAATTTTGTACACTCTGGATATTGTAGCGCTAAAATTCCGCATCCAAGTGTATCAAGTAATACGTAGCGAGCAGTGCTGAATGCTTCTGCACTTGTAACCTCTTTATTTAATACATAATCCGTAATTTCTTCTAATAATGCATCTTTTTGTTTAATTTCATTTGTTTTAATCATACTATTCTTCCCTTTCTGTCGAAAATTCGTTATTATTAATGATGGGTGTCGGTCAAACACCCATCTGGCGGGCGGCGCTAACAACTCCCCAGTTGTTTTTATTTACTAAATGCATGTCGCTCGCCAATATAATTTACACGTGGACGGAACAAACGATTGTTCGCATGTTGCTCAATTACGTGTGCACATAACCCTACTGTTCTAGAACTAAAGAAGATTGGTGTGTAAAGTTGAATTGGAATACCAAGCATCCAATATACTGGAGCAGCATAGTAATCAAGATTCGGATAAATGCCTTTTTCCTTCTCCATAATCTTCTCTCCAGCTTCACACATTTCATATAGTGTATAATCGCCTTTTACATCACAAAGCTGTTTTAAAGCTTCCTTCATCATAAGTGCTCTTGGATCTATCTTCTTCATATATACGCGATGTCCAAAGCCCATGATTTTTTCTTTGTTATAAAGTTTCTTCTGTAATAGTTCTTCAAATTTCTCAACATTGCCAGCTTCTAAAAGCATGTACATAACCGCTTCATTTGCACCACCATGTAAACTTCCTTTTAAAGATGCAACTGCACCTGTTAGAGCGCCGTATAAATCCGATTGTGTTGATGCAATTACGCGAGCTGTAAATGTAGAGTTTGGCATTTCATGTTCACTATATAAAACAAGGGAACGATCAAAGATCTTTTCCTCAAGTTCAGTTGGTTTTTTACCAGTTAACATATAGAAGAAATTCGCACTATATGACAATTCCTGAAGGGGCTGAATTGGCTCCTCGTTATTTAAAATATGATAGCTATTCGCTACGATATTTGGCACTTTACTTAAAAGCTTGTACCCTCGACTTTTATTCACTTCTAACGAGCGGTTTTCGATATCACTATCGTAACCAGCTAATGCTGACACACCTGTACGTAACCCATCCATAGGATGCGTTTCTTTAGGCAATGCCTTTAGCACATTAAATACACCTTCTGGCACTGCATATTCTTCTTTTAATTTCTTTTCAATTGTTGCTTTTTCATCCTCATTCGGTAGCTGTTCTTCTAATAAAAGATGCACAATGTCTAAATACTCTTTTGTTTTTGAGAGTTCGATTAAATCATACCCTTGAATTACAATTTCACCTTTTACTGTGTCAAGAAACGAAATTTTCGTCTCCGCTGCTACTACACCATCTAATCCCGGGGAAAATTTTTCTTCAGCTTTCATCATTATTTCCTCCAATCCTAATAGATCTTCGTGCACATAACTGTAAGCCTTTACAATACTGTGAAACTACATTTCTCCATTTCAATGTATCAGAGTTTTTAGAAGATTTCAATTTATTTTATAATGATAAGTTTCCTATACTTTTACCGATGTAATAATACAATTTTTCAAAAATAACTTTCATCTTTTATAAAGAAAGGACAGACATCCTTTTACAATTTTCTAAAACGAAATATAGCAATTATCCATATAATCCCACTAAATACACCTTTAATCTCTTCTTCTTTAACAAATATAAAAAACGAGCTGCATTCATGCACAGCTCGTTTTTTATAATATTTATTTCATATTCCCAAAAATATAATTCTTATATAAAATTTATTTATTTTTAATAAAATTATTATTTTACATAATTAAATTAAATTTCTTCCGTTCCTTTACGATAACTTACAACTAAATCATAGTTTTGAAAGTACCAAAGATTATCAAAATCTATAAAAATAAAATACCGTCTTTCTCAACTGACACTATTTCCCGAAATGTTTTCTCAGAAACAATTCCTAAAGAATATCCTGGATGAATTGCGCTATTTCCTCCGTACCTTACAATAAAGTGAAACTTTAATCAGTGGGGTTTTTTTCATCCCCCACTGATTATTAGCCCACACCAATCGGGCGTTTACGGGCAGCAGGGCTCCTACCTAACTTCTTTGCTCCAGCCGAATTTTGAGGTGGGAGTCTTACTGCCCACAAATAGCGGGATAAATCAAATCGATTCATCATACTTTATACGCAATTCTTCCTTAAACCATCGTAGAGCATCATGTTCAATTGAAATTTTCATCTTCGCTCTTCCTGTTTACGCAAAATCTTTTTTGCCTAATCGTTGTTTTACAAAAACAACGAAAAGAATTAAAGCTATTAATCCAGAAATTGCACTACCAGCAAATAAAATACGGTAACCAAACATTTGTGAAACAACTCCAAGTAAAATCGCACCTAATCCAATACCTAAATCAAATGCGGTAAAGAATGAAGCGTTAGCAACTCCTCTTTTACTAGGATCAACAATTGTCAGCATCGCTGCTTGTAAAGCGGGCTGTGCTGAACCGAATCCAACACCGTATAATACCGCTGCGATAATTATACCCATTAAACTATTTGAAATAGTTAATACAACTATAGCTAAAATGGTAATACATAGTGCCGGGAGTATGATAAATACTTCTCCGTATTTATCTAATAGTTTTCCTGAAATCGGACGTACAATTGTTAAAGCAATTGCATATACAAGAAAGAACGTCCCAGGATTCACATCAATTGATGACGCAAATAACGGTAAAAATGTTGTTATGCCTCCGTATGCAAACGATAAAAAGAAAATAACAATTGTAATTGATAAAACAGATTTTTCAAATAGCTGGATTTTCCCTTTTTCTTTTTGTGGCGTAAATGGCATTTTCGTTATTAACGATAATACGACTGCCATAAAGGATAAAAGAGTTGCTAATAAGAATAGGCCATGAAATGAATAATTTTGTACAACCCATAATCCAATCATCGGGCCAATTGCCATCGCGATTGTCATCGCCATGCCATACCAGCCCATTCCTTCACCACGACGTGAATCTGGAATAATATCAGTTATCGCTGTTCCAACTGCTGTTGTAGAAACAGCCCACGTCACTCCGTGAATAACGCGTAAAACAGCTAAAAGGACAATAGTCGATGCTAAATTATACGTATACATCGTTATCCCAAAAAATATGAGTCCGAAAATAATAAAAGATCTTCTACCATATTGATCTAACATTCCTCCAATAATCGGTCGTATTACAACTGCCGCTATTGTAAACATTCCCATCATCAGTCCAACTTGTGATTCATTTCCACCAATCTCTTTAATAAAGAGCGGTAGCGTTGGAACTAGTAAATAAAACCCTGTAAATAAAAATAACATCGCGATAGTCATTTGAATAAATGATTTCGTCCATAATCGTTCCATTAAAATTCCTCCATAAACACGTAAAATATTGCAATCAACACATCAATTGTATATTTTTCATGTCCCCTTGCCCTCCGCAAATAGACGTATCTTTTCATACTAAATGGTCCACGATCAATTTAATTTGGTCTTACGACTTTGTACGTATGTTTCATTCGAAAGTCTTATCCATATGTACCTTTATAGCTGTTAAAAGAATATACTACTTTATCATTAAAACTTAGGAGTGATTGTTTTCATGTGGGTATCACCAAGAATAACCGTTGCCGTCCCGTCAGTTCCCTCAATACATGTTCCTGCCGTTCATACAGCAAGTTCTGATGTTGGTATCGAACTTCCTGCTGCATGGCAACAATATCAATTGCCCGGCCAAGTCACCCCTTCATATTGGCACCATGGCACACATCCTAGTAGTACTACTTTTTATAGCCCTAGCTATCCAATACCTCCGACTCAAATTTTTTATCATTTCCCATCAATTTACTTTCAAAATTTCTATGGTACTTTTAATATTTAAAAAAATCGTAAGAAATCACGACCTTTTTAAATACAAAAAGCACGTAAGGAAGCGCTTTTTGCGATTCCTTACGTGCTTTTCAAATACATTATTTATTGTCCATTATTGGCAGGGATTTCTCCTGCGTTCCCGCCAGCAGTTGGTGGAGCAGGAGTCTCTTGGCCACCTCCAGTGGTTGGTGGATTTGGAGTTTCTTGGCCACCTCCAGTGGTTGGCGGATTTGGAACTCCAGTGGTTGGTGGATTTGGAGTTCCTTGGCCACCTCCAGTGGTTGGTGGATTTGGAGTTCCTTGACCATTTCCATTGTTCGGCGGATTTGGAGTTCCTTGACCATTTCCATTGTTCGGTGGATTTGGAGTTCCTTGACCATTTCCATTGTTCGGTGGATTTGGAGTTCCTTGACCATTTCCATTGTTTTGTTCATTTTGCTTATTCTGTTCATCTTGTTTCTTTTGCTCTTCTTGCTTCTTAAGTTCATCTTGCTTCTTTTGCTCTTCTTGTTTCTTTTGCTCTTCCTGTTTCTTTAATTCCTCTTGATTTTTCTCTTCTTCAGTTTTTTGCTGTTGGTCTTGTTTTGGTTGCTCAGTTGTATTAGGTACGCTCGTATTTGGAGATGAATCACGTTTTTCACCTTTTATACGCAACTCACTACCTTCTTGAATAACACTACTTGGCATTTTAAAGCGTGATTTATCTGTAGCCATCTCGCTCATCATTTCTTTAAAGATCAACTGTGCAATTTTCGTATTTTTACTACTAATATACTCATTTTTACCATCTTTCATATACCCAGTCCATACTGCCATCGTATATTGCGGTGTATATCCTGCAAACCAACTATCACGAGTTGCACTTTCTGGAATTCCATATTGTGCTAGTTGTTTTGAAGAATAGTTAGTTGTACCTGTTTTACCAGCTACATCTAAAGAGGCCACATTTGCCGATGTACCAGTACCTGATGTAACTACAGAACGAAGCATATCAGTAATCATATATGCTGTAGAATCCGCCATAACTGATTTTGGTTTTTGTCCAAAACTTTGTGACTTGCCATCTGGATAAACTACTTTCTTAACAAAATGCGGCTTTGTATACTTACCATCATTACCAAATGCCGCATAAGCACCCGCTATTTCAGTTGGTGATACTTCGTTTGTCCCAATCGCTGTAGATTCTGTCGGTGCTGTATTAAATGTAATACCTAATTTCTCAGAGAAGTCTTTCGATTTACTAATTCCCACTTCTTTTGCAGTTTTAATTGCCGGAATATTACGCGACATTTTTAATGCTTCACGCATTGAAATTGGGCCTGAATAACTTCTGTCTGCATTTCGAACTTCTTGCCCCGTTGAATACTTAAATGGAGAGTCATCAATTTGATGGTACGTAGCCCATTTTAAATATTCAATTGCAGGAGCGTAATCAAAGATTGGCTTCATTGTCGAACCAGCTGCACGATCTAATTCAATCGCCATATTATGACCTTTAAATACTGCTTTATTTTCGCCACGACCACTACCTATAGCGCGAACTTCCCCTGTTTTTGTATCCATAAATGTGAAAGCACCTTGGAATTTATCATTTGGATAATCAATAATATTTGTATTTAAAATATTATCAGCCAATTTCTGTGCTTTTGGATCCAACGTTGTATAAATTTCTAAACCATCAGAACCAATATTAGCATCTGGTAATTCTTTTTCTACTTCTTTCACAACCGCATCCATAAATGCAGGATATGGCATTGTTTGTTCAGTTACAGTCTTAAGCCCATCTGTTACTGGAACTTTTGATGCTTCTTCCATTTCTGCCTTTGTAATATAACCATGTCGATTCATTAAGTTTAGTACAGTATTTCTTCTTTCTGTTGCCCTTTCGACATTTTCTTTTTTCGTTGGATCATAGTTATTCGGTGCTTTCGGCAAACCGGCAAGCATCGCAACTTCTGGTAATGTTAAATCTTTTAATTCTTTACCGTAGTAGTTTTGCGCTGCTGTTGCGATTCCATATGAACGGTTACCTAAATTAATTTTATTTAAATACATCTCTAATATTTCATGTTTTGAATATTGTTGTTCTAGCTTATACGCTAAATATATTTCCTGAACCTTACGCTTTGACGTTTTTTCCATCGATAAGAAGTAATTTTTAATAACTTGCTGCGTTATCGTACTTCCACCTTGAGAGCCATAATCTCCTTTAAGACTGACTAAAACCGCACGGGCAGTACCTTTAAAGTCTACCCCGCTATGCTCGTAAAAACGTGCATCTTCTGTTGCTAAAAATGCATTTTCTACTAATTTTGGAATTTGATCATACGTAACATTCGTTCGCTTTTCTTTCCCATATTCATATACCAAATTCCCGTCTTTATCATAAATTTTTGAGGATAACGGATTAACAAGTTTTGATTTCTCAAGTTTTGGCGCATCCTTTATCATAACGAAAAAGGTAGCAACCCCTGCCACTAAACCTACAATACCAAGTAGTAAACAACTGATTAAAAATTTACGAAAAAACGATGTTTTACCTTTTGGTTTTGTTTTTTTAGAAGCTGGCTGTTTTTTCTTTTGAACTTGTCGTCGCTCCTCTCGAGAACGATAATTTTCTGACATGTTACTTTCTCCTGCCTTTCAATTCTCCCGTTGATTTACTTGAAAATATTGAGGTCACTTTCCCAAATACATTTAATCAAGAAAGTATATTGACCTGGAGCATTCAATATTTTCCTAATTCACAGATTATACATTTTAGAATACTTCTTATACAAACTATTTCACTTCTATTTTTTCTAATAATACTGCCCCTTAAAGCATAGAATGTAAGAAGTGAATTTTTAATACCTCGTATAAATAATATACCTTTTTTTCAAATGGTCAATATTTTCTTATTTATAAATCAAAGGTGAAATAAAAATAGCACAACGATATGTACTTCGTGTGAACTTCCCTATAATTACGTATAACGAACATTTAATATATTGCATATAGGTATAATCCCCCTTTAATTATTAGGATTTCAACACGACAATCCCCTTCTCTACAAGAAACCATCTAAAATGAAAAGTAAGGAGTTGCGTAATGATGAAGCTCTCTCCCGTTATTTCAAAAAATTTAGTTGCTGTTGGCTATAATCCTTTTTCTATGATTTTACGTATTCAACTAAAGAATGGTATGTATGATTTCTTTAACGTGCCAGAAAGCATTTACACCGGTTTATTAAACGCACACTCTAAAAGTTATTATCATAATACTTATATTAAAAATTCTTACCGCTATACTAAAATTTAAACTTGATTGACATACAAAAAAGAAAGGCGAATCAAATTCCCTTTCTTTTTTGTATGTTTCCACTCGCAATTTACCTTCTATTTCTTTTATTAATTTCATCGTACGCCTGAACTTGTCTTTTAAGTCGCCTATCGGCTTTTTTATCATGTACGACAAGAACTGCATGTATCGCTCCTGGAACCCAAAAAATTAAGGTTAAAATGAAATTAATAATCGCTTGAAACGGCTTTCCGCAAAATAAAACAGCTACCGGCGGAAGTAGAATTGCTAATAAGTACATCATGTCTGAAAAACTCCTTACTGTTTATTTTTCAATTCTTACCCATCCATCTCCTACACTATCAAACCTATGAAATCATGTTATTTCTAAAAGCGTATGTAAGAACTCATCATTACAAAAATCACATATAATAGTATAACTAAATGAGGAGCCTCTCACTAACGTTAACAAGCTATTTTCACCTGTTCGTTTATATGTATATTCTACACCTATATGAAACAGCCTACAAAAAGAATTATCACATCAATCTTGTCCTATTTCTAAAATTGAAATACTCCAAACTTCATTTAAATGAGTATTTCATTGCCTTTTCTTAGATTCCAATCGTTGTTCCTCTACTATTTCAGTTAATCCAATTGCTGAAATTACAGTACCTATTGCCTGTATCCAAATACCTATTAGCCCTATTATACGTTGATTTTCTTTATCTATATTACTGTCTTCATTTCCCTTTTCTTCTTTTGATATATTGTGAATACCTTCATATGCTTGTAATCCTGCACCTAAACTTTGCATTGAATTCCCTAATACAATAATCCACTGTATTCCACTTATCTCATTCAATGCTACTTCTACTCCTAAAAAAGCTCCAATTGATTGCAAACTATTTCCAGTAATTATAAGGAAATCATTTTCTTTTATTTGTTCATTTAGATTAAAATACGTTCCTATTACATTAGAAATATTACCTAAAGCTAATAACTCAATCCCCGTTTTCGCTAGCGCTTTATTTTTATTATCTATAGTTACATCTTGCTTCTCACATTTATCTTCATCTTTCACATCAATAGTTGCTATAATTTGCAATATATATCCTAGGGCTTGTAATGAACTCCCTACAATAACAAGATCCGACTCAATTTTTTCTTCTCCTGCAAACCCTCTAGTTGTTCCAATAGCTGCTATAAGATTTCCTCCTACTTGAAACCATGCCCCTGTCAATTCTAAATCGCGTAGGTTCATTTCCCATCACCTATATTAAAATTTTCTAGTACATTCGAAATAAACAAATATCACCTTTAATTCATTATTTTATTTTTCATATGTAATTTTGTGCATCACATAATGTACTAATAATAAAAAAGAGCACCTTTCAGGCGCTCTTTTTGACAAGGAGTTTCTCGATGAATGTATAATTTGCAAATGCTTCCTACATACTTCAATATATGCTTGTCCTTCAAATCTGTGAATATAGCATTTAATACCTATCTGAAGATTAAATGCATACCGGACATGTCAATGAATCTCCGTTTTTATCTATTGATATATTTAATATATAATGAATTGCTTTATGTGACCACATTTCAGGTGTAGGAGATTCTTTTACATATTGAGGTGCACATAAATGAAGCATTGGAGTGCTAATACTTCCACCTGGATCTAAAGCAACTACGGCCATACCATTTGGCAGTTCCATTGCCATTGACTGCGTGATACCTTCAATAGCAAACTTCGAAGCACAATATGGCGCAAGTTCAGCCTCGCCTTCTCTTCCCCAACTAGAGCTCATATTAATAATAATTCCTTCTTTCCTAGCTATCATCGCCGGGACGAACGCCCTAATGACATTTACTACCCCGTTCACATTTACACTCATTACTCTTTCAAATTCTTGAGCGGTAACTTTCCATAGCGGTGCATTTTGATTAACAATCGATGCATTATTTATTAACATATCGGGAGCCCTATACCTATTAAGAATACGACTTGCCCATTTACTAACTTGGTGATGATTTGAAACATCAATTATTTGAAAATCATGTGAAGCACCGTAATATTTATTAAGCTCTTCAATTTTATTTTTTGAGCGTCCACACCCTGCTATTTTCCATCCCAATTCATGAAACCTATCAACCATTGCACGTCCTAACCCTTGCGTTACTCCAGTAATAATTACAAGTTTCCCAATGTCGTTTCGCTCCAACTGCATCTCCTCCTTTCAATTAATATTACTCTTTTTATTCTTATTCAACTTCTCACTTAAGTATCAATTCATTTCATACTTTAGAAGTATTTTTGATATTACATATTAACAAACAAAAAGAGTAACCATAATAGTTACTCTTTTGTTTGTATCGTTATTATTTTTAAATTGTACCTTTTCTCTCCTACATTTCTCACATCGATAAATATAGGCTACATCTTAATGAAAGTATATTTATGTTTACGGTTCGATTTATCCAAATACTTTTCAATTCACTTTTTCAACTTAACAGAGCCCACCTCTATCAATAAATTTCCACCTAGTCTTATAACATACTTTTATTTAAATTCTCAATCTCATTTTGCAACTTTTTAAATTGCTCAAAATGCATTGTTATAGATTGAATACTATTCCTTTCAACATTTTGCTTCACTAATAAAACGCCTGTATCGTGAAAAATCGCTTCAAGTTCTTTCCTTATAGATACTTTCGTAATATATGCGGTTTTAATTGCCGATAAAATTGCTATTTCATTAAACTTTAATTTTATTTCATTAGGACAAAATGCTTTTTCGAAAGCTTATAACATTTTTCTCTTCCGGAATATTTGTCAAATGAACCAATTAGACTATACCTTCATATAGTAATGCAAACAATTACTTATAAAGTAGGTGAAAATTATGCCCTCAGTTGTAGGGAATTTAGTTGTACAAAATAGTAACGGATCTTTCAACTTAGGTGATTTCTACAACGTTTCTCCAAAAGAGAATACGAAAGCTTATAACGGATCTGGCGCATCTAACGTTGGTTTCGTAGTGAACACTTTTAGTGGGGTTAGCGCGACTAATACATTTGATTCTGATCTAGCAGATCAAAACCAAGTTGGTACGGCCTAACCAGATCGGTAATCATCTTTGTATAATATTTTAAAATTTGTCTATACTATACTCAGGCTGATACACAGCTATCGTCGATTTTTTGAGTGCCAATCTTTTTCTCCCTTTCCCTGGGACTAAGCAGCTAGCTGCTTTTTCATTTAGTTCTTCACCTCTTCAAAAAAATTAGATTTTTACAGGCAGCCTGACTCACAGCCGAATTTTGAGGCGTAAATCTAACTGCCCGCAAATAGCTAGATAAATTAAAGAAGCTAAACTTCAAAATTCAGCTTCTTTTAAGTTACATCAATTATGTCCCTTGCAGCAAATATATATGTTTTATAAAATGCATCTGTACATTTTACAATTTGTTGAATTGGATTTATATGAACCACTGTCATATAACTCGTAAGTATGTATCCTTCTTCAAAATAGGTCACTAACATCTCTTTTTCAGACAATAATGAAGTTAATAATTTGTCTGAAATACTTTCTTTCGCTTCATTCGTTATTAGTGGCCTTTGGACTTTTAATTTCTCTCCAATAATTTTTCTCATACTTAATAATTGTTCCGACATTACTGTAAATGGAACCCACTCTCTTCCTTTTTCCTGTACCTTTACATAATTCATTTTCTTTACTCCTCAATTTTCTACATCTATCCATTCATAAATTTCACTTCTAAATACACTTTATCCATCTCTTATTTAATATGTAGCGTAGCTTTCCAATTCAAAATTATTTATGAATTTGTAGGAATCTCCACCCAAAAAGAACGTTAGTTCTAATTATACACGAACGAATGTTCTTTCGGAAGTACAACATGTAAATTTTTTAAACAAAATGCAACCTTAATCTATGAAGTTTATTCATACTGATTGATTCCTCCTTTTAATTAATGAATTCTCTTTGCACTTCCTATCGCATCATAAAATACGTGTAGCAACAATAAAAGCGACTCCACCTAATGTGAAATCGCTTTTATTGAACTAATTATATTTCTAATTTTACTTTTCTATCCTAACTAACGTTCTTTCTGGAATACAAATTTCAGCTACATCTCATTAACCATCCTTCAACAAAAGCATATACTTTGATTATGAACGAACGCACAAATCTTTAGAAACTTATGATGTAAAACCATTCATTCCTCATAAGTTTCATACATATCGACAATTACTACCATTTATCCCGCTATTTGCGGGCTAATAATCAGTGAGAACGAACAAAACTCAAATTGATTAATATTTCACTTTCTTTATTGAATAAGTTTAGGTTGCATAATAATATGTAATTCTCTCTCTGTTTCTGTTTTTTTCGGATTTCGATAGTATTCCAGTTTATATTCTAATACTTCATACTCAACCATCCCAATCTTTATCCCTTTTGTTTCCTTTAATACAGCTAATAGAACGCTTATATTTTCATTAGATGATTCAAAAATTTTCCCTCCGCCTTCTCTCTTAAAAATAACTTTCATATATTCTCCCCCAAGTTAATTTAATAATCTAGTAAATATAAAAATATTCATCCTACTTTAATAAATAATTCATATCATCGTTAAGAACATCCTTTTGTAATAAATGTTCAACATTTCACTTCCTATAAAGTTAGTTTATACTCCAATAAATATGATATGTACCATTCTTTAAATTATGTCCTCTATTCAATTTCTAAGAAAATATTAAAAATATATTTAGTTTATATTTAACAAAATTAATTAACTAAAACATTATCATTTCAACATTTTGCGAAGTAATTGTTTATTCCTTTTTATTCACACCAAAATTTTCTATTGTAATTCTTAATATTTAAATGTAATATTGTATTGTCTTACTATCTATTTATAACACACACACTAACGAGAAAAGGGAACTCTATATGAGTTCCCTTTTCTATTAAAAATTAAAAAACAGAAATATAGCACTATGCTAAATCTCTGTTTTCCTTCTAAACTTTACTTCGCATCTAAGAATTTAAATGTATCTTTAAATTCATTATCTGTTACTTTAATATCCGCTTCTTTCAATAGATCATTGATTACTTGTTGTTTCCATTTACCTGTCGCATCTTGTAGTCTTTGTTGTTCTAAATCTTTTCGAATCGAATCTTTCACTTCATCAAATGGTTTCAATTCTTTTTTATCCGTCACTTTTATAATATGATAACCAAAAGATGTTTTTATTGGCTCACTTACTTGTCCTGCATCTAATTTATACGCAGCTTCCTCAAATTCTTTCACAGTTTGACCAGGAGCAAAACCAGCTATTTCTCCGCCCTGTTCCTTTGAACCAGTATCTTCCGAATATTGTTTCGCTAAAGCAGTAAAATCTTCACCATTATTTATTTTCTCTTTTACTTCTTTCGCAGTTTTTTCATCTTTCACTAAAATGTGACTTACCTTCATTTCTGGTTTATGGTTATCTTTCACATCTTTATCTGTGACAGTCGCTCTAATCGCTTTCTCCAGTGCAATTTCTGGCTTCATTTTCTCTTTTAATTCATCTTCATTTTTTAATCCTACTTGCTCTAAAGCCACTTTAAACTTGTCACCCATTTGTTCCTTCGCTGCGTCTACTTGTTTTTTAGCTTCTTCATCTGAAACTTCATATTTATCTAGCAATGCCTTATTTAACATCATTTGAGATAAAGTACTTTTTCCATATGTTTGCCTTAATTCTTTACTAAACTCTTTCTCTGTCACGTTTCCTACTTTTGATGTTGCAACATTTTCTGAGGAACCACACGCAGACAATGTTAGCGCCACACATGTAATAATAGTTCCCATAAATAGCTTTTTCTTTTTCAATTCAAATACCTCACTTTGATAAATGTATATTAGGAACTATACAGCGCTATTGTGAAATTAATGTGTTTTCCGCAAGTATTTCTCTTCATGCCAGAGACAAGCTTTATTAAATACAAAAGCCGGCATAAAGCCGACTTTTTAACATCATTTAATCCGCACATGTTCTTCTTTAATCCATTTGTTCCCACCTATATCTATATATCCATCTTGACGATTCCAAATACGATAAGGGACCTTCCCATCGACCGCACCTGTATCATTCCCGTTTGGTCCATCGTACGTTCTAATTTCATATCCAGGTGTGTATTTGGAATATGCATAAAACCATTGTACATTAAAATGTTCTAACTTAGCCCACTGTTGTTCACTACCTAAACAAATCATATCTTTTTCGCCACCTCCCCAATAACCTTTAAAGATTAAATATGGGATTTTTTTCGTAAGTCTTCCTGTAAACTGTGGATTCGCAGGATTTTCATATAAATTAATGCCGTATCCATCATCATATTTTGAAACTGCAATACCAATTCCATTTGGTTGCTTACTATCTCCAATACTAGATTGATTTGTTTGATTTGAACCTATAAACCAAGAAAGATTTTTATTCCCAATTAATTGATTTAAATCACATTTTCCAATACCAGGAACATTTCCTGAATCAGTATATTGCCAAATATCACAAGGATATGCTGGTTTATTCCCTCCATAACGAGGAATCCAAATAAAATCAGCATCAATATTGCGAGCTCCAAATGATACATACGTGTGATGTCCTACATATAAACCAATTTTTTTTGCACCTAATCGGCGTAATTCATCAATAAATGCTTGAGTCCCGCCTTGCATATCTACCATTGTTTGAACTTCTACATCTGCCACCCAAAATTTAGCGTTTTTATCGCCACGATTCCAAAAATCTTGCGCTTCTTTTTTTGCATCTGAAATAGATATAAAACGGCAAAATGCATAATTCCCAAATGGAATACTACGTTTCTTCATTTCTTTCACACAACCTTGATACATAAAATCGACCGTATTCGAACCATCTTGAACTCTAGCAATAACTAAGTCTAGCTGGGACACTGCAATATCCCAATTAATATTTCCATTCCATTTCGAAATATCTACAATATAACCCATTACTAATCAACTCCTTTTTATTATCTTATTCAAAGCTTGTATTATTGCTAGACCCATATGCCTAATAACAAGCTTCTATAAGACAAATAAATATATTTTCATCATTTTTTAAAACTAAATAATTTCTTTTTATCCATAATAAACAAGTTCTTCTTTTTACATTTGTAAACGATAGACTTACGTTTATTTCACACTAAATATTGGGATGAAATCACAAATAATGCACATACTATATATAAGCAATTTTTGCTTATACTCATGAATGACCTCCAAGATTTTTCAATCTCCCTGTAAAAAGGCAGCTAAAAAAAGCTGCCTTTTTACAATTTATTATATAGAGACAAGTTAATTACCGCTTATTCCCTCGTATTAGTCTGTTTTTAAGCTTTTTATAAACATGATATATATTTTTTTACAACACTATTTTGATACGTACTAGAAATTAAATCAACTCATACAGTATATGTAATAATCAACTACAATAAAAATTACATATTATATTAATATGTCTTCCTAATTAAAAGGAAATAAACATATAACCCCTGTTATGTAAGGAGTTTATTTAATGAGAAAAATCCCTATCGTATTCAAAGTTCCCCCGAATTCAAAGCTAAAAGTTACATTCTACGGTCCTTGTAACGAAGTAATTACAAATGTGTCTTTAATTAATCAACTACCCACCCCTACCTGCCAAACTGTATCTCAATATCCAGACTTTAAGAAATATATAACTGAAGTCCGATCATTATCAAATTGTTAATCGTATAATTTTATGATTTATCATTTCGAACAGTACGATAACAAAATAGTAAAAAGAGCCGCATCTTTCAAAAGAAACGGCTCTTTTTCATTTCACAAAAACATGACTTCATTAAAAAACTAAAATAACTCATTAATTGATATTCTATTGATATTTTGTTGATATTTTACACATATTAATGAAATGAGCATATATTATCGTATGGAGATTCTCCACTCATAAAACCTATCTTTTTTGAGCATACTTTGTTTGTATGCTCCTTTTTTATTCTTTACTTAACGGATTATCTTGTTAACATTTCCAAACATTGAATATTTCAAAAAAACATTTTCTTATAATGCACTATGAATATAAGTTTAATAATTTATCTGTAGCTACATTTTCAGTATCACTTAAATCGACAAAATAATGAAGTTGCCACAGTTGACTCTTCTTAGCTTGATTACTAACAGGTTTATCCCAAATAGGGTAAACCCTCATAGCCATTTTCCCTTTTTGGTTTTGCGTTTTTAATATTTTTTCTTTTAGAAGAATCTCTTTTGGAAAAATAAATTGGCCTAGTTTATTATCCGCTATACAAGTGATAACTAAAAGGTTAGGAGCCGAATCATAAAAAAATGCCTGATTGCTCATAGAGGCATTTTTCTCCCAAAAAGAAACAAATTGTCCAATCTTATTAGGCGTAATTTTCGATACCCTAAATCGTATGCTTCTATTATTTAGCTGGAATACCCATCCTGCATATTCTGAATTTTGCTTTTCTTCTTTTCGTTTAGTAATTAATAGATTATTAGGTTTATAAATCATTTCATCTAGTTTTTCAATTATATTACTAAAATTTGTCATGTAAACGCACCTTTTTTATTTTTCAGTATACCAAGAACATTCGTTCTTGTATATCAAACTTAAACAAATGATGACTTTGAATAGTCTTTCAAAGATCATTTGATCTACTCCATCCATAACTTCAAATTTACTTTTATAGTATTTATTACATTACTCTTCCAATTTCTTGTATTTTTCATTATTATATTAATATATCAATAAAAAACGAGGTACATATTACATGAATCCATCCAAAATTGACTTCGGCTCCATAGAGCAACCTTTCTTCCTATTAGTTTTATATCTTATCGCAATTCTTTTAACACTCGGCATTACATTTAATATATGTCATTCCCTTTTACTAAATTTAAATGCACCGAGATGGGTAGCAAAACTGTTAGCTATCGTATTAACTCTAGGTGTTGCTTATCAAGTATTTATGAACTTATTTTAATATATTACCTTCTAAACAATTTTAACTAAAAGGCTCTACCATAAGGTAGAGCCTTAAAAAAAAGATAGTCCATAAATAGTTATAACATGTCTTTTATTTTATTGGAGATGGGAATCTTGCAGCCTCAAAATGAGAACCGTCTTCTGTACTACTAATAACCCCATCTATACTACTTTGTGCAAAAATCTCGACAATATCACCTGCACGTAATTGAAGTATTGTTGAAACACTTACGACATTACCGAAATTTATTGGACCAAAAAAGTCATTATCTATAGCAATTGCCGCATTTCCATTCACTCGAACTTCTACACGCGCTCTATAATTTAAATTTGTATCGTTCGGAAAGAAACCAATCGTTCCAATTACAGAATAAACTCCTCTAGTCTTCGGAGTAAAATCTGATGTTGCTGGGTTATATTCGTTCGCTAAATCAAATTGTTCATTTTGAAATAATACTTTAACAAAAGTATTGGCCGGAAGGTTTTGATCAACTGTATTTACAGCTCTAAAAGCAGATGCTCTTACAAGGTTATTCCCCTTATGATCACAAGAACAGTCATCATATTTTTTACCGCACTTATTATTATAGTCACTTCTTTTTTTACAACAATTATAATGCTTCTTTTCATTCCCCTTACAATTGTAATAGTAAGACATAAAAATCGCTCCTTTCTAATCTACTACTGCATAATATGTATGCTAGACTTGGAAAGTTTGGACAGGTTATTGCGATTACAAAAATAACAATGCTCCACCATAAGGCAGAGCGAAGAGAAAGTATAACTTTTAAAAACAAAGCACTCATGTAATATTCTGGTTAAATCAGTAATACAAATTATCTAGTTTCATCAACTCGGAGTTTCAGAAAAAACTCCTCTGTACGATTTTATTATTATTGAATAGATTATATTGTTCAGTGAGATATGCAATATTTCATATTTTATTATTTCAATATTCCTTTATTATCGTTGAGTTGTAAACATTCTCTTAAAAACACTTTAAAATCAACACTTACTCTATAACAAATACTTTTTCATCCTTCAGAATTACCTGTAAGCATTATATTCAAATATTATTATTGTAAATTATTGACCTGTACAAACGTATAATTTTTGTGTATTTTATGGACAAGGAGTAAGGTAAGAGTTACTCTTTGCCATTTTAGGAAAGGCCCTGTTGGAGACAACAGGGCCTTTTTTCATAAACTAAATCAGTAAGATCTCCTTACTAGTTAGTTTTCTTTACCTGAACATCATGCATTTCTTTTTGCATACACCGCTACTCTTCTTCGACTGTTTCGTTTACAATCATCAGAAACTATTTAACAGTACATAGTTCATTTATCCAGCGCTTTCAAAACAGCTTGTACACCGTTAAAATACTTCATGCACTACAAATAAATTATCCGTTCTTGTACAGGGTGAGTATAAATTTTGGAATGTCCTGATATTAAATTATTTACAAGGTTTCATACCACTTATACTTTTGGAGACGGGAATCTTGCAGCTTCAAAATGCGTACTATCTTCTACATTACTAATAACTCCAGCTACGCTACTTTGTGCAAAAATCTCGACTAAATCCCCTGCACTCAATTGAATTATGGATGAAACAGCTACAACATTAGCAAAGTTTATTGGACCAAAAAAATCATTATCTATTTCATAGACACCATTTATCAAACACTCCATGTTTCTTCACCCCTTGAATATTTTTTAAATAAAAATACATACTATTTTCAAGCCGTCGTATCCACGGCTAGTACTTCTTTCTTTTGTTACAGTAGTAAGCAGGCAGGTTCTTCACCTATCTGCTTTCTCTGTATATTTTTTTAGATATCGAAAATACTACCTACAAGCTGTTTGAACTAGCAGCTTCACTCTTCTTGTAATGGGAAAGCAATTTATCACAATTAGCTAACTCATTCAACTCACAGGCAGACAACCAAAATTGTTGTCTGCTTTTTGTATGGAATTTTTCATTTTGCATATACTACTTTTGAGCCTGTTTACCAACGCAAGCCATTTTGGTGTTTTGAATTCCGACTAAGCTTTTATGTTGCACAGATTATTACATCTTTGACAACACTGGTTAAAAGCGCGTTTTCTGGTTATTCGTAGTTCTAGTCCAGAATAATTTTCCTCCTATAAAGGACAGCAGGTACGACTGCTCGTCCTTTTTTATTGCCCCAAATACTTTTGTAACAATTCCAACGCTTCATTAATGCTCCCATTTAAATCATCAAGTTCAGCATCTTCTGGACACTCCTGCAAAATCACTACCGCTCGACTTATGACATCTTGTAACTTTTCGATATCGATAGAAGTTGTAATAATTCCCTCTTGTTCTTGGGGATCAGCTTTGCCGTAGCCATTGTGCATGGACATCGGGTTTTCTAGCATCTAGCTCACCTCCTTAAAAAATGCAGGATTTTCCTTTCCATTATCGAATTAGTAATGTTTGAAAAGGGGGTGTAATATGGCAGAAATTAAAGTAGGACTTACACAATTTCTAGACTTCACACTGAAAAGTAGTGCAGCTAAAACAAACTTTATAAAAAATCTAAAATCTCAACCGGAATACCAACCAGCTTTTGATTACTGGAAACAATTACGAGACACTGTTATTAAATTTCATCAAAACGAACTACCTTTTGAATGTTTCGAAACATTAGTGCAAACGGTCGATCAGAAGAAAAAGCAAAACTACATTGATGTCATAAAACAGTACAAAAAATTTATTAAAAACAAAGACGTCTCTTGGTTCGATCCAGGTAAATCACATTGGATATCAGATGATTTAATCGTCCGCTCATCACCTGAACTCGGTTTGCTCATTAATGATGAGCCGCATCTTATCAAACTGTTTTTCAAAGGAAAAAAAGAGCGAATTGATAAATACAACATCAACTCAACGCTGACATTATTAAACGAATCAACATTTTCAAATGAACATAACGATGTGAATTATACGGTTCTTAACATCCAAAAGAACAGAATGCATACTAATAACTCTATTAATAATGATCATTTAATAGCGCTTGAATCAGAAGCTAACCAGCTTTGTTATATATGGAATAAGATGTAAAGGGTACTATTCATCTCTTTCAATACCTTATTCATGCATAATTTTTGGGCACAATTTTCACAGATCCTATCAGTTTCGTTTAATTGAAGCTCACCTTCTTGTTCCTCACAAACAATGCAGGGTGGGCGTTTTTTCGAAAATAGTTTCTTTAACCATTTCCGCATCCTAACTCACCTCCTCCGAAAGAGTGATATAATGAGCTCTTTCCACTAAATCAGCGTTAACCCCCTAATTTTTTAATCGATGAAGAAGTTCTTCGTTTTTTAGAACATGCAAAAGAAAACCGTTATTATATCGCTTATCTTCTTGCTATTACATGTGGAATGCGTAAAGGTGAAATCTTAGGTCTACAATGGAAAGATATTGATTTTGAGAGACGAACGTTATCTGTTAACCGTTCCCTCTCTCACATTACAAAGGGATTCCATGAACTAAAAACCTCTTCAGGAAAGAGATTGCTGATTTTGCCTGACATTACTTTAATGGCACTAAATGACCATCTGCAAAAAATCTCTGAGGAAAAAGAGCGATATGGTGAAGGCTATAATGACTGCGATTTGGTCTGCCGTTTCAGAAGTTTGACACAGCTCTGGAAAAAGCTTATAAAGAAAAGTGAGGTTCCTGATATTCGGTTCCATGATCTGAGGCATACTCATGCAACATTAATGTTGAAACAAGGTATACATCCGAAGATTGTAAGTGAACGATTAGGACATAAAAGAGTAGGTATCACACTGGACACCTACTCACATGTTGTACCAGGACTTCAGGAAACTGCGGTGGATCAATTTGCAAAAGAATTATTCGGAAAGAAGAACTTTCGTTAGAAGTTTTCTTTTCTTGGCAAAAACGCCGCCTAAATAACCCAAAATATTATAAGTGAAAAAGGAGCAACAAAACATGAGAGAAATCAAGTCTGACAAGGAATTCAAAGACATCATCGCAAGCGAGGAGCCAGTAGTTGTTAAGTTCTTTACTACATGGTGCCCAGATTGCGTGCGTATGGACAACTTTATCGGAGATGTAATGGAAGAGTTCAATAAGTTTGAATGGTATTCTATTAATAAAGATGAGTTCCCAAGTATTGCTGAAGAGTATCAAGTAATGGGTATTCCAAGCCTACTTGTATATCAAAATGGCGAAAAGTTAGGTCACTTACATAGTGCAAATGCAAAAACGGAAGAGCAAGTTACTGAGTTTTTAGAAGCATACTAAGAAACGAAAAACCTCTGAAAAATCATCAGAGGTTTTTTTCGTTTTCAAATTGGTCTTTGCCTTTGTCTCTTTCTGGAAAGTGAATATTATAATGCTTTCTCCTCTTCTTATTGAAGAATTTTTTTATCATTTCTTATATATTACTCACACGGGGAATTACAAAGAGTCATTTTGTGAAAAATATATATGAAAGAAATTATGAGAATCATTATTCTCGCTCTCTTTCCTTTTGCCATAATCAGCATTAATTGTTTAATAAATTTCCACTTTGTGCTTTTCAACATATTTTTCCTTAACGAAACTTTGTTATCCCCTTCTTAAAAAGCTATAAAACGTCAACAATGTTTGTATAGACCCACACGAGTTTCGTTTGATACTCTATGTATAGAAAGAAACTCCTTGTAGAAAGGCGAGTGATTAAAATGGATTCTCTTTCTCATAAAGAAGCTGATAAAGGTGCTATTGTCAGCATTATAGCCTACATATTTTTATCCTCTTTGAAAATCATCATCAGTTATATTACCCTCTCTAGCGCATTACGTGCTGACGGTTTGAATAACTTAACGGATATTGGTGCTTCTTTAGCAATATTAATTGGCCTAAAAATTTCTCGTAAGCCTCGTGACCCAGATCATCCATATGGGCATTCGCGTGCAGAACAAATCGCATCACTTGTTGCTTCCTTTATTATGGCAACGGTCGGATTAGAAGTTGTGATTAGTGCAATTCAATCGTTTTTAAATCCGAAACAAGCAGCGCCTAATGTACTCGCTGCGTGGGTTGCTTTATTTTCTGCCGTCGTAATGTATTTCGTATATAAATATACGAAAAAGATTGCGATTCAAACAAAGAGTAAGTCGTTAGAAGCCGCTGCAAAAGATAATTTATCAGATGCTCTCGTAAGTATTGGTACAGTAATAGGTATTGTCGGAGCACAGTTCAAAATGCCTATTTTAGACCCTATCGCTGCTTTAATTGTCGGTTTTATTATTTGTAAGACTGCATGGGAAATTTTCGTAGAAGCTTCTCATATGCTAACGGATGGAATCGATCCTGAGAAAATGGATGAATATGCTGATGCTATCGAGCATATTTCAGGTGTGGAACATATTGTAGATATTCGCGCTCGTATGTATGGGAATCAAACGTATGTAGATATTACAATTGAAGTAGATGCTCGAATGGATGTTAGCGAAAGCCATTGTATTACTGACAATATTGAAGATATGCTTCGAAAGAAATTCGGAATTTACCATGCTCATATTCATGTGGAGCCTATGCAAAAAGAACCTATTATGACATAGGTTCTTTTTTAATGAACGCCTTATGAAATATAACACATAAAACGAGCCAGCTACCGCCCGCTGCCCATCCGGCTAATATGTCAGATGGATAGTGCACGCCAAGATAAATTCGGCTAACTGAAATAGATAATACAACGAAGCTTGCTATAAAAATAAGCAGTAACTTTTTATGCAATGAAATACGATCTTCTGTAATTGTGACGTATGCAATAAATCCTAAAAAAGCAGTAGCGTTCATCGTATGACCGCTCGGAAAGCTATATCCAGTTGCTGTAACAAGCTGCGTCACATCAGGTCTTGCTCGTTCGTACCATAGTTTGAGCATACTGTTCAAATAACGTGATCCGTAATAATTAATTGTTAGAAGTAATGCACTTAATATTTTTTTTCTAAGAAGAAAATACATTACAAGTATAATGAGTAACGGGAAATATATTCTTTTTGAACCGATAAAGGATACCCAAGTAAAATAGGTTGTCAAATAATCGTTTCGGAAACTTTGAATAAAGTGTGCGACTACATTATCAAATTTTTCAATACAAGCGGTATGATACGAAAGTGATAGTGCGACAAAACAAATGAGTAGTGTACAACTTAACAAGTATAAATGTCGGTATCGTTTCACATACATAACCTCACTATGCAAAAAAATGGAGCGGTTGTTTTAGTTTTCCTCTCCATTTCTTTTTTATGCATAGTTTATTAAAAAATATTATTGTTAATTTTTTGCTGCATCGTTGGAATATCTTCGTTTGTTACTGTAAAGCGAATAACCTTCTCATCAAGATCAAGCGCTTCTGCGAATAAACCAGCCAATCCACGTGATTTTCTATCTACTTCCATAATGATTTCTAATCGGTCGTGGGCACTTGGCAAAATTAATAATTCTAATTCATCTAATTTCCCATAATACTCTCCGGAAACTGGAATAAACTCAAATTCTTGCGCGAATGGAACTTGCTTACGTAATCGATACGGTAATTCTTCGCATTCTATATGACGCGCTTTAAAACCTAATTGATTTACACTAGCTAATACACTGTTCAATAGCGCATTCGGCAATACTTGAATATAATCACGGTCACTTGGATCAATACTACGTTTAATATCAAGACCTGTATGAACCCAAACCGTTTTCATTCCAAGTGTTAGTGGTGCTTCAATTGGCATTAAAAACGAAAATGGAATTTCCACTTTTTCATTTGGCTCTACAGAAAATGGATCTGTTAAACGAACTCGCTCTAAATCATACGATGCAGTTACTTTTTTATCATCCACTTCTCTTACATATGACGTCGACAACGTTAAGTAAATGCTTTCAATTTCTTGGCTAACTGAACCTCCAGTTATATGAACCTTCCCTACTATCTCTTCTCCAACTGTATACTCATCTCTTTCAAGAACAGTATCTACTTTTGCACTTCCAATTCCAACGCTTGCTAAAAACTTTTGAAACATGGGGTCTCCATCCTTTCTAAAGCGTAAGCTACATCTTTTTTCAAATCTTGTACATTTTCATAGTATGGCGCTTTCATTTGTAACATTCGCATTAGCATGTCGCGATTATATTCTTCCAGCACTAACTCTTCATACCAAGGTTTTTCCTTTTTTTCAGTCGATTCATAACCAGCATACAATAAAAATAATACGAAATGACCGAGCGCATAAAAGTCGCTACCAAAGTGAACTTCTCGCATCAAAGCTTGTTCACCTTCATAAGTTATAGCTCGCTCATCACCCTCATCTTTCAATTTAGCCAATCCAAAATCAATAATACTAATCTGATTTTCTTTCATTAATATGTTTGGAATACGTAAATCTCGGTGAATGATACCTTTACTATGAAAATACGAAACAATTCCTAGTACTTCATATAAAATTTCAAAAACTTCACGTTCATCATATACTTGCCCATCTAAGAAAATATGATCTTCGAAATTTTCCCCCGGCATATACTCCATCACAAAAAAGTTCTTTTTCTCCCATATGAAATGATCATGTAGATTAGGAATTGACGCATGATTTAATGTTTGTAAAATCACTTTCTCTTGCTCAAATGATTTTCTACCAGACTCATATCTTTGTTTACTTTGCCTTAATTGTTTTAAGACTTTATATTTATTTATTTGTAAATCATTAACGACATATGTAACCCCATAACTGCCCATTCCAATTACTGATTCAATCTTATAACGCTCTGCAACGATTGTATTTTTTCGCAGTGGTCTATCAAATAAAGCTAGTATACGACGCCATTTCATCAGCTACTTGAAAAGAAGCTACGGCTTTTACGTTTTCTTTTATAATGCTGATGCCCATAACCAGATGAACGTCGTTTATTATCGCTACTTGAATACGAGCGCCCTCTATGACGATAATCACTACTTGAATACGAACGATGTTTTTTCTTTCCTAATAAAGAATCAATAATTTTTTTGAACATCCCTTCACCTCTTGTATAAAATTTTCTTTTAATTATACCAACAATTCTTGTCTATATTTGTGACAAGTTTGTAAAGAGTAAAAAACGACGAGTTAAGCCCGCCGTTACTTTCAATCTTCCTCTTCATCAAAAACTTCATCAATCATGCATTTCTCTAATAAATACTCAAATGTAATATCTGCCAGGTCCTCAATTTCTTCTCTTTTTGGAACGTACCCTCTTTCAATTAGTCGCTCATAAAAAAACTCCGCAATCTCTTCCGTGTCAATTACGACTTCAATTTCCTTCATGAGCATCACTCCTTTATTTCTGTTTTATGAAAAAATCTCAAAATTATGTATATGAGATTAGAAAAATAGTTTTTTCTTTTTTATAAGTCATATCATGTAGGCAAAGGGCATACGATGTTAGTACAAGCTATCCAAAGGGGGAAATAATAATGGAATACCAATACGAAGTAGAGCAAACAAAAGAAGAGTTCATGCATGAAGATCAATGGGCAGACTCTCTTATTAAATGGCTTTTTATTTTTTTAATAATTGTAGGCATACCTTATACTGCATATGTTGTTGTTCAATTTATTCTCTCTTTCTAGTTAACTATTTTTTCTCTGTCAATTTAACTAAATAATTTTGAACAACATCCATAACAATTTTATATTCTTCATCTTTAAATGTATCGAATAATAAATGATAATCATTATAAATATCTAATAACCCATCAATAATTTCTTGGCGATTCGTCTTTACACTTACTTTTTTCGAATTGTTAATTGACTTCAATTTTCCTAAATCCAATTTATTCATACCAGCTTTATCTTGTTTCATTTTCTTCAAAATTGCATTTGCCGTTTGTGCATTGGCAAGTAATGTTAAATCAGATTCATCAGCTTCTAACCATTCACCATCAGTAATTCGTGACAATTCATATATAGTATCTTCCCATGCATCATTTTTATATCTCCATACTTCTGTACGAAAACCAACAATACGAAAAACATCTTTATCATATCCAGTTACTTGCACGAGATCACCAAACGTAAAGTTATAATTTAATTCAATCCACTCTGTGTCGCCCTTTTTCATTTCTTGCTCTGTTACATGCTGTAAAGTTTGCTCAACGTAAAACCCATCGTGATTATTTACTTCGTATACGTAAACTCCATCTAAAATCTTCATATTTGTGATTTTTCCAACGGTTCCATATAGCGTAATCACGACTATGTCCCCTACGTTGTATTTAGGTTGTTTTTTTCTTGCCATCTCTATCTCTCCTTTTTTTGACGTCGTGATTTTGATAACAGTATATGCAACCTACATAAAAACGCTTATCACAGAAGCTTATATTCATAAATTTTTTCAATAAAAAAATATCACTACATAAAAATTTATGTGAAACGCAAAAAAAGCTAGTAAATAGACTAGCTTCAAATCAAGAAATTTCGTATAAAAAAACATACAGAATACATTACTTTTTTAAAGTGAAGTATTCTGTATGTTTTTTTATACTTTCTATCTCTCTTGTATATACAAATCCCATGCATCATCAAATATAGACATACTTTCTATCATTCCACTTAACTCTAAGTATGAACTAATTACATCATAGTCTTCAGATTGCTTCGGAAAACTTAAATCATCATACATCGCCTCTGCTAAATCTGATATTGCATTTTTAAATAAAGCTGCACGATGCTTCATCATATAATGGTAAAATGTCTTTTTCAAAAATATTCCCTACCTTTCTAACTTGGGTACATTATACAAGGCAAAAAAGAAAAAAACCAGCATAAAAGCTGGTTAAAAGTCGAAATAATTCCTTTTTAATAAACGTGGTCTTCCCATCAACTCTTCGTATGTTAGTTGTTTTGGCAAATCTTTCGTATAAATTAAAAACAACTGATCTTCAATTTCTTTTACAGTATGGTCTGCTTGATAGTCCATTCCACATGAGGAACAAGTAATACATGGTGTCTCTTGGATTTCAATGGCTTTCGTACCATCTGGTAATTCCCAATATACAGTATTCAAGCTTTCTTTCGCTTCTGTACTGTCACACCACATACAATTCATACTACGTCACCCTCATTTTTTTTGTCATCATCTAACTTTGCTATTTGTGCTTGATATTTTTTATCTTTTAATTGATCACGCTTATCACGTTTATCTTTTAAAGAAGCATGCGTTTCATTGACTTCATAATCTTTACGGCGATTCATACGTTGTAAATCATCTGGAACAAGATTAAATTTCTTATCACTCATCAATCCTGCAACGCCGATATCAGAACGTTTCTCTTCATAAGTCGGATAAATTTCTTTAAAGTAGCCTTCTGCTCTTCCTGGGATATAGTTTTCTGGTTCTGGATACGTTGTAATAACCCCTTCAAAGTTACGAAGAACAACTTTATCCGCACTTTGTGAAATTAAATAGTTTGGCTGAAGCGCAATTTTTCCGCCTCCGCCCGGTGCATCAACAACGAATGTCGGTACTGCATAACCAGATGTATGTCCACGTAAGCCTTCAATAATTTCAAGACCTTTCGAAACTGGTGCACGGAAATGACCGATACCTTCTGATAAATCACATTGATAAATATAATATGGACGAACACGAATTTTCACTAAATCATGCATAAGTTTTTTCATAATTGGAACACTGTCATTAATTCCAGCTAAAATTACAGCTTGGTTTCCAATTGGAACACCTGCATTCGCAAGCATTTCACATGCTAGTTTCGATTCTTCTGTAATCTCAATAGAAGTGTTAAAATGCGTATTTAACCATACTGGATGGTATTTTTTAATAATGTTACACAGGTTTTCTGTAATACGCTGCGGGAATACAACTGGTGCTCTCGTTCCGATACGAATAATCTCGACATGCGGGATTGCTCGTAAATTCTTTAATACATATTCTAAAATTTTATCATTAATTAGAAGTCCATCACCGCCAGAAATTAAAACGTCACGTACTTGTGGTGTTTCACTAATATAAGCAATCGCATCATCTAATTGCTTTTTCGGTACGCCCATTCCAATTTGTCCACTAAAACGACGACGTGTACAGTAACGACAATACATAGAACATTGATTCGTTACTAAAAATAGTACGCGGTCTGGATAGCGATGCGTTAATCCTGGAACTGGTGAATCTTCATCTTCATGAAGAGGATCTTCTAAATCATATTTTGTTTTATATAACTCTTCCGAAATCGGTACTGATTGCATCCGAATCGGACAGCGTGGGTCATCAGGATTCATTAGCCAAGCATAGTACGGTGTAATGTTTAACGGGATCGTTTTCGTTGAAATTTTAACACCTTCTTCTTCTTCAGATGTTAAGTTAATTATTTTCTTTAAATCATCTAAAGTTTTGATCGTATTCGTTAATTGCCAAACCCAATCATTCCATTGTTCTTCTGTAACATCTTTCCATAATTCAATATCCTTCCAGTGACGATTTGGTTTGTATACATCATGTAACATTGCTATTCCCCCTTTTTATACGCTCATCCTTTATATAAGCAATAATTATGCCAACTTCATATACTTGATAAGTAAATGCGAGAAATACCCTATTATATAAGAGAATAAATATTTTTAAGTACTGTACTAAAACGATATTTACTATCATATTCATTACTTGTTATATATGTAAACGCTCTTTTATTGGTGCAAACACACAAAAACCGCCGATTATTCGGCGGTTTTGTCGTACTTGCTCAGTTTATATTGAAGCGTTTGACGCGGAATACCTAACATTTTTGCTGCTTGCAAAATATTCCCTTCCGTTTCAATTAACGCTTGATCTATTAATTCCTTTTCCGTTTGATGCAGAGCTTCCCTAAGCGGTAATATACTTTTCTTCTTCGGAAGTTTCTCTTTCCGAAATGTTCGTGGTAAGCAATTTGCTGTTAACGAATTCCCTTCCGTAATAATGACAGCATGTTCAATCGTATGTTTTAACTCACGAACATTTCCAGGCCATTGATAAGCTTGTAATCTTTCTTTCGCTTCCTTATCAATTTGAAGTACACCTTTTTTATAACTTTTATTATATTCTTTCAAAAAGTAAGACGCTAATAACAGTACATCCTCAGTTCTTTCGCGAAGCGGCGGAATATATAATGAAAACACATTTAATCGATAGTATAAATCAGTGCGAATTTTATTTTCTCTTAAACATACTTCTGGAGGCTGATTCATTGCAGTAATAACGCGAACATCTACTTTTCTCGTCTTATTATCACCAATGCGACGAATAACTCCATCTTCTAATACACGTAGCATCTTCGCTTGTAAATCGAGTGGCATTGAATTAAGTTCATCTAAAAACAATGTTCCTCCATCTACAAGTTCAAATAATCCTGCTCGTTCAATTGCCCCTGTATAGCTTCCTTTTGTAGTTCCAAACAATAAACTTTCTAATAGCGACTCTGGCAAAGCTGCGCAGTTTTGTGCAATAAACGGCTTGTTTTTCCGTTTAGAAGCTTCATGAATTGCTTGCACAAATAGCTCTTTCCCTGTTCCTGTTTCACCATATATTAAAACATTTGCATCAGTTGGGGCTACTTTTTGAGCTAACTCTTTCGTCTGTTTAAAGCGGGAATCATTTGTTACAATTGTCTCGAATGCAACATGCTTTTTTACCATTTTTTTGCTAGTCGACCGTTTTATTTTCGATTGTAAATCTACGATTGTGTCAGTAAGCGTTTGAATTGTAGAATAATCTTTCGCAATTTCAACAGCACCGGCAATATTTCCATCTATAAAAATAGGTAGCGTCGTATTTACCGTACAAACGTCTTCTCCATTTAAATTTTGATAATGCTGAACTTGATGTACAATCGGTTTTTTCGTATGTAACACTTTCATTAGTGTACTCGTTTCCCTAGATAATGAAGGGAATGCTTCTAATAAATGTTTTCCTAGCACATTCTCAATTTTTGATCCATCATGTTTTGCAGCAACTGTATTATAAAAAATTGTAATACCATTTTCATCCACTGCATGTATAGCCTCATCAATACTGCCCAAAATCGCTTCAATGACTTCTTGTGTCGAAACTGCTAGCAATGTCATCCCCCCTCTTGCCGAAAATCTGGCAAATGCATGCCGGATTTCCGGCATCCCTCTGTGCGATTATAAGCATGACGATTCCGTTCTATGATTTTGATGAAATTTATATATATTTCTATTGCTTATTTATGGTTAAGTGAAACTTTAATCAGTGGGGCTTTATTCATCCCCACTGATTATTAACCCGACTCCCACCTAACTACTTTGCTTTACTGCCGAATTTTGAGGCGGGAGTCTTACTGCTTTCGAATAGCTGGATAAATCTTTCACCCATATATTCATATCTTCCAACTTATCAAAAATGTAGCAATTATTCGCAAGCCTTCCCGTATATGTATAGCCTAATTGATGAAAGGCTGCATTCATACCGAAAGATAGCGAGCGAGCAATTGTATAAGAACAAAAAATAGATTTTTCTTGGAGCTCTTCCTCCAATTTAATTAACAGACTTTTCATGAAACCATGTTTTCGATATTCAGGTAATGTAGCACAATTCGTTAATTCTGCATTACCTTCTTTCACGTTCATTTCAGCAGATGCTGTACTAATAATTTTCCCCTCGAATTCATAAACATAGTAAATTGTATCGTCTTCCTTCATCGTCTGCTTTACATAACTCGCATCATTTAAAGGTGTCGGATAAACTTCAAATACTTTTCCAAAGACAATTGCTAATTCTTCCGCATCCTCTTCTGTCGCTTTTCTTAACACAAATTCCTCTGGGACTATTTTTTCTTTCACTTCTTTTGCTTTTACACCACTTAAAATGGTATCTTCCTCAGTCCAATGAATACTATTTCGTCTTTCATCATTATGATATTTCACGAAGAAGTGCGCATCGTGTCCTTGAAAATAATGAGGTATCGTTGCTTCCAGTAAGAAACCGAAAGAGAGCCATGTTGAAACATGCTCTCCCTTTCCTTTAATAATACATTTAGTGAAAGAATGTTTCTCTGCTAATTCATCGATTGTTTGTATAATACTTTCAACATTTCCTGTATAGTGATCAACTCTAACACGTTTATTAAAATAATCTAAAACCCCTTCTACTGTATAATGCTTTGTCTGTTCACTAAAAGATTCATAGTATTTCATTTCTTCACCTCACACCAATCTAGTAATGTACATGCAATTATTTTTGCGGCAGCAATCATTTTATCAACTTCTATATATTCGTTTGGATAATGTGCTACTTTCGTCTCTCCTGGACCAAATACTATCGTTGGTACGTTAGCGATTTGTGTGAACAAACCTCCATCTGTTCCCCATGGCGAAGCTTCTATAATCGGTTCGTTCCCTTCGATTTCAACAAAGTTATGTTGAAGCGTTGTAATAAGTGGATGATTTTCTTCTAGTTCACCAGGAACCCATCTCGCTCCAAACCATTCTACTTCTACAGGATTTTTTACAAACCAACTATCCACTTCTTTTAATTCACCAATCCAGCCTTCAAACTCTTCTTTTGCTGCCTCTATAGTCTCATTCGGCGCAATACCACATCTTCCTTCTAAAATTAATGAATCGGGAACAGAACTTGGCCAGCTTCCCCCTTCAATTTTCCCAACGTTAATTGGAATTGGAATCGGAATCCCCTTAAATAACGGATCTGTAATTCGACCGTTTCTCTTCTCTTCTAATTTTCTCAAATGATCTACAACAAACATACTTTTTTCAATTGCACTTACTCCTTCATACCGTGTACCACCGTGTGCTGCTTTTCCTTTTATATGTAGACGAAACCACATTGACCCTTGTTGTTTCGGAAAAAACTTCATATTCGTCGGCTCAGGAATAATAACGCCATCTGCCTTATACCCTCGTAAAATAGCAGCTAATGTTCCTGCCCCACCGCTCTCTTCTTCTATTACACTTTGAAAATGTATATCACCTTTTAGTTCAATACCAGATTCAATAATTGCTTCCATCGCAAGCATAAGTGAGACATTGCCGCCTTTCATATCTGTTGTTCCACGCCCATATATGCGGTTTCCTATGTTCTCTCCACTATACGGATGATGGTCCCACTGATTTACATCCCCTTCTGGCACGACGTCAATATGCCCATTTAAAATCATAGATTTCCCTTCGCCACTTCCTTTTAAAGTCGCTACAATGTTCGGGCTATCTGTAAAGCTTGTACGAGGTGATACGAAATAAGGGTGCTCTTTCATTTCATTAAAAGCAGGCTCCCAAATATCAAGGTCTAGACCTAACTCACGCAACTTTTCGATAACAATTGCCTGCGCACCACTTTCATCACCAGATACGCTCTTTTCTTGAATTAATCGTGTTAAAAATTTTACGCTCTCTTCTTCATGACTCTCAATATAATCACAAACTTGTTTTTTTAATTGCTCCATATATTACAACTCCCCTCATTCAATTACTAGTAAATTTGAGCTTATATGAAAATCAGCTGTCGTATGTTGTTTTACATCTTCTACAGTGTACGGACTCATTAATTCTTGTAAGACAAGTCCTCCTGGAGTCACTTCCATAACAGCCATTTCTGTAATAATTAAATCTACACATTTTTTCGAAGTTAATGGCAATGTACATTCCGAAACAATCTTTGCATTTCCGTATTTATCAACATGATTCATCACAACAACGACCCGCTTCGCTTTTTGTGCTAAATCCATCGCTCCTCCAATACCTGGAACGCGTTTTCCTGGTACAATCCAGTTCGCTAAATCACCATTTTCACTTACTTGTAACGAACCAAGTATCGTAACATCAAGTAATCCTTTTCGAATCATGCCAAACGCCATGCAGCTATCGAAATAACTTGCTCCTGTAATAAGAGATGTTGGTAAACCAGCTGCGTTACATAAATTCTCATCTTCATTCCCTTTACTTGGCGTTGGTCCCATACCAACAATACCGTTTTCCGCATGAAACATAACATTCATATCTTCTGGCAAATGATTCGGTACAAGCGATGGAATCCCAATACCTAAATTTACAAGCATACCATTTTGAATTTCTTTCGCTGCACGTCTTGCAATCTTATCTCTTACTTCTACGCCCATACCCATTTCCAATTCACTCCTTCCGATGGCACGATATAATTTACAAATACACCTGGGACGACAATTTCTTCTGGATCTAAACTTCCAAGTGGAACAATTTCTTCTGCTTCTACAATCGTTATGTCACCAGCCATAGCTACGTGTGGATTCATATTACGAGCGCTTTTATCAAATACAAGATTGCCAAACGGATCCGCTTTTTTCGCATATACAATTGCGACTTCAGCCGTTAAAGCTGTTTCAACTAAATATGTCTTTCCATTCATTTCAACTGTTCGTTTTCCTTCTTCTACAATCGTATCAACACCAACATCAACTAAAATACCACCAAGCCCTACACCGCCAGCGCGAATACGCTCTGCGAGTGTTCCTTGCGGAGAGAATTCAATTTGCAATCTTCCTTCATTTAATTGTCTTCCCGCATTTGGATTTGACCCAATATGAGAAGTAACTAAAGATTTAACCCTTTCATTCGTAACAAGACGACCGATTCCTACATCAGGAAATCCAGTATCATTTCCTATTAAATTTAAATTTGTAATACCTTTATCTAAAACAGCTTGAATTAAAGATGGAGGGGATCCGATTCCTCCAAATCCCCCAAACATTAATGTCATATCATCATGGAACAAAGAAATTACTTCCTCTATTTCTTTTAATTTACCGAATGTATTTGTAATGGTTGTCATGCGATACTATGCCCTCCTTTTTGCATCATCTCTTCCACGCTCTGTACAAAAATTGAAAGTAATTCATCTAACTCGGAATATGTAGTTGTCATTGGTGGTGCAACAAGCAGTGCACTATCCTCTTTTCCTGCTTGCCCTGAAACAGCTTGGTATAAGAGCAGTCCATTTTTAGCAGCAACTGAAATAAGCTCTGATGCCTTTGTAAACGGTTGCAATTCTATTCCAATTAGCAACCCTTTTCCACGCACATCGGCAATGATTGTCGATTGTTGTTGAACTTTCTGCAAACCTTTTAATAAATACTCTCCCTTTTCTGCTGTTTTTTCAGGTAAATTATGTTTCTCCATATATTCAATAACAGCTAAAGCCGTTGCTGCAGACAATGGATTTGCACTAAGCGTATGCCCGCTCATTACAGAACGTGATCCATGTAAAATCGGCTCCATAACACGGTCACTTACAATTGTCGCTGCCATTGGTGTATAACCCGCTCCTAGCCCCTTACCAAGGGTCATAATATCCGGTTCTACACCCCAGTGCTCCATAGCAAACCATGCACCAGTACGACCAAGTCCAGTCATTACTTCATCCGCAATAAATAATATATCGTAATGACTACAAATATCTTTAATTACTTTATAGTATTCTTTCGGTGGGACAACCGCGCCTCCAGCAGCTCCGATAATCGGTTCAGCAATAAAAGCTGCAATATGCTCTGCACCAATTCGATCAATCGCTCTTTCTAGTTCAGTCGCACAAGAAAGTTGACATGTTGGATATACCTTTTGTACAGGACATCTGAAACAATATGGCGCTGGAATAGTCGGATAATCTTCCAAAATAGAAACGAAACGTTGTCTGCGCAGTGGATGCCCAGACATAGATAAAGCTCCCATTGTAATCCCGTGATAGCTCATCCACCGTGACAAAATTTTATGTTTCCCTTGAATGCCACGCTCCTGAAAATGCTGAATTGCGATTTTCATAGCTGTTTCATTTGCTTCCGTACCACTATTCACAAAAAAGCTCCAGTTCAAATCTCCTACACTTAAATCACTCAACTTCTTCGCTAATTTTTCAGCCGGTTCACTCGTAAACTGTGATCTATAAACGAACGCAATCTCCTCTGCCTGTTTTTTAATAACTTCCGCAATCTCTGTTACGCCATGTCCAATACCTGCCGTAATCGCTCCTGACGAACCATCAAAATATTTATTTCCGTTTTGATCATATAAATAAACACCTTTTCCATGTGAAATCATTGGATACGGCTGACCAACAAGTGGCTTAATTAAGTAATCGCGCATAGCGCTCCCCCATTTCTCCAATTTGTATATATATATGAAGAAAATTGACGTTTCTTTCATAAAAAAGAACCCTCTGCGAAAGCAGTGAATTTATCAAAAAACTATTATAAAATATACAAATGAGTGCTAAATATTAATTATAAAACAGAAAATTCAGAATCGAACACGAAGACCAATCCTTATCTTTACCCTTAAATACCCCTTCCTGATTTAAGATAACAATAAATCGAATATTTTTTCAACATAATATCAGCTTCCCTCAATTGCTGACATTGTGTAAACTTCGACGGAACTCCCGTTATTCTCCTTCCTATTATCCTACTTTATATTGCATATTTTCAAACAAAATTCGACATTTTACTTCGCCATATTTATCGTAACGATTACTTAACAAATAGTATCACCTGTTTAGAACAATAAAAAAAGAACCGATTAACCATATTAATCAGTTCGGCACGACGCTCTTTTATCGGTATTACCTTATCCAACGCATCTCTAAAATTAATAGAAATACTCATAATGCAAATCCATAATTCGTCCCACAGCCTATTGCACCAAATCCTCCATAACTTCATTCCCAATAACTATTGGGATATCCCCATCCCTAGGGTTCCACTCCTTCCATAAAAGTCAAACTACCTTTCCTTTATAATTTATGTAGGACAATTATCGATTTGTATGTGTGTTTGCCTATAAATAAAAAAATCCCCATTTTAACTTTTCCTTCTAGAAAGGTAAGTTTTTTGCATAACCTCTTTCTAGCTTCGCATATATTTGTAATGATGATAAAGGAGGAATGTTCATGACTCAATCCGAAATTGAAAAGTATGGACAAGAAGCTGCACGTTACGAACAGCTCGCTCGTTACTATCAATATAGCAATCCTAAAAGATATGTAGAACTCTATATGAAATACCATGATGCAATTACAAAACTTGTACAAGCATATGAAAAGAGAGATTCACAAGAAGCAACTTTACCGTCACATATGAGAATTTTTCACACAGCTCCCCATACACCAGCAGTTGATATTATAATAAACGGACAAAAGGTTATTAAAAATATTTCTTTTAAACAATTCAGTCCTTATTTATCATTAGTACAAGGTAAATACCGTATTGATATTGTCCCTGTCGGAAACGAAACTCCAATATTCTCAGCATTAGTACCAATAATGGGGAATCACGCTTATACCCTTGCAGCGGTCAATAGCGATAATCATCTCCAATTACAACCTATTCTTGATAATACTCATTTACCATCTGGTCAAGCAAAAATACGGTTTGCACATTTTTCACCAGACACTCCAGTAGTAAATGTAAATTTAAAAGATGGGGATCATTTATTTGAAAATGTACTCTTTAAACAAATAACAGATTTTTTACAAGTTAGCCCTGGTACAGCAGATATTGAAGTTTCACTTGCGGATACAAAAAAAGTACTATTAACCATTCCGAAATTCAACGTTGAACCAAATACAATTTACACAATTTCAATGGTAGGTTATTCAACTGAGGATCCAAAATTAGAGACCGTTATACTTACAAATTAAAACAGTCTACACCATTCGTATGGTGTAGACTGTTTACTTGTGAAACGTAATTTGAAATTCTGTCCAATCGTTATTCGAACGACACAATATGGATCCATTATGTTTTTCTACAATTTGTTTACATACAAATAATCCGATACCAGTTCCTAGCTTTTTAGTAGTTACAAATGGCTCAAAAATAGTCTCTACATTTTCTGCTGGAATCATAGGTCCATTATTTTTTATAACAATGCGCACAGCCTGATCCTCTTCAAATACATCAATGATAATTTTCCGCTCTTCTTTCACCGATTCAAGAGCATCAATCGAATTCATTAAAATATTTAAAACTACTTGCCTCACTTCACTCCGGTAACCAACGAGTGGAATAGGATACGGCAAATTCTTTTCAATCAAAACATTTGCATTAACTAAACTTGGATATAAGAATTGTATAGTATCTTGAAATAAGTCATTTAGCCAAAAACGTTCCGATTCATTCCACATTTCTTTTTTCGATACAAGTAAAAATTGCGAAATCCTAAAATTCAATTGATCTAATTCATGTGAAATAATATCTAAATACGATAGATGAGGATGGTCTGTCTTCAATAGCTTGACAAATCCCATAATCGAAGTTAGCGGATTACGAAATTCATGCACAAAACTAGCCGACATTTGCCCTAGAATCGTAAGTCTTTCTTTATGTGTTTCATTTATATATTGCTGTTTTTCTTCTAAATTCCTCGATATAATTTCTGAGTATTTTAAAACGGTATAATAAATTAATTTGTCAAAACAAGTATGTATTTTGGCCATAATCGGTTTCAATTCACGGGCGCTTACATCCAATTCGCACATTGCTTCAAAAAGTTCATTTCTTCCCACATTTGCATTGTAAACAAAATCTCCAATATTCGCATCTGCACCTGCACGCTCAATAGCCATTTTCTCACATAATGGCTGAAGATAATTAATGTCTTTATCTTCCATAATAAGTTCGATAATTAACTCTAATAAATTTTCTCCATTTTGAACAACTTCTTGTTTAAATGGATCTTTTTCGGAAATTATCATTTTGTTTTTCCAGTTCTCTACGAATTGGTGCCTGTTGTTTTTCAAGTGCGAACAAAATACTTCTTTAATATCCTTATCGATTGGAAAAACCTCCATTCCCTCCATTTCCATACGACGAATACCCTTTATATTTTGAATATTAACACAAAAAATACATTTCGTTAATAGATTTTTGTCACATTTTGTTAATTTCTGTTGATAAAATTTATTTTTCCTTTCTTATTTAAATAAGTTGTATTCATATATCCCTTTTCCCTTCTCATTTTTTAAATTATTTTCCTGTTCAAAACTACTTTTTTTGCATCCTTTTTAATTCTTGCGTACAATAAGAAGTGAAAGGTGTGAAAAATATGGTAAATAAAAATGTGGAAGACTATCTCCAAGAAGGCATATATGGCCAAAAGCAAAACAAACCAGAAGAACGTAATATGTACTTAACTACATTACGTGAGCGTGTAGAAATCGCTTTAACCATCGGTCAAGTAATGCAAAGTAATGTGTATACAGAAGTAACAGGTAGCATGCGTTCTTCTCAATCATTACAACTATTCCTAAATGGTAGCATTGCTTACCCACATTTATCAAAATACATTAAATTAGCAAATGAAAAAAATGTTCCTTTTACAATTGTTCAAAATAAAGGCACAGAAACACCAATCGGTTTAGTACTATCTCATAGCACTGCTGTAGATAAAGAACACATTTATGCCGAAGATGATATTTTCAAACAAGAAATGAAGTAAAATAAAAGGTACACTTGATTAAAAAAGTGTACTTTTTATTTTTTAATACATATTAATTTCATTTCTGTCATTTCTTCTATTGCATATTTAATCCCTTCACGGCCTGTGCCACTCTCTTTTACACCACCATAAGGCATATGATCTACCCTGAACGTTGGAATATCATTAATCATGACACCACCGACTTCTAATTCATCAATTGCACGCATTGCTTTACATAGATTGTTTGTAAATACACCTGCTTGTAATCCATAACGTGAATTATTTACTTGTTCTAAAGCCTCATCAAATTCTTTAAATGTATTTACAGTCATAAGTGGACCGAATACTTCTTGGCACTGAACAGATACATACTCTGGAACATTTGTTAATACAGTTGGTTCAAAAATCCTTGCATCACGTTTGTTACCACCGTATACAACATTTGCTCCTTCCTTAACTGCCTCTTCCACCCATGAATTTATACGTTCTACATCGTTTTTTGAAATAAGTGCCGATACATCTGTTTCTTCATGAAGCGGGTCTCCTACTACAACGTTTTCCATTGCTTTCGTTAATTTTGTAATAAACTCCTCCATTTTGCATTCATGCACAAAAACACGTTGTACTGAAATACAAACTTGTCCATTATTCACAAACGCGCCCCATTTTACACGTTCAATTATTTCGTCTGTCAATTCAACATCTTCATCAATAATTACAGCAGCGTTCGATCCTAATTCTAACGTCACTCGTTTCAATCCAGATTTTTCCTTAATTTCAATACCTACTTTCGGACTTCCTGTAAAAGTAATACTAGCAACGTTCTCATCTTTTACTAATGCCTCACCTACAACAGATCCAGGTCCAGAAATTATATTGAAAGCTCCCTTTGGTAAACCAGCTTCTTCAAATAATTCTACCAATGCATACGACGAAAGTGGCGTTTGGTCTGCTGGCTTTAGCACAATAGTATTTCCAGCCGCAATTGCTGGACCCACTTTATGTGCTACTAAATTAAGTGGAAAATTAAACGGTGTAATAGCACCAATAACCCCGATTGGTTGTCGAATTGTATACGCTATACGGTCCTCTGCTCCTGGCGCAGCATCTAATGGTAACGTCTCACCATATATTCGCTTCGCTTCTTCAGCTGCAAACTTATATGTTTGAACAGTGCGATCTACTTCTCCCCGTGCAGCACGAATTGGTTTTGCAGCTTCTTTTGCGATAATCTCTGCAAACTCTTCTCTTCTCTCATCCATTTTTTGTGCAACCTTTTCTAAAATGGTTGCGCGATCGTATGCAGATAATTTTTTCATTTCTTTCATTGCATTTTTAGCTGAAACTACTGCTTCCTTAACGTCATCTTCTGTACCTTGCGCAATCTCCGCTAATGTTTCTTCAGAATATGGTGCATACAATGGTTTATACGTCCCTACTGATTTCCATATCCCATTTATATATAAATGCTTTTTCATAGTGGTTCTCCTTCCAAATATATGTATACAATAATACATTACATTTACTTCACCTAGTGAAAGGTCTGACTTATGTAATTGTATCATAGCCCTAATACACCAAAAAACATTTTGCTCAAAAAAACTCTGCTACAAGGCAGAGTTTACGAACTAATTTGTTCTTGGAGCGAAATCTTTTTTTCATCTCCTACAATAACAATCGATTCTGAAGGTTTCGTTACTTCTAACCTCTTAATATAGTGTCCATCTAATTTTTTCACGCAAAATTTATAATTTTCAATTTTAATGGTATCGCCTTCGGAAATCTCAATATTTTTTGTTAAAATCCAACCGCCAATCGTATCGACATCATCGTCATCAATAGTCAAACCTAATAATGCGTTCACTTCACTAACAAGTACTTTTCCCTCTAAAATCGTTTTCGTCTCACTAACTTGTTGGATCTCCGGTTGTTCATCAGTATCGAACTCATCTTGAATATCCCCTACAATTTCTTCTAAAATATCTTCAACGGTTACAAGACCTGATGTACCACCATATTCATCAATTAATATAGCGATATGTGTCCTTTCTCTTTGCATTTTTAAAAATAGATCATGAATTGGGATAGATTCAATAACTAAAATAATTGGCCTAATATATTGCTCCACTGTCTTTTCACTAACAACTCGATGCTTCACAAAATCTGTAAATATATCTTTAAAATTCACAAAGCCTATTACATGGTCCTTATCACCATCAACAACCGGATACCTCGTATATTTTTCATGAGACATTTTTTGTAAAGCCTCTTCAGCAGGCATTTCTTTATTTAAAATATTCATCTCTGTTCGTGGTACCATTATTTCTTTCGCAATACGATCATCAAATTCAAATATTTTATTCACATACTTATATTCAGATTGATTAATCTCACCATTTTTATAACTTTCTGAAACTAACAACCGCAATTCTTCTTCTGAATGCACTTCATCATGCCCTTTTGGTGGTTTCAACCCAAAAAACTTTGTAATTAACCGAGCTGATCCATTTAAAATCCAAATGAATGGGAATGCAATCCGATAAAACAAAATGAGTGGCTTAGCAACAAAGAAACTCACTTGTTCTGCTTTTTGAATCGCAAATGTTTTTGGAGCTAACTCTCCTACTACCACATGGAAAAATGTGATAAACAAAAATACCAAAATTATAGCGAAAATGTCTGCGAGTTGAGTAGGGACGTTCCAATTTGCAAACAACACATCAAACATGTGCTTTAGCGCAGGTTTACCAGACCACCCAATCCCAAGAGCTGTAACAGTTATTCCTAATTGACAAGCTGATAAATATTCGTCTAAGTTTGTAATGATTGTTTTGACAGATATTGCACGATTATTTCCTTCTGCAATTAAATAGTCAATTCGTGAACTCCTCACTTTAACAATTGCAAATTCTGCTGCAACGAAAAATGCCGTTAAGGCAATTAAAACAATCACTATACTTATACTATATATGTCCAAATACTTTTCCTTACTTACAGTGTAAGCAAGGAAGCCACCTCCTACTTAAATTTATTCAAGTGAAGTAAGCATTCTTATACTCTAATAAAATTCTACATTAGTAACCACCTTTTTATATATTATATGCATACATAAAAAAGATATTTATAATTATGATAATCTAATTAGCTTATTATCGTCAAACTATAATAAGCCCAATTTTCCGATAACTGAAAATGATTTATATAAATCGTATGTGCTAAACAGCTGAACTTCGTGAAAAAACACTTTCTTTGCCGATTCCACACTTCTTTTGTCACACCTGAAGGGAACTTGCTACATAACTAGAAATCATTCAACAGGATATATATAGGAGGGATTATTTTGGAATATAAAACACCATTTATCGCAAAGAAATTAGGTGTTAGCCCAAAGGCTGTTGTCCGGATTGCACAACAATTAAATCTTACGATAAAAAAAAATAAATATGGTCATTTTATTTTTACACAAGGTGATTTAGATTTAATGTTAGAATACCATCGTTCTCAAATGGACCAGCCTCAAAACTCTCAAACTACTCAAAAAACATCTTCAAATGATGTAGAAAAATTAAAAACTCAAGTAAACACAATTGTTCAAAATACATCATCGAATGATTTTAAACAATTAACAGCTCAATTAACCACAATTACAAGAAGACTAGATCGAATGGAAGAACAAATGCAAGATAAAGCAAATGATGTCGTTACATACCAACTTTTACAACATCGCCGCGAAATGGAGGAAATGTTAGAACGAATTCAAAAACTAGAAGCTGCCCTAAAAAAAGAAGAACCAATATACATTACTCCTGATGCAAAACCAACATATGAAAGAGAAAAGAAACCGAAGCGTCGTAAAATGATTTTTAGTATATTTGGACTATAACCTTTTAGACCCTTATTACAAAAATAAGGGTCTACTTTTTCGTATGAAGAAAGATGACTGTAATATGACATCCTTCTTCATACTATACATATTCATATATTTTCATTTTGTTAACATAATATTTTTACTGTATTCTGCAATAAGTACCTGCGCATGAGCATTCCCTTGAATAATATCACGGAATTCTTTCAAAGAATACAGATGTGTAGCCCCTTTTCGAGCATGAATCCGCACTGGTACACCTTGTAAAGTATCATGAAACTGGAATGGACTATCTATCGGTTCAATTGGAAAACCGAGTGTAAGTAAATACATATACATTCTTTTTGTAACTGCTGCAATATACCATTCCGCTTTCGTCTCTAACGCATGCATAAATAAAATAGCTGCCAGCCTTTTGAAATGTCCTCTCCCCCGAGACGTTTTAGCAATACTTAACTTTCCTATTTCATACACATTTTTCAAATCTTTCACTAAATCATTTTTAGAAAACGGATAGAAAAACTCAGAATTTGATTGTTCAGGTACTGTAAACTTAATACATTCTACTGTACCAATATGATGTTCATCTTCTATTAATAAAAATCGTGATGGATTTAAATTACGTTCTACAAACATTAAGTTTCTTTCTTCACAAAAATCTCCCCACAGTTGCTCGAACCAAAAATGTTCTTCCTTTGTTTGAACACGCTGGAACATATTTACCCGCCTTTCCCATCGCCGTTCTGTTTTTGATAACGCTTTCACTTACTATCATATAAGAACAAATCTTCGTATGCAACTAAAAATATTTATGTCTTATTATATTCTGCAAATTGAATTAAATTCCTATTTCACACTCTTTTCCCCCGCATGTACCATTTCTTACTTTCTTATACAATCATACATACAAAGAAAGTTAATTGCTCCAATGAAAAATGTTTATCCTTTCAAGTTCGACCCACGTTATGCTTCTTTCCTTATGGCATATAATTCTTCTTAACCTAAAGAAATCCTTCATTAAAAAGGATTCCTTTTACATTTTATTACTTTTTAACCATTTCTCAAAAATTTGAATCATCCCATGCTTCCCAGCCAACTTCTCTTCTCCTTGTTTCGTTTTATATGGATATAGTTGTAAAAACACTCCACAACCAGATTCAATTTTTTTACTATGCATATGGCTACCTGGATATACACAAATCACTTCATAAATCGCTCTTCGCTTAAAAATTCGTTTGCCATTCTGTTCTTCTACATACTTAATGGACCAGTATTTATACATTTGCTCAGTTGCTTTCGTATTACCGACAGGCTGAAAAATATTGTACATAGGGCTGTATTTCACTTCGATAATAATAGAAGATTTATATACATACTTTTCTTCTTCCTTTACATAACAATCTAAACGAATATCCGGCTTCTTTGTGTCCTCTCCGTTATAAAAATTACTTCCTTTGCTTAGTGCGATAAGAGGGTGTGTTTCAATTAAATCATTAAACGCTACGTGCACTTTTATATCATCTCGATGTAATATCACTGTCGTTCCATCTTGTAATCCGTCTAAATAAAAATGTTCTTGTATTTGTTCACGGATAGGATTCTTATCTTCAAATCCGATTTGTTCTAATATAGAAATAACGATAAAAAAAGCGTAATACTCATACACTAAAAACGTTGGTTTATATACGAATAATAAAGATGGGGGTTGCTCTGTATGTTGCGGTAACAATTCTAAATGGTGGATTAATTGTTGATGCGGTATAGATAAAGTGTTCGAATTAATGGTAGCTGTTTCAGAAACTTCCCTCCAAAATGGAGAATACAATAAATTTCGAAAGTATTGCACGCTTTCATATACGATATGAGCTAATATTTTATATTCTTGTATTTTCACAGAACTTTTCCGTAAATCTGCTTCTTTCAGTAAATGTAAATTTCTATATTTTTGTTTTTCCCTATCCGTCACGGATCCATTTCGTTCAATCGTTTTCATAATTGTTTTAACAGCCTGAAATTCATCTGACTTTTTCTTCTTTTCTCCTTCTAGTATTTCAATAGTTTTGCGTACAAAACTTTCTGCTTCAAGTAAATAATAATAGAATTGCATCGTTTTAAATTTAAGAAATGCATTTTCAATACTATTTTTTTTCTCCTTAAATTTACGGTTGTAATATTTCGCATAAAGCTTTCTTTCTGTCATAATGGCAGTTTTTCTCGTTGTCTTCCGCTCTTTCGTTTCCCATTCATATTCGTGTACAAATTCCGCATTCGATTCTACTTTCTTAAAAATTTGTTTTATTCTTTTCATTTTTTGTGGCAACTTTCTTAACAGTACCAAATAAGAAGAATCTTCAATATCGCTAAGTGCTGAGAAAGTTTTCTTGTAATAACCTCTATCTAAAATTAACTCGTTTAAAATTGACTTCACATAATCTTGAATCATTTCAAATTGGTCATCAAAAAAGTTTTTAGGAACAACTTGAAACGCACCATAATAAGTTCTATCTTCTATACGCACTTCAAAATGGTATAAGCCACAGCGCCACGGATAAAAAAATTCAGTTTTTCCATGTTCATACACTAATACTCTTTGTTTTTTTTCATTTAATTCATATTGTGACTCTTTTATATTCTTTTGTCCCTCATATACTTTATTCCATACGAATGTAATATCCATTGGATTTTGATAATGGAAATGCAATTTCAGTGGTTTTAATTCCTGTACTTTATAAATACATTGAACTAGTGCTGTAGTAGACGTACAAAGCCGGTTTAAAAGGATAAAATCGCCTTTCCCCTCAGTACCAATAATTAGCTTCAATACAAACGGGAGCGTTTCTTTCGTATCGACGATTGCTGTTTCATAACGCTCCTCATTTTGCATAGCCATACAGCTCCAGTTCTCTACGCTTTTGTCTTATATAAGCTAGAGAATGTTCAAATGTAGATACACGATTTGCAAGCGGAGACTGTAAAAGTGGTATCAATGTCGCTCCCCTTTTTGCTTCTTCAGAAAGTAGAGAGCCCACTGTCATTTCTGTCCCCCTTAATTTCGTTAATACACGTTGCTTTATTTGCAAATCAAAACCTTCTTCCCTGCTAATCATATAGGATTGATTATTTTGGAACGGTATATTTTGCAAATACGTAGCGATTGCGCTTGCACATCGGAAAGAAATTCCTTTTGATATATCGTGTGATGATAATACATCATGTAACTTATCCAATAACTCTAATTCCTCTTCAGTAAACACTTCGATCATCTCTTTATTCCTAAACCAATTGAGTCGAAATTCTCCCGTTGTTACTTTCAGCGGGGGTTGCTGAACAACTTTCTCATGTTCTATACTCATCTCGCAAAACGGAATTTTTTGTAATGTAATCAAATTTGTTCGATCTAATAATCGATCGGAAAGCTCTTTCGTCGTTTCATCAAAATTTACAGTGCCTACGAAAATAATATTCTCACCAATTTCCACTGAAGGTGGAATTTGATTTTCTATTTCTTGTACTTTCTCATACAAACTCAAAATACGATTTTTCTTTTCAAGTTGAAGAACAGATAGAAACGGAGTAAACCAATGCTCAATATGTGACATGTTCATTTCATCGAATACAATTATATACAACTGATTTGGGTTTTCTTTAGCCTTTAACAATGTCCGAACTAACTTCGTTTCACTTTCAATAAAATTACCATTCGGATGAAGGTAACCGAGAATATCATGTGGTTCTTGATACGATGGTGAAATCGGAATCCAAATTAATTCTTCACCATAACGTAACCCAAGTGCTTCTGCATAAGCTTGCACAAAGCGTGATTTCCCAACACCTGGTATACCACCAACAATTGTTAACATATTGGTTTTAATACTAATGTGAAAATTATATATATCTGTATCATCCAAATATAGCCCTTTATTACGAACCATACTTTGTACATACTGCAAAAAAGAGGATTCACGCTCATCCCATTCCCAGTCCTCCTTTTGCATTTTAATATCTTCTACTTCAACTAACTTACCTTCTTCAACAATTCGTTTATTTAGTTGGGCATACACATTTTCACTTACAAAATATAAATGATCATCTACTGCTATTTCTACATGTTTCATCCACTCGTTTATTTCAATATATTTACATTCTTTTCTTTGCTCAAAATATGAAATTGAACTTATTGATGATTTTAACGATAAATTTCCATATAGCCTTCCTTCATGCCACAATAATTCTGGAGGCTCAAAGTCTTTTGGTAATTTAGGCATAAGAAATGATAAGTACCCGTTGCCTAACTTCCGTTCCAAAGACGCTCTCTTTTTATAATTTGAGACCTTTGGTGAAGGAATCAATTTATATGAAGATGCTATTTCCCGAGGCTCTTCTGTGCATATTAATTCCAGTAATAAATTTCCACGATCATAATAAAGACGAAACATAACCAGTTGCTTTTCTAATTTACGCTTCTTTAAATCAGTAAAGATTTTTTCATTCTTTTTATTACTGCATAATCCTTCAAACAAATATTTTCCAGTCGGAAATAACTCTTGTAAAGTTAAAGGTATTGGAGAAAGACATTGTACAAAGAAATTTTCCCCATTCTTCTCTCCCTCAGCTTTTGCAAACTTCCCAATAAACCTCATATAATACATTCGCTTTATAAAACTTGGATGAAGAGCTTTATGTAACTTCAACGTAGTCACCTTCTTTTTTTCATACTATTCTTAGTGTATGAACTACAATCTAAAACTAGAAATAAAAAACCTGACGTCATCCGTCAGGTTCAAAATTAAAACGTATATTAATGAGAAGGAAATGCTTTTTTTTCTTGTAAAATGGCATTATGAGCGATTTTCATTTTAGCAAGTACGTACCGTAATCGATCTTCGGCATTTTCATCTTTATTTTGCTGCAAACTCGCCAAATTCTCTACAGAACTCGCTAAATTTTCAATCACGCCTCGAAGTTCAGGATGATGATTAAAAAAAGATTCTTGTACTAATACTTTCCTTAAATCACTAGCTAAATCCATAATTCTAGACAACTGTTCTTTTTCTTCCATTTTCATCCCTCCTGAATATCTTATGTATTAAATATTCTCTAGACAAGGAAAAAAGCCCTTTAAATTAAAAGGACTTTTACATTTTTATATTTCCTGTCAGTAACATATAAAGTGATGTGATAGCTGCAATAACAATTGCCCACATCACATATCTCTCTATACCTACAAAACAACGATTCCCTTTTTCTTTTCTTGCAAAAACGTACACGATAATCCCGATTCCATATACAATTGAAACAAGTAATAAATTCTTTAAACCAGCTGCATAAATGAGCCATACAGAATATACACAAGCAATTAAAGCTAATAAGCCATTTTTTACTCTCGCAACTTTCAGCTCTTTCGTAATGACTAATTTCAATTGAAATAGCGCTGATAATAAATACGGTAATAAAATTGATGTTGACGCAATAAAATACATAATTTGATATGTCGATTCTGAAAACAGAACGATTATAAATATAATTTGGGCAACGATATTTGAAATCCATAATGCCATATGCGGCGTTTGCTTCTTATTTGTTTTCGTAAAGACTTTCGGAAACACGCCATCTTTTCCTGCTACATGCGAAATTTCAGAAACAAGTAAAAACCAACCAATCAATGTCCCTACAAGTGAAGCAACTAAACCGATGTTAATCGCAACTGCCCCCCATGGTCCAACAACATGTTCTAATACATGTCCCATTGAAGGAGTTTCTAAAACCGAAAGTTCATTTCTCGTCATAGCTCCCATTGACAGAACAGAAATTAAAATATAAATAGACATAACTAAAATTAACCCAAGTACTGTCGCTTTTCCAACATCTCTGCTATTTTTAGCTCTTCCTGATAATACAACTGCTCCTTCAACCCCAATGAACACCCAAAGAGTTACAAGCATTGTATTTTTCACTTGACCTAGTACAGAGGAAACTGAGATTGTTCCTTCGCCCCAAAAGTCATGTGTAAATGTATCCCAGCGAAACGCCGTTACCATCACAACAATAAATAATAAGATCGGAACTAATTTCCCAATTGTTGCGATAACATTCATAATGGACGCTTCACGAATTCCAAATAAAATAAGAAAATGAAGTGTCCATAATAAAAGAGAGGCACCAACGATAGACGCAATATTATTCCCTCCTTTAAAAATCGGGAAGAAATAACCTAATGTGCTAAACAACAACATAATTGTTGCGACATTTCCTAAAATTCCTGCCAGCCAGTACCCCCACGCACTGTTAAAACCAATATATTCACCGAAACCAGCTCGTGCATAACTATAAATTCCGCCCTCAAGCTCCGGTTTTTGTCTTGCTAACGTTTGATATACGAGCGCAAGCGGAATCATTCCCATCGCTGTAATACACCAACCAATTATTGTTGCACCACTATTTGCTCCTACTGCTAAATCATGCGGTAAACTAAAAACACCGCCACCAACCATTGTTCCAACTACTAATGCGATTAACGGAAAAAAACCTAACTTCTTTTCTATTTGTACCACCCCATCTGTCATTCTAGGTGTTATGTTCGTTCAACTATTAAAGTCACCTTTTCTCTAATAGACGTTTCTCTTATATTTTTTCAGGAAAACATTACTTATTCTAAAATAAAATGAAGAAAAATGGAATACTTTTTTGAAAAAATGTATAAGTATGCACAAAATAACCGTTCATTTTGTAATGAACGGTTATTTCAAACATATAAAGTTGTATATTTCTTGTAAAATCAACGAAGTAAATTCTCTTTTTGTAAAAATTGTTTTGCTACTTCTTCACTACTTTTCCCATTCACATTTACTTCGTAATTCATTTTTCGCATTTCTTCATCTGTAATCTTTCCAGATAATTTATTCAATGTTTTTTCAAGCTCAGGATATTTCTGTAACGTCTCTTTTCTTAATAATGGCGCTCCTTGATAAGGAGGGAATAGTCCTTTATCATCTTTTAGCACTTTAAGTCCATATTGCTCAAGTTCACTATCTGTTGAATATGCATCGATTACGTTAACATCCCCCGATTGAATTGCGCTATAGCGTAGTTTCGGTTCCATCGTTTTAACATTTAAAAACTTATAGTTATATAATTTTTGCATACCTTTATAACCATCTTCACGATCAGCAAATTCTAATGTAAATCCTACCTTAGCTTCCTGTGCAATATTTCCTAAATCAGAAATTGTATTTATATTATTTTGATCTGCTATTTTTTTCGGCATAGCTAGTGCGTATGTATTGTTATACTCCATTGGCTTTAACATAACCATATTATATTTCTTTTCCATTCCCATACGCGCTTGTTCATATACTTCATCACGATTTGTACTTTTCGGTTCTTCTTTCACGAAAGTAGATAAAGCTGTTCCTGAAAATTCTGGGTATATATCTACTTCACCTGATTTTAACGCTTCAAATACAAATGCTGTTTTCCCAAGGCCTGGTTTTAATTCTACTTGTAAATCTGTATCCTGTTCAATAAGTTGCTTGTACATTTGAATTAAAATTTCTGGTTCAGATCCAAGTTTTCCAGCAATAACTATATCTTTCTTTTGTGTATTCCAAAGAAATGGCGAAGCGATCATTACGCCAACTATACATATCGTTAATATAACGCGCTTATATGAGCGTTTGGGCCTCTCAAGCATGCGAAGTACTATATCAAAGAATAAAGCGAGTAACGCAGCTGGTACGGCCCCTAAAATGATAAGCGCATGATCATTCCGATCGATACCGAGTAGTATGAGCTTACCGAGTCCACCAGCGCCTATTAAAGCAGCTAATGTAGCCGTTCCAACAATTAATACCATCGCTGTCCGAATACCAGCCATAATAATTGGCAATGCGAGAGGAAGCTCTACCTTCCATAATCTTCTCCAGCTATTCATTCCCATAGCTCTCGCCGCTTCTATAAGTGATTCATCTAATTCCCGTATTCCTGTATAAGTATTTCGCAAAATAGGTAATAGTGCATACACAACTAATGCGATAATGGCTGGAAGTTTTCCGATTCCTACTAATGGAATTAAAAGTCCAAGTAATGCAAGTGATGGCACAGTCTGCATAACAGCAGAAGTCCCTATTATAAATTCAGCCATCCGTTCTTTTCTCGTTAATAGAATGCCAAGAGGCACCGCAATAATTACTGCAAAAAATAATGAAATAAGCGATATTTGTAAATGTTCACTTAATGCACTTAGCAATTCTACTTTTCGTTCTTGAAACGTTTGAATAAAATCAGTCACTGTTTAGCCTCTCTCCTTCATTTGTTCAACAATGTAATTGACAATATGACGACTTGTTAACGCTCCAACATATTGACCATTTTCTTCAACCGGCACTGACTCTTCAGTTTGTAAGCGGACTAGCGCTTCTTGTAAAGTCGAATGTAAAGATAGAGCCTTCCCTTCTACTCGTATACGATTGTCTAGCGGCAATACCGCTTCTATACTCTTCCCCTCATACCAAGGTCGTCCACGATTTCCAATGAACTCCTCTACAAACTCATTTTTCGGATTATGTATAATACCTTCTGGTGTATCTAATTGAACAACTTTCCCTTCTTTCATTACACAAATGCGATCACCAAGTGATAAAGCCTCTTGCATATCATGCGTTACAAATACTATCGTTTTTTGAATTTTTTTTTGCAATTGCACTATATCCTGCTGAAGTTGTTCCCTACTTAATGGATCTAACGCACTAAATGGTTCATCCATAAGAACGATTTTCGGATTGGCAGCTAATGCCCTAACGACACCAACGCGCTGCTTCTGTCCTCCCGACAATTCATCTGGCATACGATCACGATATACATCTGGTTCTAATCCAACCATATGTAACAGTTCATCAACACGCGTTTTTATTTTCTCCTTACTCCACTTTCTCATTTCAGGGACAACTGCAATATTTTCAGCAATTGTCATATGTGGAAACAGCGCAATCTGCTGCAACACGTACCCTATATTCCAACGCAGTTCGTTTATGTTATATTCTTGAATATCTTTTCCATCGATTAAAATTGATCCTTCCGTCGTTTCAATTAAACGATTAATCATCTTCATTGTCGTTGTTTTCCCGCAACCACTCGGACCAATGAGAACAAAAAATTCTCCTTTTTTAATTTCTAAATGCAATGAATCCACTGCTTTTGTGCCATCTTCATACGCTTTTGACACATGATTAAATTGAATCACAGACACAACTCCTTTCATGTTGTTTCCTTTATTTTGATGGAATATAGAATTCATTTCAAATGATACGCTTTATTATACAAAAAAAGAGCTCTCATTTGAGCTCTAACGGTCGAACAATATCGTTTTCATAATTGCAGCATATTCACGCACATACGCTTTTTTCTTAGAACGAATCGGTGTTTCAGCAGCTAGTGCTTCCATCTTTATCCCTAAACGCTTTGCAATTATTTTCGTTCGATATAAATGATACGTATTACTTACAACTACCGCATGCTTTACATCATATAAATCCATACTAAACTTTAAATTTTCATACGTATTTGTAGAGCGGTCTTCAATTAAAATACGATTCTCATCTATACCATGTACCATTAAATAGTTTCGCATACTGTGAGCTTCCGGTATATCTTCATCTTCCCCTTGACCACCTGAAACGATTACTTTCACCTCAGGGTGAGAATATAAATATTCTAGCGCCACATCCAAACGGTTTTGAAGAGATAAAGAAGGCCTATCTCCAAATAACTTTGCACCTAATATAAGAACGTATGGAGAGTGATTACTCAATTTTTCACGAGCAACTTTATTCATTCGAATCGTCATATAAATGATGTATAGCGGAGGTAGTAATAAGATTATAAGCAATATCCATTTGTTCATAAATAAGTTAACACTCCCTTTCTTTTTATTATATAGAAAAATAAAAGGAGGCAGAAGTATTTTTTAAACAATTGATTTATTAGACACATTCGCTTTCATTTTACGTTTTGAAATTACATAATAAAAAGCAATCCCTAATGATAGGATCAATATAAAGCTTAGTACGTAAAACGGGATCATTACCCCGGCTTTAGATACGCCTGCCGTAAACAACATAAATAATACAATTCGAATTCCTGTACCAATTAGTCGAAATAAGCTGTCCACACGTCCCATTAATTCATTTGGGATTTCTTCCATCATCAATACATTTCTCGCCACTCTCGTTCCAGCATTTCCAATCGCATGAAAAATCGCAAGTCCATATAATAACATAATGGAAGGCTCAATAATCATTGCGGTAATTGAAATTACATAAATAAACATCGTCATAACGATTGAAACTTCTATTTTGACATATTTCATCATGATTGGAATACTTATTCCCGCAATAACAGCCCCTACACCATACATCATACCTTCTATCGCGTATACAGAGGCACTAGCTTTGAGTATATCTGAAATATAAACTGGGATTAAATAATTTGCCATCATAACACCGATAAACGGCATATAAGTGGCAAGTAAAAACCAAAAGAACTTAGGACGTTTTTTCATAAAATGAATACCTTCGAACAATTGCTTCTTAAATGTTACTTTCCGTTTTACTTCTTTTTTCTTTACATACGGTATACATAAGAAAAGAAAAAATGCTCCTGCAAAAGTTAACATATCTACTAACAAGATCCATTTCAAAGAAATGATCTCAATTAAAAAGCTAGCAGCTGCCCCTGAAATAACTTGCGTTAATTGTCCTTGTATTTCCATCGTGCCGCTTAAACTTTTATAATGCTCAGATTGAAATATTTCTTGGTTGAATGCAAAAATTGTAGGATAGAATAATAGATAATAGAAAGAACCCGCTATATAAATAATAATGTAATGAATAGAATTATATGATTGCCCAGCAAATCCCCAAATAGCCATCATTCCTATAATCGCTATCCCGATACCTTCGTTACATAACAACAAATATTTTCTTGAAAAACGATCTATACTTTGCCCAATAAATGGCGTTAATAAAAACATTATGAGAGTTGCAACGATAGAAACATAACCAAATGTCGTCTCTCCTCCACTTTCCCTAATCAATAGCCATGGAATCGTAATCATAACAATCCCAGAACCAATAGCAGATAAACTATTGGCTCCTAGAATGTAATACAAACGAGAATCATGATAAAGAGAGGACATATCACTCAACTCCTAATTGTTTTTTCACCTCTTTATATACGCTCATATATGCTTTTAATTCTTTAACTAAATCATGAATTAATGGTTTTGCATCTTCTCCAAGTTCACCATCTTGCACATGTAATCCATCAAGTACTACTTGTTTTGGGATTGCATTTGCGTAAACGCCTCTAGCGACAGTGCGCATACTATTTAATGCGTTTATTCCCCCTTTACCTCCTCCAGCAACTGCTAGCAATGCGACAGGTTTATGGATGAATTCACTGCTACTTAAGTAATCTAACGAATTTTTCAGCGCTCCGCTCATCGCATTATGATATTCTGGTGTACATAGTACTACACCGTCTGCAGCTTTCACTAAAGCTTTTAATTTTTTTACTGCCTCTAATTCACGTTGTGATTCTTCTCCATTATATATAGGCAATTCCGCTACTGCTAAATCGTATAACTCCCCTTCAAATTGATCTGCAATATATTTTGCCACCACGCGAGTTCTTCCAAATTTTCTTGGTGTACCATTAATTACGACTAGCTTCATAACCATTTCTCCCCTTTGTTTTCAAATTCTACCTTTATATTATCAGAAATTTCTATACAAAATACAGTAAAAAGAGGTAAAAGCTTTCATAAAATAGTATGAGAAATAAAAAAAGAACTCATACTTTCGTATGAGTTTCACAAAACTAATTTTTCACAACCTCATGTCCACCGAATTGATTACGAAGAGCTGAGACAACTTTCCCATGGAATGTATCATCTTCTTGAGAACGGTAGCGCATAAATAATGACATTGCAATAACTGGTGCCGCTGCTTGTAGTTCAAGCGCAGTTTCAACAGTCCATTTCCCTTCTCCTGAAGAGTTCATTACCCCTTTAATACCATCAAGTTTTGGATCATCTGCAAATGCCTTTTCAGTTAAGTCCATTAACCAACCACGGATAACCGATCCGTTTGCCCATACTTTTGCAACATCTTCATAATTGAAATCAAAATCACTTTTATCTAACACTTCAAATCCTTCAGCGATTGCTTGCATCATTCCATATTCAATACCGTTATGAACCATTTTTAAGAAATGACCACTTCCAACGCGTCCTGCATAAGAATAACCGTTTTCTACTGCTAAGTCTTTAAATAACGGTTCTAATTGATCATAGATTTCTTTTTCTCCACCAACCATTAAGCACGCACCGTATCTAGCTCCTTCTACACCACCTGATGTACCGATATCTACGTAATGTAAGCCAAAGCTTTTCGCTTCTTCAGCACGGCGCAACGTATCCTTATAGAATGAATTTCCACCTTCAATAACGATATCGCCTTCCTCTAATAATGGATATACATCTTTTAGTACTGACTCAACAACTTCTCCTGCAGGTACCATTACCCAAATTGTACGAGGTGCTTCTAGTTCAGCGATCATTTCTTTTAATGTATGACGTGCAGTAATCCCTAGTTTTCCTGCCTTTTCAACAAGCTCATTATTTACATCGTATACAACTACTTCATGCTTGTCTTCATGTAAGTGTTCAGCTAACGGGAATCCCATTTTTCCTAATCCAATTAAACCTAGTTTCATATTAATCAATCTCCCATTCTATACAAATATATTTAATAACGAAATTAGTCCAAGTGCTACAACAGATAGTATTGTCTCCATTGCAGTCCATGTTAATAATGTTTCTTTCACAGTCATTCCGAAATACTCTTTAATCATCCAAAATCCAGAATCGTTCACATGTGATAATATTAATGACCCTGCTCCTGTTGCAAGTGCCAGTAACTCTACATTCACTCCTGGTGTACTTGCCGCAATCGGTGCCACTATTCCTGCTGCTGTCATCATGGAAACAGTAGCAGAGCCAGTCGCGATTCGAATAAGTGCAGCAATTCCCCACCCTAATAATATTGGTGAAATATGTGATTCTTTCGCCATCTCCGCAATTGTAGTTCCAATTCCAGAATCTAATAACACTTTATTAAAGGCGCCACCTGCACCGATAACTAACAGTATGTTTGCAATTGGGCCTAAACAATCATTTGTGACTTGTAAGACTTTGTCTTTAGAAAACCCTTTTGCATAGCCAAGACTAAAGAAAGAATATATCGTTGCAATTAATAATGCGACTATTGGATCTCCAATAAAGTGCAATACTTGTGCAAGTTGGCTTGTTTTATTTAATGCTACTTCCGCTATCGATGCACCTAGCATAAGAAATACTGGAAGTAAAATAGTAAACAATGTATTTCCGAAGCTAGGAAGTTCCTTCTTCTTATCTCTTTCAATAAATTGCTCCGCTATATCTAATGGTACTTCTTTATGTATACGAGCACCGATCCATTTCCCGTAAAGCGGACCTGCAATTATTGCAGTTGGAAGTCCGACAATTAATGCATATAAAATTGTCTTCCCTACATCTGCTTTAAATATACCTACCGCTGCCATAGCTGCTGGATGCGGTGGAACAAGTCCGTGTACCACCGAAAGACCTGCTACTAGCGGAATACCGATTGTAATAAGTGATACCCCTGTTTCTAACGCAATTGTAAATACTAACGGAATTAATAGTACAAATCCAACTTGGAAAAATACCGGAATCCCTACTATAAATGCAACGAACATCATTGCCCAGTGAACACGCTTTTTCCCAAAACGTCCAATTAATGTGTTAGCAATTCGTTCAGCACCGCCAGACTCAGCCATCATTTTTCCAAGCATTGTTCCTAAAGCTAAAACAATCGCCAAAAATCCTAACGTATTACCAAGACCTAATTTAATAGAATCGATAATCCCTGGATGTTGTGGTGAAGTTCCAATTAAGGGCATCCCCATTGCTAGCCCTACACCGATTGCTGTTAAAATTAACGCGACAAATGGATGCCATTTTACTACCGTAATTAGTAAAAGTAATATGACAACAGCCGCTAGTATGATCCCAACTACCATTTCTCCCAATCCCCCTATTGTTTACGTTGGAAAGCAGCTATACAATCAAATTCTTCTTTCAAACGATTGTAAAGTCGTTCATACATATAAAACATCTCTAAATATAAAGCCGTATTTTCTTTATTCGGTACATGGTGATGGACAATATCAATCCAATCCTTCACCTCTTCAAGCGAATCCATTTTCCCAATTGCATACAAAGCAAGTGCCGCTGCCCCAAGCGCAGATGCTTCATGACTTTCTGGAACAAGCAATTCTTTCCCCATCATGTCAGATAACATTTGTCTCCAAAATGCAGACTTTGCAAAGCCTCCTGAAACACGTATTTCAGAAAGTGGCCCCGTACAATCACGAATGGCAAGTGCAACTGAATACACACTCATACAAACTCCTTCCATGACAGCTCGTATGAAATGTTCACGTTTATGCTGAAGGTTAATTCCAAAGAATGTACCACGAGCATTTGCATTCCAGTAGGGTGCACGTTCTCCAGATAAAAACGGTAAAAATAGCAATCCCTCTGCTCCAGCTGGTACACTTTCTGCATACTTAATTAATAAATCATAAGGATCAATCCCAAGCTTCCTTGCAACTTCTTGCTCTGGACTACCGAATTCATCACGTAGCCATCTTAATAAAATCCCACCATTATTCGTCGGTCCACCGATTACCCAGTGCTCATCTGTTAATGCGTAACAAAAAGTTCTTCCTTTTTCATCTGTATTAACACTTGATGAAATTGTTCGAACTGCTCCACTTGTTCCAATCGTAATTGCAGCTGAGCCAGGTGATATTGCACCGACACCTACATTTGCAAGAACACCATCACTTGCACCAATAACAACTGGAGTATCCTCACTAATCCCCATCTTTTGTGCTAATTCCGGCTTCATTCCCGATAAAATATATGTAGTCGGTACAGGTGTTGATAATTGTTCTGGTGACATATTTAACATAGTTAAAACATCTTCATCCCAGTTTAATGTTTCTAAATTAAATAACCCAGTAGCAGATGCGATAGAATAATCAACTACATAGCGTGAGAACAATTGATAAATGACATACTCTTTAATAGAAATAAATTTATGAGCAGTTCTGAATAAATCCGATTCTTCTTCTTTCATCCACAGTAACTTAGAAAGTGGTGACATCGGATGAATTGGTGTACCAGTTCTTCTATAAATGTCATGACCATTCATTTGTTGTAAAAGTTTTTCTGATTGTTTTGTGCTTCGATTATCTGCCCAAATGATAGAGCGCGTTAACGGCGCACCGTTTTCATCTACTGCAATTAAGGCATGCATTGCTGTACTAATCCCGATAGAAGAAATATCTTCCGGTAACACATTACCCTTCTCGATGGCAACGCTTACAGTTTTGTATACAGCAGCACATATTACATCAGGATCTTGCTCCGCCCATCCGACGTTCGGTTGAATGATTGGATAATCAATTGCATGTGAAGCAACGACTTTTCCCTTTTCAGTGAATACAACCGTCTTCGTACTAGTGGTACCGATGTCAATCCCGATTACTCTCCCCCTTGTTTCCATGCGAATCTTCCCTTCGTTTCTAGCAAAATGCGATCTAGTAAACCGTTTACATGAATTAGTATATAAAATATTTTTTCATAAATCAAGTTTTAGAAAGAAAATTTTTTTCATAACAAAAAAATAAACCCCTTCATTCCATTTCATTTACATACTAAAATTAGCTTTTCCGTGCGGTAAAGTTGCATTATATTCGTTTTGCAACACACTCTTTTCCTCTCATTAACAACACATACATAGTCCTTCCATACTTTCTACTCATTTGCATGAAAAAGGAGTTAAAAAGCAATTACCACCAATACGTAAATTTTGTGCATTTTGCTCTTTTTATTGCTTTAGGTTCACTAGTTCTTTTATCTTGATGGACATAGAGCACGGCTCCCTACTATCACTTTTTTACCTTGTAAATATATGTTCCATACTATAAAATCTAATAGTATTTATATTTTTCAGAAAAATCAAAACAAAATATAAACTTTATTGTATAATGTTGTAAAAAGATGTCGGAGGGATTTAATGTTAAATAAAATATCTCAATTCACAATAAAACTTTCATCAATTCTTTTATCACTCTTACTATTACTAAATTTACCTTATTTATTTATCACTCAACAGGGATTCACTTTTCAACCAATTCATTTTTTTAATCAGATCGTTACTATGTTAAAACAGGTTTTCTCACCTGAATCATTAGTGGTTATAGGATCAGACCCGAAATTTGGTCATTTCAAAAAGACACCATTATTTCCAACTGTTTTAGAACCTTACCTCTATTCATTTACTGTATTATTTGTAGCCTTTTTGCTTGCACTCTTTCTATCATCTAGTATGGCATTTTTTTATTTTTTAGCAAAAGATTATATAAAAAAATGGATAAACCGAATTGTATTCATATTAGAAGCTGTCCCTGATATGATGATGATGATTTGTTTGCAAATATTTTTCATATGGGTACTTCAGAAATTCGGGGAATCTCCTGTCACCATTATTTCTTTTAATGAAAATCGAGCTTATTTACTCCCTATTTTATCTTTAGCAGTCTTACCTACATTACAAATGTTTCGGATGATGGTGTTATACATAAAAGAAGAACATGAAAAACATTACGTAGAGGTTGCATATGGAAAAGGACTTTCATCAAGTTATATACTATGCATTCATTTATTCAAAAATATATCTATCCACTTCTTTCACCATTTAAAAACGATTTTTGTTTTCTTACTTTCTAACTTATTCATTTTAGAATTTGTTTTTAATATGGAAGGCATTATTCAATTTTTATTTAAGAAGGCGTTTATTTCACCTCCAGCTGCATTTATCATACTTGTTATGATTATTTTACCGTTTTATGCCATTTTTCAAATAATCTCATTCATGATGAATAGATGGCAAAAGCAATTGAAAGGAGCAGCATTATGAAATCTATTTGGAAATCAAAACGATTTTTAATCGGGTTTACTTATCTATTCATACTTGTTTCAGCTAGTTTTATTTATAGTTGGTTCTTTAAAGATAACATCCCAAAACCTCCTCAGTTACTTTACAATGACAATAACGAATTACTTGGAAAGGCCCCCTTTTCGCCATCGTTAATGCCGCCTTTTGGATCTGATCGTTTTGGAGAGTCTGTTTTCTTACAAATTGTAGAAGGAGCAAAATTCACCATTTTATTAGCCGTGGCAATTAGCTTCTTTCGAATTTTATGCGGAACATGTATAGGAATCCTCTTGAGTTTATACGCTCCAAGATTCAAGAGATTTTTCCAGGCATGCTCAGAAGTTTTTTATTATATCCCAACTCTATTTATCGCATTCATACTCATCACGCCCGTTAATATTGTAATTACATCAAATGCTGATAGATTAGATCCAAATATTTCATTTACGTTTTATCAAGTTCTCGTACTTATTTTCGTCGCTCTACCTACACTTTCTTTATATATCTCCTCAGAGGTTGATGAATTTATGAAACGAGATTACATTTTAAGTTCACAATTACTGGGTGCTAGCCGTTTTCATATTATCAAAAAACACTTACGAGTCTTATTACTTGATCGCTTATTTGTGTTATTTATGGAACATATCGTCCAAACACTCATACTCGTTATCCATTTAGCGTTGCTTAACATTGTAATTGGCGGGATACAAATGCGGGAACTCTATGACGGAGTGCCCAAACCTGTTTCTCTATCTAATGATTGGGCAGGTCTTATTGGATTAAATCGTTATGAAATGAATCTTTCATGGTGGGTTATTTTTTATACTCTCATTTCATTCTTTATTACGATTCTTTTTATTAAGCTTATGACAATCGGGATTCAAGATGCACTGAAAGCAAGAGATTCGCAAGTTGTAGCAATTCAAACCGTTCCAGATCATAAAAAATTTGTTGAAAATAAAGATTCTTTTTCGTTTGCAAATAAAGTGAACTTTTAATCATGTCTCATCAATTAAGTATTAATTGGCATTGATATTAGTAGAATATAAAAAAGATGATCCCTATTGAATACGAGGGATCATCTTTTTTATGCCGTCTAACTTTTTTAAATGTCCTTTGCTAGACTCATGCTTTTTATATTTAAAGTGAATTATTTGCAATCACAATTATGCTGTTTAAAATCGATTACCATACGTCCTTGAATTCTACCTTGTTCCATTTCTTCGAATACATTTTGTACTTTATCTAGAGAACACGTTTGAACAACTGGCACTACTTTTCCTTCTGCGCCGAACATAAATGCCTCCTCCAGATCCTTACGAGTACCAACTAGAGAACCAACTACTTCAATCCCGTCTAATACAAGTCGTGGAATGTTTAAATCCATAGTTTCTACTGGTAAACCTACCGCAACTACTTTACCGCAAGCACGTACTGCATCAACTGCTGAGTTGAAGGCTACTTTAGAAACTGCTGTTACTACAGCAGCATAAGCACCACCAAACTCCTCTTGAACAATTTTATCAGCAGGACCTTGAGAAATCGGATTGATAGTCATATCAGCACCAACTTCTTTTGCTAAGGCTAATTTGTCGTCATTGATATCTACTGCAATTACCTTTGCACCAAATACGTTTTTAGCATATTGAATAGCTAGGTTACCTAATCCACCACAACCATAGATTACGATAGATTGACCAGGTTTAATGTCTGATACTTTTATAGCTTTATATGTAGTTACGCCCGCACATGTGATTGATGATGCTTGAGCAGGATCTAATCCTTCTGGTACCTTCACCGCATAATCAGCTGTAACAATACATTGTTCAGCCATACCACCATCTACTGAATAACCAGCATTTTTCACTTCACGGCAGAATGTTTCTCTCCCCGTTACGCAATATTCACAACGTCCACAAGATTGGAACATCCATGCAATACTTACACGGTCACCTATCTTTAGTGAAGTAACATCATCAGCAATTTTAGTAACAATACCTACACCCTCATGACCAAGGATGCGGCCATCGGTGTTTCCAAAATCATGATTCGCAACGTGTAAATCAGTGTGGCAAACTCCACAATACTCTACATCTACTAGCGCTTCACCCGAGTGTAACGGACGTAATTTTTTTTCAATAACTTCAATATTTGCTTTGCTGTTTTTATTAACTACTACTGCTTTCATATGTGATCTCCCCTTTAGTGTTTTAGAGTTTTAATGAGTTTATCTCACAACTACTGTCCTCACTATTTTGGCTAATTATTGTACCAAATTTAAGTGTTCAATCATCATTACAGGTTCATCATAACATGGAATTTTATAAACAAATCGCGAAATATTGAACAATATTTGAATTATTACATAAAGGCTTTTTGATGTATTTAAAAGGAAAATCTGAAACTTTATTATATCTACATTTGAATTTATCAAGCTATTCTTTTGATTTTAAATGTGAAGTAATATGATGAAAAAATATAAAGAGTATAGAGGTTGAAAAAATGAATGGTTGTAAAGATGGGAGATTATGACTATAAGTAAAACGTTTCAAACAATTTTTTTGTAGTTCATCTTGGGGTATTTACTTTTCTTAGCTTGATTGTGATGGGATATCACCGATTTGGCTTTTACGGGCAGTTAATCTCCTACCTAACTTCCTCGCCTGTGCCTAATTTTGAGGCGGGAGTCTTACTGCCCACAAATAGCGGGATAAAACTAATTAAAAGGCTAAAGATGAACATGTTGCGTATTTCTACGGACAAGTAGATCTTGAGGATACATCAACAAACTAAAAAGCTCTTCATTTGAAGAGCTTTTTATATTCGCTTCATTGAAATTGTTTCACGTATGCTTTGTAAATTTTGCAGTGTTTCCTCCTGTCGTTGCAACGACAAACCCACATACAAAGTATCTAATAAACTAAGCTGCGCTAATCGTGATGAACTTGCTTCTGTACGAAATTCAGTCTCACGCGTCGAAGTATATAGCGTTATATGAGCAAGTTGGCTTAATGCCGATTTTTGATAGCTCGTAATCGCAATAATGCGAGCTCCTTTTGCTTTTGCTACTTCTAATGCTTCAAGTAATCCTTTATTACTGCCTGAATGAGAAATTGCAATGACCACTGCTTCTTTTGTCAGCAAGCCAGCTCCCATAATTTGAAAATGAGAATCCGTATGGGCAATACAAGAAATACCCGTTCTCATAAACTTATGATAAGCATCCATCGCAATAATACCCGACCCACCATTTCCATAAAACTCAATTCGTTTTGCTTCATTCAGCGCACTTACTGCCTGTTCCAACGCGTTATCATTTAACAAATGTAATGTATCTTGCAGTCCTGTAATATGTGAATGAAAAACTTTTTTAGCAACAGTGACCATATTATCTTCTACCGATACTTCCTCATGAATGTTTTGCATCGGAGTATGTACAATCTCACGAGCTAATGTAATTTTCAGGTCTTGAAACCCTTGAAAACCTAGGTGTTTGCATAAGCGGAATATCGTTGCTTCAGAACTATTCGTAACTTCCGCTAACTCCGTAATCGATTTATGTACAACATCTTGTGGATGTTTCAAAATATGTTCGGCAATACTTCGTAATTTCGGTGATAAACCATTTAACGAAGCCTGAATCTTTCCAATCCCACTTTTTGTACCAGGCATATCGTATCTTCCCCTTCCATAGTAGCTATATCCCGTATTAACGGGCAGTAAGACTCCCACCTCAAAATTCGATGAATGCAAGGGAGTTAGGTGGGAGATCAACTGCCCGTAAAAACCCGATTGGTTCAACTAATAATCAGCGGGGATGGCCCCCCCACTGATTAAAGTTTCACTTTATTGTACCTAATTATCGAAAGAAGAAAAACCTTTATTCGGCATCTCTATACATTTTAATTTCTCATATGTATTCTTCCGTAGCATATGACACAATTATTCATACTTATTTCTAGTTTTCCCCATGCTTTACTGCGTATAAGGCAGCTTGTGTGCGGTCATCTACTTCCAATTTAGCCAATACGTTAGAAACATGTGTTTTAACCGTTTGTTCTGTAATATGAAGCTCCGCTGCAATCTCCTTATTACTCCTTCCTTTCGCAATTTCACGAAGTACTTCTTGCTCCCTTTTCGTTAACATGGAAAAAGGATTCTCTTTTTCTTTCTTGACTGCTGACCGTCCTAATAGTGCAGGTGTTACTTTCGGGTGAAAATTCGCATTTCCTTGATATACCGCAACAATTGACGCAACGAGTTGATCTGGCTGCACCTCTTTTAATTGATAACCATCTGCCCCAGCTTCTAATGCTGGTAAAACGTAATCTTGTTCTGAAAAACTGCTGAGCATAAGAATTTTTATTGTCTCATCGTATTGTTTTATACGTTTTGTCGCTTCAATACCATCCATTTTCGGCATTGATAAATCCATTAATACTACATCTGGCCTTTCTGTTTGGACGAATGTTAATGCTTCTTCACCATTTTCTGCTTCCCCAATAATTTCAAATTCCTCTCTCGTTTTCAAAAAGAATACGAGTCCCCTTCGAACGATATGATGATCTTCTACAAGTAATAATTTAATTTTCACTGATGTTCTCCCTCTCAAACCGGTAATTGAATTTCTATCTTTGTCCCCTTTTCCGGTTCTGCTTTTATTCGAAAAATTCCCCTCATTAATTCAATTCGTTCTTTCATACTTTTCAAACCAAGTGCTGACTCTCTTACTTGATCCTGTATAAATCCTATACCGTTATCTTCTATGTAAAAGTGCAGCTTATTATCTTCAATCCTTAAATAAACACATACTTTTTCACACGAAGCATGCTTTTTACAATTATGTAATGCCTCTTGGCTTATACGCCATAAAACTTCTTCTATTTCATCTTCAATTAAAACCATTCCATCAATTCGAACTTCCACTTGAATCCCTAACAGTTTTCCGTAATTTTGAATCGCTTCTGCTAAACCTTTCTCTAATCCTTCAGGCCTTAATTGCCAAATCAAAAGTGTCATCTCCTGCAATGCTTCCTGTGATAATTCTCCAATATAACTTAACATCTCTTGCAAGTCTCTATCCTTCGTCATATTTAGAGTCCCTTTCGCTGTTAGCATAATTGAAAATAACAATTGTTTAACGGAATCATGTAGGTCACGTGCAAGTCGATTTCTTTCAGCTACTACTACATATTTTCGTTCTTTCTCAACTAATTGAATACGTTGTATTGTCGTTCCAATTTGAAATGCAATCGCTTCTAATAACGCTAACTCTTCCTCAGAAAAATGTGTTTTATGGGGCGAGGCTACATTTAATAAACCAAATTTCTCTGATCCAGATCTTAGCGGGATTGTCGCATGATGTGTAACATCTTCGGTCTCTCCCCAATTACATTCAATCGCATCCTCTATTCGTTTACATTCAATAATATTTGTCGCTTTTTCCAATCTTCCATTCACAAAACGTTCTACACACCAACAATCTCCTTCACACATCGGCTTCTTTTCCTGCCACGTAAGAGCTGGGGGTAAGTTTTGGTCTACAAGCATACGATGCTTTCCACTTTCATCAATAAAGAATATCCACCCTGTTTGTAAATTCATAACTTGTAATAATGTATGTAACACTTTTTCTAACATGTCCTGTAAATTCGTTGCTTCATTTAGCAATTCCGCAATTTCTTTTAATGCTTCTAAACGATGCATCTCTTTTTCATCTATGTTCATTCTCATCACCAACTACCATTATAACATTAAGAAATTTCTAAATACTACAAACAAAAAGAACTGAATTCCTTCAGCTCTTTTTTAGGAAATATCCCATACAGTGCATTCAAATCTGCTGATTTGCAAATCTAAATTCTAAACCAAAACAGAAATTAGCTAGTTTTCATTAACTGTCTGATAAAGATTGTCCCACATGGATATTTTGTAAACTTTCAGTAGTAACGAACATATTCGCTGCTGGCATTTGTACTTGATTTTTATGGAACATAGACATTAATTCAAATCTTACTTGCCTTGAAGTTTCAAAATAATCTTCTGGCCTAATCAAACCTGTAATACAAAATTCATATCCAACATATTTAAGGTTAGGGTTTAAGTCTGTAACACCAACATATTTAAATGGTTCAACAGCTTCATCCTCTACTCTATAAAGACTTTGATCCAATTTTTCATTACACATAACACAGACCTCTTCTAACAATTCCTTAACTCTTGTAGGATCTTCCTGATAACTTACCGTGATGCGTTCAATAACTCGCATCCATCCTTTATTAAAATTTTGTATCGTTCTAATCTCTCCGTGTGGTATGGTAAGGAGTTTTCCTGACCATTCACGAATTTGCATAAAACGAATACTAATTTCCTCAATAGTTCCTGAATTTGTTCCGTTAAAAGTAACAAAATCGCCAACACGAAACTCTTTGTCCGCTAATCTTGCAAAGCCTAATATTACATCTTTTAGCATCTGTTGTGCAGCAAAACCGATGACAACTCCCGCTATCCCTGCGCCTGCAATAATACTTTTTATATCTACAAATTGACTAATTAAATATATGATCAGACTGATGATAATGATATACCTAAAAATAGATCGAATTACACTTTGAATCGTCTGCTCTACCTCTTCATCAAAAAAGCTTGATTTTCTAAAAAACCAATCAATAATGCGGTTTATGACAAAAGAAATAATCATAAGAACTAAAGCAAATAGTAAAAACCTTAAAAGTAAAAACTCCCTTACATAATTAAAAAACTCCTCAGTATACGTTAATAAACTCATCTATCCACTTCCTTACTAATGAAAATTTCATGCAGAGCTAATCTATTGTAAATACTTATTGATTATCTCAAAACTTGTTTTCAAAACATCTTTCATCCTGATCTTAAATCGCACTTTCTTAACTATGTATTTGTATTCATTGTTCATCTTCAACAATATAACCCTTTAATCAATCTTTCAACTTCAGATGTTCTTTTCTATTTACTATAACCCTTTTTAATCCCCTAAAGGGATATTACAATAGAATTTTTTTATAAACGCCTTTCTTTTAAGTCCGCAATACTCACCTCGTTACAAGGAATATTTTCACATTACACCGAATAGTTCATTTCATACTATTTTTACTCACGGAGGTTACAAGCAATGGGATATATCGAAGAACTAAGAAAGGTTGTTGGATCAAGACCACTCAATCTAGCAGGAGTTGCTGTAGCTGTTTTTAATGAACAAGGACAAATATTACTCCAACAAAAACTAAATGGCATTTGGGGTGTTCCTGGAGGTGTTGTGGAACTTGGTGAATCCACAGAAGAAGCTGGCAGACGAGAAGTGCTTGAAAAAACAGGTATTGAAATTGGTACACTTCAGTTAGTAAGTGTATTTTCAGGTAAAGAGTTTTTTGTGAAATTAGCGAACGGAGATGAATTTTATCCTATAACAATCGCTTACCTTTGCAAAGACATTAAAGGTGGCTTGCTAAAAGCTGATGGAGTTGAATCATTACATGTACAATTTTTTGATTTAAATGGGCTACCAGAAAACATTAGCCCGTTCATTAAAAAGTTAATTCAACAGCAAGTCGTCTCTATTTAAATGTGAAAAAGAGACCTTTTTGAAGGCCTCTTTTTTTCACTTCACTTCTGCATGTAAACAAGATTTAAAATGTCCAAGTGCATATTCATGTCCTTGCGCATTAAAAGATGCAACTGCTTTTTCATAAACCACAATTTGAAACCCTTTGTTATAAGCATCTACTGCTGTATGAAGGACACAAATATCTGTACATACACCTACAAGATGCACTTCCTCTATTCCTCTTTCTCTTAGCTTCATTTCTAAATCCGTTCCTGCAAAAGCACTGTAACGTGTTTTGTCCATATAGTATACATTCTCAGCATTTTTATATTTTTCGTATACATCTTGTAATTCACCAAACAAGTCTCTTCCATTTGTACCTGCTATATTATGAGGTGGAAACAATTTCGCTTCAGGATGATATACATCATTGTCTTCATGTTTATCGATCGCAAATACTACGTAATCACCTTTTTCAATAAATTGTTTCGTTACACTCACAAGTTCCTTCTCAATTTCTTGACCTGTTTTTCCGCAAGTTAAAGCACCTTTTTCAGCTACAAAATCATATGTATAATCAATATTTATAAGAGCTCTTTTCATAACTACAATCTCTCCTTCTTCTGTTTCACAGTAAACAATAGAAAATTTGTTATTACGACATCGTATGTACTATTCGACATTACAAATGAAATACCTACATTTCCCTCTCAATACTTACCTTAATCCGAGTTTATCCTACAATCGGTACACAATGACAAAACATACAGTTCCTATTATCAAGTCATGGATTTGATAACTTAACTTAATTTAGATACGAACAAACCGATTCACATCTTCAACCTCTTTCACTTTCGTAGTAGTAAAGAGTAATTTCTTACTATTCATACGTACTAGAAAGTGAAACAAATTATTCTCAACAACCTAATTCTATCCAAATTAAAAAGTACACTACCACTTTAAGTAATGTACTTTTTATCCATAATTAAGACGCAGGCTTCGTTTCAAACGTCGCTTGATTAAAGCTAATGACTTTTCCTTTCGGGTCATTGTTTTCAAACTGAGCTGCGGTAATCGTATGACTACCTGTCTCAAGTGTCTTTTCTTTTAATTGTACTGTTGTCTGTGTTGTACTAGTTACTTGATGTTTATCTGCAAATATTTGATCTACAAATACGAATGTTTCTTTATCGTTTTGAAAATTAGAAAGTTCTAATTCAACTTGCTGAATTAAAGTATCTTTTTTGATAAATACAGTCGGTATATTGCCATTTTCAGAAGTACCATCTGGCGTAGTTACTTTTACTTTCCCTTCTCCGATTGGCACTGCTCCTTCTGGAAATACGACCATATTCTCATCACTTGCATTTACAACTTGTTCTTCCTGATTTGACTGTGCATCTTCTTTTTCCTTTGGAGCACCACAGCCTACTAATAACAATACAGACAATCCAGTGATTATGAATTTCTTCAAAATTCATCCCCCCTGTAATTTCATTATAATTTATTATACAAAAATAACTTCTTAATTTTAAAACTAGTTTTTAACACTTTCATGAACAAATATTAGCTTGCTCACGATTACTGTACCATACTTTCATTTTAAGAACATTAATTTTTTTAAAGAAATAAATAGTAATTTCACCTTATTCATCATTTTAGCCCAATTCATTAAAAAAATATCCACTCAAAATAAAAAGACATTGTTATTTCAATGTCTTTTCCACATAGCATTTAAAAAATAAATGTTGTGATCTCATCTACTTCTTTTCGAGAAAGTTTCTTCGGCTTATCTTTCGGATAGCCGAGTGAAATTACCATATTAATTTGTTTTTGAGGCTCAATTTGTAAATATTTTCGCAGTTCATCTTGAGCTAATAATACAGGTCCTGTCATTGGACAAGTGCCAAGTCCTCTCGCATGTGCAGCCAACATTAAGTTTTGTGCTGCTAAACAGCTACTCTTAATTCCTTCCTCTTCCCATACTGAATCAGGAACGAAGGCAATTGGGTCAAATATCTTTTCACGAAATTTTGACTCGTAAGGCGTTGCTAAACATACAATTAACACTGGCGCCTCCGAAAAAGCAGTTGCATAAGGTCCAAATGAACGTGTTAATAACTTACCTGCTTTTTCTTCTCCATTTTCTGCCGCCCTTGCTGCGAGTTTATGTAATGCATCCCATGTCATTTGTTCAATTTCTTTAATTTTCTCTCGATTCATAATGACCAAGAACTCCCACGTTTGTGAGTTCGTATCACTCGGTGCATAACGAGCACAATCAATAATTTCTTTTATATCACTAGTGGATACTTCTTGTTCTGTAAACTTTCTAACACTTCTTCTACCGTGAATTACTTCTTTAAAATCTTCATAATTCATACATTAAATCCCCTTTTTACAGCGTTTTCAAAATTTGTCCTACGGTTGAATTATATCATGAAAAAAAGCTGGGGGAATACCAGCTTTTTCCCTCATTATTAATTTGTCACTTTAAACAAACTAATACTTTCTTCATATGCAGCTTGTAGTTTTTTCGTAATTGGTCCTCTTTCGCCGCTTCCAAACTTCTCATCACCAATTTGAACAACAGGGAATATTTCAAGTGGTGTCGCTGTAAAGAAACATTCGTCAGCCTCGTATACTTCTTGCAATGAGAATTCACGCTCTTCTACTTCAATATGTAAAACTTTTGCTAATGTAATAACGTAGTGGCGAGTAATGCCGTGTAGAATGAAATTATCGGCCGGATGTGTAACTAATTTATTATTTTTCACCATAAAGAAATTCGAATGACACCCTTCTGTTACAACTCCATCTCGTACTAATATCGCTTCTTGATACCCTTGCTCGTTTATTTTATTTTTAATCATGATATTAGGTAGAAGGTTTAAAGATTTTATATGACAGAACTTCCAGCGTATATCCTCTTCTACAGTAACCTTTATTCCTTGTTCCATAGTAGTAGTAGGTCTTGGAAACGAAACAATATTCGCAAAATATGTTGGCTGTAAATCTTTTTCATACACATGATTTCGAGCTTGAGCTCCACGTGATATTTGAAGATACACATTCCCATCCTCTTGAAATTGATTTCTTTCAATCATTTGATGAAGTTCTTCAACTAACTCTTCCTTTGTAAACGGCGGAACAATATTTATTTCCCTCATAGATTTAAAAAAGCGTTCCAAATGTAAGTCTAATAAATGAGGCTTCCCATCATATAGCCTAAATACTTCATATATGCCATCACCAAATTGGAGTCCTCGCTCTTCTAACGCAACCATTGGCTGTTCTTCTTTCGTATTTTCAATTCTTCCGTTAAACAAAATCCAATCTTTATGAGTAGCTTTCATTCCTTCCCACTCCTTTATTCCATGATTGGTTTTATTGTACAACTTATCCACACTTAAAAGAAGGAATTTTCTGTATTTAACTCAACAAAAAAGTACATCACCTATTTAAAGTGATGCACTCAACCATTCATTTATTTCAAAAAATATTTTTCAATATCATCTAGCATTAAGTTTGCAGCTTTAATACCGCCTGCTGTATTCCAAATTACTTCATCCACTTGGAATACTTTATTGTCTTTAGAAGCCTGTAGCTGCTTAAAGAGTGGGTCTTCTGTCCATTCTTTTGCTAACGTGGTTCCTTCGTTATTCTTATCTGCATCTTTATCAGATGTGAAGTAAAATAAGTAGTCCCCATCCATATTCGGAATTTGCTCTTTTGTAATTCCTTTTATCGCAAATTCATCTTTATCTTGTAGTGGTGGTCGCTTAAATCCAATATCATTTAAAACAACACCTGAGAATGAGTTTTTCTGATAAATCCGAACATCACCTGGTACGAAGCGAATAATAGAAACTTTAGAATTCAATTTATCTCCTAACTTCTCTTGTATTCCTTTAATACGTTTTTTATAATCTTCAAGAGCCTTTTGCCCTTCTTTTTCTTTATTTACAGCTTTTGTATAGAGCGTAAAGTTTTCCTTCCAATCCCCGCGCAATGTTTCAGCATATACAGTTGGCGCTATTTCGTTCAATTACTCATATATTTTTTCATGACGCATTTTATTCCCGATAATTAAATCCGGCTTAAGCTTCATAACTGCCTCTAAATTAATATCACGCTCAGTTCCTACAACTTTCGTATCTTTTAACTCTTTCGCTAAATGAGGATACCATTCATCACCAGCACGTGGTTTTGTAGTTCCAACTGGCGTTACTCCGACAGCTAAAAGTGCCTCCGCACCTTCATTTGTTAAAACAACAACTTTTTTCGGTGTCCCATTTACTGTCGTTTCGCCCATTGCATGCTTGATACTATATGAATCTTTTGCCTTTACCGATGTATCGTTTTCTTTCTTCTCTTCTTTACCACACCCTGCGATTATGACCATTAGTAACATAATACAAAGTATAAGCATATTTTTAGTTCGTGTCATATGCCCTCCTAGTTGAAAGTGATTATCAATAACGTTTAAAAGAGTAATGTATATCTTACATATTGTCAATACATATATCAGAAAACTTTTAAATATATATAATTTAGACACTCTTCCCCATTCGAAATACATATATATCCGTCTTTAACCCTCATTTTTTCATTCGAAACATTTGAAAAATCAATGACCATAAGAAAGTAATTATTATTCCAGTCAACAAATAACATAAGTAATACAAAAACATGTCTCCATCTTATCATTTCAGCAATAAGATGGAGACATATTCAATTATATTTTTCAATATTGATTATATTTAATATATGATGGATCATTATACACCCACTGATTTCCACCAAGGTTCAACCAACCGTTTTGATTAATATATACTAAATAAGATTCCGGGTTATTTAATTTACGAATAACTGAAGAAGATGTTGATGGACCACTTCTTAAATTCACATTCGTTCCTTGAATATATGCGACACCAATTGCGCTTCCATCACTATTGCTCGTCTTTACAAAATTAATGTACGAAGGATCATTATACACCCATTGTCCATTTCCTAAGTCTAACCATCCGTTACTTTCCTGATATACGACATACGATTCTGGGGAGTTTAGTTGACGAATAACTGAAGAAGACGTTGATGGACCACTTCTTAAATTCACATTTTTTCCAAGGATATAAGCAATCCCCTTCGTTTGTGGTGTTGGCTGCGGGTTTGGAGGTTGTGGATTTGGAGGATTCGGATTTGGAGCTACTCCAAAAATAGCTGCTATTCCGTTTACATACGCTTGACTTAGATCTTCAATAAATTGTGGATTTTTCAATAAATTAGCATCAAATGTAGTATCAATAAAGGCAGTCTCTGTTAATATTGCATCCATTGCAGTCTCTCTTAGTACCGCATAATTTGCTTTTTTGGCTCCTCGGTCACGAAGGCCGTATTTTGTTAATACAGGATTGACTGCTGCATGCATTTTTTGTTGCTTTTCATATGCGGAACTACTATTAGATAGCGCGTTGTAAATATAACTTTCAAATCCAGTTCCACCGCCACTATTAATGTGAAATGAGATAAAATAATCTGCACCAAATGAATTAGCAATATTAGCACGTTCTGATAAAGAGATAAACACATCACTATCACGTGTCATTTTAATATTGATTGGGTAATTTGCAGATAAAATATCTCGCACACGTCTAGCAATTTGAAGTGTTAACTCTTTTTCCACTAACCCATTACCAACAGCACCAGAATCATACCCACCATGCCCTGCGTCTATAACAAGTTTCATATATCTTTTTCGTTCCTTTCTTTATTGTAATAAGCTTTCATTTCTACTCGTCCTATTTTATGTTAATTGTACAAGTTCCGTTACAAGTACAAATAAAAAACCCCCTTATGCAAGGGGGTTTCTATCACTTTTTTTTAACCAATTTAAAATGAATATGTATGATTGATAGTGGATGTAACGTACGCAAAATAAAAGACACAAAAGGAACATTCCAACACCGCCATATAGCAAACCAAACTTCAAAAAGATGTTCAAAAGAGGCGGGAAATGAGATGCGTTTTGTAATACAAATAACATGCAAAACAAAATTACAAACACAGGTATATATTGTAATTCATATGGCCTTCTCTTCTTATACATTTTTTTTCGAATGAAAATCTGGCATAACTCTGCTACAATAAAGCAACTTCCAACTAATGCAAGACCAGCAGTCATTGTCATACGTTCACCTACCCCATATTCATTTCATCAAGCAATCAATATTCACTATATTTTCTTTACATATATTCCATTTTCCTCAATAAAACCAGATCCCTCTATGAAAGAGTTAGCTTGTTCTGTAAATACCTCATGCAATACTTTTATTTCTTTCACATTTCTCTGTTTCATCATTTCTTCAAATGTAAAATACGTATTTGTCCCGTATCCATAACCTTGATAATCAAAATGAATAATTAACTGTGACAAAATAGCACTCTCTTCTTGAACGCTATAATCTATTACACCAATATATGTATCATCAACCTTTACACAATGCTGAACCTTTTTCTCATCTAAGCTGTGTGAGTGAAACATTTCTTTTACAGCGCTTTCATTTTCTGTATTTACTTTCTCAAACGTAATCATATGTTGTCCATCCTTTTACTATTATTGTATCAATAATAAATGCAATTTATGAAAAAAACCTTAAGATCAAATGCGACCTTAAGGTTTTTTATTAAACTAAGCTATACGCACGCTTTGTTTCTTCGTGGAACTTATTCGTATCGTATTTATGCTCAACATAAATTTGATGCCATACCATAAACGCAAGTACAGTCCAAATTTTACGGCTATAATCGCCTTTATCTGCACAATGTGCTTCCAGTAAGTTTAATACATACTGTTTTTCGATTAAATGCTCAGTTTTGCTTTCTTTAATAATATTTACAGCCCAATCGTGCATTTCATCTTTTAACCAGTGACGAATTGGTACTGGGAATCCAAGCTTTTTACGATCTAACACGTGATCCGGAACAATTCCACGAGCAGCTTCACGTAATATAGCTTTCGTTGTTCCGTTTGCAATTTTAAATTCTGTCGGAATTTTAGATGCAACGTCAAATACTTCTTTATCTAAGAACGGTACACGAAGTTCTAATGAATTTGCCATCGTCATTTTATCAGCTTTTAATAAAATATCGCCGCGTAACCATGTGAACATATCAATGTACTGCATTTTACTTACATCATCATAATCTTTAATTTCGTTATACAATGGTTTCGTGATATCCATATAGTTAACACTTTCATCGTAATACTTCATTAATTCAGCTTTCTCTTCTTCACGGAAGATTTTCGCATTTCCATAGTAACGCTCTTCGATTGGCGTACATCCACGCTCTAAGAAGCTTTTTCCTTTAAACCCTTCTTTAAGAGCACCACTTAATGCCTTTAGAACACTCTTTCCTGGGCTAGGAATGTAAGAGAACATTTTTAAAGAGTTTGGCTCACGATAAATGTTATATCCACCAAATAGCTCGTCTGCACCTTCACCAGAAAGAACAACCGTTACATGTTTACGCGCTTCTTTCGCAACGAAATACAATGGTACAGCTGCTGGATCCGCTAAAGGATCATCCATATGCCAAATGATTTTTGGGAACTCATCCATAAATTCTTGCGCTGTAATGAATACGTTATGGTTTTTAACTCCTAATTTCTCAGCAGTTTCTTTCGCAACATCAACTTCACTGAAACCGCGTTGTTCGAAACCAATAGAGAATGTTAATAGATTTGGATTCATTTCTCTTGCGATAGAAGCAATAATAGATGAATCGATACCACCAGATAAGAAAGAACCTACTGGTACATCACTACGCATATGTACTTTTACAGAATCGTATAATACATCACGAATTGCTTGGATATGCTCCTCTTTCGTTGCGCTTGAAGCGTTGAAATAAGGATTCCAGTAGCGATGGATTTCCATCTCTTTACCGATTTCTTTTACGAAGTAATGACCAGGCTCAATTTTGTTAACATCAATTGTTAATGTTTCTGGCTCTGGACCATATTGGTACGTAAAGTAGTGTTGTAGTGACTTTGGGTTTACCCCTTTGTCTTCCATTACATGCATAATACTTTTCTTCTCAGATGCGAAGAATGTAGTATCACCTTGTTGTGCAATGTATAAAGGTTTAATACCGAAGTGGTCACGTGCACCGAAAAGTTTCTTTTCTTCACGATCCCAAATCATAAATGCGAACATACCACGAAGGTAGTCTACACATTTTTCTTTCATATGTGCATACAATGCAATAATAACTTCTGTATCCGATTGTGTAGCAAAAGTTGCACCTTTTTCAAGTAACATTTCACGTAGTTCTACATAATTGTAAATTTCACCATTAAAAATAATTACATATCGATCATTTTCATAAGTTAGCGGCTGATGTCCTGCCTCTAAGTCAATGATACTTAAACGGCGGAAGCCAAATTGTACATGTTCATCACGAAAATATCCTTCGTCATCTGGACCGCGGTGGAAAATCATCGTGTTCATATTTTCAAATTGATGTTTTTCTGTTTCTGAAAACCCTCTAGGGTTTTCACATAAACATCCTACAAAACCACACATACTTCTTACCCTCTTTCGGTTTTCATTCTGTTTCTATACTATATATCAACCCTATTTATACTAGCATAATCAACTGAATATGGCGACCAAAAACTATAAAAAACTCACTCCATTTCACATTTTTAACAATTTTTTATGAAAACATGAAAACTAGGCACTCACCTTTCTCCGCTTTTGTCATATGATATTGCAAATTGATTTCTAGGAGGTAATACCATGAGTGAAGAAAAAAAAGATTCTTCTCGCCCACCGGTTCGTAATTATTTAAAGCAAATTGATGATTTTTTCGAACAAACACCTCTTCGTGGCGTAATTGCTGATTTAAATCATTTTTTCCAAAAAGGAAACCGTTTATTAACATTCCCAGTAGATTTATACGAAGTTGGTGACGAACTCGTCGTTACAGCCGAACTACCAGGTATACAAAAAGAACAAATTCAAATTGAAATACAAAGCGAATACTTAAAAGTCTCTGTAAAAGAAGATATACTTGAAGAGACAGAAGAAGAATCTTCTCACAATTATTATCGCCGAGAACGTTCCATTTCAGAAGCGTCAAGAATTATTAAGTTACCATATTTAATTAATAAAAAAACAGCGAAAGCTTCTTATCAAAACGGTGTGTTAGAAATTCGCGCACCGAAACTACCACAACAGCATGACATATTATCCATAGACTAAAAGACAAAAAAGAAGGGTGCTAAGCACCCTTCTTTTTAATCAGCTAATCGCTTCATATCACGTATAATATCTTCGTATGGTGTATTACTAATACCACTATATTTTTTCATTACTTTTCCATTTTGATCGACTAAGAAAAATGATGTTCCGTGAATAACTTGCCCATTCTCTGGTTTATCTACAAGCGATTGGAAGTTATCTTTTGAAAACTTTGTAATATCCTCTAGTGAATAACCTGTTAACAAGTTCCAGTTACTTGTATCTTCTGTAAACTTTTGAATGAAAGCTTTCAAATTTTCTGGTTTATCAAGGTCAGGATCTACACTAAACGAAACAAACTGAACATCCAATTTCTCTTCCTTAGCCATTTTTTGTAATTTAGCCATATTAGCAGTCATTGGCGGACAAACCGTTTGACAGTTTGTAAACATGAAATCAGCTACCCAGACTTTCCCTTTTAAATCTTTTGTACCAAACGGCTTTCCTTCTTGATTTGTGTATTGGAAAGTTTCCAAATCCCAGTTTAATGGTTTACGTAATTTTGAACCTGAACTGCTACAACCGGCAAGTACAAAGAGACAAAATACAACCATAAGACCAATTAATTTTTGATAACGCTTCATTATTAAACCTCTTTTCTCTATCCTTAATTTATGTAAGTTATGTATATCATAACAAAAGTAAATACTATGAGAAAATTGTTTACTTCATTTGTTCACGAAATCGTACGAATTTACGTATGTTACTTCTTTATTTCAAGCTAATTACTAGACAAAATATATTTTACCACTATTATTTCTCTAACCATTATTTGCGAAACAAAGTTCATTGTTAAATTTGTAAATAAATCTCCCTATTTTTTTACAATTACTTAAACATTAATCCATGTTAAACACTGTATTCCTTAACAACATTTCGGTACAATACAACTACAACGATTTTAAATGAGGTGATGTTCATGGCAAAGCGCTATGAAAATATGGATAATGTAAGTACAAAAAAATCAATTCGCTCCTTCTTACGCTGGCGTAAAGAGAGAAAGCAAAACAAAAAAGACTTTTCTTTCCTAGTAGAACAATCACCTGTTAAACAAAGTAAATTTCTGCTAAATAACTTTAAAAAAACGACTGTCACATGGATTGGTCATTCAACTTTTCTCATTCAAACGAACGGCTTAAATATTTTAACAGATCCAGTATGGGCTAATAAATTAAAGTTAGTTCCACGACTTACTGAGCCTGGGCTCACTATAAAAGAACTACCTAAAATCGATATCGTTCTTATTTCACACGGTCATTACGATCATGTAGACTTTTCATCTCTTCGTCAACTAAGCGATGATACTTTATACCTAGTTCCTATTGGGCTAAAAAAATTATTTACTCGTAAAAAATTCACCAATGTAGAAGAATACAATTGGTGGGAAAGTACAACAATTGATGAAGTCTCTTTTCACTTCGTACCTGCCCAGCACTGGACGAGAAGAACATTATTTGATATGAACACCTCTCACTGGGGAGGATGGATCATTGATAATATGACTTCTTCAGAAATCATTTATTTTTGTGGTGATAGTGGTTATTTCCAAGGATTTAAAGAGATCGGCAAACGTTTTTCAATCGATATTGCACTTATGCCAATTGGTGCCTATGAGCCAGAATGGTTTATGAAAGTGTCTCACGTTTCACCAGAAGAAGCTGTGCAAGCCTATCTAGATATAAAAGCTACACATTTCATTCCCATGCACTACGGTACTTTTGCTTTAGCAGATGAAACACCAAGGGAAGCAGTAACACGACTACGAAATAACTGGAATTTACGAATGCTACCGTGGGAACAACTACATGTTCTCTTTTTAGGTCAAACTTTCACTTATAGCCCTATTGTCCCAGATAAAGAACCAGTAAAAATCACAGAAACTTCTCCTGTATAATAGAACTAAATTTTCTGAGTAATTTACCATATACTTCAAAAAATCGAAAAGGGTGTTTTCCATGAAAGATTATTTACAGACTCGCTATATCATTAGCGGAAGCGCCTGTATTGCCCTTCTCATTTCTTACTTCATATACACATAAAAAAGCTACTTGAAAATTCATTTCAAGTAGCTTTTTTATTACTCTGCTAAATACATAAAACCAATTGCTCCTGGTCCTGTATGAGTACTGATAACTGGTGTTGTATAGAAAATCTCTGATTGAGTGAATCCATTCACTTTTTCAACAGCTGCTTTTACACTTTCTGCTAAAGGAATTGCTTTAGCATGTGGAATCGCAACAGCTTTCACCACTTTTCCAGTAGTATCCTCCTCGAATATTTTAGCCAATGTTTTTACAATTTGCCCTTGGCTACGTACTTTCGTTACCGGATTATATACGCCACCTTCAAGGCTTGCAATAGGTTTAATATTAAGTAATGAACCGATAAAAGCTTTCCCTTTACCGATACGTCCACCCTTCACTAAGTTCTCTAATGTATCTACGACAACATATAAACGAGTATTCTTTCTTACTTCATCAATACGTTTTAAAATATCTTCTAGTGAGCATTCTTCTTTTGCCATTTTTGCAGCTTCAATTACTTGATATGCTAAAGCATGTGTAATAAATTGAGAATCAACAACTGTTACTTTTGTATCTGTCATTGATGCAGCGCTATTCGCTGTTGCGACAGTACCGCTCATTCCACCTGTCATATGGATAGAAAGCACTTGGCTTCCGTCTTCGCCTAGCTTGTCATACATTTCTACAAATGTACCCATAGCCGGTTGTGATGTTTTTGGTAATTCTTCTGATTTAATCATTTCTTCAATAAATTCATCCGGTTGCAAATCTACACGATCTAAGTATGTTTGTCCATTTACAGAAATAGATAATGGTAAAACATGAATATCATACTTCTCAATCACTTCTTGAGTTAAATCTGCCGTTGAATCTGTTACAATTTTAATTTTTTGCATATTATATTCTTCCCTTTCGAATACGCTCTCCCTGTTATTATACTAGCATTCCTGATGCTTTCAACAATTTCGAATAAATTTCACCAAATTAATTATATTTTTATACCTAAAATAAAACAGACAGAGCCTACCTAACTCTGTCCCTGCTGTATATTATGCATTCTTTTCAAGAGTATTTGTTTTATATACATTTGAATAATCATTCCACTTCAAACAACTTTGTAAATATTCACGGAAAGAGTACGAGACTCTTGGGTTTTTATGTTTTTGAATTTTTGCAATAAACAATTGAAGACGAGACTGAATTAGAAACGCTAATGGATGCTGTGTTTGTAGGACAGGGATTTCAAATATTTTAATACAATTCCCTGTTGCATGAGTGAAATAAAAACTTTTCGTAATCACAATATCAATCCTCTTTTTCGTTGGATTTTTGAACTTCCTCCACTTTATTCTTTAACACGTTTTTTAGTGTAGGTTTCCTATGAATACTAAAATATCCTTAAACTGCCCCCGTTTAGAAGTTAATACTTCATTTATATCCACCTAATTCGAACCCTGTCCTATATATACTTTGAGACGGGAGTCTTATTACCCATATATAGCTTGATAACTTCAGTATAACCTTATAAAAATGAAAAGTTTGTCTAAATTTTGGAGATTCTATAATTTTTTTCTTCTATATATTGTATACAATTATGGCTAGAGTATAACAAATAAATTAAAAAGTGCCTTTATAACGAGGCACTTTTCGACTGTGTTTCTTCTTCTCTTTTCTGTTTTCGTTTACTAACTATCTTTGATAAAGCGATACTAATTTCATAAATACAAATAAGCGGTACCGCTACTAAACTATGTGATAAAAAATCTGGCGGCGATATACACGATGCAATTATAATCAACACGACATAAGCATATCTTCTTATTTTCTGCAGAAATTCTGCCGTTAGAAGACCTATACTCGTTAAAAACATAACAACTACAGGTAATTCAAATATAACAGCAAACGGAACTGTTAAATTTAATACGAAATGAAAATATTTTTCCGTTGTAAACATTGTATTAAACATCTCATTACCAATTGTAGTTAGGAAATGAAATAAAAATGGCATGACGATAAAATAACCGAAAGATAGGCCTGCTATAAATAATATAGACAATACCGGTATATACATTAATGTCATTTTTTGTTCATTGGGATGTAAACCTGGTTTTACAAATAACCAAATTTGTATCGCAGCAAAAGGAATTGTACAAACGATAGCAAATACTGTAGCAATCAAGAAAAAAATCCACAACACATCACTTGGACCGAGAACAGTTAATTTCATTGGTAAATCTTTTACAAGCCAAAAATAAATATCCTTCGTAAAAGTAAATCCAATAATTAAAAATAATACAAAGGATAATACTGTATATATTACTCGTTTGCGAAGCTCAACAATATGTTCTACTACGCTCATTTCCCGATCTTCCATCTCGTTCACCACACTTTATTTATCCATTCCTAGAAAAACTTCATCAGATTCTTTTATTTATTTTTTTCTTTCTCTTGAAATGCCTCATCAGTCAATTCTTTTGTTGATTTTTTAAATTCTTTTAACGTTTCCCCTAAAGCTTTCCCAATTTCCGGTAACTTTTTTGGGCCGAATAAAATTAACACTGCTACTAAAATTAAAATTAACCCTGGAAAGCCAATATTTGAAAACATTTCCCCATCCCCTTCATAAGTAGATTCTTGTCCTACTATTCCATAAGTTCATTTTGTCAAAAAATTTTGTAAACGTCAATGTATCCGTTGTCTTTTGTCAAAAAAATTCAAAAATAAAATCAATTATACAAATATCATTTTCTATTCCTTTTGTATATGATATGGTTAAGGAAAATATAACTTATCTCAATACAGTGAAAGGGATTAACATTATGACGCAAAAAATTACAAGAATGACCCAATTTGTAAAAGAAGAAATTGCGAATGCAATTACCCATGGTATCGGTGCCATTTTAAGCATCCCTGCCTTAATCATATTAATTATTCATGCTTCCAAACATGGTACAGCATCTGCTGTTGTTGGTTTTACCGTTTATGGCGTAAGCATGTTCTTGCTATACTTATTTTCTACACTGCTACATAGTATCCATCATCCAAAAGTAGAAAAGTTATTTACCATTTTAGATCACTCCGCCATATATTTATTAATTGCCGGCACGTATACACCATTTCTACTCATTACACTGCGTGGCCCGCTCGGTTGGACTTTACTCGCAATTATTTGGACCCTTGCGATTGGTGGAATTATTTTCAAAATCTTCTTTGTTCGTCGCTTTATTAAAACATCAACATTATGTTATATCATTATGGGTTGGCTCATCATCGTTGCCATTAAACCCCTTTATGAAAATTTAACCGGTCACGGCTTCTCACTACTATTAATAGGCGGCATTTTGTATTCTGTCGGAGCTATATTCTTCCTTTGGGAAAAGCTTCCGTTCAATCATGCCATTTGGCATCTCTTCGTACTAGGCGGTAGTACAATGATGTTTTTCTGCGTACTGTTTTATGTCTTACCCGCAGCATAAAAAAAGTTTCAGCTTGTTTAAGCTGAAACTTTTTTTATTACTTATGTAATTGAGATGCAATAATATCTTTTGTATGCTGGGTTAACTCTTTAGCATCCATACTTGCATATTCTTCAGGTGTAATTGGCTTAGAAATTGTTAATGTTGCATGAGCTGGTTTCATACGATTTCCATTAGCCTCAAACATCTTATATGTACCATCTAAAGTTACTGGTAATATAGATACGCCAGATTTTACAGCAAGGTGAAAACTCCCTGCTTTAAACTCACCGATTTCGCCACCCTTACTTCTCGTTCCCTCTGGAAAAATTACGATAGAATGCCCGTTCTTTAACAGTTCAATTCCATCTTTAATTGCCTTAAGAGATTGACGGCGATCGCTGCGGTCCATAAACACACAATTCATTAGTTCCATCCATGTTGGTACAACCGGAAACTTTTTAATTTCCGCTTTTGAAACGAATCCAATTGGCTTATTTAAGTAACCTAGTAAAACAGGAATATCCATATTACTTTGATGATTACTTACAACTAGCACTGGCTTGTCTTTCGGAACATTTTCAAGTCCCTTTACTTCTACAGTCGATCCAGTTACACCCACCATTTTCTTACCAAACCAGTTTGTGGTTTTATACACAACACTATCTTTTTCTTGCGGTGACATCGCATTTGCTTTTCTTTTTATACGCCACAATCTTGGTGTAATCGCAATTACGATTAAAATTAAATAAAAGATTTTAAAAAACGTTTGAATCATACAGAACCCCCACCTATTATCATTCCGACCTTCATTATACTAGACAAACGAAGGAAAAAGAAGAAAAAATGTCCAAACAACAAGTGTTTGGACATTTTGAAGTTTTCTATATTAGAAACGTTTTGCTAATTCGCGTGCATTTACAATTGCTGCTTCCTTAATGTCTTGTGCTTTTTCAGGATTTGCATTCATTCCTTCAACTGCAATATATTCAGTGTCTGATACACCCATGAATCCTAATACTGCATTTAAGTGATTGCGACCGAAGTCCATAGATGCGTATGCTCCTTCAGAGTAAACGCCGCCTGTAGCTTGAATATGAAGTGCTTTTTTGCCTTCTAGTAAGCCAACTGGACCATTTTCAGTATATTTGAATGTTTTGCCTGCAATTGATAAGTTATCTAAGTATGCTTTCACTACTGCTGGGTAGCTGAAGTTCCACATTGGAGTCACGAATACATAACGGTCTGCATGCATAAATGTTTCTAAGTTATTGTTCATTGCTGCAACTTTTTGTTGCTGATTTTCACTTAAAGTTTCGAATCCTTCGCCTGCTGCAAATTTACCCCAAGCAGCGAATACGTCTGCATCGATTGCTGGTACAGTTGTATTGAATAAATCAATTGTTACAACTTCGTCTTGTGGATGTTCGTTTTTATATGCTTCGATGAAAGCTTCCCCTACTGCCATACTGAAAGAACCTTCTGCTGAATTTGGATTTGCTGTAATAAATAGTACTTTTGTCATTGTATTATCTCCCTTTTTTAAATTTATCTTTAATTTGAGATTTATTATTTTATAGTAAATAACTTACCTTATGTAAGTATAATACAAAAAGTTTTAATGGCTGTCAATAAAAAAATAGCTGCTTTTTTTTCGTAAGTTAATAAGTTATATTATTTCAGTTAGTTTTTGTATATAAATATTAAGGTTTTAATCAAATAAAAAAACTACCTCCATATTTCATGGAGATAGTCTTCATCAATTACTACTTTTGAAAAACATGTTTCACTTTTTCAGCCGGAATATTACTTCCACCTCTACCTTTTACATCTTCAATCATCATTGTAATGACCATATCAGGTGAATTTAAATCAAACGCAGCGAACCAACCTAGTTCTTTTCCTTCTGCCTCTTTTGATACTTTTAATTCTGCTGTTCCTGTTTTACCAGCAAGGGTCATACCATCAATTTTCGCAATTTTCCCCGTACCATCTGGATCGTTAATTACTTTTGTTAAAGCCGTTTTCAATATATCTTGAGTTCCTTTAGAAATCACATTTTCTTTCCAGGCCTTTGGTTGTTTATCTGTTTTAATAAGATATGGCGACGGAATCGTTCCATCATTTACAATCGGTGCATACGTTAAAGCTAAATGAAGAGGGGTCATTAAGACTTGTCCTTGTCCATATCCTGTATCTGCCATTTGAATATCATTTTTTATGCCATCACTTGCGATTTTAGAAACCGGGAATCCGTATTCAATTGGTAATTTCTCATCAAATCCGAATTTTTTCGCCTCAGCCATAAATTTATCTTTTCCAATTTTCAAAGCTTCTTGTGCAAAGTAAATATTATCCGAGTATTTCATTGCCTTATCAAAATCAATCGGATTTGCATCTTTTACACGTGTTACGTAATAATTGCCCCAAGAAGAATCTTTCGTCCATTTCAATCCTTCAATTTTCAATTCTTCTTTCGGATCAATTGTTTTTGTTTCAAGTCCAATTGCACCTGTAATTGGCTTAAATACAGAACCCGGAACCGATAATTGTGTAAATCGATTCGTCATCGGTTTTTTCGGGTCATTATTCCAAGCTTCACGTTGAGCTTTTGATGTCCCTCTCGCAATAAGATTAGGATCGTATGCTGGACTACTTACAAGTGCAATCGTTTCCCCGCTTTTCGGATTAATTGCAGCACTAGATCCAGCCTCTCCTTTCATTTCATTATAAATTTTTTCTTGAGTAGCACTATCAATAGTTAAAGTTACATTTTCCCCATCAACAGCATCTGTTTTCGCTAAATTTTTAATTTCTTTTCCTTGTGCATCTTCCATGAAGACACGGCCACCTTTTTTCCCGCGTAGCTGTTCTTCCAATACTTGCTCTAATCCAGCCTTACCAACTGGTTCATCGGCTTGATAGCCTTTCTTTTGAAGCGTTTTTAAATCTTCAGCATTTACTTTTCCGATATAACCAGTAAGATGCGCTGCTGCTTCCCCTAACGGATATGTACGAACATTTACAGGTTTTGTTGCAACACCTGGTAAATCGATGTACGTATTTTGCGTTGCCCCCTCAGGCAAAATTCCAATTGGTACGAGATACCCTGGTTTTACCCATTTCGCAGCTAGTTTTTGATCAATCTCTTCTACAGACATATTTAACAACTTCGCTACCGTTTCTTTCGTTTGCGGAGCAGCATCCCCTAACTTTTCAGGAATCATTCCGATTTCAGAAGCTTTACCATTCGTCGCAAGACCTTTTCCATTACGATCGTAAACTTCACCACGTTTTGGTTGTGTTGTCTGCATACGCACTTTACTATCTTTTGTCATGCCAGGGAAAATGAAATCAGGAGTCCAATCTATTTTCCAAGACTCTTTATCCCCATCTTTTTCTTTCACCATTTTTGCTTCATGGCCAAAAGTGATTTTACCACCAACTGTATCCATGCTTACTTTAAAAGGAACAGGGCCTTCATCTTTTTTATCTTCTTTTACTTCCCCTGTTTCTACCTTTAAGTCTTTCACTTCAATACCAGAATAAATCTTTTCATATTTCTCAGTAAACTCTTTCTGTGAAATATCTTTTTTTGCATTTTCTGATAATTGATCATACATATCTGCAAATTTTTGTTTATTCCATGCTTTTACATATGTATCAAACGCTTCTTGTGGTTTTTCTTCTTTGCCGCATCCGACTAGCATTAATGCAAAGCAAAGAAAAAGAATCCCCCATATTTTTCTCAACCGATTCTCCTCCTTTTATTACATAGCGTACTTCTAAAGATTTATAGCATTCTATACATGCTAACTCTCATTATAGCACTATCGAATCCCCTCTATAAAGATACATTTAATAATATAAATAAAAAGATTGATGTGAATGCTCACATCAATCTTTTTTTATTGTTGCTTTTCATAAATATGATAATAGTACGTGTACGGATTTTTTTCATCCGTTAAGCCCTTCTCCACAAAAACTTCTTTCCAATCAGTCATATCTATTTCCGGGAAGAATGTATCTCCATCAAACGCATGATGAATCTTTGTTATATACAATTTCTCCACATACGGTAAGAATAAATCATAAATTTGCGCTCCTCCAAAAATAAAGATTTCTTCTTCATCTTTGCATAGCTCAAACACTTCTTCCGCAGAATGAGCAACTTCACAACCTTCAACATGATACTCTCCATTGCGAGTTACGATAATATTACGTCTTCCTGGCAGTGGTCTACCAATCGCTTCGTAGTTCTTTCTTCCCATAATAAGCGGGTGACCCATTGTCGTGTTCTTCACATACTGTAATTCACTTGGCAAATGCCAAGGCAATTTATTATCTTTACCAATTACTCTATTTTCGTCCATTGCGACCATAAATGAAATAATCATCTTTTCATCTCCTCTACAATTACACTGCAACTGGTGCTTTAATTGCTGGATGTGGATCATATCCTTCAATAGTTAAATCGTCCATTTCAAAATCAAACACAGATTTCACATCTGGATTTAATGTAAGTTTAGGGAACGGACGTGGTTCACGTGCCAACTGCTTTTCTACTTGTTCAAAATGATTTGTATAAATATGTGCATCACCAATTGTATGAACAAACTCTCCTACTTCGAGACCACATTCATGTGCAATTAAATGTGTTAAAAGTGAATAGCTTGCAATGTTAAATGGAATGCCAAGGAAAATATCACCGCTTCTTTGATATAACTGACAAGAAAGCTTTCCATCTGCTACATAAAACTGGAATAGCGTATGACAAGGCGGTAAAGCCATACTCGGTACATCTTCAGGATTCCAAGCAGAAACAATTAGGCGACGTGAATCTGGCGTTTTTTTAATCATATCAATTACATCTTTTAGCTGATCAAGCGTCTCACCAGCTGTCGTTTTCCAAGCTCGCCACTGCTTTCCGTATACATCTCCTAAATAACCATATTTATTCGAAAAATCATCATCTTCTAGAACGTTCTTTTTAAACAATTCCATTTGCTCATCGTATTGCTTCTTAAATTCCTCATCTTGTTGAGAGCGAAGACCGAAATCTGTCATATCAGGGCCATTATACTCGTCACTTTCTACCCAGCTCTTAAACGCCCATTCATTCCAAATATTATTATTATGTTGTAATAAATAACGAATATTTGTATCACCTTTCATAAACCAAAGCAGTTCACTTGCTACAAGGCGAAATGGGACTCTCTTGGTAGTTAATAAAGGGAATCCTTTACTTAGATCGAAACGCATTTGATATCCAAATACAGATACAGTACCTGTCCCTGTACGATCTTCTTTCTTCGTACCGTGCTCCATTACATGACGGCATAAATTTAAGTATTCATATTCAGCATGTTTCATATGTAGGAAAACCTTCTTTCAATCTTATATGAGATTTATCATAACATGAAAAACAGCGAATTTAATAATCCAAATTAATAAAAATTCTTTCAATATTTCTTACAAAATTATTAACTTTCAATATTAAAAAAGGTTTTCACTTTTCTATTACAGAAAGTATAGTGCGGAACATAAAAATTATATTTGGAGGTTGGAAGCATGTCTAAAATCAAAACTCCTGTTTTAAGTACGTTACAACATAAGGTTGAGAAGATGATGAGGGATTTACACGTTCCTGGCGCTGCTATAGCCGTTATAAAAGATGGTGAGGTCATTATTTCTGAAGGTTTTGGTTATCGTAGCATAGAGAAAAAAGAGGCTGTTACTCCGCAGACACGATTCGCAATCGGTTCCGCAACGAAAGCATTCGGTACACTTTCATTAAGCTTATTAGCACAGCAAAAAAAGTTTAATTGGGATACTCCTGTCCAAACTTACGTACCTAACTTCTCTTTATCTGATATGCTCGCTAACTCGCAAGTTACAGGACGAGATTTAGCTTCTCATCGTACTGGGGTAAGTCGTCACGATGCTCTTTGGTACAGTTCTTCCTTAACTCGAAAAGATATCGTAGAAAAAATAAAACATTTATCACTTGATGCACCGTTCCGCACAGCATTTCTTTATAACAACTTAATGTATGCGACAATTAGTTATATTGTGGAAAGCATTACGAATCAAACGTGGGAGCAATACGTTACAGAACATATTTTAGAACCTTTAAATATGAGGCATACAAACTTCTCTGTTACAGACTCACAACATACAGATGATTACGCATTACCTTACACTGAAGATAATGGTGAAATGAAAGAAATTCCATTCCGAAATATCGATACCGTTGGAGCAGCTGGATGTATTAACTCTACCATTGAAGATATGGCAAAATGGGTTCTACTTCATTTAAACAAAGGAAAAACAGAAAATCATGATTTGATTTCTACTGAACTACTCCAAGAAATGTATACACCGCATACTCCAATTCCAGATCAGCCAATGTTATCAACGACTGAATCACCATTAAATAGCTACGGACTCGGTTGGTTTATTAGCGCTTACCGCGGTTATAAACTGATTCATCACGGCGGTAATATTGATGGATTTTCTGCACTTGCGTCATTTATGCCCAACGAAAATATCGGTGTTATCGTGCTAACAAATTCTGGACAAACTTTACTCCCTACTTATATTACAAAACATATTTACGACGAACTTCTCGGACTAGAATATATCGACTGGCATGAACGTGCTATAGAAGATAGTGAAAAAATGAAAGAAATGATGAAAGAGGCAACTGAATCACTTCCTGAAGCAATAAATGGGACTACCCCTTCTCATACATTAGATGACTACACTGGAACTTTTGAGCACCCTGCTTATGGAACACTGAAAATATACAAACAAGATGATTCCTTACATGTACAATTCATGGATACGGAAATTAAACTACAGCACCATCATTACGACATCTTCTCAGCATCAATTAGTTTGTTCCAAATGAAAATGGGGCTTTTATTCGCTTATGATATGAATGTAAATGGTGAATTCCCGACTCTTCAATTACATGTACCTGCAACTTTAAGTACTCAGCCTCTTACATTTACGAAAATTAAATAACAAATTAAATAGAGGGAAGATTACTCTTCCCTCTATTATTTTGAAATTAGAAATCCACCTTGAAACCTATAATCCTATTATTGAATTTAATAAATGAAATGAGGATAACCCAAATACTAACTCATTTATCAAAACAGCTTAATGAACAAGCGATGCATTAATTATTATATATTCCCTCAACGGACAAGACTTTCTTATCACCGATTCAATGAATGTGGAAGAACATCATTATTATTGGTGCGTTTATTTTTCTTATCTCTCCATATGAATTTTTTCAAACACATAAACACAGTTACTGAAATAGCGACTCCAACTGTAACATCTGAAGCAAAATGAGCTCCTACCATAATACGACTCATTGGTACTAGTATCATCCATAAAAGAATGAGAATCCAAACACCTATTTTTTTCTTTTTAGTGAAGCGAAATATTCTGGTAATAAACTAAACAAAATGACCAACGCTGCATTAGCACTATGGCCTGAAGGGAATGACATAAACTCATCACTTTTAGCAATTCCTTGAGGTATAAACCATTTTGAAAATCCTTCAAATGATCCAATAGAAATCATATGACGATAGCGTTCTCTACCCCATCCTAGTTTTATTAGATTAAATGTAATTAACACAATAACTACACTTAATAATCCAATTAATGCAATGTCTCTCAATTTTGCATCATCGTATTTACTCCATGATTTAGAAATCATATAACAAGCTACAATAAAGCAAAGCATAAAAGTTGGAATCAATATTTTTGAAATAGTTAAATAATGTACTAGCATAAATGAAGCTATGAAAGCGAACAAAAGAATGATTACTCCATAGCCAATTCCAGATAGATAATACCCTCTTGAACCTTTATTCTTTCTAGTTTTAAATAAATACATACTAGAAAATAAGGCAATAAGCATCGCTGGAATTTCTCCTATAGCTTGTAAAAAAAGAGCGATCTTATTAGTTGGTTCATATAAACTATGGGATATTTGTAAGTCTGTAAATGCAAAGATACATAGTAAAATAGCGAAGCTGGAAATTAATATCACTTTTCTACTTTTCATCATCCCTCCTACTTCCCACTATGTTTTAATATAAAATTCCCCATCTCAATTGCTAAATCTTCACTTTGAGGATAGACACCTACGTTATCTCCATAAGCGTGCCCTAAACCACGATAAAGAACTGTTTCAGTATCAACTCCTTTTTTAGTTAATTTAGCTGCATACGCTAAACATTCTATCATTAAAAAATCATGCTCTCCTACCGTAATAAATGTACTTGGATAATCTGAGGATACATCAACATATGGACTTAAATACTTAGAATGAATTTCTGTCGTACCAAGCACTTCTGACATACCTCCAACCATTGAATGCATAATATTAAGCATTTTTTCTAATCCTTTTTTATACTTAGGAGCAATTTCATATTTATCTATACTCCAAGAATAAAATTCATCTTCATAATCACACATATTAATTGTAGGATACAGAAGCAACTGTCCCTTCACGTACTTCCTACCATCTTCCATATCTTTAGTTGTACAATACTGTGTTAAGTTCCCTCCTGCACTATCACCTGCCACAAAGATATTATTCTTATCTCCGCCTAATGTATCAGCATTTTCATAAATCCACTTTAAAGTAGTGTAGCAATCTGTATGCCCAGTTGGAAAAGGATTTTCCGGAGCTAATCGATAATCCACAGAAACGGCTAGTATATCTGTTTTTTCTACTATCAATTTCACAAGTTCTTCTACTACATCTGGTGATCCTGCCATGAATCCACCACCGTGAATAAAGTATAAAACTGGCGCATTCTCCTGTTTAGAAACACTGTTATAAATTCTTATCGGAATATCATATCCATCTTCCGCTTTCACTGTTTTATGTGTAATATTAATGTCTTTAGTGACAATTGGAACACTTTTAATTCCATTAAATTGTTTTCGCATATTCCTTACCGATTTTTCAGAAGCGTCCATTTTCATCATATTTTTAGGCATAAACCTCATGATATTCATTTGAACCTTCATATCCTTATAAAGACGTGGATCCATCGCTCCTTTTTCATCACAATCTGGTATGTTTTTTACTAAGACTTTTGCCCCCTGTACATTGATGTTTTCTTGTTTTTCTTGAATTTTTTCTAATAGATTTAAGTCATATTTTCTAGTCATCTAGTATTCATCCTCCCTTTTTTAAATGCTTTCATTTCTTCGGATTAGATAAATCTCTATTGAATCTCACTTCATTTACTATTACTAAATAAAAAAACGTTCCATGTACAAAATGTAACATGGAACGTTTTTTTATTGTTGTTTATATTTGATGCAATTATAGGCATTTTTTGATATGATATTTTTTCTATACTGTAATGGTGTATATCCATATTTCTCTTTAAACTGTGAAATAAATGATTTTACATTTGGAAATCCGTGTTTTACTGCTATATCTTGTATAGAATTTGTACTTCTAATAATATCTTCATAAGCTTTATAGAGCCTATATCTCGTTAAAAAAGTGGTAAAATTTGATCCGAACGATTTTTTGAACATACGTGAAAAATGTTCTTCACTTACAAAAAAATGTTTAGCCACATCTTTCAGTTTAAGTTCTTCATCATAATGTTTATAAATATATGTAATCATTTCTTTCTGTTTATTTCCAAGTTGATAATTATTGTCTATACTCTCTCCATCTTTGCAATATCGCAATAGAATATAAACAATTTCATAAATTAGACTATTAATTTTTATGTAACTTAAATCATCAGAATTTGCGACTAACTCCTTTAATTCATAAAATATTTGCTGGAGGTTAGTTTTCTGAACAACTGATTCTTTTATATTAAATCTATATTTATCAAAATCTCCATTTACCTCTTTAAGAAATTCATAAGAAATAATTAACATCATTACTGCACAACTTGTATTTTCAACTTTTTCGAATTCATGAACATCGCCACTATTTACAAAAATAAATTCGCCAGCGGATACTTTCTTTTTTTGCCCATTCACATACAAGAAAACTTCTCCATATACGACTAGGCTAATTTCAATACTTCTATGCCAGTGAGGAGGAATATAATAGTGAAAACCAGTAGGTAGCATTGTATCCTCTATATATTCAACCATTCCTGGAATTCTATCGCGTAATTTTATTTCTTCATATTTGCCTTGCCTGATTTTCAATAGTCCACCCCCTTTTTATATTATAAAGTAGACGTCAAGGTTTTCATTCCTTCATAAAAAAACTACATATATAGTATGTAAAGAGATTATCTCATGAGTTATTTACAAATAGCAGGTGTGAGATCTCCCACCTGCTATCCTTATTTTCTATTCATTATTTCACCATCAAACCAAATTGGCTTTGATAACTCAAAGTCTTTATGATCCTCTAAAACTATAGTAAGACGTTCTAACGTATCATCTAACATATGCGGCGCTGCTCGTAAACACCAAACAACTGAAGAGAAAACCGTCATGCCAACGTACACCGCATATAATTTCCAAAACTCCTCTGGTATTCTACCATTAAAGTATCCTTCTATTTGTCCGATTGAATACGGGATATTAATGTCCCTTGCAAATAGTGCAATTTTTACGAAATCATGAAGTGGGTCGCCCCAATCATAACCATTAAAATCAATAACACCTACATATTTCCCATCCCGCACAATTATATTTTCTAAATGAAAATCATCGTGTTGAAATCGATTTGGGCGATTTTGTACATACATTTCATTTTCATCTATAAACTTAATAATTTTATCATCATTTTTTATTTTTATTCCACATGTTTTATATGCCTCTAAATATTTTCTATGTTTTTTCATTGCTCTTTCATACCATGGGAGTATATCCTTAGGAGCTTCATGTGTATGCATTGTTGCTAAGTCTTTTCCTGCTTCTATACCAATATTATATTGTTCTCTTGGCGTATATGTTGGTAACAGATTCTTCGCATCTTCCCCTTCTAAATATGAAAAAACACTATAGCATAAACCTACTTCTTCCAACATACCGAGTTCAATCGGTCTTTGTGCTTGTACGTTTCGTTTTTGCATTTCTTTTAAAATTTGAAACTCTATTTTCTTTCTTTCATACTCTTTTATATTGCCTGCCCGTAATAAATATTTTTCATCATCAGTAGTCGTAATAATATATTTTTTATCAGGAGAGAAACCTTTAGAGATTTCTTCAATGTTTGCGGCATTTTTTACTATTTGTATACTGTTTTTCCACGTTGTAATTATCTTCATGTCTATTCTCCTTACATTTCTGTATTCGGTGTATACGCAACCTCTACAATAAAGCCATTCGGGTCATAAAAGTCTATTGTATAACCATCCGAATAATGATTCATTTCAATAGGACTACGTATAACCTTCACCTTATTACCCGCAAGAAACTTTGCAACCCAAAATTCAATATGATGAATACCTGCTCGAAGTTTATTTATATTAAGAATGTGCTGCCTGTACTACTTGCACAATTTCCCCTGGCGTATTAACCATGTAATCTGGCGCGTCTCCTTTTACCGTCTCAATTACGTCATGCCCCCACGAAACCCAAATGACATTCACACCAGCTTTTTTACAAGCTGCAATATCACGTTGTTCATCACCGACATACAACATATCTTGTTCTGTTAGCTTTTTCGACTTTAAAAATCTTTTTATCATTTTATCTTTACCAAACAAATTTTTAGAACAATACACTTCTTGAATATTTTCTATTCTATTATTACGTAAAAATGCCCTAATATGCTCTTCTGAGTTCGAAGATATAACCGCAATCCCGTAGCCTTTTTTATGTAATTCATCTAAAACATCCTTCATCCCATGGAATAAAACGAGATCTTTTATAGCAGGTTGATATAATTTATAAAACTCTAACGCTAATATCGGTAATTTATACAGTGGTACATCGAGTTGTTTACATCTTTCAGCAATAGTCAGTTTTCGTAAAGGCTCGATTTCTTCCTCACTAACTGTCTTATATCCATGCTTTTCAGCAAGTTGATTATAAATTGGTACAAATATATTTTGTGAATCTACTAACGTGCCATCAAAGTCAAAAACAATGTATTTTTGCATTCCCAGACTCCCTTTGTTTTTTTCCTAAACCTATGTTATTCAACAGCATAAATGTCTTACCCTTTCATACACATAAAAAAAGAACAAGATTTTCTCTTGTTCTTCATTAAGACAACCATTTCGGCGGTACATTCGTATTCCAATAAATATTTCCTAACTCATGGTGTCCTGAGTATCCATCATCAAAACGATGATAGTGGAAATTAAAATAATATCCATCTTGCGGTGGATGATCTCTCCTTACATGAAATCGCAGTAAGTCATTTCCTGATTTCGTGTCATAAACATGAAAAATCTTTTCATTATTTCCGCCAGCTGGTCTTTGAGAAATCGCTAATGATTGTAACGATTCTTCTGGTACATCATTTGCAAGTTCCGCAATTGCCTCTTCAATTTTAGGTAATACAACATCTTTAAATTCATCTTCAATTACAGGCCCAATTTTAGAGCCAAATTTTTGCATAGATTGCTTCTCTGCTTCTTGCATCGCATAGTTAACAAAAGTATCGGTGGTTAACCTATCATTCGTTTCTTCATATGTATAGGACGTACTCTCCAAATTTTGTTGCCCAGCTGTGCTCGTAGGCTTGTCCGCAGCTTTGGCATTATCAAGTAATATGGAAGGAGGCGTCACTAAACCAAACGTAAATACGGTAATTAATGCGACTAAGGTTTTTCTAAACCAATTTGGCATTTATGTTCCCTCCCCTTTCACTCATTATATTTTATTTAACGGTTGTTTCTTCTATTATACAAAATGATTGTAATTTTTGCACTTTACAAATTTGTTAACGTTCACATATTTTTCACTTGAATATGAAATTGTAAGATTTCATACACTAGAAATACAACAACAATGAGGAGGCGATTAAATGACTTTAGATGTCATATATTCCGCCGCAAGCATACTCGTTTTAGTATATTTTATTTATCAGTGTGTTACAGACTAGAAAAAGAGCCATTTCCGGCTCTTTTTCTATGGTAAAAATACAATCCAACCAATGAATACTATAAAAATAACTCCAATAATTACTGCTGGCAATAAATAAAACTGTGAGAGGATGACTGTTCCGTACATAAATACGACTGGAAGGAGCAAATAACGATCCGCCTTCCACCTTAATAATAGTAATTCTCCTTCATCACAATATAAATGTAGAAACATTTTCTTCGTAAATTCATTCCAATAATCACGCGCATAGCGAGAAATAGCAACTATAGCAAATACAAGAATAATAGCTGTTATCCACTGCGGAGTCACGATAATACTTACAGTACTTATACATACAATTTGAACATAAAACATTAAAGCACTACTTGTACGCAAAAATTCTTTTAAAAAAGCTTCTACAATACGCGAATCAGATTTTTTTCCTAATATCTTTTTAGAACGAGGGAACATCCACGGTTTTTTATTCGAACTACTCGGCTTCGCAGCATGGCCACCAACTTGCATAATCCCTACCGTCCAACGCATACTTTCTTCTTTTTCTTTCTCAACTTCTTTAAAAAAGAAATTTTTATAATTCACCTTTTCTTTTACCAAGACTATAGTAAATAAAGCTGCTAGACCGATAAATAATATGGAATACAATGGATTTTTATAAATAAAAAATACACTGATTCCAAAAAAAATCAAACTAAAAGAAAATATAACATCTTTTATAATCAATAAAACCCATCGTTTCCCCACACGTACATTTATGAATCTCGTCAACAACGATAGCATAAATCGAAAAACAGTAAAGAAAATCCAGAACAGTACGATTTGTATAATTGTCGCTCCCATACTTTTCATCAATATAGGCAGCATAATGAATACTACAATTGCGTTCGTTATTGCAATCCGAATTAACGTATATATCATGCCAATCTTCATTAACCTTCGCATATGATTTGGGTACGAAATTAAAAATAAGCTATCTGCTTGTTCAAAGAATGAGCGAACTCCTCTTGAAAATGTAACAAAGTAAAATGCAAGTAAACCTAATCCGAAATAAACGGTCTCTTCCATTGATAGTTCTTTTACCCATAATGAACGATAATACATTCCAATAAATATAAGTGCGGGAATAATAATATATAATGCTACTGTCCAATCTGTTACAGAACGAATCGCTTTCCATTTTCTTTGCAATTCATGACGTAACCTTTTATTAAACTGTTGTTTAATCATTTTGTTCCCGCCTTACAATTGCATCGAAACAATCTAACAGTGTACTTCCTGGCATTTCTGCTAACGATTGGATCGCCCCTAAATGTCCATCTGCTACTAACGTACCTTGCGAAATGAGTAAAAATCTTTCACAAATTCTTTCAGCTGTATCCAGTACGTGCGTACAAAGTAAAATTCCGGCTCCTCGCTCTTTTTCTTTATATAAGTAATTCAAAAATTCTTTCGTAGCTACTGGATCTAAACCGATAAAAGGCTCATCAATAATATAAAAATCTGGCTCTGTTAAAAATGCTAATATAAGCATCGACTTTTGTTTCATACCTTTTGAAAACTTTGATATGTATTCGTGTATATGTTTTTCCATTCGAAACGTATGTAATAATTCCCTTGCTTTGCCCTCCCAATTTCCCTCTTCATTTCCACGGGCAGCCATTAACAATTCAATATGCTCCCATAAAGTTAAATAATCATAATAAGTGGGATGCTCCGGTACATATGCATATGGATTTTTCTTTTCACCAAATGAGATTTCACCATCCGTATTGACAAGCAAACCGAGTATCGATTTAATTGTCGTACTCTTTCCTGCGCCATTTGCACCAATAAGAGCAACTAACTCGCCTTTTTCAATTGCAAAGGCAATATCATGAACTGTCTTTTCACCAATTTCATATCCGGCTGAGCGGATATTCACCTCTAGCATAATACTTACCTTCTTTCCATTTACATTACAATCAAGGAAAAAAATAACATACCCCTCTTAATTTAGTATTATATCACTTCTGATATATTTGTTTCGGTAGCAGGAAAAAACATATTTTAACAGAATATTTAATGTTTGAAGTTTTAAATTGAAAGGACTGTAACTATGAAAAACATTGAAGCTATTTTCATTGATCGTGACGGAACAATTGGCGGTGATACTACAATACATTATCCAGGTTCTTTCACATTATTTTCTTTTACAAAGGCATCTTTACAAAAGTTAAAAGCTCAAAATATTAAACTATTCTCTTTTACGAATCAACCAGGTATCGCGGATGGAAAAGCAACTGCGAATGATTTTGTTCAAGAATTAAAAGAGTTTGGTTTTGATGATATTTACCTTTGTCCTCATAAACATGGTGGCGGATGTGAATGCCGCAAACCGAGCACAGGTATGCTCCTGCAAGCAGCAGCAAAACATGAGCTTAATTTAACAAAATGCGCTGTAATCGGTGATCGCTGGACTGATATTGTTGCTGGTGCAAAAGTAAATGCAACAACAATATTAGTTCGAACTGGTGCTGGATATGATGCTTTACATACGTTCCGAGACAAATGGGCACCTATTGAACCGAATTACATTGCAGAAAACTTTGAAGACGCTACAAATTGGATTTTAAATCATCAATAAAAAAATTAAATGAGACGTCTTCACTTTGAAAACGTCTCATTTAACTATATATATTTCAAAAAGTTAATTCATAATGGAAATAACGATTATCTCTCAAGTATCCATTTTCAGCGTATAATCGCTGAGCTGATAAATTATCAATCTCTGTTTGTAATTTTACACCTTTTGCGCCATTTTCTAAGGCGAATTCTTTAGCAGCTTCTAATAATTTTTTACCTGTTCCGGCTCCGCGCTTTGCCTCTTGTACAAACAGATCATTTAAAATCCATAATTCTTTCATCGAAATGGAAGAAAATGAAGGATATAGTTGCGTGAATCCAATATATTCACCGTCTTCAACTGCGACGAAAATAATGGATTCTTTTCTCTCGATTCGATTTCGTAAAAACACTTTTGCTCCTTCAATATCAGAATCTTGTCGATAAAATACTCGATAGTTATTAAAAACAGATGCTAGTCCATCTAAATCTGCAATTGTTGCTTCATATATTCTCATTTTACTCCATTCCCCTTCCAATACTGTTTCATAATATCTGTTGCCCATTTAGGCTGCTTTATTTCTTCCCTCGGTATAAATTCTTTCATAACAGGCTTAATATCCAATATAGGTGTACCATCGATTGCGTCTAATCCTTCAACAACAATTGTTTTTCCATCTCTTCTTATCACATTAACAATTGTCGCTCCTATTCGGTTCGGACGATTTTTTCCACGCTGTGCAAAAATCCCTACTTTCGGATACTTACTATTATTTCTAGGGTGTCTAGCAGAATACTGAATTTGTTCATCTGTTACTTTATGAAAATAGAAAATAACTTCAATATGAGAAAACTCTTCGATCCCCTGTATACTTTCCTCTGTAAACGACTCGCTTAAAGTAATAAGTGATCTTACTTCTCCCCACTCATCATCCGCAATTTCCATTCTTTCATTATGTACAAATGCGATTGGTCGAACTGAAAACATCCGCATTCCCCCTTAAATGTAACCACTTACATTATAAGATATTTTCTGAATGTTTTCCACACATACGATTGTTGTTTACATAATAAAATTATATATTATTTTTACTTCTTCATTTATCATTTTGTAATACTCAGTAGATGACTCCCAGCTCATTCCCCCAATAAGACCTATTAATTTCATATATTCACCTTTAAGATAATATTGTTTTAGTCAACACTAATACTGTAATTTATACATAATGAATATCGTTTTATAGCAATGAAAACATTTTCTTTATCAAATTAAACCCTCTACATGATTTAAAGTTATTTTTCATTTCCACGGAAATAATTAAAGAACATTCAGAAAATAACTTTTGTAGTAGACTCATATTTATAATCAAAGCATTTTCGATAGAGCTCTTTTATTTCATCACAAGATGGAACTCGCGGATTGTTACTTGGACTCCCACTTTCGATAGCATCTTTCGCCATTTTAGAAATAGCATTTTCAAATTCTACTTCATCAATTCCGTATTCTCTTAAATTAGGAATACGAAGATCAAAACAAAGTTTCTTAATTTCAGCAATCGTGTAGTTCGCTACTTCTTCATTAGAATGAGAATACAAATCTTTGTTTAAGCTACGTCCTACTTCCGCTAACCTTTTTATTGCACTCATTTTTGTAAACTCTAAAACTGCAGGTAATAGTATTGCATTCGATATTCCATGTGGCACATGAAATAATGCCCCCACTGGACGAGACATACCATGCACTAATGTAACAGATGCATTTGAAAAAGCAATCCCAGCTTGTAATGAAGCAATCATCATTGCTTCCCTTGCTTCCATATTATCTCCATCTTCATATGCGATACGTAAATATTTCATAATGCTTTCAATAGCTGAAAGAGCAAGAACATCTGTAAGAGGTTGTGAAACTTTAGAAATATAAGCTTCAATTGCATGGCATAATGCATCTACTCCCGTTGCTGCAGTAATATGAGGTGGTACCGAACTTGTAAAAATCGGGTCTATTATCGCAACATGAGGGATAAAGCTTGGATGTTTTATCATCATTTTCACATCTGTTTTTTTATTCGTAATTACTGCTACACTTGTTACTTCCGATCCAGTACCAGAAGTCGTTGGGATTGCGATTAGCGGTAGTGGATTGTATTCTATTTCTATATCCTTTTGGACGTAATCTTCAATTTCTCCACCATTTGTATATAACACTGCTACTGCTTTCGCAACATCAATACAACTTCCTCCGCCAATACCTATGATAAAATCGCATTTTCCTTCTTTACAAATAGATAACGCTTCTAATACGTGTAAATTTGTAGGCTCAGTATTTACTTCATTGTACGTAATAACAGTAATCCCTTTCGCATTTAAGTGATCCACACATCTTTCAACATAACCCAACTTCTCCATAATTGTATCACTTACAATAAAAGCCCTTTTCCCTAACTTTCTTGATTGATCCCCTAGTTTTTCAAACGAATTTCTCCCATATAATACAGACTTCGGCATACGAAACTCAGCAACTTCTTGCAAGTACTCCACCCCTTCTATCTATAATAAATATTTGCAACTACTCAGCCATGCATTTCATTCAGAAGTTTGATAAAGTGTATTATTCCAGTTAAAATAAGCCCCCTTATTAACTATAGAAAGTTGTTTTCATTTTTCAGCATATAGATTGCTGCCATGAAGATAAAAATGGACCTACACCTTGCTACCTTTCTTTGTTTTAAAACTTTGCGCGTGGCAGGAAAGGCCCTGACCGCTCCTATACATAGCCAGGTCCTCTCTCGACCAACTTAAAAAACTTTTCTGCCGATTTTTCATAGAGTGACTGCGTAGTTACAATAAATATTTTATTATGTAAAATATCAATCTGATAAATATTTTCTTTTCGTATATTAACTAGTATTAATAGATTCCTGTTAAAGTATAGAACGCGATGACTGCAAATACAGCGACCGTTTTCAAAACTGTAATAGCAAATATATCTTTATATGACTGTTTATGTGTTAATCCTGTTACCGTTAGAATAGTAATAATTGCACCATTATGTGGTAATGTATCCATTCCGCCTGATGCCATTGATACAATGCGGTGCATAACTTCTAATGGAATATCATATTGATTGGCCGCTGCAATAAATTTATCTCCCATCGCACTTAAAACAATCCCCATTCCTCCTGATGCTGATCCAGTAATACCAGCCAAAATATTCGTTGTTACTGCCCCATTTACTAATGGATTCGTGAAAGTTGCAGAGATGCTATCTCTCATAATTGCAAAACCTGGAAGTGCTGCAATTACACCACCAAATCCAAATTCAGCTCCTGTATTCATTGTTGCAAGTAGCGCTCCACCAATACTTGTATTCAATCCAGCTTGAAATCCAGTTACTACTCGTTTCCAATATAATAAAAGCGTTGATAAAATCCCTATAATAAGTGCCAATTCTACAGACCAAATTCCAACTACCGCACTTAATTCTACTTTTCCAAATGCTTTCATACCAATAGCTGAGAAATCAAAACCATTTGGATACCACTTTGGTATCATGATTGTGAAAACTTTATTCATTACACCTACTAAAATAAGTGGTACAAACGCAATTACTTGCTGTACTCTTGTGATTTCAATACTGCTTAGTATCGGTATATCTTTTTGTTCTAATTGTAAAGATGCTGCCATTTCAGACTTTCCATCGTTAAAACCAAAATACCCTTCTCCTGCTGCTTTTGCCTTCTTACGCCTACTCTCTAAATAAAGTAAACCTAACGTTAAAACAAAAATTGCGCCTAAAATACCAAGTATCGGTGCTGCATAAATATCAGTTTTAAAAAAACTTGTAGGTATTACATTTTGAATTTGTGGTGATCCAGGAAGCGCATCCATTGTAAATGTTGCTGCTCCAAGAACGATTGTGCCAGGGATTAAACGCTTTGGGATATCCGCTTGTCGAAACAACTTAGCCGCAAACGGAAATATAGCGAATACCACTACATACACACTAACACCGCTATACGTTAAAATAGCTCCCATTAAAACAATCGCTAAAATTGTACGTTTTTCTCCAACTAACTCTACAATCGTCTTTGCGATGGAATCAGCGATTCCTGACATTTCTACTACTTTCCCAAATATTGCTCCAAGTAAAAACACAGGGAAATATAATTTAATAAACCCTACCATTTTCTCCATAAAAATATTTGAAAAGAAAGGTAATACAAAACTAGGCTCTGTCAAAAATACCGCAAATAATGCAAAAATCGGTGCGAATAATATTACAGAAAATCCTTTATATGCTACAAACATGAGTAAACTAAGTGCTAATAAAATAATAACTAGCTCCAATTATAACCCTCCTTTTAAACTGAAAATTCAATCTTTTGACAACGAACTTTCACTAGTATTTCGAAACCTTTTATTTCATGACATTCCTCCTCTTTTTATCCCGCTATTTGCGGGCAGTATGACTCCCACCTTAAAATTCGGCGAATGCGCGGAAGCTAGGCGAGAGATCAACTGCCCGTAAAAGCCCGATTGGTGAGGGCTGATAATCAGTGGAGGATGGACAAAACCTCCACTGATTAAAGTTTCACTTTATTACAAATTTTTCATGCTAAAATTGTCTAATTATAGTATTCGATTACATATGTAAAATCCCTTTAAACAAAAACGATTTCATCGTCATATGTTATAAAGGGATTTCTAGGTTCTATTTCTATAGTTTTATCGTACTATTCTCTATACAAAAGCTTTGTAACTCTTCGACATCTTTCACTATATGACTCGCCCCAGCATCACTCAATTCATTCTCATTACCATATCCATACAATACACCTATTGAAGCAATTCCGTTACTGTTCGCACCGATTACATCATGCTTTCTATCACCAATCATCACAATTTCTTCTTTTTGAAGTTCTTCATTTGTTTGTAAAATATGAGCAATTATTTCTTCCTTTTTTATTCTTGTCCCATCTAAATTACTCCCAACAATCTCTTCAAAAAAAGATGTTAACTGAAAGTGCTCTATTACTTGTCTCGCAAATACAGTAGGCTTTGAAGTTGCTACAAACAAACGATTGCCAGCATCCTTTAATTCTTGCAATAGGGTTGGAATTCCATCGTATACTTTATTCTCTAATAAACCACTTTGCTTTAAATATTCCCGAAAATAAAACACTGCTCGTTCTACTTCTATTTCATTCATATTATATCTATCTACAAAAGATTGTTGTATTGGTGGGCCGATAAATGAATCTAATTCACTTATATTTACTTCTTCGATCCCGATTTTTTCTAACGCGTATAGAACAGAATTTATAATCCCTTCTTTCGGATCAGTTAATGTTCCATCTAAATCAAATAGAAATGTTGTATACATATTTCATTCCCCCACTGATTTTATATGTACCCCATTAAGGCCATTCTCCTACTTACACCTTTACTATACTATCACCATTCAACTTTTCAGAAAATTACTTTTTCTACCCCTTATACTTTCAGTTACAAAATCACAAAAGATATGATAAAGTGAAAAAGTTATAATTAATTTAATAGAAACTGGTGAAACACATGTCAATTACGTTAATTTTTATAATGGCTTTCACAATTGTTATCCACGCAGTTGAAACTAGCTCTTATAGTATTCGATTAGCTGGTGTACGTTTAAAAAAGATTGTCGTTGCCTTATCCATCGTAGGAATGGTACTACTTATTTCAAGAACATCTAACTTACTACAAGCTTTTTTAATTGGTGGTATTGTCGATGAAGCAAAGCTAGATTCTTCTATTGATTTAGAGCATATTATACGGCTCGTTCTATTATCTGCTTCTGTCGGTACATTGCTCGCGATTATACTCTATCCAACTTTGACAAAGCTATTTGGATACGTAATTCAAAACTTTGAAACAGATGGTTCATTCATTCGAATGATGAAGACGAATAACATTCAAAAATTAAAGTACACAAAAAAATATGTACGCTTCCCAAAATTCGAAATGATTCATCGAATGAGGATCGGTGGTATCCCAAAGCGTATTATGCTTATCAACATGTTTGCTACTGCAATTTATACAGCGGGTGTCCTTTCAGCCCTTTACGCTTCCTTTTTAAACCCAGATTACGCAACAAATGCAAGTACAGCTTCTGGCCTTGTTAATGGTTTTGCTACCATTTTATTAACAGTGCTACTCGATCCACGCATTGCTCTTTTAACAGAACGAGCTTTACAATCAGAAAAGGGTGCTGAAGCAATGAGTAAAATGTATGGCTGGCTAATGATTTCTAGACTTCTCGGCACCTTATTAGCACAACTTTTATTTGTACCAGGTGCTTACTGGATTTTATGGATTATTGAGCTTATGCATTAATTCACTCTCTAAAAAAGTAGGTGTACTATCAAATGACTATTAAAACCGAACAAGATATTATCCACTTGATACAAAATGATCCGTGGATGATGAATGTATTACAAATTGCAAGATCACTAGAGCTACCTGATTGGTGGATTTGCGCTGGGTTTGTTCGTTCTAAAATTTGGGATACTTTACATAACTACGAAGTACGGACAGCTACACCAGATGTTGATGTCATCTATTTTGATCAATTACATAAAGATGAGACATACGAACAATCGTTAGAAACGAAACTAATGAATATGGATACTACTATCCCTTGGTCAGTAAAGAATCAAGCTCGTATGCATGTGGTGAATAACATGCCACCATATTCTTCTGCTGTTGATGCTATTTCTAAATTTCCTGAAACAGCAACCGCACTTGGTGTTACATTAGACGAGAAGAATAATGTCATATTAACATCCCCGTGCGGAATTGAAGATGTACTTTCATTACAAGTGCAGCCTACAGCCCATTTTCGTGAAACGAAAGAAGGAATACATATGTACAAAAATAGGGTTAATCAAAAGAATTGGCAAAGCAAATGGCCTAACATTACAATCACTTATCCAGAAATTTAAAAAAGGTGCTTCTCATTATTAGAAGCACCCTTTCTTTTTTTATTTCAAAAAATGAATGACTGTTTCAGCAAATCGATCTGCTTCTTCATAATGTGGTGTATGACCACTTTCTTCAAATATGATATACTTTCCATTTAGAGAATCTCGATTGAATATTTCAATTTGCTTTTCACACGTTACTACATCATGTTTTCCTACAATTAATAACATTGGGTTCTGTACATCTTTTATTTTTGATAATAATGACGTATGACATAATCCCTCTGATTTTAATCTATCAAAATGGGTTTTTGAACGATTGGAAAATTGTTCCCACTCTTCGTCACTATATAAACTATCGTCTGTCTCATCTTCCTTATAATTGTAAATCTCCATTCTCTTCTCTTCTAATTCAGAGCTTAATCTTATATAAGCTTCTAGCAATTTTTCTGAACTAGCATTACTAGATGAATAAGCTAGGCACTCTTCTGCTGCTTCTTCTTTTCCATACTTTATTAATAAATCTCCTGTCTTTTGTAACAAAGCTCTACTTGTTAATGCAAAATCGAAAGTCGGACCTTCAAATATTATTTTCTCTATTGAATTTGGATACATCGCTACATATAACAATGCTAAATACCCACCGAAAGAATGTCCTATTACAGACCATTTATCAATTTGTAATACTTTTCTTAGTTCTTCACAATCTTGAATTAAATCACCTAGTCCAAAAGGTTCTTCCTCAGTAATTACTTCCGAACGACAAACTCCTCGTTGGTCTAACATAATTACATACAATGATTCTTTTAATCGTTCCGCTTGATGAAATGAAAAATCATAACAGCTCTCTCCTGGTCCACCGTGCAAATATAATACTGGTTTATTCTTAGGACTTCCATGTGTTTCAACATATAGCTTTTTCCCTCTAATGTTTATGTATTTCCCAACTTCAATCAAATTCGTTTTTATTATCATCACCTTCTTTTTTTACTGAATATTATAACATTTTACCTTAAATAATCCCTATTACATTTAAAAAGACGATAATTATTGCAAGTGGAGCTATAAATCGAAGTAAAAATACCCAGGTAGTAAATACTTTCTTTCCGTAATTTCCACCTATAAAAAATTCAGCTTCTAACACTTTCTTTTCCATTTTGAATGATACGAAAATACTAATAAATAATGCTCCGAGTGGCATTAATATATTACTAGATAAGAAGTCTATCGCATCAAAAATATTCTTCCCAAAAATCGTAATATCACTCCATACTCCAAATGATAACGCAGATGGTATACCTACTAGGAAAATGCAGAAACCGATGATCCATGATAGTTTATTTCTTCTTTCTTGCTCGCCATTTGCTAATGCTGAAACGACCGTCTCTAGTAGTGAAAATGCCGATGTTAATGTCGCAAATGTAAATAACGCAAGAAATACTGTTAAGAATAGTCCACCGAATGGAATTTGACTAAATACAGATGGCAATACGATAAATAGTAATCCAGGTCCTTCTGTTGGCTCCATTCCTAATGAAAATACTGCTGGAAATATAGCAAGTCCCGCAAATAAAGAAACGAATAAATTCAATCCAACAATCGTAACTGCTGATTTTGGTAAACTTTCTTTTTTATTTAAATACGAGCTATACGTAACCATAATCGAAATTCCTATACTAATCGCAAAGAATGATTGCCCCATTGCGAACAAAATACTTTCTGAAGTAATTTTTGAGAAATCCGGCTGTAAGAAAAACTTCACACCTTGCATCGCATCATCAAGTGTTAATGAACGAATAATAAGAGCGACAAATAATACGAACAACGCTGGTAACATATATTTACTTGCTTTTTCAATCCCATTTTGTACACCTTTTGATACAACCCATATCGTAATGAACATAAATGCAAAATGACCGATAATGGCCCAAGTCGGATTTCCAATTGTCTCTGTGAATAATGCACTATAATTTTGTCCTGGAGTAATAAGCTGTCCTGTCACTCCTCTGAATAAATAAATTAATACCCATCCACCTACAACACTATAAAATGATAGTAATATAAAACAAGTTCCAACGCCAAGACGGCCAATCCAGTGCCATCCTGTATTTGGTGCGATACTTTTAAATGCTCCAACTGCTTGTTTCTGTGTACTGCGTCCAATCATAAATTCAGCAATAAGTAGTGGTAGTCCAATTAATACAGTAAATAATATAAAGATTAAAAAGAATGCTCCTCCCCCGCTCTTTCCAGCGATATAAGGAAACTTCCATATTGCGCCAAGTCCAATTGCTGATCCTGCTGCTGCCATTATAAAACCTAATTTCGAAGTCCATTGCTCCGTCTGTTTCATCTTATTTTCCTCCTATTTAAATCTTTTTATATAAATAAATAAATTTTATATACCTATCCGAATAAACCCTCCATTTCTTTTTCTATAAAATAAAAAATGGCCTAGCATCTCTTTATATAAAGAGACGCTAAGCCATTTACTTAACGCGGTACCACCCTTATTGATTCCATTATGAATCCACCTTAGTAGTAATCGTTTGATTACAAACCTAATATCGAAGGTTAACCGTTAAGATTTACTAAGAATGTGATTCCGTTCCACCTTACTGCTCCTAGGCGAGTTCAGGATGTCATTTGACTATGTCACACCAACCCATAGCTCTCTGTACAAATACATGACCTTACTACTCCTATTCAACACATTTTAATATTTAGAATATATTTTCTTTTGAAATTAATATGAAGTATATCGGTTATATTTATAACTGTCAAGGTATATATTAATTATTTTGTCGAAAAGGATTTTTATAGACTTATATAGAAAATATTTACAAATGAAATATAAAGAACATTAAAAAAGAATCTTCGCGATAATCGCGAAGATTCTTTTTTACGGTATAAGACGAGTACAATCTCTCGGAAAAGCACTCGCTTCCCTCACGTTGGATAATTCTAAAAGTCGATACACAACCCTTTCTAATCCTATCCCAAATCCGCCATGTGGTGGACAACCGTATCGGAATGTATCTAAATAAGATTGAAATTTCTCTGGATGTAATCCTTTTTCTTTAAAAGAAGCAAGTAACATGTCATAGTTATGAATTCGCTGTGCACCTGATGTAATTTCTAACCCTTTATATAATAAATCGAATGAATCAGTAATAGTTGGATTTTCTTTATTCGGTATCGTATACATCGGTCGCGCTTCTTTCGGATAATGTGTAATGAATACAAATTCACTATTATACGTTTCTTTCACATATTTCCCTAGTAATTTTTCACCTTCTGTATCTAAATCCCCTATGGGAGATTCTTTTCGATACTTACTTTTCAAAACTTCTTGTGCTTCTGATAATGTGATTTTAGGAATTTCCGCAATAACAGGTACTGTTACTTGTAATAGTTGTAGTTCTCTTTCACATTTTTCTCCTACTTGTTGAAACATATATCGTAAAACATCTGTTTCTAATTGCATCACTTCATGAAAATCATGAATAAATCCAAGTTCTACGTCTAACGATATATATTCATTCAAATGACGGGAGGAGTTGTGATGTTCCGCTCTGTATACAGGTGCAATTTCAAAAACACGCTCGAGCCCTCCTGCTACCATCATTTGTTTATAAAATTGTGGTGATTGAGCTAAATACGCTTCTTTTTGGAAATATGGAATCTTAAAAACATTTGCTCCTCCTTCTGCCCCTTGCGAGACAATTTTCGGAGTAAATACACGTGTGAAATCGTTCTCTATTAGAAATTCACTAAAGCTTTGAACGAGTGTAGATTTCACTTTAAAAATCGCAGCGATTCGCTCATGTCTTAATGATAATACCCGCTCATTCAACAGTTGATCTAAGCCAACCTGTAACTTCTTTTTATTTATTTCAAATGGAAGTTGTTCTGCACCATTTAATACTTTCACTTCATGAGCAAGTACTTCAACCCCTAATTCTGTTTTCGTTGTCGTTACTATTTCACCAATTACTTGGACGACACTTTCAACATCAACTTTATACCCAGCTAACTCGTTTTCTAATACACATTGAATAACTCCCGTTCGGTCCCTTAATAATAAAAAACTAACATTCCCTAGATGACGAATCTTTTTTACCCACCCTTGTAGTAATACAACCTTTCCGCTATGCTCCGTACATTCTCGTGTGAGTGAACGCTTCATTATTTGATCCATTATATTTCCCTCCATTAATTTTATTTTTATTTACGTTATTGTTATTGTTGTCGTCGTCATCATCCACGGTCACTCACCTCCTTTCAAAGAATACAAAAATCCGCCCCTATAAATAGGGACGGATTTTTCCGCGGTACCACCCAAATTGTCATAATGACCATCTTAGCCCTGATAACGGTAGGTACCGTTTGCTTTTACTAATTATCACGTTCAAAGCAACACTCACAGGTGTCTTTCCATCATGCGGTATCGCAATCTTTCCAGCAACCGATTGCTCTCTGTAGACCCTTGCATCATGTACTTTTCCTAATCATCACTTTTTATATTTACAGAGTATTCTATCTCTTTGTTTTATAAAACGCAAGCCTTTTTAGGAAAATATTGCGATTTCTCACTAAACAGACCCCTTCTAAAGGTATGTAATATGAACATTGAACTCTATACAATTATCATTTGACAGCTTAGAAATATTTTATCCTTCTCAAATTCTTTCAATCGCACTCGTTTTTCCATTTTATTACATAAATTACACGTTTCCCACGCATATTATTATTAAAGTTTTATCGGAGGTGTACATATGAAAAAAGCAATTAGTTTCTTTCTCCTTTTGTTTTGCCTTATTGTTGTAAATGAAACATATGCCTATTCACCAAAGTCTTTACCAATCTCTCAAAACTCTGATCAATGGCAAGTAAATATTGATGAAGTGAAAAAAACGAGTGAAAAATTGTTACAACCAAAAAAAGGTGTATTTCAAACATATCATTTCTCTGTAAAAAATCTTGGAAAAAGTGAAGTGTATAATGTACAAGTTGAAGTTTTTCGGAATGAACCACATACGAAAACAAAATATGAACTCTTTTCCCTAAAAGAAAGTCGCCTATCGGGCGGAAAAACTGGATTTGAACACGCTAATTTTCCAGTTTCTACAAAAGCGGATAAGATTGACGTGATCATTACGTGGCAAGAACATCCTTTCCTCTCCATGAGAAACGGTCAAAAATTTGAATCTAGAAAATTTAAAGAGCATTTTGTTTTTAAAGAAGCAGTAAAGTAAATTTATCGGTATATGTACATTATTACCGATACCAATAAATTTTCCAGTACCAGTTCTTAAGCAAATTAAAAACGTCGTGGCTTATAAATGCCACGACGTTTTTAATTAATTCGTACTAATCCCTCTCGCTGCCCAAATGCGATCAATTTCAGCCGCGTGTTGTCCGCCGTATAAAAGAGCATCTGCTTGTTTAATCGCCTTCGCTCCATCACGGAATTTAGCATTTGGCGTTAATGACCAATGTGATTGTAAAATAATTTTTGTTGCTACATCACGGCCAAAGGCCTGTGCCATTTCGTATTGACCTTGAGCCCAAATTTCTCCATCATTATGCACTTCATTCGTTATATCTTTCGGGTATACTTTATTCGTATCTAATCGGCGTAAGCACGTCGGATCTGAACTAGAATAAGCGGTCGCATCCCATTCTCCAATACATGCTTTACCGTAACCTGTTGTCGATACTGCATCTTCATAAGTAGCACCTAAGAAGTCTCCAAACCCTTCTCCCATCGCTCCACCTTCTGGTGAACTTCCGAAGCCTGGTACTTGATTATCTTGAATAGAATGTCCATATTCATGCGCGATAATGCCCGCATCTTCTGCATCATCTACTCCGCCAGTACCGAAAGTTAAGGCTTTCGTTGATGGTGAATAAAATGAGTTATCATCAGTTGTACCATTTACATTCACTTTAATAGAACGATTATTAATATTGTTAATGCCCAATCCTTGAATGTAACGCTGCAATGTATCGATATGATAATACGACATAACATCTTCAAAGCTATCATTTGCACGTGTATAGTTAAATTGTAAGTTTGTAGATTTCGTCTTCGCTTTTGAAGAAATTGTAACATACTCACCAATTAAAAATCCTGTACCATCTAAACCTTTTAACGTAACAGTTTTCAGTTGATTCGTTAGTGCTGTTGAATCTGCATCATTACTATCTTTTAATCCTGTTTTACTACCACTAGATACGACAGGATTAGGTAAAAATACTTTTCCTGTTCCTTCTGCTTTTCGGTTTATATCAACCTTTTTAATTAACTTTCCATTTTCTGCATCAATGAATGTTTCCCATGCACCGAATGGATTATTAGAATGGACTACCACTTTATATACTGGAAGAGCGACACCTTCTTCAACAATATATCCGAATTCTTTTTCTGTAGGAGCCCATAGATTTTGCTCACTTTCTCCTCCAACATACGCCATCGATTTTTGTTCTGCATCTTTTTCACTAATTTTTTTCGTAACTTCCTTCACACCTGTAACAGGCTGATAATCAGAAACTGCAAGTAATCCTTTTCCCTCACCGTTAAGAGTAACTGTAATTTGTTTTGAAAATACAGGAGCACCATTAACTACTTGTTGGAACCTAACATATGAAGCTACTGATGTTTCTGTTGTAGAAATATATTGTAAGTCTGAAAGGTCCGCCTTCAATCCATATTCCGTAGCATGTCCCTTTAAATATTCAATTGCTTTTTTCTGTGGTGAATAAGCTTCTAACTTTACTTGCTGTTGTTTTTCCAGTGCCGAAACAGTAGAAATTGTCCCCATTACTAATGGCACAGTCATTGCCATTGCCACCATTTTTTTGTTTAACATAGAACCACTCCCCCTAATAAATTGAAACCTTTACCCCATTCCTATAAGGCTATTACTGTCCACAAGTAACGAAATAAAGTGAATCTACGAGTATTTCTATACGAGCAATTCTATTACCTTTCCATTTAGGGTGAGTGAAATTTTCTCAATATTTATGTATAAAATGAGAAAAATACTTTAGAAATATATTTCTTTTACCAATTTCCTTCACCTTATATTATTTTAAATAATGTATTGAAAAATAGGATATTTTTTACCTAACGGTAGGTTGAAAAAGTTACTGATGAATGCTACACTATATGTAACCTATTTTATTAGGAGGACTTATCATGAGCAAAAGTGAAGAAACACTCTCTTCCATAGTTGGAGCAAGTTATCGACTATTTGCCAGACACGGCATTGCCAAAACGACCTATTCAATGATTGCTGAGGAAGTTGGTATCGCCAAGCCATCTATTTATTATTACTTTAAATCTAAAGATGCATTAATCGAAAGTATTTTTAATGAATTATGCGAAGCGATGCAGTTCTCCTCATTCTTCCATACAGAAGAGTTTACGAAAGAGAATTTCATTGAGAAATGTATTGAAATTGGATTTAAAATGATAGACGAACAACAGAAAGATCCTTATTTTAATCGTGTATTACAAGAATATGTATTACTATCTTCAAGAAACGATATGTACAAAGATCGATTACTAACTGTACAAACAGAATATTTAAACGGATTTGAATCACTGCTCACAAAAGCAAATGAACTTCAACTCATTCAAAATAAAAATCTAGTTTCAAAAGCTCATATGTTAGCATTAGTACTTGATAATATCGGAAACTTCATGATGTTTGATGTAAATATGAATTATAAACAAATATGGATTGAAGCTGTCCACAGCATATTCGAAAGAAGTGATTCATATGAAAACTAAAAAACGAATTATCGGCTTAGATTTTGCTAGAGCGTGGGCGATGTTTGGAATGTTACTAGTTAATTTCATGGTGATAACAGGGGCGGAAGGAAATGGGCCTCCTCTGTTAAAAACCTTTATGTCACTTTTTGAAGGTAGAGCTTCTGCCTTGTTTGTTATACTTGCTGGGATTGGCATAACTTTAATGACTAAATCATCTGTTGCTAGCCAAGAGAAAATAAAAATCAATACCAGCCGAATATTGATTTGGAAACGATCACTATTCTTATTTATTTTAGGATTATTATTGTATGTAATGGAATGGACGGGTGATATTTTACACTACTACGGCGTTTACCTTTTCATCGCTGCATTACTAATTACTGTACGAAGAACTATACTAATATGGCTTTCTATCATTATTTTACTTGCTGCACAATATCTCCAACTTACTTTCAACGCCTTCGAAGGATGGGGAGGCACAATCCCATTTATAAACTATATAGACTTTTGGACCTTAAAAGGATTTCTTCGCAACTTACTTTTTAATGGCTATCACCCTATTTTTCCGTGGTTTTCTTTCTTCTTAATCGGTATGATAATTGGCAGGTTAGATCTTCATAATAGACAAATTAGGCATAGATTGCTCTTGCTCGGTTTAACAGTAACGTTAATTATAGAGCTATTATCCAAAGCGTTAACTCACCTTTTCATCCCATACATTGGTGAGGAAGCATCTACATTTTTATTTAATACAGGACCGATTTTACCAAATATATTATACGTCGCATCCGCTACAGGATCTGCTATTGCTATATTAATAATCTGCCTCCATCTTACTGAAAAATATGAAAAGAATTGGTTTATTACATCCATTGTACAAACCGGTCAATTAACATTAACTCATTATGTAAGTCATGTATTTATCGGTATTGGGCTATTGATTCTATTAAATAGGATCGAACATCAAACACTATTATTCGTTTTACTATTTGCTACTGGATTTTTCATTTTCAGTGTATTATTTAGCGTTTTATGGAGAAAGAAATTTTCTAGAGGCCCTATCGAATGGATTATGAGGAAATTGGCCGGATAAAGTGAAACTTTAATCAGTGGGGGTTTTGTCCATCCCCACTGATTATTAGCCCTCACCAATCGGGCTTTTACGAGCAGTCCGACTCCCACAAATAGCGGGATAATTTTCTAGCATGAAAAAAGGAAGTTGGAATCATTCCAACTTCCTTTTTTCTTTAATTAGCCGCGTTTAATTTAATTCGGAGTTTTGTCTCCCCTAAAGAAAGTTCGTCGTCTTCATTCGTTAAGTGACCAAATGTAAATTGCTTGACGAGTAAGTTTTCTTCCAATAGATCTTTATGATTCGTTAACGTTTGCTGTAGTTCTTCTTCTGTATCAAGAATTACATCCACTCGTAAATTAACCGGTAAATTCAACTGCTTACGATATTCTTGAACTGCACGAATAAATTCACGTGCTACTCCTTCTTGTAACAATTCCTCAGTTACATTCGTATCTAACATGACCGTATATTGTCCGTTAGTCGTATTTGAGAATCCTGATTTCGCAACTTTCTCTACTAATACATCTTCAGCCGTGACAATTACTTCTTCCCCTGCTGTTGCCTCATATACTGCTTTTTCTGTTGATACAAAATTTTGTACTTCTTCTTGTGATAATTGTTTTAACCACCCGTTTACTGCATTCACATTTTTACCAAACTTCGGTCCCGCTGTTTTAAAATTCAGCTTTAATTGATATGATGTGTATTTCGATTCATCGAGTTCAACATGGAATGCTTTCACATTTAGCTCATCCATTACGATATCACGATAAGATTCCCAATCCATATCACTTTCGTTATGCTCAAGTAATACAAGCTCTGCTAACGGCTGTTTTACTTTTAATGAATGTTGATTACGATTACTTCTTCCAAGTTCAACAACTTGTAAAACAGCATCCATTTCCGCTTCTAACTCAGGCTGGATAAGTGATTCGTTTACAACCGGATAATCTGCTAAATGAACGCTGCTTCCTTCTAAATTCAGATGAATATCCTCAGCTACAAACGGTGTAAATGGTGCGATTAATTTACTAATTGTTACAAGCACTTCATGAAGTGTTTCATACGCAGCTGCTTTTTCAGGATTCATACCAGATTCCCAAAAACGATTGCGTGAACGTCTTACATACCAGTTACTCACTTCATCTACAAGAGCAGCAATTTCACGAGCTGCATTTGTGAATTGATAATCATCAAGTGCCGTTCTTACCTTTTTCGTTGTGCTATGCAATCTTGATAATACCCATTCATCTAATTTCGTCCGCTTTACATCATACGTTTCTTTCGGATTATACTCATCTAAATTTGCATATAAAACGTAGAAACTATACACATTGACTAATGTATCTACAAATTTCGATTTTGCTTCCAGTACTGTTCTTTCAGAAAAACGTTTCGCATTCCACGGAGCACTGTCCACGAGTAGAGCCCACCTTAGAGCGTCGGCACCAAACTTCTCTACTAAATCAACAGGATCTAGTGCGTTACCTTTACTTTTAGACATTTTCTGTCCTTCTTCATCTAGAACATGCCCAAGTGATAATACTCGTTTATATGGTACTTTCCCTGTATATAGTGCCGATACCGCTAATAAACTATAAAACCAGCCGCGTGTTTGATCAATTCCCTCCGCAATTACATCTGCTGGAAACTGTTCTTCAAATAACTCTTTATTTTCAAACGGGTAATGATATTGCGCAAAAGGCATGGAACCACTATCAAACCAAACATCAATTACTTCTGGTGTACGATGCATTGTACTTCCGCATTTTTCACAGCACACTTGTACTTCATCTACATATGGCTTATGCAATTCTAAATCTTCAGGCGTTTCTTTTGTACTATGCTTTCTTAATTCAGCAATACTTTTTGGTGCGAATTGATGATCACAGCTTTCACATTCCCATACGTTTAACGGTGTTCCCCAATATCTATTTCGGCTAATATTCCAGTCCACCATATTTTCTAAAAACTTACCAAAGCGTCCATGTTTCATATGATCTGGATACCACGTGACAGTATCATTATTTTGTAAAAATGTTTCTTTAATCTCAGTTGTTCGGATTAACCAACTTTCTCCTGCATAATAAAGTAATGGTGAATCACAGCGCCAACAATGTGGATAGCTATGCTCATATTTTTCTTTATGATATAGTAAACCTTCCTTCGCTAAATAACGAACGATATCAACGTCACATTCTTTTACAAACTTACCTTCAAGAAATGGTACCGCTTCTGTATACTCACCTTTTTCATCTACAACATGTAAGAACGATAACCCTTCACTTTGAACGACTTTATAATCGTCCTCCCCATATGCTGGAGCGATATGAACGAGTCCTGTACCACTATCCGCAGTAACAAAATCTGCCGCAATAACACGGTATCCATTTGTAACTTCCTTCATCGGAAACGGTGCTGTGTACGATGTATTTAATAATTCTTCACCTTTATGAACAGATAGTACTTCATAGTTTTCTTTTAGTACTTCTTGTACACGTTCTTTCGCAACAATGTACACATACCCTTCTTGTTTCACTTTAACGTATTCCATATTCGGATGTACGGCAAGTGCAACATTCGCTGGGAGTGTCCACGGTGTTGTCGTCCATCCAAGGAAATATTCATTTTCACTATCTTTCACTTTAAACTTAACTGTCGCGCTTAAATCTTTCACTGTTTTATATCCTTGTGCAACTTCATGTGAACTAAGAGATGTTTGACAGCTTGGACAATACGGTGAAACTCTATGCCCTTTATATAACAAACCTTTTTCATGAATCGTCCCTAAAATATTCCATACACTTTCGATATATGGATTCTCTAAAGTAACGTACGGATCATCCATATCTACCCAATATCCAATACTCTCCGTAAATTCACGCCACTGCTTCTCATATGTGAATACACTTTCTTTACACTTTTGAATAAATGGTTCAATGCCGTACTCTTCGATTTCATGTTTACCTGAAATACCAAGTTGTTTTTCAACGCCTAATTCTACAGGTAATCCATGTGTATCCCATCCGGCTTTTCTTAAAACTTTATATCCAGCCATCGTTTTATATCTCGCTACTAAATCTTTAATCGCCCGTCCAAGTGCATGGCCGACGTGTGGTAATCCGTTCGCAGTTGGTGGCCCTTCATAAAACACAAAAGATTGTGCGCCTTCTCGATTCTGAATTGATTGCTCGAAAATACTTTGTTCGTTCCACTGCTTACGAATACGTGTTTCTCTCCCTACAGCTGACTCTTTGACATCTACTTTTTTCATGTACAATCACTCCTTTGAATTTTTTAAAAAGCACACAAAAAACCCGTCCCTATGAAGTAGGGACGGGTTTACCCGCGTTACCACCCTAATTCTATTAGCTTTTCACTAATAGCACTTAGCAACGTACTAACATACGCGTTCTTTGTAACGGTAGACATCCGTCCGAGCTTACTTTATTCAGCCACGGCTCCTCGGAGATGATTTTCAAATAACGTCTGCACACCGGATTTCAGCAATACACCGGCTCTCTGGGGAACAGCTCACTATTTTACTCTTTCTCGTCTTCAGATTTGTATACTTTATTAAAAGTTATTTTATGCCATTGGGCAATTAATTGTCAACTAATTCAAAATATATTTTTATTTATACCCTTTTTTTCTATTCTTATACAATTACTTTTCAAACTCTCGCAATCCTGCTAAATCTTCATCTTCCTCTGCAAGTTCAGCGAAAAATCCTGTTTCATCTTCACGAAGCACAATTTCAAGTTCTTCTTTCGCTTCTTCATTTCTATTTAATAACGCTAAGTAACAAGCATGATCGTATCTTGCTAACAAGTCAGTAGCATCAATTGCTAATATTTCACTTGTTATTTCTTCTGCCTTTGTCGTTTGCCCAACTCTATGACACGAAGATGCTAACGTAAGAAGAATTGCCGTTTCATTTGGATGATGTACAGAAGCATCTTCTAATAAATAAATCGCATCCTCAAACCTCACTTGACTTTGATATACTTCTGCTAAAGCAAGGAATCCTCTACTTACAAATGGTGTTTTCTCAATTAATTGTAAGCAAATTTTCTCCGCTTTTCTTTCTTCTCCGGTTTTACATAATACACTCGCTTGTAAAAGAAGAGTATCATAATCATCCGGTAGCTCTCGAACCATTTGTTTCGTTAATTCCAAAGCATCTCGTAACATAGCTTCTTCCTCACACTCAATGAAAAGATTTACAAGTTGCTTCGCTACATCATAATCCCACTTATGTTCTAACGATGTTTGTAATACCTCTATCGCTTCTTTATTCATCGCTGCATTCTCGTAAAATAGTGCAAAACGCTTCGCTGCCGTACTATTTTTCGGATTTAACTTTAAGGAAATCTCAAATAAATCAATAATAACTGTAATCATTGAAATTTCCTTCGCACGATTTTTCATGCGATAAAATGCTCTTGTAAATAAAGATTTTTTCGGTTGCTCATTTTGCTGCCTTTCTACTAATCTTTCGGCAACCGCAGTAGCTGCATACATAAACGCTGTACTTCTTTCTGCTTTTTTCACCTTTAGCGTATTAAGTACGTCTCGTATTTGGGATAATTTTTTATGTTGTTCCATTGCTTTTACGTACACACCAAATATACGTTCACTTTCCAAATCTTTATGCATTACTTTCAGCGCAACTTCGATTGCTTCTGCACTCTGCTTTTTAACTAGTACTTTCGCATAATGATATAGTACTTCCACATGCGCTTCATCTATTTTCATTGCGCATTCAATATATTCTTTTTCTTTATTTACCTCATTCATCGCACCATATACATATGCAATTGCATCTAAACGCCATATTTCTGGTACCTCTTCTGCTAATTGTTCTAGTTCAACTAGCAATTCTTCATGAAGATTCAAATCTACTGAAAGCTGTGCCAAATATTCCATATTAATATGCAAAGGCTCTTCTTTCATTACCTGGACCATATGACTTTGTTCTTTAGAACTATTTTCTTCTTTTTCATATATTTCTGCTAGTTGCACATGTACACCTGTGAAATTCTTATCCATTTCTAAACATGTTTCATACGCATGCTTCGCTTCTTGAAATTGCCCTAACGCCATGAATGTTTCACCGATTCGGAAATACGGCAATAAATCCTGTTTTTTCTTAAGTGCATCATTATACCGTTTTATTGCTTGATCATACTGTCCAATAGATTCATATAAAACACCAGCGTAACAACCGTATTCAATTACTTCCGTTTTCTCTTTTTCTAACGTTCTTAAAAACGCTATGCCTCGTTGCACAAAAGCTGTGTCTTTTATTCGATTTACATACTCATCCAACACGCTCGCTATATTAGCGTATACACTTCGTATACCGCTCTCTAATTTAGAAAGTGCAAGTTTTAACTCTTTTTCATCCCCACCTAATGCCATTTCAGCATCCCATAGCACCATGCCAGCATTCATAAGGAAATCTTGATTGTCTTCAAATTGCTCATTAATACTAACAATATAGTTTTTTGCATCCTCATATTGTTCCTTTGCCATATAAACTTGAGTTAAACCGAAATGGGCATATACATCTTCATTATTTTCTTCTAAAGAACGCTTATATATATTTTCCGCTTCTTCAAGTTCATCATTTTGAAAATGCACATCTCCTAAACGAACATATAAAGATGCCTGATCTTCACAATTTTGAATTCCTTGTAATAAAATTTCCTTCGCATTATTCCCATCATCCAAATCTGATTCATAGATTTCCGAAAGCTTCGTATATAAATACGCTGCCGTTTTATCTAATTGAATTGCTACTTTAAGTCCTTTTACCGCCAAATACACTTTTCCTAAATGCTGAGCACATCTTGCACGTTCATACCATATGTGCGCTTCATACTTATATTCTTTTAATAAATCATTAAAGAATACATATGCTTCTTCATATCGTTCTAAATCTATTAAAATCAAACCGTGATTTACAAGTGTAAACCTTTCTGGGCTACGTTCTATAGCTGTTAGAGAATACTCTAGCCCCTTTTCGGATTGATCCATATACATGTATGATAATGCTAAGAAACTCCACGCAACTGGTTGATCTGCATCCAATTGTAATGATGAACGAAAACTAGCAATCGCTTCTGCATAATTATCTTGCTCAAAAGAATAACGTCCATTTATAAGATGATACAACGCTTGACTATTTTTCTTCTCCACACTTTGAAGCATATGTCCTGCTTTTTCCATATCTTGCAGACGAATAAAACACTGTGCACTATGCAATTTCACAAAGTCAGAGCTCGGAAACTTTTCCATTAATTTTTCTATACAAAACTGAATAAAATCTTTATCTACTTCAGCATCTAAATGTTTAATCGTATATAGCCAAGTGTTTGGATTTTCACTTGTTTCTTTTAAAAATAGTACTAACTTTTCAATCCCCTCTTTATCTTGCTCAGCTAAATGATCTGTAAGAGAAAAGATTGTTTTATAATAAGTGTGTTCTTCCTCATTTAAAAATGAAAGTTGTTCTATTCTATCTTTCGGTATAAACGTAATAGCTAAACAATCTGTATAACGATATTTTTCTTGCAACTTATCATATTCCACAAGAATCGGTTCCAAGAAATTCGGATCTTGAATATAAAAAGCTTGCAGTACATCGTCATAACCAGAAAGCACTTGTACATGGGAAGCGTGCTCAATATCTATACTTAATAAAACGGGAATACCTTGATTGAGTAATCTCTTATAATTTTCCGCATTCCCTTGAAAATAACGATATTCGTAACCTTGCTCTTCTATATATGTAACTGTATCTGAAAACTTAGAACCTGTTACATCAAAAATATATTGTGCAATTTCATCTTGCGTACATTTTTCTCCCCATACCCCTAACATCATTTCCAAACTTGTCGGAACGCAATAGTTATCCTTTTGTACAACCGGAACTATCGGTAAACGAACCTTTTTCCCATCAGGATTTTTTTCTATATGATGATATAGAGAATTCTTCAAACTCTTTTCACTTTTCAATAGTGCTTGCAAATCGTGAATACTATTCGTTTTATAAAATGCTTCTGCACGTAAATGTATAAAATAAGTTGTATATGCATGATGCGGAAGCATATGATTAATTTTATCTATTACCGCTAACATTTCTTCATAGCGCTCTAAATCTAATAAATATTTTACTTTTTCAAAATAGAAATATGGTACTTGAGGGAACTTTGCAATCGCATCATTAATGAGTTGTAATGCTCGCTGCTGTTCACCTTTATATGCATATAATTGCGCCAATAAGTACGTAGCTAACTCTTCACAATCTTTATGCTGCTGACCGGATAAAAGTTGTTCCTCTGCCTTCTCCCACTCACCAGTCTGTATATATAAGTAACCCCATTTATCAAAAACTGCACGTGTACTATACTTTTCCGCCTTTTGCATATAGGCATAGGCCTCTTCATTTCGCTTCATATCTAACAAACATCTAACTAACGTAAAATATGCTTTCGTTAAAACATCCGCATCAGTTTCCTCTTCATTTACCTCTTCCAAAGAATCTTTTAACAATTGTTCAGCATCAAGAATTTTACGCTCATCAATTAACTCATCACAATATAAAGAGAGCGTTCTCATATTTGGGAATTTTTTATACGTATACCGAATTAAAAAGGAGCTATATTGATGCATCAAACCTTCATCAGCAAGACGAATTAATGTATCAAACTCCTTGGGTGACGAGACGTTAGAAAGCCAGTTCTTCACGTATGATAACTTATTCGTTTCTTTTATATGTGCAATTTCATTATTTATCTCATGTAATCCATCTACAAATCTCTTTTCTTTCAAACAAATTTCTAATTGTTTAAAATCTAGCATGTATTCACCTCAAATAATTATTTATACTGCCATTTGCAAGCAGTATTCTAACCTACTTGCTTAGATTTTACACATCATATAGTATGCATTCAACTAAAACCTCATATAATGAACGATATTATTTAATATTATTCAAGTTTATAACTAAATATCTTAAAAACGATACTTTTTCTCGTTATTTTGTTTAATTTGATGTAATAATGTATGTTCTTAAGAGATCATTCTCAGTAAATGAAATTATATTAATGATTTTTTAAATATATCTATCATAATTCATAATATATCAACGATCCGACAAGGAATATCGATTTATCGACAAAACAACAATTGCCCTACCTTCTATTTCATATATTAGAGAGGTCGTTTCACTTATCAAATTTTATATCCACAAAAACACCGTAATGATCACTCGGAAATACGCATGATACTCTTTAAATATACAAAATGGATAACCTATTTGATTCGCGATATATTGTGCTACATTTATCTTCTTTTCATCATCCATATGACTCCTAACTTCTTGAATAGCTAGAATATGAGGAGCAACATTTTGAACTTCCTCACAAATAGCCTCTAATCTCTCTGACCACAAAGTTTGATGATTCCAAATGTTGAGGATAGCAATTCTCATTATATCCCTACTTTTCTAATATTAGATTTATCTCCTTATTTCACCGTATGTAATTTTCATATTAGGAGCGTACACCAAAGAAGAATGTATATGAAACGCTTCAAAAAATAAAAAGGATTACATACCTAAAACGATATATAATCCTTTTTATAAAAATATCAAAACAAATGGAGGTTTAGTTAGTACAATCACAATCTGAGCAATCGGTACAATCTATTACGTCACAATCTAAATTTCTCCTTTTTTTGTTTCTTTTAAGATAAAAATATAGTAGTACCATAAATAATAGGCAAATAACAAAGGCTATTATTGCTTCTATATATTTTTCATGAATAATAAAACCAATTCCGCTTCCCCCTGAAATAAAAATTAGAATTAAGTAGATCCAAAACATGTATGTAGGTACCTCCGTTAGTATATGTTTTAAGACAATATCCATATAATGCTAGATGAAATGAATAATCCCATACCATTACCGCTTAATAAACCGGTCGTTACTCTTAGTAAATTTGTACTGCTTCTCCATTTCCACTTTTGGGTGAATCCATCGATTAATAATGGAATTTGAGCAAAAAAGGATAGTATTAATGAAAGACTAAACGAAGGCGTTATTAAAAAATATATTGGGAATATACAGAAACCAATAAACATACCTGTGCATCGTGCACATAAAGGTATGTATTTTTGTAGTTTCAGGAAACTCCTTTCCTGTATTCTATGACAAGGAATATTTAAAATGAAACTTCGAATCAATACGAACCATCCTCTCTAAAAATATTTTAATTGATTTCGTAACAAAATTATAGAATTCTTACACTTCGTAGCGTATAACACTTTATAGATAAGAATTTATTCAAGAAAATACAAAAAGACAAATCAGGTTAATGACCGCCTGATTTGCCTTTTTGTTACAAAATTATTATTTTACATCTCCTCAGGCGCCCCCACCCCAAGTAAACGTAATCCCTCTTTTAATACAACCGTCACAGCGTAAGCTAATGCGAGTCTACTGTCCTTCTCTTCGCTCTCTTCTAAAATACGAACATTTCCATAATATTTATTGAACGCTTGTGCTACATCTAATACGTATTTTGAAATAATAGATGGCTCATTTTTGTTGAAGGCCGCTTCAATTACTTGCGGGAATTTGTTGAGTAATTTTACTACACTCCAGCTGTAATCGTCTTTTAATTCAAAATTACACGTTTCAAATTCCACACTTTCTTTTCTTAAAATAGAGCAAGCACGCGCATGCGTGTACTGTACATACGGTCCTGTTTCTCCTTCAAATTTCAACATATTTTCTAATGAAAATTCGATATTATGCATACGCTCATTTTTTAAATCGTGGAAGATAACTGCTCCAACACCGACTTGTTTTGCCACTTCTTCTTTTTGTTTTAAATTCGGATTTTTCTCTTCAATATTTTGTTCCGCAAGTGCAACAGCTTCTTCTAGCACTTCTTCTAATAAAATAATTCTGCCCTTACGTGTCGACATTTTCTTACCATCTTTTAATATGAACCCGAACGGTACATGTTCCATACCACCCACCCAGTTATAGCCAAGCTTTTTTAATACAGTGAAAAATTGATTAAAATGCAAGCTTTGTTCGGGTCCTACTACATATAAAGCTTTATCAAATTCGTATGTGTTCTGACGATACAATGCCGCTGTTAAATCACGTGTTGCGTAAATGGTAGCACCATCTGATTTTCTAATTAAACATGGCGGCATACCTTCTTCTTCTAAATTAACGACTAATGCCCCTTCTGATTCTTCCAGTAAGTCGTGCTCTTCTAAAATCCCAATAAAGTCTTCCATTTTATCGTTATAGAAAGCTTCTCCTTGAAAGTTTGTAAATTCCACACCGAGAAGTTCATAAATACGAGAAAATTCTTTTAAAGACTCATGACGGAACCAATTCCAAAGTTCGACTGCTTCTTCATTTCCTTCTTCCAGTTTTTTAAACCATGATCGCCCTTCTTCTTCTAGTTCTTTATTCTCCTTTACTTCTTCATGAAACTGAACATATAACTTAAATAACTCACGAATTGGATCCTCTTTAACTACTTCTTCATTTCCCCATTTTTTATATGCGGTAATTAACTTTCCAAACTGTGTTCCCCAATCCCCAATATAATTAATTCCGACAACTTCATATCCACATTTTTCGGCGATATGTTTCAGCGAATTACCGATCATTGTAGAACGTAAATGCCCCATTGAAAAAGGTTTCGCGATATTAGGAGAGGAATAATCGATAACTACTGTTTTTTCACATCCAAAATGATTTTGACCGTACTCTTCTTTCTCCGCTAAAATTGTTTTTAATACTTCATCACTTACTGTTTGACGATTAAAAAAGACGTTTACATACGGGCCAACAGCCTCTATTTTCATAAAAAATGGGTCATTTAATTTCTCCGCAACTTCCTTTGCGATAGCAGCTGGTGATTTTTTATATTGCTTCGCTAGTGAAAAACATGGGAACGCTGCATCACCCAATTCATCTTGTTTTGGTGTTTCAATTAAATCTAAAACTTGATTTTGCGTTAATTCGTTCGTAATAATATTTGATAAGCTCTTCGCAAACTGCTTTTTATACTCCATACTGTAACCTCCTTATTTTTTAAAACACAAAAAACTCGTCTCTAAAAAAGAGACGAGTTTTAACCCGTGGTACCACCCTTGTTGTTCATTCCGAACCACTTTCCCGTTTATAACGAGGACAGGGGGCCTCGGCTTACTCTACTATTCGTTCAAGAAGCGTCTCCGAAGTGCGCTTCATCTTTTTCTTCTGCACTAGGCTCACACCATCCCTAGCTCGCTTTCCTTCTGAAAAAGACTACTCTCTTCATCACAGACAGTATATTTAATTAATTATTGCTTATTATACATCTTTTCAAACAATTAGCAAGGGTCAATTACACCAAAATGAAATTTTGCACTTTTTCTTTTGTATACGTGAAAATTGTGCTTTTCAAATCTAGAACTACGGAAATGATCTTTCAGAACGACACGTTTTCTCGCCACACGCTTCGCTTCCGCAATTGTTTCGTCAGTAATATCATGATACAAAGCGAAATGTTTTAACCCTTTTATTCCATCTGATTCGATGACAGTTTCTTCAAACATCGGATCAAGGTATACGACGTCATAACTATTATCTTCACATTGCGTTAAAAATGCGAAATGCTCAGTTTGTTTTACATCGATTCTTTGCATTGCTTCATCGATTTCAGAAACGGATGAAGACCATGTTTTCAAGCCTTTTCCCATGATGTACGCCATATATTCGTTTCCTTCAAGCCCTGTTACTTTTCCATCTTCACCAACAATATAGCTAGCAACAATACTATCTGATGCCATACCAAGCGTACAATCTAATACGGTCATTCCGCTCTCTAGTTTAGCAGCTTGTACAAAGGGATCGTGTTCTCCGCGCATTAACCTTTTCACACGAAACATTGCTGAGTTTGGATGAAAGAAAAACGACTCTTCCGTACCCTTTGGATAAATAGCTAATCGGTTTTTCCCTACAATCAGCACATCTTGTTCATACTGCTCATGCAGTTTGTGCACAGGTATATCATTACGTAAAACGAAAGAACAATTTAATTCTTCTGCTACCTTATTTGCATAAGCTGTCATTTCTTTATTTGTTCTTCCTGCTGTTGTTACTATCATTTTTTCACCTCTATATAAAGAAAAGAGGGAGATTTACTCTCCCCCTACTTTAGCAATTCTTTTCGAAAGCTTGTTCTAAGTTTGTAATAATTTCGTCCATTGTTGCGCCTTCAATTTCATGACGGTGAATGAAGTGAACAACTTCTTTTCCTTTTAGTAATGCCATAGATGGTGAAGATGGAGGAATTTCTCCGAAGTATTCACGCATTTTCGCAGTAGCATCTTTATCTTGACCTGCAAATACAGTTACAAGATGATCAGGTTGTTTTTCAGCACGTACAACCGCTTGACCTGCTGATGGGCGTGCTAAACCAGCTGCACAACCACAAACAGAGTTTACAACTACTAAAGTTGTACCTGATGCATTCTCCATAAATTCTGTTACAGCTTCTTCTGTAGTTAACTCTTCAAATCCAGAACGCACTAATTCTTGGCGCATTGGAATTACCATTTGGCGCATGTATTCTTCATATGCATTTGACATCTTGTAATCTCTCCTTCAACTTTCATTCCAACTTCATCATATCACGCGCTATTAATAGGTGCAAAAGAAAGATAGTGATGATTTCATTTTTTTGTAGGGATTTCACAAACCCCTTCATGGCAGTGTCCAACTGGGACAAGTTTTCTATTGTTGGCAATATAATCGTATACTTTACTTCCAAATCCAAGTACGATAGATAATTTTATAAACGGCACTGCAAACCAATAAGATGGAACGGCCTTTGCTAATACGTTAATGCTATGAATTCCGTCATACCACTTATTATTTTTTAAAATATACAATCTCTGTTCCATCTTACTTTGTAATTCTTGAGAAAGTTCATACTTCTCAACTACATCTTCATCTCGAAATGAAACAAATTTCATCGTACCCTTTTTATCTAATTTTTCCGTACGCTCTGCAACTGCTGTACACATCGGACACCAACTATCATAGAAAACAATCATAAACTATTCCCCTTTACGAGACTCCGTCATTTGCTTCCATACTGATCCTTTTGCTTCTTCGCCGCCTTCAATACGTTCTAAAGCTAAACGTGCTTGCATTGCTACTTCAAACTCTGGATCATCTTCAGCTACTTTTAATGCCGGAATTGCACTTTCATCACCAAGTTCAAATAAGAACATTGCTGCACGCCAGCGTACTAATTTACTTGAATCTTTCAGAGATTTAATCATAACGAACATCGCTGCTGGGTCACCTACGTCTGATAAGCAATCTCCTGCTGTACGGCGAACACTTACAGAACGATCTAATAACGCTTTATATAATAACGGCAATACTCCATCACCTTTTACCATACCTAAATAAGCTGTTGCTAGGCGGCGGATAGATACTTTCTCATCATCTAACGCCATTTTCAATACTGGCATATCTTCTTCAGTAGGATCCATTTGTTCTAAAGCTGCAAAACGTTTTTTCCAGTCGGAATCCTTCATCATCTCTTCTGTTACTTTATATGGCTCACGCTTTTGAATCGTTACTTCAACAGCACCCGCTTGATCTAATAATTCTTTAACCGTTTCATTTACACGTTCTTCTGAATAAGCAGCAACAATTTCTTCTACTACTTCTTTCCCGATTTCTTCAAAATTACCGTAACGTGTACTTTGCTCTACCCATTTGCGCTCTTTCACAACGTTAGGTGCAGACATTTGCACTTTCATAATGGATTCTTTAAAACGATCAGGTAAGCCTACACGCTCTTCTGTCGTTCCATCTGTTAACTTCACTTGCATCGGAATAGTAAAGAACATTTGAACAAACACTTTCACTTCTCCAAAATGAGAAAGTTGTTGTTCTTCGCTTTCTTCCACTATTTCTTCACCAAAAACGGCACGAACTTGTTGTAATAAAACTTTCCAGTCATACTTCGCATTTCGCTCCACTGCTAAAAAGTCTGCTACATGATACACACCTTTAATGCCTTCAATTTTCAAAATTTCTTGCACTTGTACTGGTGCTTGTTCTTTATTTTCATTTGTATAATTATTACGCGCTCCTGATGGTAATACTTCATTTAAAATAACTTTCATTGTATTCGGACTTGGCGTCGGTTCAATAGCTTTAATCTTCACGTAAAAAACTCTCCTTTATTGCGTGTTCTTAGCTGTATTGTAACATGTTAACCCTTTATACTCCTACTCGGATGCTTAATTTTGCTGATTTCTTCCCATCATCATACTTTTTCATACTTTTTCATTCTTTCTCTTTCCACCTAATCAATCCGAAACTATCGTTAAAATTCTAATATTATTGCGATGCACCCTCCCGCCTTCTCTCCAAAAATGTAATGCTCTCAATTACAACTTCAGTTCTATATATTCTCTTTCCTTGTTCATCATCGTAATTACTCGTATGAATACGCCCGGTAATCCCAACAAGTGAGCCCTTCATACAATATTCTGTTACATTTTCAGCCGATTTTCGCCATATGACACAATTTATAAAATCGACTTGTTGTTCACCTAAACTATTTCGAAAACCTCTATTCACCGCAACACATATTCGTGCATAAGCGACTCCTTGTTTTGTGTAGTATAATTCTGGCTCCTTTGTCAATCTACCGATTAATACAACTCGATTCATCATAAGTTATACCACCTCACATATTTTTCTTCATTGTAAGGAAAAATGTTGGAAGGGTAAAAAGTACAAAACGGCATGTTTGTAAATAAAAAGTATTACTTTATATCTTACAAAACTAAAAAAGAAACCCTACATAGTTTAAACATGTAAGGTTTCCAAAAATATTATACTTCACTGCAAGATATGTAATATCCTCCGCGACCCATCTTTATTTCAGCGCAGTACATTACATTTTCCAAGTTAAAAATAATCGGTTTAACTTTACTCTCAAATTTTAATTTCCCATTACATTCAGCCGCATATCCTTCAATAGCTGAACGAATGACTTCTGCTGATGGATATGTTAAAGCGTCATCTAGTTCTATGAAAAAACTTTTAGAAAATAGTTTTTTCATAATCCTTTTTCCTCTTTCATCATATTCCATCCCCCTTCAATTTAAGTCGCCAACATCCATATTTTCAATTTATCTTTGAAAACAAAAAAATCCTGCACATTTCATGCAGGATTTTTTTATTAGTCATTTTTCGTAAAGTAAGAAACAAAACGAAGAATTTCTAAGTATAGCCATACTAGAGTCATCATTAGACCCATTGCACCGTACCACTCCATATATTTTGGAGCTTGGCTACGTGCACCGCTTTCGATTAAATCGAAATCTAGTAATAGATTTAATGCAGCAACTACAATAATAACTGCACTAATGATCATACCAATTGTTCCACCTTGGTGAATATATGGAACAGTAACACCGAACATGTTTAGTAAGAATACGATTAAATACATAACCATAATTCCCATTGTCGCTGCTATTACACCCGTACGGAATTTATCAGTTACTTTTACTACGCGCGTTGCATACAACACTAGCATTGCAAATAGAATTGAAATTGTTAGTAAGACAGCGTTTAAAACGATAGTATCGCCAAATTTCATTGTATAAATCGCTGAAATACTTCCTAATACAATCCCTTCTACCGCTGCATAAATCGGTGCACCAATTGGTGATATACGCGGGAAGAAGATAGATGCAAATGCGACGATTGCCGCAATAACTAAAGCACCAATTAATACTGGCATTTTCATCGTATTATTTGTCATCTGTATGTATGAATAGACAGACGTTGCAAGAAGCAAGATAAGCATGATAAACGTTTTGCCTACTGTTCCACCAATAGTCATCGCAGAAGCACTTGCTCCCTCTTTACGAAATGCGTCTTTTTTCAACATTGGATTAGATGTTCTCATTTTTTCCCCTCCTAAAATAGGTTCTACCAATAGTGTAAAGTTTTTCTCTTTACTTTTCAATATATGCAGCTTGTTTTTATTTTAATCCTTCAACAATGTCTGATAGTTCGCTCCATCTTTCCATCGTTTTTTCTAGCTCTTCTTCTGTTTTCTGCTGTGCTTCAGATAATTCTTGTGCCTTTGTGAAGTCAGATCCAACTTTCGCAAGTTCTTCTCCAATTGACTCAATTTTCTCTTCTAGTTCGGCAATTGTATCTTCAATTGTTTCCCATTCACGCTGCTCATTGTATGAAAGTTTACGTTTACGTTGTTGTTTTGGAGCTTCTTCTACTACTTTTTTCTCTTTTTGAACTTCCGCCTTCTCAATAAGTTCTTTCGTCTTTTCCATTTCTAAATAGTCCGTATAACTACCTAGGAATTCACGCACTTCGCCCTCGCCACTAAAGATGAACAATTCATCTACTACTTTATCTAAGAAGTAACGGTCATGCGATACAGTTAAAACGACACCTGGGAAATCTTCTAAATAATCTTCCAGTACTGTTAATGTTTGTGTATCTAGATCATTCGTAGGTTCATCAAGTAATAGTACGTTTGGTTCTCCCATTAAAATACGTAATAAATATAAACGTCTTCTTTCACCACCAGATAGTTTACCAATCGGTGTACCATGTGAATGTGTCGGGAATAAGAAACGTTCTAACATTTGAGATGCACCAATTACTTTTCCGTCTGTCGTATGAATCACTTCTGCAATCTCTTTAATGTATTCAATCATACGCTGATTTAAATTCATCTCTTCATTTTCTTGCGTATAATAAGCAACTTTTACAGTTTGTCCTACTTCAACTTCACCACTATCAGGAGATAACTTGCCTGCAAGCATATTTAATAGCGAAGATTTCCCGCTTCCATTCGCCCCAATAATTCCGATACGATCGCCTGGTTTCACAATATGATTAAAATTATGTAGTACCGTCTTATCGCCAAATTTTTTCGTTACATCTTTTAACTCAAGTACTTTCTTTCCTAGACGACTTCCACTTAGTGCAATATCAACTGATTGCTTCGCTGCTGGTCCTTCTTGTCCCTTCAGCTCATCAAAACGCTGAATACGCGCCTTTTGTTTCGTAGAACGGGCTTTTGCACCACGGCGAATCCAAGCAAGTTCACGACGATATAAATTTTGGCGTTTGGATTCTTGTGCCGATTCTTGCTCTTCACGAAGTGCTTTCGCTTCTAAAAATGTACTATAGTTTCCTTCGTAGCTATATAGTTTACCGTTATCTAATTCAAAAATACGGTTTGTCACACGATCTAAGAAATAACGATCATGGGTTACAAGTAATACCGCACCTGTATATCTTGCTAAATATTCTTCTAACCATTCAACTGTCTCATGGTCAAGATGGTTCGTAGGCTCGTCTAAAATTAATAGATCAGGTGTTTCAATAAAACATTGTGCCATTGCGATACGTTTTTTCTGTCCACCAGATAGGTTTCCAACAGTTGCAGTAAAATCTGTAATTCCTAATTTCGTTAAAAGAGATTTCGCATTTGCATTTGCTTCCCATGCACTCATTGCATCCATACGTTGCTGTACGGCAAATAATTGTTCCTGTACTTTTTCATTACTTGGATCTTTTTCGATATTTAATAACGATTGTTCATAATCACGAAGAAGACGAATTAAAGGTGTATCACCATGGAACACTTGCTCTAATACTGTTAGTTTTTCATCAAACTCTGGTTGCTGTGATAAATAACTAATTGTATAACCACGTGAATGCGTCATATCACCTGTATCAGGAGTTTCTAATCCTGCAATTATTTTTAATAATGTCGATTTACCAGTACCGTTTACACCAATAATTCCGACACGTTGTCCTTCTGTAATACTACATGATAATCCATCAAATAACGGTTTTTCTCCGTATGATTTCGATAAGTTCTCCACAGTTAACATTTTCATATTTGTGCATTCCACTCTTTCATAAATTGTTCAATAAACTCTTCCATATAACGATGACGAACTTCAGCCTCTTGTTTTGCTGCGTTCGTGTTCATTAAATCTTTTAGTTTTAAAAGTTTTTCATAAAAATGATTTAAAGATGGATCATTATTTTTTCTATATTCATCTTTCGTCATCACTTCTCGAGGAGGGATAGTTGGATCATACATTAATCTCCCTTTCGCTCCTCCGTATGCAAATGTACGAGCTATTCCAATTGCACCAAGAGCATCTAAACGATCCGCATCTTGAACAATTCTACCTTCAAGTGACTCAACTGTGCCACCATGACCACCCTTATAAGACATATTGGCGATGATATGAAGAACATGTTTACTTTCCTCTTCTTCAACACGTAACTCTTCTAACCAATCAGAAACTTTTTTCATTCCTGCTTCTTCACTCTCATTTAACTTCTCATCTGCTACATCGTGAAGTAATGCTGCCATTTCAATTATAAAACGATTTCCCCCTTCTTGCTCAGATAAAGAAATCGCCAATTTATGTACGCGTTCAATATGATACCAATCATGCCCACTCGCATCTTTTTCTAAAATATGCTTTACGAAAGTTATTGTTTTTTGAATTTTTTCTTGTTTTATCATTTTATCTTCACCCAGTTACTTATTGTAACACGCCCGCATTTTTTCATCACATATTTTCTTGTCTGCCCATACACTAGGTGGTAGGCATCATTATGAAGGAGGAATAAACATGTTCTATAATAATCAACCGCCTTACCCACAACAACCTTTTTCCCCTCAACATCAGGAACAAAGATATGCTGAACAGTATGGGGAGGAAGAGACACAACATCAAGAGCCTCAATACGAACAAAATCCATACGCAACACCGCAAACTCAAGAAACTGAATATCAACAAAATCCATATGACACACGTCCAAATTATGAATATCCTCAAAATCCATATGCAGCACCACCAACTCAAGAACAACAATATCAGCAAAATCCATACACAACTCAGTACACTCAAGAACAACAATATCAACAAAATCCATACACAACTCAGCCACAACAACCGCAATACCAACAACAAATGTATCAGCCAAACTATGACCCACGTGTCTCACCGCCAGCACCGCCAACTATCGATCCTACGCAACCGCAAATTTTACCGCCTGGACCAACATTCGATATTACACAGCCACAAATTTTACCACCAGGACCTATTACAGAACCAACGCAACAACAAATCCAACAAGTTGTCGGTACACAGTTTTTACCTTTAAAAAAACCTGTACTTGATTTCGTAAAACCTTGGGTAGATTACGGTTTAAATGAAGCGAAACATACATCACACAAACATGCTTTAACAGAAGTTGCTGCGATTATGTTCTTAGTTGGTAAAGGATTCAACCCAACGATTGCTCATTATATTGTAGAATCTTGGGAGAAGAATGAGCAGTTTTAGAATTGTTGATTTTAAAAAACATAAAAACCTCAAAAATGCCAAATCCCTTATGTCACAAAGGATTTGGCATTTTTAAGGTTCTAGAAAAACCCGCTAAATATAAGGGGAAATTAAAAGTCATGAATCCGGTACAATACTGTGTCCACGCCCAAGGAACTGCCAAATGAAATAACGTGTCTAACTTTTTGGAGTCTATTGGCCTTTTCAAATCCCCTTATATTAGTGTTCGCTATTAAGATCTTTTCCTTCTAGGACCTACAATTAATTTGATTGCTGTTCTTTCTTGATTATCGATAGTAACCTCTTGAAACGCTGGAACAAGAACCAAATCAATTCCACTTGGAGCGACAAAACCTCTTGCAATCGCAATTGCTTTAATCGCTTGATTTAAAGAACCCGCTCCAATTACTTGAATTTCTACCTTGCCACTTGCTCTTAGTACACCGGCTATTGCACCTGCCACTGAATTTGGACTTGATTTTGAGGATACCTTTAATATATTTTCCATGTACGTTGCTCCCTCTATTATTTAATCTCTCTTTTCTTACGGTTTGAAATATAACTAACGTATCTTTAACTACTATTCATACCAAAAGCAAACAATTCTGTATAATTACATTCATTCGATATCTTTTGTCTTCTTCCTGCTCAATTGCATAAATAAAAAGCGATGACTAAGCTGGAAACTTAATCATCGCTTTATCCATTTCTCTGTGTCACTAAGATGCTTTCCTTTAAATACTTCAACATTTTAAAACCTCGGATAGAGTTATCTGCTAAATTTCCAGCCTTTTTCGTCTTCAAAAGTCATTACATATAATATTCTAGTTCTATTCTTTTGAAAACTGTATCTCCTCATTAGAGCACTTTATATTATGCCAGCTTTTTATCCCAAATCTATCACCTTATATATGGACAAGTATACACGCCAATTACTTTTCAATTACATAAACTACTATATATTATACATTTATTAATAATAGGAGGTAATATATTGGGTTCATACTATCATTCTTCAAGCTCATATAAAAAATGTTCATGCCACTCTTCTTCTAGTTCATATAAAAAGTGTTCGTGCCATCAATCTTCCAGTTCGTATAAAAAATGTTCATGCGACCATTCACATAAACCATCCTGCTCAGCTTACGTAACTTTTTGGCAAACTGAGTTTATAACTGTCCCTTTTGGCGATTCTTTTCCATCTAATCACGTTGGCCCTTTGGCGGGAGGAGTTTCTTTACTAAATCCTACTACTATACAATTTAGTCCAGCAGGTGATTATCGAATCTCATTCATTTCAAGCATTAACACTACTTTAAATCCTGTATTGCCCCATATTCCAGTCATAACTATATTTTTAAATAACAATCCACTTGCTAATAGTCAAGGTGATTTCGCTTTTCAAATGAATACTTCATCAAATAACGAATGCCTTCAACTAGTTGGCGAAACTATTGTTACGGTTCCAGCTAATTCAACACTTCAACTTAGAAATAATAGTGGTTTCAATCATCAAAGTATTATAACTTGTGATAATGGTATAAATTCAGTTGAATTAACAGTTACAAAACTAAGTTAATACTACTCCCTCACATTCAGATGCTAATTCCGCATCTTTTTTTATTGCATAACGTTTTTTTGATTCCTATCGTCCTCTTATAGAACATAAACTCCCATTTCACTTTTCTATTCATCTAATAAACATGAAAAAGTGCCGAAATCCTTCTACCACAAGAATTCGGCACTTTTTTTATTAAAACAGATTCCTTCTTTCCTACTTCTCTACATAAACCGATTTAACTATCGTACGATTATAAGGTTGTCCTTCCTTATTCATCCCTTTCATATCAATTGTAACGTTATATACACCTGGCTGTTCTATATTTTTCAAAGCACCTGTGAATGTAGTTGTATTAATATTTTGCGATTCATTTGATTCAGAAACTAATTTTCCATCTTTATTAATTACTCTTACTGTTACTGAAAGATTGCCTTTCATTTCTGGAGCTGCAGGTGATTTTTTGAGTTTATACTCTGCTTTATTTCCTTTAACTTTTGCCGGCATTTGAAGGACGAACGGAGCATCTTTTTTGTAATCGGTTACGATTAAATATGCATCTTTTGGCTGCTTTGCCATCATTTTAACTTGCCATTCTCCTGCTTCCATTTTATCAAATTTAAATGTTCTTATAGTCGCTCCTTTAAAGAGAGATTCACCTTCACCAGTAGATACAGCACTATCTTTATTTGTATAAACTTTTCCTTTTGGAGATATTAGTTGTATTTCTACATCCGAAGAAGCTGTTAAAACAGAAACTACCCCTTCTGCTTTTTTATCAACTGCGACAATTTGCCCTACCCACTGATTTTGTGACAACTCTCCTCCTAAAATAGCTTGATTAGAAGTTGTGTTTAATTGTTCTACCTTTTCCTCTGAACTATTACTCGGGGCTAATAAAGCCGGTACTGGTAAATTTGCTGTCCGTAAATATGGCTCAATTCGTGCGAAAACAGCTGAACCTTTTCGTATATTATCATGATCAAATCGTGCATCCGTAAATAAATGTGTTCCATATGGTAACTTAGCACTCCATTCGTTCACTAATCCATCATTAGAACCGTATGATGACAAGTACAACCCGCCCATAGATAATGCTGAAAAAACAGGTCCCCAGCTTGTCCCAGTAGCCGTATAGTAACGGTTTAATTTAGCTGCAGGATTATTATCTATTGTAGAACGAAACTTTGCCATTTCACCTATTTGCAATGAATATGTCCCATCATCTTTTTGACCTAATATAGAGGCGAGCCACCCTGCCCACCAACTATATGATAAATCCGCTAAATTTGATCCGTAATGCGGAGTGGCAAGTGTAATAACATTTCCAACAAATCGATTCGCTCCATATCCAACTAACGCAGCTTGTGTATCGATACCACCTTTACTATGAGCTACAACATTTACTTTTTCACCAAAATGATTATAAATTTCTTCAAGCTTTTGTGCTAACAATTTTCCATTGTCCCATTGGCTAGCTGATCCTTTCCCCGCAGCATCGTATAATTGAATAAATACAGTTTGATAGCCTGCTTTCAAGGCGTAGTCGTACATATCATTCATATCATGATATACTGTCTTTCCATACCAACTATCCGCATTACCATTTCTTCCTTGCACAAAGAGAATTGGTGGTTTATTCTCATCATAATTAGCAGGTTTCTGACCTAAAAACCATTCTCCAGGAGTAAATACTTCTTTGTCTGGAAAACCAGTCTTAAGCTCTGTTACAACCTCCGCGTGTACATTTGTACTAAAAACCAGCGGACTCATAAAACAAAGTACAATAAATAATGCTATACTCCTTTTCATAATTCCCATTAACATCCCCCTTTTCTGCAAGAAAGAAAACGCTACCATTACATTGAACACCAATTGTTTTAAATTCCATTTAATCAATTACTTTTTCGATACATTAGAATTAGAAATTAGTAGCCGCATTTCTTTCTTATCAAACGTTATTCTCTCAACATTCATTCATTCCTTTTTACAATAAGCGTTTTGAATATTTCTCAATAAAGCTTTCTCTTCACAAAAAAAACTGCGTATAAAAGGTCTCTTTAATAACCTTTTATACGCAGCTTCTTTGTTTAAAATCCGATGATATACTCATCATCATATTTATCGTATTGCAAACCAGCTCCTATTCTCAATTCTGTAACTTGATCTCTAAGGAATGGTGCATCTTCTATTTTACTAGTTGCAATTTCGATTCCATATTTTTTTGTTAAATGCGCTAACTCTATTAAAAACCATTCTCTTCGCAACGCGATTGGAATTTCATACGTTCGTCTTTTCATATATACTAGCACCTCTTCTATTTTCATTAATAAAAAGAGTACCACTTCTACTTTCGATACACTTTTTAAAACTATCGTTCATCATCAAAGGCCAATGAAACATTATAGTATATGCATGTCCATTTTAAACGTGCTATGGCAAAAATAATATTAAAAAACTGAAAAAACCTCATTTAGTTTACATAAAAAAATTATGTAATAGTAAAAGGGTAAGGCTTGTCCCTCATCCTTTTACTATAGAAATCTAAATTAAGAACACCTTGGTACACCTAAAGCTAAAAATAAACCCGCTACTCCTGCTGTAATTGGCACCTTCAACGTAATAACATCATCTACTTTTGTTACTAAAAAGTAAGCATTCCCTTCTTGTAACACGCAATTCACTAATAATTGAAATTCCATTCAAATCTCCTCCTTTCAAATGAGATACTATAATCTATGAAAATCTTTTCAAAATGTAATAGGAATTAAATCTATTTTTCCTTATATATAAAATAAATGTTTGTTTATCTATTAAAAATAATATAAATCTTTTTATTTTATTAAAAACCCTGTAATTTCCAATGAATTCTTATATAATCAATAAAGAAAATCTTACAAATGGAGGTATGAAAATGGCTATTTTGAGTAATATTGGTGTAGCTTTATTTTTGATTGCTATCATTCTTTTAATCTTATGTATCATTTCATTCTTTAAGAAAAATGGAAAAGCAAAACAATATGGTCGTCCAACTGTTATTCTTTTTATGATTTCAATTATGTTAATAATGACCGGCACAACAAAATCTGAACACCCAGTCGTCGAATTTTTTTCTACTTTAAGTTTCATTCTATTTATATTTTTCCTTGTTCTTGCAATATTATCTGTTATTAAGAAAACAGGTGTAGCAAAAAAACAATTTATAATTACAGCTGTTTTATTTGTCATTTTTGTTGCGCTATCAGGTATTTCAAGTCCTTCTTCTGAAAAAACGAAAGCAACTAATAAACAAGTCGCTTCTAATAGTGAAGAGAAAAAAGATGACGCAAAGAAAAAGGAATTAGAAAAGAAAGAAGCGGACGAAAAAACTCGTAAGCAAGAAGATGAGAAACGTCAAGCTGAGGAACTAGCTCGTAAGCAAGAGGATGAGAAACGTCAAGCTGAGGAACTAGCTCGTAAGCAAGAAGATGAGAAACGTCAAGCTGAAGAACTAGCTCGTAAACAACAAGAAGAGCAACAGCGTCAAGCTGAAGAACAGGCCCGTAAACAACAAGAAGAGCAACAACGTCAAGCTGAAGAACAGGCCCGTAAACAACAAGAAGAGCAACAACGTCAAGCTGCTGAGCAAGCTCGCAAACAACAAGAAGAGCAACAACGTCAAGCTGCTGAACAAGCTCGCAAACAACAAGAAGAACAACAACGTCAAGCTGCTGAACAAGCTCGCGTACAACAGGAACAACAAAAAGCACAGCAAACTCAAACCCAACCGGCTGCTGGAAGCAATAGTAATACATATTTCAAAAATTGTACTGAAGTTAAAAATGCTGGGAAAGCCCCATTATATAGAGACCAACCAGGATATAGCTCTAAACTTGATCGTGATGGCGATGGAGTTGCGTGTGAAAGATAGTAATAAAAAAGAAGCTTCCACTAAGCTTCTTTTTTTATTATCCTAAAGTATTGCGACGAATTACGCTTCCTCTTACTTAAATAAAACTCCTTTTATTATTCTCAAAAATGACACATAATAAGTGATTTAAATCACCACATTGATTTTAATTTATCGCTATTCTTGATTTAGATATTACATTTAAACTTTATGGAGGTCTTCATATGGAACATACATTTACTGAAACTTCAATTATCGGTGAGATTGTAACACAATTTCCGAAAGCTAGTGATCTTTTCAAATCATATAGAATAGATTTTTGTTGTGGTGGAAATAGACCACTTATTGATGCAATTAATGAAAGAAATTTATCAGCATCAGAGGTAATCACAGAGTTAAATACGCTTTATCATAAAACGAAACTATTAAACGAATCTGAAGTTGATTGGAAAAATGCTTCTTATCAAGAATTGATTGATTATGTTATAAATAAGCATCATCGCTATTTAAATGAAGAATTGCCACAGTTAAGCCCATATGTGACGAAAGTATTACGCGTTCATGGGGCTAGTCAGCCTCATTTAGCTCAAATTCATAAGCTATTTCATGAACTTAAAATTGAATTAGAACAGCATTTAATTAAAGAAGAAACCGAAGATTTCCCATTAATTTTAGAATTCGAGCAAAATCCAACTGATGAAAACTATGCAAAGTTACGTAAAGTAGTAGATGAGTTGGAGAATGAACATAGCCACGCTGGCAATATTATTAAAGAACTTCGTAAGGTGACAAATGACTTTACTCCTCCAGAAGGAGCTTGCGGCACTTATCGTCTTGTTTACCAGCGCCTTGAAGCTCTTGAATCTGACTTGTTTGAACATATTCATTTAGAAAATAACATTTTATTTCCACGTGCTATCGCAAAAGCTTAATTACGGCGCAGGACATGAGCATTTTTACTCATGTCCTGCTTTTCATTTTGTAAAAAATATTCACACGTTCCCCCACCGTTTCACTGGACAGCTTGATATAATTTAATTTATCAAAGGAATATATCAGGTAGCATTAAGGCGTTGTATTTATGAAAGAAAAAATGATTAAAAAACATTTACGAGAGTTCCTCCTCTTTAAAGAACTTTCAGAAGAAGAACTACAGCTTGTTATGGAGGGTTCTTCATTCCCAACTGATTATTCCTCCTTCCTCTCTTCTTTAATCTCACTAAAAAACAAGTCCTCTCATAAAGTAAAACTTCTAATTTGCGGGGTTTTGTTCATTTCCCGCAGACCATTAAGCGTCCCTCTCTCCTTTCACTTCCACTACAATCTAGTTATCTGCCCACATAACCAAATATCTCTTTCGCTTCTCCCTTCACATAAACCCGAATTTTAACAATTTGTGAATCATTATAAATATGTGATAAATATCACATCTCCCTCTTTTTTAATTTTCTATAATGGAAATATAATTCTTTGTTCAACTTTTCACATAGAAAGGGAAATGAATATGAAAAAACGTTTAGTTATGATCGGGAATGGTATGGCTGGCATACGCTGTATGGAAGAAATATTAAAACATGATAGTGATTTATATAATATTACTATTTTTGGAGATGAACCACATCCAAACTACAATCGCATTATGCTCTCTCATGTTCTGCAGGGAAAAACAAATATGCAAGATATCATTATGAACGAATATAGTTGGTACGAAGAAAATGAAATAACTTTATATACAAACGAGAGAGTTCAAAGTATTGACCGAGAAGAAAAAGTCATTGTCACAGAAAAAAATCGTACTCTTACATATGACAAACTCATTATCGCAACAGGATCTAGTGCTTTTATATTACCTGTTGAAGGTTCCACCCTTCCTGGTGTGACTGGATTCCGAACAATTGAAGATACACAATTTATGATTAATACTGCTAAAGATAAGAAAAAGGCCGTTGTCATTGGTGGTGGATTACTTGGTTTAGAAGCCGCAAGAGGTCTTATTGACTTAGGAATGGACGTACATATTGTTCATTTAATGCCGAGCTTAATGGAGCAACAATTAGATGCCAAAGCTGCTTCTCTATTGCGTGAAGATTTAGAAACGCAAGGCATGAAATTTCTAATGGAAAAGAAAACTGTGAAGATTCTTGGTACCGATCATGTTGAGGGTATTCAATTTGAAGATGGTGAAATTGTAAATTGTGATTTAATCGTAATGGCTGTCGGAATACGTCCAAATACTCAAATAGCAAAAGATGCTGACTTAATTGTAAATCGCGGCATTGTAGTCAACGACTATATGCAAACAAATGATGAATCCATTTATGCAGTTGGAGAATGTGCAGAACATGATGGTATCGCATATGGACTTGTTGCTCCTCTTTATGAACAAGGTGCAATATTAGCAAAACAAATAACGAATTTACAAACGGATGGATATACAGGCAGTATCGTCGGTACGCAATTAAAAGTTGCAGGTTGTGATTTATTCTCTGCTGGCCAAATTTATGAAGATGATATAACGAAAGCAATATCAATCTTTGATGAATGTAAACGTTCCTATAAAAAAGTATTAATTCGTGACAATAAAGTCGTTGGTATCGTTTTATATGGTGATACTGCTGATGGTACACGCCTCTTTAGCATGTTAAAGAAAGAAGAAGACATACAAGAATATACAGCCGCTTCCCTTCTTCACAAAGCTGGTGAAGAAAGTGAACTTAACGTAGCTACTATGAGTGCGGATGACACTATTTGCGGATGTAATGGTGTTACGAAAGGCACAATAGTTCACGCCATTTTAGAACAAGAGTTAACTACTTTTGAAGAAGTAAAAGGATGCACGAAAGCCGCAGGTTCTTGTGGTAAATGTCGTCCACTTGTTGAACAAATTTTATCTCATACACTTGGAGATGCTTTTGATGCCTCAACGCAATCTGCCGGTATGTGTGGATGTACAACTTTATCGCGTGATGAAGTTGTAGCGGCAATTCACGAGAAAGGTTTAAAATCACCAAAAGAAGTACGAAATGTCCTTGGTTTTGCACATGAAGACGGCTGTTCGAAATGTCGCCCTGCTTTAAACTACTATTTACGTATGGCGATTCCAGAAGAATATGCAGATGATAAATCATCCCGTTACGTTAATGAAAGAATGAATGGTAACATCCAACATGATGGTACATTTTCTGTTATTCCACGTATGTACGGAGGGGTTACAACCGCAGATGATTTAATGAAGATTGCTGAGGTTGCGAAAAAATATGACGTCCCTCTCTTGAAAATTACAGGTGCGAGTCGAATCGGCTTATATGGTGTTAAGAAACAAGATTTACCTAACGTATGGGCTGACTTACATATGACTTCTGGATATGCGTACTCAAAATCGCTTCGTAATGTAAAATCATGTGTTGGTTCTCGTTTCTGTCGGTTCGGTACGAAAGATTCATTAGGACTTGGTATGCTCCTTGAACAATCATTAGAAATGGTAGATACACCTCATAAAATGAAGATGGGTGTAACGGGCTGTCCACGTAACTGTGCGGAAGTACTTACGAAAGATTTCGGCGTTGTGTGTGTTGAAAATGGATTCCAACTTTATATTGGCGGAAATGGTGGTACGGAAGTACGTGAAGCTGATTTTGTAATGATCGTCCCTACTGAAGATGATGTCCTTCGCATCGCAACAGCTTACATGCAATATTATCGTGAAACTGGTATTTATGGGGAACGTACTGCCTACTGGACAGAACGGTTAGGCTTCGATCACATAAAAGAAATACTACAGGATACAAGTATGGTCACGATGTTAAATGAGCGTTTCCAAACAGCTCGTAGCACATATACGGAAGCTTGGGGACAGGCACTAGAAACGAAATCATTAAAAGCTATGTATGAAGTAGAAACTGTGAAATAAGGAGCTGTGAACCATATGTTACAAACGAAAGAGAAAATAAAAGTTATGCGTGCGGAAGACCTTCCTATTCAAATTGGTAAAGAAGTGCAAATGAAAGACATGTCTATCGCCCTATTTCGTCTTTCAAATGGCGATATTCGAGCTGTAGAAAATCGTTGTCCTCACAAAAACGGACCGTTAGCGGAAGGAATTGTATCTGGAGAATTCGTCTTTTGTCCACTACATGATTGGAAAATTTCATTACTAACAGGTGAAGTTCAAAAACCGGATGACGGCTGTATTCAAACGTACGAAGTAGAAGTTATCGACGGAGATATTTATATATATATGTAATTTACAAAAGGAAGCCTCCCCTGGCTTCCTTTTAAATAAAAACAAACGAGGTGCGAATATGAACGGATATGTATATTTAGTTGGTGCAGGACCAGGTGATGAAGGGCTTATTACAAAAAAAGCGATAGATTGCTTAAAGCGTGCAGATATTGTCTTATATGACCGCTTATTGAACCCTACTTTTCTTAGTTATACAAAGCAAACTTGTGAACTTATTTATTGCGGTAAAATGCCTAAGAATCATACTATGCGACAAGAAATGATTAACGCCCACCTCCTTCAATTTGCGAAAGAAGGGAAAATCGTTGTCCGCTTAAAAGGCGGAGATCCATCTATTTTCGGCAGAGTTGGTGAAGAAGCAGAAACTTTAGCGGCAGCAAACATTCCATACGAGATTGTGCCAGGTATTACAGCTAGCATCGCCGCTAGTAGTTATGCAGGTATCCCCCTCACCCACCGCAACTACAGTAATAGTGTAACTTTACTAACTGGACATTCAAAAGGTCCTTTAACCGATCATGGAAAATACAATTCATCCCACAATAGCGACACGATCGCCTACTATATGGGTATAAAAAACTTACCTACCATTTGTGAAAACTTACTACAAGCAGGAAAAAAAGAAGATACACCCGTAGCAGTCATTGAATGGGGTACAACTGGAAAGCAGCGCGTTGCCACAGGGACACTTTCAACCATTGTTCCTATCGTCAAAAACGAAAATATTTCTAACCCTTCCATGACAATTGTTGGTGATGTTGTTACTTTGCGGAATCAAATCGCTTGGAAAGAACGTAAACCATTGCACGGCAAGAAAGTTTTATTTGCATCTGCAACAAATAAAGAAAGTTCAATAAAACAAATGTTACAAGAATCTGGTGCAGAAATATATCAAATTCCAACTTTCCAAAAGGAAGAATACACATTAACCTCTGAACAAATCAATGAAATTTTTAGTGTTGATCGCCTTGTATTTTGTTCAGCTGAGAGTGTAGAGATTTTGATGCAATCATGCAGTAAGCACCATAAAGATATTCGTTCCTTACAGGCAGAACTGCAATATATGAACCTTCCTGTTCAAGAAAAGCTTATGCAGTATGGATTGTTAAGTAAACCTGCAGCGTTTTCTTCTAATACAACTATTTATTTAGGCCGAAATATTAATCGAATTGCTTTCATTCAAGAAAAAATTGGTGCAGGCTCCTATATGATGACTCATGAGTATACAATCGATAATCGCTTCGATGAAATTCATTCCCGTATGCTTTCGGAATTCTCATGGGATAGCATTGTATTTGAAGGACGCGCTTCAATTGATACGTTTCTATCAGAAGTAAAGCGTCTTGGATTTATGCATGTTCTTACTCTTCCATTCTCGTATACAGACGTTCCAACTTTACACTATGCGAATAAAGTCGGGTTACATAACATTGATCATCAATTACAAGACATTATTATGAAGAAGGATATGGTGGCAAGATGAAAGGAATTGTATATGTTGGACACGGTAGTCGACTACAAGAAGGCAATGAACAATTCATTCACTTTATTCAATCAGTTATGACAGAGCGTAACGAAAGAATTCAAAAAATAGCTTTTCTTGAACTAACAACACCTACCATTCAAGATGCAGTTACAGAAACAATACTAGAGGGAGCAACTGAAATAATGATAGTTCCTGTTTTATTATTTGCAGCAGCTCACTATAAACGTGATATTCCTTTTGAGATAGAGCAAATGCAAAAGAAATATCCACATATAAATTTTTCAGTTGCACCACCTTTTAGTACGCATCCACATATGGTTGAACTTGTAGTTAAAAGAATACGTGAAACAATGCCAATGCAAGACAGTAGAATTATACTCGTCGGTCGAGGTAGTAGTGACCCTCAGCCGATATATGAATTACAACAAATTGGAGCAGCTGCCGGACGAAAACTCGGTATGCCAGTATCTTGTTCCTTTTTAACAAAAGGAACTCCCTCTTTTACTGCTGAGCTCAAAAATATAACATCGACTGCGTCACATGTATATGTCATGCCGTACCTTCTCTTTACCGGATTATTGCTTCAAAAAATTAAATTACATACAAAAAAGTATGATCCCGTTACAACTTGCAACTGCCTTCAGTTTGATACATACATGAAGTTAACATTATTAGAACGAATGGAGGAATGTGTGTATGTATAACCTGTACCCTCTTATGCTTAATCTAAATAAAAAAGTGGTTGTTATAGTTGGTGGTGGTAAAATTGCATATCGAAAAGCGTCTGGATTAAAGGATACAGGCGCTTTTGTCACGGTTGTCAGCCCGGAAATTTGCGAGGAAATGAAGGAGCTTCCTTATGTTACATGGAAGCAAAAAACTTTTACTAATGATGATATTAAAGATGCCCATCTTATTTATGCCGCAACAAATCAACATACTGTAAATATGATGGTCAAGCAAGCTGCCCATGATTTCCAATGGGTTAACGTTGTAAGTGATGGTACAGCATCATCATTTCACACACCTGGTGTCATACGAAATGATGAATTTGTTGTCAGTATTTCAACTTCAGGTAAAGATCCATCGTTTACAAAACGTATGAAGCAGGAACTAACCTCTATACTTCCTAAGCTTATAAAAAAACTTTCCCGTACACATAAATCGGAATCTATCTCTTAGCTAGCATATGAATTTACTTTGGACAAACGTTTTTAGAGACGTTTGTTCTTTTTTATGAAACAAGTAAAATATCGTTATCTATAGAACGATATTGATACAACCATTCATCCCCTCTCGTGTTCAAGTATAAAAAAAGGATGCCTCTACTAGGCACCCTTTTTCTCTATTAATTATTCTTTAACATCACTAACAGCTTCTCTTGGCTATACATCCACACTGTAATGATTAAACAAGCAAGCGCTACTTCTGATAATGCCATAAATCCAATTGCATAATGACCTGTTAGTTGGAATAGTAGTGTTAAAATTAATGGTGGGAAGAACCCTCCTAGTCCACCTAAAGCTGACACAACCCCATTTACAATCCCTGCTTGTTCAGAGAAGTACATTGGAACAAGTTTAAAGATTGTACCATTTCCAATACCTGCACAGAATGCGACTAGTAAGCAACCAAATGTATACACGTTCATACTAGGCATAAATGATAACACAATACCAGATAGTGTTAAGCCGATAAATACGAAGATTAATATTTTAAATGGATTAAACTTATCACCGAGCCAACCACCAATCGGACGCATCATTGTTGCTAATACGATGAATCCGGCTGTCCGCATACCTGCATCTACTTTCTCTAATCCGAAGTGAGATACTAAAAAGTTTGGTAAATATACTGTGAATGCTACAAATGATCCGAATGTTAAAAAGTAAAAGATACATAAAAACCAAAGTTTTTCATTTTTATATACACCTTTTATTTGTTCCATTAATGGTGTATTCACCTTTTTCTCCTTACGATCACCTAATAAAAAGTTCATAAGTGCAAATGCTGCAAGTAAAACTAAATAACACTGTACTGTCGTTCTCCAGCCAAATGAAGTTGCAATGACAGGTGCTAAAAATGAAGTAATTGCTGTTCCGGCGTTACCTACACCGTAAATACCATTTACAAAGCCGTGACTCTCTTTCGGGAAGTATTTCGGTAAAGAAGTTACCCCTACAGAGAATACAGCCCCACCAATCCCTACAAATAAGCCACCAATAATTAAATCCCTCATAGAATTGGCAACACTAATATAAAAGACAGGGAATAATAATAGAATAAAACTAATAAAGAATAATTTTCTTGCTCCGAAACGATTTGTCCAATAACCAATTGGAATGCGAAGAATAGAACCTAAAATAACCGGTACTGCTGTGATCATAGAAATTTCTCCCGCAGTTAATGGAATATCTGCTTTAATATATGGCATTAATGATGATAAAATTACCCATACCATAAAACCGATAACTAGATTAGAAGTTTGTAAACTTAATTGAAAATTAGGACTCTTCATCCTGTTCCCTCCTATGTATTCGTAGTTATATTAATTCCCTCCAGTCTAATCACGTCTTAACATGATTAGACTGAAAAGAATCAACCACCACTTACTGGCGGAATCATCGCTACAATATCGCCAGTTTGAATGATGTCGTCCTTATTTGCGTATTCTTCATTTATAGCGACCATAATCTGGTTTGAAATTGTTATGTTGTATTCTTTAACAAGAATATCTTTTAGCTCAGCAACAGTAATCTTTTCACAATCTATTTGCAACGCTGGCTTACTTGCTTCTTCTTGCAAATTTGCAAATAATAATACTTCAATCATCTTCTCATCTCCTTTTCAGGCTCCCCACTTAAATATGCTGTTTTCTCTAACTGATCCCCTATCCATGACTCACCATCTTCCCAAAACTCTTTCTTCCAAATCGGAACAATTTGTTTAATTCGTTCCATAATATATTCATTCGCCTCATAGGCTGCTTTCCGGTGTGGTGTAGAAACAGCTACAACAACAGCAAGGTCAGAAATTTGCAATGTACCAATGCGATGCGTAATTGCCACATATGTCCCAGGCCATTTCTCTTCTACTTCGGTACCAATTTTCGCAAGCTGCTTTTCCGCCATTGCCTTATAAACCACATACTCTAAATATAACGTACGACGTCCTTTCGTAAATTCTCTGACAGTACCAATAAAAGTAGTAACTGCACCACACTCACGTCGAATTACTTTACTTGTAACATCTTCAATTGAAATAGGCGTATCAATTACTTCATAATACGTATGTGTCATCTTGCACCTCTTATCTTTGTATAAATCATAATCCGCGAAGAAGCCATCAATCTATTTTTCTATTACTTGTATGATCGAAGTGGTTCTTTCCATGGACACTCACTGCCTACGTTTGATTCTAATAACAGTACCGAAACAGTTATTCCTGCTTCAAATCCTCTCGTTCCTCCCGGTAAAACGATAAATGCATTCGCATCTGCAAGTGAAGAAATTGCACTTGATTTATCTAAGCCAACTGGTGTAACTTGCAATTGACCATCTACAATTTCCACTCTCCCTCTTACAAAACGAGTAAATGGGTTTGCTTTCGCAAAGTCTTTCTGTAAAATCGCCTCTGTACGATATACATGCGGATCTTTCCTATACAAATATGTTTGAATGACGGGTCGAACAAATAATTCACAACCGACATAACAAGCAGAAGGATTACCAGATAGACCGAATAATAGTTTTCCTTCTAGCTCAGCTACAGTTGTCACGCTTCCTGGCCGCATCGCTATTTTATTGAAAAATACATTAGCCTGTAACCTCTCATAAATAGCAGGTAAATAATCGTAGTCTCCTACTGAAACACCACCAGTTGTAATTAAAATATCGACTTCTTTCATCGCTTTTTTTACAGTGTTATAACACGTCTCTAAATCATCAGCAAATTGTCCATAATACTGTACAACTCCGCCCGCTCGTTCAATTTGAGCAGCTATCATATAGGAGTTACTATTTCGAATCTTCCCTGGTTTCAGTTGTTCATGTACTTCGAGCAGTTCACTTCCCGTCGTTACAATTCCAATAACCGGCTGTCTTACAACACATACTGAACTATAACCAAACGTAGCAAGAAGTGCTGCTACTCCAGGGGTAATAGAAGTCCCTTTTTTCACAAGTATGGAATTTTTTTTCACATCTTCTCCTGTAAAAGAAATGTTATCACCAGAGGCGAAAGGACGTTTTAATTTCATATAAGTCTTTTCGTTTTCTTCAAATGCTTCCGTTAGCTCTAACATAACGACAGCATTACACCCTACTGGAATTGCGGCTCCTGTCATAATGCGAACAGCTTGAAATACCTTCACCTCTTCTGTAAAAACAAAACCAGCCCCGATTTCACCAATAACTTCAAACCGAATAGGATTACTGCTACTTGCGTCTTTTGTATCTTCCGCTCGAATCGCAAACCCGTCGTATGGAGATCGATCAAAATGCGGGACGTCATGATCCGCAACTACATCTGCTCCAAGAGTTCTTCCGTAGCTGTCTATAAGAGAAACCTTTTCCGTTTCACCTAGATAGGCATACTCCATTACACGTGCGACTGCTTCTTCCACTTGAATTGGTATACGTTTTTCTAACATTCTTTTTTCACCTCATTTTGAGAAAGAAAAACTCTCTTTCTATTTAACCTATATATTTTGCGTATAATCGTTTTGCCATTTTCACATCATTTGTTCCATGAATAAATGCCCTACCGTCTGTAAATAAAACGAAACGATATTCATCAACTAAAAACGATAGTAAATACGGCGTTTTTTGGACATTCACACTTTTTTGTAAGCGCTTTTGAACTTCCTCTAAATGAAGAACTCGTTTTATGCCTGGGCGGATTTGAACCGTATTCCTTCCGCATAGCACTTCTGTTTTCAACTGTGATTCAAATGTTAAACTTGGGTACGTGCGTGCATTTCCACAAGATGGACATGTATTTTTCTTCTGTCTATTTACTTTTAATGAGAGATACTCATTGTTCCAAATATCAAATGATAACATTGTCCCTCTTAGCGACTCATAATCATCCACCAATATTTTCATTGCTTCTGTTACTTGATGAGCAACGACCAGTTGTACAGCTGGCTGAATGATCCCTGCTGTATCGCATGTTGCTCCGCCCATAGGATGATCCATCAGACAGCGAAAACATGGTGTTTTCCCAGGAAGAATTGTATACGTTACACCGTAACTTCCAATGCATCCACCGTATATCCAAGGTATATTTTCTTTTTGCGAAATGTCATTTATAAGTAGGCGCGTATCGAAATTATCAGTCGCATCTAATATGAGATTCACTTTTTTTGTTAACACTTCCATCTCTTGCATTGTGACGTCCGTTACAATTGGTACAATTTCTACTTCAGAATTAATCTTCCCTAAATGTTCTGCAGCTGCAATTGCTTTTGGTTTACACTGCTGTGCATCTTCTTCTGTATATAACTGTTGCCGCTGTAAATTACTCCATTCGACGTAGTCACGGTCAGCAATTGTCAATTTCCCAATTCCCATTCTAACTAGCGCTTCCGCATTTGCAGCTCCTAGTGCACCCGCACCGATTAGGAGCACATGCTTTTCTCTTATTTTTCTTTGGCCCATTTCACCAATTCCAGAAAATAAAACTTGCCTTGAATAACGCTCTTCCATGCAGAATCCTCCTTTCGTTATCCACCAATATAAGACATTTCAATTTTAGGACGATTTTTTGTACTTTCTGCCGTTCGTTCATCTGAATACCGATCTTTTCTGTACTCCCATACACCTTTTAGAATTTTTAATAATGATGCATCAGAAATATTTTCCCGAAGAAGCGTTCGTAAATCTGTTCCATCTGCTCTGAATAAGCACGTGAAAAATTTACCATCTGCCGAAATACGAGCTCTCGTACAAGAAGAACAGAATGACTCAGAAACAGAAGTAATAAATCCAACTTCTGTATCGCTCCCTACATACCGATACAATTTCGCTACTTCTCCAAAATAACGAGGCTTAATGGGCTCAATAGGATATACACGATTAATTTTTTCTATTAACTCTTCCTTCGTAATTACTTGTTCAAAGTTCCATCCGTTCGTACTACCAACATCCATAAACTCGATAAAACGGAGCTGAATTCCCTGCTTTTTAAAATAACCTGCCATCAGAAGAATTTGACTATCATTCATCCCTTTTTTTACGACCATATTTACCTTTACTTCTAGTCCTGCTGCCTTTGCTGCCTCAATTCCCTTTAATATAGGCTTCGTACTTACATTACGACCATTAATTTTTTGAAAGATATGATCCTCTATCGCATCTAGACTAATATTTACACGTTGTAATCCTGCTTCTTTTAATAGCTTAGCTTGTTTTGCTAAATGAATACCGTTTGTTGTGAGTCCAATATCCGTTAAGCCATCTAACTTTGCAAGTCTTGCAATCAACTTCGGTAAGTCTTTACGTAATAAAGGTTCCCCGCCTGTGATCCTAATTTTTTTCACTCCCATGCTAATAAATAATTTCGCTAACCTTTCAATTTCATCGAATGTCAGTAAACACTCTTCCTGTAAAAAAGCATAATCAGGTCCGAACACTTCAGCCGGCATACAGTATGTGCACCTAAAATTACAACGGTCAATAACTGAAATACGTAAATCTTGAAGTGGTCGCTCTAAAGAATCTTTCATCTTCCCTTGCATCTATATCCCTTCTTTTCTACTTAAATCCTTAGTAAGTTTTCAATTTTTCATTTGCCTTCATTATAAAAAAGAAGCTACATATTCAATGTGACTTTTCTCACATTACTTTCCCCATTTAAAAAATCTTCACAAATCCGTTCGAATTTTGTTCACATCTCTAGTCCCATTCTCTTTACATACTAAAATTTCTTAAACTAAAAAACTTATATTCACATAATATAATCCCTTACTATAAGTAGCTTTTTAGACATTTAAAGTCGTTTTTCCTTACGGTCATTGAAATTTCACTTTATTTCCAAAAATATCTCTTGCAATTTCATCATGATTACATCCAAAATAAGAAATATACTGCTTATAAGAAGAAAGGTGATTGCTGTGGCAAACAGTACGGCATTATCCAAAGATTTAAAGGAGTTACTTTCATCTGTTGAATATAAAATGCAAATCAATAAGGGGAGTTTTATTTTTCAAGAAGGTATGGAAGCAACAGAAATTTATATCATTCACTCTGGAAAAGTGCAAATCAGTAAACTTAGTGCTGACGGACAAGAATTAACACTTCGCATTTGTTCACAAAATGATATTATTGGGGAATTAACATTGTTCACGGAAAATGCAAGGTATTTATTAAATTCGAAATGCCTTGAAGATGTTGAAGTAGGGGTTATTAAACGTGCAGCCTTAGAAATAGCATTACTTCAAAAGCCTGCACTTGTATTTGAATTTATGAGATGGATTAGCGAACATTTAAGAAGAATGCAAACAAAATTCCGAGATCTAGTATTACACGGTAAAAAAGGTGCCCTGTATTCTACACTCATTCGAATGACAAATAGTTATGGTATTTTAAAAGAAAATGGGATTCTCATCGATTTACCTTTAACGAATCAAGAACTTGCGAATTTCTGTGCAACTTCCCGTGAAAGCGTAAATCGGATGTTAAGTGATTTAAAAAAACAAGGGACAATTTCTATTTACAAAGGTAAGATTACAATTCATGATTTACAATTCTTAAAATGTGAAATTGCTTGTGAGGATTGTTCTGCCTCAATTTGTAGTATTGAGTAGCATCTTATTTAGATGCTACTCTTTTTTCATATTAAGTTACTGGTTATTTTCCTTGTTGCTATCCCCTATATCAAGAAAGACGAGGGCTTCAATTAAACCTCGTCTTTCTTGATATATTACTAAATAGGTATAACGGCATTATTTTTTCAATTCATTAGGAATACGTCTTCTGTAAATAACGTAACTACGGCTTAAATATTTAATCGGAGCACTAAAAACATGGACAAGTCTTGTAAACGGCCATACTGCGAAAAGCCCCATCCCTGCAATAATATGAATTTTAAACCATACAGATACTTCCATCATATATTCAACTTTCGGTTGGAAAATAAAGAGACTACGGAACCAAGGACCGATTGTTGTACGATAATCAAATCCTTTTGAGTCAATATTTAAAAAGGTTGAAGTCAGTCCCGCCAGCATCACAATAAGCAATAAGATAAGCGCAACATAATCTCCTGTTGTACTCGTTGCAATGATGCGTTTTACTGTTAAACGGCGATACGTTAATATAATTAATCCAATAATAGAGGCAATCCCTGCCGGAAGTCCGAAGCTAATCGCTATTATATGATACATATGCTCAGAAATACCTATTGAGCGGTATATGGACTCTGGAATTAATATCCCCATAACATGACCGCCAATTACGAACATTATCCCAAAGTGGAATAATAGACTTCCGATCCGGAGCATTTTCTTCTCTAATAGTTCGCTAGATTTTGATGTCCAGCCAAATTGATCATAGTTGTATCTGAAAATGTGTCCACCAATAAAGATTGCAAAAATGATATAGGGAAACAGCACCCATAAAAATTGATCCATCATTTTGACAACACTCCTTTCTAATTCGTCTGTACTCCCCATGCATCGATAGCTAAGAGAACGGCTGCAAGAATTGGTTCGTGCATACAGTTTGCTTCTTTTAATTGCCCGTGCAGTGCTTGTATATTTTCCGTGTATTTACTCATAATTGGTTCGCTATCTTTTTCATTCGCGTTTGCAAGAAACTCAAGTAAAAGCGGTAAATAATCAGGTAGTTCTTTATCTGTTACGTTAAAACCAGATTTTTGATAATGCTGTTTTAACTCTAATAATTCAATTCCACGCTCTCTTTGTTCACCTGTTTTCATGTAGGTAAGATACATATTTGTCTTCTTTCCAAAGTCGAATGTATAGACGTAAGAATCAATAAGTTGATTGTCTGTTTTATCTAGCGCTGCTTTTATAAATGTTGTAAGTGATGCTCTGATTTCTTCCTGTTCAATTTCTTGAATCTCTTCCTGTAATTCTAGTAAAGCTTCTCTCCAACCTAGTTCAGGATAGGAGAGAAGAAAAGAAGAACAAGAAAAAGCGGTTTGTAAACTTTGTTTCATATTTGTCTGCCCCCTTTATTTAAGAGATTGTCATACAAGAGCCTGGGCCACCTGTGAAGGAAAGACCACAGCTTCCTTGTTCACTATATAAATCTGCAACTTGTTCGCGGTGAGATGTCGGAATGACGAAGCGATCTTTATATTTCGCAATGGCAAGAAGACGATACATATCTTCTACATCCTCTTTCGTTAAACCAATTTCTTTTAATACTGCTTCATTTGGTTCCTTATTAATTTGCAGTGCTCTCATATGTGTTCGCATGACAGCCATTTTTTTCAATGTAAGACGAATGTGTGATTCATCTCCTGCAGTGAGTAAATTCGCTAAATATTGAATTGGAATACGCATATTATCAATAGCAGGGAAAATTTCTTCTGCTTTCCAGTTACTTCCTTTCCCCTCCACCATATTCATAATCGGGCTAAGCGGCGGGATATACCAAACCATCGGCATTGTACGGTACTCTGGATGAAGAGGAAGAGCAATTTTCCAATCAATAATCATTTTATAAATAGGTGACTCTTGAGCAGCTTTCATCCATTCATCAGGAATTCCTTGTTTTTTTGCTTCAGCTATTACTTCTGGATCATTTGGATCTAGGAAAACAGTAAGCTGAGATTCATATAAATCTTTTTCATTTTCAACAGAAGCTGCTTCTTTTACTTTGTCAGCGTCATATAGCATTACCCCTATATAGCGAATACGTCCTACACATGTTTCAGAGCAAATTGTTGGCATACCAGCTTCAATACGCGGGAAACACATTGTGCATTTTTCTGCTTTATTTGTTTGCCAGTTAAAATACACTTTTTTATACGGACAAGACGATACACAAAATCTCCAAGCACGACATGCATTTTGATCAACAAGGACAATTCCATCTTCTTCACGTTTATACATCGCACCAGATGGACAAGACGAAACGCAAGATGGATTCATACAATGTTCGCATATGCGTGGTAAATACATCATAAAGACATTTTCAAAATCCGTTTTAATTCCTTCTTCCATTTTCTTGACGTTCGGATCTTGTAATCCTGTTATATGTCCACCTGCTAAATCATCTTCCCAGTTTGGACCCCATTCAATTTTGTCGATAAATTCGCCCGTAATTGCTGATTTTGGACGAGCAACTGGTTGATGCTTACGCTGCGGGCTGTTTGTTAACGTTTCATAATCATAATTCCAAGGTTCAAAGTAATCATCGATTGTTGGTTGATCTGGATTGTGGAAAATGTTCATAAGACGCTTCATTTTCGAACCGGATTTCAGCTGAATTTCACCATTTTTTAATTCCCAGCCGCCTTTGTATTTCTCCTGATCTTCCCATTGTTTCGGATAACCAATTCCAGGTTTCGTTTCTACGTTATTGAAGTACATATATTCAGCACCTGGACGATTTGTCCAGGTGTTTTTGCATGTTACGCTACAAGTGTGGCAGCCGATGCATTTATCTAGGTTCATTACCATTCCGACTTGCGCTTTAATCTTCAAGCCAATCTACCTCCTTCAGTTTACGGATTACGACATTTAAGTCACGCTGGTTCCCCGTCGGACCATAGTAGTTAAATCCATAGCTTAATTGGCCATATCCACCAATCATATGTGTTGGTTTAACGTGAATACGGGTTGGACTATTATGTGTTCCCCCGCGGGTGCTTGTTAATTTCGTACCAGGCACGTTAATGTGACGATCTTGTGCATGGTGCATAAATGCCATTCCCCTCGGTATACGGTGCGTTACAACAGCACGTGCTACGACAACGCCGTTACGATTAAAGCATTCAATCCAATCATTATCGGCAACTCCAGCTTCATTCGCGTCATCTTTGTTCATCCAAACAGTTGGACCGCCTCTAAACAGCGTTAACATCGGCAATGAATCGAAGTACATACTATGAATCGACCACTTATTATGCGGTGTTAAATAGTTTAGTGTAATTTCTTTCCCTTCTACTTCAGGTCGTGATTTACGAAACGGTTTATGTTGCAGAATTGGTTTAAATGTTGCCATCGTTTCACCAAATTCTTTCATCATGTCGTGATCTAAGTAGAAAGATTGTCGACCGGTTATCGTTCTCCAAGGGATGAGACGCTCAACATTGGTTGTAAATGGTGAGTAACGTCGTCCACCTTTTTCAGAACCCGTAAAGGCTGGAGAAGTAATTACTGTTTTAGGCTGCGCTGTAATTTGTTCAAATGTGAAGCATTCTTCTTCACGTTCTTCTGCTAAATCACGTAGTTTTAAATCGGTTTGTTTTTCAAGTGCTTCCCATGCTTTTACAGCCATATGACCGTTTGTTGTAGAAGAAAGTGTTAATACCGCCTCAGCAGCATTGATTGCTTCTTTTATATCTGGGCACCCTTTCGCAATAGAATCCGTTCGAATAACTCCTAATCGACTCTTTAATTGCTCATATTCTTTTTCTGCTGACCAAGAAATCCCTTTCGTACCAATCGGTTGTTTTCCGGTATTTGGTCCAAGCGCTGTCATCTTGTCATAAATCGTTTTGTAATCCCTTTCGACAACATGAATTTGCGGCATTGTTTTACCTGGTATTGGTTCACACTCACCTTTGCTCCAATCTTTAATCTTGCCAAGTGGTTGCGCTAATTCTTGCGGTGTATCGTGAAGAAGTGGTGTTGCAACAACTTCTTTCATTGGCTCAAGATCAATTTTCTTCGCTAAATCCGACACAGCTTTAGAAAGAGCGGTGAAAATATCCCAGTCAGAGCGTGCTTCCCACGGTGAACCGATTGCTGGATTAAATGGATGTACAAATGGATGCATATCTGTACTACTTAAATCATGTTTTTCATACCAAGTTGAAGCAGGTAAGACGATATCAGAATAAAGCGCCGTTCCAGCCATACGGAAATCTAAATTAATGAGTAAATCTAACTTCCCTTCAGGTGCATCTTCATGCCACTTAATTTCTTCTGGTCGTAATGAATCACTATCGTCATTCATTAATCCGTTTGTTGTACCTAATAAATGTTTTAAGAAATATTCGTGACCTTTACCGGAACTTGAAATTAAGTTTGCACGCCATACGAATAAGTTACGCGGGAAGTTGTTTTTATTATCTGGATCTTCAATTGCAAATTTCAGTTCTTTTTCTTTTAATTTTTGTGCAACGTATTTTCCGATTTCTTCTTGCGTTGTTGCACCAGCAGCAACAGCTTCTTTATATAATTCAATTCCATTCTTCTCGAATGTTGGATACGAAGGTAACCAGCCAAGTCGTGCCGCTAATACATTGTAATCACCGTGATGTTGATAACGTGAGTTGCCCTCAATTGGTGATGCTAAATGTCCAACAGGTGTATCTTCATAGCGCCATTGATCTGTTACGAAATAGAAGAATGACGTACCGTTTTGTAATTTCGGTGGCCCTTGCCAATCTTTTGCCATTGCGATTGTTTGCCACCCTTCTGCTGGTCGCAGCTTTTCTTGACCAACATAATGTGCCCAACCACCGCCGTTGACACCTTGTGCCCCGACGAGAAGAACAAGATTTAAAACTGCGCGATAAATCGTATCAGAATTAAACCAATGGTTAATACCAGCTCCGACAATAATCATCGAGCGACCATTCGTATCAACTGCATTTTGCGCGAACTCACGAGCAATTTGAATAATAAGTTCTCGCTTTACTCCAGTCATCTTCTCTTGCCATGCAGGTGTAAACGGTACATCATCATTGAAATCTTTCGGTTCTTGCCCGCCAAGACCTCGGTTCACACCGTAATTTGCTAACGTTAAATCGTATACAGTTGTAACGAACACTTCGCCTTCTTCTGTCATAACTTTTTTCACTGGAATGGTACGTTCTAATACTTTGTTTCCATCATCCGAGAAGTACGGGATTTGTACAGTTTCAACAGCATCTTCCATTCCAAGTAAAGAAAGACGTGGATCAATCGTTTCACCTGTCTGTTCATCTTCTAAACGCAAGTTCCATTTCTTCTCGTTATCCCAACGTGATCCCATTGTGCCGTGAGGTGTTGCAAAATCTTTCGTGTTATCATTCCAAAGAACAGGTTTCCATTCACCTAACTTAGTTTCACGTCCAATATCAGAAGCGTTTAAGAAACGATCAGCAACGAATTGATCTCCTTTTTGTTTCAATGTGACAAAGAACGGAAAATCAGTATATTGCTTCGCATACTTTGTGAAGTATTCCACTTGATTATCTACGTAAAATTCTTGTAAGATCACGTGCCCCATTGCCATCGCAAGGGCACCGTCTGTACCTTGCTTCACACTAATCCAATCATCAGCAAACTTTGTAGACTCGGCAAAATCAGGACTTACAGAAACGACTTTCGTCCCCTTATAACGAACTTCTGCTAAGAAATGAGCATCTGGTGTTCTTGTCATCGGTACATTTGAACCCCATGTCATAATGTAACCAGAGTTATACCAGTCACTACTTTCTGGCACATCCGTTTGATCACCCCAAATTTGCGGAGAAGCTGGTGGTAAATCAGCGTACCAATCATAGAAGCTTAGCATCGGCCCACCCATAAGTTGCATAAAACGGCTACCAGCAGCATGACTTAACATCGACATAGCTGGAATTGGTGAGAATCCAACATTTCGGTCTGGACCATATTTAATTACTGTATAAAGTAAAGAAGCTGAAACAAGTTGTAATACTTCATCCCAATTCGCTCGGATGAATCCCCCTTTACCGCGTGCCTCTTTATAAGCACGTGCTTTTTCAGGGTTTTCCACGATGCTTTTCCAAGCGTCTAGTGGTGAATCGTTATTTTGTAATTCCTCTTGCCACATACTCCAAAGAACACCACGTACATACGGATATTTCACACGAAGTGGACTATAAATGTACCAAGAAAAACTCGCCCCACGTGGACATCCTCGTGGTTCAAAATCAGGCATATCAGGACCTGTTGTTGGGTAATTAAGCTCTTGCCCTTCCCATGTTACAATTCCATCTTTCACATAAATGTTCCAACTACACGAACCAGTACAGTTCACACCGTGTGTAGAACGGATCACTTTATCGTGCTGCCAACGCTTTCTGTACACATTTTCCCATTCACGATCTTCATATGTTTCTTGTGTATGATTATCGTTATAACGATCTATTGGTGAAAAATATTTTAAACGTCTCATTAGTGCTGAAGGTTTCTTCTTCATAGTGTTCACTCCTTTAATACGTCTCTCTTACATACCCTTACTATAAAAGAGGTTGTAAAATACAGATGTGACATTTCGCACAGTTCAAGAGATTGTCAAAAATTCATAAAAAAATAAGTTTGAGAGAAAGTATTCGTAAATAAAGGTTTCTTTGCTCCGTTGTGAAGTTTTAAGGTCAACAGTGATTATTAGGAGAATAGTATTTTGAGGTATCGACCATTTTGCAAAAGAAAAAACGTAGGAGACATTCCTACGTTTTTCTTTATAAATATATTAAAAAAAGTTTTGATATTATTTCAAAAATGCTATAAGGAAACGATTATAAATTGTATGTAAGGAATTTATTTTTTCAGCGATACTATTTTATATTAAGACATATTTTACATTAAACTAGAAATCATTATTTACTATATTGCCCTTGGTTACGGAAACAATTATACTAGATATAATTTGAATTAATAATCTGAATATTCTTAGAATTAAGAGTAGGATTTCCTTTGAGGGCATAGAAATTGTAAAGTATCTCACCATGATTTTTTAACATGTAAGTTTCTTCCTATTTATACAAGTTCTCAATATGAACTTATATAATACCATTACGAGTTACCTCTTAGATTACTATCATACTGCAATAAAATGAAGGAACTCCTTTTCTTTAACCTAAATTCTATTTTTCACTAAATGAATTAGAAAACGATAATAAAACTAGGAGGATTACGATGCCCCAGATTGATTCATTACATCCCATTGTAGAAAAAATAATCAACAATATTGAAAAATTAATGGTCGGAAAACGAAAAGAAACGATCTTAGTCTTGACAGCTCTCTTAGCTGAAGGTCATGTACTATTAGAAGATGTTCCCGGTGTCGGGAAAACAATGCTAGTACGTGCTCTTTCTAAATCAATTGATGCCGATTACAAGCGGATTCAATTCACACCTGATTTACTGCCGTCAGATGTAACAGGTGTTTCTATTTACAATCCAAAAGAGCTCCAATTTGAGTTTAAGCCTGGACCAATTATGGGGAATTTTGTACTTGCTGATGAAATTAATCGTACATCTCCAAAGACGCAATCTGCCTTACTTGAAAGTATGGAAGAAGGCACTATCACAATAGATGGCATTACAAGACCGTTACCAAAACCGTTCTTTGTAATGGCTACACAAAATCCGGTCGAATATGAGGGAACATACCCTTTACCAGAAGCTCAGCTCGATCGTTTCTTGTTGAAGCTAAGAATGGGATATCCTACACCAGAAGAAGAATTTGAAATTTTAAACCGGATGGAAAAAACAAATCCACTCTCCCATTTACAAGCTATTACTACAATAAAAGAATTACTTTATTTACAACAAAGCGTACGGGAAGTAAGCATGGACAAAGCAATCAAGCATTACATTATAAAGCTTGTTAATCAGACTCGTTCTTATAGTTCTATACAGCTAGGTGCAAGTCCACGCGGCTCAATTGCTTTAATGAAAGCTTCACAGGCTTATGCATTCATCCATGGTAGAAATTATGTTATTCCAGACGATGTTAAATTTTTAGCTCCTTACGTTTTAGCACACAGACTCATTCTAAAAATGGAAGCAAGATTTGAAGGAATAACAGGAGAACAAGTTGTCGCCAAAATCGTTGCACGAACTACCGTGCCAACTCAAAGGACGACGAACCTTTGATGAAACGACTACTACGAGCACTATATCACGTTACCAAGTTATCGCTAATCCCTTTATGCCTAGTCTTAACATTTGTTTACGCTATGCTTCAAGGAGGATTTGTAAGTTGGTTTTTGTTTTACAGTACGATTCCTATTGGTCTTTATTCACTACTACTCCCCTTCTACGCTTTACGGGATGCTGAAGTAAAACGAATAACAAACCAAAACGAATATGTAGCAGGAGAACAATTTTTAAGCACTATTACAATAAAAAGAAAATTTCCTTTTCCCTTACTTTATTTAGTTATAGAAGATGAACTGCCATCACAATTTACAAGTTGTATACAAACAAAGATGAATAAGGTAATACTCTTTCCAGGATTAAAACGAAATATTTCGTTTCAATATGTGATTGACACACTCCCTAGAGGAGAGCACACTTTTTCAAGCGTACGTGTCAAAACTGGCGATCTATTCGGTATGATGGAGAAAGAAGTAACTTTTTCAGTTCCAGATACATTTTTAATCTATCCCCAGTACGTAGATATAACGTATCGACAATTGGAAAATCATTTCGAACAAGGAGCGCTTTCAGCAAATATAAATTTAGCAAAAGACTCTACAATCTCTGTCGGTGTCAGAGACTATAAACCTGGTGACCGCTTTTCATGGATTGATTGGAAAGCAACTGCACGAACAAACAATATTATGACGAAAGAGTTTGAACAACAGCGCAGCCATAATATCATGATATTCATGGACAGAACCACATCCCCTCTATTCGAATCAGTCGTAACGTTTACTGCCTCTATTGTGAGGGCTGTCTTGAAGCAAAATTCACCAGCGTCATTCGTGTCCGTCGGAAAAGAACAAACTATTTTCCCTTTAGACAATGGAGATACTCAGTTGCAGCAAATCTTTTGTCATTTAGCGAAAGTACAAGCAGACAGTGTATTCCCGCTCTCCCAGAGTGTAGAAATGGAATTAAGAAAAATTTATGAGCCCGTAACGATTATACTCGTGACAAGCGATCTTTCTCCCGATATTCAAAAGTCGGCTGACTGTGCTGCTATAAAAAATAGAAAATTAATGGTGTTTGTCGTGAAAGAAAAAGCGAATCAACTCTCACAGCGAGAACTCAGTATACTAGAAACTCTACAAAAACGAAAAATATTTGTAAACGCGGTTTATGAAAACCGGTATACAAACGTGTTTTTTGAGGTGAGCAAATGATAACATTACAAACAAAATACCAATGGGATATGAGCAGATTCTTCATGCATGTATGTGCACTTCTTCTTTTACTAGAATGGCTAAGACCCCTTATAGGTATTACAAACGTAGGTAGATTAGATATTTTTGTAATATTTATAGGAATTTGCTTCACTCTCTCTTTTTTTCAAACAAGGTGGCAGATTCCAATAAAGATCGTCACGATATTATTCATCATTCATTTTCTGTATTATAAAAATACTTTTATAAATCCATCTTGGTTAACGAAATTTTTTACTGATATTTCTCGAAATTCCTCCCTGTTTTTCCAAGGGAATTTGCTAGATATTTCTCCAGTTTTTCCAACACTTTTATTTTTTTTATCATTTTGGTTTTTGAGTGCTTTCATCTCTTTTTGGATGATTCATAAAAAACGTGGATTGTTATTTCTTGTATTGACTATTATTTATATCACAACTTTTCATAACTTACATTTATACAATGCAAACTACGCTATTATTCGTACTGTTGTCATCGGCTTTTTTATGCTTAGTCTTCTTCACATAGAACGAATAAAAGAGATGGAACACTTACAAAATTATGCTAGAGTAATCTCAAAATTACTTAGACCTCTTACAATATTTATTGTATTGTCAGCAATCATCGCATACTTTGCTCCAAAATTTGGTCCTCAATGGCCAAACCCAATGAATTTTTTAAAATTCAACACATCCGAAGCAAGTAAAGAACAAGAAGTTTCTAAAATTGGGTATGGTTTAGATGACTCCCGATTAGGCGGTCCTTTTAAGGCGGATCCTACAATTGTTTTCACAGCACAAACACAAAACAAACAATATTGGAGAGTAGAAACAAAAGATTTTTATACAGGAAAAGGCTGGGAAGTTTCTGAAAATCAAAAAAAGGTTTCTTTTAAAAATAAAAACGACGTCGTGAGCTGGTACGAACAAAATACAAAGACGGAGGCAACGGAGGCAACAATCACCATGCAAAAAAGTTATCCTCACCTTACCTATCCAGCAGGATTAGTATCAGTTGAGGCTTCTTCTGATGTATCATACAGCGTTGACCCATTTTCAGAAAAAATCTATACGATGCACGGAGACTCTTCTACTACTTTAAATTCATATAAAGTAACATATGAGATCCCGGAGTTTTCCATAGAAAACTTGAAAGCTGTAAAAACGAATGAAGGTCAGGAAACAAGTTCTTATTTCATGACAAAGTACACACAACTTCCCGAATCATTACCGCAGCGAGTAAAAGACTTGGCTATCAATCTTACAAATGATAAAGACAATCGATATGATAAAGTATTAGCTATTGAAAATTACTTCACAGACAATTCTTTTGTATACGAAACAATGAATGTCTTATTCCCTGCCAAAAACCAAGATTATGTAGATCAATTCCTTTTCGATACAAAAAGCGGCTACTGTAATAATTTTTCGACGTCTATGATCGTGTTACTTCGTTCTGCCGGGATTCCTGCTCGCTGGGTAAAAGGCTATACAGAAGGAACTCTTGAGAATACACTTGCTGGTACAGAAGGTGAGAATGTTTATAAAATCGCGAACAATAACGCACACTCTTGGGTCGAAGTATATTTTCCAGAATACGGATGGATTCCATTCGAACCAACAAAAGGGTTTACCAATCCCTATAATTTTATAAATAATACCCCTGCTTCTACTTCACAAAATAGCGAAGAAACTAATTCTAATAGTGGGCAAATACACCAACGGAACAATGAAGCGAAGCTCAAAAGTTTAATAGAAAATACAGAAGAAGCCTCTACTAAAAAGATTACAAATTCTAAAAATAGGATTTCTTGGTGGTACGTATTCCTCTCTACGATACCGATTAGTATCATCGGATACATTCTCTTCACTACTAGAATGAAATGGATTACATTTTTTATTATTCTTTTCTATAAATACCGAAAAGATGATGCTGTTTATCAAAAAGCTTACAGTGCACTTTTAAAACAATTTGCGAGAATTGGCATACCACGGGGTGAAAGTCAAACATTCCGAGAGTATGCTCTCCAGATCGATACACTTTACAACTCGGCCGATATGCAACAACTTACTTTCAGTTATGAGAACGCTATGTATCAAAAGGGACAGGCCGCAGCCGAATGGAAGAAATCCGTACACTTATGGGAAGTGCTTATGAAAAAAGCAACTTCTCTGCCTAAATCAAATGACTTCGATACAGTGATTTAATCTTGATAATGTGAGTTTAAAGAAAACACCTCAAAGAACTACTTTGTTCTTTGAGGTGTTATTTAATAAACATAATAAAAGATAGCTAACTCCTAATTATTCCCCAAGCAGCTTCTCAATCTCAACCTCTAAATCCACCGGCTTCGTTTGCGGTGCAAAACGCCCTACTACTTTCCCGTCTTTTCCAATTAAAAACTTAGTAAAGTTCCATTTCACAGCTTTCATACCAAGTAAACCTGGTGCTTGTTCTGTCATGTATGCATAAAGAGGATGAGCCTTATCACCTTTCACACCAATCTTTGCAAACATCGGGAAGTTTACACCGTAGTTCAATTCACAAAAACTTGTAATATCCGTTTCTGTACCAGGTTCTTGTCCCCCGAATTGATTACAAGGGAAACCGAGTATTTCTAGTCCTTGTTCTTGATATTTATCATATACTTCCTGTAACCCTTTATATTGAGGTGTAAATCCACATTTACTAGCTACATTTACAATGAGAAGTACTTTTCCTTCGTAATCTTTTAACGATTTTTCTTCTCCTGTTATTGTTTTAGCTGAAAAATCATAAACTGTCATTGTTCCTACCCCTCTCTTCACTATCATTCTATGTTTATACTATACTACATTAGTGAATATACGGCTCTTATTACAATACTTACACATTAAAATGATAGCGCTTTATTTTTGTTCAAAAATTCGACACAAATTACTAGACTTTAATGATGGAAAGTTTTACAATTGAATTGTGAACAAAATGTGACAGTTTGCATTATAAATTGTGACATTTTCAATTCCATTATAAAAGAAAAGGATGGTGTTGATTATGAAAACTGCACAACGTGAAATGATTTCAAATCGTGAGTTTTATTTCGTACTATATATGATGTTATTGTATGTTACTGGTTGGGTAATTGATGTAAATGGCTTATTCCTAAGTTCCTACTTTAATTTAGCAGGAGAGATTATTCTTCCCTTAGTTGGCGGCATTGTTGGACTGTTCGTTATGTTTATCAATAAAGAACAAACTAAATAACAACATTACATAAAGGCAGAAGACGAAATTTTCGTTTTCTGCCTTTTTCTTTTTTAGCGTATAATAAAAAACATGCAAGTATATAAGGAGTGGTAAGTATGAAAAAAGTAGAACAACTATCTTCTCATCTATATCTTATTGATGATTATGACTTACAACATGATGAACGCACAGGTACATACGTTTTATTAGGTGACGATATTACTTTAATTGAAACTTGTGCGGCCCCTTCTCTTCCCTATATTTTAGACGGCTTACAGCAATTACATATTAATTTAAATGATGTAAAAAACATTATCGTTACACATGTTCATTTAGATCACGCAGGCGCAGCAGGGTTAATGATGGAAAAGTGCCCAAATGCTACTCTATTTGTGCATCCGCGCGGGGCACGTCATATGATTGACCCCACAAAACTAATTCTTGGCGCAAAAGCTGTGTACAAAGAAGATTTTGATACACTCTTTGATCCAATTCTTCCAATTGAAGAAGAACGTGTTCACATTGTACAAAATGGTGATACATTAAAAATTGCAGAAGACCGTACACTTACATTTTATGATACACCGGGACATGCGAAGCACCATATTAGCATTCACGATTCAAAAACAAACGGCATTTTCACTGGTGATACGATTGGAATTTATTATAGGGAGCTAGCTGATCTTGGTGTAGAATTATATCTACCATCAACGTCCCCTTCACAATTCCAGCCAGATGCGATGATTGCCTCTAAAAATCACATTCAAAGTATGAATGTAGATACTATTTATTTCGGTCATTACGGCGCATCTGCCAATGTTACAGAAGTATATAGCCAACTTGAACATTGGTTACCCATTTTCGTTCATACTGGTAAAGATGTCTTTGAAAAATGTAATGATTTCGATGAGGCAACCAAAGCATTACAAACTTTATTAATGGATAAAATCTCTTCTCACCTTACAAAATTAAACGTCCCATCAAATCATTCCGTTTATAACATTTTACATCTAGATATAGAAATTAGCGCCATGGGCATTATTGATTATTTCACAAAGCAAGAAAAAACAAATTCCACTATTAAATAACGGCAAAAAAAGAGATATACAACAGTAGTTATTGTATATCTCTTCTTTCTTTGAATATATTTTTAGTAAAGGATGGTGGAATGCAATGCAAAAAGTGATGCTATACCTCTGCTTTACATTATTTATCGTCTTATTATTATTTGTCGGAGTAAAAATTCAATTTTATTTAGATACAGATGCGCAAGTGAACTTTAACCTTTATCCAAGGTTATTCTACTTTACACTCTTCCCTCTTTTAGTCGGCATTTTATTACGATTCCTACAATCAATTAATCGCGAAACGAGCAAACAAAACTGGAACTTTCAGCTGGATAAATTTATCGCTATTACGTTGCCTACACTATTCATTTCCTTTTCTCCAGCTCTACTCTTTTCACCACTTGGCGAATACCTACCTTATTTAACTAATATTATTCTTGTGAATACAACTTTCGTTACCATTATTAGTTTAATAGCTGGTTATTCACTATTAGATTGTTTTATACAAAAAGACAAGGAGAATAGTAAGGAATATAACTAAGTGATTTCCCACTTTCACTTTATTAAGCAAATCAAGTTAATTCTGCCCCTGACTTGTATGCAAAAGAGCCTAATGTTCAATTTTTAAGTGTCGTTGGTTATGGTGGTTTATTTATAAGTGCAATACTCCTTGTAAGAGTTGCTATACATGCGGTAAGGAAATTTAAGTAATAACAAAACGAGTATGAAATCGCATAGATTTTATACTCGTTTTTTATTGTTCATATATTTAATTGATAATAGGAAATTTATGTTAAACTAAAGAAAGTCGTGCACTAAATCAAAATACATTTCAAACAAGGGAGACTTATTATGAAATTAGGGACTTTCTCGTTTCTAACGTTTATCGCAAGTATATGTTCTTTCTTTGTTTTAAGAGGACCTAATGCGAATTTAACATTAATTATTGTGCTTCTAAGTATGCTTTCATTACTCGGTATTATTTTTGCGATCGCATCAAAGAATTGGCTATTTAAAATAGTTGGTACGGCATTAAATGGAGTAATACTAGTATTTGTATATTTCTTATTGCTAGCAAAAGGAATAGGTGGTTAATATATTTACGTTTCAATAAGAAAAGCTCACCTTTTCATCTACATACTCCATAAACTGTTCTGCTTTAATAAACCTTTCTTTATACGCTTCAGGTACTTCTTCTACTGTTATCCCACCACTCGATTTCGTTTTTACTAACACGGTTTGATATGCCATTAATGCTTCCATATATTGTTCATACTCTTCAGGAGTTAATACTTCTTTACTAGATTTATGGCCATTTAATTTATCAAAATACGGCTGAAGCTCCATTTCTACCTTTTTTAATCCCTCTTTTTTAGCTGGCGATAATTGATCATAATCAATATTACCATTCGAATCCCCGTACTCAAGCTTTGCATTCGTTAATTTCTTTAGTTCTTTTGTAAACTCTTCATATTCTTTTGCACCTATTTCATCTTTCGCTTGAGATAACTTTGCATTAAAACGCATGTATCCTTCTAATGTTATAGCTCCGGCATGCTTCTTTAAATTTTCAAACGACCCGTATATACCATCTGCCATAATAGATTGATAAGCAAAACCAGTTGTCGGAATTAAAAATGCGGCTGCAAGCACTCCTGCGATAAGGCGCTTCTTCCTTTTACTTCCACCGTTCTTCATTTTAATTTGAACGATTACTTTTTCTTTTAACTCTGGCGGGGCTATAATCCCTTTCGCTTCTTCTTGTATGGATTCCCTAACTCTACAATCTAAACTCATTTCACATTCCCTACCTCTCCTAAAAAGATTTCTTCTACTTGCTCTTTTTGACGTAGTTTCTTTAGTGCTGCATGAATTCTGGACTTCACGGTACCGATTGGAGTATGTAATATATGTGCTACTTCTTCTTGTGAGTAATCATGTAAGTATCTTAAGATAATAACTTGTTTCAATTTATATGGTAATTTATGAATGAGTTCAATTAATTTTTGGTTTGATATTTTACTTACAACATCGCTAGAAAAATCAATTTGTACTGGTTTTCTTTGCTCTTCTGCTTTTTTTACAATTCGCAGTCGCATCCACCTCTTTCTTCTATAAGAATGAATTTGTTTAATCGCAAGTCCAATTAACCATGGACGAAATGGCTTCTCACTATCATATTTACGAAGCGATTCATATAGCTGTATGTATATTTCCTGAACGACATCATCTATATCTGCTTTATCCTCTATTAAAAAATGTGCTGTCTTATATACTTCTTGAATCGTTTTATCATACAACTCACTATACGCTTCTTTATTGCCTGATAAAGTTAATTGGATTAGTTCTGTGTATACTGTTTCATCCTTCATATACCATCCCTCCTTTGTCCTACACTATATATTGGCAAGCAAACGATATTTCGTTCGATTTCTTTCAAAGATTTTTCAAATAAATTAATATAAGGATGCAATGGCTTCATAAGCTTCACTTATAACCCTGCATAACAATTATATAATTTCCCAATTCCTAATGAAGATTTAAAATAATATATATATTCAAATTTAGGAGGATGTATATGAAAGCTATCGTTGTAACTTCATTCGGTGGTCCTGAAGTGTTGAAATATACGGACATGGATATTCCTACATTTTCAGATAATCAAGTTTTAATTCGCGTTGTTGCTACTAGTGTTAATTTCGCCGATATTAAATCACGTTATGGCAAAAAAGGAAACAAAGCCTTACCTTTTATTCCAGGGATAGATGCAGCTGGTATTGTAGAACACGTAGGTTCTCATGTGAAAAATATTTATCCTGGCCAGCGTGTCATTACTTTTCCTCAAAATGGCTCTTACGCTGAATATGTTGTCGCGAACGAAAATCTTACTTTTGTATTACCTGATGAAGTTGATTTCCAAACTGCAGCTGCCTGCCCTATCGTATCTTTTACAAGCTACAATTTACTTGCAAATGTTGCAAGACTTCAGCAAGGTGAATCTGTTCTAATTCATGCCGCTGCTGGAGGAATTGGTACTACTGCGATTCAACTCGCAAAATTATTAGGGGCTAAAAAAGTAATCGGGACTGTCGGAAGTGAAGCAAAAAGAAAAATTGCTTTAGATGCTGGCGCTGATTATGTTATTTGTCATCAAGATGACGATTTTGTAGAGAGGGTAGGTCAGCTTACAAACGGAGAAGGCGTTAATATTGTTTTAGATTCTATTTCTGGTACTGTGTCCGAAAGAAGTTTAGACTGCCTTGCTTATTACGGTCGTCTCGTCCATTTCGGCAATGCTAGCGGAGAAGTTGGTAGTTTTCAAACGAAAGATTTACACGCAAGTTGCCGTTCTATACTCGGCTTCAGCTTTGGCACTACACGAAAAAAACGTCCTGAATTGCTTCAAGAAACTGCTAATCAAGTTTTCCGTTATTTACGCGATGGAAGTTTACAAATTAAAACTACGAAATCTTTTCCTCTTCAAGATGCAGGGAAAGCACATGAATGGGTCGAAAGTAGACAAAGTACAGGGAAAGTAATACTACACGTTCAGACAGCTCCCTAAAATGAATACATGAAATAGAGGTGTTATTCATGGGATCACGAATTATGCATATCATTATCGCTAACGGTATTGCTGAGAAACTTTCTATTCAAGATAAAACCTCTTTCTTACTTGGTGGTGTAGCTCCTGATGCTGTTCATTCAAAAGAAGAAAAAGGAACTTCACATTTTTACGCTGGTACAACGAAAAACTATACGAGAAGAATAGATTATGATTCATTTATTCATAAATATGAAGATCATATGGATGCCTCTTATATTTTAGGTTATTATACCCACCTCATTGCCGATGATAATTGGCTAAGTGGATTTTTTCTACCTTGGCTAAAAAACAGAATTGAGAACGACGAAACTATCGTGCCTATGTACTATAACGATTTTAAATTATTGAACGCACAATTGTTGCATCATTACGATAAAGAACAACAGCTCTTCGCCCTACTTAATCAAGAGGCTAACATTGTAAATATCGAGGAGATTTCTAGAGAGAATGCTTTAGCTTTTCGGCAATATATTTTTGAAGATATGCTGTACCCCGAGCAACATTTGTATGAAGACCTACAGGTGTTTACATTTGATCAAATCGTTGGTTATATTGAGACAGCTATTGAAAAAGGGACATTTTTTATCAAACAACTCTCTAATGAAAAATCCACTTCAAACATTTAATCCCCCTCATTATATATGAGGGGGATTTTGACATAACAATATCATTATTTGTTCTTTTCCATAACCGCAAAATAATTCCCTTCACTATCAGCAAAGTTAAACACTTTACCCGAAGGCATTGTTACCATTTCGCCAACTGTAACATTTTTATTTGTTAAATCTGTATATAGTTGTTCCAGATTTTCTGAGAAGAACATTAAAGACGGTGTACCAAGATTCAATTCTGGGCTCATTTTGGAGATAACCTCTTTATTATGTAATATGATACTCGTCTCAGCATCATTAGTTGGAGCGATTTCAATCCATCTCATTCCTTGATTGTTATCTTCCTCTGCGATTACATGAAACCCTACTTTTTCTGTCCAAAAATTTAATGCCTCATCTTGATTATTTACATATAACATAATTTGTCCGACTTTATGAATCATTTCATTTCCCCCTAATGGTTTTTATATTCTATGTAGCTTTCTACAATTACTATTGTTATTCCTTTTTCATTTATATGTACTTCTTTATGAAATTTATCGACTGGATCATTCCTTCACGTTCGTCAAAATAATCATTTCTTTCAATCATGTTATATCCATCAAAACCGATGTTATCTAATGTATGAAAAAACAAGTCGAAATCTACTTCACCATTTCCTGCTGCGACTTCTATATACTTACTTGAACTATCGCTTTTCAATTCTTTACAATCTTTAATATGCGTTTGTACTATATAATTTTTTAATAGCAATAAACTTTCTATCGGATTTTTATTTACATCACTTATTAAATTTGCTGGGTCAAAGTTAACAGCTAGTCCTTTTGAGTTTGTAGTTTCTAAAAATCTTTTTAACACTATTGCTTTTTCAGATCCCGTCTCAATAGCGAAGACTCCCCCGAATTTGAATGCTAAATTCCCTATTTCGTAACAGATTTGTTCCATTTTATTATAGTACTCACTTTTTTCATCATTTGGAATTCCCTCAATATGAGCTGTTATTATCCTTGCTCCCAACTCTAACCCTCTGTCAGTAATATATTTAAACCGTTCTATTGCACTGTCAACTTCCATTCCTACAATTCCGTTTTCTCCAAAATTAATCGCTAATGATGGGACTTTAATCCCATTAAAAGATAAGCTATCCTTTAAAGTAATCCATTCTAACTTTGAAATATTAGCTAAATTGAAATTCTCATTCATAGCATATAGTTGAATATATTCTAAATCCCATTCTCTCGCCTTTCTTATTCCTTCGTTTACTTCAATATGTTTCGTATTTAAAAACATTCCTAATTTCCTAGCCATACATGTACCTTCTTTTTATTATTTCGTATCATGTTAATATTCGACTTTTTTTATGTTACTTCCTTGTACAAACTAAACTAGAAATGCTACACCTTTATCAATATTCCCTGTAGAATCGTTAATATTTTTAAAGTTACGATAGATGAAATTTTAATCATCGTTAATAAAATTTCATCTATTATTCCACAAAAAACAGACGTAACTACGCATAGTTACGTCTTTCCATTCATTTATCTAGGCTTTTTCTTACCAGTAAAAGCTGGTTTCTTTTTCTTTGGTGCTGGTGGTTTCGATTCTACAAATGTTCCTTTGAACATTTCTTGTTTCGTAAACACGATACCTAATTTTTTCGCAAATTGAAGTAATTTACGCTCTTCTTGTTCTGTTACAAGAGAAACGACTGTTCCTTCTTTACCCATACGTCCTGTACGTCCAGAGCGGTGAATATATTGGTCTACTGTATCTGGTAATTCTAAGTGAATTACGTGTGTTAAATCATCGATATCTAATCCACGTGCTGCAATATCAGTAGCAAGTAGAATCTCTAATTTCCCGCTGCGGAAAGCGCGCATCGTTACTTCACGCTCTTGTTTGCTTGCCTCTGCATGAAGTGCTGCTGCTTTCATTTTACGGAATTTTAGTTTTTGAGTAATTTCATCTAAACGGAATGGATCATTTAAGAAGGCAACTGCTTTTACATTTCCCATATGCATAACTCTTCTAATATAATCATTTTTTTCACGACGTTCACAAACGATATACGTATGTTCAACTAGGCTCTGTGCCTCTGAGCGTGTTACACGTACTAATTGTGGTTCAACTGTCAAATCACGTGCCGCATCTTCTGCAGCTTTTGTTATTGTCGCCGAGCAGAATACTAATTGACGATCACGCATCGTTGATTTAATTACATCAAGTACAGCACCCATCATCTTTTGTTTTACAATTTGATCAAACTCATCAAATACAATCGTTTTCACTTCATGCATCTTTAATTTTTTCATACGAATCAATTCTAAAATACGTCCTGGTGAACCGACAATAACTCTTGGGTGTTTCTTTAATTTTTCAACTTGGCGCTTAATATCCGCACCACCAATTAAAGACGCACCTGAAATATCAGTTCCTGCTGTAAACTTTTGAACCTCTTCATGAATTTGCATAACAAGTTCACGAGTTGGCGCTAAAATTACAACTTGAGGTTGTTTAATTTCAGGATTAATTTTATGTAAAAGTGGTAATAAGTACGCTAATGTTTTTCCTGTTCCAGTTGGAGATTCAGCTATAACGTCTTGTCCTTCTAAAATAGTTGGAATCGCTTGTTTTTGAATTTCAGTAAACTCTTTAAAACCAGCCTTTTCCCAAGCTTGTTGTAAAAATGGTTGCATATCTTTTATCATTTGTTTTTCTCCTTTATCTCTATTTTTGAAGAAAATGTTGTATTGTTCGCACCGTTTCTATCATGTGTGAAATAACAGCTATTAAATCATCAACATGGTCTTCTGTAATCGCTTTTTGAAATAGAACCTCTACCTTATTATGATATGAAATCGCTTGCTTATTATATTCGTATGAAATTTTCTGTGTAATCATTCGCTCTTTTCCCCAAATAGATTGCAATAAAGCTTCAATTTCTTGACATCCTATCTCTGGCTGTTCCATTTCGAACGAGAACGCTAACTTCATTTCACAACCTGGTATAAACTGAGGTACTTCTAATATTTCACCTGATAAATTCTTCGCATCAACAGATAGTGAAAATGTCGCCTCTACCAGCGTTTTAAATGTTTCTGTTAGTTGAAATGAAATACTATACATACGACTTAATGAAGCAAGATCCATCACATCTTTTCGATCTGTTACGAGAATATCACCGTGTAAATCGAAATCATAGACAGCTCCTTCCACAATTACCTTTAAATTTTCAAAAGCAGTTGGATCAAACATAATTTCCTCCAAAAAACAGGCGCCTTTCTATGGAAAGGCGCCACTTGATGTATATATAGTTTACAGATAAACGAGATGAATTACAACCTTTTAGAATAAACCTACTGCTTTTCCATCTTCATTTACATCCATTTGAAGCGCAGCTGGCTGTTTAGGAAGACCAGGCATTGTTAACATTGTTCCTGTTAACGCAACGATAAACCCTGCACCGATAGATGGTTTCAATTCACGAATTGTAACGATAAAGTCAGATGGGCGACCTAATTTTGTTGCATCATCAGAAAGAGAGTATTGTGTTTTCGCCATACAAATTGGTAGGTTACTCCAACCTTCCCCTTCATATTGAGCTAGTTGCTTACGTGCTTTCGGAGCAAATTCAATATCTTTTGCGCCGTACACTTTTTGAGCAATTGTACGAATCTTTTCTTCTAATGGTAATTCTAATTCATAAAGTGGTGCGTAGTTGTTTTCATCTTTTTCAATTTCTTTTAACACTTTCTCAGCAAGGTCAACTCCGCCTTGGCCACCTTTCTCCCAAACTTCTGTTAAGGATACTGCATAGCCACGCTCATTGCACCATTCTTGTAAGTATGTAACTTCTGCATCTGTATCAGTAATGAATTTGTTAATGGCAATTACGAATGGAACACCGAAGCTTTGAATTGTTTCAACATGCTTCTGTAAGTTTTCCATTCCTTTTGCTAACGCATCTACATTTTCTTCTTTTAATTGATCTTTCGCCACGCCACCGTGCATTTTAAGCGCACGAATAGTCGCAACAATAACTACCGCTTCTGGTTTAATACCAGCTGCACGTGCTTTAATGTCTAAAAACTTCTCAGCACCTAAATCTGCACCGAATCCAGCTTCTGTAATAACATAATCACCTAATTTTGCTGCCATCGTCGTAGCGATAACACTGTTACAACCGTGAGCGATATTCGCAAATGGTCCGCCATGAATGATAGCTGGTGTATTTTCTAATGTTTGTACTAAGTTCGGTTTTAATGCATCTTTTAATAGAAGTGTTAACGCACCTTCTACGCCTAAATCTTTAACTGTTACAGGTTGATTTGAAAAATTATAAGCGACAACAATGCGAGATAGACGAGCTTTTAAATCTTGAATATCTGTTGCAAGGCAGAATACGGCCATAATTTCAGATGCTACTGTAATATCAAAACCGTCTTCACGTGGCACACCTTGAACCGGTCCACCAAGGCCAATTACTACGTTACGAAGGGCACGATCATTTAAGTCAACACAGCGTTTCCAAACGATTTTACGCGTATCAATTCCAAGTGTGTTTCCTTGTTGGATATGATTATCAATGAACGCCGCTAATGCGTTATTGGCAGTTGTAATCGCATGAATATCTCCAGTAAAGTGAAGGTTAATATCTTCCATTGGTACTACTTGAGAATAACCGCCACCTGCTGCTCCGCCTTTTAATCCCATTGTTGGTCCAAGAGATGGTTCGCGAAGTGCAATTACTGTTTTCTTACCAATTTTATTAAAAGCTTGACCTAAACCAACTGTTACTGTTGATTTACCTTCTCCTGCTGGAGTTGGGTTAATCGCTGTTACTAAAACAACTTTACCGTCTTTCTCATCTTGTAAACGCTTAAAAATATCAAGAGATAACTTGCCTTTATAATGTCCGTATGGCTCTAGTTCTTCTTCTAAAATATTTAAATTAGCTGCAATTTCTTGAATCTTCTTCATACTTGCTTCTTGTGCGATTTCAATATCGGATTTAACTGTTGTAGTAGTTGTCATATACCCTAGTCCCCCTTTAATTGGTTCTGATGATATTGTATCAGTTTTTTGTATTTTCTGCACTTTTTTACCTCCTAAAAATTTTTTGATTTCGTTATACGTTTTTTAACATAAATACCCATAAGAACGTTAACGATTGTTGTAACTCTGTAGGTAGTTGACCTAACATCTTCTCATTTACTCCGCGCTTATATACGCCGGTGCCATCTACAACTTCAAATCCTTGTTCTTTTGCTAACTGTTCAAATTCCCAAGGCATCATCGTATTGCAAACAACATCTTTGCCGTATAGACGCGGATAACTATTCTCTCTCGGTTTTGCTGTCGGTCCTAAAATTGCAATACATGCGTATCCATTTTTCTTTAAAACACGCTTTATTTCATTTAATGCTCGCAATGGCTCCTCGGTCCATTCTAAAGAATTAATTGCCATAATTGCTTCAAATTTCTCATTTTCAAATGGTAATGAAGAAAGATCACCTTTTATAAAAGATAAGTTTGGGCCTTCTCCGCGTTCCTTACCCTTTTGAATCATAACTTCCGATAAGTCCACCCCAACCGCTTTGTACCCAGTAAGACTTAATTTATATGTACCATACCCATCACCACAGCCAACATCTAGCACTTGTACTTCCTTTTCCACGTACTGCTCAAAAAATGGAATGATTGTACTCCTGCTCCCGCTATCCCACATTTCTTGACTATTTTGATTCCAAAACTCTGCATTGTTATCCCATTTTTTCTCCGCCGATTCATGCCAATTAAACCTCGTCATACATTCCCCTACCTTCAGTTATTATCATTCATTTCATTCTACATCATTTTCCAAAATTCCTGTTTATCCCGCATTAACGGGCAGTAGAATTCGGCGAATGCGAGGAAGTTAGGTGGGAGATAACTGCCCGTAAAAGCCCGATTGGTGAGGGCTAATAATCAGTGGGGGATGGACAAAACCCCCACTGATTAAAGTTTCACTTTATCTTCATAAGGAGATGAACAGGATAACAACGAAATCTATTTTCTCCAATTTTTGCTTTACTTGGGTTTAACTCATACTCATGTTCTGTTCCTTATGAAAGATACTATAGATACACCCAATTGAAAGAGAGGGATGTACATGCGAAGAAAGAGAAATCATCATTTTAAAAGTGGTGAAAAAAACGAAGAGTATGCAGCTGAAATATCTCCAGCTGGTATTCCGATTAGACATGAGCGCAAAGAAATTGCAAATGAAATTGAAGGTACAAATACCGGTGCAATGATCGGCTATGTCGCATTATTTCTTTCGTTATTCTCCATTGCTTTTTATCCTGTTACACTCGGCTCCCTTGCTATTTTAGTTGGCTTATTAGCTGTCAATTTTGGGGCAAGAACACTTGGATATACCGCAATTGGTTTTGGCAGTTTTTCTGTTTTATTCACTCTACTATATCCGCTTGCTTTATCAGCGTTTTAAAAAAAAACACACCAAGTTATACTTGGTGTGTTCATTCATGATACAACATGATATGACCGCATCCACAACAATGCTTCGCTGTAATTTCTTGAAAAACCGGATAATTTTCTTCATCTCTATGCTCAATAAACACCTTTTCAAATCGGTACATGTTTGGCGCATATGCCCAATCTTGTTTCGTACGTGCATATAATGTTGAAGAAAAAAACTCCTCACCACCACAAACGATACATCCCTTCTTCATCAATACCCCTCCTATGCTTGTCTTACTTCATCTATATGAACATAAGCATAAAAAAAAGACCTTCTATTACTAGAAAGTCTTCTCTGAAACAAAAAGAAATGTACCGAATATACCTACTCCGCTATATTCTTTCGTAACACCAGCTTCTGTTTTATACGTTTGCTTTACAGTCATAAAGAAAACACCATTTCGTGCATCAATACTTTCAAACTGTAATTTCTCTTTTTTTTCATCTACATTTTGCGTGCATTCAAAGCTACTCTCGTCACATTTCAATGCATACTTATCCTCTAAATACAATTTAAAATCTGATTCTTTCGGACAAGTTATAAGTAATATCGCCACGAGAATAATACTTACAATACCCACAATTGTATAATATTTCTTCATTTGTTCTCCTTTCAAAAGACAAGAAAACTTGACTTCATGCGCCAAGTTTTCTTAGTCCACAACCCATTGCCACTCTTGTTCTTTCTTATCAAAAATGAGCCAACCCGTTTCTGTTGCTTCCGCTTTCAATTCATCGATATTATCTAGTACCTCATCCGTACTTTCGAATGATCCTACTACATATACCGGAATTTCAAGACCTCTTCTCGACTCAATTTTCCCCGCTAAATCAATGTATAACCCATCTTCCATTAACGGCATAAGCCCAAGGATAACTTCCTTTGAAATTGCTGGGAAAATTTTTGATTTTTGGAAGAAAGTAAAACGTTTCTTTCCAAACGAACCGAGTTTATATGGAATCACTTTACTTAGCATTCCTACAAAATCACCGATTCTACGGTAATACACTTTGTTGTACCAACCGTCATCATGTGAAAAATAAACGAATCTATTCTTCAACAATGGGAAGAACGTTCTTCCAAGTGGTTCTTTTTTGTGAGCCAAATATAATAATTCTGCAATTTCTTTTGGCTCTAACTCATCTAAATCGCTTGCATCATCGAAATCTACCCAACAAAATTCATCAAATTCATCAATCTCTGCTTGAATGAGTTTATGTATGTTTTCTTCCTCAACATATTCAAATAAAGTATGATAATGAAAATCTGTCCACTCAAAATTATGCTTTAAAAGCAATACTTGATGAAGCGGTGAAGGGATGTTACTTGCAAACTCTTTAAACGTAATTCCAGATGTAATAAAACAATGACCCCGACGATTACCATTAATATATATCATATTGTTTACTTGGTCAGATCCTCCAGACAAAGCACCTAGCCACCTTCGTTTTATATGTTTCAATTCTATAGCATATTTTAACATGAAAAATTTTAGAAACATAGAAAAAACTTCAAAAACTATTTACAATTTCATGTGTTTTATTACATACTGATTACAAGAAAAAACGCCTGCTCATAAGCAGGCGTTTTTAAAGGATATCATCTGGATTTTGAGGGTGATGATTCCCCTCTTTTTTTTCATCTTTTTGGAACATCGATTGAATTTTATCGATTGTTTGTGGAGCTAATTCAATTATTTTTTCTGCTAAATGTGTCGCATTTTGTAAATGAAGAATATTTACCCCATCTTTATTCACGACTAGAAATGCTACTGGTGTAATTGACACACCACCCGCACTACCGCCACCAAATGCAGGGTTACCATTCGCTCTTTGTCCATCATTCGTCTGGAAATCAGAACCTCCTGCTCCAAAACCGAACGCTACTTTAGAAACTGTTAACACTACACCACCGTCAGCCGTTTGAACAGGCTCCCCAACAATCGTATTTACATCGACCATTTCCTTTAAATTTTCCATCGCTGCTTTCATTAACCCTTGAATTGGATGATCCACCGTTCATAACCTCCTTTGTCATATCTTTCCTAGTTTTTCCGAAAGTTTGTGAACTAAACATAAAATTTTATATTGATTTCAAAAATATAAAGTTATAATATTTAGAAAAAACAAAAAAGAGGTAGTTTGTTATGATACGAAAATTAACAAAGAAAGATCATGAACAAGTATTTTCTTTTCTAAAAGAAGAAGTAGCCCTTAACTTGTTTATTATTGGAGATATTGAGGCTTTTGGTTACGAAACAGACTTTCAAGAGTTATGGGGAGCATTTGAAGAAAGCGGAACATTAAAATCTATTTTACTTCGCTTTCATGATGCGTTTATACCTTATAGTAAAGAAGAGTTTGTGGTTACTGACTATGAGGCACTTCTTTCAGCATATAAGCCGCTTAAACTCTCTGGCAAGTCAACTATTGTAGAAAGATTTGAAACTGCTCCAAGTATACAACTGGGGGCCAAAAATGAAATGTATTTTTGTGAATGTCTAGATGACAATAACTTACCTAACACACCAATTCATGAAACAATTAAACTTGCCTCACTAGATGATATAGAACGAATTATGCAATTACGAAGTAACATCTCTGAATTCCCGACCGCTAATGAATCAGAAAAAATGTTAAGGCAAGCTATCGAAACAACTACAGGACGTACATATTATATTGAAAAAGACGGTGCAATCATCGCATCCGCCTCTACTTCCGCTGAAAATTCATTATCCGCTATGGTAGTTGGCGTATGTACACATCCGAATTATCGCGGAAACGGATATGCTTCACTCATATTACAGAAAATGATTCAGGACTTTACGAAAGAAGGCCGAACACTTTGCCTATTTTATAACAATCCAACTGCTGGACGTATTTATAAACGACTAGGGTTTAAAGATATTGGAATGTGGACGATGTATCGTTAAAGAGCCGATTTATTCATCGGCTTCTTTTATTTATATTGTGCTATTCCAGCTTGAGCTATTTTCTCACTTCAAAGTCATAATTACTTGTCTTTCAACGAACCCAAAATCTTCGTACATTTCTTTCGCAAAGTTCCCTGCAAATACATTCAAACGAACTTCTGAATATTTTTCTTGTAGTTCTTTGATCCCAGCCTCCATTAATTTTCGTGATAACCCTCTCCCGCGATACTCTGAAAACACATACAATTCGTATATAAATCCAAGTTTTTCACGAGAAAAATAATCAGTATTTTCCCCTATTAATATCCATCCCATTACTTTATTTTCTTCTTTAATGACTAAATAATATGCTCCTTTTTCTATTATTGGCTCTGTAATTTCAATCGCTTTCTCCGTACTTAACTGACAATTTCCTCTCGTCCCTTCAAAAAGCGATTGAGCTGCATATTTTAATATTTCATTTGTATCTTCTTGATTTGCCTTTATTATCATTTTTCACAACTCCCCTTGAATAATAGGCATTATTATCGCTTGTTCAAGATTCTCCACTTCCATAACAATTGCCATTAATCCCTTTTCTGTACTTGTTTCATGAAACTCACCCTTCTCCCAAAACACAGCTTGTCCAGCTTCTACTGTCACTTTTTCTTTATCTGTCCCGCACACATATCCTTCGCCGTCCACAATAAGAAGCAGTTGAGATACAACTGCTTCATGATATCCGATGATTCCATTCTCTTGTAAATGCATAGCACCGATATGTATATTCCCTTGATGGTTTAATATTTTCGACATTATGAAATTAGATTGAAATACTGATATGTGCTTTCCCACTTTTTCACTAAAATCAAAAATTTTCACTTCTAGTCCTCCTTATATGTATAAAACCATCCTTACTGTCTGCATCAAATGTCCTTCAAAATCTTCTTCAAATTGCTCTAATTCGGCAAAACCTTTCGCTTCATAAAAGCGCTTTCCTTTTTCATTTGCTGACTCTACATGTATGTACAGTTTCCGGATCCCTTTTAATGTCTTAATCCCTCTTTGTAATAAGGTACTTCCTATCCCTTTTCCTTGCTGATCTGGTAACAAATAAATCGCACCTAATTCTGCTTCATTTTGCAGTCTAACAGGTGAAAAATTCGCAAATCCAATTACTTCTCCCTCTTCTTCTGCAACGAATAAATGTGTATTTTTAAGACGATATTTCATTTTTTCATCAGAATATGCTTCCTCTAAAAAACTATCTTGAACCTCTCTCGGAATAATTCCTTCGTAAGTATCATGCCAAGCTATTTTTGCTACGTTTTGTACAGCAGGAATATCTTCTTGCTTCATTTCTCTAATTACATATGTCATCTCGCTGTCTCCATTCTCTTTAAATTATATTCTGCTAATATACTAGAAGAAATGGCAGAACCATTTTCATAATTTACCTTAATTAATTTTAACTTCTCAATCGAAGCTAGTGTAACATCAAATTTTTCATATATATATTCCATTACACTTAAAAATTGATTTGAATTTAACCCATTAGCAATCGTGCAATGCGGAACCCATTTTCCTGGTACGTAATATGAATTCGGATTATCATGAAAAACTTTGAAATAATCATGATAAGAATGATGAAGTCTTAATAACTCATCGGTAATGGTTGGTGCTAGAAAGATCGTTCTATTAGTAGGAAAAGTTCCAACAGAAGGAAAAGTTACAGCAGCAATGTTCTCTTGAAAAACTACAAACTCCTCTAATTTCTCCGTATATAAATTAACATCTAACTCATTATAATCAGCCAATGTTATATGGGGTTCTACTCCAGCTAGTTGATTTATTCCTATTATATTTGTTAATTCATTTTGCAATTCTCTAATTTTATTAGTGAACACACAATCAAATGTAGCAATAATAGCGTACATGCTTCCTCACCCCTTCGTTACACATAGCGCTTCCCATTCTTCACGAATCATTCCCATTCGAATAGAATCATAGTATGTCCCGTTATAATATCGACAATTTCGCATTCTACCTTCTAATCGCATTCCTATTTTTTCCGCTACTTTCATCATTCGTTCATTTCCAGACCAAGTTGTGAGCCCTACTCTACCAATCTCCATATTTTCAAATAGTAAATCTCTATATAGTGTTAATGCTTCTGTACCATAGCCACCATTCCAGTATGCTGGATCATAAATTACGATTCCCATTTCTAACCAACGCGTCGGTTTATGTTCCCAATAAAATCCGACTGTCCCTATAATTTGACCGTTATTTTCTATTATTAAATTTGATAGTGGTTCTTCTTGCAAACGAGTTTGCATCTTCTCTTTATAGGACGAGTATTCTTGCATTGCAAACGGAAAATACGGTGCATCCCATTTCTTCCATTCTGGATTTTCTTCTTTATATATGAAGCTCCATAATGTTTTTATATCCGATTCTTCAATTGTACGAATTGTAACTTTGTTCCCCTTTAATATAACGTTTTGCATAATTTCCTCCTACATTCCTCTTTATTTCATATATAATTATAATATTTTTTCAGAAAAATCAAAACAAAACTATACTCTATATTGTATAATTTTGTTATAAGATACGAATTATTTATGTAAGTTCGCTAATTTTTTCGAGCTTAATTTAGAAACGGAACTTCGAAAAAAATTAGATGAAGTACGAACTCGTAACATAGTTAATAAAAAATAGGAGGTTATATCCCTCCCATTTTAGCTAAATATTTTATTTTCCTTCCTTTCTATCTTAAGTAGAATTCCTTTCTCTATCCAGCCCTCTACTCCATCTTTTTTAATTAAATCATATCCCATGCATCTACCATCAATTAAAGAAACTGTATCCCCTTTTCTAATATTGATTTGCGCGCAAGAAATATCGGTTTTTACCGTGTATTCACCTGATTCAAGTTGCTTTATATACTCGTTTTTTACATGAAGTAGTTCATTTGTTCCTTTTTGTTTACATACGGTAAAATCTTTCATTCTCTCCACAGGCTCTATGTAATAATGCGGATATGTAACCCCGCCCTGCATTTCTGAATTCGCATTAAAATCGGCCAATACTTCATACTGCGGAAAATGATCTACATATGTATAGGAAAATGTATCATTTAAAATATCTCGATAAATAATAAATGCATTTAATTGCCCTGCTTCTTTAATCGCATTACCACCATCAATCGCAATAATTTTTTTCTCCTTATCAATAACTGGATTATTAGACGGCGCTTCTTCAGAATAGTTCACAACAGGCCAATGTCCAACAATTACGTACTTATCCGCTCGGTGTGACTTATTAAAAAACCCTGGCATTGCAATTGCATTTTTCCTATCTGTTTGTTTCCAATCCTCTCTATCTTCAAGGCCAGCATGCACAAAGATATACTCCTCAGTTTCAATAGCAGTTGGCAATCCTGTTAGCCACTTTATTTCTTTTGAAAAATGGCTCATCAATATGTTTTTCACTTCACAAATATCACTCTCTTCATGAACGGTAACGTTCAATTTCCCTAGCCATTCATTAAAAATTGTATTTTTTCGCGTACATAAATAATTTATTAGCGCAGGATTTTCATTTACAAGCGCTTCAACTACAACTTCACAATTCCCTTCAACAACATAAACATTTGACTTGCTAATTACTAGATCCATCACATAGTCTACGACGCCAATGCTATCGCTCCCCTTCTCACAAAGGTCGCCATTTATAATTAAATAATCATCATCTTTAAAATTAACTTTATGTAATAATTCTTTTAAAAGATTTAATTCCCCATGAATATCAGATATTACGATAACTCTTACACCTTTTGGGACTAATAGTTTCTGAACTTTTTCCAAGTATAAACTCCCCTAACCTTCTTTAAATTCAATATTATCGTCTCAATTGTAAAGAAACTATTCGACAAAATAAGCAATTAACCCTCTTCATCTTATACTTCTAAATAAAAGTAGGTTCTATATGTTATCTCACATAGAACCTACTTAGTATTATAACTCTTTATAAAAAGAATAACTTACCTTATCATAGCCTTCTCTTTCATAAAAACGATGGGCATCAACCCTTGGAAACGCTGATGTAAGAACGATAGAACTGCACCCTTTCTCTTCCCCCCATTTTTCTACATATGATAGCAGAACCTTACCATACCCTTTTGATCTGTGAGCTTTCGCAGTTACAAGATCATATACAAAAACATGTTTCTCATTATAAAAGTTCGTACAAATCGCTACACCAGCGAGACAAACAACTTCATCATCTTCATTCTGTAACGAGAGTAGTTTGTAATTTTCTTCTTTCATTTTTTGAAATAAAGAACTTGCTTCTTCTCTTGAAAGTTTCGTTCGTAATTGCTGTAATACGGGGAATACATCATGTAAATCAGCTTCTGTTACTACTTCTCTAATATTCATTATGATTCTCTCCTTACTATTTATAAAATTTTCTAAATGTTATATCATTATTATAAAAAGTAACTGCCCCTAACTTAAGTGACAGTTCGATTATTTTTTATATGGCCAGTTTTTAAAGGAGAATTCATAAAATGGATTTTACTATCCCATTGCAACTTGAAAGTAAAACACCAATTTACTTACAAATTTACGAATATATGAAACGAGAAATCTCTCAGGGATTACTACCTACTGGTACACGCCTTCCTTCTCACAGAAATTTAGCGGTACAACTTAATGTTAGCCGTATTACTGTTGAATCTGCTTATCAACAATTATTAGCTGAAGGTTACGTAGAAAGTAAACCGAAACGTGGGATTTTTGTTGCAGAAGTTGATATTGATGTCATTCAAAATAAACAACAAGTTGTGTCAAACAGCACTAACAATATTAAAAAAGAAAAATATGACTATGATTGTAGCCAAGGGCTTATTGATCAAAAAGCTTTTCCAATTACAAACTGGAAAAGAGCATTACAAGAAACTTTATTCCAGTATGAAAATGAATTATTTGCTAAAGAAGATCCTCAAGGTGAGTTCGTTCTACGAGAGCATATTTCAAAATATTTATATCATGCCCGCGGGGTACATTCTTCACCTGATCAAATTATTATCGGAGCCGGTACGCAACCTCTTCTTTGGCTGCTACTTCAACTGCTTGGTTCAAAAAAAGAATACGGAATCGAAAATCCTGGATTTCACCGTATAACTGCTATGATTCAAAGTGCTGATCTTCCTGTTCACCCTATCCCTTTAGATGATAAAGGGATTCATATTTCAGCTTTACGTGAATCAGGTGCTAATGTAGCATACGTTACTCCATCTCACCAATTTCCACTTGGAATAATTATGCCTTTATCTAGAAGACTCGAACTATTAAAATGGGCCAATGATTGCGAAGGATATATTATTGAAGATGATTACGACGGGGAATTTCGTTATGTAGGCAAACCTATTCCTTCTTTACAAGGACTGGATTCAAAGGAACGTGTTATTTATATGGGAACTTTCTCGAAATCCTTTTTACCTTCTTTACGAATGGGATATATCGTCTTACCACCTCATCTTTTAAAAATCTATAAAGAACTTGGTGGCATGTTTAAACAAACGGTTTCTACCCTGCAACAACTCGCTTTTGCCACCTTTATTCAAAAAGGTGATTGGGAACGTCATTTAAACCGTAGTCGTACGTTATATAAAAGAAAGCATACATTACTAGTTAAATCTATCAAAAATGAAATGAAATCTCGTGTTCAAATACTCGGCGAACAATCAGGACTTCATATCGTACTTCACGTTCATAATGGGATGAACGAACAAGAACTTATTCATGTCGCTGCGAAACAACGCATTAAGTTGTACCCTCTCTCAACATACGATTCTGTTCATAATTTAAGCGAGGCGTCGTATGTATTACTCGGTTTCGGCAGTATTCCAGAAGATTGTATCGTAACTGTTGTCAAATTACTGAAAAGAGTCTGGTTCCCTAACTAAAAATAACTCCACGCAAGTTATACTTGCGTGGAGTTATTTTCATTCACTATTTTTCTGATACTTGCCCTGATCTCGCTGTCCTTCCTGGACGCTTTACACCAGTTGTTTCTGTTGAATAAGAAGCTTCAATTATAGCACTTGGATCTACAGAGAGAACGAGATCTTTCATTTTCGGATAAATGAAACGGTTTGTAATACAATAAATAATTCTCTGGTGCTCTCCTAAAAAACCACCTTCTCCATGTAGATACGTAACAGACAGTTGTAATTCTTTCATAAGCAGTTCGCCAATTTCTTTATTTTTATTCGAAATAATCATGACGCTCTTTCCTTGATTAATACCGTCTAATATGAAATCAATCATCTTCGTAACAATATAGAAAATTGCTAATGAGAACATCGCTTGCTCAATTGAAAATAAAATAGCAACAAATACAAAAATAACCGCATTTACAGCAAGTAAAAATGTACTAATTGGTACTTTAAAATGCTTATTCATCCAAACAGCTAACATTTCTGATCCGTCAATTGCTCCGCCCATTTTTACAACAATCCCAACACCAACACCAAATAGAACTCCTCCGTAAAGTACAATTAATAATTCCGAAGTCGTAATTGCTGGAAATGGTTTTAAATAAATCAATCCGAGTGTTGTAACAACATTTGCATAGGATGTACGGATAAAAAACTTCTTTCCCATTACTTTTGCAGTAAATAGTAAAATAGGAATATTAAGTCCTAAAAACACTCCGTAAAGTGGTAGCCCTGCAACTTTATTTGCCATAATAGCAATCGCAGTTACTCCGCCATCTACTAATCCATTAGGCGCTAAAATAAGCTCTAGTGAACCAGCTACAATAATAGATCCAATTGTTAATAATACGTATTCGAATAATTTTTTCATTCATTACCCCCAAAACATATATATTTTCTTAGTATTATCATAACTAATTTTTTTCGCAAATACAAAGAAATTGCTTTATATACACACATCCTTCACCTTTTTGTTAATTCTTATGTAGAATTTCAAACTTTAATACACTATATATAGAAATAATAACCCTCCTGATTTTTACCTCTTAATTAAATTATGGTATATAATCAATTTATAGAATTTACAGAAAAAGGAGCCTTTTCATGCTACAACAACTCTTCACTTCACCTATCCTATCTGTTCAAGCACTACATCCGGGCTATGAAGACCATGCAAGCGACGTGTTTCTTGTTAAAACAGAAGCTGAAAAAGTTATTGTTCGTTCCTCAAAAATGACTGAAGAGCCAAGCAATGATTTTTGGTGGGAATGCAAAAACCTATTTGGAATTGACCCAAGAAATGTACATCATTTAGAAACGATACACGCACTATTGAAAAAGCATACTACCTTACCCATCCCGACTATTTTGCAAAAACATGTTTTAAATGGACGAGAGTATGTTATCGCCGAAAAACTAGCAGGAAATACGCTGCAATCATTTATTGGACAACCTGATTCTATTTTATTCAGCCTTGGAAAAGGACTAGCAGAGATTCATTCATTTAAAGCTAATTTCACAGGAAACCCTTCTGGTACTTTCCAAGTTCCACTTGAAGAATTTAAGTCTCATATTTTAAAAGTAAGCAAGAATCTTGTAAATATGTTTTATTCCGATAATGCGAGCATACATAACGCATTTCATACTTTTGAATCACAACTCTCTTCCTTGCCATCACCGAAGGAATCTACACTCATTTTAATTGATATGGATCCTACTCAGTTTTTATCAGATGGTCAATCTATTACTGGTTTAGTAGATACAGAAGCTTATGCAATTGCTCCACGAGAGTTCGATTTTATTGGATTAGAATATGTACTTACAGAAAAAGAGGCTCGTGCTTTTAAACAAGGTTATGAGACCATTATGCCCATTCCTCGTCTTGAAGAATGTAGACAACCCTATCGATATTTATATCGCTTATTATCTATTCAAGGTAGTGTGGAGTTAGAAAAGTGGTTATGTCACCCATCCTATTTTTAAATATGATTGAGAGGGATTATGAAATGGATATTCAGAAAAAGAACTTTTTAGTTGAAAATGAAATACAACAGCTGAAAGATTTAGCTCATGTTTGCGGGCAACACGATAAAATTGATTACTCGTCAGATTTGCATGTCAACTTTTTAACTGCCCGTAATAAAGAAGTGGTAAATGATTTTCTATTTTATGATGATACTCAATTAATCGGTGCATTAAGTATGTATGACTTTGAAAGACCGACTAAACTGGAGTTAATAGGATTTGTTCATCCAAACTATAGAAAACAACATATAGGCACTACTCTTTTACAAACTGCAATGAAAGAAATACAAAAAAGAGAGGCAGATGAAGCCCTTCTTATAATTAATGGTGACTCTATTTCAGGGAAATCATTTGCAAAACAAATGAACTTACCTTATTTATATAGTGAGTACGGTATGGAGTTCAAAATAAACGAAGCACAAAAAACAATGAAAAATCATATTAACCTTACCGTTGCATCCTCTGAATTACTTCCTGATCTTATAGAAATCGCTAGTGAAGCTTTTGGAGATTCGGCAGCAAATACATCCACATGGTTACAAAAAATGATGAAGTCACCTTCTCATCAAGTTTACATTGCTTTTATTAATGAAAAAGCAATTGGAACGATTACCGTTACTGAGCAAGAGCAGTCTACTACACTATCAGGATTCGCAGTTCATCCTTCTTATCAAGGTAAAGGATATGGTAAAGATATTCTTAGTTATATGGTACATACACTTATTACAAAAGGCGTTTCAACAATTGAATTAGACGTCGAAACGAAAAATAACAATGCTTTAAAACTATATACACAGTGTGGATTTGAAATTATAACAAAGTATGATTATTACGAATTATCGGAATAATATTGACTTTTCCATCGAGGAAGCATGTTATTCTAGAGACGAAATTATTATCTCTTTAAACTCTGTGGGATTTAAAAACATTCAAATACATGGTGCAAATAGAACATTTTTCATTTGTCAAAAATAAAAAAACTGAATCATATCGATTCAGTTTTTTCTTAATATATTTACAACCGCAGTCGTTTCATCATTTTCTTTATAAACACGTGGAATTCTTCTATCTAACATACATGTAACTTCATAGTTAATTGTACCTAACATATCTGCTATTTCTTCCACCGCAATCTCTTCTTCACCTTGTTTGCCGTAGAATACAACTTCGTCTCCTACTTGTACTGGCATTGCATTTGTAACATCTAGCATAAGCTGATCCATACAAACACGACCAATAACAGGTACTCTAACTCCATTAATTAATGCATGCCCTTTATTAGATAACTGACGATTATAACCATCAGCATAACCAATTGGTACAGTTGCAATCCATTCTTCACCCGTTGTTACATACGTATTCCCATAGCTAACACCACGATTTTTCTTCGCATGTTTAACATGAGCTACTTTTGATTTTAAAGACAACGCTGGCTGTAAGGAAGCAACTGTATGATCCACTTCTCTTGAAGGATACATACCGTAAATTCCAATACCGACACGAACCATATTTTGAAATGTGTTACTAAGTTCCATTGATCCTGCACTGTTTGAACTATGAATATATGGAAAATGAATTCCTAATTCTTCCGCTGTATTTACAGCTTTCTCAAACAAACTTGTTTGCATATTTGTATAAGTTTTATCTATTTCATCAGCGGTAGAGTAATGTGTAAACATCCCTACTACTTCTACATATCGCATACTTTTTAACTCTTCAAAAAACGGTTTAATTTCTTCTTCCTGTAAACCGATACGGCTCATTCCTGTATCAATTTTCACATGAATTCGCACTTTCTTTTGAAGTTGGTTTGCAACTTCATCTATACCATGTAAATCTTCTACTCTATAAACAGTCATCATAACGTCATATTGAATTACATCTTCTACAGCTGCTACTGGTGTATATCCTAAAATTAAAATAGGTACAGTGATTCCAGCTTCTCTTAATTCAATTGCTTCGTCTACAAATGCAACTGCAAGTTGGTTTATTCCTGCTTCAATAGCCGATTTCGCAACTTCAACTGCCCCATGACCATACCCATTTGCTTTTACAGCAGCCATCATTGCAATATTTTCATCATTCACACGTTTTTTAAATTCTTTTACATTATGTTTTACAGCATTTAAGTCAACTTCAACAATTGTATCTCTTCCATATTTCAAGCTCATTGGTCTAACTCCTAACTCAATAATTACATTCCATTCTATTTCATGTTTCATATGACCTTTTACAATATAATACTTTTCACTATGCTAGTCAAACTACTAGAATTTTCGGAATTTTGAGTATGATATAATACCCTTAAGAAATTATTATATACGGAGGCGAGAATAATTACAATGTTTGTTCCATCTGCATTGAATCAAGTTAAAATTGCTATCGATACTTCCATTCAAATACTGAACCAATATACTGAAAGTGATTTGAAAATACAACCGATTGAATCAAAGCGGTCATTATTTGAAATGTGTACACATCTTTCCCTTATTTTCCATGCTGATTTACTCATATTAAATGGTATTACAGAAAAAGAATTACATACCTTTTATATAGAACAAACACCAGAAACAATTACTCAAATGCAACAAACGATGATACAAGGGTACGATTTACTTTCTAAAACTTTTTTATCCTATTCCAATGAAGAATTAGCAGAAATTATGACTGCTTATTGGGGTATTTCTTACTCTCGATTCGAATGGTTACTTGAAATCGTTGCACATTTTTATCATCATCGCGGGCAAATTCATGTTTTATTAGTTGAGCATATTAAAGATCCTTGCATTCCCTTATTTGAATAGCTTTTCCACCCATTCATTATTCTACATACATTCCTAATTTTTCGTTAATATGAAATCACCACTTTCTTTCTATATAAATGTAATTTAAAAATTTTGCATAAAAACGGTCACCCCCTGACAAAGTTAACATATAGAGAGAAAGCGAATGCCTGCTCACTTTATATAAACCATTTTCATGCCTTATCAAACATAGATTCGTTATTTATAAAAAGCGAAGCAACAAAACCAATAAAGAGTATCAACCCTAATAAAATAAACGTCTGAGCATAGTCCCCTATTTTCATAAGATAAATAGAAATAATAGGTCCTATACTAGTTCCTAAAAATAAAATGAAAGTATAAATAGAAACTGCTATTCCCCTTGATTTTCCTCCTAATTGGCTGACAAGAGAAACTAAAGACGGAACGGATATAGCAATACCTATTACAAAACAGACGCTCATCATTACAAGTAGCGGCAGGTTCGAAATAAAGCCCATTGAACTTAGACTAAAAATAGAGACCAACAATCCGCCTTGAAGAACTTGCCTTACTTCGAACCTCTTTGTTAAGCGACCCGCAAGTGGTGACAGCAACATACCAAATAGCCCTGCTAAGCGAAAATAAAGAATTTGTTCTGGAGTTAAATTGTAAGTAGGAGAGCTCAAATAATTCCCTAAAACAGTATACATATTAACAAAAGCCATTAATAAAACAAAAGCAATCATATAGCTCAATACTAAGCTTTTATGTGTAAAAACTTTACCCATCTGTTTAATTGGTCCCAAAATATCAGTATAGGATTGAGACGTTTCCCCTTTCGGAAGAGAATAATGAATCCATACAGCAGTAATGATATAGACAATACTAAGAAGAAAGAACACCATATGCCATCCAAAATGCTGACTAACAGCTGTACTTATTACTTGCCCTGCAATTCCAGCTACTAAAAAACCGGTACTAACAAATCCTATTGTTGTAACCTTTTTTTCTACTGGAAACATTTCTACGACGTAAGCCAACGCTACTGGAGAAAATGTAGCTGCTGCTATCCCCTGTAATCCTCGAAGAATAACAAACCAAAATAAACTATCGACAAACCCTAATAAAAAAGAAACAATCGACAGCGCAAGTAATCCGATAAAAATCACTTTCTTCCGCCCATATTTATCAGAGATTGCCCCAAATAACAAACAACCTATAGCAAAGCCTACAGAAAATATACTGCCTGTAGCCGCAGATTGCGCTAATGAAACCTTAAAAAGGTCTGAAAATAGAGCGATTAAAGGAATTGTCACATATAAGCTGGACATAACTACCATACCTGCCCAACATAACACCGCTGTCATTACTGCGTAATTCCTTTCACTATTTACTTCTTTTGATATTTCCATCATAAAATCTCCCCCTTACAATGATTTTCCCCATCGGGTTAAAACATCTGAAGCAAATTACTCAAAAGGACATTCCTTCAATACTCACTTAATTTGTTTACGTTAAAAGACATATCACCACCTTGATCAAATTAGCTAAACATATAATTAGGTAACCTAATTATATGTTTAAATAAAAAAGTTGACTCTCACAATCAACTTATTTATCTACCTTCTCCTAATTTCACCTGCATAGTTACTTGCATTTTATTTAATAGCTTCTCTAAAACTTGACGCTCTTCTTGATTAAAGTCATCAACTAACGAAGCGCAAGATAACCAAAAAGTTGGTAAAGAATGCGTAACTAGTTCTTTTCCTTTTGGAGTAATTTTCACCTTTAATCTTCTTCGATCTTCAGAATGATGGAATCTGACGATTAACTCTCGTTTCTCCATCCAATCTAATAAGCCAGTGACAGAAGCACGTGTAATCCCTAATCGACTCGCAATATCCGAAGGACTCATGTTCACTTCTTCCCCATTCGATTCCATTTCACGCAAAATAAATAACAGTAAAAAATCTAATTTACTTTCCGAAATACCAAGCGGAGCTAAATCTACGTCAACAGCATCAAGAACATTATCAGACGTCCATAACATTAACAAACCAAGTTTTGCTGCGACTTGATCCGTATCCGCTGATGCTGTCTTTTTTATTAACTCTGCATATGGCTCAATCCCTAAAGGAAGAGAATCTTTTCTTGAATTCATTCATCTTCACTCTCCTTTCCCCTCAATTAATTAGCTTACCTAACTACTTTTCATTATACTCACATTCTTCCTTTTATTGCAAGAATATTATTAGACAAAACAATCCTGTTATTAAACAGGATCTCTCTACACTGACTAGCTATTATTTTTAAATAATACGAAACTCTTTTAAAGCAAAAGCAATACCACCTTCGCTCGCCTTCTTTGTAACAAAATCAGCTTTTGTTTTTAACTCTTCTCCACCATTCCCCATCGCAATTCCCAGTCCTACATACTGTAACATCTCAATATCATTTCCACCGTCACCAAAAGCAATTGCTTCTGATTTACAAATTTTCAGATGTTCCAATACCTTTTGAATTGCAGTTAGCTTCGATACTTTATTATCTTCCAACACATTCATAATGTAACCATGAAAACGTTCAAACGTAAGTGCTGGATATCTTTCAAAGAATTTTTGAGCTTCTGTTTCATCAGCATACAGACATACACAATAAATCTCTTCTGACAAGTTTCTAACTTTGTCAGGATACCGCTCTAAATTTAACGTTTCATTTAATGCTCGTATTACACGTTCGTCTTTTGAGGCAATACCATTCATTACAAATTCTTCTGTAAAATAAGAAACACTGTGACCATGTAATTCAGCGAAATTTGAAATGTCATGAACAATTTCAATTGAAAGTACCGATTTATGTATAACTTCATCAGCACATTTTATATGTGCACCATTTGCAGAAATAAACGTATTTATGCCCAGTTCTTTAAATTGTGAGCATAAACTATATGGTCTCCCAGTTGTAACAACGACGTGAATTCCTTTATCTATTAACCTTTGTATCGCTTCTTTTGTACTTTCGTGCATACTTCTATCAATCTCACTTAAAAGAGTACCGTCAACATCGAAAAATACAACTTTGTACATATCCTCTTACAATCCATCCAAATGATTTGTATCATTTATAAAATGAACAGTTTTCTGTTTATCCGTAAGTTCAATCAAACTAATACCCGTATCTCCCATTTTAAAATAATAGTCCATACTAATTGGCATTTGGAAAAATGCTCGTAAAATACTATTTATTACACCACCGTGTGCAACAATTGCAATCCGATCATATGTATTTTCTGTCACGATTTTAGAAAAGATTCCTTCTATTCTCATTCTAAATTCAATAAATGATTCCCCGTTTTCAAACCGGTCATGAAGAAACTTTGGCTCTGGATATTTTTTTGCTTCCTCAAATGATAAACCTGCTTGCACTCCATTATTGAACTCCATTAATTCCTCTTCTAATTGAATTGGGCACTGAATCGCTTCAGCTAATGTTTCAGCCGTTTCTCGAGCACGTTTTAATGTGCTTGCCCAAATGAAATCTGGCGGAAAGTCCGCTTTCACTTTCTGTACAAGTCTTTGTACTTGCTGTCTTCCCTTTTCTGTTAATTCAAAATCAGCTCGACCTTCATGTACATTTAAAATATCAGCTTCTGATTCACCGTGACGTATTAATAGTATTTGCATGTCTATCCCACTCCTTGTTTAATATTCACAAAATTCTATTATATCATATTTTAGGATTTCAAAAATAAAAAAGGAACGGTTTCCCGTTCCTCACCCATTCACTTTCTCTGCATCATTCCAATAATACTTACTAAACGCTTCCGTTAACACATCAATTGTGTTATATAATTCATCTAACGTATTATCAACACCACCAACTTCAATTAACATCGCATTTTTAGATAAATCTTGGTTATAAACGCCATTTCCATCTTTTTTATACTTCGGAAAAATCCCTCTACTTAATCCGTAATAGTTTTCATCTAAATAACTATTGATTGCCCTTGCAATTTTTTCATTTTCAGCACGCCCTTCATTTTCCATCCCAATTATAAAATATAATCTTGCATACGATTTTCCATTAATTACTTTTGTTGTTACCTTCTTCCGCTGATCATCACGGTGTATATCAATCGGAAACGCAATTTTAGTATTTTGTGCTAATGTTTCTTTTACATATCCATGAGACGCTTTATATGATTGCGGCCATTTCCATTTTTTACTCGCTAATAAATCCCCCATATTCGTTTTATCATGAATTACCGGAATTCCTTGTCCTTCAAGTTGTTCTTTCATACGTTTCCCTAGTAAGGACACATTTACATCCGGACTTGATGGATCGGTAGCCCCTGGTAATAACGGAAAGAAGGATTCCCAGCTATGTGTATGATAAATGTATACTGCGCTTTCTCCTTTTTTCGTTCCGTTCTTTTTCTTGATTGGATTATTCTTTTCCGCTTCTGTAACTTTATCTTTTGCTACTTCTCGCTCTTTCGTTACTTCTTCAATCGGTACACTAGATTCATTTGGGATATTCGTAAAGTTTGTCCCTTCTCCAGCTACGATAATGTTAGAGTAATACTTTGACATACCAGGTACTTCTTTACCGACAAACGTTCTCAAATCTTTTATTTTTAAATCTGTCGCAATAGAGAACATTAAATTCCCAACCGATTCTCGTTTATTTTGCTTAAAATAATCAAATCCATAATAGCGATTCTCACTTTCTATCATTTGAACAAAACCTTGCATAGATACTTTTCCAAACCATTGATTCGCATAATTCGATTTCATTGTATGTAAAAGTGACGTCAAAATCGACGCAATAATAATTACTATTAGTGCATATAGAAAGAGTAACGAAACTAGTTTTTTCCCATGTATACGAGTAGCATACTTTTTCACTGTATCACCTTCTTTATACATGGATATGTACAAGCCTTTCGCAATATACGCACAAAAAAGAGAAATGGCATCCCATTTCTCTTCCTCACTCTGATAGTTATTTTTCTGTATCTGACGAAGGTAATTTCTTCGCTTGTTTCTCTTTAAAAATTTCCCCAATAGCACCAAGAGTACCAAGTGTTTCAATTGCATTAGACGGAATAAAGACTTTATTTGCTGGTCCTTTTGCAACCTCAATCAATGATTCAAATGATTTATAAGCAAGTACGCGCTCATCTAAATCTGCTGCGCGAAGTAATTCAATTCGATTTTGTTCTGCTTTTGCGATTTCCTCAATCGCTCTTGCTTCCCCTTGCGCTTCTAATTCTTTTGCTTCTTTTAAACCTTCAGCTTCTCGAATACGCGCTTCTTTATCCCCTTCAGCCATTAAAATTTTACTTTGTTTTTCCCCTTCAGCACGAAGGACTTTATCTTGTTTCGCTGCTTCAGCTTCTAAAATGATTGCACGTTTATTACGTTCTGCTTTCATTTGTTTTTCCATTGATACTTGCACATCTTTTGGTGGGTTAATATCGACTATTTCGACACGCTCAATACGAACGCCCCATTTTTCTGTCGCTTCATCAAGTGCTAAACGAATTTCTGTTGAAATTTTTTCACGACCTGATAATGTTTCATCAAGCTCCATTTTACCAATAATTTGTCGCATTGTTGCAGATGTAATATTACGAACACCATATTCATAGTTTGAAATACCATATGTCGCAAGCTCTGGTTCAACAATTTGATAGAAAATAATTGTATCAATTTCTACTTGTACATTATCTTTCGTAATTACCTTTTGTGGTGGTACATTCGTTTGTTGAATACGTAAATCATGATATACACGAACACGATCTACAATTGGGATTAAAATATTTAATCCTGGGTGCATAATCCGTTGAAATTTACCAAACCTTTCAACAACCCCAACTTTTTGCTGCGAAATAATTTTAATCGTCAATGCAATAAATACAACGACAATCAATGCGAAAATAATCGTTAACGTTAATGCTACTGCCATATTTATTCACTCTCCTTTTTCACTTGTAAAATAGTACTATGCCTCTTTATAACAACGACTTTTTCTCCAGCATCAATAGGAGTATCCGAAATAGCTGTCCAAGTATCTCCATCCACTTTCACAATACCGTTCACTTCACTTGTAATCGCTTGCATAACAATTCCATTTTTACCAACCAGTTTATCTACTGTATCAGTAAAACCTTTTGCTTCTCGAAAGTTTTTTGAAATTCTTTTCGTAAAGAAAGTCAATGTTAAACTTACAATCGCCCCAACAACAACTTGTAAGAATAGTGCATCAGGAGCAAACAAAGCAATAAGACCTCCGACAACAGCTCCAATTCCAAGCCAAAGCATGTAAAAAGTAATCGACAACATTTCTGCAATAAATAAAATACCCGCTATTATAAACCAAATCACCCATCCAGCCATATGCAACCCTCACTTTCTTTCTCATTTTCTATATGTATATGAAGAAAAGAATGGTTTATCCGCCCTTTCTCATAGAGGGGCGTTTGCTACAAGCTATTATGTATATTCGCTGTTACAACAAGCATTAATAAAATACTATATTAATATATTCCTCATTATACATGAAAATCCCTTTCAAAAAATGACAAAAAATTTAATTCTTTCAAAAATATATTTTTCAGATTATAATTTTAAAAATATTATTGATTTGAAGATGGGATTCTTATTGCCGAAACGTTCACTAGCTTACTATTTAGGCTCCAAAATGTGTATTACCCTCGCTGACATTGTATATCTATATCACAACTAAATCAGCTACAATTACCGATATTTTCGGTGTTCGTACTATTTATATCATCGCTTCTTTTCTTATTTTATGTTCTGCTTGTTTGTCTTTTCGTTTATTAAAGCATCAGAGATTGCAAAAGAAAGAGATTTCTATTTAACATATTGTATCTAAGTGATTTATTTCTTATATAAGACTTCCAACTACATAGTCCAATGAATTTATATCAACGATTTTCCAATTATATCTATCACAGCTTACAATATATCAACGATTCGATATGAGATATCGATTCATCAACAGAAATCGACAATACTTTTAGCTATTAATAAGAGAAGGCTGGCCTCCATAAATGTCACTTTACCTATAAGTTGGCCGCAGTTGGAAGCATAAGTTGACCAGAAAACACTTATTTTTGCAAATAATTATCTAGTTATTCAACGGAATTGGAAACATAAATTGGCCGTAAGTTAATTATTAACCCATAAGCTGGCCGTGTGTTTTATTCATGTAGCTTTGGAATAATATTTGGTTAAATTGATACTAATAACCTTAATATACGAGCAAGTGGAACTGACGCTTTCGTTAGTTAATAGGTCACTATGCTCTCTTGATATGCTTTCTTTACCCGTTCAATTTGAGCAAAGTGTCCTTGTATATGTTGAAGATCTTTCAATTGAAAATAACCTATAAATCATTTATAAATAAAGTTGTTCTTTGGCAGGTTTATCCAAATATATATAGAAATGTGAAAAAGTAAATTTTAATCTGACCAGAGGAGATGAAGAAATTGTTAAAAAAAGTCGGTATAGGAGTATTTTCTACAGCAATTGCATTAAGTGCCAGTATAGGTTTTTCAGGTATTGTATCAGCAGATAGTCCATCTGCAAATGAACAAGTTAGGAATGGAGACTTTGAGGATGGGCTAAATAACTGGATTTTATCTAATCCTAATTCTTCTACCGAGAATATCGGCACTTCTGAACCAGGCAATCATTATCTCAAATTAATACATGCAGACACAGCCTATCAGCTTGTTACTGTAAAGCCGTATACAGAATATACATTAACATTTGATATAGCGGGAAGTATAGTTTCCCCATCAGAAGTAACAGTAGGTAATCTGAATGCCAATCAAGAAATCGTTCCATTAACAAAGAAGCAGTATACAGGATTTAAGCCGGAACATCATGAGATAAAGTTTAAAACAGGGGAAGATGTGTCAAACTTTGCTGTCAAACTTGCTTCTACAGCAAATGGGAGGGTTAAGTTTGATAATGTACAATTAAAGGAAAAGGAAAAATCTTATATTTTAAATGTTGATTTTGACCACAATTCAAGTTTAGAACCTCTTAAACCATATGGCTATATAAATTACAATATTGAAGAGCATGCAGGAGTAAATAATTCTAAAGGACTTCATTTAAGTGGATATAGCGGTGGATTTTTGGGGGACGTAACTTTGAAGCCTAATACTACATACATACTGTCCGCATCTGGAAAAGTAACTACTCCTGGTAGAAGTATATACGTATCAGTAGGGGGGCCTGATGTAATAAAACCAGACGGCATTAGATTTACTTCCTCACAGTATGAACAAAAATCGTTCGAATTTACTACTCGAAATTATAGTTCTCCAAGTCCAAACATCAACATTTTTACTGATTCCGTATTACCAGGCGATGATAATGAATATCTTCATGCCTATATTGATGATATCGTACTAGTTGAAAAGTAGCCATATGCCTATAGACTTGAGACTTTGAAATGTATCCAAAACGAAGTTTGTTCTTTCTACATTTATTTATGGGAATTCAGCTCGTTTTTCATTTTGGGGTATTTGCTATTCTTAGGTTGATGGCAATGTGATGCTATCCCTAAAAGTCGCGACATTAAAAATATTCTTCAAATCCTGGAAGCACAAGTTGGCCGTATACTAAAAGAAGCATAAGTTGACCAAAACGGCCATCTTATGCTTCTTGTTATAATAAATCCATTTCAGGCAACCTTCTCTCGTTTCTATTTACGATAAGTTTGGTATTTTTCTATGTTTTGTCGCTTGTTCAAAAGCGTATGCTAATTTAATCAAAGTCCCCTCACTAAAAGCAGTACTGGCAATCGTAATTCCAAAAGGCCTCCCGCTTTTCATATATCCTGCTGGTATTGCTATAGATGGGTACCCAGCTTTTGCACATATTGTAGAGCCTATATAGGAAGGGAACAGTATCGCATCAAGATCGTATTTTTTTAATGCAAAATCAATTCCTTGTTCTTGCGAAAAATATATATCTTCTAATCTTGCATTTAAGTATTCAGAATTTCTTAACGTATTAGGAAAATCTTTTCTTATTTCTAACCTAGTTTGTCCATATTTCAAAGCTCTTTCTGCTATATTTTTATTAAATTCCATTAACTCCGAAATAGAATGTACTGGGATAGTAGAAGGTAATTTAGAAAGATAGTTATCTAAGCTATGCTTCAGTTCATAAAGCGGAACTCCCCAACTCCATTCCCTATGAAAGGATGGAATATCTATCTCTTCTATTACTGTCGCTCCTTCACTACGTAATACTTGAAGTGTTTCTTCAAACAATTTTTCATCGTACTCACTAGATTCGTAATAATCTTTTGGTGCATTGCTAAATACACCAATCTTCGCTCCATTTAAGCCATTAACCTCGAGATATTTTGTATAACTCTTCTCTGCCATACCTTCACTTTTATGAGTAGCTACATCTTTCTCATCTACCCCAGTTAAACTCCCTAGCAAAATAGCTGCATCTGTTACCGTTCTAGCAAACGGACCGGCTGTATCTTGTGAATAAGTGAACGGAATAATTCCTCTACGGCTAATTAAACCAACAGTCGGTTTAATACCTACTACAGAGTTTTGAATAGCCGGACTTAAAATAGAAGCATCCGTTTCTGTCCCAACAGATAACACTGTAAAATTAGCGGCAACCGCTATAGCAGAACCTGTACTCGATCCTCCAACAAACATATCATCCTTGCCCGTTCCATATGGATTGATTGTTTGACCACCTCTTGCACTATACCCGGCCCACATTTCAAAAGACATTGCATTTGCTAGTTCTGTCATATTTGTTTTTCCTATTATAACTACTCCTGCTTCTCGCAATTTTTTTACGAGAAATGCATCTTCACTACCTATATTTTGTTCCAAGGCAATCGTACCTGCACTTGTATGCATGGAGTCATTCGTTTCAATATTGTCCTTCAGTAAAACTGGTATACCATGTAATGGACCTCTCACACCTTTTGTCTTTCTTTCATGATCTAACGCTTCTGCAATAAAGATAGCATCTGGATTTATTTCTAAAATAGAATTGATTTTCGGACCATCTTGGTCATACTTTGCGATCCTATAAAAATAATACATGACTAATTCTTTCGACGTTAATTTTCCTTCTTCCATTGCAGTTTGTATATCATGAATTGTTAATTCTTTTTGCAATAATGTATTGAACTGAATTTCCATTTTCATTCTCCTTTTATAAGCCGATACGATAAACTTAACTAAATCTATACAATTCAATCAAATTTACACAAGTTAGTGCTTCATCGTGTTCTCGCAACCCCGAAGGGACGAGGGGTATCACACTCCACACGAGGCAGTATCGTTACCTCATATTATCAAGCATTTATTTTACCCATCTTGATAAATTTATCGAAGCATTTAAATCCCTATCGTGATGGCTATTGCATTGAACACAGTCCCATTCACGAATCTTTAAACTCCACTGTCCTTCTGATTGAACTGAATGGTCGTATTTAACTCCGCAACATGAGCAAATCTTGCTTGAAGCGAACCATTTATCAGCTTTTACATATTCAATGCCGTACTTCTCGCACTTGTATGACAAACATTGAAAGAAGAAGTTTAATTTTTGAAATGAAAATGCTTTCGATAGTTTTTTGTTTTTTAACAAGTTTAAGATATGTAAGTCTTCCACAACAATCCTCATTGGTTTGGTTTTCACCAAGTTAGCTGTTGCTTGATGGATATGGTTATTTCGGATATTAATAATTTTCCTAGATAACCGAAGGTGCTCAGTTTTAACTTTTTCATATCCGGCAGATTGAATTTTCACACCTTTTTTAAATCTCCTAGACATATCTCTTTGCGCTGACTTTTTCCTTTTTAAAAGTTTTTTAACCTTAGCATCTTTGTTTATATTTCGTTCTTTCGTACCATTAGAAGCTACAAACAGCTCTTTTAAACCAACATCCACACCAATCGACTCATCGGTTAATTCTTGTGCTTCAAAGGATTCTTGGAACCCTACACTAATCCACCAGTGACGACCATCAAAGGTAACTCTTGGATTTGATGGTTTTTTGTTTCTTGGTAGTTGTTGGCTTGTTTTTACTTCTCCAATGGACTGAATATCAACTACTTTCTTTCCTATAATCAGTCTTTCATAATTGGCATAAAATCCTTGGATTAAATCTTTTTTGGATTTATAAGAAGTGTGATAACCATTTTTGTACTTTTCGAACGAATGTTTCCTCGCCTTGTCAAAATCTTTTGAAGCCTGTTTGGGAACTTGTGCATTGATGTCTTTTAACCACTTATATCTCTTTCGCTTCTTGATCTTTGTAAATCGTTTCTGTAAAGCTAACTGTGAAACAGATTTTCCAAATAGCTTATAGTATCTATCACTCATTCTTTTACAATAGTTATAAGCGAATCTTGCAGCACCAGCATGGTTTCTAAGCACTTTTTCTTGTTCAGGCGTTGGAATCAGTCTGACTTTCTTCGACAATATCATCAGAAGTCAACTCCTTAATCATCTGATTGATTTTTTCAGCTTTCGCAACATTCACGCTCACCATTTCTAGCCACGTTGTAGTTCAATCAGCTTTAGGGATTGCCCGCAGTTAACCCGCCCTACTAGCCAATCACTTGACTAGCAGGGCTTACTGATATATTTAATTAACTTTGGTTATAATTGGTTAAATAAATCGTAACAGTTAGTTACCCTTTAAAGGACTTCAACTTACTAGTTCAAAAACCTTTAATTTCCAGAGAAATAAAAAGAGTCTGAAACGAATTCAATATCGCCTCAGACCCTTTTTATTATTTTACATATACCTCTTCTAACAAATGTAAAAACTCGCCTTGTTTACCCGCTAATTCAGGACATTTGTTAATATCAATCCACTCATAACAAAATACTAAACCTTTGTCTTCCTCACCGGCACTTACTATATGTTCCCACGTATCTTTCACATCTGTTAATAATGAAATGTGGAAAAAATGACATTTTTGATATTCCTTTTTTTCTTTCATATAAATAATGTAATCAGAAAGGAAGCGTTCGATACAAAAATGGCGTAGCCCTGACTCTTCTTGTACTTCGCGTAAAATTGCTGCCTCTAACGTTTCCCCTTCATCTACTGTCCCACCTGGCACTTGGATACCAGCCTCTCGTATATCACGATGTTTAAAAACGAGTAGTTGCATAACCCCTTCTTTTTCTCTCGTAATATATGCATGTACCTTTTTCTTATATAACATCGTCATCTTAGCCCTCTCCCCTCAATTCATTACTGCGTTACTTCTTCAAGCGTCAGTTGGTTTTCATATAAATATGTAGCTTGCGGATTCCCAACATACCGTACATGCCACGGTTCATAACGATAGCCGGTAATCCCTTCTTTCTCTTTCGTATATCGAATAACAAAACCAAACTTATGGGCATTTTCAGAAAGCCACTTTCCTTCTTTCGTCTCCCCAAAAACATTTTCTAACTGAAATTTAGCAGATTGAGATGTAATATCCATAGCTAGTCCTGTTTGATGTTCACTCGTACCAGGGACTGCACTAGACATCGCTGTCTTTGCTTCTCCATCTTGTTTTTTATACATTGTATTTAATGCTTTTTGTCGATCAAAAGATCTAAATCCAGAGACTGCAAAAAGGAAAATCCGCTCATTATCGGCTTGCTGAATCATTTCCTCAAGTGCCACCGCTGCCTCTTTCCTCATCTTTTTCTTCTCCTGATCACCTTCACTAGAATAACGTACTTTCGGAACAACTAAATCTGGCGGTCTATACCCATCTGGTAAACGCCTATTTTTATTCACAAGTACAAGCATCGAATTTGGATTACTAATGACTGCGATATCCCCATCCATATTAGCAATCGTTTCTTTTGCTTTCGGAAATATATTGTTTACATTTACTTCTCGCGCCTCTTGATCCTTATACATTTTATAATTTATTCCCGCTACTCCAACAATCAGTATCACTGCTACGATACCAAGTAATGTCCATCTTTTTTTCATATAACGACCTCTTATTTTAATAATTTGGCCATGTAATACTCATCGACGTCCTTTCCATCGATAATAAGAGAAGCTTTTTTGACACCTTCTTGTTCGAATCCAGCTTTTTTATATAGTGCCTGAGCTCTTGTATTGTGGGCCATTACCGTTAATTCTAAACGCCATACATCATGTAATCTTGCCCACATCTCCACTTCTTTAAACAAACTCGTTCCAATACCTCGGCCACTATACTCTTGCAAAATACCAATTACAATTGTCGCAACATGTCTCTTTCTTTGAACATCATTACCATTAGCTAAAATAAATCCAATTACTCTATCATCTTCAACTGCTACAAATATTGTCGCATATTCATTTTCTATAAAACGGTGGACCATCTTTTCTTGTTGCTCTACTGTAGTTTTTCGTTCTCCTGGTTCGTATAACATAAATTTCGTTTCTTCGTCTAATTGCTTACTTAATTGTAAAAATGATGCTGCATCTTCTACTCTAATCTCTCGTATCATCTTGATCCCCTATCCATTCTGTTAGTTTAAAATTTCCCTTGTAAAAACATTTTCTCCACTATTCTGAAAATTCCTTTCTAAATTTCTTACTATAAATAGACAAATTTCGATATTACTATAATAATAGGTAATTATGTCTATAATGTGACATGTCTTTCTACCTATAGATTATGAATAAAAAAAACGTAAGCTTCTCGCTTACGTTTTTCCCGTATTAACGGGTATCCCGATTGATGAGGGCTAATTAAATTCCCACTTTATCCATTCACTTTTTCCGCTTGCCAAAAATACCCTCCAAATGCTTTAGCAAGAACATCAATCGATCTATTTAATTCTTCATCTGTATTATCTACACCACCAACTTCAATTAAAATCGCTTGTCCCGATAAGTCTTGATTATAGACTCCATTTCCTGTTTGGAACCCTTTTTGAATGACACCACGGCTTACTCCTGGATATTTCTTATTAATTTCCTCATGAAGAGCTGTTGCTAATTGTAAGTTCTTTTCATAATTTTTATTTCCTTTCCCAATTACAAAAGCAAGCTTTGCATATGATTTATCTCCAATTGTTTTTGTCGTGACATTTTTCCGTGCACTATCACGGTGCAAATCGAAAAAATATTGGAGTTCTTTATTACCAGCCATCGCTTCTTGTACAATTTCTCGTGACAGTTTATAAGAACTATTACTATTTAATCCTTTACTTATTAATTTTTGACCAACATCAGTTTTATCGTTAGTAGCACCGATCCCTTCACTTTCTAACTGTTCACGCAATCGATCGCCAACTATTGAAATATTCGTTACAGAACTCGTTGCTTTATTTGGATTTGGGTCATTCGTTAAGTTGAGTAACGGCAAATAAGATTCCCAGCTATGTGAATGATAAATCAATGCAACTTGTCTTTTTCCCGTCGTTTGAGATGGTTGTTTCTTCTCTTTATTCGGATCAGGCTTAGGAACTTGTCCAGCTTCTCCAGTCCGTTCCTTCACTACTTCTTCAAGAGGAACACTCGATTCTATCGGTAAGTTGGAGTAATTTGTTCCTTCACCTGCTATAACGATTTCTGTATCATATTTCCCAAATCCCGGAAGTTCTTTCCCGACAAAACTACGTACATCATCAAAACGAATATTCGTAGCCATCGAAAAGAGGAATGAAGAAATAGAAAAGTCTTGATTCAAATTCCGGTATTCCTGTGTAAAATAATGATTCTCTTTCCCAATAACGTACATGTAACCATTCATTGATAACTCATTTAACCAATTATATAAATACGTTGACTTTGTCTCTTTCATGGAAGTTACCATTACACTAATAAGAAAGAAAGTCGCTAATACCGTAGTAATAACAAATATAATTAACTTGCGTACACTTGTTAATTTCACGTAAAAAAAGCCTCGATTCATACTATCACCCTCTCTATTTCAAGTTATGTACAAGCTCTAGAGAATAGACCGCTTAAATTCCGGCTATATTGTTAATGAGGTGAAATGAATTGAAGCTACTAATAGGAACATTACCAATCGTCTTATCATTTATTTTTTATTTGTTTGCTTTACATCCTAAAATTCGTATTACGCTACATATTTTCGCATACTTAGCACTGTATGTACTCGGGACAATTATTTCTATTAATATATATGATGTTTTAATACAAAATTTAGTTTTCATGACAAGCATTCATGGAATTTTACTAAATCCACTTTTTCTACTTGCAGGAGCATATATAGGTATATACACTTTGTACTTAATTTTGTCTCAAATTATTATGAAACTAATGAATATAAAAAATGGAGCGTAACGAAATGCAGCCACCATTCATCTGTCATAAATGCAAAAAAAGAATAGCAAGAAAGAAAGATCTTATTACCTCTACATGGCATTTCCGCTTTTATTTATTTCACAACACTTGTTTCAAAAATCAGCAATTATTTGTCTCACGTTTTATTCCTATAAATACACTCTTTGGTTTCTTTCTTATTATATATGGACTTATTGCTGGTAGCATTCTAATGTTCACGGAGCCATCTATCGTTTGGCTTATTTTTTTGCTTCCTATCTTATATCGATTTCTTTCCTATTATTACGTTGAACGTTTTTTCTCTAAATAACTAGTAGACTGACCTCTAGGAATGCTTAAACACTCCCATTCATTTTCTTTTAACATTTTTCCAATGTAAATAATCTGTCCAATATGCAAAGCATAATGAGAAATTTGTCTTTCAATTGCTTGTATGACAGTAAGTGCTTCACCGCGAATGTATACTGTCTTTAATAAGTGTTCAGACATTATAGTATTCATCGTTTTAAAAACGTATTCCCACCCTTCTTGCCACGCTGCAAGGGCTTCTTCCTTAGAACGATAGCCCCCTTCAAATTCACCATCTCGGTTACGATCTGTTTTTTCACCATCAGACGTTAAAAAATCCGTCCATCTCGAACGCATATTACCATGCAAATGCTTAATAATAATCGCAATACTATTTATCTCCTCATGAGAAGACAACATTATCTGTTCATAAGATAATTGAGAAAGTACTCGTTCTCCTTGGCTTTGTGTTGCTTTAAAATTCGAAATTGCACATTTTAAATATTCTCGTCCGATATCCAAATTAACACCTACCTTCACACTAACTAATTTTCGTTCCATTCGGTAGTTCCATATTAGGCTGAAGTAAAACAACATCGTCAGCTTCAGGAACTCCGCCAAGTACAAGTACTTCCGATTTAAATCCTGCCACACGCTTTGGTGGGAAATTCACAATAGCAACGACTTGTTGACCGATTAAATCTTCTGGATTGTATCTTTTCGTAATTTGAGCACTTGATTGCTTAACCCCTAACTCTCCAAAATCGATTTCTAACTTAATTGCAGGAATTCTTGCTTCTTTAAATTCCTCTGCCTTTCTTACCGTCCCAATACGCAAATCCAAAGTTAAAAAATCTTCAAAATTAGCCATTTTATCAATCCTCCCAATTATTACTTAGACAAAGCATAAAAATCTCCTTCAAAAAAAAGAAAGGCGCCTAGGCACCTTTCTTTTGTAATTCACATGATTCATTTGATTTATAGAAGAAGAAACCGAGAACTCCGCCAATACATGATGGGATTAACCACCCTATTCCTTCTTTATATAACGGTAACATTTGTAGTACATTTGAAATTGCGTCAATTTTGATGTTCGCACTTTCTAAACCATTAAATAAACTAATCGACAATGCACCTAATATTGCACCAATATAAATTGTATTACGCTTTCCAATCCATTTATGGAAATACGAAAGTACAATTAATACAATTGCAACTGGATAAATGATCATTAACACTGGTAAAGTTACTGCGATTAATTGTGTCAATCCTAAGTTAGATACAATTAAACTAAATACACATACTATTGTTACAATCGTTTTATGTGAAAATTTCGGGAATAAGTTTGAAAAGAACCCTGCACATGCAGATGCTAATCCAACCGAAGTCGTTAAACAAGCAAGTGTAATAACAAGTCCTAATAAAATTTTCCCACTCGTTCCATACAACTCATTTACAACATTCGTTAATATAAGACCACCGTTCTCTGAAACACCAAGTGATGTACTTGTTGAACCTAGATAAGCAAGTGATAAATATATTAACGTTAAACCTATTACAGCAATTACTCCTGATACGACTGTTATTTTTGCGATTTGTCCGCTCTCTTTTATTCCTTTTGAGCGAATAACTTGTACAACAACAATTCCAAACACAAGAGCACTAATTGCATCCATCGTTAAATACCCTTGAATAAACCCTCCAAAGAAAGCATTTTCTTTATAAGCAGCTAACGGTTCCGCCGGTGTTCCAATCGGATCAATAATTGCCTTTCCGACAATAACAGCAACTATTAATACTAACAACGGTGTAAGGAACTTTCCAAACCAATCAACTAATTTAGATGGATTTAATGATAAGTACCACGTTACTCCGAAGAAAACTATAGTGTAAAGGAACAGCATGTACCATTCTGAAACCATTGCTTCTGATAAAAACGGCTTCATTCCCATTTCAAACGAAACAGCTCCAGTACGCGGGATCGCAAAGAATGGTCCAATTGCTAAATAACTAACTAGTGGAAAAATAAACGCAAATATAGGGTGAACTCTAGAAGATAGCGCTTTCAAGTCCCCCTCTACAAACGCGACAGCTGTGACAGCTAATAGGGGTAATCCGACTCCTGTTACTAGGAATCCAATGGTAGCAATCCAAACATTTTCTCCTGCTTGTTGACCTAAAACTGGTGGAAAAATTAAATTTCCTGCTCCTAAAAATAATGCAAATAACATTAAACCGATTGCTAGCGTATCACCTGGCCTTAATCGTCCCTTCATTTTTTTCATTTGCATAGCACTTTTTCATTGTTTTTCTCTATTTTCACAATATGCTATGCATCCTCCTCTCTGTTCATAATCATAAAATATGCCCCTTACAAAGCAATGTCTTTCTCCATAATTTCTCCATTCCCCTTTTAATTACTCCAAATGATAGATTTTGATTTTTTTGAATATTTAAGTCATTAGAGTGTTATAACGTGGAGTTTAGTTGTCAGACCTCTTTGTTTTTATCACACATATAGTAACATATTTGGCTGAAAAATAAAAACATATTTTTAAATAGAATTTTTTGAAAATCAAAATTATCCACACATAACTCCTTTATTTATTCTATTACACAAATTTTTTTAGAAATTTACGATTTTTACATTTTATTATATTTGAATATTTTTATGCGAAAGAAAGTAAAAGCCATCAAAAAATAAGATGGCTTTTACTTGTTACTCTATCGTTTCAACTTCACGTGGATTATTCATCTCTTCAACATACACAACTCTAAATCCATGATCTTCTAAATCCTTTAGCAATGTTTCTAATTCACTATCTTCAAACTCTTCTCCCAATGTAAACATAATTCTACGTACTAATAAAGCATCATTATCAAAAGTCATTAAGCTTTGAATACCAGTGTATTTCTTTAGCACTGTCGATAATTTTTGAATGGCCCCGTTATAATCTTGTGTTCCAATCATGACAGAATATTTACTAGAATGGACTCCCCATGCATCTTCTAATAGTTCAAAAACTTTTTTATGAGTTAAAATACCAAGGAAGATCCCTTTTTCATCAACTACTGATAAATACGGTAGTTTTTTAATTGTAAAAAATACTTTAAAGAAGGAAGAGTCTTCTCTCACGTACCCATTCGTATCGTTCAATAATTGTAATACATTATCTTCAAGTGAACCTTTATATTCTAAAATATCTACTTTGTATACATTCCCTAAAAACTTCTCTTTTTTTTCATCTAAAACTGGTACACAACGATACCCCGTTTTATTTAAATGCTCCAGCGTTTCCCCTATCGTAATTGAACTTGAGCAAAACAAAACTTCCCTCTTTGGCACATAATTCCCTTTAATCCTCATAAAAAAGCCTCCTTATGCTAAAATACTTTCTGTGCCATAACTATATTATATTTTCAGAAAAAAATAAATATATTATTTTATTTTTCTGAAAATTATTCGTTTTTCCGTCATAATTTATTCATTAATCATACACTTGTTTAATCACAGTATAGTATATTCTCTCTAACTTACTTCGAGAAAAATATGTTGTAACTTCATCCGAAAAAAGATAAAATAAGAATAAGAATTTTCTGAATATTCAAAGAGTAGGTGGTTGTATGTCCTTATTGCGCTCACATATATGTAAATTTATAGCCGGTGTTTTGATTATTTTTGTCATAAGTCCTCTTCCAGTATTATTCATTACACATAATTACTCCTACTTAACTGGATTTATAAGCATTTTTCATAATTTAGCACAGCCTTCTTCCATTTCAATTCCAACAATTGATTGGATGCATGAACCTATCCTTTTCTCAGCAAATCAGCTTATACATACACAAAATATAATACATACCTCTAACCATTCGTCACCACTGTTCCCCTACATATGGGAAATATATTTTTTATCGATCGTTCGTTTCACATTCACTCTTGTAATCGGTTTCTTTATAAGTCTAGGAATTGGTCATCTATTTTTAAAAGCACCAAACTCTTTAAAAAAGTGTAGTTCTTTATTTCGCTGGATACCGTATTCTTTTGGCACGGTGATATTACAATGTTTAGTCCTATTATCACTTCTCTACATCGCGAAATTCATAAAGTTTCCTTTCTTCTCCTCTTTTATCATCGTATGTAGCACTTCTATGATAATCGTTATGCAAGCAATTAAAAAATGGCTACCGTTTTTAAATACTACTAATGAATACGAAATAAAAAATTCATCTTTCCTTGTTGATACGTTATTTATTGCGCTTACTTCTAATCATAAATCTATTTTGAGTTCCATTATTCTTTCATTCGTTTTTATGGAATGTATTTTTCATACAAACGGACTATTACAATTTATCGTCCAATTTGGCGGAAATGCACCTATAGTTGTCACGATTGGTTTATTACTACTTTATATTCCATATAGCATCTTATCGTTTCTCCAAGCTTTATGGACAACAAACTACCCTAAACAGAACACGTATACTTTAACTAGAAGTATTTCGAAACCATAACATAGAATAACCGTCTACTTAAATTAAAAGTAGACGGTTATTCCTATTATATAGAGGACAAAATAACAGCAAATTAAAAAACTACTATTAAAACCTACCATTATTTACCCATTTTCTTTGACTAATCTTTTCATTTGGATTTATTATAAAAGTATAACATAATTGCAGGAGGTGACATCTTTATTCCAAAGTAGGAATAAAGAACACACTTGGACATATTAAATATTTTTCTCATCTTTATACTTATCCTTATTTCTGGTTTTTTCGTTGCTTCAGAATTCGCTGTCGTAAAAGTACGAAAAAGTCGAATTGACCAGCTTGCTAATGAAGGTAATAAACAAGCATTAGCTGCAAGAAGCGTCTTATCTAATTTAGATGTTTATTTATCTGCTTGTCAGCTCGGTATTACTATCACTTCTTTAGGACTTGGTTGGCTTGGTGAACCAACTGTAGAGCATTTATTACGACCACTATTTGAAAGAATAAATATTACTGGAACAATGGCTAACACGCTATCCTTTATTATTGCTTTTAGTGTGATTACTTTTTTCCATGTTGTATTAGGCGAGTTAGTTCCTAAGTCTTTCGCAATCCAAAAAGCTGAAGCAATCACATTAAAATTTGCAAAACCGCTTATTTTGTTTGATAAAATTATGTATCCATTCATTTGGTTACTGAATAGTTCAGCTGTATTTTTCACTAAATTATTAGGTTTAGAACCTGCAAAAGAAAATGAACTTGCTCATTCCGAAGAAGAACTACGACTCATTTTAGGTGAAAGCTATAAAAGCGGCGAAATTAATCAAACCGAATATAAATATGTAAATAATATTTTTGAATTTGATGATCGTGTTGCTAAAGAAATTATGGTACCTAGAACTGAAATGGTTTGTTTATCTACTGAAAATACGTTAGAAGAAAATATGAAAATCGTTGCAACTGAAAAGTATACACGTTATCCTATTATTGAAAAGGATAAAGATGATATTATCGGAATGATAAATACGAAAGAGATTTTTCATAATCAAACAAAAGGCATTTACAAACCACTTGATGCTTACATACATCCTGTTTTAACTGTATTTGAAACAGTTCCCATTCGTAAAACGTTAATACACCTCCAAAAGAACCGCGTACAAATGGCGATTGTTATGGATGAATACGGTGGAACTGCTGGCCTTTTAACGATGGAGGATATTCTTGAAGAAATTATCGGAGAAATTCAAGATGAATTTGACGCAGACGAATCACCAATGATTGAAAAGCGTACTCCTAAGCTTACTGTTTTAGATGGGAAAGTACTCATTTCTGAAGTAAATGATATGTTTGGCCTACATATCGATGAAAGTGATTTAGATACAATTGGTGGTTGGCTTCTCTCTCAATCAATTGATTTAAATATTGAGGCTGGCTATTCAGTTGAATATGATGGTTTTCAATTTAAAGCATTAGAACTTGATGGGCATCAAATTAAAAAGATCGCTGTACATAAATTAGATACTACAAAGGAGTTATAAAGTGACTGTTTTACTAACAATTTGTATCATTGCTTGTTTCATTGTTTCATTTCTTGCCTTTATTTACCCCATTATTCCTGGCATCCTTGCCGTATGGGCTGGCTATTTCATTTATCATTTTGGAATAAATGGCGGAGAGTTAACGACATCTTTTTGGATTATTCAAGTCATTTTTACACTCTTCATTTTCGTTGCTGACTTTATTGCAAATGGATACTTCCTAAAAAAATACGGAAGTACAAAATCGGGCGAACGTGTTGGTATGGTTTCTATCATTGTCGGATCGTTCTTCTTCCCACCATTCGGGCTTATTATCATACCGTTCTTATCTGTATTTATTACGGAACTAATGCATAAAAAGGCGCCAAAAGACGCCCTTTTAGTCGGAATTGCAACTGTAGTCGGTTTTTTAAGTAGTACAGTAGCCAAAGCCATTCTCCAAATCATTATGATTATCATCTTTGTATGCTATATCATTTTTTAGCCATCCCTATTTTGGGATGGTTTTTTAATATGAAATACCTACTCGGCTTTTCTCGTATAAGCTTTTATTACGTAATCTCCATGTAAAATGAGCTGTATCACCAACTGTAATTTTGGATCCATCTGCTGGCAATATATCTTTTTCAGTTCGATATACCCCAGTTACATCACCGTCTATTAAATGAGTCGGACAAACAACAGTCCAACATAAATTACTGTTATGTAGCGCTTTATAAGCAGCTAAGTGGTCTTTCGCAGCTGTTGTTGTTTTTCTTTTCGATTCCTTTGATTGGAAACGATATATATTGGGGTTTGTTCGCGCTTGTAAAATACCAGCAGTTCCTATTGTAACAATTTTCTTTATGCCCTCTTCTTCCATTTGTTTTATAATAATCGGTACACTCTTCTCTAACGTTCCATTTCGATCAGTTCCAAGAGCACTAATTACAATATCACATCCTTTAATCGCTTCCTTTATATCGTCTCCGTTTAATACATTTCCCTTAATAACATGCAACCTTTCATGCTCTATTTCTACTTTACTCAAATCACGAACTAATACCGTCACTTCATATGAATCATGTAATGCCAATTTCATAATGTGTGACCCTACTCTACCTGTCGCTCCTAATATACATACTTTCATTTACTTTCTCCTTTTCAATTCTTTCTCTCTATTTTTCCGCAAAACTTACAAATACGCAACAAAAAAGCTCCCTCATATATGTGAGGAAGCTCTATTATCCATTTATTTCTTTTCTTTCGAATCTGAAGACTTATCTGTTCCGCTTGTTTCTTTATCTTTCTTTTCATCTTGCTTTGTTGTTGTGTCATCCTCTTTCTTTTTATCCTCATCTTTACTACAACCTACCATTAATAAAGAACTTGCAAGTGCCATAGCAGTTAATGACTTAACCCATTTGTTCATTTGCGTTTCCTCCCTTTGATAGAATATGTACAATCCCATATTACTCTTTATTTTTAAAGGAAAGATTTAAAAATAGTAAAGATACAGTAAACTTTTGTAAATTTTCGGATAACATAACCAATCTTTAATCCCCCCTCTAATTAGACATAAAAAAACTAAGGCGCCTTTCATTCCACCTTAGCTTTTCACGCGAATTTTTCATTTTCATATACATGTTTAATCTTATATTCCTTCTTCACAACATATTGCCAAACATTATATGCGTAACGATTCATTTTCACAAAACAATTTTCCAGAAAAGAACGAAACTCCGGGTTCGCAACTTCTACTGCCACTTGAGCAAACTTTAATGCCAATCGTTTCAAATGTGTAATATAACAAATAGCAATCCCCATATCCCCTGTATATTCATTATCTGTTTCCCTATCCATTTCTGTAAATTCCGGCCACATTTGTTTACAAGTTATATGCTGTACATTTTCTCCTTCTTGAAAATTCACTTGTTCATTATATGCTTGTAACATATACGGCAAATGATGCTGTAAAATATCCTTTAATTCTTCATCTCGAACCTTGCCCGTGTACTCTCCAACTTTATATATAAGTGTGTAACTATATGTCATCAATTCTTTCATACAATCCATTAAAGCTCCTCCCTTCCTATTTTTCATCTATATACTATAAATATGATGCGATACCATTCGCTATTCTTGCTAGAAACCAATCCCAGCTACTAATTTTCTCAAAATCTTCTTCAGAAAATCGTTTTGATTTATGAAAGTCTTCTTTTAATCGACTCCATACGTCAGCAACGACTTTCTTGTCATATATGAAACAGTTAGATTCGTTATTTAAATAAAAGCTTCTATTATCAAAATTCGCTGTACCGATATCAACGATGTCCTCATCAATGATTGTTACTTTCCCATGAAAAAATCCATTTCGATATTGATAAATCTCCGCTCCAGCATCTAACATGTCTTTCAAATAAGGATAGGCAGCCTGTTTTAACAATACGGCATCACTTTTAAATGGAACGAGTATTTTCACATGAACACCACGATTTAATGCATCTTTCAGTCCTTTTACCATCTCTTTACTCGGTACAAAATATGGTGTAGCGATAATTAAGGAATGTTTTGCCTTCTTTAAAAGCGCTCCGTACTCCTGCCATAAACCTTTCCCATTCGAAAATACATATTGATATTTTATATTTCCTTGTACAGGTAACTCTTGACGTATAGGGACCTTTTCTCCCGTATCTTCCTGCCAATCTTCCGCAAATTTCCGTTCCATATCAGTAGCTCCATTTCCTTCGATGCGTACATGATAATCACGCCACGGACCAAATTTAGGATCCTGCCCAAGATATTCCTTTCCGATATTGAAGCCACCAATGTACGAAACTTTCCCATCTATAGTAACAATGCGTCTATGATTACGTTGATGCAAAGAATAAAATAAGTTTTTTAATTTAAGTTTTTTACTAAATGTAAACTTCACGCCTTTTTCTTTTAATTGATTAATTATCTTTTTCTTAAGCTTATATCCGCCAATGCGGTCTACTGACAATTTTACATCTACTCCGCTAGATGCTTTTTTCTCTAATAATTGTAAGAATTCTTTACTTACCTCATCTTTACCTACAATATAAAAATGAATATACACATTCTTTTCTGCACGATTTATATTCTCAAATAAACTTCTATATAACTCATCACCGTTCGTATATAATTGAAAATCCCCTGATCGAATTTTTTCTAATTCATATCCACTAGCCATTTTCTTCCCCATTTCCACATCAACGTTCATCCATATGAATACACCTATAAAACAAATTATTACAATTAAAAAGTGCTTCATGGATACGTTCCTTTCTCTAACTACTGTTATTCCTATATCTTTCCTTTTTTTAAACATTATCATACAAAAAAATATGTCATTGCATGATATACGTCCATATCAAACAAGAGCTCATCTGCATATTGTATGTTGTATCTTAAAATAAAAGGAGGAAATAACAATGGGCTTCGCACATGGTAATGGATTTGCGCTACTAGTCGTATTATTTATCCTCTTAATTATCGTCGGTGCTGCTTGCTTCTGCTAAGCAGTTATTGTAATACGATATGGGGATGAAAAAACTATAAAAGCGGACACCTATTTTTAGGTGTCCGCTTTTCATTTCATAAAATCCCCTAGCCCATTACAAAAATAGTACCACTAGGAAAGTATTTTACATCAAAAAGTTAGCAGTGTAGCTACCTTCTTACTCTCCGCCTTACGAATATGACGCTGTTCTGCACGTAACACAGCAATTCGATGCAATTCTTTCTCCTCTTCTGTCTCAGGGATAACACGAGGTACAGGGACTGGATTATTCTCCTTGCTAAGCGCAACAAAAGTAACGAATGAAGTTGCTGCTACACGTTTTTCACCTGAAATTAAATCTTCTGCTACTACTTTCACAAATATCTCCATAGAAGTTCTTCCCGTCCAAATTACGAAAGATTCATAACTAACACAATCTGAAGAACGTACTGGGTATAAGAAATCTACCCAATCCATAGACGCTGTGACACATTCCATTCTCGAGTGTCTCGTTGCTGAAATTGAAGCAACCATATCCATCTCCGCCAATATCTTTCCACCAAATAGCGTGTTATGATCATTTAAATCCGTTGGAAATACTCGACTTGTTTTAAAAACTCTTGATTCATTAGCTGTTTTACCCTTTACTTCAGTCATTGTTATCACCCCTTTAATTATATATCTCTAATATCCAAACATTTACTACATCTCATGAACTACACGTTTAATATTAACAATTTTTAGAACTTTTAGTCCACAAAAAAAGAACCGATTTTATCAATCGGCTCCTCTAAATACATATTGTTCTTTCGGCTGTTCAACTTTATTCCATTTCGTTACTTCTAACACTGGAATATTTGCATGGAATGGCTGATAAAATTCAGTTGAAATTTCTCCTTCCACCTGAATCCAATCATCATTTTTCCACTCTACACCTTCTGGTTTTTTAACTAACATACCATATACACCCGAATCCGCAACACAATGTATAATACCGAAACGGAATAAGAAATATTGTTCCTTTTTAGAAGAATCATCTCGGAAAACAAATCCTTTATAAGACAGGGTTTTACCAGTAAATTCACCAGGATAATTATAAATTGTCTCCATACCCTTTAAGAAATCTTCATCTTTTAAAGTGATATTGTCTTTCGTAACAAACTCTTTCTTCCCTTTTTCCATTACACCACGATATCCTTCTTTCCCGTAATAAATACTCGTATCCGGTCTTAAGAATTGTCTTGTCATAAATGGATCTTTACTTTCCGCTTGTGCAACAGGAAAGTGAAACCCCTTCGCCTTAACAATGTCCGAATCTAATGTTGCAATTGGGAAAAATAATCCTGAAATAATCGGAAAACAGAACAGAGTATAAGAAAACGTTCGTTTCCACCATGTATTTTCATCTTTCGAATGATCATGCCCACAATGGCTATGATCACAACTGCAATCATGTTTCTCTTTTTCCTTTTGATGCTCTTTCTGGAAAACGATAATAATTTGTATAATCGTTAAGAAGCCTAAAATAATAGCTGCAGTTTTTGATAAATAGGCATACTTCATATTTATATACTTCGTAATGTTACCGGAAATATGAAGCTGTCCAATTAAAATTGTGAACCCTAGTAATATATATGCTCGAAACATAACCTACCACCCCATCGCATAAATGAGTAGTGAGCTTGCATAAACAACAAGTGTAACTGTAACCGTCACAACAATTACAAATTTTGTTTTAAATGTCGCAAGCATCATAAACATATTTTTAATATCCACCATCGGTCCATATACGAGGAACGCGACTAGTGACGCTGTTGAAAATGTACTTTGGAATGAAGAAGCAATAAATGCATCTGCCTCTGAACAAAGTGATAAAATGAAAGCAAGTCCCATCATAACAGCTGATGAAGAAAACGGACCTTGTCCAATTGCAAGCAATGTTGAAGTTTGTACAAATGTTTGAACCGCAGCTGCAATTAACGCACCTAGCACTAAATATTTTCCCATTGAGAAGAATTCCTCAACAGCATGTGTACATACATCCCACATTTTTTTACGTAACGGACGCTTATGATTCACTTCTGGGAAGTGATCATCTCTTAATTGATGTTCTTTAAACATAAATGATAATATAATTCCAACGATAATTGCTACGATAATCGCTACTATAGAACGATACCATACCATGTGCATACTACTTCCAAAAGCAACATATGTTGCAAATAATACAACTGGATTAATAATCGGTCCAGTTAACATAAATGCAATTCCTGCATAGGGTGGAACCCCTTTTCCGATTAATCGTCTTACAATCGGAACAATTCCACATTCACACCCAGGAAACATCATACCTAAAAAAGTAGCTAATAAAACAGACAGAAATCGGTTTTTAGGCATCCATTTTGCCACCATATCTTCTGTCACAAACATTTGAATGAATCCTGAAATAAATACACCAATTAGCACAAAAGGAAGTGCTTCGATTAATATTGAGATAAAGATTGTATTCATTTGCAGGAATGCTTTCGGTAATTGAAACAATTCCATGATGTATTTCCTCCAACTTTTCATTAACAATATGTAATTTTAACTCCATTTTATTATTTGAACAAGAGTTATATGGAATTCATAACCTTCATACACATTACATTTCACAAGTTATATTCTGTTCCAAAATTGAGATTTTATAGCAAAAAAAGCTGCTCTAGCGCAGTTTTATAACTATGCTAGAGCAGCTTTCTTATCATTAAAAGTAACGTTTCTTCCAAAAAACAAATGCTAAAGTGAAAGATAATGTTACACATATTATAAGTACAATTACAAAACCATATGCTTCCCCTTCAAATGGAACCTTTACATTCATTCCAAAGAAACTAGAAACCATCGTTGGTAATGATAAAATGATTGTAATAGAAGTCAACAGTTTCATAACACTATTTAAATTGTTAGAAATAACCGAACTAAATGTATTCATCATTCCACTTAAGATGTGACTATATATTTCCGCCATTTCAATAGCCTGCTTATTTTCAATTAATACATCTTCTAGTAAATCTTGATCGTCTTCATACATTTTCAAAAATGTACTGTTTCGCATTAATTTTTGAATTACAATTTTATTTGCCTTTAATGATGTTGTAAAATAAACTAAACTTTTTTCAAGGCCGAGCAATGTGAAAATTTCTTTATTTTTCATCGACTTATTTAATTGGTGCTCTAAATCGATTGTTTTTCGATTAATTTGCTTTAAGTACCTTAAATAATAAGTAGAAATTGTATATAAGAGCTGAAGTGCGAAGCGCGTCTTTTTAAACGTATAAAATTCTTTAATACGTTGATTAATAAAGCGTTCAAAAATTGGATTTTCTTCTAAGCAAATAGTAACAAAACAATCTGGCATTACAATCATACCTATTGGAATCGTGTCATAAATTGAATTTCCTTCTTCATCATGGCTGACTGTCGGAATATCCACGATAATTAAAGTATTATTGTCTTCCTTTTCAATACGAGAGCGTTCTTCATCATCCAAAGGATCTTTAATGAAATCTAAGTCTACATTTAAAGTTTGTACTAGATACTGAATTTCTTCTTCTGTTGGATGAAGTACATTAATCCAGCAGCCCTTTTGCATTTCCTCAATCTCTTGTAGTTTTCCGTTTCGGTCTGTTAAATAAATATTTAACATACTATCACCCCGATTCTTTTTACATGTGGGAATCTACCTCACTTAAACAACAGTTTTTGAACCGCTATTTTCAGCATATGAAACAAACGATTAAATTTCAATAGAAAAATTATTTTGAAAACGTTTTTTTAAGAAAAATCTTGTAAACATAGAAAAAGACAGAGTGTTCTCTGCCTTTTAAAAAGCTTATGTTGCCTTTATAACATATTTAGAAAGCATCCACAAGTTAAAGCCGACTGAAATCGTATAGCCAGCGTATGTTGAAATAATAAAACTTACATAATCAAAATAAGGTAGCAATACAATATTTAAAACTATCTTCACAGTTATTCCGATTACTAATCCTAGCACTGTTTTCTGTTGTTGATTAATTCCTTGTAACATGGCAGCGGTTACTGTAAATAGTGAGAATAGTATACAAGCAGGAGCATAATACTGCAAAATAATACTGCCCATCTCTGGATCATTTCCAGCACCAAATAAAAGAGTATACACTGGTTTTGCTAAAACCATCATTCCAATCGCCGCCGGTACGGTAATTCCTACCACTAATAAATTTGTCCTTGTAAGGTGTTTATACAGTAGCTTCTCATTTCCCGCTGTATAAGCTTTCGTCATTTCAGGTACAAGGGACATACTAAAAGCCGTTGCAACAGAAACCGGGATAAGTACAACCATCTGAACAAGACCAATTATCGCATTAATCTTTTCAGCTTCTCCTTGCATATATCCTACTTGTATAAGTAGCTTATTAATTGTAAATGTATCAATTGTCTGATATAACGGAATCGCTAAACCAACCACAACAAACGGTATTGAATATGTAAAGAGCTCCTTATATAACGAGAAAAAAGATTTCGTTGTTTGTGGTATACTTGCCATCTCTTTTTTCTTTAAATGTTTTCTCCTTCTTATATAATACGCACTTAAAACACTTAATCCACCTAGTGCTCCCATAAATGCTCCAAACGTTGAAATACCAACTGCCAACGAAACAGAAGCTTTTATGACATATAAAACGACAAAGCTTCCTATCAAAATAGTTAAGACCCGAAAAAATTGCTCTACAACTACACTGAGCGCAGAAGGTCCCATAGATTGAAAACCTTGAAAGAAACCACGTAACAAGCTCATTACAGGAACGAGTAATAACGCAAAACTTACAATTTGAATATTGTAAGTGACCGCCGTTACACTATTCCCCGACTGATCGTTTCCATCGATTACAAGTTCAGCTAAATGCGGCGCTAACATATATAACGTAAAACACGAGATAACCCCCATTAAAAGCATAAAAACAATACCACTCTTTAATACTCTCTTAACAGTATGATAATCATTGAGTTGATCATATTTTGATACCATTTTCGAAACGGCAAGTGGCAATCCCATCGTTGCAATACTAAGCATAATTGTATAAGGACGGTATGCATACGTATATAATACGTACCCACTCGTACCCACCATTGCTGTAAATGGTATAACATATATGAACCCTAACATTTTAGATATCATCGTTGCCATCGTTAAAAATATCGTTCCACGTAAAAACGGTGATCCTTTCATCACATTCCCCCGCTACGCTTTATTATTACACATTATGGACAACTCCTTTTTTTTAGAACCGAAACAATTAAAAAAAGCCAATGAAAAATCATTGACTTTAATGAGTTGTTTTTCTCTTTTTCAAAAGCTTTAAACCGAAGTATAAAGCAATAAAGAAAACCGCTCCTATAATTATGTAATGTGTGTAATCAGATGCATATTCTTTAATATGTCGCCAATTTCCACCAAGCTTTTCTCCTAAATATATAAAAAGAATTGACCATGGAATAATCGCTACTACTGTATACATTGTAAAGAGTTTTAAAGGCATCTTTGCTAATCCTGCTGGAATAGAAATTGCATGACGTACAACTGGGATAAAACGTGCAGAAAATATCACTCCAGCTCCATAACGCTTAAACCAATTTTCTGCTATGTCTAAATGATGTTTATTAATAAGCAGATATTTTCCGTATTTCTCAACAACAGGACGCCCGCCGTAGTATCCAAGCCAATATAAAAAGATTTGTGCTAAAGTACCACCGATTGTTCCAGCGATAACAGCTCCGACAAAACTAATTTTTCCTTCTGCAACTAAAAATCCTGCATATGAAAGAACAATTTCACTCGGGATAATTTCAATCATTAAACCTAGTGCTACTCCAAAGTATCCTAGACTTGCAAAGAATTGCAATAACTGATCTATTATGTTTGCTAACATCTTCTTTTCTATCTCCTTTTTTCTTCACATATCATCCCATTATCACATAAAGGTTGCAATCTGCCAATATCTTCATTAAAACAATATGTATAGCAACACTAATCTATTAGTTTTTCTTTCTGTGGATCTTTCATGTAGGCAAACATTTCTTTAATTTGCTCTTCAGTATTTCTAGCAATTGATAAATCTGGCAATTCATCCTCACCAAAAAACTCTATTTCTTCTGTTTCAATACTAGTTTTCTTTTCTCCACCTACAATCTCACATCCAATGAAAATCTTATATACATGTGTTGCTGAAGGTGATGGTTGATGTTTTTCTTTATCGAATATAGCTAATAATTTAAAATGAGCTACTTCATATCCTGTCTCTTCTAAAACCTCTTTCGCTGCGACTTCTGTTGGAGTATGACCAATATCGGCCCATCCACCTGGCAATGCCCATTTCCCATCACTTTTTTCTTTCACAAATAATAGTTTTTCATTTTGAAAAATTACTGCTCGTATATCCACTTTTGGTGTTTGATAGCCTGTCTCACTTGCAAATAATTTTTCCACTACTTCCCAATCTGTTTTTGTGTAATGGGACATCATAGAAGTTGAAATATCTCTTAATTGTTGGAAACGCTCTATATCATACACATCCTTGGAATACGTTAACCCTGCCTGGGCTATAGATTGTATTTGCTTTACCCAATCAATCCATTTAATCGTCATCTCTACACAACCCCATTCTCTATTATATTCATACTATTTCACTTTTTATCGATACTTCTTTATTATACAAAAAAGAGATTGATAATGTTTCAATCTCTTCAAAATTAATCCAATTCATGTAAGTGGTCTTGTATATACTTCCTTTTTTTATTTATATATTCACAAATCATATCAGCCTCTTGGTCAAATGTTTCGATTTTTTCTTTCATATATGGATCTTGTATTAAATATGGACGAATCGATTCACACATTTCTTCTACTTTCGGCCTCATAAAAGAAATTGTAAATTTCTCTTCTAATATTTCTTCTAAAATACTTCGATATTGTTTTCGAATTACAGGTATATCTAACAATCTTGCACTTAACGTGTTGTATCCTTGAATACGAATATACTCATGATTAAGTGGTCTCCCTTGTACATCGCGCCCCCAAGTCGCATCATAATCCCACGGTATGACTTCAAATAAATTTGTTTCATCGTTATGATATAGTGCATAATTATGAACAAAACCGTCAAAATTTTGTGTAAAAATAACTCCAGCTAACCACCGTAAATATTTATCTACATTTAGAAACTTCCCAATTTCTTTTTCATAATCTTCCTTCGACAAAGTATTCGCTTGAAATACAAATTCGCTCAGTTGTTCTTCACTATTTTCATTCAAATATTTAAATTCATACCCTGCAAAGAGCTCTGTCTTAACATCTTTATCTCGCTCACTCATTAAAGAAAAGTTCGCATCATCATCGATCGCATAATAAATAGAACCACTCGGTAATCCTCTACTTTTTAAAAAGTTTTCATCAACTGATTCTAACTGTAAATATACCCCTTGAGTTTGACCATTAATTTTTATAAATACATGTTGTGACTTTGGTGAAAGTACACCAATATCATGAAAGAAATCTAGAGATAATTTATTTCGTATGAGAGACGGATCCATAAACTCAGAATTTAAATGAAATTCTTTCGCACCTTGAAATTTTTTCGGTTTATAAAACATAACATGATAAGATTTTTTCTCAAATTCACGAATATGAGCACCACGGTAGACAATATCAATGTCATACTTCTTTTTTCCATAAGTTAATTTTGCTGGCACTGGACTATCTGACCAAATGTCTTTTTTCAATTCCACTAAGTACATTGGATGAACAAAAAAATCATATGAAGGCAGCATGTTTTCTCATCCCTTCTCAGTTCTCTTCATTCAATGTATGCACCACGCCTTGTCCATACATCCGCTATCATCCATTTATATAAAATTACACTCTTGTCCTGTTCAGAAAGAAACCGTATCTCATATCATGTTAAGGAAAAAGAATACCTTTTCAATTTAATACACCATAAGGAGGATTTCTATGAAACGTGATATTAGAAAAGCTGTTGAAGAAATCAAAAGTGCAGGGATGGAGGATTTCTTATATCAAGATCCAAGTAATTTTGAGTGCGATGATGATAAATTCTCTCATCATAAATGTACAACAGGGCGTAAATGTACAACAGGGCGTAAATGTACAACAGGACGTAAACGTACAACAGGGCGTAAATGTACAACAGGGCGTAAATGTACAATAGGGCGTAAACGTACAACAGGGCGTAAATGTACAAAAGGGCGTAAATGTACAATAGGGCGTAAATGTACAACAGGGCGTAAATGTACAACAGGGCGTAAATGTACAACAGGGCGTAAATGTACAACAGGGCGTAAATGTACAACAGGGCGTAAATGTACAACAGGGCGTAAATGTACAACAGGGCGTAAATGTACAACAGGGCGTAAATGTACAACAGAGCGTAAATGGAATGATTACAAAGATAGCGGACACAAGTCCTCTTCTTGCAAAAATAAAAAATTCGATCACTTCTGGTATAAAAAGCGTAATTGCTAGTTTTTATACCCACCAAAAAAGACCGCATTGCGGCCTTTTTTACGTTTACTGAAAATAGCTTATATCTGCAAATTGTTTTACTTTACCAAGATTTCCATCAAATTCAATCACACTAAGACTCGCGCTGTGCATGAATGGATCATCCCATACATTTGCAATTTCAATACCCGCAAAATGTCCTACAAGTAATTTCGCCGCTGCCGCATGAGAAACAATTAATATATTTTCTCCTTTATGCTTTTCTAATAGAAGCTGTATCCCTTTAATAACTCTTTTATAAACAGACCCAAAATTTTCTCCTGATGTTGACTGAAAAAGATGTGGCTCATTCCAAAATAAATGTACTTCTTCTGGATATTGCTTTTCTATATCCGCGATTGTTTGTCCTTCCCATATACCCATATTAATTTCATAGAAGTGCTCATCCTCTATAATAGGTATATTACGTTCACCTTTTATTAACTCCGCAGTATGAAGGGTCCTTTCACTCGGACTACTATAGATCGCATGAATCGATAAATCTTTCATTCGATCCCCTAATTGTTTCGCTTGTAACATACCATTTTCAGTTAAAGCTGAATTTTTCCGTCCTTGCATTCGTTTCGCTACATTCCATTCCGTTTCACCATGCCTTGTTACATAGACAGTTGTTTTCATTTCTTATTCCCCCTCACCATTTTGGTCGTAATTCCCACGGTTCTACTCTCCCTACAATCCATTCCGCTCGTTTACTTTCAATCCCTTTTATAACCCCATCCGCTATCTCTTCATTGGTAAGCCATCTTCCGTATGTACCTTCTAACATAAAACCTAATATAATTCTGTGATAATTACATTGTGTACCACCTATTTTCGATGCGGTCATACGCGATGCTTTACTGCCCAAAATATGAAATAAACTATATGTTTCAGACGACAAATCTAGTTCTTTACAGATGTTTGATAGCGCATGCTTTGCACTTGAGTGTACCCATGCGACAACTAATGTTATTGGACCATTTTTCTCAATCGTACTTTTAATAGCTAACTTTACATCGTCATCATTATGATAATCTAACGAAAGGCATGTAATATTTTCTGGTGCAGGACTCATTCGCTTTACACTTTCTAATTTCACTTCATCTCGTCCAATAATAGAAACATGGAACCCTTGATTACAAAACCACATGGAAACTTTCTTTAACATCCCTGTTCCACCAATTACAAGTGCATGCAAATACTCGTCCTCCTTAGTAAAATGTCATATGAGGTTTCTCATCCTTATAATAATTTAGACGGTCTTCTAGCGTCCCTGAATGAAACTCAAACTTGTGACCATCAGGATCAACAAAATATATAGACTCACAATCTCTTACATCACGTTCTCTTCCTTGTAAAATATGAACATCATGTTCTTCTAACCGCTGTAGTAAGCTTTCAAAGTCTTCTTGTTCAACAGAAAATGCAATATGTGTATAAGATCGGTGAATTTCATTTCTCGGAATATGCGCCTCTTCATTAAGTGCTATCCATATCCCGCATATATTAAAATATGCAAGTTTTCTCCCTTTAGCCAATAATTTTCCTTCTAGTACTTTTTCGTAAAACATAATAGATTTTTTTAAATCGGAAACTGAAAAGCAAAGATGATTGATTCCCTTTAACAACTATGGCTCCCCCTTATACAAATAAAAGATGAGCGAAAATTCACTCATCTTTTATTATACTATTTTTTTGTAATATATGCCCATTTATAACTGAAGTCTCCACCAAACGTATGGTTAGCAATACCTTTTACATACGGCTTCTCTAAATACGCTGTACTTTGCTGATACACAGGTGAGATTGCAGCGTCTTGACCAATTAGGATTTTTTCAGCTTCCGCAAGTGCTTTCCAGCGTGCTGCATCATCTTTTAATAGTTCCCCTTTTGATTTCGCTACTAAATCATCATACTTCGGATTAGAATAATCCATTTCATTAAATGTGCTTCCAGTAACGAACATATCAATATAAGTCATTGGATCTGGATAATCTGGACTCCATGCAGATAATGAGAATTCATATTCAAATTTCTTTTCTAAATCTAGTTTCTGCTTATATGGTTGTTGTTTCAAATTCACTTTAATACCAGGTAAATTTTTCTCTAACTCTTCTTTAATAAAGTCGCCCACTTTTTTACGGCTACCGTTATCATCATTTAGAAATTCTACTGTAATTGTATCTTGGCCAAGTTCTTTCTTCGCTTCTTCCCATAATTTTTTTGCTTTTGCTGCATTGTCTTTACTGTCACGGAAATTTTTATTTACAGAACGGAAATCTTTTCCATCTGGTCCTGTCGTAAATTTTTCAGGGACTAAGAAATATGCTGGTAATGAGCCATCATTTAAAATAACATTTGCAATTCCTTTTTTATCATATGCCAGATCAATCGCTTCACGTACTTTTTGGTTTTTAAATGTTGCATTTTTTTGGTTAAAGCGCAAGAAATACATACGTGGATCTAACTTCGTTTTAAATTCATCTGGCTTATTCTTTTTATATTTATCAACAAATTCAGAACTTAAAATAACTCGATCTGCTTGATCACTATCATATAAATTTACTCCCGTGCTCGTTTCCTTCACAATACTTACATTAATTTCTTCTAACTTTACAGTATCTTTATCCCAATAATTAGGGTTTTTCTTTAACTGATAACTTTGCTCATGTTTCCATTCACTCATTGTAAATGGTCCATTGTACAATAATTTATCTGCTTCTAATGCGTATTTATCCCCCTGTTCTTTCACATATTTTTCATTTAAAGGGAAAAATGTTGGGAATGAAGTAAGTTCAAGGAAATACGGTGCTGGTTGTTCTAATTCTACTACTAACGTTTTATCATCCTTCGCTTTCACTCCTAATTGATCTAACGGTAATTCTCCTTTATTTACTTTCTGTGCATTTTTCACATCAAATAAAATGAATGCATATTCTGCAGCTGTTGCTTTATCTAATGTACGTTGCCATGCATATACAAAATCTTGCGCTCGAACTGGATCTCCGTTTGACCACTTCGCATCACGTAATTCAAATGTATATGTCTTTTTATCTTCACTAATCTTCACATCTTTTGCCATACCTGGAGTTGGCTTATTATCCTTGTCCAAACGATATAACCCTTCCATTGCATTTACAAAGGCACGGAATGATACAGAGTCTGTTGATTTTGATGTATCCATTGAAGGAATTTCTGCTGTTTCTAGTAAGTTTAATACTTGCTTATCTGCTATTCCCTTACCTGCTTCTTTCTTCGTTGTAGATGCCTTCTCCCCACTTCCGCAACCTGCAACCAATACACTCGTCGATAATGCAACTGCAGCAATCGCTGTTACCTTTCTCTTCATTCTTCCTTCCCCCAATCTATATGTATAAATGAAAGCCAGTATAATATATATTATTATACAAAAGATTCAGATTATTTCAAATATTATTTTTCACAAATAAAAAAGAAGCAGATAGAGAGTTCTTTCCATCCGCTTCTTTTTCTATCATTTTTACTTGCAATCCATCCTCTATTTCAAACGGATTTTGAACCTTGAATATTTCTTCCATCATCTTCAAAAACTCTTCTTCATTTTTAGATTCACCATTAATCGTAAGGGAGTATGGCTCAATTTCACTCAATTTATAATCAACAATAAATTGAATTGTAACTTTTTGTCTTGGCATCCCTGGGCTGTATCCTTGAAATTCTACTAATTCCATACCTTCCGAACCACGATAATATATCCACCCTGAATTTTGAAAATAGCTTTCAAACGATTCACCAATCGAAAAGAACGGATATTCATAAAGCGAACTTGTACGTACTTTTTGTATAATATCTCGATCAGTCGGAAAAAAGAAATGACTGAAAAAAATACTAGCAACTGCTAAAATAGTAACGATTGTCGCTCCCATTTTACTTGTTCCGCCACTATCACGAATGAGATAATTTTCAACCGATTCATCTTTAATTCCCCGTGCTTTTATTCTATATATACGCCTTTCTGCAAATTGATAATATAATCCATTTGCAAAAATCCCCATCCCAAATAGAATAAAAACGAGTAATAAAAACGTGAGAGGCACCATATTAATGATTGGCAATGCTACGTTGAACCCCATATAATAAGAAAATGCATCACATGCTACTAATAACAGTATAAATAAAGCAGCAGGTAAATAATACTTACGATATCCAAGCCAACCTACATTGAAAATAGCAGCCCAACCATTCCAGCTCCACCTAGCAATTCGCTTATTCTCAAGCTCCCATTTTCTTTTGTAATATCGATATTGTCTCCCTACATATACTTCTAATTCTTTATCTATTAGCGAGCTTTCTTCACCTTGTTCATTGTGCAAGTTTCGTTGACAATTTGCACAATTCAACTGATTACTCACGCAAGGTTGCCCACAATTTATACATTCCAAAACAATCCCTCTTTCCTTCCACACTTCATTTCAAAATACCTTCGTGTTTTAACAACCACTCTTTCCTCCATAAACCACCCGCATACCCTACAAGCTTTCCACTCTTTCCTATTATGCGGTGACACGGAACAATAATTGAAATGGGATTACGACTATTTGCTCCTCCTATCGCTCGTACAGCTTTCGTATTTCCAACCTTCTCTGCAATATCTAGATATGAAGCACTTACGCCGTACGGAATAGTATAGAGCGCATCCCATACATTTTTTTGAAATGATGTTCCCTCAGCAGACAGCGGGATTGTAAACTCTTTTCTTTTTCCTTTAAAATATTCATCTAACTCATTTATACATTGTTCTATCATTTCATTTGTATTTTCTTCTTGTCGCTCATCAACAAATATAACAGACGTAATTCCTTCTTGATTCGCTGTAATTTCCAGCAAACCTAGTTCACTTTCATAATAAGCCTGGTACATATGTTATCCTCCCATCCAGTTCATATTAGTCATTGTAACACGAATAGACAAAATTTTTCGTATAGGCGTTTTATTAGTAAAGCAAAAAAGTGAATGATACAATGTAAGAAAATTCGGTTCTGGTGCAAAAAAGATGATAAATAAAAAAGAATCAATGATTCCTAACGGAATCACCTGTTAAGCAGTTAATCCAAACAGCTGGTTGATAAAAATATTCTGATTTTTGACAGACTGGTCCTGCAAATCAATTTGTTTTTTTTGACCATATGCATGGCTTCAACACCACTCAATATAGAGGCTGATGTTTTGTATGATTTAAATCCCAACATAGAGCGTATACGTTTTTTAATAAAACGATGATCTTGTTCTACTATGTTATTTAAATATTTTATCCTTCGGATTTTGGTGCCTGTTGGTATCCTTTTTTCTTTCTTCAACTGTTCGATAGCAATTGGATAAGCAGGGTTCTTATCAACCGTGATGATACGAGGTTTTGAGACATGAAAAGACCGCAAGGCTTTCTTGAAGAATCGCTTTGCAGCCTTATGATTTCTAGATTTACTCAAATAAAAGTCAATCGTATTTCCTTCAGAATCAACAGCACGATATAAATACATCCATTGTCTTTTTACTTTTATATATGTTTCGTCCACTCTCCATGAGTTATTCGTTTGTTTGAGATGACGTCGAATTCGTTTATCAAACTCCGGTCCATATTGATGTACCCATCGCATAATAGTTGTATGAGCCAGGAATAACCCTCGTTCCTCCATCATTTCCACCAAATCACGAAAGCTTAAGTTGTACCGTAGGTACCAACGTACAGTTAACAAGATGATGTCTGGTTGATAATGTTTCCACTTAAATAAATTCTCCTTTTCCATACTGATCACACACCTTTTATAGAGTAGTACTATCAGTATTTCCAAGTTTGATAGACCATTTTCATCTACTTCAAAGTTTTTGCACCAGAACCTCTTGGATAGCCCTGACTGAAAGAGGCTGTGCAGTATGTTTATACTTTGATAAGAATACATTTTTTAATTCTTTCCCCGGAGCATATTTGTTATCTCTAATTTCCATATACTTCTCAAGATCATTCAATGCAATTGGGGTAATCCATACAGAATCTTCTTTGTTTCCTTTTCGTATTACATCAATTAGTCTTTCTTTTAAGTTTATATCTTCCATACGAAGATCGGCCAATTCACTTACACGAATACCACTACCAAGAAAGAGAGAGAGAATAGCTACATCACGCTCTTTATCTCTTAGGAAATAGAACAACTGATGTTTTGTTAAAGCTTTTTCATGTTCAAACTTAACATAATTTAAAAATTCTTGATCGTCATCATTATGGAATATTTTAGATCTCATACGCTTCGCACGGGCGTTTAATGTTTCTTTATCTTTATGTATTTCAATTTTAGCCATTACATTTCTATAAAAATAGCATTCTCCATCTTCATCTTCTGAAAGGGAAGTAAGATACTTAAATAAAGATTTTAAAGCTGAAATTTTTCTGTTAACAGAGGAATTTTGCATGTTTTGTTGTAGTTTTAGAAACCTCATAAAGTTCTCAATATCTTTTTTCCTTAAATTCTCCAAATCAGAGAAAGATATGTCTTTAATGGGCTTAAATTCAATAATTTGTTCAGATAATAGCCAATTAAAGAAGACTCTAAAATCATATACATAATTCAGTAGGGTGGAGGGAGAGGCATCATGCAATTCTTTGTACTCCACAAATTCTTCTATGTAAAATGGCATTTCATTTAAATTTTCGTATAATTTTTTACGATGTACGGATTTTGCAGTTCTATAAAAAGGAGAGTTTTTACCACTCTCTTCTTATTGTTTGATTACTGCATATTTAATGTTTCAATATACTCATATTGAACTATTTATAACCACTTCATACATCTACAAGTAATTTATTTTTTCAAATAAAACGACTGCAAAATATACACTAAAAGTAGATTTTGCAGTCGCTTTATGTTTACTAAAGTATTTTTTAATATTTTCTCAATGACTATTGAAATAAATAATACTAGGTTCACTTACAAAATATTTGTATTCTTTCACCAATAATAAAACATCATACTTTCCTATAATTTCACAGATGGAATAACGTATTTTTAAAACCTTTCTCTTGAACATTCTTTTAGTTGTTCCATAGCAATCTTTCACGCATGTTCCTCACTATCTATCAAAGTCAATCCTTGTGATATATAACTCCAAAATTCATAACCACAATCCTCCATCCATCTATAGGCTTCTGTTGTATATAGACCATCTTTTCTTTTAATGATTTGAACCTTATAGTTTTTACTTGGAGAAAAAAACTCTTGTATAACCTGCTCCATTTATGAAATATCCTCCTTAAATCTATGGTAAAATCCCCTTAAATATAGTTCCATTGAGAGGTTGTTCGTAATGAAATTCAATAAATACACAGTAATGCTTATTTTTCTAGCTATTGGCTCAAATTTCGCATTATCTATGTGGCTCCAACAAGGACTTTTAGGTGTCGTCACTGCTATTTTTCTCTTGTTAATCGCTGCATGGACTACAAAACGACCTAACACAGACAACCAGCATAAATAAGCAAGTGGACCTTTATAATGTAAGTAGCAAAAATATGTCTAATTAAATTTTATTATATTTCTCAATGAACAATATAACTTAACATGGTAAAATAATATTTGGATGGGAGTCCATACATATTATTAAAATTTAGATGGTTCAAGTCGAAGCAAGACACCTTAGGGTGCATAGCCATCAACTTAAGAAAATGAATAAAATAATAAAATTAGGGCACCCTTTCATGCAGTACTGCATGAAAGGGTGTTTTAATTTATGTCTACAAACAACATATTAGTTGAGGAATTACGCATATTGGGTAAAGAATTTCGAAATAAATTTTCTATCCATCACTTACAAGAACTTGCGTATCAAACAGGTATGATTCAACGAAAACGAAAATTTCAGGCACAAGACCTTGTATCACTCTGTGTATTTTTGGGTCAAACAATCAGTTCTGAGTCTTTAGTTAGTCTCTGCACAAAATTAAATGAAGCCACAGGAACTTGTATCTCAGCCGAAGCGCTTAATAAGCGTTGGAATACACGAACTGTGGTATTCCTTAAAAAGTTATTTCTGTATGCCTTCCGGCAAAAAGTTTGTTCCGCCACATCATTATCCAGTCTCTTTACACGAATCCGTATTTTAGATTCGACATCCTTTCAACTACCTTCTTCCTATGCCGAAATTTATAAAGGCTTTGGGGGTGGAGGTTCTGAGGCTGGTGTGAAGATTCAATTGGAATATGAGCTACTTTCAGGAGAGTTTCTAGGCATGACGGTAGATCACGCTACTAGTAACGACGCAAAATATGGGCAAGAACGCACGAAGACCTTACAAAATGGAGATCTTGTACTTCGCGATCTTGGATATCATGATATTGGTGGATTTAGAGAATATCTCACTACGCGAGGCTTACTATATATCTAGAATTCGTTGGAACACGCAAGTGTACCAAAAGGGTGAAGATGGGAAATGGATTTTATTACATATAGAAACCTTAACGAAGAAATTACAAGAAGGAGAGACGCTAGAATTGCCAGAGGTATATATCGGATTGAAGCACAAGCATCGAACTCGACTCATCTTATACCGTTTAACACAAAACGAATGGGATAAACGGTTGATACATCATAAAAAAATGAAAAAAAAGATGCCTAAAGCTGCAAGTTGCGTAAACTTATTAGTTACCAACGCTCCTTCAGAAATATTGCCAGCCACAGAGGTTTACGCTTTTTATTCTTTACGATGGCAAGTAGAAATTGTATTCAAAACATGGAAATCTATATTTAGCATTCATGTAAACAAACGGATGAAACTAGAACGGTTTCAATGTCACTTATATGGCCAACTCTTGCGATTATGTCTAGTCGCAAGCACGACCTATCAAATGCGGAGACTTTTATGGGAGAAACATAGAAAAGAAATGAGTGAGCTTAAATGCGCTTATATGGTGCAAATCTATCTAAAAAAATACACACCACACTTTTTTGTACTTTCCAACATCCTGTTTCAGTGCTTAGCAGGCTCTTTCAAGATATTAGTAAGAATGGGAAAAAAGCGCGGCGGTACCGAAAAACAACGCCGTTTGAAATCCTAGGCTTAATAGAGATATCAACGGAGCAACTTCCAGTGGCTTCATAAAATATGAACCAAGGGAAGTTCTATTTGAGTATGCCCAAAATACAGGATTTTACTCAATGATTGTAAAAAAAGTTGATGACTATGCTCTTATATGGGTGTCTTTTCTTTATGTGTATTATTTATTATCCGATTCATCAGTTTTATTATAAACATATTTGACTTCTCCAAAAAGATCACCAGTATCCCATTCGCAATCATAATGGGCACATCCTAAAGGATCGCCTTCATCTCGACCTCTTAAAGGTTTACCGTTATCTATATCTGGGTGTTCTTTTTTAATGTATGTATCCAATTTAATAGCTATTGCACTGAGTTTTTCCATTTTTCATTTTTCTTTTAATCGTATTAGTTATTGATTTTAATTGAGGCATGTTAACCTTTCTTTCGATTATTTTCATAAATGCTTCTTGAAATTCATGGGCCTCATCAATGATGGTAACTCCTATATCAGTCTTTAATGTTGGCTCATGTGCTGTATCGGAGTCTAAGTCATTAAATAAGGATTGAATTAGTTGTCCATGATTAGTTATTACTAATTGAACGAACATGAGGTTTGATATAAATAATTGGATCATTCACATTATATTTACTATTTCTATTAAAATACAAATTTATTATCATTTCTCTTATCTAGGGATACGTATTGATTAATAAATTAAAAGCACCTAAAAAATTTTCCTTTGCAATATAAGCCATCGAAAAAAAATTACCATCGGAAAAGATTCCCTACGGTAATTTTTTATAAGGGATTAGAGCTCTATAGCCCATTATCATTTCAAATTCGTCCTTTTCTAAACATCTTTTTCCAAATCTATAGATGTGCCTCCTGCCAAATCCAAATTGCAGTTCTATATTTGATATATTTATTTCACTCTTCCTTTATTGCAATCAAAAGTATTACATCCTAACTCTTCTAATGATACAAGGGAGATTTATCCTCTATAAACCTAATTCTTCTCCCCAAATTGAAACTTTTTCAAGATGATATGCTAATAATTCGCAACCAGAACGGTTATTGAATATTCTTCGTAACTGAGTATGCAGCCCCTTTTCTAATGTTCTCTGCAAATACGCCATTTTATAAAGATCAATTGGAGCTGTTTTAAATTCAATCCCATTCTTCTGCATTTGTTTTGTATATAAATTCACACAATGCGTGCGAATCTCTTCTGCATTGCTCTGCCAATCTTTTCTAAAGCCTAATAATATTTCGACTAAAACAACCATATCAAACCAGACGGGTCCGTATTTAATAGACTCCCAATCGATAAACTGAATATTCCATGGAGCATCTAGTGTCACATTATTACTACATATATTTTGCATATGAAGGTCTCCATGTGTTATAGATGAACCGTTTTCAAATAATTCCGGAAAAAAATCCGGTCCCTTCTGACACAGTTTTATTAGCGATTTATGATAGGGTTTAATGGTCTCACTTACCCTATCGTCTTGCACTGCATCATCGAGAAAAGTAATCGTTCTTCCAATGTATTTAGATCGACCACTTCTCATTTTGCTTGATTCATAAATGGGGAGCCATTCATTCCAAATATTTTTATGTTTTTTCAAATTGTCTTCAAATGTGTGTGCGTGAAGTTTGGCAACAGTGGGGATAATATGTTCTAAATGTTTTGGGGAGAAAGTAATCTGGCCGCGTACTTGCTGGACAAACTCCATGAATATCCAGGTTTCAGTTCCTTTTTTTTCAATATAATATATTTGAGGAAGAAACTCTTTCAATATCGGATACGCTTTTTCATATACTTGAATCTCTACTTCATTTCTGTAGCTTGTTGAATTATATACTTTTAAAATAATGGGATAGTTTTTCATTTTTTTTCGAAGAAATAATTTGTAGATACTAGTTCTTGTTGTTGATTTCAGACATTCAATTTTAGCAGGATCTATTGCTACCCTTTCACCCATTGAATAAGAGATTTTATCTGAAATTCTAAACTTCTTTAAATAATAGGATAATTCTTTTGCTTCATACAATGATTTCATTCCTTTCATTTTCATTTTCGTTTCCATGCATTCCTCAAATGAGACCATGCGCTTCTAATAAATGGCATCGGATCGTCCCACGCAAAAAGAGCGAACTCTTTTTTTCCTCGCAAGCCTTCATAAAAATCTTGCCATGTCATTTCAGCTCTTTTTTTCTTGTCACGGAACGTTAAATAATACCGCACAAGATAAATCCATTTGATACCGTCTCTTTGTTTAAGTCTTGGCGCTGGGTTTTGCTTGGTTAGATATAAATAATACATATAAGCAAAATCGATGCCTGCAGATTCTGTTAGGCTATGAGTTAACCAAAAACGGGGATTGATTTCAATAAACTTATAAACATCATCTCGCGGGTCCTTTTTAAACTCTGCCATGCCAATACCTTTAAGTTGTATTTTTTTAAAAAGAGGTAAACATACATCCACTAGTTCTGGAATCTGTTTACTAACAATATGAGCTCCTGTTCCAAAGTCAGCTGGAAATTGATGGTTCTTTTGCAAAGAAAATAATGCTAATAGCTCCATATTGTCGTCATAAAAAGTAGCCACTTTATAAAAATGCTGATTGTCTCCAGGAATGATTTCCTGAGCGATGAGCTTTCCATGCTGTCGGTACAATTCATACTCATTTCTTAGTTGATCTGGATCTTTTATAAATATAGCCTTTTTATTTATTTTTTTTCGAAACTTATGGCCCAAAGTCGGCTTTAATATACATGGAAAACCGAGGTTCAATATTGCTTCTTCTAACTGTCCTTTATGTTCAATCACATATGTTTTCGGGCATGGAATATTATGCTTCACAGCCAGTTCATACATTTTATGTTTATCTAGTATTGTTTCAATTAATGAATGCTCAGGAAACAAAAATAAATAGTAGTCAGACAGCTCCGCTCGATATTTTGAAATAAATACCACATAATCATCCGCACCTGTACACAAAACTGGTTTCAATTTTAATTCTTTAGCCAAGTGGATTAAAAAAGTTAATAATTCCTTTTCTTCCGATAAAGGACTTGGACATACTCCACATGAAGCAAGGCGTGATCTCCCTATCTTATAAGGCCCCTCTACATCAAACGCATAAACTTTAATTCCTTTTCTCGCTAAACTTCTAATAATTCCAACTCCATTGGCACTTAAGTCCAGTACAACTGCACTGTGTTCATGATACATAGAATCCTTCCTCACTTAAATATCTTTGTAGATTTTTTCGATATGAGCTATCATTGTCTCTCTAGTTAAATATTTTTTAGCGAAGTTTCTGGCATTTTCACCTAACTTCTCCCGATCTTGCTGGTTTTCAATAACGAACTTTAATGCGTGTTTTAGTTTATTTACATCTCCTACATCTACTAGAATACCTGTCTTCTCGTGATGCACTAATTCAGGTATTCCTCCCGATGTTGTCGAAATGACACAAGCTCCACTATGCATGGCCTCAATAATAGAAATAGGCAGACTATCATTTAGAGTTGGAAGTACAAAAATATCGGTTTTACTTAAAATGTTTGGTACATCATCTCTTTCCCCTAAAAACTCCACCATGGAAAGATTCAAAGAAGCAACTTGCTTTTCTAACGCATCTCTCATCTCGCCATCTCCGACAATAAGCACCTTAATGTTTTCAGTATATTTCCTTTCCATCTGTGAAAGTGCATCAAATAATACTTTATGACCTTTTCTTGGTCCTAATCTCGCCACACATGTAATAACGATTTTTTTCTGTGCCAATGTATTTTTTACATCATACTTCTCAGGATAATCAATACCCGTAAGCACAGTTGTCATTTCCTCTTGCTTTGCCCCCAGTTGCATTAACGGTTGACGAAATGAATCACTGAGAATAATAAGATGATTGGCAAATTCAATAGCTTTACTTTCTAATGTTTTATAATAGGCTTCTTCTAGTGAATCTTTTTCAAATATACCAAATTTCACCCGGTTAAAAGTAAACATCCCATGGGGTGTAAATAGCAAAGGTTTCTTATAAAGTCGATTGATTCTTCCCAATATATTGGCTGTAAACAAATCTTGCGCATGAAAAACATCATATTTTTTTAAGTTGATATTTTTAAGCAACATCATTTCGTAGATATACATACGTCTGCAATTTCTCAAAATCGTGGTATTATAGCTTCCATAACGTGCAGAAAAGAAATTTTTCAATTCTGGAACAACCTTTTTACGCATGTTTCTTACTTCGCTCGTAAGAAATTGATTAGGAGATATAATATCGACTTTATGGCCCAATTTTTTTAAACCTTCTCTAAGTGCTGTAATATAATTAGATAACCCCCCCGTATGAGGATAATCCCAAAACGTAGCAATTAATATAGAAAGTCTTCTTTTCTTTGAAGTCACCTTTGGCTTTGCATTTACATATCGTTCTCTCGTTGCATCTTTCTTTTTGGGTGATGAAGGTGAATGCATTCCAAAATATTTATCCATCGCTTCGATTAAATAGGAATACGGAAACATACTCTCATTTCTCATTGCCAGATCCTCCTTATCACTTCGAACGCTTCAGCGTATGGTACGCCAATCGTCATACCCCTAACCCTTCCTAAATGCTGAACGCCTTCATACGAACGAGGATGAGGAAAATCTCTCATTTCTACATCATAATGTTTGAGCGCCGCAATCTTTGAATCCATTTGATCTGTAATATTAACAAAATAATTAGGTTTGAAAACTTTATCATTTGTATAGACATTCCACTCACTAGAGGAAACCGTTTCAAACGTAATTAATTCTATCGGATTTCGTTTAGGTAGAGGTCGCGTTGCGGTCAAAACCGCTTGAAAGGTAATTAGATGATCAATGTTGACATCTCCATAATGGTGGGTGAAAATTTTACTTGGTTTATAGTTCTGTATTAATTGTTCTAATTCTTTCGTTAATTGATGCAACGGAATTAATTCCAATTCTAAATTAGGATGATTGAGGAATATCACTTCTTCAATACCAATTTCTTTATTTGCATCCTTGCCTAGTTGATGTATCCGATCCGCTTCCTCCCTTCTTCCTGAAGCAATAATTATTGAAATAACCCGATGGCCATTCTCCACTAATCTTTTTAAAGTCCCTCCAGATCCTAATAACTCATCATCTGGGTGAGCACCAATAACTAAAACACACTCTCTCATAACTCTTATCCCTCCCTATACGACCTAATCCTAATGTATGAATGATGCTACAAAAAGAAACTGGCATTAGCGGAAATACCGCTTCATTGTTTGCCATCTTTTCATACCCTTGCCAGTCTATCTCCGCCCTAACTTCTTTACTCCCCCAACAATTTTATGATATAAGGGGTACTACCCCATGCCCATCAAGCTAACCGAGTAAATTACTAGATATGAAACGATCCTTGTTTTAAAACTAGCAATTGATAGAAAAGTAGGCATGCTAAAGAAGCCTATTAAAACGTGATTTTTTCGCTAGGCAGCTTGTCTATGCTTCACCGTCGTTTTATACACAATCCCTAGAATATCAAAGACGGTCATCTTCTTATACCGATGACATTTACGACCATTCTTTTTGAGCAACAGATAAAGACGATGCAGAATTTTTAAAAGTTTTTCTGTGCCAGCGGCTATCGCTTGAAACAGTAAAGGAAAGTAATCTTTAATCATATAAATCGCTTTGTATTCACTCAGTTCCTGCTTTGTCTTTTCAAGCAGAAACTGTCGTATTTGAAACATCGTAGAAGAACAGAGGAGAATGCCGATGAGTTGTCCATATAAATGACACTCTAGGCGTTCTCTTTTAATATTTTTACATTCATCAATTTCAAAAAATGACTTCCACGTTTTAAACAAAATTTCAATCTTCTATTCTTATTTTTCTACTTTACTTATGTAATGGTTTAGACTAATGAATAGTTTTTATTTAGAAAAAGCAAATGTACCTACTGTTAAAATAAAGAGGAGAAAACTTAATAAACCGTAGCGTTCATGTAATCTCTAGGAGTGTAAACAATGAAGTTTTTCAAAAAAACAATCAATTTTCTTAATAAACTAAAGAACAAATGGAAAGAAGATGATTATGAAGGCATATCTGATTATGAGAGGGAACTTATAGAAAAAATTCCAACCCAAAATCTATATGGACTAATAGGGATGGTTATGGGTGGAGTTTCATTTATATTCGGTTACGCATTTGTAATCATGCCCATATTCACAATTATTTTTTGTATAGTAACTTTCTTTACTTTTGACAAGGAAAAAGAAGATAATCCTATGACTTTCGTTGTGGGTATTATGTTGTCACTGTTGAGTATATGTATGTATATTCAGGGAGACTCTCACCAAATAGAACTATAAATAGCTGATAACAATGAATATATTAATGTGTCCCTTCAGAAGTACCGGAGGGGCTTTTCAGTTTATATGTGCCAATCTATTGAAAATGTTATCAAAAATGTAAGCGAAAAGTTATAAAATCCGACTAATGGCTATTCCTAAAATAAGAAACCACTTATACAATTTAAATCCCTTTTACTTTACGTAAAATTCGCTCAACTACTCGGGATATACCAAATGAATTTTGTAAATAATAAGATCGTTAAACAAGAAATTGAGGAGGACTTGTATGCTAAATCATAACAAAGCTAAAGAAAATTCGGGTTCTATTTTGAAACCTGATTTTGTTGGAACTGATGCAAACAAAGTAAAGCAAGACATCCAAAAAGATGTAAGTGAAGGACAAGGGGCAATGACTTCCCGAGAGGCAGGGGCAATGCGAGATTAAGAAAACACCTTGAGTGGTTCTGTTATTCTTCTGCTTCAAAATTTCAATTTGTAATTAAGTTTAAGACAAAAAGGAATTTCCTTTATTGAAAATTTTTATTCATTTGTTATAACATAAAAAAGGAATTGAGTGTTTCAGGCTCAATTCCTTTAGTGCAGCCTTTTATAAACGAATACATTTGTAAGAGAATCCGGCTTTGTGTAGGGTTCTTTTACTTTGCTTGCAACATGAAATATAGAACCTTATATGCCATTTTTCTTATTTTGGGGGTATTTGCCTTTATTAGCTTGATGACGATGGGGGTACTGCCCGCAAAAAGAGAGAGAAAATAATCTTGTATTAAGATTTACATATATATTTATTCATTTTTATAATGAATTTTACAAGGGAATAATTAAGAAGCCAAATGAAAGTTTCAATATAAAAACGTTATACACAAGATAATCTGTTTTTTATCGATGTTCCGCCCATCTATTATAAACAGAAGAACGTATATTTTTCACATAGTTCAGAAAATCTTGTGATAGTCCAAATTTCTTAAACCCTTTTAACAACTTCGTAGGAACCTCACTATTTGAAGTAAAAGCTCTTTTATGGTCAATGACTTTTAACTGACCTTCTTCATTTATTAACACATGTCTTACTTCCGTGTCCCACCTAGTAAATCCAATCCTTTTTAATTCATCCAACATTATTAATATCCTTTCAGTTAGTTCTTCTGTAATTTGTTTTTCTTTTTTCAAGTGACGTGCAAGTGAAATTCCTTGTATATACTCCATGATAATATAATTTTCTCCATATCCATAAAGTCTTGGAATAATAGGTGATGATTGCCCAATTACTAGAGCTCTCAACTCTTTTTTTTGAGTTTCTTCCAGGAAAAATATTTTTACGCATTTATCATGGCTTAATTGGTATACTTCTCCATCTTTTCCGTCTCCAATGAGCTTATATTCCACTAAATCTTTTCTACTTATTTTTCTTTTATTAAAGTATTTGTTCATTTTATATCTCCTTAATAAGTATTTCTTGATTTTGCAGTAGTCCCATCTCACATTCTATGATTCATCACTTACATATGTAACCTAGACCAGCATGTATTTTTATTTGAATAACTATTTTTGTAATGTTTTTTGTATCAAGATTTTTAAAAACAATTTCATATCAAGATGTTACTTTCTCTTTAAAGATAATATTTTGCTTTTGATTTCAGACCACTAAGATCTCTTTTATATTTTTAAAATTTTATCTGAACCCATTCGCTAATCTCATGTTTCGAAAAACTATAATTATTACCTTTCTGTATAAGGTGTGATCTCAATCGATATTTATTTGTGCATTTTAATATAATGAATTAAAGGTTTTTAATAAAATGCTCATTCATTGGAAACGTACATATAATAATCATAGTCACCTCAGTATTAGTTGTTGAGTACCTTTTAAAGTACTCTTTATTTTTCAAAGGTACTCAACATTTTCATAAAACAAACATATATTTACAGAGATAAGGCATAGGTCTTATATAGACATGTACAATTTTTGTACATGTTTTTTCATTTCAATATTAAATAAGGATTTTGTTGGTCAGCCTCTCCATTACCAATATTTACATGAATACATCCTTATAGTTTTTTGATATTTAACAGATAAAGTTAGGGCGTATAATATTTGCTTCATAATTATTTTTTCTTCTTACCCTTCATATGAAAGTACATATTTTAACATGAGCTGAATACATGTGTTCTTTCTATTTATTACTAAATAACAATTTTATTGATTTCCTTGAACTTTTAAACGCGACAAACATATAATATTCCATCACGTTTATAGACTTCCTTTTTCAAGAGTACATATTAAATATGTACTCTTTTTCTTTTGTTATTGGGACAAAGCTATTCCATGCATTTATTAGCTAAAAAATTCTTCTTTGAATGATTAACTGTAAAATTCTCCATTCGCATAACCCTAAAATTTGAAATCGTACTATGATAACAAAAGAGGCATTCTATGTTTTGAAGTACATTTACAAGGAGGAATATTACATGACAGTAATCACTAAACTTAAACAAACTATTGCTGGATTAAAGAGTGCTCAAGCATGCCTAGAAGGATTTGTTCTTGATACTGATAACAAGCAAGCAAAACAATTATATATAGGTGCAGCACAACAAACTCAAGAAATTATTGAATCTTTAAATCCTCGACTTCAGCAAATTGAACAGGAAGAGCCTCAGTATAAGTAAAAACATAATATCGTTCATATGGAAGCGTGCTGAGATTAGATAACAATTATCAAAATGATGATTACAATTAATAGGTCTCACCACATCACTATTAAGATAAGAGAAACAAGTGTCCCAAAACGAAAAAATGCTTAAGTTGATAGATGTGGTGTACAAACACATCGCTATCAACTTAAGCTCATACAATGTCAATTATAGTAGAGATTGTTTCTTTTTTTAAAGGGTATGTGTAGAGAAATTAAAGATTTGTATGTGAAATAAAACTTATCGGGTTTCATTTTTTGAATTAGGCCGCTTGATTATGAGACATGTTACAATTGTAAACGACACCTAATATATCAAAGACTGTTTCCTTCTCATACCGATGGGATTTTCGCTCGTTTTGCTGTAGGAGGTTGAACAGACGAATTAGAATCTTTGATAGCTCTTGGGTGTCTTTCTGTATAGCTTGGAAAAGAAGAAGAAAGTAATCTTTAATCATATATATTGCCTTATATTCACTCAGTTCTCGTTTCTTTTTCATAAGAAGTAATTGCCGCATTTGAAACATGGTAGAAGAACAGAGTAGAATGGCAATCAGTTGCCCATACAAATGGCATTCCGATCGTTCTCTTTTTATCTTTTTACAATGATGAATATGAAAAAAATGATTAGTAGGTTACTTAATTCCCGATTTCAGAAGTTGACTTTTGTCTTAGTTTAAATGATTGGTATTGTTACTAAACCTAATAATACGGAAATTTGACTTATATTCAAGTAGATGTATGCCTGTGTTGTCAGTATGGAACCACACATCATGTTCTTTCGGTAACCGAAGGAAGCTATCTATAATTTTTGTAATCACTCCTCCATGGGAAACAATTGCAATTCGTTTGTACTGTTTCCCCCTTTCTCTAACAGCTGCAAGGATGTTCTCAGCACGTAATCTAAAGTCTAGTTTACTCTCTCTATTCTGCATTTCACATAACTCAGTTAGATACTCTACAGGGCATTTAACAGCATTATTCAAAATTTCAGTAGATTGAGTTGCTCTCAATAGAGTACTCGACCAAATAAGTTCTGGAGAGAGTTCCTTTGATATATAACTAGACATTTTTTCAACTTGTTCCAATCCCCTTTTTGTTAACTGTAAATCAGTAGATCCTTTATAACCCTCTTCTAAAAAATCATCTTCAGATTTTCCATGACGAATTAGTAGGATTTGCATCCATTTCACCTCTTTAGATATTTGTCCTTTCTTCTCTAACTTAGACAAACCTGATTGGAATCCTTTAAGTATCCCGAATATGGACGATATATATGGTATGCATCCTCTTTATTTAAATACAGAGCAGTTGAAACAGGGGTTCTCCAACTATTATGGATACTTGTAGTGAAAAAGTCATATAGACAAATTCAACTGTACGGATTCTATGCTAAAGAAAATATGTAAACTTTTAGTTCATCACCAAAAGACAGGGTAACATTTGGATAGATGTACACTCCATTCTGAGTGGACACTTAGAGTGTGCTAAAATTGATTCATTTGCAAAATATCAACCCCATGTTACGGTGATGAACCAAATTTTTGCTTCTCATCCATCCCATCTTATTAGGTTCTTTATAAAAGGAAGTGAAATGCGTATATAAAATATAACCCCAGACAGACGCTTTTTAAAAGTGCCCATGGTCTGGGGTGAAATCTATAAAAGTCAAATCTTAAGAATTCTTAAAGTTCGTTATATGCAATTTAAAAATTCCATTCGATATTCTTCTTTCTTATTGCTAATCTTTGGTTTTCTACTATCATATTAGATGTTAAATGATTTAATTTTTTTAAAGATTCAATAGATACACCGAATTTCTTTGAAATCCCGTGTAACGTATCTCCTTTTTCAATTGTATACATTTCATAGTCTTCTTCTAAATCAGTAACATACATCATTTTCCCTGTTTGCTTACTTGTTTTTTCTCTTTCTATTAATATATTATGCTCAATTAGTGTATCTATAATTTGTTTAGCACGAGCTTGATAAGTATGCTCCTGTACTGTTATTCGCCCCCGTTCTTGAATTTTCGCTTTATTTTTTGGATGATTCGAAAAATAGTGTATTGCTTCAAGTGTTTCTTTTGATGATGAAACCGTAATTAAATCTTTCCCTGGCCTAAATATCTTCTTAACACCTGGAGTATCTAGCGTAAGAAGAAATCCACCCGATCCTAAAATTTCATACGTTCTTTGGGTAATTAGCTCTTGATAATTTTGTAACCCTATTATAATATCTGCCGAGTTATACACCTTATATGTCTCTAAATAGTGCATAGGGCCATGAATCCAGTCTTTTGGTATATCCATGCCAAAAAAACGATTCATTTCATCCCATTTATTCCCCCCAAAATCAATACGAATATTTTTTCCAAAAGCGGTCGAATTAGGGCATTAAGAGCATGACTTCTAAAATGATCAGGGTATTTTCCCAAAATATGAGGATATACATTTGCAACAACTGCAATTGAACAATTGTATTCTGAGGATTTAGGAGATTTGTAGTGTGCTGTTTCTTCAAAGCCAAAGTCCAAATGAGCAGCTGGGACTCCTAATTGCCGATAGACTTTAACTGTTTTTGGACATATTGTAAACACAAAATCTGGTTTCATTCTTTTAAGAATTATATAATTTTATTTTAGACATTAACAACTATCTGTTTACAAAGTTTTTACCCTATAAATTTAAATTGTACAAGAAGGTCAACTTTTAGACAGGTAAAGAGAACATTTATTTCCGTTCGTTGAGTTCGTTTATTTTGTTAGTTCTTAAATCGAATTGCAACTACATTCTTCGTATTTAATAAGTATAAATTTAGGAAACCCATAAACAAAAAAAGAGTGCTGTGAAGAAACGCACTCATTCAAAGGACTTTACCAATCTTTACGCTTATCACAATCACAGTCATGATCATGATTACGTCTACGACGACATTCATCACAATCACAGTCGTGGTCACGTCTACAACGACGGTCATCACAATCTCTATTTCTGCGTCTGCAGAACATTAAATCATCCCAAAATCTATCACAATCTCGGGAACGTCTGAAATTACAATTACATTCCATAAATATAATTACCTCCTCTTAACTCTAGGATTCATCATATTCTATGCTAAAAAACAAAAACGGCTTGTTTACTAGGCTACTTTCTGCATTTTAAAGTAATAATATTATTATCTAATCTTTAAGTTTCAAATCTATTTCATCCCTTATCTTTCCCTAACAACAAACAAGACGCCACCCAAATCACGGCAGCGCCTACGATAATTGCTATACACTTAATCAAACTCATTTATCCTCACATTATTTATTTCTTTGCTTCCATACCCCATTCTCTTTACGATAAGTATTCTTTCCATTCATGAAGTCAGCTGTATTACCAGGAATGCTATATTTTTTGTTGTTTTTCTTAGCCTTCTTCTTCAGCCTCTTTTCTTCTTGAACAGCTTGCAAATCCGCCTTCCACTGTTTCAACAAATCCTTTCACGTCGCATCGAATTTGTACCCCTTGGATTAAAATGTGAACCAAATCACTAGATTCTACCTATTTATATAGATATCCTTTAATCCAAATGTCCATTTTGTTCAAATTTAAAAGAGCACCCATGCCGTGGGTGCTCTTAATGTGATAAGGAGTTTCCTATGGGTATTGAATGAGACATGAAAAACTTGTCCCACAATTCAATATATGCATGTCCTTATCAAAAGCTGCAATAAAAAAGAGTACCTGCCATTAGATACTCTTCAAAAATAAGTATGGTGCTCCAAGTCTCACCTCATATGATAACTCGTCCCACGAATCCATTATATGCCTGTCTGATTAGAATGTTCACTGGTTTAATGTGTAATTTCTATATAACAAAGAAAAAGCCATCACCGAAAGGTGACAGCTCCTCAAAGGGGAAGAGAGATAACAAATGGCAATAAATATCTCTTCAAGCCTCTGGTATTCTAGATACTCTCGGGCTTCTCCAAGCCGCCGTATCAACTAGTATGGCTACACGCTCTGTGTTCGGTGACTGGGAGAAGACTAAGAATCTTCTCGTTTACACTCCGTAGAGCTTGCTCAATACTTCGGCTACTTAATGTCATTTTCACCTTTGCTGGCCTATGTCGAAATCTAAAGGATCTATATAATATCCAAGACGTATATGTTTCTTCCGACGCCTTGTTTGGACTAACGTATTTTCAAGGGGGCGGAGAGAAGGCTCCGCTACGTTAGCTCAAACAAAAAGCGGAAGCTCTCTGCTCGCTACATCAATAAAGATCGTGAGTAATTACTGATGTACTTGGTAAAACATTATTGTTCTTAAAATTTAATGTAAGTATCACTCAATCATAAGCAACCACCCCCATTCCATTTTCAAGAACCGACATACTAGAGAGTAATAGACTTATATTTATTATCAACCCAGAGGACGCATTCCGAGCTGATCGATAAATACAAATAATTTCGGGAAGCTCTTATCCCCTCTAGCCTCCGCGTCACCGAGTAACTTTATTATAATGGGAACGCTATCCCCAAAACGTATTCTCTTTTCAAAGAACTGTTTATAGGAATAGCTTACCATTGATTTCATTTGCAAAAACTCCCCAAAAAATACGCTATTTCTCTACATTTTCTCTACCATTTTTAAATGATTCCTAATGTAGTAGCAATCAATTTAATGGCACTCTTCTTCTTCTCGTAAAAGTATGAGTTTTTCATCATCAGTTCATTTTGTACGAACGAATCTTTAACTGGTTTATTATCTAAGAACTTCATAGTAATGATGTTTCTTTCATCTTCATCTAAGATATTGTTTAATGTCTTTTCTATTTGCTGCACCTTCATCCTACTCGTCACTCTTGAATCACGTAACTCAGGAAACAAACTGATCCCTTCCTGTTCCACTTCATTATTGAATCGCATCTTTAATGCACGGTATTCCTTTAAGATGCTGACTACTTCCTTTTGTACTTTCTTGTCATCGATTGCTGGTAATAATGTTAATTGTCTCTCCATGAAGGAATCCCCTTATTTCAAATTTTGGTTTTTACATTCACATCAGGTACGTGAAATTTTAATACCTCTTTGTTGAATAAGGGAAACATGCATAGCGAGTAGCCCCCACCATCCACTCTGCATGTTTCCCTTATCCATTAGGCCTTTAATAATTTGTGTTTCTTGTTGGCCATCTTCGCTTTTGCTGCTTCAATGTTATTCGTTACCCTTTTATGGTCCTGATCGAATTGAATCATTCTATCAAACATAACTGGAGATACTGCTTCATCAATGTATTGTAAGTAATCAACTGGCGCCCGTTCTGTCTGATCTACTAAGTATCCATAAATATCAAAGTCTGCTCTCGGTATCGACTTCTTACCTTTTAGTTGCTGCGATATCCTTACATAAGATTGAATGACTGATAGTGATACCGCGAATATTGACTGGTCCTTGCTAAACTCAATAAGGAAGAAACAAATTGCTCCCATCTTCTCTGCTTTTTCAAAGTAGTCTAACTGGTGCTGTGCAATGTTCTTTAAATCAAAGCGTGTAGCACTCTCTGTAGACTTCGCTTCAAATGCAACAGACACGCCGTCATAGTCTACTGTACTTTTAGCTTCATAGAATCTATTTAGCACACGGCCACCTTTACTCTTTAACACCTTCACAGGAGTTGGACGCTTGTTTATAAGTGCCACTCCCCCTCTTTGATACATTTCATTAGCTAGATTGGTAAGCATTTCAAATGCCATTCCACGGTTACCTTGTCCCATTTTTATTCCTCGCTTTCTATTCAAAGGATTATTTTGTTGTGTTTTCTAACAAAATTCATTTCAAAATTTTCAGATTCAAATGAACCTCTAGACGCATACACCATATACTAATTTAAATACTTTTTAGAAAAGCAGGTGAAACCTATGCCATCTGTTGTTGGAAATCTGGTTGTACAAAATAGTAACGGTTCTTTCAACTTAGGTGATTTTTATAACGTTTCTCCAAAGGAAAATACAAAAGCTTATAATGGTTCAGGTTCATCAAATGTTGCTTTTGTTGCCAATACATTTAGCGGTGTTAGTGCAACAAACACATTCGATTCTGATGTTGCAGACCAAAATCAAGTTGGAACAGTCTAAAATTAATCATTTCCCTCTACCTCCTGAATAAAACTCAATATTCCGTCAATACTGCAGACAACCCATTCTCCAATTCCTCTGGAGGCGAGCAGTTAGCTTTTGCTAGCTGTTCTTTTGTTTTCACCATTTAAGCAGGGGGTGAATATATTAAATTCTACCTCTCTTTATAACGTGAGCTGGCCACTTACGCTATTTTTACAAAGGGCACTAATTGATAGTGCTCTTTTTACTTTTTTCTACAAAATGAAATTTTTATAGTACTAGTCACACTAAAATAATCTATACATATAATCTATACATATATTCAATTAGTGAACGAAACTCACTGATTTTCATAAAAGAGCTTCCGACCAGTAGACGGAGCTCTTTTTACTTTTAAGTCTAGCTACCAAATAGCGTTTTTGTTTAAAATAATAGATCTAAACCAATCGGACACATTTACCAGTTTATTTACCACAACATTCATGTTAAAATCCCTTGTGAGTATGACATAACTCAACCTTATGAAGTCCTGTAACAATTCCTCAGGGCTTCTTTTTTCAACAAGCCGTTAGTTAATTGTGCTGACTACCTTGATGTACAAAATAAGAATCTTGTTCTATTTTTTTATTTAAAACATATATATCAAAATGGTGGTAAGTAATTATCTTGATCATTGAATAATTCTTATTCTGGCACCTATACGAGGTGCTCTTTTTTGATTCTTACAAAATAACTATTTTGTTAAATTTATAAAATACAATCACTTGCCCACTTCACTTTACACTCCCCCTATATTTATTATTGATATTAAAATCTTTTCAGAGGTGAAAATATAATGGATGAATTTCTGTCTTCCGCTGCTCTAAACCCAGATTCAATCGATTCAACAGGGCCGACTGGTCCTACCGACGATACTGGACCTACTGGATCGTTTGGAATAGGAATTACTGGTCCTTCCGGCGACACTGGACCTACTGGACCTTCCGGAATAGGAATTACTGGTCCTTTCGGCGACACTGGACCTACTGGTCCTTCCGGAATAGGAATTACTGGTCCTTCCGGCGACGCTGGACCTACTGGTCCTTCCGGCGACGCTGGACCTACTGGTCCTTCCGGAATAGGAATTACTGGTCCTTCTGGCGACACTGGACCTACTGGACCTTCCGGAATAGGAATTACTGGTCCTTTCGGCGACACTGGACCTACTGGACCTTCCGGAATAGGAATTACTGGTCCTTCCGGCGACACTGGACCTACTGGACCTTCCGGAATAGGAATTACTGGTCCTTCCGGCGACACTGGACCTACTGGACCTTCCGGAATAGGAATTACTGGTCCTTCCGGCGACACTGGACCTACTGGACCTTCCGGAATAGGAATTACTGGTCCTTCCGGCAATACCGGTCCTACTGGTGTTACCGGTGTTACTGGATTGACTGGAGCGACTGGCCGCAGAGGAGTTATCGGTGCTACTGGGCCGACTGGACCGACTGGCCGCAGAGGAGTTATCGGTGCTACTGGGCCGACTGGACCGGGAGCTATAGAATCTGCATTCAGGGCAAATATAGGAACTGATGAACAATTTACTGTTGCTTTTACCTCTCAAACTGTAAATTTCACAACTGAACTCTTTGATTTTAATAATGAATATGATGGTATAAATACTTTTACAGCCAAACAAGAAGGTTTATACCAAATTAATGCAAATTTGACATTTGAACCTGTATTCATTCAGCCTTTTGTGGGAATATTAGATTTATTTGTCAATGACACTTCCGTTTATCGAGATATAAAAGACGATGTTACTAGTTTCAGCGTATCCACTATCTATGGATTACATCCAGGTGATACCCTAAGAGTAGTATTTCTTGCTACTATAAAAGGTAGAATTTTAGCTTTACCGACTCCATCAATGCTTAGTTTTTCTGCAGCAAGATTCCCACTTACAAGTCCTATACCTTAAGTTCTTACCATTTTCTATACCCATAATGATAAATGAAGGGGAATTTCTAATAACATAATTTATATAAACAAAAATTCCCTTTCTATATTTTAGAAAGCCTCTTCAAAATTTTTAAATACATTTAGCAATAAAATAACGCTTTTATATGAAAGTCGTACACATTTTTGACACATCAACCATCACAATTACTTGAAAACTCGTGATAATATTAATTCGTCGAATACGCCAAATTTCGACACCATACGACAATAATATCTCTCCTATAAAATCCCTGTCCCCGCAGGGATTTTATAGGAGAGATATTACTTTTTGTTGCACTGAATTCCCATCCTGAATAAAATTCAAAATTGGTCTTACTTTACTCCTGTCGATCCAAACCCGTTATTGCCTCTTTCACTATCCGATAACCACGCGTAACTTTGTATCACACGTCATAGCACTATGCCTCCCAATCCAAATGCATTATCTCTTCTAAGGTTCTATCCGAAATATAAGTGGTAATAATTTGTATCTTTCCGTATTTCTTTTTAGCCATTCCTATAGCTTCGCCCTCGGACCCCGCCTCAATCCAACGAAGCTTCCACTTCTCATCTTTGTCATAAAACTCTATTGAGTACGTCATAACGCTATTACGCTGCAAGAACCTCTCTGACGTACTTTTTGCTGCATAGTCAAAACTTCCCACAACATCCTCAAGTGTTAGTTGTTTCATGCCCCTAACCCCATTGGGCGAGATTTTATCTTGCTCTTATCCGCCCGGTCCATGATTAATGCTGCGATTTCTAATTGATGTCTTCCCATCTCTACTGCAATTTCAATGAAACTTTTATCTTCTTCCCACATTTCTTGGAATCGAATCACTTCACTCTCATCGAATAACAAGTCCAAATCTTCTAACGCTACATACATGTTACGACGCGATTTCTTCATGTACTTCCTTTGCTGTGCTGCGATTGTGTAATTCTCCTTTTCCAAATCCGTCCCAAGTCTCGGCATCCCATTCCTCCTCCAGTTGTAATTGATGAATTTCTCTTAGTTCGGCCATAACGGCATGACGTCTTCTATCCGATTCTTCAGGTGTAATATTCCCTGCCTCGCAAATACATGGCCCAAATTGATATATTTCCGTTCCCATATCGTTTCTGATTACTCCTGTTCCGTTACATGCACACATCTTAATTCCCCCTTAGAATGATAGCGCCTTTCTTCTGTAATCCTTTGTATCTTTGAAAACAAGCGCTTTAAAGTTATTGAAAATACGCGATACAATTCGTTCATCATATGCGCCTTCTAAACGCTCTCCTGTAAGGTTTGTCGTGAAGATAGATATTGGTTTATTGATGCATTAAACGCCTACTATGGAGGCGGAGAAGAAGCCACCGTATCAGATAAAATAATTAATATTATGGCAATGTCCGGAGTTTCTGGTGGTGTAATCAAGTAAATTAGAAATATAGATTTGAACCATATTTCTCAATGAACAATATAACTTAACATGGTAAAATAATATTTGGATGGGAGTCCAATACATATTATTAAAATTAAGATGGTTCAAGTCGGAGGAAGGCACCTTAGGGGGGGCTGGTGCAAAAATAAAATAAAAGAGAATAAAGCGCATATATTCCTAACGGAATCGTATCTTATGCTACCAGTCCAAACAATTGATGGATGAATTTTTTCTGGTTTTGAACAGACTGGTCCCGTAAATCAATCTGTTCTTTTTTAATCATATGCATAGCTTCTACTCCAGAAAGAATGGATGTAGCTGTGTCAAAACATTTGAACCCTAGCATAGAACAAGATCATCGCTTCTTTATAAAGCGATGATCTTGTTCTACTATGTTATTCAAGTATTTTTGTTGTCTAAGTTGCATACCATCAGGTATGCTTTTCTCTTTTTTCAACTGTTCAATTGCTATAGGATAAGCTGGATTCTTATCGACTGTCATAACACGAGGCTGCGAAACATGAAAAGACCGCAAAGCTTTCTTGAAAAAGCGCTTTGCAGTCTTCTGGTCTCTTGTTTTGCCTAGGCAAAAATCGATTGTGTTTCCTTTCGAATCAACAGCACGATACAGGTACATCCATTGACCTTTTACTTTGATATATGTTTCATCGACTCTCCAAGAGTCATTTGTTTGTTTGAGGTGACGTCGGATTCGTTTGTCCAATTCAGGACCATACTGGTGTACCCAACGTATAATCGTTGTATGAGAAATGGATAAACCCCGTTCTTCTAGCATTTCCACCAAATCACGAAAACTGAGGTTGTACCGTAGGTACCATCTTACCGTTAACAAAATAATATCAGGCTGATAATTCCTCCATTTGAATACATTTTCCATACCAATCACGCACCCTTTCTAAAGTAATAGTAACAGTATGTCCAAGATTTATAGATTCATTGCAATTGTCCTTAAGTTTTTGCACCAGAACCCTTATCTCCACATCAATTATAAATCCTAATCCTGCATCAACAGAACCAGCAACAACACACTTACCTACAAAGGGACTCCACAGTAATTTCTCCTATTATATATAAATCATGCTTAGTTAAATTGGTTTGATTTTATAAGAAGCCAAAAACCTCTAAATATTTATTTTATAATCACATAATTAATCCTAATATAACTAAAGTTAGATACAATGATACGGTTATTAATAGCAATTAGGGGGATATACAGCATGAACTATACAAATATGCCAAAAAGAATAGGAATGGTTAAGCGGACTCCATTCGCTTCGATACCGAAGAAATTCATCGGTATTGGTAAGATTGTTAAAAAGCAGACAAAAGTGGAGCGCCCTACATTAACCCAAGACGAACAAGAACGTATTGAAAACATGTTATTATGTCCATTTCTTTCTGAAGAGAAGAAATTGATTACTTATTATAGAGATGATCATTTGCTTACTAGATATATGACTGTAACTGACATAAATCCGATAATAAATTTAATAACTTGTACTGATGCATCTTATAACAGAATTTTTCTTAAATTTATGGATATAATTGATTTAAGATAAAAAACATACTGTTTATAAAGTTTGATTAAAAACCTCTTACAAATCCACATTCTGTGTTACACAAAAAGACTCCATTTTGAAAAAAGTTTGATCAAAATAGAGTCTTTCTTTGTGACTGGATGTTCAATTTTTATAAAAAAGTTTGATCAAAACACATTTAGAATTCTTTAATTGAAAAGATATAGTATCGCATCTTTCTTATAAACATCGTGATTTTATTTCATATCCATATCTTAAGTTGATGGGCATGTGACGCTACCCCTACTTGAAGGGAAATAACCTAAGTTGTTTCTATTTCTCTATTTTGTTATTCCACTATAGGGCGCTTTTCTTTAATAAGGTGCCATCTTTTCACATGGATAATACTTTTAAGAGATTGAATTTATTTAGGTGTAAAAAAATTGTGAAGTATTGTACTTAAAGTAAAGAAAGCAGTTTTAAAAGAAAGGACATAACATATTTGTTGACTTAATGAATGTAGTAATAAAAGTGGTAATAAAGAGTTTGAATGTAGTGATAAATGGGTGATAAAAACATAAAAAATAGGTGTATCAAGCAAAGTGTTGATACACCTTAAAACTACATTGTTAAACAACATGTGTTGTCGTGTAGTATATCTTATATATCTTTAATTATTTTAGATTCAGTATTACATATTCTTCTCGGTTTTGTTTATTCTATCGTTTTAATTTCATTTGAATTATAAGTATAGATACCTGATTCTTCTCGCAGCGCAGTTATATACATCCCTTTCGCCACATCTTTAGCTGAAATGGGTTTATACTTTTTGAAAGCCCCTTTAAATATAAAAGGAATAATACGAGATAACTTTTCAGCCATTCGTTCACCGAAACGAAATTCTTGTCGATTGCCTACTAATAAAGATGGCCTAAAAATGTGAATACCACCGATCACTAACTTTTGCAATTCCTCTTCCATTTTCCCTTTTACTTGTGAATAAAAGAAAAACGATTTAGGATTTGCTCCCATTGAAGACACAACAAGGAAATTTTGCACCCCTTGTTTTTCAGCTAGACAAGCTGCTCGTAACGTATATTCATAATCTACTTTTTTAAAATTCGCCTTTGTTTTTGCTTTTTTTATTGTTGTTCCTAGACAACTAAAAACATCATCTACAGCAAAAAACTCTTTATATTCCTCTAATACAGAATAATCTACTTGCTTCTGCTGTAACTTCTCATGTTGCCATTGCATTGGTTCTCTTACAAAAATAGTAACCGAATCGTAGTAATCTGATTCAAGTAATAGACGCGTTATCTCTTGCCCAACTAAACCACTTGCACCAAGTACTAACGCTGTTCGTGTATTCATATATGCATATACCTCTTAGTTTCCTTTTCTCTCCTTCAGCAAAATACAACTTTTAGGAGTTTCCTTCTTTTTATATTACCATAAGTAAAGCACTATGCGTATGCATAGTGCTTTACTTACTCTTTTTTCTTTTCTTTTTCTTCCATTGGCAATTTTGTTATTGTTGATGCATCCCCTAAATTACTTATTAACCTTCTTAAAAAAATGAGAACAAAAGATAATGGCAATACTACCGCTAATATCAATAAGATAGCTTCCATTAAATAACCCAAATACTCATCCCCCTCTTCTCCCTCCTTTCAAATATATGAAAGCAGCGTTGTCACATATGCATGCATTCACAAAAATAATACATCTATATTTGACAACTTTAGAACAAAATCAAATCGTAATGATTATTATTTATTGCAACTTTATTAAAGATGTATTATACTAAGTTCGCGAACTAAAACGTAATTATTCCGTTTTGCATTAAAATGATATTTTTCTTCTATAATTGGGGAAGATATATCGGTAAAAAAAGAAAAGAGGAGAACTTCATGCCTAAAAGATTGACTATATTTTCATTCTTACTTATTTTCACTTTAATTTTTACTGGCTGCTCAAATAAAAAAGAAGATACTGCCAAGAAAGATGGAAAACTAACTGTTTATACAACCATTTTCCCACTTGCTGATTTCGCAAAAAAAATCGGTGGTGATTATGTAAATGTAGAAGCAATTTACCCACCTGGTGCGGATTCTCATACATTTGAACCGAGTCAAAAACAGACTGTACAAATCGCAAAAGCCGATTTATTCGTTTATAATGGCGCAGAATTAGAACCATTTGCCGAAAAAATGGAAAAATCATTAAAAAAAGAAAACGTAAAAGTTGTAAATGCATCTAAAGATATCGAACTTCGTGCTTCATCTGAAGAAGAGCAGCACGATCATGGAGACGGTCATAAAGAAGATGAACATCACCATGATAAAGACCCACACGTTTGGATAGATCCTACTCTTGCGATGAAACAAGCAGAAAAAATTAAAAATGCACTTGTAGAATTACAGCCTGAACATAAAAAAGAGTTCGAAAAAAACTTCGCAGCACTACAAACAAAATTTACTGATTTAGATGATCAATTTAAAGCAGTTGTTGCAAATGCAAAAACGAAAGAAATATTAGTTTCACATGCAGCTTATGGCTACTGGGAACAACGCTACGGTCTAAAACAAATTCCAATCGCTGGAATTTCAGCGTCTGATGAACCATCTCAAAAACAGCTTGCTGACATTACAAAAACAGTAAAAGAACACGGTTTAAAATATATTTTATTTGAGACATTCTCTACGCCAAAAGTAGCATCAGTTATTCAAAAAGAAACAGGTACAAAAATTTTACGCTTAAATCACCTTGCTACTATTTCTGAGGATGATGCAAAGAACAATAAAGATTACTTCACATTAATGGAAGAAAACGTAAATACTTTAAAAGAAGCAACAAACTAATCAACTATATTTTCTAGTCGGCTAAATATGTCATTTAGCCGACTTTTTATGTTCTTCTGCTTGACGAGACTGAAATAACAAGTAAAATTATCCATATTAGCTGTTAAGCTATATTAATTTAGAAGGTGAGTTGGAATTATGACTCTTCACATTTGTGAAGTAACAGCAAAAAATTGGCGTTCAGTAGCTGCTTTAAACGTAGCAAAAGACCAGCAGCAATTTATTGAAAGTAATGCGTTTTCTTTAGCAGAATCATTATTTGAAGGAAACGGAACGTCAGTAGGTTTATATGATGGAGAAACACTTATAGGGTATGCAATGTATGGATGGTATTCGGAAAAACATGAAAGTGTTTGGCTAGATCGCTTTATGATTGACCAACAATATCAAGGAAAAGGATACGCAAAACGTTTCCTTCGCTTACTCATTCAATTCTTACAAGAAAAATTTGAATGTAAAATAATTTATTTAAGTTTACATCCAGACAACAAACTCGCAATGGGACTATATGAGTCATTCGGCTTCCGTTTAAACGGGGATATTGATGACGAGGGTCCAGTTGTAGGTGTTGTAATGGAATTACGTATAGATGAAAATACAGGCCTGTGAAAACAGGCTTTTTATTATTTATTTATCAATGTTATGTTTTCTATTTTTAGTTTCTTTCCCTTATGTGCTTCGTTTTGCAATCTAATACTATCTCTAATAGAATGCTCATAAAAAATAAGCCTGCAATTACACAGACTTATTTCACACACTCCTGAAAATGTTCTTGGAACCATTCTTTATTAATATCTTTTCCGATGAAAACTACTTCACTTACTCGCTCTTCTCCCTCTTGCCACTCTCTATCGTACGAAGCGGCAAATAACGTATGGACGCCTTGGAACACAATACGTTTATCTACTCCATCTATCGATAAAATTCCTTTGTAACGATATAAATATTCGCCTAGCTCTTGAACGACAGCTGACATCCACTCATTTAATTTTTGTAAATCTAACGGACGCTCTTCACGTAATACAAATGATTTTACACCTTCCAGATGATTATGTTCTTTATGAGGGTAAATTTGTAACGTATCTTTCGTTTTAAACGTTTGAATTTGTAGTAACGATGATATATCTACCTCACAGTTAGTCGTCTCGATTAATTTTGCAGTCGGGTTAATTCCTTGCAGTTCATGCAGAAGATTTTCCTTTTCACTTTCGTCAATTAAATCTAATTTATTTACTAAAACGACATCTGCAAATGCAATTTGTTCCTTTGCTTCTAGCCCTTTTTCAAAATGTTTATGTATATGGTAACTATCTACTACTGTTACAACACCGTTAATTTGATATGCAGATTGAATTACTGGATCTAAAAAGAATGTTTGTATAATCGGTCCTGGATTTGCAAGACCAGTCGTTTCAATTACTAAGCCATCAAAGTCCATTTTCCCTTCTGCTTTTACGTCCAGTAATTGTTTTAAAGCAACGAGTAAATCTTCACGTACAGTACAGCATAAACAGCCGTTTGTCATTTCCATAATTTCTTCTTCAACATTCATAATCAACTGATTATCGATACCAATTTGCCCTATTTCATTTACAATCACTGCTAATTTTTTGCCGTGATCTTCTGATAAAATGCGATTTAATAATGTCGTTTTCCCAGATCCAAGAAAACCCGTTAATATTGTTACTGGAATCATTTCGTCCTCTCCTTATAGCTATATGTTTTTACATTATAGCATATAGAGAAAATCGTTTTTGTAGCAAAACATATTTATTGTATGTACGACCCTGTAACTATATAATAATATGTAGCAAGAAAGCCTTTTCAAAAACATTATCATTCATCAAGGGGGTACTTATAATGGAACGAGTTCAAATGGCCGAAACACTAGAATTTTCTCGTATTATTCAAGGGTTTTGGCGTTTAGCAGAATGGAATATGACGAAACAAGAATTACTTTCTTTTATTGAATCTTGTATGGATATCGGGATTACTACTTTTGATCACGCTGACATTTATGGCGGATATACATGTGAAGGATTGTTTGGAGAAGCGTTACAACTCAAGCCTTCCTTACGCGAAAACATGCAAATTATCACAAAATGTGGAATCGCTCCCCCATCACCGAAATTTCCAGAGCGATATGTTGCTCACTACAATACGAGTGCTGAACATATCATAAAGAGCGCGGAGGATTCATTACAAAACTTACATACAGATTATATTGATGTATTGCTCATTCATCGTCCTGATCCATTCACGGACCCAAACGAAGTGGCAGAAGCGTTCTCACGCTTAAAGCAAGAAGGAAAAGTTCGTCACTTCGGTGTTTCTAACTTTTTACCTTCTCAATTTAATATGTTAAGTTCATATTTAGATTTCCCGCTCATTACAAATCAAATTGAAGTATCTGCGATGCAGCTTGAGCATTTTGAAAAAGGTACGATTGATTTATGCCAAGAAAAACGAATCAATCCAATGATTTGGTCACCTCTTGCTGGTGGAGAAATCTTTACTGGCCAATCAGAACGCGCCGTACGTGTACGTGAAACTTTACAAAAAATTGCTACTGAGCTAGGCATTGATAGCATCGATACTGTTATGTATGCATGGTTACTTGCTCATCCAGCTAAAATGATGCCAATCGTTGGCTCTGGTAAATTAGATCGAGTAAAAACGGCTGCAATGGCAACAAAAGTTAACTTAGACCGCCAACAATGGTTTACAATTTTCGAAAGCTCTAACGGACATCCTGTCCCATAATGTACAAAAAGAAGAGCCGTTACTTTACAGCTCTTCTTTTTTATATGTATTTCTCGTCATTGCAAATACACACATATCTCTTAATCCATTTTCATCTACCGCAACACTCGCACTTTCTAAAATCCCCTCTAATTTAAAACCTAATTTCTCAGGTATCGCTCTACTCTTCTTATTTAGAGAATCACAACGAATTTCTACCCGGTTTGCTTTCAGTTCAGTGAAAGCAAACTCCGTTATACCTTTTGCCGCCTCTACCATATAGCCCTTTCCACTCCACCTTGAATCAATCCAATACCCGATTTCAAATTGAGGTATATCCCAATTAATACGATGTAATCCGGCAGATGCAATAAATTCGCCGGTTTCTTTCGAAAACACTAGTAACCTCAAATCTTCTCGCTGCAAAAATTGAATATGCGATTTTCTAATACTCTCTTCCACTTCTTCCTCTGTTTGCTCTTTTTGTGCAAAAACCATCCAAGGCCTTAATTCTTTCTTTGAAGCTTGAATCGCTTCATATACAACCTTACCGTCACCTGGTTTTGGCATTCGAATTAAAAGCCTTTCGGTATAAAATTCAGAAGGAAAATCGAATAATAATGGATTCAAATTAAACACTCCCCATAATTCTTTTGTATTTAATAATATCCATCTCAAGGTAGACAGTAAAGAACTTTCTGAATTTTATACTTTCGAATCATTTACCTCTACCGCCACACGCACTCCGGATTCAATCGCACCTTGAATCCATCCGTGATACAGCGTTGTATGATCACCAGCAAAATATATTCTCCCCTCAGGTTTTACAATGACTGGCTGTAATTCAGATTCTTGGCCAGCTTGAAATAGTGCAAACCCTCCAAGCGCATATGGATCTAATGTCCAACTCTTTGATATTCCAGACATGAACTCATCATATACTTGACCACCTAATATTGTTGCTAAATTTTGTAATGTGTAATAGATACGATCCCCTTTTGATAAACCATCCCATAGTAATGCATCGTATGACCACGTATAACTCCCAAGCATAATGGCTGGTCCTTTTGAACCGATTCCATGACTTGGATAATACGCATAACGTATAGGAAGATCTGTTATAATTCTCCCACCTAATTGCCCTTGTTCCTCCCAAAAACGACTTTTAAATTGAATCCCTATTTTTGTAGCCGGCATATAATGCAATTCGCGAATTGTTTTCCACTTCGCATGAGATATCGAATCAAATGGATCTACTTCTACAAATCGCATTGTTGAAAAAGGAATTGTAACAATAACTAAATCGCCAGTTATACTACTATACTCAAAAGTTTCCTCATTTCGGTAATAGGCTGTTACACCATTGGCTTGTTGATGAAGCTTCATTAATTTTTGATTATATATAATATTTTCTTCTAATTGTGGTAAAAAAGACTTTGGTAATCTATCATTCCCACCTATTATTTCGCAAAATCCACTTTCCTCTTGCATAATATATAAAAATCTTAATGTCTCAACGAATGACCTTTCCAAAAAACCTTCTAAATCTAATAGAACACCAATCATCTCGATCGTTACCGGTGAAAAATACGTATTATATTGATAAGGATGATACTTTAAAAATTGACCTGTAGAGTATCTCCCAAAATCCTTTACTACAATATCCCAATTTTTTTCTGGATTTTTTTTAATAAAATTTATAATTGGCTGTACTGCTAATAATAATAATTCTTCAGATGTTTTCCCAACTTCATTCATTTCAACGGGATATCTTAAAATACTTGGATTTTTTTCGTATTGTTGCAATGTCGTTTTTCGGCCATTAACATATATAATATCTGTTTCATTCCGATTCATAAAAGGACTCACCTGGAGCCCGAATTTTCTTATATAAGCCATCGTCAATGTGTGCGAATATGGTATTCTCATCGCTCCAACATCTAGATATAATCCGGTATCTTCCATTCTAACCGTCTCTATCCGGCCCCCTACACGGTTGTTTGCTTCAAAAATTTTCACTTGATGTCCTGCAGCCTTTAATAAAGATGCCGAAACTAATCCCGCCATACCAGCCCCTACTACAATAATTTGTTTCGGGTGTGTCGTCTTCTTCAATCCTTTATCTATAACTTTTAACGTTTCATCCATCTCAGTGTTAAACATTATATCTTTCTGCACAATTCCACCCCTTACTTCATAAAGTGAAACTTTATGAAGTGGGGGTTTTGTTCATCCCCCACTGATTATTAGTTGAACCAATCGGGCGTTTACGGGCAGTTGATCTCCCACCTACCTTCTTTGCTCCAGCCGCATTTTGAGGTGGGAGTTTTACTGCCCGTTAATGCGGGATAAAATATGCATTAGTGGTTTAGTGCATTTTATTCATAAGTTCCTATAAACATAACACCATAGCAATTGGAATATTCACTAAAAATACATAAGGTATAGCTCTCGCATCTCCCCATGCTTCATATAATAAGGAAACGGTAAGGAAGGAGTTAGATAAATGAAACATACTTATGACTACCATGCTACAAAAAAGCATTTGGAATTAAAGAAACAACACCTATGCAAAAAACTTAGTAATATGAAATTATCTAATAAAGAACGTGAACAAATAAAACTCGAGATCGATAACTACGAATATATATTAAACTTAGTCGAAATGAATCATTATGAACGAGGATTCTCTCGTTAAAAGCCGATATAATATCACCCTCTTTTTTGTGTGAGCATTTCACTACGCATTTTTCGTAAGTAAATATATAATAGAATGTACATTAAGATTGAGAGGTATATTCTATGATCAAATTAAGTGTATTAGACCAATCACCTATTTCAGATGGTAGCACAGCAGTTGAAGCTTTTTCACATACAGTTACGCTTGCACAAGAAGTTGAAAAACTAGGATTCACACGTTTTTGGGTATCCGAGCACCATAATTCAGTTAGCTTAGCTGGTTCAAGTCCAGAAATACTCATTTCACATATTGCCGCGAAAACTGATCGTATTAGAGTTGGTTCTGGTGGTGTTATGCTGCCACATTATAGTCCATATAAAGTTGCCGAGAATTTCCGCGTTCTAGAAGCACTTTATCCAAACCGCATCGACCTTGGTGTCGGGAGAGCACCTGGTGGTATGCCGATAGCAACTCGCGCACTTCAAGAAGGTAAAATGGTCTCACTTGATCAATATCCAGAACAAATTGCAAATGTTGCTATGTACTTACATGATCAAGTACCAGAAAATCATCATTATGCAAACTTAAAGGCTACTCCAGTTATCACAACATCTCCTGAAATGTGGATGCTCGGTTCTAGCGGAGAAAGTGCAATGATTGCCGCAAAGCAAGGCGCTTCTTTTGCATTTGCACAATTCATTAACGGATACGGTGGCCCTGAAGTAATGAGGGCTTATCAAGAACAATTCCAACCTTCCTATTTAGGTGATAAACCAAAATCAATCGTATCTATTTTTGTTATTTGCGGAGAAACAAATGAAGAAGCGGAGAAGATAGCATCAAGCCTTGATTTATCGATTTTACTATTAGAACAAGGAAAACGGACTACTGGTACTCCTTCTATCGAAACTGCTCAAAATTATGCGTATAGTGCTTATGATCTATTCCGCATAAAAGAAAATCGTCAACGTATGATCGTCGGTGATCCGTCTTCTGTGAAAGAAAAAATATTAAACTTAAGCAAAGCCTACAATACTGAAGAGTTTATGATTGTCACAATCACTCATCAATTTGAAGATAAATTAAACTCTTATCGCCTATTGGCAGACGCTTTTAATTTATAATAGCGAAAGGGAGATACATCACATATGATGCATCTCCCTTTCTTACTACCAATCAATTGTTTTTGCTTCCTATATATTCAATAGCTTCTTTTAATAACTCATCAAAATTATGAGGATAATCATGATTTAAGTTAGGCACAACTTTATACTTATGTTCTATGTTTTTATCCTTTAATAACTGTACAAATTGCTGTGTACCTTCGAAACAATCTTCATCTTGATTCCCGCATATTATATATCCTTTTATGCTTTTATCATGTAATATTCCAATCATTTCTTCCCATTCTTCCATTTCCGGGAGCCAAGGTGCCACAAAAATAAAACCGTTCACTTCTATTTCACCTTGTAACATGGAATGTAACGCTACTCTTGCCCCCGCAGAAAAGCCACCAATAATAATATTTTCAAATGTATTATTCAATATAATCTTATTGTAATGTCCTTTTAACTCTTCTCTTCCTCTTTCGACATTATCCCAAACATATCCATCTGAAAATTGAATTTGGGAAGATTGAGGCAACGCTAGCATAAAACCTTGTTCCATTACAGAGTTCCAATATGGTTCTATTATTTGTATATTTTCTTGATCCCCATGCAGCGTTATTAATAGATTTTCATTTTGTTTGCTGTATGTATATTTCACGTCTGCTTGTTCCGATTTCTTTGCTAATTCTTCTCTTTCTTTACATAATTGAACCATTCTATGAAACTCTTCAAATTTATGTAGTGGTTTTAAATCATCATCGGAAATTAAATACTTACTTCCATACCAAAATCCATTTTCTATAATTGCTTTCTTCATTAAATGCAGCGCTTCTTCTTCAAGTCCTGCTGCACTTGCTAATGCATATTTAAAATTATTCATTTGTGCTTCATTACCCATTACATCTTTAGCGTTTTTCATTATGTAAGAATACGCCTCAAAACTTCCTTTATTTGCATAACAATCTAACGTTTCATTTAATAACTTAATATAAGTCATACTATTTTTCATATAGAAATTCCCCCCGTAACCTTTTATAATAATTGTTTCTCCAATCTTCCTATCATTCTAGGGTCACGGTATAAGTAGGTGAATTCTACAATTCAACTTAACAATACCTGATTCTCAGAATGATATTTAATAATTAATGTATGTATACGCATAATACACCACTCCTTCCTATCCACTAGTTGTAGTATAAAACTAAATAAACTGAAAAAATCAATATTTTAACAAAAAAAAAGACAACAATATATTATTGTTGTTCTCATAACATCTTACCCACTATTCTTTTTTTCTTATCTGGTTTACTTGAAACTAAATAATGCTTTTCTGAAATATATAAGTTTCTTTTTAATATACGATTTAAATATGGTCCTAATTTCACTCCGCATATGAGGCGATCTTCGCTATCTTCAACAATTGGGAACATTTCTTTTTCTGTTACATATTGATCTACGGCCTTTTGTACGATATCAATTTCTTTAACTAGGTTTAAATTTTCTTCTGTATGTTCAAATACTTCAAGCGTTTCCTTCGTTATCAGAAAAAAATTTGTTGGAAATGCAGGTAAATAAGGCTTTAACAAATCATAATTTACTGTGTAATCATCATTTACTAAGACTGTATAAACGATATTAGCATTCGTTTCTAGAAACTTAGCCATCGCTTGTTCTAATTCATCTTTCGTAATTTCCCTATCTTCTTTTCCAGTTCTGAAAAAGCGAAACATCGTATCGCCTCCTTTTTACTATATTATAGCATAAAAGAAAACTGAAAAATTATAAAAAACTCTATTGAAAGAATTTTCCGATAGAGTTTTTCTTTAATCAATTTATGTTTATTTTAAGAATGCACTTAACATCCATACATGTTGTTCTAATGTCGTATGAATTGCTAATAGCATATCAGCTGACGTTTCATCACCAGCTTCACCAGCTACTTCCATACCTTCTTTTAATTCTTGAATAAGTGCAGAAAAATCGTTTACTAAAGTTTGTACCATTTCTTCTGCAGACTCTTTGCTTGTCCCTTCGATTACAGTTGAAGTTGCTAAGTACTCTTTCATTGTCGCTAACGGTTTTCCTTCTAACGCTAAAATACGCTCTGCTAACTCATCAATGTACGTTCCTGCTTCATTATAAAAATCTTCAAATTTCTCATGTAATGTAAAGAAGTGTGGTCCTGTCACATACCAATGATAATTATGCAGTTTCACATATAATACATTCCAGTTTGCTACCTGCTTGTTTAATACTTCAACAACATTTGTTTTCGTACTCATACAATCCACTCCTCTTATCATGTTACTATCTTTTAATAACCTAACTTCATTTTACCATATATCCCCTATTCTTCCGAATGAACAGCTTATATGTAACAAAGTTTTAACAACCTTAATATTTCCCTAATATCATATAATTCATGTATCCTTTCAACTACTTCATATGTCTAATTGTCCAAGCTCACACATATGCATAATAGTAAGTCAAGCTCATCATAGAAGAAAGAGGGATAACATGGACAATCAACAATGGCAAGTAGCAAAGAAAGTCGCTGCTACTTATATCGGAACGGTCGTTGGAGCTGGATTTGCTACTGGGCGAGAAATTGTTGAATTTTTTACAGTTAACGGATTGTACGGGACCATTGGCATATGTATAAGTGGATTTTTTTTTATTTGGCTCGGTACAAAAATGATGTTACTTTCATCACAAATCGGGGCATTTTCAGCGCAAGAATTTAATAAATATTTATTTGGGGATGTATTTGGAAATGTCGTAAATACTTTATTATTACTCGTATTATTTGGCGTAACTAGCGTTATGTTATCAGGAGCCGGGGCAGTATTTGAAGAACAACTCCGTCTCCCGAGACAACTTGGTATTTTCATCACAGTCATCGCCTGCCTCATTATTGGGAGCCGGGGGTTACAAGGTGTTTTTGAAGTGAATACACTTGTCGTACCTATTATGATGATTTTTATTATCGGACTTGCTATTACAACCTTTATTCATGGTACAACTCCTATTATTGAAACTGTTCCTACAGAAAGTTGGAATATGAAATGGATTACTAGCCCTATTACATATGTCGCATTAAATCTTTCTCTCGCCCAAAGTGTTCTCGTCCCATTGGCCAGTGAAGTAAAAGATCGAAAAGCTATTTTATGGGGTGGCATTTTAGGAGGCGCGGGGCTTTGCTTTATTTTATTATGTAGCCATTTAGCAATATTATCAGTTGATCAATTTTATCAATATAACATCCCAATGGCTGAAGTTGTAAGAAGGTTTAATGCAACTTTCCATTTTTTCTTTGTTCTTATCATTTTTGGTGAAGTATTCACAACATTAGTTGGGAATATATTCGGAATGACAAAACAAATGCAATCCATTACCGGATGGAAAAGTAATAACATTATTTATTTCATATTACTAATTAGTTATTGCTTTAGTTTCATCGGATATAGTGAATTACTTCATATTCTATACCCTATTATCGGTTGGGTGAGCATCATTTTACTACCGATTATTGCCTTTAAACAACTTCAAAAAACATGAAAAAACATCCGTGTATACGGATGTTTTTTCATGTTCATTCACAGTCTTCACATACTTCCCAGTACGGCCCCATTTCTACTGCAAGGTATGGCTTTAATTGCAAACGAATCATTCGACTTGGCATGCGTTCTAATACGAATTGAATGCCTTCTTCTTCTTCATCCAACTCAACTTTTGAAATAGCAATTCTTTGCATAGTAGTAATAGGGCTTCCATCTTTATATAAAGTGATTTTCACCTCATCATACTCATTAAAATACAATTCAACATTCATTTTCTTTTTTAACATTTCATCAACAATTTCATAATTATCATTTTGTTCCTGGATTATATATTTCCAGCCGCCTCTATCCAATTCTATCGGAGTAGCTTGGAATAATGTCATCAAATCCTCGTATAGCATAAGATAACCCCTCTCTTACTAAAAAACGATGAGTATTTTATATACCCTTTATCTCTATCACTATCCATGTTTATTGTACCATATATCACGAATCTTACTGCATTCATTTGCTTTATATACACATACAAAACATATAGTATTTTCAGTTCACTCTCTATTCACTAGTACGCCCTCTTACTGATAACTTATCACTTTCCTTATTTCCTACACACTACTTATACATCTAAAAAAACCACAAAAAAGAAGAGTAATTTATATCACTCTCCTCATAAGACTTTTCCTGTAGCTGCTAATGCTAACACTATAATTAAACTTGCAAATAATAGTGATACAATTAAACTAAAAATCGGTAATATTTTCTTTTCATTCTTCTTAAATAATAACCTTAAACTAAGAATGATATTTAATGGAACAAATATAAAATAAAAGTATTTAGCGATTTGTAATGAGCTATTTGAAAGTGTTTTAAATACAAACACTTCAATTAAAAAAACAACAAAGAATAAAATACTTAACCAAAACGAGACATAGCTAAGCCAAGAATTTCTTTTCGTTCCCCAATACACTCCCATACTGATCTCCTTTATATGTAATCTATACTATATTCATTATACACCCACTTAACAAATTCCTCTATTTTTCGACAAACATTAAATAAAGTGAAACTTTATTTAATGTTTTTGGAGTACGGAAACGATTCTAGGGATGAGGGGCCACTCTGAGTTTTTCAGATATCCCGGGTGAAGAGTTATCTATTGAAAGCTGTAATTCTAATGATTGCAAGTGTAAGAGTGCATCTTCATTTTCCACTAATAGTCTACCTAAACCCGATAATATAAAAGAAGGTAAATTAACTATAGTTAATCCGGATAGAAGTGTTGAAGAATTTAAAATATCATTATTAATAACTTTGAATGGTTTCTAGTTTGTACAAGCATAATACGGGCCACCATGGAAATGGATAGGCTTTTTTTGTGCATAAAGAAAAGACACCTAAGGTGCCTTCCTCCGACTTGAACCATCTTAATTTTAATAATATGTATTGGACATTAAGTAAACACATCCTATAAAACAGAATCATTTATTTTCACCAGATTGTTAGTGTACAAATACAAGAGAATCGAGATCGTTTGTTTGGCTAGATTAAAGCAACGCCACATCTATATGGTTGAGATGTGTTACGCCTTCTAATCGGAGAATCTGCTTTATAGAACGTGTTCACAATTTATATTTTATTACATGTAATATTTATTTAGTGTAATTTTTACAAATATGTATAATTACATATTTGTAAAAATTACATAAAGTTCATGAAAAAAAGAGAGTATACTTTGGTATTGTGTAATAAAGATAAAGGCCACCTACGGAAATAGGTGGCTTTTTTAACGCATAAAGAAAAGACACTCAAATGAGCGTCCTTTCTGATAGTTTTTTTTAGCAGAAGCAAGAAGCTCCAACTATGATTAATAGAATAAATAATACAACTAATAAAGCAAAGCCGCCGCCACAACTACTGCAACTACCACCAAAGCCCATAATAGTTCCTCCTTTAGATAAGAGGAGAAAACAAGGGGTCACTCATGTATTTTAACGGATTCATTTTACTTTATGTTTTTACGCATTAATTGAGCAGGTCCTTTTGAAAATAAAGAAAAGACACCCTAAGGTGCCTTTCTCCGACTTCATTTTTATAGCAATAGAGGATTTTTATTAGTAGGGGCCCCGCCAACTAATTGACATAAAACCCTCTTATCAGTAGTTAGTCTGCCTAATTTCAAATGAGAATAAGCTCTTTTATTTTCTTTAAGCATAACATGTAAAAGAATATGAAATATTTATAAAAAGTAGGTGCAAACATGACATTAGATTCTCACCGTATTATAGGTTTCCCTGGAATGGGTATGGGTATGGGTATGGGTATGGGCGGTTTCCCTGGAACAGGTATGGGCGGTTTCCCTGGAATGGGTATGGGCGGTTTCCCTGGAACAGGTATGGGCGGTTTCCCTGGAACAGGTATGGGCGGTTTCCCTGGAATGGGTATGGGTGGTTTCCCTGGAACAGGTATGGGCGGTTTCCCTGGAATGGATATGGGTGGTTTCCCTGGAACAGGTATGGGTGGTTTCTCTGGAATGGGTATGGGTGGTTTCCCTGGAATGGGTATCGGTGGTTTCCCTGGAACAGGTATGGGCGGTTTCCCTGGAATGGGTATGGGTGGTTTCCCTGGAACAGGTATGGGCGGTTTCCCTGGAACAGGTATGGGTGGTTTCCCTAGAATAGATATACCAGTTATCCATAACCTTAATTTCTAATACTTTACATTCGAATATGGATGATAATAGATAAGATTAACCCTTGAATTACCTGTTAAAGTCATCTTATCTATTGCCATCTATTAACTTGTACCAACTTTATTACATAACATCACTTATTCATAGCAAACCAATAGGGACTAGAGCTATATCTTTTATTGATGTACACTTTAGTTAATTTAAAATAATTATTAACTTAGGAGGATTTTAATTTTAGTAAGGGAGATCATATTTTAAAGTGATTTTTTTATTTAAATCCCCCTAATTGCTTTCCTCCGACTTGAGATCACATCTATGTATTGAAGAAATTTAGAAAAGATAAATACAAAAAGGGAAGCTTCTAACTATAATTTATAGATGTTTATTACTCTCCAACGTACTGAAGATCTCCTGATTTATGTAATGCGGCTGTTACTTCATCACCGAAATTATTTAAAGAGAATGTTTGCTCTTCTATCGGATCCATTTCTGTAGCTTCACCTATCTTGCCGTCTTGAAGTTCCCAGAAATAGTTATGTTCTTCTACGATTTTACTAAAATCTCTATTTACCCATCTTTCAGTGATTGCTAATAGTTCTTCTTTGTTCTTAAAATCATTTTGGCTTAGAATGCTTCTTACTTTTCCTGCATTCTTTTTAGACATAGGAGTTGCTCCCCGTCCGTCATTCACTTTTACTTTTTGATGAGTCATGCTATGCATAGCTGAAATAACTTCTTCTTCAGTAGAATTTTTAGTGATGTGAAGTTGTGCATTTGAACCTTCAATTTCTGCTTCATTCGATGGTGGTGCTTCTTTATAATCAGACTCTGCAAAAGCATGCTTCTCACTACCCATTGGTACTTCAGCAAACTGTAACATTCCATAAGTCATACCAGCTGCAAGTACTATTACTCCTATAATCAATCCTAGCCAATACGTTAGCTTCTTGTCCATATTCACTTCCCTTATCTTCATTTTAATATTTTATATAAACAATATTATACAAAATTACCTTTTCATAGATATATTATTTTACCATGTTAAATTATATTATTCATTGAGAAATATGATTCAAGTCTATTGTTTTATTTTTAAACTCTTTTCGTATTCTTTAGCTTCATCAATATTTTTAAATGTAAGATTTCCCTGAACAATCATAACAAATCCAATTACAACTATTCTGTTATATTTTGTCGAAAAGAAATAAAAAAGACACCCTAAGGTGTGAACTGTACCCTATAAAATGGACAGTTTAATAAAAAAGCCCTGAAAAATCAAGCACTTAAAAGGTGATTCCGATATTCGATCGGAGCCATCTTTTTTAATGTCCACTGATAACGATTATAATTATACTCCTCCATATAATCCTTTATGTTGAGCTCAAGGGATTCAAAGGTTTGACAATCTTTATAATCTAATTCATCTTTCATATGACCAAAAAAGGATTCCATTGGTGCATTGTCTAAACAATTGCCCCTACGGGACATAGATTGTCTGATCCCCATTTCTCTTACACGTTTCTGAAATTCAGGGTGTGTATAATGAATACCTTGGTCTGAATGTAGAAGCGCTTCAGGATGAATGACTTCTCCTAATCTCTCTTTCAAGTTATCTAATGTTTGATAGACGATATCCATTCGTAAAGAGGAAGAGACATGATAGGCTAAAATCTCTCGTGTTGCGCTGTCTTTTACACATGATAAATAAGCCTTCTTTCCTTTTCCATAAAATAAATAGGTAATATCCGTTAACATACTTTTTTCAGGCTCTTCTTGATTGAATTGGCGTTTTAAAAGGTTCGGACATGTTTTATGTTCTTGTGTCGCTTTTGCGATGTGTTTATAAGGATTCGCTCGGCGAATCTTTGTCACAAGGTTATATTTACGCATAATACGGTAAATACGCTTGAGATTCATACAAATTCCTTTTGTCTTTTCCAACACCATTTTGATAGAACGACCACCACATGTTTTCCCTTTTCGATTAAAAATTTCTTGGATCCATTCATAATCTGTTTCATCATTGCGTTCTTTTTCCAGCTGTTTATCTGTCTGATGAAGCCACGCATAGTATCCACTCCGACTTACCCCAGTCAGTGTGCAAAGGTAACGCACCATACGTGGGAATTGGAATCGACGTATGGTTTGTTCAATCAGTGTGTATGTTTCTCGTGGTGTTAACGCTTCTTCTGTAACGCCTGCCTTTCGAGTTCGTCTAACTTTTTTAGGAATGTCAATTCCGCTTCTAAAAACGCAATACGTGCTTCCGCTTTCTTTAATTTTTCATCAGAAGAGAGGGGTTTTTCCGAAGGGCGTCCCGTGCTTCCTTTCCCACGGCGTTCTGTATAAAAGCCTTCCTCACCAAATTGTTCAAAGGTTCTTCGCCAACGTTTCAAGCATTGTTTTGGTTTCTTCTCACCGATCACAGCTAAGTCAAACCCATTCTCTAAAAAGATTTGGCTAGGACCTTTTCCTTGTTGATTTTCTTTTACCGCTCTTACTTTGAAATCTGAACAATAGCTAATCGAACGGTCCGACGCTTTTAATACATTTTTATTTTTTTCTAGCTGTTTCATTTGAATTTCGTTAAAAATAATTTTACTCATTCTCCGTACCTCATTTCTATCGTTGGTTCCATTATAACGAGGTTTTTTGATAAAAATACACAAAAACCCCGAATCATGGGGCTTTTTTTAAGTGTCCATGATTCGGGGTACAGTTCAGTGCCTTCCTCTGACTTGAACCATCTTAATTTTAATAATATGTATTGGACTCCCATCCGATTTCTGTTTTACTATATTTTCGATCAGGAAAAAATGAACAACATAGTATCTTATTACTGCTTGTTCATAGCTTTTATCTGTTCTTCATACACATATTTGGTAGTCATGAAGTCGTTAGGGAAGTCGCCGATCGCATTCTTCATAACGTTTAGTTCTTCCTGGGATTTGAGTTCAATACCATTTAAATGGTCAAACGCCTTATCTTGTCCCTCTGCTACGTAATTCTGTGTCATGTAATCATCTGGAAAGTCTTTCTTTGCTTTTTCTTTGACGGCATTCATAGCAGCTGTTTGATCGATATTTTTTATAGGATTTGTAAATCCCGATACAGATTGTTGAACATCTTGTTTAGGTTGTTCTTTTTTTATTTCTTTTTTCGGTTCGGCGGGAGCTGTTGTAATGTTCCTTTTGTTTTCAAACTTGTCCATTCTATTTCACTTCTTGTTGGCGTATATACACTACTTAAATCTTCCGTACTTAAATTATGTTTAATTCTTGGATATATCGTATCTTGAATACTAGGCATAACTAATCCCCCTAGAATCGTTTCCGTACCCCTTTTTCCGCCCATCCTCCACTAATTATTAAAATATCAGCTAAAAGACTGTCTCTAATAACACTAATGCTATTTTGAGACAGCCTCCCCTTTTTATACTTTAAATCTTTCAATTAATACTTGTAACTCTTCAGCCATTTGAGCTAGTGTACCAGCTGCAGAACCAATTTCCTCCATGGAAGCTAGCTGCTCCTCAGCTGACGCTGCAACACTTTGTGTACTCGTCGCGTTATTTTGTGCTGTCATTGCAATTTGGCCAACTGAAATGGATACTTCATTTGCACCTTTTGACATTCCATTAGCCGTTTCAACCATCGTTTTAATTTGATCAACAATTTCATTTGTAGATTGTAAAATCTCAGCAATTTGCTTTGATTTGTTATTCAACAACTGAATAACAGCATCTGACTGTGAAACAGATTCCGCAATAGATTGCATTTGATTTACTGTTTTTCCAACTAGCTTGCCGCCATCTTCTGCTTTTTCGCGAGTGTGAGCAGAAGCAATATTAATAGATGATGAGCTATTTGCTACATGCTGAATCCCTTCTGTTACATCAAACAGTAACATAGCACCATTTTCTACGCTTGCTGTTTGCGTCGTTGCACCACTTGATATTTCATCCATTGCTGATGTAATTTGTTCAGTCGCTTCACTCGCTTGTCTCACACTTGCTGTTAACTCTTCAGATGCAGCTGCAACATGCCCTGCTGAAGTATTAATTCTTCCAATTAATGTACGTAGTGAATGTGTCATCTCATTAAAACCTTTAGCAAGTTGTCCAATTTCATCATTTGAATGTATTTGAATCGTTTGAGTTAAGTCCCCTTCGCTTATTTCTTTAGAAGTGACAACTAATTGTTTTAAAGGTTTGGTAATAGAAAGTGTCACGAAATAAATAAGCGCTCCGCCTACAACTAATGAAATAAACATTACAATTAACATATTATAAAATACAGGTTGAGCAGCTTCAACTACTTCATTTGAATACATCGTCCCCGCAATTTTCCAACCTGTTTTTAAATTTGTCGCGAATACCATTTTCTTTTCACTACCACCATAAGTGTATGAAAAAGTGCCATGGTTATCTTCGTATATTTTCTTTCCCCAAGAATCATCTGCCTTGTCACCCGATTTTTCTTGAGGGTGAGCAATTATTTTTTGTTTTCCATCTAAAATGAAAGCATAGCCTTTTTTACCAATATTGATTAACTTTGTTGTTTTTAATAAATTATCTAAACTTAAATCTACCGCAATAACACCATTTTTATCTTCAGTTTGTTTTGCGATTGTTACGACAATATGTCCATTTCCTTGTGCCTTATATGGTTCAGTGACAACAATTCCACCTTGCTTATTCACTGCATCTTTATACCAAGAACGCGCTGTTGGATCATAATCTGCTGCCATTTGTATATTTGGTTCTTGTACAAATTTTTTATCGTTTCCAGCAACATACACTTGTTCTACATCTTTGTTCAAACTAATATATTGGGATAATGTTTTTCTTAGTTCATCCTGATTATCTCCTTGATACATATCACTATGAATCACTCGTGCAAAATTATTTACATCGTTGAATTTCGCTTCAATCATTTGATTGATTAAATTATCCAATATTTTTATATTATCCTGAGCGCTACTCATAATTTGTGATTCAAAATTCTTTTTAGCTGTTTGATACGACATGCCCCCAATAATAGAGACTGCCGCAATTAATATAACAAAAAATGAAATTAATAGCTTTTTTGCTACTTTCATATCTCTAAACCAACTTACTAGTTTACTCATTATAAACCTCCTGCATTTCAATATTAAGCTTTAAAGATTAAATAGAGCTAATTTTGAATATATTCCATTCCTTAGTTTCTATTTTTATAACTTGTTTTGATGAACACTTTGTAAAGTTTAAACAAATTAATTTCTTTTGTCTATATATACGAATAACATTATTATAAAATTTACAAATACAAAAAAACCAAAGGAACAAGCCCTTTGGTTTTTTACATTTTTTTATGTTGTTTAGAAACCTTTTTCCATCTATCTCGTTCCGCTCTTGCCAGAATAATGTTTTGTTTTCTCATAACATATGCCAATTCTCTTTGCAGTTTTTTATAGCTTAGTAAGCGCTCTACGGGTATAGTTCCGTTATCTATAGCACTTCGCACTGCACATCCTGGTTCACCTTCATGTTTACAATCTCGAAAGCGGCAAGTATTTGCAAGATCTTCAATATCGGAAAATGTAGTTTGAATTGCCGCGCTTCCTTCCCAAAGCTGAAGTTCCCTCATACCAGGCGTGTCAATTACTAAACCGCCACTCGGTAATTGGAACAATTCACGGTGAGTTGTCGTATGCCTTCCTTTACTATCTTCTTCACGTATATCTCCGGTTTTTGCTACATCTGTTCCTATTAATGCATTTAACAAAGTAGATTTCCCTGCACCTGAAGATCCAACTAAAGCAATTGTTTTTCCTGGTGAAACAAATTGTTGCAATGATTCTATTCCGACGTACACTAAGCTATCAACAACAAATATCGGAACACCGATTGCTACCGCTTCAGTTTCTGCAATTTTCTGTTCCACATCTTCACATAAACTACTCTTCGTTAAAACAATAACAGGCATTGCACCGCTCTCATAAGCCACCAGCAAATAACGTTCCATCCTTCTTACGTTGAAATCATGGTTAAGTGCATTCACTAAAAATAGATAATCTACATTTGTTGCGATAATTTGTTCTTCAGTTCTGTTACCAGCTTCTTGTCTTGAAAAAGAACTTCTTCTCGGAAAAATACGGTGAATAATTGCCTTTTTCTCATTTTCTATTTTCTTTATATACACCCAATCACCAACTGCCGGATAATCCCCCTTCGTTAACGCTTCATGCCGAAACTTCCCAGACAGTTCTGCCATATATTCACCGTCACTACAAATAATCCGATATATATGCTTATGCTCAAGTAAAATACGCCCTACTTCATAATTCTTCTCTACAGCTTGCTCTTCAAAAAATGAATCCCAGCCGAACGATTCTAAAATATTTTGATTCAAATAAATATCCTCCCTAGTTTGTACTAAGTGGAAGGATTGCGAACTATCTTATATAATATCGCCCTTTCCATCCACCTTTGTATTTGATTTATTATTCATATCAGTCATATTCGCCATAATACATCACTCCGTTCTAATTTTAATTACTCTCATTATATGGAATATCTCATTAAAAAGCTACATTATTTAACATAATTTTCAAATAACTTGTTTTTTAACATTTTAATTTGTCCACGATGACTAATTTCATCTTCTAGCACGTGAAACCAAAGGTAGTGCTGATTATACGCTACGTCATTAGGCCACTTTCTTTCTGACATTAGCCATTCATCATCCTGTTGTCTCAAACACTCTATTGTTTCATCTCGAACTTTCTGTAAAAGTTGTACATAATACTGTATTTCATAACCACGGATAGATCTCCCCGCTTCCCCTAAATACATTGCATCTTCCCATATTTCTAATTCTTCTTTTGTAAAATCACGATTTTGAAAAGAAATAAGCTGATGGACTTTTTCTATAGCCGCTATATGCTTCAGTAAAGCACCAATTGAATTCTCACCACTCGGCATTATTAAATCCAATTGCTCCACTGCTAAATCATCTATTTCCTGTAATGTTACTGCCCGCGTATGCTCCATCATACTTACAAGTTCACCTATATTTTTTGTATAACCATCTACACTTCTTATTCGATAATCTATATACATTTCACGCACCCCTTTCTGAATTCATATTAATGAAAAAAGGCTTCATATAATAGACTGAAATATATCAGATTTTTCTGTTATAATTAAATTGAACAAGCAATTAGCCAGAACAAACTTTCTCAATATGCTTATATAAAATTTAAAAAGGAATATATATTTAGTAAACGAATCTTATTCACTAAAAGGAGTGGATTCGATGGAAATGTATCAATGGCTAACTGCTGTTCTTGTTGGTGGCGTTACTGGCTTCGTTTCCCATCTGATCAATAACCAAGGTAAGTTATTGCTTCCACGCCGTTTAAAAACGTTTTTCCACTTTGGGTTTTTAACCGATATATTTACCGGTAGCCTAGCTGCACTTCTTGGACTTGTTTTATTCGATGTCACCTTAATTAAAGAAATTATAAAAGTATCTATTGTAACCGCTATTTCAGGCCAAACATTTTTACTTCATCAAGCTCTAGGTGGTGAACAGGCTAAAAATTCACAAATTGGGAAAGCTGATGAGAAAATTCAAGAAATTGACAAATTATTACGACGTTAATCTATACTTTCTTTAAAAATTATTGTTATAATGAAAAATAAATATTTTCTATTGCGTCGTTTGTCAGAAGAAAGGGTGTTTCGTATGACAAAAAAGAAAATAGAAGATTTCTTAACAAACTCCGAAAAAGAGGAACTGCTAGAAAACTATAAATGTTTACGAGAAGCCCGCACAAAAAGCGAAGCTAATTATTTTGGTGAAGCAGTAGACCATCTATTAAATAAAGTAAAAAAACGAATTACTGAAGAAGCAGGCATACATGATGAAAATGCAGCAACTGTGCAATCAAAGAGAAAAGCACTGTTTTAGCTAAAACAGTGCTTTTTCTTTAGAACGCTTCTATGGTGCAACTCCCTTTCATTTTTGCCATCTCCTTATATATGAAAAGAGGGTAATACCCCTCTTTTCTATTATTCCTCTAATATAGATTTGATTTTCTTCATATCCATCTCACTCAATAAAACGTCCACTGCTCTAACACTTTCTCTTATTTACGCTACTCGCTTTCCGCCAGGAATAACAGTATCAATTCCTTTTTTGTTTAATAACCATGCTAAGGCTAAATGAGATACTTCAATATTATTTTCTTTAGCTAAGTCTTTTAACTTTTCAACTTTCTTAAAGTTACTCTTATATGTATTTTCTTCAAATAGATTTACACTTTGGCGCCAATCGACTTTGTTCAATTTAAAATCTTCTGTATATTTACCACCTAATATTCCAAAGGCAAGAGGTCCATACGGTATAAATGAAATACCAGCTTCTATACAATACGGTAATAGTTCTTCCTCTGCAGTGCGATCCAACATATTGTAAGGCGATTGTACAACATCTATATCTCCATATTGATTCGCCTCTTTTAATTGTTCTACATTTACATTTGATATCCCAATTGAACGGATTTTCCCCTCTTCTTTTAAACGGATCAGTTCTCCAATTGAATCTATGTAACTTGTTTCAGAGTTTGTAAAATGTAAATAATATAAATCAATATACTCTGTCTGTAATCTTCTTAAACTATTTTCCACAACGTTTCATTTCAATTCGTGAAGAAGACTTAAATGCTAGATTCCCCGGTTTATTAGATGTTGTATTAAACGCTACAGAACCATACTAAAAACCATCTCATATGAATATGAGATGGTTTTTAATAATTCCTATTCTTTTAGCAAATCTATTAATCCATTCCCTTCAGATGTACGTTCATACCCTAAAGGTACAGTCCTTTTTATAAGTTGCGCGTATATTTCCTGCTCTGATAATTTTCTACCGTACTCTCTCTCACACTGCTTTATGAGAAGTGCTAGCGCCCCAGCGACATGCGGCGTCGCCATTGAAGTACCACTTAATACTGCATATTTCCCCTCTGGATACGTAGACAGTATTTCATCACCCGGCGCTACTAAATCAATTTCTTGATTTGAATTACTAAAGCATGAAATTTTCCGCTCTAAATTAACAGCACCTACTTCAATTACTTCAGAATAAGCACCTGGAAAATCTAATTCTGAAGTATCATCGTTACAATCTCCATCATTTCCAGCAGCGCATACGACAAGTACGTCTTGTTTTACCGCATTTTGAATAGCTTCATGTAACTCTGGTACATCTTGCGGGCCACCAAGTGACATTGAAATAATTCTCACTTTCTCTTTATTCGGTCCTCTCCAATTTACAGCATAATGAATGGCCTCGATAATTTGCTCATAGCTTCCAGAACCATCTCCAGCTAATACTTTTAAAACTAACATTTTAGCAAGTGGTGCTACACCTAATACACCCACTCCGTTTTCGGTTGCTGCGATTGTCCCTGCTACATGAGTACCATGGCCATTATTATCAAGATAAATTTTCGAATCACCTTCATAATCTTTCGTGAAATTTCTCCCACCAATAATACGATCTTTTAAATCTACATGATTTATATCACAACCTGTATCTAAAACGGCAACGACAATATCTTTCCCTTTCGCACTCTTTTCCCATACTTGCGGAGCATGAATCAGTTGTACACCTGGTGGAATTTCATTTACTTGCTCAACCACTTTATTTACAGTAAACGGAATTAATTTAATGCCTTTTTGTTTATTCGCTGTACTACTATTCATCGTAATCCCTCCTGAAAATGTATTATTTTCATTTCAGACCACTATTGAATACGTTTAGATTTAACATTCGTTTTATTCGTTCCATTTCCCTTCCTCTCAAATATTTCTCAATAAACAAAAGAAAAGGACCGATTATGGTCCTTTTCTTTTTCAGTTTTTCAAAAGAATAATAAATTAAGACTAAATCTCACTCTTGTTCAAAAACTGCTCAATTTCTTTTATTACATGTTTTGCGCCTTCTATACTAACAGTAATGCTTCCATTTGCTAATGAAATATTTTGGTCTGAAACATCACCTGTTATTTGACAAGCATTGTAAGGTTGATATTTTTGTAAAATGACTTTGTCTTCTTCTACAAAAATTTCAAGTGGTGATTTAATTTGTATTCCTAATACATCTCGTAATTCTTTAGGAATAACTAACCGTCCCAATTCATCTACTTTTCGAATAATTCCTGTTGCTTTCATGTTACTCCCCCCTTACTCTCTATTAATTTTTTTCACCTCGCTATTTTCATTTTATCACTATATATTTGGTAATGGCTTACTCTTTTTAGAAAATATAGTACAAAAGTTAAAAAAACACATTTAACGAATATTCAATCTTTCTTTCAATTGTTTTAAATAACGAGATCGTATAATTAAGAAGTATACAACTTGAATACTTACAAAAATACTTAATACAATTGTATTTTCTTTAAACAGTGAGTACTCAAACATCTGTCCTAACGCAGTTAATGCTACTGCCCCGTGTAATGTTGCAACTCCAACTGGAACGAAGAATAAAAGCGCTAAGCGGATTGTGACTACTTTCGATAATTCGCCTCTCGTCAATCCAACTTTTCGAATCATTTCAAATAAACGAGTATCGTCCTCCAAATCAGAAAATAAGCGGAAGTAAAGGAAGCTTCCTGCACAAACGAAAAATACAATACCAATAAAGAAACCTACAAATAAAATGGGTCCTGCGATTTGTAAACTTTGATTTTGATCGTACTCTTCTGCACTAAACGTTGCATGTTCTTGATAAGGCTTAATCTGATTCGTAAGCTCTTTACCAACCTCAATTTCATCTTTCGTTCCTTTTGTTTTATACATATAATCTTTTTCTTCTTTAAATCCATCTTGTAATGAATCATATTGATTTTTAGAGATTACATACACATTACCCATAAGTATTTTACTTAGTGAAGAATCATTAACTTTTTTCACATTTAAGGGCTCATTGGCATTTTGGAAAGAAATTTCTTTTCTTTCCTTTATCGGTGGCCCTGGTATTTCTACTGATAGAAATAAGGCTTCTTTGTCTGATAAAGTATTGAACGGTTCCCCCGTTAACTTCGCATACTCCTTATAATCTGATTCTTTTATAAAACTGGCGTTTCTTAACGACTGCTCCTCCGTTGTCTTCGATGAAATATTTATTTTTGAAGCTGCTATATTATGTTTCTTTAATCCTTCGTCAATAATCTTCAGATGCTGTGACTCATTGCTATTACCTTGCTTAGAATGATAGTGAAACGCAATTGGTCTGTCCATAATTTCTTTCGTCATCGAAGCAAACCCAACCAATGTACCTATTGCTGAAAATGCTACTGTTGAAATAATTGTTACAATAAAGAACATCCTTGCATTATCTCTCATACGGTATGCTAAATCTGACAAAGTAATAATATTTGTCTGTGTCCAATAGAAACGTTGACTTTTTTTACATAATCGAATAATAAAGACGCTCAACTGCTTGTACAGCAAATACGTACCGATAGTGACTACCGTTGTAACAGGAATCATCATAATAAATACCATTGCACCATGTGACATAAGAGCGCCTGCATAACCAGCACTAAGCAATACTACTGCTAATATAGAAGAAATAATTGATGCTTTCGGTTCTGGCTTCGCCTCTGCTGATCCTCTAAACAATTTCATAATTTTATTTTTACGAACCATTCCGGCACTAAATAAGGAAATGATAATAAATAATATGAAAAACATAATACTCGTTACAACTATCGCTTTCATCGGTATGTAATAGGATAAGGAAATATCTAGTTTTAATATCATTGGGGCTACAAAAATTAGTACTCCTGAAAACAGCATACCTGAAAGAATCCCGAAAATAATTGCCCCTATTCCAATCATGATATTTTCAAAGAAGATAAGACGCTTTAATTGATATTTCGTCATTCCAAGCATCATTAATATCCCTAGCTCACGTTTTCTCGTTTTTAAAAACATTCCCATAGAATATAAAATGAAGAAAAATGTAAACAAGTAAATAATAGACTGTGCAAAAGACATACTTACGAATACGTACTGTCCTAATTGTCCAGCACTTAATGCCGGATGGAACGCAAAAAATGAATACACAAAAAAAGCCATAATGGCAAATGCACTACTCAAAAAATAAGCTGAGTATGTTCGTCTATTTCGCGTTACATTTCGAAATGCGAGTTCTCTAATGTTCATACTACTTCTCCGCCCTTCTACTAACTATGCTTTTATATTAGTAAAGTACGGAAATACCTTCCATCGATTCAAATGACAAAAACCTTACATTATTGAAAGGTTTAAAAAAATTGCTTATACAAAACAATTTTTTTATAATAACTTCATTCATATTCATACACGCATTCTATTGTATATTCGTTAGTTTTGCGAAATAATAAAGGATAGAAGTATGTTCCAATATACATATAAACTTATTTACCGCTTTAATATGAATAGGAGGAAAACATAATGACATTACAAGAACAAATTATGAAAGCATTACATGTTCAACCTGTAATTGATCCGAAAGTAGAAATTCGTAAACGAATTGATTTCTTAAAGGATTATGTAAGAAAAACAAGTGCTAAAGGATTTGTACTTGGAATTAGCGGCGGACAAGACTCTACACTTGCAGGACGTTTAGCGCAGCTTGCAGTCGAAGAAGTTCGTAATGAAGGTGGTAACGCAACATTTATCTCCGTACGTCTTCCGTACAAAGTACAAAAAGATGAAGATGATGCACAATTAGCATTACAATTTATTCAAGCTGATCAATCTGTTGCTTTTGATATCGCTTCAACTGTTGATTCCTTCTCAAATCAATATGAAAACTTATTAGGTGAATCATTAACAGATTTCAATAAAGGAAACGTAAAAGCACGTATTCGCATGGTTACACAATATGCAATCGGCGGACAACAAGGATTACTTGTTATCGGAACTGATCACGCGGCTGAAGCTGTAACAGGATTCTTTACAAAATTCGGAGATGGTGGTGCAGATTTATTGCCATTAACAGGTTTAACGAAGCGCCAAGGACGTGCTTTATTACAAGAGTTAGGTGCAGACGAGCGACTTTACTTAAAAATGCCAACAGCTGATTTATTAGATGAAAAACCAGGTCAAGCTGATGAAACAGAATTAGGTATTACTTACGATCAATTAGATGACTATTTAGAAGGTAAATCCGTTCCAGCTGACGTTGCTGAAAAGATCGAGAAGCGTTACAAAGTGAGTGAACATAAAAGACAAGTCCCAGCATCTATGTTTGATGATTGGTGGAAGTAAATTATATAGAAAAAGAAGCTAAATGGAAATTAGCTTCTTTTTCTATATATTAACGAAATACCCCTACTCTTTTCTCTAATAAATCCTGCAAACAATCTTCATGTTGTTTATTAAACAATGGCGGCATTTTGTCTAACGGGAAAAACTTCAGATCTAATGTTTCATCACCGTCTATTTTTTTGTTCCCTCCAACGATTGAAAACCTAAAGAATATTACAATTGCCTGTGCCTGATCTCCATTCGGATATGTTTGAAAATATTTCGTATACACACCAATGAGCTCATCAATTTCCACATCATATCCTGTTTCTTCTTTAATTTCTCGAATCGCAGTTTCTGCCGCAGATTCCCCGATTTCCATTGCGCCACCCGGAAATCCCCAAGCATTAAAGTCTCCTCTTTTTTGCAGAAGCACTTCACCAAATTCATTAAACACACAACCACCTGCAAAATTCAAAATAACATAATCATGCCCTATTTTTTCACGTAATTCCTTTATATAATTCGCCATCTGCTTCTCCTTTTTATCCATCTTCCATCATTCTTTTTTATCTTTTTCAAGCAATTCAATAATCCGATCTAACTTCTGATTCATATTGATCACATGTTGTTTTTTCATAGTGTTGTTTTGCAATAATCTTTTAATAAACAGAGTAAATGATACAAAAAACAAAACGATAAGCCCGATTACTAGACAAAAATATATCAATGCATATATATTATTTTCGAACAAATTCATTCAGCTATCACATCCTCTATTTAGAATCATTTTATCACACGATTCTAAATAGTCACTATAATTATAATCAAACGCAAAAAGAGCACCTTTTAAAGATGCTCTTTTTCATTAATACGTAAATGTAATTGTCGCTAATGAATAACCTGTCATTGCACTATATGGCGCAACTTGATAAGATACACGCTTTGCACCTTTTGGCCAAGTTATTTCATTTAATACTGTCTTTATATCTTGCATCGTTCCATCCATTGACTGCTTATATCGTACTTCTACTTTTTCTGGCTTGGAAGCAAATTGTTGCTGTAATTTTTTCTTAAACTCATTGTAATTTTCCGCTCCATATTGTGCAGATAAATACTTTAAATTTGTTTCTTTTAACATTTGTTCATATACAGCAGTTTTTGAACTACCGGCTTTTATTTTGCTTGTTAATTCGTTGAAGTAACTTGTAGTTGCCGCTGGATATTTACTCCGATCCCATTCATGGTCTTTGCTTAATTGGTCATCAGACATATTAAAATATGAATATGTTACGCGCCCAGCTTTATCTGGCACCGGATCATCGAATGTAGTATCAAGGTGGTACCACTTATTATCAATGTTCACTAAATTCCATGCATGAGCTTGTCCATTCCCTGTACCTGTTACAATATGATTTTGAATACCTGCTTCTTTTAGTAATTGATATGTTAACAATGTATATCCCTGGCAAACGGCAGAACGATTCGCTAACGCTTCATACGCTGTATATGCTTGATAAGACGTATCATATGATACTTGTTTCACAACATAATCATGAATAGCTTTCACTTTTTCATGTTCATCCATGCCTTGTTTAATGATAGAATTTACAATTGCTTTCGCCTGAGACTTTACATACTGTGTTTGCTCTTTTGATTCACGATACTTCACTTGTAATGTAAATGTATAATTCCCAGGCATCCCTTTTATAGAATATTTAGTAGACGCTACATTATATTTTACATACTCATCAGCATCTACAATTTTATTATATTCTTTGTATAATTGGTCCATAACATCTCTAGCATTTCTATCTTTTGTTTTATATGCGATTGTAATATTTTCATCTCGATTATCAATATGTTTTTTTAATTCTTTTCGAAAATCATTTAATAATTTAGCATCTGATTGTGTAGTAACTACAGTCGATTTCGTAGCTGCGTAAGATACAGACGACGCGTGTAAGCCACCCATTACAATTGTTGAACAAAGCAGGGCAACTGTCCCATACTTATTTGTCTTTCTCATCTTGTCACTCCTTACATTCTATAACTATACGAAAAAGTATCGTATAGTTTCAGAGTATACAATACTTTTCAAAATAGGTCATATGAGATTATGCATATTTAACATTTTTAAAAGGGTTGTTCTTTTAGAAAAAGAACAACCCTTTTTTTAGCAAGTTTGTAACACACAGCATGTATTTTCAAACTGGCGATTTTTCAAGTCTTCATTTCCAATACAGAAATAAAGCATCCCTAAATCTCCCCACATCATATTACAATTTTTAGTATCTGAATCAATTTGGAATAAGAGCGTCATATGCTGTGGATCTATTCCCATATATTGTCCAGTCTCATACAATACCTCATCTTGTACAGAGAATGGTTCTCCAAACATTTGATGATTATCATAGTTGTCTGGGATTAGCTCTTCAAGTAATTGCAAGAAACGATCTGAATCCGCCTCATCTTCAATGAAAAGCTCAGGTAATTTATACGTCAGTTCAAATGAAATTGCACATTGATTAAATTCCCCCTGAACTTCATCTGCTCTACGTAATTGCTCTACAGGGATATCATAATAAAGCACACGTCCCGCTTCGTTTGGATTTACATCTTCTTCAAAGTAATTTTCAATACTAAAGAAATATAACATCCCTGTCTTAGGAAGATTGTGATCCATACCAACGTTTTGTAAATCACTTAAATTAAATTGTGCGATAAAACGTAACGGATTCTCTTTGTATGTTGGATATTCAAATGTATTTGGCAAATCAGGAACTCCGCCCATTTTTGAACTACCTTTTCCGATTGTCTCCTGCACCTTTGGCACAACTTTTATACAAGGAAATATAGTATTTACAAGCTCCTGTTTCAAATGTGTTAGTTCATATTTATCAATTAATACTTCAATTTTCTGTTCCATAAATTCTCCTTACATTTACATACTTATTTGTATCATAGCACAAAGATTATACTTCATTCATTGTAAATTCAACAAGCTCAAGAAAAAACGGGCTCTTCCCTCGTACGCGAACAAGTTTAAAAGAGCATAGTATACATTGTTCCTACAAACATGATATCTCATAATTTCTTACAGTATACTTTCCCTCGTTCATTTTCACTTTTAATATAAGGAGGAATTCCACATGGGTTACGGATATAGTTGCGGTGGTTACGGCGGTGGTTACGGTTACGGCGGTAGTTGCGGTGGTGGTTGCGGTTATGGAGGTTTCGCTTTATTAATCGTTTTATTTATCCTTCTAATCATCATTGGAGCTAGCTGTTGGGGCGGCTTTGTAGGCTGCTAGTAAACTTAAAAACTATTGTAAAAAAGCGCGTACAATACGTGCTTTTTTGCCATTTTCAAATTTCCCATCTGAAAGGAAGTATGTTTAATGAAGATTGATGGTGTTTTCGAGGGAGGCGGTGTACGCGGAATTGCTCATGTAGGGGCAATTTGCGCGTTAGCCGAAAAAGGTTATGAATGGGAACGTTTAGCTGGAACATCAGCCGGCGCTATTATTGCAGCTCTTCTAGCAGCAGGATATTCTTGTTCCGAATTAAAAACTATTGTAACAGACATTGATTATGAAAAATTCACTAAAAAAACTTTTCTTGATAGAATCCCCTTTATTGGTAAAGGATTAAACGCTTGGTCTACTCTAGGTATTTATTCAAATGTATTTCTCGAAGAATGGCTAGAAGACCTGCTTAGAAAAAAAGGAATTCATTTGTTTACAGACTTATCCGATTTGAATAAACTCAAAATTATCGCTTCAGATATAAGCAATGGTAAAATGGTTATTTTTCCCGATGACTTGCCAAACTACGGATTTTTAAATTATCGCTTCTCTATCGCTAAAGCAGTAAGAATGAGTGGAACCATTCCTTTCTTCTTCGAACCAGTGAAATGGAGAACACCAAAATGGAAACAACCTTGTTATATGGTTGACGGCGGTATTTTAAGTAATTATCCAATTTGGATTTTCGATTCACCGACTTCTCCTCGCTGGCCTACCTTTGGATTTCATTTTGTAAAAGATGAGATTCAAGCTGATCCCGCCCACTATGAAGAACCTATTTCCATGTTCAAAGGACTATTTAAAACGATGATGCAAGCTCATGATTTACGTCATTTAGATAAAGAATCGAAGGCTAGAACTATTACAATTCCAACAGGAACCATTACAAGTACTAATTTTCAATTAACTAAAGTAGAGAAAGAATGGCTCTATAACTCTGGTTATAATGCCGCTAATAAATTTTTACAATCTTGGAACTTCAGGCAATATGTTGATGAATATAGAGACGGAAATCAGGATCGAAAAACAAATCGGTATTTCCGTCAACTTGACTCATAATTATATTATTTTCCCTATCACACTTTAATAGTAAATAAGCCTAATAATATAGTACATTATTAGGCTTATTTACTTCTTATGTACTCTCCCATTATTTAAGGATAAGTTAACCCTTCTGCTTCTTCTGCGGTAATTACTATGTAACGATTTCCAGTTCTTAACCCTAATAATTCTGCTTTTTCAATTGCATCCTGTTTTGTTTCCGCATAAGCAGCTAAATATTTATCTCCATCAATCATTTGGCAAATCACATATTGTTTCATGGTTTTCTCCTTTTACCCTTTAATTAATTGCGCGATCTTTTTTATTCCAACTTCAATTTCTTCTATAGTTGCATATGAATAAGAAAGACGTAAAAATTGGTTAGCACTTCTATCATACAAAGTGCCTGGGTTTAATAACACCTTTTCTTGCAAAGCTTTGTCAAATAAACTACGATTCGAAATTGGTAGATTTATATGTAGCCAAATGTAAAAGCTTCCTACTGGCTCATGCCAAGTTGCAATGCCACTACAATACTTTTCTAACATACTTATCATAAAATCTCTACGTTTTTTCAATTCACTTCTTACAAACTGTAAATGTTCATCATACAATCCATTTTCAAACCACTCCGCTGCAATTTGCTGGGATATAGAACTTGAACCATAATCAGTTTGCATTTTTATATCTGCTAATCTTTGAATAACGGATTCTGATCCAACAACCCATCCAATTCTTAAACCAGGACTAATGACTTTGGACATACTTCCAATATGTAGCACGATACCATTTTTATCATATGCCTTTAAAGGCTTTGAAACTGGTGCATCGAACCATAAATCTTGATATACCGCGTCCTCAATAATAGGCAATCCAATTTCATTACATATCTCCATCACTTCTTTCCTCTTCTTAGCGTTCATACTAAAATTGGTCGGATTATGAAAAGATGGGATTGTATATAAAATAGATGCGTTAAATTGTTTCTTATATTTTGTAATATATGAAGTATTTATACCATTCTCATTCATTGGTATTCCAATCAAGCGCATTCCTGCTGATTGAAATACATTAAGCGAATATAAATATGATGGTTTTTCTAATAAAATTGACGCTCCTTTCGGAAGAAGACCCATAGAAATAAGTTGCAGTGCTTGAATTGCCCCCGAAACAATTAAAATAGAGTCAGGAGATACATATACCCCATGCCCTTTTAAATATTCCGCAATTTTTTTTCTTAAATGGAGATTTCCTTTCGGTTCCTCATACCCAAGTGTAACATTTGATTGTAAAATTTTACTAATAATACCCTTCATCTTTTTCTCAGGCAAGAGACTCGGTGAAAGTTCACCTGTTCCTAATCGAATTACATTGGGAGTAAATTCAGCTTGATTAATCTCTTGTACAGCAGGAAGATTCGGATAATGAAGTCCTGTTTCTACATAAGACTGCCAGTTTGGAGGCGGGGCATATGTAGAAGTACTCTCACTATTATTTATAACAATTGTTCCCTTCCGGCCATTCCCCTCAATATACCCTTTTGCTACTAATTCATCGAAAGCCATTACAATTGTACTTCGATTCACTTCAAACGTATGCGCCAAATCTCTTTGTGAAGGTAATTTAGTTCCAACTGTCCATTCCCCATTAACAATTCTTTCTTTTATATAAGATTCTATTTGTTTATATAAAGGAATAGGCGAAGACATATTAGGTTTCCAAACGAGCCTTTCCACTATATCACCTCACATACTTTATGGTTGGTAACCTATCCAACCATATGGATGGATACAAATTTTCATTTCTTCTATACAATATACACTATCATAACTAATCACATTAAGTAGGAGGTAATATGATGAGTGAAGCAATTATTCACGGTATCATCCTTGCATTTGGTCTTATCATTCCATTAGGTGTCCAAAATGTTTTCGTCTTTAATCAAGGCGCGAGTCAACCAAATATTTGGCGAGCTGCTCCTGTAGTCTTGACTGCATCTATATGTGATACATTATTAATATTAATTGCTGTACAAGGTGTATCCCTTGTACTCCTTACTTTTTCTTGGTTAACAACCACTCTGTATATGATTGGATTTTTCTTTCTTATGTATATGGGCTGGGTTATTTGGAGAAGCGATCCTTCAAATGATGTAAAGCAAGAAAAAAGCATGCCTTTAAAAAATCAAATTATTTTCACCGCATCGGTTTCATTACTAAATCCACACGCAATTTTAGATACAATTGGTGTAATCGGAACAAACTCTATACAGTACATAGGAAGTGAGAAATGGGCTTTCACTTTTGCAACAATTATAGTTTCTTGGATTTGGTTTATTAGTTTAGCTTTTGCTGGAAAATTTCTAAAAGGATTAGACTCGACAGGAAAAACGATTACAGTATTAAATAAATTTTCAGGGCTAATCATATGGGGAGTCGCACTTTATATGTTAAAACAAGTTATTTTTCCTAACTAATTAAAGAGAATTGCATGTTGTGTAATTAACATGCAATTCTCTTTCGGATTATGACGTTGGTTCCGGCTTCTGTTTTACCATCATTGTATCTTTTGCTGGTTTAATCCAAATAATTGCTATGACCGCACCAATAGCAGCGAAGATGCTTGTTAAATAAAATACTTCATGGTCCGCCCCTTTCATAAAAAAAGAATACATGGGTGGTCCAGCTGCTACACCGATAAATCGCATTGAACTATAAAATGACGTAACTGTCCCCCTCTGCTCTTTTTCAATCCCTTGTGTAATAAGAGCATCTAGACACGGTAACGCCATACCAATTCCTCCCCCCATAATAACGAGACAAAGAAGTAGCAAATAGATTCCTTTTAGAAATAAAGGTAAGAAGACAGATGCAGCAGCCAGTAAAAATCCAATATAGATACACTTTTTCATAATATCTTGTTTATCTCCAATTTTTTTACCAGCCATATATGAGCTAAGTGATAGTACAAGTAAAGGAATAGCGAGTACACACCCTTTCCATATACCATGAATATCGTACTTCGACTCCAGTATAGTTGACAGATAAAAAAGTATTCCGAATAAAATAAGCATAATAATTGCACCTAGTATAAAAATGGCAATTAACCATCTTCCCTTTTCTCGAAACGTAGAGATAATAGATTGAATAAATTCTTTAAGTGGTGGGACTTCTTCTTCTTGTTTCTTCGCCTTTACTAGTACCAGTAATAAAACAATCGATATTACACATAAAACTGGAATCGCCCAAAATGGTAAGAACCATACAATAGCTGCAAGAGCTGATCCTAATATAGGACTCAATACTTTTCCAAATGTATTTGACGTCTCAATGATTCCTAAACCTGCACTAACCTGTTTTTCATCTTTGTATAAATCACCTACACATGGTATGACAACTGGCATAGCACCCGCAGCTCCTATCCCTTGAATTGCTCTTCCGATAAGAATCCAAACGTAAGGGTTATCAACTTTCCATGATACCCAGCCCGTTATCGCTCCTCCAATAGCTGCAATTAATAAACTTGGAACCATTACCATCTTCCGTCCCCATCTATCTGATAAATAACCAGCAATCGGTATAAGTATAATTGCAATGATAGAATAAATTGTAATAATCATGGATACCTGGAAAGATGAAATATGTAATTTCTTTTCAATGGTTGGCAGGATTGGAATAAGCATTGAATTACCTAACGTCATAACAAGTGGAACTGATGCAAGTGCAATTAAACAACAGTTTTCTTTTTTTAACATGTTGATTTCGGAACCTTTCATCATATATTTCTTACCATGTAATAGCCCTGCTGGAAATTATGTTTACATTCCACCAAGGCTATTTCATCTTTACTACTTTCCATTTACAACAAAAGAAATTGGGTAAAATATAGCATTACTCCTATTCTTTGAATCCTGTTCACAATATATCCATACCAATTAATTGAAAATAAAAAAGAAAGGAAGAATCCTTCCTTTCTCCTATAACCTTCTACATTTAGCGAGTATATCCGCCACCAAGCTGTTGTTCTGCCATCGCTACAAGGCGCTTTGTAATTTCACCGCCTACAGAACCGTTTGCACGTGAAGAAGTATCAGCCCCAAGCTGTACACCAAACTCTTGTGCAATTTCATATTTCATTTGATCTAGAGCTGCTTGTGCTCCATGTGATGCTAATTGATTAGCGTTACGATTTCTAGCCATTACCGATCACCTCCTTATATATATTAAATTGTACCAAATCCGAAATTAAATACATGGTAATTTTTGGTTATTCATTCCATAAAAAAAGAGTCTCTTAAACAAGACTCTTACATCATTTCATCTTATGAGGTTACTACTTCTAATTTTCTACTTGTTAATGCTCTCATTTCTTCTTTTAATATATCTTTCGCATTATGCCCAAACCATTCAAGCGAAGCAAAATGATCAGTATCTCTCACTTCCCGGATGATTTCATCATAATTTACTATACCTTCAAATAATGGAACCATTCCTATACGACTTCCAGCAGCGGCATATACATTATTTGGTTCAAACACGTGTAAATACTCCGCTGATGATATATTCTTAAAATGGTAATGTTGTATCCACGGCTTTAGTCGCTGGAAACTATCTATAGGGTCTGCACCAGACTCCCATATATGAAGGAAATCGAGGTTTATTTTCAAATATGGATGATTTACTTCTTCTAACAATTTCAAAGTAGACGGCAAAGTATCCGTTAACGTATTTGGATGTGTTTCTAATAGTATATACATATTGTGCTGAGCAAATAGATCACAAATCATGCGAATTCGCTTCACATACTCTTTTCTCTCTTGTTCCGAGAAATCCTCACTACCTTTTTGCCCGGCAAACGTACGAATTTTATTTGTATTAAACCAATTAGCTAGTGTTACCAGCTGTTCACATTTTCCCATCGTTTTTTGAAAATCTGCTAATAATGATATGTCCAAGTAATCACTTATCATCGTGACCTCTAAATTTTTATGCTTTAAATAATCTATTTCTCGTTCTGTCGTTTCACGCTCTTGCATATATAAATTTTGTGCATGGGTCCCCCACAACTCAATTCCTTCAAAATCGTTTTCGTATGCAAATTGAACAATATCAGTAAATGAAATTAGTTGATGGCGAAATGAAATTGTACATAGCGAATATTTCATTGGTTTGAACTCCCTTATCTTATATTCAATGAACTTGTATTAGTTAAGACAGACTGACTTGTTATCATGTCTTTCCATGACAGAAACTGTTTCTCTAATTCATCCTTAATCTGCAGTTCAATTGTATTCATTTCATTAAGCTTCTCAACAATTGGGATTAACATATCTTTATCGTTTGTCATTACCATTTTGATTGCGCGGTACTGTACATTTGTAAATCCTTGTACAATGTCTTCCACTCGATCACACCAATAATCAAATTCTTGCTCCGAATATTGTAGAGTTTCACGGAAGTATGCAAAGGCATGTTCATAGCTATATTTACGTATTGCCAATACGGGTATTTGCTTTACTGCCGTTACGAGCCTGGAAAGTGAATACCCATCCTCTTCATTTACCATTTTTATTATTAAATTTTTTAATTCCATAGTTAGTTTGTTATCATTCTTTTTGAATGTTTCCATGAAATAACTTTCTACCATCTCTTGTGTTGGCTCCTGAATTCCTTCTATATCAATGAAATAACCTCCACCAAATGGATTATCTTTAACAGAATGGAGCACTTTTTCTCTTTCCATATTCCCTTCCCAGCGAAAATCAGGATCAAGCATGAACCATTCATCTTCTTTCTCTGTCTTCGATATCATTAAGTAATGCGGAAACGGTTTTTGATGAAACTTATTTTCTCTCTCTGGCAATAAAGACATATCAACCATTACAATTACGTAACGATTTTCCGGCTTATTTTCTACTAATTCTAAAAATGTTTCTACATTGCTACTTTTATCTTTTGAATGATCGTACCATTCGTTCACTTTAATACCATACAATTTTTCATACCAGAGTAAGTAGTTATCATGGTTAATGTTTTCGGAATGATAAGAAATAACCCCACCTTCTGTTATATCAAAATCTCCATCCCATAATCCGAAATAAAATGGACGGAAATCTATATCGCTACGCCTTTTTATAATTTCACAAAAACAACTCACTAAACAGTGAACTTTAATTGAAGTCATACTCTCATCCACTTTCCTAAAAGGTTAGTTATTCACATTTACTTCGTGTAACGGCTGCAACTCTTCCATAAAGTCAAGCAAAGATCCTACAGTAAGAAACGCCTTTGGGTCTATCTCATCCTCTGGAACGCATAGCTTTAAATCCATTTCTATGTATACTATAAGCTGTAACATCATTACCGAATCTATATATAAATCTTGATTTAAACGCATCGTTTCTTCTAAATGCGTTACATTTTTCAGTTCCATTTTTTCTCTCATAATGCTTAAAACTGCTTCTTTTAACATTTCACGACTCATGTTGTTATCTCTCCCATCTCTAATAACTTACGACTTACTTTCCCTGTTTTATTTTTCGGAATCTCTGCTACATTTTCAATTTCATGCGGTACTTTATAAAACGGTAAATGCTGTATGCACCATTCTCTTATTTGTACTGGTTCAATACGAGAGACTACTTTCGCTTTTACAATTTCCCCCATCACAGGATGCTTGCCGCGGTATACAATCGCCTCCTGAATACCTTCTAATCGAAGCATCGTTTCTTCCACTTCTATAGGAAAGACCTTTAAACCGGACACATTAATAACATCATCTATTCGCCCCATGAAATGAAGGCCTTGCTCAGATTTATACCCTAAATCTTTCGTATAAATATCCTTTCCAGCAATTTTCACTACGATTTCTTCAGGTTCATCTTCATTTGAACCTATGTTAATACTTACATGAGAAAGTGGCTTCCCTAAGTCTAAATGTGTCTTCATATCATGACATATACTAATGCAACCAGCTTCAGAACAGCCGTACTGCTGCATCATATATTTCGTCATGCCTTTTAACTTATAAAATAGCGGTTCTGGCAATGGTGATCCTGATGTCATAATTTTATGAAACTGAAAAGTCCCTTGTGGAAAACTCCCCATAATATGTAGCATAAGTGGTACTGTATATATGATATGTTTTTCGGTATTACGAACTATATTTAATGCGAATTTAGGGTTTTTATTAGTAATGATTATAGGCTTGCTACCTCTCGTAATTGCTGATAACGTGCCACAAATTAATCCGTATGAATGTGAAACTGGAGCCATTACAATTGGCACTTCGTCTTCTTCACATTTTAAAGCTTCATTGTAAGCAGCAATTTCCGTTTCAATTTCCGTCCATGCTCTACGAATTAGTTTTGGTTCTCCTGTTGTGCCTGAACTATATTGCAATAAAGACGGTTCTTCTTGTAATAGATTTGGAACTTCTAATTTTGTAAAGTCGTTACTTTCTCCGTATAAAAGTGCAGTACACTTTGCACGCTTTGCCATTTCAATAGCTGTATCCTTTGGCGTATCTTCATGAATAAGTAGCACAGATGCTCTTTTTTCTTTTAGGAAAAACACAAGCGTAATAATATCGAATGGATCTTTCAGACAAAGTGCAAATCTATTTCCTTCTGCTTCTTGAAATTGTTCCACTCCCTCGTAACCTTGTAATCTCAATTCAAAATCATTTTTGCTAAATTCTTGTTTATTAACGATTAGCATGATTTCCCCCTGTAACAACTGATTTTTGTATTGTAAGTTGCTTTGCTCTATACAACGGATTTGGAACTTCATGAACAAGTGATTCCACATCCATATATAAGCGCCGCTTCGTTAATTGCTCTGCATGAAATGTAGGTGCATATAATTGTAATGCTTCAAAACGTTCTTTCAAATGTGAAAATCTTTCAAAATGATCTTCTACTTCTTCAACAAGAATGATCCAAAATTGTTCCTCTTTCAACTGATACTCATCTGCCAACACGAAAGCCAGTTCACCTAGATTGAATAGGAAAAGCGCATCTAAAACCATTTCTTGCAAACATCCAATACGGTCCATTTCAAAGAAATCATTCATTTGACCATTCGCATATGTTTTATGCATTTTAGTAAAGTCAGGACATTTTTCGATTTCTTTCAAAAATGGACGATAAAACTCCAGTCCTTCATGAAAATCTTTTAGTGCAATACGGACTGGTATTCCTTCTTCATGAACTAAAATCATGTTTTGTCCATGTGATTCTAATGCGATTCCATGCTCTACAACGAGGTGTACAACTGGGATAATTGCCTTTCGAATAAGCAATTGTAGCCAGCTTTCTACTCCATATCTCTTTAACCACAAATCAATAATTGGTGTCCCATCTTTTCCCTTGGCATATAAACCGTTAAATGGGATTGCCTCTTCTTTCTTATTTAAATATTTGTGAACGCTTTCGCGCCAAATACATCCTAATGAGCCATATGTAGCTTTTTTATTCGCATCGTACGTAACACTCGAAAATTCATTTAACAAAATTAAACGCGATTCATCCCTTAAATACGGATCATGATCTACTATATCTTTTAACCAATTCGATATAGCAGGTGCACTCACAACCGAATGTGGTTTTAATGTACGGATAGTTGAAGTATTGAGTAAATTCATTGATAATTTTACATATGGTTTCGCTCGGTTCGTAACATTTCTTAATGTCCGCATCGACTGTTGCGCGCAATAATCATCTTCTGATTTCCCTAAATAAATAATATATTTATCCTGTATATGGTCAGTATAATTCGGAATAATGAAGTTCTCCCACTGCCAAGGATGAACAGGTATAAACATATACTTCTTCGAATCACAGTCCATTTTTCGAATACGATCCATATACTCTTCGATTTTCTTTTCACCAATTTCTTCTTTAAAGGTACAGTTATAACTCTCTTCACTTTCATATCCTACAGTCGTATATTTCTCATGAACTGCAATCCATATAATTTTCATTGGTTGCATAAATTCAAATCCATATTGAAAATTATCACGATATTGAAACCCGATGCGTGCTTTATAACTAGGATGATACGGGTGTCCATCTATTAAATGACTTTCAAGCTCATCATAAGATTTCGCAAGATAGTCTTCTTCACAACTTCTCTCATATTGTGCAATCGTATCTTTAAAGATTGTTTGTTCTAATTCTTGAATAAAAGAATCCAATTTCGTTCGATCAACTTGAACAATTCGAAAAATCTCCTGTAAAAATTGTGAAACTGATTGTATTTCTTCTTCCTCATCTTGAACTCTCATTATTAATGAGTCATGTAAACAAATACGCCCAAATGTCATACGTTCTTGTCCATAGCATTGGTACGTTACATTTTGATTCTTTTCATCAAGACCTTGTATAATAAAAAGTATTTGCTCTCCCTTTTGTATACGAATCGGCGTAATGATTTCTTCATAAATTAACGATTCTACTAATTGCCGGAATACTCTTCTTCTTACTGAAATGTACTCTTTTGATTGGAGTGCCTTCAATATTTTTATGTGATAAACTTCTTCTTTCATAAATCCCTCCGCTATAATACGGAATATTGAATTCCATTATTTGTATTACGTGAAATTTTAGCACTACTTATGAACGAACAGCCACTTCTCTAACGAGTGGATTATCTACTTGTACATAAATTGCTTGCTCTAAAGGATTTGTCAGTTCATCAACATCGAAAAATCTCGTTAGCAAGTTTGCTTTGCATGCCAACTTATCCTCTTCCAACAATTCTCTTAAAAATGTAGAAGGTTCACGGTTATATGGAAGGAATGATTCAAGTACAGACCTTAATTCAGAGAGAAGAATTTCCTCCTTAATTAATCCTGCTGTACCAAAACCGTTAATAAGTCCAAACATATGATTAAAAATTAAATAGTAACGAAACCTTTCATCTACAATATAATCGTCATATAAATTTCCAGTACGTTCGCCAATACCGGCTAGTTCATTATCTAGCACTGACTTCATTGAATTGCAGAAATAAAAACCTTGATTATCACGGAAGTAAAACTTAACTGGATAACCATCTTTCAATTGAACAACACTATTTTGTTGATGCGCTTCTAATGCAACGCCATAACGTAAATACATCCATACCATCGGCTTTAAAGAGATATTCATATATCGTCTAAACCAATCTAAACTTACTTCTTCACAGCTTCTACCTTCTAAATCTGCTAAGCGGTGGATAATATTCGCTAAACGAGTTCTTTCACCTGGAATTGCATCTTGTACTAATCCAGCGATAAGCGTTGCATCATTTTCATTTTCACTATAAAAAGGATTCTCCCGAATAATTACTTCAAATCCGGACTCTTGCATACCATAATTTATTGTAATGAAGGCGGGATCACATATAAAATCAAACCCCGGAAACTTTTCTAACACTTCACCAATTTTAGTATTTAACATTTCCTTCCCTTCAGGACCACTCTCAAGTTCCTTCAATTTATTAATACGCATTGAATTCGTCACCTTTACAGGGAATGAAAATTTAAGCATGTACTTGGAATGAGGATGATATAACGTCCTAAGTGATGATGTCGCCATATAACACTTACCTACTGGACCGATATATTCAAGATCGCCTTGATTCATCCAATTTTGCACATAAGATTGATGTAATAGCCATTCTGCTTGTAGTGGATGGATTGGAATTAATGAATATTCATCTTCTTGACAGTACTTTTCAATAAATTCTTGACCTACCTTTTCATCGTTCTTTAATTCCTTTTTTATCATCGCCGTTGTGGAATCTTGTAACAATGATTTTTCACTTACTATACTTTTATGTGCCCGAAAATAGTGAAGTTGGCACTCCCCTTTTAATTCAGGAGAATACATTGAACTTTTCCAATCCAATATACCTTGTCTACTCTTTGGTGTAGGATGAGTTAAATGTCCAAATAATAAAGATTGCTCCGCCTCTATAAAAGTCGTATGGAAACCATATAATTCAGCTATATCCTGCTCCCTTCCTTGTATAAACTTCTCAATATTTTGACAACTACGAATAACTCGAAGCATAAGTTCATCATGATTCGTACCTTCTCCATAGTTAATAGACATTTCCTTTATTAAAAACATAATAACCGTAATATAATCTGCTTTAATAACATTTTTATTTTCGCCAATTTGGTAATAAAATTGTTCTCCAAATAGATGACGGTCCGTTGATGATTTATATATAACTTCCCCATACAAAGTAACGTTTTGTGCCGATAAAGGGCAGCATAAATAAGTGGGGATAGTATCTCTTTGAAATGAATGGCAGAAAATATCCTCTATCCTTTTATCCTCCGTAATCCATTCTCCACTTCCTGTTTCTCTTAAATAACAATTTAAAAAGCTTTGTATTGTTGCATGTTCCGCGATTTGTTTCGCATGCTGCATACTGCTCCTCCTCTTTTAGACGAACACTATCATTTTTTATAAAACTTCTGACAGTTGAATTTTATTATCAACTATGATTCTAATTGATAATGATAATCATTTCAAGATATATTTCAGAATTTTTTTATCTAACTAAACTTTTCATCTTTTCAAAACGTTTAATCCATCAACAAAAAATACACCAATATAATAATTGATGTATTTTTTCATTCTTGTAAATTAAGTTTACATAATAATATTATCTTCTTCTAAATTGATAGTGATTTGTATAAACAATCCATATCTCGCCAAGCATATGCTATTTCTTCTACATTTAGTCTTTCTAAAAGTTTCGTGTCAATTTTTTCCGGATTATATTTTTCATAAAACTTTTTAGAAGGATTATTAGAAACTACCCAAACTAAAAGAGATTCCATATTATTATTTATACATTCTGACAGTAAAGCTTGAAATAATCTTTTCCCTACTTTCAAACCTTGATAATCTTGTAAAATGTAAATCGCATATAATTCCATATCACAATTATATGTACCCATCCTTTCAGTTCCACCATCGATAAATCCAATAATTTCTCCAGTTAACATCTCTGCTACAAATCTATATTGCAGATTGTCTTCTTTTTGAAAAATGTTTTCCCATTGCTTTTTTCTTTGTTCAAATGTTGAATTTTCTAAAATTTCGTTAGCGAATATCCCAGTATACGTCGTTTTCCAGCTTTCCACATGCACTTTCGCTATTGCCGCAATATCAGCTTTCATTGCCTTTCTAATATGTATCTCCACCATATTCATCCCCCTTAGAAAATAATTATAGCAAAATGTTTTGTATGCATTAAAAAAAGAGTGAATTTTCATCACTCTTTTTATCTACTTTCAACTTCTACTGAAACAACATGATCGATTTCTTTTAAAGAACTATATAATTCAGTTGTATATAAATCTTCTGGAGCTAAAATGACCATTTCCAATTGCTGAGATGCCCCATTATCAATATCTTTAATTTTCACTCGTTTCACTTGCATATTTAAATTTTTAATTTGCTTAAAAATCCCGTCTAACTCTCGATGTTTGTTTACGGTAATTTTTATCGACAAGTCCTTTTGTCTCAATGAATACGGTCCTGCGATTTTCACAAGTTGAGGAAGTACATTAATCGCTAATATAATTAAAATCATGGCAACCGTCGCTTGTATATAAAACCCTGCGCCAATCGCAATACCTAGTGCTGAAGCGGCCCATACCATAGAAGCTGTCGTTAATCCTGAAATAACGTCATTATTTCTTCGTAAAATTACCCCTGCTCCAAGAAAACCGATACCACTTACAATTTGAGCAGCGAGACGCATTGGATCCATGTTTGTATGACCCGGTACAGAATAAACATTCACTGATTCAATTGAAACCATTGTAATTAAACAACTCGCTACGGAAATAACCATACTTGTTTTCACACCAAGCGGTTTATTCTTTAGCTGCCTATCTATTCCGATGAATAATCCTAAAAAGAGTGCTAAACCTAATTTGAATAAAAATTCATATGACATAATTCATTCTCCTTACTTTACAATGTTTCCCTTCGAATATTTCACTATAACTCTTTTATGATATCAATTCCAGTCTTTTCTATTCATTTAAAGTAAAAAACCGAAAAAACATTTTTGACAATGTTTCCCCGGCTTTTTATTATAATTCAGATCTTTCTTTATTTTTGTTCTTTAATTTTAATTTGTGCATCTTTATAAAATGCTAATTTATTATCATTATACTCTTTTGTATAATTGTTAAATTGTTCTTTCGCCTTTTGCGCTTCCACATTTAACTCATTAACAGTTTTAACTTTTTCACCAATTTCTTTTAACTTCGTTTCTTTTACTTTTAATTTTTCATACAGCTCTTTTTCATTCGCTAACGCCTTCGTGTAATCCTCATTCATTTTTTGGAATGCAGCATAACGGTTTTTATACGACTCTTCTACTGCTTTAGCTTGTTTTTGTAATTTCTTATCTTCAAGCTTCTCTATATTGCTTTGAACTGATTTCGTCTCCTTCTGAGCTTTCTCTAACAGTTCTTTCTCGTTTTTCAATACTTTCTCACGCTCATTTACATTTGCAGTAGCTTCCTCTATCTTCTTCGTGACTGCTTCATTATGTTCTTTACCTTCTTGTAAAATTTGAGAATATAGTTCTTGCCCTTGCTTTTCTAATTGCTCTAACTTTTTCGTATCATCAGCTAACGATTTTTCTTGTGTCGCTGCTGTTTCAAAAGCCGTATATAAATTTTCTTCTGGTTTTTCACCGAAACAACCTGATAATAATCCTACTGATAATGCTCCAACTACTGCTACTTTTCCATACTTCAACTTCAATTCCTCCAATTACATACGGTTATCGTGCCAGAAATTCACTGGGAAGTGATTCTCTTCATGGTATGCCTCAAATTCATAACCTTTTTCTTTTAGACCCTTTAAAATTGCTGGCACAGCAGCAACTGATTGCGGGTGAATGTCATGCATTAAAATGACTTCTTGCGGTTTTGTTGCACCAGCTAATACATTTTGAGCGATTTGCGCTGCCGCTGCATCAACTGGAACTTTATTGTATTTCCAGTCTAAAGAGTCAATTGTCCAGTCCCACACTTTTAAACCATCCTCAACTACTTTATTTCGGAGACCTTCATTTAAACCAGGCATCGATCCGTATGGAGGACGTGTTAATTTAGGGGCTTTCCCAATAATATTTGCGATTAAGCCTTGATCTTCTTTCATTTCATTAACATACTCGCCATTTTTATATAACTTCGCAAAATTGTGTGTCATACTATGCATTCCAACATAATGTCCTTCTGCATTCTCACGTTTTACTAAATCAGGAAACTGTTTCACATTCGCACCAATTAAAAAGAATGTCGCCTTCGCATCATGCTGTTTTAACATATTCAATAATTCAGCCGTATATTTTCCTGGCCCATCATCAAATGTAAGGTAAGCAACTTTTCTTTCCTGTCCATTAAAACGACTTGGTGCCGTTTTATTCATTTCAACTTTCGGTTGTTCACTTGCAAGCTGTATTACATTTTCTTGTTTCGCAACAGCTTTTGCTGGTGAAGTAATAGATTGAAACATGAAATACCCAATAGCTACTGCTGCAATCGCTATTAAAACGACTACTACTCGTTTAATATTAAAAGCTTTTTCCATTCTATCGATTCCCTCTCCCTATTAATCTTATATATAAATCACCCAATATAATTATACATCTATTTATTCTTATTACACTATATAAACTTTATATAAATTATAGTGGGAGTTTTATCAAAATTGTTGTTCCTGCCTCAACAAACTCTTTATTCTTTTCATACCAATTCTTGATTGCACTATGTACAACTTTCAAGAAGATTTGTTTTAACCTGTTTGATCTTCCATCAATTCAATTCGCTTTCAATTTGTAATGAGATGAATCTATTTTCTCTACTTTAGGAGTTAATTACCAATTATTCTCCTCTAGTATATCGTACAATTACACCTTTTGTTTATATAAATTTAAATGATTTGAATGTAGACTTGAAAAACCTAGTAGCTTTTCTACTAAAAAAACAAATAAAGCAATCCATTTCCATAAAAAAAGATTGGCTGAGGCCAACCTTTTTTTATACTTATTCATTTCGAGTTGGTTTTGGTGTAACACCTAAATGCTCATTTAACTTATTCGAAATATCTTTCACATTTTTTTCGTTTGGAATGTAATAATAAATACCACCAATACGTTTATCCGTTCCTTCTATTTGCATCTTTTCCATTTGCAAATCTGATCCTGCCATATTTTTCGTAATAGCAAGCATATCATCAAACGTTAAGTTTGTTTTCATATTTTTATCAACTGCATCAAGTAGAGAGCCCATTTTACTAATAGATTGAACAGACATTGCTTTTTTCGCAATTGCTTCAATTACAAGTTGTTGTCTTTGACCACGCATTGCATCACTGTCAATTTTACGCGTTCTCGCAAGTGCAAGTGCTTGTTCTCCATTTAAATGTTGGAAACCTTTTTCTAAATGAATCATACCTGCTTGATCTTTACTATCTTGTTCTGTGAAAGTAACCGGTACATCAATATCAATACCACCAATTGAATCTACAATTTGTACAAATGACTCGAAGTTAAACTTCACATAATAATCAACTGGAACATTTAAAAATCGTTCCACTGTATCTCGTGTACTTTCAACACCACCAAATACGTGTGCGTGTGTAATTTTATCTAATTTTTTTCTAGATGGAATATAAACACGTGAATCACGTGGAATACTTACTAATTTAACTGACTTATCATCTTTATTAATTGTCGCTAATAAAAGTGCATCTGTCCGAACTGCTTCGCCGTATTGGCTTTTTCTCATTTCACTTCCATCTACACCCATGATTAATATTGAAATGTTATCCTTTAAAGGTTCAACTTCTTTATCACGCTTTGATGACTTATCAATTTTTGCATACGCATCACTTACAACAGCTTTTGCTTTGTTATATATAAACGATCCATATCCTACTCCTCCAAAAATAAGTAGGAAAAATGGAATTAAAATGAACCATTTTAATGACTTTCTTTTAGAACGTTTTTTATTACTTCTCGTGTTTTGTTCTAATTCAGAGCTCATACCCACTCGCCTCTCTTTCTCTTTCCCTAGTATAATGTAAGTCTATTAATCTTCATATTGAATTTCCTTTCAATTACCTTACAATTTTGTAAGGTTACTTCATGAATCCAACATGTATTCCATTTCACATTATACTCTTGTGCTTATTTTTGGCAAGTCACTATTTATCAACTTAAAAAACCCATCACTTCGGAACATTCAGATTTACAGAATTATCATTCTGTTATTTGAGGTAGTAAGATTTTCACCTCACAATTTAGTAGGAATAAAGAGTCAAGTTTGTGCCGTAAAATTTTGATTGATGATGACTAATAATCAGTGAGAGATAAATCCCCCACTGATTAAAGTTTCACTTTATTATTTCTCATTTGGTGTGTATATTATTTGCTTCCCATTATTATTAATTAAAGCTGACTTTGCTTTTATTTTCGTTTGTTCTATTTCCACCTCATCATTAGAGAAATTCACAATGATTTTAATGTTTTTTCCATATGAAGCAGATTGTACTAACTTATCTTCTGACAAATATGCAAAGTTCGTCATTTCTTCTTTTACTGCCTTTTCATGAACTTCATTCCAAACTTTCAGATGCTCTGTAATTTCTTTTTTATGCTTATTCCACTCTACTTCATCTAAATGGTACAAAGGAGGAACATTATACAATAACTCATACAACATACGATTTCCTACCTCATCTTTTACTTTCAAACTTCCCCATTCCCAGTGATGCGTTGTAATAACGGAATCATTGTATACTAATTTATATAACGGTACCGAATATACCGGATTTAAATATACTTGTTTATATTCTTCTTTCAACGGTACTTGTTTTGCATATTTTTCAGGAACATTTTGATTTGGTGACCAATACCCACCGACATAATACGGGCTTGTTTTATTTTTCCTCATATCTTCATCGTCCCACTTAATAACTGGTGTTTCAATGCCATGAGCAAATGCAATCGTACTACTCGCAAAATCATTTCCGCCCTCTGAGCCAACTACCATACCTTTTTCTTGTGCAATATAATCCATTCGTTTTAATCGTGCTTTTAAATCTTGTTCTTGTGTCGTTAAATGTTTTGTTGAATAATCATCATAAATTTCGCCCGTCGCGTCACAATCAATAAACCATGAATTATATTTAGGGCCATTTTGTAATATATCGTTCATTCGTTCTTTTACACTAGGAAGTGATAATGTCGGATTTAATTTTCGGCCTCTCCCTAAAAACCCTTGCACTTTCTCTCCATTTTTCTTCGTTACAGTTGCTTCTTCATATAACGATGGATCATTAAAGGAAGCTGTGTTCCAATTTTTATCACCTTTTTCATGAATGGAATGATAAGAATCATACGGACCAACTAAATATCCCATTTTCTTAGCTTCTGTAACAAAATTAGGTTGCATATATCCTTGTTCCCAGTTCGGTAGACCAATCCACGCCTTTTCTATCCCGGCCTCTTTCATTTCCTTTAGTATATCCGTTCCATCTGCATTACCCCATTTACTTACTTCTTCAACCGCATCACCGAGTACTGACTTTAGTAAATGTTTATTTAAGCTATACAGCTCTGTCTTCGATAAGTGATCTACACCTTTCTTTAATAACACACTAGCTTCCTGATCAACTTTCGGGAAAATATCCTCTTTATACAATTCCTTCATTGATAATGCTTCGTTTACATAACGCAAAATAACATTTTTTTGATACTTATCAATGAAATCTTGTTTACTTATTTGTTCAAATACATTCAGTTCCCCAGGCTCTGAACTATTCTTTTGAATAAGCTCTTTTATATGGCTAAACAGCGGACTATTTATTTGCTCCCTTAGCTTTGGCCAATTTACATTACTTTCTGATAAACCATTTTGATTCCAAAAATAAAAATGACCTGCACCGTAAAGTTTTTCAATTTCTTTATTTTTTCTTGCCTTTTCTTGTAATGTTTTAAATTCACCTTTTTCAATAATATTGTCCTTGTATAGTTTTGCGATACTTACTGCATCATTATTTGTCACATATAATTGAAAGCCATATGTTTTATTTTTATTTATACTCGGGAATTCATGTGTAAAATCAAACCCTATTTTCGGATCTGAATGAAATTTCAATTCATTATTAAACATATTATTCGCAATATATACGATCGAATATTTAGAACCATTTAATGCAAAAAACTTCATAGAAAATGATTCAGCAAATGAATATGCATCATCCTTTAAAAACTTCTTCCAATTCTCATCATTACTTGGAATTTGCTTACCTTCCCATAACGGAAGTGTATAATTTTCAGCTTGTACTTTCGGCCATGTAAAACTTTCTGCACCAGTCGATTCCACTTCAATATTTAAGTGCTCTTTTTTCTTTTCTAAGTTTACTTTTACTTTTTGATCTGGATATTCCCACGATGTGCGATCCTTGTCTTTTTTAAAATTCGACACCTTCATTTTCGGTAACGGTTGTGATGCCTGTTCCTTTACACCATCATGTTCTACAGTTAACGTGAAAGTCTCTGGATTTACATCGTAAGTAAAATCTTTATACGTCGCTTTCTTTATTTTAGACTCTTGTAAAGCATTATTACCTTTTACATCACACCCGACTAAAGTCGAAAATGACATAGTAGTAAGAAGACATATTGCTATCATTTTTTTCATCTTCTGCACCTCCACCACTGAATATACAGGAGCTTTGTTACAGGAATGTGGCAAAAAATAATAGGGCCTGCCCCAAAAGCCGAACTTTGAAATGGAGTCATGTTCTTATTGGGTAAATTTGCAACAGTACATGAAATTATATCGAACACAAATAATAAGAGAGGGCCGTCCAATTTTTTTTGGACGACCCTCTTCAAAGTGTAAAAATAAGTTCATTTTTACTAATTATGAGTTCAAACAAATCAAAATTTTAACAAGCTTTCCTTAACTGAAAAAGTAACTGTATATAATATATCCTAAAACTAGCACTAAAATTAATATCCCTGTACCTTTCCAATTCATACCACCTGTCATATCAACAGGGCTACCTGATTCCGCCCTGTTGAGTCCATCATTCAAAGAACCGGTAGGATTATTTTTCAATTCACTTTGTCTCATACGCTCTCTTTTTTCTTCTGGTGACTCTTTTGAACTCATATGATCACCTCTAAAATTAATATTCATTTTATATTCTCTTTCTAAAATATTATTACTCCCAAAAAATCCTAGTTAAAATAAATTCCCCATAACTTAAAGAAAGCTAGCGATGCTAGCTTTCTTTATAATCCAATATGTTCTTCCTTATTTACAGTAATCCCTTTATGATCGATTTCAAGCTCACATACTTTCATAGCTGCAAATACTCTTGCTAATTGGTCAGCAATTTCTTGACGCTTCTCATACGGAGTTAAAATAAAAATGGATGGTCCCGCGCCACTAAGCGCTGTGCCATATGCTCCGAATTCTTTTGCACATTTACGAATTGATGGTAATAACGGTACAAGTTCTAAACGATATGGCTCGTGGAAATGATCTCTTTCCATCATTTCACCTACAACTTCCCACTTCTTTTGACATAACGCAGCTACTAATACGTTACTTATCGCACTAGCCTTAACCGCTTCATGAAACGGAAACATCTCTGGTAATACAGATCGACTTTCATCCGTATTTAGCTCTTCATTCGGAATAAGAGAAATTACGCCTAATTCCTTACTTTCAATCCTTACAACCGAAACATTCTTTCCATCCAGTGCTCCGATTACAGTTCCACCTAAAATAGAAGCAGCAACATTATCTGGATGTCCTTCAAAATTTGTAGCAATTTGGACCTTTTGATCAGTTGTTAAATGTAAATTTCCAAGTTGATTCGCAAGCTCTATTCCTGCTACAATCGCTGATGCACTACTTCCTAGCCCTCTTGTCAGCGGAATATTACTAGTAACTTCTATTATATGAGGTGATAAAGAAGGACATACTTTACATGCCGTGCTAACAATTAAATTTTTATCGTCTGTTGGAATTGAATCGTCAAAAGAATGTATCACTTGCCACTTATCAGCTTCTCCCTTTACACTCACTTCTAAATATAATGACAAAGCTATTCCAACAGAATCAAATCCAGGTCCAACATTCGCTGTACTAGCAGGAACACGAACTCTTAATGGTATCACGACATAATCACCCCTTTAATATGCTCTTTAATTTGTTCTATATCATTTGACACACTTGCAATATCAAATTTATTAGAAGAAATTGCGATATCAGGATCTTTTAAACCATTTCCAGTTAAAACTGCAACAACTGTTTCGCCTTTTTTGATTTTTCCAGATTGAACATGTTTAATTACGCCCGCTAATGAAGCATTCGATCCTGGCTCTGCGAAAACTCCTTCAGTTTTTGCTAACAATCTATACGCATGTAATATTTCTGCATCTGACACCATATCTATTTCACCATTAGACTGCTCGGCTGCCTCTACTGCATACGACCAACTTGCTGGATTACCGATGCGAATCGCTGTTGCAATCGTTTCAGGTGCCTCAATGACATGTCCTTTTACAATTGCCGCGGCTCCTTCCGCTTCAAAACCGTGAATTCTTGGCTTCTTATAGCCTTTTTCTTTCTCGTATTCACAGAACCCTTTCCAATATGCTGTAATATTCCCAGCATTTCCAACAGGGATAGCTAGAACATCTGGTGCGTTTTGCAACTGGTCACAAATTTCAAATGCCGCTGTTTTTTGCCCTTCAATTCGATAAGGATTCACTGAGTTTACTAATGTAATCGGCTCTTCTGCAGCAATATTTCTTACAGCTCTAAGTGCATCATCAAAATTCCCTTCTATTGAAATAATCTCCGCTCCATAAGCAACTGCTTGCGCTAATTTCCCATGCGCAATTTTCCCTTCTGGTATTACGATAATACATTTCATACCGAGGCGTGCCGCATAAGCTGCAGCCGATGCCGATGTATTACCTGTAGATGCACAAATGATTGCCTCTGCCCCTTCTTCTTTCGCCTTTGCAACGGCCATTACCATACCACGATCTTTAAAAGAACCTGTTGGATTCGCTCCTTCATACTTTCCGTATAACTGAATCCCTAATTGTTTTGATATATTTAATAATGGAATAAGGGGTGTATTTCCTTCCATTAAGCTGACATCAGGTGTGTTTTCATTCACTGGTAAATAAGAAGCATACTGTTTTAATAGACCTTTATACATATTGTTTTTCCTCCTCAATAATGTAGTAACTGTTTATTTCACTTGCGACATCTTCTATCGCCCCTAAAACTTGTTCGAATTGATATTTTGAAGTTCGATGCGTCACAACAACGACTTCTGCAAGCTCACGATTCAAAGGTAATTGAATTACCTCTTTTAAACTCACAGAATAATCAACGAAACATTCTGTTATTTTTCGTAACATTCCAGGCTCATCTCGTAATGAAATACGCAAAAAGTATTTCGAAACTACTTCTTCATCTCCTTGTAATTCATACGGCTCCGGTTCTTTTAATACACTTTTATTTTTCGGAACTTGATTCATATTTTTAACGATTGAAATAATGTCACTTACTACAGCAGAACCAGTTGGTAACTTCCCAGCTCCAGGTCCGTAAAACATCACTTCTCCTACTGCTTGACCGTGAACATACACCGCATTGAATTCATTATTCACATTCGATAGCGGATGATGACTTGGTAATAAAGTCGGTTCTACACTTAAGTGAATGGATGATCCTTGTTTTTCAGCTTTACCAATTAATTTCATAGTAAATCCTAATTTTTCGGCCATCTCTAAATCTTCTTTTTCAACCTTTCGAATACCTCTAACTTGAACATCATCTAAAGAAACATTCATCGAAAAACCTAAGTTAGCAAGAATTGCTACCTTTCTCGCAGCATCTAGCCCATCTACATCCGCTGTTGGATCGGATTCTGCGAAACCTAATTTTTGTGCCTCCTGTAAAGCCTCTTCATACGACCATCCATTTTGACTCATCTTTGTTAACATATAATTTGTTGTTCCATTTACGATTCCCATTATTTTTTCAATTTGATCTGACGCTAGCCCGTCTGTTAATCCTCTTAATATCGGAATCCCACCCGCTACACTTGCTTCATAACATAAATCACATTCATTTTTATTTGCCAGTTGCAAAAGCTCCGCACCGTATACGGCCATTAAATCTTTATTTGCTGTTACGACATGTTTCTTACTTTGTAAAGCCTTCACAATATGCTCTTTCGCTTCTTCAATTCCGCCCATTACCTCTACTACAATATCAATATTTGAATCATTTAGAACTTCATCAACATTACTTGTTACTACGATTCCATCAATGCAAACATCACGTTCTTTTTCCAAATCACGTACAACGACTGTCTTTACCTTTACTTCATATCCTGTATCAAGAGTGATTTTTTTATAATGTTCTTTCAAAATATGGACAACACCACTTCCGACAGTACCTAACCCTAATACCCCAACATTAATAACATTATTCATCTTCTAATCTCCTCCTAAAATTTTATTTTTTATCTCTATCAATCACCTTGCTCTGCCATTTTTTCATGCAGGTGGTGGTTATTTCCGTACGTACTAATCGTTTCATGTTACCGCACCTCCTTTCAAAGTAATAAAAAAAACACACTCATCCCTGGGAAAGGGACGAATGTGTTTTCGTGGTTCCACCCTTGTTCCAACCTAGACTTATTTTCTTCTAGATTGCTCAAGTTCAGATAACGGCTGATACCGTCAATAATTACTAGATTGCTCGTTCACTATTGAAGTTCAAAGGTGGTAAGATCATTTCTCGTGTTAGGAAGCTCACAGCCTTGGCTTCCCTCTCTGTAAACCGTAAAAATGATTTCATGTCCTTATCGTTACTTTTCCGTTCATATATATTTGTTAACTCATTATACTCGCATAAAAAACAAAATCAATACTATTTTTTAATTATTTTTAATTTTCAATCTAATAACTATAAAAAAACACACTCATCCCTAGGAAAGGGACGAATGTGTTTTCGTGGTTCCACCCTTGTTCCAACCCAGGCTTATTTCCTTCTAGGTTGCTCAAGTTCAGATAACGGCTGATACCGTCAATAATTACTAGATTACTCGTTCACTATTGAAGTTCAAAGGTGGTAAGATCATTTTTCGTGTTAGGAAGCTCACAGCCTTGGCTTCCCTCTCTGTAAACCGTAAAAATCATCTCATGTCCTTATCGTTACTTTTTCGTTCATGTCTATTTGTTAACTTATTATAGTTATGAAAATTTTAAAAAGCAAGCCTATTTTTATTTAATATTTTAAAGATAATTTCTCATTATATTTCACAATAACATTTTACAAAGACTTCTCTTATTACCTATATTTTAAATTTCTAACTTGTAAATCAGCAGTTCATATATAAATAATTCATTCTAAAACGAGAAGCCTCCCACTTCCTAAAACTATATTTATAAAACATTTTCAATACAATCTTTTCGTATAACTTTCTTCTAAAGAACGTGCAACTTCCTCTTCTGAAGCATTCACTTTCGCATGCTCCCGTAACATCTTTGCAGCTGAAGGTAACTCTATTTTATTTAACCATGACTCTGGGTCCCACATTTTTGAACGAATAAAAGCTTTTGCACAATGAATATAGCATTCTTCTATTTCAACAACAATTCCAAGTAACGGATTACGTCCATTCGCCTGCATTTCTTTCAAAATTTCTTCATCGTTTGTAATATATGCTTTACCGTTTATTCGGAGTGTTTCCCCAAGACCAGGAATAAAAAAGATTAACCCTACGTGCGGATTTGAAATAATATTTAAAATTGAATCTATACGACGATTACCCGGCCTTTCTGGAATGATAATTTTATTTTTATTTAATACATATACAAATCCAGGTGCGTCTCCTCTCGGCGAAGCATCACACTCTCCTAATTTATTTGCAGTAGATAATACTAGAAAAGGAGATTTAGATAGAAAATCTACGCAATGGTGGTCTAATGATGAAATAACTTTTTTCAAGGCCCGCTCACTCGGTTGCCCTAATATTTCTCGTAATTCTTCCTCTGTTGAAATAATCGATTTAATTTCCTTACTCTCTATCCCCACTTATAACCGCTCCTTTTTCTTTATTTTCCCAAAATTCAATACAATTATTGTATAATAAAATTTGCAGAAAGGGGAATTAAAATGACAGAGTGGTTAAAAATATTTGATCCTGAAAGAAATACACTTGGGAAGAAATTACGTGATGAAGTGCATCGTGACGGTGATTGGCACGAAACATTTCATTGCTGGTTTGTAGAAAAAGATGATGAAGATATGTTCTTATATTTTCAATTACGCTCTATAAATAAAAAGGAGGCGCCGGGTATATGGGATATTACATCAGCTGGACACATTATGCATGATGAAGATGTACAAATTGGTGGCCTACGTGAAATTGAAGAAGAATTGGGGCTTTCCTTTCAAACGACTGATTTAGCATACAACGGAATCTTTAAAATAGATTATGAAATTTCAAATCTTACTGATCGTGAGTTTTGTCATATGTATTTTCACAATGTAATACAACCACTTCCATTTGCACCGGGTGAAGAAGTAGACGACGTGATGAAAGTACATGCAACTTCTTTTCTACAACTATTAAAAAGAGATATTTCATCTTTAACGACTATTTCTGTTTTAAATAGTAAACCGATAACGATAACATTTGAAGATATTTATCCCTATGACCTTGAATACTATGAATTTGTTATAGAACAAGGAAAAGAATTGCTAAAAAATAATAGTTTGTAAATAAAATAGGACTCCCAGCTTATATTGTGCGGAAGTCCTATTTTATTTCTCATTATTGTTCAAGTATCTTTAATCTTTTCTCTACTCTCATAAATAAGCGAATGATTAACAACAGCATAATAACCATAATCGCTATCATTGTATGTGGATATCTAAACAGTATACTAATAACACTTCCAATTAACATCATAATGAATCCATTTTGTTTCATCACTTCTGCACTATACCTGTTACCTGCATCCCATAATTCCTTATTTTTCATAGATCGTTTCGTACGGTAACCGTATGCTGCGTTAATATCCGTCGGTGGATTTTTTTGAAGAATAAGGGCCGCAAGTATAAATATAATACCAATCAATATGCTTATTCCTATGTTTACTAGTGCATCCATCAATTATATCCCCCCTAACTTACACTTTCATTATACGGTATAACCCTACATTTTCCAATTAGTGGCATATTTGTTTATTTTCTTTCTTTCGATGTCTGGAACATGCTTGGAAGTGTTACAAAACGTGCTCCTTTCGTTTTTAACTGCGGAATGATTTTGTCTAGCGAATCTACAGACCCTTGCAAATGTCCACCTGGAGTCGAATGTTGAAGTATGACACTACCTGGAAATGAATTCCCTAACACATTATTTGTAATCGTATCAGCACTTACCCCTTTCCAATCAACTGTATCAACACTCCACTGTACAATCATAAAATTTTGCTCTGTTGCCCACTTCAATTGATTTTCAAGTATTTCACCATATGGTGGACGAATAAATTTCGGTGCATAACCAGCTAAACGATTTAATATTTCTTCCGTTTTTATAATTTGATTATGGTACTCAGCCTCATTTACTTTCGCTAAATTCGGATGGCTATACGTATGATTACCAATTACATGCCCTTCATTCGCGATACGCTTTACTACATTCGGAAACTTTTCTGCATTTTCACCAAGCAAGAAGAATGTAGCTTTCACATTATGTTGTTTTAACTTATCTAAAATTTTTGGAGTAAATACTAAATCTGGTCCATCATCAAATGTAAGAGCTACTTCTGCTTTATTGTATGGTCCTGAAAATGCATACGCATATTTTTCGACCCATGAAAATGGTGTCCATGACCCTCGATCCTCTTCTTTCATTTGGGCTTCATAATTTTGAGGAACATGTAATGCGTATGGCAATGCGTTTATATAGTCTCCATAATAAAATGAATGATATGGCATATAAGCATACGAAATATTACGTTCTGTCCCCAACTGAAATGGAACGAACATTTCTGACGCATAAAAATAATACATGATAAAAACCTCCCTAAAATTTCATATGTGATTCATCTGCACTTTGTTAGAGAAATTCTTATCAATATACAAAAATAAGACTGTCCATAATTAGGACAGTCTTACTGCTTTATAAAATTAATAAATCGATGTACTATCTTTCGGCAAAACTTTCACATGTTTTAAATAACTTGTCACCCTGTCATCATCACCTTGCGGGTATTGATATCCATAAGCGTTAGCAATTTCGTTCGCAACTTCCCTAAATAGATCTCCCATTACAAAGAATGACTGCCATATATTTTCATATTCTGCATTTGAAAATGTCTTTCTAAATTGCTCCCACGTATCTTTTTCAACATATTGCTCGAAATGCTTACCAAACTTTCCGGTATTCACTGTAAAATTTGTTTTCATGCCAATATGCCATTCTATCATTACGATTAACATATCTCGTACAGGGCCTTCAAGCATTCCTTTCGCATAAGAAAATTCCTCTCTCCATAACCCTTTCCCTACATTTGTGCTGCACCACCAAAATTCATTACAGCAATCGAAAAACTCTTTTTCTGTAGGCTTTTTTATAACGTAATCTTTATCACTTGCTGGCGGAAATTCTCCAATACAATTGTCTTTATCCAGTAGTAATTTACTTAAACTATCCTGTCCAATAAATTTATTTATTAAACCCACTGGAACTAGCATTAAATCAATCCGGTTTCCATCCATAAACTGCATTAAATACGGAAATTTCCCGTCTTCATCCGCTGGAACTAACGACATTTCTTCCGGCATTTGCACAATCATTATTTCTCCAAATCTATGAATCAAACTATGATTACACGTAAAAGATTGTATATCTTTTACAACATAAATAATATCATAGTCTTGGAAACAATCTTTTTTCACATTTGGATTCACACGTGACCCATTCATAATGACAGCTCGAATTCTTTCATCCTCTTTTGCTGTATTTATAATTAAGTCTAGCATTTCTTTTTCAGTTCTCATCTATTCCTAACCCCCAATTTTTTATATAAACTTATATTGTTATGTATGTTGGAGGTCCTCGGGCTAACTTTGTTACACACGATACATGTTATAATTTTTGAAACATCTTTTTCATTCCACTTATCTCCTTACATCATTCTTTAACGACTGCCATTACAAATCCATCATACCCTTTACTTCCGACAGTTTGAAGCGCCGTAGCACTTACACGCGGCTCAGCAGCTATTAATTCATAGAATCGGCGTATCCCTTGTACACGAGGATCGCTGCTAGTATTGTCAATAACTTCTCCTTCACGTACTACGTTATCCCCAATAATTACAGTACCAGGGCGTGATAGTTTCATTGCCCATTCAAAATAAGCCGGATTATTTTGTTTATCAGCATCTATGAAAATAAAATCAAATGGTTCATACTTCTCGTTTTCTATTTTCTGTAAAGAATCTAACGCTAATCCTACTCGTATTTCTATTCTATCATTCAAATTGGCACGTTCAATATTGCTCCGTGCAATTTCAGCATGCTTTTCACTTGCTTCTAATGTAACAATTCGCCCTCCAGATGGCAATGCTCTTGCAAGCCATATAGTGCTATATCCGCCTAGAGTGCCAATTTCTAAAATATTACGAGCTCCTTGAATTTGTACTAATAGTTGTAAAAACTTCCCTTGAGTTGGCGATACATCATGTGCCGGCAAATTAGCTGCAGCATTTGCTAGAAGAACTTCTTCTAATGTAGAATCTTTCGGTATTAATACATCACTCATATATTGATCCACAGCCGTCCATTTCTCAATCGTACTCATGTAAATACCATCCCCTTAAAGTTTTTAATACTTTTCTACCATTCATATTTAATTATACCGAAAATTCTGTTTCATATACAAAAAATAAAGAAGGGACACCCATTCCATTACAGAATAGATATCCCTTCTTTATTTATAACTTTAGCCCTTACGGATTAGTAGACCAAAGTCCAGCAGATTTAATAAATGTACGTTTATTTAATTTCAGCTGCGCTACGATAAACTCTGCAATATCTTCTGCTTGCATTACTTTATCAGGGTTTCCATCAGTTAATCCTAAGTCTACAGCCATGTCAGTTGCTACTGTACTTGGAGTTAACGCTGTTACACGAATGTTATGTTTACGAACTTCCATTGCTAACGATTCTGTTAAACCAAGAACACCAAATTTAGAAGCACTATATGCACTTGTTACAGGTGCACCTTTTTGTCCTGCTGTAGATGAAATATTAATAATATCACCAGATTGTTGTTCAATCATGCTTGGTAAAGCGGCGCGGGTTGCATAGTATACACCCATTAAGTTTACTTGAATGATTTTTTCCCAATTAGCAACTTCTAGTTCTAAAAACTTACCGAACTTAGAAATGCCAGCGTTATTAATCAAAATATCGATAGATCCTAAACCATTTTTTAACGTTTCAATTGCAGTAGTCACCTCTTCATATGAAGATACGTCAGCAGTCGCAATAACAGCTTTTACGCCTTCTGCTTCTACTTCTTTCGCAACTGCTTTTAAGTTTTCTTCTGAACGAGCTAAAAGACCAACATTTACGCCTTCTTTCGCTAATGCGATCGCTACAGCGCGACCAATCCCTCTACCTGCTCCTGTAATTAAAGCATTTTTTCCTTGTAATAATTCTGCCAAGTGTAACACTCCTTAATCATCTCAGTTGTTTATTATATTAAAAGTGTATCTATATTTATGCAAAAAGGCAATGATGCACTTTCATGTGCGTAGGTTACTTATAGGTAACTATGGTAATGGTAAATGCATTTTTAAAAAAAATAGTGTTAGAAGGTTCTCCTCCTAACACTATTTTTCTTCATGATTTGGAATACGTACAATAAATTTTGTACCATTCCCTTCCACGCTTTCGAATTTTATTTCTCCTTGATGAAGGTCGAGTACTTTTTTTACAATCGCTAAACCTAGGCCACTTCCTCCATAAGCACGGTTTCGTGAAGAATCCGCTATATAAAAACGCTCAAAAACATGTTGCTTCTGTTCTTCTGATATACCAATTCCCGTATCATGAATACTTACTTCCAGGAACTCCGCATGTTCTTTTAACTGAATTGTAATCGTACCACCACTTGGAGTAAATTTAATACTGTTATGAATTAAATTTATCCATACTTGACTCATACTTTCTTGGTCAGCAGTCATTTGCACTTTTTCTAAATCAAGGTCTAACTCAATTTCTTTTTCAGCCCAAAGCGGTTCACTATTTAATACAACTTGCTTTAACTGCTGATCTAATCGATAAGTCACTCTTTCTGGTACATACTCTTCTGATTCTAAAAGTGTTAACTTTAATAAATTTTGACTCAGTTTAGATAATCTCGTTGTTTCAGTTTCAATAATGGTAAGATAATGCTTTCTTTTTTCAGCTGGCAGATTATCATCTTGTAGCGCTCTAGCAAATCCTTTTATAGAAGTTAATGGTGACTGTATTTCATGAGAAACATTCGATACAAATTCCTGGCGCAGTTTCTCCATCGCATTCAGTTCATCTGTCATATCATTTATACTTTTTACGAGTACTCCAATCTCTCCATCATACTTTTCTTCATTTCGTATTTTTACGGAGAAATCTCCTTTTGCAATTTTTTGTATCGGTTCAATGATCGTCCAAATCATCGCTTCTCGCTTCGGTCTCATTAATATTCCGATCAATACCCAAATAAGAACACTGAATACAAAGCCGACCATATCACTAATTAGAAACGTAACAAAAGGCGATACGTTTATTTCCAAAGCTTTCATTACACTAGACGATACAAAAAAGGCTATAGACCAAATTATAGTAAGAAAAGTAAAGAGCGCTATTATCGCCCCCATTATTTTTAACATCTTCATCTTACTCATTCGTTTTCTTTGTCTCATTTACTTACCTCTAAGCGATACCCTAAACCCCTTATCGTCTTTATATTAAACTTCGATTGCTCTTCTTGAAACTTTTCACGCAACCGATTAATATGAACGTCTAGCGTGCGTTCATTCCCTTCAAAATCATATCCCCATACGTCTTCAATTAATTGCTCTCTTGAACAAGTTCTTCCCGCCTTAGATCCTAATGTAAAGAGTAACTCAAATTCTTTTAGAGGCAATGTGACCGTTTGTTCTCCGGCGTTAACTTCAAATGTTTTACGATTTAACAGTACATTCCCAACTTGAATAGACTGAGATACTGTAATTTGGTAACGTTTCAATAATGCCTTCACTCTCACAACTAATTCTAAAGGATCAAAGGGTTTCACAAGATAATCATCTGTTCCGAGGTGAAACCCTTTTATCTTTTGAGATGTTTCTCCTTTAGCAGTTAGCATCAAAATCGGAATATCATAGTATTTTCTTAATTCAAAACACAAATCAAACCCATCCATATTTGGCATCATAATATCAAGAATCGCCATATCGACTTTCACTTCTTCTATTTTTCGAAGAGCATCTAATCCATCAACGGCCTCATATGTTTGAAAACCTTCTCGTTCCAAAAATACAGAAACAAGTTCTCTAATATGCGGATCATCATCTACAATTAATATTTTAGGTATCAAGGAATCATATCCTTTCTGCTTAACATACTTTTTAGCACTCTAAAATCAACAATCAGTGAAGTGCCCCCTCACTGATTGTTTTCATTCTATAATGCTCCTTCTTTAATTTTCAACTGCTGCATTGCAAATTCACGGTACATGTCATGTGTCCGTAATAACTCATCATGTGAGCCACTTCCTGTAAGATTCCCTTTTTCAATAAAGATAATTTTATCTGCATCGACAACAGTAGAAAGTCTATGCGCAATAACTAAAGTTGTTCTACCTTTCATTAAGTTATTTAACGCCTTCTGAACAACTGATTCCGATTTACTATCAAGACTTGAAGTCGCTTCATCTAACATCAGGATTTGCGGATTTCGTAGTAACGCTCGAGCAATCGCAATTCGCTGTCTTTGCCCTCCAGAAAGCTTCACACCACGCTCTCCAACTTCTGTTGCATATCCACTTGGTAAATCATGAATAAACGCATCAACATACGCCATCGCTGCTACTTTTTCAATTTCTTCGTCAGTCACTTCGCCCTCAACACCGTAGCAAATATTATCACGAATCGTTCCATCAATTAACGGACTATCTTGTGAAACGTAACCAATTTGACGTCGCCATGACTGTAATGAATATGCTGTAATTGGTTCTTTCCCTAATTTTATGAAACCACTAGTCGGCTCATAAAAACGTTCTAACAGCGAGAATAAAGTTGTTTTTCCGCTACCACTTGGTCCTACAATCGCTGTTACTTTTCCAGATTCAATCGTGAAGTCGATATTTTTCAATACTTTCTCTTCTTCGTTATACTCAAAATGTACATTTTCAATAACGATCGGCTGCTTCGCATTTGTAACATTCATACCTGTTTCATGATCTTCTACTTCATATTCTAAAATCGTATTAATTCTTTCGGTTGCACCAATTGCTTTTTGGAACTGAGTAAAGAACATAGATAACTGACTCATCGGCATAATAATTTGAACTAAATACAAAATAAATGCTACAAGTTCACCTGTTGTTAATGCACCGCTAGAAACTCGCATTCCACCATACCCTACGATAATAACAAGCAATGCCATTAAAACAAACGACATAACTGGTGAAATTAATGCTTGTACTTTTCCTTCTTTCAAACCAAATTGCAATAATTTTCGGATACCTGTATTCCCTGTTTCATATTCTTTTTTTTCCGTATTTGAAGATTTCACTAAACGAATTTCTGATAGTACTTGTGTTAATACACTAGTAAAAGAAGCCGTTTCATCTTGAAGTGCTTTTGAAATCTTATACATTTTCCGTCCAAGTGGAACTAAAATTAGTACCGATAACGGAATAACCGTTAAAAGTAAAATTGTCATTTTCCAGTCTAAAACAAATAATACAATTAATGACCCAATAATTGAGATACCGCCTGTTAATAAGTTTGACAAATGCTCAGAAATTAATGTTTTAACAACGCCTGTATCATTTGTCATACGACTAATTGTATCTCCCGTTCTGTTTTGGTCATAATAAGACACTGGTAAAATAAGTACCTTTTTCCACAATCGTTCCCTAAGTCCAGCCACAATTTTTTGTCCAATATAATTCAGTAAATAAATAGACAATCCTGCAGCAATTGTTTGAATAATAAAGAATACAATTAATCCAATAATTTGTCCCGTACTAATTGAGGAAAGCGAAAAATTATCAACTAAACCTTTTGTCAGCATTGGAATAAACAAACTCGCTCCAGTAGAAAGTAAGCTCATTAGTAATGCAAAAATAAGAATGCCTTTCGGTGGATTTGTATCTTGAATGAGACGTAAAAACTGCCTCCAATTTCCTTTTTTCTTTTCTGTATTCCTAACTTCCATTGTCGTTCATCTCCTCGTTATAAACAAAACTATTATCTCTAAAACTAGAATACGCTATAAATGTAAACTGAATGTAAACACACTTTTTATATTTTTACAAAATATCCATATAAACTCATCTTTACAACAAGTGTAAACATCTGATATTATTACCTGGTACTTATTATTCTATGTGAATTATAGACTACGCATAGAATAATAATAACTGATTTTATCAATTAGCTAATTTAAAATACTATATAAATCTCCAGCATTGAAAGGAGTATCCTTTTTGCAAACAAATAAACATTCCGAAAAGGAAACAATCATTTTTATTCATGGATTAGTTGGAAATCGCCGCGCCTTCAAAAAAGAGCATAAACGATTTTCTGCATCCTACAACATTATAACTTATGACTTATTAGGTCACGGTGACGATAAAGGAGAAGCTATCGACTTTTCAATACAGCGCTTGGTAGATCAATTATTGAACTTGTATGAAAAAGAGGGAATTAAAAAGGCTCATATTTGCGCTCTAAGCTATGGCTGTTATATCTCTACGACATTTGCACAAATGCATCCAGAAAAAGTATTGAGCATTTGTCATATTGGTGGACATTATAATAACCCTTCCCGTTTATATAATGTTTTTCAAAAATTTTGGGAAAAACGTGGTGATGAATATTCATCTTGGCTTTCTCAGTATGCTAGTACTATTTTTCCAAGTGGAATACTAAGGGCAAATCCGTTCGCTGTTATTTCACGAAATATCTATTACCGTTTCGGATTACAATTACACTCGTCCATTATTGCTGAGTCATTACGACACCGCTTAGAATTCGACTTGAAATCTAAATTAAAAGCACTTCATCACCCTATATTATGGGTGATGGGAGAACATGATCATCTCTATAAATCGTGTCTCTTTGATTTGAAGTCCATTCTTCCGAACGTTTTATATAAAGAAATTCCATTAGCAGGTCATGCAGCAAACTTATTCCGTCCAAACTATTTTCATGATTTATATGCTAAGTTTTTGCATGGGAATTTGAAATAAAGTCAAGCTTTAATGAGTGGGATTGTCCACCCCCACTCATTATTTGCCCGAACCCCAATGAACTTTGAAGCGGGATAAACACTACTATACTGTTAGTTTATCTAAATATGAAAAAGGCTTCCCAAGTTTCCCTGGAAAGCCTTTTCTCTATACGAAAAGTAGTATATAAACTACTTTTTCTTAGTATGCTTTTGTGTAACCTGTTAGGTGTTTAGCCCAGTAAGAGTTATTAATTGAACTAATTCTTACACCAACATTTTCATTCTCTGCACTAATGAACTGACCGTTCCCTAGGTAAACACCCATGTGAGAAAGACCTGATTTATAAGTGTTAGAGAAGTATACTAAATCACCTGGTTGTGGATTGCTAGTTTTTGTTTTAGAGCTCCAGTATCCAGCAACTGTTTGACGAGCGCCTGAATGACCAGTTTGATTTAATACGTAGTGAATGAATCCACTGCAGTCGAAACCAGCAGTAGTTTGACCACCAAATACATATTTTGAACCATTTAAAGATCTAGCGAATCCAGCGATTGAAGATGTATCTCCACCTGTTGGCGCTGTTGGTTTTTGTACTTGATTAGTACCTTGGTTACCACCAGTAACTACATTGTTCACTCCGCCTTTTACAAACTTAACAAAGTCTGCACTTACGTAGCCTGTACGGCCGTTATGGTTAATTTTGTACCAACCGTTTTCAGCGCCAGTAACGTTTAATACTGTACCGTTCGTTACCCCACCAATTACAGCGTTATATGTAGCTGGGCCTGTACGTACTTTTAAAGCACCCGTGTTAACAACATATGAACCACCAGTTTGAACTGTAGTAGTATTGTTGTTTGTAGTTGGTTGCTGTGTTTCGTTAGATACAGCTGAACCACCTTTTGTTACGAAGTCTTTACTTACGTATCCAGTTCCACCATTGAAGTTAATTTTAAACCAATCTTGAACTTCACCTACAACTTGAACTGTTTTCCCTTTATTTACAGAACCTAAAACAGTATGAGATGCACTTGGGCCTGTACGTACGTTTAGTGAAGAAACGTTTACTGTGTAAGTACCTGTTCCTTGTTGAACAGTAGTTCCTTTATTGCCACCAGTTGTTACGAAGTCCCCACTTACATAACCTGTTTGACCATTTACACTAACTTTGAACCAACCGTTTTCTTGTCCAATTACTTGAAGTACTTGACCTGCTTTTACTTTAGAAATAACGTTATGTCCTGTACCAGCACCTGAACGTACATTTAATACATCAGCTGTTACCGTGTATTTTAATTCAGAAGTTGTTTCTACCTTTTTTGTTTCAGTTACAGTCGTTTGAGTTTGAGTTTGTCCATTAATTTCTTTTAGCGCATCATTTGAAACTTGTGCATGAGCAGAATCCATTCCTGGAACTGCTACGCCTACTACAGATGCTGCTGCTAAACCTGCGATTACTTTTTTCATAAGTTGTCTTTACTTCCTTTCCCTACTATCCTCTTGAGAAAAACTATAAACTTAGTACTTTACAATATTATCAAAGTAAAATATTCATCTAGTTCCATTTTTTAGCAAGAGTTTTATTTTTCACACGTCGTTCATTTTAAACGATTGAGGTGACTTCCGTGTGAACTTCATGTGAACTTTACCATTAAACTGTGTGTTTTTGCAACGATTTTTTCAAACTTCTTATGTATTACATCAAAATTTAAAATTCCATACGTTATTTCAATATAGATTTTACACTTTTTATCTAATATAGAAATTCCATTAATCTAATACTTAAACGCAATATGTTTTTCTAGAAAGTTCTTTTTCATGAGGCACACTCTTATCATGACAAAAAACACTTTATTTATCAATAGTATAATATTTTAAAAAAATGAATTCTCTATACTATGTATGATTTTAAACAAAGTGATGATTTGTAAGATTCCCCCCCCACTCGAAAGCATTCCCATTCCAAAAACACCATTGACTATTTTGTTTCCCTGCTAAATATGGAATTATTAGGGGTTTATTGATAGAATATGTATAATCACATGAAAAGAGGAGTTGCATTCGTGGAAAAAATAATAGACGATCACATAAATAATAATATCGAACTTTACTATGCTCTTACTCACCTATTATCGTTTACAACATTAAAAAAGGTAACAATCATTGAAACAAAGAAAAACGAACTAAAAGAGCAAATGAAAATAATTCAGTACAAAAAACCATACCACGTATAAAAAGGTGAACAGATTTTATCTCTGTTCACCTTTTATTTTTTTATTTTATTTGTAAATTTTCACACGAGTTTCTAATGGCTGATATTCTTTATCTCCTGCAGAAACTACTGGTTTACCAAATGGCATTTGCGCAGTTAACTTCCAGTTTCCAGGTACATCCCATTCTTTCCTTACTTCTTCATCAATCAACGGATTATAATGCTGTAGTGTAGCACCAAAACCTTCAATCTCTAATGCTGTCCAAATCGCAAATTGCAACATTCCAGAAGATTGCTGAGACCATGTAGGAAAATTATCTTTGTATAGTGCAAAGTTCTTTTGCAAACTTTCTACTACTTTACTATCTTCGAAATACAAAACTGTTCCATAGCCACTTTTAAATGCATTCATTTTCTCTTCAGTAGGTGCAAAATTATTTTCAGGTACAATTTTTCGTAACGTTTCTTTCGTAACATTCCATAATTTGTCGTGTTGTTCACCTAGTAATACAACAACTCTTGCACTTTGAGAATTAAAAGCCGAAGGTGTATGTTTCACAGCATGATAAATCACTTCTTGAATTCTTTCATCAGAAACTACTTGCTCTTTACTAATCGCGTAAATAGATCTTCTGTCTTCAATTGCTGAGTAAAAATCTTTTGCCATCACAATTCCCTCCAATTTTTCATTTGAGGCAATATCATATGTACGAAGCATATAACATCTCTTAAACTTATTAATAATAAGTTCTTAACTTTATAATATCAACAAACAAAAACAAACTCAAATGATATCACTTGAGCTTTTACTCCCCATACTCTCAAAAATTTAAAAACAGCTTATTATCACCAACATCAAGGTTCAAATAAACTGTCTGTCTTTTTTTATAGCAATTAACTTACTTCTTCACCTAATTAAGCAATTGAAATGCATAGGACATTAATTTATTTGTTTCTGTAAAACGTTTTGTTTTACTTTTTGTCCCCATAACAACTGTAATAATGCGATTATCGCCTTGTTTTGCAGTACCTGTAAAACAATACCCTGCGCTATCTGTAAATCCTGTTTTTAATCCGTCTATTCCTTCTATATATAAAGCTTTATTATTTTTGTTTAACATCTCATTTGTGTTTGTAACATTAATATTATTAAATGCTAACTGACTTTGACGTAAGTGAGTCACTTCTAATATCTCTGGATAGTCTTTTATAAGATGATACGCTAATTTCGCTACGTCAGCTGCTGTCATTTTTGTTTCACTTCCGTCGGGCTCCTGTAATCCGGAAGCATTCGCGAATTTAGCTTTATCTGACATTTCTAACTGCTGGGCTTTTTCATTCATAAGTTGAACAAAGTTTTTTTCTGTCTTAGCTACATGTTCAGCTAAAGCGACAGCCGAATTATTAGCCGATTCAATCATTAACGCATGATATAAGTCCTTAACAGTTAACGTATCATTTACTTGCATTGGGATTTTTGCACCCTCTGTTTGTGCCGATTTTGCACTTATTTTCACTGGATCTTCCCAGCGGACTTTCCCATTATGTATACTCTCTAAAACGAGATATGCTGTCATCATTTTTGACATACTAGCAGGGGCAACAGCTTCATTTTCATTATTTTGATAAATAACATCTCCATCACTCGCATCGATAATAATAGCTGCTTTTACATCAATTTCTGGTGGTATATATTTTGGTGGAACTACTTTTTCAGATAGCCCTATTTTAGGTAGCTCTGCCACTTGTAAAGGCTGAGTATCTAAACTTGTTTCACTCTTTTGAACTCCTTGAAAAAAGAACCAACATATACCCAGAATTACTACTAATGGGATTGTTAATCTTCCCCATTTTAACTGCTTCATTCTAAAACTCCTTTAGCAAACCTTTTATACACTCATGTTTAACCATAACAACAATTACTTTATATCGTCAAGGTAAAAAGCATATTTATTCATCTACAGCAATTATAATTTCAACCTCTTTCTCTTTTCATGTATGTTACACTAAAAACAACGAAATGTAAGAATATTCAATAACATCTAAGCGCAAAAACACTATATAATAGAAAGGATTTATACAAATGATACTTCCAAAAGCATTAAAATATGGCGATACAATTGGCATCTACTCTCCCTCTTCACCAGTAACCCATACTTCTCCAAAGAGATTTGAGCGAGCAAAATTATACTTACAAAAGAAAGGATTTCATATATTAGAAGGTTCACTAACAGGTCAATATGATTATTATCGTTCAGGGAGCATTAAAGATCGTGCTGAGGAACTAAATGAATTGATTAGAAACCCTAACGTTTCTTGTATCATGTCGACAATTGGGGGAATGAATTCAAATTCATTATTACCTTATATTGATTATGCTTCTTTTCAAGAAAACTCTAAAATAATGATTGGCTATTCAGACGCAACAGCATTATTACTAGGAATTTATGCAAAAACAGGAATTCCTACATTTTATGGTCCAGCACTCGTTCCTTCTTTTGGTGAATTTGAGCCTTTCGTAGATTGCACATACAAATATTTTGCGGATACTTTATTAACTGATCAACACCTTCCTTACGACATAAACCAGCCGTTATTTTGGTCAGATGAATTTATTAATTGGGAAGAAAAAACGAAAGAAAAAGATCTTCGACCGAACAATTGGATTTCAGTAATTGGTGGAAAAGCTACTGGACGTATTATTGGTGGGAATTTAAACACTATACAAGGTATTTGGGGTAGCCCCTATATGCCACATATTCAAGAAGGTGACATTCTCTTTATTGAAGATAGCTCAAAAGATGCAGCTACTATCGAAAGAAGTTTTTCATTACTTAAAATTAACGGCGTTTTTGATAAAGTTTCAGGTATCATCCTTGGAAAACATGAGCAATTTGATGATTGTGGTACAAATAGAAATCCTTACGAAATACTATTAGAAGTATTACAAAATCAAAAGCTTCCTTTTCTAGCCGATTTTGATTGTTGTCATACTCATCCAATGATTACTTTACCAATAGGTATTCAAGTAGAGATGGATGCAACAAATAAAACGATACAAATTATAGAACAGTGGAAAATCTAACTCTACTACCTCTATTATCTTCAACTCTAAAGCTACGTATGGCCTTCTATTGTTTTATATTTTAAAGACAAATTTATAATTAATGTCGGATTAAATGTAATCACCTTAAAAGGCTTGGCATTAAAGCAAGCATCTGCATTAGAATCATTAAGTTATATCATCATTTTAATTTTTAGTTGGTACTTCCTAGGAGAGAAAATAACGAAGCGAAAAATCATTGGCAACATTATTATTGTCATTGGTGTAATCATCTATTGTATACAATAATAAAAAGATCCGTTTATGATAAACGGATCTTTTTATTATTGTCCTAAATTTTGAACCTTATCTTTCAAATCCTGAACTTGTTCTATCGTCTGCATAAGCTCAGAGTTTTTAAACTGCTCTACATTCATTTTTCCTTCCTCTATTTTTTGCATAGAGGTATCAATTAATGTATTTAACTTTTCATTATATCCGACGATTTGCTGGTGAAGATCCTTCGCTACATCCGGTGGTGTTAATTCATTAAAAGCTGGTATATCTTGTTTAATTTCAGTAAGTTTCGTTTCTAGTTCTTTTCGAGCTTCTCCATCATTAACAGTCTTTTCAGCTAATGCTGGCGCTTCATTTGCAAATGCACTTATTTCATTTACATAGTCTGTCGCTTTTTGAGCGTAATCTATGGAGTTCTTCCCTTCCTCCACTAGCGAACATCCCATCAAACCAATTGAAACTACAATTGAAAGTAACATTGTTTTTGTAAACTTCATTTTGACCTCCTAAATAATTGTCATACTTTTATTCATTTATAAACACTTTGTTTTCTTCTTATACACCTTATCACATCATATCTTATTTTTTAATCTTCCTCTTATACATTCTAGAAAAATCATTATTATCCTGTTCAACATGTACCTCGAAACTATCTTCATATAAATATAAAAACAGACATACTTATTTTAAGTACGTCTATTTTCCAGGTAAGTATTACTCCCACTAATTAAAGTTTCTCTTTATCCTCTCACACGCCCTATTACCGTTACAATATCTATGTCTATATGTACACTAATAATATCTTCTATAATGTCCGTATATCCTTGGCCTAAAGGTGTTCCGTAATGTAATACAATCTCTTTTTTTTCATAAACTGACTTCGGTACTGTAAAAATAAATTTCCTCATATTCCGTTCATCAGCAGGCTCCAGAATTAAAACAATGCCATCCTCTTCAAACATATAATCACGCCTTCCAACAATCCATTCACTATGGCTCAAGTATTGCCTTGAAAGGATAGGTTTTAAACACCCTTTCTAACAATATATAACCATTTCATGCTCAACTAGCTTATACAGTCTATATGATTTCACCACAAATACAAAAAACACAAACCTTGAACTATCAAGAATTTGTGTTTTTTGCATTTCATTCTTATATACCTTTATCAAGCTCGTATAACCTACGATATTTCTCATTTTCTTTCAGTAGCTGTTCATGACTACCTTGCATAGCGATTTGGCCACTATCAAGGAAAATAACTTCATCTACATGTTCAATTCCTACAAGATGATGTGTAATCCAAATAACAGTCTTTTCTTCTGTTGCAGAAAACATTGTTTCTATTAAGGCTAATTCTGTTTTAGGGTCTAAACCGATAGTTGGTTCATCAAGTACAATGATTGGTGTTTCTTGCATGAGAGTTCTTGCAAATGCTACCCTTTGCCTTTCTCCGCCAGAAAACCTCTTTCCCATTTCATGCATTTTTGTTTGTAATCCATCAGGAAGAGAAGCAATGTGTGGTGCTAGCTGTGCTTTCTCTAAAGCTTTCCATATCTCTTCATCATTAGCCTCTGGTTTACCGATCCGCACATTATTTCCAATTGTCGTATCGAATAAATGTGGTTTTTGGTTTAATACAGAAATATATTTTGACAGAAAATCCGTATGAGCTTGTTCACCATTCAATATAACTTGGCCACTCACCGGACGTAGTGCCCCAGTTAACAATTTTAGTAAAGTAGATTTCCCTGTTCCACTTCTACCTAAAATAGCAATTTTCTTTCCTGCCTTTATTTGCAATGATACATCTTTTAATACGGATTCATTACTATTCGGGTAATTATACGACACATTACTCAGTTCAATATCTACATGTTTTGGTACAACGTATTCTTTATCTCCAGGTAACTCCTTACCATCATCTAAAGCGGTATCACTTTCTACGCCATTAAGCCGATGAACAGATTCTACATAAGATGGAATTCGATCAATAGCATCTGATACAGGAATAAGCACATTCGTCACAGATAATGTCATTAATACGAATGCTGCGATAACTGTAGGTGCAATTTGTTCACTTGCTGCTTGATTTCCAGTCCACAAAATCATCGAAATAACTACAATACCTACTATTAAATGAATGATACTATCTCGAATATGGTACCAGCGTTTCACTCTCTTTTCTGTCTTTAACAGCTGGACATTTTGCTCTACATACGCATTAATAAATTCATCTTTTCTACCACTCGCCTGCCAATCAGATAACCCAAATACAGCATCTGTCAATTGTTGATACAAACGATTTCTTCCTCGCTTCAAAGCAACATGATGTCGTTTCATCAAAAGTAGTGATACGAATGGAAGAAGAAAAACAATAACAGCTAACATACAAGCTGCGATAAGTGCAAATACTAAGTCAAATGCACCGATAACAAGTACGAAAATGCTATATACAACTAACGCTAATATACTAGGGAATATTGTACGTAAATATAGATTCTGTAAATGTTCTATATCATCAGACAATACACCTAGTACATCACCAGTTTGAAATCTTGAGCGTAAAAATAACGCCTGTGGTTCTACAATTCTATATAGTTTTGTCCTCATTTTTTCTAAAATTCGTAGAACGACGTCATGCCCTACTAAACGCTCTAAATAATGAAAGACAGCTTGCCCTATACTAAACGCACGCGTTGCAACTATAGGAACATATACAACCATTACATTTTCTGGTCTGAGAGCAGATTTAGAAATTAAATAACCTGAAATGAAAAGTAACATCGCACCTGAACTAACTCCAAGAAACCCGAGGAAAATAGTCAACGTCATTCTACCTTTATTTTGCTGTATATGAGGTTTAATCCAGTTACTCATCGCTCTCCCCTCTCTTCCCTATGAAAATGTAATGTCTCATTCTTTAAAAGCTCTTCATATGTTCCACTTTCTTTAATTTCCCCTTTATTTAAAATAAGAATATGATCCATTTGCTTCATCCAATGGAGACGATGCGTTGCAAGAAATACTAACTTACCTTCAAACAGACGTAACATCGATTGCTTTATTTCAAATTCAGTTTCAATATCAAGATGTGCTGTAGGTTCATCTAATAAAATGATTGGCTTTTTACTTAAAAGTGCACGTGCCATAGCGACACGTTGTTCTTGTCCGCCACTAAGCATACGTCCACCTTCTCCAATCCTTTCGTACATCCCATGTGGTAATGATGCAACGAGCGAACGAAGGCCCACTTCATTTATAACTCTCTCAACCTCTTCATCAGGTGTATTCGTTTCATAGAAACAAATATTATCTTTTAACGAAAGTGGAAAAATATAAGGTTGTTGCGGAATATAAGCAATATTTTTTTGCCAATCTTCTCGAGTAGATTCATCAATTTCCACACCATTTACTAACATCTTCCCACCCGAAGGAGGGAGAAATCCTGCTAACACATCGATTAACGTTGATTTCCCTGCCCCACTTTCACCAATAATGCCTATAGCACCGTTACCTTGCCAAGTAAAATCAATTCCCTCTAATATAGCCTTTTCAGATTCATCATTATTTACTTTTACATCTTGTAATTTCAAACTACTAGAAGAATTCCATACTATATCTACATTTGAATCTTTCTTTTCTATTTCTTTTTGTTTCTGTAAAATTTCTTCTATTTGCTCCATTGCAAGTTGTCCATCTAATGTAGCATGATAATTCGCTCCAACTTGTTTTATCGGCAGAAAATATTCCGGCGCTAAAATTAAAATCGTAAGAGCTGGTAACAGTATAATTGTCCCATCTATTAACCGTATCCCTAATCCAACTGCTACAAATGCAATTGATAAACTCGTAAAGAAATCTAATGCAAAAGAAGAAAGAAAAGCAACTCGCAAAGTACGCATCGTTGCTTTTCTATATCGTTTACTTACTTTTTCAATCTTTCCTTCGTGCTGTTTACTTTTCCCTAAATACTTTAATGTTTCTAATCCTTTTAACGTATCTACGAAATGATTAGAAAGTACACGATATGTTTCATATTGGCTATCCGCCATTTTCTGCGCTGCTAATCCTAGAAGGATCATAAATATAATCACAATTGGAATCGTTACAACTAAAATGATTCCAGACTTAATGTCCAGTGTAAAAACATATAGAACAATTAGTCCTGGTACGATACTACTTCTAATCATTTTAGGAATTGTTAATTCAATATAAGTTTTAAATTTCTCAATACCTTCTATCGATAAAGTAACCAGATGGCCAGTCCCATTCGTTTGGACAAATCTCGGCCCTAATGTAAAATATGCTTCTATTAACTGTTTACGTAATGCCAATCCTGTTTTTTCAGCGAAACGCTCAACCAATATTTGCGATGCTCGCACCAACATTTGGCGTGCTGCAAACATGATTCCAAAATAAACAGTTTCATTTAGCACAGCTTGCACTGTTTCTCCTTGAAATAAAAATGTGATTGCTCGTGCTAAAAACACTGTCTGCGCAATGATACTACACGCCTCTAAAATGCTAATAAGACTTAAAGTTACATATAAAACTCGGCTACCAGGATACGACGGAAGTCCTCTTTTTCTTTTCATTAGTACTCCAAATCTTTGTCTGACTTAACAGGTTGTCTAAATACATAGAAACTCCATATTTGACTACCGATAACAAACGGTAAAATAGCAAGAGAGAAATAGCTCATCAGTTTTAATGCATAAGGTCCTGATGCTGCATTATAAATTGTCAAATCATTTACCGCTCCTAATGAGCTAATCATGACACGCGGGAACATACCGATGAACACACTTGCACTTAGCAAAATGATTGTTAAACTTGTCATAAAGAAGGCCCAACCATCTCTTCTTCTTTTATTTAATAAAGTAGAAACAAATAGTGCTACAAAAGCTCCGATCGGAACCATTAGCCACTCTGAACCATGTGCGGTGAAAATATCTGTTTTCCATAACCCTACACCTGCAAAAACAAGCAGTGTTATTAATGCAAAAGGTGCAATCTTTGTTGCGGCAATACGTGCGCGTTCTCGTAATTTTCCTGTTGTACGTATAGTAAGAAATTGTAAACCATGAACAATACATAGAAGAAGAAACATAACTCCTCCAAGTAATGCAAATGGGTGAAGTAATTTCATAAATCCGCCTACCATATTTTTACTTTCATCAATTGGTACACCTGTCATAAAGTTTGCAATTGCAACTCCCCAAAGTATAGGAGGTAGCATGCTTCCAATAAACATGCCCCAATCCCAGAAACTTTTCCACTTATGGTTTTCTATTTTCGCACGGAATTTAAAGGAAACACCTCTTATAATTAATGCAAGAAGCATAAACACAAACGGAATATAGAACCCACTAAATAAAGTTGCATACCAATGCGGAAATGCCGCAAACATAGCGCCACCAGCACAAACAAGCCATACTTCATTAGCGTGCCAAAACGGTCCAATTGTATTTAAATATATACGCTTTTCCAAATCATTCTTTCCTAAAAACCTTGAAACGATTCCTACACCAAAATCGAAACCTTCAAGTACAAAGAAGCCAACGAATAAGGTTGAGATAATTAGAAACCACAACTCATTAAGAGATAACATACTCTTCCTCCTTATCAAATGGATCATGGCTCTGATAATCCTTTTTCGTTTTCTTATTCGCATGTCCTTTAATGATACGAACGAATAAGTAAACAGTAATGCCTCCAATAATTACATATAGTGATGTGAATGAAACAAGAGAGAATAATACTTCTCCAAATGAAACATTTGGAGATACTGCATCTTCTGTTTTCATAACACCGAAGACAACCCAAGGCTGACGTCCCATTTCAGTCATAATCCAACCTACTGTATTTCCGATAAACGGTAGTGCAATTGCATATACCATTAATTTTAAATACCAAGTTTTTTCAGCTAAACGATCTTTTCTTGATAAGAACCAGCCGTACACTCCTAGAAGAAGCATGAATGTTCCACTCATTACCATCGCTCTAAAACTCCAGAACATAGTATGTACTGGCGGAATATAATCTCCAGGTCCATATTTTTCTTCATATTGTTTTTGAATTTGATTCATTCCTTCTACTTGACCGCTAAATTTATCGTATGACAATAGACTTAGCATATAAGGGATTTGAATTTCAAACGAATTTTCTTTCTTCTCTGTATCAATTTTTGCAAATACTGTAAATGGCGCTGGATCCTCACTCGTATTCCATAATGCTTCAGCTGCTGCCATTTTCATCGGATGTGTCTTAATTAAATTTTGCGCTTGTGCATGACCGAAAAATAATACCAATGCTGTTGAAATTGTTCCAACAACGATAGAAACTCGGAAAGACTTCTTAAACACCTCAGTCTCTTGTTGTTTTGCGATTTTCCATGCACTAACACCAGCAATAAAGAATGCGCCTGTTGCAAGTGCCGCTGTAATTGTATGCGGGAATTGCACCCATAGTTGTGGATTTTGAATAATCGCCAAGAAATCATTCATCTGCGCACGTCCATCTGCAGCCATTTCATATCCTACCGGGGACTGCATAAATGCACTTGCAGTTAAAATCCAAAATGCTGATAACATTGTTCCTATTGAAAGGAGCCAAATACATAAAAGGTGAACTCGCTTTGGAAGTTTATCCTCACCGAATACCCATAAACCTAGGAATGTAGACTCAATGAAAAATGCTAATAAACCTTCAATTGCCAATGACGGTCCGAAAACATCACCAACAAAACGTGAATATGTTGACCAGTTCATACCAAACTGAAATTCTTGTAAAATACCTGTTACAACACCTACTGCAAAGTTAACAAGGAATATTTGTGTCCAAAACTTTGTCATTTTCTTATAAACTTCTTGTCCCTTTACCACATACAACGTTTGCATTAACGCAATGATAAAAGCTAAACCAATAGATAGCGGAACGAAAAAGTAATGAAAAATCGTTGTAGATGCAAATTGTATTCGTGCCAATTCGAGCGTTTCCATGCTAAAGTCACTTCCTTCATAATTTTTTATATCGTAATATCGATTGAATTGTATGAATTCACTTCATAACGAACAATTCAATCATTTGGAAATACAAAAAGATAAATTCGTTTATGTACTTTCTGAAAATATAGATTGTCAGTTTTTTAGATAATTACAAAAGAACTTTCTTCATACGATTTACCTTTTCACTATTTCAGTAGTGTTTTATTCGCTAATCGAATTGTATAATATACTTACATAATAAATTCAGGTAATTTTTGACGTATTATTGACAGGATTTTGTCTGAAATATGTCTTTTGTAATTTTTTTGAATTAGATTTCTCACATTTTAAAAACGTATTTTTCAAACATATAACATACTCTTATATCAATTATTATTACGTTTTTCTCTTCATACGCTTGACTTTCCTCTTGAAAAATGTCCTCGCATCAAATCCGGAAATACGCTAGATTTTTGTCAAGAGAAAAATGTATTTCCAAAATTCAAATCAATAATATTGTTATTCACAAATAGAAAAATCCTTTCCTTTTTTAGACTAAAAATTCATTTTTTCGTCATTTTTTCAAACTGCCTAAATAAAAAAGTACCGAGAATAGATTATATTCTCGGTACTTTTATCATTATTTTGTTGTATATTTTCTAACAGCCGGCATAATTTCAGTAGCAATTAATTCAATATTTTTCTCAATCTTATCAAATGGTACACCGCCAAAATCAATTTGTGCCATAAAACGTTGCTGTCCAAATAATTCATATTGGTAAAGCATTTTTTCAATAATTTGTTGCGGGCTACCAATCATTAACGCGTCACGGTGGTCTACTGCATTAGTAAATTGTTGTTTCGGATACCCACCACCGCGTAGCGCAAGCATACCAGCATTAATATGAGGATAATATTCACTAAGTGCATCTTGTGAATTTTCTGCTGTATAAAATAAACTTGTTGTCGCAATTGGTAATGTTGCTGGATCAAAACCACTTTGCTCAGCAGCTTCACGATATGCATCAACCGAAACTTTAAAATTAATAGCTGGGCCACCAAGTGTCGTAAGCATCATTGGTACACCTGCGTGCCCTGCCTTAATCGCACTAGCAGGTGGCCCTCCGACAGCACGCCAAATTGGCATATTGTTATTTTTAGCTCTCGGTATAACTGCCGCATGTTCAAGTGGCGTTCTAAACTGCCCTTTCCATGTTACACTTTCTTCTTTATTTATTTTTAATAAAAGATCCATCTTCTCTTCAAATAGTTCTTCATAATAATTTACATCGTAACCAAGTAAACTATATCCCCCAATACGAGATCCACGACCAGCAACGATTTCAGCACGACCATTAGAAATTAAATCAATTGTAGCAAAATCCTCATATACACGAACCGGATCTGACGTACTTAATACTGTTGCAGAACTCGCGATTTTAATATTTTTCGTAGCTTGTGCAATAGCTCCTAAAATAACTGTATGAGCTTGCGTTGTAAAATGCGCTTGATGACTTTCACCGACAGCAAACACATCAATTCCAGCTTCATCTGCTAACTTGGCTGTTTCAATTAGTTCATGAATTCTTTTTTCTGCACTTATTTTCGAACCATTATGCGGATTTAAAATATGATCTCCAATTGAATATAATCCAAATTCAATTCCTTTACTTGTATCAATACGGTATTTTTCCATAGTTGCTCTCTCCCTTTTAATCAAGTGGTATTAATTTCTCTTCAATCTCTTTTCTTCTCTCTTCTAAAAATGGTGGTAAATCCAGCTCTTTTCCTAATTCTTCAACTGCTGAATCTACTGTAAATCCTGGTCCATCCGTCGCAATCTCAAATAAAATGCCATTTGACTCACGGAAATATAAACTTTTAAAATAAAAGCGATCGATGATCCCTGTTGATTGGAACCCTTTATCTTTCACCGCTTCATTCCAATAGCTCAGTTCTTCATCATTTTTTACACGAATAGCTAAATGATGAATACTTCCTTTTCCAGGTCTTTCACTCTCTCCCACTTGCTGTTTCACCAAAATTTCTCCAAAAGATTGACCAGCAATAGATTGATAAATCCCCTCATCGTCTGAACGAGATACTTCTTTATAACTAAACAAGCCTGTTAATGTTTTTGATAATTTATTTAAACTGCGCACTGTCATTTCAACTGTTCCCATACCTAAAATACGATGATTCTGCTCTACAGAAGATTCATCCCATCCAGTCCAATATTCAGGCACCTCTTCACCGTTATTATTTAACAGCACTAACCGTAGGCCATCTGAATCTTCAAAGTGCAGTGCGTCTCTTCCGGCGTAAGTTGTAATTTCCCCATGCGCCACCTGGAGCGACTCAAAACGTCTCTTCCAAAATGTAAGACTTTCTATTGAAGGTACGAGCAAGCCTATTTGTGTTATTGCATTTGTACCACGGATTGTTCTTCCTACATTCGGCATTTCAAAAAATGATAATTCAGTTCCAGCACTCCCTGTTAAATCGCCATAAAACAAATGATACATAAATGGATTATCTTGATTGACTGTCTTTTTCACTCGGCGTAATCCTAATACTTTTTGATAAAAATCATTATTTGTTTTCGCATTTTTTGTCACCATAGAAATGTGGTGATGCCCTGGAATTGTATACATAATATTTCCTCCTCTAACCATCACTTGATTAGTCAATTGATGGTGTAAAAAAAATTACTCATGTGGTAATTCTTTTTTTTCACTATGCTTATGAACTTTTGTCATTAACGCGTATAGTATTTTCTGTTCTTCCTCATCTAATACATCATCAAAAAAGGATGATTGGAATGCAAGTTGCTCTGGCAATGCTCCTTCTAATACTGCTTCACCCTTCTCAGTAAGGCTAATCATTTTTGTTTTCCAATCTTGTTTACGTACTATATACTCTTCTTTTTCAAGACGTGTTAACATTCTAGAAATACCACCTTGCGTCACAGTAACTTTTTCGGCTAACTCCATTTGTGTAAGGGGCTGATAAATCCGTATTTGCATAAGTACATCAAATTGAGCTGTCGTCAAATCAAAACGTTTCAAAAACTCATTTGACATCTGATTACTTTGGTTCGTAAACCGTATTAGGCGTAACCATATTAACGATCCTATCGTATTTTCACGCATGTTTCATCACTTCCTAGCGTTGATCTTACTATCACTTTACCACTCAAGTGATAGTAATGCAAGTAGAAATATGTTAAAAACACCTCCCAAAATCATTATTCTTAACTTTCCATTTCATTCATTGCTATATTTAAAGCTGCCACAGCTTTTGGCCAACCAACGTAAAAAGCCATATGTGTTATTAATGCAACTAATTCATTCTCCATCATCCCATTTTGTTTAGCTAGCTTCAGATGAAATGGTAATTGTTCTGTATTACCAAGACTGATTAGTGCCGACAATGTACATAAGCTTCTTTCTCTTAATGTTAAAGTGGCATCCCGCCACACTTCTTCAAACAATATCTCTTCACTATAATGAGCAAATGCAGGTGCCATTTCTCTCATTTTCTTTTGAATATAAAATTCAATTGGTTCATTCATCATTTTACTCCCCCTTCCTCTTCACTAGTTGTGCCACCCCTTGACCAAATGACCAGTTTTCAGCAGCTGTCTCATTTAGTGTAATAAAAATATCAGCGCTACCGATGTTTGAACATTCAGATATTTTATGTGATATCGATTGATATAACTCTCTTTTCTGCTTTATCGTTCTTCCTGGTCCACATGTAATAGAAACATGCATTATGTTCTCTGTTCTCTTTTCTTCTTGCTCTAACAAATAATATGGATTATAAAAAAATTCGTTTAGTCGATAAGGTAAAAACATTTGAAAATAATCATTTTCAGGGATGTTAAAATGATCAATTAATGACAGATGAATACATTCACTTATCTTTTTCAACGTTTCTTTATTTAATATATTTTCAGGATAATAAACGTTTACAAAAGGCATATATTCTCATTCCTTTTTCTTATTTTGGCATTCAAGAAGATTTTATTGTGAAATGTGTAAAATCTCATATATTGTAACATTGTCCATTACATCTATTTCAGGCTTCTCATTATAAAAATTGAATTGACTATAACCCCATTTATCTGGATTATAAACTATTACATTACCTAAACACTTTTCTGTATTTTGTACATTTTCGTTCATTGTATTTAATTGAGTACCAATCAATGATTTACTTTGAGAGATACTTCCTTCACATTCAACAACATATCTACTTTTCTTAAAATCATCACTTAGATTAACAACTAAAGGAACACCTATATTTATTTGTTGCCATCCAAATGATTGTAAAATATTATCGTAATATCCTTCAAAGATAAATTTATTCATCCCTTCATGACTATTCCAAATATATAAAGGTGCATAACAATTATAGAAATTCCCATTCTTACCCGCCTCAGCAATTAAATAGGCTTTAAAATTCAGTTCTTGAAAACCATCTGTTTTATACCCATTTGCCTTTACCCTTTGCCTAATAATCTCCATGTCATAATCCTTTGGCAATATGACCTTATATTGCATTCCAATCATGTTTATCACTCACTTTCGATATTATATACATAATGATAAATCGATGTTGGATCGGTGTAAAATAGGTATAAATTATGCTTGCTATCATTTATAATGATACCGTATAAGGGGCTGAAATGAATGGAAATAAATGATCTTATCATATTTAAAACTGTAGCGAATGAGGGCTCTATTAGTAAAGCTGCTAAAGAGTTAGGTTATGTTCAACCAAATGTAACTGAGCGAATCAAAAAATTAGAACAAGAATTAGAAACAGCTTTACTACATAGAGATAACAAAGGGGTTTCACTGTTACCTTCAGGTGAAATTTTATTAGATTACACTAGCAAAATATTAACTTTATTAGAAGAAGCAAAAAATGAAATTAAAATGAGTTGTACATCTTATCGAATAGCGACGTCACAATCTATTTTAACTAATTATTTGAGTACGCGTATTAAAGAAAATTTCAGGAATTATCAAATATACATAGAAAGTAGTAGTCATTTGCAAAAACTGCTACAAAAGCAAAAAGTTGATATGGTCATAACTTATGAGGATTATCCTGACGCAGCGTTTAAAAAAGTATTCACCACTTCAATTTCTGTAGGCTTATTAAAAACGAAGGAACAGTGTACCATTGACTTTTCAAAAGAACTTTTCTTTGTTAGTAACGACAAAAAGTGCCCTTTTAGAAATATGACAATACAATTTCTAAAAGAAAACAATCTATCTCAGCATCAACTTCAACAGTTAGATTCTTATTCGCTTATTGAAGAATTCATCGCTGAGGGGAACGGGATAGCCTTTTTACCGATTAGAAATGATAAATTAGCACCAATTGAAGATATGCCAATAGAAAACCTATCTATTAATTTTTTTACGCATCGAGAATTAGAAAAAAAGATTCCCATTGAACTATTCAATTAAAACAATTGACTTTTTTAAAAATATCAATTTCATGAATTACATAAGCCAGACTTCTCTTTCTAGAAATGAAAAATCCCTCCTTTAACTTATCTAAAGGAGGGGGTTTCATACTATAACTTCACTTAAAACCTTTTCCACCCATTTTTTACATGTTCTGTTCCACCCCTGCACTCTTCTCCTTCTTACCCCTTTTAAAATTCTTCAACTTCTTAATCGTTCCAACTAATCCTTTTGGAAAAACTAGTAGCACGATAATATATAATAAACCAAGTATAATCGTCCATCTTTCAAAAATCGGATACTCCGTCGCTAGTTCTGATAAATAGTATTTCAGTGATTCAATAATCCCAGCTCCAGCAATTGCTCCGATTAACGTTCCTACTCCCCCGATCATTGTCATCAATAATGCGTTTAGCGTCATTTCAATTGAAAATACCGTCGTATTTACAAAACGCAATGTGATAACGAATAAACCACCGCTAATTGCCGCTACTACTCCTGCCACTACACTTGCGATAATTTTATAATGGAGAACTTTATATCCAAGCGCTTCAACACGTTGTTCATTTTGTGAAATTGCATTTAATACTTTTCCAATAGAAGACTTTGTGAAAAGACGTAACAAAATGAAGATGCTGATTAAACATATAAGTGTTACGTAATAATACGTAAAACGATCACGGAATATATCTGGTACACGAAATGTAAATCCATCTCCTCCGTGAGTCAGCGAACGCCATTTTTCAGCAAGTACAAAAAACAGCTGAGAAATAGCGAGCGTTAACATTGCATAAAAATGACTTTTCAAACGTAATGAAAGCATACCGATTATATAACTAACGATAGCTGATACAATAATAGCGGCTGCTATTCCTATAAAAAAGTTCACTATAGACACCCCTTGCCGATCAAATAAGAGTGCCACACCATACGCCCCTATTCCAAAGAACATACAATGACCGAATGAAACAATACCCGTATATCCAAGGAGAACATCAAAACTCATAGCGAAAATAGCAAAGATGAAAATTTGAGTGAACAAAATTAACAAGCTCCGTGAATCATTTACGAATGGAAATACACTTAAACAAATGAGCATAAAAACTCCGAAGTATACTTTAATTCGACCCGATATGCTGTTCACCATGTCACCCCTTTTCACCAACGAGTCCCGTCGGCTTCACTATTAAGAAAAATAGTAACATTAACATATTAATTGCAAGAGATAAATCTGGTATAAAATACGCTGTAAAAGCACCGGCTAATCCGACGATTAAAGAAGCTAGAGCTGAACCTTGTACACTACCTAACCCTCCAATTATTACTACTATAAAAGCTAAAATCGCATACTGCATGCCCATCTCGGCGAAAATAACGCCTGAATATGGTGCAAGTAGGAAACCACCTAATGCTGCCATTCCTGCTCCTAATAAAAAGACAAATGAGAATATCGCTTTTACGTTAATACCGAGAGCTTGAACCATCTCTTTATCCATTACACCCGCGCGAATCATAAGTCCTATCTTTGTTTTTTTCAGCAATAATAGTAAAGCGATGTAAATTAGTATCCCAACTAAAATAACGAATAGGCGATATTTTATTAAGATAACTCCTCCAAATGTAAAACTTCCTTGAAGCCATAACGGTAATTTTGCAGCAATTGGATTAGGACCCCAAAATATTTTGATGCACTCGCTAAGAACGAGCATTCCTCCGAGTGTAACGAGAAGCTGCCGAACATGGTTTCCATACACTGGTCTAATAAGAAATCTTTCTAAAATGAAACCAAGAAACATACCCATAGCGACTGCGCCAATTAGCGCTAATAAATAACTATCTGTCATATTAAATAACCAAACGCCTGTAAATGCTCCCCATGCAAACAAACCGCCATGCGCAAAATTTAGTACGCTCATTAAACCGAAAATAAGTGATAGACCAGACGCTAATAAAAAAATAAGCATCCCTGTCGAAACGCCGTTTACAAATAAGTTAATTAGCACATCCACGTTCTATCCCCCCGTATCAATGTTAAGAAATACCTAAATATTTATAACATGTTTCCTTATCCTCTCGCAGTTCCTCCATGAAACCGTTATGCACAATACGCCCATTATCCATAATGTAAAAATAATCACCGATTTGACTAGCCATCATAAAATTTTGTTCAACAAGTAAAACAGTCGTTTTTTCCTTCATTTTCAAAATAGCTACCATTAATTTTTCTATCATTATTGGAGATAGCCCTTTACTCGGCTCATCAATAAGCAATAGTCCATCACTATTAATAAATGCTCTTGAAATTGCCAACATTTGCTTTTGTCCCCCACTTAATAGTCCACTTTTTTTATACCAAAATTGCTTTAAATCTGGAAATAGTTCGAGCATCCATTCTATCTTCTCTTCAGCTTCTTCCCCATTTTTTCCCCTAGCAAGTGCGAATGTCTCTTCTACTGTTAAATCATGAAAAATACCTTGATTTTCTGGTACATACCCTATACCTTTTCTTGAAATTAAATGTGTAGATAATCCATTTACTTTTGTGTTATCATAATAAACTTCTCCATTTGCTATCCGGTGAAACCCCATAACCGAGCGCAATGTTGTTGTTTTTCCAGCTCCATTTCTTCCAAACAATACTGTAATCGTTCCCTTCTCAACCGAAAGGGACACTCCTTGTAAAATATGAAACTGATCTAAATACGTCTCTATATTATTCACTTGTAGTAGTGCCACTATATAATCCCCCTAAATAAGCACTTTGTACTCGTTCGTCTTTCATCATTTCTTCTGGCAATCCTTCAGCCAATAACTCACCATGAAATAAAACGATAAGACGATCTGATAAATCTAGCACCATATCCATTTTGTGTTCGATAAGTACGATTGTGCTCTCTGGATTCTTTTTAATATTTTCGATTACTTGTAATATAGCCGGAACTTCCTCAACTGAAATACCTGCTGTCGGCTCATCTAGTAGTAATACATCTGTCTTTAATGCTAACAACATAGCAAGCTCTAACTTTCTTTTTTCTCCGTGAGCTAAATCCTTAGCTAATACGTCCCCTTTCTCGTGAAGGAGTACTGTCTTCAAAAGACGTCTCGCTTCTCCAGTTTGCTGCTTTAACTTGGCTGCATTCGGAAAGAAACTGTAATAATCCTGAACAAACGATTGAACACTTAGACGTACATTTTCAAGTACTGTTAGCTCTGGAAAAATATTTGTCAACTGAAAAGAACGACCAATGCCCAAACGCGTTCGATCTGAAATTGATAATTTTGTAATATCCTGCCCTTTAAAATAAACTTCACCTTTCGTCGGAGAAATTTGCCCACTTAGTAAATTGAACAGTGTTGTCTTTCCAGCACCATTCGGTCCAATAATTGAAATGAGCTTTCCTTTTTGTACCGTTAAATTAACATCCTTAATAACATGATGATCCCCAAAAGATACACAAAGATTTTTCGTCTCTAACAAATGTGTCATGAAATCCCTCCCACTGAAAACCATGTTTATGAAAGAAATAAGTATAAAGAGGGTATCCCCTCTTTATACAAAAACAACAGAAAATTCAGTCTATTTATTCTGAATTGATGGTTCTGTCTCTTTCATCGTTAATTCTCTCTCTAACACTGGTACTGGATAATCAACACCATCTTGCTTTTTCAGAGTTATAGAATATAGAGTTTGTAATGCTTGATGATCCTTCTCTCTAAATTTCATCTTTCCTTTCGGTGTCTCAAATTCCATCCCTTCCATTTTCTTAATAAGTGTATCTACATCTGTATCGCCCTTCGTTTTCTTTACAGCTTCGACGATAGAAATTGCTGCTGACATTCCTCCTGCTGTAAATAAATCTGGAACAGCACCATTAAATCGTTTTTTATGTTCTTCTACTAACCAATCGTTCACCTTATTCTTTGGAAGTGAGTGATAATAAACGGAAAACCCTTGCATCCCTATTAGCGCATCCATCGTTTTTAATGCTGGTATATCAGGTGCACCAGTAGAAATTTTAATACCTTGCGCTTCTACATTCATATCTTTCAACTGTTTCCATGGTGAATTCGCACCTGCCCAAACGATAAATAGATAATCTGGTTTTGAGCTAATAATATTTTGAATATTCGCAGTGAAATCAGTTGCATTCGTATCCGCGTATTGCTCGTTTACAATATTTGCACCTAATTTCTTCGCTCCAGCTTTAAATGCAGCAATCCCCTCACGACCGTAAGCATTATCTTGTGCTAGCGTTGCTATTTTCACATCTTTTTTAGCAATTGCCGCAGCACCAGCGATTGCATCTTGAGATGAATTTCTACCAGTCCTAAAAATATATTTATTCCAGTTCTTCCCGGTAATACTATCAGCAACAGCTGGTTCTACAACCATTATTTTTTCATATTCTTCAGCTAGTGGTAAAACCGCTAATGTATCACTTGAACTAGATGATCCGACTAAAAAGTCAACTTTCTCCTCTTCTAATAACTTTGTAGCTTTTTTAACTGCTACATCTGCTTTCGTTTCTGTATCTTCTACAACAAACTTAATCTTCTTTCCTTCGACTTTCCCTGTTCCACCAGTTGCATAGTCTAACCCTAATTCAAATCCATTTACCGTTTGTTTTCCATATGATTCTAATGGACCTGTTAACGAAGCAAGAACCCCTACCTTAATCGTTTTTTCATCTTCTGTACTTGTCTTCTTTCCTGAACAAGCTGCCGTTACTAACAATGAACCTAAAACACAACCAGTCAACATCATTTTGAGCCATTTACGTTTTTTCATCGACATCGTGATTCCCCCCATACTTTACTTTCTGATAGAATCAAACACGCCAAAGTACCCCATCTGTAATTATGACTTTTTCTTTAAACAAAAATAAACCAGGTTGTTAATATTAATGTATTTTCTCCGATTTCCATTGAATACCTTTACAATTTGATATAAATATTTAATTCCTATATATACAAGCATTCCCACACTATTAAACTTCTATCCTTTCTAACAAGTATTTTGAGTCTCCAGTATTAATTTGCTTTCTTAAAAAATTGAATTCTTTGGAGTAAACCATCTGTAATTATTATATTTCCTTGGCTATCTACATCTATTCCTTGTGGTGAGAAAAACTGCCCTGACATACCATTAAAACTTCCAAAAGACTCTAAAAAGATTCCATTTTCATTATAAATATTCACACGATTATTAGAAGTATCTGTGACATAAACCGTATTATTTATATCAATTTCAATTCCTATTGGCAAAAAGAGATCTCCTGGACCCTCTCTCCAATTTTCTAGTGGATCTAAGTTTCCTGCCCCATGATTTGTACCCCATTTAGTAAGAAATTTACCATCGTTATCAAATTTTTGAATCCTATTATTGATCCGATCAACAACATAAACATTATCTTTTGAATCAATTGCTAATTGCATAGGTTGAGAAAACTCTCCCTCTCCACTTCCCTTTCTCCCCCACTCTTTCATATATACAAAGAATGGATTAAATTTTTGAATACGATTATTTTCTGAATCAGCTATAAATATGTTTCCTTTACTATCAATAGCTATTCCAGATGGAAATTGAAAAAATCCTGGTAATACTCCAAATGAACCATATGAAGCAAGCACTATCCCTGAATTAGTAAACTTTTGGATACGATGATTTACAGAATCAGATACATACACATTGTTGTAACGATCCATTGCAATTTGTCTTGGAACAAAAAACTGTCCTGGAAGACTTCCGAATCCAAGTGGTCCACCAGCACCAAATAAACTTCCCCACTTCCCAACAATCTTTCCAGATATATCATATTTTAAAATTCGATGATTAAAGGAATCAGATACAAAAACATTCCCATTCGTGTCTCTTTCAACATCATAAGGTCCTGAATATTGTGTATTTCCACTCCTTTCATTACCTATGATTTTCTTCATTATCGCTGTTAAACCTACCCCATTATATAAAAGTACACGATTATTTCCCGTATCCGTAATATAGATATTTCCTTGACCATCCGGAAGAACTTGATTGGGATAAACAAACTGAAAAAAGTTACCTACTGTATATAAAAATTGATCTTTATTTGTAAATTTCATTATCCGATTGTTATATGTGTCTGCTACATATAGCGATCCAGATATTGAATCGAAATTTATTCCTCTTGGATGATAGAATTGATATGGGCCTAAACCTGCAATTCCATTTCCGATTACTCGCTGAAACTCCCCGTTTTTATCAAACACTTGAATACGATTGTTATATGTGTCTGCAATATAAATCTCATCTTGTTTATTTATCGCGATTCCTTGTGGTAAAGCCAATTCTCCATTCGCCTTTCCATAATTCCCGATTGTTTGAATATACTGCCCATCCGGGCTATATTTTTGAATACGATGATTGTATTCATCCGTAATATAGTAATTGTTATCGCTATCTACTGCAATTTCCCTAGGAAACGAGAACTGCTCATTTCCTTGACCTTTCGTGCCCCAACTTTTAATAAATTGAAACTGCTCATTAAATTTTTGAATACGATAATTCGCTGTATCCGCAACTAAAATATTACCTTCTTTATCAACAGCAATACCAAATGGCATATTAAACTGCCCCGGACCTTCACCTAAAGTTCCTATAGCGTCAACAACTTCTCCATTCTTATCTATTTTCACAACCCTATTATTTCCCATATCAACAACATACAAGAATCCTTTTGCATCCCTTGCCATTGCCACAGGCGTCCTTAATAACTTAGAAGTATCTAGCTCACTCCCCCATGATTTCACATATTTTACAGCTGAGGCACTTCCTACAGAAGTAAACATTCCTAGACTCACAGTAACAATGAAAAAACAACATATAATTTTTTTTATAAAATCCATGCTTACTACCACCTAATCACAGTAGCTGCCCAAGTATACCCAGTACCTGCACTAACCGCTACTGCAATATCTCCAGGCTGTAATTTCCCTTGTTCATTTGCAATGTGAAGACCGATACACGGATCAAGCGCTGACATATGCCCATGATGATCTAAATATACAACTTGTTCTTCTACTAATCCCAATCCTTGTAACAATTCTATTAACATAGAACGTTTTGTATGCAGTGGTAATAATACTTTAATATCTTTGGGAGTTAATCCACTTTTTCTTAACGCCTCCCGAATAACCTTTTCAAAATTAGGAGTTGAAACCAGATCTAAACGTTCTTTCATACTAATAGGATCTATTACATCGATATAATGTTGTCGATTCTCAACCGTATCATAGCTAGCAATTTGTTTCGATCCACCTGCTGGAATACGTACATCTTCATGAAATGAACCATCCGTTATAATAGCACTTCCTAATATTTCACCGTTGCTAGCGCCTTTTTTTACTAAGGCTGCACTTCCGCCATCAGCGAAATTAAACATGAAACGTGAGCGTGGATTATCATAATCTACAATTTGAGATTCTTTACATCCACCTACTAATAATATGTTTTCAATTGATTTATCAGAGTAGAGCATATCTTTTGCGACTTTGAGAGCAATTGGAAAGCAAGAACTAACATTCATAATTTCAAAAGCATAAGCATTCTTCAATCCAAGTTCATGCTGAATTTTTGGGGCACTAGACCATACGTGGTAATCTTTATGTGGACTGCCAAAATAAATGACTACATCAATAGATTGAGGATTAACTTGTAGTAATATTGGCTTTGCAGCAGCAATAGCTAAATCTGATGCATGCATCGTTTCGTCTGCGACATGCTTTTCATATAGCCCAAATTTTTCTATAATAATATTCTCAGGGATACCTGTTTTTTTAGATAGGTCTGCAGCTGTCTCTACGCCTTTTGGGAAGAATACTCCTGTCGCTTCAATCCCGATATTCATTAGACTACTCCTCCTTCTTTTGGCACCATCATAGTAGCTACACCTGTTAAAACTAAATCTCCTTTTTGATTATGACACTCTGTTAACAACTTTATTACTCTCTTTTCGATAATAAACTCTTGTACTGTAGCCATAGCTGTAATCGTATCTCCTATAAAAACTGGTGTTGTAAATTTAATAGTTTGTTCCATATAAACAGAACCCTTTCCTGGCAAATGTACTCCTAACAATTGTGATAATAGACTAGAAGTTAATAAACCATGTGCTATTCTTTGATTAAATCTAGTTTGTTTCGCATACTCATGATCAATATGGATTGGGTTAAAATCCCCACTTAAACCTGCAAATAGTACAAAATCTGTTTCTGTTATTGTTTTACTACAAGATGCTTGTTGCCCAGCGCTATATTTGGTCATCCCTTCACCTACTTTTCAATTGATTAGCTAACTGTACTTTTTGAATTTTACCAGTTGCATTTTTAGGTAATTCCTCTAGAAATACAATTTCTTTTGGAATTTTATATTTTGCTAGAAATAGAAGACAATGTTCAATTACTTCTTTTTCAGTTAATACACTGCTACTCTTTTTCACAACAAAAGCGATTGGTATCTCTCCCCACTGTAAATGTTGTGTACCAACGACCGCTACCTCACATACATCCGAAAGCCTATTAATGACTTGTTCTACTTCAAGTGGATAAATATTTTCACCACCTGAAATTATCATTTCTTTTTTTCTACCGACAATGTATACAAAACCATCTTCATCAACTTTAGCTAAATCACCAGTATGTAACCAACCACCTTGAATAGTTTCTTCTGTTGCATCTGGCCGATTCCAATACTCTTTCATTACATTTGGCCCTCTTATAATTAACTCTCCAACTTCACCAACTTCAACTTTATTTTTATTTCCATCGATAAGTACATAATCACAAAATAGAACAGGTTTTCCAATTGAGCCTACTTTACGTCTTGCATCTTCTTCTGCAAGCATGAATACTGTTGGTGATGTTTCAGTCATACCAAAACCTTGACCGAATAAAAATCCTCTATCTATAAATTCTCTTATCAACTCTTCTGGACACGGAGCACCGCCATTATAAAACCAACGTACTGATTGTAAATTCGTACTTTCAAACTTTGAACAATTAATTAATGCTTGATGAATTGTAGGCACTCCCATCACTACAGTCACTTTATGTTTTTCTATCATGGAAAGCGCTGTGATTGGCTCAAATTTTCTTGGAATAATGATTATTCCACCTGCAAATAAAGTTGGGAATGCGAATAAACCAATCCCACCAATATGAAATAAAGGCAATAATACAATGGAGCGATCATGAATAGTTAGGTCAATCGCAAATGTATTATTGAGCGCATTCCAAAACATATTTTTTTGTGTAAGTACAGCTCCTTTCGGTGTTCCTGTTGTTCCCGAAGTGTAACATATAATAAAGGATGCGCTTTCATTTATATCCTCAAAATAGTGGTTGTTTCTATTTTCTATTCGCTTTAAATTTTTTATCGAAAGAACTCTTTGTACATATGATTCCTTCTCCATTGAAAGTGCCATATTTTGAAATGTTTCCTCTACAAATAAAACCGTGGTTCCACTATCTTTCAACTGAAATATAAGTTCATTTTCTGTTAACCTTATATTCAGTGGAACAGCAATGCATTCTACTTTCGCTATAGCAAATAAAAGCACAATATATTCCAAGCTATTTTGTGATAAAATAGCTACTCGCTCTCCTTTTTGCACATTTAAGTCGTAAATTAAATATGCTGCTACTTTACTCACATACTCATGTAACTGTTTATATGTTATTTCCTCTTCTTCCGTAATAACGGCAATGCGATCAGGATGTAAATATGCTCGTTTTTCAATCCAATAAGCAATGCCTTCCATATTTACCACTCCCTTATCTCTTTCTCAATCCTTCAAATATTAATGACATCGCTGCCTCAAATACCTTCTCCGGAACCTCCTTCTCTTCCCAATACCCCCAGCGCATTCCTAGAAATTGACCAATTGACATAAGACAATACGCAATTGTTTCTTTATCAAGTTGTTTAAACTCTCCCGCTTCCATACCAGCCGACAAACTTTTTAAAAATCCATTTGCGAGCTTTGCATAGTACCATCTATATAAATCATCATCAACAACTACCGCCTGTTGTACAATGTTATATAGATTAGGACGATCTTTTACCCATCGAAAAAATGCCTGAAAACCTTTTCTTTGCGCCTCTTCATAACTTGATATCCCCTTCATTTCTTCTTTAATAATTAAGCGTAACTCACGGTTCAATCTACGAATCAATTCATCAAATATATCTTTTTTAGCTGGAAAATAATTATAGAAAGTTCCGTGCGCTACCTTTGCTTCTTGCGTAATATTCACGATAGAAGCCTCATAATATCCTTTACTACCAAACACCTCTTCTGCAGCACACAATAATTTCTCTCTCGTTTCCAGTCCTTTTGTTGTTAGTTTTTTTACATCCATTACTATTTTTTCTGACACCTGAATCACCTCTTAGGTTTGATTATAAATATATTTTTGAATTTTACAATTATTTTCATTAGACAAAATCCGCCAAGTATTTTTCTACATACAAAAAAGACTAACTTATCTTTAAGTTAGTCTTTTAATCTTAATTAGAGCTAAGTTCCACTTTCTCTAACCCTTCAGCCAATTGTTTCTTATCTAACCCTTCCCCTATTACCACCAAGTTTGTCGGGAAACCGAAGTCTTGTTCCAGTAAAGTTGGTACCCCAAACGAATATTGGAATAAGTGAGGGTATTTATCTCCATGGAATTTCACAAAACCTTTCACACGATAAATACTATCTGGTAAATTCGAAAGCCATTCATACAATTTCTCTTGATCAATCGATTTCGTAAATTGATACGTCATTGTTTGTATATGTAAATGTTGTTTAACATGAAGTGTCTCGTGTTCTCCATCACTCACAAATTCAGCTTCTTCTATATCATTCAAAGATATATTACAATACTTTGTTTCAAACAATTTCGCATGATTATTTATTTCTTTTACTTCTTCAATTACTTTTTTCTTATCCTCATCTGTTAATAAATCTGATTTATTAATAAGAATATGACTTCCATATTTCATTTGCTCATGTAATAGCTGTTGTACATTTGCACTTAATATACTTCGGTTTAACCATCTTACTGCATCTAATACGACTACTATAGATTTCACTTCAAGGAAAGGAGCTAAAATTGGTGATACACATGCATCTAACACTTCAATTGGATGTGCGACGCCTGTTGTTTCTATATAAATTACATCTGGTCTTTCCTGTTGATATAAAGAATGTAATTGTATTTCAAGCTCTTCTTTTAACGTACAACAAATACATCCTTTCAGAAGTTCCCTTAACACATTCTCTTTTCCAATAATATCTGTATCTACCGAGTATTCACCGATTTCATTCATTAACACGGCAACTTTTCGATTTTTCTTCTTTTCTGCTAATAATAAATTTTGCAGCAATGTTGATTTTCCGCTACCTAAAAAACCACCTAATATATGAATTTCTACTTTACTCATTCGACCGACCATCCATTTCTCTACTTCAAATTTCTTCAAAGCGTAATTATTACGATTTATATTTATCATTTTATTAAAAGAATACCTATTTGTAAACAAAACTGCTAGATTATCGTTTCATTTTCATTCACTTCATGAGCAACTCTAATTCCAGACTCAATCGCTCCTTGCATCCATCCATGTGTTAACGTCGTATGTTCTCCTGCAAAGTGCACCCTGCCAGCTGGCGGCGTAATATATGGAAATACTTCAAGCTCTTGCCCTGGTTCAAAAGCTGTAAATGCTCCGCAAGAATACGGATTTTGACTCCAGCTAAAAGATTCTCCTGCAACATACTCACTATAAACCACGTTTCCATATATTTGCGCTAAATTTTTCAACGCATAACGAATACGTTCTCTATGCGAGAGACTATCCCATGTTAATGCTTCATCTGCCCAAGTATAACTTGCTAAAACGATCGCTGCCCCTGGTGTATGAATGCCGTAGCTCGGATAATATGTAAAGCGGATAGGTAAATCTGTAATGGACTTCCCACCATATTGTCCTGCTCTTTCCCAAAACCTACTTTTAAACTCTATCGCAATTTTAGTTGAAGCAATATAATTTAATTCACGAATTGCCCGCCTTTTATGATAAGAGAATAAATGATATGGCTGGACTTCTACAAATCGCAAAGCTGAAAATGGAATTGTGACAATAGCGATGTCACCAGTTACTATAAATGAATTTAACGTTTGTTCATGGGTTACTTGCAGCATTACTTTATTATCTTCCTGTATAATTTTTTCTACTTTATACGACATAAAAATATTATCCTTTAGTTCTGGTAAAAATGAATTTGGTAATTTATCCATCCCGCCCGTTATCTCATAATATTTCGTCGTTGAAGTGAAAAAGATCATTTCGCGTAATACTTCAATTAAAGACATTCCCATGTATGCTTCCATATCAAGAAGTACTCCGATCATATCTATTGCTCCATCTGAATAATACTCAGTTAAAAATGAAGCGAGCGAATATGTTTTATACTTTTTTTCAACAATAATCCAGTTTTTATCAGGATCTTTCTTAATATAATTAAGTATCGGTTCCAATACCTCTAACATTAACCCTTCTGCCGTTTTCCCTCTTTCTTTATCTAAAACTGGATATCCAATTACACTTGGATCCTTTTCAAACACATCCAATCTCGTTCTTTTGTTATTCGTATAAATTATATCTGAAGAAGTTTTATTAATAAAAAGGTTTAACGGTAGTTTAAATTTACGAATGTAGGCTAAAGTTAAATCATGAGTATCTGGAATACGCATAGGACCTGCGTTAAAATATAATCCTGCACTAAATGGTTCACGAATCGTATACACCCTGCCACCTATTCTGTTATTTGCTTCTATAATCGTTACCTCATGCCCAGCCTCTTTTAATAAAGATGCTGCAACTAATCCAGATATCCCTGCACCGGCAACTGTAATCCGTTTGGGGTTATTCGTTTTGGCAAGCCCTTCATGAACAATTTGAAGCATTTGTTCCATTGATAATGGATTCCCCATGCCAATTCCCCTTTTACGAAGGATTTTACTGAATTATATTCGTTTAACAGGATTCCTATGTTTCATTCAAGTAATTGAGTGGATACATTTTCAATCACTTGAATATCTTTTATAAAATGTAATAAAATAGATATGAAACTATAGAAGTAAGACGTATTATCTTACATAATAAAATTTATGAAATAGCGAGGAATTTTGAAATGAAAAAAGGTATTAACCGTGTTGTATTAGTAGGAACAGGAGCAGTTGGATGTAGTTATGCTTACTGTATGATTAACCAAGCTGTAGCTGAAGAATTTGTTTTAGTTGATGTAAATGAAGCAAAAGCTGAAGGAGAAGCAATGGACTTAAGCCATGCCGTTCCTTTCGCACCAGCTCCAACAAAGGTTTGGAAAGGTAATTATGAAGATTGTAAAGACGCAGATCTTGTTGTAATTACAGCTGGATTACCACAAAAGCCAGGTGAAACACGCTTAGATTTAGTTGAGAAAAACGCTAAAATTTTCAAGCAAATTGTTCGGAGCATTATGGATAGCGGCTTTGACGGTATCTTCTTAATTGCAACAAACCCTGTAGATATTTTAACTTACGTAACTTGGAAAGAATCTGGATTACCGAAAGAACGCGTAATCGGTTCTGGTACAACTCTTGATTCTGCTCGTTTCCGCTATATGTTAGGTGAGTACTTCGATATTGGACCTCATAACATTCACGCTTATATTATCGGAGAGCACGGTGATACAGAACTTCCGGTGTGGAGTCACGTATCAATTGGTATTCAAAAACTACAAACGCTTCTTGAAAAAGACAACACATATAACCAAAAAGATTTAGATGATATTTTCGTAAACGTTCGTGATGCAGCTTATCACATTATTGAACGAAAAGGTGCTACATACTACGGCATCGGCATGTCACTTTTACGTGTTACGAAAGCAATCTTAAGCAATGAAAACAGCGTATTAACTGTATCAGCATATCTTGAAGGTCAATACGGCCAACAAGATGTTTATATCGGCGTACCTGCTGTTTTAAACCGCGGCGGTGTTCGTGAAATTTTAGAAGTTGAACTAAGTGAAGAGGAAGAATTAAAATTCGATCACTCTGTTCAAGTATTGAAAGAAACAATGGCTCCTGTTCTTTAATCATATTTTTCAATCAAAAAAGCAATCCAATTTATATTGGATTGCTTTTTTATATTTTTATAGTTCCCCCTCAATTTAAACGGTAATATTATCTATAAAAAGGAGTGATTTCATGAATGATTCTTGGACGATTGTAATCCTCTTGCTAGCTGTAGCATCCTTAATACTTTTCCTCTTCTTAATCATCAGAACGCTATTTCCAACTAAAAAATATGATAAGAATCTCGGATTGATTCTACTTATTTTAAGCTTGTTAGCAATACCGATAAGTATCTTCCTTATAGGAGGATGGGCAGGTATGGGAGTTGGTGTAATCGCAGTCTTTATTTTTGCTGCTGTTATTATAGCTTTAATTGCAAATACCTTCGTTAAACTACCTCCTCCAAAGAAAAAATAACAAATGACCGATGTTTTCATCAAGAGAAAACATCGGTCATTTTCTATCACTTAGTATCATTAATCGGTTCATCATTATTTACATCAAGTACATCTAATAAAAAGATAAAGATTGGAATCCCAATAATAAGCCCCCATATTCCAAGGAAATGTTCTGAGAAAATAAGAATCATAAATGTATAAAAAACAGGTAAATTCGTTTTTGCAGACATAAATTTTGGATTTAATAAATAACTTTCAAGAGCGTGGATTACTGTAATGAACACTAGTATGTAAACAACATACATAACCCCGCCGACGTTATAGGCAATGATACAAAGTGGAAACAATGAAATGATAACACCAGCAACTGGAATCAAACCGAGTAGAAAGACCATGACAGCCAATACAAGAAGCTGCGGAAATCCTAAAATGACAAGTGCAATTACAGTGAGCACACAATTGACAACCGCAATTAAAAACTGTGCTTCAATTACTTTTCCGAACGATCTTGCAAATCTTTCACCAAAATATGCAATCTCCTCATAAAAAATTTTCAGCTTACTATCTTTAAATTTCGAAGTAAATGCTATAATGCGTTCTTTTTCTAATAAGAAAAATAAGCTTAAAATAAGAGAAAGTAGTATTTGTAAACTGACTTTTCCTATGTTTGCTATCGATTGATATATGACATCTACACCTTGTTCGATATATTTCGATACTTCCATTCCATTAATTGTCGAAAGTGCATATTTAATTATCTCGTTATCAGGTGGGTTCTGAAAAAACAATTTAAATTGATAAATTAATTGTGAAATTTGTATCGTTAGTACAGGCAAATATTTATATAGTGTAGTTACAATAAACGTCACTAATACAATATATAAACCAGCAATAACCACTTTCCTATTTACTTTCAATTTTTTTGAAATAAACTTTTGAAATCGATCCATCAAAAACGTGAGAATAAACGTAATTAATATTAAATTAATCATACTTTTTAATCCATACAATACAAGCACTAATATTATTAAAACGAGAAACCGTTGAAACCCTCTACTTCGAAAGAAATTTTTCACTTCATTCATTAAAAATTAACCTCCCCCTTCAATGGATGGAAATTGAATATATTACATTTTATGAACTTCTATAGACAATCTTTCTTACTAATTAGGAAGAATCCTTTTTTTCTTTTCTAATGTCGGATTTTTCATCTAATACTTTTCTAAAAACTATTTTTCAAATCTATATTTTAGGAGAACGTCTATTTTTAGACTGTTGCTCCTTAGTAGATTTTTCATATTGAAAAAAGAGAGTTATCTATTACTTAACTCTCTCTAGAAAAATGCTAAATGAAAAGCTTAATTATTTCTTTTTTGCATTTGCTTCGCTAACAATTCCTTCACTTGGTTATACGTTAAACCTGAATTTTTGTTTAAACGCTTTACTTCCTCGACATCAGTACCTACCACTGTATATTTTTTCTCATCACTCATATTTCCACTTCCTTTTTCACCAGATCATTTCTTATATTTCTTCCCTAAACTCTTATAAATTAACACAAATAAGCTGTACTAAATTAAATAGCTAAAGGGAGTTTAGTTGCATAAGAGGAATAGATAAAAAAATGTCGAATTTATTTATTTGTTGAAATTGAGGACTTGGAGGATACATTTTGAAGAAATATGAGTTTAAAAATAACATTCCAACATTGGAAGAGTACAAATATTTGTGCGAGTCTGTTGGATGGACTAATTATATGAATTTTGAAGTGGTGGAAACATCACTAAAGAATTCTATCCACTGCATCACAGTCAAAGATAATGAACAAATTGTGGGCATGGGGAGAATTGTTGGTGATGGGGCTATCTATTTCTATATTCAAGATATAGTGGTTCATCCAGATTATCAGAAAAATGGTATTGGGAAAGAAATAATGCATATTTTGGTTGAATACTTAAATCAGAATGCCCCTGATAAGGCGTTTGTCGGTTTGTTTGCATCGCAAGGTAAAGAATCTTTCTATGAAAAATATGATTTTAAAGATTACTCACCAAACATGACGGGGATGTTTACTGTCATTTCAAAAAAATAAACATAATAGATTTTTAATTGTAGGAGAAGACATCCATCAATATTAAAGAAATTGTTCTCGCAGTAACCCTTTCATTATTAAGCTAAAAGGATACTTATCTTCAATAAGATTTTCCAAAATCGGGCGTGAATATTAAATAAGAAAGGACAGTACATATTATATTTGACTAATATGTACTGTCCTTTAATTTATCTAACTTTTTTTAATTTTGATCTTGAATTGTATTTCTTAATAAAATTTCACTACATCTTCAGTAGGTAAGAATGTTCTTTCTGCTGGCTGTTCATTTGGTTCACCAAATGGCATTTGACCTACTAAGCTCCACTCTGCTGGAATGTTCCAAGTTTCTTTTACTTCAGCATCTACGATTGGGTTGTAATGTTGCAGTGATGCGCCAATTCCTTCAGCAGATAATAGCATCCACACAGTATGTTGTAACATTGCATTACCTTGATGAGACCAGAATGGGAATTGATCTTTATATAACGGTGCATTTTCTTGCATTTTTTCTACAGTTGCTTGATCTTCAAAGAATAAAACTGTACCTACACCTGTATGGAAACCTTTTAGTCTTTCTACAGTCGCTTCAAAGTTTTCTGCTGGTACGCGTGATCTAAGCGTTTCTTTTACGATATCCCAAAACTTTTCATGCTCTCCATCCATTAATACAACCATACGGCCACTTTGCATATTAAAAGATGTTGGTGCGTGTAAAGCTGTTTTTAAAACTTCTTCAATTCTTTCCTTTGTAATTGTAGCGTTTTTTGTTACTTTACGAATTGAACGACGGTTCACGATTGCTTCTTTTAAGTTTGTTGTAGTTGCTGACATTTTAATTCCTCCAAATATATGTTTTATTATTTTTATTTAAACAAATCAACTTGATTCTTTCATGCAAAACGAATTAGCAATATCCATCCGTATTACATTGCATACCTTCAAATGAATTTGTTTTATCCTTTTCGATTTCTTTATCAATTACTCTTTGTAACGTTTCTTTACTAGCAAGCCCTTGAATGACTTCATCACCAATCATGACAGTTGGTACCGCCATAATATTCGCTTCATCATATGCATGCTGAATTGCTTCTTGATGTTTTTCTTTATATTTTCGAGTTACTAAAGCATCTTTAAATTCAGCTTCAGGAAGCCCTACTTCTACCGCTAGTTTTGTTAACACATCAATATCTTCAATGTTTTGTTCTTCTTGGAAAAATGCGGTGAATACGCGGTGATGATACTCATTTCCTAGTCCACGTTCTTTCGCAAATTCACATCCTTCAAAAGCTAAATGTGTATATGGATGCGGTGAAACACGTGGCAGACGCATTTCAACCCCTAATTTTTTTGCAGTAGGAAGAATGAAAGAATCCCATGAACCTAACTTATCTGGCTCGTTCCAAGGATCTATTTTAGAATATGGACTTGGACGCAATTCAAATGGCATCCATTCGATTTCCACATCTTTCTCTTTCGCTACTTCATCTAATGGACCTTTTGCTAAAAAGCAAAACGGACATATAAAATCTGAGTATACTTTCATTTTCACAGCCATATTATTTGCACCTTACCTTCTTTTTATTTTCAGATGTAACCATGACAGTTACAATTTTAAGAAAAAAATATGCATTCTCTTTTAGAGACTTGCGATTATCATATTATGCATTCATTTTTTGTTGTAAAGATTCAAATAACTGCCCCATCGTAATATTTCTCAAAACTTCTTCCATCGCGGATTGTGCTTGAATTAAAATAACTTCTAACACCGCTTGAATATTCGCTCCAATTGGGCAATCTGGATTCGGTTGCTCGTGAAAATGAAATAGTTTGTCTTCTTCTACTACATTCACTGCATGATACACATCTAACAATGTGATTTCATGTAAATCCTTTAATAATCCCGCGCCACCTGGTCCGCGATTTACGTAAACAAATCCAGATTGTTTCAAGTAAGACATTATTTTACGAATGACTACCGGACTTGTATTTACACTTTCGGCCATATAGTCCGAAGTGCAAACTGAAGATGGATTGTTTTTTAAAATAGATAAAATATGAACAGCTATAGAAAAGCGGCTACTAATTTTCATCGTAATCACCACCCGATGTAATCATTATAGTTACAACCGAAAAATAAGTCAATCCTTTTTATAGATTTTTTATAAGCAAATTAAAAAAGTGTCCCATTATGATATATGAGACACCTCTTTTTATTCTGCAAATAACTCTTGGAATTCTTCAATAAATAGCTGTACAGCGAGTGAAGAATCCTTTAATGAAGGAACAGCTAAAGCAATTTCTCTCCATACTTGTGGTTCCAATTCTCTCGTTTGTATATTCTTTGGTAAACTCGTTAAAGATAACTCAGCCAAAATTGCGATTCCCAATCCTTCTTGAATCATATTTAAAGCTGTTGTAACTGTCGAAATTACATATTCAGCCCGAAGTGGTACGTTCGCTTGTTTAAACATATCAATAATGGGAGGTTCATATCCACCCTTACATAATATGATTGGTTCATTCTCTAAATCACTTATTGTAATAGATTTCTTCTTACACAAAGGATGATCCTCTCTTAAGACAACAACCATTTTCCCCTTCGTTAAGGGCACGATCTCCATATCTTTATTAGGCAAAATAACAATTCCGATATCAATTACTCGTGATAATAGCCAATCTTCTACTTCTTTAAGTGTACCTTCGCAAAGAACTAATTCTAAATTCGGATACTTTTCATGAAAGATATTAATCATTTTAGGTAAGAAATATGCTGAAGCACTCGGAAAACTCCCGATTCGAATCGTTCCAACTTCATGCCCCTTCTCCATCGCAACTTCTTGCTCAATCTTCTCCACACCGTTCAAAATTTCTCTAATATGTACAAGAATTCGGTTTCCCACCTCTGTAACGATTAGCCCTTTTCGTTTATCACGTATAAGAATGGTAACCCCTAATTCTGACTCAATGCTTGAAATTGCATGACTTACAGCTGGTTGCGTCATATTCAACATCCCAGCAGCCTTCGTAAAACTTCCTAATTCAACCGTTTTAATTAAAACTTGAAGTTGTGTAATGGTCATAACTAATTACTTATACTCCCCATAAAAAAGATTCATTTTATTTATTACACTCGATATCATATCATAGGGAAATGAATTACAACAAGGAGGTCTTACAGTGACACAGCTTTCTCGAACTAAAGCGACAATATTCCTTACATTTCTCGTTATTATGTGGGGAATTAATTGGCCGTTATCTAAATTTGCTCTGCATTACACACCACCCGTACTCTTTGCAGGGATTAGAACTTTAATAGGAGGATTTATCTTACTTATTTTCGCATTACCGAAATACAAACAATTAAATTTAAAGGAAACTTGGCATTTATACTTTATTTCATCTTTACTCAATATTATTTTGTTTTATGGACTACAAACTGTCGGACTTCAATACATGCCCGCCGGACTCTTCTCCGCAATCGTATTTCTCCAACCTGTCTTACTCGGCATTTTCTCATGGATTTGGCTTGAAGAGGCAATGTATGGCTTGAAAATTTTCGGACTTATTCTTGGATTTATTGGTGTTGGGGTTATTAGCTCTAGTAGTTTAACTGGACATATTTCTATTATCGGTGTACTACTTGCTTTAGGATGCGCTATCGGCTGGGCACTCGGCACAGTATTTATTAAGAAAACCGGACACCGCGTTAATGCCATTTGGATGGTAACACTTCAGCTTATTATTGGCGGATTTTGCTTAATCGGATTTGGTTCAGAATTTGAGAGCTGGTCTAACATCGCTTGGAGTATACCATTTGTAAGTGTACTACTCTTTATTTCATTCTTCGTTATTGCAATGGGGTGGCTTGCTTACTTCACACTTGTAGGAGCTGGTGAGGCAAGTAAAGTTGGGGCTTATACATTCCTTATCCCTCTTATCGCTATTATTGTAAGTTCAATTTTCTTACATGAGGCCATTACAATTAGCTTATTCATCGGACTATTATTTATTGTGGTGAGTATTTGTTTTGTGAATATAAAGCCGAAAACACTTGCTGTAAGGCAGCAAGTTGAAGTGAAATAAATAAACGTGAAAAAGAGCCTACTGCTTGTAGGCTCTTTCTTATACCTTACTTTTTACGACGTACTACAAAAACAAACGTACCCACCGAAGATACAATCGCTAAAACTGATAACACAATTGCTATTGTTGATATATTACTTGTACCTTCATTTTTTTCCACACTAGATACTTCTCCATGTTCTCCAGTTAAGGACGTACCTTTTGCAATTGTAGTAACTGAATGCGGTTTTTCAGCTTTCTCATCGCCTGTCCATTCAACAATTTCTCCGTCTTTATATTGTTGATATGCATCCCAAGCTATTTTTTGTTCTTTATCTGGGTTTTTAGCAACGAAAGTAAATCGTTGGAACTGACCAGATAAAATCCCTTCCCCTGTCGCTTCCCATACTACAGTTTTAACTTTTCCAGCTCCATCTTTTTGCTCTTCCACTTTCCATCCTGACACTGGTTCATACTGTTGAAACTCAACGCCGGACGGTATTTTTAGTGTGACTTTTGTTGTTGCCACATTTTTTTCAACTGGTACCTTTATTGTGTAGGTTTCCCATGAGTTAGCATCCGAATTTGCTGGTTGCACAGTCACATGAGCACTTACAGGTAACGAAAAAATTCCCATTGCAATTATTGTCGCTATCATTGTTGTTCCTAATTTTTTTATACGTTTCATTTTCTTATAACTCCTTTTCCTCTGTAACTTCTCTTTATCTGCCACCTACAATAAATTTATAATCTATATCGAAACTATCAAGGAATTTTGTTAACCCATGAACATGTATATTCCAGTTTCCTGTCATGTTAATATACATTCCTTCCGCTTCATATTCTCCCGGTGACACTGCCGAAACTTTAAATGAACCTTTGCCCATATTCATATCTAAAGATTGAGTCGTCAATACAATTTGTTCCATATCAGTAACAGGCTGTCCATTCTCATCCTTCAAAGTAATATGAAATGTATTCTGTCCTACCTTATTAGGACTTACATGTAAAGTAAGTTCATATCCATTATCTAATTGTTTACTCTCTGTAAAAGGTCCCGTAGGAGGCATCGGCGGCGTTTGTACATTTGTCATAAACGCTACGATTACAAAAACGATAATTCCAATGATAAACTCTACTTTCACCGTAGCTCCTAACCTTTGCTGCGCTCGCATTCTCCCTTTCACATAATGAATAATTCCCAATATCCCCATACACACGAATAAAAGTATCTTTGCTAATAAGGCCAATCCATACTTCGTATCAAATAGGGAATGGATCGTGGGAATAAAAAATGTACTGTTAAAAAGACCCGTTAATAAAACCACTATGACAGCACCTGTTGCCCACGGTGAAAAACGCTTAATCGCATCCCAATACATAGTCCACTTGTCATCCGCTTTACGTAAAAGAAGAACAATCGATGATAGCCCCCCAATCCATAACGAAGCTGCGAATAAATGTAGAAAGTCCATAACGACAGCAATTTCTTTAAACTTTAATCCATATGCATGACTATTGAAGGCTTTCATAACAAGTAACCCAATAAATAATACAATTGGAATGCTCCATACTTTAAACGACGAAAGCTTCTCACGCTTCACCGCAAAATATGTAACAATCATAAGCGTACTAATAAGAGCCATTTGAGTTATCCATACATAACCAAAAACAGATAGCTGTAATGTTTCTTTTAATAATATAGGATCGAATGCTTCTAACCATGAAACATCAGCATTTATTTTCGCCTGCAATGGTAGATTGAATAGTAAACTAATAAATATCCCAAATAATGATATCCATATTATTCTCTTACTCCTTGATTGAACTGGGGTTGCATTCCCTTTATACATAATAAGATTAAAGAATAGAACTCCTAAAAATAGTGAGAAACTTGTATATAGAACCCCACGTTCCATGATCATATCGATTTGCGGAACATAGCCCATCTCTTCTACTTGTATATCGTCTGTTCCCGCTTCTGCTAATCCAATCCGGAATGGAATAACTCCTTGAATCGGATGCCCGTCAGCTGAAATAGCTTTCCACTGAATAGAGTAAAGACCATTTTTGAGATTCTCTTTTAACCCAGCTTCTAATAATTTTTTGTTTTTCTTATCAATATGAGCATCTTTTAAATCTACTCTTTTACCTGAGGTATCTCTTACGAACAATGTATTAAAACTTGAAACTTGTATGTCCTCATCGAATTCAATTTTCACAATAGATGGTGCTTTCTTCAACGTTTCATTTTCAGTAGGGTTTGATTTCACAACATACGCATGAGCAGATGTGCTTTTTGGTATCAATATGATAAACACGCACGCTATTAATAGCCATGCCCCTAACCTTCGCATTACTTTCACAATCATTTCACTTCTTTCTTTTTCGTCACTACACTTTCATTACTTTTTACTTCCCAAGTTTTATTTCTTGATAAAATATTAATCTGATTAAGTATAAGGATCTATTTAGTATCACTCTCTATTTATTCCTCACCTCTATACTTCCAATATAATAGTAGCTACCTTCATAGATATTACTAATATTTTTAAAGTTGATTATCATTATAGCATAAAATATATTTATGTAAGTTTCTAAAGAAGAAAAGTTATCGTGAATCATTTGTGAAAAAAGTGTGAAATAAACTCCCATATAAAGAGAAATACACAAATTAAAAAGGTGTTACGTTATTACGTAACACCTTTTCTCAAGGATAAACTTCCTTTACTTCTCTTCCGGATAATCACAATACTCAATGATTGTTCCCTCTGTATCCGCTGGGTTAAGATAAATTAATCGTCTACCATGTTTATTAATTCGAAGGGTATGCTCTAAAGTTCGAATGCCTTGTTCCTTTAATTCTTCTAAAGCTACATCTAAATCATCTACACGATACGCAACATGATGGACACCTTTCCCTTTTTGCTTTATAAATCGTGCTATTGGAGAAGTTGTATTATTCGTTGGCGCAAGTAATTCGATTCTATCACCATCAACTTCAAGAATAGCTACTTCGCTTTCAACACCGGGTGCTTCACTTACGTATCGATCTATTAAAGTTCCTGATAAAACCTTTTTATAAAAATGTATCGTACTATCTATATCACGAACTGCGATGCCGATATGATCAATTGTTTTTTTCATTTCATTTCCCCTACTACTTTATTTTTTCTCATTATTAATAGTAACAAAAAAAGTTATAGAATCAAATTCTATAACTTTTTAAATTCAACCTATTTTCTTATTCGCACTAGCTGCTGGTTGAACTTGATTTTTCGCTTTTAAAATGCTAATGCCATATCCGATAAATCCACCGATAATCGCTGGGAAGATCCAGCCTAACCCTACTCCCTGCATCGGAAGGAATTTAGTGAACACACGGCTTACTACTTCAATGTTAACTCCAGCTGCACTTAATCCATCAAATAAGCTGATGATAAACGTTACGATTAAACTCACTTGATAAACTTCAGCTCTTCCTTTGAATAATGAGTGGAAGAATGTTAAGAAAATCAACACGATTGCTAGTGGATAAATTGCTGTTAATACTGGAACAGAAACTGCGATTAATTGCGTTAATCCAACATTTGCAACAATAGCACTAAACACACATAACGTAATTGCAATTGCTTTGTAAGGAACATTTGGAAATAACTTATGGAAGAATGAAGAGCATGCTGATACAAGTCCCACACTTGTTGTTAAACAAGCAACTGTAATCATTAACCCTAATAATACTCCGCCATATGATCCGAAATAGTAGTTAGAAACTTTTGCTAATACTTCTCCGCCGTTTTCTAAATGTCCAAGCTTCGCAACGCTTGAAGCTCCCATATAAGAAAGAGCTGTATAAATAATTGCTAAAATAGATGCAGCGATCAGTGTTGCTTTTGCACAAACAACCATAATTTGTGTTTTCGTTTTCGCACCTTTTTCTTTAATTGCATTAATGATGATGATTCCGAATACGAATGATGCAAGCGTGTCCATCGTTAAGTATCCTTCTTGGAATCCTTTGAAAAATGCATGTGATGTATACCCTTCAACTGGTGCTTGCATTTCTCCAATCGGATGAATAAAAGCAACGATTACTAAAATACCGATGAATGTCAATTTAATTGGCGTTAATATTTTCCCAACAATATCGACAATTTTCGCAGGATTTAGCGAAAAAAAACAAGTGATGCTAAAGAATATAATTGTGAAAAGAATTAAAGGTGTAGAACCTAATCCCTCTGGCATAAAAGGCTTAAGACCAATTTCATAAGAAACATTTCCTGTTCTTGGTATTGCAAATAACGGACCGATTGCTAAGTATAAAACTGTTGTAAACACAATCCCAAACACTGGGTGAGCACGACTTGCTAATGACTGTAAATCATCTTTACCTGAAAAACCAAATGCTAATACACCTAGTAATGGTAAACCTACTCCTGTTACTAAAAATCCAGCGTTAGCAATCCATACATTCTCTCCTGCCGATTGACCAAGCATCGCTGGGAATATTAAATTTCCCGCTCCAAAAAATAGTGCAAATAACATTAATCCGATAACTACTATAAACGAAAATGGTACTTTATTCGCCATAATATAACCCCCATTCAAATTTCCTTATCTCATTTTCCAATTTTAACTAATTGAATTTTCTGAATATTTAATTTAAGTATCAACTATTCTTGAACTCATTATAGTTTGATATATAATATTTTGCAATACTATTTTCAAACTTTTCTTTTATTTTATAAATATACATTTTTTAACATAGGGAATAGACTAAAAAACCAACATGGTCATCCATGTTGGTTTTTACATTTACTATCATTATTTAAAATTTCGCCGCTACTTTCTTAACGTTCTCTAAACCTTCTTCAACAATTTGCTGTGAGCGATCTGGATATTGATTGTGTCCTTCAATTACAACTGTCTCTGGATTGGTAATTCCCCAGAACCCAAGTACGTTTGTAACGTAATTAACAGCCATTTCCATAGGAGCCATTTGTTCAGAAGAGTAATCTGAACCACGAGCGCCTAAAACAACTACTTTCTTATCACCAGCTAAACCTTCTGGACCGTTCGCTGTATATTTAAACGTTTTTCCAGCTTGAGAAAGATATGAAATATACGTAATTAATGGTGCTGGTACTGTAAAGTTCCATAATGGGAACGCAAATACAACCTTTTCAGCCTCTAAAAATTGATTTAAATATTTATCTACTGTAGCAACTGCCTTCTCTTCTTCAGCTGTTATCTCCATTCCTTGACTACGTTTATATCCACCTGAAATAGCGATATTTCCGTAATACGGAAGATCTAATGCAAATAAATCTAACTCCGTAATTTCTGTATTCGGATTTGCTTCCTTATAAGCACTTACAAATGTTTCATACATTTTTGAACTAATTGCTTGCTCCACTGGACGATCGTTCGCTTTTACAAATAATACTTTTGACATAGTTTTATTCTCCTCTACTTTTGTATTTTCTTCTTTTTTACCAAATAATGAGCTAAATAATCCCATTCTCTTCACCTAAACTTTCTTATCATATTCATTATTCATCAGCATTAAAAATCTTATTCTAAGAAAAGGTTTCATCATGTCCTGCTGAAACTATCTCATTTAAATACATTATCTAAACCGAAGTTTTAACTTTTATTTATTTAATTAATTACCTTATGTAAGTGAGTATAGTACACTCACTTACTTTAGTCAAGTAACTTTCAAAAAAGAAAAGTATCTCGAATTAAAAATATTAAATGAAGATATTTCCTCAGTCAAAATGATAAATTCAAAAACACATAAATACCTTGTATAATACAACTAGAAAGGGAAATTCATCTATAGAGAGGATTTATTAATGAGTACTTTAGAAAAGATTCAAACCTTTATCATTCTTGCAGCTGTTATATTTGGGGTTATATTAGGACAATTTAATATGATACATATGTATTCAGAAAAATTTATTGTCCCCTTCTTATTTTTAATGCTTTATGGATTATTCCTCAGCATCCCCTTAAAGGATATAAAAAATGGATTCCGCAACTTAAAATTCGCTGGAACAAGCCTAGGTATTAATTTTATATGGACACCTTTTCTCGCTTGGGGATTAGGCGCGTTATTTCTTTCAGATCACCCAGCACTTTGGGTTGGCTTTATTATGTTAATGGTTACTCCGTGTACAGATTGGTATTTAATTTTCACAGAGATCGCAAAAGGTAACGTCGCATTATCTACATCAATTCTACCGGTAAATTTGATTTTACAAATACTATTGCTACCAATTTATTTGTTTTTATTTGCAGGTGTAATGAAAACTGTTGATATTTCTGTTTTATTAGAAAGTATTGTTATTGTACTTGTTTTACCATTTTTACTTGCGCACGCTACAAAATTCATTATGCATAAAATGAAAAAAACTGAAACACTTGAGAATAAACTCATTCCGTTTTTCAGCTCTGCACAAATTGTATTTTTAAGTTTAGCAATATTAGCGATGTTTGCCTCACAAGGTAAGTACTTATTACAAAATATGAATGTTGTTTTATTGTTACTTATACCAGTATTACTGTTCTTCATGATTAACTTTATACTAGGACAGTTTGTAGGACGTATGATGCATTTATCCTATGAAGACACTGTAAGCCTAAGCTTAACAACATTAGCGAGAAACTCGCCTGTTGCACTCGCAATTGCTGTGACTGCTTTTCCAGACGAACCTCTTATTGCACTTGCCTTGGTCATTGGACCGTTAATTGAATTACCTGTGCTTGCTAGCATTTCGCAAATGTTGCTGCTTATTAAGAAAAAAAAGCAATATACATAATAAAAAACGTCCCACTGCGGGACGTTTTTTATTGTCGAGAAATTATAGAATTAACGATACTTATCGTCTCTTACTCATTAATAAAAATGATATAATAAAAGATTAACTTTTCGTTACATTAACAGAGCCTTTCTAATTAAAAATTATAGGAAAAGTAAATATAACGAAAGCTGCCCAAAATCCGTATACCGGCAAATACTTAGTAACGGCATCTTGGATAGTTGAAGGTCCGGATTTGTTTTGTAGAAAACGCATATAGGAGAGCATAATCCAAATTAGATTTGCCCAGATAAGTATGTTTACTCCTAAAGCAGCAAGTCTATTAGGCGTAATCCCATAAGAAGAAAGTCTGAACACGATTGCTGACAAAGCTACACTGTCAATGATAAGTGCAAGAACAATTAAGGAAAAATTTATATAATCTGAAATGTTCTTTTTCTCGTCTGAGTCGCTCTCGATAATGGAAAATATGGTAACGGCCAATACACCAAGGAGTATTCCGTTGAAGACTATCAGGAAATTGCGGTCCAAGAATGGATTTTTTCCGACCCATATAACCGTTATTAGATAGAGCAACAATGTGATCAGGACAAGTGGACTAAAAATTTTAGCTATATATGGTGTAATATTCTTAGCAAGTTTCAGATTCATTGATACCAGGTATGCAGCCACAATTGCAAGAGCGGCAGCACCAAATAAAACAACATTACTAAAATAGAAGTCTTCTATATTCAAGTCAACAAACCTAAATAACTGCATGGTTAATGCTGCTAGTACCATTCCGCTAACTGCCATGCTGGCGTAGAGAATACAATATTCCAAATTAAATTTAATATAGGCTAATCTTGTACTGCCTTTTGAATATTCATTCCCTGTAAATGCAAGCCCTACCAATACCCATAAGAATATAGGAAAGTGTAAATAAGCAAGGATAATACTGTCTTTATAATTTAATGGCAGCATATTAAGATACAACCCGGAAATTAGGAACAACGCTGCAAGGAAATAAATAATACTTTTTTTCGGAGTATTATTGTAAATAAAATAAGCAGCAATAAAGGGAATTACACCAAAAGCCAAGTTAATTGGAGCAATTGCTCCCTGTTCGACAAAATGGAAGATTACCCTGGTGCTTAACCCTGCCAGAATAGCTAAAATGCCCATGAATAAGAAACCTTTTTGAAACAATGAAGGTTTTTCTGTATTTGCCGTCTCCTTGAAATGCAACCTTTCATACCAAGCACCTAGCACCTGAGAATCAGGGTTTTGGGCCCATGCTTGTGAGAATGACTTTTTAAAAGCTTTCGGGTCTTTTCTATACATTCTCTCCAACTCATGAGGGTTATCCATATTTTCAATAATCAAATTGTTAATGTCCATATTTATACCTCCTCTAATTTTAAAAATAACGTTGTTACCTTTTCCATAAAAAGCACCACACTTATTTATTCTGATTTTGATTTTAATATAAATTTTATCGTTTCGCAATAAAATTTTATTATTTTAGGCAATATTTTTATTGTGCATTTTTACAAACATCAGTATAAGCTACTTTCAGTTGTTCTCTTAATTGCTTATTTTCCCTTTATATAAAAGAAATGATAAAGATAATATAAACGTCCTATTTAATACTATCTTTTCAAATGTTTTTTTATTGTTAGCACACAAAACCCTTTAATTAAAAAATAAAAAAGCATGACATAAAATTGTCATGCTTTCTCTTTTCTATCCATATTTTTTCAAACCTAACCTGTTATAGAACCTTTTATTTGTTAAAACCACTTAATTCTCAAACACAAAATTAATCTTATTATCTTTCCACTCTAACTTCGCATCAAACGTTTTCTCGCCTTTTTTAAAGCCTTTAATTAAATCGGTCTTCTCACCTTTTAATAGCTTCGTCATGTTTTTTTGCGAAATGGCTTTGCTTAATATCTTCTTCGAAATGGTAAAATCACACTGTGTTGTGTTGTAGTTGGAACAACCGTAAAACGTGGACTTGTCGATAACATCGCCATCACATTTTTTACAGTTCCCTACCTTTTTACCTGTTGTAAATTTCGATCCTTTTCGTTCAATCGATTCAACATGTAATCCAGTGAAATCCCATTTCTCTGACATTTCTACCGCATCTTCAATAATTTTAGCTGATAGTTTTTTCGTTTGTTCCATAAATGTCGCTGGTGAAGCTGTGCCTTCACCAATTTCCGCAAGGCGTTGCTCCCATTTTGCTGTCATTTCTGGTGAAGCCAGTATTTTATCACCGATTGCTGTAATTAATACTTTCCCTTTATCTGTTGCGTACACTTGGTTTTTCTGCACATCTATATATTTACGGTCTTTCAGCATCGTAATAATACCAGCACGAGTGGCCTCAGTACCTAAACCTTCTGTTTTCTTCAATACTTTCTCAAGCTCTTCATTCTCTAAATACTTACCGGCCGTCTTCATTAACGTAATAAGTTGTCCTTCTGTATAACGTTTCGGTGGCTGTGTTTTTCCCTCTTTCACTTTCACCTTTACAACTTTTCCTTGTTCACCTTCTGCGACAATTGGAAGAATTGTTTCGTCATCTTTATCGTCTTGGAAAATAACTTTACGCCAACCTTCTTGAATTTGCTGTTTTCCTTTCGAAATGAACTCAGCACGTTCGTCTACAAGAGTTGTAATCGTTGTATAATCAAAGATTGCTACTTCATAATGCGCCGCAATAAGTCTTCTTACGATCATATCGTAAATTTTCTTCTCATCACCTGATAGTTTGCTTGGATTTGTAACTTGCTCTGTCGGTATAATTGCATAGTGATCTGTAACTTTCTTTTCATTCACATAACGCTTATTGTCCATAATCGATTCAATTGGTGCTGGTAATAAACCTTTATATTCATCAAACTGACTTAATTTCTGTAAAATATCAGGGAACGTCGCTGCCTCTCCTTGTGTAACATAGTTAGAATCCGAACGAGGGTAAGAGACAATCCCTTTTTGATATAGTGCTTGCGTTATATCAAGTGTCTTTTTTGGTGAAAATTTAAAGGCTTTATTCGCTGTCGCTTGCAGCGCTGATAAATTAAATAAAAACGGCGGCTGAAACTCTTTACGCTCCGTTTTCATTTCTTTTACTACAGCCGGTTTGTTTTGACAAAACGCTGCAATTTTATTTGCCAAATCAGGATCATTTAAGCGGGACTCATTATCTTTCTCCCATTTCCCCTCATACTTCTTTCCTTCTATATTAAAGGTTGCGAACACTTCCCAAAACGGCTCTGATTTAAAGTTTTCAATTTCCTTCTCACGCTTTACGATCAATGCTAAAGTTGGTGTTTGCACACGACCGGCGGAAAATACATCATTCATTCCCTTTTTCTTTAGCAAAATACTAAAGACACGCGATGCATTCATCCCAACCACCCAGTCGGCGCAAGATCTTGTATATGCTTCATAATACGTATTAATCGTATCTGATTCATCAAGTAAGTTTTTAAATCCTTGATAAATAGCTTGCTTCGTTAAAGACGAAATCCATAGACGCTTCATTGGCTTTTGCACGTTACAAAGATTAATAATGTTTCGTACGATTAATTCCCCTTCACGCCCAGCATCGCCCGCGTGAATGATTTCTGTTACCTGAGGATTATGTAACAGCTGTTTCACTACATTAAATTGCTTATACTTTGACTTTGTTACTTCAAATTGAAAACGTTCTGGAATCATTGGTAACGTATTAAGTGACCATTTTTTCCACTCTGCATGATAATGTTCTGGATTACATAACTGCGTCAAATGACCAATTGCCCATGTACAGTACGCTCCATTTGGAAATAACTCATTTGCTTCTACTTCTAAATACCCATCTTTCCGGCGATATTTAAACTGTGAAACAAGAGCCAAACCTTGATCTGGTTTCTCGGCAATAATTAATTTCATTTTATAACTCCCTATCTGTATTCCAGTGTTACTTTCATTGTCTATATGTTTAGAAGCGATGATAATACAACAATCTTATTTATCATTCGCGGTTTGTCTCACGAATGGGAGACCTATAATATTATACGCTTATTCTTTATGGCTTCACAATAGAAACTCATTATATAACACTTTCTTTCGCATGCTCACAAACAAAAAAGACGCCCAAAAATCGAGCGTCCTTTCCATTCACTACTATTTGCTTGCATATATTCTATAAAATTTAAAATACAACAATTCCTTATGAAGCATCGTCTACTAAGATAACCATCATTATTTAAAAATTATATTGAACTTACCTTTTTTAAATTGTGCAGATAATTTGCAGATATAAATAAGCATAAGTACTCTCCATTTGAACATATGATGAAGTGAACGATAGGACAGGGAGGTATCATGATGTTCGCTTATACGTTAACTGCCTTAACACTTTGTTGTATCTCGCTTATTATTACATCATATATTTCTAAACGTAAGGGTACCCTAATGGAGTATATGGTATTTATTATGTCTTTTAGTATGAGTATCGGTTTAAGTATAGGTTTTTATTTAGGTATTCTCTTTAAAGGGGAATTACTATATTCTACTTTGCTTGCTATTTTGATTAGTGGTTTTATCGGTTTTTTAGTCGGTCTACGTTTTCACCTGTACACTGCCTTAGAAGGAATGTTCTCTGGTTTAATGGCAAGTATGATGGGAGCTATGATTACAGAAATGTTAAACGCTCAACAAGCACATAGTATTCTGTTTATTAGTCTTTTACTTACTATAACGATGACTATGTCATGTATGATTCAGCTTTTATCAGAAACCTTTTCTACTTATATCCACCGCCGGTTTTTATTAGTACTTTCCATTAGCGTAGTAATTGTTCTTACTGTATTCGTGACATTTCCAGATCATACTCCCCCATCTTCATCCGGGCACGATCAACATATGCATTAACACTTGCAACGAAAATGAATAAGCAGCTATCCATAGGATAACTGCTTCATATTATTCTGGCTGATTAGGAATGTTAGGGTTTGGAACATAATCAGATTTGTAATCTGTATATTTCACTTCTGTTACCATTCCTGCTGAAGCATGGTGTAAATCATGACAGTGGAACATCCATTCACCCGGATTGTCTGCTACAAAGGCTACTTCATATTCTTCTCCTGGTTTTAAGTTCAAAGTGTCTTTAACAATTGGAGAACCTTCTACCGGTTTTCCATCTTTACTTAACACCTGGAAGAAATGACCGTGTAAATGCATCGGGTGATCGTCCGCTTTAGAGCGATTTACTAATTTTACTTTTACTAAGTCACCCTTTTTCACTGGAATTGGGTCAATATCTGGGAATACCTTTCCGTTAATTGTATATACCATTTCATTTCCATTCATTTGCGTATTCAAGTCCATATTATATGTGGCAGTATACTGTTGATCTAACGTGAAACTTCCTAATTTTTTAGTACCATATTTCGTCATGTCCAATTTTGATAACTTCTCTTTTTCGTTTGCTTTGTCTTTCATCTCTTTACTACCTTCATATTCAATAACAGCTTTCATTCCTTTTGCACCTTTATTTTCTGAATGGTCTTCAACATACCATTTCCCAGGATTATTAGCAGTAAATTCAATATCATAACGTTCACCCGGTGCTATTGAAATTACTTTATCCTTAATAACTTTTGGATCATTAATTGGTTGGCCATCTGTCGCAATTACTTTTATATCATGGCCATGAACGTGTATATCATGTGATAGATAACCAGCATTAACGAATCGAAGACGAACTTTATCGCCCTTATTCACTTTTAATGTCTCTACTAAATCTCCGCTTTTACCATTGATTGTGAATAAGTCATACACACTCATATCATGACCTTCCATCTTCATATTTCCATGATCCATGCCTTTCATATCATCATTCTTTTTCGTATTTTCATTATCCTTAGATTTATTACCATCTACTTTTTCTGTTTGCCCTTTTGTCATTTCTTTTAACTGCTTATTAATTTCTTCTTTATCTGTTACCCATTCATCTAACATTAATGTGTAATCTTTATCATACTTTTCATTTGTATCCTCTACAACGAGAGCACCATATAAACCTCTATCTAGTTGATTTACAGAATCTTGATGTGAATGATACCAATACGTTCCTGGTACGTTCGCTTCAAATTCATAGGTGAAACTTTTTCCTGATTCAACCGCATCTTGTGTCACGCCTGGAATTCCATCCATGTTATTTGGGACAGGATACCCATGCCAATGAATAGATACTGGTGCAGATAGTTCATTTTTTAATGTCACTTTAACCTTTTCACCTTTTTTCACCCTGATTTCTGGACCAGGAGATGAACCATTAAATGTCCAGACTGGAACAATAACACCGCTACTTAGCTTTTGTTTTTCTTCTTTCGCTACTAAAGTAACTTCTGGCCCTTTTACAACTTTCAATGGTTTTGTAGCCGTTTCAGTCTGTGTTGTTTTTTTGTCGTTCATATTTTTATGATCATTTGTTGTATTTGTGGTCGCAGAACATGCAGCAATTAAAGATATTACGGAGACCGTAACTGCTGTTAATACAAATCTTTTCATCGAAAATCCCTCCTTTTTCTTTTTCAAGCTTATTATAGAAGACAATTTTCAAGAAAATATGGAGATGTAAAATGTGCACAATAAAAAGGCGCCCAAAATTGAGCGCCTCTTCTAATTATTATTTCGTAACAACTTCATCTTCTTTTACATTTATATTATTTTCTCTCATAAACTCTTCAATCTCTTCAACTGACCTAACGATATCTTTTGACAAGTTTTCAAACCCATCTTTTGTTACAAGAATATCATCTTCAATACGAATCCCAATTGATTCTTCTTCAATATATAAACCTGGTTCAATCGTAATAACCATACCTTCTTCTAATACTCTCTCTTTGTATGTTCCGACATCGTGAGTATCTAAACCTAAGAAATGACTCACGCCGTGATAATAATATTTAGATAGTTCCTCATCTTCTTGAATTAAACCAATAGCTTTACACTCTTCTGCCAGTACTTTTTTTGTATGCTCATTTAATGCAGCAAACTTTAATCCTGGCTTAATAAGTTCAGTTGTTTCTTTCAATGCTTTTAACACGATATTATATATTTGTTTTTGGCGACTAGAGAATGTTCCACTAGCTGGGAATGTGTAACTAATATCAGCGTTGTAGTAATCTTTTTGAGCACCTAAATCGAGCAGTACTAAATCACCATTTTGAATTTGTGCATCATTATCTTCATAATGAAGGACTGTAGCATTTTTACCGCTCGCCAAAATTGTATTAAACGCATGATGTTTAATTCCAGATGATTTAAGCGTAAAATCAAAATGAGCTTCTAATTCATATTCCATCACATCTGCTTTTGCATGCTTCAGCACGTTATAAATGCCCTCTTTAGTAACAGCTATCGCTTCTTTAATGATTTCAATTTCTTCCTCTGTTTTAAACACTCGTAATTCACAAATGTTTGGGTATACATTCCCAATTGTTATGTGCGGGTACTGTTCTCTTACATGTTTAGCAAACGCTAATGTTTTCGTCTCAGTACCGTTCCACTCACGAAGTTCCAAGTCTAAATTCACGTGTTTCACATTTTCTGTGAAAAGTGTATTCGTCATCGTCTTTTCAAAGCTATCTAAATACACAACTTTCTTTATACCTGATAATTTCTCTGCTTCTTCTTTAGAAACTGTTTTTCCAACCCACTTTTCAAGTACTGGATCTGATTTTTCAATGAAAAGAGTCTCTTCTACACTATTTCCAAACTTTTTTAACATGAAAATAACATTCGGCTCATCGATTCCCGTTAAGTAGTAAAAATTACGATTCGGCACAAATTTATAATGTGCATCAGCTGACATATGAGGTGCCTGTCCAGCAAATAAAATAGTAATTGATTCCTCTGGTAATGTTTTCACTAATCTTTCTCTATTTTGAGCAAAAAATGTTGACTTCATAATAATCCCCCTAGCGTTCTATGTATGTTTTTCAAACTAATTATCCAATACAATTCATTCTATTATTGTTATAATTTTTCGTCAATTAATAGTGTTTATTTTGAAAATAAAACTTTCATTACCGGGTTTCTTACCACGCATATATACGGGATAAAATTTTCATTACTATTCCACTCGAGATTATGCATACCACTCCACAATTTCTTGACATTTATTCCATATACTTAAAATCTCATACATATAGGAAAGGAGCCTACAAGCGTGAAACATTACGTAGGACTAGCCATTACTTCAATATTTATAATTACAGGATGCTCTAATAATGTAGAAACACAACCAGCAAAAACAGAAACAGTTCAATCTCAGCCAAAAAATAAAGAAACAGCAAATACGATTCCGCAAAACTTCTATAAAGAAATTACATCCGGAAAAATCGCGCACATTCATGGAATTGGCTATGCAGGAAATATGCCAGGGATTTCTATCGCAACTCATAGTGGTATAAAGGTTTATCAAAATGGCAAATGGTTTGAAACTGCTACACAGCTACACGATTATATGGGCTTTCAAGCAACGAAAAATGGATTTTTTGCCAGCGGGCATCCTGAACCAGGTGCAAATTTTAAAAACCCTTTAGGATTAATGAAAAGTTCGGATGGTGGCAATAACCTTGAAAAGCTAGCATTCTATGGAGAATCTGATTTTCATAACCTTGCTGTCGGATATAATACGGAAGCGATTTATTTATACAACGAACGTCCTAATTCTAAATTACAACAAGGTTTTTATTTCAGTACGGACAACGGACAAGAATGGAAAAATAGTAAGTTAAAGGGGCTTTCAAGTACTATCCACTCCTTTTCAGCACATCCCGATCAATCTAGTGTAGTCGCGGTAAGTGCTAAAGATGGCGTGTATTTATCTACGGATTATGGAAATACATTTGAACTATTTTCTAAATCAGTTGAATCGACAGCAGTTACATTAAGTAATGAAGATGTTATTTATGCCTCTATCAATAAGCAAAATGAGCAAATGATAACGAAAAAATCAATTGCTACAAATGAAGAAACAAATATACAAATTCCATCTTTAGATTCTAAGGATACCATCATGTATATTTCACAAAACCCTCAAAATTCATCTGAAATGGTATTTGCTACAATGAAAGCGAATGTATTCCTTTCTACGGATGGCGGTAAAACGTGGAAACAGATTACTAAAGAGGGATCATTACAATATAACTAGTTAGAAAGGTGAATATAACGTGTTTTCAACAATTAGTGAATGGAGTTATCAACTCATGTCTCCTTTAATGGATGTCGCGAATGCTACGAAATCAACGCCTTTTTTATTTGCGTTTTTATTAGGCATAGTAGGTACCCTTGCTCCTTGCCAATTAACAGGAAACATTAGTGCTATTACACTTTATCCCGCATTAACGGGCAGTAAAACTCCCACCTCAAAATTCAGATAGGACAAAGAAGTTAGGCGGGAGATCAACTGCCCGTAAATGCCCGATTGGTTCAACTAATAATCAGTGGGGGATGAACAAAACCCCCACTGATTAAAGTTTCACTTTATGGCAATCCATCTTTACAAAAGGGACATGCCTGGAAACATATACTGTTATTCATTTTAGGAAAAGTAATAGCTTTTACGATACTTGGACTATTAGTATGGGTGTTAGGAAAAGAGATTCAACAAATATTAACTTTGTATTTCCCGTGGTTACGCAAGCTGATCGGGCCTTTATTAATTTTAATGGGTCTAATATTATCAGGTATTATAACAGGAAGAAATTTCTTCTCTTCCATCTTCCCTATCAAATTTATACGAAAACAAAATGAAGTCAGCTCATTTTTACTTGGGTTCTTCTTTTCTTTAGCTTTCTGTCCGACTATGTTTGTGCTATTTTTCGGAACGTTAATCCCTTTATCTTTATCATCTAATTATGGGTACTTGTTTCCGACATTCTTTTCGATAGGAACTGCTCTGCCTATCGTTATACTAATGTTCATCATCTCCTATCTTGGATTAAATGGGGCATTACTCAAAAAGAGCCGAAAAATAGGAAAAAGCATTCAGCGTATAGCTGGTGTACTTCTCATTTTAATCGGACTTTATGATACATCCTTATATTGGTTGTAAATCAAAAAGGTAAGTTCAAGTGAATCAAAATTACCTTTTTTAAAAGCATTTTATTAATTTTTTTTATTTTGTAATTGTACTAATAAATTCGTAACAAACGCCAGAAACAGCGGATCATTCTCTTTTTTAGGTGACCATTGCATAATAAGTTGTCGTGGAATTTTAATTTCTATCGGTTGCACGATAAAGTCATGAATAATTTGTTTATGAAGTCCTGATAATGGAACGATTGTTATTCCTTTAACTTGTAAAGTAAGTGCTAATGCTGAACTAATTGACTCTGACTCCATCACTTTATTAACTACTATTTCATTTTTCATCAAATATGGTTCAAGTACTTCTTTACAACCAGAAAGCGGCATTATAAAAGGATAATTTTTCAACTCTTTTCTTGTAAGATCAGATGGAACTGACTTAGAAGAAACCATAACATACGGATCTTCACCAATTACATCATAATGAAATCCTGGTATTAAATTTTCTTTTATAGAAATAGAAAAATCTGCACTTCCAGAAGACAGCCAATCTAACACTTCTTGATAGCTTCCTTCTCGAACTGCAAGCACATACTGACTTTGATCAACATTACCTAATTCGATACACTCTGCCAAACAATATACAGTAACGGAAGGATATGTAGCTAATACAATCTTATACAAGCTCTTATTTTTCAAATGTAAAGCTGTTTCTTCAAGATTTTCATACTCCATTAGAAGTCGATCTACACAAACTAAAAATTCTTTTCCATTTTCAGTTAACACCGTTCCTTGTCTAGATCGCTCGAATAAAGTTAAAGCATATCTTTTCTCTAATTTGTTAATGATATGCGTTATTGCTGGTTGTGTCATATGTAATTCCTTAGCTGCTAAACTAATGCTGTTCAAACGAGCCACGTATTTAAAAACTTTAAAATCAAAAACGTTCATTCTGTTCTCCTTATATAAAAGATATTTATATCATCTATAAATAAGCTTCATTATATTTATCAACCCACTTCATATACACTAATTATACATCATCAATATTACGAAAAAATAAGCATATAAACATTAGAGGAGTGTTGATTCAATGAGTACTTACGTTTTAGTACATGGAGCATGGCAAGGCGAATGGGCATGGGAATTTGTAAAACCTCAGTTAGAGGCTTTCGGACATACAGTTATTACACTAGACTTACCTGGAAGCGGTAAAGATACGACTCCTTCTCAGAATGTAACGTTAGATTCCTATGTTACTGCAGTAACGGATGCGATACATCAACAAAATGAAAATGTTATTCTCGTTGGACATAGTATGGGCGGCATTGTTATTACACAAGCAGCTGAATATATACCAAATAAAATCGATAAATTAGTTTATCTTTGCGCATTCTTACCACAAAACGGTGAAAGTCTTGGTAGTAAATTAAATGGCGAAACCGGACCACAATTCTCTATAAATGAGAAAGACTTGACTGCAGAACTTATACCAGAGTTGATTGAACAAACATTTTTAAATGCTACAGAAGACGGTTCTATTAAAGAAGCATCTTTTAATCAAATGCGTCCTCAACCGCTAGGACCGTTCCAACAAGAGCTAAAAATATCAGAAGAGAACTTTGGAACTGTAAATCGTATTTATATCGAAACAACTCTAGATAGAGCGATTCCGATTGATTTTCAGCGCCGAATGAATACAGAAACTCCTTGCACGAAAATAATTACTTTGGAAGCTGATCATTCACCATTCTTTTCTAAAACAACAGAACTTGTTAATTACTTAAATGAATTAAGCTAAATTTCATTTAATGAAAATAGACACCCGCGGGTGTCTATTTATTATGCTAACTAGAACTTATCATTGCTTCCTCTACATTTGCCTTCCCTTTTGCTTCATCTCCCACTTTTTATAAAGTAGTACTGCACCAAATAAGAATACCCCCGCAATGAATGAACCCACTGGTAACATTTTTATCATTTCATCAGGAAATACGAGCGGAAGTAATGGAAATGCGTAAGCCGCTGGAATGCGTATACCAACGATTTTTAATAAAATAAGCATCAATATCATATTTAATAAAGTAACTAACATCCATGAATCGATTGCAAAGTACAATAAAGTTCCAACAGTTGCCGATGTAGTTAATACTAGTATTTGTTTACATGCCATCTTTTCATTGTACATCGGTTTTTGAAGCGATTCATACACAACGACTAAAATAGGTGGAATGACCGCTAATTGTTCATAACCAGTTATCCAACATAAACTTATCCATACGAAATTTAGTATTAGAAATACTACCATATATTTATATTGTATTTTCACTTTTCTCTTAAGACCGTTATTCAGTTTAAATATAAGAACACCTAGCATTAATATGAATGTCAAAATGAAGACCGATATAACGAATGACCATTCAGTCGCATTTGTTACTAATGGTAATAAACCAGTCGCAATAGATGGCGCTAAATTGGATTGAATAACACGTAAAAATAGCATCATTAATATAAGTGTTAAGCTAACTTTTCCTATATAGGAAATATCCATTTGATTCACTGCAAAACCAATAACAGCTGTTATTGACGGCGCAATAAAGATTTTTTCTGGTTGTCTTAGCCATCCCAGCTCACGATATGCCCATAAAGCTATTGCCATCGCAGCTATTTCCGGCAAAATTACTTCTGGATCATCTAATAGTACACCAGCTGCGACCATTGCTAAAATAAATAGAATTGCAATGCTATATGAAATAATTGTCTCTTTCCTTGAAATTACTGAATCCATTATTACATACTCCTTTTATTATCTCTTTTCATTATGCTTGTATAAATGCGGTCAATACAAAAAACCTTTACATACCCTACTTAGGTATTGTATAAAAATAATTTTCATATTTCAAGTATTACTTATCTACTTAGTTTCTCCATACTATTTTATATACAGTATAAAGAGTTGATTTTTTACAGGCATTGACACCTTATAAAAGATAGGTTACAATAACTATAAATTAGTAAGTTACTAATTTATAGTAAAAAAACTTAGAGGTGAAAGAAATGAAAAACATTTTATTCCGTATTAATGAATTAGCAAAAAAAGAAAAAACTTTAGGATTAAATAGTGCAGAAAAACAAGAGCAACAAATGCTAAGAAAAAGCTATACGAAAGAATTCCGCGGAAGTTTAGATTCCATTTTACTAAATACAACAATTGTAGATTCTAGCGGAGAAAATATTACTCCACTTGCTTTACAGCATGCCCAAGACCGTTTGAAATTTAGCGAATGAGCTCCGTGCTAAAGAATACATTCAATAAAACATAAAAAGAGCTGAAATTCCTATATAGAAATTCCAGCTCTTTTTATTGTCTTTTCTAATTTAGTATACGAGCGATACATAGCAATTCTCCACGATACGATCATCGCAAAGGCAAGTAAGAAAAACATCCCGCTTAATTGTGCTAAATCAATCGATTGACTTAAATATGATTTAAGTCCTACTCGTACAGCTAATAATCCAACTAAAATAAATATGAACGCTTTTGACGGTTTCATATATATGTCTTCACCTTTTATTTCGAACTTAGATGTTTTAATAAGAAATATAGAGAAAATAAGTCCTATACTAATTGCCTCTACTATTTCTAACGATGTTAACCGAAACTCTGGTAAGAAGTACATCGATGCGCCAGTACTCATAAAGATTGGCGGTAATATAATTTTCTTTTTCGTTACCGGTTTTTTCGCTGACTTAAATCGAAGAAACATTACTCCAACGGCCATACAAACTGCTACGATACTTGATAAAAGTGCTAAACTCATACTCTCCACCCCTATCTATTTAAAAGACTTTTTGAGCAAAATCATAAACCAAACAAGCCCGACACTTATAATGACATGAGCTAATCCAGCCATATGGCTTAAACCGTTAAAGTCTGTTCCGTTTACTTGTAAAATACCTCTAAATACCATTGTAGCGATTGTAAAAATTAATCCTATGTTATACACAACAAACCATGCACGAAAACTTTTTGTTTCACGGACATTAAATACTTTAAATAGAGCTAAAGCGACTAAAAAGAATACGAAGCCGAGCACTAATACGTGTGTATGCACTAATTGCAACATAGTAGATCCTTTAATTCCTTGCGCTTTTGTATACTCTCTAGCAAATACACCTGATAATAAACCAATAATTAAGTAAATGAATGCTGCATTATATAATTTCTTCATTATATTCCTCCTGCTGTAGAACGACAATTAATATCGTCACTTTCCATATTCACTGCAATCATTTTACGCAAAGTTTATGAACGGAATATGAACAGAGTATTACATTGTTAGTTTGGTTTTTTATTTCTTGAAAATAAAAAGGCCATTCCACAACTATTAATTGTGGAATGGCCTTCTAACTTATTTTAAATCTTCAATTGAGAAGGCACCAGGTAATAACTGCTCTACAGTCACTTCTTTTTCATCGCCTTTTACATTCGTTAGTAAAACTGGCATTTTCGGATTACAAAATTCAGCAATAACTTGTCTACATGCACCACATGGTGAAATCGGTCCGTCCGTTTCGCCTGTAATGACTAAGTAACTAAAGTCGCGCTCACCTTCTGATACTGCTTTAAAGATTGCCGTTCTTTCTGCACAGTTACATAAACCGTAAGAAGCATTTTCTATATTACAACCAGTATAGATTTTACCTTCTTTTGTAACTAACGCTGCACCAACAGGAAATTTTGAATACGGAATATACGCTTTTGATAACATCTTATTTGCTTCTTCAATATATTTTTTCTTATCCATATTATTTCCTCCTCAAAGTAAATGTAATTATGATTAGTCAGTAATAACTGTATGAACCAATTTAGGAGCCACTGCTGTTTCAGAGATAGAAATATTTTCATAAATTTTTGCTTTTACATCTTCTACATTTTCACGATTTGCGTAAATCGTTACGAATGGCTCACCTTCTTTTACTGCGTCGCCAACTTTTTTACGTAACATTAAACCTACAGCTAAATCAATTTCATCTTCCTTCGTTGCACGACCTGCACCAAGTAACATAGCTGCGATACCGATTTCATCTGCAACAATGTTAGAAATAACACCTGAAGTTTTAGCTGGTACATCAATTACATACTTCGCTTGTGGCATTTTTTCTGGATTGTCTACAATCGAGCTGTCTCCGCCTTGATTGCTTAAGAACTCTTTAAATTTCTCAGTTGCTTTTCCGTTTTTCATAACTTCAATTAGCATTTCACGAGCTTCTTCTAATGTATTTGCTTTTTTCGCAAGTACAACCATTTGGCTACCTAATACAAGTACTAATTCTGTTAAATCTTCTGGACCTTCACCTTTTAAAGTATCAATTGCTTCCTTCACTTCTAGAGCGTTACCAATCGCAAAACCAAGAGGCTGTGACATATCTGAAATTACTGCCATCGTTTGACGTCCAACATTATTTCCGATACGTACCATTGCATGAGCTAATTCTTTTGCATCTTCTTCTGTTTTCATAAATGCACCAGCACCTGTTTTCACATCAAGTACGATCGCATCAGCACCAGCTGCAATTTTTTTACTCATAATTGAACTTGCGATTAGAGGAATCGAGTTTACTGTTCCTGTTACATCACGAAGTGCATAGATTTTTTTATCAGCAGGTGTTAAGTTTCCTGTTTGTCCGATAACAGCCACTTTATCACGGTTTACAATATCAATGAATTGCTCTTTCGTAATTTCAACGTGGAATCCTTCCACTGCTTCTAATTTATCAATTGTCCCGCCCGTATGTCCTAAACCACGACCAGACATTTTTGCTACTGGTACATCTAAAGCAGCAACTAATGGTCCTAATACTAATGTTGTTGTATCACCAACACCGCCAGTTGAATGCTTATCTACTTTAATGCCTTCAATTGCTGATAAGTCGATTGTTTCTCCAGATTCAACCATTGCCATTGTTAAGTCTGCGCGTTCACGATCCGTCATATCTTGGAAGAAGATTGCCATTGCAAGTGCACTCGCTTGATAATCAGGAATACTTCCATCTGTATATCCATTAATAAAGAAATTAATTTCTTCAGTCGTTAATTCTTTTCCATCACGTTTTTTCGCAATAATATCTACCATTCTCATTACAATCACCATTCCTTTTTATATTATATGAATCTGTTAAAATAATAAGCCAACGATTGTTGCTGATAAGAAACTTACTAATGTTGCACCAAAAAGTAATTTCAAACCAAATCTTGCGACTACATTCCCTTGTTTTTCATTTAAGCTCTTAACTGCCCCTGCAATAATCCCAATTGAAGAGAAGTTTGCAAACGATACTAAGAATACAGATATAATCGCTGTCGTTCTAGCTGAGAAATTAAAGTTTCCTTGTGCTAAATCTGTCATAGCGACAAATTCATTCGATACTAATTTTGTTGCCATAATATTTCCGGCATTAACTGCTTCATGCCAAGGTACACCCATAATAAATGCAAATGGTGCAAATACATAACCAAGAATTTCTTGGAATGAGATACCGATTACACCTTTAAATACTGCATTAATAAAGGCGATAAGAGCAACGAAACCGATTAACATAGCTGCTACTGTAATCGCAACTTTAAATCCATCTATAATATATTCCCCTAATACTTCAAAAAAGGTCTTTTTCTCTTCTTCTTGTACTTCTAACATATCTTCTTCTTCAGTAACCTCATACGGATTAATAATAGAAGCGATAATAAAACCACCAAATAAGTTAAGTACTAAAGCGGTTACAACATATTGTGGTTTTAATAACACCATGTACGATCCAACGATAGACATAGAAACGGTAGACATTGCAGATGCACATAATGTATACATTCTCTTTTCTGGCAATAATCCTAGTTGTTTCTTAACTGAAATAAACACTTCAGATTGCCCTAAAATCGCAGAAGCAACAGCGTTATATGATTCTAATTTCCCCATTCCATTTACTTTACTTAATACTAGACCTATAGATTTCACAATAATAGGTAATACTTTAATGTGTTGTAAAATACCTATTAAAGCTGATATAAATACGATTGGCATTAATACACTTAAAAAGAATGAAAACTCTTTTTGATTTACTAATCCACCAAATACGAAATTCACACCATCAGCGGCATATTTTAATAATTCTCCAAAACCATCTGCTATTCCGCTAATTAATATATTCCCTACACTTGTATTTAATAATAAAAACCCCAAAATGAATTGTAATATAACCATCGTTATGATTGGGCGATATTTGACTTTCTTTCTATCATTACTAGCAAGCCAAGCGATACCTAAAATCAATACGAGGCCTAAAACACCGATTAAGTATTTCATAAGCCGTCTCCTCCCATTCGTATCCGCTTACATCTTTTTCAATTGTTAAAGCAATAGATACACTTTACTTTAAATGTGTATCTATTGCCCTTTACTTCATTATTGATTAGTAGTTATCTGTAGCACCTTTTGCATCATTTAATACGATTGCAACACTAGCACTTGCTCCAACGCGAGAAGCTCCAGCCTCTACCATTTTGTCTGCATCTTCACGTGTACGAACGCCGCCAGATGCTTTTACACCAACGTTTGGTCCAACTGTTTTACGCATTAATGCGATATCTTCTGCAGTTGCTCCGCCAGTTGAGAATCCAGTTGAAGTTTTTACGAAATCAGCACCAGCTTTTACTGATAATTCACAAGCACGAACTTTTTCTTCATCTGTTAGAAGGCAAGTTTCAATGATTACTTTTACAAGAGCTTTTCCTTTTGCTGCTTGTACTACTTCATAAATGTCTTTCTCAACGAACTCATTGTCGCCATCTTTTAAAGCACCTACGTTGATTACCATATCAACTTCAGTTGCACCTTTTGCGATAGCATCTTTTGTTTCGAATGCTTTTGTTTCAGTAGTGCTTGCTCCTAATGGGAAACCGATTACAGTACAAACGTCTACATCATGTCCAGCTAATTCTTCAGCAGCTAGCTTTACCCATGTAGGATTAATACAAACTGAAGCAAATTTGTATTGCTTTGCTTCTTCGATTACTTTCATAACATCTTCTTTAGTAGAATTTGGTTTTAAAATTGTATGGTCAATTAACTTTGCAATGTTCATTATCTTCACTCCTCATATCTTTTAACAACTTCATTCTAACTCTTAGTTGAACAAATGTAAATACACTTTTGAAATTTTGTTCACTCTTTTACAAAAGGGAATTTCTTGTAGTAGATACGGTGCATTCTAGCTGAGAAACAATTCATATACATCACAAGTTGAAATCAAAACTTTTATGTTAACACTGGTAGTATGTATCTCAATATCCATAATTATTTTTAAAAAGGAAGTTTGTGTTCCAAGAAGGACTCCTATCATTTATACATAACAAAATAAAAGGCTTTCTCAAAATTAATATTTTGAGAAAGCCTTTTATTTCTAACCTTTTTGATAATGTAACAATTCCTTCGCCGTATGCTGATCGATAATTAATACATTTGCATACCCGCCACGTAACGCACCATCAATTGCTTTTACTTTTCTATTACCACCTGCAACTAAAATAGAACGTTTCTTTAATTTAAGTTCCTCTAACTCAATTCCAATTGTACGCTTATTAATTTCTTCGCTACTAATATTTCCGTCTCCATCAAAGAAACGTGAACAAATGTCACCGACCGATTGTTTTTTCAAAATGTTCGTTTCATCCTTATCGAAATATCCTAATCGGAATAATAGCGCTTCGTCTCGCACTGTTCCAACAGTGAAAACTGCAATATTCGCTTGTTTTCCCATTTCGATAATGTGATGAATATGTCTATCTTGCTCCACTAATTCTTTTGTCACTGCATTATCAAATATAACTGGAAGGGGTAGATTTCTTGGCGTCGTTTGAAAAGCATCTGCAAATAAAGCAATCGTCTCATTCGCATATGTATTTACACTTGAGTGACTAATGCCACCTTTTAATTGGACAACCTCTACACCTTTCACATGTTGCGGCACGATTTTTCTAGCGATTTCATACATCGTCATTCCCCAGCTTACACCAACGATATCACCAGTTTTCACGGTCTTTTCCATATACTCAGCAGCATACTTACTAATATACTCCGTAATCGTTGCATATTCTGGTACTGGAGAAAATACGACATGCGCTTCTAACAGGTTGTACTTTTCTTTAAGTAAATTCCCAACGTTATCTAAATCAGCAAACGGATCGGCTATGCTAATTTGAACAAATCCTTTTTCTTTTGCGTACTTTAATAATCTAGAGATCGTCGGTCTTGAAATATTTAATTTGTTAGCAATTTCTTGCTGACTATAATCTGATTGATAATATAATCTTGCAACTTCAACGCTTAACTGTTGTTTATCTTTTTCCATAGTAACTTATTACAAACCCTTTCCTGTATTTCCCTTTCGTTACAAGCATTATACAGCTTTATGCAAGAAATTTCGACTACCGAATTTTATCCACCTAAACTTCTATTCCACTTAGTATATACAATGAAACTTTATTGTGTAGCTTCATAAACTCAATACAGATGATCTTGAAGCAGATAAAGTGAAACTTTAATCAGTGGGGGGTTTGTCCATCCCCCACTGATTATTAGCCCTCACCAATCGGGCTTTTACGGGCAGTTGATCTCCCACCTAAATCCCCCGCATTCCCCGAATTTTGAGGTGGGAGTCTTACTGCACGCAAATAGCGGGATAAATCGATTCATATTCAATTCATTCTTTTTGTTCTTTCTGTAGTAACGATAACAAAACCCTTCAATAACAAACATTGAATATTATTTATGGAACTTCCTTAACGTACGGTAAAACCAAGTTTTTTAACATAGAAATTCCTTAGCGTACGAAATTCACGTTTTGATGGCGAGACCCCATGGCCATCAAGCTAAAGTTTTAATGTACCCCAAAATAAAAATTTTCTTTCACTACAGTTAATTACTTTGAGAAGTCAGCGGATTTTTTCATTTTAGGGGGATTTTGTTTTGTTAGCTTGATAGTGATGGGATACAGCCAACATTTTGGAAGTTTTATATGCTAAGCGAATTTCAACCTAAAAAAGTCGAATTCCTGTACGTTAAGTGAAGTGGCATTTCATTCAAATAATCCCTATTATCTGAAGTTAATAAAGTCTGTTACACTCTCTTCTTTAAAAACGTTTCCATAATATCCTTCTTGAATCTTTCATAATCAAGCTGAAAAGCTACATTATGCGCTTTATAGCCTGGATTAGTAGCAAAACGAAAGTCTGCAATACTTTGACCAAATCCTTCTCCTTGATCAGGAATTACTTTAATGGGTACTCTTGAAAGGCCAACAGCCTCTTGATTCAGCAAATACCACACTGTTACAAAATCATGCATAGGGCTTCCACTTATACCAGGATTAGACTTGGAGTAGAATTTATAATAATAGTCTAACATAGGTTTGATGATGAGTCCTGCAAGGTCCTGTGTATTCCGATGAAATGCATCAATTTGCTGGACCATTTCGGGTGTAACAATCGCATGTTGAGTCACATTTAAAGGAATAATTGTCAAGTTCTTTGCATGCTGCAGAATTAAGTTTGCTGCATAAGGGTCTGAGTAAAAGTTAGCTTCAGCCACAGCAGTTACGTTACCTGGATAGAAAAAAGCTCCCCCCATGCAAATGCATTCTCTTACGTTTCGCATTGTTTCTAAATTCAACACAAAAGTCGTAGCTAGCGAAGAAAGTCTTCCTAAATTGATAATTGTAAGATCTTCTAAATTTGATTCTATAATTTGATAAATATCATTTAAAGGATAAACTGGATATGAAATTTCAGGGGGAATGATAGGTCCTAATCCGACTTTTCCATGTACCTCAGGGAAATACTGAATCAATATACCTGTCAACGGTACAGAAGCACCAAGGAATACGGGTATCTCTTCTCTTCCCGCAATGTACTTCAAATAGTTAATATTTCTTATTGCATTTTCTCTGGATACATTTCCATAATCGGCTACAATTCCTACAAGTTGAATGTCTTTACGAAAAAAGGTGTACAGTATAGCAAACGCATCATCAATCCCCAAATCTGTAAACAGGAGAACCTTTTTTTTCATATCTCTTCCTCCAAAATCTATAGAATCCTACTTTCACTAATGATGTAGTGATCAGACTAAGCTTGTATGTATATATTTTATGTATTCTTAAAGAGTGGATTCTATTCACTTGAAATAGCTTTGCTCATCTAAATTTGATATTATGTTCAAGCGTAAGTTTCTGTTCTTAAGTTCATAGGCATGGTGTGCTATCCCATGCCCATCAACTTAAGAATTTTTTAACACCCCAAAACGAAAAAACAAGTTAAATTCTCATAGATAACTATCTTATAATTAATTATATAATTTATTTTTTTAATATAATAATATAAAGATGTTACCCTTAAAAGGGGGGGATTCAAATTGGTTAAAAACTTACCTTTATACTAATAGTTATTTTAATACTAGATTTGAGACTCCCACGACTAAAGTCGCAAGCCCGAATTCTTACGGAATTACGGGTGGGATTCTTGAATGACTAAACGTTCGCAGTCCATTTCTGTTTTGAACAGCCTTCAAGATGAGGACATCTCATTGCCCCTCCTAAACCAGACCATAAAGGTGCTTAGGCTGATTGACTGTTACCATCAATCACAGTTGCGTAGCGAATATTCATCGCTCCAACGATATCACGATGTGTCTTAAACCCACATGAACACTTGTATTTTCTATCTCGAGCCTTGTTCTTTTCAGCACATTTCGGACAACTTTGACTTGTATAAGCCGGATTCACATATTCAACCTGAATACCAGCTAGCATTGCTTTATAAGAAATAAATTGTGACAAACGATAGAATGACCAAGTGTGTAGGTTTTTTTCGTTTTTACGGCTTGTTCTTGCCGTCTGTCTTATATTCGTTAGTTGTTCTAATCGAATGACAGAAATATGATTTACAATCGCAAAATCAATAATTGCACGACTTATTTTGTGATCTTTATCTTGCATCCATCTTTGTTCTTTATCATCCATTCGCCGAATGGCATTCACTTTTTTGTCTTTTCCTAACTTCTTACGAACACTACAAAACTTACGCTTCTTATATTTATGGTGCCTACCACTCCCAAAGAAACGAATCTTATCATCATCTGTGATTGCTACAGCGGGGACCTTGAGACCTAAGTCTACCCCTAAAATTTTCGTTCCGGCCCTTTCATTTGTAGGAAGCGTGACAGATATTTGAGCCATCCACTTATTCGATTTCTTTGTGATGCGAAGTGTACCTAATTTATGTTTTAACAGATTCAGATTGTGATTGGTTTTATCTCTCAATAAAGCTCGGATTTTTACACGAGCCGATTTTCCATTTACCTTAAACGGGATTGAAATATGAGTAGCGTCAAATGAATAATTCTGATTGTTCCATACACAAACAGGTCTCTTTAGAATCGGAATGATTTTATAATGGCTTTTCTTTACTTTTGTAGCAAACAAACTTTTCACGTCGTTAATCGCTTGATTTTTCACTGCACTTGGGATATTTGCTTCAATATCTTTTGTGCTTTTTTTCGTACTTTTCTTTGCTTCCACCATTTCCGATACAAGTGTATTTATAACTTTGCTATATTCTTGACTGCTTTGTTCTAATAAACGGATTTGTCCTTTTGTTGGAATCAATTTCACTTTCACTGTTAGGGTCTGTGACATACGTTTCATCCCCTTGTTTTTTGATTTTCAACATCGTGTTCATTTGATACATTTCTAGCAATAATAACAAAATCAGAACGTGTTTATAAACTTTACAACTGCATGAAACGAGGAGGTTTTCCTCTCAAACACTTTGAAACATTCTTCTATCATCATTGATTCTAGTTACAATGTATCATTTAATTTCGAAAAATTACAACAAAAAGACTTGAAGAAACTACTTATATTTTGGATACTTAAAGTACCACGAACCTTGCGATTTTTATTGGCACTCCGTATCCAACCTCACTTTCATCCCATGCCTAAAGGCGATGGGCTTTCTCGTTCGGAATGGCTGTAAGTTCTTCTACATTAAGTACGGACGGATACTTTTCTCCAGTTATAGAATGGTCTTTAATGATTATAAGTATTATTTTAAACATTACTGCAGTTATAGGCTTATCACTACACGTCTTTGTATATCAACCTATGAAAAGATTTGAAAAAATTAAAATGAGACCTTCAAATAAAATAATTATATTTGAGGTAACACCACATCGCCATCGAGTGTTGATTTAGAAAAAAGTTTAATTATAAATATTTTATGATATTCAATAAATTTAAATTATAAAAATATTTTTATTCTTATTCAACTATCCTGCCCCGTTAGTTTAAGTACATTTCTTCACAATTTTTACAGTGATAGTAACATAAATACCCAACAAAAAATCATCTCACCTCTAGAAATCTATAATGGTAGTTTTAGAATAAGTGAATAAGAGAAATAACCACCATTGATTATTTCTCTTTTCATATACATATTTATTTTTGGAAAAATAACCTAACTCCAAATGCTAATAATACTGTACCAGTAATACCCTCTATTGTACGGTTCACTTTTTCTTTTCGTAAAAAAGTTCTTAATTGACGTATTAGTGAGATATAAAGTAAATACCATATTGCTGTCAAAGTCGTAAATGTGAGTCCTAACAACAGAAATTGGAAGAGATGACTTTGATTGCTCACAATAAATTGGGGTAGAAAACTTAGGAAAAATACAGCCGTTTTCGGATTTAAGATTGCCGTGGTAAATCCTTGTCTAAAACTTTTAATCGTACCAATATCCTTAGAGTTCATTTCCACTGAACCTGACATATCTTCTTTTTTAGAAAAGGCACTTTTAATTGACTTTACAGCTAAGTAAATTAAATAAAAAGCCCCAGCATATTTTATTAATGTAAATAGCATAGCAAATTTCATTAGGATAGCAGAGAGTCCTAGTGTAGCCATTATTGTATGAATCATCATTCCAGATACCGTTCCTAAGACGGTCCTTATCCCACCATTTCTACCATGCGAGATAGTGTTTTTTGTAACTAAGGCAAAACCGGGACCAGGCATTATTATGATTAGGATTGCTGTAAGGATAAATAATAAATAATTTTCCATGTTTTAGTATTTCCTTTCCAATTTTTAGTTTTGCTTATAGTATAGCTTTTTCCCTTAAAACATTAAATATAAAAAGCGTGATCAGGAGTTTATCGAGGTTATTAGTATCAATTTGACCAAACATTATCCCAAAGCTACATTGATAAAACACACGGCAAACTTATGGGTAAAATTACAAGCTCGGCTCTCACAAAAAACGGGATAAAAAATAAACAGCGGCACTAGTCCGCTGTTTATTTCGTCACGCCTTCATGTAATTTTTCTGTATAATCCTTTACATCCTTCCAGCTATCTTGCGCCGTATTTAAATCTTCTTTTATAAAGGTAAACTCTTCAGTGCTAATTCCTTTTACGTTTTGTAGTAAATTATTATATTTTGCACCTACCGTATACCATTGATTTGATATATTTTGCAGTGCCGTAATTGCTGCATCAATTGTTTCTGTCATATTTGTTGTTTTATTTTTCACATCTGTCAAAATTGCCACTTCTGCTTGCGCTCCTGAAATTCTATCCTTTAAATTAGCTATTTCTCTTTCTGCATTTGCAATGTCTTTTTTCGCAATCGCAATCATTGGTCCGCCAGCAAGACAAGTTATTAGCGCTACGCAAAGTACACCACCAGCAATGACCATATCATTACTCTTTTTGATCGAATCATTATATGTATTTATTTGTTGCTCTAGAGCTGGAATACCAGCATTCGTACTCGCCAAAATCGAGGTTAATTGATTTGTATCCTCTTTAAAACTATTTGTATCTTTCGCCATTCTATCGCGAAAAGCTTTTAAATCTCCTAATAATACATCTACCTCATTTTGATTCTTTAAAATGTCCGCATACAACTTTTCTAAATCCGCTTTTAATTTACCACTATCTTTTTGATCGATAGCTAATAGCATGTCATTATAGTACGTTTGAAAAGTATTATTATAATCAATAATATTTTGATCCGTTTTCATAATTTGAGGTTTCATATTATTTAACCAATAAGCCGCGTTAATTTTTGCATCTCTTTGATGCTGAACCATATTCCCTTTAAACTCACCATTAATTGAACTTATTTTACTCAAATCAGTCTCTTGCTGATTTTGAATTAATTTTGCATATGAATCCATTGCGAATATGCTCGATGTCGTTTGCGCCATTACATCTTGGAACCCTGCTGGTCCGAGAGAATAATTTTTTGCATTTTCTTGTAATGTTTTTACGTTTTGTTCTGCTGCAAGAGGATGTAAAGGAAACGCATTACTCGTTGCGACTCCAGCAATCATTATCGTTAAAAGGCATTTTTTATAGAAATTATTACGCATACTTATCACCTATTCTTTTTATGAGGATATGAAACGTTAGAGGTAAAAAAAGCTCCTGCTCACTACTGAACAGGAGCTCACTATTATATGAAAATCCTTAATCTGTACATAATGTTATAGCAGTTTAGTTACTATTATGCTTTTTTCGTATCTACTACTTTAATATCTTCAGCATAAATTTTTTCTGCATAGTCTTTAATGTTCTTCCAGCTATCTTTCGCAATGTTTAAATCTTCTTTAATGAAAACAAGGTCGTTTGGACTAATTGAATCTACATTTTGAAGTAAAGAATTATATTTTGATCCCATTGTATACCATTGATTTGAAATGTTTTGCAACGCTGTAATTGCAGTGTCAATCGTATTTGTTAAATATTCTGTTTGTGTTTTAATGTTTGTTAATCCTGCCACTTCTAATTGGGCAGTTGTAACTTGTCCTGTTATATTTTGAATTTCTGCCTGTGCATTATCAAGCTCTTTCTTCGCTAATACGATTCCTGCAGTACCACCACCTACAGCTGCTGCACCGCCTGCAATTAATGCGATTCCTAGAGGAGTTCCTGCTCCCGTAGCAATAACAACCGCACCACCTATAATTGCAATTGGTCCTAATGCTGTCGCAACAGATGAACCGATAATAATTGCATTATATTTACTAATTGCTTCATTATACGTCGTGATTTGATTTTGCAGAAGCGGAATTCCAGCATCTTGACTAGCTAAGATAGATGTAATTTGATTTGCATCTCCCTTGAAGTTTTGAGTATCCGACGTCATTTTATTTCGGAATTTCTTCAAATCTTCTACTAACTGATCTACTTGCGCTTTATTTTCAGTAATACTACTTGATAATCTAGTTAGACCTTTCGTAAGAGTTGCTTTATCCTTTGCATCTACCGCAGCAACTAAAGTATCATAATAGTTTTGGAATTTCGTATTGTAATTAATAATATTTTGATTCGTTGAAATAAGCTGTGGTTTTAATACATCTAACCATTGCTTCGCATTTCCTCTAGCTGTATCCTGATGCTGAATCACTTTTCCTTTTAAAGCTGCATCAACAGACGATACATTACCAAAGTTAACATTACCTTGTTTAATAATTGTTAAAGCGTACAGATCCATTACTAAAGCGTTTGAACCTGTTCTTTCCATTGCATCTTTCAGGCCTTCTGGTCCTAATGAATATTCTTCATAGTCATTATAAGCTTTTGCTACCGCATGAACTGGAGCTTGTTTTACTGTACTTTCAGCTGCATAAGTATGGGCCGGCATAATATTCCCTGCTGCAAATACTGCCATAAGTGCTGATAGAGCCATTACTTTATAAGGTTTTTTTGTCATTTTTCTTCTCTCCCTATATCATGAATTATTAATGATTTTCTTTTTAATGTACTTCAACGTTTGTAACGTAATCTTCAAATTGATTCGTTTGCTTATTCATTTCATCACTAATTTTTTTTAGTTGATTGAAATGTTTTTGAAGTAAACTACTGTCTGTATACGTGCCAGATTCAATATTTATTTGAATTTGGATCATATTATTATTTAAAACTTTCCAATCTGTTAATAACGTTTCTAAAGTTGCGATTTGGCGATCAATTAGTTCTGTAAAGCTACTTACTTGATCTTCAACGAATGTAATTTGAGTCGCCTCTGATTCAGTTTGTGATAACTTTTGAATAAGTGGTAATAGCTCTTTTTGCTTTTGCTGAATACGAAGAGCTGCTTCCCTCGTTTGACTATCTGCAGCATTTACAATTTCATTACTTAAAGTACCAATAGAAACAAAATCGATTGTTTTCGTTTGTGCAGTTTGATTTGTGATTGTAAATACTTGTTTACCGATATTAATAGAACCTTTAATAATTTCTTGAGGTCTATTCAAAATAATAGTTAGTTCAGCTTGAATTTCCCCTTGAATTCTTTTAATATCTTCTCTTAATTTCACAATATCTCCACTTGATCCTTGAAGTGTTTTTATTGCCTCATCAGCTTTAATTGATAAGTTGTTACTATCTTTGTCTAATACCGATTTAAATCGATTTAACTCTAATAAATCTTGCTCCATACTCTCTTGGATGCTTTGTACTTGCACTTGCAATTTTCCATATGCGCTTGTGAAATCTGCTTTTGCTTGTTCATCTTCATTTACTTTTCCTGCTAGTTCATATAGCTTACTATAATAGCTATTAAATCTAGTGCTATATCTCATCATCTCTTGATTTAGGTCGATTAACTTCGGATTATATTCATCAATCCACTCTCGTACATTCGCCTTTGCAAACTTTTGATGATTCGTCAAACTACTCATAGCGTTTACCTTAATGTCTGGTTGTTGCAAAATAACTAATCCGTATGCTTGTATAAGTGGTGACTGTGACCCTAACATTCTAATTGAATTTGATAATGTATTTGGAGCAATTACATTTTGCGCATATACTGTTTTCACTTCTGTTTGCCCCTCCTTAGCGTAAGCGCTTACAGGAACAAAACAACTCGTAGATACTGCTGTAACCAATAACCCTGTAATTAAAGTCTTTTTCACTTTAACTCCTCCTATGTATTAGCAACTATTACTATCGCATTTTATTATTCTATTTTCTTGCACATTATTTGAGATGGTTAAAAACCGAGAACGTTCTCACCGTGATTCATGTACTAACCACCTCTCTCAAATTTTATTGCTACAGTACTTACTTATTGTTATAAAACATTCCATAACTTTTCATATGTGCTTAGTATGAATAATATTGTATAAGTGTTCTATTTTATCGCAATTTCCACATTCATACAGTGAATATATTACATAAAAATATTATTCATTTTAAACTAATTAACGTACGAAAGTATGAAATTTCGTTTTGTTTTCATGTAAGTTTTGTACTGTAAGGTCATTTAAACACAGCTATTAATCCATCGTAAAGAAGTATTTTCATTCCCTTTATTTTCAAGAACTCATGTCTTTATTCCAAAATAAAATCCGATTAACTTTCTCAATTAAAATATCCATATATCACAACAAAAAACACTGCTTACTCATAACTGATAATATTATATTGATATATCTTTTGAACCCGTATGCAATTATGCATAGTATATGCACAAAAAAGGATAACTTCACTTTCGTGAAGTTATCCTTAAAAAATTTCCTTACTTTTTCAAATGATACGGTACTGTCGTAATAACAACATTTCTTTTATAGAGTAAATACGCACGAATGAGTAAACTAGACTGATTATGAAGAATGTTATGCCAACCTTTTTTCGGAATAAACTGTGGTATAACGACCGTAACTCGGTAATTTGATTCACTCGCCTTATATTGTACTGTATCAATAAATTTTGTTAGCGGCTGAATAATACTTCTATAATGAGAATGTAATGTAACAAGCCTTACTTCAGGTTGCCACTTCTCCCATTTCTCTTCAAATTTCTTTTCCTCTTCTCTGTCAAAAGCAACATACACAGCGATAACTTGATCTGCAGAAAGAGCTTTAGCATAGTTCAGTGAATTTTCTACTACATGAGTCATACCAGCTACAGGAACGACAATTACATTCCCCTCAATCGGAACAATCCGTTCACAAGTTTTTAAACTTAATTGATCGCCCACTGCATCATAATGCTTCTTAATTCGATGGAACAAGAAGATAATGAAAGGTAAGAAAATAAGGATTGACCAAACTTGTGCGAACTTAGTTAAAAAGAACATACTCATTACGATAAAACTAATAACTGCACCAATTAAATTAATCGTTAAACGTAAAATCCATCCTTCAGGCTTTTCACGAAGCCATTTTAGTACCATTCCAGTTTGAGAAAGTGTAAACGGAATAAATACCCCTACTGCATATAGCGGAATCAAGTGTTCTGTTTTCCCCTGAAAAGCTACAATTAAAATAATCGAAGAAATCCCAAGTATAATAATACCGTTTGAATAACCTAGGCGGTCTCCTCTAATTGTAAACATTCTCGGTATAAACTTATCTTTTGCAAGATTAACTGCTAATAACGGAAATGCAGAATAACCTGTGTTAGCAGCAAGAATTAATATTAAAGCTGTTGTACCTTGTATGAAATAGTACATGAAATTACGCCCAAATGTTTGTTCAGCTATTTGAGATACGACTGTTACTTCCTTACTCGGTGTAACTCCGTAATAATAAGCTAAAAAGACAATTCCTGTGAATAAAACCGCAAGTAATGCACCCATTGCAAGCAATGTTTTTGCTGCATTATTAGGTGCAGGATCCTTAAAGTTTGGAATTGCATTAGAAATTGCTTCAACACCTGTTAATGCAGAACTACCTGATGCGAATGCTCTTAACAGTAGAAATAAACTAATTCCCGCGACTGGTGTTCCAATTGGCGAATGCAGCGTGGGTGAAACTTGACCAGTTAAAATATTGTATACCCCTACACCAATTAATATAAATAAAGCTAGAACAAATAGATAAACCGGATATGCTAAAACGGAAGCTGATTCCGTTACGCCTCTTAAATTTAAGATGGTAATCAATATGACAAATATAATCGCAATGATTACATTATGTGCATGTAAGCTAGGAAAAGCAGATGTGAGCGCATCTGTACCCGCAGATACACTTACTGCAACAGTTAAAATATAGTCTACTAATAAAGAGCCTCCAGCTATTAATCCTGGATTCATCCCTAAATTTTCTTTTGATACAACATAAGCTCCCCCGCCATGAGGATAAGCAAAAATAATTTGACGATAAGATAAAATAAGAGCTGTCAATAATACTAATACCCCAACAGCTATCGGAATGGAATACCAATAAGCTATTGCTCCAAGTCCTGCTAAAGCAATTAATATTTGTTCTGGACCATATGCAACCGATGACAATGCGTCAGAAGACAAAATTGCTAGCGCCTTCGTTTTATTGAGCTTTTGCTCCCCTAACTCAGTTGATTTTAACGGTCTTCCAATTAAAAATCTTTTAATAGATGAAACCACTGCTGTCCACTCTCCAATAATTTTGTACGAACTTTTCTGCTTGTTTCAGCCCATAAACTTTTTTAGAAAACAAAAAATGTCTACAAGCCGTCAAGAAATAGCCTTGTAGACATTATATTTTTTGTCGCACAAGCTCCACCTTCCTTCTCAATATAACGCTTACGAGGTTAGCTGTCGGATTCGGGCCTTTGAGTAGCCCTACCTTTTTCAAGGATTCACCCCATTGAATTATGCACTAATTCATTAAAACGGGTCCCCCGCACCATGCGGTTTAAGCGATTTAGAAAATTGAAACTGTGGATTATAATACTCCTTTATTTTTAAAATGTAAACAAAAATTTTTAAAAATAAAAAATTTTAAATGATTGCGCATAATCCGCCGATAAATATACATAATGAATACTAAAAAACCCTTAAAGGAGACCCGTATGTCTAAAAAGAAGAAACCGCTTTTTTCTGACTCATATTTAGATGCAGTAGCAAATGAAATTAATCAGTTATATGGTAAACGCGAACAGGAAATAAATTTGACAGAAAGAATTAAAAGAAACAAATAATTTGTCATACTCAAATAAAAAAGATAGCAATACACTTATATATTGCTATCTTTTTTATTATTTCATACATCTAATTATATTATGGATTTATTAAAGGTCGTTTCCTCATACACTTTCAAATTTTGATATACAGCACCTAATGAAGGTGCTTCTATAGAAAATTGTTCTGCTACATCCAGTAAGTATCCTTGTAAATGTTCCCCTTCGATGAGCGAGCCTTTTTCCATATCACGCTGCATAGATGACTTCATATCATAAGAAATTTTATCAATCGTTTTCATATGGTCCTCAATAATATTATCTTTAACCGGAGCCCCCAATGCCCTCATAATTTGCACAGATTCCTCAAATAAGTTTCGGATAAAATCATGTCCACCTTCACTCTCACGAATCGGTCCTATTGGTGCACGCATTAATGTTGTCACACCTGACATTACAGTGATAAATAAATATTTATGCCACATATCTTGCGTAATATTTTCACTTAAAACAAAACTAGCTTTTGTACCTGCAAATGCTTTAGAAATAGGCTTTATTCTCTCTGAATCTTGAGGCTTAATTTCCCCAAATACAAGTCTGTTTGCAGCACTAGTTTGTACAATTTCTCCTTGATCGTTTAACGTCGTCTCGATAAAGCATAAACCACCAATCACTTTTTCTTCACCGAATTCCTTTTGTAATAGTGATAAATGAGCGATACCATTTAACAATGGAATTATGACTGTATTTTCACCTACAAACGGCTTTAAATCTATGGTCGCGTCGTTTAAATGATACGCCTTTGTTGAAAATAAAATCACATCAAATGGAGAAGTTCTATCTTCTTTCGTTATCAGTTTCGGTTGAAAGGAAAAATCTCCATTAACACTACGAATAACAAGTCCTTTTTCCTCTAATTGCTGTTTTCTTTTGCTGCGAACGAGAAATGTAACATCTTCTCCCTTTTCTACTAATCGGCCACCAAAAAATCCGCCGACGCCACCAGCTCCTAATACTAAAATGCGCATACTACATCCCCCTTTTCATAAAACAATCACACTAGTTTTAGTATACATAATATTATACATGTCTCCTATTAAATAAGCTGAATTTTCATTCTTAAACTAGTGAAAACGAAAGGTTATTTAATAGGAAAATTGGGCATGTTGTTTCTATAGCTTATATGGAAAGGAAACAATGTAGATGGAGGCAATACAAACAATCGAAGAAAAAGATGTAACAACAGCTATATTTCAATTTATATTCCCGTTTTCGTTTAAAACTGGATATGAACAAAATATGTTCCCTTTCTTACAAAAAAATGATTTCCGGCCTTTTCGACTCGATCATCTCGAAGATGAAAATACATATTACGGGGAGTTTAAAGTTTCACATCAAAACATGGAAGCATACTATCTTTCATTTACGAATAAAATTCTCTTTCCTCCTTCAGAGCATCAAAAAGGATTACAGCGCTATTCTAAAGACCTTAATTTAAATGGACATTTAACAACAAATCTTATTTCCGTTCCATTCAAGATACATTCTATTGATGTAACACTTTGTCCTTATGAGCTTGGCTTCTTAACAATTCGAACAGAAGTCAAAACCGCTCCAAACATGACATTATCAGAAGCAATCGAATTCGCTTCTCGATTCCGTGTACTTGAAACTAGAAATGATACAACTGAGACTATTTGTATTGAATGTGATGAAAAAAAATATTCACAAGTAGAAAAACTTATATTCGGCGATTTATTTCATGGCTTAACAGACTTCTTTGAGAAAAAGAGATTGCGGAGTTCTTACTTTCAAACATTTCCATTCTTTGAAGATCAACGAATGTATGTACAAACTTTATTATCCATAAACAAAGAGTCAGACCTTCATGTAGTTGATGTATATCGAGCTTCTAGTCTTTCCGGATTAACAGACGATGGTAAGCCGTATATTAGCGCAAATAATGTTCCTTATATTCACGATTATTTAACAAAACATTCTTATCAAAGGTGGGCTCCTAATCGTTATTTCATAATGGAAGAACATATTTTCACATGTGTAACAAACGAAGATGAGAGTAAAATAACTAAACTTGCTAGTCAAATGTATGGGGAGTTTTATTACGCTTTATTATTAAACCTATTTCATAAAATTGTTTTATTAAAAATGGCAAACGCTTATGCTGAACTAAATATTGAACAAGATACAAATGAGATAGAGAAGTTAATTTACTCTATCAATTCGTTTACAGCTAACTATTTTTCTTTAGAATTAGTATCTCAATCACAAAGTGAAGATATTTTCTTCCGCTTAAGAAAACTTTTTAACATTGAAATACTATATACGAATGCCAAGCAAAATCTTGATAGTTTGTTTAAATATCAAGAGAATGTCGCCTCTAAAAAAGATAGCCTCTTATTATTAATTTTAACGCTCTACTCTGTTGTAGGCCAAATGTTAGGGTTTACTATGATTGATCTTTTAAGAAACACCGATTCAAACAAAATATCATCGCCTTTTGAATTTTTCGCTCTATTAATAGCGATTAGTGGCATAGTCATTTCACTTATTTTAGGTACACAAAGTTTATACCAATGGGGTGTACAACATAAACGAAGAAAAGCATGGGTAAAACAAACTGTACTTTCTGCTGTGAAAGAGAAGGATAGTACAAAGTAAATAAAAAACAGATGGCAGCACGATGCTACCATCTGTTTTCTATTATGCTTACTTCCCTGCTTCGATTTTTTCTAATGTAGCAGCTACTTGCTCTTCTGTTAATTCGTGTTGCACGATATAACGATTACGTGGGTGTACACGACATTCATGAGAACATGCACGTAAATGTTTTGCTTCACTTTCTTCAGAACATAAAATTTTCTTGTTACATTCTGGATTTGCACAGTTTACATAGCGCTCACAAGGTTCACCTGTAAAATGATCTTTACCAACGATAACATGTTCTTTTTGGTTTACTGGTACAGCGATACGCTCATCAAATACGTAACATTGACCATCCCAAAGTTCACCCTGTACCTCTGGGTCTTTTCCGTACGTTACAATTCCGCCGTGAAGCTGACTTACATCTTCATGGCCTTCTCGAACTAACCAACCAGAGAATTTCTCACAGCGAATTCCACCTGTACAGTACGTTAAAATCTTTTTACCTTCAAGTGTTTCTTTGTTTTCTCTAATCCAATCTGGTAATTCACGGAATGATTCAATATCTGGTTTGATCGCACCTTTAAAGTGTCCTAAATCAAACTCATAATCATTTCGTGCATCAATGATAACTGTATTTTCTTGTTTCATTGCCTCATAAAATTCTGTTGGTTCTAAATATTTCCCAGTCATTTCTTTTGGGTTAATGTCGTCTTCCAAGCGAAGTGTAACTAACTCTGGGCGAGGACGTACGTGCATTTTCTTAAATGCATGCTCATCCGCCTCATCAATTTTAAAAACGATTCCAGCAAAACGTGGATCATTGTTCATTACTTCCATGTATTTCTCTGTTTGCTCAACAGTACCTGAAGCAGTTCCATTAATTCCTTCTGTTGCTACAAGAATTCTTCCTTTTAACTCAAGTGAATTACAAAATTCTAAATGCTGTTCAGCAAATTCTTCTGGATTTTCAATTGTTGTGTACATGTAATATAGTAATACTCTATATGGTTTTGTAGTTGCCAATGTAGTTCTACCACCTATCTAAATTTTAAAATCATGTATAAGTTAACGTTCATATCAAAACATATATAATAAGAAAATATATACAAAATTGTACTTAGCCTATTTTCTTCTATTTACAATTTTTTCTATAAGTTAACAGAAATAAAAACAAGATTACAGAACAAAACACTACGGTTAGGTTGTAATCCCAATATATTATATATCATACAATTCCATTTCCATCAATTAATATGCTGTAATATAGGCTGTATGTTCACATAAATTTCAAAAACAACCCTATAATTTATTATCTTCTCCCTTATTCAACAACCATAAACTCCCAAAACATTTTCTCATCGTCACACCATTCATTGTACACAGTCATATAATTTGCATTAAGGAAACTTTTATGTTCAAATGAAATCATCACATAACATATCTAAATGTATTGAAATAATGAGTAAGAATAAGGTGAACACTACTATGAATAAAAATATATCAAAAGATGAACAAGTCCCTTCTCAAAGTACAACAGTTCAATCCGCTCATTTAGCGTTAAGTGGACAAACAAAAGGATTTAAAAGACTGTTACCATTCTTAGGCCCTGCTTTTATCGCATCAGTTGCTTATATTGATCCTGGGAATTTTGCAACGAATATGGCTGCTGGATCCCAATATGGGTATTTATTACTTTGGGTAATACTCGCTTCTAATTTAATGGCTGTATTAATCCAAACTTTATCAGCTAAATTAGGAATCGCTACTGGAAGAAACCTTCCTGAAGTAGCTCGCGAAAACTTCCCCAAACCAGTTTCCATCGGTTTATGGATACAAGGGGAACTCGTTATTATGGCTACAGATTTAGCTGAATTTATCGGGGCAGCACTCGGCTTATACTTACTATTTGGAATTCCGATGTTACCAGCTGCTTTAATTACAGCGGTTGGATCATTTATTATTCTTGAATTTCAACGCAGAGGCTTTCGTCCATTAGAAGCTATTATTACAGGGATGATTTTTATCGTTGTTATCGCTTTTGGTATCCAAGTCTTTTACGCAAAACCGGAATTAAGCCCTCTTCTTTCAGGACTATTTACTCCAAAATTCCAAGGTGTGGATAGCATCTTATTAGCAGCTGGAATTTTAGGCGCGACAGTAATGCCGCACGCAATTTATTTACATTCGGCCTTAACGCAGCGCCGCGTAGTCGGAACAAATGATGAACAAAAGAAAAAGATTTTCCGCTTCGAATTCATTGACATTATTATTGCGATGGTTATCGCTGGAGCTATTAACGCAAGTATGCTAATTGTTGCTGCTGCACTATTCTTTAAAAATGGTCTACATGTTGAAGATCTTGATGTTGCTTTCAATCAATTTAGTAATTTAGTCGGTCCTGTATCCGCTGCTTTATTTGGAATTGGACTCTTATCAGCTGGATTATCTAGCTCTTCTGTCGGTACAATGTCCGGTGATATTATTATGCAAGGATTCATTCGCATGCATATTCCGTTATATTTACGCCGATTTATAACGATGATTCCGCCTCTCGTTATTATCGCTTTAGGCGTAAACCCAACTTACGCTCTTGTAATGAGCCAAGTTGTATTATCATTCGGTATTGCGTTTGCATTAGTACCACTTATTATGTTTACAAGTAATAAAAAGATTATGGGCGCACTCGTTAACCACCGTATAACAACATTCATCGCATGGTTAATCGCTGCACTCGTTATCGTTTTAAATATTTTCTTACTGTATCAAATATTTGTTGGTTAATGAAAAAGGGTATTCCAATTTTAATTTGGAATACCCTTTTTCAGCGAAATAAATTTCTTCTAATTACCACTTATGTATGTACGTCTTTCCGGCATCATCGCTCCTTTTTCAGTTCGAAAGTATAGCGGTAATCCTTCCGTAAGAAACATACTCGTATTAGATGGATCCTGCCTCTGATGATGAATATGTAAATGTGGTTCACTTGAACTTCCTGAGTTACCGACTTGAGCAAGAACCTCCCCTTCATTTACGTGTTGTCCTTCTTTAACTTTAATTGACCCTTTCTTTAAGTGGGCGAGAAATAAAAATGTTCCTGTTTCATCTAACCGTAAATAAATATGATTCCCGGCCATTGACTGAAAATCATCCTTACACCTTGAAAAATCTTTATTTTCAGATTAAATTATATAATAACAAATACATTCTAGTTTCATATGAACAGGAGTGAAGGCATGTTTCCTATATTAAAAACTGAGCGACTTATTTTACGAGAACTTACTGAAGAAGATGCACCGGGTATATTACATTGCTTTTCGAATACCGATGTCCTGCGCCATTATGGCCAAAAGCCATTACAAAATTTGGATCAAGTAAAACAAATCCTTAATAATTTTAAGTTGAGTTACAACGCAAGAAGCGGTATTAAATGGGGCATCGAATTAAAAGACAAGAAAGGGCTCATTGGAACAATTGGTTTTCACGATTGGTCTTCTGAGCATAAACGAGCAAATATAAGTTATGCCTTTCTCCCTGAACACTGGGGAAATGGATATGCCACTGAAGCGGTTTCTGAAGTTATATCATATGGTTTCCACACGCTACATTTAAAACGAATCGGTGCAATTGTCTTTCTTGAAAACGAAGCGTCAAATAAAGTGCTTTTAAAATTAGGATTTGAAAAAGAAGGTGTTCTGAAAAATTATATGTATCAAGATGATATTCCATATGATACGAATTTTTATTCTTTATTAAAATCGGTTTAATAGAAATTATATAAAAAAGAAACCTCACTCTTTGAACTGTACCCTATAAAATGGACAGTTTAATAAAAAAGCCCTGAAAAATCAAGCACTTAAAAGGTGATTCCGATATTCGATCGGAGCCATCTTTTTTAATGTCCACTGATAACGATTATAATTATACTCCTCCATATAATCCTTTATGTTGAGCTCAAGGGATTCAAAGGTTTGACAATCTTTATAATCTAATTCATCTTTCATATGACCAAAAAAGGATTCCATTGGTGCATTGTCTAAACAATTGCCCCTACGGGACATAGATTGTCTGATCCCCATTTCTCTTACACGTTTCTGAAATTCAGGGTGTGTATAATGAATACCTTGGTCTGAATGTAGAAGCGCTTCAGGATGAATGACTTCTCCTAATCTCTCTTTCAAGTTATCTAATGTTTGATAGACGATATCCATTCGTAAAGAGGAAGAGACATGATAGGCTAAAATCTCTCGTGTTGCGCTGTCTTTTACACATGATAAATAAGCCTTCTTTCCTTTTCCATAAAATAAATAGGTAATATCCGTTAACATACTTTTTTCAGGCTCTTCTTGATTGAATTGGCGTTTTAAAAGGTTCGGACATGTTTTATGTTCTTGTGTCGCTTTTGCGATGTGTTTATAAGGATTCGCTCGGCGAATCTTTGTCACAAGGTTATATTTACGCATAATACGGTAAATACGCTTGAGATTCATACAAATTCCTTTTGTCTTTTCCAACACCATTTTGATAGAACGACCACCACATGTTTTCCCTTTTCGATTAAAAATTTCTTGGATCCATTCATAATCTGTTTCATCATTGCGTTCTTTTTCCAGCTGTTTATCTGTCTGATGAAGCCACGCATAGTATCCACTCCGACTTACCCCAGTCAGTGTGCAAAGGTAACGCACCATACGTGGGAATTGGAATCGACGTATGGTTTGTTCAATCAGTGTGTATGTTTCTCGTGGTGTTAACGCTTCTTCTGTAACGCCTGCCTTTCGAGTTCGTCTAACTTTTTTAGGAATGTCAATTCCGCTTCTAAAAACGCAATACGTGCTTCCGCTTTCTTTAATTTTTCATCAGAAGAGAGGGGTTTTTCCGAAGGGCGTCCCGTGCTTCCTTTCCCACGGCGTTCTGTATAAAAGCCTTCCTCACCAAATTGTTCAAAGGTTCTTCGCCAACGTTTCAAGCATTGTTTTGGTTTCTTCTCACCGATCACAGCTAAGTCAAACCCATTCTCTAAAAAGATTTGGCTAGGACCTTTTCCTTGTTGATTTTCTTTTACCGCTCTTACTTTGAAATCTGAACAATAGCTAATCGAACGGTCCGACGCTTTTAATACATTTTTATTTTTTTCTAGCTGTTTCATTTGAATTTCGTTAAAAATAATTTTACTCATTCTCCGTACCTCATTTCTATCGTTGGTTCCATTATAACGAGGTTTTTTGATAAAAATACACAAAAACCCCGAATCATGGGGCTTTTTTTAAGTGTCCATGATTCGGGGTACAGTTCACTTAAAAGTAAGGTTTCTTTTTTTATATAAATAATTTTACTTATTATCAATATAAGCATTCTTATAAGTATAAACGCCACCAAATTGATGCTTTTCAATTCCTTTTACATAATCCTTTTGTACATAAGCTGAACCAATATGGTAAAGCGGTGCTACCGCAGCGTCCTCTAATAGAATACGCTCAGCCTCTCGCAACGCTTCCCGTCTTTTCTTTTGATCTAGCACAAGATCATTTTTAGCTTTTTTTATTAGTTCATCGTAATGAGGATTAGAATAATTCATTTTATTATTTGGATTATTTGTCGTAAATAGCTCTAAATAACTAATTGGATCTTTATAATCCGGTCCCCAATTTACCATAGATATATCGTAATCACCTGTTTGTTCTAATTGTAATTTTTGCTTAAATGGCTGTTGTTTAATTTGTATCGTTAATCCATGCAAATTCTTCTCTAAGTCACCTTTTATATATTCCGCCATACGTTTTGCGTTATCTTGTTCAAACGTTAAGAACTCCAATGTTACCTGTTCTACCCCAAGTTCTTTTTTCGCTTCTTCCCAAACCTTTTTCGCATTTTGTAAATCATATGGAGAAAGATCTCCGTTTTCTTTTCTAAAATCTTTGCCAGTCTCTTCAGTTATATGACCAGCTGGTACAAGTCCACTTGCAGGTTTTGCCCCGTTATTTATAAAGTGAGCGACGAAATCATCTTTATTTAATGCCAATGAGATAGATTGACGTACTTTCTTATTTGCTAACGCATTATTTTTTTCATTAAAACGGAGCATCGCAATTCCAGGATCGCTCGACATGTGTAATTGCTTATTTCCTTTATACTTGTCTACAAATTGAGAATTAATTGGTACTCGATCCAAATCGCCAGCTTCATATAAATTTACTGCTGTCATTGTATCCTTCACAATTTGAAAGTTTATTTCTTCTAATTTCACTTTCTTTTCATCCCAATATGTATCATTTTTCTTTAATTGAAATTCTTGTTCATGCTTCCATTTTTCTAATACAAATGGGCCGTTATATATGAGATTACTAGGTTCCAATCCATAATTCTTTCCTTGTTCTTTTAAAAATGATTCATGCTGTGGTAAGTATATAGGTAGCGCTAGCAACTGTAAAAAATACGGAATTGGCTGCTCTAGTTCAACTTCTAGCGTATAATCATCTATTACTTTTACGCCAAGTTCATTGAGAGGAATTGTTCCCTTGTTTATTTCTTTCGCATTTTTTATATAAAACAGCATGTATGCATATTGAGACGCTGTTTCATGACTTACCGCTCGTCTCCACGCAAACATAAAATCATTTGCTGTTACTGAGTCTCCATTTGACCATTTTGCATCTTTACGCAAATCAAATGTATATTTTTTACCATCTTCACTTCTTTTAAACGATTTTGCTATAGCAGGAGTTGGATTATCTTGATCATCTAGCACATACAACCCTTCAAATATGTTTTGCATTACGTGTGCTGATGTACCATCCATCGTTTTTGTAGTATCAAGAGAAGGAATTTCTTCTGATACTGTTACATTTAACACTTGTTTTTTAGCTTCTGCATCACTTTTATTAGCTTTATTATTACAAGCTGTTAAAAATAAAGATGTAACAAGTGCGATTACCATTAAACGGCTCTTTTTTCGCTTCATGAATTGCGCTCCTTAAATATAAAATATTATAAAACGTTATATATTATAGCAGAAATACCAATAGAAAGATGCGACATTCTATTGAATATTTATTCGTTCAAGAAAAAAGCTACCCTTTTTTAAAAAGGATAGCTTTTTCAACCGACATATAATACCTATCTTTGTAAACCTCGTTTAAAACGACTTGCTTCGAATATAATACGCTCTTCATCTAATGTTTTACATTCACCATTCCAAACAACACGTTTACCGTTAATAATTACATCACTTATATCTTTTCCACTAGCTGCATATACAAGATGCGATAACACTTCATCTGCTGGTTGTAAATGCGGCTTATTAGATGGATCAATCGTAATAAAATCAGCACACTTTCCAACCTCAAGTGATCCCGTTTGTTTCATCCCAATTACTTCTGCTGCTCCTTTCGTCGCAAGAGAAAGAGCTGTTTCAACTGGCAATGCTGTTGCATCTTGATGAATACCTTTTTGTAATAAAGTCGCAATACGCATTTCTTCAAACATATCTAAATTATTGTTAGACGCAACACTATCTGTAGCAATCCCTACTTTAACCCCTGCTTCTAGCATCGCTTTTACATTCGCTATACCAGAACCTAATTTTAAATTACTATTCGGATTATGAGCTACTCGAACATCATGTTCTGCTAAAAATGCACGCTCATTTTCATTTAATACTACTCCATGCGCAATAACTGTTGGACGTTTAAACAATCCGCAACTTGCCGCATATTCTACTGGACGTTTTCCGTACTGTGCTTCAATATCACGTACTTCACGATCTGTTTCAGAAAGGTGGATATGAACCATAGTTTGATTTTCTACTGCAATACGTGCACACTCTTCTAACAGTTCTGTGGAACATGTATATGGACTATGCGGTGCAATCATCGTAGTTAACATACCACTTTCCTTATAATATCGCTTTACATATTTCTCCGCTTCTTCAATTGCTTTCTTTTCATCTTCTTTCGTTCCGAAGCTAAATAAAGTTCTTGAAACAGCAGCTCGCATTCCACTTTTTGACACCGTTTCCATAATTGCATCTTGATCTACTCCAATTGGATTAAACATATCAGAGAATGATGTTGTACCACTTTTCACCATTTCAAGTAATCCTAATTCCGTACTAGCAACCGCAAGCTCTGGAGTAAACTGGCTTTCAAGTGGCCAAATTCTCGTCTCAAGCCACGGCTGTAATAACATATCATCGCCAATACCTCTCAAAAGACTCATTACAACATGTGTATGTGTATTTACAAGCCCAGGTAAAAGCCACTTTCCTTTCATGTCAATTACTTCATCCACTTCAAAATCGTTAGCGAATTCTCCGCTATTTACATCTATAATTTGATCATTTTCTACAATGATATATCCATTTTCTATCACTTCATTTTGTTCATTCATCGTTACAATTGTAGCGTTTACATAAGTTGTTTTCAAAAGTATTTCCCCTTTCAACTCTATGAAGTTCCCTTTAATAAGTTACCACCATTATAGTAACTTATTAAAGATTAAGAGTCAAAAGATAATTTTAATTCTTTCATTATCTTTTCCTTCAAAATGTCATATTGTTTGTCATTTGTATCTGCAAATGCTTCTTCACGGCTCGACTTCACGTCCATATAGTTTAATTTTTCATGAAATTGAGTCCAAGTAAAATCATGCCTTTTCCCATCCACTGTATTGTAAAAATGCCACACTTCTCCTACTTTCGTCTTTTTTATCTCTCCCCCGCATAATTCTTGAATAATAAGGGCCGTTACACCACATTGTCCCTTTGCCGGGTTTTCGCTCGTCCACTTAGAACTCGTTTCTATTGACCAAGATTTTATTAACGCTTCATATATTGGTTTTGTCTTTTTATTATCCATTCTCAGCTTCCCCTGACATTGGTAGTTTTACACACGATATTGTAAAAGAGGTAAAAGGCGATTTTTAAAAACCGTTGATGGTGTCTCACCGATTAGTTTTGCCCCCATTTTCACGTAAAATCCTTTCGCATTTGGATCACTATCAATCGTAAAACTTTTCAATCCTAGTTCATTTGCTTGCTCTACTACAAACCTCCAAAGTATTTTCCCGTATCCTTTTCCTTTATAACTAGGATAAATGTATAGGAAATCGAGAGCATTTTCATTATGTAAAAATGAGAAAAATCCAATCTTCGCATCATCATTTTCTAAAACATATACAAAAGTTATTTTTTATGTAATCCTCTGAGATCGTTAATTCTTCCTTACAAGCTAAAATAAATTCTTCACTATAACCCCAAGTAGCTTTTGAATGTAGTGCCAGTTGACTTAGTTCATTCGCTTCACTTACTACTGCTTCTCTTACCTTCGATATGTAAACTACTAAAGTGATTCGGAAAGTAATTCAAAAAATCTTTAATTTTCATAGATTAGAAATCCACTTGCTTCTTTTATAACTTGCATTATAATATAGAAAAGTATTCTAAAAAATATTTCATTTAGGGGGAATTGCTTATGCCGTTGGATTACATTTCAGGTAACTAATATTCCAAAATTTGAAGGAGTGCCTGAAATTTGCTAAACTCATATATCAATTCATTCTTATATAAAAATATCGAAAAATTCAATGGTACAATTTTAGTAGCCCATAAAGAACAAACTCTTTATAAACAGTCATTTGGAAAAGCTAATTACGATTGGGACATACCTAATACAGCTACAACGAAGTTTCGTATCGGATCAATAACTAAAATCTTCACTGCAGTTGCTATTTTAATGCTTGTGGAAGAGAAAAAATTACAGCTACATGATACATTGGATCAATTCATTCCAACTTTCCCAAAAGGAAATCAAATTATGATTGAGCATCTATTAAGTCATACTGCTGGTGTTGGGAATATTACTGCTCAACACAACTTTTTAATACAGTCTTACCAGCCTCGAACACCGGATGAATTAATACAATGGATTATTACATGTCCCTTTGAATCTAGCCCTGGTGAAAAATTCAATTATTCGAATTCAGGTTATATTATATTAGGACACATCATTGAAGTTATAAGTGGGATTTCTTATGAAGAATTTCTTAAAAAGAAGATTTTATATCCACTCTCTATGATGAACACAGATGTTGATCTGAATCACACCATTCAAAAACATAAAGCAACTGGGTATGAGTTACATCCAATTCATGATTTACAGAACACATCATTTATTCATATGTCAAACTCGTATTCAGCTGGTGGATTATTTTCTACAGCCGAAGATTTATATATATTTGATCAAGCGATAAAAGAAAATCGTTTGCTTTCAAATAGTATGACGTCTCGCATGTTTACTGCAGGATCTTATGGAAATGGTTACGGCTGGAACATCGCTATGGCAGGCGAAAATAGTAAACTTGTATTCCATCACGGCGGCATTAACGGCTTTACATCCTCTTATTTACGGTTAATTGACAAAGAGGCTACAATCATCATTTTAAGTAATGTATCTACACTATTAACATCGACTCTTGCTAATGACATAGCTTCTTATATAGAGAATAACTATTAAAATTATTAATAGTTGTAACACGGTTCAATATATTGAACCGTGTTACAACTGATTTAATTCACCTTCGCACCATAACATCTCGCAACTGCAACCGCCTGCGCTATATCCAATTTCACATTTTTCAAATCAAAACTTTTAAAGTCGATTCTATCAACTACAGCTCCTTTTAAATCTGCACCGCTAAGTTTTGCCTTACCTAATTGTGCACCTGTTAAATCTGCTTCACGTAAATCTGCTTTTTCTAAATTACATTCATATAAGTCAGCTTCAATTAAACGAATCCCCTTTAACATTTGTTTACTTAAATTCGCAAACCTTAGATTCGTATATGACCAATCGCCGGAAATAATTGTTATTCCGTCTAAATTCGCCTCTTCAAAATCAGAACCAGTCATTTTACATTCTTCAAATTTGGATACAAATAAATTCGCACCAAAAAACTTACAATTAGCAAATGTAGTTCCTTGATGGATAGAAGCATTAAAAAGAGCACCAGTAAAATCACATTCTATGAAATTACAGTTTTTAGTAAAAACTTCTGATGCATCTATCCCTCTAAAACGGCATTTTATGAAGGTACAATTTTTCAATTCCTCTTCTTTTATCCAAACATCTTGAAAATCTATTTCTACATATTCTTTATTTACAAATTCACTCATAATCAATCCTCCAATTTTTCAAAAACCCTCACTTCAGCATGAAGTGAGGGTTTTTCTTATACAATATGCTCATCTAACCATGAAATCAAATCTTGAAATACATCTTCTCTATTCACTTCATGGAACATTTCATGTCTACCATTTTCATATAAACGCAGTGTTACATCTTTCACACCACATTTTTTATAGTTTTCATATACTTCATTTACACCTTTCCCCATATCCCCAACAGGGTCTCGATCACCAGAGAATATATGTATTGGAAGATTTTTTGGTGTCTTCTTATATTCTTCTAATTTATTTACTTCTAGAACTCCATGAAATAATTCTCGATAAAAACTCGTCGTACAAATGAATCCACATAACGGATCCGCAATATATTTATCAACTTGATTAATATCTGAAGATAACCAATCAAATTTCGTACGATTTGGCTTAAAGTGCGAGTTGAAGTTTCCGAAAGATAAGAAGTTCAGCATCGGACTTTTCGTTTTCTTTCCGCGAAGTTTCATCTCAATTGTCGCTACTTTATGACCAATACTTCCTAAAAGCCCTGGATTTCCACCAGTTCCTGAAATGAGAAATCCATCATATAATTCGCCTCTAATTTGTACAGCCCGTCTTGATAAAAAAGAGCCCATACTATGCCCAAGTAAAAATAATGGACCTGCCTGCTCTTCTTTTATCATTTCCGAAACAAAGATAACATCAGACACAGCCTGATTCCATCCTATATCCGGCTCGAAATGACCATAGTCCTCTTCTCTTTTTACTGTTTTCCCATGCCCTTTATGATCATGAGCATAAACACCATACCCTGCTTCTAATAAAGCATCAATAAATTCTGTATAAACACCTGCATGTTCTGTCATACCATGTGCAATTTGAACAATCCCCCGCGGATTTCCTTCTGGTAACCATTTACGCAAATAAATTTCCGATTTATCCAATGCCGTAACGAAATTTTCCTGTATGCTCATTCCGACAGCCTCCAAATCTATTATGTATCTCTAAAATAATGAATATGCATTCATTATTCTTATTATGTATTATATGCAATTGCTTTCATTATGACAAATGCCGCACTTTTCCGATTAGCTCTCAAACTATTATGTTGACGAACAACAAATAAAATTATATAGTTACTTACATAAAGTAATTACAATATTTTTAGGAGGTTTCAATTATGATTCCATCATTATTTTTAGCACACGGATCACCTATGCTTGCTATTCAAGATACAGACTATACACGCTTTTTAAAGACACTTGGGGAAACATATAAACCGAAAGCTATTGTTATTTTTACCGCTCACTGGGAAAGTGAAGTATTAACGATTTCCTCTTCAGATGAAGAATATGAAACAATTTATGACTTTGGAGGTTTTCCTCCTGAGTTATACGAAATTAAATATCGTGCGAAAGGCTCTTCTAGCATTGCGTCTATGCTAGAAACAAAATTTAAAAACAAAGGCATTCCAGTCCATCATAATATGACGAGAGGTTTAGATCATGGTTCATGGACACTCCTGCATCGCATGTATCCAGAAGCAAATATTCCTGTCGTACAAATATCAGTAAATCCATTCCTTCCCGCAAAAGAACAATTTGAAATTGGAGAAGCACTAAAAGGACTTGGACAAGAAGATATTTTAGTAATCGGTAGCGGTGTTACTGTTCATAATTTACGGGTATTGAAATGGAATCAAACCACACCTGAAAAATGGGCAATTGAATTTGATGATTGGATTATTAACCATATGCATAATAATGATAAAAATGCATTGTTTAATTGGGAGAAAAATGCGCCTCATGCACAATTAGCAGTACCAAGAGCAGAGCATTTTGTTCCTTTATTTATCGCAATGGGTAGTGGTGAACAGACAGGGAAAGTCATTCACCGTAGCTACGAGCTTGGTACGCTAAGTTATCTTTGTCTTCAGTTTTAATGAAAAAGGATGGAGCAAATATTAATCTGTACCCTTTGTAAAGGACATTTTTAAAAAAGTTAGGCAACATCAAGAAGATGATTTCTGTATCCTGATATGATCCCCTTATAGTAGACAGTTGAAAGAAAGTTACTTTACTGTTTATTATGGAGGGGATTTTTTATGGGGAAAATTAGAAGAACTTTTTCAATTGATTTTAAAATGAAAGCTATTGAATTGTACTTACATAGAGGAATTGGAAGTAAGCTAATTGGAAAGGAATTAGGAGTTACATATTCAGTTGTAGATAGATGGATTAAAAAATATAAAAATGAGGGTATTCTGGGCCTACAAGAAAAACGTGGAAGATCTAAACAAACAAATGAAATAAGTCAAGATGCTAGAATACAACGATTAGAAGCGGAAAATGCATACTTAAAAAAGCTATTAGATACGAAAAGGGGGATGAGATCAAAAAAAGTAAATCAGTAGAATATGAGGTCATTCATACCTTAAAACAAAATTTTTCAATTGTATTGCTTTGTGAAATTGCAGGTGTTTCAAGAAGTGGATATTATAAGTGGAAAAAAAGAATCAACAATCCCTCTGAAAAGATGAAAGAGGACCAATTTATCATGTCTAAAATAGGAGAATGCGAACGAGATCCAGATATAAATGGCAGCTATGGTTACCGAAGAATTTGTATATGGCTCAAAAAGTATTATGGTTTACAGGTAAATCACAAAAGAGTATATCGTTTAATGAGGAGAATGGGGCTACAAGCTAAGATTCGAAAGAAAAAGTGGCGGCATTTTGGTTTAAAAGAACAATGCGTCGTGTCGGAAAATCTGTTAAACAGAGAGTTTTCAACTACAAGACCAAATGAAAAATGGGTTACAGATATAACTTATCTTACCTTTAATAATAAGCGCATATATCTTTCAGTGATACTAGATCTTTACAATAACGAAGTTGTGGCCTACCAAATGAGCGAATACAACAATTTAAAATTAGTTACAGATACAGTCAATAAAGCCTTAAGAAAAAGAAAAGCCTGCGAAACAGTATTACATAGCGACCGAGGTTATCAGTATACGTCAAAAAAATATAACCAATTACTTAAAAAGCACAAAATAACTGTGAGTATGTCTAGGAAGGGAAATTGTTACGATAATGCATGTATAGAGAGCTTTTTTAGTCATTTTAAGGCAGAATGCTTTTATAGACATACCTTTTATGAAAAGGCAGAAGTTTTTAAGGCCACTAAAAGATATATAAGCTATTACAATAACAAAAGATTTCAAAAAAGATTAAACAACCTTAGTCCTATTGAATTTGGAACTAAGGCTGCTTAATGAAAAGGCACCTAATCTATTACTGTCTACTTGACAGGGGTAAGACCATCCAACAGGAGTCATCTTTTTTAAATTCCATTGATATCTATAGTGATTATAGTACGTCATATATTTCTTAATCTCTTGTTTCAACTCAGTAAAAGACTCGCAAGGTTTTATATGTGCTTCATCTTTCAGATGACCAAAAAATGATTCTTGTGGAGCGTTATCCCAACAGTTCCCTCTTCTTGACATAGATTGTCCGAGCTTTAGCTTTTTGACTAATTTTTGGTAGGTAGGGCTTGTGTAGTGGGCTCCTTGATCTGAATGAATATATGCACCTTCAGTCAATCGAATCTTCTTATTCCGTTTTAGTTTATGAAGAGTTGTTGTTACGAGGTCTAATGTCATCTGTTCTGAAACATGGTAAGCTAAAATTTCATTGGTTGAGCCATCTAAAATTGTAGATAAATAAGCTCTTTTATTCTTACCGTAAACTAAATAAGTGATATCTGTAAGAAGCGTTTTTCCTGGGGTGTTTTGTTTAAATTCTCGATTTAATTGATTCGGCACTACTCGATGTTCTTTTGAAGCTTTCAGCATTCTTTTATAAGGATTTGCTTTCCGAATCGGACAGACAATCTCATATTTTTTCATGATTCTACGGATACGCTTTAAATTGTAGACAACTTGAAAATGACCCACCAATGTCATTTTTATTTGACGAGCCCCTTTCTTTCGATTTCTAAATCGAAGTGCTTTTAATATGATTTCTTTCACGATTTCATCTTGATTGTTCTTTTGTTTCCGTTGTTCTTGAGATGAAATGGAAAAATAATTATAGTATCCCGAACGGGATACACCAGCTACTTTACACAAATAACTCACCATATTTCTTAAGTTATATTTTATGATGACAGAACGAATCAGGATATATTTCTGACTAGGTGATAACGTTATTTCCTTCTCATCCTCCCTTCCATAAGTTTGATCTTTTTTAACAATTCATTTTCTGCCTTTAGTAAGTTCCGTTCGGCTTCTAAACGAGCATACTTCTCTTCTAACGTAAGCTCTCTCTCAAGAGTTCTTCCCGCGTTTTGGGTGCGTGTATCTCGCAAACCAAATACACCATTTTTTCTGTAAGCAGCACGCCACCTACTTCCTGATGACATAATTCGTTTCATTCCAATCATATCTATATCAAAACCACATTCTTCAAAAATATTTCGAGGTAGTTTTCCTTTCTCATTTTCCTCAATAAAAATACGCTTAAATTCATCTGTATAAGTGATACCTTTCTGACTTACAGATTTTATGTAGGGGTTATTTGATAGAATTTGAATGTCTCTTTCTGTAAATAGCTTTTTTGTCATTTTGAACTTTCTCCGATCCCAAGTTTCTCTCATTATACAAGAAATACCCTATAGAATAGACTTTTTTTCAGTGTCTATTCTATAGGGTACATTTTATATTGCTTCATCCTTTTTACTGTTTATTCACCTAATTAACTAACTTCCAAATGTTGTTTCTCTGATACCTCTGCGTTCTTACTATGAAAATAAACCCAAATACATGCAATAAATAATAATGATGATGTAGAGAAGAAAACATATTGGAATCCCGCATGAGCTGCAATTTGTCCGCCAAGTACTGGTCCAATCATATTTCCTAAAAACTGAAACGATTGATTATATCCAAATATTCGTCCCGTTACATGGGTTGGCGTATGTTGTTTTAGTAGAGTTTGTACGGAAGGTAATAGTCCTGCTTGTGCAATACCTAATAAAAAGCGAAGAATTAATAGTTGCCAAGCTGAGGTTACAAATGCTTGCGGGATAAAAATAATTCCTGCAGCAAACAACGCTACAACTAACGTTTTTTGAGGTCCAATATGATCTGATAATCTTCCTAGCTTAGGAGCTGCTAAAATAACTGCTAATCCTGTCGCAGACATGACTGCACCTGCAATCATTTCAATATGATCTGTTCCTGGTCCTGCCAAATGCTTTACGTACAACGTAATAATAGGTTGAATCGACATATTTGCAAGCTGAATAATAAACGTTGCTACAAATAAACTTATTATTAAATGTTTTGCAGGGACCATCGTCCATACTTTTTTCGGCTGTGCCTTTTTTGCTTTAGCAGAATTTTTCTCTTCATGTAAGAAGAAAAAGACGATAAGAAAGGAAAGGAATAAGAAAGCTCCTGTAACTAGAAAAACATGGCGCATTCCGATTAACTCTGACAAATAACCTCCGAGTATCGGCCCAAGTAATGAACCGCTCACGCCTCCAGTTGAGATTGTAGAAATTGCCCAACCTGAATGTTCTTGCGGAGTTTCTGCAGCAATAAATGTCATCGCTGTAGAAAGGAAACCAGATACCGCTCCCATTAAAAACCGAAGTGCGACTAGTTGATACACGTCCGTCACAAACCCCATAAGCGTCATAATTATCGCCATACCAAGGCTAGCACGTATAAGCATCAATTTCCGTCCATGTATATCACCGAGCTTTCCCCATATCGGTGATACGATCGCCCCCATTAAAAATGTTACACCAAATGCAAGTCCCGACCACTGTGCAATACTAGAAGTGCCAGTCACTCCTAATTCCTCAATATAAAAAGATAAAAAAGGAATTACTAAACTCATCCCGGCTGCAGTGGTAAAACAACCTAGCCAACAAATCATTAAATTTCGTTTCCAGCTGGCCATTTTCACACCTTCTTTCATTCGATACCCATTCTACACCGTTTTCTAGAAAAAGTTTAGTAATTTGCTTTACATGTAAGATTTACTACAAAATCCGTTATTTTCTAGTAAGAATCACTACATTCCTACAACGCTTTCATAATAAAACCAACTCCCCTATATGAAGTTGGTTAATTATTCTCTATCTGTATTAAACTCGCATTACAACTTCTCTCGTAAAACTCAATCGGACCTGCTTGTCCAATAATTGCATATTCATATCTATCTTGCTTCATACTATATAAACAATGATGTAACAATTCCTTCCCAACACCGTTCACACGATTATGTTTCGCTGTACCCATCGGGCCAAACAATCCTTTCTTTCCTCTCACAACATCGTAACAAGCGAAACCAATAATTTCTCCTCCTTCCTCCGCAATAAAAATAGGTAACTCTTCTTTATGTGTCCGAAATCCATAATCTAAAGATTTTAACCAACGCTCACCAAATTCACCCTTAACAAAACGTGCCAATTTTTTAAAATCAGAAGAGACAGCTCTTCTAATATTACAGTTTAAATTATTATAAATAGGATTAAATCTTTTTAATGCGACCGTTAAGTCTCTTGGCTCAGATGTAATTTGCAATACCTCTTTTTGCACGTTTTTACTTATAACCTTTTCAATAACTGTATCAACTTGAAACAGTGCATATAAAACATGCCCTTCATTTATTAATACTTGCTGAAAACGGTCCATCCGTTTCTTTGCTACTTTTAAAACTTCTATCGTCTTATTTGAAACTTTAAACTCCCCAACATTTATGTATTCTATTTCATTTGTATAATATTGTTGGAGCAACGATATTTTTGCTAAAAAATCCATACCCACCGTGTGAAATAAATACATATGTAACTCCGCACAAACTCCATTACCTTCCTTACAAGCTCCTATAAATAGATGAACTGGATGAATAATTCCTTTATTACACTCAGCCTCTCCTGCTGCAATCTCCAATATTTTATATGCACGTTTTGTAAATTGGAATTCCTCCATCTACATCCCTTCCCCCTAAAAACTAAATATCAAACCGTAACCATATATAATAGAAACAATTATTCCAACTACCAATATCCCTGGAAGTAAATTTGCTACTTTAATTTTAATGAATCCAAGTAAGTTTAATCCAATTGCAAAAATCATAATACCACCAGTTGCTGTCATTTCAACTATAAATTGATTCATTAATTTCTCTGGTACAAAACTATTAATTTGTGTTGCAAAAATTGCAATGGCACCTTCATATAAAATAACGGGAATTGCTGAAAATACCACTCCAATTCCAAGAGTTGTCGTCAATATAATAGAAATGAATCCATCAATAATCGCTTTTGTGAATAAAACATCGTGATTTCCTCTAATACCACTGTCTAATGCGCCAAGTATCCCCATCGCTCCAATTGCAAAAATTAGAGTAGCTGTTACAAAACCTTCTGATATACTTCCTTTACCTTTCGATCCAACTTTATTTTCTAGCCATTCTCCTAAATGTGTTAATCTTTCTTCTAATTGTAGCCATTCTCCAATTACCGCACCAATAACTAAACTTAAAATCACAACGAGAAAACTTTCACTCTTCAATGCCATTTGAAGCCCCAATACAGCAACCGTTAAACCAATTGCATGCATAATCGTTCCTTTCATACTTTCTGGAATATTACTAAATAATTTACCAAACAAAGTTCCAATTATAATGCAGACCCCATTTACAACTGCTCCTAATATAACCATATTACATTCTCCATCCTCTGAATTCTTTATTACTATATTCTGGATTACACATTGCTTTAAAGGTTACCTATATGTTAACTTAATATTGAGAATATCAACAAGTGATTTCCATTACTAAAAACCCGCTTTTTTAGCATCTATGAATCTATCTATACGTTATTTTCACTACATTCATTGTGGAAGTTCACGATTACGGTATACAGGGAACCTTTAGTCAGTGATAGATTTTTATCAGTTGAACAAAGCGGGACAAAACCAAAAGGGACGGTAGCTATGAAAACTTTATTAAAACGACTTATTTTAATAGCCTTTTTCATTACACCAATTGTTTTATTAATCAATTACACTTACATTTCAAAAGCAAAAAATAAACCAGATGTACAAAACGTATCAACCAAAGCAAATTCAACGACCGAAAAGAAAAACGAAGACCCTGAAATTACACTCACCTTCTCTGGTGATACAATGTTCGATTGGCAATTACGTCCTGTAATCGAAAAAAATGGGGCTGATTATCCGTTTCAACATGTAAAAGAAGAAATAACAAAAGCTGATATTTCTTTTGTTAATTTAGAGTCAGCATTTACAACGAGAGAAAAAAAAGTACCTGGGCAACAATTTTGGATTAAAAGTGATCCATCCACACTACAAGCAATTAAAAATACTGGATACGATATTGTCAATATTGGCAATAACCATACGCTTGATTATGGACAAGATGGACTACTAGACACCATTTTTCACGTCGAAAAATTAAAACTACCTTACACTGGAGCCGGAAAAAATACTGAAGATGCTTATACTGCTCGTGAACTAACTGTAAAAGGAAAAAAGTTTAAATTTCTTTCCTTTGTACGCTTTATGCCTAACTTTAATTGGGTAGCTGGTGACAATAAACCCGGCGTTGCAAACGGATATGATCTAGATCTTGTAACAAAAACAATTCAAGAGCAAAAGAAAGATGCTGATTATGTAATCGTCTATATGCATTGGGGCGTCGAAAAATCAAATCGCCCGATAGAATACCAGAAACAATATGTTCCGAAAATGGTAGAGGCGGGTGCTGATGCGATTGTTGGAAGTCACCCGCATTGGTTACAAGGGTTTGAGTATTATAATAAAGTGCCTATCGCTTACTCATTAGGAAACTTTTTATTCCCAAGTTATGTGAATGGAAAAAGCGCCGAAACTGGCGTATTAACTTTAACCTTTAAAGGAAAGGATGTCCAAATGTCATTCAATCCTTACATCATTCGCAACAACCAAGTTTCCCCTGTAAATGAAGAAGAAAAGAAAAAAGCTCTACAATATTTACAAACGGTTTCAACTGATGTAGAAATTGATGATACTGGGAAAATAATAAACAAACGCAACTAAACAGCATGAGATCCATTTCTCTGTGATATACATTACAAAAAGGTGATGAATATGCTGAAAAACTTGTTAGAAAATATAAGTCTGCTAGAAAAAGTGTATGAACTATCTATAGCGATCCTGCTTTTATGTTCCGTTTTTTCGGTTAGACTTCTAAGAAAAATAAAGCGAGAGAGAAAACTTTCTCCCTTTGAATTTACAATGTACATAATCATTCGTATTGCAATACTTTTTTGGTTAACTAGCTTTATCCTTCTTAAATATGGAGCGTATTTCGTTTAACTTTCAAAGAATAAAAAAGATAGAACAAGCAATATTTCCCGCCGCTTGTATCTATCTTTTTTATTTCAAGTAGAATTGTATGTTAACTCTTTTCTTTTATTAAATAAGTAAATCAAACAGCACAGGATTTTTATTAAGCTCCACAAATTGAATGTTATTTTCTTGAAAGCGAGTAATTAAAGCTTCATAGTCTTCCCTATGTTTTAATTCTACCCCCACTAAAGCTGGACCATTTTCTTTATTATGTTTCTTAATATACTCAAAGCGAGTAATATCATCTTCCGGTCCTAATCCTTTATCCAGAAACTCTCGTAGTGCTCCTGAACGTTGCGGAAATTCAATGATGAAATAGTGCTTTAATCCTTCATGAATAAGGGATCGTTCTTTCATTTCTTGCATTCTATCAATATCATTATTCCCACCACTTAACGTACATACAACTGTTTTCCCCTTTATTTCATCTCTGTATAGATCAAGTGCCGCAATAGAAAGCGCTCCAGCCGGCTCTGCTACAATCGCATTTTTCTTATACAGTTCTAAAATCGTTGTACAAACCTTTCCCTCCGGTACTAAAACAATGTCATCAATTACATCTTTACAAGTTTCAAAAGTTAACTTTCCTACTTTCTTAACTGCTGCTCCATCAACAAAACTATCGATCTTATCTAATGCAACATTTTCATTTTGAAGAAAAGCTTCTTTCATAGATGCAGCTCCCCTCGGTTCTACACCAATAACCTTTGTAGTAGGACTAACCCCCTTTACATATGTACCAATACCAGATGCTAATCCACCACCGCCAATTGCTGTAAATATATAATCAACTGGTTTCTCCATATCATGCATAATTTCAACAGCGACTGTTCCTTGACCAGCAATGACATACGGATCATCAAACGGATGTACAAATGTCATCCTATTTTCCACACAATAGCGCTGCGCCTCTTGGAAAGCACTATCAAATGTATCACCAACTAATACAATTTCTGCGAAATCACCACCGAAAAATTCAACTTGTGATACTTTTTGCTTAGGTGTCGTTGTCGGCATGAAAATTTTTGACGGAATCTTCAATAAATTACAAGTATAAGCAACACCTTGTGCATGATTACCAGCACTTGCACAAACAACACCATTTTGTAACTTTTCTTTCGGTAAACTTTGAATTAAATTATACGCACCACGAATTTTGAAAGAACGAATAACTTGTAAATCTTCTCGCTTAACGTATACGTCACATTCATATTTCTCAGATAAAACTGAATCTCGTTGTAACGGTGTTTTAATAACGATATCTTTCATGCACTTATGAGCCATTAAGATATCTTCAATTTTCACTCTCTCCTTTACCTTTTGCACCATTCCGTATCATCCTTATCTCTTTTAAATTGGCTCAATCAAAATTTGGGATTTTTAGAACTGCACCTGTATTCGCCGATGTTACCATCTGCGCATAACGTCCAAGCCAGCCAGTTTTCACTTTTGGTTCCGGTCGTTTCCATCCTTTTTTACGCTTCTCTAATTCCTCATCACTAACTCTCACTTCTAACAAGCGTTCCTCAACATCAATACATACAATATCTCCTTGTTCAAGAAGTGCAATCGTTCCGCCAGCAGCTGCTTCTGGTGAAATGTGCCCTACTGAAATACCACGTGAAGCACCAGAAAAGCGACCATCAGTTAAAAGTGCAACATCTGCTCCTAATCCCATACCAGCAATTGCTGATGTTGGTGCTAACATTTCCGGCATACCAGGTCCGCCTCTTGGTCCTTCATAGCGAATAACAACTACATCCCCTTTCTTAACTTTCCCAAGCATAATGCCGGCAAGCGCCTCATCTTGTGAATTAAAAATAACGCAAGGTCCTTCAAATCGTTTTACTTCGGTTGCTCCGCTTTTAATAACCGCTCCGTCTTTCGCAAGGTTTCCTTTTAATATACGTAATCCCCCTTCTTCACTATGAGGATTTTCGAGAGAATGAATCACTTCCTTATCTTGAATCTCTGCATGAGCAATATTTTCTCGTAACGTTTGCCCAGTAGCAGTTATGCGATCAAGGTGAAGTACCCCTTCTTTTCGGCTCATCTCTTTCAAAATTGCACTAATCCCACCTGCTCGATCGATATCTTCCATATGCCAATTAGAAGCTGGACTTACTTTACATAAATGCGGTACACGCCTTGAAACTGCATCAATGCGGTTCATATCGTAATCTAACCCCGCCTCTTGTGCGAGTGCTAACGTGTGTAATACTGTATTCGTTGATCCACCCATCGCCATATCAAGTGCAAACGCATCATCAATTGCTTCTTCTGTTACAATGTCGCGTGGTTTAATATCTCTTTCAATTAAAATTTTTAATTTTTCTGCTGCTTGTTTAATTAACTCCTCACGTCTTGGATCAATTGCTAAAATACTCCCGTTACCAGGAAGAGCTAAGCCTAACACTTCACATAAACAGTTCATAGAGTTCGCTGTAAACATACCGGAACAAGAACCACAAGATGGACAGCCATGATCTTCAATATCCTTTAATTCTTCTTCTGAAATTTTCCCAGATTGGTAGGCTCCTACTCCTTCAAAAACAGAACTTAAATCGACAACTTCCCCTTTAGATGTTTTCCCAGCTGCCATCGGTCCACCTGAAACAAAAACAGTTGGAATGTTTATGCGAAGTGCAGCCATCATCATACCTGGTGTAATTTTGTCACAGTTTGGAATACAAATCATTCCGTCAAACCAGTGTGCATTTACAACAGTTTCTACTGAATCCGCAATAATTTCACGACTCGGAAGCGAATAACGCATACCGATATGGCCCATCGCAATACCGTCATCTACTCCAATTGTATTAAATTCAAATGGAACCATGCCTGCTGCACGTACTGCTTCTTTAACAAGTTTCCCAAACTCATTTAAGTGCTTATGACCTGGAATAATTTCAATAAAAGAATTACAAATTGCTATAAATGGTTTATCAAAATCTTCATCTTTTAAACCAGTTGCTTTTAATAAACTACGATGCGGAGCTTTATCAAAACCTTTTTTAATCATGTCACTTCTCATCTTGTCAAATCCCTTCTTACACATTTTTTCTCTTACTTAATCTATTTTTAAAAATAAAAACTCTCACCTCAGCAATCAACTACTACTTAATAGTAGCTTTGATTGCTGAGGCGAGAGTTTCGCGTTACCACTCAGCTTCCTTACACTTCTCACGAAATATAAGCTTTGTAGGTCCAACCAGACCCCCGTCCTTTTACCGGAGACGATGCCGCCGCCCTCTACTCAGTTTCCCTTTCGCAAGCGATGCTCCGAGGTGATATTCAATGATTCGATTGTTACTACTCTCACAGCCTTGGAGTAGCTCTCTGAAACGATCATAATCATCTACTTTCCTCTTCTTTGCATATACATAATGTAAAGTCTGAAAATTCTCAATTAACTTTTATTTATTAAACGTATTATAGGACTTTCTTCTTTTCATTGTCAATATATTTTTTGAAAATTTATTTTTCAATCTCAATTCATATACTAAAAAGTTATTTATTTTTTCTCAAAACAAAATTGGAATGAACTTCTTACACGTACTCATATATTACTTAAGTATGTTTGCTTTTCTACATAAAGAAAAACAACTTAAAAACATATAAAAAATTTATGAGGAGATGAGAGAACTATGTTAAAAGGTAAAATAGCATTAGTTACTGGCGCAAGCCGAGGAATTGGACGTGCTATCGCAAAACGTTTAGCAAACGATGGTGCATTAGTTGCTGTTCATTATGGTAACCGAAAAGAAGATGCTGAAGAAACTGTTCATGAAATTCAATCAAATGGCGGATCAGCTTTTTCTATCGGTGCAAATCTTGAATCTTTACACGGTGTAGAAAACCTATATAATTCTTTAGATACTGAATTGCAAAAGCGAACTGGTGGAACGGAATTTGATATTTTAATAAACAACGCTGGAATTGGACCTGGTGCTTTTATTGAAGAAACGACTGAACATTTTTTTGATAGAATCGTTTCAGTAAATGCAAAAGCACCATTCTTCATCATCCAACAAGCTCTACCGCGTTTACGTGACAATAGCCGGATTGTTAATATCTCATCAGCCGCAACTCGCATTTCTTTACCTGATTTCGTTGCATATAGTATGACGAAAGGTGCAATTAACACAATGACTTTCACTCTAGCAAAACAACTTGGCGCACGAGGTATTACTGTAAATGCAATACTTCCAGGCTTCATTAAAACAGATATGAATGCGGAACTCTTGAGCGATCCAATGATGAAACAGTACGCTACTAACATTTCAGCTTTCAATCGATTAGGTGAAGTAGAAGACATTGCCGATACCGCTGCATTTCTCGCTTCTCCTGATAGCCGCTGGGTTACTGGACAATTGATCGATGTGAGCGGAGGATCTTGTTTATAAAAAACATATATTTTCAAATCTTTTTTATTGCGCAATAAAACAATTTATATAATACTGTATAAAACATATACATTTAGGAGGATTACAGCAATGTCAGAGAAAACATACGAACTCGCAACCTTCGCAGGTGGTTGTTTTTGGTGCATGGTAAAGCCATTTGATGAACTTCCTGGTATTCATAAAGTACTTTCCGGCTATGCAGGTGGTCATGTAGAAAATCCAACATATGAACAAGTAAAGGCTGGAACATCTGGACATTTAGAAGTCGTTCAAATTACATTCGATCCTTCTATTTTCCCATATCAAAAATTACTAGATTTATATTGGCCACAAATCGATCCAACTGATGATGACGGACAATTTTTTGACCGTGGCCCATCTTATCGCACTGCTATTTTTTATCATACTGAAGCGCAAAAAGAGCTTGCAGGAAAATCGAAGCAAACTCTTGCAGAAAGCGGTATGTTTAAAAATCCTATTGTGACTGAAATTCGCTCAGCTGTACCTTTTTATGAAGCAGAGGAATACCACCAACATTTCTATAAAAAGAATCCAGAGAAATATGCTACCGAGCAAAAAGAATCTGGTCGTGAAGATTTCATAAAAGAAAATTGGCAAAAAAAATAATAAAAACGCATCGTGCTTTCTTTTAAAAGTACGATGCGTTTTTATCTTTGAGAAAAGTACCATACAATTAAAAGGCCAATCGCGATTAATAACATCTGTTCAAAAATGCCATGTAAACTCTCATTTTATGGAAAAGAATAAGAACCCCTTTTTGTAAAAGGTTTCTTATTCAGTAGATTTAAGTTTAATTATTTTCTACATACCTTATTCCATAATTACTCCTGAAATAAAATAATATTACCCGCGATTTATTAGAAATTAAACATTCTTATTCCCATCAACACATATTTAGATTGACAAAATGTTTGGATCGGGCAGTCGGATACCGTGCCAGCTGTCTACATCGCATTGGCCATATTCGTTATCACCCACTGCTACCACCGTGCCGTCTGATTTAAGACCGACTGTATGGGCACAACCCGCCGCTATCGCTACAATATCGCGCCAATCACTTACATCACATTGACCATGTTTATTATTACCCACAGCTGTCACTATGCCGTCAGATGTAAGACCAATTGTATGATTACTCCCTGCCGCTATCGCCACAATATCGCGCCAATCACTTACATCACGTTGACCATGTTTATTATTACCCACAGCCGTCACCATACCGTCTGATTTAAGACCAACTGTATGAAGATAGCCTGCCGCTATCGCCACAATATCCCTCCAGCCACTGACATTGCATTGGTCATACCGATTATTACCCACAGCCGTCACCGTACCGTCCAATTTAAGGCCGATAGTATGCCAGTCGCCTGCTGCGACCGCCACAATATCACGCCAGCCGCTTACATTGCATTCACCTTCTTTATTTCGCCCCACTGCTACCACCGTACCATCCGATTTAAGACCAATGGTACGCCGCCAACCCGCCGCCACTGTTACAATATTATTCCAGTCGTTTACATCGCATTGGTTATGCTTATTCCAACCCACAGCTACCACAGTACTGTCAGTTGTAAGACCGATTGTATGAGCATTACCTGTGTTCGTCGCCATATGAACATTCCCCACCACGACCGCTTCAATATCACGCCAGCCGCTTACATTGCATTCACCTTCTTTATTTCGCCCCACTGCTACCGCCGTGCCATCCGATTTAAGACCAACGGTATGACCACGACCGGCCGCTATCGTATCTTTAGGCCACCGTTTCACCTTTAACACCTCATCTTTCGGTGAAATGTAATCCATGTTTTACCTCCTTCAAAATAAGCAACTGTATTGAAATAGATATTTTTATCAAACTTTATTTTTAATCCACATCTACAAAGGAAATCTATTACTACTTCTTCAAAAAATAAAAACCTCCAGTTTTAGTACTAGAGGTCTTCTATTTATTTCTTCAATCTCTCAATAAAATCCTGTAATTTATCAAGCGATTTCATGTTATGGTTACAAGCAACACCATCTTTGCAAATATAATTGCCCTTTTTAACAAACGTTCCTGGGATTTTTCCTTTTATTTCAACTAAAAACATCCCTACTTCTTCATGCCCATGACATAATGAACAAATACTTTTTTTATTTATGCTTTGGAACGTTCCTTGTAGACCAACGAACTTATTATTGTTTTTTGCAATTATAAATTTCCTGCTTGTTCCTTTATCAATCCAGCTTAAATAAGACGTTTCTTTCATATTAATTTCTTCCATATCAGGAAGTTTTAATTTTTTCGCCTTAGGAAATAATTTTTTTAACGTTTGTGCTGTAACTTCCTGAAATGGTATTACATACGGATTTATTTTCAGTAAAAACGATTCTGCATCTTCTCTATTTTCAACTGTTAATACCGTATCAATTAACTCTTTCTGTTCATCCGTTAAATTCTCAAATACATGTATTATCTTTTCAATTGCAAGTGATTTCAACGCTTGAATTACTCCTCTATCATTTGCCGTCGCATGTCCATTTGCTAAAATATAAGCTTGTGACTTTATAAAATTATATTGATCACTTCTAATAAAAACTTCCATCTTTATCACTCCATACAAATTGTTGATCTAGTTTTATTGTATACAATGCTTCAGTTTTTTGATATGTAAAAGATAATTTAGAAATGAACATTGCATAGACATGCCTCTAGGAATTGTTTTTTTATTACTATTTTAATCTTTTCATCTCCTGACAAAAAAATCCATCATCTGTTTTCCATTCCGCATATAATACATCCTCAAATTTAGTAATCCCTTTTTGCTTAATTTGCTTATAAAGCCATCCCTCATCAAAACCTGCTTCCCTCAAATTATCCTTAACTACTTTTCCGTCACTAATTAATGAAATGGATAAGTATACTGGCTTATGTTTTAAACTTAAATCATTTATATTGGGAGTTTCATATTTACTTTTTTTCAGAACGCTTATGTTTCCGTTAGGTTCCAATATCATATATTCAACTTCTCGGATTGAAAAAATATCTTTTTGTTGTCTTAGCATTTGCTGTAATTGGTTGATGTCCAAATGATTTGCACTTAATTGCTCTCGGTCAATATGCCCATTACGAATGATAATAGAAGGGTATCCTTCAAAAAACCTTCTTGTTCCTCTTATTTTTTGCGTTATCACTTCTATTGTGTAAATTAATATGACCCAAACAAATACTGAATATAAAATAGACCACACTTTAATTTTAGGATCATATATTGAATTTCCAACAAGCTCACCAAGAACGATAGCAGAAATAAAATCAAAAGGCGTTAGCTGAGATATTTGTGTTTTCCCTAATATTTTTGTAGCAATTAATAGAACAAAAAAACCAACTAAAAGCTCTATCGTTATTTGTCCAAGATGATTCATAGTTATTCACCTTTCTGCTTTAACCCGCACTCTATGTATTCTGTTTAATACATAGACGTTGCATTTTTGATATTATCATGCCCATCCATATTCAATACATACAAAGTAAAAAGAGTCTGATTCAAAATAATATTCGAATCAGACTCTTTTACTTTTGTTTATTTAGAATACACAATCTTTTTAATCGTTTCTCCGGAAAGAAAATATTCTTCTGCTAATTGATGAATTGCAATTCCACTTTTAAAAGCGTCTTTAATTGCTTTATTTCTTTCATCCAGTTGTTTTCTTCCGCCAGATCGTGTACCCCATTTATAATGTTTTGTTTCTTGTTTTGGAATGTAAATTGTTTCACCTTGTATATACTTTTGAATTTCAGCAATTAAACTTTCTGGTAAAACAGTCGCAGCTTTTACGTATTTCATTTCTGCTCGCCCCTTATTTTTTATGGTTCATTTCAATAAGGTGCAAAGCCAAATATAAAAAATGATACGAGCTCATTTTGGCGATTGATTGTATATTACTTGTCTACCTCACGCAAAGTATCGCCATTTCCATACTTGGCTTTGCATGAGACGCTGCAGTGTCTGGCAATTGAATTGTAATCGCCACATAAACACCTCCTAATATACCTTTTGCATTTTATTATATGATAAATTCCCTCTCCTTGCATCTTCACAATTTTTGAAGCAACAAGTTACACAGTTTGATATAATACTTTTTAATCGAATCAAAAAGTATAGTGAGGTTGCGTTATGAAGAAGAGAATAATCATTACAATAGTTACAATATTCATTATTACTACAGCTTTATTCGGAACATACAAATTAATGAACGCAAGAAGCTTTCAATTATTTGGAGACTTAACAAATCGCATTAAAACGAATGAAAAAGTGATTGCTTTAACTTTTGATGATGGCCCTACTAACAATGTAAAACAAATACTACCACTGCTAGATAAGTACAATGCTAAAGCTACTTTCTTTGTTATCGGAAACGAATTAGAAAACAATTTACCATTAGGTAAAGCGATTGTTCAATCTGGACACCAACTTGGAAATCATACATATTCTCATAACAGAATGGTTTTTAAATCACCTTCTTTTATTAAAGAAGAAATAGAAAACACAAATTCATTAATTCGCCAAACAGGATTTACCGACGAAATTGATTTTAGGCCACCCAACGGTAAGAAACTAATAGGACTACCATACTATTTAAACAAAAATAATATTGAAACTATCACATGGAATCTTGAACCTGATACTTTTTATAAATCTGCAACTGACAAAATTGACTACGTCAATAAGAATATAAAACCTGGTTCTATCATTTTATTGCACTCTATGTACGATAAATCTAATGAAAATCTGCAAACCATTGAAGGTATTTTAGACTCTTTATCTAAAAAGGGGTATCAATTCGTAACAGTAAATGAACTGCAAAAAAGAGAAAAATAAAAAGGTAGCGTATCATACCAAGATACGCTACCTTTCTTTTTATATAATTCCAAGTACATTTAGGAATACGATAATAATCGCAATTGGTGCAATATAGCGAAGTAAGAATAACCATAATACGACTAGTTTATAGCCTTTATTTTTACTTACACCAAGCTCTTTCATTAATACATCTTTCTTCATTTTCAACGGAACAAAGATGGAAACTAATAAAACACCAAGTGGCATTAGTATGTTACTAACCGCATAGTCTGCTAAATCAAAAATTGTTTTCCCAAATGGTTTCACATCACTTAACAAACCGAATGATAATGCTGATGGTACCCCAACAACAAAGATTAACAACCCAACAATTAAAGCCATTTTTTCACGTTTCCCTTTGCTTTTACCTTTTGTTGTTAAAGATGCAACGCTAATTTCTAACATCGAAATTGCTGATGTAATAGTAGCAAAGAAGAATAGTAATAAGAAAACGATGAAGAATAATTTTCCGAACGCCATTTTACTGAAAATAGCTGGCAATACGATAAATAATAGTCCTGGTCCTTGAGATGGTTCCATTCCAAATGCGAACACAACTGGGAAAATTGCAAGTCCTGCAAGTAATGTAATAACAAGTGTTAAAGCTACGATAGAAAATGCTGAACGCGGTAAACTTTCTTCTTTCGGTAAGTATGAGCTATACGTTACCATAACGGCTACACCGACGGATAACGAGAAGAACGATTGCCCCATTGCATATAAAATAATTTCTGATGTTACGTTTGAGAAATCAGGTTGTAAGAAGAATCGAACTCCTTCTCCGGCACCGTCTAACGTAAGTGCACGAACAATTAATACAAAGAATAAAACGAATAGTGCTGGCATGAAATATTTATTTACTTTTTCAACACCATTTTGTACACCTTTACTTACGATAAAAATAGTAATAAGGATGAATAATAGCTGTGATCCAACTGCTAAATACGGATTGGAAATGATTTCACCGAACGTAGCTTCGTACGCACCATTTCCTTCCCATAGTCTACCTGTAATTGCATTCCATAAATATAATAAGATCCAACCTCCTACAACACTGTAGAAAGAAAGTAATATGAAACATGTTACAATCCCTAATTTACCTAACCACGGCCATAACGTTTTAGGAGCAATCTCTCTATACGCATCAACAGCCTCTTTTTGTGTACTTCTTCCAATAACGAATTCAGCTAATAATAGCGGTAAACCAATTAATAATGTGAAACCGATGAAAATAAGGAAGAACGCCCCGCCTCCTCCAATACCGGCCATATATGGGAATTTCCAAATCGCCCCAAGACCAATTGCTGAACCTGCTGCAGCTAATACGAAACCTAATTTCGATGTCCATTGCTGTGAATTCATCTTTTTATCTCCTCTCTTTTTCTATTTCTTTTCATTATAATTCGCTCTATGTTCATATTGTTCTATTACTAGCCCGTTCTAATCCAACCACTTCCTCTCAAATAAAAAACGCCCCTACGTAAATACGTAGGGACGACAAAAATATCGCGGTACCACCCTAGTTATGAAGATACAACAAAAGTAAGACCTAAATAAAAACGCCCCTACGCAAATACGTAGGGACGATAAAATATCGCGGTACCACCCTAGTTATGAAGACACAACAAAGTTAAGACCTAAATAAAAAACGTCCCTACGTAAATACGTAGGGACGATATATATCGCGGTACCACCCTAGTTGTGAAAAAAATCTTCACCACTTTATTTGATAACGGTATGCACTACCGTCTTTCATTTCCTCACAATGTGAGATTTATGAAAGATGCTCCAGGACGAACTTCATGAATAATCTATATACTGATTCACACCAACCATCAGCTCTCTGAAATAGGGAGATTTTCACTACTATACCCTTTCATTGCTCAAATATTATTTTCCTAATTGATTACTATCATTTTTATCATACATTAAAAATAGTGTCAACTTATATTTTGAAATTTTATGCATTACATTCTATTTAAAAATTCAAAATATGACTTTCAAATGAATAGTATTAGAACATTTATGGTTTATACTGTATTAACTTCTCTAACAGGTTTATAGTAGTATACGATAAATGCAAGGCAGCACGAGTAGGAGGAAAGAATTTTGTCTACTTCAAAAGTTTTAAAAGGTACTGCTTTATTAAGTGGTGCAACAATGATTTCACGAATTTTAGGTTTTATATACTTTTTCCCCTTCCAATTATTAGTTGGAACGCAAGGGGTCGCTTTATACGGATATGCATACTCTTGGTACGGTATTTTATTAAGCTTTTCAACAGCTGGTATTCCAATTGCCGTCTCAAAATTTGTTGCAAAACATAATGCGCTTGGTGATTATAGTACAAGTAAAAAATTGTATAACTCGAGCGTAAAATTGATGTTGTTTATGGGCTTTTTAGGATTTTTAACTTTATTTATTGGAGCACCGTACATATCACAATTTATCATTCGCTCGAAAACGCCAGATCCACAATTTATCGCCGACGTAACACTTACAATGCGAGCATTAAGCTTCGCGCTTATTATCGTACCAGCTATGAGTGTTACACGTGGTTATTTCCAAGGTTTTCAACATATGAAACCAAGTGCTGTATCTCAAGTTGTGGAACAAATCGCGCGCGTTGTTTTCATTTTAGTTGGTAGTTTTATCGTCTCAAAACTATTAGGAGGCTCAGTAGCTTCTTCTGTTGCAGTTGCTACGTTTGGCGCTGTTATCGGGGCACTTGCCAGCGTCTCTATTTTAATGATGTACTGGAAAAAGTATAACGGATTAAAGCCTCCTGAAGGTGAATTAAAGTCAAGGGCATCCGATATTCCATTAAAAAATATTTATATGGAATTACTTCGATATGCAATCCCAATTGTATTTGTTGGTATTGCAATTCCACTCTATACGTTAGTAGATCAATATACCGTAGCTGATGTCCTTAGAGCGATGGGAGAGCCTTTAGAAACCGCGAATGCAGTTTTCGCTTATATAACGAACTATGCACAAAAGTTAATTATGATTCCAGCTTCACTTGCAACTGGATTCTCATTAACGATAATTCCAGCTATTACGAAATCTTATACAAGCGGGAAGCTAGATGAATTACAAGGACAAATTGCAAAGATATTTCAAGTATTGTTATTCTTCACTATCCCAGCCGCATTCGGTCTAGCAAGTATCGCTTACGATGCATTCCGCATGGTTTATGTAAATCCTGAAATTGCACTTGGTGGATCACAATATTTAATTTCATTTGCACCGTCTGCTATATTAAGTGCGATTTTCACAGTTTCAGCAGCTATATTACAAGGAATTGATTATCAAAGAAAAACAATGATTGCATTTTCAGTCGGTATTCTCGTTAAAATTGTGCTGAACACACCACTTTTACACTTATTCGGTGGACATGGTGCTGTACTTGGAACAATTCTTGGATATCTCGTTTCAAATATTATTATGTTGTACTGCATCGTTAAGTTTGCTAAATTTAAAATTGGCGAAACAGCAAAAACAGTATTTCTTATTACGATTTACTCCGCGGCAATGTCTGCTGTTGTAATCGCATTAAGAGCATTTATAAGCTGGATTATTCCTGGCCAATCTTATATAGAATCACTGATTATTGTGTTTATATGCGCATCAGTAGGAGGACTTGTTTATCTTTTATTCGTATTAACAAGTGGACTTGCTTCGCATATTCTCGGTGATCGTATTCAACGTTTGCCTGTATTAGGAAAGTTAGTAAAATAAAAAACAAGAGATGTAACGCGTTGTTACATCTTTTGTTTTATCACTTCGCATATTGAATATGCTTTTGTTGTTCAGCGATATTTAACTCCGGAGCATATTGTTCTACTAAATGTAATACTTCCCCGATTAATACTTCTAACTCTTGTACGCTATACTCTGGACTCCCTATTAACGTATTCGCCATACGCTCTACATTATAAGCCATCTATTTCTTTATTTTTCTAAAAGAAGCACCTTAATAGCGGATTTTCATCCTTACTATTAAGGTGCTTCTATCACTTTTATTCAAATAGCCCCATACTCAAATAACGTTCCCCTGTATCAGGTGCAATACATAAAACTTTTTTACCAATACCTAGGCGCTTCGCTATCATAATCGCTGCGTACACAGAAGCCCCTGAAGACGGCCCTACTAATAAACCTTCTTGTCTTGCTAAGTTCCTCATTGTAGTTAATGCCTCTTCATCTGCAATTTGCATAATTTCGTTATACACTTCTGTATTTAAGTTTTTGGGAATAAAACCAGGACTTGTTCCGACTAGTTTATGAGGGCCTGGAACACCACCAGATAACACTGGTGATCCTTTCGGTTCTACTACTGCAATATATAAGTTTGGTAGTTTCTCTTTTAACGTTTCACCGGTCCCTGTAATTGTTCCACCTGTTCCTGCGGTTGCTACAAATGCATCAAGCTCTCCATCCATTTGTTCATAAATTTCAAGTGCAGTCGTATAACGATGAACATCCGGATTTGCTGGGTTTTCAAATTGCTGCGGAATAAAACTATTTGGAATTTCTTTTTGTAACTCTACCGCCTTCGCAATTGCTCCTGGCATTCTTTGTTCCGCTGGTGTTAAAACTACTTCTGCGCCGTATGCCTTCAATAAATTAACACGCTCTTTGGACATATTGTCTGGCATAATTAAAATTGCTTTATATCCTTTGGCTGCTGCATTCATCGCTAAACCAATTCCTGTATTTCCACTTGTCGGTTCAATAATTGTATCACCCGGCTTAATGAGACCGTGTTCCTCCGCAATATGAATTAAATTAAAAGCAGCACGATCTTTCACACTGCGTGACGGATTAAACATTTCCAGTTTTACATACACATCCGCCGCGTCTTCTGGAATAAATTTAGATAATCGAACGACAGGTGTATCTCCTATTAATTCTGTAACGTTTTCACATACTTTCATAGCGCATCTCCTATTCTATCGTTTTCTTATCATTTGGCAGTAACCATGAAGTTAGTCCAATTAATGGTAAACAACTACATAATAGCATAATAAACTGAAGACTATACATATCAGCCAATTTCCCAAGAACTACAGCACCTAATGCTCCAAGGCCAAACGCAAGGCCGACAATTAATCCAGATACCATTCCAACTTTACCTGGAACAAGTTCTTGTGCATATACAACGATTACACTAAAACTACTAGAACTAATAAATCCGATGCATAAAAACAACGGTACAACCCACATAAGAGAAACGTGCGGTAACAATAGTGCAAGCGGTGCTGAACCGAGCATCGAAAAGACAATGATCTTTTTCTTACCGAATCGATCCGCTAGCGGACCACCAAAGAAAGTACCTAATACACCAGCAATCATAAAAGCAAAGACGAAATACTGTGCATTTTTTATCGATAAACCGTAATGCTCTATTAAATAAAATTGATAGAAATTCCCGATACCAGCACCGTACCAAGAACGTACGAATGTTAGAAAAACAAGAAGTATAATAACAAATTTAATGTGCGTACTTACAATCGCATTTTCAGCCTCAAGTGCAGCCCTCTTTTTCCTTCTTACAGCACCAGTCGCTAATTCATTTTTATACCAATTTGAAACAAAAAGTAACAATACAATCCCTACCGCTGCGAAAGCAGTAAAACCTAGAGAACCAATTTGACCTAGTGGAACGAAAATGAGCGCTGTAAAAATAGGTGCTAGCGAATTCCCTGTATTTCCTCCCACTTGATAAATCGCTTGTGCTAAACCACGTTTGGCACCTGCTGCCATATAAGCAACCCGGGCACCTTCTGGATGAAAGACTGCGGAACCTAATCCAATAAATAAAACAGAAATAATAACAATAATAAAATTCGGGGCAAACGCGAGCCCAATCATCCCAAGCATGCTCGAAAACATACCCAGTGGTAATAAAAATGGTGACGGCTTCTTATCTGAATACATACCAAAAACCGGCTGCATAATCGATGACGTCATATTTAACGCGAACGCTATCCACCCTACTTGCATGTAGGATAAATTCATCGTTTTTTCCAAAATAGGAAACAACGCTGGCACAACTGCTTGCATCGAATCATTTAAAAAATGTCCGAAACTAATCGCAAATAATATTCGATATATCGTCGGTGTTTCCACTGCACTTTTTTGTGAAACTGCCTGCATATACGAATCTCTCCTTCCTGTACAAAATATATATTTATTACAGTAAGTGCAATAAATTCTGAGTTTTGAAACATTTCTATTCTATACTGGTTTCGTTTCTATTTCCAGAAATTCAACTTGTAAAAAAATATATTTTTTCTATATGCTTTGTCGGATTTATTTATATGAACTCTCTGTATTTTCTTTTATACTAAGGCAGGACGAAAGGAAGGCTTGCAACTATGAAAAAATAGACGACCCTAAAGCATATTAGGATCGCCTTTTTTATTAAATAGAAAAACGCTTATACTTCTCATAATCACTCGTCTTACATTCTAGTGCCATTTTCGTACCTTCGTTTTCATAACTCGTAGATAAAACGTGTGCATGATTGTTGAAATACGAAACTACCTGTCCTTGATCATATGGAATTAACATTTCACACTTCGTATACTCTTTATAAATGTGTGAACGAACCACTTCTACAAGCTCTTCAATTCCAACATGTTTCTTCGCAGATAGATAAACGCGATCTTCTTGCACTTTCGGAATTTCAACATCTACCAAATCTGATTTGTTATATGCATAAATCGTCGGGATATTTTCCACGCCAATTTTCTTTAACGTTTCATTTGTAATATCAATTAATTGCTCATAATTGGGATTTGAGTAATCTACGACGTGAATGAGTAAATCTGCTTCCGCCACTTCCTCTAGCGTTGAACGGAATGCTTTCACAAGATGATGCGGTAATTTACTTACAAATCCAACTGTATCCGTTAATAAAAATGATTTATTATCTGGCAAATCAATATTTCGTACAGATGTCTCTAACGTCGCAAATAACATATCTTTTTCAAATACTTGTTTCTCTACAGTACCATTAAAAATTTCAAGCATCGTATTCATTATCGTTGATTTACCTGCATTCGTATATCCTACTAATGACACAACTGGAATTTCATTTTTCTTACGTTGTTTACGCTGCGTTTGGCGCTGCGCAACAAGTGCTTCTAATTCTTTATTTAGAGCCGCAATTTGTTCTTCAATTTTACGACGATCTAATTCCAACTTCTTCTCACCGACACCTTTATTTTTCGTGCCAACTCCCCCGCTTTGTCTTCCTAAAGATTCACGAAGACCGATTAAACGAGGCATCATGTACTGAAGATGGGCCACCTCTACTTGCAACTGTGCTTCTTTCGTTTTCGCACGTTGCGCAAAAATATCTAAAATTAAAATGGTACGATCAATTACTTTACAATCTAAATCTTCTTCTAAATTCCGAATTTGTGAAGGAGATAATTCGTCATTAAAGATGACCATATTTGCATCTGCTTCTTTCACATACGCTGCTACTTCTTCAATCTTCCCTTTTCCAATATAATGCGACGGATTTACTCGTTGTAAATTTTGCGTCACTTGACCGATTACTTCCACATCACAAGCTTCCGTAAGATTTGCTAACTCTTCCATCGAATATGCAAAATCAGCTTCCTTACCTAAATTCACTCCAACTAATATTGCTCTTTGTAATAATTCTTCCATATATTTATTCCTCCATTTCGATTACGCAAAATAAAAAACACAGGTCACTGCCTGTGTTTTCGTAAACGGATAAGGGTTCACCAAAGAAATAGAAGAAAGCAGTGCTTTCGTCCTATACATGGTCAAAAAGTCCCAAGATAGTATACGTATCCAACAAGTGTTCACCTATACTATCCCATTCTATTTATAAAGGCAAAACAAAAAGAGGGCGTATTCGTCCCTCCCTCTTTTTCACATATAAGCTTAATAAAGGGTTCCTTTAAAATAGGCAGACCAATCCCGTTCACTCTGTACACAGACAGAGCCTTTGAGCGCTATTCAATTATCGGCACAAAGTATTGAGACGTAATCTGATTAAGATCAAAGGAAGCCCCTCCGTTCATTTTAAGTTACATAAAGTGTAGCATAAGTAATTCGCTTTCACAAGATTAAACCACCTATAGAAACAGAAAGAAAATCTTTATATTTTTACTTTAATCGTCATTTTTTGCGATTTCTTCTCACAATGAAAATAACAACAATTATTAATAACACACCTATAGAAATGATAACAAGCTGTCCCCATCTAAAACCGTTAACCATATCCCCTTTTAAATTCACTTTCTTCGTTGGAACAGACTCTTTTGCAAATTGACTTAAAGCCACTTTGTCCGCCCCTGCCTCATCTAATCTCTTCGTTCTACTACAACTATGTGTGTGTAATTGTTTTTCTGATCCTCTTTGAGAAGAATATACTAAGTACTCTCCTCCCTCTACAAAGTGAAACACACAATCACCACCATTTGTATATACAATAATTTGCGAAGAACTTGTCCCTTTCCAAATATTCTTCACTTCAAATAAAACTTCAGTTCCAATCCCTTCTTTCCTTCCAACCTCAATTACTTTCCCCTCAAACACCACATCATTTTTTTGAAATGCATCCTCTGGAGATTTTTTAATACAGTCACAAGCATAAGATTTATCTGGAAAAACAATAAGAATAAAGCTACAAATAATGACAACAGGCAACATGCGCAAAATTCTTTTCAAGGAGCCCCACTCCCTTCATTATCAATTTCAAAAGCTTCTCGTATATTATTTTTACGCTACTCGCCAAATTCCTCCAGAGTAAATTAAACATTATCGTTTCCATACAATAAAAGTCTTTATTGACATTTTTATAACCTGATATTAGTATCAGGTTATAAAAATAAGTTAGGAGATGTTCCTATGAATTCTAAATCTCGTATTACCGCAATTGGTACTTATGTTCCAGATCAAATATTGTCTAATAACGATTTAGAAAAGATAGGAAATTAATTAACGGAGATATACTTTTACTGTACGGTTTTGGCGGTGGACTTACGCATTTAGGGCTTATCGTGGAGTGGGATTTAAACTGAAATTTTCTTTTATACAACTAACATTACGATAAATGAAATTATATCAACGATTTTCTGAATTTATCTATCACAACTCAAAGTATATCAACGATTCCAGTTAGACTATTAGTTAATTGTAAAAAAAAGCTGCATTCAAAGATTGGTTACCTCCCTTTGAATGCAGCTTCTTTTATCTTAATTTTATTTACCTGTCCGAGACCATATCACAACAGGAATTAGCAATAAGGCTACAGCCCCTCCCGCTAATGATAATGCTGCATAACTTGAATTCGCTACTATCATTCCTGACATCGCTCCACCAGAAGCTCCAGCTAGTGCAATAAACACATCTATTTTCCCTTGTGTTTTTGCACGTGTGGAAGGCTCCGTTGAATCAACAATTTGAGCAGTACCACTTATTAATCCGAGATTCCATCCTAATCCAAGTAAAGAAAGAGCAACGATTAATAGTATTAAAGAATCACTCGGTGCTATCGCAGCTATGACACCAGCTGCGAGTAAAATCACCCCACCAGCAATACTCATCGCTGTTCTACCAACTTTATCAATAAGAATTCCTGTAACAAGTGATGGAAGGTACATTGCCCCTACGTGGAATCCAATGACTAGCCCTACTTCACTTAGTCCATGACCATGGTGTCCCATATGTACTGGAGTCATAGTCATAATCGCAACCATCACTATTTGAGTAAGTATCATAACGATTGCTCCGACGGTAATGCCCCTTTTATTTTCTAACGTTTCATTAGTTACCGATTGTCCTTTATATGTATGTTCCTGTTTATATCTTTCTATTATGTTAGCAATAATTAACGGATCCGGACGAAGCATAACGAAAAGGACAAGACCCGCAAGTATAAATGCCGCTGCCGATAATATGAACGGACCAGCTAGTTCAGGAATTCCAATCGAATGAGCAAAATCCCCCATTACACCTACTAAATTTGGCCCCGCTACTGCACCGAAAGTCGTCATAACCATCGTAATACTAACAGCAGTTGCTCGTTGCTTCTTATTCGCTAAATCTGTACCCGCATAACGAGCTTGTAGATTCGTAGCTGTACCCGCACCATAAATGAGTAAAGAAACAAGTAAGAGAATAATACTATTTGTTAAAGCTGCCATTACAACACCAATAGCCCCAAGTCCCCCTACCATAAAACCTGTTGCAAGTCCTACCCGGCGTCCATATCGTTGTGAAAGCTTTCCTACTATGAAAGCTGCTACCGCAGATCCCAATGTAAACATAGCAGCCGGTAATCCTGCATATGCATCTGTTCCAAGCATTTGCTGTGCAAGAAGTGCACCTACTGTAATTCCAGCAGCTAATCCCGCCCCGCCAAACATTTGTGAAATACTTACGATTATTAACGTTCTTTTGTATAATTTTTGTTGCTCTTCTTCTGTATACATATGGTTATTTATTGAAGTATCCGCCTTACCTAGCATTTTCTCACCTACTTAATAAAATTCATTACTCTTATTAATGTACTATATTTTCATAATTAATGATAATTGTATTCATTACTTTATCATTGACTCATCTAATATAAACAACCATTTTTATTAGCAAACATATTCATTTTCTTATCTTACTCATATTTTTCTCGCAATAAACATATCACATGCTATATTAATAGCATTACTAATCATTGTATACAAAGGAGTACATACTGAATAACACACTAGAATTATGCGAAGCTTGCAAACATAATCCAGTAAATAATACAGCAGAATCCGACAAAACAAATCAACCTTATAATTTATGTAGTCAATGTCACAATCGTCTTACCTTATTTAACAAGAAACCGCAAGATTTTTTAGTTACGGATGGCGTAGTACAAATTCATGAAAATAGACTGGATGAATACGTAGACTTCATTAATACAAACAACTTTACTAATGTTTACATTAATGACCTTAAGTATAGTATGGACCATATTGATTTTCTAGAACGCTGTCCCCAAATAGAAGCGTTACAAATTAATAGTACATGTATTACCGATTATTCAGCTTTATATAAATTAAAAAACTTAAAATCTTTATCACTAGAAGAACCACAAGTCCCTCTAAACTTAACAGCACTAGAAAGCTTTAAAAATATAGAGGAACTTTACATACAGTGGAATAAAAACATTACAGGGTTCGCATCTTGTTCTAACTTAAAAGAACTATACATTTGGAAATACAAACCGAAACAAAAAAACCTTGAAGAATTAATGTCTTTACAAAACCTTGAAAAACTAAGAATTACACAAGGTAACATTAACTCATTAAAAGGATGTAGAGCATTTCCTAAATTAAAACATTTAGAAATCAATTATATAAGAAATTTAGAACATATTGACGAAATTGAAAACAATGCTTCAACTTTAAAATATGTCGAATTCGATCATTGCAGTAAAATTAAAAATCACGACTATTTACGTTATTTAACAGAGTTAGAAACTCTCATCTTATCAAGTTGTGGTAACATACAAAATCTACAATTCATTAAAGAGCTACCAAAGTTAAAACATTTAAGCTTCGTGGATTCTAATATTGTAGACGATAATTTAGATCCTTGCATCGGAATTGATTTTGTTGGTTTTAATAATAAGAGGCATTATAGTCAGAAGTTTAATGAACTAAACCCAGATTTTCCATACTAGTGTAAAGAAAACCAGGCTAATTTTAACCTAGTTTTCTTTACACTTCCCCTGCTATTCTTTCTCCTCTTTTTTTACTTAAAGCTTTCCCTTCCCAAAACAACAAACTTACTAAAGCACAAACTAAAATAATCGGAACACTCGCTTTATATAAATCAGTAAAACTCATCGCCATCTGATTCTGAGCATAATGATTCACATCATTTGAAAATACGAGTATTTCTTTTTTTATGTTCTCTTCTTGTTTTTCAACTTCTTTTGTTACTCGATTCGTAACTTCTTCTCTTTTCACATCTCTATATTCTACTGGAACTCCACTTAATACCTCATCCACTTTTTGATGAATTAATTCATCTTTTTTCTCTTTACTTAATCCCACCAATATTTCATTTTGTTTCTTTTCTACATTTGCTTCTATACTTTGTTTCTCTATTTTTTCTTTTGTTACTTGTAATATCTCAGTTTGCTGAATACTATCCCCATGAATATTACGTACTTTTTCTTCCGCATAATGATAGACATTCTCTTTATTTACTGTTAAATTGTGAGTTAAATTAGATACAAATATTGCAACCGCTAATACAATTCCAACTTGTCGTAACATCGAGACAACACTTTGAGAAGCAGTTAATAATTCCCCTTCAAACGAAGATGCACTTAAAACTGTAATTGGTCCCACTACTAAACCATATCCAACACCTAATATCATACACGGAGTAATAATTTCTATATTTGTTGAATTGACGCCAATCATTTGCAACCAATAGTAGGATAGACCCATAACAAGAAACCCTGACAAAATAATAGTTACTTTTCCAAATTTTTTAATTAAAGTTGCTGCAACCGGTGAGACAAAAAATATCATCGCTGAAATAGGTGTCACTAAAAAAGCAGCTTCAATTTCCGTTCGGTATTGTATTTTTGTCAAGAATGTTGGAAGCAACACAGTTACTCCGATTAAAAATAAATTACTTAATACAACAACGATAGACGCTCCTACAAACATTCGATCTTTAAATAATTTTAAATTCACCATCGGATTATGAATCTTTCGTTCCACTAAAACAAATAGAATAAGAGAAATAGTGCTAATGGCATAACAAGACCAAGCGATATTACTTTGCCATCCCCACGTATTGCCTTTCACTAATACGAGAGTAAAAGAAAAAATCGCTAAACTACTTAATATAAGTCCAATCCAATCAATTTTTGAAATAATACGTTCTTCATTTTTTACTTGTAACATAATACAGCATAAAATGATTCCCAGAATACAAATCGGAACATTGACGAAGAACACCCATCTCCATCCTACATTTTGCGTAATAATTCCGCCTATTACCGGACCAAGTGCAGCTGACAATCCTTGCGTTACTCCTAAAATAGCAAGTGCAACATGCCTCTTTGCTAACGGCATAGCTGATACACCAATTACCATACTTGTCGGAAATAAAATTGCTGCTCCAACACTTTGTATAAAACGAGAAAAAATAAGGAAGTCACCTGTATTAGCAAAAGCACAAAGTACTGACCCACCACCGAAAATTACCAAACCAAGAATATACATCTTTGCTTTTCCAAAAATATCAGCTATCCGTCCTAGCGGAATTGCGAGTACTGCAATAGTCATTGTATATACATTTAATACCCAAGACATCTTTTCTAACGAAGTATTTACACTTGATTGTATTGCCGGTAAAGCTATATTCATAATTGTCGTATCAATCATACAAAGAAAAATACCTAAGCACATTAAAAAGACGATTTTCAGTCCCCTTGGTTGCTCCATGTTCATCTACCCCTTTATTTATTTTGAACACATTTTTCATTCTTCTGTTTTATTATTTTCTTTCGCTTCTAACTGCTCTAACTTTCTCTTCAGCGTTTCTACTTGTGCACTATATGTTGCAATACCTACATCAAGCGAAATTTCTTCAACAAACGTAATACCTTCTCTCCATTTTTCATATTTCAAGCGAAGGTCCACAATGTACGCTTCTTTCCTTTCAATTTCGTCTTCAATCCATTTTTTTATTGTCTCACCATCACTATAATTACCAAAATACATCCTCATTAAAAAATCTGAACGTAAAACATCTTTCTCTACATCCGTTTGCATGTATTGATAAAACTCTTCACGCCCTTCATCTGTAATAAAGTACATTTTCTTATTTGGTTTCCCTTCTTGCATGATAACCTCTTTTTTTATTTTCCCCTCTTTTTCCAACTGACGTAACGTTGGGTAAATCATTCCAAAGCTTCCATCAAAAAAATGAGTAAATACGTCTTCAAAAACGATTTTAATATCATAACCAGATAATTCTTTTTGCATTAATAAGCCTAAAACAACATCTCTTCCCTTCAAATTAAGACCCCCGTATAGTATATAATCAACAATCATATTAACAATGTTAATATGATTGTTGATTATATACCTTTTCTCAAAAATTGTAAAATGTTTCTAAATAAAAACTACCTGGTAATTTGATTAACACAAATTACCAGGTAGTCCCTATACAAACTTTACTTTTTAACCTTTACTTCTTGCACAGATTCAATTTCCTTTTTCTTACCTTCCTTTATTTCATAGTAATAAGAAGGTAATTCTATATTATGTTCTAAGAAATAATTCTCAATTAATGAAATAATCTCTTTCAATGTTTTCAAACGAGCATATAATTTATCATTACTCGCGATAATATGCCATTTAGCATTCGGTTTATCTGTGTTTTCAAACATGTCTTCCGTTGCTTCAACATACTCATCCCATTTTTCACGATTACGCCAGTCTTCATCTGTAATTTTCCATCTTTTAAGAGGATTAGTCTCTCTTTCTTTAAATCTCTTCAACTGTTCGTCTTTACTAATGTGATAGAAAAACTTTCCTATTATGTAATGATCATCTGTTAATAACTTCTCAAAATCATTAATTTCACCATACGCTCTCGTCCACTCTTCGTTTGTAGCAAAGCCTTCAACACGTTCAACTAATACACGGCCGTACCATGAACGATCAAAAATAGTAATTTGCCCATATTGAGGAAGTTTCCGCCAAAAACGTTGCAAATAATGATACCGTTTTTCATGAGGAGCAGGCGCGCCAATTGGATTTACTTGGAATCCACGCGGATCAAGATGTTCAGTCACTCGCTTAATTGCTCCGCCTTTACCTGCTGCATCCCAACCCTCCATAACGAGCATAACAGCTATTTTCTCTTCTTTTAAAATTTGCTGTAGTGCTAATAAGCGCATTTGATATTTTTCGAGTTTCTTATTGTACTTAGATTTTGATTCAATTCTTTTCGTTAAATCTACTTTAGCAAGATGCTCTTTTTCCATCAAACGAATCCCCCTTGTTATATGACAATGTTATTTTAACATATTTATTGGTAATTTTTTCATATTAATATTCTTTTGATTCATACGTGGGACTCTCCATCTTCAGTTTAATAAATTGATACAAAGGCGATATATACATACCAACAAACATATGTAATTGAACGCTAGACACAAAAAATGCTGTGTAGAAAAATCTCTACACAGCTTCCTTATCTAATTCCCCTTAATATACTACTCACTTTAATAGCAATTACCCTTTGACACGTCCACTTTACTATTTAACATTTCTTTGTTGAAAAGTTTCTAAAAACTTTTCAACCTCTTCTGCCATGTATAACTGTGCAGATACTTCATATATAACGTTATTTTGTTCTGCATGAAATACTGATACGTATTCTTTCTCTCTCTTAGATCGGTATTCTATCCACTCCATATTGTTTATATTGAATTGATTTACTCTATCTTTTTTATCAAACCAAAAATCTCCATCTAACGACATATCCGAAGCATATTGATTAACATAATTCTTTTCATATTGCCTCACGAAAATAATTTTCGGATGTTTAGGGTTATTTGTATACGGCCCATACATTAATTTCACATAGTAATGTTTTTTATCATTATCTAATTTTACAAAGTCAATTTTCAATTCTTCGTCCGTGATCTCATATAAAAAAGGTACTACTTGACGAACATTCTCAATTGATTTTTGAACTCCCTTTAGATCATTTTTTGCTCCATATATGTTTTTCTCATCCACTTCTTCAATCGGTTTTTCTTTCTTTAAAACCTGATATTCTAGAGGTCCTCTATTATCTTTTTTTATTTGAGCAACAATCTTATTTTTTTCTCCTTTTATTTCATAATATTTTATTCCTGGTATAAATATATCTGAATCCCCCTCTTCTAAATAAGCCCATTCTCCAGAGCGTTTCACTTCCCCTAACTCATTTCCTACATCTTTTTTCTCCACTACATCTTCAGTAAGTACATAATAATAGTTATCGTAAATTAAGTATTTATGATATAAATGCTCTACCTGCTCTGTTTCAAATAGCCCAGCGATAGTATCTGTTATCTTCCAACTGCAAAAAAAACAAATAATAACTAGAAGCGGAACTAATGTCCACTGTAATTTGAATCTTCTCTTCTTCTTTTCACGTATAAGTTCCTCTATATTTAGATTTTCTGGAAAGTTGACCTTACTGGCTTGATCATGAAAAGCTTCCTTTATTATTCGATCCATGCATTCATCTCCTTTTCATGATCCTCCATAATACAGTAAGATAAATAACCTCTTAAATTCTCTCTCGCTTTGTATAATCTCGATTTCACTGTTCCTTCTTTTATATGTAAAACTTGTGCAATTTCTAAAATGGATAAATCCTGATAATAAAAGAGAACTATAACAACTTGTTGTTTTATCGGTAAATATTTTACAGCTTGCATAACCATTCTCGTTTCTTCTTTTATAAGAAAATCGCTTTCTGGTGTTTTCACCTCTTTCATTTGAAACCACGTTTCTATTTGTAAAAAAGCTAATCTCTTTTTTCTTTTTTGTTTTAGAGTCATATGAATCAATATTTGGTGAAACCATGTTTTAAATGATGCGATTTTTTCATCAAAACGATGCATTGATTTATAAGCTTGTATAAGCGATTCTTGTACAGCGTCCTCAGCCAAACTTCTATCATGTAATATAAGGTATGATGCTCTATACGCTTTTTGCATATATGGTTGTACTAATGTATTAAATGCCTCTTTATTTCCCTCCTTGATTTCATGAATTAGCAATTTTTCGTCCACATTTTCACCTCTCTCTACTTATCATATATTTATTACCTTCTACTTTTAAAAAAGTTCATTTTCCTTTTGAAATATTATTTTTTTAACAAAAAAGCTAATCTTTCAAATAAATTAAGAAAGATTAGCTTTATCGATCCACCAATACTACAAACTAATTACCAGCGAAATACCTGCTTCCGGTAAAAAATAAGCAAACACTGTAAAGCCGATAATTAATATTGCAAATAACGACGTTACAACTCCAACCGATATTGTTAGAAAAATAGCATTCGAACCTTTTCTTACAGAACGAACAATCGAATATACCCCAAAGAAAAGACTTAATATTGCTACACTTATATACACAACTACTGCATACCAAGGATTAACTTCAAATAAAACACCCGAAATAAATATATACAAAAATAATAATTGTAGAAAAATACTACTCCCCGTGCTTACTAGTACTTTCAATATAATGTTCTCCCTTACAATTCACTCTGACTGAATTTGATGTGTATCAGCCAGCATATGGATCGCGTATATACCAGCTATTAAGCAGACGTGCCAAGTATAACCGTAGCGAATACTATAATGATTCCTAAGCCGAGACTCATACCCCTATCCCCTTACATTATATGGTATATTTTCTCGAACAGAGCGAATAATAACAAATAAATTTGTTAAAGAATGGGGGTTTTTCAAAATGAAACGAAAAATAATATCTCTTTTTTCCCTTATCTGCTTAGCACTACCAATACAAGCTAGCGCATACACATTTCAATCACTACCAATTGCGTCAAAGTCTAAACAGTGGTATATCGAAATTGACAAATCTCATAACTCAAACAAGCAAGCGGTGCAGCCAAAACAAGGTGTATATGATACGTATAGTTTACTCTTAAAAAATATTGGTAATGATGTATCAAATGTATCCGTAGAAATACTTGATAACACACCTACATCTAAAACTACCTTTAATCCTACTACATTAAATAACAACGTTTCAAAAAGTCATACAAGCTTTGACTACATGGTATTCCCATTAGACTTTAATAGCCATAATTTTAAAGTCGTCATTACTTGGGAAGAAAAGAATTTCTCTTACAACGGCCATCCAGTACATGAGAGTAAAAAAATGAAACAAACATTTGTGTTTAATGAAGAGTAAGTCCTAATTTGATTAGGGCTTACTCTTTATTTACAAAACCAGATTGAATTGCTTCTGTCACTTCTGTTGCAATATCTATTTTTGTATCGTCTACACAAATTTTTTTGTCCCAAACATGTACGGAAGGCACTTCATTAGATACATGCTTAATTAAGATGAATCGATTATATGTCATTTTATTTTCTATAGAAGTCGCAATATACACCGTAAAATTCTTTGCTTCAAATACCTTTTCTTCCAAAACGTATTTACATCCCAACTCTGCTACTACTAAATCGTTTAGGTTTTCTATAGTCATATACCATATCCCCCTTTTAGCCTACATGATCAATCGAACCGCCGAATACTTGGTACAGACAATGCCATTCCAATTGTTATGAGTACTAAAATAGCTAGCGTTATAATTGTTATCTTTCCACCTATTACAGTAGCTAACCAGCCTACAACCACATATCCTAATGGCAATAAAGCAAATGAACCTAACATATCAAGGCTTGCCACTCTTCCAAATGCTTCTTCTGGTACAAGCTCTTGTAAACTTGTTTCCCAAATGAGCCCAAATATCATAATACCGAATCCTTCAATTACCATTAATCCAATTAAGGCAGGTGCCCAAGAAACGAAAGGCATAATTAATAGTGCCATTCCACTTATTAACACACCGCCATACGCAAGTAATCCTCTCTTATGCCACTGCTGCCTCCCACCAAAAATTAGCGCTGCAATTACAGCTCCAGCACCAGAAGCAGCCATACCCAATCCATATACGTAAGCTTCAAAATGATGATGAACATTAAACAACCATGGAATTAATACAACGATAATGCCTGCATAACAAATATTAACGAAAGAAAAGACTAGAATAGTAATCCACAACCACGGATGGCATTTTAGAACAAGAATCCCTTCCATAAAATCTTGTTTGTAATTGACTTTATTTCTTTCAAATTTCTGTACTTTATTAAACTTTATTTCTTTTAAAAATAATAAACATACAAATGATAGCAAGTACGTTACTGCATCCAATCCAAACCCAATTCCGGCGGATGTAACTGAAACAATCAACCCTCCAAGAGCCGGTCCAATTAATCGTATACCCTGATTACTCATTTGCGTTAATGCGTTAGCTGCATTTCGAATTTCCGGTACAAATACTTTCGCTCTTACAGCTGAATATGCCGGCTGAAATATACCTTCCATAAGTCCATATAATGCAACAAGTACATATAAAAGTGGAATCGTTAAAACGTCCATAAATATAAGTGTTGCAAGTAATAGCATTAATATGCAGCGGATTATATCTGTAAATAACATCAATTTCACCCGGTTAATTCGATCCACGACCAATCCAGCAAACGGTAACGCAAGAATATTAGGAAGCATGTACATTGCCATAGTCATTCCCATTACAACTGTTGAACCAGTTAATGAATACACAACGACTGGGAGAATGACCATCGTGATCGAACTACCTAAAGTTGAAAGTAGTTGCCCAATCCATAAAAATTTAAAATGTGGTGACGCTTTAACTGGCAATAACAATTTACCGACATAACTTAAATTTTTCTCTGTTGGTATTTCTCCTTGCATATCTCTCTCCTCTTTTCAAATGATTATAGACTTTATAATTAATAACCGAAAATTAATAATATTCTATTTTCAATTATATAAGAAACTATTATGTTATGGTAAAATTATCAAGAAAAGATAAAGGAGAATACATTATTATGCCTCAAAATTCTCATAACATCGAGCACCGCATCTATACAATGTGTATGATCCAGCGAAATAATGACGCTTTACTTATAAAACGCCCCGACCATCGAGGTTTTCCTGGCTACATAGCTCCTGGTGGAAAAGTAGATTTCCCAGAAAGCATATTACAAGCTGCTATACGAGAATCGAAAGAGGAGACCGGACTCCACGTTTCTAATTTAATTTTCAAGGGGTTAGACGAATATGTAAATCCTAAGGAAAATGTTCGATATATGGTATTTAACTATTGGACAGATTCATTTGAAGGTGAACTCCTTTTGAATCCTCCTGAAGGCGAATTATTATGGGTACCAATTGATGAAGCACTAAATCTTCCTATGCAAGATTGGTTTAAAGAGAGATTCCCATTATTTTTTGAAAAAGGTACGTTTGAAATTCAACGTGTTTGGGACCGAGACTTGGATAAACAAGTTGCGATGACAATTACGCATACGTAAAAAAGCTTGGAATCTCTCCAAGCTTTTCTTACTTCTCCTCTATTTTCTTAATCTCATAATCAATTTCTAAAAACTTAACTCCAAATATCCACATTCTATGATTAGCTTCTAATATTTGATCCGTGCTCTCTTTAATAATAAAAGTCTCTGCTAATGGTAAACGTATTGTAAAGAAACGAGTATGTAAATAAATCCCCTCATCTCCCTTACCATTTCTTCTCAACTTACTAGTAATGATTAAATCTTTATTCTTATTACATAATTTCAAAATCCCCGTCATATTCGAATATGGTAAAGGTAATCCGATATTCATGTATTTCTCATCCTCATGGGTATGTTTTGAGTAAAGAGCTACAAAAATAGATTCTCCTGCTTCATTTTTTCTTAGCCAAGCCCTTACATTCTCTCTTCCATCCTTCTCATCTATTACCCCAATGATAGAGCCATGCATAGTTTCCCACTTGCCGCCCATTCCTAAATGTATTTGTCCTACACGCTTACTCATTTTCTCATAACAAAATGCAAGCGGGCGAAACCAACGAGTCCATTTAATATGCGATTGTAACTCATACTCTTTTGTATTTTCATAAAAACGAATAATACTTAAAGGAATCTTCGTCGCGTCAAATGCCTCACTATAAAAATCATTCATTTTATCAACTAAACCTTTGTATTCCTTGTTATCTATTAAATTTCTGTTATGTAAAAATGCTTCACCAACTGTCGCATTTCCTCTTAACCTGCTCATTGGTTTCCCGTAATATTTATAATTCGGAGCACTCTTTTCAATCATCCAGCCGACAAATGCTGGTAACGCTACTCCAATTCCATTGACAACACCGTGGATCCAAACCATTTGTGCAATTGTAATCGTCATTACTTGTTTGAAATTCCCGTATGAATATATGAGTGAAAACATTATCGTTACCATAAGTGTACTGGATGAAAGAGTAAGGAGAATCTTTGTACTTATAGCATTAAATTTCGTTCTCCACACGTAAACTCCATATCCGTAAATGGCAAATAAATATACGAACACTGCAAAAAATTCAAACACCCTCGAATACGTAATTCCTATCGCAACTGTCATTGGAGAAATGACGATGATAAACATAATAGCGTCATATAACTTACTTCCCCGTTCTCTTTTCCTTCCAAGTAAACCAGCTGATAACGGCAATAGAAATGCCGAGTAATGAAAGTGTGCAGCTGTGAGTAAAACTATGTCAGAACTAAAATGCATAATGGGGAATTTTGCTACAGAAGCAAAAAACCAAAAACCACCTAAAAACAAATAAATAAAAGCACTATCTATAGCTGCTTCCTCTAACGGCTTCCATCCTCTTTCTAGCAATCTACTTATACCAAATAATGCAACGATTCCTGTATATGCAAACCAAAGTAGCGCAAAGAAATAGTGATTTGTTACGAAAGCTAGCATTGCACTGATTGCTGCAATTGGATATAAAAACGATACAAATTTATAAAATAATAAATACGTTCCATTTCTTGTTTCTTTGTCAATAATACAAAATGACATCGGTATAAATAATAAGATAGATAACAATATAATTGCTTCAACAGGATTTACATTCGACCACTCGTATATTAGAAATATAATATAACAAACAAGCCCAAATAGTATATTTTTCATATCGTTTATTCCCTTTCCACAAATGTTCCCTTATATGAAAATAACGAACCAATTAACGGATTTCGTACTTGTACATGAATTCGAAAACATTGTAGTGTTTCATCATAACTTTCTACAATTTTTGCCTCTCCGTATAAAAATCTAGGTAACGGTATTTTTCTTCCAAACATAAAAAACCATTGTTTCTTTGAAGAAATATGCATCCCGCCTTTTTCATCAATATAAAAATTCAACGTAGAAACGAGTATATGCGGTTCGCCAAAATAATCTACAATTTCATTATTCACTTCATCCAACTTCATAACAGCGTTAAAATATCTTTTCTTATTATGAAAATAAAAAGTACGATTCCACCGTACAAATTCTTTCCCCTGTCCATCTCGCTCAGCGGTATTATGTATCACAAACGGAACTTTTTGCCCTCGCTCAGAGAAAAACATACGGAACTTCGATGTAATTTTTAATATTAATTTAACGAAAAAAGATCCTCCATAAATTTCATCCATTTCCCCTTCCCCAATAAAGCTATTTCCCTTTGTTATCGCATATCGTTCCTGCAATTTTGGATGAAGCCTTTTATAAGAATCCCCTAATAATCTTTCATAAATATTAACCATATACTTATCCCTTTCTCGTCCTCTTACAATTTTTTGCACTCGGCAAATTAGTGCTATTCATATAACCGACAATCGATAACCCTATTAGAAGAAAATTTAATGTAATCGGATTAAACGGTTGCGTAAAACTTGTGATATTCGTAACTCCTGCCACTATAGTTAAGCCTATTAACATAACAATATGCAATATAAACAACTTTCGTTTTTGAAATGGCAATAGCCACATAACACCCCATATTATTTCTAAAAATCCAACTATTTTAAGTATAAAAATACTACTATCATTCGATCCGATTAGCGCAGAAAGCATCTTTACTTCTTCTGAATGAGTAAACATCAATTTCGGTACAATCCCTTGATATAACCATACGAAAGCAACTAAAAAGCAAACGAGCCAATACGTCATCGTTCTTCTAATTAGCAACTTAGGATGAAGTCCCTTTTCTAACCATAATTTTAAAGCATCAAAACTCCATGCAGTTGCCCAACCTAATAGCGGACGAAAAATATATGAATCTATCACATTCCCTATACGACCAAACCTTGTATCATAATCATATTGCGTTTCAAAATGAATATGTTCTCCATTCGGGGTATACTTCCAATAACCTCGTCCTATTTGTATAAGTGATAGCTTATTGTCTGTCCAAAATTTCAAAGAGGAAATGCGCTCTCCAGTTTCTTTTCTTATTTCACCTATCGATTCCCCTTCTCCGGCTATTTCAAGCCCGAAACCAATCTTCGTTTTATATAAAAACTTCTGCGGCTCCCCCTCTTTTTTCTCCAAATACGAGATTTCCGTAAAACGGGCATCCCACTTTGTATGTAGGTCCGGCTCTTGCGTATATTCCCATAATTTCTTCATTTTTGTGTTCATTTCTGTTGCTACATAAATAGGCTTTTTCTTGCCCATCCTTCCACCTCCCATGCTCTATATTTTTAATGTACATGCAACGAATTTATTTTGCTACATTTTTCACAAACTAATTTAATAAAAAGATAGAATTTCAAAAAAATACAAAAAACACTTGATTCCCTGAAAAATTTAAATTATTATAAAACAAATGTTACCAACAACTTCATAAATCATACACTCTCGCCTAAAACGTGAGATAGAGGTTGCAACGCTTATAAGTATTCTAAAGGAGACACAGAGATGTCTATGATCTTAGAGGAAAGGAAGTGTTGCCGAAATTGATAAATTTCTCTGCATTTATCAATTGGGGCTGTTTTCGAATAGAAACAGAACTGTCATATGTACAGACGTGTACGTATGAAGAGCTATCTACAAAAAAGAGATATCATTTTTATGATATTCCTTTTTTGGCGGTTTTTTTTATTAGCTCCGTTTTCTGTTTCCCTTTTCCTGTAACAGCACCATCCTCACTTATTTGAGATGGTGTTTTTTGTTTTTCTCTCTGGTAACTACAGGAATATTGGGATTTGTATAAGTCCTAACCTATTCTTAAAAATGGACGAAAGAAGGAATTCGTAATGGAAACGATTGTACAAAAATTTGGCGGTACTTCTGTCGGAAGCGTCGAACGCATTCAACATGTAGCAAATTTAATTATTGAAGAATATGAACGAGGACATAGTATTGTCTCTGTCGTTTCAGCAATGGGAAAAAGTACGGATAAACTTGTAGCACTTGCTAACGCTATTACTGAAAATCCAAGTAAACGTGAAATGGATATGCTCCTATCTACAGGAGAACAAGTAACTATTTCATTATTAACAATGGCACTACAAACAAAAGGTTATAATGCAATTTCATTAACAGGATGGCAGGCTGGTATTACGACAGAATCTGTACATAGTAGTGCACGGATTACTGACATTAATACTGGTCGTATTCAATCCTATCTTGCTGATGGCACGATTGTTATAGTAGCTGGTTTCCAAGGAGTAAGTGAAGAACATGAAATTACCACACTTGGCCGCGGTGGCTCCGATACGACTGCTGTCGCATTAGCTGCGGCACTAAAAGCAAAAAAATGTGATATTTATACGGATGTGTCAGGCGTATATACGACTGATCCACGAGTTGTACAAGATGCTTATAAATTAGATGAAATTTCTTATGACGAAATGTTAGAGCTTGCAAATCTCGGTGCTGGCGTATTACACCCACGCGCTGTTGAATTTGCTAAAAATCATAATGTAGTTTTAGAAGTACGATCAAGCATGGAACAAGAAAACGGAACAATTGTAAGGGGAGAATGTAACATGGAACAACAATCAATCGTTAAAGGTATCGCATTTGAGGATAATATTACACGCGTCACAATTAAAGGATTAGAACAAGGTGCACTTTCAACAGTTTTCTCTACATTAGCAGTGGCACATATTAATGTAGATATTATTATTCAAAGTATTACAAATGAAGGAACTGTTCACCTCTCCTTCTCGATTCATTCTAATGATTTAAGAGAAACATTAGAAGTGTTAGAACAAAATCAAGAGGCACTTCACTATGAATCTGTAGAACATGAAAATCATTTAGCGAAAGTATCAATTGTAGGATCTGGTATGGTATCTAACCCGGGAGTTGCTGCGAATATGTTCACTACTTTAAAAGAAGGCGGTATTCATATTAAAATGGTAAGTACATCTGAAATTAAAGTATCAGTTGTCATTGACCGTATTCACTTAGTAGATGGCGTTGAAGCACTCCATCAATCATTTATGGCGAAAATTGAGCCTTTAGTGCAAATGATTTAATTTCCGCCAGTAAAACTTACAACAAATTATATTAATCTATTTCCTTCCTATATAAATAGAAAGCTGTCCACATAGAATTTTAAAAATCTATGCAGACAGCTTTTTATCTTGTTATCGATATCCGAAGATCATTATAAAACAATTAGATTATTCTTTATACCCTTTCCTAGGAAATATAAATGACTCTTCTTATTTCTTATTACATATACCCTTTCGCTCTTTCCCTTGAAAAAACGATCTATATTCATTCAAAATAACTTTTTTCACGTCAAAGTAAAAAAGGGAGAGTAGCTCTTATTCCACAGCTACTCTCCCTCTCACTTATATTAAAACAAATGAATGTTTTCTTTTTTGCAAGCTTCACGTAAATCGTCAGGCCATACAGAAGATTGAACTTCACCGATATGTGCTTTACGTAAGAAGTACATACACATTCTTGATTGGCCGATACCACCACCAATTGTTAATGGTAGTACGTCTTCTAAAATACCTTTATGGAAATCATACTCACGTTTGAAGTCTTCACCAGTTTTCGTTAATTGCTCATCAAGTGCTTTACTATCAACACGAATTCCCATTGATGATAATTCGAATGAAGCTTGTAGTACTGGGTGCCAGAATAAAATGTCACCGTTTAATTTCCAATCATCATAATCGGATGCGCGTCCATCGTGCTTTTCACCTGAACGGAGTGCATCACCAATTCCAATAATAAAGACTGCACCGTGTTCTTTCGCAATTGCATGTTCACGATCTTTCGGTGTTAATTCTGGATATTTATCTTCCAGTTCTTGAGAAGTAATGAAAACAATTTCTTCTGGTAAATACTTTCCGAGGAACGGATATTTTTCAAATAAGTGATCTTCTAATTCTTTGAATATTCCATAAATTGTTTGTACTGTTTTTTGTAAGTAATCGACAGTACGCCATTCTTTTTGAACGATTTTTTCCCAATCCCATTGGTCAACATAAATGGAATGTGTTGCATCAAGTTCTTCATCACGACGAATCGCGTTCATGTTTGTATATAAACCTTCACCAGCTTCATATCCGTATTCATGTAATGCGAATCTTTTCCACTTCGCTAGTGAATGCACAATTTCTAATTCTTCTCCTGAATGTAACATATCAAACTCAATTGGACGTTCTACACCGTTTAAGTGATCGTTTAATCCTGATTTTTTCGTTACGAATAATGGTGCAGATACGCGGAATAGTTCAAGGCGTTTTGCTAATTGATCCTCGAAAAATGTTTTAACTTCCTTAATTGCGATTTGAGTCTCTCTTACTGTCATTAATGATTGATACATGGTGGTTTCCTCCTAAAATGTTTGGATGTTGTGGAAAAAAGCCAACAAAAAAAGCCCTTCTTTCCCAAAAAACTGGGACGAAAGACTTTGGTTCCGCGGTACCACCCAAATTAGCAACAGAGGTTGCTCACTTATACAGTACGGAGATGAAAAAATCTCGATACTGTTCTTCTTGTAACGGCGAAGTTCCCGGCTAAGTCTACTTTCCTATAAAGGATTTCGGTTAGCGACTCCAGGAGGTTCTTCATAATAGGCTTCGTATCAGGCTCACACCGTCCCTGACTCGCTTAAACTACATCCTACTACTACTCGTCCTTTCATAGTCGTTTTGTTGTCACATCTCTGAAACATTTTATTAATGATTATTCTATACAAAAAATAGATAAAGTCAACAAAAAGTTTTAAAATATTTTTCAATTCTTTATTTTATGCCTTTACCGACTGTTCTTAATATAACATTTTTATTTCCTTTGTCTCTTCAATCCAAAAAACATTTCACTAATTGAAACTAACATATACACAACCAGTAATGTGATCGTTCGAAAAATAGAATCCGCAGTATTTCTTATTATTTTCATTTTATTTGTAATTCCTTTCAGTTTACTCGCAATTTCATGATATACTATAGCATTCAAGCAGTTTGTTTTTACTTAAAGCAAGCATAGTCATTTATCGATAGTATTTTTCTAAAACATTGGCTATTATCAAATCAGATTTTTTATATAACGGAGTGATCATATGAGTAAAACGAAAGCAAAACCGAAAAAAGGTGTAGGACAAGGTACAGGAAGTAAAGGATGGAACCGTTGGCAATCAAGTGCGAAAAAGAAAGCTGCAAAACCATACAAAAGTAAAGGTACAAAGAAGTAAAATAAATTTCGCTTTATTTCTTTACTTTGTTCAAAACAAAATATAATTATTACAACAAAAAAGCTATGCTCTCATAAATTTGAAAGCATAGCTTTTTTCCATATTAAATCATAAGGATATCTCGAATTTCTTCCTCCGTTATTGAAGACAGTTTTTCTTCCCCCGGCTCAATAATTTCAGCAATTAAATTTTTCTTACTCTCTTGTAACTCGTGCATTTTTTCTTCAATTGTTCCATGTGCTACTAACTTAATCACTTGCACTGTATTTTTTTGTCCCATTCGATACGCTCTATCCGCTGCTTGTTGTTCAACAGCTGGATTCCACCATAAATCGTACAATATAACTGTATCTGCACCCGTTAAATTTAGTCCTGTGCCACCAGCTTTTAACGAGATAAGAAATAAATCCCCTTCTCCTTCGTTAAAACGATTGCATAGCTCTACACGTTCTTGCGCTGGTGTACTCCCATCTAAATAAAAGTATGGAATGGCTTGACGGTTTAATTCTCGTCCGATTATTGAAAGCATCTTCGTAAATTGAGAAAATATAAGAATTCTCTTCCCTGTACTTCTGCATTCCTCCAAAATTTCTAGCAGCTGATCAAATTTAGCTGAACTACCTTTATAGTCATCAACAAACAAAGCTGGATGACAACAAATTTGCCGTAGTCTCGTTAAACCAGCTAAAACCCGAATTTTATTTTTACGTAACGTATCTTTATCCAAATGTTTTAACGTTTCTTCTCTTAACTTTGCTAAATAAGCTGCGTAAAGCCTCTTTTGATCTGGTAAAAGTTCTGATGATTGTAAGTGCTCAATTTTTTCTGGTAGCTCCTGTAATACATCTTCCTTTAACCTTCTTAACACGAAAGGTTTTACTCGCTTCGCAATATCTTCACGTCTTAAATCACCGAACTCTTTTCTTCCTGGTAATAATTCTGGGAAGACGACGTGGAAGATAGACCATAGCTCTTCTAATGAATTTTCTACAGGCGTTCCTGTTAGTCCAAAACGGTACTCCGCCTGAACTGTTTTTACTGCTCTTGCAGTTTGCGTCGTATGATTTTTAAATGCTTGTGCTTCATCAAGAAATAGCGTATGAAATGGCATTGCATATAATCTTATATCTCTTCTTAGTAAAGGATAGGACGTAATGACTACATCAAATTTCGTTACATCTTTTAAAACTTTTCGGCGCTCTTCTTGATTTCCATCTGCAATAACAGCTCTAATATGTGGAGCGAATTTTTTTAACTCGCTAAGCCAGTTGTAAACAAGGGAAGACGGAGAAACAACTAATATAGGCAGTTTCTTCTCTCGAATTTCCGGCAAAACAGAGTCTATAAAAGCAATACTTTGCAACGTTTTCCCTAGTCCCATATCATCAGCTAAAATACCGCCAAAACGATAATAGGCAAGTGTTTTCATCCACTGGAATCCGTATGTTTGATACTCTCTCATTATCGCATCTAAGCCACTTGGCACCGCAAACTTCAGCTTTTTAGGGTTTTGAATGTTCTCTACCAATTCTTGAACAGACTCATCTAAACTTAATACGTTTCCTTCTTGCAGTGAATTCATCCATTTCACACTACGAATAAGAGGGACATCTATTTCTTCGCCCTTTAAAAATTCTTTTCGAATACTAGATTCTTTTATAAACTGATTAATATCATTAAACTCTTTACTCTCAAGTGATAGTAGAGCACCACTTGCTAAACGATAATATTTTCGTTTCTCCTCAAGAGCGACTAATACCCCTTTAATTTCTGCCTCCGGAATACCCTTTATATCAAAGCGAAATGATAACCAATCAATTCTCTCTTTCCTTCTAACTCTTATAAGAGGAGCTGTATCTCCTTTATGAATTCGTAATTTGATTGCTGTCGTCGCATAAATATCAACTAAACCTTTTAACGTTGGAACAGCGTGATATAAAAAGTTATACTCAGCTTCTTCATTATGCATAAAATAACCGCCTTCTGTCTTTGCAAAGGCACCTTCACTCATAATGTCTAAAATCTCTTTTTCCTTTTTTTCATCACGATTAAAAACAGATGGCTGCCCATCCTCTTCTAACGGATTAATCACGACGTTTCCATAATGAAATTCGAGACCTGCTAATAAGCGATTTTTCACTCGATCTAAATATAATTTCGCTTTTAATGCGGGTGTTTCAACACGATCTGATACTACCTCATCTATTCGCACAGTTCCTAGCTTCATTAACCCTGGTACAACTTTTGCTACAAAGTGTTCCATCTTATCTGCTGGAATATACAACTGGTTACTACTAGAACGATTCATCATTTTTTGTAATTCGATAAGCCGCTTACAATCCTCAGCATTCAACTGATGCAGTTTCCCTCCAAATAGAGCATAACTATACGTATCCATTACTTCTACTTGTTGTAAGCCGTCAATATAAAGTGTAAACCCACCGTTACTCCCTTTATTAAACTCAAAATGTAAAGGCAGTAGTCCTTTTGAAATTTGTAAACCGTGAAAAGATTGTCCATCTTGATTAAGTCTCACACACTCAGTTTTAGAAAGTAAAGAAAGCATATCCATCCACGAAGCTGGCGGTATTAAAATCATGCTATCATCTTGTTTTGCGTGTACTTCTAGTGTATCTTCATACATTTTTTCATTATGATACATTTTAATAAGTTGCTGAATAATCGCATCCGTTTCTTGCTTGAAGCTATGTACATCTGGTGTGTATGTAAATTCATTGGAACAATTAAAAGCCTCTCTTTTCTCCACTTTAGAAAGAAATTCTCTAATATGATTTACGAAATACGTTTTGGCGATCTTCAACTGAACCCCAAGAAGTGCCCCACCATTTTTCGTAACTACTGGTGTACAATTAAACTCAATATCAAGTATTTCACGTGTATCAAAACGGTGTTGTTTACTTTTTGGCCTCAGTGGTTGTTCTGCAAACAACTGAAACATCCCGCTTGTTAATTGTTCATTTCCGCTCATGTTTCCGCTACTAATAGGCAGCATTCCACCGGTTTGCTGATTATAATTTATTTGTATCAATACTGCCGCAACATGTTGACAGTACGTTTGAAAAGACGCTAATGAAGGACAACTACATTTCGCAACAACATCACCTTTTTTAGCTTTTTCTACTGTAACATGAAAATCTTCGTTCCCTTTTACCGTCGCCTCGCAAATTTCTTTATTTTCATCATAATGATTTATTATTACTTTATTTGATTTATAATAAGCTTCGCCTCTTTTATATGAGGTCTCTCCGCATACTTCTTTAATAATCGATTTATTTAATGTAAAACTCATTATTTTGACACTTCCTTAATGTAAAACCATTTTCTCTTACTTAACATTTTACATGCTATAGGCAAAAATATAAAATGTAGATTTAACAAATAAGATGATTACTTATAAGCATCTCAGACTGTAGACAAATAGGGTTTCAGCGTGGAGATGTGTGTGCCAAATTTTGAGGTGGGAGTCTTACTGTCCATAAATAGCGAGATAAAGTAGGTAGTTTATATATTTACATTGGTACCTTTATACAAAACTGCTATTGCGGCTGCTATAAGGATTATCCCCATAAAAGCAGGTGCGGCATGACCAAGTGATACATAAATTTGACCTCCAATGATCGGCCCAATCATTCTTGCTAAAGCTTGAATAGATTGGCTACCTCCTTGAATCCTTCCTTGTTCACTAGAATCGACAGACTTTGAGAGCATCCCATTGAATGAAGGCCCAAAGATCGAATCACCAAAACCAAATATAAACATTCCAGCGATAAGAAACGGATAAAATGAGAACACAGCCGATGCTGCAATAAGACTGTAACCTATAATCTCCGAAACCATTCCGAGAATTGCTATCTGTTTATCAGTAAGTTTTGTCAAAAGTTTCGGCATTACGAAACCTTGTGAAATGATATCTTGGAAGCCCATAATTGAAAACATAAGTCCGATTAACGCAGGCTTCCAACTAAAAGTATCCATTGTAAATTGTGAAAAAATTGCCTGTAAAGATCCGTTTGGTATCCAAAGTAAGAACGCTGAGACAAGTAACCATTTTAAATTTTTCATGGAAAGTATGTTTGCAAGCTGCGTAAATGGATTCAATCTTACAAAGGTAATCTCTTTCAGTCTATTACTCTTTTCAAGGCTCTCAGGCATATATAAGATTCCATAAACAACATTTAATAAAGTTATTATTGCTCCAAAATACATAGGTACAGAATAACCAAACTTAGCAAGGAATCCACCTATAGTTGGGCCAATGACAGTGCCTACACCTACAACCGCACTCACCCATCCGAAGTATTTTGTTCTCTGTTCTGGAGGAATGATGTCTGCAAAATATGCAAAAATAGTGCTTATGCTCCCGCCTGTTATGCCTTCTATTATGCGCCCAGCAAAAAGGACCCATAGAGCTCCTCCTATTCCAAAAACTAAGTACCCGATTGCGGAACCGAAAAGGCATACTAAAAGTAATGGACGACGCCCATATTTATCGCTTAAAGCTCCAAGTGCAGGGGCGGCAAAAAACACGCAGACTGCATAAACAGAGGTTAACAGCGTAACAACTATAGCTTGTTCTCCCGAATTACTTGTATACTGCTGCACTAAAAATGGGACGACAGGTATTATAATACTGAAGCCTATTCCGCAAAGAAACACAGAGATGAGTCCGAATATTAAAGCGTGTTTATCTATGGGTTGTTCCGTATTATGTTCATTATGTGATCTGAATTTGGACATTTAAATTCTCTCCCTAAAAGTTTTTTGTTTCCTTGTCAACAAAATTATAACAGTAAAAAGGCAGTCCATTATTGGACTGCCTTTAGTTTCATTTTCATTATTCAAATTTATTACGACTTAATATGTACACCTTGTTTCTTTATTTCTGCATCCAAATGCCTACTATACTTTTCCACGAAGCTAAGTATACTATCAAATTCTTCCTCATTCATCTGCTCAAACACGGCCTTATCCCGCTCTTGAAACTCGTTGTGCAGGTCCTCATGGATTTTATAAATTACTTTTCCTTGTTCAGTAAGCCTAAAATAGATTTCTTTCTTGTTATCCGACTTCTGATAGCTTTCGATAAGGCCTTTTTTTATGAGCTTCTTAGTTATTCTACTTATTGCACCGCGAGTCATATAAAAGGACTCCGCAAGTTTTGTCACGTTGGAATCTACATTTTTTTCAATGTATTCGATGCAATGTACTTCAGAAGAATTATAACTCTTAAGACTCTCTTCCATCTTATCCTTATTAAGCCAAACTATTTTGTTATATAAATCCCTGAAACCCACTATGACTTGTTCTTCTTTGTTCATGGCCTGTCCTCCTCTCCGTTGGTGCATTAACAATATTATATTTATTTTTTGTTTCTATTCCAACAATATAAAAATAATTATATTAGGAATTGAACTATATGTGAAAAAAGAGAGTCAAAAGACGTTTAAACATCGAGAAACTAAGCGTCATGCTGTTCAAGTGTATTGACACATGAACAAGACTTTGTCTACAGTCTAAAATACTTACTTATAAGCATTTTTCACTCTATCTCCATCAACCGTTTCGCTTCAAAATACAACACTTGAATAAATTTCTTCGTATTAATTCGTATATGCCCAGAAGCCGCTACTTCTTCCTTTGTCATTTCTGTCATTCGTTTTCTAACTACAGTGAAATCAAAAAATTTCGGAGCATAGCTTTCAAATTTCGGATTTGAAAAGTCTGTTAATCCAAGGGAAGCTAAGTGATTTAACGATTGATAAATCGCTCTACGTACTCTTTGTTCAGATGCTTTTCTCTCCTTATCTATATGTGTATCTGAAGCTATATTCTCTAATTTCCTTATAGTTATATGGTGAAAAATATCTTTTAACGCAGGAAATCCAAATTCAAATGTTTGTGCTTTTTCTTGTCCATATAAATATTCCAGCATACTAAGTAAATCTTTACTTCCATTCTCTCCCGCAATACCGAGTTCTGATAATAAATAGCGTCCTGAATCTGCTATTCTTTTTCCTTCTTGCATTGGCTCATTTCGAACTTGCGGCTGTTCCCACTTAAAAACGTTATTCAATGATTTTTGAATATCATGTATAGAGCGCTCTAAACGAATACGTTCCATTACTTTACGTACAACAGATATAACCTCAATTTTATTCAATGGTTTTGTAATATAATATTCAACACCAAGTGTATACGCCTCACCAATAAGCTGTTTCGATTCCACTTGAGAGATCATAATGATTTTCCCTGAAAAAGAGGATGCAATATGGCGAACTGTTTCAATCCCATCTCGCATGGGCATTAATAAATCAATAAATAAAATATCTACTTTTTTAAAATTTAGTTGATCTGCTTCAATAAAAGCTCCGTCTTCCGATTCTCCAATTACTTCCCCAAGATCGCCATCTTCAATGATTTGTGAAAGCATGGATCGGAAAACTTCATCATCATCTACGATATAATAAAACAACTTTATTCCCCTTCCTGCTTTAAACTGCACTCCGGTAAACAAACGACAAACTTACACCCTTCACCAGTTTCCAGGTCTTCCAATCTTACTTCTCCTCCGAGCTCTGTTACCATTTCGTTTATGTAAGAAAGTCCAATTCCTGTTGATGGTGTTCCCGTTTGATCATACTTTGAAGTAAATCCTGGCTTAAATACTAGTTTTTTATATTTTTGCGCAATACCAGGCCCATCGTCAATTACTTCAAAAAATATACGTTTATCAAGTTTATATAACTTAATAATGATAGCACCACTACCCTCAATTGCTTCAACCGCATTTGCAACTAAATTATTAAAAATTGATAAGACCGTATACACATGATATTCTGCATGCTCACCTTCAATATGTTTAGAAAAACGTATTTCTTTTTCCAACATTTCAGCGTACTTCTCATTTATTCTCACAATCATTTCCGCAAGCTCATGTCCTTCTACATACTCAGCTACATTTTTATCTAATAACAGTTTAGATAATCCCGCAAAAATCCTTTGATTATCCTTTTTTATTTCGTGCACTTCTCCCGCTATTTTCAATGCTGTTTTACTACTTGAATCATCGTTCGCTTGTAAATTCCGATATAATTGATACGCTTCTTGTGTAATTAACTCCGCATTTTGTAACGTTTTTTTCAAATGAACAGATTCCACATATAAGTTAGAAAGATGCATCAACATATTTTCATTTTCTTTTCGAACTTGTGATTCTTTTAATTTCGTTTCATACAAATTCATCATATTTAAAAAACCAAGCGCAAAGAAACTACGGAAAATAGCAATAATGATTAGCTTATTCACTTCAGAAATTGTTATCGTTGTACCAAGTACTACCATATGATAAATTGCAAGTTCTGACATACTTGCAATAATTTCAATTGTAATCCCAAGGTAGCCAATTATAATTGGCTTCTGATGGAACTTATTCACCCTACAAAGCGAAAAAAGACTTCCATAAATAAAATAATAAAAGAACACAGGATAGCGCAAATAAAATGATTCTGTCATATAAAAAGACCCTTGCAACACCCAGTCAAGACATACACGGAATAAGACTACAGATATACCAACAAGAATACCTGCAACCGCCGCTGGTATTCTTCTTAAAAATAGTAATAAAAAGAAGAAAAGCGGTGTCCCAAAGCTAACGCGAAACGTATCGTTGAAAGGATGAAAATTTAGCTCTCCAGCAATTGGGACAACAATCATTAAAATAATTAAAAGAGATATATCTTTCTTCCATAATTGATTCCAATTCAAAGATGCCACTTCCTATGTATTTTTTCAAAAATGTAAACGGAAAGCCCGCTTATTATAATAAACGGGCTTTTTTTCTATATTCTAACCTTTTCTACCGCTTTTATTTGACGATACTCAGGCTTCCATATTGATTCTTTCACTGCAATTTTGATATCGTTATCACTTAAGTTCTCTCTAGCAACACCTTCTGCAACTGCAACTTTCGCTACTTCAATTGCAACCATTTCAGAGATATTACGTAACTCTTCCACTTCTGGTAAGATAGGTGCACCTGGCTGACTTGTATCTACCATACTTGCAACCGCTTCTGCTGCCGCCGCAAACATACCGTCTGTCATTACGCTTGCACGCACAACAATTGTACCAAGACCTAGCCCTGGGAAAATAAGTGCGTTATTTGATTGCCCGATAACATACGTTACACCATTGTATGTAACTGGATCAAACGGACTTCCTGTTGCAACTAACGCTCTTCCTTCTGTCCACTCGATTAAATCTACTGGTTTCGCTTCAGCAAGTGGCGTTGGATTCGACATTGGTAAAATAATTGGTCTTTCTACATGAGAAGCCATTTCTTTAATAATCTCTTCTTTGAATGCACCAGCAACAGTTGATGTACCGATTAAAATTGTCGGTTTTACATGTTTCACAACTTCAGCAAGTCCGATAGCATCACTTTGTTTCCAATCCTTCACTTCAGCTTCTTTTCTTGCATATGGAACTTGGAAATCAAGAAGATCTTCCATATTATCTGTAATTAACCCGTTACGGTCAATACACCAGAAACGCTCATGTGCTTCTTGCTCTGATAATCCTACGCGAACCAGCGCATCTCTCACTTGATCTGCGATACCGATTCCAGCTGTACCCGCACCAAACACAACTACTCGGTGTTCATTTAAAGGTACACCAGAAGCTTTCACTGCCGATAATACTGCAGCAAGTGAAACTGCACCTGTACCTTGAATGTCATCATTAAACGTACATACATCATGACGGTATTTGTCTAAAATTTTTCGTGCATTACGAGAACTGAAATCCTCCCAATGTAAAAGTGCTTTCGGGAACTTATTGCCTACAGCTTGTACAAATGTATCAATAAATTCATCATAAGCTTCACCAGTTACACGTGGATGGCGATTTCCAATATAAAACGGATTGTTTAATAGATCCTCACGGTTTGTACCTACATCTAAAATTACAGGTAACACGCGACTAGGATCGATTCCAACTGCGGCCGTATAAACAGCTAGCTTTCCAATCGCAATGTTAATACCACCAACACCCCAGTCACCAATTCCTAATATGCCTTCTCCATCTGTTACAACGACTAAGTCAATATTTTCAGCTGTTGCACCGATATTTGAGAACGCTTCTTCAATACCCGAAGGATCGTTAACTGATAAATAAACACCGCGTGGTTTACGATATTCATGGCTATATCTTTGAATTGCTACACCAACAGTAGGTGTATATACGATTGGTAACATTTCACGTAAATGCTCTGTTAAAATACGATAAAATAATACTTCATTTCGATCATGTAACGCTGTTAAGTATACATTCTTTAATAAATCATCCGGCTGAGAACAAAATTGCTCATACGCTCTACGCGCTTGTTCATCTAGCGTTAAAACTGCTGGTGGTAATAACCCTTTTAAACCTAATTCTTCTCTTTCTTCTTGCGTGAAAGCTACCCCTTTATTTAAAAGTGGTGTTGATAATACTTCTACTCCTCTTAATGTCGTTTCTAACGAACCATTAGAAGCCACTGTAAACTTACTCATAACATCCCTACCTCTATTCATATATAACATTTCTATATTGTAAACAAAAAAGAGGGGATTGTCCCCCTCTTCTTTTAATTTTTCTTTAAAAGAGTTGCTCCTGCAATCCCTGGGTGTGTCATTTCGAATGGATCTAGAATTAACTCTAATTCTGCTTGTGACAATACACCATTTTTTACACATAGTTCTCGAACGGATTGCCCTGTCGCAATTGCTTCTTTCGCAACGCGAGCTGCTGCTTCATAACCGATATGAGGGTTCACGGCTGTAATAATTCCTACACTCTTCTCAACGTACTCTTTTAAGCGATCTTCATTCGCTTCAATTCCTTTTAAGCAATTATCTGTAAAGGCACGGAAACCGTTATTCATAATGCTAATAGATTGAAGTAAGTTGAAAACAAGTACTGGTTCCATAACATTTAATTCTAATTGTCCTGCTTCTGAAGCAAGGCAAATTGTATGGTCGTTACCAATTACTTGGAACGCAATTTGATTAATTACTTCTGGCATAACAGGGTTTACTTTCCCTGGCATAATAGATGAACCTGGTTGACGAGCTGGTAGCATAATTTCCGCTAATCCAACGCGTGGACCTGATGCCATTAGTCGAAGGTCGTTCGCAATTTTAGACATATTCATCATACATACTTTAAGTGCTGCAGATACTTCAGTGTACGCATCCGTATTTTGGGTTGCATCTACTAAATCTTCTGCACCAACAAGTGGTAGTTCACTAATTGTAGCTAAATGTTTTACAACTGCTTCAATATATTCTGGATCTGCATTTAAGCCTGTACCAACTGCAGTTGCTCCCATGTTTACTTCATATAGATGTTGACGTGATTGCTTGATACGTTTCATATCACGTTCAAGTACGCGAGAATACGCTTTAAATTCTTGTCCAAGACGAATTGGCACAGCATCTTGTAAATGTGTACGACCCATTTTAATAACATGATCGAACTGTTCTGCTTTTAATTCAAATACATCATGCATATAACCCATCGTTTGTAATAAGCCTTCTAATGCATTTAATGTTGCAATATGAATCGCTGTTGGGAATGCATCGTTTGTTGATTGCGCCATATTTACATGACTGTTTGGACTAATATAATCATAGTCTCCCTTTTCCATTCCTAATAATTCAAGGGCACGATTGGCAATGACTTCATTTGCGTTCATATTCATTGAAGTTCCTGCACCACCTTGAATTGGATCAACGATGAAATGATCATGCCATTTCCCCTCAAGGATTTCTTGTGATGCTTCTGCGATAGCACCACCCTTTTTCAATTCCAATCTTCCTACATCTGCATTAGCAAGTGCTGCCGCCTTTTTTACAATTGCTAACGCTTTAATTAAACCTTCATGGACTTTGTATCCTGTAATTGGGAAATTCTCTACTGCACGCATTGTTTGTACACCGTAGTACGCATAATTTGGCACTTCTTTTTCACCTAAAAAATCTTTTTCAATTCGTACTCCATTTTTAGCTTCAGTTAATGTTGCCATGATTCTTCACTCCTTAACGATTTCTTATGCTGCTTTTGTTTGTTTGACTGTTTCTACATATTGTTTTGCTTTCTCATCATCGAATTCGCCTTCCCACTTCGACATAACAATGGCAGCTAATGCATTTCCTAATACATTGACAGCTGAGCGAATCATATCTAAAATACGGTCAATTCCCGCAATTAATGCGATGCCTTCTAGCGGTAATCCCATTGATCCTAACGTTGCTAATACAACAACGAATGATGCCCCCGGAACTCCCGCCATACCTTTGGATGTTAACATGAGAACGAATAATAACGTTATTTGCTCTGTCAGTGACATGTGTATACCGTACATTTGTGCAACAAACAATGCCGCTAACGCTTGATAAATAGCTGACCCAGTCAAGTTAAATGTATAACCTGTCGGAATTACGAAAGAGGCAACTGCCTTTGGACAACCGAACTCTTCCATCTTTCTCATTATATTAGGTAAAACAGCTTCTGAACTTGCTGTCGTAAATGAAAGAATAAGTTCTTCTTTTAAAATTTTCATTAATGTAAAAATGTTTACTCCTACCATTCGTGCATTAATACCTAATACAATCACAACGAATAGTATAACAGTTACGTATACAGCTAGCACTAGTTTTCCTAAAGGAAGTAGTGTGGACACACCAAATTTTGCAACCGTAACAGCAATTAATGCGAATACACCAAATGGTGCAAATTTCATAACTTGATTTGTAACCCAAAACATCGCTTCGAGTACACCTTCAAAAAAGTTAAAAACAGGCTTTCCTTTTTCTCCAATTGCCGCAACTCCTAAACCGAATAGTACTGAGAAGAATATAATCGGTAATAAGTCACCTTGTGTAATAGACTCAAATATATTTTTCGGTACAATATGAACAATCGTTTCAGCAAAACCTTTCTTCTCTGTAGCATCTGCTGTTTGTTTATAAGAAGAAATATCACTTTGCTGTAAATTATTCATATCAACGCCAGTACCTGGTTGGAATATATTCGCTGCAAGTAATCCCATTAAAATAGCAATCGTCGTAATGATCTCGAAATAAAGAATTGTCTTACCGCCCAGTTTCCCAAGCTTTTTCATATCTCCTACACCAGCTACCGCAACAATTAATGCTGAAATAACAATAGGTACTACAATCATCTTAATTAAGTGAATAAATATATCCCCAACTGGTGTGATATAAGAAATCGCCGTTTTATTGCCATAAAAGATTGCCCCTACTACAATCCCTAAAACAAGTGCGACAAAAATTTGTGTTGCCAATCCGAATTTTTTCATTTATGTTCATCCCCTTTATGCGAACGCTTTCATTTCGTATTTATAAAAGCTTACTCACACATCATATAGGCGAACCTACAAAATCATACAAAAACCTACAAGTTTGTCACAAAAAATTCGAATTTTTTTCTTATAATATTCATTGACACTTTTTATAAAAAAGAAATAAAATAACCTTGATAAAACATCAGATTATTTCGTATAATCTAAAAGATATACGTATTCAAAATAAATGGAGATGAAAAGGAGTGGATGTTATGAAAAATCACGTGAAAAAGTTCATCATATCTATTTCTTTTCTATTTCATTTTCTTACGAAGGAACAAAGGCATTCGCCTTTGTTCCTTTTTTATTGCAATCTATATAGGGGGAATTGTTATGAAGCCATATAAACGTGTCTTAATTAAATTAAGCGGCGGAGCACTTGCCGATCAATCGGGAAATAGCTTTAACTCCAAACGATTAGAACATATTGCAAATGAAATTTTATCGATTGTTGATTTAGGTATCGAGGTCTCCATCGTCATTGGCGGCGGTAACATTTTTAGAGGCCATCTAGCTGAGGAATGGGGAATTGACCGTGTAGAAGCTGATAATATTGGTACTTTAGGTACAATAATTAACAGCTTAATGCTACGCGGCGTTTTAACAAGTAAAACAAATAAAGAAGTACGCGTTATGACATCCATCCCGTTTAATGCTGTAGCCGAACCTTATATTCGCCTCAGAGCAGTACATCATTTAGATAACGGTTATGTCGTCATTTTCGGTGGTGGTAACGGGCAACCATTCGTTACAACAGATTATCCAAGTGTACAAAGAGCCATTGAAATGAATAGTGACGCCATTTTAGTCGCAAAACAAGGGGTAGATGGTGTCTTTACCAGTGATCCAAAATATGATAAATCAGCGAAAATGTATAAAAAACTGAACTATAACGATGTTGTTAGGCAAAACATACAAGTAATGGATCAAGCGGCTTTATTACTTGCTCGGGACTACAATTTGCCGGCACATGTATTTAACTTTGATGAGCCTGGAGTAATGAAGAAAATATGTTTAGGAGAACATGTAGGGACATTGATTAATGATGATGCTTCGATGCTTGTGCATGAATAATAATTTTTCCCATCAACAAAAGGGTGTCTTTTGTAGACACCCTTTCCTCATTAATCATCATAAATAAAAATCAACCCACCCAACTACTTTCTCCTTACAACGCTCCCAGAAAGATAAGTTGTCAAAAAATGTTTCTGTCATCTCTTTCGAATCATCAATGTCTTGCGTTAACGCCTCATTCACTTGCGCTATGATAGGTCCACCGTGAATATACAAATTCATCTCATCATTTATATAGAAGCTACGTGCAGTAAAGTTTGTTGTACCGATAACAGTTAATTCATTATCAATCAGCATTAACTTTCCATGAAACATCCCTTTTTTATAGCCATACACAGTAATCCCGTTTTTAACAGCTTGACGTATATAAGGATATGCCGCCTCTTTAATAAGAGGAATATCCGGTTTATATGACCAAAGTATTTTTACTGTAACACCACGCTTTTGCGCTCCAATTAAAGCATTCATTAATGCTTTATTTTTCGCTATAAAATAAGGCGTTGTAATGACAACCGAATGCTTCGCTTGTTTTATTAACGCTATATATTTTTGAGCAACATAATGCCCGTTATAACTTGTCATAGTATGTAGCGTATTTCCTTTGCTAGCCTTATTCGTACTCCTTTTTATATCTTCTTTCGTATCTCGTTTCCAATCTAAAGCAAACTGCTCTTCTAAATCTTTCGCTCCTTCTCCTTTTATTCGCACATGATAATCACGCCAATATCCAAAACGCTTATCTTTCCCTAAATATTCATCTCCCATATTAAATCCACCCGTATAACCAATTTCCCCATCGATTGTTGTAATCCGGCGATGATTCCGATGATGAAGAGAATAAAATCCGAATGGCAATTCAGGTTTTCTACTATATGTAAAATGTACACCACTTTTCCGCAATTCATTTTTCATCTTTCTTTCAAAAGACAAATCATTAATTAAATCAACCGATAAATATACGTTTACTCCTTCTTTCGCTTTCTTTTTTAATAAGTTTAAAAATGTATGACTACTTTTGTTATCCGAAAGAATATAAAAATAAATATAAATGAATTGTTTTGCTTCCTTTATATCAGTAAACAACTGTTTATAAAACGACTTCCCTTCTACATATAATTGAAAATCACTATAATGAGACGCATACTCTGTCGGCATGTTTTTCCCAGCTTCCATCTTCCTTCCAAGAGTAACATCAATATGCATCCAAATTAACATAAAAACTAAAATAGCAATAATAATAGAAGTAACTCGCAATATCTTTTTAATCATTTTGATTTCCTTCCGCTCATATTACTTACTATTTCGTAGTGTTTCATTAATTTTTTTTTTCATACGAAATGTCTTTCTTACTTTTTATGGGCTGTTAAAAAGTTAAAGGAGAGAAGCATATGAAAAGAGGAAAAACTCCTATTATTTTTATCCCAGGTCTTTTCGGTTCAATGAGTAATATTATTATTCCTGGTACCGGTAATTGGAACTTTGGGCTTTCTGCGTTTGTTTATGAGCCATTCATCATGATGTTAGAAAGTATCGGATATAAACGAAATCAAAACTTGTTTATCTGTTTTTATGACTGGCGTCAGCGTATTGTTTTTTCTACTCAAAAATACTTATTAAAAACGATTGCTTATGTTAAAGAATTTACAGGTTGCGATAAACTAAATTTAGTTTGTCATAGTTTGGGCGGACTTCTTGCACGTTCTTACGTTCAAAGTGAAGAATATGAAAATGATGTGGAGCAGCTTATTATACTCTGTACACCAAGCGCTGGATCTCCTCCCAATTATAGTTATTGGACTGGAGGTAGTCTCCCTGTCCATGCCTCTTCTAAAATAAATCTCGTTCATTCCTATATGGAACAGTACGTACACTACTTAAGTACCTTGTATAAAATGAATCCAGTCGAAGCGATCCACCTTTACTTTCCAGGATTACAAGATGTTATTCCTTGTAAAGATTACGGAAATTATTTATTTATAAGATCCGGCTCTTCTATTACATTTCTTCCTTATAGTAAGATGCAAACGAAAAACCCCTTCCTCGATACATTAAATGAAAATAGATTTGTTATAGAGAAAAGAAATATTGAAACTACACTCATTGCAGGAGATGGAGTGGAAACAATTCAATATTTACAAATCGTCCCTTCACATTCAAAACTGGAATGGTCAGACGGAAAAGTCGTCGGTGACATACTTACAAAACATGGTGACGGTAACGCTGTTCTACATAGCGTTTTTCTTTTAGTTGGCAATAAATATGTTGTGTGTGGTTCACATAATGAGGTTTTATACAAAAGTTTACCTATATTACAAAGGATACTTTAAATTGCGAGTACAAAAAAAGGTGTGGCATTACGCCACACCTTTTTTCATTAAACAAAATTCCTCGCATCATTATTTCTTCCAAACTTATAAATAGCAATTAAGAAGAATGCTATCGCAAAGGCGAATAAGATTAAAATATTTAAATACAAATCTGAAAACGGAATTCCTTGCTGTAATTTCGTAATCGTGTCCATTAGCCAGCGTTGCGGTAAAAAATTAGCTATTTTTTGTACCGTTTTCGGCATGATATCATATGGGAAATAGCATCCCGCTAATAAACATGTCGGTACAATGACGACATTTTGCATCGCATTTGAAGCAGTTGAATTTTTCGCAAAAGACACAATTACTAAAGACAAACCAATTGCGATTAAAGCAAATATCATGAGTACACCAATCATCACTGTGAAAGGCATATTTATATTTGTATGAAAAACATACTTCATAAATAATACGGCAATTACAATTTGCACTGTTAGTATAATCATATTCACCGCGACATTAGATAATATAAATTTCTTTCCATCTATCGGTGTCGATAATAATCTAAAATACGTTCTGTTCTCTTTTTCTTTTAAAATAATTCCAGATAAATTCGCTGCCGAAAATAGCATAAACATGATAAGATAACCAATCGTTTGATTTGTCATATCCTTATTTTTCGAAGTATCTTCAAGTGTCTCTGCTTTTACTTTAAATGAACCTTTTTGATAACCAGCGTACATACTATCAAACGTACTTTGATCCGCCCCTGCCACTTTACTAATCGCAGTGATATTATCAACATAGTTATATAAATATGATTTTATAAATACTGTTACTTGATCACCTTTAATCGATGAAACTTCAATATGACTCGGTTTCCCTGCTCGAACACTTTCGGAAAAACCAGACTGTAATGTAACAACACCATCAAGTTTTTTTGAAGTGAGTTTATCTTCCACTTCAGATTCCTTAATTTTACTAACATTTACATGATTGAGTCCTTCTAAAAATTTCACTGTATCATTTGCGATAGGCTGATTTTCTTTATTTACAACCCCAATATTTAACGTTCCTTGCCCTACATTCCCATATATTGAAAAAGAAATGAGTGTTCCTATTATCGGCAAACTTACAATAAGTAATAATCCTTTTTTATTTTTTAAAAGCGCAGCTAATGTTTTTCGTATGAGCCATAAAATATCCTTCATATTACAGCCCCTCCCGTCTACGTAATGCGATAATCGCAATTAATAAAAAGATTGCTGAAATTCCAAGATTTAAAGAAATAACCGGCAGTGCTGCTCCTATGTCATTTGCATAAATAATTTTCATAATGGCTGTATTGGCCCACGTTAATGGCGATAAATTCGTAACGACATTTTCTTCCACCACGAAATAAGCACCGCCAAAAATAGAAGCTAATTGCACAACAACCATAATAATTGCTCTAGATGCCTCACCTGTTTTTGTAATATATCCGATTCCTAAACCGAAGCTAATTGCTAGAAAGACTTCTGTTAGTAAAATAATAAATATGATTCCAAGATGGTCGCCCCAATTCGCTTGAAAAACAAATTTACTAAATAAAACGACGAGTAATAGACAAAGTGCATTTGCTACAAGACTACCGAGCACTTTCCCAATGAAAATTTCAGCCTTACTTATAGGTGCTGCAATTAAACGATCTCCTGTTTTACGTATTCGTTCTCCTCGAATTAAAAAACTCGCCCCCATTGCAGCATACAGTGCAATCATTGTCGTCATTACAACCGCATAGTAATCCATAGAACCTGGTTTTTTAGCAGCTTGTAAAGATGTTTCTTTAATATAATCATTATGATTTCCATTTGAAATAACTGTGCTAACCTTACTTGGATCTACTTTTGCAACTTCTGCCGCTACATTGTACTTATCAACAAATGTCGTAAGCATTCCTTCAACAATACTTCCTTCAATACTACTTCTGTCGCTTCCATAAAATTTCGCACCATCTTTATTCAATTCTACATATGCAGCATATTTATTTTGCTTCACTTCTTCTTTCCCATCTATACCTTCGGAAGCTTTTTTAAAATGGATACCCGATTTATCGACCTCTTTCGTAAATGCTTCAAATGATTGAGAAAACGTGCTTCCCGCTTCATCTTTGTATAGCACTTGTATATCTTTAATCGAATGACTATCGCTATTAAATGCGTTACTTAACGCTGTTCCTAATACAAGCATAAGCACAATCGGAAATGCTAACATAAAAACTAAAGTTCTTACGTCCCTGAAATCTCTTTTAATGTGCATCACTGCAATATTAAAGATGTTCAATTGATGAACCTCCCTTTACTTTTTCTTCATTTACCTTTTATTTATCTCGTAAGTTTCTTCCGGTCAATGTAAGGAATACTGTTTCTAAATTCGGAGCCTGCTCCTCTAACGAGCGAATTTCAATGTCATGATTAATAAAGTGTTGAATAATTTTATTTAAATTATTTAATCCTGCATCAGAATTTACTTTAATTACGTTCTCTTCAATTTGAACAGCTTTCACACCGTTTATCTCTTTTAATTTTTCAACGTCTAGATTTTCTACTGACTTCACTTCAATCCAAATGTCTTTCGTATCAGTAATAATCGCTTTTAATTGTTCTTTCGTGCCTTCTGCAATTACTTTACCGTGATCTACAATTGCTATTTTCGTACAAATCTCTTCTACTTCTTCCATGTAGTGACTTGTATAAATAATCGTACTTCCCATTTCATTTAATTTTCGGACAGACTGGAGAATATAGTTTCTTGACTGCGGATCAATTCCAACTGTCGGTTCATCCATAATAATTAACTTCGGTCTATGAGCGATTGCACAAGCGATATTCAGCCTTCTTTTCATCCCGCCAGAAAAGTTTTTCGGGTAGCTTTTATGTTTATCACTAAGCCCTACAAATTGAAGTGCTTCCTCTACTCTCGCTTTTAGTTCAGCTCCTCTTAGTCCGTACAATCCGGCAAAGAATTTCACATTTTCATAGGCGGTTAGCTCTTCATATATTGCTATATCCTGCGGAACAATACCGATGTTCATCTTCGCAAATCGATTATGTTTCTTTATATTTTTTCCTAGTATGCTGATTTCACCTTCATTACTTCTTAACAATCCAGCAATCATATTTATCGTTGTACTCTTACCAGCACCGTTCGATCCTAAAAATCCAAATATTTCTCCTTCTTTAATAGATAAAGACATATTATCTACCGCGATGAAATCACCAAATTTTTTCGTTAAATTTTTAATTTCTAATGTGTTCATCATTTCACCCCTATTTCGGTTTCTCTGCTGTTATCCCGCATTAACGGTCAGTAAGACTCCCACCTCAAAATTCAGCTGGTGCAAAGAAGTTAGGTGGGAGATCAACTGCCCGTAAAAATGCCCGATTGGTTCAACTAACAATCAGCGTGGAAAAACAAAACCCCCACTGATTGAAGTTTCACTTTATTATAAACAAAAAGAATGAACCTGCTCAGTGCAGAAGTTCATTCTTTTCACATGAGATTATTCACTTTTTTCATATGAGATAATTCATCCTCATCACGACTTACTAAATTGGCAACAACATTGTTACTGAAAAACCACTTATTCCATCTACAATAATTTTCCCATTTACAGACGCTGTTCTCTCCTCCATCCCCATAATGCCGAGGCCTTTTTTAACAAGAGCTGCACCTTTTCCATTATCCTTCACTTGCACTTTGATCATCTTATTAAGTACATGAATATCTATTGAAATGACTGTCGCATCAGCGTATTTCATCGTATTTGTTAACGCCTCTGTAACATTTTCACCGATAATCTTCCACTGAATTGGAGAGATCATATCTAAGTTACCTTTATATATGAAAGGAATGTTTACATCATGCTTACCGGCAAATTCCTCTATGAATAATTTCATACGGTGAATGCCAATTTGCTCTGTTGGTGGCTTCATATTTTTTAATGTAATCCGAATGCTTTCAATTCCATCTTTCGAAATATGAATTGCATTTTGTAATAACTCCGTGGATTTTACTTTATCTATTTCCATCAATCTCTTCGCTGCTTCCATTTGAATAAGCGCACCCGTCATCGAGTGACCAATTTTATCATGAATTTCTTGTGATAACCGATTTCTCTCTTCTAACTTAAATGTGTACTCCGATTGCCTTATGTACTCTTTATTTTCATGTAAGCTTTTTGTAAGTCGTTGCATATCTTTTCGCATCTTATCATTTTGTGATTCAAGCTTTAATACACGAGCGATGTAGCGATCTGCCATAGTTAAAACGAGAAAAGAAAATGTAACAATTAATCCATATGTCATTTGAATACTTTCATTTGTAAAAGTAATAGGAAGCATCATAATGAAAAAGAGCTGCCATTTCCTCTCGATATAATTTGATGTAATTTCGTATAAGTTCAAAGGTAAAAACAAAATAAAAAATGGATGCACCTTCCATGTAAATAAAATTACTACACCAATTGACACGCAAATTAAAACCCTTTTATACGTATCGTTTTTTAATATAGAGATCATTACGTTTACAGAAAGATATATAAGTAGCGTAAATATAACCCATGGTAAGTTTGCAACATTTGAGTGAATGTAACTAAACACAATATATATAAATACAATTAATTTACTTACAGTTAACCAAAATTCCATAACATTAATCTACTTTCCCTGTTAAGTAATAAATCGCAATTTGCGTGCGATGTTCTAGTCCAGTTTTCCCTAAAACTGATGTAATATAATTTGCAATCGTTCCTTCAGATATGAAAAGCTGCTTCGAAATTTCTTTATTTGAGAAACCTTTCGCAATTAATGCGATAATACTAAGCTCTCTTTCTGTAAAAAGACTCTTATCAATTTTAGATTCTTCCTCTTTACTTTCCATTAAATTAGACTTAATTTTATCAAGCACTACATCTTGCATAACAGTTTGACCGTTATAAACTCCTTTTATCGCATCACGAATACGCTCCGGATCATTATTTTTTAATAAATAACCTTTCGCTCCGTTTTTTACTGCGTCCAAAATATATTCATCATCATCAAATGTCGTTAAAATAAGCGGTTTCGTTTTCGTCTCTTCACAAATTAACTTCGTCGCCTCTACCCCGTTCATGTTTGGCATACGAACATCTAAAAGGGCAATATCAACTTCATGCTTTTTACAATACGCTACAGCCTCTTTTCCATCATTTACAGTATCTAACACTTCGAATTCTTCGTATGTATTTAAAATAATTTTCATGCCTTCTCTAATAAAAGAATTATCATCGGCTATTAATATTTTAATTTTCATGTTTGTTAGTATGGCCCTTCCCCTACTAACATTCACATCCTTTCTCTGTGTAACATTTCCTTCTTGCTCATTATATACTTCTCTTTACCATTTTTTCACACCTTTTTCATATAGCCCTCCTGCGAAAAATATATTATTCTTTTTTTACAACATGTGTAGGGTGACTTATCGTTTCTTACGTCTATATAATAGAATGCGTCAAAAAGGAGGGAGAAAGCGATTGAGGAAAAACAATTAATTGAAAAAGCACAACAAGGAAGTGAACATGCTTTTCGTATCCTTGTACAAACATATCGTCATTATATTTTCCAAGTTATCTTTTCTATTTTAAGACATGAAGAAGATGCTAAAGATGTTACACAAGAAGTATTCGTAAAAATTCACACCTCTCTCCCTAATTATCAATTTCGCGGATTAAAAACGTGGATGGCACGTATTGCTACCAATCACGCTATTGATTATAAGAGGAAAAAAGCTAGAGAAAACGAAGAACTCTCCTTATGTAAAAAAACTGAAGAAAATATAAAATCCTCTCATAATATTGAGGCTTTATTATTGACGAAAGAGCAAAAATTACTCATTGCTCAAAAGCTAAGAGAACTACCCGAAAATTACCGTGACGTCGTTCTCGCACATTACTTAGAAGAAAAAAGCTATCAAGAAATTGCTTTGCAGGAAAATATCGAAGTGAAGACAGTCGAAATGAAACTGTATCGCGCAAGAAAATGGATTAAAAAACATTGGAAGGAGGAAGAGTTTTTATGATGCATTACTCAAAAGAAGATTGGTGCAATTATACATTAGACATTATATCAGGTAATGAACGTGAATCTATGGAAGAGCATCTTTATGAATGTGATCATTGTTTAGCAATTTATATGGAAAGTATTGATGAACAAAATGAAAACCTTCCAATGATAAATGATGATTCATTTACAAACGAAGTTATGACGCAATTGAATTTTGAAACGTTACAATCTAATGAAACTATGAAATCAAACCAGCTAAAGCGCACGATCATTCATTACATAATTGCGACTGCGGCTACAATCATTTTTATGGTAAGTGGTTTATTCAATTATATTTTCACAGCGACATCTAATTTCGAGAAATCTTCAAAACACAATGAGACTTCCATCTCACAACAAATAGTAAACAAAGCAGTGGACACATCAAAAAAGGACGGAGGTTTAAAGCATGAATAAAAATCCCTTTTTAGCACTTGTATTAGGGCTAATTCCTGGGCTTGGACATTTATATTTAAAGAAGATTGGACGTTTTGTTCTATATAGCGGAGGGGCTTTATTTCTATTTATCTTTGCAGCATTTTGTACAATAGCATTAGGAGAGCGCAATATTGCTTTTCTTTCTCTATTTTTACTAACAGTGTTATGGGTGATCAACTTACTAGATTTAGTTATCACTATAATAAATCAATCGAAAAAACAAGCATCCGGACAATTTACAGAGTCCTCTAAAGAGAGCGAACGATTTTATATCATTCTCTTATCCATCATCCCTGGACTTGGCCATTTTCAATTAGGACTTATGCAACGTGGTCTTACATTTTTAGTAGCTTGTACAGGGATAGGAAGTATGATTATATTCGTTGCACTCTTAACATCTCAAGGAAGTTTCCTTATCTTTCTCGTTATACTACCTGTTTTATGGATTTATAATTTCTTCGACGTTGTTCAACAACTACAGAAAAAAGAACGCGGCGAGCAATTAGTTGATCGTACTATTTTCGAAGAATTTGAAGAGCACCGTGAACAAGGAAAGAAAAGTAAAACATTTGCTTCTATTTTAGCAATGTTTCCTGGAGCAGGACATATGTATTTAGGCTTACAACGTCGTGGCCTTCAGCTTATGGCAGCCTTTTTACTATCTATTTATTTACTTGATCTATTAAGACTTTCTGCGTTTTTATTTTTAGTACCAATCATTTGGTTTTATAGCTTTTTTGACACGTTACAGCAAACAGCAAAATACGGAAAAGAACGCGTAAATGACGAACCTATCATCGATTATTTTATAAATCATCAAAGATGGATCAGCATTGGGTTAATTGCATTAGGTGGTTATTATTTATTAGATCAAACGCTCCTTCCTATTTTGGACGATTATTTTGCAACTATATTTAACATTCATCTTAGCGAACTGTATTATCGCTATTTCCAAACATCTGTCGTTGCGCTCCTCTTAATTGGTGGCGGCTTTAAATTATTACTTGGAAATAAAGAAAACAAAGGTGGGACAAACGAATGAGGACTTGGCGTGTTGGAACCATCTCAATGGGGATTTCCATTATTTTATTAGGTTGCTTTTTACTATTTTCAGTCGTAAAAGGAGTTCAAGCATTAGATACATTGACAGCATGGTGGCCTGTTTTACTTATCATACTTGGCGCTGAAATTTTACTATACCTTCTATTTTCTAAGAAGGAACAATCATTTATTAAATATGATATTTTTAGTATTTTCTTTATCGGAGTTTTAGGAAGTGTTGGAATTGCTTTTTACTGTTTATTATCAACTGGATTACTAGAAGAAGTTCGTCATTCTATTAACACAACTAGGCAAACGAGTAATATTCCAGACGGACAACTTGATATACCTGAATCTATCAAAAAAATCGTAGTGGATGCGGGGCATCACCCTCTAACAATAGAGGGAAACAACACAAATCAAGTTCATCTTCTTGGAACATATGAAATGACGACGAAAGCAAATGAAAAACTCAATTTAAAACGAGAGGATTTCCTTTCAGTTCAAACAGCTGGAGAAACGATGTATATAACTTTAAAATCATTACCGGTTCAGCATACGTTATTTAACTCAGCACCACAGGTGAAACAAACACTCGTTCTTCCGCAAAATAAAAATGTAGAGATTCGCGCTTCAAATAACGAACTATCTCTTTATCCAGGTCAATTACAAAATAATTGGTTTGTACAAGAAAGTTCAAATGTATCTGTTCATTTAGCAAAAGAAAGTGATGTATCTTTAATCGCCATAACAAACAAAAAAGAAACTCACGGAAACACACCTTGGGAACAAGTAGAAGATTTAACGAAAAAAGAAAATAATTCTTCAGAAGAAAATCCAGAATTAAACGAGCAAGAACATTGGTATAAAAACTCGATAAAAACAGGAAATGGGACGTACAAGTTAAATATTGAGAAAGCTTATAATATAAATATGAGTGTTATCGAAAAATAAGAAACCTTCCACAATTGTGGAAGGTTTTTCTCATATAATCGCTTTTATTCCTTCTAAAACTAATCCAATCATAAAACCACAAACAGCCCCATTCACACGAATCCACTGCAAATCTTTACCAACATTATTTTCAATCATTTCGATTAATGTTTCATCATCTAACTTATCAAGGTTTTCTTGCACAAGCTTTCCAATTTTTGAATGATTTTTTTCAACAACATTAACAACTTGTTTTTGTAACCAATCTTCTATTTTTTGAACAGTCAGTTCGTCTTCTTTTATTTTATTCATTTGTGTTTGTAAGAATGGAACAACATATTTATCGGCAAATTCTTCATTTTTCACAAAGGTAACTGCCCTACTCTGTACTTGCTCTAGCATTTCCTTTATTTTGTCAGTAGCATTCCAGTTGGCAATCCATTTTTCTTTCCAATTCTCTAATTCCTGTAATAAAGATTCATTTTCTTTTACATTTATAATTTCTTGACGAATCTTCGCTAATATAAGTTGTCTTGTGCTATTATCAGCATCTTGCAAACTGTTAATATTGCTAATAATAAACTTCTGCAAAATGCCTCCAATTTTATCTTCATCTACAATATTCATAAATGATTTCAATGTAAACTGCAGGAATCCATCTACTTTTATGTTTTCCATCGCCTTCATGCCTAAGCTTCCGAGCTGATAACGTGCTTCATCTTGAGCTGTCCAATCTTTCACTTTTACTAATATGTAATCAAGTGTTTTTTCATCATATTCTTGCACTACTAATTGATCAACGAGAACTTGTAATATGTTACTTGTGTTAATTGTATGCAAATACGTTTTTAATTCTTTTTCAATTATAACTGCTAATTTTTCCGTATCTATTTGAAGAATCGCTTTCTCAGCAATTGTTACAATTCCTTTTTTCACAGCGTCAGACTGTAACTCTTTCTCAGCAATTTCCAGTACCATTTGTGCTAGCTGCATTTCTTTTACTTTACTTGTAATACTTTCTTTCGTCAGCCATTCATTTTCTAACGTAGAAACGAGCCCATTTGTTACCCGCTTACGATTTTTAGGTAATAATGCTGTATGCGGAATTGGGATTCCCAACGGATGACGGAATAAAGCTGTAACCGCAAACCAATCCGCAAGTCCACCAACTAACCCCGCTTCAAATCCCCCTTGAATAATCTCCCCAGCTACCGTTCCTTGAAAAGGGATCGAAGCCGCAAAACCTACGCCCATAACCCCAAGCGAAATACCCGCTATATATTTTGTCTGTAATGACATCGTATACACACATCCTCTTATTATGTAAAATAACGCTTTTTTATTATATTTAATCGATATGAATAATCCTTTATAACTATACTATAAAGAACTAATGTGAAAATAACAAAGATTTTTATGTACATGAAAAAATGAGGCTTTAAATCGCCTCATTCTTCCTTACTCTGCTTTCGTTAATTCCGAACCTTTTTTATAATAACCACTCATCACGTCTTCTGGAACCATACTTCCACCAGTTCCCCACACAATATGAGTACCATTCTTCACCTTTTCTGTTAGCTTATATTTTTGTAAATATTCATTTTCAGCTTTACATACATTCAACGGCCCTATCATACCCGCTAACGCAGAAGGCTCTAAATAAATATTTTCAGTATCCGCCAGGTCTTTTAATAATCTATACAACTCTTCATCACTTACTGTGTAATTTCCACTCAAAAATGGTTCCATCGTTTTACCGACAAATCCAGATGGTCTTCCTACCGCAAGTCCATCCGCATCAGTTACATTATCAATCCCGATATCTTGGACGGCAATTTTATCGTGAAGCCCCGTCATTAAACCGAGTAACATACACGGAGAGTGCGTAGGCTCAGCAAAGAAACAATGCACATTGTCTTTATACAATAACTTTAAGCCGAATGCTACTCCGCCAGGTCCGCCACCGACTCCGCACGGAAGATAAACGAATAAAGGGTGTTCTTCATCTACTACAATCTCTAACTCTTCTAATTGTTTTTGCAAACGTGATGCCGCTACTGCGTATCCTAAAAATAAATCATGTGAGTTTTCATCATCAACAAAATAACAGCTAGGATCTGCATCTGCTTGCAGTCTTCCTTCTTCTACTGCTTTACTATAATCCGCTTCATATTCAATAACATTTACACCTTTACTTCTTAATAAATCTTTTTTCCATTGTTTCGCATCTGCTGACATATGAACAGTTACATTAAATCCTAGTTTTGCACTCATAATCCCAATGCTCAGTCCTAAGTTTCCTGTCGAACCTACTGCAATTGAATACTTCGCGAAAAAAACTCTAAATCTATCACTATCTAAAATTGAATAATCATCTTTCTCTGTTAACATTCCATGCTGCCATGCTAATTGCTCTGCATGTTTCAACACTTCGTATATTCCGCCTCTTGCCTTTATTGATCCTGATATCGGAAGATGACTATCACACTTTAATAATAATTCTCCCCATATAGGTTGCTCGTAATTTTTCTCTAAAGATTGTTTCATAGAAGGTATTTTTACTAAAGGAGATTCTATAATTCCGCTCGTTTCTTTCGTTTCCGGAAAAACTTTCGCAATATATGGTGCGAAGCGCTTTAATCTCTCTTCCGCATCTTTTACATTTTCTTCATTAAGCGGCGAACCTTTTATTGCCGTTTCATACTTTTCTGTATTCGGATTCATCCAAAATACTTCTTCCGTTGCAATAAGGTTGTTTAATAGTGGGTATCGCTCTTTTAATGCCTCTATCCCCTTCATTTCTCTTCCTCCTCATATTCTTGTAGCTAGCCATATAATAAATTATAATTAAATTAATTTTAATATAGTTTAACATAAAATTCAGTTTCAGTTAATTTTAATTTAATTTACTTAAATATAATTTAATAATCATTAAGGAGCATTTATTATGGAAAATATAGATATCGGTAAAAAAATTGAAAAACAAAGAAAAGAAAAAGGATTAACTAGTAAAGAACTAGCAAAGATGGCCGAAATCACACCATCAATGCTTAGTCAAATTGAACATGGTTCTGCTAACCCTTCCATTCAAACATTAAAGGTACTCGCAAAAGCTCTTGACGTTCCAACATTTAGTTTTTTACTTGAAGAAACTAATACAGACGATTTAATCGTACGTTCTAATAAAAGAAAAAAAATGATTATCGATAATTTATCATATGAATTGTTATCACCTGATTTCACAGGAAATTTAGCAACAGCAATTATGACTATCCCACCGAATACTGCTTCATCAGAAAATGTTCTAGAACATAAAGGAGAAGAATTAGCATTTGTATTAGACGGGAAAATCACATTGCACTTAAATGAAGAAGAATACACATTAGAAACTGGTGATAGCGTAAAAATACCAGCTTATTTAAAACATAAATGGGTAAATCAATTCGAGAAAAATGCGATTGTTTTATTCTCTGTTACTCCGCCGATTTTTTAATTCATGTGATGATAAAAAAATAGCCATGCATGGATGCTCTCCGTACATGGCTATTTTTATTTTTTTGGTACTAATAAAATCCCTAAACTAATAACACAAAAACTGAGTATTTGCTGTATTGAAAGACCAAATAGAACTGAATTTTGTTCACTAATAAGCGAAATAATGATATGAGCAATTCCCTCGCAAATTAGAAAAACACTTATATTCTTTCCATTCCCTACTCTTTCATTTTTAATCCATAACGAGCCAATTATACCGAGTGCGAGTATAATCTCATACATGAAAATAGGATGATACAAAAATTTTGATTCATATATTTTCATCCCCCATGGGAGTGTCGTTTGTATACCTACTTCTTGATGGAATAGAAAATAAAAGATAATACTCACACACAATCCAAAGGGCAATGTATCAAGTAAAATTCGAAGAGAAAATTGCTCTTTTTTACTTTTCCAAACAATGTATATACTAGCCATAATAAAACCTACTATAATATGTTGAATACTTCCTACAGCTAATAATGCTTGCACCGGCGCCCCAATGGCCCATACTGGATTTAAAATTTCCGGTGCGAATTTCCATACTAATACAATGATGAGAAGACCATTCGTTACTGCATCCATCATTTTTTCATATTGAATATTTTGCTTTTTCATCCTTAGTTTCATCAGAGTAAATCCAAATAGACTTCCTATTATAAGAGAAACGGGTTGTAACCTCACCATCCACTCCATCACTATGAAATCCCCTCTTAATTCTCAATTATTTTCTTAAACTTCTCTTCTAATTGATCTGGAGGTAATACACCTCGTGCCTGATCTACAATAATTCCATCTTTATTAACAAAAAATGTCGTTGGTAAAGAAAATACTTTATAATCTATTCCAGCTACTCCGTCCATATCTAATAGAACAGGAAATTTAAATCCATGGCGATCTGCGAATGCGCTCGCTTCTTGTACTGGATCCCCGATTGTTGCATTTACCGCAAAGATTTCAACATCCTTTTTATATTTATCATACAAACGAACTAGGTCAGGAGCCTCCATTTCACATGGGCCACACCATGATGCCCAAAAATTAATAACATATGGTTTTCCCTTTGCATCATTTAACGAATACAGCTTCCCGTCCAATCCTTTTAATGTTATGTTTGGTGCTTTAAATCCCACTTGTGGCAATACTTCTTTCTCTTGTAACTCCGCTTGTTTCGCTTTTCTTTCTTTTTCTTCTTTCTTTGTATTATAAAAATTAACCCCTGCCCAAATTAGTGCCCCGGCCAGTATAATAGCAATTAGTTTCTTCACTTTTCTTCCTCCTCATTTCTAAAATCCTGTAAATCCACCAAATATACGAATAAAGAATGCTGTAATTTTCGTCATTTGGTTTGTATATAATAAAACCCCTGTTAGTATCATCATTCCACCGCCAATTTTCATCATGACATTGGCATATGTAACAATCCATTTTATCTTTCCAATAAAAAATGCCATCACGAAAAACGGAACTGCAAATCCAAGGGTGTACGCTGTAATATACAGAAGCGCACTTTCAGGATTGGTCGCACCGAGCATAAGCACTGCAGAAAATATCGGTCCAACACATGGTGTCCATCCTGCTGCATATGTCATGCCGACCAAAATTGAACGAATATATCCAGTCGATTTACTTCTATACTGTACCTTTTTCTCTGCCATAAGCCACTTAGGCTGAAACAATCCAGTCATAAATAACCCCATTAAAACAATAAAAATCCCACCAATTTGCTGAATCAGCCTTTGATTAGATGAAAAAGTGATCCCAATCCAGCTTACCGATAAACCTAACGCATAAAAAATAACCGAGAAACCGATCATAAAAAATAATGTATGTATAATCGCTGACTTTTGCATAATTCCACGATTTTCTTTTAAATCTTGAATAGAAACACCTGTAATATATGATAAATAAGATGGATATAGCGGTAAAGAACATGGTGATATAAATGAAAGTATCCCAGCCCCTACTACTAGCCAAATTGTTAAATCCGCCGCATTCATTTTATTCCTCCTAAACACACTACAAATCGTAGTGTTAACTATTAAAAAAAAGAGGCTATATGCACTCTCCAACAATAAGTACAATCGACATACAAAATAGCCCTAACGTTACATATACTGAATTCGTATGTAATGGTATATTCAACTTAATAACTTTCTCATTCAACACTTGCTCAATTCGTAAATTAATTGCAGTTTTCGCAAACGAAGCTGTAATACATTGATTTTCCATCGTCTTTATTTTAATTAACTTTAATAATGCACTACCTAGATCAAATGAAGATTTCATTTTTTGCATCGCATATTTATCAGCTGATAGCTCCTGATACACATGATAACGCTGCAGCATTCCTTTTAATATAGGAATGTACATCATTCCTTCAGCTAACAATGTAAAGAAAAATAACTTTAATGGATCTCGATTTTTTTGATGATATTCCTCATGTAATACAATCGCATCAATTTCTCCCTCTGAAAACGCCTGAAATATTCCTTCTGAAATGACAATTTTCGGTCGAAATAATCCAATTGTAAATGCCGTAATCTGTAACGTTGATAATACGTACACTTGCTTTCCTTTTCTAGTAATAGACACGAGATCTCTTTTCAATTTTTTACTATAAAAAAACTGCTTCCAAATTCTTTTACTTATAATGATTACAGTAAATAACAGTAATCCGGCTATCATAATGCGGAGTATTGATAATTCCCTCATATGTTTTTGCAATTCAAATAAACAAAACTGTGAAAGAAAAAATGCTTTATTTTGAAAAAGAAATGGGTATGTGACGTAGTATACTAACATACTAAAAAAAAGAACACTAATAGTCACTGCTAACAAAATGATTTTACGCATTTGCCACTTCATTTTATCTGTCCTCTTTTTTTAGCTGACTTAATTTCTCTTCTAATTTTTTTATTAAAGATGGATCAGCTTGTTCTAACTCATCTATCATATGGTTCACAACAAGATCTCCAAATTCACCCATTAATTCCTGTGTCATTTTCTTCGTTTGATTAGATAAAAATGCTTCTTTCGTTTGTGTAGTACGATACATACCACTTCTTTTCACGATATGCTTTTCTAAATGTGCTTTCTCTACTAATCTGTTCATAACTGTCATTACAGTATTAAAATTCACCAGGGATTCTTCACTTAATTTCTGTTGCACATCTTTAATGGTAATACCCTCAGTAGCCCAAATAATTTCCATTATTTTCGCTTCAAGCGGTCCGAAAAAGTGATTTAACCCTTGCTCATTTAACTTGTAGTTTTGAGTAAACATCGTATGGCCCCTTTCACACTACAGATTGTAGTATAAAATATATAGAAGGTCAAACATGAATGATATTAACTGATACTTAAATGGATCCTCATCTCCACTAATTAGTTATCTGTACCGCGTTCGATTCATTGTAAGCCTAACTTCTCTCCAAATGTAGCATAGAGATAATATTCTAATATTTGCGCACTAAATTTCTCATTACGCCCGAGTGCAAATAATTCCCGATTTTTTGCTACGATAGTATCTAATGGAATTACCACATTATCCACTATTTTTGTAATTTCAATTATATTACTTTCTACGTTTACTTCTGTTTTAAATTCAATATTTTCTAATACTATATGTGAACGTCTTCCTGATGCAAAAAAAGTAAAGTTAGGGTTTTTAAAAATGCCAATTTCACTCTCTAACGGATATAAATATTTAAAAATTATATCTCTGTGTCCATCTTTTATTATTTTTTCATCTTTTTCATCATCTAAATATTCTTTCACCTTCGCTGCAAACTCAAATCGAAAATCCACTCTTTCACGCTCCCTCTTTTCATTCTACTTTAATAAATATATTGATATAATTTTACCATATTATAAAATAACTTCCAATAAAAAGTAAAAACCACTTTTGTAAAACCTCTGGTATTCCCCGCACTTTTTAAATATAAACACTCTTTCAATATTAATTAGTACGCCGTTATATTCATTTAAACATATTGTTTCCATACTTTGAAACAATATTATCCAGTATTATATATCAATAAAGTGAAACTTTAATCAGTGGGGGTTTTGTTCATCCCCCACTGATTATTAGCCCTCACCAATCGGGCGTTTACGGGCAGCCCGACTCCCACCTAACTTCTTTGCTCCAGCCGAATTTTGAGGTGGGAGTCTTACTGCCCTCAAATAGCGGGATAAACTGCTTCTAATTCCTTTCTATCCACAGCTATCGACTCCTTATGCTATTTCAATATATTGTTCACTTTATTTCCCCTTATTCATTAAATCACAGAAGGAATGTAACTCCCCGCTATCGAATTTTTACATAACAAATATTATTAGGTGGTGCTTTACTATGAAATTAGCTGTCGTTGGTGGCGGTGATTTACAAGATCCAAATCACTTGCATATTAATGAACGACTTATAGAATTAACAAATAAACAATACCCAAAAGTATTATTCATTCCAACAGCTAGTCGTGATGATGAAGGATATATAGAGTTATTTTTAGAAACGTTTGAAAAGCAATTACATTGTGAGGTTCAAATTTTACGCTTTACAACCGAAACACCTACTAAATATGAAATAGATGAGATGATTCATTCTGCCGATTTAATTTATCTTGGCGGTGGGAATTACGTTCATATGCTTGAACAATGGAAAGAACATAAATTAGATGAAAAGTTACTATTTGCTTTAAAACGTGGAACACTTATTGCAGGATATAGTGCCGGTGCGATGTGCTGGTTCACATCTAGCATTCGTTCAGATTATGAAGGTTCTGGTTATATAGAAAGTAGTGGCTGGAGTATTGTTAACAAAAGATTTTGCCCCCATTACAATCAATTAAATAGAATGAATGCCTTCCATACGTTTTTACAAACTCACCAAGGTAATATAGAGGGCATTGCATTAGAAGATAATTGCGCTTTATATATTACAGAAGGTTCATTTGAAATTATCGGTGAGCCAGATACAGCTTGGGAGTTTTATATGGATAATGGAAAACTCATTAGACAACATTTTGACATAACTTTAAAAAGTTATTTATAAGCATTCATCAAAAAAATGTCCCTAAGTATAATGACTTAGGGACATTTTCATCTTTTAACTCACTAATCGTGTAATTCGTTTCTTCTGCCATGAAAGCTTATAGTATGCATACTGTAATATTAAGCTGACGATGAATGCCGCTGGATATCCAATCCAAATTCCTTCTATACCAAGACTCGTATGGTAAGAAAGATAATACGCTACAGGTACTTCAACAAGCCAGATTGATACAACACTAATCACAGTTGGCCAAAGTACTGTACCACTTGCTCGCATTGTCGCACTAATAATTTGTGCATGACCGAAAATTAAGTAACTCCATAATGTAATCATAACTAAACTATGAGCAATTTCAATTGTAGTTTGACTTGTCAAAAATAGTGCTAAAATATCTCTTGAGAATAAATAAATAAGCGATATTAATACACCACCAATGATATAATTCATAATAATTCCGGCCTTAACAACTTTCTGTAATCGATTAAATTGGTTTGCACCAATTGATTGCGCTGCAAAAATTGATACTGTAATGCCAAGGCTAACTGCTGGCATTTGTACATAACTTGCAACTTGGTTCACAACACCATACGCCGCTGTTGCATCTGATCCATAGCGATTCACAAATGCGATTACCGCAATTTCTGATAATGAAACTAATATCATATTAATACTCGCTGGAATACCAAGTCGTAATAATAACTTTAATAACTCCCAGTCCATACGAAGATATTTTCTTACTGTAGCGTCTAATTGCAGTGGATGATTTTTCTTCTTTAAATACAATAGCATGACAATAAACGTAATAACTGTAGATATAACTGAAGCATAGGCTGCTCCGTAAACATCTAATTTCGGAGCTCCTAACCAGCCAAAAATAAGAATTGGTAATAAGATCATATTTAGCGCTGTACTAACGATTAAAAAGTAAAATGGCGTTTTAGAATCTCCTGTACCTCTCATAAATGTTGTGTATGCAAAATATAAAAATAATACTGGCATAGATATAAATAAAATTCTTGCGTAATGCACACTTATTTCAATAATATTTTCTGGTGTTCCCATAAGGCGCATAATATCCATCGCAAAAATACTACCTATTATCGCCAACACGACTCCGATAATAAAAGTAAACGTAAGTGTCGTACCAACGATAGCTTTTAAGCGCTCTTCATTTTTAGCACCAAATGCCTGACCAATTAAAATTGAACTACCAGAACCAATTCCAATTACAAATGAAACGAGCAGGAAAAATAACGGGAAGAACGCCGATATAGCTGCTAGATCATTTACGCCAAGCCATCTTCCTACTACTACCATTCCAAATAACTGTCCAACTGACTGTAATACATTACTTAAAAGTAACGGTACTAAAAACATGGACATCGATTTCCATATCGGCTTATGTTCCGTTTCTGACTTCTGTGACTCTACACCTTCTTTATTGTTATCTGTAGGTGGTTTCAAATTTCATTTCTCCTTTTATTTAAAATCTGCACGGTTAAATCCGTGCTCAAATAGTTGTAATTACTCCAACCATTTCTATACTGTTTGCTCGTTAAAGTAAATTCTTCTTCCACTCACTATTTTCAAATTCATCATAGAACTTTAACATATTTTTCGTATCTGTAATCCTCTATCTCTTTGTATAGTTGTTTTTATGATGTGCTTCTATTCATTTTCTTCTCTTCATTCTTATAACTTCACCCAATATTGGCTTCCATCAGCTGTTCTATCTAAAAAACCATATTCAATTAAATATCTTCTCAAAGTTACAAAATCCGGATATATATTTTCTAAAACTGTATTTACTTCTTTTTCAGTATACTTTTTATTACTATCGAATTTCTTCACTAAATGACGTAATATAATTAATTTACGCTTTTGCTTTTTCGGAAATTTAGAAAGCGGTCCATCCAAACCTTCTGTAAAATGCGTTGTTAAAACTTCAGCATTTTCTTCCTCTGTAATATTGTATCGATCATCCACCATCGTAGCTGTTCTATGAATCGGTACAAATTTAGTTTGAACTTTTGATTTTTCTTCTGACAATTCCATTAACGCTAAAAATACTTTCGCTTGCTTCATTTTCTCTCGCAATGTAAATCGATGATTGCGAATCGTCGACGTGCTCCCGCCGTCCATTTCTTTTACAATCTCTTTATCGTTAAGTCCCATATGGAAAAACTGAACCATTTTCTTTTGCAAATCAGTTAAACCTGTAAACTTCTTATCAAGATTTAATAAATATTCAAACATAGACGTATGCTCATTTTGAATATGCAACTGTACAAACTTCTCTGCTTCATACAAAACTTGATTTTCTTGATAAATAACCCCTTTAATAAACGTTTCTCCACAAGCTAAACAAATATACTCCTCTGCTACCTCGTCAAATACATACCCTTTCTTCAATTCCTCTACCGACGCATCCCAAAACTTCTCTGATATATCACTCATACTAAACACTCCTTCAAAATGTTTATTTAAAAACAAACAAATTACAATAACGTTTATTATCACTTCATCATCTTAACATATAAAAAGTAAACGTTTCAATGTTTCGTTTACCTATTTTACAAACTTTTATAAAAATATTTATCTAACCATGATAAATAGGACTTATCACACCGAAAAACGAATGTATTGTAACAAACTAATTATTATGGGATGTGAAACAAAACATGACTACTATTCAAGACCCTTCCAGCATTCAATTTTAACTACAAAAAAGGTGTTTCCGTATATGGAAACACCTTTTACCTTTTATATATTTTATAAACAACCTCTACTAAAACTTTACTTGCTTGTACAAATACATGTTTTCGATTTCCATCCTCAACGAATCTATTTGAACAACCACTAATCATCATCATACAACAAATTATGACTATTACTTTAATGCTTTTTCTGCAAATCATTTTATGCAACTCCACTTTTGTAAAACTTCATTTAAATTTACCCCATCAAAAAAAGTTTACACGAATAATGAAACGTAAAAATATGTAATGTTGCATATTTTTACGTTTCATTACAATATTGTGATTTAATTATTTTAATAACTGGTATACCGAGGTGATTCACTTGAAATTTAAAGCGAAAAAAAATCCATTTCATATCATTTTAATCTCATTGTTTTTAGTTGTTTTTTTCATTTCCCTATTCTTTCAAAATGAGAATTCTATTTTTTTCACTCTCATGATGCTCTTAAATATCGTGAATCTCTCTTCTTTCTATTTTTTTCATTACAAAATAACGGAATCTGCCCTTGTTTTTAAACATGGTTTCATACTCCGTACTGAAATTCCATTTGAAGATATACGCCACATTAAATACTCTGGTAAAAAGCTTCGTTCAGAAAATTGTACAAGACAGCAAATAGAAATTCATTATAATTTATTCGACTCAGTAACATCTTTCGTACCACAAGAAGAGGAGAAATTCATTTCACTCTTAAAAGAAAACTGGCCAAATGTGAAAATAATCAATAGCACCTCAAATGAATAGTTTTGTTTGAGACAGTTCTATGCTATTAGGATAACTATATAAGAATTGAATATCCTCCCCAAGCAAAACCGCCGTTTACATATTTATTCTCCCCTCAGGCTAACTACCCAATAGTTAGTCTATTTTTTATTACATAAAGATACTACCCCTCCATCACAAACAAACGATACGAACATACACTATTTCTAAAAAAGTAAACTTCTACACAAAATGAATGAAAGGTGCTTATTATGTATGAGTTAAGTTATGAAGGATTAACAGGTGAAATTATTACAAGATATGATTGTGAGTATGAAGAAGCTAGACAAGAATGGAATCGAGCTATTCAAAAGTTTCCTTTAGCTATCATTTATTGTTTTACGAAATGGGATGTTAGTAATGCGATTATTTGGGCGATAAAAAAGCCAAGATTCTAAATTAAGAACCTTGGCCTCTTCTATTATTCTTTCGGCGCAATCATTTTTTTCGGGTCTACAATTTCATCAAATTGCTCTTCTGTTAGTAATCCTGATTGCAGTGCTGCTTCTTTTAAAGTTAATCCATCTTTATGAGCATGCTTTGCAATTTTCGCGGCATTTTCATACCCGATATGTGGGTTTAGTGCGGTTACAAGCATTAATGAACGATTTACATTTTCATTAATTACTTCTTCATCTGCTTCAATACCAACTGCACATTTATCATTAAATGAAACGGTTGCATCAGCTAATAAGTGAGCAGATTGCAGGAAGTTGTAAGCGATAACTGGTTTGAATACGTTTAGCTCAAAATTACCTTGGCTCGCAGCAAATCCGATTGTTGTGTCATTTCCCATAACTTGTGCTACAACCATTGTTAGCGCTTCGCTTTGCGTTGGATTTACTTTACCTGGCATAATAGAGCTTCCTGGTTCATTTGCAGGAATAATAATTTCCCCAAGACCACTACGCGGACCACTTGCAAGCCAACGCACATCGTTAGCAATCTTCATTAAATCAGCAGCTAATGCTTTTAATGCTCCGTGTGCAAATACAACTTCATCATGGCTCGTTAACGCATGGAATTTATTTGGTGCAGAAACAAATTGTTTACCTGTAAACAGACTAATTTCTTCTGCTACCATCTCACCAAATTTAGGGTGCGCATTAATTCCAGTTCCAACCGCAGTACCACCAATTGCTAATTCTTTCATATATGTATTGCTATCTGCAATCATACGCTCTGTTTTTTCAAGCATACGGTGCCATCCGCTAATTTCTTGTCCTAACGTTAACGGTGTTGCATCTTGTAAATGCGTACGACCGATTTTAATAATATGTTCAAATGCAGTTACTTTTTCTGCTAATGTTTCTTTTAATTTCGTAATAGCTGGTAATACATGATTTTCTACCGCAATCACACACGCTACATGAAGTGCTGTTGGGAACGTATCATTTGAACTTTGAGACATGTTCACGTCATCATTCGGATGAATATGTACGTCAGATCCCTTTTCTTTCAAAATTTGATTACCGCGGTTTGCAATTACTTCATTTACATTCATATTCGATTGTGTACCACTACCTGTTTGCCATACGACAAGTGGAAAATGTTCATTCCATTTTTCTGCGATAACTTCATCAGCAGCTTCCGCAATTGCTTGTGCTTTTTCTTCTGATAACTTCCCTAATTTTTGATTGCTAATCGCTGCACTCTTCTTTAAAATCGCAAATGCTTTTACAATTTCAAGCGGCATATGCTCTGTTCCAATCGGAAAATTTTCCTTACTACGCTGTGTTTGTGCTGCCCATAATTTATCAGCTGGAACTTTCATTTCTCCTAATGTATCACTTTCAATTCTGTACTCCATTTTTTCATCCCCTTGAAAATAAAATACCTACATTTCTCATTTTAACAGACTTCCATACAAATGATAAGAATTCTCACTCGTATATATAAAAAAAATACCTTCTGCGGTGGCAGAAGGTATTTTTTTATGATGCTTGCTTCCCTTTTTCAACGTCATCTACATACCAAATGAATTTCCCTGTATATCCGTAAATAACTGCCAAAATTAATGAAACGAAGCTTAACCACATAAACGGAACGTATGAGAACGTTGCTACACCTAAAATACCAGCCATAAAAATACCATTATCCGACCACGGAACCATACCAGAAGTTAACGTTCCACCTACTTCTGAGTTACGTGCTAATACACGGCGATCTATTTTTAATTTATCATAGCTATCTTCCATAATTTTCGGTGTTAAAATAAGTGATACATACATCGCACAACCAAATATATTAGCTAAGAATGCCACGATTAATGTAGACAATGTTACATTACCTGCAGAATTTAATTTCTTCTCAAATTTTGATACGATTACTTTTAGAACACCTAGCTTTTCAAGTAGTCCACCAAAACCTAAGCCGAAAATAATAACGGCTACTGAACTAAGCATACCGTTAATTCCACCACGGTTTAATAACTTATCGACAAACTCGACACCAGATTGAATTGAGAATCCGTTATATGCTGTTCCAATTGCCTCTCCAAAGTGCATCCCTTGGAAAAGAGTTGCCCAAATTGCACCAATTAAAGCTCCCATAGCAATTGTTGGCATAGAAGGTTTCTTCAGCGCCAATAGCACAATAACGATTACAGCCGGAACAAGCATCCATATTTTAATATCAAATTGCTTTAATAAAGCTTCTTTTAAAAACTCTACTCTATTTAAATCTACATTATCCCCGCCATACATCCATCCAGCAACAGTAAACATAATGCTGGTAATAATAAAAGCTGGAACGTCTAATACGAGCATAGCTCGAACGTGAGCAATAACATCTACTTTTGCCATAGAAGCTGCAAGAACTGTGCTATCAGAAAGTGGTGATAATTTGTCTCCAAAATAAGCTCCTGAAAGAACTGCACCCGCAACAAGCGGAAGTGGTAATCCAAGCCCTTCCCCAATCGCCATCATAGCAATACCAGCTGTTCCAACTGTTCCCCATGATGTTCCTGTCGCGATAGAAGTTATTGAACAAATAATTAAAGTTGCCAATAAGAATATGCTAGGGTGAATGAATTCTAATCCATAATAAATTAATGTAGGTACAACCCCACCAGCAATCCATGTTCCAATTAAAGCTCCAACTGCAACTAAAATAAGAATTGCTTCTAATCCATTAGAAATCCCTTTCGTAATTGCATCTTGCAATTCTTGATAACGAAATCCTAACCTTAATCCAAGCGCAATAACTAAAAACCATGAAATAAATAGCGCTAATTGAATTGGGAGATCAAAAATCGTTTGGAAGGAAAAGACGACAGCAAGAAATAGGAATAAAAGAATGATGATTTCTAGCATCGAGGGTAATCTTACACTTTTCATTTTTTTCTCTCCTTACAAGTCGATAACATGATGTATGTCGTCTTACGTGTATGTAGTATACAATTAGCGAAGACAAAACAAAATTTTCATATTATTTCGATTTATTTTTTCAGTATAATATATTCACAACCCTTTCTATTGTAAAAGTAGATTGCGCTTTTCGCAATGAAAAATATAAAAAATGTTGTATTTTTATTTCTTTCGAAAAAACTATCTAATAATAACTTTTTTAATATTTGCCACAACAAAGATTTCCACTGCTGTTCTCAGTTCATATGTACTACTATATTTCCCCTTCCCCAAAAGAACACACATCATTTATTACAATACAAGGGGCTGGTGGATGGATTGCGGCATTACCTACAGCTGAAAAAAATCAAATCAAAAATCTTGCTAGCATTTTAACACCAACCGATCTACAATATTTTTCCATAATCAAAAAAGAGCATGTTACACTTTTATGTAACATGCTCTTTCTTTACTACTCTATATGGCTATGCCTGAATGTCTGCAAATTCTTCAATATGCTCGTACTCTTTTTCCAATTCCTCTAAAGACAGCTCGTATAATTGTCGTTCGCGAATCTTAAACACACCTGCTCCAATTAACTCATCAATTAAATGCCTCTTACGATTTTCAACAGCAAAACGGAGTTGACTACTCATCTTTTAAAAAACTCCTTTCTACGATCATTGAAAATGATAATCTTTATCAATTACCACTTTTGATTATAAAAGATGATTCTTAATAAGTAAAGTAATCTTATGAAATATTTACATTACAAAGTATTTGTGGCCACATTATATATATGTATGCCACGCGAAAAATGTTATGACACTTTTTCATACCCTTTTTCTTTCATACTTTGCAAGTTGTCTCATTATGGTTAAATTCACCCTCAATTTCTACTTGAATGGTGACATGTTCTACATGAAATTTTTCCTTTAATACATCCGTTGCTTCTTTCAATACACTTTGCGTTTCATTACCTTTAATAATAAGATGGCAAGTTAATACTAGAAAATCTGATGTTACAGACCATATATGTAAATCATGAACTTCTTTTACAATAGTAATATTTAATAATGTATTTTTCACCTCTTCAGCATCTATATGCTGCGGTGCACCTTCCATTAGTATATGAACTGTATCACGTGTTACACGCCATCCACTTATAATGACTAAAATAGACACAAGAATACTAGCAACCGCATCTGCGGCATTCCAATCAAAAAATTTAATAAGCAACGCAGCAATAATTGCTCCGACTGAACCTAATAAATCGCCTAGTACGTGTAAGAAAGCACTTCTTAAATTCAAATTCCCTTTCACATCTCCGCCTCTCATTAATATCCAAGCTGATACAATATTAATAAGCAAACCAAGTACAGCAATAATGAGCATCCCATTACTAGCAATCTCCACTGGCTCTTTAAACCGACGAATTGCTTCAATAAAAATATATATCGAAATAACAATAAGAACGACACCGTTACATAATGCCGCTAACATTTCGACACGCTTATACCCGTATGTTTTTGCAGCCGTTGCTGTTTTTTCTCCAAGCTTGAGCGCAAGTAAACTTAACGCTAAGGATACTGCATCACTTAACATATGCCCCGCGTCAGATAATAGTGCTAAGCTATTTGTTACAAACCCTCCAATAACTTCAGCAATCATAAAGCTGGTCGTTAATAGGAAGGCAATTAGTAACGCCTTTTTATTTTTTGAATGACCGTGATCATGTGAGTTTCCCATACAAATGCTCCTTTAAGTGCAATATCTGTATGTTAGTATGAAACAAACTCACTCCCTTTATCCCGCATTAACGTCCGATTGGTGAAGGCTAATAATCAGTGGGGATGAACAAAACCCCCACTGATTAAAGTTTCACTTTATCCCGATTCCTTCTGTATACACACTTCGCTACTTTTCAAACAAGTCCTTTTTCTCAAATAAAAACAAGACTACTTCTTTTTTATTTTCATATTGTTTACTAATGAAAGAATTTTTAAGGAGGTTACTTAAATGAAACGTTTATTTCTCTGTATGGAGCGTGAACTTGTTGTAATAAAAGAACAAGATGGTAACTACGAAACGACTTACCACTTACAAAATATGCAGCCTACTTGTATTGCAGTTGATCCATTTCAAAAGAATCGTGTATATTGTGGAACATTTGGACGAGGTCTATGGTTAAGCGATGATGGTGGGGATTCATGGAGACCAATTGGAGATTCTTATCGTTACTTTGACTTTCCGAAAGAAGACGGTATTTTACATTCTTCAATCACTTCCATTACGATAAGCCCTAATGAACAAGTTAACGGATATGGAGTCGTTTATGTAGGTACAGAACCTAGTGCTTTATTTCGTTCAGAAAATGGCGGTGTAACGTGGACTGAACTTAAAAATATGAAATCATTATTATCTTCTTATACGTGGGCTTTCCCGCCTAGACCTTTTACCCATCACGTACGCTGGATTACAATTGATCCAAACAATCCAAATACAATCCACGTTTCAATCGAAGCTGGTGCTGTTATTCAAAGTAACGATAAAGGGCATACATGGATTGATAAAAAATTCGGTGCCCCTATCGATGCTCATCAATTACTCATGCACCCTGAAGCCCCAAATCGCCTTTATGCATCATGTGGTGATGGGTTTATGGGCGGACCTGATCGTGCCTATCTTGAAAGTTATAACAGTGGAAACAGCTGGATCTCATGTAGTGAAGGACTTGAACATCATTATTTATACAGCATGGCTATCAACCCAGCTGATTGCGATACAATTCTCGTGTCTGCTGCACCGAGTGCTGATCTCGCTCATCACCGTATTCCTTATGAATCTTATATTTATCGAAAAACGAAAGATACTCCTTTCGAGCAAGTACAGCAAGGTCTACCATCTGCAATTGGTACAGTCATTTCGATGTTTGCTACAAATCCAGTAGAACCACATACGTTTTACACTTTAAATAACAACGGCGTGTTTCAATCCAATGATAGCGGTGAAACGTGGGAACAACTAAACATTCCGTGGAAAGATGAATATAAAACGCAGCATCCACATGCATTGCTTGTTACTAGCTTTTAACGAAAAGAGAGACTGCCTAATGGTTTCAGGCAGTCTCTCTTTTATTTCTTTAAATCAATGACAATATCATCTAACACTATATCTTTACTCTTCGCTTCATTTTTCGGCACTTCAATTTTCTTCTCTTTCCCATTAACATACTCCACTCCACCATGATTTTCAGGTGTATGCACTCGCAAATTCACATGAGGTGTAACGATAAGCTTTGTTGCATTTTCGTTCAATTTTTGGAATGTGGCACTCCAACTACTTTTATATGGCTCCGCTACTGTACTACTTCCACCATTTCCTTTACCTGCATATCGATTTCCTAAATCATCTTTTATTTCTAATTCCACATCAGCGCTATCCCATATACTTCTTAATGCCTTAGATTCTTCCTGCTTGTAATAAACAATAAATGACATCGGGGTTACTTCCATTTTGTCTATATTTACTTTTATTAATTCATTTTCAGAAACCCCATTAACCTTTGCTTCCTTACTATCCATTGCTTTTAAACTAAGTGCGAAATTCCAGTTCCCCTTTATTGCATTACCTTCATAATCCAACTCAATTGCTTCTATATCCCACCAAACATTTGCAACATCTAGCCTTTCATTATCAATACCACTCATAGTGGTCATACCTACATATTTTCTCTCTCCAACTTTTGTAACTTTCGAACTACCTCCCCCGCCATTAAAGCCCATAACTTGCGGACTTCCAAATAGGAAAGGTTTCTCTCCTAAATCTTTATCACTCTCAATAGAATATGTGATCGTGATTGTTCTACCATCAAACACAGCATCATTAATTGTAACTTTAACCCCATTACTCTCTCTCGTCATATTCAATTCAGTCGAAAACTCTTTATAATTTTCATATAACCCTGTTCTACCATTATCTAAAAATCGGAATATGTCACCTACAATTGGCAATCCCCCAGCATATGTAGGAAATCCGATACCCAGTGTCGCAACTGATAATCCAACTAAAATAGATGCAGCAGCGACACCTTTTTTCCAAGTTTTCACCTTTTTCTTCGTACGTATAGATTGTTTTAAATTACGCTTCACTTTTTCTTTTTCAATTTCAGAAGCCTCAATTTCCTCAAGTTCTTTTTCATCTATATCAATATCATTTAATAGTTCATAAATATCTTTCATATTACACTACCTCCAAAACTAATATTCGTAGCATTTTGTTGTAGCTTCTTTTTCCCGCGATACACACGATTATCTATCGCCGCTCGAGTTAATCCTAACTTGTCACCTATTTCTTCTGTCTTCATACCGAGTAGATATTTCATAATGAACACTTTTTGATCTAACGGTTCTAATTGATTAATAAGCTTCAATAATTCTTCCCTATCTTCCATAACGATTAATTCGTCTTCTGCCGATTTTTCCGTACTTATATGAAACTCATCTGAAATGATTTCTACTTTTTTAGTTGCTTTCCGGTAATAATCAATTGCTTTAAACTTTGCAATCGCTGCAATCCATTTTTTAAAATCACTCGGCTCTCCATGAAACTTATTTGCGTTATTCCAAATGGAAAGAAATATATCATTTACACATTCCTCTATGAGTCCATCATTTTGAACTGGAAGAAGAACTTTATGCGTAATCCCCTTTATGAGTGGTAAGTATGTATCGACAACAAATTCTAGCGCATCTTCTTTTTGTCGCTGTAATCTTTTTATAAAATTTTTCTCATTTGATTTCATGTAGCGATTCCCCTTATTTTTTTGTAAAAGCTTTTACACTCTATATAACGTCCAGAAAAAAGTTTTCTCTCATCTTTTTTATTATTTTTTGTATGTAATGGAATACTTTTCCTTACCTATTGTCTCATATAACTTTGAATTTGAAGAAAATTTTCTCAAGTCTACAATTTAATTAATGTAGTACACTATTTACATAACCATTCTTTAACTTAGTGTACATTTTATTTCGTTAACCTACTATTTAAAATTAGGAGATGAGATTTGTATGTGTGGAATTACAGGCTGGATAGATTGGAAGAAGGATCTTTCAAATCAACATGTTATTTTAGAAAAGATGGCAAATAGTATTCAGCATCGTGGTCCTGATGCTGAAGGATTTTGGTTTTCTCCTCGTGCGGCCTTTGCACACCGACGTTTAATTGTTATTGACCCAGAAGGCGGAACGCAGCCAAAAACATTTCGTGCCGGAGATTACACGTATGCTCTTACTTATAATGGAGAAATTTATAATTTCCGTGAACTGAGAAAGCAACTTCAAAAATGTGGGCATGCATTTGAAACTCATTCAGATACAGAAGTTTTACTACATGCTTATTTAGAATGGAAAGGAGATTGCGTACAACATTTAAATGGAATTTTCGCTTTTGCTATATGGGATGATCAGAAGCAACAATTGTTTTTAGCACGCGATCATTTAGGGGTAAAACCACTCTTTTATACAGAAAGAAATAACAGCATTATTTTCGGTTCTGAAATAAAAGCCCTATTAGCGCACCCATCTGTTCCTGCTGAAATTGATGCGGATGGAATAAATGAAATATTTGGATTAGGCTTATTTCGAACTCCAGGATGTGGCGTCTTTAAACATATTCAAGAAGTTCGTGCTGGACATTTTATATCTTTTACACGTGATAAAAAGGTAGTTAAGAAGTATTGGAATTTAGAAAGTAAGGTCCATAAAGAATCTATCGAAGACACATCTTCACATATTTTATCTATCTTACAAGATACAGTAAAAAGACAATTAATTGCCGATGTTCCTCTTGTTTGTATGTTATCAGGCGGATTAGATTCTAGCGGTATTACTGCACTAGCGGGGAAAGAATTTGCAGCGGAAAATAAAACACTTCATACGTATTCCGTTGACTTTGTAAATAGCGCAAAAGATTTCGAGCTGACATTTGCTCGCACTGGTTTAGACGCTCCTTGGGTAAAACGTGTTTCTGAACATGTAGGGACATCGCATCATGATATTATTGTGAATGCTGAAGAATTAGCAAATCACTTATTCGTTCCCCTCCGTGCAAAAGATTTACCAAGTGCTGGCGAAATGGAAACTTCACTATATTTACTATTTTGCGAAATGAAAAAAGATGCAACCGTAGCTTTATCTGGAGAATCTGCTGATGAAGTATTCGGGGGATATCCTTGGTTTCATCAAGAAGAACTATTATATGTAGATAAGTTTCCGTGGTTAACAAACTGGAAAAATACATCTTCTCTATTATTAAGCGACGTAACAACTCAATGTAATCCTGAGCATTATATTAATAAACGATTCCATGAAGCTGTTCTTGTAGTACCTACTCTTGAAGGAGAAAGTAAAAAAGAAGCGAAACAACGCCAAATGTTTTATTTATTTTTAACGAGATTTCTCCCGTTCTTACTTGACCGTAAAGACCGTATGAGTATGGCTGTAGGGTTTGAAGTTCGTGTACCATTTTGCGATTTTAGATTAGTTGAATATTTATGGAACGTTCCTTTCAACATAAAAAGTATTGATAATATTGAAAAAGGTATTTTACGTAGAGCACTGAAACCTGCTTTACCTGATGATGTGCGAAATAGAAGAAAAAGCGCTTATCCTACTTCACAAGATCCACATTATTTACAAACAATCCGTAATTTAACACTTGATATGTGCAGCAATAAAAACAATCCTGTTTTCTCACTTATTAACCATTCCATATTACTTGCAATTGCTGATCAAAGTAATAAAGTGGTTAACAATTTTGAAGCAAGAAGTGCTATGGAGTATATGCTACAAGTAAATGAATGGTTAAAAACGTATCATATTCATATCGCTTAACAAAAAAGAGTTCAAGGACAAAAACCCTTGAACTCCCTTTCATTTATTAATTGGCACATTGTCTATCTTCAGTATCGATGGACCATCCAATAATAGTGGCACAATCTCTACCTTTCCACTGAAGTACATTTGTTAATACAGGCTCAATCTGTAAACAAGTTCCGTCGTGTAATATTTCTACTAAAGATTGATCATCATCAAACTTTCGTTTATCACATTCTAAAATACCATCTGTTGCCATTACAATGTGATTCTGACCTTTTTCTAATCCCTTTATCCCTGATGTAAAACAAGGGGTATTCGCTGCAAAAACATTTTTTCTTCCTATATATTCATAGTTCTTACGCTTATTTAGCCTACCTTTTCCATTTTCCGTTTGCTCTGAATGGAATAAATACGCGAAGCAATCACCAACTGATAGCCAATATAAGAACTCGCCTTTTCGTAAACAAATTAAACATGCAAGTTCCTCATCATCTTGGTCACATTTCTCGATAAATAGCTCATCTGTAAATAACGCTAATAAATACATATGGGTATGATGAAAAGCTAAATGGATTGGATATGAAAATAACTCTTTTAACTTCTCTTTTCTTTCTGAAATTGCTTCTATTATATGATGTATATTTTTCGTTTTGTGATGTGTATCAAAAATCATAACAAATTCAAATTCTAATTTCGGATCCCACCAAGCTAGCACTGCATCTCCTCTTTCATATGCATCACTCTCTTGATTCCCTCCATATACGCCGACTGAAAGAGGACCACATTTTTCAACATGTATTTGATCTACATACATCTTTTCATGACTAATCCATTTAAATGTATTCACAGCTATCATCCTCTCTCTTGCTAAATGTATACCTTTACACATAGATTACCTTATATTTCAATAAAAATAAACTTTTTCAACATTTATTATGAAAATAACAGGATTTTAATTCTTATCAAGCGAATATATCTTATAATACGATATAAAAATTAGGGGGAATTATAATATGAAAGACATTAATCCACATTGGGAGACAATTTACTACCACTTACGATATGAATATGAAGACAATCTTTCTCATCAAGCAATTCGTATTTTACAAATCACTTCTCGGGAGAAAGATATAACAATTGGAAAAGTTGCTTCTGAACTTGGTTTATCTCATAACACAGCGTCCGAACATGTAAAACGCCTTATTCAAAAAGGATTTATCATGAAAGAAAGAAATAAACAAGATGAAAGAGTTGTGAACCTTACATTAACGGCAGAAGGAATTGAAGCATTAGAAAAGCATACTTTGCTAGATAAAGAAAAGATACAAATATTAGAATCACAGTTATCAAAAGAAGAGCAACAATTAATCGAAAAAGCCTTTTCTTTATTAGCGAAGGAGGCAAAATATGCATTTCCTCGTTAAAGTTATCGTTTCGGCACTTATTATCGGCGTGATTACTGAAGTCGCTAAACATTATAGTACGATAGGCGGCTTTATTGCTGCCCTTCCTCTTGTTAGTTTACTTAGTTTATTTTGGATTTCTTTCGAAGGTGGGAGTAAACAGGAGTTAAGTCAATTCGCTATGGGCGTATTATATGGATTTCCTGCATCAGCATTACTATTATTTATTGTTTATATCGGTTTAAAAAACTCCTTTTCACTTAGTACATCTATACTCTTCGGCATATGTGCCTGGTGTATCGTCTTTACTTGCCAAAAAGTATTTCAAGCTTAGGGGGAATTACTATTAATAGATCAGTAGAGATATTTGGACAAAATGTAGAAGTATATATGAGAGGTAGCAGTAAACAAACTGTAGTCATTCAAACAGGAATGGGATGCTCATTTTATGATTGGCTTCCTATTATAGAAAAGCTTTCACAAAACTTTACATAAAAAAAGGAAGCAACTAAAGCTGCTTCCTTACTTATCTATTCATAGTCTTCTTCGTCATCATCAACTTCTTCATAATACGAACTCCCATTGCTTACATATATAGGACCATTCGCAACATCAATACGTAGTACCCATGCCCATGGCACAGCTAAACGTTTATGTATTGCTCTCCAAAAATTCATTGATTTTCTTTCGTACTCCTGGAACTCCTGAAGTAACTCTTTATAGGAGGAACCGTCTAACTGAATATTTGCTTCTAATAAACGAGAATGGGCATAGTACTGTAACTCTAGTTCAGCAGCAATCTCCATTTCTTCTTCCGTTGCCATACCTATAATTGCTCCATCTGCTGGTGCGATTTCATATACGTTGTGAACTTCAATAAGCCCTTCTTTCTCTTTCTCAAACATGTAAACAGCCTCCTTTAACAAATATTTTTTATGTTACAAAGTCATACTTCTACAATACCTTCTCTCTTTCCTCTTTTTTTGATAAACTTTTACAAAATGTTTATCCGATGACCTATTCTCTCTATTCTTTCAGCAGAAATGAAACGATTACTATTAAAAGTTAATTTGTACACATCGGGCATGTGAAGTGTTTTCCAAAACTGAAAATCATATTTCGAATCAAAATAATTCATAAGTAAAACCATAATATTCCCATGAGTGCCTATTACAATATTCTTCCCTTTATATTTTCCCAATATATTTTGCATACATAATACAGCACGCCTTTGCGCTACATCATTTGATTCCCCGCCTTCGTATGCAAAAGTCCAGTCTTCCCACACCTTCTGAATAGCATCATTAAAATCCTGTACTGGTTCTTTACTTAATAACCTTTCCCGTAAATCTTCTTCCAATTGTATTGATAGTTTATTTGCATTCGCAATTCCTTCAACGGTCTGAATCGCTCTTTCGTATGGACTAGAAATAACAACATCAATCTTCTCATCTTTTAACAAGCTTGTTATGTTTTGTGCATCTAACCAACCCTTCTCAGATAAGGGACGTTCCCTTTCTTCCTTTGTATATGTAGAGTGAGCGTGGCGAACGAAATATATTGTAGTCATTTGTTCCTCTTCCTTTCTTAGTTTCAATCTATATTCAATGGAGTAAATAGGAAATCCTGTATCATGAAAAGAAAAGGACGCTTTCTAATAAGCGCCCTTTGTTTACATAATAAAATTATTTCATTATAACTTTCTTCTGAATTCTTCATCTGTTATAACATCTCGAATGAAGTAATCTATATTATTTCTAAGCTTTTGGTGCGTAATTTGATTATCTATATCATTAAACATTATTACAACCTCAACCTTATTTCCCTTTTTATCTGTAGTATACAAAATTTTTGTCAATACGAATGCGGTAGAACCACCTTTTTGCCCAGCATATTCCAACTTATTATTTTCAACTGTTCCTTTAAAAACATTATCAATTTCATCTTGCATTGACTTTGGGGAATATTCCCTACTATTTATCTTCTCCATTAAACTCATATAATCTTTAGCATTTGCACTCACTAATCGATCTGACCAAATACGCTGGAATTCCATATCTACTTTTAATGGTATATCACGTTTCTTCCATTCGCTTTCATCTTTCATCCATTCATGTATTTGTAACACATGTTTATTATACTCATCATTAGACATGTTACGTATCATTTCTAACGATTGATCCTCTTGTACATGAAGCTCTTTTTCTACATATCCTCTCATATATAGTGAAGCAGTATAAGAAGAGAACTTATCATGACTAGTAAGCTCTAATTCTTTTATACTTTCATTTACTCTATCTATCCCAAGTTTCTCTAATAAATATGTTGTATTTGCATTAGAACTATAATGAATCATCCCTTTGGCAACTTCTTCTAAAGTGATTTGTTCATTTTTCACTAACTCTCTAGCTTTGGCATCTTCTAACCATGCAGGATGCGCTCCACCATCAGTATCTTTAACGTAGTATTTTTCTAGTTCTTTCAATGAAATTTGTTCATCGCGGCGAATTTTTCCTTCTGACACTTGTTTAGCAAATTCAACTGCTATTACGATTTTAGCCATACTCGCTAATGGTAATTTTTTATTTTCATTTACAGATGTTACTACTTCACCGTTTTTTCTAATAAGTAATGAACATGTTTCATCACCTTTATGTTCTTTTATGTAGTTTAATACGTAATCAAGATCTTCTTTTGACAAATAATATTTCATAACTGCAAAGAAAGCTATAACAACTACTATAATAACTCCCACAATTATCCCTATCATCTTTAATATATTCACAATGTGCCTCCTCTAACAAATTGCCTACTATATATTAATTATACCGAACTAAATTACAATTTTATACAAAATAGAATAACTCTTCCTAATAATAGAAAGAGTTATTCTATTTCACATGAAGTTATTTGTCCATTTAACGTAACTACTATATTTGAATCGTCAGCCTGTATATCGCCTTTAGAGCGGGTTACTGTGGGCGGTCCAATTACAACCGACTCTTTAATTGGCGAAAGGTCTTTCGCTAATTTCTCTGCACTTACACCGTAAGCAGCTTGAAATACTTCTGGCGGCGTCAACCTTAATATATCCGATCCTTCGGCTGTTTCAAACTGATCGTTATTGAAGAATAAATGTAATTGTACTTCTTCTGTTATGGCTGTGATGCAATGCCACCATCCCATTGGAATAAAGACAGTTTGCCCCGCTTTTAAATGATAATTTTGCAATTGATTCGTTTCAGGATTTAATATAGAAGTAACGGCTTCCCCTGAGACAACAACATCTAATTCCCAAGCATTCGGATGCCAATGTGGTTCTCGCATATGCCCCTTCGTCATAAACAAATCAACAAATGCTCCCCCAATCATCGCCGGTAACTGTGTTGACGTTACTTCATACGCAACATTTTTCTCGTCTCTTTTAAAAAAGACATTTTTTCTTGAATCAAAGAAAAGATTTGGAGTTCCTGAGCTTTTCTTTAAATTTTTATTATCTGTAACATAACCTGAATTACTCATTTTATCCCTCTTTCCCGCTCCTAACATTCTGTACTTAACGATGTATCGTATGGGAAAAATAGATGATATGTGCCTATTCAGCACATAATAAAAAAACATGCTTTCCTAAAGAGAGCATGTTTTGTGATATTCTTCACATTGTTTAGTTAAAAAATAAACTTTTTACTTACCATGATGTAACATTAAATCACTGAGTTCTTCTTCAATGTGATTTAATTTCGCAACGCCTTCTTTCCATTTATGAATATAACGTGAAACTCCAACGAAAAATAAAATAATAATTGTGGAAAGAATAATACCATACACGATAGCTACAGTACTCATAGTTACACTTCCTTGTAATTAGTTATGTTTTTATTATAAACCTTTTTCTTTTAAAATACTTCGATTTCAACTTTTTGTAACAAAATTGATTTTTCTAACAAATAAATAAAAAAACTTTATATTTTTATCCTACCAAATATCACCTTATATTCTTTAAACATCTCCATTTGTTAAAAAACGTTCGAAAAAGGAAAATTTTTCACAAAATATACAAAACTTCACCATATGTACTATTACCATATGGGTTATATTATTTAATAGTGTAAAGGGGATGATACAATATGACGACTTGGTTTATTGTACTGTTAGTTGTATTTGGGGCATTTAAAATTATCGTTTCTAGTCTTCCAAACTCCGTTATTGAATCAATTATTAGCCGATATGAAACACATCCGCAACTTGATGAAGAGAATGTTACTGTAACGATCAATGGAAATAGCTTAGAAGGCGATAAGAAATCTCAAATTATTACTGATTTTAATGAAGGTTTATTTTTAGATCGTTATTATGCACCACCACAAAATGAAGGTACTCCTTTAATTATAAATGCAAAACGTGGCAAAAAAGATTTTACATTTTATATTTATAGTCATGAAGAGCATGTTGATGTTGTAAAACAACATAAAAAGAAAGTGATCGCTTATAGTTTGCGCTCTAAAAACCTTCAAAATAGTGATATGTTCGTGTCAGCTGATTTAGCTTAATGCTCATATATTAGAAAAAGGAATCCATAGACATATGGATTCCTTTTGTCATACTCACCGAAAAATAAGCTCTGTCTTCAAACTATCTTTCGGTAACAACCAACCTTTTTTCTCTATACTCGCCATTAATAATTCTCTTTGTTTTGTCGCAATACTTTCTTCATTTGTTTTAAATGACACTTCTATTACGAAGTCGTCTTCTATTTTCCCTGTATCACTTAGTTGCCAAATTTCAATATTCGCTTTTATATTTTCAAATTCACCTGTATATCGCTTCATTAATACAGGACCGTAAATATGAGAATCGTTGAGCATTTCTTCTCCCCAATTCGTATACAGCCATTTGTTCATTTTCCCTGGTAATTTCTCTATTAACATGTTTTGAGCATCCCGTTCATTTGGTAAATCAAGTATCCCATATCCTTTAGCACTGTAACTTTTCTTATTTGAAATACTTAATGTTTTCTTCTCAAATCCCCAATCTATTTCTGCCTCATAGTTATCAGTTTTACTATCAAATCCATCCTTCTTAGCTACTTCTAATGCATCTTGAATTATACCATTTTGAATCGGGTATCTCTTTTTATATGTTAGCTCAAAATCTTTACTAAATTCTTTCTTTCGAATTCTAGCAAACCAACCTTCGTTACTTAAACTTTTATTTGCCGTATCTAAAAATTGCACTTGTATTCTTTCATAATTTGTACCAGCCTGGAAATGTTCTAGTACCTCTTGCTTTATCTCTTTGTTATAACTTAATACTTGTTCTGGCTTTAATAATAACTTCACTTCAAAACTAGGTTTCATCGGACTAGCAGCAAACCCTTCCTTCACGTTATAAAGGAAACAACAAAAGAAAATGCTTACGAATACAAATACCTTTTTCATATATCAATCTCCTTTACATTTTAAATCACTTCTATACGTTCCATTGCAAGTGAATATATATTTTCATATCCTGCTGTACTAAGGTTTTGCTGTAATCGATCCGTGTCCTCTTTAAGAGCATGTACTAACACCGTATGTTCTGGTAATAATATATTTAACATCGCCTTAACGTCACTTATACTTTGATGAACCTTATATGGAACTCGCTCTACCCTACATTCTCTACTTACACATTCTTTCATCACCTTTTCTGCGAAACTTCCTTTCGCAATATGTCCAGTAAAGATAATGGAATTTCGTTCTTCATGCCGAAGTTGTTCATAATATAACTGCGCTCGTTTCGTTTGCATATTCGCATCACTCATTACAAATATTCCGTAACTATTTTGCATACAAATGTCATTATCCATAACTATTATGTTTCTTTTTAAACTCTCCAGAACCCGTTCAAGTTTTTCATTATTTTTTAGCCAATCTTTATATATGAACATTTCTTCAAAACCAACCAAAATTTCTTTATCTACTATAAGCGGCAATTCTTTATATCGTTCATATAAATACAATACTATATCTTGCGCCCTACCAAGTGGAGGTAACGGTAGTAATGCTATTCCTTTATTTTGAGCAACTCGTTCAATTTCTGCACATAGTTCGTTTACTCGTTCGTTTTGCGAAATATCATCAGTGTGATATGCGGCATCTACGATTGCAATTTTTATATCGCCACGCAACTTTTCAGGTAAATTAGCTCGTAGTATATTAGACTCTGCTGAATAATCGCCAGAATAAAATACGTATGTATTACACATATCCACTAAAAACCAAACAGCTCCTAATACATGCCCACTATACCCCCATTGAAATCGCAGTGCAGGAGTAATTTGTATCCACTCATTTGGATTACTAATCTCATCAATACATACATAATTTAAATCTTTAATATTTTGATCGTTATAAGGTAAATTCCACCCTTTTGAAAGATTGTAGTTTCTCCATTTTTCAAAATAAGCTGGCAGTTGCTCCTTCGTATAACGAGTCGTCCAAATTTTTTTCTTATATCCATATTTCGTCAATAAAGGTAATCCCATCGTATGATCTTCATGAATATGTGATAAAAATACCGCATCCAAAAATGTAACTACTTCTCTTTCTATTTTTGGATAACTCTCCTCATAGGATCGATTAATACCACAATCAAATACTATTTTCAGCTCTTTATTTTTTACAAAATAGCAGGAACGACCGTATTCTCCCGCTCCTCCCCATACTTCCATCCTCATCATGCTACCCCTTTTCGTTTTTGCTCCATATGTTGCAGAAGTAATAAGCACATTGTTGTAAGCCCAACAGAAACAACGGCCATCGCCATTCCTATAGATACTTCCCCTTGTTCAAATTGAGCAAAAATAAACGTTGCTGACGTTTCTACTGATGGAGGTAGTACGAGAAGCGATGCTACTAACTCTCTTATCGAAATCGTAAATGTCATCGCCCATCCAGCCAGAATGCCTGGGATAATAAGAGGCAATATTATTTTTCTAAAAATATAAATATAATTTCCAGAAAAAATACTCCCTGCCTGTACAAGAGAATCATCAATTTGTCCGAGCGATGCTTTTACATACTGCACCGTATAAGGTAAAAAAAGAACAACATACGTTACGATAACCATGACAGGCGTATTGTAAATTGATATAGGCATATATGGTGAATTCCAAAATAAAATAAGCCCTACAACCATCACTATTCCTGGTACCATATTCGGTAACATACCGCACATATCAAGCCATTTTTCAGAGGACTTTTTCCCCTTTCGAATCATAAGTGCCAAAAAGACTCCAATAATTACAGCAACAATCGCCGTTACGAGTGAAAAAAGAAAACTGTTCCATAAAGCTTCTAATCCCGGAGAACCAATTGTAAATAATGCTTCATAATGGCTTGTTGTAAAGTTATTAAAATGTAAGCCCCTGCCTCTTAACTTGGATAAAGAAGCTATGAGTATAGAAAAGTATGGGATACCAATTGCTACTATTAGTAAACCAATTACATAAACCCATGCTATAAAACGTGTAAATATAGACAAAGTATACCTTTTAGATTTCACACCTTTTCCACTAACCATTGCATATGAGTACTTTCGGTTCAATACATTTTGCATATACCAAATGAGCATACACGCACTAAGTAATAAAGAAGATAATACTGTGGCACTACTAAAATCAATCGGCCAACTTGAGATAAATTTATGAATCTCTGATGTTAACACATGAAATCCTATTCTACGTCCGAATGTAGCCGGTGTTCCAAATTCGGCAATCGTCTTTACGAAAATGAGTAAAGCACCCATTACATAACTTGATAACAATAACGGCAATATTATTTTTCTTAAACGATAGAAAAAGCTTCCACCATGAACTGCTGCAGCTTCTTCTTTACTACTCCCAATTTGAAGTAACGTGTTTTTCAACATGAAGTAAAGGAATGGGAATAAATGCAGACTCATAATTAAAACCATACCGCCTAAACTAAAAAATGATGATGAAATCGGCTTTAAAGCCGGAAAAAATTGTTCGAAATAACCGTTAGGTTGCATGAACAAAATCCATCCCATCGATCCGATATACGGCGGGGTCATAAATGGAATCATAAAAATAATATCTAACTTACTATACTTTCCTACATCTGTTTTGCTCATAATGAACGCCAATGGAAATGCAAATATTGTAGCTCCTATTACAACGAGTACACCTAGAAGCATCGAATTCAGAAAAATCCCAGCTAATCCACCACTCTTCATGACTTCAAAAGGCTTTAAAAAATTCCAACTGCTATTTTCATATACACTAGAAAATAAAATGAGAAAAAGCGGAATGACGATTAACATCACCACAAGTAACAATGCTACTGTCATTCCAATTTGTCTTACTGATACGAATCGATTTACCATGTAATCACCATCTTATTGAAATACTTTCTTAAATTGTTTTGCTATTTCATCCTGTTCTTTCCCAACTGTTTTCCAATCAACGTTTAGTACCGGAATCTCTTCTACATTCGGTCTATTTTCAGCTTTTATATCTTTTCTACCTGGCAATAAGTACGCTTTAGAAACTTGTTTTTGCACATCATCTGATAATAAATAATCAATAAACTGTTTTGCACCTTCTACATTTTTACTATCCTTCATAATACCTGCTGCACGCGGACTAATAACCGTTCCGCTTTTTGGATATACAATATCAACCGGCTCGCCCTTTGCTTTTGCACTGTACGTCATATAATCAACGCCTGCAAGTACCATATCTTTCGCACCTGTTACTACTGGATCTAAAGCTTCTTGGTTTGCTCCCGCTACTGTAACTTCATTTTTCTTAAGCTGTTCAAATAAATTCCATCCATCTTGTCCATTCTTTTTCACGTATCCTGTTACAAAGTCTAAAGCTGACCCTGAAAGTGCTGGATCTGGAAGGGTCACTTTCCCTTTCCATTCTCCTTTTGTTATATCGCTCCAATCTTCAGGTGCTGTCTTCACATTTTTTGTGTTGTACACAATTCCTAATGCTGAAGCGCTATATCCAAAATAATGTCCTTTATCATCCGACCATTCAGAACGAAGCTTATCAGCTTGTTTTGCTTCTTTATAAGCTAATGTTTTACCATCGTTCTTTAATCCTTCCATCGCTGGTAATGAAGCGAGTACGACAACGTCAACGACTGGATTTTTCTTTTCAGCTTCCATTCTCGCTAAAATCTTACCTGTTGTTCCTTGAAACATTTCCACTTTTATACCGGTTTTCTTTTCAAAGTCCTTTTGAATTTTTTCTGCTAATCCTTTTGGTCCTGCACTATATACAACAATTTTCTTTTCATTAGCGTTTTTATTTTTTGCATCTGCACTGCCTGTCTTTGAGCTACAACCTGTTACTACTGCAGAAAATAGTAAAGTACATACAAATAAAGACTTAAGCGAACTGAATTTCTTCATACGATTCTCCCCCTATATGATGAATACATTTTTTGGGTACATATAACGATACCGGTTTACCGATGCTTAGCTTACTATTGTGATAAGCTGTCCATACACCGAGTGTCCCCATGTTTACTTTCACTTCATAACGTTCTCCTACATATGTAACGTACTGAATTTCACCTGTATACGTATCGCACACTTCATTTTTTGTCCAGCTCACGTGCTCTGGACGAATCATTTGTTTATTCTCTACAAGCCAATTTGCCTTACCAACAAACTTTGCAACAAATTCATGAGACGGTTTCACATAAATATTTTCTGGTGTTCCTTTTTGTAATACCTCCCCTTGTTTCATTACAATAATTTGGTCTGACATTGACATAGCTTCTGTTTGATCGTGTGTTACATACAATGCTGTTAAACCAATGGAATGAACGATATCCATAAGCTCTAAGCGCATTTCTTCTCGTAAAATTGCATCGAGTGCACTTAACGGTTCATCAAATAAAATAAAATGAGGCTTTGTTACGATTGCTCTAGCAAATGCGACACGTTGCTGCTGTCCGCCAGAAAGTTCGTGTGGATATCTTTTCTCCATACCTTGCAGGCGAACTCGCTTTATCGCATCTTCTACCTTTTCGCGTAAATGATTCGTTTGCTTTGTAGCCCTTAAACCAAATGCAACATTTTCAAAAACAGTCATATGCGGCCATAAAGCAAAATCTTGAAATACCATACCGATATTCCGTTCATGAGGAGATGTTTTTACCTTTTTTGTAGACGAATACATGCACTTATCTCCAAAATATATTTCTCCTTTATCCGGTTCTTCAAGTCCTGCAATCATTCTAAGCAAAGTCGTTTTCCCGCATCCCGAAGGTCCTAAAAGTGTGGTGAACTCTCCTTTTCTCATTACAATTTGTAACGGTTTTAACGCCTGTATTTCTCCAAATGTCTTTTCTAATCCATGAATTTTAATATCCATCGTTTCACCTCTCTCCCCTCATTCTTAACCTGCTTTCATTCTATATGGAAGATTTATACTGAATGTTAATGTACTGTAAAGATTAAATTAAAAAACTTCTAATAAACTATTTATTTCTATAGATTTTTTCTATAGTTAAAATAAAAAAGGCGGTTAACTCATAATGAATCTCTTAAAATTAGAAATTGTAGTGCTTATTAAGAAATACAAAAAGCTTACGATTGTTGCAGAAAAACTTGGCGTTAAACAACCTACTATTACATTTCATATAAAAAGCTTAGAAGAGGAACTCGGTGTGTCTTTATTCGAATTACGTTCTGGAAGGTATTTCTTAACAGAGGCTGGTGAGGCGTTGCATCATTATGCTTGTAAAATAGATGCACTTATGAAAGAAGCTAGGCGGGTCACACAGGAGTTTAAAGATTTTAATAAAGGTGCTATAACAATTGGTGCTAGTTATGTACCAGCGACTTATCTTTTACCAGAAGTTGTTCATCAATTTCAATGCGAATTTCCTAATATAAAAATAACACTCCTGGTAAAAACTGCGCCTGAAATTCGAACGATGCTACAAAATCATGAAATTGATCTCGGGGTAATTTCTGCGGCGCCGTTTGATGAACCACTTTTAAAACAAACAAAAATAATACCTGATACACTTGTTCTTGCTTTTTCCAAAGAACATCATTTTTCAAAAAAAGAAAGTGTATCCTTACAAGATATCGAAAAAGAACGTATATTATTGCATCGAAACCCGTCTACAACGAGAGATTTACTTACACAATGGACGTTAGCACATAACATTACATTCCAATCTGAAATTGAACTAGATTCATTAGAAACGATGAAACAAATTTTAAAATATGGTAATGGGGTTGCCTTTATTTCTAAACTTGCTATTGAACAAGAAGTACAACGAAATGAGCTATGCTATATACCAATCCCTGGATTTGAATTTCAGCGTAATATTTATACCATTCATCATGAGGACAGGTGGAATTCTAAAATCATCTCTTTTTTACTACATAGCATTACTTCTTTTACAGCAAAAAATTAAAAGGCTGTCGTTATACACGACAGCCTTTTAAACTATATCTCTATTTATTTTTCTTTTCCTCAATTTTTGCTTGCGCCTCTTCAACCTTATCTAATGTTTCTGAGACTTTCTTCTCTTTTTCTTTTACATCATCTATACTATCGACAGCTTTAATTAATTTATCGATTCCCTCTTCTTCTATCTTTCTCCGCTTTGCCACCCTTTCATTTACTTTCTCTTCCACATCTTTTGCTTTTTGAAGCATATTCTCTGCATTTGATGTTACAGCTTTTTCAAGTGCATCATCTTTTTTCTTTTGTAATACTTCATTTGCAATATCTTTCGTTTCTGAATACTTACCGTCTTTTAATGCTGTCGCACCGTGATCTAGTAACTGAGCGACTTCTTTATATGCCTTCGCTTCATTTCCTGATTTTTCTTTTTCCGCTTTTTCAAACCACATAATCGCATCACTATATTTTTCATTTTTCAATGATTGCATACCTGTTTCAATATACGTGTCATAATTACTACATCCAGTCATTACGACTAACAGAAAAAGCATTACAAAACTTAATTTTTTCATGATGTTTTCTCCTTTTCTTTGCCTGCTCACTTTACTGTAACATACATGAAAAAGAGTTTCAAAAACTAAAATACTAATATGGTCATTTTTATTGTTTCCAGTCAATTTTTTATTACTTTCTTATTTTTCAGGCCGACACATCCACTTGCTTTTTCGCCACATGCTTTCTTACTCCCACTAATACAACTAACAATAATCCTCCGCCTAATGTCATCATAACAATGCTAGTCGGCAACATATCTAATAATAATCCATATACAATCATACCGAGCGGTGCGATTGCGGTAGAAATTGTTTCAAGTAAACCGAATACACGTCCTAAATAGTTTGGATCTGTCGTCTTTTGCATATGTACTTGCATCGGTATATTTACAACCATCATTGATATACCAGTTAAAATCATAAAAGCGATATAGTAAATAAAACTTACTACTTTCGGAATGGTAACTAACAATGGAAAGACTGTACATAAACTCAAGCCCGCAAATAAAAACAGCCCAATATAAACAGAGCGAAACGGGTTATTCACTTCTTTACGTACTGATAAAACAATTGCACCAATTAGCATCCCGACTGCTAACATTCCCTCTACAACACCGAGTTGCTTCGAGGATAAATGCAAATTTTGAACAATAATATACGGAAGTGAAACGAAAAGTGCACTCGCAAAAAAGTTTACCCCTACTGCAATTTTCATTAAACCATATATTTCATGCTGTCGTTTTACATATGAAAAACCTTCTTTTATACTCGTCAAAAAATGCTCTTTACTTTCAGCCATTTCTTTTTTATATAAATCAAATACGATAAATAATTGCACAATAACCGCTAAAAAGAATGTAATGCTATTTAGCAGGAAAAACGATTTAATCGAAAAGAAACCAAATACAACTCCGCCAATAATTGGCGCTAAAATATTTGATAAAGATGCTGCCGTCTGGTTCAAAGCACTCGCTTTTTGAATACGCTCCTCATCTACTAAATTAGGAATAGACGAAGTTACTGCAACAGAATAAAAACTTGCACAAATTGATAATAATGCTGCTGAAACATAAATAAACAGAAGTGATGGTCCAAACATAGTAGCCAGAATAAACATAATAAGCATCGTTAAGCTACTTAATAAATCAGTACCAATGACAAGCCATCTTCGGTTCACACGGTCAGCTATAGCACCTGCAATTGGTCCACAGATCATTCTTGGTATTGATCCGCAAATTAGCGTAGTTGCAAATCCCATTCCTGAACCCGTTGTCTTTAATACGTATAATCCCATTGCAAACGTATAAATACCTGCACCTAATAAAGATGTCATTTTCCCAATCATCATTAGCATAATATTTCTCGTTGCAATCTTCATTTTTGAATCATTTTGACCTATACTTACATCCCCCATTATGACACTCTCCCCTTAAAAGTTAAATTATGTTAAACTTATTATATAATCAACTTTCCAATTTTTACAACAAAAAGTTTAATTGTATTTAACTTTTTAATTATAAAGGAGCATATGATGGCTACTCTAGGCGAAAAAATTAAAACGTTACGAAAAGAAAAAAAGTTTACTCAAACTGAGCTAGCAGGTTCAGAACTGACAAAAAGTATGCTAAGTCAAATTGAAAATGGAAAAGCTACACCTTCCATGAAAACATTACAATACATCGCTAAAAAACTTGGATGCGAAACGAGTTTTTTACTAGAAGAAGATGATGTAGAAATTGTAGAACTCATTCAAAAAATGGAGCCATTAATAAAGGCAAATAAATGTGATGAAGTATATGAGACTTTACTACCTATCGTTCAAAAAAAGCTACCTTCTACTTTAAATACCGCTCGTTTATATAAACAATTTGTAACAGCTGCGGCGATTATGAAAGATTATAACATTGAATATTACGTTGAAAAGGCTACTTCTATTTTTGAAAAATATACGTTATACCGCGACAGTACGGAAACAAAATTAAAATTATCCTTTACGATATTCACACGTAAAAAGTACGCTGAATGTTTACAACTTATAGCTAGTATCCGAAATGACTACGAAGAGAAACATTTAGAAATGGATCTCATTATACATATCGAGTTATGTTTATATGAAGCCATCATTTTACTAGCATGTGGCGATTATGAAACATGTGAAAAAAACATATTAGAAGCACTCGCATTTTCAAAAAAACATCAAGTGTATTATAAAACAGACGAATTTTACCGTATTTTATCTTACCAAAAAGTCATTACAGCTGATAAAGAAAAATATTTATATTACATAAAAAAATCGGAGCAATTCGCCATTTTTACAGAAGATACTTTATCCATTGCTATTATTGATCTTTTAAAAGCTTACTACTACAACACAATTACTAATGAATATACAATTGCATTAGAACACCTAGAACAATTTCGAGAAAAACTTAAAGATGAACCAATTTTTCAAGACGATGGATTGTATTATCTTGAAAAAGGAAAAGCTTTATACGGCTTAAAACGTTATGAGGAGGCTTTACAAACATTGCAACGTGGTATCATGCCGGATTATATGAACCATCCACTTGATCAAGCGTGGCTTACAACAGCTGGTGCATATCGTGCCCTTTGTTATGTAAAACTTAACGATAAAAAAAGGGCTCTGGCGGAAATAACAGAAGCACATGAAATCATACAGTCCTATCCTGATTCCACCTTCTCTTCATTTATTAAAGAAACATTACAAATAATACAAAAGCTTTAAGAATGTCTCGAAATGGTATATTATTCCTCTTTTTTAGCAAAGATAATAATGATGGGAGGAATATAAATGAATATACAACGCGCAAAAGAGCTTTCTGTGTCATCAGAACTTGCTAATGTCAATTTTCAAGGCATGCCTGTTACGATTCAACACGTCGACGAAAGCAACGAAACCGCCCGCATATATGAAGTGAAAAATCCAGGACGCGAATTAACAGTTCCAGTTAATAGCTTAGAGGAAATATAAAAAATGCCACTTCTTTTTTTTGAAGTGGCATTTTTCTTACTTTAGATTACTTAATATAAATCACTTCTATCCTCTGTTTTACAACACCTAAAAAAAATAAGAATCTTCTACTTCTTTTCTTTTTTTAACCTGCTAAAATACAAACTATGAATTAATTATTCGCACTATACATTAAGGGGGAAAAATAATGAAATATGATTTAGAAAAAAACAAGCCCTATTATGCAGTTATATTCACTTCTAACCTATCAAATGATACAACAGACTATAGTACCGTTGCTGAAAAAATGGAGGACCTTGCGAAACAACAACCTGGATTTTTAGGTGTCGAAAGCGCACGTGGTAATTCTGGACTCGGCATTACAATTTCTTATTGGGAGTCACTTGAAGCAATTGAAAATTGGAAAAAGAACACCTTACATAAAGAAGCGAAAAAAAGAGGCCGTGAGCAATGGTATGAAAACTTCCACCTGCGCATCTGCCTTGTTGAGAAAGAATATAAGTTTCATAGAGGTACATTGTAACTATGAAGAAAAAATCAGCTCTCGTTGTTGTTCATGAAATATACGGTGTAAATGATCATATGCAGCACGTTATAGACCGCTTCACTTCATCTCATATAGATGTATTTTGTCCTAACCTTCTACAATCACAACATGCATTTCATTATAGTGATTAAGAAAAAGCATATCAGCATTTTATGAATCACATTGGATTTGATGATGGAAAAGAGCAAATTGAAGAACTCATTACTAACCTTTCCTGTAGTTACACACATATTGGACTTATCGGTTTTAGCGTTGGAGCGACAATTGCTTGGCTCTGTAGTAACAATTCAAAAATAGATTTTATCATTGGGTGTTACGGTTCCCGTATACGTGACTATATTCATATTAAACCTACATGTGCTACCTTACTTATTTTTCCTGAACAAGAAGCTAGTTTTTCAGTATCCTCTTTAATCCAAACATTGCAGCAACAAAATAATCCTTTATTAGAAATAAATCAACTACACGGTGAACATGGATTTTTAAATCCGTACACTGAAAAATATAACGAGCACTCTACAAAGCAAGCATACAACCTAATAGATTCGTTTCTTACGCAAACAATATTATAAAGGAGTTTGACATGTCACTAACATTACTATTGCTCATATTCATAATAATTCCCTTCATTTCAGCATTAGCTCTCATTTTTATGACAATTAAAAAAGGAACTTTTTTAACACGACCCTACTTACAATCATTCATCGTATGTGCTCTATTTTTTGCGAATTGGATATTATATTTAACAAATTTTTATTCATTACTACCTGAGAAAGTTAGTCGATTTATGTTTCTACCTATTTGGTTTTTCCTTTGCGTTTTAGGCTTTATCGTTTTCGCACGCGAATGGAAGAACAATCGTATTTTTTCCATCTCTATCGGTTTTCTTTCTTTTATCCCGCATTAACGGGCAGTAAGACTCCCACCTCAAAATTCGGCTGAAGCAAAGATGTTAGGTGAGAGATTAACTGCCCGTAAACGCCCGATTGGTTCAACTAATAATCAGTGGGGGATGAACACCCCCCCCACTGATTAAAGTTTCACTTTATTAGTTTTCTATTTGGATTATTGTTGTTAGTTCTTTCGGGAATATAAAAACAGAAGGAAGAAAAGCCAACACTCAACTTTTCTTCCTTCTATGTTTACCTTTAGATTTCACTGTTACTGATTCACAAGGTGTATAGTAAATTTGAGGTGTCGCCTTATCAACAACCATCATAAACGTAATAAAACCGATAATAAAGAAAATGAATACCGTTAATAAAATAGCGCCTATCGTTAAAAGTATCATAACACCACCCCTATATATTTCATGTTATTACACCTTTCGCTATTATATGAGCTGAATCCTTTTTAGAAAAATAAACGTAACAAAATAATTACAATGACTCCTGTTAATACTGTTCCTAATAAACTACGAGTATATATCGCTACGAAAAATGTCGGAATTGCCGCAATGATATAATCCCACTGCACTGTCTCGTGCATAAATAATACTTGCGCTAAAAGTGCTGCTAATATCGCAATCGGTATGTAATTTAACCATCTTAAGCCCCAATCTGGAATTTGCAATTTGCTAAATACGAGAAGAGGTAATATACGAGGCACAAGTGTAACTGCTCCTGCTGCTAGTAAAAGTAATAATACGTCTAATCTCATTTCCATTTCTCAATCACCACTCCAATCGTCGCAGCTAACAGCGTTGCGATAATAACTGCTATGCTATCTGGTATAAACAAGTGTGAAACGTATGCAATAACAATAGCTACAATCGCAACCGTAAGATGAATTGCTAGTTTCGGTTTACTACTTATAAGCTGGAGAACAAATAATCCAATAAACATTGCTGGTAAGGCATAATCCATCCCGTACGTATGAGGATCTGGTATCCATTCACCAAAGAGTCCACCAATAATTGTAGCGATAATCCAATTTAAATATGCTGTTACGTTTAATCCTAGCATCCACTTTTCACCTAAATAACCTTTTTGTGCTGCTTGCTGCACTGCAACGCCGAAAGTTTCATCTGTAATTTGCGAACCGATTATTAAGTTTTTAAATAGAGGAATTTTCGTGAAGTAGGGCGCAAGCGCAGCGCTCATTAAAAGGTGCCGTAGATTAACAAAAAATACGGTAAAAATGATTGCCGAAGCAGGAGCACCGGCAGCATACATACCTGCTAATATAAATTGAGCAGAACCTGCGTAAATTAAAGTGGACATAAAAGCAATTTCAATGATGGAGAAACCAGCTGTTTTCGCAATTACACCAGCCGCTATACCAATGCTCAAATATCCAAATACAGTTGGTAAACAATCCTTTACACCTTGTTGAAATGTATCATCACTCTGCAATGTCATATGTGCCTGAGCTTTATTCACCTTTCTCTCCCTCCATTTCTTCCATACTACGTTTTCCTGTTACGACATGAACTAAATCTATAATTACATCCATTTATCGCTCCTGTTCTAAACAATTTAATTTTCGGTCTAACAATTCAAAGGATCTTTCAAAAGCTTTTCGCATTCGATCCATTAGCTCAGTTGCTGCTACAGGTACATATTTCACTGGTTCAGAAGGAAACAAATGCACTGCGCCTTTATCCATCAACTTGCCGAGCACCTCGTAAATCATGGAACGAGGTACGCCTGTTTGTTTACTTACTTCATAACCAGTTGCTAGGTAATGTTTTAATACACCTATATAAGCTTTACATTCATACTGGGAAAACCCAATTCCTTTATTATTTCATCCATCACAATCTATATAGCTCTAATTCCATTTTCTGATAGTAGTTATTGTTATAACTACTAATATAGAAAAGAAGTCCCTTATAGTCAACTGATTATTCTGAATTTTAAAACACAAATAAAAAAGCCTCCTTTTAAAAGGCTTTTTGTACTTAATGTTCCTATTATTTTAACTGCAAAGAATTTGATATATTATCCTCCAAATGCTCACGTAAAGTTGAACCTGTATACTCTTCTCTAAATACACCTGCTCTCACGAATAAAGGAATCACTTCACTAAAGAATAAATCCAATGATTTAGGAGGTCCACCTGGAATTGTAATGAATCCATCTAGTGCTCCGGCTTCAAATCTTTCCATAATTTGTTTAAAAATGTCTTGTGGTGTTCCAATAGCGACCCAATGAGCAGATCCAACAACTTCTGGTCGTTCTAGTATTTGCTCAACAGTTGGTTCATTTTTAATGATGAAATTTCGTAATAATTCGGCATGTGTTTTACTACGTACAGTTTGATTCCTACTTGGTAGCATATGTTCAGTAACCTTACTTTCTAATGGAAGCCCTCTAACGTCTAACCCGAGAACCATTTCGAGTAAAGCGTACCTCTTCTCTTTTGTAAGGTGTTGATGAGCTTGCCTGTGCATTTCTAGTGCTTCTTCATATGAATCACCAATAAAGAAATATAAACCAGGCAATACACGTATATCATCTTGCTTTCGGCCATGCTTTTCTGCTCTTCTTCTTAAATCTTGACGAAGTTCGATTCCTGATTCTACATCTGGCATCGCGGCGAAAATTGCATCCGCAACAGAAGCAGCGAAATTCCGGCCAGACTCTGACGCACCCGCTTGAAATAAAGGCATTTCCCCAGAAATACGCTGAGGGATATTAAGTGGACCTTTCACCTCAAAATGTTCACCACTATGCTCAATTGGCTGTACCATTTCTCTAATTACATCTGCGTTGTCTTCTTTTAAAACTTCATAAGGATGGCTTCTCCAAAGTTTTCTTACTAACTCTGTACATTCTGCAGCTTTCGCATATCGTTCCTCAGATGGCGGCATCCCTGTCTCACCAAAGTTTTCTGCACCATCAATGGATGTGACAATATTCCAACCTATTCGGCCATTACTAATCCAGTTTAAAGATTGTAATTGCCTCGCAAGTATGTATGGTGGATAAAACGATGTGGAGGCAGTCGTAACCACTCCAATTTTTTTTGTTGCATACGCAATAGCAGTAAATAATAATGTCGGATCTAAAATTACATTCCCCTTATTACGAGCGATTAAATCCGGGTGCGCTACTAAATAATCTGCTTTAAAAACAAAATCTAACTTAGCCTCTTCTGCCTGTAGTGCCAACTCTACTTGTTCATCTATCCCTGAATTAAACATACTCTCTTGTTCTTTCTTTCTAGCAATTAAACATAATCCAATGCAAAGTTGCTTTTTAGTAGACATAAATACACCTTCCCCTTAGTTTTTAATTCACCTAGTTAAGCAAGTGATACGACCATCACAGCTTCCATTCTTATTAAATACCATAAAATGATAATGATTATCAATATCATTTTATGATGTTACTGAAATAAATGCAATAAAAAAAAGACTCCCACTAATGGGAAGTCCTTTATCTCAATATTTCATTCGCTTCTTTTTCATAAATTTTATCAAACGAAGTCATGATGCGCTGCGATGCTTGAATCATTTTTTGATTCGTCATTAAATCTGCCATCTCTTTCGTCATATCAACATTTGAATTTTCTAGCATATGATTTTTCACAATCCCTGTTCCATTCGGTAAATCAGCGATGTTACCTTCTGCTAGTGTAAAGCTTTTGTTTTCACGTTGCACGAGACGAGCATTCGTTTCTGCATCTACTGTTTTTGTTTGCAACTGTGCAATTACTATCCTCTTAATATCTGGTTTAAATTCAGTACCCTCATTAATTTCTCTATAAATTTCTCCATTATTAGATACGAAGAAATCAACATTTTCAGGAATACGAATACGTTCATTATTTACATCCATAACATAAGCACCTGCAGATGTTTGTAAATAACGATCACTATTTGCTGTAAAACTACCATCTCTCGTTAAAAGTGTTTCATCATTTTTAGAAGTAACGAAAAATGATGATGTACCAGCTGCACCGTCATCTAAAAAGAAATCTGTAGGGCTATTTGTAATTTGTACATTTCCTTGCGCTAAATTTACATGTGTCGCAGCTGGTACGACAGCGTAATCGGCCGAACCGATATTTGTCGCCGATCCGTCTCCGCGGCGATATGTGTCTTGCACATCAAATACTTTAGAAGTCATGTTTTCTGCTTTAAATCCTGCCGTTTGGGCATTTGCGACATTATTAGAGTGTACATTTAAACGCTGCATGTAATTCATCATACCCATAGAACCTATATAAAGACCATTCATACTCGTTTGAATAAGGCAAGCGCCTTATTCTTCACCTCTTTTCTTACGATGTTTGTAACATTTGTTTTGCTAAATGTTCAGCTGTAGCGATATGTATATGTTGCTTCACGTCTTGTCCGTCTGTCATTAATACAATTGGAGCTGATGATACTGCTGGAATTTTCAACAATTCGCCACTACTTGCTGTTTCATCAAATTTCGTAAACACGATACCATCAATATGAATATCTTTAAAGTTCGTAATGATTTCAATCATGTCTTTACTTTTCATAGAAGCTGATAACGTTAAACAAATATAATCTGGCTCTACTTGCCCCATCGTCTCAATCATTTCTTCAACCGTTTCTGACGTACGATAATTTTTTCCGGCTGTATCTATTAAAATATAATCGACGCGCGCTTCTTCTTTAAAATAAGTAAGCGCCCGTGTCATTGCTGCTTCATCTCGCACAGCAATGACTTCTGCTCCAATTGTTTTTACGTAATCTTGCAGTTGCTGCACTGTTCCAATGCGAGAGTGGTCTGTTGTAATAAAACCAACCGTTTTTTTCTTACCGTGAAACTGCCACGCCATTTTCGCAAGTGTCGTCGTTTTTCCAACGCCAGTTGGACCGATTAATGCAATCGTTTGTACTTCTTTTTCAAATACGTTTTCAGTATTGAAATGAGATCTCATATCTTCCAATATGTATCCGATGACTTCCTCTTCTGTAATCATCGTTGCATTCTCAAACTTCACTTTTAATTTTTCAGCATATGCATGAATGAAATATTGTTCCACATCGTTTTGTTCTAACATTCGAATTACTTTTTGAATAATAAATGGCACAGATTCCTGCTTTTCTTTTTTAACAACTACTTCTTCTTTCTTTACAGGAATAGCTTGTTTCACAGTAGGCTGTTTTTTCGTTACTTTCGTCGCCTCCGTATGTTTCACAACGACAATCCCTTTTTCAAACAGTTGTAATAGTTTCTCTTTTTTTCTTGCCCATTCTTCACTATTTCCTGTTTGCATCGCTGCGTACGGCATAGAAGTCGTTACGTTTTCTAAATTGTGCAGTACCGATTGAATTCCATTTGCCTTCACAATTTCTTCTGAAGGTTCATTTACAACATCCATTAATTGGTCATGAAACTGAGCTATGCCTTCATTACTTTCTTCCTGTTTATCCTCAGGAAAAGCGACTAACATTTCATAATTCTTTTTCCAAAAAAACGGGATATTTCGTTTTACACTTTCATCGACAACGTAGTAATAATCTGTACCATATTGGTCAAATAATTTTCGATACAATTCATTTTTCGAAGCTGCTTTTATTCGCATTAACGCTTCTTTTTTTTCTGTACTTTCCATTACTTCACCCCTACTATTCAATATAAGCAATTTGATCTACAACAATTTCTGGTGCCAATTCACTAATACATAATACTTTAGCTTCTATTTGATAACGTTCAAGAAGTCTCACAATCGCAAATCTGAAATCTTTTCTACGCGTTAATAATACTGGCTCTCTTCCCATTAAACGAGCTTGTTTGAAAACGCGCTGTACTTGTTCTACTACACGCGTTTCTAAATCTAAATCCCAGTTTAATAAATAACCTTGGTATGAATTATTAACAACATCTGCATCTAACTCGATTGAATCAGCGAAAAGTGCTGCATAAATTTTCCCATCAAGATTTTTCGCACTCTCACAAATAACTTTTGAAATACATTCACGAACAAACGCCGTTACACCATCAACATGGTTTTGATAAATTTCTTTCCCATCAATAATACCTTCAATAATTGTCGGTAAATCACGAATTGAAATTCCTTCTTTCAGCAATTGTTTAATAACATTTTGAACAAGTGATAAATCGATTTCTTTCTTCTTAATTTCTTCTAATAAAACGCCATTATCAGTTTCAAGCGAGTGAATCAAGTCTTTCACATGTTGACGCTGAATTAACTCATGAAGGTTACGTCTAACGACAACATCTAAATGCGTAATTAATATGCTGAGTGGCTCTAACACTTGATAGCCTTTCATTTGTGCATCTTGTACCATATGCTCCAAAATCCAATATCCATCTTCGCCGAAAATTGGATCTTTCGCTGGTTCTGCATCTAAATCAGCCATTACGTTCGGTGTTTTCAGTGCTAATAAATAACCTGATTTTAAAACACCTTCAGCCGCCTTTGCACCTTTAATACGAATAATGTAACGTCCACGTGGTCTAAAGCTCGTATTATCTTTAAAGTTAATTCCAGGAACGTTAATACCAAGGTCGGTAATAATTGACTTCCTCATAAGAACAACTTTATCTCGAGCTGTTTCCCCGTTAATCTTCTGCTTTACAAGTGCCGCTAAATCTAATCCGAGCTCTACAATAATTGGATATTTATCCGTAAAGACTCCGAATGAATCTTCCACTTGTTGCAGTTGCTCTTCATCGCCTTGAATCATCTCTAATTCTTTTTGAAGCTCGTCTTCTTTTTCTTTCTTTATTCGCTTTTTATTACGAACTCCTAAGAAAACAATCGTGCCTCCAACGAGAGCAAATGGTAGAAATGGTAACGGTGTAAAAACACCCATTGCGATAAATAAACCACCCAGCGCATATACAACAACTTCATGCGCTAATAACTCTTTAAAGATTCCTTCAGTTACTGTATCAGATGAACCGTCAAATACTCGCGTTACGATAATCCCTGTTGAAATCGCAAGCATTAACGAACCGATTTGGTTTACAATTCCGTCACCGACAGTTAACTGTGTATAGTGAATAGCCGCATCTGCAAAGCTCATTCCTTGCTGCATCATACCAACAATTAAACCGAAAATAATGTTTACAAATAAAATGACAATCCCGAAAATAACGTCCCCTTTAATGAACTTTCCAGCACCATCCATCGCTCCGTAAAACTCTGTTTCCATATTTAATTTTTTTCGTTTTGCCTGTGCATCTTTTTCTGTAATAAGACGCTGATTCAAGTCAGCATCGATAGACATTTGTTTCCCTGGTAAAGAATCAAGTGTAAAACGAGCTGCAACTTCAGCAGTACGAGACGCACCGTTTGCAACGATAAACTGGAATATGATTAAAACTATAAAAATAACGATATCAATTAATAAGTTCCCGCCAATTACGAACTGGCCAAACTCTTCAATAACATGACCCGCATTTCCGTCTGTTAAAATCGCTCGCGTTGTCGAAACGTTAATCGATACGCGGAAAATCCCGATTAATAACAACATCGTCGGAAATGACTTTAATTCATCCCACTCGTTAATACTTGTAGCTCGCATATAAATAAGCACTGACATACTTAGTAGAAAAACGATAACGATATCAAGTATAAATGGTGGAAGTGGAATTAAGAGCGCCACAACGAATGACGCTGCTAAAAAGATAGAAAAATAGGTTCTTGCAGAATCCATCTTAAACAAAGAGATCCCCTCCAAACGCGCTATTATACTTCAAGTTCGTTCGTTTGAATTAAATAGCGCATAACTTCAATTACAGCTACATATAAATCCTCTGGAATCGTCTCATCTTCCTCGACTTGATAATATAAAGAACGAGCGAGCGGACGGTTTTCCACCATTGGTATTTCTTGTTCACGGGCAAGCGTTCGTATATATAATGCGAGCTCATCTTCCCCTTTTGCAACGACAATAGGCGCTGCATCAACTTGTTTATTGTAACGAAGCACAACCGAAATGTGCGTCGGGTTGTTCACAATAAACGTTGCACCATCCATCTTCTTCGCAATTGTCCCTTGCAAGATAGCATGCATAAAGTTTTTTCGTTTCCCCTTTACTTGCGGGTCCCCTTCATTATCTTTATGCTCTTGTTTCACTTCTTCTTTTTTCATCTTAATATCTTGTTCGTACTCCCATTTTTGATAAATGAAATCAATAATAGAAAGAATGATTAAAATAATTAAAATGGCTAAAAAGATAAATTTAATTTGGCTAATAATTTCAGTAAGTGACGCTGTCCAGTTAAATCCAATCATACTAACAATCTTCTCTAAATTCTTTTTAAAGAGAACGTACGAAACGTAACCGATTAATCCCATATAAAACAGTGATTTCAAAATATCTACTAAACTTTTACGACTAAACAATCTCGTAAAATAGTTTTTCGGATTAATACGTGATGCTTTCGGCTTAAGTACTTTAGAAGAAAATAAGAAACCAACTTGAATCATATAATTGAACAAATGAAAAGCATATACAAGTATTAATATAGGAGCCGATACTTTCAGAAGTAATATGCCCATTAAATAAAAATACTCGGTCGAATCTGTATTTTTTCCAATTTGATCAAACAGTACCGCTACGGAATTCGCGATCTCATAACCGAGCCAATCTCCGAAAAAGTAAACGACAACTGCTAATACAAGAATGGAAAATAAATTATTTAAATCTTTACTCCGGGCGATATTCCCTTCTTCACGCGATTTTTTACGCTTCTGCGGGGTGGCCTTTTCTGTTTTATTATCCTTTGCCATGCGCGTCCCCCTACTTCGTTAAGAAAAAGTTAAATAGTTTCGTATACTCTTCCAGTAATACGTCTGTCATATTTTTAAACACATAACCGAGCATCGGTACACTCATCGCAATAAACAAAATACCACACGTTATTTTAATTACGTACGCATTCATAAAAACGTTTAATTGCGGTGCATTTTTTGCGATTAAAATAAGGACGAAATTAATAATGAATAGACTGCCCATAAGTGGCAAAGCAATTTCAACCGCTGATGTAATTGCAAATAATAACGTTGCAAGTAGACTATCTAAAAAACTAGTCGTCAACAATTTTGAAATCGCCTCTGTATATTGAAACGACTTTAAAATCGTGGCAACGAAATAGTTAATGCCGCCCAGTGAAATAAAAATAATAAGAAAAAATATATCAAAAATTGTTGATAGCAAAGTGGACTGTGACCCTGCATTTACATCAAATAAACTCGCCTGTGATAAACCGATATCAAAGTCTAAAATATGCCCTGCCATTTTCGGAATGTTCCACAGCATCTCTACAATTTTTGAAAGTGATAACCCAATTACAATTTGCGTTCCTGCATAAGCTGCTACATCCCAAACTGTCTTTATGTGAGAGACATCCACTTGATCTGCCACTGTAATCGAAAGAGCGAGTCCAAATGTAACCTTTGCCATCGCCGGAATTGATCGGCCTGAGAAAAACGGTAGAAAATATAAAAATGAAGTAATGCGACAAAACGCAAAAAACGTCGCCGCCCATAATTCCATATTCATTTCAGTTCACCTATCTTAGTACGAACGCAATAGCGATGGGATTTTATCAAATAAATCTAAAATAAGCATCGTTAACTCTTGAAACATCCACGGACCTAAAATGATAATAACGAGCACAATACTCGCCATTTTCGGTAAAAACGTCAGCGTTTGCTCTTGAATTTGCATCATCGCCATAATAACCGCGATAATAATAACAACAATCATACTTACAACGGCAATCGGCATTAAAATCATAACCCCTTTATAAAAAAAGGTTTGGAAAATATCTATAATTGGTGACGTATTCATTTATATGACTCCTATCACATAGCATCAAACGCTTCAGGCGACTGTCTTAAACATAATATCGACGATTTTTGTATATCCACCTAAATATACGAAAACGAGTATTTTAAATGGTAAACTTAAAATCATCGGCGGTACCATCATCATCCCAAGGTACATTAAAAGTGTACTAATAATTAAATCAATAAAGACAAACGCTAAATAAATGAACATCCCTGTAAGTAAACCTTTTTGAATTTGCGTTAACGTAAAGGATGGCACAAGCGTAAACAGTGAAAGATCCTTTAAATCTTTCGGCAACTCTTCTCCGCGCACTTTCAGCATCATTTTCAAATCATGCTTATACGTATGCTTCGACATATAATCTTTCATAATCGGAGCTGTCGTCTCCGCAGCTTGACTTACTGTTATTTTTTCTTTCGTCATCGGGTCCCACACATCACTCTTTAATTGACCAAGCACTGGCTGCATTGTAAACAGCGATAAAAATAATGCGAGTCCAACAAGCACTTGGTTCGGTGGTAAATTCATAACCCCAAGCCCTTGACGAGTAATCCCAAGAACAATCATAAAATAAGTAAAATGCGTAAATAAAAGAACGATAGAAGAAGATAATGATAGAAGGGTAACGAGCGCGAATAGTTGTACACTTGAATTACTCGTAAACTCTTTTCCATTTTCGAAATTAATAAAGCCGTTCGGGGCTGCATACGCTGGATTTACAAAAACAAATGAAAAAATAATAGAAAATGCGAAAATAACGGCAAATAACGATAACTGTTTCTTTATTCTCATGATGGATCCTCTACTTTTTTCGTTTCACTCTTCACCGCGTCTTCTAGCGCTTGTTGAAACTGATTTCCTGTCCCTGTTAACTGCACAGATTGTACACCGTTATTACTAATAACAGTGAACACTTGCTTTCCGTCCACTTCAAACAAAAAGGCGCTCGTTTGATGATTTAAATACACGCCGTCTTTCACTTGAATGTGTCCGTTTTCACCTTGCTTAAAAAACTGCTGTTTGCGCGTCTTTTTCGTCATATAATATGCACCATAGCCGAGCGCACCAAACAGTAAAACGACTTGAAATAAGGTCGTCATATACGACATATGACTCCTCCTCTACTCTTTATCCTGCATTTGATTTTGCGCCTTCATAAGCGCGGCATGTTTCTTATCAGCTTCAATTTCAGAAATAATAATGCCGAACTTCTCATCCATTACGATCGCTTCACCATTACCGACTTTCATATCACTTAAATATACATCTACTTTATGTCCTAAATTTTTCTCTACTTCAAGAACATCACCAACTTTTAACTGCTTCACATCACCAAGCGTAATAGATGACTTCCCAAGCTTTACTCCAAGTTCAATCGAAATATCTGAAACGGTATCAATATGTGCCTTCCCCGCTTCATTTCGCTTTCCTGCAAATTCTTCTAATCCCATTAATGACACAGGAGATACTTCATGCTTCATATAGATCCTCCTACTCTATAAAACTTTTAAATAGAAGCGCCTTACGCGTTCCATCTTTTCCGATAAAACAATTAAATTTATGTTTTCCATCTACATAACCACGTAGTTGGTCTGTTACTTTCGTATGAAGCGGAATAATATCGCCTTCTTCAATTTGCTCAATCTCGCCCATTGTCATTTTTTGCTCACCAATCGCAACGTGAACAGGCTTGTACACTTGATTTACTTTCACTTCTACTTCAGACGTATACTTTTTACGCTTATCCGAAGAATGTTCGACAATATTTTCAGACGTTAACTTATCCATAATTTCTTCAACAGATAAGAACGGAATCCCGATACGAACTGTCGTATTCCAAAAATCTATTTTCATATTTACGTTCAGTAATGAAATAATATCGCTCGCTGTCGTAATCTTCAGCGCATTCGGATCTGTCTCCGTCGTTACAAATTTCGGTTCAATCGCAACAACGCTGTCAAATGATTGTTGTAAATTTTTACAAAGAAGAGCAAATATATTATCAAGCGTTAAAAACTCAAACGCTGTTAGCGGTCTACGCATTAGAAAGTTACGCTTACTATCTCCGCCAAGCCAGCATTCATGAATATAAATAACGAACGCTAAATCAATTTCAATTACAATTTCTCCAAGCTCTGGAAGGCCGAGATCAATAACGCAATATAAATAGTAATCTTTCGGCATTTTCTCCACATACTCACTCGTAAACGGAACTTGCTCAACGGTCGAAGGCTCTAGTTCAATCGGAATACGCATACGTGCTGACAACGCCTGTGACGTTTGTTTTCCAAAGGTCGACGCAATCGCTGGCAAACTACGTAAATGCTCAACACCGAACTTCTCTGGTCTATTAAAATCATACTCTTGAAATTTATCTTGCTTCCCTGCTTCTTATGCGAAAGCTGGCATTTCCTCGCCTTCATTTACCGCCTTTAGCAGGGCATCAATTTGCTCTTGGCTCAATTTATCGCCACTCATGAAAATCCCCTTCCCTACCTTTTCAATTCAACAATTTCAACGTACATTTTCCCATTCTTCGTCAAAATCTTTCCGGTTCCAATCTCTTCATTCTCGAGCATAATAAGCACCGTATTTTTCGTTGAATTTTCAAGACGATACAATGTACCTTTCGTAATATGAAGCAGATCTTCAATTTTCTTTTTCGTATTTCCGATTTCAAAATAAATTGTTAACGGAATATCATCTTGTAATTTCAAATCTAGCCAACTGCTACTAAAAATATAGACAAATGTACATTCTTAGAGTATTCCTGCTTCTGCGTGTCCTGTCTCGCCACTAACTCGCTACTACAGTTTGCTGTGACACTCCACAGGCGTAAATTCCGATGTAGCCCACCGTACATATATACAATCTATTTACGTTAGTATTGTATATATTTTTGCTTGTAAAAGGTTGATTGACGCGTTCAAATCTCTATCCATTACATTACCACAGTCACATTCATATACTCGGTCGGATAGCTTTAAGTCTGCTTTCTTTTGACCACAACATGAGCATAACTTCGACGCGGGATAGAACCTGTCTACTTGACGTAGTTCAATTCCATATTCCTCACATTTCGCCAATAACCATGTTTGAAATTTATAAAAGCATTGCTTCGCAACTGCTTTAGATAGATGTTTGTTCTTCATCATACCTTTCACATTCAAATCTTCTACTGTAATAAATGTTGGCTTGGTTTTCACCACATCATTTACAATAGACTTTACATACGCTAATCGAATATTTGTTAGCCTGGCATGTAGTTTTTGCACTCTAAGAATATTTTTATCTATATTCGCTCTTTTGTTAGTAACAGATTGTTCACCTCTCTTTTTTATATTTTCAAATTTACGCGATAAAGAACGTTGTTCACGTTTTAACCGTTTTTCTATCTTTTTTACTTTTACTGTTTTATTAATATTTTTGTGAGTTTTTCCATCGCTACGTACAGCGAAATCCTTCACTCCTAAATCGATCCCTAAACCTGTTGAATTGAGTGTTGGCTTCGTTGCTGTTTCTTCCAATTCGCAAAGCACAGATACAAAATATCTTCCTGCTCTTTTAGATATCGTTCCGCTTTTTACAAGCGCATCCTTTGGGATATATCCATATTCTTTTAATTTCATCCATCCAATCGTAGGGATTTTTACTCTATGCCTTTCAACTGTCCAATCTGTTTTATGGTTCTTAGGGAAATAACATTTTACATCTTCATTTTTCTTTTTCTTGTAGCGTGGAAACTTAGATAAACCCTTAAAAAACCGCTTAAAAGCTTTATCCCCGTTCATAATCGCTTGTTTTACAGCTTTACTCGACACTTCTTTAATCCACTGATCGCACTCTGTTGTATAAATGTTGTTTAGCCATTTAGAAAAGTCATAGCCACTAAGAAATTTCCCCTCAGATTCATATATCTCTTTGTTTTTAGATAGATATAGATTGTAAACATACCTGCACACTCCAATCGTTTGATTAATCTTGGTTATTTGTTCACTTGTCGGTTTAATCTCTATTAGATATGCTTTTTTCATAGCTCTTCATCCTCCGACATTTTCTTTTTATATTTTCTCAATCCATATATCCTACAACTACATACATGAATGATAGATATCAAATACTGAGCAAGCTCTGCTTGCGGAGAGGTTTGTTTTTTCTATATAAATAGATTAAAAACTTTCTTTTTAGCCTGGAGAGAAGCTCCAGCCTTGTTTAGAAGCGGTCAAGGCTTATTTCCCCCTCGTCCCGTGTATTAAAACACAAAGATAAAGTAAGCATAAGTCCTCTTTTCATAGCCGTTTATTAGCTTTAGAGCAATGACTATATCAATTTATAAGGAGTATCTATTATGCATATTGGTACGAGTGTTTTAAGTATGCATGCTAGGCAGTCTTCGTACGAGATGAATATTGCGATGGAGCATTTAGTTGCACTTAATACGGTTTCACCAGCTAATCAAATTCCTCAAATAGTTTCTAAGTTACTAAAATCTTAAACAGACCTTCATATTTGAATAATTCCATAAAAATAAAAAGGTCAGTGAAACTTTAATTAGTCGAGGTTTTATCTATCTCCACTAATTAATAGTATACAAACAACAAAATAAACAGATAGAGAGGTTAGGATGTATATTAAATACATCCTAACCTCTCTATCTTTAAGCAAAGCAAACCTATCCTATATAAATAATATCCTCCGCTAAAGAAATAAACATCTCCCCAACAAATGAATCTTCATCATATACACATGAGCCATTATTCTCTTCACGTTTTGCAAATGGTATTTGGGCGATTACTTCTGTTTGCAGTTGTTCTGCTAACATTTCGCCGCCACCTTTTCCAAAAAGATAGTTTCTTGAGCCGTCTTGTTCTTCGTAATATGCCATGTTTTCAACGATACCTAAAATATCGTGTTTCGTATGTTTTGCCATTACTCCTACTCTAGACGCGACAAATGAAGCTACGTTATGAGGAGTTGTAACGATTATTTCCTTCGCTTGTGGAATCATTGCAGCGACATCAATGGCAACGTCTCCTGTTCCAGGTGGTAAATCTAGAAGAAGATAGTCTAGTTCTCCCCAGTGCGTGTTCGCAAGGAAGTTTTGAATCCATTTGTTTAACATCGGTCCGCGCCACATGACTGGGTTATTGCCTTCTGTAAAAAATCCCATCGACATAATTTTAACACCATGACTTACGACTGGAATTGCTGTTTGATCGATCATTGTTGGTTTTTCATTCGTTTCCATCATAGCTGGGATACTAAATCCGTATATATCTGCATCTAAAATTCCAACCTTTTTCCCCATACGTGCTAAAGCAGTAGCAAGGTTAATCGTCACAGTTGATTTTCCGACTCCGCCTTTTCCGCTCGTTATAGTAATAAAATGTACCCCTGAATCAGGTCGAAGCATACTAGGCATTCCTGTTTCTGTTCTAGCTTCTTTCTTTAAAGACGCTGTTAATGCTGCTCTTTCTCCCGGTGTCATCGATCCGAATGTTAAAGAAACTTTTGATGCCCCAATGTTTCGAAGAGATTCTTCAATATCTTGTTGAATTTTTGCTTTTAACGGACAACCTTGTATCGTTAAAACTACTTTTAGTTGAATCTCCGTACCATCAATATTTATATTTCTAACCATGTTTAATTCCACAATACTTTTGTGTAACTCTGGATCTTCTACATGGCTTAAAGCGTTCATAATTTGTTCGTGAGTAATCATCATACACATTCCTTCCATTGTAATTATTTTACTTGATGAAAAAAGTCTCCGCTTTTCCCACCCGTTTTTTGAACTAAATATGTTTCTTTCATGACCATCGTTTTATCAACTGCTTTACACATATCGTAAAAAGTAAGGGCGGCAATCGATACGGCAGTTAATGCTTCCATTTCTACTCCTGTTTTTCCGCTGCATTTTACAGTTGCTCGTATCGTTAACTCATACCCATCACTTGTCTTTTCATAATGAAACGTAAAGTCTGTTCCTTGGATTAATATCGGGTGACACATCGGAATAATATCCGCTGTTTTTTTAGCACCGATTATGCCAGCCACTTGTGCTACTTGAAGCGGGTCTCCTTTTTTCAATCCTCCGTTTTGAATTGCTTCAAATAGTTCATTTGATAAAGAAATTGTACTTTGCGCAATAGCTGTGCGTGTTGAACTATCCTTTTGAGAGATATCAACCATTTTAGCTCTTCCCTCTTCATTCCAGTGCGAAAATTCACTCATAATGATTCTCCTTAACGTATGAAAATTTTGATACTCAAATAGAAAAAATTAACCTCCACTTACAGGCGGGATAAACGCAACGGTATCTCCGGCTTTTACAGTATTTTCGTCCGTTACAAATTCTTCATTAATTGCCACCATAACTTTATCTAGCGTCTGTAATTGATAGTTATCTTTCAGCCATTTTTTCAATTGATGAACATTCATCTCTCGTTTTTCTATTATTGCTAATCTCTCTGAACCGACTTCTTCTCGTAAATTTGCGAACAGTAAAATTGTAATCATTCTCTCATTCTTCTTTCTTTGGTTTTCCTTCTGGATATGGAGTACTTTCGAGTTGATCTCCAATCCACTCCGTTCCATCTTCCCAAAATTCTTTTTTCCAAATTGGGATGATTCTCTTTATACGTTCAATTGCGTATTCATTCGCTTCGTACGCTACTTTACGATGTGGTGACGATACTGCAATGACAACTGCGATATCCATTATTTCTAATCGTCCTACTCGGTGCGTGATTGCTATTTTTGCATCCGGCCACTGTTTCTTAATTTCTTCTCCAATTTCAGTAAGCTTTTTTACTGCCATCGGTTTATATGCTTCATACTCAAGATGTAACGTTCGTTTTCCTTTCGTTAATTCCCTAACCGTTCCAATAAAAGTTGTAATGGCTCCCGCTTCTCGTCTTGCTACTTTATTCGTTACTTCTTCGACTACAATCGGAGTATCTACAATTTCAAATCGAGCTTGTCCCATCAAAACCTCTCCCCACTTTTCGGAATGTCCAAGGCCATTCACTACCTTCCTTATCTTCTAATAAAAGAACGTCTACAAACATCCCTTTCTTATATCCTCTCGTTCCGCCTGGTAGTACGATAAAAATGTTTGATTCAGCTAATGAAGAAACGGAACTAGATTTATCAAATCCTGATGGATAAGCGATTAGTTGTCCTTCGTTATACTTCAGCTTACCTCGTACAAATCTTGTAAATGGGTTCGGTTTTAGAAAATCTTCTCCGAGCATTGCTTTTTCTCGTTTTACATGTGGTTTTTCGCTAAACATATACGTACGAATGCTAGGTTTTACGAATAATTCAAAGCCTACGTAACAAGCAGATGGATTTCCTGATAATCCGAATAGTAATTTTCCATTTAATTGCGCTACTGTCGTGACACTTCCCGGCCGCATGGCTACTTTATTAAAAAGAACTGACGCGCCTAATTTTTCGTATATCGCTGGCAAATAATCGTAATCCCCTACCGAAACACCACCAGTTGTAATTAACATATCCACTTCACTTAACGCTTTCTTCACTGCTTCGTAGCACGTATTAAAATCGTCACTAAACTTCCCAAAGTATTTTACTCTTCCACCAGCTCTTCGAATTTGAGACGATATCATATACGTATTACTATTTCGAATTTTCCCAGGTTGTAGTTCTTCATTTACATCGAGAAGCTCACTCCCAGTCGCTAATAGTCCAATGATAGGCTTTTTCGCTACTGGCACTTCGCTATAACCGAATGTAGCAAGAAGAGCTGAAATACCTGGATTAATGTAACAACCCCTTTTTGCGAGAACAGTTCCTTTACGCGCATCTTCACCTTGAAAGGAAATATTGTCCCCTTCTTTAAATGAGCGCCTCACTTCCATATAGCTTTTTCCGATATTCTCATATTGACGATGACGAGTCAGTTCTAGCATGACGACCGCGTTACATCCTTTCGGAATTTGTGCCCCTGTCATAATTCGAACTGCTTGAAACGCTTCTACTTCTTTATGGAATACAGAGCCTGCTCCAATTTCACCGATTACTTCAAATACAATTGGATTCTCACGACTTGCCCTCGAAGTATCTTCTGCCCTAATAGCAAATCCATCATATGGCGAGCGATCGAAAGATGGGACATAGTGATCCGCTACTAAATCGTCTGCTAACGTACGCCCGTATGCTAATTCAAGTGGTACTAGTTCTTTTACACCACAATTAGCAAATCCCATTACTTTACGAACAGCCTCCTCAACTGTAATCGGCACTCTTCTTTCCATCATTACCAATCCCTTTCTATTAGCCTAATAACCGATAGTATAGTTGTTTCGCTTTTTGAATTTCATTCGTTCCATGAATAAATACACGCCCATCTTGAAAAATGACGATGCGATAATCTTCTAATTGGCAAGAGAGCAAATACGGATTCCGCTCTACTTTCCCGTGGTTTTTTAATACTTTTTCTAACTCATCAAAGTTGTAATGACTATTATGCGCCGGTCTAATTTGAACTGTATTTCTTCCGCATAACACAGCTGTCTTCGTTTGATTTTCGTATGATAAATAAGGATAAGTTCTATTTGTTCCGCACGAAGGACAATCTTCCGTTTTGATTTTTCCTAGTTTGATAGAATGATGTTGATTACTCCATATATCAAACATTAAAAAAGTTTTTCTAATTGCTGCGTAATCTTCTACTAAAATTTTGAATGCTTCTGCCACTTGATACGCTGCGACGATTTGAACAGCAGGACTAATAATTCCAACTGTGTCACACGTAGCACCTGTAACAGGAACACTTTTCAATACGCAATGTAAACACGGTGTTTTCTTCGGAATAATTGTATAGCTCATGCCATAACTTCCGACACAAGAACCGTAAATCCAAGGGATATTGTGTTTTTGTGATATATCATTGATCACGAACCGAATATCGAAATTATCTGTAGCATCAATAATGACATCGACACCACCTAATAAAGCTTCCATATTATCTACTCTTGCATCCATTACAAGAGCTTGAATTTGCACGTCTGAATTAATTTGTTTTAAACGATTCTGTGCTGCGATTGCTTTTGGTAACTTTTCTATCGCATCTTGTTCAGCATAAAGTTGTTGCCGCTGTAAATTACTCCATTCTACGTAATCACGATCAATAATCGTTAATTTTCCGATACCTGCACGTACAAATGACTCTGCACTGGCACTTCCTAATGCACCTGCCCCTATTATTAACACATGCTTATTTCTAATTTTCTCTTGCCCCTTACTTCCAATAGGAGTGAACAACTGTTGTCGTGAATACCGCTCTATCATGAGGTAGCCTTCCTTTCATGTAAAAATCAGCTTCATATACTGTTATTTTTTCAATACATCTTCTTCGGTAGCACTTTGTTTCTGGTAACAAGAAAAATAAGCGAATCCAACAAATCCAGCTCCGCCAATTACATTTCCGATAAAGACAGGAACAAAGTTTTTAGCAAGATCCATCCACGTAAGGTGCCCCGCAAAAATAACTGCTGAAATGACAAACATATTTGCTACTACTTGCTGAAATCCAATTACGACAAACGCCATAATCGGAATCCAAATTCCAACAATTTTCCCAATTAAATCGTTCGTTCCGTACGCTAACCAAATCGCAAGGCAAACGAGCCAGTTACAGCCAATCGCTAAAATTAACGTTCTCCCAAAAGTTTCATGTAACTTATCTTGAGCTATAGCTATCGTTTTATTTAAATAGGCTCCTTCAGTTAACCCGCCAAGATGACCGAAACAATACGCTACAAAAAGTGCACCTGCGAAGTTAGTTAAAGTGATCCACGCCCAATTGTTTAACACATGTTTCAATGAAATTTTCCGTGCATACAGTGCCATGGCCATTGACATCATATTTCCCGTAATTAATTCTCCTCCTGCTAAAACAACTAGCATAAGTCCAATAGGAAAAACTGCTCCTCCTATAAAATTGACTAGGCTTCCCCACTGCTCCGGTACATTACCTAGAACACGAATATTAAGTAAAAATCCTAAGGAAATGAATGCCCCTCCTAAAAAGCCAAGAATAAGCATCGCGGATAACGGTTGCCTTACCTTTTGAACACCGGATTCAATCACAAGCGCAGCAATTTGTTCCGGTTTATGAAATGCCATAACCAATTCCTCCATTTTTCTCATCTAAAAAAAGCAGCACCAAAAACCCTTAACATCGTAAGGACTTTTGAATGCTGCTTAATCTCTCTGCATATCTCTTACAGAAATATCAATCATCATTTTTACTATACTCATAGAAAATGTACAAAACTTGCACATTTCCCACTATTTACGTTAACAAAGAGAATCTACATTCATAGTAGTTTCTCAGCCGCCGATATGCGACATTTCAATTTTCGGCATTGTTTTTTTATTCGTATTGCTTAATCGTTCATCTGAATAACGGTCTGAACGATTATTCCAAATGTCACGAATAACATTAGTAATCTCCTCATCCGTATATCCAGAACGAAGTAATTCTTTAAGATCGTTTCCTTTAGACGCAAACAAACATGTATACAATTTTCCTTCTGCGGAAATACGCGCTCTTGTACATGATGAACAGAACGAATCTGTTACAGATGAAATAATTCCTATTTCTTCATTACTACCGATATAGCGATAACGTGTCGCAACTTCACCCGGATAGTTCGCCTCAATACGTTCAAGCCGCATAACTTTATGAATCGTCTCTAATATTTCTTGCTTAGAAACTACTTCGCCTAATTCCCAGCCGTTAAAATTTCCGACATCCATATATTCAATGAACCGAAGGATATGCTTATTCTCTTTAAAGTACTCTGCCATCTGAACGATGTCTTGTTCATTTTTCCCTTTTTGGACAACCATGTTCATTTTAATTTTCATTCCGGCTTCCGCTGCAGCCTGTATTCCTGCAAGAACCGTTTTTACTTTACTTCTATTCCCATTTAAATAAGAGAAACGTTCTTCATTTAACGAGTCTAAACTAACTGTCACACGAGATAAACCCGCCTTATATAAATCAGGAGCAAACTTTTTAAGTAATGATCCATTTGTCGTTAAACCGATATCCTCTACGCCATCAATTTTGTTTAGCCGCTGTATGAGTTCTGGAAGGTTTCTCCGAAGTAACGGCTCTCCCCCTGTAATACGCAACTTCCTTACACCTAAAGAAACGAAAATACGTGTAATCCTTTCAATTTCATCAAAAGATAAAATTTTATCATTAGACAAAAAAGAATAATCACGACCAAATATTTCCTCCGGCATACAATATCGACAGCGAAAATTACAGCGATCGGTAACAGAAATACGCAAGTCCTTTAAAGGACGATCCAATTTGTCTAATGTAACAGATTTCATATTTATTGCCTCGTTTCTACTTATTTATATTTACAATCCGCTCTGGATGCGTATATACATTTAAAGATTTATTACGAATGAAGCCTATTGTAGTAATCCCTAACTGCTCCGCTAGCTGCAAGGCTAACTCGGTTGGAGCGGATTTTGACAATATAATTTCACAGCCAATTTTCGCAACTTTTAATAGAATTTCAGAAGAGATACGCCCACTAAACACAATAATTTTATCACCAATCGAAATGTTATTTCTTAAACAATAGCCATAAATTTTATCTAAAGCGTTATGTCTTCCTATATCCATGCAGCTTAAAACAATTCCACTCACATCACATAAAGCTGCATTATGGACGCCGCCTGTATGTTGAAACGTAGACGCAGATTGCTGCATATCATTCATTAACCGAAAACAATCCTCGGCAGAAATCTGTACGCGAATATCATTCATTTCTTTCGCCATCAGCGCATCGTTTGCGAAAACAAACCCTTGCCTACTCATTCCACAGCACGAAGTAATATAACGTTTGTTTTGCATGTCACGATAATAAGGATTGATTTTCGTCGTTTTTACATGGACATAGCCTTCTTTTTCTTGCACCCATATTTCATCAATATCTTCATACTTTCGGATAATGCCTTCAGAGGCTAAAAAGCCAATTACCATGTCTTCAATATACTCTGGAGTACTAACCATTGTAACAAATTCCTGGTCGTTAATTTTAACCGTAACAGGAAACTCTGTTACAATGCTATCCTCTATATGCTTAAATTCCCCTTGCTCATATTTAAAAATTCCCCGTTCCACCTGAATCGATTTCACGATGAGTATCCTTCTCTCACGTTATATTTTTATCAAAGACAAACACTGAAACTGCAATATCTTCATCTACTTTCATATCAGAAAACAGATGAACTAGCTTCGCTCCAACAAGTTCTTCTAAATGTTCATGAGGATTAGCCGCATATACTTCTTGAATCATTTTCGTTCGAGCCATATGAACCATTTCCGCCCCATCCATAGTTCCCGAAATAAATTTCTCTGTAGGTGTCAAATTCCCATAAAGTGTAGCAATCGCCATGTTTTCAGCAAATACAGTATGAATTCGTTCCGGCCCTTTCCCGAACAACTCTTTTCGAAGCTTTCGGATCATATCATTAAATTCATGTACCATTTTTGACATACTCTCATTCCTTCCCAGCTAATCAATATTTACTTTTCAAATATTATTCCATCATAACCATTTTATCAAAATGACCATTTCGTCCAAACTATTTACTAATGAGACGAAATGGATCATCTTTTACACTTATCTCAAGTGCGCAAACAACATATGAAATACTATTATCGTTGCTTATTTATTCTTCTTTTAAACCTTTACCCATGCCTTTTAAAAAATGAAGACCAAATCCGATAGCACGATTAATATCTGGATCCTTCAGTACTTTCATAAGGTCTAATATTCCTACTTTTTTATTACTTTGCAAATGCTGATTTCCTTCATCCATACCTGTTAATACACTACCTATAAGCTTTTTCGTAAGTTCCGGATCAAGTTCTGTTAAAGCTCCTGCAGCGCCCATCATATTATTAATTAAATTTGTAACTGGTTCACGAGTGACTTGGCCTAGAACAATTTTTGTGATTGGTTCTTTCGCTTTCAGCATAGAATTTGCAGCTTCTAGCATCCCGATGTCATTTAGTTCACCTACTATATTAAACATTTGATTTAAAGCTTCTTCATTATTAGCTAGCAGTTCTTTTAAATCTTCAAATTTTTGTTGTTTGAGTTCTTCCTCAGTTAGCTCCTGCTTCTGGATCGCTTGAATAGGTGCTGCCATATTCTTTTCTCCTCCCTAGTTATCTCGCTATTTACGGGCAGTAAGACCCCTACCTCAAAATTCAACGAAAGCAAAGAAGTTAGGTGGGGGTCGGGCTGCCCGTAAAAGCCCGATTGGTGTGGGCTAATAATCAGTGGGAGATAAAGAAAACCCCCACTGATTAAAGTTTCACTTTATCCGTTAAGTGTACGTATCCTGGACGAGCCCACTTACGATTTACCTCAATACCGTTTTGAGGATGACGCTTTTTATTACGTGGGTTCGTTTTTGGCATCGGATTCTCTCCTTCTACTTGTAACACTTCCATACGTACTTTCGTTTGTTTATACGCAGGTGTGTTCGTACGTTGATCGACTGCCGGGCCAGTTAAGAAATTAATCGCCGTTTCTTTATCTGTCGAGTGCATCGGTAAATACAGCTCATTCGCTTTTACACGATCTGTTACAAGCGCGCGTAATTTAAGTGCTCCGAATGGAGAAACAAGACGTACTAACGAACCAGTTTTCACTCCGCGTTCCCTTGCTAACTCTGGAGAAACTTCGACGAAAACACCTGGTACTTTCGATTGAATACCAGTTGATTTATTTGTCATGTTCCCTTCATGGAAATGTTCAAGCATACGACCGTTATTAATGTGAAGATCGTATTCTGCTGGAAATTCAGCAGGACGTACCCAATCAGCTATCGCAAAACGAGCTTTTTTGTCTGGGAAGTTAAATCCATCTTGGAAAAGAAGCGGCGTATTCGTTCCATCAAAACTTCCCCAATGGAAACTGTTCCATCCTTCAAGCACTTCATAGTTTGCGTGTGCGAATAGTGGTGATAAGCTTGCCATTTCAGCAAAGATTTCACTTGGATGATTATAATTCCAGTTTGCGCCTAGTTTATTGGCAACTTGCTGTACAATCCACCAGTCTGGTTTCGCATCTTCTAGCGTCGGAAGTACTTGATATAACCTTTGTACACGACGCTCAGTATTTGTAAAAGTACCTTCTTTCTCAAGAGATGGCGCTGCTGGTAATACTACATCAGCGTATTGAGCTGTTTTAGAAAGGAACACATCTTGAACGACAAAGAACTCAAGACTTGATAACACTTCATGTACGTGATTTGCGTTAGAGTCTACAAGAGCCATATCTTCTCCAACAAGATACATTGCTTTCATTTTCCCTTCATCAATTGCGTGAAGCATTTCAATGTTATTAAGACCTGGTTTGTTATCGATTTTTACTCCGTAAGCTATTTCAAATTTCGCACGTTCTACATCGTCAGTAACGTGCTGATATCCTGGAAGCCAGCCTGGAAGTGTTCCCATATCACAAGCACCTTGTACGTTATTATGACCTCGAAGCGGATATGCACCCGCACCTGGGCGGCGATAGTTTCCTGTTGCAAGTAGTAAGTTTGAAATCGCAGCGGAAGTATCTGAACCACCAGTATTTTGCGTTACACCCATTCCCCAAAGAATACACGTACCATCTGCATCACGAATCATTTCTGCCATTTTAACGAGCGTTTCTTTTGAAATACCTGTAATCTCTTCTGCATATTCAAGCGTATATTCCGCGAGACTATCTTTGAAATCATTAAATAAGTTTACATTCTCGTCGATGAACTGCTGATCATGCCAGCCTTGATCAATCATATATTTCGTAATAGCCATTAACCATACTTGGTCTGTTCCTTGCTTTGGACTAATAAAGATATCTGAACGCTCTGCCATTTCAGTTTTACGAAGATCTGCAACAATTAGTTTTTGACCGTGAAGTTTATGCGCACGTTTCACACGAGTCGCTAATACTGGGTGACCTTCTGTTGGATTACAACCGACGATAATAACAAGACCCGATTGTGCGATATCTTTAATCGTCCCTGCATCTCCGCCCATACCAATGGTACGGAACAATCCATCTGTCGCTGGTGATTGACAATAACGTGAGCAGTTATCAACGTTATTCGTTTCGAACACTTGACGCGCTAATTTTTGAATAACATAATTATCTTCATTCGTGATTTTAGAAGATGAAATAAAGCCGATAGAGCCTTTACCGTACTCTTCTTTAATAGAGCCCAATTTATTCGCTACTACATTAAGCGCTTCTTCCCAAGTTGATTCCACGAACATTCCATTTTTACGAATTAAAGGTTTCGTAAGTCGTTTTTCAGAATTAACGAAATCCCAACCAAATTTTCCTTTTACACAAGTAGAAATTGCATTAACTGGCGCCTCAGAAGTTGGTTGTACCTTTAAAATTTCGCGCCCTTTCGTCCATACTTCAAATGAACAACCTACACCACAAAACGTACAAACCGTTTTCGTCTTCTTCGTACGAGTGTCGCGCATTGCAGCTTCTACTTCTGACACAGCAAAAATACCGCTATATCCAGGTTCAACCTCTTTAATAAGATCGACCATAGGCTCAAGAATATCCGGCTTCAGCCCAGTCATAAATCCAGCTTCACCGAGCATCGATTTCTCCATTAATGCATTACAAGGACAAATTGTTACACATTGACCGCAGCTTACACATGAAGAATCGTTAATATCTACTCCTTCGTCCCAAATAACACGCGGGCGCTCTGCCTCCCAATCAATAGATAACGTTTCATTTACTTGTAAGTTTTGACACACCTCTACACATTGACCGCACGCAATACATTGATTCGGGTCATAGCGGTAAAATGGATGGGACATATCAACTTCGCCTGTATCAACTTTTGGTTCGTAAGGATATTTTTGATGCTCAATTTCCATTAATTCTGCCGTATTATGCAATTTACAATTCCCATTATTGTTGTCACATACCGTACAGTAAAGTAAATGATTTTCTAGTAAACGGTCCATCGCCTCATGTTGTGCTGCCTTCGCACTAATAGAGGACAACTCAATATTCATACCGTCCGTCACTACTGTAGAACACGATCGCACTAGCTTTCCATTCACTTCTACAATACAAGTATCACACGTTTGAATAGGATCCACTTCCGGCACGTAACAAATTTGTGGATGTTCAATTTCGTTCTCATTAATAATGCCCAGTATAGTTGAACCAGGCTCAGCATTATACTCTTTGCCGTCAATTGTAATATGAACCATGCTGTCGTTCATGGTTACTCCCCCTTTTTGAGAATAAAAAAAACTCCACCACGAAAATATACGCACCACATTTTTGGCACGTTATCATCATGGTGGAGTAGTTTATTAGCACATCTTGCTAAAATACCAATCCATTTATTCATAAATAAAATGATAGATTCATAACAGGTCATATCACGATTCCATCTTTAACACTGTAATTATAGCGTTAAATCGAAAAATACACAATATAATTATCATTAAAAAGGACAAAGCACATAATGCTCTGACCCTTTTATTACCTTTCGGGATTATTTTCGGCTGACTTATTTCCCGGTGCAAACCAACCAATTAGTGCGATCGCAACTAATACTCCATAGAAGATCAACGTCCAAGTTGTACTGTGCGGAAAATCATGGTCTAAAATACCAATATCCTCATGAGCCAGTGTAATTACAGCTAATTTGACACCAACCCAAGCAACAATCGCATATGCCGTTGTTTCCAATGCTGGCCGTTTCTCAAGAAGCCCCACAAACCAAGTTGCCGCAAATTTAATTAAAATAAGTCCGGCAATTCCGCCAAGAAGTACAACAATGAACTGTCCTCCATCCATACCTCCAAAATCGTCAAGCGGTGAATCCGGAAGCCCCAGGGCAAGAGCAACTGCCGCTAATATTGAATCAATCGCGAAAGCAAGGTCAGCTAATGCAATTTTCCCTACTGTGAACCAGTAGCTTTTACCTGCCGCTTCCTTTTCATCGTCCTCATGAATATTTTGATTGTCTTTTCCGAATTGCGCCTGAATGACATGTTTCAGTCCTAAATAAAGAAGATAGGCTGCTCCTATTGCTTGTATTTGCCAAACATTTGCAATAAATGAAATCGCAAACAGGGCTGCAAATCGAAAAACAAAGGCCATAATGATTCCGTAATTTATAGCTTTTTTCTTCTGTTCTTCGGGTAAATGTTTGGCTATAACTGCTAATACAAGGGCATTGTCCGCCGATAACAATCCTTCTAATCCAATTAAAATTAATAATGCCCAAGCATACTCTAGCCATATTGAATCCATCCACTTCTCTCCTTTCTAAAACAAAAATGAGGTAAAGACTTTGCTATCAATAGAATTTCCTATTAAGCCAAATTAAATGCTAAAACTTACGACTAAAACATTTAGACAGTCAATTTTCTGTCCTCTATTTTTTAGAATTTCTACAAAAAAAACAGGTTTAGATTGTGCTTTTCATCCGTATCAAAACCGTAAACGAATGACATGGCCTCTTTTTCCAAGCCACGTCGACATTTGATTTATCGTTAATCACACATTATTAATTTCAGTTTCACTACCAATGTTTTTACAAAATACATATTTCTTTTTTTGAACATTTTCATACAAAATAAAAGGGAAATACATAGTGTATATGTATTTCCCTTTTATTTTGTACCCATTTTTATTATGATACAGTCATAACCTGACCACTACTATCAACCAGAATTTTCATTTTTCCGTCTTGAGCGTTATATAATCCCAGCTTATGTAAATCTTGTTTACACTCTTTTACGAAGAAAGGCAACGTACGAATTTGATCGATATCAGAGCTCGTAATGAAATGAATTAAATGATGCGTTATTTCTTTAATATCATGTACAAGGTCTTCCTTCTCTCGTTTTAACCTTTCATTTTCAGCACGTAATGAATGCACTTCACCTTCAAGACCCCGAGCGTTCTTCTCTTCTTTCGAGCGCCCTGCAGCCATGCTAGAAAGCTTATAAATCCCCGCCATGAACTGATGCAATTCGTGTTCTTTCTTTTCACTACATTGACTAATTGTTTCAAAGTTATCCACGATGCCAGATATAACTGTTACGAGGCTTTTTTCATCTTCTTCATTTCGAACGTCTTCATTTACTTCCTGCTTGCTTTCTTGTTTTATCTCAGCAATTGTCTCTTTTACAGGTGCATATTTACGTTTTCGCCCCGGTTTTTGTTTTTCGATATTTTCAAACGGGATTTCTTGTTTTTTTAATTTATAATACGTGTTCTGTAATTGACTTTCTGTTTTCAGAAATAAATTCAGTTCATTTTTACTAGCATATTTTGAAATGTTTGCGATGTTTAAGCCTTGACGCTGACAAAATTGATATACTTCATACAATAGTTCTAGTTCAGACTTCAACCATGTAATCTCTGATTTTTCATATACTCGCATACCGCCATTTTTTTCTATATCTATTTGAAATAATACCATTCTATTATATAAATCGATAAGCTCTTCATACTTTATTCGGAATTGTTTCTCTATTTTTTTAAATTCCGCCTCTAATTTCATATCGTTCGTTTTATTATTTGACATGTTTTGTAAAAGACTTAATACATTGATTGCTGTGTGGTGATACATAATATGTGTCACTCCCCCTCATCCTTTCACAATTCTCATCTGACTCCCATGTCTTTTAAGAAAATAGAAATTTCCACATATCCATATTATAACATTTCGAAATTATCTGTCAAATAATTAACATACAAAAAAGTATGTAAATAATAGAAAAGATTTTTTAAGAAAATAATAAAAAAATCTAACACGATGCTATACCAATAAAATGTGTTTAATTATATTATATGGTATTTCTAATGTAATTTCACCGAAAAATTTTGCGCTATCACGAAATATTACTAACACAATCCAGATTATGTATAACAATTTAGTGTTTTAAAACAAGAAAAAAGGGGGCCACATATCTATCTACTATCATTGTTTTGATTCCTTGTGGCACCCCTTATATTAGCTGTTTGCTACTTTTGTTAAAGCTTCAATAACACGATCCGCTTGGAATGGCTTTACAATAAAGTCTTTTGCCCCGCCTTTAATTGCATCTAACACCATACCTTGTTGTCCCATTGCGGAACAAATGACAACCTTTGCACTCGAATCAATTTTCATAATTTCTTTTAATGCTTCAAGTCCGTCCATTTCAGGCATCGTAATATCTAGTGTTACAATATCAGGTTGAAGCTCTTTATACTTTTGAATCGCTTCTACCCCATTCTCTGCTTCACCGATAACTTCAAATTCAGAATTACTTTTTAACAAGTTTTTAATCATTGTTCGCATGAACATCGCATCATCTACAACTAAAATTTTATGTGCCATTCTTTTCGGTTCTCTCCTTACTATGTATAAAAATATCTTAATATTTCACCTTATCATTCTCACTCATTATACAAAATAAAACGATAAAATTTAATATTTTTTTAAAAGAATTTCTGTATTTTTATTATTTTATTACTAAAATAGAAATATATTATTCCTTAATATATATTACAACGCGACGGTTCTTCTCCCAATTTTATGGTGAATCATTTGGTGCTACTGGTTTTGTGTCTGCATATCCTACCGCTGCTAACCTTTTATCATCCACATTATACACTTCAATTAAATGATGAATCATATTAGCTGCACGCGCTGAAGATAATTCCCAATTTGAAGGAAATTTCTCATTATGAATTGGTCTGCTATCTGTATGTCCTTCTACAACAATTGGATTTGGTACTGATTGGAAGAACCCTACTAATTGACTAATTATTTCTTTCGCTTCCGGCTTAACATTCGCATCACCTGTATCGAATATTAAATTGTCTACTATAACGATGCTAACACCTGTATCTTCTCGATATACATTCACTTGACTAACACCATTATTATCCACATATGCTTTTAACTTTTTATACAATTCATCCATGCGCTTTTTTGAAACTGCTTTTTCATCATTTTTTTCATGTGAAATATCTGGTATTGTATTTTCCATTACTTTTGCATTTACTTGCTCCGCGTCACTGAACTTTTCAAGCATCTTTGATAATTTTACTGTATCTTGCTTTGAAGTCGCAACTAGTAATACAAAGAAAGTTAGCAATAACATCGTTAAATCAGTAAAAGTCGTCATCCAACGAGGCGATCCTCTTTGCGGTCGCTTGCTCATCATACCACTCCTCAAACTACTAGGCTGCTCGTTTTTCTTTTTTTATCTTCGTTTCATATACGTATGTATCAAGTTTTAACTTTAATTTGGAAGGAATTTGTCCTCGGTACAGCTCTGAAATTGCTTCTATTACAAACTTCTTCTCTGTATACAAATCTTCAATACCGCGATACACCTTTTCAGATAACGGTATTGCAATCATATTTGCAATCAAAGATCCATATAATGTCGTCAACATCGCAACTGCCATCCCTGTACCAATTTGTGAGGTATCTTGTAAGTTTTGCAACATAATAATAAGACCAATTAATGTTCCTATCATGCCCCATGCTGGAGCGAAATCACCAATTTTATCTAATAATGTCGCTCCTTTTCTTAACTCATACACTTCAGTTTCAACATCTTTCATTAACACTTCTTTTAATTCCACTTCATCATAGCCGCTTAACATTAAACGAATTCCCTTTTGAATAAAAGGATTGTCTACTTGCTCTCCATCAAATTCTAAAGAAAGTAAGCCGTGTTTTTTAGACTTTTTCGAAAAATCAACGAACAAATCCGTTAACTGTTCTAAATCTTCTTCTCTTCTATGTAAAACAGTAAAAATACTTTTCGTATATTTTTTTATTTCTCCAAATCTATATGCCACAACGATTGTCGCTGTTGTTCCTCCTATAACGATTAAAATAGATGAAACATCTAAGAAGTTTTTAAAACCTTTTATTCCACCGCCGCCAAGCATGATTGCCGCTATTACAATCGCAAAACCTACTATAATGCCAATTGGGCTAGAAATGTCAAACTTCCTTTTTTTTCTTTGTGGTCTAGCTAATACTTGATTTTCATCTCCCATATTCCTGCCCTTCCTTTTCATTTTTATAAAACATTTTTTTATTTTAATAATACGTTTTCACATATAACATTCATTATACGCTTATCATCTATTTATCGCAATATACTCATAAAATTGACACATTTCATTTCCATATTAGAATTATAGTATGGAAATATGAGGAGGATCACGATGGAACATAAAATTTTGCAAGTCATTGCATTAGCAGAAAAACTAAAATATGAAATGCGACATAGTTGGCTTTCTAACGGACGTCAAGAAAGTGTTGCTGAACATACGTGGCGTATGTCCTTAATGGCTATCTTAGTTGAGCCTTATTTGGATCAAAAAGTACACATAGAAAAATTACTTAAAATGGTCATAATTCACGATCTTGTTGAAGCAGAAGCTGGTGATATTCCTGCCTTTGATACAATGAATAGCCATGAATTACAATTACAAAAACAAAAAAATGAGCAAAAGGCTATTTTAAATATTAAACATACACTAGAAGGTTCTCTTGGTGAAGAATTATACGATTTATGGATGGAGTTCGAAGCGAAAGAAACGTATGAAGCAAAAGTTGCTAACGCGCTTGATAAACTTGAAGTGAAAATTCAGCATAACGAAGCTGATATTGATACTTGGCTACCAATTGAGCATAAAATGACTTTCCAAGTTGGTAAACATACAGATTTTGACTCTTTCTTGTCTAAATTACAAAAAATCATTGAACAAGACGGAGAAAAAAAATTAATCGCTGCTGGCATTGATGTTGAAGCATGCAAACAGTAACCATTTAATTATGAAATAAGACACTCATTTTGAGTGTCTTATTTCATAATTGTTGATATTGCTTGCTTATAAATAAGTTGTTGTTTTCCATCTACTAACATTAAGACTGTAAATCTATCTACTCCAACTACTTCCCCTACTATTCTTACTCCGCTCTTTAAAAATGTAGTAACTGCACCTTTTTCTTCTTTTATTTGTTTATACAACTCTTCTTGTAAGTGTTCCATAAATGTTCTCCCCTTTACAAATAAATAATCCTAATATAAAAAAATAAAGATTAATCACTTATATACTTTGTCTTTTATATTCATAAACTTATTAATTAGTATATCCAAATCTCGACTAAATAACAAAACTTTATTATGATCTAATCCATGTTGGACAACAAGTTGAATTAACTCTTTCTTTTTGTGTTCTATTTTATTGTGTAATTGTCCCATCTCCATCTCTATACTAAAACTCCCTTTTCCCATAATATTACTTGTAAAATTATAGTGCATTTTCACTCATAAAAAAATAAAAAAATGGTTTTTTTTACAAATTTTATATTTATGAAAAGAAATTTTAATGTAATTGTAAGTTACATACCCCTTCCATTTACAATCCATTCACCTAGTATACACTTCCATATTGTTTTACCATTTTCAAAAAAGCGCTATGAAACAAAGTGAATATCATATTTAAATCAGATCAAAGGCTCTTGTCTAATTAGAAGTAAGACTTGCTCCTTTTCCAAATAAAAACATATCTTATAAAGTAATCCATTAGTTATATAGATTAATTTCCTAAAAAGGAGGAAAAAACATGAGCTTTGGTGGTAGTTGCGCTGGTTTCGGCGGTGGATTTGCTTTACTCATCGTGCTATTCATCCTTCTAATCATTATCGGATGTAGCTGTTGGGGTGGCGGCGGAGGGTTTTAAATATAATACGTATCCTTTTCGCTAAACCCTAAATGAATAAAATATGTTAACTAAAAACTATACGAAAACAGCTCATATTTGAGCTGTTTTTTCATACTTTCGTATGAATTAATATCCTTCTTTTAAGTGATTTCAATAAACAAAGCATCGTTTAATATAAAATAAGAAACATTTTTACTAAGGAGGATTATAATGATTAAAGGTCTTTATGAAGCACATTTACCTGTCTGTAATTTAGAAATTTCGATACCTTTTTATGAATCACTGGGGCTCAAATTATATAAAAGAGACAAAGATATCGCCTTCTTTTGGATTGTAGAAAATGAAAGTTGGATTGGTCTTTGGGAAGGAAAAGAATACAAAGTTAATTATCATCCATCCTTACGACATATCGCTTTCCAAGTAAGATTACACGATTTAGAAAACGCGATACACTGGCTCAAACAGAAAGGAATTCCAGTGCGAAAAGACTTTGGAATGGAGCCAATTGAGCCAATCGTTTTTCCCGAGCTAGCACACGCCTCTATATATTTTAATGATCCTGATGGAAACAGTTTAGAATTTATTGCAAAATTACCTGTTGAACTACTCAAGGCAGAAAAAATGTATTTAAGCGAATGGAAAAAACAAGTACAAGCATCGCTAATTTTTAGTTGATACCATTCATTAGTGCTGAGTAACAATAAAATTGTTTAAAAATGTAAGTAATACTATTTGAGAAGAAACTAAATATTTATGTTAAAATAAAAGTGAAATTGTGAAGTATTACACTTAATCTATAGGCTCGAATCAGTTAAATTCGATTTTCATAGTGGAAAAATATTTATTAAATTTGATTAAATAGGGGGGCTATGTTGGGGACTACATTAATTTTCATATGTATTATATTAGTAGCTTCTGTTTTACAAACAAGTACAGGTTTTGGCTTTTCCATAATGGCAACACCTTTCTTACTAATGTTATTCTTACCACAAGAAGCTATACAAATAAACATTATTTTATCATTAATTATTTCAATATCACTCATTTGGAAAATAAGAATGGACATTGACTTTATTCTACTGAAAAGATTAACTTTTGGAAGTATAGTTGGTGTACCTTTTGGTATTTTAATTTTCATTTCCATCAACATAAATGTTTTTAAATTAGCAGTTAGCATCCTGCTCTTAATCTTAACATTGATGCTGATATGTAACTTTAAGATTAAATCAACACAATCTAGGGATTTCGTAGTTGGTGGCTTATCAGGCCTTTTAACGACAAGTATCGGCATGCCAGGACCTCCCTTGTTACTATACTTTACAGGAACTGATACTGAAAAAGGGAAGTTAAGAGCAACTACTTTGGCTTTTTATCTGTTTATATATTTCATTAGTCTCATAACTCAAATACTCTTTACTGGAACGAACAGAACAATTTGGGAATCAAGTTTTTATGCAATTCCAATCATATTTCTAGGTTTGTTTATAGGCCAAATTATTTTTAAATGGCTTAATCAACGGATTTTTAAAATATTTACATATATCCTTTTGAGTTGCACAGGTATTTATCTCCTTATTGAAAGTTTGAATTTGTTATAAATAAGTTTTTCAAATTAGAAGGTGCTTTAGAGTGTGCAATAACACATAGATCTAAACGAATTTATTGGTGTATTTTTAAGTGCAGTGGAGTATTTTACATCAAAAATTAAACAAATTTTTTTTAACCCCGTCTTAAAATCAGAACGGGGTTATACGTGTTTTAAGTTTTTAAATTAAATAACTTTATTGTCAGTTTACAATTAGTAATCCCACTGATGATTCTTTCATGAGAAGAATATTTTAAAGCTACAAGTTCATCAATAGAATACTAACTAAACCATAAAAAGCGGCTATTAGGCCGCTTTTTACATTAAATATTTTATAAAGAAAAGACCTGAACTTACTATCACGAATATATTAAAGAATAAGAAAAATCCTTTTTCAAAATCTGTATACTTTTCTACTTTTACTCCGCGTTTTTTTAACTCCATAATAATCATTGCAATTTCTTGTGCATACTCAATACTTCCAAATTGTATATAGCTGTTATTATATTTAATCTCAAAGACATTTTTCATTTTTTTATGTTGCGAAATAGATTGTATATCTTCTATTGGCATGCTTTGTTCATTTGTTTTTTTAAAATAACAATCTAATCCTTTCATGATCACTCTTTTATTTGTTAAAACGATATAATAATAAAAAGTAGCTCCTACGTAATATATATTTGGTATTACTTTATTATTTGCCATATATCCTTCGTCTACTAACAGTTCCTTCTCAATTTCTTCACCAGCTTGTAATTCATTGCGAATTGACTCTTCTAACATTTGTAAAGTTAATTTTTTTAATAACTCTCCATTTCTCACATAATACTTATCTATATTTATAGAATCATTCGCTTCTTTCTCTAAACGTGTAATTTCTTCTTCTGAATATTGGAGCTCATTTAACATCGATAATAGTCTTTTATCCATATTACACACTCCCCTTCCACAGTTTTTGAAGTTTTTTCTTCCCCCGAGAAATTCGGTTGTATATATAATCCGCTGTTACTTTTAATTCTTTTGCAATATCGTCAATGGAATATCCATCAATATACCTCTTTAAAAAGATATAACGATCCTTTTTATTTAAATCTTGCACTATTTCCATAATCTCTTCTTCTTGTTCTATTTCATAACTATCATGGATACCTTTATCTATTTCTACGTCTTTATCCATTTTGTTCTCTCTATATACTTTCTTTTTATATTCCAATGCCTTTAATTTAGTAATACCAATCATCCAAGATTTTAAGTTTCCCTTTTCTATATCAAATTGGTCGATATTAAACCAAATGACAGTAAATACATCGTTATAACAATCATCCACATATTGTTTCTCAATAGGGGTACTTAATGATTTATGAATAATATATAAAATTAATTTTCCATATTGATCAATGACTTCTTTCAAAGCATCTTGATCACGTTTTTTCATAGCTATAATTAAATCCTCTTCAGAATCGAAAATCATAAACATCTTCCTTCCTCAGTTCCCCTTTAGCAGCTGCTTTTACTTACTATTGGCATTTCATTCTCATTTTCTATCACTTTTGTAAAAATTTATTAATTTTTATTTCTATATATATGATAGCAAACAAAATACATTTCTCCTCAAAAAAAGACAAACCCGCATCTCAGGTTTGTCTTTTACTCATTTTTTATTTAATCCTTTCTCACTCAAAAACTCTTTCATATGCATTCTCTTCTCTTTTGACATAAATGTGCTCATTGATTCTGTCCATGTTACGTTTTTTTGATTTGACGATCTTTCTTTGTAATACGCACTCATCGTTTCATCATATTCGTTTAATAATTCATCATATTTCTTTTCATCGTATCCATTTTCATGAAGAATGGCCGCTACCGGTAAACGTGGCTTAACTCCATGATCTTCATCTGGTACGCCAACTGTCATTCCGAATACCGGATATACTTTATCCGGTAAATGAAGCAATTCACTCACTTCTTTCGGGTTATTACGAATTCCGCCAATATAACAAATGCCGTATCCTAATGATTCAGCTGCAAGTGCTAAGTTTTGTGCAAATAATGAGGCATCTACTGTTGCTACAATAAAGTCCTCTACTCCCTCATGTTTAATTTCTGTTCCATGTTTCTCACATGCAGTTTCTAGACGTTTTAAATCCGCACAGCATACAAAGAATGCTGCGCAGTCTTTCACATGACGATTCCCGGATAATTCAGCTAGTTTAGCCTTTAGTTCTTGATCTGTTACATATATAAGAGAATACGCCTGTACAAAATGTGAGGAAGCCGCATGCTGAGCAGCTTGCACCATTCTTTCTACTATCTCTTTTGAAATTGGTTCTTCTTTATATTTACGAACTGAAACGTGTTGCTCCATTTTATGTATCATCTCATTCATGAAAATCACTCCTTCTTTCTCTTCATAATGAAAAATTAACATATCTTTTTCATTATTCACAACTTATAAGCACAAAAAGAGCAATTCTTTGCGAATTGCCCTTTTTTTAATACATATTAATATGGTATATGAAATTATATCGACTGTAGACAAATAGCAACAGAATAATGCAATGTTAATTCCTGTAATTCAATTTTGTTAAGCTGCTTTCAATACTTTAATACCTTTTACGATATTCCAAATGAAGTAGTAAATCCCTACAAGAATAAACACTGCATACGTTATAACCATTCCAATTCCAACGCTCTCAGACTGATTGAAACTTAAACCGTATACCCCTGATAATGCTAATCCTCCAAATAAAATTGCGTATGGCAAAACATGTGACCAAAATGCTTTTTTCGCATGATGTTTTACTTCATCTTCCGCAACGAAGTACACGATAATTGGCAGTAAAAACGGTGCAAAAAAGATACTAAAGTAACATAGCGAAGATAAAATATTATTTCCTTTCATCCGATTCACCTCTAAAGTTTTTTGTTACCTTCATTATGTCAGGAAACCACTTTAGAAACTATCGCTTTACCTTTCATGAACATGACATCTTTGTAAGATTTCCCTCAAAATAAATCCCGCCTGGAATTTCAGGCGGGATCACTTTCACTATATTCGATTCATAAACCAATATTGCGTAATCGCTAAATATTCTCGTACATTCGATTGAATAATAATTGGCTTCGGTGTTTTCGCCGGAAGACCTTCTAATGTCAACCCTTGTTTTTCTGCAATCTTTTTTGCTCGGAACATATGAAAATCGTTCGTTACAATCATCCCTTTTTTCATATTTTCAGGGATAAGAGGTTTTGAAAATTTAATATTTTCATCTGTGCTCGTCGAACGTTCTTCCATTATAATGCGGTCTTCTGCAATATTTTGTTTCATTAATCCTTGTTTCATCGCTAATGCTTCTGTAATATCTTCACCTTTTCCTTGGCCTCCAGATACGATAGCAATTGTTTTATCATGTGATTTTAAATACTCAGCTGCTTTATCAATACGATATTGCAATGAATAAGAAGGTTTTGTTCCATTTACTTTCGATCCTAGTACAATTATATAATCCGCATCGTCAATTGCATTCATATGCCCATGCTTATAGATGTTATATTGTAAAAACCCCGCATACACGGCGAAGATCATTATAACAACTAAAATGTACTTAATTATTTTCTTCTTTCTCATATCCATATACTCCTATTCCCTTTACTTCCTTCATCATAATATCCATTTATTTGTTTGTATACAGCCAAATTCCAATTCACCCTAATTCATCCTATAAAAGGTAATATTTATATTACTTTCGGGAATAGTAAGTACAACTTCACACGAAGGAGTGTCCCTCTTGCTTCTCTTTTTATTTAATGTATCGTTCTTTTTTATCTTATTTTTACTATCACTTAAGCTACTTGGTAAATCTGCATTAGCACAACTAACCCCTCATGATTTTGGGGCTATTATTTTTTTATCTTATTTAGCTTTTCAAGCCATACCAGTCGCTGGTGCTTTACAAGCATTTCTCGGTATGGTCGTGATTACATGCTTACATCTACTTCTTACAAAACTAAGCTTATTAAATAAACTAAATCGTTTCATTCTCGGACACCCCATTATTTTAATTAAACATGGTGATATTATTTTTGAGAACTTACAAAAAAGTAGATATCCGATCCCTGAATTGCTTTCTAATCTTCGCGTCGCCGGATATCCAAGTGTTCATGAAATTGAATACGCTATTTTAGAAGCGAATGGAGCCATTAGCATTTTACCAAAGCGAGAACTTGTACCATTGACTCCAAAAGATATGAATATAGATGTTAAGTATGCAGGGTTACCAATTGCTCTTATCGTTGATTCACAAATTCAATACGATAACTTAAAGTTAATCCATAAAAACGAAAAGTGGTTACATGCAGAGTTAAAAGAGAAAGGCGTTACAAATATTAAAAACGTTGCTTTCGCTTCTGTGCAGGAGACAGATGGATCTTTTGCGATTAGTTTAAAAGAATGAAAAAATCCCCTTACTTGTTCAAGGGGATTTTCTTCACTATATTGCTTCTTTCTCTCTCGCCATGTTTAACGGAACAGGATGGTTCATACGATTCATCGTAAATACGATAATTGCTGTCAATACTTCCGCTACTGGCATAACGAGCCAAATTCCGGTTATACCAAATACTTTTGGCATAATCCATAACAATGGAATAATAAATAGTAAACCACGGCTCAAAATAATAAGAACTGATTTTGTCGTTTGTCGCACTGATTGGAAATACTCTCCATACACAATGTTATAGCCTAAAAATACATATTGGATAAAGAATAAACTAATACCTGTTAACGTTAACTCCAATAGTTCTGGGGATTGAACATCAAACAAACCAATTATATATTTCCCGAAGAATAAACCGACAACAATTGCTACGCCTCCGAGTACAACTGCAGTTTTTACAGCTAACCGTAATCCTTCACGCAGTCTTTCTGGTAAATTTGCACCATAATGGAAACTAGCAATAGGTTGTAATGCGGCACCAACACCGAAGAATAATAGTAATGTCATTGCATGAATACTATTGACCATCGCATAAGAAGCGACACCTACTTCTCCTGCATATTGAACAAAAGCGATATTAAAACCAACCGTTACAATCGCTACTGTAATCTCAGTTGTAAAACTTGGGAAACCAATCACCATAATTTGTTTAACCGTATCCCATTCAAAATGGAATTTCGTCCATTTTAATACACTACTTTTTCTAAAGAAGTGAGTTAATAACACAAGGAAACCAATTGCCGCCGAAAGAATAGTTGCTGAGGCAGCACCTGTTACGCCCCATCCAAAGATGAAAATAAAGATATAGTCAAACACTATGTTCAATACAGCCGTTACGACAAGGCCTGCCATTGCTAAATTAGGATTTCCATCGTTACGTATAAATGTGCTTAAAATATTTTCTAAAACGTATATCATTCCAAATGTTAATAACACTTGTAAATAGTCTAACGCATATGGCAAAATCACTTCATTTGCACCGAATAGATATGCTATATCTTCTATTCTCCATAAGCAAATAGCCGCTAAAACACCTACGATAATAACTGCCACTGTCATAGATTGAGTAAAAATAGACCTTGCTCTTTCCAGTTTATTTTCCCCTAGTGCAATGGAATATAACGTTGCTCCGCCCATTCCAATCCATAATGAAATAGAAAAGAAAATTGAAAACGCTGGAATAGCTACGTTTACTCCAGCCAAACCGTTCGCTCCAACTCCTCTACTAATCATGACCGCATCAATCACAATATTAACCGACATTAATACCATCCCAAGAACAGCTGGTATTAAATAAGTGATAAATAAACTTTTAATAGGTTTTTCTCTTAATTTTTCTGTTGTTTCCATCATATAAATGCTCCTTTTTCAATGCTCTGTTCACAGTTTAAACCTTCAAGTTACTTGAAGGTCAATAGAGAATCGAAAAATATATAAGCCTATTTTTTAACAACAGGTATTTGAATTTCCGTTACTTGCTCCCTCGGATTTTCTGTTACAGACCAATCAATTAATGCAAGCTCAAGCGCATCTCCCCATACTTCATATCCTTCGTTATCAATGTGCTTTAATAATTTCGTATACGTTGCGTCTGTTTCTTCATACGGTCCATGATGATAAGAACAAGCAAATATTCCTTCTTTTATTTCATCTGAAGTATGCACTTGAAAAGGCATGTAATCCAATAAAATAAACACACTGTTATATGCTTGAAACTCATTTTGAAGTAATGCTTTTTTTGAAACTGTTACACCGATATCTCCTGAAAATAAACTATTATCAATTTGCTTCATATTTTTTTGTAGCGAATGGATATAATATTCAAACATATCATCTGTTGTATTAGGTGCAACTGCAATTGCTGTTATTTTTCGCTTCGATATCGTTTTATAAATAATTTGATTCGCTTCTGATTCCGTCGCTTTCTTCATTAAATGGATTTTATGTTCCATTTTTGCCAAAGCATACTCGATTTCTCTTTGCTTTTTCAGCATCATTTCTTGTTGTTTTTCAAGTAAATTCAGCGCATAAGACGGATTTCGTTCATCAATATATTTCTTTATTTCCTTTAATGGGATATTCAATTGGCGTAAAAATTTAATCGTGTCTAATAGTGAAAACTGATCAATTGTGTAATAGCGATAATTCGTTTGTGGGTCCACAATAGACGGATGAAAAATTCCTTTTTCATCATAGTAGCGTAATGTAGATTCCGCTATATTATGCATTTTTGCCATTTCCCCAATTGTAAACCGTTTATTTAATAACATATGCCCTTCTCCAATTCATTAAAAATGTAGCCTTATTTCTTCTTATTATATAGTGATTCCCTCCATACCTAAATCGAATCCTATCATGAAAATCTGCTATTTTTTCATTGATTTTTAGTAAATTTTATTATATATTAATTACAGGTTCAAATTACAAGTTCAAAAGAACTCGTAATAAGACCCTTTGTTTAATGGGTTTTTACATATTTTCATTAGGCAAATTCCGAGAAATCGTATGATAAAACTAAAAATGATGAGGAGAGGATCAGATGGAATTCGAATTTTTCTTTCAAATTGCACTTATTTTATTAAGTACAAAGCTCGCTGGTGACCTTAGTGTTAGATTAGGTCAACCTTCTGTACTAGGTAAATTAATTGTCGGTATCGTTATCGGTCCAGCTTTATTAGGTTGGATTGAGAATTCAGAACTTCTAACGCAATTAAGTAATGTCGGGGTTATTCTTTTAATGTTTATGGCTGGACTTGAAACAGACTTAAAAGAATTAAATGAAAACCGTAATTCTTCTTTAGCAGTCGCAATTGGAGGTATCGTTCTTCCATTTGTAGGTGGTTACGTTGCCGGTCTTGTTATGGGCATGGAACAAGGGAACGCTGTCTTTTTAGGATTACTTCTATGTGCGACAAGTGTTAGTATTTCCGTTCAAACACTTCGCGATTTAGGTAAGATGAAAACACGTGAAAGTACAACAATGCTTGGAGCAGCTGTATTTGATGACATTCTTGTTGTTATTTTATTAGCATTCGCAATGAGCTTCTTAGGTACAGATGATGTGAATTTAACAATGGTTATCTTGAAGAAAGTAGTATTCTTTGCTTCTATTATTTTAATCGGATGGAAAGGTGTTCCAGCGATTATGCGTTGGTTATCACCACTACGCGTATCTGAGTCTATCGTTAGCGCAGCACTTATCATCTGTTTCTCATTCGCATATTTCGGCGAACTATTAGGAATTGCTGGTATTATCGGTGCTTTCGCAGCTGGTATCGCTATTTCTCAAACGAACTACAAACATGAAGTAGAAAAGAAAGTAGAACCAATCGCTTATGCTATGTTCGTACCAGTATTCTTCGTTAGCATCGGTATGAATATTACATTTGACGGTATTGGTGATCAAATTTGGTTCATTTTAGCATTAACAGTAATCGCTGTATTCACAAAACTAATCGGTTGTGGATTCGGTGCACGAATGACTGGATTTGATGCAAAGTCTTCTGCAATTATCGGTGCTGGTATGGTTTCTCGTGGTGAAGTTGCACTTATCATCGCAGGAACAGGACTTTCTTCTGGCCTATTAGCACAAGATTACTTTACAGCAATCGTTATCGTCGTTATTTTAACTACGATGATTACACCACCAATGTTAAAATACACTTTTGGTGCAAAAGATAAAGCAATGAAAGCAAGTAAATAAGTTTACTATAATAAAAGGAGATTGCTATCTTATAAGATAGCAATCTCCTTTTTCGTTTCACCTTTAAACACTCTCATTCGTCTTTAACCATTTTTCAAAAATAGTTCGTGCTTCTTCATCATCGATATCATCACGAAATGAATATACTTTTATGCCATAGTCATCTATATATTCCCCAAGTTTCATTTCCTCCACCTTTTTATAAAAATCGTCTGCCTCATATTTTGGAATATAAGCATCCCAAACTGGCTCATTTATTCTTTTGTACGCTGTCACTTCTAAATCATATCCGTCTTCATAATATCCGATGTGATAATGTTTGTTAGGATCATATTTCTCCATTAAAAGCTCCTCCTAGTAAACAAAAGCGAGCCTTATATTACAGCTCGCTCCTCTCGTTCTATTTATTAAATACGTTCCATCGCTGTCTTCAACGTTCCAACAACAAAAGCAATTTCTTCACTTGAAATAACAAGTGGCGGTGCTAATGTTAAAACGTTATTATACCCCGCTGTTGTCATACCGTTACGCCCAATAATAAGTCCTTTTTCTTTACAAGCATTTACAACACTTGCAATTTTGTCGTTATCAATTGGTTCTTTCGTCGCTTTATCATTTACTAGTTCGATTCCAACTAATAACCCTTTCCCTCTAATATTACCAACAAGCGGATGTTCCCCAATTTCTTCTTTTAATTGATTTAATAAAAGTGAACCCATTTGGGCAGAGCGCTCAATTAAATTTTCATTTTCCATAATCTCTAAGTTTTTAAGCGCTAATGCACAAGCCGCTGGATTTCCACCAAATGTATTAATATGACGGAAGAATTCATATTCTCCTGTTCCTTTAAATGCCTCATAAATTTCTTTTTTCACAGCTGTTGCTGATAATGGTAAGTATGCGCTCGTAATACCTTTTGCCATCGTAACGATATCAGGCTTAACGTCATAATTCATAAATCCAAATGCTTTTCCTGTACGCCCGAAACCACAAATAACTTCATCGCTAATAAGTAACGAACCGTGTTTTTGACACGTTTCATGAACAGCTTTCATATAGTCTTGTGGCGGCATTAAAATACCTCCGCCTGTAATAATTGGCTCCATAATAAATCCCGCTATTGTTTCGCTTAATTCCCATGTCATAACACGATCTACTTCTTTTACGCATTCTACATCATAAATATTTTGCGATTCCATTTCTGGCATGCGGTAACAATCTGGAGGCGTTACATGTAAAAACCCTGACGCAAATGGCTCATATTGGTATCTACGCTGTGCTTGTCCAGTCGCTGCCATCGTTGCCATTGTGTTTCCGTGATAACCACGATAACGTGACATAAATTTATAACGATGCGGTTCACCCTTTTGAGCATAATATTGTCTTGCTATTTTAAAAGCTGTTTCATTCGCTTCTGATCCACTATTAGAGAAGAATATAACATACTCTCCACCAAGCCACTCGTTTAACTTTTCAGCGAGCTTAATTGCTGGCTCATGTGATTGTGACATCGGAAAGTATGATAATGTTTGCAATTGCTTATAAGCTGCCTCTGCGAGCTCTTTTCTTCCGTATCCACTATTCACACACCAAAGACCACTCATACCGTCTAAGTATCTTTTTCCTTGTATATCTTCAACCCAGCACCCTTCTGCTTTTGCCCCTACCATTGTACTACTTGGGCTAAAAGGACGCATTCCGTGCCAAACATATTGCTCATCTTTTGCTAATAATTCATCGGTTTGTTTTGTCTTCATCATTTCTTCCACCTTCCATAACAACTTATTTTTCACAAAGCTGTGCTGGTGCCATGATGAGTTAAATTTCTCCCTGCCTATTTTCATTCCACAAACACAAGACAAATCCTACCAAAAATAAAGTAATATTTATCCCGCAGTAACGGGCAGTAAAACTCCCACCCAAAAATTCAGCTGGAGCAAAGAAGTTAGGTGGGAGATTAACTGCCCATAAACGCCCGATTGGTGAAGGCTAATAATCAGTGTGGGGGGATGAACAATCCCCCACACTGATTAAAGTTTCACTTTATAAGAAAATGCCAAAAGAAATAGAAGCTTTTCTTATATTTCGAAAAGCTCCTCTTTTTTTAATGTGAAGAAGCATCACTAATACCATGACCAGTATTAGATTTCACAAGAATTTCATCAAACTTTGCTGCATCTTCTTTCTTACTAGAGAAAACAGTTCCTAAATATGCTGCAAGGAATCCAAGCGGAATAGAAACAATTCCAGGTGTCGTATATGGGAATATCGCCTCTCCAACAAATATAGCTTTCCCTACCACAGGATTCCAAACGTTTGGACTTAACCCAACAAGAACAATTGCTGATACAAGACCAACAATCATACCACAAATTGCACCCGTTGTATTAAAACGCTTCCAATATATTGTAAATAATATAACTGGTAAATTTGCACTCGCTGCAACTGCAAATGCTAGTGATACTAAAAATGCTACGTTTAATGTTTGCGCAAATAAAGCAAGTATAATAGATACTATCGCTACTCCAATAGACGCATAACGAGCCATTGAAACTTGCTCTTTTTCCGTTGATTTTCCTTTGCGAATAATCTCGTTATAAAAATCATGAGCAAATGCGGAAGCCGCTGTTAATACAAGACCTGCTACTACAGCTAAAATTGTTGCAAAAGCAATCGCCGATACGAATGCGAATAAGAAATCTCCACCTAATGCTTTAGCTAATAAAGGTGCTGCCATATTACCGGCTGGATTTGCTTGAATAATTGCCTCATTCCCTACAAACGCCGCCGCACCAAATCCTAAGAAAATCGTCATAATATAAAATGCACCAATTAACCACGTAGCGTACACAACTGATTGACGTGCAGTTTTTGCATCACGTACTGTGAAAAAGCGGACAAGAATATGCGGTAATCCTGCCGTACCAAGAACTAGTCCTAAATTTAAAGAAAGTGTATCCAGACCATCTTTATACTTTACTCCTGGATTTAAAAACGATTCCTTCAATGGAGTAGCTGTTTTCATTTGAGCGAACATTTCTGTCACACTGAAATTAAATTTGGAGAAAACGATAACAGAAATAATAAATGTACCTGCCATAAGTAGTACAGCCTTTACAATTTGTACCCAACTTGTAGCAGTCATACCTCCAAAAATAACGTAAACTGTCATTAGTGTACCAACGATTAAAACAGATGTCGTATATTCAATTCCTAATAATAATTTAATAAGTGCACCCGCACCAACTAATTGTGCAATCATATAAAAAATCGAAATCGTCATCGTATTAAGTGCTGCAATACCACGAACCTTTTTCGCATCAAAACGCGCCGCAATCATATCCGCTAACGTATACTTCCCTAAATTTCTAAGCGGTTCTGCAACTAGGTATAATACAACTAAGTAAGCAACTAAGAAACCTATACTATAAAAGAACCCATCAAATCCTGTTAAAGCTATCGCTCCGGCGATGCCAAGAAATGACGCAGCAGACATGTAATCCCCGGCAATCGCCAGGCCATTTTGCCAACCAGTTAATCCCCCTCCAGCCGTATAAAATTCACTCGCATTTTTCGTTTTTTTCGATGCGAAATAAGTTATAACAAGTGTACCAAGGACGATAATTAAAAATAGCGCAAAGGCGGTTGTATTCAAAGTCAGCCCCTCCCTTGTTGCATATCTTGCAGAATTTTTCGCGAGATTTCATCAAAGGATTCTGCTTTTTTGCTATAAATCATACATAATGCCCATGTCATTATAAATTGCGCAAAAGCAAATACCCACGCCCATGTAACATCACCAAATACCGGTGTATTAAGCACCTTTGAATACGATGTTAAAATAGGTAATGTAATAAAAAAACTTAAAAAGAAAATACTCATCGGAATAATAAACTTCTTTTTCGTATTTAATAACAATTGAAACTCTTCCGACTGAACAACTTCTGTATAATTCACCTCATTTTGTAACTTACGTGCTGACGTATCATCTCGTTTCATTCTCTGGTCCCCTCTCTTAACTTAAAATACAATTTCTCCTTGCATACCAAAAGACTAAATTTTATAAATATTCAGAAACTTATTTTCATTTTAGACAATCCGTACATTCCTGCAAAGATTTTTCGATAGACATTTTTCGTCATTTTCTCCTAAATTTTCAATATACTTTTTCAACATAAAATTTGATTGATTCGATTAAACTTTTATTCCCGTTAAAACAGAATAAAGTGAAACTTTAATCAGCGTGGGGGGGTTACGGGCAACACGACTCCCACCTAACTTCTTCGTATTCGCCGAATTTTGAGGTGGGAGTCTTACTGCTCGCAAATAGCGGGATAAAAAAAGTAGTGCTTATCGCACTACTTCTGTCTTTGTCTCCTTTTCTAAATTACGAGCTGTTTCGCTTAATTCAACGTCTTTTCCATCTTTAAGCGTTCCAAATATAAAATCGAATACTGGATTTGAAACACCAAACCAAAACTTTTCATTTTTATAATGGTGTAATATATGCTGTTTTTTTAGCCATCTTCCAAACTTAGTGAAGGGACGAATCGGCTTATGTGCAATATAATGTTTCCATTCATAAACGAGGAGCATGATAATCATTCCGACTCCAAATGAAAGTGTAACAGTAACACTTTTTGTAATACCATATGATATAAGTAAATAGATAGTAAAGCTAGGTATACTAAACCATACAGGCAAAAATAAAAGTTTTAAATCATCTGGATAGACGTGATGATCATAATGTAATCTTCTTAACATTTTTAATAAAAGTGCGTTTTTAGGCGGCTTTAAATGGAATAAAAAACGATGTGTCATATATTCGTTAAGCGTATAAAAAACAATCCCAAACAGACACGCTAACATACCGATCCATGTAAAAAATTGCATTTTTAAAATAAGGATAAAAATTAATAGAACACTATACATAATAACAATATCATGTTGCAAAAAGAACTCCTTTACCACTCTCTTCATCTTTCTTCCCCCTTCTCCACAAAAACAGCCGCAACATATCGTTACGACTATTTCTTTTCTATTTTATTCTTATTCTATTCACTTTACAAATTTGCCTGCTGTTCTATTGTCGAGAAAAAAGTGTTCGGACCAAATATATTTTGCTTTGGGATAATGTGTTCTACTGCAAACACTGTTACTTCACCCCTTTGTACTTCTCCAATAATAAGCCCAAATACTTCATGGTTTACCGCAAACGTTGGTTGTTTCGTTTGCAGCAACCTTGCTGCATTTTTAAATACCGCTTCATATAGTGGATTCCTATCAGTAATTTCTTTTCGGATTTTTGGTGCTAAAGTGATGATAATTTCTTTTCCGTCAATAGTGGTTCGATACATAAAAATCTCCCCTTCAATCTTATATGAACAACTGTAAAGCTTTGTATGCAAAATGGATAGAATATCCTACTAAAATAATACCTGCTCCGGCTGTAATATAGCCAAGTGCTTTTTGCTTTAATAAAGTTCTTCCGAAATGTACAGAAAAAGCAATATTTAAGTTCCACAAAATAATACCAACAATAATACAAAGACTGTACAAAAAAGCTTCTTGTTTCGTTACTTTTGTAAGCAAAGAGCTAAGTGTACTTCCGTATATGCCAAACCAAAAAACGAGATTTAATGGATTGGATATCGCGATAAAAAATCCTGCCATAAAAGATTGTTTAAGTCCACCTATCTCTTCTTGTTTATATTCCATATTAGAGTGAGAAATTCCTTGTTTCACACTTTGAAACCCTAAATAAAACAACAAGAAAAACCCAGTGCAATACATAAAAGCTTGTACATATGTATACATAAACACAGAAGATAAACCGAAATAAATAAGAAGCATAAACAAAATATCAGCAGTCATTCCTCCAATTCCAACAATCCATGCATGCCAAAATCCACGTTCAATTCCCCTTTTTAACATTTCAATATTAATCGGACCTACAGGCGCAGCTAATGAAATACCTAATACTATTTGTTGTATAATTGCTCCAAACATCGCTCTATCCTTTCTACTTCTTTTACTATTAAGTAATGATGTAAATATAGAAAATAGACTAGCTTTCATAAAAATTATTCACTAATACAGTACCCTTTTTTATCCAAAATATACAAAAGAGCCATCCTGTTGATGGCTCTTATTTCTCTACTCTATGATGAAAAGGACATTTACCTTTAATCGGCTCAATATCATCCCCTATGAAATATTGTTTCCATTCACGATGATTAGGATCGCCGTAGTGACTAATGTTAGGGTGTTTCGGCAACTGATCCCACTTTTCAACTCGTTCACGGACCATTTGTCTTGAATACGACCCTTTAGGACGATCTCCTTCTAAGCCATCGAAAATAGTTCGTGGCTGGAATCCAATAACGAGAGAATTTCCTAAATGCCTAGTCTTTCGCTGTTTATAAGCTGGCGCATTCCCAAATGCAAATATTGGTTCACCACCAAATGAAAATTCCCATAAATAATGCTCTGGATTTTTCGGGATTTGCTTTGGCCATAATTGATTATCTTGTTCATGTAAATATTGTAGTACTTTCCAAAAATAATCTCGATAATATTCGATTGATTTTTCTTCACATTCCGGTTCCACAAAAAGAAAAAAGCCCCTTCTTACAATCGGCCGCTCTCTCATTAACTCTAAAAAAGATAACATTGTATTGGGTAAATGCCCCCAATCATTATGAGAGAGAAATGAATAACGAAGTTCATTCTTTTTCAAAGCTGTTAAACCGAAATAACACGGAAAAGTTGGTTCTAACACGACACTCGAAAAATTTTGAAATTCTTTTGCAACCCAATTCGGTATGTCGCCTCTATTTTTCATTCCTTCATTATCTAATAAATAAGACTCATCCATTCTTTCACCTCATTATGTACAGCATTCACTTAAGAATATTACATACTCGGCTTGTCCTATACCTTTTTAAAAATTCGAGAAAAAATTATTTAAAAATACAAAAATTTCAAAGCGCTTACTTGACTAAATTCTACCAATTCGTGTATATTTAAATTAATCATTTAGCAGAATATTCGAGAAAATAGCATTTTTTATTTATATTATTTTTTAAAATGAATTTCACTAAATGAAAAAAGGAATCGTTTTTAGGAGGAATTGTGACATGCAAGGAAAAGTAAAATGGTTTAACAATGAAAAAGGTTTTGGATTTATCGAAATGGAAGGCTCTGAAGATGTATTCGTACATTTCTCTGCTATTCAAAGCGACGGCTACAAAGCTTTAGAGGAAGGTCAAGAAGTATCTTTCGACATTACTGAAGGAAACCGTGGACCTCAAGCTGCTAACGTAGCAAAACTTTAATCCCACATATGACAGGAGGTTACCTTACTTGGTAACCTCCTTTGTTATTCCTTTGTATATTTCCGTTTTACAGAGCAAAAACTATGTGAAATGCGCAAAATCCAAAGGAGGCAATAACAATGGGGTCACATGTAAATGATTTTGAAGAAGTAAAATTCCGTGTAGAAACTGCACAAAAAATGGTAGGTTCTGCAACAATTTCAATGGATCCAGACACATTAGAGCATGCCACTACTGCAGTAGAATCGGCTCGTTCTCAGCTTGAAATCATGAAATCCGTTGCGACGGATTTAGATGAGCCATTTCTAATGAATGAAGAAAAAAAATTAAGCAAATGCGAGCATCAATTACACGAAGCGAAGCACTAAAAAAACATCCAGAGAAAATTCTCTGGATGTTTTTTTATGACAATTGCTCCCCATACTTTTTCAACTTCTCTCCAACCGTACATTGCCTTATACAAAAAGAATGGGCATAGTATTTACTATGATTTTTCCGATTATGATCCTGTAAGAAACATCCTTCGCAATACGTCTCTAATAAGTCATTTACCTCTGTAATGAGTTGCTTTTTATTCACCTTTGCACCTCTCTATTCGGTTATTTCTTTATGACTGTCAATTGCCGTCCCTTCTAATGCTTGCGCTGCTAATTGATGTGCCTCTTTATTTTGTTTTCTAGATATCGGTTCACAAACAAGCTTTAATTTCATTTGCTTCGCTTTTTGTTCAATTTGGTCTAAGTAATGATTTAAATGTTCATCATAGCAAGGCCATTCACCAGCTAATTGCTGCAGTACAACTTGAGAATCTCCACGAAGTGTAACCGCTTCATATTTAATTCCTAATTCTTCGAGTGTATTCACCCCGTATAATAATGCTGCATACTCCGCTTCGTTATTATCATATATGCCTTCTATGTATGCATTGCGACGAATTCGGTAATTTGTATTTCCTTTTTTATAGTATACACATATACCCACCCCAGCTTCTTTCGTCTGTACATCATAACCACCATCAAAATAAACTTGAATTTCTTGCGGATCTTCCTCCACTTGCTTACTCAGTTTTTTCATTTCTTTTAATGACCATTCCGCGTCCATTTCATCGTAAAATAAAAGTTCTTTCACCCTACCTGTTTTCTCAAAATCCTCCGCAAATTGAAGCACTTCTTCTATGTTCATATAATCTGTTGTTAATTCAGTTTGTAAACCACGCTTCGTTTTATACAACCAATGTATTTTATATTTCATACTAGATTCCCCTTTTATAAGACTTCTTATATTTATCCGACTAATTAAAGCCTCACTTTATTTTATTATATTTTATCAAGAGTCACAGTATTATATACAATTTAATCACATACAAAAAGAGCCATCCTAAGTAAGGACAGCTCTTTCATCTATTGCATAAATCTTTCAAATTGCACTCGCTTATTAATCCAGTACATTACAGGCATACCGATCGCCATTACAACAAATTCACCAACTGCACAAGTTAGCCATGTCAATAAAAATGGCAGATCAAATGCAAGATGAAGTTCAATTGCAATCATAAACATTGTGACTGTAAAAATAACTGTATTAAAAATCATACGAGCCCAAACACCTTTAATGAAGCGCATAGAAATAATAGTTGCAAGTAATGCAAGAATTGATTGCCCTACTCCAAATACTAAATCATAAGCGATCATAGGTGAGAAAAAGAGATTCGTTAAAAATACACCTAATACAATCCCGTAAATTGCTTTCTTATTGAATACAACGAGATGATTAAACATCTCTGAAATACGAAACTGTACACTCGTAAAGCCAAATGGCTGAATAAGCATAGAAACAGCAATATATAATGCCGCTAAAATACCATTACCGACTAATGTTCTTATATTCATAACAAAATCTCCTTAGTTTTTTTACGTGGGATGGTTTCGAACCACGTTATTCTTTTTTAAGCAACAAGATTATATTTTACGCAATAGGTACTCTTTCGTCAATAGATTCCTATCATTTACTACCTTTTTTCTTTTAGACAACGTATAATAAAGTAAAACTTTAATCAGCGGGGGTTTTGTCCATCCCCCACTGATTATTAGCCCGTACCAATCGGGTTTTTACGGACAGTTAATACGGGATAAAACATATGAAAGATTTAGGAGGTTTCACTTCATGACAGCAACAATTCAAAATGAAAAAGTGATCGTTTCCATCTCTGACAAAGGTGCAGAATTACAAAGCGTTCGCTTAAAAGAAGACAAAACAGAATATTTATGGCAAGGTGATTCTACTTATTGGGGACGTCGTGCACCAATCTTGTTTCCAATCGTCGGTCGATTAGTAGAGAATACATACTACGTAGAAGATAAACCTTATTCATTAACACAGCATGGTTTTGCCCGTGATCTTTCGTTCTCTGTTAAAGAACAAAGTGAAACAAAAATCACTTATGTCGTTACTAGTAATGAAGAGACGTTACAAAAATATCCATATGAATTTGAATTACTCGTTTCTTATGAAGTAGACGAACAAAATATACATGTTACATATGAAGTAAACAATCCCTCTTCAAAAGAGATGCTCTTTTCAATCGGAGCACATCCTGGATTCAACTGTCCTTTATTAGAAGGTGAATCATTTACAGATTATCATCTATCATTTAACGGATCTGAACGTTTAGAAACTAGCATATTAGAAGGTCCTTTTCTTTCAAATGAAAAGCAACTAATCGCTGAAAATACGAAAGAATTGCCACTTACATATGATTTGTTCAAAAATGACGCGCTTATTTTTGAACATATGAATACGAATGAAATTTCTATTCGCTCACATAAACATAATAAATTTGTAAAAGTAGCATTTGATGGGTTCCCATTTGTCGGCGTATGGACACCAGGAGATAACGCACCTTTCTTATGTATTGAACCTTGGTACGGAATTGCTGATGAAGTAAAGCAAGCAAAAGATTTTAAAGAAAAAAAAGGAATTCAATCGTTACAAGCGAATGAAACATTTACATGTCGTTATAGCATTACAATTGGATAAAGTGAAACTTTAATCAGTGGGGGGTGTTCATCCCCCACTGATTATTAGCCCACACCAATCGGGCGTTTACGGGCAGTAAGACTCCCACCTAACTTCTTTGCTCTAGCCGAATTTTGAGGTGGGAGTCTTACTGCCCGGCAAATAGCGGGATAAGTACTCTATCCCCTACTTCTAAAAAAATTTTCAAGTAGGGGATAACCTTATAACTGGAGGTTCTCATTTTGATTGAAGTATATATCGATGGTGCATCAAAAGGAAATCCTGGACCTTCTGGCGCCGGGGTTTTTATTAAAGGGGTACAGCCACCTGTACAATTGTCATTACCACTTGGAACAATGTCCAACCATGAAGCAGAATACCACGCTTTACTTGCAGCATTAAAGTATTGCGCAGCGCATAATTATAGCATTGTATCTTTTCGTACAGATTCCCAACTTGTTGAACGGGCTGTTGAAAAAGAATACGCAAAAAATAAAATGTTTGCACCGCTTCTAGAAGAAGCACTGCAGTACATAAAAAATTTCGATCTCTTTTTTATTAAGTGGATTCCAAGTAGTCAAAATAAAGTCGCTGATGAATTAGCTAGAAAAGCTATTTCACAAAATTAACGGGGGTATGAGTGTGAAAAAAGGGTGGATTGCTCCTCTCGCATTATTATTCGTCTCTTTTATTTGGGGAGCTACGTTTGTTGTCGTTCAAAATGCTATGTCTTTTGTTGGACCATTTACTTTTAATGCTATTCGCTTTTTATTCGCTGGAATTATTTTATTATTCGTTCAAATTATTTTCTCACAAAAAACTTCAACACAAGATATAAAACAGAGTAGTCTCGCTGGATTGATTGTTGGATTCTTTTTATGTGTTGGCTATTTACTACAAACATTCGGCTTACTTTATACAACCTCTTCAAAAGCTGGTTTCTTAACAGGGCTTAGTATCATTATGGTTCCAATCTTGTCTTTTATTTTTTTAAAACAGCGAGCTACAATTTTCATTGCACTTGGTATTACTGTAGCAACAACAGGTTTATATTTATTAACGGCTGGTGATTCTTTTCAATTAAACATTGGAGATATACTCGTTCTCGGTTGTGCTGTCGCTTTCGCTGCCCATATTCTTGTTAACGGTTTCTTTTCTAAGAAAATATCACCTTTATTACTAAGCACTTCTCAAGTATTAGCTGTCGGTATATTTTCTTCTATTTGCGCTTTTTTGTTTGAAGATTGGGAAAAATCACTTTCAGTATCACTATGGACAAATCATTCCTTTTTATTCGCTCTATTTCTAACTTCTCTGTTTGCGACATCAATTGCCTTTTTCATTCAAACATCTGCACAAAAACACACTTCTCCAACGAGAGTAGCCATTATTTTCGCAATGGAGCCTGTTTTTGCAGCATTAACAGGCGTTCTAGTAGCAAATGAACAGCTTTCTATTTCTGCTGTTATTGGGTGTCTATGTATTTTCCTAGGTATGATTTTTGTTGAATTACCTTCAAAAACAAAAAAAGAAGCGCGGGCTGCGTGAAGTTACGCTTGTAACTTCCGCATAAAAGCCTTAGCGCTTTTTTTATCTGTAATTTCTTCTTCTTTCAATCGTTCTAATAACGCAACAAAATAACTGCCATCAAACTGTAACTGATGTTTAATCGTCGCTTCTATTGCTACGTTCACAATTCCATCAGATGCACCAGTATATCCTTGTCCAAACATAATAAACCCGTGTGCTTCCTCTGATAATTTAAATCCTTTCGTATGTAAGAATGAAAGATAATCTTCTACTGTTTGCATGATATTCCCACCTACTCAAAAATTCTCCACTTCCTATCATACATGTTTTTATACTCTATGAGAATGAAATTTCTTTGACAACTTTGTAAATCGCTCGTCTACTTCACTAATGATAGAGGATTCTCATACACTATTACGGAATATATAAAGTGAAAATTATTCTGTATTAAAGGGGAGAAACAATGAAACAAGCTCTATTAATTATTGATGCTCAACAAGAACTAATTGATGGAAATGAACAAGAAAATGAAGTTTTCAGTAAAGCCGAGCTATTAGCTACACTAAATATCGCTGTACAGCAAGCAATAGATTCAAATGCTCTTATTATTTTCATAAGGGATACTGATGTTGCTTCTGGTAAAGGAGAAGGATTTGAAGTACATAAGCAAATTAACATCCCTCAATCTGCAATCCTTATTAATAAAGCCGCAACAAATTCATTCTATGGCACTTCTTTACACGAACTTTTAAAAGAAGAGAAGGTTAAACATCTTGTTATAGGTGGATGTAAAACAGAACATTGCATCGACACCGCTGTTAGAACAGCTACTGTACAAGGTTTTGATGTTACATTAATTACAAATGGCCATTCAACAACTGATTCTAACGTATTGTCTGCAGAGCAAATCATTAATCATCATAATAAAACTTTACATGGTCATTATAACGTTGATCATTTTTCTATGGTGAGAGATATCGAGGAAGATCTCTTTCAACCAACTCATGACCAATATCGTGATTAGGTTTAACCACAAAAAAGAATCCTTTATTAAAAAGGATTCTTTTTTTATCCAAAAATTTGAGCTGCAATGCTATATAGTTCACTATTCCTTTTTAATAATTGATCACTATTTTTTATCATAATTGGTGGTTTATTCACCTTTTGAAAACCATTAATCTCTAATTCTTTCACGAAATCTTTCTTTCCCTCTGGTACATCCATTCTTAATTTACCATTATGCCCTTTTGCTAAATAATGTACCATTCTCATTGCCATCGCATCATTTTTACCAACAACTGGTCCTATTATTTTATTTTCTGGCGTTTGTATACTTATACCATATCCTAATACATTTTGTTTTGTATCCTTTATAACGATACATTGTTCACTTTGTATAATTCGATACTTTAAAAACTCTTCTCTATTTGTTCCAAATGCATCTTCGTCTATTTATATTATTTCTTCTAAATCACATTCTTCATAATTCACAATATGCTCTTCATTTCCTACACAATGATAATTCGCATTGTACGAGTTACATATGTATTTAGAAACATAACTAACAGCTCTAAATCCTAGTTTTTTATATAAAGGCTTCCCCTCATCCGTAGCAATAAGCATAATTGGGATTTGAGTTGATACGCTTTTAACGCATGAATCCGTTATTATCTTTCCAATCCCTCTTCCTTTATAATCTGGATGTACAATTACCATTCCGATAGAAGCTAATGCCTCCCCGTATAATATAATTGCCGCGCTAGCAATAAGCTCTTCCTTCGCATTTACCACACCATATACTATACCCGTATTCAAAATCGTCTCAATTTCTTCTCTGTTATAATCCCACCCAATATAAGAAGATAATGCTACAATATCCCCTATTTTTTCTTCCCTAAGACGCTCCACTCTAAACGCCAATTCAATCATTCTCCACCTCATTATTTAGACGTTTGAATCATTCTTCCCGAATCAACTTGTACATGTTTCACTTTATCTGTCATACACATATCCTATTTTGACCAAAACTATATTGTAAATGAGGTGACAACATGCCCATTACGAATCGATTTTCTACCACCACTAACGGAGCACTCGCTATTACAGGAAACACACTCGGCTTAAGTAAAATTAGTAATCAAAACCGTGCTGGTACAATCGGGGCAATTGGTGCATTCGTAACTACGAATACTGCTATACAAGTAACTACTTTTCCTGCTGGTACAACATTAAACTATACACAAAATAGTTCTACCGCTATTTTAAACATCCCTGCTGGTAGTACTATTCTTTACGCAGAACTCGTTTGGGGTGGAAACTATTTATCTCGTGATCAAAACATTACGAGTGTATTAGGAAACCCCGTTTCTTTCACAACGCCTGTTTCAACATACTCGATTACTCCTTCAGCTGTTACAGCTTCCAATCAAACTTTTGTTTCTGGATCTGTCACATTCGGCTTTTATACACGCTCAGCAGATGTAACGTCACTCGTTCAAGCTGCTGGATCTGGTTCTTATACAACCGGATCTGTTCCTGGACTGGTTGATCCTTTAGATGCTTCTAATGGCGCTATTAATTCTGCTGGATGGACGCTTATTGTCGCTTATCAAAACGGTTCCTTACCAGCAAGAAATTTAACCATTTACGTAGCTGGTAACCGTGTATCTGTAGAAACTGGTAGTGCAGATGTATCTGTCTCAGGATTTTTAACACCTGCAGGAGGACCTGTAAGCGGGAGATTGTTTTTAAGTTCTACTGAAGGAGATGCTGATTTAACTGGGGATCAAGCTTTATTTGGACCAAATTTCAGTTCATTAAATGCTTTATCTGGACCAAACAATGCTATAAATAATTTCTTTGGTTCTCAAATTAATAACGCTGCCGGAAATTTAGATACAACTGGGACATTTGGAACACGAAACCAAAGTGCTTCTACAAGCACAAACATCTCCGCTGGTAGGCAAGGCTGGGACATTACTTCTATTGATATCTCTCCTTATTTAACAAATTCCCAAGTTTCCGCCGCGATCCGTTTAACTACTAACGGCGATGCATATATGTTAAATACAGTCGGTTTACAAATTAATATAAATTCACCTAACATACAAGCAACTAAAAGCGTGAATAAAAGTGTCGCTACAATTGGAGATATTCTCACTTATACAGTTACTATCCCTAACACCGGGCTTCTTCCTGCAAATAACGTTACTTTTACAGACATTCTCCCTAACGGCACTTCCTTTATACCTGGCAGCGTAACGATAGATAACGTACCACAAACAAACGCAAATCCGGCTGCTGGTATATCTCTTGGAACAATTAATAATAGCGCTTCTCGTACAGTAACTTTCCAAGCGACTGTCGTTTCTCTTCCAAGTCAAAACCCTATCTCTAACACTGCTAATATTACATTTCAATATACACCAATTGCCGGAGGAACGACTTTTAACGGTCTTGCAACAAGCAACTCTGCAGGAACACAAATTAATCTCGCAGATATTAATGGGACAAAATCAGTTAACAAACTTTTTACCGATATTGGGGAAACGTTAACTTACAGTATTGCCCTAGTTAATATAGGGAATATTGCGGCAACTAGCGTTGTATATACGGATCCGATTCCAAGCGGGACTACTTTTATTCCAGGGAGTGTCACTGTTAACGGCGTTACTCAAGCTGGAGTGCATCCCGCAAACGGCATATCAGTTGGAACCATCGCTGCAAATTCTACCGCTACTATTGCATTTCAAGTAACTGTCCCGACTATTCCTCAAACAAACCCAATATTAAATAGTGGTACGACAACTTACCAATACGTTCCTATCCCAAACCAACCAGTAGTAAATGGATCTGATACGACCAATACCGTATCTACTCAAGTCAATAATGCTACTGTAACTATGGCGAAAGCAGTGGATAAAAACTTTGCTGATATTGGCGATACACTGACCTATACAGTTTCCTTTGTAGGTACAGGTAATACGACTGCTAACAATGTTATTTTTACGGATATCATTCCCACTGGCACTACTTTTGTCTTAAACAGTTTAACAATAGATGGCACGACACAAATTGGAGCAAATCCTGCTAATGGCGTTAACATAGGATCCATCCCAACTGGCACGACGAAAAACGTTTCATTTCAAGTAGTAGTTAACACAATACCCGCGTCAAATGTCGTATCTAACGGATCAAGCGCTTCTTATCAATACACTGTCAACCCTAGCCAATCACCCGTTACAAAAAACATTTCTTCCAATCTCGTTTCCACTCAAATTAACAATGCGAATTTAACATTAATAAAATCTACAAACAAACAATTTGCCACAATTGGCGAAACTATAAGTTATACAATCCTTATTACAAACAGCGGAAATACGGCGGCTAATAACGTTCAACTAACAGATCCACTTCCAAACGGAACGATATTGACTCTAGGTTCTGTAACTCTTAATGGCGTTTTGCAAAATGTAGATTCTCTCGTTGCCTTACCTATCGGCACAATTCCTGGCGGAGCTACTTTCACCTTATCCTTCCAAGTAACAGTCATTAACATTACTGCACAAAACCCTATCATTAATAACGCTTTCGCCTCTTATATTTACACTGTAAATCCAAGCCTGCCACCAACTTCAAAAACAACAAATTCTAATTCTGCTACATCAACAATTAGACTAGCAAATCTTCATGCTATTAAATCTGTAGATAAAACGTTTGCGGAAGTTGGAGATGTATTAACTTACACATTTGCTCTTACAAACGACGGAAACGTTGCAGCGAACAATGTATTACTATCGGATTCCATTGCGAACGGTACTTCCTTTGTGCCAAACAGTGTTACGATTAACGGTGTTACTCAGCCGGGCGTTACACCAGCAAGCATCAATATTGGCAGTATCAACGCTGGCACTACCATTACAGCTTCATTCCAAGTATTAATAACTAGTATTCCAAATCCTAACCCTATTTCAAATAGCGCTTCCATTTCCTATAACTTTATCGTTGATCCAAGCGCTTCCCCTGTAAGTGTAAACACAACTTCAACCACTACATTTACTCAAGTAAATGATGCAAATGTCATTTCGGCAAAAACAGTGGATCGAGCGTTCGCTACCGTTGGGGATATATTAACTTATACCGTTATTTTAACGAATGCAGGAAGTGTTTCTGCTGATAGTCCAACTTTCGTAGATACAAATCCCGATGGCACTATCTTTATCCCAAACACTTTCCTTATTAATGGTGTACTCCAAAATAACGCAGATCCAAATATCGGTGTTCCGTTGCCTTCCATTCCTGCTAACGGCTCACTTACCGTCTCTTATCAAGTAACTGTCACCTCTTTACCAACACAAAACCCAACAATAAATTCATCTAGTACACAGTATAGCTTTATTCTAAATCCGGGCGATCCACCAACTATAGAAACATCTTTAAGTAACACTGTAAGTACACAAATTAACTTAGCAAATGTAGTTATTGTCAAAGAGGTAGATTTAACTATCGCCGATGTCGGGCAACCAATCACATATACAATTTCCTTAGCTAATCTTGGCAATACTACAGCAAATACTGTTGTTGTTACCGACATACTGCCTCCTGGAACTACTCTCGTACCAAATAGTATTTTTATAGGTGGTGCTTTACAGCTAGGAGCAGATCCAAGTGCCGGTCTTCAAGTTGGTACAATTCCAGCAGGCGGAATTACAACAATTGTCTTCCAAATTAGTGCAAATGGGATACCTTCACCAAATCCAATTCAAAATAGCGCTTCACTTCAATATAGCTTTATCGCTGATCCAAGTTTACCTGCTCTTGTTAGAAACGCTACTAGCAATATAGTAACTACACAAATTAATACTGCTACTATCGTAGCGAATAAATTAACAAGTACAAACTTTGCTGATGTCGGTGATAGCATTACGTATGCAACTGTACTAACAAATAACGGAAATATTCCGGCTACTAATGTTATTTTTACGGATGTTATTCCAAGTGGTACACTTTTCATTCCAGATAGTGTAGCAATTGATAATGTGCCTGTAGCTAATGTTAATCCAGCAAACGGCATCTCCCTCGGTACAATTGGAGCAAACTCCTCACGTACTGTTTCCTTTCAAGTGAATGTACCAGCTATTCCATCCATTAATCCCATTACTAATCAATCAGGTACTACATTCCAATACACGTACGATCCATCAAAACCAGCCGTAATGCAAATGACTTCTTCTAACACTGTACAGACAACAATTAATAATGCTACGGTTGCCGCTACAAAATCTGCAGATAAACAGTTTGCTAACGTAAATGATATTATTACGTACACGACTACCTTAACGAATAATGGGAACATACTTGCATCAAACGTGATATTTACAGATGTAATTCCAAACGGGACATCGTTTATTCCTAATAGTGTCACAGTAAACGGGAATATACTCCCGAATACAAATCCTGCTAACGGAATTGCAATTGATCCAATAAATCCGAATGCAAATACTATAATTTCGTTTCAAATAAAAGTGAATTCCATCCCTAATCCAAATCCAATTCCGAACCAAAGTAATACAACGTACCAGTATGTCGTGAATCCTAGCTTACCTCCAGCATCCACCAATGCGTTAAGTAACTTAATAACAACGCAAATTAACAATGCTACTATTGTCGCTACTAAGTCAGTGAATATACCGACGGCTGCAATTGGAGATATCGTTACCTATACTATTGCCGTTACAAACACAGGAAATATCCCTGCTAGCGCTACCGTTTTAACAGATGGACTTGGACCAGGGGCATCCTTCATCCCGGATTCTGTTACGATAAATAACGTTTCACAACCTGGGTTAGATCCTTCACTAGGAATTCCGTTAAACGATATTTCACCAGCAGATACTATATTCATTACTTTCCAAGTAAAAATACTCACAATTCCCCCTAGTGGTACTTTAACGAATAACGCCCTTGTAAATTATGAGTATACAGTTAATCCAAGTCAGTCACCTGCTCTTGATAGCACCGTAACCAATACGACAGTTACACCGATTATTGACGCTACTTTAGTTATTAATAAAAATGCTAGTACGACTTTTGCTACGATTGGTGATACGATTACATTCACCTCATCTGTTACAAACACTGGAAATACAACTGCTAACAACATTGTTTTTACAGATTCGATTCCAAATGGTACTGCCTTTGTCCCAAATAGCTTTAAGATAAATGGTGTAACCGTCCCGAATGCAAATCCACAAAACGGTATCAATATTGGTAACATGAATTCAAATGCATCGGTTACACTCAGTTTTCAAGTAAACATTACAACGATTCCAAACCCTAATCCAATTCCTAACAAATCATCGCTTCAATATAGTTTTATTGTAGATATAAATGAACCACCTGTTTCACGAACAGTTCAATCCAATAAAACTTTTACACAAGTAAATACTGCTTCCGTTATCGCAACAAAAACTGCGAGCAGTGCATTTTCTGCTGTTGGAGATACAATTACGTATACAACCACCCTTACCAATAGCGGAAATACAACTGCAAATACACCTATTTTTATAGATATATTACCTACTGAACTTTCCTTCGTTCCTGATAGCGTACAAATTAATACCATCCCACAACTTGGATTTAGGCCAGATAGTGGGGTTCCTTTAGACCTAATTCCAGTTGGAGGATCGATAACCATTACCTTCCAAGCTATTGTCGGTTCAATACCAGCTTCAAACCCTACGATGAACCAATCTAGCACAACATACTCTATCATCGTTGACCCTACCGAGCCGCCTGTTACAGAAACGGCTACTAGTAATCCGGTCTTAGTTCAAATTAACGAAGCAATTATTCAAGCAACAAAAAGTGTGGATCGCCTATTTTCTGACATAGCACCTGGAAATTCATTTTTAACGTATACAGTTTTATTAGACAATATAGGGAACACGACTGCTACTAATATCATTTTTACAGATCCGATTCCAAATAATACAGTATTTATAGAAGATAGTGTTCGAGTAGGAGGAGTTTTATTACCTGGGGTAAATCCAGCGAACGGGATACCAATTGGGGATATTATCGCAGAGGACTTTATAAACGTCACATTCCGCGTGCAAGTAGTTAGTATTCCAAATCCAATTTTTACAATCGGACCCGGTGGGCCAAACTCACCGGTTGTAAACGGTGCTTCTATTAATTATCAATTTATGACCGGACCTAATTTACCACTTGTTTCACGAAGTACAACATCCAATTCTGTTTCGACACAAATAAATTCTGGGGAAATTGCACTGGTTAAATCTGTAGATAAAACTTTTGCAACGATCGGCGATACACTTTCCTATACAATTACATTAAGTAATCCAGGAAATGTCACTTCACAAAATATAATTTTCACGGATACTTTACCTGACGGAACGACATTTATATCCGGAACTCTTACAAATGATTCTGGTACACAGCAAATAGGCAATCCAGCGAACGGGATTCAGATTGGAAATATAAATCCCGGTAGTACGGCTACTATTACGATAAACGTACTTGCTACAAACATTCCAAGTATAAATCCAATTTCTAATTTTAGTTCTGTACAATTTCAGCATATTGTCGATCCAAGTCAACCGGCTATAACACAAACCGCTTCATCTAATACCGTTACTACGACAATAAATAGCGCAATATTAACTACAACAAAAAGTGTTGATAAATCTATTATTTCTGTTGGTGATACAGTTACGTATACAACTACTATTACGAATACAGGAAATACACCAGCTACAAATGTAACATTTACAAGCGCTATTCCGGCTAGCACTACATTTATACCCAATTCGGTCACAATAAATGGTATCCAGCAACCTGGCGCACAACCAGCACTTGGAGTAAATATACCAAATATCGCACCTGGCGAAACAGTAACTGTTACTTTTCAAGTAAATGTTATTTCTGTTCCTCCTTCAAATTCGATTATGGGTAATGACACAATTTTATATTCTTATACTGTTGATCCAAACGGAACTCCTGTTACAACTTCTACTTCAACTAATATCGTTACAAACCCTGTACTTGACGCTATGATAACGATGGTAAAATCAGTCGATCAAACACTTGTAACACTTGGTGATACCATTACCTATACGACCGTTTTAACGAATAGTGGTAATACAAATGCAACTAACATTACTTTCACTGATCTTATACCAGATGGTACAACGTTTATTACTGATAGCGTTACAATAGATGGCATCACGCAAATTGGTCTTAATCCTAATACAGGTATAACGATTGGAGCAATTACTCCTAACAACTCAATATCTATAGCATTTCAAGTGACCGCTACTTCTACACCTGTTCAAAATCCTATTGCCAATTCCGCTAGTGCTTCTTACACATTTATCGCTGACCCAAATGCCCCTATTGTTTCAAGGACTGTTATTTCAAACACAGTGTTCACTACAATTAATACAGCTACCATTCTTTCATTAAAACAAGTCGATAAATCATTTAGCCGCATCGGAGACACACTCACCTATACTGTTGCTTTAACAAACAATGGAAACTCATCCGCACAAAATGTTATTTTCACAGATACAATGCCGAGCGGAACTACATTTATTGCAAACACATTTTCTATTAACGGTGTTCCTCAAATGGGAGCAAATCCTGCGAATGGTGTAGATATCGGACTTATCACAGCTGGGACTACAGTAACTGTTTCATTTCAAGTGACCATAACCTCATTACCAACTGAAAACCCAATTGTAAACTTCTCATCGACATCGTACCAATTAGTCTCACCACCTGATGCGGAAACTTCAATTAGTAATCCTGTTTCAACTCAAATTAAAGAAGCAATATTATCTATGACGAAAAATGAAAGTGTATCCTATGCAGATATCGGGCAAACTGCTTTTTACACTACTTCTATTGCGAATTTGGGTAATACCGATGCTACTAACATTGTATTCACAGATGTATTACCATCTGGGCTTACATTTATCCCGAGCACATTAACTGTCGATGGCATTTTACAACCTGATGCGAATCCAAATACAGGGGTAGTACTTGCAACACTTCCACCAACTGAAATATATAGTATCGTCTTTCAAGTTATAGTTAACAGTATTTCACCTATAAATCCAGCACCGAATACAGCATCAACGACGTATGAGTTTACTGTTGATCCAGGTAACCCGCCGGTATCGAATACAGCTAGCTCCAACACTACACTTCTTCAAATAAACAACGCAAATATTATTAGCACAAAAACAGCAAACCTTACTTTTGCGGATGTTGGTGATACAATAACATTTACACTTAACCTTCCTAATACAGGGAATACAACTGCAACTGATGTAACCATTATTGATATTCTTGATAGCAATTTAACTTTCGTTCCGAATAGTTTCACAGTTAACGGGCAAACCATCCAAAATGCCGATTTATCTACCGGTGTAAATATTGGTTCAATTAATGGTGGTAATGCGGCAATTGTCACATTCCAAGCAACTGTTACTACACTTCCAACACTTAATCCAATTACCAATTCTGCTTCTAGCACATATCATTATGTCGTTGATCCTAACCAGCCACCTACTATAACTTCCAATCAATCTAATACAACGACAACACAAATTAATACCGCTATTCTTACAGCACAAAAAAGCACAAATGTATCTACGGTAGATATCGGGCAGGATATTGTCTACACCGTTACAATTACAAATAGCGGAAATGTTAGTGCAACTAATGTTATTTTTACCGACCTTATTCCAGACGGAACTTCCTTTGAACCGAATAGTTTTACACTTAACGGAACTAGCATCCCAAATGCAAACATAATTACAGGCGTTCCAATTGGTGATATCGCGCCAAACCAATCTGTCATCGTAGCATTTCATATTAATGCAAATGAAATTCCGCCTATAAATCCAATTACCAATCAGGCTAGCGTTAGCTTTCAACATATCGTTAATCCAGCAAATCCTCCAGTTTCAAAAAACATTACTTCTAACAACGTTACAACAAAAATTGAAAGTGCTATTTTAACTACTATTAAAATAGGAGATAAAACTTTTGCCACTATTGGTGATACGATTACGTATACAACTACTATAACCAACACAGGAAATATTCCTGCTAACAACGTTATTTTCTCAGACCCTTTACCGACATGGACACAATTTGTTGCAGGATCAGTTATTGTTGATGGTACTCCATTACCATCCGCTTCTATTATTGACGGTGTTGGCATAAATACAATAACTCCAAATCAAATCGTAACAATCGTATTCCAAGTTCAAATTGTAAGCAATCCAACAACTTTCACACCTGAACTCCAAAACTTAGGATTTGTTAACTTCCAATATAACGTAGGCAATTCATTACAGGCTCAACCTGGTAATGTGGAAACGAACGTCTTCGTTACTTCTATTAATTCAGCAATACTTTCAGCTGTAAAAACTGCTAATACAGCCTTTGCAAACATCGGAGATACAATCACTTATACTGTGCTTATTCAAAATAACGGAAATACAAACGCTACGAATTTAAATTTCTCAGACATTATTCCAGCTGGAACGACTTTTGTTGAAAATAGTTTTTCTGTAAATGGAAGTACCATTCCAGGGGCAAATCCAAATAACGGAGTTAATATTGGAACCGTTAACGCAGACAGTTCATTAACTGTTACTTTCCAAGTCATAGTTACATCTACTCCACCTTCAAACCCAATTACAAACGTTGCATCTATTCAATACGCATTCATTGTTGATCCGACTGCTCCTCCTGTTACAGGCACAATAAGTTCTAATAGCGCTTCAACACAAATTAATAACGCTACTGTTACAACTGTTTTAGAAGCAAATCGAACAATTGTATCTATCGGAGATGTAATTACGTATACAGCAACATTAACGAATACCGGAAACTTCCCTGCAAATTCTGTATTACTCATTAACGGAGTTCCTGTAGGTGCAGTATTCGTTCCAAATAGTGTTACGTTAAATGGAATTCCGCTTCCAGATGCAAGTCCAACTCTCGGTATTCCAGTTGGTATTATCGCACCAGGTGATTCTGCTACTATTACGTTCCAATTTCTTACTAGTTCTATTCCACCGCAAGGGGCGATTATAAATCAAGCCATTACAAGTTACACGTATATTGTAGATCCGAGTCAACCTCCAGTTACAGCAACATCCTCATCTAATACGGTGAATACAGCTGTCGTTGATGCATCGTTATCCGCAACTAAAAATACAGATTCTCTCGTACAATCTACAAACGGTACAATCACTTACACAGTAGTCGTTCGAAATAACGGAAATACAACTACAAATACAGTTATTTTAACAGATTTGGTCCCAGAAGGAACTGCACTTATTCCTAATAGCGTGACCATTAATACCGTTTCCGTTCCAGGCGCCGATCCAAACGTAGGAATACCATTAAACGCCATTGCGCCATCAGAAATCGTCACCGTCACATTCCAAGTTATCGTTCAATTCATTCCAAGTGTGAATCCAATTTCTAATACAGCCCGTATTGACTATACTTTTATCGCCGATCCAACTACTCCAATCATCTCTCGAACAATTATGTCTAATCCAGCTTTCACACAAATTTCAGATGCGACTATCCTTTCTTTAAAAGCAGTCAATGTACAACAAGCAACAACGGGCGATATTTTGACCTACACGATCACATTAGAAAATAACGGAAATATCTCAGCAACTAATCTCTCATTTTTAGATTCTACTCCAGATGGTACTACATTCGTAGAAAATAGTTTTACACTTAACGGCACAGCTATACCTGGTGCCAATCCAAATGTAGGTGTTACTTTGCCTAACCTAGCAGCAAACGCTACTCACCTTATTTCGTTCCAAATTCTTATTAACGATCCATTCTCGCAAGAATCGATTACAAATCAATCCAATACAACATATACAATTCAACCAGACCCAGGGCAACCGCCTATTATTGAAACATCTACAAGTAATATCGTCATTACAAATTTCGTGCAAGCACAATTGACAATTACAAAAACATCCAATCCAATAACTGTAGATATTGGTGGAACTATACTTTATATTTCTGAAGTGAAAAATATCGGCAATGTTGACGCAATAAATATTATTTTCACAGATTCTATTCCAGCTGGGACTACATTCGTTCCCGATAGTGTCACAATTAACGGTGTCCTTCAGCCAGGTGTAAATCCAGAAAACGGAATACCGATTGAAACGATTCCATCAAACAGTTCCAAAACGATACTATTTCAAGTGCAAACAAATAATCCACCTACTGAAACCGAAATTGTAAATCAATCATCTGCAAATTACCAATATGTAAGTATCCCTACAGCCCCACCAGTGAATCGCTCTGCAAATTCTAACGTTGTTACAACATCGCTTCAAAACGCAAATATTATTTCTGTTAAAAGTGCTGATGTAACTTTCATATCAATCGGGCAAAATATTACCTATACAAATAACTACAAAATATAGGAACCGTTCCAGCTAATAATACTGTGTTCATTGATAACATTCCAGAAGGTACTATATTCATTGAAGATAGCTTATCAATAAATAATGTGATTCAGCCTGGCGCGAATCCTGAAAACGGAGTAACTCTCGGCACGATACAACCAAATGAAACAGTCACTATTTCATTCCAAGTACAACTTACAAGTATACCTTCGGGCAATACAGTCATTAATATTTCAGACACTTCGTATGAATACCAAATTGACCCTAGTTCTCCAATTATTCAGCGTAGATCGTTATCAAATGCAGTAAACACTGAAGTGCGGACGGCAAATGTTAGTGCAATTAAATCCGCCAATAGATCCATTACACGCATCGGTCAAATCATCACATATACAGTCGCAGTTACAAACTCTGGTACAGTACCTATTACAAATACTCTCCTAATTGACGCAATTGCAGCTGGGACCACATTCGTTCCAAATAGCATCCTTGTGGATGGCATACCAAGACCTGACGAAAATCCAATTACCGGAATCGCCCTTGATATAATTCTTCCAAATAATACGATTATTGTTACGTTCCAAGTAAATGTAGTCTCTATACCTTCTCAAAATAACATTAATAATATCGCCGTCATTCACTATGAATATAAACCAGACCCAAGCTTACCACCTATTTCAGAAACGACCTCTTCCAATAGTACAAATATACAATTTATTGATGCTATTCTTATCGCTACAAAATCCGCTAATAAAGTATTAGCTAATATTGATGAAACCATTGAATATACAGTATTCATTCAAAATAACGGATCCACTACAACTAACTCCATCTTTTTTACAGATACTATAGCGGATGGAACAGTATTTATTCCAGGAAGCGTAATAGTTAACAATACGGTACTTCCTGCAGCAAATCCGAATATCGGCTTTTCCATTCCTAATATCGCGTCAAGTCAATCGACAACAATAACATTCCAAGTTTCCGTTACGAATTTGCCAGCTGTAAATCCAACACCTAATACTGCAAACATCGTCTACGACTTTATTTTCAACCCTGACTTTGCACCAATTCAAAAATCTACTACTTCCAATACTACTTTCGTTCAAATTAATGATGCTGATATCGTTTCACTTAAAACTGTTGATTTGACTTCTGTAACAATTGGTGACATTTTAACTTATACAACAACTTTAACAAATACAGGGAATACGGATGCTACTGCTGTTGTATTTACAGACAATATTCCTGATGGAACAACCTTTATAGACGGTAGCGTTTTAGTAAATAATATTCCTCAGCTTAACGCCAATCCAAGTGCCGGTATACTTGTAGGAACGATTGCTCCTGACATTTCTATCCCAGTCACATTTTCTGTTACCGTGGTAGCTCTTCCAGCTAGCGGTCACATTCAAAATCAATCAACTTCTCGTTATACAATAAATGGTGAAGAAAAAATATCAACTAGTAATATTACCTTCACTGAAGTTATTTCTGTTAATGTAATTGCGACAAAAACAACGCCAATCCAATACGCTGACCTACAAACTATCATCCCTTATACAATTTCCATCATAAATAACGGAAATATACAAGTGGAAAACATTATTGTTACAGATATCATTCCAGCAAATACGAGCTTTATAGAGAATAGTGTTATTGTGAATGGCAACGCTCGTCCAAATGACAACCCACTTAGCGGTATACAAATTGATAACATTCCGCCTAATACGACAGCAACTATTCTATTCCAAGTACGGGTTACTTCGATTCCGCAAATAAATCCAATCTCTAACACGAGTACAATTGAATATGAATACACGTTACCGAATCGACCGCCTATTACCGAAACTATTATTTCAGCAGCTGCCGTAACAGAAATTAATCACGCAAATTTGACTAGTAACAAAGCTGTTGACCTTGCATTTGCAACGGTCGGTGATACGTTAACGTATACGATTACACTAAATCAAACTGGTAATGTTTCAGCAAATGATGTAATCATTCAAGATATTATTCCTCAAGGTACTACGTTTATAGAAAATAGCGTCATTGTAAACGGAGAAACTCTTCCGGGAGTTAATCCAATAAGTGGCATACCAATTGGTACTATAATTGTAGGCGAAAGTGCTATCGCTTCATTCCAAGTAACTGTGACTTCTATTCCAACACCAAATGAACTCAACAACCAAGCAATTACTACTTTTAAATATATAGTCAACCCAAATAACTTACCTGTTACAAATACGACTACAACAAATACTGTCACAACAACTGTCCAAAATGATAATGTTGTTGCCATAAAATCTGTTAATGCCACGAATGCATTACCTAGTCAAACTTTAACGTATACAATTACAATTTCTAATAGCGGTAATGTGACGATTGAAGATCTTCTTGCCATAGACACCGTACCAGTAGATACAACCTTCGTTACTAACAGTGTTACAATTAACGGAATCAATCAGCCTAATGCAAATCCCGAAAATGGTATTACATTAGGAAATCTTGCTCCTAATGAATCTGTTATCATTACGTTCCAAATAACAATATCTTCTTCGACTCTTCAATCTGCAATCAATAACGATGCTTCTGTTTCCTATACTGTTACCATTGATCCGAATGAACCACCTATTACAATTACAAAGCAAACAAATACCGTTACAACAGCACTCATCGATCCAATGGTGCGCATTGAGAAAAACGCTGACAAATCTATTGTCGTTATAGGAGATATTATTACATTCACATTAGAGATATTTAATCATTCCCCAATTCCTACAGTAAATACTTCCGTTTTAGATATGATTCCAGCTGGTACAACATTTATAGAAAATAGTGTAACCATTAACGGTACCCAAATCCCAAATATCCGTCCAGACACTGGTATTAATATCGGAGCTTTACCTGCAGATGGAGTAGCAACTATAACATTTAAAGTTCTCGTAACTTCTATCCCTTCAAACAGTACAATTATCAATTCTGCAACAGTTACAGCTGCTTTCCAACTGACGCCACAGGATCCGATTATTACTTTCATCGTTAATTCGAACATTGTTCGCATACCAGTTCAATTTATAACTGCAACTGTGCTTAAAAACGCTTCCGTTAGCTCAGCTTATTTAAACCAATATTTTGATTATACGGTGCATATTACGAATACCTCGGAATTTTCAATTACAAACATTTCTTTACAAGACACCATTCCTGCAGGTTTACGATTTATTGGCAGATCCGTTATAGTTGACGGCATATCACTTCCTTTAGCTGATCCAAATTTCGGATTCCTAGTTGCAACTAACTTTGAACCAAATGAAGTAATTATTGTGTCATTCACAGTACAAGTAATGGATCAGCCAGTAAACAATAAATTTATAAACACCGCTAATATTTCCTTACAACTTCAAACATCTCCTGCCGAACCACCTATAACAATAACAATTGTAAGTAACGAAAACATCGTCTCTTTCCTCCCACCAAATATAGAGCGTGTTTTACCAAACTTAAGTTGCTTCTTTGACGGTGAACGCTTTATACGAATTACTCCTCGGAACATACGAAAATATTTCGGGCCTTGGATTTGGTGGAATTAATTCAAATAAATAAAAGAGATTGTAGTTTGATTTAAACCAAACTACAATCTCTTTTTCATGCCATAGGCTACGCTTTTTTCGTTTGTTGTCTACATTGCACTTGAATATCATGAAATGTATTTCCTGAACTTTCATTTGGTAAATCGCTATTTCCATCGACTTCTATTCCATACTGGCAACCATCAATAAAAATAGATTGAAATACATTTGCATTAATCCAACAAGGTGTATTAATATCATCTACATATTCTGTTTTCAAATATATTGCGATTTGAAAATTTTTAATTTAAATAAAGTTAAATTTTTTTACTTTATTTAATTATTAGCACCACTATACGACACATGCCGTTTCTCAATCCGTTCTTCAATTTCTTTCATATTTTCTTTATTACTTAATAGTGATTGTTTATTTTCTATTAATAATTGTTTAAAAGATTTTCTCACTTTTTTTCGCATTGTCAGTTTCCTCCTTAACGATTACAAATAACTTATCAAAGGATGGTTTATTTAAAAGATAAGTAATTATCTGTGTAGACTTATAATAATTGATTGTTGTGAAATCCATTTGAACTTCATATGAAAACTGAGTTTATATTCTGACAACTTTGTGAACAAAAAAAGAAAGATAGATCAAAATTATGTTTGATCTACCTTTCCATACCCTTTAAAGCATATTAATCAATATTTCAGGTCTTCCCCAATTCATTTCGCCGCAAACGAATCGTAGTTTTTCTTCATTCATTGTGTGTAACCCTTCTTCTAACGAACATGAAATTGGAACTTCACAATGAATTTGCGCTAATTGTAAAGAGATATTTAAATTCTCTAAATCACTTTCAATTTTTGTGCGCTGCCCTTTCGTTAATGATGCTATATTTTCTAGTACTACCGATACTGTGCCGTATTCTTGAATAAGCTTATACGCTGTTTTTTCACCAATACCTTTTACACCTGGATAATTATCACTTGTATCTCCCATGAAAGCTTTCGCATGCACGATTTGCCAAGGTTCTACACCTTTCTCTTCCATGATTTTTTCCGGTGTGTAATACTCGTAATTTCCAATTCCTTTACGAAGAAGCATAACTGTAACATTCGTATCAACAAGTTGAAGTAAATCTGTATCACCTGTCAAAATATAAACTTCCGCTTCATTGCAATATTGTTTTGCAAGCGTACCGATGCAATCATCCGCTTCATAACCTTTCATACCGATTACAGGCATAGATAATTTCGCGGTCATTTCTTGTACTAAATCAAATTGCGGAATTAATTCTTCCGGCGGTGCTGCACGGTTTGCTTTATAATTCGAGAAAGATTCCGTTCTAAATGTCGTACTTCCCATATCCCAGCACGTTACAATGTGCGTTGGTTCGATTGCTTGTGTTGCTGTTAATAAATGCTTCATATAACCATGAATCCCATTCGTTGGGGTACCATCTTGTCGTTTCATAAATTGTCCATATACACTTGTTGCGTAAAAAGCACGAAATAATAGTGCCATACCATCAACTAATAATACTTTTTTCATAATTCCTCTCCTACTAACAAAAAATAATAACCTCACGTTATCACGTAAGGTTATATATAGATTACCATTCTACGTTTTTGTTCAACTTTGTCTATTATACATTGTTTTTGTATATTTAGCATCATTAACACATTAAGACGTTCTACCGCAACAAGTATGAAGTATTCCTGAATACGTATTTTTACCTGTCGAAACAACTACAGCCTTTGCATTTCCGCCAACAATATACGTACCTTTGAAACATACATTTTCAAGTTCAAGTGGATTATATTCTTTCATCCGTTTTAATGGAATAAATCGTTTACGTTCAAGATGATAGCAACTTTCAAATTTCTCAATACTAGCATCGTTTCCTGTCAGCATAGATTCATTTACTAATAAATCATTTGCATAAATAATACGTACATCTGCTGGCACTGTATCGCCCTCTGCAAGAAAAATCATATCTCCAGGTACAAGCTCTTGTACTGGCAATTTCATCATTTTTAATTCATTGTTTAGCCCTGTTACGCTAGAGGCTTCTACTCTAGAAACAGTAACTGTTTCACATTTTAATTCATCATGCACATTTTGTTTTGAAAGACCTGGAATCATTCCACTTAGCTTCATCATTACTTCCGCAATACGCGCCCTTTTTGAAGTTAATTCATTTCGGCCGTATACTTGAATACGTTTTTGTGCCTCTTTCATAGATAGTCCGTCTCTTGTTGTTTTAAAATACGCAAATACAGATTTTACATCTCTTGTTGCGATTTCAATTAATAAATCTTTATTTTTTTGAAGCATTGTTTGTTCTTTCATTGCTTTTTTACTTAATTTATACGGAGTGTTACCCACACTTTTATTTACATATAACATATTATCGTCTCCTCCTTTACAACATAGGAAGAAACGCTTTGTTTCTCAATTTATCCACTTCACCGTGAAAGTGTCTAGCGCTTAAATACTCGAATAAACGCTACATTATGATAAATATAAAGGGAGGAACAAGTCGTTTCCTGCCTACATCATATATTTTTGATTTGAAGTATATGGGTAACGGAACCGAGTCAGAATTTGACATGCTCCTCACCTCCTCTTTAATTTTTTAGTTATAATCTATACTATGAAATTACTCATAGCTTGGTAACAAAAAAGACCCTTACTCATAAGAGAGCAAAGGTCATTGCATACACAAATAAGCGATTCCCAATATAATATAATTAGAAATCTACGGACCTCTCCCTCGCCGAGTTTTAGCACTGTATAGCATAGGTTCATTACCAGCTACGTTAAGAAAAACCTTAATTCGATCATTCCTGTTGACCCATTGGCGTCTCTCGACATTTTTGGGCAGTAGCATTTCTCTATACAGGAGCCTCACCTAACAGAGACTTATTTTAATTATATAGAAAATGTTACTCCTATTTAAAATAGATGTCAACACTTTGTATGGAAACTTTTCCTTATTACAACAACTACCTCGAGTTTAGTACACTAATACGCATCCTTCTCAGCGTTCGGCTACATAAAGTGAAACTTTAATCAGTGGGGGTTTTGTTCATCCCCCACTGATTATTAGCCTTCACCAATCGGGCTTTTACGGGCAGTTAATCTCCCAACTAACTTCTTTGCTCCAGCTGAATTTTGAGGTGGAAGTTTTACTGCCCTCAAATAGCGGGATAAATTAATTAAGCACATATTGCAAAAAATTAGCACATGAAAAATAAAACCCTTACGTTAAAATGTAAGGGTTTTAATATGTTACACAACCAGCAATTACAATTCCGATGGAAAGTGATAAAAACATAAGGAAAAGACCAACTGCTTGATTATCTTCTTCAAGGCTTTTATTAATATTAAAACGTGGTGTAAGCCATTCTGCTAAATAAAAGACAATAATTTGAGCTAATATCCCAACAGCTCCCCATGAAACCATATCAAGAATTGAAATAGAATTAGCAGCCGTTGAATATAAAACGATAGCAAGACCAAGTAATCTTCCTCCAAGTACATAGCTTACCGCTTTATTCCCTTGAGCCATTAACTTAAATTCCTTAACTTTCGTTGTCACTTCCATAAGAAAAAGACCGATACATAAAAGTGCAAGTGATACTGCTAAATATAGTAAAAAATTAATCATTTATTTTCCTCCTTCTTAATACCTACCGGTAAATAATACGATTCATTTCCCGTAATTTTTTCTCCGGCACGTATACCGATGCTGCTCGCTTTTCCAGCAATTAAAAAAGCCCCAAACACGTACGACAGCTTCTCAATTCCTTTTTCAGTTTCCAAAAATACAACTGGAAGCTCTGTATATTTCTGAAATATAGGAAGTGACGATTTATACGTTTCATGTGCATTTCGAATCATAATATTTGTATCCTTATCACGAATCGTAATCGTGTCACCTTCCCTACCGAACGAAGGTTTTTGAACGAAAGGACTTTTCCCCAAAAATAAATCTGGCTCAAAATATGTAGGAAGCATATATTCTTTAATCCACTTTTGTTCCTCACTTGTGTAAAAAGCACCTTCTTCTGCTAATCCCCAAATAAGACATTGAATTGATTTCGGCTGAATTAAAAAGGCCGACAAAGGATTTATAATAAAAAGCTTTCCTTCTTTTACAAGTTGCAAAAGTTCTACTCCCACCAAATCCCCCGTTTCGGGATCTTGATCTTCAATTAAGTCTTCAATTGGATATGTTTGGCGATACAAAACATCAATTGGTACACCATCTCTATCTACTAAAGCATCATCTGTAATTCTAAGTTCTGTCATTGGCATCACTTTATTTTCAACATGACATAGCCCACTCAAATACATAGTCGTATTCCAATCTTCTATATGTTCATGATGAGCTGTGAAAACAACATTTGGATCTTCCATTCCTTTTGTAAACTCCATTACGGCTTTTGTAATACCGGAAGAAAGTAAGCGCTCTTGATTTGCATTTGGATCATCATAGCCTAATTTTTCACAAACTTTTCCATTCATTTGAAAGCATTCCACAATAAAAGTTGGAGTGTCACTATTAAACTCAAGCATTTTAATACGATTATCATCTGTTAAAGCAAAATCAAATCGTGAAATAACAGATTCAGGATACATTCCTTTCAGTCTAATAAAAGGCAAGCTTGCATCTGGAAAACCAAGTTCAAGAAGCTGTTCATTAGATAAATCCCGAAGAAGTCTAGCAGTCTTAAAAAATATTTTCCCCATTCGTTCAGTTGCTAATTGTAATTGTTTCATCGTTTGCTCTGTTATTGGAAAAACATGAAACAAACTATACTCACATTCATATAAATCCGACCAGAAATGCGGATAATTCGAATAAAATCCTTTTCGTTTCTTTATGTATTGCGACATATTTTAACCTCCAAATCCACCTTTTGAACCGCTTCCAATTCCACCTTTAAATTCGGCCGAAGATTGATAAGTTTTAAACGCTGATGAATTTTTGAAGGTGGATTTATTTTGATAGTATTTACCACCATAAAAGTAATGTCCACGATAACCTGAACTACTATCATCACACTGCCAAACACCAAGCTCATCATCCCAATCCCAATCAGAACAACTATTATCATTCGGTTCGGGGGGAATATCTTGCGCACAGCCAAATAAAGTGCCCGTCATTAAAGATGTCAGAACACCACCTACTAGCCATTTCGTTTTTGTCACCTTTGCACTCCCCTTTTTAAATTATATTTCTATTATATAAGATGTCATGATAAAGTAGAAGAAAAAGGAAGAAGAGGGATAAAATGCGATTGGAATATCGGCTCTATGATGAAACTAACGGGTATCCGGCTTTATGGAACTACGCAAATATTTCTAATTCTGAAATTGTCGCGCGCATGACTTGTGAATATTTTATAAAAGATGGAAATACATATGTCGTTACTGCAACTTCAGTAGATCCAGACGGGACAGCAGTGTTATATATACAAAAAGAAGTTTTTTTCAACGACCCTTCAGATCCTACATACTCGCACATAGGTTTTGAAATTCGAGAACTAAAGGAAGCAAGCTCAATTATGATAGAAAGTAAAGATGTGTGGAATTACGAGGACATCTTACCCTCTCTCCATTCAGATATTATATATATTCAACGGGATGGAATACATTTGGAATTCACCCTAGATTCAAGAGAAATTGATGAAGACCGCAAGTGCTATATTTATTATGGAAACTTTACAGGTAAATCGAGATAACATGAGCATATTTATTCAACAAAAAAACCTTACGTATAAAACGTAAGGTTTTTTATATAGTCCCACATATGCCGTTATCTATAGATGTCCATAAACCTGCTCTCACAGGTGGATGTTCTCACAAATGTTTGTAACTTCCTTCTTAAAAAGATGGCCTGCTATCTACATTTAAATATTGAACTTCCATATTATACTTATTGGTTTAAGACATACACAAGCTACGTACACCGTAGGAATTTTATATAATGTTAGTTGAAATAAGACCCCCGCAAGTGCCGTTCCTCGTAAATGTCCAAAAACCCGCTACTCGCAGGTGGATGCCCTCACAGTTACCGTACATCTTCCTCCACAAGGAAGGCTTGATGATGGTCACTAAATATTGAGCTTCCGTAAAACTAACATCGGTTTTAGACATAAATAAGTTACGCACACCGCAGGATGTATTATTTACTTGTCGTTATATTATCACATTGTTTCCAATGTGTAAAATATAATATTTTTGAAGCAATCTCTTGCTTGTGACCTTATTTTAATACAAATTATTTTTGCATGCAAGTGATTAATCTTCTTCTTTTGCAATTTGATTTTCTGGATAAGAAATCCAATCACTCCAGCTACCTGTATACAATTTAACATTTTGAAAACCAGCTAATTTTAATGCAACTATGTTCGGACACGCTGTAACACCAGAACCACAATATACGATTGTTTCCTTCTCTTTATCAAGATTTTGGAAACGCCCTTGCTGTTCCTCTTCGTTTTTAAAGTGTCCCGATTCTAAAATTCCATCTTTCCAAAAATAGTTTACTGCCGTCGGAATATGCCCTGCCTTCGGATCAACGAGCTCTTCCGCACCTGCATAACGTTTCGGCTCTCTAGAATCAATTAACGTAATATCTATACCTGCATGAATATTCTCTCTGACCGTTTCCATCGTTACAAGCATATTTTCTTGTATTTCCGGTATAAAAGGTTTTCGTGCAATAACTGGGATATTCGGCGTTGTGTGTAATCCATTCTCTTTCCAAGCTGGAAATCCACCGTCTAATATATACACTTTCTCATGTCCTACATAGTTTAATAACCACCATAAACGAGAAGCCATTGCACCAGCTTGACTATCATACGCAATTACTGTCGTATGTTCATCAATCCCAGCCTGTGAAAGCTTGTCTGCAAACTGCTCTATATTTGGTAATGGATGGCGACCACCATGCTCTATTACAGAACTTGATAAATCTAAATTTAAATCAAAATATAACGCATGGGGAATATGTTCTTCCTCATACTTCTCTTTACCCCAATTTGGATTCGCTAAATCAAAACGACAATCGACTATACGGACATGTTCATCTTCTAAATGCTCACGCAACCATTCGACTGTAACAATCATCCTTAACGCCCTTCTTTCTCGTTCACGCGACCTACATACTCCATAACCATATCTGTTGTAACAAGTTTACGCTGCGGCGCAACGCCGCGTTTTGCAAGGTCATTAATTTGCTTTGTTACCATATTAATTGCATCAACTGAGAAATGTTTTCCATTTGATGCAAGTGCGATCGCAGCCTCAATTGCTGCTTCGCGTTGCGCATCTAATTGTAAAAATATTTTTACAATCTCATTTTGTTTACGAGAATGTGCTGTAATTGCTTTATGTACTTCCATCTTCTCTTCCCCCTAATAATTTATACTTATTTGTTTAATTTCATTGCAAGCCGAATCATATCACGACATACAATTCCATTTTCAATAATCTCTTCTTCATAATGCTTTGAAAAGTAATCAAAATCAATAGAAAAAATACGAAATCCACATTTTTGATATAACGCAAGTTGTGAAATGCTAGAATTACCTGTACCAACTTCAAGTTTGTACATATTATATTCTTTAGCTTTTTCTATTGCATGCAACAATAACCCCTTACCAATACCTTTTCCTTGCATATGTTCTACAACCGCAATATTCATAATTTCCATTGTCTTTGGTCTTGTTTCCAAAAGCACATATACACCGATAATGCTTTCTTCTTGTTTAGCTATATACGTAAACCCTCTCTGTACATATGCATCAATTTGGCGTTCACTTGGATCAGCAAGGAGCAATAAAGATTTCGGTATAGCTTCTTTCGAAATACGCTCTATTACAACAGACATAAAAATTCCCCCTTCCCTATTGTTCTAAACCCCCCTTGTCTACCATAGATAATAGAAAGGAGGGATTCACCATGGACAACAATGAGAAAAAATGCAACGTCATCTCTATTGATGGAAAGAAAAAGAAGAGCGACACATATTCCTATCCAAAATTAGTAGTAGAAAACAAAACGTATGAGTTTTCTTCATTCGTCTTATGCGGTGAAACACCAGACGGCAGACGCTTAGTTCTTACCCATATGATTTCTACTGATGAGTTTGCAGGGTTTGTAAAATCTTTAGATACTGTACTACAAAAGAAAATTGAACGAATCTTTTTTTCATAACGGCTATTTAATATAAATTTCTTTTTCAATTTCTACTAACTGCTTTTGTAGCTCTTCTTTACTTTGTTCATATAGTGATACATCAATTGTTTCAGCTAAAGCGAATAATATACTTTCATAATAATTCTCAACATCTTGCTGCATCACTTTTTGGAATAGGTTCCATTTTGCATCCCACTCTTGCTTATAATGATGAACGAATAAATCTTCTTCATCAGCTACATAGTTTGATACGAAAGGTTCTAACACTCCTTTAGCGTCTTCTTGCATAAAAGCTTTATCATTTTTTTCAAAAAAGCTTTTCTCATTTTTAAAATGTGCCAGTGCCTTTTTAAAATCTTTTATTTCTATTGAAGGAAACGGCTCTTTATGTGTAATAACTTTATATTCATAATCCACTGTTCCACCCATAGAAATCGATTCATTTTCCACTTTGCAATTCACAACAATTTCATCCTTTGCACGCTTCATCGCTTCATCTATCCATTTTTCAAGACGTAATGATGTCGCACGCATTTCTTGTAATAAATCATGTTGAATAAATGAAACTAATTCCATTACACATTGTTGCAACTGCATTTTCACATTCCCGTCTGTTCGTAACGACGCCGGATTAATAAATTCAGTAAACACATCGTTATAGCGTAAAAATAGACGTTGGTGTACATAATAAAGCAATTCTTTCACTTCATTTTGCATTGCTTGCTCTTCAGCAAGTACACTATATGATGAAATAATATGAAGTAGCTGATCACGCTCTGCTTCATATTTTTTTGTTTGCTTCTCTTTCTCATCATTTCCCTGCTTCGCGCCATTTATCATATTTACAAGAAGCTGATTCGCTCCTTGCAATGCACTATATAAAGCGTGCACAGATACAAGCATTAAATCCCTCATCATAAAGGACGTAAATGATTCTTCAAACTTAGCAATCCCAGAGTTTTGTAAAATACCATACTTTTCTTTATCAATACTTTTCCCTTGCTTTTCTTCAAGTGCACATAAACTTGAAATTGCAAATAAACGTGGATTTCTAATACCGTATTGTAAGAGCTGCTCCGCAATATAACCTTTTACCATTTCAAGTTCTTCTTCGGATTGTGCTAAATCGGCAGCATTTATTAAGAAGAACATTTTATCAAGTGCAAATGTATCCTTTACACGACCGAGCTGAATTAAAAACTCACGATCTGCGCGAGAGAAAACATGATTATAGTATGTTACGAATAAAATAGCGTCTGCGTTTTTAATATATTGAAATGCAACATCCGTATGGCGAGCGTTAATAGAATCCGCCCCTGGTGTATCTACAAGCGCTACTCCTTGCCTTGTTAAAGCACAATCATAATAAAGCTCCATATGCTCAACAAAGCATGATTTTTCTTCATTAGCTACATAATCAGAGAACTCCTCTAACGTAACTTGTACTTGTTCCCCTAAATGATTAGCAACTGCCTCATATCCTTTTTGTACCGCTCGTAAAAAGCTAAATGTTGTTTTTTGCTTCCCGCTTGGTGAAGGATATTTCATAATTTTATCAATTTGCGTTAACGCTTCTTCCAATGTAGCAATTTCATAGTGAAACATTTTATAAACAGCTTTCATATCTTCTAACAGCGCTTGCTCTGATTTAAACTGGACAATTACCGTTCCATGTTGTTTATCTTCTGTAACTGGCAAAATTTGATTTATTGTTGCTGTCGTTGGGTTTGGCGATACAGGAAGTACCTTTTCACCAAGCAATGCGTTAGCAAATGATGATTTCCCAGCACTAAAAGCTCCAAATAACGCTACTGTAAATTGCTTCGTTTCTACACGCTGTCTTTTTCCAACTACTTCTTGCTGTAAATGTTTCATTGTAGGCAATGGATCTAATATCGTTTCAGCTTTCTTCACTTTTTCTAATATACGCTGAATATTTAAAGCTTTCGTTCCTTTAATCTCTTCTTCACTAACCGCTACGTTGTCATTTACAATTTCTTGCTCTTGTAGTGTAAACTTCTCACTAACAATTTGTTTTTTACTTTGTAATATTTCGTCTATTTGTAATTCATCTGGTATAGAAACATGTTCATTCCAAATATCTCCTAAATAGATCTCATATTCCTCATACTTCTTAATGTATTGTAATTTCGTTTCTTTTGCTGTTTGTAACATCGTGTGTTTTTCAATTTCTTCTTCAATACGAGCAATCTCTATCTTCACTTTCTTCTGCAATATACCCGTACTTTTCCCGAAAATTTGCTGAGATTTCATAAAGTATCTTTTCTTTAACTCATTTGCAACGTCAGCAGTATAAAGAAGTAAGTAATCACCGGTAAATCCAGCCCCTTGTTTAATTGTTTCAGCCAACACTTCCGGTCCGAAAGCAATCTCTAACGCATATATGTCTTTCCCTATTTCTTCTGTAAATAACCCTTCTTCTTTTAAGAAGGCTACAATAAATTCTTTCACATGAAAATCAAGTTGCGTTTCAACAGTCTTTTGAAGAGCAGAATAAAAAGCATCTACACGTCTCTGTTTTTCTTGCTCCGTCTTTCCTTTCGCAAATAGCAAACCAACTTTAAACTTGGTTAATTTCGTTTCTAAATATTCATTTGCCAATTCTCTCATTTCAAATGGCATTAAATACGCGTTATCTAATATGGCTTGTAAACCTTTTATAAATTCATTTCTCACATCAGATTCTTTACTAGCCGCGCGATTTTTATTTTCAGTTAACTCTTCCTTTTTTTCAACTATCTCTGAAAGTGACAGTGGTGATGCTAATTCTTCTTCATATTTCATGAGATGTTTTTCATTTTCAGAAAGAATAAACGAACAATGTTCTTGCAGTAAATATTCTGTTTCTCGCTCCATTCCCTTTCTTACATACTGCTCTTTTTCTTTCATGATAGAAAAAATTAATGCTTCTAAACTTTGAATTTCATTGTATGGATGATTCATCATTCGCAATGATGTATAAAAAATACCATCTACTTCAATATCCCAGTTAGAAAAAGACTGTTTTACACTATCTCTATACTCTTCAAACGATAACTCATTTGCTTTATGTTTATCTATTTGGTTTACAACGAGATAAACCGTTTTATTACGTTGTTTCAATTCTTTAACAAATTGTAAGTTAACCTCTGATTGGACATGGTTATAATCCATCATATAGAAAATAACATCTGCTAGATGCAGTGTTGATTCTGTCGCTAATTGGTGGGCATCATCTGTAGAATCAATTCCGGGCGTATCAACTAACATAACCCCATCAGGAATTGGCGCATCATTTCGATAAATATGAACACCAATTACTTCATCACCGTCTTTACATATTTGTTTTAATTCTTCTGCTGAATATGCGCCGTCATATTCATACTGTTCTCCAGACTTAATCGTTACAACAACGCGATCAGATCCTCTTTCAATTTTAACGACGTTAGCACTCGTTGGAATCGGACTTGTCGGTAATAATTGCGCTTTATATAGGTGATTCATCATTGTCGATTTCCCCGCAGAAAAATGACCACAAAAAGCTAGCATAAGCTGCTCTTGTTTATATTTTTGAATCAATTCAAACAACTTCAAACTATTCTCTACATCGCCGTTTTTTTGCCACTCTTCATAAAAACAAACAAGTTTTTTCATACCGTTTGTCTGTACTATGTTTGTCATCCCCTTGTTCCCCTTTATCCAAGATGTATATACTTTATCCCGCTATTTGTGGGCAGTAAAAGCCCGTTTCGTGCGGTATAATAATCAATGAGGGATAGACCTCCCCGCTGATTAAAGTTTCACTTTATTATCATACTAAATTTTCAGCATATTCACATCAAAAATAAAAAATCCCTTTCATTCTTTTTACAAATGAAAGGGATTTTATGTAATATTATTCATTTTGTTGTTCCTACTCCATTTAATACATACTTTGTAACACCAACATATATAGCAATCGTTCCTGCAACAAGTGCATACACCATATTAACACACCAACCTTTTTTGATAATGATTATCAATTTTAAATACATTTTACCATTAAAGAGAATCATTATCAACAATTTTCTAAAAAAGAAAGCTCCTTCGGGAAAAGGAGCTTTACTGCCTGTTTTAAAGAAGTTTAAAACTTGCTGTGCACTCTTATTATATCTCATAATACACATCTTAACAGTTTTAAAAATTGGAAATCTCCCCTATCACCTTCCTCTTACATTTTGTATAATAAAAGGGAATTACTTATCAAGGAGGAAAATAATGACACAAAATCTTTCCCAAGGCGAGAGGATACACTCAATTGATATTATTAGAGGAATAGCTGTACTCGGTATTTTTCTTGTTAACTGGCCAGTTATCGCTGGTGTTGATTCTCGAGACATTTCCGGCGTTTATGATGGATTAGACAGCTATATTCGCTTATTTTATGACATGTTTATTCAAACGAAGTTTTATACTATTTTTTCATTTTTATTCGGATTAGGTTTTTATATCTTTATGAATCGTGCTGAGGCGAAAACAGATCGTCCGAAAACTTTATTTGTTCGCCGCTTGCTCATTTTATTATTATTTGGGTTCTTGCATTACGTTCTTTTATGGGACGGGGACATCTTACATAGTTATGCAATCGCTGGATTTTTCTTATTGTTATTTTATAAGAGAGAACCTCGTACTATTTTGATTTGGGCATTAGTTTTACTAAGCATTTTTCAATTTTTAATGCTAATTACTAGCATTGGAATTGCCTTAATGCCAAGAGATGAGCTAGGACTCTCCTTACCAATCATGCCATTAGAAGACTGGATGTTACAAATACAAAATCGTTTCCATGCGTTTTATTCTGAAGCAATTGGGCTAAGTGCATTCATGCTTCCAGAAACAGTTGGATTATTTTTGCTTGGTTTATATGCTGGCAAAAAAGATATTTTCCGCCGCTCAAAAGAATTAGATCCAAAACTAAAAAAATGGCAAATTATTATGTTCGTTTTAACATTACCAATGTGGTTCTTTATGGTTCGTTATTTCTTGTCAAAACAACCTTATGATCCGATTTATATGAGCGCCTTTACAATGTTTAGTGGAAAAACATTATTCATCTTCTACATTTTCACACTGATGCGTTTATTACAAAAAGAAAGATGGCAAAAATTATTACGCCCATTCCAATATGTCGGACGAATGGCGTTAACAAATTACATCACGCATACAATTGTTACGTTACTTGTATTCGGCCTATTTTTCAAAAATTATTATCCCGCTCCATTATGGGTCGGGCCACTATTTTGCATCGGTTTCTACACGCTACAAATCTTCATTAGCCGCTGGTGGCTTTCTCGTTATCAATACGGGCCACTTGAATATATTTGGCGGCTTGGTACATACGGTAAGATGATGCCACTTAAAAAGAAAAGCAAGGTCTCATAATGAGACCTTGCTTTTCTATGCTTCTCTTACTGCACTTTGCATCGGAACTGGCTCTTCTTTTACTTTCACTTTACGCTGCGGCACCATATTAAATACAATATTTAAAAGTACTGCTGATGCACTTCCAAGTACAATTCCATTATCAGTTAAAATACGAATATTTTCAGGAAGCTGTGAGAATAAAGTTGGAACGACTGTAACACCAAGTCCGATTCCGACAGAACATGCAACGATTAATAAATTCTCTTGTTTTCCAAAATCAACACTGCTTAACATTTTAATGCCATACGCCATTACCATGCCGAACATTGCTAACATCGCACCGCCAAGTACTGATTTCGGAATAATTGTTGTAATGGCTGCGATTTTAGGAATAAACCCAAGAGCAATTAACATACCACCACAAGTATAGATAATAACGCGATTTCTTACTCCAGTTAATTGAACAAGGCCTACGTTTTGAGAATATGTTGTGTATGGAAATGCGTTAAAAATACCACCTAGAACCATTGCTAATCCTTCTGCGCGATAACCTTTTGTTAATTCTTTTTCACCGATCTTTTTATTGCAAATATCAGATAATGCAAAATATACACCTGTTGCTTCCACAATCCCTACGCAAGCAACGAGAATCATCGTAATAATTGGCGTTAATTCAAATGTTGGGGTACCGAAGTAAAACGGCTGAATACCGTGGAACCAATCTGCCTCTCCAACCGCTTGCAAGCTTACTTTCCCCATAAATGCTGCAACGATTGTACCGAACAAAAGACCAAGTAATATAGAGATTGAACGGATAAATCCGTCAAAGAAACGATACATAATAATGATAAATAATAAAACACCAAATGCTAAAGCTAAATTTTCTAGACTTCCGAAATCTTTGCTTCCAACTCCTCCAGCCATATCATTAATAGCTGCTGGAACAAGTGTAACCCCAATGACTGTAACGACAGATCCTGTTACAACAGGAGGAAACAGTTTTACAAGTTTCCCAAATAATTTCGCGAAAATAACAACAAATAATCCCGCAGCAATAATTGCTCCATATATAGAGGACACGCCGTATTGTTTACCAATTGCAATCATCGGTCCAACCGCTGTGAATGTACAACCAAGTACAACCGGAAGCCCAATACCGAAAAAGCGATTTGATAATGCTTGTAAAATCGTTGCTACGCCGCACATCAATAAGTCGATCGATACTAAATACGTTAATTCTTGTTGGTTTAAACCAAGTCCCCCGCCAACAATAAGCGGAACAATAATTGCGCCAGCGTACATGGCAAGCATGTGCTGAATGCCAAGCGATGCAATTTTAAATGGGTGCTGCTTCATCGTTAGTTCACCTCCGAAGTTTCTTGCTGTACAAATGTAACTGTGCCGTTATCAAGTGATGCAATTTCTGCTAGTGATTCAACACGAACACCCTGTTCACGCAGCTTCTTTCCTCCATCTTGAAATGCTTTTTCAATAACAATGCCAATTCCCGCAATACTAGCCCCGGCTTGCTCTACTAAATTCATTAAACCTAAAGCAGCCTGACCATTTGCTAAGAAGTCATCAATAATTAGTACATGATCATTTTCATCAATATGATTTCGAGATAATGAAATCTCGTTCGTTTCTTGTTTTGTAAATGAGTATACTTCCGCAACATACATATTATCTTGTAACGTTAACGATTTACGCTTTCTTGCAAAAACTACTTTTACACCAAGCTCTAAAGCAGCCATAACCGCTGGTGCAATGCCTGAAGATTCAATCGTCACGATTTTTGTAATGTTCTCTTCTTTAAAACGCTTAGCAAATTCTTTTCCGATTTCTTGCATAAGTACTGGATCAATTTGATGATTTAAAAATGCATCTACCTTTAATACATCACCAGATAAAACCTTTCCTTCGTTCAAAATCTTTTCGTGTAATACTTTCATGTTAGTTCCTCCTCTTATGCAAATAAAAAACTCCAAAAGCCGCCACCACTCGTTACAAGTGAGAGACGTGCTTTTGGAGTTTCGCAAAAAAGAATGCTAAACAAGCAAATATATTCGTCCTCACTCATAGTCAAAGTATTTACGGTACTTCGGTAGAAACTTGCAGGCCATATCCCCGCGATTATATGAGTGTAGCTAACTTATTTATTTATAGAAGGATTATAACGCACTTTTTTCACTTTGAAAAGCATTTATCGAAAAAAACACGTACAAATTTTATGAAAACACCGTTTTTGTTCGAGTTTTCCCAACTTTCACATTTCATATTACAACGTCGTTAATATGATAGGACCATCCTTCGTAATCGCAATTGTATGCTCATATTGTGCAGATAATTTCCCATCCATCGTCCGTGCAGTCCATCCGTTTAAATCTACTTTAGAATATCGCATACCGGCATTTACAATAGGTTCAATTGTAATTACCATTCCTTCTTGTAATTCTGGTCCTTGCCTTGGCTTACCAAAATGAAAAATTGCTGGTTCCTCATGAATTTCTTTACCAATTCCGTGTCCCGTAAAGTCTCTTGCAACAGAAAACCCTTCAGAAGCTACATAACTTTCAATTGCGTATCCAATATCTCCAACATGGTTACCACTTATCGCTTGCTCAATCCCTTTATATAAAGCACTCTCTGCTACTAACAATAACCTTTTTGCTTCATCAGAAATATCTCCAACTATATACGTCCATGCAGAATCCGAAAGCGCACCATTTAAGTTTACTACCATGTCAATCGTCACAATATCTCCTTCACTTAAAGGAACATCTGTTGGAAACCCATGACACATTTCATTGTTTACAGATGCACATATTGCGTATGGATAATCGTTATACCCTTTCTGTTCGGATCTGGCACCATGCTCTTCTAAATATGCTTCAACAAACGTATCAATTTCTTGTGTAGTGATACCTGGTTTCATCATTTTTGCGATTTCTCTATGACAAGAAGCTAGTAACTTCCCCGATTCATGCATCAACTCTATTTCATTTTTCGTTTTAATTGTAATCATACTACCTTACCTCTCCTTACTAAACTTGCTATTTGCTACTAAACTTCAATCATACACATCCTCTTCCAAAATTTCAAAACTTCTAATTACAACAAGTACAAAAACAAACATCATTTATTTCTGCATCAAAATAAAAAAACAGAAGCCCCCTTCTGTTTCTTAATCATTTTTACATATATAGTTCATTTTCAAAAACTCAAAACAACTGCCATTCGTTTTTTGAATAAACGTCCCAACTGCTTCGAACCCTGCTTTTTTATATACTTTGATTGCCCTTTCATTAAATGCCGCTACCGATAATGTTATATAGTCACAGTTATATTTTTCTTTACTAAAATCTAATCCAGCTTTTACGAACTGTAAACCTAATCCATTGCCTGTTATATCAGGTCTCATTCCAAGGCCTATATCAACCGTTTGATTATTTATTTTACAAAAACTAAAGAAGCCAATTATACTATCGTTTTCTTTCACGACAAATGTAGTACTCCCTCTCATATGAGCATTTAAAAACTCCACTAAATCTTCTTGATCTGCCCCTATATCATAAAAAGAATACTCGCCTTCATAATGCCAGTTGTATGCAATTTCTTCTGCTTCCGCTTGCGACATTACTGTAAACATATAGCCCATTTCTCTCACTCCCTCATAAAAAAGAGCTGCAATTAAGCAGCTCCTGTTTTATAACTCATAAATCTCTTTATATTTAGCTTCTAAATAATCAGCTAAGTAGTTTGCATTTAAACCTTCACCTGTCACATCTTTTAAAATTTCAAGTGGTTTTTTCGTTTTGCCGTATTGGTGAATATTCTCTGTTAACCATTCACGAATTGGCGTCACGTTTCCTTCTTCTAATAATGCATCAAAGTTTGGAATATCCTTTAGCATCCTTTGTTTAAATTGCGCTGCATACATATAACCAAGCGCATAAGATGGGAAATATCCAAACGAACCGCCAGCCCAGTGAACGTCTTGTAATACACCTTGTGCGTCATTCTCTGGACGAATACCTAAATAAGTTTCCATCTTATCATTCCATGCCGCTGGTAAGTCTTTTACTTGCAGTGTGCCATCAAATAATTCTTTCTCCAGCTCATAGCGAACCATAACATGAAGCGGATATGTAAGTTCATCTGCTTCTATACGGATAAAGGATGGTTTTGACTCATTAATTGCATCATAAAACTCGTCTACTGATACGCCGTCAAATTGACCGTCACTATATCGCTTTAACAAATCATAGTTTTTCTTCCAGAACGACTTATTACGGCCAATGAAGTTTTCAAAGAATAACGATTGTGACTCGTGAATTCCCATTGATGTTCCACTGCAAAGCGGTGTTCCTTCTAGTTCCTCTGCAACATTTTGCTCATATACAGCATGACCACATTCATGAATCGTGCCGAAAACAGCCATACGGAAGTCTTTCTCATCGTAACGAGTCGTAATACGAACATCCCCTCTATTTAATGTAATTTCAAAAGGATGTACCGTTTCATCAAGACGACCCGCTTCAAAGTTATAGTTCAATTGTTTTAATAACTCTAAAGTAAAATTCTTTTGTTTTTCTTTTGAAAAATGTTCGGATAAAGCATTTGTTTTTAATTCTTTTTTAGACTCAGAAATTTCTTTCACAAGCGGAACGATACGTTCACGTAGTTGACCAAATACATGATCTAACACTTCTACTGTGATTCCCGGCTCATACATGTCTAATAGCGTGTTATATTTGTACGTTTCGTAACCCCAATATGTAATAAACTTCTTTTTGAATTCAACAATTTTTTCTAAATACGGACGGAACATTTCGAAGTCAGATTTTTCGCGAGCTTCTTCCCATACACTTTCCGCTTTCGCTTCTAATTTCACATACGCTTCATATTCCGCTTGTGGAATTTTCTTATTTCTATCATATTCTTTCCGACACTCTTCAACCATTTTCTTTGTCGTTTCAGAAAGTTTATTTTCAACAATTAAAGATTCTAGTTCAGTTAAATAGTTCCCCATCTCATCTGAAGTCGACATCACAAACACTTCGGATGAAAGCATTCCAATTACTTCTGAACGCTGGTCTACTCCTTGCTTTGGTGCACCTGTTCTTAAATCCCAAAACATTAAGCTTAATGCTTCTCCATAATTCTCTATCTTCTTCACATATGTTAAAAATTGTTTTTCTACTTCATATGTAGCAACTGTCATAGTATAAAAAAACCTCCTTTTTCTACCTCAACCTTATTTCGACATTAAAACATAAATTCCTTTTCTAATAGAAAAAAAAGCTTGGCAAATGCCAAACTTTTCCTTACAACATTTTTTCGCTTAAAGTACTTTTCCTTCTACCGGAAGCACTTTCTTCACTGCTTCTATCACTTTTTCATCTTCATTATCTGATAAGAATAATGATATAGCACCTTTATCTTCACTTGTACGAATTAAACGTCCAATTCCTTGGCGAAGACGTAAAATCATATAAGGCACATCTACGTCCCAGAATGGATCATTCACATGTTTACGCTTCGCTTCAAACACAGGATCGTTTGGAGGGAATGGTAATGACCAAATAATAACGTGTGATAATGATGAACCAGGAATATCTAAACCTTCCCATAAATGCACAGCACAAAGTACAGTCTCTTCTTCATTTTGGAAACGAGAAACGAGCTGACTAATTTCCTGATCCCCTTCATATAAGAACGGAACCGACATTTGCTCTTTACTTACATACTCTTTGAATGCTGCAAGTTCTTGCATTGTACGGAATAATACAAGCGTACGTCCATTTGTTTTCTGGATATTTTCAAGTGTATATTGACACTTTCTTTCCCATTCATTTTCTTTCGTATGCGATAGTAAGTTTACTGCCATTTGCTCTTCATAATCAAACGGTGAGGCAACTGAGAATGATAAATAATCTTTTACCCCTAGACTATTTGCTGTAAATGCGAACGAATCGTTATCCGATAATGTTGCAGATGAGAAAATGTACGGAATTTTCTTCGAGAATACTTTTTCTTGTAACACTTCTTCAACTGCACGTGGCATAATAACTAACGTGAAAGCACCATCACTTTCTTCACCCCACGTAATTACATTTTTCTCGTGCATGAAAAGACGAAGTGAATGCTCTAACACATCTAAATGCTCATCAACAATATTTAAATCGTATGTGTTTACTGTATGCATTTCACTTTCAAATACTAATGCATCACCGACTTCACCGATTTTCACATAAAGTCTTTTCGCTTCTGCAGTTACCTTTTCTGTCACAGTAATTTCTAAACGATCAGAACCTTCAATTTCCTTTTTATTCTCTTGTAGTACCCCAAAGAATTGTTCAGTTTGCCAAATTGTCTCTTCTACTAAATGTGCGAACTCTTCACGAATATCGTTTTGTAATAATCTCGTTAAAAGTTGCTCCATCATCGTTTGTTTTAAACGGTACGTTAAAGCTTTTTGAGCTGCATACTCTACAAGATGTCCTTCATCGAATACAACGCAGCTACTTTCTGGTAATAACGGAATTTGCCCTTCACGTTTACGTGCATCATATGTCCAAATATGATCCATATAGAAGTCTTGAGAACAAATAATTAAATCTGCAGCTTTACGATAATGTTCACGAGAAAGTGTTTGACCACAACGATGACGAGAATCACAAGTGAAGCAATCTTGGAAGTAATCCCAGTTTACCTTTGACCATTCCTCGTCATTTAACAGTGGAAATTCTTTTCGATCACCATAGTGAGTAAAGTTCTGCATCGTACCATGATCGAATACGAACTGAGGTAATTCGTAATATACATCTTCAATTACTTCTGGAGCTCGTCCACTCATAACATCTTCAAGTTTACGCAAACATAAATAATTATCCATTGATTTCGCAAGTCTAACATCAACAGATAGCCCTAATGCTTCAGATAACTTAGCAATGTCTCCTTCTTCTTTCACAAGCTGCTCAATTAACGTTTCATCTGCACAAGCGATAATAGCTGGCTTCCCTGTATAACGTGCATAACAAATTGCATATAGAAGATATACAATTGTTTTCCCTGTTCCTACACCTGCTTCTGCAAACATAACTTTCTTCTCTTGGAAAGCGCGTTCTAACTGAAACGCCATAAAAATCTGTTCATCACGCTCTTCAAAGCCTTTTTCCGGAAGAATGTCGTAAAACACATCTCCAATCCACTCATTCAACTTATCATAAAAATTATCTTGTTTCCCTACTTCAAATGGTAACCTATTCTCAGTAAACATCCTTAGCCTCCAACCAAACAGTTTTTCTATAAAAAGATATAGCAACTGCTACTCACATGTGTGCAGCCACTTTCCCCTGTTGCAATACATAGAAATACACGAAAAAAAATTTTCCTTTCGAAAAAGGAAAATTTTTTTCTATATTAATGACTTTAAATACCGTTTATCAATCGCTGTTTCATGTGAAAGAGCTGACAAATATTCTTCCTGCGCTTTTTGTATTTCATCTACAATCGCACCTTGACTATCCACTTCTTTTCCGAGCTCATCATACGTACGGTGAATAGCTTTTTGAATCATTGATAATTGGAAACTATCCATATCACTTCCTCCTTTACGCATTACATAATAGCCAGTATATGCGCGCTGGAGGAGTTTTATACTATGAATTACGCGGTGGACGTTTTCCGAAGTATTGATAGTAATCTGTACGGATAAATCCGTTAAACAGTTTACGCTTTTTCGATGCATCTTTTCCGTAACACTTCTCAAATGCTTCATAACTTGTTAATAAATACATTGACCACGTATCTAATGGGCGGAATACCTCTCCCGTTTCTTTATATAATTTTTCAACAAGCGCTCTTTCACTTAAACGTTCTCCGTATGGAGGATTCGTTACAACATAGCCATATTCCTCTTTTGTCGTGAAATCTTTTACTTGCATTTGTTTAAATGATATAAGATCCCCTAATCCAACTTCATCTGCGTTATCTTGGGCAACTCTTATCATACGGTGATCGATATCTGATCCAATGATTTGCAATGGTTGATTATAATTTGCTAAATCTTCAGCTTCTTGACGAGCTTCACGCCAATTTTGTTTACCAACCCAGCCCCATTCATCCGATGCAAAGCCTCGGTTAAATCCTGGTGCGATATTTTGTCCAATTAATGCAGCTTCAATTGGAATTGTACCAGATCCACAGAAAGGATCAACGAAAGGACGATCCGGCTTCCAGTTTGTTAACTTAATTAAAGACGCAGCTAATGTTTCTTTTAAAGGCGCTTCACCTTGCTCAAGACGGTATCCACGTTTATGAAGACCTACACCACTCGCATCGATTGTTAACGTTGCAATATCTTTCAACATTGCAATTTCAATACGGAATAACGGACCATCTTCTTCAAACCAAGTTGTGCGTCTATACGTTGTTTTTAATTTCTCAACAACAGCCTTTTTAACAATACGTTGGCAGTCTGAAACGCTAAATAATGTTGATTTCAAAGATTTCCCAATAACAGGGAATTCACCGTTCTCTGGAATATAATCTCCCCAGTTTAACGCTTTTGTTTTTTCAAATAACTCATCGAATGTTGTTGCTTTAAATTCGCCGACTTTAATTTTCACACGGTCTGCAGTACGTAACCATAAATTCGTACGACAAATCGCTTTTTCATCCGCTTCAAACGTTACCTTTCCGTTTTCCACTTCACATTCATAACCAAGATCGCGAACTTCTCGGGCAACTAACGCTTCAATACCCATTGCCGCTGTTGCAATTAAAGTAACTTTTCCCATTTTCATTCACCTCTTATGTATAATCAAACAATAATTAATAACATGTTGTCCTATTAATTATCACATATTACGAAGAATATTCTCACTTACCATTTTAACTCACAACTTATAACTTCATACAAATAAAAAGCCCTCCTCTAACAAAGGAGAGCTGAGTTATTTCATAGTTGGTTCATAACGTTCTGTAAGCCATGTTCTGTTCCTTTGTACTGCAAACGGCCCACGCCTCGTACTCCGGTGGTAATCATCTATCTACAGGTTACGAAAACCTGTCCTTTTCCGTCGTTCATTTCCTTGGAAAAGATTCCCCTACCATTATTTGGGTTTCTCGCTCGTGGGGTTTACCTCGTTCCACTCCTATCATTTCTTCAAGGACTTCGTCACTGTGGCACTTTAAAGGTAGTCAAACCATATCCGAAAGGACTTAGGTTTTTTCCCTGCCGTTAAACCAGCCTCACAGCCAGAATACCCTAGCTTATGACTTGGCTAGGCACGAACACTACAACCATCTCAGGCTGTGCGAGCATGGACTTTCCTCTACAACGTTGGCGTTGCAGCGATTACCCAAACGTTATGACAAACATTAGTATAGTGGAAACAAAAAGATTTTGCAATGTTTTTTTCTATGTAAAATACTTTAACCTTTTTGTTACCTTAATTTATTCGTATAACTTACTTCCAAATACAGCTTTTTCTAAATTAGATAGACGTTTTAAAATATCCGTATTCGTATTGTTATATACTGGTTGTGCAACTGGTGTTTGTACCGGTTGTTGCGGAACTTGTATTGCCGCTACTTTCTGCTCTTCTAATTCACGTTTCAAACGAGCATTTTGTTGTTTTAATTGATCAAATTCCTTATGAAACGCTTCATAATCTTTAATAATCGTATCAAGAAACTTGTCTACTTCTTCTTGTTGATAACCTCTCATACCTGTTTTAAATTCTTTTTCTAAAATATCTTTCGCTGTTAATTTAATTTTATCCGAAATCATTTTCTTCACCTCAAATTTTTGCCAAAGCTTTCATTAACTAAATTTTTTCAGAAACAATGCCTTTTGTCAATCAAATATACGAGTACTATATTACATATTACTCTGCATTATTCCACTGTTCCTCTTCCATTATATCTTGTAAATCAGAAAAAAGAATGAAATAACTGTGATAATTTTCTATTTCTCCTTTTTTCTTAGCTGCTTCTACAATATATTTAGGGCTCCCAGACTTTTCTTCATCATATACAGCTAAAAGTGCATCGCTTTTTTCAATAAAAAATTGATTCTTTAATTTAAATTGCTCTGGGCTTTCGTACTTCCGTTTCGTAATACTATCATTGTGATCTGCTTGCGAAAGAATAAATTCGTAATATTCACGGTTATCTTCCTTCCAATTTTCTTCTTGTTCTAAAAAAGGAGTAAATACCGCTAATTTTAAATCTGGATATTCTACTTGAATTTCAAAAACAACTTCAGCGGCCCATAGCTCTACTCCTAACTGACCGCTTATAATAACCCATTCCAAACCATCTTCTACAAAAGCAGTTAATTTACGACGCAGCGCCTTTTTTATACATTCTACTCCTGGATGATCATTTTTAAATATTCCAAGCTCAAACGGCTTATATCCTGTTACAGCAACGACTTTCATATAAACACTCCAATTACAAAAAAAGAACTAGCATTTCGCTAGTTCTAACATATCATTTACTTTTTAAACATTCCACCAACGTTTGGTCCGATATTTGGTCCAAATGGTGATACATTCGGTCCTGGTCCAAATGGTGATACATTCGGTCCTGGACCAAATGGTGATATTTGATGCCCATGGTGATGATGGCCATGACCGCATGGTCCACATCCCCCGCCGAATCCTCCGCCAAATCCACCGCCAAATCCACCAACAGATCCACCGCCAAATCCACCAACAGATCCTGGATCACCAGGGTCTACAACATTTACATTCGAGTTTGTTTGCGGGAAGAAGTTTTGATTTTTAATTTGTTGATGATGTACATGTGTTGTATGCGTTGGGAAAATGTGTGGCACCACCGTTGTTGAAAAAGAATGTGTTACGCACTGTTTTGCCGGATGAATGACAGGAGCAGTTGTACAAATAGGTCCTACAGGCTTATGCCCTCCAAAGCAAGGATGACAATGATGCATAGTTTTTTCTCTCCTCTCTCATTAAAAAAATCTGACTACACTTTACAATATGAGCGAGGGGGTAAAGCCGCTTGTTATATATACCCATTTATTTCATGGAAATTTGTCTAGTATCCAATTTCATACGTAATACCTATTATAGACAACCCCCTACTATTATTTACCAAAAAAGCCCCCGACTTGCTTAACAATCCCTGTTACTTGATTCATCGCGTTCATCATTTGTCCAGCTGTGTTCATCATTTTATTTACATCGTAGTTACCATCTGATGATTTAAATTGTGAAACAAAACTAGAAAACTGACTTGGTTGCTGTTGCTGTTGCTGTTGCTTTTGTTTATTCATCGTTGGATATGGTTGTTTCGGTGGATAAAACATAGCTTGTTGATTTACATATTGAGATGGGGACATGTAGTTTTGTGAATTCATATACGCTTGCTGTGGTTGATTCGTATACATTTGCTGCGACTGACTCATATGCGCTTGCTGCGGTTGATTCGTATACGCTTGTTGCGGTTGATTCATATGCGCTTGCTGCGGTTGATTCGTATACATTTGCTGCGACTGACTCATATGCGCTTGCTGCGGTTGATTCGTATACGCTTGTTGCGGTTGATTCATATGCGCTTGCTGCGGTTGATTCCCAAACGACACTTCAAATGGTTGATAATAATTTTGGTTTCCATAATGAGGCTCGAAAGGATACATATTATATCGCAAATATGTATCCTCATTATATTGGTACATATTTTGCTGTGCATATGGATTTGCTTGCTGATATACATTAGGTTGTTGAAACATGCATTCTCTCCTCCTTCGCATAAGTTTCTACATATAGAATATGTACCTATAAAATAAAATGTGTGACGGAGTATCTGTCTGTTTTTGTCGGAAGTTTAAATTTTTAAAAAAATTAGAAAGTAAACCCTTCCATGCTATGATAATAAGGAAGAAGATTCTCATTGGGGAGGAATCAACATGGTATTAGGGGATTTAAAACAAGCGTTTTCTCAAAAAAAGGGGTATTACACAGAAAATTCGAATGAACTGTTAGACTTTGCGAGACATTGTTATCTTGAAGGAAAAGTATGCATATCAGATTACCGAACATTAATACGAGAGTTAGAAATAAACGGTGCAACAAAACCTACAACAGTGACAGAGGCATAAAAAAACAAGAGGGTTTTCCCTCTTGTTACTTACATTGATCTACGATATTTTGCAAAGTATACGCAATAGCCTGATGAGTTTCAAAGAAACGTTTACCTTTTCCCTTATTAACAAAACATTGTAGCACATTAGTTTGTAAATTATCATAAACTTGATCAATTTGTTGTACATGTATATACTTAGGTCGTTCTTCCTTTATCCACCTATAAGCTAATTCTTTCCACATCTCTAACTCCGCATCTACAATATCAACAAATGGCTTCATATCCTTATAAAAATCATATTCAGCCATTTCTCTTTTTTTCACATTCGCTTCATCATTATACTGCATTAACTTCTCCGAGGACTGGATTAATGCTTCATATCCCATTTTGTTCCCACCTTATTATGCACTCACTACGACGTTTTGAAATGTTTTTACCCAGCTCCCTTTTTCTTCGTGATGCACTAATTTATTTTCCATATGTTCTATATGCATTTCTGTTATTTCTATCTTATTGCATATTTTTTCACCTTTACCCTTTAATGCATGATTCATTCTAATCCCAATATTCATTTCCAGCAAATCGAGAGAACTTAACATTTGATCCATTTTTTTCATAACATCTTCCTTCTGAACCATCGCCATATTTAAAACGCCCCCTTCTTTGCCTTTCCTTTGTCATGTAATTTCGCCGATTGATTGATTACTCCTTCTCACATGACAAAACTAGTTGATATTCGTCAAAGAAATCATTTAGTATGCCATTTTTAGAAATGGTAACAATACAAAAAGGAGGTGTATTACGATGGCAAAAAATAAAAACGAAAAAAAGAAACAGCAAAACAAACAACAAAACAAACCTGAGACTGGTAATCCAAAGCTTGATGGTCCAAATTTCCCCGCTACATAAAATGAAACTTTAATCAGCCCGCACCAATCGGGCGTTTACGGGCAGCCCGACTCCCACCTAACTTCTCCAGCTGAATTTTGAGGTGGGAGTTTTACTGCCCGCAAATAGCGGGATAAAATGCCACTTTAATCAAAGTGGCTTTTACAAACAGCTATTTTCTAGTCTAACTTTACCTCTTCGCTTTCGATAAGTGTTGAAGCTAAAGTCGTACTGCAAGCAAATAGCGGATTAGAAAGTAATTTGTTGTAGAGCATATTACTTTTAATAAAGAAGCCCCGCCTTCATTTAGGAAGGCGGGACTTCTTTATTATATCATGAACTCATCTATTCTTTTAACAAAACTACTTAATATAGAAAGAGTATGTATTTGCTCCCTCTTCTTTCTATACCATTCTGTTATATTAATTTCCCCCTTAGGTTTTTCAAGTAAAAATAAAGAATCTATTTCCAATCCTTCACTAAACCAATCTTTTTCTATTAATTTTTCATGAATGACAATAGAATACACATCCCTAAGAGCGGGCGTACCTGATTTTCTAATCCCCCTTATATTACATTCATAATCCATCCTTGATCCTGTATGCCTAGTTTGCACTGCAAATTTATAAAAAGAAGCCTTATACTTTGAATGAAATAATAACCAAGCTAATTGCTTCCCCAGTTCTATACGTTTTTGCAACGTTTCAAATTGATAAACTGAAAATCCATACATTCCCCCTTCCACCATTGGAAAAATAACTGCACTAACGTGAAATATTTCTTGAAATTTGAATAGTGCAGTATCAAATACATGTTTTTGAAAATATGCATTCTCAATTACTGGTTTTTGAATTTTATTTTGTTCATTAATAATAAGTGCCGTCATAAGCCTATTTATATCTTTTTCCCCCCAAAACGCGATCCATTCTTTTTCCATAAAAATTGATATGTTGAAAAATTGTAACAAATGAAAGAGCGGCGCACATCTCTTTTTACTTTCCTCATACAGTAATAGTTGAGGAAATGCATCTAAGAAAATGAGCCAATTGGCCTTCTCATACAAATGAAATAATCGTCTCTTAACTGTTTGAGATAAAAGATTAGAATAATATTCTCCTTCTAAGTCTGTCATGTTCCATCCCCCATTCCTTGAAACCATGCTTGCTAAAAAAGACCATCTAATTTCTCTATTTCTCAAATAATATTCTTGGTAAGATTGTGTACGTGAAATATTATCTACGTTAGCTACATCCGTTCTCTCCTTAATATTAAGAACTATAGCTTTTTCCTCTTCTGTACAAAAAATATCATTACGGCTCTGTTTAATTTTTTCGTAATCATTCCATCGAAACATGAGTAAGTCACCATACCTTTCTTGAAAAAGGTCACATCTTTTTTCATTTTTTGATATAATCACCTTTGTAAGTAAATCTTATCAAGTTGGGAGTGGACAAAATATGACCATTCGTTACCCAAATGGAAAAAGGTACGATCAGGCTTCACAACCCCATAAAACACCAATAAAAAAACATACTTACAGTAATAGAGGTATGTCCCTTGAAGAGGAATTGAATGAAACCAATCAATATTACTTAACCCATAATATTGCATGCGTACATAAAAAACCTACACCTCTTCAAATTGTAAAAGTAGATTACCCCGCTCGAAGTGCTGCAGTGGTAAAAGAAGCGTATTTCAAACAACCTTCTACAACAGATTACAACGGTGTATACAAAGGGAAATATATCGATTTTGAAGCGAAAGAAACTAAAAATAAAACCAGTTTTCCACTTCAAAACTTCCACCTTCATCAAATTGAACATATGAAGCAAGTAGTCGCTCATAATGGAATTGCATTTGTTATTATTAAATTTACACTTTTTGATGAATTTTATTTATTAGATGCAAAACATATTATTGCATTTTGGAATCGTCAAAATACTGGTGGACGCAAATCGATTACAAAACAAGAAATAGAAGAGCATGGGTCTTTATTATCATGCGGTTATCACCCTCGAATTGATTATATCCGCGTACTAGACACGGTTTATTTTTCGTGATAGAGTCATCACTAAGGCTCTTTTTTCGACTTTTGGGGGAGAGAATGAAAGGTAGGAGAAAGTATAATGTCAGATAATTATCGTTCTCGTACAGAACGAAATCATGTGAAAAATCAAACGAAAGAAACTCATAAAGAAGAAAAGCCAAAGAAAAAAGGTTCCTTTTTCAAGAAATTCCTTATAGGTTGTCTACTTCTTGGTATCGTCGGCCTCGTAGCTGGCGTTTCGGCTTTCTTTGTTATGGTAAAGGACGCTCCGAAATTAGACAAATCAAAACTTGTCAATCCTTTATCAACAAAATTCCTTGATAAAAACGGGAATTTCTTCTATGAATACGGTGCTGAAAAACGAACCCACGTTACTTACGATCAAATTCCCAAAGTAATTGAAAGTGCATTCCTTGCGACTGAGGATGCTCGCTTCTATGAGCATGATGGAATTGATTTTAGACGTACTGGAATGGCAATTATGGAAAATGTCACTGGTGGCTTTGGCTCACAAGGTGGTAGTACGATTACACAGCAAGTAGTTAAAAACTATTTTCTAACGATGGACAAAACTGCAAAGAGAAAAGTGCAGGAATGGTACTTATCTTATAAGTTAGAGCAACAGTACTCAAAACATGAAATTTTAGAAATGTACTTAAATAAGATTAACTTAGGTAATCGCTCTTATGGTATTTCAACAGCTGCCAAAAAATATTACGGCAAAGATTTAAAAGACATACAACTACACGAAGCTGCAATGCTCGCTGGTTTACCCCAAGGTCCTAACATTTATGATCCAACAAAACCAGATAACGTTGATAGAGCAACGAAACGTCGTAATATCGTATTAACATTAATGAACCGACACGGGTATATAACGAAACAAGAAATGAATGATGCAATGCAAATCCCTGTAACACAAGGACTTCTTCCATCTTCAGAAGTAACTGAAATGAAATACCAAGCATTTTTAGATGCAGTTGTAAAAGAAGTTGAAAAAGAAATTCCTGATATAAATATCGGTTCGGACGGTTTAACGATCCAAACGACTCTTGATCTGGATGCTCAAGACTATGCTGATAAAATAATGGATGGGAATCTCATCAAGTATCCAAACGATCAATTCCAAGGATCATTCGTATTTATGGATACTCAGTCTGGAGAAGTTCGAGCAATCGGCGCTGGTCGTAAAGAAAGTAAATCTACTTTCAAAGGTCATAATATGGCAATCGATTTAAAACGCCAAGTAGGTTCAACTATGAAGCCAATTTTCGACTATGGTCCAGCAATAGAAAACCTACAATGGTCTACGTATCATCAACTGAACGATTCAGAGTATACGTACTCTAATGGTAAAAAAATACGAAATGCAACAAATAGTTATAAAGGTGACGTTTCACTTCGTGAAGCATTGAAGAAATCGTTAAATATTCCAGCTTTAAAAACAGCCCAAGCAGTTGGTCTCGATAAGTCCAAAGAATTTGCTGAAGGTTTAGGAATGACATTTAAAGATGGAAAGGTATATGAATCTACTGCAATCGGTAGTAACGATAGTTCTCCATTAGAATTAGCAGGTGCCTATGCAACATTTGGTAATGACGGTGTTTATAATAAACCTCATTTCGTAAAAGAAGTTATCTTCCCGGATGGGAAAAAGAAAAACTTTAAACCGAAAGAAAAGCGTGCAATGCATGACTATACGGCCTATATGATTACTGATGTCCTTCGTGACGTAGTAAAACCTGGTTCTGGTGGTACAGGTCCAACAGCATACGTTCCAGGAATAGACGTGGCAGGTAAAACAGGAACACAAAACTTTGATGAATCTGTTATTAAAAAATATGGTATTCCAGCAGATGCAAACAGAGATAGTTGGTTCGCAGGATATACGCCTCAATATACAATGGCTGTATGGACTGGTTATGAAAAAGATAGTGCAGAAAATTACATTGGAGATCGTTCTACTAGAATTGCTCAGCAAATGTTCCAAGTAATGATGAGCAAATTCGCTACAGATAAATCTCGTTTCGAACGCCCTTCTTCTGTACAAGAATTAAATGAAGAATTGTACGTAAAAGGTGCGAAAAAAGATGCAGTTAAACAAATTAAAGTAGATCCACCTAGTGGCCTTAATGTCGCTTTCGATGGCGCTAGCACAGTGACACTGAACTGGTCTGGACCATCATCAAATGTTGATGCATACGCAGCAAGCTATAAAGCTACTGACGGTTCTAGTGGTAGCTTATCAGTAAGCGGTACGACAGCTACTCTTGGTGGTATTAAACCAGGTGTTACTTACAGCTTCTCTGTAGTAGCGAAAAAGGGTACTGGAACAAGTCCTGCAGTTGGTGCATCCTTCACTGCGCCTGGCGGAACTCCAAATGCGAAAAAAACTGACGAAGAGGCTAAGAAGAAGGCTGACGAAGAAGCCCAGAAAAAGGTCAATGAAGATAAACTAAAACAAGAAGAAGCTAAGAAAAAAGCTGACGAAGATCAGCGCAAACAACAAGAACAGCAACAACAACAACAAGAACAGCAACAACAACAACAACAACAACAACAAGAACAACAACGTAAACAGCAAGAAGAAGCTCAAAAGAAAGCTGCTGACGAAGAGGCTAAGAAGAAGGCTGACGAAGAAGCCCAGAAAAAGGCCAATGAAGATAGGCTAAAACAAGAAGAAGCTAAGAAAAAAGCTGAAGAAGAGGCTAGAAAAAAAGCTGAAGAAGAACAGCAACAACAGAATACCGGAGGAGATACACCTCACGCAGACGGAAATGTTGTTACAACAGAGTCTTAATAAACAAAAAAAGAAGTCGGTTTCTCTTAACGAGAAACCGACTTCTTTTTTGTTATCATTTTCTTTACATATAGCTTTTCTATTTCGATATACAACTGTGCTAATTGAATATATGAATGGTAATTACTCGGTTTCTTTATAATAAATGAATATCGCTCCATAAAATTAACAGGTTGTACTTCCAATTTATTCGTATTTACTTGCATCTCATTCAAACTATGAACAGGCTGCTCATTTAACCAATATATAACCGATAGAAAGTGAGCTGCAAAAAGAATCATCGGACCCTCAGCTTCTTGTTTTTTTCTGTTCCGAAATAGTGTAGCAATTTCTTCATGCTTGCTTTTCCATATATTTAACACCGCTGGAATACTTGTTTCAATTTCATTCCATGGCTCATATTGTCTTTCAATATCAAATATAAAGTAAGTATTTTGTATTATTTCTTCAAAAGATTGGTCTGTGCGATACGTAATCGAATTTGCACTCTCTTTAAAAAATGGTACGCACCGAAACTCTTTCGGTATTTCTATAACTCGCTCCACCCTTTATTTCCCCTTCATTCGTTTCTTTCCTTCGCGACATATTTCTAGTAATCGGCACTCTTCACATTGTGGTCGCTGCGCCTTACAGTAATAACGTCCGAAGAAAATCATACGGTGGTGTGTAACTCCCCACTCATCCATTGGAATTTTCTTCATCAATGTCTTTTCCACTTCTAACACAGAATCTTTCCATCTACAAATTGCTAACCGTTTACTCACTCTCTCTACATGCGTATCAACAGCAATCGCTGGAATCCCAAACGCTACCGAAACAACTACATTCGCTGTCTTTCTCCCTACTCCTGGTAACTTCGTCAGCTCGTCACGGTCTTCTGGAACTTTCCCGTTATAATCATCTAGCAACATCTGGCACAATTTTTGAATGTTTTTCGCCTTATTTCTAAACAATCCAATGGAACGTATATCTTGTTGTAATTCTTCTAAAGACACACTTAAATAATCTTCTGGTGTTTTATATTTTTGGAATAAGTTTTTCGTCACTTTATTCACAAGTGCATCTGTACATTGCGCAGATAATGCCACTGCGATTACAAGTTCAAATGGATTATCATGAATTAATTCACAATGCGCTTCTGGATACATATCCGTCATTGTATCTAAACAATAGCGAATTTGCGTTTTATTCAACATGTCTTTCCTCCTACATTACTGCTCCAACCAATTGTAAAAAGGCACTTTCCCAGTAAATTTTGTTTCTTGTTTTGTTGTTTGTTGTGTACGTTGCTGATTCGCTCTAAATTTTTGGCCTTGATTTTGCGCTTGCTCTACCGTTTTAATTCCGTTCTTTTTCCACTCAAATAAAATACGATCAATATACCGGAAATTAAGTTTACCACTCATAACAGCTTCTCTGAGAGCAGCTTGAATTAAATTCGGATGATGTTGATCTTGATCTTCCCACATTCCTAATGTTTCACATTCAAACGGTGAGAGCGGTCTTCCAAATTCTTTTTCAAATACTGTATATAAATTTACTTGAAGTTTCTTTTTTTCTTGCTGTTCTTCCTCTATTGATTCATCCATTAAAAAATGCAATATTTTTTCCCAAAGTGGTTGTAAAGAATAACTTTCACACATCATCGCTTCTGATCTTTGTCCACCTTCTAGCGCTAAAAAACCTTTTTGGATTAATGTCTGAATCACTTCCATACATTTCATTTCTGTTATCGTCATCCGCTCTGAAATCTCTGAAGGAGTCGGGAACGAATTACCTGATTCTAAAAATGTGTGTACATGAAGTACCACCATAAATTCCGTTTCATTTAAGCCTAGCTTTTTATAATGCATCATAAGCAATTTAGGAATTGCTATGCTTCCCTGTTCAAACCATTGTAACATCATTTTCTTTTTCATCACCAAACACCTCGTTCTCTAGTATAACACACCTTCAGCCATTTCTTTTTGCCACAATTCGTCAAAAAAACCTCCCTATATATAGGGAGGTTACTTGCCATTTACTACAAAAGACAGAAGATTACGCCTGTACTTTGCTTTTCATGAACGTATGAATTCGTTCTAATGCTTTCTCTACTTGCTCAAGAGATGTCGCATACGATAATCGAACGTTATTTGGTGCACCAAATCCTGTACCAGGAACAAGAGCTACTTTTTCCTCTTCTAATAATGCTTTTGCCCACTCATCAACTGTATCATACCCAGCTAACGCTACGGCTTCTTTTACATTTGGGAATAAGTAAAAAGCACCTTGTGGTTTGATACAAGTGAAACCAGGGATTTGAATTAATTTATCATAAATAATGTTCAATCTTTCTTCAAACGCTTGACGCATTGTTTCTACAGGTTCTTGTGAGCCTGCATACGCAGCAATTGCACCGTATTGAGCAATTGAAGTAGGGTTTGACGTACTATGACTCGCTAAGTTCGTCATCGCTTTAATAAGCTGCTTATTTCCTGCTGCATATCCAATGCGCCATCCTGTCATAGAATGTGATTTAGATACACCATTAATAATAAGTGTTTGTTCTTTTAATGCATTAGAAAGCTGGGCAATTGAAGTATATTCTGCAGCACCATAAATTAATTTTTCATAAATTTCATCTGAAACGATTAAGATATTATGTTCTAAACACACTTCTCCAAGCTGTTGTAATTCTTCTTTGCTGTAAATCATTCCTGTTGGATTGCTCGGTGAATTAATAATAACTGCTTTCGTTTTCTCTGTAATTGCCCCACGCAGCTGCTTTGCTGTAATTTTGTACTCATTACCTTCTAGACCTTCTACATAAACTGGGTTACCATCAGCGAGTTTTACTTGTTCAGGATAACTTACCCAGTAAGGAGTTGGGATGATAACTTCATCTCCTTCATCAAGTAACACTTGGAATAATGTATATAATGCATGCTTGGCACCATTACATACAATAATTTCAGATGGATCATACGCAATTCCTTGATCACGAGTAAATTTCTTCACAATTTCTTGTTTTAACGCTTGTAATCCACCTGTTGGTGTATACTTCGTATGTCCTTCTAACATCGCTTTATGCGCGGCATCCATAATATGTTCTGGTGTATTAAAGTCAGGTTCCCCTGCCCCTAACGCAATTACATCATGACCTTCTGCTTTTAATGCTTGTGCCTTTGCTGTAATTTCTAAAGTTGAAGACGGTGTTAAAGCAGCTACTCGCTTTGCTAATTTCATTTGTAGTTCCCCCTACATCTATTTTTCAATGCTGTAGTGTCCAGCATATGCACCATTTTGAACTTCTAGATAATAATACGTATAACGATCTTCCTGATCAATATATGTAATTTCCCACAACGGAATATCGTTTTCAGCACCTAATTTTACTTTTACAATTTGTTTTGGCTTCGGCTTAGGTTCAGCACCTTCTCCAGTCGCCTGTTCAGCCAATTTTTGCAAAGCTTCTTTTTCAGAAATACCTTCACTCTTTTTCTTCACAAGGACATTTCCTTTTTTATCAGGCACCCAAACAATAATTTGTTCTCCTTTTTCATCTGCACCTTGCACGACTGTATATGAAGATTTTCCGTTATAATAATCAACAGCATTTACCTTTGTAAGCTTTGCCTTTTCTTTCGCAATTTCTACAGACTTTGACTCTTTTGGAATTTTCTTTTCCATCGCTTTATTATAAACATACGCCCCATATATTCCGCTAGCAACGATAACGATAATGATTGCAAAGATCCACTTTTTCATTGTATCACTACGTTCTGTAAATCGTAAATACAGCTATTTCTTTATCTTTTTCGTCTAATGCTAATCCGAACATGAGGTCCTGCTCTTTTAACGTACGATTCAAGCTATCAACAATTTTATACAAGTCAGACGAATATTTAATACGCGTCGTTGATAGGACTTCGATTTTCTTATCCATGAAAAAACTCCTCCGTTACACAAAAATTTCTAATTATAGAAGAACGCAATGCGGTTACAATAAGAGTACATTCTTTACAACCCCTGCTTCATCACCCATCTATTATAGCAGGACATGTACAGCAAAAAAAGGTTTCAAATCGAAAAGCAATATATTTTGTATACAAGAAGTAAGAAAAATAAAATTCCTCCTACCCACATTTTTTACGCCTGAAGTTTAAGTGTACTTCAGGCGTATTTTTCTTCCAATTTTATTTATTTGGTCGTTCCTTTAATTGCTCTAACAATTCTTCTAAAGGTCCTTCATAGAGCGGGACGGTTGGGATTGATTGTAAAAAACGTTTTCCATAGGAAGAACTTGTCAAACGGCGATCTAGTACAAATACCGTTCCCGTATCTGTATTTGTTCTAATAAGACGACCAAATCCTTGTTTGAAACGTAATATCGCTTGCGGGAGCGCTAACTTAACGAATACGTCTTCTCCTTGATTTTTTAGCCACTCTCCTTTTGCTTCCATCATCGGCTGATTAGGAGGCGTAAAGGGCAGACGGACAATGACAAGGCAACTCAGAGCATCTCCAGGTATATCTATCCCTTCCCAAAAACTACTTGTTCCTAACAAAATCGATTTGTCGAACTCTTGAAATTTACGAATGAGGCGACTTCGGCTCTTATTATTCACACTTTGTGTTAATAATAAATATCCTTCTAATGAATCATCACTTTTCAAATTCGTATACGCTTCTTTCAACATTTCATACGAAGTAAATAAAACAAGCATTCTACCTTTTGTAGCTTTCGCTATTTTCGCAATATGTGCCGATACAGATTCAATATATTCCTCATTACTTGCTTGCTTAATAAAAGGCACATCAGTTGAAACCATTAATTTCATTTGTTCTTCAAAACGAAATGGTGATGGAACCTTTAATGTATTGGGCGCAAAATCATGCAAACCTAGCTCCTCTTTTATATAGTCGAATGAATCACTAACTGTTAACGTTGCTGATGTGAAAATAACACTCTTTTTTTCTGTTAAAAATTCATCAGCAAATCTTTCACTAATATGAACAGGCTGCGCATATAAAACTGTTGAATGAATCGTTCCCTTCGTTTCAGTCTCCATCCATGTCACGTATGAATTTTTTTCTAAAATGAGTAATTGTAAAGATTGTACCATCTTTCTCAACAACTCAATTAAGTGCATAAATTCACCTGTAACAACATGCATCTCCCATTCTAATTTACTTTGCAATATATCAACTTGCTTCTCAAGTGTAGTCACTAATTTTCTTACATCATATACAAAACGATTTGTTAACTCGGTAATGCTATCCCATAACTTACCTGTCTCTACTTCCGTGTTATATCGATAAATGAGCGGCATATTGCTCATCCCTTGTTCCTGCTTTGTTTGTTTAAATATGAAAGCACGTAACATTTGGAATAGTTCATCTGCATCAAATTTAAGTTCCTTCAAACTATGACTCACCATACGGAAAGTCGAACGAGAAGCTTGCTCTGATTTTTTCATCATTTTATATACTTTGGAAAGCACATCATCTGTTTCTAGCGTACCAAGACGAGATAAAGCTAATTGAAAATACATACATGAGAACTGTTCACCGAATGTTCTACTCGCCGCTTCCTCGATATGATGAGCTTCATCAAAAATAATATGTTCACATGAAGCAAACAGTGGTTCTTCACTTGAAAAATCTTGAAATAATAACGCATGATTTGTAATAACAATATCTGCAAACAATGCTTTATTCTTCGCTCGTTGATAAAAACAACGACTAAACCAGTTACTTTGCATCCCGCCCGGACTATATGCATCACTACAAATACGGTTCCAAAGTAACTTTCCGCCCTCAGGAATATTTAATTCATCACGATCGCCGGTTTCCGTTTGCAATAACCATACTAAAATTTTTGCCTTTGTGAGCGCCATATCATAATTTTTTTCTTCCTCTTGCAAAGCATATTCAAATTTATGTAGACAAAGATAATGCTTTCTTCCTTTCAGAAGAGCTACTTCAAATGAAAATGGCATTATTTTCTGTAATAACGGAATTTCTTTTTCTAGTATTTGTTGTTGCAATTGTACAGTTTGTGTACTTATAATGACAGGTTCTTCTTTTTTCTTTGCGAAATAAATACTTGGAAGTAAATACGCAAGCGTCTTCCCCGTACCTGTTCCTGCTTCAATCAGTGAAACCCTAGAATCTCTTAGCGCTGTATATATTTCCTTCATCATAATTTGTTGGCTTTCTCTTTTTTCAAACTTTGGCATATTCAATTCAAGTTTATCCATTGCCTTATGTAAGAAAGCATCAAATTTAGATGCGCATGTTTCACTGAGGCCTAAAGAATAATTCCGCTTTCGAATCGCAATATTTCGATACACTTCATACTCCTCTGCCCTTTCTTTACCATGCATCATTTTCTTTAAAATATTTTCAGAAAGTACATCCGCTATATCACTTTGGAAAACATCACTTAATTCATAAAGCGATTGTAATGTGACAAGTGGTAACTTTTCAATTTCACTTAAAAATTGTAAAAACAACTCCGCTGTTGCAAGAGCATCACTATCCGCACGATGTGGTTGATCGTGCTCTAGCTCATGCTGCTTAGCTAAATCACGTAATTTATAACTATCAGCTGTCGGCAAAAGAATTTGCGCCAATTCAACTGTATCAATTTTAGGACAATGTACTTCTGTATATCCAGCCTGCCTTAATTCTTCATTTAAAAAATTCCAATCAAAGTGAACGTTATGTGCAACAAAAGCCGCACCTTGTAATAGCTCAACAATCATCGGGGCTACATCTCGAAATAACGGGGCTTGCTTTACAAGATCTTCATCAATCCCAGTTAATTCTGTAATAAATAGGGGAATCTCTCTCTTCGGATTAATAAAAGATGAAAAAATCTCTAATATCTCTCCATCTTCCACTACAACAGCTGCAATTTGGGTGATTTTATCCTTCCCATCCTTCCAGGAGTTCCCTGTCGTCTCTAAATCAACAACGACATAACGCTTACTCATATATGTAACACCTCAATTTCTTACCTATCAAACACAAAAATTATATAATGTTACTATACCACGTTTTACCTCATCTTAATGAAAAGATGCACAAAAAAGCTATCTCCTTAATTAGAGATAGCCTTCCTACTTATAATATCGTGCCAGCTTTTTCAGCACCTAACATTTCAATAATTTGATTATCATCGTCTAATACTGCAATTTTCGGCTCTTGTTTATGAATATTTTCTTCTGCCACTAAACCATAGCAAATAATAATAATTTTATCACCCGGTTGTACAAGTCTTGCAGCTGCACCATTTAAACACACAACACCGCTACCGCGCTCTCCTTTAATAACATATGTCTCTAAGCGAGCTCCATTGTTGTTATTTACAATTTGTACTTTTTCATTTTCTACAATATTTACCGCATCCATTAAATCTTCATCAATTGTAATACTACCTACATAATTTAAATTTGCTTCTGTTACAGTTGCGCGATGTAACTTCGCTCTCATCATTGTGCGAAACATAGATGCTCCCCCTTATTTCCCCATTAATGTTATATTGTCAATTAATCGTACATGTTCAAACTTAACTGCAATCGCTAAAATGATTCTTCCTTCAATTTTATCTATTGCTTTTAATGAAGGATATGCATATAAATCAGCATAATCTACAGTGCCTTTCGTATACTTCTCAATATGCTCTTTCACAAGATTCATAATGATTTCTGGATTACGTTCGCCTGCCTCAATTCGTTCTTTCGCTATACATAGGCTGCGGTATAAATGAGGAGCCTCTTCGCGTTCTTCTAGTGATAAATACACATTACGAGAACTTTTCGCTAATCCATCTTCTTCCCTTACAATATCAACTGGTACGATCGTAACGGGAATATTAAAATCAGTTACGAATCCTTCAATTACAGCTACTTGCTGTGCATCTTTCATACCGAAATAAGCACGCGTTGGCAATGTAATATTAAATAGTTTCATTAGTACAGTCGCAACACCAGCGAAATGACCAGGTCTTTGTTTACCACATAATACGTCGGTACGCTTCACAACTTCTACTGTTGTCGTTTGTTCTGCTGGATACATCTCTTCTACACTCGGATAAAATAAATAATCAATACCATTTTCTTTTGCTACATTTTCATCTCTATCAATATCACGTGGGTATCGATCTAAATCTTCATTTGGTCCAAATTGTAGTGGATTTACAAATACACTTAACACTACAATTTCATTTTCTTCCCTTGCCTTACGTAGTAACGTAGCATGGCCTTCGTGTAAATACCCCATCGTTGGAACAAAACCGATACTTTTTCCACTTGTACGAAGGTCGTTTGTAATTTGCTGCATCTCTTGCACTGTAGTTATGATTTTCATTATTGTTTTCCTCCGTATAACGCTAAGCACTCTTCCTCTTTCATTGTGAATGAATGTTTTTCTTCAGGAAATTGCCCTGTCTTTACTTCAGTAACGTATTGCGAAATCCCTCGCACAATCTCCTCTTGAACAGACGTATATTGCTTCACAAATTTCGGAACACGATTTACGCCGTACGAGATAAGATCATGATATACAAGAACTTGCCCATCTACTTTTTGTCCTGCTCCAATTCCGATTATCGGAATTGTTAACTGCTCTGAAATAAGTTCTGCTAATTGCATTGGCACACACTCTAACACAAGTGCTATCGCACCAGCTTCCTCACATTTCTTTGCATCTTCTATTAATTTTTTTGCACTTTCAGCATCTTTCCCTTGTACTTTATACCCACCTAGCACTCCTACAGATTGAGGAGTTAAACCTAAATGCGCCACAACGGGAATTCCCGCATTCGTTAAGTAGTGAATAGTTGATATAACTTCTCCAGCACCTTCTACCTTTAATGCATGTGCCCCGCTCTCTTGAACAATGCGACGTGCATTAACCATCGTATCTTGCAATGAGACATGATAAGACATAAATGGCATATCAGTTACAATAAACGTCTCTTTCGCTCCGCGGCGTACAGCTTTTGTATGATGAATCATATCCTCTACAGTTACTGGAACTGTTGAATCATACCCAAGTACAACCATTCCTAGAGAATCACCCACTAAAATCATATCGACTTTAGCTTCTTCTGCTAATTTAGCAGATGGATAATCATACGCCGTTAGCATTGTAATCGGCTCACCTTGCTCTTTCATTTTCAAAAAATCTGTTTTTGTTTTCAAAAACTACTCCTCCTTTATGCAGGAGAGAGGAGATGGCCGAAATCATATAAAAAACCCCTCTGGCCATAAAAGGGCAGAAGGGTTGTGTGTTAGTCGGCATTATTCATCCCTCTGTCCCAGTCCGTTATTGGATCAAGGCAGAATCCAAATTATTATTTTTTCATACTGCGTGAAATAATGGTGCAGTTCGCTTTGATACTGCCCATATTCGAACTAATTATAGCAAACTCTGAAAAGGAATTGCTACATTTTTTCGAAAAAATAATTTTCTATCCCTATTACGGTATGTGAAATTTATTAGTATCTAAATAACAAAAAGAAGCTCCAAAATAGGAACTTCTTTTACTTAATTTCTATATCAGCAGAATGAATGTGGTGCACTTGTCCTTGATGATCCTCAAGTAACAATACACCATCCTCCGTAATCCCTTTTGCTAGCCCATTAATAGTTTCCTTCATCGTTCGAGCTGTAATTTCTTTTCCGATACTTACTGCGTAACTTTCCCAAAGAATTTTAATAACAGAGAAGCCATTTTTTAAATACTCTTCATACAATTTCTCTAGTTGCAAGAAAATTTGTTGCATAAGTTCCGCACGAACAATCGGCTTATCCGATTCAATTGCTAATGAAGTTGCAATTTGCTGAATTTCCTCATCAAAATGTTCTTGTTTCTGATTTGCATTAATGCCAATCCCCATAATAACAGCATTAATTTTATCTGGATCAGCTTGCATCTCTGTTAATATACCGACAGCTTTTTTACCTTGAATTAAAATATCATTTGGCCATTTAATCCCTACGTTTACACCGGTACATTTTTCAATTGCTTGCGCTACGCTAACAGCTGCTAATAAAGTAAGCTGTGGTGCATGATGAACTGGAATAGATGGACGCAAAATAATACTCATCCAAATTCCTGTTCCTTTTGGAGAATACCATTTTCTACTTAAACGTCCTCTACCTGCTGTTTGTTCTTCAGCAACGACAATTGTTCCCTCTTCTGCGCCTTCATAAGCAAGTCTCGCTGCAATATGCTGAGTAGATTCAACCGATTCTTCAAAATAAACCGTTCTACCGATACGCTCTGTTTGTAATCCTAATTGAATCTCATTAGCAGTTACTTTATCTGGTTTACTAGCAATTCGATACCCTAAGCGGCGTACAGCTTCTAGTTCATACCCTTCATTACGAAGGTCCTCCATATGCTTCCATACAGCGGTTCTCGAACAGCCAAGTTTGTCACTAAGTGTTTGACCAGATACAAATGCACCATCTGCTTCAGAAAAAACTTGTAATAACTGCTTTCTTATAGTAGATTGCATCTTTGTAGCCACTCCCTTATATTCTCTTTCTTATTAACTAAATCTCCTTGTACGATTGCTTCTTCAATATTTTGAAGCATTTCGGCAACCCACGGACCTGGCTTTTTATCTGCCCAGCTTAATAAATCATTACCAGTCACATTCATTTCTTGACGATTTTTTATCGGCAATGCATGAAATAATGATTGTACTTGCTTAACAGACGCACTATTATAACTTTCTATTATCGCTTCATATACTCTTTCCGCCATCTCAGCGATGCGAATTCCAGTTTTATAAAGAAGGATTGTATCCCACTCCTTCTCCTTTCTAGAACGAATTGCTAATAAAACCGCTACGATATCTTTAATCTTTTTATTCGAGAACTTCCATTGACGTAAAAAGACAGATGGATGCTCTTCTCCGATACAATATAAGAAAAATGCCCACGCCTCAACGTCTGTTTCGAAAGAATCCCATTTATACTGCGTAGCTTTCAAGAGTCTTTCTTCTGACATTTGCAAATATGGCAGATGAGAAAATAGCTTCGTTTCTACTAACTCTTGAAGACCATTCACACAATATGTACCGGTCAACAATTTTTCAAATTCAACTGTAATTCTTTCAATCGCTATATGTTCGAGCAAATGCCCATACGTTTCAATTGCTTGTTTCGTCTTTATTTCCAAAGAGAAACCTAACGTACTTACGAACCGAATACCACGCATCATTCGCAGTGCATCTTCTTGAAAACGGTCTGCAGCATCTCCAACCGTTGTAATTTCCTTCAGACGAATCGCTTCTTTTCCAGCAAATAAATCAACCATTTCGCCTTCCTCTGTCATCGCAATTGCATTCATCGTGAAATCACGTCGTTTTAAATCCTCTTCTAATGAACGGACAAATTGAACACTACTAGGTCTCCGAAAATCTTCATATTCGCTTTCTGTTCGAAAAGTAGTTACCTCATACGGTTCACCATTTTCTACAACAATTACAGTCCCATGCTCAAGACCAACCGGAACATGTCTTGGGAAAATAGCCATTACTTCTTCTGGTAAAGCAGATGTTGCGATATCGATATCTCCAATCGGTCTATCGATAATAAGATCGCGTACACTTCCACCAACGAAGTAAGCCTCATGTCCGTGCTGTTTTAATATCTCAATAATTGAACTAGCTTTTTTAAATCTTTCCATTCTTGTCATCCCTTAGTATGTCATAATAAATCGCCTCATACTGTGAAACGATTTTTTCCGAACGAAACTGCTCATATACAGATTTCATCGCTCGCTCTCCCATATTACGGTGAAGTTCTTCATTTTCTAGTAGTTGAATTGCTTGCTTAGCTATTCCATCTGTATCTCCAACTTCACATATATATCCTGTCTCACCATGTTGAATGACCTCTGGAATGCCCCCAACCCTCGTTCCGATACTAGGCACACCACACGCCATCGCTTCTAATATAACGAGACCAAAACTTTCCTTTTCTGATAAAAGTAGCATTAAATCACTCATCGCAAGAAGCTCTGCAACATTATCTTGCTTTCCTAGGAATAAGACACGTTCCTCAATATGTAAACTTTTCACCAATTGTAAAATAGTACAGAACTCTGGTCCATCACCAACAAGAAGCAATTTCGCATCTACTTCCTTTACAATTTTGGCAAATGACTGCACAACATCTTGTACACGCTTAACCTTTCGGAAATTTGAAATATGAATCAACACTTTTTCATTTTCTCGTATACCATATTCTTTTTTTAATTGAGACATATCACGCTTGAAATAAACACGTTCGTCTACAAAATTGTATACCGTCTCAATTTCTTTATCTGGTTTTACAAGTTCATTCGTTTCTTCAATTAACGAATGTGACACAGCTGTAACAACATCAGATTGTTCAATACCAAAGCGAATTAAATTATTTAACGAAGGGTCGGAACCTAACACAGTAATATCCGTTCCATGTAAGGTTGTAACAATTTTAATACGCTCCCCAATCATTTGTTTTGCTAAATATGCACAAATAGCATGAGGGATTGCATAATGCACATGTAAAATATCAAGGTTTTCTCTTTGAGCAACCTCTGCCATTTTACTCGCTAATGCTAAATCGTAAGGTGGATATTGAAAAACAGAATATTGATTTACTGTTACTTCGTGAAAATAAATGTTCGGGTACACTTTATTCAACCGAAATGGTACACCCGATGTAATAAAATGAATTTCATGTCCGCGTTCCGCCAATTGCTTTCCTAACTCTGTCCCAACAACCCCAGAACCACCTACAGAAGGATAACATGTAATACCTATTTTCAATTTCATTTACATCCCCCTATTAAATCAGCATGTAATAAAACCGGCTTCTTACTCATAAATCCTTCGGCATACAGCACTCCAACTTCTTTCCCAAACATCTTCTCCCGAGCGATTACAGTTTCAACGTATCCTTCGGTTAATGGCGTCTTAACACCATCACTCCCTGTTGAAAACTGACTTTCATACGCTTCTAATGCTTCCACCTTTTTAGAAAGGTATTCACTAATATCTATACAAAAATTCGGTTTATGAAAACCATTAATTATATAATTATAAAAAGACTCTACACGGTGCGGCGGAAGTTCAGGCATATATTTACGAATTCCCGCTGAAAAGATAGCTTCTTCCACAAGTTTCGCGCAATTAGCATGGTCTGGATGACGATCTTCGTAATATGGTGCGAAAATTAGTGTTGGTTTATATGTACGAATAATCTTTACAATTTCACGTATATACTCTTCTTTCATATACAAACCACGGTCTGGCATCGCTAAATTAATTCTCGTTTTTACTCCCATAATACGAGCTGCAGCCTTTGCTTCTTCTTTTCTTAGTTCTACCGTTCCATTTGAAGAAAGATCAGCTTCTGTTAAATCGCAAATGCCTACTTCATATCCTTGTTTCGTATACTTTGCAATGGTACCTGCCATGCCAATTTCCACATCATCGGCATGAGCACCAAACGCTAATATATGTAATCCACTCATAATTGTTCCCCTCATTTTCTTAACTTTCGGTAATCTAAATCTCCCCGCTCTAATGCATGCATTAGCATTTCAGCACTTGCCATATTCGTTGCTAGTGGGATGGCGTATACATCACATAAACGAAGTAACGCATTGACATCAGGTTCATGCGGCTGCGCTGTTAGTGGGTCCCGGAAAAAAATCACCATATCCATCTCATTTTTTGCAATCATTGCACCAATTTCTTGATCGCCACCAAGAGGACCAGATTGATATCTTGTTACAACTAAACCAGTTGCCTCCATAATACGAAGTCCTGTCGTTCCTGTTGCAAAAAGTTCATGTTTTTCAAAGATTGGTTTATATGCGTACGCGAACGAAACCATATCATCTTTCTTTTTGTCATGTGCGATTAAGGCAATTTTCATCCGTTGTCTCCCCTTTAGTCGATAATGTTTTCTAAACCATACACAAGATGATCAAGGTTCATTACTGTTTCAATTGATAGTTTTACACCTGACATAAATGATGCACGGTTGAATGAATCATGACGAACTGTTAACATTTGTCCATCTCCGCCGAACATTACTTCTTGGTGTGCAATAAGCCCTGGTAGACGTACGCTATGAATGTGAATACCATCCACATTTGCACCACGTGCTCCTTCTAATTGTTCCGTTTCATTAGGGTGTCCTTGCTCTTTTGGTACACGATTTTGACGGATTAATTCTACTGTTTTTACAGCTGTACCAGATGGTGCGTCTAATTTTTGATCATGGTGTAATTCAATTACTTCAACATCTTGGAAGTACTTTGCTGCCATTTGTGAAAATTTCATCATAAGAACTGCACCAATTGCAAAGTTTGGAGCGATAATTGTTCCTACTTCTTTTTCTTTTGCATTTTCTGTTAATTGCTTTAGTTCTTCTTCAGTAAATCCAGTTGTACCAATAACAGATCGAAGTCCACGTTCAACTGCAAGTGTCACATGTTTCTTTCCAACTTCTGGTGTTGTTAAATCTAACAATACATCTGCTTCTACTTCATCTAAACAAGTATGTAAATCCGCATAAATAGGTGCATCTAGCGCTGGCATTCCAGGTAAATCAGCGATTTTCTCTCCGCCATGCTTATAATCAATTGCTGCTACTAAATTGAAATGTTCTGTTCTTTCCATTAAAAGGACTGCTTCCTGTCCCATACGTCCTCTTGGTCCAGCGATGATTACTTTAATTTCTTTCATGCTTCTTTCTCTCCCTCATCAATACGTGTCCAGCGATCTTTATCACGTGTATTAAATTTATTCATTACAATGTTATGCGCTGTTTCTAAATCAATATTTAAACTATTTGCCATACAAATCATAACAAATAACACATCTCCAAGCTCTTCCTCAATACTTCGTTCTATCTCAGTCGTTTTCTTCGGCTTCTCACCATAATAATGGTTAACCTCTCTTGCAAGCTCTCCCATTTCTTCAGTTAAACGGGCCATCATTGCAAGCGGACTAAAATAACCTTCTTTAAATTGACCGATATATGCATCTACTTCTTTCTGCATATCTTTCATCGTTTTTGCTTCCATACTTGTCACCTCTATTCCTTCCTCTTTCATGTTAGCCAATTCATCGCGATTTGACAAATATTATTCTCTCATATCCCTATTTACGACTCTTTTTTGGATAGACTATAATAAAGTGAAACTTCTTTTGCAATGTTTTTCTGCAAAAGATTAGTTGAACCAATCGGGTCCCTACGGCTGGTTCGCCCTTTTCTTCTTTGCTTTTCCCTCTACCAGCCGTTGGGACGGGGTAAAGTGAAACTTCTTTTGCAATGTTTTTCTGCAAAAGATTAGCCTGAACCAATCGGGCTCTTACGGCTAGTTTGCTCTGTCTTCTCTGCTTTATCTCCTACCAGCCGTTTGAGCGGGGTAAAGTGAAACTTCTTTTGCGTGATTTTTGCAAAAGGTCAGCCTGAACTAATTAGGCCCTTATACTATTCTCTATTTTTACTAACAACTAGAAATAACTTATTATTATGTCTTACCGTTTAAGTGGAGCAATTCCAATCATTACATAACTAGGGGGATTTCTATATGAAAGCAAACTTGAAGATTCGAAATATCATTTTCATTTTAATCGGTTCCGCTATTTTTTCTTTCGGCATTGTAAATATCAATATTGAAAACCATCTTGCAGAGGGTGGGTTTACCGGTATTACGCTATTATTATATTTTCTATTTTCGCTTGACCCTTCCTATACAAACTTAATTTTAAATATCCCTATATTTTTTATTGGCTGGAAGTTACTCGGCCGAACAACATTTTTATATACATTAATCGGTACATTTAGCGTCTCTTTATTCCTATGGATTTTCCAACGCTACGAAGTACTCAACTTACATTTAAACTTGCAAAATGATATGACACTGGCTGCTTTATTCGCTGGGGCATTTATCGGTATAGGACTTGGAATTATATTTAAATACGGCGGGACTACTGGCGGTGTTGATATTATCGCAAGACTAGCTCACAAATATGTTGGCTGGAGTATGGGAAAAACGATGTTTATGTTTGATGCCATCGTTATCATTGTCTCTATTCTTACATATTTATCATATCGTGAAGGCATGTATACGTTAGTTGCTGTATTTATCGGGGCTAAGGTTATTGATTTTATGCAAGAAGGAGCTTATGCAGCAAAAGGAGCAACTATTATTTCTGATAAAAATGATGAAATTGCTTCAAAAATTTTATCAGAAATGGAGCGCGGAGCAACCTTTTTAAAAGCAGTTGGATCCTATACAAAAGTTGAACGAAATGTACTATATTGTGTTGTTGCAAAAAACGAAATCGTGAAATTAAAAAATATCATTACTTCTGTAGACCCTCACGCCTTTGTCGCTGTAAGTGATGTACACGATGTTGTTGGCGAAGGATTTACATTAGATGAAAATAAAAATCCGTTACATAATTAAATTCAACTAGAAAAGCTCTTTAGCTTTTCTAGTTTTTTATTACATATCTTTTCAGTTTCTCCAAATCCTCATAAATGAGCTCCAATAAACTACGATTATAAAAAATTGAAGCTGGATGAAAAGTAGGAAATATATTATATTCTTTTTCAGTCCATATGAATTCTGTACCGCTACTATCTTTCAATTGCTGCACGGGTTGCTTTAACAATTCGCCATGAACATCCGTAATTTTATTATTTTTACCAACTAAACGCTGTAATGCAATATTACCAAGTGTAACAATAACAGGCGGCTGTATAAGTTCCAACTCATAATCTAACAAAGGTGCATGGGCAAGTATTTCTCCTTGATTTGGCGTTCTATTATACCTTTTCTGTATTATTTCGCCATTTCGTTCCCTTTTCTCTCTCCATTTATAAGGTCTACTCCGCACCGCACTCGTAATATATACTTCTTCCCTTGTAACGTGAATACGTTCTAAAAACTCCATTAAATGCTTTCCTGCTCTCCCGCTAAACGGAATCCCATTATGAATTTCTGTTTCACCAGGTGCTTCTCCAACAAGCATTAATTTCGGATTTCTAGGGCCCTGTCCACTTAAAAAACCTTCTAATTGGTATGTAGCACTTCGCTCCCTCACTTGTTTAACTAAATGATCTGGATATTCTATGTCTGTCACCTTCTTTCATCATTCCATACTTATCTTTATTTTAATTAGTTCTATACCCCATATTCTCTCTATTATTTCCATTTGTAACATATTATAAGATTCAATCCACAAAACAAAAAAAGACTATCATAATTGATAGTCTTTAATCGTCGCTACGCTGCATACCAGTATAAATTAATACGAGACGTAATAATTCAAATACTGCTACAGCAGCTGCTGCTACATATGTTAATGCTGCCGCATTTAATACTTTACGAGCTTGACCGTACTCATCTGTCGATACGATACCAAGCGCTTCAATTTGTTGCATTGCACGTTTTGATGCATCAAACTCAACTGGTAATGTAACAAGTTGGAAAATAACACCTGCTGCCATTAAAATAATTCCTAGTAACAACAAACCAGACATTTGTGCAAATACACCAATTAGGACAAAAACCCATGACATGTTTGAACCAAAATTAGCAACTGGCACTAACGAATGGCGTACACGCATGAAGTTATAATCTTTCGCATCTTGAATTGCGTGTCCTACTTCATGTGCTGCTACAGCTGTACCAGCAACTGAATGACCATAGTAGTTATCTGTCGATAATCTAACCGTCTTTACACGCGGGTCATAATGATCTGACAAATGACCTGGCGTTTCTTCTACAGCTACATTGTACAATCCATTTTCATCTAAAATTTTCCGAGCCACTTCCGCTCCTGTCATACCTGATGTTGAATAAACTTGTGAATACTTGCTATAGGCACTACGTACTTTGGACTGTGCATACAACGGTATGATCAAAATGATCGCGAAGTAAATTAAATAAAACATCATAAACCTCCATTGAAGTTTTAATTATAGTACTTCTCATTCTATTTTTTTCTTCCACCGTTGTCAATAAATAAACCTTACAATCCGTATCTTTATTTATACGCATTATCTATCTTTAGAATGCAAGTTACTTCTCCGCTTCTCTCTCTCCCCTTTATACTTTCTCCATCCAACATACGTTAAAGTGAACAAAATAAGTCCTCCAGTAATTGTCATAAACCAAATGAGAGAGGGAGCAACCTCATCTTTTTTTACTGTATGAAATATTTTTTGCAAATCACCTTTAATAATCCCTAGTTGCATTTGTCCACCTTTCGTTTTTAACATAACGTTACGAAATTCATCCAAATAAGATAAATGTGCATTTACACGCTGTGCTTCGTTTTCTGGCAGGGCAATCATTAAACTAGGATAAATAATATTAAATTCATTTAAAAGTGTATTTAGCGTCTGTTGGAACTGTCCATCATCGTCTTTTTCCATCGCTTTTTCTACTTGAGAAAAAGCATTCATTATCTTTCTTTCTCTTTCCATCCAAAGTGGCTGATATTTAGATACTTGTGCATCAACAGCAAGTTGTAACGCTAACATATTATCAACTTTAACTTGCCTATCTAAATCTTCCGCGAGAGATTGTTTCGCCTTATCGTATGCTAAAGAAACGACTCTAATTTGTCCCGGAGTTACTTTTGAATTATTTTCATTTTCCTTTGATAGAAACTGCTCTGAGAAATGGTGCAGTACTTGTATTGCCTTATCATCTTCTTTTTTCTTCACTAACTGCAAAGAATCATCTAGCAATCCAGTTAGTTCACTCCACTCTTCAGCATATATACGTACTGGAAACATTATAATTAGAAATGCTATCAGTCCAATTAATGTTCTCTTCATCCCGGTCCCCCCTATAACTACTAGTACAAAATATGTGGAATTGGACAAGAATAGAACAGAACAAAATCAAAAAATATATTATCTCTATGAAAACAAAAAAATTCTCTTTAAACAGAGAATTTTTTCTTTGAAACCCTTTTCTTTTTCACTAAATATTTATACACACCGTAACAAAGTATGCTACCGCCTAAAATCAATAATAAAATAACACATGCAGCATGCATAAAGAATTCTTCCGGTAACATTAAAATAACCGGATCTGTTTCAATATCAAACATCCAATAATCATTGCTAAATAAAAGCTTGTGAAATAATACGAAACTCTTTTCAAAATTAATAGCAATTGGTAACGTAAGAGCTATTGGAAAAATAATTGTAAGAATCGCTCCGTGAAGTAAAAACTTTTCTTTTTTCTTTTTTAATAAATACGCTCCTCCTAATACAGCAATTACAATCGTTCCATACATTATATATTGAATCTTTACTAAAATATTTTTAACATCCACAAAATGAATGCGGCCATTTGTGGACATATCTAATGTCGGCAATTGTAATGCACCTTCATAAAACGGCGATAAATATGTAATAAGCACGTCATAGTTTCTCTTAATTTCATCTTTCGTCATATCCGCTAAATCTGGAATATTTAAAAAATCGATTTCTAAATAATACAACCATTTTCCATATACAACTATCGTTGCCGCGAGAGCGAAAACAGAAAATGCTATGCTATAGGAAACTACTAAAGTGATCAATCGATCCAATATGTTTATACCACTCTTATTTTTCTTCATTTTCTCCCCCTAAATGTCCTCATCATCATAAAGAAAACTGTTTTCGGTTCTCACATAAGCAATAATAATATGTAATACACAGTACAACAATACTTAACCAAAACGTAAAATAACCAATTTTCTCTACAAACAAATGCATAATCCCGTATCTCGGCATTTGCCAAAATAAATAATCAATTGCATCATTATGTAATATCCATATGCCAGCTACAGTGAAGTGCCATTTTTTTATCCGATAAAACGGAGCATATAACATCCCCTGCACTGCCATCGCAAAATGAGATAACATTAACATATATCCCATAAGGCCAATAGGACCTTTTACATAAATCATAATTGCATTTACAACAACAGCCCAAATACCATATTTTATTAAAGTAACTATCGCTAACGCTTCTATTAACCCCCAGTTCTTCTTCATCAAAAAAGCAATTAAAACAAAGACAAAAAAGAGACTTGCCATAGGGCTATCTGGTACAAACGGCCAAAATATAGGTGAGGTTTCTTTTAATTGATTTCCATACCATATGAATCCGTAAATTGTACCTAATATGTTAACAACCAATAAAAATAATAGTACCGAACGTTGCCTTAACATTGCATACAAGTAAACCAAGCTGTATGTCCAACACCTTTCAAACAAAGTAATTCTTTCATCGAACTCTACTCTATTATATAGCAAACTTTCCGTCATCAAAATAAAAAGCTGACTACAGATTTTGTAGTCAGCTTTTCTATTATTTTTTATTATACTTTGCAACGAATTCCGAAAGCTTTTTCAGTTCCTCATCTGTACCTTTAAATACCCCTTTAGGCATTGAACCTTTTCCATCTTTCGCAATTTTAGCGATTTCTTCTGGTTTTAAAGTTAAGTTTTGCAAAGCCGGTGCTGCCGCCCCGCCCTGTAAATTGTCACCATGACACGTTAAACAAGTATTTTTTTGCATTAACTTGTAGCCGTCATCATTTTTATCAACTGGTGCTGTTTTTACAATTGCTCCTTGTTTTTTTGCAGCTTCCCAGTCGTGGTGTGCTACAGATTCCCAAGTTAAAAAGATAATCGATGCAATTGCTAAAAGCATAAACCCTGTTGCTACAGGACGCTTCAATGGCGCTCTTTCTGGGCCTCGATCTAGAAACGGAGCTAATAGTAACGCTCCAAACGCAATCCCCGGCATAATAAACGCACCAATTACAGTAAATGAGCCTGAAGCGTACGAATACTTTAATAACTGATACAAGAATAAGAAATACCAATCTGGAAGTGGTATATATCCTGCATCTGTAGGATCCGCCATTCTCTCAAGCGGTGACGGATGCGCCACTGTTAAACATAAATAACCGATTAAAAAAACTGCACCAACCATCCATTCTTTTAACAAGAAATTCGGCCAAAACGCTTCTGTTTTCCCTGGATATTCAGAATAATCTTTTGGAATATTTGGGTTCCGAGCTACCGGTACCCGAGAATCTCCTACAAACTTCATCCCTTTGCCGCGATGCATAATCTCCCTCCTTTTGTTCTTTCCCCTTTAATTTAGCAATCTCTTATAGCGGACCGGAAATACCTTGTTTGCGAATCATGATGAAGTGGAAGGCCATTAAACCTAGAAGTGCTGCTGGTAAGAAGAAGACGTGAATAGCAAAGAAGCGAGTTAATGTTTGAGCGCCAACAATTTCAGAATGACCAGCGAGTAATGTTTTAATATAAGGACCAATGAGCGGCGTTTGCTCTGCGATTTGAATCCCTACTTTCGTAGCAAATAAAGCTTTCATATCCCACGGTAATAAATATCCGGTAAAACCAAGACCTAACATAACAAAGAAAATAAGAACACCAACAATCCAGTTTAACTCACGAGGCTTTTTATACGCACCCTGGAAGAAAACTCTGAGTGTATGTAAAAACATCATTACAATTACGAGACTGGCACCCCAGTGGTGCATACCACGAACAATTTGTCCATACGCCACTTCATTTTGTAAATAGTAAACCGACTCCCAAGCATTTTTAATATCAGGCACATAATACATCGTTAAAAACATTCCAGACAAAATTTGAATTACAGTAACGAAAAAGGTAAGTCCTCCGAAGCAGTAGACGAATGCAGAAAAGTGATGCGCCGGGTTAACATGCTCAGGTACTTCATGATCAGCGATATCACGCCATATCGGTGTAATATCTAAACGTTCGTCCACCCAATCATAAATTTTATTTAGCATCTACTTTGCACCCCCTTTTGGCTTCGCTTTTCCTAAATAAAGTGTTCCATCTTTTACTTTGGATTCGTATACGTCAAGTGGAGCAAGAGGCGGTGTGCCTTTAATGTTCATCCCATCTTTTGTGTAACGTCCCCCGTGACACGGGCAAAAGAATTGATTAGGATGTGCTTTGTCCGAATTCCAGTTCACTGTACAACCTAAATGTTTACACACTGGAGAAAACGCAACAATGTCTCCGCTTTCATCTTTATGCACCCAAGCAGATTTTGGCTCTTCAGACTTGTACCATCCGTCAACCTGCTTCACCTTAAAATCGAAGCGCTTCGGCTCTGTTGTAATATCCTTTACTTGTCCAACAGCAACCATATCTGTTCCCGCTTCTTTTCTTAACACCGGATCAAGCGCAAACCGCGTCATCGGCATTAAAATACCCGCCGCCATAAAGCCTCCTACCCCTGTAAGTGTGTAATTTAAAAACTGTCTTCTTGACACACGATGTTCTTTCTCGCTCACGAAAATTTCCCCCCTCTATCAGAAATTGTCCCCTCGTGAAAAAATTATATAAAAAATAAATACTAGGACACTATCATGATATAATACCCTCTTGTATAGGTCAATATCATACTACTCATAATAATAAGAACTTTCTGTTTATTGTTACCTTATCCATCTTTCTTCCAACATTACCATAATATTTTTTATGTGAGCACGAATAACTTCCCTTTTCGCTTGATCACTAAATTGCTCTAATGATAACGATGGAAACCAAAATAAATCACCCTGCAACTCTTGCATATCTTCTTTCCATGAAAAATCACTTGTCACATAGGCAATATGCTTAAAACCTTGCCTTTGCAAATGATCTGTCCATTCTTGCAAACGGTCTTTTTCATTCTTTTGGCTCTCTACCAAATACGTAAATGCGGGCAGTAAAAGCACTCTTCCTTTATACTCCCTTTCCAACTCCATACTCAAAGCCTCAATAAATTCACCTTGCTCTACAACCATTTTCATTTCTTTTGCTGCCGAAATAGACAAAAGGGGGATAATCCCTGTATCTACATACTCCCTCGCTTGCTCAAACTGTTCCACATCTTTTACAATCCATTTCACCTTTTCTCCCCTCCTTCACCATAAATGACAGAACTTTCACTTTATATATATTAAACCATACTAAAAGAGGTAAAAAAAGAAAAACTACCTATTATTTAAGTAGTTTTTCTTAAAAAGTCTGAAATTCGTAAAGATTACATAATCAAAATGAATTCTATAAAATTTTTAACTCTGCTGTTAACCTATGAAATGCTTCCTTATCTTGCTTATCCAAAGCTTCATCAATTTGTTTCAAAAGACGCTCTCTTCTAAATGAGAATACACTTTCTTCTAAAAATCGTTCTGCAAGCAATCGATCTTTTTCATTCACTTCAATATGCTTTGGCAAATATGGATTTTCTTCTAATACAGCTACATAGTTTGCATTTTGGAACGATGATTTAAAATTAAGCTGAATATAAATATCCTCATCTCGATTCAAACGAATATCATGAAACGACTTTTCTGCATCTGTTGTCATTACATTTTGTTTAAAAAAGTGAAACGGTGTGTCTTTCACACAATTCGCTGACATTACTAAGCCACGCGGACAATATTTTGCATGTTCTACGAAGTGGACTTTATGCATTAATTGATCGTGACTCATTAAATAATTCAAAATCCATACACATTCACGCTGTTTCAGTTGGTAATTATTCAAAAACCATTTTACAAAATCCTTCTTCTCGTTTACAGAAACAGGGGTATTCATAGCGATTAAGTCCCTCCTCTGTCTTGCTCTTTTCTTTTTAGATTCAAGAAGCGGCATTCAGTTTCCTTCCAACTTACGAAAAATCCTCTAAATTATATAACAATTCTTCAATATGAATTTGTGTCGGGTCTAGTTGTATTAACTGCGTAAATACTTCTTTCGCCTCTTTTCGCATTCCTTCTTCTAATAAGAAATAACCGTACTCTTCCAAGAAATCTGGATGATTCTTAAAAGAAGTATATGCACTTTCATAGTGTTTTAATGCATCCGAATACATTTCTAATTGTTTTTTTGCAAATGCAAGATCCCAAAGTAGTTGTGTATCTGGTTCTCCACTGTCAATTGTACGCTCTACAACTGCAATTAGCTCTTCGTATTTCTCTTGTTCTTTTAAGATATACGCATATTTTAATGTCGCACCTAAATGTCCCGGATCTAGCTCCAGCGCTTTTTGAAGCACTTCTTCTGCCTCCGCTATTTTACCTAATTTCGCCGCAATATTCGCTAATTCTACATAGAAAGGAACAGAAAGCTCATCTACTTTAATTCCTTCTTGAAGTGTTTCATAGCTTTCTTGAAGCATGCCTTCTTTTTCATAGCTTTTCGCTAAATACATGTATAACGATGCGTACTCAGGATCTAATTCTTTTAATTCTTGCCAAGCACCAATTGCTCTTTGATATTCTTCCCCTTGGTATAATGTGAAGGCATATCCAAATAGTGAGTGAATATCTTTTTGCTCTTCTAACCCCGCCTCATAGTAAGAGATTGCCTCTTCCCAGTTTCCAATAGCACTTAAAGTTTCTGCTAGACGAAGCGCAATGACAACACCGCCCATAACTTTATGTTCTGCTAGTAACGATTCATAATAAGTGATCGCCTTTTTCTCTTCACCTTTACTACTATATAATTCTGCTAATCCAAACGTAATAACAGGTTCGTCTGGCATCATTTCTTTCGCCTTTAATAGTTTTTGTTCTGCTACATCATCAAAACCTTGCATTTGGAATAAATCTGCAACAAGTAATAGCGATTGAACATATAGATCATCATTTTCTGGAATATCATGAAGCACTTCAATCGCTTCATCTTCTTTATCTAAATCAATATATAATTCTGCTAAAAATAATGTAAATTCACTTTCTTCTGGATATAACAAGCGTAAATCATCAATAATTGCTAACGCCTCATCCATAAACCCAAGTGTATGATAGTAACGAGCGATATCATACTTCTCTTCATCATTAGCAACTCGTAGTTGTTCTTTTAATAATTGTAATCCTTTTTCTGCTTCACCGTTTTCAATATAAGAAACAGCTTGTTCAAACTTTTGCATAAACGTCTCCTTTAATTCAAAAAATATTCTCTTCTGTTCATTTATCATAAGCAACTAGGTGTAAGAACGCAACCTTTTGAGTGAACTACCTCTTCCTATATTTGCTCTTATAGCGCAGCTAATTGTTCGAAAAATTTCGGATACGATACAGCGACCGCATCACTATTCTCTATTTTCACTTCTCCATCTATAATACACGATGCGATTGCAAGCATCATCCCAATACGATGATCGCCGTGACTATTAACAGTATTTCCTTTTAAACTTTGTTTACCATATATAATCATACCATCTGGTGTAGGTTCAATCTTCGCGCCTAATTTGCCTAATTCATCTACAACCGTATCGATACGGTTTGTTTCTTTTACTTTTAACTCCTCAGCGTTTTTAATAACAGTAATTCCTTCTGCCTGCGTTGCCAATAAAGCAATTACAGGAATTTCATCAATTAATCTTGGAATAAGAGTTCCACCAATTTCTATTCCTTTTAGTTTAGATGTTTCAATCGTAATATCTCCGCACGGCTCAAACTCTTCATTTCTAATATGATTGATAGAAATAAGTGCACCCATCTTTGTTAATACATCTAAAATCCCTGTTCTCGTCGGATTTAAACCAACGTTTTCCAATACAAGCTTACTATTTTGGACAATTGCACCAGCTACTAAGAAAAATGCCGCCGAAGAAACATCTCCTGGAACTTCTATGTCTGCACCTTTAAGTTGTTGTCCGCCTTGTAATGAAACGCTCCGTCCATTAACATCTACGGTACAACCAAATGCACGTAACATTCTTTCCGTATGATCACGAGATTGCATAGGCTCTGTTACTGTAGTTACGCCTTCCCCTTGCAAACCCGCAAGTAAAACTGCTGACTTCACTTGTGCACTCGCTACTGGTGAATGATAATGCATACCTTTTACCTTACCACCGCGAATAGATAAAGGTGTATATTGTCCGTTTTCTCTACCATCAATTTGAGCATTCATCTTACTAAGCGGGTCTGTAACACGTTTCATAGGACGTTTTCCAATTGATGCATCCCCAATTATCGTACTATGGAACGGCGTATTTGCTAAAATTCCAAGCATCAGACGAATAGTCGTCCCTGAATTTCCCACATCTAATACTTCTTTCGGTTCTTGCAAATTTGCTAATCCTTTACCATAAATCGTGACATCGTTCCCACTCTGTTCAATCTGGACACCTAGTTTTTGAAAACATGCAATTGTACTTAAACAATCTTCGCCTAATAAAAAATTTGATACTTTCGTCGTCCCTTCCGCTATCGCTCCAAACATAACAGAGCGATGTGAAATAGATTTATCTCCTGGAACAACAATTTTCCCATTCAAACTATTTTTTCGTCCTACTAGTTTCAAACTGTATCCTCCTCACATTTTAAATAGTTTATATGTACAATAGTTCTTCTTATACGTCTACTTCTATTGTAACGTTTTCTTTCTTGAACGTGCAAACAACTCCCCTTATTGCAGTTCAAATGAAAAAGGCTCCTGTTACAGGAGCCTTCACCATTTCTTAAGAATACGTTTCTTCTTTCTTCACTTGTTCTTTTACAAGTTCCGTAAGTAATTCAATAATCTCATCATTTTCTTCTTTTAATCCAACAGTAATACGAATACCATCATGCATACCAAATGCTGCACCAGAACGAACGATATATCCTTTTTTCATTAATCGTTCGAAAGCTTCATTACCAGGTATACCGAGTTTCAAGAAAATGAAATTCGTTTGAGATGGATAGTAGAATACGTTATATTCCTTACAAAATGCATAATATTGATTTAATCCTTCGGTATTTTTCTTCACACACTCTTGTAAAAACTGTTGATCCTCTATTGCCGCTACTGCTACCGCTTGGGCGATAGTTGATGTGTTAAATGGTAGTCTTGCTACCTCTAGCTGCCCAATAAGCTTTGCATCCCCAATCGCATATCCAATACGAAAAGCAGCTAATCCATATGCTTTTGAGAATGTGCGTAGCACCATAAGATTTTCGTACTTTTCAAGAAGGGGTAATGTTTGCGGATAATCTTCTGCCCCAGCATATTCATAATATGCTTCGTCCATAATAACGAGCGCTGACTTTGGAACTGATTCTAAAAATGAAAGTAATTTTTGTTTTTCTACATATGTACCTGTCGGATTATTCGGATTACAAATCCATACAATCTTCGTTTTCTCATCTACTTGCTGTAACATTGCATCTAGATTGTGAATACCATTTTCAAGTGGTACTTCCCGAACTTCCGCTCCTTCAATAACAGCATGATGATAATATTGTGAGAACGTAGGATTCGCCATTACAACATTTGTTCCGTTATGTAGCAAAGCGCGACTAATCATTTGAATGACTTCATCTAACCCGCTACCAAATAAAAGTTGTTCCGCTTTTACACTTAAATGCTCTGCTACTTTCTCACGAAGCTCAAAAGCCGCCCCGTCCGGGTAGAGTGCATATTGATTGGCTAACGAAGTTAATGCTTCTGTCACACGCGCAGAGCAGCCAAACGGATTTTCATTCGATGCTAACTTCACAATTTTTGACAATCCATATTCTCTTTTTACTTCTTCAATATTTTTCCCAGGTACATATGCTCTCAAAGTTAACAATTGCTCTTTTACTCTCACTTTTATTCCCCCAGTCATTGATATGATTTATAATTCCTTACTGTCATCTTTCATCATAACCGTCACCATTACGAGAATACCTTTAAATATGCATTTCATACCTGTTCTACCAACTTTTTTAGACCATATCCTTTTGAAATGCTTCTAACGCAATATGAACAGTCTCATCTGAAATAGATACGACATTCACTCCCCCATATTCCTGCATAAGCACCATATGAATTGTTCCAGCATTTGCTTTTTTATCTTGTTTCATCAACTGAACGAGACGTTCTACATTCAAGTCACTTGGCATTTTTGGATAACCGTATTTCAAGAACCACTGCTTCATTTCTTCATAAGAAAGATCAATTTTGTACACTTGCTCACTTAAAAACATGGCAAATAGCATACCAACCGCTACTCCATCACCGTGAGTAATATTTCCATATCCTAACTCTTTTTCAAGAGCATGTCCTAACGTATGCCCAAAATTTAAATGGGCACGTACACCTTTTTCTGTTTCGTCTTGCGACACAATATTCGCTTTCACAGGAATCGCCTTCGTTAATATATGAATTAACTTTTCATCACGAAGATCCGTTAACGTTTGCACTTCTTCTTTTAACCAATGATATAGCTCTACATCACCAATAAGAGCATGCTTTATCACTTCTGCATAACCTGATCGCCACTCTTTTTCAGGAAGTGAATGTAAAAATGGCGTATGATATACAACAGCTTCTGGCTGATGAAACGCTCCAATCATATTTTTTCCTAGTGGATGGTTAATTGCTACTTTCCCGCCTACTGCGCTATCATGAGCTAATAAAGTCGTTGGAACTTGAACAAAGCGAATACCACGCATAAACGACGCGGCAACAAATCCAGCCAAATCTCCAATCATTCCGCCTCCAAGTGCGATGATTAAAGAATTTCTATCTAATTTATTTTCAAGAGCCGAAGTGTGAGCCTCATAGAAATTTTCAAAAGACTTCTCTTTTTCGCCACTCGGTACAACAAACGAAAATACTTTTTGCTCTACTTGCAATGCATCAACAACTGTCTGTAAATGCAGTGATGCAACAGCTTCATCAGAAATAATCATTATGTTAGATACAGCAGGATTCATTTTTTGAATAAGCGTTGTTAAATGTAACAACGCCTCCCTTCCAACATGTACATCATATTCTTTTGATTTCGTTTGAATATGTATGTTCTCCATTAAAATCCCCTCGCATATTCATTATGTTTCTCAATATTTTCACGTATAAGATCGATACGATCCAATCCAAATTGTTCAATTAAAGCTGTCGCGAGCTCCCAAGCGACAACAGCTTCAGCCACAACGCTAGCTGCCGGTACTGCACAACTATCTGAACGTTCAATACTCGCTGTAAAAGGTTCTTTCGTATCAATATCAATACTTTGAAGCGGTTTATACAATGTCGGTATCGGTTTCATAACACCGCGCACAACAACCGGCATACCAGTTGTCATGCCACCTTCTAATCCACCTGCATTGTTCGTTTTTCTTCTGTATCCTTGCACTTCATCCCAAAGGATTTCATCATGTACTTCACTTCCGGGTCTATGTGCTGCTTCAAAACCAATTCCAATTTCAACACCTTTAAAAGCGTTAATACTCATAATTGCCGCTGCTAATTTTGCATCTAATTTTCTATCATAATGTACATAGCTACCTACTCCGATTGGCATTCCTTCTACAACTACTTCAACAATACCACCGATAGAATCACCATTTGCCTTCGCATCATCAATTGCTTGCATCATCTTTTTACCGGCCTTTTCATCTAAACAACGTACAGGAGATACTTCTGTAGTACTTTGTAATTCCTCAATAGAGTTATATGTGATATTTTCTGCCTGTACACCACCAATCTCGACAACATGTCCCGCTACTTGTACACCTAATTCCGCTAATATTTTTTTTGCAACTGCACCAGCTGCAACACGAACTGTCGTTTCACGTGCGGAAGAACGCTCTAATACATTCCTCATATCTCTATGACCATATTTAATCGCACCATTTAAATCTGCGTGTCCAGGTCTAGGTTTCGTAACTTGCCTTTTCATTTCTTTCTCTTCCTGCTCAGTTAACGGCTTTGCACCCATAACCTTTGTCCAATGTGTAAAATCACGATTTTCAACAACAAGTGCAATCGGGGACCCCATCGTCTTCCCATGCCTAACACCACTTACAATTTGCACTTGGTCTTTCTCAATTTGCATGCGTCTACCGCGTCCATATCCTTTTTGTCTTCTAGCTAATTCTTCATTTATATCATTCGCTACTAAAGATAATCCTGCCGGAACACCTTCTAAAATTGTCGTAAGTTGCGGACCGTGGGATTCACCAGCTGTAATATATCGCATACGTTATTCCTCTTTTCGCATATGTATTTATCCCGCTACATAAAGTAACTATATTATCTTCCATCACTCTTTAAAATACAAAGAAATTATATAGTAAATCGAGTATTTGCTTTCCCTACTTGTAATTATTCTATTATTTTCATAATAATAGACCTTTTACTTTACATACCAATATATCATAACAGTCCTAACTTCGTAACTGATCGAAATAAAAAAAAGTGCAAGAAGAATACCCCTATTCTTCTTGCACTTTTTACTATTATCACAGTTATTAAAGCGTTTACAAATTATTTCAAAATAATTAGTAAATCCATTGATTCATTAATTTTGAGTAGTCTACTAATTCTTCTTCCTTAAAGAAAATAGCAATCTCGCGCTCTGCACTTTCTAAAGAATCCGAACCGTGGATAATGTTTTTCGCAACAGTTACACCGAAATCTCCGCGAATTGTTCCCATATCAGCTTCATGTGGGCGTGTTTTACCCATCATATTGCGTGCTGTATCTACTACATTTTCACCTTGCCATACCATTGCGAATACAGGGCCAGATGTAATAAAGTCTACTAATTCACCAAAGAAAGGTCTTTCTTTATGCTCACCGTAGTGTTGTTCAGCAATTTCCGGAGTAACTTGCATTAATTTTGCACCAACTAATTGAAAGCCCTTTTTCTCAAAACGAGCTACGATTTCCCCAATGAATGCACGTTGTACACCGTCTGGTTTTACCATTAGAAATGTTTTTTCCATAAAAAATCTCTCCACTTCTGAATTATGTATGTAATTGTATATCCCCACACACATAGTAACACCCTTATCACAATTGTGCAATAGTTTTGAAATAGAGAGATTATTTTATTTTTTAGAAAAATCACTAAAATTTTCGTTTTCCAATATACTTTGCAACATTTTGCAACGCGTACTTCGCCTGTCCACGAGGGAGTGGTTTTATTATTTCTAATGCTTTATGTAAATAACGTTCACTAAACGAAAATGCTTTATCAATAGCTTCGCTCGCTTTAATATCATCAATAATTTCTTTCATTTCACTTGCTGTTGTATTTTCATGCACAGATGTAATTTTCTGACGAAGAACTGGATCTTCCATGGCATACAAAACAGGTAATGTAATGTTACCTTGTAATAAATCACCACCAGCAGGCTTTCCAAGCTTCTCTTCTGTCGATACGAAATCTAAAATATCATCAATAATTTGATAAGACATACCAACAAAATATCCATACCAAAATAGACGATTTACAGTATCACGATTAGCACCAGCAGCAATCGCTCCCAACTGACAACTCGCGGCGATTAACAATGCTGTTTTTCGTTTTATCCTTCTTAAATACGTTCTTAAATTTTGATCATAGTTATACTTATCTTTAATTTGTTCGATTTCACCTTTACAAACTTCTAAAATTGTATGAGACAACGCTTGATGTGCATCTGGAATTTCTATATTTGTTATACATTCAAGAGACTTCGCAAACAAGTAGTCTCCTGTATACATTGCAATACGATCTCCCCATTTCGCATTCACTGTTGCGCTACCGCGTCGTAAAAACGCAGCATCAATGACATCATCGTGAACAAGCGAAGCCATATGAATAAGTTCTAATGCAACCGCAACATGCTTAATTGCATCTAACTTATAATCCCCAAATTTCCCTGCAAGCAAAACAAAAACAGGGCGAATCCGCTTCCCACCTGCTTCAATAAGCTGTAATGCCGCTTCTTCTACTAACGGCTGCTCAGAAGCAACTGTCTTCTTCAATTCTTTTTCTATAACATTAATATCCGATCGTAAAAAAGAGTACATAAGTTGTAACTTCATATTGTTCACCTTAACCTAAAACGTCTTTTTTCTTTTTTCTATTTTGATTCTGGTTTAATACCTAAATGCATAGCTGCTACACCAAAAGTAAATGGTTTCACTTGCACATTCTTAAGCCCAGCTTCTTCAAACATATTTGCTAACTCTTTCATCCCTGGGAATGTACTAGCAGATTCCTGAAGCCATGAATATTCTTTATAACTTTTCGCAAACATCTTTCCAAATAACGGCATGATATATTTAAAGTATAAGACATATCCTTGACGAAAACCTATCATCGTTGGTTGGGATGTTTCCAGGCAAATTACTTTTCCACCAGGCTTTACTACACGCGTCATTTCTTTTAATACTTGCATGTAATCCGGAACGTTACGTAACCCAAAACCAATCGTTACATAATCAAATGTATTATCTTCATAAGGAAGTTCCATTGCATTTCCATGCATAAGTTCTACTTGCTTTAATTCTAAAGCTTCTACCTTTTGTTTACCGACAGCTAGCATATTTTCGCTAAAGTCTAAACCGTAAACCTTCCCATCTTCCCCTACAGCTCCCGCTAGTGCAATTGTCCAATCTGCCGTCCCGCAGCATACATCAAGTGCCTTACTCCCAGGTTTCACATCCATAATTCGCATCGTTTCTTTACGCCATGCCTTATGCCTTTGAAAACTAATTACAGAATTCATCACATCGTATTTATCAGAAATTTTCTCAAATACGTCATGTACTCTTTCTTCTTTTGATTGTTGCATGCTCGTACCTTCTTCCAATGTAAAGTTGCTTATGTCCTTGATTTATCTCTTAACATAGAAATTATCTCATTAACTTCTGTATGATTCTCTAAAAAATTTTCTTCCTGCTTTCTCATTTCCATAAGCCATTCATTAATAACTGTTTCTAGATTTTTATCGTCATCCAATGAGATTTTTTGGACCGCTTGAAAAACAGGTGAATTTTGTTTATCCGCATACAATTGACACTCTTTTTGAAGACGATTTTTTCCTAACACATAAGTTATATATGGTTTCCAATTAGATAAATGAAAATGATCACATGTTTTTTGCAAAAGCGCAGATTCAATTATTACTACACTTTCCATTATGTCTTGAATCGCCACATGTGCTTTTTGATATAGCATAATTTTATGTTCATTAATCTCCTTAATTCCTTCAGCAAGTGCACGAATTAAGATAATATCACAATTCATTGACAATAAGTAATAGTATAGACCACTATAATAATCCCCTGCAAGAACTGTCAATTGACGACGCTTATGGAATCCACTCGTCTCTTCGTTTGCTTTATTTGATACTTTTTCATGTGTATCAAGAGCAATTTGTACAAGCATAATCGTTACTACATAATGATCAATTTGTTCTTTATGTATATTTGCACTTTTTAATGCACCGTATAACAGCGCTATTTTTTCTTCATCAATAAATGGTTCTTCAATATAGTTTATAAAATAAGGATGGCGTAATTTCTCCATCAATTTCTCTTTAATACCCGCATACCCTCCGTAGATGTCACACACAAAAAATCACCCTTGTTTTCTAATTCATAAAATTTATTATAACACATACATTCTATTTTCTATAATCAAAACTTGGCTACTTCTGCCAAACTGCCCCCGAATAAAGCCTCACCTTTCATTCATACGAGTTATCTTCGTCTCTAACAACTACAAACATTCATTTCCACAAAAGGCAGAAGTAATTTTCACCCTTTATATTCTTGCTCTTTAACACTAAAACTATATCATTTTTTTGTATATAAAAAAAAGAAAAGCAGTTTCCCGCTTTTCTTTACTTCGTCTTAATAAACGATAAAATTTCACTACGTGCTGCTGCATCATTTTCTAACACGCCGCGCACCGCAGTCGTTATTGTTTTCGCACCAGGCTTTTTCACACCACGCATCGTCATACACATATGCTCTGCTTCTACTACTACCATTACACCATGCGGCTCTAGTACTTCCATAATAGAGTTAGCTACTGTTGATGTAATTCGTTCCTGTAGTTGCGGACGACGCGCAATTGTGTCTACAGTACGGGCTAATTTACTTAGCCCTGTTACTTTTCCACCTTGCGGAATATATGCAACGTGAGCAACTCCATAAAACGGAACAAGATGATGCTCACACATCGAATAGAATGGTATATCTTTTACTAATACAAGCTCTTCGTGGTCTTCTCCGAATACTTTGTGTAAATGCTCTTTCGGATCCTCATGCATCCCTGAGAATACTTCTGCGTACATTTTCGCAACACGTTTCGGTGTATCAAGTACTCCCTCGCGATTTGGGTCATCTCCGATTGCCTCTAAAATAAGACGTACTGCATGTTCAATTTGTTCTAAATTAACTTTTGCCATCCGCTAGCCCTCCCGAAAAACCTAAAAGTGATACGAACACATTCTAGCATATTTATGTTTTTAAAAGCAAAAAGAAGAGTTTCCAAAAAGGAAACTCTTCTTCCCTGTTAATATGTAAGGATTATTTAACCGCATCTTTTAACGCTTTACCAGGTTTGAATGCAGGTACTTTACTTGCAGCGATTTCAATCTCCTCACCTGTTTGTGGGTTACGACCTTTACGAGCCGCACGCTCACGAACTTCGAAGTTACCGAATCCGATTAGTTGTACTTTATCACCTTGTTTTAAAGCTTCTAAGATAGAATCAAAAACAGCGTCCACTGCTTTTGTTGCGTCCTTTTTAGAAAGGGAACTTGCTTCTGCAACAGCATTGATTAAATCTGTCTTGTTCATGCCATTCACCTCCTCCCAAAGATAAGACTGTATAATGATCATAAAATGAGTCTTACTTTCATTTGTAGGCAATTTTTGCAAATTCTATACTACAAAGATGTAGATAAATCATTATCAACGCCTATATTATACGATTCTCCTTTATAATTCAATATTTTTAAGGAAATTGTTACTCTTAAAATGTGAATTTCTGATGAAACTTGACAATTTACAACAAAATATTAGATAATGGCTGTTTATTTTTCTATTACGAACTCAAAAAGAAAAAAATCCCTCTGCAATTAGAGGGATTTTTTTCTTATAATATAATCGCAATTAATCCGCCAGATCCTTCATTAATAATTCTTTCTAGCGTTTCTTTTAACTTATAACGAGCGTTTTCTGGCATTAGTGATAACTTCGCTTGAATTCCTTCTCTAACAATAGAGCTAAGAGAGCGCCCAAATATATCAGAATTCCAAATTGATAGCGGGTCATCTTCAAAATCTTGCATCAAGTAACGAACTAGTTCTTCACTTTGTTTTTCAGTACCGATAATCGGTTCAAATGTTGATTCTACATCCACTTTAATCATATGAATAGACGGCGCAACCGCTTTTAATTTAACACCGAACCTTGAACCGTGACGAATAATTTCCGGTTCATCTAAGCTCATATCAGCTAATGCAGGCGCTGCTACTCCATATCCGGTTTGTTTTACCATCCGCAGGGCATCCGCCACTTGGTCATACTCTGTTTTCGCATGAGATAAATCGAGCATAAGCTTCAATAAATGATCTTTCCCTCGAATCTCTACTCCTACTACTTCTTTTAAAATTTGATCATACAATTCATCTGGCGCATATAAATCAATCTCTGCCACACCTTGCCCCATATCAATGCCAGCTAGACTTGCTCGATCAATAAATTCATATTGACTAAACTGCCAAACGACACGGTCCACATCACGAAGACGTTTTATATCCTTTACAGTCTCTTGAACCGCTTCCTGATAACTTTGGCGTAACCAATGTCCTTCATTTAGCACCATTACCCAGCTCGGAAGGTTTACATTCACTTCTAAAACCGGGAACTCGAATAACGCTTCTCGAAGTACGTTATACACATCTGTTTCTCTTAAACTCTCTACACTCATCGCAATTACTGGGATATCATATTCTTCTGATAAACTTTGACGTAACTGCTCCGTATCTGGATGATATGGCTGTACAGTATTGATAATCATAATGAAAGGCTTTCCTACTTCTTTTAACTCATTTACAACGCGTTCTTCTGCCTCTATATAATCTCTTCTTGGAATTTCACCAATTGTTCCATCTGTTGTAATAACGACACCTATTGTTGAATGCTCTTGAATTACTTTACGTGTTCCGATTTCTGCAGCTTCATGGAATGGAATAGGCTCTTCATACCAAGGAGTATTAATCATGCGCGGACCATTCTCATCTTCATAGCCTTTTGCTCCTGGAACCGTATATCCAACACAATCTACTAATCGAATATTCACTTCAAGACCTTCATCTACTTCGATAGAAACCGCTTGGTTTGGAACAAACTTCGGTTCCGTCGTCATTATTGTACGACCAGCAGCACTTTGAGGCAGTTCATCCTGCGCTCTTTGACGGTCTGACTCATTTTCAATATTGGGAATAACAACAAGTTCCATAAATTTTTTAATAAATGTTGATTTCCCTGTTCGAACAGCTCCTACAACTCCAAAATAAATATCACCGCCTGTGCGTTCCGCAATATCTTTAAAAATATCTACCTTTTCCAAGTGATTCCCTCCCTCAATATTTTTGGGAATAATTCCACGTTTATAGTCAACTAATACCTTCTCTAACGTTGCCTATAATATCTGATATAATATAATGGTATTCTAGAAGTTCGGACAATATATCATATAATTTTGTCCAATTTCATATGACTATTTAAAAATACCTTTTGTTTGCATCGCAAGTTGTATAACATAAAAAACCTTTCTTCTAGAACTTATTCACTAAAAGAAAGGTTCATGACTTATGATTTTAAAAAAATTGGTTCTCCATTTTTTACTGTGTACGGCAAAGAATATGCAGGAACAAACGGGGAATCCTTCGATAGTATACTCCGGATATCTTCGCCTTCTTTAAATTGCCCTTCATTTTTTTTCAACACTTCATATAAGTCGATTCTATAATCAACAAACAATTCTCCTTTTTCATTGATTACAAGAGGGAGACCTTTTCCTGAGTACGGACTTGTCACTTGTGGTACATCTTTATATCCTAGTTTTTTGAAGTCTAATTCATAAACACCATCTGTAATCACTTTTTTAAAAGGTGGATATTGATGTTCATCCCGATACATCCTTAGCTTCAATGCCACTTCTTGAATTTGTTCCGCCATTCTCACATCAATTAACTTTACTGTCGGATTTTTTTCAACATCTATTAATACATATTGATATACTCCACCACTTTCATACGCATTCCCTGGCGCCTCTTGTATGTACCTTGGAGCAATTTTTTGAAAATCAATTGGATACTTCTGATAAATCGGCGTACTCATATCACGCGTCTTAATTGGTAATAAACCATCCGTTTGCTCCTTATATGTATTAATGGCTTTTTGTACAACTTGCAACTGGTCTTCATAAGGAATAGCACTTTGTTTCATATTTTCTCTTGGATACATACACCCTGTTAAAATGCTCATGCAACAAAATATTAAAATAATATGGATTTTTTTCACTGACAATCACCTTTTCATGCTAGTATGGACTGTTCCTTTTGTAACATTTACCGACTACACATCCTTTATTGCTCAATAGGGCCACTAAATACAACAAGGAAAATAACAATTCCCGATACAATCATGAGGGTGTACGCTACTAAAGCTGTAATCCCTTTCAAAAATTTATTCTTCATTTTATGCCTACTTAATAAAATAAAACTTACTGCAAGAAACATAAATCCAATTGCCCCTAAAGCAAACCACATTTTCATAAGCCCTTCCGACATATATACACCCCTTTACTTTCAATCTATTTTTATACTATTTTAACAAATTAAAATCTTTAAACAAATAAAAATCATCATTTTTTCGTGAATTGATGATTTTTATTTAAAATAATAAAACCGAAGCACGAAATGATGCGCTTCGGTTGACCAAATATGCCCTTAACAGCTCTATTCCCATTCTTTCATAACTATCATATGCATTCTCTAAACTCTTTGTTTCTCATAATTTATTTTTTAAACATTTTACTTAACGAACCAAAATCCGCCGGCATATTATTGTTAATAATCGCTTTTACAATTTGATCCTCTTGCTCTTTCGGCACTTCACGTCCTGCCATTAAAGCAACTTGATGAATCAATTGGCGAAGCACTTTCTCATCACGTAAGTTCGCATTTTGAACAGATGATGCTAATTTAAAAATATCTTCTTTATTCACTTTCGCTTCCTTTTCAATGTTACTAAAAATGTTGTTATCCATTCTTTTCACCCTCTCCTCAAGTTACTCTTCATCCTATGCACAAATGAAAAATTGGTGAAAAGACCCAGAAAACAAAAAAACGGTAGAAGCACAAAATGTACTTCTACCGCTTTTTTTATAATAAATCAGGTATCGCTTCAACTTCATGTTTTCGAACACGCCCCATCAATGAGCCTACTGTATCTTTTACATTTTTCCCATTGAACAACACGTCATATAAAGCGGCTGTAATCGGCATCTCAACTTCCATTTTCTCTGCCAATTCATGAGCAGCTTTCGTTGTTCGTACACCTTCAACAACCATACCCATACTTTCTAATACTTCTTCTAAAGAATGTCCTTTTCCAAGCATATTTCCCGCACGCCAATTTCGACTATGCACACTTGTACAAGTTACAATTAAGTCCCCCATACCAGTTAGACCAGCAAATGTCAGTGGATTTCCGCCCATCTTTCTTCCTAAACGAGCAATTTCCGTTAAACCACGTGTCATTAATGCGGCTTTCGCATTATCACCTAATCCAAGTCCGTCAGTTATTCCCGCAGCTAGTGCAATAATATTTTTTAAAGCACCACCTAGTTCAACTCCAACGATATCTGGGTTTGTATATACACGGAAATAGCTATTCATAAACAGATCCTGTACTTCCTCAGCCGCTTCCATACGTTTTGCTGCAGACGTAACAGTCGTCGCTTGGCGCAAACCTACTTCTTCAGCATGACTCGGCCCAGATAGTACAACAACATCCTTAATCAAGCTCTCTGGAATTTCTTCCTCAATCACTTCCGAAATACGTTTTGACGTACCTGGTTCTATTCCTTTACTTGCATGAATCCAAGTAATTGGCTCTGTAACAATTTCTTTCATCTCTTGCAATACGTCTCGGTACGCTTTCGTCGGTACTACTAGCAGTACTGTATTTACATCTACTAATGCTTCTTCTAAAGAAGAGTAGGCTACGATTGTGCTTGGCAATGTAATCCCTGGAAGATATCTACTGTTCTCACGCTTCGTATTAATTTCATTCATGAGTTCAGGACGGTTTCCCCAAATACGTACATCATGCCCATTGTCAGCTAATACCATCGCTAACGCTGTTCCCCAGCTACCTGCTCCTATTACTGTGATTTTTGTCATAAAATCACATCCTCTCCATTAGTCTCTTGCTCTAGCGATAATGTGAATCGGCGTTCCTACAAAACCGAACGCTTCACGTAAACGATTCTTTAAGAAGCGCTCATATGAAAAGTGCATTAATTCTGTATCGTTTACAAATATAACAAATGTTGGTGGTTTTACCGCAACCTGTGTCGCATAGAAGATTTTCAGACGGCTACCATTATGTGTCGGCGTTGGATTCATCGCTACCGCATCCATAATTACATCATTTAATACATTCGTTTGTACACGGATGCTATGGCTTTCATTTACCTCATTGATAACCGGTAATAACGTTTGTGTACGCTTTTTCGTTTTCGCAGATAAGAATACAATCGGTGCATACTCTAAAAATTGGAAATGAGCACGGATGTTTTCTTCAAATGCTTTCATTGTTTTTTCATCTTTTTTCACTGCATCCCATTTGTTTACAACGATAATAACAGCTCGTCCTGAATCATGAGCATATCCAGCGATTTTTTTATCTTGCTCAATAATTCCTTCTTCTCCGTCTAAAACGACTAAAACAACGTCAGAACGTTCAATCGCTCTAAGTGCACGAAGTACACTATACTTTTCTGTACTTTCGTATACTTTCCCTTTTTTACGCATACCAGCTGTATCGATGATTACATAGTCTTGATCATCTTTACTATATGGTGTATCGACAGCATCACGTGTCGTTCCCGCTATATTACTTACAATTACACGTTCTTGACCAAGAAGTGCATTTACAAGTGATGATTTCCCTACGTTTGGACGTCCAATTAAAGAGAAACGGATTGTTTCATCGTCATACGCTTCTTCTTCAATCTTTGGAAAATGATTTGCAGCTTCATCTAACAAATCACCAAGTCCTAAACCGTGTGTACCTGAAATCGGGAATGGCTCGCCAAATCCTAATGCATAAAAATCATAAATATCACTACGCATGTCTGGATTATCAACCTTATTTACCGCAAGTACAATTGGTTTTTTAGAACGGTATAAAATTTTAGCAACTTCTTCATCTGCTGCAGTTACACCATCGCGACCATTCGTCATAAAAATGATAACATCTGCTTCATCAATCGCTACTTCCGCCTGTTGACGAATTTGTGTCAAGAACGGCTCGTCTCCAATATCAATTCCACCTGTATCAATAATGTTAAACTCATGATTTAACCATTCTCCCGCACTATAAATACGGTCTCGCGTTATACCTGGTATATCTTCTACGATTGAAACTCTTTCTCCAACAATTCTATTGAAAATAGTAGATTTTCCTACGTTCGGGCGGCCTACTATTGCTATTACTGGTTTCGGCATATACTTTCATCCTTTCAACTTGCTTCTGTTTATTATGTAAAAAACCCTTCTTTGTGCAAGAAGGGATTTGCATTCCAGAATATTTCTCAACGTATCAAAACACCTCACATTATACCACACGTTACTAATGTTTCACAATAATATATACATTATCTTGTAAGCGATGTGCAATCCCATCTAAAATAGCCTCTAAATTATTTGCAACAAATTCCAGTTCCTCTGTCGACTCGCAAATAAATAAAGGGGCACCACCTGCAAATTTCTCTGGCGTTGTTGTAATGACTGCGAGAATAACACTTTCTAACATCATCTCTTATCTCCCCTTCCTTTCGGAGCTTCTGATGACATATGAACAGCACTCTCTAATGTTGGTACATTTCCGATTACCCCTATCGCTTTTTCTGCATCTTGATCTTGCGGCAGAACAAAAATCCCAACTCTCCCATCCTCTAAATCACGCTTCGCTAACGGTACAAGTGCCGGCGTTCCAGAATCTCTATATATTCCTAAAGCAACCGAAACATCATGTAAAATAGCTTGACGTTGTCCTAAGTTTGAGATTGTAACCATCGCATCTATCGATTTCGGTTTTAAAATAAATCCCATTCCATACTTCATAATTTCTTCTTGCCTTGCTGGCAATCCAATATTCATAATGTAAATATTATCAATATAAAGTCCCGCTCCTTCAAAACGAAGTGGAACGTGTTCTATTTCTACAAGGTCATGAAGTCTTTTACCTGACATTAATTTTTTCGCAATGAAAAAACTTACTGTACCAGTAATTACCCCGGCAATCCATGAATGGAATCCTATATACGCAAACGTTGTTACAAACGACGTTAACATCGCCAAGTAGTTACGACTTTCAAATACTAATGCAATTCCTTCAATGTATGTATTACCACGTGGTACGAGCTCATATCCATCTAATTGTTGAAGCGTATTTCTTTCCATATTGCGCACATCACGAAATTGCGTCGCTGCTAACGTAAGAAATGTAATTGCAGAGAAATCTTTTTTCAAAACAGACGGAATCGCAATTGCTCCTAGGGCAGCCGCAATTAATCCCATCGCGATATGAATAATTTTTCCGTGGAGCCTCGTCGGATATTGCCTCGTATCGGTACGAAGCATTAACACCCTAGTTATTGTACCTGCAATTACGCCACATAAAATAGCTGGTGTATATTCAGTCATGCATTACCCTCGCCTTTCTTTTACGTGTTTTCCTCTTAAATTGTTCCATATATACTGATGCTTTCGTAATCCAAAGTAAAATCGCCATAAATAAAGTGGAAACAGCAGCAACATCTAAAAAAGCTAAACTGCCATATTCATAAGGAAAATGTAATTTACGAAAAATAAGCGTCACCAACAATTCACCTTGTAACATCCCTATATATAAGGAGCATAATCGTAATATGCGATCCCCGTGCAATAAAACCGATGCATACACAAGTGCACCACTTAACAGCAACAACCTATCAACCACAATCCAAATTGGATCATATACTTCTAACAAATGAAAGCTTGTATATAACATTGCAATAATAAGTGCCGAAAGTAAGGTATATAATTTTTTCCAAATAGAATATAACGTGATGCCTACAAAAGAAATAATACAAAGCAAAAGGGCATTTACCGATATCGTGAAAGACGCAATCGTCACATTTAACGGAGAACAAATAATAAAAATTAATATACAAGCACTTATCTTCCAACGAATAGATTCTTTTTTCATAAAAAAGGTCACGACAATCCACCCTATCCAAGCAACAAAATAAAAAGTACTCCCATCCATCACTTCACCTCCTATGTTTTCCATTATGGGAACTTTTTATGAAAGTTAATCCCCCTTTTCTTTGTGCATAGTTTTTCTCATAACAGCAAAACTTTTAATAAGGAGGTGTAACTCACAATGGGTAAAGATCGCCAAGAACGAAAACTAAGAGAATCACGCCGCGTTGAATCTGATCGCGACCAATCACTTCAATATCCCGGTGCAACAAGTCTTGATACACCGGAGCAAGCTCGAAAACAGAATCAGCATTAAATAAAGTGAAACTTCAGCGGGGGTATCCATCCACACTGATTATTAGCCCACAGCAATCGGGCTTTTACGGGCAATACAAAAAGACGGTTTCGATAATGTACGAAACCGTCTTTTTACACAATTATTTTATTTCTACTCGTCATATAATTCTTTTGTTTTCGCATTATAAGCCCTATCACTTGATGAGGCATCAATCGTAACTATACCTGTTGGTTTTTTAGAATATGTAATAACATAATACGTATGAAGAGAAGGATTTTTACTCTTTACCTCAACACGTACATAATCCGTCTCTCCTATTTCATTTAACTTTCGCTCAACCTCTTTTTTCACGCCTACAATATCTTCTTTTTCCTCTTTAATTTCCCTACTCACAATGGTATTTCCTTGATCAGAAAGTAATACTACTTCAGCATTACTTAAACCCACTTCATTTGGTATATTAAAATAGTAATTCACATACGAATCTTCCGATGGATTTTTGTCTTCTCCTAATTCCCTTGGCAAAATTAGTGCTTCTATTCCACTTCCTGCATTCACCATTGGATTCCTATACAATTTATTCCCGACTGCGATTGCAATATTCGCCGTTTTAATTGTTGATTGTACTGTTGTCGAACTAGACCCCCTTCTCTTACATTTGAAGTTAATGAAATTTCAATCTTTTTATTATATGCAGAAATCTCTGTATCTTCTCTTATATTTCGTGCATGGATATTAACATCTTCACTATTATATGTAATGCGTCCTATCGTATTTTTACTATTTGAAGATACATTATCTCCTTTTTTATTAACATCCTCATCCCCTAAATTATCGTAAATTTTTTCTTGTTTATTTTGATTCTTAAATAACAATCTCTTATCTTGTTTTATCGCTAACCAGCTATATAGAGAGGAATACTTTCTTACTTTTGCCATATTTCTCTCCACAAACATGGCAAAAGTAAGAATCCTCCAATAATTCAGCAGCACATTTTCTACATTTCTTCATTTTTATAACCCCTTTTTCAATCATAGCTTTTTCGTACAATATTCCTATATACCTTTATTATAATATAAATTCTCTCTTTTTTCCATTTATAGAATTATATAGATTGCTAACTTCCCGCCCGGACCATTGATTTTTTATAGACTGTGTCTTAACCTCTTTTTCCGTTCTGTGTCAACATGAAAAAAATAGCCCTTCACCTGACCCTTTTGGGTCAGGTGAAGGGCTATTTTCTTAGTTTCTATCATTTATTATTGTTTTCATTTAATAAAATTCAAAAGATATCAGAGTGTTGGAAACCCTAAAGGGTTTCTCAACACTCTGAAAAAAATCAACCGGACGGTTGATTTTTTATCGCCTACTATAATGTGCAGTGTCAATCCCTCGCTGCGCTAACCAATGATATGTTTCGCCTTTTACAACAAGAGGTACAGATTGCAACTCTTCTATCGTCTTCACGCCAAGAGCTGTCATAATAAATTTTAAATCTGTATGTAAAAGATCGATTTCATCCACTAACTTCTCAACACCATCTTGCATTAAAATACGTAAAAAGTATCCAGCAAACGCAGTTGTATTCGCCCCTAATGCGATTGCCTTCGCCACGTCAATTGCTGTTTGTATACCCCCAGATGCAATAAAAGAGAGGTTATTATTTATAGAGGTTGCTTCAATAATCGAGGTAGCTGTTTGTATGCCCCAGTTATTAAAATAAGAAAGCATTCGCTGTCTTCTTTCATTTTCAACAGCAGCAAAATTCGTACCACCTTGTCCGCCAATATCAATTGCTGTTATACCTATACTCGCTAACTGTTGTACTGTTTCCTTACTCATTCCAAATCCCACTTCTTTTACAATGACAGGAACTTTACTGTTTAAAACAATTTGTTCAATTCGCCGAAGTACACCAGTAAAATCACGGTCTCCTTCTGGCATCGTTAACTCTTGTATGACATTTAAATGAATTTGCAGTGCATTCGCTTCAATCATATCAACGGCACGCTCTGCCTGTTCGACAGTTGCCTCACTCCCCAAATTAGCAAAGAAAATACCATTTGGGTTTACCTTTCTGACGATCTTATAAGAAGCCGCCTCGCTTTCATTTTTTAAAGCTGCCATTTGCGATCCTACAGCCATAGCAAGGTTATGATGTTTCGCTACATATGCTAATTGCTCATTAATATGTAATGTTTGCTCTCCTCCACCACCAGTCATCGCATTGATAAAAATCGGCGAACTTAGTGAAAGTTCGCCGATTTTTGTTTCACATGTTACAGTATCATAACTTGAATTTGGCAAGCTTTGATGCACAAAATCAATATCATGAAAGCCATGCGTACGAGACTGACCAGTAGAAAGAGCATATTCAATATGATCTAATTTACGTTTTGCCCTTACCACTTGTACCCCTCTTTATTTCTTTAATTTTTTCAGTTGTTCACCAATAATATCACTTAACTGGAAAGTAGCAGAATCAGCATTTGGCTCATATTGGCTATAATCTTCTGTTACATTATTTTCTTCAAGCGTTTCTTTTATGCTTAAAGAAATACGTTTTTCTGCTACATGGACTTCAAGTACTTTCACTTTTACTTCTTGTCCCATTTCCAATACTTCATTTGGATTTTTCACGTGACGATTTGCAATTTGAGATACATGCACAAGCCCTTCAACACCAGGTAAAATTTCAACAAATGCACCGAATGTAACAAGGCGTTTTACTACGCCCTCACGAATATCTCCAGCCTTTATTTCGCCAGCAACATTTTCCCAAGGTCCCGGCTGAGCTGCTTTAATTGATAAAGAAATACGTTGCGTATCAGCATCAACAGATAACACTTTTACCTTTACCTTTTGACCTTGCTCTAATACCTCAGAAGGTTGCTCTACACGTTCGTGTGAAATTTGTGAAATGTGTACTAAACCGTCCACACCACCAACGTTAACGAAAGCACCAAAATCCGTTAATCGTTGTACTGTTCCTTCAACAATATCCCCTTCTTTTAACGAAGAGATTGCTTCTTTTTTCTTAGAATCTAGTTCTAGTTCTACTACCGCTTTATGTGAAAGAATAACACGATTTTTTTCACGGTCTAATTCAACAATTTTCACCGCTAATGTTTTTCCTTTATAGTCAGCAAAATCTTCTACATAATGTACCTCTACAAGTGAAGCTGGGATAAAACCACGAACACCAAGGTCCACAACTAACCCACCATTCACGATATCTTTTACAGTAACATCAAATACATGACCAGAATTAAATTTCTCTTGTAATTCTACCCACGCTTTTTCTGCGTCAACAGCTCTCTTAGATAAAACAAGATCATCTTCTTCTAATTTAATAATTTTCAATTCAAGTGTTTGATCTAATTCTACAACATCGCTTGCTTTTTCAATATGAACGTTAGCTAACTCACTAATCGGAATTACGCCATCTGTTTTGTATCCAACATTTACAAGCACTTGTTTCTCTTCAACTTTCGTTACAGAACCTGTAACAACGTCACCAACTTGTAATTCTTTTGAATTCATAACTTCTTCATTCATTTTCTCTACCATGGAAATACCTCCCTACAGAATTGACAAAGCATTTTTATGTATATACGAAATGAAAAAAAATGTTTTCATTTGCATGTTTAAGAATTTATCATCACATATTCTGGTTCAATACAGTTCACAAGAAACTATATTAAACCTATATAAATAGTATACAGCAAAATCATCTTGAAGAAAGTATGATTTGAAATATAATAGCGAATATATTCTGACAGTTTTTCCCCTCTGTAACTAACTTCTTACAAATTAGCCCATTTGTCAAGAAAAGAGACTTATAATTCACTTATCCTTTACATTTCAAAAAAAAAAAAAGAAAGAGGATAGTCCTCTTTCTTTATTTCGCAAATACTCCTGAAACAATACCCATAATTTTTTGGACAACTTCTTCAATTGATAAAGAAGTTGTATCTAATTCCAATGCATCATCAGCTTTTTTCAAAGGAGAAACTTCGCGTTCTGAATCTAATTTATCACGCCTAGCAATGTCTTCTTTTAACTGCTCTAAATTAGAATCGAAACCTTTATTCATATTTTCTAAATATCTTCTTTCCGCTCTTTCTTCTACAGAAGCAAGCATAAAGATTTTCACTTCAGCATCTGGTAGTACATGTGTACCAATATCACGGCCATCCATTACTACGCCGCCTTTTTCAGCTAATTCTTGTTGACGACGTACCATTTCTTCACGAACAAGGCGATGCTTTGCTACAATAGATACGCGATTCGTCACATCTGGCGTACGAATCACTTCGGAAACATCTTGTCCATTTAAAAATACAAGTTGTGTATTTTCCCCTTGCTGAAATTCAATATTTACATTTTTTACAACTTCCATTAACTTTTCTTCATTTTCAATATCCACTTTTTGTTCAAGGGCTGCATATGTAATAGCACGGTACATTGCGCCTGTATCAATGTAAACATATGAAAGTTTTTTCGCAACAACTTTTGCAACTGTACTTTTCCCAGCAGCCGCTGGACCATCTATAGCAATCGAAATTCGTTTATCCATTGTAACACCTCATTTTTCACTTATAAAAACAAAACGAAAAGCAGGTATTCTCCCCCTGCTTCTTCTCATTTGCCTCACGTCATTAAATCCTCAATTATTGTAGCATAATCCATCATAGAAGAAAATGAAAACTACTTATTCACCTGTAAGATTTCCGCCTTATTTTGCGTGACGACACCTTCGTAATAAACAATTTTCGATAAATATTTCACTGAAGATTTATGTATAAAAAGCAGTTGGACGAAAGAAAGACAAATAAATTGAATCAGTAATATACGAATTATAATTTTCTCCACTTTTTTCAAAAAACTCACTCCTTCCCTCTCTACACTTACACATCTCCTCTCATAAATTTCCATAAACAAAACCTAACCTAATAACCACTTACCGAAGCACACTTAAAGTAATTTATTTTATTGTCATTTTCTAACCATACTTTTATACATTTTCATTGTCGAATTTACTCAAAACATGTTATGTTCTAAATGTATTTTTCAACTTGAAAGGGGTATAAGCATTGAAAAGAATCCTAGTTTTACACACAGGTGGAACAATTGCAATGGAGGAAGATAAAGAAACTGGGGTCGTACAACCAGGTGAAAAGAATCCTCTTTTAAAATTTATTCCTGATTTAGAAGGCGATGTTGATTTAATTGTCGAAGATGTGTTCCATCTTCCATCTCCTCACATGACTCCTAGCGAAATGCTACAATTACAAGTCATCATTGACGAAAGAGTAAAACAAGACGATATTCACGGCGTAGTCATTACGCATGGTACCGATACATTAGAAGAGACAGCTTATTTTCTTGATTTAACAGTTCAAGCAACGATCCCAATCGTTGTGACAGGAGCAATGCGCTCTAGTAATGAATTAGGTGCTGATGGTCTATATAATTTCTTATCAGCTGTAAAAGTTGCTAGTAGTAATGAAGCTGCTGAAAAAGGCGTTCTAGTTGTATTAAACGACGAAATACATTGTGCTACAAATGTAACAAAAACGCACACAAGTAATGTCGCGACATTCCAAAGTCCACAGTACGGACCAATTGGCATGGTAACAAAGCGTGGTGTTGTTTTCCATCATGCTTTAGTGCATCACGAAACATGCACAGTACGACAGATTTCTAAAAACGTTGTCGTTCTAAAAGCATACGCAGGTATGGATGATACATTATTATCAGCAATCGAAACACTACCAGTAGACGGAATTGTTATCGAAGCACTTGGACAAGGTAATTTACCTCCAAGAACACTTCCAAGTCTAGAACGATTAATAGGAAAAGGAATTCCTGTCGTATTAGTGTCTCGCTGTTTCAACGGTATCGTTCAAGATGTATATTCGTATGAAGGTGGCGGCAAGCAATTAAAAGATATGGGCGTTATATTCACATACGGTTTAAATGCTCAAAAGGCGCGTATTAAATTATTAGTCGCATTAGAGAATACAAATTCTCATGAAGCAATCCAAAATATGTATATGCACGATTAAAAAAGAAGCTGTCGAATTTCGACAGCTTTTTTTTATTCTTCTCTTGATGCAATGGTTTGCGCAATCGCATCTCCATGGAATCTACCGTTCTCGATAAATATTTCATTTGCGTTATTCCCAGCAGCAATTACACCTGCAATGAAAATATTTTCAGCGTTTGTTTCCATTCTATCCTCTGTATAAATCGGACGCCCTGTTTCTTCATCAATCCGAACACCCATCTTCGTTAAGAAGCTATGATCAGGATGGTAACCTGTCATCGCAAATACAAAATCATTTTTGATTGTAAATGATTCACCATCAACCGTATATGTTAATGTATGTTCAGTAATTTCTTTCACATGAGCCCCGAAATGCATTTGAACTGTCCCATTTCGTACTAACGCCTCAAATTCCGGCAAAATCCACGGCTTAATACTTGGCGAGTATTCCCCGCCACGGTATAGAACTGTTACACGTGCACCCGATTTAACAAGCTCTAACGCCGCATCTATACTTGAATTTTTACCACCTATTACAACAACATCTCGATCAAAATAAGGATGTCCTTCTTTGAAATAATGAGCTACTTTCTCAAGTTTCTCACCAGGTACATTCATATAATTCGGATTATCATAATATCCAGTTGCGACAACAATGTATTTCGCCACATATATTTCTTTGTTTCCGTCACGCTTCGTCGTTTCAACTTTAAAAACATCACCATCTTTTTGAACTTGTTCCACTCGTTCAAATGCGTTTACACGTATAGATTTACGCTTTACTACTTCACGATAATACGCGAGCGCTTGATTACGAAATGGCTTACGATTTTCTGTAATAAAAGCAACTTCACCAATTTCTAATTTTTCACTAGAGGAGAAAAATGTTTGATGAGTTGGATAATTATAAATCGCATTTACAATGTTCCCTTTTTCGATCACTAACGGATTTAACCCCACTTTTTGCAACGAAATCGCCGCTGCTAATCCGCATGGACCGCCTCCGATAATAATAACTGTTTCTTTTTGCATACTCGGTTCACTCCTAGTCTTCTACCTCTGCTTTATTTATATAAACAAGAAAAAACCTACTTACAGCAGTAGGCACCTATCTTTATTGTATTCATTTTTCATATATTTGTCATCTAAACGAAACATACATCCGATAGACATCTGCTAAAAACTGCTGAAATTTAATTCCTTGTTGCCCTAATACATTTTCAGGATCGATTTTCCGAGTAGGATCCAACGTTTTGTGTGACACAATAGCCTTTTTAGGATTTAAACCGAAATTTTGACATAAATAAGCGTGATACCACGTAAAACGAGTATACGCCTCCCAAAAGTTTACGTCGCCACCATAGCAAATTTCAACCCCAATTGCAGCCTTATTCGCATCATAACCGAATAAATCATTATCCGTTGGCACATTGTATCGAACATGGTACGCAACTTCATTTATAGGGACAATTTCTAATATTGTTTTATCATCAATAAATGTATGCGCTGAAGCTTTCGGTTGTATTTCATTAAAGTAATCCCGATTTCCTATCGCATTGCTACCAGGGTTCCCCGTGTCATGACTTACAATAAATCTTACTTTTGAAAGAGGAATTCCTGGTCGTGAATTTCCATACCCAATATAATTACGCTCAATAGGGAACATCGCCATTACTACCAACTCCCGCTCTAAAAAATTACCTTACTTCCTTATATATGTATTCGGTGGCAATGTCCTTATGGCATTATTTCTTATGCGAAGAGAAAATCGAAAATATTTGATGTGAATACCATAAATAATACAATACTTACAGCCACTCCGTAAAAACCGTAAAACCAAACACAATCTTCTTTCGTATCTAAACCGAAAAACTTATTTACTGATTGTAATAATGATCCACGCTTACTATGATTATTTCGTAAAACTTCCACTCGTTCCACAACATCTGCTGGCATCATAAATCTTTGGTCTACTGTCATTTTCATCATTTATCTCTCCTTAAAATCGTTTCCGTTTTGCTTATCTAAGGAAAGTATAGCACGTTTGTTCGTGTAGAACAAACGTTCTTTTTGTTTTTATTTTATTTTTCACCAAGCTACGTAATAATTCCAATTACTACTGCGATAATCAGCCCTCCAACAACCAGATGCAATAAACCCTCTCCAAACATTCTAAAAATACTTGTTTTCTGAGTATTTTCAATCCTTACTATTTTACTTTCTAGTTGGTTTACCCTTTCTTCTAATCAATCTACTCGATTCATCATTTCATTATTCATATCCAACACCTCTAACTAGTAACTTCAACAAAAAACGCGATTCCCTCAAAAGGAAATCACGTTTTCTCAAAACATTATATATTATACCCAACCTCTGAAGCGACTAGCCTCAGCCATTTTACGAACACCAATCATGTATGCAGCTAAGCGCATGTTTACTTTACGAACTTGTGATGTTTCATAGATTGAATCGAATGATTTTACCATTACTTTTTCTAAACGTTGTTCTACTTCTTCCTCAGTCCAGTAGTAACCTTGGTTATTTTGTACCCACTCAAAGTAAGATACCGTAACGCCACCAGCACTTGCTAATACGTCTGGAACAAGTAAGATACCACGATCTGTTAAGATTTTTGTTGCTTCTAATGTAGTTGGACCATTTGCAGCTTCAACTACAATTTTCGCTTTAATCTTATCAGCATTTTCTTCTGTAATTTGGTTCTCAATTGCAGCTGGAACTAAAATATCGCAATCAAGTTCTAACAATTCTGTGTTTGAAATTGTATTATTAAATAGTTTTGTTACAGTACCGAAGCTATCGCGACGATCTAGTAAGTAGTCAATATCTAATCCATTCGGATCATGTAGTGCACCGTACGCATCTGAAATTGCAATTACTTTCGCGCCTGCATCATGCATAAATTTAGCTAAGAAGCTACCCGCATTCCCAAATCCTTGAACAACAACGCGTGCACCTTTAATATCAATGTCACGTTTTTTCGCAGCTTCACGAATACAAATTGTTACACCTTTTGCAGTCGCTGTTTCACGTCCGTGTGATCCACCTAATACAAGTGGTTTACCTGTAATAAATCCTGGTGAATTAAATTCATCGATACGGCTATACTCATCCATCATCCATGCCATAATTTGTGAGTTTGTAAATACATCTGGAGCTGGAATATCTTTTGTCGGACCAACAATTTGGCTAATTGCTCGTACATAACCGCGGCTTAATCTTTCTAATTCACGGAAAGACATCTCACGTGGGTCACAAATGATTCCGCCTTTACCTCCACCATATGGTAAATCAACAATACCACATTTTAAACTCATCCAAATAGAAAGTGCTTTCACTTCATTTTCTGTTACGTTTGGATGGAAGCGAATTCCACCTTTCGTTGGACCAACAGCATCATTATGTTGCGCACGATATCCTGTAAATATTTTAACAGTCCCGTCATCCATACGAACTGGAATTTTCACTGTCATCATACGAATTGGTTCTTTCAATAATTCATATACTTCGTTTGGATAACCCAATTTTTCTAATGCTTCATTAATTACAATTTGTGTTGAATTTAACAATTCAAAATGTTGTTCCCCTTGTTGTTGTGTTTTCGTTTGAGTTCCCTTTTCGGCTACCATAGTAAGTAAACCCCCTGTAATTTCACTTGTTTAGTAAACCTTCATTGCCTAGTATACACCGTTAAATTTGGAATGCAATAGAAAACGCTAACAAATATATACAAACTATTTTGCATTGCAAGCGTTTTCACTATTATTATAGTCCTTTTATTGCTTTTAGAAAAGTAAAATACTTAAATATTTAAATATTTTTTATTTTCATCAAAATACGTTCGATAAAACAATTATTTCATCAAAAAATACTGGTTATATTTTTAAATATAGATCGGCTAGTCTTGTTTCCTACACTTCGCTTTATAGATTTTAGATTTTCCAATCTTTAGCTGAATAAAAATAAAACCTCAAGCTACGTTACATTAGCTGAGGTTTTGTTTTTTTACAAAGTAATTGTATATTTGTTCAATTGCTTGAGAATCCATTAATTCTTTACCATATTCCATTATGCGGTAAATTGTTGCTGTTGACGGATTACCGTATTCCGCTAAAATAGCTATAAAATCCGCCTTCAATAATTGAAATTGCTCTTCTTCTTCTATCCAAAGATAAAAACGATCATCCCACGTATACAACTTCCCATCAGTTACACCAAGGTTATATAAGCGATTTGACAAATTGATTACATCATCTAATGTAGCAAACTCGTAAAGTATATGTTCACTTTCATCAAGAGTCACTTGCATTTCAATAAACTCGTCACGGAACTCATCTTCTGTATCTACTTCGTGATTTTCTTTTGTTACAATTACAACCATACCTTGAGCTTGTAGAGAAAATACTTCAACAGCAATCGGTCCATCCGCTTCAAACCCTAATTCTTTATTCGCTTCTTGCATCATATCACGGAATAGTTGCTGTACTTTCGGTGCATTTCTCCACAAATCTTCTTTCGTTAATCCTCGTTCAGATAAATCATCAAATGTTAGGAAAATTTTAATCTTATTATAATTTAAACGTTCCAGTCTCATCTCATACCCTCCCTACGTAACCATTGCATCTAATTTTTATTATATGAAATAGAAAATAGATGGTTCTTTTCGAACGACTATTCTGACATTTTTAACCATCCATCCCATTCTTCTTTCGTGTTACCAATTAGGATATTTTGAAGATTTAATTGATCTCCAATGCCTTTTCTTCCTATAAAACCACCCGAGAGGTTTTCATTTTTTTCTTGCAATAAGTCAATAAATTCTACTGCCTCTTCAAGTTCTCGTTCATCATCAAAAGATATAAACAAATATTTAGGTTGTAATTGTTCAATAGCTAGTAAAATACCTTCTTCATCTAAACTTGTCCCCATATACATTGCTTGATATCCTTTTAGTCGTAAATACGTCGCGAAAATAAATCCTTTTAATATATTATTTTCTAAAACGAAAACTTTGTTAACGGAAGAATACACTGACGCATTATGATATATCATTCCTAGACGTGTTTGTAAGAATGCTACAACATATTTGAATTGTGACATTGCAATCTCATTATTATTTTTTAAAGATAACAACTTGTTTGCCACTTGAAGGATGATGCTTGTAACAACCTTTTCCGTTGAATATATACTAAAAACCTCGTTTAATAATGCAGAAGTTGTAATTTCATCAAATTTTAACAAAGCTTGTAGTATATCGTCCACTAAAACAACTTCTGTATCTGTAATTTTTTCTTTTTGAATGTTGTTCTGCAACCGATTCCCTTCTAATAACTGAAATGCTTGTCCAATCATCATTCCCTCAGAAACTTTATTCATTAACCATTTCAAAATATGAATATGCTCTTCTGTATATAAACGATGCCCCGCACGATTTCTCTTTGGGGCAATAATATGATAGCGTCTTTCCCATGCGCGAAGTGTACTCGGTTGAATTCCGAGTATATTCGAAACAGCTTTTATATTATATGTCCCATTTAAAGTCGGCATTATTTTCCTCCGCATAACGTAATGATATGTGTTTGGGAAGGTGCCCGAAAACGAAGAGGGAGTAATGTTGTTCCATACCCATTACTAACAAAGAGAGTCGTATTAGAATGCTTATATACACCACCCTTTAAATGCTTTTCAGATGGAAACAACCGAATCTGACCTCCATGTGTATGTCCACTTAATACGAGCGAAATTTGTTCTTTACCAGACATTTTCTTTATTATATCTGGGTTGTGACTAATTAAAATGCGAAAACCTTCTTCTTTACAATCAGACAACGCTAAATCTAAACGATCTCGTTCTAATCCAACATCATCGATACCGAGTAAGCAAATTTTCTCTCCTAATTCAGACTCAAATACAACTCTTGTATTATCTAATACCTTCACATTATTTTCTATTAATAAAGCATCTAATTCGTGATATTCAATTTCATAATCATTATTTCCCCATACAAAATATACAGGGGCTATTTCTCTTAACTTTTGAATATTTAAAGAGATTTGCGATAAAGGTACTCCTTTTTCAGCTAAATCGCCGCCAATAATTACGATATCTGCTTTTCCTTTCACTCGTTCAATTAGCGAGCTAGAAACGATCCTTCTATGAATATCCGAAATAAAAAAAACTTTAACTTTTTGAAAACTTTCCGGAAATTCTTCGAATACTAAAGTATGTTCCAACACTGTATTACGCATCGCTTCTTTATACATTCCAAGAAGACATACAAAACCAATGCATATGAGAGTACATAATAATATAATCCATGACATATATTTTTTACTCTCCCTCCTCGTAAAGTATAGTCCTTAATTTTATGTGAAGCTATATCACTCATTTAGCTAGCTCTCATACTTCGTGGACTTATCTTTTATAGGAATTTTCAATTCTTGTCCTACTTTCACTTCATCTTCTTGTAAATCATTATACTTTTTTATTATTTCTATCCCATTTTCATCTGAGAAATATTGCTTCGCTATACTTTCTAAAGTTTCTCCATCTTTCACAACATGAGTTGCTACTTTCTCAGACTGCTTCTTTGATTCAGTCTGAGCTGAATCAAAGAAAATCACTTCAAACGCACTTTTCTCAGCATTATTACTATCACTTTTTACCTGTATATACTTATCCGTATACCATAGGATACTAATAGGTAACAATATGAACAAAAATGTTAACACTCGGACGAAAATGTGATTCATTTTAAACTTTGGTTTTTTCTCTTTATTTCTATGAATTTCACTACGCGGCGGTAAACCTTCATCTTCTTCCACTTGCTCAACTTCTAACTCCTCTTCAAAATCAGGAATTCGTTTTCTCATGTTGTTCACCACCACCTTCCATTTATTTTCTTAATTGGAGCCCCATTATAAAATCAACAAGAAAGTGTGCAAAGATTGTTATAAACAAATTTCCTGTCCACTCGAATACATAACCAAAAACAAAACTAATAAAGCAGACGAAACAAAATAAAAAAGGCTTCGTTATATACCGAATATGTAACACAGCAAAAATTAAACTCGCTATTACAATTCCGAAATGAGTCTGCACTACACCTCTAAATAAAAACTCTTCCGCAAAGCCAATAATAAACGTGATAAAGAGTAAATGCATGACAGAAATTCCTTGAAACATTCTATCGTTAATGCCACCATCATCAAACCAAGATTCTGGAAACACTCGCATTGCAACATAATCTAATAACACAATACAGATCGCTAACAAGCTACCTATTACAAGTATAGAAACCGGTTCCCATTTCCACAAACTATAAACTTCTCTTTTATCTTGAAATAATATATATGCTAGTAAACAACCGATACCAATGATGATTAGTTGTGTTATGTAGAGATTCAGTCTTATTTCTCTCGGACTCATATCTTCAACATTATGCCTTTGAATGTTCATCATTCCTCCATCTTCCCTAGGCCGAAAAGCTTTTGTAGCTCTGTTTCCCAATTATAGTCGAAAACTAACTGTTGCGCTCGTCTTTTTTTATAATCCGTTTTTGTAATACCACAGTAATCACAACAGTTTTCTATCTCTTTTTCTTTTCTATAACCGAATTGTTGTAATAAATATTCACGTCTACATCCTTGAACTTGTATCCATGACTTCATATTTTCTAGCTCACTATATTTATTACGCAGTCTCACTTCCACTTCCGCTATTAATCTGTGCATTATTTCATCTGACAAGCTCTCTAGCATGAGATTTCGCTGTTGTATGATTCCAAGATGTTCGAGATGATAACGTGTAAAACGCCAATACTGTTCATTAAATCTTGCTGCATTATAACAAATTTCTTCTACATCTTCTAATGGTAATACTTTCGTTTGAAACATTCTTTCTTGTAGTAACGAAAATAAAAATTGTATTTGCGATTTACTTGGTAATTCATCTTCAATGATTGAAATTGGCAAATCGTGATCCAATGGACTACATAATGAAATGGCTATACTCAATTCTCCATCTCTTCCCCCTCTTCCAATTTCTTGTAAATAGGAAGCTACATTTGTCGGATATTGAAAATGAATAATATATCTTGTATTCGCCTTATTTACCCCCATCCCAAAAGCACTTGTACATATTACAATTTGCAACTGGTCATTCATAAACTGTTGTTGAATTAACATACGCTCTTCATGTTCCATACCACCATGATAAAAAGCTACACCTGTAATTCCTTTTCCTCTTAAATACTCGGTTAAACGCTCGGTCCAGGCCCTACTTGAACAATAAACAATACCAGGCCCTTGCAAATACATTACATGCTCAAAAAGCGCCTCTTTTTTTTCTTCTATTGTTTCCACAAATTGCACTTCCATCGCAATATTTGGACGATCAATTGAGTACACATGCTCAGCGATATTTTTTAGATTTAAACTTTCCGCTATATCTCGCAGTACATCCTTTGTCGCAGTTGCTGTTAATGCTAGTACTGTCGGAGATCCGATACTCTCAATTACTTTATCTAATTTTTTATAATCTGGCCGAAAATCATAGCCCCATTGTGAAATACAATGCGCTTCATCTACGACAAATAATGAAATATGAATTTTTTTCAATTCTCTTATTAGAAGTTCCGACTGTAACATCTCTGGTGATACGAAAACAAATTTATAAAAAGATAGCTTTTTCATTGCTTCTCTTTTTTCACTTAACGTCCGGAAACTATTCAATGCAATAACTCGATTTTTCACGACATACTTTAATTGCGTAACTTGGTCTTCCATTAAAGATAATAATGGTGATACAACAAGCACCGTACCCTCTTGCAGAAGCCCCGGAAGTTGATAACACATTGACTTTCCTCTTCCAGTCGGAAGCATTGCTACAACATCTTTTCCTTCCAATAAGTCCGTAATAACTCCTTTTTGCCCCAGACGAAATTCAGAATATCCAAACCACTTATATAAATATTCCTCAAGCTTCATTTATACCCTCCATCCGCGCCAATACAAGACGGACTTCAAAATAAGAGATTTCCTCTCCAACCGCTTGCTTCAACACACGCAATTTACGTGTTTGTAATGCTTCAATTACTTTTGTTACTTTTTCTATTTTTTCTTTTTCCATAAACATCTCAATAGAAAATTCTTTTTCTCGTAAAGCAATTTCTACAAAATGGTCTTCTATCGTGGCAACCTTCAAATTCCGAATTGTTGCTATTTCTTCTAAAGAGCGTCCTTGTTTCCAAAGATTATATGTTTTTTTCGTTGATAAGCTAAATAAATCAGCTTTCTCATTTGGATAAGATATAATTTCAGCTAATAATGGAAACTCATTTTCTTTATTGCGAACTTCTTGAATAAGGAAATGAATTGTACCCCAAAATAAAAAATAAACTCGAAATATATCTTGTTTCGTAATTTCCGCTAATTGTTGTAAAGTACACCCAATACGTTCATACCCAGTTAACCGATATGTTACGATTGTCGCCTCTACTGGATTATTTTTTTGTAAAAGAGTATGCATTTCCTTCCATAATCTTTTAGCCAATTCACTTCTCATATATGGTATTCCAGTGAGGAAGCGTTTCACCCACATCATTATTTCTGTATCCTGTTGAATTGGAATAAATTTCGTATTCGCCTGTTGTAAATTCGAAATGGTTTGAACGATCAATGATAATCTCCTCCAAAACGTTTCACCTATTTCACCATAGTGTAAACCATTTAAATACGTCGGAAAGGCAAAGTCACCTTCCCATTTGTTTAATTGCATGTTACCAGCAGTCGTTAACACATATGTATTATCATGTATACCTTGAACTAAATCCGTTCGTAACAACCTTGCAACTTCTTGATCATAATCAGCTCTATTTAATGACTTATAAATCCCAAACAAAAAAGAAATTTGAAACATATTCCCATCTTGTAATGTTTGCGACGATCTCTTTCCTTTTAATAAATAATAAATCGAAGAAACGGTTCTTTCACCATTCAATTGTTTTAAACAATACAATAAAGTATATTGTAGCTGCATTACCGCTTCCACCTCTCTGTCTAACTTCATTCCTTTTTCAATACAATTGCACATTAACTGCTATTCATTTAACTTATCATATTCACACTACATGCTTGTATATATTCTATTGTATCAAACGAAATAACATTTAAGTATTTTGAAAATCTTATGAAATAATTCAAAAATAAGTTGACACCCTAATTGATAAGCATTATCATTATAATTTTATGTTGAAAAGTTTTAAAAACCGTTTTACAATAAGGTTATAATTTTTTGGCGAACTTTTCACATACATATTACCAGGAGGGAAAAAAGATGGCAAAATATACAATCGTTGACAAAGATACTTGTATCGCATGCGGTGCTTGTGGTGCTGCTGCACCAGACATTTATGACTATGATGATGAAGGTATTGCATTTGTAACATTAGACGATAACCAAGGTATCGTTGAAATTCCAGATGTATTAATTGAAGATATGATGGATGCATTCGAAGGTTGTCCAACTGACTCAATTAAAGTTGCTGACGAATCATTTGATGGCGACTCTTTAAAATTCGAATAGTCTTTTATTAACTTCAAACCCCCCTCATAAGTATGAGGGGGGTTTTTGCTCTCTTTTTCATTCTCACTAACAAAAAAACCATTGGCAGCGTAACTGCTAATGGTTTAATATTTTTAAGCATTTTTCATTTTTGCAAATACCCATACTTTCAAGCGTGAAAATAATGCTACAAATACAATTGTTACAACAATTCCTTTAATTACATTAAACGGTAATATCGCCGTTACAATAGTTTGTCGCATAATATCACTAGACATAGCTGGTGAATTTAAAAACCAAGTGTACGCTGGTAAAATAATAAAGTAGTTTAACACACTCATAATAACTGTCATAGTAATTGTGCCTAGCATTAATCCTGTCGTTAAACTTTTTACTGTGCGATACTTTCGGAATAAGAATGCTGCTGGACCAATAAATAAACATCCCGCTATAAAGTTTGCTACTTCTCCTACTGGTACTCCCGTTAAACTTCCTTGAATCCCGTAATGCAAAATATTTTTTATCGCTTCTACAATTACACCCGCAATTGGACTAAAAATTATCGCCGCAATTAAAGCTGGCACATCACTAAAATCAATTTTTAAAAATGGCGGAAGCCCTGGGAATGGAAAATCCAACATCATTAGTAAATACGCAATACTACTTAGCATCGCTACACTCACCATCTGCACTACACTGTTTTTTTGTTTCATCTTTCTCTCTCCTTTTCCATCGATCTTCTCATGGAAAGTGGAAAGGTTCTGCTATGCCTATTTTTTCATAGAACGAAAAAACCCTTTGTGATTTACACAAAGGGAGAATTTTAAGGCACATCAAACAGACGTTCAAATACTTATCTTTTTTGAACGCTTGAACCTCCATCTTCTCCCATCCAGACTGTACTGTCGGCTTTGGAATCACACCAAATCCTGCCTTAACGGCTCGCGGGCTTAGAACGAAATTATTAACTGTTCATCACCGCCGGTCGGGATTTTCACCCTGCCCCGAAGATAGACCGATATTCTATTTTCCATTTCATTATACAACAACATGATCGTATTGTGAACAAAAAAAGCGTAACTTATTAAAAATAAGTTATTTATTTTATATTATTAAAGAAGCAATCACTATATTTTACAATACAACCCATATTTTTTATAATTCGGTATTTCTCTTATGAATCCCCTAGTCATATGTCGTCAAAAGTGATAAGATGTTGAATTGTTAAGATAAGAACATTTTCTGAGTTATGGAGGAAATGTCATGAAGAAAGATAAAAGACACTCTATTCGAGAAGCAATGAAAAAGAACTTAAGAAAAGAATACTTTTATTTGAAAAAAGAATTACTTTTCTACTGTCCAATTGATCTAGGCACATTCTCAAGAGAGACATACTACGCTACTTTTGACCAAGATGGCATAAGTATTTATCAGTATGATAAAAAAACAGAAAGTAAATTAAAATTGTGTGAGCGTCATCCATGGAAGAGTTGGAATAAGGTAAAAGTTGATCACTATTTAACAACTTCTCAATTTATTTTCCAAGGTGAGCGAAATTGGATTTTATCCCTTTTCCAAAAAGGAAAAGAAGCTCAAAAAATAATTGAAGAACATACATCTTTACAAACGGAAGTTGTTTCCCGTCCGTTTTCCAAGAAACTTCCTGGTTTCCGTTCTGATACACCATTGAATAAATACATCGGTAGCATTTGTTACACTGCACTTATTGCATTTTTATTAAAATGGATGATTCCATTTCAAGCGCCACAAATCGCCCTGTATTCTCTTTCAATTGGCTTTATGCTTCTTGGTTTACTTTGTCTTACAATTGGTCTAATCGAACCAACTATCGTACTATTTCGGACAAAAGAAAAAACAAGAACAAAAGTCTTTTACTTATATAGCTACTTAGCTATTTCTGGATTTATATGTGTCTTTATTTTTTGGTAAAAGAAACCGTCCCAAAAGATCTTTTGGGACGGTTTTTCGTTAAGAATAGGTTGCTCTTATTGTCGCATTTTGTTATTAAGTCGATATAATTTCATTTACTATCGCAATCTTAACAAAAAAGCAAATAAATCTATTCAAAAGTTATGCTTTTGGGACGTTTCCTTTACTTAACGTATAGTTGTTGATTCGGATAGATTTGCTCTTGTCGCAATCCATTCCTCACTTTAATTTCCTCAACTGTCATACTAAATTTCCGAGCAATACCAACTAAAGTATCACCTTTTTGTACAATATATAGTGATGATGACACAACTTGATTTTTTTGTTCATTCAAAACAAGCAACGGATTCATCGCATTCCTTTTCTCCATCGTCCATCTCCCTTGATGCACTTCTAAATGTAAATGCGCTCCTCGCGATTCTCCTGTATTCCCTACCTCTCCAATTAGCTCTCCTTTTGAAATGTTATCCCCTTGAACTACATATCTCTTATTTAAATGTGCATAAACAGCCTCATATTCTCCATGTTTAATAAACACAACATTTCCATAACTACTTGAAAAATAAGACTTTGTCACCTTACCATTTTGAATAGCTGCAACAGGCGTTCCAATAGGCGCAGCTATATCAATACCATAGTGTTTCCCATGTCTTGTCCCAAAATAATCACTTAGCTGCCCATCAACAGGCCATATCCACTGATTCTCTTCAGCGTAAACATGTAATTGAGATAAAAATAATATACTCAATATCACCACGCCACATTTTAACGCTTTCATATACATCCTCCGTTTTCTAATAACCGTCATACCTTCTCTATTGTGGGATATTACAGAAAAAAGTATACAAAAAAAAGAAAGTGAATTACTCCACTTCCTTCTCTTCTTTATTACGAAAAACAAGTGCACTGCGATTATATTCCACATCTTTCACTTGTAAACGTGCATTTATTACTCTAGCAAGCGCAAATAAATAATCAGATAACCTATTTACATACTTTAGAACAATTTCATTGGTTTCTCCTTCTTTTTGCAAGGACACTATACAACGTTCTGCTCTTCTTATAACTGTACGTGCAATGTGTAGTGCAGCCGATACCTCGCTACCGCCTGGTAAAATAAAACGCTCTAACGGCGGCGCTTCTTCTGTATACGAATCAATTCGTCTCTCTAAATACTCGACCATCTCTATCGTTACTTTATAAGGGATTTTCTTCTCTACTATTGCTAAATCCCCTCCACAATCAAATAGTTCATGTTGAATATTTTCAAGTTCGTTATAAATATTCCGAAAACATTCCTCTTGCAATTTAGACATGGCATATCCGATATGAGAATTCGCCTCATCAATTGTGCCATAAGCTTCTACACGTATATGATCTTTATCCACTCGGCCACCTATGACACTCGTTTCCCCTTTATCACCTGTTTTTGTATAAAGTTTCATTTCATTATGGCACCTTTCTTTTTATTTTCATTCTGATTATTAAAGAAAAAAACTTTACCATTCTTTATTTAATTGCACTTACAAAAAAATAAAAAACAGTAAAGCTTTTATTCGTGATCAACTTTAAAAAACTTATACATCTAAATTATACGATTTGGTAAATATACAGAGAATATAGTTCCTTCTCCAACGACACTTGATACAAAAATCTTCCCGTCATGACCTTGAACAATATTTTTAGCAATCGCAAGCCCGAGTCCTGTTCCAACTTTTTTCCCGCGCGTTCTTGCTTTATCAGCTTTATAGAATCGATCGAACAAGAACGGAATATCTTCTTCTGGAATACCAGCACCTGAATCTTGCACTTCGAAAGTAAGGCCACTATTTTTCGTATTAATTACAAGTGTAACATGTCCACCTGCATTTGTATGACGGATTGCATTATCAATTAAATTCGTCAGTACCTGTTCCATACGGTCTGCATCAAACGGATATCGTTCAATTGGACTTTGGAAATCCACTGTTAATTGGACTTCTTTATCCTTTGCAATCCCTTGGAATTTACGGCCAATTTTTTCGACAAATGGATGAATATCTACTTCACCTATATGTAACTCTACATGTCCACTTTCCATACGGGCTAAATCTAATAACTCATTTACAAGTTTACCTAAACGAACAGATTCATCATAAATAATTTGAACAAACTCATTAATTTCCTCTTTCGTTTGCACAATATCATCTAAAATTGCTTCACTATATCCTTGAAGCATTACCATCGGTGTACGGAGTTCATGTGATACATTTGCAATAAAGTCTTGACGCATTTTCTCAAGACGCCGCTCCTCCGTCATATCTCGCAATACTGCTACAGCTCCACGAATTTTTGTCTGATTGTAAAGCGGTGTCATAAGAACTACGTAGTTACCTTTTTGCAAATTAATTTCAACAACTTGTTGTTGCTCACTTTCTACAACGAGATGGAATAGTTCAACAAGTTCAGAAGGCAGTTTTTTACTTAACTCCACTTCTTTTTCTTCTTGCCAAACTTGTAAGAAGTGTTCTGCCGGTGGGTTGATAACAACGACTTCACCTTCTTGGTTTAACGTAATAACACCATCTGCCATACTACTCAAAATGCTAGCTAACTGCTCCTTTTCTTGCTGCAGGGCATTCATATTAAACTTCAACTGTTTCCCCATTTGATTTAAAGCAGTTGCAAGTTCACCAATTTCGTCCTGCGACACCATAGGGGCTTTCGTATCAAATTTACCGCGCGCTACCTCAAATGCAACCTCACGCATTTTACGGAGCGGTGCCGTAATTCGAGTAGATAAGAAAAATGCAAAGAAAGTTGTTAAAATAATCGCAATCCCGGCTGATAAGAAAATAAAATCAGTCGTTCTCTCCATACCTTGTATTGGAACTTGCAATGATTCATATACAAACACTGCACTTTGATTTTTTGACTGTACTGGTTTCCCGACGATCATAATATCATTTTCAGTGTTCTTATTCTTCCTACTATTAGAAGCTTTTCTAATATTATTCTTAATATCCTTTTTATCTGTAAAAACAGCTGCTAATTCTTTATCACTTTTCAAATCATCTATTGTAAGAGTAACTAATCCTTCTTGTTTCGGCGAAGAAGAAATTTCCTTACCATCTTCTACAATGATAATCCTTGAAAGTGGATCAGAAAATTTGTAAGCAATATCCTCAATCGTTTTTACATCGGCACCTTCTTCAATTAATTCCGTGACACTTGTTGCAACTTTCTGAAGCCTAGCTTCACTCATATCAACATAATACGTTCTAAAAAACTGTGAAAGTAAAATAGCAACAAATCCAAGAACAAACGAAACGAGAAGTAATATGGTCATCCATAACTTCCCTACTACACTTCTCCAAAGCATCAGTCGTTCACAACCTCAAACTTGTAACCAACGCCCCAAACGGTAACAATCATCTTCGCTGCATCTGGTGATTGTTTACTTAACTTTTCACGTAAACGCTTTACATGCGTATCAACTGTACGTAAATCTCCGAAGAACTCATATTGCCATACTTCTTTTAACAATTGCTCACGGTCAAAAACTTTATCCGGAGCTTTCGCTAAGAATAATAGTAATTCATATTCTTTCGGTGTTAAGTTTACTTCATTGCCATCCGCTGTAACACGGTGCGCATCATTATCAATTGTTAAATGAGGGAACACAGTAACATCTTTCGTCGTTGTATCTTGTGTAAAGAATGTCGTTGGTACAGCGCGGCGTAATACCGCTTTCACACGAAGTACTACTTCACGCGGGCTAAACGGCTTTACGATATAATCATCAGTTCCAACTTCAAACCCTTGCACCCTATTTACTTCCTCACCTTTTGCTGTCAGCATAATAATTGGCGTCGCTTTCTTCTCACGAATCCCTTTACACACTTCGATACCATCTTTACCAGGCATCATAATATCCAATAGGATTAAATCATAATCATTTTGTAACGCCATTTCTAAAGCTGTATCACCATTATCCGCTTCTTCAATTGTGTATTGCTCTCTTTCTAAATACATCTTTAATAAACGACGAATACGATCCTCATCGTCTACAATTAAAATTCTTGATTCATTTTCCATTTCTACCCGCTGCGTATTTTTACCACAACGGTTTACACCTACCCTTCTACAATATAATGTTGCACCTATCCTCGTTTAATTAAGCATTTTTTAACGTTCCACTTCCCATATTATGCTTCACAAGAATAATAAAGTTTGTTCATTTTTTTTCCAAAACTATGTATTTTTTTTGAACAGTATATTTGGTCCTCGACATCATTTTACAGAATCAACCACTACTTTGTCATGTTTTTCTCAAAAAAGAAGAAAAGTTGACAAAAATAAAATAGGAAAGTGACATACACTCTCCTATTTTATTTCTCTATGCATATGAATGTAAACCCGCGATAATTAAGTTTACTACAATAAAGTTAAACATAATGATTGCAAAACCAATTACTGCAAGCCAGGCGGATTTTTCTCCATGCCATCCTTTAGATAAACGTAAATGTAATACCGCAGCATAAAAGAGCCAAGTAATAAGTGCCCAAACTTCTTTTGGATCCCAACCCCAAAAGCGCGTCCAAGCGATTTGAGCCCAGATCATTGCAAAGATTAATGCTCCTAATGTAAACACTGGGAATCCTATCGCAATAGAACGATATCCGATTTCATCTAATAAATCACTATTCGTATTCTTTACTAACGGCTGAAGTGCCGCTGACACTCGCTTACGTAAAACAAGTCTTAATACAATATAAAGTAGTGTTCCCACTAACACGGACCAAATAACAGTATTTAATTTTTTCGCATTTACAATCGCCGGGACTTCAACTGTTGGCTCTAATTTATTTTCTGTCATTAACTTCCCTTCATGCGGTCCAACTAAAGCAGGGAGATTATACTTCATCTCAACTTGTTGTTCATTTTTATCAATCCATTGAAACTTCGCTTCGTATTTCATACTAGAAAATACCGTTGTTATTCCAATAAATCCAACTGTACAAACAAGTGTGAAAACTACTGTCTCTAACCAAAATGTACGCTTACTTCTTGTTGATTGATCTACATTTTTCAGTAAATACATTACGCCTGTAATAAAGCTAATTGCTAATATTGCTTGTCCCGCTGCCGCTGTCGTTACATGAATATGTAGCCAATTACTCTTTAAAGATGGGATAAGCGGCGAAATTTCTCTCGGGAACATACTTGCATAAGCGATTAATAAAAGAGCTACCGGTAAAGCAAATAAACCAATAATACTTACACGATATACAAAGTACATAATGATAAAAGCTCCCACAAGCATCATACCGAAGAAGGTACCAAACTCGAAGAAATTACTAACGGGTGCATGTCCTGATGCAATCCATCTTGTAATAAAATATACTATTTGCGCAATAAATCCTAAAATTGCTATAGTTATACCTATATTTGCCCACTTATGACCTTTTTCTTTAATTGATCCTCCAAAAAATAAAGTTGCAATTAAATATAAGATGAACGCGGCGAACAGAAAATTACTACTTATTTGTACCATATCGTTTCCCCACCTTAACTAATTTTTTTATCATTCATTTTATCGTGTGGTTGTGGAATCGCTGTTCCTTCTAGTACTCTTTCAATATCTTTCTTTAAGCCGAACCAATTTTTATTCGTATGGCCTGCAACCCACCATTCATCATTAACACGTTGTATCCAAATACGGCGATGGTTCCAATACATACCTTGAATCACACCAACCATAAATATAAATCCTCCAATACCGAGAATCCAAAGCGTCAAATCTTTTCTTACTGTAAGAGCTGTTGCATTTTGCATTTCCACACCTGCAAATGACATTTTATATTTATTATTCCCGTCAGGCTCTATGTTTTGCTGAATACCGACGAAACTAACTTCACCATCTGGTGTTTCCGGGGTAAACATTTTAAAGACGAATGCAGGATTATTCGGTAATTTTGTTTTCGTATTCGGCCTTCCATTCTCATCAAAATAAAAATCAGGAAAATAGCTTAATAGTTCTAGAGAATGCCCATTTCCTAAATCATATTTTTCTGTAGGATTCGCTAAATCTACTTTAATCGGTCCCCACTTTTGATTATTTTCTTTGTTTTGCAAATGGAAAGACATGCTTTTAAACTCACTTTCTTTGTAATCCACTTGATAAACAGCAAATCGATCAAATTTCAGTGGCTCATTCACTCGAATTTCAGCTTCTTTTATCTTTTCTAATTTTGGTTTTTGACCCGCTATATTTTCTCCTACCGCTTTATATAATACAGCATTTGTTTGGAAGTTTTTCGCAATCATTTTATCACCAACACGATCAATTGCTTCATCAAAAACTTCTTTATCCTTACTCTTATCATAAACTTCCTTGATAAACTTTTCGTTTTTCAAATAGTATTGACCATCTGTTCCTGGTATTTCTTTCGTTTCACCGTCACGTAACCAAAGTGCTTCATCTACATACATACTCGGTAAAAAACGTAGCATTGCACCGAATAGAAAGATAATAAGACCAATATGGTTTACATATGGACCCCAACGGGAAAAACGTCCCTTTTCCGCTAAAACGTTCCCGTCTTCCTCTTTCACATTATAATTACGTTTCTTTAAATTAATTTGAACTCGTTCTAAGTCACCTTTATGCGGCGTACCAGTCCCGTACACTCTCTGTCTTTTTAAAAAACTTGGGTGTCTTTTCACCCCTTGTTTTTTTAAAGCTTTATAAAGAGGAATGACACGGTCTAAACTACATATAACAAGTGAAATACCAATGGAAGCAATTAAAATCATGTACCACCATGATCCATATAAATTATTAAATCCTAATTGATAGTATAATTGTCCTAAAAATCCATACTCGGTCTTATAATATTCAGCTGGTTCGATTCCTGGAGTTATGTACATTTCTTGGGGAAAGATAGTTCCTATTGCCGATGCAGCTAAAGTTATTACAATTAACCATACACCTACTTTTACAGAAGAGAAAAAACTCCAAATTTTATCGACTATCGTTTTTGTATGTGTGAGAGATCTCCGGGCACTCCCCTCATATCTCATATCCAATAATTTCATATTTTCATTACTTTCAAATGGTTTCCCACATGCTTCACAAAAAATGGTTCCTATCGGATTAACATGTCCACATTCACACTTAATTTCTTTCAAAGCTCTCACCGCCCTTTTATCTATATGTACTATTGTATATTCCAGCTTAGAGTTACCGTAATACTCAGAATTTTTAAAGCGAAGGCGCTATACGTAAGCACCTCTTATGTAAAGGCTTTCTTAATTATGGAGTAATTTTCTTTAAGTACTCTTCCAATTGTTCCTTCGTTTGCTCACCTATAATTTGCTCTACTACTTTGCCTTCTTTATCAATTAAAAAGGTTGTTGGTAATGGGCCTACTCCATATGTACCTATGATCTTTTGCCCTTTATCAATTGCAACTGGGAATTTCAAATCATATTGTTTCACAAAGTTCTTCACTGCGATATCCGTTTCATCTGCATCTAAGGCAATAATTTCAACGCCTTTTTCTTTATATTTCGGATATAACTCATTCATATAAGGCATTTCTTTTTCACAAGGTTTACACCAAGTTCCCCAAAAATTTAAAAATACACCTTTTCCCTTTAAATCTTTTAATTCTATATTCTTTCCTTCTAAATCAGTTACAACAAAGTTAGGTGCTTCTTTTCCAATTTGCATTTTCTCTTTATCAGTAAAAAATCCTTGATATAGCGTAAACCCTACCGCACCGCTTAAAATGAGCAAAATGATAACACGAAATAATAAGCGATTTTTTTTCATATTGTCTCCCCTCTCTTCGACGAGTGATAAATATATGTATTTTTTAATAAATCACCAGCGGAGCATTCCACTGGTGAAAGTTTCACAATATAAATTAGCGAGGCTTTGTAGAAGCCAATGCACGTAATTGTTTCACCTCATGTGGTGTCAATTCTCTTGCATCACCAGGACGCAAGCTACCCACTTCTAAAAAGGCATAACGTTCACGTTTTAGTTTCATTACTTTACAATCTAACGCTTCAAACATGCGGCGTACTTGACGGTTACGTCCTTCATGAATCGTTAATTGTACAATCGCCATCTCTTTACGCTTGTCCCAAGAAATAATTTTCACTTGTGCTGGTGCTGTTTTCCCATCTTCTAATGCAACACCTCGTTCTAACATGCGAATTTTATCACCTGTTAATGGCCCTTTAATTTTCGCAACATACGTTTTTTCAACCTTATATCTCGGATGCATTAATACATTTGCAAATTCACCATCATTTGTCATCAATAATACGCCAGACGTATCATAATCTAAGCGTCCGATTGGGAATAAACGTTGTCTAATTTCAGGGAAAAAGTCTGTTACAACATTTCTTCCTTTATCATCTGATACACTTGAAATTACACCAGTTGGTTTATATAGTAAAAAATAAACAGGTTCTTCTTTTTCAAGAGGGATGTTATTTACTTCCACTTTATCTTGAGGAGTTACTTTTGTTCCTAACTCCTTCACTATTTTTCCATTAACTTTCACTTTCCCTTGCTGAATTAATTCCTCAGCCTTTCTTCTCGATGCAATACCTGCTTGCGCAATCACTTTTTGTAATCGTTCCATCTCTTTTTTTCACCTCAAATTTATCTTACCTTACATTAGAAAGACTTGGCAACCGCCTAAGCTTTATGCCATTTACTTCGCCTATCTTTAACAACATAGCAATGATAATAAACGTATAAAGGCTATACCACGTTTTCACCCTTTATTATTATTTACACTTTTTCATGTTGTCCACGATAAAAGTTCACCATTTTGTCAAAAATACCGCATAAAAAAACCACTATTAAACTACACGTTAATAGTGGTCGTATACCTATTATAAGCGAAATAGCGAAAAAAATGAATAGCATTACCGAAACAATAGGGAAACAAACACAATCGAACAAATAATTCCGATTAAATCCGCAAAAAGTCCCACCTTTAATGCATCTCCCATTTTTCTAATACCGACAGCCCCAAAGTATACTGTTAATATATAAAAAGTCGTATCTGTGCTACCTTGCATCGTTGAAGCTAACCTACCAATAAACGAGTCTGGCCCATATGTAGCGATTAAATCGGTCGTAATACTTAAACCAGCAGATCCCGAAATCGGACGTATAAGTGCAAGTGGAACGATTTCGGCTGGTACATGAATAAAGTCTAACATCGGCTTCATTACCGATATCATCGCATCTAAAGCACCTGATGCCCGGAAAATAGAAATAGATACAAGCATTCCAACCATAAACGGCAAAATGGAAACCGCAATTTGAATCCCTTCTTTTCCGCCCTCAACGAACGATTCATACGTTGGAACTTTCTTTATCGTGCCATACAAAAGGATAAAACCAATTACACAAGGAATTACCCATAATGAAATTGTATTTACAATACTCATTTTTTCCGCCCCTTTCTACTCCTTCTCCGGTAAAAATAGCGGTCAATCCAAATCGCTCCAATCATCGATAACACTTGTGCTATAAATGTTACGCCAACGATTTCAGTAGGGTTTGCTGATTCATAAGTCATTCGAATTGAAATGACAGTAGTCGGAATTAATGTAATTGCTGAAGTATTTAATGCTAGAAACGTCACCATAGAACGACTTGCTGAATCCTTTCCACCATTTAACTCTTTCAGTTGTTCCATTGCTTTAATACCTAAAGGTGTTGCTGCATTACCTAACCCAAAAAAGTTCGCCATCATATTTGATAAAATGAATCCCATTGACGGGTGATCCTTCGGTATTTCTGGAAATAATCTTTTTACTATCGGCATAAAAAGTGATACTAACTTCTTTAACAATCCAGCTTCCTCAGCAATTTTCATTAAACCGAGCCAAAATACTAAAACACTAATAAGTCCAATACAAATCGTTACAGCATCTTTTGACCCTTCAAACACTGCTTTGGTCACTTCTTCCATCGTTCCATTTATCATGGCATACACAATCCCTATAACTGCCATCGCTGCCCATACGAGATTAACCATCTATCCCAACACCTATCATGTAAGAGAAGATTTCTTTTACATTATTCCAATACATTCCCGTTGTAGCTACTAACTTTCGTTTACTGTAAAACAAATTTCGTTCTCCAACTTTCTCGTTCCCTACATAAATTTCTGTCTTCCCAATCTTTACTCCATCCGTAAGTTTTTCACTTTTATCGAGCTCAACTTTCAATAACACGCTCTTTCTTTCCTCTTCAGTTAAAGGTACAGAAAAACTATTTTTCGTATAAACATGATTGGCATATTTCTTTTCATTTATTTCAGCGAGTGCGCCTTGTCCTAAAACTTTCGCTTGCTTATAGCGTTCAAAGCCTTTATCAAACAAATTCATATGATCATCCCAGTCACTAGAAGCACTCAAAGTTACGACAATTAAATCTAGTCCATCTTTTGAAGCTGTTGTGACAAGCGTCCGTCCTGCTTTCTTCGTAAAACCTGTCTTTCCCCCTGTTGCAAATTCATAATAAGATGTCACAAGCTTATGTTTATTTTTCCACGGATAATCCCAAGAATCTGATTTATACGTTTTTGTTCCAAAAATTTTCTTAAAGGTCTCGTTCCCCATTGCATATTTCGTTAATAATGCCATGTCATAAGCCGACGAATAATGCGATCCATCCCCATCCAAGCCATGCGGGTTTGAGAAATGTGTATCTTTCATTCCGATTTCTTTCGCCTTTTCATTCATTAAATATACGAACCCTTCTATACTCCCTCCCACATTTTCAGCAATTACTTGTGCTGCATCATTACCAGATCTAAGCATTAATCCGTAAACTAAATCTTCTAGCTTCACTTTTTGTCCAGGTTTTAAATAAATTGCCGATCCTTCTACTCGTACCGCTTCATTACTAACCGATACTAACTCTTTCATTTTTCCTGATTCAGCAGCTAACAATGCTGTCATAATTTTTGTTATACTAGCAATTTTTTGTGGCTCATGTTCTAATTTTCCATATAGAACACGACCGGATTGTTGTTCCATTAAGACTGCGTTACGAGCACTGACACCACCGTTCATTTTTGCATATGCAGGAATCGGCATAACGCTTGCGTACATTATAATTAGCGTAATTATTATACAAATTCGTCTCATATTTCCCCCCACGTCCTTTTGGCACTTTTTGTACAAGTGTATGCTTGGCCTTTTAAATTATGAACGAAATCTTCCTTCCACCTCCACTAAAAAAGACGCATAGGATATGCGTCTAATACGGTGTCCATTCAATTTGCTTCGCACTTTCAAATCTCTTTTCTACATCTGGCCAATTTACAACATTCCACCAATTTTTAATATATTCATCTTTTCGATTTTGATATTGTAAATAATACGCATGTTCCCATACATCCAGTACAAGGAGTGGTATCGTATCCCACTGTGTAAACAATTGATGAAGCGTGCTTTGCAAAATTTCTAATCTTCCGGACCGAGGCACCCATACAAGGATTGCCCATCCAGACCCCTCAACTTTCGAGGCCGCCTCTGTAAAATGTTTTTGGAAACGTAAGTAACTCCCAAAATCCTTCTCAATTTCTTGTGATAATGCCCCTCGTGGACCCCCGCCCCCATCTTTTTTCATATTATTCCAAAATATCGTGTGTAAGTAATGACCTGATCCATGAAAAGCCGCTTCTCTTTCCCAATGCTTAATTAAATCAAATTGATTTGTTTTTCTCGCTTCTTCCATCATCTTCTCTGCTTTATTTAATCCTTCCACGTAACTACGATGATGTTTATCATGGTGTAACATCATAATTTCTCGTGAAATGTACGGTTCTAGCGCATTATATGGATAAGGTAATGGCGGAAGGGTATGCCCCCCAATCGGAACAGCTCGTTCGCTATCCCCTCTTTCACATAGTTCATATTCCTCTCCTTCTTGCATAAATACTTCCTGTAAATGGTGTTGAATATGTTCTACATCCTCACTTATTTCATACATAAACTCGGCATCTGTGTCGTATTCATGCTCTTTCATACGCTCTAATAACGTCTGAATTTTATAAGCAAGCATATGGACATCATACACTTCCATTGCACGGCCATCTAATACGTGAAGAACACTTTCACACCAACTTTCTACTTCATGAAAGTAATCTGTAAATACACCTTGCTGACTCATGTTACACCTCCTTATTGCTATCCACTTAAATATATTCAATGAAAATCCCTTATATAACTGTACAAAAGGAAAAGAAGCTAAGTGTCCTTAGCTTCTTTTCCTTAATTAATATTTGTGCAACATTTTTGTTTGGTAATCTGTCTCATAATATTCTAGTTCTTCACGCATCAATTGAAATTTCCCTTCTAACTCCTTCATCACTCGTTCTATAGATACAGGAGGGATTTGCTGAAAAACAATAGAATTTTTCCCTGTATAAGCAGAACGACTATTTTCATACCAATGATCATTCTTTGGCGAAAAAAACTCTGCAATTACTTGATGGTAAATCTTATATAAAACTTTTTCAGCTGCGGTCTTTCGAAATGGTTGGCCATTCAACAAAACAAAACATGCATCAAGTCCTTCTTCACAAAAAACAAGAAGTCTTCTTATTGATGCTAATATACCTTTATAATATTGCTCGTTTCCTGTTGGTGTCTCCTCCAATAAAGAAGGTAACGTATGATAATTCACATAATTAGTTATCAAGGAAATTACATCTTCTAAAAATATAGAAACTTGTTCTGTTTGATTTTCAACCATCAAATTAGACATGGCTTCTCTCTCCTTTGCCGTTTTACGCTATTTCTACTCTTTTATTTTTATGTAATTCAGCTAATATTTCTTGTACTTTCACCACTGTTCCCTCGTCAAAGTATCGTTGAAAGTCTGTTACTTCATTGAGATACAAGCGCTTCTGCGCGCGTAGCTCTTTATTGTTCACTAAACAAGCGATCGCTACAATATCTCGTAAATATACGTCTTGTTCTTCTACTTTATAAACTGGATTTCCTTCAAAAGGGATAATTTCTTGTAAAATTTCTTCAAAATATCGAACATATAAGACAGAAAAGGTTTTTTCTTGATTATTTAATATATATGTCACTTCAGATCTATTAAAAAAATCTTCTGATGTATTCGGTTTTGCTTTTTCTAACTCATATCCTGCATAACCTATTATAATCATCTACTTCCCCTCTCTTCCTTCTTTCATCTTATCTTAACTTAATTTTCTGATAAACGAAATATTCTTTTAAATATAACCTATATAAAAAATAGCTTCCCTATACAGGAATTTACCTTTTTATTTTTCTTGAAGTTTGTCATAATAATATTATTGTCTCAGTTTTCTTACACAAGGAGAGTTGTATTTATGTCGTTTTCATGGAAACGTTTCTTACAAATCGGGAAAATAATCTTCCCATTTGTTGTCTTAACAATTGTTTTCTTTCAAGCTAAAAAAGAATTAGCGGGCATTTCTTTTTTAGAAGCAATTGAAACAATTAAAAACATTCCAACTGGTGGGGTATTTTTAGCGATTACACTCGGTGCATTTGCCGTTTCAACAATGTTCTTTTATGACTTTGTTATGCTTCGTTACTTAAAAGCAGATATACCTGTACAAAAGATTTTCCGTATCTCATGGATTGCAAACACTTTAAATGGATTTATCGGTTTTGGTGGTCTTGTTGGTGCCGGTGTACGTACAATGCTCTATCGTCCACATATAAAAGAGAATGGGAAACTTATTAAAAGCATTGCTTGGATGACAACCGCTTTTATTAACGGATTAGCCATTCTGTCATTCCTCGGCCTTATTGGGATATTAGACACTAGTTTTATTCTGCACGAAAAACCGTGGTTATGGCCTGTTCTTATCTTCTTTGCTCTTTTCGTTCCTATATATATTGGGTTTTCTAAAATTAAAAATAGAAAAACAAAACAGCTAGACGGACAAGAGACTGAAGAAGAAGAGAAAAATCCAACTGTTTTATATTCATTAGTTTCATTAGTCGAGTGGGTATCTGCTGGTATCGTTATGTACGTCATTTTAATATTGTTTGGAATTGATATCGAATTTCAAAAGTTTTTAGGTGTTTATGTAGTTGCTGCTTTAGCTGGTGTCGTAAGTCTTGTCCCTGGTGGCCTTGGTTCATTTGATCTTGTTTTCTTAACCGGACTAGGACAATACGGAGTTGATACAGGCGTATTACTACCCGCTATGTTATTATATCGACTTGTCTATTACATCTTACCATTCTGCCTTGGTCTCATTTTTGCAGCATTTGAAATGACAGGAGCGGCCATAAAAAAAATTGAAGATAAACCATTTATTGCACCTGCATTAGAAACAACTGGTGTAATTTGGACTTTACAACGTGATTTTTTAGGGAAATTAGGTTCATGGGCATCCGCCGCTTTAACCGTATTCGCTGGCTTAATGGTTATTCTATCAACAATTTTACCGACTAGTATAAATCGAGCTCACGCCTTACATATTTTAGCTCCAAAGCACCTTATTCAATTTTCTTTTAGCTTATCATTAACATTCGGTATTCTCCTCCTGATTCTTTCGCGAGGCATATATTATGGAACAAAGCGTTCTTACTATATGACGATTGTTTCTTTAATTGGAGCAGCAATTTTTAATACCCTAAAAGGAATTGATATTGAAGAAACCTTTATTTTATTAATCGTACTTGCTGTGTTGTATATGCTTCGTAAAAGATTTGTACGCGAGAAAATGGAAGTCTCTCTTTCTGACATCGTAAAAGTGTTTATCTTCTTATTACTTACGTTATATTTATATAAAAACTTAGGTATTTTATTTGCGGGTGCAAAAGAAGCGTTCCAACCTGATTTTGTCGTTCGAAATATTACACAAGTTAAACGAAGTGCATTAGCAGCAGCCTTTTTCGTTCCTACTTTTTTACTTATCGGTTCACTAATTGCCAATCGTTACCGTAGTCAATTTCCCGGGCAACCAGCAAATGATAAAAGGTTAGAAAACTTCTTAGATGAACATGGTGGGAACGTACTTAGTCATTTAGGTTTTTTAGGAGATAAACAGTTCTTCTTCAGTAGTGACGGAAAAGCACTTCTTCTCTTTTCAATTACTGGAAAACGTCTTGTTGTACTAGGTGATCCAATTGGTGATCCATCCTCCTACCGCACTGTGTTACAAGAATTTTTAGCTGAAGCTGATCGATTTGGGTATATTTGCGTATTCTATCAAATTGAAAGCAAATGGATGAGCTTATACCACGATTTCGGCTACAACTTCTTTAAACTTGGCGAAGAGGCTGTCGTTGATTTAAATACCTTTACAATAACAGGAAAAAAACGTGCTGGTATGCGAGCTACTTTCAACCGTTTTGAACGAGAAGGTTATACATTCTCTATTCATGAGCCACCATTCTCAGACGAATTATACAAGGAATTAAAGAAAGTGTCTGATGCTTGGCTCGGCGGAAAAAAAGAGAAAGGATTTTCACTTGGGTACTTCGATCGTGAGTATATTAGTCGTGCCCCTATCGCTACATTATCTGATGCAGAGGGAAAAATCATTGCATTCACAACCTTTATGCCAGTATATCAAAGTGGCATATTATCTGTTGATTTAATGCGTTATTATCCAGATGCCCCTAGCGGAATTATGGATGCAATTTTTATCCACTTATTCCACTGGGCAAAAGAAAATGAATACCATTCCTTTAATATTGGTATGGCACCACTCTCAAATGTCGGTTTATCAACGCAATCGTTCTGGTCTGAACGAGTTGCTGCTGCAATATTTAATAACGTTCGTTACACATATAGCTTCAGCGGTTTACGACATTTCAAAGAAAAATACAAACCTGCATGGAGTGGAAAATATTTAGCATTTCGAAAGAATCATTCTTTACCAATTACAATGCTCTCTGTAACAAAATTAATAGGAAATCGAAAAAACAGCTAAGTACTTAGCTGTTTTTTCGTTTTTGCACTTGTATACTAAACTCCTTTTCATACTTCTTACCATTTATATAGAAATCCCCCCATATTTTATATGTTCCTTCTTCTGGAAATGTAATACGATATTGTAATTGTTCATCCGTATCAACAGGAATGGCATATAAAAAATGTTTCCTCGTTTCATCAACGATATATAGAGTGTTGACTTCACCTCTCCCTGAATTTAATTTCAGCTTTTCTCCCTTTTTCGCTTGAAACTGAAATGTTAATGTCGTTGCCTCATTCGGATGTAATGCACCAAATAAAAGAGACACTTGATGCTCCCCTATATTTTTTGTAAGTACAGTATCGACAGGTAGTTTCTTTTTATTCTTGTCCTTGTTTTTCTCCTTTTTTTCTTCACCAAAATCTTTCTTAGAAAATGATTCCACGGACTTGTTTTCATCTTCATACAAAAATATCGTGTACTCTTCACCTTTTGCTACATCTGAAGATAGCTTATACGATCCATTTCCAGCAAATATAGGCTTCGTTTGTTGTATGTTTTTCAAATTCCCATCCACTATCACTGCTCGAATTTGATCGTTCACACCACGAACTTCATTATTCATTTTATTTAGCAATTGAAACGAAATATCGACTTTTTCATTTCCCTTTTTATTCTTCACATCCCATTTCACTTCTTGAACATCTCCGGTCGTTTCTACAGTTTCTTGATATTTTTTTATGTAAAATCCTCCTGCCACAATAAGTACTAGTGCAATAAGCCCAATGACAAGATTTTTCAAAATATCACCTACCATTTTTATTGTCTTTATCCATGCAAAACCTCTTAAATATATATTCTAGATTATGATTTATGAAATCCTCCTCTTTTGCACATATTACAAATAAAAAAGATTTTAATTGAAAGGAGTCGTAGTGTATAATGCAAATGATATTGATTTCTATCAATACATTATAAGGAGGATTTTTCATGAGTGTACATATTGAAGCAAAACAAGGCGAAATTGCTGAATCTATTCTATTACCTGGTGATCCATTACGTGCAAAATATATTGCTGAAACATTTTTAGAGGATGTTACTTGTTATAACAACGTGCGTGGCATGTTAGGTTTCACTGGAACTTATAAAGGAAAGCGTGTATCTGTTCAAGGTACAGGTATGGGTGTTCCTTCTATTTCTATTTATGTAAACGAATTAATTCAAAGCTACGGAGTGAAAAATTTAATTCGTGTTGGGACATGTGGTGCAATTCAAAAAGATGTTAAGGTACGTGACATTATTATTGCGATGACGGCTTGTACAGATTCTAATATGAATCGCTTAACATTCCCAGGTTTTGATTTTGCTCCTGCTGCAAACTTTGATCTTTTAAAGAAAGCTTACGATGCTGGAACAGAAAAAGGATTACACGTTCGTGTTGGTAACGTATTAACAGCAGATGTATTTTATCGTGAGAGCATGGACATGGTTAAAAAACTTGGAGATTACGGTGTATTAGCAGTAGAGATGGAAACGACTGCTCTTTACACATTAGCAGCTAAATATGGTGTAAATGCATTATCTGTATTAACAGTAAGCGACCATATCTTCACTGGTGAAGAAACAACATCTGAAGAGCGTCAAACTACATTTAACGAAATGATTGAAATCGCTTTAGATGCAGCAATTCAGCAATAGCACACTAAAGAACTTGTCATACGTCTGGCGAGTTCTTTTTTATGCTACAATACTTCGACAGTCACTGCACCTTCTCTTTATGTGACTTTCTATAAAAAACTACTTTAGAGAGAGACAGATTTATCCCCTCTACTTTTTTGTAACCTTTGTTATAATTAAGAAATCATTTATATTACAGTATTTTTCATACGAGGTGAAACAGTGAAGAACAGAAGCATCGTCTTTAAACTATTTTTATTAACATCAACTTTATTTACAATCATATTTCTCCTTTTTTTCCTTGGACAATCTCTATTTTTAGAGAAGTTCTACATTAATAAGAAAGTAAAAACCGTTCAAACGGCTTTTGAAAAATTCGTAGATAATTACGAAAAAAGTGACCAAGGATTTGAGGAAACTAGAAAATTAAAACAAGAATTTCATGATAAAACAAATGCCGAAATCCAATTTTTAGATTCTAACGGAATTATTAAAAGTGAAAACAGTTTTTACATTGATGTGATTAACCCTAACAATAATAAAACCTATTCCATCCCCCTTAACAATCTTTTAACACCAGAAGAATATAATAAATTCGCAAACTTAGGATTAAAAAAAGATGGAATAATTTATGTAGACGGACTACTCCAACCGAATAATATAATAACACCTCAAGAATTAATAACTAATAATACTAGATGGGAAAATGAACAATTCAATTCAGATTTTCAATCCATTAGTGGTAATCCATCTAAAAATAAACTTAAAAATCGATATGATAATACTGGTTCTCCAATCCATTTTACTGGGGTAATATCTAAATTACAGCTTCCTTCCAAGACTGAGGTTCGTCTTGCAAAGGATTTTGAAACATTACAAGCTGTTCAATATTTTGCAAGAACTATTAGACAAGGTACTTCTAATTCAAATCAATTAAACACGTATATTTTAGATAGTGGGGAAAATATAAAAAACAGTGTCTTTGTAAAGCCTATTATGGAAAACGGAGAAATTAAGGAGTACGCTTTTGCGATAGCATCTTTACAACCTGTTAATGAAGCGATGCTCGTTTTAAAAGATTATTATGTCTATGCCTTAATTATCGTGTTTCTCGTTATTATTTTGTTATCCTTCTACTACTCAAAAATCATTGTTAAACCATTAATTAAGATAAATCGCGTTACAAAAAAAATGGCCAACTTTGATTTTAGCGAGAAGTTACCTGTTACAGCAGACGATGAAATTGGCGGGTTATCAAGTAGTATTAATACACTCTCTGTAAATTTAAAAGATCGCATCGACCGATTAAATGTTGCCAATACAAAATTACAACAAGATATTGAACGCGAACGTCAATTAGAAAAAACGAGAAAAGAATTCATTTCTGGTGTATCTCATGAATTAAAAACACCACTTAGTGTTATTCGTAGCTTCGCTGAAGGTATTCAAGATGGCGTAAGTAAAGATACGACATATTATACAAATGTTATTTTGGAAGAGACAGATAATATGAACAGGCTCATTGTTGAAATGTTAGAATTAGCAAAACTAGAATCTGGTACGTACAAACTAGAAATGTCGACATTCTCAATCGGTGAATTAATTCAACAAATCTATACAAAATTATTATTTAGTATGGAGGAAAAACATTTACAAGTGGACATCCATGCTGACTCTTCTCTATTTGTTAAAGCAAATCGTAGCCGTATTGAGCAAGTAGTTGTGAACTTGCTTAGCAATGCAATTCGATATACTCCAGATGGTGAAAAAATACACGTCTCTGTTGTAGAAACGGAAGATACAGTGAAAATCGAAATTGAAAACACAGGCAATCCTATTCCAGAGGAAAGCCTTGAAAAAATTTGGGATCGCTTCTACCGTTTAGACGCTTCTCGTAGCCGTCATACTGGAGGTACTGGCCTTGGGTTATCCATTGTAAAAAACATTTTAGATCTCCATCACGCCGAGTACGGTGTGTATAATACCACTAATAGCGTTGTATTTTATTTTAATTTACAAAAAGTGAAAGAAGTCAAATAATTTGTCTTAATTTCACTAGGAGTTCACATGAAATTCACACTCTCCCTTTATAGTAAGAAACAAGTTAATCCTTTCCTTTACACATATAAAAGAGGAGAGTGCGTGAAATGAAACAAGCAGGACAACCTATTCAAAACGAAAAACAATTAGAAACTATCAAAAATATACTTTTACAATCTTCGAAACGTGATGGCTTATTATTCGTATTAGCTGTAAATTCTGGCTTAAAAGTAAGTGAAATCTTACAATTAAAAGTTAGTGATGTAATCGATGAAGACGAAAATGTTCGCCATTCCATTTTATTTTACAATGAAAAAGTAAAGAAACATAAATGGTTTGCTGTAAATGAAGACTTACAGCACGCAATCGAAGACTACATGAAAGAACGTAAAACTTGGAAACGTAATGAACCATTATTAAAGTCTCAAAAAGGAACAAAGTCTATTACGAGACAACATGCATGGTACATTTTAAACAAAGCTGCAAAAGAAGTTGGATTAGAAGGGATTAGCTCACATACACTTCGAAAAACTTGGGGCTATTGTGCATACAAATCAGGTGTTGATATTGCATTTTTACAACACTTCTTTGATCACAGTACTCCATCAAAAACATTAAAGTATATCGGTATTGCTTAATAACTCTTATACATAAAAAAGGTTACCATTTGTAAATTTGGTAACCTTTTTTATGTTTCATATTCTCTTTTCTTGTCTCTCCTATACTGTAGTGGTAATCTAATAGTAAGGGGGAGAAATTATGAACACATTAACAATTGAATTACCGAAAGAAACGGCTGAAAAACTTGATTTATTAAAGAAATCTTATGAAAAGAAAACAGGTGCTACAATTTCTGAAAGCACTCTTGTTCAAACACTTATCTCAAAGGAATTTATCCAAGCGATAACTCCTTTTGATTTACAACAATTCGTCAATGGAAAAGAACAGCAGTAATCGCTGTTCTTTTTTTATTTATTTTCAAAATATCAAAAGTTTTTTATTTATTTTCCGAAAAACTATTGACTATGATAATGATAACCATTATCATTTATTATGAAGCCAACAATTGATGAATCAACCAAACGCTCAGTAACATTGTTACCCCTCTTTTTCATATAGAAAAGCATTGTACATTCCCCCTGTTTGTACAGTGCTTTTCTTGTTTGTATTTATTCAAATAAATTTAATTGCTCTGGTTTCGGCTCGCCATATGTACTATTCGCCATTTCCATCAACTGTTTCGCATTGTCCGCCGCATCCCCACCCGAATTATTGTTAAACAAAACGTATATGTCCTTAGTCTTTTTTTTCAATTGCTCTAATCGGTTTACCCATTCTTTCAACTCATTATTATTGTAGCGATATAAACAACGAACCGCTCTCCAATTTTCTCCTTTGTCAAGCCATCCATGAACATTCCGGCCATGAAAACGTATTAACGCCATGTCTGAATTTGTTGCCTCTAATACAAGCGGTACTGATCCTATTCCTGCCTGAGGCTCATCGCAAATTGTATGAATCCATTTTTCTTGTTCTAAAAATTGTAACGTCTTATCTCTCATCTCTGGATAAAACCATGTTTGATTTCGAAATTCTATTGCACATGGGAAATCTTCCATTTTTTCTTTCGTGTACCGAAGTAAATCTACATTTTTCACTTTACAATCGAACCATGGTGGATATTGAAATAAAATCATTTTTAATTTATTCGCTTCTATTAAAGGAAGAATTGATTGTTTATACACATCAAACATCTCATCGAACGTAGAAAAAGGGATTTCCCCTTTCATATGTCCTGTCATTCCTTGATAAGCTTTTACTATAAAAGAAAAATCTTTCGGCGTTTCCATCGCCCATTTTGTATAATTCCGCGCAGGTTGTATCGCATAAAATGAACTATCTACTTCCACAATGGGAAAATGTTCACTATAAGTTCGCAATTTATTTCTATTTTCATAGGGATTACTATATAAAGAATCATGATCTCCCCATCCCGTCACTCCAATAAAAAACAAACGTATTCCTCCCTTCCCAACTTCAGCTTACACTCATTCTATATTACTTCACAAAAATACCATCCGATCACTTTCATAAAGTCGCTCTTTCTTTAAGAGTATCCGTATAAAAATATGATATACTAGATGGAAGAATTTTTAAATTGAGGAGTTATTTATTTATGCTTCAAGACGATATTATTTTATCTCATGAAAATCAAATAAAAGAATTGGAAAATAAAGTACGGTTATATGAAGAACTTGTAAATCAATTACCACATCATTTCACATATAAAAATCCACATATTGGTTTGCAAATAAAAAAAACGAGAACATCTCATTCTATTCAACACATACAACAAAAAGATAAAGAGCCTACCTTTCAGCTTACTTGCGATTCACTATTTTTATTTGAACAACTAGAAAAACATTTTGTTCATATTTTCGATGCATTCTCGCATCACGTCACTTTTATTGATAATAAAGGTAACATTACATTATGTAATCAAGCTGCAGCAGATGATTTTGGTGTAATACGAAATTCTATAATTGGAAAACCAATTCAACAATTACTAAACTTACCTGAAGAACAAATTAAAGCTATTGAAACGTTAAAAACGGGAACCGAAATATATAATGAGGAAGTGTTAGACAAAAACTATGGCATCGTAAATAACCGTATTATTCGTGATTATAATGGGGAGATTTTTCGAGTTATTAGTGTATTTCATTATTTAAATACAGAACGTGATGCCGAAAAGTTTTCCCTAGCTGGGCGAATTGCAGCTGGGATTGCACATGAAGTACGAAATCCCCTTACAACGGTACGTGGGTACTTGCAATTTCTACAAGATAGCGTTTCTCCATCCAATAAAGAATTGTTTAAAAGTCTACTCATCCCTGAATTAGATCGTGCCAATAGTATTATTACAAAATTTTTAGCTATTTCAAAAACGCGTGAATTTACTAGAGAACATTTTCCAATCAATACGTTTTTACGCGAGTATATTCAACAACTACTTGCTAGTGAAGTTTTTTTGCACAACATTTCTATTGACTATGATTTTTCTACCGAATTAGATGGTGTACTCGTCAATATTGATCGCCATGAACTCGTGCAAGTTTTTTTAAATTTATTTCAAAATGCTGTCGACGCTCAAGGTGAAGAACCTCTTTCTATTCAAATTACTAGTTATCGCTTAGATAATTTTGTTCGTATTACTTTCAAAGATAATGGAACCGGCATTCCTCCAGCTATTCAAGAATATATATTTGATCCGTTTTTCTCTACAAAAGACTCAGGAACGGGACTGGGATTATCAGTAACGAAGAAAATTATTCAAAATCATAATGGCACATTAAAAGTTACTAGTAATCAAAATGGTACAACTTTCACTATTTCTATCCCAATTTTGCCTAAAACAAACCATGAAAGAATTAATCATTAACAATGTTGGACTGTTCCACGAACTGCACGCCAATTGTTAGATATAACCTAACAATTGGCGTGCAGTTTTTTTATTACAGCCTATTCTTTTTTTACTTATATAAATCTTTCTCTACCTCTTAATTTTTCTTTGTTTTCGCAAGATGGGTAAACTTCTTATTTTTTTGAAATAGTAGTTTGTCCATCACGAATTCAGTTTAATTTTCATTTTATTATATAGTAAAGGCTATTTATTCTATAAAAGAAAGGAATGAACAAATGTCCAACAAGAATAAAGGGAAAGTATTCTATGGTAATGATTGTTGCGAAGTAAGAGCTTGCAGTTATATTAATATCTCTAAGTCCGAACTTAAAGAGTATGTTAGACTTCTTCAAGCTCTTGGTCAAAATATTCAAGCTGTATTTCAAAACCCTTCTCAAGATAATATTGATAAACTAATTGATATCCTAAATAATCTTCAAAAATTCCTCAATTGCTTAGATTTATCACCTGCACAAGAACAAGTCGGAAACTCTATTATTGCTAACTTATTAACTATCCTAAAGACATCACCTTTCTCATGCGGAGCATTATACGTTGAACTACAAAGTCTGCTTAATTATTTATTGTATATTGCTAAGTTATTCAAAATCGATTGCTGTACTATCGATAAACTCGTTAAGCTCATTACAGAAATTCAAGCTATTCTAGTGCAATATGGATCAGGTTGCCTTGGCGGAGGAACAATAGGTCCTACGGGAGCTACTGGACCGTCGGGCACACCACTCCCTGTAACTATAGCAGCAATAGGAAATTCTAATCCACAAACTATATCGCCTGGAACAAATATCCAATTTAATCAAGTTTTCGAACTAAATAATCTCTCTTTTAATGACACTTCAGATACTTTAACTATTTTAGAAACAGGAGTATACGATATTAGTTTCTCAGCATCTACAACCTTCCCGGGTTCTTCACCGTTTGGATTCGGTATTTCATTCAACGGTCAACCACCTACTCGTAATTTTTCAACTAACGTTATCGGTAGTGCGGTTTCTTTCTCCACAATTATTACTTTAACAGCTGGTACAACAATCTCTGTACAACCTACAGTAAATACTATTTCCATCCCTAACACTGGTGACACAACAGCTACACTATCAGTCTTCCGAATTTACTAACTTTTAGTTTTTATCTTATTTTTGAAAGACAAAGAATGTTTAATTTATAGTAATTTGTATTATTTTGATTGCATGTTAAATCTCTCTTTTAATAAAAAGGAGCACTTATTTTGGAGGATAAGTGCTCCTTCTTTACGTTTCTTTACTTCAAATTTACTCTAGCTTAATCCTCTTTTTGTATGATAAATAGTGAAGACAAAGACATGAAAGAGGGATGATAATGAGAATTATATCACTGACACGTTTTTGGTTTGTTCTTATGGTTTGCATAATTTTATGTATAGGGTTTCTTTTAACTCTAAAATATTCAAATGTTTCAAAAGCAGAAAGAAAAACAATTCCATACGAACTTCTGTATACAAAACAAAACAACATCCCGTATTCCTCTTCCACACAAAATGAAAAAAAAGTTATAAAAGGAATGCTTATTACAGAAGCTTCTAGTTATGAAAACCTACTTCAAATCGCTGAAACGATTAAAGATCAATATAAAAATAAAGACGTTGATGAAATAACACTCTCTATCCATAATGAAAATACTGGAAGTTTCGAAGAGGAATTACCATATGAACCTATTAGTAAAGGAATAATAACCGTCACGTTTGATTCTCAATCCTTCGGCAGGACCAATGTTACGCTAAATAAATAAACTGAAGCTTTAATCAGTGGAGCTTTTCCCATCCCCACTTATTATTAAGTTAAACCAATCAAATTTTTATAGGCAGCTCGATTCTCACCTAACTTCTTTTCTGTTGCCACATTTTGAATCGAGATAAAATCACTCATTTCTCATAAAAAAGAGGCGAACTCGTTATTCGCCTCTTTTTTTACCAAAATGGAATCCACTCTTTTACTTTATCTATCCATTCATTTTGCTGTTCTTTTCTTTGTTCTTCCTCTTCTTTTCGTTTTTTCTCTTCTTCTTTCCTTCGTTTTTCTTCCTCAATCGTTTTTAATTGTTTTGTATAATCCGCCTCAGGTATTAGTGATAACTGAAATGCCTTTTGAGTTGGATTTCCATTCGCTTTCTTCATAATGTCCCGGAACATTGTCGTTGTAATTTGGCTGCCTCCTGGCACATAATGCTCACTATCCGTTTTATCATACCCTACCCAAATCGCACCTACTAAATCCGGTGTGTATCCAACAAACCACGAATCCTTCGCACCAGTGCTTGGTCCATTTACAAGCTGGGTAGTCCCTGTCTTGCCTGCGGTATCGATATTATTAACTTTCGCTTTTTCACCTGTTCCCCTTTCAATAACACCTTTTAATAAGTATGTCATCTTTTGGGCAACTTTCTCATTCGTCACACGAGTTTCTTTCTTATACCATTTTCCAATTGTTTCCCCTTCAGCATTTTGGATTTCTCTAATGGCATGAGCTTCTACTTGGACACCATCATTTGCAATTGCGCTATACGCTTGAGCCATTACAAATGGTGAAGTCCCTACATGCATACCCCCTAAAGCAATCGGATACGTACGGTCTTCAGGATCTAATGGAATACCAAACCGCTCTAAAGATTTCAATCCTTTATCTAATCCAATTTGCTCTAATAGCCAAACTGCTGAAACATTATATGACTTTGCCACTGCTTCATACATCGTTACATTACCATGGAACGTATGATCACTATTTTGTGGTGCATATTCTTTAATATTAAACGGTTCATCTTTTAAGACATCGTATACTTCATATCCTTGCTCTAACGCTGGTACATACACTGCAAGAGGCTTTAACGTTGAACCTGGCTGTCTTTTTAATTGTGTTGCATGATTAAACTGTAAAAATTGATAAGGACCTCTACCTCCAACTAAAGCCGGAACACCGCCAGTTTTTGGATTCATAAGGACCACTCCAGTTTGCATAAGCTGATCTGAACCACTATCTTTAAAATAACTATCATTATTCACAACATCTTCAACCGCTTGTTGTTTTTTCGGGTCAAGTTCCGTATAAATACGATAACCACCTGCTAAAATTTCATTTTGTGTTAATTCATACTTGTCCATCGCTTCTCTAACAATATAATCTACGTATTGAGAATATTTCCCCTTATATTTATCGTCAACACCACGTCGTAATACAAGACCTGATTCTTTCTCCTGACTATATTGTTCTTCAGAAATATACCCTTGCTCCTTCATTAAACCTAATACGACATTACGTCTTTCAATTGATTTATTAAAGTTTTTATACGGCGAATACGCAGATGGCGCTTTAATTAATCCTGCAATCGTTGCAGCTTCTGAAATTGTTAAGTCTTTTACCTCTTTATCAAAATACGATTTAGCTGCTCTTTTTATCCCCCAAGCACCTTCACCAAAATAAATTTGATTCATATACATTTCTATAATTTCATCTTTTGAATAAGTACGCTCTATTTTTTTTGTTAAAAAGTATTCCTTTATTTTACGTGAGTATGTGCGATCTTGTGTCAAAAATACATTTTTTGCAAGTTGTTGTGTAATTGTACTACCACCTGCCACAACTTCACCAGCTGTAATGTTCTTAAATACAGCACTTATGATTCCACTATAGTAAATACCATGATGACTAAAAAATTCCTTATCTTCTACTGCAACAATTGCTTGAACCATAATATCAGGAATATCTTTCCTTTTAACTCCTTCTGTTTTAGAAGAAGCTAATTTAGTCGCAACTTCATTATTTGCATCATAAATTAAAGTTGGTTGTGGAACAGCTTGTTTTAATTCAGATATATCTTGAATGGAAATTATTATATTTACAACAATAAATAGAGTAGCAAGTAAACTTCCCAATACAATTAATGAATTGCGTAGTTTCTTCCTCTTATTGAACCACTCAAGCATTTTTTTAAAGTGAGTGTTCTTCAATTTCATTCGTTCACTTCCTTCATTTGTTTACATTCTTTTTTTAAAAAGGAAGAATATACCTCCTTTTAAATTTATTATAATAACGTAGTCATTCCTATAGTGTAAAGCTTTTCTTTCACATTCATACTTTTCACAAGAAAAGGACATTCTACAAGTAAGATATTCACTATTCAGTATTAATATTATTAATACAACAATGTGAGTTATGTTAAGTTTTTGTAAACTTTTCGATAAAATGTTTTAAAAAACGACAGTTTTTTGTTAGAATTGATTAGCCAATATATTTTACATATATTACTTTTGTGGGGGTAACAATAATGGTCTTTAAATCAAAGAAAGATAAATTTTCTGAAATGCTAATGAATGTTTCCGAAAATTTAAAAGAAGGCGCGCAGTTTTTCGTGGAGTATAAAATTAAAAATGCTAGCGATTTAAAAGAGTTTTCTATGCGCATGAAAGAGTATGAGTCAAAAGGTGACTCATTCATTCACGAAATCATTATGGAGCTAAACAAAGCGTTTATTACTCCTATTGAACGTGAAGACATCCTACAGCTTGCAATGAGTATGGATGATGTATTAGACGGATTAGATCACAGTGCTGGTCTATTCGAAATGTATTCTATTACAGAAGCTGATGAATACATGATTAAATTCGTTGAAGCAATTAATCAATGTGCAATTGAGATTGCAAATTCTGTTGAACTACTGTCTAAAAAGAAATTAGTCGATATTCGTACAAATGCGATTAAGATTAAGGATTACGAGTCACAATGTGATGATATTCGCCGTCATGCGATTAAGCATCTATTCTCTCGTGAGAAAGATCCGATTAAGATTATTCAATTTAAAGAGATTTACGAAGAGCTTGAAGAAGTAGCTGATAGCTGTCAAAGCGTTGCAAACGTATTAGAAACAATCATTATGAAGAACGCGTAAGGAGTTTGATCATGGATACACTCTTGATACTGACCGTTTTAGTAGTCATTTGCGCTTTAGCTTTTGACTTTATCAATGGATTTCACGATACAGCAAACGCTATTGCAACGGCTGTTTCAACGAAAGCTCTAAAGCCTAGACATGCAATTGTTATGGCAGCTATTATGAATTTTTTAGGTGCGATGACATTTACAGGTGTAGCAAAAACTATTACAAAAGATATCGTTGACCCGTTTGCCTTGCCAAATGGCTCTCTTGTAATTTTAGCTGCTTTGCTTGCGGCAATAGTCTGGAATTTGCTCACTTGGTACTATGGCATTCCAAGTAGTTCTTCGCATGCAATCATTGGCGCAATCGCTGGTGCAGCAATTGCTGCTGCTGGTATTAGCTCATTAAACTATAAAGGGTTTATAAAAATTCTTGAAGCTTTAATCATTTCACCGATTATCGCTTTTGTTATTGGTTACATCGTATATAGTATTTTTAAAGTGGTCTTTAAAAACTTTAACTTAACGAAAACGAACAAGAACTTCCGTATATTCCAGATCTTCACTGCAGCATTACAAGCTTACACACATGGTACGAATGATGCACAAAAAGCAATGGGAATCATTACGATGGCTCTTATGGCCAATAACTATCATACTTCTGACGACATCCCGTTCTGGGTACAATTATGTTGTGCAATCGCAATGGGTCTTGGTACTTCTGTCGGTGGATGGAAAATTATTAAAACTGTCGGTGGACAAATTATGAAAATTCGTCCTGTAAATGGTGTAGCTGCCGATTTATCATCATCACTTGTTATTTTCGGTGCAACATTCATTCACTTACCGGTTAGTACAACGCACGTTATCTCTTCTTCTATTTTAGGGGTTGGTGCTTCACATCGTGTGAAAGGTGTAAAATGGGGAACTGCAAAACGCATGTTAATTACATGGGTTATTACACTTCCTATTTCAGCTTCTTTAGCTGCATTATTTTACTACTTATTACACTTAATCTTTTAATCAAAAGTCGTCTTCCTTATTTTTCTAGGAAGACGACTTTTTTGTGAACAAGCCTATTTCTTATTAAAAAGCGTGTATAATGATTGATGGATAAGTTATATAGAGGAGTTGGCAATTTTGGAATACATCATGTTACTTTTCATCGGATTAATCGCCGGGACAGTCGGGAGCCTAGTCGGACTTGGAGGCGGAATTATTATCGTTCCGTTATTAATTGGATTACACAGTTTATCACCACAACTCGCAGTAGGAACTTCTATGGTAACCGTCGTTTTTACGGGGCTGTCTTCTACCCTTACTTATATGAAACATAAACGGGTAGATTATAAAAGTGGACTTATTTTATTTATCGGGAGTGGCCCTGGTGGTATTATCGGATCATGGGCAAACAAATTTTTAAACCAAGATACATTTTCTTTATACTTTGGGATTTTTCTTATATTCGTCTCCATTCTTCTTATACTACGAGACAAATTGAAACCTCTTTCCCTATCAAATATGACTGTAATTAAGCGATCTTTTACAGATAACGAAGGAAATACTGTAGACTATCAATTCCCACCATTTCTCGCTATCTTTATTGCCTTTATAGTTGGATTTATATCCGGATTATTCGGAATCGGTGGTGGCGCCTTACTTGTGCCAGCGATGATGCTTCTTTTTGCGTTCCCAGCACACATTGCTGTAGCAACTTCAATGTTTATCGTATTTCTCTCAGCAATTGTAAGTTCTTTAACTCACATCTCTCTAGGAAATGTCAGCTGGGCTTATGCATTAATTCTTATTCCTGGTGCATGGATTGGCGGAAAAATCGGGGCTTATATTAACACAAAATTAAGTGGTAATGCAGTAATTAATTTATTACGTATCACATTAATTATTCTTGGAACTAGATTAATCATTACTTCATTTTTATAACGCGTTCTTTCTAGAATGCGTTTTTTCTTATACACATGAATATAAAAAGGCTCCTAGGAGAACAAATAAAACTAAACAAACACTTAATAGCATAAAATTTGAAATATGTACTTTCTTCAAGTTGATCACTCCTATAGCTATGACTGTTATCTTTATGATAGCGAAAAAACAGTTATCTTACAGTTACAAAGTGCTAACAATGCAAAATCATTTATTACAAATTTTATCCTTATATTTCATTTCTTTGTATAATCTATCGATTCAATAAAAAAAGATGTCATATTGACATCTTTTTAGTGAAGAAGTGACCATCCCATAAAGTCTTCATGTACTTGGCACGCCCTCTTATCGTTTCGATCATATAATTCAGCATAACTATCTGTTTCTTCATCATAAGCCATCGTATAAATAATTTGGCCGTCTATTTCAACGGATAAAACGACTCCACCTTTCATCTCTTCTACATGAATGATAGCATTCGCCGGAATTCTCATATCCGTCATCTTCATCGCATCTAACAATATACTAAACCCCCTACAGCGTATTCATTGCTAGTACTATTACACACTAAATAGTATACTACTGTAATAGCATACATTTCGTCAATGAAATTACTGTTTAAAAAGCATATTATCTTTATACATATACGCTAAAATATAAGAAATAGAAATATTTTAATGGGGGGCTAACATTGATTCTACATAAGGGAGATATATTATTCCGTCAAGGTGAGGACGGTCCTTTATACTTTATAAAAACAGGTTTATTAAAAGTTATTCGATTAGAAGAAAACGGAACACCATTTTTATTTAATATTATCGTTCCTGGTGAAACGATACCTCACCATTCTTTAATTTCACCGAAGGAATATCATGGTACAGCTATCGCTTTAATGAAAACAGAAGTTGAGCCTATAATTAGTAATGAATGGTACGATCAACTTCAGGCAAATCCTGCATCATATGCAAATATCGCTATGCAATTACAATCGAAGTTACGAATGATGCAACAGCGTATCGATCAATTGACAACGGTCTCTCCTAAAGAGCGCCTTCATCGTTTACAAGAATGGTTCACCGTATATTTAGGTGACATCCCTATTTATGAAATATTAACACAAACTGAAATTGGTCAGCTCATAGGTGTACGCCGTGAAACAGTAAATCGATTATTAAGAGAACAAGCGAAAAACGAGGTAAAATAATACCTCGTTTTTCGCTTGTTCAAATTTAATCTATTGTAAGCTTGCTGCTGGACCGAAAAATTCATAATGAATGTTCTCTTGTTTAACACCCAAATCAATTAATGCAGCATTTATATGTTTCATAAATGGTACTGGACCGCAGAAATAAAATTCTGCTTCAGTCGTTGGAATAATAGTTTGTAACCATTCACGTTCAATGAATCCTTCTTTATCAAAATTCTTCATTTCCACATCTTGCTCTGTCGGTGAAGAATAGCAAGTATATGCTTTAACTTGTTCATACTCTTTTTCTACTGTCTCAACATGCTCTTTCATCGCATGTGTATTACTATTTATCGCCGCATGAACAAAGCATACATTACGCTTTGATTCTTGTTCAATTAACGTATTTAACATACTCATCATCGGTGTAATACCTACTCCACCACTAATTAGTACAACAGGTAATGTTGACTCCATATTTAATACGAAATCTCCCGCTGGTGCACTTACTGGTAAGACATCTCCTTCCCCTACATGATCATGTAAGTAATTAGATACTTTACCATCTGGTGTATCTACACCTTTTTCTTTCTTTACACTAATACGATAATATTCTTTTCCAGGAGCATCAGATAAGCTATATTGACGATTATGCGTATATGTTTCACCTTCAATATTTATTTGAATCGTTACATATTGTCCTGGGATGAATGAAGAAACTTTCCCGCCATCTTCAGGTTTTAAATAAAATGATGTAATAACGTCGCTTTCCTTCACTTTTTTAACAATCACAAAGTTGCGGAAATCTTTCCATCCACCTTCTTTATGTGCAGCTTCTTCATACATATCCGCTTCAATGCTAATGAATGCATCAGCAATGACGCCATACGCTTCTCCCCATGCATTTAAAACTTCATCAGGTGCGCCTGCGACCTCTTTAATCGCTCGTAGCAAGCATGTACCTACTATTGGATAATGCTCTGCTTTAATACCTAAACTTCTATGCTTATGACCGATTTGTTTTACAACTGGAATAATAGCTTCTAAATTATCAATGTACGTTGCAGCTGCATAAACAGCATTTGCTAACGCTTGTTGTTGTCTTCCCTTTTTCTGATTCGTATGGTTAAAAATATTCAATAACTCCGGATGTTCCGAAAATAAAATTTGATAAAATCTCGTTGTAATTTCAACGCCTTTTTCTTGTAATAACGGTACTGTTGACTTTACGATTTCAATTGTTTTTGCACTTAACATTGTATCCCACTCCTCTATTTCCTTAACTGTTTTTAGTTTAACTGAATTGTATAATACATATTGTGATTTTAATCACTATTAACATGGTGTTTTTGTGAAAAATATATGAACAATTCACATATTAAATAAATTTTAACTAGTGGCGTGCTACCATCCGCCACTAATTATTAGCCCACATTAATTGTGCTCAAAAAAAAGCTAACTAGAATTCTAGCTAGCCTACTACTTTGTTTGTATTGCTTGTTCAATCCTTTTTATATTCTGCCCATCTCCAAACTCTGTATACCCCCATACATTCATTTCACCTTTATATTTATTCACAAGTATATCCAAGTCATGATATACGCGATGAGCATAGACTACATACTCAATATTCTGAAGCTCCACACCTTTCTTTACAATTTCATAACTTCTATTCACATCGCGTTTTATTTTTTCATTTTTTATTTCTTTATGTATATTTTTTAAAGAGGCTTCTTGCTCTTGAAACCATTGTTTAAAATGTTTCCAGTCCCCATCTGTATATTTCTCTGCCTTACCATAATTCAAGAAATTATTATAACTTTCATGTGTTGTACGAACAAAATCGAGTGTCTTCTTCTTCTCTTGTACCTCTTCTATTTGTGCTACTGTATTTACTCCAGCAGACTTATTCGCATAATATAATAGTACTTTCATAAGACTATAGCTCGCTATTGCCATCACAGTAATAGTTACCAATACACTTAACAATCTCTTCATATACAGAACCCCTTTTCTACTATGAATATTACAATGTACTGTTACACTTGTAACATTCTCTCGTAGAAATGTAATTCCTGTTTAAATCCTTCTTGTCATTTCGACACTATTTTCCTACAAACTTCTCCTTGGTAAATGCTCTTGTAAAACAACATAACCTTCATAAGCTGTATAACCGAGTATAGCCATTAATCCGATATAACAAGCAAATACTGTCCATTTCGTTTTCGTATCGACTTTATAATAATTTTCTTGTTGTTCTTTTTCTGTTTCCCATTCATTTAATTTTCTTTCTGACATTTCAAATGCTTCTCTTATATGAATTGTATGCATTTCTTTTTCATCTTCATATGGGACATAATCAAGCGGCTCAAACTTTGGTAAAAGGTACTCTAGCACTTCAAACTTTTGAAGTTCTCCTGTTTTTAATTCTTTTTCACGTTCTCTTTGTCTTAATACATTCATCTCATGGTGAATCATATAAATCGTTCGATGCACCGCACCAGTTTCTTTTAATTCCTCTTCAAGCCTAGCAACATATGCTTTCATTCCATCGATTCTATATCCTAATTCCTTAATCGGCTCATCTCTCTTTATTACTCTATATAGTTCCATGCAGCCGATAATAACAATAAATCCTCCCAAAATACTCTTATAGTAAATAGAATAGCCGAGTAGTAAAACTAGCCCTGCTCCCCAAATTTTCGTACTTACAACTGAAATTATTCGTCCACCATCTAACGGAGAAACTGGAATTAAGTTAAAGAAATTAATCATACTGCCAAGTAAAATAATAAGCGCCCAAAACGGCTCTTTCGTTACCAGATAAAGTGGAATCGCGGGTAAAAATGAAAACAATCCGAAAAGAGGTCCCATATAGGCAATGTATGCTTCATCTTTTGCATTTTTCGGCATCTCTTTCATCCCAATAAGAGCCCCCATAAAAGGTATGAAGATTGCTGGCGATGTTGGTATACCTTTCTTTCGCGCTGCCCATAAATGCCCCATCTCATGTACAAACAACAAATAAACGAGTGCTACCCCAAACTTCCAACCATATATGACTGCGTATGCACCAAGCGATAAAAACATACTAAATACAGTTGAAAATTTTGCTAACTTAAAAATGGCAAATACCCATTTTAACTTAGACAGTAAAAATAACCCTATTGCAACGATAACTCCCCATAATCCTTTTTTATTTTTTTTCATATTCCTCTCCTTTATCTCGCTTTACTGAGCCATATACACTCATCAAAACTTATTCTTTTTCTCTATTATGACATATTTTTTTCTATTGTTAGAAATAATGTTTATTTCATCCATTTTTAGCCAAAAATAAAAATAAAAGGAGGTAAATACAAATGAAATTACAATCTCTTATGATAGGCGCGCTATCGTTTTTAGCTTCAACTCTTATTTTTTATACCGTCAGTTACGTATTATTATTAGATTGGTTGCCAAATCACTTATTTATAGCCCTTATTATTCTTTCTGCTCTTATGATTTCTTTTCTAATTACACGAAAATCAATGAATGAGCCATCTGCAAAAGCAAAATAATAGAGGGGATCTTTCCCCTCTATTATCATTTCCTAGGAAAGGCCATATAGACTTTATGATTCTTACTGTCCGCTATTTGCGGGCAGTAAGACTCCCACCTCAAAATTCGGCTGGAGCAAAGAAGTTAGGTGGGAGTCGTGCTAATAATCAGCGGGGGATGCCCCCCACTGATTAAAGTTTCACTTTATCTTTGTAAATTCATTTTTTCACCATACTCTTTAACAATTTGAATAATGTTTTGAAATGCTCCTACTTTTTCTTTCTTACTATTTAATATTTGTAAATCGTAATTATCATAATAGGTTTCTAGTGATTTTAATTGTGATTCTGAAGCATCTTTTATCGGAACAGTAACATTCAATTCATACTGTTTATACCCTTCCTTTACTTTTTCAGCTGAAATCATTTCACTATCTTTTGCGCCAATTAATTTTTGAACCTTTTCCGGGAAAATCAATTGCAAATAATATTCTTGTTCCTTTGCTAACTTATTATATAGTGATTGTGAAATCGTATAACGTACCGTATAATTTATTTTTTGATCGCCTGCTTTAATATGAAACGCGGTAATCTGCAAATCTTTTTTCGTTACTTCCGTTAAAGGCCCTACTTGCATCTCATCTTCTTTTTGTTCTGGAATCTTTGGAAATATAGCCAAAAGTTTTTCAGTATCTTTTTCGTTCAGCATATACATATCTTTCTTATATTGAATCCATCCTCGGCGATCTTCTCCTCTTAACCATGCATAATATGTTTCAATTTTCCCATCTCTACTAATTTGTATTTCATATTCCGGTTCACCAAAACTACCCGTTACTTCTTGTTTTTCCGCTTTGTTTATAATATCCACCACCAACTCCGCATCCATTTTCTTTAAATTTTTTTCTTCTTTACCTTTTTGTATAACAGTTATTTGTAATGGTTCTTTCACTTCATTCACTGTCTCCTCTACTTGTTTCGATTCCTTCTTTTGCTCGGCTTGACCACACGACGCGAGTAAAATAACACATAAAAACATTAAATATTTCCCTTTCAAATCGATTCTCCTTTTCCAATAAGAAATTCTTATAATCCTCATGCATAAAACAAAAACGTTACATTATATAGAATGAGCTATACTATACACTGAAGGGAGGATTTTACAATGTCCATTAATTTTCATGATGCAAATAATAAGTATACGTATGCAAATCGTAACGCACATATTTCATGGCAGGAAACAATAAACAATATTGTAGATGTACAAAACAAACAAGTAATTGATATAGGTTGTGGTGGAGGCATTTATACGAAAGAACTTGCTCTTATGGGAGCCAAAAATGTTGTTGGGCTTGATTTTTCAAAAGAAATATTACAAGCTGCAAAAGAAAATTGTAATGCCTTCCCAAACATTTCATTCATTCACGGTGATGCGCATAACATTCCATATCCTAACGAATCATTCGACCTTGTCATTTCTCGCGCAGTCATCCATCATTTACAAGATGTTCCTACATTTATACGAGAGGCTTCTCGTATATTAAAAAAAGACGGTATACTTATTTTACAAGACCGAACTATTGAAGATTGTACAATTCCAGGAAGTCCTGAACACATTCGTGGATACTTTTTCTCTGTATTTCCAAAACTCATTGAAATAGAATCAAAAAGAAGACCAAAAACCACTACTATACAGCAAGAATTACAAAAATATTCTCTTCAAGTGTTCCCCATTCAAGCACACTGGGAAGTACGAAAAACACATGATTCTGTAGAAGCATTGCTGCAAGATTTATCTCCTCGAACCGGACGATCCATTCTATATGAATTAACAGATAATGAACTTTCTCAACTTCTACATCATATCCAAACGGCATTACAAAACGTCTCTCCTATCATCGAAAGAGATCATTGGACAATTTGGAGCGCTAAGAAATTGTAAGGAAGGAAGCCTCACAAAATAATGTGAGGCTTCCTTCTTTCATAATCTAGTTTTGCAACACTCTTGATATCCTCCACTCCTGGCCTGCGCACTTCCACACTTCGGACATACTAAATATCTAGACTGATTTGTCAACAAACTACCTTTTTGAAAGAGTAAAACTTCTGCTTGTTTAAACGAACGCGAATAATATAACCACATAAAACCAATTATAGCAATAATGCCAAATAATACTCCCATCGCAAGCATTTCAGTCACCTCTTTTGGTTTGTTCTTTCCAGCAAGTGGATTGTTGTATTATTCTCTGTAAATTCAAATAATTCCTCCCTTACTCCTATAAATATCGATTTTCTCCATAAACTTTACAATTCTCTATAATGTTTTACAGCATTTTTACAAACAGCATTAAACCTCATATTCTCAGCTATATTTCTACAGGAAAGTATATTTCCCAAAAAATATATTGACTTTCTAAAAAAAACATGTGAAAATATTGTCAGAATACTTAAATAAAAATTCATTGACGAGAACGAGTACGTTACAGGGCTGTTCCCCAGAGAGTTGGTATTTTGCTGAAAGCCAATGCTCAGTTCGTAACCGAAAATCATCTCCGAGAAGTAGAACCGAATGCTGAAGTAAGTTCTTACCGGTCGTCCTCCGTTACAAGGAACACGTATCATGTTGTACGTTGTAAGCCGTATACATATAAATATATTTCTACATGTATAAATTAGGGTGGTATCGCGGGTAAATATAACTCGTCCCTTTCTTAAGGGACGAGTTTTTTGTGTTCTTACAATGAATTTACAAAAAAGGAGGCAAAAACAATGAACACTGTATCAAAAAAACATATTTTTTTCACAGGTCTTATGCTATTTTCTTTATTTTTTGGAGCAGGTAATTTAATTTTCCCTCCAATGCTTGGACAAAATGCTGGTGAAAACTTTTGGCCAGCAATGATTGGTTTTTTACTAACAGGAGTCGGCTTACCGCTACTTACTGTTATCGCCATTTCTCTATCAGGAAATGGAATGCAACAACTTGCAAGTCATGTTCACCCATCATTCGGAATATTCTTTACAGTAGTTGTATACATTGCAATCGGTCCATCTATGGGCATCCCACGTGTTGCTAATGTCGCTTATGAAATGGGAGTTAGTTCTTTCTTACCAGAAACTATTCGCTCTAGCAGCCTAGCGCTATTTTTATACACAGTCATCTTCTTTGCTATCGTATTTTGGCTTAGTTTAAATCCTTCTAAACTCGTCGATCGTATCGGAAGCGTATTAACACCTATTTTATTACTCTCTATTTTCTTATTATTCGTTAAGGGTGTATTTACACCCCTCGGGCAATCCGGACCAGCAATGCAAGAGTATCAAATTTCTCCAATTTTCAAAGGTTTTATGGAAGGATACTTAACAATGGATACCATTTCAGCACTTGCATTTGGAATTATCGTTGTAAATGCAATTCGCTCAAAAGGTGTGAATGACCGTAAATCCATTGCCATCGCAACAGCAAAAGCAGGACTTATTGCCGCTACCGGTCTCGTACTTGTATATGGTGCACTTGGCTGGCTCGGTACAACTAGTGTCTCTCTCGGATACGCAACAAATGGCGGACAGCTACTTACCGTTATCGTACAACAATTACTCGGTCCATATGGTTTAATTCTATTATCTCTTATCGTTACACTCGCTTGCTTAACAACATGTATTGGACTTGTATCTGCATGCAGTCAATACTTCTCAACATTATTAACGAAATTTTCATATAAAACGTTAGCAAGTGTCATTTGCTCGTTAGGATTATTAGTTGCCAACTTAGGTTTAACAAAAATTATCGCAATCTCTGTTCCTATTTTACTTGTTGTATATCCAATTGCGATTGTACTCGTATTACTATCATTACTTCATAAATATTTCGGTGGATATCGTTCTGTTTATGTAGGTGCGTTAATTGGATCTGCAGTTGTGAGCGTATTTGATGGTTTAAAACAAGGGAATATTCCTGTTTCATCTATCACATCTTATTTCGAGTTTATTCCATTATATAATGAAGGAATTGGCTGGTTAGTACCAGCATTAATTGGGGCTATTATCGGTTTTGCTATCGCAAAATTAAGTGGTGCCAAAGCAGTACCATTAACGGATCATTCACCTGAATCGAAAGTATCATAAAAAAACTCCCATTTCGGGAGTTTTTTACATTTGATAAGAAGTATGATTAAAGCTACTTACTTTATAAGCTTTCGTATAGTAATCAATATTCGTATCCACTGTTTCTACTTTTACAACATCATAGCAATCTTCTTGTTTTACTAGAAATAAATAATATTCTTCTGTCGCCTCAATAATTGCAATACGATCTGTTTCAATATCATATTGTTCACAAAGTGCTTGCAACGCATTCACATAGTTACCTAATTTTTTCGTTTCATCCATTCCAAATATCGTTTGAACTAACATACACTCTCTCCCCTTTGTATGTACTGTTAACACCTTAATGATAACGCTTACATGATTAACCGTCAACAAAAAGCTTTGACCATATATAGCCAAAGCTTCCTTCTTATTTCGTCAATTGGTGTCTAAACGCATAAATAACCGCCTGTGTCCGGTCACTTACATTTAGCTTATTTAATATATTACTCACATGTGTCTTTACTGTTTTAAGGGCAATAAACAACTCATCTGCAATCTCTTGATTACTTTTCCCCTCTGCAATTAATAACAAAATTTCAGACTCTCTTTCTGTTAACTCCTCATGCAAAGGTTGTTCTTTCTTCTGACGCATACGAGACATCATTTTGCCAGTAACTTTCGGCTCTAATACCGTTTCCCCATCATAAGTAGCTCGTACAGCATCTGCAATATCACTCGCTCTTGATGTTTTTAATAAATAACTTGTCGCCCCCGCCTCAATAACAGGATATAACTTTTCATCATCTAAAAAGCTCGTGACAACTACAATTTTCGCTTCTGGCCATTCTTGAATAATAGCACGTGTCGCTTCAACCCCATCCATCTCATCCATAACAAGGTCCATTAAAATAATATCCGGTCTTAATTGCAAAGCTAACTCTGAACCTTTTCTTCCATTTTCAGCTTCTCCAACTACTTCAATATCTGGCTGCGTTGATAAATATGCTGATACACCCATTCGAACCATTTCATGATCATCAACTAATAATACTTTTATCATGATTCTCCCCCTCTCTCAATCATAATCGGTACTTTCACTTCTATTTGCGTGCCTTTATTCGGAAAACTAAGAACTTTTAATGTACCACCAATTTCATGAACTCGCTCTTGCATTGACCTTAAACCGTATGAACCAGCCTTATTAACACCAACTTTAAACCCAACACCGTCATCAATAATTTTCAAAATCGCATATTGATCAATTTTACGAAGGCGTACTTCGGTTTTCTTTGCCTTCGCATGCCGTAAAGTATTAGACAGCGCCTCTTGTACAATACGGAATAAATGATCCTCTACACCTTTTTTCAATTGAATCTGTTCAATTAACCATTCAATTTTCATATGTTGCTTTCTAGACAGCTCTGTTAATAATTCTTCTATACCCTCTGTTAGTTTCTTACCTTCTAACTGCACTGGGCGTAAATGAAGGAGCAATGCTCTCATTTCTGATTGTGCATTTACAACCATATTTTCAACAAGCTGCAACTGTTTTTGCGTCGTGTCTGGAATTTTAGCTACTTGTTCATTAATGGCTGACATCATCATCGACATTGCAAAAAGCTGCTGACTTACAGAATCATGCAGCTCTCTCGCTAATCGATGCCTTTCTTGAGAAATCGCTTCTTGTCTCATCTCTTCATTCCAATGGGCTCGTTCATTCGTTACTTTTTGAAATAGCCCAGCTTGCTCCTCTAAGCGACGAGCAAGACCAATTACTTTTCGTTCCACTTCATGAAATTCATCATCCGCAGTAAATGAAACATCACTCGGAAAATTCCCTCGCTCTACTTCAAATAGAAAAGTATTTAATCCTTGTATACGCTGCTCTATATAATAACCGATTGCATATCCTACAATTCCTCCGATAAGAAGACTCGTACTTATAATAAACAAGCCAATTGGAACAGAAGCAATGGATTCTTTCCATAGTAAATCATAAACTTGTTGCTCGCTTTTCCATACATATACAATTGTACAAATAAGTGCGATACTCACAGAGGACAACATAGAATAACGAATATACATCCACGAAATATTCCTTTGTTTTTTCATTATACTTTCCTCACTTCCGTATCGCCTACGACAAGCGAAGAAATAATTTTAATACGACGAGGGGCTTCTTTATACTGTTCTGTTCTAAACGTAACATTACGGTTAAATCCAGTTTCTTCATGTCCTGGCAGGAGCACTCGCCCAACAATAACAGAATGATTTAAAGACAATTCAATATCATATGGTACATATAAACGAATATTACCAATGACGCCCCGAATAACAATAACCGTTTCCCCCTCTGGAATCATAGCAGTTGTTAAATCAATCTCGACGTCACAAGCACCATATTGGACGTTAATATCCTCTATTTCATAAATATGATCCATCATTCGTACATTACCTACAAACATATTTTTTATATACGGTTCTGTACGATATATTTGTTTTTCTTCATCTATATATCCCTTTTCTTTAATTTCAACTTTCATTGCTTTTTGCTGATGTCCTTGTTGAATAAGTTGATAACCAATTAAAGCTAAACAAGCAAACACAACAAGTACGAATGCTGCTGATGAAAATAAGAAGAATAAGAATACAATACCACCGACAAATAAAAATACATTCCCTCTTACATAACGATTCTTCTTTCGATAATGTCTTCCAAACATAATCATAATAAATGCAAATATTAGACCACCTGGTTCAAAATGTCCAAGTATCATATCAAGAAAAAGACCGAATCCAAATATGATGAGGAGCATCCCCATAAATTGTGTTTTTGAAAAGTGCTTCTTCATTTCAGCTCCCCCCCCTCTTTGTCACATATACATAGAAGAAAAGGCATTGCTTTCCAACACCTTTTCTCCTATCACTATATCATAAGCCTGTTTTATTATATACTACAATTATTTTGTTACTTCTTTCGTTAACGATACTTCATTTTTCTCTTTCATTTCACGCTCTAGTTTTGCAATTTTCATATCAAATGTATCACGCTCATGCTCTTCATTTATACGAAGCTCTATGTCACGAATGTGATCTTCAATTTCTTCGAATCGTAAGAACGGATTATTTTCATCCATTTTATGCATAGCAGTATTCATACGACGGTTTGCATGCGCCATATTTTCACGTGCCATTAATTCCATACGCTTTGCGTTCATTTCTTTTAATTTATTTTTCATTTCTGAAAGACGACGCTCTAACTCATCAATTTGCTCTACAACACCAGCATACATTTCTTCTAAGCGAGTTACTTGCCCTTCATAATACGCCACTTCTTCTAATGCACGTTCATGCAATTGCAATTCACCTGCTTCTTGTGCGATGATAGCTTGCTTTGATCTTTTATTAACGAAATAACGTGCTTGCTCAAGCTCACGAGCGAAGTTAGATTTTAATGTTTTATGACGCTGAATTAACTTCTCAATTTTTGTTATTTCACGCTCACTATCGCGTAAATATTGGTTTAACATAGCAATTGGATTTTTTCTTTCTTTCTCATCTAACACATTATGAAAATCAGCTAAAATTGCATCGCGTACACGTCCAAATAAAGATTGTTTCATTATAATCTTCCTCTCTTCTACTTTATAATTTGATTTATTTTATATTAGTTTTTCATTAACTTGTTCCACTCATCTTCAAAGTTGCTATATGGTTTAGAACTTTCTGGAGCAGAATCAACAACTACATTTTTTCCTTTTTTCCACTCACGGTATCCGTAGTATAAAACTACTAATGCCGCGATACCGATTAATGCTGGAGAATGAGAAAGTGCAATGGACAAGCCGATCAAACCAACAATACCCCAAGCTAACTTTCCAAAAAATGATTTAGCTCGCACAAATGATTTATAGCTCCAGTACACAACTCCTGCTCCGATTGCGAATCCTACAATACCAGCAAGACTACCAAGAGCAATTAAAGCCAAAATACCGGCCGCGATAAACGCTAGAAATTGTTTCATCTTGTGCTTGCCTCCCTTCGATTTGATACTCTTATCTTAACTATTTTTTCATTTTTTCATAACGAGCTTAAGAACCGTTTTTAACTCAGACTTAAGACTGAGTTCCATTCAGCCTTTTTGCAAACAAACATACATATAACCACCTCAACAAAATGATAAACACATATTTTCACAAAATAAAAAGCCGTTCAGAGAATATTCTCTGAACGGCTTCAGTTGCTAATAATAAAATTCATATTCGATTACGCTGTTTTATGATACTCTTTTTTCTTCGCTACCTTTGAAAATCTTGGGAATCCAATCAGAATCGAAATAATACCACATACCCCAACTAAAATTGGATAGAATGCATACGGTAACAATTCAATTGGAGATAACGCTGCAAATCCTGCTGCTGTTAGCATTTGAGCACCATATGGGATTAATCCTTGTATACAGCAAGAGAAAAGATCTAGTACACTAGCTGATTTACGTGGATCAATTTCATATTGATCCGCAATGTTCTTCGCAAGCGAACCTGTAAAAATGATAGAGATTGTATTATTTGCTGTACAGATATTCGTCATACTCACTAAACCAGCAATGCCGAACTCTGCTCCTTTTTTCGAACGAATATTACGTGTTAAAAGATTCATTAAATATTGAATACCACCATTATACTGAATAAGCTCAACCATACCACCGATTAAAATGGCAAGTAATACTAATTCCATCATACTGCCCATTCCAGTCGTTACACTTTTAAAGAAACTCTCTAACGTATAACTTCCATCTATAAGACCGATAACACCAGATAGTACAGTTCCACCTGTCAATACGATAAGTACATTCCAACCAAGTAATGCTGTAACAAGTACACCTGCATATGGTAATATCTTCACCCAATCAAATGTTTGAGCTTTAATTTCTGTATCACTTCCTAAAGTAACCATTACTAATAGTACAATTGTAATGATTGCAGCTGGCAATACAATTAAAAAGTTCGTTTTAAACTTATCTTTCATTTCTGTTCCTTGCGACCTTACAGCTGCAATTGTTGTATCAGAAATAAATGATAAATTATCACCAAACATCGCTCCGCCCACAACAGTAGCCATCGTTAGTGCAATTGAAATATCAGTTTGTCCACTAATACCTACAGCAATTGGCGCTAATGCAGCAATAGTTCCCATTGAGGTTCCCATCGCTAATGAAATAAATGCCCCTATAACAAAAATTCCAGCAACGATAAATCCTTGTGGTAAAATAGATAACGCTAAATTAACAGTTGAATCCACTCCGCCCATTCCTTTTGCTGTTTCAGAAAACGCCCCTGCAAGTACAAAGATTAATACCATAATCATAATATCTGGATTTCCTGCACCTTTTGCAAATCGTTCCACTTTCACATTAAAACTTTCTTTACGATTCATCGCTAATGCGATTCCTACTGCAATTGAAATCGCTATAAGTATCGGTAATTTATAGAAATCACCTGTAATAATTCCAGAACCAATAAATAGCGCCAAAAATATTCCAAGTGGTAATAACGCTAAACCATTTCCTCTCGTTTCTTTCAAAGTATCATCTCTCCCTAGTTTTCAACCTTTTCTAATGAACAACAAAAGACCTCTTCCAACGAGAAGAGGTCTTATACATCTATAAGAAACACTCTTCTCATCTTTCAAGCACATGCTTGCTGGATTTGGCACAGCACTCTAAAATCGAGTCCGCTGCCGAGGCATCGTAGGGCCAGTCCCTCCGCCTCTCTTTATAAGAAGGTTTCATATTTATTTTTTAATAATAATTTCTTTCCTAACTTTACTCGCTTACAAAACAAAAGTCAATTATTTTTTGTATAGATTTTTTTGGTAATTATACAAAAAGGTGAATAAACCAATCACTTTAACTTTTCGATTTCTTTATCCAATATTGAGATCCAATAAAATTTTCTATTTTTTATCGTCGCGATAATCCATTTTGTTGTATTCCATGCTAACTCATATTCTTCCTTTGTAACTTCACCAATTTTGTAAGCATCCTCTAACTCGTCTTCATCCAGTACATAGACCTCACCGTTCGGTAACAATACTACATCTAAATATAAATCATCAAAATAAGGTAAACCACGATCGTCTATTTTAAATTCTTTCGTCACATCGATATAATATTGCACTAATTGTTTTTGATTGTCTAACATAGCTGTAATTGCAAAGTTTTTGCCGTTTATAAAATATTGCATCCATGTATACCCATCACCTGCAATGCAAAGCTCTTTACTATTGTATTCTTTATAACTAGGCTCTCTCACCTTTTTTATATCCAATATTCCTAACATACCTGCTTCAACTTGTTTTACTGTGTATGTCTTCTCTATTAATCGCTTCCACGTAGAACCATCACCGTACTTACGTTTCATAACTTTCTCTCCTCTTCTACATACAGAAAAGCTCTCACATAATATGTGAGAGCTTTTCAAATCATAATTAAGCCGCTTGACCCTTTTCAGATATCTCTTTTAAATAGGCTTGTCCTTTTTCAGCGTCATATTGACCTTCCCACTTAGACATAACTACAGCCGCTAAAGAGTTACCTACAACGTTAACTGCCGTACGAGCCATATCTAGAATACGGTCAATACCTGCAATAAATGCTAAACCTTCAGCTGGAATACCTACTGTACCAAGTGTTGCTAATAATACAACGAATGATACGCCCGGTACACCCGCGATACCTTTTGATGTAACCATTAATACAAGTAATAATGTAATTTGTTGTGTAATGGATAATTCAATACCGTACATTTGCGCTAAGAAAATTGCCGCAATTGCTTGATATAACGTTGATCCATCTAAGTTAAATGAATAACCTGTTGGAATAACGAAAGATGTAATTGCTTTCGGACAACCGAATTTCTCCATTTTCTCCATAATTTTCGGTAAAACCGTTTCTGAACTTGCTGTAGAATACGCTAAGATCAGCTCGTCTTTTAAAATTTTAAAGAATTGGAAAATGTTAATACCGAATATTTTCGCTGTAAGCCCTAATACGACCACAACGAAGAAGATCATTGCTCCGTATACTACAATGAGTAATTTCCCTAATGGAATTAATGAAGCTAATCCGAATGTAGAAACTGTAACACCAATTAATGCGAATACACCAAATGGTGCAAACTTCATAACTTGGTTCGTTACATAAAACATTGCATCTGCTACACCTTGGAAAAATTGTAGCACTGGTTTACCACGCTCACCAATTGCTGCTACACCTAAACCAAATAATACTGAGAAGAAGATAATAGCAAGCATATCACCTTCAGCTAATGATTTCATAATGTTCGTCGGAACAATATTTACAAACGTATCCGCAAACGAATGACTTTGTACTTGAGCTGTTGTTTCTGCATATTTAGAAATATCAGTCTTTGTTAATTTATCCATATCAACGCCTTTTCCAGGTTGGAAAATGTTCGCTATTAATAGACCAACAACAATTGCAAGTGTTGTAATAATTTCAAAGTAAAGAATTGTTTTTCCGCCTAGTCGGCCTAACTTCTTAACATCGCCAACACCAGCAACACCAACAACGATACTTGCTACAACAATTGGTACAACGATCATCTTAATTAATCGAATGAAAATATCACCAATTGGTTTTAAATAATCAACCACTGCCGGATTGCCAAAGAAAATCGCCCCAACTGCAATACCAAGCGCAAGTCCTATTAAAATTTGCCATGCAAGTCCTATTCTTTTCATATTTGTTGTAACCCCCTCTTCGATGTGTCACTCTATCTCTCATTCTATTTCTATAAAACATGAAATTAAGAGTATTACATATTATTCGACAATTCACTACATTTTGTCCCTGTTAAAAATCATAAATCAAAACTTAAAATCTGACAACAAAATAAGTTTGCCCGAATGCAAATAATTTTCTTGACAAAAATAAAACCCATGTCAGAAAACCTAACATGAGAACGATTCCTCACTAGTGATTTATAGGTTTTTAAAGTAATGTTTCACCATCGAAAACTCCATCATTTTCCATGTTTTTTTTAGAACAAAATAGAAAATGGTGCATTTTTGTATGCATGCAAAAATTTCACTTTATGACAAACACTACGAAAAGATACTAAATTCCGACAAAACTTAGCAAATTTATAAAGTTTTCTTTACATTATGATTACAACGATAGACACCCTTCTTCTTCTTATGATATATACATTCATAGGGAAAGGAGCAAGACAACAATGAAAAAGAAATTTGCAGCATTTAGTGTTTTAGCAGCTGGAACGATTTTCGTTTCCCCGTTACTTTCACCCGTATACGCTGAAACGAATGAAAATAAATTATCTAATATTCAATCCGAATTAGAAGGCAAACAAAATGACTTACAAAATAAATCAGCTGAGAAAGAACAAATAGAAAAAGAAATCCAGGAATTACAAAAGAAAATCGACGAATTAACTACTTCTATTAATAAAAACGAAGCTGAATTAAACGATACAAAAAAAGAAATTAGCAACACACAACAAGTTATTACTGAAAAAAAGAAACATATAGAGCAATTACAAACGAACATAGATACACGGCAGGAAGTTATTAAACAACGACTACAATCTATGCAAGAAAAGCCTCGTACGAGTATCATTACAGAAGTAATAACAAGTTCTGCAAATATTGCCGATCTTGTTGATAATATGTATTCTGTAAGTTTAATTTTAAATAACGATACCGATATTGTGAAAAAGCAAACAGATGATCAACATGCTGTAACGACAGAAAAAGAGGCTGTTGAGAAAAAAGAGCAACAACTGAAAGAATCTGAACAAAAATTAGAACAAAAACAACAAGAGTTACAAAGTAATCAACAACAGCAACAAACTCTTATTAAAGATCTACATACGAAAGTATCAAAAGTAGATTCCGAGATTGAAGGATTAGAAGAGTCAAAAGGCATTTTAGAAAACCAGCGTCAAGCTGTTCAAAAAGCAATTGAAGAAGAAAAACGTGCAGAAGAAGCGCGTAAAGTTGAAGAGGCACGCAAGGCTGAGGAAGCAAAAAAACAAGCCGCCGCTTCTGCTAAAGAAAGCACACAATCCGCACCAACACCGCAAGATACGAACAAAGGTGGATTTATTAAACCAGCGGCTGGATCAAAAACTTCTGGATTCGGCACACGTTCTTTAGATAACCATAAAGGAATCGATATCGCAGCTCCGGGAACAGTTCCAATTATTGCCGCTGCAGATGGCGTTGTTATCCGTTCAGAATTATCCTCTAGTTACGGAAACGTTGTTTACTTATCTCACCGTGTTAACGGAAAAACATATACGACAGTGTATGCACATATGAGTAGCCGCTCTGTATCCAATGGACAAACTGTAAAACAAGGCGACCAACTTGGCTTTATGGGAAATACCGGTCAATCTTACGGACAACATCTACACTTCGAACTTCATATTGGAGAATGGAATGTTGGTAAGACAAACGCTGTCGATCCATCTCCTTATATTGGATTATAAAAAACTCGGTGCATACCGAGTTTTTTTACTACCATTTCACACTTTGTAGGCATTTTACATAAACTACAACTAAATGCCTATATTTTGCGGGGTGATTAATATGAATACACAATTACAAGAAGAAATAGAAGAAGCTAGAGAAACATACATCGGTCGGTTATTTACATTCGGCGGCTCAGCGTTATTTTTAATTGGATCATTTATCGCAGTTGTCACAGCTTATAAAGCATATAATCGCTTATTAAATACTTCTACAACATAATAAAAAGACGGAGAAATCTCCGTCTTTTTATTATGCAAACATTTTAAACACGCCTATCGCATTTAAAAATACGATAATTACAGTTACCGGAATAACATAACGAAGTAAGAAGAACCAAATGTTAAATAATGTTTTCCCTTTCGTTTCCGTAACTTCTAATTCTTTCATTAATAACTCTTTACTCATTTTATTTGGTACGAATAGCGAAATGGCTAGTACTCCGAGTGGCAGTAACACATTACTTACCGAAAAATCGACGAAATCAAAGAATGTCTTCCCAAATATTTTCACATCACTCATAATTCCAAACGATAACGCTGATGGAATTCCAACTGCAAAAATAAGAATACCAATTAATAACGAAGCTGACGGACGCTTCTTCTCATTATCTTTCGCAACAGATGCTACTACAATTTCAAGCATTGAAATCGCAGATGTTAAAGTCGCAAAGAAGAATAAAACTAAAAACATAATGAAGAAAAATTGTCCAAATGGAATTTTCGCAAAGACAGCAGGAAGAACGATAAACAGTAGCCCTGGTCCTTCTGTCGGTTTAACTCCTAATGCGAAAATCGCCGGAAAAATCGCTAATCCTGCAAGTACTGTAACAAATACAGTTAAACTTACAATAGATGTTGCTGATTTAGCTAAATGCTCTTCTTTCTTTAAATACGAACTATACGTTACCATTACCGAGGCACCTACCGTTAGTGAGAAGAAAGATTGTCCCATCGCATATAAAATCGTATCTGCTGTAAGCTTTGAAAAATCTGGTTTTAAGAAGAACTCTACCCCAGCCATAGCACCATCAAGTGTTAACGCACGAATAATGATAGCAATAAATAAAATGAATAATAGCGGCATCATGTACTTACTTGCCTTTTCTATGCCTTTTTCCACACCTTTACTAACAACAAAAATGGTACAAAGCATAAAGATGAATTGCGCCCCAATCGCACTTACTGGATTTGCAATTGTTTCAGCAAACAATTGCCCATAATCGACTACTCCGTTCCAGAAACTACCTGTGACACTATAGTATAAATAAAGTAAAATCCATCCACCTACAACACTATAAAAAGATAGTACGCTAAAACAAGTAACAACCCCCATACGACCAATCCAAGGGTATAACTTGCTATTTGGTACTAATACTTTATAAGCTGTAACTGCCTCTTTTTGAGTACTACGGCCAATAACAAATTCAGCTACAAGAAGAGGCATACCAATAAATATAGTTAATAGTAAGAATACAAGGAAGAATGCGCCTCCCCCGCCATTACCTGCAACATATGGAAACTTCCATATTGCCCCAAGACCTACTGCGGCTCCCGCTGCTGCGAGTACAAAGCCTATTTTCGACGTCCATTGCTGTGTTTCTTTCATTATAATTTCTCCTTTTCTGAATATTTAAACTTTCGCTAATTATACACTTTCATTTCATACTCGCACACCTCCTTTAAAAAACAAAAAAGTCCCCTACACGCAAATATGCATGTAGAGGACGATATATGTAATATAAATACCGTGGTACCACCTCAATTGGATCAATAAATCCCACTTGTTCAAGTACAGGAAAAATCCGATACTCTATCCTTTTAACGGCGGAACCCGGGTTGCCTACTGCAATGTTCAGCATACCTCTCGCAAGCCCATTCTGTATATTTTATCGTACCGGGCTCACACCTTACCCCAGCTCTCTGAACGCCTCAAATATACGTACTCTTCTTGCTCATCGATTTCATCTATTGAAGTTACTTGTGATTATAAATTATATTCTTATAGTTGTAAAGCACAATTTATTCATTATCCTATATGAACCTTTCTCTCTAATTCTTGTAAAAACAATTCTCTTTTTTCTCCATTTAGAACATATACTGACTTTAATACTTCTTGTAATAATATATTTCTCTGCCGCTTATCTACTTGTAATTCTTTCACTTTTATTCTTACTTCATATAAAAAATCAAGATACGTTTCATATGTCTCATCATATTTATTTGCGATATCGTCACGAATTTTTTTCGCCAATTTCGGGCTTGCTCCTCCTGTAGAAACAGCTACATTAAGCAAACCACGATGAAACGCTGCTGGAAAATGAACATTTCCACTTTCCGGATTCGTAATAACATTTACTAATTGATTCGCTGCAGCATCTTCTGCAATTTGTTCATTTAGTACCGAATTGCTAGTCGCTGCAACTACTAAAAAAGCATCTTTAATATCACTTTTCTCATACTCTCTTTGATACCAACGAATTTGCTTTTCCTCTACAAGTTTTACTAAATTCGTATCTAATTCTGTACTTACCACAACGATATCCGCACCTTGTTTTAGTAAAGGAATAATTTTAAATCCAGCTACTTTCTCCCCACCAATGACAACAACACGTTTCTTATCAACTCGCACTGTAAGTGGATACATATTGATCTCCCTTCAATATTTCCTCTGTTTTTTGAATTAACATATCTCGAAATGCGACATTCTTTCCTAAATATGGACTTGTTCTTATCTCCTCCGACTCATATTGACTCACTTCTTTCTCAACATGTTTCATGAGCAATCCTGTAAATAATAAGTAAGGTAACACAACAATGTTTCGTTCTTTTTGTTCTACAATTTCTTTCAACTTCTCATCAAACTTCGGCTCTGCAGCTGCTAAATAACAAACTTCCACCTTTATAATGTTCTCTTCTTTTTGAAATAAAGAAGAAATCCAATTTATGTCTTGTAAAGTTTCCGGATCACTACTCCCTCTTGCAACAAGCAAAAGTGTTACTTCTTCTTCATAGTCTTGAATGCCACTTCCGTTATATACCGCTTTTACAAGCACTTCTGATACACCAAATGGATTACCATACACTATTTTGATATCCGGATATTCCTCGTTTAACTTTCGTAATTCAAGCGGAATATCTTTCTTTACATGTCCTGCCGCTAATAAAAAAACAGGAATAGCGACAATCTCTGTAGCACCACGCTTCACACATGTACGAAATCCTTCTTCAATAGAAGGACTCGCTAGCTCTAAAAAACAAATTTCTTGAATATTTGCCTCTACACGGTTCATACATGACGTAATAAATGCAACGGCTTCTTCTTTTGCTGCTTTCAAACGGCTTCCATGACATATATATAATACAGCCTTCATTTTACAATACTCCGCTTACTGGATATGCATTTTCCGCTTGTTTCTCAAACCAATGTATCTTTTCTCTAAAACGGACAACTTCTCCAATAACAATCATACTCGGATTTTGAATTTGTTCTTTTTTAGCAACATCTACAATTGTTCCTAACGTCGCTGTAACAGTACGCTGCATAGATGTCGTTCCCCACTCAATAATAGCGGCAGGTGTGCTTTGATCTTTTCCATGTTTTATTAGTTGTTCACATATGTAAGGTAAATTACTAACCCCCATATAGACCGCTAATGTATCTACACCTTTCGCTAAACTTTCCCACTTCACTTCCTCTTCAGCCCCTTCTTTCCGGTGCCCTGTCACAACAGCAAAACTTGCACTTGCATCGCGGTGCGTTACTGGAATACCAGCGTAAGCAGGAGCGGCTATACCAGCTGAAATACCAGGAATAATTTCAAATGGGATACCTTGTTTGGCTAACGCTTCGGCTTCTTCTCCACCTCTTCCAAATACAAATGGATCCCCGCCCTTTAGTCTCGTTACAACTTTTCCTTTCTTCGCATATTTAATAAGAAATGTGTTAATTGTCTCTTGCTTCATCGTGTGATAATTCGGGAGTTTCCCGCAATAAATTAAATCCGCTTCAGGCTTTGCGTATGAAAGCAACTCTTTATTTACGAGACGATCGTACAAAATAACATCAGCCTTCTCGATGCATCTCAACCCTTTAACAGTAATTAAATCCGGATCACCAGGACCCGCCCCAACGATATAAACCTTCCCCATCATCTCTCCTCATTTCTACTATAAAATGAAACTTCCACTCTTCATCACGAATGGAAGTTACTATTATTTCGTATTACACTTCTCCTTACTCATGAATAACAAATGCTGCCCCTTTTCGAATCTTCTTTTTTTCAAACAAAGAAATCTCCTTCACTTCTGGTAGCGGTAAAAAGTATTTTTCAAGTTCTATCTCGGCAAGCTTAAATGCTTGTTCTTCACTTTGAGCAACAACGACTATTGGAACAACACTATTCGCTATTACAGCTTCAAATCGATATAAATCCATATTGTCCCTCCTAAGACGCTATTACTTCTTCTAATACACGATTTAGTACAATTTGTAATTCTTCCACTCCAACACGCCCTACGAAATCATAAAACGTTTCGGCTAGTAATTTATTCTTTTGGAAATACCTTAAAAAGGACACGAGAACATCCGGCAAATCTTCTCCATCTATTTTCCCTTTTAATTTTTCGTTATATGCTCCTCCGTCTAATAGCGTTCCGCCCACATATATTTCAAACGCCTCAACGATTCCCTTTTCCTTCGTTTTCAGTTTTATCCCTTGCAAACCAATATCAGCAATTTGACGTTGACCACAGGAGTTCGGGCATCCTACCATATGAATTCGAACTGGAACATCGAGTGCAATTTGTGTATCTAAGTACTCTGCGATTTTGCGTAATCTTTCTTTCGTTTCTACTAACGCAAGATTGCAATACTCAATACCAGTACATGAAACCGCATGACCAATAAATGATTTCGGATTTGCAGAAATTGCTTCAAACAAAGGTTCACTTAATAATCCTGCAACATTTTCTGGCGGAACATTCGGAATAATGAAGTTTTGTGAGTTACAAGTACGAATTTGCCCGTTTCCATATTGCTTTGCAATTCTAGCAATCTCAAACATTTCCTTTGCATGTAAACGTCCTACTGGTACATTAAAGCCGACATACTTTAATCCTTCTTGTTTTTGATCTTGAACACCATAAAAGTATCCTGCATTCCAGCCTTTGAGAGCACTTTCCCCTTTACTTTGCAATAGGCCTGTGTATGCTACTAGTTTCTCTTTAAATTTCTCAGCGCCCCAGTCAGCGACAAGAAATTTCAAGCGTGCTAAGTGGCGTTTTTCACGATATCCAAAATCACGGAATATAGTAGCAATTGCAATCGATACTGCCTTCACTTCTTCTGGTAAAACGAATACATCTAATTCTTCCGCTAAGTACGGACGAGCTGATAAGCCTCCACCTACTTTTATGTGAAAACCAACTTTTTTCTCACCATCTATTTCTTTCGTAGCAGGTGTAAATGCCACACAGTTAATCTCTGCATTTGCTGAATTATAAATGTTAGAACTAATAGACATTTTAAATTTACGTGGTAGATTAGAAAACTCTTCATTATGTTGGAAGTAATCGTATATTTCTTTAACAATCGATGTTGTATCAAATAGTTCATTCGCATCAATTCCAGCAAGTGGATTACCTGTAATATTACGCGTAATATCACCGCATGCCCCCGCTGAAGATAAACCAACTCTCGCTAACCTTTTAAAAATATCCGGAATTTGCCCAATTTCTAACCAATGAAACTGAATCGCCTGTCTTGTCGTAATATCTAACACATCACGCCCATAATCTTCAGCGATGGAAGCTAGCACCTCTGCCTGCGCATTTGTAATAATCCCAGAAGGAATATTGACACGCATCATAAAATAGCCCGCTTCTTTCGGTCGTTGCAAATACAATCCCGCCCATTTAAAGGCGTCCCACTCTTCTTTCGGAATAGATTCAAATCCATTCTCCGCATAGTAAGGAATATCATTAAAGATTTCTAATCCGTCTTTCTCTAATTTCTTTTTCTCTGTTTGATTTAATTTTTCAGTATTAGCCCACACTTTTTCATAACTCATCTTTTATCCCCCTATATGAAACTACGCTCTTGTAAGTACTTCACAATTTGTTCTGCACATTCTTCAATAGAATACTTGTGCGTTTCTACAATTAATTCTTCTCGTTCTGGTTCCTCATACGGTGAATCAATGCCCGTAAACTGCTTAATATCACCTTGTCTCGCTTTTTTATAAAGTCCTTTCGGATCACGTTTCTCACATTCTTCAATCGGACACTTCACAAAGACTTCAATAAATTCATTTGCTGCCAAAAGGTCTCTAACTTGTTTACGATCTACTCGATATGGTGAAATAAACGCTGTAAGGACAACTGTTCCTTCATCTACAAACAACTTCGCCACTTCACCAATGCGCCTTATATTTTCCATACGTTCACTTTCAGAAAAACCTAAATCCTTATTTAAACCGTGACGAATGTTATCCCCATCTAATACATAGTTTCCGATATTGTTTTCAAATAGTTTCCGAGCCACCGCATTTGCTACTGTTGATTTACCCGAAGCTGATAAGCCTGTAAACCAAATTACAAAACTATGATGACCATTCTTCACTCTTCTCTCTTCCTTTGAAACAGACGCTGCATGCCAAGTAATATTTGTATCCATCTCGTTCTCTCCCTATTCTGTTACTGCTTCTTTCTTCAAACCTTTAATTAACACTTCCACTACTTCTTTACGGCTAAATGCACTTGGTGGAATCTCTCCATTTCGTAACATTTCTCTTACTTTCGTACCTGACAAAATAACATGGTCCGCTTTCTCGTGTGGGCACGTTTTTGTCGAAGCCATCGCCTCACATTTAACGCAATAAAAACTATGTTCAAAAAATAGCGGCGTAATTCCTAACTCTTCCACCGTAAAGTCAGTAAAGATTTCCTGCGCTTCATATGTTCCGTAATAATTTCCCACTCCAGCGTGATCCCGCCCTACAATAAAATGTGTACAGCCGAAATTTTTTCTTACAAGCGCATGAAATATCGCTTCACGTGGTCCTGCATAACGCATCGCTGCGGGAAATACCCCTAAAAAAACGCGATCTTTTGGATAATAATTTTGCAGTAATACTTCATAACTTTCCATCCTTACATCAGCTGGAATATCATCTGATTTCGTTTCACCAACGAGCGGGTTTAAAAAGAGACCATCTACAATTTCAAGTGCAGATTTTTGAATATATTCATGTGCACGATGTACAGGATTGCGTGTTTGGAAACCAACTACTGTTTTCCATCCCCGTTTTTTAAATTCTTCTCTTGTTTCGATTGGATCTAAATAATAAGAAGCAAACTGATTATTTTCAGAGCGTTGTATTAGAATAATAGCTCCTCCAACGTAAACGTTCGGTCGATCGTACAATTTTTTCACCCCTGGATGAGCCTCATCCGTCGTTTTATACACGAGTAACGCTTCTTTTTCTTTATCCGGTACAAAAATATCTTCTATTTGAATAACACCATATACAGTTCCATCTTTAACCAGTTTTACTTCTTCTCCAATTTTCAATCTATCCGCTTCTTCTTCTGTTACTGGTAATGCAATCGGTATACTCCAAACACTACCGTTTACTAAGCGCAGTGTTTCTACAACTGAGTCATAATCTCTCTTCCCTAAAAATCCTGTAAGTGGACTATATCCCCCTATCGCCAGAAGTTCTAAATCACTAAGCGCAATTTTGTCTAGCTCAATTTCTTTTACAATATTCGATATGTCATATGTTTCATCAATACGGTTTACTAATTTATTTGTTGTACTCATCTTTTTATATCCCCTCTTAGCTTTATTTCAAGATTTATCTTATTGAAAATGAAGTCCGCATTCTGTCTTCATTTTCCCAGCCCATCTTCCATCTCTTGAGTCGCAACCATCTCCTACAGGCAATGTACATTTTTCACACCCAATACTTGGATAGCCAACATCATGTAGCGGATTATACGGCAAACTATGTTTGTATACATATCGCCAAACTTCTTTCCAAGTCCAATGAATGAGCGGACAAATTTTAATAGACCGAAAACGATGATCTTGATTCACAAATTTTGTATGCTTACGCGTTTCTGATTGTTCCCTTCTAAGGCCTGATATCCACGCTTTTTCGGCTGCTAATGATTTTTCTAGCGGCAAAATTTTTCTGATCTTACAACAGAGATTCGGATTACTTTCCCATAATTTTTCTCCATGAAGCTTTGCCTGTTCTTCAAGTGTAAGTGCTGGCTGTTTTTCTATAATATTTAATGAAGGAAATCTCTCTCGTACCTTTTTAATTAATTCGTACGTTTCTTGAAAGTGAACATTTGTATCTAAAAATACAACTTTAGCAGATGGATTTACTTGGTTTATAAGATGCAATAAAACCATCCCTTCCACTCCAAAGCTACATGCATATACAATTTCACCTTTATATTCTTTATAAGCCCAACTTAATACTGATAGCGCGCCTTTCGTTTCATCTTCTTCTGAAAATGAAACACCATTTTCTTCCCACGTTTCATACGTCAACATGTTTTCTCCCCCTGTAAAAGCAAAAAGACGGTTTTAATCTATAAAATAGATTAAAACCGCCTCTAGTTTTTCTAGTCAGCGCTTTTTACTTTAAACGGACCTTTTCACTTTTCTCTAATTGAATCACTTTTCCATCTTGCACCACAATTGTAATTGAACCATATTTCATATCAGCAAGCATCGTTTGAATTTTTTCGGACACTTCATCAAAATGTTCCCGTACGCTCACGCAAACAGCCCCCCTTTTTATTCATAAAAAAAATCTTTCCCATTTCGAAAAGACTGTTCGGTAATATATTTTACCTTATCTTTCAAAATGGATTCCATTTTGCTGGATTTAGCACCTTGCTTTCTATAAGCAGGTTGCCGAGCTTCGTAGGGCCAGTTCCCTCAGCTTCTCTTGATAAGCTTTGTATTTGTATTTTATCATAATTCTGATTTTTTTCAATCCTAGTTTTCCGATATATTTTAATTATTTTATTTTATAAAAAGGAATTGCCCATCTGAACAACTCCTTTTTTCATATTTAAACAAGTTCTTTAATACGTATGCGATCGTTCCCAATAATATTTTCATATGTTTCACGTTCTACAACAATTTGTGATGTTCCGCCTTTTGCAAAGACTACAGCCGGTCTACGAATACGATTATAATTATTAGCCATCGAGTACCCATATGCCCCTGTACAAGAAATCGCTAGTAAATCAGAAGAAGCAACTTTAGGAAGATTAATATCCCAAATCAGCATATCTCCACTTTCACAACATTTCCCAGCAATCGAAACAAGTTCCTCATTTTCATCATTCCCTCGATTCGCCAACATCGCCTCATAACGTGCTCCATATAGAGCCGGCCTTAAATTATCTGTCATCCCACCATCGACTGAAACATATTTTCTTACGCCTGGAATCTCTTTCACCGCGCCGACTGTATAAATTGTTGTTCCCGCATCACCTACAATACTACGACCTGGTTCAATCCATATTTCTGGAAGCGGGTATTCACATACTGTAAACTGCTCTCTCACCGTACTTGTTACAGCGTGCACATACGTTTCAAGTGTTAACGGTGTATCAGACTCCGTATAACGTATACCGAAACCTCCGCCGACATTTAATACTTTCACCACATAGTTTGTTCGCTCTCTCACTTCTTCTAAAAATTGACGTAGTACTTCAATTGCTCGAACAAAACCAGCCGTTTCGAATATTTGTGATCCGATGTGCGAGTGAATTCCTAGCACATTATAATTTGATTTTTGCAAAGCTAGCTCAATTGCTTGCATCGCTTGACCATTTGAAACACCAAATCCAAACTTCGAATCCTCTTGACCTGTTGTTATATATTCGTGTGTATGTGCCTCTACTCCAGGCGTTACACGGATTAATATGTTCACAAATTTCCCATGTTGCACTGCTAAATCATGTAAAATTTCTAATTCTAAGAAATTATCTACCACAAAACAACCAATATTTGCCTGAAGAGCCATAATCATTTCTTCTTCTGTTTTATTATTTCCGTGAAAATGAATGCGCGAAGCCGGAAATCCTGCTTGGAGTGCAGTATATAATTCTCCTCCAGAGACAACGTCTAAAGACATATTTTCTTCACGAGCTACTCGGCACATCTCCATGCACAAGAACGCCTTGCTAGCATATGCTACTTGATAAGAGAAACCACTTTCTTTAAAAGCACGATGAAACGCACGACATTTTCCTCGAATAGACTCTTCATCGTATACATAAAGTGGTGTTCCGTATTGTTTTGCTAGTTGCGTCGTATCGCACCCTCCAATTTCTAAGTGTCCTTGCCCATTGATTCGGCTTGTGCCGTGTAAATACATTTGAATTCCTCCCTTATTTCCTCTAAAACTCATAACCCCAATCTTCTATTCATTGCAGCACGTTTTTAGATAGACAAAAAACGCGCGGAACAATGTTCACACGCGTTTCTTATTAGGAAAAATATATATTGAAAAAATAAACAAGTTGTTATCTTCTCAAAATAAGAAACCGCATCAACATCTCCAAATAGCTCTCCATAAAATAAATATTATGACAGTACTACATTTATTCAATGCAGTCCCAATATATGAATAACGTGGTCATTCTTATATTTCGGCAATAGTCCCTTTCAACCTATGATCACAGATTCCACTAAATCTCCCATAGCTTACTCTTTCCTATCGCGGCCTCTACCTTTGAGAGTAGATGAGGTAAGTCTATTTAATTTTCAAACATCTAATTGTTGCTATTAACAATACCAAAGGACCATTTTATTTGTCAAACAATTTTTTATATTGTTTTTTTACAGTTTAATTTCGTATCATTTGGTAAGCGCTTTATAGAAATTTTTGTAACAGTCCATTCTCCTTCTTCATTGTTAAACGTCATACTTATCTTCTCAAACGGCGGAAGTACTTTTCCACCTATTCCTGATTCATATTTCGTTATTTCAATTACTGCTTGAAATAAATATGTACCGCTATAAAGTTTTTTTAGACTAATAATTTTGGGACAATCAAACGGTTTTAATTTTCCATATTGTTTCTCAATCGCTTCATTCATTTTTGGAAATAACACAGAATAAAGAGCATCTTCCATGAGCGGTGCATCATATTGTGCTACTGATACACTCGGTGAAACAAAAAGCATAAAACTAATGCATACTATAAAATATAATAATTTCCGCATCATAACCTCCGTATCATTATGCGATACTTTCCATGTTTAACGAATGATAATAATCATACATAGAAATTCCATTTTATTGTCTCCCACTTCGCTTTTTCTACTCAATTGTTGCAAAAAAAGCCCACAACTCTCCTTTATTTTCGTATAATGATACTCATAGTATAATAATCATAATAATAAAGGACTGTTCGTATATATATAGTGAGACGATTTTCAAACAAACTCACAGGAACTGTCATGCTTTTAAGAGAGGAGTATATTATGCTACAACATCTGTTTCCAAAATTACGATTTGCACTCGTTGCAGTCGTTTTATTATGGATTAAAACATATATTGTGTACAAGCTAGCATTTGATATTAAAATTGATAATTTCTTTGAAGAATTTATGCTTTTTATTAATCCACTAGCTTCATTACTTTTATTTTTCGGTTTAGCTTTACTTGCATCTAAGTACCGAAACCGAATTATTATTGGAATTAGTTTTATACTGTCATTTATTTTATTTGGAAATGCAATGTTTTACGGGTTCTATAACGATTTTGTTACTTTTCCTGTTTTATTCCAAACAAATAATATGGCTGACTTAGGAACGAGCATTAAAGAGCTCTTTACGTACAAGACATTACTTTTATTTGCAGATGCAATTATTTTAATGTTTATTTCACGTAAATTCCCATCATTTTGTGACAGGACGCCACTTTCTCGTTCTGAGAAACGGACTTTCTTTAGTGGTGTAACAGCGCTATTGGCACTGCAAATTACTGTTTCAGTTATTTATAAACCACAAATGTTCTCACGCTCATTTGATCGTCAAACTGTCGTGAAAAACTTAGGTTTATACACATATCATCTATTCGATATTACACTTCAATCTAAATCTTCGGCTGAACGTGTATTTGCAAGTGGCGACGGATTCTCCGAAATTAAAAATTATACTGACGCAAAAGATAAGCAAGTCGATAAAAACTTATTTGGAGCTGCAAAAGGTAAAAATGTAATTTTAATTTCAATGGAGTCTACACAAAGTTTTGTTATTAATAAAAAAATAAATGGAAAAGAGATTACTCCATTTTTAAATCAGTTTATAAAAGATAGTTTTTACTTCGATAACTTCTATCATCAAACAGGACAAGGTAAAACTTCCGATGCTGAATTTATCGTTGAAAACTCACTTTATCCGTTAGACCGTGGTTCTGTATTCTTTACTCATGCAACAAATGAATATACTGCCACACCCGAACAGTTAAAGAAATACGGATATTCTTCCGCTGTCTTCCATTCAAACGATAAAACATTTTGGAATCGTGATGTAATGTATCCTGCACTTGGATATGATCGTTATTTTAATTTAAATGATTACGTAGGCACTGAACAAATGTCTGTCGGTTGGGGATTAAAAGATAAAGAGTTCTTTGAACAATCTATTCCAAAGTTAAAATCTTTACCGCAACCGTTCTATACGAAATTTATTACTTTAACAAATCATTTTCCGTTTCTTCTAAATCCAGAAGATCAATATGTTGATGAGTTTAATTCGGAAAGCGGTGTTCTAAACCGCTATTTCCCAACGGTTCGCTACACGGATGAAGCTCTCAAATTATTCATTAACCAATTAAAAGAAGAAGGACTATACGACAATTCCGTTATTGTCATTTATGGGGATCACTACGGCATTTCCGAAAACCATAATGCAGCTATGGCTCAGTTCCTTGGGAAAGACGCTATTACACCATTTGATTCTATGCAATTACAGCGCGTCCCCCTCATTATTCATGTACCGGGTCAAGAAGGAAAAGTTATCTCTAAAGTATCAGGACAAATTGATATTAAACCAACGCTGCTTCATTTACTTGGTATTAAAACGAATCAATCAGTTGAATTTGGAACTGACTTATTTATAAAAGAAAAAGATCCACTTATGGTAATGCGAGATGGTAGTTTTGTAACAGAGGATTATGTGTATACAAAAAATATGTGCTACAAAAGAAGCTCAGGTGAAGAGGCAGATGTAGCACTGTGTCAGCCGTATATTGAAAAAGCAAAAACAGATTTAAAACTCTCTGACAAACTGATTTATGGAGATTTATTACGATTCGATCCTAACAATCGATTTAAAACTGGAACGATGACAACGAAATTTGAATAATGCAGGAAGCAACTTTGTGAAAAGTTGCTTCTTTTTTACTTACACTTCAAATCTTTCACAAATTGGGAATTTCTTTCGTATGAGAAAGAAATTTATGGTATGATAAAATAAGTAAACTTTCGTACACTAATTAAGAATTTATAACAGAAAGCAAGGGATCAGATTTTGTATAGAGCAGCTATTCCAAACTTATTTACGCTCGGAAATTTATATAGCGGATTCTTGTCAATCGGCTATGCATCTTTAGGATATTATAAATCAGCTGCTATTTTAGTACTTATCGGGATGATGTTAGATAGTCTTGATGGTCGTGTTGCTCGTTTATTACGCGTTGATTCACAAATGGGAAAAGAGCTTGATTCACTCGCAGATGTTGTAACATTTGGTGCAGCACCTGCTGTTTTAATGTATTACACATCTTTTTCCAACTACGGAATCATTGGACTATACATAGCGGGATTATTCCCACTGTTCGGAGCATATCGCTTAGCACGATTTAATGTAACACCATCTTCTACTTCTATGAAATATTTCACTGGAGTTCCGATTACTGCAGCAGGAGGGCTTGTCGCTTTCCTAACATTATTTTCAAATACCATTCCAAAAATCGTTCTTATTACAGTATTTGTAACGTTCGCATTTTTAATGGTGAGCCGAATTCGCATCCCAAGTTTAAAAGATGTACCAATTCCACGATATAGCATAATTATTACACTATTTTTAGTTGGAAGTATTATCACAATGTACCAAACAGGTTTTGGTAATTTTTCGGTTTTCTTATTCATTGCCATTCCACTATATATTTTGTATATGCTATCTCAATTCCTTAGACAAAGACCTTCTAAAAAAGCAAATAAAGAAAAATAAAAGAAACCTTCCGAAAGTGAACTGTACCCCGAATCATGGACACTTAAAAAAAGCCCCATGATTCGGGGTTTTTGTGTATTTTTATCAAAAAACCTCGTTATAATGGAACCAACGATAGAAATGAGGTACGGAGAATGAGTAAAATTATTTTTAACGAAATTCAAATGAAACAGCTAGAAAAAAATAAAAATGTATTAAAAGCGTCGGACCGTTCGATTAGCTATTGTTCAGATTTCAAAGTAAGAGCGGTAAAAGAAAATCAACAAGGAAAAGGTCCTAGCCAAATCTTTTTAGAGAATGGGTTTGACTTAGCTGTGATCGGTGAGAAGAAACCAAAACAATGCTTGAAACGTTGGCGAAGAACCTTTGAACAATTTGGTGAGGAAGGCTTTTATACAGAACGCCGTGGGAAAGGAAGCACGGGACGCCCTTCGGAAAAACCCCTCTCTTCTGATGAAAAATTAAAGAAAGCGGAAGCACGTATTGCGTTTTTAGAAGCGGAATTGACATTCCTAAAAAAGTTAGACGAACTCGAAAGGCAGGCGTTACAGAAGAAGCGTTAACACCACGAGAAACATACACACTGATTGAACAAACCATACGTCGATTCCAATTCCCACGTATGGTGCGTTACCTTTGCACACTGACTGGGGTAAGTCGGAGTGGATACTATGCGTGGCTTCATCAGACAGATAAACAGCTGGAAAAAGAACGCAATGATGAAACAGATTATGAATGGATCCAAGAAATTTTTAATCGAAAAGGGAAAACATGTGGTGGTCGTTCTATCAAAATGGTGTTGGAAAAGACAAAAGGAATTTGTATGAATCTCAAGCGTATTTACCGTATTATGCGTAAATATAACCTTGTGACAAAGATTCGCCGAGCGAATCCTTATAAACACATCGCAAAAGCGACACAAGAACATAAAACATGTCCGAACCTTTTAAAACGCCAATTCAATCAAGAAGAGCCTGAAAAAAGTATGTTAACGGATATTACCTATTTATTTTATGGAAAAGGAAAGAAGGCTTATTTATCATGTGTAAAAGACAGCGCAACACGAGAGATTTTAGCCTATCATGTCTCTTCCTCTTTACGAATGGATATCGTCTATCAAACATTAGATAACTTGAAAGAGAGATTAGGAGAAGTCATTCATCCTGAAGCGCTTCTACATTCAGACCAAGGTATTCATTATACACACCCTGAATTTCAGAAACGTGTAAGAGAAATGGGGATCAGACAATCTATGTCCCGTAGGGGCAATTGTTTAGACAATGCACCAATGGAATCCTTTTTTGGTCATATGAAAGATGAATTAGATTATAAAGATTGTCAAACCTTTGAATCCCTTGAGCTCAACATAAAGGATTATATGGAGGAGTATAATTATAATCGTTATCAGTGGACATTAAAAAAGATGGCTCCGATCGAATATCGGAATCACCTTTTAAGTGCTTGATTTTTCAGGGCTTTTTTATTAAACTGTCCATTTTATAGGGTACAGTTCAAATTGGAAGGTTTCTTTTTATTTTGTAACCAATACTTTTTGATTTACAGGTGTTACAGGTTCTTCACCGTTTAATACAGCTAAAATATTTCTTACTGCCATTTCAGCCATCGCATCACGCGTTTCAAACGTTGCATTCCCTACGTGAGGCGCAAGTACCACATTCTTTAATCCTTTTAGCTCTTCTGTAATTTTCGGTTCAAATTCAAATACATCAAGAGCTGCACCTTCAATTTCATTCGTTTTTAGTGCATGAGCAAGTGCAAATTCATGCATAATTGGTCCACGTGAAGCATTTATAATATATGCTGTTTTCTTCATCATTTTAAACTGTTCTTCATCAATCATATGATGTAATTTCGGATTATAAGCACAGTTAATTGTAATAAAGTCCGCTGTTTGTAATAATTCTTCCAATGTTACATATGTTGCTCCCAGTTCACTTTCAGCTTCAGGCTTACGATTTGGCCCTGTATATAAAATATCCATTCCAAATGCTTTCGCACGCTTTGCAACTGCCTTCCCTATTTCTCCAAGGCCAATAATTCCAATTGTCTTACCGTGCACTTCGCGGCCCAAGAAAAATAATGGTGCCCAGCCGTTAAATCCAGTTGTACGACATAACGTATCCCCTTCAGGAATTCTACGTGCCGCTGCTAAAAGAAGTGCAAATGTTAATTCTGCTGTCGCTTCAGTTGATACTTTCGGTGTATTCGATACTGCAATTCCTTTTTCTCCTGCATACGTAAAATCAATATTGTCGTAACCAGCACCGTAGTTTGCAACAATCTTTAAATGAGGTGCTGCATCAATAACTTCTTTCGGCACCTTTGTAGAAAGTAAACTTAACAATGCATCTTTATCTTTTACACGCTCTGTTAATTCATCTAAAGAAATTAACTCCTCTTTATCGTACATTTCTACATCATGATCTTTTAATAGTTCTAATCCGATTTCTGGAATTTTCCCTGCAACTAATATTTTCGCCACTACTAACACCTCTTCTATACAAAATAAGATATCTCTTATATTTCATTGTAAGAAATCCACATGTAAAAACCAAGGAATTTGATTATAGTTTTGAAAATCGACACTTTTTTACCCATAAGAAAAGAGGAGATTCATCTCTCCCCTCTTCTTACGCTTTCTCTTGCGATTCTTGCCCAAGCTTTGCATCTATTGTTCCTTCTGCAACTGTATCACTAATTTGTTCCTGGATAACTGAGTTAGCTGTATTATTCGTTTCAGAAGTATAAGCTTGATCTGCCGCTTGTACGTTTTGTTTATTTTGTTGTTTCGCCATTTTCCACCCTCCTTTTCATTCTTTCTTATTTTGAACAAAAAGGGTCGTTTTCATCAAAAAATCGTGTTTTATTTTGAAATTGTTACTTCTTCTTCAAGCAATCTCATCGTTCTTACTCGTTTCGTAAATGTAGCTATGTGAGAAATATCATGATTGCGTAATGTCTTTATATTCTCTTCCACATACTTTCCTAAATCATTCGGATAATGAGCATCTGAGGATAGAGTAATCGGAACTCCATACTTAGCTAATACTTGCAAATAAAGCGGACTTGGACACATTTCGCGCACAGGATAGCGATAGTACAATCCCGCATTTATTTCTGTTGCGGTATTTGTTTCCACTAACGCACGCGCAATTTCCTTATAATAAGAAAGCTGTTCATTCTCATCTAATCGGTAATTAAATACTTTTATGTTATCAAGATGAGCTATTATATCAAAGAGCTCAGAACGAACAGCACTTTCAACTGTAGCGAAAAACGTATGATATAAAGTATGTAACTCATGCGTATCAAAATACTCTTTCGTATCTGGATTATCAAATCCCCATCCATCTATAAAATGGACCGAACCGATTACATAATCAAAGTCTCCTAGTGCTAGCAAACCTTTTAACTCTTGTTCCCCGCCGATAAAATAATCTGCTTCAATTCCAAGCTTAAGCGTTATCCCCCGTTTACTCCATCGCTCTTTTGCATCTTCAATCGCCTTTGTAAATTCAGAAATAGACGTTACTCTTACTTGATCTAACCATTCCTTCTGTAAACGACCAAGCTTTGAATGACTAATATCTACATATTTCTCATAATATCCTTGCGCCTCACGAAAACGATATAAATGATCAACAATACCAACTTCTTTTATACCTTTTCGTAAAGCTTCTTCTAAATATAAATCAATCCATTTTGCTGTAAACGGCCCTTCCTTCACACGTTTTTGCAAACGTTCTTGCGTTTTTATAAGCCACTCCATAGAATGTTTTTCTTCTTTAAGCGGTTCATAATATTGTAGTGCTTCATTTATTTTAGCAAGCCAACCTATTGAATACGGTCCTTCTTCTAAATGAATATGATAGTCCACTTTCATACATATCCCCCCTATAATGTATCTATTTCTCTTCTGTCCCCTACTCTCGAAAGCTTTCCGTTTCGTTCTTTCACTTCCTTCATAACATCTTCTAATGATATATTTTTTTCGGCTAATAAAACAAAACAGTGATAAAATACATCAACCATTTCTTTCACTAGTTCTTCTTTATCATTATTTTTAGACGCGATAATTACTTCTGTGCACTCCTCACCAATTTTCTTTAAAATTTTATCTTCACCTTTTGAAAATAAATAATTCGTATATGATTCAGAAAGTGGATTTTTCTTTCGTTCTTCAATTGTTTCAAATAATAACTTAAGAATATCTTCCATATGTATCCCCCTATATAATTTTATAGTGAAAACACGTTTTTTCTCCCGTATGGCAAGCAGGCCCTACTTGCTTTACGACAACAACGATTGAATCTTGATCACAGTCTAAATAAAGTGATTGCACATATTGGATATTTCCCGATGTACCTCCTTTATTCCATAACGATTGTCTCGAACGGGAATAAAACCATGTTCTTTTCGTTTCCAGCGTCTTGTCATACGCTTCTTCATTCATATAAGCTAACATTAAAACTTCTTTCGTATCTTCCTCGATAACAACAGCTGGTATCAACCCTTTTGCAAAGTTAGGTTTCATAACCGCACCTCAACGTTTGCTTCTCTTAATTTTCGCTTTACATCCTGTACAGTCGCTTCACCATAATGAAAGATTGATGCTGCTAATGCTGCATCAACTGTTGTCTTTTGAAATACTTCTATAATGTGATCCACATGACCACATCCACCTGATGCGATTACTGGGACAGAGACGCTGTTTGAAATTGCTTCTGTTAAACGAAGATCATATCCGTTTTTCGTTCCATCTGCATCCATACTCGTCAACAAAATTTCTCCTGCTCCGAGCTCAACAACGCGCTTCGCCCATTCGATTGCATCCATCCCTGTATTAAGTCTTCCGCCATTTACGTATACATTCCATTTATCTTCTGCTACTTTTCTAGCATCAATTGCTACGACAATACATTGTGAGCCAAAATGTTCTGCACCTTCCTGGATTAACTTCGGATTTCTCACTGCTGCTGAGTTTATTGAGACTTTATCCGCTCCAGCTCTTAGTAAATTGTACATTCCTCTCACATTTGAAATCCCCCCGCCAACTGTGAGAGGAATGAATACTTTTGAAGCAGTTTTTTCTACAACATCTATAATCGTTTTTCGCCCTTCATGCGTCGCAGTAATATCTAAAAATACGATTTCATCTGCTCCCGCATCATTATATAATGCGGCTATTTCAACAGGATCACCGACGTCTTGTAACCCTATAAAATTTACACCCTTTACGACCCGCCCATCTTTCACATCTAGACATGGAATAATTCGTTTCGCTAACATAGTTTTGTTACCTCTAACACTTCTTCTAAATCAATCGTTTTCTCGTAAAGTGCCTTTCCAATTATGACGCCATATATATTCATATCATTTAATCTTTTCACTTCTTGAATAGATGCGACACCTCCAGATGCAATCACACGAATACCCACGCTTTTTTGCAGTAACTCCAATTGCTCAAAACTTGGTCCTGCAAGTGTCCCATCTTTTGAAATGTCCGTAAACACAATCGTTTGAACACCTAAACTTTCCATTTGCTTCGCTAAATCGATGTACGAAATTTCAGACACATCTAACCAGCCCCTTGTTGCTACGAAACCATTTTTCGCATCAATTCCAACTATGATTTTCTCCTTATATAGACGAACCGCTTCTTCTAAAAATGATTTATCGTAAAGGGCAGCCGTTCCTAATATCACTTTTTCTACACCTACTGACAACAACTTCTCCACTGCCGCGAGTGACCGAACTCCTCCTCCAACTTGCACCGGAATACGTACCGCCTTGCATATTTTTTCAATGACAGGTAAATTTACTGACTCCCCAGCAATTGCTCCATCTAAATCAACAACATGTAGTATTTTCGCTCCAATTTTTTCAAATACTGTTGCTTGTGCGACTGGGTCTTCATTCATCACCGTTTCTTTACTAAACTCTCCTTGATACAGCCTTACGCATCGTCCTTCTTTTACATCGATAGCTGGGAAGATTTCCATGCTTCTACCACTCCTTTGAAATTTTTTAACATTTGCATTCCAATTTCACCACTTTTTTCAGGATGAAACTGTGTGCCAAATATATTTCCTTTTGCTACAAAACCAGGTACTTGCACTCCATACTCACTTGCCCCATACACAATTTCATTTGGACAATCTGCATAATAAGAGTGGACATAATATACGAAAGAACCGTCCTCTACTCCATTCCAAAGCGGTATTTCTCCATCTTTCTTCAACTCATTCCACCCAATATGTGGAATTTTATAAGGAACTTTTAACTTTCTAATGACACCTGGCAATAAATTTAATCCGTTACAGTCTTGTAGTTCCTCACTTTTTTCAAATAAAAGCTGCATTCCTAAGCAAATACCTAGAAGTGGTTTTCCTGAACTTCCAACTTCTTTTAGCACACATACTAAATCTTTTTCTTCTAAAATGTCCATCGCCTTCGGAAATGCACCTACTCCCGGTAAAATAACGCCATCACTTCTCAATATTTCTTCTTTGTCATCCGTTACGATGTACTCTGCTCTAATATATTTTAATGCTTGTTCCACACTGCGAATATTCCCCATTCCATAATCTATAATAGTAATCAATTACAACATCCCTTTCGTTGAATTTACACCAGTAATGTTGGCATTTTTATCGACTGCCTCTCTAAGCGCTCGACCAAATGCTTTAAATAGAGCTTCAATTTTGTGATGTGTATTGCTTCCGTATAAAATGCGAGCATGTAACGTAATATTTGCAGCATGGGCAACTGCTCTAAAAAATTCTTCCGTTAATTCTGTGTCAAAATCTCCTAGCTTCGGATTTGTTAATTCACCTTGAAATACAATATATGAGCGCCCGCTTATATCAATCGCGACAAATCCTAAAGATTCATCCATCGGTACATACGCTGAGCCGTAACGATTAATCCCTTCTTTATTTTGCAATGCTTCTTGCAAGCAAGTTCCAAGTACAATGCCAACATCTTCAACCGTATGATGCGCATCGACGAATACATCACCTTCAGCTTCAACTTGCAAACCGAATCTTCCATGCCTAGCAAATAAAGTTAGCATATGATCAAAAAAACCAACTCCCGTTTGCACAGAAACATTCGTACTTTCATCGAGCTGCAAACTTAATTTAATCTTTGTTTCAGTCGTCTCACGTGCTTGACTAGATTGGCGCATTATTCTTCCTCCTTAAACCTAATTTGGATTGCTCTTGCGTGTGCATGTAAGCCTTCTTTATTTGCAAGTTCTACAATATGATGCTGTACACTTCTTAACGCTTCTTCCGTATAAGAAACGAAGCTTGATTTTTTCACAAAATCATCGACGGATAACGGAGAGAAAAACCTTGCCGTTCCACTTGTCGGTAATACGTGATTCGGCCCCGCCAAATAATCTCCAAGCGGTTCAGGTGCATATGGACCAAGAAAAATTGATCCAGCATGCTTTACATAAGCTAGAGCATTCATTGGCTCTTTTATGTGTAACTCTAAATGTTCTGGAGCGATTTCATTTGATAAATGAAACGCATCTTCTAAAGAAGGGACAATAAAAATTGATCCATTTCTTTTTATTGACTCACGAGCTATTTCACTTCTTGGTAACGTCTCTAGCTGTCTTTCTATTTCTCTTTCTACTTCTTTAGCAAGCTGTACATTCGTTGTAATACAAATAGCAGTCGCTCTTTCATCATGCTCTGCTTGTGATAATAAATCAGCAGCAATATATTCGGCATTTCCTGTTTCATCTGCGATAACTACAATTTCTGATGGTCCAGCAATCATATCGATATTGACTATCCCATATACTTCTCGCTTCGCTAGAGCAACATATAAATTTCCAGGTCCAACTATTTTATCTACTTTAGGAATCGATTCCGTTCCATATGCTAGAGCAGCAATTGCTTGAGCACCACCGGCCATATAAATTTCATCTACACCTGCAAGACTTGCAGCAGCTAAAATATGCGGATCAATTCCTCCTTGCCTCGGCGGTGTTACCATTACAATTTTTTTCACTCCTGCGAGTTTTGCTGGCAATACATTCATTAATACTGATGAAGGATACGAAGCTGTCCCGCCCGGCACATATACACCTACATTTTCTAACGGCCGAATGAGCTGTCCTCTAATTACCCCTTCACTCACGCAATCGAACATAGATTGTCTTGTTTGCTTTTCGTGATACGAGACAATGTTTTTCTTTGCCTCTTCTAACGCTTCTAAAAAAGCTTGTTCTACAAACTTACTTGCTTGTTTTATTTCTTCTGCACTTACACGAAAATCTTTTATCTCTACACCATCAAACTTTTTTGTATAGAACGATACAGCTTTATCTTTACTCTCCCTTACGTTTTGAACAATTTCGCTTACACTTCTTTGAACAGTTTCTTCTATAAAATTAGCGCTTTCTCGTAGCAATTTTATTTTCGATAAAGCCTCTTGGAAATCTTCACAAACTATCTCCATTGAAAGTCCCCCTATTTCCCTGACAAAATTTCTTGTTCCATCATATTTATAATACCGAATATTTCGTCTTTTTTAGTTTTCAATGCAGCCTTATTCACAATCATTCGAGCTGATATAGAGCACATTTCCTCAAATACAATTAACCCGTTTTCTTGTAATGTTTTTCCTGTTTCAACAATATCAACAATTGCATCTGCCAAACCTAGAAGTGGAGCAATCTCTACAGATCCTTCTATTTTAATAATTTCTACATCCTCCCCTTTATCATGAAAATATGTAGAAGTAATGTGCGGATATTTCGTAGCAATTCGTTTTTTCCGATAACTCTTCGGATTATACGTAGGAATAGAAGCGACACAAAATTTACACACGCCTACTCCTAAATCCACCATCTCATATATATCTTTCTCAAATTCCATTAATATATCTTTTCCAACGACTCCAATATCAGCTACGCCATGTTCTACATAAGTAGCAACATCTACCGCTTTCACTAAAATAAATGAAATGTTTGTGTTTTTACTTTTAAACACAAGTTTTCTTCCTTTATCTTTGAGCTCCGAACAATCAATTCCAATTTTCTCAAACAGTGGAATAACATGCTTTTCTAATCTTCCTTTCGTTAACGCAATTTGAATGTTACGCATGAAGCCTCTCCTTCTTTCTGGATGATCCATTTCTCTCTCCATACATATTCCACTAGTGATTCACTCTTCGCCTCAACGACTGTCATTATTTTATTCTTGTTTGCAAATTGAAAAGTATCGTTTAAATTAGAGAATAAAGATAACTGGGCATTCTTCCCGTCCTTTTGAAGTAAATTTCGTAACCTTTCCGCTTCTGCTAATCTATTTAACTCATAATGAATCATAATATCTATTCTCTTTCGTTTATATGGTTCTTGCTGCTCTTGAAGTGCCTTAACTATTTGATTTACTTGCACCGCGAGCCCAACCGCTGGCATCATCTCTCCAAAATTTCCAATTAATTCATCATACCTTCCGCCACTAACAATCTCTTCTCCAATTTCATATATATACCCTTTGAAAATAACACCCGTATAATAATCCAAATGTTGAACCATACCTAAATCAATTGATATGTAAGGGCCATATCCTAACTGTTCAATTGTTTCATATATTTCTTTCACTCTTGCAATGGCCATTTTCATTTCATTACTTGAGGCGAGTTTTTCTGCTTCCTCAATAACATCTAAACTCCCGAATAACCTTGGTAGTTTCTCCAGTAATCTTACTGTTTCATCACACCGATCTAATTTTTTTTCTTCGATAAAATTTGAGAGACCGGCATAATTTTTACTCTCAATATATGTTCTAAGTAACTTCTCTTCTTCATCATGAATGGAGAGTTTTTTTACAATACATTTATATAACTGCACTTGCCCAATCTCAATTGTAAAAGATTGTACCTTCAATTTTTGAAGTGCTTGAATTACGCTTATGACACACTCAATTTCCGCTCTTACATTATCAATCCCGATAATTTCAATACCACTTTGTACCATTTCATTATATTTTCCAGAAAGCGACTCATTTGCCCGAAATACATTTCCACTATATGTCACTTTAAGAGGAGTGTCCCATCTCTGCGTTCCTATTACTCTTGCTAAAGGAATTGTCATATCTGGGCGTAAAACGATAATCCGCCCTTTTTCATCAAAAAATTTATACATCTTTTCTTCATCTATTGGCCTATTTTGAAATGCAAAAACATCGTAAAATTCAATTGTAGGTGTCCTTATTTCTTCATAACCTCTGCCTAAAAAGGTCCGTCTTAATTTTTGTTCCACTTCTTCAATTAACGTACATTCTTCGCATAAGTAATCCCTCGTTCCATTCGGATTTGCACGCTTCCACTTTGCCATCTCATTTCACACACCTTTCCCTCTCTAATGTATGCTCATTCCATTCACCTAAACCGAAAATAAAAAGAGCCTTGTAGAAAAAATACCTACAAGGCTCTTTAGTAGAGTGTAGGTACAACGGGAATAACCCTTGTGCCTACACGTTTTCACGTTAGGTTCAAGGGTTTCATGTATGATGATGTAGTTGTGTAAGCATTTTAATAGATTGCACGATATTCATAATACTTACTCCCTTTCTCCTCTGATTTTCACATAGTATATAACAGTTAATTCTGAATGTAAATAGATTTTTTAATATTCCGTTATTTATTAATATAAGGCTATCTCTCTTTCATACTCTCCAATTTCTCGTTCGTATTGCATCGTAATGCTAATTTCATCTAGACCATTTAATAATTTCTCTTTCCACATTTTTTCGATTGTAAAATGAAACCTATGCGTATTCGTTGTAATTACCTCATTCTCTAAATATACTTCTATTTGTTCTCTCGCATCCGTTTTAGCAAGTTGTTCACGCATTTCTTTATCCATTACAATCGGTAACATACCATTTTTCATACAATTCATATAAAAAATATCTGCAAATCCCCCGGCGATAATAACGCGGAAACCATAATCAGCAAGCGCCCACGGAGCATGTTCTCTTGATGAACCGCATCCAAAATTATCACCCGTAATTAATATACTTGCTCCTTTTCGTTCTTGCGCATTAAGAGGGAAATTAGGATTTTCATGGCGCTCATTATCGTAACGCCACTCATCAAATAAATATTTTCCAAATCCCGTCCTTTCAATTCTCTTTAAATATTGCTTCGGAATAATTTGATCTGTATCAATGTTATCATTCATAAGTACTGCGGCAGTACCTTTATGAATACGAAATGGCTCCATCATAATTCTCCTTTCTAATATCAACAAAATGACCATATAACGCAGCTGCTGCTGCCATAGCTGGGCTTACTAAATGTGTTCGTGCTCCTTTCCCTTGCCTTCCTTCAAAATTACGATTTGAAGTAGATGCACAATGCTCCCCTTCAGGCACTTGATCCGGATTCATTCCAAGACACATTGAACATCCAGGCTCTCTCCATTCAAATCCCGCTTCTTCAAATATGTGATGTAATCCTTTTTGCATCGCTGCTTCTCTTATCCTTTTAGAACCAGGCACAACGAGGGCTCGCACACCGTCTTTCACTTTTTTCCCTTTTACAACAGATGCTGCAATTTCCAAATCAGATAATCGAGAATTTGTACAAGACCCAATGAAGACATGCTGAACTGGAATTTCAAAAGTACTTTGTCCAGGACTCAATCCCATATACGAATATGCTCTTTCATCATTTTCATCATGTTTTTCTGGTAATTTTTCATCAATTCGAACACCCATACTAGGATTTGTTCCCCAAGTGACATACGGTGCTAAATCCGTAACATTTACCGAAATATGCAAATCATAAATTGCATCTGAATCTGTATAAAGCTGCGACCATTTTCCCGTAAACATTTCATAGTCTTTCGGTGCATATTCACGCCCTTTTACATAAGAAAATGTTTTCTCATCTGGTGCAATGATGCCAGCTTTCGCTCCCCCTTCAATTGCCATATTGCAAAGTGTCATCCTCTCTTCCATTTCCATAGCATGAATCGTCTCACCGTAAAATTCCATTACATATCCAGTTCCAACTGCTACACCGTACTTTGAAAGGAGATGCAAAATAATATCCTTTGCATAAACGCCTTTTGGTAACTTTCCTTTTAATTCAATTCCCATCGCTTTCGGCTTTCGTTGCCACAACGTTTGCGTTGCTAATACATGTTCTACTTCACTCGTACCAATACCAAATGCTAACGCTCCGAAAGCACCGTGGGTGGCTGTATGACTATCACCACAAACAATCGTTTTCCCTGGCTGCGTGAGCCCAAGTTCTGGTCCTATAACGTGAACGATTCCTTGCTCTTCATCACCAATATCAGCTAATGACACCTGAAATTGTTTACAGTTCTCACGAAGTGTATCCAATTGCTGCTTCGCAATACGATCGGTAATATTCCAAACATCTATCGTCGGAATATTATGATCCATCGTTGCAAACGTTAATTCCGGTCTGCGGACAGTTCGATTTGCCAGCCGCAAGCCTTCAAAGGCTTGCGGTGACGTTACTTCATGAACGAGATGAAGATCGATATATAATAAATCCAATCCATTTTCATTCGTTGCAACTACATGTCTCTCCCAAAGCTTATCTAGTAATCTTTTGCCCATTATCGTCCTCTCCCTACTAGCGCTTGCTCTTCCATTTCTTGAATAACCGCCTTCGTAAATGAAGTTGTCGTCTCATCTCCCCCAATATCAGCTGTACATTTTCCAGATTTAAGAACTGCAGATATCGCGGATTCAATTGCATACCCTTCTCTCGTTAATCCAAATGATTGTCCGAGCATCATCGCAACTGAACGCATCATCGCAATTGGATTCGCTTTATTTTTCCCTGCAATATCTGGTGCTGATCCGTGAATAGGTTCATATAAAGACGGCCCATTTTCCGCATGACTCGCTGATGGAAGCATTCCTAATGAACCTGCCAATACAGAGGCCTCGTCACTTAAAATGTCACCAAATAAATTTTCGGTTACAATTACATCAAAACGTCCTGGATTCCGAATTAACTCCATAGCAGCTGCATCTACTAAAATGTGCTCTAATTCAACATCAGGATAACGAAGAGCTACTTCTTCCGTAACAGCTCTCCACAGTTTACTAGATTCTAAAACATTCGCTTTATCAATAGACGTTACTTTTTTCTCTCTCTTACTCGCTAATTGAAAAGCATACGACACGATACGTTCAATTTCATGACGATGGTACGTAAGTGTATCAGTTGCCGATTCTTCCGTTCTTTCTTTTGGATAAGAGAAATAAATACCACCTGTTAGTTCACGAACGACAACGAAGTCAATTTCATCTGCGTTTTTTAATGGCGATAAATGTGCAGTTGCGCTTTCTACTGTTACAGGGCGAACATTTGCAAATACACCAAGTCCTTTTCTTAAAGCTAATAATCCTTTCTCTGGCCTTTCTTTCGCATCATCCCACCGAGGTCCACCAACCGCTCCAAGTAAAACCGCATCACTCGCTAAACAAGCGGCAAGTGTTCGCTGTGGTAATGGTTGCCCAGTTAAATCGATAGCAGCTCCGCCAAAGTACTCATCTTGTAAATGAAAATGATGTCCATATAACCTCTCTACCATATGCAATACTTCCTTCGCGCTTTCCATAACTTCCGGACCAACACCATCACCCGCTAAACAAACGATACGTTTTTCCAATTAAAACACTCCTTTTTTATCTGAATTTTCAGAAATATATTTTGATAAGTAAGGGACGAGTCCCTCACTTATCAAACAGTTACTTCACAAGAGTAATAAAAGATTTTAATTTTCCCGCCGCATGAACGTACGCTCTCGCCGATGCTTCTAATACGTCTTGCGCAACACCAAAACCTGATACTTGATGAGTTCCTTCTTTTAATTCAACATGAACATGTGCAAGTGCATCTTGACCTTGCGTTATAGATTGTATGCGATAATCCGCTAAGTCACATTCTAATCCTAAAATTCTTTGAATTGCATTATAGATTGCTTCAATACTTCCAGAACCAGTTGCTGCATCTTCGTACATATTCCCTTCCTCATCTTTTAGTACAACCGTTGCACACTGTGTACTATTTGATACGAAGTGTACTTGCAATTGCGTAATGCTATATTGTTGTGCCGAAAATGCTGCTTCACCAAGCATAAGCGCACGTAAATCTTCTTCTGTAATTTCCTTTTTTCGATCAGCTAATTTTTTAAATGCTGCAAACACCGCATCTCGTTCTTCGTTTGTAAATTCGTAGCCTAATTCTTTCATTTTTTCCGTAAATGCGTGACGTCCAGAATGTTTTCCAAGTACAAATAGATTTTGAGATTCACCTATAAGCGCCGGTTCAATAATTTCATATGTCGTCACTTCTTTTAAAACACCATCTTGATGAATACCTGATTCATGAGCGAACGCATTTGCTCCAACAATCGCTTTATTTTTCGGTACAACCATACCTGTTAAACGACTTACTAATGTACTTGTCGCTTTAATTTCTTTTAACGTCATAGAGGACTCTGCTTCATAGAAATCTTTTCTAATATGGAGAGCAACTGCGACCTCTTCTAAGGCTGCATTTCCTGCTCTTTCTCCAATTCCATTAATCGTTCCTTCTACTTGTAACGCTCCGCCTTCAACTGCAGCTAACGAGTTCGCTACTGCCATCCCAAGATCATCGTGACAATGACAAGAGAAAATTGCTTTTTCATACGAAGGAACGGATTCTTTTAAGTATTTAAAAAGAGAATAATATTCTTCTGGATTCGTATATCCAACTGTATCAGGAATATTGATTACATTCGCTCCTGCACGAATCGCTACTTCTACTACTTCAGCTAAAAATGCTCTCGATGTTCTTGTCGCATCTTCTGCTGAAAATTGCACTGTTGGAAATAATGATTTTCCAAGTGTAACCGAGCGATGAATACTATCTAATACATCTTCTTTCGACATACACAGCTTGTATTTCATATGAATATCACTCGTAGCTAAAAATACGTGTAATCGAGGAGAAACAGCACCTTTCACTGCGTCATATGCTCTTCGAATATCGCTTTCCTTTGCTCTAGCTAAACTCATAACAGTAGCATTTTGAATGGTATTTGCGATACGTTTTACCGATTGAAAATCACCTTCAGAAGCCGCTGCGAATCCAGCTTCCATTACATTAATACCAAGTCTCTCTAGTTGCCTCGCAATTTGTAATTTCTCTTGTTCATTTAAATTAACTCCTGGTGATTGTTCGCCATCACGAAGCGTCGTATCCATGAACAAAATCTGCTTCATATTATTTAATCCCTACCTTTACTCGCGGCTGTACAAAAGGCATCATTTCACGTAATTTACGTCCAACTACTTCGATTTCATGTTCATTTTCTTTCTCATTTGTCGCCTGGAAATTTGGTCTTCCTGCTTTATGCTCTGCAATCCAGCCTCTTGCAAATGTACCATCTTGAATTTCTGCCAATACTTCCCCCATCGCTTTCTTCGTATCTTCAGTAACAACACGTGGCCCTGATACGAAGTCACCCCACTGCGCTGTATCTGAAACTGAGTATCTCATATTTTCAAGTCCGCCTTCATACATAAGGTCAACAATTAATTTCAGTTCATGTAAACATTCAAAATATGCAAGTTCAGGTTGATAGCCAGCATCAACTAGCGTTTCAAATCCCGCTTTTACAAGTGCAGTCACTCCGCCGCAAAGTACAGCTTGCTCTCCGAATAAATCTGTTTCTGTTTCTTCTTTAAACGTTGTTTCTAATACACCTGCTCTCGTCGCCCCAATTCCATCTGCATATGAAAGTGCCTTTTCAGTCGCAACTCCTGTTGCATCTTGATATACTGCAAATAATGCAGGAACAGCTCCCCCTTCTGCAAACGTACGACGTACTAGATGTCCTGGACCTTTCGGTGCTACTAGAAATACGTCTACATTAGCTGGCGGTTTTACTTGATCAAAGTGAACATTAAAGCCATGTGCGAACACAAGAGAATTACCTGCCTGTAAGTTTGGTGCAATTTCAGCTTCATATACTTCTGGCTGTAATTCATCAGGTAGTAGAATCATTACTACATCCGCTTTTTCTGCTGCTTCCGCTACTGTATATACAGAAAATCCGTCTTCTTTCGCCTTATCCCATGACTTCCCTTTCCTCAGTCCAACTACTACATCAAATCCGTTATCACGTAAGTTTTGTGCATGCGCATGGCCTTGCGATCCATATCCGATGATTGCTACTTTCTTTTCCTTTAATACATTTACCGTTACGTCTTTTTCATAATAAACTTTCGCCATTTTCATTTCCCCCTATTTTTTAAATAATTATTGAATTAACATAACTTGTTTATCTTGTTTTTTCATACTACGTGTAAATGCTGTTACACCTGTTCTAGCAATTTCTTTCAAACCGTATGGACGAAGTAATTCAATTAACGCTTCTACTTTCTCCTGAGTACCTGTTACTTGCACCACTATGGAATCCTTCCCAACATCTATTACAGTGGCTCGAAATGGTTCAATTAAACTATATAATTCTGCTCTTGCTACAGACGTTGCTACTTTAATAAGTGCAAGTTCTCTAGCGATCATCGCTTCTTCTGTAATATCTGATACTTTCAGTACGTCGATTTGCTTATGAAGTTGTTTAATTAACTGCTCAACTTGCTGTTCATTTTCAACGTGTACAACAATCGTCATTCTCGAAATATCCGATGATTCCGTATGACCTACTGAAATACTTTCAATATTAAAATGTCTACGTGTCATAACACCTGTAATTCGATTTAACACACCGCTTTGATTTCGAACTGTCGCTGTTACAATTCTCTTCACCTTTTCTCCACCCCCTCCATTTGGTGAACCCCTTTCCCTGGTGCAACCATCGGCATAACCTTTTCAGATTGAAGTACGCGGCAATCAATTACGACTGGCTCTCTTAATTCAATTGCATACTGTAATTGTTGCTTTGCAAGAAGTGGGTCTTCAATACGAACACCTTTTATGCCATATGCATTGGCAAGTGCGACAAAATCTGGTTGGCATGAAAGTAAGGAGTGCGAATATCGCCTATTATAAAATTCCTCTTGCCATTGTCTTACCATCCCTAAAGCTTCATTATTTAAAATAAAAACTTTAACCGGTAAAGAATGCTCTTTCAACACACTAAGTTCTTGCAAGGTCATTTGAAATCCAGCATCACCGACAATTGCAATAACTAGTTCTTCAGGCTTTGCGATTTGTGCACCTATTGCTGCTGGAAACCCGAAGCCCATTGTTCCCAATCCCCCAGAAGTTACCCATCTATCTGGGTTTTTCAATGGATAATATTGAGCTGCCCACATTTGATGTTGCCCAACATCTGTTGTTACAATCGCTTCTCCTTTCGTAATTTCGTATAGCATATCAATTGCATATTGAGGTTTAATACGTTCTGCATGTTCTTTGTAAGAAAGAGGATATTTTTCTTTTCTACTATTCAATAACGAAAGCCAATCATTGTAATCTACTTCCCCTTCTTTAAAAGTGAGTATAGCTTCTAATGCTTGCTTCGCACTCGCAACAATAGGGATTTCAGTCGGCACATTTTTCCCAATTTCCGCTGGATCAATATCTATATGTGCGACAATCGCTTCTTTAGCAAAATAAGCTAAATTCCCAGTAAGACGATCATCAAATCTTGCACCTATATTAATAAGTAAGTCACATTCATATAACGCCATATTTGCGGTGTATGAACCGTGCATTCCTCCCATCCCTAGAAATAGTTCATCATCTGGCGGAAACCCGCCAAGACCAAGTAATGTATGAACAACTGGAATATGATATTTGCGAGCAAAGCTTGTTAATTCTTTCGATGCTTTCGCATGCAATACACCTGCTCCAGCTAAAATTAATGGCTTTTTTGAGACCTCAATCGCTTGTAATAATTTGTTTATTTGTAGTAGATTCGGTTCATAATTAGGCTGGTATCCTGGTAAATCCATTTGTACGTCGCTACATCTCTCGCCTTGCTCTACTACCATATCTTTCGGAAGGTCAATTACGACTGGGCCCGGTCTTCCTGTTCTAGCGATATGAAATGCTTCTTTAATAATTCGGGGTAAATCCGATGCTTTTCGCACTTGATAATTATGTTTTGTCACCGGCATCGTAAGCCCCATGATATCTGCTTCTTGGAAAGCATCACTTCCGATTAACGTTGTTGCTACTTGCCCTGTAAATACAACAAGCGGTAATGAATCAATCATCGCGTCAGCTAAACCAGTAATAACATTTGTAGCACCCGGTCCACTTGTTGCAATTACCACTCCTGGATTCCCTGTAATTCTTGCATATCCTTCAGCAGCATGAATTGCACCTTGCTCATGCCTCGTTAAAATATGCGGAATTTCACAATCATAAAGCGCATCATATAGAGGTAAAACCGCACCACCTGGATACCCGAAAATCACTTCTACTTCTTCCTTTTCTAGCGCTTCTAACAATAGCTGTGCACCAGTTGCCAGTTTCTCTTCCGTTTTTGAAGACATTTTTCTTATAAGCCCCCTTTTTTAAACCATTTATAAAATAAAAAAATCCTACGTCCACACTCCAGCTATGTGCTGAAGGGACGAAAGATTTCGCGGTACCACCCTTCTTTGCAAGATTACTCTTGCCTCAGTGACTCGGGATATGAGTCTAGCTAATAACGGAGCTACCGTCTAAGCCTAAACAAATACTTCAGCTTAGCACTCAAGGGTGATGTTCGTCGACGTGAACCATCGGTTTCCAGCAACCACCGACTCTCTGTGAGGCTTCACAGTCAACTACTCCTCCCTATCAACGCTTTATCATGTCATAAAGAGCTATTATCCAACTTTATTTTCTTCGTAAATTTTCTCTCCATCTTCTACAACTAATTTACGGAATTCTTCTAATAAACGATTCGTATGTGGCCCTGTTCTCCCTAAACCAATCGTTCTTCCATCTACTGTCGTAACAGCAATTACTTCAGCAGCTGTTCCTGTTAAAAACACTTCATCAGCTACATATACATCGTGCCTTGTAAATAATTCTTCTCTTACGTCATATCCAAGTTTTTCGCCGATTTCTAAAATCGCGTTTCGTGTAATACCTTCTAACGCTCCAGCAGAACTTGGTGGTGTAATTAATTTATTTCCCTTCACAATAAATACGTTATCTCCAGAGCCTTCAGCTACATATCCTTGGTCATTTAACATAAGTGCTTCTTGTACTCCAGCTAGTTTCGCCTCAATGCGAACTAAAATATTATTTAAGTAATTTAAAGATTTTACTTGAGGCGATAAAACATCCGGGCGATTACGACGCGTTGCAACTGTTATAATCGGAATCCCTTTTTCATAATATTCTTGTGGAAATAAAGATAATTGCTCTGCAATTACTACTACATTTGGTTTCGTACAAGAATCGGGATCTAATCCCAAATTCCCAGGTCCTCTTGATACAACGAGGCGGATATATCCATTAGATAGTTTGTTTTGTCGAATCGTTTCAACAACGATTTTCGTTGCTTCTTCTAACGTATATGGAATTTCTAACATGATGGATTTCGCTGATTCATATAACCGGACAAGATGCTCTCTCAAACGGAAAACATTACCGCTATATACCCTAATTCCTTCGAACACTCCATCGCCATATAAATAGCCATGATCATATACTGAAACCTTTGCTTCGTCTTTTGGAACAAATTCTCCATTTAAGAAAATCCACTGCTCGTTCACTTGAAAGCGCCCCCTATGTTCTATGAGTTTTTTATTGTTTCCTAGTTTACTCTCCTTTTCAAATAAATCAAGTGAATTTTTAGAAAATTTTTAATTTTTAATCGTACGTACATCTTTGATTATATTGATTTAACAACATTGTTAACGTTTACAAAAAGTCAAAAAATTTTTTTCGCCAAATTCTACTAAAAAAATATTTGTTTAAAAGAAGGGTTTTCGCCAACTGATACGAATCTATTGTATTCAATAAACGGACGTCCGATTTTATAAATTCGGGAATATACAACGACTTTTGGTGAAAAAGGGGGAAAATAACAAAAATAACGCTGTCTAAAAATAACATTCATATTTTTCATTTAGTAATCATAATCCTATTTTTAAAAAACAATTTGTCAAATTGAAGGAGGAAATAAAAATGGCGTGTGTACAAATTAAAGGAACGAGACAAGAGGTAGTAGAAATGCTACAACTATTTGATCTAATGAATACGAAAGGTTTTTGTAAATTCGATAATTACGTTGAAGTAGAACCAAATAGCAGGAAACATAACAACTATACGGCTTCAATCGATATTCAATCTAATAACAGTTCAGCACAAGATACATTAAATGATCAATTCGTTAGTCAAATGCTTACTGGTGTATATAACGACTAAACAAATATTCTCTTCCTACCATCTTTTCATAAATATATGCTATGGACTTGAGCATACTAGCAACTAGATGGTAGGAGGTGAAAATTATGGCTAGAATTGGTGTTGAGAACTCTTTAACTGATGTTCAACAAGCTCTTCAGCAACAAGGGTATGAAGTCGTTTCACTTAACTCTGAAAATGATGCACATGGGTGCGATTGTTGCGTTGTAACCGGGCAAGATTCTAATATGATGGGCATTGCAGATGCATCGATAAAAGGATCTGTAATTAAAGCACACGGTCTAACAACAGATGAAATTTGTCAACAAGTTGAAAACCGCACTTAATCATTTTTATCACGTTATTTGCGAGCTAATATGTAAAGGGAATGGTCCCACTGATTATAGTTTCAATTTATCTATAGAAAGAGGGCTCCTTTTCAAAAGGAGCCCTCTTTTTTATATTCACCTAACGGGAAAGTAACATATACTGGATGAAAGCCCTACCTCTCTCTCATCATTACGGTTCCACTGACCGCTCCTTGATTCACTAGTATACATATAAAGCTTACAAATACAATTTATAGGGTTTGTTCACAAAAGTTGTTGATAAAATTACCCGATCTTTCGCAAACTTTTCATATTATATTCATAAGAGATATTCACTTTACACTAGCTGTAACCGAGACACGAATTAAAATTCTAACACCAATACACTAACCTGTCAACTTTTTTTACAAATTAAAAACAGACATTAACGGTTTGTCTGTTTTAGAATGGAGCTTTTTCTTTTATTACATATACAACAAAACCGCTTACTAACATACATAAGCCAACTACCAAGTTTTTGATATTAATCATAAATTCCTCTCCCTTATTTCACACATCATATATATTTACATTTCAATTATTCCGATCGTCCTAAAGCGCACTTTTTCTAATATATCATAATTCCTAAAAAATGCAAGTTCACCTTTGACGACTATTCACAAATTTATCCACAGTGCTTGTTACAGTATTTAACGCTTTTTCAATTAAATGTGTACTACTATTAAGATGCAATACCTGTACACCGTTAGAACCAACTACTAAAAAAGCCACTGGGCTAATGGAAACCCCAGCTCCACTTCCGCCTCCAAATGGATGCCCTTGCTTGTTCTCTTTATGCTGCCCTTGTCCGCCATTATGTTTTTCAGAAATAAAATCCCCTTTAAAGTCACTTCCACCAGCTCCAAAACCAAAAGCCACTTGAGATACTGTTAATACTACATTTCCGTCAGCTGTTGAAACCGGACTTCCAACAATCGTATTTACATCTACCATCTCTTTTAAATTTGTCATTGCTGTTTTCATTAAATTTTCAATTGGATGTTCCATTATGTACTACACCCTTTCCTCATTATTCTTTTTTATACTTTCCAAAATAGAGGAAGTCATACTAAGTTTTCCTATTTTGAAAAAACATTTTTCACTTTCCAATTGGATATTACTCCCTGTACAGGTTCGGATAAAGTGAAACTTTAATCAGTGGAGGTTTTGTTCATCCCCCACTGATTATTAGCCCTCACCAATCGGGCGTTTACGGGCAGCCCGACTCCCACCTAACTTCTTCGCTCCAGCCGAATTTTGAGGTGGGAGTCTTACTGCCCGCAAATAGCGGGATAAAAACAGTAAAGAGAAACATACTACTATTGAACCTTGTTATGAAAGGAGTCCTTACTTTGACTGAGAAATTTGATGAATATAAAAAAAGAGATCGAATAGATAGTGATTATAGTGACTATAAAGAAGAATACGCAGCTGAAGTTGCACCACAGCATATTGATTATGATGATAAAGATAACGATGATGTAAGATCATCTGCAGCTGGATCGACTGCTGGTTTTATCGCTCTTGCTTTAGCAATATTATCACTATTCACATTCCCAACACTATTTGGTCTTGTGTCTGTTTTACTCGGTATTTACGCTTATAATCGCGGGGCTACTGTAACTGGTGGCACCGCAGCGATTATTGGCGGTATCGCTGCACTCATTGCGATTTTATTCCGAGTGGCGCTTATTGGTTTATTGTTCTCTCTTTTTTAAAAAGAAAAAGGTATCTCGCTTTATGCGGGATACCTTATCCTGTAAATACATCTTCTGATGGATATTTAATTTTTTGTTTCGCTGGTCGAGCCAAAGAGAACACAAGTGTTAACGGTCCGATTAATCCACAAAACATAACAAACATAATAATACATTTTCCAAACGCCGATAGCTTCGCAGTAATCCCCATCGTTAACCCTACTGTGCCAAACGCTGAAATTGTCTCAAATAATAACTGAATAAAACTGAAATCTTCTGTAAGCATTAATACAAATACCGCTGTAAAAATAAGTATTTGACTAGCAACGACAATTGCTAATGCTCTCGTTACTGTCGACATTTTAATAGTACGCTGAAATAAAACAAAATCCTCTTTCTTTCTAAAGAAAGAAAGAACTGATGTAATTAAAATAACAAATGTCGTTAACTTAATCCCACCGCCTGTCGATACACTTCCCGCACCAATAAACATTAATACCATCGTAAATAGTATCGATGACTCTTCCATCCCCCCATAATCTACCGTGTTAAAACCGGCTGTACGAGGTGTAATTCCTTGGAAGAACGAAGCCCATAACTTTTCATTTAAAGATAAGTGTCCCAAAGTCTTCACATTATTATATTCCAATACAAAAATCACAATCATCGCAATAACATTAAGTGCTATCGTTCCAACAATCATGATTTTAGAGTGCAGTGATAATTTTCGGAAACTACGGCTATACCATATATCAATTAATACCGTAAACCCTAATCCTCCTATTACAATTAAAGAACAAATCCCAATATTAATAATAGGATCTCCTACATATCTTGTTAAATTATCTGGCCAAAGCGCAAAGCCAGCATTATTATATGACGCAATAACGTGAAAAATACTATAGTATAAACCTTTTCCAAAACCAAACTCTGGAATAAAGCGAATCGATAAAAAGATAACTCCAATTAGCTCAATACAAATAGAAAAAATAAAGACACGTTTCACTAATTTCACAAGACCACCAATATTTGTTTGATTAAATGCTTCTCCAATTAATAACCGGTGGCGTAAACCGATTTTTTTACCTAATACCCAAACTATTAAAATGGCAATCGTCATAAGACCAAGACCACCCGTTTGAATTAAAAACATAATAACAATTTCACCAAACATCGTAAACGTACTTGCAGTATCTACAACACCTAAACCGGTTACAGTCGCTGCCGACGTAGCTGTAAAGAAAGCATCTACCCAACTAATATGTACTTTCGTTGCAAACGGTAACTTTAATAACAATCCTCCGACCACAATTAAACAAAAAAATCCTAATGCTAAAATTTGTGGTGGATTTAATCGTATAAAGCGATTATACAACCCTTGTTTTTTTGCTACTTCCATATCACTAACTCCCTTTATCAAGTGAAGCTTTTATCCCCTCATAAATAAAGACTCTTTAAGAGCCTACAAGTAGCGGAATAAACCTTATATTCTTATAATATAGTTGAGCATAATCCTTTTTTTCATAGATTTCAACTTTTATTTATATTCAGACTCCTATCGTTTTACAAAAGAATATTTTCTATTATATCCCCACTTATACTATAACTCTTACAACAACAACAACTATTTTATCCCTTTTCAAATCCCCATATCTTTCACTCCAAATTCACACGAGGGTCACATCTACCTTTTATAGTATACGTATCGGAGCTGTTCCTCCCTAATTTATAAGACATTCCCCAGTGTCTTTGAATAGCTTCCATCCCTAATTAAATTGACATAAATTGTCCCCTTCCTTGACCATCCTATATGTGATGGTCTTATTTTTTTGTTCTTTCTATCTTTTATTTGAAACTCCCTCTCTCTTTCACTCCATGTTCACATCCAGGTCACATCCACCTTTTATAGTATACGTATCGGAGCTATTCCTCCCTAATTTATAAGACATTCCCCAGTGTCTTTGAATAGCTTCCATCCCTAATTAAATTGACATAAATTGTCCCCTTCCTTGACCATCCTATATGTGATGGTCTTATTTTTTTATTCTCTCTTTCTTCTTACTTAAAACTCCCTCTCTCTTTCACTCTATGTTCACATCTAGGTCACATCTATCTTTTATAGTATATGTATCGGAGCTGTTCCTCCCTAATTTATAAGACATTCCCCAGTGTCTTGAACAGCTTTCCATCCCTAATTAAATTGACATAAATTGTCCCCTTCCCTTGACCATCCTATATGTGATGGTCTTATTTTTTTATTCTCTCTTTCTTCTTACTTAAAACTCCCTCTCTCTTTCACTCTATGTTCACATCTAGGTCACATCTATCTTTTATAGTATATGTATCGGAGCTGTTCCTCCCTAATTTATAAGACATTCCCCAGTGTCTTGAACAGCTTTCCATCCCTAATTAAATTGACATAAATTGTCCCCTTCCCTATAGACCATCATGTGATGGTCTATTTTATTTTCCAAATACATAATTTAACTCTCTTCGCTTATTTCAGCAATTAGCTATGGTTGCATTAACTGCTGTACTAGCTAGTATCGGTACTGCAGGTGTACCAGGTGTTGGACTAGTAATGCTTACGATGGTTTTAAATCAAGTAAATCTACCAGTAGAGGGTATTGCTTTAATTATCGGTATTGACCGCATTCTAGACATGTCTAGAATGCGGTCAATATTTCTGGCGATGCAATTTGTGCAATGATTGTTTCAAAATCAGAAGAAAAATATAATACGGATCAATCTGCAGCATCTTAAATCAAAAAGGAGTGAAATGATTCACTCCTTTTTTGACTTGCTTCCTTTTTTCGAACGATATTCTTTTCCTTTGTTATCATTACCTGTTTCAAAATCAGCACTAAACTCCTGCTGGAATTGCCCTGATTTTGGTGAACCTTGATTTCCACTTCCTTGACTACCATTACGATTCGTCATATTTCCCCCTCCTTCCTTTATTAGTAGTATGGCGCTCTATCTTTTTTCATACACATTTTATTTTTTATCATCTATTACACACAGAAGAAGACCTTCCATATATGAGGAAGGTCTTCTTCTGTGTTAAGTAAGCGTTTTCTTGTTTATAACTACTTAAATAAGTTTTTTAGAAATAGATATCATTACATTCATTTCTTCTTCTGAAAGTGAGGAGAATCTTTCTTGTAAATATTTCTTTTTCTCACCTTCCATTTTCGCAACTAACTCTTTCCCTTGTTCTGTAATCTCTAAATATACAACTCGGCGATCTGATGTAGAACGTGAACGAGTTACAAAGCCTTTATTAATTAATTTTTCTGTAACGGCTGTAATATGACTATTCGACACATTTAACTCATTAGCTACACGTGATACCATTTCTTTATTCGTGCGGTTCAATATTCTAAGGACAATGAACTCATTCCACGGTATGTAACCACCAAATATTTTTCCAATATCATTACGCAACGTGCGAAACATAGAAAAAACATTTGTCGATAGTTCTTCCATTAATTGCTCTCTATTTTGAGACAACTTTGACAGCCCCTTTTATTTCATTTAGTTAAATAAAAACCTTATTAATAATTTTACATGAAATCTTACTTTTTGTCACCTTATTTTCCCATAATTCGTACTTTTTTAATATATATTTCATGTTACAATGAAGTTGATTTCCAGAAAAAGGAGTTGGAATAGTGAGTGAAGAAGACAAGTTTTCTAATCTCAGTCTAAAAGATAAGACTATTATTATTGGTTTTGTTATTCTTATTATATTCTTTGCATTTATATTCTTTGTATATGTAGGAATCTTTCAAATCACAGGTATAGAATATTCATCACGAACAGCTCTACTACTCTTTTTTTACTTATCCTTTTCTTAGATGGTATTACATATTTTATATTCATTTTCTTTAAAGTACTCCTACATCCAATGATGACAAGTATGCCTAATTGGCTCTCGATTGCTCTTCTCTCCATTATTGAAATTACGTTAGATTGGTTCGTCATTCATACCGCTGACGACTGGATAGAGAGCGTACAAATGTCAAATACAGCTGAATTATATGTCGCACTATTCCTTTTCACACTAAATAAATTATTAAGTGATAAGAAAGAGTAAGAATACAAGCTTTTCTATATAAAAATTGGTACAATAAAAACAAATCATACTAAAGAGGTGTTACTTATGAACTTACAACAATGGGCTGATAAAGGTATATCCTTTGATACATATGTGAATGAAATGAAAGTAAACCAATACGAGCTACTACACATTTACAATAACTTTTTAATTCCAAATGAATTACTTCCTGTATTAGAAGAACGCCAAAATGATGGCTGGCGCGTTATCGTATTAACAGCTGATTGGTGTGGTGACGCTCTTTTATGCGTACCTGTTATGAAACGAATTTCTGAAGTTGCAAATATCGATATGCGATTATTAATTCGTGATGAAAACTTAGAATTAATGGATCAATACTTAACAAACGGAACTGCACGTGCGATTCCAATCTTTATTTTCATTGATAAAGATGGAAATGAACAAGCCTTTTGGGGACCACGCGCTCCAAAAGTACAAGAATTAGTAACTTCCATGCGTGCTACATTGCCTGAAAAAGAAGATCCAACATTCGAGGAAAAACAAAAAGAAATGTACGCTAATTTCCGTGCTACATTAGCTGATGATACTTCTCTTTGGGAACATGTAATGGAAAGCATGATTGAGAAAGTAGTAAAATAAAAAACCTGCCGATTTCGGCAGGTTTTTTTATTACATAATGAAGAAATAGAATACCGCAGCTAAAATGAAACGGTAATAAGCGAACGGTGTTAGTTTTACACGACCTAATAATTTTAAGAATGAAACAATTGCAAGCATCGCAACAACGAATGCTGTAATAAATCCAGTTGCAAATAATGGTATATCAGCTGCGCTTAATATATCCCAGCTTTTAATTAAATCTAAGGCACTTGCAGCTACCATCATTGGCACCGCTAAAATAAATGTATATTCCGCTGCCGCTGTATGCGAAACACGTGCTAATAAACCACCACTTATTGTAGAACCAGAACGAGAAAATCCTGGCCAAAGTGCTAAACATTGGAACATTCCGATTGTAAATGCTTGCTTATATGTGATTTCATCTAACGTTCTTGCTGTACTTGGTTTTGAAAACTTCTCAGCAACAATCATTAAAATACCACCAGCTACTAAGCTAATAACAACCGGTCCTGGACCGAATAAAACTTCTTTAATTGCACTATGGAATAATACGCCGAGTATGCCGGCAGGAATCATCCCGATAATAATATGTAATAAATTTAAAGATGGTCCATCAGTTACTTTCCCTATTCCAACTAATGACCATAAACGTTTCCAAAATATAACAACAACTGCTAAAATCGATCCCAACTGAATAACAACTTCGAAAACTTTCGCTCTCTCATCGTCGAATCCAAGTAAATGACCTGTTAAAATCATATGTCCTGTTGATGAAACTGGTAGAAACTCTGTTAAACCTTCAACAGCACCCATGATTAATCCAATTAACCAATCAGCCACAAGTAGTGCCTCCTTAATAACGAATATGTAATTTTTTCACACCTTATCATAATACCTTATCCCTTTTCAAAGTGCATCCTTTTTTTATTGATTTCATTTGTTGTATACGCTTATTTCTTTTCTATTTTTTGATTAAATTGTATGATAATAAGAGTTTGTTTTTTACGTTGAAAGGGGATTTTATGAAAGAAACTACTTCATTCTCACAAAAGTTAAAGCAATTTTTATTACTCTTTTTCCCGATTTTTGTAACGCAAATGTCATTATTTTCGATGAGCTTTTTTGATACGACAATGTCAGGACATGCAAGTCCTATTGATTTAGCGGGTGTTGCTATCGGGACAAGTATATGGCTTCCCGTTAGTACCGGCTTAACAGGAATTTTAATGGCTACTACTCCTATTGTTGCACAGCTCGTTGGATCAAAGAAAAAGGAGGACGTTCCCCACATTGTCATACAAGCAGTATATTTAGCAATTTGTGCTAGTTTCGTTGTTATCCTTATCGGATTCTTCGCTGTTTCACCTATTTTAAATGGCATGCAATTAGAAGAACCTGTGGAACGTATTGCAGCACAATTTTTAAGTATTATCGCGATTGGAATTATCCCTTTATTTACTTACACCGTCTTACGTGGATTTATTGATGCATTAGGAAAAACTCGAACAACGATGATTATTACATTACTATCATTACCAATTAACGTAGTATTAAATTACTTATTAATTTTTGGTCACTTTGGCTTTCCAAAACTCGGTGGTGTTGGTGCGGCAATCGCTTCTGCAGCAACATATTGGTGTATTTTAATTATTACCGTCATTATTATTCGTACGAAAGAGCCTTTCGCTTCTTTCAATATCTTTAAACAGTTATACCGCCCTTCCTTTACGAGCTGGAAGGAATTCCTGAAACTTGGTGTCCCTATCGGATTTGCTATCTTTTTTGAGACGAGTATTTTCGCTGCGGTAACACTTATGATGAGCAATTTTAGTACGACAACAATAGCAGCACATCAAGCAGCTATGAACTTTGCTTCCTTGTTATATATGACTCCTTTAAGTTTAGCAATGGCAATGACGATAGCAGTTGGATTTGAAGTTGGAGCAAAACGATACAATAATGCGAAACAATATGGATTTATCGGAATTGGATTAGCCCTTGCTTTCGCTCTTTTATATTCAATCCTTCTTTATTTCTTTGATGATGAAATTGCTTCTATTTATACGACAAATGCAAATGTCCATCATTTAGCTAAAGAATTTCTTATATTCGCGATTTTATTTCAAATTTCAGATGCGATTGCAACTCCAGTACAAGGAGCACTTCGTGGTTATAAAGACGTAAATGTTGCCTTAATTATGACATTAATAGCTTATTGGGTAATAGGTCTACCTCTTGGCTACATGTTAGCAACTTATACTGACTGGGCAGCAAAAGGGTATTGGATCGGTCTTATTATCGGTCTAGCATTTGGAGCAATCTTCCTGCTTATCCGTCTCTTCCAAGTACAAAGAAAATATACAACGCAAAGCAGCCGCTAATGATATAGCGGCTGTTTTCTTCATGCATATTTTTTCTTGTAACGTGTAACATAATGAAAAAGAAAGGTGGATACATATGGACGAAAAACAAAAGAAACAATCATTCGATGAAGAATTCGCCCCTGAAATTTCACCTGGATATCGGCAAGATGTACATAAGCCACCTAAATATAAAAATACTTCTTTTTTAATGGACATTACCATTTTCGCAGCTGTATTACTCGTGCTCATCATTTTCGTCTATTTTTAAGGAAAGGTGGTCTATTATATGAAGAAACAAGATTCAACTCGTTCAAAAAGAACTGTTAAAACAGAAAAAGGATATGCAGGAGATTCTGTTCATACACTGAAACAAGTTGAGCAAGGAAATTTATACATTGCTCAAAAAGAACTTGGGCAACAAAATGAAAATCTTTAAAATCCCTCTTCTCCTTGAGGGATTTTTCATTGTACGTACTGCTTTTGATCTAACACCCTAAATATATTATTAACCTTTACAATTTTCATGTCATAATTTAATTTCATTTCACTTCTCTTACCATTTTCAGTACCAGCAACGTACGCTACAGCATGATAGCGAAAACTTTCATCTGTCTCTTCACGTATCTCCTCGTTTGTAAATTTATACTCTAAATCCCGAAAACGGTTTGGGTAATAATTTTCTATTAACTGTTCATACCCTCTATTTACAAATATTTCTTCACCTTTTCGTTTCACATCTTCTTTATTATTAAACTCAAACACTGCTAGTTGTGCTGTCACAAAGTGTTCTCCTACCTTTTTCTTTTCTTTATGAGTTAAAGTTTCTATACTTTTGTTCTTTAATTCCTTATTTAACTCGTAGCGATCTATCGGTTTAAAGGTGGCAAAAACCTCCTCTTTATATGACCAAAACAATCCAAAAACGATACATAGAGAAATGATTAATATTCTTTTCTTCGTAATACACCCCGCCCTCCTCCATAATGATAGTTATATTTTAACATATAGAAAGAAAATTCTGATATCATGAAGTAGAATAACCTACCTTTAACTTAGAAACGAGGAACAATTATGGACTCTTACAAACAATATATAAAAGAAGCTCTGCCCGGTCTTTCTATACATTCATATGCGCAAAATGAAGAGGGCTGGGATAATATAGCGGTGATTATAAATGACGAGCTACTGTTTCGTTTTCCGAGAAAACTTGAATATGCAAAGCGAATTCCGTTAGAAAAGGAGCTGTGTACCATTCTTTCTCATTCATTACAAAGAATCGAAGTCCCTAAGTATCGCGTATTGTATAAGAATAATTGTGATAATGTTCCATTTTGTAGCTATTATCCTCTCATTCATGGTAAACCGTTAAAAACTGAAATAGTTGCCCAGTTAGAGAAAAAAGAACTTGAAGTAATTATTACACAATTAGCCACTTTCCTTGCGGCTTTACATGGCATTCCTTTAAAGCATGCTGAAACGTTAGGATTCCCTATCGAAAAAACACTTACCTACTGGAAAGAACTACACACAAAATTAAATCAATATCTTACTAACAGTCTTACTTCATTACAGAAGTCAGCCTTAAATCGTTTATTCGAAAATTTCTTTGCCTATATAGCTAAATCTACCTTTCAAAATACAATCATTCATGCTGACTTTACACATCATCACATTTTATTTAACAACCTGAACAAAACCATTTCAGGTGTTATCGATTTTGGAGATGCTCAAATTGGCGATCCCGCTTTTGATTTTGCTGGGCTATATTATGATTTCGGTCATGAGTTTACTACATCTGTATATAAACACTACAGTGCACTTGTTTCTCACCGCGATCCATTACTCATTCACCGCATCACTACCTTTTATCAATACAGCCCTTTACTACATAACCTCATTTATAACATTGAAACAAATAACGAAATAGAATTAAACAAGAGTAAAGAACAATTGAAGGCAATATTACAGGGACGAGATTAAATTCTCTCCCTATACTCTCTCTCTTCATACATCATTAACTTTTTATCCATTTCAACAATAACTTTATACAATTGAAACGCCTGTAAAATTTGCAGTTGAATTCCAAAAGGAGCATTCTGTTCTTTTAACCATTGAAATACTTTTGTTTCATCTTTCATTGATTATTCCTCCCCTTATTAAAATCTGCTACTCATATACCGTAAATGATGAAAAGCTTTTCATGTCAATAATAAAAAGGATGCAAAATTGCATCCTTTAATGTACGATATTTTTCTTCTGCAACGTTTCCTCTTTTTCCTCTTCCACTTGGCACTCACCACGAAAAGCACAACTCATGCACTCAGAACGAAAATGACGCTCTGTGTAGTGCTCAGGTTGCTGTAACATTTCTTTCATTCTAAATAAATCATCCATTCCAGTTATAATATCTTCCTGTTTCGGAATGTACTCATACTTAGTTCCTTCTATTAAATTAATAACTTCAATTTTCCCTGGAAGAATACCGAAAGCTTTATAACTAAACACAGTCATTAACTTCTGACAAAGAGCTAGCATTTCTTCATTTGCATCAACAACATACTTTTTAATTGTAAATGATTCTGTACTCCACTCACCAACTTCAAATGTCATTGAAATATGAACACCTAACTCTTCCATATATGTTTGAAACTTCTCATATAAAAATAACGGCGGCGTCTGACTATCATCCCTTTCAACAAACTGTAATAAGTGATCAGTTAGCTTCGCTAAAACAATATAATACTCCGACTTTGAAGCAAACATATTAACCCTTACTTTTTTCCAATACTTTTCTAAAAGTATTAAAAGAAAAATTTTTGTTTGTTGCCCGGCAGGTACCGTGTAATATTCATTAATAATTTGATTCACAATCATTTGTGCTATTTGTTGCCATTCAAATGAAGAAGGCTCTCTTCTTTTTATATGACGGAAATAAAATTTGTGTGGACAACGCATAAAATCATACAAATGGTAATCTGTCATCGTTTTGATTGCGATTTTTTCATGCAATTGCTCTTCATCTCCCTTCTGCCATTAAGAAAGGTGTTTTACGAATTCAGCTCCAAACTGTAAACATTTTTCTACATCTTCATCTTCTGGCGTTAATTCTACTTTCAATCCTTCTAACACAATTGCTGCCCCGCGCTCCTGCAGCTTTTCTATTAAAATATCAACCGCTACCCCGTATTTTGGATAACCTGAATCACATGACCCGAATACTGCCGCTTTTTTCCCAGTTAAATCAATAGAATCCATTGCGTCATAAAAATCTAAAAAATCATCCGGAAGATCACCATCTCCCCAAGTATAAGCACCTAAAATAATACCGTCATATTGCTCTAATATAGAAGCTTCTGGTGAATCCATAATATCAATGACTTCAATTTCATTTTCTGTTTCACGAATTGCACCCGCAATATGATCAGCCATTTCCTCCGTATTTCCACTCATACTTGCAAAAATCATTACTAACTTACTCAACTGAACCTCTCCTTTTACCTTGTATCTCTTTTTCTGTTGGAAGTGTACTCTTCTCATCTACATATTCAGAACGAATTATATTTCGTTGCCATTCAATATGCTTATCAACATCTTTATTTTTTAATCCCCTTCGTAAAAGGTGAAATGTTTTTCTCATTAAGGTTCCTCATCTACTCCATTGATAATAATTATCAATTTCAATTATACCATTAGATTAATTGAAATTGATTATCAAAGTCAATAACTATTTTTAAAAAAATAGTTAAAATGTACAAGCTTGTCCGTTAGCTATTCATATACTATAAATGAGCATAGTTCTTTCTCAGCCCTCTCTGACGGAAGAAATAGAAGCAACTGCGATAGAGCGCAGTTGCCTTTTTTTATACTTTTCTATGATTTTAGTAACCTTATCGTTGTTTCTAAAAATAATTCTACTCCATAAATTAAAGCTGATTCATCTACATCAAATTTCGGATGATGATGTGGATAACAAGTATCAATATTTTTATTCCCTGTTCCTAATTTAATGAAACAACCAGGTGCTTTTCTTAAATACGCTGAAAAATCTTCTCCTCCCATAGAAGGTTCAAGATGCACAATACGCTGATTTCCGAACAATTTTATCGCACTTTTTTCTACTATTTTCGTAATGTACTCATTATTAACAACTGGATCATATCCGTAACGATACGTATATGTATAATCCCCTCCATGCGCTTCTGTAATTCCTTTCACAATTTGCTCAATTTTTTCTTTTGCTTCCTCTCTTAATGTTTGATTAAAAGATCGAACAGTTCCCATTAAAGATGCTTTGTTTGGAATGATATTATCGGCCATCCCCCCATGAAATTGTGTAACTGACACTACTCTATGCATAAAAGCACTTGTATTTCTTGATACGATATGTTGTAAATTTGTAATAATTTGTGCTCCGATAGCAATAGGATCTATCGTTTCTTCTGGTCGTGCCGCGTGACCACCCTTTCCTAAAATTTCAATTGTAAATACGTCTGGTGCTGCCATCATAGGGCCATATACAATTCCTACCTTCCCACTTTCTAATCCAGACATAACATGCAAACCTATTACATAATCGACACCGTCCATAACACCGGCCTCCACCATTTCTTGTCCGCCACCGGGATACACCTCTTCTGCGTGTTGAAAGAATAGACGAATCTCCCCTACAAAATCTTCCTTTATATTTGATAGCGCTTCTGCTGTACTTAACAAAATAGCTGCATGAGCATCATGCCCACATGCATGCATCATCCCTTTATTCACAGACGCATAAGATTTCCTTGTCTCCTCTTGAATTGGTAAAGCATCTATATCCGCTCGAATCGCAACTACTTTCCCTTGTTCCGTTCCTCTTTTAATTGCTAGTACACTGTACTTCGTTGGTCTCGTTACTTCAAAAGAAGAAAATGAGCATAATGTATCATATATAAATTGCGAAGTTTCTTTTTCATGAAACGATAATTCCGGATACTTATGGAAATGCCGTCTCCATTCCATAATATTTTCTTCTGAAACAAGACTCTTCCACACTCTATTCATGATAATTTCCTCCTTTTAAAAAGATCTAGTAATTTAAAGTTTGCTCAGTCTCTACCGATTAATAAAAAACAAATATTATATTTTCACGTATTCTTATAGTCCACTTTTATGTATTCACACAATCCACTTTCTATTTACATGTCAAACCCATTACAAATTCATGCTGAATGTAATATAATTGCTAAGTTAGGGATTTTCTTTTTTAGTATTTAGTGCTAATATCAGAAAAGAGCCTTTTGACTTATTTTTACCTAAAATGTGGGATTTTGTTTTTTTCACAATAATGTAGGACATGATACCTACAAAGAGCTATTATTTCATTAAGCGAGGGAAAAACATGGAAAGATTAAAAGAGATATGGTCTCAACCACTCACACAATGGGTTGCAAAGACGGTTTATTACCTTGCAATTTTATTTGCATTACTTTGGTTGTATGGATTCCATGATACAAACACAAGTACATTTATTTACAATGAATTCTAGGGTGGGAACGTTATGAAGTTATTAGAACAAATTGAAAAGTGGGCTGTAGAAACGCCTGATCAAACCGCTTTTGTTTGGCGAGATGCGAAAATTACGTACAAACAATTAAAGGAAGATTCTGATGCGTTAGCACATTGGATTTCTTCTGAGTATCCAGATGATCGTTCACCAATTATGGTTTATGGCCATATGCAACCTGAAATGATTATTAACTTTTTAGGTTGTGTAAAAGCTGGACATGCTTACATTCCTGTAGATTTATCTATCCCAGCTGATCGCGTACAACGTATCGCTGAAAATTCTGGTGCGAAATTACTTTTATCAGGAACAGAAGTAACTGTAACTGATTTACCAGTTCGCATCGTAAGTGAAGACAACTTAAAAGATATTTTCTTTACTCATAAAGGGAACATTCCAAATCCTGAACATGCGGTAAAAGGTGATGAGAACTTCTACATTATTTACACATCAGGAAGTACAGGTAATCCGAAAGGGGTTCAGATTACTTATAACTGTCTTGTTAGCTTTACAAAATGGGCTGTAGAAGATTTCAACTTACAAACAGGGCAAGTATTCTTAAACCAAGCACCTTTCTCATTCGATTTATCTGTAATGGATATTTACCCATCATTAGTAACAGGTGGTACACTTTGGGCAATCGATAAAGACATGATTGCACGTCCAAAAGACTTGTTTGCTTCTTTAGAGCAATCGGATATACAAGTATGGACTTCGACACCATCTTTCGCAGAAATGTGTTTAATGGAAGCCTCTTTCTCTGAAAGTATGCTACCAAACATGAAAACATTCTTATTCTGCGGTGAAGTGTTACCAAATGAAGTAGCTAGAAAATTAATTGAGCGGTTCCCGAAAGCAACAATTATGAATACGTACGGTCCTACAGAAGCTACTGTTGCTGTAACAGGTATTCACGTTACAGAAGAAGTGCTTGATCAATACAAATCACTTCCAGTCGGCTACTGTAAATCAGACTGTCGCCTTCTTATTATGAAAGAAGACGGCACACTTGCACCTGATGGTGAAAAGGGTGAAATCGTAATTGTCGGTCCAAGCGTAAGCGTTGGATATTTAGGAAGCCCTGAATTAACAGAAAAAGCATTTACCATGATTGACGGCGAGCGCGCCTATAAAACAGGCGATGCTGGCTATGTAGAAAATGGTCTTCTATTCTATAATGGTCGTCTTGATTTCCAAATTAAGCTTCATGGTTATCGAATGGAATTAGAAGAAATTGAGCATCACCTTCGTGCGTGTTCTTACGTAGAAGGAGCAGTTATTGTTCCAATTAAAAAAGGTGAAAAATACGATTATTTATTAGCGGTTGTTGTTCCTGGAGAGCATTCATTTGAAAAAGAATTCAAATTAACATCTGCAATTAAAAAAGAACTCAATGAGCGATTACCAAACTACATGATTCCACGTAAATTCATGTATCAATCTTCTATTCCAATGACACCAAATGGAAAGGTAGATCGCAAAAAATTATTGAGTGAGGTTACAGCATGACCGCATATGGATCATTTTATTTTTTCGCTATAGTAGGCATTTTATTAATACCTACTATCATAGCTGGATTAAAAGGTAAAATGTTGCGTAAATATAATGCCGTTTTAACATTAGTAATGCTCGTTATTATCTTCTCTGATAAACCGAAGCAAGCAATGATGTTAGCAGCATTTATTATTTGGCAATATGCCCTTATTAAAGGCTATTTAATGTTAAGAAAACAAAATAATAGTACATTCACGTTTTGTATAGCTGTTATTTTATCGATTTTACCGCTTATTTTGGCAAAAATCGCACCGTTTGTACCTGAGCTAAAGTTTGTTGTATTTTTAGGAATGTCCTATGTAACATTTAGAGCAGTACAAATGGTATTTGAAGTTCGTGATAACTTAATTAAAGAACTTTCCTTCTTTAATTTTTGGGAATTCATTTTATTCTTCCCGGCTATCTCAACGGGACCTATCGATCGTTACCGCAGATTCCAAAAAGATATTCAAAAGCCACCTAGTGCAGAAGAATATCAAAATTTACTATATACAGGGCTAAACCGTATTTTCCAAGGTTTCTTGTATAAATTTATTATTGCTTACTTAATAAAGCAATATTTTATGGATCCGGCATTCGCTCAGCAAGATACAATCCTATCAAATATGATTTACATGTATAGCTATAGCTTATATTTATTCTTTGACTTTGCTGGTTATAGCTCATTTGTAATTGGTGTAAGTTATATGATGGGAATTAAAACTCCAGAAAACTTTAATAAACCATTCATTAGTCGTAACATTAAAGACTTCTGGAATCGCTGGCACATGAGTTTATCATTCTGGTTCCGTGACTTTATTTACATGCGTTTCGTCTTTTTCGCAACGAAGAAAAAGCTAATTAAAAACCGTTACACAATTTCGTATATCGGTGCATTTTTGAACTTTTTCATCATGGGAATATGGCATATTACTGGTGAGCATGTGTATCAATACATTATTTATGGGCTTTATCACGCTGCCTTGTTTATCTTGTTCGATATTTTCGAACGAAAAAACAAGAAGCTTAAGTTTTGGCCAAATAATAAATTTACGCATGTCCTTGCGATTGTAATTACGTTCCACGTTGTATGTTTCGGTTTCCTGATCTTCTCTGGACACCTTAACAGATACTTTTAATGCACCCTTCTTATACTATTAAGAAGTCGCACATATAATATATTTCGGATATAAAGGAGATTTTAAAAATGGCAGAATTCAAAGAGCAAGTATTAGATATTTTAGAAGAAGTATGTGAAAACGATATTGTGAAAGAAAACTTAGATGTTCAATTATTTGAAGAAGGTATTCTTGATTCTTTCGCTGTAGTATCTTTATTAGTAGAATTCCAAGAGCGTTTAGAGATTGAAGTTTCTATTTCTGATTTTGACCGCGATGAGTGGGCTACACCAAATATGGTTATTAAAAAGTTAGAAGAAATCCGATGAACAAAGTAAAATTTGGTCCGATGCTTTTAGCATTGGCCCTTTTTGCTGTATTCTTACTTATTCCTACGCGCTTCCTACTCCCACTTTTAAGTGATGAGAAAGTAGAACAAGCTGCGACTTCTTTAAAAGAAGAAAAGATTCAAAGTATGATTTTGCAGCAAAAGATGTTAGCAGACCCGAAATACCTTCCGATGTACGGTTCATCGGAATTCGCACGTATGGATGCTTTTCATCCATCGAATTATTTCAAAGTAAAGCCTGAAGGATTCACACCATTCCTACTTGGACGCGGCGGAACACAAGACCTTGTACATGTATTAAACTTCGCATCTACAATGGATCAATTGAAAGATAAGAAAATGATATTCGTTCTTTCTCCGCAATGGTTTGTACCACAAGGTATTGATGAGACACACTTTGCACCTAACTTTTCAAAACAACAAGGTTACCACTTCATTTTCAACGATGATTTAAAACCTGAAATGAAAAAACAAATTGCAAAACGCTTATTAAACTTTGAGATTGTTAAAAAAGAAACTTTATTAAAAATTTCGCTTGAAGGTATCGCCTACGATGATACAAAGTATAAAGTAAAAGCACTTGCTGCTAAACCTTTCGCTTATATTTATCGTAACATTCTAGATCGTAAAGATTTATTTACAGTTATGTTTGATATTAAGCCGCATAAAGAAAAACTTGATCCATCATTGAAACAAATGAACTGGGAAGAAGCTCGTAAGCATGCTGATCAAACAGGTGCAGTAGAATCAAGCTCTAACGAATATGGTATCGAAGATGATTACTTCAATAGCAAAATTAAGAAGAAATTAAAGCAACGTGAAGGGTACTTAAAAAATGATGCTTATGACCAATCACCAGAATATGAAGATTTACAAATTGTACTTGATTTATTAAAACAATCTGGCGCAAAACCGCTCTTCATTTCTGTTCCTGTAAAAGGTCCTTGGTATGATTACGCTGGCTTCCCGAAAGAAAAACGCGAATTATACTACAATAAAGTTCATGAGCAAATTAAGCAAGCTGGCTATCCAATTGCTGATTTCTCAAATCATGAATATGATAAGTACTTCTTAAAAGATCATATGCACTTAGGTTGGAAAGGCTGGGTTTACATCGACGAAGCTATCCAACAATTTTATAAAGCAAACTAACGAAAAGACCGCTTGAATTATTCAAGTGGTCTTTTTCTATATACATCTTGTAATTGTTCAATTACGTTCTCTGCTTCTTTCATGACACGTTTTACTACGTGCTGAGCTGATTCCGTTCGTGCTAATGATGATGCTTGTCCCGCCCAAAGCGACATATACTCTTCCTTATTTTGCTTCGCTGCTTCTTGACGTATTTTTGAAGTTAATACGTTTTGCACTGGATACATCGGTAAATTCTCTTCTCTTCCTTCATGTTTCTCTATAAATTCATTACGAATACCCCGTGCATATTTCCCGGAAAACGCACGGGTTACCGTTGTACTCGTATCTGTACTATGTAAAATCGCCTCTTTATACACGTCATGCGTAATACTTTCTTCACTCGTTAAAAAGGCTGATCCCATTTGAACAGCTTCTGCCCCTAACGCAAATGCCGCAACAAGCCCTTGCCCATTCATTACACCACCTGCTGCAACAATCGGGATATGAGGTACCCCCGCTACTAATTGCGGGATTAATGCAAATGTACCAATCATCGCATCTTGTTCTTTCCCAATAAACGTTCCTCTATGCCCTCCTGCCTCGCTACCTTGCCCGACGATAATATCTACCCCTAACTTAGCAAGTGCTTTCGCTTCCGCTACATGGGTAGCTGTTCCGATAACTTTTATCCCTTCCTTTTTCAAATCATCTATTTCTTCTTTTTCTAACGTTTGAAATGCAAAACTAACGACTGGTACCTTTTCCTCTAATAATACTTGTAATTGTTCTTTATAGCTTTTTGGAAGTTTTAAAGTCTTTTCTTCCTCTATACCTAATTCTCTATTCACTCCACTAAGTAATACTTTCGCCTCGTTTACCTTCTCTTCTTCTATCTGTATCTCTTTCGTTAAAAGTAAATTAACACCGAAAGGCTTATTTGTTAGTTCCCTTATTTTATAAATCGCTTCACGGATTTGTTCTGGGCTCATATACCCTGCTCCAAGCGTACCTAATCCTCCGCTATTACTCACAGCTGCAACAAGTTCTGGCGTTGTAATCGCTCCTGCCATACCTGCTTGAATGATCGGATACTTAATTTGTAATATATTTATTACTCGACTTGTAAACATCATTTTCCCTCCTACTTTCCCTATACCTTCTTTATATGACATGCTTTCCCCTTCTTTTACAAGGATTGAACTTTCGCTCAAGCGAATATATTGAAAGAGAAGGAGGCTGAGAACAATGATTTATCCAAATGCGTTGCAAAAAGGTGATACAGTAATGATTATTGCACCGTCTGGCCCACCAACACTTGAGAATGTATTAAAAGGTGTGACCGTATTACAAGAGATGGGTTTATTCGTAATAATTGGGAAGAGTGTTTATGAAAAGTATGGATATTTAGCTGGAAGTGATCAAGTTCGTCTTGATGATATACATGAAGCATTTACAAATACTGAGGTCAAAGCAGTCTTTTGTGCACGAGGTGGTTACGGCAGCGCTCGTCTCCTCCCTTACATTCAATATGAAATCATTCAACGGAACCCAAAGATTTTTTGGGGATATAGCGATATTACGGCTTTACATACTGCCTTTTCACGTTATGCAGAGCTTGTAACTTTTCATGGTCCAATGATTGAAGAATTAGGAAAAGGTATAGATTCTCTCTCTTTATCTTCTTTCAATCAACTATTCCATCCGTATTCATCTATCTTATATGCATCAGAATGTATCGTACCTACCTCTCCATGTACAGTTACAGGCACATTAGTTGGAGGGAATTTAACTGTGTTAACAAGTATAATTGGCTCGCCCTATGAGATAAATACGTCAAATAGACTTTTATTGCTTGAAGATATTGGTGAAGAACCGTACCGCATTGACCGGATGTTAAATCAACTACTTTTATCTGGACAGTTTAATGAATGCAGTGGCGTTATTTTTACAAGTTGTCACGACTGCAACCCTTCTAAGCCATCTCAATCATTGCAAACAATATTATATGAATATTTCATGCCATATAATATACCTGTGTTATTCGGTTTACCGATTGGACATATAAGTCCAAATATCGGTATTCCCCTCGGAGCTACAGCAACAATAAATACAACTAACAAAACTGTTTCTATTTCTTCTGGTATAGCCACTCCATGTTCAAATTAAAAAGGAAAAGCTGCTAAGCTTTTCCTTTTACTTATAATAATTAAAGATTCGTCCTGATGCTATCTCTGCAATTTCTTCTGGAATAAATGTTTTACTCACATCTGTTCCAACATTTAATACAGCTGTAGCATCTTTCTCGATGCTACCCAATAATTCTTTTCCACGTATCGTAATAAGGGGTGTCCCTTCTGGCAACACAGCTTTTACAAATTCCAATTGTGTAAAGAATGGAACAATCCATCTACCCTCTCCTTGGAAATGACGTAAACGAAGTGTGCCTTCTGTTGCCCCCTCCTCTGCTTCTAATGAACCAGCAACATAAAACTCCGTTGTTAAGAGCAATTCATAAAATTCCTTTTGCTTTTGTTTATCATCTCCTGCTAAAACGAGTACTTCTTCTATTTTCTTTACTGGAATTTGCTCCATATGATGACACCCCTATTTTCAAAATGATTATACTTAGATTATACGAAATATTCTTATTTTTTTCTACATAATTCTGCAATTATTTTATCGAAATAGTTTTTAACACTTCTTTCGTCGTCACAATAGCAGCAAATTCATCATGCAAGTTTACAAGCGTCATATTGTGAATATCCTCTGCGCTATACTCTGTGCCATCTGGACCGATGCGGTTAAAAGTAGCCGTCGCGTCACTCACTACATACGTTGTAAATCCTAAATTACCTGACATCCGTGTTGTCGTCTCTACACAATGATTTGTCGTTAATCCTACAACTACTAAAGAAGTATAATCTTTTACTCGTAATATCTCTTCTAAATTTGTCCCAATGAACGCACTGTTAACAACCTTTTGAATAATAATCTCACCTGGTAATGGCCTCACTTCTTTTTTAAAACGTACTGTTTCTGCATCTAGATGAAACATTGACTCCACATTTTCTTTATTCACATGCTGAATATGAATAACTAGTAATTCTCTTTTTCTCCATTCTTCTAACAAAATTTTCATATTTTCTTCCGCAAAAAGGTTATTCCTTGTGCCCCAGTACGGTAAGTTAAATGCTTCCTGTACATCAATGATTATAAGTGCTGCGTGATTAAGCATATTATCCTCCTAGTTAATTGGGCTGTAATTGAAACAGAAAACCAAGTTGCTGTGACGCAGTAATAAAACAAATATAGGCACAAAGCTCTACAATTTCTTTTTCAGTCCAATATTGTTTTAATACATGAAACATATTATCATCTATCGCCTTTTGGTTATGAACAAATGCATGTGCAAAAGTAACGGCTACGCTAATTTCTTCTATCTTTTGTATATCATCCGGCTTTCCCTTTGCCATACAGTACGGACATTCATTCCCAAACGCTAATGTTCTTCTTACTTGCTCCTTTAACTCTGCGGAAAGGGTCCCTGTACTATACAGTGTATTCTCTAACGTACTCCACGAATTTAATATATCCGGATTATGCCCTAATAATTTTTGAAAATTTGTATCTCCTATATTTGATAATATAATTCTCTCCATCATTTCCCCTCCTATTTCCCTCTTTTTTATTGTAAAATAAATAAAGCTCACTTTACATTTCATATGAATCTTAATTTATAATTTTCCTTTACAAAAATTATCATTTTACTGGAGGTATATTTACAAATGCAATTAGACCGTGTTGATCGAAAAATTTTAAATGAATTATATAATGATAGTCGCCTTTCGATGCGCGAATTGGCAAAACGAGTAAACTTATCCGCTCCGTCTACTACAGAGCGTGTTCGTAAACTTGAAAGTGAAGGAATTATTCAAAAATACACAATCGATATCAATTATAAAAAAGCAGGACTTGTTTTAGATTGTATTTTAGAAATCACTTTAAAAAATGGTGATACAACACGTATGCAACAGTTTATTCAGTCTTATCCATCTGCAAGTTTTTGTTACCGAGTAACAGGAAGCTTATGCTACATTGTAAAAATCTCTGTTCCTTCACTCGTTGAACTTGAAGAATTTATCAATGATGTTTCTTCATATGCAACGACAGTTTCTCATATCGTATTATCAGAAGTAGCTCTTACTCCGGATATTGAACATATCTTCCCAGAAGATTAATTCATCTTTATTCACAAAAAAGAGTAAAAACCTCTTACATTGAGAATAAAAATGATATATCATGTATTAAAATACACAAAGTTCGAGAAAGGGGCTTTACATTGAAAATCTGGTTTTATGAAAAAACGGCACAATTAGATGACTTGCTTGGTATTTGGGACAATGTTCCGACCATCCCTCGAATTGGTGAAAAAGTTGAACTTCTAAAAACCGTTCGGATCGTTACAGATATTAAATACGTGAAAAACGGAAATAACTTCCGTGTAGAGATTATTACAAATTAAAAAGTAGCTCTCCTTTTCATACTGGAGAGCTACTTTTTTATGGCCTATAATCCGCCTTTTTTATAATAATCTTATCTTCTTCTACAGCTATTGTTACATACTCATTTTCTTCTAACTTGAGCTGGTTGACAGCCTCATCTGGCAGTTCCACCGCCATCAATCTATTCGTTAGTATAACTTGGCTATACATTTCATTTTCACGTGATGAATTCATCACTTTTTCTTCATTTATTAAGCGAAGCGGTGGCACACCTACTTCTTTTACAGTACGCCATTGTTTCCAAATAAAAGGAATTAACCATAATAAACCGATAATCGCAAGACCAATGCCGATCCATAAATTACTTTGTGCTTGTAATTCAGTAATCGAGATTGCGTCACTTCCATCTCCACCTACAAATTGCATACTCGTTGCAATCAAATTATTTAGAGCATGCACAGCAATATTCGTCCATATATTTTTTGTCTTTATGTATAGAAGGCACATAATAACACCGAACATGAAAGCACCGATAACATCAAAATGGCCTAGTCCAAAAATAAGAGAGGATATAATAACTGCACGTTTAATCCCCCATTTGTAAGCCATTCGTTGTAAGAAAAAACCTCTAAAAATAACCTCTTCCATTATTGGGGCTAATACACATGCTGAAATGAAAGTAAATATCGTCATGTATATGTTACTCGTATTAATTACATTTCCATCTTCTAACATGGTAACTAAGAAATTAGGTACAGTATGTGCTAAAATATAAAATTGAATTTGAGATATACCGACTGAAAAAATCATTCCCATTATCGTTGCTAATACAATTAACCCCCAATGTAAACGTCCGGGTTTATCAAAAAAACTTTTAAAAACAACATTATTTTTACTTGTTTTTAAATATAGCCATAATAGTGGAAATGCGAAAAAGATTGATATTTGTGACAGGAACTCTATCGTATTGTCAGAAGCACCTGATAAACTTAATGGAATCATCGTCAGGAACATCCCTATAATCATCCATCCAAAAAAACTACGTAGCCTTATACGTGAAAATGCATATTGCATATTGAACACCTCCAGAGATGATATAAAGTGAAACTTTAATCAGTGGGGGTTTTGTTCATCCCCCACTGGTTATTAGTTGAACCAATCGGGCTTTTACGGGCAGTTGATCTCCCACCTAACTTCTTTGCTCCAGCCGAATTTTTGGGTGGGAGTTTTACTGCCCGTTAATGCGGGATAAAGTGCAACTTTAATCAGTGTTTTATGGGTAGCCCTTCTCCCACAACTGGCCGAATAACTAAATTATAATATGAATATAGTTGAAAATCTTCCTATTTTTCTCAAATAATTTCGGACAACATATCTATTAAATTATATAATAACGACCTTATTTGATATACGATATCGATGTTCTTCAACTTAGTTACAATTATATTCCTAAGTAAATATGTATTTGCCACACTTAAAAACTATATAAATCAAAAAAATTTGGTTAATAAAAATCCCCGTTAACACGGGGATTTTTTCTATTATAATACGTCACGTTTTTGGAATAATACACTTGATGCTACAAGTAATACAGCAAAGTATGCAACTACAAGTAATAATGAAGTTGTAAACGTAAATTCTGTAAATGGTGGTTCCATTCCACCACTAACTAATTTATTGCTGTCGTAAACACTTAAATTTAAATGGAAGAACACAACAAATTTCGCTACACCTTTTGCAAACATTATTAGCACCATATTAATTGCTCCTTGCAAGAAAAATAGGAACAACGTAATAATTAATGGTAATACAGACTTTCTAAATACATTTGCCAAGAAAAAGGCAAGAGTTGCAAAGAAGAACGGTGAAAGTACTTGATATAAAATGGACTTCATTATGATTCCTAACGTTAATTCTGTTTTACTACCATCCATTACAATCCCGCCAATAATCATTGCGATTAACGTGCTAGCAAATATGATAAATAATATAGTAAGTAACACTGTAATATATTTAGAGAACAAAACTGTAATTCGTTTTCTAGGACGGATTAATAACTGCTTAATTGTACCTTTTTGAAACTCATCAGTAATTGTACGAGAAGCAATCGTAATTCCAAAAATTGTTGCAAACAAGGTAATCAAACCAATCTCTGAACTTACAAAGTCTAAATATGATCCTTTAAACTCATGTCCTCCTCCCCATTTCAGCATCGCTAAAACTCCCAAAATCTCCAATGCTGCAATTACACCTATTAAAATGTACATACCTTTTTTCGCATGTAACTTCAAAAATTCATTTTGAATTAATTTAAACATTACGCTTTCACTCCCCCTGTAATCGCTAAGAATTCATCCTCTAACGTTTTATTTTGAACAGTAACACCGTATACGAGTACATCAGCATTTACTAGCTCTTTTACAATTTGCGGAATCTCTTCTTTCATTATAGGTGTCACAATTACATTCCCTTGTTCCTTACCTTTAATGATTTCATTTGCTTTCTGAACTTGATCTACTTCAAACGCTACAACTACCGTTTCATCATGCTTCGCTTGTTCATGTAAGTTATACTCTTGCACAAACTCACCTTGCTTTATAATAACGACGCGGTCACACATTAATTCAATTTCACTTAATAAATGACTTGATACAATGACTGCAATATTTTCTTCCTTCGCTAATCGTTGTAAATAGTCACGAATTTGGCGAATACCAGCTGGATCTAATCCATTTGTCGGTTCATCTAAAATTAATATTTTTGGTTGATGAAGTAACGCTTGTGCGATTCCTAGGCGTTGTTTCATTCCAAGTGAATATGTTTTCACCTTTTTATGAATGGCATGCTCTAAATCAACAAGCTTTATAATTTCAGCGATACGCTCTTTACTAATTGGGGTAATTGCCATGTTTGCAAACTGCTTTAAGTTTTGCATTCCTGTCATATAATCATATAGCTCGGGATTTTCTACAATCGCTCCAATTTGCTCTAACGCCTTTTCACGCTCTGTGCGAATACTATGGCCACAAATTGTAATATCACCTTCTGTCATCGAAATAAGACCTGTCATCATACGAATTGTCATCGTCTTACCACTACCGTTCGGTCCAAGGAACCCGTATACTTCTCCTTCTTGAACCTCAAATGATAAGCCCCGAATAATTTCTGTCTTACCAATCTTTTTTCGAACATTTTCTAATTTCACTACTACGTTTCCCAATGCTGACTCCTCCTTTAGACTTCTAGTTTTTTGTCGATGATATAAGCAATTACATATACTAGTAAGGCACTAACAATTATCATAAAACTTATATTAAACATATTAAATCCATTTTCTTGAAACATATCAATAAACAGATTGTCACTTTCACTACGATATTCTACTCTTCGCAACCCTTGGAAAGCTGGAGCTAATTTTCCTAGCAATGTTGTCACTAAAGTAATCGATATACTTACTATTAGAGAAATAATGACAATCATTATATTTTGTATCTTCTTCTTCTTAGTAAGCAATTTAACGAGAGTAACTGCTAATAAAATTTGTAACACCGCAAATGAAAATTCAAACAAATCACTCATTGTGTATATTAAATTATTTATTATACCTGCTTGCATAACCTCTTTTGCATCTATATATACATACGTCGTAGGAAATGCTAATACATAACCCACATAGAAAAGAATTCCACATATTCCATACCATATAGCCATTACAATAAAAAAGTAGATAAGGATAGAAAAAACATATTGTTTCCCAGATATCGCTGTAACCCGTAGCAATGGATTTGTTAGTAAACGTGAACACGACTTCATCGTTTGTAAAAACATATACAATACATAAAATATGAAGATCATAATAATAAATCCGAATATCGCTTCTTGTTTTATCACAGCTGTTTCACTCTTTTTTATAATCATTTGTGAAAATAAAATCGCTTCAATTAACACAAAAATTAAAAAAGTAACAATATATTTTTTCTTATTCACATTCCATAAATAAGAAAGTAACGACTTCACTTACTAAACACCTCCTTAAACAATTCATGAACTGCTTTCCCTCTCTGAAAACGTAACTCTTCCACATTTTCATACAATACAATTTCTCCATCTTTTAAAAAGATTACTTCATCAAAAATATTTTCAACTTCATTTATTAAATGAGTTGAGATTAGTATCGTACAATCTTCTCTATAAAATTGTAGAATGAGATCCAATACGTGCTCTCTAGAAACGAGATCAATCCCGCCAAGTGGTTCATCCAGTACGTATAACTTCGCTTTTCGAGAAAACGTTAAAATAATTTGAAGCTTTTCAACCATACCTTTTGATAATGCTGTAATTTTTTCTTCTAATGGTATTTTAAATTCCGCAATCGTATCTACTGCTTTTTGAATATCGAAGTCTTTATAAAAATCTCTATAAAAGAATAATGCATCTTTTACAGTCATCCAATCATCAAAGACTGGCTTATCAGACATAAATGAAACGATTTCTTTCGTCTCTAACCCTACTTTTTTACCGTTAATTGCTATACTACCTTCTGAAGGATGCTGCAGGCCTGCAATCATTTTCAATAACGTCGTTTTCCCGCTCCCGTTATCCCCAACAAGCCCAACAATTTTCCCTTCTGTAATCTCTATGTTTAATTTCCGGATTACTGCTTTCAATCCATATCGCTTCCATAGATTTTCTATTTTTAATAGCTCTGTCATTCGTTCTCCTCCCTTGTCTCATGTAATGAAGAACGAAGAATTGAAAGAATTTCTTCTTCTGAAAAACCTAAATTGTCCATTCCATCTATAAAAGAATGAAGTAATTCTTTCGCCATATCTTTTCGCAGATCCATAATTTTCTCCCCTTCATTCGTTACATATCGCCCCATTCCTCTACGTGTTACAACAACTCCATCTCGCTCTAATTCTTGAAATGTACGCTGAATCGTATTTGGATTTACTTGCAATTCACTCGCTAATTCACGTACGGAGGGAATTTTATCACCAGACAATAAATGTCCTGTTACAATTTCCTTTTTTACGTATTCCATTACTTGAATGTAAATTGGTGTGTTTGGAGAAAACTCGATTTTCATTTCTCCCCTCCTGTCTTAGTGTGTTAGTTAAATAGTACACTAAGACAAGAATCATGTAAATACTTCCAATTAAAAATGTAATAAAAAGGCAGTGTAACTTTTCGTTACACTGCCTTTCTGTAATAACATATAAATATATTACTCGTTTGAATTTAAATTCATTTTACTTTTACTTGATTTAGCACAGATTTAAACGTATTAATCACTGTATCTACTTCTTCATAACTAATTGTAAGGGATGGTTCAATACGAATTGTTTTTGAGTTAATTAATGTTCCCGCAACAAGAATTCCTTGATCAAACATCGCCTTTGACACTTCATAACCAATCTCGTCTTTATGGAATTCAATCCCAATCATTAAACCTTGACCACGAATTTCAAAGATTTTATCTTCGTGCCCTTCTGCTGCTTGTTTCAATCCATTCAAGAAATACTCCCCAACTTCCATAGCTCGTTCCGGTAATTTTTCTTCCAATAATACATGGATTGTTGCAATTGCAGCAGCACATGCAAGAGGATTTCCTCCAAATGTTGTTGTATGCATAAATGGATTTTCAAACCAACTTTTGAATACATCTTCTTTCGCAACAATAGCTCCCGCCGGCATTACACCTCCACCAAACGCCTTCGCAAGACAAATAATATCCGGCACTACATCATATAATTCTGCAGCAAACATTTTTCCTGTACGTCCCATTCCAGTTTGTACTTCATCAAAAATAAGGAGTGATCCAAACTCATCACAAAGCTCTCGTACTTGTTTCAAATAATTTTCTGGAGGTAAAATAATACCGCCCTCTCCTTGAATTGGTTCTAAAATAACTGCTGCAACATCTTCTCCTACTAATGCACATGTCTCAAATGTTTTTCTCATCATATCAATGTCGCCAAATGGAACGTGACGAAAACCCGGAATCAATGGTAAGAATGGCTTACGGAACATTCCTTTTGCCGTTCCTGATAAGGAACCAAGACTCTTACCATGGAAGGCACGAGTTGTAGCAATGAAAGTTGTTCGTTCACTATACATTTTTGCTAGTTTTAATGCTGCCTCCACACTTTCTGTACCACTGTTTGTAAAGAAGGAATATTTCAAATCACCCGGTGTAATATCCGCTAAAATCTTTGCAAGCATTGCTCGAAGTGGATCCAGTAAATCCTGACTGTGCAATGCTTGACGTTTTAATTGATCTGTCACAGCTTTTACCACTTTCGGATTACGGTGACCAACATTATAAATTCCAAATCCACCTAAACAGTCAATATATCTTTTACCGTTAATATCCATGAAACAAGATCCTTCATCTGACCATTCTACTGCTGCAAATTGTCCATCTTTTGTTACTGTTTTTCTATAAGCAAGAAAACCAGGGTTTACATGCTCTCTAAATCCGTCTACTGTTTCTTTTTGAATCCAGTTTGCCTCTTCTTCAGTAACCTTTTCTTTTTCAATTAACTGTAGTACTTTCGTAATATACTCATTTACATTTGAACCTTTTACATCTTTCTCATTCAATTTATTTTCTACGTTCGTTCCCATCTAATTCACTCCTACATTTTTTTTATTTGCAAACCAGCCTATTGGTTCTACTTCTAGATTTATATTAATCTGCTTAATTTCTTGAAATTCTTCTAAACCAAACGTTCCTAGACTACGACCTATACCACTTTGCTTATATCCGCCCCAAGGTGCCTCATTGTATGTTGGATGATAGCTATTAATCCACGTAATTCCTGCGCGAAGTTTGCGAATCACACGCATTGCTTTTGCACCATCAACTGTAAATACCCCTCCAGCCAAGCCATAGTCTGTACCATTTGCCAACTCAATTGCTTCCTGTTCGTCTTTAAACTTTTGAATTACTACAACAGGACCAAATATTTCTTCCTGGACAATGCGCATATCAGGTTTTACATTGACAAAGACTGTTGGTTCAATAAAGAAACCCTCACCTTTTCCATCCTCCATTATTCGTCTACCTCCGCAAGCAACGTTTGCACCTTCGTCTTTCCCAATTTCAATATAACGTAATACTTTTTCCATATGTTCTTGACTTACAAGTGGCCCCATTTCTGATTCTGGATTATCACCAGGTCCAACGTTAATTTGCTGCGCTCGCTCTACAAAACTATTAACAAATTTATCATAAATCTTTTCTTCTACAAGGATTCTTGATCCTGCTGAACATACTTGTCCGCTACCTGCATAAATACCGAATAGAGCATAATCAATAGCGGTCTCAAAATCTGCATCTGCAAAAATAATATTTGGAGATTTCCCTCCAAGTTCTAACGAAATCTTTTTCATATTATCTGCCGCTGTTCTCATAATGTGCTTACCTGTTTTTGTTCCACCTGTAAAGGAAATCATATCCACTTTATTACTCGCTGCAATTTCATTTCCTACTATTGGACCGGCCCCCATTACCATATTGGCAACACCTTTTGGTAGCCCTACTTTTTCAAGGATTTCGAATAGCTTTGTTGCAGTGATTGGTGTCACTTCAGAAGGTTTAAACACAATTGTATTTCCAGCTGCTAAAGCAGGTGCAATTTTCCATACACTCATCAATAGTGGATAATTCCATGGAACAATTAATCCACAAACACCAACTGGCTCCCTTACAACCATCGCTTGCATCGGATCGGCTACATGATATGTTTGACCATCTGGCTTTGTAATCAATCCGGCATAATAGCGAAAACAAGCCGCTGCATCTCCAATATCTCCTTCTGCCTCACGGTACGTTTTCCCATTATCCATTGTTTCAAGGTATACTAATTCTTCTATATTTTTATCAATTTCATCTGCTATTTTAAATAAATATGATGCCCTTTCAGCAGTGGATGTTTCTGACCAAATTCCACTATCGAAAGCCGCTCTTGCCACTTCTATCGCGTATTTTGCATCCTCAATCGTTCCTTCAGGTGCATATGCTATACCCTTGCCATTCGCAGGGTTAATAATCGTTCTTTTCTCTTGATTACTAGAATCTATCCATTCACCGTTTACATACATTTTTAAATCTAGCACTATATTGAAGCCCCCTTTATCGATCGTTTATATATTTATAAGCAAATTTCATGCCAATATTTAAAATTCAAAGGAATCATACATAAAGTGAAACTTTAATCAGTGGGGGTTTTGTTCATCCCCCACTGATTATTAGCCTTCACCAATCGGGCGTTTACGGACAGTTGATCTCCCACCTAACTTCTTTGCTCCACCTGAATTTTGAGGTGGGAGTTTTACTGCCCGCAAATAGCGGGATAAACTGACTATTTTCTTAAAAACAACAAATAATTTATGCATTTTCGCATACACTATTCCATTTTGCATAAACCGGAACGTTAATCATTTCCGCTACCGCCTTCACGACCCCGGACTTGAACCCTAGAGAATATGTACATGCTGGGCGCACACAAAAAGGAGAAGTCTATGTGACCTTCTCCTTTTTTAGGAATAAGAGATGATATCAGCCGCTATCCCTTTTTCACTAACAATTTTTTGATATTTACGACTCACTGAAGATTGGCTGATTCCAAGAGCTTTTGCAGCCTTAGTCGTTGTTTTGTACTGCTTCATTGCAAGTAAAATCAATTGTTCTTCTACAGAATGTAGTGCTTCTTGTAGTGGTAATACTCTTGTAATAACTGGTTTTGATTTTTTAAAGTCATAACCAGGTGTTAAAAACTTACTAACAAACTCCGCTTCAATTACTGGATCGTCTGCTGATACGACTAAACGTTCAATCATATTTTGTAATTCACGTACATTTCCTGGCCATGAGTAAAACTCTAGTAAGCTAAGCGCATCTGGAGTTAAATGATAATTTTTATTATATTTTTCATTTAACTGTTGCAAGAAATGAAAGGCAAGTACCGGAACATCTTCCATTCGCTCTCGTAGAGGAGGAACTCGCAATGGAATTACATTTAGGCGATAAAATAAATCTTCACGGAATGTTCCAGATTCCACCATCTTTTCAAGACTCTTATTTGTAGCAGCAATAATTTGTACATTTATTTTCGTAGGTATTGTACTTCCAATAGGAATTACTTCTTGTTCTTGCAAGACTCTAAGCAACTTCACTTGCAAATGTAAAGGCATTTCTCCAATTTCATCTAAAAATAAAATACCTTGATCAGCCCGCTTAAAATATCCTTCTTTTCCATTTTTATCGGCTCCTGTAAAAGCACCTTTCGTATAACCAAATAGTTCACTTTCTAACAAAGTTTCTGGAATTGCACCACAATTTAATTTTAAGAATGGCTTTGAAGACCGGTTTCCAAGTTGATGAATTGCCTGAGCAATTACTTCTTTTCCGACGCCAGATTCTCCAGAAATAAGAACATTGGAAGAAAAATCTGCTATTTTTTTAGCTTGGTTAATAATTTGCTCCATTTTTGGACTACAGTAAATAAGCTTCTTAAGAAAACGATCTTTATTTTTAAAGTCATCTAACTCCTTCTTATATCGCTCTGATATCTTCTTTATTTCATGTAATTCCGTCTTCAATCTCGTCGCTTCGGTAATATCCCTTGATGCAATAATAATACGATGAAGCTCTCCGTTTTCATTAAATACAGGGTTTCCAACTGCTAATATTTTTCTTCCGCTTTTTGTTTCTTGTACAACTGATACCTTTTTTTGTTTTTCCAACACTAATCGCGTAACAGATGGACTAAATAATCCTTTCTTTTCTAAGTCTAAAAGATTTTTTCCTAAAAGTTCTTTCAAATTCCTCCCCCAAAAATCATTGATAACAGTTTCACTATAACGAATTAATTCCCCTTTATGATTAACAACTAATATTTCATCATAAATACTAGACAAGATTGCATGTAAATCTTTATTTAAATCCTTTATATATTCAATTTCCATCGCCATGTCCTCGACCATCGGCAAATCTTGCACAATAATAACCATTCCTTCAATACTTTGATCAAAGTTTGGAATCGGACTATAGTCAACTAATACACCCATCTCATTTGTGATTTGTAATTGATTCAAGATCGTTTTTCCCGTTGTAAATACGTTATTAATGTGCTCTTCATTAAAAATCAGTTCTGCTGGTACATTCATAACTTTTTCAGGAGTCGATTTAATCATCTTCAAACCAGACTCATTGCAATTTACAATTTTCTTTTCACGATCTACTACAAAAATCCCCATTGGAATAGATGTTAAAATAATTTTCAATATATCAACACTCTGATTTTCTTGTTTAAATAGTTCTGCAAAAACATCCTCTCTTCTTATATATCCTGTTAGCTCATCTATTTCATTTTTTACTATCGCAATCGGCGCTCCAATAATTTGAAAAAGAGCTGTTAAAGAAATATCTTTACTAAGATGACATATTGTATCTAGTGAAACAGCATTTGAAAGCAATACCTTAGCAGTTAATCCCTTACTATTTGATAGCAGATCCTTCACATGAACGTATGCAAATAATTTCTCCTCTCTTTTTAAAAATAGAAAAGATTCTTTTATATTTTTAACATCTATATTCCATTCCTTTTCAGATTGATCGATAGGTAGAGAAACAATAGGTCTAATTTTTTTATGAGCAATGGAAAACATGTTGCTATTCCTCCTTTGAACTATTTAATTTGTATTGTAACATTAAAAACAGATTTTTTTAATTAATCTGAAAATAAAACGTTTTTTCCTTTACTTAATAAAAAAAGGAAGATGAACGCCTCCATCTTCCTCATTGTTCTATCATTAATCACTACCACTAACGAAAAGATCTTCTTGAATATAAGCTAATACCATACCTGGAATTACTTTATCCCCTGCCTCTACTTCTAAAGATTGAACTTCTCCACTACATCCCATCTTAATTACTTCCAGTTTACCATTCATATCTTTAATAGAGAATAATGGCTCCCATTCATAAATTCGCGAATCCTTATTAATAGACACTTTTTCAATTATTCCATAACACGGACTCGTAATAATATCATAATACACAATCAATCATCCCTTTCTTTTATTCTATTAATATTGTTCTTCTAACCTTTGTGACTGAAAACACCCCGCTTTTATATTTTTACTAATTGTACAAAGCAATAATTGTGCCAAATGAAAATACTATATTGACCATCATTTATCAGCCATCCTCCCTAGACTTGCCCCTCTTCCTTATGAATCGTTGAATGAATTATGCAATACTGCATGATTGCCCAATCTTCAAAGCAAAAAACATCGGATCCATTCCCGATGTCTTTTGCTTTTTTATCCCGCTATTTGTGGGCAGTAAAACTCCCACCTCAAAATTCGGCTGGAGCAAAGAAGTTAGGTGGAGATCAACTGCCCGTAAACCCCCACTGATTATAGTTTCACTTTATATTTCCTGTACTTCTTCAAAATGCATTTGCGGAGGAGCTGAACGAAACATCTTCGTAATATATAGAAGGTACCCAATTCCAATAGCAGCCCAGCAAAGTCCCAAAATAAGTGAATGGATATTGAGGTTAAACCATAGTACTGCTACAGTAGCAGCACCCAAAATAGGCATAACTAGGTAATTTAAGAAATCTTTTATCGTTTTATATCTTTTTTTCTTGATTATATAGTAAGAAATCACAGACAAATTAACAAATGTAAATGCAATAAGCGCTCCAAAGTTAATAAGAGATGCTGCTGTTTCTAAATCAATGAATATAGCGAAGAGCGAAATAATTCCTACAAAAATAATATTATATACTGGAGTTCGCCAGCGAGGATGAATGTATCCGAATATTTTCTTCGGAATTACATTATCTCGCCCCATTACGTATAGTAATCGAGATACACTTGTATGAGAAGCTAAACCGGACGCAAGTGTCCCCATAAGGGTTCCTACTAAAAAGAAAGCTTGAAATAATTTCCCACCGACATATAGTGCAATTTCTGGAGATGCTGATTCTTGATTTTTAAATACAGATGTATCTGGAAACATAGATTGTGTAAAATACGTAGTAGTAATGAATAAAACTCCACCGATTAAAGCAGTAAGAAAAATAGCTCGAGGAATTGTTTTCTCCGCGTTTGGTGTCTCTTCAGAAAATGTAGTTACTGCATCAAAACCTAAAAACGAGAAACAAAGAATTGTCGCACCTGCAACTAACGGTGATATTTGTATATCTGATTGAAAAAACGGCTGAATGGAAAAGATTTCTCCTGTTCCCTCTCCGGCTAATAAGCCTTTTATAACTAGAAAAACAAATACGGCCATTACTAACACTTGAAATATTACTAAGAACGTATTGAAATTAGCAGTAACATTTACGCTAATCATATTTATTAATGTAACAAGGAGAACAAAGCCAATGACCCATACCCAACTAGGAACACTTGGGAAAAATGCTGACATATAAATTCTCGTTAATAGTGCGTTCACCATCGGTAGAAACAAATAATCCAATAACGCGGACCATCCAACAAGAAACCCAAGCCTTGCACTAATTGTCTTCTGTGTATACGTATAAGCAGATCCAGCGGTAGGAAAAACCTTTACCATTTTGCCGTAGCTTGCAGCGGTAAACAACATCCCTGCTAATGCAATAAGATAAGCTCCTGGAACATGACCACCCGTTTTTTCAGAAACGATTCCAAATGTATCAAACCCAACCATCGGTGTCATATACCCGACCCCTAGCATAACAATTGACCAAAGCCCTAATGAACGTTTTAAACCAACTACTTTTCCCACCTATCATTCCCCCTACTTTCTCTATCTAATTTCCATTTAAAAATCGACAGTTAAAAGGAAGCGTTTTCAAATAACTGTATATCACACCGGATATTACCTCCCTTTTCTTTACTTTTTAAATATTCATGCAATTTTTAAGCCAAAATTTCTAGCATTTAAAAATTCAATAGTAAAAAGAACGTATAGGTGGAGTTTGGTCTCATTTCTTCTCATTTTTTATTCATTTTGGCATAAGTTATTCAATCTCTCATACGACTAAATATGAAAAATAAAACTTTAATCCTTGTTTTTTTATTCCCACTTCCTCAAAAATTGGGCTTTTACAAGATTAAAATATTTCCATGAAATAATAACATTATGTAAACTATTCATAGCAAAAAAGCTGTCTTTTCTATAAAGACAGCTTTTTCTACAACACTATATTAAAAATTGAATACGAAGTCATCGTCTGCTAACTTTTCAACATTCGTTGCTTTTACGTAACCATTTCCTTTTACAGAGAAGAAGTCATGGTTTTTCGTATCTGTACGTAAACCATTTAAAACGATTGGGTTAATTTCTTCTTCCTCAAACTTCGGCTCAAGTCCTAAGTTCATAAGTCCTTTATTCGCATTGTAACGAACGAAACGATTTACATCCTCTACAAGACCGATAGAAGTATAAATTTCTTCTGTATATGCCAATTCAATTTCATACAGTTCCATTAATAACTCTTGCGTTTCCGTTTGTACTTCTTGTTGCTCTTTTGCAGAAAGTTCTGTGAAGATTTGTTGTGCTAAAATACCAACGAATACGCCGTGAATTGACTCGTCACGAATTATTAAGTTAATAATCTCACCACTTGCCGTCAATTTGCCTTGACCTGCTAAGTAAAGTGGATAGAAGAACCCACTATAGAATAAGTAACTTTCTAAGAACACACTTGCTACCATTGCCATGTATAACTCTTTTTTCGTTACTTCAGGCTTTAATAAACGACGATAGTAACTAGTAACAATACCAGCTTTTTTCTCAAGTAATGGATGGTTATCTACCCATTCAAAAATATCATCAATTTCTTCTTCAGTAGCTAACGTTGTGAAAATATGGCTGTAACTCTTCGCATGTACTTCTTCCATAGCGCCCATGAAAGCTAATACACTTTTCGCTTGTAAATTTTCAAGATGAACAAGTACAAGAGGCATCCCTTCGCCGCCTTGTTTCGTATCTAAAAGTGTTAAACCACCTAATACACGCTTATAAGCAATTTGCTCTTCTTTTGATAATTGTGCCCAAGTATTTTTGTCAGAAGACACTGCGATTTCTTCTTCTGTCCAAAACTGAGCGATGTTTTGCTTCCAAAACATTAAACTAAAATCATCTTCTTTTTTGTTCCAGTTTACCGCACGCATTAAATCGCCCCTTCTCTAAATAAACATAAAAAATTGATAACTAAGCATGAGCAGGGTTCAGAAAAACCCTGCTCATAATGTCTCACTTTTTATATTAAACGGTACAAGCCACGCACTCTTCCACGCTTAATTTACGTGTTCTCGTATAATAAAGACTCTTCAAGCCTTTTTTATGTGCATAAATGTAGTAACGTGCTAACTCACGTGTTGAAATATCACTATTAACATAAAGAATGGTACTAATTCCTTGGTCAATATGTTCTTGAACCTCTGCAATTAAATCAATTAATTTAAACTGATTCATATCGTAAGAAGATTTATAGTACCAGAACGTATCTTTTGATAAATACGGCATTGGATAATATGTTGTCGCATTCGCATACGTTCTTGATTCAATTTGACTTACGATTGGCATTACGCTTGAAGTTGCATTTTGAACGTAACTGATCGATTGTGTCGGAGCGATTGCAAGACGATATGAGTTGTATAAACCATTCTTCTGTACTTGCTCTTTTAAACTTGTCCAATCTTCTTTTGTTGGAATATGAATTCCTTCAAATAATTGCTGAACTTTTTCAGTTACTGGGCTGTAATCTGTCGTTTCATACTTTTCAAAGTATGTGCCGTTTGCATAATCAGACTTATCGAAGTCTTTAAATGTCTCGCCTTTTTCTTTAGCGATTTCCATACTTTTCTCAATCGAGTAGTAATTTAACATCATAAAGAATGTACGAGCGAATTCTTTCGCTTCTGCACTTTCATAAGCGATTTTATTTTTTGCTAAATATCCGTGTAAGTTCATTGCTCCAAGTCCAACTGAATGAAGCTCATCATTTGCTTTTTTCACAGTTGGGGCATTCGGAATGATCGTCATATCAGAAACAGCTGTTAAAGCTTCCATTCCCGCATGAACTGCTTCACGAATTTCTTTATTTTCCATTACGTTTACGATATTTAACGATCCTAAGTTACAGTTAATATCACGACGGATAATGTCTTCTGTACCGTAATCATTTATTTCAGAAGTTTCTTGTAGCTGGAAGATTTCTGTCTCGAATGTTCAACCGAGTTCGCTACTCCTCAGTCCGTTGCTCATGCAACTGCTGTATGTCACCATACAGGACAGACTATATCATCACCTACAGCATTACCTGGTTAGGTGCTCCGCTTTTCGAGCGCCAATCGCTTGCGCTCTACTCCCAAATGGGATAGTCGTTAGGCTTTTACTTATCTTAATCTTTCAGAAAGTCTCTTATTACTTTATGTTGTTCAATAACTCTGCTATACAAAATAATAAGATACATTCTGAACTTTTATATTTTCATTCTAAGATAAGATTTAGCACGGTAGGTTACCTCAAACTTGAGGCTTTCCCCGTTTAACGGAGTTTTCGACTAGCATTTCTGCTAGAAGGTGCTACATATTTAACACAAGTTCGACATCTTCACAGTTCCAATATCCTTCAGTGGATGCTGGTTATTTGCATTTGATTTAAACATTAAGTATGGGTAACCAGACTCAAGCTGAATCATAGCAATTTTAATAAGCATATCACGCGCACTAATATCTAGTGGCTTCTTCTTCACTTTCGGATTGCTCATTAATTCATCGTACATTTCGTCGATATCTATATCATCTAAATGTTTTCCGTACTCTTTAAATACTGTATAAGGCGCGAAAACATGGAAAGGTTCGTTTTTCTCAGCAAGCTCAAAGAACTTACTTGGAATGATAATTCCGATTGATAGAGACTGAATACGGCTCTTCTCATCGGCATTTATTTTTTTTGTATCAAGGAATTCTATAATATCCCAATGGAAAATGTTTAAGTATACAGCGCCGGCACCTTTTCGTTGGCCAAGTTGATTCGCATATGAAAACGAATCTTCAAGCAATTTCATAACAGGCACTACACCACTTGCGGCGTTATCAATACCTTTAATTTGCTCACCACGTGCGCGTAGCTTAGATAAGTTTAAAGCTACTCCACCACCGATTTTCGATAATTGCATCGCAGTATTAATGTTAAAACCGATTGAATTTAAGCTATCGTCCATCTCTAACAAGAAACAAGACACCATTTCTCCTCTTCTGCTTCTTCCCGCATTTAAAAAGGTTGGTGTCGCTGGTTGGTAGTTTTGTTTTACAATCATGCTTGCGAATTGTTTTGCCTTCGCAACATCACCGCGTCCTAAGTATAATGACACAATTGCTACACGATCTTCATAGCTTTCTAAGTATTGTTTTTGATCATTCGTTTTTAACGCATAATCTTTATAGAACTTAGATGCTGCCATATAAGATTGGAACTCGAAGTTTTCACCATAAGCGATGTTATAAACTCCTTCTACTTCCTCCAACCTATACTCGTCCAGAACGTTGTAATAGTAATCATGTTCTTTCATATACTCCATTCGCTCTGCCACGCTATTAAAATGAACGGTATTCTCTCTAGCTTCTTCCATAAAGACTTCTAATGCCTCTTTATCTTTATGAAGCTGATAAAAACCGTCCTGCATTTGCGTGATTTCATTATTCAGTTCAATGTGTCGCAATCTCCCGCACCCTTTCTTTAAAATATTCTACATCATTATTTGTTCCAGATAACTCAAATTTTGATACAATAGGCACTTCATATTTAGTAGAAATTTTGTCAGCACTTGCACCAAACATGTCTCCCCAATTACGATTGCCACTTGCAGATACGCCTTTTAATTTTTCATTATTGCGTTCTAAAAAGTCTAAAACACGTTCCGGTACATTTCCAAAACCTGTTGTATACGTAATAAGAATAAAGTCTTCATCTAATACTAGAGCTTCATCAATTTGAACGGCCGGCATATTTAATTTGTGGATGAAACGCTTCACGTTTCCTGTCATAGAATCATATGCAACTAACATTTCCGACCCTCCCTCTCCAATCTATATTCTCTGTATGTCGTTTCTTGTTTTCTCTATATATTGTATTACGTTTCAAAATAAGACACAAGATATATGTATAAATTCTTTCTTTTTTTAACTTTTACTTTTCGACATGACCGTCGATTTTTTTCAATACAAAGACTATGAAACAACATTCTAAAACTCATGTCAATAAAGTGCTTTTCAAAAAACTTGTCAACGAATTTAACCTTGTTTTTTAAAAAGTTAACAATATTTTTTGTCATAAAACAGTAAATGCTGGAGTAATATATTTCTCCAGCATCACGCAAAAAAGAACAGACCTTAAACGATAATCTGTTCCAAAAAACGATTACATTTATCAATTTTACTTTATTAAATATTATACATACTCTTTCGTTCCTCGTTACATACTAAAAGATAACTATTATAGAAAAAGATTATTATTATGGAACTTCAATTTATTTATGAAAAAAATTATTCAGGGTGCTCAATACGCAAAATATCTTTTACAAATATATGATGTGGATTCTCATCTTTATCAAGCATTGTGCATACAGGAGCTTCTTCATCAAAGTATACAATCATTCCTTCTACGTACTGATATGTATGTTGAACTTGTACAGTTACTTTAATTTCTATTGCTTGCTCATATGCTCTTTTTATTTTCTGAAGCATTTTTGCTGAACATTTTCGTTTCTCTGGATACATAACCATTCCCATAAACCTATTCCCAGCTCTATCTTTCCACATGTAATCCCAATGTGGCAAGATGCCTTGTTTAAAATCCCCCATAATTCTCCTCTCCTTTATCTTCTATTTATGAACGTGGTGTTTCTGAATATGTATAAATTACCTGTCCACCGCGCTGTGCGTTCCCGATAATATGTTTAAAATCTTCTCGATTTACAACAACTTCCCTGAACGTATAAAATACATCTTTCGTCGCAACATACTCCTTTATTTCACCATTTTTCAGCTGATCCAAAATTGCATTTGCTAATTGTTTATCCATGTATTTCACCTCTCTGCAATAGTTTATTTTATCGCATCTTCTATAGGTCGACAACGGTAAAATTATCCCGTTGCTATTATGTAATTCACTTTCATTATTTTTATAGCTATATCACTTTATTATATTCGCACTAAATATCATATACTAACATAGCTACTTCTCTATATCAAACTTTTTGACGCTCTGTATAACAAAGTTCCAAGCCACTGTTTGTTATTTTATTTTATGCTACAATATATACATAGAACTAGGAGGGATACTATGATTCGGAAAGCAAAAAAGACAGATGCGGTAGGAGTAGCACCTTTACTGTATGACGCTCTGCACGAAATTGCTGAAAAAATCACAGGTAGCACAATTGAAGCAAAAGTAATACTAGGACTTGAAACATGGTTCGCAAAAGAAAATAATCGATTGAGCTATGAAAACTGTTTAGTGGCTGAACAAGATGGAAAAGTAGTTGGAGTTATTGTCGTTTATCACGGTAGTGACGCTGAGCAACTTGATGCACCAATCGCACACCACTTAAGAGAACTACATGAAGATGAATCCATTACGTTAGAAAAAGAAGCTGAACTTGATGAGTATTATATTGACACGTTGTCAGTTTCAAATATGTACAGTGGACGTGGCATTGGCTCTAAATTAATCGATGCCGCTGAACTTCATGCAACTGAAAAAGGTCATGAAAAAATTGCCTTACTTGTTAATTTAGAAAACAAACGTGCTTTTTCACTATATGAAAAACTTGGTTATAAAAAAGATACAACCGTTATGCTCGTTGGCGAACCGTATGCCCATCTAATAAAACCATTACGGTCATTGGTTTCTATATCTTAAAAAGACAATTCTTTTTTGCTTGTTATGTAGAGAAAGAGGCTGCCAAAGGGACAGCCTCTTTTAAGTTAATTTTGTATTTAATACATTTCCATCCATCGCCTCATGAAATGTATACGTTGTACATCCCCATGGCTTCCTATGGAAAATAGGCGAACCAGACCACCCCATTGCCCTCAGTTCAGTCCCAATCATCGGATTAAAATAACTATGACCTACAAGGGCAATACATCCATGTACGAGCGCATAGCGGTGCAACATATTAGCAGCTTGCCTTGCTCTTTCTCGTACTTCCTTATAAGACTCAACATCTTTACTATAACCAACTATCCATCGTGTACGTCCAATAAACATCCATACATTAGGCTTACATTTCAACCATTTTGGAGCATAAAAACTCGTTGGAACTTCAGCTTCCCTAAAAAGAGGATTTTGCACAAAAGATAAAGAATCCGTTAATTCGGCTGTTGATCGCGCAGCACGCCTCTGATCACTCGTTACGACCAAATTCGCTGATTCAATCATCTCAATTGTTTCAATTGGTATAGGAGTTTTTTTTACTGTAGTCCCTAAATCATATTGCTTCATCCATTCACGAAATGAAATAATTGTCATTGGCTCTATAGTACTGTCCAAACGACCATGACGAATAAAAGAAATTCGCATTCTTTCCACTCCCCATTCATCACTTACGAACTATATTACGTACTATTTCTTATTGCCATCATACCATGCATAAAAAGAAAGTTATATATCCCCACCACTATCATATGTTATCGATGTGTGCACACCATCCAGTCCATCAAAATATGTAGTTGTTTCATGATGACGCACTTTCTTCAACTGCATATAAGAAAATAAAAATAATAAAATCGCTATAAAGCTCCCCACAACTTCAAACATCATTTTACCGCCCCTAATTTCTCCCACTTTAGTAGGTTATTGTATCTTTCATTATACTCCTATATAAAGATGTATGCACTTTCATCATTCCTCTCCTAAACAATATTTTTTACATATTTCCTTACAAAAAGTGAATATTTTTCGAATTTTTACTTTGGAAACATTTACAAAGTAGTAAATATAGTTCAAAATAAGAGGAAATAAAAAAGCCCAAATTATTCTTTTTTTGGGAAAACTGGAACAAGGAGAGTTGCTTATGCAGATCGCAGAAACTGGAGATATCATTGAATTTAAAGGTGGAATGCAAGGCCGTGTTCAAAAGGTAAATCAAAACTCCGTTATTGTTGATATAACAATTATGGAGAATTTTAGAGAACTAGATATGGAACCTCTTACAGTTGTAAGCCATAAAAACTATACTGTCATTAATCAACATGCATAATATAATAGAAAGAAAGGATCTGTATATCATACAGATCCTTTCTTTCTATATTAACGATTATCGATCTTTTCTGGATATAAATCGTGATTCATCATACGGTAGTCTGCCATTTTCTCATACTTAGTTCCTGGGCGGCCGTAGTTACAGTAAGGATCGATTGAAATACCACCACGTGGTGTAAATTTCCCCCATACCTCAATATAGCGTGGATCCATTAATTTAATTAAATCATTCATAATAACGTTCATGCAATCTTCGTGGAAGTCACCATGATTTCGGAAGCTAAATAAATATAGCTTTAAAGATTTACTCTCTACCATTCTTTGTTCTGGAATGTAGCTAATATAAATTGTTGCAAAATCTGGTTGTCCTGTTTTCGGACATAAACTTGTAAATTCAGGACAATTGAATTTTACAAAGTAATCACGGTTTGGATGGTTATTATCAAATACCTCTAAAATTCCCGGGCTATATTCAAATAAATATTTTGTATTTTGATTTCCTAATAATGTTACATCTTTTAAATCTTCATCTAATCTTCCTGCCATTTTAAACATCCCTTCTCATTATACCCCTCGTTTATTTCCCCATACTAACGCATGAAGCTGAGGCAGTACTTTCGCATCATTCATTTCTTTACAATTCACAGCTTTTTCAATAAGCCACTCATATTTTTCTAATAGTTTTTTTATAAGCACCGCATCATCCACTGTTTTCGTATCATCATTTCCTACTTGTAAGAAAAATGGTACATTCGGATAACGCTCGTGTATCTTAACTGCATATTCAAAATCTTGATCATCGAATACTACTACTTTTAAACTAAAATCTTTCTCTGCTAGTTTATGAATAACAGAATCTAACATCTGAAAATCTGTTTTCATAGCTGAACTTGGTGGTTTTGGAGAAATCGTTACCTCATCAATTTGAAGCAACCAATCTTGCCATTTACTCCCTTGCGTTTCTACCGCTGTTCGCATTCCATTCTCCTTTAATATAGAAAGAAGAAATTGCATATTTTTCAGCAAAACAGGATTTCCACCCGAAATCGTAACATGAGAAAAATTTTCTCCACCAATTTCTACAAGCTCATTCCAAATGTCTTCCGGTGTCATTTGTTTAATTTGATCTTTGGCCGATCCATCCCATGTAAAAGCAGAATCACACCAAGCACAGCTATAATCACAGCCCGCTGTACGGATAAACATTGTCTTTTGTCCTACAACCATCCCTTCTCCTTGAATGGTCGGACCAAATATTTCTAAGACGGGGATTTTACTCATCGAGCATCCACTCCCGTCTTACTTCCGCATAACTAGTCGGCGTCTCAAAAAGACGAACAAATTCAACACGAGCTCCCTTGTATTCGTTCGCACGATTATCTTTCGTTAATGCTTCTGCCATCTTTTCATAAATCCAAACGACCATATTTTCAGCAGTCGTATTCATTTCTGGCAATGTTTCGTTTAAATAACGATGATCTAAATAAATTTCTATTTCATTTTTCCAAATCTCTTTTATATCGCCAAAGTCAATTGCAAGGCCTATTTCATTTACATATCCGCTAATTCCAAATACGACTTTATATGTGTGTCCATGTAAATTTTTACATTTCCCTTCATAGCAGTGTAAATGGTGCGCTGCATCAAATGTAAATTCCTTGCTGACCATTACTCTTTTATTATGATATTTGAGTTGTTCACGCTGAATATCCTTGTCCATTTTTTGCAAATTTTCTACGATGCGAAATCCAAAAAAGTTATCCATTAGTTGCTCGCTCCTTCGCGTTCTTGTAGATACGTATCTAATCCTGCTTTACGAAGTTGACATGCTGGACATTCACCGCAACCATCACCAATGATTCCGTTATAACATGTTAATGTTTTTTCTCTAACAAACTCAAATGCTCCAAGTTCATCAGATAATTTCCATGTCTCTGCTTTATCAATCCACATAAGTGGTGTATGAATAACAAACGGATAATCCATAGATAAATTTAATGTAACGTTTAATGATTTCACAAACACGTCACGACAATCTGGATAACCACTGAAATCAGTTTCACATACACCCGTTACAATATGACGTGCTCCAACTTGTTTTGCTAATACAGCCGCAAATGATAAAAACAGTAAATTTCGTCCATCTACAAATGTTGATGGTAATTCACCTTCTTCATGTGTAATCTCCATATCCGTTCTCGTTAACGCATTTGGAGCAAGTTGATTTAATAAACTCATATCTAGTACCGTATGTTTAATTCCTAACTCTTTCGCGATTTCCACTGCACAATCAATTTCTAACTTATGACGTTGATTGTAATTAAACGTTACAGCTTCCACTTCTGCAAACTGTTGTATTGCCCAAAATAAACATGTTGTACTATCTTGTCCACCACTAAAAACAACAACTGCTTTTTCTTTTTTCATTTCACTCATTCTCCTTCTCTACTACGAATAAGAAGAAAGAACGTTCTTGAACTGTCACAATAAAAAAACAAAACAATACCTAATGATATTGTTGTTTCCATAGTTTTTTATAGAGGGAGTTCGCGAACCTCTCCCATGCAGTGCACGGAATTTCTTCTTTCATTGACAAAGATTATTGTAACATATTGTATACTACCAGAAAAAATTTCTGATTTTTTCCGCTATTTCACATTTCATTTCTTTCATTTTATAGTATGATTAATTTAATGTTAGAAGAGAGGAGACATCCCACTGAAACTCTTTATTATTTATCTCTTTTTAAATATATTATCCATCCTTGTTACAATGCTTTTATATCATTTATTTTGGAATCAAAAAGGGAAACGCTCTCCTAAATTAAATTCAGCTATGTTTATTGTATTATGTTGCCTCGCTACCATACTATGTATCACTTTCGCAGCAAAAACAAACTATGGATTTCAATTTGATATGCGTCATATCGTATTAATTGTCGGTACATTAACAGGAGGTCCTATTGCCGGTGCTTCCATCTTAGCTGTATTAAACATATATCGCTTTTTATTAGGAGGGATAGGTGTTTTCCCATCCTTTATAGCTTCGGTTCTACTATTCATTGTTCTACTATTAACATACAAACTGTTTAACCGAAGTTCTAATCGTATAAAAATAGCACTCGCTATCTTTTACAGCCTCATATTCGGATTTGGCTGGATACCATTTTTCCTTTCAGAGGTTACAAATACGGCAGATTATATACCACATATTATCGTGTACGAACTATGTACGATGCTTGGTACAATCCTTATTTTATATTTGCTACACATATTACAAACGCAAGTTCGTCTCCAAAATGAACTTATGAATGCTGAAAAATTTCATTTAATCGGTGAAATGGCAGCTTCTATCTCTCATGAAATTCGCAACCCTTTAACTTCAACTAAAGGATTTTTGCAACTTTTACAGTCAGATACATGTTCTGAGAAGGAACGAAAATTATATATCGACATAGCCATTAATGGTATCGAACAAGCAAATCATGTTCTTACAGACTACCTAACTTTTGCAAAACCGAGTATTGAAAAAGAACAACAATTACAAGTAGAGGAAGAATTACTCCATGCGTTATCTTTAATTACACCTCTCGCCAATTTAACAAATGTTCGTATACATTACATAAAACAAAGTACATCCTTCTTTATAGCTGGTGAAAAGCAAAAGCTGAACCAATGCCTATTAAATATTTTAAAAAACTGTATTGAGGCTATGCCCAACGGTGGTGACCTTATTCTTACATTAGTTCCAGATCATAAACATATACAATTATATATAAAAGATACAGGTATTGGTATGGATCAAGAACAAGTAAAACGCCTCGGGTCACCTTTCTACTCGACGAAAGAAAAAGGGACCGGACTCGGGATGATGGTCGTCTTCAGTGTTATTCAAGCAATGAATGGAAAGGTTGACATTATGAGTGAAAAAGGAACAGGTACAACATTTTTATTAACTTTCCCGATCATACAAAAAACGTGATGAAGTTCATCACGTTTTTTCTGTTCCTTCAACTAATTCTGCAAAAGCTTTCACCTTTCCATGCGGCTTTTGATTTTCTTTCCGAGCTTTCCAAGCGCGCTCTTCTTCTCTCTTTTTCTTTGACATACTTTTCAACTCCTTTTTCTCTTCCTCATGTAGTATTCCAAAATAAGAAATAAAACTATGCATGAGTAAAAAAGGAAAAAGAAGCGGTTCGCCGCTTCTTTTCCTTTTTCCCGCTATTTGATGAGACAGCCCGATTGTTGCGGACTAATAATCAGTGATATGCCCCTTGATTAAAGTTTCACTTTACCGCTGTAAAATTGCATGTTTCGCTTCTTTTAGCTGTGTAAGATGTCTTTGTTCGTGTAAATCCAGAAATTGAACCCATTGATATAAATTCAAATCATTAAAAATAGGATGTTTTAATCCATTTTCAAATAATTCTTTTTCATCTATCACACTATGAAGTGCATGAAACAATTCTTGTCGTGAATGTTCTAGTAATTGAATTCCTTGCAGTTTTTTCATTAATGTTTCTGTTGGTTTCATTTGTTGAGGAGCTTCTCGTTTATGTGTTCGATCAAGCGTAAGTTGGAGGTCTTTAAATGGAGCAAGTTTTCTTTCTTTTTTTTGCAAAGCATATACAAGGGCAGATGTGACAGACTGTTCAACTAAATGCAAATGATGCAAAATTTGAATAATACTCCATTTATCACGGCGTGGCTTTACATTCACCTCCGTATCATTTAACATTTCAATTTCTGATAACAGCGTGCTTCGTGTAGACTGTAATGAGTGGACTAAAGTTTCTAAACTAACATCCATATTAGATTGAAGCATAGTGCTTTCCCCCTTTTTGTTAGTGAAAAGGGGTGCTCCCCATTAGAAACACCCCTAAAATAATTCTGAATTTTCTTTTATTATCTCATCATTTTTCCATTATGTCGATGTTAAACATGTGAAAAAAGTGCATGTTTTTTACAATTTTGTGTCGTCAACAGCACGTAACCACTCTTCAATTTCTGTAATTACACTTTTTACACACCCTTCAGCGAATGGTGATGTTAAATTTGCAACTTCTACTAATTCTAAGAATGATTTACTTCCACCTTGCTGACAAAGATTCACATAATCTTCCCAAGCCTCTTGTCTATTATCTCTTGCACGTTTCCAAAATTGCAGTGCACAAATTTGAGCTAACGTGTAGTCAATATAATAGAACGGTGAGCTATAAATATGGCCTTGACGTTGCCAGAAACCACCACGCTCTAAATAATCATTATCTTCATAATCACGATGTGGTAAATACTTCTTCTCTATGTTACGCCATGCTGACTTACGTTCTGCTGGCGATGCTTCTGGATTTTCATATACATAATGTTGATATTCATCTACAGATACACCGTACGGTAAAAATAGAAGTGCTGAACTTAAGTGTGAGAAGTAATATTTATCCGCATCTTCTTCAAAGAATAACTTCATCCATGGCCATGTAAAGAATTCCATACTCATTGAATGGATTTCACACGCTTCATATGTTGGCCAATTATATTCTGGAATTTCATACTTACGACTTTCATATACTTGGAAAGCATGACCAGCTTCATGTGTTAATACATCAATATCACCAGACGTTCCATTAAAGTTTGAGAAGATGAATGGCGCTTTATAATTCTCGATATATGTACAATATCCACCACCAGCTTTTCCTTTTTTCGCAACTAAATCTAATAAATCATGATCTAGCATGAAATTAAAAAATTCATCTGTTTCAGCTGATAATTCTTTATACATCGTTTTCCCGTGATTAATAATCCAATCGGCATCGCCTTTTGGAGTTGGATTACCTGTAGCAAACTCAAAGTTTTCATCATAATAAGCGAGCTTTTCTACACCAATGCGTGCTTTTTGTCTATTTCTTAACTCTGTTGCAACCGGAACGATATAATCTAATACTTGCTGACGATAGTTCGCTACCATTTCAGCGTTATAATCTGTACGATACATTCTTGCATATCCTAATTCAACAAAGTTTTTAAAACCAAGTGTTTTTGCGATTTTCGTTCTCACTTTAACAAGCTCATCATAAATACGATCTAACTCTTCCTCATTCTCAGCTAAAAATCCGTAGTATGCTTCACTTGCTGCTTTACGTTCGCTTCTTTCTTTTCCTTGCATAAACGGAATAAGTTGTGATAACGTTCTTTCTTCTCCTGCAAAGTCAATTTTTGCAGATGCTAATAACTGTGTATATTGTGAAGACAATTTATTCTCTAATTGTAAATCTTTCACTACGTCATCTGAATATGTTTTTAAATCACATTCAGCTAGAGCAAATAATTGCTTTCCATAATACGCTTCTAATTCTTCACGGAATGGCGAATTAATTAACGCCTTATAATATTTTGTTCCATAGCCTTGCACAACTGGTGAGTATTCATCAAAGAAATCTTGCTCTTCCTTATAAAAAGCATCTGTCGTATCAACAGAATGGCGAATGTAACAAAGGTTCCCCATTGTACCAAAATCATTACGAATTTCATTAATTGAATTAATTACTTGTTGTTGTTCTTCAAGCGTTTTTGCCTTATCGAACTTTTCTAAAGCAACAATAAACTTCTCTTTTAATTCTTCAATATTTGGCCGTTTATATTCATAGTCTTTAAATGACATGAACGAGCCCCCTCTCCATTATATGCATCATTACTATAATTCAATGCTTACTTACAAATCTCCTCTTATTCTTCAGCAAAATGCGGTAGATGATGTCATGAATATATGCACACAAAAAAGCCTTGGATTTCTTTATCCAAAGCTTCTTTGGAACATATCATCATTTTTCATACTTTCCAATTTTTTTTAATAGATCAAGTAATTCATCCTTCTCATCCTTCGTTAACATTTCAAAAGACTGATGTATAACTTGCTCATGACCTGGAAAAATAGAAGCAATAAAGCTCTCTCCAGACTCCGTTAACTGCGCATAAATAACACGCCTATCATTTGGGCATGGAATTCGTTTTACAAGCCCTTTTTTCTCTAGCTTATCTACAACGTATGTAATGCTGCCACTAGCTATTAAAATACGCTCACCGATTTGCTGAAGTGGTTGGCCTCCTTTATGATATAGTAATTCTAATACAGCAAACTCAGTTGGATTTAATCCGTTACTTTGTATGGATTTATTTGTAGTATCCATAACAGAACGATGTACACGGGATAGTGCAATAAATACTTTTAAAGATTGAGAAATGTCTTCTCGCTCATTATTTGATGTCATACCATTTCAACCCTTCACTTAAATTCTCCGCAACAAAAAGAAAAGCAACGTAGCGCTTCATTACAACTGCCGAATGAATATTTACTCATCCCTTTTCCTTTTCCTTTCCCTAATGTAATGCAAATGATTCTTGAATAAAAACATGACAATTTTAACATAGTTTATATATAATGATAATAAAAAAAGAAGGAGTACCAAATTTGAAAGTCAAATTACAAAGCATAGTTTTTTACATACTGCTTGTTATACTGCCAACGATAGGGATTGGTGCCACATTTTTTTCGTATCACACTTATCAAATGCAACAGGCAAACAAACTATCTGCTCACACTGTTCTCTTCTTATATAGAGACTATTTAGACCATCACCTTGGTGAAGCTATATCTGCCTTAGAAATGCTCGCAAAAGTCGTAGGGACCGAAACTGGAAACATCAATGGGATTAAACAAATTGTACATGATACCGATGGAAATGATGAACGTTTTTCCGGTCTATATTACGCTACAACAGATGGGATGATTACAATCGCATCCCAAGGCGATTCGCCGCCTATTGACGTTTCTGACCGCCAATACATCCAAGATGCATTGCAATCTAAGAAAACAACTGTATCATCAGTTATTACAGATCGTGTTCTTGGGCATCAAGCTATTATGATTGCCTCGCCAATATTTAATAGACAAAAGGAACTCTCAGGCTTATTATTAGCAAGTTTACGCTTTGACTACATTTCATATTCTTTAAATGCTATTAAACCACAATATCATTTCGAAGTGACTGATAAACATGATGTAGTTTTTCTAACCGATGATAATAACGAAACAAGCGATGGGCATTCTAATATGCTTACTACCCCACTCCAAAGATTAAATTGGAAAGTCTCTGTTTCTCCGTTACCTATTCATCAAAAAACTTTATACCAGTGGGTTTCAATAGAGTGTATAGCTACTTTATTTTTAATGTCTATTTTATTTTTACTTGCTCAATATATGTTATTAAAACGTCAAACAAAACTAGAAAGACAACAAAATGAACTGCAAAAAATTGAATTGGTTGGAACTTTTGCAGCTAGTACAGCCCATGAAATCCGTAACCCTCTTACTGGAATTAAAGGACTCGTTGCTCTGTTAAAAGAAAAATATAAAGATGAAGAGGATCAGTTTTATTTTTCAGTGATTGAACAAGAAATAGAACGTATTAATGAAATTGTAAGCGAATTTCTTATTCTTGGAAAGCCAACTGCTATCATTGAACAAACATATGATGTAAGAACGATTCTTAATGAGGTAGCATTAATTATTCAATCCGAGGCGAATCTACATAACATTGTATTTCATTTACATTTGCCAGACCACCCTGTTCATATACGTTGCTCAAAAGACCATATGAAACAAGTGGTTTTAAACATTACAAAAAATGCAATTGAAGCCATGGCTTCTGGTGATACATTAACCATTGTAGTAACAAACAACGAAAAACACGCACAATTGCAAATTATTGATACTGGAAAAGGGATTCCAAAACATATTCAAAAACACCTCTTTCATCCGTTCTTTACTAATAAAGATACTGGAACAGGTCTTGGGCTTGTTATATGTAAACGAATTGTAGAGATGTACAATGGGCATATATTTATTGATAGTAAAGAAAACAAAGGAACGACAGTTCATATAGAGATTCCATTACACATAGTATAATTATCCTTATCCTAAAAGGGTAATTATACTTATTTCATAAAACCAGCCACAAACATTCTCCAAAAATTGCTCGATTTCCCTTCATACCCAATTTGAAAAATAGGAACCTTTATAATTGAAAACCATTTCGGTGTTTGTTTTTCTTTGTAACGCTGATACTGTACGATAAGCTTGTCCAATTCTTGACTAACTTGAATTGTCTCCATACTATTTAATCCACTTGTTAATCCTAAATGAATCATTTCTTCACGTTTCATATGAATATCATGCGAAAGCTTTTCTAATGTGTACTTCCTTTTTACAGTAAACATCCATATCCCCCTTATTTTTCTTCCATACTCTCAACGTCTCTTCTACTTTAGCCCTTTAAACACTTAATCCTATTTGAATTTGAAGAATCAGAAATTTTAACATTTTCCCCCTGTAATTTACAAATCTTTACCCTCACTTTGAGAATTATTACAAATTATTCTATCTTTGTAAATACATTCGCAATAATAGACATTTTTTTCATCTTCTTTTTTAGCAAATACCAAGTAAACTGCGGATTCTCTATTTTCCATATACTTTTCTTCGACATTTTTTGTTTAATTTATATAAAAACGCAAAACATAATGATGATTGATAAAGTGAAACTTTAATCAGTAGGGGTTTTGTTCATCCCCACTGATTATTAGCCCTCACCAATCGGGCGTTTACGGGCAGTGAATCCCCCACCTAACTTCTTTGCTCCAGCCGAATTTTGAGGTGGGAGTCTTACTGCCCGCAAATAGCGGAATAAAATAGAAAGGAGATATTTATATGCGTAAATATACTATTACATTTCTCGTCTTCACCTTGTTCATACCCTTCTTCCTATTTCCTATTCAAGCAAATGCTCATACGAATAAGGTTGCTATTGTCATCGATGATTTCGGCAATAATATGAAAGGCACAGATAAGATGTTATCACTTCCTATTCCACTCACTGTTGCTGTTATGCCATTTCTTCCCTCTACTAAACAAGATGCAATAGCTGCCCATAAAAAAGGGCATGAAGTTATTATACATATGCCAATGGAACCAATTAGAGGAAAAAAAGAGTGGCTTGGACCAAAAGCGATTACAACAGATTTAAGCGATGAAGAAATAAACAACCGACTCGAACAAGCAATTCAAGAAATACCTCATGCAATAGGTATGAACAATCATATGGGATCAAAAGTAACCGCTGATGAAAGGATTGTACGTCTTATACTTTCTGCCTGCAAAAAACACGGTTTATTTTATTTAGATAGTAAAACAAACCCTAATAGTGTTGTCCCAAAAATCGGGAAAGAATTAGGCGTGCCTATTATTGAAAACCAATTATTTTTTGATGATGTATATACGGTAAATCACATTTCAAAACAAGCACAATTACTTATAAAAAAAATCCAAGACAAACCCATTATGGTAGCTATCGGACACGTTGGGGCTCCAGGTGAAATTACATCACGTGTTATAGAAACTTCTATTCCTAAAATTCGTGAGCATGCAGACTTTATTTTTTTATCTGATTTAGCATTGTCTCCACCTTCTGTTTCAAAATAAGATTCATTTCTCACACTAAACAAGGTACCTATCTACATATAGCAGATAGGTACCTTGTTTAACTTAAATATAATCTACATGACTCACCCTAAATCCCTTTTTTTCTATCTTTTCAATTAATTGCTTTAATTTTTTTTCATTTAACTCATCCGATATATTTACGATAACACGGCGAATATATTGATCACCGTTATCAAGCGTAAACAGTCCACCAATATTATATGCTTTTAATAATGTCCCAAGCTCTTTAATTGTTCCCTTACAATCTTGTGTTGCAATTGTTAATATATAACCACCCGTCCGCATACCGAACGAATCCTCAATGACATCAAATACATTAGAATGTGTTAAAATGCCGACAAATTCATTATACTCATTTAAAACCGCTAAAAACGGGAGACGGCGAATAACGTAAAAAGCTCTAAAAAAAGAATCCTTTTCAAAAATAAACGAATTTGGATTTTCCAGTACATCTTCTGTACTTACATCCTCTAATCTGCTATTACACTTCTTTTCTAAAAGATCTACTTTATAAATAATCCCCGTGAATTCCTTCTCATTTTCTGCTAATACAGGGATTGCGCGGAATCCCGTTTCATTCATAATTTGTAACGCCTTTTCACCAGAATCATTCGTTTTGCAAAATGTCACCTGCTGTTTTGGCAGAAAATGATATTTAACTCGCAAAATATGTTCCTCCTTACATGTCAACATGTAATCTATATATAATAAGGAGACCTATATTTTATGAGTGAAATTTCTTTTTAAAACGCTTTCATTTTTATAGAATGATAATATTTGTGAATACATCTTTATATAACAGAACTTTTTGCCCCTTTTATCATTAAAAGCTTTACGTGATAGTTCATTAAATACTCTATACCTTCCAACCATTTTTTCGCTTCTTCTGGGGTTTTCCCCCACACGATCATTCCGTAATTATGAACAAGGACTACTCCTCCACCTTCAACAAAATTTGGAACATTATTTTCTAATAAATTAGCGAATTTTTTTTCATCTTCTACAATTGGAATTGTCATTTCTGTAATACCATCTTTTCCAAAAACACGTTCCACACTGCGTTTTTCGAATGTTACTTCTCCTTCTTTCCCATATAGCTCTGACATTAAATGACTATCTACAGTTTGCACTTGTAAAATACATTCTGCACTACTTTTTTTATAAATATCCGCATGCATAAACGACTCTGTAGCTGGTTTTTCTTCGTTTTCAAATACTGGCTCACACATGCAATTTACGACAATAAAATCTTCTTCAGAAAATACCCCTTTATCTCTTCCCTCTACATTCACTAAAAATGTTAATGGCTCTTTTGACGTACACAGCGATAAACTAATTTTTGTACCATAAAACCAATCGCGAAGTGCCAATTCTGCTTTCACATCTTTTAATGCGTTCCATTTCTTCAGAAAAAATAACATTTCGTCACCCCCGGCGTAATATTAATATAATGTTCAAATCCTTTCTATGTAAAAGGAATGTTTTTTGATTATTCTAAAAATTTAATTGAATTATCACACGAGAATACCTTTTTGTCAATACGGTTTCAGCACCTATCGGAAAAATAGGCATATCACATATAAGCACTCCTGTCTATTTCGCACCTGATTTTGTACATATAAAAAATACGTTATTCTTCTTATTAAAGAATAACGTATTTTTCTCATTTATTATTTAATTATTGCGTTATACAAAAATTGTGCGTATTGTTCACGTGTTACGAAATCATCACCTGAAAAATCACCTTTGCCGTCACCTTTTGATATATTATTGTCCGCTAAAGCTTTCACATATCCCTCTGCCCAATGACCCTTTGGTACATCTTTAAAGCTCTCTACACTATTTTCATTTGCCTTTAACTGGAATACTTTTTGTAGTACTACTGACATTTCATATCGAGTTAATACTCCATTTGGACGGAACGTACCATTACCATCGCCCGTCATAATTCCGGCTTGTGTAACTGCCTCAATAGCCCCTTCATACATATTTCCTTTCGTATCTGTGAACTTCGTTTTCTGTTCTACATTTTGCTCCAACTTCAAGTACTTTTGTATTAAAACTGCTACTTGACCACGAGTAATGTTGTCACCAAATCCAAATTGCCCATTTCCATAGCCTATAAATAACTTTTCTTTCGCTAAATAGTTAATTGCTTTCTCTGACCAATGACCCTTTGGCACATCTTTAAATTCAATTACTTCTTCCGCTACTTTTTCATTTACAACATTTTGAATAACAGACCCTGTGAAGAAGATTCCTGTATCCGCAAATGGATCTTTCACACCAAATTCATATACTTTCTCACCTGGTGTACTCCACTTAACCACATCGTTACTATACGTACCACCTTCACTCTTCAAACGAATTTTTGTAGAGATTTTACCATCTTTTTCGTATACAGGTACTTTCACTTCTTTATTTACTTCTGTTTCCTCTAAAAATACTTTTTGATTTTGAACATTGATGTAAGCCGTTTTACTTAGTTCTACAACTGGTCGAACATCACGGATTTCATTTGCAACAAAACTTAGAAATACTAACTTTTTCAAATTGCTAACTGGTGTTAAGTCTGAAATGTAATTTGCTTCCAAATCAAGTTTTTGTAAGTTTACTAGACTTGATAATGGAGTAATATCCTTTAACTCATTATTAGGTAAGTTTAAAACTTTCAACTGTGTCATCTTACTTAGAGGAGTAACATCTTTTATTTCATTTTTCCCAATCCATAACTCTTGTAATTGATTCAATTGATCAATTCCTGATAAATCTTTAACTTTATTACGCGTTAATACTAAATCTTTTAACGGTAACGTATACAGCGGTGTAATATCTTCAATTTGATTTCCTGCTAAAGATAAGTATGTTACATTTTTCAACTTACTTAACGGAGCAACGTTTGAAATTTTATTGTTTGCCACATTCAAGTAATCTAATTGTTCCATTTTCGCTAATGGTGCTACATCCTCAATTTGATTTCCTGCTAAATATAAACTTGTTACATTTTTCATTTCCGTTAGTGGTGCAACGTTCGTAATTTTATTATTACTTAAATCAAGAGATTCTAAATTATCCATCTTAACAAGTGGTGTTACATCTACAATTTCATTAGCGCGTAAAGCCAAATGTTTCAATTGCTTTAAGTTCGTAAAGAACGACGGATCTTTTATCTTCGCATTCGCAACTGTTAAAGATTTTAAATTTGGCATATATTTTAATGCACTATAATCAAGAATCTCATTCGTATTTAAAAACAAATCATTTACTTGTAATAACTCTTCTTTCGTAATTGGTGTATTTAAATCTTTTCTATTAAATACTTTTTTATTAACAAGTTCTCGTAGTTTCTTATCTGTTATCATGTTTTGACTATCAACTGGAGTATCCGTTTCCGTATTGCCTGAATTAGAATCATCATCTGGTTTCCCTGTTTCTTTCTCGCCTAAAGTCGGATCTTTAATTTCAAATTGAACTTGATATTTATGATCATATCCAATAGCCGGAATAAGTATATGCATTTGCATATTATGCTTCTTCTCAAATTCACCAATTTCAAATTGAACTACTTTCGTCCCATTTTTTCTCTTATCTTCTGACAAAACTTTCACATCATGAAATACACCCGGCTGGTTTCTATCTTCTATTCTAAGGTATTGAAAATAATCGCTATCTTGTACAGTTACAGTAACAATTTTTTTCCCGTCTTCAATCGCTACTTTAGGATTTTTTATGTATTGAGAAACCATAGATGGCTCGTCTTTTTGATCCTTATAAATTTTAATCTCAGTATCATACGTACGATCACTCACTGCTGCTACCGACTGATTTGCTTCAATTTTTATTGCTGCTAATGCTGGAGTAGAATACGCAGCAAATGGAATTGCTAATGTTGTTGCTACTACTAGCGCCTTAATATAATTTTTTTTCAAAATAATATCCCCTTGTCTTATATAATTTTTAGTAATTGATAACTTTTATCAATTACCTACAAATAAATGATAATGAATCTCATTATCATTGTCAATAGGAATATTACATTGAAATTATATTTCCAACGATAAAAAATAAAAAAGCCCTTTATTCAAAGGGCTTTTTTACCTATCGTATGAAGGATTTCACTTTTTTCTTTTTCATTAATAACACCGAGTTTTTGCAAAACATTCGCGTACAATACAAGCTTATTATATACCCGTTCCGACATTCCTGTCCCCTCTTTCCTTCAGCCAACTTTTTTTCTATTGGTAAATTATATGAAGGAAGCGAGAAAATGTGTCCACTTTTTTTGCACGAATACAAACCTTTATTACTCATTATTCATGAGCATCTCAAAATTCACGTTAAACATTACTAATAATTAAAGAGAGCTGGAATTTCCCACTGATTACTAGCAAACTGTCCATTGAATATTATGCTTTTTAACTTCTTCTTCAAAACTATATGGCATTTTCTTATCACAAATAACATGTTGAATACGAGAAAATCCTGATATTCGGTAGTTCCCTTTTACGCCTACCTTTGTATGATCGCATAAAATATACGTTTTCTCCGATAATTTAATCATCGCTTCTGACAGTTTCGCTTTTTCTAATTCAAAGCTGGAAACCCCAAAGCTAGGTAACAATCCATCAATCGAAACGAATGCTTTATGAAAATGAAATTGATGAATTACTTGCTGCGAAATAGAACCCGACACACGTGAATGTTTTGGAGATACCTTTCCACCAATAAATAAAACTTCACCGTGAAACATCTTTTTATTAATAGAAGATATTAATTGTGTCGCTACTGGAAAAGAGCTCGTAACAATCGTTAAATTTTTACGATGAACAAGATATGGCACCATTTGAAGTGGTGTACTTCCATCATCAATCGCAATAACATCCCCATCTTCCACAAACGTTGCTGCTTTATACCCAATTCTTTTCTTCTCTTCTATATGCAGCATCTCTCGTTCTAACATCGGTGCCTCTATCCCAGCTCCCGGAAGTTGAACAGCTCCACCATACACTTTCTTCAATTTTTTTTCACGATCTAATTCTTCTAAATACCGACGAATCGTCTCTGTTGATACTGCGAACTCTCTCGCTAATTCTGAAACTTTTACTTTCCCTTTAAACTCTACCTTCTCAAGAATTGTCCTCTTTCTCTCTTCACCTACTACAGACATAGCCTCACCCCATTTATATCTACCTCATAAACTGCCTTACTTATACAAAGTTATAATTTTCTTTTTCAGTGAAAATTTCTTCATGAATATAAATACCACGCTTTTCCAATTCATCAAAAATAATTTGTGGATTTTCAAAAGCTTCTTCAGGAGTAATAACACCGACTTTATTAACTACTCCTTTTGCAATTAACTCTGTAGCAACTCCAAATGGGATACCAACATTTCTTGTATAGGCTCTTAATTTCTCCCAACCTACTACAGAATCGTCAGATAGCGGATGTGTATGGTATAATACATGTCGCTGTTTTTGATTATTTTTCATACCTACTACTTCTACATGAAGTGCATAACCATAAAGCTCTGTTGCTTGCCCTTCTTTCGATTGTAATAGATACTTCGAAATACAATCCATAATACCAATTTCTTTACCGTTTATTTCAATTTGATCATTACGCAATATACCATAATCATATAAAGCACGAACGAGCTGCATATTTTGCTCTGGCCAAGTACCTCTCGTTTCTATCAGCCCAACACCTTTATCCTCCAGTGCCTTCGCTAACGTAATCGTTTCTGAGTGCGGGATGATATACTGCATTGTTTTTCCGTAAGGCGCTGGTAATTCAATTTCTCTCGGGCGCGCAAACGGAGGTACTTGCTTAAATTCACCATCTTCATACACTGTACGCGACGGTAAATGTGGATCATATTCATATGTCGTTGTTTCTGTAATTGATGCAGAAAAAGCAATTGGACGATATGAGCCATGACTTACTCTAACTGACTCTACAGTATCTAGCTGATTTGCTGCATACATAGCCATCATTTGCGTTACACCTGGCGTCATACCAAACCCAGGTAAACATGCTTTTCCGTTTTGAACAAATATAGAATGGGATTTATTTTCTTCACCAAATCCATTCAAGTTCACACCGTGACAGCCGGCATCTGCAATACAGCGAGTAGACAAGCCATTTAACTTTATCGTCGTGCCATCCATTACAATGTCATAGCCCTTCATTTTTGCGACCGTATCCTCATGATTTGTCACATCGACTTTTACAAAATCAACACGAGGATCATTTAACCACTCTACTACTTTTCGGCCTTCCTCTTCATTAAAATCGGCTAACGTAATCGTCTCAAAAGATGAAAATTGAACTAAATCTAAAATTGCTTCACGACAAATTTTACCTGCTCCACCTAAGCAAAATACTTTCACCCTATAACAACCCCTTTAGCAATACTATCAACTAAGCGATTAATATCGTCTTCATGTACATCACCGATATTTCCAATGCGGAACGTATCTACTTTCGAAATTTTACCAGGATAAATAACAAATCCATATCGCTTTAATTCATTATACAGCTGCAAAAATTCAAATCCTGCTTCTGGATAAATGAAAGATGTAATAATAGGAGATTGATATTTTTCATCTACTAATGGCTTGAAGCCTATTTCTTTCATTTTGTTCACTAATAATTTTTGATTATTATAATATCGATTGTAACGGGCTCTTACCCCGCCTTCTTCTTCTAATTCAAGCAATGCCTGATAAAAAGCGTGTACAACATGTGTAGGTGAAGTAAAACGCCATTTCCCATTTTGCTCTTCCATCGTTTCCCATTGATCATATAAATCTAATGATAAAGAACGGGCTTGCCCTTTGCATTTCAATAATTCATCACGATTTGCGATGACAAAACCGAATCCGGGAACACCTTGAATACATTTATTCGCACTACTAATTAGAAAGTCAATTTGCAACTCAGCGATATCTATTTCAATACCACCGAAACTACTCATCGCATCAACCAGTGTAACTTTTCCGTATTGTTTTCCTAATTCACATACATCTACAATTGGATTAATAATACCTGTCGTTGTTTCACAATGAACAACTGCTATATGCGTAATCTTTTTATCTTGTTGCAATAACTTTTCTACTTCTGCAATATTAGTAGGCTCCCACTCTTCTGTTTGACTGACCACCACATCTATATGTAACATCTCTGCCATTTGTACAATCCGCTTACCGTACGCACCATTTGTACAAACTAGCAGCTTTCCGTTTCTAGGAATAACAGAACCAATTACTGCTTCAACCGCAAACGTACCGCTTCCCTGCATTAAAACTGTTGTGTACTTTTCTTCTTCCTTTGTCGCTAACGATACAAGCCTATTTCTTACATCTTGCACCATCGTGTTATATTCAACATCCCACGTACACCAATCGTATAACATAACTTCTTTTACAGTTTTTGTTGTCGTTAATGGTCCTGGCGTTAATAATAAATAGTGATTTTCATTCATGACCCTATGCCTCCTTTATGAAATAATAAGTTCTTGTTTCTCGATATGTTCAATTACGCTTTCGAGCTCCTGCATCGTTTCAATTGTAAAATGAGCCCCATTTTCAATGAAACGATTACGAACTACTTCTATTTTTTCACGAAGCTCTAACGGATCCATATTCTCAACTTCCTCTTCCGTTAAACCGAGCTCACTACTACCGAGGATTACACCAACTGTCCACATTCCAGCATTTCTGCCCTCTTTCATATCTGACACGGTGTCTCCAACTTTTATCATATGATTCATTGGATATACACCTAATTCCATCGCATTTTTATAACACATCCACGGATATGGACGACCTGCTGGAACATCATTTGGCGTCACAAGAAAATCAGGTTTATACCCTTGTATTTCTGCTTCTTTTGCAACAATGTCCATCATTTCTCTCGTATAACCAGTTGTTGATCCAATTTTAATACCTCTTTCACGTAGTGAAGAAACCACTTCTTTTACTCCATCAATTGGTGTGGCATAGTACGGTAAAATAGCAAAGAGAATTTCTTCAAATTCTTCATACATCTCATTAATGTCTGCTTCTGTTGGTAATTGTCCGAAAACACGCTTCCACTCATTTGCAATACGAGGCATTTCTGTTAGTGCCCTTACATGATCTATTTTTAATAATCCCATTGGCTTACGTGCTTCTTCTGCTGTAATTTCAACACCGCGTTTATGAAAAATCTTCATGAATACTTCCAGTGGTGCAAAACATCCGTAATCAACTGTCGTACCTGCCCAATCAAAAATAACTGCTTCAATTTTCATTCTATCCATCACCCTTCTTACTTATCTTTTTTGCCATTGTGACGTTCGGTTACGAAGTGCTTTCGTTCCCCATTCATATACAACTCTCACTACAATATTTGTAACAACAATAAGTACACTCATTGCAGCTGCTGGTGCTACATTTCCTGCATCATCCATATTTACAATTGATACAGCAGCTAGTTTAAAATCAGCCGCATATAAGAACACTACTGCCGATACAGTTACCATTGAATTTACGAAATAGTACATAACCATTTCTAAAATAGCTGGTAAACACATCGGTACTGTTACTCGAAAGAAAGTTTTATAGAATGGTACACTCATCGACTGTGAAACAAGTTCAAACTCTCGGTCCAGTTTCTTTAAAGCAGTCGTTGCGGTAACAAACGTTACAGAGTAAAAATGAATGATATTTACTAATATTAAAACAGCAATTGTGCCATATAAGGAATGAAACGGATTTGTTACTGAAAGTCCTAGAATTTGAATTGTTGGTTGACTGAAGAAAAAGACATATCCTAATCCAAGTACTAATCCAGGAATCGCTAACGGTACAATAGAGAAAAAGTAGCCTACTTTTCTGAAAAAATGTAGCTGTTCTATTTTTTCAATCGCATAAGCGAACACAAATGTTAAAATCACCCCGATAACTGCCGTAATAGCTGAGACAATTACACTATTTTTAAATGCTTCAATTCCGTCTCCTGTCAAACTTGAAAAATTAAAATGCTCAAGTGTAAAACTCATATTATATGGCCATACTTTCACACTTGCAGCAATACCAACTGCCACAAATAAAAGAATGATCATAAACGTAACTACGCTACAATATACGAATGAAATAACATCTCTTTTCTTATTATTTATTATTCTGTAAGGCACTGCTTTTGAAGATAAGAGATTCGCCTGTTTTCTTTGCGTAATACGATCAACTGCAAATGCGAAAATAGCTGGGATTAGTAAAATCATTCCGACAGTTGCGCCCATGGACATATTTTGCTGTCCAATTACTTGCTTATATACGTCAGTAGCAAGTACGTTATATTGTCCTCCAACAATTTTAGGTGCCCCAAAATCAGTGAAACTAAGTGTAAATACAACGAACATCGCACTAATTAATCCGTATTTCACACTAGGTAAAGTAACCGTAAAAAACTGTTTCACTTTACTTGCACCTAACATATTAGAAGCTTCATATAAACGATAATCAGAACCTTGAAGAGCAATTAATAAAATAAGGAATGCTTGTGGAAATGTATACATAACTTCAGCCATTACAATTCCTACTGGTCCGTATAACGGTATTTGTATTCCTTCAAATAAACCAAACACCCCTTTTGTTATTAACCCTTGATTACCAAATAAATATGTAAGCGCAATACCGTGCATCATCGTTGGTGCGAATAATGGTAATAATGCTATGTATTGAAATACGCGCTTTCCAAAAACATTCGTACGAGCGATTGCATATGCATAAGCGAAAGCGAGTGTAACTGAAATAATTGTTGTAGCGCCCGAAACCCATACCGTATTTTGTAATGATTGAACTAGCGTTGGTGTTGTGAAATATTTACTGAAATTCGCAACACCAACGAAAGCTCCATCTTTATCATAAAAGGCCTGTGTAAACAGTTGTAATAAAGGCAATACAAGCATGATAAAAAATGAAAGAAGCATACCAATAATTAATAGTCTTTGTATCCACTCTTCTTTACCGATACGTCTCTTAATCTTTTTTTTCGTACTTTCCACCTTAAAGTTTTCTAACATCTCCATCTATACAATGACCTTCTTTCCATATGACAACATATGATTTTCTGAGAAAGAGATTTGAATTGGCTTTCCTTTTCTAATAGCAGTTTCCTCTACTTCTGATGCCAATATATCTACTACAATTTTCTCATTATAAAGGTGTGTTTTCTCTTCTATGACCCGCACTTCCGTCCGGTATACAGATCCGCGAAATTCCATGCTTTCTACAACTGTTTTAATACCATTATTTTGTACAATAGTTACATGTTCAGGACGAATTGCATGTTCTTCGTTATTTTTCGAAAAGAAATTAATAGAACCAATAAAATCTGCCACAAACGGATTGGCTGGTCTTTGATAAATCTCCTCTGGTGTTCCAATCTGCATAATTTCCGCATGATTCATTACAACAATTTTATCAGCCATCGTTAATGCCTCTTCTTGATCATGCGTTACCATAATAGTTGTTACTCCCACTTTTTCCTGCAAATCACGCATTTCTCTGCGCAACTTTTCACGCACTTTTGCATCTAAAGCAGATAACGGCTCATCAAGTAACAAAATATCGGGAGACAGAGCGAGCGCACGTGCAAGTGCTACTCGCTGCTGCTGTCCACCAGACATTTGAGCAGGATATTTATCTTTTACATTCAGCAAATCAACAAGTTCTAACGCCGATAGCGCTTTCTCTTTTACTTCTGCTTTTCCATATTTTTTTGTCTTTAAGCCATATGCAATGTTTTCAAGTGCAGTTAAATTCGGAAATAATGCATACGATTGAAAAACCATTCCGAAGTTCCTCTTTCCAGGTGGTAATGCTGTAATATCTTTTCCATTCACAGCAATACTACCTGTTGTTGCCTCTTCTAGTCCTGCTAAAATTCTGAGCAACGTCGTTTTCCCACAACCACTTGGGCCTAATAAACAAACAAACTCATTTTTTTTCACAGTAAAAGAAATATCTTTTAACGCTGTAAATGCATCAAACTGTTTTTGAATGTGTTGAATTGATAAATATTCGCTCATTTTTCTCTCTCCCACTCACTTACTTTTTCGGTTCTGCTTTTTGGCCAAACTCTTTTTCCCATTTTTCTAAAATTTTGTCGCGATTTTCTGCTGCCCATTTAAAGTCATTCTTTTTATATAACTTTTCTGTCACATCTTTAGGGAACCCATCTGGAAGTTTATAATCATTTTTAATTGTCGCAAATCCATTTTTCTCAAAGTATAACTTCATTACATCATCTGTAATTGCCCAATCTAAAAATGCTTGTGCTAATTTATCATTTTTTGCATTATCTTTTTTAATAAGTGCGTTCGCTTCTACTTCCCAACCTAATCCTTCTTTCGGCAGTACAACTTCAACTGGTGCACCTTTTTGTTTTTCTTTCAAAGCACTATAAACCATTGACACACCAACTGGATATTCACCCGCCCCTGCTAATTTTGCTGGTTTTGAACCTGAATGAGTATAAGTTGCCATATTATCATGAAGTTTCTTCATATAATCCCAGCCCTTATCTTCCCCCATAATTTGTAACCATGCAGAAACTGTTAAAAACCCTGTTCCAGAAGAAGCTGGATGCGGCATAACTAGCGTTCCTTTATATTCTGGTTTCGTTAAATCTTCATATGATTCTGGCATCGGTAAATTTTTCTTCTTTAATTCTTCTTTATTTACAGCAATCCCCGTCATAAATGCCGTATTACCTACCCATTTTTCTGGTTGCTTATCATCTTTAAATTGCGGAAGAACACGATTTGCTCCTTTTGGAGAGTATCCTTTTAACATATCTTTTTTATCTAAAGCTAATAGACTAGACGCTGCAGTTCCCCATACAACATCTGCTTGTGTATTTTTTCCTTCAGCTAGCAATTTCGCTGTAATAACTCCAGTTGAATCACGAACAATGTTCAACTTCACGTCTGGGTACTTCTGTTTAAAAGAATCAAGATAAATCGGTACAAGCTCTTCTTCAATCGCTGTGTAAATAGTTAATGATCCAGATAATCTATCATCTTTCACTTTTGCTCCAGCACTTTCTTCTTTCTTTGCACCACACCCCATTAATAACGAAAATACCATTCCAGTTGCTACAGCCTTAAAGATTGTTTTTTTCACTGTCTCTCTCTCCTTTTACAAATCTTATGTACAACTCAAATATAAACAACTAGTGTAAAAGCAGTATTAAACCAACATTAATCTTTTGTTTGTTGTTTGTTTTTGTGTAATACGTTGCTACTTCTATGTTTTTTCGCATTTTTCTGCTAATATCTAACGTAAAATTTACAAATAATTAAAAAAACCTTTATAATCCCACAAAAAAATGAGGCGTTTGTAAAAAACGCCTCATTTTTGTTTACCTTTTTTTGAATTACGATTTGCGTACTTCGCACTATTTTCTCCTTCGTACTCTAATGCAAATTCTGCATCTGGTAAGCTTTCTTTCGGAGTTTTATTATTATTAATTGCTGCATTTTGTTTTACTTTTCTTTTTACCACCATACTCACCTGCTCTCACTAAATAACTTTCTATTCTAGTTTGAAACAACTTACAGTAATTATTACTGGAAAGTGTTAACAAGTACATAAGAGCTTATATATGGAAATACTACATACGAACAAGCCATTATAAAAAGGAGCGATGACTTTGAAGGAGAAAGAAACGATCCAATCACCAATTTTAGACGAGACGCTCCCTCATCAAATGAACTTTCCCTCTTTTAAAGGAACAGGAAAACCAATGCAACAACCTTTTATTAATCAATACGATGTTGTAATTGGAGACAGTAAATACGATTCCACTAACAGTCCTCTTAATAATTGGAGTGATGAAATAGATCCTGCCGTTATGGCTGGAGAAGAATGGATCCATCCTACAAATGATATCGGATGGATCTCAGAAGAAAATCAAGAACTACTAAAAAACGAAGTTAATAACAAAAATGATGCTTTTATGCACCCTCAATTTGGAATTAACGATTAAAAAAACCATTCTACCTAACGTAGGTAGAATGGTTTCATACTATCCAATAATAATTCTCTCTTTCGGATATTTATAGCGAGGTGGTTGTTCTCTTCCACCACTAGCTAATATAAATGTTAAAATACCGACGCGTCCGATAAACATAAGTACAATGAGTACAAGTTTACCAACAGTTGTTAACTCTGGAGTAATACCTGTTGATAGTCCAGTCGTCCCGAAAGCAGAACAAACTTCAACTATTAAACTCATAAGTGGTACATTTTCCGTAATGGATAAAATAAATAGCGCTGAGGCACATAATAAAATCCCCATTGTCATAACGACAGATGCTTTCAACACGTCCTCTTCATGTAGCTGACGTTTGAAAATACGGACTGTTCTCCCGCCCCTTGCAAATGTATATAGCGATAATATACTAACAGCAAATGTTGTTGTACGTATCCCGCCCCCAACTGAACTTGGAGATGCTCCAATGAACATTAATATACTCATAAATAAAAGCGTTGGTTGTGATAATTCACGTATGTCCATTGTAGCGAGTCCACCACTTCGCGTCGTCACAGATTGGAATAGTGTATAAAATACAGTTTCATGCCATGACTTTCCTACTAAAAAATGATTTCGTTCTAATAGAAAAATCATAATTGTTCCGACAATAACGAGTGCAAAAAATGTCATTGTCGTCAATTTTGTAAATAATGAAAAGCGAAATAGTTGTTGTCGCCTTTTACTAAGGAATTGCTTTACTTCCATTAGCACTGGGAAACCGATAGCTCCTAAAATAATAAGCAACATATGAATCATTTGAACAATATAATCTTTTTTGTACGGAATAAGTGATTGTCCTGTTAAATCAAATCCTCCGTTCGTTGTTGCACTCACAGCGGCAAAGAAACCGTGAAAATAAGCTTCTTGCCAAGTCGGGAAATATAGTAAAAATCTTGTACCTAATAGTATTGCTCCAATGAGTTCTATCGAAATAATTACAATTAAAATAGAACGCATCAATTCTACAAGGCCCGATAAATTTCCTTGGTTATGATCTGCCATAATTAACCTTCTTCGCTGCAAACCAATCTTTTTACCCGTTATAATCCAAACGAATGTACCAAGTGCCATAATTCCTAATCCGCCTAATTGTAAAATCAGGGCTAAAACAATAATTCCTGCTGTTGTAAACGTATCTGAAATAGTCACAACAGACAGTCCTGTAACGCTTACAGCACTAACAGATGTAAACAGCGCATCTATAAATGTCCATTTCACGCCAGGCTTCGTAACAAATGGTAAACTAAGTAAAATTACCGATACAACTACCGCTAGTAAATAAAATACAACGATAAGTTGCACGGGACGTAACTTTTGTAAAAACTTTTTTATATCTCTCATTCCATCACTTCGCTACCTTTTTTCTATCGATTAAATAAAGAAAAATCATCACTTTCTTCATTTGTAAATAACTGCTGAAATAATTTCGCAAATACCATTCCATATACAGTTCCATTTCCCCCATACGGCAGTGCGTAATATAAATTATGTATGTTTTTATCTTCTTTTAAAATAGGAAGACCGTCATGACTGCCACCAAATGCTGCTGCCCAATAGTACTCTGCCTGTATATTTTTATACTGCGGGAACATTTCTTTTACAATGTTAATAAGGAGATTACGCTTATGCAATAATTTCGTATCGCCGATTTTTTGAATTTTCAGCGCCTCATCTAATCCGCCTACAATAATGCGGTTTTGATACGTTCGACAATACAAATACGGACGTGCTGTTTCCCAAATTAATGATTGCTCATGCCAGCCTTCAAAATGATCTATCTTATTTGTCACAACGGCATAAGACGTTTCTACTGTTGTATTTTTTTCTTTCTTTCCAAAAATTGCTTCATAACCTGTCGCCATAATAACATTCTTTGCTACGATTTTATTTCCTGTATTCGTGTAACAAATTAAATCATTTTGGATTTGTTTAATATGTAATGCCTCTGTATGTTCATATATAGTAGCGCCCATTTGTTTCGCTTTATGCAAAAGACTATGCGCTAATAAATACGGATTCACTTCTGCATCACCGCTTGTATATAACGCTGCTTGTTTTGCAAATGAATAACGTTTCTTAATATCAGACTCTGTAAAATATTCAACCGGAAATCCATAATGGCGTAACGTATTATATTCTTCTTGTAAAAATGAAATATCCTCATCTCTACTTGCATAATACAAACTATTTCGCGGAATAAAATGGGGATCAATATCGAGAGTTGGCACAACCTTCTCCATTGTTTGCAGCGCTTCATAACAAAGTCTATATGCTCGTACCCCTTTCTCTTCACCAAATGTATGAATAAGAGAGGTTAACGATTTATCATTAACAAATTGTAATAATCCTGTATTTGCAGCTGTGCTACCACATGCAATTGCTCTTTTTTCAATGAGCATAACACGCATTCCAATTTTAGCTAATGAATACGCTATATGAGCACCTGCTTCTCCACTTCCAATTACTAGCACATCACATATCATATCATTTTCTAATGTTGGATAACAAGGTACAGAAACTCCAGCACTCCAAAACAACTTACCAGTCATAAGCTTCATAATTATACTCCTACAATGTATTTTTCTCCTTCCTATGTTTCGTCATTTCCCATAAAAAAATCCAACTAACATACGCTAGTTGGATTTCTTCTCTTTAATTAGAACGCTCTTCAAGCCAATTCCCAACCGTCGGATATGTTTGCTTTACAGCCGTTCCACCATACACGATAGACATATGTCCTGTCGGCAAACATACATACTCTTTATCTGTGCTAGAAATATGATCAAGTAAAGCTTCTACTTGACATGGCAGAGCAATGTGATCACGTTTCGCAGAAATATTTAAGACATTCGCCTTAATATTTGCAAGGTCTACCTTTTGTCCGCGAATAACGAGTTCACCCTTCACTAATTTATTATTTTGATAAAAATCACGAATCCATTGTCTATAAGATTCACCTGGGAACGGAATACCATCGCCTACCCACTTTTGAACTAATTTCCAACTTTCGACGAAGCGCTCATTTTCTGAACGATCGACTAAAGCAACATATGGGCCGACAAAGTTTGTAATTGGTTTTAACATCTTATTTCCGAAATCAATCATTTCTGGCGGAATATTTCCGAATGTATCAACCGCTTTATCTAAATTGAAATATTTCTCATCTAATAAAGGACCGTATAATCCTGTTTCAGAGAAATCAAAAGGACTTGTCATAAAAATCAAGTTACGAATTGGCATGTCCGGATGAAGCGCTGCATAAATAGATGTTAACGTTCCACCCATGCAATAACCAAGTAAAGAAATCTCGTCCGATTTTGCAGTTCTCATTACCTTTTTCACTGCTTTTGCAATATAATCGAACACGAAATCATCAAATTTCAAATGACTATCTTCTAAACCAAATGTGCCCCAATCAAGCATATACACATCAAAACCACGATCTACTAAATATTCCACTAAACTATTACCTGGAGTTAAATCCATAATATACGGTTTATTAATAAGAGCGTATATTAATAAGATTGGAACTCTCTGTGTTTTTTCTTGTTTTGGAATGTAACGATAAAGCTTCGTTTTATTCTTCGTCCAAATAACCTCTTTCGGCGTTAAACCAACTTGTGGTTCTGGTTCGCGTAATAAAACTTCGCTCGCTCTTTTCACACGGCGATATGCTTTACGATATTCTTCTGGGTACAACTCCAATTGCTTTTCCCATTCCGTTACGAATGTAGTCATTTTTTCTATCTCCTTTTTGGTCAATTTCTTTCTAAAAAAAGAAGTGCATTCCTGCTATGGATATGCACTTTTTTCTTACTTCATTACATGTATAATCCGCCGTTAATGTTTAATTGCTGACCTGTGATATACGCACCGTCACGGCATAGATATACTACACCTTTTGCAATTTCATCAGCTTGACCAAAACGTTTTTTCGGGATTTTCGCAACGATTTTTTGACGCACTTCTTCTGGTACTTCTGCTACCATTTCAGTATCAATAAATCCTGGGCAAATTGCGTTTACAGTTACATTTGTTCTTGCAAGTTCTAACGCTAATGATTTTGTAAATCCTAACATACCTGCTTTTGCTGCTGAGTAGTTTGTTTGTCCAAATCCACCTGCTTGGCCAATAATAGACGAAATACTAATGATTCTACCTTCTTCTGCTTCCGATATGTATGGAAGTACAGCGCTTGTCGTATTAAATACACTGCTTAAGTTCACGTCAATTACGCGCTCCCAATCTTCACGATTTAACTTTTTGAATGTACGATCTCTTGTAATACCAGCATTATTAACAAGGATATCAACTTTACCAAAATGATTCACAGCTTCTTCTACAAGTCTGTTTGCATCTTCTACTTTAGAAACATCCGCTTGAACTGCATAAACATCATGTCCTTCTTTTCCTAATTCATTTACTAAGTTTTCAGCTGCTTCTTTACTGCTGTTATAGTTAATAACTACTTTTGCTCCCTCTTCTGCTAATGCTACTGTAATTGCTTTTCCAATTCCTTTTGCCCCACCTGTTACGATTGCTACTTTGCCATTTAATTGAACCATTTCTTTTCCCCCTTAAATGAATTTGTGAACGATTGTTATGAATCATTTTGGTACTCATACTAATTGAGTCCATATATTAATTATGTTTCGTTGTTTATACATGAAAAGAGATTCTCCCTCTCTCTTTTACACGTTATAAACAAACGTGATTATCATTTTTTATTTTCTGGCTTATTTACAGGCTTTACTTCTTCTTTTACAGGTACTTGTAGTTTAGCTAGTACTGCATTTTGCTTTTCTAGCAATTCTAAAATTTGATCAACTTTCGTTTCCAACGTGCGCATATCTTGTTTTACTTTCGTAACATCACGCTTTAATGTAGGAGCTTGTCCTAATGAATCCACTTTCTCTTCTAGAATTTCCTCGATGTTATCAACTTTATTTTCTAAGTTAATAACAAGCGTAGCTACTCTAGCGATATCCTCTCTCGTCGGCACATTCACCTGTTCTAAATAATTTTTTGTCGTATCATTTAATGCTTTTTGATAAAACAAATTCAAATCTAGAACGCTGCCCATCCAAGCAGAATATTCTTCTGTTTTAATTGTTTCATTGAGCGCTTTTCCCCAAAATGTTTCGGTTTGTTCATAAGCATTTTTCCATGCTTGCAATGGATCGAATTTTTGATCAATCACTTCGACTACACTCCCTTTTTCGTTTTTGAAACAATTCAACCTATTCACTATTTTCTAATATTCCGAATAGAAATTCAAGTATATATTTTATTTTTCTTTATTTTCCAACAAATGTATTGACATTAAAAACAGATAGGTGTAAATTGCACTTATAAGCAAAAAATTCCATCTAACTGATTCATGAGGTGATGCACAATCATGCTACATAATGAACCAGAACACCCAGAAAGTTTGGAAAAAAACCAAGCGAAACAACCAAACTCCATGCCAAAAAACTTCTTAGTTCCTTTCTTACTTCTCTGTCTAAAAGACTGGAGTCTTCATGGTTACAAACTTATTCAAATGCTAATGGACATCGGCTTTTCTTCTGTTGACCAAGGTAATGTGTATAGGACACTACGCAAATTAGAAAAAGAAAATCTTATTTCTTCTACTTGGGATACAAGCGAAGGCGGGCCAGCGAAACGAATTTATTCTTTAACAGAATATGGAGAGCAATATTTAACAACATGTGCGACTTCTTTTGAACATTATCAAAATATGTTGCGGACGTTTTTCACGTTATACACCAATGCATTCTTTCCATTTTCTACTTCTCCAGAAAAGGATGAAAAGGATTCTTCATCTTCACCTGGTGGTACAGCAGAGTAATCTGCGTTCATAATATGCAAAAAAACATTTGGAGGTCACACAATGGAAACTAAGCCATACGAATTAGTCGATGCATTTTGGAAAAACTGGTCTCAATCTCTTTCCCTCTTCTCTTCAGCTGGGAAACAATTAGAGCAACTTACTTTAGAAACGTTAAAACAACAACAAGACGCTTTGCATAAATTAACATCAGGAGTAGATGAACTAGAAAAAGAACTACACCAATTTACTGCTCAGTTCAATAACCAATATACAGACTATGTGAAGCAATTAACTGGAAACTCCTTAAATGATCAAATTAACGAGTGGCAAGAAAAGTGGAATGAGCTTTCTAATCAAATGCACCAACTTACTGTTTCGCCTACGAAAACATCTTTGTCTATTCTTACTCAAACTAGCGGCCAATTTGAAGAAACAACAAAACACTTTATCGAACAACAACAGTCGCAGCGTGAAGAGGTTCAAAAACAGTTAGAAGTTTTTTTGGGAGAGTTCAAGTCCAAACAACTAGAACTCGCAAAGCAGTTCGAAGAAAACTCAAAAAATCTATTTACTTCCATCAAGTAAGAAAAATGTGGCAACTAACTGCAGCACAAACAAAACTCTTTCTTCCTCCTACTACATCAAGATGGCTTACATTTTTCGATATGGAAAAGAAGGAGGACAAAATGAATCCATTTCAAGAAGCACAAACTGTTCCAGAGCTTCGTTACGATGAGATTCAAGTCGGTGATCAAGCATCACTTACAAAAAAAATTACGGATGAGGACGTTATCAATTTTGCAAAATTGACTGGAGATGTAAATCCTATTCACATTCTAGACTCTTTTGCAAAAACGACAATGTTCAAAGAACGTATTGCCCATGGCATGCTCGTTTCAAGTTTTATTTCTACCATTCTTGGAACGAAACTCCCTGGCAAAAATACGATTTATTTATCACAAAACGTTTCATTCCGTGCTCCTGTCAAAATCGGTGATACCCTTCGCGTTGTGGCAGAAGTTATTAAAAAGCGGGACGATAAAAAAATCATCACATTGCAAACAAACATATATAATCAATCTGATGATATTGTCGTAGAAGGTACAGCGACAATACTGAAAAAAGAGTAGCAAATTTGCTACTCTTTTTTCTATCCAAGAACTTCTAATCACACCGTTTACTTCCGTGTATGAGTACGTCGTTTACACATAAAATAACATTACCAGGTAGCACTTAGCTAAACTGGATTACTCTTTAAGGATGTGTATCAACATGGTGAAAACAAACAAATTACTAGTTCCGGGTGCAGAGCAAGCACTTGAACAATTCAAATATGAAATCGCACAAGAATTCGGTGTAAGCTTAGGATCTAATACAGCTTCTCGTTCTAACGGATCAGTTGGCGGTGAAGTAACGAAACGTCTTGTTGCTTTAGCTCAACAACAATTACGCGGATAACTATATAACCTATGGCTTAGAGGCAGATATTCTCTGCCTCTTTCTTTTTTAACATACATAATAGTGCTTCTTCACATACTAGTAAGAGCAAATCGAAAGGAACGATATGTGAAATGAAATGGATTAACATTAGCATGAGTCCTCCCCGTGTTCTTACTGTATCTTTTATTATGCTATCGATTATCGGTACATGCCTATTGAAATTGCCAATTGCTACAACAACGTCTATTTCATGGCTAGATGCCTTATTTACAACGGTTTCTGCTTGTACGGTTACAGGGCTTGGTGTTGTGGACACTGGTAAAGTATTTACCTTATTTGGCCAATGTGTCATTTTAACACTTATACAAGTTGGCGGGCTTGGCATTATGAGCTTTGCTGTTTTAATCGCAATTATGCTAGGCAGAAAAATCGGCCTTCAAAACCGGATTTTATTACAACAAGCATTAAACCAAACAAATGTCGGCGGAATCATTCGTCTTGCAAAAGCATTATTTTTATTTTCTTTTACTGTAGAATGTATCGCTACTTTATTTCTCTCCTTTGAATGGGTACCAAAATACGGGGTTGCCAAAGGGATATATTACAGCTTTTTTCATTCTATCTCAGCCTTTAACAATGCTGGTTTTTCTGTGTGGAGCGATAATTTAATGTCGCACTCCCATAGTATTCTCGTCAATCTCGTTATTTCTTCCCTCATTATTTTAGGTGGGATTGGTTTTACGGTTATCGTAGATGTAAAAAGAAAGAAAAACTTTAAAAACATTACTTTGCACTCAAAGCTTATGCTCTCTTCTACTCTTATCGTCAATATTATTGCTACAGTTTTCATTTTTATATTCGAGTTTCATAATTCAATTTCCATGAGAGGTTTTACACCATTTGAAGAAGGTATGGCTGCTTATTTTCAAGCGATTTCAACGCGTACTGCCGGGTTTAATACTGTTGATATCTCTGCATTATCAAAACCTTCTCTTTTATTAATGATGCTTCTTATGTTTATTGGTGCTGGCAGTGCTTCTACTGGTGGCGGGATTAAGTTAACAACTTTTTTAATTATGTTTTTCGGCGTATTTAAATTTTTGCAAGAACAAGATGATATTGTCGTGTTTAAAAAATCCATTAAAGATGCGCTCATTGTCAAATCATTAACGATTACTATTATTTCAATTTCGTTTATTTTTCTTTCTATTTTAATTTTAAGCATCACTGAGAAAGTTCCTTTATTAATGAGTGCTTTTGAAGTATTTTCAGCATTTGGAACTGTCGGCCTTAGTATGAATTTGACGCCACACTTAACAATCATCGGCAAAACAATTATTATCTTTATGATGTTTTTTGGAAAGATGGGGCCTTTAACATTAGCCTTTTCATTTGCACGTAAAAAACAAAGAAAAATAAAATATCCCAACGAAGATATTTTAACAGGTTGACAACCGTATAAATTATCCATATAATGAGAATACAATAGCATATCTCCAAAGGGGAGTAGCGTCCAAGAACTATTTCTTGGAAACAAAGTCGTCATTACGTAGAACTTAGTTCTTCCGGCTTTGTTGGCATTTTCATTACATATGTCTAGCAAGACCTTTGCCTATCAACGGCAGAGGTCTTTTTTGTTTTCAAATTCCTTCCACCGTTGATACGCAGGAGTATGGGGAAACTAAACAGTGGGGAACTTCTTCACTTGTTTAGTCTTTATAGAAATGAGAGGAGAATGTACATGGATGTATCATTATTATTGGAGTATGGTTGGGTATTACTCATCCTAATTGCACTAGAGGGGATTTTAGCGGCTGATAACGCTCTCGTTCTCGCAATCATGGTAAAACATTTACCAGAAGAAAAACGAAAGAAAGCACTATTTTATGGATTAGCAGGAGCGTTCGTTTTCCGCTTCGGATCACTATTTATGATTTCGTTCCTAGTAGATGTATGGCAAGTGCAAGCAATTGGTGCGATTTATCTTATGTTTATCGCGGGGAATCACTTATTTAAAACGTATGTTAAAAAGAATTCACATGAAGAAACAGAAGAAAAAGAAGCAAAGAAAAAACAAGAGAACTTTTGGTGGACTGTATTTAAAGTCGAAGTTGCTGATATCGCCTTCGCTGTTGATTCAATTTTAGCTGCTGTTGCATTAGCAGTGACTTTACCGAAAACAGGATTAGGTACGATTGGTAGTCTTGATACAGGTCAATTTATCGTTATCTTTACAGGTGGACTTATCGGATTAGTTATAATGCGATTTGCAGCAACTGCTTTCGTACAAATATTAAAACGTAAACCAGGACTTGAAACTGCAGCATTCTTAATTGTAGGTTGGGTTGGTGTGAAATTAGCGATTTATACGCTAGCACACCCTGCTTTAGGTGTCCTTCCGCATTCATTCCCAGAATCTACTCCGTGGAAGCTTACATTCTGGATTGTATTAATTGGAATCGCAGTTGGCGGTTGGTTCTTCTCGAAAGAAGTAGAAGTAAAAGTAGAAAAGAATTTAGACGAAAAAGCGCTGTAATTACAGCGCTTTTTCTTTTTCCCTCGTTTCAATCCCTCTCTATTTTTAGAAAAAATTCCATTATACTACCTTTTGTAAACGCTTCCTTTCCGGATGTATGTCCTTTTTGTGAAATATTGAACAAACTTATTGAAAATGAGAACAAATCCATGTACTTTATTCATATAAGGAGTATTTATAGACGATGTACTAAAGGAGCGTATTACTCATGCTAGAACAAGGATTAGATTATGTTGTAAAACTGGCTAAGAGCAAAAAGCAAATGCTAGATACAAATCCAATGCAATATTTCATTCGCGCTGCACTTGCTGGCATTTATATCGGTTTTATTATTGTACTATGTTTTAAATTAGGTAACTTTTTTCATGTTGTTGATTCACCAGCAACATATTTAGCTTCCTCCATGTTTTTCGGAATTGCTCTGATACTTATTATATATGGCGGTGCTGAATTATTTACTGGCAATACAATGTACTTCACAGTGGCAACTTTAAGAAAAGAAACAACTATTTCTGATACACTTCGCAACTGGGTTGCTTGTTATGCAGGTAACTTAGCTGGCGCTTTATTCTTTGCCTTACTATTTTACGCAACTGGCATTTTCGGAGCAATCGATCACGGTCATTTAATGAATACAGTCGTTGAAGGAAAAATGAACACACCTACAATGCAATTATTCTTTAAAGCGATTTTATGCAACTGGCTCGTATGTCTTGCCTGCTTCTTACCTTCTCAAGTAAAAGGTGATACAGCAAAAATATTGATGATAATGATGCTCGTTTTCACATTCTTCTTATCTGGCTATGAGCATAGCATTGCAAACTTATCATTGTTTGCCTTATCTTTAGTTTCACCACATCCTGATACAATTACTTTCGCTGGGGCTATTCATAACTTAATTCCAGTTACAATCGGTAACATTATTGGCGGATCGGTATTTGTCGGTATGGTATATCATTACTTAACAAAGAAAGCACCTGTTGCTAAACAAGAAGAAACTGAATTAGTAGCAGCTCAAACAGAGGAAATTATTCCTTTACAAGCACATATGAAACACTAAAAACTCCAAAGTATCACTTATCAAGACTTAAATTATAAAAATCTCTAAAAATAAAGGAAAGCACATATTATACATGACTAATATATGCTCTCCTTTTATTCCATTAAAGCGCCCGATTGTCGAAAATCACCAGACCTTTATTAGCTAGTTAGTTGAAGAAGAATTTGTTCCACAACCCTTAAGTTATTATAATACAAAAAATAAAATTCTCCTCCTGCAATTCCTTCAAATCGGTCAATCTCCACGTCTTTTGAATTCCCTGAAAGTTGCTAAATTTAAGCCGAATAACTACACCATCTCTAGCAAAATAATTAACATATTCTATGCAAGAAAGTTTAGGTAGCTAATAGCATATGTTTTATTGAAAGGGTGTGATTGAATTATGGATCGGCCGAACTGGGGAATTGGAGGATTAGTATTCGTTGGCTGCATGTTTCTTGGTGGAGGAGTGGGATCTATGTTAGGAAATACCCAAACTGGATGGCTAATAGGAATGGGTGCTGGATTTCTTGGGATGGCTTTAACGAGACTGATTAGAAAGTAATATAACATGGGTTATTCTTCCAGTAAATAAGACGATATGCATTTAAGTAATTACTTACATACGCGCTCTATAAGATGTAGTAATCGTACTTATACAAAGCCACTCTCTAACAGAAAGTGGTTCTTTTTATTTTCGGCTCTTTTAAAATTCATTGTATACATAATAAACTATGTTTAATCTCTGTTTATATAATATACAATGCAAGAAAAAAGAGGATACTACGTCCTCATATTGGACATAGTATCCTCTTCTTATTATAGTCTGTTTAAGTTTCACTTTGGAGGTTTTAGCTCCCTACATATTTCAAGGCAATACAAGGATTAATTTCCCCTTCTTCCTTCCCTCTCTCTATTCTCTGTTTCATCTGATACATACCGATGACATCATTTGTATGAAGGTGAATTTCATTAACATATAGACCTTCTGTACAAAAGACTTCTACAAAATCTAACCCATTCTTTTGCCTCCATCCCATGTTAAAATCAAGAGAAAGGATGTTTACCTTATTACTCCGAACAAATTGTAATGCAGATTCTACTGTAGTTGCCAAAACATATCCGTACGGGCAACTTCTTTGATCATCCATATATACATTCATTTTCTATCTCCTCTCTATTTTGCATATGTGACCAACACATAACATATTGCTCCAAGGCTAATAAAAGGTCCAAACGGAATTGGGGTTCTTATTTTTATACGTTTTAACGCTATACCTATTCCGAAAAAACAAAGACTAAAGCAAGATGCTAAAAATAAAGTTATAAAAACCCCTTTCACTCCCACTATAAATCCGAGTAACGAAAGTAATTTTACATCACCTCCGCCAAGACCATCTGGATAAATCCTTTGCATGCAATATAACAAAATGAATATAGTTCCACTACCAGCTAAACTATCTATCCAAGTAACTAACGGTACAAAAATACATTCTAAAATAAGCAAAAGCGCAAACCAAATTAAAATACGATTAGGTATTAGCATATATACTAAATCTGTAACTGAAATAATAAGAAGTAAAGAAAAGAGCGATAAAGTGATGATGAGCTCTCGTTCTATTCCAATTACATATACAGTAAGAAAAAATAAACTACCTGTAACAAATTCAAATACTATGTACAAACTTGAGATTTTCCTCTTACAATTCGTACAACGCCCTTTTTGTATACAAAATGAAATGATTGGAATCAGTTCTTTCGGCTTTAACGTATACTTGCAGTAATAACAGTACGAACGCGGTGTAATAATAGATTCCCCTACTGGAACTCTCATCGCAATCACCATAAAAAAAGAACCAAACACCATACCCATTAACAATGCATATAAATAAGTGAACATCCCTTCCTCTCCTTTCCAAAAGAACATAACAAAAAAAGGAGAGAACTTCTACTTCATATTATCTTTATTCTATTAAAAAAGCAGGCCGTTTTCCGGCCTGCTTTCCCCTATTTTATACGATGAAATATACTGCTTTTAATGGCCCGTGTACTCCGACAACAAGATTCATTTCAATATCCGCAGAGTTACTTGGTCCTGTAATAAAGTTAATACAAGATGCGACTGCTTCACCTTTTTCCACACGAGAGTTCATATGTTGAACTGCTTGTGTAATGCGAGGTACAAGTGTTTCACGTGGAATAATAGCAAAGTATACAGTCGGTAAAAAGTGTAAAGAACGCCCTTGTCCTTTATGACTTTGTACAACAATCGTACCAGATTCAGCTAATGTATAATCACTAAATGCAATACCGATATTCGCTTTTTCCGCTATACGCATATTCTCTTCTTTTTTCTCAGGATCCCATACATTTACCTCAACATTTTGCTTTGGAAGCTCTTCTTTAAATAAAGAAGTCAATCCATAGGAATCAAAACGTTCATCTGCTGATAATATAATAGGTCCTCCGCCGTTTTCAACGATTACTTTTTGAATATCTTCACGTAAACGGTCGTTTGTCGTTTCCACAACAGTTGTATGAATGTTTGTACATTGATTTTTAAATACTTCTAACAATTCTTCTTGTGAATAATCTTTTAACGTTTCTTCATTCACATTACTTTTCCATGCTGGACGTTCTACGCCTTCTGTTTTACGCGCGCGCCCAAGTTCTTTTGCGATATTATCTAGAAAGGACTCACGGTTTTGAATTAATCCTGTCATTATTTGTCCCCGCCTTTCTTATGATCTTTATACCAATCACGGAATCGTTCTTTACTTGGAGCCGGGAATTCACGAATATCCGTCCAGTTTTTAAGTGGACCAACACCTTTTGATACACGATTGCCAGATGTAAATGGACTCATTGCTGCCGGTGCTATTTTTGATCCCATTTTATATAAAGCTGCTGAAGATGCGCCCATACTAAACATTTTCATTGCTAATTTCTCTGCAAGTGGGGCACGTCCTTCTTGCTCAACGATAACTTGACGATGTTTTAATAATAAATCATGTAACGGAATCTTTACTGGACAAGCTTCCGTACACGCTCCGCATAAACTAGATGCATAAGGAAGTTCTTTATAATCATCATATCCACCTAAAAGTGGTGTTAACACTGCACCAATTGGTCCTGAATAAATAGAACCATATGAATGTCCACCAACGTGACGATACACAGGACATACATTGACACAAGCAGCACAACGAATACATTGCAATACTGAACGGAATTCCGATCCAAGGATTTGAGAGCGGCCATTATCAACAACGACTAAATGAAACTCTTCTGGTCCATCTACCTCTTCCTCTTGAATTGGTCCTGCTACCGTTACATAACTTGTTAGCTTTTGACCTACTGCACTACGACATAGTAAACCAACTAAAACATCTAATTCTTCCATTGTCGGAACCATACGTTCCATACCCATTACTGCAATTTGTGTTTTCGGAATCGACATAACAAGATCGGCATTACCTTCGTTCGTTACTAAACAAAGAGAGCCCGTATTTGCAACAGCGAAGTTACAACCTGTCACACCAATTTCTGCATCCATAAATTTCTCACGAAGTTGTTTACGAACAAACTTTGTCATTTCGTATGGATCATCAGAATTTTCATATCCAAGTTTTTCTTTAAATACATCACGAATTTGCGTTCTGTTTTTATGAAGTGCAGGCGCAATAATATGTGATGGTGGATCGTTATCTACTTGTAAGATATACTCTCCTAAGTCACTCTCTAACACTTCACAACCAATCTCTTCAAGGGCATGATTCATACTAATTTCTTCAGTTACCATTGATTTTGATTTTACAACTTTCTTCGCTTGTTTCTTTTTTGCAACGTCTTGAATGTACTTTGCTGCATCCTCTTTCGTTTTCGCAAAGTAAACGTGACCGCCTCTTTTTGATACATTTTCACTTAACTGCATTAAGTAATAATCAAGATTTTCTAACGTATGTTGACGAATTTGTTCACCTAGTTCACGCCACTCTTCCCAGTTTCCTAACTCTTCAGCTGCTTTCAATCGATTTGTATATAAACGCGTTTGTGCAGAAGATACTGCTCCGCGCATAAACGAATCTTGAATTCCATCGCCAACGCGATCATTAAATTTTTTCTCACTGATTTTCATAGACATAGCTTATGTTCCCCCTTCATGAGCGACTATTCAAGACCTCAGCAATATGCATTACTTTTACTTCTTTTCCTAAACGCTCAATACGTCCGCCAATGTTTAACAAACACCCACAATCTGCACCGATTAAATAATCAGCACCTGTTTCCATTACACTATCTACTTTTTCATCTACCATTTGCTCAGAAATTGGAGTCATCTTAACTGAAAACGTTCCCCCAAACCCACAACAATTTTGCACGTTTGGCAGTTCTCTCACAGTTAATCCTTTTACGTTTGATAATAAAATTCCTGGTGCCTCTTTTACTCCCAGCAGGCGTGTCATATGACAAGATTTATGAATAGTAGCTATTCCTGGTAAACTTGCACCAACATCTGTAACTTTTAAAACATCTACAATAAATTGTGTGAATTCATATGTTTTATCAGCAACCTTTTGTGCACGTTTAGCCCACTTCGGATCATCTTTAAAAACATGCGGATACTCATGAAACATTGTCGCACAAGAGCCAGATGGCGTAACGATATATTCTGCATCTTCGAAAGTTTCAATCATATGTTTCATCGCTTCTTTTGCTGCTTCTACATGGCCGCTATTATAAGCAGGCTGACCACAACAAACTTGTGCTTCTGGAAATTCAATTTCACAACCTAAACGCTCCAATACTTCAACTGTTGCTTTGCCGACGTTTGTTTCAAACATATCGACTATACAAGTAACAAATAAAGTGACTTTCATAACTATAATTCCCCCTCATTACAACTTCGCCAACAATCATATGGTCATCAGATGACTAAGATTAGAAGAAGTAGGCTCAACCATGGCCTATCCTCTCCCTCTTCTAAAGAAAACGTTTACTTAATCTCTCTCTCTATTTTATCAGAAAATTAGAAAAATAAAAGATTAAATTACGAATTTATATCGCTTTTACCTGTGACAATATGTTCTACATTTGTTAAATGATTTAGCATTGCTTGCTGCGCTAATTCCACATCTTGCTTTAACACCGCATTATATATAGATTGATGCTCTTCTAAAAGTCGTTCTGATGTTGTTTGTTCACCATATAAAATAATGCGTCTTGATTCACCAATCGTTTCAGCAATCATCTCTGAAACATGATTCATGAGCTCAAGTAAGATGTTATTATGCGAAGATTCTGCAATTCCCATATGAAAATGAAAGTCTGCTTTTTCGCCAGCCTTCTCATCTCCAATGCTCTTTGCCATTTCATCTAACCAATGCTTCATATTTTGCAAATTAGCTTCCGTACGTTTTGCCGCTGCCGCTCGAACTGCCCCCACTTCGAGCACCTTCCGTACTTCTAATAAATTCAAAATATCCTCTTTCTTCATTAATAACTTGTTATTTAGTGATTTTGTTAATGAAGAAGGATCGAAATTCCTTACATATGTACCTTCTCCTTGTTTCATTTCAATTAAGCCCATTGCTCTTAGCGCACTTAGCGCTTCACGAACAGCAGATCTTCCAACTTGAAACTGCTCAGCTAATTGATGAACAGGAAGTAGTTTGTCACCAGGTTTTAACGTACCATTTTTAATCATTGTTAAAATAGCTTCAGATACTTCTTCGTAAATTTTTTTCGGTTTAATAGATTTGTACTCCAGTTAAATCACCTCAGTATCTTCCAAACAACAATTGTCACGTTTTATAAGAACTTAGCATCCATAACTATTTTAGAACGAATTAGTAAGAAGTACAAATGTTTTGTTCATAAAATAGTCAAATTTTTGATATTTGTTTGATATTAATTAATACATTTACGCGTAACTATTTACCTTCAATATGAAGAGCATATTCCAAAAGTTAGAATATGCTCTCCTCATCTTGTGCTTTTAATTTAATAATAACTGTCGTTCCCTTACCTTTTTCACTTTCTATTCTCCACTCACCATCATGTATATGAACAATTTGCCTTACAATTGCAAGACCTAAACCTGTTCCACCGTGTTGACGACTTCTCGCTTTATCTACTCGGTAAAAGCGTTCCCCGAGATTTTCTAAATGCTCTCTATCAATACCTATTCCTGTATCTTTTATGTGCAATTCACAATAATCATCGATTTGCTTTAATGTTATTATGATATCCCCGTTTTGATTTGTATAACGTATCGCATTATCTAACACATTATGAAGTACTTGTTGCATACGATCCTCATCAATCATTACGATAATTTCAGGATTTAAATTCGTTGAAATACGAAGGGTTTTTTCTATAAACTGTAACTCGTACGTATCTAGTACATCTTCAATAAGCTGTGAAAAAACGATAGGTTGTTTCTTTAGGGGAAAGTGTTCACCTTCTAGCTGCGCTAGATCTAATAAATCATGAACGAGGCGCTGCATGCGACCTGCCTCTTTATGAATAAGTTGCGTTACTTTTTCCTGCTGCGGCCCCTTCGCTACACCGTCTAAAATAGCTTCACTATATCCTTTAATATAACTAAGCGGTGTTCTAAGTTCATGCGAAACATTAGCTAAAAATTCCTTACGCTTTACATCTTCTGTTTCTAAAGAATTTGCCATTTTATTAAAAGCTTTTCCCAATCGTCCAATTTCATCTTCTGAAGAAATTGTAATCCGCTCTGAGAAATCTCCAGTAGCCAAATGATTTGCAACTCGTTCCATTTGCGAAAGCGGTCTCGTAATAGCGATAATAATTTTTCTACCAATCCATATTGTAATTAAAATCATTGCAAGTGCTAACGGCGCTAAAATAAGACCCATATCAAATATTAAGTCTTTTATACTTTTTAAAGGAATATAAGAGTATACAATACCAACTAATTTTTTATTATCTAAAACAGGGATGACAACACCCATAATATTACGATCAAAATGTTCTTCATACCCTATCTTTGTCACAGTTTTCCCATCTAATAGCGCCTGTCTATCCCCTTCACTTATAAGAGAATGATGGTGAACATCAAAAGGCAAACATGCGCTTAAATCACGCGGATTGTATACGAAAAGGACATCTGAACTAGATATTTGATCATATGCCCTTACTTTCTCTTCAAAAGTGGATACTCCTTCACGTTTATCATATTGCGTGGCAAGACGTTTCCCTTCCATTACTAATGAATCTTTTAAATTATCAACGTATAACTTTTCATATGAGTATAAAGATACAAAATAAAGAAAGGAAACTGTTACACATACTGCACATACTACTGTAAGCCAAAGCTTTTGTACCATCGTAAACATACGTTACACCTCAAATTTATAACCTACACCCCAAACGGTTTGAATGTAGTTTCCACTTTCTCCTAGCTTTAGACGCATCGTTTTCACATGCGTATCTACCGTTCTTGTACTTCCTGCATAATCATATCCCCACACCTTTTCAAGCAATTGTTCCCGGCTAAATACTTGTCCATTATGTTGGCAAAGAAAATATAGTAAATCGAACTCTTTTACCGTAAGAGGAATCGTCTCACCATTCGTCTCGACCCTCCTACTTTTTTCATTAATAAGAATCGGTCCAAATTGAATCTCTTCTTGCTGTTCTTGCTTTGTATATCGTCTTAAAACAGCTTCCATACGAGCAATTAGTTCCCCAGGACTAAATGGCTTTACAATATAATCATCTGCTCCCATACGTAAGCCGTTCACCCTATTCCACTCTTCACCTTTTGCTGTTAAAAATATAATAGGTACATCCGACGTTTTTCGAATCTCTTTACAAACTGAAAGCCCATCCATCTCAGGCATCATAATGTCTAGTACAACGAAATCGTAATGATCCGTCTCTAATTTTCGAAGTGCCTCTTTTCCATTTTCAGCTTCTCCCCACTCGTATCCGAAGTTATCTAAGTACATTCCGACAAGTTGCCTCATATCACTTTCGTCATCTACGACTAGCACTTTATATTTACTCATTGCCCTTCCCCTTCTCTCTCTATGAGTTGAAACGGTCCTTTACCGACTTTAATTGTTTGTTTTATTTTCATATTCTTCATATCCATTACGCATACTTCATCGCTATCATAACTAGCTACATATCCTTCTGCACCGCTTTTCAAAAATGCAAATGGATTAGATCCTACTTCTGCAAATCCTACCTCTTGATACGTACTTGCATCAAACTTTCTAAGCGTATTTGAACCGTGACTTAGCGCATATACATACTTATCATCCTTTGTTATATTCACAGGCATAAACGGAGCATGTAAAGAACGTATCATCTCTCCGCTCTGTAAAGAATACACTAATACTTTCTCATTCACTTGACTTCCATCACCATGTCCACCAATCCATATTTCTTTCCCATCAGCGCTAACCGTCGCTCCTGTTGATGCTGGCGGAATCATAAAGGACTGTATCACTTCTTTTTTCTTTGTATCAATGGTCGTTAGTTTCGTATCATAAAAGTTGAGTACAGATAACTGGTTATGATGCTCTACCATCGTTATCGGCCCTTTTCCTGTTGAAACACTCCCTGTCTCTTTTCCTTTTATCGTAAAGAACCTTACCTTTTGTTCATTTTGATCGGCAGCAAATAATTGTTTTCCATTATCTGATGCGATAACATTAGCAATTCCTTTTCCAGTCTTATATTTGTCCACTTGTCTTCCTTCTGCTAGTGAATATACATACATATATTCTAATTGCTTACCATAAACGAGTATTTCCTCGCCATTTGGAAGTAGCGTAACCCCCGCAATCGGCTCATTTAATTCCCATGTTGTTAATAGCTTCTTTGTTTTTTTATCAATAAAACTAATACTACCTTCCTTTATATTCGTTGTTATAATAACACTTTTATCTTTAGCAATCGGTGTATACGAACTTCCTTGACACCCTACTAATAGAAATAAAAAACAGAGAAGAAAAACATACTTTCTCAAAAGATTCCCTCCATCTTCGGATGATTTCGTTATAATTGTAAAGTAACAAATAAATGTGTGGAAAATGTGAAATCTTCCTTTATTAATAAACTTACATATATAATGTACAACAAATAGAATTTGAGGTGTGCAAATTATGCTTTTTCCTGATTTAGCGAATAAAATTGTACGTGAAGTACGCAGATTAATTACTGAAAACATTATTATTATTAATATACAAGGCATTATTATCGCAAGTACAGATGCGGAAAGAATCGGTCAATTTCATGAAGGGGCACTCCGCTGTGCGAAACAAAAGAATACTGTCATTATTACAAAAGATGATGAACGACGACTGCAAGGTGTAAAAGCTGGGATGAATCTTCCTTTACTATTCCATGACGAAGTAATCGGCGTGATTGGAATTACAGGAGAACCTGAAAATATTTCACAATACGGAGAAATATTACGTAAGATGACCGAATTATTAATTCATGAAAACTACTTTTTAGAACAACTAGAACTTGAGCACCGTTCTTATGAAGCATTTGTCTTTGATTGGCTTCAAAATACAGACTGGTCTCCAAGTTTTCTCGATCGTGCAAAAACGCTTGGCATTGATTTATATAAGAAGAAACAACTTATTTTATTATCAATCGCCCAAGATAATACGATGCTCCAGCGTAAAATTTGGCAACATCTGCGCAACATTTTAGCAAAAGAAAATTTATTTGTTCGCTGGGGAAATGATCGGTTTATTTTGTTTACAACAATGCACTCCAAAGAGCAAACCTTTCAATTTTTAAAACGTTTAAAACAAGACTGTGAAACTTTATTTTCTATTACTTTATATATCGGGATTGGACAAACAGTTACGCCAAGCAATATGAACTTATCGTACGAACAAGCACTACGCGCCCTTTCAGTATCACTTGAAACGAAAAAAATTGTATTTAATGAAGATTTACGTTTAGAAATGTGCTTACAAGATATTTCTACTGAAACCCGGGAACAGTTTCTAGTGCGTACTATTGAAAACTTAGTATCATCTCCTGAGCTTATGCACACTCTACGTTTATTTATCGATTATAACCAATCTTATAAGCAAACAGCTGAGCAATTACATATACACATTAACACACTGCATTACAGGCTAAAAAAGATTGAAGAACATACAGGACTTGACCCGAAACAATTCAAAGATTTAAATGTTTTATACTTCGCACTCCTCTTATTAGATAATCATACAAAAAATAACGATAAAATAGATTAATCTTTAGATGATTGTATATAGAAAGAATCCCCCTACTTTTTTATCATTATAATGAAAGCACTGTTACAACGTTTTTTATTATTACTAAATACGTTAACAGTTTGAGGGGGATTTCCAATGTTAGAAAAGCAAATTATTGATTCATTCGTATCTATTGTTGGCGAAGATAATGTAGATACATCCAATATGGGGCGTTTAACTTATAGTTATGATGCCACTCCAAACTTCCAAGCGATGCCTGATGCAGTCATTGCTCCTCGTAATACAAATGAAGTAGCAGACGTGTTAAAAGTGTGTAACACTCATAAAATCCCGGTATATGTTCGCGGGTCTGGAACAAATCTTTGCGCTGGTACGTGTCCACTTGAAGGTGGTATCGTCCTTATTTTCCGCCAGATGAACAATATTTTAGAAATTGACGAAGAGAATTTAACAATTACTGTACAAGCTGGTGTTATTACACTTGATATTATTAAAGCAGTAGAAGAAAAAGGTTTATTTTATCCACCAGATCCAAGCTCTATGAAAATTTCTACAATCGGCGGTAACATTAATGAAAACTCCGGCGGATTACGTGGTTTAAAATATGGCGTAACACGTGATTATGTAATGGGGCTTGAAATTGTCTTACCGAACGGCGATATCATTCGCACTGGCGGTAAATTAGCAAAAGATGTAGCTGGTTATGATTTAACTCGTTTATTTATTGGTTCTGAAGGAACACTTGGTGTTGTTACGGAAGCTATATTAAAACTTGTCCCTATGCCTGAAACGAAGAAAACGATGCTTGCGCTATATGAAGATATTAACGAAGCTGCTCGAGCTGTTTCTGCTATTATTGCAAATAAAATTATTCCAGCGACACTTGAGTTTTTAGACCAACCAACAATTGAAGTTGTAGAAGAGTTTGCACAAATCGGTTTACCAACTGACGTTAAAGCAATTTTATTAATTGAACAAGACGGTCCACCTGAGGTTGTCAATCGAGATATCGAAAAAATGGCTAACGTTTGCCGTGCTATGAATGCGGTCGATGTTCGCGTTGCAAAAGATGAAGCCGAAGCAGATGCGCTTCGTACAGCACGCCGTAGTGCACTATCAGCACTTGCAAGACTAAAACCGACAACAATATTAGAGGATGCAACTGTACCACGTTCACAAATCGCTCCAATGGTTGAAGCAATTAATGCAATTGCAAAGAAATATAATATTCCTATTTGTACTTTTGGTCATGCTGGTGATGGTAATTTGCACCCAACTTGTATGACAGATGCCCGTAATGAAGAAGAAATGCACCGTGCTGAACAAGCTTTTGCTGAAATATTTGCAAAAGCGATTGAGCTTGGTGGTACGATTACTGGTGAACATGGTGTTGGTGCGATGAAAGCTCCGTATTTAGAAATGAAATTAGGTAAAGAAGGTATCGCTGCTATGCAAGGGATTAAACAAGCCTTCGATCCAAACAACATTATGAATCCTGGAAAGATGTTCGCGAAAGACTCTCGTAAAAGAGTGGTGGTTGAGCGATGACCACATTAAATAAAGAAAACATTCAAAAGGAATTTAAAGAACGATTAAGTGAAGATGAACTATTAAATTGTATGCGATGCGGTTTTTGTTTACCGACTTGTCCTACTTACATTCAATCTGGATATAAAGAATCACATTCGCCGCGCGGGCGTATCGCATTAATGAAAGCCGTCGCTGATGGTTTAATTGAGCCAGATGAAGATGTTGAAAATACATTAAACGTCTGCCTTGGCTGTCGTGCTTGTGAACCTGTTTGTCCGTCTGGTGTGAATTATGGACATTTATTAGAAGAAGCTCGTGATATTATTAATCAAAATAAAAAATTCTCAATGCCAGTGAAAGCCGTTCGTAAAGTCGTTTTTGAAGGACTATTCCCGCATCAAAATCGAATGAGAACATTAACAGGGCTAATCGGATTTTACCAGCGATCTGGTTTACAAACGCTAACACATAAAACTGGTATTATGAAGTTATTCCCTGAAACACTTGCAACGATAGATCTCGTTTTGCCAAAAGTCCCTAAAATGAAAGCAATGAAAGATCGTCCTGAATTTTTACCTGCTGAGGTGGCAAAGAAAAAACAAGTTGCATTCTTCACAGGTTGTTTAATGGATACGATGTTTTTAGAAACAAATAACGCAACGATGAAACTTCTTCAGTTAGCTGGTTGTGATATCGTTATTCCGAAAACACAAAGTTGCTGCGGGGCATTACATGGGCATGCTGGTGAAAAGAGTGGAGCAAAAGAATTAGCAAAACGAAATATAAAAGCATTCGAAGATTTAAACATCGATTATATTATTACGAATGCAGGTGGTTGCGGAGCTTACCTCGTAGACTATGATTACCTTTTAAAGGATGATCCAGAATGGGCTGAGCGCGCAAAGCAATTTGTTTCTAAAATTAAAGATATTACTGCTATACTAGTAGAACTAGATTTCCATAAACGTACTGACTTACGACTTCCACCGCAAATCATTACGTATCAAGACTCTTGTCATTTACGCAATGTTATGCGAACATCTTCTGAACCTCGTATGTTACTAGAAGCCATCCAAGGTGCAACATATCGCGAAATGAAAGATGCGGACCGTTGCTGTGGTTCTGCTGGTATTTACAATATTGTTCATTCAGAGTTATCAATGGAATTTCTAGATTATAAAATGGACCGTGTGCATGAAACAGACGCGGCGACAATTGTTACTGCAAATCCAGGTTGTCTATTACAAATGAAACTAGGTATTGAACGAGAAGATCTTTCTCATAAAATGAGAGGAATTCACATTGTAGATTTATTATTAGAAGCAATTGAAACCAACTCGTAATAACTCGTAACATACGTAATAATAGGAAAACGGCTATCTCCTTCGTCTATGTAAAGAGATAGCCGCTTTTTTGTCTGCTACAACATTAAAAATATGTTACTTTATTATAAAAAAGAACAACAGAAACATTACAGTTTTGTAAAAATCAATCCAGTATATTCCTCAAAAAAATGTTCAAACCATTGATACAATAGGATTCTTTATTTTCCATTTAGGTAAATCTATCCAAAAACCCTCTCTTAAAACCAAGTATAAAAATGCTAAAAATTCCTTTTATACTCTATGTTTCTCTTATTTCTTCCCTTTTCTTCTCTTAGGATAAATTAGGTAATTTCAAAGTCTATGAATTTTTTTCCATCTTTTTTCTTGTAAATTGTATGCTACGATGGATTTGTCAGTCAGACAGGCTGTCAAAAACAAATCGTGTGAAAACAAATTAAAACTTTATATAGGGGGACACACATCATGAAAAAGCGTGTTTTATTATCTGTAGCTGCTGCAACAGCTCTTACTTTAGGAGTATCATCTTTAGATGCACAAGCTGCAACAGTACAACCATCTAACATAAAGGTTCAAAATATTCAGCATTCAAAAGTAATGATGCAACAAATGAGCCAACAAGAATTACAAGCATTCTTACAATCTATGGGAGTTGAGTCATTAGCACAATGGAATCAAGGTCAATTCCAACAAGATTGCTTCATTCCTGGTCAACAGCCTACTGAAAATGTTGTAACTGAACAACCAACAGCTAAGCCAGAAGCTCAAAAGCCTGCTGAGGAAACTCAAAAACCAGCTGAACAAAAGCCTGCTGAAGAAGTTCAAAAACCAGAAGCTCAAAAACCTGCTGAAAATAACAATACTCAAACTGAAACACAAAAACCTGCTGAGCAAAAGCCTGCTGAAGAAGCAAAATCTTTAAGCGAATTCGAACAACGTGTTGTTGAATTGACAAACGTAGAGCGTACAAAACAAGGCTTACCAGCATTACAAATCGATACTGAATTAAGCAAAGTAGCACGCATTAAGTCTGAAGATATGCAAAAAAACAACTACTTTGATCATAACAGCCCTACATACGGGTCTCCGTTTGACATGATGAAGAAATTTGGTATTTCTTATAAATCTGCAGGTGAAAACATCGCCCAAGGCCAACGTACTCCAGAAGAAGTTGTACAAGCTTGGATGAAAAGTGATGGACACCGTGCAAACATCTTAAATAGTGGCTTCACTCATATCGGTGTTGGCTATGTAGAGAGCGGCAACTACTGGACACAACAATTTATTACGAAGTAAATAGATTAAAAGAGTCTTCTCCTAATGAGAAGACTCTTTTTTTATGTTTCATAGCTTTCTAATATGTATGCGTATAAATTGTAGAACATAAACAAAATAGACCCGCAGCTTATTACACTAATTAACAAATAAAATCCCCACTCCAGGCTCAAAAGCAATGAAAATAATATGCTGCATGCCATTCCTTGAAAGATTCGCCTACTAACTAAACGGATTTTTTGTAATTTGATCGGTTCTTTCTCTCTATCCTTCACCTTTTTAAACACTTTACTAAACATAAAAAGAAACATACTAATTCCAATCGTTAGTCCTGTCTGAAAGGATATAATACTTCCCAAATTAACAAAGAGAATTAGTATATGGACAAACATCATAAATAAAGTAATACTCTTTATAAATCCACTTATAATGAGATGCTCTCCTTCATTAAACTTATATATATTATGTGAAATAACATATACTAATCCATGTAAAATAATAATAAGGACAGGGATAAATAATACGACAACGTGTTTACTCATAAACTCGTTCGCTCCACCATTCTCGTTCCAATGCACTGCCATACGAGTTGGTAAATATGGATAAATACATAGAGTAAGTGAAAGACAAGCGAAAAATATCCCTAGCATATATTTATATTTGATCAAGTAATTCTCACCTCTCTTTTCTCTTAACGGCTTCGCCTCTTTTAGAGAAATCCCTGCAAAAATCTACCTTTTTCAACTTTAAGCTTACACTTTACCCATTTTCTCTTTCAAATTTTTTCATTGTGTCGTTTAAATTTGTAGGGAAAGGTACGTCAACCACGATCTCTTCTTTCGTAATCGGATGCAAAAAATTAATCTTCATCGCATGTAACGCTTGCCCGGACATATATTTTGTTTGCCCACCATATAATACATCCCCAACTAATGGATTTCCATTATAGCTCATATGAACGCGAATTTGATGCGTTCTACCGGTTTCTAACTGTAACGTTACGAGCGTAGCATTTTGTTTTTTAAAATATTTCTCTACTTTATAATACGTTATAGCTTGGTCTCCCTTTGGAGAAACACGGCGCCTTGTAGCATGATGTCGATCTCTTCCGATGGCCGCGTCAATTGTCCCCTGCTTCTTTTTTACTCTTCCTTCAACAAGTGCCGTATACGTTCTTTTAATTTTCCGTTCCATTAATAAACGATCCATAATTGCACCCGCAATTCTATGTTTTGCGAATACAACACCACCTGTCGTATCTTTATCTAACCTATGGATATGACGAACCTTCGTCTCTAAACCTTGCATTTGAAAATGAAAAGCAACAAGATTGGCAAGTGTTCCCGTCCCATTTTTTTCAGAAGGATGTGTATCCATTTGCTCAGGCTTATTTACAATGAGTACGTGATCGTCTTCAAACACTACATTTAATTCACCATATTCCGGCTCTACGCCGTACTCCTCCTCCATAAACATATGAACTTGTAACTTATCTCCTTCTTTTAAAAGTTCATTCCATCTCCTCTGTTCTCCGTTAACCGTAACACCTTTTTCCATACGAAGCTGATGTAATAACTTTTTTGGTACTTCCCATTCTACTTTTAACAACGACTCAATACTTATACCATTCCACGTCGCTGGAACCGTAATTTCACACCATTCGCCCTTTTTCTTTGTTTCCATACTATAATCACCTTATTTCTATTGATTCTCTCATTGTAACGGAAAACATACTTTGATGCACCGTCAAAAATAGAGGACAGTCTTATAATCGACTGTCCCCTCATGCTCTAAGCCTTTTCATCTCCTGCAACACTTCTTCAGCTTTTTGTTCATACAATAAATCTTTAAAGAAACCCGCCAATCGTTTATAGTCGTTGTACGTATCTAATAAGTCGTCTATTTTCTCTCCTTTCATAACTTGCTGTTTTTGCTTCATTTTTACTGGATAACGATACCCCGATACTTCTTGTATTTTGTAATACTCATCCTCTACTTGAATGACCTTTACAATTTCCTCTTCTTCCGCATCCATCGTATAACCGTCGAATTCTCTAAGTAGTTCATAAATGATATGAGTCCATTCATCTTTTGGATAAAACCCTTTTTCTAACCGATAGCCGACAATGCGATACATATGTCCATCGTTTTCAGCAAATTGTACTGTATCATTTAGCTTAAACTTAAAATAACGAAACATTGCCTTCACCTACTTGTATGTATTGTTCTTATCACATACTATTTACAAAATATAGGCCTCGCTATTCATAAAAAAATACTCATCTTATAGATGAGCATTTTTTACGATGATTTTTCTCTTTTCTTTCGAAATGGTAACCACCAGTTCCAATCTCCAAACAATTTCATTAAACTTGGTACAAGCATAAGTCGAATAATTGTTGCATCAAGAAATATCGCTAATGCGACTCCAATACCCATCTGCTTTACTGGCAAAATATCAGTAAAGGCGAACGCACCGGTAACAACAATCATAATTAAAGCAGCGGATGTAATGATGCGGCTTGTCGAGACAAGCCCTTCTAGCGTTGCTTGATCGTTATCTCCAGTTTCCTCATATAACTCATGGATTCGTGAAATAAGAAATACTTCATAATCCATGCTAAGCCCAAATACGAGGCCGAAAATAAAGATTGGTAATACAAATAAAACTGAACTCTCATCTAATCCGAAATGACCACCTTCAAATAACCAAATAACAATTCCAATTGTTGCACTTAAACTAAGTACATTCATAATAATCGCCTTTATTGGAATGAGTATCGAGCGGAATGCGAATAATAAAATAACAAAGGTTGACCCAAATATAACAGACATACCAATTGCAACTTTATCTTTAATTTCATCTTCCAACTCTTGTTGGAACGTTGTCATCCCGCCTAAATAATAAGTAACATCGTTTTCTTTATAATTCTTTTTGAAATCACGAACCCATTGTTTTGCAGTTTCTGTACTTGGCTTCGTATCCAAAAAGACTTCCATTGTTGTTTTATTTCCTTTCGTATACGCTTCAAATACAGGAGCTATTTTCGCCGCTTCTGGTGATTGTAACATTCCCGCAACTTGATCTGCTTTCATTCCATTTAGCCCGTCATATACACTTGTCACCTTATATACTTGCTTGTCATCTTTTAACTTTTGAACGACATCTTCTACCTTTTGTAAGCTTTCTTTTTCTGTTATATCATCCTTCGTCTCTACTACTAAAGTAACATCGGCGTGTGTTTTGACAGTCTTATTAAAGGCTTCTTCATACTTCTCAAATGCAATTCTCGTATCACTCTTTTCAGGTAACGCTTCAACACCAGGAAACTGCAAGTTAGCTGTACGTAGCGGTAATAAACAAATAACAATAAATGTTATAACAACAATAATCATGACGATTGGATGTTTCATTACAAACTGTGCAAATTTACGCCAGACCTTTGATGGCGTAGGCGCCGCCTGATTCTTTTTTAATATCCTTTTACCAATTAAAGATAATAGTGCTGGAAGAAGTGTGAGCGAAAACAAAATACTCATAATAACGACAATCATCCCGCTAATAGCAACAGACTGAATATAATCTATCTTAAAGAAAAATAAGCCTGATAAACCGACGAATACACATAACCCTGAAAATACGATAGCGCGTCCTGCCGTTTGATACGTAATCGCTATCGCTTTTTTCACTGTTCTCTTCGCAACTTCCTCTCGGAAACGATTTACAAATAACAGTGCGAAATCAATTGATAATGCGAGCCCAATCATCGGCGCAACATTTAACACGAAAATAGATAGCTCTTTATCACTACCTATAAAATATAAAATCCCCATCGTACTAATGACACTAAGCGCGCCATTTACAATCGGTAAAATAGACGCAATCAGACTACCAAATGAGAATAATAGTACGAGAAAAGCAATAGGTAATCCAATCATCTCTGCTACTTTTAAATCATTTTGCGTTCTTTCATTAATCTCTTGATTAATTTTCGGATATCCTGTCGGTGTTACTTTTAATACGCTATTACTTTCCTTCTCGATTTTTTCGGCGAATTGTAATGTCTTTTCCATTCGTTCTTTATTTGTTTTCCCGGAAAATAAAATCGTCGCATAACCGATATCATCTTGTAACATCTCTTTATTTTGCATGGGATGATGGAAAGATTCGTATGTTTCCTTCTCTTGAATTTGATTTATTATCCCCTCTATACGCTTTTGGAAATCCTCATGCGAAGTATCCTTTTCCTTCTCAAAAACGAGTAAAAGTGTATCTTGAGACTGCTTAAAATCTTTATCTAAAATTTCTTTCGTCTTTTGATAATCCCCTTCTGTTTGGAAACCATCACCGCCCAATACTCCTGGAAGTTTTGGAGCAAAAATACCGAGCACTATCGCAAGTAGTAGTAATGCTACAATTACTGTATAACGAAATTGATACAAAAAAGTTCCTAACTTCCCCCACTTATCAATTTTATGTACATTTGTCTTCACACATTTTCACCTACTTTATATAATTCACTTATCATTTATACTGTATCACATCTCCCCATAAACAAAAAACGTCTAGAAAAACTATAATACTAGTTTTTCTAGACGTTTTTCTATCTTTCGTTATTAAGTCCCAATCTCTCGGTAAGTAAACGATGACAATAAATTGCTATGATTAACAACACGCCACCTGCGCAATAACCAGCTAAAATATCAGTCGGGTAATGAACATTTAAAATAACTCTACTTAATCCAATCAATATAATTAATATGCCCATCGAAATCGTAATACCACATTTTCCAGCTATACTTTTCAAATTCGCAGCAATGATATAGGCAAGAAAACCGAATGTTATGATAGATAGCATTGCATGTCCACTTGGGAAGCTATACCCAAGTGCGTCAAGTGCCTCATTTAATGATGGGCGGTCTCTTTTTGCAATTTCTTTTATTCCCTTATTAACAAGGTGTGTCGTTAATATAGCCATTGGATACACAATCATAGCAGCATAATAACGTTTTTTCCAAAAAACGAGCAAACTTATAATTAGTGTCGTTATAACTCCAATTGCAGATCCTAACTTTGTAAAATATGTGAAGAATGTAATTGAGCTTTCTGTTTGTAATCCTTTTACCATCTCTCGGACATATGTATCCACTGCTGTAACTCCGCTTGCTTGTACTCTCCAAGCGATAATGCCGAATAAAGCAAGTAATAAAATCATACACATGAACTCATATCGATGTAACTTTTTCTTCAAACGATTTCCTCCTACTTATGAAAAAATGCGATTTCTACTTTAGAAACCGCATTTTCTTACTTATTTACCTTTTGTTTTTAACTCTGTCCAGTAACGATCGTAATCTTTTAACTTATCGTCTACATCAACAAGCCATTCTGTACGATCTAATTCTTCTTTCGTTAAGAAAATCATGTGGTTTTCACGATATTCTTTACTATGAAGAGGACGAGCTTTTTCATTTGGATTACTGTAACCAATTGACTCATAGTTTTTCACACTTACTTTTTCATCTAATAAGTAATTCATAAACTTCTCTGCAAGTTCTTTATGTTTCGCACCTTTTGGAATTGCTAATGTGTCAGCCCAAATTGTGCCGCCTTCTTTTGGTACAACGTATCCTACATCTTTATTGTCTTTCGCGATGAATGCTGCGTCTCCAGACCAAACTGTCCCGATCCAAGCATCTTCTGTAATGAATTTTTGTTTAATGTTATCTGTATCGAATGCTAATAAGTTTGGAAGTAGCTTCTGTAAATCATTTGACGCTGTCTTTAACTGTGCATCCTCTTTCGTGCTATTAGAGAAACCGTTTTTCTTAAGTCCCATTCCTAATACTTCACGAGAATCGTTTAATAAAGTAACATGTCCTTTATATTTCTCGTTCCATAAATCATTCCAGCTTGTAGGTGTTTCTTTCACATACTTTTTATTATATGCAATGCCTGTTACACCCCAAGTATATACTAGAGAATACTTATTCTCTGGATCAAACGCAGGTGTTTTGAAGTTAGAAACAAGATTCTCGATATTCGGGATGTTCTTCTTATCTAAAGGCTCTAACAAGTCCATCTTCGCCATCGTTTTCACCATGTAATCAGATGGCTGAATTAAATCATATGTTGCGCCACCAGCTTGTAATTTCGCAAGCATTTCTTCATTACTTGCATATTTATCATAGTTAATTTTCACGTTATATTTCTTTTCAAAATCTTTTAAAACTTGCTCATCAAAATTGTCAGCCCAGCTATAAATGTTTAATTCTTCTTTTTTCTCACCACAACCAGCAAGTACACCTGCAGCAAGACTGAAGCTAATTGCTATACCAGCTAATCTCTTCACTAATTTCATCGGTTTATTACCTCCTCGTTCTTTCTATATCATTCGTATTATAAAGGAAGGTGTCCTCCAGAGTTCTCTTCACCGTCTGCACCTTTATTACGGAAAATTTCCGATAGCACCATTAATCCTACAATTACAACAATTAATATTGTAGAAAGAGCATTAATTTCAGGTGATACTCCGCGCTTAACCATACTATAAATGTATAATGGCAATGTTGTTGATCCTGGTCCTGATACGAAGAAACTAATTACAAAATCATCAATCGATAATGTGAATGTTAATAATGCGGCTGAAATAACTCCTGGTGCAATTGCTGGAAACGTTACATAACGAAACGTTTGCCACGGCGTTGCTCCTAAATCGTTTGCAGCCTCTTCTAAATCACGTCCCATACCAGAAAGACGTGCCGCTAAAATAACAACAACAAATGAAATACTGAATGTAATGTGTGCAATAATAATTGTTGTTTTTCCAAGTTCCATACCTAATTGACTAAATAGGATAAGTAAAGATAATCCCATTAAAATATCAGGAATTAAAATTGGTAAATATACAAGACCGTTAATGGCCCCTTCAAAACGATATTTGTAACGGTGTAATGCAATAGCAAAAATCACACCAAGAACTGTCGTCACAATTGTCGTTATAAGAGCAATCGTAATACTATTTACAAACGCATCAATAACATCTTGTTTTTGAAATAAATCTGTATACCAATGGAGTGTAAAGCCCTCCCATTCCGCATTAATGCGAGAATCGTTGAAGGAATATACCATTAAAACCATCATTGGAAAATACAAAAACAATAAGATTAACCAAGAATAAGAAACTAAAAACTTCTTCATTTTTGCCTATTCCCCTCCGTTTCCATCATATTTATATACTTTCGTTGCACGATAATATAAGTAAATTAACAGAACAGAGAATAGAACAACAATCATAGATAACGCGGAACCAAACGGCCAGTCACGTGAACCTAAGAATTGGTTTTGAATTACGTTTCCGATTAATGCTACTTTCGATCCACCCATAACGTCTGATACAACAAACATTCCGATAGAGGAAACGAATACTAAAATAGAACCAGTAGTAATCCCTGACATCGTCATCGGTACTGTTACATTCCAAAATGCCTTTACTGGTGTTGCTCCTAAATCATAAGCTGCCTCTAGCTTACGCTTATCAAGCTGCTCAATTGCTGCATACACTGGTAAAATCATAAATGGTAATAAAGAATATACCATTCCGAGTATTACAGAAGGTGTATTGTATAACAGATTTAAAGGTTCACTAATAATACCTAGTTTCAATAGCAATGTGTTTACAAGACCTTGTGAACGTAAAATAACAATCCATGCGTATGAACGAACAAGGAAGTTAATCCAGAACGGGATCGTTGCCAATAATAAAAGGATAGAACGATATTTACGATCAACAATTGTAATTGTATAGGCAAATGGATAACCGATTAATAAACATAGTACTGTCGTAATAACCGCAATTTTCACTGTTTCCCATAACGTCCCCATATATAATGGATCAAACACACGCGCTATGTTATCTAATGTAAATTTCATTTCTACTGTCCCGTATGCTCCGCGCTGCATGAAGGCAAATGCTAATACGAACAGAAGTGGAATTAGGAAGAAGAGTAACAGCCATACGACTGTAGGTAATGCGAGTAATTTCCCTTTCTTCAATTTAAGGTCACCTCGTCCTCTTGCTCCCAGCCTACATATACATTATCTCCAATGCTCCACTGCGTTGCTTCTTCAGCAGTTTGATATGCCATTAGTAATTCCGATGTTTTCTCCTCACGTACATATAGCTTTTCCATATTTCCAACAAATTCAATATCTTCAATATGCCCAAGGTGGTATTCTTTTAAAATTGGCTCTTCAACCGAGCGAACTTTTACATTTTCAGGGCGAACTGCTACGTAGTTTTCCCCATTTTTCACGATATTATTTTCACCGATGAACGTTGCAACAAACAATGTTTTCGGTTGATTGTAAATTTCTTTAGGCGTGCCGACTTGTTCGATATGCCCTTTATTCATAACGACAATACGATCACTCATACTCATTGCTTCTTCTTGATCGTGCGTTACATATATGAACGTAATTCCTAAATTACGTTGTAAGTTTTTCAATTCACGTTGCAAATCTTTTCTTAACTTAAAGTCAAGCGCTCCCAGTGGCTCATCTAATAGTAATACACGTGGGTTGTTTACAATTGCTCTTGCAATTGCTACACGCTGTTGCTGTCCACCAGAAAGCTTCGACGGTTTACGATTACGGAACTCAAGTAACTGCGTTAAACGCATTGCCTCTTCCGCACGTTCTTTCTGTTCTGTTGCTGATACTTTTTGCATTTTCATACCGAAACAAATATTTTTTTCAACATTCATATGTGGGAATAGTGCGTAATGTTGAAACACTAAATTCATATGACGCTTGTATGGCGGCAAATCGTTAATCTTTTCATCATCTAATAAAAGATTCCCTTTAGTTGGCGTTTCAAATCCTGCGATCATACGAAGTAAAGTCGTTTTCCCGCAACCACTCGGTCCTAAAATTGTTAAAAATTCTCCTTCTTTAATATCTAAAGAAAGAGGGGGGATAATCACTTGATTTCCAAAATGTTTTTCTACTGCTTCAACTTTAATAATCTTTTTCATTTTCCCGTCCTATCTACCTTAAATTTTAATTTTTATATTCATGAATAAATATTTATGTTCTATAGACTATTTTTTGTTTCGATCCAAACAAAAATGGTTGTTTAGCAGCGTTCTCTTCTATTCTTTATGTAGTATGTTTGATTCATTTTCGCATGATACATATGTCGAACAGAAAAACCCCTTCAGTTGCGAAGGGGTTTTTATCATACGGCTACGCCTACTGATAAACACCATCATCATTTTAACAACTTTCGTATGAATTTTAAAGCACTTTTTGTAGAAGAGTAACGAATTTTCATGTCAAATGCTGTAGATTGGGACAAAATGCTTTTATAATGTGAAAAAGTCCGAAAACTTTGTTCACCGTGATAGCTGCCTAACCCACTACTTCCAACGCCCCCAAAAGGTAAATATGGCGTTGCAAGATGATATACGACATCATTTATACATCCTCCGCCATATGAAATATTACTCGTCACTTTCTCTTGCACTTTTCTATCTTCAGAAAATACATATAGTGCTAACGGCTTTGGATGGTGCTGAATCGTTTCAATTACCTCTTCTATTTTGTCGTATTCTATAATTGGTAAAATAGGTCCAAAAATTTCATCTTCCATAACAGCACTTTGCCATGTAACATTCGTTAACACTGTAGGCTCTATGTGTAATGTTTCTTTCGTATAATTCCCGCCAATCACAGGTTTACCGTCTTGCAAAAATGTACATAGACGTTCAAAATGACGCTCACTCACAATTCGCACATAATTGTCATTTTGCAAAGCATCTTTTCCATATTGCTCTGCGATTTCATGTCGTAATGCCTCGATTAACTGCTCTTTCACTGAAGAATGAACGTACATATAATCAGGCGCTACACACGTCTGCCCAGCATTCAAAAACTTGCCCCAAACGATACGTCTTGCGGTTACATCTAGCTTTGCATCTTTATGTACAATACATGGGCTTTTCCCGCCAAGCTCTAACGTAAGAGGCGTTAATTTTTTCGCCGCTGCTTCCATCACAACTTTTCCAACACCAACACTACCTGTAAAGAAAATATAGTCAAACGGTTCCTTTAAAAGTGCAGTGCTTTCCTCAACACCGCCTTCTACTACCGATACAAGCTCTTCTGGGAATAATTCTTCTAGCATTCTCGTAAGCACTTTTGAAACGTTTGGCGTTAACTCTGACGGCTTTAAAACGACTGTATTTCCGGCTGCCAATGCTCCTACGAGTGGGGCAATTGCTAATTGAAACGGATAGTTCCACGGTGCGATAATAAGCGTCACACCATACGGTTCTGGCACTACTTTCCCCTTCGATCCAAAATGAGTAAGAGCTGTGCGAACACGCTTTGGTTTACTCCAAGATGAAATATGCTTCATTTGAAAAGAAATCTCTTTTAGTACATATCCAATTTCTGTTGTAAATGATTCGTGAACTGATTTATTCAAATCTAATTTCAACGCTTGAAAAATCTCATCCTCAAAACGCTGAATTCCATCATAAAGCTTCTTCAAATTATTCTTTCTCGTCTCTACACTTCTCGTATGTCCTTTATAAAAATATTCCTTTTGTTTATTTACAATAGAGGAAATACTCATGCACTCACCTTCTCCCACTATTTTTATCCAATTTTTTCATTATTTATATAGACTTCATATGTAACAAATTTCTATTCTTAAAGTTACATTATATATAACTTTTCCCTTTATATAAAATTCATTGCTCACAAAAAAACTACCGAAAGAAAATCTCCCGGTAGTTTTACTGTATTAACGATATAAACGAACAGCACCTGCAGAGTTATCATCAGCTTGTCCTACTACTTCAAACTTCAGACCAAGCTTCGGTAAAATACGTCCTGCATCTGGAATTTGCTCATTAATATACTTTTTAGAGTCATCAAACTTCGGTACTCCTGGTAATCCATCGTATACGAATGTTCCGCGCGTTGGAGATACCACTTTCCAAGCTGGCGTTTTGTCGAATGAGAACGCCGAATCAGCAATTTGGAATCGCGTACTGCTTTTAAATGTTGGTTTGCCATTTAAAGTTCCTGCAATTGCTTCTGGATGAGAGTCAACTACACCAAGGAAACCATGTCCTGGATGTATACCAACCCAGTTATCTGTGTAAGCTGAATCCGCATACCATACAACCATACCAGTGTTATATACTGGACCGCGAGCAAATTTCAATGCGTTATCTGAACCCGCATAGTTTCTCCACTCTACATAGTAGTTATGCTTTTTCTTATCCATTCCGTTAGATGCAACGAAACCGTCCAATTTGAATTGTGGTGTACCTTCTGCATCATCAGAGAATGCAACATTTCCATCTACAGTTAGTGACGCATTATCAAGTGTAAATCCATTTAACGCCAATCCACCGTCTGTAATATATTCAAATACTAGTTTCACTTTCTTACCTTTGAATTGACTTAAATCATATGATTTATCAACCCATTTTCCATTTGTCGTAGCTGCATTTCCACTATTTGCTTTCTCACCAATTCTTTCAATCAACGTTTTTTGTCCATCTTCTGTTACAGCGTGTACTTCAAGGAAATCGTACTCTGCTTCGATTTCATACAATGACTTATAATCGAATTTTGCAGTCGTTGCTTTCGTTAAATCGAATAGTGGCGTTTCCATCGTTGTATGAAGGTCATCACCTTTTGTGCTGTAGTAATACTGTTTACCAAATGCAGGCTGAATTCCTTTTACATCTTTATCTGGTAAGTTAACACGAATCAGACCTGGACGATCTGACTTCGTAACACTTTGGTCTAAGTATGTTGCAAGACCGATACCTTTATTTAATTTCTCGTAATCTACTTCTACGATGTTCGCCCAGTTACCACCGATTGTTTTTTGGAAAAACTCTTTATTTTGTGGTGATAAACTCGTTGGCGTTGTTCCTGCGATTTTACCAGCCCAGCTTCCGCCACTCATAATAGACCAAGCTTCAACCGGTTCACCCTGACCGCTATACTGTGTATCATACTCATCTGGAAGACCTAAATCATGGCCATATTCATGTGCGAATACACCAACCGCGCCATCTTCTGGTTCAATTGTGTAGTCGAATGCTGCCATATTTCCGCCCCAATATGGAACTTTCGCTTTTGTACCTTCAATTGCGAATGGTTTTGGTCCAACTGTCCAGCGATGTGACCAAATTGCATCATCACCTAATTTACCACCGCCAGCTTCTTGTCCAACACCCGCATGAATAATCATTAAGTGATCGATTAAACCGTCCGGTTGATTTTGATTCCCATCACCATTTACATCATATTGATCGAACTGATCAAACTGTGATAAATCAAGTCCGCTATCTACAGCCGCTTTTAATGCATCTTTTACTAGATCACGTGGTCCTTTTGGTCCTTTATTATCATGACCTGTACCAGCATCTGCACCGTAATCAGCAGCTTTACCTGGAACTGTTAACCATTTTGTGACTGTTCCGTCCACTGTGTAACTACCACCTGATTGCTCTTCGTAATATTGTTTAAACGTTTCGATTTTGCTCCCATCCTCTAACGCGAATGGCTCATTACCGAATAACATTTTTTCATAATGTTCTTTGTTAAAATCGTTAGAATACATGTAGCCAGGCTCTTTATCAATATTGTTATGCTTGAAATCAGCGTACTCTACAAGTAAAACAAGTACTTTATCTTTACGAACTTCACCGTTATACTCTTTTTGCTTAGCAGGTGAAGTTGGTACTTTCCCATTTAAGCCTCCTCTAACTGGACCTGTTCCTGCTGTAGTCCCGTTTGCTGGCTGCTCTGATTTTTCTTTCGTATCTGCCTTTGCATCTTTCACTTTCTTTAAAAAGTCAGATGCATCTTTCGTAAGTTGGTCCCCACTTGCCGCTTCTTTCCCAGGATTTTCACCCTTCTTTTTCTCTACATACTTTTCGACAGCTTTCTTTGTTTCTGCCTCTGAAGCTGACGAATCAATTACCCCACGATTTTTTAGCGCATTTGCTAATCTCTCTTCTGGGATTAAGTGATCATCAACTGGGCTTGTAGCTGTCTTGTTCTCCGGCGTTTCAGCATATACAGACTGGCTTCCAGCACCAAACGACAAGCCTAGAACAGCTGTCAAAGCAATTGATGATAACACTTTAAATGGTTTCTTTTTCATCCCTTATTGCCTCCCCTAATATAAAATATGTATTACATACTCTATATTATTAAAAATTCAATATATTTTCAATATTTAGTTATATTATGTAATTTTTTTAATATATTTGTAAAAATTTCATAGTTAGTATACGAATATATCACAATTCAACAATGTTTTCAGAAAATATTGAAAATTTTTGGCAGAAACCTTATAATTTCCATAGAGAGAATTTAATGGGGATTTTATCTTTGTTTCATCTACACAATATTCGATAATTTGATACATAAAATATAGAATTCGATTAATTATCGTCTACTATGTAGCAGCAATTATGACCAATAATTAGGGAGGAATTACATTTGTACAAAGATAAGGCTGACTCACTAGATCAAGAATGGATTGATTTAATACTTGAAGCTCTAGATGCTGGCATTGCCCTGCAAGATATTGAACACTTTTTCCAACGTATGAAGCATACGAGCCAGGCTCAATAGCCTCGTTCTTTTTAACGAAGTTTATGTTATAATAATCACATCATAAGACGACTACATATTGATAGAAAGGTGCGCAAATATGATAGGAGAACGTATAAAACGCCTTCGTTTACAAAAGGGCATTTCACTAACAGAACTCGCCGAAAAAGCTGGTGTAGCTAAATCTTACATTAGTTCTATAGAACGAAATTTACAAAAAAACCCTTCCATTCAGTTTCTCGAAAAAATTTCAGCTGTTCTACAAATTCCAGTTGATACGTTACTTCACGATGAAACAACAACAGAAAGTCATCTAGACTCCGAATGGACACAACTCGTTAAAGATGCGATGAGCTCCGGTGTCTCAAAAGAACAGTTTCGTGAATTTCTTGAATTTACACAATGGAAGAAAAATCAACAATAATACATATGAAAGAGTGCTTAAAACGGGCACTTCTTTTTTTCTTTATAAAAAAAAGCGGGGGAATCCCCGCTTTTTGCTTTATTATTTTTCTTCGCCATCTGTTTGGTTAGCATTGAATGTCCATTCTAAGTTCAATGAATCGCCTTGGAATTTGTTTTGATCTTTACCATCATCTTCGAATACAAATTGTACCCATAGATAGTCTTCTGAATTTGGTGCTAGACCACCGTTCTCTGCCCACTCTGGAGCAAAGATGTCTTTAGCTAAAACATCTGGATCCACATTTTGTAAATCTGCTAAAGTTGTTTCATATACAGGCTCACTTTGTTTATCCCAGTTCCAAAGGAATTTCACTTTAATGTGCTTACCAAAATCTTCACCAGCATTATCACCTTTTGCATCTTTAACAGTATACTTTGTCGCTAATTTAACGTCTTTAATCGTTAACGTACCGTCGTTCTTTAATAAGAACTCTTTCTTAACAGAATCCCCTGGTTTTAAATCTTTAATATCTACAAGCGTTTTAGGGTTTAATGTAAGATCTAACGTCCCAGCTGCAAATGTATTGTTCGATACTTCTTTATCACTAAAGAATGCAAATGTTCCTCCACCAATTAAAGATAACCCCAATGCTGCTGATGCAACTCCCATACCTAATTTCTTTTTCAGACTCACAATCAATTCCCCCTAGCTGTTTTTTGTATTTTTATCTCTTATTTCAAAATAAGAGGTGTAACTAAAACTATATTAGCTTAGCTAATATTTGTTCTTTTCTAAAAACCTTAAGTTCATTATAACGAACAAACCTATATAAATACAATATATATTTCATTTTTTTTATTTATCAATAACTTTTTGAATTTTCTGATTTTTCATAAATATAATTTGATAACTTAACCCTTATTCATATTTAATCCTATAAGAAAAAGAAAATAAGACAAAGAGGTGAGGACTGACGTTTCCTCACACTCATATAAGCATTATCTTTTTATAAGCTATTTACAGCTAATGCATTCGTATTCTCCTTGCACCACATTGCTATTTTCCAGCTGTTTCACTGGATCAGTTGAAGTGCCTTTTCATGCTCCACTTGATCAGGCTGTTTATCTATTTCTATTTTTTCTGCTCTTCTAGCTTCTTCTGTTCTTCTACTGTCTTCTGCTCTTCTACTTCCTTTTGTTCTTCTGCTTTCTTTTGTTCTTCTAGCTTCTTCTGTTCTTCTGCTTTCTTTTGTTCTTCTAGCTTCTTCTGTTCTTCTGCCTTCTTTTGTTCTTCTAGCTTCTTCTGTTCTTCTGTTTCATTCTGTTCTTCTGCCTTCTTTTGTTCTTCTAGCTTCTTCTGTTCTTCTGTTTCATTCTGTTTCTTAACTGTTTCATCTTTTAATAGTTGTTGTAGAGCTTGAATTTGTTCATCAATAACTTGCAAACTAGCTTCTTTATCAACATAATCACGCTTCTCTTTAATGCTATGAAAACCTTCGTTCACATACAAGGATACTTGATGAATTGATTCACTTTTATTCACTTTTAATTCTTCTTGTATTTGATTATAAGGAGTTTCTATTGCAGTATATACATTTTGTAAAGCTTCCTTCTCAGAAGTAATTTTCTCACGTCCTTGCTGCCATACTACAATTGCCTGTTCTATTTCTTCAATAGAAGTTGCTTTCAATTTCCCCTTCATTGTTCCATACTCATGCTCAATAAACTGTTTATGTTGCTCAGCTTGCTCTTTTAACGTATTAACTGTTTTCGGAAATATAATTGCTGTAGAAAGCGTCGCTTCTACTTTCGTTTCATGAATAAATGCCGCTTCTGTATGCGTCATGACTTGAGATCCTAAATAAAACGTAATAGAGCACACACACGGCAATATAAGCATCTTTTTTAAATTACGCGGTCTTTTCAGCATCTTAATCTCTCCCATCGAACAATGCGTTCTTTATACAGAACATTATCTTTATTATAATAAAGAACTATACAAAATGATAGCCATATGCTAGAAAAATAGAAAAAGGGCTATCCATGTGATAGCCCTTTTTTATTATTATCTTGCTTCACCTTCTGTTTGTTGTGCATCAAACGTCCAAGTTAAATTTAGTTTATCGCCTTGGAATTCATTTTGGTCTTTTTTATTATCAACAAACTCGAATTTCACTGCGAATTTATCAGACTTACCTGCAGAAATACCTTTTTCATCCCAGAACCAAGCAGATAAATCATTATCTACCGCTGTAAGTGTGTCACCCTTCAATTTATCTAGCGTTGTTTCTTTTACAATTGTTTCATGCTTATCTACATTCTTTAAGAATGTTACTTTAATATGTTTACCAAAATCATCTTTATTGTCGCCCTTCGCATCGCTTACTTTGTAATCTGTTTTTAGTAAAACTTTTTTAATGTCTAAAGAGCCTTTATTTTCTAGTTTAAAATCTCTTTTAATTGTATCGCCAGGCTTTAAATTCGATACATCAACAACTGTCGATGGGTTTGCCGCTAAATCAAGTGTACCAGCCGCAAATGTATTGTTTGACACTTCTTTGTCGCTAAAGAATGCAAATGTTCCTCCACCAACTAATGCTGCTCCTAGTACTGCTGATGCGATACCCATTCCTAATTTTTTCTTTAAAGTCATGTCCAAATCCCCCATAATATATATTTGTTAACTTCCTAATAGGAAGATATAACCAAACTAACTATATGGATTGTTCTACTTTTTTATCTTTCTTTTCTCCGTCGATGCTACGAATAGCGCCAAAAATAGAAATCGCGGAATAACCAAGTAAAAAGACTCCTGGAATAATAAGAAGTAATGCTGCTCCCGCTTTTGAACTCGCATAATTCAGTCCATAACCAACGTATGGAACTGTAATATCTGCATACTTTCCGATTACATTCTCTGCAAGTACTGGTGCTAAATCTGGTCCGTTGTTGTTATCCCCTTTTGTTTCATACATTACTTTTCCATTTGTATCTTTCACACCGATAATACGGTGAGTGATAATTTTGTCATTTTTCTCTTTAAACGTAATAACATCGCCTTTTTTATATTTAGAGCCATCTTTAGTTGGCTCTATTGCAATGATTGATCCTGTTAAAAATGTCGGTTCCATCGATCCTGATAACACTGATTTAAATTGATATCCCATCACAGTTGGATCCCCGCCACTCGCTTTTGACGAAACAACTACAAAAGCTAAAAAAACCATCAATGCAAATAAAACAAATGAGATAACGTTGCTAATAATCTTCCAAACTAATTTCATCGTCTCTCTCCCTCTCTGTTGTTTTATATTATTTGAAATATGTAATATCCACTTTAGTTCTTTAACAAGAACACAAGTAAATAATATAACGAACAATACAGAAATGCAATAAGAACATTTACAATTATTAGTTAAATCGTTTTTAAAATACATGCAAAAAAGACCGTGACAAAACCTCATCACAGTCTCTATACTAACAATTTATTTCTCTTCTGATTTCATTCCTTGTTTATTTCGACGCAGCACTACATATAAAATGGCTCCAAATAATACAATCGCACCTATCCCAACACTTATCACTTTCACATTGGATTCCTTTACTTCAGGTGCAACTGTATCTTTTTTAGGCATCGCAAACGTAACATCTTCTTTTGAAAGAACATTTATAGTCGCAATCGTTTGATTATTTTTTATAATATCTACCGCACCAACTACTTCACCGCGATGAATTCCTTTTTGATACAAAGATTCTTTATCCACTGAATTAACCCGAAAAGCCGTTTTTACATTTTTCCCTTCATCTTTCTTTAGCATAAGCTCAGCACTTTTTTCCAATTCAGAATCAACATCTTTATTTAAATACGTTGTCTTTTGATGCCAACTATGTTTATCTAGTACCGTTTGCTTCGTAAATTGCCCAAAAGAATATTCCGCCATCTGCTTCAAATCTTCATAAATTTCAGGTCTTTGAGAAGCCATTACTACATTTATAATGCGATTCCCATCCTTCTCATTTAATAAAACGAGCGTATTGCGCGCTTCATTCGTAAATCCTGTCTTACCACCAATGCTATATGGATTTTCAAAATAAGTAGACTTATTAAAAATAGAAACTGTTTGCGTAGATGTCGTAACCGTCGTTCTTTTCGTATTCATCGCTTGTAAAATTTCAGGATACTTTTGCACACCTCTCGTAATCATGGCCATATCATATGGCGTCGTATAATGATTTGGATCATGCAATCCATTTGGCGTTACAAAATGGCTATCTTTAGCCCCTAATTGCTTCGCCTTTTCATTCATCATATTAGCGAAATTTTCAACACTTCCTCCAATACGCTCCGCAATCGCATACGACACATCATTCGCACTCAGCACCATTAAAATCATAAGTGCAGTATTTCTATTAATAGTCTCACCAGGTTGAAACTCAATTTGATAATTACTCTTCTCTTGATCTAATGCTAATTGTGAAAACGTAAATTGATCCTCTGGCTTCGTATGCTCCATCAGTAAAATCGCCGTTAACACCTTCGTCATACTAGCAGGGAACGCACGATGATGTGCATTTTTGTCGTACAACATATCTCCTGTTTTCGCATCAATCGTAGTCGCAAACTGACTAAAAACATTCGGCCCTTCCGCAGGTGGAGGTGCCACTTGCTCCGGATTTACTCCAACATTCGTCTCAGCATATAACGTCATAGGTGTCAAAAAAAATAAACAAATAACCATAATAAAAACCGAAATTTTCTTAAAATTTACCATATGACTCTCCCTTTTCACTTTACTTTCACATTCTATAAAATAACTCTACCAATCTATATGTAATTTGTATTAAATTGGAAGAATATTCACTATTTTTTACTATATCACACTTTTACGATGAGGAACATAAATATACAATAAAAAATAAGAAGGAATTACTCTTTCTTATCCTTCTCATCAATCAACGAATCTATTAACTTTTGACTAGCTTCCTCAGCTGTAATCTCATCCGTCATACCCATAAACGACCAACCTTTAGAATCGACCCACTCAACGAACTCTTGCAAAAACTCATCATGCGTCACATCCACATCAAGAATCGAACCATCAATCGAAATCGTTCTATTTCTAGACACACGCATCTTGAACGTTTTTCTTACCATTACAATTATTCTCCCTCTACTCCTGAATATTTATAAATATCTTGTACTTCTTTTATACATGATTTCTTGAAAATTGTAAAAAGGATATATTGGCCAATTTGCATATTAAAAATGAAAATCTCTTACTATATAATCCTCACACTACATTCATTTGGTCATAAATTACGGAATACATCCATATAAAAACACAAACCAACTTACATTCTATCACACCAAATACACTTGACTTTAGCACAATAAAATGGGATATATTAGAAAACACTTTAAAATGAGGAGGAACTCCATGGCGCGTTGCACGTATTGTAACACGAAGTGGAAAGTAAAAGATGTATGGTCGCTTCTCATAACATTTGAAAAAGATTGTCCGTATTGTTTCGGACGGCAATATCTATCAAAGAAAACATTGAACGCTATGCCAGAATTTATAAGCTTACCTTTACACTTCTTATTTCCTTTTCTTGTTGATTTAAGTGATGAAGGTCCTTTGGATTGGTATCGAAAATCATAACAATTCAGCATCTCCTACTTATTAAATATAAAAACATACATACTAATATACCTCTGAAATAAACCTATTTTCTATTACACTACCTCTTTAAAAACTTACTATATAAAAACATTGTAAATTTTCAGTTAATTATATATAATTGCTTTAGCATAATGATTAAAGATGTTATTACATATGCATTTTTGAAGATCCCGTAGCTCAGCAGGGAGAGCGCCACCTTGACAGGGTGGAGGTCGTGAGTTCGAACCTCTCCGGGGTCATAAAAAAGAGACACCATATCAACCTACTACGTGATATGGTGTCTCTTTTTTTATGTAAGTAAATCACTTCCCACCAAACATCTTCTCCAAAGACTTCGCATTAGCAAATAACAATTCTTGTAGGTTGTCATCAGCTACGATTTTGTAGTCGCCATCTTTGTTTTTCTTTAAGTTCAATGTAACTTCGCGAGTTGCCATTGCTGCATCTTTATCCGCTAAGTTTTTGATGATAGTTGATGTCATTGTTTTTTCTATTGTTTTTTCGGATTGCTCTTTGTCTTCACTAAAGGCACTAGCGAAAGCCATTGGCATCACTTCTCCCATTGCTTTTGTTACGGCAACGGATAGATCAACAGATGTAACTTTCACTTTCACTTTTGCTTTGTCATCGTTTTTCGATACTTCTTCTAACTTTTCAAATTTAAAGTTTTTCGTAATTGCGCTTAGCATTTCTTTTGCTTCAGCATCATCTGTTTTTTCATTTAGTTTACTAAACTCTTTGTCACTTTCAACAAATGTACGAGCCTTTTCTACATCACCTTTTTGTAACGCTGTTAAAAATTCTTCAGCAGTATCTTTCGGGTTTGCACATCCTGCTAGAACACCAACTGTTAATCCTATTACCATCATTAGCAGCAATAATTTCTTTACCTTTTTCACGTTCATTCTCCTCTTATCTTTTCTAGTAAGTCATCACTATACAATAGTATGAAACTTACATTACAAACATTTTTTAGTATATCATTTATATGATTTGTTTTCTATTCTTTCCCAAAAGACAAAGAGCCTTGTAGTATTTCTACAAGACCTTCTTTATAAAATAAAAACCAGCAACTTTAAGATTGCTGGTTTATCTCTTATTCATATTTGAAAAAACAATAATAATTACTCCAAGTACATAATGTCCTGCTACCATCCATATGCTCCGATCAAAAACCATAAGCGATAACCAAAGTGATATATTAGTAGCCGCAAATAATAGGTATGAAATGATATCTCTTTTTTGTAATGCCTCTCTATTCATCAAAATGTAAATGGCACCGATAGGAGGCAGAATAAAGCAAAGGAAAAAGACAAATATTTTTCTTAACGACCATGGATATGACGTTACTGTCTGCATATGAATCTCCTTTTTATTATAATACTTGTTTTAACATCGGCCTTGCTACTCTATATTCTTCACTATTAGGTTCTTTTACGAGTATGGGGCGCCTTTCATCCTCTTCTTCTAAAATCATTTCAAATACTTCTGTTTTTTCTTGTAATCTGTTGGATTCACTATCTTTAGTAGGCTGTTTGCTCGTTTCAATTTTCTTTGTTACTTCGCCAAGTTTTTGTCCGACTTCTTCTGCTTTGGCAGGTTCATTCGTAATGTAGTATTCCTGGCCCTCCCATACTAATATAGGTGGTACATGTTCTCGTTTGTTACATATTATATAAGTAATACTAGCTATAAGTAGTAGACATGTTAATAAAAAGAAGATAGCTTTTTTGTTCATATACTATTCTCCTTTCTATCATTTTATTGGATTATATAATAGGGAATATAGTTAGTAAATGGTTTTTATGGTGATTTTTAGTATTAATTTCAAATAAAAAAACCTTACTATAAAGTAAGGTTCCGTTTTTAAATTCTATAATGTTTTATTAATTAAAACGATCATTACGATAATCGCTATAAACATAACAACTAAACAGCCGATCATTTTATAAAATCCTCTTTTCGTTAACGTCCCACCTTGAACGTCTTTACGAATAAATAGGAACACCGCTAAAAATAAAACAAGCCCCATGCCAAAAGCGTACATCATTTGCATATGTTAATCTTCCTTTCTCTCTTACATCTTAATATCTTTTCGATAAAACAACAAACGATATAAAGACTGTACTCATCGTAAGTGCCATTAATATGTTCAATAGTTCAACCGCAGATAGTGTAATTACTTTTAAGTTTAAGCCAATCGAGAAAAGAAGATAGTATGCTGTTAGCGCAAAAAAGCTGAAGAACATTCCTTTGTAACGAATGAGTTTCATTCGCTCATCTTTTTCTTTAAATTGCGGGTGTAAGTAACTTAGGCAGAAGCACATGATCATCATTGCAAGTACTGTATACGTTGGAATTGGCGGTGCAGAATGCGTCATTATACCTGCTAATATCATAGTTCCACTCATAATTAAAAAGATAATTCCCATAATTACAAAGTACTTTTGTGAATAATTCATCTCTATTCCTCCTCTTCTTTTCCCTCATAAATAAATACATGTTCTATCGTTGTCTGAAATGCTTTTGCAATTTCAAATGCTAACGGAAGTGATGGATCATATTTCCCTTTTTCAATTGAAATGATGGTTTGTCTGGAAACCCCAAGTTTCTCAGCCAATTTTTCTTGAGATAGTCCAAATTTTTTTCGATATTCGACCATTTTATTTTCCAAGGAAATTTCTCCCTCCTCCCTTATATCGAGTATATATGTAAAGGAAACTTTACGTCAAGGTTCCTTTACATTCAGTGTAATTATTTTTCACTCTATTTATATAGAAGAAATTTTTTCAAATTCAGCACGTCTATTTTGAAATGAAACATGGAACAATGTATATAGCCGTTACTATATCTCCTCCCCGCTTTTGTGAAAATTTAATATCTCCATATTTGTTTTATCCTTTTAAAATATTTCATTCTTCTCCTTATTGGATGATGTGCGCTATTGTTTTTACGTTGTTTTTCGCCATATTTATAGAAACTAACGGTTTATGAAGTATTTTTTATGTATAGCCACTTTTTTTGTAGAAATCCTTCATTTTCCTTTCAATATTTAACACTATCGATATAAAGTTTATGGTAAATTCATAATTTTTTATTTTTTATACTATATTCCGTTGTATTGTTGTATAATATCAATGAAAGCGCTTATTATTTCAATATACATAATTCGAACTAAATTTTATCGAAACATTCCGACAGTTATACTTATATTTAAATGCAACAATTATAGTTATTAATGTAGGCATACCAAATATATCCACACCATTTTTCTGTAAAATTACTTTATAACATGAAAGATTAACTTGGGTGATAAGTAATTGTGAATGTTTTTTTACAAAACAGATAAGTAATAGTGTTTGGTATTATGTAAATTATTGTAATAACATAAGAGTAAAGATAACATTTACATTAATTATTAGTTCATCAATTATTGAAAAAGAGCAAAATGCACCTTTTGTATAGGAAAAGGATTATATGCATTGGGAGGTTTAAACAAATGACGAGGAAGAATACAACGACAAACCCTTGGGCCAAGTTCCATGGTCCGAACCTTGGTTATGTTATTGAACAGTATGATCTTTACGTAACTGGAGCAGGTTCTGTTGATCCGGAATTACAAGAGCTTTTTGAAATTTTTGGAGCTCCTTCGTTTCAAGATGATGTCGTAACAGGGGACAACACAGCAACACATTTTTCTCCTCAAAACACAGGGAACATTGAAAAGATTCTTAAAGTCGTTCAACTTGTTGAACAGATTCGTTCTTTCGGGCATACATTGGCTCACATTAATCCGATGGAAGATGCTGCAAACGGACAATCTCTTATCGAAAAAGCAATGAACGAACTGAGCGATGCTGATTTAAAAGCGATTCCAGCAAAAACAGTATGGCAAGATGCACCAGAGGGTATTCACACTGCACTTGATGTAATTCATAGATTAAAAGACGTTTATACAAAATCTTTAGCTTATGAATTCTCACATATACAAGATAGTGAAGAACGCGCGTGGTTGCATCAAATGGTGGAATCAAATTCATTGCGTCAACCATTATCAAATAAAAAACGAACTGCTCTTTTAAAACGTTTAACTGCTGTTGAAGGTTTCGAGCAATTCTTGCATAAAACATTCGTTGGTCAAAAACGTTTCTCAATAGAGGGCGTTGATATGCTTGTACCTATACTAGATGAAATTGTTTCAGAAGGTGCTAAAGGCGGCGTTGAAGATGTCATGATTGGTATGGCTCACCGTGGTCGTCTAAGCGTACTCGCTCACGTATTAGAAAAGCCATATGGTCACATGTTTGCTGAGTTCAAACATGCAAAAATAGAAGGTGTAAAGACAAATGCTGGCTGGACTGGCGACGTAAAATACCATTTGGGTAGAGAACAAGTCGTTGGTAATGAAGAAGTTAGCACCCGTGTTACATTAGCAAATAATCCGAGTCATCTTGAGTTCGTTAACCCTGTTGTTGAAGGTTTCGCACGCGCAGCTCAAGAGAATCGTAAAAAATCTGGTCTTCCAGAACAAGATACTACAAAATCATTCGTAATTTTAGTTCATGGTGATGCTGCATTCCCTGGTCAAGGTGTTGTGTCTGAAACATTGAACTTAAGTAGATTGAATGCATACCAAACTGGCGGAACTATTCATGTTATCGCAAATAATGCAGTCGGCTTTACGACTGATAGCTATGATTCTCGTTCTACTAAATATTCAAGCGACCTTGCAAAAGGTTTCGATATTCCGATTGTTCACGTGAATGCTGATGATCCGGAAGCTTGTCTTGCTGCTGCAAACCTTGCGATCCAATATCGTACGCTGTTCAAAAAGGACTTCTTAATCGATTTAATCGGTTACCGCCGATATGGTCATAACGAAATGGATGATCCAGCAGTTACGCAACCACAAGTGTACAAAAAAATTAAAAACCACCCAACTGTAAGAGCAATTTATGCAGATCAATTACAATCTGCTGGCGTTCTGAATGCAGATGAGGTTGAAACAATTGCTCAGTTTATACAAGAGGAATTAAAGGCTGAATACGCACAAGTGCCACCAGCTGATACGAGTGCTGCAACAATTCACGTTAAAGTTCCAGAAGTTGTTGCAAAAGGAATTCAACCGATTGACACTGGTGTTTCAATTGACTCACTTCGTGCAATTAATGAAGGACTATTATCTTGGCCTGAAGGCTTTAACGTATATCCAAAAGTGAAGAAAATTCTTGAGCGCCGTAAAGATGCTCTTGAAGAAAACGGTAAAATTGAATGGGCACTTGCTGAATCGTTAGCATTCGCTTCTATTTTACAAGAAGGTACGCCAATTCGTTTAACTGGTCAAGATTCACAGCGTGGTACATTTGCTCATCGTCATATCGTATTACACGATACTGATACAAACGAAACATATTCACCATTACATCGCTTACCGAACATTAACGCATCATTCTCTGTTCATAACAGTCCGTTATCAGAAGCTGCTGTTGTTGGTTACGAATATGGTTACAACGTATTCGCTCCAGAAACTCTTGTGATGTGGGAAGCGCAATATGGTGACTTCTCAAATACTGCGCAAGCATTATTTGATCAATATGTTTCAGCAGGAAGAGCGAAATGGGGTCAAAAATCAGGTCTAGTTCTTCTATTACCACACGGTTATGAAGGTCAAGGACCGGAGCATTCTAGTGCACGTCCAGAACGTTTCTTACAATTAGCTGCGGAGAACAACTGGACAGTTGCAAACTTAACGAGCGCGGCACAATACTTCCATATCTTGCGCCGTCAAGCATCTATCTTAGGAACAGAGGCTGTTCGACCATTAGTAATTATGACGCCGAAAAGCTTATTACGTCACCCACTTACACTTTCTACAGGTAGTGAGTTAAGTGAAGGACGTTTCCAACCTGCTTTAGAACAAGGAAACCTTGGTACAAAACCAAACAAAGTAAAACGCCTTGTTTTAAGTACAGGTAAAATGGCAATTGACTTAGCAGCAGAAATCGAAAGTGGTAAGCATGAGTACAACTTAGATGAAGTTCATATGGTTCGTATCGAGCAGTTGTACCCATTCCCTGCTGAAAAAGTTCAATCTATTATTAAACGCTTTAAAAACTTAGAAGAAATCATTTGGGTTCAAGAAGAACCTCGTAATATGGGCGCTTGGCATTACATGGCTCCAATTCTGTTTGAACTAGCTGGGGATAAAGTGAAAACAGGTTACATTGGACGCCCGGATCGTTCTAGCCCATCTGGTGGCGATCCATTCGCTCACAAAGCTGAGCAAGAATTAATCGTTGCACACGCTTTAGATGTGAAGTACAACTTCCGTCAAGATAAACAAGAAATTGAAGTTTTTAGCAACTAAAAGTAACAATGAGTTTTTCAGGCTCAGCTGTGGCAGATAGTCTGCCACAGCCGGGCTAACAAATGGAGATTACCGAAGATTAAAGAAGACAAAACACACCGTTAGGCAAATAAGGGGAGGACATTTAAAATGATCGAAATTAAAGTACCTGAGCTTGCAGAATCTATTTCAGAAGGAACTATCTCACAATGGCTTATCAACGTAGGCGACAAAGTTGAGAAAGGTGGCAGCGTTGTTGAGCTTGAGACTGACAAAGTCAATGTAGAAATCATTGCAGAAGATTCAGGTATTGTATCGAAGTTACTAGGCGAACCTGGAGATACAGTTGAAGTTGGCGCTACTATCGCAATTTTAGATGCAAACGGCGCAGCAGTTGCAGTAAGCACACCTGCTCCGGCTAATGAGCAACCAAAACAAGAAACTACTGAAGCACCGAAAGCAGCAGCTCCAAGTGCTGAACAAAATAAAGCGTTGCAAGGTTTACCAAATACAAATCGTCCTATCGCATCACCAGCTGCTCGCAAAATGGCTCGTGAATTAGGAATCGACTTAAACGACGTACGTAGTACAGATCTACTTGGACGTGTGAGACCACATGATGTACAAGCTCACGCTGCAGCTCCAAAAGAAGCACCAGCTGCTCCAAAACAAAGTCCGGCTCCAGTTGCAAAAACTGAATTCGAAAAACCAGTTGAGCGTGTGAAAATGTCCCGCCGCCGTCAAACAATTGCAAAACGTCTTGTAGAAGTTCAACAAACATCTGCAATGTTAACTACATTTAACGAAGTTGATATGAGTGCAATCATGGAATTACGTAAAGAACGCAAAGATGCTTTCGAGAAAAAACATGATGTACGTCTTGGCTTTATGTCATTCTTCACAAAAGCAGTTGTTGCAGCATTAAAACAATTCCCATTATTAAATGCTGAAATTCAAGGCGACGAGCTTATCATTAAAAAATTCTATGATATCGGTATTGCAGTAGCAGCTCCAGATGGATTAGTTGTTCCAGTTGTACGCGATGCTAACCAATTGAACTTCGCTGAAATTGAAAGCGAGATTCGTAATTTAGGTCTGAAAGCACGCGATAATAAACTTTCATTAAAAGAGCTACAAGGTGGTACATTTACGATTACAAATGGTGGCGTGTTCGGTTCTCTAATGTCTACACCAATCCTAAATAGCCCACAAGTAGGTATTCTAGGAATGCATAAAATCCAAGTACGTCCAGTTGCGATCGATAACGAGCGTATGGAAAACCGTCCGATGATGTACCTTGCACTATCTTACGATCACCGTATTGTTGATGGTAAAGAAGCAGTTAGCTTCCTTGTTGCTGTTAAAGATATGCTTGAAGATCCAAAATCATTATTATTAGAAGGTTAATAGATTATTAATCTATTAACGGCTGTAGAATGAAACATTCTACAGCCTTTTTTTATTGTATTCATACGGGACAAATCACACCACATAGACTAATAATGTATGCCTAAAGCGTAAGGGGGATAAACATGAATAACCTTCCAGTTCATGCAAAGCTTAAAGCAAATAAGGATACTTTCTTCCTCCCCGATTCAAACGGGGGTGTTTACTTTCGAAATAACTCCAGTTCATTCCGTATGGATGGTGATGGAATTTATGACTGGATTGAGAAATTAATGCCTATGTTTAACGGTAATCATTCTTTGACAGAAATAACTGATGGTCTCCCTCTCCCCTATCAAAATCGAGTATTTGAAATTGGAGAGATTTTATATGAAAATGGTTTCGTTCGTGATGTAAGCCAAGATGCTCCCCACGAATTAAACAGTGCATTACTCGACAGATACGCTTCGCAAATTGAGTTTTTAGAAGCTGATTCCCATTCAGGCGCTTTAAAATTCGAAACGTACCGCGCAGCAAATGTGCTTATAATTGGTTCTGGCGATATGCTTACTTCCCTAGTTTCTTCTTTATTAGAATCTGGTTTACCTACATTTCATTATCTTGTTACAGATCGTGCTGAAACAAACTACGATCGAATTCATGAACTAAGCGAACGTGCATATGCAAATGATGACAATGTACTTATTCAAGAAATAGATATTGCAATTGATCGCCCTTTGCATGAAGTATTCGAGCCTTTCGACTGGATTTTATACGTTTCCCAAAATGGAGATATTGAAAGTTTAAGAGCAATCCATACTATTTGTAGAGAGTTTAAGAAAAATTTCATACCAGCTATTTGCTTATCAAGAATTGGTTTAGCTGGACCTGTCGTAACTGCAGACCGTGAAGAATGCTGGGAATCAGCTTGGCATCGTCTACACGAAACTACTTTACAAAGTGAAAATCCACCTGAACCTTTCTCACCAATTGCATCTGCTATGTTAGCAAATATTATCGTTTTTGAGTTATTTAAACATGTCGCTGAAGATTCACACAGGCATCATAATCCTCAATTCTTTTTATTAAACTTGGAAACACTTGAAGGAAAGTGGCACCCTTTCATAAAACATCTTCTCGCAACCGATGAAATCTTTACAATTGATACGGTGCAAAATCTTCAAGAAAACCTTGCCCATCGTTCTGGACAATATACTTCAACTGAACTTTTTCGTTTTTTTGATACGTTAACTTCTAAAGAAGCTGGTATATTCCACATGTGGGATGAACAAGATTTACACCAATTGCCTTTATCACAGTGCTATATTCAAGTTGCAAACCCATTATCAGATGGACCTACCTCTCCCCTTCCTACTATAACTTGCGGTGGATTAACTCATAATGAAGCACGCCGCGAAGCTGGTTTAACAGGAGTTGAAACATATGTAGCTGAAATGATTCATCGTCTTATCCCCGAACATACTGATATCGGTATTGGTGCTGGGGAAACGATGACAGAAGGTGTATACCGAGCACTACAAAAACATTTAAATAATAAGTTATGTGAACGCCAATCACATATGCTAGAAGAGATTACAGAGCTTGATTTAACCGAAATTCATGATAAACATTGTAGGTTTTATTACGATGCTCTCTCTGCAATTCATGAAATACCTAAAGTAGGAATGAGTGAGGAATTACTTGGTTTTCCTGTCGTTTGGATCGGTATTAATGATAGATGGTATGGTGCGGCAAATATTAATATAACACTCGCGTTAAGAAATGCCCTGCAACAAGCACTCCTTCATATTCAAAATGAAGAGATTCCTTATAAAGCTAATATGTTACCGGAATCATCCATTGTTTTATATAGTACGGATTCTGTTAGAGTAGCAATACAAGAAGAGGAAGAAATTCCAGGCGTACAGTCTTTACAAGTTGCCTTGCAAAATTTAACGAAAAACAACTTTTATCCATTCGTTTTTGATTTAGCTATTGAGTCATTTTTAAGAGACAACTTAGACGGTGTATATGGGGTATTAATTGCAAAGGAGGATGACCAATGACTCAAAACATATTACTTATAGGAGATGGCCTACTCACAGACTATGTACATGAGCAATTGTGTAAGCAATATTCACTCATCCGCCAGCATACAATTACAGAAGCTCTTCCTGAAAACATTCATCTTGCTCTTGTCTTACATGACGGGTCTCCTTCTTCCGTACACCATGATGCTGAGCTTATCTTTCGCTCAAATCATATTCCATGGCTTCGCGCATTTACTTCGTTTGGTGAAGGTATTATCGGTCCTTACGTGAAGCCTCTTACAACTGGATGTTCCCACTGCGCTGATGGACGCCGGTTTATAGCTGGATTTGATCAAAAAGAAATGTGGGAACTACAACGGAAATATGCGTTAAAAGCAGATAACGTGACGAGGCGTGATGTACGCGCCACCCAAAATGGAATGTTACAAATGTGCCAGCTCATTCATGCTGAAACAGAAAAGATATTAACTAACAAACATTCTTCTATAGACAATGAACTCATTTTACTGGACTTACAAACGTTACAATGTACCCGGCATTCGTTTCTTCCAGACCCTCTCTGTCCGGTATGTAGCAATTTGTCTGATGATACAGCGGATGCAGCAGAACTTTCTTTACAACCGAGTTTAAAAACGAGCAACGAAGCGTATCGCTGCCGTTCGATTCATGAGCTAAACACATTTTTAACGAGAGACTATTTAGATTACCGGACTGGTATTTTAAACGGAAAAATGCAACATTCTTTATTACCGTTTGCTGATGTTATTATAAACATGCCGTTACTGTTTGGAAATGAAGGTGTCGCGGGCCGGACTCAGTCATTCGCACTTAGTGAAGCAACCGCTATTTTAGAAGGATTAGAACGCTATTGCGGTATGTCGCCTCGTGGAAAAAAAACAAATGTACATGGCAGTTTTCGTGAGCTAGAAGATATTGCACTGAATCCCCTCACACTTGGTGTACATACAAATGGACACTATAATCGTGATACCTTTCCGTTTAAACCGTTTGATCCTGATTATGAGCAAAACTGGGTATGGGGATATTCTTTATTACAAAACCGACCACTTCTAGTTCCAGAATCAATCGCTTATTATAGCCTTGGTCATAGAGATGCTTTCGTATATGAAACATCAAATGGATGTGCCATTGGCGGTAGTTTAGAAGAGGCAATTTTTCATGGCATTTTAGAAATTGTAGAACGTGATGCCTTCTTACTCACTTGGTATGCAGAATTACCTCTTCCCCGTCTCGATCTTAGTTCAGCCAATGATACTGAATTACAATTAATGATTGAACGCTTACGCACAATTACTGGATATGAATTATACATTTTCAACGCAACGATGGAACATGGTATTCCGAGCATATGGGTCATTGCGAAAAATACAAGGCAAGATGGTATGAATCTCGTCTGTGCTGGCGGCGCACATATGGAACCAATTCGAGCTGTAAAAAATGCAATTCATGAAATAGCGGGCATGTTACTTATAACAGATGAAGAGCTTGAACAAAAAAGAGAGAAATATGAAAACTGTTTACAAGATCCATATCTTGTTTCGCAAATGGAAGATCATAGTATGCTGTACGGATTGAAAGAAGCGGAAGAACGTCTTCACTTCCTTTTACGTGAAGATGCTCCGGTGCAAACGTTCCAAGAAATGAATGCATTACAATCATTTGATATGGATTTAACATCTGATCTTCATCAACTTTTAAACCGGCTACATCAATCTAGACTTGAAGTAATCGTTGTAGATCAAACGGTCCGCCTTATAGAAAAGAACGGCTTACATTGTGTAAAAGTCATTATTCCAGGCATGTTACCGATGACGTTCGGTCACCATCTCACTCGGGTTACAGGACTGGATAGAGTCTATACCGTACCGATGACACTTGGATATAGAGCTGAGCCTTTAACGAATGAAAAGTTAAATCCACACCCGCATCCGTTTCCATAATTCATAGCGAGGGGGAAATTTGATGCAACTGGATACTTTTTTACATCATCTCCATTTTTCTATTAATGAAATTATGTCGTCTGATAAAGAGATTGATTGGGAAGACGCACCACTTCCTTATAAATTATATCGAAATTTACCAGTCATCCCTCTCTCTTTAGAAATCCCTTTAACTTTGCGGAATTCTTCTACTAAACCTAACTTAGAGGAAATCGGTCATTATCTTTGGTACTCATTTGGTTTAACACAATTATGTCAGCCTACTACTAACCTAGAAAATAATAAAACAACGACTCTATTTCGAAGATTCATCCCTTCTGGGGGTGCTTTATATCCAAATGAATTATATATGTATTTAAAAATTGATCATTATCCAGATGGCATTTACCATTACGACGCCGCACATCACCGACTTATCTTACTTCGCGAAGGAAATTTCGATTCTTATCTTACAGAAGCACTCGGCAATCGTTGTAACATTCATTCTTGTTTTGGTGCTGCATTCGTATCCACTATGTTTTGGAAAAACTTCTTTAAATACAATAACTTTTCGTATCGTCTGCAAGGATTAGATAGCGGTGTTCTCATCGGTCAATTACTTGAATGTGCAAAACAATTTGGTTATACAAATGGTGTATATTTTCAGTTTCTAGACCGGGCAATGAATCATTTACTTGGACTGTCAGAAGGTGCAGAAAGTGTGTATGCTGTTATTCCTTTAAGTACAGAACCGAATACAGATTGGTTTCACAACGATCATCGTGAAAATAAAACAGTTACTTCTCATAACTTACTGCAGCAAATCCCGCCGTTAACACATCAGCATTTCGTTCGCTCAAAACATGTAGATGACTATCCGATGATAAAAAAAATAAACGCGGCATCTATGATTGAATCGACAGAACACTTCCAAACATTTACCTGTGAAGAACGACAACAATATAGTGCACACGCTGTACAGCTACCTAAAGTGGAACGTTTATCATATGATTTCTTACAACTTTGTAAAAAACGATATTCACCTGATTCTGACTTCATTTTAACGAAATGGGATGCAGCCGAGCTCGCTACTTTACTACAAGAAGCGAGCCTCTCCTTCCCTTATTACAACGACCTTGATGGCAAATATTTAAATGAAAACGCACGCGTCTCACTATATGGATGTTTTTATAACGTAAAAGACATAGAAAACGGCGCTTACGCTTATAACAGTAGGACACATTCCATACAGCCACTTCGGTACGGAGACCTTCGTTATCCGCTTCAATCTAGTATGACGATGGATAACGTCAATCTTTTTCAAGTACCACTTTGTCTACATGTAATCGGAAATAAAGATTACTATAAAAGTAAATTAGGTTATAGAGGATATCGAATTCATCAAATGGAAGCTGGCATGCTCGTTCATAAACTTGTTTTAGCTGCGACCGCTATGGGAATGGGTGGTCATCCTTTACTTAGTTTTGATACAAATTCATGCGATCAATTGTACGGGATTGATGCCGGAAATGAAACTTCACTCATTCAAATTCCGGTTGGGGCGTATCGAGCGCGAAATTGGCTAAAAGGGTCCTTGCATAATTAGAAGCACGCCGGTAGACGGCGTGCTTTTTTTAGAGGAGTTAAATTATTAAAAGCGAAATGAGTATATATTCTTACATAAAAGGAGCGTTTAAATTGGGCATTTTACAACGTTTAATCAAACAAGCGAAAAATCCTCGCGGAACAATTGGTTCCTCTATGCTTTTTATGAATGCTGCGCATACGAGACTAACAAATTGGGCTTTACAAAAAATACATATACGTGAAGATGCAGTTATTTTAGATATTGGTTGTGGGGGTGGTAAAACAATACATAGCCTTTCAAGAGTAACTCCCCACGGAAAAATATACGGCATTGACTATTCAGAACAGGCTGTTGAAAACTCAAAGAAAACCAATACGAAGGATGTAGAAACAGAAAAAGTAATCATTCATCAGGCAAACGTTTCCTCTATTCCATACAATACGAACTTCTTCGATCTCATTACCGCCCTTCAAACCCATTACTTTTGGCCCGATGTTGAGAATGATATGAAAGAAGTATTTCGCGTCTTAAAACCGAACGGATCCTTTTTACTAGTCGCTGAAACTTTCAAAATTCAATATCATATGGATAAATTTAAGACGACCGAAGAATTAGTAAACCTTTTTATAAGACGGGATTTACAAGCGTGAAATGTTACGAAGAAAGAGGGTGCCTTTGCGTAATAGGAAATAAGTAAAAAAGCAGACCATTAGGGGTCTGCTTTTTACTAGATTAATTTAAAAATACTCTTAATTTGTCTTGCAAATAACCAATTTTTCGTACCGTAGTTATCATTCAGACTATCTAAACTGATAGATTGTCCGTTAGCAAACTTTAGTTCTAACGTTGTATTTTTATCATTTGTTTTTAAGTTACTATTTGTAATATCATCATACTTTAATTTTCCAATCTCAATATACTCTTCCTTCTCTTCTCCGATAACGACGTGATCTTGGAAGAAGAACAATACTTCTACTTTCTTACCGAAACAAAATACGTTTTTCGTATAAATTAATGTCGCGTTATCAAGTCCGACACAGACTTCTTTCATCTCTTCAACAACGTTTCCTAAGTCTTCTTCGTTTCTTGCATTTGATTCAGCAATCCATTCTTCGATTGTATTCATGTTAATTGCCATACTGTGCCCCCTGGTTCGTTCATTGCTTTATTAAAAAATAAATACTATATGACAATATAAGCGATACGTACTATGTTTTCAAGAGCGAACGGTATATTCGAAATAAAGTGAAACTTTTTTTATTCCCCTTTAACGAAAAAAATAGCACTTAAAAAGTGCTATTCCGCTCGCCTTGCTGCTTGTTGAATTGGATCCCAAACGCTGTTATATGGTGGTGCGTAACTTAAATCAACATCTTCTAAATCGTGAATACTCATTTTATTGAAAAGTGCCATTGCGATAACATCAATACGTTTATCTACACCTTCTTCTCCAATTACTTGTCCGCCTAATAATTGTTTCGTATCGGCGTGATATAGTAATTTCAAGTGAAGTGGCGAAGCGCTCGGGTAATAGCCCGCCATATTTGTTGAATCTACTTTGACCGTCTTATACGGGATATTTAGCCCTTTTGCTTCTTTTTCATTTAAGCCTGTTCTTGCGAGCGTCAGATCCATAAATTTAATAATGCCTGTACCTAACGTACCTTTAAATGATCTTCGTTTATCAACCATATTGAGTCCGGCAAGTCGCCCTTGTTTATTCGCAGTCGTTCCGAGCGGGATATGATCATGAATTTCCTTTATAACATGGTAATGTGTTGCACAATCGCCAGCCGCATATACGTCTTTCACATTCGTTTGCATATAAGCATTTACTTCAATTGCACCTTTATGAGTTTTACGTATATTTGTCCCTTCAAGAAAATCAGTATTTGGCTGTACACCGACAGATACTAAAACGAGATCAGTTTTATACGTCCCTTTATCCGTCTCCAGTTGTTCTACTCTTTCTTTTCCTTTAAACGCTTTTACATTTTCATTTGTTAAAATTTCAATATTATGTTTATCTGCTTCTTTATGTATATATTCCGCCATATCGGCATCATAAATTGTGCCAATATGATCGTTTCGCTCAATCATTCTTACTTTCTTTCCTAGTTCTACAAATGTTTCTGCCATCTCTAGACCAATTGCACCGCCGCCAATAATCGTTACGTGCTCAACACTATTTGTTTGTAACGTGCCTACTATACGCTCAGCATCCGGAATTGTTTTTAAAAGATGAACACCTTGTAAATCTTTACCTTCCCAATCTGGCATAACAGGGCGTACACCAGTCGCGATTAATAAACGGTCATATGAAAATTCAAATACATCTTTCGTCTTCGTATGTACCGCATACACGATTTTCTTTTCCGTATCTACTTTCGTTACTTCATGACGCACTTTCGCATCAATTCCATATTTATCACGAAACGTCTTTACATTGCGTGCAATTAATTTTTCAGTAGAAGCGATAACACCACTAATCACATACGGTAATCCGCACTGAGCGTATGAATAGATTTCACCTTTTTCTAACGTTACAACATTTGCAGTTTCATCGTTTCTAACAATTTGCATTGCAGCACTCATACCAGCGGCATCTCCGCCAATAATGACATAGTTCACTTTACCACTCCTTCTTTTTTACATACTCTTTACGATTTCCATATTTTATAAAAATAACACCTACTTCCATTGTAAAGAAAGAGAATTTCATCTACAAATTTGGTGCAAAAGACTATGCGTAAATAGGTAACCGTCGTGTCTTATAAACAAGAAGTTTAATATGCTATAACAGTAACCATTGAAAGTAGGTGAAACATACATGTGCGCCGGCCTTCTCGCCCAGCTTCCAGAGGAACCGATAGAACCGAGACCCGCCCTCCCGCTTGAACAAGAGTTTTCCATTAACACAACAATATACAGCGCTCGCGCTTGGTTATCTAACGATGATACTTTCGCACAAACTATTTGGAAAGCTACCCGCTTCGCTTCTGCATCACACGCTGGCAAGTCCATCTTCCCCGTCGGTACTGTTAAAATCGTTAACTTATCTCCAGATACAATAACAGTTACTACTTCAGATGATGATGATGCGCTCAAAATAGTCGTGCCACCCCATTCTGAAGCAGCTTTAACGTCTAGTGCTTTATCCGCTGTACAGGCTAGTACATCAGGAAAAGCAAGCAAAGTCACATTCCTCTTTCACATCTTTTTCTCAAGGGATCCTGGTCCAGCTAAATAATCATAAAAGGGTACAGTTATGCACTGTACCTTTTATCATGCACTCTATTCTCTTGATTTGATCAGTTCAACATTATAAGATTCAATATCCGTTAACGCTCCTGTAAAGTACGGGTTTTCTCTGTACCAAGACTGCTTTGAAAAGTACGCTTGCATATCTTTCGTTTGAAAAATATGTCCGTGTCTTGCGTATATTTCGTTTCTAGCAATTTTCAACTGTTCTTTCGTTACATATCTTAAATCCGCACTCGTTAATTTTCGAATATCACTATCCGGAAAAATGAAACCATTATATACATACCCAGTCGTCACTGGCGGGGTGACATTGTAAACAACTGTTTTTTCTGTGCTTTTCTTTTGAAATGGAAGATTATACGTAGAAAGTGCCGTTACCGTTTCTACCTTTGTCGTTTCCCTTCCGTTTTCTCCATTTCGTTCTAAATAAATCGCCGCACTTCCATCAGTTGCTACCGGTCCCCACGTAATTTCTTCTCCGGTCAACGCTGTAACTGGCTTTTGATTCACGTATAATGTCGCACCAGGCGCATTCGTTTGAACTGTAATATATTGCCCTTGTAACGTTAAGTCTATCGTTACATTATTTTGACTTTGTTTCATAAGTACAACCTTTTCCTCACGTAATAGTTTTACATAATCATTTTTATATTCGGATTGAAATACTTGAGTTCCTGGAAGAAACGGTCCATATTGCTTCTCAAACTTTTTATCATTTGTCTTATCAATTTCTTTTCCGTTCAATTTTAAAGATGTACCTTTTTCATTTGTAAGCAGAGTCGTATAATACGTCTTTGCTTTCAATTTATACCGATCAAATAAAAAGAAATACTTCCCGTCTTTCGTTAAAGAAAAATCTGCTCTTTCTATTCCATCCCCTTGTTTTTCACCTTGCCTCAAATATTCTTTCAATTCATTCACGTAAGATGGGTTTTCTTTTATATATGAAAATAGAGGCGTTAAACTCTCTCTCGTTACAATAACCGATGGATCATCTGCCGTGATGACCTCAGCTAATTTCTCCCCGTCCCGCTCTTGTAAAATCGTAATCATTCGGTCTACTTGTGCCACCTGTGCATAATACGATGATCCGTACAAATACAATCCAACAATCGCTATAATAAGTATTACTAAAAGTGTAATACCAACTTTTGTACCTCCGCTCATGTTCTTCTTTACTACAGGACTTCCCCTCTTCGTCCCGCAGTTTTGACAAAATTGCACACCATCTTCAAACGGAATTCCGCACTTTGTACATACATTCATCCATTCAACCACCTTTTCCTTAGAAGCCCGTAAATCCTCCAGTAATAGTTTGAATTATCGTATTAATGTAAGACCAAAGTACAATCCACGTTGCGATTCCGATTAAAACATTTGCGATAAGAAGAGTGTAAACAGGATCTAATCCACCGCTATCTAGTTTTAATATAGCTACGATGATACTAATTGACATATACGTTGTAGCCACCCCTAATAATATTGGTAGAAAAAAGATCAATAGGAAACTAAACAGAAAAGAAAAAACTAATATAGCAATAGCCGGAGTCGCTATCGTTCCCCATATACCGAATACTTCAAGAAATGAAAAAGAAGATTTCATCATCTTACCACTTACAAAAATAATAAATCCGACAAATAACGTTAAAATTAATAAAAAGAAAAAGACTTTTACAGATTCTCCAAAGAAAGTAGGAGTAGTTATATCTGGTACTAATGTTCTCGTAACAGCTGCCGTTGCGCTCATCATTCTATAAAAAATACATGATCCTAAAAAACAAATAAGAACAAGACTTACAATTCCATTTCGCACTTCAATATTGCCATTTTTCATAATCGCTGTCGGTGCTTTTAAAGCATCTGTAAAAAACTGAAAATAGCCACTTGCAAATCTCTTCGCTTGCTCTACCGTTTCATTCGGACGAGTTTCCTTTACTTGTGCTACGCGCGCTTGTTGCTCCCCTTCTTCCTGTGCACCACTTGCCACCACTTCTTCTGTTAACGAATGTCCACAATTCCCGCAAAACTTTGCTTCCGCTGCATTTTCTGTATTACATGCCGGACATTTCATTCTCTCATCCCTCCTTAAGCATATACCTGATAGGGTGTTACAAATTCAATATATGACTTTGTACATAAAACATGACTACAAGAAAAAGAATATGAAATCCTTCTTTTAAACGAAACTATGTATGCTAGTAATATAGAAAAATAATGTTATTATGAAACAGAGCAAATAACATTTTTAATAGATTGGATGAAGACAGTGGAATTTGTAAACTCGATTTTTCAAACACTCCTTACAAGTGTGATCCAATTATTTTCTTTAATTGGTGTCATCATTGTAATTGGATTTATATTAGGTTATTTAGAATCTCTCACACGAACGTATTGGTCGAGAGCTTTCGGAAGGAAAGGCTTTCTTTTGACTGCATGGATCGGTGTCCCTATTCATGAACTTGGACATGCAATTATGTGTCTATTATTTCGTCATAAAATTGTAGCAACGCAGTTCTTCCCAACAGATACAAGTCAGGGAGCTTTAGGTTACGTACAACATCAATACAATCAAAAAAGTATATATCAACGAATTGGGAATTTCTTCATCGGAATCGGCCCTATTATTTCTGGTATTACTGCCTTAATACTTTTAATGCGCTATTTCGTACCAGAGTCATATTCTTTATTTAATACGACTCTTGAAACAACAATTGCATCGACTTCTATTAACTTAGACATGATCCAAAACATGTTTTTATCAACATTCTTTTTATTAAAGAGCTTGTTTACAATGAGCAATTTATTAACCCCTTCTTTTTGGTTATTTTTATTTATAGCTATTTGTATTTCCGCACATATTGCTTTAAGTAAACCAGACATTAAAGGATCAATAGACGGCGTCATCGTCATGTTTATCATGTTATTTTTATTCAATATAATTGCAGGACTTTTTCAGTACGACAGTAACCAACTCATCGGAAAAATGATGAAGTATAATATGTATCTCATCGCGTTTTCTAGTGTGGCGCTTCTTTTCTCTTGTATTTCTACACTTGTGAGTTTTGGGTTTTATAAAATAAGAGGAGGACGTTCGTTGTGAACGTCCTCTTCTCTCCTTAAATAATTATTTATCAGCTTTAATAAGTTATTGAATCAGAATAGGTGGTCCAATTTTTTTGTTTTCTTTCCCCGAATACGGTACAAGTGAATATTTTCCCACCGCTACATTTATTCCATCAAATCTACTAAAAGAAATACCGCCATCTTCATTCGATATAACCACCTCTTTAAATGTATGTGCTTCCCCAGATTCTGATTCGATTTTAAAATAAATATCTTCATTTGTACTTTGTGTCACATCATAATAAATCGTTGTGGAAATCGGCGTAGAAACTACTTTGTTAACAGTTACTTTATTGCCATCGTATAAAGCAATTGTTTCATTTAAATCAAACGTCCGCTTCTCTTTCATCAACTGAGCTTGTGATACTTCAATAGCAAATATCCATGGTTGCTCAATTACAGTATCCCTGTTGAATGTATCATAAGTAATTTCGATTTGAAGTTCATCAGTTTGTGGCATTTCACTTAACTCGATACCACCGTAAATTGTAAACATAGAATCATTTACTGCAATTGATTGTGCATCCTTTGTATTAGAAAAGTCACGCCCATTTATTCGTACCTGTGGAATTAAATATGTTTGATAATCAAATTTCACACCCTTCGCTGGCTCAAATGTTGAACTGATGAATAATTTATTGTCATCCACTAATACCTCATTTAACGTCAGTTTACCGTATTTATTTTCAGCAGTTTTCCCAATAGCCGTTTTATAGGGAGAATAGTCAAGTGGTTGCTGTTTATCAATATATTTTTCAATCAATCCCGCAATAAATGGCATATTCGCTAAAGATGTTTGTCCAAGTGGCACTGTAATACTGACAATTAACATGCAAGCTGCTGCGACTCCGAACCATTTTTTTGTTTTTTTATTTTTGCGTAGCTTATTTTTCACACGTTTTTCCCACTGCTTTTCCTCTATTTTGGTTAAGGGAGTCTCCTCAAACTCTGTGATGTCCAACTGAATATCATTTAACTCTTTATAAATAGACATGCCCTCACACTCCATTTTTAAAAATAAAAATCTGTTTGAGCTTTTTTCGTCCGCGTGACAGTTTGTTATGAATCCATGACTCTTTCACATTAAGGTGGGATGCAATTTCACGAGACGGTACACCTTCTAAATAATACTTTTCAAAAATGTTACGCTCTGTTGCTGACAACTCACTAAGCAATTCCTGTACGTCTAAGAAGTCATTTTGTTTTCTTTGTTCTTGATACAGACGATCATTAATCTCTGTACAGACAGTTTGTTGCTGATTTCTCGCATTTTTCCGCTGATAATCAATTGCCCGATATTTAGCAATGGCTGCTATCCATTGTTTAAACGTATTTTTACTTGAATCAAATGAATCGATATGAAACCAAATGGCTAATAATACATCATCTAAGCATTCTTCATAATCTTGCTGATTACTCTGTACATATCTTTTAATAATCACGCTTAGTAAACCGCCGTATGTTTGAATAATAAACGTAACGCTTTTCTCATTACGCTTTTTAATTTGTTGCACAACATTTTCTTCCGTTATCTTCAAAGGTAGACCTCCTTGTCCTGCTAATTGGGTACCTACTTTCTAATACGAATAAAAATCAATAACCCTATCACCATTTTTTAATATTACAAACATAATTTCATCACTATATATCTTGTATACAATGAGAAGAGCTAGTCCATTTTGAACTAGCTCTTCTCATCAATCATTTCTCTTATAATCACAATTCTCAACCGGAACACGAGCATGCCCTTCTTCATCGGTGCACCATGACTGTGATTGGAAGGCAAGAAAGATACCGATCCATTCTTCTTCCTTTTCAAAGTGAATGAGTATTCCTCCGTCTTGCCATATACCATTATCACCTTTCCATTTCTCTACATTCCCTTGATTCATATGAATATCGTGTATACCGTTTCCAGGTTTGAAATGAAAGTAAGAATCGGGTGTATTTTCTTCTGGTCCCCATCTTTCGCCAAACGCATAAATAATCGCTTTTTCCTCTTTTGCTCGTTTTATATAACGTTCAATCATTTCATTTAAATCATTATCAACTCCTGCTCTTTCAGCAGGTAAAGGAATCATTTTCTTTGAGTCAAATAAATTACCTCTTACATAATCTAAGGCCACTTTCGGTTTATTGTTTTTCACTTCTGTAAACCCAAACGGTAATGTTGGTAAAATGTGAATAGCTTCTGAATCAATATGTTCGCTTGCAAAATATAAAACTTCTGACGGATAACTTTGCGACTTTACGTTAATTGCAATACGATAATCTACTCCTGCTTCACCTTGTAAATGAACTTGATAATGAGGTGTTTTGCCTTTTCCAATCTTAGATTGTATAACTGTACCTTTTAATACACCGTAGTTTTTTAAGGGCATACCTTTCATCTCCTATTCATTTAGTAGAAGCTGTTCATACTTAAGGCATTATCCATATAAAAAGAAAACCCTCCTTTGCCAGGAGGATTTTTTATTTTTCCCCGCATTAACGGGCAGTAAGACTCCCACCAAAAAATCTAACTGGAGCCTAACTGCCCATAAAAGCCCGATTGGTGAAGCTAATAATTAGTGGGGATGAAAAACACTCCCCACTAATTAAAGTTTCACTTTATCAACATATACCAAAAAATCACCTCTACCACTACAAGTAACACCGCACCAAAAATCATTAACGTCGTCTTCTTTAGTAGTTCGTTTTCACGATACGGAATATTACATAAATAAGCACCAAGTGTAATCCGTGATGGGCAAGCAATTGTCGCTACTGATGATGCGGTGTTTTGAAGTGTTGTAACGTATTGCCACGGAAGTGCTACGTTTTGCGCTGTTTGCATTTGGAGTTTAATAAACATCGCATTTGATCCTGCATTACTACCTGTTAAAAAGCCGCCAATTCCGCCAATGAATGGAGCAACGAAAACGAAAAAGGTGCCAAATGTTTCACCAGCTGTCTTTGCGAGCAATGAATGCATACCAGATGCCCCCATTAGCTCTGAAATCGCAATAAACATTGTCGTTGTAATTGCGAATGGAATCCATTGTTTTATCGTTTGCGAGAGTGATTGTTTAATAATATTAGATGGAGTGCGGAAGAAAATGATTGTAAATAAACAAGTCATGGCGAGCCAAAACCCTGGCGAATATAGTAGCTCTAGTTTGTAAGAATATGATTTTAAATCGAGAACTGCATATGACCTGAGCAGATCATGTAATGCTGGAACGAGGCGAGAAAGTAAAATACAAACCGTTAAAAAAATATAAGGGCTAATAATTTTTATAATGGATACTTCTCTCTCCGTAGCCGCCGCATGTTCTGTTAAAAGGTTTTGCTCACCTTTTCCTTTTAATTTAATGATTAAAAAGCCAAATGAAATTGTAACGATAGAACTTAATATTCCTGCTAGTTCAACACTTACGTATGCGTTAGAAAGATAGATTCCGAGAGAAAATAATAGAAAGAATCCTATCCCTTCCTTCCACTTTTCTATAACTGCCTGAAAGCCACCGACAACGTATAAAGAAAGGATGATAAAGTATGCGAAAATCGGTATGCTTAATAATGCTGTATTTGTACCAAGAGTTGTGAGTGGCATGTTGATAAGCTGAGAACCGATAATCGTACCTGTTGCCATTGCACCCCATGAACTAGCTAGTAAGCCGATAAATGAGAGCAGTACAGCTTGAAATGGTTTATAGCCTAATGAAAGAAAAATAGGTGCTGCAACCATAAAACCAATTCCGAACCCACTTACTGATTCAATAAGTGGACAAATTCCAAAACACATAAGAAGCATTTGTAATAATCTATCGTGCGTGACTTGTTCTAGAAATCTCGCTACTTGATCGATGTATCCCATTTTGTTCATGAGGTGAAATAAAAAAATACCGAAAAACAACACGTACCCGACAATAAAACAAATTAACCACCCTTTAATCGTTGCGTGTACAGTTTCACTTATCCCTAATTGAAACGTTGGCGAGAGTAAAACGATTCCGACAGAAACGGCATAAGAGATTAATGAAGCTCTTAATGACGTTTGTTTAAACAAAAACAAACAAATAAAAATCATCATAATCGGGATAAGTGCCAACAATATGGCCATGCTATCATCTCTTTTCGTAAAAAATGCAATTTTTAACTATTATATAACAGATATTGTAATTTTCAATTAATTTTATAACAGATTAAAAAAAGAGCCAAACAGCTCTTTTTTTGAATCAATCCCATTTTCTTTTATCCTGAAAAACCGTCTGCTGTCCGATTATTTTGTCTAACACAACAAACACAATATAAGCACATATTACTTGCAATACAATATTCCCAAGTTTCATTAATTCAAATGAATGGATCCATTGGAATAATTCATTTAATAATACAATCGAAACGATACTAAATAGTTCTATACTAACCGAAAATATACATACTTCGAAAATAGATTGCTCTTGAATCCGATTTAGGTTAGAGAAGATGAATAAGTACCCTAGAAACAGAGCTAGTAATTCTATTTTCGTCATGCTAATTAGCCAAGCGTATAGTGGTACGGTTAAAAGAAGATATAATAGTTTACGTCTTAGCATGCCTTCTCACCTCTGAATTATAAGTGTTTTCTGTATATTTTAACACTTTTCACATAAAAGAAACAGAAGAGACTTATGCCTCTTCTGTTTCTTTTACTGCATGTATTAACTCACATATTTCTTCGTGCTTTTCATTTTCTAATAGCTCAATGACTTTACTTCCAACGACAACACCGTCACATATTGTAATCATTTCTTCTATTTGCTCTCGTGTTGAAATACCGAATCCTGCAACAACTGGTAAGTGAACGTGTGATTTTACTTTTTCCAAGTAACTATGAATCTCGTCCTTAAAGTTTTGACGTACTCCCGTTACGCCCGCTACTGTAACGGCGTAAACGAATCCTTGTGATTCACTCGTAATTTTCTTGATTCGTTCAATTGGGCTTGTTACAGTTACGAGTGGAATTAAAGCTATTTTCGCCTCACGTAGAAGCGGCGCAATAATATGTTGTTCTTCATACGGTAAGTCTGGAACGATAATGCCATCCACACCTGCTTCAAGACAGCTCTCGATGAAACGTTCTTTTCCGAATGCTAGTACTGGATTTAAATATGTCATGAGGACAAATGGAATTTGAACTTCTTGCCTCACTTCTGCTAATGCATGAAAAATCCCTTTTAATGTTACACCGCTATCTAGCGCACGTTTTCCTGCTCTTTGAATAGTTGGACCGTCTGCGACTGGATCTGAAAACGGAATACCGATTTCAACGATGCTTGCTCCTGCTTCATCTAGAAAACGGATTCTTTCTTTTAACTTTTCAAGTCCACCATCTCCGCCCATTACGTACGGAATAAATGCTTTCTTGCCATTTTCAAACGCTGCTTTAATTTTTTCTACTCCCATTTTTTACACCTCTCCCATATAACGTTTTATACTCTCTACATCTTTATCACCGCGGCCAGATAAGCAAATGACAAGACCTTCGTCTTTCTTCATTTTCGGCGCTAATTTTAAAGCGTATGCGACAGCATGTGAGCTTTCTAACGCCGGGATAATCCCTTCTTTTTTCGTTAATAATTGAAACGCGTCTAACGCTTCGTCATCTGTGATTGAATGATAAGAAACGCGTCCAATATCTTTTAGTAAACTATGTTCTGGTCCAACACCTGGGTAATCCAGTCCTGCCGAAATAGAATGCGCTTCTTGAATTTGTCCTTCTTCATTTTGCAGAAGATACATCATCGATCCGTGTAAAACACCGACGCTTCCTTTCGTTAAAGTCGCCGCGTGCTTTTCTGTATGAACGCCTTTCCCAGCTGCTTCTACGCCGTAAAGGGCAACTTCTTCATCGTGTACGAACGGATAAAACATTCCCATTGCATTACTACCGCCACCAATACAAGCAACGACTGCTTCTGGTAATTTCCCTTCTAACGCTTCGTATTGTTTTTTCGTTTCTTTTCCAATTACACTTTGGAAATCACGAACAATTTGCGGAAATGGATGTGGTCCGAGAACTGATCCCATAATGTAGTGCGTATCGTGTACATGTGAAACCCAGTAACGAAGCGCCTCGTTTACCGCATCTTTTAACGTGCCGCTACCTGCCGCTACGCTTTCTACTTTTGCTCCGAGTAATTCCATTCGGAACACGTTTAATTTTTGTCGTCTCACATCTTCTTCTCCCATGAAGATGACGCATTCTAAACCGAGAAGGGCACATACAGTAGCTGTTGCAACTCCGTGTTGTCCTGCTCCTGTTTCAGCGACAACTTTTTTCTTACCCATTCTTACCGCAAGAAGTGCCTGACCGATTGTATTGTTAATTTTATGAGCTCCCGTATGGTTCAAATCTTCACGTTTCAAATAGATTTTTGCTCCGCCGCAATACTTCGTCATATTTTCAGCGAAATAAAGCGGTGTTTCTCTTCCAACATACGTTTGTAAATAATGATTTAATTCCTTTTGAAACGCTTCATCTTGCATCGCTTCTTTATACGCTTCTTCTAGTTCTAGTACGGATTGCATTAACGTTTCTGGAACGTATCGTCCTCCGTATATACCGTAATGACCTTTTTCATCTGGATATGCGTAGTTCATTTGGAACACTCCTTCGCTTTTTTAATAAATTGTTTTATTTTCTCCAAATCTTTCTTTCCTTCTGTCTCTACCCCGCTACTCACATCGACCATATATGGCTGAACGGTTTGAATAGCTTCTTCTATATTAATGACGTTTAATCCGCCAGCTAATATCGTTTTCTCTCGCAACTCGTTTGGCATATGTGCGAGTAACTCCCATGAAAATGTCTTACCATTCCCTCCGTAAAACTTTTCTTTCGGGCTATCAAATAACAGATAATCTGTTTCGTATTTTTTCGCATGTTCAATATCTTGTTCTAAAGCTACTCCTAACGCTTTTATAGACGGAATCTTCAATCTTCTGATTTGATGGTTGTCTTCATCCCCATGTAATTGCACATGCGTTAACCCGCACTCCTCTGCAATTTTCTGGATCACTTCTACCGATTCATTTACGAAAACACCGACCTTGAAAACGTGGGCTGGAATTTCCCCAATAATTTCTTTCGCTTGCCCTGGAGTGATTTGGCGTTTACTTTCTGCAAAAACGAATCCGATTGCATCTGCTCCGTATTCGCAAGCTCTTTTCGCTGTTTCCATATCAGTGATGCCGCAAATCTTCACTTTCATATTTTCACCTTGCATTCATCGAAAAAGCTACTAATAGAAGACGTTGTCATAAGTGCTTCACCAACTAATACACCTTTTGCACCAGCTCGTTTGACGCGAATAATATCTTCTTTTGAATGAATACCACTTTCACTAATCCAAAGTAAGTTTTCCTCATTCAGTCTTTTTCCGAGTTTTTCAGTTTGGCTTAAATCTACTTCAAACGTTTTTAAATTACGATTATTAATTCCGATAACGTGCGGATTTAATTCGATTGCAATTTCTAATTCCTGTTCATCATGAACTTCAACAATCGCTTCTAATCCCATTTCTAGTACGTAGTTATAAAGCTCTTTTAATTTCTCTTTTGACAATGCTGCAACGATTAATAAAATAAGATCTGCACCAGCTTCATAAGCTCTATCAATTTGAATTTTATCAATTATAAAATCTTTACATAAAAGAGGAATGTTACTTTCTGCTCTTGCAGTTTGTAAGTCGTGAAACGATCCTTTAAAAAATTGACCGTCTGTTAAAACGGAAACCGCTCCAGCGCCGCATTCTTCATATGTTTTCACTTGTTTTGGTACATCAACGTGTAAATTTATATCGCCTTTTGATGGAGACGCTCGCTTTACCTCGGCGATTACAGTAAACTGCTCTAAAGCTTTTACAAGTGAGTGTGTTTTCCTTTTTTCTTTCACTGGTGAATATGTTTCATATAACCCCTCAATTTCTACTTTCTTCTGCTCTACAATTTTGTCTAAAATCGTCCCCACTTTAATTCACCCTTTCTAATTTTTCATGACTTGCTGTAATTAATAAGTTTAATTTTTCTAATGCCTTTCCAGAGTCAATGCTATGTGCCGCTAGTTTAATTCCTTCTTCAATCGTTTCCGCTTTTCCGTTTGCGAAAAGAGCAAGCCCTGCATTTAGTAAAACGGTATCGCGGTATACACTTTTTTCTCCGCTCAATACTCCGAGCGTAATTTTTGCGTTTTCTTTTGAATTTCCGCCTCTAATTTCCTCATTTTTCACTCTTGAAAAACCGTAGTTTTCTGGTGCAATACTCATTTCAATTATTTCATTGTCTTTTAAAATAGCGACGCAGTTTTCTCCTTGTAATGATGCTTCATCTAAAAATCCACTTCCGTTTACGACGAGCGCTTGTTTTCTGCCTAGTTTCTGCAATACTTCCGCTACCGGCAATAACATATCTCGTTTATAAATACCGACAAATTGTGTTTCTAAATTAACCGGATTCGTCAGCGGTCCAATTAAGTTAAAGATCGTCGGAACGTTTAATTCTTTTCTTATTTTCATAATGCGTCTTAATGCTGGATGCATCGCTGGTGCAAATAAGAAGGCAATTCCTACATTTTCTAATAAGTAGTCAATCTCACCTGGCGTACAACTAATGTTTACACCGAGTTCTTCTAATAAATCAGCACTTCCTGTTTTACTAGAAACAGCGCGGTTTCCATGTTTCGCAACCTTTACACCAGCTCCGGCAAGTACAAATGCCGATGTTGTACTAATATTGAATGTTTGCGCACCGTCACCACCCGTTCCGCAATTGTCCATCGCGCCTTTTATATGATTTGAAAACGGTAATGCCTTTTCGCGAAGAGCACGAACGAGACCGTATATTTCTTCTGCTGTTTCGCCTTTCGCTTTCAGCAATACTAAGAAAGCTGCAACTTCACTTTCCAATATATTGTCACTTAATAAAAGAAGTCCCGCTTCATACATTTCCTCTTCTGTTAAATGTTGTCCCTCTACTAACTTTCGAAGATAACTGTTCATACTCTCTCCTCCTCTTTCACTTCTGCTAAAAAGGCACGTATTAACTTTCCGCCTTCTTCTGTTGCAATTGATTCTGGGTGAAACTGTAATCCGAAGAGCGGATAATAGTTGTGACGAACTGCCATGATTTCTCCGTCATCCATCGCTGTCGCGAGTATGTCAAAACACTGCGGCAAACCATTTTGCGCTGCGACGAGTGAATGGTAACGCATCGCTGTTAGCGGCTGCGTAACGTACGAAAAGATTGACGTTCCGTTATGTTTCACACGCGATGTTTTTCCGTGTTTAATACGCTCTGCTCTAACAATTGCTCCTCCAAATGCGGATATGATTGCTTGATGGCCAAGGCAAATTCCTAAGATGGGAACGTTCTTATAAAAGTGACGAATAACATCGATACAAATTCCAGCATCTTCTGGTTCTCCAGGTCCTGGTGATAGCACAATTCCTTTCGGCTTCATCTCCTCTAATTGTTCAATTGTTATTTGATCATTTCTTACTACAACAATTTCTTCCTCGTACTCGCCTAATAGTTGATACAAGTTATATGTGAATGAATCATAATTATCGATCAGTACAATCATTTCATAACCTCCAAAAGCGCTCTCGCTTTATTTAATGTTTCTTCATATTCAGCTACAGGGTCTGAATCGTAGACGATACCCGCTCCTGCCTGAACGTACGCTTTCTCATCTTTTACAACCATCGTTCGAATTGCTAGCGCCATATCAAGATTTCCTGAGAATGAAATATATCCAACTGCTCCGGCGTATACATTTCTTTTTTCATGCTCTAACGTATTAATAATTTCCATCGCCCTTATTTTCGGAGCGCCTGATACTGTGCCAGCTGGTAAACAATACGCTAATGCATCAAATCCACTCATTTGTTTTCGCAATTTTCCGTAAACTTCAGATACAATGTGCATAACGTGAGAGTATTTCTCTACTTTCATATATTTATCTATCGTCACAGAGCCAATTTCACTTACTCTGCCAATATCATTTCGGCCTAGATCCACAAGCATCATATGCTCCGCCCGCTCTTTCTCATTTCCTAACAGTTCTTTTTCGATTTCCTCATCTTCCTGCTTCGTTTTCCCTCTCGGTCTCGTGCCGGCAATTGGATTTGTCATTACCTTATCATCTCTTACTGATAGTAAACTTTCTGGCGAAGAGCCCAGTACAACATAATCTTGAAAATCGATATAGAACATATATGGTGATGGATTCGCAATTCGAAGTTTCCTGTATAATGCGAACGGATCTCCTTTACACTCACTTTTTAATCGCTGGGATAATACAACTTGAAAAATATCTCCGGCCCGAATGTATTCTTTCGCTGTTTCCACCATTTCACAAAATTCTTTTTCCGTTACTGAAGAAGTGAATGCTAAAGATGATATTACTTCACTCACCTTCTCTTCTTCTACGTTTAGCACTTCCTCTTTGTATCGTTGCAATCTCTCGTATACTTCCTCATAAGAAGCTGATTCATCTTCCTTGCATACATATACAAACGATAGTTTTTGGCGTAAATGATCGTAAACGATAAACTCGCGATACAGTAAAAGGTGTACTTCTGGAATATTTAATGGATCATGTAAGTCTACTCCTATATTTTCATACTGCCGAATTACGTCGTAGCCGATATATCCAACTGCTCCCCCGCAAAACGGGAATGGACTGTCTACTTGCGCTGGTGCGATTACCTCTTCTAACATTTGCAGTACGTTACCTTGCAGCTTTTCTGTTTGGCTGTAAATCGTTCGTTCCACTTCCGTACCAACACTTTTCACTTCACCATACGGATTATATCCTAAGCAAGAATAGCGTCCTTTATCTTGATGAAGCTGTGAGCTTTCTAGTAAAAACTTCTTCTTCCCTTTCATACGTCTATATAAAGAAATTGGCGTAATGCTATCTCCTTCTTCTTCAGCGATTACTAAAAATGTTTTTCCTTGTTCTTTTTGCTTCATAAATTCCTCTTTTGTCATCATGCCTTTCACCTCACTCTGAAAAATAAAAAAGTCCCCTACATATCGAAATATGTAGAGGACGATAAATTTACCGTGGTACCACCTCAGGTTGGACGCAAAAGCATCCCGCTTTATTCAGGTACAAAATATATACCTTATCCTTGTAACGGCGGAACCCGGGTTGCCTACTGAAAACAATTGTTCAGCATACCTCTCGTAAGCCCATTCCGTATATGGCACCGCACCGGGCTCCCACCTGCCCCCGGCTCTCTGTAACGTCTCCAAATATACGTACTCTTCTTACTTAAACGATTTAACTTATTTAATTTTTATAGTGCGTTCAACAATTTTTTGTACACAAAAAGGGAGTACTCATCCTATAGAAAGGACGGGTACTCCCGTGGTGCCACCTTAATTCGTTACGAATGTAACGCACTTTGCCGTATCAAAAAATAATACGTGTCTCTTGTATCGATGAGATCATGTCGCCAAAGCCTACTTCTTTCGTTTCGGTTTGGAAGCTCCGAAGCCCATTCCACATCAATCCCATACTGATTCGCACCAACCATCAGCTCTCTGACATGTTCATCATGTGTACTCTTCTTCATCAACGCTTGCATTTTTTTAAGTTGCACTCATTATATTCCTCATATTTCTAATAAGTCAATACTTTTTCCGAAAAAAATATTATTTCTTCGTTCGATATTATATTGACAAAACAACCTGTTTTTATGTAAAAATAATAAATACTCTATTAAAATTAAGGTTTTTTGCCAGAAAGTTATATATCCCAAAAGTAAAGAGATGTCAAAAACCGCTTAAATTTCAGAAAATTCTTATTTGTGCATGGATTTTTCTGAATAATCATGATAGATTATAAATATGCAAAATGCATCAAAAGACATGACAAAAGGAAGGGGAACTACATGAGTACGCAGATGTTAATTTTAACTTCTATCTCTATTTACATGCTCGGGATGCTAGTTATCGGCTATTTTGCCTATAAACGAACGTCCAACTTAACAGATTATATGCTTGGCGGGCGTACACTAGGCCCCGCAGTAACAGCATTAAGTGCTGGAGCAGCTGATATGAGCGGTTGGCTTTTAATGGGCTTACCCGGTGCAATGTTTAGCGTTGGATTAAGTAGTAGCTGGATTGCGATTGGCCTAACACTTGGCGCATACGCAAACTGGATCTATGTCGCTCCTCGCTTACGTACCTACTCAGAAATTGCAAACAACTCTATTACTATTCCAGAATTTTTAGAACATCGTTTCCACGACAAATCTCATATGCTACGCCTCGTATCTGGACTTGTTATTATGATTTTTTTCACATTTTATGTAGCTTCAGGATTTGTTTCCGGCGCTGTATTATTCGAAAATTCATTTGGACTCAATTACCATGTTGGCCTTCTTATCGTTGGAAGTGTTGTCGTAGCTTACACATTATTTGGTGGATTTTTAGCTGTAAGTTGGACAGACTTCGTACAAGGAATCATTATGGTAGTCGCTCTTATTCTTGTTCCAATCGTAACAATTATGCATGTAAACGGACTTGGTCCAGCATTTGACACTATTAGATCTATCGATCCAACATTATTAGATATTTTTAAAGGCACTTCTGTATTAGGTATTATTTCATTATTCGCATGGGGCCTTGGTTATGTTGGACAACCTCATATTATCGTACGCTTTATGGCAATTTCGTCTGTAAAAGAAATTAAAAGCGCACGCCGAATCGGTATGAGCTGGATGATTTTCTCTGTTGTCGGAGCTATGTTTACTGGTCTTATCGGTATCGCATACTATTCAAAAGCGGGTTTAAAACTTTCTGACCCAGAAACGATTTTCGTTGAACTTGGCAGTATTTTATTCCATCCGCTTATTACTGGATTTTTATTAGCGGCTATTTTAGCAGCTATTATGAGTACAATCTCATCTCAACTTCTCGTTACTTCAAGTGCAGTAACAGAAGACTTATATAGAACATTCTTTAAGCGCGATGCTTCTGATAAAGAACTTGTATTTGTCGGTCGTATGGCTGTTCTTGGTATTGCTTTAATTGGGTGTGCATTAGCGCTTAAACAAAATGATACGATTTTAGCTCTTGTTGGATATGCTTGGGCTGGATTTGGTTCTTCATTTGGACCTGCCATTTTATTAAGCTTATATTGGAAACGTATGACGAAGTGGGGCGCGCTTGCTGGTATGATTTCAGGTGCAGCCACAGTAATTATTTGGACACAGTTTAAATTCTTAAAAGATTTCTTATATGAAATGATTCCTGGTTTCGCTATTAGTTTAATAGTGATCATAATTGTTAGTTTACTAACTAAACCTTCAAAAGAAGTTGAAGAGCAATTTGAGAATTTTGAAAAACAACATAGTCATAGTCTATAAAAAAGCTTTGCTGTTATCGTAACAGCAGAGCTTTTTTTATTACAGTTCGACAATCTTCTTCTCAAATTTAACAAATTCTTTATGTTTCGTTAAATTTAACATAACACTACTCCTTTATAGTATGAGTATCAGCACTTATACAGAAAGGGGACTCCACCAATGTTAGCAGCTTTCCAGCAAAAGCATATAAGAAAATTTTCACCTATCACAAATACTTCTGCTTCTTGTTTAAACATTCAACCTAATCCGCCCAAAATTTCAATTGCTCCTTCTGTTATTTCAGTTATCGGTGTTCATATGGGAAAAAATAAGTTAAAAATAAAAACTGGGCAAAGTACTGAGTTATCAGCTTCCGTTTTGCCAATGCAAGCGACGAACCAAGAGCTTATTTGGACAAATATGAATTCTGATGTCATCACAATCTATCCAAAAGGTGATACGGTAACGATTACTGGAAAAAGTGCAGGAAGAGCAGTTGTTATTGTCACAACTGCTGAAGGAAAATTCCGCGACTTATGTGTCGTTCACGTACAACCTTATATGACCAATCCAAAGTGACATAAAGAGAGTGGATACGAATCCACTCTCTTACTTTATCTCAATTCCAGGATTTTTTCTTTTTAACAACAAAATAAATTCTTCTTTATTTCTTGGAGAAATAAGTTCGGTTTCATATGATCCGTAAACAATTTCAAGTCGATCAAATGATAATGCATAAGACGCTATTGGATTTTTTGTATTGGAAATTCGTTTTATGTCTCCTATAAATATACGTTTTTTAACGGGACCTGATGTAATCATAATTATTTCTTCCTTAACGATATATTTTGTTGAAAACCAACTCCAACTAAACAGTATAGCTAATGGAATTGTAAAAAATAAGAGAAAGTATTCTCTCCCTGCAAATATTGGAGCAAAACAGGCACCTATAACGATTATAAAGACCAGATATAACCATGCATCTTTTTTTGATGGAAATTCCATTACGCTCCCTCCTCTCTTGATTTAAGTTAATGAATTCCCCTCCTTCTCTTATTAAAATAAAAGTAATATTGAAATAGGAGGACGACATATGAATGAACGAAAGTTTGCCTTATTTGCTGGTACTTCTCTTCTCATTATGGCATTCGCTGCATTTTTTTCTTACGGTTTTGTTCACGGAAATCTCGTTGTACAAGGAGATTTGAGCACGACACTCCATAATATTCAAACTTCAAGTTCACTTTTCAAAGCAGAAATCTTTGGTTGGATTATCATTTTTATTACAGATATTATCGCCTCGTGGGCTCTTTACTTCTTTCTAAAACCTATCCATGCTCGCTTCTCATTACTGGCTGCCTGTCTTCGTCTTATGTATACAGCTATACTTGGGATTGCTATATTCAATTTAACATTGGTATTGCTGCTTTCAAAAAGCATAGTTGCTAATTCAGAAGCATATACAATGTTATTTCTAGAAGCTTTTGAATACATTTGGTCTGTAGGATTAATCATTTTCGGTTTACATCTTCTCACCTTAGGATACGTAACCTTTCAATCTAAAAACATACCGAAAACTATTAGTATATTACTGCTCATTGCTGCAATCGGCTATATCATCATTAACGTAATGAATACGATGTTTTCACAATATGATGCGATTATTTCCATTCTTAACGTTGTCTTTCAACTACCGATGATCGCAGGTGAACTAGGATTTAGTATATGGCTATTGCTTAGAGGTGGAAAAAACTCTACTGTTTGAGTCGTTTCTTAATTCTGCTTAATGATTCTGGCGTAATACCTAGATAACTTGCCAATTGATATTGAGGAACACGATGAATTAAATGCGGGCGTTTTTGTAATAATGATTTGTAGCGCTCTTCTGGTGTCGATGCAATAAATAATGTAAGTTCTTCTTGTACTTCACCAAAATTGTATTCAATCATTTGGCGCGTCATTTCTTCTAACTGTGAATATTTCTTATACATGTCCTTTTCACTATACAGATCGCCAACTACTACTATACAGTCTTCTAAACACGTTAACGTATGCGGGGATGATTTATCTTGTTTATGATGATTGAAATTTGCGATTGCTTGTTCTTCTGTATAAAAATTTGATGTAACCTCTCTCCCTGCTTCATCTATACAGTGCTGCCTCACGCATCCTTTTAATACAAAATAACATTTAGACGGAACATCTCCTTGTCTTAGGAGCACTGTTCCTTTTTTATATTCTTCAATTTGTAATTCACTCAGGATCAGTTGCTGCTCTTCTTCACTTAATGTTGTAAAACTCTTCATATACTTCTTTAATATCTCTTCCATTTCTCTCCCCCTTCTTCACTTAAATTTCTATAAAACAAAAAGAGAAGTATCACAACTTCTCTTTTCTCCCCTAACATTATAATTCCTGTGTATACACCGGTTTGTTCACCACATTTTTTGCTGTTCGCTTTTGTTGCTGTAGTAAGAAAACAGATACACCAAACAATACGAGCATGCTACCGATAATTTGCATTGCGTTTAATTTTTCTCCAAGTAAGAAGAACGCTAGTATAGATGCCCCAACTGGTTCCCCTAGAATACTCATTGAAATTGTTGTTGCATTTACGTAGTTTAATAACCAATTATTAATGACGTGTGACACTGTCGGTACAATCGCAAGTAAAAGAAAAATACTCCAATCCCACTTCGTATAGCCTGTAAATGGCACTTGAAGTATAACGTTATAAATCGCTATAAATATACCAGCGAAGGCAAATACAGTGAAACTATAAATCCAATGCGATACTTTCTTTACTGTCGTTTGTCCGATAAATAAATAACCGACAACTGCTATTACACTTAAAAAGGATAATATATCCCCATAAATTGCTTGCTCACTTAGCCCTAAATCTCCCCAGCCAATACACATTACGCCTAGTATCGCAATTCCCATCGTCGCAATTGCTGAATAGGTTGTTCTTTCTTTAAATAGAAAAAAACCTCCAACTAAAGATACGATAGGTTGCAGCGCTAAAATAATCGTCGAACTTGCTACTGTCGTATGCTTTAAGGATTCAAACCATAAAAGAAAATGAAGTGCTAAAAAGAAACCAGATCCAATTAAAAATCCCCAATCCTTTATTTGAATCTTACTAAACTCTTCCCGTTTTTTCCAAACGATAGGCAGCATAATAAGTACGATAATCCATAATCGATACATACTTAAAATTGAAGATGGTGCTGAGGACATCTTTACAAAAACAGCTGCGAATGAAATGGCTATAATGGAAATTGCTAATGGTAGTGCGATTGATCTTTCTTGTTTCAAATCCTGTCTCCCCTCTCACCTGTAAAAAATCCCACTTCATTATATCCGTTTTCTTTCATAACTTAAATACTAATTTTTTAGATTCTTCGTACCATTATGGTAAAATAGAAATTAAGGCACCTATTAGTGATTATTTCTTTCCTTTTCACTACAAGCGTCGCTCTTACAATCATTACAGTAAATTTTTATTTAGGGGGATCTACATGAATCAAACAATAGGGCGAATTGAAGAAATTTCATTTTTTAGTACATCACTTCAAGAGGAACTTACACTTCTTGTTTATTTACCAGTAAATTACACACCTCTCCATAAGCATACGGTTGTTATTGCACAAGATGGTAGAGATTATTTTCAGCTTGGTAAAGCGCACCGTGTAATTGAGCGTCTTCGTGAAACTGAAGAAATCGACCGTACAATTATTGTCGGCATTCCATATAAAAATGTACACGATCGTAAGGAAAAATATTTCCCGAGCGATGTAAAGAATGCTGCTTACATTCGTTTCCTTGCTCATGAGCTTGCTCCATATATTGATGAAAATTATCCAACGTATCAAATGGGTAAAGGACGCGTTTTAATTGGAGATTCTCTTGGCGGTACAGTTTCCTTTATGACTGCACTTATGTATCCGCATACATTCGGTAAAGTCGTTATGCAGTCACCATTTGTTGATGAAACAGTGATGAACTTAGCAAGAGACTTTAAAAATCCGGGGGCGTTAGAACTTTATCACGTCATTGGGACAGAAGAAACAGCTGTCAAGCGCACAGATGGACAAGTATCTGATTTCGTAGAACCGAACCGTGAGCTAAATACTCTTCTTACAGATAGAAATTTCATCACGCATTATGAAGAGTTTGAAGGGAATCACACATGGAAATATTGGCAAGCAGATTTACCGAAAGCATTTTCTCATATTCTATCAATGAAATAATAGAGAGCGATATTCAGAATAATTTGATATAATAGATAAAGAGATTTATTCTCAAAATCTAACTAGACTTGCAAAGGGAGGAATTGGAACATGAAATTAGGAATTGTAATTTTCCCATCAAAAATGATTCAAGATAAAGCGAACGGATTGCGTAAACGTTATGATCCACATTACGCATTAGTTCCGCCACATATTACATTGAAAACACCCTTTGAAACGCAAGATGAACAATTAGAATCGATTGTGAATGAGTTACATACAATCGCAAACAAAACGAACCCTTTCACCCTTCATGTTGGAAAAGTTGGTTCATTCGCACCTGTTAATAATGTTCTTTATTTTAAAGTAGAAAAAACACCTGAACTTACTTTCTTAAATGAAGAAATGCATAATGGATTCTTTACACAAGAGCGCGAGTACTCTTTCGTACCTCATTTAACAATCGGTCAAAGCCTGTCAGATGCAGAGCACGCTGATGTATTAGGTCGATTACGTATGAAAGATTTCTATTATGAGCAACCAATCGATCGTTTCCACCTTCTATATCAATTAGAAAACGGAACATGGACTGTACATGAAACATTCCACCTTGGAAAGGGGAGCAACTAATTTGCACGCACAAATCGTACAAACAGACGAGCAGCTAAGTGATGCATTCTCTGTACGTAAACAGGTTTTTGTAGAAGAACAACGTGTTTCTTCTGAAGAAGAATATGATGAATTTGAAGATACTTCGGTGCACGTTGTTGTATATGACAATGACATTCCAGTCGGTGCGGGCCGCTTTCGCATTGTTGATGGAGTTGGAAAAATGGAACGCATTTGCGTACTGGCCTCCCATCGCAAAAAAGGTATTGGCAAAATCATTATGGATGCACTTGAAGCGCATGCAAAAGAAGAGTCTCTACCGAAATTGAAACTCCATGCTCAAACACATGCTGAAGTTTTCTATAAAAAGCTAGGATACGTGACGGCTTCTGATGTATTTATGGAAGCAAATATCCCGCACGTCGTAATGATAAAAGAATTGTAATTTTGTAGCAGGAGGTAGCCCCTCCTGTTTTTTACATTGCTATTTTCTTTTTCTTCCGCTAAAGTTAAATGTTGATGCTATAGTTTTGAAGGTGAATATATGACACAAGAAAAATTTTCACAAAAACCGTTAACACACGCTGGTATTCCGCAAGCGACGTATCATATTCCGAAAACATCTACCCATTTAATTATGGAAGAAGATGCAGATGCGGCGTATTTCCGCGCTTTAGAACAGCAAGGTGTTTATTTAAATGAAAAACAGTTAGAAGCAGTGCAAACGACAGAAGGACCTGTCCTTACACTAGCTGGTGCTGGAAGTGGTAAAACATCTGTTTTAACAACTCGCGTTGGTTATTTAGTTAATGTAAAACATGTTCATCCACGAAATATTTTGCTGCTGACGTTTACACAAAAAGCAGCTGAAGAAATTCGAAGCCGTGTAGCGAATTTACCTGGTATGAATCATGCCGCAAGTAGCTATGTCGTTGCTGGTACATTCCACTCTGTCTTTTTAAAATTGCTTCGTAGTCAAGGATATAATCAGCAAATTTTAGCAAATGAAAAACATAAACAAATTATGATAAAGAAAATTTTGAAAGAATTACGCTTAAAAGACGCTTATGATGCCGAAACGATACTCGCTATGATTTCACTTGAGAAAAACAAATTGAATCGTCCGAAAGATGTAAAAGCGAAAACACCGGTTGAACAAGAGTTCAAAGAAGTATACGAACGTTTCGAAGAGGTAAAACAACGGTACAATTATATCGATTTTGACGACATCTTATTAGAAATGTATTATCTGTTAGAAAATAACGCTCCCCTGCTTACTCAATTACAAGAGCGTTTTCATTACATTGAAGTAGATGAGTTTCAAGATACGTCGTATGCACAATATGAAATTGTAAAATTGTTAGCCACGCCAAGAAATAATTTATTTATCGCAGGTGATGACGATCAAGCGATTTACGGCTGGCGAGGGGCAAGTCACCAAATTATTTTATCTTTTCCAAAGGAATTTGATAATACAACGATTATCGCACTTAATACGAATTATCGATCTAATCCATTTATCGTCGGACTTGGAAATGAAGTTATTAAGCTCAATCAAGAACGTTTTGATAAAGAGCTATATTCTGTTCGTAACGATGGCATGCAGCCGTTTTATGCACGACCTGCGACAACTCTTGATGAAGCAAATCAAATTTTGCAACTCATTCAGGAAAAAGTAGATAGTGGTGAACGAAATTATAAAGATTTTTGTTTATTATATCGTACACATTCTGTAAGCCGTTCTTTACTTGATCAGCTTACAATTCATAAGATTCCATTTATTAAACATGGAGCGAGCCAATCGTTCTACGAACATTCTTTAATTAGGCCCGTATTAGATCACTTACGACTCGTGCTTGAACCGTTCCGCCTCGAATCACTTTCAAATATATTACCAACAATGTATATTGGCCGTGATGAGTGCATTTCATTTATTGAACGTGAACAATGGAAATATGGTGAGGGCCGTTTCCCTTCTCTTCTTCATTTTCTATTACTAAACCCAAGCTTGAAGCCTTTTCAAGTTAAAAAAGTAAATGAGCGAATCGATTTTATTAAGTTTATAAAAGAACTTGAACCGAAAAAAGCATTGAAAGAAATTATTCATGGTAAAGGAAAGTATTTAGAGTACTTACAAAGTAATGATCGTTCTTCCTTTACGATGCATAAGGACATACAAGAAGAGATGTTAGAAGAATTAATGGAATCAGCAACTCGCTTTACGGATATTTCAGCTTACTTACAATTTATTAATGAGGCCATTCAAGGTCAAAAAGAAATGGAAGCATTAAAAACAATGCCGCAAAAAGATGCCGTATCGCTTATGTCGATTCATAACGCGAAAGGCCTTGAGTTTCCATGCGTCTTTTTACTCGGTGCAAGCGATGGCATACTGCCGCATACTTCTTCTTTAAAAGATGCCAATGACCGTGTGACGGAGACTTCTGAAGCATTAGAAGAAGAACGACGATTACTCTATGTCGCAATTACGCGTGCTAAAGAAGAACTTTACATTTCCTCCCCGCAATTTTTCAGAGGAAAGAAACTAGATATATCTCGTTTTTTATATACTACGCGAAAAGATTTACCTGAAAAGACATCCGCTAAATAAGGATGTCTTTTTTCCATATCACGATATGTACATCCCCTCTATATAAAGTGAAACTTTAATCAGTGGGGGTTTTGTTCATCCCCCACTGATTATTAGCCCGCACCAATCGGGCGTTTACGGGCAGCAGGGCTCCCACTTACCGTCTTTGCTCCTACCGAATTTTGAGGCGGGAGTCTTACTGCTCGTTAATGCGGGATAAATTCCCTGTTTCTATCCTGAGAATTAACGTAATATCAACCATATCCCGTTCATATTGTAATAGTGTATGTCAGAACTCACGATAAGGAGTGAACATAATGAGCTGCAATTGTAAAGAAGATCATCATCACCATGATTTTGATTTCAACTGCGTATCTAATGTCGTTCGTTTTATACATGAACTACAAGAATGTGCAACCACAACATGCGGATCTGGTTGCGAAGTTCCATTTTTAGGAGCACATAACACTGCAGCAATAGCGAATACGCGTCCCTTTATTTTATACACAAAAGCTGGTATACCTTTTGAAGCATTTGCACCATCTGGAAGCCTTACTAGCTGTACTTCTCCGATTTTTCGCGTTGAAAGCATAGATGATGACGACTGTGCTGTGCTACGCGTATTAACTGTAGTATTAGGTGATGGTTCCCCTGTACCAATTGATAACGATCCGATTTGTACGTTTTTAAATGTACCAAATGCAAGGTTAATATCGACATCTATTTGCCTTACTGTTGATTTAAGCTGCTTCTGCGCTATTCAATGCTTACGCGATGTTTCTATTCAAAACTAAATAACGATTTAAGTGTGGATTGGGTGGCAGAGAATTCTGCCACCCAATCCATGCTTAAAAGGTATTATTATGTATTTTTTATAAAATTGGGAACTTGTCTAGAGCAAAGAACTTATCCCTTACATTAACAGAAAGTAGAAAAAATAAAGGAGTGAAAAACATGTTATACTCTGAAGATTATAAATTCAATAGAATTGATTGCAACGCAAAATCCGTTAGTACATTGCCAGCTTTCGGCTTTGCATTCAACGCTCTCGCCCCTCAATTCGCTTCATTATTCACACCACTATTATTACCTAGTACAAGTTCAAACCCAGATATCACTATTCCAGTAATAAATGATACAGTAAGTGTAGGAACTGGTATTAAAATACAAAGAACTGGTATTTATCAAATCAGCTATACATTATCAATATGTTTATCTAACTCTAATGCTATACCAAAAGCGGCTCGTTTCTTCTTATCATTAAATACACCCCAGAATATTATTCCTGGGTCTGGTACAACAGTATGCTCTAACGTTATTCGTACCGGTGAAGTAGACGTTTCCAGTGGTATTATTCTTATTAACTTAAACCCTGGTAATTTCATTCAAATCGTGCCAATTGAATTACAAGGTAGTATAGATATTCGTGCTGCGGCATTAACAGTCGCACAAATTGGTTAACTAAAAGTGGTATTTCTTATTTGAGATGCCACTTTTAATTATTAAATGAAAAACACTCACAGTAACATGAGTGTTTCATTCTTCAGATTGTTTTATTATATTCTTCTTCTTTCCGCAATTACATCCCTTTTTCTTCACAAAGCCTTGTTGCTGTAATTGCTCTTGATGTACCTGTTGCTGTTGCTGTATGTTATACCACTGCTGCAGATCATATGAATTTGGCCTTGGATTATTGCTCACAGCAAACATCTCCTCTACTGTCAATTCTGTCTTTTTACTATATGAATAACCCCTTATTTTTGTTCCCTCACTCCCCTAAACTCCGCCTTTTCAATATAAAAATTCATCCTGTTATTTGCGACTCCTACCTCAATATGCAAAGAAAACATGGACATTAGGCGGCTATGAAATGGAGAGCCTACTAGTTAAAGTTCCACTTTATTATTCTCCCATAAAATATCCTGTAATTGTTTCAATGATCGCTGCCGCACCTGCAATGGCTAATAATGCTAGTAGTGGCTCTGCAACGATAGGACTCCAATTATATAAAACTAATAAAAAAGCACTAACCCATACACCTGTACACCAATAACAACTTAATAGTTCTCCAATCCACTTCCTGAGCCCTTTTCCTTTCACCTTTGTATAAGTCGATACACTTCCATCAGGTTCTGTAATTTCTAACTCTTCAATAAACGGTCTTCGCACAAAGGCTGTAATTTTATCATAAACAATAAGACGTGTTAATCGAAAAGTAGCTAGCGCAAAAATAAAAAATAAAAGCCAGCTTGTAAATAACATGATTCCACCTTCCCTTATCCTCTTTAGCCTATTTTTAAAAAAAGGTCTTGAGATTGTGACCAAATCTCCTCCACTCCAATATCTTATTAATGTAAATACAAACAAGAAGATAAGGAGTGACATTAATGAGTTGTAACGAAAATAAACACCATAGCTCTTCTTACTGCGTAGCTGACGTTGTAAAATTCATCAATGAATTACAAGATTGCTCTACGTCAACATGTGGATCTGGTTGTGAAATCCCATTTTTAGGAGCACACAATAGCGCATCAGTAGCGAATACACGTCCTTTTATTTTATACACAAAAATCGGAACACCTTTTGAAACATTTGCACCAGGACCAGGAAATTACCCGAACTGTAAGTCTCAGATTTTCCGTGTCGAGAGTGTAGATGATGATAGTTGTGCTGTATTACGTGCATTAACTGTAGTAGACCATACCCCCCCCACCCCTCCTAGAGATTTAACAACTTGTGATTTTTTAAATGATTCAACTACAACCTTAAGAGCTACCTCTACTTGCATTACTGTTGATTTAAGCTATTTCTGTGGTATTCAGTGCTTACGCGATGTTTCTATTTAATAGGTAAACTAAAAAACTATTGGGGTGGTAGAGTCTTTCTACCACCTTTACATATTTATAAACCGGTCATATCAATTGATTTTATATCTTCTATAGATAACTTAATGTCTCTCATACTATTTGGCGGCATAATCGATACAACCCCATTACGGTACGATATAATCGATCCGACATATGATATCGTCGCTGTTTTTATTCTGCATCTTATTTTCGGAATATAATGAGGGCGGTTTAATAAGAAGTGAATTTTTTCTTCATTATTCATATCCTTAAACGATTTATTGTGCGGGACTGTTCTCACCTGCTCTTGCTCTTCTTGCTCTTCTTGCTCCTCTTCTTCTATTTTTCCTTCTTCTACTTGATTCTCCTCTTGCTCTTGTCGTTCTTGCTCTATCACCTCTTCCACCGCACTATTGACAATACTTTGATCTCTATCGCTTTGCTCACGCCTACCATCATTTTTAAAATTTGTAAGCAGAATTCTTTTTATTTTCGGTGTATCGAGTTCTAAATTTACTTGCGCAATATATAACAACGGTTTTCCAACTGTTGAGCTTTTATTTTTATTCTTCACACTCGTCCCTCCCACTTCCATACATAGCTGGATAAATCGTGTACTATTATAGTTATATTCATAACAATGCAAGAACTTTCGTTAAAAATCGTTCTTTCCGAGAACAATTAAAAAGGACAGCCTCAATATATAGAGACTGTCCTTTAACAAACTATAATAAATATTATATTTATCCTAAAATATGATATCCTGAATCAACATGAATATTCTCACCTGTTACTCCGCGTGCTAAATCACTGAATAAGAATACTGCTGTATCCCCAACTTCTTCTGGAGTTGTTGTACGACGAAGTGGTGCGCGCTCCTCGATTTCTCTTAAGATTGAGTTAAAATCGCCTACACCTTTCGCAGATAACGTACGAATTGGTCCTGCAGAAATAGCGTTAACGCGAATGCCATGTTGACCTAAATCATTTGCTAAATATTTCACGCTAGCTTCTAATGAAGCTTTCGCAACACCCATAACGTTATAGTTTTTCACAACGCGCTCGCCGCCAAGGTATGTTAAAGTTAAAATATTTCCGCCTTCTGTCATCACTTTCTTCGCTTCTCTTGCTACAGCTGTTAAAGAGAATGCACTAATATTTTGTGCAAGTAAAAATCCATCGCGAGAAGTGTCTACAAATTCACCTTTTAAATCATCACGATTTGCAAAAGCAATACAGTGTGCAACACCGTGAATTGTACCAACTTCTTGCTTGATCGTTTCAAAGCAAGCTGTAAGTTCTTCATCATTCGTTACATCACAAGGTAATACAAGTGATTCTTGCCCTTCTAATGTATCCGCTAATTCACGAACGTTTCTTTCTAAACGTTCTCCTGCAAATGTGAATATTAATTTTGCACCTGCATTATGCAAAGAGCGAGCAATTCCCCATGCAATACTTCTTTGGTTCGCAACGCCCATAACAACAAATGTTTTCCCTTGTAATAGTTCCATGATATATCCTCCCAGAAATACTTATACTTGTTATTAGTACCTGATACTATAATAATAGTACCATAAAACCTCTTAAAGGCAAACAAAAAAGTCATTAACTTAAATTTGTTAATGACTTTTTGTTTCTATAAAAAAACGCTCTAATCCTTCTTCCCAAGAAGGCATTTGTGAAAAACCACTTAATCGTAGCATGTTATGTTGAAAGATAGAATATTTCGGTCTCGCTGCCGCCGATCCGAATTCTTCGGTTGAAACAGGTAATACATTCACTTTCATATTTGTATATAAAAATATTTTTTGAGCAAATTCAAACCAAGAACATGAGCCTCTATTTGATACGTGATACGTACCGTATAAAGAAGTATGAATGAGCTTATTAATAATCATATTTAAATCCGCCACATACGTAGGAGAGCCGATTTGATCCGCTACAACAGATATTTCTTCTCTTTCTTTTCCTAATCGCATCATCGTTTTCACAAAATTATTTCCATACTTACCATATAGCCACGATGTACGAACGATAAAATATTTATTATGTAGCTCTTTAACGAACTGCTCCCCCGCAAACTTAGAGGCCCCGTATATATTTATCGGCGCTGGATTATGAAATTCATCATATCCATCCGGTCTGTCCCCTTGAAATACATAATCGGTACTAATATAAACTAACTTAGCCCCTACTAATTGTGAAGAAACCGCTATATTTCGAGCTCCTATCGCATTTATTAAATAAGCAAGATCTTGTTCTTTCTCAGCATGATCAACCTTCGTATACGCTGCACAATGAATGATTATATGTGGTCTTATTTCTTGTACCACTTGCTGAATTCGGGATATATTTGTTACATCTAGTAACTTTTTATCAAATGGATATATATCATATTCTTTAGGATTTAATTCTTCTTGTAGTTGTTTTCCTAATTGACCATTTGCTCCTGTTATGATAACCCGCTCTTTCATTTACATGCCCCTTACTTTTCTTTTAGTGGTCTCCACCATTCCGTATTGTTTTCATACCATTCCACCGTTTCTTTTAACCCTTGTTCAAACGTATACTTCGGTTCCCAATCAAACTCATTCTTCATCTTTTGTGCATCAATCGCATAACGACGATCGTGACCTAAACGGTCTGTAACAAATTCAATATCTTTTTTCGTTTTTCCCAATAGATTAATAATTTGTTCCACAACATCTACATTTGTTTTTTCGTTATTTCCGCCTATATTATATACTTCTCCTAAACGCCCCTTATGCAAAACAACATCAATCGAGCTACAATGATCCGTTACATGTAACCAATCTCTTACATTTAATCCATCACCATATAACGGTAGGTTTTTTCCTTCCAGCGCATTCGTAACCATTAATGGAATTAACTTCTCAGGATATTGATACGGCCCATAGTTATTGGAACAACGCGTCACTATGACTGGTAATTGATATGTTTTATAATAAGATAAAGCTATCATGTCAGCGCTCGCCTTACTGGAAGAGTATGGACTATTTGGAGCTAACGGGGTTTCCTCGGTAAACTTCCCTGTTTTCCCTAAAGACCCGTACACTTCATCTGTTGATACTTGCACGAGTTTAATATGTGGATATTTTTTCACTAACTCTAATAAGGTGACTGTCCCGATTACATTCGTATCATAAAAAGGAATAGGATTTTCAATGCTACGATCCACATGTGATTCCGCTGCAAAATTTACAATTATTTGCACGTCACGTTCATTAATAATATGCTCCAGCAGCTCTCCATTTTGGATTTTTCCCTTTATGAATGAATAGTTAGGATTGTCTTGAATTGACTTTACATTATTTAAATTCCCGCTATATGTTAATGCATCGTAATTAATAATTCTATATGTTTCATAGTTTTTTAACATATAGTGAATGAAATTACTTCCAATAAATCCTGCTCCACCTGTTACTAGTATATTCATAAACAACTCTCCTACTTAAAAACTATCTTCATATTCTTGAAGTACTGGTAATATTCGATCTTTATCAGACAAAATAGGGTTTGTTACCGGCCATGGAATTGCTAGTTCTTTATCTTCCCAAAGCAACCCTGAATCATGCTCAGCACTATAATACTCATCTACTTTATACATAACAATTGTATGAGGTACAAGCGTACAAAAACCATGAGCAAATCCCTTTGGCACTAATAATTGCCGGTGATTATCCGCGCTTAAAATATACCCTTTCCACTGTTTAAAGGTTGGCGAATCTTTTCTTAAATCTACGATAACATCATAAATTGCCCCTTGAACAACTTGAATGAGTTTCGTTTGTGCTTTCGGTTTTTTCTGGAAGTGTAGTCCTCGAATCGTTCCCGCTTTAGCTGAATAAGATACGTTATCCTGTACAAATGAATCCGTAATTCCTAATGTTTCTAGCACCCTCTTATTATAACTTTCTATAAAGAAACCTCGATCGTCTTCAAATAACTTCGGTTCTAACAATTTCGCATCGGTAAAATTTGTGTCAACAACTTTCATATTCTCACCTATTTTCCATTAAACTGTTTCCCAAAGTTTATATCCCGCGCTAACGTATTCGCCCTTTGAAGAGAAGCATGAGTTCCTGCATCCGTCCACCAGCCGCTCATTTCATTATAAGTAAGTACCCCTCGTTTTAAATACCAATTATTTATATCCGTAATTTCAAGTTCTCCCCTTGCGGAAGGTTTTAATTCTTTTATATAAGAAAAGACTTTCGAATCATACAAATAAATTCCTGTAACAGCATAAGAACTTTTCGGTTTCTTCGGCTTTTCTTCAATTTCAATTATTTTTCGGTTTTGAATATGTGCCACACCAAATCTTTCGGGATCTTCTACAGATTGAAGCAGCACTTTAGCACCTTCTTTTTGATTTGTGAATTCTTCAACATATGGACGAATATCATCTGAAAAGATATTATCTCCTAATATAACTATCATACGATTATTCCCGATGAAATCCTCACAAAGCCCTAACGCTTGCGCAATTCCGCCTGCCTTATCTTGCACACGATACGTAAAGGACACACCAAATTCGTGACCACTTCCTAAAAAGCTAACAACATCTCCCATATGCTCTTTACCTGTAATAATCATAATATCTGTAATCTCACATTGTTTCAGTTTATATACTGCATGATAAATCATCGGGTACCGCCCAACGGGAAGTAGATGTTTATTCGTTACTTTCGTTATTGGATATAGTCTCGATCCAGTTCCGCCTGCTAAAATAATCCCTTTCATTATGCATCTCTCCCTTATGATGGAGATAATATATCTTTATAATGTTCTACAAACACTTTCCGGTACTTCTCATATGTATCCGCATCAAACTCATCTCCACTGTAATGAATACACCATAAATTTTCTTGATTAGGGATACCAATTAAATATCCAGCCTTTTGAAACTCTAAAGACTGTGACACATCATAAAAGTGGAACCCTTGAAACAAATCCTCTCGCCATGGAAGATCATATTGCGTTGCCATTAGTAAACCATCAACTGCCTGAACTGACATAAATGGTTTATCCCCATAAAAATCCTGACCTAAATTTAATGATTGATAATTCTGTCTTCTATATTCAATCACTTTCCCTACTAAATTTTCACCTTCCCACCATATCCCGTTACTCGGTAAAAATTGAGCACCAGCTACTCCAATTAAACCAAGTTTTTCATTTTCTTTAAAAAGAGAAATAAGAGTATAAAACATATCACGATTAATAAGGTAAGTATCTTGATGTATATATACTTTGTATTTTGCCGAATATGAAAGTGCTCGATTGTACGCACTCGCCATACTTTTTGCATCTCGTATCGGAAAAATTTGTACTACATAGCCAGGGGGAACAAAAATGTTTCTTATTTGTCTCTCGCACTGCTCGAAAAGCTCTTCATTATTTACACAAACAACGACTAATATCGTATTATCTTTCATCTGTATAGCCCCCTTTGTTTTGCTTTACTTACTACTGACTTATAATTCTTCACAAAAATCCCCTGATATTTCTCGTAATTCGTCATATCTATATCGGTATGCTAATGAATACACCAAGGATCTTAATGCAAATATACTCTATATTTCACAGGATTCGAGAGCGCTTGCTTATACCCAATCGTCATACTTTTACATTTCGAATTGGGCGAAACTTGATATCATATCCGAGAGGAATCGATAACCTCACTATATGTCTCTCACATTTTGCATACATGTTTGGATTATTTATACATGTGACAAACAATTTTGTTATTCAGATCATTCATAAGTCTGTTTTCTCGACTTCAATAATGTATTTGAAAATAATCGTTTCAGCCAGGAAGCCACGTATAACTTACTGAACTATGAAAGGGCGTTTTCGTAGCTATTAGTACTTCAGTTGCTAATTTAAACCAAAAAATTGCTTCATTATATTTAATCTGTTCCATCTCAATCATATGTTATATGCACACAAAACTTTCCATTTTTTTATATTGTTCCATATAATTAAAGTTTCTTTTCAAGCATACAAATATCTATGTCATTTTCTCATTAATTTCCATCTATTATATAACGAGAGATTTACGGAGGTGAATTTATGTCCAATCATAATGATTCAAATGGCTTAAATCCAGGTGATTCTTTATCTTCCAGCATATTTGACCCTACATTTCCACAATTTTCTTTGCCACCTGGACCGACTGGGCCATCTGGTACTACCGGACCGATTGGTGCCACTGGACAGACTGGCAACACTGGGCCGACTGGTGCTACTGGACCAATCGGTAACACTGGACCGATCGGCGATACTGGGCCGACTGGCAACACTGGACCATCTGGCACTACCGGACAGACTGGCAACACTGGACCATCTGGCACTACCGGACCGACTGGTGCTACTGGACAGACTGGCAACACTGGACCATCTGGCGCTATCGGGTCTACTGGTACTACTGGACCAATCGGCGATACTGGGCCGACTGGTGCTACTGGACCATCTGGTACTACCGGACCGACTGGTGCTACTGGACCATCTGGTACTACCGGACCGACTGGTGCTACTGGACCATCTGGTACTACCGGACCGACTGGTGCTACTGGACCATCTAGATTAGGACTTCCAGCAGGATTGTACGCATTTAACTCCGCTGCGAGTAGCATCAACGTTGGGATTAACACGCCTGTACCATTTAATACCGCTGGGTCAGAGCTCGGTACAGCGATTACTCAATTAGATAGCTATACTTTCACCATACACCAAAATGGATTATATAAAATTACTGTTATCGCATATACTGCAACATCAGGTTTACTCGGTGGCATTGAAATTCAAGTAAATGGCCTAGCAGTACCAGGTGCTGCAAGAAACTTAGTTTCACTTGGAACACCTATCGTTATCCAAGCGATTATACAAATTACAACAGCTCCAGTATCAGTTGAAGTAATTGGTATAGAGGCGGTATTATCACTAGCTGTTGGTACGGGGGCATCAATTGTTATTGAAAAAATTGCATAATTGTTTCCTTAGCAGTAAAACTGGTATCAGTTTTACTGCTTTCGCAATTTTATAGATAACATCCCAACCTCATTCTAAATGCGGATGTACATCTTCCCTATAACTTGAATATAATTACAAAAGAGATATTCCTTCCTATTATGTATGACTTTCCATAAATAGTGGAATAAATGTATGAACAGTCTACTTGCATATTATTTTTTTGCACTCACGTCATCATCACACTTACTAGGCGATAGAAAGGAATACATACCGTGAAAGATACGAACTCTCAATATCAAATAGACTACTTACTAATCTTTATTTTATTTGCCATTGGGACTGTTAGCTGCTTTGCTATTGCAAGTGCACAAGCTTCTTTACCACCATTTTTACAACACATAAATTTTGCATTAAAACAAATCCAATGGTATGTCATTGGATTTGTGGCCATTGGCGTTATTATGATCATTGATTTCGATCGATATAAACAAATTGCTTGGTATTTGTATAGCTTTGCTCTCATACTTCTTATTGGTCTAGAACTTCAAGTTCCGGGTGCCGTTACGATTAAAGGGGCTACCGCATGGTATAGACTCCCAGGCATCGGAAACTTTCAACCTTCTGAAATTATGAAATTATTTTTAATTATCATCATTGGACGAATTATAGCAAATCATAATGAAAAGTACTTTTTCCGGACAACCCGTGAAGATTTTATTTTACTTGGGAAAATATTCGCAGCTAGTTTACCTCCACTACTTTTAATCGCAAAAGAACCTGATTTAGGAAACACTATGGTAATATCAGCGATGCTTGCAGCAATGATTTTAGTTTCTGGTATACGTTGGCGCCTTATTCTCGGATTAACCTCCGTCATTTTCGTCATAGGCTCTACCTTAATATATATTTATTTCACTCATACAGAGTTCTTTAAAGAGCATATTCTTAAAGAATATCAATTAAACCGCTTCTATGGCTGGTTATCTCCTTACAAATATGACTCACAAGGATACCAATTAAGACAGGCATTTTTAGCTACCGGATCAGGAGAAATGCAAGGAAAAGGATGGGAAAATGGACAAGTATATTTTCCAGAGCCACATACAGATTTTATTTTCACAAATGTCGCTGAACAATTCGGTTTTTTAGGAGCAAGTGTTATTATTTCACTTTTTTTCTTACTCATTTACCGAATGATCCATATCGCTTTAGAAAGCAATGAACCTTTCGGTAGTTATATTTGCGCTGGTACAATCGGAATGTTCACCTTCCAAGTATTCCAAAATATTGGGATGACAATCGGTTTACTCCCTATTACAGGAATAACATTACCTCTTATGAGCTATGGCGGGAGTTCACTACTCACATACATGATTGCTATTGGATTTATTTTAAACGTACGTTCAAGAACACAAATCTTTATGTTTAAATGAACCATATCGGAAAACCGGTATGTTTTTTTCTATATTCATTTTAGATATACTAATGAAAAGATGAACTGGAGGTTTACATATGAAGTATGACATTATAGGTGATATTCACGGATGCTTCCAAGAGTTTCAAGATTTAACAACGAAACTAGGATACAGCTGGGCTAGTGGTCTCCCTATACATAACGCCAAACGAAAGCTGGCGTTCGTTGGTGATATTACAGACCGAGGCCCTCATTCATTACGTATGATTGAAATCGTATGGGAGCTCGTAATAAATAGAAAAGAAGCTTATTATGCGCCTGGGAATCACTGTAATAAACTGTATCGTTTTTTCCTTGGGCGTAATGTTTCAATCGCTCATGGACTCGAAACAACTGTTGCCGAATATGAAGCATTACCTTCTAATAAACAACAAATCATAAAAGAAAAGTTCATTACGCTTTACGAGCAGTCCCCCCTGTATCACATACTGGATAACAAGAAATTAATCGTATGCCATGCTGGCATTCGTCAGGATTACATAGAAAGAAATGATAAAAAAGTGCAAACATTTGTATTATATGGTGATATTACAGGAGAAAAGCATCCTGACGGCTCACCTGTACGCCGAGATTGGGCGAAAGAGTATAAGGGGGAAACATGGATTATATATGGACATACACCTGTCAACGAGCCTCGCTTTGTGAATCATACAATCAATATTGATACCGGCGCTGTATTTGGCGGCAAACTAACTGGACTTCGTTATCCTGAAATGGAGGCCATTTCCGTTCCTTCTTCCCTACCTTTTGTCACTGAGAAGTTCCGCCCAATTTCATAATTACATTTACCTTTGTACAATTCATTCCGAGTACGTATAAAGAATGATTTCTAGGCGAATTCCTCGTTAAAAATCGGTCATACAGTAAAAAAAGATGCTATGAAGTGCATCTTTTTTTTACTATGCGGCATATACTGTCGCAGGAGGTGACGGAATGAAGAAAAAACGATCGAAACAAAAAAGAAATTTCTCTCCTTTATATCATCCCATATATGGAATTAACAACTGGTGTAGCATACGAGCTGCGGCTATTGAAGAGATAGAAGAACGTGTGGAAACAAAAACAGTGAAAACGAGAGGAACATATATTTCTTTAGAACATGCTGTTATGAAACGAATTATAGATAACAGAAAAATAAAGGCACTACAAAAAAAGAAACGCTTTTCTCATAACAATGAGCCTATACTTGAGTCAAAGAATTTACAGGAGAATATAAACAAAGAAATTCCTGAAACAATTAAAGAAAAGGTCCAAGCTGAAATTCCTAAAGCAATTAAAGAAAAAGCCCAAGCTGAAATTCCTAAAGCAATTAAAGAAAAAGCACAGGCTGAAATTCCTAAAGCAATTAAAGAAAAAGCCCAAGCTGAAATTCCTAAAGCAATTAAAGAAAAAGCACAGGCTGAAATTCCCACCAATATTATACAGCAAGTAACAAAAATAAAAGAGGGATTAACTTTAACCAATGACATAAAAAAAGAGGATTCTACTATCACTCAGCCCCCTATACTTTCACCTACTCCTGCTGAGAATGAAAAAGTAGCCAGATACGCATATAAGGAGGGCCTTCACTCTACGGCTGACGGGATAGCCTCACATGCAGAAGGATTTCTTACTCATACAGAGGGTGCCTTTTCTCATGCAGAAGGTTCAAAAACAAAGGCAACTGGACATAGTTCGCATAGTGAAGGAAGTGAAACGACAGCAGGCGGTCCTTATTCTCACGCGGAAGGAAATCATACAATTACTTTCGGCGAAGCAGCACATGCAGAAGGAACCGCAACTATCGCTAACGGATTCTCATCTCATGCGGAAGGAAATCATACATCAACAGCTAATTTTGCAGGCAGCCATATTATGGGGAAATTTGGTACAGCAGAAGAAGCTTATTCCTGGTTTATTGCAAATGGGACAAATGACACTGATTATAATATAGGTGCCAAATGGCTTGCCCATAACGGAGAAATGTATATCGATGGTGCTTCTTACAATGCGGGCGGTACTGATTTTGCACAAATGTTTGAGACAGTAGATCATCGCCCTATTGATGTCGGTTATTTCGTTACATTTAGTAGAGAAGAAAAAATCCGAAAAGCTACTTCAAATGATTCATTCATATTAGGAATATCTAGCGCCACTCCCGCTCTCATAGGAAATAGCGGTGCTTTAAGTTGGCAAAAACGCTATGAAACAGATAGCTTCGGAAAACGTCAATATACACGTACTAACAAACAAGAAATACAACCCCTTTTAAATACAGAATGGGATCCAGCTTGTAAGTATATATCAAGAAAAGACCGTACTGAGTGGCTTCCTGTCGGATTAATTGGACAAATGTTAGTACGTGATGACGGCACTTGCGAAACACACGGGTATTGTCGTCCAAATGATGACGGCATTGCTACAAAAGCTGAAAGTGGCTTTTTCGTTATAAAGCGTACTAGTGAGAATCAAGTTTTAATATTATTCCGCTAAAAAAAGGGAACAAAATTCTTTTTATGATAAGAATTTTGTTCCCTTTTAATTGTTATGTAAAGCGTATTGCATATCCTCTGGGATACTTACGGTAAAAGTCATTCCCTTTTCTAAAATAGGATGATAAAACGTCAAAGATGTACTATGAAGCGCTTGACGTTTTATCACATCTCTTCGGCCACCGTATAAATCATCCCCAAGTAGCGGATGTCCCATATATGCCATGTGTACACGAATTTGATGTGTTCTTCCCGTCTCGAGCTCAAGCGCTACATGCGTCTTATTGGAAGAACTCTCCATCACTCTAAAATGAGTAACAGCTCTTTGACCATCTTCACAGACAGTTCGCTCGATAATACTATCCGCTTTTCGTCCGATTGGCGCGTCAATCGTTCCTACTTCTTCTAAAATAGTCCCATGAACGATTGCCTCATACGTTCGTTTCACCCCTTTTTGTTGATGCTGCTTCGATAAAAGGTGGTGAACGAATCTATTTTTCGCAATTAACATAAGCCCTGAAGTATCACGGTCTAACCTCGTCACAATGTGCACCGTACTTGCAAGATTTTGTTTATCATAATGATGTAAAAGAGCGTTTGCAACACTTCCTGACGGGTGCTCCCTAGACGGAATCGTTGACATATTTGCTTCTTTATTTATAACAAGAACCGCATCATCTTCATATACGATACATAAAGGGATCTCTTCCACTTCCATCCCTTCACTTCTTTCCTCCACTGGAAAAAAGACTTGTAACTCTTCACCAGCTTGTAACTTATGACGAACACTCGTGTGTTGACTGTTTACTTCAATTGCTCCACCACGGAACTTTATATCCGTTAAAGCAGCTTTCGAAATCCCTTTTGTTTTCAAAAATTCTCTAACTAAAGTTCCTTCTTCAGCCAGCCCTATATCCCATTTCAATGTAAATCTGTTCAAATATATAAACCCTCTCTATTTATCTGCAACAAACGAGTCACGAACACGTTTCCAGAATGGGAACGGACGGAAACGAACAAATCGTACTTTCTCGTTTGCAACGCGATACTGAATTGATTTCACATCTTGATGAACCATCGTCAAATGATCCACCGTAATTTGCAAGTTCATTCCTGCAGCCGGCTTTAAAACGCATGTATGATGCTTCGGCAGCACGAGCGGCGAACCTACCGTACGAAATACACGATTGTTGATAGATGCCATTTCTGCAATTTGAATCGCTTCAATAGAAGGGTGAATAATTGCTCCGCCAAGCGCCTTATTATACGCGGTACTTCCTGAAGGAGTAGAAATACAAAGACCATCTCCGCGAAACGTTTCGAAATACTCTCCGCGTATTTCCACTTCTGTTACTAATGTACCTTCTGCACTTTTTACAGTCGCTTCATTCATCGCCAAATACTGCGACTCTTTACTACCATTCACATAGCGAATAATCACTTCTAAAAGTGGATATTCAACCACTTGGAACGGTGTTTTAGCGATTGCAATCACCAACTTCTCTACTTCCGTCGGTAACCAATCTGCATAGAAACCTAAATGTCCTGTATGTACACCAACAAATGCGGTTTCATCTAATCGATTATAGTAACGATGGAATGCATATAAAAGCGTTCCATCTCCCCCAACAGAAATTACAATATCAGGTTCCTTTTCATCCATTGTAAACCCAAAATCTAGCAAGTATTCTTTCATCGTACTTGCTAGTGTATCTGATGATTGATCTCCCTTTGACATAATTGTAAATTTCATCGCCCAACACCCTTTAGTTTATGATTCAGAATCTTTCGTTTCCTGCTTTCGTGAAAAGACCTTTTGCGCTTCTTGAATTTCAAGACGAATGGAAGACATTTCTTCATCTAATAAAAACGCCGCTTCCGCTGCACGTTGTAAGCGTATTTTAATATCTTCAGGAAAACGTCCACTATATTTGTAATTTAAAGAATGCTCAATCGTTGCCCAAAAATTCATTGCTAACGTGCGAATTTGAATTTCCACTAACACTTTTTTTTCTCCCTGTATCGTTTGAACAGGATAACTAATGACAACGTGGTAAGAGCGATAGCCGCTATCTTTCTTTTGCGTTACATAATCACGTTCTTCCACAATTTCAAAATCATTTCGTTTTCGAAGATATTCTACAACAGGCTTAATCTCATCAACAAATTGACACATCATTCGAAGGCCCGCGATGTCCTGCATATCTTCTCTAATTCGGTCTAGCGGTACATTTCTCTTCTCCGCTTTATCAATAATACTTGCAACCGACTTTACCCTTCCTGTTACAAACTCAATTGGGGAATGCTCCGTTAACATTGCAAATTGAGTACGCATTCCTTTTAGTTTCACTTTCAGCTCCGCCACCGCTTGGTGATAAGGCGCTAAAAATTCTTCCCAATTACGATTCATTTCAACCACCACCAAAATCAATCCATTTGCTTATAGAAACACTTTTTCTACAGCAGTTACTAGTTCTTCTCCGTAATTTGCATTACCTTCAATATTTTCAACTAAATATTCTACTTCTTCTTTTAATCCTTCTAATTCTATTTCAACATCATTCACGCGAATAAACATCGCTGTATCTTTATTCATCGCTTCATGCATTGCTTCCCAGCATGTATGCGGAATACTTACATAAATGAAAGATGATTCATTTTCTAAGATATATAAAAATGATAAATTGTCTGAGTCTACAAGTACGTGATTACGCGCACTTAACTCCTTTACCTCTATTTCAGTATTTTCCGCACAAAAAATAAGCGCATTCTCTCTCATTTCTACGCTCTTAACTTGAATTTTATTTTGCATGCTCAAACTCCTCCATCTCAACTTCCTGTCTTACTTAACAGTATTATTGTATCATAACATGGACGCAAACAAATAAAACATTGAACCAAATTTGCGAAAAAGCGATAATGTGGAAAGAATTATTTTTCAAAAGGAGCGCATAAAATGACACAAGAAATTGAAATTGAATTTAAAAATATGGTTACAGAGGAAGAATTCCAAACATTATGCAAATCTTTTTCTATTGAAGCATTTACAAAACAAGTGAATCACTACTTTGAAACACCTCACTTCTCTTTAAAAGATGCAGGCTCTGCACTTCGTATTCGTCATAAAGATGGAACTTATACATTAACATTAAAACAACCTGCTGAAATTGGTTTATTAGAAACTCATCAGTCTGTAACAGAAAAAGAAGCAAAACTTATGATGGAAACAAACGCACTCATTCAAGGAACTGTAATGGATCAGCTACACAAATTACAAATTCCCGTTTCCTCTTTAACTTATATGGGTAGTTTAACAACAGAAAGAGCTGAAACATTATTTGAAGGCGGAACGCTTGTCTTTGATCATAGTTTCTATTACAATCACGATGATTATGAAATTGAATACGAAGTGCAAGATGAAAAGACCGGTAAAGCAGCATTTATAAGGTTATTAAAGCAACATAACGTACCAGTTCGTCATACAAACAACAAAGTAAAACGCTTTTTCCTTGCCAAACAAAACGAAGAGCGCTAAAGTAAAATTTCCATCAGTGCAGAAGTGATTTACTGGTGGCTATGTTTCACCTTTTTGGAAAGTGCAGATTTATTAGCAACATATAGAATAAGCAAAGAATGTTATGAAGGCTGTTTAGTTGCCCTTCATAACATTCCATTGCTACAATAGATATACATTTCATGGAAAAAGGAGTTTATAAAGGATGAGCAAGCAACCGATGACACCATTTGAAGCAATTGGCGGAGAACAATGCATTGCAACATTAGTGGATACATTTTATTCCTATGTCAGTGAACACCCTGACTTATCTCCGATCTTCCCGGATGATTTAACAGAAACTGCTAGGAAGCAGAAACAATTTTTAACACAATATTTAGGTGGTCCTAATTTATACACTGAAGAACATGGGCATCCTATGCTAAGAGCACGCCATCTTCCGTTTGAGATTACTCCAAAACGCGCAGAAGCTTGGCTATCATGTATGGAGCAAGCAATGGATGATACAGGAGTGCACGGTCATATAAGAGAGTTTGTTTTTGAACGTTTAGCATTAACTGCTCAACATATGGTCAATACTCCAAATGAAACAGGTGAAGTGTAATGGATAAGCAGGAAGCAAAGCATATAAATATGCCTTCTCCTTCCACATGCGAGCATAAATCTGTAGAAGCCTATTTATTTATTGATCCACTTTGTAAAGATTGCTGGGATATCGAGCCATTTATTATTAAACTATGGCTTGAGTATGGGAAATACTTCTCTATTCGTCATATCGTAACAGGAAAAGTGGACGGAGCAAACGCTTCCTCACACAAATGGAATAAACCTGCTAATATTCGATTTGTGTGGGAAAAAACAACAAGTTTACAAGGGTTTTCATGTGATGGAAAAGTACATATGCAAGAGGCATCGTCAACACCATATTTAGTTTCGATGGCAATTAAGGCGGCGGAGTTGCAAGGCCGAAAAGCAGGTTCGAAATTTTTGCGAAAACTCCAAGAATACATTCTTCTTGAAAATGTATCAAACCCTGACTGTGAATTATTGCTGACATGCGCTAAAGATAGTGGCATTGATGTAGAGGAATTTAAAAAAGACCTACACTCAGTTAGCGCAAAAAAAGCTTTCCAATGCGACCTAAAATTCACAAATGAGATGCATATTACAGAAATACCTTCCCTCCTATTTTTTCATGCAAATTCAGATGAGGAAGGTATTAAAATCGCGGGAATTTATTCCTATGATGTATACGTACAGCTATTAAAAGAACTTGTAAAATGCGAGATTGAGCCAGAGCCATTACCTCCTTTAGAAGTATTACTAGAAGCAACACAATTTATTTCTTCAAAGGAAATCTCATTTATATATGACTGTCCTCAACAAGAAATAGAGCGTGAACTAAAGAAATTACAACTAAAACGAAAAGTACAAATGATTGAAGTGAAGTACGAGCGTTATTGGAAATGGATAGCAAAAGAAAAAGACCTGGTGTAAACACCAGGTCTTTTTCTTTACGGCTTATAAAAATATTAAAGGGGATGGGAGAAATTTTCACGTTCAAACAAAGGGGTATATGTTTGTATGTGAATTCGTTCACGCTTATTATATTACAAGATTCGACGTCAGATGACAACCCCTTTTGTCGAATTTCACACTTTTGTCACATTCTAAACGTTTTCATTCTTGAATAAGCTATAAAAAAAGCAATTTAGGAGGTTTCCTTATGAAAAAGTCTCATATATTTCTTATCTTTCTATGTGTTATTGTTTCTTTTTTCTTGTACATCCTCTCTCTATTACAAGCTTTTCCTAAAATTATTGCCTTCCCTCTTTTATTCGGAGTTATCGTCACCGCTGTCTCTTATTTCAACTATAGAAAACGATTTAAAGGATTTTAACTACAAAAATAAGTCGTAAAAATTCCTTCTAATGTAGAAAAAGTAAAGAAAATCACCTTAATTATTCGACAAATATCGACATGGTGTGCTTTTGAGAAAATGTTCCAAACAAAAAAGACGAGGATAAAATCCCTCGTCTTTTCTCATTATTTCTCTTCAAACAATAGTGCTTCTAATTCATTTAACTTCTCTTCAAATACTTGTAATGCTTCTTTTACAGGTTCTGGCGATGCCATATCTACTCCTGCTTTTTTCAACACTTCAATTGGGTAATCAGAGCTTCCAGCTTTTAAGAATTCGTTAATGTAACGTTCTACTGCTGGTTGTCCCTCTTCTAAAATTTGTTTTGACAAAGCTGTCGCTGCACTAAATCCTGTTGCGTATTGATATACGTAATAGTTGTAATAGAAGTGCGGAATACGAGACCATTCTAAACCAATTTCTTTATCAATTACTAAAGCGTCCCCGAAATATTTCTTATTTAAATCGTAGTAAATCTCCGTTAACATATCTGGCGTAACAGCATGTCCTTCTTGTACTTTTTTATGAATGATATGCTCGAACTCTGCAAACATTGTTTGACGGAATACAGTACCACGGAATCCTTCTAAATAGTGATTTAATAAATATAGACGCTCTTTCTTATCTTCTGTCGTCTTCAATAAGTAATCATTTAGAAGCGCTTCATTACAAGTTGAAGCTACTTCTGCAACGAAGATTGAATAATCACCATATACGTGCGGTTGTGTCTTCCTTGTATAGTAACTATGCACTGAATGACCAAACTCATGAGCAAGTGTAAATAAATTATTTACATTATCATGCCAGTTCATTAAAATATATGGATTTGTTCCGTATGCACCAGATGAATATGCTCCGCTTCGTTTTCCTTTATTCTCGTATACATCTACCCAGCGATTTTCATATGCTTCTTTTAAAATTTCAACATATTCATCACCAAGTACATTTAAAGATTTCAATAACATTTCTTGCGCTTCTTCATACTTCACAGTCATTTTCACTTCTGGTACAAGTGGTGTATATAAATCGTACATATGAAGCTCATCAAGACCTAGGGCACGCTTACGAATATCAATGTATCGATGTAGTAAGTGTAAATTATCATTTACCGATTCAATAAGTTGATCATACACCGCCTCAGGAATATTATTATTACTTAATGCAGCTTGACGTGCAGAATCGTATTTACGAACGCGTGCATTGAAATTATTACGTTTCACAGCCCCGCTTAGCGTACTTGCAAATGTGTTCTTATATGTTCCGTATGTTTCATATACAGCTTTGAATGCATCTTCACGCACACGACGATCATCACTTTCTAAAAACTGAATGTAACGACCATGTGTTATTTCTACCTCTTCTCCATCCTCACCTTTAATAGATGGGAATTTCAAATCCGCATTATTCAACATACCGAATGTATTACTTGATGCACTCATCACTTCAGATGCTTCTGCTAATAACGCTTCTTCTGCCTCAGATAATACGTGCGGGCGTTGACGTGTAATTTCTTCTAATGCATGCTCATATACACTTAGTTCTCGATTTTCTTGTAAGAAAGTTTGCAATGTATCTTCTGAAATAGATAAAATTTCAGGTACGATATAAGCTGTGCTACTAGATACTTGTGAGTATAAATTTGTTGCGCGATCATTTAATGCTTGATACACAGAGTTTGTTGTATCTTGATCGTAACGCATATGTGCATATGTATATAGCTTACCTAATCGCATTGAAATTTCATCTTCATATTGCAATGCCTCAAGCAAATTGTCTGCAGAGTCGCCAAGCTTCCCTTTAAATTCAGTTAACTTTGGCAATAGCTCTTTAATAGCTTGGAATTCTTTTTCCCATTCTGCATCTGTTTGGAAAATATGTTCTAATCGCCATGTGTTTGCTTCTTCAATCTCATTACGATTTGGTAATGATTTTACTGTATTTTTTTCAGCCATTCTTTAAGCCCTCCTTATAATATCTCTACTTAAGTACAATTCGATTTTTCTTATGTAATTCCTTCACGATCAGTCTTTATTATATCCCCTTTTCCCTCTCTCATGTTGTACTTTGTCTCAAATAGAGATAGTGCATGCGCTAAGCAAATTTCATCATATTTCATAATTTCTTCCTCTGTTTTTACCAACACAACATCTCTTATTTTTCGATACTTATTAATACCTATTTTTATTAATACACCTGCATAACATAAAAATGTCATATACTCTGCAACTGCTACCTTCCATATATGTTGTGCAAAATACGGAAGTAGACGCCTCTTCGTATACTTCGCCACATAGTTACATACGTATTGCAGAGAAATATACTCCCCTACCTTAAGCATACCTATACACTTCATATAAAGAGAAGCTTGCCATATAAATGGATTTGTTTGAAAAGCAAATGAGGATGGGAGCGGAACACCGATTTCAGAAGGAAAACTCGCTGGGGTACATTTATATTGATATAAGAGGCGGAGTAGTGACTTATGATTATAATTCCAGATAGATAGAGCGTTTTGCCGAAAATGGTTCTTTTTTCTCTTCCACTCTTGTCCTAATAACTCTTTCCGGAAAGGAACGGGAGAAAAGAGCATGTCAACGGTAGTCGTATCGGTTGGTAAATAAATAGTATGTGAGAAAGAAACATTTGTAGAAAACGGAGTGATAAATGCGCATTTCATAAACGATTTTTGTTTCGGACAAAAGAAAATAAGAAATGGCTGAGGATAAGGTTGTAAGGAGAACGCCATAAGGGCGGAGAATGTCATCCAATAGGCTGATTGCTTTTTCAACTGATTTCCACCGATTATCCAGATGACTTGTATACTAGCTTGCCAATACGAATATGTTCGCTTATAAAGCTGCTCTACGGAAAGATTTGCACATTGATATTCAATCGCAATTTTTCTATCCGCTCTCTCTACGTAAATATCTGGTCGTTGCTTGATTACCGGCAGATAATGCTCTATATCGACATGAAAATCTTGACGTTTTAACCATCTATATAACAATTCTTTACCGTGCATATGATACATAGATTCTGCTTCATAAAAGGTAAGACATGAATCCACTTTCTTATGAGCAAAATGCCAGCTCTTCTGTTTTCCTAATTTCATTTGCACTTCTTTTCCGCAAGCTGTACAAAAGAATTTTTCTCGTTTACGCATTTCGCGTAAACGCTCTTCATCCCGGTTATATAATAGATGAATTTTTTCTCCGTTTTCTCTCCTTGCAATAAACATCACAATCACACCCTTTCAACTCCTTGTATTCTACAAATTACTACAAATTCCTCTCAAAAAAAGAGATGTCCTAAATTAGGACATCTCTTTCTATAATAAAGGTGATAATAGCCGATACGTCGATTCAACAATCCGCCTATGAAGACGTCTCTTATGAAATCGGTCAACATGAATTTCACTGGATTCTTCTAAATCGTCTTTAAAATCTTGAACGAGCTTTCGAATGCTATCTGTATCATACAAAAAGGCATTTACTTCAAAGTTTAAATGAAAACTTCTCATATCCATATTAGCTGTCCCAATTGATGCGAGATCAGAATCCACGATAACGACTTTACTATGAAGAAAACCTTTTTCATATTCATATATTTTTACTCCTGCATCTAATAACTCCGGAAAGTACGATCTTGATGCATAAAAGACAGTCCGCTTATCTGGCTTACTTGGCATTAACAAACGAACATCAATACCAGCAAGTGCAGCTACTTTTAATGCAGATAAAATATCATCATCTGGAATAAAATATGGTGTTGCAATCCAAATCGATTTCCTAGCTGAAGCAATCATTGCAAAATATAAATGTTTAATTGTTTCCCATTTATTATCTGGTCCACCTCCAACAAGTTGGACTCCGCCCCAATGATCACCCTCAACTGCTTCCGCTTGTAAATATTCAGGTGCTAATACCGCCTCACCAGTCATATAAAACCAGTCTTGAAGGAAAATTAGCTGTAAACTTTGAACTGCTTCACCGCGTAAATATAAATGCGTGTCTCGCCAAAAACCGAAATATTTATCCTTCCCTAAATACTCATCACCAATATTTAATCCACCTACAAACCCTTCATTTCCATCTATAATAACGATTTTTCGGTGGTTTCGATAATTAATTTTATCGTTTAAAATCGGAAAACGCACAGGGAAAAATGGAATCATTTCTACTCCTGAATCATTCAATTCTTCAATATACGAATTTGATAATTTAAAGCTTCCAACCGCGTCATATAAAAAACGAACGACAACGCCTTCTTTTGATTTTTTTATTAAAATATCTTTAATTTCTGTACCGAGCTTGTCATCACGCACAATGTAATACTCCATATGAATGTGGTGTTTCGCTCGATTTAACCCATCTAAAATTGCCTGAAACGTTTCGTCTCCATTTGTTAATGTCCTCGTTTCAGTTTGAAATGAAATATTTAAAGCACCCAATCGATCTGCTAAACGAAATAACAATTCTTGATGCTTATGATTTCGTAAAATCCGTTCTTCGTAATCTTCGTGTCCCTTATATTGTAAAAACGCCTGTTCATCGAGTAATGCCTTCTTTTGGAACATTCTTTTTCTGCGAAAGTTTTGTCCAAATAAAAGATAAGCAAAGAAACCGAACACTGGAAAAATACCTAGTACGATTAACCACGTAAGTGTTTTTGACGGATGGCGGTTTTCTAAGAAAATAACACATCCAATTAAAAATGCGGAAACCGTAAATAAAATACTAATAATACCTAAAATCGAAACATCCTTTATCCCCATGACATCCGAATAAAATGCTACATCAATAAACATGCGTAATGAAACAAATAATGCGAACAGTAGTAGAAAAAAGAAAAGTAGTTTTAGTGTATTTTTCATCTCTTACCCCCTACCCCCTAAATAAGAAAGCCTTCCTATTCTTCATAAAAAAAGCCGATTTCATACTATAGAAATCGGCCTACATTTTAGGAGGGAAATTGTTGCGAATTGTCTCAAGCGCACGCTCTTTCACAACCTGTTTCCCATACTCACTTACACGGTGAATCGTTAAAGTAGATTCTTCTCCATATTCTAAAACAATACTTAAAATACGATCAATCTCTTCTTCATCATGTAGCACTTCATCAAATTCCACATATACATAATAGCGGTCCTCAAATGAATGCAATTCATCTTTTATATCTTCAAAGATAAGACGATGACTTAATGAAATGACATCTTCAAAATCATTAAACTTAATTAAAAAGCCAAACGTACCATCTTCATTAAAGTTTGTTCCTACTGGTTCTTCTACCTCTTCCACTAATTCTTGCTGGAATAATGATTCGATGCCTTCATCTAGAGGAATGTCTATAATTTTATCCACACCTATTGGTAGTTCCAGCTTTTGTCCATCCTTTGAAAGCTCCGCTTTCGTTACAAGTACTTCAATCCCCTTATCGACTGCTTGCACTTGAATCCATAACGGCCCATCGACAAAGAAATCATCATGATCACGAGCTTCGTCCATCATCTCCCAAAAGAGCTCTTCACTTCGTTCGCGATCATACCAAATTTCTTCACGGTTAAACCCTCTGTCCTCTATATCAATGTACGTAATAAAAAATTTCATCGTATGGTCATTAATTCTTTCAATATCCAAAATACAACTCTCCCTTCCTGCTTAGAATTATTATGAAGGGATTCCCCACTCATATGACAAAACAATAGATTCTTGTACTCTCATTTTATGATAAGATTCTCCAGAATGGAAATAAAATCGATTTATTTTACAAAAATAGTTATATACCTATCTGTATTCGACCGTTTACATAAAGTGAAACATTAATCAGTATTTTTTTCATCCTCCACTGATTATTAGCTCGCACTAATCGGGATAAATATACCATTATACCAATTCACTGTTCACAAAAAATTTGGACATACATTCCCATATTCCCCCGTACACTGTAATAAAGTGAAACTTCTATTATAGGTGATTATTTTGTCCCCGGGGGGCGCGGGATCAAAACTAGACAAACTTTCTTCACCACATACATATATTTCGCTTATTAAAACATCATAAATGGAGGCAGACGAATGGACTTAGAGTTTTTAACATCTGTACTAATGATTGTCGGTATCGATGTTGTACTAGGTGGCGATAACGCAATTGTCATCGCACTAGCTAGCCGAAATTTACCTGAAGCAAAACGAAATAAAGCCATTTTGATTGGTACTATTTTAGCAATTGTGCTACGAATTCTCCTCACAATACTAGCTGTCTATTTACTTGATATCCCATTTTTACAACTCATCGGCGGAATCTTACTCACATTAATTGCGGTAAATTTACTCACTGATAATAACAACGATCTTTCTTCTATCAAAGGAAAAACAACTTTATTTCAAGCTGTGCGTACAATTGTATTCGCGGATCTCGTTATGGGGTTTGACAATGTTATTGCCATTGCAGGAGCAGCTCACGGAAGACTTTCACTCGTAATTATCGGTTTATTCATTTCTATCCCGATCATCATTTGGGGAAGCAAACTTATTTTAATACTCATGGAACGCTTTCCATTTCTCATTTATTGCGGAGCAGCAGTTCTCGCCTATACAGCAGGAAAAATGATTACACATGAAGACAGACTTGCAACGTTTTTTCATCATAATCCTAGTTTTACCGCAAGTATCCCTTATTTGTTCATTTTCACGATTTTATGCATAGGCTTTATCGTTCAACAAGTGCGATTACGTAATGTTAAACAGTAAAAAAAAACCTTCTACTCTATAATAGGTAGAAGGTTTTCATATTATTATAATTAATTTACAAGACGCTGTGCTTCACGTAATTGGAACGTTCTTACTGTACGTGGTAAGAAACGACGGATTTCGTCTTCGTTGTAACCTACTTGAAGGCGTTTTTCGTCAATCATAATTGGACGACGTAAAATACCTGGATAGTCACGAATCATCTTATATAAATCTTGAAGTGGTAAAGACTCTAAGTTCACATTCAATTCTTGGAAAACTTTTGAACGAGTAGAAATAATCTCATCCGTTCCGCTTTCTGTCATACGTAAAATCTCTTTAATCTCATCAATCGTTAATGGATCTGAGAAAATATTACGTTCTGTATAAGGAATATGATTTTCCTCTAGCCATAATTTCGCCTTTCTACAAGACGTACAGCTTGGAGAACTATATAATGTTACCATACAAAGCTCACTCTCCTTAAAGAGTACAAATTCTGTACTAATTACAGTTTAAATTTCTAACTTCCGCAATTTTTCGCGATAACTTGTCTTATAGCAAAGTAAAAAATCGCAATTCATGTAAGCAACAACAATTACTTTTAATAAGTAACTTCTATAATCATTATACAATAGTTTTTGCAAGAAATATACAGTGAATTTACTGCTAGTTGAGAAAAATCCTCCGTGTACTCCACTGCTATGTAACATGATTACACTCATTAAAACTGTCCTTTAACAACGGCCTTCAACCCTTTTGATACTTGCTTTCTACAATAATTTTCACTTGATATACAATTACAGTTTCATAATCTTCCCCATTAAAAAGAGAACGTTTTCTTACCTTTTCCCGACAAAACAATTGAGAAATGTAAGACTCTAAAGATTAGAAACAAAAAGAACACTTGTTCTTGTTTTAACAAATCTCCCCGCTCATGTCTATATGCTTTCTAAAGTAAATCGAATATTTTTCTGACATTTCTTTCTTTTTTACCATTTATCTCATACAATAAAAATAAAGACAGGCAAAGGGGGAATGTGCATATGATCGCTTTTTTTACTGATTTTATCATTGTTGCTACCCTCATCATCGGAATAACAGCATTGATTGGTGTCATTACAAATAGCATCGGTGAAAAACTCTTTGGTGGGAAAGAAAAAATGAAGTTTGTTAACAAAAGTTTAGATGTACAATCTGGCTGGAACCAAGTTGGCGGAAAAGGCATTTATAAAAAACGTACGTACTAAAAAAAGCAGGTAATCACCTGCTTTTTTTGTTATTTCTCTACTGATGCCCATTTGAAGCTTACTTCGCCACCATACTTATGGTTGTACATATCTTTAATTGTTTCTCTTTGTAAATATGCTCTACCACGTTGATATACTGGAACAATCGCAGCATCATCAAGTAACATTTTTTCTGCTTCTAATAAGTTTTTCCAGCGAGCATTTACATCGCTTCCGTCTTTTTTCGCTTTCATAATAATCTCATCGTACTTCGGATTAGAATACTTCATTTTGTTTTGCGCTCCATCAGTTACAAACATATCAAGATATGTAACTGGATCCGGGAAGTCTGCACTCCATCCAGAGAATGACATTACATAATCGCCAGCATCTTCTAATTTTAGTTTTTGCGCGAATGGTTGTTGTTTAATTTTCACTGTTAATCCTGGTAAATTCTTTTCTAACTCACCTTTTAAATATTCACCAGTTTTCTTCGATAATTCAACATCTTCATTTAATAACTCTAACTCAATTTCGTTTTTACCAAGCTCTTTTTTACCAGCTTCCCAATACTTTTTCGCTTCTTTTACATTTGGTTTTACAATATCTCCATTTTCAGCACGGAAATCTTGTTTATCCGGTCCTTTAATGAAATTGTCAGGAATTAATCCCGTCGCTGGCTTAGAACCGTTATTTAATAATGTATCAACGAATGGTTTACGGTCAAAACCAAGAGAAATTGCTTTACGAATATTTTTATTTGCTAAAGCTGGGTCTTTTTGATTTAAGCGAAGGAAGAATACAGAAGTATCTTCTACCGTTTTGAAATCTGGTTTTCCTTTATATTTATCGATGAACTCTGCTAATAACGTCGCTCGATCGACTGCGTTTGTTTCATATAAATTAATTGGCGTAGATGTATCTTTTACAATATTAAAGTTTACTTCCTCAAGCTTCACTTCTTTATTGTCCCAATATGATGGGCTCTTTGTCATTTTGAAGCTACGTTCATGTTGCCAATCACTTAATGTAAATGGTCCGTTATAGAGTGTTGTATTTGCTTCTAAACCAAACTTCACACCTTGCTCTTTCACATACTTTTCATTAACAGGATAGAAGATCGGATAGACCATTAAATCAACAAGATATGGAATAGAATTATCCAATTCTACTTCTAATGTATGATCATCAATCGCTTTCACGCCTAATTGATCTGGACTCATCTCTTTTTTATTAATTTTCTCAGCATTTTTTATATCGTACATAATGTACGCCGATTTCGCAGCTGTATCTGGATTAATCGCTCTTTGCCATGCATACACGAAATCTTTCGCCGTTACAGGGTCACCATTTGACCATTTTGCATCTTCACGTAATTTAAATGTATACTTTTTACCGTCTTCTGACTTTTGGAATTCTTTCGCTACACCTGGAACTAATTTATCATCTTTCCCAAGGCGGTATAGACCTTCCATCGTATTGTTCATTACTTTTGAAGAAACTGCATCAGCTGATAACGCTGGGTCCATCGTTGGAATTTCTTGTGTTTCAATTAAGTTAATAACTTGCTTCGCACCGCTTTTCCCGCTATCCCCTTTTGCGTTCGCTTGCGGTTCATCTTTTTGGTAGCCACATGCCCCTAAAATCATGCTCATTGCTACTGTTGATGCTACAAAAACTGGTATCTTTTTTTTCATACTTCCACCCCTCCAAAAAAATGTTAGCCCTTTCATTTTCAAACAGAAAGAAATATATATATGTTCTAATAATTCATATTATACACACAAATATATTCTTTGTATATTTATATTTCTATTTTATTAAAATTTTCTGTTAACGTTCAGTATATTTGTAAACGTTTCATACTGCGTATTTATTGAACTAAAGTGTTAAAAATATCAAATTTTATACTTTTCTAAATTATCAGAGAAAAACAAATTTTATATCCTATAATATCTTACGTATAATTATTCTTCCTTTTTTGTCATAAAATGAAGGTTTATTCATATTGAAAATATGTAGGCTAAAATAAGTGCAAAGGATATGAAAGTGTGTTACGATACACTTTGCTAAAAATAGATATCGGTAAAGAGGGGACGGACATGACAGCAATTCGCTCAAAAAACGGGCCAACAGAGAAATTAAGTTTATTCTTATTAACATGGCCTATTTTTCTAGAAGTTTTTCTTTTTATGCTGATGGGGATCGCTGATACTTTCATGTTAAGTGCATTATCAGACGATGCTGTATCTGGGGTTGGTGCAGCGAATCAATACCTTCATATCGCGATTTTAGTACTAGAAGTCATCGGGAATGGTGCAGCTATCGTTGTATCCCAATACCTCGGTTCTAAACGCTTTATGGAAGCATCAAAAATATCAGCATTAGCAGTAACATTAAATTTAGGAGTCGGGCTCGTTATAAGCGCCGGTTTTCTTTTATTCTCAAAACATATGATGATGGCAATGAACTTACAAGGCGATGTATTAACGTATGCACAAAGCTATCTATCCATCGTCGGAGGAGCTATTTTCCTTCAAGCTATTATTAACTCATTAGCCGCAATTATCCGCGTTCACGGCTTTACAAAGCAAGCGATGTTTGTTTCGCTTGGAATGAATATTATTCATATCGCCGGAAACTACGTACTTATTTTCGGGAAATTCGGTTTCCCTGAACTTGGTGTGCAAGGGGCTGCTATTTCTTCTGCTGTCAGCCGGTTAATCGCACTTATCGTTTTCTTCTGGTTACTGTATCGCGTTATGGAATACCGTGTGAAATTACAATATTACTTCACTTTATCAAAAGAATACGTTGGCAAAATTTTAAAGATCGGCATTCCATCGGCATTCGAGCAAGTCATGTATCAAGCTTGTCAAATTGTCTTCTTATATTACGCAACATACTTAGGTACGGAATCATTAGCAGCAAGACAATACGCTACTAACATTTCCATGTTCACTTATTTATTCGCCATTGCTATCGGTATGGGAACAGCTATTATCGTTGGACGCCTAGTTGGCGGAAATGAAAAAGATGAAGCGTACACACGTGTATGGAAAAGTGTACAATGGGCGATTGGTGTAACTCTATTTATGGTCATTCTCGTTGTTACATTCCGAACACAATTAATGGGACTATTTACGGATAATCCACATATTATCTCTCTAGGAGCAAGCGTTCTTTTACTAAGTGTACTACTGGAAACAGGACGGACGATGAACATCGTCATCATTAATTCACTTCGTGCGGCTGGAGATGCCAAATATCCTGTTTTAATCGGAGCATTCTCCATGGTGTTAATGAGCTTACCACTCGGTTACTTTTTCACCTTCCATTTAGATATGGGTCTCGTTGGTATTTGGCTAGCGATTGCTATCGATGAATGGACGCGGGCGATTATTATGTTCTTCCGATGGAGAAGTAGATCGTGGGAAAGTTATGCACTTGTTAAACCTGATGAGCAAGATGAGAGCGTTTCTGTTCAAGCGCAATAAAATAAAAGTGTTTCTAAATGAAGAAAAGGCGGCTGATTTCAGTCGCCTTTTTCTTCATTCTCGGAAACTCTTACTTCGCTGTCTTTAAACAGAAAAAGAACTTGGATAAAATCGCTTTATACTAACTTAAGTTTAACTAGTATAAAAAAATAGAGCCATCCTTCTGTAATAGAAGAATGGCTCTACTTTTTTATTGATAGATTTCTTTATATTTCTTATACTCTGCTTCAGAACATAATACGAAATGTCCTGGGCGAATTTCGCGCATTGTTGGCACTTCACTACCATAATCATGCTGCGATGGGTCGTATACGATACGTTTACGATTGCGCTCATAATCTGGATCTGGAAGTGGAATTGCTGATAGTAGTGATTTTGTATATGGATGCATTGGATTCGCATATAACTCTTCACTTGTTGTCAGCTCAACGATTTGACCACGGTACATTACACCAATGCGATCACTAATGTATTTTACCATCGATAAATCATGGGCGATGAATAAGTATGTTAAACCTTTTTCTCTTTGTAACTGTTTCAGTAAGTTTACAACTTGCGCCTGAATCGATACGTCAAGTGCTGAGATTGGTTCATCAGCAATGATAAATTCAGGTTCTACAGCTAGCGCACGAGCGATACCGATACGTTGACGTTGTCCGCCTGAGAATTCATGCGGGAAACGGTTCGCGTGCTCTTTATTTAAACCAACTGTATTTAACAGCTCGTGAACACGGTCCATACGCTCTTTTTTACCTTTTGCTAGTCCGTGAATATCAATACCTTCTGCGATAATATCCCCTACTGTCATACGAGGATTTAATGATGCATATGGATCTTGGAAAATCATTTGCATTTTACGGTTGAATTTCTTAAGTTCTGCGCGTGACTTTTTCCCATGTACATTTTCACCATCGAACAACACTTCACCGGCAGTTGCATCGTATAAACGAATGATCGTTCTTCCAGTTGTTGACTTACCACAACCAGATTCTCCTACAAGTCCAAATGTTTCACCGCGGTAAATATCAAATGAAATATCATTAACTGCTTTAACAACACCACCACTCACATCAAAGTGTTGTTTCACATTTTTCACTTCAATTAATTTCTCACGTTGTTTAGTCATGTTGTTCACCTGCTTTCATTTGAAGAATACGTTTTTCAACAACTGCTGGTGGTTTTACTTCTGGCGCTTGCTCATGAAGTAACCAAGTTGCCGCATAATGTGTATCACTTATTTTAAATAAAGGTGGTTCCATTTCAAAATCAATTTTCAGCGCCTGCGGGTTACGTGGTGCAAAAGCATCACCCTTTGGCGGTTTTAATAAGTCTGGAGGCGTTCCTGGAATCGCATATAGCTCGTCCTCTGAACCATCTAAGCTTGGCATAGATGCGATTAAGCCCCATGTGTATGGATGTTGTGGATTGTAGAAAATTTCATCAACAGTTCCAATTTCAACAACTTTACCAGCGTACATAACCGCAACTCGGTCTGCAACGTTTGCCACTACACCTAAGTCATGCGTAATGAAAATGATTGCTGCTTCTGTTTTTTGCTGAATGTCCTTCATAAGCTCTAAAATTTGCGCCTGAATTGTAACGTCTAGCGCCGTTGTCGGCTCATCGGCAATTAATAATTTTGGGTTACAAGCTAACGCCATCGCAATAACTACACGCTGTCTCATACCACCTGAGAATTGGTGAGGATATTGTTTTAAACGAGCTTCTGGATTTGGAATACCTACAAGGTCGATTAATTCTACAGCAACTTTACGTGCGTCTGCTTTACTCATCCCTTGGTGTTTAATAAGACCTTCCATAATCTGATTACCAATTGTCATCGTTGGATTTAACGATGTCATTGGATCTTGGAAAATCATCGCAATATCTTTACCGCGTACTTGCTGCATTTCTTTTTCTGTTAGTTTCGTTAAGTCACGACCTTCAAATACGATTTCACCGTTTTTAATACGTCCTGGAGGATTCGGAATTAATCCCATTAACGCTTTAGAAGTAACTGATTTACCAGAACCAGATTCTCCTACAATCGCTAATGTCTCTCCTTTTTTCAAATCAAAAGTAACACCGCGTACAGCTTGTACTTCACCTGCATGTGTATCAAAGGAGACTTGCAAATCTTTTACCTCTAGCAATGTTTTCATTTTTACTTCTCCCCTCTTTTACTTACGCATTTTTGGATCTAACGCGTCGCGTAATCCGTCTGCCATTAAGTTGAATGCTAAGATTAACATACTGATGACAACCGCTGGGATGAACATCATATGTGGATACGTTTGAATTGATTTATAACCATCGTTTACAAGAGAACCAAGTGATGCGAATGGTGGCTGAATGCCTAGTCCGATGAAGCTTAAGAATGCTTCACCAAATACCGCTGTTGGAATTGTAAACATTGTCATTACGATAATTGGTCCCATTACGTTCGGAATTAAGTGTTTCACAATTAACTGTGTATTCGTTGCCCCTAATGTACGAGATGCTAATACATATTCTTGGTTTTTTAATTTTAGGATCTGTCCACGAACGATACGCGACATCCCTATCCAACCTGTAATTGCCATCGCAAGTGTAATCGACCAAATACCTGATCCCATAATGATTACCATTAAAATAACGATGATTAAGTATGGAATACCGTTAATAATCTCCATAATACGTTGCATAATATTATCTACTCTGCCGCCATAGAAGGCTGAAATACCTCCGTATGCAACCCCAATTACTAAGTCAATCGCTGCTGCTAAAAGAGCGATATATAATGATACTCGTGTACCTTCCCATGTTCTTGTCCATAAATCACGGCCAAGATCATCTGTACCAAACCAGAAATACTCTTTAATATCACGTTTTTCATATTGGTCAACACCATATTGATCTGTACCGTCAAATGGTAGCCAATGAACATTTTCAATCACTGGAATTTTCGGTGGCATTTTCGCACGACCTAAATCCTGCTCTTTATATGAGTGTTTACTTACCATCGGTCCTATAATTGCTAGTAATATAATCAGGCTTAATAATACGAAACCAAACATCGCACCTTTATGTTGGAACAAACGTCTTCTTACATCTTGCCAAAACGTTAAGCTTGGACGGGCAATGACTTCATTATCAACATTACTTTGATTGGCTGGTTGAAATAAATCTGGAGATAATTTTTGTACATCTTTCATCATTTTTTCCCTCCCGCTAAACGAATACGAGGATCAATAATTCCGTATAAAATATCGACAATGAAAATAACTAAGATGAAGATCGCACTATAGAAAATTGTAGTTCCCATAATAACTGTATAGTCATTCACTGTAATCGATTTAACGAATTGTTCCCCAAGTCCAGGTACAGCGTAAATTTGCTCAATAACTAGTGTCCCTGTAATTAATCCTGCAACCATTGGTCCTAAAATTGTTACAACTGGAATTAATGCGTTACGCAGTGCGTGCTTGATAATGATAACGCCTTGGCTAATCCCTTTCGCTTTCGCTGTTAAAATGTAGTCAGCTTGCATAACCTCAATTAACTCTGCACGAGCGAAACGTGCGATTGTTGCGATAACTGCCATCGATAAGGCAATTGTAGGCATTACTGTAAACTCCGGTCCTTTCCAGAATGCTACTGGGAACCAACCAAGTTTTACCCCTACGAAATATTGTAGTAATGCGGCGAATACGAATGAGGGTACCGACATCCCGAGTACGGAAATAATTGTCGCCCCATAATCGACCCACGTATTGTTCCGAAGTGCCGCAACGATTCCTAAAATTAAACCGATAAATGTTCCTAATATAATCGCTTGTAAACCAAGTTGTGCTGATGGTCCAATACGATCCACAATCATATCTGTTACTGGGCGGTTATCATATTGGAATGATACCCCTAAATCACCTTTTGCTAAGTTACCTAAGTAACGCGCATATTGAACTGGTACTGGATCATTTAAACCATATTTTTCAAGAATGATTTCTTTTTGTGCCGGTGATAGTTTCTCCTGGTTTTTAAGTGGAGAACCCGGTAGTAATTTCATCAAAAAGAAAGTCAGTGTAGTAATTAAAAATAATGTCAAAGCCATGTACACGAAACGTTTTAATACATAACGTCCCATAGTCAAGCACCTCCCCGTTTTTCTCAAAAGCAATAAGATAGTTTGAAATATTCTTACTTTTATTTTTTTAAAATAAGAGCACATGCCCATCATAGGCATATACCCTTGTAAACGATGGAAAAAAGATTATTTTTGTTCAACAGATGCCCATTTGTAAGTTAATTTACCACCGTAGTTAATCGGGATAATATCTTTTACAGCACCTTTTACTACATACGCTGAACCTTTTTGATAGACTGGAGCAATAACTGCATCCTCTTTAATTAACATCTTCTCTACCTCTAAAAGGTTGTTCCAGCGAGCCTGTAAATCTTTTGTATCTGTTTTTGCTTTTAGAATTAGTTCATCATATTTCGGATTAGAATATCCCGTTTTGTTTTGTGAACCATTCGTAACAAACATATCTAAATATGAGATTGGATCTGGGAAATCTGGACCCCAAACACCAAACGCAATATCATATTGCTGAGAATCTTCTAATTTATTTTTTTGTGCGAATGGCTGCTGTTTAATTTTGATCGATAAACCAGGTAAGTTCTTTTCCATCTCACCTTTTAAGAATTCGCCAATTTTTTTCGCATCTTCATTATCGAAGCTTAAGAATTCTAATTCGATTTTATCAGTGCCAAGCTCTTTCTTCGCTGTTTCCCAAAGTTTTTTCGCTTCTTTTGAATCCGTTTCAACTAGCTTTCCATTTTCAGCACGGAAGTCTTTTTTATTCGGACCTTCAGCGAAATCTTTTCCAACAAATCCGTAAGCACCAATTGCGCCGTTGTTTAAAATAACTTTTGCAATGTTATCACGGTCAAAGGACATTGAAATTGCTTTTCTTAAGTTTTTATTACTCAAATACTTATTATTTTGATTGAATCTTAAGTAGGCAACTCCTGCTTCTTGTCGTGCTTGGAACTCTGGAGTTTGTTTAAATTTATCAACAAATTCCGACGTTAGAGCCGCACGATCAATCGCATTTGTCTCATATAAATTTACATCAGTCGATGTATTTTTCACAATATTGAAATTTATTTCTTCGATTTTAACCGTCTTGTTATCCCAATATGATGGGTTCTTCTTAAATTGGAAGCTTTGTTCATGTTTCCAATCACTCATAACGAATGGCCCGTTATATAATGTTGTATTTGCCTCTAAACCAAACTTATCACCTTGTGATTTCACAAAGTTCTCATTTAGTGGGTAAAACACCGGATAAACCGTTAAATCAATAAAGTAAGGAACGGGATTGTCTAATTCCACTTCTAATGTATAATCATCAATCGCTTTTACACCTAATTGGTCAGCAGGTAATTCTTTTTTATGAATTTTTTCTGCATTTTTAATATCGAACATAATGTACGAATACGTCGCTTTTGTATCTGGATTTACTGCTCTTTTCCATGAATACACAAAGTCTTTCGCTGTTACAGGTTCCCCATTCGACCATTTCGCATCTTTTCTTAATTTAAATATGTATTTCTTCCCATCATCTAGCTTTTGGACATCTTCAGCAATCCCAGGCATTCTCTTTTGATCTTTGCCAGTACGATATAAACCTTCCATCGTATTATTTAATGCTGTTGAAGATGCAGAATCTGATGCTAACGATGCATCCATTGATGGAATTTCAGATAACTCTGTTAAATTAAGAATCTGCTTTCCGTTACTACTACTAGTAGCGTTTTCTTTTCCTTTTGCTTTAGCGTCCTCTTTCTGGTAGCTACACGCGCCAAGCAACATACTTGCAGTTAAAGTTGATGCAAGTAATAACGGTATCTTTTTCTTCATGTAGTGTTGCCTCCCCTAATTGCACTTCCTGTACCCTCACTTGTAGAAAAACAGAATTGAAAGAATAATCTCCAAGTTTCTACAATTTTCATTATACATATAATATGACGATTGTGAATATAGTTTTTTGTTTTTTTGTTAAAATTTTTAATAAAATGTTTATATTTTTAATTTTTCGTAAAGGGATAGGTTAACATTGCTACCATCATCTTGAAATTAGAACCACAATTGCGTATAATTTTCAAAAAATTATTTATATTACTTATTATAGCTTTTATAGTATAATAATTCTAGTAATATTTTGACGGAGGGGAATATTTTGAATAAAGTTTTTTTTCATACTTGTATACTATTTTTGGTTGCGATAATCGCTTCTAGTGTGGGCGCATTCCTCGTTTCATCTCAGTTTTTGTTGAATTTTGTCAACATCTCATTCTATATTGCATTGATTTTTATTCTTATAGGTGGTTTTTTATTCATATTTCAAAATGGATTTTTTAACGTAACAATTTACGCATTCCAAAGAGTATTTGGTACGAATAAAAAAATTGACTCTTTAATTGAAGAAGCAGAGGAACCTATCGATAAGAAAGAACGTATTTATAAAACATATTCATTCAAATGGACGTATCCGATTTGTATTACCGGTATCGTACTTGGGTTGTTCTCGATCCTCATTAGCTTTACTATTTTGATGTAGTTTGCAAACACTGCTCCATATGATATAATAATCAGCAAAACATTTTGTTATAAAACTTTAGTTCTTTCATATTAAAAGGACTCAGTTAACAATAAATTTATATGTATGCGATGATAAAGAAGAGTACATATTGGGGCAATTTCAGAGAGCTTGTGGGTGGTGTGAACAAGTAATTGTACAGTATGGAATGGGCTTTTGAGCACCAAACCGAACCGAAAGTAGTAGGCTTTGGCGTTATATCCAGACGTTATTATGGATCTTGAGAGATTTCACAGCTGTGAAATAATTAGGGTGGTACCGCGGTCCATTCGTCCCTATGTAATTTGGGATGAATGGGCTTTTTTGTATGCCTTCTCTTCCCCATCGCACATTCAATTTTAGGAGGAATTACTTATGTCAGTTATCTTTTCTGGTATTCAGCCAAGCGGAACAATTACACTTGGAAACTATTTGGGAGCTATGAAGCAATTTACAGAGCTTCAAAACGAACACGACTGTTATTTCTGTATTGTAAACCAACATGCGATTACAGTACCTCAAGACCCTGTAGGGCTTCGCAAAAACATCCGCAGTCTTGCTGCGCTATACGTTGCATGCGGCATCGATCCTGAAAAAGCTACTTTATTTGTACAATCAGAAGTACCAGCACACGCTCAACTAGGATGGATTATGCAATCCGTTGCTTACGTTGGAGAATTAGAACGTATGACACAATATAAAGACAAAGCTTCAGGAAGAGATTCAGTTCCAGCTGGATTACTTACATATCCACCATTAATGGCTGCTGATATTTTACTTTACAACACAGAAATCGTGCCTGTTGGTGATGACCAAAAGCAACATATGGAATTAACACGTGATCTAGCAGAGCGTTTCAACAAACGCTTCCGTGAAGTGTTCATAGTTCCTGAAATTCGTATTCCAAAAGTAGGAGCTCGCGTTATGTCATTAACAGAACCTACGAAAAAAATGAGTAAATCTGATCCAAATCCAAAATCAATGATCAGTATGCTTGATGAGCCAAAAACAATCGAAAAGAAAATAAAAAGTGCCGTAACTGACTCTGAAGGCATCGTTAAATTTGATAAAGAGAACAAACCTGGAATCTCTAACTTATTAACAATTTACTCTTCATTCTCAGGAAAAACAGTAGAAGAAATAGAAGCAATGTACGAAGGAAAAGGATACGGCGACTTCAAAGGTGACCTAGCACAAGTAGTCGTAGAAGCAATTCGTCCAATCCAAGACAAATATAACGAACTAATCAACTCCCCAGAACTAGACGAAATTCTAGACAAAGGTGCCGAAAAAGCAAACCGCGTTGCATTCAAACAACTACGCAAAGTAGAAAACGCAATGGGACTAAGCAGAAAACGTAGGTAACATAAAAAGCGGAAGCGGCTCGTTCAGCTCTGACTGGCTAAGGTTCTTTCGCATAAAAGGCGCTTTTTGCCTTCTTATGCGGAAGGTTCTTAGACACGAAGAGCTTGCCGCTGGAGCTAGATTTATTTATAAAGCGGAGGCGACTGCTTAGCCCTGACGGATAAGGTTCTTCCCCACAGAAGGTGCTTAGACGCGAAGGGCTAGGAGCCGGAGCTAGATTCCACATAAAGCGGAAGCGGCTCGTTCAGAATGTGAGGAGGATGGAGCTCCTGACGTAGAGGCGTTTTTTGCCTCGCAGGAAGGCGCGAAGCCACCGAACATTCTTGCCACCTCCATAAAAAAAACCGCCAATTGGCGGTTTTTTTAATTTACCTTCTGCTCATTTTCCATTTCCCATAACTTTTCAAAAAACGGCTGTCCTTTTACAAGGCGCTCACATAATTGCTCGTGCTTCTCAGACCATCCAGTTTTCGCTTCATCATAAAGTTTAGCCCAAACATCTTCAAACTCCATATGTTGGACCATTCCATACGCTGATGGATCCCACTCTGTGAACCAATAGCGAATTTCAGCTGGATTTTTCGTTGTATGTAATTGATCTAATGCCATAAATAATAATTGTTTTAACTGTCTTTCTTTACGAGTTAGGCCGTTCATAATGAAAGGTGACGGCGATAAAATATGATGTTCTTTTTCAATCTCTTCCACTTGGAACTCATACTTTTCTTCTTGCACATTTTCTACCATCTCATATACCATCTGTTCTTGACGAGGTATAAGCCTACTTTTTCTAATTGGCACATTATAGCCGATTGAATCAATCGCAATAATTCCTTTTCCATCTGTAACTACAAAACAATATTCTTGTTGCAAACGTTCGTGATTTTTACGAATATAAGCCTTATGATATACGTCTTCCAATAATTTTTGCGGAAGCTCTAATAATTCGTTCTCGATGTAATGATATAATGTGGCATCTACTTTTAATAATGGCACTTGATCTAATAGCTCAATCGTATCATCTTTCCGCCATTCGTAAAAATGACAAACGTTATACCCATTCTCTTCACCTTCAAACCAATTTACCCATACATCATGTAGATATAACATTCACTACCCCTCACTTCACTACTGTTTGTACCAATCATTATGTTCATTTTTGCTTAACTTTATTCCACTTAAGGAAATATATTCTAATTATTATTTTTTCTTCTATAATAAAAAAAACAGGAGGTAACGCTCCTGTTTTTTTTATGAAATATGAAATGTATTTGCTTTATTCAATATTTCTTTCGCATCTATAGATAATAAAGACAGTGTATTTTCTCCTTCAAATGCTACACAGTCTTTCACAATATGAAATCCAAGTGCATAGCCAAGCATTTTCGGATACGAGTGCAGTCCATTTAATAAAACATCATGCTCCCTCGTACCTCTCTTTACATCTATTCGTTCTTGTATTGAATTTCTCCAATAATAAATAGCATCTTCTTTTGAAATGTAAGTAGTCCATGGTGCACATCTTTTTTCTGTATACCTTTCATACACAGCTTGCTCAGCTAACCCTTCCATAATCATCGTATCAAGTAATGTATACTCTGTTTCCTTCGTCTCAATTTGATGTAATCTACATATATGGTGGTATTCATGCGTTAATAAAGCTTTTAGTTCCTCTACTGAATTACGTCCACATACGAATAAGAAAATAACGTGACGCATAGATAAACCAGCCTTCCCGTTATATTCCTCTTGTACCGTTCGATTATATGAATCTGATAATAAAATAAAGATAGGGACATCTGGACCTTTTAGCCAACTTTTCAATTTTTCATACTCCATGCTAAGTTCTTTCCAAATTTCCTTCTTCTCTAACTCTTTAATTTCCTGCTCCCCCCGCATTACTGGGCGATACATACCTTTAGAGATTAAAAAACGATACAGCCTCTCTTTTGGCAATGGAATATACTTTGTAAATTTCTCACAAATCTTTTCTGGGCGTCCATAATACAGATGTAACCATTCTGCCGTTTCAACAACCCCCACCCTTCATCCCTCCTTTTCTTATGTATATGCAAAAAAAGAAAGGAACGTAAAGGTGATAAAAAATAAATAAGGTGTCTTTTCGTAGTACTTTACGAAAAGACACCTTATTGTACATATTACTTATATGCTTTAAATACTAATACTGCGTTATGACCACCGAATCCTAATGAATTACTTAATACAGCCCGCACTTCTTGATGTCTCGCTGTATTTGGTACGTAATCTAAATCACATTCTGGATCTGGTGTTTCATAGTTAATCGTCGGAGGAATTACTCCGTCTGTAATTGATTTAATAGAGAAGATCGCTTCAACAGCACCAGCTGCTCCTAATAAATGACCTGTCATTGATTTCGTTGAACTAATCGCTACTTTATATGCATGCTCACCGAAAGTTTCTTTAATTGCCATCGTTTCATACTTTTCATTTGCATCTGTACTTGTACCATGTGCATTAATGTAATCAATATCTTCTGGCTCTAGACCTGCATCAGCTAAAGCTTGACGCATCGCACGAACTCCGCCTTCACCGCCAGGAGCAGGCATTGTAATATGGAACGCATCACCAGTTGCACCATAACCAGCAATTTCCGCATAAATGTGAGCACCACGTGCTAATGCGTGCTCTAATTCTTCAAGAATAAGAATTCCTGATCCTTCACCCATTACGAAACCACTACGGTTTTTATCAAATGGGCGGCAAGCCGTTGCTGGATCTTCATTGAATGTTAATGCTTTCGCTGAACTAAACCCAGCGAATGCCATGCTTGTTAACGGCGCTTCTGCTCCGCCTGTTATCATCGCATCAGCATCACCGCGCTGGATTACTTTAAACGCATCACCAATTGAGTTTGCTCCAGATGCACAAGCTGTTACAGAGCAAGTATTAATTCCTTTCGCTCCTGTAGCGATTGACACTTGACCTGCTGCCATATCTGGAATCATCATTGGTACGAAGAATGGGCTCACGCGGCGCGGACCTTTTTCAGTAAAAATCTTAAATTGTTCTTCGTATGTTTCCATACCACCAATACCAGAACCAACCCATACACCAATGCGTGGTGCATTTTCTTCTGTAATTTCAAGCTTCGCATCTGCTACTGCCATTTTCGCTGCTGCTACTGCATATTGCGTAAAGCGGTCCATACGGCGCGCTTCTTTTTTATCTATATATTTTTCGACTTCAAAGTCGTTAATTTCTGCTGCTACTTTTGCAGGAATTTGTTCTGAATCTATTCTTGTAAGTCGTCCAATTCCGGATACACCGTTTTTAATGTTTTCCCAAGCTGTTTCAACATCTGTTCCGATCGGTGTAACAGCTCCTAGCCCTGTAATTACGACCCTCTTTTTTTCCATACAAAATACACTCCTTTTTTTCTCTCAGTCCTTATTTACCCCAACGAAGAGCTACTGCTCCCCATGTTAACCCGCCGCCAAAACCGACTAGTATAATTAAATCACCATCTTGAATACGTCCATTTTGCAATTCCTCTACCATTGCAATTGGAATTGAAGAAGCCGATGTATTACCGAACTTTTCAATTGTCATACTCATTTTTTCTTTCGGTAAATTTAATCTTTCTCTTGCAGATTCCATAATACGAATATTCGCTTGATGTGGTACTAAGAAGTCCACATCCTCTTTCGTAAGTCCCGCTTTTTCTAACACGCGAAGACAGGAATCACCAAGTTGGCGAACAGCAAATTTAAAGACTTCTCTGCCGTTCATCATAACATACTCGTCTTGATAAAGATGCTTACCGCCACTTCCGTCCGCTCCTAATTCAAAGGAAAGTACACCTTTTCCTTCCGAAACAGCTCCCATTACGATAGCACCTGCTCCGTCCCCAAATAGTACTGCTGTATTTCGATCGTTCCAGTCTACAATTTTAGATAGTTTGTCACTACCAACTACTAATACATTTTTATAAGTTCCCGTTTGAATAAATTGCTGCGCTGTAATCATTCCGTACATAAAGCCAGCACACGCTGCACTTAAATCCATTGCGGCTGCGTGTTTTGCGCCAATTGCTTCTTGGATTACACAAGCTACTGCTGGGAATGCGCGATCTGGCGTTACTGTTGCCACTAAAATAAGATCGATATCTTCTCCGCTAATCCCGGCATCTTCAAGTGCTTTTTTAGAAGCCTCTACCGCCATATATGAAGTATCTATTGTATCATCGGCAATGCGTCTTTCTGCAATTCCCGTTCTCGTACGAATCCATTCATCAGATGTATCTACGATTTTCTCTAAATCGTGATTTGTGACTACTTTTTCTGGCACATATCTTCCGACCCCTAAAATGCCCACGTTCACATCGCAGCCCTCCATTTTATATCAATTATTATGACTTGGTACTAATTTTAAAACATAAATGTACTTTTGTCTAGAATATATTTCAGCTAAAAAAATAAAGACAGCGTATTACTAACTTTATTTTTCATTAAAAGAAACAGAAAAATTCCTGTCCTTTCAAAATACAAATTATTCCATACCCTTACTCCGCTCGAAACAAAAAAAGGCTCTTACCGCTTCTATCCACGGTTCGAACCTCTCTCCCATCAAAAAAGAAGGGGTTTCTATTCTTTATCCGCTTTCCTTCAAAACTAAGGCGTTCTCCTTTAACCTCATCATCCCTCTGTTCTTACCTCGCTCGAGACTAAAAAAGGCCCTTACCGCTTCTACTCACGGCTCGAGCCCCTCTCCCCTCCCAAAAAGAAGGTTTTGTTTTTCAGTTTTATTCTTTATCCGCTTTCCCAAGCTCATATGCTTCGCCCATTACTTTCATCAATAGCTCTAACACCGGCTGTGCTTTCTCCATATCAAGCGCAATTCCATTAGAATCTAAAATTGCCTTAGCTTCTGGTAAATGCTTCATTGCGATTTGTAAAAATTGCATACTTTTTTCGTTCATGTAATCTCTTCCTCTCCATTAAAGCTTTTCAATCAATTATCCATACAATAGTTTAACACGTGCGCTACCCTTCGTATAACTCTTTATATTTTTTCATATGTGCCAATTGTTTATTTAAACCGAATTCTACTGGTGTATTTTTTTGAATAGAAATAACCTCTACAGCTTCATCTCTTACTTCCACATTTTTTTTATTTACTTTATCATCTGCATGCAGCAAGGTCATACCTTTTTCCCATAACTCTTCTTTTCCGCTAAGTAAATTATATATACCGAGGTGCTTTACATTCATTCCATGTTCCCATAAATATTCACATACATCTTCAATGTAAAGTAAATCGCTTCCTATTTCTCCATTTATACAACGGCACTCTTTTTCATCAAGTTCTGATAAAATAAGCTGATGATACATCATAAACGACGGTTGCCACGGCCCATATAATGTAGGAACTCGATATGCACTATATTGTAATTCGCCTTTTTTCACCCCTTCTTCCACCTTCGAAAATAGACGTTTGTTTTCGGATTCTTCAGTGCTTCCTATTTCAATAGAAGAAATTAGATTTAACTTTACGTTATTTTTTTCACACATCCTTACGATTCGTTTTAAATATTGTAATATGACCCTTTCATTCCGAAATCCACTTTGCTGATTCGGCTCATACAAACAAAAATAAACTGTATCGAAACTCTCTTCCTCTACCGATCGCCATCCGTCTTCATCCCTTATAGAATAGTACGTAAATAACGCATTTCGCCCAATCAACAATAATTTCTCTTCATTAATTTTTGTCATACTATCAAATTCATCAAAATCAAGACCATACACTTCTATTTCTTCTGCAATCATTTTATTTACAAGGTGATAACCTACAAACGTAAGTGCACCTATAATCAGCACGCGTTTCATACCACCAACCCTTTCCCCTTGAAACAAATAGCTCCTCATTTATGTATATGGGAGCTTCACAATTCTTCTTCATATTTTTTAAAAAAATCAGTCGTTTGTCTAACCATTTTATATTTCACATCTTGCAGATGGAATAAAACAGAAGTATCGCATTGATTTAATTGCCTCATTTTCTCGTATTTACGTAACAATTGTTTTCTTCCTCTTTTTTCTTGTGTTGATACGAAAATTTTAACAGGTACACAAGACGGAAGAAGTGCAAATGATTTCTTATTTATTTTTGATTCTAATTCTTCTTCTTTGGAATCATACGCCAAACTTAATTCCTTCACTAATCTTTTGTAAAAAAACTTATGCTCTTTCTCAAACTCCACATATTCTGGTAAATCTAAACACGGATTTAACATAACGACAGAACGTATACATTCAGGGTATTTGTTCATCATCTCAAGTGCTACAAGTGCTCCCATACCATCTGCCATAATATGCATTTTCGTATTCAATGTCTCTTTTCTTAGAACGACATCATACAAACGTTTTGCTAGACGAACAGCTCGGTCGTTCCCCCAATGCCTTCCGTATAAGTTAGACGAAAAGACTGTGTAACCTTTTTCAATAAGGCCCTGTAAAAAATAAGCTCTCCCTGCATGCTGTGTCCATAAACTTGTACCATTCTCAATAAAATAGTTATAATCTCCTAGGAGCATAACAGAAAATCCATTTGGCTTTTCCGGTAAATAAATTACACATGGTTCTTTTTCTAAGTAAAAAAAACGTTCTGTAATACTCATTTTTCCCCCGCCTTATTTTCTAAACGTATAAAAGTACTCTTTTATAATGTATGAACAGAATGCAAATTTGCGTTGAAAAATCTACAAATATTTTTCTATATTCTTTTTTCAATTGTGTTACAATAAGGACAGATTGAACGAATAGAGGTGTAAAATATGCGTTTCATTTGGGCATTAATTTGGTCGTTCGCGCTTGTACATATGATGAGCTACGTAATCGGCTCTATGACTGGCGGTACATACGATTTTAACCAAGCGTCTATTTTCTCAGTTGTTCTTGCGGTATTAGTATTAGCGATTGCAGCTGCGATTCCAAACGAGCCAGTAGAACAACACTAAAAAGAGTCCGGATTTTATCCGAACTCTTTTTTTACTTTACATGAACGACTAATTCGTTATTTTCAACATCGACCACTACGTGACTATTGTCCGTAATCGTTCCTGCAATTAATTCTCTCGCTAATTTCGTTTCAACTTGACGCTGTACGTATCGTTTTAACGGACGAGCTCCGTACATCGGATCGAACCCAGCTTCTACAACAAATTCTTTTGCAGATTCCGTCAATTCTAATGATATGTGGCGATCTGCTAAACGCCCTTGTAATTCTTGTACAATCTTATCAACAATACCTTTAATTTCATTCCTTGTAAGAGGTTTAAATAAAATAATTTCATCGACACGGTTTAAAAATTCTGGTCGGAAATGTCCTCTTAATTGTCCCATTACAAGTTCTCTTGACTCTTCTTTAATAGAACCATCTTCTTCTAGCCCTTCTAATAAGTGAGCCGATCCAATATTTGAAGTCATAATAATAACTGTGTTTTTAAAGTCTACTGTACGTCCTTGTGAATCTGTAATGCGTCCATCGTCTAACATTTGTAATAAAATGTTGAATACTTCTGGATGTGCTTTTTCGATTTCATCTAACAAAATAACAGAATACGGTTTACGTCTTACTGCTTCTGTTAATTGTCCGCCTTCTTCATATCCAACATATCCAGGAGGCGCACCAATTAAGCGTGACACTGCGTGTTTCTCCATATACTCAGACATATCGATACGAATCATTTGCTCTTCACTGTCAAATAACGTTTGTGCTAACGTTTTTGCAAGCTCAGTTTTACCAACACCTGTAGGGCCTAAGAAAATGAATGAACCAATTGGACGATTCGGATCTTTAATGCCAGCGCGAGCACGAAGAACTGCGTCTGATACAAGGCTTACCGCTTCCTCTTGACCGATAACACGCTCTGATAAAATTTGTTCAAGACGTAATAATTTCTCACGTTCACCTTCAACGAGTTTTGCGACAGGAATACCAGTCCACCTTGAAACAATGTCTGCAATTTCTTCTTCACTTACTTCCTCGCGTAATAAACGATTCTCTTGTTTATTATGTGCACCCATCTCTTCCGCTTCTTTTAACTCTTTTTCGATAGCTGGAATTTTCCCGTGGCGAAGCTCAGCTGCTTTATTTAAATCGTAATTTCCTTCTGCTTCTTCTAACTCACGGCGCAAACGCTCTAAATGTTCACGTAAGTCACGCACTTTATGAATGTCTTCTTTTTCTTTCTCCCATTTCGCTCTCATACTACTTGCAACTTCTTTTAAATCCGATAATTCACGTTGCAATGTTTTTAGGCGCTCTTGACTACCTAAGTCCTTTTCTTTCCCAAGAGCAGCTTCTTCAATTTCCAGCTGCATAATGCGGCGCGTTACTTCATCTAATTCTGTTGGCATAGAATCAATTTCTGTTCGAATTGTTGCACAAGCTTCATCAACAAGATCAATTGCTTTATCGGGCAAAAAACGATCTGAAATATATCGATCTGATAAAACAGATGCTGCTACAATCGCGCGGTCATGAATATTTACACCGTGATAAATTTCAAAACGCTCTTTTAAACCACGTAAAATGGAAATTGTATCCTCAACAGTTGGCTCTTCTGCTAATACTTGTTGGAAACGTCTTTCTAATGCTGGATCTTTCTCAATATATTTACGGTATTCATCTAATGTCGTTGCCCCGATACAATGCAGTTCACCACGTGCTAGCATTGGTTTTAACATATTTCCTGCATCCATCGCTCCTTCTGTTTTACCAGCGCCTACGATTGTATGAAGTTCATCAATGAATAATAAAATGCGACCTTCACTCTTTTTAATTTCATTTAATACAGCTTGCAGGCGCTCTTCAAACTCACCGCGGAATTTCGCTCCGGCCACAAGTGCACTCATATCTAAAGCGAAAATTGTTCTATCTTTTAATCCTTCTGGGACATCTTTTTTCACAATACGCTGTGCTAATCCTTCAACAATTGCTGTTTTACCAACACCTGGTTCCCCGATTAAAACAGGGTTATTTTTCGTTTTACGTGAAAGAATGCGGATCACACGGCGAATTTCACTATCTCGGCCAATTACAGGATCAATTTTCCCTGCTCTTACTTCCGCCACTAAATCACGACCATATTTTTCTAACGCTTCATAAGTTGCTTCTGGATTTTGACTAGTCACTCTTTGATTCCCCCGAACTGTCATTAAAGACTGTAATAAGTTATCTTTCGTAATATGAAATTTTGTAAATAATTGATTTATATCGCCTTTTTCTTCAGAAAAAGCAAGTAATACATGTTCGACTGAAATATAGTCATCTTGCAATTTCTCCGCTTCTTTTCCCGCTTTTACAAGCAGTTGTTGCAAAGCACCTGTTACATATAATTTCCCTGCCTCTGCCCCGCTTCCAGTTACAGAAGGCTTTTTCTTAATTAAACTTTCTACACCTTGCTTTAACGCTTCTATATCGACATTCATTTTTTGAAAAATACGTACTGTTAATCCGTCTTGCTGCTCTAATAACGTAAGCAATAGATGAACAGTATCTACTTCTTGATGATGATGAGATACCGCTAAAGATTGAGCACTCATAATCGCTTCCTGAGTTTTCGTTGTCATTTGATTTAAGTCCATCTTTACAGCCCTCCAAATGTTTGACTTTCTTTGACCTTTGATTTGATTATACGCCAACTGACTTTTTTATACAATAATTTTGCTTATGTAGCTCAAACTTATTATTGGAAAAAGAAAAAAGTAACATTCATTTTCCTAATCAAAAAAAGCCGCAATAACGATTGCGGCTTCTGTTACGGTTTTCTTTTATATGTCCACTGACGGTTATGATTTGCGTTCTCTGGAAACCTTTCCCCTGCAGTTAATTTCACCATTTGTGGATCTTTCACCATACTTCCCGTTTCACCAATTTCTACGTAAATGCCATCATTTGGCGCCTTTTGCCCTGAACGAAACCTGCGATTTTGTCCCATTTCCATTCTCCTTCCATGACGTCTTGCCTCATTAGTATATCCATTTTAAAAGAAAGATTTTCTGTCATGTTTAGGAAACAGTACTACCGTTTATCCATGTACATATATATAATTACACAACCTTAAGCAGGAATTATTGGTATATTTGTTGAAAAAAAAGAAACCAACCTAAGTTTAGGCCAGTTCCAAAGGAGAGTCAAACATATACGAGAAGATTACATGTTCATTATAAGTCGCATCATTCAAACAATGTAACCCTTTTCACAAATTGTACATAATGAAAGAAACATTGTTTGAACTTTCTAAAAAGATATTGACTTTTCCCTGATTTCCAATGAGAAATAGTAGACACCACAGCGCTTCGCGACGTAAGATGGATATATAGTGAAACTTTCATCTACAGTAGTTTCACCCAGTCTAACCTCTTATTTCTGCATATTAAAAACGGAAATACAGATAGAAACAAAAAAATTATTATAAGAGGTGAAATTATGAATAAACAACATTTAATCGCATTAGACTTAGACGGAACTTTATTAACAGACAACAAAATAATTTCTCCAAGAACGAAAAACACAATTGCAAAAGCAAAAGAACAAGGACATATTGTTGTTATTTCAACAGGGCGTCCATTCCGCGCTAGTTACGATTATTATAAAGAGCTTAGCCTTAACACACCAATCGTAAACTTTAATGGAGCTTACGTGCATCACCCTCTTGATTCAAGTTGGGGAACACATCACTCTCCTCTTGAACTTTCAACAGCGCAAGAAATCGTCCGAGCTTGCTTTGATTTCGGCGTGAAAAATGTCTATGCTGAAGTCATCGATGATGTGTATGTCCGTGAAATTGATGAAGATAAAAAACATATTTTTGAATTCGGTTCTCCTAAGATTTTCACAGGAGATTTATTAAATACTTTAAACGACCATCCAACTTGCTTATTAATCGATGCACATGACGAGCATTCTGCTGCAATTCGCCAACATTTAACAGATATGCATGCTGAAGTCATCGACCATAGAAAATGGGGTGCACCTTGGCCAATTATTGAAATTGTAAAAAGCGGATTAAATAAAGCTGTCGGATTACAAAAAATTTCAGGCCATTATAATATTCCTAAAGAGCGAATTATCGCTTTTGGTGATGAGGATAACGACTTTGAAATGATCGAATTTGCTGGTCATGGAATCGCAATGGGTAATGCAATTCCTGAATTAAAATCACTCGCAAATCATACGACATTAACGAATGAAGAAGATGGTATCGCTCTATATTTAGAAGAGGTTCTTGGATTGTAATCTAAAAATTCCCTGCTTATAGTTTCTCGCCAAACGCTCATACTATTATTAGACGCAAAAGTCAGCGCGTCAATTGTTTTCAGCTAAATAAAGGGGGTTTTTCGAATGGGTAAAAAGAACAAATCAAAACGTTTTATCCAGCAAGGAGCCGATGCTGTTATGAAGCATGATGCAAGATTCCCGTACAGAGGTACATTAGCTGAGGCAGAAAAAGCGAGAAGTAACTCTTCGTTTGGAGGGGTTTAATGGGAAACTTACTATTCCAACAAGCTAGAGACGCTGTTTCAAGTGCCGTTTCTTGTTCAAGTGGCGCTGAACAACAGGAACTCGTTTATAGAGCAAAAAACTCTTTGCACTCTGCTTATGCAAACTCTTCAACTGCTGAAAAAGTTCAGCTACGTGAAATGCAGGAGCAATTGCAAAACATTACGAATTCGCACTAAAAAAGAGGACCAGCTTTGGTCCTCTTTAATCTTTTCGAAATAACCCAAACACTCCGACCGTTTGCAGTATATTTGTAAATGCACCTGGGTCCACTTGTTTAATAACCCTCTCTAATTCGTACAGCTCGTAACGAGTAATAACAATCATTAACATTTCTTTATTTTCATTTGTATAAGCACCTGTTGCTGGTATAGTTGTAATCCCTCTCACTAAGCGAGAGTGAATCGCTTTTCGCACATCTGCCCCGTTCTTTGTAACAATTAATGCCGTAATCTTCACATGACGGGTATGAATCGCATCAATAATTCTCGTTGATATATACAAAGTGACTAAAGTATATAATGCTTTTTCCCATCCATACACATAGCCAGCAGCGATAATGATAAGTGCATTAAAGAAGAAAAAATACGTGCCGATAGGCTTATCTTTTATCTTTGATAAAATCATGGCGATAATATCTAGGCCACCTGTAGAAGCACCCCACTTTAAAGCAACTCCTACCCCAATCGCTGAAATAATACCACCAAAAATCGCATTCAATATAATATCATTCGAAACCGCTCTAACTGGGATAATTTCTAAAAACAAAGTCATAAATATAACACAGAGAAAACTAAAAAACGTAAAAGCCTTTCCAACCTTTTTCCACGCTAAAATAACGACGGGAATATTAAATAAACTAAACAATACACCCGTAGATATATGAATGGATAAAAAGTCACCTAATACTTGCGATAATAATTGAGACAATCCAGCAAAGCCACTCGCATATACTTTCGCTGGTGTTAAAAATAAATTCATCCCAATCGCATTTAATAAACCTGCAATAATCACAACGACTAACTTCTTAATAAGTTCAGTATAATTCAGCTTCAAATCCATTTCTAATCCACCTTTAGTATTCATGAATGCACCGCTATACATAGTCTTTACGAAAAAGGAAATGATAAACATACAACGTTTAGAAATGGAGTTGATACATATGCCACACACGAGCGATAACGACAAAAAAGCACGCGACAATAATGCAAAGCGTACTCAAAAAAATGAACAAGAGCAAAAAAATATTCAGCAAGGAAAACGTGCATATTCTAAGAAAACCGATCACCTTTGATTACATCGTACATCAACGTTAATGTTGATGTACTTTTTTTACATTTTACAGGGAAAAAACATTAAAAATTCACTTCATGTTCACTTCTATATTCTACAATAGCGATAACATATTCGGATGAGGTGTTAGCATGAAAGGAAAAAGTACATTCATTATCACTGCACTAATAAGTATATTAATGCTATCTGCTTGCGGACAAAAAAATGACTCGGCCACAATCGCTACAACAACAAACTCAACCATTACGAAGAGCGATTTCGAAAAACAATTGAAAGATCGATATGGAAAAGACATGCTATACGAAATGGTAGCACAAGATGTTATTACTAAAAAATATAAAGTATCTAATGATGCAGTAGATAAAGAAGTAGAAAAAGCAAAAGATCAATATGGAGAACAATTCAAAGCAACACTAGAAAATAATCGTTTAAAAGATGAAGAAGATTTCAAAAATCAAATTAGATTCAAACTTTCATTAAATGAAGCGATTAAACAAAGCGTTACAGAAAAAGATGTGAAAGACCACTATAAACCAGAAATTAAAGCTAGTCACATTTTAGTAAGTGACGAAAATGAAGCGAAAGAAATAAAGAAGAAATTAGATACCGGCACTTCATTTGAAGAATTAGCGAAACAAGAGTCTCAAGATATATTATCAAAAGATAATGGCGGAGACCTCGGATACTTCGGGGCAGGCAAAATGACACCTGAATTTGAAAAAGCTGCCTACAAATTAAAGGTTGGACAAATTAGCAATCCCGTTAAATCACCAAACGGCTATCACATTATTAAACTAACTGATAAAAAAGATTTAAAACCTTACGATAAAGTGAAAGACTCTATACGTAAAGACTTAGAAGAAGAACGTATTGCCGACCCTTCCTTCGGTCAAAAATTATTACAAGATGAATTAAAGAAGGCGAATATTAAAATAAACGATAATGATTTGAAAGATACATTTTCTCATCTTTTTGGGAAAGGGAACTAAAAAACGAGAGTACAAAATTTTTAAACAGTATGCATGATGAGATGATAAATGAAATTATATCGGCGATTTTTCAAATATATCAATTTACGGACAAAAAATGACAACATAAAGAAGTAGGCTGTTCAAGCAGCCTACTTCTTTTATTCTTTCATTAATACTTTCAGCTTTTTCTTCAGACTTTTATAATGCCAATTGATGTGATCTAGTTCTATCTCTACTTCAATTAATATATCTATTAAGCCGTCTTTATTTTGCTGAACGCAAAAAGAACTATCCCTCCCTTAATAAACTTAAAGAAAAGATAGTTCTTTTTAATCCAATTTATTTTTTAAAGTAAGTCCAGCCTTCTTCTTGGTAAATCTTTTCTTCTTTCATCAGTTTACCAAGTGCACGCTTAAAGGCAGCTTTACTCATATTGAAACGTTCTTTAATGTCTTCTGGGTTGCTCTTATCCCAAAACGGCATCGCTCCGCCTCGTTCTTCCATATATGCATAAAGTACTGCTGCATCATCTTCCATTCCTTCTTCTTTACGAGGAAGAAGTGAAATGTTAATTGTACCGTCATCTTTTACGTCAATGATACGGCCTGTTACGCGCTCACCGATGCGGACTTGTTCTTTTCTTTCTGTATGGTGTAAGAAAGCACGGAAATGCTCGTCAGTTAGTATGAATGAACCAACTTGAAGTGAGCGATACACACGTCCATTTACGTTTTTATTACGCATAGATGGCGTTGCATCTACGATAATTTCTTGCATATCACTGTCTCTTGCCGGAAGAGCAATTAAACGATCACGATTCGTTAATTTTAACGTACAATATAATTCGTCGCCTTCTTGAGGCCAAACTGGCATATAAATTGGAAACTCATCAAGTGGAATTAGTATATCTTTTGATACACCAATATCAACAAACACACCTAAACTAGGAATAACTTCTACAACCTTTACCCAATTCCAATCATGTGTTGTAATAATTGGTTCCTTCATTGTTGCTGAAATACGATTTTGGTGATCAAGGTATAAGAATACATCAATCGTATTGCCTTCTTCAATTTCTCCAGCTAATTCGTTTTTATGTAGGAAGATTTCTTCCTCTTCGTTTCCAACCATATATCCGATTTCCGTTTCGCGTAAAACAGTTACCTGTTCAATCGATCCTAATTGCAAATACATATTTTTTAATTCCCTTCTATATATATAAAGTTATCTTTTTTATCATTCCAAACAAAAGTTAATTATAACACGATTTTTCCTTTATTTGTCCAACTGCCCAAAATTCACTATAATTAAATAAAGACTTTATCTATAGGACTATATTACCCTACGGATGATCCGTCAAAACACTTAAGTTGCAACACTCTATCTAATCGATGTATTTTCCGCTATACTTTAATATGTATATTACATAGCCTATTTAGGTGCATTAAAAGATAGAAATTTATTTGGAGGTGCTAACTATGGCAAAAGAGAGTTCTTTTGACATCGTTTCGAAAGTAGAATTACCTGAAGTAACAAACGCAATTAACATCGCATTAAAGGAAATCCAAAACCGATATGACTTTAAAGGTAGTAAAAGTGATATTAAATTAGAAAAAGAAGTACTTGTTTTAACTTCTGATGACGAGTTCAAATTAGACCAAGTAAAAGACGTTCTAATTTCTAAACTTGTAAAACGTAACGTTCCAATTAAAAACTTGGACTACGGAAAAGTTGAAACTGCATCTGGTAACACTGTTCGCCAACGTGCAACTCTGCAACAAGGTATCGATAAAGATAACGCGAAAAAAATCAACAACATCATTAAAGAAATGAAATTAAAAGTGAAAACACAAGTTCAAGATGACCAAGTACGCGTAACAGCGAAAAGCCGTGATGACTTACAAGCAGTAATCGCAGCCGTTCGCAGCGTTGATTTGCCAATCGACGTACAGTTCATTAACTATCGCTAAAAAGAAACCTCCTCTATTCAGAGGAGGTTTTCTACTTATTAAGAGCAAAAGAGAGCCCCTTCATTTCCGCCTCTTTTTAACCGCAATTAAAAAAGCAATAAATAATACGTTCACACCGACTATTAAGGAGATAAATAACCAATTCACACCTGTTTCTTCGCTAACTTTATACACATTCGACTCTTCGCGCTTTAAAACAAGATAAAATTTTCCGTTTTCTTCTCTTATAATTTCGTCTTCTAACAATCCTCTTAACTCTTGTTTTTCACCAATTGTACTTACAGGTAAGGAAACCTTTTGCGTTTCTTTCGTATTATTAATCGCTACTAGTGTTACTTCATCTTTATACTTTCGTTTTAATATACTCATTCCATCTTTATCATATAGAAGTTCAAACGTACCACGTCGTAAAGATGTTCTCGTTTGTCTAAGTTCACCTAGCTTCGTTATGTGCTGCATAAACTTTTCATCCGATTTAAAATCCATTAATCGTCTATTATCTGGAGCATCCCCCCCATCTAATGCGATTTCAGTTCCGTAATAAAAATTCGGTATCCCCGGGGATGTTAATAAGTAAGTGATCGCTAGTTTTAAACGAGACGGCGGGTAATACATGTTTTCTTTTGCAATACGCGCAAATCGCTTTGTTTCTTGATTATCTAAAAACGTAGCGAATTCCTCTTCTTTTCCGCTCACATCATATAAAGGTTTCACAGACATATCTACTTTTGAAAATGACTCTACTATTTTTTTATAGTACTCATTATCTTCCTTTGTCATAATGCGAAAATCTTTCTTTACCTTCTGCAAATCCTTTTGCACTTCATCCCAAAAAGTACGCGGCTTTTTTTCACTATGTATCACATAACTTCCGTCTAAATCGACTTCTTTTATCCACCATTTCATCGAGTCTATTAATTGTTGTTCATTTTCTTCATACGGAAATTGAAAGACAACTTTCATTCCTTTTTGATGAGCCTCATTTACAAGTTCTTTCACATCATTTTCTGTTCCGAAATGTTCATTTACTTTTTGAAAGTTTCGAACGCCTAATCCATCATACTTTTCACTTTCAAAAAGCGGAGAAAGCATAATAGTAGTAAATCCCATTTCTTTTATGTAGTCCAATCTTTTTATAATCCCTCTTATATCTCCGCCCTGATACCCTTCTAAATTACCAACGTCTAACTGTTTGTCATTTTTCGGTTCTCCGTTATTGAAGCGATCAATCATAATGGAATATATAACTTCATCTCGCCATTCCCTTTTTTCTTCCGCAAAAGTATGTACTGGTACAAACAAAATAACAGCTAAACAAAAACAAATGAATAGTTCCTTAGTCCATATTTTTTTCACACGCATCCCCCAAACTTCCAATTGTAAGAATATTATACCAATTTTTAGAGCAAATCGCATACGTTGATTTTATCCCGCATTAACGGGCAGTAAGACTCCCACCTCGAAATTCGGCGAGTGCGAGGAAGTTAGGTGGGAGATAACAGCCCGTAAAAGCCCGATTGGTTCAGCTAATAATCAGTGGGGGATGGACAAAACCCCCACTGATTAAAGTTTCATTTTACCCCTCCAAAATACATCATGTTAGGTTTTCTAACATTACATAAAAAGTTTTCTGAATTTTTAGTTGATTTTTCTTTTTATTTCGAATATGATATGAAACATAACGAATAGATGTTATATTTCCTAACATCATAGGAGGAGAGAGAATGAATACGGGAGATACAGTTTTTATTTTTGTAACGACAGTAATGGTTATGTTGATGACACCAGGATTGGCACTTTTTTATGGAGGTATGGTTCGCAGTAAAAACGTACTCAGCACGACCATGCACAGTTATAGCGCAATGGCTATCGTTTCGATTCAATGGATTGTTATCGGTTATTCTTTATCATTCGGACCAGATTGGCACGGACTTATCGGCAATCTCGATTGGTTCGGTTTAAACGGAGTTACCTACGCACCAAACCCAGACTACTCATCTACTATTCCTCACAATTTATTTATGATGTTCCAACTCATGTTCGCTATTTTAACTCCCGCTTTAATTTCAGGTGCATTCGCTGAAAGAATGCGATTTTCTGCCTTTCTTATTTTTATCCTTCTTTGGACAACAATCGTTTACAATCCTGTCGCTCATTGGGTATGGGGCGTTGGTGGATGGCTGAGAGAACTCGGCGCGTTAGACTTCGCTGGTGGTAATGTCGTTCATATCACATCTGGCGTTGCCGGTCTTGTATTAGCTATTTTCCTTGGAAAACGAAAAAACATAAGCGGTACCTCTCCTCATCATTTACCATTTACAATGTTAGGCGCAGGCTTACTCTGGTTCGGCTGGTTCGGTTTTAACGTCGGTAGTGCATTATCTTTAAATGACGTAGCTTTAACTGCATTTATTAATACAAATATAGCCGCCGCTGCCTCAGCTCTAACTTGGATGCTTTCTGAATGGTTCTTTCAATCAAAACCGACTGCGATGGGAGCTGCTTGCGGGGTTGTTTCTGGTTTAGTCGCAATTACGCCGGCTTGTGGATTCGTTACACCTTTCTCCGCTCTTCTTATCGGAGCAATTGGCGGTATATTATGCTTCGGCGCTGTCTTCTTCTTAAAAAACAAATTCGGATACGATGATACACTTGATGCCTTTGGATGTCACGGCATCGGAGGAACTTGGGGCGGTATCGCAACCGGACTATTTGCAACTACTACTGTAAACGGTGATGGCGCTAACGGATTATTTTACGGAAACGCCACTCTCCTTTTCAAACAACTTGTAGCAATCGGCGCAACATATGCATTCACGATCATAATGACGTACGCCATCATTAAAACCATTAACTTCTTCCTCCCTGTTCGCGTCGATGAGCACGAAGAACAAATGGGGCTTGATATTTCGATGCACGGGGAGAAAGCTTATGAGTATACAGAGCGAATGAACTAAAAAAGAGATGCAATCTACTACTGATAGATTGCATCTCTTTTTATCGTACTTGTTGGCTGTATACCCCGACCTGTATCAATATAAATATATCAGCGATTCTTCGGATATATCGACGATTTTTTAAATATATCGATCGTTTCTTTCAATATATCAACATTTCGACACAACATATCGATTTACCAACAAATGTCGACATGACAAAAGCGAAGAATACCCCCTAACGCTACAAGTAAAATAAAAAAGACGACCGAAATTCAGTCGTCTTTCCCTATTTATTTCGGAGCATTTCCTACATATTGCGTAATATCAACATTTAATGCCTGCGCTAAACGCATGCCGTACTCTTGATCTGCACGGAAGAAGTTACAAACAGCTAATAATTTCGTACGTTCATTTACGTCTTTTAGATCATTTGTTAAGTTTGCAATTAAGTTATCTTGCTCTTCTTTAGAGAATGAACGGTAACGCTCACCCGCTTGTTTGAAGTCATTTGGTTTCTCAATTTTTTCACGAGATACGTAGCCTTCTACTTTCATAGTTGAATCGCGGTAAGTTGGATCTTCAACTGGATTTTCAGTATGACGGCTCGGTTCGTAGTTTATTGTAGATGGGTTTTGATCCACTTGCATCGCACCATCACGTTGTTGGTTACGAACAGCTGCGTACGGGCAGTTTACAGGAATTTGTAAATAGTTTGCACCAAGGCGATAACGCTGCGTATCTGGGTAAGAGAATAAACGTCCTTGTAATAATTTATCTTCAGATGGTTCAATACCATTTACAGTTGCACTTGGCGTGAACGCCGCTTGTTCTACTTCCGCAAAGAAGTTTTTCGGGTTACGATTTAACGTCATTGTCCCTACTTCTATTAACGGGAAGCGATCTTCTGGCCATACTTTCGTTGGATCTAGTGGATCGAAATCTAAAGAGTCCGTTTCATCTAGTTGCATTACTTGTACGTGTAAATCCCATTTTGGGTAGTTTCCTTTTTCGATTGCATCGAATAAGTCACGAGTTGCATGATTGAAGTCTTTACCTTGCACTTGCTCGACTTCTTTTGCACTTAAGTTACGCACACCTTGCTGTGGTTTCCAATGATATTTAATGTAAACGATTTTACCTTCTGCATTAATCCATTTAAATGAATGTACGCCGAAACCTTCCATTTCACGGTAGTTTGCCGGTGTACCATAATCAGAAAATACCCATGTCATCATATGTGTAGATTCTGGAGTTAACGTCATGAAATCCCAGTAACGATCTGGTGTTTGAACATTTGTATCAGGTGCTGGCTTTAAAGAATGCACCATGTCGGGGAATTTAATGGCATCACGAATGAAGAAAACAGGTAAATGGTTACCTACGATATCGTAGTTTCCTTCTTCTGTATAAAATTTAACAGCGAACCCGCGCGGATCACGAGCTGTCTCTGGAGAACCTTGGCCATGAATAACCGTTGAAAAACGAACGAATACAGGTGTTTCAGTTCCTTCATTTTGTAAAAACGCTGCTTTCGTATATTGCTTCATGCTGTTTTTCGTTACGAATACACCGTGAGCACCTGCACCACGCGCATGCACCACGCGCTCTGGAATACGTTCACGATCAAAGTGCGCAAGTTTTTCTACTAAATGATAGTCTTCTAACAATACCGGTCCACGGCGACCAGCTGTACGAGAGTTTTGATTATCTCCAACTGGAGCACCTTGGTTTGTTGTTAAGCGATTATTTGGATTCATCAAGGGGATCCTCCTCTTTCTTTCCTAGTAATTATTATTTATTTAAAATTATTATAAACTAATTATTGTTCAAAACTAAATCCTTGTCAACTATTTCCTTCATTTTTTTGGAAACAATTTCAGCTAAACAATCAATAAATACAGATTGTGCATGCGGCATATTTGGTCTGAAATATGCCGTATTTAATTCATCAGTTACAACTTTACATTCATAATCGGTGTCATATAAAACTTCTAAATCGAGCAATGTGTTTTAAACCTAAGTAACAAAAAAATTCATACTCTATAAACATTTTATTCATTGAATCTGTTAATTTATGCGCCTGCTCTTTCGTTATTTTCGCAAGCGGTGAAATTCCTCCAATTGTTTTATACATTTTGAGCGCTTCTTCAGATGATTTACGCCCGTGACGAATGTGAGTATAATCGACCTCTACATCATCTAATGACTCTGGCGTTCCATACGCCATCACAAGCAAACCTATTTTCTTCTTCGCCCTCTATATAACACCTCAATTTTGGAAATGAGAATCTTTTTCAAGAACATTTGTTTCCAAGTATAACAAGTAATAATAAATACGTCAAAATAACAATTCTAAATAAACATTATTTCTAATATGATTTTTAATTTTATATGACAATTTATTTAATAAAACAGCGACTTACATATATGTTGTAAGCCGCCCTTTCCCCTATTCTTTAATATTTACCCCATACTCTTTAAACCAAACATGAATTTGCGCTAAATGAGCTAAAAGTTGAGGACCTGTCATTAATTGCCCATACCAAGGTTTTTGAAATGCACTGCCGCCAGACTCGATCAATCCGCCCAATTGCTCTTTATCGAACAATTCATGCAAAATTGAGCCTTTATCCGTTAATAAATCTTGTAGCCATACTGTGACTGCTTTCGTATAGTGCGGATTATGCGTTTTCGGATACGGACTTTTCTTTCTATACAATATATCATTTGGAAGTAATCCTTCTAACGCCTTACGCAATAGACCTTTTTCGCGGTTTTTATACATTTTCATTTCCCAAGGAATATTCCACGCATATTCGACAAGTCGGTGGTCCGCAAACGGAACGCGTACTTCTAAGCTTGCCCCCATACTCATACGGTCTTTTCTGTCTAATAATGTTGTCATAAACCATACCATGTTTAAATAAAATAATTGTCGCCTCTTCGCTTCTAATGGGCTTTCTCCCTCTAAAATAGGAACTTCTTGAATCGATTCTTCATAGCGGCGTTGTACATATTGTTGTAAATTTAATTTATTTCTCCACTCTTTCTTTAGAAGTTGTTCACGCGCTTCTGTAGAACGCATCCACGGAAATGCACTTGATTGCAAATCATCTTCTCTATAAAACCACGGATAACCACCGAATATTTCATCTGCACATTCTCCAGATAAACCGACGACAAAATCTTGTTTTATTTCACGGCAAAACCATAATAATGACGAATCAATATCTGCCATACCAGGCAAATCACGAACGAGTACTGCTTCTGTTAAATACTGTGCTAGTTGTTCATTAGAAATGACGCAGCGATGGTGGATTGTTTGAAATGTCTCTGTCATTAAATTAATAAATGGAGCATCTGAATTCGGCTGAAACGCATTCGCTTTAAAGTATTTTTCGTTATCTTCATAGTCAACAGAATACGTGTGTAATTGCCCTTTTCCTGATCTTTCATACTCTTTTGCAGCTATTGCTGTTATAGCACTTGAATCTACACCGCCTGATAAAAAAGTGCATAGTGGTACGTCAGAAACTAATTGTCTCGTAATCGCATCTTGTAATAAAAAACGAGTTTTCTCTACTGTTTCTTCAAATGAATCTTCATGTTTTTTACTTTCCACATTCCAATATCTCCATATGCATAAACCGTCTTTTGAGAACGTCATTGCATGACCCGGGCGCAGTTCTTGAATACCAGCATATATACCGTGACCAGGTGTTCTAGATGGGCCAAGGCCGAATATTTCCGATAATCCTTCTAACGTTACTTCCGCCTTCACATCTGGATGCGCTAGTATCGCTTTTAATTCTGAACCAAATAATAATCGTCCGCTATCATATTTATAAAAAAGCGGTTTTACACCTAATCTATCTCTCGCAATAAAGACTCGTTCATTTTTCTCATCCCATACTGCAAACGCATATATGCCGTTTAAATGATCAACACATTCTTCTTTCCATTCAATATAAGAGGCCAATAGTACTTCTGTATCGGAATGCCCTTTAAATGTATAACCTCTTCTTAATAACTCTTTGCGAATATCTTCTGTATTGTAGAGCTCTCCGTTATAGCAAATCGCATAACTAGTTTCATCTTTCAAACAAGTCATGGGTTGTTTACCACCTTCAGGATCTACAACGATTAACCGTTTATGCCCAAATGCGACGTTCCCTTTAATCCAAACTTTATTATCATCTGGACCGCGTTTCGCTAGCGTTTCCGCCATCTTCGTCACGATGTCCCTTTCCCCTTCTAATGAGCGTTTATAATCCACCCATCCTGTAATCCCGCACATAAAATCATCCTTCCTAATCTAATATCTGTTTCTGAACGTGCAGTAATCCCCACCCTACGAGTGCGGATACATAAAAACAACAAACTTGACGATAACTAACTATCCATATATGGAATAGCAGTTTCACAGTGTAAAGCGTGTTTTATTGTATGCCCATCTCTCTTTAGGTGTGTCTAGTTATAAAGAACGCACGAACTGTCCATAACAAGAATAACTACTTCTATAAAAGGAGAAATGAACTATGGTACAACGCAAACATATTTTGTATAACCAACCGCGCGCTCATACAGTCGGTAATGTAGAATATATAAACAAAGAATGGGTATTCTTTGATGATGAAAATGATGAGGCTTTTCTATTAGAAGATATTGCCGAAGATGGTTTTGAAATTTTATATAACAACAATTGGCTACCAGCTCGTTTTTATGAACAAGACATATTACAAATTGCAAATGAACAACATTCTCTCCAAAACGGGGAAATGATACGAATTCGAAAAAAATTACTTCTTAGCTATAATGAATGGCTTGAGGAGTTACCTGACTCTGTCTTTACATTATTAACCGAATCATTGCAATCGCTTAATTACTCTTTATATGATTGCATGTATTGTCATAATTATTTATCATTCTTACCGAAAGATGAAGCATGCGAAGGAGTAAATATTCTTTTGTTCGATAACGACGAAATGATTTGTACATTGCAACATCATTTCGTACGCCACTCTTCCTCTAATAAAAATATTTTACGATTTACGAAAGTAAACGGAGAAGAGTTGCATCTCGATGCGACATAAAATAAAAAAACCACCTTATCTCCCAAACATTTGAGATCATAAGGTGGTTTTATTTTTAATTAAAATACTTTCCAGCCAATTGGTAATTTCAATCCAAGATAAAATACCGCTACTAGCGCGACAATAAATAATCCCCAAACTGCCCCTGTCGCCTTGTTCTTGCTCATTTTTACAAGAACCATTTCCATACCACCGATAACTAAAATACCCGCTAACATTTTCATGCCGTACCACATGTGCATGCTACCTGTTGCCGTCTTCACAATACTCATGTACAACATGAAACCTGTCACAATAATGATAATGTACATAAGGCGAAGCCCCATATGTACACCTTTACCTTTTCTTCCTGCTGAATAAAGTGAATACGCAACGAAGAATAAAATTAATCCTAACGCCCATGCTGTAATATGCATATGTACCATCGTATCCCTGCCTCCTCTTTTCACACTTTTTCACTCTATATGATAACATGTTCATTTATTTTCAGGAAATGTTTCGCTTTTTTATATTTAAATGATATAATATTTAGAGTATTTACAAACTTCTTGTAATAACAAAAGGGGGAACAATCATGATTCAAACTAAAGATATTATCGAACTTACAGACACATACGGGGCAAATAACTACCATCCACTTCCAATCGTTATTTCTAAAGCAGAAGGCGTTTGGGTAGAAGATCCTGAAGGAAACCGCTATATGGACTTATTAAGTGCATATTCTGCAGTAAACCAAGGTCATCGTCACCCAAAAATCATTAACGCTTTAATTGACCAAGCTAATCGAGTGACGTTAACTTCTCGTGCTTTCCATAGCGATCAATTAGGTCCTTGGTACGAAAAAGTTGCGAAACTAACAAATAAAAATATGGTACTTCCTATGAATACAGGCGCAGAGGCTGTTGAAACTGCAATTAAAACAGCTCGTCGCTGGGCTTACGATGTGAAAAAGGTAGAGGCAAACCGTGCAGAAATCATCGTTTGTGAAGATAACTTCCACGGACGTACAATGGGTGCTGTTTCTATGTCATCAAACGAAGAGTACAAGCGCGGCTTCGGTCCAATGCTTCCTGGCATTATTGTAATTCCTTACGGTGATTTAGAAGCGTTAAAAGCTGCGATTACACCAAATACAGCTGCATTCATTTTAGAGCCAATTCAAGGTGAAGCAGGAATTAACATTCCACCAGCTGGTTTCTTACAAGAAGCTTTTGAAGTATGTAAAAAAGAAAACGTTTTATTCGTAGCAGATGAAATCCAAACAGGCTTAGGCCGTACTGGTAAAGTATTTGCTTGCGACTGGGACAATGTAACTCCTGACATGTACATACTTGGTAAAGCACTTGGCGGCGGCGTATTCCCAATCTCTTGTGTTGCAGCAAACAGCGACATTTTAGGCGTATTCGAGCCAGGTTCTCACGGTTCTACATTCGGTGGTAATCCACTTGCATGTGCTGTTTCTATCGCATCTCTTGAAGTATTAGAAGAAGAAAAATTAACAGAGCGTTCTCTTCAATTAGGAGAAAAACTAGTTGGACAATTAAAAGAAATTGATAACCCAATGATTACTGACATTCGCGGTAAAGGTTTATTCATCGGCATCGAATTAAACGAGCCAGCTCGTCCTTACTGTGAACAACTAAAAGCAGCTGGGCTATTATGTAAAGAAACACACGAAAACGTAATTCGTATTGCACCACCTCTAGTAATCTCTGAAGAAGATTTAGAGTGGGCATTCCAAAAAATTAAAGCTGTACTATCTTAATCATAGTGAGGTTGTCCTAAATATAGGACAACCTCTTTCCTTTTTTAGTAATTTACCGTAAAATAAAATTGAATATTCTGTTTTATGTAAAAAGGGGGTAACTGTATGCTGTTGAAATACGGTAAACACATTAACTATTTAGCTACAATTTTTATTTCTATGACATTCATCGGCTTCATATTATCTACAACTTTACTCAGTCATTATTCAACTCCTAATACATTCACACTACTTAAAACATCATTTTGGGCTGCTGTTTTCCTTACAGTTATCGGTTTTGGCCGTGAGAGAAGCGCACTTGCAGTTATGCTAATTGGAATTTGCACTTTAGCATTAATCGGATTGTATATTTTCGCCATTATAGATTACTCCGTTAATCCACGCCCATAGAAAAGAGCTATCTTTTCACAAGATAGCCCTTTTCTCATTTCACTATATTTCTTAGCGTACCAATTCCCTCTACTGTAACAACAACTTCATCACCAGCATGCAAAAACTTCGGTGGTGTAAAACCTTTACCAACACCAGCTGGTGTCCCTGTTGCAATGATATCTCCTGGCTCTAATGTCATACCTTTACTTATAGTTGAAATAATTTCTTCTACTGAAAAAATCATTTCTCTCGTATTTGAAGTTTGCCTTACTTCTCCATTTACCACTGTTTCAATGTGTAATGCATTCGGCGTTCTAACCATCGATTTATGAATTAAATACGGTCCCATTGGACAAAATGTATCGAAACTTTTCCCTAGGAAAAATTGTTTATGTTTTCTTTGAATATCCCGAGCAGTTACATCATTTATAACTGTATATCCAAAAACATGATCAAGAGCTTTTTCTATTTTTATTTGTTTCCCTCGCTTACCGATAACGATTGCTAGTTCACCTTCGTAATCAAGTTCATTCGTTGCATGAGGGTGACCATTAATTTGCTCATCAATTCCGATCACTGTTGTTGGCGCCTTTGTAAAAATCATTATATTTTCAGGGATAGACTCTACTCCGCCCATTTCTATCGCATGCTCACGATAGTTCTTTCCAACACAAAGAATATTTTTTCTCGGCCTTGGAATCGGTGCTAATATTTTCACCTCTGCTAACGGATAATACGCCGATCCCGCATTTTCCTTCGCCCAATTTACAATGTCGCACACTTTCTCAAGACATTCGCTTCCTCTTTCAATACACTCTAACATGGTAATTGGGATAGTAACCTTTTCCCCTTTTTGTCTTTGCGCTTCTCTTAAATGTAATACCTTTTCTTCCTCTTCATCCACAATACCTACAAATACCTTTTCTTCTTTCTTCGCCGTTACAAAACGCAACATTCCCACTCTCCATCCTAAAACTCATACCTTATAATTGTATTCGCATCCTTAAGAAAAAAACCTTCTCACGCACGCTAATTTTTACAATATTCCTCCCTTCTTACATTCGTTCCTCACCCTTCATTTGACATAAAATGTAGAAATTATACTTTTTTTGGCGAAGGTGTTTCTTTTTTATGGAATTTTTGTATAATATGTACTACATATATACATAAAATTTATTGAGAGATGGAGCCGATTTCAATGTTTGAGCAAGCTATCGAAAAAAAACGCGAAAAAATGATCTATTTTGCTGAACGCTACGGAATGACTTCTCAAAAAACAGTGGATTGTAGCCAAGAACTGGACAGGCTCTTAAATGTTGTTTGGCCTATACATACAGATTGCACACATACTCAAATGTTCGAAACACATACGCAATAACGTATGTGTTTCTTTTATTTCAAAAAAATACACATTTTATTGAAAACGCCCATACAATAGTAGAAAAGAAAATTTTAAAAATGAAAGGTGTTTTGTATGCCAGCTATGGTCGGACATATTCGTATCGTTAATATTGGATCAAGTGGTATTTTTCATATTGGAGATGTATTTGCGATTAGGCCTATTAGTTATTCACGCGCTTTTGCCGGAGCCGGTTCATTTAATGTTGGGGATAACATCTCTGTCTACAATTATCAAAGCTCAACGACTGTCAATGATTCAGATGTAATTGATCAAGCAATAATCGGTTCGAACTAAGGGAGGCGATTGCATTGAATTTTTATGTGAACCAAAGTATCATCATTAACAGCATTAAAATCGATAGCATTACGACCTCTTCCGTTTTTCAAATTGGAACTGCAGGTAGTATTAAGGCTCTTTCTAAATTCTCAAATTCTGGCGGATTTACAGAACCTCTTCGCCCTTTAAGTGCGAAAGGACAAATTATTTCTATTAAACCTTCAACTAGTTCTTCTTAGACCATCCTTATCATAAATATATAGCAGTAATATACCCTCCCTATTGAAAAGGAGGTTTCACAAAATGAATCAAGATATATACACTTACCTACACCAACTTCAGCAAGCTCTCCAAATACAGCAGCAAACTATTCTAAATCTTGAAGAGCAAGTTCGCCTACTACAAGAAGAGCTTAATGAGTTAAAAAGTCGTCCCTCCTCTTCTATAGGAAAAGTGGAATATAAATTCGATCAATTAAAAGTAGAAAATTTAAACGGTACTTTAAATATTGGCTTGAATCCATTTTCAACAAAAGAGCAACAAATTGAAGATTTTCAAGTAGATACAGAAACACTAAAAGTAAATCCCGAAACAGAAATAAATCCAGACTTTTATCAAGGTATCCTTCAAGAAATGCATCGCTATTTAGATGAAGAAGCATATAGTCGAATTCTCCATTTTGAACAAGAAGAGAGAACGCCGCTTGATGAGATGTATCGACAAATGATGGTGGATGACATAAAAAAACAGATGGAACATAGACTTCCGTATTATTTATCACAAGTTCAATCGTATGAGGGTATTTCCACAGATCCCGATTATTTACGAGACGTCATTATTCAAGCAATGAAACAAGATATTGACAAAGCCTTTCTTTCCTTTATTCAACACATACCGGGCAATTTTCGAAAGGAGTAAGTATGTATGAATTTAAATGTTGTAAACCGCGAGTTAAAAGTAGGGCAGATTAAAATGAACGGGGTTTCTTCTGCCGCATTATTTTTAATTGGAGATGCAAACCTTCTCATCCTTTCTTCTATTCTTGATACGCCATTCGAATCCGTTACAGAGGGGCCATTTGTACCATTAGTAACAGCTGTCCCTACGACTCCAGGTTGAGGAGACTCAAAATTATGTTACATCATGTTTCAGTTGTCCAAAATGTTTCTATTATTTCTTTGGGGATTGCTGCAGTATTTCAAGTTGGTGATGCAAATCAAATGGAATTAAAAAGCAGGGCGCTTTTGGTTCATCGGGAAATTCCTTGTTATTTAAAAGGAGAAGGTCGCTTAGATGCTTTTGAAATTTTCACAGATGAACACATTACTATTCCAAAGCGAACCACAGATGTAAGAATGAATATTGTAAATGAGTGCCCTTTTATTGAAGTAAATGATGTTCACTTGCGGACACTTTTAAATTCTGGTTGCTTTCAAATTGGAAATGTTGATTATGCTTTTAATAACTCTCGTATTATGCAAATCCGCCAATACATTACTGATGAACCTTCCAATAAATAATTCATATAGTAATTAAAAAGCTTAGTAAAGTAGGTGGATGGTATGCCTTCGGTTGTAGGAAATCTTGTCGTTCAAAACAGTAACGGCTCTTTCAACTTAGGAGATTTTTATAACGTGTCTCCGAAAGAAAATACGAAAGCTTATAACGGATCTGGGGCTTCCAATGTCGGATTTGTCGTTAATACTTTTAGCGGCGTTAGTGCAACAAATACATTCGATTCGGACGTTGCAGACCAAGATCAAATTGCAACAGCGTAAAAAAAGCCTTAGCTCTATATTGTATAGAGCTAAGGCTTTTTCTTCTATTTTTTAGCACCTTACATATTTACGTTTGAATCCCAGTCTTCCTCTATCAAGTTCTTTATGAATACTTTCGTAAGCATTTAGAAAACTGCTTTTCTTCTTGTCTCGTTTTAGTTCTACTATGCCTACTTCCTTTGCGGTTTCAACTGCCTTTTCATGTAGCGGCACATATGAAATCCCCACGGTGTTTAGAAAATTATTCATAGCGGATTTCGTTCGTTCTGGCGCATCGTGAATTGTATTTTTCACAACTTCTAGCATATTGGCAATCTTACTTTCGGAAAATTCATTGTCTTTTCGATTCCCTAAAAGCCAGCAGTAGCAACTCCATCCCGCTGACATTCTTAGTTCGTCACCACTTGCAATCCATTTATCAGCCACGTCTTGTGCAAAGTTTGATTCTGATAAAGTTACTGCCACCACATAATCGGACAGCATATAAAAGTACGCTCCATCCATCCAACGATCAAAATCCGATTCATTCATAGTTTTTGGGTCTGCAATAATGCCTGCAAAGTACATTGCATCGTAGTTACCTGTGGCATACAGCTCTTCAGCTAAACTTTGATTTATTTTTATTTTCTTTGCGATTGGTTTCATAGCACCTGTAGCTACGCCAAAAAGTGGATCCTTTGCACCATTAGATATGTATATTTTTTTAGTTCGTTCCTTACCGAGAGTTTCAAGCTCTTGCATTACTGTTTCAAAATCCATCATGTTGCACTTCCTTCCTTAATATTATAATCCATTCACTTATCTTCTTTATCAAGTTCTCTACACTTCATAACTCCATCTTTTAAAGCGTTTTGTCCATCGATTTACGATTTTCAAAATGGGATTTCGTTATACGCGTTTATCCAGCTAATTAATACCGATTATATAAACTAATCATTAATGAAGATGCTACTCCCCGCTAATGATTAGTTTTTCTTTATTTAAATGATAATCCCTTATCTTCTAAAGCCGTTCTCAATTTAGGTAAAGATGCTGGCCCTATACCGTGCAGTTTCAAAATTTCTTTTTCACTATACTTTGAAAGTTCTTCTAAAATATGAATTTCATAATGTTCTAACGCTCGCCTTGCTGGTGCTGAAAGAAGAGAAAGAAAGCCTTCTTTTGGCTTTCTCTCTTTCTCACAGGTTGGGCAAGTTGGACAATCGCTACTTTTGTAGTACTCGTGTCCTTGATCACAAGTTCTTAACGTCGCCATACTCCATAACCCCTTTCTAAGCTCTATTCGTCAATATTTACAACATGATTCCCATCAAAGAAGTATAAACATTTCTCTTTCACAGGATGTTTTAAGCTTTTCTCGAGTGCTTTTGCATATAGTGAAAGCTGCACTTTGTATCGGTCTTCTAAAGTTGGTTTCGCTTGATCAAATCCGCCTGGGAACTTTCCTTCAATCGTATCTGTTTTAAAGTCGATTAAAGTAATTCCATCTTCCTCTTCGATCATGCAGTCGATAACCCCTTGGACAAGTATTGTTTCGTCGCTCTTACCTTGCCAATCTTGATACGCTTCTTCTGCTGAAAGCATCATCGTAAATGGTACTTCACGTTCAACACTTTTTGCTGCTAATACCCTTCTACCTAAGTCACTGTCAAAGAATGAAATTACTTTTTCAATCGCTATTTCTTCAGCTTGTTCAAATGTTAATAGTTCTTTATTTACCATTCTTGCAATTTGCTCTTGAAGAACTTCAATCGTAATTGGTTTCTTCAAATCTACATGCTGCATAACGGCATGGACTGCTGTCCCTCGCTCTGCGTATGTTAGCCCTTTTTTCTCCATAAAGCGCGGACGTGTTTTAATTGGTGCACGGAGTTTCTTAATAAAGGCGTTATCGCTACCTTCTTCAGATTGATAATTTCTCTTTATTTCTGTAACAGACTGTTTCGCACGGTGAGATGTTGCGTCCTCATACCCGTATTCCCACATTAATCTGTCATATACTTCTTCTTTCCGTTCACTTTCTAACGGAACAGCCTTTTTCTCACGAAGCGCTTCTAATAACTCTTGTTTCTCTTCTTGAACTGGTTCTGGTGCAAGTAACGTTTTGCCGTCAACAACTTCTACTTTCCAGCTCGCACTATACCCATAAATTTCGACTGGAATATTCCCTTGTCCTAATTCAAGAAGCATTTCACTATCACGATGTCTATATAATGAAGGTGCAATCCAATCTAAATAACATGACGCTCCGGCACGTATATGATCTGGTAATAACCATTCACTATGCTCTCTTGCATCGAGCCATTTTTCCATTTCTTTATTGGCATCCTTAACTGTTCCAATTAAAATTAACTTCTCTTTTGCACGCGTTAACGCTACGTATAATACGCGCATTTCTTCCGCAATTAATTCCATCTTCATTTTACGCTTAATCGCTAGTTGCGATAATGTCGTATATTTAATTCGTTTACGAGGATCGATAAATTGTGAACCGAAACCGAAATCTTTATGAAGTAAGAAACGCTTCATTAAATCTTGTGTATTAAAACGGCGACCAAGTCCAGCTACAAATACGACTGGGAACTCTAGCCCTTTACTTTTATGAATCGTCATAATGCGAACAACGTCTTCTTGTTCACCAAGAGCTCTCGCCGTTCCCATGTCATCTCCGCGTTCTAAAATCCGCTCAATAAAGCGTAAGAAGCGGAATAATCCTCTAAACGATGTTGCTTCATATTGTCTCGCGCGGTCATATAATACGCGTAAGTTTGCCTGTCTTTGCTTTCCGGCTGGTAAACCGCCGACAAAGTCGTAATAGCCTGTCTCACCGTACACTTTCCAAATTAAATCGGAAAGAGATTGTTGACGCGCAAATTCACGCCATCCTTGCAGTAATTTATAAAACCACTCTAATTTATCATGCAGTTCTTGTTCTTCTTCAAGCGGCGCTCCTTTTAAGAATGAACTCATTACTTCATAAAACGAGCCTTTCTTTCCATGAGCACGAAGCGTCGCAAGTTCTTCGTCATTTAGTCCAACGATCGGTGAACGAAGTACAGCTGCAAGCGGAATATCTTGCATCGGATTATCAATAACGCGGAATACGTTCATCATAATATTTACTTCTGTCGCTTCAAAGTAACCAGTCGCAAGGTCAGCATATACCGGAATTCCTTGTAATTTTAACTCTTCCATAATTTGCGGCGCCCATGGCATGGAGCGAAGTAAAATAACGAAATCACGGTATTGTACAGGGCGCATACTATCAGTTTTACGATCATACACTTCATAATCTGAATCAACCATCGCTTTAATACGCTGCGCCATAAGACGAGCTTCAAGCTGCGCTTTTTCTACTTCTGCACCTTCTTCACCGTCTTGCACTTCTTCCTCAGTTTGCTGAATACATAATAGCTCTGCCGCTACATCTTCACCTTCTGGATAGCTAGCACCTAGCTTTAATTCAGCGTCAGCATCATAATCGATTTCTCCGACTTCTTCGCCCATAATTTGTTTGAAGATAAAGTTCGTACCTGCTAGCACTTCATGACGGCTACGGAAGTTTTTCGCTAAGTCAATCTTCATTCCGCCGTCTAATCCTTCTTGTGTGAAACGTTTATATTTTCCTAAGAATAAACCAGGCTCTGCTAGTCGGAAACGATAGATTGACTGTTTTACGTCACCAACCATGAACAAGTTTCCTTCACTCTCGGAATCTTTCGTTACAAATTTAATAATTGATTCCTGTACGAAATTCGTATCTTGATATTCATCGACTAGTACTTCAGCAAATTTATTACGATATTGAAGTGCTACTGCTGACGGCTTCATTTCACCGTCTTCACTTTGCTCACTTAAAATTTGCAAACAGAAATGCTCTAAATCTGTGAAATCGACCATTCCTTTATCTCGCTTAATCGCTTGGAAACGCTCTGTAAATACTTTTACAAGCTTCACGAGTTTTTCTAATACAGGATGCATATCTTGAAAATCTCGTAAGAAACTTTCAGGTCTGCGGCTAAATAGTTCTTCTTGTAATTTCTTCACTTCATCTTTCGCTTTATTACGAAGAGAATCTACTTGCTTTACAACATCTTCGTTATAATCACTTTTCTTAATACGCTTTAATGTTTGCCACGATACATTTTGCATCGCTTCATAAACGCTTGTCCACGACCCGCGAGCTGCTGAGGATAACATTCCAAGTAAAGCTACATCCGCTTGTAACGTTTCAACGCGAGGCGCTGGACCATCAGGAAGCATTGCGAGTTCAGTCGCTTTACGAATATGCTCTTCCGCTGTTTCAAGCTGAAACTTCACATCTTCTAATAAGTAAGAAGCGTACACTAAATCTTCAATCGTCTTTCCTTCAACGTCGTATGCTTCTACTAATTTATCAAGCCACTTCTCCGGATTTGGATGCGCTCTTGATTCTGTATGAAGCGCTAAAATCATTCGTTGTAAGTCATCGTCACTACGGTCACTCGTATAACGATCAACTAATTCAAAGAAAATACTATTATCTTCGATTCCATATTCTTCTTCTAATATGTCATCTAGCACTTCTTCTTTTAATAACTCATTTTCTGTTTGGTTCCCAATACGAAAACGAGGATCGACATCAAGCATGTAATAATATCCTCTAATAACTTGTAAACAAAATGAATGAATGGTAGAAATGGAAGCTTTATTTAATAAGCTAAGCTGCTTTCTTATATGCTGTGAACCTGGCCCATCAATTAATACTTTTTCTAACGCTTCCCCAATTCGATTTTTCATTTCTTGCGCCGCTGCATTCGTAAATGTTACAACGAGCAGGCGGTCGACATCGACTGGATTTTCCTCACTTATAATCTTTTTAATAATACGTTCAACTAATACCGCTGTTTTCCCTGACCCAGCTGCCGCTGCGACTAAAATATCACGTCCGTTCGCTACAACCGCTTTCCACTGGTCATCTGTCCACTGACTACCTTCTGGTTTCTGAGGCCAATTTTCTATCATTCTCCGCCAACCTCCTCTCTAATTTTCTCCATCGCTTCGCTATCTTTCATATCTTTTAACGTACGGAATTGATTATCTTCAAGTGATTCATCAAATTGACAAACAGATTTGAAGTTACAGAACGTACATGCCGCTTTATTCCCCTTTTTGTAAGGAGCAATATCGATAACACCTTCTGTAATGTCTTTTCCGATATTTTCAAACGAGTGGTGTACATATTTTTGAAGTACGTTAAACTCTTGTTCACTTGCAATGCTAGAACGCGCACTAAAACTACCATCTTTTTTCAAACCAGCAGAAATAATATCAGAGCTTCCTGTTGAAAGTTTATTATCCATTAAACGAACAACATCAGCATCTCCTAGTACGAGCCCTTTCATTTTAAATTTCTTTAAAATTTCTTTCTCAATTTCTTCTTCAGATGCATCGCCTTTCATCTCAACAATCGGGTTATGAATATGAAAATACAATACACCCGCCGGTGATGCAGTACTGCCCTTTTTCATCCACGTATGTGCATTTGAAGTAACAACATCTAAATACGTTAACATTTGAAGTGCGAGTCCGTAATACACTTCTGTTAAATCTAACGCTTTCGAACTTGATTTATAGTCAATAATACGAAGGAACGTACCACTCTCATCTTCCGCCTTATCAACACGGTCAATACGGCCAACTACTTCCATCTTCACGCCATTTGGCAACGCAAATTCCATTGGCGGAAGCGATCCAGTACCACCCATACCGAACGGTACTTCTAAATCAACTGGTACAAAGCCACTCGACTTCGCATGTTCACGAAGAATAAGTGATGTACGGAAAATGATTTGTTGTAGTTTTTGTTTTAAATAGAAATGACGGTTTGAACTTAATAAAATTTGTCTTTGTAATAACGGTGCAATTTCTTCTATTACTAAAGCAGAAAGGTGCTCACACTCTTTTATTGATAAATCTGCCCAAGTACGATTTTCACGTAATAGCTTGTCTGCAATTCTCTTCAGCGCTGCATGGAATAGTTCACCGATATCTGGCGCATCAAGTTTGAAAATATCACGCTCTCTTAGCGATAAACCGTGCTGAGCAAAATGAGCGTACGCACAGCGATTAAATAGTTCCATACGAGAAACGCTTCCCTTAATTGTATCTCCATATAAATCCCTACTTACATCTGTACTTAGTTTCTGTGCACGATTTCGGTAGAATAAACTCGATAACACGCGGCTACTTTTTTGCTTCCATTCATCTGAAGTAACGTAGAAGTTATATACGTCCCACCAAAAGTCTAAATTGCCTTCAAATCCGTAACGCTTCCACGTTTGCAGTTGCTGCATGACATAAGACAACGTTACTTCTGGCGTTGCTACATATGAGATTTGTTCCGAACGCGATAAGTCATTTACATCATTCGTAATAAACGATTCTTTCACATCAGGGAACATTCTTTTTATTTTCTTAATAAAACTAGAAGCAAGTAACGTCTTTCCTTCTTCATCCGCAAGCGGACAGGAAATGTATAACTTCTCAGATGCTCTCGTCACCATTTGATACATAACGAACTGTTCTTCTAATAAAGTTTGTCTCGTCGTTGGTGCTAATTCGATACCTGCAGCGTTGAGAACATTTCTTTCCTCATCAGAAAGCATACCTTCATCCATAGGCGCTGCTGGAATCACTCCTTCATTTACGCCAATAATGAACGTCGCTTTAACATCTGATAATCTAGAATGATCAATATTAGCAACTAACACTTGATCTAGTGACGGCGGAATGTTCGCAAATTGAAGCGCCTCAAGACCTGTCGTCATTACATCAGTAAACATAGACAGGGACATCTTCTCTTCGCCAAGCATCTCAACGAACGTATCAAGAAGGCTCATCACTTCTTCCCATACTTGCTCATGGTCTGTCGCAAATAAGAAATCTCCGCTTTCTTCTGCACGAATACGTAATGCTTCTAGTTTTTTCGGAACGTCAAGCTCCTCTAAAAATAAATATACCGCTTCGCACATTTGCATAACTGTTCCAGCACGCTTCAGTCTTTTTTGCATACGAATAACTGGCGTTCTTACAACGTCGCGAAGTCGATTTATTTTCTCTTCCATTTCACGCTCACTGTCTGTTATCATTTCGCTCGCATCATCAAGAGAACGATAACGACGATACATCCACGGATCTTCAGAAGTCCATCTCTTCCCTTGTACACCGTACGCTAAACAGTAGTTTTCGAACTCATCCATCTCTTCGCGCATCGTTTCTTTTCTTACGTCTAGTGGATATAAAAGTTCTGTTTTCACACAGCGGAACACTGCATCATAACGCCAATTTCCGCTAATAATCTCTAAAGCCGAACGAATACATTCTACTAGCGGATGATGTGACATCGGGCGTTTTTCATCGATGAAATGCGGGATATTATAATCCGTAAATAACGTTCGCATTACATCGTAATAACTTTCTCCGTTACGAAGAAGGACTGCGATATCTCGGTAACGATAGTCTTCAGTCGCCACAAGTCTTCGAATTTCACGAGCAACACCTTCTACTTCAGCTCGTAAATTAGCTGCTGTACTAATTGTCACACTCGCTTCGCCGTGAAACTTTTCATTTGGACGCGCTTCGTAATGCATTTCTAAATGTGCTAATGCTTGCGAATGAAAACGCGGCTGTTTCATAAGTGGAATTGTTTTTTCAACCTCTATTTTCTCTTCACGCGCTACTTGTTTTATTCTTTCATACGTTAACGTCGTTTCATAAAATAAATCCAGTTCATTCACTGGCTGCGCTAACGTTTTTTCATCTATCGTTAATGTTATTGTTACTCTAGTCCCTAATCTCATTAGCCCTCTAACAATTTCTAGCTCTTGAGGAGAAAATGAATGGAATCCATCTATATAAATTTCCGCGCCTTTTACATACTCAGAGTCTGAAAGCTTCTCAATTAATAATTGTAAGTAGTCTTCTGAATCTAAATATTTTCCGATTAAAGCACGTTCAAAATCATCATATAGTAACTGTAAATCATACACTTTATTCGCTAGTAGCTTTTGTTCTGCACTACTGCTATGCGTATCTAATTGTTGCCACATTTCATATACGTTAGACGGCGTCACATTGTAACGTTTAAACTCCGCAATCATACTACCAAGATGTTCAAAGAAGCCATTTTGCTCCGCTGCTTTTTGAAACACAGATAGTCCATCTTTACGAGATTCTACAATTTTACGAAGCAACATATGTACACCAGCTTCATCAATATGAAGACGACTCGCTCCACCAACTTCTTGCAGCACCTTCCACGCTAATCGCGAAAAACTAAAAACTTGTGCCCGAATAGAACCTCTTACATCTTCGCTCCCAATTAACGCCTGCTGCGTTTGGAATGTCATCTGTTCTGGCACAAGATATAATATTGTTTTCCCTCTTGGGCGCTGCTTTAACTCTTCTTGCACTTCGTGTAAACAAAGTGTACTTTTTCCACTTCCAGCTCTACCAATCACAAATCGAAGTGACATGTAACCCCACCTTTCACTTACATAACGAACGTTAGTTTGCTACCATAATTGTATTATAGGACACGAAAAAAGACAAACTGAGCTGTTTGTCTTTTCCTTATACTTCATTTTATTATATCAGCCTTTTGAAAAATTCGTTTGCACCTCTCGAATCGGCCAATATCGCAAATCAACTTTACCGACAACTGTATCAGCTTTTACAAAACCGAAGTGCCTACTATCCCAGCTACCAAGGCGGTTGTCACCAACTACAAAAATAGAACCAGGTGGTACAAACTTTTCTTTCGTTAACTCTTCTAGTTTAAAATCACCTGTTAATTGCCGTCCATTTGTCTCTTTCTTATACGTCTCTAAATAAGGTTCCTCCACGAATTGTCCGTTTATATATAGTTTATCCTGCTTATATTCGATATGATCCCCAGGTAAACCGACAATTCGCTTTACATAGTCCTCTTTTTTATTCGCATGAAAAACGACGACATCAAATCGATTCAAGTCCCCTACTTGATAACTCACCTTATTCACAACGAGCATATTTCCATCTTGCAATGTCGGCATCATTGACTTCCCCTCTACAACGTACGTTGAAAAGAAAAACGTTCGAAAAAATACAGCTAATAGTACACCAATTAAAATTGTTCTTATCCACTCTAGCCCTTCTTTTTTCAAAGTTTTCTTCATTCGCTTCTCCCCTCGCCCTTTAATAATGAAGCTTTTCTTTACAAAGAAGACTTTTCCTAATGTAGTTCTAACTTTACTTCAATTTTTTTACCGACATACCATAAAATAAAAATAACAACGCCAACAATAACCGATTTCACCGGCTTATGAATAAATGACACTAAATCATGACCGATATAAGTTAAAATAAAGATCATCACAAGCTTTCCGAATGCTAATGCTAGTCCAAACTGTTTTACGCTAACGCGAGACAAACCAGCTACAACGTTTATAAGCGCAGATGGTGTAAACGGAAAACAAAATATAACAAAGATTGGCGCGAATCCTTTTCTTTCAATCCATCCCATCGCTTTTCGCACTCTCTCATGCTTATTTACAAAAGAAAAGAAACGACTTCGTCCAAAGCTGCGAATAATGAAAAATACAAGCATTGCACCAATTACTGACCCAAGCCATGAATAAAGAAAACCGAACCAAAAGCCAAATGCAACAGCATTCGCCAACACAAAAACAATGAGTGGCAATGCCGGAATAAGCGCCTCTATCATTGGTAAGCCAATACCGAGAAGCGGTCCGAACGCACGATAACTTTCAACAATATGATCCATATTTTCTGGTGAAAAATATTCTTTGATCGTTTGAAAATCCATTCTACACTTTACCCCTTTACTCTAATTACTACCTCTACTGTATCATTGCTTAAATGAAAGAGGAAATGGTAGATACGACATATGGAGATGCATTTATTAAAGTTTCCATATCTTTCGTTAGAATTCCTTCATTATTATGCTATGATAATCTATCAATATTCGACAGGATTTGAAGTTAATTTAGATACTATACCTAAATTATTACTTAACGGTTACATATTATGAAAAAGAAGAATACATAGAAAGTGATAATCAATATTTTTCAAAAAATAACCTTACTGCGCGTAAGGTTATTTCTACCTATATAGAAATGAGTAGTGACTGATAATTGTTGTACATTCAAACAATTCACCTTTTTTAATGACCAGTTCTTACACGTAACTTTTTTAGCAAACGTATACTATCAATCATGATAAGTATTAATAGATATAAGAAAGATAGTATTAATACTGTACTCTGAATAGGCAAAATTCGAAATTTGTATAGAAAACGATCGATCATATATATATCTTGCTCACTCGTTATAGTAGTAGGAGTGAATATAAGGTAGTCTTTCCAATTATCAATCCAGGCTAAATCAACTGCAGAAAATTGCATCATCCCTAGCCACAAATAAAGAAAAATCGGTATCAGAATCATATATTGAACGCTATGTAATACCTTTCTTTGCTTCTTACATTCAATAATTTGAAAGACAATAAGTGTCAATAAGTATACTATCAACAGTAGAAAAACTATAGTGACAAACGGTTGAATTGAAAAAGAAAATAGCAATTTATCAATTTCATAAATTTGACTATAATCTGTTACACTTTGAGGCGTAAAAACAAAATGCTCTTTAGCATCACTTATCATTAACTGACTACCAACGACTCCAGTAAATATAAATGTAATAAACAATATAGGAAAAACAAGGATATATTGCGACCAAAATAAAATGTTTCTTTGCAAAATACCAACCTCCTTTTTTATATAATAAGGAAAGAACTATCCTGTATACCGCGAATATAAAATGATATATAATCACACTACATTAAGTATATTTAGGAAAATAACCCTTATATTGTAATTGTATATTATCTTAAGTTATTAGAGAACGAAAATTCAGGAAATTAACCTTGTTTTATTTATGAATCTTACCGTGTAAATAGTATATATAACGAAATCAAAAAGGATGAGTCTCCCCATCCTTTCCCTCTCACACTTCGCTTTCCTTCACAAAATACACTTTCTCATATGCTGGTGTTAATTTAGATTCTTCATTTTTATCAATCTCTTTAAAGCAAGGATTCCCTTGTTTTTTCTTACGGTCTTCATATTCTGTCCGCAATTTCGCTGTACGATTTTGCTGATTTTCAAAGCTACTTTTTGACATTTCTAGTTTCACAGCGAAACCATTTATAAATCTAATAATAAGATTTCCATCTTTTAATTCTTTATTACCTTCAATATGAAAATGAGACAACCACGCACACTCTTTTCGAGAATAAGAATACGTAGGGAAAAAATAAAGTTGATCTGTCGGGCTAATTGCGATAGGAGCTTTATGTGTAATACGAGTTAACTCCTTCGTTCCTTCTTTTCTTCCAAAGAAACTAGAACCATGTTTCCGGCAACTTCTCTCTATAATATCAAGAGGCTTTTGAAATACGAAAAAAGAATCTTCCATTTCAATAATTCGCGTAACAACTTTCTTTTCCCCTAGAACAACAGGAAGTAAGGCCATTGTATTTTTGCTTATAACATAGTTTTCGACATAACGTTCTACTTTACTTTCCATAGTCTACTATCTGCTACTAAATATATAGACAAATGTATATCCTTAGAATATGTAGTTTTTGCACGCTAAGAATATTTTTATCTATATTCACTCTTTTGTTAGTAACAGATTTTTCACCTCTCTTTTTAAAATTTTCGATCGCTGTTTAATTTCCCTTCTTCATTTCCCTTTTATAGTAGCATCTACGAAAAGGAAATGGTTTACATTCTACGATTCTTTACAAATACTTATAATAAATCAACTACACTATAAATCATTTAATAATAATATAAGAATAATAAAGAAGTGAATTATATAAAAAGAGGATTCTATATACGAAAAAAGAATTTATATTATTTGTAATATGTTTAACACATTATGTTTTCCATATAATTACAGTGATTAATTTTGCTATAATTAAAATATAAAGTGAAACTTTAATCAGCCCTCACCAATCGGGCTTTTACGGGCAGCAGGGCTTCCACCTAACTTCTTTGCTCCACCTGAATTTTGAGGTGGGAGTTTTACTGCCCGGCAAATAGCGGGATAAATCAAATATACGGAGGTCTCTCATGGAAGAAAAGCAAGATCATCCAACAATTCAAATGAAAAATAGTAGCATTGTTATCGTAAAAAATTCAGCGAGTATTATATTCGGTTTATTTTTTATTTTACTGTTCTTCGCGAAGCCTTTTCGTAAATCTAAATGTCCAGAATGTAAGAAACGTGAAAAGAAAAAAGCTGTGAAAGAACACTAAAAGGCCTTCCTTTACGGAAAGCCTTTTTACATACTGATTATCCAGTTCATTATTCTTCATATTCAACAAAAAAAAGGATGGCATAAGCCATCCTTTTTTCTATAATAAACTATAAAATTATAGTTTGATTACGTTTTTAGCTTGAGGTCCACGGTTGCCTTCTTCGATTTCGAAGCTAACTTTTTGGCCTTCTTCTAAAGATTTGAAACCTTCAGTTTCGATTGCAGAGAAATGTACGAATACATCGTTTTCGCCTGGAACTTCGATGAAACCGAAGCCTTTTTCGTTGTTAAACCATTTTACTTGTCCTGTAACTGTCATAATTATTTCCTCCTACGAAAATACATTTTATTTAGTCTTCATGTATAAAAAAAGAATCCACACATTATCAAATTCGAAACATAAACTAGTTCTCACATACTTTTCCCCGTTTGTTTTCGGCATTTGATAATATATGGATTGCTTAATTTAATTATTCAACTGGTATTATCATAGCATACTTAAAATAGAATGTACAATCCTTTTTAAAAATAAAATTTCTAAATTTTAGTATTTCTTATACAAGATAACCACACCTATTCTAATAAGGAGGCGTATATGGCAGAAATAATCCCTGAAAAAACATTAAAGAGAATTGAAAAAGATATTGAAAATAATAACCTTGGAAAAGCAAGAGATAGATTACACGGATTAATCGCTACTTATCCGAATGAATTAGCACTTAGAAAAAAGCTCGGTGATATTTACTTTACATTACAATACCCAGAAATGGCTGGACGGTATTGGTATCTTGAAAAAGAGAAAACAGATGTTATGCACGCGGCATGTCTACAATTTGAACAATCGATGGGAAACGACTCTTATCATATTGTACGTGCTTTAAAATTCAAAGGAGATCATAACATTATTACAGGACTATACACCGAACATCCTTTACAGCCATTGCAGAAAAAAGTGGTAGAAGAACTAATTGATGATTATGAAGAAACATGGAAAGACAAACTATTTACATGGGGCTGTCTAGCATTATTCGCATTCCTTCTTTTTACTGCTATTATTGGTATATTCACTATATTGGATTGGATATTTTAAATAGAAGCAGGTGCCTATAACAGGCACCTACTTCTATCATTATTTCGTAAACTGTTCTTCTTCCGTAGATCCTTTTAAAGCAGTCGTTGATGAAGTACCGCCCGTAATTACTTGTGCTACTTCATCAAAGTATCCTGTTCCTACTTCGCGTTGATGGCGCGTTGCAGAGTAACCATCTTTTTCTGCTGCGAACTCTGCTTGTTGTAATTCAGAGTACGCTGCCATACCGCGCTCTTTATAACCACGCGCTAATTCAAACATGCCGTAATTTAATGAATGGAATCCAGCAAGCGTTACGAACTGGAATTTATAACCGTATGATGCAATTTCTTTTTGGAAGCTTGCAATCGTTTTTTCATCTAACTTTTGTTTCCAGTTAAATGAAGGGGAACAGTTGTAAGCGAGTAACTTCCCTGGATATTTCTTATGAATTGCGTCCGCAAAGCGTTTTGCATCTTCTAAATTTGGCTCCGACGTTTCACACCAAACGAGATCTGCATACGGCGCATACGCTAAACCACGTGCAATTGCTTGATCAAGACCTGCTTTCGTACGATAAAACCCTTCTGGCGTTCTTTCACCTGTAATAAACTCTTGATCAACTGGATCGATATCGCTCGTAATTAAATCTGCAGCATCTGCATCTGTTCTTGCGACGATAATTGTTGGTACACCCATTACATCAGCAGCAAGACGTGCCGAAATTAAATTACGCACCGCTGTTTGTGTCGGTAATAATACTTTTCCGCCTAAATGCCCGCATTTTTTCTCTGAAGATAATTGATCTTCAAAGTGCACGCCAGATGCACCCGCTTCAATCATCCCTTTCATTAGTTCAAATACGTTTAACTGTCCACCAAAACCAGCTTCAGCATCTGCCACAATCGGTACGAAATAATCTGTATCACCGCTTCCTTCCATATGCTGAATTTGATCAGCACGTTGAAGTGTTTGGTTAATTCGTTTTACAACAGCCGGCACACTGTTCGCTGGGTATAAGCTTTGATCAGGATACATATGTCCAGAAAGATTCGCATCTGCCGCTACTTGCCAACCGCTTAAATAAATTGCTTTTAATCCAGCCTTCACTTGTTGCATCGCTTGGTTTCCTGTTAATGCCCCAAGTGCATTAATATAATCTTCGGTATGAAGTGATTTCCAAAGCTTCTCTGCACCGCAGCGCGCTAACGTATGTTCAATATCAATCGATCCACGCAGACGAATTACATCTTCAGCTGTATATGGACGTGTGATTCCTTTCCAGCGCGTATCTAATTCCCAGCTTTCCTGCAATTTATCAATTCTTTCGTTTTTCATATGTTCCATCCCCTTTTCTTGTTTCTTATAAAATTTCATAACCAGGTAATGTTAAAAACGGCATGAACTCGTTATTACGAACAAGGTTTGTAAACAGTTTTGTAGCTTCTTCAAATCTCCCTTTCTTAAACGCTTCCTTACCAATCTCACTTTCTATTTTTGCTAGTTCTTCTTCTTTCAATTCTTCCATCAATTTAAAAGTGATATTACGGCCATCACTTAGCTTCCCGCCCTCATGACGAATCCACTGCCATACTTGTGCTCTTGATATTTCCGCTGTTGCCGCATCTTCCATTAAGTTATAAATAGGAGCTGCTCCTCTCCCGCTTAACCAAGATGCAATATATTGAATACCTACATTAATATTTGTGCGAAGACCACCTTCTGTAATCGTTCCCATCGGTACTTCTAATAAATCCTTTTCTGTTACACGTATTTCTTCACGCTTTCTAAAAATTTGATTTGGCGTTTTCATTATGTGATTAAATACTTCCATTGCAACCGGTACAAGTCCCGGGTGGGCAACCCAAGTCCCGTCATGACCGTCTAAAGCTTCGCGCTCCTTATCAGCACGCACTTTCTCGAAAGCCGCCTCATTTGCTTCTGGATCATTTTTAATTGGAATTTGCGCTGCCATTCCTCCGATTGCTGGCGCGTTACGACGATGACACGTTTGAATAACTTTCAAAGAATACGCGCGCATAAACGGCGCTGTCATCGTGACTTGCGCTCTATCCGGAAGTAAAAAAGTATTATGATTACGGAAACTCTTTAAGAAACTAAATATATAATCCCATCGCCCGCAGTTTAAACCAGCAGAATGATCTCTTAGTTCATACAGAATTTCATCCATTTCAAATGAAGCGTGAATCGTTTCTATTAACACAGTCGCTTTAATCGTTCCATTCGGAATGCCGATATACTTTTGAGCAAATACGAAAACATCATTCCATAATCTTGCCTCTAAGTAACTTTCCATTTTCGGTAAGTAAAAGTACGGGCCACTTCCTTTTGCTAAAAGCACCTTCGCATTATGGAAAAAGTACAAGCCAAAATCTACTAAACTGCCAGACATGTTCTTGCCGTCAACTTGCATATGTTTTTCTTCTAAATGCCACCCTCTCGGACGCACAATTAATACAGCTGTTTTACTATTTAAACGATATTCTTTTCCGTTTTCATTTTTATGTGAAATCGTTCCCTTACTCGCATCTCGTAAGTTAATTTGACCTTCGACAGCATTTCTCCAAGTTGGTGCATTCGAATCTTCAAAGTCTGCCATAAAAAGATGTGCTCCTGAATTTAAAGCGTTAATGACCATCTTTCTATCCACCGGCCCAGTAATCTCCACGCGGCGATCCTCTAAATCTTTCGGAAGCTCAGCGATTGTCCAATCCCCTTCACGTATATGCTTTGTTTCTTCTAAAAACTTAGGAAACTCCCCTGCATCAATTCTTTTTTGTTTCTCCACACGCTTTTGTAAAAGTTCCGTGCGGCGTTCATTGAAATTTTCATGTAATTCCTTTAAAAAACTAAGCGCCTCAGGTGTCAATATTTCGTTGTACGCTGGTAACATTTCTCCAACGAGTGTAACCCGTGAAGTTTGCGTCGACATATTAGCATCCCCTTCTTAAACTGTCTTATAACAGATTTGATTTTATGTTTTATATTATATAACAAATCTTCAGAAAAGGAAGTTTTTTTTGAAAATTTAATGATTTTTTTACAACTCCTTTCTTTTGCACTTTATTTCACGCAAAAAAGGCCACTGTTATACAACAACGGCCTTTACGTATTTTTTTTATTGCTGTGTCATATCATTCAACATTGCTTTATATAAAAACTGTGCGTATTGTTCTCTTGTTACTTTCATGGACGGACCAAATTTATTTTCTCCGATTCCCACTGTAATATCATTTGTTTTTATTGCACTAATTGCATTTTTTGCCCATGAATCTGCTGAAACATCATTAAAAGTATGAGATCCCTTTGCCTGTAAGTCAAAAGCATTCGTAAGAACTTGTGCCATTTCCGCACGCGTTAACGTCGCTTTCGGTCTAAAGTTTCCATGCTCATCCCCCATGAAAATTTCCATTTCTGTTAAAGCTAATATTTCCTCGATAAAGTCTGTCGAATTTTCATCGATATCCCCATATGGGTTCTCATATGCATCTTGTTCTTCTATATCAAACACACGATAAATTAAAGCTGCCACTTGCTCACGTGTTACATCATCCCCAAAACCGAACACCCCATCTCCATATCCAAAAATAATTTCTTGTGCCGCTAAATTATGAATCGCCTCATATGACCAATGTCCTATTGGTACATCTTTAAATACAATTGTATTTGTATTTTGTAGCGGTGCACTTTCCGCTTTTACATTATTACTCTCTGCTGAGAATAATACCCCACCCATAATTGTTAATGCTGTAGCTGTTTTTAATAATTTTTTGCTCATCAAATTATCTCCCTAATATGTATATGTTTTTAAAAAAATATACAGAACAAATGGTATAGTGACAACATGATTTTCGACATATTTCGTGACAGTTTTGTGAATCATATTACACATCATTTCTTTTTTACGAGGTTGATTATCAAGCTTATGTATAGTGATAAACATACATAAAAACGTATAATAATTCTTTTGTAAACGAACAAAAAAAGCACAAATATTTCTATTTGTGCTTTCTCACTCTATTTCCAATCCTCTTTCAAATGATAATTAATAAGCGCATTGTTTATAAACTGAGCATATTGTTCTCTAGGCACGAAGCCATTTAATTCATACATACCTTTTCCAGTTCCTGTAACAACCTGATTAGATTGCAGTGCACTAATTGCCTCTTCTGCCCAATGACCTTTTGGTACATCTTTAAATGTCTGCTTTTGTTTTGCTTCGAAAGTAAATGCTTTTTGAAGTACTACTGCCATTTCAGCTCGAGAAATTGGTGCTTTCGGTCTAAAGTTCCCGTTTTCATCACCTTTAAAAACACCACGTTTTGTTAACGCTAAAATTTCCTTTTGAAAATTAGTTGAACTTTCAGAAATATCTTTGTATGGATTTGCTACTGCCCCTTCTTCTTTCATTTCAAGTGTTTTGTAAATAACCCCAGCTACTTGCTCACGTGTTGTAAGATCTCCAACACCATACTTTCCATTTCCATACCCAACTATAATTTTATTATAAGCTAAATCTAAAATAGCATCATATGCCCAAAATCCGTATGGAACATCATCAAATACAATCATTTCCGGATACTCTTCCGCTTTTACAGGCGCCACATTCGTTCCTGCAAATATACCTCCTACCATTGTCGCAATCATCATTACACCCAATATTTTTTTCTTCATTGTCCTCTCTCCCTATTTCTATTGTATGTTAAATAGAAAAATAATAGATAATACGAAGCATTGAACTTCATTGTTTCAGGAGTACTAATTTGTTGGTGAATGTAAGATAAAATGCACATCTTCTAAAAGAAACATTTTGACTACCTTTCTGCTTTATACCTCCTTCTTTCTTTTTCAAAAGGAAGTTGTCACATCTTAGGTGTTATATAATAAAATATTCTACAATCTCTTTGTGAACTCCTTCGCATTTTTAAATTTCACTTTATTGCCACAAAAAGACGCAAATAATATATATTTGCGTCTTTTTCAATTCTATATGAAGCAAAGATATCCTCTACACTCATTCTCTATTGTTAAGAAATAGCACTTTCCTTCACCGATAGTTCCTTCTCTGTTCCCTTGCGAAAAGTTATTGCCATCCCTACGAATATAAGCACAATCCCTACTATTTGCATACTAGTCGGTCTAAATCCGGTAAAAACTGTATCTAATAGTATTGCAACCGCAGGATCTAAAAATACTAATATGGAAATAAGTCTCGTCGATAAATCTCTTAAACTGTCAAAAAACAAGTAATATACAAACCCAGTATGCATAAGACCTGTCGCTGTGATCATCATCCAGTTCATCTCTGTTAATCCTTGAAATTTCCCGAAATCTATAAATGGTAATAATAAAAATATACCTAAAAATGTTTGTACAAAGGTCATCGCATATGCACTCGTATGCTTAATTCCTTTTCCTAGCAACGTTGTAAAAGCATAAAATAAAGCTGCAAGAAGTGCCCACACCATTCCAGATGACATTAGCTTTTCTAACGACACACTTCCATCTACACCAGCTACTAAAACTGTACCAATAAAACAAATAACGATCGATATAACCGCAAATACTGTTAGCCTCTCTTTAAATACGATACTGCCAATCATTAATACGATGATTGGAGCAAGATGATAGACAGAAATCGCAATTGTAATCGACATTACTTCAAATGCTTTAAATAAAAATACCCAGTTAAAAACGAGAAATACACCACAAGCTAATATTTGTATCATTTCTTTTTTGTTCCATTTCTCATTTTTATATTGCCCTGTTACGAACCAACATAATGTTAAAAATACAGTCGCACAAATACAGCGAATAAACACTAATTCAAAGGAAGGTAAACCTGTTTGTACTGAAAAAAATCCAATCGATCCGAAAATAGACATCGATAGTATCATTTTTATTGCCGGCATTGATTTTGAATGAAACAAAATATTAACCTCCTAAATTTTTCACTGAATATTCTACGAATTATACACTATAATCTTCCAAAACTCGAATCATCCATAATAAAAAGAAGCAGTAAACTAATCTGTACCCTTTGTAAAGGACATTTTTAAAAAAGTTAGGCAACATCAAGAAGATGATTTCTGTATCCAACAGGAGTCATCTTTTTTAAATTCCATTGATATCTATAGTGATTATAGTACGTCATATATTTCTTAATCTCTTGTTTCAACTCAGTAAAAGACTCGCAAGGTTTTATATGTGCTTCATCTTTCAGATGACCAAAAAATGATTCTTGTGGAGCGTTATCCCAACAGTTCCCTCTTCTTGACATAGATTGTCCGAGCTTTAGCTTTTTGACTAATTTTTGGTAGGTAGGGCTTGTGTAGTGGGCTCCTTGATCTGAATGAATATATGCACCTTCAGTCAATCGAATCTTCTTATTCCGTTTTAGTTTATGAAGAGTTGTTATTACGAGGTCTAATGTCATCTGTTCTGAAACATGGTAAGCTAAAATTTCATTGGTTGAGCCATCTAAAATTGTAGATAAATAAGCTCTTTTATTCTTACCGTAAACTAAATAAGTGATATCTGTAAGAAGCGTTTTTCCTGGGGTGTTTTGTTTAAATTCTCGATTTAATTGATTCGGCACTACTCGATGTTCTTTTGAAGCTTTCAGCATTCTTTTATAAGGATTTGCTTTCCGAATCGGACAGACAATCTCATATTTTTTCATGATTCTACGGATACGCTTTAAATTGTAGACAACTTGAAAATGACCCACCAATGTCATTTTTATTTGACGAGCCCCTTTCTTTCGATTTCTAAATCGAAGTGCTTTTAATATGATTTCTTTCACGATTTCATCTTGATTGTTCTTTTGTTTCCGTTGTTCTTGAGATGAAATGGAAAAATAATTATAGTATCCCGAACGGGATACACCAGCTACTTTACACAAATAACTCACCATATTTCTTAAGTTATATTTTATGATGACAGAACGAATCAGGATATATTTCTGACTAGGTGATAACGTTATTTCCTTCTCATCCTCCCTTCCATAAGTTTGATCTTTTTTAACAATTCATTTTCTGCCTTTAGTAAGTTCCGTTCGGCTTCTAAACGAGCATACTTCTCTTCTAACGTAAGCTCTCTCTCAAGAGTTCTTCCCGCGTTTTGGGTGCGTGTATCTCGCAAACCAAATACACCATTTTTTCTGTAAGCAGCACGCCACCTACTTCCTGATGACATAATTCGTTTCATTCCAATCATATCTATATCAAAACCACATTCTTCAAAAATATTTCGAGGTAGTTTTCCTTTCTCATTTTCCTCAATAAAAATACGCTTAAATTCATCTGTATAAGTGATACCTTTCTGACTTACAGATTTTATGTAGGGGTTATTTGATAGAATTTGAATGTCTCTTTCTGTAAATAGCTTTTTTGTCATTTTGAACTTTCTCCGATCCCAATTTTCTCTCATTATACAAGAAATACCCTATAGAATAGACTTTTTTTTCAGTGTCTATTCTATAGGGTACATTTTAAACTACTGCTTCTTTTGTTTTTCATATTGTTCAAACGTATGAATTCTTTCAAAAATTGGTGGGTGCGTGTATAAGAAGAATTTTACTAATGCAGGCGGATTCACTTGACTTAAACTTGTTTTTGATAGATATTGAAATGTTTTCACACCTGATTTCCCATCTTTCGTCATATTTAAAGCATATTGATCTGCCGCGCGTTCTTCTATACGTGAAACATAGTTTGTTGCTGGCTGTGATGCAAAAGATAATAACGAGGAAATTAAGAAAAACAAAGGTAAAATTGAGAAACATGCCACTTTTGAAATTTGCAGCGTATCTCCCCATTTTCGAATACACATATTTAAAATACGACTAATTACATACATACCTATAAACGATAGCAAGACATAGCTCGCAACGCCCCAATATATATGTTTCATAACATAATGTCCCATTTCATGGGCCATTATAAATAAAATCTCTTTATCTTTTAATTGCTTAAGCGTTGTATCCCACATTACAATACGCGAGTTAAGACCAATTCCTGTTACATATGCATTTAACGAATTCGTTTTTTTCGACATATTTACTTCATATACATGTTTAGCAGGAATGTCAGCTTTGTCTGCCATCGCTAAAATTTTCGTTTCTAACTCTTTATTTTTCAGCGTCGAGAAATCGTTATAAAGTGGATCAATAATAACAGGTTGCACAAACGTTAAAAAAATCGTAAACGGAACAGAGAGTGCCCATCCTGCTAGCCACCATCTCTTCGGGAATTTACGGATGAGCCATAATAAAACCGTAACAATGAGGAACATAGTCGCATAGTTCACCCAAAAATCGATGACGTGATCTTTAATCCAGCTTTGTGTACTTTGCGTTGAAATGCCGTAATCAACGGACACTTTACGACCGATCCATTGCATCGGTAATGCAAGAATTGTTGTCAGTAGTGATAAATAAAAGAAATAAATCGCAACTTGTAAGACACTTATTTTAGTCGTTTCCTTTGACCATTTCTCAAACTTTTTTGAAATACCGAGCACGAGTACAAATAATAAGATAATCCATTCAAGAGGCGTCGCTAAAAAGAACAGTAAATTTTTCACGCGCGAATAATCTTGGCTTAGCGTAAGCTCTTTCGCATTCATAAAAGTTTCTGGATCTGCACTCGTTCCTTTATACATCTCCGGAATGAGTTCATGATTCCATCCAAATAAATACCAATATATAAATAACGCAAACCCAACGTACAAAAAAAGCGACCACCCAATAACTTTCCTCACGTTATTCCCTCCTCTATGCTGCCTGTCTATTATTATTGTAAGTTCATACTTTCAAAATTAGAACAAGCTAATCGTGAGAATTGTTCTAGCCCGTTCAATTTACATAAAAAAACTCTTCTATTACAAGAAGAGTTTCACCTATTTTTAGACACTTTCCTCGGTTCATAATCCGGAATAAGAAAAGCACTTACAAACCAACACATTAAACCGTCGCCTTTTACATATTTTATATATTCATAGTCTTGAAAAAATAGCGTCGTTATAATAATCGTAAAAAAACCTACTAAAACAAGTATATATCCTATTTGTTTCTTCGATAACATAGATACTCCCCCCTTAAGGCAGTACATCTATTAACAAACTGAAATCTTGTACAGAAAAAGAACTATATTTCATAATACCTTGTACAGCTAAAAGTAAAACAAGACCGATCACACACATATAGTTAACACTTTCGTCACTCTTTTTTTCAGTAACCATGCCACCACTTATACATAAAACCCCTAATAAATGGAGCGCTAAATACATGAAAAAGTAGGCTTCCTCCCAGCGGAGAATAACATTTACTGTCGTTATTAGCACTATGCTAAGTAAAATCAAATAAAAAAACTTATTTGATGATATCGTTTCATTCATATAATTTTATACATCCCTTTCAAATTTCGAATTAATGATGTTTCAAAGCTATAAAGTAAATGATTGTTTTCATACTATAAAACAAAAGGAAAGCCACTATTACTTTCACGAATATTTTATGAACCCACATATACTTCTCTTCATTTTTTCTGAAGATGCGCTTCATCATTTCTTCTACAATTAGACCAAATATTAGTAAAACCCCTAATACAATAAGAAGAGAAATAATATTTTCTTTTAAATGAGTACTAGAAAATAAGTAATACTCTGGAAACACAATCGTATCTACTACAGGTTGAAGCCAATGGCAAACGTTTCTATCACACATATCTGTAATAGACGTAGAATCTATAATGTCTTTCAATATTTTTTCAATCGTCTTCTTCATCTCATTTATCTCCCACTACATCTGCAAAACTCTTTACCTGCTCTGCATATATAACTGGCACTTCTTTACTCCAGTATTTGCGGTTAACAAATAAAAAAATGAGTACTAAATTTAATCCTGTTATAAAAATAATAAGTCCTGGAAAGAACGTCGTATAGTTTGAGAAATCTGCAAAACTCATGATCTTTTCTCTACTTACTAGGAAAGATGCACAGAGTACAAATGTATTGTTTAACATGTGTATCGCAATTGGCATGAGTAAGCTTTTCGTACGGATATATACGATTGATAATACGATACTAAATACGGCGGCACCGAGAAAATCGACATGTAATATCGCAAATAAAAGTGCCACTGCAATCATCGCTATACTCGTTCCCCATTTTGCAGCAAAGCGCTGAAGTAAAAATCCACGAAAAACAAATTCCCCAATAATAGGCGCGATAAATACAACCATAATAAATTGATATACATATCCCCCGGTACTATCTATAATCGGTTCATGCAAGGCATTCATAATAAAATCTGGTGTAATCCATGCAAAGCTGTACATGTACAAAATAAGATAGCCGTAACTAAACATACAAAGCATAATCGCGATGTACAAAACTTGCACCAAGTTAAATGTTTCATTTTTATTAACAAATAATGAAAATGAAACACGGTGCTTTCTATACTCATAAAAAATCCATGCAATCGGAAGGATATAAAATATAAGTATATTTATAAAAGAAGAATTTTGTATATGAAATGTACTTTCTAACAATTCCCCGCTACTTCTCGCTACTAAAATTAATAGTGCAAATACAATTAAAAAATATCTAGCTCGCATCATTTGAAACGGATTCACACTCATCTCCTCCCCTATGTTACTTTTATCATATCATTTGATTCTTAATTTTTTGTGAAAGAAAACCTTAAATTTTCCTTAAAAATTCCATATGTTACAAAAAGATGATATGATATTCGAGGAAATTAAGGGGGATTCTTATGTATCAAGCAAATATATTACTCATCGATGATGAAACAGCAATTTTACAACTACTAACTACCATTCTTGAAAAAGAAGGTTTTTCTCATATTACAACTGCAACATCAGCTGAATTAGCTTTATCTCTCACCGAAAAAAACAATTACGATTTAATTATTTTAGATGTCATGCTTCCTGGACAATCTGGTTTTGATATTTGTCCGATTATTCGCCAACAAACAGATTGTCCGATTTTCTTCCTATCAGCGAAGGCATCTGATTTAGATAAAATATCTGGATTTTCATACGGTGCAGATGATTATATTACGAAGCCATTTAATCCATTAGAAGTCGTAGCTCGTATGAAAGCACAACTTCGAAGACATATGAAACAAACAGTACCACACGAACAAAACGCACACTCCATTTCATTTGGGAGATTTGAAATTGATCAACATTCTGCGGAACTAACAGTAGATGGGAACGTTGTCGAATGTTCCGCTCAACTGTTTCAACTACTACTCTTCTTTTGCGAGAATCCCAACTACGTATTTTCGAAAGAAGAAATATACGAAAAAGTTTGGGGAGCACCAGCCTATAATGGCGATGACAATACTGTTATGGTTCACATTCGAAAACTACGTGAAAAAATTGAACAAAATCCAAGTAATCCATTGTACATCAAAACGGTTCGTGGACTTGGCTATAAGTTCGTTACAAAGTAGGGTGACGATATGAATTTTAATAAACGACTTATAATCCAGTTTATCTTACAACACGTTTTTGTCTTAGTTACGTTACTTATCGCAGTAGTTGCTTCTTTTTCTTATTTAATTTTTCTTCTTAATAGTACTTTATATGAACCTAATATTTCTGATTATGATACCTTTACAATCTCCGAATACATTTCTTCCGAAGGAAATAATATTACTTTAAATTCTAAGGTGAAAGATTTAATAACAGAAAAGAGTGATTGGCTTCAGATTGTAGATGAAGATGGAAAGGCCCTTTACAACTTTAATACACCTAACGATGTTCCGACTTCTTACACGAAGACATCCTTACTTACATATTTACAAAATAGTAGCGAAAATCTTTATAAGCTTAACTATTGGGAAATTAAATTAGAAAAGAAACCAGTGCTCGTTATTTACGGTGCCAAACTAAAAAGTAATGCATTACTAAAAACGATACAACAAGGACATCCTTCTTTATCATTAAATGAATTTGCATTAACTGAACAAGAAAAACAATTACTTTCTAAAGAAAAAGCAACACTGCAAATATTTAATAACAATGGCGAAGAAGTTTTTTCCTATCCAACTGGGAAGAAAAAAACATTTTCGGCTATAAAAACGGCTCTTAATGAAAAAGAACCGTGGAATTATAAAGAAAATACATCTAGTTTTTACGATTCAAATAGCGGTCATCTCGTCGTTGTATCCGCCCCAAACGCTCATTATTATCCAGATGATGTATTAGATGATGTATTTACCAAGAAACTTCTAATCGGATGTAGCTTAATCCTCCTTATTGTGTTTGTTTATTTAGTCATTCTTTCAATTTGGTATGGAAATAAGTTTGGAAAGCCTCTATTACACACGATGCGCTGGCTTAAAAACATAGCTGGTGGAAAATATGAAGAGCCTGTTAGTAAAAAAGGCAAACCTGTTCGGTTCCGGCGCTCCGGTAAAGAAAAATGGTCGTTCCGCATATTTAAAGATGTTACAAACTCACTAGAGCACCTTTCTATTACTTTGAAAAAGAACGATGCAATGAGAAAAGTTTTGCAACAAACACGTGAAGAGTGGATTACCGGCCTGACGCATGATCTAAAAACACCGCTTAGCTCTATATACGGCTATGCATTATTACTAGAATCGAAGCAATATAATTGGACTGATCAAGACATTCAACAATTTGGCCATGTAATGAAAGAAAAATCTCAATATATGACTACATTAATTGACGACTTAAGCTTAACATATCAATTAAAAAATGATACTCTTCCTGCACAACACGTAAATGTTGAAATTAATCAGTTCGTCCAAAAAGTATTATTACAATTTATTAATAACCCGACACTACAAAATCAAAACATTGAATTCGTACCAAGTTCAAGCAAAATCCAATATTTTATTGAAGAAAAATGGTTCCAACGTATTATCGAAAACTTATTAGCAAACGCTGTAAAACATAATAATGAAACAACAAACGTAATCGTAAAACTTTCGCAAAATACAAATTCATTTACACTATCTATTTCAGATGATGGAAAAGGTATGGACGATAAAACGAAAGAGCTTCTATTCGAGCGATATTACAGAGGAACGAATACAGAAGAAAGCAACATTGGAACTGGCCTTGGCCTCGCCATTACAAAACAGCTCGTTCATGCCCATAACGGAACGATTTCCATTGATAGTGAACTTGGAAAAGGAACGACGATTATACTTGTGTTTCCGTTTAGTTCGTAGGAAAAGGTGCTATATGGCGCCTTTTCTGTTTTTGGTAATTATTCGGTGAATAAACTTATATTGAGTGTCTTTTTTTTCTCTTTTCCGGTTAATTTGTTGATAAATGAAATTATATCGACGATTTTCTAAATATATCGGCGCAACTCGAAATATATCAGCGATTTTTCAAATATATCGACCGTAACTCCAAATATATCAGCGATTTTCAAGATATATCGATTTACCGACAAAAACTGACAATAACAGTCTTCTTCCCCTACTATACAAATTAAAAATAAAACTATTAACAAATACATTTCCCTTTTATAAAAAAAGCGAACCATCTCTCAATGACTCGCTCTTAATCTATTACTTTTTCTTCACCGGTATCCAAAGCTCAACTTGAGCGAACTCACTCTTATCTGCATGGCAACGCTCATCGTATAGTTCAAACTCTGTAACTCCGCAATGTTCATATCCTGAATGCGGGAACCATTCTGAGAATACTGCATTCCACGTTTGGTGAATAGACGATACCATTTCTTCATGAGGAACTTTTGGCGTTGTAAATACTGCATACGTTGCGGATGGGAATGTACGCTTTGCAATTGCATTTGGTACATTGTCAAAGTCTGTAACTTCCATTCCGATAATATAAGTGAAGTCCCCTGTTTCTAAATTAAAATCTGTACATAATCCAAGCTCTACCCATTGGCTCGTATCTTTACGATTTGGAATTGTCGTTCCAAGATCCTTTTGTAAATACTCCTGCCAGAAGACCGGGATATCTTGATGATTTTTCCCCTCTTTACTTGTCGTCTTCAGCTCATAACCCGCCATTAAAAATTCTGGTTTATTTACAATACGATATTCCATTTGTATGCCCCCTAAATATGGATTTAATTTTCTTTGTTTTACATTCACTCTATAATACATTGGTGTTTCAATTTCTTGTTTTCGATATTCACTTGGTGTCATTTGAAATAATTTTTTAAAGGCTCTCGTGAACGTCTCGTGAGATTGAAAGCCATGCTCAAATGCGACATCAATAATTTTTTCATCCGTATGAGAAAGTTGATAAGCTGCCCGGGCTAACCTCCTCTTCCGAACATACTCCATTACTGTATCGCCTACTAACGCCTGAAATACACGATGAAAATGCGATTCAGAAAAACATGCAATGCGAGCTAAATTACGTAGCGTTTGCTTTTCCATTACATCTTCTTCAATATAATCAATTGCCCTTTGAATTTGAGTTTCATAGCTTTCCAACTCTGTTCACCCGCCTTATATGTATTATGATAAAAGAGAATCCTATCCAATTCTTGACGTTTTTTACTATAATTCCATAAAAAAATGTAACTTTTTTATATGTATTTCGTTGTTATGTATGAAGGGAGGGAAATGTAGTGAAACAAAGTCAATCATTAGAAGACATTTACTCAGAGCACATGCATGATTTATTTCGCTATCTTCTCTCCCTAACCGGAGACCCCCACCATGCTGAAGATCTCATGCAAGAAACTTTTTACCGAATGCTCGTCCATATTGACTATTATAAAGGAGAAGAAATTAGGCCTTGGTTATTTACAATTGCCTACAACGCCTTTATCGATTGGTACCGAAAAGAAAAGAAGTATAAAACAACTACGCTTGAAGAATTCCATTTACCAAGCGTGCCAAGTACAGAGCACTCTTATTTCGTAAAACATGAGATTACTAGTTGGTTACAAAGTATATCCTCTCTTCCGCTAGAAAGACGAAATGTATTGCTACTACGAGATTACTACGGATTCTCCTATAAGGAAATAGCAGAAATGACCGGTCTCTCGTTAGCAAAGGTGAAAATTGAATTACACCGAGGACGAAAAGAAACAAAAAGCATAAAGGAGTGATACAGATGGGTTGTGCAGAGTTTAAAAAACTGTGGGAGAAATATGAAAACGGAACACTCACACATGACGAACAAGAAAAATTAGAAAGTCATATTGAGACATGTGAAGAGTGTGAAGTGCATTTGGATGCATTATTAATAAAAACAGAACCCGTTAAGAAAAAGTTACCACCAAAAGATCTTAAAGTTCCTTTTTGGAGGATTAAGTGGAAACATCGTTTACAAACGCTTGGTTTTATACTAGCAATTTGTATCGTTATATATATGATCGGCGGAGTATTGTCTGCCTTTTATTTTCAAGCTAATAATGATAAAAGGCTAAAAGAAATAAGAGATGTTCCCTCTCTTGCACTTGAAGCAACTATCCCAAATAGCCGCGTTATGGGCGGCGGAACAAGTGTAGAAGCTTTCTTTCGAACAAACAGCCAATTTGATTTAGTAAAAACGATTGGTAAAAAAGAAATGCCACTCGGTACAATAGAAACGAGCAGCTTCTTATCTTCTTTAAATATCACAAATCAATCTTGGGTGAATATGCACTATCAACCGAACATCCACTTTGTTCATCCAAAAATAAAACAAGGTGATTATTTGAAAGAAGCATCTAAAAAGGTTTGGGATACCCTTGCAAAGGTACATGAGGGAACAGTTGCAGAAGTAGCAATTTCTTTTGACAAAGCTTACACTTTAAAAGAATTAGAACCACTTTTATATAGCGTATTTGAAGCACAAGAACTCCCTCCAACTCCTGTATGGTACGCTTTAGACACAGGACAAGAAAGAATAAATGAAGAAGATTTCATACTATCTGGAAGCGACTTTATAGGATTTCCAGAACATATAGGATTCCTTGATGATGAAACAGAAAAACAGAAAACGCAAGAAGACAAAGTAATTGAAATGATGCGTATTCTTTCTACACATAAAAAAACTGTAAGTACAGTTGCTATGCTTCCTGAAAGCGAACTAAACTTAGATAAACGTTATAAATATGTAAAAGATAACGGCGTAAAAGTATACGGCATTGTCATTACTGGCCCGTCAAAAGAATTATTAAAATTACAAAACTCGCCTCACATACGTTATGCGACTCTTGGAGATATTGAGGTTTGGAATTGGTTTGATTGATACTGAAAAAGAAGTAGCACATTAAAAAATGATGTGCTACTTCTTTTTTCGTTTACTACTCACTAAAAACAGTAACTTTCGAAATCTTAATAATGATAAAAGATTAGAAAAAACTAACTACTATTTCCTGTGCATCCCTTTTAATAATGCCCTAAACAATGTAACAATTTTATATTTCACTAACAGAATCCGTGAATAAAGCGTGAAACACGTTAACTTCCCCCATACGTAAACATTCCGTTTCTATATCAGGAATTGCAGTTCTAGCAACCTCTCGTTCTACTCTTATAAACCCTTTTGTGTTCATTAGTTTTTCAAATTCACAAATGGTATCCATTTCTACATCGGTTGTTTCAAAAGTCCATTCTCTTAACTCTTCATCATATGTTGTTTTTAATACGTAGTAATAATAATATTTATTAAGTAAGCTAACAAAAACCCCTAGATCAAGGCGCTCGCCTCTTGATTTCCGTATCCAATCAATATCATCATTTAACATCGGTTCTTTTCCATTTAATAACACGTTATACTCTAGACAATTGTATAGGTTTAAATCTGTATAGTCTGACACGTGATAATCGCAAAATGTTGACTCGATTACAGACAAAATTTCCTTTTGAGAGCTCTCGTTTTTTATAAAGCTCTCTTTTAAGTCTACAAACCTTTTATACTCTTTAGACTCCTCGTACAATTCTTCTTCTTTCACAATATTTTTCGGAAAGAATTTGTAAACTGTTTCTTTTAATTCATTCATCATTTCAGTTTCCGCCGTTTTAACCATTCTGTAAATCCCCCTATGTTAAAAAGAATTCTCGCCGCAATAAAGAATCACATCCCAAATATGTTATTAATTAACAAATAAATTATATTAAAATAAACAATGTGATTCAATTCTGTTTTTTAAAAATTTTTATGTTATAATGGCTGATTCCGAACATTTGGTTTATCATAATATGAAAATCACAACAAAAAACGACAAAAACCTTTGAATTACCTTAAATAATATAAAAATCCATATATAAAGAACGAAAGATTCTAAAGAGATTATTGAAAAATATATTATTTTTGTCACATTAAAAATTAGTACTTTTTTCACAAATTATTTTTAATGGAAAACTTTACAAAAAAATATTTTTTACCATAAAAGGTATTTTTCTAGTAAAATAAAATAGTCTCGTAAAAATGTAACACATTTCCATACGAACAACCCTTTAAAGCGAAAAGGTGTCATCATAATTGATGACACCTTTTCCTATTACAAATAAACTAATTGGAAATCACTTTCACATACATCCCTCTTACCGCCTTTTCATAAGCGATATCGCTCATCTGTCTTATTTTTTCTGATACGACAGACGACTGAACGATTTTCCCTTCACGAAGTAAGGGCGGGTCAATGAGACGCACTTTATTTTTCTGATGTAGATCATACTCATTTCTATCTTCTTTTACTTCTATACTTGGATGAATTTTTCTTAATAAAGTATCTACTTCTTGATCTTTACATAGCCGCAATTTCGTAATAAGCTCATGATCTTCAAGAAGAAAATCATCTGGATGGATTATCTTTTTATGAAGAGCTAACTTTAACGTTTTGGATAACATATCATTTCCATAAATATTAAGTGGTTTCATAAAGAAGTCGATTACTTCTTTGTAATACGTCTTCGTAAACCATTCTGCAATTTCAATATTTTGAAGAACCATTTTCCCATTAACTTCGATTAAATCATTTAAAAAGTCTTGAGCTTCTTCTAAAGAAATATATCCATATGTAAACATATCCCGTAATGTGTAATCCACTCGGTCTGCACATAATTCTGGCGCAGATCTTTCAAGTAACGTCCACTTCGAATCATCTAATAAAATATCTTCATAGTTATAACCATGTTTTGAAAGAATCGCCGGGATTTCCGAGTTTTTAACGACAGCACTAAATATTTCTTCATGATAACTTTCATTTTCGTTATCAAAAACATAATCAATCACATGAGAAAAAGCAGTATGCGATACGTCATGCAGTAAACCAGCAATCTGTTCTTCTACTGAACCACCAAGTTTTTTAATTAACAACATAGCACCAACTGAATGATCAAAACGTGTTACATTCCATTTCTCATTCATTAAGTAACTTGCTCCGGCCTGATGAACCCCTTTCAGCCTTTGCACATGTTTACTTAAAATTAATTCTTCTAACACTTTATCTACTTTAAACTCACCGTATATAACATCTGATATGATCACTTATAATCCCCCTTTTCAAGCAGAGTCTTCTTATAGTATCTCTTTTTTCAGAGAGTAAATAAAGAACTTCACTCGAATATTTTGTGCCTTTAAATTAAAAAATAGAGAGCACTCAGCTCTCTATTTCACATACCTATTCAAACGTAACTTCCACCTGCACAATCTCAGATCTACTTCCAAGTCTAAGCGGTGGTCCCCAGAATCCAAATCCAGAAGAAACAATGGCGTGGAATGCACCTTTTTGTGCGTATCCCCAGTCTAGTTCGTACATTCTTCTCGTCACAATATGATTCGGCGCCATTTGTCCGCGGTGCGTGTGACCGGATAATAGTAAATCGACGCCGGCATCCGCTGCTTGTTTTAATTCAAATGGTTGGTGATCCATTGCGATAACAGGAAGCGATTTATCTACCGTACTCATTAGATTTTCAAAACTTTGACGATCACGCTCTGTTTTATCTCTTCTTCCAACGAGATAAAAATCATCTTCAATTGTAATGACTTCATCTAAAAGAATACGAATATCAATCTTATCCATCTCTTGTAAAAACTCAGGAACAGCTCGGCCGTAATATTCATGGTTTCCTAACACACCATATACGCCTAATGGAGCTTTCATCTGTTTCATGATTGGTCCCATATTTTTTTGAATGAACACACCTGGATGATCGTCGATAATATCACCAGGCAGTAAAATAATATCGGGCTCCATTTCATTTACATGACAGACAAGTCTCTTTAAATGCGAAACACCAGACAATTTACCGAAATGCATATCCGAAGCCATCGCAATACGTAAACTTTTACGTCCTTCTACTTTTTTCGGTATATGTACATCATACTTTCTTACAACCGGGCTATACGCATTAAATACCCCGTATGCGAAGATAAAGAAAAATACGAGTAAAGTGACTGCCCCTGTCCAAATAATTGCCGTGTCTTTCTCTATAGAAAACTGTAAAAAGAAGACTGCAATATCGGCTAATGGCAATAACATGAGCGCATATTGTATAACCGCAAACCAAATTGAACCGACAGTTCGCAGGAAAGGAAGGAATTTAAACACTTGCACGAGAATATACGCATATGAAATAAATCCGACTATGAAAGCGTAATATCCCCAAGATTCCCAGCCAAATACCGTACTGAGCCAAACCCAGCCGTTCCAGCCAATGTAAAACATAAGTAGTGTGTATACAATTAAAATAGTGAATATATTGAGATAACGAAAATTTTTCACTGCTAGCCTCCTTATTGATTTCTTCTATTATATCTTGTTATGCACGTTTAACGTAAATATTAAGCACTTCAAACGAACGATAATAAAACTCTTGTATTTACTACAAAACAAAGGGGATTTTGAAGGTACAGTTATATGATTTGAATACTTCAAAGAGCATAAACCATTTTTCACGGCATTGTTTAAATGCAACAGTACATTATCATTTCAGAAAAAGTTATTAACTTTCATCATGGGTGAAATTGAAAAAAATTTAAATACGAATACGTCTATAAATAAAAACATTGATAAACACATCGTTTTAAAATTTTTAGGGACCGCTGTAATGGGGATTTTGGAATCTTACGTGTTAGAAGAAATTGATAGTGATATTGCGTATGTTGCGACGCAGGTTGGGGAGTTGATGAGGAGGAATATATAAAAATATAACATTCACGCAAACAAAGAAAAGCCGCACCTACAAATACTCGTATAGGTACGGCATTCCACTATTAAATAACAAAATCCTCCGGAATAAACACCTTCACTTCTCTCGGATGTACGTATACAAACTCACCCGTTTGAATGTTGAGCTGTCTGAACTGTTCTTTACTAATTTCCGCTTCTAAATATTCATCTGTTCCATCGCGTCTTAATTCTACATATACGACAGGGCCAACTGCATGTGAGTATGTTACTTTCGCCGGGATGGCATCTACACTTTGTTTCGTACGATCGATTGAAAGATGATGTGGTCTTACGTATCCCACTCCGTCTACGTTTGAAACGTGCTTATGCTCTGGCGCTTCTAGTTCCACCGATCCTACATTTAGCTTACCTTTATGGACGCGGCCATGAAATAAGTTTACGTTTCCTAAAAAGTCGTACACGAACGGGCTTGCTGGATTTTCATACACTTCTTCCGGCGTTCCCATTTGTTCAATACGCCCTTCATTCATCACGACGATACGGTCTGCAACGTCTAACGCTTCTTCTTGGTCATGCGTTACGAATACACTCGTAATTTGAAATTCGTCATGTAGTTTCCGGAGCCACCTTCGCAATTCTTTCCGCACTTTCGCATCAAGTGCACCGAACGGTTCATCAAGTAATAAAATTTTCGGTTCGACTGCAAGTGCCCGGGCTAGTGCGATACGCTGTCGTTGTCCGCCAGATAATTGCGCTGGGTATCGTTTTGCGAAACCATCCATTTTTACTAGTTTCAATAGTTCTATTACTTTTTCTTCTATTGCCTCTGCTGAAGGTCTTACACTTTTCTTTCTTACTTTTAAACCGAAAGCGACATTTTCAAACACGTTCATATGTTTAAAAAGTGCATAATGCTGGAAGACGAAACCAACTTGCCGATTTTTCACATGAATATCTGTTAAATCTTCCCCATCAAATGAAATGGAACCTCCATCCGCTTCTTCTAGCCCTGCAATAATTCGTAATAACGTCGTTTTCCCAGAACCTGATGGACCTAATAAAGCGACCAGTTCACCTTTTGGAATATCCAAATGAATGTCTGCCAACGCTTGAAATGTGCCATATTGTTTTGATACATTTTGAATTTGAATACTCACCGCACTCACCCCTTATTGTCGTTTTTCCATTCTCCATTCAATCCAGTTTTTTATAACGAGCGTAACAACTGCGATAAGTGACATTAAAGTCGCCACAGCGAACGCTGCTGAAAATTGATATTCATTGTACAAAATTTCAATATGAAGCGGCATTGTATTTGTCATGCCGCGCACGTGACCAGACACAACGGAAACGGCGCCGAACTCACCAATGGCGCGGGCATTACATAAAATCATGCCGTATAATAGACCCCATTTTATATTTGGTAATGTGACGCGCCAAAACATTTTCCAGCCGCTTGCGCCAAGTGATAGAGCTGCTTCTTCTTCACTTTTCCCTTGCGCTTGCATTACCGGGATTAATTCACGGGCAACGAACGGAAACGTAACAAATATCGTCGCAATGATAATGCCAGGGACAGAGAAGATGAGCTTTATCCCGTGTTCCAATAACCATCCGCCAAGAGCAGCACGAGGTGTGAAAAGTAAAACGAATACTAATCCTGCAATGACTGGTGATACAGCAAACGGCAGTTCAATAAGAGATAATAATATTTGCTTTCCTTTAAACTGAAACTTCGTAATAAGCCAAGCGGCCGCTATTCCGAATATCGTATTAAGCGGTACAACGATGAATGCAACGAGAAGCGTTAATCGAATCGCTGAAAATGCTTCTTGATCTGTTACGGCGGTAATATATACATCAAGCCCGCGTTCAAATGCTTTCATAAAAATTGTCACGAGCGGCAGTAATAAAAAGAGAGATAAAAATAAAACTGTTATCGTAATGAATAGAATTGGTACCCATTTAGATTCTTTTTTAGCTGATACGCTTTTTACTATTTTTTTCTCTAGTAATGTTGGTTCCATTTTCTCCCCTCCTATTCGCTTTTCAGTTCATGCCTTCTGCTCCAAGTTTGAATCATATTAATAAGAAGTAGGAAAAGAAGAGAAATGATAAGCATCACAGCCGCTACCGCTGTTGCTCCTGCGTAATCATATTGTTCTAGTTTCGTCATAATCATAAGCGGTGCGATCTCTGTTTTCATCGGCATATTACCAGCAATGAACACGACAGATCCATATTCTCCTAACGCCCGCGCGAAGGCGAGTGAAAAACCAGCAAGTAGAGCTGGAAATATTTCGGGCAAAATGATTTTCACAAATATTTGGAAACGTGACGCCCCTAAACTAGAAGCTGCTTCTTCTACTTCTTTATCAATACTTTGTAGTACTGGTTGCACCATTCGGACGACAAAGGGTAAGCCAATAAACGTAAGCGCCACAATAATGCCGAGCTGGGTAAAAGCTACTTTTATATGAAACACACTAAATATTTTTCCAACCCAGCCATTTTCCGCATAAAGCGTCGTAAGTGTAATACCAGCTACTGCAGTCGGAAGAGCGAATGGTAAATCGATTAGTCCGTCTAATAACCGTTTCCCTGGAAATGTATATCGAACGAGTACCCAAGCAATTAATAAACCAAAAATGGCATTTACAACTGCCGCTGCAAGTGAAGTTGTGAAACTTACTTGATAGGAATGCAACACGCGCTCACTCGTTATAACTTGTGCGAACTTCTTCCAGCCTAGCTGCGAAGTTTGAATAAATACGATAGAAAGTGGTATAAGTACGAATAAACTCATATACAGCATTGTAAATCCAAGAGATAATCCAAACCCTGGTAAGACACGCTTCTTCCTCATATAACGTCACCTCATCCCCCCTTATTTTTTATACATTTGATCGAATACGCCGCCATCATTAAAATGCTTTTCTTGCGCTTTTTTCCAGCCTCCAAATAGTTCATCTACTGTAAATAATTGAACTTTCGGAAATTGTGATGCGTACTTTTCTGCTACTTTTTCATTACGAGGGCGATAAAAGTTTTTCGCCGCAATTTCTTGCCCTTTTTCTGAATACAAATATTCAAGGTATCCTTCTGCTACTTTTTTCGTTCCTTTTTTATCAACTACTATATCTACAACAGCTACTGGCGGTTCTGCAAGTATACTAATCGAAGGCGTTACAATTTCAAATTTATCTTTTCCAAGTTCTTTTTGTGATAATAATGCTTCATTTTCCCAAGCAATTAACACGTCACCAATTCCTTTTTCAACGAAAGTCGTCGTTGCCCCGCGTGCACCAGAATCAAGCACTTCTACGTTTTTATAAATTTGACCGACAAATTCTTTCGCTTTATCTTCACTATTGTTATATTTCTTTAGTGCGTATCCCCACGCCCCTAAATAGTTCCACCGTGCTCCTCCAGATGTTTTTGGATTCGGTGTAATGACAGACACACCTTTTTTCGTTAAATCATCCCAGTCTTTAATTCCTTTCGGGTTTCCTTTTCTCACAAGAAATACAATCGTTGATGTATACGGAGTAGAATTATCCGCAAGTCGCTTCTGCCAATCTTCTGCTAGTTGTTTCTTCTTACTAATCGCGTCAATATCATAAGCGAGCGCTAGTGTTACAACGTCTGCTTCTAAACCGTCAATAACAGAGCGTGCCTGACTTCCAGATCCCCCGTGTGATTGTTTTACATTTACTGTTTGACCATGCTTCTCTTTCCAATACTTCGCAAAGTCTTTATTAAAATCTTGATACAACTCACGCGTCGGGTCATATGAAACATTTAAAAGTTCAACTGTCTTCTTATCCCCGCCTCCTTCAGAATTACTAGTAGATGTTGCCGAGCCACAACACCCTGACAAAAGAACAAATGCTGACAATAAGACACCTGTACTTTTCATAAACGCTGTCTTACCCCACTTTTTCATATATAAAGCCCCCTTAGTTTGTACAATAGAAAAAGGCACACAACCTATTCACAAAAGTGAACGTTGTGCGCCTTCAGTTTCTCTGATGAGCTTCTATTGTATTCTGTTTGATTTCTTTTCATTTTAATTACGTAATTCATATGTGTCAACTTGGAATTTCACTTTATCGCTTCGGGGGCTTATACAAATATCCCTAACTATTCCCTTTCACCATCAACAACAAATATATGAATAAATCTTTTTTAATCATTATCAATATGACATTTCCTTTTATATTCATTTATCCATCATAACTATCGTATTGATAATGATTATCAATTGAAAAGAAAAATAAAAGCCAATCTTTTTTATTTCCTACATAAGTATGCTTTCCGTTCATTTTTAAAAAGTAAATAATGAGCCGTATGAACCTTTCTCTCTAAATAATCGATAGAATACGAACTTGATGGATCAACTAAATCCCCAATCGCCCCTGAAAGGTGATCAATTACCTTTTGCAATGTTTCTAAGTTCTTCTTTTCACTCTCCATATTCATTTCATCCATAATGTCACAAATAAGATATTGTACTTTCCGTAAGCGTAATTCCTTCTGCTCCATACATATCTCCTCCTTATTAGTCATATTACGGTTTAAATATATGGGCTTATAGCTTAACCAATTCTAAAAAATAAAGTGAAACTTTAATGAGTAGGGATTTTGTCCATCCACACGAATCGAGCCTTTACAGGACAAAAAGATATCCATCTCTAAACATGTAGTCATAGAGATGGATATCTTTATTTTTATACTTGTAATGCCTTCTCTCTCAAAGCTCTTCTTAACAATTTACCAGTTGTATTCTTCGGCAATTCTGTTAAAAACTCAATACTCATTGGCACTTTATATTTCGCTAAATGTAACGTGCAGTAATGCGTAAGCTCTTCTTCTGTTACGCTCGTTTGTTTCAGAACGACGTAAGCTCGCACTGCTTCTCCTAAGTTTTCATCAGGAACACCGATTACGACAACTTCAGCTACCGAATCATGAGTATATAATACTTCCTCTACTTCACGAGGATATACGTTATAACCGCCAACTAAAACAATATCTTTTTTACGATCGACGATATAGAAGTAACCTTCTTCATCCATTTTCGCTAAGTCACCTGTATATAGCCAGCCATCTTTAATTGTCGCCGCAGTATCTTCTGGCGCATTATAGTAACCCTTCATAACGTTAGGTCCGCGAACAATTAACTCCCCAACTGCACCAACAGGTACTTCTTCCCCAAGTTCATTCACAATTTTATTTTCTACGTGCCAAATATTCGTGCCAATTGATCCTGGTTTACGAGGACGGTCTAACGGGTTAAAACAAGTAACTGGTGATGCTTCTGATAAACCGTATCCTTCTGAAACGATAACGTCAAAACGTTTTTCAAAGTTTTTTAGAAGCGCAACAGGCATCGATGCACCACCTGAAATACAAAGCCGAAGTGTCTTCACATCTTCTGCGCTTGCTTCTTCAAATAAATATAAGTAATTATACATTGTCGGTACACCCGCAAAAATCGTTGGTTCATACGTACGACAAATGCGAAATACTTCTTTCGGACTAAACTTCGGTAACATTAAAATTGTTGCCCCGTTCACAATCGGCGCATTTACCGCAACTGTTAAACAGAACACATGGAACATCGGCAGTGCCGCAACGACGCGATCATCCGCAGTATATTGTAAATATGACGCAACATCGCTAGCATTACTATATAAATTTTTATGCGTTAACATAGCGCCTTTTGGCTTTCCAGTTGTACCTGAAGTGTATAAAATAACAGCTACATCTTCTTCATCTAGTTCAGGACCTTCGTAAGTTACATCTCCATTTCCTATAAAACTAGTAAACGTTTTCATTTTTTCGGTTTCTATATGGTTAAAATCTGATGAGGTTTCGCATATGATGATATTTTCAAGTGAAGGAAGTCTTGTTGTAAGAGATTGTATAACAGGTAGAAGGACGTCGAGTACGATGATTGTTTTTACATCTCCATTTTGTAATATGTAATGTATTTCGTCTGCTGTATAAATTGGATTAATCGGAATGACAGTTGCTCCGGCTTTCATTGTTCCGTATAAACCTACTAAAAAATGTGGTGAATTGCCTACAGCTAATGCGACATTGTCCCCTTTTCCAATGCCCATTTTTGCTAAATTGCTAGAAAACCTAGTGACTACTTTGTTTAATTGGTCATACGAGACCGACTGATCCATAAATATGTACGCCGGTTTATCCCCCTTCTTTTTTGCCGTTTCAGCCAAAGATTGAACGAGATTCACACAAATCCCACCTTTATAAAATTTAGAATATTTAAAAATTCTAAATTAATTATATTAAAAGAAAATTAAAGTAGCAAGTGATATTCTATTAATCGAATATACATCAACCACTTTCTTCCAGAACACTTTAGTAAGATGCGAGAATTATATGTGAAAGAAACAGGTACAAACATATAGTTAAACTGTAGCTAAAATCATTGTAGGATAATATGCACTCATCTTTCCGCTAAGTTTTTCAATTTCCTCTTTATTTAAAGCCGTATACTCTCCATACAAATTGAGAGCGTCCGCTCTATTTTCATGAACGTACACTGTAACATATACTGTCGGTAATCCCTTATTGTCTTCATCTATCGACAAGACAACATCTGGCGTTTTACCAACGCTACTAAACGTTTCATTTCGATTCGCCTCCTTTTATCATATATATTCCTTTATAAGGAGCAGATGTCCTGTAAATATACGTTTTGCGGTAAGTGAAATTATATCGGCGATTTTTCGAATATATCGACTATAACTCGAAATATATCAGCGATTTTTGAAATATATCGACTTACCGACAAAACCTGACAATCTACGCAAAAAGAAAGAGGCTGCCATTTGACAGCCTCCTCTGTTTAGAAGAATAAATGTAAGAAATCTTCTGTTGTAATATTACCAAAGTAGCGCGCGATATCTACGCCTTCTAAAGCTACAGTGAATGTATCTTTATCAAATTGTACGCCTGTTAGACGTTCTTCAATGTCATGAACATCTAGTGATCCGAAGAAATCACCGTAAATTTTACATTCTGTTACTGTTCCTTTTTTCACTTCAAGGCGAACATCAACTTGTCCAACTGGGAAGCGGTGTGAATGTTGTAAGTTGAACTTCGGAGACTTCCCGTAGTTCCAGTCCCAATTGCGGTAACGTTCTTCAGAAATTTTATAAATCTCTTTCCAATCAGCTTCTGTTAATTCGTACGTTGGAATTTCTGTTTCTCCTTCGAAAATTGTTTCTAGCAGAAGTTGTCTAAACTCTTCTGTCGTCATTTTTTCGTTTAAGAACTCTGTAATATTCGCAACGCGGCTACGGATTGATTTAATTCCTTTTGATTGAATCTTATCCATTTTCACTTTTAGTGCTGATACAACGTGATCGATTTCAGAGTCAAATAATAACGTACCGTGACTAAACATACGACCTTTCGTTGAAAACTGCGCGTTACCTGAAATTTTTCTACCTTCAGCTAAAATGTCGTTACGACCACTTAGCTCTGCATTTACGCCTAGTTTACCAAGCGCTTTCGTTACAGGTTCTGTGAATTTTTTGAAGTTGCTGAAACTGTCTCCATCATCTTTCGTAATAAAGCTGAAGTTTAAGTTTCCTAAATCATGATATACTGCGCCTCCGCCTGATAAACGACGAACGACATGAATGCCTTTTTCTTTTACGTAATCTGCATTAATTTCTTCCACTGTGTTTTGGTTTTTACCAATGATAATCGAAGGCTCATTAATGTAGAACAGTAAATATGTTTCGTTAATATCTAAATTTTTAACACAATATTCTTCAATCGCTAAGTTTATCGTAGGATCTGTAATCCCTTTATTATCAATAAATAACATCGTATCACCTCATGAATTCCAAACGTAACCACTATGCGCAAGCGTAATATGGCCACTGAAAATTTGTTTTGCTTCTGTTACTAAATCAGATGGATTGCCTGTATGCGGCAAATGCGTTAATAAAAGTTCTTTTACATTCGCAGTTTTCGCAATACTTGCTACTTCTGTACTATTCATATGCCCTGCTTTGGCAGCCTCTTGATGTGCATACATATTACATTCACAAATGAAAAGATCAGCATCTTTTGTGAACGGAATAAATTCAGGAATATAACTTGAATCTGCACTGTATACAACAACATCATCGCCAGCTGTAATACGCATCGCAAAGCATGTAACAGGATGAACAGTTTTTAAGAATGAAATGGAGAACGGTCCAATTTGAAGTGTTTCTTCTGGATTGTACGCGATTCCTTTCGTATGCGGTTCATGCGTTAAAGAATGGAATCCATTCTCATCAAACGAATGACCGTATATTGGTAACTCCGGTAGTTGTCCTTTTGTCACACTCGTAATTAATCTTGCATATTGCAATACCCCAATATCTGCAACATGATCGTGATGATAGTGCGACAATACAACTGCATCTATATCAGATGGTGTTATATATTTTTGAAGCTGTGCTAGTACACCACTACCACAGTCTACAAGTAAACGAAAACCATCGTGTTCAAACAAATACCCCGACGTTGCTTCTCCCGCTTCTGGAAAGCCTCCCCAAAAGCCGACAACAGTCATCTTCATATGTATCCATCCTTTCTAAAACCGTGTAGGAATGCGGTTTTTCTCCGTACTTGAGAAAGTTTTTTACTTACATCCTACATTGTTAACTATAATCCATTTCCTAAACTTTTTCATTAATTTTCAATTTTGTTATAAAACAGTTGTTGACTTTTGTTTTTTGTACTAATACAATGATAGTAAGAAATGGAAATGGAGGGATTGACATGATTGATCAACCAATGGAGTTTTTCCGAAATTTACCGACGAAAACTTGTGCACACTGCGGGAAGGAAATTGATGAGCAACACGAAGCATACCATAACAAATGTGACGATTGCGTTCACGAAGAATAGTAGTTTGTGAACATAAAAAAACCTAGCAGACATAGTCTACTAGGCTAATAACATCGTATCCTTCATCGTTGAACCTTTCACCAAGAGCTCCAGTTCAAACTCATACAATTCTTTTTGTCGATAATTTTTCGTATGGATTTTATCCATCATTAATTCGACAACTTTTCGGGCCATCTCGTCGATTGGCTGTTCAATTGTCGTAATACCTGGCTCTGTAATCTGCGCTAAAATTTGATTATCAAAACCGATAACAGCGAGATCTTCTGGAATACTCCAATCATGACGTTTCGCCTCTGAGATAATTCCAGCTGCAACCTCGTCGCCTCCTGCCAAAATCGCGGTAGGATTTTTTTTGTCCTTTAATACTTCATGGAATATTCGTTTTCCATCATCCCAAGAGAAAGCGTTTTCAAGAAAATCGATTGCTTCCACTTCTCTACTCTTTTCAGTAATAGCGCGTAAAAAGCCCATTTTTCGCTGTTGGCTCACTACTTTCGTTTCGTTACCACGGCAAAAAATAAGATTACGATATCCCTGTTCTAATACATGATTGGCAGCTATGTATGCTCCCTGTGCATGATCAAATTTCACTGTTGGAACATTTGCTTCCTCAATATATTCATTACATAACACGATTGGACCGTGTTGCAAGTATGGCTCCACGTTTTCCCATGGATTTTCTAGTGAACATAGAATAATCCCATCTACTTGTTTCGTAGATAATAATTGTAAATACTCCATCTCTTTTTCCGGTAAATATCTTGTTTGACAAATAATCAGTTTATATTTATGTTCAGAAGCAGCAATCTCGATTGCTTCAATAAATCTACTAAAAAAAGGATTTGTAATCCTTGGAACAAGCACCGCAATTGTTTCTGTTTTTTGTTTACGAAGCCTTCTCGCCGCAGAATTAGGAACAAAGCCTAAATGCTTCATTGCTAATTGAACCCTTTTCTTCTTCTCATCTGAAACATATGGATGATTATTGATCACCCTAGAAACCGTTGTCCTTGATAACCCCGCTAATTTCGCCACGTCCTCGATAGTCGACACGAAATTTTCCCCCTTTGCATGAAAACGTTTTCTTATCCTGATTATATAGTATATTATTGGAAACTGCAATATAGGTTCTTATGATTTTACTATATTAATATTATACATAGGGAAAAGTCTGTTAATGGCAGGGAATTACACACTACTTTTAGAATTTCACAATAAGAATATTTATAAAATAAAGGATGATATTTCATGAATCGGACGGATCGTTTATTAGCTATATTAATTGAATTACAAAGAAAACAAACCGTTACAGCACAAAGCTTAGCTGAAAAATTCGAGACAAGTATACGCACTATTTATCGAGATATGGATGCACTTAGTGAATCTGGCGTCCCGCTTTTCGCAATGCCTGGTCACGGTTATTCATTAATGGATGGTTATTTCTTACCACCCATTCAACTTACACCTGAAGAGGCTGTTACTCTTTTATTAGGCGGTGATTATATTGAGAAAACTTTCAATTCTTCTTTTTCTGTACATGCGCAATCGGCAAAAGAGAAACTTGAGGTTGTCCTCTCTACTGATCAAAAAAAGAAAGTTGAAGAGCTGCGAGGAACTTTCCGTTTCCTTTCTCCTATATTTTCTCATCAGCAACCCGAGCGAGAACAACTAGAAAACCAACTTTTCTTATTGCAAGAATCTATTCAAAAAGAACAAGCTATCTCTTTTTCTTATCGTAAACCAAGAGAAACTACAAAAATAAATCGGACCGTTCATCCTTACGGTTTAGTCAATATTTCAGGAATTTGGTACATCGTTGCTCATTGCTTACTGCGAAAACAAATACGTAATTTTCGTTTAGACCGTATGGATACATTACAGCAAGAACAAGAATTCTTTACAAAACCGAAGGACTTTTCTTTACAAGACTATCAACCTGAAAACAATCGTACTGTTACGATTCATTTATTATTTCCATCCCATATTGCACATAAAATTATTGAATCACGATACTTTTTTATAGATTCATACGAGCATCAGGATAATGGTTTTCATGTCTTTTTGAAATCAAGAAATATAGATGAAGTCTTTCAATGGATATTAAGCTGGGGTAGCCAAGTACAAGTACTAGAGCCAAAAATTCTTTCTGAGAAAATATATGATGAAGTAAAAAAAATGTTAAAACTTTAATTTTTTATTTTACTACTGACATAATGTTGTCAGTAGCCCTCCTTTATTGTAGGTATTAACAAATACATTTTCTTAAAAAGGGGATAACAATATGAACAAATTTGAGGATTTAGCAACGTATTACATAGAGGAATTAGAAAAATACTCTCTCGAACAATTTAGAACGAAACCTTCTACAGAAGAATGGTCTCTTGGTCAAATGTATAATCATTTACTTTCGGCTACATATATGCAGTTAGATGCAATCGCAAAATGTAGAACTGAAATGCCCTCTGTAACTAACAAAAAAACGGATATGGGTGAAAAAGTATATATAATGGGGGCTTTTCCTGACATACAAATAAAAGTGCCAGATCATCCGGGATATGCACCCGAAAATCCAACTAACAAAGAAGAAGTACAAGAACGTTTTCTGGAATTAATTACAGTTGTTAAAGACATTGAGCCAACACTTACTTCTATTCCTAATGATTGTAAAGTAGAGCACCCTGGACTTGGTTACTTAAATGCGGCAGAGTGGTTCCAGCTCATTTCTATGCATTTTGCACACCATCTTCGTCAGAAAGAAAGATTGGATAAAAAAGTTTTAGTGTAAAGAATTATAAAAGGAGTATCCCCTCAGTCCAACTTCTAACTAGGCGATCTCCTTTTCTGAACAATATCATGGCAAATAAAATTATATTAACGATTTTTCGAATATATCTATCGTAACTTCAAATATATCAACGATTCAACAAGGGATATCGATTTACCAACAGCTTTTTTTATGGTTTAGATATTTCCTGCATAAACCCAGCCATGCTCGCTAATAAACTAGTGAACACGAAAAGTACAATAATAAGAGGGATAAGTTTATCTTTATTTAAATTCGTAATCGTTTTTAAACCTATTCCTAATAAAACGTAATACCAAATGTTAAATATATCTATTCTTTGAGCGATTGTATGTAGAATCATATTATCTGTCGCTATTGCACCTAAACCTGTATAAGATATCTCATATCCACTTAGAGAAAATGTAATTAATCCGTTTAAAATCATCCCTACCCTTAATACAAACGAAGCATAAATAATTACCGGGAATGTTTCTTTATAGCTAATATCAACTCCAAAAAAAATCATAATATTCTTGTAGAATATAGGGGCAAAAAATATAGCTACGATGCCACTAACTGCGGATATCCCAAATGTGGTAAAGAAAGTTATGTATTTTGGAACAGTAAATCCCGTTTTATCATGAAACATACTAAGTGCAGGATTGTTTAAAGCATTCCAAGACATTAAAGCACTTGAAATTATAATAAGTACCATTAAAAGAGCTAGTGGAAATAATATATTTCTTTGATTCTTCATCCTTTTGAATTGCAGTGTTGGCGAAGTAAATATTCCCAAAATCGATGGTTTTTCCGAAAGTTCTTCATGCATAAGACTACTAGCTTGCAAGAAAATTCCCCTTTCTCATTACATTTATAGCTCTTCCCACTTCTTCCATACTTCTCTCCCATTTATACGATACACATTATCCTCTCGATCCATAAACCCATTCACGATAAACTCTCGTCTAATCGTACAAAAATCATCATGATATTGTTTTATGAATGCATTAATTTCTTTTTCTGTATATTGATTTTCAGCGTTTAACTTGCTAATTAAATGCTCTAACAATACTAGTTTTTTCTTTTTTTGACCTGGAATCGATTTTAAGCGGTCCTCTTTATCGAAAAAGTTACGAATGGTCGTATCACGAAATTTCATTTGGCTTTCGGTCATTTTATTTTCCTCCTTATTATTTATCCTTTTCCTTGTCTTTTTCACCGAAAAGGTCCAGTGCATACCCTACGCTTATAAGGAAATAGTAGAATCCAAGAAATGCTAACGTATCTTTTACGCTAGTATGTTCTTCTTTGCGAAACAAAATAGGTGATATGGTGAAAACGAGGAAATAGACGCATGGATATAGTATGAAATAATAGTTGAATTTTTTTCTCATAGCTCCTCCTCTTTCTGTATATGATTCTATTCAAATCTTTGTAATCCCTTTTTTAATATTCCCCTCTCCTTTAGGTAGGTCTACAGGAATTTTTAAATAAAAGTGATATGTTCTATCCAATGATCTTTCACATATATTTACATGGATGAATTACAAGTCAAGGGGGAATATGAATGCGGTGGATTTATTATGATCCTTTGTTTGAAGTAGATCAAGTCGTTCCATCTGTTAGAACTTCTTCGCCATGGGCTGGGCATAACAAGTTTGCTTACGATCTCGTTACATTTTTCAAACCTAATACACTAGTAGAATTAGGAACATATTATGGATCTTCCTTCTACAGTTTTTGTCAGGCTGTTAAAGATGAACAACTCCCGACACAATGTACTGCAATTGATACTTGGCAAGGAGATCCACACGGTGGTTACTATGGAGAAAATGTATTCGAAACCGTAACAAGTGTGCTGGACACGTGTTATCCAGGAATCGGAAAAACGATTCGTTCTACATTTGATGATGCTTTAAATCAATTTGAAGATGAAAGCATCGATTTATTACATATCGATGGGTTTCATACGTTTGAGGCGGTCTCACACGATTATGTTACATGGTTACCAAAACTTAAAAAGAACGGTATTATTTTATTTCATGATATAGCCGTCTTCGAAAATGGGTTTGGTGTACATCTATTATGGGATACTTTAAAAGCACAATACCCTCATCTAGAATTTTCACATTCGTACGGTTTAGGCGTCCTCTTCCCAAAAGGACATGAAGAAAAATTTGAAAGTGTGCTCACTAAAAATAAAGAACTACAGCAAAAGTATGGAGGATAATCCTCTAATTAAAATAAGATAAATAAAAAAGCACCATTTCGGTGCTTTTTTATTTACGCTTCAAGTGATTGATTTTCAGCAATATTTCTAAATTGTCGTTTGTGCATCCAAGTTAATGAAGCGATTGTTCCAAGTGATAATACAACGATAAAGATCATGAGTATCCCTATATTTTGCCACATGAAGTTAAAATCACCGCTTGATACGACTGCTTTAAACCCTGATACAGAGTATGTCATCGGTAGCCAAGCATTAAAGGGTTGTAAATACTTCGGAATCAACTCTAGCGGGAATGTTCCAGCACTAGTTGTAAGCTGCATAATTAATGTTAAGATCGCAATGAAACGGCCCGCATCACCGAATGCTGTTACTAAACATTGAATTAATGCAATGAATGCTAAACTTGTAATAATGCTAAAGAGTATGAAGTATGGAATGCTTTGTACTTCTACACCTAATCCGAATAGTAATATGACATCTGCTACTATTGCTTGAATAATACCGACTGATAATAAAACGCCAAACTTACTAATAAACCAGCTGAATCCTGATTTCGGAACACCTACTGTATCGCGTAATGGGTATACGATAGATAATAGTAATGCCCCAACGAATAAACCGAGCGATAAGAAATACGGTGTAAATCCTGTTCCGTAGTTTGGAACTTCCGCTATTTTCTCCACCTTCACTTTTACTGGGCTTGCAAACATATCATACGTTTTATCCGTTCCTTTTACTTCTCCTGTTTTTTCTGCGCCTTCACCAAGTTTCTCAGCAAGTGTACCTGATCCATCATTTACCTTTACGAGTCCATCTGTCACTTTTCCTGAACCGTCTGTTAGTTTATTTACTCCATCGATTAGCTGGGTTGAGCCAGTTGATAATGCCCCTAAGCCTGTTGTTACTTGGCCTGAACCAGATGCTAATTTGTTTACTCCATCAACTAATTGTCCTGTTCCACCTGATAATGTTCCTAAACCTGCTGTTACTTGACCTGATCCATTTGTTACTTGGCTAGCCCCTCCCGCTAACTGATTTATCCCCCCTGCCATTTGATTGGCGCCATTAGATAATTCACCTAAGCCACCATTTAGTTCACCTAAACCACTTGTCACTTTTCCAGAGCCATCCGCTAATTGATTTACACCTGTAATTAATTGATTGGATCCTGTAGATAATTCACCTAAACCATTATTTAGCTTACCCGCTCCATTTATTAATTCATTAACTCCACTTACAAGTTCCGGCCCATTTCCCGCCATTTTACTAATACCAGTACTTAATTCTTTACTTCTCTCTGCTGCTGCTTTTGCTCCGAATTTCGCCTCCCCTAATCCTTTACCAAATTCTTGGAAACCACTAATGAATTTCGTTTGCTCTTTTGTTACTTTTTCAATACCATCTACTAAACCATTTAGACTTTCTGGAGTTGATACTTTTGTTTGTACTCCATCTCTCTCCTCGTTCATTACACTTTTTAACTGTGATACATTTTTATGTACTGTACTTGTTGTACCTACAAATTCTGTTGATTTTTTTTGAACTGTCTCTGTACCTTTCTGAACGTTTACTATAAATGGTTCTAACTTATCTTGATATTCTTGTGGTAGACTTGCAATTTGTTCTTTCAAGGCTGCCACATCTTTTGTTGTTTGATTTACACTATCTGCATTAGATAGAGAATCTTCTTTCAGTTTCCCAACACTTTCCACTGCTTTATTTATCTCTGTATTTACTTGTTGTACTGTATTTGACGATTTCTGTACATTTGATTGACCAGTTACAACACTTTGTGCTTGATCACTTAAATTTTGCAAATCTTTCTGAATTTTTTTCGCCCCTTCTTCTAGTTGACCGTTTGCACCATCAAGGTTTTCTACGCCGCTCGAAAATTTGACTATACCTTTTTCTAACTCGCTAGAACCTGTAGCAGCCCTTTGCAAACCATCGTTTAATTCAATAGATTTACTCTCTAATTTTTTTAAACCACCATATAATTGACCTGAGCCATCAGACAGATTACCTATCCCTTTTTGTAACTCGCCCGATTTATTAACTAGCACATTTAATCCACTATTAACTTGACTAGAACCACCGTAAAGCTGTCCTGCTCCATTTAACAATTCAGTAATTCCAATCTTCATTTCTCCGGTTTTACTGTTTAACATATTTAAACCATTCGTTACTTGACTTGATCCATCTGTCACCTTTCCAGATCCATCTAACAATTTATTAATACCTGTTGTCATTTCTCCAGACTTTCCTTGCAACATATGCAATCCATCTGTTACCTGACCAGATCCATCTAATAACTTCCCAACTCCATCCTTCATTTCTCCTGACTTCCCTTGCAGCGTATAGAGTCCATCCGTCACTTTACTTGATCCATCATGCAACTCACTAGCTCCATCATGTAACTTATTTGCTCCGTCCGCTCCATCTGCTAATCCTTTTGATACGTCTTTAATGGAATCAAACATTTTCTCTGCATATGTTTTCGTTAACGTGCTTGATACTTCACCTTTAATTTTTTCAATTGCTGTTCCGCCAATTTGTGAAGATAAGAAGTTTAAACTTTCATTTGGAATATATTCTAAGTTTAATGGTTTCGGATCGTCTTGTAATAACGTTGTAGCGTTACTTGAGAAGTCATCTGGAATACGTACTAACATGTAATACTTTCTGCCTTCCATTCCCTCTTTCGCTTCTTTTTCACTTACAAATTCCCATTTAAAACTTTTATTATCTTTTAAGTTATCAACGAGCCCTTTCCCGACCTCAATTGGTTTCCCATCAAGTTCTGCACCTTTATCTAAATTGACTACCGCAACTGGCAAGTCATCTAGCTGCTCATACGGATCCCAAAAGGCCCATAAAAACATACCCGCATATAAAATCGGTACAAATAAAACCGCAATGATTGGGATTAATATTTTTTTACTTTTTATAATCTCTGCAAATTCTTTACTAAGCAACTTATGCCATTTCATAATTTATCCCCCTTTTCAAAAATGACCAAAATGTCTATTTAGTCATTTTTTACCAAATAAAAAGGCTATATCTGTTCATGCATATGCCTTATCCCCGAATTTATACTATGCACATTTTCAACTACTTGATTATACTATTTAACCACCCTCCTCATATAAATGACCAATTCGTTCAATTAGTCATTTTTTATAATATTAAAAGGATTATCTTAATTTGACAATCCTTTTAGTAAATAAAGTTCGAATAATTCCGAGATCTTTTCTTTTTCTAACGGTTCATGATTTTTTTCCCAATCAAAAATAAGCGATACGTATAGGCGAAGCATAATAAATGCTGTAATTTCTGGATCACATTTGCTAATCTCACCTTTTTCAATCGCAATCTCTAAATAAGATTGAATGACAGAAATGATTTCCACATCTACTTGTTGCATCACTTCTTGTACTTCTTTCGTTCCCATATCACGCTCTTCTTGAATTAGTTTAATCATGAGCTGATGTTCTTTTCTAAATTCTAATATACTATATAATGCTCTATGTACATTTTCAAAAAATGAAATATCTGAACGAATTGCGTCTTTTGCGACTTGCTTCATTTCTGTAATTAAATTAGAAATAATTTCGCCAAATAGTTCTTCTTTATTTTTGAAAAAAGTATAAATTGTTCCTTTTCCTACATTCGCTAACTTCGCAACTTGATCCATCGTCGTCGCCTTATAACCGAATGCTGAAAAAGACTTTGTTGCAGCTTCAATAATAGAACGTTTTCGATCCATCGCCACATCATCACCTCCAAAAATGACCAATCGGACAATATAGTCAATCAGTACATCTTTGATATTACCACACGCTTACATTCTATACAAGTTCTCTTTTTAGTTATTCCCAGTTTAAAAAAATTCCAGTCAATCTATATAATACTGTCATAGTGTATCAGAAAAAAAGGGGAAAGGAAAAGATGTTCTTCAGATATAATTTTTATGAACACCTTTTTCTTATTTCAGCGTAGAAAGCGCAATTTTGTCTAAACTAGAATTCAATATGTCCTCTCTTTTCCTTTCACTCTGACAATCTTCTTCTAAAGTTAAACCTTACCTAACAATACAAAAATTCCTCTTTTTCTAATAATCAAATAAAAAAACAAGAAAATGTTTACAATTAATAGTAATATAGAAAATAGACAAGTTTATCAAAATAGTGGAGGCTTTTTTAGTCATGATGCGTGCGCTTCGTTTAAATATAAAGCAAGCTTTTTGTAATCGTGTTTCTTTAATTATTATGTTTAGTGGATTCGTTCTTATTTGTATTTATCATTATTATTATGTAATTCGTTATTTAGGAGATGCTGCGAATGGACCTATATCAACGGATATTAAATGGATTGGATTTCGTGGCAATGAAATGGATGTTTATTTGTTATTAATGCCAGTTATTGCGAGCCTTCCCTTTAGTACAAGTTACAACTCGGATAAATCAGATGGTTTTAAACCGTTTGTCAGTAAAGAAATTGCTATATTTCCTTATTCAGTAATGAAATATATCGTTACATTTTTTTGCGGAGGGACTCTTTATACGTTTCCATTCATCTTATCATTATTATTTTGCAAATTAACCATTCCAGACGGAGAACCGACGGCTGGTTCAGGCATTATAAATGATAATGGGATGTTCGCAAACTTATATTACGATACTCCCATCACTTACATTACTGTATATATCGGAATTAATTTTTTATTTGCAGGTTTAATGGCTCTTTTAGGACTTGCTGCATCTGCATGGTCACAAAAAGATTATATGGCGCTTCTATTTCCATTTGCAACTACCGCCATTCCTTACATCCTGCTAAATACGATATTCCCTACAATAGGCGGGGCACCTATTCATTTATATGATCCAAGGCAACCGCTGCATGGCATGTCACCATATATTTTAACAATACAATGTACCTTCTTCCTCCTCGTTAGCTTATTCATGTATATACAAGGAGTAAAGCGCGATAGAAAAAAATATAGAAGAAGACTGCAAAGAAGAGATCGGTGTAGAAAAGCGTTTCAAGCATAAAAAACCTAATTTCCACATTTTATCTTGGAAATTAGGTTTTTTATATTCATTTACGGCGTACCAGCCAATCCCCACAAAATAACAACAGCCGCAAAGTAAATTGCTTTAATAGCTACCACTAAACATAATGAAATAATTGCATATTTACTCAATTCTCTTCTTGCTCCTATTAAAGTAAAAATGACTGCCAAACTAAATGTTATATAAGAACTTGCTGTATTTATTAGGTTATACGTAATATCTAAATTCTGTGTAAGTCCTGTTATCTCGGCTATAAACTGAATCATGACGATACTACTAAAAAAGATTGCGATTTGATTCATTAATTTCCCACTTATTAGCGCTTGCATCTTTAGCCCCCCTTCCGAAAACTAAATATTCAATTAATTTTATCACCATATTACAAAAAAAGGAATTCTATCTTCATAATTATATGACGATGTAAAAACAAAAAAGAACGCTTAGTTACCTAAGCGTTCCCCTACTTTAAGAAGCCTTCTTCAAATCAATTTGAGCAAGTACTGGATCGTGGTCACTTACACGTCCATGTTCTTTCATAATGTTTGAGTTTAAGTGTACTGGGTCTACAATTGTGTGCTGTACAATGTTATTTGTTACTAAAATATGATCTAGCACTTGTGCGTTACCTTCATGAATGTACGTGTAACGATTCTCTTTCGGCACTGTGTTTAACATATCTTTTAATATCGTTCCCTCTAGTGCTTCTAAAGGTTTAGAGAATTCAAAGTCATTCATATCACCTAATACAACAACTGGCGCATTCGTATTCTTTTTCTGAATATCTTGTACGAAATGATTCACTTCTTGTGCTAATTGAACTCGTTTTTCTTCACTCTTTAATACGAGCGGCTGTACTTTTCCAAATGGCGTTGCATCTCCTATTTTGGAGTTTAAGTGATTTGCAACGACAACAACGTTTTGTCCTTGGAACGTAAATTCTGCCGCTAACGGTTTACGTGTACTTTCAAATAATGAATTTTCGTCTCCGATACGAACAACATTTTTATCAAGTAACTTCGGTACTGCTGCTAATTTCACGCGTGATGGGTTATAGAAGAAACCGACGCGAATGTTAGCTCCTGGTGCTCCTCCGTCTTGATTGTTGTTTGGAGCGATTTCTACATACTCATACTTCGGACCACGAATTTCTACCACTGCATCAATGATACGTTTTGCGCTTAATGAAGCATCTGTTGTACCGTCATTAATCGATCCGTTATTATCTTGCATTTCCTCTACACCGATAATATCTGGCATTTTTAAATTGTATTTAATAGAATACGCCAACGCTTTTACTTTTTCATCTGTTGTTTCTTTCTTATTCGCCGAGAAGTTTTCAATGTTATATGTAGCAACTGTTAACTTATCAAGACGCGGCTGAATATTTGCCCCTACTTGCTTAAACCCACCGTCTACTACAGATGGTAATTCCGTTACTGGCGAAATGCGGAACGCACCGTAGTCATATCCTACTACGCCTGTTATATTACCAGTGAACGTATCTCCTACTTTCGCGACATAATCACGAGGTACTTTTACAGAAAGACGCTCTGGGTTTAATTGCTCTTTATCTAATAGCGGTGTGCCATACTTCGTTATAACTTTATCCCCACCATTTTCTACTGTTACATATAAGTTACCATTTTTCTGAGGAGCGATAATTTTTGGTGTTGGCATCGTAACGCGCATGCCTTCTACACTCTCATAAAAATCAATTGCATCTTCGTTCGGATCAAATAGACCAAATCCATCATTATCAATAATTTGATCTGGGATTTTCACTCCGGTTTCTCCTAATACAATCGCTTCTGGTAAAGTCTGATCTTTTGCGATTACACCAATGCGACTCGCTTTAATTTCTGTCGTCGTTAAGTCTGTTTCAAAGCGTTCTGCATATCCAGGCCCAACATATTCTTCTACTTCTCCATCAACTTGGACAAGGTCTCCTACCGCTACATTCGCATCTTTTTTGTATACGTACATACCTTCTGAAGTAGCTGGATCATTATCCGGCTGATTATCTTCTATATAAAAACCGTTTTTATCAAGCGCTGTTACAACGCCTTCCACATTGTTTACTTTCTTCCCATTGTAAGGAGAAATATGTGATTTCCCTTGAATATCATGAATACGAACTGGTTCATTGTTTACGATAATAAATGAAAATGTTGAAATCGCTGAAGAAGTAAGCCCTTCTTTTTCTGCGATTGCTTTCACTACACTATTTTCATTCACTACAATTTGTCCGTTATAACGAACGCTTTTATTTGTAGGATTAGAGCCATCCAACGTATAGTAGATTGTTGCTCCTTCTGTATTCGTTGTTAATGTTACCGCTGTCCCTTTTGCAACTTCCCCGCCATTTGGTGATGCCACTACATCGCTAACGCGGTTTTGTTCTTCTCCGTAAAACTTATGAGCTGTTACTGATTTTAAACCTGGGCTACCGAAATATAACTCAAGCGTCCCTGTTAACCTAACTTTCTTCCCGATATTTTCAGGATGGTCTTTCACATTTACAGCCGATCTCACATCGCCTTTTGGCAACTGAACAGGCATAATCTTGTCTGGATTCGTTTCGTTTGGCGAATCGGCAATTGCCACGTTTGTGTCGTCAAACTTAGCCGGATCTTTCGTGTATTTAGAAGGACTTTGCGTATACCCAACGATATATCCTTCCACTATCCCCTTCGTTTTCCCTTGCTGCTTAAATACTTGAATTGCTTTTTCTACTGACATAGAAGTAGTTTCTTCCGCCTGCGCTAAAGTTCCAGTAAATGAAAGCAATAACATCAATGATAAAAAGACACTTAATAATTTCTTCACAGCCATCTCCCTCTCCCTATTTCATATTTTCTCAACATTTCTATCATATCAAATGATTCGTTATATAGAACTATATTTCGACAACTTTTACACAAAATTCATTTAATTTACAACTTTTCAAACTATAATACAAAATAACTTATATAGGTTTATTGACTAACAGGTATTTTATCCAATAAACAAAACGCCTTCAATATAATTAAAGGCGTTTTGCTTGAACTATTTTAATGTGCGACTAATTCGGTTTCCATTTCTTTCTCTAAATGAGATAACACACGTTTCACCGCTAACTCACCTTGCTCAATACAAGCCGGAAGACCAGAACCAGCGTAAGAACTACCTGCCAAATACACACCTGGCAACTCATTCTCCATAAATGTTGTGAGCTTTTTCATTCGCTCTTTATGGCCAACTGTATATTGAGGCATCGCTTCTTTCCAGCGGCTTACAATTGTAAAATCTGGATCCTCTGTAATATCCATTGTCTTTTGTAAGTCCTCTAATACAAGCTGCACAATTTCTTCGTCAGTTTGTTCAACAATCGCTTCATCACCAGGTCGTCCAACGTAACAACGAAGAAGTGCCTTTCCTTCTGGCGTTGTATGCGGCCATTTTTTATGTGTCCACGTACACGCTGTAATCGTGTAATCACTATTTCTTGATACGACAAATCCCGTACCATCAATATCACGCTGAATTGCAGACTTCGGGAAAGCAAGTGCCACGTTTGCAACTGATGTAGACGGAATGTTACGGAAGAAACGAAACTGCTTGTACTGCGCAAACATAGACGGCAATATTTTATGCGGTGCTGTAACTACAATCGCGTCTGCTTCCATTTCTTTTCCGTTACTAAGAGTAATCGTATAACTATCACCAAGTTTTGCAACTTTTTCAATACGAGTTCCCTTCATTACCATATCATTAGGAATCTTCACTTCAAGAGATTCCACTATAGATTCTAAACCGTTTTTCACAGTTTTAAAGATTCCCTTTTTCAATTCAGCCTTCTCTTGCTTTGGAGCGAGCGTACGCATACCGAGTGAAATGCTACGATGCTCCTGTTCAATTTGATAAATTTGAGGGAATGTTGACATTAAACTCATTTCATCAATATCCCCTGCATAAATACCAGATAATAATGGCTCAATTAAATTTTCAACGACTTCATTTCCAAGGCGATGCCTGAAAAACTGCCCGAGTGATTGGTCAGATACTGGCTTTGATCTAGGCATTAACAGATCAAAACCAGCTCTTAGTTTACCAATTGGGGAGAACAATCCGGAAAATAGAAACGGCGTAATTTGCGTTGGAATTCCCATCATTGAACCGCTCGGCATTTTATGTAACCGATTGTTTACGAGAACGAACGATTGACCGGTCGCATTATTTACAAGTTCAGCATCAAGTCCTAATTCTTTCACTAATTTAGCTGCGCTCTCTTTTCTTGCTAAGAAAGAATCAGGGCCACGTTCAATTGTAAATCCATCTTTTTGAACGGTTTGAATTTTCCCGCCAAGTTTACCGGACGCTTCTATAAGCAATGCATCTATCGGCAAGTTTTTTTCACGAATTTCTTTTTGTAAGTTATACATTGTTGTTAATCCTGTGATGCCACCGCCGATGATCACAACTTTTTTCCTCAAGTAAGCTCCCCCTTTCTACTTACATTACAGATTCTTTTTTCTTTAATACAACATCTGCTAAACAGTCGATAAATGCGTCCGATGCGTTTGGCATTTCTGGACGATAATATTTCGCGCCAATTTCATCCGTTACAACTTTACACTCAAAGTCATTGTCATATAAAACTTCTAAATGTTCCGCAACAAATCCAACTGGTGCATATACGAATGAACTGTATCCGTACTTTTCATTTAGTTCTCTCGTTAAATCTTGTACATCTGGACCAATCCAAGGATCTGGTGTATTTCCGGCACTTTGCCAGCCAACTGCATAATTTGCTACTTCAGCACCGCGTGCAATATAGTCAGCTGTTTCATTTAATTGATCTGGATATGGATCGCCGAGTGCGATAATTTTTTCTGGTAAGCTATGTGCAGCTACGATTAACACAGCTTTTTCACGTTCTGCTTCTGACATACCGTTATATATACCTTTCACTGCATCAACCCAATACTGAATAAATTTCGGTTCTTTATACCAGCTATCGATGCCGTGAATTGTTAAGTTTCCAAGTTTTTCTGCTTCTTCTTGCGCTCGTCCTACATACGACTTCACACTAAAAGTAGAATAGTGAGGGGCAAGAACGAGTGCAATTGCATCTTCTATTCCATCTTTATGCATAGCTTGTACTGCATCTTCAATGAACGGTTCAATATGTTTTAAACCAAGATACATGTGGTACTCTACTTCATCTTGCATTTCATTTAAACGCGTCTCTAACTTTTTAGCTTGCTCTAATGTAATAGTAGCTAAAGGGGAAATACCACCAATTGCACGGTAACGCTCTGTTAAATCTTCTAGCATTTCAGGACTTGGCTTTCTTCCTCTGCGAATATGTGTATAGTAACGTTCAATATCTTCTTCTTTATATGGCGTTCCGTATGCCATTACAAGCAAACCAATTTTCTTTTTCATACAGCCAATCTCCTTTACTTCGCTAACTGTTCTTTAGAGTACTCATGAATAAATGTAGTTAAGCGTTTTAATGTATCTGGATTTACTTCTGGGAATACGCCATGACCTAAGTTAAAGATGTAACCTGGCTGCTTCATCCCTTGATCTAAAATACCTTTTACATGTTCTTCAATAACAGGCCAAGGTGCTAGTAAGAATGAAGGATCCATATTTCCTTGTACCGCCTTATGAACGCCACGCGTGCGTGCTTCTTCGATTGATAAGCGCCAATCTAAACCGACTACATCAAGCGGTAAGTCGTGCCATTCATTCACTAAGTGTCCAGCCCCAACGCCGTGCATAATCATTGGAACACCCATCGTGCGAACTTCTGCAAAAATACGTTCCATCGCTGGTTTAATAAATATGCGGTAATCCGCTACATTTACTGTTCCAACCCAAGAATCGAAAATTTGAACCGCTTTTGCTCCTGCATTAATTTGCGCTTTTAAATATGTAATAACCATATCTGCCAGCTTATCCATTAAAGCGAACCAAGCTTTCGGCTCTGCATACATAAACGCTTTCGTATTATGATAGTTACGAGAAGGACCGCCTTCAATCATATAGCTCGCTAACGTAAATGGAGCTCCTGAAAAACCGATTAACGGTACATCTAACATTTCTGTCGTTAATAAGCGAATTGTATCTAATATGTAAGGTACATCATCTTCTGGATTGATTTCCCCTAATTTTTCTACATCTTGTAAAGAACGGATTGGATTATCGATAACTGGACCAATGCCAGATTTAATTTCCACATCAACACCAATTGCAGGTAGTGGTGACATAATATCTTTATACAGAATTGCTGCATCTACGTTATATTGATCAACTGGTAACTTTGTAACGTAAGCACATAACTCTGGATTATGTGTAATTTCAAATAAAGAATACTTTTCTTTTATCTTTCTATATTCCGGCTGCGAACGACCTGCTTGACGCATATACCATGCTGGTACATACTCCGTGCGTTCCCCCCTACATGCTTTTAAAAATGTCTCATTTATAGTTCTTACCAAGACCCTAGCTCCCTTCCTTACCAATGCTTTTTCTTTAAATATGCTCTATTCCGATATTTATCTTTTTTTACTATACAGCTTGTAAAAACAAAATGCATAACATTATGTACGTTGTTCATTAAATTGACACAAACATTCGTAAAACCGCTTACTATTTTCACAACATTCTTATTATAACACAGAGAAAAACTATGGTTTAGCTACTTTTGACTTTTCTCCTTCACGGTTCGTTTGTGTGTTATATGGCACAACGTAAAAACTTGATTTTGAGAATATATTAATAAACTTTTCCTCATATTTCCCTGTTCCTTTTACCGTTCCAAAGTGAGTATGCATTCCTTTTTCAACTTTATAAATTCGATACATAATTCTCTCATCAGGAAGCGGCGTCCAGCTTAGTTTCATTGCAAATAAACCGAAAGGACTAAAAGCTAGTTTTGCTTCCACGTTTTTAATCTTATCTAAACGAATTGGCAGCCCAATTGTTTCAACACCTTTTGGTCTATGAAAACTCGCTTTATCTTGTATATTTGCTTTCGTTAAAATCTTTTTAAATAACATCGTTGCAGATGCATTTCCATCTTGTAATTGATGCTCTTTATCGGTGCGGTCATAGCCAATCCAAACTGCACCTACTAAATTCGGTGTATATCCAACAAACCACATATCACGCGCACCATGGTCGTCATTCGGCAGTGAAGTTGTGCCTGTTTTTCCAGCTAAAGCTCCATTATATACGCCAGCTTTCGCCGTACCTTCTTTCACAACTCCTTCAAGCATCTTTGTCATATACCATGCCGTTTGCTTTGAAAAGACTTTCGTTTCAGCTTTTGATGATTCTCCAATGACTGCCCCGTGTCTATTTAACACTTTATCAATAACGTGCGGTTCGATAATATTCCCGTTTGCTAAAAAAGATCGGTACATTTTGACAAGATCAAATGGAGAAACACCATTTTTCAGCCCGCCAAGTGCTGTGCTTAAACCTGAGTCTGCAATATGAACATTCCCTTTCTCTAAATATTGCTTTCCCTCATCTACCCCTAATTCATTTAATAAAGATACAGCTGGCACGTTTGCTGATTCTAATACCGCATCGTACATCGTCATCTCTTTCGTGTACTCATGATTATAATTTCGAGGTTCATATCCTTCAAACGAACTTTTTTCATTCGTTAATAAAGAATATGGATTATATTTTTTCGTCTCGAGTGCTGGGCCATATACGATAAGTGGCTTTAAAACAGAACCAGGCTGCCGCTTTGCAAAAACGCGATTAAGCCCTCTCGGAACATACTCTCTTCCGCCAATCGCGGCTTTAATTCCGCCTGTCTGGTTATCCATTAATAAAAATGCACCTTGCGCCCCGTTTTCTTTACCAGGGAAATTTCTCGCATCTTGAAACTGGTTATATGCCACCTTTTGAACTTTTTCATCCATCGGTACGACAAACGTATATCCTCCGCGTAGTACTTCTTGATGCGATAAACCATATAAACGCGCCGCTTCATCTATAACCATATCGATATACGGCATATATGCGAGTTCACGTTCATCTGCATTTTTATAAAGAGCGATTGTTTTCCCTTGGTAACGAACACTATCTTCCGCTGTTAAATAGCCTTGTTTATGCATAAGGGACAAAACAAGATCACGGCGTTCCTTGCTCTTCTCAGGAGATAAGTACGGTGAATAGCCATTTGGCGCTTTCGGAAGCCCTGCAAGCATAGCTCCCTCTTCCACTGTTAAATCTTCTACATTTTTATTAAAATACAATTTAGCCGCCGCTTGAATACCATATGCCCCGTGACCAAAATAAATATGGTTCATGTACATTTCAAGAATTTGCTGCTTCGTATATTTTTGCTCTAATTGAAGAGAAATTGCGACCTCTTTCAATTTACGCGTAAATGTTTTTTCGCGAGTTAAAAAGACATTTTTAGCTAGTTGCTGCGTAATTGTACTACCGCCTTCTACCTTCTCTCCAGCTAAAGCGTCTTTATAAAGCGCCCGAAATATAGAAGGGTAATCAATTCCTTGATGCTCATAAAAACGAGAATCTTCCACAGCAATAAATGCTTGCTGCACGTACTTTGGAATTTCTTCAATCGGCACGAGCTCTCTATTTTCTACATATAACTTCGTAATTTCTTTTCCTTTCTGGTCAACGATACGTGATGAAGAGTGGAAAACAAGCTGCTTTTCATCCATCATATAGCCACCAGCTAACACAATAAGTTTATAAAGTACAATCGCTACTACAAACGTTGCTACCCCGCCTAATAAAGTCCACTTTGCTTTCTTCATACATCGGCCTTCTTTCCAAATGATGGTACATTTATTATTTGAAAAAGAAGTATCTTTATGTATATAATCTTCGAAGTTTTTCACAAGAGTTGATATAATAGAGACAAACTATAAAGGGGGCATTAAAATGAAGGCTATTATTTCATACGAAACACCTCTAGAACAAGCACATTTCACTGCAAAAAATAACGAAAAAGATATGTTTTATAAAGAAAATACTGAAGAATCTGTAGAATCCTCACTTCAATATGATGTATTAGACGCTGTTGGAGAATTTAAAGGACAACCTGGCTACATCGTTTGTAACAACATTTCTGTAACAGACGAAGGTCGCCCTGTATTTGAAAACCGTTTTAAAAACCGCGCAGGTCTTATCGAAAACGAACCTGGTTTCCAAGCAATCCGCGTTCTTCGCCCATTAAGTAATGATACATATGTCATTTTAACGATGTGGGAAACAGAGCAAAACTTTAAAGACTGGACAGAATCACGTTCATTCGAAAACGCTCATAAAAAACGCCCTGCACAAGCAGAAGGACAAGCACAGGCGCATCCACATGCAGAACAGCAAAAAAGCATTTTCTCTCGTCCTTCTTTTGTGACTACTTTTGATGTGTTAGTTTAATTTTCGGAGTTCGGAGCCTGCGATATGTGAAATTATATCGGCGATTTTTCGAATATATCGGCGCAACTCGAATTATATCAGCGATTTTTGAAATATATCGACTTATCGACAAATGACGACACAAAAAAGGAAACACCATTACACACTGGTGTTTCCTTTTTCTTTGTACCAATTATATATGCGAAGCGCGTCTTCTTTTCGCATATGCTTCACTTCATAACCATGTCCCGCTACCGATACGGCAGCTGTACATAACTCGTCTTTCTTTTGAAAATGCGACTGATTATATCCTACTGCTTGAACATGCCTTCTTCGCATGATCCCTGTATATTTCGCAAGGCCTCGGTACACCATTACTAACTGATTTTCTCGTATCATATATCCACCACTTTTATATCTAGCGTATGCAAGTAACGTAAATACAATAAATAACGGTATAAGAACGAACAACGCAGTATGTTGTTTAAAATATATACTCGCACCGGCGATCGGCATTGCGAGCACAGCACTTGTAATCCAGCCCATTACGACATAACGACGCAATGCAGCCTTCGGTAAATGAACGATTGCTTCTTCTATTTCATACGGCAACTGTAAATAGGCGAGTAACTGCTGCACATCTTTCTTCTTCATAAAAGGATGTAACATCACTTCATCCCCGGCGGATTCTATACTTTGAATCACTTCCACTTCGACAGAACAATAACCGAAAGGCTGGCGGAGAATTCCTTCTTTCACAGTAATCGCTTGAATGCGGTGTAATTTTAAAACAAACTCTTTCTTATCAAATAGCCCTTGAACGATACGAATTTCATTTCTGGTTCGCTCAATTTTAAAGTTCGCATATTTTAACGCATAGCCGGCTGTAGAAATGACCCACGAAATTACCATTAAAATCGCGGCCATAACGATTAATTCATATACACCGTTATCCATCACATACGCTTCCACTTTATTTATGAGCCATTTTGGTAGAAATTGATTAAACTCTGAGTAAAGGATTACTAACATAGAAAACACTAATCCAAATCTGCCAGATGTAATAGATGCGAATAAAATTTCTTTCGCTGTTAATTGGTAAACAACCTCGTTTACCTCTTCAGGTATCTCTTCAGTTACAACACTTTCTTTTTTATTCAATAATGCAATGAGTTGCTTCGCCTCGTCTTCTTTAACACCAGCTAACATAACTTCCGGCTCACTACCGCCGCCAGCTACTTCTATATTTAATTTCGTAAGTCCAAATAGCTGATAGATCACATTAGAAGACGTACTAATATTTTGTACACGATCTTTATTTAAATAGCTTTCCTTCTTCACAAAAACACCGTGTTTTATATGTAAAATATTATTCTCAATCCAGTACACTTTGAAATACCATTTTACAGCTGAAAAAATAGCCATAATGAATAAAACAAACAGAAGGAAAAGATAAAATAAATACCAAGGCTTCACTTGTTCTTCAGGTTTAAACATAACAAGAATAATAAGTGGTAACAAACTCGCAATTCGAATACCTAACAAAATCGTGATCGGATGTTGCCTCTTATACACCCTCATCACTCACTTTCGCAAGCTCTCCAATTTGTCTTTTCAACTGCTCTGCTTCTTCTTTCGTTAAACCTGGAATACTATGAGAAGTTGCCGCTGTTGAAATATGTAATTCTGCTAAATTATACTTTCTCATAATCGGCCCTTGTTCAATTGTAACGTGCTGCACGCGGATCATCGGAATAAGCACGCGCTTTACAACGAACATTCCCTTTTGAATTTCAATCTCTTCTTCATTTAATCTGTAACTATAATAGCGCTGCCGTAAATTTGGAAACACAAAATAATCAAGCGGGATAAATGTAATAGCACCTGTTACTAACAATCCAAACAACCAGCCCCACCAGTTAAAGTTAATCATAAAAAAGAAATACGCAATTACGACTGCTAGTATAACCGCCGCCCCAATTAAAGCGTGAATTCTCCACACTTTTAGCATATTAGAATGAATCTCCCTTTCTAACGGCTGCATCTCATCACTCCAATTATATGAATTTATTAATTATATATTAGCAGAAAATAAGGCTTTATATACAATTTTGTAAAATTATAGTTATCACATCATATCGAGCATTTCTTTAAAATTCCCTTCATTAATGGAATACACTTGAAACTGAATGTAATCTATTTCATTCGTATTAGGACGAGCATATGGCAAAATGTTAAATTTAGAAGCAGGTCTTCCTAACATATCCGTAACCATAAGAGCAACATCTATATACTCAAAATCTATACGGAATACTACCGCTTCGCCTGTAAATTCATACTCTTTAATCGCGTCATAAGACTTATTCGCACTAATCAGCATCACTTTTAATAGTTGGTTTAAATTTTCTGGTTTGAAATTAATCATGGACACAACTCCTTTTCTTAATAAAGTGAAACTATAATCAGTGGGGGTTTTGTTCATCCCCCACTGATTATTAGTTGAACCAATCGGGCTTTTACGGGCAGTTAATGCGGGATAAAACACTACGAAAATAGTGTAATCTTTTACTTTCATAGCCTCACACATCAATTATATTAAAAATAAAGCTAGTTTTTTATAATTTTTTTGATATAATTACTTACGGGAAAAGGGAAGACATTTATCTTCCCTTGTGTTTTTATTTGCATCTAGTACTTTTGCTAGATGCTTTTTTTATGCCAAATAATATAAAAAAGGTACCCTCAAATACTTTGAGGATACCTTTTCATCGATTTAGTGCATTTCAATAACTGTACCATCTTCGAATACCTTGAATACTCCAGTAAATCCTGATCCAGCTGCGCCTTCTATTTTATATGTCGTACGCACTCTAATCTTATAATATTTCTTTCCATTTTCGACTTGAGTATCCTCTAAAGTGTATTGATATTCTTCATTATATTCTTTTTTAATATATCCTTTAGCTTTCTCAAAAGTAAATTCATCTTGCTTCTTCTCTGTCTCTACCTTTTGATTCTTTTCCGTCTCTACTTTTTGATTCTTCTCTGTCTCTACCTTTTGATTCTTCTCTGTCTCTACCTTTTGATTCTTCTCTGTCTCTACTTTTTGGTTCTTTTCTGTGACTACTTTTTGATTCTTTTCTGTCGCTACCTTTTGGTTCTTTTCAGACTCCACTTTTTGGTTCTTTTCTGTCGCTACTTTTTGACTCGTTCCTGCATCTGTTTTTTGTGCCTTCGCTGCTGCTGTTTCACTCTTTTCTTTTTTTTCTTCTTCACCAATTTTAGTGATTAATCCTAAAGCTTTTTTATTATACTCTTCAAGGTTCTTGTTATCTTTTGTTTCTGAAACTACCTTATTTAACATCTCTTTCGCTTCTGCATAATTTTTCTTACTTATTAACTCTTCACTTTTCACCAGCTGCTCTTCATACTTCTTTTTTTGTTCTAAGATAGCTACTAATGCTGTTCGTTCTTCCTTTGCTTGTTTTATAAGCGCATTACTTCCATTCTTCACGCTCTCTACTTTTTCAAGTGACTTGATCGATTCTTCTAATTTTGCTTCTTCTTTTAGCCTCACTGCTTCAATCATTGCTTTCGTTTGCTCTACAAACACTTTTGCATCTGAATCATCTTTTTTCTCATCTAGTGCTCTTTCAAATGATGATAAAGCATTTTTATATTCTTTATTCGTTAACGCCGTCTTCCCCTCATCCATCTCTTTTTCAAAATCCCCATTACTACATCCCGCTAGCATTAAAAACGTAAGTCCAATTACTGTTAATAACTTTCTCATTTTCTCTCCCCCTATATATGCCTAAAACAATAACGTCATATGTATAAAAGTCTGTGTAGTAATTAGACTGAAAGTAAACTATGTACTACATTGTGTGTTGGAAAAGAAGTACATTTCATTCACTATCATTACTTAAAATTCCTAAATAGTTGGTAGTCTTCTTCTTTTAAGACAGAAAGGAATTTTAATAATGTGCATAAAGCTCTCACTCAGGCTCTTTACTACACACACTCTTATACACATAAAAAAACCATTTTTATTTTATAGTTTGCTATTTCTTCAACTTTAAATATTTTCAATTAATTAGAAATACAAACTACAATTCGTAACACACCGAAAACAACCAGAAAACAAAATGTAACAAAAGTCACACTCAGTAATCCATTTGTAACATCAATGTAACATATGGTTTTAAAACATACAATATTTTTTTACAATATTTTCCCCTCCCTACATTTTAAGATACCAATAAGATTTCAATCCTTAGTGTAAATAAGAATTCTTCATAAAAGCGTGCAGAGGATCTCGCCTCATTACCATCAAGCTAAGGAATTAAATGCCCCCAAAACACTATAAAATGATATGTTAACATTTGACATATCGAGAAGGTTCGATATATTATATTGTCATGGAACCAGTTGAAGTATTTAAAGCATTGTCAAACGAGACTCGGCTTAACATTTTACAGTGGCTGAAAGAGCCGGAGAAGCATTTTCCAAAAATCAGTATCGAGGGCGGTGTTTGTGTAGGGGACATCCAGGAAAAAGCTAAAGCTTCTCAATCTACGGTTTCTCACTACTTGAATATGATGCAAAAAGCTGGGCTTCTCGAATCTATTCGGCATGGTCAATGGACTTATTATAAGATTAACGAAGAAACAATTCATCAGATCGCTTCATTTCTCAAAACAGACATCTAAAATAATTAGATAGGTTTCTGTTTTGTTCATATACATATCGAGTATTCTCGATATTTCTATATCAGTTGCGCAACATTGTTCAATTTGTCTACTTCACATAATAAAAATGGGAGTGAATGATATATGACCACTAATGTCAAAGAAAGTTCTCTACGTAATAAACAAAAAATTTTAGCCTTTACTTTAACCCTGCTTACCTTTGTAATGGGAACAAGTGAGTTTGTTATCGTAGGTTTATTAACAGAAGTTTCTACAGATTTAAGAATCTCTGTAACAACTGCCGGCACATTAATTTCAGGGTTCGCAATTGCTTATGCAATCGGTACACCCGTATTTACCGGATTTGTAGGTAGATTTCCAAAATATCCACTGATGTTGATTCTTATTTCGATATTTATCCTTGGAAACGTCGTTAGCGCGATGGCAATTTCCTACACGATTTTAATCGTTTCAAGAGTTGTAACGGCAGTTGTTAGTGGTGTATTGACTGCTTTGTCTATGTCAATTGCCAATGATACGATGCCGAAAGCGAAAAGATCATCCATCATCGCTTTAATTTTCTCAGGATTCACCATAGCGAACGTGATGGGTGTACCACTTGGAACGTTTGTTGGTCAATTTGGTAGTTGGCATGTGACCTTTTGGTTAACTGCTTTACTAGGAGTTATAGCATTTATAATGAGTATGTTAGTTCTACCGAGAAATTTACAAAGTGCAAAGAGTTCTCTAAAGGATCAGCTCAGCTTATTTACACAGCCAAGAATTATTTTGGCCTTCTTTATTCCTACATTTACTATTGCAGGAACTTACACGATATACACTTATATCACTCCTGTTTTAGAAAACGCATTGGCTATTCCATCAAAATTCGTAAGTTTTGTATTATTTATTTACGGTGTATTTTCAATATTCAGCAACTTTTTAGCAGGAAGAATTGCCAAGCAAAACGGAGTTAGCAAACTTCGCTATACCTTTATTATTCAGGCCATCATTTTAATCTCGCTGTATTTTACAATGGCTTCGACTATTATGGGTCTTATAAGCATTATGTTAATGGCTGTGATGTTATATGCTGCGAATGCAACCATTCAGGTGTATTTTATGGATTTAGCGGAAAAGTATTCTCCAGCAACAAAAGACTTTGCCTCCTCTTTAACTCCAGTAGCCACTAATGTTGGCATTGCATTAGGTTCTGCATTAGGCGGAATTGTTGTAAAAACAGGAAGCTTTGAACATCTTTCTTGGGTTGGAGGATTAGCAGCATTAATTGCTTCTGGTCTAGCTTTTATTAGTTATCGATTAGATAAAAAAGATACTCATGCCGAAATAAAGAACCCAGTATCTCAACGTTTATAGTATAGAATATCAAAAACGGTTAGATTATTTCAATCTGGATTTGTTGCCCGCTATGTCCTTTTTAGGCTGAGAACATATTCATTTACTGGGGGCTATCATTTTAATTTTGAAAAATGGTCTCGTCAGATTCTTTAAGACCATTAAAACTTTCTTAACGTTGTTAAAATCAGGGGAAACATCTTGAAAATATGCTTAGCGTTATAAATCCGACCTTATCCCATCACTATCAAGCTGAGGTTTTACACTACCCATAAAGCAAAAAAGACGTTATCCTTTCTTTAGAATTATAGGAAAGGATGGCGTTGCTTTATGTGTATGGATTAGCCAACAGGTCGCAAGTACATCACTCACACAATTATGTTAGCTGCCTTGAAGTATCTACAGGTGTTCTTATCAGCCCTGAAGGACTTAACCAACGATTTAATGCTTCCGCAGTACAGTTTCTTGAACAAGTTCTAGCTAACCTTCTAAATCAAAGAATTCATTCAACACAAGAAATGCTAATCCTTATATATGAAAAGCTTTATTACACTACTGATACTTTTTGGCAACCAAAAATTCAATAAAAGGCAAGGTTATCATTGATAATCCTAATAACAACAAAAAAAAATGGTAACACCAAGTTTTTTAATTAAATAATGCCTTAGCGTACGACATTAACAAAAAAAGCCTACTAATTAAAGTAGACTTAAAATAATGCCATCTTTTCGTGCAATTGGTTAACACAAAAAGATGACATATAACTTTTATACATAAAAATTTTTAAGATTATCAAATTAATAGTTTGTCAGTTCATGTTCAGGAGTTTGAATAATAACAGGATTTTTCCCTGGATCGATCCATCTCAACATATCAATAACATTTTGTTTATCTACACCTGTACACCCTTCTGTCCATGAAGTAGAAACATGGAAGAAGATTGCGCTTCCTTTGTATGGTGTACGTGATTCAGTATTATAATTAATTACGAATCCATAATCATATGCTGGAATATACATATTTTTAGCTGATTTCCATCTACCTCTTACAGGCTTTTCCTGTAAAGTATTATAGTATGGAGATGTCGAATCATCTACCCAAACGTGATTTTGCGTTAAATTAATAAAGGGAAGTTTCGTACCAGGATTCCCTTGTCTACCGAAAGCTGAACCAATTGTGTATTTTCCTCTTGGCGAACTCATACCACTTTCACTCCTCTCAACTGCAAAACCTTTTTTTCCAATATATCCACTTATATTCTTTTGCTCTCTCCATTTCCCATTTGAATTTTCAAATATACGAACTTGAGCTTGATTCGTATTAAATCCTTAAATAAAAAAATGTTATTACTCCTATTGAATTGAGTAATAATATTTTTATTTATAAACCACTTAACAAATTTCTCTCCAACTAGCATCCTTCACATCTTCGCTAGCCGGCTTTCTAACTAATCCCACACAACATTCCTCGCAAGCACCAAATGCAATGAAATTTTTCTGTGCTTGCCTTAGCGAAACTTCATTTGCTCCGCCTTCATAGTCCTGATCGTTAAACTGAACGGGATCATCTTCCCAATAACATATGTTACAAATTTCATATGTGCCGGGTGGTTCTTCTTCTAATGTTTTATATCCGCAGCATGGACACGTGTATTTCATTTTGTCACTCCATTATTAACTTATTTTTTTCTCCCATATATTCCGGTTCACAAAAAATGTAACAGCGCAAATCATAGTTATCCCCATGAAATACATCATTTGAAGAGTACGAACTTCTTCATATGCTGCTGGAACTCCTACCATTACAGACAAAAAGATAAAAACAATACTAAAAGCTAAAAGCAGATATAATAGTAAAGATATAATATAGCTTAATTTAAATGGTAAAATGATAAATCTAAACAATAACTCTCCAAGAAGACAGCCACCTAAAATAATAGGTGCTCCAAAATACAATGTAAGGACTCCCATTTGCGAAGTAGATTGAATTACCTTTCCAAGTATGTTCGGCGAAGTCATCTCATTATTTTTTCCCATCCTATCATATAAATCAAGTACCGTTACTGAAATAAAGAAACTTAATATAGAAAATGAATACGGAATTAAAAATTTGCTCAATCTCACTCACCTCACTTTTTCCTTTACATATATTATTCATTATTTTCTATCATTTTTACATAAAAAAATAACCCTCTATGATAAAACATAGAGGGAAGAATTTCTATATAAAGTGAAACTTTAATCAGTGGGGGTTTTGTTCATCCCCCACTGATTATCAGCCCGCACCAATCGGGCGTTTACGGGCAGTTGATCTCCCACCTAACTTCTTTGCTCCACCTGAATTTTGAGGTGGGAGTTTTACTGCCCACAAATAGCGGGATAAAAACCTATACCTTGTCCTGAAGTGAACCCGAAAACAGAACACATATCAAAACACCTAAACCATCTGTTCCCTATATTCTTTAGGGGATAAGTGGTTTAGGTGGTTTATTAGAAGGTAGTACCTTCTTTTTTATAATATTCTTTTGAAATCTCTTCATAAAATGCTGCCGATGTCGCGTAGAAATAAGGTGCTAACCATAAGAAACCGATTCCTAAGGTAAGAATACTTAAAAGGAACCAGCCAAGGAAACTTAAGCATAGTAAAAAGTAATCCATTTTATGTCCATTCATCATACGGCGACTTTCGGTAATTGCTTGATTTGCTGTGTATTCTGGATGATCATTCAAAATAAAATAAGTCATAGAATAAGAAAATGATTTAATAATACCCGGAATAATAAGAAGTAATGTCCATAGAATCAAGTATACATACATTAATAAATATGTTAAAAACGACTTCATAAGCTTACTTCCATCGCTAAACCATCTAAATATATGACCGATGCGAACACTAGTCCCACGGATTGCATTTAAAACAAGATAATAGGCGCCTATTGTTAACGGACCGATAACAAGCATTGCAATAATACTTACTGTAAGCGAATCACTTGCTTCTTTCCAACCCCAAAACATCGAGAAAACACCTGTGATTAGAAGTTCAACAGCTCCAATAAGGATTCCAAGTAATAGGGTTGCACCTACCGCTAATCCCCATTTTCCTTTTAATGCATCAAGTGCTTCTCTTTTCAACTGACTTATCATATATAACCTCCTACTATTATTTCTATATTAGTATACCATTTATATCGAAAATTTCACGAATTCCCCTGAAATAGAAGGTACTACCTTTTTTTCTGATACGTATTGAGAAATGTGCGCTGTATTTGCACCAATATATGAATTAAACTAAAAAAACCTAGTCCAATTGCAAACTACTCATTTTTCTATAACAAAAAGGCCTGCCTTTCATACTAGGCAAGCCATTCCAAATTAATTCTCACTTATTCTCTTCTTATACCAATCCTGCATTCTCTCCGCATCTTCTACTCTCGTATGCTCTAGTTTATAGTTCGATGATGCACTAGAAAACGTATACGTACATAAATCCGCTCGGCGCTGGAAATATGATTGTGTTTTCTCGATTGACTGGACGTGTCTTCTTCTGACAAGTCCTGTATGTTTTCCAATACTACGATGTACAATCGTAATTTGTTCTCCATTTACACTGTAACCATTTGTTTTAAATGTTGCGTATCCAAGTGTAAAGATAAGGATTGCTAGCGGTAATAACGCCCACATGATGTAATACTTTTCAAAGTATATGCTTATTCCCGTCAGCGGGATTGCTAGCATTGCGAAGAAGATGAAACTATCAATGAGATAGCGCCGTAATGCTGCTTTTGGTAATGAAATAATATTTGTATTCAGTTCGTATGGTAATTGTAAATGTGCGAGTAACTGTTGCACGCGATCTTTTCGAATAATTGGATGTAGCGTAACTTTTTCTTCTTTTCCTTCACTTTGAATGACTTCTACTTGCACAGCACAATAACCGAACGGTTGGCGTAATATACCTTCCTTTATCGTAATACCTTGAATGCGGTGTAACTTTAGTACGAGTTCTTTTTTCTCAAGTAACCCTTGCGAAATACGAACTTCATCATTTTTTCGATTTACTGTGAAATTACCATGTTTTAACGCGTAACCAATTGTGGATATAATCCAAGAAACGACGAGCAAAATGGCTACCATGTAAATCCAGCCATATATATCATGATCCATTACATACGACTCTACGCTATTTTTTATCCATTTCGGAATGTACTCATCCACTTGGTTATAAACGACAAATATTAAAGAGAATAATAATCCAAATTGACCAGATGTAATAGACGCTAATAAAATTTCTTTCCACGTTAACTTGTACTCTGTCGCTTGTTCTTCCTCTGTAATAATTTCTGTTTCTACTACTTCTTCTGATGTTTCTTCTGCTTTCACTTCTGGCGTTGGCTCATTTAGCATTGCAATAAGCTCAGTCGCCTCTTCTACTGTAATACCAGCTAAGCTAACTTCTGCATCATCGCCTCCGCCAGCTGTTTCGATTTTAATTTTCTTTAGTCCTAACACTTGATACAGCATGCCTGAACTCGTATTAATCGTTTGGACACGTTCTTTATTTAAGTAGCTCTCCTTCTTCACAAAGAGCCCTTGTTTCACATGTAATACGTTATTTTCAACCCAGTATGTTGTGTAATACCATTTTTCAAACGCTGAAAAAACGGTGAGTAAACCGAATCCAGCGGGAATTAAATACCAAAATGGGAACTTTCCGTTTAAACTAAACATGAAAATAATTAATGGTATAAAATCTGTTAATTTTAATTCTAATAACATCGTGATTGGATGCTGTCTCTTATACATCCTCATCACTCACTTTCGCTAATTCTGCGATTCTCGTTTTCAGCATTTCTGCTTCATACATCGTTAAGCCGGGAATGCTATGAGAAGTTGCTGCCGTTGCAATATGTAATTCTGCTAATCCATGTTTTCTCATAATTGGCCCTTGTTCAATGGTAACGTGCTGTACACGAATCATCGGTACTAATACGCGCTTTACAACGAAAAGACCGTGCTGAATTTCAAGCTCTTCTTCATTTAATTGATAGCTATAATAACGTTGACGCAGTTTCGGGAATACGAAGTACGAAAATGGTGCTAGCGCAACTGTTAACCCAACCATCACATACAAAATCCACGCCCACCAATCAAACTTTATCATGAGGAAAAGGTATACTAAGATGACGAGAATACCTATCCCTTCTTCAATTACAGCACGAATTTTCCACACCTTGACCATGTCAGGATGAATTTCATTTTTCAATGGATCCATGTAACCACTCCAAATCTATTAATCTAATATATGAATTGTCTCAATCTATATTTTACATAACTTTACATAAAATTGAAAATTTATTATTTATTTCTCCTTCATTACGTTTTTCACATTTCGAATCCAAATTTCTTTATACTTTAACTGGAATCCTATTAATATGTAATTACTCATATTATCAATAACGAGCGCTAACGTATGCGCGTTTTCTTCTGTTGCATGTTGTGACACAACGCCAAGTTCCACACCTTGCTTTAATAAATCGTGGAATCCATTTAAGAAATCTTCTTGTATTTCAAATAAGCGTTTCTGGTACTTTTCATTTCGCGTCGCAGTTACGATGAATTCATTTATAACGCGTAATATGCCTTCTTGACCTCTATACTCGGACAACATATGTAAACCATCTTCGATTAACTTTTCTGCAAAGTTTTCTTTCGTATATTGTTCTTTAACGAAGTAACCCGCGAATTGATATTCAGAAAAAATCTCTTCAAATAAAAAATCAACTAGTGCTTCTTTAGACGGAAAATGATAATAAATAGCGGGCTTTGATATGCCTACTTCTTTCGCAATCATTGAAAGACTCATCTTCTCAATGCCATGCTCTGCCATCAGTTTAAATGATGCCTCTACAATGTTCTGCGATGTTTGTAAATTTTTTGTCATAGCGTACCTCTTTTATTTTTACTTACCGGTCGGTAAGTAAATTGTAAAATGAAAATGAATGATTTGCAAGTTAATTAGAGTTTTAAAAGGAACTTCTTGATGAACCTAGAAAAATATAAAGTAAAAGCAATGTATAACGATAAGGAGGATTTTCATATGGGATCTGGCGGTGAAGATGGTAAGAGCGGTAGTAGTGGGCTTTTATTACTCATTCTGCTCTTTATCGTATTCATTATAATTGGAGCTAGTTATAGTGTGCTTAGCTTCTAAGAAAAGACACAATTCAATTAGTTATAGTAGCGTAGAAAACTGAAACAGATTAAAATTTTCCTTCTTAAGGTTTCTTCACCAATAAGGGCACACAAAATAAAAAGCCCCGGTTATATTTAACAGCCAGCGCTTTCTATTTTCAGTATTCTTATAATGCTTCAGCTATATTTCGCGCTCTGTCGCAAACGTAAATCATTATTGATCATCCACAATAATATAGGCTGTTCTAATTGGCCCATGTACACCTACGACAAGGTTCATTTCAATATCCGCACTATTTGACGGACCAGAAACGAAGTTCACACAAGCCGGCAAGTTTTCTCCCGCTTTATTTTGATTATGGATCAGTTTTGTAGCTTGGGTTAATCTTGGTACAATCGTACTTTTAGGAACGATTGCAATATATGACTCCGGAAGAAGACTCACATGTCTTCCTTTTAACCCGTCATTAAATAGTACAACGGTTCCTGATTCTGCCAAAGTCATATCACTGAACGTAATGCCAAGGTCAGCAGCTTTCGCAAATTTTATGTCCTCTTCTTTATGATCTAATCCCCATGTACGAAAATGTGTTGTTCCTTCATTGCTGAAACATGGTGTAAGACCATACTCATTAAAGCGCTCATCATTCGAACATATAACAGATTTGATATTCCAATCTTTTATAAAAGACCCCAATGTTTCAACAAGATTTTCCTTTGTTGTTCGCTTTACTTCTGTATGAATGACTTCGCAGTGCTCTATTAACTTTAATACAAGTTCGTCTTGCGCCAGTCCGTCAAAAACAGTCCACTGCGGGGAAAAAGACCAGTTCGGTTTTTCCACTGCTTCTGGACGTTTCCTACCAAGCTTTTCTGATAACTGGAGTAAAAATTCCTCACGATTTTGGCTGGCCATCATTGTTCTCCTTTTCGTGTTTTTCAAACCACTCTCGAAACGGTTGTTTTTTCGGAACTGGAAAATCTCTCGCATCCGTCCAAGCTTTTAACGGTCCAATGCCGCGCTCAATCTTATCTCCTTTTGCGAGAGGTTTTAATGCATACGGAGCGCTCTTCGCTGCAAAAGAAAATAGTCTAGGACTCTTCACCACTTTTTCAAAACCTTTCATAGCCACGTTCCAAGCTACGGGGGATTGTTTTTCTTCTATAATGCGGCTGCGATGTTTAATTAATAAGTCATGTAACGGGATTTTCACTGGACACGCTTCTGTACAAGCACCACAAAGGCTAGATGCGTAAGGTAAATCCTTATATTCATCATATCCCCCTAAAAGCGGTGTCAACACAGCTCCAATTGGTCCTGGATAAATAGAACCATATGCATGTCCACCAATATGCCTGTATACAGGACACACATTAATACATGCCGCACAACGAATGCACTGGAGGACACTTTGGAATTCCGTTCCTACAATATCGGAACGACCATTATCAACAATGACTAAATGAAATTCCTCAGGTCCATCTGTTCCGCCAGGCTCAGTTAACCCTGTAATATAACTTGTTAACTTTTGTCCTACAGAACTTCGGCATAGAAGTGTTACTAAAACATCAAGCTCTTCCCATGTTGGAACAATACGTTCCATCCCCATAACTGTAATCAACGTTTTCGGAAGTGTCGTAGTAAGTCTTGCATTTCCTTCGTTTGCTACGATAGAAATTGATCCAGACTCTGCAACAGCAAAGTTACATCCAGTCACCCCTATATCCGCTGCAAAAAAATCATCACGTATATACGATCTTACAAACCTCGCCATTTCCGTCGGATCAGATGTTCCCGTATAATCTAACTTTGTTTTAAATATTTCACAAATGTGTTCTTTATCCTTGTGAAGGCACGGAACAACAATATGTGACGGCGGATCGTGGTCGTTCACTTGTAGAATAAATTCAGCAAGATCTGTTTCTAACACTTCCGCTCCAGCTTCTTCAATCGCTTCATTTAAACTGATTTCTTCCGTTACCATCGATTTTGATTTCACAATTTTTTTCGCGTTTTTCTTTTTTACAATCCCTTTTACATATTCCCTTGCGTCTTCTGCAGTCTTTGCGAAATAAACAAAACCACCGTTTTTCTCGATATTTTCACTCAGCTCATATAAATAATAATCAAGGTTTTCTAATGTATGCTTTCGAATTTCTTCTCCTAAAGCTCGCCATTCTTCCCAGTTTCCAAGACTCTCAGTAGCTTTTAATTTCTTGATTCTAAGACCATCTTGCGCTTTCCTGACAGCCTGTCGCATAAATGGATCCCCAATGCCTGTTTTAGTACGCTTATGAAAGGGATCGTTCCCAATTTTCATTCCCATCTCTATATCCCCCCTTGTTTTCGATCTTCATTTAATACTTGAGCAATATGTTTTACATCAATTGGATAACCATTGCGTGTTAAACGTCCTTTTATATTCATTAAGCAGCTACAATCCATCCCAATTAACACTTCCGCACCGGTTTCCATAATATGCTTTACTTTTTCCTCAACCATTTGCTCAGAAATTTCTGGCATTTTCACTGAGAATGTACCCCCAAATCCGCAGCAATCATAATTATGCGGCAGTGAAACAACTTCCAGTCCCTTTACACATTTTAATAATTTTTGCGGTGGTTCCTTAATCCCCATTAATCGGCTCATATGACAAGATGTATGAACCGTTGCTTTTTTATGAAGCTCCGCACCTAAGTCTTCTTTCCCTAATACTTCCACAAGAAATTGTGTGAACTCATATGTTTTATTTCCAAGTTCAGTAGCTTTTTTCTTCCACTCCGCTTCACTTTCAGAAAATAAGCTAGAAAACTCGTGAACCATCATAGCGCAAGAGCCCGATGGTGCCACAACATATTCTGAACTAGCAAAGGCTTCAATCATATGTTTTGCAGCTGTTTTTGTTTCTATAACATACCCGCTATTATAAGCTGGTTGTCCGCAGCAAGTTTGAGTTTTAGGAAAATCCACTTCACACCCTAAATCTTCAAGAATTTCCACAACATTTCTTCCTACTTCTGGATAAAAAACATCTGCAACACAAGTAATAAATATTGATACTTTCATATTTGCACCCCTAAATACACTAAAGTAAGCTCAAGTAGCTTTATAAACAAATCCACCTTATCTGTATATTATTGGTAAAAAACAAAAAAATATGAATAGAAATAGCAAAAAAAAAGACTCTCAAATTTGAGCATAGCCATCAACTTAAAAAATGCATTGTTCCTAAAACGAAAAAAACGAGTTGAATTCACATAAATAACTGTAAAAAAATTAAAAATTTTGTTTAGGGGGTACTTAAAGACCTTATCTTGATGGGTATGGGGTATCGCCACACGACTAGCCAGCACTCACACCCAAAAACAGGAGGGAATGATAAAATGTAGTTTTAGGAGGGGAAAGAATGAAAAATGTACATAGATGGTTAAATTATTTTGGTTTTATATGTGTGTGCATGTCTAGCTTCGGTTTTGTTTCTCGTTGGATTTTTCGTGATGTGATTGCACTCGATCAATTACTTGTTTTGAGTATAGGAATTATTATTTTAATAACAGCGTTTTTTGTAAAACGTTGTAGTAAAGAGTTACGTGGTGATAAAGGTTAATCGCTCTAAATGTAGTTTTAGAATTTCGCAATCGGACCATATTGTTGAATAAGACTTATTGAATAATGACAGTTTATTTTAAGAAAGTAGATCGATAATATAGTAAATAATACTTTATATGAGGTGCGATAGATGCAATATCTTATTGGAGGACTGGCTGAAAAGTGTGGCGTTAACACGGAGACCATTCGATACAAATGGTCGATCGCAATGAAGCAAAGTGCGGTGACATATATGATTTCACTGTTCTTAAATTAGAGGACATCCAACGTAAAATTCAAGAACTAAAAAAAATTAAACAATATGTGAAAAATGGACTTACTCCTAATCCAGTAGAGCTTATTCGCGAAAACATAAGAGAAAACCGATGTGGTTGTGAAGTAAACAATCCACAAGGTAGTTGTTGTTTAGGCAATGTTATAACTTACATTAGAAAAATGTCATTAGGAACTTAAATGTTTCTTTTTTTCACCAAAATACTTGGTGCTATTTCAAAATCTCAGGTTGATGGGCATGTGACGGTGCCTCATGCTCACCAAGCTAGTTAGTGTATGTTAAGTAAACCTTATGGATTTGTATATCTCATCCATCCACTTTCAGATTGTTTCGCTTTATACTTCCCATAAGACAGAAGCTTCATTGCCGAGCGATTGGCCGCATGAAAAACCAAGTTCAGCTTCCATTCTTCCTCCATTTCACTGGGATAGGTGGTGGATTCATAAACATAATAACCCGCCATGATACAGGGGACTACTTGCTCCGGTTCAAATCCATAAGCAGTTGCATCATCCACAACCAAATCAATGATGCATCGGTTTCCATCTTTAACTTTTTTCTGGAGTAATTTTTTTACCGATCCTGGTACTAATTCTAATATTTTATCCTTCATGTCAGTCACCTCATCTTTTATCATGTCCAGATAGCCTGGGGATATGTGTCAAACAGCATGAAATTCCAACCGTAATTGCACAGGTTTAACACGATCTTAAGGACTACATCACCCTAAAAGGGAAAATGGCTTTAAATCCAAGAAATCTGGTGAGACAGGGAGAAACGTATTCGTTCATTTTGCAGTCGATTGGAACGAAACAATTTAAATGTAGGAAAACGTGTCGTGTCTAAAGTGGACAACCTATGTTTCTATGATTCTCCATATTGGCAGGATAATAATGTTGTAGGCATCTGTAGATGCAAGATTAGGATTTACTATAGACGCAAAAGTAACTGTCAATGGATCCACAATATAAAATACACAACAGCAAAGGCAAAACTAAAAGGCATGAGCCCTCGTACAATACCGGACCCATGCCCAAGAAGCTTCCTAATGAAATAACGTGTCTAACTTTTAGATGTCATTTTGTGGCCATGAAACAAAGTTTAATAAAAGGATGGTTTAATTGAATATAGAAAAAGCGTGTTTTGAACAATCTTTTTTCGAACCACGCTTTTTTTATTTGCTCTTTTATCAAGGTTTATTAAGTTAATTTAATCAAACTTTATTCCAAGTAAAGCATCTTTCGCTAGATAACCACCTTTACACTGATTTCGCCATCGCTCTACTGAATATCAAGTTCACTGCAATCACGATGACTGCACCGATAAGGGTTGCAAATACACGGTCGAACAGAATGATAAACTGGAACGGCTTGCCGGCTTCCATGATCAAAATAATGAGCGGGATCATGGTTGCAGAGTATACAAGATAATTTCGAACCTTTAGAAGAGGTCGAACACCTGCGAATAGCCCGATACTTATAACTAACCCCCAAATTGGTAGACTAGTTGCGAGAAGCAAGCTCGCAACAATCACGCCGATTACTGTACCAAGCACTCGTTGTGTTGTTTTGATTGGAAAGAGTTCTATTTTCCGCTGAGTAAGGATCGCTACGGTAATTGCAATCCAATAGAAGTGGTGCTCGGGCCAAAGTATTCGCAATCCCTCAGCTATACCTAGACATAATGCGAGCCTGATTGGGAATTGCCAACCGGATAGGTGTGCAAGAGAATTCCGCCATAGAATGATTTTTTTCGATGTTGGCCCTTTCACATCTCCATCCAGCGATGATTTATAACAACGGTGTACCCAGATGCCTAGCACCAAGCTGATACTGACGGTCCAAATCGCCCCTGCTAAGATTGAAAAAATTAGTTCCATCCGGTACTCCGTCTGGTCGACCATGTTGAGGATGATGATCAGGAATACGACAAAGCGTGTTGTTGCCACCGCCAAGGCACGACTATATCCGCCAATTAACGCAGCAAGGCTTACCAGCAGGATCAAGACTCCAAATGTCAGATAGCCATGTCCGAAAGAGAGAACAGCAGCAATCGCAGCGAGCACTACTGATAGCAGCGCTGATGCCAACTTTTTCCCGTGATTTATAAAACTCGAACCGACTTTCACGCTACTGACTGCCAAACTGCCGACCGATGCAGCAAAACCAAGAGCGGGATAGCCTAGAACTGTGGCGAACAGAACAGGTCCGGCCATACCTATGCCGGCGGAAATGAGTTCTACTATTTCTACCTTGGTCTCCTTAGACCAAGAAAACACTTGAGCCCTATATGTCTTTACATTCATCTATAGCACCTCTTCCGACCCAAAGAGTAGGGTACAGTTTAATAATAGGCTCTTTCTTTAATCCATGGACATGTGGTGATACCTATGTCCACCAAGCTAATATTTTGAAGTATCCCCAAAATAAAAATTTTATCTTTCCAGAGTTATTTATAATAATTCAGCTCATTTTTTTCGATATGGGGAAATGCCAATTTCTTAAGTTGATGGCGATGTGGCGAGACCCCACTTATAAGTAATTGATTAGAGGTGGTAAAGATATTGTTATGGTTTAATAAGATTTCCGTAAATATATTATAGGGACTGCGCTCCATTCCTTCATTCGTCAGGGAATAATAAATATAAATAAAAAGAAGGCATCCTAAATGTGTAATTTAGGATGCCTTCTTTTTTATAAAGCAAATTAATTTCTATTAAGCAAGCGCATACGATAACAATTCATCGTCACTTCCCCAAGCCTTTGCAATAATTGATAGTTCGCATACGCGCCGACCGGGGCACCGATGATTGGGACAAGCTGAAGCATTTTCGCTAAATCGATATAGTCTCGGTACTCTGTTTGGAACTTTTCCCAGTCCATATGATTTTCTTCTTCTGTATCCCACGTTTCAATTGCTTTCCATATTTCTTTTCTATGGTCATCACTCGAAAAAGCAAGCTGGAAAACGTGAAGAATAAAAAGACGCTCTTCTTTTTTACTCGTATCAAATCCGTACAATGTCGCTGCATCAAATAAAAATTTTATTTTAATGGTAAGTAGAAGCGGAAAATCAGCAAGACCGAGGAGAATACCACCTGCTCCCGTTCCTGCTCCTTCTGCCGCTGCGACTTTTTTGTACTCATCCATTTTTTTACGTACTTCATCGTCTCGTCTTTGCAGTGACCAGTTCGTTTCTTTTAGCTTCGGTTTTATGAAGTTTGATCCAGCACTAATTGTTTGTACCATCATCCGAATCGTTTCTGTTAGTACCTTTTGCACTTTCGCCGGCACTAGTTGTTGCACTTTCACCTGCACTTTTTTAGAGAACCGTGTCATCATAGAAGAATCTTTCATGAATGTAGCTTTCCACTGCTCCAATTCTTTTATAACCTTCTCTTCATATGTAATCATAGGTTCATTCCCTTCAGTTTAAACGCTCAATGCGTTTCGCACCGTATTGATAAACGAAACCAATACTAAATAATATGCTTACGACAAATAAAATGCCGGTCATTATGAAATCTTTCGTCGCAAGTGCAAATATAACTGTAAATACAACGCTACCGATGATGAGAATCGCATTTAATAAAGTAAGAAAATCGTTCTTCTTCTCGTCTACCCCTACTGGATATAAATCAAGCCAAATTTTCATGCGGTGATGTTTCCAAAGGGTTAATAGCTGATAGCCGATTAAGTATAAGAAAATAAGACTTACGATAAAACGTCCATATAAAAATGGGATGAAGTAAAGAATGACTCCTCCAAGAACGAGTAAACGCATATATAAGCCGAAATAGTTACCTGATCTTAAAAACGTTCTCGTATATAAGTATAAATATGTACGGTTCTCACCAATTATCGAAAGAATGAAATCAAGCCATTTCCTACGTGATACTCTCTCTTTTAACGCTGGTACATCAACGAACATATTCGCAATGCGGTACAGCAGCATCATTTTTTTACCTTCTTCAGAAATTAAATACTCCCAGTTTAGCGGCTTTCCCTTCACCTTTTGATGCATAACAGCAAGGTATAGCGCCATAAGAAAAACAATTACACCGGTAAAAATAACTGAAGTACGTTCTACAAGGACGTACACAAATAAGCCGTTTAAGATAAAGCGAATGAACCCATCTGCTTTTTGAACGCTTTGATCTGTTAAAAATGATTTTTCCCACGCTACGAATAAATTCCACGCCTTTACAATGACGAACGCGATTACAATCCATATGTACGCCGCTCCTGTTTGTTTCATTTGCTGGAAGTATAACGGGGCAAGCGCAGCGGCTACCATTGCGATTATGTATAACTGAATCATAAACGTAAAGAGAAATGCCTTTGTAAAGTAAGGCTTTAACTTTTCTTCAACTGGCAGCAAGTACACAAGGTCCGCTTCTTTTAATAGCGTTTGTATGGATCCGGCTGTTAATACGAGGCCAAGTAAAACTGCCATAACGACCGCTGTCGGAAACGATGGTGTTAACGTTTGTAACCATTGCTGGTAATAATACGCTCCTGCGCCGATGATAAATACGAAAATAAATTTCAAATGATCATTAAATACGTATTTACTATATGTACGAACTTCTTTTAGAAAGTGCCGAAATCGTTCTTTCCATAACGCTGTGCTATTCATAATCTTCTTCCTTTGTTAATGCAATGTAAATATCATCTAACGTTGCACCAGGCATGTTAAATTTTGATTGCAATTCAGCCAACGTTCCTTTCGCTCTCACTTCACCTTGATGCAAAATAATGAATGAATCACAATAGCGCTCTGCTGTCGCTAAAATATGTGTACTCATTAAGATGCCCGCACCACTCTTTTTCATTTGATCCATCATTTGAAGAAGTGATTGAATCGCTAACGGATCAAGCCCGACGAAAGGTTCGTCCACAATGTACAGTGATGGTTCAACTAAAAATGCACTCATAATCATCACTTTTTGTTTCATCCCTTTTGAGAAATGAGACGGAAACCATTTCAAGCGATTTTTCATGCGAAATTCTTGTAATAGTTGTCCTACACGTTCTTCGTACTGTTTTTCATCTACACCGTACGCCATCGCTGTTAATTTCAAATGCTCTTCTAACGTTAACTCATCATATAATACTGGCGTTTCTGGAATGAAGGAGAAACTAGAACGGTACGCTGTCATATCATCACGAATTGTTTTCCCGTTAATTGTGACAGTTCCTTTTTTCGGCTCCATTAAACCGATGATATGTTTAATTGTCGTACTCTTCCCGGCTCCATTTAAACCGATTAAGCCGACAAGTTCGCCTTTATTAACAGAGAACGAAACATTTTGCAGTACAGGTCGTTTCGTATATCCTCCTGTAACATTTTCTACACGCAATAACTCGCTCATACGACACCACTTTCTTCATTTATATTCATTCACTTTTGTAAGAAATGTATATATTCATCTTACCAAAAATCATGGTGCACTACATAGTATCGATGTCTCCAAAAAAAAAATTAAATTTCTTTGCATATATTTTTACGAAAGCGGACATCATAATTAGTGAAGAAGGAACACACTTGAAAAAGCAACCACCAATTGATGAGTACAACAACATAGTGAAGTCATCATGAAATGGGGTGTCCAAATTGGACAATGAAATTTACACATAACCAGATAATTTGTTTCATTTTCGAAACGGGGTGTCTCCGAAAGAGCATATACTGTTTTAAAAAATAAACAATTTCATTTTTAAAAAGATTGCAATTCATTTCACTTGAAAATGGGGTGTCTACGGCAGAAACTTTAGCCGATTTACCGTGCATTTCTTATATAAATGAGGTGTCTGCGAACCGTAAATTATAAAAAAATGCTTTTTCAATCCCTCTTCAGAAAACAGGAAGCTGAGTCAGCTTCCTGTTTTTCGTGTTTGTTCTCCTATGTAATTATGGTAAAATACGGCTAAGACTATTTGAAAGGATGAGATCGATGAATCATACAGCGGACAATTGTATTTTTTGTAAAATCATTGACGGGCAAATCCCTTGCTCAAAAGTATACGAAGATGAACATGTACTTGCATTTTTAGATATTAGTCAAGTAACAAAAGGACATACTCTTGTTATTCCGAAAGCTCACAAACAAGACATTTTTGCGTTAACGCCAGAAATCGCATCACATATTTTTGCTGTCGTTCCAAAAATCGCAAATGCAATGAAAGCAGAATTTAATCCAGTTGGCTTCAACCTACTTAACAATAACGGCGAGAAAGCTGGACAAACTGTATTCCACTTCCACCTTCATTTAATTCCACGCTACGGTGAAAACGATGGTTTCGGTGCTGTTTGGAAATCACACCAAAATGAATATACAATGGAAAATTTACAAAACATCGCAAGCACAATTGCAAATAGTGTGAAATAGTGCCACTATAATAAGAAGTAATACATATCAAGCCGATTCCTCTGGCATTTATTGTATGGCTTGTTTCTTCACAAAAAATGCCGGGGATATGATTTTTTGTGCATAGCATGTACAAGAGAGAGAAAAGCTCACTTTTCTTCCCCTTGTCTTAAAGATATGCACACTTTTATACATCATGAATACGAACGAAAAATAAGGAGGTTTCCTTTTATGTCAAAAGCTAAATCCTTTATTACAGGTGTACTTTGCGGCGGAGCAGTTGCTGGAATAGCCGTTCTTTTCTCAACTCCTTCTTCTGGTAAAGCTATGCGCGGTAAGCTGAAAGAAAAAGGAACTGATATTAAAAAGACTTTAGCTGATATTACAGCTGATACAAAATTATTAAAGCGCCAAATCGTTGAAACTGCTTCAGAAGGTAAAGAAGTATTTCAAGAACTAAAAGACGATATGCAAGACACGCTTTCTAACTGGAAACAAGATATTTCTCAAAACAAACGACATATTGAAAAAGAAATTTTAGACATTCAAAAGTCAATTGAGAAACTACAAGAAGCCGTTCCAGAAAAAGCGTAAACATATTCCTGCTTAGTTTTTTGCATATAACAAATATTTTTCACACGAATTGACCTTAACACGGCATATCACATAGATATGCCGTGTTTTTATGCATTTACAATATATGTTATCTCTTAACATGTAAAGAAAACACATGTATTCTTGACTCATAAAACGCTTCCATAGTTATGCATGATTTGTATAGAATATTGTTTTTCCGAAAAATTTTCACAATTCTCACAAAAAGACTTTATTAATTTTTATTTTACTGGCATAATAGATAATAATGAAAAAAGAATGTTAAAGTGGGTGAGTAAATGAAAAGTGGAGAAAAAAATTACTCGGTAAAAGAAGCGATGATTTTCAGCCAACGTATTGCTCAATTATCGAAAGCGTTATGGAAATGCGTAGAGAAAGATTGGCAACAGTGGATTAAACCTTATGATTTAAACATTAATGAGCATCACATTTTAACCATCGCTTATCATTTAAAAGGGGCTTCTATTTCTGAGATTGCTAAATTTGGAGTTATGCACGTCTCAACGGCGTTTAACTTCTCTAAAAAGCTTGAAGAACGCGGCTATCTTGTATTCTCAAAAAAAGAAGATGATAAACGAAATACGTACATTGAAATTACAGACAAAGGGGAAGAATTACTACTTTGCTTAATGGAGGAGTATGATCCTGAAAATAATTCTGTTTTTAATGGGGCACTTGAACTTCGTAATTTTTACGGTAAGTTCCCAGAAAATATCGAACTGATTGCGATCCTTCGCAATATTTACGGACAAGACTTCATCGATATTTTTGAGAAATCATTAGAAGATATCGAGGAGAACTTTACGGAATCCGATCAAAAGTTAGTTAAGAAATAATCTATTTATTTTTTCGCAATCATGCGTAAGAATTCATTCATAAGTGGCTTAAATAAACCTTGTTTTGCTAGCGCTTCCGCAGTTTCGTGTACTTCGAGCTGATGTGGAAGCGCTTTTTCAAATTGATCTAATAACGCATCAAACAATAGTAGGCCTTCTGCTTTCTCCACTACATATTGTTCGTTCAGTTTTTCACAAAGTTTTAGTATACGTTCAATGTCTTTTTTACGAGCTTTTTTCTTTATGATTAAAGAATAAAATGGACACTTTTCTTCATCAATCATTTTAAATAGTAAGTCTACGTAATATTCAGCTTGTTCTAGTCTTCTTACAACGTCCATTTTCTCCCTCGCTTCCTAACACAAAGTCTTCTATTTCTGAATTTTGTAACACGAACAAAATATCGTATGATACAATATATAAAGTATATGTATTTTAGCCAAAAGGAGGTCTCGCCTCATGACTCTTATAACCGTTGTTTTTGTTGCATTCGCACTTCTTGTTATATTTTACACGAATTTCATGACACATACACTGTGTGAGCGAAAACAAATATCTGCGAGCCGCCAGCCCGGTGTCTTTCGAGTTATTAATGTATGTATTACCATTCTATTAATTTCTAGTTATATAGAAATTATATTTCATGGAAAGTGAGGAAGGAAAGCCCCTTCCTCATTTTTTTCCTCTATAAGCAAATTATACCTACTATAACCAATAAAATAAACAGTACAAGTAATAAAATAAGTTGAGAATTCATCCCCCATCCCCTCCTCTTTTCTATATATGCGGCATTCGCCCAATATGGTACCCTTTCAAAATCTGACACAAACTGGTTAAAATTTCTTTATCAATAGGAAAACTCGTCGAAATATGATATATTAAATTTTGTACATATTACTTATACTATGAAATAAACGACACGCATCTAAACTTTATCCTAAAGCCTAGGTAAGCCCTGTTAAGCGTGCTTTTACATATAAAAAAAGCAAAGACATCAGTGAGACTTAATCAGGTTCTTATGAACGAAAATAACCTATCATAAGGCGTTTCTTCATTTGTACGGGATAAATTAAAAATACATAATAGTAGGAGTGTTTATTGAATGAAGAAAGCTATGCTTGCCTTAGCCGCAACAAGTGTAATCGCATTATCAGCATGTGGAACATCATCATCAGACAAAGTTGTTACATCTAAAGCTGGTGACATCACTAAAGAAGAGTTCTACACTCAAATGAAACAAACAGCTGGTAAACAAGTACTAAATAACATGGTTATGGAAAAAGTACTTATTAAAAACTACAAAGTCGATGACAAAGAAGTGGACAAAAAGTACGATGAAATGAAAAAGCAAGTCGGTGACCAATTCGATACACTAATGAAACAACAAGGTCTTAAAGAAGAAACAGTTAAAAATGGCGTTCGCGCTTCATTAGCTCAAGAACAAGCGATTGAAAAAACAATCACTGATAAAGAACTAAAAGAAAACTACAAGCCTGAAATTAAAGCAAGCCACATTCTTGTAAAAGATGAAGCTACTGCGAAAAAGGTTAAAGAAGAGCTTGGACAAGGTAAATCTTTCGAAGAGTTAGCGAAACAATACTCTGAAGATACTGGTTCAAAAGAAAAAGGCGGAGACCTTGGCTACTTTACAGCTGGTAAAATGGTTAAAGAATTCGAAGACGCAGCTTATAAAATGAAAAAAGATGAAGTAAGCGAACCTGTAAAATCACAATTCGGTTACCACATCATTAAAGTAACAGATATTAAAGAACAAAAACCATTTGATGAAGTAAAAGGCGACATCAAAAAAGAACTTGTTCAAAAGAAAGCACAAGATGCTCAATTTATGAACGACCTTATGATGAAAGAAATCAAAAAAGCTGACGTAAAAGTTGACGATAAAGATTTAAAAGATCTTTTCGAAGAACCAAAAGCTGACGCTAAAAAAGACGAAAAGAAATAATGAAAAGCTCGGGCTAAGCCCGAGCTTTTTTTGTATGCCCTCTCCTTGCGTTACATTACGTTCAGATTCGGTAAATGAAATTATACGATCCGTTCTCCGGATCAATCAGCTGCGGATCTAATTATATCAGCGATTTTTCAATTATATCGACCGCAACTCCAATTATATCGGCGATTCTCAAAATTTATCGACCATAACTCCAATTATATCGGCGATTTTTCAATTATATCGACTTACCGACAAAAACTGACAATGATCGCTCTTCCCTCTTAAAAAACAACAAAAAACCTCGATTCCACCACATGCGGAACCAAGGTTTATCTTATTATCATTGATTAAATTAAAAAACTATGTTAAATTAGTACAGAAACGCATTCTTAAAAAATAAGAGAATGTATTTATCCGTATCTTAATTGTACAACAAAACACATCTTCAGTCAACCTCTATTTTTCACTTTTAAAGGAGTGCTTACCGTATGAACAAAAAACTTGATCAAGAGCAAAAACGCTTGGATACCGTAATAGAAACGATTACGGAGCAAATTGATAAACTGGAAAGCGAAACTGGCAGACGCCGGGCAGAAGTAATCAACATTCGCAAACACTTCTGGGATGATGTAAAAGTTAACACTGATACTTTTGACGATTATCTTGAAACAGTTATCAACTTAAGACAACAAGCTCAGTCACTAGCCGTAACACAAATTACCCATAAGCACACCTTTAACCGACTTGCTGCACTACGCCGTATGCATAAAGCACCTTACTTCGGACGAATCGATTTCAAAGAAGAAGGAGAAGTTGGTGCAGAACAAATTTATATCGGGGTGGCTACCCTTACCGATGCAAGCGGAGAAAACTTTCTTATATACGATTGGCGCGCACCCATTTCAAGTGTCTACTACGATTATCCACCAGGACCAGCTGAGTACAGTACACCAGGAGGCGTAATCCGCGGCAATGTGGAGAAAAAATTACAATATATTATTCAAAATGGCGAGATTGATTCCATGTTCGATACGAGCCTCACAATTGGAGATGAAATCCTGCAACAAGCGCTCGGAAAAGGTACAAACAAACATATGCAAAGTATTGTTGCTACTATCCAGCGCGAGCAAAATGAAATTATCCGTCACGATGAAGGGCGACTACTTATCGTTCAAGGCGCTGCTGGTAGTGGTAAAACATCAGCTGCATTGCAGCGAATCGCCTACTTACTATATAAATATCGCGAATGGCTAAAAGCGGATCAAATCATTCTCTTCTCCCCTAACTCCATGTTCAACAGCTACGTGTCTAACGTATTGCCAGAACTCGGTGAAGAGAATATGCAGCAAGTTACATTCCAGGAATATTTAAACCATAGACTAAGCAAGTCATTTGACGTTGAAGACCCTTATGAACAACTAGAATATATGCTAACTGAAACGAATAGCCCTGCCTATAAAACTAGAAATGCGAGCATTCGATTTAAAGCATCTACTCAATTTTTCGATATGATTAGAACGTACAGACAATCGCTTGAATCTTCAGGCATGTTATTTAGAGGAATGAAGTTTAGAGGAAAACTGATTGCCTCTGCTAAAGAAATTACAGAGCAATTTTATAATACTGATTCCTCCCTCCGCTTCCATAATAGAATCGAGAAGTTAACGGATTGGCTAAATAAACAAATAGATACAATCGAAAAAACAGAACTGAAAAAACCTTGGGTAGAAGAGGAAATTGAATTACTTAGTAAAGATGAATATCAAAAGGCTTATAAATACTTACAGAAAAAAGGAGAGTTTGACGACAATTCCTTTAATGATTATGAGAAAGAAACGAAAGTACTCGGACGTATGATTGTCCGCAAAAAATTAAAGCCATTGCGTAAAGGCGTTCAAACGCTACGCTTCATCAATTTCACAGGAATATATAAACAACTCTTCACAAATTCATCATGGGTTACTGGAGAAAAACCGAAAGAATGGGACGACATTTGCTCATTAACAGTAAACATGCTTGATGAAGGAAAGCTATATTACGAGGATGCGACTCCATTTTTACTTTTAAAAGAATTAATTGAAGGCTTCCAAACGAACAGATCCATTAAACACGTACTCGTAGACGAAGCACAAGATTATTCTCCGTTTCAATTCGAGTTTTTAAAACGTCTCTTCCCTGCCGCAAAAATGACGGTACTCGGAGACTTTAACCAAGCGATATTCGCTCATGCGAGGGAAACGGTTAATTTCAATACACTTACTAGCTTATACGGGCCAGACGAAACAAACGGCATCAACTTAACTCGTAGCTATCGCTCAACAAAACCGATTATTGAATTTACACGCTATCTCGTACCGGAAGGAAAGAACATTAACGCCTTTGAACGTGACGGCGAGAAACCTACAGTAACGAAAGTTTCTGATTACAACGAACTGCATAATTGTATTACTTCCAAAGTTGTTGAACTACAAGAACAACAGCACAATACGATCGCAATTATATGTAAATCCGCAGCCGAGAGTGCCGCTGCCTACGAAGCACTCAGCCATATCGAGAATATTAAACTTGTGAAAAGTAACTCTGCTGAGTATGAGCAAGGCATTGTCATTATCCCTGCTTATTTAGCGAAGGGTATCGAATTTGATGCTGTCATTATTTACAATGCCTCTAAAGATGTGTACAGTGATGCAAGCCTTCGTAGATTGTTCTACACCGCTTGTACACGCGCAATGCATGAGTTGCATATGTATAGCGTTGGTGAGGTTAGTCCTTTTGTACTCGGGGCTGATTCAGCGAGTTTTAAGTGTATAACGAAAACACCTTGATTTTTATCAAGGTGTTTTTCTCATTCTAAACAACATATCTTTACGTCGATACACACTTAACACAATCCCCATTAAAAGCGCATGAAATACAGTTGGTGTTAATCCATAGCTAATAAAAGGTAAGGATATAGCAGCAAGCGGCAATAAACCTAGTATCATTCCAACGTTATAAATGAACTGGACTACAAAAAGAGTCATTCCTCCAACGATAAGCAATTTACCATACCGATCATTTATTTTATAAGATATGATCACTAACCTTGCCACAAAAAGAGAAAGAACTAAAACAAGGACCAGTGCAAGCACATACCCATAATAGTAAGTCAAACTCGCAAACACAAAATCAGTATCTGGAGCAGGGATGAACTTTATATCTCCATATGTACCAAACCAATCCGCTGACGACATTACCTCTTTTAAACGTATATACATAAACCCCGCGCCACCTGCATCACGCTCTGGATTTAAATACCCTAGAAATCTATCCAAATGGTATCCTGAGGACCAGGATACGGATACCTTGATAATAAATAAACAAATGGGGACAATTGTAATAATCAGTGCCTTTTTCTTTCCTACCTTACTCCACCAAAGCATAACGAGTACCATCGTGATATAGATAAAAATTGTTGAAAGAGTTGATACAATTAAAAATAAATACAAAGAAAATAAATACAAAATCACAAGATGCATAACCTTTATCCTACTATTATTGAAAAAAGAAGCCCAAGCTAGAAAAAAGAATGGTACTGCCATTAAACAGTCAATTGCGATAGGACCAATTTTCATTAACGGCTCTCCAGTCATCGAAGCGTTTGGAAAACAGTATAGCATTAAAAGGATGAGTACTCCGATTATGTAAAACAGCCATCCAAGTCTTTCTAACTTCCGATAATCAAGTAGCATCATCCCAAAAGCTGTTGCAATGCCGAGAATAACAAAAATCACCTTATTCATTAGTAAATCATTCGTATGTCCAAAAGCTATAATTGGCAGAAATCCTAGCCCCATAGCAGTCACTAATAAAATAATTAGGAACCAATCAACCTTTGGCTTATGAAGTTTGTTAAGTTCCCTGCCAAGTTTAATTGGGCTTCCCATTTGCTCAACAGCCTTGTCTTCAGCAACTTCCTCACTTAACCCTTTTTCTATCCACGTGTTCTTCGCCTGTTTCATGTGAAAATCTAGTTCAGTAGCCACAAAGCTCTTTGCTTCTTTTGATTTAATATGATTGGTAACTTCCGTTAAAAAACGCTCCCCTTTTTTGTTCAATTTCGCCTCACTCCTGTACTAAGCCTTTTAATATAAATCGTGCCTTCGTAGCATTCTTCTCTGCCTTTCGCAGCATCTTGTTTCCTTTATCATTTAATTGATAATATTTAGCTCCTGAATGATCCCAACTTGATTGGATAAAACGATTCTGTTCTAGACGATGTAATAAAGTGTATAGAGACCCTTCATCGCCTTCGAATTTTTGAATCCCTCTCCCCCTCAGTAACTGTATCAATTCATAACCCGTTTTTTCATTCATAAGAAGTTGCAACACTGCTAAAAGGATATCTTCTTCCTTTTCGGACGATTGATTGATTTTTTCGCGCACCCGTTTTCGATGCTGATCAGAAAAACTCAAATGTTTAAAAGTTGTATTCTCCATTGATTTTCGTAGGCCTTTTAATCGATCTTCCATTTGATTATTCCTCCAATCCTTTCTTCAATAGTTCCTTAGCTCTTTTCAGTCTAGTCTTTATCGTGTTTTCCTTCACTTCTATTACAATAGCAATCTCTTTAATTGATAATTCTTCATAATAAAATAGATAAATCACTTCTCGATATTTTATTGGTAAATTCATTACTGCAGAAGCCAACCTACGGTCCTCTGCATTTTGAATAACAGTTTGTTCAACACTTTCTTTTTGACTCCCAATATACGTAGACTCATCCTCTGTCACGATTACCTTTTTGTTATACCAACTTTTTATATAATCCTTACAATGATTAATTGCGATTCTCCATAACCATGTTTTTAAGTTCGAATTCCCTTTATATGTATGAAGAGATTTATAGCATTTCACAAATATATCTTGCGTTAAATCCTCCGCAACTTCTTTATTATTCACATATGAGTACACAAGCTGTAAGACTTCTTGTCCATACTTGTTCATTATTTCATCGATAAGGAGTTCCTTATCTTCTATTTCAAACGCTTCTACCGTTAATTCATCCACATCATTTCCTCCTTCCCATTTATTAGACGACGCACGCCATGGAAAAGTTTTATAAATTCATAAAAAAATACGGCTGGCAATGTCCATACCGTTTTTTGAAACCTTAATTTTGCTTTACTAAGAGTAAACCTTTTATTATGATACAACACTTTATATTCACTTATAGTCAAAATTTTAGCGCATTCATAATAAAACAAAAAACCACCTAAAGGCTCCCCTTCAGGTGGTTCTCTATTTTACGCTAACGCAGCCGCTTGTTCTTGTTGATCTACAGGAATTACAGCATCTGTTAATGCTTTTTCTAGTTCAGCTGTGTATTTCATTTCGACGCTATCATCATTTATGGCGCCAATAAAGACAGATTATGCAACAGTTTCATAACAGTATGAATAAACAACTAACAACATCTATTACGAGTATAAAAAATCGGCTCAATACATAATACCTATGTTTTCAGTGATACTCTATTACCACCGAACTAAATTTATATAATTTTAACTACATGATAGCAAGTTAATTTTCAAATATCTTCTTTCGCATAACCCTAAATTTATTATCCATTTGTATCATGCTTATAAATAAAAGATATCCTATCGATGCACCGAGCATATTTATAGCAATCCGCCACACATCAAAAACATCAGATAAAGTTAGTAAATGTAATAACTCCCAAGCAAGAAAGGTCATAACATACCACTTACAAGCTTTCTTATAGTTAGTCACTTTATTAATCAATACTGGAACGAAAAATCCAAATGGAACTAACAATATTATATGTTGTAAAACGATTAACCAATAAGTTGAGTTTCCCCACAGACCCGGATGCGCAATAAAATCTTTAATTTGCCAAAGTGTTATTCCAAAAAGTTGTAACAGCGTTTCTAAGTCAGATATATGTAAAAATTGCTGCCAAAATTCAATAGGACGATAGACAGTTCCACCTGTCAAACTACGAATAGAGTCAAATGTAGAAGTTGAAATAAATGTTCCCAAAAAGACAATAAAACAAATCATTATATAAGGAATACATAAAATTTTTGATAATATCTTTAATGGCCTAGGAACTTCGTATACCGATTGATTAATCCCTAAACCAATAACTTTTGATTCTCCAAAACTTTGAATCGCTTTATAAACCGCTTCTTTTTCGTTCATACCTTGTTCCATATATTCTTCTTTCAAGCTGTTCAAGTGATCATACATTTCTAGAAATAGCTCATCCTGCTCAATATTACTAAGTTCTGAATAAGCTAAAATGGATTTAATATACTCATCAAATTCACTCATAAATAACTCCTTTCTGACAAGCTTGAATTAATGATGTTACACGCTCCCAAGAGTTCACTTTCTTCTGCAATTCTTTTTTCCCTTTACTTGTAATAGTATAAAATTTCCTTTTCATCCCATTCTCAGATTGATTCCAATAAGATTCAAGAAATTCCTTTTTTTCTAATCGCTTTAAAGCTGGATACAAAGTTCCCTGCCCCATACTATACAAATCTTCACTTGCATCCTTTAAACTTTGAGCTATTTCATATCCATATGTATCACGTTTTGCAATGATAGAAAGTAATAAAATATCTATACTTCCCTTCAAGATTTCTTTGTCCAACAATACCACCCCCTTATATACATCGTATAACAACACATGTCGTTATGCAACATAGTTAGAAAAATAACCCATAAAAAAACCACCTAAAGGCTCCCCTTCAGGTGGTTCTCTATTTTACGCTAACGCAGCTGCCTGCTCTTGTTGATCTACAGGAATTACAGCATCTCTTAATGCTTTTTCTAGTTCAGCTGTGTATTTCATTTGCTCTTCTTTGCTCCAGCCAAGTTTTGCAGCCATGTAGTTGATTACTGCTTCTTTCCACTCATATACCCAGTGGATGTTGAAGAATACAGCGCCTCTGCGGCGTACGAAGAAGTCAACTGGTTTCGCTGTCATTTCGTAATCCATCGCGTATACAAGCGGGATTAGAACATCTAACGGCATGTTGTATTCTTTCGCTTCGTCTTTATGTTTTTTCGCTAAGTCGAACAGTACGTCAACGTTAGAGCCGTAGAATTTCGCGAATTCTTCAGCTTGAGCTGTCGTTAAACCATATTTCGTACCTTCTCCTGCTTTTTTCGCGATAAATGCTGAGAATCCGTGTGAACCACTTACATGACCACCAGAGATTGGCATATGTTTCGTATCGCTCTTCGGATATGCGCTATGTCCTTCTTTTTGTAATAGATTCGTTACGTAGTCTACTACCATTTCAGCCATTTTGCGGTATCCTGTTAATTTACCACCTGCGATTGTAATTAAACCAGATTCAGAAGTCCAAATTTCATCTTTACGAGAAATTTCAGATGCATTCTTACCTTCTTCATAAATTAACGGACGTACACCAGCCCAGCTTGACTCCACATCTTTTTCTGTAATTTTCACGCTTGGGAACATGTAGTTAATCGCATTAATGATATATGTGCGATCTTCTGTTGTCATGTGCGGTACAGCTGCGTCTTTATCATAGAACGTATCTGTTGTACCTACGTACGTTTTTCCTTCGCGAGGAATCGCGAACACCATACGTTTATCTGGTGTATCAAAGTAAATCGCTTGCCCTAATGGGAAACGTTTTTGGTCAATTACTAAATGCACACCTTTTGATAATTGAAGTACTTTCCCTTTTTTAGAGTTATCTTTTTCACGAAGTGTATCTACCCAAGGACCAGCTGCGTTTACAATTTTCTTACCGTAAACTTCGTACACTTCTCCGTCTAGTAAATCGATTACACGTACACCGCATACTTTTCCATCTTTATATAAGAAACTGTCTACTTTTGCGTAGTTAACAGCTTTCGCACCGTGTTCAATCGCTTCTTTCATTACTTCAATTGTAAGACGCGCATCGTCTGTACGATATTCTACGTAGTAACCGCCGCCTTTTAATCCTTCTTGTTTTACAAGAGGCTCTTTATTTAGCGTTTCTTCACGGTTAAACATCTTTCTGCGCTCGCTTCGTTTTACACCTGCTAAGAAGTCGTATACACGAAGACCAATTGATGTACTAAATGACCCGAACGTGCCGCCTGTATGGAACGGAAGTAACATCCACTCTGGTGTTGTTACATGGGGACCGTTCTCATATACGATCGCACGCTCTTTCCCCACCTCTGCTACCATTTTCACTTCAAGTTGTTTTAAATAACGTAAACCGCCGTGTACAAGTTTCGTTGAACGACTTGATGTACCTGCTGCAAAGTCCTGCATTTCAAACACAATTGTTGATAAACCGCGTGTTGCCCCATCTAATGCAATACCAGAACCAGTAATACCTCCACCAATTACGATCACATCTAACTCTTGTTTATTTACTCCGTTTAATACGTCTTTACGTTGTTTACTTGAAAATTTCATGGTAATTCCTCCCTTTGATAACGAAAAAAGAGACCACGAACTCCGCTATAGATTTCGCCTCTATAGCGTGTTGTGGTCTCTCCAAATCTCCTACCGAATTATTAACTTGTCATCATTATAACACTGTTTATGATTATTTGAAAGCTTTAGTTGCTTCAATTGCCTTTTTCCATCCAGCATATAGCTCTTCGCTTGTTTCCGCTTCCATTGCCGGTGTAAAGCGTTTATCCATATTCCACTGCGCTTTAATTTCATCTTGGTTTTTCCAATACCCAACCGCAAGACCAGCTAAGTATGCTGCACCTAATGCTGTCGTTTCACTGATCACTGGACGCTCTACAGGAACGTCTAACATATCGCTTTGGAACTGCATTAAGAAGTTATTCTTAACTGCCCCGCCATCAACGCGTAATGTATTCAGTTCAATACCTGAATCTGCTTCCATCGCGCATAGTACATCTTTCGTTTGGTATGCTAAAGATTCTAGCGTTGCACGAATGAAATGCTCCTTCGTCGTACCGCGCGTTACACCAAACATAGCGCCGCGTACTTCACTATCCCAGTACGGTGTACCTAATCCTACGAATGCTGGTACTATGTATACACCTTCAGTTGATTCAACACGGCTAGCATACACTTCACTCTCACTCGCATCTTTAAACATGCGCATTCCGTCACGTAACCACTGAATTGCAGAACCTGCTACGAAAATACTTCCTTCTAATGCGTAATTCACTTTACCATCTAAACCCCATGCAATTGTTGTTAATAGGCCATGCTCAGAAGCTACTGCCTTTTCGCCTGTGTTCATTAACATGAAGCAACCAGTTCCGTAAGTGTTCTTCGCCATACCTTCACCGAAACAAGCTTGTCCAAATAATGCTGCTTGCTGGTCACCAGCTACACCTGCAATCGGTACATTTTGACCGAAGAAGTGGTAATCAATTGTTTCTCCATATATTTCAGATGATTGACGTACTTCTGGAAGCATGCTCTTTGGTACTGTTAACATGTCTAGAAGCTCATCATCCCACTGTAAGTCGTGAATGTTAAACATTAATGTACGTGATGCATTTGAGTAATCTGTTACGTGCGCTTTACCACCAGACAATTTCCATACAAGCCATGTATCAATTGTTCCGAATAATAACTCACCGTTTTCCGCTTTTTCTCTTGCACCTTCAACGTTATCTAAAATCCATTTTACTTTCGTACCAGAGAAGTATGCATCAATTAAAAGACCTGTTTTTTCGCGAACCATCTCGCTATAACCTTTTTCTTTTAACTCATCACAAATTTCAACTGTTTGACGAGATTGCCATACGATTGCGTTATAAATTGGTTTTCCAGTCGTTTTATCCCATACAACCGCTGTTTCACGTTGGTTCGTAATACCGATACCAGCGATTTGTTCTGGCTTCACATCTGCTTCGCTTAAGCAAGTTGCGATAACTGCTAAAATAGATCCCCAAATTTCTTGTGCATTATGCTCAACCCAGCCTGGCTTTGGAAAATGTTGCGTAAACTCTTTTTGAGCTGAATGAACGATTTTTCCTTCTTTATTGAAAAGAATTGCGCGTGAGCTTGTTGTTCCTTGGTCTAATGAAAGAATATATTTTTTCATATCAGTTTCCCCCTATGCTACTTTTCTACTATTTGTAGTAGTTTCACTTTTTTTACTTGTCATATAAGAGATTGCTAGTACAATCACAGTTGCAATAATCACATAAATAAGTGCTGAATTTTGTTTTCCTTCAAATACAACTTGATGGAATAATCCTGCAAGTGATCCACCTAGAATCGGACCAACTACTGGAATCCATGCATACTTCCAGTTTGAACCGCCCTTTCCTGCAATCGGAAGGAAGAAGTGTGCAATACGCGGACCTAAATCACGAGCCGGGTTGATTGCGTATCCTGTTGTTCCACCTAATGATAAACCAATACTTACAATTAAGAAACCTACGATAAATGGATTTAAACCATCTGCAAATTTATTTGCTCCAATTGCTAATATACCAAATACTAAAACGAATGTTCCAATCATTTCACTTAAAAGGTTTGTAAATGTGTTCGGAATTGCTGGACCTGTTGCAAATACACCTAACTTTGTTCCTGGATCTTCTGTTTCTTTCCAGTGTGGTAAGTAATGTAAATATACGAGAACTGCCCCGATAATTGCCCCAATCATTTGTGCTGCGATATACATAGGTACGTCACTCCATGGGAACGCTCCCTTAAAAGCAAGTCCTATCGTTAAAGCCGGATTCAAATGTGCCCCACTAATTGATCCAACTGCATACGCTGCCATCGCTACCGCTAAGCCCCAGCCCATTGTAATTACAATCCAACCAGAATCTTTCGCAAACGATTTCTTTAAACTTACACCAGCGCAAACACCGCCACCAAGTAAGATTAACAACGCAGTCCCTATTAACTCTCCTAAAAATGCTGACATAGTATCCCTCCACTATCAATTTTAACGTTTTCAAGTGTGATAGAGGTAAAATGAATGGCCATTCGTTTTTTTTTCAAAAGAAAAAGATCCACAGCTTACATGCTTCTATATAATATATAGAAACAATAAAATGTGGATCTCTTCTTTTCTCCGTCACGTTTATTAACTTGTCTATAATGTTAACCTCTAATGAAAGCGGTGTCAACAGAATTTTTTCACATTTCCGTCACTTTTTTTGGTAATGTTTCCATAATTCTTTTTTCGATGTCGTAATTGCTGTCGCACCAGCATTTAACGCTCTTTCAACGTCTTCTACAGTTCGAATAAAACCACCTGCTAAAATCGGTACACCTGTACGCTCTTTCACCTCAGCAATGACACCCGTTAACGCACCAGGAAGCACCTCTATATAATCCGGCTTCGTCTTTTCTAGTAAATTACAGCTCTTTTCCATTGCGCTAGAATCAATTAAAAAGATGCGTTGAATGGAGACGACACCTTTTTGCTTCGCCTTCATAATTACGCTCGCCTTTGTCGATAATAACCCGTACGGTTTATATTCTTGGCATAAAAACTCCGTCGCATGCCCATCACTTTGTAATCCATGGATCAAATCAACATGTAAAAATACTTTTTTATTATGCTGCTTTGCAAGTGACACAACACTCTTCAATTGACCAACATGAATGTCTAAAATAACAATATACTCATACGAACTATGTAATAGCTTTTCCAAATCTTTAATTTGTCTCACTGCCGGCAAAATCTTCTGTTCATGAAATTCCATTCTAAATGTCCCCTTCCTATCTATCCTTTATAGTACACAATTTGAATAGAAAGAACAGCTAGTGTGGGGAATTTCTTTCGAATCTTTCCTCTACCTATATATTTTCTTCAACTTATCAGAAACCGTACCACCTATAATCATTAATAGGAGCGGTAAAAAATTCATTACATATGGTGCATCTGCTACAATTGTAATGCTTGCTCCTGCAAACTTATTTACCATCCATACAACGATTTTTGTAATAAACAAAAATACTCCCAGCATGAATAGACTATCGAAAAACACCTTCCATTTTGGATACGCTAATTGTTTACTATCTTCAATTACTTTCTGCGTCAACTCTTCATCACTCCTCAATAACTCATCAATCGTAATACCGAACAGATCACTTAAATGAATAATAATTTCAATGCTCGGATAGTTCTTTCCCGTCTCCCATTTCGAAACAGACTGCCTACTTACATGAATTTTTTCAGCCAAATCATTTTGCGACCAATTTCTTTTTTCCCTTTCTTCTTTTAAACGTTCACTAAAAATCATACTGTGTTTATCACCTCTCTACGTCTAGTATGGTCAAATAAATGATGAAGAGTAAAGCTAGTTATCGTTGCATAGCCTGTGCAACTTGTGCGTTACACCTTAAAATGGCGCCATTTCATACTCTATGCCATGCAGATTTCATATGTTTTTCTTCTATAATAATTTCCCGAACAATAAAAAGAAGAGAAACAAAATCCTTTTCTCTTCTTCAAAAATTTCTATTAAAGCAATACCGAATCTTTATCGCTATCCTGATTCCGTTTCTCTCGTTCTTCTTCTAAGCGCTTCATATATACTTCGCCTTCTTTTTCGATAAAATCGTTATCCATCTCTTGCTCTTTTTTCGAAGTATATAAAACCATGTAGCCACTCAATACAATCCCAATGATTACAAGATAAATCCACCATGGTAAAATTTCCACTTTCGTTCATCCCTTTCCTTAGACAAGCCTTATTAGTTTCACTTTATGAGGAAAGAAGTGGATTTATGCTTAAAATTTCATTGTGGATTCTTCGCGAAGAACGCTTGTACATATTCCATAAACTCGATTGGCTCTTGACGGAACGGCGCGTGGTATCCTTTTTCAATAATATGAAACGTACTATTTGCAAATAACTGATGATACAGCTCACCATTTTTCCAAGAAACGCTCTTATCGTGCCTACCCCAAATAATTAAAGTCGGCACCTTAATTTTATCCGCTTCCATCGCAATGCGACGCTCTCTCATTTTCGTAAGCTCATCATAATGCTTTTTATCATCACGACTATTTTTCACTTCATTTTTATTATAATCCGTAATCTCTGTTACAGTTTGTAAGTCCGTCGATAGTGGCGTCACTTCATAACTTTCTTTTTGCTGGAAAGATTCAATCCCTGTAGAATCCGCTAAAACGAGATGGGTAACCGCGTCCGGATATAAATACGCTAAATTAAGGGACATCTCTCCCCCCATCGAATGTCCAAGTACCGCAAATTGATCATATCCAAGTTTCTTCATTAACTTATAATATAAATTCACTTGCGCAGGAAACGAATACTGAAAATCAATCGGCTTAGAAGAACGCCCAAATCCTAAAATATCAACAGCGATAATCGTATGGTCTCCCGCTAGTTCCGGATAAATATCACTAAATCCATCTGAAGAACCACCGAATCCGTGAAGCATAAGTAAGGGCGGTTTTCCCTCACCAATTTGCTTAAAATAAATCGTCTGTCCATCAATCTGTGCCATCTTCTCTTTCGTATTTATCTTCATCATAACAGTATCCTTCACTTCTTCAACCTTCGCAATCGGCTTATCAACGAAGTTACATACTATTAATAAAACAAGAACAATACCGCTAATCATATAAAACTTAAACCGTTTCAAAATCCCCGTCTCCTTTCTCATGTTGCTATTTAAAGTTTTTACATTTTTTGGTTGTTTTATGTTCTTTTTTAATTGTAACTGTTATAGTTACAATTATATCAAAAAAATATTACTCACCGCTATTACCGATGGTTGTTATGTAACCATTATAGTTACGCATTAAAAGTAAGTCAATTATTTTACTAATGAAAAAGAGCGCTGAACAGACATCAGCACTCTTTTTCATCACCCTCGTTATTTATCCCGCTATTTGCCGGGCAGTAAAACTCCCACCTCAAAATTCGGCTGAAGCAAAGAAGTTAGGTGGGAGCCCTGCTGCCCGTAAACGCCCGATTGGTGAGGGCTAATAATCAGTGGGGGATGAACAAAACCCCCACTGATTATAGTTTCACTTTATACAAAGTTGTTCCGCTATTTCTTGTACACGTTCCATCGTCATTCCTTCTCTAAACTCCACTGCTAGAGGATGGTCTGTCGGTTCCAGTTCAATATAAGGGCGAATACCGTCCGCTCTCGGATGGACCATCGCTTTTAAGCTTACTGTCTCCAACTCATATGGTAAATCTGTCGAAAGCCAACCAAACATCGGCTCTAATAATTGTTGCTTATCCCAGAATTCATTCACCTTATCAAAATTCGCTTCGCTTAACGAAACCCATACACCCCATATGAAATGTTCATCTGTACCAATGATAGGAATTTCAATACTCCCTCGAATGAAGAAATGTTCTCCATCCATCACGCATAAATCATCGTTCATTTCAAATCTATCTTCTCGCTCTTCAGGTTCAGCATCATAATAATAAACAGGAGCTGATGATCCATAACTCGTTGGAATTTCTTCATGATATGTATCGCAGCATCTACAAGTATACCCACTAATTTTCGTCATTCTATTCCTCCATCAGTTTTACATACATTTTAGCAAAATACTTATAAAGAGAAAATAAAAAAACAAGCAATTCCAGCGATCCGCTAAAACTACTTGCTCTTCTACTTATTATCTCTATTTTTACTCTTTAATAAATTCCTTAGTACTTCTCACTGTATCAATCGGACGAACTAATTTTTCGATTTCTTCACGCTTTGGCTCTAAGAACGGAGGTAAAGATAATTTCTCTCCAAGCGTTTCATATGGCTCATCTCCCATAAAACCAGGGCCATCTGTTGCAAACTCGAATAAAATTTGCGGCGCAACTCTTGCGTATAATGACTCAAAGAAGTGACGATTTACATAACCAGATGAAGGGAGTCCAACTCGACTTAGTCGCTCAATCCACTCTTCTAATACAGCTCGATCCTCTACGCGGAATGCAGCATGGTGCACTGTACCAAAACCTTGTTGTGCTTCAGGAAGAACCGTATTATGTTCTACAATGACAGAGGCACCATTTCCACCTTCGTTTACTTCAAACAAATAGAATTCTCCTTCTTGAGCAATCTCTTTAAATAATAGAACTTTTTCTAGTACTTCTTTGAAATAACTAAAGTTCGCGATACGAATAAATACAGGTCCTAATCCAGTAATTGCATATTCTAATGGAACTGGACCGTTTTGCCACGGTGTACCTGATTCTATCCCTTTATCCAATTCGTCAGAGATTAATTGATAGTGTTGATCATCAAAGTCAACGAAAGAAAGAGTTTTCTTACCGAATTGCTCTTTAATTCCTGTATGCTCCACTTCAAGGCGGTCAAAACGTTTCACCCAATATGCTAATGCTGCATCAGTTGGAACGCGGAATGAAGTTTTTGAAATTTCATTTGTACCGTGTACTCCTTTTGGAACACCTGGGAAGTCAAAGAATGTCATATCTGTTCCGGCACTACCTTTATCATCTGCAAAGAATAAATGGTACGTTTGAATATCATCTTGGTTTACTGTTTTTTTAACGAGACGCATTCCTAAAACATGAGTGAAAAATTCATAGTTCTTTTCTGCACTACTTGTAATCGCTGTAACGTGGTGTATTCCTTTTAACTGGTTCATTATATATTCCTCCAATAATTTTCATTTATATTTAATGGTTTTATTTCGGCTCGCTGGTCAACGAAGCACGTGTTTATAATAAGTAATCAATTCATTTTACTAGTCAAGTGATAGTTGGAAAATAATTCGTACGAAAGCAATTTAGAGAACGAAGTGTACCTTTCTCATATGAAGCATTTCCTTTCGTTACTATCACTTTACAACTCAAGTGATTAAAAAGCAAGTGATTTATCTCGGATTCGAGATATTTTTAATATGTTATTCATACAAAAACAGCCTCATTAAGTTTTTTAACACTTAATGAGGCCCTTCTATTTACAATCTTAATTATGGAACGTCGGTTTATAGAACGAACGATTATCAAGAGCAAAGACACGTTCTGTGTATTCGCCTGGTTTTGTACGTCCTAATGCGCGGTCCATCATGTTCATTTTTGCATCTAAGTTATCGATGTAGTGCAGAATTTCTGCTTCTTTTACTAATGGTGGTTTTGGGCTACCCCATTCTGCTTTTCCGTGATGGGAAAGGACGATGTGCTGAAGGATTAATACTTCTTCTGCATCGATTTGTAGTTCCTCTGCTGCTTTACCAATTTCGTTCACCATGATAGAGATGTGGCCAAGTAAATTTCCTTCTAACGTATACGTCGTAGAAATCGGGCCAGATAGCTCAAATACTTTACCAAGATCGTGTAAAATAACGCCCGCATATAGTAAGTCTTTATCTAACGATGGGTATAGAGCCGAGATAGCTTTCGCTAAATCTAACATCGATACTACGTGATAAGCTAGTCCAGATACGAACTCGTGATGATTTTTCGTCGCTGCTGGATATTCTAAAAATTCGTTTTGGTGCTTATTTAACAAATGTCTTGTTAGACGCTGAATGTTCGGGTTTCTCATTTCAAATATGTATTGCGTAATTTTCTCAACCATATCTTCTTTTTTTATTGGAGCTTTTTCTACAAAGTCTGAAATGTCCGTTACTTCATTCTCATTCGCAACACGGATTTGTTTCACACGTAATTGAATACGTCCTTTATAGTTTAAAATATCTCCAGCTACTTTAACGATCGTTTCCGCTACATATTGTTTCTCAACTTCTGGTGATACATCCCATAGCTTCGCTTCAATATCTCCACTTGGGTCTTGTAAGATTACTGTTAAAAACGGCTTACCATTGCTTGCGAGACCTTTTGTCGCTGTTTTAATTAACAAGAAAACATCGACTTGTTCACCAACTTCATATTCTACAATTTTCTTTTTCATTCGAATTCCTCCACCAAATCAGTTACTTTTAGTATAGCACACTACAACTCATTTTCTTTACGCTTACGCGTTAATTTTATAATCTCATTTTCTGTAAAATACGTGAGTAGATGCGCATGGCACGTAAAGAAGATAACTTGTCTATCTTTCGCAATTTCCTTTATTAGTTCAATCGTTCGATTCGTCCTTACCGCGTCAAAATGCACGAAACTATCGTCAATAATAAATGGATAATCATGCTCAAACGTTTTCGCTAGCGCAAATCGCAATGATAAATATAACTGCTCCGCTGTCGCTTGGCTCAGTTCATGACTGTAAAAACGCATACCATCGTTACGTTCGACAATGAACGGTTCCGCCTCTGACGGTGAGAATATTTTACTATATCGTCCGCCCGTTAAATACACGAAATACTCTTCGGATTTTTGTAAAATGCGCGGCAAATGCACTTCATGATAATATTGCTTCGTTTTCGTTAATACTGTCTTCGCGGCCGCATATGCAGCCCACTTCTTCACTTGTTCACGCACTTGTGATTTTTTCATTTCCCACTCATGTAGTAAATCACCATACGTACTGCCTTCTTCTAAATTCGCAATTTCTATTCGATGCTTCGCAATACGCTCTGTCAGTTCTTTCTCTTGTGCAAGACAGTTTTGTGCGGCTGTAATCTCTTGCTTTAATTTTTCATCATAACCGTCAGCCTCATAATGCTCAGCTAATGACAAACTCGTTAAGCGCTGTTCTAAAAGATCAATTTGAGGTAATAAACGCCCCACTTGCTTATCCGCATCTTCACGTTTCTCTGCCAGTTTACCTGCTTCTAAAAACATCTCTTCATCTGTAGATTCTGCAATATGCCATAACCCATCTCGCTCTACTAGCAGTTGTTTTAATTGCTCTTGCATGAACTCATATTCTTCTTGCCATTCCGCCAGCTTCTCTTTCAGCTGCTTACAAGTTTGGCGCTTCTCTTTCTCATTTTGCATACGACTTTGCGCCTCATGCAAATTACTATACTCTTTACTACCGATAACAGTTTCTAGTTTATGTTCAAAGTGCGAAATCATTTCATACAATGCAGATTTTCGCTTACTTTGCTTCTCTAAATCACGATATAATGACTGCATTTTTTCAATACGCTCAAACGCCGGCAATATGTGCGCATACGTATAAAATTCAGGGAACATATAGCGCGTTTTATATGCATCTACTTGTTCTCCCGTACGGAAAATTTCTCTCTCCCATTCTTCATAAGATGAAACGACTTTATCATAAGCACGTTCCATTTGCTGTAATTTATACGACTCTCGCTCAAATAATTTTCGAATCTCTTCATCCTTTTCTAACTGATAGCGAACCGACATCACTTCTTCACTTTGACGTCCGCCAGCACTTTGCTGAAGAGTAAGAAGCTCTTCTTGTAATCCACCTGATGGATCTTTATATAAAACAAGAGCAAGGACAATCCCTACAAAAACAATCACACTAATAAATAACAGCACGCGGTTATCTATAAATAGACTCGTGAATAAAACAAGCGTGTTAATAAGAAGTAACAGAAGACAAACTCTTTGCCACTGTTTTTTCTTTTGCATAGCCGCTCCTGCTTTTTCCTCATACTTGCGCTTCATTCTTTCTGCGCCCATACCTAAAAATGCAGCATCTTGAAATGATTTTTCTTTCTCAACTAACGTATTTCGCTCTTCATCAGCTAACATTTGTTTCTTGATCTGTCTTATATTTTCTTCTTGCTCTTCTAATTGCTCTTGAGCCGTTTTAAAACGATCATCTAGTTGTGCTTTTTGCGTTTCTAATTCGCGCGCCTTTTGCACAGTTTGCGTAATTAATTCTTTCGTCGCTAAACTTATATCAAATGAAAGAACAGTCTCTTGTTCAAAAGTAGCACCAATTTGTTGCTGTAGTTCTGCGATTTCTTCTTTTATATTCGCAATACTTCCTGTCATATCACGCATTTCTTGACGTGCATTTTCATAAGACATATGCTGCATACGAAGTTCTTCTACATAACTTTCTTTTTGTAAAAATGCTTCATCTATTTTTGTGGAATCAATTTCTGATTGCACTGTTTCTATCTTTTTTTGAAGTGAATCTACTTGTACTTGCAGCGGTTCTATCTTTGCCTTTACCGCCTCATAGCGCGCCATCCCGTTTACAGGAAACTGCCCGTTTTCGTTTTCTAACACTTTCTCGTGCGCACTCTTTTCAATAACGAGAGGCTCCAGCGCTGCTAATATTTCATAGTCTTGCTTTCGTCTTTCGGCTGACTCTTTTTCCGCACGAACAGAAGCAAGTTTCTCTTCACTTTCTTTTAACTGCTCGACCTGTTTTTCATACGTGCCAATCTTCCCTTGCCACTCTTTCATCTTTTCCTCAATTTTCTTCATCTCTTGCAGTGACACGTTAATTTCAGGGTTACGACCACTCGGCTTAAAACGCTGATTCATTTCTTTTTCTAATTTCTTATCTAACTGCAATAACGCATCGCTTCCGACTGTGCTTGCCGAAAATAAATAATTACCGATATCCGCTTCGCCGAGCTGATGAATATTTTGAAGACCATGCATATCAAACGAAAAAACAGAATCAAATAAGCTTTCATTCACACCGCTTAATATATCGTTTAAAATATCTTCGCCGCCAGTTTTCCCGTCTTCAAAATAAACGGTCACCTCACCAGCTGCCGTCTTTGGCAATCGTTCAATTTTCAAACGGCCGTACTTCTCTGTTCGCACAGTGACCGCTCCGCCGTACTTACCGCCTTCTTTCGGCTCATAACGGCGCTGTCCTCTCGTTGGGAAACCGAACAGAATACTTTTCATAAATGAGCGGATTGTCGATTTCCCCGCTTCATTTTCACCGTACAACACCGTCAGCAATGAAAGATCCATTTCCACATTTTCTAATTTTCCGTACCCATAAATATGGAGTTTTTCAATTCTCATTTTTTATCCCTCTCTTGCTGGAATAATTGCTCTAAAATAATATTTTCCGCTTCCTTTTGAATCTCTTTCTTCTCTTCTTCCGTAAAAGCTTCAATACTATTACGCGCTACAGGAGATGTCCAAATCGTGCGCAACACTCCGTCCATATTTGTAAAAGCTTCTAACTCTTTTAGCACACTACCGACGAAATGATTTTCTTCTTTCAAACGTTCAATTTCCGCAAAAGAAACCGTCTCATTTTTCCACTTCATCGCATATACGAAGTCTTTTCGCTCTTCGCCAGCTGCTAAAATATGAAAAATCTCTTCTACACGCTTGTCTTCACGTAAATATGGAGAAAGTGGTCCCTGCCCTGTAAATACGACAGTTAAAAGCGTCCCTTCCTCTTCTCTTCGGCATTCATTCATCGCAGTTGACGCGCTCGTCATAAGATCATCAACAGTTTCAAGTCCATCGATACTCACTTCTATCTCATCCCATACAACATCCGCCGTATGGAAAAACGAACATTGCGATCCTTGTTTCGTTAACTCGATAAGGTATGCACCCTTCTCGCCCATTTCCTTACGATGACGACCTTGTATATTACCTGGATAAATAATGCATGGCTCTTCTGATAAAATTTCACGTTTATGTATATGGCCGAGAGCCCAATAATCAAACTGCTTTTCTTTCAGCTCACGAATTTGAAACGGTGCATAGCGATTATGCTCTGCATCCCCTTCCACACTTCCGTGAAGCATACCAATATGAAAAGGCGCATCACTCATTTTCGTATACTGCGCTGTCATATTATCCGTTACCGCTTGCTGCAAATAACTAAACCCGTAAATAGAAGCTAACAACTCACCATTTTTATAAAACGACTTCTCTTCTACATAAGGTTCCGTAAACACATGAACATTTTCCGGAAACTCAATTGCCGCCCAGCTTCCCCCTAAATGATCGTGGTTACCGTGAATAATAAAAACGGGAATATCGTACTGCGAAAGTCGCTTCATTTGCTCACGCACAAACACTTGCGCCCTCAAACTTCTCGTCTCCGCATCATACAAATCCCCAGCTAGTAATACGAAATCCACGCGCTCTTGAATCGCTTTATCAACAATACGCTCGAACGATTCAAACGTACTTTGCTTCATTCTTTCCCAAACAGACTGCGCAACATTCATTTCCATCCCTTTAAACGGACTATCCAAATGCAAATCAGCCGCATGTATAAACTTCACTTGTTTCACAAATAACGATCCTTTCTATAGTTCAAAAGTTTCATTTTATCAATATTAAAATAGCTAAAAACTAATAATTAGCGGAGTGAAAAGACTTCCCACTAATTAAAGTTTCACTTTATTTTACCACGCAATGTCATATATTTCTTTGCATATTCTATTGATTTATGACAAAATAGTTATAAGATTCTGATTTTAATCATTGGAGGGAATTTTCATGGGAGTATACGTTCTAACAGTCTTTGAAAAAGATGGTTCAAAAGCATTAGATGAATCATTCGAGGCAGCAACTGAAAAAGAAGCGAAAGCAAAAGGCGAATCTATTTTACAAGAAAAAGGATTGCATGAAAAAACACATCGCTGCACATCTTCTGCAGGTAAGCTCGTTTTATTCCAGCGCTAAAAAAAGAAGCGTCATCCGCTTCTTTTTCACTCTACTATATCTTCGTCACACCACGTAAACGCCACATCTAGAATACGATTACCGATACGTATGCGCTTATTCCATTTTCCTGTTTGGATCTGATGTTGCAATTCCGCTTTCATCTTTTCCGTCCAGTCGTGAATCGTGTCAATACGGTCGTACGGATATACGCTCGGAAACTCTTCCTGCAGAAGATGAAGGCTCTCTGCATCAAAATGAAAATGGAAGAAGTAGTTTGCTGTAAGCGATGGTTCTTGCAATTGTAAAAAGTAATCGTCAACTTGCTTTCTATTTCTATAGAAAGTAAAGATATTCACTTTACCGCTCGTAATTTGGTCAATTTGAATTTCGTGCTTTTCTATAATCACGTCTTGCCCACCTCGTTATATACTACCCTTAGTATATATGTCTTTTGCAACAAAGTTAACCATTTTCGCGCGAAATTCATTTCCTTCATTATATTGCCCGTACCTCCAAGTACAATCAGGACAAATAAACAAAGTTGAAGGGGAGCGATCACATGTATTTCGGAAGCAAAGGTTGGTATGTAAAAGAACTTAAAAAATTAGGTATTCGTACTTACGAAGGTAAAAAACTAGAATCTTATCGTACGCATATTTTATCTAGTTTACTTGAGAGAATGAAGAAAGCTTCGGCTTAATAGAAAAAGGAAGCAACAATTTGTTGCTTCCTTTCATTTTTATTTAGAAAATAAAAACTGGAATCATTATAAATTAACAATCTACCTTTACTATTATACTATCTTGATAAAAACCACCTAATATCAACTGAACTTTTATTATCAAATACTCTTCCAGATGATTATTCGTATATATTTTAAATTCTCCATACTCATTAACCCGTCCACTTCCAACAAGCATATCGCCGCTCGTTATGACAATTGTTGCATAAGGTTCCGCATGACCCGATACATAATTATCACCATATTTCACAAAATCTATCGTTATTTCCTCATGAATATTACTAACTGAATCTATACATTTCTCTTCATACAAATTAGCATTTAGTTCTTCGGCCCTCGAAAGCGCTCGATTCCTGCTAATCTTTTCTGAAGAGAATGCAACATTTCCCAGCCAACTAAACCTATCAAATGTAGTAATAGGTAGAAACATCTGTGTTAACTCCCCCATTTCTTATCAACTGCAATCTTTGAATGAATTTACAGCAATACGTTCTATGTTGGGATAAAAGAAAAAGTCTGTAATTGTACTGTTCTTAGATCTCTCATACTTTCTGAAGCATAACATAAGGAAGAAATAAAAAAATCGTACAAAAGGGCAAGCCTATAATGTACGATTGGGCATATATAATGTTTTAAAAATGAATTAACTTCCTTTCAATAGACACAGCTACTGCTTCTGACCGTGAGTTAACGCCTAATTTATTGTATATATTTGTTAAATGCGCTTTTACCGTTCGCTCAGCTATCCCCATATCAAATGCAATTTCTTTATTCTTATATCCGCGCGCAATAGCTTTCAACACAAACAATTCTTTATCTGTTAAGTTATTTTCTGCAACCTTATCAGCATGTACTTCTTTCCTTTTATACTTCACTATCTTTTCCATAATATTTGGTTGTAGTAAAATCTCACCTCGAATAGCCGCTTCCAACGTTCGAAATAAATTCTCACGATCCGTATCTTTTAGCAAATATCCTTTTGCTCCTAGCTCAATTCCCTTTAACATTAATTCATCTTCGTTATAAGTAGTTAATATAATAATCGGCGTATGATTTTGTTTTTTATTCAAAGCCTCAATCGTTTCTAAACCACTCATTTTAGGCATATTTAAATCCATTAAAATAACATCGGGTTTCTTTTTTTCTATGAAAGAAAGGGCTTCTTCTCCGTTTGTAGCCTCACCTATAATTTGAAATGAATCACTCGTTTCTATTATTAATTTCAGACCTTCTCTTACAACGAAATGATCATCCACAATTAATACGTTATACTTCATGGCTATCTCCTTCTTTATTTATAGGCACTTGAATATACACTTTCGTACCCTTCATCTTTTCACTCAATATATGTATTTCTCCCTTAATCAATCGAACACGCTCATTTAAGCCAATTAAACCATAGTGTCCAGGATTCTTACCGATATATCCAGTGTCAAAACCAATTCCATTATCTTCAACTTCAATAGTAAGCTTTTCAATGTCAGCGATGTATTCAACTTTTAAATTTACATCTGTTGCCTGCGAATGTTTTGCGATATTCGTTAAACATTCACTAATTACATATAAACAGTGCTCTTTTACTACGCTTGAAATATACGGTGGACTTTGAATAGTAAGTCTCACATGTATAGACGTAGCTTCAGAAAAACGTTGAACCTCTTCCTTTACTGCTTCATTAAATGAATTAGTAGTATGACGCAAATCATCAATAACCAACCTTGCATCATGTAAAGTTTGTCTCGCTCTTATCATAGTTTGTTTCATAATCTCTTGAGATCGTCCTGTATTCCCTTTTTGCATATGGGCATCTATTGCTTCCAATTGCATAATTAAGCTCGCTACACCTTGCGCTAACGTATCATGTAAATCTCTTGCCATACGCTGCCTTTCATTAGCCAACGTCAATTCTTCCACTCTCATATATGCAGACTCTAACTCTTGAATATAGCTCTGTATACGATTACGTGCATCAAATTGCTGCTTATTAATATAAGAAAAAGGAATAATAATTGCTAACACTAAAAGAAACATAGAGATAAGAATAGCTAATTTATTCACACCATAATTAATACTAATTGCAGCACAAAATATTGCATACATAAGAGTAAAAACTATCATTACTTTAAATATATTGTGATAAACATATAAACTTTGAGCGATTAAAATAGGAGTTAATCCAACAAAAATCGCTATCGAAGCATTTGTTGCAATAAATGCAGCCAAAAACACAATGAAAAGTTGTACAAAAAAGAAGTACAACAATTGCCTATTTTTTAATGAACTCGAATACCAATGAAAAATAGTATGAATAACAATGACTATTGTAAAGAAAAAACTATCCATAGAGAAAATATTATTACGAAATTCTAAAAGCATTGAAGCTATATATACGAGTGTGATCCATAAAATAATAAACCTTCTTGGAATAAATACCGCTTCCAATACATTTGTATCCAAATCTATATTTGAACTTATTTTTTTCATATCTGACCTCCACCATTACATTATACTATACAAGATGCGACTTATATTTTGATAGGTTACTGATTCCTCTTTATCCTCATTACCGAATACAAATATGAAATATTGCATATCGAAATGCATTGATGTATTTGTAAACGCTTACTATAATGAGGGTATAAAGATTCATTACATCTTACTATTAAAAAAAGGAGGCAATCATATGGAAATCGCAATGGCAGTTTTAAAATTTGTAGGTGGAGTAATTCCATTGGTTCAAGAACTTTTAAAAGCATTTATGTAAAATTATTATTCAGCAATTATCTATAAGAATTATCATACAAATGATCTGTATATCAAAAAAATTGATACACAGATCATTTGTGTGAGAAAGCTTTAAACGAGAATTATGTACCTTAGCAGAACAATAATGATACATCTATCTCAAGTTGGAAAAAGACGCTCACAAGGGCGTCTTTTTATTATATTACTATGTACCTAATAACTTATTTAGAAAATCAATTCTACAATTCATACAATGCTACATAATTAATGTATCTTTTTGAAATTTGCACAATAAAAATCCCCTCAAAGCATAAACTTCAAGGGTCGAGCCTATTTTTTATTAAATTTTTTAAACACAGCAATACCATTTTCTACGATTTTATCAGATGTATAAACGACGACTTTCTGTTCCCTTTTATTTAGTGCTAATGAAATAATCATTTAAACCAAAAATGCTATAATTAACCCAATCACACTAAGGGGGACCATTTATTTTGCGCGGAACATGCATTCAATTTCATGAGTTTGGCAATCCGAAAGATGTGTTACAGGTTGAATATAAAAATATAGAACCATTAAAAGATAATGAAGTTTTCGTTCGTATGCTAGTCAGACCGATTAATCCATCTGACTTAATTCCAGTAAGTGGAGCATACTCACATAGAATCCCTTTACCTAACGTACCTGGTTATGAAGGTGTTGGTATTGTAGAAGATGTAGGTGCCGGCGTTTCTAGAGACCTTATCGGTAAACGTGTTTTACCTTTACGCGGAGAAGGTACTTGGCAAGAATATGTGAAAACATCAGCTGACTTTGTAGTCCCTATTCCTGATTCCATTGATGATTTCACAGCGGCACAAATGTATATTAATCCCCTTACAGCGTGGGTTACGTGTACAGAAACGCTAAACTTAAAACAGAATGATGTTTTATTAGTGAACGCTTGTGGATCCGCTATTGGACACCTTTTTGTTCAATTATCACAAATTTTAAACTTCCGATTAATTGCAGTAACTAGAAATAGTAAACATACAGAAGAATTACTTCAGCTTAGTGCCCATCATGTAATAGATACTTCCACTACCCCGCTTTATGAAACAGTTATGGAGTTAACAAATGGGCTAGGTGCAGATGCTGCGATTGATTCTATTGGAGGACCGGATGGAAATGAATTAGCATTTTGCTTACGTCCAAATGGGCACTTTTTAACTATAGGCCTTCTATCAGGAATACAAGTAAACTGGGCAGAGATTGTCACGAAAGCAAAAGTGAAGGCGAATATATTTCATTTACGACATTGGAATAAAGACGTGTCATCATATAAATGGCAGGAGACATTTCGTCACTTAATCCGCTTAGTAGAAGATAAACAATTACGTTTCATGACAGTCCATTCTACGTATGACTTAGCAGATGTAAAAAGTGCGGTTGATGTCGTTCAATCTGCTGAAAAAACAAAAGGGAAAGTATTTTTGACGAGTGATTAAATTCTTTTTGATTAATCTTTTAAATAGACTAAATTAATCCGTGGATAGTACGTTTAATGAAAAATAATTGTAAATTTATGGTATAGTTTAATTGAAAAGTGAAAGGAGATTCTAACATGTGGTTAATTACAGCAATTGCGCCTGTTGTAATAGTCGGAGGAATTATATTATTTGTAATTGGAAGGCTTAAACATAAATATAACAACGGTAACTTAGGTAAGAAAAAATCAAAAAACGCTCAAGTTTTATTAGATAGTTTAATACCAATGGGAATGCTTTTAGGGTGTTTAATCGGTATAATTGTCGACATATTTTTCCCGGATTATTCACTGTTTACAGTTGGTTTAGGAGCTGGAATAGGCTATTTATTTGGATTTTTTGCCTATGAAATTTATAGCAAGACAGGAAACGATTTTTCATAATCTAAAAACAAACACAATTGTGGAATAAGCGAGGACAGTACATATGAGTCATATAAAATATGTGCTGTCCTTTCATTTATTCATCAACGTTATCCCCTCCCGCTCCAACTATCTAAAAAATAACATTGTCAACAGAACTTAAATTGGTTATCATAAAAGCGAATATAACAGGAGATGAGCAGATGAATATAAACGAAAAGAAATCTTTTTCAAAAGTTTCTCGACGGAAATTAGTCGATGAAGTGTTGGAACGTTTACAAGAAAAAATCTTTTCTGGCGAGTATGAAGTTGGTGATCGCCTCCCTACAGAGCCGCAATTAATGGAAGAGTTAGGTGTAGGGCGTTCGACGCTGCGAGAAAGCATAAAGATATTAGTACATGCCGGCATCTTAGAAGTTCGACAAGGACAAGGTACTCGTATTGTCTCACTAAATACAACACAGGATTCATTTGAAAAACGATTGCAAACAGCTAATATTAATCATGTATATGAAGCACGAAATATGTTGGATAAAGAAGTAGCGATGTTAGCGGCACAGCGCCGAAGTGAAGAGGACCTTTTATACTTAAAAGGACATTTGAATAAAAGAAAAAATGCCCTTCAAGAAGGAAATTATGTAGCATACATAGACGCAGATATTCAGTTTCATCTAGCAATTGCAAAGGCGAGCAAAAACGAAGTTCTACTTGATTTATATCAATCTTTCGTACCTGCCCTTCGCCACATTTTAAGCCAATTAATATTAAATACAGTGAACTATGAAGATAACTCTGACATTCATGAAAAGTTATTCCAAGCTATTTTTAAACAAAATGCCGAAGAGGCACGAACATACGCCGTTCAAAATTTGGAGCTGAAATAAGCTCCTTATATATTACACTCAAACATCAGATGATATACTCAATAACGTCCGATGTTTAAGAGGGGAGAAAATTAAATTGAAACATCAAGGACGAACTTATTTGTATATACTAGCACTATTTTTTGTTTCCATTAATTTACGTATCGGAATTACATCTATTTCACCTTTATTAGAAACAATCCGACAAGATTTAAATATAAGCAATTTTTCCGTTAGTTTTTTAACAGCTATTCCTGTTTTTTGTATGGGGACATTCGCCTTACTGACTGGGAAGGTCATTAAAAAATATGGGGCAGAAAAAGCAATTATGGCTTGTCTTATTTTAATTGGCTTCGCAACATGTATGAGGGCTTTTACCTCTTCCATTTCCACATTATTCGCGAGCTCTTTATTTATCGGTATTGGGATCGCACTTGCAGGTCCGTTACTATCAGGTTTTATTAAAGAAAAATCCCCTACGAAAATCGGCTTAATGATTGGAATATATTCAGTAGGCATGGGAACTGGCGCTTCTTTAAGTGCAGGATTAACGATTCCTTTACAACATGTATTAAAAGGATCTTGGAATATGGCACTCGCTTTTTGGGGTGTACTTACTATTATCGCTATTATATTTTGGTATCCGGTTATGAAACGAAAAAAGAATACGAGTACACAAGATAAAAAGAATAATAGTTTACCTTTAAGAAATAAAAAAGCATGGTTGTTCACAATCTTTTTCGGACTACAATCAGGAATCTTTTACTCCATTACGACGTGGCTTGCGCCAGCAAATCAAAGTATGGGTGTCAGTAGCGAACAAGCTGGTACTCTTATAACTGTTTTTACAGTTATTCAAATGATATGCAGCTTTTTAATTCCAACATTAGCGGATATTTATAAAAACCGAGCACTTTGGTTATTAGGGAGTATATGCTTCGTACTCGTAGGTTTATCGCTTATGATTTATCCACTAACTACACCATGGATCCCTTCTATTTTACTAGGTATCGGGCTCGGCGGCGTATTCCCACTCGCTCTTATGCTACCGCTATATGAAACAAAAACTTCAGAAGATGCGAGTGCATGGACTGCTATGATGCAGTCAGGAGGATATATTATGGGCGGATTCATTCCTGTCTTAGCAGGAATTACCCGCGACTATTTTGATGGTTATACGCAAGTTTTTATTATAATAGCAATCCTAAGCTTAATTTTGTTCATTTTAACTTTAGTCATGAACAAAAGAAAAATAAAAGCGAAAGATCTTATAGCTTAAATTAAAAGAATGGGCTTTTTCCTAAAGGATCAAGCTCATTCTTTTTACTTCTACTACTTGAAAACAAAAAAATCCCCTTAAAGCATAAACTTCAAGGGGTGAGCCTGTTTTTTATTTAATTATATACGTACAGCTGTACCACTTACAGCAACCATTAACATTCCATCACGAACAACTTCATAATCTACGTCAATACCAACGATAGCGTTCGCACCTTTTTGTTTTGCAAGTTCTTTCATTTCTCCCATTGCAATATCACGAGCTTCTTTTAGCTTGCTTTCATAAGCACCAGCACGACCACCGACAACATCACGAACTGAAGCGAATAAATCGCGGACAATATTTGCACCCATAATAGCTTCACCATTTACAATATCAATATACTCTATAATTTCTTTACCTTGAATTCCAGACGTTGTTGTTACAATCATGACTGACACTCTCCTAATAAGTTGTAGTTTTAATTAGCTTTCTTATGTCTTTATTATGACATGGAAAAAGTATCTAATCTATTGAATTACCTTACATGAATGTGACAATTTTGTAAGGATGAAATATTATTCTACCTTCCTTTTACAATAACCACCTAAACTAACAGAATATTGTTATAATTAAATTGGAGGAGGGGATAAAATGAAAAAAATCACTTATATATGTGCTCTAAGTGTTCTATCTTTTACTTTAATTGGTTGTACAAGCACTTCTACTACAAATAATACTCCAAAAACTAAGCAAGAACATGTGCAAAATGCCATTCCATTCAACTCCGCAGACATAACAAACATTGAATTACTTAGAACAACAAGTAATACTAGTTCCAAATCTCAAACAGATAACCAGGAAATGATACAATCAATCGCTTCAGCAGTCCAAAAAGGAACAACGAAAACAATCACATTAGATCAAAAAAAGAGAGCATCTGCACATTCTACTATAACCGTTACATATAAAGATGACTCAAAAGAAGAATTTCTTGTGTGGGTTGATAATAAGGAGCAAATTACGATCGCTAAAGATGAGAAGAAGGATACAGTAGAAGGTGTGACATTGAACATTGAAGGCGCTAAGACGATGAAGGATTTCTTTAAAAGCTAAAAAAAAGATCCCCTTCAGCTTGATAGGTATGTGGCGAGACCCCACATCCATCAACTTAAGGATGTAGACTATTCTTAAACTTAAAAGCACGTTACTATTCTCTTATGTTAATGAGAAAGGGTGACGTGCTTTTTATGAATATGCATCAAAAACAAGAGCTGTCTTTATTTGCCGAAGAGTTATATCGATATATATCTCCCGCTACACTTAATCAATTAGCTATAGAAGCAGGTGGAATGAAACGAAAACGTAAGTGCCATGGGCACCATTTTTTATCTTTGTGTGTATGGTTAAATCAACAAATCGCTACAACCTCTCTTACTCAACTTTGTAGTCAATTAGAAACTTCAACAGGAATTTTATTAAGTCCTGAGGGACTGAATCGACGATTTAACTCGGCTTCTTTAGCCTTCTTTCGAAATGTATTTACTACACTTCTACAAGCTAAAATTGGAGGATCATCTACAATTTCTCATTCTCTTTCTGCTTACTTTGAGCGGATTCGCATCCTTGATTCTACAACCTTTCAAGTTCCAGATTGATTCGCAGCTACTTATCCTGGTGCCGGAGGCTGTAGTCATACAGCTGGTGTGAAAATTCAATTAGAGTATGACTTGTTGAGTGGAGAGTTTTCTGATGTGAAAATTGAACCAGGAAAACGAAGTGATCAGGCATATGGGACGACTCGAATGGACATGACACAAAAGAATGAACTATATATTCGTGACTTAGGGTATTTTCGTTTACAAGACTTTAAATCGATCCAAGATAAGGAAGGGTATTATTTATCGCGTCTTAAATTACCAACTAAAATATATAGAAAAGAATTCGAAACAGTGGTATTTAAAACAAAACCTGCTCAATTGAGACCGGTATATATACAAATTCATTTGGAAGACATCATGAACCAATTACAACCTGTCCAAGTGTATGAATTACATGATGTATATGTAGGGAGCAAAGACAAACTACCCACTCGCATTGTGGTTTATAGATGTACAGAGGAGCAAAAACAGAAACGTCTACATGATCGAGCTATTCGTGAAAAGAAAAAAGGGATTACATATACAGAGCGTACGAAACTTTTACAAGGAATTACGGTATATATGACAAACATTCCTACGGAATGGGTACCGAAAGAGAAAATCTATGATTTATATTCACTGCGTTGGCAAATTGAGCTGTTATTTAAAATATGGAAATCTTGGTTTCGAATTCATCGTTGTAAATCTATTAAACAAGAGCGATTAGAATGCCACCTTTATGGACAACTCATTAGTATCCTATTATGTTCTTCTACTATGTTTAAAATGAGAGAACTCCTGTTACGTAAGAAACAGAAAGAACTAAGTGAATATAAAGCGATGTACATAATTAAAGATTATTTCTTGCTTTTTCATCAAGCACTACATAAAAACACCCAAGAATTATCAAAGATTCTCCTTCGTCTGTTTAACCTCCTACAGCGAAACGGACGAAAATCTCACAGATATGAGAAAAAAACAGTCTTTGATATTTTAGGTGTTGTGTATGAGTATACCACTTCTGCCCATCAGGTAGCATAGCGAAAATTTGAAACCCGTCAGGGTTTATTTGATGTGCCTACTTTTATAACATCTATAAAAGATAATAAAAAACTACGTGGAAAGACCGCATTTTGTATAAAAATATACGTTAAGTTGATGGATGTGTGGCGAGACCCCCTATCATTAAACTTGAGATGGTTCAAATCGGAGAAAGACACCTTAGAAGGTGTCTTTTCTTTATTTTCAAAAGGACCTGCTCAATTCATGCGTAAATACATAAAGTAAATTGAATCCGTTAAAATACATGAGTGACCTCTTGTTTTCTCCTCTTATCTAAAGGAGGAACTGTTATGGGCTTTGGTGGTAGTTGTAGTAGTTGTGGCGGCGGCTTTGCTTTATTAGTTGTATTATTTATTTTATTAATCATAGTTGGAGCTTCTTGCTTCTGCTAAAAAACTATCGGAAAAGACACTCATGTGAGTGTCTTTTCTTCATGAAAAAATGCCCAAAATCGCAAAAAACTTTACCTTCGCAAGCGTTAGTACCAAAACGAAACCAACTGTACCATTTTAAATAGCACAGTTGGTTTCGTTTCTATTATTTAGTAGCTTAATTATTTTCGTTTTATTGTTCTTCCTTTTTTAACTTTTTAATTTTTTCTTTTAAGTCATTTGTTTTTATGAATTTTTCTTTAAAATCTTTATTTTGCGGACTCACAGTATCTGTATTTTCATCCACTGGAAATCTCCCTTGGAAATCACCACTAGTTACATATTGGCAACTAATTGGGCCTTTATATTTTTCCAAAAAAAGAATTACTTTTTTATTTTCTTTTATCACAGGAGCCTTCTCAAAAACTACTTCAAATTGTTGGCCATCTTTCATTGATTGCTCCGTATCAAATGTCTTTTTATTTTTTGGATCGGACTTATATTCGAAAACTCCACCAGTTTGAAGAACCGTTATTTTATCGCCTACTTTAATATTATCATTACTTTCTAATACATCTGTGACAACAACTGTTGAAATGGTAAAATATACTTCGTTATATATAATATATTTATTTTTAACTATATTCCCTTCAATTGCAGAGGAGCTGTCATTTACCAAAGTGGATGTGTCGTCATAGTATTTCACCATTTTTCCACCCATATTAATTACAGGAAAATCATTTGACTGGGAGTTATTTGCTACCTCAGCAGTTTTTATCTGAGTTTTATTTACCGTTGCATCGGTTTTACTATTAAACTGAGAACATCCAGAAGCCAATAATACAACTGTTGTTATTATAGAAAATGGAATATATTTTTTCATTTTAAGGTCCTCCTATTAATTATTATGGGTACATCCTTGTAATTTCATCTAAATCAGCTTTACTTGGCGCAAGTACTTGCGGCCATTTATCACGCATTACACTTGTACTAATATCGTTATGAGCAAGACCAAAAGCATGCCCTATTTCATGAGAAACAACACGTTCAGTGTTGGTATCGTAGTTTTGCATATCTGCATAGTAGTAATCGTTCATATTAATCTTAGCCCAACTCCAATCACCTGTTGGTGTTCCGGACCATGAGTTTAGTTTGGTACTGGATTAACCGGAAAACTGTATAAAGTCCTGCATGCTCTTAGCGTGTTTTTTTCCGAAATGCTGGCGATACCCTATCTCCAGCAAGCTAAGATTTTAAAATGTCCCAAAATAAAAAATGAGCTAAATCCCCTTAAATAGCTATATAGAGATAAAGTTGTTATTACAACATATTTTCCACTTTCAACTTAGTTGTCATTAGAATGTTTTTCTACAAAATCAAGAATCCTGGCATTAACTTCGTTAGAGAACTCACCATTGATTGCGTGAGATGCATTTTTCCAGTTAACTATATCGATATCTTTAACGTTACTTGATAAGTACTTGTTTTAATTATATATATAAGGAAATTAAACCGAATATAACAATCAATGGAAGGATTACTGCAAGTTTATTTTTTAGAGGAACACGTTTGTCTGGGACGCCTGGATGGATAACAAAAGCAAGTAAACCACGATTCCTATTAACACAGCAAAAATCTTCTTTTTGTCCATTACTAATCCTCCAAAATGTAAAATTCCCAAGGTTATCATAACAGATGCAGTTATGTTCCGTTATCACATTATGTCGAATCAAAATAATAAAAAAGCATCTGAAACAGATGCTTTTTCTCATTCTCAATACATAAACGTAATCGTCACCAAAGAATACCCTTCTTTTGCATTATACGGCTCCGCTTTATAAGAAACACGGTTCGCTCCTTTTGGAAAACCTATTTCTCCAATTGCTTTTTTCACATCTTGTAAGGAACCGTCCATTGATTGCTTATAAAGAACCTCAATCTTTTCTACTTTTGCACTATAGCGCTGCTGCATTTTACTTTTTAATTCGTTATAGTTATTCGCAACGTATTCATTTGCTAAATAATTTAGTTTTGTATCTTTTAATATTTGCTCGTATGCAGTTGTTTTAGAGCTACCCGCTGCAATTTTATTTGTAAGTGTATCATAATAATTTGTTGTAGCCTGCGGATAGTCCCCGCGGTTCCACTCGTGATTTCTTGCAATTTGTTCATCTGATAAGTTGAAATAAGAATATGTTACTCGCCCTTGTTTATCAGGTATTGGATCATCGAATGTTGTATCAAGATGGTACCATTTGTTATTGATTTTAACTAAATTCCAAGCATGAGGCTGACCGTCTCCAGTTCCTACTACAAAATGATTCTCAATTCCAGCTTCTTTTAATAATTGATAGGTTAATAGGGTGTAACCTTGGCAAACGGCAGAACGATTCGCGATTGCCTCATATGCTGTATACGCTTTATAAGACGTATCGTAAGAAACATGTTTTACTACGTAATCATGAACCGCCTTCACTTTTTCATGATCATCCATCCCTACTTGAATAATAGAAGAAACGATTGCTTTCGCTTCTTTCATCACATACTCGGTTTGTTCTTTCGTTTCGCGATATGTAATATGTAGCGTAAACGTATAATTCCCGGGCGATCCAGATAGTGAGTATGAAACATTCGATCTATTATAATTTGTATACTCATTTTTATTTGCGACTTCTTTATATGCGTTAAAAAGTGTATTCATAACTTCTTCTTTATTACTATTTCTCGTGTAATATGGAAGTGTAATATTCGTTTCGTATGTATTAATACGCTTTTGTACTTCATTTTTGAATGCTGTTAATAATGCCGCATCTCCTGTATCCTTTACATCAGTATTTTTATATTTCAAAGTTTTATATAAAAACTGTGCATACTGTTCACGTGTTACTGTGCCATATGGTTCAAATTCCCCGTTGCCTGTACCATCTGCGATTCCGTTTGATTGCACCGCACTAATCGCATTTTCTGCCCAAAATGGACTTGGAACATCATTAAATGTATGTTTTTGTTTAGCAGCAAGATGAAAAGCATTTGTAAGAATTTGTGCCATTTCCGCACGACTCACAGAAGCTTTAGGTCTAAATCGGCCATTTTCATCACCTTTAAAAACCCCTAAATTCGTTAAAGTTAATACCTCTTCTGGAAACATTGTAGAATCTCGATTAATATCACCGTAAGGATTTTTAAACGTAGAGCCATCTTTTAATACGTAACGAGTTCCATCATTACTAAACGAACCGCCTTGCTTATTCGGCACTAGCACTCGATAAATTAAAGCTGCAACTTGCTCCCTCGTCGCAACATCCCCAAAGCCAAATATCCCATTTCCATAACCTGAAATAATATTTTTGCTCGCTAAATCTTTAATCGCAGGATACGACCAATGCGATGTAGGCACATCAGAAAAAACGCCCGCTTCAGCAGCTTTCACATCACTGCCATTTGTATATAATAAAGCACCACCTATTAGTGATAATGATGTAATTGATTTTAATAGTTTTGTGTACATAATGCCTTCTCCCAATACGTCTTCTATTTTTTGTTATTTTTTGTCGAAAAATCTAAAAGAATATGACAAAACACATTATACAATTAAAACTTTTCGGAGGATATACTGAATTTCAAAATATGCAAAAATTCATATTACTATAGGGATTCATACTGATATCATGCTATTTTACTTGCGAATATATAAATAAAAAGGAAATATAACATACAGACAGCCCTCCGCAGCATATTTCACAAAGTTTTACAAAGGGACATGGTGTATCATGTCGAAAACACTATTTATAACCAAGTTAATTTACTTCTATTTGTAAAGGAGATGGAGAAATGTATTTTACAATAGAAAAACACACCAAAATAAATATCAACCTAAAGAGGTGTTAGTACTATGAAAAATAAGAGATGTGATAATTGCGGTTCTACTAAATTTAAAGAGGGGAAAGTTGGATTTGCTTATCATGCATATGTTTGTGAAGATACGTCTAGTTCGCTCTTTAAAGCAGGAGACCGTTCTAAACTATTAACAACATTCTGTTTAGAGTGCGGTGAGGTGAAATCATTCAGAGTGGAAAAACCAGAAATATTTAAAGGATAAAATATTTCCAAGACACTTAAATTATTTATACTTTTGAGTGTCTTGGATATTAATTTGAAGTCGATTTATTTAAAGAGACGCTTCGTTCCGGCAACAACATTGGCTAGAATAGCAATTATAGCTGCACCAATAATTATATATTTGATTTCAGGTTTAATAACAGATTCTAGAAAAAGAATAGATACAATTATTGGAATCCACTTCATACCTCCATGCAATATTCTTTGGAACTTTTGGATACATTAAATATGCATAGCATTGTAGTTTGCATATATTTCACTTTTGTATTTTTGAACCAAGTATTAGGAGGGTATTTATGATGAAAAGCTGTACAGCATTCCTTATTATTGATGTACAGGTAGGTTCATTTGAGGAGAGAAAAGTCCTATATAATAGAACGGAATTATTAAGAGTCATTCAATTATTGATTTCTAAAGCCCGTTCTGCTTCAGCCCCTATTTTTTATATGAAGTTTAATGGGAAGTCTGGTTCTTCGCTTAGACAAGGGACACCTGGATGGGAAATTCATAAATCAATTACTCCAGCAACAGGAGATGTCGTTCTTGAAAAGAATCATCCGGATTCTTTTCATAAAACGAGTCTTCAACAAGAGCTGGAAATGAGAAATATAAAACGAGTTGTTATAGCAGGAATTCAATCTGAAATTTGCATAGATGCAACATGCCGGCGTGCATACAGCTTAGGATATGACGTTACTCTTGTAAAGAATGGACATAGTACATATAACTCTACATTATTATCGGCGTCTCAAATTATTGAGCATCATAACGAGATAATAGGTCAATGGTTTGCCCGTGTAAAAAATTCCGAAAGTATAGAATTTTGATTCTATCTCTATATAAACGAAACCGCAGTCAGGGACTAGACTGCGGTTTTTCGACGTACAATGAATTACAGTAATTACTAAGAGTTGCATAATCTTTCATTGTAATTAACTTAACTTTTTATTTGCTAAGAAGCATTGCAACAGAACCTAGTAAAGTCTCAAAAAACAACTTATTATCAATCAATATTTAGTAAAAACATATTAATACTTTAGAATTTCTTTAATTTTCATTATTTTTTATTTAAGATTGTCCTTTATATTTATAATGTGTTATTTGAATTTATCGTATTGAAGCGGATTTTCACATCACTATAAGCAATTTAAAAATGGAAAAAATAAAGTCCCCATTAGATTAATTATCCTGTTCTTTTGCGTCTTTTATCTATTTATGTTAATTATTATGCAGCTAAAAAAAGTACAACTTATTGATGGAGAGAGGAAATAAAATGAATTTAGTGAACTTACGTCCTAAACAGCGGTCTAAGTATCGCATTCTACTAGGGACATGGTATTACTCTACAAAGAGGTACATTCAGTGGTTAGCAGACGGAAAAACATATGCAAAAACGTTTCAACAAGAAAAGTTACCCTATACAGCGATTCAGCACCGAACGATACTACTTCGTAAGCTCAAAGATGTAGATATGTGGTATCAACAAAATAAAGTTGTTAATTTGAAGATTGCTATTAAACAACTAAATGGTATCGTCATTAGACCGGGAGAAACATTCTCTTACTGGCGTTTAATAGGTAAGCCTACGAGGAGAAAAGGGTATGTAGAGGGCATGATACTACACTATGGATCTTTTCAAGCAGGCATTGGAGGAGGGCTTTGTCAGCTTTCAAATTTAATATATTGGATGACCTTACATACACCATTGACAGTAACAGAGCGATATCGTCATAGTTTTGATGTCTTTCCTGATTCCAAGCGGACCCAACCATTTGGAAGCGGCGCAACTTGTTCTTATAACTATTTGGATTTACAAATCAAAAATGAAACGGACCAATCGTATCAACTTCACCTTTATATTACAGATAAGCATTTAGTCGGTGAATGGAGAGTTACCCATCCGCAGCTTTATCAATATGAAGTATATGAAAAAGAACACTCAATCCAATCTGCATACTGGGGTGGTTATATACGACATAATGTTATTCAACGTAGAGTATATAATCAACAGAAACAGTTTATAGAAGACCAATATGTAACGGAGAATCACGCTATAATGATGTACGAACCACTATTAGCTTATAATAATGAGGAAAGCGAGTGACGGTAACATTCGTGTATCAAGTATTTTTGTCTAATAACACAATACATGCCTTTCTTCATATAATTAATAGGCCCATTCCTTTTTGTAACATAACTTTTTCGTTTTTATTGAAAATGAATTTTATATCTTCCTTTCCAACAAACTGGTTCCTAAACTAAACTGCCTCGTTTCCACAATAAAAATAGAGCTGTCCATAAGTCGGTTTCACCAACTTATGAGGCAGCTCCCTCTTAATTTCACCTTATTCTATCGATGAATCCAAACTGCACCTGCAGACTTGTCTTCAGCTTGACCTACTACTTCAAACTTCAATCCTAGTTTCGGCAACTTACGTCCTGCATCTGGAATCATGCTGTTGATGTACTGCTTAGAATCATCAAATTTTGCAACTCCTGGTAATCCTTTATAGTCAAAGATACCGCGAGTTGGCGAATTCACTTTCCATGCTGGCGCTTGATCAAATGAGAATGCCGCATCGGCAATTTGATAACGCGTACTGCTCTTCACAGTTGGTTGTCCGTTTAATGTACCTACGATTGCCTCTGGATGAGAATCTACTACTCCTAAGAATCCTTCACCTGGATGAACGCCTACCCAGTTATCTGTAAAGCTTTGATCCGCATACCATACAACCATTCCTGTATTAAACACTGGGCCACGCGCATGTTGTAACGCCGTGTCAGAACCAGCGTAATTTCTCCACTCTACATAGTAGTTATTTTTTTTCTGTTCCAATCCGTTAGATACAGTAAATCCTTTTAACGTCATTGCTGGCTGGCCTTCTGCATCATCAGAGAAAACAACTTTGCCATCTACAGTTAATGCTGCATTATCTAACGCAAATCCTTTATAAGCTACTGCAATATCTGTTAAATACTCAAATTGCAGTTTTACTTTTTTCCCTTTGAATTGGCTTAAATCGTAAGTTTTATCAACCCACTTACCATCAGTTGTATCCGCGCCGCCTTTTACATCTTTTTCGCCCATTCTATCAATACGTGTCTTCGTTCCATCTTCTGCAATCGCATATACATCAAGGAAATCATACTTCGCTTCAAGTTCGTAGAATGCCTTATAATCGAACTTAGCATCTTTTGCATTTGTTAAATCAAATACTGGTGTCTCAAGTGTTGTATGAATGTCATTTCCTTTTGTACTGTAATAAAACTTCTTACCAAATGCAGATTCGATATTTTTGATATCTTTGTCTGGCAAGTTAACACGAACGATTCCTGGTCGTTTTGATTTTGTAACACTTTGATCTAAATATGTTGCAACACCGACTCCTGTGCGAAGTTTATCATAATCTACCTCAACGATATTCGCCCAGTTGCCCGTCATATTCTTTTGGAAAAACTCTTTATTTTGTGGTGAGAAACTTGTTGGCTCTGTTCCTGCAATTTTTCCAGCCCAGCTACCGCCGCTCATAATAGACCATGACTCAACAGGTTCACCTTGTCCTGAATACTTTGTATCGTACTCATCTGGTAAGCCTAAATCATGACCATACTCATGCGCAAACACACCAACTGCTCCATCTTCAGGCTCGATTGTATAATCGTATGCAGCCATCTTTCCGCCCCAATTTGAAACAGAAGATTTTGTGCCATCAATCGCATATGGTTTTGATCCAAGTTTTGAACGATGAGACCAAATCGCATCATCTTTCAATTTACCGCCGCCAGCTTCTTGACCCACGCCAGCATGTACAACCATTAAATGATCAATAATGCCATCTGGCTCGTTTTTATTTCCATCACCATTTTGATCATATTGATCGAATTGATCATAGTCTGCTAAGTTAATTCCTTTTGCTACCGCTGCTTTTAATGCTTCTTTCACAAGATCACGTGGCCCTAAAGGACCTTTGTTATCATGACCAGTGCCCGCATCCGCACCATAATCTGAAGCTTTCCCTGGAACAGTAAGCCATTCCGTTACAGTTCCATCAACTGTGTAGCTCCCGCCAGATTGTTCTTCATAATATTGTTTAAATGTGTTAATCTTCGATCCATCAAACAACGTAAATGGTTCATTACCAAATAACATTTTTTGATAATGTTCACGATTAAAGTCCTTAGAATACATGTATCCTGGCTCTTGATCAATATTGTTATGCTTAAAATCACTAAATTCTACAAGTAAAACAAGTACTTTATCTTTTCGAACAGCACCGTTGTACTCTTCTTGCTTCGCTGGTGCAGTAGGTACTTTTCCATTTAATTTACTAGAATTCAATCCAGCACCTTGTCCAGCTGCTGGCCCTACTGTAGGCTGCTGCGCCTGTTCATTTTCCTTCATTTTTGCATCTTTTACTTTTTTCATAAAATCAGAAGCTTCTTGCGTAAGACTATCTCCTGTCAAGATTTCTTTACCAGGGTTTTCCCCTTTCTTTTTCTCAACATATTTTTCGACAGCCTTTGACATCTCAGCTTGTGATGCAGATTGATCAATTACTCCCCTTTGTTTTAGCGCTTCTGCCAAACGCTCATCCGGTATTAAATGCTCATCTATTGGTAGAGATGATGTTGGTGGTGTCTCAGCATAAGCTGCATGACTTCCAAAAGCAAAACTACTACTTAGTACTGCCGCTGTTGCTAAAACTGATAAAGGTTTTAACTTCTTATTCTTTTTCAATGTATTTCCTCCCCAGTGTCTGCGAATTATCATTTTTTTTGCCGATAGCAACATAATATTCTCTTTATAGAGAATATTCAATCTTTTTCAACAAATAAAATGTTGAGAAATATTTTTTTGTGCAGGGTGAAATGCGTAGGATAGCAAAATACAAAGGTTCTGCTGGTTTATGTTTTTTTTTCAAGTTTTTTACACAACCATAAAGTATGATCACTTGTTTTTTTATCTTGATGACGATGGAGTAAAATGCTTATTTACAATACTAAGAAAATAAAACATACAAACAGCCCAAGTTCCTCATTGGAACTTGGGCTGTTTGTTATTTGAATAAATAGATTCTTATAAGATTCTGAATCAGTTTATGTAGATTCATTTTACAAAAAGGCTGTTATTTATTTTAAGTGCAATAGTCATACTTGCTCGATTCACTTATTTTTTGACAATAAATAAATGATCACCACCTAAGGAATCCTAGTTGAATTTCTATTTATATTCTAATTACCCTTTAAATTATCAGAAAATTATTGAAAAAGTTTTTTTCTTGGAAGCTATCTCATTTTTCGACACACAACAACTCTATAATTACACACAAGAATACACTGAAAAATTAGCAGTTAAGTTTTACGAAGAAAGTAACGACTTAAAAGCTAGTAAATACTTTTATCTTAGTCATCAAGCTAAAGAAAAAACTTTCGAAAAAGGAGCGTTGAAATAATGAAGAAAATTTTCGGAACGATTTTAGGTTTAACCCTTTCAGCTGCTTTATCTATAGGATTAGCATTCCCTTCACAATCAGAATCTAAGGAACAAGTTGATTCGACTAAATCTAGTACAATTATGTACATGCAATCCAGCCACGGTGACTCCTGGTAATACAAAGAGTTTTTTATCCGTTAACACCATTAATTACGAAAAGGGCACTCCCTCAATGGAGTGCCCTTTCTTAAACGACATATAGCAGACTACTTATTAACTTCAGCCCATTTAACCTTGAACTCTGCACCGAAATCATTTGCAACTAAAGTAATTGATTTGCTTCTAAACCACATTAATATATCATTCAACTATATTAAAAACCCCCTCCACCTTAAGGTAGAAGGGATCTTCTAATTTCTATCTCAAACTACCCGAAATCTCCGTAAAGATAACCCCAAGTGCATGTGCACCTGCATCAGGATATCCTAAGCTTCTTTCACCAACTGTACCAGCGCGGCCCATGCGAGCTACGATTTCTTTCGTATACTCTGCGCCTTTAACCGCTGCTTCTGCTCCTTTTTCAAAGGCAGTTTTCACGTTTACTTCGTTTGATGCACTGTCTAACCAAGAATCTACACATGGAGCAAGTGCATCAACAAGCGTTTTATCACCAACTACCGCTCCTCTTCCGAACGATCTTTCACCGATAGATTGTATACCTTGAAGTGCTGCTTGTAACATTTCAGCGAACTCTCCTACTGTTAGCTCACGTCTTTCGCCTGCTGCTTTACTAGCTGCGCGGAACGCACCGCCCCAAATTGGACCTGAAGCGCCGCCGCAATGTTCCATAATAATCATCGAACAACCGTCAAGGAATGATCCGATCGTTACATTCTCTTTTCCTAAAATAGAACTCCAATCACGCTTTAATTGCTTAAATCCTTTCGCCACACTCATTCCGAAGTCGCCGTCACCTGCATGTGTATCTAACTCACAGAACGGTACTTCATTTTTAATAATGATGTCACTCATTTTATCAACGAGATAGATCATGTTGTTTAATGTAATTACATTATCTTTCATAACAGCGTGCTCTTCCGCTGTTTCTATTTCAAAGGAAACTTCCTTCTCTTCTACATCTTCAAGCACATTAACATACTCTACACTTTCAACTGGTCCATCTACTTTAAACGCTGGTGTATTACACTCTTTCGATAGTAATGTTTTTAGCTCGTCATCTAATTTCATTACTGTTAAAGACATACCCGCCATATCAATACTCGTCATATAGTTACCGACGAATACTCTATTAATTTTAATGTTTCTAGCAGCTAATTCTCTCGTAACTGCGTTGTTAAATAGGTAAAGTTCTTGCAGTGGTGTGCCGCCAAAACCATTTACAAGAAGCGCGATTTCCTCGCCATCTTTTACTCCTAAATCTTTCATTAAATCATTTGTCATACGGTTAGCTAATTCATCAGCTGACAGCATTTTTTCGCGTTTAATACCTGGTTCGCCGTGAATACCTACGCCGTATTCCATTTCATCTTCCGCAAGTGTAAAAGTAGGTGATCCACTCGCTGGAACTGTACAAGAAGTTAACGCTAAACCGATTGTACGCACGTTAGCAGCTGCCTTTTCAGCGATAGCTTTCACCGCTCCCAAATCCATACCTGCTTCCGCTGCTGCGCCGGCAATTTTATGAACGAAAATAACTCCCGCAACGCCGCGGCGTCCTACTGTGTACAGACTATCTTCTACCGCAATATCATCGTCCACTTTTACGTAGTCTACTTCAATTCCATCTTCAGTCGCTAAATGCGCACCGTTTTTGAAATTCATAATATCGCCGCTATAATTTTTAATAATTAATAACGTACCTTTTTTACTTGCCGTCTCTTTAATCGCTTGATATACCTGAATTTGTGAAGGAGAAGCAAACACATCTCCGCACACTGCCGCATCTAACATTCCTTTTCCAACTAATCCTGCATGTGCTGGCTCATGACCACTACCACCGCCGCTAATTAACGTTACTTTATTTTCGTTCATTTCTTTCTTCTTAATCACTTTATATTTTTTCAAAAGCTCAAGCTCTGGATGAGCCATAACCATTCCGTTGCACATTTCCATTACTAATGTTTCTGGTTTGTTTATAATCTTTTTCATTGTGATTCTCCCTCAATTCCTTTAATATATTGTGATATATTTGAAATCTTCTTCTTACTACTCATGTTAAAATGAAAGCGTTTTATAGTAAACGGACAAAAAGGACAATCTGTCTAAAGACACCGCTCTCATTTATGGATAGGATTTTTATATTAGGCTGTTTTCGTATAGATTGTTGCTCTCTTGAAAATACTGATTATGGTTGAATATAATGCATTTTCAGGAGGCGTTCAATAATGTGGAGATACGTATTATTTGGATAGTTACCTCTACTGGTATCGTTGGCTTGAGTTACATAAAAACTTAGCATTTGAAAATCGAGTAGAGCAAATGCTTATTTCAGCTTGTCAAAAATCTAACTATTTCACAGTTGAAGCATTAAGAAAAGATAAAAAGCATCATTAATCAGATGCTTTTTAGGTAGATTCAGTGGTTTATTGTTATGTAACTAACGGAGCAGTTTAGTTGAATAAGAAAAAAAGATTAATGCGTATTTGACTTAAAATGCGATACAAAATGAACTGTACAAGGATGACAATTCATTTAATAGGTAGGTATTATTTCACATTCTTTAGAGGGGAAATTACCTTGTTATAAAAAAATCTTTCCCATTTAGCTAACAAACCGTTCCCATTTTCACCACGCTGAATTTCAATTTCGTGGTTTTTATGAAATTCTGCTATTCGTTTATTATGCTCTTTGTGCAAATGATGGAGAGCTACTTGTTTCATTATTATCCCTCCTTTCGATTAACCATAATTATATATCCTGGGTTGATTATAGCAAAGTATTCTACACGTTTTGTAGATTAAATCTGCCTTTTAGTTTTAACAGCAACAATCTTTGAGAAAACAGCCTTATATTACTAACATTCTAGGGATGATTAAGATGACCTCTTCTATAATTTCTAAAAAGATAATCGCGAATTCATTGAAACATTTAATGGAAACAGAGTCGTTTCATAAAATATCAGTGAGCGATATTATGTTACACTGTCAAATGCGTAGGCAAACTTTTTATTATCATTTTAAAGATAAATTTGAACTATTAAGCTGGATTTATAGAGAAGAAACGAAAGAAAACATTATAGACTTTCTCGACTATGAAACATGGGAAAACATTTTTGATTTATTATTTGATTACTTTTATGAAAATCAAAAATTTTACCGAAATGCTTTTAAAGTCATTGAACAAAACTCGTTCAATCACTATTTATTTGAGCATACGAAAAACTTATATATGAAGATTATTGATGAACTATCTATGAGCTGTAGATTAACTCTTTCTATTGAAACAAAAAATACGATTGCCTCCTTTTATAGTCACGGCTTCGTTGGAACGATAAAAGATTGGATTGAAAGTAAATGTGAAGTAGATCCATCCATTATGTCTTCTCTCATGAAAAATATGATAAACAATCAATTACTACTTTTACTTGAGCAATCAGCAAAGTAATCATAAGGTGGCCAAAGCAATGAAAAAGATTATGAATGATGTACAAAATATTGTTCAAGATATGCTGCATGGCTTTTATTTTGAACATAACGACAAAGTAAACTATGACGAAACACATAACATCATTTATGTAAAAGATATCGAAAAAATGAAGCAAAACGTTGTCCTTATAAGCGGCGGTGGTAGCGGACACGAACCTGCTGATATAGGTTATGTAGGAAAAGAAATGCTTACAGCGGCAGTAAACGGAAGTATCTTCACTCCGCCTACAGTCGAACAAATTGCAGCGGCAACTCGCCTCATACCAAAAGATAAAAGTATTTTATTCATCATTAAAAACTTTAAAGATGACGTAGAAAACTTTTTAGCTGCAGAACAAATCGCCAAAGAAGAAGGAAGACAAATTGACCACATCATCGTAAATGACGACGTTTCAATTGAAGATGATGCTTCTTTTAATAAAAGAAGACGCGGCGTAGCGGGCACCATTTTCGTTCAAAAAATATTAGGCGCAGCCGCTCTTGAAGGACATTCTTTAGAAGAACTAACAGCACTTGGCCGTTCTGTCATCCAAAACTTACACACATTAGGAGTCGCTCTTTCACCTGCAAATGATCCAGTACAAGGAAAAGCTTCATTCACATTAAATGATGATGAAGTGTTTTACGGCGTTGGTATCCACGGGGAAAAAGGTTACCGTAAAGAAGCACTATCTTCTTCTGAAATATTAGCGATCGAACTGATGAACAAACTAAAAAGCATTTATCGCTGGAGAAAAGGCGACAACTTCGCCATCCTCATTAATGGACTAGGTGCGACACCATTAATGGAACAATACATTTTCGCAAACGACATTCGCCGTTTATGTGAGCTGGAAGGCTTACAAGTTAAATTCGTAAAGGTTGGTACCCTTCTCACTTCTTTAGATATGAAAGGTGTTTCGCTCAGTTTGCTTAAGGTAGAAGATTTGGATTGGGTGGAGTGGTTGAAGGCGGATGTTGGAGTGAGTGGTTGGTAACAAATTTGCAATTTATCCACCAGTTCCCACAATCCAATACATGAAATGTCGTTATCCAGTCGGAGGAAGGCACCTTAGGATGTCTTTTCTTTATTTTCAAAAGGACCTGCTCAATTATTGCGTAAAAAACATAAAGTAATTTGAATCCGTTAAAATACATGAGTGTACCCTTGTTTTCCCCTCTTAATTAAAGGAGGAACTATTATGGGATTTGGTGGTAGTTGCGGCGGAAGCTGCGGTTTTTCTGGAGGATTTGCTTTATTAGTAGTATTGTTTATTTTATTGATCATTGTTGGAGCTTCTTGCTTCTGCTAAAAAACTATCGGAAAAGACACTCTTATATGGGTGTCTTTTCTTTGTAATAAAAAAGCTCTCCATAAAGGAAAGTTTTTAGGTTTATACATTCAAGTCATCCAAATTAGTTATTTACACAACACTTTATCACTTTCGGTCTTTAGTGTGGTGTGACATACACATAATCCTTCCGCTACACAAAGTTGCTCAACTAACTTTAATTCCTTAGATCCAAGACTTATATAATTAAAACACACATCATCATTAAATTCATTTTCTTAAATCAATAGTTAGCTCATCTGTAATCTGCTCAAGATGGAAAAATCTTTTTATATAATGGATATCTGACCATTTTTCTTCCCCACCAATAATAAATAATTCTTGCGCATCATACATAAATGAAAAGCTTGGATAGAAACTGTCAGCCTTTAATCCAATCTCCTCAGTATTATTGCTGATAATCTTACAGCCCGCTGAATAACTTAATACCGTATAGAGGGAATCTTGTGCTGATTGGAAGAAATACTTCATAAGTGTAGTTATATCATCACTATTAGTAATTAACACGTTAAAAAAGTTCGTATCCCTTTTCTTATTAGTAAAAACCAGCTCAAACGGGAATTTATTCTCTTCTAAAAACCCTTCAATAAAGTCCCTACACAAATAAGTTTCAAATAACATATACATAGGAAATTTGTTAATTACGCCTATAAATCCTTTAATGATTTCTTCAAATCCTTTATGCTGATTCCAATTCGTTCCCACACCCATCATAATAGGATAATTTAAATAGATAGGATAAGGTGATAACCCTTCATCATTTAACATATACACTCGTTTTCCATCTGGATGAAGAGCAGATTGAGACTCTTTTAGTAAGTATTGAGATAATTGAACACGTAACACATTTACACCTACCTATCTTAATAGCTTTTAGAAGCACGCCCCATATTGAACTTTATACCCTTGCACAACACATAATGATGCCCTGTATCTTTACGGAAATGCCATACATTAAATGCACCATTATAACCTTTTCCAATTGTTTTATGAACTAATTTGCTATATTTATATTATCTGACAGTATCTTAATCACCTCATTGGAGGATTACAGGTCTTCCAAATACAGCTGGATAATAAATTAACATCACACCTACAAGTGAGCAAACTACATAAAAAACAGCCTCGTAGTACTTTAACCGATGAAGCATATATAAAATCATAGTTATGATTGTCTCATAAGATTTGTCTCAAAACGAGGTGATATTTTGCGGAAAATCGGTTATATTCGTGTCAGTTCGACTAGGCAAAATCCTTCAAGGCAATTTCAGCAATTGAACGAAATCGGAGGGAACAAATAATCATTCCTTATTCCTTAAAGGACCATTTAATGGAGTACAGGGCAGGAATATTTTGTGGGGAAGTCGAAGTTGTTTTATCGTATAGCAACTACGGTATCGAATTTTTGAAACTATTTGAACATGATGGCATTCACGAAATAAGGTTCGCGAATATTCCAATAGTAGAGGGTTTACGAAGTGTTGTTCGTTAACAAGATGCTATATGACATACCCGAAAACCCAATTTCACATTTTCCTATACTGTGACTTTTCTTTGTTATCATGAATTGCGACAAAGTGTTTTTTGTTTGGAAGGAATTTGTAACAGAATAATTATGAAGAGGACCAGATAATAAATTTTTACACATAAGGAGATAAAACTATGGCAAAAAACAAATTACTAAGAATGGACAATGTCGGCATCGTTGTAGAATCCCTTGATGACGCAATCTCTTTCTTCGAGGAGATTGGCTTGAACCTCGAAGGGCGAGCCACTGTCGAAGGTGAATGGGCTGGCCATGTAACGGGACTCGGTTCTCAGTGCGTAGAGATTGCTGTGATGGTTACCCCAGATGGCCACAGCCGAATTGAACTTTCGCGATTTCTCACCCCACCTACTATAGCAGATCACCGGACTGCTCCTGTAAACGCCCTCGGTTATCTACGCGTCATGTTCACCGTTGAAGACATTGACGAAATGGTATCCAGACTTATTACTAAGTATGGTGCTCAGCTCGTTGGCGAAGTTGTTCAGTACGAGGACTCGTATCGTCTCTGCTACATTCGTGGAACCGAAGGACTTCTAATCGGTTTGGCGGAACAACTCGGTAACAAATAAGTAAGTGATGTTTTATAAAAAGCCTTTAATGAAATATACATTACTGAAGTGAAAATTGAAACAGAAAAGCAGTGTAAAGTAACTCGAAGAAATCGGGTACGTCATATAACACAGCATTCACGCTGCGATTTAAAGAAAATTCTTATTCAATAAAAGGGCGCCTTTCCAAAGTAACGAAAAAAGTCCAATTTCTTAATACCGAGAAATTGGACTTTTTAATATTGTAAACTCCTTAACGTTGTAAATCCGCATTTTCCTGACGCTAAGGAAATGTCACTTATTAAAAAAGCCGATTTCCATCTCAAGGAATCGACTTCTTTAGTTATTCTTAATGAACTAACGCATGCGTTAGTTGCATAAGTAAGAGGTTTGAAAAAATAGCCTGTATATATTTGAACGATGAATAACTTACCTATTTTCTTGTGTTTGCACCATATACAGAAAATCGGGAAAAACGTAACATATTATTTATCTGTTTGTTTTTGCTTCTTTTTCAAATACTCCGCACGCAATTTTTCAAGTTGCTGCTTTTTATCAAATTTGGCAGGCGTCTGTTTTTCATGAAACTTTGCCACAGCTGCCTGACCTTTGTAATCCAATTGATATTTTCCCACTTTGTTCACCTACTTTTCTTGTCTTTAAAGAGAATCTATTCAACAAATATACTATACCTTATTTTACTGAAGTAAACCTTATTATTTTATTAGTTGCAAAGTCTTTTTACTACTTGTTTAAAAAAATCTACATCCCCAATATTTCCCTCCAAAAAATCACCCGTTAGTTTAATAAGGTAACTTCACAATCTTGGTCTTACCCCTGTCAAGTAGACAGTAATAGATTAGGTGCCTTTTCATTAAGCAGCCTTAGTTCCAAATTCAATAGGACTAAGGTTGTTTAATCTTTTTTGAAATCTTTTGTTATTGTAATAGCTTATATATCTTTTAGTGGCCTTAAAAACTTCTGCCTTTTCATAAAAGGTATGTCTATAAAAGCATTCTGCCTTAAAATGACTAAAAAAGCTCTCTATACATGCATTATCGTAACAATTTCCCTTCCTAGACATACTCACAGTTATTTTGTGCTTTTTAAGTAATTGGTTATATTTTTTTGACGTATACTGATAACCTCGGTCGCTATGTAATACTGTTTCGCAGGCTTTTCTTTTTCTTAAGGCTTTATTGACTGTATCTGTAACTAATTTTAAATTGTTGTATTCGCTCATTTGGTAGGCCACAACTTCGTTATTGTAAAGATCTAGTATCACTGAAAGATATATGCGCTTATTATTAAAGGTAAGATAAGTTATATCTGTAACCCATTTTTCATTTGGTCTTGTAGTTGAAAACTCTCTGTTTAACAGATTTTCCGACACGACGCATTGTTCTTTTAAACCAAAATGCCGCCACTTTTTCTTTCGAATCTTAGCTTGTAGCCCCATTCTCCTCATTAAACGATATACTCTTTTGTGATTTACCTGTAAACCATAATACTTTTTGAGCCATATACAAATTCTTCGGTAACCATAGCTGCCATTTATATCTGGATCTCGTTCGCATTCTCCTATTTTAGACATGATAAATTGGTCCTCTTTCATCTTTTCAGAGGGATTGTTGATTCTTTTTTTCCACTTATAATATCCACTTCTTGAAACACCTGCAATTTCACAAAGCAATACAATTGAAAAATTTTGTTTTAAGGTATGAATGACCTCATATTCTACTGATTTACTTTTTTTGATCTCATCCCCCTTTTCGTATCTAATAGCTTTTTTAAGTATGCATTTTCCGCTTCTAATCGTTGTATTCTAGCATCTTGACTTATTTCATTTGTTTGTTTAGATCTTCCACGTTTTTCTTGTAGGCCCAGAATACCCTCATTTTTATATTTTTTAATCCATCTATCTACAACTGAATATGTAACTCCTAATTCCTTTCCAATTAGCTTACTTCCAATTCCTCTATGTAAGTACAATTCAATAGCTTTCATTTTAAAATCAATTGAAAAAGTTCTTCTAATTTTCCCCATAAAAAATCCCCTCCATAATAAACAGTAAAGTAACTTTCTTTCAACTGTCTACTATAAGGGGATCATATCAGCATACAGAAATCATCTTCTTGAGGTTGCCTAACTTTTTTGGAATGTCCTTTACAAAGGGTACAGATCAAGAGCACCTTATTCCTATTTAAGGGGATCACATATACCTTCTTCCCTTAAAATCACCAAAACCCATTTACAAATCTATAAAAGTAGATATAATATCCTTATGGAACCTTTATTAATTTATAAAGCATTGTCAAATGAAACAAGATGTCAAATTTTATCATGGTTGAAAAATCCAGAAAACCATTTCGATGAAAAGCCTTATCTAGAACAAGGCCTTAACTTTCAAGTTGGAGTATGTGTAGGAGATATCCAGCTTAAAACTGGCTTAGCCCAATCGGTTATTTCTAGTTATTTATTAACTATGAAAAAAGCAGGCTTACTAGAATCTGACCGAATTGGAAAATGGACATACTATCGTCGAAATGAAAAAACAATACGAGAGTTTTCTGAATACGTCCAAAACGAATTATAAAATGAAAGCTAATAATCAATTGATTATTAGCTTTCACAGATTCTGCTTTTTTACAGGTATCCAATTACTTTTTTATAAAGTTGCACTACCTATAAAAGCAAGAAACATGGAAAGGAGAAAATTTTTTAACATATCATATCTAGTTATTTAGATATCTGTTATTGTATTTCAAATTACATAGTCCTGATAATATTGGCATCCAATCATGCTTGTAATAATGCTTCTTTGTTAATGAATTAACTTTCAAAATACTGATATGAATGGAGAGTTTTATAAATGAAAAAAGTAAATCCTTTACTTATTCTGACACTCGCAATAGGTGTGTTCGGAATTATTACTACCGAGATGGGTATTGTCGGCGTATTACCACAAATCACTCAAAAATTCGGAATTTCAACTACACAAGCTGGATTTTTAGTAAGTATATTTGCACTAGTTGTTGCTATTTCTGGTCCGTTTTTAATTCTGCTCGTCTCTAGTATTAATCGCAAAATAATTTTATTAACAGCAATTTTCATATTTGTTATTTCAAATATAATCTACGCTTATACAACACAATTTGAAATCATGCTTATTTTTCGTATTTTACCGGCAGCGCTTCATCCACTCTTCTTTTCAATCGCTCTTGTAACAGCTGCTAAACTTGTCCCTCCAGAAAAGAGCGGTCAAGCAGTTACAAAAGTTTTCATGGGAATTACTGTTGGCTTTGCTTTAGGTGTACCACTAACCTCTTACCTTGCAGACCAATTTTCACTCGAAGTTGCTTTCTTATTCGGAGCGTTCGTTAACACACTTGCATTCATTGGAATACTAATCCTACTTCCTTCTATGCCTGTTAAAGAAAAAATGTCTTTCGGCAAACAAATTCGTATACTTGGCAAACCAGGATTATGGTTAAATATTTTAACCGTCACATTCCTTTTTGCAGCCATGTTTTCCGTATACAGCTACTTCGCCGAGTACCTTGCAAAAGTAACTTCCATGAATGGATCTCTCATCAGTATCATGCTATTCATATTTGGTATAGTTATGATTTTAGGTAATCATTTATTTGGTGGTCTCCTGCAAAAAAGCATAATAAATACCGTAATATCATTCCCTATTCTATATTCTGTTGTTTACATATTGGTTTATTATTTAGGTTCCTACCTTGTTCCAATGATTTTTATCGTATTCATTTGGGGAATCGTACATGCTGGTGGATTAATTGTTGGTCAAACATGGTTAATAAGCGAAGCAAAAGAAGCACCTGAATTTGGTAATAGTCTATTCGTTTCGTTCTCAAATCTCGGAATTACTCTAGGAACAACTATTGGAGGCTGGTTCATTTCAAACCTAGGTATTCACCAGCTTATTTGGAGCGGATTTATATTCACACTACTTTCATTCCTATTAATTATAATAAAACTAAAATTTTTCAATTCTAATAGCCAGGCTTCATTATCAAGCTAGTACATTTTCAGTTTCAAATTTGATAAAAAAACATTATAAATTCTTCTCATAAGATTTTATAAAGTGACAAGTATAATGCTCAAAGCCTTTAGCCATAATTACGACTAAAGGCTTTTTTGTATATAAAGTGAAACTTTAATCAGTGGGGGTTTTGTTCATCCCCCCACTGATTATTAGCCTTCACCAATCGGGCGTTTACGGGCAGTTTATCTCCCACCTAACTTCTTTGCTCCACCTGAATTTTGAGGTGGGAGTTTTACTGCCCACAAATAGCGGGATAAAAATAAATCTAAAAGGAGCTAGTTTTATGGAACATAATCAAAATGGAGTACTTGCTTTAATTGTTTTGTTTTTAGGATTATTGTTTTTTGTTAGTGGAATGGTTTATCATTTATGGGGTTCTTATTAATGGTATGATTGTAATTATCGATATAGCATATTTCCAAAAACAACTTAACATGGTAAAATAATATTCGGACGGGAGTCCAATATTATTAAAATTAAGATGGTTCAAGTCGGAGGAAGGCACCTTAGGGTGTCTTTTCTTTATTTTCAAAAGGACCTGCTCAATTATTGCGTAAAAAACATAAAGTAATTTGAATCCGTTAAAATACATGAGTGTACCCTTGTTTTCCCCTCTTATTAAAGGAGGAACTATTATGGGATTTGGTGGTAGTTGTAGTAGTTGTGGTGGCGGCTTTGCTTTATTAGTTGTATTGTTTATTTTATTGATCATTGTTGGAGCTTCTTGCTTCTGCTAAAAAACTATTGGAAAAGACACTCTTATATGGGTGTCTTTTCTTTGTAATAAAAAGCTCTCTATAAAGGAAAGTTTTTAGGTTTATACATTCAAGTCATCCAAATTAGTTATTTACACAGCACTTTATTTCTTCGCATCTCTCATGCTGTAATATCCTAAATTAATTATAATCAAGAAATACCCACCCATAATTCCAGCTGCAAATGTCCACATGAAATCATGGTGTTCAATTTCATACATAATAATCGCACCGAGTATCGCGGCTGTAAATCGATTCATCATTCCAAGCATCGGTGCTTTTTTATATTTGTAATTTCGAATAATCAAACATAATCATCAAACAAATTCCATATAGACCCATTACTGGTTAAAATGTTATAATTAAATCACCCTACATAGTTACTCATGTTCAGGATGAGTAACTAACGTCTTATTAAGTAATGCGCATAACTTAAATAAAAAAGACACTTCACAGTGTCTTTTTTATTTACATCAAGTTTCCTTTTAATTCCAAAACCAATATAATAAGGTGCACCATTTAATACATATAAAGAAAAATATAGATTTATCAAATCATTATGGCACCCATAAAAGTACTTCTATTTTGGAGGAACAAACTATGAACAAAAAGTTAGTAACATCATTATTATGTAGCACATTCTTGTTTGGATTATCAGCTTGCAGTTCACATGATACATCTAGCAGTAACACGAAAAACGAACAGGAGACTTCTAAAGAAACAAAAAATGATGAACTTAGCAACAAGGATCCTCAAAAAGAGCTTCCCACCCATGAAGATTCTTCTGGTGTATACATATCAATAGGCTCTGTCGATTCATTAGATGTTATAGGTAATGGAGAAGTTAAAGCACAAGGTGTATTTAAAGTATTAGACGTCAGAGTACATAATGGTCACGAGGAACCCATTACACTAAATAGCAACAACTTTAAATTAATTGATAGTACCGGAAGAGAATATCACATTTCTAATGAATCTCAATTAGTACTTAAAGCTGCAAATACTGCTACATTTAAATTTGGTGTTCTTAATCCTAGTGAAAATTTAGAAGGGAACATTGTATTCGATGTACCGAAAAAAACGCAAGGATTAACTTTGAAAATTAATGGAGATATGTTGGATAAAGGGATCGAGTTAAAGGTGGAATAGTCAAAGAAAATACAAACCGCCTATCACACCTTATACTAACATAACAAAAAGTACAGCCTCTGTATTAACTACAGTAAACTGTACTTTTTCATTTGTGACTTTGTATAACTTACTATAACAAGATTCCTTAATTCTTTTGAGAAGATGCTCTCCAATCACGAAAAGATGTTGGAAACCCAGAATGTCCACGCTGCTTTGTAACAGCTGGTTTTTCTTCAGGAGTAGTTGATTTTTCTTCAAGAATAGTCAAAGCTGTTTGCATTTTCTCCAACTGCTCTCTTAATGCTTGCTGCTCAATCTTTAAATCCGTAAGTAAACGTAATATCATCTCAGAATTAGCCATAACGATCTCCTTTCCCCCAATGCACAGAATAAAATACCATATGTAATAAGCGTAATACTCGTGACAAAAATAAGGTCGTCAACTCTCTTAAAATACCGAGTACTTTTATTTTTCAAAAGGACCTGCTCAAGTTTATCCGTAAAAACATAAAGTGAAATAAATCCATTAATATATGGACTTTATGGAAGGAGGAGTTAATATGGGCTATGGTGGTAGTTGTGGTGGAGGCTGTGGTTTTGGCGGTGGATTCGCCTTACTTGTTGTGCTCTTTATTTTATTAATCATCGTTGGAGCTAGCTGTTGGGGCGGCGGAATCGGCTGCTAATAAGAGGCACTCTTGAGAGTGTCTTTTTTTATTTCTCAATATGCAACTAACCTATATGTGTTACTATCAAAAGGCGAGATTCCCTAAGCGTAATATAGTAGTTTACCAACTATGAAAGCCACTGTCACAAGAAAACAGTAGGCTTTTATTTTTTTATTTAGAAAGATTAGAACAGGGATTATTCTTTGCACTAATCAACATTTTAAAATTGACATAGCACTTCATGCACCATACACTGTTAACAACAGTATACTGTCATTAACAGTATATATTCCAATTCACTCTAGGAGGTATATTCATGAAACATACAGGAAGACATACAGGTGCATTTCTTTTGTTATTTTTAGCAGAAGGTGATAACTATGGCGGGCAACTACTTCAGAAATGTGAAGAAGAACTTCCGGTCAATCCAATCGATAGTGCCATCCTTTACCGTACGCTGAAGAAATTAGAAAACGAAGGTGCTATTGAATCTTATGTAAGTACATCCGTTCCAGATAAGCCGAGAAAGATGTACAAAATTACTACAGCCGGAAAAGAACAATTAGCAGATTTTCAAATGGATATTGAGGAAAAAATGAAAAACTTATCATTTTTCTTAGACAAATATAAAGACTTAAAGGAATCTTATCATGATTAATGGCGCTATCCTTTACACTTTGGCCATTATTCTTACGGGGATTTCTTTTATGAAGGATCGGAATAAAACGAAAGCTGCCCTATTAAAATCATGGAAAATATTTCAAAACCTTCTCCCTGCCATGCTCTCCATTATGCTTTTCGTCGGACTATCACTTTCTATCTTAACACCGTCCTTTATCTCTTCTATCATTGGAGAACAGTCCGGATTCTTAGGTATTATTTATTCAGCAATACTCGGATCTGTGGCACTCATTCCAAGCTTTGTCGTGTTCCCACTTGGTAATACGTTAATACAGCACGGCGCAGGGCTTCCTCAAGTTGCGGCACTCATGTCTACATTAATGTCAGTAGGAATGACAACCTTGCCAATGGAACAAAAGATATTCGGACGAAGCTTTGCTTACGCTCGTAATGCATCTGCATTACTCATGTCACTCCTATTCTCATATATTATTTGGGTGGTGATGGTATGAAGGAACTAAAAAGATATCGCTTCTTTTTCATATTACTGTTTGGGCTCCTCTTATTAACTTTTATAAACCAATCTTTAGGATGGAGCGCATTACAATTAACGGGGAATAGCATTTTAGATATGTTGTTTCTACTCCCCCCTGTCCTAGTATTTGTAGGGTTACTTGATCAGTGGGTGAAGAAAGAAACGCTAATGAAATACATGGGAGAAAAGTCCGGCATATATGGCATCTTATTTTCTCTATTATTAGGCGGAATTGCAGCTGGTCCCCTCTATGTTGCCTTTCCGATTGCAGCACTACTATTAAAAAAAGGCGCAAGTATTAGGTACATCGTATTTTTCTTAGGCGTTTGGACAACTGCAAAATTACCAATTATGGTGTATGAATTTTCTTCATTTGGAGCTACCTTTACACTCATTCACATTTGCTTTGGTCTATTGTTCTTCTATGTAATGGGCATCGTTTTTGAGAAATTTTATGATCAACGGCAATTATTGCAGTATGATATAACGAAAGAAATGTAGAAAGGCATCTTTATCTGTTCTTTTAAAAACAACGATAAAAATGGATAAGTGCCTCCACCAACTCATTAATCGAAACCTATTTCATGAAAGGACTTCCCGATCCGCCAGAAGTTGTTGCAAAGCAGCTTGGATTGTTGCTAGATAGGAACTTTTAAATGAAAAGAGGCTATTTTATAAACCGATTGAACCGGATTATAAAATAGCCTTTTTATTATGAAATAAAACGTCGATAAATTTTTGTTCCAAATATTCAGAATTAATATTAAAATAAACAATGGGGATAGGGGTATGGGATCATAAATTATACATAACGAGGGAATAGAAATGAAAATTCAATTAAAAGCTGATTTAATGCTACTACTAGTTACATTTTTTTGGGGTGCATCCATCCTACTTACAAAGCTTGGACTTGATGGCATAGAAGAATATAATTTAATCGCATTACGATTTATTATTGCCTTTCTTTTATCAGGTTTAATATTTTACAAACACTTATTCAAAATTGATCTTAAAACTGTAAAATATTCTTTTATACTAGCTTCCGTTTTATTTATCGTCTACATTTTCGCGACTTTCGGTACAAAGTATACAAGTGTATCTAATGCCGGTTTCTTACTATGTCTCACAGTCATTTTCATTCCAATATTATCAGCTATATTTTTAAAACACATTCCTGAGAAAAAAGTTATATTAGGAATTGTGTTAACGATAATAGGAATCGGCTTATTAACATTAACTAGTGAATTCAAGATCGGTAACGGCGATATATTTTGCATACTGTCTGCCTTATTTTATGCGATTCACGTCATCATTACTGGAAACGTAACAAAACATGTAAATTCAATTGCACTTGGGGTAGTACAACTCGGTTTTGTCGGCCTATTTAGTCTTATTTTTTCATTAGTTATGGAAACCCCAAAACTTCCTGGCACTATCGACTCATGGCTAATCATCTTAGCCTTAAGCATATTTTGCACCGCCGTCGCATTCATTGTGCAAGTTATCGCCCAGCAATACACGACGCCCACACATACAGGACTTATCTTTTCATTAGAACCTGTCTTTTCAGCAGGCTTTGCCTTCTTCTTCACAGGTGAAACACTCACAGGAAAAGGGTACTTAGGGGCGACGCTTATATTGTTAAGTGTGTTGATTGCTGCGGTGGATTTTAAGGGGTTATTGCGGGTTAGTTATAAGAAGAATGTGGAGTAGGTAACCACACATGTCTAGGTTCATTAGAAAAAACAAATACCCGACTATTATTTCATATAATAGTCGGGTATTTAGATTTTCAACCTATTATTTTACATAGACTAGATGAACTGCATGTAACAGTTCACCGTCATTATGCGGAAACTAGCTTTTTCTCTTTACGCAAAATCCCCATTAACCCGCCAATAAACAGGAGAATGGCCGGTAAAATATAAAAGAAAGAAATACAAATTAATCCACCAACTGCAGCCACTGTCATCATCGCACCGCCAAGCTTGGCTCTACTCTTCACTACAACAGATCCACAAATTCCTACTATAGAGAGAAGAACACTTCCCCAGCCTAAACCGATAAGTGTATTCGCTCCATCCGCATCTAAAGCAGAACCAAGCCCACCAATAAATAACGCAATAAACGCGCATAAAATACCGAAAATACCACCAATAAGTCCTAATACAAATTCTGTTGTACGTTTCATTTTGAATATCTGCTCCTTACTTCATTCCTATTTGTGTTTTACCTACAGCAAATTTCCGGCGACATTATCCCATATACTTGCTCCAAAGTCTCCGTTGCTATTTTTATCCAACTGGCGACAATCAGTTTCATACTCCAAACGCCGCAACCGTATACTCGTATGTATCCCCGCCTTTCCCTGTTACAGAATCACCTGTCTTACTATGACAGACTACTAAACTGAATACCACAGCACTCCCTCAAACAAGTGTCCTTAACTTTTTTATATTCAACTACCTTCCATTACATATATATTAAGATTCCCAAGCACATCTTAACAAAGCTACGGCTCAAATTTTGTCGCATTATGTCACAAGAAATAAAAAAGGAGCAACACTAAACATTGCTCCCTTTTAATGGGATAAACGCTTCTCCCACTCTTTCACCTTTTCAATTGTTACATCTAATTTCTTAGCTACTTCTTCTATACTCATTCCCTTAAAGAGCATTCCAGCTGCAGAAAGAGCTTTATCAATTTCTTCTTGCTTCTCTTGCTCATATAAACGACCAACTTTTGTCAACCGTAACCACTCCTTTACCTTTTTTGCGTAGTCTTCATCAATAAATTTATCCGTAGCTACAAGAATTCCAGCAATAACTTGAATTTGTTCTTGCTCATCGGAGATACATTTTGCTACTTCTATCGTCTTCTCAATTAAAATTTGTCTTTTTTCTCTACTATGCATAAGTGGTACAAGTATTAATTTCATGGTTTCTTCATCCGTCAAAGATTTTCCTTCTTCCATTTTCCTAATAACCTTTTGAAGGATAGCATCACCATTGTATTCGCTTAATAAAACAGCTTTGGAATTTAAACGTATGCTACATACATCTATTTCTTCTATTGGATTCATTACCTCGCTTGTATAAATAACCACGATTCGAATATCAGCTAACTCTTTGTTCTTATTATAATAACGATACATAATTTGATTCGCATAATCCATATACTTCAAATGATTTTCAAGGAAACGGTTATTACTTTCATACTCTAACATTAAGATTGAACCATCTTCCATTTCAAATAAAGTATCTGAGCGCCTTTGATCTGCACGAACTCTCGGAAATTCATTTGGCAACAATTCTTTTATTTTTGGAAAACCTTTTAATCCATATGCTTCAAGCCCTTTATCTTTATAACATTCACTTAAAAACTTCATAAGAATATCTTTATTATGATAAGAAATATCATTCCCTGCCAATAGCTAATCCCCCTTAACTATTAGTTATCATTTTCTTTATTATATAACTTATAAAATTGCCGTTACAACTTTGGTTCACATACAAATACTATTTTCAAAACATCTTCCCCTCCCACTAGTTCACCATCTCCACAAATCGCCCAAACTCCTTCAAAAACCTCAGCTTAAAACTACCCACAGGCCCATTCCGATGCTTCGCCACATGGATCTCCGTCATCTCTTTCTGCATCGTTTCCTTATCATAATAATCTTCACGATACATAAGCATAATGACATCCGCATCTTGCTCAATTTGTCCCGTCTCTCTTAAATCAGATAAAAGAGGACGCTTATCTTGCCGTGACTCTACGGAACGAGACAATTGCGATAACGCCACTATACAAACATTTAAATCACGCGCTAACAACTTAAGCTTACGTGAAATTTCACTAATCTCTTGAAATCGATTGCCCTTATGCTTCGGATCGCCCGTAATGAGCTGCAAATAATCTACAATAACTAAAAGCTTTTTATCACCGTGCTTCCTCTTTAACTTACGAGTCTGCATCCAAATATCCTGCATTGTAACGCCTGCCTTATCATAAATCTCAAGTGGCAACTCACCAATTTCCGCAAACGCCTTACTCACCTTTTCCCAGTCCTCTATCGTAAAACGATGCTTCGGATTTTTCAGCCTACCTCCTGACACTTCACCCGCGCAAGACGCCAGCCTTTTTAACAATTGTTTACTACTCATCTCTAACGAAAACAACCCAACCGCCGCTCCAGACTTCGCCGCATGCAGTGCGATATTTAACGCAAATGCCGTTTTTCCCATAGAAGGACGCGCTCCAAGAACGACAAAATCACCTTCCTGCAATCCGCACGTCATCTTATTTAGCGATGTATAACCAGTCTCAATACCAGTATTCTCTTTCGTATCTTGATGAAGCTCCTCATATAGCCCAACTAAAGCATCCTTCAAATCAAACTCACATACATAGTCCTTTTCCTCTAACTCACAAAGCGCCGTAATCGTCTCACCAATAATTTTCTCATTCTTCTCCGCAATAAGACGCTCTCCCATCTTGTGCCCGAGAACGCCAGCCTGATACATTTTCCATGCACCTCGAACAAGCCCCTCATAATAAGAAAAGTTGCTAGTCGTAGGTACACCCTCTATTAATGCTATAAAATACTCCATTCCCCCGATATTCTCCAAAAAATTAGGATTCATCCGAGAAACAAGCGTCACAAGATCAATTGGTTGCCCTTCATCTTCAATTTTTCGCATTAACCGAAATATAGACTTATGCACCGGCATAGAAAAATAATGCTCCGTCAAACGGCACTCCTTAATAAGCTCTCCATCAAGTAATAGAGAACCTAACACCGTCTTTTCCGCCTCCACATTTTGAATACTCATGGACGCCACCCGCGTTCCGCTAAAAACCGCTGCAACTCTTCCTCTGACAGTGCATTCTTCTCCCACTCCTCGCACCTCGTCAAAAACTCCTCCGTCTCCCCAGTACTAACAGACGAATCCTTCTTCCTAAACTGAGTCGTATCCGCCTCAACCTCACACACTTTCGTAAACCCTTTCCCGTGCCAGCCCCTCAAAATCCCCTTCACATAAGCAACCGTCCGCTTATTATTCTCAAACGCAATTTGAAGAGCCTTCAGCACAAGCTCCTCTGACAAATCTTCCATCCACGCACTCAGTTCCTCCACAGTATGAGGAGACAAACTACCGAAATGTTGCTCATAAAACGTGAACACCTTACTTCCCGTTTCTTCCTGGGCGACCTCTTCTTCCTCCGCCTCTTCACAAACCGGATCAATATCATGAACAGCCAAATCGCCAGGCATACCGAAATGTGCTAAAAGCATCGGAACATTCAGCTCCTCCTCCACGCACTTACGAAGAAACATATGTACAAACTCCTTATTCTTCACACCCTTCAGCTCACGAAGCACACACTTCTCCACATTCGTATTCGTCACAGGATTATAACGAAGCCAATTTAAAATAAATAACTCCCGCGTCTCCGCATCATAAAGAATCTTTCCATAATCAATAAAGCGCTGCACCAGCTTATCAACAGTTTCCCGATTATAACCAGTCTCCATCTCAGCTAACCGCTTCGGAAACGGAAAAATCCCGCACTGCGTCGTCTTCGAACAAGTTAACAAGTAAACATAAAAATACCGCTCCTCCGGCGTCAAATCCAAAACAAAATCATCCTGCCAAAAATTCACCTGCACATTACGATACACCGCCATCAAAGTTCCTCCCGTCCCCATTCAAAATGTAAAAGCCCTTTTGTAATATATATAGGCGGGAGGGCCAGGTTTTTGGCGTGTTATTTCAAATTTTTTTTGACTACTACTACGGTGTTTGTTGGTGTTTTTGTTTTGTTGTGTTTTTTCTTAGTGATTTATTACTTGGTTGGGGCTTGGAAGGGGTATGGGAGGGGCTAGTTGGGGGTTGGTTTGATTAGGAAGATTTTGTTGATTTCTTTTAGTGGTGTGCCTTCGTATTTGGCTAGGGGGTTTATTAGTTTTAGGAGGTTGGATGGTTCTTCTAGTTTATGTTCTTTTGTGTATTCATTTTCATTTAGTGTTCTTATTGTGGGTGTTTTTCCGTTGTTTTTTATTATTTTTGGAATTTTGTCTCGGATTAGTTTGTTGTGGGGTGGCATGTCGGTTCCTTCGTTAGTTTTTTTCTTCTATTCTCTTTCATCACTATTTGGCTTCTATTTATGATTGAACTACGATTTTGAGAATCTCAAACATTAGAATGGAATAAAGATATAGACTTAGAAGAAAAAACACTAACTGTAAGTAAATCAATGTACTATAAAAGCTAGCAATTGTTTGATTACACTTGATGATGATACGATTGCTTTTTTGAAGGTAGAGAAGGAAAAACCAATTGAAATATTCCCTTCAAAATATATTTTATCTTATAATGGATTGCCAACTAACAAAAATGCTTCATTAAATCAATGTCATTCCAATATAAAGCTGTTCCTTTATTCACACGAATTCTTATTATATAACAGCCCAACAACATAACATTCAAACATACGTATAAAACGATTTTAGAATTACAATTCATTCCAACATGGTGCAATTACTTTAACCTTTTTTGAACTATTATACTCGAAATATTGCATTTCTACAGCTTTATCTAGGATTTTGCGAAACAGTCCAAAAATTAGCCGGGCATACAGCTGAGCATACCCGGTTCCACCATTTTCTTGATTTGTTAATAACCATGTACGACATTTTATACGCTCTCAACTGAAATAGAACGAAGAGGGATAGAAACAAATCTATCCCTCTTATCAACTTGCTGTAGTTTTTGGTAAGCTATCAAATAAAACTGAGATATCTTCTAATGCTATGCGGTTTTGTTTTATTATCGATTCTATTACCTCTAAACCTATTTTCTCAGAAAACTGTTTTTTTTCTTCAGAGAGAAATTGCGCGGAAGCATTGTTATATAATGATTTTAACTCTGGTATTAATTTACTATATAAATAAATAATAAAGAAAGCATTATCGTCTTGCAATTCAAGGCTTTTTAATACTGCTGATTGATTTGTATAAATTTGAGTATTAGACTTATCATCAACTGTAAAAACTATGTCTATGTCTTCATTTTTCAATCTAGCAGTCATTGTTCTTAGAGTTTCTCCGTTACTTATAAAAGCTTTAGTTATTATAAGCTCCGATGTTTGATCTGAGGTTCCTTTAAAAATGTTTTGTTCATCACCGATATTACCAATAAAACCACTTATATTCATCAACTTAAGTCCGGCTGCTAGAGAACCCTTTTCCTGAGTATACTTAAAAAATAACCAATTAAATAAATCAGGTTGAATATCATAAGTTTGATCCTGCTTAGCTATGTAATTGGTTCCAATAAGTTTTTTTACCCTCTCTATATGAAACTCATTTGATGAGCAGATAATTATATAAACAGATTCGTTCATACAGAAAAAGTACGTCATAACTTGAGTGTAGTTAACTCTTTCTGCTTTAGGAAGAAATTGACCATTTGAATTCTTCTTTTTTTTCTTTGTATATTCAATATTCGCAGTAGCAAATAAATAACGCCCAAAAATCTCGTCTGATTCTTCATTTGCTTCATTTAATATAATTTCATTTGGTTCAGATACGCCTTCCCAAGTAAAATAAAAGTTTTTTTCTTGCTCAGATAAAGCCTTTGCCTTTTTAGTATCTTTTATAGATATTTTAAGAGCTTCAGCATAACTTTTGCTTATTATATTTTTTTCTATATCATCTAAACTAGTTATTCCTGTTAGTTTAAACAATTTACATGTTAATTTCGAAATTGCCAATTCTACTCCCCCTTACAAGTTACCTTCAACGGCTCACACTCAATTGATAATAAATTCCCTGAAATTATCCTTGTAATTTTCCCGAATTTATCTGATGTTATAGCATAATCCAAAGCAGTCTCCGCATTCTTCACCCTAATAGGCTTTACTTTAAACTGTTCGTTTAATTTATGACTTCTTTCTTGAAAAGTCTTTCCTTTGATTTCAATTTCTCCAAGTAAATTAATTGAGATATTTCGTTCGGATAATTTAAATGCCCCAGCTTCATCTGAATCCCACTTATCAAAAAAAGATACATCTAATAATTCAGGATTAAAATAAATATCAAGTTTAAACCCAAGCTTTTTTATTAATAAATTCGGAATCCTTCCTCCTGGATTAAGAACTATTTCTACTTCAACATCTTTTTCATCATATTCATAATTATTTGGCATAAACTTACAATTACTTTTTTTAGTCCCATCTAGCTTTGTTATTAGTAAGACATTCATTTTTTTCATATTAGTTTTTATTTTCGCCCATAAATATGATATTAAAATTGACATAATCCCGATAAACAATGTAATTACAGCACTTAAAACTGTTTTCTTTAATAGGTCATTTCCATATCCTAATGTATCTAGAATATTATATACAAAGTTCTGTTGATCAGTGGCTATGAATGCAACACTTAGTGTAATTATAAACGTTTTTAATACTGGAATAATTTTTTCTTTCATACAAGCATCCCCGGGCCAAAGCCAAGAAAATCTATTAGTTTTTTAATGTCATTAATTTCATTTTCAGATAGATCATCATCTATTCCTAATACTCCATTAGATTTTAAAGTAACCATGTGACGATTTTTTGTACGAAAGTATACTTGCATGATTTGATATTCATAGTCTTCTATTATTGATTTTAATATTTCCGAATCAAATTTTTCACCATCTAATACATCATCAATATCAATATTTTTAAATTTACAATCTACGAGAGTTAAATTGAGTCTGTCTTGCTCTTTTATCAGATCTAAAAACTTACGATTACTCATTATAAGTTGTTTTACTGTACTATCCAAAAAGATTTTATATATATTATCGTCCATTAACCAGTCATTAAAAGATTGAGGTAAATACTGAATTCCATATGAATATCCATTTTCACCCACTATGACATTATTCAAAGATATCTGCTTATAAAAAGGTTTTTTCTTATCATTTGGCTGAAATAGGATTTTAAAGAAATTCACAGTAGTTTCCTCCTTTTTTAATAGCTAATATTAACCCATCTTTATATACTATGACAAGATTATTAGTTATGGAATTTTTCCACAGTCATATTATACCAAATACCAACAAAAATATCGCTATAAAATATTTGTCAACGACAGCAAGAATTATAACACAAGAAGACTTGCTAAAAATAAAACCCACCAATGACTGAAGTGACCCCCGAAAATGGTGCGATTTGAATAACCATCCTTTTTCATTTCAATGACTTTCCACTTTATTTCTTCTGGGTAATGAACTCTTGTCTTCCAACGAAAAACACCTCCATTGAATTTGCATACTTAGTATGCAAATTCAGGAGGTATTTTTTCATGTACCACTATTCGGGTTCACTTCAAATGTATATAAAATAAGTTTTTTCAAAGTACTATTCCATAAAAAAGAAGACCAAAGAAATAGTTCCCTTGGCCCTTAATGATTCTTATTATTTATTCTAATTCTCAATGAAAACTTCGACCAGAAATATAATCAAATCCCCATTAATTTGAACTCATTACTTCAGTGCTATCTAATAATAATTTTCAACAGATATCTGTAGTTAAACAATCAAATGGTCTTCCATTATAATGATTTAACACCTACGCTCCGACTCAATAATCCGCTTCATTTCCTCAATCTCATCATCAGCAAACTCAGGAACAAGGTAACCTCCATCAATAGCTTCCCTCATCCGCGCTTCTTTTTCAGCCAGCTTGTCATAAATCTTTTGGTCAATAAAATTATAGATTTCTCCATCACTCACCGTCATCAAATAATAATATCGTGTACTTTGATTTTTAGGCAATCCAAGTCGATGAATACGATCACGTGATTGCAGCATAAAGGTCAAGTTATAGTTATATTCAAAGTAGATTGCATCATGGACGATATGGTGTAGAGACACCGATTCTCCAAGCGTGTTCGGATTAGATACTAGTACTTGTATTTCATCTGTGTTCTCTTTAAATGTGCGGATGATATCATCGCGCTCATCACGAGGTGTGCCACCATAAATCACTTTTGTATTGATACCTCTTTCATTTAATACATGAGTGATTTTCTTCAATGTATTTACGAATAACCCCCATACTACGACCTTTCCATGTTCTTTCACTATATCCATCACAAGTTCAATGCCTGCTTTGAATTTAGGAGAAGGCACATTCGCTAAATCCCATTCGCTTACCTCACCAATGACTGCTTGATGAATACTTTCTTCTAGCTCTTTTCTCACCTTCGAGCTGATCTGATCATAAGAATCATTATCTATACTGTCATCTTCACTATAACCTAAATCACTGTAATTTATCGCTTGATTGACGATTTCAGGGTTGGTTGATAATTGAATCATTCTTATCCAGGTTGCTAGTGGATTTTGCGTTGTTGTGTAGAGTATTTCCGCTAGACGAAGCTGCTCTTTAGACGGAGGTACTTTTATAATATTGTCTTTATCGGCTAATGGAACGCCTAAATCTTCCTTGCTAGTTCTCCAAAAATAAGGAACCAATTTTTCATTAATTTCATCAATTTCCCTAATATCGGGATTTTTCAGCGTACTTTTCTCAAATCCAAAATAAGCACTATATTCTTTCTTGAATAAGATATTTAAAAAGTTATATATATCTAGATAACCATTAGGAATAGGTGTTCCTGTTAAGACATAGCGATAATCAACCTTGTCTGCTATTTCCAAAGCAGCAAGTGCTCTTTTAGCCTGTACCCCTTTTACACGATGAACCTCGTCATAAATGAGCATGGTATCTGAATCATTGGCTAGGCATTTTATGATTGACTCTTTAAACTTTGGTAGTGATTCATAGTTAATCAAAATCAAATTTGCAGAAGGCCACTGAGCTTCTAGAGCATATCTGTTCCCACCAATAGATGGATCATGGACACTAAGCGCCCTTAAATCTTTTTTGTCTTGGAAGACCGCTTGAAACTCATCCTTCCAAGACATAAAGGCATTAATTGGACTAACAACTAATAATCGCTTAATGGGAGCTCTTTTTTTCTTGCTATTCAGATAGGCGAAAACACCCAGTAACATAGCGGTTTTCCCTGCTCCTGGAACAGAGAAATTGGCTGCTCTTTTTTGTGTGAGCATATACATAGCTGAACGAAGCTGTAGTGCTTTTAAAGGTCTGGAAACTTCTGCTTCCACGACTTCCTTAAACTCCTCAAACTCTTCATCCCACCTGCTATCTTGATTCTTCAAGGTCAAGCCTGATTTTCGATATTCTTCTATGGAATACTTCTGACCATTAATATAACTATCTACACGTGAAGAAACGATAAAGTTAAACTGATGTTTATCTGCTTGCTTATTGGCAAGTTCAATTATCCTTTCAATTTCTCGATAAGTTAAATCTCCTCTAAAAAAGGGATACCCCTTGTCTTCATCTACATAAAAGCTGAATTTATTCTTAAAGGTTTTTTTTGTGCTTATTTCATCTTCACTTTTATCAACGAAAAAGAAATGTACATCGTTCATATCAAAAATAACGGAATTATTAACAGGGTTTTGTATCCTTTGAATCTTTCCTATATCGAACTCTTGTAGAAGAGGATAAATAATTTCAGTGGCATCAATTACTTGAACACCCGGATAATTATCGTTCCACAAAAGAGAAAACTCTTCTGCTTTCTGATTTATGCGAGAACGAACATTGCTACTTACGTCCCAAGAAAAATCCACATCAAAGGAATCAAAATTATTCTCTATGGCATTTGCCGTTTCATTGAGTGAACCATTGAAATAAATGATATCCCCCTGCTTATCTTCAAATAATCCCCATTTTGTATGGAACAAACCGTTTTTCACTAGACCAAACTTGACATCTGCTTTCCCCTGTGATATTAAGTAGGCTAGATTTCCTAGACGTTGCTTATCAATCTGGGTTAAAATTTCCCCTTTTGAGCGTTCATAATAACCTGTCTTGATTTCTTCAAAATCCTTTTCTGAAATATTTTGAGAAATGATGAATTGAACATAGCCATCATTTTCAGCAATTTTATCTAGTCCTTCAGCATATATAGAAAGTGCTTTACAAGAAAAATAGCCGCTCACTCGTTTATAGCTAATAGATTCACCCAATACTGGATTATAAAATTCATCTGAAACACTATGAATCATCGAGTTATAGCTAGATTTAAGCTGACCTTGCAGATTCTTTAACAACTTTACCCCTCCATAGAAAGAAGCACATCAATTTGTTTCATTAGCTCCTCTAAACTTTCATTTAACTTCTGCCTTTCAGCTTTAGGTAATTCTTGGACAATTCTTTTATCGATTGATTCAATTGCAGTGATTGCCTTATCCGCAAGTTTTACTGGCTCATTTTGTTCTTTATGATTTTTTGCCTTTTCAGAGTACTTTTTTGAAATCTTTTGAACTTCTGCGATTGCTTGAACTACCTCTTGATCATGATTCAAAAGAGTAAACAGTTCGACATTGTTCTTAATTGGCCCTTTATTATCTAAGGCCTCCACAATTAGATCGGTTGAATCTTCCATTTCTTCAATGAATTTCACTTCATTCTTTGTACCAACAACATGTTTGATTATTTGTCTGAATTCTTGTTTATAATCCTCTTTGGCAGAACGCACCTGAATAATTTTTGCAAACAAACTGTTCAATAATTGGTCTGCTTTTGCTGTGTTCTTGAATTTTTTATACTGAGGAATCATGTCTCGAAGTGGTCCATTTAAATCTAATTGTTTGGCCAATGCATAATTATCTGGATTGGTATTCAAGAACTCTAAAAATTTCACGATTAGTTCTGCTTCATGCAATAATTTGCCCACCTCATCAGGTTTTAATCTGGCGGATTTAGAATATTCCGTCGCAGTCATAATAGTATTAACTGAAACGGTTTTGTAAGCATCGATTGCTCTATTAACCGGGTCATAATCTACTTTACCCAATTTTCCAAATTGAATCTGTAATTCCAGCGACTTAATCTTCTTTCGGTCATCAATGTTTTCTACAAATAAATCATCTAAAATAACTGCTTCGAAATATTGTTGTTCTGTTATTGCAGGGTCCTGATCAAGTAATCGTCTTGCTGTAAAACGGCGATTTCCATCAATGACACGCCCATCGCTTAAAACATAGCCTGGTTCACTCTGACCTTTCATTGCAATATCCCTCTTCAAGGCTTTCATTTCTTTTTTGGCCTTATCGTCATCGTTTGTCAATATATTTTGAACAATCATATTGTATTCTTCGTTATGCCCTGAATGCAATTTCCCATTAGCGCTTTCATAATCCGACAGTGCAACACCGATTCGACCATTTTGCTCATTATAATAAAGATATTTTAATGGGATGGCATAGGTTTTACCACTATACTTTTCTCCATTCGCTTTTTTGATAGGAACATTAATCTCATGTCCCCCCTCCTTAACAAATCTCTTATTATACAAATCAAACAGATTAATGTTTTCCATTATTTCCTCATCCCCTATAAATCTATAATTTCTTTTACATAGTCGATATTGAACCAAAAGCGCTGTTTTACTATACTCTGCCCTGTCGGCAACTCCACTTGATCATCGCCATTTTTTCCACCTGGTCTTAAGTGACCGAGTAAATTAAATTTGCCAGATGGTAGATTGTTTTTATTGATAATTTTCCCACTCTTTTGTTTTACAGGTGTGATTTCGAGTTTTCTTTCATTAATCAAGTAGCGGACTTGATCCCACACTTCTTTCAAACCATGATTCATATCATATTCTGACATCTTCCAAACCTTTGCATCCAAGAAAGTCATTTCACTATCATCCACACGCTTACCAGTAGGGTATTGTTGGAAGATGAAGAAAATTAATGTCTTACTTTTAAAATATTCATACAAAGAACTACTCTTCCAACAATCTGCTGCAACCCATTCATCAAAATTAATCGGCATGAAAGACATAGCTTCAGCTGGGGTTTCCATTCCGGTTAAACGCACCGTTTTTAAAACCGCTTGTACTTTGTTATCACATAAACCAAATTGATTGTTGCTTATTTTCAACATCTTCCTAGCTAAATTTACAAAAGAGGCTTTACTATCCCTTTCAAATAGTCCCAATTCCTCTTTAATTTCAGAAACCTTCTTTCCTTTATAGTTAGACAGTTTTTCATCTAACTCTTTTTGAGCAGAAAGAATTAGCTCATTATTTTGATTCATACTAGTATTCTCCCTAAGTTATTAATGAATAATCCTTTTTAATTATAACATCAACAATCTCTTTTATTAATTTACTCTTTAAATTAGGAGATGAAATACCTAGTAATTCCCCCTATCCGCAAAAAACGTATATAAAAATAACCTGAGCTTATAACTTTAGGGCTCAGGTTATCACAATACTTTGTTGTTTTATATGTCTAATAAGTATGAACTATATTTATTTCCTAGAATAAACTCAACTGCACAATACTATCCATCTTCTCTTCTTCTTTGTTAATCTCTAAAATCCTTTGACCCATTCGTTCCACCAAATCAACCACTAAAGCATTTCCCATACAAAAGTATCTATTTCTTTGTGGCATCCCCGTATTCGTCCAATCCATTGGGAAACCATTTAACAATTCACATTCAGCTGGTGTTAAATATCTTAGTTTTTTTGTGTAAGGATCTTCAATGACATGGGAACTTCTATTACATGTGCCTTCACTTGTTAACATTGTACGTCCAGGCTTATCTAAATCATCAGGGAAAGCCATTCCTCCCTCAGAGTAGAAATATTTATGACCTGTCGCCTTTGATACTCTTTCTTCCTTTTTAGGACCTTTAAGATACTTAAGTTCCTCAAATTCCGTTCTGCCCTTTTTGTTAACCTTATCCATTTTCAAATAATATGATTCATCTGCAGGACCAAATTTATCATATACTTTTTGAACAACTTCACTTAAAGTCTCTGGATTTTCAGTTACCGGAACTACTTCTTCAGTATAAACTTGTCCATCCATCATTAGGCCAGAATTATAGTATTCCACTTTAAATGTATCAGAAACCTCAATAATATCGACCGGCAACTCAAATTGCCCTCTTTTTTTGTTTTCTTCAGGTGCTTCATGCACATTAAAAATTGGAGCGAAGAATCCATTTTCACACAATATCTCTAAAGGCTTCATTTTACTTTGAACAGATGTGAAATGAGATTCTTTTAAATACGCAAAAATAAATACTCTTCGTCTTCTTTGAGAATTTCCATAATCCGCAGCGTTAATAACTCTCCATTCCACTACATATCCTGCATCTCTAAAGCTAGCCAGCATAATAGAAAAATCACGACCTCTTTGTTTTGCTGGTGACTTCAATAATCTATCTACATTCTCTAACAAAACAAATCTTGGCTTGCGAGAATTAACTATGTTCATTATCTCCCAAAAAAGAACACCTTTTTTCCCTTGTATTCCTTTTTCATTTGATAAAGTACGTGCTACAGAATAGTCTTGGCAAGGAAAGCCTCCTACTAATAAATCATGCTCAGGTATTTCCGGCCAAGCTTCCGCTATATCTCTATTTACATGTATTCCTTTATTTTCAAAGCGAGTTGCATAACAATTAAATGCATGTTGTGCTTTAGTTGAGGGCTCCCACTGGTTTCCCCAAAGAACTTCAAAGTTTTCGTTTGCTTCTAGTCCTAATCTAAAACCTCCTACTCCCGCAAAAAGTTCTACTACTTTCACCATAAATACACGAACATCCTTTCGGTATTTTATTTATCTATGCTTCATTATAATAAAAAGTGAGGAAAAGATCAACTATAACATTTCAAGAACCATACTTTTTCATAATTCCTTTATCGGGATTCTAATATTCCCCAAAAAAAGTTCACTACTATATCAATATTATAAAGGAAGAAACTTCCCTTGAACAGATCCAATATAGCCGTTATCTAATAAAACAAATCGTATTTTCCTTCTTATAAATTTTACTTATATAAAATTGAAACAGCTTTTAATTATAGCATAACTTTATATGCAATGTTTTATAAACATATAATGCAGCAATAGATATGGAAAGGAGCTTATTATGGAATACACTACAATAGAAGAACTAATGAAAAAAGCACATGAAGCTGAAGGAAAAACATTTGGTGAAATCGATACAACTGACCGACTCGCAAACGCAAAATCAAAAGGTGGATTAGGTCAAGTAATTGAGGAGAGCTTTTTCGGATATGAAGTAAATTCAAATGCTGAAGCTGATTTTAAACACCTTGGTATTGAACTAAAAGTAACAGCATTTAAACAAAATAAAAACGGCTCATTATCAGCCAAAGAGCGCTTAGTTTTAAATATTATCAACTATATGGAAGAAGTTCATACACACTTTGAGAAATCAAGCTTTTGGAAGAAAAACGAAAAGCTACTATTAATGTTCTATGAATGGGTACCTGACGTAGATCGTAAGGATTTTCATATTACAAAAAGCTTTCTATTCACCTATCCTGAAGCTGATTTAGAAATAATTAAACAAGACTGGGAAACCATCGTAAATAAAATTCGTACTGGCAAAGCACATGAATTATCTGAAGGTGATACAAACTATTTAGGAGCTTGCACAAAAGGTTCCAATAAAAATTCACTTCGCTCACAACCGTATTCTGAAATTCAAGTAATGCAAAGAGCTTTTTCATTAAAGCCGTCCTATATGACAGCACTAGTTCGTAGATATCTCCTAAACGAAGAACTAGTAAGTTTCACAACAAAGAATGAACTAAAAGGAAAATCATTAGAAGAAATCCTTTACTCAAAATTTGAGAATTACATAGGCCTAACTGATCAAGAAATCGCTCAAAAATTATCTATTGATTACAAACCTACAACCAAGAGCTTTGTTCCATTATTAGTAAGCTCTTTACTTGGTATTAAAGGAACTCGACTCGATAAAATTGAAGAATTTGCAAAAGCCAATATAGAATTTAAAACAATTCGCCTAGAGCCAAACGGAAAACCAGAACAAAGCATGTCATTTGAAACTATTGATTTTCATCAATGGACAAATGAATCATGGGAAGAGAGCGAAATTCGAGAACGCTTCTACCAAACCAAATTCTTATTTGTAATTTTTGAATTTAAACAAACAAAAAAAGAAAATCCAAACCGTAAACTCTACTTTAAAGGTATTAAACTTTGGAACATGCCTGCCCCTACAATAGAAAAAGAAATACGTGAACTATGGGAAGAAGTTAATAAAGTGATAAATGAAGGTATTCAAATTGAATACAAAACACGTGGTGATAAAGTCGTCGAAGCAAATAACCTACCAAAAATAAATTTCAACGGTGTCGCGCATATTAGACCAAAAGCTCGCAATGGTGCTGATAAAGTAACTTTACCTAATGGTCAGCACATTACAAAGCAGTGTTATTGGTTAAACAATTCTTACATAGCTGATATTATTACTGACAAAAAATAATAAGATTTTAATTTACTCTATGAAGAATTCACCATTCATATAAAAAGCAGATATCACTTTTACTCCTAAAGATATCTGCTTGTTTATCAGTTTGTTACGATTTTAAAACTAATGTTGGAATAACCAATCATATGTTTATTCCAACATTAGTTGAATTTATAATCTCTAATAATATAACTAAAAATTGATGAATATTCAAAAAAATCCCAATAAAAATAAGCGCTATCTCTATCTTTTATACTTTTAAATCATTTATGTATCCTTGCACTATCTTACAATGTTTAGCATAGGTACCTTTTTTTGCTCCTTTAAGAACTTTTAAATCTTCTGTAATATCTTTTACATTCCATACTGTGGAGCCATCATCAAAAAGTCCAATAACTAGAGTTGGAACGGTAACAGATAGTTTTGCAGCTGGTATTTCCCTTATTGTTTTTTCATAATTTGAAACACCACTATCAATTCTCTTACAAAGTTCATAAGAAGGAACAATTAAAATACATATATCTGCTAAATCATACGAAAAGCTAAGTTGAAACTTGAAGTAGTTACGATAACTGGAAGCAACGTTACCAAACTCAACTTCAATTTGAAGTTTAAGAATAACTTCTCCTGTATCAGAATCGATATAGTATTTTCGAAAATCCGAGCGTAATTCATCATCAGATGTATTTGGTGTAGCTCGAGGCTCCTTTTCCCAGCCAAGCTCTTCGAATCTCAAAAGAAAATAAGTATTCATTATCTGCTGTATAACTTCCAGTTGTGACTGACTGTCCGATTTCCCCTGGTATATTGGAACAGGACAATCACGACAAACCATTATTAATTCGTTATATGCAGCTTCAAAACGAGGATGTTGCAAAATCTCTTCTGCATATCTATAAGAATATGTTTCTACTTTCATTTTTCTATCTCCCTAAATATCTTAGTTACAATACTTCTTCGGTATTCACTTAATTTGCTACTCCCAAAGTATAACTTAAAATTCAGCATTATTTATGTTGCATATACTATTTTTCACAAATAAACCAATAGAAGGGTATTAGTCACTAAATTTCACCATCCCCCCATACCAACCATAACTCTCCTCAAAAAACCCCCTCGTCTCCCCACTCCCCTTATAAAAACTCTCCCAACCCCTCTCCCTCAAAATCCCCTTCCAACTATCACTCTCCACCATCCTCTTAATAATGCTATCCCAATAAGCAACCTCTTCCTCTGTCATATCTTTCGGGCCCATGATCCCTTTCCAGTGTTGGAATATGACGTCGATCCCTTGTTCTTTCCATGTTGGGATTTCTGGTAGTCGGTCTAGTCGTTTTGGTGCGGATACGGCTAGTATTTTTATTTTACCGGCTTTGTATTGTTTTTCGGCTTCGGATAGGGTCATGGTTGCGGCATTGATTTGTTTATTCGTTAGAGCGTTTATGATTTTTTCTTTGTTTTCGTAGACGAAGAATTGTAGTTCGGCAGGGTTTATGCCAAATGCTTTACTTACTTGTACGAAGGATAGGTGATCGTCGTTTCCTAGGCCGGGGGCAACGCCGATTTTGAAGTTTTTCTTGTCTTGTTTTAGTTGTTCCATTAGTTGGTTTGCGTTTTCTATGTTTGATTCTTTTGATACGACAACGACTTCCCAATCTGATGCTAATGTTGCGAGCGGGGTGAAGTCTTTATATGTTAGTTTACTGTGGCCTAGTAGGTTGTTCGTTATGAGTAAGCTTGAGTTAATCGCAAGTACGTGACCGCCTTTTTGTTTCGTATATTTCCATCCGACATCACCACTGCCGCCTACTTTATTTGTGACTTTGATTGGTTTGGTGAAGATTTTTTCTTCTGTTAGTGTTTTTTGCATCGCCCGTGCTGTTAAGTCCCATCCTGCTCCTTGAACGTTCGGCGCAACGATTTCTACTTCTTCTATGTTCACTTTATTCCTGTGCGTTTTTTCTACGGAACAACCAGCTATTACTCCTGTCATGATCCATATACATAGTAATAATCGTTTTTTCATAGTCCTCGCCCTATTCGATATTTTCGTTCTGGTCGTCCGATAATGCCGTATGTGTACTCTACTGTACATTCGTTTGTCGCTACTAAGTATTCTAAATATCTTCTTGCGGTTGTTCTGGAGGCACCCATTTGTTCTCCCATTTCTTCTATTGTAATTCCCTCTTCGAATCCTTTTATAATCCCTTTCACCTTTTGAAGTGTTAGTGGATCAACACCTGTCGGTAAGTTTTTCATGTCTTGTATTTGCGAAGTGCCGAAAAAATTATCGATTAGTGCTTGATTTACTTCATTGTTACTATGTAATAATTGCTTCTTTCTTTTATAGTCTTCAATTGTGCGGACAAATTTATCTAACGTGACCGGTTTTATAAGGTAGTTGCTTACGCCGTTTCGAATTGCCTTTTCTAACATATGGTTTTCATTCGCCGCTGTAACCATAATGACGTCAACGTTTGGAAAGTCAGCATGGATTTTCGGCAATAAGTCTGTACCAATTCCATCTGGTAAATAATTATCTAATAGAAGTAAATCGATTTCTTCCTTTTGTAGTAGTTCCATCGTTTCTTTTGCGTTCAATGCTTTTCCGATCACTTTTACGTCCTTTATTTTTAATAAAAACTCCTCTTGAATTTGCGCTACGCGGAAATCATCTTCTGCAATTGCAACCTTCAACATATGCCCATCCCCCTGTTTGTCATGTACTTTCTCTCAATGTTTTTGGAAGGTAAATTGTAAAAATAGCTCCCCCATTTTTCTCGTTTTGAATTTCAATTGTTCCTTCTAGTAGATCTACCATTTCTTTCACGTTTGCTAGCCCGTAACCACGATCATTTCCTTTCGTTGAAAATCCTTTTTGAAAAATAGTTGCGATTTTTTCCGCCGATATCCCTGCTCCACTATCTATCACTTCAAACACAATATCGTGTCCAATATCCGTAACAAAGAAGGAAACACTCTTCCCCTCTCGTTCACTCACCGCATCAAACGCATTGTCGATTATGTTTCCAAGGATCGTAATAAGGTGCGAAACTTTTATATGGTCTGGTAACAGTTGAAGCGCACTATCTCCTTCAATATGAAAATCAATTTTCTTCTCAGATGCTGTTCCGAGTTTTCCTAATAAAATAGCTTGTACTTTCGCATCGTGAATTTGATGGAATAAAATATGGTTTTGGCTTTGATGAATATTAGATTCTTGCTGGATAAATTCAATCGCTTCTTTGTAATGTCCTAACTGAAGTAATCCTGATAAGACGAAAAGCTTATTTGTAAATTCATGCGTTTGAGCACGTAAGTCCTCTGAATATTTTCTTACCTCAGATATTGTGTTCACAAGATTTTGCAATTCGGTTTTATCTCTAAAACTACATACAACACCTACCGTACTGTTATTTTCGAGTATCGGTGTCATGTTTAAAATAAACACTTTATCTTGAAACGCTATTTCTTGATCGTTTTCTAGCACTCTTTCCATATGAAAAGCCGGTAAAACTTTTGAAATGTGTTGCTGTACATAATCATCATTTACATGCAACATCTCTTCTGCCGAAGTGTTCATCATCGTAATAAAACCATTTTGATCAATGGCTATAATACCTTCTTTTATAGATAGTAGTATCGCGCTTCGTTCCCGGTATAGCGCTGCGATTTCATTCGGCTCTAAACCGAGTGTATCTTTACGAATACTACGTGCTAAAAGAATACCGCCAATGATTCCAACTAGTAATACCGCTAAAGAAAAGAGTATGATTTCTTTCGTTCTGCTCAATATGTTAGATTCAATACCTTTTATTAAAAACTCTACTGTCACAACGCCTACGACTTGATCATAGTCTCCGTTATGAATAATAATAGGTGCTTTCGCCATTAAAGCCGGGCCACTTGCACCATTTCCTTCGAGCGTATAATAGCCACCAAAAGTGAGTGCTTCATAGTTATATGGATTATTACTCTTTGTACCAATCAACTCCGAATTAGAATGTGAATACATAACCCCATAGCGATCTTCTATAATGACATAATCTGCACCAGCTTGCTCACGAACTTGTTCCGCAATGGATTGAATGATACTTTTATGCTCGTTATATTGAAAAGCCTCTTTTATAGCTGGCATAAAAGAAAGTGACTTCGCCGTTTGCAGAGCTAATTGCTCCACTTGACGTTTCGTATCAACAGACTGAATGTAAACAAATATCCCCGCTAACAGAAGAACGACAAATAAAATTAACGTAATAATTAAGCCTAGTATTTTCGTTTGTAATGACACTTTTCGTGATTTCTTCATACTTCATATCCTTTGATAAAATATTCAAAACTATCAATCTCCTTTTTCTATTATTATGACAAAACTGAAAATGAATCAACTATAAAAACCTCCATGTACATAAAGTACAAAAAGAATAAAATTGTCATAATATTGAGATTTAAATTCAAGAACAGTACAATTCAACTATATTGAACGCGCTTTCATAATTATCATTTTATTTATAAGCAAGAGGAGGAATTATTATGGCTCAAGCAAAATCTAACCGAGTCGCCGGCAATATCTTCAAAGGTTCTGTCGGCAATTTAATTGAATGGTATGACTGGTACGTTTACTCTGCTTTCGCTGTTTACTTCTCAGCAGAGTTCTTTCCTAAAGGAGATCCAACGAGTCAATTACTGAACACAGCCGCTATTTTCGCAGTCGGATTTTTAATGCGCCCTATCGGCAGTTTGCTAATGGGACGATATGCAGATCGGCACGGACGCCGGGCAGCATTAACGCTTTCGATTACGGTTATGGCCGGTGGTTCTTTAATTATTGCCTGTACACCGAGTTACGAAAGCATCGGTATTATGGCACCAATTATTTTAGTTCTTGCCCGTTTACTGCAAGGATTATCACTTGGCGGAGAGTACGGAACTTCCGCAACGTATTTATCTGAAATGGCTAGTAGTGGTCGCCGTGGTTTTTATTCAAGTTTTCAATATGTAACGCTCGTTGCTGGACAGATGGTTGCGTTAGGCGTTCAAATTGTTCTTCAGCAATTACTAAGCGAACCAGATATGAAAGCTTGGGGATGGCGTATTCCATTCATTATTGGTGCGATGGGAGCAGTAGCTGTATTATGGCTTCGACGTACAATGGATGAATCAGAGCAGTTCTCAAATATGGAATCGAAAAACCGCGAAAGCGCAGGAACCGTTCGCGCTCTTATGAAACACCCGAAAGCAGTATTAACAGTAGTCGGCCTAACACTAGGAGGCACTGTTGCATTTTATACGTACACAACATATTTACAAAAATTCATGGTAAACACAGTCGGTCTTCCGAAAGAAGTTGTGAGCTGGATTAACTTTGTCGCACTACTTATTTTCGTTGTGCTTCAGCCGATTGCGGGGCTATTATCCGATAAAATTGGACGCCGCCCACTCTTAATGGCTTTCGGTATTCTCGGAACGTTACTAACAGCACCGATCTTCTTCTTTATGGAAAAAACGACAGAACCAATCGTAGCATTTTTACTCATGATGGTCGGCCTTATTATCGTTACTGGTTACACTTCCATTAACGCAATTGTAAAAGCAGAACTCTTCCCAACTGAAATTCGCGCACTAGGCGTAGGTTTACCTTATGCACTAACCGTTGCGATATTCGGCGGAACAGCGGAATTTATCGCATTATGGCTAAAGAGTATCGGAATGGAATCACTATTCTATTTCTACGTAGCTGGATGTATCGCGATAAGCTTTATTACGTATTGGCGTATGGATGAGTCATCGAAGACTTCGCAGATTGAGGCGGAGCTTAGTGGTGGGGATAAATTAGCTAATAATAAATCTAGTTAAAGTTATGTATTCTATGTTCTTCGTTTATCTGAACTCGATGAATCTCCTTCTTGGCAGGGTAAAGATGTTGTTGGTGCTTTAGAGGTAAGATTAGGATTTACCATTGATGTAAAGGTAACTGTGAATGGAGCGCCACAATACAAAGTACATAACAGCAAGGGTAAAAGATACTATGTATCAGCAATTGAAGCCTATTTGTATGTAAAGTAAAAGGTACAAAAGGGCATCCACTTAAATGATACTTTTTAATTTAAATCAACAAAAGAGACCGCAAATGTTAGGGCTCTTTTGTTGATCTTTCTCCATATGTAACTTTCTCTTCACTTACTCCAAGCTAGATAACATGGTTCATTGAAATATTCAATCTTAAAGAAGGCTTGTTCTTCAAAAAATTCATTTCTTGCCCTCAAAATCTAGCAAAGTAGCTATTCAATAAATTTTTTCTCTGAATCCAAAAATTTATAAAACCTATTTAATAAATCTTCCTTCGTAGTTGGGGTATCTTGGGGCATATAAGTAATTAAACTTGTCATATCTTCAGGATAATCATGTCTATCATAAAACTCTGCAATTCTATTTAATAGTTCATCCTCATCAGTAATCTTTTCTTTTAACTTAGATAAGTAAACGAATCTGAGTTTACTTATCTCATTCTGTAATTCTTCACTATTTTCTTCTAGATTAGGAAAGTAGAAATCTTTAATTTCAAACAAAATTTTATCTAAATCACTAGAATCAATTCCCCAAGCTAGTTCATTAACAAAAGCTTCATCATCACCGGCTTCCATTAGTTCCACCGCATAATCAGAAATGACATTCGGTTCGAAATATTTTTTATTTACACCGGTATAAATAGTTTTCCAATCATACTTAAGACCTTTGTTCTTAAAATCTATTAAATCCATATAATTCTCCTTTTACTTTTTTGGAACTTGATTTGGTTTCCCTGTAACAGTACCATTTTCAATAAATCTTCTATGACTTACATTTCCATTTGGTTCAACAATCCACTCAAAGACACCTTTTTTACCACCGTTGCTTCCTTCTATTTGGAAGAATCTTCTATTAATGCGATCTCCTCCTACTAATGGAAATTCATCAGCAAATCTTGAGTAATTATCAACAATATCAGAAAAGCCATGTTCCTTAGGGACATGAGGAAACTCTTTTACTATGATGGGCTTTCCTTTTACATCTCTTCCCCAAATAGGTTTTACTTTATCAATCTTTTCTCCACTTCCAACTCGCTTTCCATCAATAACAGGTCCCTCTAATTCCTCAATTACTTTTGGATTATCTCCGCTGGTTTTATTACTGGTATTATCCATCCCTTTAGTAGCATTTTCCTCTTTATTAAGTTTACCATTCTCTTTAACTTTATTAATACGCTCACCAGAAGATGGAGAAGACTCGAATTTTTGAAGAGTAGCCTTAGCATTTTGAATCGATTTATCCCAAACCAATCCACCATGTACAACAGCACCAACACCAGCCGCTGTAGCAACTGCATCTAATGGAAGAACAATTGGTGATGCTAACCCACCACTTCCTACTTCTGCGACGAATGTTAAGAAATTAGCCCCACCTACTAAAGATGTAGCCATGTTGCAAGAAATTTCAAATCACAGCACACCACAAATCACACTAAAATACATTGGTATCAACAAAGAAGAAAAAGATAATATTCTTGATACATTTTTTATTTAAATTTATCGAAAATCAACATAGATTTCCTTTTCCATACTGATCACACATCTTTTGTAGATTAATAATATCAATATATCCAAATTTAGTAGATTACTTACAAGAATTTCGCACCAAAACCACCTTAAATCAGTATGCCACAATTATCATAAAACAAGTTAAACAGCAACGTAATCAAAAGTTATTCGAAGCATCTAGAGCAGCATATGAAATTGGCAGAAAGGCAGATATTTAGATAGAAAAGAATTTTTTTCATAAAAAAGACATGCTAAATTATAGCATGTCATCTTTTAAAGATTTCTCCCAAGACGTTTAAAGTATTCTTACTAAAAGGATATTTATAAACAAAAGCTTTATTTACATTTCTAATAACTTTTCACGTAAAACTAATTCTTCATCTGTCATGTATCCTTTATGCATTTCTTCTGTGATTTTATCGTAGTTAAAACACAACACATTCTCATTACCTATAAATCCAATAGGGTAAAGAACACCTACATAATCAAATTCACGTTTATCTTCTGAAATAGCCATTCTTCCAATAATCATAACGCTTTGTTCCATATCTTCTAGCTTAACTACTGTTCCAATTGGTAATAGTTTCATTGATACTTTTGCCTTCTAAATATTAAATAAATTTTACGAATTATAAATCCACTGCTTTTTCTTATTGTCTATACGTTTATAGATATACTCTACTGTAAAGTATGCAATAACATTGCAAATTAGTAACAAACCTATAAGTAAAAGTTTATCTTCTAACCGTATAGTAGAAGAAGCCCCAATTAACAACATAAACATAATACATACAGTAAAAGTCAGAATTCTATTTATTGTACGCATATCTTAATTACTCCAGTCTTATATTAATCCCGTTTTTTTGTAAATTTATCATAAAATTTCTCTTGCGCCCACCGTCCGAATTTTAAAAAACATATTAAACCTGCTCCCAAAAGAATGAGAACGATAGTTCCTAACAATTTTTCCCACAAATTGTTGGATGGAGTAATCATTAATCCTATAATAGATACAGATATTACGACATAAACTAAAATATATAATGGTTTATACGATGGAGTTTTCATATCATTTTTTCTCCTCAGGTTTTTCAAATTTTAAACTACTTCCCACAGTAAAACCCTCTAAAGCAGGAACCGTTATACCAGTTTCTTTTCCAACGCTACCTTTCAAACCTATTGCGCCTAATCCCACTGCAATAGCTGCTACTTTTACACCACTAGTTCCTTTCGATGATTTTGATTTTTTTCTTGGTTCCTGAAGTTTTTCAATATGGTTTTTATAAAAATGATACAAAGCAAAACCATACAAACCAAATGAAAGAATAAAATAGATGGAAGTTTGTAATTGTAACACTTCATAAGCATATTTTTGAGTTATAACCACTAATCCGACTGAACATATGGTGCCATATACTCCTCGAAATAGAGTGTATTGTAATTGTCGTTTCCGAGGATTGATAGCAATCCCTATCGCCCACAAATTTAAAAAAATAACTGGAGGAGTTACTATATATACATAGAGTAATCGAAAAGGATTCGCAAAAGCAGGTAAAAGAACAAACACGTCTGCCCCCAAAAGGACAAGACCAATTACATGGACTCTTATTTCATTTACAGGATAAAGAGCCATATAATGTGCAAAAGCTTTCTTATTAAAATCTATACTTTTTTTCATGTTAATTAAACCACCCTGCTACTGTTCCAATCGGTAAAAGTTTCATAGCTATTTATTCTCCTTTTTTAAATTTATCCATAATATTATGAGCAACTATATTCCATAGTAAAGAAAGTACGGTAACAAAAAGTACAGCTAAAGAAAAATAAATCCTATCCTTCCATGTATCATGTACATTCATGCCCATTATAATCATTATTAACGCACCAACACATATAACTATTTTTGAAAATTTTCGCATTCTATTATCTCGCTTCCTTCTCAAACTTAAATGAAAATCCCCGCCATAACCGTTAGGCGAGGTTGCGGAAAAACCTGATTCTTCACCTGCATGGAATTTATAACCATACCGGCCTATTATAATCTCACCTTTAATACATAATGAGCAAAATATATATTGGTTAATTTCACCAAACGCATTATGATGTATTATTCTGAACTTTTAAACGCTTTATCTTTCTATTGAATATTAGAATATAAATATTCAATTCTAATCATTAAATATTCTACTTTTTCTTGCTTTACAAGATTTTATGCAAAAAAGACCACCAAAAGGCAGTCTCAAAACTCAATCCTATTCCCCATCCCGCACTCCACCGCTTTCTCATACAAATACTTCGCAGCGATAATATCTACTACTGCCAAACCAACTGATTTGAAAATAGTAATCTCTTCATCATTTTCGCGTCCGGTTTTTTCCCCGCTTATGATTTGTCCAAGTTCGGCGTGGAGATTGCTAGTTTTATCGGAATTTGAAGGTCATCTGTTTCTAGATCATATTCAATTAAGAAATCCTACAAATGCCTCTTCTTCCTCATCTATAAAACCTACAAATATAATTTCTTCAATATCCTCATGATTAAATACAAATGTATACTCAGGATTAATGTAGCCTTCTGGATAAAAACAGCCAATATAGTCATACATCACAGGTTCTTTAACCATAAGTTTTTGTTTTCTTCCATAAATCACAATTTTCTTCGTCCCACCTTTTAATAGAACAATAGAACCATTTGGTAAAAACTTTTCTTTAGAAAATTGCATAATTCCCCATCCTTCCTTTATCTAAATGTAATTCTATATTCATGATGTTGCTTCTCCCTTTTCTTTTCCGCAGTCTTTACTGACTATAGGAGAACCACGATTATATACTTAAAATTCAATACAGACTCTTTAAATGGTTTCATGTGTTCTACCTCCACCTTCTATATGCTTCCTTAAATAATAATACCTATGGAGTTCCATAATGAAATGAAACAACATAAACGAAAGCATGGAGTATACACACATTAATACAATTGCTACCATCTTTTGTGTTGCAAAACCAAGACTGATATTAGCAATGAGTTGACCCAATCCTACAAAAGCCAATACTCCGAAGCCAGAATTTTTTTTCGATGACTTTGATTTTTTGATTGGTCCCTGAAGTTTTTTAATATGGTTTTTATAATAATGATTCAAAGCAAAAATATACAAACCAACTGAAAAAACAAAATAGATTGGAGTTTGTAATCCTAACATTCCATATGCAAACTTTTGGGTTATAACTAATAATCCTACTGAACATACGATGCCAAATACCCCACGAAATAGAGTGTATTGTAATTGCCGTTTCCGAGGATTTATAACAATCCATATTGTCCATAAATTTAAAAAAACAACTGGTGGAACTATTATGTACATATATATCGGTTGAAAAGGATTCGCAAAAGCAGGCAAAAGCACAAATATATCTGCTATCCCAATCACAAGAGTAATTATAGTCGATCTTATATCATTTACAGCATAAAGAGCCATATAATATTCAAAAACTTTTTTATTAAAATCTGTATTTTTTTTCATGTTAATTAAACCACCCTGCTACTGTTGACCAAGTTTTTTTCGCACCCGTTTTCACCATATCCTTAATACTATCATCTTCACCATCACCATCTAAATCAACATCCCATTTTACACCTTCTGTTAAGTATGTTAATCCTACTGAAATACCGAATCCTGCTGCTGCAACTACCAAAGCTGGTGCAGCAGGAAAAGCGGCAACGGTCAGAACCGCAGCCCCTACAGTTGTTGCTCCTCCTACTACAACATTACCAATAATATCTCCTGCAATTTTATCACTCGAGGCATTATCTTTAATATTATCACTTGTATCTGTATATGAATCTATAGCTACACTAGCCCATCCAAGCCTATCCTTTAAGGCCATTTTAGCTGCGCTTCCTTTTTTTAACATAGCTTCTATTTCTTTTATCTTAGGAGTAGCTGTTCCATTTTCGATTTTTTTTTCGATATCATTTACATAGTAAATCTTATGATCTCTATGCCGTCCATTAACTTTTTTATTATCTTTAACAGAATCATAACTCTCTCTTACAAGAACTCGTTTGTTTTTTCTATCAAAGTCTTTTTTTATCTCATAACCATTCCTTACTTTATAAACTGTATTCCCTACTGCAGCTGCACCTGAAAGTGTTCCGAATATATTCCCCATTCCATCTAATGGTACCATCGGATCAAAGCCAGTCATACCTAAAAATGACTCTTTTTTGTCTACTTCACCAGATTCAGAATCCTTATTTAACCTTTCAACTTCACGAGCTTTATCTTCTGTAATTTTTTGAATAGGACCCGTCCAATCCATATTCAATCCTTGTGTACTAAATGTACCGCTGACAACACTAAACCCTTTCCCACTTTGAACTTCCGCAAGACCTGCAGCAATGCTAGTTGCTAATTGAAGTGCTGTACTATAATTATTACTAGAGGTCTGATTGAATTGATACAAATGATCCAGCTTTTCTTGCAGTTTTTGCCTCATAACAATAAAAAGATTTACCATGGCATCCATACCCGGCATTGGCATAGCTTGATTAACAGCTTCCATACTTGTTTTCATTCGGTCAATTTCTCGAATTTGTTCTAACACTTCTTGTTCAATAACATCAGTTGAAGCTACCTGTGATTGAAATTGACTTGGAAAGGCATTATTCTGACGGATTAGTTCTTCACATAAGTAAATAATTCCTTGCGCTAAAGGACGAAAGGTTTGTACAAAAAATGCTTTTGCACTGCTATATGTTTGCCCCTGTAACACAGTATCAGTTGCAAAACTGAATTGCTTGTTCCATACCTTGAATGGTGGCCGTACATACAGCGTTCATACTTTGAGTTTGGTTCTGTACTTCTCCCAAATACATATTTAAACTCATGAATTAGCCTCCTTTACTAATTGTTGTTGCTGATGTGAAAGATCATTTTCTAAGTCACTAAGATCTCGTTTCTCTTTAAACAATGTTTCTTTTTGGCTTTCCAATTCAAATGTAAGTTTTCGTTCGATGTATTGTGCTTCTTGACGCATATCCATAAAAAACAATGACATTTCTCTATCTTTATGCCAAGTTCCTAAAATACGATCAAACAAACGATGGTTTTGATTCTTCCATACATGAAAATCTTCTTCTACTTTTTCCTGTTTTTGAATCGCAGATTGATTTCGGTCCTGTTCTTCAAATACACTTCGTAACTTTTGATTTAACTGTGTAATTTTGTTTTCAATATCTCGATCCATCTTTTTCCTCCTACTATTTTACTTTACGTAGGTTGTTACATTAGCGAAAAGTGTTGTGAAGTTCGTTATCCATTCTCTCAAATTCATTAGATACCAAATGAATATTATCAACCGCTTGTTGAAAGGCAGTGGAAAATTGTTTCGTCAAGTCTAAAACTTGCTGATTCGCTTCTTGTGCTTTCAAATTAACAGATAATGTTGTACGCGTCGCCTTTGTTATAGAACGAGTTGTTGCACCTTGAATCCTATCAGAAGCTGATCCCATTTTCGTAGCAATTTGCGTTGCTGTTTGTAAATTACTTTGAAATTGTCCCATTCTTTCAAACCCTTTCTATAAGTTTTCCAAACGCATCAAAGAAATCTCATTAAATATATATCCCTATCAATATCACTCGCTGGGCACGCAATCAAATGAGCCATACAATATAAGCTGTATGGCTCATTTGAAATGCTTGTTATATAGAATAAAGCGTTTTTAATTCAAACCGAAATTACGTGATAATTCTTCATCATGAGAAGCAACAGCCTCTGCAGTTTTATTAAGCTGCATATTAATTTCTTGCAATAGCTGTGCAAAGTTTTGTACTTTTGGCTTTAATTCATTGAACTGTTGATCAAAACCTTCGAAAGCACGACCTTCCCATTCTCCTCTTAATTCATTTTGTAAGTTTTGTAATTGACGTAAAATATCCTCAATTTGATTTGCACCTTGTCCATATCGAGTCGCTTTTGATTTAAGCTCCTCTGGTGACATACGAATTTGTCCAGCCATTTTCATTTCCCCTTTAATACATAATAAGCAAAATATATTTTGGTTAATTTTACTAAACATATTATACTGTATTATTTTGAACTTTTAAATATTTTATCTTTCTATTGAATATTAGAATATTATCAATTCTAATCATTAAATATTCTACTTTTTCTTGCTTCAATTGTTTCTAAAATATAGAAAAGAATACCTAGATCAAATATCTTTTCAGCGTTAGAGATATTATTTCCGAATGTAATAATAGGTGCATTTAATCCAAATCTTTCATTCCATAGCAGCAAATGTTCCGTCGATGTGAGAAAGATCATACACAGCGCCCTCAACACTATCTATTGGATGTAAAATTGTGTTTAATATTCCTTTAAGTTCATCTAACACCGCTTCATTTTGCCCTTTTTTGTAGTTATGATATTGCCCGATAATAGGAGTATTTTCTATCTGGCGAATAAATTTTTCGTACAACTGATCCATCGCTTCTACGTTATTTTCAACAGTATCTTTAAGTTTATCAAACAACGTTTCTTCTATGTTCTTCTTTTACCTGAACTCGATTTGCTTTATCTAAAAAAGCATAATTCATTCATATATAATTTAAAAACCTCTACTTATATGTAGAGGTTTTTGTATGACGAAAAAACACGTAGTTCCATTGTTATTTTACAAACCCCAAATTCTTCCTCATCTTAAAGTGGAACAAATTTATTACTTAGAGTGTCTAATAAGTGTATTTCTAATATGAGTTGTCCAAATTGGATACAACATATCCCGTTTGACATCTATTTTTATGTATTACAAAAAAATGAAAGGACTTATTATCCCAAAAAGTGAAAAATATGCATCGTAATACTACGGTTAAGTATTACAAGTTTAATACTTTCACAGGTGAACCATTACAAGTGAAAATAAAAAAGAAATAATCCAAACCGTGACTTATCAATCATATAAAGTGAAACTTTAATCAGTGGGGGTTTTGTTCATCCCCCCACTGATTATTAGCCTTCACCAATCGGGCTTTTACGGGCAGCCCGACCCCCACCTAACTTCTTTGCTTCCGCTGAATTTTGAGGTAGGGGTCTTACTGCCCGGCGAATAGCGGGATAAACGTTTTGGATGTCCTTTAACCTGTGAAATTTTAGCTGCAGTAGTATTGTTACCCTATGCCATCTTTAATTGCATTGGTATTTAGAATACCTAGACAAAATCCATATATTCTTGAAAGAGGTTGAAAATTTATGTTCGTTTTAAACAAGTTCTTTAACATTTTACATTACAAAAAGATTGTGCCTGTAGTATTACTTTCATGTGTATCACTTATAGGCTGTTCCAATAGTAACACTCAATCTGAACCACCTAAACAAACGAATCAAGCTAATCAAATTAAACAAGAAAATACAGGTAATCAATCTTTTGCTAAACTTGAAAAAGAATATGATGCTAAGCTTGGTATTTATGCACTGGACACAGGTACGAATCAAACTGTTGCTTATCATTCAGATGATCGTTTTGCATTTGCATCTACATCTAAATCATTAGCTGTGGGCGCTCTTTTACGCAAGAACTCATTAGAAGCTCTTGATCAAAGGATTACGTATACTCATGAAGATCTTTCTAATTATAATCCGATTACTGAAAAGCATGTTGATACAGGAATGACGTTAAAAGAACTTGCAGATGCTTCTGTTCGATATAGTGACAGCACAGCACATAATTTGATTCTTAAACAGTTAGGGGGGCCCTCTGAATTTGAAAAAATCTTGAAAGAAATAGGAGATACTGTTACTACTTCAGAACGATTTGAACCTGAATTAAATGAAGTGCATCCAGGAGAAACACATGATACCAGTACACCAGAAGCGATAGCTAAGACACTTCAATCATTTACATTAGGAACTGCACTTCCAATAGAAAAACGTGAACTATTAGTAGATTGGATGAAGAGAAATACAACTGGAGATAAATTGATTCGTGCGGGCGTACCAAAAGGATGGGAAGTAGCTGATAAAACAGGCGCGGGATCTTACGGAACAAGAAATGACATCGCAATTATTTGGCCACCAAATAAAAAGCCGATTGTTCTCGCCATACTTTCTAATCATGATAAAGAAGATGCTAAATACGATGATAAACTTATTGCAGACGCAACCAAAGTCGTGTTAAATACCTTAAAAGCTACGGAATAAATGATAATAGGTTAAAAGTTTTCTATTTTAGGCGGGTGTTTTCATCAACTAAAAATTTAATAGTGTCCCAAAAACGAAATTTGGTGCTATCCCTAAAACATCTGGACTGTAATAGCCAACTAAAAAATGCAAACAAAACGACCTTTAATCAGTCGTTTTGTTTGCATTTCCTTTTTCTAAAACCACAGAAAAGATAAGTACTATAGTTAACAGCATAATAAACCTTACTTCACTTCCATCACTTACAAAAAATGAATACAAAGTATACATTAAAATTAATATTCCATAAATAATTTTGTGCAATGTACTCCCCCCTTTTTGCCGTATATATTTTAGTGTGAAAATTTAATTCAAGCCCTATATCAAAATGAAAATAAAAAGCACCTGTGATATACACAAAGTGCTTTTCTCTTGTCAATTTATCTATTTTCACTATATTTATCTATTTTCTTTTTATAACTCAAATTTCTTCGAATCGTACTTTTCTAGAGTTTGCTGCAATTCATCTTGTTTATATGGAATATGTTGATCTGTCTGTACATCTTTAACATTTGCTCCACCTGTTAATAATCTCCTGTACTTAAAAGAGTGCCCTGTTAATACTGTTGTAATCATTTTGTATTGCCCTCCTTTTGTTTGATTACTTGTATCATAAAACAAGTATCTGAAGTTGATATGTAGTTTATCTAGAGTGTATGTAAATTTAAAAAATCTCTAATAAAATGTTTATGTTGTAACGTTACCACCAAAACTAGTGCTTCAAACACCATGATTTGAAGAGATAGTCCCCCATGTTCTAGCCTCAATTCCTCCTACAGTTCTATATTGAGTAAAACTAGTTAATCCCTATAATATAAAAAGAGCACCACTTTTTGGATGCTCTTCGTTATAACTATATATTATTTAATTTCCTTCTTTTGTTGGCACCATTTTTCCTTCTTGAGAGTCTGTACCTTCTGTTCTTTCAACAGTTTTTGCATGCTCTGGTTTTTCAGGGGCTCCCATTTCAAATCCAGGTTGAGAACCTGTACCTTCTTTTGTTGGTACCATTTTCCCTTCTTGAGAACCTGTACCTTCTGGTCTTTCAACAGTTTTTGCGTCTCCTTTAGGAGTTGCTGGCACTGCATCTTTAGGTAAATCAAAGTTTTGTGAGAAAGACGTTGTTCCATCTGCACTCTGTGTAATTACTTGATTTGAACTACCTTCATTTGATTTTAAATTGTCCATTTTCGCATCATCTGCACCTACTGCACCTCCCGCTACCAATCCTGTACTTAAAAGTGCTCCTGCTAATAATGTTTTAAACATCTTTCATTACCTCCTGTTTATTTGTAATATTCATCAAAAAAGTATCTAGAGTTAATGTTTTAGTCATTATCTTTATCTACTTGCTTTTTGATTACATTTAGCATAAGACAAGAATCTATAGTTGATATGGACTGTATCTGGAGATTATGTAAAGAAAAATAGATGATCAATTGTATATCCTAATGGATGCTTAGACAAGATTGAAACTTTATATGAGCTTGAACAATTGAGTTCCCCTTTGTTTTTGGGTGTGAGGTTTTTAACTGGAGTGAAGTGAGGGACTAACCTTTTCTAATATGAAAGCAAACTTTTTATTATTAGTTCACATTCATATTTTCAACTCTTTTATTTTTCTATAATAAAAATAAAAGAGTAATCGCAAAGACTACTCTTGTTTCTTTTTCTTCTCTTCTTTTTGAATTTCAGATACTGATTTTTCAGGTTTTTTTACAAGTTCCCCTAATTTTCCAGAACGTGAAAGTTTATCTTCAAAATTCTTCGTAGTACTAATACTAGCTGAGAAATTCAATTCTTTATCATTATTTATATATCCATCCACAGAAGGAACTCCCATCGGATTTACTTCATGTTTTGTGAAAGTAATCGATTGCACATCTTTAATATTATAACGAATATACTTTTCTATCCGTGTTTCTTGGTCTTTCCAAAACTTTTCTTCTTTTTCTTTTTGTTTTAAGTATTCCATAGTAAAATGCCCTCCTGCTATGAGTATCACAGCAGATACAACTAAAATCATTACTTTCTTCATTGGAAATTCTCCTTATAAAAAACACTTACCAATGCATTTTTCTTAGAATGGGATACAAAAAAGAGTAGTTCAAAGACTACTCTTGTCTTTTTTCTTTCTCTTCTTTTTCAATTTTGGATACAGACTTTGCTGGTTTTTTTATTAGTTTTCCAAGTTCTCCAGAACGTGTGAAATCATCTTCGAAATTTTCTGTAGTACTTATACTAGCTATAAAATCTAATTCTTTATTATGATTTATATGGCCTTCTAAATAAGGAACGCCCATTGGACTTACATCTTTTTTTGTAAACGTAATAGATTTTACATCTTCAATATTATAACGAATATACTTTTCTATCCGTGCCTCTTGTACCTTCCAAAACTTTTCTTCTTTTTCTTTTTTCTTTAAGTATTCCATAGTAAAATGCCCTCCTGCTATGAGCATCACAACAGATACAACCAAAATCATTACTTTCTTCATTGGAAATCCCCTTATATTCAAAGCTAGTTAACATATGCTCTTTCTAAAATAGGGTACAGAAGCCACGAGTAGTTGCAAGAACTACTCGTGGTTTTTTGCTTTCTCCTCTTTTTCAATTTCGGTTACTGACTTATCAGGTTTTTTTATCATTTCATCTAATTCTCCAGAACATCCAAAATCATCTTCAAAATTTTCCGTAGTACCTATACCAGCATCAAACCATAATGCCTTATCACCATATTAACGCACCAACACATATAACTATTTTTGAAAATTTTCGCATTCTATTATCTCGCTTCCTTCTCAAACTTAAATGAAAATCCCCCGCCATAACCGTTAGGTGAGGTTGCGGAAAAACCTGATTCTTCACCTGCATGGAATCTATAACCATACCCGCCTATTATAATCTCACCTTTAATACATAATGAGCAAAATATATATTGGTTAATTTCACCAAACGTATTATAATGTATTATTCTGAACTTTTAAACGTTTTATCTTTCTATTGAATATTAGAATATGAATATTCAATTCTAATCATTAAATATTCTACTTTTTCTTGCTTTACAAGATTTTATGCAAAAAAGACCACCAAAAGGCAGTCTCAAAACTCAATCCTATTCCCCATCCCGCACTCCACCGCTTTCCCATACAAATACTTCGCAACGATAATATCTACTACTGCCAAACCAACTGATTTGAAAATAGTAATCTCTTCATCATTTTCGTGTCCAGCTTTTTCCCCGCTTATAATTTAACCAAGTTCGGCGTAGAGATTGCTAGTTTTATCGGAATTTGGAGGTCACCTATTTCTAGATCATATTCAATTAAGCAATCCTACAAACGCCTCTTCTTCCTCATCTATAAAACCTACAAATATAATTTCTTCAATATCCTCATGATTAAATACAAATGTATAATCAGGATTAATGTAGCCTTCTGGATAAAAACAGACAATATAGTCATACATTACAGGCTCTTTAACCATAAGTTTTTATTTTCTTCCATAAATCACAATTTTCTTCGTCCCACCTTTTAACAGAACAATAGAACCATTTGGTGAAAATTTTTCTTTAGAAAATTGCATAATTCCCCATCCTTCCTTTATCTAAATGTAATTCTATATTCATGATGTTGCTTCTCCCTTTTCTTTTCCATAGTCTTTACTGACTATAAGAGAACCGCGATTATATACTTAAAATTCAATACAGACTCTTTAAAAGGTTTCATGTGTTCTACCTCCACCTTCTATATGCTTCCTTAAATAATAATACCTATGGAGTTCCATAATAAAATGAATCAAAATAAACGAAAGCATTGAGTATACACACATTAATACAATTGCTACCATCTTTTGTGTTGCAAAACCAAGACTGATATTAGCAACGAGTTGACCCAATCCTATAAAAGCCACTACTCCGAAACCAGAGTTTTTTTTCGATGACTTTGATTTTTTGATTGGTTCCTGAAGTTTTTTAATATGATTTTTATAATAATAATTCAAAGCAAACATATACAAACCCACTGAAAAAACAAAATAGATTGGAGTTTGTAACCCTAACATTCCATATGCAAACTTTTGGGTTATAACTAATAATCCTACTGGACATACGATGCCAAATACCCCACGAAATAGAGTGTATTGTAATTGTCGTTTCCGAGGATTGATAGCAATCCATATTGCCCATAAATTTAAAAAAGCAACTGGTGGAACTATTATGTACATATATATCGGTTGAACAGGATTCGCAAAAGCAGGCAAAAGCACAAATATATCTGTTATCCCAATCACAAGAGTAATTATAGTCGATCTTATATCATTTACAGCGTAAAGAGCCATATAATATTCAAAAGCTTTCTTATTAAAATCTGTATTTTTTTCATGTTAATTAAACCACCCCGCTACTGTTGACCAAGCTTTTTTCGCACCCGTTTTCACCATATCCTTAATACTATCATCTTCACCATCACCATCTAAATCAACATCCCATTTTACACCTTCTGTGAAATATTATTCCCTTCTCGAAAAGAAGATCCACCCATTAATAAAATCTAGGCTTATCAAAAATTTCAAAAAGCCAAAGATTTTGCTGGTATCGAATCTATTGGGACTCACACCATGCGCAAAACCTTCGGCTATTGGTTCTATAAATAAACAAAAGATTTCGCTATGTTGTAAGAAATACTCAATCATAGCACCTCATAAATTACACTTAAATATATTGGCATCAATAAGGAAGAAAAAGATAATATACTAGATAATTTCTATATCTAATCATATATGATCAACATAAAGAAAAATTTGATATACAATCAGATTTAAAAAAATTACTTAATAATTCTTTGAATTAAATTGGAGCTGATTCTCACTCGATTTTCTACTTAAAAAACATGATTACTATATATTTCACCAGAATACAGATTCAAAACTATTTAATTAAAGACTAAAAAAAAGCATCTATCTTTAGATGCTTTTTTCAATCAAAAAACTATTTTTCTTTTTTCCATGATATTCGAAATTCCCCACCATGTTCTTCCGTTTTAATTTTAACCTTATATGTATCATCCTTAGGCACTTTAATATTTTTTTCGCCTTCGCCACTATTAAACTCTAGTATTGTATTATCATTTGAATCCACAACATAAGCAATTATAGTTCCTTGTTTAGTTTTATCATCAAAAGAAAAAATCCAATTCTCACCTTTTTTAACTTTCCTATCTTGAGTTGCAGATCCAGTAAATTTTCTATAATCTCCAGATATACTACCTGATACACTATCTGAAGAACCATGAACTTTACCACCAACAATAGTTCCCTCTCTTGTAAAACAACCACTAAGAATTACTAAACACAAAACAAATAAAATCGTATTTTTAAAAATTTTCACCATCATTACCCCTTCTATTCCCAATAAAATTTTCACCATTAAACTTATAAAAATAACTATAATAAAAAATTATATCCATTGATAGATATTTAATTAATTTTACACTTCAGCTAAGGCTTACAAGTATCTCGTATGACTTATCTCAAAATCCTTATCAATGTTAAAGTTATTCATTTTTAAGACTAGAAACAAATTAATATTGTAAATTCAAATTTTAGGGGTACTACCCCCATCTTCAAATAAAGAATATATATATGTTTAAAACTAATTATATTTTTTTACCTTTAAAGGAATAGATATAAAATACAAATCTATAGCATAAATAGTAATCAAAATACCTTTACCTTCATCAGCAAACTTTGATTGATGAAACTGTTCTGAAACTTTTCTTTTTCCCCATTTTTTAGGAAACCATTGAAATCCTGAAAACATATAATTAATCTACCTTTTCATTAAAATTTTGCTAGTTTATTTCTTAACTCTAACTCTTCAACTGTTTCAAAACCTTTAAAAAACAAACTAGCAATTTGATTATGATTAAAAAATACATTGTATTCTTTAGACAATTTTCCTTGAGGATATGGATAAGACACGTAATCCCACATTTTATTTTCATTCACTTGTCCCTGTTTTCTACCGTAAACCATAAGAGGTTGATTAATTCCTTCAACAAGAACCACAGCTATTACATTTCCATTCTTATCAATAACTACTCTCAAATTGTTAATACGCCTTCAATTAGCTTTAGCACCAATAGATTCTTTGAAAGTTTGTTCGTAACAAATAGTATGATTATAAATTTTAAAAATAAATGTTATAGTCACCCAAAATAAAAAGCGTGAGCTATTGGACCCACGCTTAAGAAGCATTTTAGTTTAAGTGTTTTTATAAAAGTTAATTTTTTAGTTATTATTTTTATACATTTTTTGTTCTTGTCCCCAAACTTCAATTAAAGTTCTAAGTTCATAAGAAGCAAATAAATTATTACAGGGTTATAACCCCTACTATAAGAAATACTATTATTACCAAAGGAAGAATGATAATCATAAAGGACACTATTATTGTTAATAATGCTTTCCATGCTGAAAATTGGTGTGCTTCTCCTAAACATTTTAAGGAAATAATGATTGTCCAAATTCCAATAACTACATCAATTATGGCAAAAATAAGAAACAAAATCGTTAAAGTTATGCTACTATCCATTTTCGGTGTCTCACTCGTAAAGTTTTCAATCCCAAACAAGAAAAATGAAGGCATCCAAACTAATATAAGAGAATAAACGTAAGGGATATAAGAATAGGCAACTGAGTAACGTGTTTTTTCAAAGGTACCTTGTCCACCAAGTTTTTTTGCCACCCAATTAAATAACGCTGGTAGCAAAAAATAATAAGTTAAGAAAACAATGAAGGTACCGAATATAACTATTGAGATTATTGAAAATGGACTACTTATTGAATCCGCCACATTTTTAGAAGATGCTCGATCTAAAGTCTGTACGAATGAGCCTAATAAAATGAGTAAAAACACATTCTTAGGTTTGGATATAAAAATTTCTTTCATTGTATCACGTGGTTTTGTCCAAATGGAGAACCAAGGATTAAGTGCACGTTTAAATTGATTTTCTGGAGTTTCCATAAAAAAACATTCCCCTTTCTTAAAACATATTAAATACAAATTCCTAATTATCCCAGTTATGTACATAGAAATATTAAAGCATAAATAGTCGATTATTTAAATATAAATATTCAATCATTTAATTTCATCTGAAACTTAGGGGGAGTGCTTCTTGGCAATTACCTCTATATTGTCTTGCATTTTTAACTATGGGCTGAGTAGTTACTTTCATTTTTGAGTACCTCACATTCCTTAATAAATTGGATAAACAGTTATAATCTTATCATTAATAAGAACAAACCTAATTTCCATTCCTTCAGATGTTTTACTAGAATATAATCTTCCACTTATACATCTTTTATTGCTATAAGTCTCGTGAATGGCTTCCATAAGAAGAATGCGATTATATACTTGAAATGCAACAAATTCTCTTTAAAAGCCTATACGTATTTTCCCCCCATCTTCTATATGCTTCCGTAAATAATAATACTTATGGAGTTCTATAATCATATAAAACAAAGCAAACGAAAACACTGTGCATGCACACATAAATACAATTGCCCCCATCTGTTGTGTTGCAATGCTAAGAATTATATTAGCAATTAACTGCCCCGATCCCGCTGCAATAGCTGCTACTTTTACACCACCAGTTCCTTTCGATGATTTTGATTTTTTTCTTGGTTCCTGAAGTTTTTCAATATGGTTTTTATAAAAATGATACAAAGCAAAACCATACAAACCAAATGAAAGAATAAAATAGATGGGAGTTTGTAATTGTAACACTTCATAAGCATATTTTTGAGTTATAACCAATAATCCCACTGAACATATGGTGCCATATACTCCTCGAAATAGAGTGTATTGTAATTGTCGTTTCCGAGGATTGATAGCAATCCATATCGCCCACAAATTTAAAAAAATAACTGGCGGAGTTACTATATATACATAGAGTAATCGAAAAGGATTCGCAAAAGCAGGCAAAAGAACAAACACGTCTGCCCCCAAAAGGACCAGACCAATTACGTGGACTCTTATTTCATTTACAGGATAAAGAGCCATATAATGTGCAAAAGCTTTCTTATTAAAATCTATACTTTTTTTCATGTTAATTAAACCACCCTGCTACTGTTGACCAAGTTTTTTTCATTTCCCCTTTAAATACATAATGAGTAAAATATGAATTGGTTGATTTCACCAAACATACTCTAAGATTTTATTATGAATTTTTAAATATTTAATCTTTCTATTGAATATTAGCATATAATCAATTCTAATCATGAAACATTCTACTTTTTCTCGCTTTGATTATTTCTAAAATACTGAAAATAACCCCTAAATCAAATATCTTTTCAGCGTTAGAGATATTATTCCCGAATTTAATAATATAGGTGCATTTAATCCAAATCTTTCATTCTATTAGTTAATCTTAATACCCAATCACCCTTTAAATATATTAAGGACGGAATATATAATCTAACATGTCATTAAAATTATATTTGAATATAAGGGAAATTTTATGATAAGACATGCAAATATAGACAGTCGCTGACCATTAGTCTACAACCAATCCCACTCTCTACAAAAATATATCAACGATTATTCAATTATATCGATCGTAACTTCGAATATATCGACGTTTCGGCACAACATATCGATTTACTGACAAATTCCGCAAAATTCAGCGCCAAAACGAAAAAACTGCCGACTTTTCAAAGTAACTAACTCTAGAGAAAGAAAATTTTCATTTTGGGGGTACTTCAAAATTTTATCTCGATGGCATTTGGCGATACCCCAGTTAGCAATACGTATGTGAATGTAAATTAAGAAGAAGAAAAGACCGCCTACTATAAGCGGTCGATTTTCACTAAGTATTTTTTAATGCTTGTTTTAATGTTTCACCTGTTTGTTCAAGCCATTCTAGGGGAGCTAGTTTTAAAGCAGGAAAATAAATATCTGTATAATATTCAATGAATTCTTCTTTTTTTTCCGTGGATAGATCACTGTTTAAAAATGCAGTTATGTAATTTATAGTATTTTCTATACAAATTTTGTGAGCTTCTTCTATAAATTCGTGTAAGGCTTTTTCTGGTGTTCCCATATCTTGATGGAATGTTCCATCTAAAAAATCACTTAATTCTTCATAAATATAATCTTTATCATTCATAAATAGCCTCCTAAATTTCTATCTTATGGGGAATCCTGTTCTAATATAACTTCCTTCTCCATCTTTTTTTAAGACAATTTTAGCATTCGTTACCTCTAAAACATCTTCAGATGTTCTTAATATAGATCGACCAATAATTTCATCACCTCTATACCTTAACGCTAAAGTTGGTGGGCTGTAGGGATCAGCTAGCCACCTTTCTATTTTACGTATATTTTGAGGATTAGTTAATACTGCATCAGCAACTTTTTGGGCTTTTTCTAAATCATTAAAAGATGAAGACCCAGTGATGTTCTGATCATCTATTAATCGTTGAGCCAATGCCTCATCAGGTATTTCAACATGTCTTTCTATTAAATGTCCGCCTTTATCTTCGTGTTTCTTTAAATCACCATCAAATACACGTGGACTATATTGATTGGATCTATCTATGTTTTCAGCAAATGAAAAAGTATCTTTGGCTTTATTAAAAGTACTGTAATCAAAAGATTTTAGATTAAATGCATTGGTATCGGCAAGAGCAAATTGATTTTTTGGCATTAGAATATTATTCAGCATGTCAACACTTTGCTTAAACTTATCGAAATTTATTACGTTTTTAATACCTTGTATAAAGTTTACACTTTCACTAAGTTTTGAGGTTTTGCCTAACTTTGATACTTTACCTAATTTTGAAATTTTATCTACACCTTTTGTTCCTACAAATAATTCGGCAATTGCTAATTTAACTTGCATCTCTACATTTCCAACCCATTTAGCTCTGCTATTCCAATCTCCATTTACAACATCTTGATTCCACGAATCAGAAATTGCTTGTTCTACAGCAGCAAATGTTTCGTCGATGTGAGAAAGAGCATACACAGCGCCCTCAACACTATCTATTGGATGTAAAATTGTGTTTAATATCCCTTTAAGTTCATCTAACACCGCTTCATTTTGCCCTTTTTTGTAGTTATGATATTGCCCGATAATAGGAGTATTTTCTATCTGGCGAATAAATTTTTCGTACAACTGATCCATCGCTTCTACGTTATTTTCAACAGTATCTTTAAGTTTATCAAACAACGTTTCTTCTATAATACTGGTTTCTTTAGAATGATGTTTTTTTTCTTCTGTAATCGCTTGAATAGAAGTTGTCCACTCCATATTCAACCCTTGCGTACTAAATGTACCACTTGCAGGACTAAAGCCTTTTCCACTTTGAACTTCCGCCAAACCTGTCGCAATGCTAGCGGCTAGTTGGAGTGCAGTATCATAATTACTACTAGAAGTATAATTAAATTCATATAGATGTTCTAATTTTTCTTGCAGTTTTTTCCTCATGACAGTAAAAAGATTCGCCATAGCGTCCATACCCGGGATTGGCATAGCTTGATTGATGGCTTCCATACTTGCTTTCATTCGGTCAATTTCTCGAATTTGTTCTAGTAACTCTTGTTCAATGACATCAGTTGAAGCTATCTTTGATTGAAATTGACTTGGAAAAGCATCATTCTGACGGATTAATTCTTCACATAAATAAATGATTCCTTGCGCTAAAGGACGAAAGGTTTGAACAAAAAATGCTTTTGCACTACTATATGTTAGCCCTTGTAACACAGTATCAATTGCAAAAGCGTCAATTGACTGAATCGCTTGTTCCATGCCTTGAATGGTAGCGATACATACAGCATTCATGCTTTGAGTTTGGCTTTGTACTTCTCCTAAATACATATTTAAACTCATGCATTAACCTCCCTTGCTAATTTTTGTTGTTGATAAGAAAGGTCGTTTTCTAAATCACTAAGGTCTCGTCTTTCTTTAAGCAACGTTTCTTTTTTGTTTTCCAATTCAGATGTGACTTTTCTTTCAATATGTTTTGCATCTTGATATGTATTCATAAAAAACTGAGACATTTCTCTATCACCATGCCAAGTTCCTAAAATTCGATCAAACAAACGATGGCTTCGACCTCTCCATTCATAAAAATCTGCTTCCGCTTGCTCCTGAATGTGAATCGCGGATTGATTTCGGCCTTGTTCTTCAAATACACTTCTTAACTTTTGATTTACTTGATTAATTTGTTTTTCAATATCTTGACTCATCATATTCCTCCTACCATTTTACCTTTACGTAGGTTGTCACATTAGCGAAAAGTGTTGTGAAGTTCATTATCCATTCTCTCAAACTCTTGGGCTACTGAATGAATATTATCCACCGCTTTCTCATACAAATAATTCGCAACGATAATATCTACTACAGCCAAACCAACTGATTTGAAAATAGTAATCTCTTCATCTAGGGGTAGCGTCCTATCTCCATCAACTTAAAAATTTAATAGTGTCCTCAGAATGAAATTTCGTGTTAACTTGTAACAAAAAAAAGAGGAGCCATCTCCTCTTAATAAATAAACACTATTTAATTTGTTCCTTATACTCATGGTTAACAAGTACATACCATTTTCCTGTATCAAATTTTTCTTTATTAATCACGTAAACTTTACTTTCTCTCCTTACCTCCCCTGGTTTTAATTCCTTAGTAATAGTAGAGGTCTCGCCTTTTTCAACCCCATAACTACTAGCTGCCCACACATCACTTTGGTAAGCATTATCATTTTCATCCACTAAATCCACTGATGGTAAAACGGCTAATTTCATCGGTTCGTTTGTGATGTTTTTCCCTTCTGCTTCTACAACAATAAAGACATGTCCATCTTCAGGTTTTTGGAATCCTATACTTTCTTTACCAACCTTATCTCTTTCTACAACTCTTTTTACAGTTACATCAAATTTAGGTGTATGAAAATCCTTGTTTACAGCATACTCTTTTTCTTTTATTTTTGATTTCTCTTTTGTTTGTTCTGTATTTTTCTGCTTTGTATTCTCTTTCGTTTTCGCCTCATCAGTTGTTTGCACTTTCTTTTCTTCTTGTTTAGAATTGGTTTCTTTAGATTCTGAAGAAGTTTTGTCGGATGTATTGCCGCAACCAGATAAATTGAATACTAAAGCGCCACCTAAAATACATGTAGTAAATTTTTTCAACATCTCTTTTTATCCCCCAATAACACGATATGTAAATTCCTTACTTATCATAACAAAAAATACCATCTTAAATTGTTGTATTTTGTCGAATGATTAAGAATAATCAATCGTTTTTATTACATATAAAAAACATGATCTTGATGTAGTACCAAGATCATGTTTTACGTTGATGTTATTTATAAAATACTTTATCCACATTATACTTCGCTTGAAATTCGTTAATCATATATGTTTCGTAAATTTCTCTTTCCATCGGATCTTCTACAATACATACATCAATACAATACACTTCATCACGATGATTTTTAATTGGTGATACATTATCTTCAAAATGCTTTTTAATACGTTGTCTTACTTTACGTGCTTTCCCAACAAAAAGAAGTTCGTCATTAAAATCATAGTTAAAAAATAAGGGGAATTATATGATAGGAGATGCAAATATAGACAGTCGCTGACCATTAGTCTACAACTAATCCCACACCCCCACACAAAAGAAAAAAGCACCAGGTCCCCCCAGTGCATTTCCTCAACTCTAAAACAAATGACAAGCCACCTCATGTCCCTTCGCAATCTCAACCATCTTTGGTACTTCCTGCGCGCATTTTTCAGTAGCGAATTTGCAGCGCGTTCTGAATTTGCAGCCGGATGGTGAGTTTAGTGGGCTTGGTACTTCTCCCTCTAGGATGATCCGTTCTTTGCCTGTGTTTGTTGGATCTGGTTCTGGCATGGATGAGAGTAGTGCTTGTGTGTATGGATGTGCCGGTTTTGTGTATAGGTCTTCGCTGTCGGCAATTTCTACTATGTTTCCTAAGTACATGACTCCGATTCTATCTGATATGTGTCTTACCATGGATAGGTCATGTGCGATGAATAAGTATGTGACGCCTGTTTCTTCTTGAATATCCTGCAGCATGTTTACGACTTGTGCTTGGACTGAGACATCGAGTGCCGAGATTGGTTCGTCACATAGGATGAAGTCAGGTTTTACAGATAGTGCGCGCGCGATGCTAATGCGCTGTCTTTGGCCTCCGCTAAATTCGTGCGGGTAGCGATATAGGTGTTCTTCTTTTAGGCCTACTTTTTTGAGAAGGTCTAGAATGATTTCTTTTCTTTCTTCCGCTGTGTAAGAAGCGTGAATGTTCATCGGTTCGCTAATAATTTGGAATACATTCATTGTCGGGTTTAATGATGCGTACGGGTCTTGGAAAATGATTTGCATTCTTTTTCGATAATCTTTTAGTTCACTTTCTTTTAGATCTGCGATATCTTTTCCGTCGAATAGGATGTTACCTGAAGTGACGTCGTGTAAGCGAATGATACTTCTTCCTGTCGTTGATTTTCCGCAGCCTGATTCTCCTACTAATCCGAATGTTTCACCCTTTTTAATTGTGAAGCTTAGGTCATCGACTGCCTTTAATTGCTCTGTTTTTCTGCCGAATAGTCCTTTTTTAATAGGAAAATACTTTTTTAAGTTCCGAACTTCAATTAAGTTTTCTTCATGCATGGGAATCACCTACCGCCCTATCGTTTAACCAGCACATAGAGCGTCTTCCGTTTCCGATTTCAAAATATGGCGGACGTTCTTTTTCACAAATGTCCATTTTATGTAGACAACGCTCTGCGAATGGGCACCCTTTCGGCGGGTGTAGTAAGTTTGGTGTTACACCTTGAATTGGAGCTAGTCTTTCTTTTACTCCGTTCGATATTTTTGGCAGAGAGTTTAATAGCCCTTTCGTATATGGATGATTCGGCGATTGGAAAATATCAAGTACCTGTCCTTCTTCCATAATAAGTCCACCGTACATAACGATAACGCGTGTACAGTTTTGCGCGACAATTCCTAGGTCATGTGTAATAAGAAGTAACGACATATTCGTTTCGTTTTTTAAGTTTTTCATTAAATCTAGTATTTGTGCTTGTATTGTTACATCAAGCGCTGTCGTCGGTTCGTCCGCAATGAGAAGGTCTGGGTTACAAGACATTGCCATCGCGATCATAACCCGCTGTTTCATTCCGCCGCTTAATTCATGTGGATATTGTCTTACCCTTTCTTCCGGTGAAGAAAGACCGACTTGTTTTAGCAAATTGACCGCAATGTGCTCTGCTTCTTTCTTTTTCACTTTTTGATGCCGTATAATTACTTCCGTCATTTGCTTCCCAATTTTCACAACTGGATTTAATGCCGACATTGGATCTTGGGATATGAGTGAAATTTGATTTCCTCTAATAGAACGCAATTCTTTCTCCGATTTAGAAAGCACGTTTTCATTTTGAAAAAGAATCTCTCCTTCTTTCACTTTCCCTGGCGACGTAACGAGAGCCATAACGGATTTCGCCATAACGCTCTTTCCGCTTCCCGATTCGCCAACAATCCCAACGACTTCACCCTTTTTCAAACTAAATGAAACGCCGCGGACAGCTTCTACTTCGCCGTCTTCTATGAAAAAAGAAGTCTTTAAATTTTTCACTTCTAATAGTTTTTCAGACACGCTTCTCACTCCTTTCACTTAACAATTTAGTTCTCATTCCCAGCCCCTTTTGGCGCGAAAGCTTTTTTCAATGCTTCACCGATTACGTTAAAACTCAGTACCGTTAATAGAATAAGGAACCCCGGGAAGAGTGTTAAATACCAAGCTTCACCTATATATCCTTGCGCATTATTTAGCATGCTGCCCCAAGAAGAATCTGGTTCTCTAATACCTAATCCTAAGAAGCTAAGTGACGATTCCATTAAAATCGATGTCGCAATTGTTAATGTCGCTGCGATTATAATGGTTGATAAAATGTTAGGAATGATGTGTCTTACAATAATCATGAGTGATTTTTGTCCAGATACTTTTGCGTATAACACGTACTCACGCTCTTTTACGGATAACGTTTCTGCCCTTACGATACGCGCGGTATCCATCCAAGTTAATAATCCGATAATAAGAACAAGCGTTGTAATTCCCGGTTTTAAATAAGCATTTAATAACAGCATTAAAAAGAATGATGGAATTGACATTAAAACTTCGACAATTCGCATTAAGAAGTTGTCTAACTTTCCGCCAAAATATCCACTTATTGTTCCTACTGCGGTGCCGATTGTAATGGAAACAACCATCGCTAGAAAACCAACAGCAAGGGAAACTCGTCCGCCATATAACGCTCTCGTTAAGTAATCCCTTCCGTAATCGTCAGTGCCGAAAGGATGACTTAAACTCGGTTCTTGTAAACGATCTGGAATCGACATTTTGCTAGGATCATACGGTGATACGAATGCGAAAAGAGACGCGATTGTTAAAACACCAAGTATAATAACTCCCATTACTACAAACTTATTTTTTGTAAAACTATTTTTTATCGTTTGAAATCTCCTATTATTCATTCCAAATCACCCCCTCATTCGAATGCGCGGATCTACTACGCCATATAAAATATCAGCAATTAAATTACCGAGAATTAACATGAACGATGATAATAATGTGATTGCCATAATAATTGGATAATCAAATCTAAAAATGGCATTTACCCCGAGTGAACCGAGTCCCGGCCATGAGAATACTGTTTCCGTAATGAACGCTCCGCCTACTAAACTCGGAATTGATAGTCCAAAAATTGTAATGATCGGTATTAATACGTTTCGAAGTACGTGATTAAATAAAACTGTTTTTTTTGAAGCGCCGTACGCATATTGAATTTGCACGTAATCTTCCTCTAATTGCTGAATTGTGCTTGAACGAATATATCTCATATAAACAGAGACGTTTTGGAACGCTAGCACCGTACAAGGTAAAATGCCGTGCTGGACAATATCCCAGAAGGAATCTTGACCGACTGTGCGCATACCCATACTCGGAAGCATGTTCAACTTTAAAGAGAACAAGTAGATTAATAGTAACGCGAACCAAAAGACTGGCATTGAGATTCCCACATAAGAGATGAAGTTCACGATGCGATCAAAGAACGAGTTCTTTTTCACCCCTGTAAATAGCCCAAGCGGTATTGCGATTACAAATGAGACGAGTAAAGATGATCCCATTAAGCCGATTGTTGCGGGTAATCTTTCTGTGATAAGTTCTAAAACAGGGCGATGATTTTGAAGTGAGTATCCAAAATTCCCTGTTAAAATATTTTTCAACCATAAAATATATTGCATGTAAATTGGTTGATCTAGTCCTAAACTTTTGCGAATACGCTCGACGTCAATCGGACTCATATTCGGCGTTACAAAGTTTCGAACTGGATCGCCCGGCGCTAGTTTTATTAATAGAAAAGAAATAATAGAAATAACAAATAAAAGCGGAATTGCATTTAAAAGCCTCTTTGCAATTACTTTATACACAAACTTCCCCCCTCGTGAAACTTTAATCAGTGGGGGGGTCATCCCCCACTGATTATTAGTTGAACCAATCGGGCATTTACGGGCAGTTGATCTCCCACCTCACTTCTTTGCTTCAGTTGAATTTCGAGGTGGGAGTCTTACTGCCCGTTAATGCGGGATAAAGTGAAACTTTAATCAGCAGGACTTCCACCTAACTTCCTCGCATTCGCCAAGTTTTGAGGTGGGAGTCTTACTGCCCATTAAAGCGGGATAAAGAAGCTGATTTTCACCAGCTTCTTTACAGTTTCTTATTTCACTTCATAAATTTTCGATAGATCTTCAAACATTGTGACAGGAATTGCCTTTGCTTCTTTTAATCCATCAAACTTTTTATCTACTGCAATAACTGCTTTCGGATATGCGATTGGAAGATAAGGTAAGTCCGCTCTAGCTGTATCTTGGATTTTATGATACAGCTCAGCTCGTTTCGTTTTATCTGTTTCAACCGCAGCTTCTTCCCATAATTTATCGAAGTCAGCATTTTTATAACGTGCATAATTGTATTCTGCATTACTTAAGTACAGACTCTTATATGAATCTGGCTCTGGTCCCATTATGTAACCACCGAATGTAATGTCATATTCTTTATTTTCTTTATCTAAGCTCTTCTCACTTGCCGCACTAGCATCTAATGCATTTAGTTCAACTTGCAAGCCAACTTCTTGTAATTTTTGCTGCGTATATAGCGCTAAACTTTCCATGATTTTATTATTCGTTACATACATAACGCGTACTTTTTCTTTATCTTTCACACCAGCTTTTGCTAATAAATCTTTCGCTTCTTTTTGATCATACTTATACTCTTTAATATCTTTCGCATAATACATAGCGTCTGGCGTTAAGATTGAATTTGCCGGTTCTGCAAATTGACTAGAAACGAATGCTGAGTTAATCATTTCTTTCTTATCTAATGCATGCGCAATTGCTTGGCGCACTTCTTTTTTCTTCATAAGATCTGTATTAAAGTTATAAGCTAAGTAGAATAATCTACCTTCAGGAAATGTCACCATTGAGAAGTTCCCAGTGCTATCTAATTTCTTAAAGTCTTGCGGTTCAATCATCTTCATATTGATTTGGCCATTTTGTAGTGAAACGTTTGCCGTATTACGGTCTTTTACAACACGGTACACGATAGAATCTAATTTCGCTTTACCAGCAAAATAATCATCGAATCGCTCTAAAGCAACATATTCATCTGATTTAAACTCTTTTAATTTAAATGGACCTGATCCAACAGGTTGTAGGTTTTTCTTACTCTTCACTAAATCTGCTTCACCTTCAAATACATGTTTCGGAATTGGGAAGAAATCATTCATAACCCCTTCGAAAGATGCACTTACTTGTGGTAATACAAATTGAGTCGTTAGCTCATCCACTTTTTTCACCTCAAGCGGCTTTCCTTTAAAAATAAAGTTTTCACGGCTTGAACTATTTTGCTTCTCATCTAAAATAGATTGGAATGTAAATGCAATATCATCTGATGTAATTTTCTTACCATCATGCCATTTCAAATTATCCTTTAGTTTTAAAGTCCATGTTAATTGATCCTCTGAAGGCGTAAAGCTCTCAGCAAGAACAAACTTTTTCTTACCGTCTTCCATATGATACAGCGGTGCATATAAAGCTTGCTGTATCGTTAATGACACTCGATCATTCGCATAAAGCGGATTCATCGTATCTGGATTATCACTAACACCAACTGTTAACGTTCCTCCATCTTTCGGAGTCCCTGGCGTACTAGTTCCTGCTTGCTTCGAAGAATCTTTCTCCCCTGAGCAAGCCGCTAATGCAATAAGTAATAGTAGGACAAATGGTAATGCAAACAACTTCTTTTTCATATTTCGACCCCTCTCGACTATTTACACCTATAAGAAAACTCGGAATTAATACCGAGTTTTCTTATAGGTTTTAAATTACCACTACCCGTATGTAAAGTCAAACTTTTTCGCATAGGTAGAAAGTTTGAAATCTATTAATGAATTCTTGCGATAAAATATATTTATGCGGAGGGTAAAATAAAAAGACCACCAAAAGGCAGCCTCAAAACTCAATCCTATTCCCCACTCCACGCTCCACCGCTTTTTCATACAAATACTTCGCAACGATAATATCTACTACCGCTAAACCTACTGATTTGAAAATAGTAATCTCTTCATCGTTCTCTCTACCAGCTTTTTCCCCGCTAATGATTTGACCAAGTTCGGCGTGGATGTTGCTTGCCTCAAATAAGCCTTCTTTTATCGGAACTTGAAGGTCACCCGTTTCTTCTAGTGCTGCTTCTTTTGATTCAACTACTACTTTGTTTGCGTTAGCGATGGCATGGGATGGTAGTTCTTGCATGCTCGGTCTGAATGAACCGACGGCGTTTATGTGGACGCCTTTTTGCAATGTTTCTGTGAAGACTGGTGTGGATGCATTCGTTGTTGTGACGATGATGTCTGCTTCGCTTATTGCTTCATTTGGACTCCTGTAGACGTAAGCTGGTTTATTGAACTTCTCTTGTATATATTGTGCGAATGCATACGCTTTTTCTTCCGTTCGGTTATATAAAATGATTTTTTCAATGTCCCTAACGGCGAGTACCGCTTCTGCAATTCCTTTCGCTTGTTCCCCTGTACCGATAATACATAAGTTTTTCGCGTTATGACGAGCTAAATGTTTTGTTGCTACACCTGATAATGCGCCCGTTCGAATCATCGTTAAGTAGGATCCTTCTAAAAGCGCAAGCGGTTCTCCCGTTTGAAAATCTGATAGCATAACGATCCCATTTATCGTTTTCTTTCCTATCTTTTTATTATGAGGAGCTACTGTTACTACTTTTAAGCCGAGTGCTTCAAGTCCTTCCGCTACTGAAGGCATAATTAATGCGGTATTTTGCTCGTTCGCAAATGGTAATGAGCCGCGAATTGGTGTAATCGTTCTTTCTGCTGAAAATTCTTTTAAAGCAAGCGCCGCGTATTCAATGACTTCATTCATATTTACTAAGTTTTTTTGTTCGTTCGCGCTTATGACTAGCATATTTGTTCACCCTTTTCTAAATTCTTTTCTTCACTAGATGTGATATTTTCATTCACGACCTGCGCTCCTACTAAATCACCCGTAATATTTACAACTGTATGGCCCATATCAACGAGCGGAGAAACCGCCGCAATGATCGGGATAATTGTTAGCGGGAGCCCTAGTGTAGAAAGTAAAATGGTCGCGGTAATAACGTCCGCACCTTTTACTCCAGCGCAGCCCGCTGCAAGGACAATTCCTAAAAATACAGTTTGCAGAATAAGCCCAAATGTAATCGGAATACCATATACGTTTAATGCGAAGACCGCTAAAACACCGAGCGCTGCTGATAGTCCGTTCATATTAACAGTAGCTCCAAGTGGAATGGTGAAACCAGCTACCGATTCAGGGATACGAAGTCTTTTTTGCGCAACTTCCATCGTTACCGGAAGCGTTGCGCTACTTGATGTCGTACTAGCAGCTACGAGCATAGCTGGACTCACTTGTTTGTAGAAATGAATTGGGCTTATCTTCCCGAAAACTTTCAGTACAATTGGGTACATAATGAACACAATGAGTAGCAATGATAAATAATCAGCTACTACATAGCTAACAACCGCAGTAAGCATGTCAGCTCCAAATGTGCCAACTACATGAGCAATTAACGCCATAATTCCGTATGGGGCAAATCCGATAACGAGCTCTGCAATTTTAATCATGACTCCTGATCCTTCATGCACTAATTTACGAATTCCTTTCGCTTGATCCCCAAGAAGAATAAGTGCCACCCCGACAAAAATAGCAAAGATAATAATTTGAAGCATACTCGTTTCTGAAGCTGCTTGAATGACGTTAGAAGGAAACCATTGCACGATATTATCTACAAAACTAAACTTCTCTTCTTTAAAGTTCTGCCCATTCGCAAGAAGACCTTCTACTCCTTTACCAGGGTTGATAATAAAAGCGATCACTACGCCAATGCTTGTCGCTAATACCGCTGTGACTGCATAGTAAATAAAAATTCTGCCGCCAATCGCCCTTAACATTTTCGGATTTTCAAGCTGCGCGATACCTGAGACGATACTTAAAAAAGTTAAAGGAACAATAATCATTTGTAATAAGCGAATAAATATATCCCCAATCGGCTTTAAAACAGCTACTTTCGGTCCAAATGCTATACCTAAAACAATACCGATTAATGCCCCTATCAAAATTTTCACAGGTAAATTTTGTTTTCGCCACCACTTCATCCAAAGGTCCCTCCCTTAAGAAAACATTAAGCTAACAAAAACCCCCGATTCAAATCATCCCTCGGATCTACAACAAACTGATGGAATCCTGTAATAAATGCATTTCCCGTTACTTTCGGAACGACTGCTTCATATTTGTCTACCTCTGTTACCGACAATACTTCTCCCTCAAATTTGCCGTCAGTAATGCATTCGTGGATGAAAATCTCTCCTTTTTGTAAGGCATCTTTTTCAAAAAGGGTTGCGATTCTTGCGGAAGTTCCTGTGCCGCAAGGGGAACGGTCTACTTGCCCGTCAGCGAAGATCGTTACATTTCGTAAAGTAGCGTCTTCTCCTTTCGGTTCATCTGAGAAAATAACGCCGTATATTCCTTTTAAATCTTCTTCAAGTGGATGTTTTACTTCCATTTGACTCTCAATGTAGTGCTTAATTTTACCGCCCCACGTTTGAATAGCAGCTAAGTCTTTGAAATCGACTTTCAAACCAAATTCTTTACTATCCACTACAGCATAAAATGCTCCGCCAAACGCGATATCTACTTGAAATTCATAGTCATCTATTTTGATAGGAACGTCTTTCTTATATACGAACGAAGGAACGTTTTCAAATGATACGGATTCAACTTCGCTTCCGTTATATTTTGCGTACGCAATAACTTCCCCAGCAGGGCTATCAATAATGAATTTTTGTTTTTCACCTGTCACTTCAAACATACCTGTTTCAATTCCAACTGTAATAACAGCAATAATGCCATGACCACACATCGTACTCCAGCCTTCATTGTGCATAAATAATACGCCAAAATCAGCGTGAGGACTTGCAGGCGGAGTAATGATACAACCGTACATTCCGTGATGTCCTCTCGGTTCATACATAAGAATCTCACGAAGATGATCCAAATGTTCCATGCAGTACGCGCGTCTTTCTAGTTGCGTTTCTCCCTTTATCACTGGCACTCCGCCCGTAATAATTCGAAGTGGTTCCCCAGCTACGTGAGCATCAATTGTTGTGTATATTTTACTAATCTTCATTTCTATCTCTCCTTCATATCTTTATACCATTTCCATTGCAAGTATCATGCCAAAGTGTAGAGCGTTAATTTGTTTACATTTTTCAGAAAAAGGTGTATCCTTTTGGCAACAAATCTGTATACCACTGTCTACTTTTTTATAAAAACTTTGGGGGATACACTATGAAACAATTCGATAACTTTGCAGTTCCAACGTTGCATACACTCCTCTCTTACGTGGAAGAAGCGATTTCTATCGTAAATACGAAGGGCGTTATGTTGTACTGGAATGAGGCAGCAGAAAAAATGTATGACATTAAGAAAGAAGATATTATCGGTAGAAATGTGCAAGAGTTTTTTTCAAAGGAAGATATTATGAATTTGAAAGTTCTTGAGAGCGGGCAACCGGTCCGGGATATTTATCATCTTCCTCGGCCAGATAAGCACGTATTAATTAGTACGACTCCTATTTATGACGAAAGCAATGAATTAATTGGATCTATGTCTGTAGAAAGAGATATTACCGCAACGATTAAGTTAAATGAAAAACTATCCTCCACTTCTGAAGAATTACAGCAATTAAAGCAAATGATTCAGCATCAACAAGATGACCCCTTCAGCACGATTAAAGGAAATAACGCAACACTTCAGCACATAATCCACAACATGAAAAAGGTAGCAAAAACAGATGCGACGATTTTAATTACAGGCGAAAGCGGCGTTGGGAAGGAACTCTTTGCCCAGGCCATTCATGAAGCAAGCCTGAGAAGTAAGCAATCTTTTATCCCGATTAATTGCGGCGCTATTCCTGCCGCCCTATTTGAAAGTGAGTTATTTGGTTATGAATCCGGAGCATATACTGGAGCCGCTAAGGGCGGAAAGGCAGGAAAGTTAGAATTAGCAAATGGCGGTACTTTATTTTTAGATGAAGTAGGCGAGCTCCCGCTTGATCTGCAAGTGAAACTACTTCGCGCTTTACAAGAAAAAGAGATTTACCGAATTGGTGGGCAAACGCCGAAAAAAATAAACGTAAGAATTATTGCTGCAACGAATCGTATGTTAGAAGACATGGTGCTCAGCGGAACGTTTCGATCTGATTTGTTTTATAGATTAAATGTTTTTACGGCGCACATCCCGCCATTACGGGAACGAACGGACGATATTTCCTTTTTAACTCATCATTTCTTAAAGGAATTTTCTTTTAAATATAACAAGCCCGCTCCATTCGTTCATCAAGAAGCAATGAACAGGCTACATACATATTTTTGGCCGGGTAATATTCGCGAACTACGCAATATAATAGAAAGATTAATTGTCCTTCATGACGGGAAAGAAATACGGGAAGCAAATATTTTGCAGCTATTGCCTTCGCAAAAATCTGTTCATCATACAGAGCGTTCACTCACTGATGAGAAAAAGAACTTAGAAAAAACCAGAATTATACAAGCTCTCGAAGACACGTACGGAAATAAAAGCATCACTGCGAAAAATTTAGGCATGTCCCGGGCTAACTTATATAAGAAGCTGAAAAAGTATGGGATTACTTATGAAGTAGAGCGTTAATCAGTAGTGTATGTGCTCATAAGCCAATAAAAAAGTCATTTATTCATAGTGCATAAGATTCATTGTGGAATTCAAGCCACATATTCGTTCTTGGGAGGTGCTGTAGCACCTCCTTTTCTTTTGCAACAAACGGGCCAGATTGTTGAGGGTCTCTTCTAAAATAATTGGATATTAATATTAAAATAGATGGGGATTATGAAGTCATGTACTTAAACTATAGGACGGGATTATTTATTTCCTATATAATTATAGTAAACAAAAGATAGGTTATTTAAGGATGGCTGATATGTTGAAAACAAAAACTAAATATCAAACTTGGATACGAATTTACAAACTAATTATTTTTTTGGTTATTTCACTCATTCTTCTCTTGGTAACATTATTACCTGTTAATTTATATCTGCGAGTCCTGTCAGGTATTTTTGCGTTACCTTTTATTTATATAGCATTTATACTTTCTTATTCAGTTTACCAATTTGCAGCAGTTGGGGGGAATTATCAGTCAAAAATACATGATTTAATTGTTGCCAAAGTGAATTGGGATAAAAAAGGAAAAATACTAGATATAGGAACCGGTAGTGGTTCACTGATTATTAAACTGGCAAAGACTTTTCCTAAGTCCTTTCTAACTGGAATTGATTATTGGGGCGGAAATTGGGAATATTCCAAATCCCAATGCCAACAGAATGCTGAAATAGAAGGGGTCTCTGATAGAATTGATTTTCTGAAAGCAAGTGCTGCAGAACTCCCTTTTACTGATGATGAATTTGATATAATTGTAAGCTGTCTAACATTTCATGAAGTAAAAGATAGAGAAAATAAAACTGAAGTAATTAATGAGGCATTAAGAGTATTAAAACCTGGTGGCGAGTTTGTTTTCTTAGATTTATTTATGGATGAAAAAATATTTGGAGATGAAAAAGAGCTCTTAAATGTCTTAAAGAAACATGGTGTATCTGAATTGAATAGCTACAAGCTTGCTGAAGAAATGGAGTTACCAAAACTCTTATTGAACAAAAAAGTATTAGGAAATGCAATGATTTTGAGTGGAAGGAAATAAGAATGCACTAATTCGTCCTTATAATAGCGCGGACTTCTCTATTATAAGGGCGACTACTTAATTTAACTTAACAAAGTGATGTAGCTCTATTTGTTTTTTGCATCTTTTTTAGCAACATCGTAACTTTATTTCAAACCCACACACCTAACCCCAACAAAAAAACCCCCCGAAACCCGGGGGATCCATCAAACCCTAACCGCCACCACATCCGGCACTTGCTTAGCAATTTCCTCACCAATCTTTATACTAGCCGTTGCGGCCGGAGATGGTGCGTTGCAAATATGCAGAGAATTGATGCCAGGGATAATGCAGAAATCATCAACCATATTTCCGTTTGATAATATAGCCTGTGCCCTTACACCTGCATGGGTTGGCACGATATCTTTCTCTGTAAGTTCTGGTATTAGGTGCTGTAAGCTTTTTAGGAATGATTGTTTACTAAATGAGCGCACCATTTCTTTTATGCCTTCTTTCATATTGGGCATCGCCATTTTCCAAAAGCCTGTGTATGTCATTGTTTCCATGAAGTCTTTAATATCAAAGTCCGTTTTCGTATAGCCTTCTCGCTTAAAGCTTAATACTGCATTTGGTCCTGCATGTACGTCTCCGTTTATCATTCTTGTGAAATGAACACCTAGAAATGGGAATTCTGGATTTGGAACTGGATAGATTAAATGTTTTACAAGATGGCGTTTTTCTGGGACAAGTTCGTAATATTCACCACGAAACGGAACAATTTTCATATCCGTTAATATTCCTGTCTTTTTCGCAATACGATCGCTATGTAATCCAGCGCAGTTAATGAGAAATTTCGTTTTAAATACACCTTGATTCGTCTCAATTGTTACAGCGTCTTTCTTCTCAGTAATACGCTCTGCTGTTGTTCCTAAATGTACTTCCCCGCCGCTTTCTTGAATCAAGCGGGCAAATGCATAACTTACTCCTCTATAGTCAGCAATCCCGCAAGAAGGAACACGGATTGCGCCAAGTCCCTTTACATGAGGTTCAATTTCAGCTAATTCTTCCTTACCTATTTTTTCAATATGTAAATCGTTTTGTAAGCCTCTTTCATATAAGTTATGTAAAAGAGGAAGTTCGTCCTTTTCTGTAGCGACAATTACTTTTCCGCACATGTCATAAGCGATGTCATTTTCTTTACAAAATTGAACCATAGCTGCATTTCCTTCTTTGGCAAACTTCGCTTTATAACTCCCTGGTTTATAGTAAATTCCAGAGTGAATTACTCCGCTATTATGTCCAGTTTGATGATGTGCAAGTTCCTTTTCTTTTTCAATGATCGCGATTTTCGCACGAGGGAATTTTTTCGTTAAAGCCATTCCAGTTGAAAGCCCAACAATTCCTCCGCCAATAATTATAAAGTCATACATCCTACTTCCCCCTTAATAGTATAAAAGGCAGGTCTCCTTGAGAGACCCGCCGTACATATTATTTAGAAAAACAACCACGTTGACGCATTAGTTCTCTATATAAATCTTTATTTTTTTCAAATGCAGCTCTTCCGTGCATCCAAAATAAATTGTTTAAAAGAACTAAGTCACCAATTGGTAATTTCAATGCATGTGTTGCTGGTGAGTTTTCAACAGAATATGATAAGTCTTTCAGATAGTTTGCTTGTTCAATATTATCTGGATAAGCGAACTGATCAATAAAACAAATACATGGTGCGTTATTCACATCAAAAAACGTTTCACGATAGACGATTTCTTGCGCATTTTTACTTGGTGGTGCTTTATACGTAACTTTAACAGATGCGAGCGAATGATTTCTAAATTTTTGAAGATCTTCCCAATCGTCTAAATGTAGTAAACGGGATTCCCCTCCTACTGCATTTTGCTCTTCAATTTTCATCATAAGAAGCCAATCTGTCGGTTCATCAACGAATGTACCGTCTGTATGAAGTGTAAACAATCGGTACGCTTGACGAAGGTAAGAATCACTACTATCTGTATCTTTCACATTAAATCTAGCATAATACGTTCCCGTCATTGCATCAAAGTTTGGCTCCCCGATTAAATGTGTTAACGCTGTTGCAAATTTCACGTAGTCTGCTGGATCTGCCGTTTCACCTTGTACCCCAATTGTAAATCCGCCCGTTTCACGGTCATGAACAATGCCGCGAATGTTATCCATAAATGATTGCCCAAAAATCTTTCTCATTCCATCAGCAAGATTAAACCGAGAATAAGGAATGTATTGTAATGACTGCTCTGAATGCTCTTTTACCTCTTCAAAAAACTGCTTAAGCAATTGCTGATTTAACACAATATGGTATAAACGCTTATGCTCTGGATGAGGAACAATCTCATATCCCTCATATTTCTTTGCAAATTTCATCTTCGTACTTTGTTCTGTAATAATCGACATTTCAATTCCTCCCTAATTTAAATATGAAGAACTTATTGACGTTTTTTACAGACAGTTATCCTTATCTTCTTATGCTGAGATTCGGTCTTACTGCCCTAACATCGAAAAAGCCAGTCATACGTATCCACGACATAAAATCGTAGAAACGTACAACTGGCTCATAATTACGAATGTTCTTTAATCTCTTAAAGTACAATAATAATAGACAGTTTGTATGAGAATATTTGTAAAACAGGAAAGCAAGATCGGATATAGAGAAGGCTAATTTCTCGTATGGATCTTATTAATTAAATAATAATTCAAAATATTCTAACTGTCAATTTATTTTTTCTTATTTTCTCGACATGCTTTACACATTTTACAAATCCGATACGATAAACTTAACTAAATCTATACAATTCAATCAAATTTACACAAGTTAGTGCTTCATCGTGTTCTCGCAACCCCAAAGGGACGAGGGGTATAACACTCCACACGAGGCAGTATCGTTACCTCATATTATCAAGCATTTATTTTACCCATCTTGATAAATTTATCGAAGCATTTAAATCCCTATCGTGATGGCTATTGCATGGAACACAACGCCACTCACGTATTTTTAAACTCCACTGTCCTTCTGGTTGAACTGAATGGTCGTATTTTACTCCGCAACATGAGCAAATCTTGCTTGAGGCGAACCATTTATCAGCTTTTACATACTCAATGCCATACTTCTCGCACTTGTATGACAAACATTGAAAGAAGAAGTTTAATTTTTGAAATGAAAATGCTTTCGATAGTTTTTTGTTTTTTAACAGGTTTGAGATAGGTAAGTCTTCCACAACAATTCTCATTGGTTTGGTTTTCACCAAGTTAGCTGTTGCTTGATGGATATGGTTATTTCGGATATTCGTAATTTTCCTAGATAACCGCAGGTGCTCAGTTTTAGCTTTTTCATATCCGGCAGATTGAATTTTTACACCTTTTTTAAATCTCCTAGACATATCTCTTTGTGCTGACTTTTTCCTTTTCAAAAGTTTTTTAACCTTAGCATCTTTGTTTATATTTCGTTCTTTCATACCATTAGAAGCTACAAACAGCTCTTTTAAACCAACATCCACACCAATCGACTCATTTGTTAGTTCTTGTGATTCAAAGTCTTCTTGGAACCCTACACTAATCCACCAGTGACGACCATCAAAGGTAACTCTTGGATTTGATGGTTTTTTGTTTCTTGGTAGTTGTTGGCTTGTTTTCACTTCTCCAATGGACTGAATATCAACTACTTTCTTTCCTATAATCAGTCTTTCATAATTGGCATAAAATCCTTGAATTAAATCTTTTTTGGATTTATAAGAAGTGTGATAACCATTTTTGTACTTTTCGAACGAATTTTTCCTCGCCTTGTCAAAATCTTTTGAAGCCTGTTTGGGAACTTGTGCATTGATGTCTTTTAACCACTCATATCTCTTTCGCTTCTTGATCTTTGTAAATCGTTTCTGTAAAGCTAACTGTGAAACAGATTTTCCAAATAGCTTGTAGTATCTATCACTCATTCTTTTACAATAGTTATAAGCGAATCTTGCAGCACCAGCATGGTTTCTAAGCACTTTTTCTTGTTCAGGCGTTGGAATCAGTCTGACTTTCTTCGCCAATATCATCAGAAGTCAACTCCTTGATCATCTGTTTGGTCTTTTTAGAGCGCTTGCCTTGAAGTTTACAACTAAATACTGTAATGATTTGAACAAGGTCTTCTACGACCTCCTGTTCTTCTGAATAATAGCGTGTTTTGCCAGCAGTAATCTTTTCAGGCACTCATTCACCACTTTGGTGCATTCTCCTGAAACTACTCGGATGCAAACCTGTTAATTCTGATACTTGACTAACTCGTAAAAATTTCATTATTATTCTCACCTCATTGAATCCACCATAGCACATACGTTCGATAGATTCAATAAAATTTATCTTGTTCAACTAAGGGCGCAATTCCTTAGCCAGTTCTCTTATGAACTTCTCATATTTTCACATGAGCGCAGACTATATGTTTATCTACTTAGAGATAGAGAATTTTTCCACCACCATAGGCTTGTGATATACTCTCGTCAGTTATACGAGATAGTCGCTGAACGTTCATCTTATCAATTTTGACTTAGATGATTCGAGGCGGAAGACCCATTGTTCTAGTGTTTAGGATTTAACCTTGCACCATCTGATTGATTTTTTCCGCTTTCGCAACATTCACGCTCACCATTTCTAGCCACGTTGTAGTTCAATCAGCTTTAGGGATTGCCCGCAGTTAACCCTCACTACTAGCCAATCACTTGACTAGCAGGGCTTGCTGATATATTTAATTAACTTTAGTTATAATTGGTTAAATAAATCGTAACAGTTAATTACCCCTTACTTTCCGCACATCCTCTTTTTTTCGTCTCTTGTTTTACAACTTGAACTTCATTTAATTTTTTCATAGTTTTTGCCTCCTCAATGTAAAAAGCCAGTCGTATCCCTTTAAAAGAAATACAACTGGCTCTCGTTTACGGTGATAAACTAGACAGTTTTTATGATGTTGTTTCCTCGTACTCTCCCCTGGGCTGTTCATCATTTAAATAACTTACGTATTGGCGATGCAAATCTTTTACCGCACTGACAATAGCATTTTGCGCTTTTCCTTGATAATGGTCCATAATATCTTGAACGATTTCTTCAATACCATCTTGCAAACTATGCCCTCTCAACATTTGAGCGACGAAGTCTCTACCATGCTCTGTCGCAAGCGTACATGACGCTTCAATAATGACATGATATTTATGATCTGCCTCAATTGTAATTGTTAGTGTCTCGTACATACTGCGAACAGCCATCCCTTTCGGAAGTCTCGAGTGTCCTGCCATAAAAAATGTCCCTTTACGCATATTTCATCCTCCGTTACTATGTTTTTTGGCTCTTATACTTGATCTACGTATACTGTCTTTATTCTTGTATAAAATTCTTTCGCCGCTTTTCCTTGTTCACGCGGTCCAGCACTAGAGTTTTTCATTCCGCCAAACGGAACTTGTGGTTCTGCTCCTGCAGTTTCTGAATTCACGTGTACCATTGCAACTTCCATATCATCAATAAACCTTTGCGATAAACTTAAATTATTCGTGCAAATCGATGCACTGAGTCCGTATTCTGTATCATTCGCTAAAGAAACCGCTTCTTCATAACTATTCACTTTAAATAAACATATAACTGGACCGAAAATCTCTTCTCTTGCAATGCGTGCATCTACATCTACATTTTCAAAAATAGTCGGTAACACGTAACAACCGTCCTGCAATTCTGCTTCGTCCGGCACGCTGCCTCCATACAGTAAATAAGCCTCTCCTTTTCCTACTTCAATCATCGATAAAATAGATTGCTGCTGACCCTTGGAAACACATGGGCCCATAAATGTATCCGGTTCTAGCGGGTTCCCAACTGTAAGAACTTCCGTGCGCTGCAACAGTCGACCCTTGAACGCTTCATAAATGTCCTCTTCGACTATTACTCTACTTGTTGCAGTACATTTTTGCCCTGTTGACATAAACGCACCTTTTATCGCAATACTTACCGCCTTTTCAATATCGGCATCTTTTAATACAACTAACGGATTTTTTCCGCCCATTTCTAATTGTACTTTTTTCTGAGTTTCAACCGCTGCTTTTTGAATGATGTTTCCAACGTGATTAGAACCAGTAAAGGATACCGCTTTTATATCCGGATTTCCCGTTAATTCTGCTCCAACTTCAGATCCTTTTCCGAATACACAATTTATAACGCCTGCTGGAATGCCTGCCTCATGAAAGGCATTTACAAGATGGTACACCGATTTTGGCGTAACTTCAGCCGGCTTAATGACAATCGTATTTCCGTAAATAAGTGCCGGCGCCATTTTCCACGCTGGAATCGCAATTGGAAAGTTCCACGGCGTAATTAATCCAACTGGCCCTACTGCTACACGTTTACTGTAAAGCATTGTACTTTCATTAGCAGACGGGATGAGCTCTCCAATCGGCTGATTTGCTTCCCCTGCATAATATTCAAGAATGCTAATCGCCCGCTTCGTCTCTCCTATTCCTTCCGCAATCGTCTTTCCTTCTTCGCTTGTTACATCCCGGCCAATTTCATTTACCTTTTCTTTTAAAATAGCTGCCGCTTTCCATAAATAACTTGCTCTTTCTTGAAACGATAACTTTTGCCATTTATGAAAAGCTTCTTTCGCTGATGCGATTGCTACTCGTGTATCTTCTACTGAACTAAACGGGAATTCACCTAGTACTTCCCCGTTATGCGGATTATAATTTTTCACGTATGCATTCGTAGAAGGTTCTCTCCACTCACCGTTTATATAATTGAAAAACCTCATTCCCCTGCCCCCACCGTTTTTATTTTGATAGTTTCGCAATAGCAGCTTCTAAAATAGTAAGCCCTTCTTCAAGCTGTTCATCTGTTATAACGAGAGGCGGTAAGAAGCGAAGTACGTTACTATAAATACCAGCGCTTATCGTAATGACCCCTTTACTATGCGTTTCCTTCATAATCGCTTTAACCTCTTCTGCTGCTGGCTCTTTCGTCTCTTTATCTTTTACAAGCTCGATTGCAGTCATAGCGCCAAGGCCTCTGACATCACCAATTAGTTCGTATTTATCTTTCCAGCTATTAAACACTTCCATCATGCGCTCGCCAATTTCTACAGCACGATTTACTAAATTCTCTTCTTCGATTACATCTAAAACAGCTAATGCAGCCGCGCAAGCAGCCGGACTTCCTGAGAAAGTACCACCTAATTGACCTGGTCCAGGTGCAGCCATCAAATCCGCTCTTCCTGTTATCGCGCTCAGCGGCATACCGGCAGCGATTGATTTTGAAAAAGTCATTAAATCAGGAGCTACGCCGAAATGATCCATTGCAAATAAGCTTCCCGTACGAGCGAAACCAGTTTGAATTTCATCCGCAATCATAATAATTCCATATTTATCACAAATATTTCGAACACCTTGCATGAACGTAGTCGTCGGAACGATAAATCCACCTTCTCCTTGAAGCGGTTCCAAAATAATTGCAGCGATATTATCACTTGCTACTTCCTCTAACATAAAGCGTTCGAAATACGCTAAAATTTGCTCGTCTACTTCTTCTGGTGTCAGTCCTTCTTCAGCGCGGTAATAGTACGGATATGGTAATTTGTATACTTCTGATACAAACGGCCCAAATCCATGCTTGTACGGTTTCACTTTACTTGTCAGTGACATCGTCAAAAGTGTACGTCCGTGATATGCACGCTCAAACGAAACAATCGCGCTTCTTCCAGTAGCTTTTCTCGCAATCTTCACCGCATTTTCTACTGCTTCTGCACCACTATTCGCAAACATCGTTTTTTTCTTAAAATCACCTGGCGTTAACTCATTCAGTCTTTCAGCTAATGCAATATAACTTTCATAAGGCGCTACGTGAAAACAACTATGAATAGAAGATTCCACTTGATCTTGAATCGCCTTTACTACTTTCGGATGACAATGCCCGACGTTTTGCATACCAATTCCGCCCGCAAAATCGATTAACTCATTACCATCTACATCAGTAATAATCGCTCCTTTTGCTGATTGCACATACAACTCTGTAATATTGTAAGGCCCTTCTGGCACCGCATTTTTTCTTCTTTCATGTAATATGCTAGATTTTGTAGTTGTAATATCTTTCTTCTCTTTCAACATGGAACATTACCCCTTTTCTTATTCTTTTTCTATGCTAACTTCTGAATCTTTTATAATCGTAAAATCATTCAACTTTTGCTTATCGAACTTTCTAACTCTTAAAAAATAACTTATGATTACTAGAATCGTAGCTAATAATGTCATGTAAAACTGCATACGCATATCTTCTATAAATGCTTGTGAAACAAATATCGTAATAATCATTAAAAGCGTTGCATATGTGAGATAAGGGAATAACCACATTTTCACTTTCAGCTTTCCAGCCCCGTCTCTTTCCCTCTCTCGTCTTAACCTGACATGTGAAACGGCAACGAACATATACATCAGCATCGTTACCCCGCCTGAACTATTCGCTAAAAACGCAAACAGTTTATCAGGAGATATAAATTTCAACATCGCGCAAATAAATGCAAATACGATACTTGCATAGATCGCTACAACCGGTGTCCCTCTACTATTTAACCGTGAGAAACTAGCCGGAGCATCGCCTTTTTTAGCAAGTGAAAATAGCATACGCGAACTCGTATATATACCTGAGTTCATAACGGAAAGTAGTGATAAAAATACAACACCATTCATAATTTCTGCGGCTGCAGGTACCCCTGCCATATTAAATAAACTTGCATACGGAAGTTTTAATAACTCCTTATCCGTCCACGGAATAAACATAACTAAAATCGTTACCGAACCTACGAAGAAAAGCATAAGGCGCCATACTACACTATTAATAGCTCGTATAACATTCTTCTCTGGATTTTCCGATTCCCCGGCTGCAATCGCTGCTACTTCGCTTCCCGATAAAGAGAAAGAAATAAATACAACGCTCAGTAAAACAGGGACAATTCCATTTGGAAAGAAGCCTCCATTTTCCGTAACCATAGCGAGACTCGGTCTCTCCACTCCTGGAACAAATCCAAAAAACATCGAAACTCCTAAAATTAAAAACGCAACAATCGCAATAACTTTAATAAACGCTAACCAATATTCAAACTCACCGTAGAGTTTTACTGAATATACATTCGTCATCGTCATTAAAAGGACCATACATAAACTCGCCAGCCATGCTGGAACCGACGGGAACCAATTGTTAATCATCACGCCTAAAAGCACCGCTTCAATTGCGATAATAATGACCCAGTTAAACCAATATAACCACCCAATCGTATACCCTGCCCACGGCCCAATTGCTTTATTCGCATACGTTGCAAAAGAACCGCTATCAGGATTTTCCGCTGCCATCTCTCCTAACATCCGCATCACGAGCACAACCATTAAAGCGCCGATAATATAGGACAAAATCGCTGCTGGACCCGTCGATTGAATAATCGTTCCACTTCCTACAAACAAACCACCACCGATAACCCCGCCGATCGAAATCATTGTTATATGCCGAGTTTTTAAATCCTTCTGTAACTCCTTTTTCTCTTTAGCCAAACAATTCACCAGCCCCTCCATTAGCGTGGACGTTCACCATCTTCCATTGACAACGCTTTCTAAAAATCCCCTCCTACTTTGACTAAAAAATAAAAAGAGCCAGAAAAACAATGTACACATTTACATTGGATTTTACTGTCTCTATCCGTATGGCTCGTCCTCCTGCTAAGGAAGTTCAAGTGGAAAGAAGCTCCGCTATTCAATTGAACAAAAGTAAACCCGGGCTTACAGAGAGGCTAATCACTGTCATCCGATAATAAGTTAATCATAATACAATAAGACTGAATATTCAATGTTCGTTTTCGCAAATTTCATGAATAAAAAAAGAAAATTCTCTTACCTCGCCACATATACTGTTCAAAAGAAAAAAGGAAGTGATCCAATGTATTACGGAACAAAGGGCTGGTACGTAGCTGAGCTTAAAAAATTAGGTGTTCGCTATCATGAAGGACGAAAACTAGAAAGTTACCGCGCACACGTATTACGCAATTTATTAATCGCACAACAAGAGACAACGAAAGAAGAGTAATTTACTAACAAAATTACTCTCGAGATATATCGTCTATTCAACAAATCCCGGCAAATCACCCACCTAAACTACCAACTAATCACACATTGATACAAACTAAAAAAAGGTCACCCAAACAGGCATGCCCATCAACTTAAGAATTCAGAATCACCACAAAACGAAAAAATAAGCTTTTTTGTCACAAGTGTAGCTTTGTAAAAAAGATTGATTATTTATAATAAAGTTTGATGTTTTCTTGTTGGATATTTATTTTAATCTAACGATAAACATTGTGAAGAAATGTACTTCAACTAACGGGGCAGGTTAGTTGAAGATCTCATCAGATAAGTAATAATATTTAAAGGAATAATTCATTCTGATAAAGAACATTAAAAAACGTGATGATAAGGAGGCGATTGTATGGCCAATCATGTAGAAAATCTATATAGCTATCATGTATGGGCAAATCAACGGATTATTGATCATCTTAAGACACTTTCTCCTGAGAAATATCAAAAGGAAATGAAAAGTGTCTTTTCTTCTGTTTCAAAGGTTTTATCGCATCTCTATTTGGTGGAATATGGATGGCTTAATACCCTCGAGGGTCAGAGTATGAACGAAGCAATGCAATCTTCATTTCAAATTCAAGAAAAGATTGCGAAACTGCCCATTGAAGACTTAGAAACGGAATTTCACACTTTAACATCCCGGTTTAAAACCTTTTTGAACAGACAGGAAGATATTGAAAAGAGAATAATGTTGGATAATCCATGGGCAGGATTAAGAGAAACAAGTATATCTGAAATGGTCTTACACGTTGTGAATCATGGAACCTATCATAGAGGGAATATTTCAGCTATGTTACATCAGTTGGGTGATTCTTCAGTTATGACTGATTATGCTTTTTATTGGTATTCTTGAAATATTATTCATTAAGGCTCAGTAAAATAATCAAACTTTTTTATAAAAATCTCATACTTAGCTAAAAAGAGTAACTCCATTTTGATCAATCTTTATTCAAAATGGAGTTTTTGTATTTGTTGTTAAATAAGCGTTTAATAGCTTCCTCAACTTTAATTTTAGTTGTTTGATTTCTTTTTTCGTGTAGCTGCCTCAATTGCTCTTCACGATTAAAATTATCCACGTTTAACACCTTTCCTTTTCTTGCCCTCTAACTGTCTCTTCACACGTTCAAAACGTCCAAAAATGACATTTCCGTTTTTAATCGTTTCGTAAATGTTTTTGTATCTTTCTAAGTTCTTTTCGTTTGCTTCGACCATATCTTGGCGACCATATTCCTTTGAAGCTTCAATCATTTTGGTTGCACTTTCTATATGCAGCTCATATTTTTTTACATCAAATCTTGTCATACCAACTGCTAAGTCAAAACAAGGTTTTCCGTCGTTTGTTGTAAAGCAAGGGGGCTCTACTGCTAATGGACAATTACCCTTAGCACGACACGTCCAGTAAGGGTTGTCCAATGCATTTAGTTTCTCTTCTTTCCACATCCTTTATTTATTTCATTCATTATGTAAATAAAAAAGGATAATCAGCCTCATAATGGACTAACTATCCTGTAATTTATTATCTAAATTTAATAAACGGGTGACCTTTCCTATTCACAAACAAGAATTTGTCTAGAAAATGATCCTTTTCTTGTGATACAGCGGTCTGAAATTTCAAATCCCGCTTCATGAATCATGTCGTCCATTGTTTCCATCGTGACAACGACTACTTTTTTTGCAATGCGGCGCGCACTTGAAAGAATCGAGAGTTGATCTTCTGGTGTTGCGTGCGTAAATAGGTCGTACGGCATATCGATAATTGCGACGTCGTAGTTCTCAGTAAGTTCTTCAATTGGGCCTTTTGTTACTGTTCCTTCAAACCCGAAATGTGCGATGTTTTTTCTCGTTCCAAGAACTACAAGTGGATTTATATCTCTACCAACGATGTTAATCCCCATAGAAAGTGCTTCTACTACTACTGTTCCAATACCGCAGCACGGGTCAATTGCTCGCACTCCATCTGGGTTTGGCACAGCGATATTTGCGACAGCTCTAGCAACACGTGTGCTCAGTGATGTCGAATAGCTATGCGGTTTTTTTATATGATGATACCAAACCGGATCACTTTCTACATAGTGTCCGAAGTACCAGCGTCCTCCAAGAGGAACAATCCCGAATACACGCTCTGGATTACGAACATCCGCTTCTCCTTCAATATGCATGCCAAGGTCTCGTTCAATAAGGCGTCTTTCCCCATATTCAATTTTATTTTCTCCAACAAGGTCATTAATTTTAACGAAGATGACTTTGAACGTCGCTCCCGCCAAGTCAATTTGTTCCACTTGTTTCAAGATGCTTTCTAAGTCGTCTCCTTCATACATAACCTCAACGCGCTCTTTAATAAACGGACTTCTACTCGGAGCAATCTTGACTTCACTTTTCAAAATATTAACGTGAGACTCCATCCCAAAGAACGAGCGCATTTCCAAGTAACATAAAGCACGCTCCTCTTCGCGAAACGCATACGTATATATACATGCAGGTGTTTTACTATGATTATTCAATCTATGATCATCCTTTATCATTTTAAATTGTTATGATTACAATTACTCGAATACTATTTATATAAAATTAAATGATATCACATGCCCGAAATAAAGAGAAACCTTTATAATTCATTTAATAAATAAAAGAGACTGCCTCTCAGCAATCTCTTCTATCATTCTCTCTATTTATTAACGGTAAGAAGATACGTCATTACCCATCGCTTCGTAGTAATCTAGAATACCTGCGTAAATAGCTTCTGCTGCACGTTGTCTCCATTTTTCAGTAGCTAGTTTTTCACCTTCGCCTTTAGCATCGATGAAACCTAGTTCAGCTAAAATAGCAGGCATTGTATTGTATTTCACTACATAGAAGTCTTCTGTTTTTACACCTCTATCATTTGATTGAAGTGCTTGTACTAAACGTTTTTGTACTTTTTCTGCTAGTACACGGCTCTCTTCTGAGTTTGGATTTGTTGCTGATCTGTAGTAGAATGTTTCCGTTCCTTCTACTTGTTCATTAAACCCGTTCGCATGAATACTTACAAAAATATCACCTTTATTTTCTTGCGCAAATTCTATACGTTTTTTCAAAGATTCACCAGGGGTATTTCCTGGACGTGTATCATCATCACGTGTTAATAAAACAGTAAATGGTGTCTTTTGTTCAAATAGTTTTTGTACGCGTAAAGATGTATCTAATACGATAGCACTTTCATCCATTTTCACACCAGAATGCCCTGGATCAACCCCACCATGCCCCGGATCAATAATAATCGCTTTTCCTTCTAAGAAGTTCCCTTGTTTCACTGGGTTCAATTGATTTTTATCAACCCATTGGAAACCACTATTTGTACGAATGCGAATCCAGCTACCGCTTTCTTCAATAACAGTTACTTGTTGTGCTCCATATGTACCTAGTACTTTAGAAGTATGGGAAGCCCCTGCATATGTAGTGAATCCTTCATTAATAGCTTCTGTTTTCTCTACTAAAGGTGTCCATTTATCACCGTTACTTGTTGCAATTTTGATCCATCCATCTCGCTCTTCTTTTACTTCAACCATTTGTGGATCATGCTGATTTGCACTAATCCCAGATGTTAATGATGGTCCGTGATATGTAATGAATTTTCTATCCATATATATTTTCTTTGTTTCTACTGGACGATTACTATTCTTTCCAAATTTATCTGTTTGAGCAGTAAGCTGAGCTGCCTGTTCACGCGTAATAGAATTATCTGGTTTCCAGCCGTCACCTGTACCTAAAGAAAGTTTTAATTCTACTAAAATATTTACTTCTTCTTTACCCCAATGATTTTCTAAATCAGCGAATTTTGTGGGAACTGGTCCTGTTACTTGGCTTTTCAATTCATATGCCCTTACAAGCATAGCCGCCATTTCAGCGCGAGTTACTTGCCCTTCAGGATCAAATACTCCTGGTCCTCGTCCTTTAATAATATCCTTCTTTTCAATCGCTGCAATATATTGAGCTGCCCAATGATTTTTTGAATCATTAAAAGATGGCTTCGCGTTTGGATCTACTTTAACGCCAATTGCTGTTGCGATAATCTTTGCCGCCTGAGCACGTGTTAAATTTCCTTGTGGCATAAAGTTACCATCTGGCATACCATTAATTACATTTCTCTCTACTAAATAATAAATTGCGTCTTTTGACCACGCATTGTCTGAAACATCGGGAAATTTCTTCGTTTCTGCTAAACTACTAATTGGATGTGCTAGTAAATTTGCTGCTAATATACCTGCGGCTATTGCTTTGTACTTCATGAAAAATAAATCTCCTCTCGAAACTTCATATTTATACAATTATTCCCATGAAACTAACTATAAAATATTAACTAATAATTAATCCTTTCATAGTTTATAACATTATATATGTATAGTAAATGCATTTTCCCTTCACATAACAAAAACCGTATATATATAACTGATAATGAATGTATATAAAAAAGCGATTAGTACATATTACTCTAATCGCTTCTCCTAATCTATCATTTGAAATTGTCTTTAACATATACATTCCCTTCCTCCAAAGGAAGCTTTATCTCATCGATCCTTTTTGCTTTTCCCGTCTCAAGATTTGTTTGGAAAGTCGAGAAATACCATATTCCTTCTCCATTATCATAATTCCCTATAAGGAACTTCCCTTTATCTAAAGCCTTGAAACAAGTTCCGGCAATACCTATGTCACCTTCGCCAATTTTCACTTCGAGTACTTTTCCTTTATGAATATAAAAAACTTTCGCTGTTGATAAATTGGAAGATTCACGCTGCAATGCTACGAAAAAATCTGGTGTACCTTTACTAACGAACCCATTTTTTCTAGACGTATTAAATACAAACTCTCCAATTTGCGCCTCTTGCAAATATAATGTCTCACTTGTAGATTGTAATGCAAGCTGATATTCGCCTTTATATATTTGATCCCCTTCTTGTGCACCGACCCAAGGTTCTTGTTGTGTTTCATGTTGTTCGTTATTCGAAAACACATGCAAAGTATACGTTTCTCCCTCAGTAGAATTCATTGAGACAGTGTAGCGACTTTGCACTTGTGGATTTATTTGTGATCCTTGTATTTTTCTACTCTCTCTTTTATTCCCCCCGGTATCCTCTACCTTCGTCACTACTTTTTCCTCTGAACTTTCTTTAGAACATCCACTTAACGCTAAACTTACAACGATACTCCCCATCAATAGCTTCTTCATATTGTCCCCAAAATGAAAAGCTGATTAAAAATAATATTTTCAATCAGCCCTCTCTATTTGCTATGAAATTATTCTTCAATTAAATTAGACATTACATATGCATAAACAAGCGCTTCTGTATGTGCAATCGAGCTTTCATGCGTACGCTCAAATGCGTGAGAAGAATCAATACCAGCTCCAATTAATGCATGTTTCACATCAAATCCGGCGCGAATCGCAGCAGATGCATCTGATCCGTAGTATGGATAAATATCCACTTTATATTCAATAGCGTTCGCTTTCGCCAATTCAACTAAATGTTTACGTAAAGCGTAATGATATGGGCCGCTAGAGTCTTTCGCACAAATGGATACTGTATATTCATCAGATGCTTGTCCATCACCTAACGCTCCCATATCAACTGCTAAATATTCTACCGTTTCTTCTGGAATATTTGAGTTTCCACCGTATCCAATTTCTTCATTATTAGAAATTAAGAAATGTGTTGTATATGGCAATGTTACCTTTTCATCTTGCAATCTTTTAATTAGTTTTAATAGAATTGCTACACTTACTTTATCGTCTAAATGACGTGATTTTATGTATCCACTCTTTGTAATTTGAACGCGTGGATCAAATGAAACGAAGTCTCCTACTTCAATTCCTAACTCACGTACTGCATCTGCTGAAAAGACACGCTCATCAATACGCACTTCTATATTTTTCTCATCGCGCTTCGCTTCCCCTGCATCTTTGTACACATGGACAGAAGTTTGATGCATTAAAATTGTACCTGTATACGTCTTACCGCTTGACGTTTCAATTTCGCAATATTCCCCTTCTACAGAGTTCCAGCGAAATCCACCAATCATAGATAGACTAAGACGGCCATCAGGCTTAATTTCTTTCACCATTGCACCTAACGTATCAACGTGTGCAGTTAATAAACGATGCTGCTCATCATTCTTCCCTTTAACCGTTAAAATAAGAGCGCCTTTATTATTACGCTTCGTCTCTATATTCCACTCACTTACATAGTTTTCAATAAAATTAATAATTTTCGCAGTGTTTCCAGATGGACTTGGAATAGAGACAAGCTCTTTAATTAATTCCATCGTTTCTTTTGCATGATGTGCCATTGTCGTTTCCTCCTCATTCTCTCTACTATTCAGTATACAAAATTTACTATAAAACCTCTACTAATATAGTTTAATTTTCTAAATTGTAATAAAATTCACTTTACCCTAATCTTAATGACAAAAAAGCACAGCATTATCTCCATTAACGCTGTGCTTTTTCTATAAAACTACTCTTCCGAAACGTCCATCAAATAAATCCCTCTTGTAAACCCGCCGCGCTCTTCTTCTTTCTGCTTACGAATACGCTCAACATCTTCAATTGTTGCACCTTCTGCGCGAGCTAATGAAACAATAACTTCAAGTGCATCTGCAAGTGAATCTAGCGCATGTTCACGATCTTTCATCGAAGCAAATTCACGAATTTCTTCTGTACCAATTTTCGCTAACGCTTGTATGTAAGCTTGTCCTGTTAATTTTTGTGCTGTATATGTTTTTCCAGACATTAAAATTTTCTCCGGGACACGATCTCTTACTAACCTGTTATAAGTTGACATCACTTACCTCCTATTTTTAAAAACACCCGAGCTCTGCTTTATAGAAAAACCGCTCTTTTTTCACACAAGCACTTAACATATCAATTCCTGATCCGTGCGCCCTTACTACCGGAAAGAAGTAGTGCTCTGGTTCTTCTTTCTTATCGCCGTATAAGGTTTGATACTCATCAGGAATCGCCTCTTTTTTCACATCCCGTTCTTTCTTCACTTCACCAGAGAAAGCAACAGTTGGATGTCCCTCAAAGAATAATGCCGTCCGTACCGCAAGAGATGGTGTACTATGCAAAGCATAATATGTAAGTAAAATCATAACGATAACACCGATAATTTTCTTCATTTATTACTCCTAAAAAAAGTGCTAACACAATTATACTAAAATGTGTTAGCACTTTCTTCCCTTTATCTCGAATTAACAAGCAGTAAGACTAATAATCCGTGGGGGATAAACAAATACCCACGGATTAAAGTTTCACTTTATTCCCCTTTAAATGCTGGTAAACGTTTTTCTAGAAAAGCAGCAATACCTTCTTTATGATCCGCTGTTTGTCTCATCGCATATTGACCACGCTTTTCGAGCTGAAGCGTTTGTTCTAAATTAGAACGATTTACTTCACATAAAATTTGTTTCGTTTGAATCATCGCCTTGATTGGTTTTTGTAACCATTCATTAATTTTTTGCTTCACAGCCGTTTGGAAATCCTCACCGATTACTTCATCAATTAAACCGATATCTAACGCTTCTGTCGCTGATAATTTTTTCCCTTCCCAAATGATTTTCTTCGTCATATTTTCACCGACGCGCTTTTGAAGGAAGAAATGGCCGCCACCATCTGGAATTAAAGCGATTCCAATAAAGTTCATCGCAATAACTGATGATATATCTGCCATGACATAATCAGCTGTTAATGCAATACTTAATCCAAGTCCAGCAGTCGGCCCGTGAATTGCACTAATAACAAGCTTCGGCATCGTATATAACGTCACAACGATTTCAGAAATTGTATTCATAATGCCTTCAAACTTACTTTCATCATTACTTGAAAGCATTGATTTAATATCTCCACCCGCAGAAAAACCACGGCCACTTCCGCATAACACAACAACGTGAACAGAACTTTCCGCCACTTCTTTCAACTTTTGTAATAACTCTTTTAACGTTGGTTCATCTAATGCATTTAAAACCTCTGGGCGATTGACCATAACCGTCGCTACGCGCCCTTCATATTTCACAACAACAGATTCTGTTTTACTTGTTACTTCCATTATATATACCCCTCTTTTCCACATAAAGATTATACTTATATAATTATAGAAAGCATATTAAAAATCCTTCTTTTTTCTTAATTTTCTGTCTAATTTTCTCATAATTTGTATATATCTCCGTATAAAACATACAATTTCGTTAAAAAATATAGAAATTAAAGTCGGTTTATCAATGCTTTTCATCTATTTACCATTACAATGAAATGGTGTATTCTTAAGTTTGATGCAAAAAAACAAATATTGAAATTCATTCGCCTTATTATGTAAATAAGGCTTTTATCCCCATCTCTTGGGTATTGAACTAAAGGAATGAAGACATGGAGGAATATATGGTTAATAAGTTGAAACAAACGGATAACTACTTCCCGCATTTCCTATTGCTATTCATTGTGTTTCAACCAATTTTAGATTTATTAACGTCTTTTTCAATCTATGTATTACACATGAGCGCAACAGTTGGAATCGTAGTCCGTTTCGCCTTTATGCTTCTTGCATTAGGTTATCTACTTCTTCATAGAGAACAACCTGGAGCGAAAAAGTACATTCTCTATTTATGCCTACTCGGGATCGTACTAGCAATTGGTCTTGCAAATAATATGATGATTAAATCTCCAGTTTCATTTGGCGAAGAAGTGAAATTTATTTTAAAGAGCATATATCCAATTGTGCTACTGTTTGGATATATTATCGTCTTTAAAGAGTTGAAAAATAAAGAATATACGTTGCATAAAATCATTACATATTTCTTATATACAACTTTAATTTTAAGCATCACACTGATTGTTGCAATGCAAACTGGTACAGATTTCCCAAGCTACCCTCACTCAAAGATTGGCTCAAGAGGTTGGTTCTTTGCTGGAAATGATTTAAGTTCTATTTTTGCAATTATGTTCCCAATCGTAGTGCTCTATTCGATTCATAAAACAACTTCTTTCTCGAAAATCTATTACTGGATTCCAACAATACTTGCGATGTATGCAAGTATTATGGTCGGAACGAAAGTAGGATATGGTGCAATTGTTCTAACGCTTGGCGTGGCACTGTTATTCTCATTCATTGAATATATGATTCATCGCAAAAAAGAAGGAAAAGGATTCACATATCTCGTAAATACAGTTGTTGCCGCTATTGTACTAGGAGGTTTAATTGTACTTACACCACATACTCCTATCGCAAAAAATATGGGCATCCACATGCAAATATACGAATACAAAAAATCAGTACAAGAAGAAAAGGATAGAAAAGAAGGAAAAGTAATTAAAGAAGACCCGGGCGAAGCAAAAAAACATGCAAAAGGTGAGCTAACAGACTCTGAGGTCAAAAGTTTAATTTACAGTGATCGCGATAAGTTTTTAAAAGTATACAAACAATACTATAAAGACGCACCACTATCACAAAAATTATTCGGAATGGGCTATGCTGGTAACTATACGGTTAAAATTAAATTAATCGAAATGGACTTCCACGACCTATTCTTTGCATTCGGAATCGTCGGTTTCCTTATTTACTTAATACCACTTCTATACTTCGGTATTAAATTATTCATTCGCATCATCACAAACTTCAAGAAAATATTAACTGTGAAATATATGCTATTAGCTAGCACCGTTGTACTATCACTCGGAATCGGCTTTATGTCCGGCCACGTATTAACAGCGCCGTCCGTTAGTATTTTCTTCGTCGTTATACTCGCTTACTTAATTGTTGATTTTGAAATTGAATAATAAAAAAGAAGGTGCTCAAAAAAGTCAGTTATGCTGGCTTTTTGAGCACCTTTTTTTAAAATGCATCTAGATAATCAGTTTTTCTCTTTTATATTTAATTAGTGTTTTACGTATTCTAAATTTTCTTTTGCGATATACGCTTCATTTACAGCAGGATTATCAGAAATAATTTTAACCCATGCTTGTCCATTTATCGTTTCTTCGCCTGTAACTGTTACAACTTTATTTGTAGTTAAGCCATAAAGTCTTTCATTTGATCTATGCGGATCCTTTTTCACTTCCACATCATTCGTCACACGAGCAAGTTTATACTTGTTGTATTCTTTTTTACCTAAATAAGAATCAAAACGGTACATGTGCCCAGCTACTTTTTTGCCCCAGTTCGCATCAGATGCATATTTCATATTTAAACCGCCAGCTTTATCACCTGTATATGTTGCTGTATAACGCCAATGTCCTGGATTTAAATACCCTTCACTCATGTATACTTTTGCGGCATGTTCAATACAATCTTCTTTTGAATTGAAAGATTCTCCGTTACCATACGGACTATCGTCTGTCGCTTTTAAACCAAATAAGTTATTTTTATCTTTTGCAAGAGCACTTGTTCCATAATAGCTCTCATGAACTGCTAATGAATATAGAAATAATGCATTTACATTATACTTACTTTCTACTTCTTTAAATTTCTTTCCTAAACCGATCAGTGGAGAATCTGGTTTCACTGATTTTATGTAACTATCTAATTGTTCAGCTGTATATTCTGTTTTAGAACGTAATGATAAATAATTGAAATATTGATAGAAAGTTTCATTTCCAAACGTCTTTCCATCTACACTATATATTTGCTGTCCTTGCTTCATGAAAGAAGGTGCCGTACCATATCTAAATTCTGTATATCCAGGTGAACTTGTATTATATGTATAATATCTATGGTATAAATCCCCATCTGTTTTTACATAATACGAGGACTTTTTCATTTCATTTTCAGGAATTAAAGTAATTTCATTTTTCTTCACATAACCTGTTAAATCAGAGAGTTGAACTTTCACACGATCTTCTCCAACTTCTAGCACTTTAAATTCCGTTCCATACTGAACATACGTATAAACTGTTTGTAAATCGTTACCATAAACATTAATTATATTTTGTCCTTCTACTCGCTTCGCACTTGCAAATCCATCTTTAATCCATAAGAATTCATTTTCATACTTCACTGCATTAATACCTTTATTTTGCGCAGCTGTAACTGCTTCTTTATATGTACTATAGCGCTCTAGTTCTTGCTCTATCCCATTTTCTTTTACATTTGTCACTACATATTTCTTTGTTTCTATAGGAGTTTCTCCCCCAGTATTTCCAATCGTTCCAAGCATTCGATCCAACATAGCTGAAGCCATACCTCTTGTAGCTGATAAATGTGGTCTAAATGTATTATCTTCTGGATACCCTTTAATAATTTGAGTAGCCACCATAACTTGTACATGCTCTTTATAGTTAATACTATCTTTATCAGTAAAGGTAAGCGGACTTACAGCTATTTTAATATTTTTATAGTCTAATGCTCGCTTTACCATTATCGCCATTTCTTCACGTGTAATAACATCATTTGGCGAAAACGTCTCGTTAGTACGTCCATTAATAATTTTCGCTCCAAATGCTCTACTTACACCGTCATATAAACCGTAAGATGGTGGTACATCTTTGAAGTTCGAATCAGCTTTCGGTAAATTTAAAGACCTTGCTATTAATGTAGCAAACTCTGCTCTCGTTACTTGTTTATCAGGTGCATATACATTCTCTCCATACCCCATCAAAATTCCTTTAGTAATGAGCGAACGCATATGCGTCTCAAACATATGACCTGTAATATCATCATTTGCCGCATAACTTGAAATAGGAGTTAAAAGTAATGAACCCGTTAATGCCACTGCTGTTATACCTTTTGAAAAAGTCTTCACGGTTGTCCTCCTCGTAATCTACGAATTTATTATTCCAAAACTGATTATATACTAATTATATCGGCATAATAAACAAAAATTAATATAAAACATCATTTGTTTTTTATTATATTAAGATATCGCAAACCTATATTGAATCCTTTATGATTTCATATTCAATTCTATTCCTATAGAAATAACTACGTAGGATAGCTCTGTTGTACTTAAATCACTGCAAATATTAACACTATTATTTTTTATAAATTGCTACGTAAAGAAAAACAATACAAAAAACACTCTATTTTTTTAATAGAGTGTTTTTTTCTATATGATGAACGAGTTTCTTTGTTGCCTGTTCGCCTTCCAACTGAAGCTCATCTATTGTCCGTTGTAAAACTTGCTGTATATTGTCTTGCTGCGTCATTTGCTTTTTCGCAATCTTATATAAATCTTCGGCACTCCAGTCTCCATCTACACTTCCTATAACTGGTTGCTTCACTTGTCGTGAGAACGAATCAATTTTTGGATCGTATGAAATTCCGACCATTGGCGTTTTCGCTACGACAGAAAAAATAAGAGCGTGAAGACGCATGCCTATTAAAAGTGAACACTCTGATAAAATAGATATTTTTTCATCAATATCCATTTTATCTGGAAGCATATAAATCTCTTCATCCATTAAATCCGCTACTTCACGCGAAGCATCTTGATCAAATGGACTGTGCATCGGGACAAATAAAATTTGGTACCCTTCTTGCTTCAATTTTTTCAGTGCAATAGCTAACTTTTTTATATAATCTTCATTTGCACCCCAATAACGTACACTAACCGCAATTATTTTCCCATGTAGCGAATGCTTTTGTAACCAATCTGATTGTTTCTCTCGTTTCCATGTTAAAACTGGATCTGGAACGAGTTCAATATCCTTTTTCACTCCAAGTTCTTTTAAATAGAAAAAAGAATCCTCATCTCGCACAGATATGTAAGCTGCTTTCGACAACTGCCATTTTACTAATAAACGATTATGTCTTTTCCTAATCGGTCCTATTCCTTGTGAATAAATATAATAGGGCTTTTTTAATAATCGCGCAAATCCCAGAATACCTGTATAATATAAAATGCTCTTCATACTCGTTTGATCTTGAAGAAGGCTTCCTCCACCGCTAATAAGTCCGTCACTTTTTTTTATCACGTCATAAACCGCCTTTACGTCCCAGCGATTTACAGCTTCTACATCGTACATTTCCTTTGTATAGTCAGGATCATTTGACATCACAACGAGTTCAATATTCGGAATTTCTTTTTTTAACGATTTGATAATCGATTGTAGAATAGCTTCGTCTCCAATGTTATGAAAACCATAATATCCTGATAAAACTAACTGCACTCTTAATCTCCTCCAACATTTGGCAACCAATTTTTCACACATCATAAATTGGCGCCAACTCCTTACATAAAAAACGAAATACTTTAAAATGTATCCTCTTAATAAGCACGCCCAAATGCCAATACTATAATTTCGTAGTTATATATTTATTTTTTCAAAAATGGTATTTGTTTTTTTGATATCCAGTTTAATTTCAAAGCACATACCCCATACAAAATTGTCGTAATAGTAAGTGCTACACCACTATAAAATAGCGTAATTATTCTTGACGATGTAGCCTCTATAATAGTAGATAGTTCATATAATCCTAATCCAAAAATGCAAGCTATTCCTATTACAGCAAAAAATCTTCCTATATGAATAGGATAGGAAAGAGATTTTCGAATGCACAGTTGATTTACGATACAGATTAATATATATATAATCAATGTGCTATAAGCCGCTCCATCGATGCCAAACTTTCTCACTAATACGATGTTTAACAATACTTTCACAGAGCTTGCTCCAATAACAATCCATGCAGCTTGTGCAGAGCGGTTAATCCCTTGTAAAATCCCTATTGATAATACCATAACCGATGTAAAATATGAACTGCCAATCATAACCGCTAACATACCGCTTCCTTTTGCATCTGTGAACAATCCCACATTTAATGGTACTGTTAATGCCATTAACCATATTGTTAATGGTGCTGTCAAAACATGCGCTAGTCTGTTTGTATTTTGAACTGTTATTTTCGCTAAATTTATATCTCTTTTTGCTAATGCAGACGTTAATAGCGGTATTAACGGAAATACAATTGCACTTGCGAAAACAACAATTAGTTGCGTGAATGCAAAGCCACGGCTATATATTCCAAATTGTACTTGAATCTCTGTCGGTGATCCTTGTAACACATGTGGCACTGTAAGAGAGTCTACTAAGTTTAAAAGTGGCATTGATAAAGCCCCTATAGCGATTGGAATCGATACCTGTAGTATCCTTTTTCCGTCTTCTCTTAAATCTCGAAGCGAATACGAGCTGTCCTTATAATAGTATGGACTTTTATTATACTTTATACGCAAATATATAAGTGAACTAATTACTCCGAGAAAAGATCCAACCATTGCACCACTAGTAATAACAGCACTACTCTTATTCCAATATACTAGTATATAAGCGATTATTAACATAAATAATACTCGCACAAATTGCTCAATTACTTGTGATATCCCCGTCGGTTTCATATCACCGAACCCTTGAAAATAACCACGATAAACCGCCATATATGGTGCAACAAGTAACGCCAATGAAGTAACAAGTAACGGCACCCTTGTTTCTTGTCCACCAAGCATATTTGCAATTTCAGTAGAAAATAATATAATCACGAAACATCCGAAGGCTCCAAATGCCACTCCTATAATCGATGCCGATTTAAATAATTTCGCAATTCCTTTTTGATTATTTTTTTCATTCAACTCCGCAATCAATTTCGAAATCGCTAGCGGAACACCAGCTACTGATAATGTAAGAGCAATCATATATACAGGAAAAACAAGACGAAAAATACCAAGCACTTCATCTCCTGCAATATTTTGCAATGGAATTTGAAAGAAACTCCCAAGCAATTTCGACAAAAAAGTTGTAATTGTTAAAATTGCTGCACCTTTTACAAACTTCTTATTCATGTTCCTTCTCTTTTCTTTTATCATTCTTAACCAAGAAGACTCCTTCCTCAATTTGTGTGTAAGTGTAAAACACAAATTGAGGAAGATGAATCGGCTTTTCTTATAGATAAACATACGTTTCTTTTGTATGTTTTTTTGTACAGATTTCTCATTGAAAACTGAACATGTGAGGTTGTAGCGAGTATACAATGTAAAATCTTCAACGTGAAATTCTGGACCTACCGAAGTAGAGCGAAAACCAAGCCATTCGGGGACGTGTGGATCCAATCAATGTACAAATTTTTTTGTACTGTAGGAAATACGGGTAAAGCCTACTAAAATAACTAGCGGGTAGTTCAAACATATATTCTCAAACAAATTGTTATGAACTATAGAGACTTCCTTTTCTCTCATTAAATTATCATAACAAATTTCTTATATGTTGAATACTTTCTTTTTTTAGGGAAAAGAAGGTATTCAACATATACAAATAATAATAACCTTCACACTCTATAATACAATTCATGTGAAGGTTATTATTATATTGCCTCAGCTTTCAAAAACTGTAATTTCTCTTTTTGTTCATCATTCGCCATCATCACTATCGTCTTTTCAACATGCGGATGTACATGTTCAAGTGTCACACTCGCTCCTACTTTATCCGATTGCTCAACAAAGTTTAATAACGCCATAGCTCCTGATACATCCATATAGCGTACATCTTTCATACGTAAACTAACTGGTGACTTCACATCTTGTAAAGAAGCAAAAATACGATCTACTGATAGAAATGAAAGTGGTCCCTGAATCGTATACGTCGCTTCTTTTTCTTTTATAATAGAAGATTTACGTTCTTTACACTTCACCATGTATATAATGAAAGAAAGAATAATGCCAAATGCAACAGCAACCATTAAATCGAATTTCACTGTCACAAACATCGTCACGAACATAACCATCACATCACCTCTCGGTGCTACATGTGCTTTCCTCATGCTTTCCCAATCAAACATCCCTATACCAGTTAAAATTAAAATGCCTGATAATACAGCAAGCGGAATATATTGTACCACTGAACCGAGTCCCATAATGAAAATGAATAAGATGACGCTATGCATACAAGCTGAAAGTGCCGTCTTCCCCCCGCTTCTTATATTGACGATGGATCTAACAGTTGCACCTGCTCCTGCTAATCCTCCGAACAAACCACTCGCAACATTACCAATACCTTGTCCGATTAACTCTTTATTACTTTTATGACGTGTCCCCGTCACATTATCCATTACGACAGACGTTAATAATGAGTCAATTGATCCTAGTAAAGCAATACTAAGCGCTGGTAATACAAGCGCTAACATGCCATTTGCGTCTAAAGTCGGTACGTGAAGAGATGGCATCGCCTCTGGAATTGCACCTATCTTTTCAATCATCTTATTTAAAGAAAGAGTTCCTACAACTGGTAAGTTTACCGTAATTCCTTGTAGCATAGAAGAAAATAACGGCAACGTTACTGTAACACCTACTAATGCTACTAAACTTGATGGAATGGACTTAATCCATTTTCCAGAAACAATCATTACAATGATCGTTAATAACACAAGTAGAAAGCTATTTTGTACGTGCTTCATTTCACCTAAAATAATGATCAGTGCAATTCCGTTCATAAATCCTGAAACAACAGGATACGGAATGTAACGAACGTAAGAGCCGAGCTTACATACACCAAATAAGATTTGAAATAACCCTGCCATCATAAATGCAATAAAACTTGCTTCTAATCCGTGAGTTGCAATAACGCCTGTTGCAATAACTGTAATCGGCCCAGTAGGACCCGTTACTTGCCCCGGTGTACCGCCAAATAACGCCGCAAACAAACCTGCAAAAATCGCACCATACAATCCGACCAATGCTCCCTCAGACGTTCCCGTTGCGGCAATACCAAATGCAATTGCTAGCGGCAAAGCAACAATCGCAACAGTAAACCCCGCTAAACATTCCTTTGCTATTTTTTGAAACATATAAACAACCACCTTTGTATAAAGTCCACGTTCCATTGTACATCTAAAACAAATCATTCGTTAGCGTATTTATAAAAAACTCTTTACAGTCTCGTGAAGTAAACGTCTACATTGATAAATAGCCTTCCCAAATCAAACTAAAAAACAGCAATATGACGAATCTACCTTTGGAAACAAACTTGACTATGCTATAATGAACAAATTAAATCTTTTACTATATACTTGGAGGCACTATGCTAACTTTTGAAGAAAAATTATCAATTATTGAATCTTTCCCGGAATTAGAAAGAAAGAACGTATCATTAAAACGCGTAAACTTTCACTTTGAAGAAAGTCGTTTAGATAAAAAGAACGTTGTATATCATTTACACCCAAATGGAAACGGATTTGTATATGCAAACTTCATTAAAGGTTATAAAACAGATGATAAAGGTATGATTAACATCCGTGAGTTTTCAGAAGAAGAACTGCGTTCATTAATTGAAAAAGTAATTGAACGTCTATCACAGGAGCAAGAGGAAATTGTAGCACCAATGGAACCTGCTGCCGAAGAGGAATGGCGTAACGAAGATGGTCATATTCTTACTCTTATCTCAGAGGATGACATGTGGAATGTTTACGCTGGCGTAAACTTAGACGGTACATTCAACTCTTATCCAGAAGCTGCGGAATACCTTGATGAAGAAGGTTTCTCACGTAAATAATACGTTCCTTACTACTAATGAGGGCCGTCCCAAAAGTTTTTTGGGACGGCCTTTATTAATAGGTAGGCTATCATTGTCGTATTTTATAGTTAAGTCGATATAACGAGAGTTATGTTGCAATTTTACACAATAAGAACATAACTCCATTTCAAAGTTACGTTTTTGGGACAGTCCCATCCATAAAGTGAAACTATAATCAGTGGGGGTTTTGTTCATCCCCCACTGATTATTAGCCTTCACCAATCGGGCGTTTACGGGCAGTTGATCTCCCACCTAACTTCTTTGCTCCAGCCGAATTTTGAGGTGGGAGTTTTACTGCCCGGCAAATAGCGGGATAAAATTATGGAATCAAAACTTCTTATTTTCACTATCCCCTATAAAAATTTGAATTTGACAACTATACGACTCCGTATTAAAAAAATCATTAACTAACTCTACTTCAATAAAACTCTCCACTTCTATATCGTTTTCTTTTGTATATTTAATCATAGTATTTCTACGTTCTTCTTCATTTTCTTTACTATACGCTAATGTTACATATTTCCCGCCCGGTAATACTTTTATATTTGGCATCTCTTCCATATGTACATGATCTTGTACTTTATTAAAAACATACTTTGGCTCTACATCCCACTTTTCATTGACATTGTATAGAATACCCATCTCCATTGACATCTTATCTTCATAATCTTGAATGATTTTCTCTAAATTAGAATAATACAGTAACTCTTGTAAACTCCCCACTTCTTTGCATGGCGCTACAATCACATTCCGCTTTTCAAAGAACTGAATACACACTTCATCACTTTTTAATATTTCCTGTGAACTCCCTACTTTCTCATTTAACCCATCAATCGTTTCAATTACCTCTTTCATTTTCTTTATATGTTCTTCCGCTTCCGCTCTCTTTACTTGTAAAAATTGCAGCAACTTGTCCGTATTGCATTCCTTAAAAATCTCTTGAAGTTCTACTATACTCGTATTCAACTCTCTACAACTTTTTATAATATCAATGTGAATGAATTGATCTATAGAATAATATCTATATCCTGTTGATTCATCAATATGTTTTGGAATAAGAATTCCCATCTTATGATAGTACCTTAATGCCTTTATCGTTATATCCTTTATTTTTGCAACTTCTCCAATAGAAAATAATGTTTTCACCTGAATCTCTTCCTTTTTATTTTTTCGCATGCAACCATTGACTCTCCCCTTAGAGGAGACCTTACTATTTATAATAAGTCATTTACATTAATAAAGGGAGTATACAATATGAACACAGTAAAATATAGAAGTCTTGTTAAGGAAGACTATGAGCCTATAAAACATTTAATTGGTGAGGCATTTGGGTTTAATAAATTCATTACAGATAAAAAATTTTTAAATTCACTATTAAACTTCTACCTACACAGTTGCATTTTAGGAAGTTCCTTTAGTAAGGTAGCTGAAAAAGATAATAAAGTTATCGGTGTCATTTTAGGCGATTCTGAAAAAGATAAAAACCGTTTAAAGAGATTCCATAATACTGTTAGCTTTTCCTTTAACACGCTGAAACTATTCATGACGAATAAAGAGAATAGAGGATTTTTAAAAGCATTTATAAAAGTTCAAAAAACATATAAAGAACTAATTCAAGGAAAAGAAGATCATTTTCAAGGCTGTATACAATTATTCATCGTATCCGAAGAATCTAGAGGTCTTGGAGTTGGGAAATCTTTATTAAATTATTTATTCCAATACATGACAAAAGAAGATGTAACATCTTTATATTTATATACAGATAATGAATGTAACTATGAATTTTATGACAGACAAAACTTCCAACGTATACAAGAAAAAGCAATTAATTTTGGACCAAAAGAAGAAGATTTCAACGTATTTTTGTACCGCTATAACTTTAACTAATAGTAACATTTACACTTCGATGCTCTTTGCTAATTAGCAAAGAGCTATATTAAGTATACCTATCACTCGCGAGTGGTTGTCAAAAAATCATACTGGCTTAAATCCTCCTGCCAAACTCTTCTACTACTATTGTTTCAGTTCGATTAGCGCGAAAAAGAGGAAGATGTGTAACAACTTCAATGTAAAAAGGAGCGCACAACATGGAATGGATTCACGAATTATTTCAGCAATATGGGTATTATGTAGTACTTGTTGGATTACTTTTAGAATATATTGCTCTTCCGTTTCCAGGAGAGCCAACATTAGCCTATGCAGGATTTTTATCACATCAAGGTGATTTGAGTTTACCAATTTTAATTATTTTATCCTTTATTGGGACAAGTGTCGGTATGACATTCCAATACTTTTTAGGAATTAAACTTGGTATGCCTTTCATTCAGAAATACGGGAAATATGTATTTTTAACAGAACGAAAAATTAATTTAACGAAAATGTGGTTTGATAAATACGGATATTTTCTAATCTTTATCGCCTTTTTCATTCCAGGCGTTCGCCACTTCACAGGATACTTTGCAGGAATTATCAACTTACCGTTTCGCCGCTTTGCGATGACAATTTATTCAGGCGCCCTATTTTGGGTATCCTTCTTCTTAATCGGTGGTTACTGGTTAGGGGAAAACCTAGAAGTTATATTCCTAGTACTTGAACAACACATTTGGAAAATTATCTTCGGTATTATTATCATTGCGCTAATCACCCGATTTCGCAAAAAAATAAAGCATGTGATTTTAAAACGTATAAATTAAAACAATAATCATTTCATTTAAATCTTTCATCAATAAGCAGCATCCCACTTAGCTGCGTGCAAAAATAATAAAAAGCGGAGACCCATAGTCTCCGCTTTTTCACATACATTTTGTTTCCGAACTAACTCTCACCATTAATTTTTTTGGCGTCTAAACAATCTCGCTCCCAAAATTAATGCAAACATACCTGCAATAATAGAAGTAGATTCTGTTGATGCTCCTCCTGTTTGAGGAAGTAATTTTGATTGCTTATTATTTTCTTTACTAGATGGTACTTCAGATTTATTTTGTACATCTTGTTTGCTTTGTACTTCTTGTTTGTTTTGTACTTCTACTTTATCTTGTACCTCTTGTTTGTTTGATACTTCCGGTTTCTCTTTTACCTCTGGTTTTTCTAACACATTCGGTTCTTCTGTTACCTTCGGCTCTTCCGGCTTTTCTTCTGTTAACTCTTTTGTTGTTTCTTCTTTATTTTCTTCTTCCTCTGGTTTTACCAAAATCTCCGGCTTCTCTTTTACCTCTGGTTTCTCGAACACATTCGGTTCTTCTGTTACCTTTGGTTCTTCCGGTTTTAATGATTCTTCGATTTCTTCTGTTGTTTCTTCTTTATTTTCTTCTTCTTTCGGTTTTACCAAAATCTCCGGCTTCTCTTTTACCTCTGGTTTCTCTAGAACATTCGGTTCTTCTGTTACCTTTGGCTCTTCCGGTTTTAATGATTCTTCGATTTCTTCTGTTGTTTCTTCTTTATTTTCTTCTTCGTTCGGTTTTACCAAAATCTCCGGCTTCTCTTTTACCTCTGGTTTCTCGAACACATTCGGTTCTTCTGTTACCTTTGGCTCTTCCGGTTTTAATGACTCTTCGATTTCTTCTGTTGTTTCTTCTTTATTTTCTTCTTCGTTCGGTTTTACCAAAATCTCCGGCTTCTCTTTTACCTCTGGTTTCTCTAGAACATTCGGTTCTTCTGTTACCTTTGGCTCTTTCGGTTTTACCAAAATCTCCGGCTCCTCTTTTACCTCTGGTTTCTCTAGAACATTCGGTTCTTCTGTTACCTTTGGCTCTTCCGGTTTTTCTTCTTTTAACTCTTCTGTTGTTTCTTCTTCAACTTTCTCTTCCTTTGGTTTTACCCAGATTTCCGGTTTCTCTGTAACTTCTGGCTTCTCTAGTTCATTCGGCTCTTCTGTTACCTTTGGTGCTTCCGGTTTTTCTTCTGTTAACTCTTCTGTTGTTTCTTCTTTATTTTCTTCTTCTTCTGGTTTCACCCAGATTTCCGGTCTGTCTGTTACCTCTGGCTTCTCTAACTCATTTGGTTCTTCTGTCACCGTTGGCCCTTGCGGTTTAGTTGGGTCTTCCAGTTCTTCTAGTGTTTCTTCTTTACCTTGCTCTTCTACTTCTGTTACTTCCTGTATCTTTATATTTGTAATATCATAACCATTAACTTTCGATTGATATCCCGATACAGGTTGTTCTTTTACTTCATACTTATGAGCTTTTCCCTCATTATCAACTGCTGGTAACTTTTCAAACTCGTATTTCCAATCATTTGCTGCAGTAACTTCTTTCGTTGCAATGACTTTACCATTTTGCAGTAAATCTACTTTAATGTTTTCTGGGCGATCTTTTACTTTGTCGTCTTTCCACGTTTTCGTTCCTGCAACAGATGTAGTTTTCAACTTATTTGGAACCATAAGTTTTATTCCATTTACATCATCCTTCTTAATTGTAAAAGGAATTTTCGTTTGCGGATCGAACTCTACATAGTTCGGTGCTGAAATTTCTTGTACATAGTAATTACCTGGAGCAAGGTTTGGTGCTTCAACTACTCCGTCTTGATTTGTTGTATAAGAATCACCAATTTGCTGACCTGACTCTGTGTACAATTTAAAAGAAACACCTGGGATAACCTTCCCCTCGTCTCCTTCAATATACTTAACAATTCTTAACGTTCCTTTAGAAGGTAAATCACCTTGCGCACCACCACCTGCGTTTATATTTTTAACCCATGCATTCTTTGAAACAGTTACTGGTGGCTGATTTAAAATCTGGTAATCAATTGTATAATCATTATAAAACTCATCTTGATTCATTCCGCTATCAGTTATAATCGAGCTATATCGAATGCTGATACCCTTACCACTTACCTGATCCTTATAACCTCTAAGGGAAAAAGAGTTACCGTTCAACGTAATCGTACCATAACCTTGATCGATAAATTGTTGCGGAGTTACCCCCGTATTTCCGACTATTATAATAAACCCTTCCTGCTTCAGCGTTTGACCTGATTGTAAAGTATCAGTCAAAACAATATCAGCACCTAACTGTTCCTTGTTACTACTAGCGTTTACATTCAACTCCCATTTCACCTGTTTTATAGCTAAATGATGATGAACCCGTCGATTCTGTGGGCCCTTTAATTGTTACCCTTTGAGTTGCTAAACCTGTACCTAAATTTGTATCAACTGGTATCGTTTGATTCACTCCTACATTACTAGTTGCTTTGAATTCAAAATACAAATAGCCTCTAATGTTTTGAAGTTTCTCAACCGTATCATTAAATGTACATACCACATTAGTTGTTGTTACTTCGCAAGTACCAAAACTAACACCCGCATCATTCTTCAAGTCAATTCGTTTACTATACCCTGTTAGTTCTGCAGGTAGTGTTAATGTTAGCGTATCTCCGGCCTTCATTTGATTTCCAGATTTATCACTAAAATCTACTCTTATTCCCGAACGTTCTCCATAATTTAATTCCGTTTTGTCGAATGTAAAACTATCAACTAATCCTGTTGTGTTTAATTCTTGAGCATGACTTATAATAGGCATAAAAACTTGTCCAATAATAACAGTAAAAATAAAACAAATTACAGATATTCTTTTTAAATATGTACTCATAACACCTCCGTTTTTAATTATCAAATTTTCCTGCGGTGAAATCCTTTCCACCCTAAACCACTCTGAAAAAGGGTTACAACTAAAGAATATTTGCAGCATCAAACTATCTTTAATCATGCAAAACAAAGCAGTAAACAACACGATTCATTAACCATATTGTTCGCTTGTTTTGGCAGCCAACAATAAATATTAGTACTTATGAAAATGCATTACAAGACTGTTCATTTACATATTATTTTGGTTACTATGTTAGTAGTAACCAAAATGTACTGAATGACCACTTTATTCATATGGTCATCTGATGACTGACCATTTTTCTCTTTCGAATATTATCCATTACCATTCTCCCCTAATAACTTTATTCCACTAGTACTGAAGAACGAACATATTCCGAAATTACACATCCACATTTACTATTTTAATATTTCTCATCACTTCAAAACCCAACCTATTTAACACAAATCATATGGTTTTAAAATTAAAACAGTAAGCAATAAAATATATCCTACTATAATAATAAAAAGTAAGTATAAATAGAGGGTACATACAAATTTTTTAAGCTTGCTATCTCCTCATTTTTAATAATTTCACAATAATAAGGCTACCTTTCCTTATTAAGAAAGATAGCCTTATTTGTATAGATAACTGCTCTACCGCCTAGTTTTTCGCGCCTTTCAACGACTCTCTCAGCACAAACTTTTGTAATTTCCCGCTCGCATTACGCGGAAGTTCATCTACAAATAAGTAATGACGCGGACGTTTATAATCTGCTAATTCATCACTTTCTTTGCAATACATTTCTAAATCAGCTTCTGAAATATTTTCATCTTTCTTTACAACAACCGCAACGACACGCTCTCCCCATAGTTCATCTGGCTCACCAAGTACTGCAACATCTAATACACCTGGGTGACTATGAAGGAAATCTTCCACTTCACGAGGGTAAATATTTACACCACCGCTAATTACCATATCATCAACGCGATCTGCAACGAATAAATAACCGTCTTTATCGAAGTAGCCTAAATCACCAGAATGATACCATCCTTTATACATCGATTTTTTATTTGCTTCTTCTCGATTATGATAACCAGCCATCATAGTCGGTCCGCGTAAAATAATTTCCCCTACTTCATAAGGGGGCAACATATCATCTGGCTCTGCTGGTGCATCTTCGTTCGGTTTGACAATTCGAATTTCATGGCTAAAGCACGGTGTTCCTGCTGAACCAGCTTTCGTAATTTGATCCTCTTCTACGAGAAACGCAACAACCGGTCCCATTTCTGTCATTCCATAAATTTGGACAAGATCAATATAAAGACGCTCTTTACATTCCTTCACTAGCGCTGGAGCCATCGCAGCCCCGCCATATACACCGATCTTCATCGAAGTTAAATCATACTCGGCTAGATCTTTTTGCAGTAACATATTCCACATCGTTGGTGCTGCAAAAAACGTCGTAATCTTCTCTTCTTGAATGGTATGTAATACTCTATCCGTATCAAAATGATGTAAAATAACATTCTTTCCACCAACTTGAATGCGCGGTATGATTCCAGCATTTAACTCGCCGCAGTGATATAAAGGCGCTACCACAAGTCCGGCACTATCCCTGTTATATTTTATGAAATACGTACAAATCATACTATGCTCAGCCATATCACGATGGCGATGTAGTACGCCTTTCGGATGACCCGTCGTACCACTCGTATAAAGCATAGAGCAATAATCCATTTCATCGACTACAATATCTACTTTTTCAGCTGATGCTTCATTTACTTTTTCATGGTAAGAACTAGCATAGGAAGGTGTATCGTCTTCTACATACCAAAAAGACGAATTTGGAAAATCTCGTTCAATCATCGCAACAGTTGATTCAACTGCTTTTTCAAAGACAACTACTTTCGAGGCTGCATCTTGGAGGATATACGATAATTCTTTTGCTTTTAAGCGGAAATTAATTGGATTAAAGATCGCTCCAATTTTGGCACAGGCTAAGTAAACGTTTACAAATTCACGACAGTTATATAAGTAAACAGATACACAATCTCCCTTTCTTACTCCTTCTTTCAATAGAGCTTGCGCCGTTTTATTTATTTGCTCATCCCACTGTTTATATGTCCAGCGAATATTTTTTTCTGGTTCTACTAACGCCTCTTTATTCGGATATTTGCCAACTGCCAAATCAAAAATTCTCCCTATCGTCATGTACATGCCAACAATTTCCCCCTTTTCTCTTTCATAAATCTATCATTTCGTCTATAAGTAGACATTGTCCTCTAATAATTTGACTAATTTTTCTGATTATTATCGACATAGTTTTACAAATGGACCGTTTGATGGTAAATGAAATTATATCGGCGATTTTTTGAATATATCGACTTACCGACAAAAACTGACAATATAAAAAGAGGTTGTTCCACATTGGAACAACCCCCTTCTCCTTAAACGAATAGCTCTTCTAAAATTTTCAGTTTATCTTCTGTATATTTCACGAAGCCATCGTTATATGATTTTGGATCTTTCGGATTTGCAAAGTGTGTAATTGCTCCTGTTTGTGGGTGAACAAATTTACTTGATGCCCCGCAACCAAGTCCGATAATCGATTGTACTTCTTCCATAATAACAATATTGTAGATACTTTCTTGCGTCGGTATTGCATACCCAACGTTTTCTAAGTTACCTAAAATATTTTTTTGACGATATAAATAGTATGGCACGTAATTATGGTTCTTCGTCCACTCTTCCGCCTCATGCATCATCGCAGTAATTTCTTCGCGACCTGCTACTTTATATTTACGTTTGTTTTGCGTCATTTCAGAAGCACGTTTAAATGATAACGTATGAACTGTTAACGATTCTGGCATTAACTTTTCTGTTTCATCTAACGTATGCTTAAAGATGTCTAATCCTTCACCAGGAAGACCAATAATTAAATCCATATTAATATTGTTCATTCCCATTTCACGTGCTAAATGATACTTCTCAATCGTTTCTTCTACAGTGTGATGACGTCCAATTGCCTTTAGTGTTTCTTGATGGTATGACTGCGGATTAATACTAATACGGTCAATGTTCCATTTATTTAACACTTCTAGCTTCTCTGGTGTAATCGTATCTGGACGACCTGCCTCAACTGTTACTTCACGTACATCTTTCACATCAGGGAACGCTTCGTACATTTCTTCATACAGCATATCCATCTCTTCTGCTGTAATACTCGTCGGCGTACCACCGCCGTAATAAATCGTCGTAACTGTAACACCTTTTTCTTTTAAAAACTTACCAATTTCACGAACTTCATAATGTAACCCGCCTAAGAACGAATCAACTGATCCTTGGCGTCCGTTAATTGCATAAGCCGGGAACGTACAGTACGCACATTTTGTAGGACAAAACGGAATACCGATGTAAATACTTACTTCTTCTTTCAAACGGTATAAATCCGGAACAACCGCTAATTGGCAATCAACGATACGCTGAAGAAGCTCAATTTTTTCTTCATGAATTAAATAACTTTCACGAAGTTCTTTATGCGCTTCTTCTTTTGACATACCATTTTGAAGCAGTTTGTGAAGAAGTTTCGTTGGTCGTACCCCAGTTAATATTCCCCAGCTCTGTTCAAGTCCAGTTAGCTGTTGAAGTACAGAAAGATATACGTAAGAAACAACATGTTTCACTTGCTTCATACGTTCTTTTTCTTCTGTGAAAGCAGATAAATCTTTTGCGAATGTTTCTTCATACACATTTCCGGTTGCAACATCTGTTAAACGAGCCGATGCTTTCACATTCTCTTCAATGTGTATATCAACGATAAGATTTGCTTCCTCTTGTTCAAATCCAATCGTACTATCTTCAAAAAATAAGCCGCCAATATTTTGCAGCGGACGTAAAAAACGATCATCTTGTAACGTTTTAATTGAAATTAACAACATTATCACCTTTTCATTTACAAACTCCCTTTAGTTTACTTGAAGGGCGTTTACAGGTCAATACAGAAGGTTTTACCTGTTTCTCTTACATATATTTTTTCTCGAATGTTATTTAGATATATAGACACACTGATTGACTCTTGTTAAAATTTAGTAGTGCTAAATTAAGGCTTAGCAAAAAATAAAATATATAAAGGAGGAATATTAACACAAGATTCAACAATCTAATGTGTTAAAAACAAATATGAAAAAGAAACTTTATAGCGTTTTAACCCTCTCTCTTGCATTACAAACTGTTATGGCACCTACTTATTCATTTGCAGAGAGTGCTGAAAAATCCGCGGAAGTATATACGGATGAGCAAGTTTTCAAAAGTATTGAAGAACATGTTAAAGAGCATAGCACACATGAAGAGGATATCGAGGTCACTGGCGAATTCCTACTATACACATCAAAAAAACATTCATTATATGACTCAAGTGATTTAAAAAACAAATCGAATGTAGAGGTTACAGAACAAGTAGTAATGGCGACAAAGAAAAAAGGGAATGCATACTACATAACAACTCCAGCTGGCGCTGGGTGGATAAATAACAATGATAATAGCTTAGAAGTTCAAGAGATTCATAAACTATCTAATCAAAAATTAATTGTGAAAGAAGAAGCTTCCATACATTCATTACCATTCCAATCGTTTAAAGAAGAGGATAAACTGCAGCCACAAGTAATTATTCCTACTGAACAAGCAGGAAATTGGTTTAAAGTCCAAATAAATGAAACATCAAAATGGATTTATGCACCTTCTGCTACGTTTGAAGGCACAAAAGCTTCATTATTAAAAAACGGCCGTTCTGCTAAAAGCAATTTATTGAGAGCTCCAGCTACTCTACAAACAAACAATATTTATGGCGTTACATTTAAAGAAATGATTGTCCCAAAAGGAAATGACGATATTCGCCCTGGCTACGCGATGGTACCTAAATATATTACGATTCACGAAACGGCTAATCCAGAAAAAGGTGCCAATGCTCTAAGTCATGCAAAATTCTTAGATAGACAAGCACGCGGAACAGCTGATCGCGCCGCATCTTGGCATTTCACAGTAGATGATAAAGAAATTTATCAACATCTTCCAGTAAATGAAGTTGGATGGCATGCTGGAAATAAAACTGGAAACTATGAATCTATCGGAATTGAAATTGCCGTTAATCAAGATGGAAACTATGAAAAAGCGGTAGAGAATGCCCGTAAATTGGCAGCTTATTTAATGAACGAATTAAATATTTCTCTAGATAATGTCCAAAAACACCAATTTTGGTCAGGAAAAAACTGCCCTGCATATATGATTCAACGCGGACAATGGGATGCTTTCTTAAAAGGAACTGAAACATACTATAAGGAAAACCGAAAAGATCCAGTAACTGATGACATTACAGGTGGATGGTATGAACAAGACATTCGTCAATTAGCAGCTAGAGGCATTATGCAAGGAGAAGGGAACGGCAAGTACTTCCCAGAACGTCTTGTAACGCGTGCTGAATTTGCTACATTAATTACTCGTGCTTTACAATTACCAAATGGAAATGCTAATTTCACAGACTTAGAACAAGTACATCCATCTTTAAGAGACGGTATTAATCGTGCAGCAAGCGCAGGCATAATCCGCGGACGTGGTGATAATACCTTTGATCCAAATACTACAATTACACGCGAAGAAGCTGTTATTATGATTGACCGCGCACTAAAATATGCTGGTATTTTTGCAAAACCAGTTGAACTACCATTCGTAGACAAAGACTTAATCTATGCTAAAGAAGAACTACAAAGAGTTTACGGGTATGGAATTGTAAAAGGTGATGACCAAAATCAATTCATACCAAAAGGACCGGCACAACGCGCTCACGCTGCTGCATTTATAAACAGAATGCTTAACGTGATTGAAGCTTAAAAATATTTATAACTAAATGTTTTTACTTTAATCCTTCTGTATTAACTTAAAAGGCAAAAGAGATAATATTATCTCTTTTGCCTTTTATACATCTATCAACTATTTTTAGTCATAAATCTTAAACGTATTCCAAGTAACAGAAAAATCACACCTATAAGTGGCAGAGAATGTGTACTACACCTTGTAACTGGAAGCTTTCTGTTGTTGGTGGTTTTTCTAAACCTTCGCTTAGTTCTCCAGTTGCAGCCGCTAAGATTATACAACTTGATGCATTCACGTCATAAAGTTTTGACAACATCAATAGTTGCCTAAAGTATTCAAAGGAATTGTATAGATCTCAGATACAGTTCCCATTTTAAAGCCTTTTTCTTTCATCGTTTCGGTGTATGTTTATGATTCTTTAAAAAAGGAAGCGGGAATTGCTTACGAAAATGCTCTTTAATCATATACTCTACGCCGTTCTCAGTATTAGAACGTGTAATCCAGTCTGCGGCTTGCTTTAATTCTACCGGAGCGTTCCCCATTGCTACCCCAAGGCCAACATTTTCAATTACCTCTAAGTCTTCTGTGCTGTCTCCAATCGCAACCATTTCACTAAGGTTAATATTTAAATGCTCCCCAAGTAATTGTAAACCACGTAGTTTTGATACATTTTGAGGGAGAATTTCTATACGCCTCGCATCACACTCGACGTACTCTACATCTTGAAATGCCTTTCTTAACGTATTCCTCCCTCTTTCTTTTTCACCTTTCGTATGGAAAACAATATCAATTTTTGGTGCAGCTACTGGATGATCACGCAGGGCATCCCCTAGCGAATCTACAAATTGAACCGGATAAAATAACGGATCTGCGCTTGATAATACAGTACGCGCAATTAAGTTTGGTGTATTTCTCTCACGATTCCCAATTGAATATCTTTCATGAGAAATGCGAACATTACAATCAAAATGCTCTAACACTTGCACAATATTAAAGGTTTTCTCTTCAGATAATCTCCTTTGAGCGAACGGCTTATCTAACGTTGCTGAAATGAAAGCTCCACCGTGTGTAACTAATATAGAATCTAATTTTAACGCCTTCGCTATTTTATGAGCAGATTGAAAATTACGATTCGTAAATAATGTAACGTATACATCTTTTCTTTTCACAAAGTCAATTGTCTCCCGTAACCCTTTTGCGATTTTTCCGTTGTTGTATAGTAGTGTCCCATCTATATTAAGAGCTAGTAAGCGATAAATCATGTCGCACTCCCCCTCTTCGCTGTTGTACTCTATCCATAATTTATGAAATAAATGTAGTAAATAGAACGAGTTAGAATTACTACTCAAAATTTGGTTTACTATATACATATACGACTAGCAAAGGAGATAGTACAATGCAGGCACCACCTTCTTTTTATGAAGGCGATACGCTAGAGGTCGCAAAGAAGTTACTCGGGCATAAACTCGTTCATATTGTAGACGACATAAAGCGAAGCGGAATTATTGTAGAAGTAGAAGCATACAAAGGTCCAGATGATAAGGCCGCTCATAGTTACGGAGGAAGACGGACTAATCGAACAGAAGTAATGTTCGGCGCACCAGGGCATGCTTACGTATATTTAATTTACGGTATGTATCATTGCTTTAACGTAATTACAGCACCAATCGGCACCCCGCAAGGAGTTCTTATTCGTGCTCTTGAACCTGTAGACGGAATCGAAGACATGACACTAGCGCGCTACAACAAAACTGACATTACGAAAGCTCAGTATAAAAACTTAACAAATGGACCCGGAAAACTATGCCGCGCACTCGGAATCACTTTAGAAGAGCGCGGCGTATCACTTCAAAGTGATACGTTACATATTGAATTAGTTCCTGAAGAAGGCCATTTATCATCCACACATAACATACTAGCTGGTCCTCGTATTAATATTGATTATGCAGAAGAAGCCGTTCACTATCCATGGCGGTTTTATTATGAAAAGCATCCGTGTGTTTCAAAGTAAAGGAGCTATCCTATAATGTTTCACTGACTTTGAACTGCCCCATCCTGTATATTTGCAAGTGACCAAACTAACAAAAATACGAAAGTAATTTCGTATTTCATCACACATCGAAAAGCCGAAATCCGGGCTCGGATTTCGGTTTTGTATATATAGAAGGAACCATTTCCTCTCCAAAATTCCCAAATACAGTTCACCTCCGAAGAGGAACCTAAAAAAACATTAATTTTCTTATGAATTTTTTAATGCATTATAATTATCTAAATTGAATTTCGTCATAATGAAAGTTCCTGTTGGCGTTAAAAGCTGAGAAATAGATTGTATGACATGAGGTAATTGCGCTGGCTCAATAGGATGTGATAATAGAATGTACTGGAATTTTTCATCTTTAAATACCTCGTGTAACTTGTCATACTCGCTAGAAGTTGTAGGACCTACCCTATTTGCAAGAGCTGCCGCTTTTTCATTAACTTCTGCACCGAATGTGGAAACTGCCGGGTAACGCCTTTTCATTTCTAATAAAGTTGCACCACATCCAGCTCCTATATGAAGAATATTTACTTGATCAGGCGCAAATCGATCTACAATTGCTAGTAAATCATAATGAATGTATAAACTTTCACCATAAAATCCCCATTTTTCATACAATTTTATATTATTTGCATGTAAAACTATGGAAAAGTTAACACTGTCTTCTCTCCACGATACGCTTCCATAGTGATGAATAAATGTATCTTTACATAAATACAATTTATATCCCTTTTCAAAAATTCTTAACGACAAATCATCATCTTCATAATTCCCTGGTGTAAATCGTTCATCTAATACTCCAACTTCATCTAACACTGATTTTTTTATAAGCATACAAAATCCTATTAATTTCATACGTTCTTCCCATTTATTTTTATCACTTTGATTATATAAAGTTGCAAAATTCTGCATCCCTTGAATATCCTTATAAAAGGTTTGTATAGCAGTATAGTAAGCAGCATTATTAGTGACGGGTCCTACAGCTCCAGTATCTTCGTTTTCATACAAACACCGAATTAAGTTTCTTAACCAATTTTTAGTTACGACCACATCATTATTTAATAATAGAATATTATCACCTTTTGCCTTTTTAATTCCCTGGTTGCATCCCTTTGGAAAACCCATATTTTCTGCATTTTCCACTAGTATAATATCCGATTGTTTTTGTAACCATTCTACAGTACCATCTGTTGATGCATTGTCCACAACTATTAACTCATACTCTTGTTCCACTGTATAAGTTCTAATACTTTGGATGCATTCTTTTGTGTATTGTAATTGATTATGAGTTAATATAATTATACTTGTGAGCATGAATCAGACTCCTCTCAGCAACCGAAATAATTATCTAGTATTATTAAATACTATTTTTTAAATAAACCATCAAAATATTTTCTATTATATTCAATACTCGGATTATTAGGTATAAACTGTGCAGCTTGTTCGTTGTGATAAATTGCCTTTTCATATTCTTTTATTCGATCATAACAAATACATAGTTGAATATGCGGCAACCATGTATGACACTCTTCCCGGACAAATGGAGAATCTTTTGATCGCGGTCCGTCAATTGCTGCATGGTACCAATATATTGCTTTGGCATATTCACTTTGTTGCAAAAATACACGTCCTAAGTGGCAACAAAGTTCTCCTCTAGGTGTGTCATACATAAATGATTGTAAACAAGAATGGATAGATTTTTTTAAGTCCCCCAATTCAAAATAACATTCGGCTCTTTTTAAACAAGCTTGAATATTATCTTCAACCCAACCCTTTTCTTCATCTAAAAACCTTGAATACCACTTAACAGCCTTATCATATAATCCGTGATCCTTACATTCATTTGCATAATAGTACACATCGCGGGGACTAAATTCTTTTCCACTCTCAATATGTTTTTCATATATTTTCAAATTACGATTAGTATATGCTTTTTCTTTTTTATGACTTACCCCTACATCACTATTTATAAGATTTCCATACACCTCTAAATATTCATGAACAAATCCATACCATTGAAAATTTTTACTTCTGTTGACTAATCGATATCTCCTTAAAGAATGTGTTGGATTTCCTTCTATATCAAAAGTTAAATAATATTTCATAGATACTGCATCCGTACTACGATCTAACGTACGTTTTAACTGTAGCAATTTCTTTCCATCATCCGTACCTATTATGTCATCTGCGTCTAGCCAAAGAATATATTCTTTTGTAGCTTTAGAAAATGCAAAATTTCGTGCCGTTGAAAAATCTTCAATCCATTGAAAATCATAAACTTTCGCATCGTACTTCTTCACAATCTCTTTTGTAGCATCTGTTGAACCTGTATCTACAATAATAATTTCATCCACAACACTTTTGACCGATTCTAAGCATTTTGATATAGTCTGTTCTTCATCTTTTACAATCATGCATAAACTAATAGTAATTGAGTTTCCCATCATATCCCCCCTACCCTTTTGATGTATATGTTTGGAGAGAAATTTATATTTCTTTTGCTTCAAAATTGGGGTTTCATTTTACAAATTAAACAAACTCACACAAGTTGATAACTTGTTCAAGACAGGTTTTTCTTTCACAAAGCGCTTTAATAAACTTAATGGTATACATAAAAAAAAACGCCCCCATACTAGGAGCGTCTTCCACTATTAAGCTTGTTGTTGCGCGCTATATAATTCTTCAAGTGGCTGCATGATGATTTTGTTAACGTCAGTGATAACGATGTTTAAACGTTGCTCAGTTTCCATTAACTTTGTGATTTTAGCATCTTGTTGAATGCGAGCTACAACTTCTTGTGCTTTTTGGTTGTCTTCTTCAGTGATTTCTTGACCTTGCATCATTTTTTGTTGTAGGCCAAGTTGCATCGTGCGGAACTCTTCGAATAAGTTCTTTGACTCTGCATCTCCTTGTACTGCTGCGTAGCTTGCTTTTAATGTTTGGAAATCTTCGTTTTCAGCGATTGCTTTTTGTAATTCATATGCAACATCATGAATGTTTTTTGTCATTTTATTTTTCCTCCTTTAGAAGGCTAGCGCTTTTCGCTCGCACTGCCTTTTACGTGCCTTTACATAGGCACCTCTTCTTACCATATCAAACTATGCAAGAGATGTGAAGAATTTTCACTTTTATTTCTATGTCCCCATCTTTATTACTTAAGGAACAAGAGTAGCAATCCTTGAATAAATCCAATTGTTCCTCCTAGTAACGCCCCTAAATATGTAATCATTTTTAACTCATTTTTTGTAATGGACAATACGAGATCTTCTAGTCTCTCTGTTGAAAATGTAGCTACTTCTTGCTGGACAATTTCCGCAAGCTGTAGATTGTTTAGTATGCTCGCTACATTTTCTGTTCCCCACTTCAAGCCTTTCTCTACTGCGCTAGGAAGCACTTTTTCAACGATTGTTTCTCGAACTGGTTCACATACTTTCTGCACAGATTGATTTAAAAATTTACTCACCGTTTCCTCTACTTTAACAGCTGACAATATGGATTTCACAATCATTTCTTTCTCTACAAACGTTTCTAATTCTTGTACGCCTCTTCCTTTTAACTTTTCCCATTCTTTTTGCAGTACATCAGTTAACAGCCGCTCTGTTCCATCTTGTCCTAAAAACTTAATCACTTCCGGCTGCACACGATCCACTAAACTTACATTCCCTAAAAACATACCGACTAAATTAAGCAGCGTTCCCCTGGAAGCGAAAAATTCATCAATCATTTTTGAAAGGCGTGCCTTTCCTTCTTCACTTTCAAAAAAGCGAATTCCTCTTTTCAAAATAAAAGATGCTACATTCGGAATCGTATTCTCTACTTTTTCATGAACAGAATGAGGTAAAGCCTGTTCCCATGTATATGTATAGTACTCTGCTAAAAATGCATGAATTTTTTCTGTAATAACATGTTCAATTTTTTGAATCGCCTCTTCTTCTACATGTTCTAAATTCCATTTTTCTAACATATCCCGTAACGACTGTTCATTCGTAATTACTTTATCAACTTCCACTTGTGCCCAGCGAATTAAACTGGCTTGAAACTCTTCATTTGTTAATTTCTTTCCGATTCCTTCTGGTGTTAACAAATGTTCTACAACCATTTTCCCTAATTGAACAGCAAGCTCATCACGACGCTTCGGAATTAACCCTGGCGTAAATGGAACTTGAAACTTCCCAATATAAATAGGACGATGAGGACGGAATAACATTTTTATTGCTAAATGATTCGTGTACCCTCCAATAATCGCCCCGAGTCCTGTCGTTGTTAGCATATTCAACCATATATTCATCATAATCAACCTTTCACTTCTCCAAAACTATAGCATATCATCATACGGACAAAAGTATAATGGTATAAAAATGTATTTGCAATATATAGCTTCGCCTATTATGCAAACATCCTGTTAATAAAGGAGTGGTTTCGTTGGTTCTTGGTCTTTTAACTTCTAAATTTCATCACGAGCAAATGTATTACACCCAAATCGCTAAGCGAGCTCGTCTTTATCATAACGTCGTTGCCCAATTCACACCGTTTAGCATTGATTCAAAGACAGATCTTGTTTCTGGTCTTATTTACGATACAGATACAGGAAATTGGATAGATCAAACCTTTCCCATTCCTTCATATATATATGATCGCTGTCATTTCAAGGAGGATAAAGCATTCCAACAAGCAAAATCGATTATTCATTCATTACGCAAACGTTCCTCGACTACTTTTTTAAATAACACTCTTATTAATCCAAGTGATTTACACAATCTTTTTCTTACTAATAAACGTCTTTCTCCTTACATTCCAAAAATAAAAAAAGGAACGGTCCAAGGAATTTTCAAATTACTACTAGAAACAAGAGATATTGTTATACGTCCTATCAATATACACTCTAATGAAAATTTATATCGAGTCACTTACAAACATAAAACATTTCATATCGATACAATAAATGAACAGCATTGTACTTCTACTAAGTTCAAACGAACAGATGACTTTATATCATGGTGCAAATCGAACGTACACTCATCCCATTATATGATCCATCCAATGTTACAACCTCCAAATCAACTATCATATCCAATTCATATTCGAACCATTATGCAAAAAAACAAAGAACAGAATTGGGAAGTACTTGGTCAATTCATACAAAAGTCTTCATTCCCAGCGCAATTTTTACTTTCAGTAACAGAGCGGTCCATGTTACATCCATTTTCCAAAATTAAATATTTGCTTTCTTCAACTGGTGTTCAATTATTGAAAGATGCTTTACATGATGTTGTAAATGAAGTGTTTAAAACACTCGATCAGTCCTATTCGTCATTATTTGAATTAGAGCTTTCTACCATTATGGATCAAAAAGGTGCCATTTGGCTTATGTACGTCAATACGATGCCGTCTTACGAAGTTTATACTAGGTACAACGACGAACTCGCTGAACAAATTTTTCATGGTCCATTAAAGTTTAGCCGATTTACACCATAACGAAAGGAGGAAATCCCCGTTGAAAGAGCACATATATACATTAAGTATTTCAGATGAGAATCCAAATAGTATTACTTTACCTTACGTTTTTTCTATTACACCACCAATTACATCCCTTTCCTTTGGCTTACGTTATATTACATGTGAGAGTATTAAAATTCATTATTCATTCACTCGAGAAATCATTATTGGAGAACAAATTGCTGCTAAACTTTTACTACCGCATTCAGCAACAATCCATGCCTTCATACAAAATCAAACCATTGTTTTCGGTCCATTAATCGGGATTTTCACAACTGGCTTTAACGATGATTCTAATTCTCCTTTAGGGAATCGTTCCATCTCTCTCGGCGAGTTACTAACACCACCATTCACATTGCAGCCCTTTGTATTTGTCTTTGGCATTCAACATATAAACTGGGAAGAGGAAACAATTGAAGGGTACTTCTTTCAAGAAAGCAAATGGGTAAAAAACAAAGTCCCTTTACCAAATGTCATTTACGACCGTTTACCAAATCGGCAAGCAGAAAATTACAAACCTATCGTAAGAGCAAAAAAACGTTTAGAAAGCGACTATGCGATTCCGTGGTTTAATCCGGGATTTTTCAATAAATGGGAAGTGCATCAACTTTTAATGAAAGAAGATTCAATTAAACCATTCTTACCAAATACAGAAGTATTTCAACATTTTGAACAAGTAGAACGACTTCTCGGTACGTATAAGTACATTTATATGAAACCAATACACGGTAGCTTCGGAAGAAATATTCATCAAATACTCTATTCTCAAACTGATAATTGCTACTATTGTCGTTATCGTGAAAATGAACAAAATAAACTAAGAAAGTATCAATCATTAGAAGCACTTCTTAACCATGTGTTAAAAGGACATGATTTAAAAAAGTTTATCGTACAACAAGGTATCTCACTGCTCCGCTTCGAAGGGCAACCCGTCGATTTTCGCATTCATACAAATAAAAATCATTTTGGTAATTGGGTCGTCAGTGCAATCGTCGCAAAAATCGCCGGCAAAGGTAGCTTAACAACTCATGTAAATAGCGGTGGTGATACGAAATTACTTCAGGAACTGTTTCCTGATTCAACAAAGCAAGTTCAAATTGAAAATAAACTAAAACAAACAGCCTTACAAATCAGTTATGCACTCGACCAACAAGTAACCGGGAACATTGGAGAAATTGGTTTTGACATTGGTTTAGACACCGCGGAAAATCCGTGGCTATTTGAAGCAAATTCTAAACCGGGGCGAACTGTATTCCAAGATGAAAAGTTAAAAGAACAAAGTGAACTTACGCGTCAATTATTTTATGAATATGCCATCTATTTAACTGAACATTCTTTGTGCGGTCCGAAAGAAAAAACATCTCAAATCCAATCGAATACTGCACCTGACACCGGAAATATCCCGTCCCCTATGATTAACTCACAAATACAAAAACAAAAACTTCCACCTCACTCATAAGGTGGAAGTTTTCTATTTATACAAACTTCACTACAACTTCCGTTTCCACATTACATACTCCGCAATAAAAAATATGATTGCAGCACTCATTTGAATTATTATGTGTTAAACCGTCTACCGCACTTAATAATTCCTGATCCATATATGCACTGTAATCATCTATGTAATCTACAGCTTTCCCATAATCTTGGAGTATTCCTTGGCAATTTTGACAAGAATATGTTTGTGATTCTAGCGCGTTGCAAAGCGGGCAAATTCCCATCGTTATTCCTCCATACGTTATCGTTTAAAAACAATTAAAAAGCCTCTTTTTTTAGGTTAAAGAGAGCATCTAGCCTTGCATAGGAGCGGTTAGTTCCTTTTTCTTGCCCCATCCCGGGTTAAAACAGAACTATGCAGCTGATGCCTTTTTAGGTGTTATATTACTAAGCTGGAATTTTTCTCACTTTAATTATATTTTCGTTTAAAAGCCTCTCTTTTTTAGATTGGAGAGAGCATCTAGCCTTGCGTAGACGCGGTTAGTTCCTTTTTCTGCCCCATCCCGAGTTAAAACAGAACTATGCAGTTAATACCGATTTAGTTTTCATTTTACTAAGCTGGAATTTTTCTCACTTTAACAAATCATAAGTTAAGTAAGCCAAGCTGGTTATACAATGAAAAAACGCATATGATTTCGCTCTTAGTTTAGCCTTCTTTCTTAAAAATACAACGATTACTCTTATTTCATAATTTACGAAATGATGAAATATTTTTTACAAAATTTACAAATTATTTTTTTGTATATCTTTCTAGGTAACATCCATACTATGAGTACAAACTTAATTACCGATGGATTAGCGCCAAACGGGGCGATAATCTGGTTCAAATCCAGCTAGTCCAACCAAAAAACTTTTATAACTCTAAGGAGGATATATTCCTATGGCAAACCAAAGTTCTTACAATCAATTAGTAGTACCAGGTGCAACAGCAGCAATCGATCAAATGAAGTACGAAATCGCTCAAGAATTTGGTGTACAATTAGGAGCAGATTCTACGGCTCGCGCTAACGGTTCTGTTGGTGGAGAAATTACAAAACGTCTAGTTGCAATGGCTGAGCAAAGCCTTGGCGGATTCCAAAAATAAATATATATGGCAAAAAGGTCTCAGGGCATATGCCCTGAGACCTTCCTTAATTTACTGCAACATTTGTAAAAACTTCTTCGTTCGTTCTTCTTTTGGATTTGTAAATACATCTTCCGGTGTACCTTGTTCGACAACGACACCGCCATCCATGAAAATAACACGGTTCGCAATTTGATGAGCAAAGCGCATTTCATGCGTTACAATGACCATCGTCATTCCTTCTTTAGCAAGCTCTTTCATAACCTTTAAAACTTCTTGAACTAGCTCCGGATCAAGTGCTGACGTTGGCTCATCAAATAGTAATACTTCCGGCTCCATCGCAAGCGCACGAGCGATTCCAACGCGCTGTTGTTGTCCACCTGATAATTGGAACGGATATAAGTCTACTTTATCCGCAAGACCAACTTTTTCAAGGAAGTAGTTCGCTTTTTTCTTCGCTTCTTCTTTCCCCATCTTTTTCACTGTAACGAGCCCTTCCATTACATTGTGAATTGCTGTTAAATGTGGGAATAGATTATGGTGCTGGAATACCATACCTGTTTGCGTACGAAGATTTACAATATCTTTCTTCGATACTTTTTGAGAGAAATCGAGCTCTTTATTACCGATGCGAATGCTACCAGCGTTCGGCGTTTCTAACACGTTGAGGCAACGTAAGAATGTCGTTTTACCAGATCCAGATGGCCCAATAATAACAACAACTTCGCCCTTCTCAACTGATAAGTCTATATGTTTTAGTACGGTATTATCTCCGAAACTTTTTTGTAAATGTTGAATTGAAATCATAAAAACAAAAACTCCTTTTATGAAAGGGTTATTTTAGAGTATAACGTTCTGAACGTTTTTCTAATATTTGTTGCACGATAGATAATAAGAAGCAAATTACCCAATAAATTAGACCTGCTTCGAAATAAACAATTAAAAACTCATAGTTCATTGCCGCGATTTCCTGCGCTTTTCGGAACATTTCTGTTACTAAAATTAACGACGCTAATGACGTATCCTTCAATAAGCTAATAAATGTATTCGAAAGCGGCGGAATAGATACACGCGTTGCTTGCGGTAAAATAACACGTTTTAATGCTTGCGGATATGTCATCCCAATTGTATAAGCTGCTTCCCACTGTCCTTTCGGAATAGAAAGAATAGAAGCACGAATAATTTCAGATGCATATGCACCGACATTTAATGAAAAACCAACAATTGCTGCTGTATATGGCTCAACCTCAATATTAAGAGTTGGAAGACCATAGAAAATAATAAATAACTGTACAAGAAGTGGCGTTCCGCGAATGATAGATACATAGATACGAGCAATCCATTGTAAAATACGACTACCTGAAATACGCGCGAGCGCTGTTAACGTCGCAAGTATAATACCGATAATAAATGTAATAAGCGTTAACGGAATTGTCGTAAAGACAGCTTCCTTCAGCATAGGCGAGAAGGAAGTCTGCATAATATCTATCCATGTAGACAATCGATCTGAGACCACTGCACTACTTAGAAACATTTTCACCGAACCATTTTTTCGTTATTTTATCGTACGTACCATCTTTTTTCATATCTTCTAACGCTTTATTTACTTCTTGTACAAGTTTGTCGCTACCTTTACGGAATAAGAATCCACTTTGTGACGCTTCTTTTTCTGTATCTACAATTTTAATTTTTGCATCTTTTTTCGTTTCTAAATAGTTTAACACTGATAATTTATCATTGATTGTAAAATCAACGCGGCCAGAACTTAATAATTCAGCTGCTTGGCTAAACCCTTCTACACCCTCGATGTTCGCACCGTTTTTCTTAGCGATATCTGCGTAGTTACTCGTTAAAGATTGTGCTCCTTTTAATCCTTTTACATCAGCAAATGTAGCAGGCTTATCTTTATCTTTTGCGATAACTAATGCTGCTGAAGAAGAAATATATGGACTAGAGAAGTCATATTTCTTTTGGCGATCTTCACGAATACCAACTTCGTTCGCAACCATATCGAAACGTTTTGCATCTACTCCTGCAAGTAAACTATCCCATTGTGTTTCTTTAAATACAGGTTTTACACCTAAACGTTTTGCAACTTCTTCTGCTAATTCAACGTCAAATCCAGTTAATTTATCCTTTGAATCGTGGAACGTAAATGGTGGATATGTACCTTCTGTACCAATTACAAGCTCACCGCTTTGTTTTATCTTCTGTAACGCATCTTGACTAGCTGTATCTTTTTTCTCTTCTTTGCCGCAACCCGCTACAATCCCAATCGCTAATGTAGTTACTGCAAGCACTGAAAATATTTTTTTCATGATAGTAGTCCTCCAAGTATTCTGATAGGAATTTAAAAACTATATTGATTGTATGCAATTTCGAACAATTTTTCAATGAAAATGTTCTTATTTAGTTTATCCTTTTTCTTCATAATCAAACAAAATGGAAAAATACCGCTACATACAAAAAATAAGTAACATTTTTTAATATAGCATTTATAAAGAAAAAGGTAAAACAATACTTACTTATTTATAAGTTTTTCTACCGGTGAAATATATTAACTTCTGAGCGGACAATACGATCAAAAAAGAACTTGCGAAAATCGCAAGTTCTTCTAAAAATTAAGCGCTCTGGTTTCCTTCCATTTGCGTTTTGTACATATCGTAATAACGCCCGCGCTTTTTCATTAATTCATCATGCGATCCTTTTTCCAAAATCGTTCCTCTATCAAGCACAATAATTTGATCAGCGCTCTTAATTGTTGAAAGGCGATGAGCGATAATAAACGTCGTTCGTCCTTTCTTCACAACTTCTAGCGCTTGTTGAATCATCGCTTCTGTTTCAGTGTCAATGCTGGAAGTCGCTTCATCTAAAATTAAAATCGCCGGATCAAAAGCAAGTGCCCTAGCAAACGATATAAGCTGACGTTCTCCGGTTGAAAGTGTACTTCCTTTCTCCGTAATTTTTTCATCTATGTTGTTTGCAAACCTTTCAGCACCAACATCACGTAATGCCTTTACAATGCGATCTTTTGAAATTTTTTCATTTTCTAAGCTTACATTGGATGCCACTGTCCCGCTAAATAAAAACGGATCTTGTAGTACAATTCCCATATGTTCACGCGTTGCTTGTTTCGGCATCTCTGTTACATCGTGACCATCAATCGTAAGCTTCCCTTTTTGAAATTCATAAAACTGAAAGAGCACATTCATAATGGAACTTTTTCCTGATCCAGTATGACCGACAAGTGCCACTGTCTCCCCTTGTTTCGCTTCAAAAGAAATATTTTTTAACACTTCATCTTTTCCATTGTAAGAAAACGAAACATTATCGAATTTCACATTTCCGGTTAAGCGAGGCATACGTTCTTCTTCTACTACCTCTCCCTTTTCCTCTAGCAATTCGAAGACACGCTCTGATGCAACACGCGATTGCTCTAAGTTTGCAAGTTGGTTCACCATATTCGTAATTGGCGAGAATAATCTCGTTAAATAATCGACGAAAGCATATAGTATCCCTAGAGAAAGGAGGCCAGAAGCACTTAATGAAGCACCACCGAAATACCAAATTACACCTGTAAAAGCGATGTTTCTTAATACAGACACTAAATTATGCGACGTTGCTGCATTTAAATTTAAAATTTTATTTTGATATTTAAAATAATCACCATTGAGTTCTTCAAATTCCTTCTTCGTTTCATGTTCTTGACGAAATGCTTGAATAATTGGCATCCCTTGAATCGATTCATTCACTGTTCCGTTAATATCCGATAAACGCGAACGCATTTTATGATTGTATACAGACGCATACTTTCTATACATAATCGCCCAAACAATTAAAATTGGGATGATAAGTAAGCATAGTGCCGCCAGTTTTACATCAAGTAAAAATAGTGCAGCGAAAATCCCGATAATATAGATGATACTAGAGACGAATGTCGCAAGCACTGTTACATATAAATCACGAATCGCTTCTGTATCATTCGTTACACGCGATACAATTTTCCCTGCTGGTAAATGATCGAAATAACGAATTGGCAACGTTTGAATATGGGAAAAGACGTCTTCCCTCATAATTTGAATAATTTTGTTTGCCGCCTTCTGTAAGAAGAACTGCTTTCCGTATGCAAATAATGATACGACTACTAGTAAAGCGAAATAACCACCGCCAAGTAATAGTAAACGATTTATTTCCGGTTTATAAAACGCAAATACTTCTTCTTTCGTTAAGGCTTTCGTTTTATACACTTGCACAGCCTTACCACTTTGTACTGTAAGCACATCACCCTTAACAGAACGACTTCCTTCAAGCGTTATTTTATTCGGCACAAAATAGTACTGAAAACCAACTTGAATCACTCGGACTTCTTTCCCTTTTTTCTCACCTTCTTCAAAGCGATCACTTCGCTTATACAAGGCGCCATTATATGAAACAGCATCCTCACTCTTTTCTGTTTCATACCAAGGTCTCTCTATTCCAACGATATGCTCATCAATCATCGTTTTTGCGACGAAAGGACCCGCGAGTTCTGCAATGACGAAAACAAATAGCATCGCCATCGCTGCAAAGATCGGCCCCTTCACTTTCATTGCATATTGAAACAATCGTTTTGAAACACTCATATTTTCACCCCACTATCCGCACTTTCACTTTCACCTTGTTGTCTATCGAACTGCTCTGCATACCAGCCCCCATTTCGAATGAGCGCTTCATGCGAACCTTCTTCAATAACTTCACCGTTATCCATAACGAGAATCCAATCCGCGTGCTGCACAGCTGACAAGCGATGCGTCGTTATAATCGTCGTCTTCCCGCTTCTTTCTGTTCGTATGTTTTCAATAATTGCCGCTTCCGTACGAGCATCAACAGCTGATAAAGAATCGTCCAAAATTAAAATTTCCGGATTTTGAATAACAGCCCTCGCAATCGAAATCCTTTGCTTTTGCCCACCTGATAAAGAAACACCTTTTTCCCCAACGAGCGTTTCTAAACCTTCTGGTAAAAACTCTAAATCCTTTTTAAACGCAGCTATTTCAATCGCTTTTTCAAGTTCTTCTTCAGTCGCTTCTCTGTTACCGAATAAAATATTTTCCTTCGCTGTTTTTGAAAATAAAATGTGTTCCTGAGGTACGTACCCAATCCAGCCAAGTACGTTATCATTCGGAATTTTATCTAGCTTCACATCAGAAACTGCAATATCCCCTTCTCCAAGTGGATATTGACGAAGAAGCTGACGAACGAGCGTCGTTTTCCCGCTTCCTGTTTTCCCAACAACTCCAAGTGTCTCTCCTTGTTTTAATGAGAACGAAACATTTTTTAAATTTGTTTCAATTGATGAAGGATATGAAAAAGTAACGTTATCAAATTGAATGTAATCTGGCTCTTGTACAACCTTTGGATCTTTCGGATTCTTTACATCTGGTTCATAAGCTAACGTTTCATTTACACGATCGAGCGAAGCATTTCCTCTTTGCATAACATTAATCAATTCACCAATTGCAAACATCGGCCAAATCATCATCCCTAAATAGACGTTAAAAGAAACGAGCTCACCAAGTGTCACCTTTGATTGGAATACGAGATATGCACCGTACACTAAACCAATTAAATAACTAAGACCGACGAGCATTTTCACAGTCGGCTGGAATAATGCATCGATTCTTGCTACTCTCATATTTTTCTCGTATACGTCATCTCCTAAATGATGGAACCTTTCTTGATCAGCATTCTCCTGTACGTATGCACGAATCACGCGTACACCCGCAATTGATTCCAGCACTTTATCGTTCATATCTCCGAACGCATCTTGTGCGACAGTAAATCTTTCATGCAATTTCTTTCCGTATCTATTCATCGCATACGCCATAATCGGAAGCGGTATAAGCGCAGCAAATGTTAACTGCCAACTAATTGAAAAGCCCATCATACAAACGATTGTAAGCATATATAGACTAGAATCAACGAGCGTTAATATACCAAAACCAGCTGTCATGGAGATTGCTTTTAAATCATTTGTCGCTCTCGCCATTAAATCGCCAGTACGGTTTTTTTGATAAAACGTCGGTGTCATCTTGAGTAAATGCCCCATAAATTTTGAACGCATCGTTTTCTCCAGTACGAACGCACCGCCAAATAGTTGGTGCTGCCAAATGAAAGTAAGCACATACCCACCAATCGTTACCCCAAATAAAATAAAAATATATTGCATAATTGCCTCGTTCGTTAAGGCTCCTGTTTTAATATTATCAATTGTAATTCCTAACACTTTCGGAGGAATTACCTCTATCACGTTTACAATTAAAAGTACCCCAATTGCGATACTATACCTTTTCCAATGCTCCCTAAAAAACCAGCTTAACTTTAGTAATACTGAAAACAATATAACCTCTCCTTTCTCGTTCTCATTTGATTCACATTTCTTTATCCGCTATCCAAATCCATCACATTTACATTTTGAAAACCACAGTATTTCATCACATTTTTCCACCTTCCAAATTCTGATTTTTTATAGTAACGAGGAAAATAAACAAAAAAAAGCATACCGCCGCTTGACGATATGCAATAGAATGCATAAAAGCGTACGTTACGATATACGCAACGTACGCTTCTCATAAGACAAAAGGGTCCTATATATCCGCACGGGTTGCGTAATGATATGAATGTTTTCCGCCATTTAACAGAGCTAAGCCCATTACATTTACGATTACAATCATTACGCACACCCCCTTCATTTATTTTCCATTTATAATCTTACAACTTTATTAAGTATTCTGTCAATTATTTTTTTCGGTTTAGAATAAAATAATCTTTTATCACAAAAAATGAAAGTGATGCATTCTACTTATAATTCAGTTTGAAATAAGAGAATCTTCTGTAAGAAAGGGCATACAAAATAAAAAAATAATAAGAAATCGTTTTCACAAACATTTCATTTGAAAAATATTATCAAACCACCTACAATCACCTTATACTCACTCTTACAAGTTGCTATTTTAGGAGGACTAATCATGACAACTAGCAATACGTACAAATTTTATTTAAACGGAGAATGGAGAGAAAGCTCTTCTGGTCAAACAATCGACATTCCATCTCCATACTTACACGAAGTAATTGGGCAAGTACAAGCAATTACTCAAGGAGAAGTGGATGAAGCAATTGCATCTGCAAAAGAAGCTCAAAAATCATGGGCTGAAGCTTCTCTACAAGATCGCGCAAAATATTTATATAAATGGGCTGATGAGCTCGTAAATATGCAAGATGAAATTGCCGATATCATTATGAAAGAAGTCGGTAAAGGATATAAAGATGCGAAAAAAGAAGTTGTTCGTACAGCTGACTTCATTCGTTACACTATTGAAGAAGCTCTTCATATGCACGGAGAAAGCATGATGGGCGATAGCTTCCCTGGCGGAACGAAATCTAAACTTGCGATTATCCAACGCGCACCACTTGGTGTTGTATTAGCAATCGCACCATTTAACTACCCAGTAAACTTATCTGCTGCAAAACTTGCACCAGCACTTATTATGGGTAACGCTGTTATCTTCAAACCAGCAACTCAAGGTGCAATTAGCGGTGTTAAAATGGTTGAAGCACTTCATAAAGCTGGCCTTCCAAAAGGTCTTGTAAACGTAGCTACAGGACGCGGTTCTGTAATTGGTGACTACTTAGTAGAACATCCTGGCATCAATATGGTATCGTTCACAGGTGGTACAAACACAGGTAAACATTTAGCGAAAAAAGCTGCAATGATTCCACTTGTATTAGAACTTGGTGGTAAAGACCCTGGTATCGTTCGTGAAGATGCTGACTTACAAGATGCTGCAAACCATATCGTAAGCGGTGCATTCTCCTACTCTGGTCAACGTTGTACAGCTATTAAACGTGTACTTGTACACGAAAATGTAGCAGACGAGCTTGTTGACTTATTAAAAGAGCAAGTAGCTAAATTATCAGTTGGATCTCCAGAACAAGACAGCACAATCGTCCCATTAATCGACGACAAATCTGCTGACTTCGTTCAAGGCTTAGTTGATGATGCTGTAGAAAAAGGTGCAACAATCGTTATCGGTAACAAACGTGAGCGCAACTTAATTTACCCAACATTAATTGACCACGTAACAGAAGAAATGAAAGTTGCTTGGGAAGAGCCATTCGGCCCAATCCTTCCAATCATCCGTGTTTCTTCTGATGAACAAGCGATTGAAATTGCTAACAAATCAGACTTCGGCCTACAAGCAAGTGTCTTCACAAAAGACATTAACAAAGCGTTTGCAATTGCTAACAAAATCGACACTGGTTCTGTTCAAATTAACGGACGCACAGAGCGCGGCCCTGACCACTTCCCATTCATCGGTATAAAAGGTTCAGGTATGGGCGCACAAGGTATTCATAAGAGCCTTGAGTCTATGACACGTGAAAAAGTAACTGTATTAAACTTAGTTTAATCTTATATGTGGAAGCTGATCTAGTTTTAGATCAGCTTCTTTTTATACAATTTAGTTCACGAGTTGTTTTTCCATAGGTAAATTCACACATTCTACAGAAATTTGATACCCTAGCCAACGCTCAGCAATATGTTCAAACGATAAAACAGAGCCTGTTGTAAAAAATCGATGCTTCGGATTAAGATTGTCAGACAAAATTCCTTTGTGCTGTAAAATGGTACTTAACTCTATCGCTGTTTCTTCTGCAGAGCTAATAATTGTCACAGCCTCTCCTAACTCCTTTTTTATATAGGACTCTAAAAGTGGATAATGCGTACACCCAAGAATTAACGTATCTATATCTTCTTTCGTTAATGGCAGTAAAGCTTGTTTCACTTGCTGCGTTACATATGCTGTATCTTCTAAGTGATTTTCTACAACTGTAGCTAAAGTCGGACACACATGACTATGCACTTCCAAATATGTATCAAGCTCGTGTAATGCTTTTTCGTACATGTTAGATTTTATCGTACCTACAGTTCCAATTACCCCTATTTTCCCTTTCTTTGTCACTTTAATTGCAGCTCTTGCTCCCGGATGTATAACGCCAATAACTGGAATGGAAAGTGCTTCTTGCAAATCAGTCAATGCAGCAGCTGCACCAGTATTACATGCTACCACTAGAGCTTTTAATGGAAACTGTTTGAGGAACTCAACCATTTCAAATATGAAAGATTGTACCTCCTCTACACTTCTTGGCCCATACGGACAACGCTCATTATCACCAATATAGTAAATGCTCTCTTTAGGCAATTGACGCATAATCTCACTAGCAACTGTTAATCCCCCGACCCCTGAATCTAGTACACCTATTACGGATTTTTTATTACATACAGACATATACTTCATCCCCTTCTCAATCTTCTAGCGCTAATAACATGTATTATATTACGAAAATTCAAATATTGTATAACAATCCCTCTCACTTTTAATCACAAACTCTTCTCTATAATCTGATTATTACCATATCAATTGACGTATAAAAATACATTTGTTACTCTTAAATACGTTAATTTAATATTTAAATCCTCATTCGTATCTCGGTGAGGTAGAGGTTGCAATCATTAAAAGTATCATTTCAGGAGATGTAGTGGCATTGATGAAGGAATGAGAAAGGAATGGTTGCCGAAGTAAGACGTGCCCACCATGCGCGCTTGCTGGGTCTGCATTTAATAAGTGCAGAACTGTCACAAACGTTTCGTTTGTGGAGAGCTATCGAGAGGTATGTCGTGGGTTTCTTATAAGATAGAAAGCATGTAGCGGCAAATTACGTGCTTTTTTTGTTTTGTTTGGGACTTCTCTTCCTTACTTAGGAAGACATACATATCTCCTCGCTTGACTTGGTTATACTAACTTTGGAGGTATTTTCTATGCAACAAAAAAAATGGGGCTTTTGGGTACTAACAGCTTTCGTTGTCGGTAACATGGTTGGCGCTGGTATTTTCATGGTGCCAAGTACGTTGGCACAAACAGCTAGCCCTCTCGGTGTCACTTTAGCTTGGTTAACAACAGGGTTTGGTGTTTTAATGCTAGCTCTTGTTTTCGGTAATTTAGCAATTCGTCGTCCTGATTTAACGACAGGACCACAAAGTCATGCATATGCTTTATTCTCATCACCAAAAAAGAAAAAAATGGCTGGTTTCAGCATAGTATGGGGATATTGGGTTGCAAACTGGGCAAGTAACGTTGCCATCATTACATCTTTCGCGGGATATTTATCGCTCTTCTTCCCGATTATGAAAGATACACGACTATTGTTTTCGATCGGCTCTTTCAATATAGAAGTTGGAAAACTACTTACATTTACTATTTGTTCTGTTTTACTATGGGGCACTCATTTAATTTTAACAAACGGTGTAAGCGGAGCTGGGAAACTTAACTTCTTAGCAACAACAACGAAAGTGACTGGATTCCTTCTATTCATCATTGTTACGTTATTTGCGTTCGAAGCTTCAAAATTTGGACAATGGTACACACCAATGATCGATAAAGAAGGCGTATCACACGGTCTCCTTTCACAAGTAAATTTAGCTGCTCTTACAACACTTTGGGCATTTATCGGGATTGAATCAGCCGTTCTTTTATCAAACCGAGCTACTTCTCCCAAAACGGTAAAACGTGCAACAGTTGCCGGTTTACTAATAACAGTTGCAATTTACTTAGGAATTACAATTTTAACAATGGGTGTACTTCACGTTGATAAATTACAAGCTTCTGAACGTCCATTAGCAGATGCATTAAACGCTGCAATGGGTCACGGCGGCGGGAAACTTATGGCATTACTTGCTCTTACTTCCCTATTCGGTTCCATATTAGGCTGGATTTTATTAAGCTCAGAAGTACCTTATCAAGCAGCAAAAGAAGGTTTCTTCCCTTCCTTCTTCGCAAAAACAAATAAAAAAGGAAGTCCAATTCATTCACTACGATTAACAAACATTATGTCGCAAGTGTTCTTATTCTCAACATTATCAGGAACAATTGCGGAAGCTTATACATTCGTTATTACAGTATCAACTTTAGCCTACCTCATTCCATATCTCGTTTCACCAATCTTCCAGTTAAAGCTAGTCGCAACTGGTGAAACATACAAAAATGAAATGCGGGCAAGAATTACAGATGGCATAGTCGCAGCGATCGCACTTTGCTATGCACTATGGGTTATTAAAACAGGTGCATCCGATATAAAAACATTCCTTCTCGGGATTGGTTTATTCGTAATTGGCTTTGCCTTCTATCCATTAATGAATCGTGATCAGAAAAAAAATAACGAAAAGAAAAACGAGCAAGTTGCATAACGCAATTGAAGTGACCCCTAAAAGTTAGACACGGTTATTTCATTAGGCAGCTTGATAAAAGTGAGTCCGGTATTGTACCGGGCTCATTTTTAATTTTGCCTTTATCCGTTTCGTATTATAATAATCTATATATTTTTCTAATTCTATTTTAAAATGCTCTACACTTTCAAACTCTTTTATGTAGAGGAATTCCGACTTCATGATCCCAAAGAAATTCTCCATTACTGCGTTGTCATAACAGTTTCCTTTTCGAGACATACTCTGCACAATACCTCTTGATTCAAGTGTACGGACATATTGTTTCATTTGATAATGCCACCCTTGATCTGAATGTATCAATAGTTGGTGATTTTCAGGTAAACGTTCTAATGCTTTCTCTAACATTTCTGAAACAAGTGAATACGTCGGTCTAGAGCCAATTGTATATGTAATAATTTCACCATTATACAAGTCTAATACAGGTGATAAATAAAGTTTCTCTCCAAACAATTTAAACTCTGTGATGTCTGTTACCCATTTTTGATTCGGTGCATCTGCATGAAAACTGCGCGCTAAAATATTTGGTGCAATTTTACCGAATTTCCCCTTATAAGACTTATATTTTTTCATACGCACAACACACTTTAATCCAAGCTCTTTCATAATGCGCTGAACCTTCTTGTGATTTACTTTCTGACCACGATTCGTCAACTCATCACGAATGCGACGGTAGCCATAACGACCTTCATTTTCCTCATAAATCGCTTTAATTTCGGCTTTCAAATCGGCATCTAAATCCGGACGATTCATTTTCTTTACTAAATCATAATACGTGCTTCGTGGAATATCAGCTAGCTCCACGAGTGCCTTCACCGAATATTTATGCCTTAATTCATAGACTACTTGCGCTTTGTCTTGTTTAGTGACTTTTCCTTGTTTTGAACTAAGGCATTCAACTTTTTTAAGTACTCATTTTCCATTTCAAGCTGTTTAATACGTGCTTCAAGTGCTTCGACTGAACCTTCAACTGGTGCTTGTTTTGATTGTTTATTTGACTCTTTTTTCATGGATGGACGCCCCTTTTTCTTTGATTGAAGGGCATCGATTCCTTGTGTTTCGAGTTGTTTTTTCCAAACAATAATCGTTGAAGGGGCAGGAATGTTAAAGATAGCTGCCGTTTCAAATAAGGACGTACCGTTTTCAATCATATAATTTAGTACGTCTAGTTTAAATTGTTGTGTGTAATTTGTATACCGTTTTAGAAAAGCTTCCACACCATTTTGCTTATATTGGTTTACCCAATTCAAAATTACTGTGTCCCTTATACCGATCGCTTTACCAATTTCTCGATAACTTTCATTTCCGTTCAAATAACGTAGAACGATATGTATTTTTTCATCAGCTGTAAATTTAGCCATAGAAAAACTGCACCTCCAATTGTTAGACTGTGTCTAACAATTGGGGTGCAGTTCAAATTTGCTCGTTTTTTACTTAATAAAACATATATAATAGAAAAAAGAGGTGAAAAACATGTCAATCGAATCACTATGGAGCTCTCGCTTTCAACAACATATTCAAAATGCCATCACATACTTTGCACGTATGATTAACGGTTTGCTATATAGCTTCATCTTCGTCTCATGTGTAGGTGCATATTATTACGCCAAGTTTCTTAAAACGGATCCTTCTAAAGGAATATCTTTATTACTCATCACAATCGTACTTACACTCATTATAACGAGATGCCCAATTCGCACATTTATTCAAAAACCTGATGCTGTCTATTTACTAGCGCTAGAAGAGAAATTAACATCTTATTTTAAAAAATCTCTTCTATATAATTACATCATTCAGCTTTTCCCGCTTATATTTATGTTCCTTATTATCGTACCGCTTGCCATGCAATCATTACAATTAACCGTACCTTTTCTATGTACAATCTTTATCATTTTAATGATTCTAAAGGGCTGGAACATATACATACATTGGATATGGCGTGATAGTTATGAAAAAAACATATGGCTTATCATTCGTATTGCTTGTAACGCCCTTATCATTTACATGCTGTTTTATGTTGCAAATATCATTGTGCTAGGTGGCTTACTATTACTTCTTGCCTTCCTACTCCTATATACAAAAAAACAGCCCACAAAGCGAATACCGTGGGAATACATAATCGAACAAGAAGAAAAAATGGACATACGCTTTTATCAATTCGCTAGCATCTTCACTGATGTTCCGCAGCTAAAAAAACAAGTAAACGGCAGAAAATGGCTTACAAATTGGATCGAACCTTTACTACATAAAAAACAAGCTACTTTCTTCTATTTACATACACTATCGTTTTTACGTGGGAATGATTATTTTGGTATATATATTCGCTTGGGGTTAATCGGTTCCTTTATCGTATATTTCGTACCGAATCTATATGTAAAAGGCGCTATCGCTTACATCGTCCTATACATGATCTCTATGCAGCTTCGTTCGCTGTGGAAATATTTTTCGGGAAATATTATCGTGGCATTATATCCAATTGCTACTGAAGAAAGAATGAATCAATTTCTCAGCTTAATTCTCACATTACTAAGTATTCAACTCATTGTATTTTCAAGTGTTATACTCTTTGCTACAGGGCAGTTACTACATAGTTTTATCATTGCAGTAATTGGGATGCTATGGATCAAATTTATTATCGTACCGAAAACGAAGAAGAGGATTTCTTCATTTTAACGAAAAAGAGGCTGTACATAACAGCCTCTTTTCTCGTCCTAAAATTTATAATCACTTTTCATAGGCATTTCTCATATAGTGAAAATGACTATACAATTCCTATCCATACGTTAATAATGATTTCGCACATATAAATAAAAAAGATAGGAGCTCTATTATGAACAACAATCCGCCTGCAACGCCCCAAAACACCTCAGAGGAAAATAGCCGTGACATTAAATTGCAAACATTACGAGTCATCGGACTCATCGTCCTCATTAGTGGTTATATTCTCGTCGCTCTCTCAGAAGTGGGTGAACTAAAAACCTTATTAACAAATCCAAATGCCAATCCTAATTTAGCTGAAGTTGATCCGTTTTAGAAGCTATCTAAAAAGCGAGTCCCAGCATAACCAGTTCGCTTTTTAGATAGCTTTATCCAATCTTAGAAACGTTTCGTTCATCTTGATACTTCTCTTTTCCAATCGCCTTCATAAATAATAAAACACTGCTCATACCAACGATAAAATACAGCGCACTCATTCCCCAAGATGCAATAAATGAACCTAACATAACACCTAATGCACCGTTCATTTTCGCCACTTGAAAGACCATTCCGTTAATCGCCATATAAGAACCTCGCGCCTCACTTGGCACCATATCCGCCATTATAGATTGACGAACCGGTACATACATCATCTCTCCTACAGTTTGGAAAAGCCCCGCAATTAATAAAATCCATAAGCTATTGCTCGTTCCAAGTATGGTGAATCCAATTGTATAAATGAATAAGCCTACATATAAGATTTTTAAATCGTTGAAGCTCTTCAACATTTTAATAACAAGCGCCGAAAATAATACAATTAAAATTGTATTCTCTGTAGATATCCAGCTCAGCATTCGAATACCTGTTAAATCAAACGTAAAACCATTTCCGAAGAAAAAGTGAATCGTTTCAAATTCCTTCTGCAAACGTATCCCTAAATAATTATTAATTTGAAACTCTAAAGATAATGTACATATACTTGCTGCACAAAAAATTAAAAACGCTCGGTCTTTCATCACAACCTTATAACTATCCGCCATATCCTTTAATACGTTTTTCTTCTCTACAGTTTTTCGCGCCACATACACTTCTTCCATATATATAGCCATCACATATAAAGTAATGACCGCCACAGCCGTTAATACGATAAACAATTGTAATCTATAGTTTTCAAATAGTAATCCGCCAAATATCGCTCCAATAGCAATTGATAAATTAATCGCCCAGTAGTTAATGCTGTACATCACTTTTCGATTTTCAGGTGTACTCACATCGATTAACATCGCTTCGGTCGCTGGATTCATAAGTCCAGATCCTAAGCTGTTCACGAGCATAAATAAAAACGTTAACCACGGTGAATCTACATAATCTGAGTTCGCAATTCCCATACAAGCAATGGAAACGACTTGTATACTTTGGCCAATAATCATTACTTTTTTACGACCGAGCCGATCTCCAATATACCCGCCATATAAACCAATTACTAATGAAGCTATTACATTAATTAGTAGTAAAGCACCAGCAACCGCACTACCTAACTTTATTGAAAAATAAATTGCCATAAACGGAAAAATCATCGTTGATACAGCTCGTGTTAAAAATGATGTTATAATTCTAATTTTTATATTTCGATGCATACTCCAAAACCCCATCGTTTTCCCCTCCTTATGCTTATTCATTTTACTTTGAAAAAGAGGAAGAAAAAGGTTAGAATATTCTAAAGAGTTTCCCCTTTTATATAGAAGGAAGTGTATACATATGAAAATTATGGACTATTACATTAGACTAAGGTTGCATGCGCAAGATCAACAACATATGCGAAATAGCTTACAAGAATTAGCGGATGTTTTATATTGCAGTACGAAAAACGTGAAGATTTTATTAAAGAAAATGAGCGAAGAACAACTAATTTACTGGACTCCAGGGCGAGGCCGCGGGAATAAAACTGAAATTATATTTGTACATAGTTTAGTAGAATCAATTGAATGCTATACAGATGAACTGTTAGCGCAAGAAAAATTAAAAGATATCTTTCTTCTTTTAAAAGAACCCCTTCCTCTTGCACTTCAAAAAAAGATAGAAAATAAACTACATCATCATTTTGGATACGAACCTTCAAATGATATGTACGACATATTAAAGATCCCTATATCAAGAAAGATATTACCATTAGATCCCGCTTTTGTGGCTGTAACAACAGAGGGTCATCTTATTAGCCAAATTTTTGATACATTAGTCATTTATAACGATATTACAGAAAAAATGGAACCGCACATTGCTCATACGTGGGAATTAAGTCAGGATCAACTTACGTGGACGTTTTATTTACGAAAAGATATACATTTTCATAATGAAACTCTTTTAACTTCTAAAGATGTTCAATTTTCATTTGAAAGATTGCAGCAAGCTCAATCTCCTTACGCATGGTTAACACAGGAAATTGTCCAAATTGAAACACCGTCACCACTGCAAGTACGGTTCCATTTAGCAAAACCGAATTTGTTTTTCTTACATTATGTAAGTTCAATACAACTCGCAATTTTGCCCTATGATACGGTAATCCAAAATCATCACTATATAGGTACTGGACCTTTTAAACTTAATCATTATTCTGAAGATAATATCGTACTAGAAGCTTTCACGCATTATTTTAAAGAACGTGCATTACTAGATCGTATTGAGTTTTGGCGTATTCCAGATCATGTGAAAATACATTCTGATTATGAATTACCAAATGAGAATGAAAATGAAAGACATGACATACAAATAGAAGAAATAGGCTGTATTTATGCTAGCTTCAACTTTACAAAACCTGGTCCCCACCACGACATTTACTTTCGTAAAGCTTGGAGAGAAATATATGACGTTGAAACGATCCTCCGTGATTTAGAAGGAAATCGAACAATCACTGCATCAAGCTTCTTTCCTGAAAGAAGTCGCCAAGCTCAGGGAAGACCCTATTCATTAGAAAAGGCGAAAGAATATTTGAAGAAGAGCACATACAAAGGTGAAACGATACATATTTACTTCTTCGCGTTTAAAGATAGTGCAAATGACACAGTCTTCCTAAAGAAACGTTGCGACCGTTTAGGCATACAAGTAGAGCTTCATCCATTTCTTGTTTCAGATTATATGGACTGTTCTATTGATAAACATGCCGATATCATTTTAATGGGAGAAGTGTTTGCCGCCGAGCATGAAATTGCATTCTTAAATGTATTTAAAAATAAAAGTTGCTTCGTAAATCGGTTCATGGACCCGCACTATGAAAAACAAATCAATTGTTTGCTAGATACCTTTTTATTAGAAGAAAATAAAGACAAGCGCTATGAGCTCATGTATGAAATCGAAGATTTTTTACAAGCAGAACACATCATTTTATTTAACTATCACGTTTTAAAAAGAAAAACATATCCCTCTTCTCTAAAAAATGTAACAATAGATTCATTTGGTTGGGCGAATTTTGCGAAGTTATGGATACAGCCATCCCCGTATTAAAATGTGTAGTTTTTTATAAAAGGAGAAAAACCATGAAAAGCAACCTAGAAAAAAGGCTTTCGTATCTATACACAGGTGAGTTATTTTCAGTCATTACTTTTATTTTTACAAGTTACTTAATTAATTATGCTTATCCTACATTACATTTATATTCCCTATACTCTTTTTGGGTCTCATTTCTTCTTTTAGAGTTTCTCTTACTACAAGGAACTGTTTACTGGTACGTAAAGTGGAAAAGACTAAAAAAAGAGAAAACATCTGTTACACCCATTAGGATGATTCAATATTTAAAAATACTTAAAAAGATAAATATAGCATTACTTATCACGGGATTTATTACGTTTACTATTGATTTTGTAATTTGGTATCCCCACTTACCTTTAGGTGGGCTATCATTCACTCTATTTATTTATATTTTTGCATTACTTGAGTACATTAACTATTATCATACTCAGCTTTCATACGATAACATCTCTGATATTAAACATTTAATCAAATCAAAAAAACTAAAACAGTCCTGTATGAGTAAAGATTTTCAACGTATTTCATAAAAGGTTAAATTCCGCTTATGAAGACTTTAAGCTAAGAAAAACTAAGCAATTTTTATGAATGCAAGAGAAGGTACTACCTCCTTAGTAGTACCTTCTCTTACATGTTTAAAGATGAACCTTTTTACGCACAAAGATGCAAACTACTATTAAATTACCTCAGCCAAATGATTCTTCAAGTCCATCAAAAATTTCTCAATATCCGGGTTTTTCACCACATCATAACAAGCAAAACTCTTTAACGGACTCATACCAAGAAACTTCTGCACACGATGTAAATGACTAAGTGCTGATTCTAAACTTTCTCCTTCAAAGAACTTCGTCTTATCTCCGAATGCTTTTTCAGGTGCATTCCAAGTTGTAGAAAACATATACTGCTTCTCTTTTAATAAACCGCCTGTTCCATATTCATCTGCACCTTTAAAGAACAAACCGTATTCATACACTTCATCCATATACGTTTTAAATAATCCCGGTACACTAAACCAGTAAATAGGTGTTTGATAAATTACAACATCAGCCCATAGAAATTTATCTTGTTCTTCTTTCATACTATATCCATCTTGAATCGTCGTTGTTTTCACATAATGATTCTCACTTAATACAGTTATCATATAATCAACTAACGTTCTATTTAATCGACCTTCTTTCGTACCGTATTTTTCATGTCCATTTATAATAAATATATTTTTCATCACTTTTCTCTCCCTTATTTTATTCCTCAGCTATTAACCCAAGTTGTTGTTTCAGCATAAGATTATCTTCTAAATGCCAATCTTCCGTTATCTTGCCATCCTTCACATGCAAAATATCAATTGCAAAAAAATTGATTTCCTTATCATTATGAGTTCCTGTAAAAGAAAGACGAGCCGTTACTTTATCACCAGCAACTAGTAATTCTTCAATCTCACAATGTATATTTGGAACGATTTTCCGAAAATTTTGTGCCGCAAATTTTAATCCTTCAGTGCCTTGTGGGCGGCCTTTCGGCAACATATTATCGAAGAAATTTTCCGTAACAGTCTGTGGAATAAGATCCTCTTTACCTGTATCCCAAAATGCATAAAAACGCTGAGCTGCATGCACGATTTCTGTCGCTTCCTTTTTACTTAATGAAGAATCAATTGTCATTGCTTTTGGCTTCGGCATTTCCTTTAATAACTGAATTTCAGTTTTTTGCTCACCACTACATGCTACAAGCACAATGCAAATGACAAAAAAACTAAGGAACGCAAACAACTTTTTTATAACCATGGAAATCACCTCCTCCTCATACAAACCCTTTGTATTTCGTATTGCTATTGTATATGCACTAACTTCCTTTATGGAAGTAGTGATATTTTTTTCATATAGTTACCAAAAAGATAGTTTTGTGATACGATAAGGCAAATTCATTCAAAAAATTTTTATGGAGGCTATTTCCATGAGCAATATAGATCCAGTTGTATTAACGAAAGGTTTACCTGGTATACCTTGTCCTATCGCTAAAACGCTTGACGTAATTAGTACAAAATGGACGTTTTTAATCATTCGTGACCTTCTTATAGAAGGAACTTTACGCTTTAGTGATTTACAAAAATCAATGGACGGGATTAGTCCGAAAACTTTATCGCTTCGCCTAAAAGAATTGGAAGCACAAGGGATTATAACGAGAAAAGTATATCCAGAAGTTCCGCCTCGTGTAGAGTACACATTAACGGATAAAGGAAAGCAATTAGAGGGGATATTTATTGAATTAAAGCGGTTTGGATTAAGTTTATAAACGAAAAGCCCCTTACCATAAAAATAGTAAGAGGCTTTTCGTTATTCACTACATTACTTCGCAAAACTTTCAGCTAACTGTCTCTCTCTCCACATAAATGTAATGCCGAGACCAACGATTAAAACAACACCTGAAAATGCATATGGATAATTAATGTTTATATCAAATAATATTCCGCCCATCGCTGGTCCTGCGATATTTCCTAAACTCGTATACGTTGAGTTCATACCAGCAACGAATCCTTGCTCTTTTCCAGCTGCTTTTGATAAAAACGTCGTTAAAGCTGGACGAAGCAAATCAAATGCTAGGAAAATAAAGCAAGTAACGAGAAGTACAATCCAATAATTAAAGACTACAGTTGAGACGAATGCTAATACTGCACCTACAATTAAACATATTTGAATTAATACTTTCTCACCGAACATGTCAACCAATTTGCCAAACATAAATACTTGCACCACTACCCCAAAGATGGAGCTAATCGTAATAATTGCAGCAATATCTTTCGGTGTAAAACCAAATTTATGATCAGAAAACAAACTAAAAACAGTTTCATATGCTGATAAACCGAATGCGAGTACAAATACAATAATAAATGCGATTGCATACATTGGATTTAATGATTTCTTTAAATCTCCGATAAAGCTGGATTCTTTCGTATTAGCTGCAATCTCTGCAAGTTCTTCTTTCGTTAACGGCTCTTTCAAAATAAATATAGAAATCACGCATGCAACAAAGGCAATCACTGCTGCCACAAAGAACGGCACACGTATACCGTATTCTGCAATAAACCCGCCGATTCCAGGCCCTATAATAAATCCGGTACTAATAGCCGCTGAAAGATATCCCATCGCTTTTGGACGTTCTTGAATAGAAGTAATATCAGCAACATATGCCGTAACACCCGGCATAATAAACGCGGCACTAATTCCGCCTAACACCCTCGCTGCATAAAGCATCCACACATCTGTACCTAATCCAAAAAGAAGCTCTGAAACACCAAAAATAAATAATCCAATGATTATCATTTTCTTCCTACCGTAAATGTCGACCCAACGACCCGTAATAGGTGAAGTAATAAGCTGCGCCATTGCAAACACTGCAACGAGATAACCCATCGTCTTTCCTGTTAAATTCATATCATTCATAAAGGACGGCATAACCGGAATGATTAATCCAATCCCTAAAAAAGCGATAAATATATTACTCAAAAGAATGATCAATACCATCTTTTGTTCTTTTATCGGTTTCTTCAATTTTTAACACCTCTTCCCGTAGTTCCTCTCAAAAATAATGCCCAAGAAGCTTTTTCTTTATCCTGCTATTTGTGGGCTCATACTGAGTAAAGATGTCCCCACTCATTAGAATTTCACTCTATCCTTCCACACATACATGAACACAGGGTGAATGACTATCATTCAGTTTCCCGCAGAAATGAACCTACCTTTTCAGACAGGTTCATCTTACTACTTCTTTATCCCGCATTAACGGGCAGTAAGACTCCCACCTCAAAATTCAGCGAATGCGAGGAAGTTAGGTGGGAGATAACTGCCCTTAAATGCCCGATTGGTTCAACTAATAATCAGTGGGGATGAACCCTCCCACTGATTAAAGTTTCACTTTATATGTAGTGCATGTGTTAAAAAATCTAGTACTTCTGCCTTTTGTAGCTCGACTTGCTCATCATCTTTATGATCATATAAATAAACTTGTTCCGCTGCTGATTCAACAAGAGCGATAAATAACTTCGCTGTTCGCTCTGCGTGAACCGAATCACGAATTTCACCTGATTCTTTTGCCTCACTTAAAAAGTCACTTAGCCATATATAAAGAGGCTCATATACAGCTTCCCATTCTTTTATATGTTCAGTTGATGCAAGGCCCGCATACATTAATGCTTGTATTTCACGATATTCAGCTATAAAGGTAAATACCGCATCTATTACTTGCTCAACTTTACTTGAAAAAGGTGAATCGTTCTGTACTTTTTCTTTCACTGCAAGTATCATCTTCTCAACCATCACTTCTGCTATTGCAGGCATAACAGATAACTTAGAAGGAAAATATAAATAGAAAGTTCCTTGTGCAATGCCAGCCAATTTCACGATATCAGAAATCTTCGTTTTTTCAACGCCCTTTTCCTGAAACACTTCAATAGCTGCATAGACAATTTTTTCTTTTTTATTCATCATCTAAACCCTTTCACACACGTATTGAATGACTGTCACTCATTTTATAAAATAACTAGCTGTACTGTCAATCATCGTGCACTTTTCATAATAAAAATCTCCCAACAAATCGTTAGGAGATTTAACTTTAATATCCTTTTCTTATGAAAGAGCCTTTAATCCCGTAACTCCACATACAATAAGAGCTACACTAATCAAACGTGCCTTACTTTTTGATTCACCAAACAGAAACATATTTAATAAAACAGCTCCTGCTGTTCCAATGCCAATCCAAACCGCATAAGCTACACTTACTTGTAAGAACAAGAAAGATGTGTATAAAAATGCGAAGGAAGTTGCAAATCCACCTATATAAATCGCTCCATTTGCTAACGTCTTATCTTTACTATACATTTTAAGGCCTATCACACCGACTATTTCACTAATTGCAGCACAAAATACGAAAAACCAACCCATTTTTAAGCAGCTCCTTCCATAGTTTCTTCCGCGGTTTCTTCTTTATTATCAGCCAATTTTAAACCGATAACGCCCGCTACGACCATCACGATAAAGAATAGTTTTCCTACACTGAAACTGCCGCCGAAAAGGAATACATCCATTAGGAAAGTACCTACCGTACCAGCTCCGGCAAACACAGCATATACAGTCCCTGTTGCAAGATGTTCGCACGCTTTCGATAGGAAGTAAAAATCAACAGCGATAACTCCTACAATAATGACCCAATGCCACCAAGTATGAGCTGTATTAAAACCAAACACCCAAAAGACTTCAAAAATACATGTTAATATGACATATAACCAAGCTTTATTTTTCATATCTCTCACCTTCTATTATATACTGACTGATCGTCAGTCATTTTTAATTTAAAAAATATAATCTCACTCTAACTACTATTTAAAAAACCAATATCATCCTCATTTATCCTTATATTTGTTCCGTTATTAAGCTAACTACATATAAAAGTTGCTTATCTACACCCTTTCACAGAAAAAATGACTGAATGTCATTCATAAACATTCTACATGACCAATTGATAAAGTGTCAACACCCGGATTCTATTAACCAAAAAATATTTTAAATTTCTTAAATCCACATGAATATTTCTTAATAATCTGTCAATAATGGTAGTAACATAATATTTTCTCCATTCCCCCCTTGGAGATCCCTTTGAATCGAGCAGTTGCTTTTAGCTAACTGCTCTTTTTTAATTTATCGGCACATTATAATAAAATACTCATAGATAAATTCCAAAACAAAGACCTGTACTCCCTTTTCAACATGCAACAAAGAACGAAATATTTTGTACGCTATTTACTTTTCAACGAGCCTTTGTATGCAATAATTTTATTTTCGAGCATCTTCTCTGTAATTTCTAAGTTTTCTCTTTGAGTTCGAATAGATTTTTTATGATTTTCTAACAGTTGTAAACGAGCTTCGGTTGTATGCTCTCCTTCTAAATATAATCTAGCGTATTCTCTTATTTTCGCTATCGGCATTTGTGTTTGTTTTAACTTCATTACAAACTGCAACCACTTTATATGTGACTCTTCATACAATCTATTCCCATTTGCATCGCGATTTGCAATTAATATGTTCTCCTTTTCATAATAACGTAATGTATGTGTGCTCACTCCTAATAATTTAGCTACCTCGCTAATTGTGTACATAACCATACTCCCTCCGCACGCCATTTACTCTCATATATTTTACTGCCTTATCCAAATTATAAAAAACATTTGACTTAGAGTATACTCTAACAAATACAATCTAACCATGATAAATTAATTTGAATTTAGGAGGCTTTTATATGAAATATACTGTTATTACTGGTGCTAGTTCAGGAATTGGCTATGAATCCGCTTTAGCCTTTGCATCTCGCGGAAAAAATTTAGTACTTGTAGCTCGAAGACAAGAAGAATTAGACGGATTAAAATTAAAAATTAACGAAATGCATCCAGAGTTGGATGTTGTCATTCGAAGAACTGATTTATCCGTCACTGAAGAAGTTTATAAATTTTATGAAAGTCTACAAAGTTTTCAAATTGAAACGTGGATTAACAACGCAGGTTTTGGTAATTTCGCCTCAATTGCTGAACAAAATTTAAATAAAATAGAGACGATGTTGCATGTAAATATAGAAGCACTAACAATACTCTCTTCTCTTTTCGTTCGAGATTATTCAATGGTTGATGGAACACAGCTTATTAACGTTTCATCGGGCGGTGGATACACGATTGTAGCTAATGCTGTTACGTACTGTGCTACGAAATTTTATGTAAGTGCATTTACAGAAGGACTATCTCACGAACTGAAAGAACAAGGTGCAAAACTACAAACAAAAGTTTTAGCTCCTGCTGCAACTGAAACAGAATTTGCGAAACGTTCATTTAATATTGATGAGTTCCAATATGATGGTGTTGTACCGAAATTTCATACTGCAAAACAAATGGCACAATTTATGCTTGACCTTTATGATAACGATAAAGTTGTAGGACTTGTCGATGGTTCTACGTATAACTTTGAGCTTAGAGATCCGCTTTATAATTTTACAGTAAGACAAACGAATTCAAATTCTTAACAACATCTCATTTCTGACTAAAATATAGATACCCACTATTTCTTAAATAATAGTGGGCCTTTTTTCTCTCTAAAAATTTCACCCAACATACCGTATCATCGCCACCTCATCACAATAATCAACTTTTGGACAATGTCTACAATCAATCCACACTTTTTCTGGTAATGCTTCTCTATTCACAAAATCAAACCCGCACTTTTGAAAAAATTCCGTTTCATATGTTAAAGAAATTACCCTGTTCACTTTTATCTTTGCCGCCTCATTCATTACATGATTCACTAACTTACTCCCTATCCCTTTTCCTGCATATGTATGCGAAACTACTAACGATCGTACTTCTGCAAGATCCTCTCCTAACACATGTAAGCCAGCAACTCCAACGACTTCCTCTCCTTCTTTCATAACATATAAACATTGTAAATATTGATAGAGAGACAAAAGAGCACGCGGCAAAACAACTCCTTCTTTTGCATACATTTCAATGAGATTATAAATTTCTTTCACATCACTTGTAACCGCATTAAAGATTTTCATATTATATCCCCTTGCCCCCAGTGTTAATATTTATAACATTATATGAATTTTAATTCATAATTTCATATAATAATACATCTCTCTTTTCTCTCCGTCAATCACTTTTCTGAATTTTATCCCGCATTAACGGGCAGTAAGACTCCCACCTCAAAATTCGGCTGAAGCAAAGAAGGTAGGTGGGAGATCAACTGCCCCTAAACGCCCGATTGGTTCAACTAATAATCAGTGGTGGATGAACAAAACCCCCACTGATTAAAGTTTCACTTTACACAAACAAAAAACCAAGCAACTTAATCGATGCTCGGTTCCTCATTTCGTATCGGCAATACCGTCGAATATTTAATTTCACGAAGTGCTAAACTCGTCTGTATCCGTGTAATACCAAGCTTGTTCAACTTTCTGATAAACTGCTCCAGTTCTTTACGATCACGATTTGCAACCTTTAATAAATAATCATACTCTCCTGTTAAACAGTGACATTCTAACACTTCCGGCATCGCTTCTAATTCTTTTTCCAACACTTCCAGCTTATCTGATTGATGAATATTCGTGCTCATAAAAATGAAACATAATAAATCAAATCCAAGCTTTTCTTGATTTAAAATTGCTACTTGCTTATCAATGAATCCTTCCCCGTCTAATCTTTTTATTCTTGCATGCATAGCAGCTGGTGATAAATTAATGCGGCGTGCTAACTCTGCATTACTTACTTGTGACTCTTTCTGCAATATATCTAAAATTTTCACATCCAAATCATCAAGCACTTTAATAACAGATGACTCCATCAAAATTCCTCCTTTTTTCTTACCGATGATTATTCGAAGAAACATCTCATAACTTATATAAAACTGAATATTTTTCTGTAAATGATATTTCTAACGAAATATTTTATCGGATTTTTACCATTATACAAAAGAATATATTAGAAAATAAAGAAAAATGCTAAAATTATTTACAGTTCATTCTTATTTCAACAAAGGGGTTTTTAGCATGCCTTATTTTTATGTCTTTTTACTATTATTAACAAGCTTATTATGGGGAGGAAATTTCGTCGTTGGGAAATCACTCGTCGATCATGCATCTCCGATGACACTGACAAGTTTAAGATGGCTAATTGCGATCATTTGTTTATTACCAATGGTATGGTTTAAAGAGAAGAAAATCATTCCACCACGCTCTGCAATACTTCCGTTAATACTTATGGGAATTTCAGGAGTCGTTCTTTTTAACATTTTTCAATTTTTAGCACTAGAAAAAACATCCGCAACGAATGTAGGTCTTATTTCTACATTGAACGCTATTTCGATTGCATTATTTTCTGTGCTATTTCTAAAAGAAAAAGTAAATACACTTCAAATTCTTTCTATGATTCTTTCATTTTTCGGGGTTATGCTCGTCCTTTTAAAAGGAAATTTCGCACTTTTATTTTCACTACATTTTAATAGCGGAGATTTATGGATGATGGCGGCAGTATGTATTTGGGGTATTTACTCTGTTTGCAGTAAATGGGCGACAAAAACAGTTACACCGCTAATGGCGACGTTATATTCTGGTATTTTCGGCGTCATTTTATTGCTTCCATTTAACATAGGCAACTTCACTGTTTCCAATATTAATTCTTCCTTCATAACATCACTTTTATATACAGGACTCGTTTCAACGGTCCTTTGTATGGTATTTTGGAACATTGGTGTACAGAAATTAGGAGCTACTACATCGGGTATTTTTCTAAATTTCAATCCAATTTTCACAGCTATTTTAGCATTTATTTTCCTTGGAGAAGAACTAACATGGATTCAAATTTCCGGGACAATTATCGTCGTGACAGGATGTTATTTATTTTCTCATTTTAAAACCGTTGCTTCTCAGCCAACTAGAACTTTAGTGCGAAAGCATTCTTAATGAAAAAGCATCGCCACCAGAGTGGCGATGTTTTTATTTACCTTTCATTTCTTTCACATACTGTTTTTCTTCTTCTGGCGATAAGCGTTCTGTTGCCTTTCCGGTATCACCACCTTGAATTTCCCACAAAAAGTTATGCTCCTCAACCGTTTGTGAAAAGTCTCCTTTCTCCCAACGCTCCAAAGTAGAAAGTAGCTTTGATTTATATTTAAAATTAGTACTGCTTTCTACTGCGTTCTTCGCACTACTAATTTCCTTATTTGTCATTTCGATAAATCCCCATTTCTCAGAGGATTTCACTTTTTGATGTACCATCCTATGCATTGTAGAAATAATTTCATCTTCACTAGCTTGTTGCTTCTCTTCCTTTGCTTTCTTCCCTTGTTGCCCCATTACATTTTGTGCTTTAAGACTCTTCTCCTCTTCTTCTATATAATTAAGCAGTTTAGTAACACCGAATACAGCTCCTATCGCAATTACAATCATTGTAATTGTCCCTATAATCCATTTTTTCATATTATGTATTCCCCATTCCCCTAATAATCACATAAACAAATGGAATCGCCTGCGCACAGCCGATTCCATTTGTTTCCTTATTTCATTTTAAACCTTCATCGCTGCTCGCACAATATAACTATCCACATATTGCTTGAATTTTACGATTTTTCCATTTTCAAGCTGCCATATATGAACGAATTCTGCTTCAAATGATTTTCCCGTTTCTTTATAAACTCCAGAATACATACCTTCAGCAATGATTACATCTTTTCCGTTTACTTCATGGTACGTATTTACACTCGCTTTATAATTATCCCATTCTGATCCTAAACGGCTAAATACATTTTCCATTACTGCGTCTACACCAATATACGTTCCACCGTACGGAAAACCGGCTGCCTCTGTCCACTCTACTTTTTCAGAGAGAGCTTCCGCTAAATGTTTTGCATTTGAAGAAGATGGTCCTTCATATGTGCTTCGAACAATTTCTAAATTTGTTTTTTGTACCATTATTTTTTCACCCCAAATGCGTTTGCCGCTAAAACAAGTCCAATTTCTAACGCTTTAACGTGCGGGAATCGTTCCTTTATTGCCGTTTGAATTTCTTCACTTGAAGGATTTCCTGCAAGAACTTCATCAAATGCTACTAAATATTTACGAGTATGCTTAATCGCATCTGCTGTATTTGGTGCATCATAATCACGATGTCCAGCTACAACAATTTCAGGATGAAGATTTTCAATTTCACTTAATGTTTCTAACCATTTATGACGAGCTTCAGCATCTGTTTCTAACGTCCATGCGAAAGTATTGTTATAAACGATATCTCCTGTAACTACTGCTTTTAATGACGGAATCCATACGTAACTATTATTAGGTGTATCACCTTGTAGACCACCTTTAATGATTAAGTCATTTCCCTCTAACGTAAGCTTATCTCCCTCTAATACTTCTGGAACAATTGGTTGATGAGGAACATTATGCCCAATAGATGGTTTCCACTGTTCCACTTTCTTCTCAAATGTATTACGAATATCTTCAACAGTATTCCGTAACGCAACAATCTTTGCTTCTGGAAATGCTTCATGTAATACATTTAATCCAAAATAGTGATCTGGATGGAAATGAGTCACATAAATATGAGTTAAATTCTTTCCTGCTTCAATAATTTGAGCTGCTAAACGGTGCGCATCACTTAATAAAAATTGTGCATCGATAAGAATTGCATCTTTTTCTCCGTATACAATTGTGGATGTAACTTGAAATGCTTGCTCAGATCCTGTAAAAACCTCTAAATGTAATTTTGACATGTTATTTCCTCCACTTTTATTTACTCTTTTATATTCCTTTATTCTTTAAGCTTTATTCTAGTTGTAACCGACTTAGTTACAACTAGAATAAAAAAATATACGAATCATTTTATTACTAATCGACTTGATGTAATCAATATAGTTACAACAAGTCGTCAAGTCAACACTTAAAAAATGAAATTTACTTTATTTTCATTACTTTCTCTTTTAAGAAACGATCTACATATCCTTCTGCTTTTACAACGAATAAATACGCACCCATTGATAATAATGCAAGATCTAATTCATATCCCGGATTCTTTCCATCTCCTAATAAGCCTGCTGCTCCATTTACCTTTACGATAGCTCCAGCCAAAATAAGAGCGAATAACAATCCTACATACCTCACGCCTAAACCGATAATCAATAATATACCACCAACTAATTCAACTGTTGCTACGCCGTATGCAAGACCACCTGGTAAGCCGATGCTTGTAAACCATCCTGCTACGTTATCGATACCTGATTGAAACTTTGCTAAACCGTGTGCAAAAAACGTAACTCCTAACACGATACGAATAATTAAATTACCAATATATTGATTCATTCTGAACTCCCCTTTTTTGTTTTGTTATGGTGAACATTTATTCACAAGACAAAACAATACGGTATTTCTTTTCATTCGTCAAATACTTTTTTAAAGAAACCAAAAAACATTATCCCCTTTACGGATAATGTTTTTTACAAAATAGTGCTAATTCAAGCTTTCGCTCTATTACTTAGAATAAGTTGAAAATTTTTCCCAGCGCCTATATAAGACAATAAAGACACATCTTCTTCAATCACCATTCCAACAACATTCACTTTCCCATCTTCAGGTAAATCACTTATAACAATTTGCATCTCCCCAGCATATCTACGGTACAATTCATTATCAATTGTAATACTACCTTTCTTTCTTGAAATTGTATTCATCGGTTGTAATACAACTTTATTTCCTTCTCTTGATTCGACAGAGCGAATGACATCACGTGCTGGATCAAGCCGGTTCGTATGTACTTTCTCTAACACTTTCAATACTTCCATTTCATTTGTAAATGGCTCATATCGCACTGGAATAATCCCATTACGCGCCATCGCGATTTCTTGTACACTTTCTAGACTCGTGCTTATGTCTCCAATTAGCACTTTATCGACGTCACACTCTTGAACAAGTTCTAAATACGCTTCAAGTGGCCGCATATAGCGGTGCTTTTCTAACGTTGGTAAACCTTCATATAAAGGACCTCGTTTTTCACCATCTCCCGGAATAAATGCCATCGTTTTTATTCCGCAATCATGTAAATACTTATTTTGTTTTTGTAAAAATGACTTTGCTAGTCCTGTTTCTGGACGCGGGTAAAAATTATGCCACGCTTCTACACGATCTACTCGTATATTTTCCGCAATTAACTCTTTCCAAAATGATTCTGTAATCGTACTCGCGTTTAACGCTACCTTCATCTTATGAGATACACTCGCAATTTCTTTGGGCGCGATGCCGTAATCCATTCGTAAACCAGTAATGCCCCACTCCAATAATTCTTCCACATTTTCATACGTTATTCCTAAATGATGTAACGACTTTGGAGAGACATCGACCATTAATTCCATTTCATTTTCGAGAGCTTGTTTCCCAAGTATTTGAATTAACTCTTTATACGTATTCGGATCATCTTCTGGAATGTGAAGAGATGTAAAAATAGATGAAAATCCGTTTTCTTTCGCTATTTTTAACCATGCTTCTTGTTTGTCCACTCGCTCTTTTGAAAGATAAATTGAAACTCCTAACATATAAATCTCTCCTTCTACTAATATAAAAAAAAGAGAAAGGAATCCCTTTCTCTATATGTTTTCTGCCATTTCTTCTTTAAAGCCGAAGAAGTACGTAAAGATAAATCCGAAAGTATATGCAATCACTAACCCTAAGAAATATAATAAATATTTATTATCAGCAATTAACGGAATTAATGATAATCCTGATACACCGATTCCGAGTGAAGCCGTTTTCATAACTGCTTGGAATGCACCACCGACAGCTGCGCCTAAACAAGCAGTAAGAAACGGTTTCCCAAGTGGTAATGTAACCCCGTATAATAACGGTTCGCCAATTCCTAAAAAACCAACTGGTAATGCACCTTTAATGACGTTGCGAAGTCGTTTGTTTTTTGTTTTTACATAAATTGCAATCGCTGCTCCTACTTGCCCAGCACCTGCCATTGCCAATACTGGTAATAAAGGCGTTACGTGCGTTTGATTAATAAATTCCATATGAATCGGTGTTAAACCGTGATGCAATCCGACCATAACGAGAGGTAAAAATGTTCCGGCAAGTACAGCTCCGGCAAATGCTCCGCCAATATTTAAGATAGCATTAATTCCGCTTGTAATTCCTTCAGATAAGAAACCTGCAACTGGTTGAATTGCTAACATCGTTACTATACTTACCACTAATACAGTAATGAGTGGTGTCACGATAATATCAACTGCATTTGGCACTGCTTTTCGAACTTGTCTTTCAACTACAACCATAAGCCATGCTGCAAAAATAACTGCAAATAATCCGCCCCGTCCGGGTACGAGTGCTTCACCGAATAATTTTACATTCGCCATCGCTGGGTTGAAAATTAAAATACCTGCAATTGCCCCAAGAACTGGTGTCCCGCCAAATTCTTTCGCTGTATTCCAGCCGACTAAAATGCCTAAGAATGTAAAGATACCGCCGCCAATTAAAAGTAACATTTGCAGCCATGTTGCATTCGGGTCAGCACCTGCATTTTTCGCAAAGTTAGCAACCCCATTTATAATTCCTGATGCGACAAGACCAGGTATTAACGGAATGAAAATACTTCCTATTTTTCTTAAAAAGTTTTTCACTGGTGTATTATTTTTCTTCTTTATCCCTGACTTTATCTCTTGGCCGAGATCTTCAAGGTGATGATCTGCCACCTCACCAATTCGTAATCCTGTTAAAACTTCCATTTCAGCTGCTACTTTATTTACCGTTCCTGGACCAACGACAACTTGAAGTGTTTCATCTTCAATGACCCCCATAACACCTTCAACCTTTTTCAAAAGGTCCATGTTCACTTTACTTTCATCATGAAGCGTTAATCGTAACCTCGTCATACAATGAGCAATGCCACGAATATTTTTTACTCCCCCAAGTTGCTCCGTAATCCTACTCGCCATTATCTCTTCTTTCTTCATAACAGAATCCCCCTCCCCAGAGTTTAAAGTGCCTTCTTCACAAATCCTTTCGCACATTTTAATTTTTCTAGTGCTTCCCCATATTCACACTGTAGTAATATCATAACGATTGCAACTTTCACATTTCGATTTGCTTTCTCATAATACTCTGTAGCTACTTCATAACTAGCGCCTGTCGCTTCCACAATAATTCGTTTTGAGCGTTCTACCAATTTTGCATTTGTAGATTGAACATCTACCATTAAGTTTTTATATACTTTCCCTACACCAATCATAGACGCTGTAGAAATCATATTCAGTACTAACTTTTGCGCTGTGCCAGCCTTCAATCGTGTTGAGCCTGTTAATATTTCTGCGCCTGTCTCCACTTCCACATTTAGTTTTGCATATTTACTTATTTCAGCATTTTTATTACAGGAAATGCTAGCTGTACTCGCTCCCACGCTACTTGCGTATTTCAATCCGCCAATTACATAAGGTGTTCTACCACTTGCTGCAATTCCAATAACCGTATCTTTCTCGTTTAATCCAATACTTTTTAAATCTTCTTCTGCTAACTCTTCACGATCTTCGGCGCCTTCCACCGCTTTAGTAAACGCTTTCAATCCACCTGCTATAAATCCTTGAACCATTTTGTCATCTGTTCCAAATGTCGGGGGACATTCCACTGCGTCTAAAATGCCTAAACGACCACTCGTACCAGCCCCAATATAAATTAATCGTCCATCTTCTTCAAAAGATTTAATAACAATCTGTACAACCTTTTCAATTTCTTCTATTTCATTTTCAACTGCTAACGCAACAGTTCGATCTTCTTGATTCATACTTTGTAAAACTTCTTTTATGCTCATCTCATCTAAATTCATCGTCTTCTCATTACGATGTTCTGTAGATAAATTTTCTAACATATTGTCACCTTCTTTGAAATTTAATTTCATACTTTCATTATAACTTTAAGAAATTAAAAATCAATATTACTCTCTTATTTTATGAAATTTTATTTCTTTTCATGACAAATTTATGTCCAGCCACACAAAAAAGATGGGTTGCCCCATCTTTTCACTTTAACTTCCGTAACCGCAGAGCTTCTTCTCTCGTCTCCATAAATTGATCTATCACATTATTGCCAATACGGTTAAAAGTAATAACGTATAAAGCATCAATCATATTCAGTTGCGTCATTCGTGAAGCAATACTTGCAATGCGATGATCTTGCTCTACATCCGGCATACAAAGGCGAATGTCTGCCGCTTTATATAGAGGAGATGATTGATCTAGCTTCGTAATCGCAATAACTGTAGCACCTTGTCTTTTCGCATATTGCGCCATTTCAAGCACATCTTTCGTCCGCCCAGAAGTTGAAATCGCCACAAATATATCTCCCTCTTTTAAATTTGTTACGAGTGGCAACATCATATGAAAATCGGATAGCATCATTGCAGTAAATCCAAGCCTAGTAAATTTATAAGCTCCGTCCATCGCCGGTGTAGCTGATCCACCTACACCATAAAATATGATCTTATTAGCATTTACAATACTATCTGCAGCTTTCTCAAGTTCCTTCTTATCTATCGCAGTAACACTCGCCTCAATTGCAGCTTTATTCACATATGTAACTTTATTAAACAAATCGTACGGTCCATCTTCTGTATTCATCACTGAAAAATCGTTAATATTATAATCAACAATTGTTAATTCACGAACGAGCGCTATCTTAAATGCTTTAAAGCTTCCAATACCGATTGTTTTACAAAAACGTACAACACTCGCCTCACTCGATCCCGCATTTGTAGACACTTCTTTTGTCGTTAAATTTGGAACAATCTCTGCGTTCTCCATTATGTACATGGCAACCTTCTTTTCAGCTGGTGAAAATTGATCCATATTATTTTCAATTTTAAATAGTAATGTTGAAGCTTTCACCATTTCACCTCCACTTCTTACAGCTGCTTTTTATTTCGTATATTCTTCTTCATGGAGATAATAGCCATCATCACCAGGAGGATGATGAACAATTACAGTTCGATTCCCTTTTTTATATGCAGTTATTTCACCTTCAGATCTCTGTTTTTCCCATCCGTCTATCCAAATTGCGAAGTCAGGTAAAAATGCGGTGTACTTATGTTCTTTCGGATTATCCCCTTCCACATAGGAAGAAAAAATAGAAACCGGAAAACCTTTTACTTTTGATTCTTTTCCTACAATAAATGGTATGCAAAGTAAAAGAAGTATAACTACACCTATAACTTTCCCCCTCGTAATCTTCACCTATTTCTCTCCTTACCCTAGCATATACGTAGATTTTACCATAATTACAACCTGTTCATGCTGCATAACCATTGCTTTTTTGCGATAAAAAAAAGAGCTTACCTACATCAGATAAGCCCTTTCTATACAAAGTACTTCTTCAAAAGTGGCGGCGTAATAATCGTTGTCAATATAACAACAATGACAATAGCTGTGAAATTTTCTTTCGCTAATAAATTCGCAGTTAATCCATTTGCTGCGATAATAAGCGCTACTTCTCCGCGCGACACCATCCCTGCACCAATACTAATAGAAGATTGTAAATTAAACCCTGTTAATCTTGCTCCTAAACCTGATCCAATTAACTTTGTGAATATTGCAATGAGCGTCATAATGATAATGAACCAAAGTTGACTTCCGATACCTTGAAATGTAATTTCCATTCCAATACTTACGAAGAAAACTGGTACAAATATCGCATACGCAATCGGTTCAATTTTATGTTCTACTTCATGCTTATACTCTGTTTGAGAAATTGCAATTCCTGCTGCAAAAGCTCCAATAATACCTGCGATTCCCATTTGCTCACTATAATAAGCAAATGAAAAACAAATAATAAGAGCCGCACTAATTAACGCTTCCGACACGCGAAGTGGTACGAGCATTTTCATAATCCACGGAACAACTTTCCATGCGATAAAAACAATACTTACAAAGAAAATAAGTTTCTTTGCGATAACCAGTGTTATATTCACATCTTGCGTTCCTAAAAAGCTCATAACAAACGCTAATAAAATAACGACAATTACATCATCAAATACGGCAGCACCTAAAATCGTAGTACTTTCTCTCGTATTCATCTTCCCTAAATCACGTAACGTTTGCACTGTAATACTAACCGATGTTGCGCAAAGTAATAACCCTATAAAAATTGCATGAGATTGCATTAATCCAAACAACAACCCTGCCACATAACCACCGATGAAAGGAAAAATAATTCCACCAGCCGCTACTGCAAATGATGATTTTAAATTCCGATTTAACTCTTCTAAATCTGTTTCGAGTCCCGCCATAAACATAAGTAGCAAAACACCAATTTCACTAAGCTCATCAATAAGTTCTGAACTATTAATAATACCTAGCACCGCAGGACCGATAATAATACCAACAATTAATTTACCCAGTACAGAAGGCTGACCGAGTCTAACGCTAATATCACCAGCTAATTTCGTACAAAGTAAAATGACGACAAGTTCAAAATAAAATAACATAGCATCTTCTCCTACTATATAAAGTAAATCTTTAGTCAGTGGGTTATTCTTCATCCCTACTGATTGTTAACCTGCATCTATGTCTGCACATAGCTTCTCCTTACAGCCGGCATTTTATTTGTTAAAGTTTTATTTGACAAAATATTCTGAAATATAATAAGATTAATCCAGAAATTTCAAAAAAACTACATACCATAACTGTATCTTCATTCACTTACATACTCTTTTCCGATGGGCTCGTACTATATTCGCAGTTATGGAGATGAAAACTAAAGGAGGAGAGTTCAAAGTGAAGTCATTATTACGAAAAAAAGCGCTTAGTACTGAATCACCACGGCAGCTAGATAGAACATTAACGGCACTCGATTTAACGTTTTTAGGAATCGGCGCCGTAATTGGGACAGGGATTTTTGTATTAACAGGTATTGTAGCAGCAAAACATTCTGGTCCTGGTATTATGCTATCATTCCTTATTGCTGCATTTACTTGTGCTTGTGTAGCTTTTTGTTATGCCGAATTCGCTTCTTCTATACCAGTCTCAGGAAGTGTTTATACTTATGCATACATGACCGTAGGAGAAGTTGTCGCCTTCATCGTTGGTTGGTGTTTAATGCTCGAATATTTACTCGCAGTTGCAGCGGTAGCTGTTGGCTGGTCTGGATATTTACAATCATTGCTTCAAGGGTTCAATATACACCTTCCCGCCATTATTTCCTCGGCCCCCGGAACAGGAAAAGGTGGTCTCATTGATTTACCGGCTGTTTGTATTTTACTTCTCATTACTGGGCTTTTAAGTTTTGGTATACGCGAAAGCGCACGCATTAATAATATTATGGTCCTTATAAAATTAGCAGTTATTATCGCCTTTATCATAGCAGGCGCAAAATATGTAAAGCCTGAAAATTGGACACCGTTCATTCCATTCGGGTACGACGGTATTATTACTGGTGCTGCCACTGTCTTCTTCGCCTTTTTAGGTTTTGATGCAATCGCAACTGCGGCAGAAGAAACGAAAAAACCGCAGCGTGATTTACCAATTGGCATTATCGGTTCCCTTCTTATTTGTACGGTTTTATACATGATCGTATCTTTCGTTTTAACAGGTATGGTTCCTTATACGCAATTAGATGTTTCTGATCCAGTTGCATTTGCACTGCATTTCGTTGGCGAAGATACTATTGCGGGGCTACTTGCAGTTGGTGCGATGACAGGAATGACAACCGTTCTTTTAGTCGTTATGTATGGACAAGTTCGTGTTTCTTATGCAATGAGCCGAGACGGCTTGCTCCCAAAAGCGTTATCACGCGTAAATAAAAAAGTAAAAATCCCTTTACTAAACACATGGATTACTGGGGTATTTGCAGCTTTATTAGCAGGACTTTTAGACCTACATTTACTAGCAAATTTAGTAAACATCGGTACGTTAACAGCCTTCTCATTCGTTTGCTTTGCTGTACTTATTTTACGGAAAACTCATCCTGATTTAAAACGAGGCTTTCGTACACCACTCGTACCTGCACTACCAGTTGTCGCTATTATTTGTTGTTTATATTTAATGCTTAATTTGTCTAAAACGACATGGATCAGCTTTGCAGTCTGGCTTATAGTCGGTTTATGCGTCTACTTCTTCTACTCTAGAAAACATAGTCATTTAGCTACTGAAAAAACAAATGATGAGAAAAAAGAAGCATAAAAAATAGCTCGCCTATAATAAAGGCGAGCTATTTTCACGTTCTATTATGTTTTTTCGTTAACGCTTGTAAAACGATAAAGTGAAACTTTAATCAGTGGGGGTTTTGTCCATCCCCCACTAATTATTAACCCTCACCAATCGGGCTCTTACGGGCAATTGTCTCCCCACTACCTTCCTCGTATTCACCAAATTTTGAGGTGGGAGTCTTACTGCCCGTTAATAGCGGGAAAAATATACCGATGCAAGTTCGTACATAACCTGCAACTTTTGTATACTTCTTCTCCCTTACTTCGCCTCTTTCTTTTTCTTTCTCCATGCATTCAAACTATCAAAGAAAAAGTTAATAAATAGCGTTCCTAATCCCGCTAATACAAATGTCATTAAAAATAGAACCCATATACTTTTATCTTTTAATAAATAATATCCTACAAGGAGCACAACGGCGATCCATACATATTCAAGAATTCTTTTTAGCTTTTTCTCTTCCAAATTATTCGCTCCCTTTTTCTATACTACTTTTAGTATAACAAAAAAGAAGCCTATCATGATAAGCTTCTTTTTCTTATACCTTACTTGTTGATGCTTTTTTCAACAAGTGAAATAGCGTGCTCTAACGTACGATTCATCGTTTCTACCTGTGCATCTTTTACTTTCACATCTTTTAATACAGCTTCTGCAACTGTAATTTTTTGGCTCAATGATCTCACTGAACCGTCCGTTACATTTGCAGCTTGTGCTTTTTTCACTACTGCTTTTGCAGCTTCAACATTCACTTGTAATTTTTCTTTCGGTGTTTTTGGCTGTTCTTCTGCCACTTTTGATTGTACAAATGTTTGGTTTGCTGTTTTTAATTCATTATACATTTGAACAAATTGCTCACCTGTACTTGTCATATTCCCAAACACTTTCTTAGCATTGTCATAGTTTTTTTGTAATTCATTAAAAGCTTCTTGTGAATATTGACCTGGCTTTTCACCAAATTCATAAGTACCTGCCAATACTTCTTTCACTTTCGCAATCTCTTCATATAACGCATTTACTTGCTCTAATTTTGTACGATTAGAAAACTCGTTATATGCTGCTACTACTTCTGAAGAACTTAATGCTTTACTATATAATTTTGCTAATGCAATTTGTCCGTTTAACGGAATACCACCATTTCCGTTGCTGTCTGGATCTGCACCAAGTGCAAATGGCACGTTCGGATGATACACTTTCCCACTAGCTGGCTGACTATTTACTTTTTTACCATCTACATAAATTGCTACTTCACTTCCGTTATACGTTCCTGTTAAATGATACGTTTTGTTTGCTTCTAATTGAACGCCAACACGTTTATAGCTTCCGCCAATATGAGCCCATAATTCTACATAGCCACTTCCTGTAGACTCAAAACCAATTCCACCACTCTCTGTATTTTGCAAAATACCTTGTCCGCGAATTTCATTCATTGAAAATACAGTTTCTAACGTAAATGAATTTGCTACTTTTTCTTTTTGTGCTGCTGAAAATGGAAGATACCCAAATGTATTTGCTTTTCCATTTAATTTCATTACATTTGTTTTCAACGCTTTATCATATTCAATAGATACATTCCCTTTCACATCACCTTTTGTTCCAAACGGTGAGTTATCTTTAAATGTACCATCTAAGAAATTCACATCAAAAACGTCTGCCTTTGGCACTTTTACATTCGGATCAATATTATCTTTTTTCGTAGTAATTTCAGCCGTTAACGGCTGCGCGCTTTCATTGCCAAACGAATCAATCGCAACTACTTCAAGTGTATATGATTTCCCGCCATCTAATCCTGCAAGTGTAAATGTAAGTTCTTTTGGAACTGGATCACGATAAAACTCTGAGAATGCTAATAACTTATTTTTAATCTCACCTGTTTGTTTATCCTTCGCTTGTACACGATAAGAATGAACAAGAAGGTTGTCCACCGCTTGTGGGAATGTTACTGTTGCTGCGTTTTCCGTTACATTTGATACTGACAATTTCGCATCTTTCGCAAAAGATGGCTTTTCTTTATCACGATCTTCTACATGCGTAAATGTTTCTTTCTTTGATGGCAACTGAATTTTCCATGGCTCGCCTGTCCAAGAATTTGTATGGAAATCACGGCGATTAATTGTTACTTCTTTATCATCTACTTCTACTAATAAACCTTGACTTAATGTGCTAGCTCCTGGGGGGATATTCCCTTGTACTTTACCGCCTTCAACTTCCATATAGCTTACAGAAGATGTTCCAACAGACGTAAAGTCTTTTTGATGAATCGATCTCGGATCATCTAACGGATAATGTGAATGACCTGAAAACGTAATTACTTGTGGGTATTCTTTTAATACCGCATTAATTTTTGCACTATCTTTCGTTCCCCATTCTTGACTACCGTACACTGTATCTTTAATATGTTGATGTAAAAACACAAAAATCGGTTTTTCTGGATCATCTTTTTGTGCCTTTGCCATTTCTTCTTTTAACCAATTAATTTGCTTGTCCGAATAATAGCCATGTGTTGTACCATCCTCTGGAGACATAACAAGGAAATGATACCCTTTTACCACTTTATGATAATAAATCGATTCCATTCCTGTCTTTTCTAAGAAACGCTTCTGTGCTCCCTCTACAGATAAGCCGTTCCAATAATCATGATTACCAAGAGAATTCATTCGTACCGCATCTTTATTTGCATTTTCGTTATACACTTGCATGAAACGATCATATTGCTGCAGCGATCCTGTATCCGTGAAATCACCTACAATAACAAAAGCATCTTGCTTTGGTGCAAGCGTATTAAACTGTTCAATCGCTCTTTTCCAGCGAAACGTATCGTCTGTTCCACTATTCTTAATATGTACATCACTTACAACTGGAAAAACGATTTTCTTCTCACTTGGTGCCTTTTCTTGCTTTTTCTCTTCCGCTTTAACCGACGTACTCCACGGAAATGACACGAATGCTAATACAAAAACCATCAATAATCCAATAAGTCCTTTTACTTTTCTTAAAGCAGTTCTTTCCACGTAAATCCTCCTCATATAATAAACTAATTACAATGGTTATTGTATCGAACGTATATTAACTTCGTTTAAACTAAAAATGAAATTTGTTTCATTTTTGTAAATATACAGTTATCTTTATGTGAACTGCCACATTTATACGAGCACGTTTTGTCTAATAGACAACTAACTTTTCCCTATAAAAACTATTACGAGGTATGAGCCTATGAAACTATCACGATTTTATTTTTTTTGTCCATTCTTAGCACATCGGCCATGCTGTTACATTTAATAGTAGTAAAAGATAAATTAAAAGGGAGGGGTTATATTGAAAAACAAAAAAAATATTGGCTGTTTCGCTCCTTTATCTATCATTTGCCCAGACCCTTGTCCACCGCCCCCTCCTCCAAATCCAAATTGCGAGCTAGTAACAAATGAATTTGCAGGAAATTTCCTCATAACTAATAACACCATTCCCTCTGCCAAAGGTGCATCACAATCAATGATACTGTGGCAAAGTGATGGGATACTACTTATATCAGGTACTGTCTCGGTTTACAATAGTACTAGCAGCACCGAAGCAATTACAATTCAAATCGTCGGAGCAGTAACCAATATTTTCACTGTATTTCCTGGTAATACAATATCTTATATGGGTAAGGATTTACAATCCGTCAGTATTATTAATATACAAAGTAATCCTTCTCTATATTTAGAAGGCAAGTACTGTTGCCAATTTACATGTTGCTTATAAAATAAATATTTCATTACTCCCTCTATTCAAAAAAGCATACCATTTAAGGTATGCCTTGTTATGAAATTGAGTAACGTACTGTAATACAAAACTCTCCTTGATTAACAGTCGTTCCCGTCGTTGTAATTCGAACAGTAGTAAAGTGCCTCACTGTGAAAGTACCACTACTTTGCGGTTGTACAGTAATCGTATCGACTACTGTAGCACCTACTAAAAAATCCACTGTAATTGGATTCGCACCTGTATCATATTTTACATAACCTGAACCGTATATTTCTTGTGTAAGATTATTCGTATATACAATTTGAGTACCCGCACCTGTAATTGACCAGTCTGCACATACTTGATCTTGCACAAGTGTTTTATTAGTACAACAAGACAAACTGGAACTTCTCATTCCCATTTCAACCCTCTCCTATTCTTCTACGAAAGTGAATAGCGTGTCGTAATACAAAATTCTCCCTGATACGTTCCAGCAGGTGTTGCAGGTAACACAACTTGTATACTATCAAAGCGGCGATACGTAAACGCGATACTCGTTCCTGGGTTTAATGTTTGTGTATCAATTGTAGCCCCAGCAGAATCAAGTGCTTCTACAGTAATTGGGCCTGGTCCAACATCATATTTAACAAAGCCAGTACCAATTACATTTTGGTTAATATTATTTGTATAGAGAACATTATCAATTGCTGTTGTAGCTACAGTAGCAGACCACGGACTACACACTTTATCTTGCACATAATTTTTATCTGGACAGCAAGTTAACGCTGATCCTGAGCATTCACAAGACATAGTCTTTCCCTTCTTTCTTTTTTATTCCTTATATGTGTATGTCCTGCAGAGTCTTTTGCCTGTACTATTCATCTATTTCCAAAAATAATCACATCATAATTTAAAGTAAAACTCCCACCTCAATACTTTGCCTTACAGCTGAGTTTTGAGGTGGGAATCTTACTGCCCGCAAATAGCAAAATAAACTAAATAGATTCAGTTTTGTTTCGTTTTTTCATAAATTTATAGATAAAGATACTACCTACAACAATAAGAACGACCACTAATATAGGTAACATATATTGTCCAACAACACCCGCTGCTTTTTCCCAATGCGGACCTAATTTCATTCCAAAATAAATATACAAAGTCGTTAACGGGAACATTGCTACAAATGTATATATGCTAAATTTCCATATGTTCATTTTCGCCATACCACATGGAATGGAAATAAGCGTTCGAACTCCCGGGACGAAGCGTCCAACAAATGCTACAACCGGTCCATATTTCTCAAAGAAATCATCTGCTTTTTGAATTTGTTCTTCTTTAATGAAGAAGTATTTACCGTATTTCACCAATACAGGGCGCCCGCCGTAATAACCGAGCGCATATAACGTTAATGGTCCTGTCGTTCCACCAAGTGTTCCGGCTAACACCGCAAGCCAAAAATTCATGTCTCCCTCGTACACCCAATACCCAACAAGCGGCAAAACTACCTCTGCTGGAATAAACTCAAAAGTTAAAGCTAACACAACTCCAAAATAAGAAAACTGCTTTAAATACTCAATTATATCTAAAATAATTTGCTCCATACTTTTAACCCCCTATCCTATATTCACATTATGCTTTTCTTGCAATTGAACTGGCGCCATCTTTACGATTCGATTCAAAATGAATAACACAATTCCAATATCATCTAAAATACCAATAAACGGCAAGAAGTCTGGAATGAAGTCGAGTGGCATCGCAACATACCCAACTAAAAAAGCAATAGATAAAATTTTCTTCTTTATGGAAACCTCTTTTGAAGTAAAAAAGTCAAATAGGAATGGAACAAAACGGCGGACATGAAATACAACTCTTAATCTACTAAAAAGTTTTTTCATTTTCTAGCTCCTCTCTTTGTATACAAAAAGGACCCTACCAAATATGGTAAGGTCCTAAAAAAGACAATAAGGGGCCTTTACCATTGCTGGTAAAGGTCTCACTAACAACGAAACGTTGCCAATAAAGCCGAGGGTTTCTCCCTGTAATGACGACTTTACTGTAATAAGTTACTCCCCTTTAGATACACAATTTTATACAATCACATTAAGATATTTGGAGGGGCTTGTCAATATTTTTTTCATAATGAAACCTGTTCACATACTTCTATCACTGTTACAATTTGTCTGCTTATTCTTCCCCACAATCTATTTTTAAAGCGGATTATATTTCGGTATCTCTAACCCTGAGGATTGTGCTAACTTCAATAAATAGTAACACTCCTCCCTCGCCATATGATCCGCCATCCTGGCTGATAATGAACTTAATATTTGCTCAGACAACTCTAATTCTTCTACTTCTCGAAGGAAATGCGAGAATAACTTTAGCTCTAGTGAAACGTCTTTTGTAAACTTCTTCAAAGCTGGAAAATGTTTCAGTTCTGCCCGTAAATAACCTGTCATTTCAACTGCTTTTAAATAAAATTGTTCAAAATGTTTAGCGAACAAATCACTTTTCTCCTTCAATCTTTTTTCCACAACATCTAATCCGCCTGAAATAGAACCAGCATGCCCTGCTGCATCCGTTAACCACGCGAGATGATAGTGTAGTTCATGAAAAATGGGCGGGACTTCTCCCCTCCCTAAGTATTCTAATACTGTTATATATTCCTCCACTTCATTCACCATATGATTAATAAAAGTCGGAGTAAAATGAATTACAATTTTACCTTCCAATTGCTTTTGTATAATATTTAATTTAAATGCTCGAATCTCCTCTGCAGCTTGTTCTGCATCTTTTGAAAATGCAATAAAATTTACAGTATGAATTTCATTTAAAAAGTTCGTGAATTTCCCTACAAAATAGGTGGCTTTCTGTATATCTTCTTTCTCCTGTGGAGCTAAAGCATCTAGTAAAAACTGAGCATGATCCCCGAGAACTTTGAGCCAAAATTTATGTTCAAACAGTGCGCTTTCTTCATACATTCTATCCACGCTATCCCCCCTATGGTTACTCATGCCTCTGATGAAATTTGAAGCTTATAGCAATCTGGATCATAAAGAGTAATTACCACCCCATCCGCATGCTGTTCTTCCGCAAAAGATATTTTGTAAAACTGTAATTTTCTCTTTACTTTTTCCATATCAAGAATTGAAAAGGTTATTAATTCACACGAAAAATTAGCAACCTTCTCTCGCCCTCGTAAATTCCGATTTACCACAAAACAAATTCTCGTTGAACCAACATCATACCAAACACCTGTTACACGTAATTGTGGTCTCTCCTCGCTCGGTTTAAAACCTAAAATCCCTTCATAAAAATATAATGTTTCCTTTAAGTTTTTGGATTCTAATACAATGCATGTTGTAATACTTCCCATCCGCACTCCCCCTGTCTCTATTAGTTTTCTATATGAGTCATAATTTGCAATTATGTACGAATATAATACGTAGTGATGAATATTTCATTTATAAAGGAGGAATGTAACATGGATAAATTCATGAAATCCTACATACCTTATCATGGTCCAAACGATCCTTGTCCTCCAATTGGAAAGAAATATTATTCAACTCCCCCGCACCTATATATGGGTTTTCAACCAACTAATTTACCCCAATTCACACCAAAAGAAGCTTTAAGAAAAGGGACTTTATGGCCTGCTTTTTATGATTATTATGAAAATCCTTACAAAAAAGGACGGTGAATAAAAACGTGACACAAACATTGCCTGATGAATATTACAAATGGATTGAAGAGCTGCAAGAATTAGACTTTGTATTAGTTGAACTTACTCTCTATTTAGATACGCATCCCGACGATACTGCAGCTATAAATCAATTCAACGATTTTTCTTATAAACGAAGAGTATTAAAACAAAAAATTGAAGAAAGATACGGACCACTTCAGCAGTTTGGAAACAGTTATTCTAACGCTCCATGGGAATGGAGCAAAGGCCCTTGGCCATGGCAAATATAAAGTGAAACTTTAATCAGTGGGGGTTTTGTTCATCCCCCACTGATTATTAACCTTCACCAATCGGGCGTTTACGGGCAGCAGGGCTTCCACCCAACTTCTTTGCTCCAGCCGAATTTTGAGGTGGGAGTCTTACTGCCCGCAAATAGCGGGATAAAGGAGAGAAACTATGTGGATTTATGAAAAAAAATTACAATATCCTGTTAAAGTGAGTACTTGTAATCCAGCACTCGCAAGATTATTAGTTGAACAGTACGGTGGTGCGGACGGCGAACTAGCTGCTGCTCTTCGCTACTTAAATCAGCGTTATACTATTCCTGACAAAGTCGTTGGCTTACTAACTGATATTGGTACAGAAGAGTTCGCCCATTTAGAAATGATTGCTACAATGATTTATAAATTAACAAAAGATGCAACACCTGAACAAATGAAAGCTGCCGGATTAGACGCGCATTATGCGAATCATGACAGCGCTTTGTTTTATCATAATGCAGGTGGTGTTCCTTTTACTGCCACTTACATTCAAGCGAAAGGAGATCCTATCGCAGATTTATACGAGGATATTGCAGCTGAAGAAAAAGCACGAGCGACTTATCAATGGCTAATTGATTTATCAGACGATCCCGATATAAATGATAGCTTACGCTTTTTACGCGAACGAGAAATTGTCCATTCTCAACGTTTCCGAGAGGCTGTAGAAATTTTAAAAGAAGAACGTGATAGACAAATTTATTTTTAATACACATATCCTAGCGATATGTGTTTTTTTACGTTAAAAGTCAAATCCTTCCTTCATTAACATATAAATAGTATATTTATTCAATTTTACGCATTATTTTAAAATATTTTTAAAATTCCCTCTTGCTTTCTAGTCATCAGACCTTTAAAATAATAACAGTTACTCGACAAATTATTTGAATTTTCGACAAAAACACTCATTAGGAGGATTTTCTTTATATGCGTACAACTTTAAAACCAGCGCAAATACTTTCGATTAGTTTACTACTATTCGCAGTTTTCTTCGGTGCTGGTAATATGATTTTCCCGCCCCTTCTTGGTCTTTCTTCCGGAGAAAATATGTGGGTTTCCATTACAGGATTTATTATTACGGACGTCGGTTTATCTTTACTAGCTATCGTGGCTGTTGCCCTTGCTGGTGGTAGTTTTAATACTTTAGCAAGCCGTGTTCATCCAAAATTCGCAGCAGTATTCGCTATCATTATTTATCTTTCAATCGGCCCACTATTTGTTATTCCACGAACTGGAACTGTATCTTACGAAATTGGAATCGCACCACTCTTCCCGGATCAATGGTACTCTATGTTAGTCTTTAGTGCGATTTTCTTTACAGTCGTCTACTTCTTATCATTAAATCCATCCAAACTAGTAGATCATATCGGAAAAATATTAACGCCAATTTTACTTGGAATTATTGCAATTATGGCAACAAAGGCGATTCTTTCACCAGGATCGTTCGCAGAACCTGTTGGTGACTATAAAGAAATCCCATTTTTCAAAGGATTTCTCGAAGGCTTTTTAACATTAGATGCAATCGGAGCTCTCGTATTATCAACAATTGTTGTAAATGCAATTCGCCAAAACGGTATACAAGTTAAGAAATCCATTGCGAAATATACAATTATTTGCGGAAGCATTGCTGCCCTTTTCTTAACAATAGTTTATTTCTTACTCGGTTATATTGGCGCTTCAAACGGGAACTTAGGACAATTTGAAAACGGCGGTCAGCTATTAGCTACTGTTATGTATCAATTCTTTGGGACAAGCGGGAATGTTTTATTAAGTATCGCAATTATCTTTGCTTGTTTAACGACTGCAATCGGTGTTGTAAGTGCATTCGCAAACTATTTCGCAACAGTGTTAACGAATGTTTCATACAAGAAACTGGTACTATACGTTTGTATCTTTAGCTTCATCATTTCAAACTTAGGCTTAAGCTTATTAATTAAAATTACATTACCTGTATTAATTATTTTATATCCAATTACAATCATTTTAATTTTCGTATCATTTATTGATAAATATACGAAACGTAAACCTTCTGTCTATATCGGAGCGATGATCGCGGCATTCATTATTAGCTGTATTCATGCACTTGATAATGTGGGAATGATACCAAGTTTTATCGCTAATATCGTACACACAATTCCTTTTTATAACTTAGGAATAGGCTGGATCGTTCCAGCAATAATCGGTGGTATAATCGGATACTTTATTCCGCAAACAGAAGCTGAAGGTGAAGTTTCTACAAAATAAAGAAGAAGCAAGCATTGATTATGCTTGCTTCTTCTTTATTTTCACATCATATGTTTAAAAGTAAATAGCTCTTCTTTTGACTGCACGGCAGATTGTTCTTCTTCTACAACTGTCTTCTTTATCTCTCCCCCTAACCTTACTTTCATCATCGCCTCTTCTATACTTTTTACAATCATATTTCCTGAAAAAATAGTAAGCCCGAAAAATGTAATTGGGACGAGAGGAATCCATGGATGCACTGTTAATGATCTAAAATAGACTCCTATTAAACCTGACCATTCATGTGTGTAAGAGTCTATTTCTTCTACCGGTCCTAAAAACTTAACAGTTCCGCCAAAGAATACTTCCAGTAACCCTAAGTGCAGTAAAATAGTAAGAGTCTGCGTAAACTGCTGAAGAAATACAAGTATAAACGTCATATATAGGTGCGGAAAAATATGCTTTATAACAATGTGTCTTCTTGATCCACCTAATATGCGCGCGGCATCAATAAATTCTTCCGTTTGTAATTTACGAACTTCCTTCGCAACATACAGTGCAATAACTGGCATCACAAGCATTACAAGTAATACAACTTGAAACGAAGCCCTTTCAAAAAAAGTTGTTGTTTCCTCTCCACTTCCAAATCTATTCACAGATTGAAGAAAGAAATACGCAATCATAACCGTCGGAATAACTGTGAAACTATCAAAAAAAGCCTCAATCTTTGAAAAGCCTCTTTTTATATATGTTCCGAGTACAACACCGAAAAACACACCTATTACCATTCTAAGTGCCGCAATTAAAATAGATATACCAATCGTCCACTTCGCGCCTTCAATGACTAAATGTAAAAGGTCATATCCTTTCCGGTCTGTCCCGAGTAAAAATTGTAATGAAGGTAAAAATGGTGGCACTTCTGGGTTTCCTGACGCATCATATTGCAGTGTAACTTTTTTAATCTGTCCATCATTCCATATCATATTTCCGATGCTCAAAAGAACTAATATGAGAAGAAACCCAATGCTTATCCAAAACCTTTTATCGCGTTTTATATACGTCCACATATTATAATCTCTCCTTCATCGCAGCTGGAATGAGGTAATGAAACAATTTAAATAAAATAAAAATTGGAATATAAATAAGCAGCACACTAACGATGAAAACCTCAACCCTAATACCCTCATACGATTTCAAAAACATAAAAATACCACCCGTATTAAAAATCCATTCTATAATATATAAATTAGATAACATAAAAAAAACATTCGTTTTCGCAAAGAAAAGTGTACTAAGCAACACATTTCGTAAAATATGACGATTTAAAATATGAAAGCGATCCAGCCCTTTCGCTTTAGCAAATAGTACATAATCTTTTTCCAGCTCATTTTCAAAACGAAGCACTAACATTTTTACAAACATAATCGTAGTCGGTATACTCAAACAAAATATTGGCAATCCTCTAATCGACTCGCCTCCAATTGACGCAATTTGAAAAGGTAAAAAACCTGTTTGTTTAAAAAACCATATAACTAAAATTTGTGACACTAAAATAAGAAGAATGTCTGGAATGGATTCTAGGAAGATAAGAAATGATTTAATTCGATGTTGTATACGCGGTGAACTACTCATAATCATATAAACGATACAAAATGCTACAAATAATGAAATGAAAAAAGCGGCCAAAAAAATAACAATCGTTTCTTTATAATGGACAAACAACTGTGGGAATAAAAATTTATCTCTCACATATTGCAAATTGGAGAGATCCATTAAGTTCAAAAATACTTCTTTTAAACTCTTTATGTACTTTGATACATGCAGCTCAAATCCATAAAATAATTTCGGCAGTGCCCCTAAACAAATAATCCCCAAAATCGAAATAATAAATTGAATCGTCATTTCCATCCCATTCAAAAATACTTTTTTGACCATTTTTCCCCTTCTCTCTCTATGATTTACCCTTCAATTTTATTCTCAATTTTCTGAATTGTAAATATTCAAACATAAAAAAATCGCTAGGTTATGATCCCAGCGATTCCGTATGCACATGCTTTTCTCTTTTCGCAAACGGCATATACAAAATAAAACATCCAATCAAAGCCGTAATCTCCAATGAAATAATATAGTAAGGATGCGGACCTAACATATCAAGTAATGAAGCAGTTTCTGGCTTATGAGCTAAAAACATATAATTACCACCTGTTTTAAAATTCACAAACGAAACGATAGGAATTAAGATGTTTAAAAATATCATCGTACGCTTAATAGATTGTAATGTTGGACGATATCCTTCCACCCAAGTCATAAAGAGCGGTGCCCAAATGAGCAATATATGTGCGATAAAAAACTCAATGAAACGAAAATGCGGAAAAGCATATTGCACGTTTGGCGTTAAAATGGCTTGTGAGGCACCAATAATTCCTGTGAAAAATACAATCTCATATATTCGATAACTTTTCGTTACAATCATAATCGACGCTAACAATAAACTTATCGTACATAACTCAAGCGGTAATGAAGTGCCTAGCTCAAAAATACCCGCTTTCCATTCCCACATATGAAGTCCAATCTCACTTCCTACAAATAGAAATGCAATCGCATATCGAACCGTTATATTCCACTCACTTTGACGTAATACATCTTGGTATTGATACAGAAAAATTATCCCCACCAACACAATAAATAATATAATGGCATGTTGTCTTGAGTATGGAATAAATGGTTTTAATGGATACGCACTAAAATAAGCTTCCATCTTCCTTCCTTCCTCCTCTCCTTCATACAATATTATTGTAAGAAAGAAACAACGAGTCAATTCATCTGCTTAAAGCATAAGTTTCACTAGGACAACCTCTACCTTACATTTGCATATCCATACCTTACAAAACTGTAAGGTTATTGTAAGCTAAAACGATTTGTCAGATTCTTCACCTCTTCTATACTTAATGTAGATACTAAAACGAACGAAAAGGTGATAAATAGATGAAGAAGAAAAATAAAGTGTTAATTACTAGTGTAGTAGCAATCGGAATTGCAGCTGGATCATATTTTGCTTTAGCTGGCGGTAGTTCAGAAGTAGCAATGGCATATGGCGGTTATAAAGTTACGGAAAAACAAATTGAAAATGCACAAAAATTTGGCGGCGAAGTTATTCCAAATGGAATTGAAACAATTTCATTCGATCCAACAAAAGGTACGTATGAATTAGCTGTTAAAAAAGGTGATGAAGTAAAAAAAGGTCAGCTTCTGTTTAAATATAATGACCCTACCGCTAAACAAGGTGTAACGGAAGCAGAAATGCAGAAGAAAATCGCACAAAAAGAAGTAACATTGTATCAAAAACAAATTGATGCAGCGAAACAAAAATTACAAAAAGATAAAAATGCCGGCCTTCCTCAGGAAGCATTAAAAGCATCGGAAATCGAAGTGCAACAATTAGAATCACAACTTGAAATGAAAAAGTTTGAAGTAGAAAAAGCTGATGAAATGATTAAAGCAGCAAAAGAGAAAGTAAACACACTTTCTGTAACAAGCCCTGCTGATGGTGTAATTGACGATATCGTAAAAACTGCTGATGAAAAAACAGGTATGAGTGGCATTACTCTTCGTCACGCTGGTCAATTTAAAGTAAAAGGTCAACTTTCTGAATATGAACTTGCTAGTATGAAAGTTGGGCAAGAAGTAACTGTTTCATCAAAAACGGTCGCTGGTAAGACTTGGACAGGAAAAGTAACGGAAATCGGTTCTACACCATTAAAGAGCATGGACGAAAATAAAACTGTTTCTAACTATCAATTCACTGTCACATTAGATAATAGTGAAGAATTACAAAACGGCTTCCACGTTTACGTAACAAGTAAATCTGGCGAAGCAACTGGTACAATTGTTCCGAAAAGCAGCATCGTGAAAAAAGGTGACAAAAATGTTGTCTTCGTTGTAAAAGATGGTAAAGCGAAAGAACAAGCGATTACTGTTGAATTCGAGACAGATAGCGAAGCAAAAGTTTCTGGAGTGAAAAAAGGAGAGCAAATTATCTCTAAACCTGAAAAAGACTTAAAAGATGGTATGGAGGTTGTCGTTGAATGATTAACTTAAAAGGCATCACGAAATCCTTCCAAAACGGTGCAGAATCCGTTCAAATATTACACGGAATTGACGTAACACTGAACCAAGGAGAATTCACTTCTATTATGGGACCATCTGGTTCTGGTAAATCAACATTAATGAACATTATCGGTTGCTTAGATAAACCAACGACAGGTACGTACGAACTAGCTGGTCAAAACATTTCAAACATGTCTGAGACCGAACTTGCACACGTTCGTAATAAAGAGATCGGGTTCATATTCCAAAACTTCATGTTATTACCGAGACTTACAGCACTTCAAAATGTAGAGCTACCTCTTATTTACGCTGGAGTCGATAAAAAAGAAAGACGCGAACGCTCATTAGCCGCTTTAACAAAAGTTGGTTTAGCTGATCGAGCTACTCACTTACCAAACGAATTATCTGGTGGTCAAAAGCAGCGTGTTGCCGTTGCCCGTGCAATTGTAAATAACCCAAAATTCATTTTAGCTGATGAACCAACGGGTGCACTTGATACGAAAACGAGTACACAAATTATGGACCTCTTTTACGAATTAAACAAACAAGGCTCAACAATCATTATGATTACCCATGACCGCGAAATCGGGGAAGCTGCAGCACGTCAAATTGTAATTCGTGACGGAAATATCGTCCAAGATTGGAGAGGTTAATTTTGAACACGAGTGAAAATATACGCATGGCCCTTTCCTCTATCTTTGCTCATAAAATGCGTTCTATATTAACAATGCTAGGTATTATTATTGGTATTAGCGCCATTATTACTATCATTTCAATGGGTGATGGTACAAATGCAAAGTTTAAAAAAGAGTTAGGCCAAGGAAAAGATACGGAAGTAACGATTTACTACAACAACCCTGATTACGGAACTGATAGTGCCAAAATTACAGCTGATATGTTAAAACGTCTTCAAACTGTGCCAGGCGTTAAAGATGTTTATCCAGATGTAAGTATGAAAGTAAAAGCATCTTCTGGTTCAAAGGATGTCTCTCTTGATTTAAAAGGTGGAACAGGCGCCTTCATGACAGATGCGAAAATAAAATTAGTTCACGGTCGTGAATTAAATGATAGTGAATTAAAGCAAGCAATCCCTGCTGTTATTTTAAATGAAGAAGCTTTCAATAAATTATTTAACGGTTGGGAATCAAATTTATACACTGATATAAAAGGAAAACCATATAAAATAGTCGGTGTGTACGAAACGAAAAATGAATTCGGAATGGCTATGGCTGAAGGTTACACGTCACTTGAAAACGCCCCTGTCATTTCCGGAGTAAATGAATATGACTCTGTAAAACTAACACTAGTTTCTCCAGCAGAACGTAAAAGTGTAGAAAAACAAGCCGTTTCCGTTTTAAATGAAATGAAAGCTCCTAAATTTGAGCATAAATTTGAAGCTCAAGATATGGGTGAGTTTACGAAGCAATTAGATGAATCAATCGGTATGATGAAAATGGTATTCGGTGGTATTGCTGCTATTTCTTTACTTGTTGGTGGTATCGGTGTAATGAATATCATGCTTGTATCTGTAACAGAACGTACACGTGAGATCGGTATTCGTAAAGCACTTGGTGCAACGCGCGGTAAAGTATTAACGCAATTCTTAATTGAATCTTGTATTTTAACAGGACTCGGTGGTTTCATCGGATTCATGCTCGGTATCTTCTTCGCTTGGATCGTCTCAACCTTTGCCGGATGGCCACTCGTTATCTCAAAAGAACTTGGACTTCTTTCAGTAGGTATCTCAATGCTAATCGGTATTGCATTCGGTTTACTACCAGCAAACAAAGCTGCTAAACTTGATCCAATTGAATGTTTACGATATGAGTAAATAAAAAACGTAGGAGTATACACTCCTACGTTTTTATTTTGTTGAAGGCAAATGTAATTTTATCGACGTTTTGACACAAATAAGAACCTCTAACTTCTATTATATAAAGTGAAACTATACTCAGTGGGAGTTTTGTTCATCCCCCACTGAGTATTAGCCCGCACCAATCGGGCGTTTACGGGCAGTTAGTCTCCCACCTAACTTCTTTGCTCCAGCCAAATTTTGAGGTGGGAGTTTTACTGCCCACAAATAGCGGGATAATTCTACTGTAATTCGTGAACCAATTCATAACGATATCGTCCCTTTAAATCATGTTTCTTCTATTATATATGTTTCATGTTACGAATATCTTTTTATCATTTAAACTTTCATTTCTTGCGAAAGCCATCAAGCAATCCTATTATTACAAAAATAATATGTAAAAGAACAAATTCAAGGCGTAATTTTTTCCATACTACAACTTATTTTGTAACAATTATATCTCTATTTCATTAAAATTAACCCTATATATATGACTTCACACACAAAAAAATTATATTTTTATAACTAAATTGCAATTTAAACAGTTAAATACCCCTATTTCGTAACGTTATAGAAATGACAGTGTAACTCTACTGATACATTATTAATCTATTAGTAATTAAAATAGTATTGATTTTATGAATACTATGTTCTAATCCCCTAAAAAACGCGAAGAAAACGCTATCAGGATATTAATGGAATTATTACAGAATATTAATGCCTCGTTACGAATGCTTTGTAGTTTTGTGTTTTCCGCAAATAAGAAAATAATGGTTGCTATAATGAGGTCAACGAAAACAAATGCAATGGAGGCTATTATGAAAAAATTTATGGGTATAGCAACAGCAGCGGTTTTTGGTCTTGGGATTTTCACAACATCTGCTAAAGCAGAAACAATCGTAACGACTGATGTACTAAATGTACGAGAAAACCCAACTACTGAATCACAAGTTGTCGGAAAGTTATTAGATGGATATAAAGTTAACGTTTTACATACAGAAAACGGATGGTCAAAAGTTAAATTAAATAGTGGTAAAGAGGCTTTCATAAGCGCTGACTACACAAAAGATACTTACTACGTAACAGCAAACGTATTAAACGTACGTGCTGGTGCAAACACAGACTCAGAAATTCTTGGTAAGTTGAAACAAGATGATGTAATCGAAACAACACACGAAGTGCAAAATGACTGGATTCAATTTGAATATAACGGAAAAACAGCTTATGTTCATGTTCCTTACTTAACAGGTAAAGCACCAGTTAAAGTTCAACCAGCAGTTAAAGTTGAAAAAGCAATTAAAGTTCAAGACACAGCTAAAGTTCGTGAAGCAGTTAAAGCTGGAGAAGTAGCTGAAACTCAAGCAAAAGCTAAAGCTCAAGAAGCAACTAAAGCTCGTGAAGCAGCTGAAGCTCAAGCAGAAGTTAAAGCTCAGGAAGCAGCTAAAGCTCGTGAAGCAGCTAAGGCTCAAGCAGAAACTAAAGCTCAAGCAGAAACTAAAGCTCAGGCAGATGCTGAAGCTCAAGCAGAAGCTAAAGCTCAAGAAGCAGCTAAAGCTCGTGAAGCAGCTAAAGCTCAGGAAGCAGCTGAAGCTCAAGCAGCGGCTAAAGCTCAAGAAGCAGCTAAAGCTCGTGAAGCGGCTAAAGCTCAGGCAGATGCTGAAGCTCGTGAAGCAGCTAAGGCTCAAGAGGCAGCAGCTGAAGCTCGTAAAGCAGCTAAGGCTCAAGAGGCAGCTGATCGTGAAGCGGCTAATAAGGCTCAAAAACCAGCTACACAACAACCTGTTGCAAAAGAAACTGAGAAAAACACACAATCTTCTTCTCGTGAGTTCCAAGTTGTAGCAACAGCTTACACAGCAGATCCACTTGAAAATGGTTATAAAGCAGGCGACCAAGTAAAATCAGCTTTAGGCCATAACTTAACAGCTAATCCAAACATGAAACTTATTGCAGTTGATCCAAGTGTAATTCCATTAGGTTCAAAAGTATGGGTTGAAGGTTACGGAGTAGCAATCGCTGGTGATACTGGTGGAGCTATTAAAGGAAATAAAATTGACGTTTTAATGCCAGATAAAGGTACATCAAGTAACTGGGGACGTAAAACAGTTACAGTGAAAATTTTAAACTAATTATTAAAAAAAGAGTTAGTCTCATTATTGAGGCTAACTCTTTTTTTTATGATTCTTACATTCTTTCTTTCTCTTGAAAGTAACTAATATTATCCCGAATCCATTTTCTCTCTGACATAAACAAGTTTCCTCGTTTTTTATATACCTTACCAAACGTCTTTAAAACTTCTTCATGATCAGCAAACTTATGTAAGAAACGCAGAGCAATAACAATCTCTGATTCATCGGTAGGTACTACTTCATTTTTACGTCTTCTAGAAACAACTTTAGTTACACGTTCGCAAATTGGCTTAGTCGCCATTTCATCTCCATATGCATAAATAGCTCGAACAGCCTCGTATTTCACTATGATATTTCTATCCTTTAAAGCTTCAATGTAAACAATTTGTAAGTCTGCTCCCCCTATTTTCGCTAAAACCTCAATAACAGTTGAACGAACATAAGCGCTATCACTATATACAAGCTTTGTTAATGGAAGAATTGATTGATTTGTTCCAATCTCAAGCAAAGTATAACAAATATTTGTAATCTCATCTTTATTTTCTTCAGTAGCCAGCAACTTTAGTAATGCACTTTCCGCTTCTAATGATTTATATAACTTTAAGGAAGAAACTGCCCAAAAACGAACAGCATCGTTTTTATGATACATATAAGGAATAATTTTATTTGTACTACTTACTTCTGGTAATGTATAAATATTACTAAGCAATTCACTTAACAGAGTCGGGCTCTCTTCATATTCCAAACGATCTATAAGATAATCAGCAATACAAATTTCTTTCGTATTGATAGCGAGTTTCGTCATTAAATAATACATATCTTTCTTCATAGATAGCTTTTTTGCTTTTATTATCTTCTTCTGTAAATAAGGGAAAGTTAATAGGTCATTTAGCTCTTTTGCTTCATCATAAGCACGATGGAAAATCTCTGTTTCTTCATCAGCCATCCGCCCTAATAAATCATCTATATACTCTTCCATCTCCTTCTCTCCCGTCCAAATTAAATCTATCCCTTTGAATTCTATATACGATAGACTACTATTTCAACAGAAAAAAGAGGATGCCATAGCATCCCCCTCCTTATCTTCCCTATTCCACACAAGTAAACTGCGTCCAAGCCCCTACATAATCTAGTAAAAACAGTTCTTCTTCAGCAATTGTACCGACAATATTTTTCCTTTCATCTATCGGCATTTCTTTCAAGATGATTTGTAGTTCACCTTTATACTTTCCGAATGAGTTGTTACCAATTACAACTTGGCCTCTTTCCTGCGGTACACTTTCTCGCATTGGGAAATCGTCGTCTTTATACTTTTTACGTACTTCTGTAGAACGTACCATATATTCTGTTATGTCGCCGCGTCTTACGTGTAATTCTTGCAGTGTCGCTCTCTTCTCTACTTCAGTCGCTTCGTCTACAAATTGTACTTTTAGCTGTAACATGTAACGATTTAAGTTTCCTAGGTTCTCTAACTCTTCTTCACTCGCATAAGCATTTCCGATAATCACATCATCGATCAGCCCTGTCGCCCATAAATGCTTCGCTTGTACTTCCATTGGTAGATGGCGATGTTGTTCAAGCGTACATAATCCGTCGTTAATATCCCATGGACCGATGCCAGCTGCATGCGACGTAATAAAGGCTGCCGTGCGAATACCATGTTTTTTAAAGCGTTCACTACAGCAAATGAAATAATCATACGGAAGGCCAGTAAATTTTTGCGGATAAAAATTGTGACAACCAATTAAAGCTGATTTATTCGCTTGATGCGAAAGGATATTTTCTAAATACGCAATATCGTTACTTACGTTTAACTCAATTTTTAAACCGTACGGATTATTCGTCATTTTCGCTTCTGTTAATCCGTCAAACCCTACATCTAAACGAATTCCATCTGCACCTAACTCTGCAAAGAATGATAGATCACTATAACTAATACCAAGTTGATCGAATACAGCCGGAGCTACATCTAAAATAACTTCCATATTGTACTCTTTTGCATGATTAATAATTTCTTTAAATTCAGCTACAATCTCTTCTTTCGGACGATTAACGGATAATAAACAAGTGAATATTCTTGAAAAACCGTGGCGTGCGGCTGCTGAAATATATGCCATATCTTTTTCTTTCGTTGAATGCTCTGGATAAAGTGAAATTCCTAATTTACGCTCCATGCTTTTGCATCTCCTTCACACGTTGTATTAATGCCATGCTCGTAAATCTATATTTTGCAGATAAACATGTTGCACATAAAATCGTTGGTACGATAATAAAGAATGGTGATTGTAAGCTAAATGCTACATAAGCTCCCATTGAACATCCGATAAATAATATCGACACAAGTAGTAAAACTAATAACGATTTACTTTGTACCCACTTTGAATAATGCGCAATACACTGCCCCGCTACGAATGTAATTAAGATGATAATTGCTCCGAGCATTCTGATTTCTCCTCTCCTGCTAATTGTTGTTTTTCATACATTTTGAAGAATGGGTAGTAAATAACGAATGAGATAACAAAGTTAACAAGTACAAGTACACCAGCCATAATTGTCCAGTCCGTACTAATAATAGCTGCAATTGGCGCTAACATCGTAAATGGCAGCTTCGCCATCATCAATGGAATCATACCTGAAACAACTGCGAAATATGATACTGTCGTTGTAACTAACGGTGTAATAACGAACGGAATAATTAAAATTGGATTCATTACAATTGGTGCCCCGAAAATAATTGGCTCGTTAATATTGAATAAACCTGGTACGAATGATAATCTACCTAACTCTTTTAGGAACTTAGATTTAGAGAACATAAACATAATTACTAAAGCTAACGTTGAGCCTGATCCACCAATCCATACGAACCATTGAATAAATTGCTCTGTAAATAAGTTTGGTAATTGATGTGCATTTCCTGTAGCCGTGAATACTTCCATATTTTCAAGAATTGCTGAATCCCACATTGGACGAATGATTGGTCCTAAAATCGCTGGACCATGTATACCGAACGACCAGAAGAATACGATTAGGAATACTGTTAATAAACCACCGAATAAATTATTACCTACTAATACTGACTTTAATGGTGCAATTAAATATGTGATCGTTGTATTTACATCAAATTTCAAACCGTAACGAATGCCCCAGAATAAAAGAATAACTACTAAAGTTGGAATTAATGCTGCAAACGAGTTTGCAACTGCTGGTGGTACACTGTCTGGTAATTTAATCGAGATATTATGCTTAATCATGAAATGATAAATTTCAACTGCAATTAATGCTGTCACAATAGCTCCAAATAAAGACGTAGCACTTAATGTCCCTACTGAAATATATCTTCCTGCATCAATAACACCTGGTACAGCTTTTGTTATTTGAATAGGTTCAACTGATGCTAGTAAAAAGGCGAGTACAGATAATAATCCTGCACTTAACTGATTGAGCTGATAAAAGTTCGCGAGTGAGGCCCCTACCCCAAATGCTGCGTATAAAGCCATTAAACCTACTGTAAATCGGAATGGAATATCTAAAATATGGCGAAACGGTGCAATCCACTCCATATATGCATCAATTGGTAAGTTTAAAAAGATAACGAAAAATGACCCGACAATCGTTAACGGTAATGTAGAAATAACTCCATTTCGAATTGCTAATAAATGTCGTTGCCCCGCAATCTTTTGCGTTGTTGGCATAATCTTCTGTTCCATAAAACTCATAAAACCATTCATCGATAACCCTCCCTATGTTCAATCTGGCGAAAACAAAAGTTATAACATTATAATGTTTATATTTAAAAAAATATAATCACGCTAAAACTAATTGTTCAGCTTGCTTAAGTACTTTCAAACCATCACACATGCCATAATCTCGTTGCTCTATAATTGCAACTGGTATATCGTATGATTTCGCAAGAAACTCTACCGCTGGAAACAAATACTTCACCTGTGGTCCAATTAAAACAACATCAGCATTTTTTATTTCCAGTTTCACAAGTTCCGAATCGACTGCTTTAATTTTATAATCCTTCCCTTGTTTCTTTGCCTCTTCTTGCATTTTTCTTACAACCATACTCGTTGACATGCCTGCTGCACAACATAATAAAATGTACATATTATACTGTCACTTTCTCTTCCACGCGTTTATGAAGAGTAATAAATTCCTCAGCAAGTTCTTTCACTGTAATGGCATTCATTAAATGATCTTGTGCATGCACTAATAATAAACTTATTTCTGCATGATTGCCCCTTGCTTCCTCTTGAATTAAATCCGTTTGAATACGATGAGCAGATGATATTTCCTCACTAGCAAGTTCCATCTTTTCACTCGCATTCTCAAAATCTCCTTGTCTTGCAAAAGCAATTGCTTCAAGTGCCGCGCTTCTAGCATTGCCACCATGTAAAATTAACGAAAATGGAGTTTGCATATCAGTCATTTTAAGTTCCCCCAAGCTATGTTTTTTCTATATTTTCATCTTATTATGAAAACGCATACAATTAAACATAAAAAACTTCCGTTATGTAACGGAAGTTTTTATATACTTTTCTTATAAAGATAATAATATCTCTTGGAAATCTTCAATTACTTCAGCCTGAGTTAATTTCTCTATCGTATTCTGACTAGACATAATATCATATAAAAAATCATAAAGCTTTTGTAAATCTTCATTATTATTGCGCTTCACACTAAATAAAATAATAACTTGTACTTTCTTATCTCCCCAGTCAACAGCCTTTTCAAGCGTACAAAACATCAAAAATGTTTGTTCACTTAATAACTGCATCGGATGTGGAATCGCAACTAAATTCCCAACCGCTGTAGGAGATGTGTTCTCTCTCTCCATAACAGAAGCATAAAAGTTTGCGGGTACATAACTTTTCGCAGCAGCTTTCTCACATAAAAACTGGATAACCTCTTCTTTCGTAGAAGCACTACGATTTAAGAAGATCAAATCTTCCTTAATATATTGCTGCACACTATTATTCACATGCGTAAATAACTGCTGACCAATCGATTTAATCTCTTTATCATCAAATATTGAATTCACTTTTATAACTGGCACAGGCAAACCACTCGGTATATGAATCGTACTAATAATACAATCTACTTTATCTTTATAAAGGTCTTCTACTTTCAATTGATAATAGCCTGTAATACCTACAATCTCTAATTTATCTCGAAACTGTGCTAGAATTTTATATTTCAGTAGCTGTGCACTCCCTTGACCAGTCGCACAAACTAATAAACATCTTTTCTTTTGATTATTTTCTTGTAAACGGCTCATCGCCCCTCCAAAGTGAATGGCAATATAACCAATTTCACTCTCTGGAATGGATTCACCCGTATATTCACCAATTATATCTCCAACGAGAACTGCAATTTCAAAAGCATATGGATAATTTTTTTTCACTTCTGCTAAAAGAGGATTTCTCGTATTTAATTTATATTTCAAACGATTTAATAACGTTTTTAAATGAACACCAAAACCAAATAATAATTCTTCATCATAATAAAAAGTAAGATTCCGTTCTTCCGCTACTTTGAAAAGAATATGCTGCATGAATGCATATACGTCTTTCCCTAATAGCTCTTCCACATTTTCATAGCGATCTCTTGCTGTAACAGCAGTACTTAATAAATGCATCGTCACATATAAAATTTCTTCTTCTGGAAATTGAAGTTTTAGCTCTTCCCCTAAATTCCCTAAAATCTGTTTCGCAATTTTATATTCTTTCTTTATTATAAGTTCAGATTCCTCTACATGCAGTGCTTGAATGTAATGATCATCCCTGCATCTCTTTAAAGCAATCGCAATATGAATTGATAAATTATCAATTTCTATATCTGATAAATATATCGTTCCTCCCTCGATATACTTTAGTATAACTGAGCGGATGAGAGAAATATGGGGTAACGATAAATACGTGTCCGTCTGCTCATAGTTCTCATGAAACGGAGTATGGTCATACCGCGGTAAACCATATTGTGATAAACAAGAACGAATATTAAATTCTTCTCCCACAATACGTATACCATAATATGGTCTTTTTTCAATTTGTAACTCATAGCGACTACAAATATCCGTAACATCTTTCATAATTAAGTTTACAGTCGATTTACTCACATAAATCTCTTCCGCTAGCTGTGAAAGCTTCATATACCCATCTGTCGTTAAAATACGTTGTAAAATATAAGCTACTCTTTCTTCATAAGAAGTGGGAATCTTTTCCGTCTGTTTTTGAAATACATTTAAGCAAAAATCTTCAAACTTCTTAGTTTGTATAATTTCTAGTTCGTACCCATTCCCCCTTTGTGATTCAATTTTCGCTCCGTGTTCTTCCAATATATCATTTAATAATTTTATATCCTTTTGAATCGTCTTCGGTGATACATGTAAACGGCTCGCTAAAAAAGCTCGATTTAACATCGATTTCTCTTCTAAAAACTCCTCTAAAATGGAAATTAATCGCTGATGCACTTTTGTCATAGCTCTTCCTCTCGCTCTTTATATAAAGTGAAACTTTAATCAGTGGGGGTTTTGTTCATCCCCCACTGATTATTAGCCTTCACCAATCGGGCGTTTACGGGCAGTTAATCTTCCACCTAGCTTCTTTGCACCAGCTGAATTTTAAGGTGGAGTTTTACTGCCCGTTAATGCGGGATAAAAAGGAAAAAGCTGCTGAAGTCAGTAGTTTTTTCCTTTTTCATTTTCTCTATTTCTTTAATGTAAATCCAAACTTATCCCAAGCTTGTAAATAATCTAATAAGAAGATTTCTTCCTCTACCACTCGGCCAACTACATTTGTTTTTCCTGTATTCACCATATCTTTTAAAGCAATTTGCAATTCACCTTTATATTGACCATACTGTTCATTATCAATTAAAAGATCACCGCGCTTAATTTCGCGCGTATTATGCGGTTTGAACTCTTCTTTTTTATATTTCACACGACTCTGTGTAGAACGAATCATATATTCAGATACATCTCCGCGATAAAAATGCGGTTCGTCTAATACAATAATTCTTTCTAATTCTGTTGTTGTATCATATAGTCCTATATCAAATGTTTGTTTCTCTTTATTTAATGCACCTAGTGCTTGTAATTCTTCCTCTGAAGCATAGGCGTTCGCAATAATAACATCATCAATTAATTCTGTCGCAAATAAATGCTTCGCTTGTGTTATCATCGGTAATTTACGATGCTGCTCTAACGTACATAAGCCTTCCGTTACTGGCCAAGGCCCATATGTTGCATCGAATGATGAAATAAAAGCAGCGGTTCTCATACCGTAATCTTTAAATTGTTTCGAGCATTTAATGAAATGATCGTATGATAATCCTGAATAACGATGTGGATAGAAATTATGACAGCCAATTAAATTTTCACGATTTGGTCTATGGCTCATAATGTTATCTACATACTTCGTACCGTTACTCATATTAATTTCAATTTTTAAGCCGTATGGATTGTACGTCATAATTGATTCTTCTAAACCTGAGAAACCGACATCTAAACGAATACCATAAGCACCTAGTTCATGGAAGAACGATAAATCATTATACGAAATACCTAGTTGTTCAAAAACAGATGGACTAATATCAACTAATACTTGAAACCCTAACGCATTCGCATGAGAGATCGTTTCCTTAAACTCCTCTATAATCGTCTCTTTTTCGCCATCTACAGATAATAAACATGTGAATACACGTGTAAATCCGTATTTACTTGCTAATGTTACATACTCTTTATCTTCCTCTACTGTCGAATGTTCTGGATAAATAGAAATACCTAATCGTCTCATATGTACACGCCTCTTTCTTCATCATATTGTAAACCTTTTCAAATATATGTAGTGAAAAAGTATGTATCCCCTTCTCGCCCACTACCATTTGAATCCGCTTTCTTTAAAGAAAAAATAATTTCTATCATTCATAACAACTACTAGTCTATACATCTATACTTTACATCTTTTTTTCAAAGTTGTGTAGTCTTTCCACAAATTTGTCAGTTTTTTCGCCTTGACTGTTACGTTGACCAATACATATACTCGAAAGAACAGAGATAAAGTGAAACTTTAATCAGTGGGAGTTTTACTGCCCGTTAATGCGGGAAAACTTTTATATAGGGGATGAATATATGGGAGAGGCAGTACTCGTAAAACGAGAACCGTTATGGACAAAAGAGTTTATTGCGCTAATTCTAGCAAACTTATGTATGTTTTTAGGATTTCAAATGTTAATTCCAACTTTACCTGTTTATGTGAAAGAAATTGGGGGCACAAGTTCAAATATCGGATTCGTTGTCGGTATGTTTACCGTTGCAGCACTTTTTATTAGGCCGCTAACTGGAAATGCCTTGCAAAAATTCAACAAAAAAATCATTTTAATGATCGGTACCGCTATTTGTTTACTCGCTATGGGCAGTTATCTTTTCGCTTCAACCATTTTCCTATTGCTTGCCGTTCGAATTTTACACGGAGCTGGTTTTGGTATTACAACGACTACATACGGAACTGTCGTTTCAGATTTAATTCCGCAAGCTCGCCGCGGTGAAGGCATGGGGTATTTCGGTCTTTCTGGAACTATCGCCATGGCGCTCGGTCCGCTTATCGGACTTTGGCTTATGCAAACATATAACTTCACGATTCTTTTTTTATGTGCACTTTCATGCACAATAGTTTCATTAGTATTAACGAAACTACTTCAAATCAAAAAATCGCCGCAACCACCACAGCAAACATCTGGTACCTTTCTCGATGGATTTATTGAGCGTAAAGCTTTACTTCCTTCATTATTAATATTATGTATTACATTAATGTACGGGGGAATTGGGAGCTTTATCACATTATTTGCTACAGAAGTCGGGATTGCTGATATCAGTCTCTTCTTTTTATTTAATGCACTTGCAATCGCTGTAACCCGCCCGTTTTCCGGAAGATTATATGATGCGAAAGGCCATACATTCGTCATCATTCCAGGAGTTATTATTACGTTTACAGGTATTATTTTGCTGTCATATACAACTACAATTCCGAGCTTAATTATTGCCGCAGCGTGCTACGGAAGTGGTTTCGGAGCAATTCAACCAGCACTACAAGCATGGATGATTGACCGAGTAGCACCGCACCGGAGAGGAGTGGCAACAGCAACATTCTTCTCAGCATTTGATCTTGGAATTGGTGCTGGAGCGATTATTTTTGGATTCATTGCACACTTTACCAACTATGCAACTGTATATCGTTATTCCTCTCTATTACTTATTGCTTTCCTGTTCATTTACATTACAAGCTTACGGAAACAAAAACAGAAAGATAAAATAAACGAAAAAGCCGTTGGGTAATGTTAACTCGCTCCATTTCAAAGTACTTACACTAAAAAAATTATATATACACAAATGCAAAAAAGCAGTGGATTCCAAAAAAATCGCACTGCTTTTTGCATTGTATTGAAAGGTGAACCGCTGTTCTATTTATTCATGTTGTTCGTATGATATTAATATATAGAACGAATTGGAGGAAACATTAATGAAAGCAATATTGTATACAAAATATGGTCCCCCCGACGTACTTCAATTGAAAGAAGTTGAAAAACCTACACCTAAAGACAATGAAATACTAATAAAAATTAATGCGACAACCGTAACAGCAGGAGATATTCGTTCAAGAAGTTTTACAGTTCCCTCTTCGGTTTGGCTACCCGCTCGAATTGCACTTGGCTTTAAACAACCGAAAAAACAAATACTTGGAATGGAATTGGCTGGTGAGGTTGAATCAGTAGGAAAAGACGTTACGCGTTTTAAAGTAGGAGATCCAGTTTTTGCTGCTACCCAAGCAAATTTCGGTTCTTATGCTGAGTACATTTGTATACCTGAAGATGGAGCAGTGTGCATGAAGCCCTCCAATATATCCTATGAAGAAGCCGCAGCCATCCCAATTGGAGCACGTACAGCCTTGTTTTTCCTTAGGAAAGCTAACGTTCGAAGCGGTCAAAACATTCTTATTTACGGAGCTTCTGGAAGTGTCGGAAGTTATGCAGTACAAATTTCCAAGTATTTCGGCGCAACAGTTACAGGGGTGTGCAGTAGCTCCAATTTAGAATTGGTCAAATCGCTAGGAGCTGACGAAGTAATTGATTACACCGCAAGCGATTTTTCTACTATAGACGGAGCTTATGATGTTATCTTTGAAGCCGTAAATAAGAGTACCTTTTCAGATTGTATTAAAATGTTAAAGGAAGATGGTACCTATATAAATATCGTTGAACCGTTACCAAGTGCTCAAATGCTCTGGACTAAATTGACAAGTCGCATGAAACTCATATTAAGTCAAAACGCACCTGAAACTTCCGAAGCATTAAATTTCCTTAAAGAACTAGTTGAGAACGGTAAAATAAAAGTGATCATTGATAGGCAATACACTTTTGAGGAAATTGTTGAAGCTCACATATATGTTGAAAAAGGACACAAAAAGGGAAATGTCGTCATAAACTTGAAACATAACGACAACTCCTAATAAAGTGAAACTTTAATCAGTGGGTAGCTTTATCTCCCACAAATAGCAGGATAAACAAGCACACTGCACACAGTTTTTACAATACGAAGTACTCAAACTTTTTTAACATAAAAAACCAGGGCAAATTCATATGCGAATTGCTCTTTTTTAATGTTGCAAGCACTCCAAAGAAGTGGATTAATATACTTCAATCATTTTTTCACTTTCATCAGTACACTCATTTCAAACCTCCCCATTTCCCCTACATATTTTTCTAACTTTGATTAAAAAATATGCAAAGAACCATTATAAATAAAGTGAAACTTTACTTAGCACACCCAATTTGGATAGTTTATCTCTCCTATTTTTACTATCAATAAATAGTGTGATAAATGTGACTTCTTTACGAAATAGTCAGATACCATGCATAAAAACCAATTAAATCCAGGAGTTTCTTTAAAGAATTGTAAACTTTTTAGTACTTTGTAAATTTAGTGTAAAAATTATAGACAAACCGTTTACAGTGCCTCAAGGTTTAGTTAATAATTACATCGTACATGAAATTTAAGGAGTGGAATGCGTGGAATACAATATTCAAGATATGATCTTCCAGTTCATTGGTGGATTAGGTATTTTCTTATTCGGGATTAAATACATGGGCGATGGACTGCAACAAGCAGCCGGAGATCGTCTTCGCGATATTCTAGATCGTTTTACAACAAACCCTCTTATGGGTGTACTAGCAGGTATGTTAGTTACAGTATTAATTCAATCAAGTTCAGGAACAACCGCTTTAACAGTCGGACTTGTAAGTGCCGGATTTATGACATTAAGACAAGCAATTGGTGTTATTATGGGTGCGAACATCGGAACGACAGTTACTGCATTTATTATCGGAATTAAAATCGGAGAATACGCTCTTCCAATTATGGCAGTTGGAGCTATCTTACTATTCTTCTTTAAAAATAAAAAAGTACAGTCTTTAGGTCAAGTCGTATTCGGATTTGGTATGTTATTCTTCGGTTTAGAATTGATGAGCGCAGGTATGAAACCTCTTCGTTCTTTAGAGTCATTCCAAGAATTAATGGTTAGCATGAGTGATAACCCAATCTTAGGAATCGTTGTTGGTACAGTCTTCACTTTAATCGTACAAAGTTCAAGTGCGACAATCGGTATTTTGCAAGAACTATTCGGCCAGGGTGCAATCGATTTACAAGCTTCCCTTCCTGTATTATTCGGTGATAACATCGGTACAACAATTACAGCTGTATTAGCAGCAATTGGTACTTCTATTGCAGCAAGACGTGCAGCATTAGTTCACGTTATCTTTAATATCGTCGGTACAATTATCTTTACGATTTTATTAGTACCATTTACAAGTTTAATTCAATATTTCCAAACATCTTTAAACTTAAATCCAGAAATGACAATCGCATTTGCCCACGGAACATTTAACGTAACAAATGCACTTATTCAATTCCCATTCATCGCTGTATTAGCATGGATTGTAACAAAACTTATTCGCGGCGAAGATTCTGCTATTGATTTCAAACCGCAACATTTAAATCCAATCTTTATTGAACAATCTCCTGCTATCGCACTAACAGAAGCGCAAAAAGAAATTGTTCGCATGGCTGAGTTTTCTTTACAAGGATTAAAAGAAGCAAACCAATTTTTAAATACACAAGAAAAGAAACACGCTGATATGGCTACGCAATTAGAAGCAGCTATTAACAATTTAGATAAAAAAATTACCGAGTATTTAGTTTTACTATCAGAAAAACCACTTTCACATACAGACTCTGAAAAGCATTCAGTTCTAGCAGGTGTTGTTGGAGATATTGAACGTGTTGGTGATCATGTAGAAAACTTAGTAGAACTTGTAGATTTCCAAATTTCAAACCGCGTTTCACTATCAGATGAAGCACTAGCTGAATTAAATGAAATGCTTGAATTAACAATTTCAACATTACAAGATGCAATCAATGCTTTAACAAACTTCGACACTGAACTAGCTCAAACGGTTATTGCAAAAGAACGTAAAATTGACCAAATGGAACGTGTTCTTCGTAAACGTCATGTATTACGTCTGAACGAACGTAGCTGTTCAGGTGATGCAAGCATCATTTTCGTTGATATGGTAAGTAACTTAGAGCGTATCGGTGATCACGCTGTAAATATTGCTGATGGCGTTTTAGGGGAACAAGGAAAAGTAAATTTAAAACAATCATTATAATAGGAAAAGAGACGCTCAAATTAGCGTCTCTTTTTTCATTTCATCTTTACAACCGTTCTTCCTTTTAACTTTCCTTGCAGTATAAGTGCAAACTTCTCATCTAATTCTTTTAATGTACATTCTTCTGTATAAGATAATAGCTCTGAATTTTTCCACTCACCGGCTAGCAATGCCCACACTTCTCTTCTCACATCTACTGGACATTGAACTGAATCTATTCCTAAAAGGCTAATCCCTCGTAATATGAATGGGTATACAGTTGTATTTAATTCATGCCCTGCTACGTTACCACACGTTGTTACACAGCCTCCATACTTAACTACCTTTAAAGAACTTTCTAACATGTTTCCGCCTACAGTATCGACAACCCCAGCGTATATTCCTTTAAGCATCGGTCTTCCTGATTCATCACTCAATTCCGCGCGGCGAATCATCTTTTTTGCACCTAAACGTAGCAACATCTCTTTCTCTTCCATTTTCCCTGTTGCCCCTACTACGCTATATCCTAGCTTTCCTAAAATACTAACTGCTACACTGCCTACTCCTCCCGTAGCACCCGTTACTAAAATATCTCCCGTACTAGGCGTTATTCCCGCTCTAATGAGCTTATATACCGATAAGGCAGCTGTAAAACCTGCTGTCCCGTACATCATACTTTCCTTCAAAGACATTTCTTTTGGTAAAGGAACAACCCAAGAGGATGGCACGCGAATATATTCTCCGAAACCACCAGAAGTATTCATACCTAAATCATATCCAGTTACAATAACTTGATCGCCTTCCTGAAAGGCGTTATTTCCACTACTAACTACCTCTCCCGCTGCATCGATGCCTGGTGTATGAGGGTATGTTCTCGTTACACCTTTATTACCAGTAGCTGAAAGGGCATCTTTATAATTTAATGAAGAATAATGAACACGTATTAATACGTCTCCTTCAGGTAAACTATTTACTTCTCTCTCAACAAGCGTTCTTTCAAATAGATTATTTTCCTTTTCTTTCACGACAATTGCTCGGAATGATGTATGATTCATTACGCTCTCTCCTTCATCCGTAGAATACTTCTTTATTATATAAAAAATGAATGTAAAGCTAATCGCTTCTTCTTGGCTATATTTCAACAAATCTTACTTCTCTATCACTTTCTCACAATACATATTTTCATTTCTACTAAAACAACATATACTTATCCTACATCTTAAAAATAAAATATAGAAAATCTGACTTTTTATAAATAAATTGAATTTTTACGAAATGTAAATGATTTGTAATGTTTTTTTTCGCTAAATTTCATTATAATAAGTGGATATGAGTGTCGTATTTCAATCCAAATGAAGGAGTACAAGAAATGGAGCAAAACCCATCTTTGCAAGAAAATACACGAAGTAAACCGAAAAATAGTAAGAAAAAAACAAAAATTATTATAAGCGTTATTTTATTCTTTTTAATAATAGGTGGCGGTTATACTTGGTTTTTAGTAAATAAAGCATCTTCTGCTATTCGAAATGCCGCACACGATTTAGCGCGCGGTGATAAATCTGATTTACGTGATAAGGCTGTAAAACCTATTACAAACAATGTCTCTGTCTTAATCATGGGTGTTGATGAAAGCGATGTCCGCGGGAAAGAATATGGTGAAGCTATAAGAACGGATGCATTATTACTTGCAACGTTTAATAAAGATAGCAAAACGGTAAAACTATTAAGTATTCCACGAGACACATATACTTATATTCCAGTAGAAAAGAAAAAAGATAAAATTACACACGCTCATGCATTCGGTTCTACCAAAAATGGAAAAGATGGTGGACCACAAGCAAGTATTGATGCAGTTGAAAAATTAACGAATGTTCCTGTCGATTACTTTGTAAAATTCAACTTTAAATCATTTATAAAAATCGTCGATGATTTGGGCGGAATTGAAGTTGATGTACCAGTTGAATTTACTGAGCAAGATAGCAATGATACTGCTGAGGCAATTCATCTGCAAAAAGGTGTTCAAAAGTTAAATGGCGAAGAAGCTCTTGCTCTTGCTAGAACAAGGCACATCGATAGTGATGCGATGCGTGGTCAACGTCAGCAACTCGTTATTGAAGCCATTTTAAAGAAACTAACGAGCGTTGGATCAGTAACAAAAGTTGGTAACATCATTGATGACATTAATGGCCAATTCGTTACGAACTTAACATTCGATGATATGCTTTCATTCTATAAATATGGAGCAGATTCTTCAATTGAGAAATTACAAATTCAAGGTGAAGACTGTTACATGGCAAAAGGTGATGATACATGTAGTAAGTCAGCTGGTGGTGGCCGAACTTACTACTACAATCCAGATAAAAAAGAATTAGCTAATGTTACAAACGAACTTCGTAGTCACCTTGGACTACCTGCCTATACAAAATCTGATTCTGATTCTGATTCAAAAAAAACAAGCTCAGAGAAAACAAAAGAATCTAAGTCTGAAAATACGAGTGAACGCGAATCAAGTAACAATGAAACTAAAGATAAGAATAAAAATAACAGTGAAGATACAGAAACATCGTCTAATGACAATGAATAAAGTGAAGCAGTGCTCTATGGAGGTAGAGCACTGTTTCTTTTTAATTATTTTAAAATGAAAAATCAGAACTTTCCAACTATCTTTTTTAATATTTTTAAATTATAATAAATAATAGTAATCTATTCCAATTATCAGGGGGCTCATACATATGAAAGCTGCAGTAAAACATAACATTTCAGATTTTAAAGAGTACTTAAAATCAAACGATATATATATGGAAGAAAATATAGATGAAAATGATGGTTCGGTACATTTTTCAGTAGGATTAGAAACAGAAGCTGGCGCAAAAATTCAACTTATTGCTGCTTTCCAAAGCGAACATCCTGCTGTGGATATATACTGCTTCAATGTTGCTCTTGTACCTGATTCAACATCAAAAAATGACATTTTACATGTCATCAATGAATTAAACACATCTTATCGATTTGCAAAATTCACGCTAAACAAACAAAATGCAATTGATATTTCAACATCTCTTGCATTCTCAGAACCAAACTTTAATCCCGCACTTGTCTTTGAACATACGAGAATGCTATATAAACTGGCAAACGATGAATATAAGAACTTAATGAAAGTTATTTGGGCGTAAATAAAAAGATGGTGCTACAAGAGCACCATCTTTTTATTTCGATATCATATCAACCCACATCTTTATCGCAGTTCCTACAATTAAAGTAGACAATACATACTGCAAAACTTTTTGATTCACTCTCTTCCCTACTCTCACTCCAAGAGGAGCGGCAAATAAACTTGCTATCGCAACGATAAGAGCCGGAATAACAACTATTTGTCCAGTAATCACTTTCCCAGTAGTAATTCCTATCGAGGAAATAAAAGTAATAGCGATAGATGTTGCTATTGTTGTACGTATCGGTAGTTTTAAAACAACTAGCATAATCGGGACTAAAAGAAACGCACCACCAGCCCCAATAATGCCGGAAACACTTCCTACAATAAACGCTAACAAACTAGCGAGCCACTTATTGTACGTAATTCCTTCTGTCCCCTTACGATTGCTTCGCTTTGGTATAAACATCATAATAGCCGCAATAGTAGCTAGTAATGTGTAAACAACATTTACAGCATGCTCATTTAATAAATTCGCACTAAAGCTACCTACAAAGCTTCCTATTAATATACTAGCTCCCATATACACAACTAACGTTTTATCCATATCGTTACTTTTCCTATACGCCCACGCGCCTGCAAAAGTTGCAAAGAATACTTGAATCGCTGTAATACCACTCACTTCATGTGATGTATATCCAGCAAATCCTAGCAATACTGGCATGTATAAGATCATCGGATAATTAATAATTGCCCCGCCAATCCCAACCATTCCTGAAATAAACGACCCTATAAACCCAATAATAAAAAGTAGCACTGTTAAACTCATATTGTATCCCCCGCCTTCTAAAAAGAAGGTGATTTAAATAAATAAATTCACATTCCCATCCGAAGCATCTGCTAAATATACACCTACTCCTGCAAACTCTACCCCTTCCATAATCTCTTCCTCTTTTAACCCTAATAAATCTACTGTCATTTGACAAGCTACAAGCTTAACTCCCTGTTCTTTCGCCATATCAATTAAATCAGGCAAAGGCATCGCATTATGCTTCTTCATAATACCTTTAATCATCTTTGGCCCCATACCAGCAAAATTCATTTTTGATAATCCCATCTTATCAGCGCCGCGCGGCATCATTTTTCCAAACACTTTCTCTATAAACGTTTTCTTTACTTTCACATGCTCATCTTTCCTAAGGGCATTTAAGCCCCAGAAAGTATGAAAAATAGTCACCTCTTGATCGTACGCCGCTGCACCATTTGCAATAATATAAGCTGCCATCGCTTTATCATAATCTCCACTAAATAAAACAATCGTCGTTTTCTTCTGTTGTTCCATGTTGTCCTCCTCTTAATTACCTATAGGGGTATTTTAAAAATTGTAAAAAGGCTCCAATTATCTAGCTACACCCGATACTATTTTCCCCTTACAAAGCGTTCATACCGCCTGAAACATTTATAACGCGCTGAAATCCTAATTTCTTTAATACTTTTGCTGCTTGCTTACTTCTCATCCCGCTCTGACAAATAACAATTACTTCCTTATTTTTATCTAACTGATTTACTTTACTAGCTAACTCATTTAGCGGGATATTCTGAAATCCCTTCATATGATTTCCTCTATATTCACCTACTGTACGAACATCGATAAAGTGTTTTCCCTGTTTTCCCACTATACTCTTTAATTCTTTTCCATTTATATTTTGAACACCTTTCACCGGTAAAACACGTGAAATAACAAACCATGCAGCAAGTACAATGAAAAGCGTACTTAATATTGTATTCATATAACCACCCTCTCCGCATTTACAAAACTAGTTCTTCACTACGCCTTCTTAATCCAAAACTTCAGCACATCGTCTTCTATATTATGCTTTACTATTTCATGACCACCTGTTTTTGACCATGCTGGAATATCCTTAACTGACCCTTTATCCGTTACATGTACTTCTAACACTTCTCCAGATTGTAAAGTATCCATCGCTCTCTTCGTTCTTACAATCGGCATCGGACATGCTAAACCTTTCGCATCTAATACTTGTTTTATATTCATCATCTATACCTCCATTTTTTGTTTATCCCATTATTCATGAACTGCACAACGATTCAGACCAATCTCCATTTCACGCTCTTCTTCCACACTCGGATGGATTTTCCCCATATTCGTTTGACGAATTTCTTCATAAGCATTCGGCTGAGGTGGTAAATTCTCTGTCACAGTTTTACGAAACTCTATCTCATCGACAATATTTAATCCTATATTCTCCTTAAATAGATCTTGTAAATTCGCACTCACAATGCCTCGTTCATCCATTTCACTTACTTTTGAATAATGAGCTGGTAAAACGATTAACTCTTGAGACAGTTCCTTATAACGTTTGTATAACGTATTTCGTAAATCACTCACCCAATCTTCCGCCTTCCCAGCAAGATCGGGACGGCCAATTGAATCTACAAATAAAATATCTCCTGATAATAAATACGTCTCATCGATAATAAATGATGTACTCCCAATCGTATGCCCTGGTGAGTATAGTGCATCAATGTTAATTAGGGTACCCCCCACCGTAATAACAGTGCCTTCTACTAGCGGTTCGTAAGAGAAAACAACTTCCTCCGCATCTTTTGGAGGTAACCAATACGTACCGCCTACTTTTCCAGCTAATTTACGTCCACCTGAAATATGATCTGCATGTAAATGTGTATCCATTACGTTAGTAATAGTAACTCCGTGCTCTTTTGCAAACTCTTCGTACGCCTCAATCGTTCTCACCGCATCAATGACTGCTGCTTCACCGTTTGAAACTACCATATAAGACAAGCATCCTTTTCCAAGACGATTAAATTGATATATACTTCCCCCGCCCTGTACATCCCCTACCTTTACCGGCTTCACATACTCACTCCAAGCTTTCATACCGCCAGCTAAATAATAAATATTATTGAAACCCTCATCTAACAATTGCTCTGCAACAAACTGAGAAGAACCCTCTTTCGCACATACAACTAAAATCTCTTTCTCCCTCGGTAATTCATCTACAATATGTTCTACACCATCTAATAAATCAAAATACGGTTTATTCAATGAAGAAATTTGTTTCCCTTCAATTTTCCATTCTTCATAATCCGCTTCATTCCGAACATCTAAAATAAATAACTCTCCGAATAAAACTTTCTCTGCAACATCTTTTGCTTGTAACATCTTAGCGACCATATAATTACCCCCATAGGTATATTTTCATTTAAAAAATTTTATTTTTCTATATTCCCTTGCCACTCTAACATACCTGGAATGACATTTTTCACGTTTGAATAACCTTTCTCTTTCAACATTTGGCAAGCTATATCACTGCGATTACCCGTTCGGCAAACAACATAAATTGGTTTCGCACTGTCTAACATAGCACTATCTAATTCACCTAACGGCACCGAAATTGCGGATGGAATATGACCAAAGACGAATTCCGCTTCTTCACGAACATCTAATACAGTGCAATCTTCACCACTTAATAATATATTTTGCAATTCCCCATTCGTAATTGTATGAGGATACTTCACAACTTCATTTACTTCATGTTCGTGTGATTTTCGTACATAATGCTTTAATACATTTCCCTCTTGTTTCGTTCCGATATATTGATGCCCTACTTTACTTGACCAACTTTCTATATCTAACGTCGATCCCTTATCCGTCGCCTCTATTTCAATAACTTTCCCTGCTGCCAACCCTTCCATCGCCTTTTTCGTCTTCACAATTGGCATCGGACAAGCCAATCCTTTACAGTCTAAACTCGTATCAACTTTTATACTCATTGTCGATTCCTCTATAACTTATACACTTATACCTATAGGGGTATATTAAAATGTTTTTAAAAATCTGTCAACACATACGTTTGACAGATTATCGGCTTTTTACAAGTAATTGAACAGCTTCTTTAATTAACTCTTCATTTGAGCCATTACCTGTTTCAAACTGCTCGCGCAAACATTGCTCTAAATTTGTTCCCACAACGAGTCCAATTGTACGATCTAGCGCAGAACGGGATGCAGTTAACTGTGTAATAACATCTCGGCAATCTTTTCCCTCTTCCATCATGCGAAGCACACCACGAACTTGACCTTCAATACGTTTCAATCTATTTTTCATATCTTGATTATATTCCACTGTAAACCACCTCCGTAATTATAACTATATTATACATTACTTTGTAACTTTGTATAATATCATATACCCTGAAGGGTATATTGTAAAGCGGTTTGTTTTTTTGTCAAACCTTCTAGGGTATAGTAAAAATGCACTGCATTGTAGTCCATCTAATTTATTCTCTTTACCCTTTTCTAACTCTTAATCGACAGCCTTTACTGACTAATAATAATAAAGTTGTTTAATTTTGAGGGCGTGAATCCGCATTGCTACGTTGTTAAACTGTTCCATTTCAATAACAAAGTTGTTTAAAAATACGGTAGTGTATAGTTTATAATGAAGTGTAGACAAATACTGTTCGACTTATTAAATTATTTAAACTTTGAAATAGAAGATATAAGAATAGCCTACATTTTAAGGAATATAGGCTAAGCAATATAAGTTAATCTGTTATTAATTTTGAATAAATACTTAGATCAATAAACTTTTCATTAGATTTTTCACACTTTCTCATTGTCCCTTCGAATGTAAAGTTTAACTTTTGTAAGACTTTTATTGAATTAATGTTTTCAGATTCAACTTTTGCTTCTATTCTATTGAATTCTAAAGTACTAAACGCATAATCCATTAAAGAGAGAATGGCTTCTGGCGCATATCCCTTACCCCAAAAAGCTTTACTAATATCGTAACCAATTTCTGCTTTGGCGTTTTTGAAATCAAATGAATTATAACCACAAGAACCGATAATTTCATTTGATTCTAATTCAATTATCGAATAACGAATAGCTCTGTTTTCCCGAGATAGCTTATCAAGCATTTCAATCATATCTACCGCTTGGCTTTCATCAGTAAAACTATTGATATTCATAAATTTTGTAACTTCTGGATCAGACCAAATTGTAAACATGCTAGCTGAGTCTGATGCTTTCATTTTTCTTAAAACTAATCTTTCGGTTTGTAGTTCTGTAATCAATATTTTTACCTCCATTATGTGTTTATTTTGGGGTCAAGATATTGATATCTGCGCATAGTTCAGTCCCTTCGTGTTTCAAGATAATATTATTATAAAAGTTATAAAGGATGAAACAATAACTTTTATAACTTTGGTTATGTCACAGTTTATGATAACTGCGTAATAAAGAAAAATGAAACGACCGTATTGTGATTTTTTAAACATCTTTAATTTTATTCTTATTTTCCGTTCGTTGAGAGCAATTATTTTTTAGTTGCTGTATTTCCCATTGCAATAGAAATTCTATTCCAACTGTTGATTTGATTGATTACCAAAACAAGGTCAACATATTGTTTCTCATCATAGTGTTCACGTACTCGCTTATATAGGTCTTCAGGAACTCTTTTAGTAGGAATTAGAGTAATATGCTCAGATAGTTCAAGAGCAACTTTCTCTTCAGGTGTATAAAAATCACATTCATTCCAAGCATTCAAACAATAAATTCGTTGTTCGGTTTCACCCATCTTACGAGCATCGGATGTATGCATATCTATGCAGAAAGCACAACCGTTAATTTGAGAGACTCTAATCTTTATAAGTTCTCTAGTAATTCGATTAATTGTAGACTTCTTAGTGTACTTCTCCATATCCATCATAATTTTCATGCCATCAGGTGCAACATCATAGTAGGAAATTCTTTGACTCATAAGGCAAGACCTCCTTTAATTTTAAGATACTTATAATTATACCGTCACACGAACATTTGTGCTAATATTTTGTTTGTAAGGCATTCGAAATCAAAGAGAATTTCAGTTGTAGACAGTGTAATTAGTTGTTTCATGGTACGTAAATATCGCAAATGAGTATACGGACGCGATAAACGAGGTAATTTCATTTCTATTCCTAATTTTTTAGCAGTAGGATGAATGAACGAGCTCCAAGCTTCTACCACATAAGGCAATTTCCATGGTTTAACTTTAAGATGCGGGATAGGGCGTAATTCAAGTGGCATCCATTCTATTTCTACATCTTTTTCCTTTGCAACCCATCTAAAGGGACAGTAGCTAAAAAACAAAATGGACAAATAAAATCAGAATAAACTCTAATTTTCACTGTCATATACATTCCTCACATTTCTTTTTATCCCATATTTGTAACTATACAAGCTTCAAACATGGGGATAATATGACTAATACAATATATCTACTACAAAAAATTCATTTCATTTACGAATGAAGTAACCCCTCGTTCCATTGTCATACTTCCTATAACCTCTTTGTAAAACTATAATCCATCTCTCCACCTAACGCTTCAGCTGTATCACCAGTTTTTCTAAAATCATGTGTATAAATTTGTTCAAATGAACCGAAATCTACTTGCTTATAAAATTCGAAACAAGGGAATCCATCATGTTCTCCTTGAATATCGATACTGCCATCCTTTTTCACACATACAGTTAATAAATAGTCCACAGGAGGGGCATACACATTTAACGGATTACTAGCACTTGCACTCATTTTGAATTGCACACCGTCAGAATTCCATGCAATATCAGTACACACAATATTTTCAGTACTCGCTTTTCCTGTTCTTTTATTCACAGAACCATCTGGATTTGTAACCTTCTCTGTCGTAATACCCGTGTTTGCATATGAAAACACTTCTTCTTTATAAAAGTCCACTACTACCTCTTGCTCAACTCTAGAGCGCATAGTATTTACCGCATGCGGTGTAAATTCACGTGAATCACCTTCGAATTGGATTACTTTCCCTGTTTGTGCATCCTTCCGCGGTTCTGTCCAAGACATTGGAATAAATACGTTGGCTCTAATTTTAACGATATTAGTCATAAGAAACACCTCTATAATATTATTTTAAATACTGCATAATATTGAGTAAAACAAACCACAATTTTGCTCCCATAATCAATAGCTTTCTCTTTTACGTTTGCTACTTCCTTCTGAAAAATAGCGCTATATTTATATCTAGATTGTCGTTTTAAAGCTATATTCCATTTCTCCAGCTAGTGCTGCTGAGGTATCATCCGTTTCTCTGAAATCATGTGTATATATTAATTCAAATGAACCAAAGTCTATTTGTTTATAAAATTCATAGCAAGGGAAACCATCATGTACACCTTCAACATGCACAGTACCACTTTCATTAACTCGTATAGTCAAAAAATAATCAGCTGCAGGTGCTGCCGCGTTTAAAGGATTACTTGCACTTGCTCTCATTTCAAATGAAACTTCATCTTCACTCCATACAATATTTGTACATGCAATGTTTTCTGTACTTGTTTCTCCTTTTTGATACTCAATTGAGCCATCTGGATTTGTAATTTTCACAGTGACGATACAAGCATCTGCATATGTGAAAATTTCTCTTTTATAAAAATCAATATTCACTTCTTGTTCTAATCTTGAACGCTTTGTGTTCACAGCATATGGTGTAAATTCACGTGCATCTCCAGCATATTCAAACGCTCTTCCTGTTGCAGGATCCTGAATAGGTTTCAGCAAAGTATACGGTGCAAATACACTCCCTCTAATTTTAACGATATTAACCATGTGAAACCTCCATTGATTCTATTTAAATAAATCTTTATTTGTTCTACCAACATAATATAGTCAATTTGATTGACTATATTATGTATAGTACAATAGACCTTACCGATAGTCAACTTAATTGACTACAAGTGCGGAGGTTATATACATGGATCATCAAACATTTAACGAATTAGATCTCACTTCACTTTTATCATTATCGTTCAGCACACTAATTACTGAACTACATGACAAATTAAGTGAATTGGGATTTGAAGATATTAGGCCAGCGCATGGTTTTATGTTCAAACGCATCCTTCCTAATGGAGCAACAGGTATAGAACTAGCTGAATATTTAGGGGTTTCAAAACAAGCCATAAGTAAAATGGTAGATTCTCTTGAGAACAGTGGTTATGTCACGCGCCAAACGCATCCTACTGATAAAAGAGGTAAAATTATTGTTTTAACCGAGCGTGGTTTAGCAGTAATGAAAGTAAAAGAAGAAATAGTAGCTGAAATAGAACAACGATGGATTGCAAACATAGGTGCAGAACGAATGCAAATGCTTAAAGAGGATTTAACAACATTCGTTACTAAAGAAAATACAGGAAAATTATCATCGAGCATACGACCTGTTTGGTGAACAAAAACTCCATATAATAAAAAGAACGGACAAGAAATTCTTTGTCCGTTCTTTTTATTACACATACTTCCGATGCACCATCTTCCCATCATAAGAAAACACAACGCCCTTACTCTCCACAATCGACTCCATATGCACCGTTCTTCCCCATAACTGATGAAGATAAGGTAATACTTTTTCTAAGTATTTTAAGTCTAGCTCAATTCCTTCGTAACTATGTTTAATGTACAATTCCCCATTCTTTAAGTAGTCTCCATCTTCCACTACTAAGTACGGGAAACCTCCATTTGTACGCATATTTACGAGTTGATCTCGTACTTGTTCCCACTCTTTGTCAATTACTTTATATTCCTTACCTTGGCGCTGGAATAAGTACATATCTTCTCTCATTACGAGTTCTTTATTTAAGTAGTTTCTTAGGAACGATACGTCCCATTCAATTTCCCGTACTTCAAACATTTTCTCACGACCAGAACCAGGCTTCACACCGCGCCTTTTCATTTCTTCTGTCGGATTGTTATAGCGTTCTTCAATATCTTCAAACATTTTAATACCGAGGTAGTATGGATTAATACTTGTTTTTGATGGCTGTACGACACCTGCATTTAATTTCGCAAATTCAATTGCTTCACCAGATGTTAAGTCCATTTCACGAAGTATGCGTTGATGCCAGTAGGAAGCCCAGCCTTCATTCATGATCTTCGTTTCAAGCTGCGGCCAGAAATATAACATTTCCTCACGCATCATCGTTAATATATCGCGCTGCCACTCTTCTAGCTCACGGCTATATTCTTCAATAAAGAGGAGTAAATCTTTTTCTGGTTGCGGAGGGATTTTCTTCTTTTTATGCATATTAGGTCGTTCTCGTGTTTTATTTCGATCATCTAAATTCCATAAATCATCGTACTGTGATATCTTTTTCTTCTCTACATCCTCTTCTAAATCTTCAATACTCCATGCAAGTTTCGGGCGCATAAGTGACGGGTCAATATGTTCTTGAATGGCAAGTACGGCATCTAAAAATGTTTCTACCTCTGCCTTTCCGTACTTATGCTCATATGCTTTCACACGATCCGCTGTTGCAGCCATACTTTCTACCATGTCTCGCTTCGTATTCGAAAAACGAATATTATTTTTAAAGAAATCACAGTGCGCTAAAACGTGCGCTACGATTAGTTTATTTTGAATTAAAGAATTCGTATCTAATAAAAAGGCGTAACATGGATCAGAGTTAATAACGAGTTCATAAATTTTACTAAGTCCCAAATCGTATTGTAATTTCATTCTGAAAAATTGCTTTCCAAAACTCCAATGTGAAAACCTCGTCGGCATCCCATATGCACCAAATGTATAAATAATTTCCGCTGGACATACTTCATAACGCATCGGATAAAAATCAAGCCCAAATCCAGTCGCAATTTCCGTAATTTCCGCTATCGCATATTGCAGCGCTTTATCGTCACTTGCTCTCATTATTTTCCCTCCTTACAATTTCCCTTAAGAAAGTGTATGATGGGGAACAAGCTTTCATGAGGATTGATTGCATAATAAAAAGACACCCCCGAAAAAACGAGAATGCCTCATCTATTAACCCTCAATAATCTCCATCTTCTCCGTAATCGGCGTACGAGCTTTTCCTTCTGGTGCTTTATCAAAATAGCCGATATGAAGAATTCCAACGATGCGTTGGCCTCTTGTTAAACCGATTCCTTCTATAAATAGTGGATTGTAGTTTAATCCACCTGATTTCCAAACACATCCTAAGCCGCGTTCCCAAGCAAGTAATTGGAAGTTTTGCATAAATGCACATGTTGCAGCGTAATCTTCGTCACGTGGAATTTGACGCGGATCTTCATTCATATATACAACGATTTGTGCAGGTGTGCTTAAAAAACGGTCAGATAAAATTTTGCCGCGTTTCACTCTTTCTTCTTCTGTGAAAGAGTTTAATACTGCGTCTACTAATTTATGACGGCCTTCTCCAATGTATAATTTACAATTCCATGGTTCACGGTTTTTATGATTCGGTGCCCATGTTGCGTCGTTTAATAGTTCAATTAATAGCTCTTTGTCTACTGCTTTATCTGTAAATGTACGAACAGAACGTCTTTCTTTAATCACATTTGCGATGGAAGTATATGTAGTCATATTTTTCTCCCCCTTATTTTTATCTATATGTATAAGTTTGTTATTGATATTGATTTTCAATTTCGATTATAACCTAGTTTTTCACTATTAATCAATGTTTTATGTTGGAAAACCAAGAAAAACTTCTTTTTATACTGTGAATAAAAAAACTTAACTTGTTCACAAGTTTTTCACATTTTATGGAAATGATATGTGTAAGTTTTCCACATTACCCATCTAGGAGGAGTTTACATGTATAAGAAAATCGCAGTAAGTATGACTATAGCAGCATTATTATGCGGAGTGTCTGTTTTCCCTGCTTCCGCTGCCCCGCCAAAAGAAGTAACAATGCACCATCATAAGCTAATCTCAGAGGAAGAAATGCAGTCTCTCGAAAAACTCGGCTATAACAAACATGAAATTTGGAAAGCTGCCCACATTGCAAGAATTAGCAAAAAAGAAATTAAGGACGTTTTAGCTTACTATAAGCAAAATAAATCTTGGGAGAAAACAGCACAGCATTTCGGTGTAGATCCAAGTAAATTGAAAAAGCATCATATGAATAAGGAAACGAAAAAAGCACTACTGCAAAAATTAGCAAATATGCAAAAGTCCACACCAGATGGACTAAAACAAAAAATGAAAGAGTATAACATAGGCTTACGTCAGCTCACGGTATTAACAATCATCGCTCAAAAAAGTAATACTTCTCTCGATGATGTACTGAAAATGAAAAAAGATGGGATGGATATTAAACAAATTGCGGAAAAATCAAATGTTAAAAAAGAAGATATACGGACAGAAATGATTAAATTAGTGAAGTCTATTAAAGAAAAGAAAACAAATTAGCCTGCCAAAAAGGAAGAGATATTCAATACTCTTCCTTTTCTTTATCCCGCTATTTGTGGGTAGTAAAACTCCCACCTCAAAATTCGGCTGGAGCAAAGAAGTTAGGTGGGAGATCAACTGCCCGTAAACGCCCGATTGGTGAGGGCTAATAATCAGTGGGGGATGAACAAAACCCCCACTGATTAAAGTTTCACTTTATGAACTTTCAATTTTCAAGTATAAATTCCTGTCTTTCCCAAAAACTAACACGAGTAAATAATGTAGGTAAGGGGGGAGAAAATGTTTCGTTTTTCGTCTAAAAAGAATAAAAAAACAATCTGTTCCATTCCAGAATTTATTCAAACTATGAAAGGGTCTAGTGATTTCGTTTCTTATAACATCGTAGAAGATGGGACGTTATGTTTGTTTTATTATAAATCTACAGCCGAATCACTCCTCATTAATCGATTCATTTTAACACCTATAAAAAGAGAATTAGATCACATTGAAAATATAAGCGATATAGCAAATATCGTCACACTCGAGGAGATTATCACCGCCCCTTCTATTGATGATATTCGTGAAAAATTATTAAGTGGGTATGTACTTATTCAGCTAAAAAATGATTCTCACTCAGCAGAATATGCACTTATTCGTGCCGAGAGTTCAGTGTTAGGTACACGGTTATATAACGATACAGAAAATGAATATAGTGTCATCGGTCCAAAAGTTGGATTTGTTGAAAATATTGATACAAATATACACTTACTTCGCCGGAATATTGTAACGGAGCAATTAGTTTTCAAACAAGTTGTAGTTGGCTCTATATCAAAAACAAAAGTCGTAGTTGCTTACATCGAAGGCATTACGAATGAACAGCACGTTAATACTGCAATGCAGCGCCTACAAGACATTGACTTTGATGTTCCTTTCGATGCGACTATGATTGAACAGTTTATTAGTGATAACAGCAACTCTCCCTTCCCTGTTTTACTCCCTACAGAGCGTTTAGATCGCTCCGTTTATGCATTATTGAATGGAGGAGTTGTCATTTTAACAGACGGTTCACCATATGCATTAGCTGGACCAGCGACATTACTCGATTTCTTCGTCTCTCCAGAAGATTATTATTTACCATGGATAGCGGGCTCATTTCTTCGGATGGTTCGTTTTTTTGGAGCTGCATTCTCTTTATTTTCGTCAGCCATTTATACAGCTGTATTAACATATCACTATCAAATGATTCCAGCTGATTTACTTGGCCCTATTATTTATTCTAGAGCTAATGTACCTTTCCCACCTGTTTTAGAGGCACTTTTTTTAGAAATTACAATTGAATTACTTCGCGAAGCTGGGGCACGATTACCGACAAAAGTTGGACAAACAATCGGTATCGTTGGTGGGATTGTAATTGGGCAAGCATCTGTTCAAGCTGCTTTAACAAGTACAATTTTATTAATTGCGGTCGCTTTATCAGCACTCGCTTCTTTTACAACACCAACTGTAAAAATGTCTTCTACTATCCGGATACTACGATTTCCGCTTATTCTTTTAGCTGGTGCATTTGGGGGCTTAGGTCTCATTGTAGGATTCGTATTCATATTAGCTCATTTAATTCGTTTAAAATCACTTGGATCGCCTTATTTATTACCTTTATATCCATTTCGCGGTTTAGGGACAGCGGAAGGCTTTCTACGCTTACCATTTAGCCAAACTGCACAGCGTGCTTCTGTTCTAAGACCAAAAAAGAAATGGCGCTATGATCCAAACAAAGCGAAAGAAAAACATGATGGTGAGGAGAAATGAAAAATATTTTATTATGCTTTTCCATTATCATTTTAATTTTCCAATCAGGCTGTACACAACCAAATATAGTAGACACACAGCGAATTATTCATGTAGGTGGATTTGATATAACGAAAGATAAAAAATTTCGCGGGACAATTCTCTATCCAGATTATACAAAGGGCGTACAATCTAAACCAGAAACTCAGTCAACTACTGCAAGTACACTTGAAACAATCTCTTCACAGCTAAACGCCAAATCGCCACATACGATCGCTGTAGGTCAAATGCGTGTTGTCTTATTTGGAAAAGCATTTGGTGAACGTGGAATTGGGGATGTTATTAACAACTTACAACGTGACCCTAACATTGGCCGAGACGTACAGCTAGCACTTGTAGACGGATCAACAGAAGAACTTCTCAAGCATGTTAAAACAAATGGATCGCTCTATCTTGCTGATTTACTTGAGCAAAATATAGAAACTGAAACAATTCCTCGGACCGCTTTAAATATTTTTTTGTATAACTTTTACTCATCAGGAGGCGATCCCTTTCTTCCCTATATTGAAGTTGACGAAGACAAATCAGCTTCTATTAAAGGCATCGCTTTTTTAAAAAAAGATAAAGTGGCTATGTATACAGATAAAAAAGGCTCTTTTTTATTAAAATTACTCATTAATCCAACTAAAAATGGACGTTACGAAGTTCCGATACGTCAAGGTAAACATAAAGGATTAATCGCTACTCAAAACTTATCTGGAAAAAGTGTCTGTGACGTTTCTCAAAACGGTAGTCTTCCAAAAGTTCACATCCACTTAAAACTAAATGGACTCATAAAAAACACTCCTGATTGGCTTGATTTATCTAAAAAGGAGAATATAACTTACGTAAAAAAACATGTAGAAAAAACAATTGAAAAACATTTAAACGAATTAATAAAACAATTCCAAGAAAAAGATATTGATCCAGTAGGTATACGTGAAGAAATTCGTAGTCACTCGAGAAAATGGAGTATGAAACAAATTCAAGAAATGTACCCTAGCGTAGACGTTGCGGTTAATGTGCAAGTTAATATCGTACAATCTGGTATCGGAGAATAGTGAGGTGTTACAATGGCTGAGCAAAATAAAACAATGACTGTTTCCCCTTATTTCACATTTCTTTTATTACACTCTCTTCAAATTGGAGTAGGCGTGTTAGGATACCAACGAGTTATTGCACAATATGCTGGTTATGATGCTTGGATTTCCCTTATTGTTGCGGGTGTCTTAACTCATATCGTACTGTTTTGTATGTTAAAAATGTTAGAAAAAGACAATGATTTGATGACCATTCATACGACATGTTTCGGAAAATGGATTGGAACCTTTTTCTCTATGTGCTTTGCCGCATATCTTCTCTTATTTTGCCTTACTGTGCTTCGTACATATATTGAAGTCATTCAAGTTTGGGTTTTTCCTACAATTAAGCCATGGAAATTAACATTATTATTTTTACTCGTGACGTATTATGTAATAAAAGGCGGCTTCCGCTCTGTAACAGGAATGTGTTTTTGGGGCGTCATAATACCGATTTTCGTACTATTCTTCTTAGTTTTCCCTATGAAATACGCACATGTCCGTAATATTTTACCTATTTTCACCCATTCACCTGCAGACATTCTATATTCAGCGAAAGCATCTGCATTAGAGTTTCTTGGATTTGAAGCAATCCTTATCTTTTACCCACTTATTAAAAAGGGAAAATCACTACATAAATGGGCACATGGCGGGATTGCTTTCACAACTATTTTATATGTAGTACTAGCAATCGTTTCCCTTATGTACTATAGTCAGGGCCAACTGCATCATACAATTTGGCCTACTTTAACAATGCTAAAAATTATTAAAGTCCCATTCATTCAGCGATTTGAATACATTATTATTTTCTTATGGTTTCTTATTATTTTACCTAATCTTTGTTTAACGATTTGGTCCGCTTGTCGTATTAGTAACTACTCTTTTCACATACCATTTAACATTACATTGCCATTGTTTATCGCGACTATATTTGTTTCATCTTTGTTTTTCACAAACAGGGAAAGCATCAATACATTAAATACCGTACTTTCTCAGGCCGGCTTATATATTGTATACGCTTATATTCCAATCTTATTTCTATTCCATTCACTACGATGGCGCTTCAAAAATAAGTCGAAAGAATCTTCACCCGACACACCATGATATTTGATACAATTTGATTAATACATTTGCAAAGGGGACAAGCCTATGAAGAAATATGTATTTTCTTTACTTGTAGTACTAAGCTTAATTCTTACTGGATGCGGGAGTACTGGTACAAATGAAAAAAAATCTTCTGAATCAAAAGAAGAGCATGACCACGCATCACATACTCAGCAAGCTGACATTCAAGAAAAGACAAAAGGAGTCGACACACTTCCGACCTTCCTAGACAAACTTGATCCACAAATGAAAGAAATCTATACTGTCGCTGGACAAAATGCTGAACTATTGGATTGGATTCCTTGTTACTGCGGCTGTGGTGAAAGTGTAGGACATAAAAATAATAAAAATTGCTTTATTCGTGAAATCAAAAAGAATGGTGAAGTTGTTTGGGATTCCCATGCAACAACTTGTGTAAATTGCTTAGAAATCGCAGTTGAATCTGCTTCGATGAAACAAAAAGGAAAATCAACGCTTGAAATTCGTAATTATATTGATAATAAATACAAAGAAGGATATGGGAAACCAACACCTACGCCAATGCCAAAAGCTTAAAAAACGAGGAGACTCCTCGTTTTTTTTCTTTTCATTCACTTTTTTTCTTAACAAATTCTTTCAAGTGTATTTCTCCTCGCTTGTCACACACTATATATAACTCTTCGGTAAGGAGGGTAACACAGTGCAAACATATAACGACTATGACAAAGCTCTCTATTACACGTATTGCTGTAATTGGGATAAACTACTCGTTTTAATGGTTCAAACGAATGACCAACTATTTTCTAAGCGTATTGAACACTTTTTACACGCTTATCAATACAGTAAAGAATTACCAGAAGTTGACAAACAATTGCAGCTCCTATTTCAATATATTGACCATGCATCCCAGAAGTCACATGTAGAAGAAGTAGTAGAGCAAATTCAAATGTAAAATATAGCGCTATTCTCTCTTAGAGAATGGCGCTTTTTTGAACATTTTTATATCAATAAAAGTTTCCTTTTACAAAACTTTTATTGATAAACATATTTTCTCTTTCTTTTCTGTACTACTTCATACTATAATTTAGTATGTAACTATTATAAGTGAGGTATAAAATATGGGACGAGAAAAAAAGCAAGAGTATGCTTTATTTACTGCATGGGGAGCTTCTTTTATTGCTACGCTAGGTAGCCTATACTTTTCCGAAATCATGAAATTTGAGCCTTGTGTTCTTTGCTGGTATCAACGTATCTTTATGTATCCATTCGTTTTATGGCTCGGCATTGCTGTAGTAAAAAAAGATTATCGCATTGCAAGTTATTCCTTACCAATTGCAAGTATTGGTGCTTGTATTTCTTTATATCATTATGCAATTCAAAAACTTTCAGCACTATCAGCTGCAGGAGCAGCTTGCGGACGCGTACCTTGTACGGGAGAATACATAAACTGGTTCGGCTTTGTGACAATCCCGTTTTTAGCTCTTATTGGCTTTATCACAATCGCTATTTGCAGCTTTATTGTAATTAAAAACAAATAAGGAGATGAAAGAATGAAAAAAATGCTTATATTTGGTGGTATTATTATCGCCTTGTTTGCAGCAATTTTCGCTGTAACACAAATGGAAGAAAAAAATGCTTCAACAAGCCAAAAAATTGATAATGCTACTAGTCAATCAGATGGTCCTGACTACTACACAAACAAAATTTCTCTTTCAGATCTCCAAAAGAATTTAAAAGAGAAAAAAGAAGAAACAGTATACTTTTATCAAACATCTTGCGTTCATTGCCAAAAATTATCTCCTATCGTAGTACCAATGGCTAAAGGCTTGAATATTGATATGAAAGTTATGGATATTGAAAAATTAGATGCTCCTTGGGATGAATATAAAATTAAAGGTACTCCAACAATCATTCATTTTAAAGATGGTAAAGAAGTGAGCCGTATTAGCGGCGAACAACCGGAAGACAAATTAAAAGAGTGGCTTGAGCAAACGAAAAAATAATAAGAAAAGGAAACTCCTTCTATACATGAAATGCGTGTAAAATCCCACACTAATGTATAAGGAGGGGATTTTATGCCAGAAGTGAAATGCTCTGTTTCCAATTGCTCATTTTGGGGACAAGGTAACCTTTGTCAAGCAAGTGCAATCGTTGTTCAACCTGATGCACAAGAAGCAGGTCAAATTGAAAACAGTTCGTATACAAGCGCTGCTTTAACAAACGAGACGCTAGAAAGCTCTGTAACAACGAGTGTAGAGACTTGTTGTCATACATTTAAACCGAAATATTAAACGTAAAAGCATACGATTAGTCGTATGCTTTTTTACATTCCCCTCCAAAAATCATGCATCATAAAGAAGTACAAAATAACGAGAAGGACCGTCCCGCATAAAGTAATGCGTCGATATACACTCTTCTCCCCTTCCCTCGCTTTAACAAATGCCCAAATAAATCCGATGAACAATATTAAATCAACATATGGAACATAAAAGGAGAAGACGAGTAAAGCATATACATACACGATAAATAAACAAGTCGTGATTAAGAAAATTTTAAATGCAAATTCACTTTTCATAATGTGACCGCCCCCCAGTCTGTACTGTATTATATTCAGCAAAACATAATAGTTGCTGTTTCAATTTTTTCATCTCACTATTTGTAGGCACACGATTGGTATGAAATCATTAAAACCAACTAAACTTCATCACAAATAAGCCACCGCCTATACACGGTAGCTATTATGGAACATTATATTTCCTTTTATATATGTTACTTAAAATCGAATAAGGTAATTGCTCATAACGAATTTTTTCTCCCGTTTCCTCTACAATATACAAATTGTTTCCTATATAATAGGTTCCATCTTTTCGTTTGGAATACACTGCGTATTTTTCATTTGGCAATACCGTTTTTACTTTCGTTAATTGTCCATTTGGTTCTTGCCAATATATATTTACACGATCTACTAACGTAAGCATTCCAATTTGTTCTTCTTCTACTTTACGACCATTCCAACTCACAACACGATAACCAAGCTTATAAGCTTCATATTCGGGACTCGTATGAAAACGAGAAATAATTACTTTTGTCTGTAATTGTACCCGGTCGTATAACCATTGTATGTCCCGATCGTGCATGCGAATACAACCATTCGATTCCCGGCTTCCAATCGTTCCTTCACGATTTGTCCCGTGAATGGCATATTCCTTTTTATCCAGACCTAGCCATCTCGTACCGAGAGGATTATTCGGTGCACCCCCAGGTATTTTTTTACGATGGTATTCTTTATTTTTATATTTAGTTATAATACAAAAATTCCCTTCAGGCGTCGGGGTGCTATCTCTTCCTGTCGTTATCGGAAATGTTCTAGTATAGTTTCCCTCTTCAAAAAAAGACAGCTGATTCGTCGTAAGGTTAACTAATATTAAATGATCTGTATTAGCAAAAACGCTAGCTGGCAGGCAGAAAAATAGGATTACGATAAACCATACTTTCTTCATTTAAATCCTCCCTAGCACTAACATCATAATAAAGTGAAACTTTACTCGGTGGGGGGTTTTGTCCATCCCCCACTAAGTATTAGCCTTCACCACTCCCGCTATTTGCGGGCTGTTATCTCCCACCTAACTTCTGTGCTCCACCTGAATTTTGAGGTGGAATTTTACTGCCCGTTAATGCGGGATAAATGCAATTAACTTTACTTTGCTCTTATAAATGAAAACTATCCATTCACAATTACTCCACCATTTACATGCATCATTTGCCCTGTCACATATGCCGAATCACTAGACGCCAAATATACATATGCAGGCGCTAATTCATACGGCTGACCAGGCCTTTGCATAGGAACATTGCTCCCAAACTGTGATACTTTTTTCTCATCAAAACTGGATGGAATAAGCGGTGTCCAAATTGGGCCTGGTGCAACCCCATTTACACGAATTCCTTTTTGTACTAACGACTGAGATAGCGATCTTGTAAAAGCGACAATCGCTCCTTTCGTTGCAGAATAATCAATCAACGTTTCATTTCCTTCATACGCAACGATAGATGCCGTGTTTATAATTACATCCCCTTGCTTTAAATGAGAGAGCGCTGCTTTTGTAACATGAAAATAAGAAAAAATATTAATACGGAACGTTTTTTCTAACTGTTCCGCTGTAATATACTCTAGCCCTTGCTGCGGATATTGCTGTGCGACGTTATTCACAAGAACATTTAAACTCCCCAGCTGCCGGGCGGTCTCTTCCACAATATCTTTACAATGTTGCTCATTACTTAAATCCCCCGGCAGCAATACACAATTCACGCCTTCTTTCTCAACAAGTTGTTTCGTCTCATTCGCATCTTCGTCCTCATCTAAATAAGCAATCGCAATATTTGCTCCCTCTTTTGCAAAAGCGATGGACACAGCTCGTCCAATCCCGCTATCTCCCCCTGTAATTAATACATTCTTTCCTTTTAACTTTTCGCTTCCTTTATAATTAGGATCTTCAAACTTTGGACGAGGATTCATTAACGATTCAATACCAGGCTGTTTATTTTGATGTTGCGCTGGCATCGTTAAAAAGTTTTTTTGCTGTGGCATAACTTCCTTCAACTCCTTTCCCCTTATAATGTACACAATATTAAAAACTACTTACACATTAAAAAACCGCAATTCACGCTCATTTTCACGGTTAATATTCGAATTTACGACATAAAATATGAATTGTTCTAAAGTTTTTATGCAAAACTATTGCAAAATAGTTAAAAAGCGAATATTATATATAACTGTTGTGAAAATTATTCGTAAAAAGAAAGGATGTTTATATGTTTAACCTTTCAAAACATAAAACTTCTATTAAAACTGAAATTATGGCAGGTATTATTACCTTTTTAACAATGGCATATATCATTGTCGTAAACCCTGTCATCCTTGGGGATGCAGGCGTTCCATTTGAACAAGCATTTACAGCGACAATCATTGCAGCTGTTGTCGGAACATTATTTATGGCAATCTTTACAAACTTACCAATCGCAATTGCACCGGGTATGGGATTAAATGCTTACTTCTCTTATTCTGTTGTAAAAGCTCATGAAGGCATGACTTTCGCGATTGCATTCTCTGCTGTATTCGTAGCAGGTATGATTTTGATTTTGTTATCATTCACATCTTTCCGTACGAAATTAATGGAAGTAATTCCTGAAAACTTAAAACATGCACTGACTGCTGGTATCGGTCTTTTTATTGCTTTTATCGGTTTGCGCTTAACAGGAATTGTTACAAAAAATGATGCAAACTTAGTTGGGCTTGGCGATCTTCACTCTCCTCCAGTTCTACTAGCATTAGCTGGCCTTGGAATTACAATTATCCTTATGTCTTTAAATATAAACGGGGCACTATTTATCGGAATGTTATTAACTGGTATTATCGCTTACTTCACAGGTCAATTAACATTCTCAAACGGCGTTACATCAATGCCTGGATTACCAGAAGGAATTATCGTTTCAAATCCAATTACTGCTGTATCTGATGTAATTAACTACGGATTATACGGCGTTGTGTTCTCATTCTTCCTTGTTACACTATTTGATACAACCGGAACATTACTTGGTGTAGCACAACAAGGTGGATTTATGAAAGACGGAAAGCTTCCAAAAGCAGGACGAGCTCTTCTATCTGACTCATTCTCAGCAACAATTGGAGCTATGTTCGGAACAACACCATCAACAGCTTACATTGAATCATCTGCTGGTGTCGCAGCTGGTGGTCGTACTGGTTTAACAACTGTTACAGTAGCTGTTCTATTTGCATTAGCAGCATTCTTCGGACCGTTAGTGAGCGCTGTTTCTGGCGTTTCAGCTATTACAGCACCATCATTAATTATCGTTGGTAGCCTTATGATGGGTTCAGTTCGATATATCGATTGGGATACGTTCGATGAAGCATTCCCAGCATTTTTAGTAATCTTAAGCATGCCACTTACATCAAGTATCTCAACAGGTATCGCACTTGGATTTATTTCATACCCACTTATGAAAGTGGCAAAAGGACAATTCCGTGCTGTTCACCCACTTGTGTATTTATTCGGGATCTTGTTCGCTTATCAATTAGTTTTCTTACCACATTAAAATCCCTCATAAAGAGGGATTTTTTTCATAAATAAAAAAGCCCCCTCCAAATATAAAGGGAGCTCACAATTTCTAATACCTCTCATCTACCTGTAATTCTTTACTATACTTTTGAATGAAAACCGATGAAATAACCATCATCATTCCTACACTAAACCCAATAAGCTAATTTAGTAGCATTTCATCATAAATCAACCAGCGCAGCAGAAATGCACCGCCAAAAATAAGCATTGCAGTAAATCCAGTATGTCTAAGCCCTTTATATACATTTTCCATATGTATCATCACATACTTTTATCCACATTACACCATAACGTTTATTGAATATTGCCATCAAGTAAACGTATCGTCCTCTGGCAATATTCAGCCACCTTTTGATCGTGTGTTACAACTAGTACCGTTTTTCCTTGTTTATTAATTTCTTTTAAAATGCTCATAATTTTTTCCCCGTTTTCTTGATCGAGAGCACCAGTCGGTTCATCAGCAAGTATAATTTTTGTATCTTGTGCTAAAGCCCTTGCTATTGCTGTTCTTTGCTGTTCTCCACCTGATAACTCGTAAGGATATTTGTTAATATGCCTCTCAAGCCCTACCATTTCCAGCATTTCTTTTGATATTTGTATACGTTTCTTATGAGAAATTCTTCTATATATAAGTGGAAGCATTACATTTTCAATAACTGTATAATCATCTAGTAGCGAAAAGTTCTGAAACACAAATCCAACTTCCTTATTTCTATACTTATGATAGTTTGACTTTAATGTACTCGTATCCATGCCATCTAAAAAATACTTTCCAGTAGAGGGGCTATCAATTAAGCCAATAATGTTAAGTAAGGTTGATTTCCCCGAACCAGATGGCCCCATAATAGCTATCATTTCGCCTTTTTCTATTGTAAGATTAATATCTTTTAAAGCACTAAAATTACTCTTTCCGTATCCCTTAGCCACATTTGCGAGCTGAATCATCTATAACACCTCTTTCATATATGTATTTTTTATTTTTAGTACATTGAAGTAAATGATTGCATATATAATGAGGATCATTACAATTGATAGAGCACCTATAACAATCAATGATTCTATAGAGACTTGTAACGTTCCAAAGAAAGATACTGTACTATTTTCTAGCCCTTTCTGAATTTCAATTACTCCGCTATTCTCCCATTGAAAATACATAATTCCTATACATATAGATAAAATGAATAACAACATATACTCAATAACAAACGTAAGACATAGTTGAAAAGTACTTGCTCCTAATGCTGATTTAATAGAAATATTTTTACGCTCCATATAAAGCGCTGCCATTGATGTTAATAAAATAGATATAAATGAAAAAAATAAAACTGTACCGCTTAATAATAAGGGGTATGACATATTATCAATGCCTTGCTTTTCATTTTCTAACAATTTATTCGGATTTGTAATATAATACGAATACCCCTTACCTTCTGTTACCTTTAATACTTTCTTTTGAAATTCATTTATATCCACTTTTCCATTTGTTTCTATAATCAGCCCATTGTATAAAAGTTCTACACTATAAAATTCTATTTCTTCTGTTCCAATTGGTAAAATAGCCATGTCATCTAATAATGTAATACGATTATCCGATATTTCACCGCTTCGAGGATATGTAAATGGTGAATTTTTTTCTAAAAAACCGATTACTTTTAGCTTCATTTTTCCAGATGGTATGACATCACCAATAGATACCTTTTCTTTATAATTAGCACCTAATATCACAGGTCTAATATCAAATACTGATTTATGAAATTCCGATTCCTCAAAATATCTTCCTTGTGAAAGTCGTATATGAAAGTATTTATTAATATCTTTATCAATAATAAGAGTCTTTATCGTTCCATTTTCTTTTTTTAAGCTAAGTGAATAGTTACGGAACAAATAATTTGTTGTATTTGTTATTGATATCGTATTAGATAACGCTTGAATGAAATGTTGATAATCACTTTTCGCTTTTTCTTCGCTAAACAACGTTATATCTTGCGTCGCATAAAGTTCATAGAAATTTTTATGAGTCGATAAATTATTTGCTACTGTCATCATTTTTCGATATCCCGAAAGATTACTAATAAATTCTATTGCTGAAGAAAATGCAATAATTAAAGAAATTACTATAATCAAACTTGGTAACAACCGTTTTTTCACAGACCGTATAGAATCAAATATAAAAAACATGACGACCTCCTACGTTCTTAAATGTTTTCCGGGATATATATTTATAATGTGCTTGATTGGAATTATAGTAACAAACATTGTAAGAAAAATTATAAAAACAACATTACATATCAATACATATAGTGTTAATGGTTTTAATAAGTATGTCTGAAAATACGTATGAATTGTTCCAGAAAATATTTCTAACGTAAGAAAAACCAACAATATCGCTGCTAGAGAAATAAACAAAATTTGAATATATAGTTCGCAGTAAATAGACATATTAGAAGCACCTACTGCTTTTTTTAATGCAATCTCTCTTTCTTTTTTATAAATCCAAAATAAAACCGCAGAAATGCCAGAAGCAATTGCAACAAGAATGAATTTATAATAATACTTATTTGCTGGATCTATATATGTTACATTTAGTTCCTGAAGATCTCTTTCATTCAGTATTTGAACCTCACCCGAAATTACTTCTTTGCTCTTATTCATAAAAGTTTTTATTTCGTTATGGATAGATGATGTAGGGTTAACAACTGTTAATTGTAATTGTTTACTCGCGATAATACCTTTTTTAGATATAGTAGGTAAGTTTTGAAGTGGAACGTATATGCCTGCTACGCCGACGTCACTGTCTTTTCTCGATATAGTTCCTATTTTTTTATATGTATCATCAAATTCATATAATTCCTCTACATTCGTTTGATCACCAACAACCATATCATTTACATTTTCACGATGAAAATATTGCCCTTCAGAAATATATGGCGTCCAATAATACTCATCTTTTAAGTTCACAGCTATGATCTTTGTTGCCCCTGAACTATTTAATGCTTTTAAATGCTCTACGTAAATATCACTTTTCACAAAAGTATCTTGTATGAAAGGAATTATCGCTTCCAATTCAGTTGCATTCGCTATCGGAACAGTTAAAATTTGATTTTTTTCTGGGAAACCGATTTGAAAAGCAGATATAAAATTTCGTTTAGACTCTGTTAAAAGCGCGGCAACTGATATAGAAAGAAAAGAAATAAAAAATGACATAAGAAGAATTACGGAAAACAGTTTGTTGCTTTTTATATTTTTAAAAGCTAAATACATGACTCGGCTCCTTTTAAATAAGAAGGAGATGATATACATCCCCTTCTCCTTATCCAAATATTTACAAAGACAACTGTTTAATATTTTTTATTACTGTAATCGTAAGTTCCTATTACTATTAAAGGTACCTTTGTAATCGTAAGTTTCCATTACTATCAAAATTACCTTTGCGAATCTCTTCTTGATAGTCATTATCCTCATTAGCATAATGCTCAGAGTATAGTCCTTTTGCACCAAAGGCGTTATATGCACCATTACTCACAGTAGCATTTAATGCTCTTCCAGATTCATGGGATCCTAATTTATCCGAAGCGCTTTCAATATATGAATTATTTCCATTTGAATTAATAAAAGAAATTGCTACTGAACAGCGAGATGCATTTTGATTCGTAGTCGTTTGAGCTCTGTAAGATAGTAGATTACCGCTTTTGTGACCACTTAAAGTTGGATAGAATGCACTTGTTGAGATTGATGTTGCTAATAATACTAAAGTCGTAATTGAAAAAACCTTTCCTTTCATTAACAATCACCTCATAAATTAAATAGTTTAGTAGCGCTACATCGTCATAATACCCTTCAAGCCAATTTTTCTCAATAATAAACCCATATGTTTTACAAACTCTTTAAACACTTAAACATTAATACATTTTTAAAAAGTAACGTATAAGTAGCAATACAAAAAAGGCTGCAGAGAACTCCTTCTCCACAGCCTAATTATTATTTTTGCAAAAACGCCTGTAAATCTGCAAACTGTCTCTTCGCATCTTCATAGCCTTGCTCATATAGATTTTGTAATTTAGCCGTATCCTTTTCCATACGATCTACTTGAAGCGGCACTTCCGGGCGAATAACAAATAAATTACCAGCTTGTTCTTCTTTTTCAATGTAGTGAAGTGTTTCATTATACACTTCATAACGAGCTAGCATCGTGTTAACAAGGTTCGGGTATTTTTTATAAGCTTTCGTTGCAACCCAGCCAAATTTTGATTTTTTCTTTGCGTAACCATGGTTTCTCGTCAAAATAACGACTGATTTTTTAAATCCATCCTCCTGTGCTTTACGAACTGGAATCGGATCAGAAATCCCGCCATCTAACAATTGCTTACCACGGTAATTTACTACTGGTGCAATGAAAGGTAATGAACTAGACGCTTGTAATAAATTTAGCGCATCATCATTCGTTCCCTCTTTTTCAAAATAAACAGACTGTCCTGTTTCACAATCCGTTGTTCCTACAAGAAAGCGTTCGGGACTATTAAAGTATGTTTCAAAATCAAACGGCACATGCTTTTCTGGTATTTCATGAAAAATGAAATCCATATCAAATAACTGACGTTTTCTCCATAAGTTTTTATACGATAAATACTTCGGATGTGATACATAATCAATATTGACCGTTTTGTTTCTATTTCTTTGTCTGGAAAGATACGACGCTGCATGACAAGCACCAGCTGATACACCGACTACATATGGAAAATATAAATCTTGTTCCATAAAGTATTCTAGTATCCCACCAGTATATACACCACGCATACCGCCTCCTTCTAATACTAACCCCGTATTTTCAAGCATGTTATTCTCTCCTCTTTATATACATTGACTCTTTAATTATTCACTATGTTAAGTATCTTTTTCTATTATATATGAGTTCTTTCAGAAATTATATTCAAAAGGCTTGAAAAAAGAAAAATAGAGACTCCTCAACAACCCAGTCTCTATTTTAAGCTCTTTGATCCGCAACGATATGAATATCAATATACTTCGTTTGTCTCATAATTTCATTTACAATAGAACCTTTTCGTATTTCTTCCCACCGTGTTCTCGCCGATTGTCCGAGTAAAACTTGTGTCACCTGTAGTCTTTTCGCAACTTCAATAATAACGTCAGCTGGCTTTCTTCCTTTCGCTTCTTCTAATACAAAGCTCGCCTCAAATTGATTCGTTAGCGATTTCCACTCTTCAATTGTTTGCTTTTTCCCTGCTGAAAGAGAATCTATATTTTCCCTCTCAACGTTTAACACATACAATTCAGCGTTTAACCGGTCAGCCATGCGCCAACCTCTTCGTATCAACTTCTCTGCTGTTGAACTGTATTGTACACAAACGAGAATTTTTTCTTTCACCCCAATTGGTTCTGTAACTGTTTGACTAATTTTCTCATCCATATCATCTGCCACTTCACGAAGCGATAACTCTCTGAGTGCCCCTAAATTATTGAGTGTGAAGAAATTTTGTAAACTTTGTTGAATTTTTTCTTCCTTATATATCTTTCCATCTATTAATCTCTTCCTTAATACCTCAGGCGTTGCATCAACGAGTTGAATTTCATTTGCTTTTTGCAAAATAAAATCTGGGATACGCTCTCGTACTTTGACATTCGTAATTTGAGCTACAATATCATGAACACTCTCTAAATGTTGAATATTAAATGCTGATAATACGGATATGCCTGCTTCTAATAATTCTTGTACATCCATATAACGTTTCTTATTTTTAGATCCAGGAATATTACTATGCGCGAGTTCATCCACTACAACTACTTGCGGTGCACGCTTTATAATTCCTTCCACATCAAGCTCATAAAATCCCTTTCCTTTATAATCTATTTCTTTTAAAGGGACTTTTTCTAAATCAGCAATCGCTTCTTCTGTCTCTTCCCTCCCATGTGTTTCAATTAAACCAATTACAATATCAATACCATCCTTTTTCATTTCTCTAGCATCATAGAGCATCTTATAACTTTTCCCTACTCCTGGAGCAGCACCTACGTACAACTTTAACTTCCCTCGATTTTGCTGACGAATATATTCTAAATACTCTTCTGGCGTTCGCCTTTGAAACGTCGGTTTATAGTCATCCGCATACAAAATACTCACACCCTTTCTTTTGAAACAACGCTACCTCAATCCTTTAGATTGAGGTAGCGTTGTTTCTATTTCATTAGTTTCTGTAATTCTAAATTTAACTTTAAGACGTTCACTCGATCTTCTCCAAATAAACCGAGTGCAGCGCCTTCCGTTTGATCCTTAATCAATTGATCAAGCTTTTCTTTCGGAATATTCGTTAATTTCGAGATGCGATCTACCTGTACAGAAGCCGCCTTCGGACTAATGTCAGGATCAAGCCCTGAACCTGAATTCGTCACTAAATCTATCGGTACTTCTGTAACTGGAACGGTTGGATTTTGTTTCTTCCAGTCTTCAATACTTTTCTCTACTCGTTTCTCTAAATCTGGATTAGACGGTGCATAGTTATTTGAACCAGATGCCTCTGCTTTATATTCTATACTAGAGACACGTCCATGAAAATAACGTGGGTCTGTGAAATTTTGACCGATTAATTTCGAACCAATTACTTCATCTTTATCATTATATATAAGACTTCCATCCGCATTATCCTTCATTACCGCTTGCGCAATACCAGTTACAATAAGTGGGTATACGAGGCCACACAAAACTAAAAATGTAAAAGTAATACGAATAATTGGTGATAGTATACTTTGTTTCTTCGCCATCTTTTTCCCCTCTTCCTTATATGAACAAGCCGACGATCATATCAATTACTTTAATTCCAATGAACGGAACGATAACCCCGCCAAGCCCGTAAATGAGTAAGTTTCGGCTAAGCAGCGCATTCGAACTCATCGGCTTATATGCAATACCTTTCATCGCTAGCGGAATGAGTAACGGAATAATAACCGCATTAAATATTAATGCTGATAAGATTGCTGAAAGCGGTGATGTTAATTTCATAATGTTTAATGCTTCCATTTGCGGAATTGCAAGTGTAAACATTGCTGGAATGATTGCAAAATATTTTGCAATATCATTCGCAATACTAAACGTCGTTAACGCACCACGTGTCATTAACAATTGCTTACCGATTCCTACAACCTCAATAATTTTAGTTGGATTCGAATCTAAATCGATCATATTGGCCGCTTCTTTTGCAGCTGTGGTACCACTATTCATCGCTAATCCAACATCAGCTTGCGCTAACGCCGGGGCATCATTTGTACCATCACCTGTCATTGCTACAAGTTTCCCTTTATCTTGCTCTGCTTTAATAACCGCAATTTTATCTTCTGGCTTACACTCAGCAACGAATTCATCCACTCCTGCTTCTTTGGCAATTGTTGCTGCTGTTAATGGGTTATCTCCTGTACACATAACCGTTTTAATCCCCATTTGGCGCAATTGTTCAAAACGCTCACGCATACCAGGTTTTACTGTATCCTTTAAATAAATTAAACCGTAAACACGATCATCTACTGCAACTACAAGCGGTGTTCCGCCCTCTTTTGAAATTAAATCTGCTTTTTGATTCACATCTTTCGGAATCGTTCCGCCTTGTGATTGAACCCATTCAATCACGCTACCTACAGCACCTTTTCTCACTTTCGTTCCGTCCTGTAAATCAACACCACTCATTCTCGTTTCTGCTTTAAACGGAACAAATTCACCTTGTTCTGCAAGTTCTCTATTATATGATATAGATTTCGTTTGTACATATTCTATAACTGATCGACCTTCTGGCGTTTCGTCTAAAACTGAGCTAATCGCGGCCCATTTTCCTACTTGTTCAATCGTTTCATTTCCTACAGGTAGCAGTGTATGAGCCATTCGGTTCCCGAAAGTAATCGTGCCCGTTTTATCTAAAATAATTGTATTAATATCACCCGCAGCTTCTACTGCTTTCCCTGACATTGCTAGCACATTAAACTTTGTCACGCGGTCCATCCCGGCAATACCAATCGCTGATAATAACCCACCAATTGTCGTTGGAATTAAACAAACTAACAACGCTACAAGTACAGCAGTATCAATTTGAAACCCTAGATAATTTGTGAAAATCGGCAACGTCACAACAACGATTAAGAAAATAAGAGTTAAACTCGTTAATACTGTATTTAAAGCAATCTCATTCGGCGTTTTTTGGCGAGCAGCTCCTTCTACTAAAGAAATCATTTTATCAATAAATGATTCACCAGGATTGCTCGTAATTACAATTGTAATCTCATCACTTACGACCATCGTCCCGCCTGTTACGGAACAAAAATCACCGCCCGCCTCTTTTATTACAGGAGCTGATTCCCCTGTAATTGCAGATTCATCTACAGACGCTAATCCTTTAATTACTTCACCATCATTCGGAATCATTTCTCCTTGTTTTACAATAACAACGTCACCTTTTCTCAGATCAGTTGCTGAAACTTGAACAATATCTCCATTTTCTTTTACAACATTTGCAAACACATCTTTCTTCGATTGTTTTAAAGAATCTGCTTGTGCTTTACCACGACCTTCAGCTAACGCTTCTGCAAAGTTAGCAAATAAAACTGTAAATAATAGAATGAGAGAAACTGTTATATTAAACCATCCTGGTACACTACTAGAACTACTTGGCAGAAAGGATAAAATGAACGTAATTATAAAGCCAATTTCCACAATGAACATAATCGGATTCTTTATCATTACTTTCGGATTCAATTTCGCAAAGGATTGTTTCATCGCATGCGTCACGATATCACGATCCAACGTTTTCGCTTGTCTAACCTCATCTTCTACAGCATGTATTTGTAACTGATTTACTTGTTTTTCTTTTACTACTACCGGTCTCATCATTTACCCTCCATTACTTCAATGTAAGAAATTCTGCAATTGGGCCGAGTACTAACATCGGGAAAAATGTTAACGCACCAACAATTACAATCGTTCCGATAAAAATCCCTCCAAATAAACCATTATCTGTACGGAACGTTCCGACTGTTTCTGGTACGACCGTCTTCTCTTTCAACGAAGCTGCCACAGCTAGCATCGTAATTAAACTGAAATAGCGTCCTAAAAACATAACTAAACCAGTCGTAATATTCCAAAACGGTGTATTATCTGCTAATCCTTCAAATCCAGATCCGTTATTCGCAGCTGACGATGTATACTCATATACAACTTGCGTTAAACCGTGGAAACCTGAATGAGAAATTGCATCCGTTCCTAAACTTGTTGAAAGAGCTAATGCTGAAAATCCTAAAATAAGCAATGGATGAAATAAAATCGTTACCGCAATTAATTTCATTTCCTTCCCTTCAATTTTCTTACCTAAAAACTCTGGTGTCCGTCCAACCATTAACCCAGATATGAAGACTGCAATAATTGCATACATAATAATGTTAACAAAGCCTGCTCCAACACCACCGTATACTGTATTTAACATCATATTTACGAGTGGTACTAAACCGCCAATCGGTGTTAATGTATCATGCATCGTATTAACGGCCCCTGTTTCAGCAGCTGTCGTTACTGTTGCGTATAGTGAAGAAAATACTGTTCCAAATCGTACTTCTTTTCCTTCTGTACTTCCTTGTACATGTTCAATACCCATTCCATTTAACGCTGGATTCCCATTTAATTCCGCTGTAGTAATCGTTATAAACCCTAGTAAAAACACCATAAATAGTGAAACGAAAAGGATACGTCCTTGTTTTTTATTTCCTACCATTCGTCCGTACGTAAATGGTAGTGCTGTTGGCAATAACATCATAAGCATCATTTGTAAAATATTACTCATTTGTCCTGGATTTTCGAAAGGATGTGTAGAATTTGCCCCGAAAAATCCACCGCCGTTATTTCCAAGTTCCTTAATGGAAACGAATGATGCAACTGGACCACGCAAAATACTTTGCTTCGCACCATCAATTGTTTGTGCTGTAACTGCCCCGTCTAACGTTTGTGGTACACCAAGTGTGACAAAGACTAGCGCTGCAATAAATGCGATAGGAAGAAAAACTCTCGTTAATGCTCTCGTAAAATCAACGAAAAAGTTACCGAGTTCTTTTCCAGCGAGTCCTCTAATAAAAGCCATAACAAGTGCTAACGTCGTTGCTGGTGCCGCAAACATTAAAAATGTAATCCCGATTAATTGTGATAAATAAGATAAACCATTTTCACCGCTATAATGCTGTAAGTTTGTATCAGCCATAAAACTAATCGCTGTATTAAAAGCGAGCGTAGGCTCCATTCCTTCAATATGTGCTGGATTTAGCGGCAGCACACCTTGTAATCTGAAAATGAAATATACGACAACAATCATGAATCCATTGAGTAAAACTAATGATAATGCGTACTGTTTCCACGTTTGATTGTATGCTTTTACACCCGTAATTTTAAAAATAAGTTTTTCAAAAGGCCCGAATACTTTATCTAGCGTTTTGCTACCTTGAAAGGCTTTCTCTAAATAAATCCCCGTTGGCTTTGCTACTAAAATAAACAAGAGCATTGTAATAACGACTGCAACCCAAATCATAATGAATGATTCCCCCTAATTAAAACTTTTCTGGATTTAATAATGCGTATACTAAGTACACCGTAATCGCTGCAACAATAACCGATAAGGCAATCATCATGATTGCTTCCCTTCTTTCACAACTTTATCTGACCAACTTGCAAGACTTGCCATCGATGCGACTAACCCAACAAAAATCCCGATCATTACAACATCTAACATAACTACCCCTCGCTTTTTGTTAAAATTTACCATCAGGTTATCAAAAAAAGAACACTAAGCTCTACTTAGTGTTCGAAACGAACAACACAAAGTAAACCTCCTCTCTAAACGCTTACGAGGTTAGCTGTCGGATTCGGGCCTAAAGAGTAGCCCTACTTTCAAAATTGAAAGATTCACCCCAAGTGACGATGCACAAAATTGGTTCCCCCGCTCCATTTCTGGAACTCAGCGATTTTAGGTTTTTTTTGGAAATTTCATAAATGATTTATGAGAGTAAATATACTCCTCTATATTTAACTTGTAAAGGGGCAAATTACTGAAAATAAGAAAATATTCCATCTTTTAAACGCTTACATTACGTGTTATTAATATTCTTTCATCTGTTTTCTTGTCTTTTCTTTCTTTTTCATAAAAATGATCCTTTAAATATGAAATAGAAAGAGCGAATTACATGAAGTGCATAGCTTGCTGCACTCAGTATTCGCTCTTTTTTCATTCAACCTTTATTCTCCTCGTAAAAATGCACGTAAATTTCTTCCCCGAATATAAACTTGCGACAGTTCTGCATTTAGCTGCTCATATTCGATAATATCTGTTTTTAAATATAAGGCATCTTTCGATGGCAATATTATATATGGCCTTGGAAAAATAGGATCGAGCGCCACCAATTCTTGAACTCGCTCTACCGATGCCACCCAACGATTCGCTATATCTCCTAGTAACAATACCTTCATCTTCGTTTCCCCCGCTCTATTCAAAAAATAAAAAAGAAATATTATCACAGTTCGTAAACACTACAAATTTAGCTCCAATTGTTTCATAGAGCCTGGCTGGATAGCGTTTATTCTTTGTAACAACAGTAATAGGCGCTTGAAAAGAGAAACGAATGCATTCTGTGAAAAAGCTAACTATCGGAAGCTCATCTCCTAGTAAAATTACTTTCTTAATCCGCTCGCAAATACTAGTAAAATCCTGCTCCTTATTACAGCTATAAGTCGAATCAAATCCACAATTCCTAACTTCAGCTGCTATCTCTTCATTTGCTGTAAAAATAATTAACTCATGCTGAAATGCTACTAGCTCTCTTAAACTCTTTATCTTATTTTCTTCTCCAACACAAATAAGCGTTAATTCCATGTACCTCATCCTCCTTAGCATAAAAGAACTCAAACATAGATTGATATTCTCCTATACTAATCAGACCGACGAAGTGATATATCCATCATGGCACCGCCCTCTCTCAAGACGCTTACGAAGTTAGCTGTCGGATTCGGACTTTGAGAGTAGCCCTACTTTCAAAATTGAAAGATTCACCCCTAGTGACAACGCACAAATTGGTTCCTCCGCTCCATAAATTTGGACTCAGCATATTACAAAAATGTATTCTGGCTGATATATTACTCCTGTGTTTGGAAAAAGTAAACAGAAAAAAGCCAGTTGTAAAACTGGCTTTTCCATTCTTTATGCTTATGCTTTATTCAATTTGTACGCAAAATGATTCGTCGGTCCATGACCACTACCAATATTCAACGGCTCTTCAATCGCTATACTAATAAATCGTTTTGCCTCTTGAACTGCCTCTTCAATTGAATACCCTTTAGCAAGTCCTGCTGTAACTGCAGACGCGAATGTACATCCGCTTCCGTGCGTTTGCTTCGAAGGAATTCGTTCACTTCTAAATTCAATAAACTCTTCTCCATCAAAGAGTAAATCAATTACTTCATTACCTTGATATTCTGCATGTCCGCCCTTCATAAGCACATATTTAGCACCTAATTCGTGCAATACTTTCGCAGCTTCTTTACTATCTTCTATATTTTGAATCTCCATCCCAGTTAACACTTCTGCTTCCGGAACATTCGGTGTTACAACAGTTGCTACTGGTAATAAATATTCCTTTAATGCTTGTACTGCTTCTTGTTGTAATAATGATGCTCCGCCTTTTGCAATCATAACAGGATCTAGTACAATATTATTCCAGCCAAATTTCTTAATATGTTCTGCAACGATTTGAATAATTTCACTACTAAATAGCATCCCTAGTTTCACAGCATCTGGTGTTAAATCTGTACCAATTGAATTCAACTGTTCCGTAATTCCTTCTAAAGAAACAGGATATACCCCTTGAACGCCAAGCGTATTTTGAGCAGTAATTGCTGTAATAGCCGTCATTCCATACACACCAAGCTCTTGGAATGTTTTTAAATCTGCTTGAATTCCAGCGCCGCCTCCGCTATCAGATCCTGCAATCGTTAAAGCTTTATTCACTTTCATCCCACTCATCCTCTTCTATCCAAAATAGCGATGATAAATTGTTTTCGCTTCACTTATATCTTTCGTTCCATGCACAAGTACACGACCATCTTTGAAAGCAACTAATCTCTTTTCTTCAACAGAAAATGATAATAAATATGGATTTACATTCAAATCATTCACGCGATTATTTAGCAATTCTTTATATTGCTCAAAATTCATTTCTTCTTTATGAGGTGGTCTAATTTGAACTGTATTTCTCCCGCATAACACTGCTGTTTTTGAAGTGTTTTCTTTATTCAAATACGGATATAATGCTTGCTCACCACATGATAGACAATTATGTTTACGAAGCTTTTGCACATTCATACATGAATACTCATTTTTCCATACATCAAATGATACAAGCCCCTCTCGAAGCGAGTCATAATCTTCTACTAACAGTTTAAGTGTTTCCGTTACTTGATGAGAAACGACAAGAGATACAGCAGGTGATATAATCCCCGCTGTATCACATGTCGCTCCACCAAGCGGAATCGATTGTAATAAACAAGATAAACATGGCGTTTTGCCTGGAATAATAGTATAAGAAAGACCGTAACTTCCTACACATGCCCCGTAAACCCATGGAATAGAATATTTTTGCGATATATCATTCACAATGAAACGCGTTTCGAAATTATCAGTCGCATCGATAATTACATCAACATTTGTAACGAGTTCTTCTAACTCTTCAGCCGTTACATCTTGAACGAGAGCTTCTACTCTTACTTCACTATTAATCTCTTCTAGACGTTTTTTTGCCGCCACAGCCTTCGGAAGGTTATTCTCTACATCACTCTCTGCATACAATTGCTGTCTTTGTAAATTACTCCAATCCACATAATCGCGGTCAACAATTGTCACCTTACCAACGCCAGCTCTTACAAACATCTCTGCATTTGCACTACCTAATGCACCTGCACCGATAATAAGTACATGCTTTTCTCTTATCTTTTGTTGTCCTTCTCCCCCAATTGGAGAAAATAGTTCTTGGCGAGAATATCGATTATTCAACTACGCTCATTCCTTCTAAAGGACTACTTGCCGTTGCACAACGTTTACGTGCAATACGGCCTGCTTCAAAGCCTATCCGCCCTGCCTCAATACCTAATTTCATTGCGTATGCCATTTTAATAGGATCTTTTGCCCCCGACACAGCCGTATTTAATAAAACACCATCTGCTCCTAATTCCATCGCAAATGCCGCATCAGCTGGGCTACCAATACCAGCATCCACGATAACTGGTACTGTCGCTTGTTCAATAATAAAACTTAAATTTAATGGATTTACAATACCAAGTCCTGAACCAATCGGTGATGCACCTGGCATAATGGCATGCACGCCAAGTTCTTGTAATTTACGCGCTAATACAACATCATCAGATGTGTACGGTAGAACGATAAATCCTTCTTCAAGTAACATTTCAGATGCTTTTAACGTTTCTACCGGATCAGGTAATAACGTTCTATCATCACCAATAACTTCTACTTTTATCATGTCACAAAGTCCAGAAGCTTTTGCTAATTTCGCAATTCGAACAGCTTCTTCAGCATTTTTTGCTCCTGCTGTATTTGGTAATAACGTATATTTTTTCACATCAAGTTTCTCTAATAAATTAGGTTGCTTCGCATCAAATATATCCATGCGACGTACTGCGAACGTTAAAATTTCAGCCTCAGAAACGTCAATTGCTTTTTGCTGTACATCAAAATCAGAGAATTTCCCTGTTCCTAATAAAAGTCTAGAATGAAATGAAAATGGTCCAATGTTTAACATAATCAACCGCCTCCTACGAAAGTTACAATCTCAATTTGGTCTCCATCAAAAACTGATGTATCTTTATGATCATCTTTTTGTAAAATATCTTTATTACGCTCTACTACAACAATTCTGTTATCTAATTCTAAATGTGTAAGTAGCTCAGCTACTGTTTCCACACTCACTGGTACTTCAATTTGATTACCATTAATTTTTAAATTCAAACTTCCATCCCCTTTCTAAACCGATTTAGAAAGCAATGAATCTAGCAGATGATTCTCCTGCTTTCCTTCTATTAAATCAGCCATATACTGACCCGAAACAGGACTTAATAAAATACCGTTTCGATAATGTCCAGTACAAGCATATAAACCTTTTATTTCTTCATGCTCTCCCATATAAGGAGCTTCATGATTCGATTGTGGCCTTAATCCTGCCCATGTACTTTCCCACTCTGCTTCTTTTAAAGCAGGCAATATCGTATAAGCACGCTCTAATATGGAAGTAATACTTTCTGGTTGTACAGATTTATTGAACGTATGAGGCTTCATCGTTGCCCCAATCACATAACGGCCACCGCGCTTCGGCGTAATATAAAACCGCTCTTGGAAAATAGGAGCTTTCAAGAGCGGTTTCCTGCTTCTTACTGCAACAACCTCTCCCTTAACAGGATATGTACCCCAATCACTATGGAAATAATGTAGTAATTTCGTACTCCATGACCCTCCAGCGATAACGACTTTTTCGCATGTGATTACACCTTCACTCGTAACAATCCCAGTCACTTTATTATTCTCAATACGAATATCAAACACTTCTGTTTGTTCATATATGTCAGCTCCAGAAAATGCCGCGGAATGCGCGAATGCTTTCGTAAGCTCTGGTGCAATAACGTGACCATCTTTCGGATAATATACCGCTCCTATAATTGACTCGGATAGAAACGGCTCTTTTTCCCGTAAATGGTCCCCCGTTAGAAAATAGGAATCTTCACCTGTTTTCTGTTGCCAATCCATAATATGAAGAATTCTTTCCTTCTCATCTTCATTTTGGGCAATGCGATAAATGCCTTTTTCCTCATACCCAATATCGATGCCTGTCTTTTCACGTAAAACTTCTGCAAGTTGTGGAAATATAGCACGGCTTTCTCTAGCAAGCTCAAACAGCGGATCATATTCATCCCATTCTGCCTGCACACCGAGCAAACCAGCAGCTGCTTTCGAAGCTTCAGATGCGATTCTTTGTTTCTCTATAATCGCTACTTTATGCCCTCTTTCTGCTAGAAAGTGTGCAACTGAGCTACCAATTACACCTCCGCCAATAATCGCTACATCATACTTCTTACACATGTTTTTCCGCCCACTTTCTTATTGATTCCTTATAAGATTTTGCTCTGCTATACGGGTTACTACTACTTACAATTCCAGACATAACAGCAATTCCACTTACTTCACTTGTAAGAACATCCATTGTATTTTCAGGAGTAATTCCTCCAATAGCTATAATCGGTATCGATAAGCTCTTTGCAATGTCCGAAATTTCCTCTAACCCTCTCGCCGGTACACCTTTTTTGCACTCTGTTGGGAATACATGACCATAAACGAGCGAATCAGCCCCATTCTTAAAAGCCTCTATCGCTTCTTCTAAAGAATGTACGGAATAACCAACATGCAAATACGAAAACTTTTCTTTCACTGACCTTACATCTGTACTTCGATACCCTAGCTGTACACGCGGGACATTTAATAAAACAGCAATATCAATTCGGTCATTTATAACAAGTTTAGATGCCGGAAAGCCTTTTTTTAAAAGGCTTTCCACCCCTTCATATAATTCCTTCGTACTTTTCTCACGCTCACGAATATGCAAATAATCAATCTCACTCTCAATTTGCATCGCTACATTCACTAACTCTTCGAACGGCATATGGCCATTTGAGATTACGTGGAGCTCATTTTTCATATTCATTCGCCTACTTTAAAATATTTTCGAATAACTCATCAGCTGGAACACTTTCTTTCGTCATTCCTTTGTCTTTCAGCCATTTATTTTGTTTCTCCCAAGACTCTTTTGAATCTGATAAGAATGGCTCATCTTTCGTTTCCATCTTCTCTAATAAAATTTTCATACTTTCTTTTTCAACTTCTGGCACAAGCGGGAAGTTTTCTTTTTCTTGGTGATTTAATAAAATATTTAATGCTTCATCCGGATTTTTCTTCATGAAATCATATCCTTTTTTCGCACCACGTAAAAAGGCCTGTAATGCTTCTTTATCCTTTTTCAAAGTTTTATCACCTGTTACAAATACAAGTTCATGATAATTCGGTACACCGTAATCAGCTGGATTAAAGTACGCCGGCTCATGACCCTCATGACGCATAACAGGTACTTCATGGTTAATGTATGCTCCTGTTACAGCATCTACTTTTTTCGTAATTAACGCTGGCACTAAATCAAAGCCTACATCAACTACTTTCACTGTATCTGGATTACCACCAGCTTCTTTTACCATCGTTTTTAAATACATCTCACTTAAAGGTGTTCCAGAATATCCAACTGTTTTTCCTTCTAAATCTTTCGGTGATTGAATGCCTGCTGATTTCAGCGATACGACATGATTTAACGGTGAACGCACGACAGCTCCAATTGATTTCACTGGAATTTGTTCATTTGCTCTAGCCATAACAACATCTGGCTGATAATACAAGCCAACTGTCACTTTTCCTGCTGCAGCTAACGTTAATGGATCAGTCGGATTAGAAGGGAATTTAATATTTACCTTTACTCCTTCTTCTTTAAAGTAGCCTTTTTCAATGGCTGCATAAATAAAGCTATGCACCGCATTTGGATACCAATCAAGCATGACCGTTATTTCTTTCTCTTTTTTACTCTTATCTGATGCTGAATTACTCGAGCACCCTGCAATCATTGCAACTAATAATGTAAACACAAAGATGCGTTTTAATAATTTCATGAATATTTCCTCCAACTAATGAATTTCTTTTCTAATATAGAAATAAGTATGACGAAAAAAATAGCTAACAATGATAGCAATACAATTGGTGCAAATACACCAGCTCCGTCTAACTGCGTCATCATCCTTTTACTGAAATATCCAAGTCCAGCTTGTGCACCGAGCCATTCTCCAATTGCTGCCCCGATAACACTAAGCGGAACTGCAATTTTTAACGCTGAGAAAAAGTAAGGAAGAGCAGATGGCAACTTTAGCTTTAGAAAAATATCTTTTTTTGTTGCACCATACGTAACTAAGAGCTCCTCCCATTCTTTCTTCGTACTACGCAGTCCATCATACGTATTTACCGCAATTGGGAAAAACGTAATTAAGACAGTGACAACAACCTTGCTCCAAATGGTATATCCAAACCATAAAACAAATAGTGGCGCAAGTGCTGTAATCGGGATTGTTTGAGAAGCTACTAATAATGGATAAAATGCTCTTTCCATCCACGTACTCGCATTCATTAACATTGCTAGCCCTACGCCCAGTACGATAGAAATAACAACGCCTATTAAAACGACGTACAACGTTGCAGGTAAATGAACGGTAAATAATATATCTTTCAGCGCCCATATCTTCATTACAATTGCAGAAGGTGATGGCAAAATGTACATCTCATCTACAATTCTTGCGCCTACTTCCCATAGAGCAAGTAAAATTCCACTTAATATGAGGGCAGGTAATAACTCCTTCAAGCGATTCATCATACGAGTACCTGCCTTTGTAACATACTAAGGATCTCTTCTTTAAGCGCTAACACTTCAGGTTTATATAAATCTTTTCTTGTTCGGTTACGATCAAGCGGCACAATTCGCTCAGTTAAAGTTGCTATCGGTTGATTTTCTACAACCAAAATTCGATTAGAAAGAAACAATGCTTCTTCAACATCATGAGTGATAAATAAAATTGTTTTTTCCCACTCTTTCCATTGTTCAAACAACCATTCTTGCAAAGATGCCTTCGTTAAAGCGTCCAATGCACAAAAAGGTTCATCTAACAATAATATCTCCCCGCCTGTTAATAAAGTTCGGATAAAAGATACGCGTTGCCTCATACCACCAGATAAATCTTTCGGATATTTTTTCTCGTACCCTTGTAAACCAAATTTATGTAACAGTTCTTTCGCTTTTACTTGTGCTTCTTTCTTCTCCACACCTTGGCACTCTAGCGGTAAAGCCGCATTCTCAATAATCGTCCTCCACGGCAAGAGCATATCTTTTTGGGGCATATACCCTACAGGATGACTCTTTGTTTCTGTCAGCTCTATCTGTCCAGTACTTGCCTCTTCTAAGCCTGTAATAAGGCGAAACAAAGTACTTTTCCCGCACCCACTCGGTCCGATAATACTTACAAACTCTTTATCTTGTATAGAAGCATTTAATTCATCGATGATTGGTTTCTCATCATAATGAAAGGAAACATTATGAAACTGTAGTATGTTCTTGCTCCTCAAAACCCCACATCTCCTTACGATAAGCCATATCCCAGAATAAATATTCAAATCGGCTCGAATATAAGAAAATCTCCTCTAATCGGTCTAGCTCTTTCTCTGACTTTCCAACTGCCATTTCATTTAATAAATCTATTAACCAAATACAAAGGTTACCGTATTCTTCAGAACTATATCCTTGAATCCACTCTCCAAAGAACTCATGATCTCTTGCTCCAGGAATATCATTTAAACGCTTTCCAATCTCCCAATAGCTCCACATACATGGAAGTAAAGCTGATATTAATTCTGCAAGTGTGCCATTTTGAGATACAGACATCATGTAATTTGTATAGGCTAAATTTTTAGCAGATGGTTTCGCAGATTCCATCTCTTGTGCAGAAATGCCAAGTCTTTTTGCATATTGTTTATGAATCGTCATTTCACCATTTAAAATCCCATCAATTTGCTCTGCAAATTTTGCCATCACTTGTGGATTCGTTGCCTTTACAACTCCAATTGCATATAGCTTTGCATAATCTAACAAATATAAATAATCTTGAATAATATAGTACTGGAATTTGTCTTTTTCCAACGTACCATCCCCCATACCTACTACAAACGGATGATTATGACTTTTCTCCCAAACAGGATGCACCGTATCAAATAATCTTTCACAAAATTTCATTAATAATTCCCCTTCCTATATATCTATTTATCTCAATAAAAAAACCACTTCTGTATATAAGAAGTGGTTACAGCAAATAAAATTATAATTTATTCGTTGTTCCACTTCCCTTCGCTAGTATTATCTAGATCAGGTGTTGTAAGGGTTAAGGATTATTCCTCTCTCAGCACGAAAAGCACCCCTAGTGGTGTTAATATGAAATTTTCAAATAAAAAAGCCCCGTTTCTATACGCAAAGAAACGGGGACTCATTGTTAGTGTCCGAATTGCTTCCCTACGCTAGCATAATCTAGATCAGGTAATAAAAAGGATCAAAGACTTAAGGTCTTACTCTCAGCTGGCAACACCAGCCCTCCTAGCAAACTATAAAATTATCACTGTCAGTATAACACCGCCATAAGACATCATCAACTGTTTTAATTTTCTTAATTGCGAATTAAATCTTAACGTGTTAAACAAATATAAATGCGACCCCACAAATGATATATACAATATTTATATACGAATCTCTCTTCTAACATTATTTTTATTGATTTCATATTACATTTATGTGAATACGACCAATATATTATATCTTTATACTATAATAAAATTACAACTATACAACTAGAGGAGGTCTTTATTACATGAATATGAAAGCTACAGCTTTAACAGCAACTACTATCGCAATTGCTTCTTTACTTCCTTCTATGGGAGAATCCGATATACAAACAGCGGCTGCTAAGCAACCATCTACAGTAAAAACTGGATATGTAAAAATTGACAACGTTGCACTACATCAAAATAACCATGCAGACAGTGCAATAATTGATAACATTCGATTTAATAGCCCTGTTACTATTCTTGAGACAACTCAAGATTGGTATAAAGTATCTGTTAACAACAAAACAGGCTATATGAAAAAGGATGCAATTCTATTCAAAAAAAATGTTCAACCAAAGAATCAATATATCGTAAATGCAAACGCATTAAACGTTCGTTCTGAACCTAATACAGAGTCTTCTATTCTAGATATATTACCAAATGGTCAATTCATTACCATTCAAGGTGAACAAGGGGATTGGTACAAAATATTACATAACGGTCAAATTGGATACGTACAAAAAACATTTGTATCTAATGGATCCACACCTCTAGTAAAAGGTGTAACTGTACAAGGTTCTCCTTCTTATACTGTTGCAACACCAAAATTAAATGTACGTAGCAATGCTAGTACAAGTAGCACTCTACTTGGCTCATTACAAAATGGTACACAAGTACAAGTAGTAGAAACGGTAGGTACTTGGTATAAAATTCGTTTTGGCACAGGATACGGATATGTAGCGAAACACTATGTAGTGCAAAATCAAAGTCAAGCACAAGCTAAAACAGCTCAACCTGCATCAATTCCAGCAGTTTTCAAATTCCCTACTCAAGGGAAAATCAGCTCCACTTTTGATATGCGCTGGGAGCAAATGCATTATGGTATAGATATAGCAGCACAAGGAAATGTCTCTATTCAAGCTGCTGCTGCGGGTAAGGTTGTGAAATCTTATTATTCGGCTAGCTACGGCAATGTCGTGTTCATCGCCCATCAAATAAATGGGAAATCATATACAACAGTTTATGCTCATATGAAGGATCGCACTGTACAAGCTGGTGATCAAGTACAAACTGGACAATTAGTAGGTCATATGGGAAACACAGGTCATTCATACGGGCAACATCTCCATTTTGAATTACATAATGGGGAATGGAATTTTGAAAAAACAAATGCAGTAAACCCACTGCCATATTTAGTTAGGTAAATTATATGCCACGCAATATACCTCTCTTTATTGAATACCTGGCCTTTTTAGGTTTAATCTGTTGTTTAATCATTTATAATACGAACACTGTATTCTTATCTATTATTATTGCTTTTGTTGCTTTAGAAATCATTATGGAAGCATTACAAATGCGGCTAAAACAAAAAATTGCCCATATTTATAATGCAATTTTTCTTTTGAGTGCTCTTATAACAAATATAATTAATAATGGTTTTTATTTATCTACCGTACTTCCTGTATTCTTTATAGGTGTTTTATTATTCATAGCTAGATACGTTCATGTTCCTAATAACCAAAAACATGAACAAGAAGCTTAGAAAGAGCAGACACTGTGTACCCATCTTTCAAAGATAATCCAATGAAATATATATTGAATTTATATGAAAAAATGAATACTTTTTTTGGTATACAAGGAAGTTATACTGCACAACTTCTCCTTTATGGAATGTTATTTCTTATCTTAGTTACTTTCTCCTTGCTTTACTAACAAAAAAGGATCTCACATAAACTTGAGATCCTTTTTAATTTATATTAATTTTTAATATGTAAAATATGGTTTATCCACAAGCATATTTTTCATAAATAAAACTAAGATTATATTTTTTCTCTAAGCTCATTCTTTGTTCATCGTCGCACCAATAGAAAAGAATATCATGAATCGTTGCATAACGCTTATTTTTAAGAAATAGTTTAAAGAATGATGGTAAACAATCATGTAATTGTATAAATATATAATTGCGTAGTATTTCTTCTTTATATTCAATTCCCTTACAAATATACAGTAATTCTTCACAATAATATGCATGCTGTGGAACTTGGATCATTTCGAAAAATGGTACATATGATAGTAACTTTCCAATAAAATGACCATACCGATCCATTACCCCTATCGTCATATGCTCCATCATTTCTTTCATCACATATAAATAATCATCTACATGAGTTGTCTTTAAAGGGTCTAATCGATCGGAAATTTGAGAAAGTACAGCTCTTTGACAAGCTAAAACTGCCTGACTAGGTCCATAATATGATAGGAATTCTGTACACTTACGATACTTTCGTAATAAGTCATGTGTATATAAATCATACACAAAAGTATTACAATACATTGCTAGACTCATCATATCACTATTTAATTGCTCTTTTGATAGTGTTTTTGCTCGCTTACACATATAAAAGAATGTAAATTCCAATACTTCTTTATGAGATAATAGATGTTTACAATTTGTTATACATTTCTCATTAAATTTAACTCGATCCCAAATTTCTACATCCTCAGCTGTTAATTCACCAATACGATATTTAATAATTAAATAGTTTAAAGCAACTGCTTTCGTCAAAAGATCCCATGTTTCATACTCCAATGAAGTTTGGACAAATTCATCTAGTCCTTGGGCTATCATAAAAGCATTTGCCTCTTCATACCAACCAATCTCTTGACATAAACGAAGAATACGTACTAGAGTTGGAATTTCATCTTTATGAAACTGCGGTAAATTCTTTACTTTATTCATGCCATATACGATAAATGCCGCTAAATTTTCTTCTTTATAAAATTCTTTTTCTTTCCATACTAATATAGTTCGCTCTTTCCCTTCACCTTTTGGATGACAAGGTACAAGCAAAGAAAATAACTCAGCGAAATTATTTGGTTCTATATATGTATCTGTAACCAAATTCCAATTTGGATCGCCCTGTACAGCCCTCATATAATTCCCCTTCCCTTTTTATCTATGTAGGAAATATTAATTCATTATTACATCATTAATAATAAATATTGTTATATTCAAAATCTCTCATAATACTTATATCTCTCAGTATATCATTTTTTCTCTTATTAAAAATTAGGAATGACAAATTTAAAAAAACTGTCAAAAATATTGACTCTATACTTATTATATAATGTCTCAGATACATCACGCTAACATATTAGTTTAATCCATATATACTAGAATAATGTATCTGATCTTTATACATAATTTATTCCGTATGCTCCGAGATTTCACTTAAAGCAAACCCTGCTTGATCATCTGCTGATTGTCTTATAGCTAAATCACCTAGTGCTAGCATCCCAACAAGTTGACCGCTCTCAACTACCGGTAATCGTCTAATTTGATATTGTGCCATTAACTCTGTAGCTTTTTCAATAGAATCATCTGGAGAAACTGAAACAATGTTTGTTGTCATTACATTTGTAATTTGATTAGATCCAGGATGCTTTTCAGCAATCCCACGAACAACTAAGTCTCGATCAGTAACAAGCCCAACAACTTGTTGATTTTCAATAACAGGAATCAATCCAACCGATTCTTCCTTCATTTTTACAGCCGCCTCATATACATTGTCTAATGGGGTACAATGTACGATATGAGTACTCATAAGTTCTCTAACTTGTGTCATTTTTCATCTCCTCCTTTTAATACATACCATAGCTTTTCCTAAATCCCTTTATTTATTTCAGGAAAATAAGGTGATAAAAAGAGGCTTATACATAATAAAAAAGAGTCAGCAATATGCTGACTCTTTTTTTATGACCCGTACGGGATTCGAACCCGTGTTACCGCCGTGAAAGGGCGGTGTCTTAACCACTTGACCAACGGGCCATGGCTCCGCAGGTAGGACTCGAACCTACGACCGATCGGTTAACAGCCGATAGCTCTACCACTGAGCTACTGCGGAATATATGGTGGGCCTAAATGGACTCGAACCATCGACCTCACGCTTATCAGGCGTGCGCTCTAACCAGCTGAGCTATAGGCCCATATAATTTACAGGGGCAGTAGGAATTGAACCCACACTGGAGGTTTTGGAGACCTCAGTTCTACCTTTAAACTATGCCCCTAAATGATGCCGGCTAGAGGACTTGAACCCCCAACCTACTGATTACAAGTCAGTTGCTCTACCAATTGAGCTAAGCCGGCATAAATAAAAAAAATAAAAAAATGGTGGCTCGGGACGGAATCGAACCGCCGACACGAGGATTTTCAGTCCTCTGCTCTACCGACTGAGCTACCGAGCCAACATAAAATGGCGGTCCCGACCGGGGTCGAACCGGCGATCTCCTGCGTGACAGGCAGGCATGTTAACCACTACACCACGGGACCATTGGTTGCGGGGACAGGATTTGAACCTGCGACCTTCGGGTTATGAGCCCGACGAGCTACCGTACTGCTCCACCCCGCGACGATATTATGTTTTAAAAATAAATGGAGGAGGTAGAGGGATTCGAACCCCCGCGCGACTCTCGCCGCCTGTCGGTTTTCAAGACCGATCCCTTCAGCCGAACTTGGGTATACCTCCATGAAGGAAAAAATTAATATCTTATTCATTTTTATATGTAACTAAACCACTTTTTTAAAAAAATGGAGGAGGTAGAGGGATTCGAACCCCCGCGCGACTCTCGCCGCCTGTCGGTTTTCAAGACCGATCCCTTCAGCCGAACTTGGGTATACCTCCGACATATAAAAAATAAAGTGGAGCCTAGCGGGATCGAACCGCTGACCTCCTGCGTGCAAGGCAGGCGCTCTCCCAGCTGAGCTAAGGCCCCATGTTTTTGGGAAAATCGGGAAGACAGGATTTGAACCTGCGACCCCCTGGTCCCAAACCAGGTGCTCTACCAAGCTGAGCCACTTCCCGTTAATAAAAGCGCGCCCGAGAGGAGTCGAACCCCTAACCTCTTGATCCGTAGTCAAACGCTCTATCCAATTGAGCTACGGGCGCATATGGTGCCGAGGGCGGGGGTCGAACCCGCACGGTGGTCACCCACCGCAGGATTTTAAGTCCTGTGCGTCTGCCTGTTCCGCCACCCCGGCATGTCATATTGAAAATTGGAGCGGAAGACGGGATTCGAACCCGCGACCCCAACCTTGGCAAGGTTGTATTCTACCACTGAACTACTTCCGCAAGACATGTATGAGATATTTTATTAAAAGTGCGGGTGAAGGGAGTCGAACCCCCACGCCAAAGGCGCCAGATCCTAAGTCTGGTGCGTCTGCCAATTCCGCCACACCCGCATATTTTTTTAAGAAAATGGTGAGCCATGAAGGATTCGAACCTTCGACCCTCTGATTAAAAGTCAGATGCTCTACCAACTGAGCTAATGGCTCTTAATGGCTGGGCTAGCTGGATTCGAACCAGCGCATGACGGAGTCAAAGTCCGTTGCCTTACCGCTTGGCTATAGCCCAATAATTAAGAAATGGTGGAGGGGGGCAGATTCGAACTGCCGAACCCAAAGGAGCGGATTTACAGTCCGCCGCGTTTAGCCACTTCGCTACCCCTCCGACATATATGGTGGAGGATGACGGGATCGAACCGCCGACCCCCTGCTTGTAAGGCAGGTGCTCTCCCAGCTGAGCTAATCCTCCATTTTGCCTGGCAACGTCCTACTCTCACAGGGACAAGGTCCCAACTACCATCGGCGCTAGAGAGCTTAACTTCCGTGTTCGGTATGGGAACGGGTGTGACCTCTCTGCCATCATTACCAGACTATATTCATTCGAGAGAAACATTACTATACTTGATTCACTTAGAAAGTCAATAAGTTTTTTATATTCTCTCGTTTTTGCTTGGCGACGTCCTACTCTCACAGGGACAAGGTCCCAACTACCATCGGCGCTAGAGAGCTTAACTTCCGTGTTCGGTATGGGAACGGGTGTGACCTCTCTGCCATCATCACCAAACTATTGAAGGTATATTCCTTCAAAACTAGATAACATTTGCTTCATATTATATGGTTAAGTCCTCGATCTATTAGTATTCGTCAGCTCCACATGTCACCATGCTTCCACCTCGAACCTATCAACCTGATCATCTTTCAGGGATCTTACTAGCTTACGCTATGGGAAATCTCATCTTGAGGGGGGCTTCATGCTTAGATGCTTTCAGCACTTATCCCTTCCGCACATAGCTACCCAGCTATGCCCTTGGCAGAACAACTGGTACACCAGCGGTGCGTCCATCCCGGTCCTCTCGTACTAAGGACAGCTCCTCTCAAATTTCCTGCGCCCACGACGGATAGGGACCGAACTGTCTCACGACGTTCTGAACCCAGCTCGCGTACCGCTTTAATGGGCGAACAGCCCAACCCTTGGGACCGACTACAGCCCCAGGATGCGATGAGCCGACATCGAGGTGCCAAACCTCCCCGTCGATGTGGACTCTTGGGGGAGATAAGCCTGTTATCCCCGGGGTAGCTTTTATCCGTTGAGCGATGGCCCTTCCATGCGGAACCACCGGATCACTAAGCCCGACTTTCGTCCCTGCTCGACTTGTAGGTCTCGCAGTCAAGCTCCCTTATGCCTTTGCACTCTACGAATGATTTCCAACCATTCTGAGGGAACCTTTGGGCGCCTCCGTTACACTTTAGGAGGCGACCGCCCCAGTCAAACTGCCCACCTGACACTGTCTCCCGGGTCGATAAGACCCGTAGGTTAGAATTTCAATACAGTCAGGGCGGTATCCCACCAGCGCCTCCACCGAAGCTAGCGCTCCGGTTTCAATGGCTCCCGCCTATCCTGTACAAACTGTACCAAAATTCAATATCAGGCTACAGTAAAGCTCCACGGGGTCTTTCCGTCCTGTCGCGGGTAACCTGCATCTTCACAGGTACTATAATTTCACCGAGTCTCTGGTTGAGACAGTGCCCAAATCGTTACACCTTTCGTGCGGGTCGGAACTTACCCGACAAGGAATTTCGCTACCTTAGGACCGTTATAGTTACGGCCGCCGTTTACTGGGGCTTCAGTTCAGAGCTTCGCTTACGCTAACCCCTCTCCTTAACCTTCCAGCACCGGGCAGGTGTCAGCCCCTATACTTCGCCTTACGGCTTCGCAGAGACCTGTGTTTTTGCTAAACAGTCGCTTGGGCCTATTCACTGCGGCTTTCCGTTAAGAAAGCACCCCTTCTCCCGAAGTTACGGGGTCATTTTGCCGAGTTCCTTAACCAGAGTTCTCTCGCACACCTTAGGATTCTCTCCTCGCCTACCTGTGTCGGTTTGCGGTACAGGCACCTTTTATCTCGCTAGAAGCTTTTC